>NZ_JAINRD010000028.1 GCF_020400605.1 Streptomyces aculeolatus | reverse complement strand
TCCGAACCTTACCAGACCTTTTTCGGTGCGAATTCCCGCTCCGGATCGGGTAGTTCAGAGGTGCTCTGCTTCGGAGTCATCGTGCCCTCCTGCCCGAGCGACGTGAACAGTACCAGGTCACCTGCGAGCAATGCGAATCGCCCTCAGCCGTCCAGGGAGTTGGGCGGTGTGTCGAGTTCCTCGAGTTCGACACCGGGGGCTGCCAGGACCACGTCGCCGGCGATGTGGACCTCGTGCTGTTCACCCGTCTCCAGGTCGCTGACCTGGTAGTTCACCACCCGCAGCGATCCCGTGTCGGCCTCGTGGGTTTCCTCCCCGGTGCGCGTCCACGCCTGGTCCAGCGTGCGCGGCGCCAGGACCGGATGGGTGAGGGCGACGAGGCGGAGGCGGTGGGGGGCGGGTGTGGGGGGTGCGGGGAGGAGGCGACTGGTGGCGATGAGGAAGGCCGGGGATGTGCCCGTGAATCCGTGGGCGCGGGCGTTGCCCTCGCGGGCCTCGGCTCCCGTGGGGTCCGAGCGGACCCAGGTGATGCCGTCCAGGGCGGCGCCGCGGACCTGCCAGCCGGCGGCGTGGAGTTCGAGGCGGACGGGGCGGCCGAGGTGGTCGATGGTGAGGTCGACGGAGCCGGTGGCCGTGCCGTCCGGGGCGGTGGTCCGGGCCGTGTAGCGCCAGCCGGAGGCGCCGGGGGCGCAATGGAAGTGCTCGTCGCCCAGCGTGCTGCCGTCGTACGGGTCGTGGAGGGAATAGCGTCCGCGCGGCATGTCCGCACCCTACGCGGGCGAGCCGGCCCCGGACGTGCCGCCGCCCGCCCGGGGGTCCCGGGCGGGCGGCGGTGGTGGTTCGCGGGTCAGTACCGGTAGTGGTCCGGCTTGTACGGGCCCTCGACCTGCACGCCGATGTACGACGCCTGCTCCGGCCGGAGTTCGGTGAGCCGGACGCCGAGGGCGTCGAGGTGGAGGCGGGCGACCTTCTCGTCGAGGTGCTTGGGCAGCACGTAGACGCCGGTCGGGTAGTCCGCGGTCTTCGTGAACAGCTCGATCTGGGCGATCGTCTGGTTCGCGAAGGAGTTGGACATGACGAACGACGGGTGGCCGGTCGCGTTGCCGAGGTTCAGCAGGCGGCCCTCGGACAGCACGATGAGGACCTTGCCGTCGGGGAAGGTCCAGGTGTGCACCTGGGGCTTGACCTCGTCCTTGACCACGCCGGGCAGCTTGGCGAGGCCGGCCATATCGATCTCGTTGTCGAAGTGGCCGATGTTGCCGACGATCGCCTGGTGCTTCATCCGCCCCATGTGCTCGGCGAGGATGATGTCCTTGTTGCCGGTGGCGGTGACGAAGATGTCGGCGGTCTCGACGACGTCCTCCAGCCGCGCCACCTGGTAGCCGTCCATGGCCGCCTGGAGCGCGCAGATCGGGTCGATCTCGGTGATGATGACCCGGGCGCCCTGGGCGCGGAGGGACTCGGCGCAGCCCTTGCCGACGTCGCCGTAGCCGCAGATGACCGCGGTCTTGCCGCCGATGAGGACGTCGGTGGCGCGGTTGATGCCGTCGACGAGGGAGTGGCGGCAGCCGTACTTGTTGTCGAACTTCGACTTGGTCACCGAGTCGTTGACGTTGATGGCCGGGAAGAGCAGCGTGCCGGCCTGGTGCATCTCGTAGAGCCGGTGGACGCCTGTGGTGGTCTCCTCGGTGACGCCGCGGATCTCGGAGGCGAGCTGGGTCCACTTCTGCGGCGACTCGGCGACGGTGCGGGTGAGGAGCTGGAGGATGACGCGCTCTTCGTCGCTCTCCGCGGTGTCGGGCGAGGGGACCTTGCCGTCCTTCTCGAACTCGACGCCCTTGTGGACGAGGAGGGTGGCGTCGCCGCCGTCGTCGAGGATCATGTTCGGGCCGCCGGTGGCGGCGCCGGGCCAGGTGAGGGCCTGCTCCGTGCACCACCAGTACTCCTCCAGCGTCTCGCCCTTCCAGGCGAAGACGGGGACGCCGCGGGGGTCGTCCGGAGTGCCGTCGCGGCCGACGGCGACGGCCGCGGCGGCGTGGTCCTGGGTGGAGAAGATGTTGCACGAGGCCCAGCGGACGTCGGCGCCGAGGTCGGCCAGCGTCTCGATGAGGACCGCGGTCTGCACGGTCATGTGGAGCGAGCCCATGATGCGGGCGCCGGCGAGCGGCCGGGACTCGGCGTATTCGTTGCGGATGGCCATGAGGCCGGGCATCTCGTGCTCGGCGAGCTGGATCTCCTTGCGGCCGAAGGCGGCCAGGGACAGGTCGGCGACCTTGAAGTCCGGGCTCGTGGCGGTGGTCGTGGAAGTCACGTCGTAACTCCTTGAGGGTGGTCGGATTCCCTGAGCGCAGACGGGACATGCGCGCGGCGCACGTATGCACGCACGCGTACGGACACACCGGTCCCTCTGCGGCTCAGTCCGCCGGAGGCCCTCTCTCCCCCTCGGCCGGCCCGCTCGCGGGCCACCCGATCGCCATCAGCAGCGACGTCTGGCTCTGCCCCACGAATCTACCGCAGGCTGCCCGCGCCGCGTGGGCATGTGGACAACGGGAACGGGCCATCCCGCGGAGTGGACACCCGTATGAGACCGCGGGGCCGGGAGGGCGGGGCCGCGGTCCGCTCCTGCGGCCTGGCACGGCGCCCCGGCGCTCGCTACGCGTCCGCGCTCGCGCGGGCGATGTCCGGCTCCAGGTAGATCATCCTGGCCACCGGCACCGCGTCGCGCACCCGGGACTCCGCGGCGTCGATGGCGCGGGCCACCTCGCCCGCCGTGTCGTCGTGCTGCACCGCGATCTTGGCGGCGACCAGCAGCTCGTCCGGGCCGAGGTAGAGGGTCTTGAGGTGGATGACCTCGGTGACGGCGTCGCCGTCGACGAGCGCGGTGGTGATGGCCGCGACGTCCGCCTCGCTGGCGCCCTCGCCGAGGAGGAGGCTCTTGGTCTCGATGGCGAGTATCACGGCGATGATCAGCAGCAGGACGCCGATGCACACCGTGCCGACGCCGTCCCAGACGCCGTCGCCGGTGGCGAGGGCGACGCCGACGCCGAGGAGTGCCAGGACCAGGCCGACGAGCGCGCCGAGGTCCTCCAGCAGCACCACGGGCAGCTCGGGGGCCTTGGACCGGCGGATGAACTGCCACCAGCCCTGGTCGCCCCGCACCTCGTTGGACTCCTTGATGGCGGTGCGGAAGGAGAAGATCTCCGCGATGATCGCGAAGACGAGGACGCCCACCGGCCAGTACCAGTGGTCGATCTCGTGCGGGTCTTCGATCTTGTGATAGCCCTCGTAGACCGCGAAGAGGCCGCCGACCGTGAAGAGGACGATGGAGACGAGGAACGCGTACACGTACCTCTCGCGGCCGTAGCCGAAGGGGTGTTCCTTCGTGGCGGCGCGCTTGGCGCGCTTGCCTCCGAGGAGGAGCAGCGCCTGGTTGCCGGAGTCGGCCAGGGAGTGCACGGCCTCGGCGAGCATGGAGGACGAGCCGCTGAAGGCCCATGCCACGAACTTCGCGACTGCGATCGACAAGTTGGCGCCGAGCGCCGCGAGGATCGCCTTCGTACCGCCGCCTGCAGCCATGTGCCGCCGGCTCCTTCCGTCTGCTTTCCGCGGGGCGCGGCGGGAGGCCGCGCCCTGTCACGGCGGCACATTCTGTCAGCACCGCGGCCGGTGGGCGCAAGCCCTGCCGGCCGCGGCTGTGGACAACCCGCGGCGAGCGCGGCGATCCGGGCGGCGGCGGTCAGCCGGCGGTCGTGGCGCGGAAGAGCGTGCCGGAGCCGGTGGCGTGCAGCGTGCCGTCCGCGGCCGGGACGAAGGCCGACTCGCCCCGGTGCAGGGCCAGGTGCTCGCCGGCGGCGTTGGTCAGTTCGGCGCTGCCGTCGGTGCACAGCAGGATCTGCGGGGCGCCGCCGTCGGCCGCGGCGGTGACGGTGACCGGGCCTTCGTCGAGGTCGTGGCGGTGGAGGCGGAAGTCGTCGACGGGTACGGCGTAGCGGCCGTCGGGGCCGGCCCGCAGCACCTCGGGGGCGCCCGGGGTGAACGAGACGATCTTCAGCAGCTCCGGCACGTCCACGTGCTTGGGGGTGAGGCCGCAGCGCAGCACGTTGTCGGAGTTGGCCATGATCTCGACGCCGACGCCGTCGAGGTAGGCGTGCGGGACGCCGGCGCCGAGGAAGAGCGCCTCGCCGGGCTGCAGTCTGACGACGTTGAGCAGAAAGGCGGCGATGACGCCGGGGTCGCCGGGCCAGGAGCGGGCGAGGGCGCCGTAGGCGGCGTAGTCGGTGGCGTACGGGATGGCGGTGGTGCCCAGCTTCTCGGCCGCCCGGCCCGCGGCCTCGACGGTGGGTGCCAGCTCGTCGCGGTCGGCGCGCAGCACGCCGGCGAACACCTCGCGCAGCGCGTCCTCCTCGGGCTGCGCGCGCAGCGCGTCGGCGTACGGCTTGAGGCCGTCGACGCCGAGGCCGTCGAGGAGGTCTGCGGCGCCGGCGGCCGGGCGGAAGCCGCACAGGCCCTCGAAGAGGGTGAGGGCGCAGATCAGCTCGGGCTTGTGGTTGGCGTCCTTGTAGTTGCGGTGGGGGGCGTCGGCGGGGACGCCGCGCTCCTCCTCGTCGCGGTGGCCGGCGCGGGCCTGGGCGAGGTCGGGGTGGACCTGGAGGGACAGCGGGGCGGCGGCGGCCAGCACCTTGAGCAGGTACGGCAGCCGGGGCCCGAAGCGCGCCACGGCCGCCGGGCCCAGCTCCCCCTCGGGGTCGCCGTCGATCACCTGGTCCAGGGGGACGGGGCCGGCGCCGCGGTCGAGGCGGGAGGGCGCGCCCGGGTGGGCGCCCATCCACAGCTCTGCCTGCGGCTCGTCGGTCGGGTCGGTGCCGAGCAGCTCGGGGATCGCGGTGACGGAGCCCCAGGCGTACGGGCGGACGGTGTTGTTCAGGCGGTCCATACGGCCATCTTCGTACGGATCAGGAAGAACCTGCAGCCAGGGCGAGGTAAACGGCGGTGAAGTCGGCGGTGGCGATCAGCTCTCCGGCGGCCTCCAGGGGCGCGCCGTCGGACGGTTCCAGCTCGCTGACGGGGGTGCCCTGGGCGGAGGCCAGCTCGCGGGCCGCGGGGGCGGCCTCCCGGGGGGTGCGGGCGGAGTCTGCGGACTCGTCGTGCAGGAGGACGATGCGGGCGCGCAGCGCGGCGGGCTCCTCGACGCGGTCGCGGAAGATGTCGTCGGGGTCCGCGCCGGAGGTGAAGGCCTCGGACAGCAGCATGCCGTGCGCGGCGAGCGCGTCGGGCAGCGCCGCGGGCAGCGCGGGGCGGCCGGCGACGGCGGCCAGCTGGCGGGCGAAGTAGCGCGCGGCGACGCCCGCGAGGGGGCCCTCGCTCCACAGCAGCGGCAGTGACTCGGCCAGCTCGGCGGCGAGCGTCTTGGCGGGGTTCGCGTACGTCTCGATGGCCGGTCCGCAGCGCTCGGCGACGATGTCGAGGCGGTCGGCGACGCGGGACAGGACGTCGTCGGGGGCGGCGATCAGCTCGACGCGGTCGGCGAGCGCGAGGAGCGGGGTGAGCAGCGGCCACAGGCCGCCGGTCTCGATCTGCTCGCCGGGGGCGCGCAGCAGCGGCATCGCCAGGCCGCGGGAGGTGACGATCTCGGTGACCGCGGAGGTGCGCGGGGCGACGGCGACGACGGTGCAGCCGCGCCGGTACGCCTGCTCGACGAGCGCGGTGAGGCCGGGCTCGCGGCCGTAGTCGGTGGCGATGAGCAGCAGGTCGTACGGGCCGGCCCAGCCGGGCAGTGTCCAGTTCAGGGCGCTGGGCTCGGGGCGGGCGCCGGTGGGGCGCAGCGCGGTGACGGGGCAGGCGCCGGCGGTCAGCGCACGCAGCAGGTCGGCCGTGGTGTACGCGACGGGGCCGGGGCCGGCGACGAGGAGCGCGCGGGGGCGGCCGTCGGGCCGGACCCGGGCGAGGTCGGACTCGGCGGCCTGGCGGGCGGCGATGCGCATCTGGGCGCCGGCCTGGGCGGCGGTGCGCAGCAGGCCGCGGGCGTCGGCGCGGGCGAGTTCCGCGGGGTCGTCGAGCAGCGACTCGTCGAGCATGGCGGCGGGGGCCTAGGCGGGGCGGCGGGCTTCGTCCACGAGCAGGACGGGGATCTCGTCGCGTACGGGGTAGACGAGGCCGCAGGTGTCGGAGGTGCACTCCAGCTCGGGCTCGCCGGGGGCGTCGGTGGCGCCGTCGCCGGCCGCGCCGTCCTTGCTCTCGCGCAGCGGGGCGTGGCACGCCGGGCAGGCGAGGATCTCCAGGAGGCTGGCTTCGACCGGCATGTACGTCCCCTTCGGCTGGCTGCGGGTGCTGGGCTCGGCTGTGCGTACGAGCGGCATCCGCCAGCCTACCGCCGGGCGTACGGGCCCGCCCGCGCGTGGGCGGGCCTCTCCTGCGGTGCCGGGCGGCTCAGCCCCGTACCAGCGCGAGTGCCTCGTCCCGTACCCGCGCCATGGTCTCCGCGTCGCCCGCCTCCACGTTCAGCCGGAGCAGCGGCTCGGTGTTGGACGGCCGCAGGTTGAACCACCAGCCGTCGCCGGTGATCGTCAGCCCGTCCAGCTCGTCGATCTCGACGCCCTCGCGACCGGTGTACGCGGCCTTGACCGCCGCGAGCCGGCCGGCCTGGTCCTCGACGGTGCTGTTGATCTCGCCGGAGGCCGCGTACCTGTCGTAGGCGGCGACGAGCTGCGACAGCGGGCCCTCCTGGCCGCCGAGCGCGGCGAGGACGTGGAGGGCGGCGAGCATGCCGGTGTCGGCGTTCCAGAAGTCGCGGAAGTAGTAGTGCGCGGAGTGCTCGCCGCCGAAGATGGCGCCGGTCCTGGCCATCTCCTCCTTGATGAAGGAGTGGCCGACGCGGGTGCGTACGGGTGTGCCGCCGTGCTCCTTGACGACTTCGGGCACGGACCAGGACGTGATCAGGTTGTGGATGATCGTGCCGCCGCCGTTGCGCTCCAGCTCGCGGGCGGCGACGAGGGCCGTGATCGCGGACGGCGGGACCGGGTCGCCCTTCTCGTCGACGACGAAGCAGCGGTCGGCGTCGCCGTCGAAGGCGAGGCCGGCGTCGGCACCGGTCCTGCGGACCTCGGCCTGGAGGTCGGTGATGTTCTTCGGATCGAGCGGGTTGGCCTCGTGGTTGGGGAAGGTGCCGTCCAGCTCGAAGTACATGGGGACGACCTCGACCGGCAGCGGTTCGAAGACGCTGGGCACGGTGTGCCCCGCCATGCCGTTGCCGGCGTCGACGACGACCTTCATGGGCCGCACGGCGCTGAGGTCGACCAGGGAGCGCAGGTGGGCCGCGTAGTCGGCGAGGAGGTCGGTCTCCGTGACGGTGCCGGGCTCCGCGACGGGCTCGGGCGGGCCCTCGGCCTGCCACCGCTCGACCTCGGCGCGGATCTCGGCGAGGCCGGTGTCCTGGCCGACGGGGGCGGCGCCGGCGCGGCACATCTTGATGCCGTTGTACCGCGCGGGGTTGTGGCTGGCGGTGAACATGGCGCCGGGCAGGCCGAGATGGCCGCTGGCGAAGTAGAGCTGGTCGGTGGAGCACAGGCCGATGAGGACGGCGTCCGCGCCGCGGGCGACGGCGCCGCGCGCGAAGGCGGCGGCCAGCGCGGGCGACGAGGGGCGCATGTCATGGCCGACGACGATCTTGTCCGCGCCGGTGGTTTCGGTGAAGGCGGCGCCGAAGAGCTCGACGAGCGGCTCGTCGAGCTGCTCGGGGAAGACGCCGCGTACGTCGTACGCCTTCACGATCGTCGAGAGATCGGTCACGGTTTACCGCCCTTCGCACGCTGCTGAGGCTTGCACAGTACGCGATGGGGCGGACACACGCCGTCCGGGGCCGGGCCATCGGGAGGCGCTACGGGGCGGCGCGGGAGGACTGCGGCGGGACGCCGGCGGCCGTGGCGGCTTCAGCCCTCCGGGGAGCGGAGCACCCGCAGGTGGGCGCGGCGGGCGACCTCCATGGGGTCCGCGTCCCGGCCGCCGGGGGCCGCGGCGCGCGGGGCGGCCACGCCGTCGCCGTCCGCCGTCGCGCGGGGCGGGCGGGCCGCTTCGCGTACGGCGTTGGCCAGGGCCTCCAGGTCGTCACTGCTGGGCCGTACGGGGCCCGAGGGGACCGCGAGCCGGACGACCTCCCAGCCGCGCGGGGCGGTGAGCCGCTCGGAGTGCTCCGTGCACAGGTCGTAGCAGTGCGGCTCTGCGTAGGTCGCCAGGGGGCCCAGGACGGCGGTGGAATCGGCGTAGACGTAGGTGAGCGTCGCGACGGCGGCACGGCCGCATGCGGTGCGCGAACAGCGACGTACAGGGCTCACGAGGTTGGACGGTACCGCACTCCTGAGCGGGCCGCGACGACTCACCTTCGCCTCACCCACCCGTGTCGCCCGCCGTCCGGCGCGAAGCCGGTCGCGTGTGGCCGAGTTGACCTGCGACGTCCGTCACATCGGCGGGGGGTACGACGTTGCAAGTGATCAGCCCTGGCTGCAAATCGTGTCAATCCAACCGCTTTCGGCGGACTTCGGCACGTTCATCTGCGTGCCGATTCCTGTGCCGAGCGTTCACTTCGCGACATTCCCGGGGTTGCCCCGGGATGGTCTGCGGCGGGCCCGGCGCGGGCTACTCTCATCGGTGATGGAGCACACGGAAAGACCGGCGCCGCCCCCAGGGCCCCCGCCGCGCCCGCGCGGCCGCACCCGCGACCGTCACGGCCGCGGCATGCGGGGCCCCGTGGCGCCGCCGCAGGTGCCGCTGGCGGTCAGCCGCTCCGACGCCTTCGTCGACCTGGTGCACGAGTCGGCCACCCGCCTGGAACGCCGCTGGCCGCAGCTCGCCGGTGTCGAGTTCGCCGTCCTCGACGTCCCGGGCGGCGCCGGCGGCCCGGCCGGCTGGGAGGACGACGGGGGTGTGCCGCTCGGCAGGCTCGTCACGGGCGGCGGGGCGCCGGACCGCATCGTCGTCTACCGCCGCCCCGTCGAGATCCGTACGAAGAACCGCGACGAGCGCGCGCTGCTGGTCCACGAGGTGATCGTCGAGCAGGTCGCCGAACTCCTCGGCGTCGCCCCGGAGTCGGTGGACCCGCACTACGGGCAGGACTGACGGCGGCAGCGCACGTCAGTCCATGAGGACGCCCAGGTCCTGCCCGGCGTCCGGGACTTCGACCATCCCCTTGTCGTCGGGGAGGGTCTGGATCGTGAACATCGGGATGCCGTCCTCTTTTGTCTCCAGCATGCGCGACGCGTACAGCTCGCCGCCCGAGACCCGTTCGACGGTCAGCGCGAACGTGCCCTCCCTGCCGGACGCCTTCGGCGGCTCGACGGTGAGGGTGGTGCCCGGCTTGACCGTGTACGTCTCCTCCGCGGGCTCGCCGCCCTCGCTGCCCGGCGACGCGGCCACCTTGACCTCGACGGCCTTGCCGGGAGCGGCCAGGGACAGGCTCGCGGCCTTCGCCCAGTTCCCGGACGCGGTGGTGCGCTCCTCGACCGGCGCGGAGGAGGGGATGAACGCCATCTCCTGCTCGGTGTTCTTGCCGCGGGTCACGCGCAGGGCGGCGACGACCGGTGCCGTACTGCCGTCCTCCGGCTCCAGGACCAGCGAACCCACCTCGCCCTGCGTGAGTTTCTGCATGTCGATCGCCGTCGTCATGCCGCTCTTCGCGTGCACCGACTCGTACCCGGCGGGGGTGATCGAGCCGTTGGGGCCGGCGAGCTTCACGGCGAGGTCGGCGTCGTCCTCGCCCGGGACGTAGACGACCAGGCGCACGGAGGTGGCGTCGCCCGGGATGCCGGGCAGGACCGCGCCGGGCGCGGGTTCGGAGACGGGCTGGAGCCAGTCGCCGCCGAGTTGCTCGTCGGCGACGTGCACGGCGGCGCCGACGCGGCCGGAGCGGGCGGCGACGTGCACCGCGACGTTGATCGACGGCTGCTCGGCGATCGTGGAGAGCAGCACCGAGACGCTGGAGTGCGCCGGGACCTGGATGCCGTTGCCGGCGTCGCCCTCGACCGGGCCGTCCTTGTCGAACAGTTCCAGGTCGACGACGGCGGCCTCGTCGTCGGGGTTGGTGAGCTGGACGTAGTCGCGGCGCTCGTCGATCGTGCTGGCGCCCGCGAACCAGAACTCGCTGTCCGGCGCCGTGCAGCGCGCGCCGGACAGGCCGCGGCCGTCGCCCGCGGAGACGAGGGTCGTCTGCTGCACGCTCCAGCCGGGGGCGAAGTCGCCTTCCGCGGTGCCGACGAGCGCGGGGGCCTCCGCGTCGTCGGTGACGGCCTCGGCGGGGGTGCCGGCGCGCTTCAGGGGGGCGACGGGGTCGGGGGCGTCGTCCTTCTTCTTCTCGTCCTTCTTCTCGTCATTCTTCTCGTCGTTCTTCCCGCCGCCGTCCTTGTCGCCGTCCTCGTCGTCCTTCTTCTCTTGTTCCTCGGCGGCTTCGGACTCCGTTGTGGCGGGAAGCAGTTCGGCACTGCCCTCGTCGCCCTCGCCCGGGGGCACGAAGGAGGTGTACGTCGTCTCGCCGACCTCCGTGTCGCCCGGCTGCGGGCACAGCAGGGTGGAGCGCTCGACGGCGATGCGCTCCGCGGCGGGCGCGGCCTTGCCGGCGTCGTCCTCGTCGTCGGGGACGGTGAGGGTGGCGACGCCGGCGGTCACGGCGAGCGCGGCCGCGGCGGCGATCAGGGAGAGGGGGCCGGTCTTCACGCGTTGTCGCTCCCGTCCCGCTCGGCGCCCGCGCCGTAGGTCCGTTGGTCGTAGTACGGGCCGGGGTACTGGCCCGCGTCGTACGAGTCCTGCTCGCCGTCGCCGTAGCCCTGGCCGCCCTGCCCGGGCACCGCGGAGGCGCCGGGCTGCTGCTCGCCCTGGTACGCACCGGCGTCGTATTGCGGCTCGTAGGGCGCCTCGTACGACGTCCCGCCGTACTGCCCGCCGTAGCCGGAGCCGTCCCACTCGTAGCCCTGCGGCGGGGCCGCGTACGGGTCGGCGACCGCCGTGTCCCCGTAGCCCTGATCCGCCTGCCCGGCGCCCGGCACGGCCGCCGCGGCCCAGGCCGGCTGCTCCTCGGGGGAGCCGGGCGGAGCCGGCGGCATCGGGGGCGCCTCGGGCACGGCACCGGGCGCGTCCGCGCCCGCCGGCGCCGCGCCGCCCTCGGCCTCCGCCGCGGCAGCCGCGGCCCGCAGCCGCCGTGCCCGGCGGCCGTCGCCCTCCAGCGCCTGCGCGGGCACCGCCGGGGCGCCCGCGTCCGGCAGGTCGTCGTCCACGTCGCGCCGCCGCCCGGGCAGCGCCAGCACCAGCACGACGAGCAGCGCCGCGCCGCGCGCCCAGGTCCACGCCGTGTGCGTCACGGCGGTGTCGTACGTGACGTCCAGCCGCCCGCCGCCGGCGGGCAGCTCGAAGCCCTGCGCCCAGCCGTCGACGGTGGTGGCCTCCAGCGGCTCGCCGTCCAGGGTCGCCTGCCACCCGGCGCTCGCCGCGTCCGCGAGGCGCAGCACGCGGCCCTCGGGGCCGTCCTTGAGGTCCGTGTGCACCTCGACGGGCCCGGCCGCGACCGGCACCGGCTCCGTGGCCTCCTGGCCCTCGCCGGCGACCACGGTGGCGCGCGAGACCCGGACGTCGACGCGCCAGAGCGCGCCCCCGTCCTGCTGGCTGAGCCGGGTCAGGCCCGGGGTGGCGTCGAGGACGCGGCCGAAGGTGCGGGGGGCGTCGTTGCGTACCAGGACGTAGCGCACGGCGTACGCGCCCAGCTCCGCCGACTGGTCGGCGCCGGAGCCGGCCACGAGCCCGGAAACGGTGCCGGAGAGCCGGGAGTTGCCGCCGTCGGCCGCAGCCAGCTCGGCGTCGCCGAGGCGGGCGCCCGCGCCGCGTACGAGCATGTATTCGACGTCCCCGGCGGTCCCGCCGACGACCAGCGTGCGCGGCTGGTCCGGCGTGCGGCTCTCCTCGGCGACGAAGGCGGGCACCTGGTCGGCGCCGCCGCGCTCCAGCGGCCCGTCGGCGCCGCGCCACATCCATCCGGCGGCCAGCACCAGCGGCCCCACGGCGCAGGCGACGGCGACGAGCACCGCGGCCGGCTGCCGCCAGCCGAAGGACTGCTCGGCGACGCGGTGGCGGGCGCCGTCGGCACCGATGGCGGCGGCGGCCAGCAGCGCCAGCCCGTAGACGAGCGTCTGCGGCCCGGTCCAGCCGTCGCCCGCGCCGGCCGCGGCGAGCAGCCCGGCGACGGCGGCGACGGCCCACGCGGCGCTGACCGGCAGCCGCCGGTCGGAGCGCAGCAGCGCGGCCAGCGCGGCGAGCACGACGCCGGCGAGCAGCACGCCGCCGCCGGCGTTGGGGCCGCCGGGCGAGGCGAGCAGCAGGCCGAGCGGACTCACGTCGGTGGCAGCGGTCTCCAGGCCGGCCTCGGTGAAGAAGCGGGACGGCGCCGTCAGCAGCTCCAGCGACCAGGGGGCCAGCAGCACCACGGGCGTCACCAGGACGGCCAGTTGGCGCAGGACGAGCCCGACGGGGCTCTGCCCGCGCACGACGTTCCAGGCGACCAGTGCGGCGGCCAGGCAGGCGGCGAGCGGCCAGACGACGGGCGTGAAGGCGGTGGTGACGGTCAGCAGCAGCGCGTACGCCCAGGCGCCGCGCCAGCTCGCCCGGCCGCGCAGCCCGCTCGCGGCGACGGCGGCACGGGCGATGAGCGGCAGCAGCACGGCGAGGACCGCGGTGCCGATGCGGCCGGAGGCGAGCGCGCCGGTGGCGGCCGGCAGGAAGGCGTACGCGACGCTGCCCCAGGCGCGCAGCAGCCGGGAGCTGACCAGCGGCCGGGAGGCGAAGTACGCGGTGAAGCCGGCCAGCGGCACCGAGCAGACGAGCAGCAGGGTCAGCGCGGCGTTGGTGCTGCCGAACAGGACGGTGCCCAGACCGGCGAGGAACGCCAGGTAGGGCGCCGCGTCCTGGGTGCCGCCGGTGCCGACGGCGTGCCAGGAGTCGGCGTACGACGCCCAGAGGTCCCCGGCGTCGGCGGGGGCGGGCAGGAGCGCGCCGCCGATGAGGGCGCCGCCGCCGATCAGCTCGCGGCAGGCGATGAGGGCGACGAGCAGCAGGACGGCGAAGAGCACCGGTCCCGGCTTGCGCGCCACCCTCTTCAGCCGGGCGAACTGCTCGACTTCGAGAAAGTCCGCGTCCTCGTCGCCGGGGCCGCTCTCGACGGCGCTGCCGTGCCGGCCGCCGCCGGACAGCTCGGGCTCGGAGCGGCCGCTGAAGTTGCTGAGCACCTGCTCGAAGGTGGCGCGTACGGTCGCACCGCGGCCCGGGAAGAGGGGTTTGAGGTCGCCGGGCGGCACGGCGGGTTTGCCGCGCCGGCGGCGGGCGGCCGCGATGCGGTGCGGGCGCAGCAGCACGGCGCCGAGGCCGGCGACCTCGTCGAGGGCCTGGCGCGGGACCTTGCCGACGAGGTACGCCAGCGTGCGCAGCAGGGTGCCGAGGACGAGCCGGAAGGCGATGTACGGCAGGGCGGCCGTGGTGGAGTTGACGAGGAGGGTGTACGCGGCACCGGCCTTGTCGACACGGTGCGGGCTCGCGGACGTGCGCTCGGAGCGGCCGATGCAGTCGATGGAGCGCCGCTCGCGGGCGGCGGCCTCGGCGTGCCGCATGACGGCGTCGGGCTGGACGACGACGCGGTGGCCGGCCCGGTGGGCGCGCCAGCACAGGTCGACGTCGTCGCGCATGAGGGGCAGCCGGGCGTCGAAGCCGCCGAGTTGGTCGAAGACGTCGCGGCGGATGAGCATGCCGGCGGTGGAGACGGACAGCACGTCGCGGATGCCGTCGTGCTGGCCCTGGTCCTGCTCGCGGCGGTCGATGCCGGTCCAGCGGCGGCCGCTGTGGGCGATGGAGACGCCCGCCTCCAGCAGCTGCCTGCGGTCGTACCAGCTGCGCAGCTTGGGGCCGATGATCGCGGCGGAGGGCATGTCGTCGGCGACGCGGAGCAGGGCGGCGAGCGCGTCGGGCTCGGCGGCGCAGTCGTCGTGCAGCAGCCACAGCCACTGGACGGGCTCGCCGTGCGGGAACTCCGGCATGTCGTACGCGTCGTCGCGCCAGCTGCGGCTGACGGGGTCCCAGCCGCTGGGGCGGCGCAGGTACGGCAGTTGCTCGGGGGTGAGCACGCCCGCGGTGCGCGCCGCCTCGGCGGCGGCGGTGCCGAAGCCGGTGCGGCGGGCGAGGTGGAGCACCCGCTCGGCGCCGAGGGCTTCGGTGAGGATGCGGGCGGAGCCGTCGGCGCTGCCGGTGTCGGCGGCGATGACGTTCTGCACGGGGCGCTCCTGCGCCGTGAGTGCGGCGAGCGCGTCGGGCAGCCACCGCTCGCCGTCGTGCGAGACGAGCACGGCGGTGACGACGTGCCGCGGATGGGCGGGAGCGCCGCCGGGGGCCGTGGCCGTCCCGGGCCGGCCTGCCGCGTCGGCTGCGGCGGCCGGGTAGCCGGCCGCGTAGTCAGCGTTGCTGTGCTCGGACATCGAGGTGCGGACCCCTTGCGGAGTCCGGGGTCACCTCCCGGGAATGTGGCGGCTGTCGTGGACGGTGCCCCACACTAGAGGGTCCCTCCGTCACACGGCGACTTGCGGGACGATCCCCTGGCCGCCGCGGGGTTCCGCCGAGGTCACGTACGCCGTACGGGCGCCGGGCGCACGCCCGCGCGAATACTTCCGCGCCGGCCTCACCGCTGCGGATCGCGCCGTGCCGGGCACCGGGTACCGGCTACGGCGCCGACTGCGGCGCCGGGTCGGGCAGCGGCTACAGCGCGGCTTTCTTCAGGCGGCGCCGCTCGCGCTCGGACAGGCCGCCCCAGATGCCGAAGCGCTCGTCGTTGGCGAGGGCGTACTCCAGGCACTCGGACCGGACTTCGCAGGCGAGGCAGACCTTCTTGGCCTCGCGCGTGGATCCGCCCTTCTCCGGGAAGAAGGACTCGGGATCGGTCTGGGCGCACAAGGCGCGCTCCTGCCACCCGAGCTCCTCGTCCGCCTCCTCGACCAGCACCTGCTGGAACAGCTCGGTCATCTGCGCCCCTCGTCTTTGCTTCCCCGTGATGTTGCCGTTACTGAATCGCCTGAACGGACACGTGTGAAATTACAGGTACGCCGCTCTGGCACAGTCAAGCCGGGATCTGCTATTGGACCTCTTATTCACCCTGCGGCACCAAGCCCTCGTGAATAGTGTTCATATCGGCCAAGACCATGACAGTCCGATAGACCGCTACCCCGGCAGGCCGCCCTACCGAGGGAGACGATCGGGGCTACGGCGTCGTTGCGGCCCGCCCGGCAAAGCGAAGAAGATCACAGTCGCGTCACGGATGCACAACGGCACCCCGACCCCGATGGTCGCCCTGCGGTTGGTCGCCGTCTCTCCGTACAACGGGGTGAATAAACCTTTCGCCACGCCCGGCAACCGGAAGGTGTGAATCCTTGCGGGCAACCCGGACATCCAGTTGACAACCACCACCCGGATCCGCTCTGCTGATGCGTATGTCGGGCCCGTGGCCGTACCGGTCGAGCGAGGAGTGTCCGAGCTGTTGTAGCCGCTGAGGCTCCAGCTCCGCTCCCTGCTGCCTGCCCCGCAGGCCACCCCTCTCCTGCCGCTCCACCCCCGCACTCCGCGCGCTCCACACACGCCAAGGACTCCCGAGCCCATGCTCAGCGACATCCAGATCGGCGGCGACCCGCTCGCCTTCCCCCACCTGCTCCCGCCCGCGCCCGCCCACCCCGCCACCGTCGCCGACTTCGCCGGCCTCGCCCGCGCGCTCGCCGCCGACCGGGACGCCTGGGCGCCGCTGGTCGACTACGACCCCGTCACCCGCTGGTACCACCGGCTGCGTACCGGCCCCGGCTACGAGGTGTGGCTGCTGAGCTGGCTGCCGGGACAGCGCAGCGGCGCGCACGGCCACGGCCCCTCCTCCGGTGTACTCACCGTGCTGGAAGGGGAGTTGACGGAGCGCGCGAACCACACCCCGCGCACCCTCACGCCGGGCGCGCAGCGCGTCTTCGCGCCGGGGTACGTCCACGAAGTCGTCAACGACGCGCTGACGCCAGCCGTCAGCCTCCACGTCTACTTCCCCGCCCTGACCGAGATGCCGATGCACGAGGACCGCTCCCTCCGGACAGCAGTCGCGTGCTGCGCCGCCCGCCGGACGCCCGAGCCCGCCCACGGCTGAGCCCGGCCTGCAAGACTGGGCGCCATGCGCATCGTTGTACTGGCCGGCGGGATCGGCGGCGCCCGGTTCCTCCGCGGCCTCAAGCAGGCAGAGCCGGACGCGGACGTCACCGTCGTCGGCAACACCGGCGACGACATCCACCTGTTCGGCCTCAAGGTCTGTCCCGACCTGGACACCGTGATGTACACGCTCGGCGGCGGCATCCACGAGGAGCAGGGCTGGGGCCGCGCCGGCGAGACGTTCGCCGTCAAGGAGGAGCTGGCCGCGTACGGCGTCGGCCCGGGCTGGTTCGGGCTCGGCGACCGCGACTTCGCCACCCACATCGTGCGCACCCAGATGCTCGGCGCCGGCTTCCCGCTCAGCGCCGTCACCGAGGCGCTGTGCGACCGCTGGCAACCGGGCGTGCGGCTGCTGCCGATGACCGACGACCGGGTCGAGACGCACGTCGCCGTCGAGCTGGACGGCGAGCGCAAGGCGGTCCACTTCCAGGAGTACTGGGTGCGGCTGCGCGCCTCCGTGCCCGCGCTCGCCGTGGTGCCCGTCGGCGCCGAACAGGCCAAGCCCGCGCCCGGCGTGCTGGAGGCCATCGCCGAGGCCGACGTCGTCCTCTTCCCGCCGTCCAACCCCGTCGTCAGCATCGGCACGATCCTCGCCGTGCCGGGCATCCGCGAGGCCATCGCCGACGCTGACGTGCCCGTCGTGGGCCTGTCCCCCATCGTGGGCGGCGCCCCGGTGCGCGGCATGGCGGACAAGGTGCTGGCCGCGGTCGGCGTCGAGTCGAGCGCCGACGCGGTCGCGCTGCACTACGGCTCCGGGCTCATCGACGGCTGGCTCGTCGACGAGGTGGACGCCGCGGCGGTGCCGGCCGTGGAGGCCGCCGGGATCCGCTGCCGGGCGGTGCCGCTGATGATGCGCGACACGGACGCGACGGCGCGGATGGCCGCGGCGGCGCTGGAGCTGGCTCAGGAGGTACGGGCATGACGGCGGACACGGGTGCGGGCACCGGCACGCGGACGGACACGGCAGCCGGCCCGGCCACCGCCGCGGCGGACGCGGGCGGCGCGGCGGCGGCCCCGGAGTTCCGCGTACGGGCCCTGCCCGGCATCCCCGAGGTCCGCCCCGGCGACGACCTGGCCAAGCTGGTCGCCGCAGCCGCGCCCGGCCTCGCCGGCCCGCCGCTCGCCGACGGCGACATCCTGATCGTCACCTCCAAGGTGGTCAGCAAGGCGGAGGGCCGCGTGCGGCAGACCGCCGTACCGGGCGACCGGGAGACCGCCATCGACGAGGAGGCCGTGCGCCTCGTCGCCCGCCGCGGGCCGCTGCGGATCGTCGAGACCCGGCACGGCCTGGTGATGGCCGCCGCCGGCGTGGACGCCTCCAACACACCCGCCGGCACGGTCCTGTTGCTCCCCGAGGACTCCGACGCCTCCGCCCGCGCGCTGCGCGCCGGCGTGCGCGCCGCGCTCGGTGTCAACGTCGGCGTCCTGGTCACCGACACCTTCGGCCGCCCCTGGCGCAACGGCGTCACCGACGTCGCCATCGGCGCCGCCGGCGTCCGGGTGCTGGACGACCTGCGCGGCGCCCCCGACACCTTCGGCAACGCCCTGGAGGGCACCATCGTCGCCGCGGCCGACGAACTTGCCGCCGCCGGCGAACTGGTCAAGGGCAAGGCCGACGGGCTGCCGGTGGCGGTGCTCAGCGGGCTGCAGCAGCTCGTCGCCCCGGCGGGCGAGGACGACGGGCCGGGCGCCCGCGCGCTGGTGCGGGAGCCGGTCGAGGACATGTTCCGCCTCGGCACCTCGGAGGCGGTCCGCGAGGCCGTGACGCAGCGGCGCACGGTGCGCGAGTTCACCGCCGAGCCCGTCGACCCGGCGGCCGTGCGGCGGGCCGTGGCCGCCGCGGTGACGGCGCCGGCGCCGCACCACACGACGCCGTGGCGGTTCGTGCTGCTGGAGTCCGAGGCGGCGCGGACGGAGCTGCTGGACGCGATGCGCGAGGCGTGGATCCGGGACCTGCGGGAGCTGAGCAACTACACGGAGGAGTCCGTCGCCAAGCGGATCCGCCGCGGCGACGTGCTGCGCAAGGCCCCGTACCTCGTGGTGCCCTGCCTGGTGATGGACGGCTCGCACACCTACCCCGACGACCGGCGCAACGCCGCCGAGCGCGAGATGTTCGTCGTCGCCACGGGCGCCGGGGTGCAGAACTTCCTCGTCGCGCTGGCCGGCGAGGGGCTGGGCTCGGCGTGGGTGTCGTCCACGATGTTCTGCCGGGACGTGGTCCGCGAGGTGCTGGACCTGCCGGCGGACTGGGACCCCATGGGCGCGGTGGCCGTGGGCCACGCGGCGGCCCCGCCGCGGCAGCGCCCGCCGCGGGCCGCCGACACGTTCACGGTGGTGCGCTGAGCCGTGGAAGGCCTAGCAGGGGGTGCGCCGAGCGCGGCGCGCCCCGGCGGCGAACGACGACGGGACCCCGGCCCACCGCGGGCCGGCGTCCCGTCCGACTGATCAATCTGCTCGGTTGGCCGGCGCTTCAGTCGGCCGACACGGTGACCTTGTCGTCGTTCTTGAGCTGCTCGAAAAGCTGCTTGGCCTTCGGCTCGTCCCACTTCTGCACGGAGCCGAGCCGCGGGTCGGTGCCGCCGGAGACGACCGGCAGGTTCATCGACTTCCCGTCGCCGCCGGAGACGCCCTTCATGGCCCAGAACATCTGCAGCACGTTGAACAGGCTCATGTCCTTGTCGACGATCAGCGAGTCCAGGCCGGCGCCCATCGTCGGGTAGAGCTTGAACGGGTTCATGACCGTCGTGATCTTCGCCGACTCGCTGGCGAGCTTCGACAGCAGCTTCTGCTGGTTCTTCGTCCGGTCCAGGTCGCCGCCCGGCAGCGCGTAGCGGTTGCGGACGAAGGCCAGCGCCTCGGCGCCGTTGAGGTCCTGGCAGCCCTTCTCGAAGTCGGCGCCGGAGTTCTTGTCCTTGACCGCCTCGTCGAAGCACATCTCGACGCCGCCCAGCTCGTCGACGATGTTGGCGAAGCCGCCGAAGCCGATCTCGGCGTAGTGGTCGATCTTCAGGCCGGTGTTGTACTCGACCGTGCGGACCAGCAGCTCCGGGCCCTCGATGGCGTACGCGGCGTTGATCTTCTGCGTCTGCTCCGGGATGCGGTTGCCGGTCTCCGAGCCGGTGAAGGACGGGATGGTGACCATCCAGTCGCGCGGGAGGCTGACCATCGTGTTCCCGTTGTCACCGGTGTGCAGGATCATCATCGAGTCGGTGCGCTTGCCCTCGACGGAGCCGGTGTGCAGCTCGTCCTGCCGCTCCTTCGACAGGCCCTCGCGGCTGTCGGAGCCGACGATGAGGTAGTTCGTGCCCCCGGTGTCGCCGGGGCGGTCCTCGACCTTGCTGAGGTCCACCTCGCGGCGCAGCTTGGAGTCCGCCCAGAAGTACGTGGCGACGGGCACGACTATGAGGATGACGAGCGCGACGATGGCGCCGATCTTGATCCGCTTGCGCCAGTTCGGCGGCGGCTTGCCGTAGCCGGAGGCCCGGCGGTCGCCGCCGTCGTCGCCGCCGTACGGGCCGTTGGGGTCGCCGCCGCCGCTGCGGTAGACCTGCCCCTGGTTGTAGCCGTCGTCGTACGGTCCGCGGTCGTCGTCGTAGCCCTGGGAACGCTGCGGCGGCACCCCGCCGCCGCCCACGACGGGCATGACGCGGTGGGGCTCCGGATCGGACGCGCGGCTGCCGCGCCCGTACCGGTCCCGGCTGTCTGCAGTCCATCCCTCGGGCCAGTCATTCATGCGGGAAGTGTGCCCTGCCCGCCCGTCCGACCTGAAGGGGGGTTCCGAATCGGGCCGGGCTTGTAGCGGTTCTGATGCAAAGCGGCGCGCCGCATACAGTGACACACATGAACGATCAGGCACGCCCGGCGGCGGGTGCGGCGAAGCCCACCTCGGCCTCCCGCACCACGTTGTCGTCGATCATGACGGCGAACGACGCGAACCTCCTCGGCACCGTGCACGGCGGCGTGATCATGAAGCTGGTCGACGACGTGGCCGGGGCGGTCGCGGGGCGGCACAGCGGCGGGCCCGCGGTGACCGCGTCGATGGACGAGATGGTGTTCCTGGAGCCGGTGCGGATCGGGGACCTGGTGCACGTCCTGGCGCAGGTCAACTGGACCGGGCGGACCTCGATGGAGGTCGGGGTGCGGGTGATGGCGGAGCGGTGGAACGAGTCGACGCCCGCGAAGCAGGTCGCGAGCGCCTACCTGGTCTTCGCCGCGGTCGACGACGAGGGCCGCCCCCGCCCGGTGGCGCCCGTGGCGCCGGAGACGGAGCGCGACGAGCGGCGCTGCCAGGAGGCGCAGATCCGGCGCACCCACCGGCTGGCCCGCCGGCGCGCGATCAAGAACCTCAGAGAGCGCCGCGAGAGCGCCTGACGGCGGGTGTACGGGGCGGAGGCTGCCGCTGCCTGCGCAGGCGGGGCCCGTGTACAGCGGGGTCCTATGTACAGAGGACCTCGTCGCCGCTGACCGCCGACCAGACGTCCGCGCCGTCCAGGATCGGGTCCGCGGGCCGTACGCGGTGGACCTTCTCGTGGTCCGTGCCCAGTGTGACCGTCATCACCGCGCCGTGGCCGCGGTCCGGGCTCAGCTTCGCGTGCGGGAGCGCGGCGGCCAGGGAGCGGGCGGAGCGGTCCCACTCCGGGTCGTACGTGATGACCGTGCGGCCCGTCCGCTCCGCCGTCGTGGGGGCCCCGGTCGTGGCGAAGCCGGTGCGCGCCAGCGACCGGTCCACCCGGCCGCCGAGGCCGTCCTGTGCGGTGCCGTTCGCCACCTGCACCCGGACCCGCTCCGGCGGCACCTCCACGGGCGTCGCCCCGCCCTCCCCCTTTCCCTTCCGGCCTTCCTTCCCGCCGTCCGCGCCGCCGTCCCGCCCCTTGAGCGGCCGGTCCTCGCGCAGCCTGTCGAAGAGGCGCCGGGCCCGCTCCTCGTTCCACTTCACCGTCGTGCCGAGGCCGGGCACCTCGTAGTCCATGTCCGCCACCGGCACCGTCGCGAACTCCGACGAGCCGGGCGAGAACCCGTGCAGCGCCTTGCCGAGCGCGAAGACCGCCCCGGTGTCCAGTGAGGCGTCCGTGCGCACCGAGCCGAGGAGCGTCGAGCCGACCTCGCGGAAGCGCAGCGGGTTCATCAGGCCGCTGGTGCCGGTGAGCTTGTCGATGACGGCGGCCAGGAAGCGCTGCTGGCGCTTCATCCGGCCCATGTCGGACGCGCCGTCCAGATGCCGGGCGCGTACGTACGCCAGCGCCTCGCCGCCGTCGAGGCTGCTGGTGCCGGCGGGCAGGTCGAGACCGGAGTACTTGTCGCGCAGCGGGCGCTGCGTGCACACCTGCACGCCCCCGACCACGTCCACCGTCTTCATGAACGCCGCGAAGTCGATCTCCACGTAGTGGTCGATGTGCACGCCGGACAGCTTCTCCACGGCGCGCACGGTCAGCGGCGGGCCGCCGTGGGTGTACGCCGCGTTGACCTTCGCCGGGTGCGCGGTGCGCCGCTCGCCGAGGGCGCGGTTGGTGTGCGGCGGCAGCTCGATGTAGCTGTCGCGGGGGATGCTGACCACGCTCGCGCGCCCGCGGTCCCTCGACAGGTGGACGAGCATCAGCGCGTCCGTGCAGTTGCACGGCGCACCGCCGAGGCGGTACTTGCGGCGCTCCTCCTCGCTCACGCTGTCGCGCCGGTCGACGCCGGCGACGAGGAAGTTGAGCCCGTGGCCCTCCCGGGGCCGGTCGGAGATCCCGCCGAAGGCGTCGACCCGGTGGATGTTGGAGCCGATGGAGCTGAGCATGAAGTACCCGGCCCCGCCGGTGGCCAGCAGCAGCAGGGAGAGCACAGTTGCGATCCGCAGACCCCAGCGCGGGCGCTTCACGGACGGGGAAGGCACGGTGGGGGGACCTCCGCGGGGCTCGGGTGCGGGCGTGGGCTGTCGGTACGTACACGTGCGTGCACGGGCTCGGCTGCGGCTGCGCGGCAGGGCGGGGGCACGGGCGCGGTCCCGACCACGGTAGGGACGTAGCCGCCGACCTGCCCCGCACACGCCGTCGGTACGCTTAACGCCACCCTGCGGGCACGCCCCGATCCCCCGTTCGCGGTAACCTGAGCGGCGATATGAACGATTCTGCGACGCCCCCCGCGGTCTCCGTGATCATGCCGGTGCTCAACGAGGAGCGGCACCTGCGCGAGGCCGTGCGGCACATCCTGGAGCAGGACTACGCGGGCGACCTGGAGGTCGTCATCGCCCTCGGCCCCTCCGCGGACCGCACCGACGCCATCGCCGCCGAGCTGGTCCGCGAGAGCGCGGACGGCAGACGCCGGGTGCAGACGGTGCCGAACCCCACGGGCCGTACGCCCGCCGGGCTCAACGCCGCCATCGACGCCTCCTCGCACCCGGTCGTGGTCCGCGTCGACGGCCACGGCATGCTCTCCCCCGGCTACATCTCCACCGCCGTCCGGCTGCTGGCCGAGACCGGCGCGCAGAACGTCGGCGGCATCATGCACGCCGAGGGCGAGACGAGCTGGGAGCAGGCCGTCGCCGCGGCGATGACCGCGCGCATCGGCGTGGGCAACGCGGCGTTCCACACCGGCGGCGAGGCGGGCCCCGCGGACACCGTGTACCTCGGTGTCTTCCGCCGGGAGGCGCTGGAGCGGCAGGGCGGCTACAACGAGGAGTTCATCCGCGCCCAGGACTGGGAGCTGAACTTCCGCATCCGCTCGGCGGGCGGGGCGGTCTGGTTCTCGCCGGAGCTGAAGGTCTCGTACCGGCCGCGGCCGAACCTGCGGGCGCTGGCCAAGCAGTACAAGGACTACGGCCGCTGGCGCCGCGTCGTCGCCCGCTACCACAAGGGCTCGATCAACCCGCGCTATCTCGCGCCGCCCGCCGCCCTCGCCGGGATCGCCGCGGGGGTGCTGGTGACGCCGCTGACGCCGCTGGGGCTGGCGGTCCCGCTCGCGTACGCCGTCGGGATCGCGGCCGGCTCGGTGCCCGCGGGCCGCGGGCTGCCGGTACGCGCGCGACTGCAGATCCCGGTGGCGCTGGCCACGATGCACATGTCGTGGGGCTGGGGGTTCCTCACCAGCCCGCGCGCGCTGGCGCAGAAGGTGATCGCCAGCCGCCGCCCGGCGGTCACGGCCGGCTGACCGACGCCGCGCTTCCCCGGTTTCCTCACCGGCCCCGGGCTTCCACCGGCCCCGCCCGCGTGCGCGAGCGGGGCCGACGCGTCACCAGGTGTAGGACGGGTTGATGTCCATGCACGCCTTCTTGTTGCTGCCGGCCAGCGGGTTGGAGCTCTCCGGCGCCTTCTCCGGCCCCGACTCCTCGCCCGCGTCCTCGCCGTCCCCGCCCTCGGCGGCCGGGTAGGCGTCACCCTCCCGCCAGTCCGCGCCGACGATCAGCGTCACCCCGTCGATGCCGGTGGACTGCTTCACCGCCCGGTCCGGCAGCCCGAGCGCCTTGGCCACGGCCAGGGCGTTCGCGTGCTGCTCCTCGGTCGCGTACGTGATGGTGGTGTCCGCCTGCGACTTGGGGGTGGCGTCGGTGGCGGCCTGGGTGAAGCCGTCGTCGACGAGCACCTCGGCGATGTCGCCGGCCCGGCCGGTGACCGGGGCGTACATGGTGGTGCCCGTGCCGTTCTGCACGAGGACGGGGATCTCCGCCTTCGGCTCGGCCTCGGACACGAGGTCGTCGGGCTTCTTCTTCTTGGGCTTGTCCTTGCCGTCGAAGGCGATGTCGTTGCGGATCATGGACCAGAGCTGCGGCGCGTCCTCCTCGTTGGGTACGACGTGCGCGTTGTTCTGCGGGTCCGGCACCCACGGCATCGTCGTCATGGTGATGCGCTCGGCGGGCACCCGCTTGATGTCGTTCCCGAGGTCGTACAGCTTCTTCAGGTCGCCCAGGCCCTCGTCGACGGTGAGCGCGTTGGTCGCCGCTTCGGCCAGCCTGCGCAGCTTGCCGGGGTCGGAGAGCTTGGCGCCCTCCTTGAGTTCGCGGGCCATCGAGTTCATGTACTGGTGCTGGGCGTGCGTACGCCCGATGTCGCTGCCGTCCTCGAAGCCGTGCCGGGTGCGCAGCCACTGCAGCGCCTGCTCGCCCTTGATGGTCGTCTCGCCCTCTTCGAGGCGCAGCCCGGAGTCCTCGTCGTAGACGTTGTCCCGTACGCAGACGGGGACGCCGCCCACCGCGTCGGCCATGCTCACCACGCCGGCGAAGTCGATCATCATGAAGTGGTCGATGGAGACGCCGGTCATGGCCTCCCAGGCGGCGACGGTGCAGCCGGGGCCGCCGTTCTGGAGGCTGGTGTTGATGGTCGCGCTGGTGGTCTCGGGGTAGACGGTGCCGTCGTCGGGGTCGGTGCACTCGGGGATCGTCACCCGGGTGTCGCGCGGGACGCTGACGACGGACATGTTGCTGCGGTCCGCGGAGACGTGGAGCAGCATCTGCACGTCGGCGAGCGGCTTGCGGCCGCGGTCGGCGCGGGCGCCGCCGAGGCGGACGTTCTCGTCGGAGTTCCGGCTGTCGGACCCCAGGAGCAGGATGTCCAGCGGCGTCTGGCCGTCGGCGTTGGGCTGCTTCTCGTCGAGCTTGTTCTTCCCGAGGTTGAGGGGGTCCTTCTCCAGGTTGTTGTTCAGGTCGCGGTAGTAGAGGTAGCCGGCGGCCGCGGTGCCGAGTATGAGGAAGGCGACGATGCCGAAGAACCAGCGGGCGATGCGCATCGCGCGGCGGGGCCGCGGCGGCGGGCCGCCGTCGCCGGGGCCCTCCATGCGGCTCTCGGAGCGGGCGTCGGGGCCGGGGCCGTCGTGGCCGTCGTCGGGGTGCGGGTCGTGGTGCGGGTCCTGGTCGTCGGTGTGACGCGCGTAGCCCCGCTGCCGCGGCATGCCGGGCGCGCCCCCGTCTTCGTACAGAGTGTCGTCCCAGCCGAGCTCGCGGGCTCTGTCGGAGCGACCGTTCGCTCCGCTACCGCGGACGTTGCTGCGGCGCATGGGGCCTCCTGGTCGATCGCGGACGTGCGGTGTCCAGTCCGCACGTACGCCTCACTTCGCACAGACGTTCTTGTCTCCGGCCTTGACGTTCTGCACCCCGTCCGGCGCCTTGTCCGGCGCCTCGACCGGGGTGCCCGGCGCGGCGAAGTCCTCGCCGAGCGTGAGCGTCATGGATCCTTCGGCCCCTGCGTTCTCCCCCGTCTTCTTCATTGCCGACTTCGGCAGTCCCATCATGTCGGCGAGCCGCGCGGCTTGTTCGGCCTGGTCAGGGCCGTACTCCAGCCGGGTCTCCGGCAGCTCGGAGGCGTTGCCCGCCTCGGCGGCGTAGCCCACGCCCTCCTCCACGAGCCACGTGGCGGTGGCCGACGCCATGCCGGACTCCCCACCGCCGTTGACGACCTCGACCCTCACCTCCCCGGGCTCCGACTTCTTCACCGACTTGCCCTTCTTGCCCTTCTTCGCACCGTCGAACGGCTTGTCCGCGTTGAGCAGTTTGAAGAGCGGCTTGGCCTTGGCCTCATCCATAAGGACCGTCGCATCGTCCTCAGGGTTGTCCAGGACCGGCAATGTCGCGAAAGTAATCTCGTCCTGGGGCACCTTCTTGAGGTCGTTGGCCAGGTCCATGAGCTTCTTGGCGCTGCCGATGCCGGAGTCGACGGTGAGCGCCTTGGTGGCGGCGTCGGCGAGGTCGTACATCTTCTTCGGATTGCTGAGCGAGCCGCCGGACTTCATCTTGCGGATGAGCGAGCTGAGGAACTGCTGCTGCAGTTCGATGCGGCTCAGGTCGCTGCCGAAGCCGACCGAGTAGCGGGTGCGGACGAAGGCGAGCGCCTCTTCGCCCTCGATGGTGTGCCGGCCCGCGGGCAGGTTCAGCTTCGACTTGGGGTCGTTGATGTCCTCGGCCAGGCAGACCTCGACGCCCCCGACCGCGCTGGACAGGTCCTTGACGGCGTTGAAGTCGGCGAGGATGAAGTGGTTGACGTCGAGGCCGGTCAACTGCTCGACGGTCTTCCAGGTGCAGCCCGGGTCGCGGCCGAACTGGCCGAGGCTCTCGTTGAACTTGGTGCCGTACGTCCCCGGGATGGTCTTCCAGCTCCCGTCCTCCTGCTTGGTCTTGCAGTCGGGTATGTCGGTGATCATGTCCCGCGGAATGCTCATCGCGGTGGCGTTGGTGCGGTCCTCGGAGACGTGGAACAGCAGGGTGGTGTCGGCGTGGCCGGGGCTGTTCATGTCGCCGTAGCCGTCGTTGCCCTTGCCGGTGCGCTTGTCCGTGCCCATCACGAGGATGTTGACGGGGCCGTCGATGACCGCCGCGTGGTCCTCGCCGGCGACCTCGACCTTGTCTATGTTCCCGTTGAGCTTGCGGTAGACGAGGTACGCGGCCGTGCCCACGGCGAAGAGTACGAGCGCCAGGCCGCCGGAGACCCAGATGAGCGCCTTCTTCTTCTTGCTCTTGCGGGGCTTGGGGCGGCGGCGGCTGCGCGGCCCGTCGGGGCCGGACCCCGGTCCCGTACCGGAGCCGCCCGCGCCGCCCGCACCGCCCGCACCAGCGGAGCCGCCCGCCGCGCCGCGGCGGCGCTGGGACGGCAGGCGGGGCTCCTGGGGGCGCTCGGGGGCCTCCGCCTGCGAGGACTGGGACGAGGGCTGCGGCTGGGGCCGGCCGGCGTGCTGGCCGCCGGACTGCGGCTGCGCGTGCTGCTGTTGCGGCGGGTGCTGCCCGTGCGGCGGGCCCGGGGGGCCGCCGTGCTGGGGCTGCGAGGGCTGGGGCTGGCCGTTCTGCTGCGGGATGTACTGCTGCGGCGGCTGGGGCCGGCCCCCGTATCCCTGCGGGGCGTGACCGTGCGGACCCGGTGCGTGTTGGCCGTGCGGCTGGGGGCCCTGTCTGCCCGGGATCTGCGGGTCGAGACGCAGCTCGTAGCTGCCGGTCTCGGGATTGAACACCCACTGATCGGCGGGGTCGACCTCGCCGGCGTGTCCACGGCCTCGCCCATCCACGGTCGCTTGGGTTCCTCACATCGCTCGGTCAGCGCCTCCCCCCGTCGGCGCCCGGTCTTCCTGCCATACGCTCGACGACCGCCTGTCAGGCGGCCGGTCGGCTCACACTAGCCGCCTCTTTCGACGACTGGCGACGCCCGTGACAAATTCCACGCACTCGTAACAGGACATCCCGCGCATCCCCTCCATACACCGTGCCCCCCTTGTGCGCGTTGATCCGCTCTATCGGCAGATGTCATCCACAGGGGTTGTTCCCTTGAAGACCGGCGGTGCACCGGAGTCCTTCTCCTGCTTGGCCTTCCGGCCCTCCGAGACGAAACGCACGACGCTGTCGGCGCGCAGCGCCGCGAACAGCTCCCCGGCCGCCGGCTGCACCAGTTCGTCGCGGTTGGAGTCGAGGCGGTACGGGCGGCGCGGCACGGTCAGGAAGTGCACGCGCTCCTGCGGCACGTCGCGCACGATGCGTACGAGGTCGTACAGCTCGGCGAGCGACGACAGCTCCTCGTTGGCGGTGAGCGCGGAGGTCACCCCGTCCAGCAGCGGGGCGAGGCGCAGGGGATTGAAGAGGACGCCGTTGCTCTGGACCTTGTTGACGAGCGAGGCCATGAATTCCTGCTGCCGCGCCATGCGTTGGGTGTCGCTGCCGCCGTCGAGGGATTTGCGTGCCCGTACGTAGCCGAGCGCCTGCTCTCCGTCGAGCACCTGGCGGCCCGCGGGCAGCCGCAGCTTGGCCGATGTGTCGCGCATCGGCGCGGGCAGGCACACCTCCACGCCGTCGACGGCGTCCACGACCTCCTTGAAGCCCTGGAAGTCGGCGATGACGTGGTGGTCGACGCGCACCCCGACGAGCTTCTCCACCACGCGGATCGTGCAGGCGGCGCCGCCGTAGGCGAAGCTGAAGTTGAACTGGTTGACCTGCTTGCCGCTCTTCCCGCCGCCGGGGCGGCGGCAGTCGGGGATCTTGACCATGAGGTCGCGCGGGATGCTCACGGCGGTGACGCTGTCGCGTTCGCCGGCGAGGTGCAGGAGCACGGCGGTGTCGGAGCGTTCGACGCCGGTGTCGTGGCCGTAGCGCTCGCTGCCCGCGCGGGAGTCGGAGCCGATGACGAGGATGTTGGTGGCCCCGCCCGCGGCGGGTGGGGGGCGGTCCTCCTCGTAGCGCTCCAGCTCGCGGGCGGTGGCGGAGTCGACGGTGATGTTGCTGTCGAAGCGCTGGTAGAAGTACCAGCCGACGCCGGAGACGGCGAGGACGAAGAGGGCGAGGCCGAGCCCGATGTTGCGGACGAGGACGCGGCGGCGGCTGCGGGGGCGGGCGCCCCGGCGGGGCGGGCTGCCGGGGCGGCCGGGCTGCCCGGGGTCGGCCGGGGCCGGGGAGGCGTCCTCCCGCGGGCCGGTCTCGTCTGCGCCCATCCCTCACACTCACTCGGCCGGTGTCCACCTGTGCGGACGGCCGGGCACCCCGGGGTACGGTCCGCCGCATTCGGTACATGGCATCACGAATGAGGTGCTATGGCCGATAACTTCGCCCGCGCGCGTCGCTCAGGGGGCGGTGCGCGGCGCGGTCAGGAGACGCGCTCGTCCGCCCTGCGCTTCTCCTGCCGCTCCGGCGAGAGCCGGTCGAGGTATGGGCAGAGCACCACCGAGGCGCCGGCGGCCAGCGGGGCGTAGAGCCCCGCGGAGAGCCCCTCCCACGTGTCGTACCCGAGTGTCGAGAGCGTGCGGGTGCCCGGTGCCAGCGCGGCCGACTGCGCGTCCGCGCGGGCGCGCTCGACCAGCTCGGCGGCGGTGAACCGCGCGCCCGCCACGTCGAGCGCCGGCGCGTCCGGGTCGACGGGGGCGTACGGCTGGAAGCGGTCGCCCTGGCCGGGCACCTCCGCCGCGTAGTCGGCGAAGCCGGCCGGGGGCTGCGGGAAGCGGCCGCCCAGCGGGCGCAGGCTGAGGGCGACCCGCTCGCCCGTGCAGGCGCGGGCCTGCTCCAGCGTGTCGGGTCCGCTGACGACGAGGTCGGCGGCGGCCGGGTCGGGGTCGGCGGGCACCGCGGTGACGCCGGTGGCGGCGCAGGCCAGCAGCCAGACGGCGGTCTGCCAGTGGGCGGGCAGGAGCAGCGCGAGGCGGTCGCCGGGCTCGGCGGCGAGGTCGCCCTGGAGGAGGTTCGCGGTCTTGGCCACCCAGTTGGCGAAGGTGGCGACGGACAGTTCGACGCGCTCGCCGGTGGTGTCGTCGTAGTACGTGACCAGGGGGCGGGCCGGGTCGGCGGCGAGGGCGGCGTCGAGCAGGGCGGCGGGGGTGGCGGCGGTGGGGTTCATCGCCGCCAGGTTACGCCGTCGCGTTACTCCGTCCGGCAGAGGCAAATGGACAGCGGTGGGAGGTGTGGAAAGTATGCGTCATATGTACGCACTTTCTTCCTCGGTCATCGCCATATCCGCCGCCGCGCTGCTCGCCCCGCTGACGCCGGTCGCGGGGGCGGCAGCTTCGGCGGCTGCCATCCCTCAGGCCGAACGGGCCACGCGGGCCGAACGGGCCGCGCAGGCCGGCGGCCGTACCCAGTCGCTGCCCCTCGCACCGCTGGACTCGTCCTCGCGCGGGCCCCGGGCGGGGGCGGTGGGCCTGTCCAGGCCGGACGTCGAACCGTTCACCATGGTCGGCGTCGTCTGGCAGGACCCGGAGGCGGAGCTGCACGCGCGCGTGCAGGTACGGGCCAGGTCGGCGGGGACGGGCCAGTGGTCCGGCTGGCAGAGCCTCGACGCCCACGGCGCGGACGCCCCCGATCCCGGCCCCGGGGCCGGGGCGGCCGAGGGGGGTCCGGCGGCCCGGCGCGGGGGCACGGCGCCGCTGTGGGTGGGCGGCTCGACGGGGGTCGACGTCCGCGTCGTGCCTGCGGAGTCGCGGTCGGCGGGCCCGGCGGCGCTGCCGCGGGGGCTGCGCGCGGAGCTGATCGACCCCGGCGGCGGCGCGGCACAGGGGTCCGGCAGGGCGTCGCCGGCGAGGACGTCCGGCGCCGCGGCCACCGGCGTGCTCGCCGCGCAGTCCAAGGCCCGTTCCGAAGCGGACGCCGCCCGCCTCGCCCCGGCCCTGCCCGCCGCAGACCGGCCGTTCGTCGGACCGCGGCCGAAGATCGTCACGCGCAAGGGGTGGGGCGCGGACGAGAGCGCGCGGCAGGGATACAAGTACACGAAGACCGTGAACATCGCCTTCGTCCACCATTCGGCGACGGGCAACAACTACCGCTGCAGCGAGGCCCCGAGCCTGATCCGCGGCATCTACCGCTACCACACCGGGAGCCTGGCCTGGGCGGACATCGGCTACAACTTCCTGGTCGACAAGTGCGGCCGCGTCTACGAGGGCCGGGCGGGCGGCGTCGCGCGCGCCGTGCTGGGGGCGCACACGTACGGCTTCAACCACAACAGCATGGGCATCGCCGTCCTCGGCGACTACGGCTCGACGGCGCCCTCCGCCGCCGCGGTCAACGCCGTGTCGCGGCTGACGGCGTGGAAGCTCGGCCTGTTCGGCAAGAACCCGGAGAGCAAACAGACGAAGGTGGCGCGCGGCGGCCAGTACGGCAGCGGGACGAGGGTCCGGCTGAACGTCATCTCGGGCCACCGGGACGGCTTCGCGACGGAGTGCCCGGGGGCGCGGCTGTACGACAGGCTGGGCGCGGCGAGGGCGAGTTCGGCGTCGTACCAGGGCCGCCGCTGAGGGTCGTACCAGGGCCGCCGCTGAGAACGGGCGCCTCCGCGGCTGTCGGTGGCGGGCGCTAGAGTCGTGCGTCATGCCCGCCGCCCCCGACGACCGCGTCCGTACCCGGACCTGGGCGCCCCCGGGCGCGTACGACCTGGGGCGCACCCTGGGCGTCCTGCGGCGCGGCCCCGGCGACCCGGCGTACCGCGTCGCGGACGGCGCGATCTGGCGGGCCAGCCGCACCCCCGCGGGCCCCGGCACGCTGCGCGTCGCCCCGGCGGGCGGCGCGGTCGCGGCCGAGGCGTGGGGCCCGGGCGCGGACTGGCTGCTCGACGGCCTCCCGGCGCTGCTGGGCGCAGAGGACGACCCCGAGCCGTTCGCACCGCGCCACCGGATCGTCCACGAGGCCCGCCGCCGCCACCCCGGCCTGCGGCTGATCCGCACCGGCCTGGTGCTGGAGTCGCTGATCCCGTCGGTGCTGGAGCAGAAGGTCACCACGGACGAGGCGTACCGCTCCTGGCGCCTGCTGCTGCACCGCTACGGCACCGCGGCCCCCGGCCCCGCCGGGGCCGGGCTGCGGATGCGGGTGATGCCCGACGCGCACGGCTGGGCGATGATCCCGTCCTGGGAGTGGCACCGCGCGGGCGTCGACGGCAAGCGCGCGGCGGCGATCGTACGGGCCGTCCGCCGCGCCCGCGCCCTCCAGGCGGCGGCCGGGATGGACCTCGACGCCGCCACCCGCCGCCTCACCGCCATCACGGGCATCGGCCCCTGGACGGCGGCGGAGACCCTGCAGCGCGTCAACGGCGCGGCCGACGCGGTCACGGTCGGCGACCTGCACCTGCCCCGCATCGTGGGCTACACGCTGGTGCGCGAACGCGACGCGGACGACGAGCGCATGCTCGAACTGCTCGCCCCGTACGAGGCGGAGGGCCAGCGCCACCGCGCCACGCGCTACATCTGCCTGATGGGCCGCATGCCCCCGCGCCGCAAACCGAAGGCCGCCATCCCGGACATAGCCCGCCTGTGACCCCGCCGCGCGCGGCGGGGTCGGGGGCGCCCCGTGTCAGGGGAGGTTGCGGGCCATGACGATGCGCTGGACCTGGTTGGTGCCCTCGTAGATCTGGGTGATCTTGGCGTCGCGCATCATGCGCTCCACCGGGTAGTCCCGGGTGTAGCCGTAGCCGCCGAGGAGCTGGACGGCGTCCGTCGTCGCCTCCATCGCCGTGTCGGAGGCGAAGCACTTGGCCGCCGCGCCCTGGAAGGTGAGGTCCGCGTCCCCGCGTTCGGACTTGGCGGCGGCGGCGTACGTCAGCTGCCTGGCGGCCTCGATCTTCATGGCCATGTCGGCGAGCATGAACTGCACGCCCTGGAAGTCCGCGACGGGCTTGCCGAACTGCTTGCGTTCGCGGACGTAGCCCTTTGCGTAGTCCAGGGCGCCCTGCGCGATGCCCAGGGCCTGGGCGGCGATGGTGATGCGGGTGTGGTCGAGGGTCTTCATCGCGGTGGCGAAGCCCGTGCCCTCGGCGCCGATCATGCGGTCCGCGGGGATGCGGACGTTGTCGAGGTAGACCTCGCGGGTCGGGGAGCCCTTGATGCCGAGCTTCTTCTCCGGGGCGCCGAAGGAGACGCCCTCGTCGGACTTCTCGACGACGAAGGCGGAGATGCCCTTGGAGCGCTTCTCCGGGTCGGTGACGGCCATGACCGTGTAGTACTCGGAGATGCCCGCGTTGGTGATCCAGCGCTTGACGCCGTTGAGGACGTAGGAGTCGCCGTCCCGTACGGCACGGGTCTTCATGCCGGCGGCGTCGGAGCCCGCCTCGGGCTCGGAGAGGCAGTACGAGAACATCGCCTCGCCGCGCGCCAGCGGCGTCAGGTACTTCGCCTTCAGCTCCTCCGAGGCGGAGAGCATCAGGGGCAGCGAGCCGAGCTTGTTGACCGCCGGGATGAGGGAGGAGGAGGCGCAGACGCGGGCGATCTCCTCGATGACGATGACCGTCGCCAGCGCGTCCGCGCCCGCGCCGCCGTACGCCTCGGGGACGTGGACGGCGTGCAGGTCGTTGGTGACGAGCGCGTCCAGTGCCTCCTGCGGGAAGCGCGCCTCCTCGTCCACCTCGGCCGCGAAGGGCTCGATCTTCGCCTCGGCGAGCGAGCGTACGGCGTCGCGGAGCATGTCGTGCTCCTCAGCCGGGCGGTACAGGTCGAATTCGGGCGCTCCTGCCAAGGCATTCTCCATTCCCGCGCATGCTAATTACCGTTAAGTAGTTCCGATGGTATGCCGTGCGCGGCGGGCGGACCTACGTGACGTTGGCGACAGGGGCTCAGGGTGCGGTGCTGCCCAGCCGGTCGGTCGGGTACTTCTCCACGTACTGGTCCATGGTGTCGTTGCGCATGGCCTCCCACAGCGGGTCGCCGGCCTTGTCGTCCAGCAGCACCACCGACTGGCCGTCGATCATGTCGAGGCCCGCGACCGGCGCGTTCATGAACACCAGGTCGGAGGAGCGCACGCCCTTCATGTCCCACATCAGGTCGCGCATCGCGCCGTCGGAGAACCGGTCGTCGACGCTGACCGTCGCGGTCACCGCGTCCAGCAGGCGCTTGACCTTGAGCGGGTTGGAGAAGTTGTCCGCGGACATGGTCTCGGTGAGGACGGCGCGCAGGAAGTTCTGCTGCCGCTGGGTGCGGTCGAGGTCGCCGCGGGGCAGGCCGTGGCGCTCGCGCACGTAGTCCAGGGCGGTCTCGCCGTCCATGTGGTGGGTGCCGGCCGTCCACTCGCCGCCGCCGTTGCGGCGGGGGGTGGTCTCGTCGATGGAGATGTCCACGCCGCCGACGGCGTCGGTGAGCCGCTTGAAGCCGCTCCAGTCGATCACCGCGAGGTGGTCGATCTTGACCTTCGTCATGCGCTGCACGGTGTCGATGAGCAGCGGGGGGCCGCCGTAGGAGAAGGCGGCGTTGAGCTTGGCGTCGCCGCGGCCGGGGATGTCCACCCAGGAGTCGCGGGGCAGGGAGACGACGTAGCCGCCGTCGCGCCCTTCGGGGAGGTGGACGAGCATCATCGTGTCGCTGCGCTGCGCGCCCGGCTTCCAGGCGTGCTCGCCGGCGCCGTCGCCGGTGAGCGGGAGGTCGGAGCGGGCGTCGACGCCGATGAGGAGGTACGTCTCGCCGCCCTTGGACGGCGCCGGCTGGTGCTTCTCCGGGACGTTCGTCGGGAAGGCGTTCGGGATGCGGTCGACGCGGCCGGTGTAGTGCTCGTACGCCCACCACAGGCCCCCGGCGGCCATGAGCACGCCGGCGACGAGCATGATCACGGCGCCGAGGAGCACCTTGCGGCCGCGGCGCATGCGGCGGCGGGGCGCGGCGTGCGAGGGGGCGCCGGCGGGGTCGTCGCCCGGGTCGTGGGGAGCAGTGGGGTCGCCGGGGTCGGCCGGCGGGTCGGCGCCGTCGCCTCCCTTCGGGCCGTCCGCGCCTGCGCCCGGCGCGTCCGGGGTGCCCGGCGCCCCCGGCGCGTCCGGCGCGAACGCCGCGTCCACGTACGCCGCGTGCGCCGCCGTCGAGTCGTCCGCCGCGTACGGCGCCTGCGGTTCGCGGGCGCGCGGCATGCCGGGCTCGTCGGTTCCGCTGCCCGCCCCGTCCAGATGCTGCCTCGCCACGATCCCCACTCCCTTAGCTGCACGTTCATGAGTCAGACTCCGCACCCGGGCCCATGGTTGCGCAGGTGGGGTGTGTCACAGCCCGCCGTTATGCTCGGCACCATGACCTTGAGGATCACTGTGATCGGCACCGGCTACCTCGGTGCCACGCACGCCGCCGCGATGGCGGAGCTGGGCTTCGAGGTGCTCGGCCTGGACGTCGTCGAGGAGAAGGTCGAGCTGCTGTCGGCCGGCAGGGTGCCAATGTACGAGCCGGGGCTGGAGGACCTGCTGCGCAAGCACGTCGCGGGGATCGAGGGCTCGTCGGGCAGGCTGCGCTTCACCACCTCGTACGCGGACGCGGCGGCCTTCGGCGACGTGCACTTCGTCTGCGTCAACACGCCGCAGAAGCACGGCGAGTACGCCTGCGACATGAGCTACGTCGACGCCGCGATCGACACCCTCGCGCCGCACCTCGACCGTCCCTGCCTGGTCGTCGGCAAGTCGACGGTGCCGGTGGGCTCCGCGGACCGGCTCGCGCGCCGGCTGGCCGAGCTGGCCCCGGCCGGCGAGCAGGCGGAGCTGGCGTGGAACCCGGAGTTCCTGCGCGAGGGCTTCGCCGTCGAGGACACCCTGCGCCCCGACCGCATCGTGGTCGGCGTGGCGAGCGAGCGCGCCGAGAAGGTGCTGCGGGACGTGTACGCGACACCGCTGGACTCCGGTACGCCGTTCGTGGTCGCCGACTACCCCACCGCCGAGCTGGTGAAGACCGCCGCCAACGCCTTCCTGGCCACGAAGATCTCGTTCATCAACGCCATGGCCGAAATCTGCGAGGCGGCCGGCGGCGACGTCGTGAAGCTCGCCGAGGCCATCGGCTACGACGACCGGATCGGGAAGAAGTTCCTGCGCGCCGGCATCGGCTTCGGCGGCGGCTGCCTGCCCAAGGACATCCGCGCGTTCATGGCCCGCGCCGGCGAACTCGGCGCGGACCAGGCGCTGACGTTCCTCCGCGAGGTCGACTCGATCAACATGCGCCGCCGCGCCCACATGGTCGAACTCGCCCGCGAAGCCTGCGGCGACTCCTTCCTGGGCCGGCGGATCGCCGTGCTGGGCGCCGCGTTCAAGCCCGACTCCGACGACGTGCGCGACTCCCCCGCGCTCAACGTCGCCGGGCAGATCCACCTCCAGGGCGGCCAGGTCACCGTCCACGACCCCAAGGGCATGGAGAACGCCCGCCGCGTCTTCCCCACCCTGCGCTACGCCGAGTCGGCGGAGGACGCGCTGCGCGGCGCGGACATCGTGCTGCACCTCACCGAGTGGCCGGAGTTCCGCGCGCTCGACCCCGGGCGGCTGGCACGGGTCGTCTCCCGGCCGCACCTGATCGACGGCCGCAACACCCTGGACCCGGTGCCCTGGCGCGCCGCGGGCTGGACGTTCCGCGCCATGGGCCGCCCGGCGGCGTAGCCCGGGGCCGGAGCCGGGCACGGCAGAGCCCCCCGTTCCGCCGGAAACGGGGGGCTGCGCCGTACGGGGGACCCTCAGATGGAGACGCCGTTGTCGCGCAGGTACGCGACGGGGTCGACGTCAGAACCGTAGTCCGGGCTGGTGCGCACCTCGAAGTGCAGGTGCGGCCCGGTGGAGTTGCCGGTGGAGCCGGACAGGCCGATCTGGTCGCCGGCGCCCACGCTCTGGCCCACGCTCACCGAGGTGGACGACAGGTGGGCGTACTGGCTGTAGCGGCCGTCGTCGTGCTTGATCACGACGGCGATGCCGTACGCGCCGCCGTCGGCGCCGTTGCCGGCCTTGACGACGGTGCCGGAGGAGACGGCCTTGACCGGGGTGCCGGTGCCGGCGGAGAAGTCGACACCGGTGTGGTAACCGCTGGACCACGAGCCGCCCGCGGCCCGGTAGGCGGTGGACAGGCCGGCGTCGATCGGGGCGGAGAACCCGCCCGCCGGAGCGGCCTCGGCGGGCTGCTCCTCCTGCTGCGGCTCCTCGGCCGCGGGCTCCTCCTGGGCGGCGGACGGCTGGGCCGGGGCGGTCTCCGGCTCCTCCAGGGTGACCTCTTCGCCGCCGTCGAAGTCGTACTTCTGACCGGGGAAGATCAGGTCCGGGTCGTCGCCGATGACGTCCTTGTTGCCCTCGTAGATCGTCTGCCAGCCGCCCGCGATGCCGTGCTTGCGGGAAATGTCCCACAGGGTGTCGCCGGAGACGACGGTGTAGGTGCCGGCCTTCTCGTACTTCTTCTCCGGCGCCTGCTCCTGCTTCGGGGCCTCCTCCTTCGCGGCCTGCTCCTGCTGGGCGGGCTGCTCGGACTCGGTCTGCGCCTCGGGCTCGCTCTCCTGCTGGGCCTCCTCGCCACCGCCGGTGGAGAGGTCCGGGGCGGGGCCGCCCTGGGTGAGGCCGGCCTGGACGGAGCAGACCGGCCAGGCGCCGGGGCCCTGCGAGGCGAGGACCTTCTCGGCGATCTCGATCTGCTGCTCCTTGGTGGCCTGGTCGGCGCGCGGCGCGTACTGCGTGCCGCCGTAGCCCTCCCAGGTGCTCTGCACGAACTGCAGACCGCCGTAGAAGCCGTTGCCGGTGCTGATGCTCCAGTCGCCGCCGCTCTCGCACTGGGCAACGCGGTCCCAGGTGTCGACGGAGGCGGCCTGGGCGTGGCCGCCGGCGATGAGGGGGATGGCGACGCCGGCGCTGCCGGCGGTGATGACGAGGGCCCTGCTGCCCCGGGCTATCCGGCCCAGGCGACGGTGACGTCCGCGTGCGGACATGGACATGCTCCTCTCCGACGCCTGCGAGGTGAGCTGTCGGGTTCGAGCTGGAGATGCCCGGCCATGCGGAGCATGGCTTCACCCCGAGCCGTCCCGCGCTTGCGCACGGTCCGGCACTTACCTGGGTCCCCCGCTCCTGCCGTGAAAGCTGAAAGTGCCTGCCCGTCACCGCCGACAGGATTCGGCGTTACGGCGACGAGGTACCCGCATCGGTGGCGCGAGCACGGCGAGCACCGTAATCACACAGCCGAAAACAGAACAAGCTGTGAACCGTCACCAAGGCCGTTCTCCGCGTCACATCGGAATCAGCCCGACATTCGCCTCATCCGGCACCCCTCCTCAATTCCCTCCCACCGGTGGAGACTTGTCGATAACCGAGGAGTCGGACACATGACCCCATGACATGAGAATTCTGTGAGTGACTTATGTCACTCTGCTCACTCCTGAGGTTTCGCGGGGCCGTCGAGCTGTTCGATGGTGGCGATCGACGGGCCGCGCCGAGCGGCCACTTCGCGCGCGATCGCCTCGGCGTCGCGCAACACCCGCAGCGCATTGCCCCACAACAGCCTGGCCAGGTCTTCTTCCGACCAACTGCGGTGCAGAAGCTCGGCGACGAGGTGCGGATAGCCGGCCACGTCGGCGAGGTCCTCGGGGGTGAACGGCGTGCCGTCGAAGTCGCCGCCGATACCGATATGGTCGATTCCCGCCACTTCGCGCATATGGTCCAGATGGTCCGCCACGGTCGCGGCCGTCGCCTGCGGCCGCGGGTTCGCCTCCTCGAACGCACGCCGCGCGCGGACCGCTTCGTCGTCCGCGCCGAACGGGTCCAGCCCCCGGGCGTGCATGTACTCGTCCGCCTCCGCGGTCCACGTGACCGCGGCGGGCAGGACGAACTTCGGCACGAACGTGGCCATCGCCACACCACCGTTGGCCGGGAGCATTTCGAGCACATCGTCAGGAATGTTGCGGGGGTGGTCACACAGGGCGCGAGCGGACGAATGGGAGAAAACGACCGGCGCCTCGGTGACGCGCAGCGCGTGCCGCATGGTGGCCGGAGCCACGTGGGAGAGGTCGACGAGCATGCCGACGCGATTCATCTCGCGGACCACCTCCTCGCCGAAGGCGGTGAGCCCGCCGTGCCGCGGCCCGTCGGTCGCGGAGTCGGCCCAGTCGGTGTTGTCGTTGTGCGTGAGCGTCATGTAGCGCACGCCGAGGCGGTGCAGGGCGCGCAGGGTGGCGAGCGAGTTGGCGATGGAGTGCCCGCCCTCGGCCCCCATCAGCGAGGCGATCCGCCCGTCGGCCCGCGCGGCCTCCACCTCGTCGGCGCTCACGGCGAGCCGCAGCTCCCCGGGATAGCGGTCGACGAGCTGCCGCACCACGTCGATCTGCTCCAGGCACGCGCTCACGGCGGCGTCCCCGGCCAGCTCCGTGCTCACGTACACGGACCAGAACTGCGCCCCCACCCCGCCGGCGCGCAGCCGCGGGATGTCGGTGTGCAGCGCCGCGCTCTGGTCGACGGCGATGTCGCGCCGGTCGATGTCGTACGTCACCTGCTCGCGCAGGGCCCAGGGGAGGTCGTTGTGCCCGTCGACGACGGGGTGTGCCCGCAGCACCTCGCGCGCACGCGCGAGCAGTTCACCGGTCATGGGTCGTCCTCCTGCGCGGATAGCGTGGCCAGGAGGCCACGCTATCCGCGCAGGCCGACAGCCACGCACCCAGGTCGGGCCGGACTCCTCCCCCCGGACCAATTCCTCTGGACCAATCGCCGACGGTTCCGAAGCGCCACCGCACGAACGACATGAACCCTCGTTTCGCCTGATCAGGTCACGCTGGAGGCGATACGTGAACCCGGCGTCGGCCGATCAGCCGATACGCGTGGAGGATGCGCGGGCGGACCGGCACCGGCGAGAAGAGCAGCACAGCACCACCCAGCACATCCGGCGACTGCACGCGGTCGTTCCCCTCACGCCTCTGGCCTCCACGGACTCACCTCCCCCGGCATCGGAACGCCGGTCATGAACCGGCTAACTCCCCGGACGCGACGGCCTTGAGGAAGTCGCTCCAGGCGGTGGGCGTGAAGACGAGAACCGCTCCGGTCCGGTTCTTCGAGTCACGTGCGAGCACAGCCCCGCCCCGTAAGGCGAGTTCGACGCAGTCGGATTCGTTCCCGCTGAAGCTGCTCTTGCGCCGAGTGCCCCGAATCGGGCCGCCAGACACGAACCAGCCGTGTGCCCCCTGCCGATACGGGACTCAGGTGGCGGGCGTGGCCTTGCGGCGGAGGCGGGCGCCTTTTTCCTGTGCCTGGGCGTTCAGGTCCTCCTGGAACGCCGTCATCCGGGCGCGGAGGTCCTCGTCGTGGGCGGCCAGGATGCGGGCGGCCAGCAGGCCCGCGTTGCGGGCGCCGGCCACGGAGACCGCGGCGACCGGGACGCCCGCGGGCATCTGGACGATGGACAGCAGGGAGTCCATGCCGTCGAGGTACTTCAGCGGGACCGGGACGCCGATGACCGGCAGCGGGGTGACGGAGGCGAGCATGCCCGGCAGGTGGGCCGCGCCGCCGGCGCCGGCGATGAGGGCGCGCAGGCCGCGGCCGGCGGCCTGCTCGCCGTAGGAGATCATCTCGCGCGGCATCCGGTGCGCGGAGACGACGTCGACCTCGTACGGGACCTCGAACTCGGCGAGTGCCTGCGCCGCCGCCTCCATGACCGGCCAGTCGGAGTCGGAGCCCATGACGATGCCGACCAGCGGGCCGTTCTCCGTGCTCATGCGATGCTCATTCCGTGATCGTCCCCCGCAGGTAGTCGGCGGCGTGGCGGGCGCGGGCGCGCACCTCGTCCAGGTCGTCGCCGTAGGTGTTGACGTGGCCGACCTTGCGGCCGGGCTTCACGTCCTTGCCGTACATGTGGATCTTCAGCCCCGGGTCCCGGGCCATGCAGTGCAGGTACGCCGGGTACATGTCGGGGTAGTCGCCGCCGAGGACGTTCGCCATCACCGTCCACGGGGCGCGCGGGCGCGGGTCGCCCAGCGGCAGGTCGAGCACGGCGCGTACGTGGTTGGCGAACTGCGAGGTGACGGCGCCGTCCTGGGTCCAGTGGCCGGAGTTGTGCGGGCGCATCGCCAGCTCGTTGACGAGGATCCGGGGCTCGCCGTCGGGGCCGGCCGCCTCGAACAGCTCCACCGCGAGGTGGCCCACGACGTCCAGCTCCATCGCGATCCTCAGCGCGAGCTGCTGCGTACGCACCGCGACCTCCGGGGCCAGCCCGGGCGCCGGCGCGAGGACCGTGTCGCAGACGCCGCCGACCTGGACGGACTCCACCACCGGGTACGCGACGGCCTGGCCGCTGGGCGAGCGGACGACGTTCGCGGCCAGCTCGCGGCGGAAGTCGACCAGTTCCTCGGCCAGCACCGGGACGCCTGCGCGGAACGGCTCCGCGGCGTCCTCCTCCGTACGTACGACCCACACGCCCTTGCCGTCGTACCCGCCGCGCACCGTCTTCAGCACGACCGGGAAGCCGCCCCCCTCGTCCGCGAAGCGCGCCACGTCCGCCGGGCCGGCCACGATCCGGTGCCGCGGGCAGGGGACGCCCAGCTCCGTCAGCCGGGCCCGCATCGCGCCCTTGTCCTGCGCGTAGACCAGGGCGTCCGGTCCCGGCCGGACCGCGACGCCCTCGGCCTGGAGAGCGCGCAGGTGCTCGGTCGGCACGTGCTCGTGGTCGAAGGTGATCACGTCGCAGCCGCGGGCGAACTCGCGCAGCGTGTCCAGGTCGCGGTGGTCACCGATGACGGTGTCACCCGCCACCAGGGCCGCGGAGTCCGTGGCGGTGCCGCTGAGGAGCTTGAACCTGATGCCGAGGGGGATGCCTGCCTGGTGGGTCATCCGGGCGAGCTGTCCCCCGCCGATCATGCCGACTACCGGGAATGTCACGCACCCCAGGGTATCGGCCGGGCGGGGCGGACCCGCCCCCTCCGTCGGCGGGCCCGGTTAGCATGAGGGCTCCGGCCCGCCCGGAGAAGACCAGGGCCAGGGGAACGCAACCGACCATCGGAGTCTGACGATCTTGAACAGTGCACGGCACCCGGGGGCATCGCGGCTGCGGCGCCTGAGCCGCGAAGTGGCCGAGTTCGCGGCCGTCGGGGGCGTCGGCGTCCTGGTCAACCTCGCGGTCTTCAACCTCGTGCGGAACACCACGGAGCTGCCCGTGGTCCGCTGCAGCATGATCGCGACGGCCGTCGCGATCGTCTTCAACTACATAGGCTTCCGGTACTTCACCTACCGCGACCGGGACAAGACCCGCCCGCCGCGCGAGTTCACGCTGTTCCTGGTCTTCAGCACCGCCGGGCTCGTCATCGAGAACGGCGTGCTGTACGTCGCCACGTACGGGTTCGACTGGGACACCCCGCTGCAGAACAACGTCTTCAAGTTCCTGGGCATCGGGGTGGCGTCGCTGTTCCGCTTCTGGTCCTACCGGAGCTGGGTGTTCCGCGCGGTGCCCGCGGCCCGGCCCGCCGCCGCGCCCCCGGAGGCCGGCGAAGCGGGCGACATAGCCGCGGCCCCTGAGGTACGGATCCCGGGCAGCCGGCGCAAGCCGCGGCAGCCCCGGGCGTCCCGGGAACAGGGTGAGCCGGATGAGCCGGGGGACCCGGAGGCGCGGGAAGAGGCGGTCGGAGCGCGGCGGTAGCGCCCGCGTTCCGTACGAGCCCCCACCGTTCCGTACGAGCCCTCCACCGTTCTGTACGAGCCCCCCACCGCCCCGTACGCCCGCTCAGTGGTCCTCGTGCTCCCGCGCGAGGAACAGCGCGAACGTCGTCGGCTTCTGCTGCACCAGCTCCAGCCGCCCCCCGTCCGCCTCCGCCAGGTCCCGGGCGACCGCCAGCCCCAGCCCCGTCGAGTTGCGCCCGCTGACCGTGCGCTCGAAGACCCGGGAGCCGAGGTCCGCGGGCACGCCAGGACCCTCGTCGGTGACCTCGGCCACCACCTGGTTGCCCGTGACCCGGGTGCGCAGCGCGACGGTCCCGGCGCCGTGCATCAGCGCGTTCTCGATCAGCGTCGCGAGCACCTGCGCCACCGCCCCCGGCGTGCCCACCGCGCGCAGGTCCTTCTTGCCGGAGCGGACGATCGCCCGCCCCTCGCCGCGGTACGCCGGCCGCCACTCCTCCAGCTGCTGCTTGACGACCTCGTCCAGGTCGAAGCCCATGCCCGAGCCGGCCTTGGGGTCCCGGGACTTGGTCAGCAGCCGCTGCACCACGTCCGTGAGCCGCTCCACCTGCGTGAGCGCGACCGCCGCCTCCTCCTTGACCGTCGCCGGGTCGTCCGTGAGGGCGATCTCCTCCAGCCGCATGGACAGCGCGGTCAGCGGCGTACGGAGCTGGTGGGAGGCGTCCGCGGCCAGCCGCCGCTCGGCGGTGAGCATCCGCGCGATCCGCTCCGCGCTGGCGTCCAGCACGTCGGCGACGCGGTCCAGCTCGGGGACGCCGTAGCGGCGGTGGCGGGTGCGCTGGTCGCCGGAGCCGAGCCGCTCCGCGGTCTCGGCGAGGTCGGTGAGCGGGGCGGTGAGGCGGTTGGCCTGGCGGACGGCGAGCAGCACGGCGGCGCCGACGGCGAGCAGCGCCACGGCGAAGATGATCAGCAGGGTCTGGCCCAGCTCGCCGTTGACCCGCTCGCGGGCCTCCATGACCGTGACCCGCTCGCCCCTGCTGCCGGTCTCGGTGACCTCGATGACCGAGCCCTCGGGCCGCTCCCCCATCTTGAGCGGCGGCCCGCCCGGCAGGTCCACCACCGCGTACCGCCCGTCGGTGACCTGCCCGGAGAGCGCCTGCCGGGTCACCCGCTCGTCGTCGGCGATCTTGCCTTCCACGACGCTGAACAGCCGGACCGCCTCGGACTGCACCCGGTCGTGCGCGGCGGCCTCGATGGTGCGGGTCTCGACGATGACGAGCGAGACGCCGAACACGGCGATGACGACGAGCACCACCGCGAGGGTGCTGTTGATGAGCCTTCTGCGCATGGCTGCCGGAGGCCGGGGGCGGCCGGCCTAGCTCTTCTCGAAGCGGAAGCCCACTCCGCGGACCGTGGCGATGTAGCGGGGGTTCGCGGCGTCGTCGCCGAGCTTCTTGCGCAGCCAGGAGATGTGCATGTCGAGCGTCTTCGTCGACGACCACCAGGTGGTGTCCCACACCTCGCGCATCAACTGCTCGCGCGTGACCACCCGGCCGGCGTCGCGCACCAGCACCCGCAGCAGGTCGAACTCCTTCGCCGTGAGCTGCAGTTCCTCGTCGCCGAGCCAGGCGCGGTGCGAGTCGGTGTCGATGCGTACGCCGTGGGTGGCCGGCGGCTGTGCCTCGGTGGAGCCGCGGCGCAGCAGGGCGCGGACCCGGGCGAGCAGCTCGGCGAGGCGGAAGGGCTTGGTGACGTAGTCGTCGGCGCCCGCGTCGAGGCCGACGACGGTGTCCACCTCGTCCGCGCGGGCGGTGAGCACCAGCACGGGGAAGCCGTGGCCGTCGGCGCGCAGCCGCCTGCACACCTCCAGGCCGTCGATGCCGGGCAGCCCCAGGTCGAGCACGAGGAGGTCGACGCCGCCGCGGAGCCCGGCACTGAGCGCCGTGGGACCGTCTTCCCGTACCTCCACCTCGTAGCCCTCCCGGCGCAGCGCGCGGGCCAGCGGTTCCGAGATGGCCGCGTCGTCCTCGGCCAGCAGTACTCGGGTCATGGTGCGATGGTAGACCTCCCGTCACCGAGAGTGCGCCGGTGGCGTCGGGTTCTCTCACCTCCCGGCACGCGGTCGAACGCGCCGGCGGGTCCCGTGCGCCGGTTCGCGCCGTCCCCGGACCGCGGGGCGGGGCGCCGCCGGATCGCGGGGCGGTGGGTTGTCGGCGACCATGAGGTCACCGGGCCGGCCGGTCCGCGGAGCGGCGGGTGCGAGGCGGGTGCGATGGCTGCGGTACGGGTCCGGTGGCGGCGGCGGCTCGTGGCCGCCGTGCTGGGGACCGCCGCGGCGCTCACGGCGGGGGTGGTGCAGCCGGCCGGGGTGACGGCGGAACGGGCGGCGCAGCGGGCGGCGGAGCGGCCGCCCGCGCGTACGGCGGAGCCGCGGGACGGCGCAGAGGAGGCGCTGCGGAGCAGCGTCCGGGCGTACGGGGCGCATCCGCGCCAGCGGGTCACCGTCCACTGGCAGCCGCGGCGGGCCCTCCGCGGCGGGCTCGTCATCCTGCACGGCGGCTACTGGTCGTACGACACCGACTGGGACGCCTGGGCCCGGGCCTTCGCGCGCCGCGGCTACGCGGTCTTCGACGCCGGCTACCGCCTCACCCCCCACGTGCCGTGGCCGGCGCAGCGCGACGACGTGCTGGCGGCGCTGCGGTGGGTGCGGACGCACGCCGCGCGGTACGACGTGGATCCGGCGCGGGTGGGGGTGCTGGGCTCGTCGGCGGGCGGGCAGCTCGCCGTCGCCGCCGCCACGTACGGCGCGGGGGGTTCGCGCACCGCCGGGGTGGTGGCGCTGTCGCCGGTGGCGTCGCCGTACCGGGCCTGGCTCGACGGCGGGGCGCCGGGTGCGACCGCGGCGGGGCGGCGGCTGCGGGCGAGCGCGGAGCGGCTGGCGGGCTGCGTACCGGACGGGACGCCGACGGTGTCGGCGGACCCGGCCTGCCGGCGGGCGTGGTGGTCGCTGGATCCGCGGAGCGGGGCGTCCGGGCGGGACGACGCCCCGATGCTGCTGCTGCACTCGGCGGACGACTTCGTGCCGGCGTACCACTCGGCTGCGGTGGCGGTGGCGGAGCGGGCGCGCGGGATGCCGGCGGCGGACGTGCGGGTGCGGGTGGTGCCCGGCAGCGCGCACGGCATGCGGCTGCTGACGGAGCCGGGGGTGGTCGGGGAGATCGAGGGGTGGCTGCGGGGGCGGATCGGCTAGCCGTACGCGGCGGGCGACGGCGGGCGGCATCCGGCTCGTACGGACTGCGGCGGGGGACGGGTACGGCCGGCGGCGGGCGGGTCGTACGAAGGGGCAAGCGGGTCGTACGGAGAACGGGCGCCGGTGCGTACGACGGGCTACAGCGGCGCCGACAGCTCCGCCCACACCGTCTTGCCCGCCGCTCCCGCCTCCCGCTGCACGCCCCAGTCGAGGCACAGCCGCTGCACGATGAACATCCCGTGCCCGCCCGGCCTGCTGGCCCGGTGCGGCGTGCGCGGCTCCGGCGTGCCCGTGCCCGAGTCGCTGACCTCCAGGCGCAGCACCTTCCCCGCCGTACGCAGCCGCAGCTCGTCCGGTCCGCCGCCGTGCAGGCAGGCGTTCGTCACCAGCTCCGAGACGACGAGCAGGACGTCCTCGGCCGCCGCGCGCTGCTCTGCGCTGGCCGCGGGCAGCCAGCCCCAGTCCTCCAGCGCCCGGCGGGCGAAGTCGCGGGCGCGGGGGACCATGCCGCTGGCGCCGACGAGCCGCAGCCGGCGGACCTGTCCCGAGGGGGCGGGCTCGTCCGCGGGGGCGGGTGGGGCCGCGGCACCGTCGTCCGGGCGCGCGGGCGCGGCGGCGCCACTGCCGGCCTCGCCCTCGGGCGGCAGCGCGCCCGGCGGCAACGACCTGAAGCTCATCGCCTCACGCCACCCCCTTCGCGCAACCGCACGCCCGTTCGCGCACCCCGTCCGCGCATTCGTGCCCTTCCTGCCCGTTCCAGAAGTTTCGCCAGGGCTTCTGCCCTGCGAGATCGCGGAAACACCCCCGAGTTTCCCCGGGACGCTGTGACGCGCATCACCCGTCGCACGGGTCCCACCCGGTATCCGGCGACCGGGGGTCACTCCGCGAGAGCGGCTTCCAGGGTGTCGTGCAGGGAGAAGACCTGCTCCGCACCCGTGATCTCGAAGACCCTGGCAACCACCGGCTGCAGCCCCGCGAGGTGCACGGCGCCGCCGTCCGCCTCCGCCTTGAGGCGGGCGCCGAGGAGCACGTTCAGCCCGGTCGAGTCGCAGAACTCCAGGCGCGTGCAGTCGAGTACGAGCCGGCTGCGGCCGCCGGCGATACATCGCTCCAGCGGCTCCCGCAGCACCTCGGCCGTGTGGTAATCGAGTTCACCCGCAGGTGTGAGGACAGCGCTCCCGCCATGGACCCGCACGTCGACGTGCAGTCGGCCGCGGCTCGGGCTTCCGGCGGTTCCGGCGTCCATGCGCGCTTGTCTCCTGACCTTCGGAATAGTCGTGCAATGCAGGTCCGACCCTACGCCTTTGGTCACACGTTCGGCACCCGAACAACCAACATAATAGGGCAAATATGGACACCCGATTCTTGCACCGGAGGGAAGAAGGGGGTAGGCCTAGAGGCACTCACAACACGTGGCTATGGGAGGCGCCGCAGACCACAGCGGACAGGTAATGGCATCGGCAGCCACATGCCGAGAACGTTGGAGGACAAATGTCACCCCGGCTCGACGCCGCGGCGAGCACGCCGCCGGCACGACCCCACGCCGAGCACGGCGACGACCACACAGGGCACCACGGCGAGGAAGCCGCGGAAGCGACCCCCGAGGACACCGCGGCGGCCCCTTTCACCGGGACCATCGACGAGCTGGAGGGCATCGCCTTCGACGAGGTGGCCCCCGGGGACGCGCGGGCGATGTCGAAGACGCTCTTCGACCGGCTCGGCACCCTCGAAGAGGGCACCCACGAGTACTCGTACGTCCGCAACACCCTGATCGAACTCAACCTGGCGCTGGTGAAGTTCGCCGCCTCCCGGTTCCGCTCGCGCAGCGAGCCGATGGAGGACATCATCCAGGTCGGCACGATCGGGCTCATCAAGGCGATCGACCGCTTCGAGCCCACCCGCGGCGTGGAGTTCCCCACCTTCGCGATGCCGACGATCATCGGCGAGATCAAGCGCTTCTTCCGCGACACCTCCTGGTCCGTACGCGTCCCGCGGCGGCTGCAGGAGCTGCGCCTCGACCTGGCGAAGGCGGGCGACGAGCTGGCTCAGCAGCTCGACCGCGCCCCCACGGTCGACGAGCTGGCCGAACGGCTGGACATCGGCCGGGAGGAGGTCGTCGAGGGCATGGCCGCCTCGAACGCCTACACCGCCAGCTCGCTGGACGCGCAGCCCGAGGAGGACGACTCCGAGAGCACCCTCGCGGACCGCATCGGCTACGAGGACCACGGGCTGGAGGGCATCGAGTACGTCGAGTCCCTCAAGCCGCTGATAGCGGAGCTGGCGCCGCGCGACCGGAAGATCCTCTCGCTGCGCTTCGTGGCGAACATGACCCAGTCGGAGATCGGCGAGGAGCTGGGCATCTCGCAGATGCACGTCTCGCGGCTGCTGTCGCGCACGCTGGTACGGCTGCGCAAGGGCCTGATGGCCGAGGACTAGGCCGCACCCGGCCGGGCATCCGGCCGATGACCGGACCGAGAGCCGCCTCCCCGGGTTTCCGGGGAGGCGGTGCCATGATCGGCTCATGGCCTCCCCCCGGCGGCGGCCCGGCCGCCCCGCCCCGGTGCTCGCCCTGCTCACGGCGCTGGCGCTGGCGTGGACGGGCGCGTGCGGGACGCCTGACGGGGACGGGCCGGAGCCGCCAGGCGGCGGCGCTTCGTACGGACCGGACCCCGCCGGCGACGAGTGGAGCCCCTGCCCGCTGACGGGCATGGAGCGGCGCGAGTGCCGCGGCGTCACCGTGCCCGTCGGCGGCGGCAGTCCCGAGACCCTGCGCCTGGCACTCTCGCGCCTGCCCGCCCGCGACCCCGACCGCCGCATCGGCGCGCTCGTCCTCGCACCCGGCGGGCCGGGCCTGTCGGGCCTCCAGGAGGCCGTCTCCGCCGGCGTCGACTACCCGCGGGCGCTGCGCGACCGGTTCGACATCGTCGGCTACGACCGCCGCGGCACCGGCCGCAGCCACCGCGTCGACTGCGGCGAGCCCCGCGGCGCCCTGGACCGCCTCGGCGCCGCGCGCAGCCTGCGGCTCGTCAGGGACGTCGGCGCCGTTGACGCCGCCGCCCGCGACTACGTCGAGGGCTGCCGCCTCTCCCACGGCCCGCTGCTGGCCCGCCTCGGCTCCCGCGCCGGCGCGACGGATCTGGAACGGGTCCGCCGCGCGCTGGGCGAGGAGCGGATCAGCCTGCTGCTGCACTCCTACGCCACCGTCGCCGGCCAGGTCTACGTCACCCGTCACCCGGAGCGGGTGCGCGCGGCGGTCTTCGACGGGGTCGTCGACCCGGACCGGCCGGGCACGTCCTATGTACTGAGGACCCTGCACACCCGCCAGGAGCTGGACGACGAGCAGGTCCCCGAGCCGACGGCCAGGGCCGTACCGAAGGAGGTGCCGCCCGACGTGCGGGCGGCGTTCGACGAGCTGGACCCGGGGCCGCCGCCGCTCGCGCTCTTCCTCGGCGTGCACTGCACGGACTTCCGGTGGCCGGGGAACCTGCGCGCGCTCCTGCGGGAGCTGGACGACGCGGACGAGGCGCGGTGGCGTACGCGGACGGTGGCGCGCGACTACGCGCCCTGCGTGCACTGGCCGGGGCGCGGGGAGCCGCTGGGCGCGGTCCGCCCGGCGGGCGGTGACGGGGGCTACGGCGCGGCGGACGGGGCGGACCTGCTGCTGGTCAACAGCGAGGACGACATCCGCACGCCGGCGGCCGGCGCGGAGCGGGTCGCGATGCGGTTCCGGGCGCCGCTGCTGACGGTGCCCGGCGGGCGGCACGGGCTGGTGGGCTTCGGCAACGAGTGCGCGGAGCGCGCGGCGGTGGACCACCTGACGGCACGCCCCGCGGCGGACCCCCCGGACGCCCGCCTCGGTTGCTGACGGGAAGGGTCCCTCCCGGCTGCCGCCGTCTGTTGCCGACAGGCGCGCTCTCCCGCCGTCGCCCGCCTCAGTTGCCGCCCGCGCCGGGCAGCCGCTCCCCCCGCCGCCACACCTCCGCCACCAGCGGCACCCCCGGCCGGTACGCCAGGTGCACGTGGCTCGGTGCGTCCAGCAGCGCCGCGTCCGCCCGCGCGCCCGGCGCGAGGCGGCCCACGTCCGTGCGCCGCAGCGCCGCCGCGCCGCCCGCCGTCGCGGACCACACCGCCTCGTCCGGCGTCATGCCCATCTCCCGTACCGCGACGGCCACGCAGAACGGCATGGAGCTGGTGAACGACGAGCCCGGGTTGCAGTCCGTCGACAGCGCCACCGTCGCGCCCGCGTCCAGCACCCGCCGCACGTCCGGGTAGACCGCCCGCGTCGAGAACTCGCAGCCCGGCAGGAACGTCGCCACCGTCGCCCCCGACGCCAGCGCGGCCACGTCCGCGTCGCTCAGGTGCGTCAGGTGGTCGGCCGACGCCGCCTCCAGCTCGACGGCGAGCTGCACGCCCGGCCCGTACGACAGCTGGTTGGCGTGCACCCGCGGGGTCAGGCCGCGCGCCTTGCCCGCGGTGAGGACCGCCCGCGCCTGGTCGCCGTCGAAGGCGCCCTTCTCGCAGAAGACGTCGATCCACCGCGCGTACGGCGCGCAGGCGTCGAGCATCTCGCCGGTGACCAGGTCGACGTACGCGGCCGGATCGTCCGCGTACTCCGGCGCGACGACATGGGCACCGAGGTACGTGACCTCCTCCACCCCCGCGACCTGCTCCGCCGCGACCCGCAGCGCCCGCGACTCGTCCGCCGCCGTCAGGCCGTAGCCGGACTTGGTCTCCAGCGTCGTCGTGCCCTGGCGGAGCATCTCGCGGACGAACCGGGCGAGGTTCGCCGCCAGTTCCGCGTCGGTGGCGGCGCGGGTGGCGGCGACCGTCGTACGGATGCCGCCCGCAGTGTAGGGGCGGCCGGACATCCGGGCGGCGAACTCCCGGGTGCGGTCGCCGGCGAAGAGGAGGTGGGAGTGCGAGTCGACGAAGCCCGGGAGCAGCGCCCGGCCCGCCGCGTCGTACGCCGTGTCCGCGGCCGGCGCCGCACCGGTCGCGCCGACCCAGGCGACGCGGTCGCCCTCGAAGACGACGGCCGCGTCCGCCAGCAGCCCGAGCGGGCCGTCCCCGAGCGCCGGGTCGTTGGTGACGAGGCTGCCGATGTTGACGACGGCTGTGGCTGCGGCGGTGGTTGCGGCGGTCATGGTCCTGCCCTCGTGGGTCGGTTGGGTGCCGGGTCGGGTTCGGGAGTCAGCCGCGCAGCGCCCCGACGGCCGCCGCGAGCGCCCCCGGGACGTCCTCCACGAGCGCGTGCACCCCGTCCCGTACGACGTGCCGGCCCGCCACCACCGTGTGCCGCACGTCCGCGGCCGTCGCCGCGAACACCGCCGTCTCCGCGCCGAGCCGCGGCATGGCGCCCGCCGTGCGCACGCTGTCCAGCGCCACGGTGGTGAAGTCCGCGAGCCCGCCCGGCTCCAGCCGGGCCGGGGCGTCCCAGCCGAGGGCGGCGTAGCCGCCCTCGGTGGCGGCGCGCAGCAGGTGGTGGGCGGTCCAGTGGCCGCGGCGGCGGGTGCGCAGCCGCTCGTTCAGCTCCAGCGCCCGCGTCTCCTCGAAGAGGTCGACCACGGCGTGGCTGTCGCTGCCGAGGGACAGCGGGCTGCCCGCCCGCTCCACGGCCACGGCGGGGCCGATGCCGTCGGCGAGGTCGCGTTCGGTGGTGGGGCACATGCACACGCCGGTGCCGCTGCGGCCGAGGAGGGCGATGTCGTCGGCGGTGAGGTGGGTGGCGTGGACGGCGGTGGTGCGGCGGCCGAGGACGCCGTGGTCGGCGAGGAGGCGGGCGGGGGTGACGCCGTGGGCGGCGGCGCACGCCTCGTTCTCGGCGGGCTGCTCGGAGAGGTGGACGTGGAGCGGGGCGCGGCGGTCGGCGGCCCAGGCGGCGACGGTGGCGAGCTGGCCGGCGGGGACGGCGCGCACGGAGTGGACGGCGGCACCGATGCGGGTGGTGCCGCCGGGGTCTGCCGCATCGGCGGTGTCGGCGGCGTCGGATCCGGAACCGCTGCCGGCGCCGTCGGCGGCGAGCGCCGCCGCGCGTTCCGCCCACGCCTCGGCGTCGCCGTCGCTGAAGCGCACCTGGTGCCGCCCCGGCGGCTCCCCGAAGCCGCCGGCCAGGTACGCGGTGTCGAGCAGCGTCAGCCGGATCCCGGCCGCCGCGGCGGCGGCGATCAGGGCGCGGCCCATGGCGTTGGGGTCGTCGTAGCGGGCGCCGCCGGGGGCGTGGTGGACGTAGTGGAACTCGCCGGCGCAGGTGATCCCGGCGAGCGCCATCTCGGCGTAGACGGCGCGGGCGAGGTCGTAGTACGTGTCGGGGGTGAGCCGGTCGGCGACGTCGTACATCACCTCGCGCCACGTCCAGAACGTGCCGGAGCCGACCTGGACGGTGCCGCGCAGGGCTCGGTGGAAGGCGTGGCTGTGGGCGTTCGCCAGGCCGGGCAGGGTGAGGCCGCGCAGGACGGTGGCGCCCGGCGGCGGCGCGCCGGCCCCGGTCCGTACCGCGGCGAGCAGCCCGCCGGACGCCGCCGCCTCCAGGACGACGCCGGGTTCGACCACGCCGCCGACCCACGCCTGCTCCGCCCAGTACGTCGTCACGCGGCCCCTTCCGTTCGCTGTGCCGCGTCCCCTTCTCCGGCCAGGTCCGCGAGCACGTCCGCCAGCGCCCGTACGCCCGCCGCGCAGTCGTCCTCGTCCGCCGACTCGGCCGGTGCGTGCGAGACGCCCGTCGGATTCCGTACGTACAGCATGGCCGCCGGCACCGCGCCCGACAGGATTCCGGCGTCGTGTCCCGCACCCGTCGGGAGCAGGGGCGCGCCGCCGAGGCGCGCGGCGAGGCGGTCGCGCAGGGCGTCGTCGAAGTCCACGACGGGTGTCAGCGACTCGCGGGTGACCTCCACCGCGGTGCCGTCGCGTCCGGCGCGCTCGCGGGCGGCCTGCTCGACGGCGGCGACGAGGGTGTGCAGGGCTTCCTCGTCGGCGGCGCGGGAGTCGAGCCAGCCGCGGACGAGCGCGGGGATGGCGTTGACGCCGTTGGGCTCGACGGCGACCTTGCCGAAGGTGGCGCGGGCGCCGGCCTGCGCGGCCTTCTTGCGGGCGGAGAGCACCGTGTGCGCGTAGGTCAGCATCGGGTCGCGGCGGTCCTCCATGCGGGTCGTGCCCGCGTGGTTGGCCTCGCCGCGGAAGTCGAACCGCCAGCGGCCGTGCGGCCAGATCGCCGACGCCACGCCCACCCCGTGGTCCGTACCGGCGAGCGCCACGCCCTGCTCGACGTGCAGCTCGACGAAGGCGCCGATACGCGCGAGCCGCTCGGGGTCGGGGCCGATCGCACCGGGGTCGTGGCCCGCGCGCTCCATGGCCCGCGGCAGGGTGACGCCGTCGGCGTCGCGCAGTTCGTGCGCGTCGGCGGCGGACAGCTGCCCGGCGGTGAGGCGGGAGCCGACGCAGGCCAGGCCGAAGCGGGCGCCTTCCTCGTCGCCGAAGTTGACGACGCCGAGGGGGCGGGCGGGGCGGGCGCCGCGGGCGCGCAGCTCGTCGAGGGCGGCGAAGGCGGAGACGACGCCGAGAGGGCCGTCGAAGGCGCCGCCGTCGGGTACGGAGTCGAGGTGGGAGCCGGTGACGACGGCGCCGCCGGCGGCGGGGTCGCCGAGCCAGGCCCACTGGTTGCCGTTGCGGTCGGTCTCGTACGCGAGCCCGCGGGCCTCGGCCTGCGCCCGGAACCAGGCCCGGCAGTCGGTGTCGGCGGCCGTCCACGCGAACCGGCGGTAGCCGCCGGAGGGCGCGTACCGCCCGAGGGGGCGCAGCTCGCGCCACATCTCCTGGAACGAGGACGGGCTCACGGCGCGGTGTCGCCTTCCCGCATCGGTACGCGCACGCCGCGCTCCGCCGCGATCTCCTCGGCCCGCTCGTAGCCCGCGTCGACGTGCCGGATGACGCCCATGCCCGGGTCGTTGGTCAGCACCCGGCGGATCTTCTCGCCCGCGAGCGCCGTGCCGTCGGCGACGGTGACCTGGCCGGCGTGCAGCGAGCGGCCCATGCCGACGCCGCCGCCGTGGTGGATGGAGACCCAGGACGCGCCGGAGGCGACGTTGACCATCGCGTTGAGCAGCGGCCAGTCGGCGATGGCGTCGGAGCCGTCGCGCATGGCCTCGGTCTCGCGGTACGGGGACGCCACCGAGCCGCAGTCGAGGTGGTCCCGGCCGATGGCCAGCGGGGCGGCCAGCTCGCCGCTCGCCACCATGTCGTTGAACCGCTCGCCGGCCCGGTCGCGCTCGCCGTAGCCGAGCCAGCAGATGCGGGCGGGCAGGCCCTGGAAGTGCACGCGCTCGCCGGCCAGCCGGATCCAGCGGGCCAGCGACTCGTTCTCGGGGAAGAGGTCGAGGATGGCGCGGTCGGTGGCGGCGATGTCTGCGGGGTCGCCGGAGAGCGCGGCCCAGCGGAAGGGGCCCTTGCCCTCGCTGAACAGGGGGCGGATGTAGGCGGGTACGAAGCCGGGGAAGTCGAAGGCGCGCGCGTAGCCGGCGAGCCTGGCCTCGCCGCGGATGGAGTTGCCGTAGTCGAAGACCTCGGCGCCGGCGTCCTGGAAGCCGACCATGGCCTCGACGTGCCGGGCCATCGACTCGCGGGCGCGGGCGGTGAAGTCGGCGGGCTTCTCGGCGGCGTACGCGGCCATGTCGGCGAAGTCGACGCCGAGGGGGAGGTACGCGAGCGGGTCGTGGGCGGAGGTCTGGTCGGTGACGATGTCGATGGGCGCGCCCTCCGCGAGCAGCCGCGGCACCAGCTCGGCGGCGTTGCCGAGGACGCCGACGGACAGCGGGCGGCGGGCGTCGCGGGCCTCGGTGGCCAGCCGCAGGGCGTGTTCGGGGCTGTCGGCCTTCGCGTCGAGGTAGCCGTGCTCCAGGCGCCGTTCGATGCGGGAGGGGTCGCACTCGATGCACAGGGCGACGCCGTCGTTCATGGTGACGGCGAGCGGCTGGGCGCCGCCCATGCCGCCGAGTCCCGCGGTCAGGGTGAGGGTCCCGGCGAGCGTGCCGCCGAACCTCTTCGCGGCGACGGCGGCGAAGGTCTCGTACGTGCCCTGGAGGATGCCCTGCGTGCCGATGTAGATCCACGAACCGGCGGTCATCTGGCCGTACATGGTCAGCCCCAGGGCCTCCAGCCTGCGGAACTCCTCCCAGGTGGCCCAGTCGCCGACGAGGTTGCTGTTGGCGATGAGGACGCGGGGGGCCCACTCGTGGGTCTGCATGACGCCGACGGGGCGGCCGGACTGGACCAGCATCGTCTCGTCCGGGCCGAGGGTGGTGAGCGTACGCACCATGGCGTCGAAGGAGTCCCAGTCGCGGGCGGCCTTGCCGGTGCCGCCGTAGACGACGAGCTTGTCGGGGTGCTCGGCGACCTCGGGGTCGAGGTTGTTCTGCAGCATCCGCAGGGCGGCCTCCTGCTGCCATCCGCGGGCGCTGGGCTGGGTGCCGCGCGGCGCCCGCACGGGTCGGGGTCCTGCCATGCCTGCCTCCTGGCGCGCCATCCGTCCTGAATGAACAGAAACACATCCTGACGCGACTGAATTACCCTAGTCAAGACTGCCTCGCGCCCCTGCCTCGCGTCCGACACCTGGACGCCGTACGACAGCATTTGCGGACGGATGATTGACTGCCGCCATGCCTTACGACGAGCCCGTTTCCGTACCGCAGGACCTCCCGCTCGCCGCCCGCCGCGACCTGGCGGTGCGCGCGGCGCTGACCGAGGGGCTGGTGTCCGACGCCGAGCCGGTGGTGGGGCTGCTGGACGTCGCGGGCATCCGGGAGTCGGCGGCGGCGCTGCGGGCCGCGTTCGACGAGGTGGTCGCGCCGGGGACGCCGGTGCTGCACTCCTTCGCGGTCAAGGCCGCGGCCCTGGTGCCGGTGCTGCGGCTGCTCGCCGCCGAGGGCCTGGGCGCGGAGGTCGCCAGCCCCGGGGAGCTGGAGCTGGCCCGCGCGGCGGACGTGCCCCCGGAGCGCACCGTGCTCGACTCCCCCGCCAAGACCGCCGCGGAGCTGCGCGGCGCGCTGGCCCTGGGCATCGCCGTCAACGCCGACAACCCCGAGGAACTGGCCCGCATCGACGGCCTGGTCCGCTCGGCGCCGACCCGCTCGGCGATCGGCGTACGAATCAACCCGCAGGTCGGCGGCGGCAGCATCGGCGCGATGAGCACGGCGACGGCCACCTCGAAGTTCGGCGTGACGCTCCAGGACGAGGGCGCCCGCGACTGGCTCGTCCGCGCGTACGCGGACCGCCCCTGGCTGACCGCCCTGCACACCCACACCGGCTCGCAGGGCGTGCCGCTGCCGCTGATGGCCGCGGGGGTGCGGGCGGCGTACGAACTGGCGGAGGAGATCAACGCGGCCGCCGGCCGGCGGCAGGTCACCACGCTGGACATCGGCGGCGGCCTGCCTGTCAACTTCGACTCCGACGAGACCACACCGGCCTTCGCCGACTACGCGCGCCTGCTGCGCACCGAGATCCCGGGCCTCTTCGACGGCCGCTACGCGCTGATCACCGAGTTCGGCCGCTCGCTGCTGGCGAAGAACGGCCTGGTGCTGGCCCGCGTCGAGTACGCCAAGTCCGCCGGCGGCCGCCCCATCGCGGTCACCCACGCGGGCGTCCAGGTCGCCGTACGCACCGTCTTCGCGCCGGACGCCTGGCCGCTGCGCGTGGCCGCGTACGACGCCGCGGGCGCCCCCAAGACGGGCACCCCGGTCGCCCAGGACGTGGCGGGCCCGTGCTGCTTCGCCGGCGACCTGGTGGCCCGCGCCCGCGAACTCCCCCCGCTGGCGGCGGGCGACCACGTGGCCCTCCTCGACACGGGCGCGTACTACTTCTCCAACCCCTTCTCCTACAACAGCCTCCCCCGCCCGGCCGTCCACGGCTTCACCACAACCGCCGGCACGGTCCGCTTCGCCACGGTCAGAACAGCCCAGACCCTCCCGGAGATCGTCGAGGAATCCGGCGGCCCCCACGCCACCTCCCTCACCACACTCACCTGACGCCCGCGCCCGCAGGGCGGGTTCAGCCGGCCGCCCCGAGGTAAGGGGTTGGTGTAAGGGGTGGGTGGGCATTGGCAGGGGCATGCTGAATTCATCCACCGAAGCGGCCGGCCCGCCACCCTCCGACGGCGGCGGTACGCCGCTGAAGCGGGCCATCGGGCCCAAGTTGCTGCTGCTCTTCGTCGTCGGCGACATCCTCGGCACCGGCATCTACGCCAACACCGGCGCCGTCGCCGGGCGGATCGGCGGGGCGCTGTGGGTGCCGTTCGTGATCGGGTTCGTGGTGGCGATGCTCACCGCCGCCTCGTACGTCGAGCTGGTCGGCAAGTACCCGCGGGCCGCGGGGGCGGCGCTGTACACGCAGAAGGCGTTCCGGGTGCCGTTCCTGACGTTCATCGTCGCGTTCATGGTGATGTGCTCCGGGCTGTCGTCCGCGAGCGCCGCCGCGCGGGCGTTCAGCGGGGACTACCTCCAGGAGTTCGTCGACATCTCGCCGACGCTCATCGCCATCCTGTTCGTCGTCGTGCTGGCCTCGCTCAACCTGCGCGGCGTCTCCGAGTCGGTGAAGACGAACGTCGTGCTGACCGTCGTCGAGGTGACCGGGCTGCTCGTGATCCTCGGCATCGGCGTCGCCGCCGTGCTGACCGGCGAGGGCGAGCCGTCGCGGCTGACGGAGTTCGACACCGGCGGGACCGGGTACGCCGTGCTCACCGGCGTGCTCGGGGCGACCGCGCTGGGGTTCTTCGCCTTCGTGGGGTTCGAGGACTCGGTCAACATGGCGGAGGAGACCAAAGACCCGGTGCGGAACTTCCCGCGGGCGATCTTCCTCGGGGTGGCGATCACCGGCACGATCTACGTCCTCGTCGCGCTCGTCTCCTCGCTGATGGTCGACCACGAGCGGCTGGCCGGATCCAGCGGGCCGCTGCTGCTGGTCGTGGACGAGAGCGGCGTGGACTTCCCCGCGAAGCTGTTCGCGCTCATCGCGCTCTTCGCGGTGTCCAACTCGGCCCTGATCAACATCATGATGGCCTCCCGGCTCTGCTACGGCCTCGCCAACGAGCGCGTGCTGCCGCGCGGCATGGGGCGCGTGCTGCCGGGGCGGCGGACGCCCGTGGTCGGGATCGTGTTCGTCACGGCGCTGGCGATCGGGCTGGTGTCGACCGGCGAGATCGAGGGGCTCGGCGACACCACCTCGTTCCTGCTGCTGTGCGTCTTCGCCGTCGTCAACGTGGCCGTGCTCGTGCTGCGCCGTGACCCGGTCGACCACAAGCACTTCCGCGCGCCGACGTGGATACCCGTGCTGGGCGCCGTCACCGCCGGGATCCTGGCCAGCCCGCTGTCGGACCGGCCCGCGGACGTCTACATCCGGGCCGGCGTGCTGCTGGCCATCGGGATCGGGCTGTGGATCGTCAACCAGGTCGCCCTGCGAGCGGCCGGCCAGACCGGCCAGACCGGGGAGAAGTGAGTCTCAGGGCCACAGCAAGCGCTTCGTCCACCCGGGTGGCGCCGACTCGTATACGAGCCGGGTGTGGCGCCGCGCCTTGTCGCCCTGCCAGAACTCCACCGTCTCCGGCCGCACCGCGTACAGCGTCCACCCCGGCGCCACCAGACCCGGATCCGCCTCGACCCGCGCCAGCGACTCGCCGACGGCCGCGTCCCGCTCCGCGGGGTCCGCCAGCGGGCGGGACTGGCGGCCGAGCAGGGCCTCCGCGCGGGCGCCCGCCCCGCGGGCGAGGAAGTCCGCGGCGCTCAGCTCCGGGTCCGCCGCGGCGACCGGGCCCCGGATGCGCACCTGGCGGGCCAGCGGCGACCAGTAGAACGTCAGCGCCGCGTACGGCCGCCCGGCAAGTTCCCGGCCCTTCGGGCTGCCTGCGTCCGAGGCGAACTGCCAGCCGTCCGGGCCGACGTCCTTGAGGATCAGCACCCGCGCCGACGGCGCGCCGTCCGCGTCCGCCGTCGACAGGGTCATCGCGTGCGGCTCGCGCACCCCCGCCCGTACGGCGTCCAGCAGCCAGTCCGTGAAGAGCGCGACCGGCCCGTCCGGGGTCTCCCGCGGGTCGAACGACGGCAGGTCGCCCTCGAAGACCTGGATCCCCCGCAGCAGCCGCCTCAGGCCGCCGGCCCCGTCGGCCTTCTCCGCCTCGTCGGCCATGGTTCCCCCTACTCATGCCGGTGGCCCGGCCGGAGGGCGTACGCCTCCGGCCGGGCCACACGGTCAGTCGTGCGAGTCGTGTCAGTCGCCACCCTGGAGGATGGCCACCAGGCGCAGCATCTCCAGGTAGATCCAGACCAGGGTCAGGGTCAGACCGAAGGCGGCGAGCCACGCCTCGTTCTTCGGGGCGCCGTAGGCGATGCCGTCCTCGACCTGCTTGAAGTCCAGGGCCAGGAAGCACGCGCCGAGCACGACGCCGATGATGCCGAACAGGATGCCGAGGCCGCCGCTGCGCAGGCCCATGCCGTCGCCGCCGCCGATGAGCGCGGCGAACATGTTGACCGCCATCAGCAGCACGAAGCCGATGGCCGCGCCGATGACGAACCGCTGGAACCGGGCCGTGACCCGGATGATCCGCAGCTTGTACGCCACGAGCACACCGAAGAACACCGCCATCGTGCCGAGCACGGCCTGCATGACCGCGCCGTCGACGTAGGTGTTGAAGTACTCGCTGATGATGCCGAGGAAGACGCCCTCGAGCACCGCGTAGGACAGGATCAGCGCGGGGATCGGCCGGCGCTTGAACGCCTGGACCATCGCCAGCACGAAGGCGCCGAGCGCGGCCACCAGGCCGATGCCGAGCGACTTCTCACCGTCGAAGGTGATCCAGGAGGCGACGGCCGCGAGGATCACCAGGCCGAGCGTCATGCCCGTGCGGGACACGACGTCGTCCATGGTCATCCGGCCGCCGGCGGGCGCCGCGTACGGCGCCCATTCGCCCTGCTGCTGGTCCGCGGGCGCGTAGGGGTTCCGCGGGGCGGCACCCGGCTGCTGCGCATACGGGTTGGTGCCGGGCTGGGCGTACGGGTTGTTGCCCTGGGCGGCAGTGGGGCCCCCGGCCTGCGACGGCGCGTTGAAGCCTGCCGAACCGCCCTCGCGGCTGAACCCCCGTCGCGTGAAGACCGGGTTGCTGCTCCTCATCTCACTCCTCAGTGGCCGCACTGCGCGGCCTTGGGACAAGAGTAATGGGTAGGCAAAGACATCGCGCCAGACCTCAGGAGGATCTTTCACAAGCCTTTTCCCTGTCTTTCCCGGCCCGTAGTAAGCAAGCGCTCAGAAATTGAGGTCCGCGTCACAGTACGAGAACCGTGACCCCTTCACTACGTACGGGTAACTTCAGCCCAGGACCCCGACCCTCCGCGTCCCCTGGGAGCCCTGATGCCCGAAGCCGTGATCGTCTCCGCCGCCCGCTCCCCGATCGGCCGGGCCGGGAAGGGCTCGCTGAAGGACGTCCGCCCCGACGACCTGGCCGCCGGCATCGTCCGGGCCGCCCTCGACAAGGTGCCCGGCCTGGACCCGCAGGACATCGACGACCTCATGCTCGGCTGCGGCCTGCCCGGCGGCGAGCAGGGGCACAACCTGGGCCGCGTGGTCGCCGTGCAGCTCGGCATGGACCACCTCCCGGGCTGCACCATCACGCGCTACTGCTCCTCCTCCCTGCAGACCACGCGGATGGCGTTCCACGCCATCAAGGCCGGCGAGGGCGACGTCTTCGTCTCGGCGGGCGTGGAGACGGTCTCGCGGTTCGTGAACGGCTCCTCCGACGGCATGCCCGGCACCCACAACCCCCTCTTCGCCGAGGCCGAGGCCCGTACCGCGGAACGGCAGGAGAAGGGCTCGGCCTTCGACGGGGGAGGCTGGCACGACCCGCGCGCGGACGGGCTGGTGCCGGACGTGTACATCGCCATGGGGCAGACCGCCGAGAACCTGGCGCGGGCCAAGGGCGTCACGCGGCAGGACATGGACGAGTTCGGCGTGCGCTCGCAGAACCTCGCCGAGAAGGCCATCGCCGCGGGCTTCTGGGAGCGCGAGATCACGCCCGTCACCACCCCCGACGGCACGGTCGTGAGCAAGGACGACGGCCCGCGGGCCGGGGTGACCCTGGAGGGCGTCGCGGGGCTGAAGCCGGTGTTCCGCCCCGACGGGATGGTCACCGCCGGCAACTGCTGCCCGCTGAACGACGGCGCCGCGGCCCTCGTCGTGATGTCCGACACCAAGGCGCGTGAGCTGGGTCTCACGCCGCTGGCGCGGATCGTCTCGACCGGGCTCTCGGCGCTGTCGCCCGAGATCATGGGCCTGGGCCCGGTGGAGGCGAGCAGGCAGGCGCTGGCGCGGGCCGGGATGTCGATCGGCGACATCGACCTGGTGGAGATCAACGAGGCGTTCGCCGCGCAGGTGGTCCCCTCGTACCGGGATCTGGGCATCGACCCGGACCGGCTGAACGTCAACGGCGGCGCCATCGCCGTCGGGCACCCCTTCGGCATGACGGGCGCGCGGATCACCACGACGCTCATCAACTCCCTGCAGTGGCACGACAAGCAGTTCGGGCTGGAGACGATGTGCGTCGGGGGCGGCCAGGGCATGGCCATGGTGCTGGAGCGGCTGAGTTAGCAACGCGTCGGTACGCAACCGCGGCGGGGGTGCGCAAACCGCGCCCCCGCCGCCCGCCTTGGCGGCGGTGGGACCAAAGGCCCGCCCTATTCATGCCATTTTCCGCTAGGGGTGGGGTTCTGCGCTCCGGCAGGCTGAGGTAGAACATGGGGGTCCTACAGCAATCGGGAGTCCGACAGTGAGCGCCACCAACTTCGCCGTCCTGCTGGCCGCCGCCTCTGCCGCGCTGCTCGGCGCCGCCGTGCTGCGTGCGGTGAGCGGGCTGCGGCGCGAGGTCGTCACGCTCCGTGCCGAACTGACCGCGCAGACCGCGCAGGCCGACCGGGCCGCGGCGCGGGGTGCCGGGGAGCGGGCGCAGGCGGTCCCGAACGCGGCGGCGGAGGCGGAGTCCGCCGCCGGCGAGGCGCAGGCCGGGGACGAGGCGTCGGTGCCGGCCGCCCGGCCCGCACCTGCCGCGGAGATACGTATCGCCGTCGCCCAGGCGCTCGCCGACGAGCGGGAGCGCGAGCTGGCCGAGGCGCGGGCGTTCTGGGCCGAGCAGGAGGCGCGCGACAGCATCGACGCGACCCCCTTCCCCGGCGACCCCGTCGACTTCGGCGGCGAGGTGTTCATACCGCGCCAGGCCGACTTCGCCGGCTTCGAGCCGCTGCTCGACCCGATGGACCGGCTGGACCGCATGGACCGGCTCGACCGGCTGGACGCCGTGGACCGGCCGGAGTGCGCGGACCCCGCGGAGCAGGACGACATCGCCGCCGCCGCGGACGCGCCGCCCGCCGAGGGCGAGTCCGCCGAGCTGGCCGCCGCCCGCCGCCGCCACCCCTCGCACCCCGACTTCCGCCCGCAGCCGGCCGTCGCCGACCACGAGCGCACCGTGAACCGGCTGGAGGACCTGGCGGCGGGCCGTACGCCGCTGACCGACGTGCGGCTGGGCCCGCTGGGCACGCTCGACGTCTACGTCTTCGCCGACGGCACCACGCTCTGCCTCTCCCCCGGCCACCGCGACACCGCGGAGCGGCTCGCGGAGGCGCTCGACGGGGGCACGGAGCCGGTGCTGCTGGGCGGCTCAGCGATCAGCGGGGCGTTCGCGCTGACCTTCGACTGCGCGGGCGAGAGCGTCTACATCCTCGCGGACCGCGTCATCGCCTCCCTCTGACCCCGGCCCCCGGCCCCCGGCTCCTGACACCGGACCCCGGACACCCGGACCCCGGAGATCCTGAGCCCGGACAACCTGAGCCCGGACTCCCGAGCCCGGCCCCCGGGAGCCGTACGCGCCCGGCAGAGCGCCTCGTTCACAGCCGGACCTCCCGCACCACCGCCAGCGCCTCCGCGAGCCCCTGCGCGTCACCGGCCGCCCGCAGCGCCTCCGCCAGGTCCCGCCCCGCGACGGCCACCTGGTCCCCGACCGCGAACTCCCCCGCCGCCGGCATCTCGTACGGCGTACGCTCCGGCGCCTCCAGCCGCTGCGCCCGCGCGGACAGCTCGCGCGCCAGCGCCAGCCCGGCGGCGGCCGCCCCCGCGCGCAGCCGGCTCTGCGGCAGCGACCGCAGGCGGTCGGCGATCCGGTCAACGGCGGTCACGAAGTCGAGCACGTCGAGCACGGGTGGAGCCTAACCCGCGGGTAGCCCGGGGGGAGGTTCGAGCCGTCCCGTTCCGGGTGGTTGTCAATCGGCGCGCCCTCAGGCACGGTGCTGAGAAGGACTGCATACCGGAGGCGCCGATGTCCCAAGTCTTCTCCGCAGAAACCCACCGGAACCTGCTCTCCCGCATCCCCCACTGCACCGGCCGTGAAGTCTCCGACTGGCTGCGGACCGTCGAGGACGGTCCCTGTCTCCTCCGCTTCGAGGAGAAAGTGAGCTGGCTCCGTGGCGAGCACAACCTGGCGTACGGCCACGCCAAAGCGATCATCCACGAGTACGACCTGAGGCGGGCCGCGCGCAAATTGCTCTAGGAGGGGACTGAGCGCACCCCTGGCGCAACGACCGAGTACACGGCACGGCGAAGGGCCCGCGGGAGGGCAGTCCCTCCGCGCGGGCCCTTCCGACGGGCTGCGGCCGCCCGTCTCCCCGTTCCCCCGTGCGTTCCGGCGCTACTCGCTCTTGATGGCCGCGAGCATGTTGAGCCGCGACGCCCTGCGGGCGGGCCAGAGCGCCGCCAGCATGCCCACCAGCGCGGCGCCGGCGAGGAAGTAGCCCATCCGCTCCCACGGCAGCACCAGCGAGTAGGTGTCGAGCGAGCTGGAGATCAGCTCGCCGGCGGCCCAGCCGAGGAAGACGCCGAGGCCGATGCCGAGCACCCCGCCGAAGAGCGAGATGACCAGCGACTCCAGCCGGACCATCCGCTTGACCGCGCGCCGGTCAAGGCCGATGGCGCGCAGCATGCCGATCTCCTGGGAGCGTTCGAAGACGGACATGGCCAGCGTGTTGATCACGCCGAGGACCGCGACCAGGACGGCCATGCCGAGCATGGCGTAGAGGATGTTCAGCATCATGCTGATGAGCCCGGCGATGGCCTCGGAGACGTCCTCCTCGTTCATCACCGCGATGGCCGGGTTGTCGCCGAGGGCCGCCTCCAGCTTGTCCTTCATCGCGCCGCTCTCGCCGCCCTCGGTCTTCAGCCAGACCTCGAAGTCGGTGATCTTGTCCACGTGCGAGTTGACGACCGAGGTGTCGAGCATGATGCCCTTGATCATCTCGTTGCCGTGGTAGATGCCGGAGACGGTCAGCGTGCCCTTGGCGCCGTCCTGGTACGTCACCTCGATGGTGTCGCCCGTCTTCCAGCCCTCGTCCTCGGCGGTGTCGTCGTCGACGATCGCCTTCGCCGCGCCGCCGCCGGCCGGGACACCCTCGGCAAGGCCGTCGAACGAGCCCTCCGCGAAGTCCAGTTCGAGCAGCTGCCCGACGGCCTCGCCCTTGACGGCGGTGAGGTCCTCCTCGTCGCCGCCGATGGCGACGGGCACGGTGCGCAGCGGGGAGGAGGCGGTGACCTCGTCGAGTTCGGAGAGCTTCTTCTCCACCTCGGGGCTGAGCGGCGTGAAGTTCGACATGGAGACCGAGTAGTCGGCCTTCATGGCGTCGGTGGCCATCTTGTCGATGGCGTTGGAGATCCCGCTGCCGATCACCGTCAGACCGGTGATGAGGGTGAGCCCGATCATCAGCGCGGAGGCGGTGGCGGCGGTGCGCCGCGGGTTGCGTACGGCGTTCTGGCGGGCGAGCTTGCCCGAGACGCCGAACATCCGCAGCAGCGGCGCGGAGAGCGCGATCAGCGGCCGGGACAGCAGCGGCGTGAGGACGAAGATGCCGATCAGCAGGACCGCGGCCCCGCCGCCCATGAGCGCCTTGCCGTCGTCCGCGGTGGTGCCGGCGACGACCATCAGCGCGCCGCCGCCCGCGATGACCGCGCCGATGACGTTGCGGACGACGAGGCTGCGGGTGGACGCCTGGGCGTGCACGCTGCTCATCGCGGCGACCGGCGGGATCTTCGCGGCCCGGCGGGCGGGCAGCCAGGCGGCGAGCACGGTCACGACGATGCCGACGACGAGCGAGACGATCACCGTCGAGGGCGAGACGATCAGCGGCCCGTCGGGCACGGTCTGGCCGGTGGCGCCCATCAGGGAGCGCAGCCCGGCGCCGATGCCGGCGCCGGCGGCGAGGCCGGCGAGCGCCGCGACCGTACCGACGGCGACGGCCTCGAAGAGCACCGAGCGGGTCACCTGGCGGCGGCTGGCGCCGACGGCCCGCAGCAGCGCCAGTTCCTTGGTGCGCTGGGCGACGAGCATGGTGAAGGTGTTGGCGATCAGGAAGATGCCGACGAAGAGCGCGATGCCGGCGAAGGCGAGCATGGCGGTACGCAGCCCGTCCATGCCCTGCTCGATCTCCCGGGCCTGGTCGTCGGCGAGCTTGGTGCCGGTGAGCGCCTCGGACTCGGCGGGCAGGATCTTCTGCGCCTCGGCCCGCAGTTGCTTCTCGGAGGTGCCGGGGGCGGCGGCGAGGTCGATCTCGGTGTACTCGCCGGGCTTGGTGAAGAGGTCCTGCGCGGTCTCCGTGTCGAAGAGCACGAGGCTGCCGCCGGCGGCGACGTTGCCGTCGTCGGTGGTGAAGACGCCGGTGATGGTCGGTTCGAGCACGGGGCCGTCGACGGACATCCGCGGCGTGTCGCCGACCTCGTAGCCGGTGCGCTCCGCGGTCTTGGCGTCGATCGCGATCTCGTTCGCGTTCTCGGGGCCGCGGCCGTCCTGCATCGGGTAGCGGGGGTCCTCGCCGCGGCCGCCGTCACCGGTGGCGGGGTAGTAGTTGGCGCCGCTGGTGGACCAGCCGTCGCCGACGAGGTCGCCGTCCTTGTCGGCGAGCGCGGCGAAACCGGCGACGTTGCCGGTGGCCGACTTCACGCCGGGCAGGGCGGCGGCCTGGTCCAGCAGGTCCTGTGTGAGCGGGGGCGGGTCGCCGGGGCGGCCCTCGTCTGCGTCCTCGTCGGGCTGGAGGCGTACGTCGACGTGGTCGAAGCCCTGCTCCGAGCTCTTGGTGTAGGCGTCGGAGATGGTGGAGGTGAAGACCAGGGTGCCGGACACGAAGGCCACGCCGAGCATCACGGCGAGTACGGTCATCAGCAACCGGGCCTTGTGCGCGAACACGTTGCGCAAGGCGGTGCGAAGCATATGGGGTCAGTCCTGTGGTGGAAGCCGGTAGCGGGCGGCCTTCTGGGTCAGCGAGCGGGGCTCAGCTGACCCGGCCCTTGGCGTCGAAGCGCTTCATCATGTCCAGCACCTGCTCGGAGGTCGGGTCGCGCAGCTCGTCGACGATGCGGCCGTCGGCGAGGAAGACGACGCGGTCCGCGTAGCCCGCGGCCACCGGGTCGTGGGTGACCATGACGACCGTCTGGCCCAGCTCGCGCACGGAGTTGCGCAGGAAGCCGAGCACCTCGGCGCCGGAGCGGGAGTCGAGGTTGCCGGTGGGCTCGTCGGCGAAGATGATCTCGGGCCGGGCGGCCAGCGCCCGGGCGACGGCGACGCGCTGCTGCTGGCCGCCGGAGAGCTGGCTGGGGCGGTGCTTGAGCCGGCCGGACAGGCCCACGGTCTCCACGACCTGCTGCAGCCACTGCTCGTCGGGCTTGCGGCCGGCGATGTCCATGGGCAGCGTGATGTTCTCCAGCGCGTTCAGCGTCGGCAGCAGGTTGAAGGCCTGGAAGACGAAGCCGACCTTGTCGCGGCGCAGTTGGGTGAGCTTCTTGTCCTTCAGCCCGGTCAGCTCGGTCTCGCCGATGCGCGAGGAGCCGCCGGAGATGGTGTCGAGGCCGGCCATGCAGTGCATGAGGGTCGACTTGCCGGAGCCGGACGGCCCCATGATCGCGGTGAACTCGCCCTGCATGAACTCTACGGAGACGCGGTCGAGGGCGACGACCTTCGTCTCGCCCTCGCCGTAGACCTTGGTCAGCTCGGTGGCGCCGGCCGCCGGCACCGCGGCGTACGCGGTGCCGCGGCCGGAGGCGCCGGGGATGGTGGTGGTCACGGCGGTGGGCTCCTGTCGGGACGGTGGTGTGCAACCTGTCCCCTCCATCGTTGCCGCGGATCCGGTCGTCCGGATCAGCCCGCGCTCCCGTTCCGGGCGAGACCGAGGAGGTACTCCGGCTCCCGGGGGCTCCTCCTGGGGTATGACCCGGACCCTGACGAACGCATGGGGCGAGGGCCCCGAGAGGGGCAATAAGGGTAGTGGAATTTCATCCGAGGACTTCTTCGACAACTCGGGCCTAATTCAAGCCAACATCAGTCCGTAGATGGCCAGTTCGGCCCATCCGCACCGCTACTCTGGTTACGCGCCATGCGGTGGTCCGTACGCAGCGTGTGCGGGCCGGGAGTCCTGCCCGGATGGTGGAAAGCAGACACGGCGACCTTAAAAGTCGCTGGCCTTCGGGCCGTGCCGGTTCAAGTCCGGCTCCGGGCACCTCCCGGCAAGAGGTCGTCGACCTGCGAAGACGACTGGTCAGCAACGGTGACCCCGCCCCTCCGGGGCACCGCTGACGCCCCTTTGGGCCTCGCCCGGGCAGTCTGGAACCGGCCACTTCGCTGAAACGTTCACCCGGGCGCCGCCGCCCGCAGATCGGACCACTGGGCACCCGCCGCGTACCGGCCACCGGGCCCCGCCCCCTCTCATCCCCTCCTCAGAATCCGCAGGTAGCCTCGCGCGCACGCGGTCGAGGACCCCGGCGGGAGGAGTGGGAAGTGGCGCGCGGAACGGTGGCGCTGGCGCGGGCGGCGGTCGTGGTGCGTGCGGGCGCGGCGCCGCTGTGGTGGCCGGGTATCGCCGCCGCGGCGGCGGGTGCCTGGCAGGACGGGCTGACCGGCCAGTGGATAGGACTCTACGCGGGCGCGGCGCTGTTCCTCGTCGTCGCCCCCGCGGTCTACGCGGCGCACCGCGGGCGCTGCCTGGCGCAGGCGCGAAAGGCCCAACGGGCGGCCCGCGGCGCGGTGTTGCAGGATCGGGCCGTGACCGTACGGGCATGGCGGCGGGCGCGCCGGTGGTGGCTGGCGGCGGCGTTCGCCGTCGCGGCCGGCTCGGCGGCTGCGGTGCCGATCGCCGGCGGGTTGGCGCTGGCCGGAGCCGGTGCCGGGCTGCGGGCGAAGGCCGCGTGGCTCGGCCGCTGGGAGCGGGAGCAGGACGCGCTGCTGTGGCTGCCGGCCGACTCCGTCACCCGCCGGGGCTCCGGAACGGGCGGCTCGGACACGGCGTATGTCCGTACGGGCATCGCCGCCGGTGACGCGTTGCCGGGCGGGGGCGTACGCCGCGGCTCGCCGGCCGCCGTGTGACGGCGGCCGGCGGCGGGGTGCCGCGGCGGCGGTCCGCGGCGGCGGGCGGGGCGGCACCGCGGAGGACGCCGCTCCCGGGGGCCGCGGGCACCCGGCCCGGGCGGTATTCGCGTACCGGAAAATCCCGCTTATTGCCACCGTGCACAGTGCGCACGGCGAATTCAACGGCACGCGAATTACCGCCGATAAGTGAAAAACAACGTTCCGCACTACCCGCGTAGTTGCGGCCGACCGGTGGGTCAATCCGTTTCGGCGCCCAAATCGCCGTCAACGCCCAGAAACAACGTCAGCGGAAGAGGCGCAGCGGCACCGTGCTGGCCAGGAGCGCGTAACCCTGAGGGTTGAGGTGGAGGTGGTCGCCGGTGTCGAGGGCGGGTCGCAGCGCGCGGGGGTTCGCCGGGTCGCGGGTGGCCGCGTCGAAGTCGACGACGGCGTCGAAGCGCCCGCTGCTGCGGATCCAGTCGTTCACGCGCTGCCGCGTCGCCTCGCGCAGCCCCTCCGGGTCGTCGTACGGCGTGCTGCCGCCGAACGGCGTGAGCGTGGCCCCGTAGACGCGGATGCCCTGCGCGTGCGCGCGCGTGACGATCTGGTCGTACGCGGCCACCAGCTCGTCCCCGGTCTCCTCCTGCGCCGCCGGCGTGGCCGGCGCGGTGCCGATGTCGTTGATGCCCTCGAAGACCAGCAGCCACCGCGCCCCGCTCACCGCGAGCACGTCGCGGTCGAGCCGGGCCAGCGCGTTGGGGCCGAGGCCGTCGTCGAGGACGCGGTTGCCGCCGGCGGCCTGGTTGACGACGGAGACGGGCGGGGCGCCGGGCCCGCGCAGCCGGTCGTTGAGCAGGTCGGGCCAGCGGTCGTTGCCGTTGGTGGTGGAGCCGCGGCCGTCGCTCAGGGAGTCGCCGAGGACGACGGCGGCGCGGGTGGGGGCGGACGCCTCGGCCTCGACGCCACTGAGGAAGTACCAGTGGTCGGTGGCCGTCGCGCCGGGCAGCGCGGCGGCGTCGGTGTGGTCGCCGGCCAGCAGGTACGAGGTGGTGCGCGACCCCGGGTGCGAGGTGACGTCGGTGGACGCCTGGCCGTCGGCGAGGTGGAGGGTCACGGTCAGGTTGGCGCCGGGCGCGGCGTCGAGCCGTACGGGGTCGGAGACGACCTGCGCGCCGACGGGGACCGTCGTGGCCGGCCGGCCGCTGAACGTCAGCGGGCGCGAGGTGCCCGGCACGATGCCGTCGACCCCGGCCCGGCCGCCGGCCGGGAGGGCGACGGCGGCGCGGGTGAGGGGCAGCTCGGCGCCGCCGAAGGCGTTGGAGAACCGGAACCGGAGCCGGTCGCCGGAGACGGTGAGGCGCACGGTCTGGCGCAGGGTGGCGTCGTGCAGGACGCCGTCGTCCTGGGTGAACGGCGGGGGCGGCATGTTCGCCGGCTCGGTGAGCTGCGGCATCGAGGTCCAGGCGGCGACCCACTGCGCGGGGCCGCGGGGGGCGGCGGCCGCGGGGGGCGCGGCTTCCGCGGGGGCGGGGCCGCGTAGCGCCTGGGCCGCCACGGCCACGGCCGCGACGAGGGCCATGACGAGCGCGGCGGCGAGGTACGGATACACGGCGGAGCGGCGGTCACGGGGGCGTCGGTACGCGGGCTGGGGCATCTGCGGCTCCCGGAGCGAGGCGGCGAAATATTTCGAGATCCGTGCCGAAAATTTCTGACCGTACGCTACGGTCCGCCACCACCCCGGTCAACGCCGCCACACGCGCAGGTTCATGCCACACCACCCGCGCGCGCAATCTCACACCGGCGTGTCCGCCCAGGCCGCGCTGCTGCGCGGCCTGGTCAGGGTCGCGTACAGGGAACACCCGGGAACACCCGCACGGCCCGACCGGGCGCCGGGGCGGGGCCCGGTCGCCCTGCGGACGGCGTCGCTCAGTCCCAGTCGGACTTGCCCTTCTCCGCCCGGCGGCGGCGGAAGAGCCCCGTGGCGTGCACCGCGTTCACGCCGAAGATGCCACCCCAGGTCACCAGCAGCCCGGCCAGGCCTTCGTTGACCACGCCGATCGCCGACAGGGGGATCGCCAGCACCATCGTCACGGCGGCGAAGCCGAAGCGCTCGCCGAAGGTGCCGTCCGGCGAGCCGGTGCCCGGCTGCGTGCCCCGCGCGACCTGCATCTGCTGCTCGGCGAGCTGGCGGCGCAACCGGGTGTCGAACGTCCCGTCCATCCGCTGCTGCACCTTCTCGAGGAAGCCCTCGATCAGCTCTTCCTCGTACTCGGGGCCGAGGTCCCTGCGGGTCTGCAGGGTGGCATCGAGTTCACTCTTGATCTCCGGGTCCCGCGCACTCATACCCCGTACGGTACGGAGTCCGCGCGCGCGGGTGCAGTGGTGCTACCCCCCCAATTCGTTCCGGTGCGCCCTTGCCGTGGTGCATACGGTCATGCAGAGTCGACGTGCAGTGAATAGGACATCGGATCCGGAGGTGGGATGGTCTCCGCCGACGCGGGCGCCCGGCTGCAGAAGCTCTTCGAGGGCCGCCGGCTGACGCCGACCCAGCGCCGCATCGCGCACTGCATGGTGCGCAGGGCCGCCGACGCGCCGTTCCTGTCCAGCGTGGAGCTGGCCGAGCTGGCCGGGGTGAGCCAGCCGTCCGTCACCCGGTTCGCCGTCGCCCTCGGCTTCGACGGCTACCCGGCGCTGCGCCGCGCCCTGCGCGAGGCCGGCCTCGGCGAGCCGGCGGGGCCGGCGGAGCGGAACGAGTACCAGCAGGCCGTACAGGCCGAGATCGAGAACCTGCGCAACCTCTCCGCGCTGCTCGCCGACCCCGCCCCCGTCGAGGACGCCGGCCGGCTCCTCGCCGCCTCCCGGCCGCTGCCCGTGCTCGGGCTGCGCGCCGCGGCGGCGCAGGCGCGCGGCTTCGCGTACTTCGCGGCGAAGGTGCACCCCGACATCCGGGTCCTCGACGAGGCCGGCTCGATGCTCGACGACCGCGTCGACGCCGCCGCCCGCGCCGGTGCCACGGCGCTGCTGTGCTTCGCGCTGCCGCGGCACCCGCGGGAACTGGCGGACGCGCTGCGCACGGCGCGGGCGACGGGGCTGACGGTGGTCACGGTGGCGGACAGCTCGTTCACGCCGGTCGCGCAGGACAGCGACGTCCTGCTGCCGGCGGCGGTGGGCACGGGGCTGTCGTTCGACACGGCATGCGGGCCGATGCTGCTGGGACGGGTGCTGCTGGAGGCGATGTGCGACGCGCTGCCGGAGGCGCAGGCGCGGCTGGAGGAGTTCGACGCGCGGGCGGCGGAGCGGGGACTGTTCCTGGACTGAGGCGCGGCCGTACGACCCGGGGGCCCGGGCCCGTACGCGAGGGCGCCCCACCGTCGCGCCCGGACCCGCACGCGACGCGCCCCACCGCCGCCCGTCCGCGCCCCCCGTACGAACCGGGGGCGCGGCCCGTACGCGACGCGCCTCACCGCCGCTTGCCCGCACCCCCTTCCCCCGCCCCCGGCTCGCGTCCGCTACCCCCGCTCCCCCACGGCCGTCTGCTCCGCGTCCGTCTCCGCCTCCGCCACCCGCCGCCTGCGCCGGTGCTTCAGCAGCGCCCACGGCCCGCGCCCGCCCGTGGGGCCTGCCGGGGCGACCTCCGTGCCGCTCTCGCCCGCGGCCTGGGCCGCGGCCTTGGCCACCGGCAGGTAGCCCTCGTCGCGGCGGACGTCCGGGCGCTCCTCCTCCGCCGGCCACATGCCGAGCGCCGAGGCGAGGGTGGGCAGCAGGGCCATCGCGGCGGTGGCGTAGCCCTCCGCCGAGGGGTGGTAGTTGTCCGGGCCGAACAGCTCGCGCGGGTTGGCCGCGAACTCCGGGCCGAGCAGCGTGCCCAGCGACACCGTGCGCCCGCCGCGGTCGAGGACGGCGATCGTCTGCGCCGCGGCGAGTTGCCGGCTCAGCCGGCGGGCCAGCCAGCGCAGCGGCTGCTGCACCGGCTCGATCGTGCCCAGGTCGGGGCAGGTACCGACGACGACCTCCGTGCCGGCCTCACGCAGCCGCGCGACGGCGTCGGACAGGCAGCGCACCGACACCGCCGGCGGCACCCGGTGGGTGACGTCGTTGGCGCCGACCATGATGACCGCGACGTCGGGCCGCAGCCCCTCCTCGTCCAGCAGCAGCGTCACCTGCCGGTCGAGGTCGTCGGACTGGGCCCCGGACAGCGCCACGTTCCGCAGGTCCACCGGCCGCTCGGCGACCGCCGCGAGCCCGGAGGCGAGCAGCGCACCCGGCGTCTGGCGGGGCCGGTAGACGCCCTGGCCCGCGGCGGTGGAGTCGCCGAGGAACGCCAGCAGCACCGGCCGCACCCCGCGCCTGCGGCCGAAGGCCGCCCCGTACCGCCCGTCGGCCCGCGGCGGCTCCTCGTCGCTGCCGCCCACCCGGCGCCGCGCCAGGTGCACCTCCGCGACCAGCACGCCCAGCGTCGCCCCGCCGAGCAGGCCGATGCCCCCGCCGCCGTACGCCGCCGCCGCGGCGATCCGGCGTGCCGCCCTCGCCCTGGTCATCGACATCGCCTCTCCGTTCCGCGCCGGCCCCCGGGGCGCCGTGCCGCGTCGTGTCGTGTCCGTAGCTCCGTGTCCGTACCGCAGCCGTGCCCCTGCACTCTCGTGTGAGCCGTCCGTCCCACCCCTTCTGTCCTACGCCGTCTCCCCCGCCCGTCCGCGGCGGCGCGCGGGCACCCTCCACCCGCCGTACGCCGCGGTCTACGCGCGTGCTAACACTTTGTTGCCCGGCCTTGTGCCCGGCTCAATCACCCGCGGGGGAAGCCTTACGCTGGGCTCGCCCCGAGAGCCACGGACCCTGGAGTGTGCGGTGCAGTATCACGAGTCGATCACCGATCTGGTCGGCAACACGCCCCTGGTCAGGCTGGGCCGCGTGACCCAGGGCATCCGGGCGACGGTGCTTGCGAAGGTGGAGTACTTCAACCCCGGCGGCTCGGTGAAGGACCGCATCGCGCTGCGCATGATCGAGGCCGCGGAGCGCTCGGGCGCGCTGCGGCCCGGGGGCACGATCGTCGAGCCGACGTCGGGCAACACCGGGGTGGGGCTGGCAATGGTGGCCCAGCAGAAGGGCTACAAGTGCATCTTCGTCTGCCCTGACAAGGTGTCCACGGACAAAATCAACGTGCTGCGTGCGTACGGCGCCGAGGTCGTCGTCTGCCCGACCGCCGTCGACCCCGAGCACCCCGACTCGTACTACAACGTCTCCGACCGCCTGGTCCGCGAGACCCCCGACGCCTGGAAGCCCGACCAGTACAGCAACCCGGACAACCCGGAGTCCCACTACCACTCCACGGGCCCCGAGCTGTGGACGCAGACCGATGGCCGCATCACGCACTTCGTCACGGGCATCGGCACCGGCGGCACGATCTCCGGCACCGGCCGGTACCTGAAGGAGGTCTCCGACGGCGCCGTGCAGGTCGTCGGCGCCGACCCGGAGGGCTCGGTGTACTCCGGCGGCTCGGGCCGCCCGTACCTGGTCGAGGGCGTCGGCGAGGACTTCTGGCCGGACGCGTACGACCGCGGGGTCGCGGACGAGATCGTCGCCGTCTCCGACAAGGACTCCTTCCGCATGACCCGCCGGCTGGCCCGCGAGGAGGGGCTGCTCGTCGGCGGCTCCTGCGGGATGGCCGTGGTCGCCGCGCTGCGGGTGGCGGAGCGGCTGGACGAGAACGGCGTGGTCGTCGTCCTGCTGCCGGACAGCGGCCGCGGCTACCTGTCGAAGATCTTCAACGACGACTGGATGGCGGACTACGGCTTCCTGGACGAGGCCGGCACCGCGAGCGTCGCGGACGTGCTGCGCGACAAGGAGGGCAGCATGCCGTCGCTGGTGCACATGCACCCGGAGGAGACGGTGGGCGAGGCGATCGAGGTGCTGCGCGAGTACGGGGTCTCGCAGATGCCGGTCGTCAAGCCGGGGGCGGGACACCCGGACGTGATGGCGGCGGAGGTCGTCGGCTCGATCGTGGAACGCGAGCTGCTGGACGCGCTCTTCACCCACAAGGCCGAACTCGACCACCCCCTGGAGCAGCACATGTGCCCCCCGCTGCCGCAGGTCGGCTCGGGCGAACCGGTCGCGGACCTGGTGGCGGTGCTGGAGGGCGCGGACGCGGCGGTGGTGCTGGTGGAGGGCAAGCCGACGGGCGTGGTGTCGCGGACGGACCTGCTGGCGTACCTGGCGAAGGGCGCGGGAAGGGCCTGAACCCGCCAAGCCGTCCACAACTCGCCAAGTTATCCACACCCTTCGCATTCGTGTCACCACTCATCGCTACGATGCCTTCGCAGCGGGGGAGAGCGACGACACGTTCTCGGAGGTGAAGGTTGGCGGACCGACTAGCCGTCGACGGTGACGAACTCGAGCGCTTCATGCGCCTGCTGAAGCGCTCGGTGCAGTCACTCGAAGGGGTCCACAAGGCGCTGCGCGACTCCACGATCAGCGGCCTCGGCACCGACGACCTCGATGACGCGTGCCAGGACTTCCAGGACGACTGGAAGTACGGCACCGGGCAGATCGGCGAGCAGGTGGAGGAGTTGGCGGGGATCGTCGGGGACAGCAAGGAGAGCTACGCCGAGGTCGACAAGGCCCTGGAGGAGAACCTGACGAAAGCGGCCCAGGAAGGCGGCACATGGTGAACGGCGATATTTCCGGCTTAGACAGCTCCCGGCGACCGCGGGGCATGTTCGCCGACTTACCCATGACCCAGCCCCAGGGCCTCCAGCCGGGTACGGTCCCCGACACGTACCCGCACCTGGGCTTCAACCCGGCACCGGGCAGCACGGACACCGTCCACGCCCTCCGCGCCAAGCTCATCAGGTGCGCGGACGTGCTCGAAGAGACCCGCGACATGATCACCAAGCTGATGGACGGCAGCTACTGGAAGGGCGACGCGGCCACCGCCTTCCGGGACCAGTTGGAAGACGGCCCGCTCCCCCTGAACCTCAAGAACGCCGCGCACTCCATCAGGAAGGCCGCCAAGCAGCTCGATCGCTGGGAAACCGACCTCGGCGAGTTCCAGGACCGCGCCAACCGCCTCAACGACAAAGCCCGTACAGCGCGGGAGATCCTCGGCGAGGCGGAATCCAACGCCAACGCAGCCAAGCGGGACACCGGTTCCAGCGCTGGCGGCGGAGGGAAGTCCGACGAGGACGAGGACGAGGCGAAGGCGACGATGCGCCGCCTCAACGCGGCGGTGGCCCAAGCCCAGGCTGACCTCGAACGCATCCTGTCGAGCGCGAAGAACCTCGCGTGGGAACACGAGAACAAGGCCAGCGACCGGGCGGCAAGGATCCGCGACGCCACGGACAAACTGGCCCCCCAGGAACCAGGCTTCTTCGAGAAGGCGGCAGCCTGGATCTCGGAGAACCTCCCGGACATCCTGAGCGTGGCGGCCGGCGTGGTGGCGTTGGCGGCCTTGACGATCGTCACGGGCGGCACGGCGACAGCGGTGCTGTTGCTGGTGGCGTCGGGTCTGAGCGCGGGGGCGCTGGCGGTGCGGTTCTCGGATCCAGAGGTGCGGGCGTCACTGTGGAACGGGATCACGAAGGGCGAATTCGACGCGGACTTCTTCTCCAACCTGACAGGCGTGGGTGCCGACGCTCTCGGCCTGGTGCCCGGCCTGGCTGCGGTGGGCCAGGGAATCAAACTCGGCGCGGGCGCTATTCGGACAGGATCCGCGACTCTGTCACTGGGCCAGAAAATCGGCACCGTAGGCGGCCACATAATGACAGAAGCGCGAGCTATCAGCGCGCTGGACAATCCGACGGTGGCCTGGATTGTCCACAGCACAAGGATGCCGTCTTCAGCACCCAAAGCCATTGAGGTAACCGCGGCTTCCATCGGGGTGGCCTCCGGAGGAATTAACCTGCTCGGCACCAAGGTGGACGCCCTCGACAACGAAGGCGTCAGCAATTCGGGAACTGTCTTCGGCGGCCTCGAGATCGCCGGAATCAGCAGCGGGGATCTCATAAATGTCATCCCCCGCGTCTTCCCCTGACACTTCCCGACCATGCTCAAAGGAGGTTTAACGTGCACCCGTCCAACTACGCCACAGCCTGGGAACACCCGCCGACCCGGCGTGCCTGGGCCAAGCAGATGACGATCAGCGTCCTTGCCTTCATCGGTTGGTTCCTTAGCCCTTGGTGCTTCCTGATCTTTCTCCTCGCCTTCTACTCGCTCGCGCTCAGCATCGTCATCATAATCCTCATGGGCTACGGTGCGTATCGCGCCAAAATTCAGCCTGCTCAAATCCTCTCCAACATCCGAATCCGCAGAATCCTTCGGGCCTATCCCTGGCGTCTGGACGATATCCCATACAGTTTCCCCACCCACCCCGAAGGAACACCAACGAAGCTCTGCCTCACAATCCCCCACCCCGCGCAGCCGGGGGAACCGTTCCTGGTGTACCAGCACCTGCGTTACCTGCCCTCATGGTGGACCAGACGGATGGGACCCCGCGCCAAGCCTGAGCTGAAGGCTCAGTTGAAGCCCATCTGGTTCGTCGGCGATCCGCGCTTCTTCGGCGTCATCGCCGTCACCAAACCCGGAAGTACCCCTAAAATCCCAGCGCCAAAACGCATGCACCTAATCGTCCAGGTCGGAGAGACGAAGCAAACGGCGCCCATCGACGTCAACTCGTGGCAAGCTTCCCCCGAAGACCTGGCTCACGCACGGCAAGCCATTGGTTGGCGGGGGCCCCGTGACTGAAGACCAGGCCACGTACGTCCTCAGTGAATCCGTCGCCGCGCCCGACCGTGAAGCGTGGTTCGCCCTGCCCGCCGGGTTTACCACCCTCCCGCTCGATGCCCTCACCGCTTCCTCCGACAGCGCCGACGCCTCGCGGCTGCGGGAGGTGGTCGACGGCATTCTCGACGGGGTTCCCGACGGGGTCGTTCGGCAGCGGTTGATCGGGCAGTTGGCCGGGGCTCAGCGGATGATGCTCGCGCTTCGTGAGGAAGGCGTCGTGCACTGTTCGCTGGGTCTGCATCGAGACGACGACGGCGACGGGCGGGTGCTCACCTCGTTCTTCACCTTCCGGTGGCAGGACATCAGCCGCGCCCCCCGCCACCTCACCGCCGCCCGCGCCGTCGCCGCAGGTCACGAACATGTCGAAGTCCTCGACCTCCCCTGCGGCCCCGCCGCCCTCGGCGAGGTGGCGCGGACCGTGGCACCCGATCTCGGGATTCCCGTCGAGCGGCTGCTTCAGATTCACGCCTACCTGCCCCACCCCGACGGCAGCCGGCTCGTCGTGCTCAGCCTCACCACACCGGCCCCGGGCCGCCGCTCCCACTACCGCGCGATGCTGCGCGACGTCGCCGCGCACGTCAGTTTCGACGACCCGCTCGTACACCTGCGCACAAACGTGTGACGCGGGGACCGCCGCACCCCCGGTGCTGCGCACCTAGGGGGCGGGACGACGGCGGTCCCCGCGTGGGACGCGGGCCGGTTCGAGCCGGGCCCTGCGTCCGGCGACCAGGAGGTCCGGGAGCCGCTCCGGAGGTCCTTGCCGACGTCCTCCACGATGCCGGACCCGTGTTAACCCCGTGCTGCGCCGGCGTGACGCCCTCGTACCGTTTGCGGGATCACCCGAACCGGTGGATCCGGGATCCGTGCCCCGTGACCCGAGCCCCGCAGGCCGCGCCCCCCGCCTCAGCGCCACTCCGGCTGCCGCAGTGGCAGGCCGGAGTCGCCCGAGCCCGGGGTCCGTACCGCCAGGACCTGGTTCACGCCGATCCGGTTGTGCTCGAAGGACAGCGCCGACGCCGCCATGTACAGGCGCCACACCCGCGCCCGCCCCGGCGTGGTCAGCGCCGCGGCCTTCGCCCAGCGGGCCTCCAGGTTCGCCACCCAGCGGCGCAGCGTCAGCGCGTAGTGCTCGCGCAGCGCCTGGGTGTCGCGCACCTCGAAGCCCGCGCGCTCCAGCTGGTCCACCGTCGTGCCGATGGGCGACAGTTCGCCGTCGGGGAAGACGTACGCGTCGATGAACTCGTCGATCACGTAGTCCTCTTCGTCCGCCCGCGGGCGGCGGGCGATCTGGTGGTTGAGCAGCCGGCCGCCGGGGCGCAGCAGGCGGTGGAGGCCGCGGGCGTACTCGCCGTAGCGGGTCGAGCCGACGTGCTCGGCCATGCCGATGGAGGAGATGGCGTCGTACGGGCCGTCGGCGGTCTCGCGGTAGTCCTGGACCCGGATCTCGATGCGGTCGCCGAGGCCGGCGTCGGCCACCCGCTTGCGGGCGTACGCGGCCTGCTCGGCGGAGAGCGTGATGCCGACGGCGCGTACGCCGTACTCGCGCGCCGCGTGCAGCACCATCGAGCCCCAGCCGCAGCCGACGTCGAGCAGCCGGTCGCCCTCCTTGAGGCCGAGCTTGCGGCAGACGAGGTCGAGCTTGGCGGCCTGGGCGTCCTCCAGGGTGTCGCCCTCGTCCCAGTAGGCGCACGAGTAGACCATGGACGGGCCGAGGACGAGGGAGTAGAAGTCGTTGCCGACGTCGTAGTGGTGGCTGACGGCGGCCCTGTCGCGGCGCAGCGTGTGCAGGGCGCCGCGGGCCTTGTGCCGGCGCACCTCCTCGGGCGGCGGCGGGGGCGGGGGCAGCGGCCGGGCGAGGGCGAGGATGCCGCGGGCGGCGGCGGCGAGGCGGGTCGGCCGGGGCCGGGGGGCGTCGGGGTCGCGTTCCCAGAGCAGGCCGGCGAGGCGGTCGAGGGCGGTGTACAGGTCGCCCTCGACGTCGAGTTCGCCGGCGACCCAGGCGCGGGCGAGGCCGAGTTCGCCGGGCCGCCACAGGATGCGGCGCAGCGCTCTGCGGTGGCGTACGACGAGGACGGGGGCGCCCTCGGGACCGGCTTCCGAGCGGTCCCAGGCGCGGATGCGGATCGGCAGCGGAGTTCCGAGCAACTCTTCCGCGAGGGCGGCGAGCCGGGGCGCGGCTCCGTGGGTCATGGCGCACCTCCGAGAGATGGGCAGGTGGTAGGCGTGTGTCCGGTTTTGCTGGACTACACGTAAACACCAAGACCCACCCCGGGAAGTCCCGTTGCGCGCCGGGGCGCCGGTACCAGCCGAAAAGAGCAGTCAGGCGCCCTCCCGGCGGACCGGGAGGGCGCCTGACCGGAGGTCGGCCGGGTGCGGGGGGGTCAGGAGGCGCGGGCCGCCTCGCGGCTGTGCTCCTCGTGGCCTGCCTGCGCGCGGTCGGGCTGCTCGCGGCTGTCCTCGGCGGGCGGCAGGCCGGCGGCGCCGCGGGCGCGCTCCTGCTCGCGGGTGGCCTCTCCGTCGCGTACGGACTGGTCGTGCTGGGCCCGGGCGGCGGCGGTGACCGGCGCGGCGGCCTCGTAGAACTCGTCCCGCGGCGACTCCATCGCGCCCAGCGAGACGACCTCGCGCTTGAGGAAGACGCCGAGCGTCCAGTCCATGAAGACCCGGATCTTGCGGTTCCAGGTCGGCACGGCGAGGCCGTGGTAGCCGCGGTGCATGTACCAGGCGAGGCGGCCCTTGAACTTCAGGGACCGGCCGAGCACGTTGATCATCGCGACGCCCTTGTGCAGGCCGAGGCCGGCGACGGCGCCCTTGTTCTTGTGCCGGTACTGGCGCTGCGGGAAGCCGCGCAGCTCCGCCACGACGTTGTCGCCGAGGAGCTTGGCCTGCCGCAGGGCGTGCTGGGCGTTCGGGGGGCACCAGGCGTTCTCGACGCCGGCGGCGCGGGCGGCGAGGTCGGGGATCTGGGCGTTGTCGCCGGCGGCCCAGATGTAGTCGGTGCCCTGGACCTGGAGGGTGGCGGCGGTGTCGACGTGCCCCTTGGGGCCGAGCGGCAGGCCGTACTCCTTCAGCACCGGGTGCGGCTTGACGCCTGCGGTCCACACGATGGTGTTGGAGTCGACCTCGAGGCCGTTCTTGAGCACGACGCGGCCGTCGATGCACGACTCCAGGGAGGTGTCGAGGTAGACCTCGATGCCGCGCTGCTGGAGGTGCTTCAGACCCCACTTGCCGAGCGCCGGGCCGACCTCGGGGAGGATCTTGTCGGCGGCGTCGACGAGGACGAAGCGCATGTCCTCGCGCTTGATCGAGGGGTAGTACTTGGCGGCGTCGCGCGCCAGGTCCTCGATCTCGCCGATGGTCTCGGCGCCGGCGAACCCGCCGCCGACGAAGACGAAGGTGAGGGCCTTGCGCCGGGTGTCGGGGTCGTTGGTGGACTCCGCCTTGTCGAGCTGCTCCAGCACGTGGTTGCGCAGCCCGATCGCCTCCTCGACGCCCTTCATGCCGATGCCGTTCTCGGCGAGGCCGGGGATCGGGAAGGTGCGCGAGACGGCGCCGAGCGCGACGATGAGGAGGTCGAACGGCACCTCGTAGGGGCCGCCGACGATGGGCGCGACGACCGCGACCTTGCGGTCCTGGTCGATGGAGGTGACCCGGCCGGTGAGCACCTCGGCGCCGGGGAGGACCTGGCGCAGCGGCACCACGACGTGCCGGGGGGAGATGCTGCCGGCGGCCGCCTCGGGGAGGAAGGGCTGGTACGTCATGTACGAGCGCGGGTCGACGACGGTGACCGACGCCTCCCCGTACCGCATCTTCTTCAGGATGCGGCGCGCCGCGTAAAGGCCGACGTAACCGCCGCCTACTACGAGGATCCTGGGACGCTCCGTAGTGCTCATGATTCGAGTATCCCCCCGGTACGGGAGGGGTGCTCGTGAGGGGGTTCACAAGCTCCACCCCCGGTGATGCTACACTGCGCCGCCACATCTTTTGCGCTCGCCACGGGCCACCGTGCGCTTTCTGCCGCCAGGCCGCTGAGCTGCGGTTTCGAGGCCGTGACGCACAGATGTCACTCTGACGCAAAGCGCCCGTCACAGCCCGCTGGGCGCGGCGGAGTCCAGGATCCGAGCAAGAGGGCCAAATACTCGCCCGAAGCATGTGAATAACTTCACGAACTTGCCTCGCCCGGCACGAGCCGCCCCGCGAAACCGGCGCCGCGGAGCCGCTCGTACGCTGCGGCCACGTCGTCCGGGACGTGCTGTTCGATCATGAATCCCCGCTGCGGGTAGACCATGAGCCGCTGCTGCGCCCCGACCAGCATGTCCAGCACCAGGCCCGCGTCCCCGATGGAGTCGACATACCCGGCCAGGGTCGTGGGCGCGGACGCGCTGACCCACTGGGCTTCGGGCCACAGCTTGCACGCGGTCGCGTGGGCCCGCCGTTCCTCGTACGGCTTGCTGATCAGCAGGACGGACGAGACCGGGACACCCCGCTCTTCGAGCAGCGCGCGGGAGAAGCGGATGTTCTCCCCGGTGTTCCGGGCCCGCGGCTCGACGAGGATCGCACCGGCCGGCACCCCCAGCTCCACGGCCCGCTCCCGGTAGTGCTCGGCCTCCCCCCGCGGCATGCGGTCGCGTGTGGTGCGGCTGGTCGCCCCGGTGAAGACGATCAGCGGCACCATGCCCCGGTGGTAGAGATCGGCGGTGGTGTCCGCGACACCGAGGTCGTGGCTGCCCAGCCCGATCGCAACAGAACACGGACGCGGCTCATGGCCCATCTGCTGAAAGTCCCAGACCCGCTGCGCATCGGCCCATACCTGCACGGAGATCACGTGCTCCCACCCTCCGCGTTCGCCGAGTCGGGGACCTTGAAGTCATAGGTCCACGCGAAGCGCGTCGCAGCATGAACGCCGATCGCGAACTCCACCACGGTGCCGTCAGCCGTGCAGGTCGTCCGATGCAGCTCCACCACCCACTCGCCCGGAGCGAGCCGGAGGAGTTGGGCTTCCTCCACCGTGGGGATGCGTGCGAACAGCGTCTCCTGCATGTGGTCGATCTCGTACCCGGCGTCATACAGGACGCGGAAGCCCCCGCCCCGACCGGCGGGCCCCGGCGCCGGATCGACGAGGCGGGTCCCTTCGACGTGCTCAGGACGGTAGAAGCTGGTCAGCGTGTGTGTGGGCTGGGAGCCTTCCTTGACCACCCGCGCACGTTTGTAGACCTCTGCGCCTTCCGGCAGGCCGTGCGCCTGAGCGACGGCGGCCGGTGCCGGTACGCGGCTGATGGTCTGCGTCTGTTCGTTTCGGTCGTACGGACGCCCGGACGCCACGCGATCCGCGATGAACGCGACTTCATCGCCGTCGCGCCACTTGGCCTTGTCGTATCGCGCGATGCCGAGCCGCTTGAGCGGGATCCGCTCGCGGACGACCGTGCCGTGTCCACGCGACGAGGTGACAAGCCCTTCCGCTTCCAACGCCTTGAAGGCCGCGTGGACCGTGGACTTCGAGCCCTCCCCCGCTTCCACCAGGTCCCTGATCTGCGGCAACTGGGAGCCTGGCATGTACTCGCCGCTCCTGATCTGCTCGGCCAGCCGGTCCGCCAGCTCCCGCCACTTGGGCGCCATGCAGCACTCCTCTCGACAGCAACAGTGAATCACAGTCCTAGGACTGTTGACTGTCCTAGGACTACGTGCCACAGTCTTGCTCAATCGACTTGCAGTCCTAGGACAGCGACTGTCAGGGCGCCGCCGGTGCGCCCACACGCCCGAGGATGTGACCAGACGTGAAATCGCGTTCGTTCCCTCGCAGCGCCGCAGCCGTCGGCCACGCGCGGACATTCGTGGCGGGCTGCATCAACGGATGCGCTCCCGAGCAGGCGGACGACATCCGCGTGTGCGTCTCCGAACTTGCCACGAACGCAGCGCGCTAGCGCACGCGGCATCGTCCTGGCCACTCAGCCTAGGAGGAAGTGTGAGCACCCCGGTATCGCCGAACACCGTCCTGGCCAACGCGCTTTCACACGCTCAGGACGTGCTCACGCCTCGCGTCCGTGACACGACACCCGAGCGAATCGTGTTCGTCGTCGGGACGCAGATCAACGGGGCGCCGCATATCGGCACCTCGCTCGTCCAGTCCCTCGCCTTCGCCACGGCGGCACGCGTACGCGAGAAGTTCGGCGTGCCCGTCGAGGTGCGGTTCGCCGCACTGGACAACGCCCCCCACACCATCGTCACGGACCAATCGACCGGTCACCTGTTCATGCGCACCTACGCGCACGCCCTCGGCCACCAGGCCATCGCTCAGCAGATCGACACCCTGTACCACCCCTTATTCGCTGCCCTATCCGAGCGCCTGGCCGTGCCGTACGCCGTCGAGACTTACAGCGAGCAGCAGGCCACCCAGCACTTCCGGCGCACGTGGCTGCGCGTCCTGCCCCGCATGGACGCGGCCCGCTGGTGGCTCGCCCCTTCGGCCGGCGTCGCCCACCTCCGCGTACCGTGCCCCTCGCCGGGGTGCGGCTGGTCCGAAAAGTACGCCCAGCGCACCCGCGTACGGGACAGCAGCCGCGACCACGCCACCGTTACGGCCGAGTGCCTGCACCACGGCACGTACGAGGTCACCGTCGCGCCAGACAGCGGCGAGGGATACCTCGACCTCGCCACCCTCTACCGGAACCTCGTGAAAGAGCTGTCCCTCGGCGACAAGTACAGCGGCACGCTCCACGTGATGGTCAAGGGCGGCGATTGGGTGTTCGGCTCGCACCTCGTCGACGGCGCCCTACAGGCCGTCGGCCTCGCCCCGCAGCAGTTTCCCGCCCGCCTGTTCTGCCCGCAGGTCGTCACGGACACCGGGGCCAAGCTGTCCAAGTCCCTCATCCGAGAAGGGCACGCGCCCTTGCCGGACGGTGCCGCGCCTTGGATGCTCGACACCCGAGAATGGCCCGGCACGGTCGCCGACTACGTCGAGCGCCTGCTCGGCATGACCGAGATCGTGCTCTCCGACCCGAGGCACTTCTTCCGTTCGTACTCGGCCGGCGAAGTCGGCCGGATGATGACCGCACCAACGACCAGGAGCCTTCCCACCCCATGACCGGAACCACGGCCCGTGTTCACGAGCTGAATCTCTACCGTCGGTACTTCGATCTCGTCGCCGAAGGCAGGAAGTCGACTGAGGTCCGGGTCAAGTATCCGCGCCTCGCCGACCTCGCCGCGGGCGACGTCATCCGTTTCCGGATCAAAGGCACCGAGGAAACCGTCGACGTACGGGTCACCCGGGTCACCGAATACCCGAACTTCGAGGCGCTGCTCGACGGCGAGGGCCCGGAGAACGTCAACCCGACTTCCTCGCGCGAGCAGCAGCTCGCGAACATCCGGAGCATCTACGGCCCCGAAAAGGAAGCTCTCGGCGCCCTTGCCATCTGTATCGAACTCATCGGGACGTGAGCACAGTGAGCCCGCAGGACGGGTAGGGCCCGATGTGTGTGAGAGCAGGTCAGCGGCCCTGGCCGGGTGCAGCTAGCCGCCAGGCGATGCCGTCCAGGATGTCGTGTTCGCTGACGACCACCTCCGGGGCGCCCGTGCGTTCCATCACCGCCAGCAGGACCAGCGCTCCCGCCGCGATCACGTCGACGCGGCCCGGGTGCATGACCGGGATCGCGGCGCGTTGTTCGTGGGTCGCCTTGAGGAGGGAGTCGGTGATCTCGCGGATGCGGGCCACCGGGACGCGGGTGTGGTGCAGGGCCGCCGTGTCGTAGGCGGGGAGGTCCAGGGCGATGCCCGCGACCGTGGTGACCGAGCCGGCGAGGCCGACCAGGGTGGTGGTGTCGCGGAGCGGGACCGTGGCTTCCGCCGTGTCCAGGGCCGCGGCGATGTCGGCCCTCGCCGCCGCGATCTGCTCCGGGGTCGGGGGGTCGGCGAAGTGGTGGCGTTCGGTGAGGCGTACGCAGCCGATGTCGACCGACCGGGAGGCCTCGACCTCGGCCGTGCCCGCGACGAACTCCGTCGAGCCGCCGCCGATGTCGACCACCAGGTACGGGCCCGGCAGCCGGCCGGACAGTTCCTTCGTGGCACCCGTGAAGGACAGCGCGGCCTCCTCGTCGCCGGTGATGACCTCCGGGCGGACGCCGAGGATCTCCTCCACGCCGCGGACGAAGTCCGCGCGGTTCTCGGCGTCGCGGGACGCCGACGTGGCGACGAACCGGGTGCCGACCGCGCCCAGGCGCTCGATGATCGCCGCGTACCGGCGGCAGGCGTCGAAGGTGCGCTCCAGCGCCTCCGGCGCCAGCCGGCCCGTGCGGTCCACGCCCTGGCCGAGCCGGACGATCTCCATCCGGCGGTCCAGGTCCTTCAGTTCGCCGGTGGCCGCGTCGACGTCCGCGACCAGCAGGCGGATGGAGTTCGTACCGCAGTCCACTGCTGCCACTCGGGTCATTCCGCGGCCTCCCCGGTCGTCACGCACGGTCCCTTCGCCCACCACTCCGGCAGCATCGCCAGCGCCTCGTCCCCCAGCGGGTTCACCCCGGGGCCCGCCGCCAGCGCGTGCGCGACCAGCACGTGCAGGCACTTCACCCGGTCCGGCATCCCGCCCGCGCTCGGGAAGCCGGGCAGTTCGGCGATCGCGTCGCGGCGGGCGACGTAGGCCTCGTGGGCCGCGCGGTACGCCGCCGCCAGCTCCGGGTCCGCAGCCAGCCGGGCCGTCATCTCCTTCATCACGCCGTTCGCCTCCAGCGTGCCGATCGCGGAGTTCGCCCGCGGGCACGTCAGGTAGTACAGCGTCGGGAACGGCGTGCCGTCGGGCAGCCGCGGGGACGTCTCGACGACATCGGGGTTGCCGCACGGGCAGCGGTGCGCCACGGCGCGCAGGCCGCGCGGGGCGCGGCCGAGCTGCGCGGCCACGGCGGCGGCGTCCGCCGCGGTGGCGGGGGCGTGCTCGGTGGGCGGCGGGGGCTTGTCCATCTCTCCTCGATCAGCCGGTGGCGGGCGGGGCTTCCCGCGCGTCTCCTCAGCGCTGGCCGTCTGCTGCGTCCAGGCCGTCCCACAGGTTCTCGTACCACGGCCGGTCCACGGCCTCGCCGGCCTCGCCGGAGCGGGCGGAGCCGGTGCCGTCGCGCATCAGGTAGCCGGTCTCACCGGGCAGCACGTAGTGCAGGTGCTCGCGGGCCTGGCGGCGCACGTACTCCGGGTCGTCCCAGCGCGCCTTCTCGTCCCGCAGGTCCTCCACCCGCTGCTCGGCCTGGGCCTTCTCCCGCTCCAGCTCGGCGACCTCGGCGCGCTGGGCGATGTACTGGCGCAGCGGGTACGCGAGCGCCACCACCAGCGAGCAGACGACGAGCGCGAGCACCGCGGCCCGCCCCGTCAGCCGGCTGCGCCGCGGCGGGCGGGCGCGGTAGACGCGCTCCGAGACCCGGCTGACGGCCTGCTCGCCGAGCAGCTTGAGCCGGGTGGTGGTGGAGAAGCGCTCCCTGGCCATGTGCGTCGCGTCCTCCCCGGGCGGCATGCGGTGGTCGGCCCCGGTCGCACCTTACGCGGTGCGGCCGGGGCCGGGGTGCGTCCGACGCCGATGTCGTACGGTCGCGGTGCCGTACGGGTTCGTGCTGCCGTACGGGTTCGCGCTGCCGCACCCGGTGCCGTACGGGCCGGGCGCCTCAGCCGTTCTTGTAGCGGGGGAAGGCGCTGCGGCCCGCGTACTCGGCGGCGTCGTCGAGGATCTCCTCGATGCGCAGCAGCTGGTTGTACTTGGCGACCCGCTCGGAGCGCGCCGGGGCGCCGGTCTTGATCTGGCCGCAGTTGGTGGCGACGGCCAGGTCGGCGATGGTGACGTCCTCGGTCTCGCCGGAGCGGTGGGACATCATGCACTTGAAGCCGTTGCGCTGGGCCAGCTCGACGGCGTCCAGGGTCTCGGTGAGCGAGCCGATCTGGTTGACCTTGACGAGCAGCGCGTTGGCCGAGCCCTCGTCGATGCCGCGCTGCAGCCGCTCGGGGTTGGTGACGAAGAGGTCGTCGCCGACGATCTGGACCTTGTCGCCGAGGCGCTCGGTCAGCACGTGCCAGCCGGCCCAGTCGTCCTCGAACAGCGGGTCCTCGATGGACACCAGCGGGTAGTCCGCGACGAGCTGCTCGTAGTACTCGGTCATCTCGGCGGCGGAGCGGCTCTTGCCCTCGAAGACGTAGACGCCGTCCTTGTAGAACTCCGAGGCGGCGACGTCGAGCGCGAGGGCGACGTCCTGCCCGGCGGTGTAACCGGCCTTCTGGATCGCCTCGATGATGAGGTCCAGGGCGTCCCGGTTGGAGTCGAGGTTCGGCGCGAAGCCGCCCTCGTCGCCGAGGCCGGTGGACAGGCCGCGCTCCTTGAGGACGGACTTGAGCTGGTGGTAGATCTCCGCGCCGCAGCGGACGGCCTCGGAGAACGACTCGGCGCCGATCGGCGCGATCATGAACTCCTGGATGTCGACGTTGGAGTCCGCGTGGCTGCCGCCGTTGAGGATGTTCATCATCGGCACGGGCAGCACGTGCGCGTTGGGGCCGCCCAGGTAGCGGAAGAGCGGCAGGTCGGACGCCTCGGAGGCGGCGTGCGCGACGGCGAGCGAGACGCCGAGGATGGCGTTGGCGCCGAGCGACGACTTGTCCGGGGTGGCGTCGAGGTCGAACATCGCCTGGTCGATGAGGCGCTGCTCGGTGGCGTCGTAGCCGACGAGCTCGGGGCCGATCTGCTCGATGACGGCGAGCACGGCCTTCTCGACGCCCTTCCCGCCGTAGCGGGCCTTGTCCCCGTCGCGCAGCTCCAGGGCCTCGAAGGCGCCGGTGGAGGCGCCGGACGGGACGGCAGCACGGCCGGTGCTGCCGTCGTCGAGGCCGACCTCGACCTCGACCGTGGGGTTGCCGCGGGAGTCGAGAATCTCTCGGGCTACGACGACGTCGATGGACGGCACGGTGTCTCCTTCGGAGGGATTCGCTACGGGTTCCGCCCTGAGCCTAGCCGCCCCGGGTGACGGCCCCGGCGCGTACCCGGCCGCATTCCGCGGTACGAGACGGTTCGGGCCCGGGAACCGCTGCGGGGACGGCTGCCGGACCGCGCGCAGGGCCGGGTGGTGCGTCGTACGGCGTGGTCGTCCCGGCCCGCGCACCGGACGGGCCGGGACGGCCGTGCCGTACCGCCGCGGCACAGGGGACGGACGGCTTCCCGCCGCGGCGTACGGGGGCGCAGGAGGGCTGCGCGGCACAAGGCGCGGGCGGGCCGGCCGGGAGGCGGAGCCCGGCGGCGGCCCGCCCGCGCCGCCTCAGCCCACCTTCAGCTTCTGGCCCGGCCGGATCAGGTCCGGGTTCGCGCCGATGACCGACTGGTTGTCCTCGTACAGCTGCCGCCAGCTCTCCGCGCCGTGCCGCCGGGCGATGTCGTCGAGGGTGTCGCCCTCACGGACCTCGTAGTAGAAGCCGCGGAACACCGTGCGGGACTCCGGCTGGGTCTGCTCGCCCGTACCGCGCGCCTCGGCGCCCTGCGGGGCCTCCTGCGGCGCCTGCTCCTGCGCCTGCGGGGCCGTCTCCGGCTGGGTCTCCGGCTGGGCCTGCGGTTGCTGCGGCGCCGGTGGGGCGATCTGTCCGGCGGCCGGACTGCCCGCGGCCAGGCCCGCGCGCGGGCCGCAGTTGGGCCACGCTCCGGGGCCCTGCATGGCCAGCAGCCGCTCGGCGACGGCGAGCTGCTGCTGCTTCGACGCCAGGTCGGCGCGCGGGGCGTAGCTGCTGCCGCCGGCGGCCTCCCAGCTCGACTGGGAGAACTGGACGCCGCCGAAATAGCCGTTCCCGGTATTCGTCGTCCAATCTCCTCCGGACTCGCACGCAGCTACCCGTTCCCACGTATCGATGGGCGCCGCGGCCGCGTTTTGGGCACCGAGCACCGGCAGGCCGATCGCGGTTCCGGTGGCCCCCACGAGAACGGCCATGCGGGAGTGTGCGCCGAGGCGTGCCTCCGCGGCGGGGCGGCGGTGCTTACCCGTTCCGGCAGGAAGAAGCATGATGCTCTTTTCTCACCGACGCCTGCGAGGTGAGCTGTCGGGTGCGGGCTGTGAGTGCCCGGCCGTACGTCGAGCGTGCGGCTTGACCCCAAGCCGCCCGGTCCGCCTTCTCGTTGGACCGGAGCGGCGCTTACCGTGGGTCCCCCGCTCCTGTCAGCGGTGCTACATGCACAGGTGGCCCGGGTGAACGCCGACAGGATTCGGCGTGAGGCGATCACCGGGACTCGCGTTGCGAGCAATGTGACGGTAAGCACATAGGGGTGTGCGATTCAAAGACCTCGGAAAGTGCCGCGCCCGGTTTTCCGTCCGTCAGGTAGCCCGGTCAGCCGATTACGTCAAATATGACTAATCCGCGCCGACTTCATCAGCCGCCGGTTCAGTTCCCACTCAATTCGAGTTCCTGACCAGGCTTGATGTTGTCGGGGTCCTGACCGAGCGACTTCTTGTTCCCGTCGTACAACTCGGACCATCCACCCGTCAGGGAATGCTCTCTGGCAATTTCCGAGAGGGTGTCACCCGGTCGGACGGTATAACTGCCGTCACCCACCGCGGCGTCGCCGGATTCGCCGGCCTTGCGGTCCTCGCCGCGCTCCGCCGGGTCGCCGGGGATCTCGGCGATCCACTCGTGGCCCGGAGCCGGCCGGTCGGTCTCGTCGGGCGACTGGGAGGCGCCGGGGGTCTCGACGGCCTCGCGCGGCGTCTCGGGGGCGCTGGGAGAGGACGAGATGCCGGACGGGGCGGACGGGGTGGGCGTCGCGGAGGCGTCCGGGGCGCGGTGCCGGCCGGAGCCCTCGGAGGCGTCGGTGGTGTCGGAGCCGTCCTGGCCCGTCCACTCGCCGGGGCCGCCGTCGCGCTCGCCCGGGTCCTGGGAGCCGCGGTGCTTGCCACTGCCCTCGGCGGACTTCTCCGCGTCGCGGTCGGCGCCGTCCTTGCGGTCCGTACGCCGGTCGTCGTCGTCCTGGCCCTGGGAGCCGTCGGCGGCACCGGGGTCGGGGGCGAGGGTGGGCGGCGCCGTGGGCGGCAGCGGCAGCTCGGCGCCGGGGTCGACCTCGGGGACCGAGTCGTCGCCCTGCAGCCCGGCGTCCTCCGCGCACTCCGGCCACGCCTTGTCGGCGCCCATGCCGGCGAGGACGCGCTCGGCGACCGTGATCTGCTGCGCGCGGCTGGCGAAGTCGGGCTGCGAGGCGAACTCCTCGCCGCCGTACTCCTGCCACATGGCCACCGTCAACTGCAGGCCGCCGTAGTACCCGTTGCCCTCGTCGGCGCTCCACAGGCCGCCGCTCTCGCACTCGGCGACCCGGTCCCACGTGCCGGCGTCGGCGGCGCTCGCGCCGCTCGCGCCCAGCAGCGGCAGGGCGAGGCCCGCCCCGGTCGCACCGGCCGCGACGACGAACGCGGGGGCCTGGCGGGGACGTCGGTGGCGTCCGTTACCCGAGCGCATGCGAGTGCCTTTCGTTCCCAGTGTGTTCGAGCCAGTGGCCGAACTTAATACCGAAGTACCTGCGATCACAAGTTGATCGCCTGACAGTCACGCGCAGATCACAGAGACGGGCCGAAGTGCACCGGCAGGGTCCGAAGGCCGCGCATGATGAGCCCGCCGCGCCACCGCAATTCGGACGTCTCGGCGGCGAGCCGCAGGTCGGGAAGGCGGCGCAGCAAGGTACCCAGGGCGGTCTGCGCCTCCAGCCGGGCAAGGGGTGCGCCGAGGCAGTAGTGGATGCCGTGGCCGTAGCCCACGTGCTGATTGTCACGGCGGGACAGGTCCAGTTTGTCGGGGTCGGCGAAGCGGGCGGGGTCGCGGTCGGCGGCGGCGAGCACGACGAGGACGGGGTCGCCGACGTCGACGCGCTGCCCGCCGATCTCCAGCGGCTCGGTGGCGAACCGCCACGTCGCCAGCTCCACCGGGCCGTCGTAGCGCAGCAGTTCCTCCACGGCGGAGGGCAGCAGCGCGGGCTCGGCGGCCAGCCGGGCGCGCTCGGCGGGGTGGGTGAGGAGGGTGTACGTGCCGTTGCCGATCAGGTTGACCGTGGTCTCGAAGCCGGCGAAGAGCAGGATGAACGCCATGGCGGCGGCCTCGTTCTCCGTCAGCTTCTCGCCCTCGTCGGAGGCGCGGATGAGGCCGGAGATCAGGTCGTCGTCCGCGGCGTCGCCGCCGCCGAGTGCCGCACGCTTGCGGTGGATCAGTTCGGCGAGGTAGGCGCGCATCTTCTTCACGGCTCGGGCGACGCCCCCGCGGGGGCCCTTGCCGTGGTGGATCATCACCGCGGCCCAGTCGCGGAAGTCGTCCTGGTCCTCAGCGGGGACGCCGAGGAGGTCGCAGATGGCGTAGATCGGCAGCGGGAAGGCGAACTCGTGGATGAGGTCGGCCTCGCCGCGGTCCGCGAAGCCGTCGATGAGCCGGTCGGTCAACTCCTGCACGCGGGGCGCGAAGGCGGCGACGCGGCGGGGCGTGAACGCCTGGGAGACCAGCCGGCGCAGCCGGGTGTGGTCGGGCGGGTCGATGTTGAGCAGGTGGGTCATGAGGCCGGCGCTGCGCTCGCCGGGGATGCCGGTCTTGTCGCTGTGGTGGCGCGACGGGTTCTTGGACAGCCGGGGGTCGGCGAGGGCCTGGCGGGCGTCGGCGTAGCGGGTGACGAGCCAGGCGTCGACGCCGCTGGGCACGGTGGTGCGGTGGACGGGGGCGTGGGTGCGCAGCCAGGCGTACGCGGGGTACGGGTCGGTGGCGAACTCCCAGCTGAAGAGCGCGGGCTCGGGCCCGTCGCCCGCGGGCGGACCGGACACGTCAGCGGGCGCCGGAGGGGCCGCCGGAAGGGGCTCCACTGGAAGGGGTGCCGTTGGCGTCCCCGGCCGGGGGCTCGGCTTCGGCGGCGTCCTGCCCTGCGGTGCCGTACGGTTCGGCCGGCACGCCCGCGCCGCCGTTCGCGGCGGCCTTCTCCGCCGTGCGGATCGCCTCCCGGTACGTACGCGCCGCGTCCCGCAGCGCCGTCTCCGGCTCGACGCCCTGCGCCTCGGCCCGCAGCGCCAGCGCGAGCAGTTCCGCGCCGAACCCGTCCACGGGCGCCTCCTGGACGTCCAGGCCCGCCGTGCGGGCGCGGCCCGCGAGCTTCGCGACGAGGGACAGCGACGGCTGCGCCAGCGGGACGCCCTCCGTGACCGACGTGCGGCGCTTTTCTATGGCCTTCTCGCGCAGCCAGTGCGCCTTGACGTCCGCCGGGGTCTCGGCGACCGCGTCGCCGAAGACGTGCGGATGGCGCCGGACCAGCTTCTCCACGAGGGTGCCCGCGACGTCGTCGATGGAGAAGGGCTCCTCGGGGTCCTCCTCCGCGATCCTGGCGTGGAAGACGACCTGGAGCAGCACGTCCCCCAGCTCCTCGCGGACGGCCTGCCTGTCCCCCGCCTCGATCTCCTCGACCAGCTCGTAGACCTCTTCCAGGCTGTGCTTCGCCAGCCCCGCGCTGGTCTGCCCGCTGCTCCAGGGGCACTCGCGCCGGATCCGGTCCATCACCTCGACCACGTCGACCAGCCGGGCCCCCGGCACGTCGTACGAACCGGGGAGCAGCTCCAGTGACGGCATCTCCTCCCGCCCCGAGCCCGCCAGCCGCGCCAGCCCGTCCGTCAGGCCCGGCTCGCCGTCGGCCGCGGCGACCACGACGACGGTGGCGCCCGAGGCGCAGAAGTCGACCAGCTCGCGGGCGTCGGGATCGGTGGTCTCCACGGCGACGCCCGCCTCCCGCAGATACGGCATCTGCGGATGCGCGGCGTCGGCGCACAGCACGCGGTCGGCGCCGCGCAGCGCCTCCCAGGCGGGCCAGGACAGCAGCCCCGGGGCGACGCGGTGGGTGGTGGTCAGCAGAACGATGCGGCCGGTCACGTCCCCGACCGTAGCCGACGCCGCCGACAGCCCGGCACCGGCCGCCCCGCGGCGGCCGCTACCGGCCGCGACGCCCGCGCCGCCCGCTCACTGCTGCTGCGGGACGGCGCCGTCCTCCGCGGTGGCGCTGACCTGCTTGATCCACGGGGTGTCTGCCTGCGCCAGCCGCACCTGCTCGTTGTCCCACGTGCCGAACCGCGGGCTGACGTCGATGCCCAGGTCCTCCGACGCCTCGACCAGCAGCCCGCCGAGCTGCGCCTGGCCCTCCTGCGTCTGCGGGTTGATGCCGAGCTTCTGCACCAGCCCCTGCACCATGAGCTGCTGCTTGTAGTGCGTGTCCAGGCCCTCCGGCGGAATGCTGTACTGCTGGAGGTACATGGCTTCGAGCTGCTCCTCGCCGCCGACCGACTCCGCCTCGGCCCGGCGGGTGCGCTGCACCTCGCCGCGGGGGACGGTCACGCCGTGGTTCTCCGCGGCCTGCTCGATGACCCGCCCCTGGAGCATCGTGTTCAGCGTGTCCACGCTGAGGTCGCCGCTCTGGTCGATCATCTCGTCGGCCTGGGCGCTGGCGTTCTGCGCGTCCCGCACGTCGGCGACCCGGTTCTGCAGCTGCGAGACCGTGATGCGCTCGTCGTCGCCGAGCACGGCGGCGGCTCCCGCGCGCGGTTCGCCGCTGCACGAGCTGAGCAGCGGCACGGCCGCGACGATCGCGGCGGCGGTTACGGCGAGCGCTGTCCTGCGCATGGCTGCCTCCCGGGCGGCTCTCCAGCGGCGGCTTGCCACTTCGTGATCCGGATCACGATCTTATGCAACGGGCGGCCGGCGCCACCACTGCCAAGGCACGACTTGTCTGTTCGGCCGTCATTCATGTTCCGTACACCGCGGCACAAGAAGGTTCGGCAGTGACCGTATCCGACGTGCCCGCGCAGCCGGCAGCCGCCTCCACTTCCCCGCCGAAGCGCACTGCCGGGGACCCCGCAGCCCCGGTCGCCGCCGCCCCGGTCTCCGCCCCGCAGTCCCGGCGGCCCGGCCACCGCTACGACGTGGACCTCATCCGGCTGCTGTGCGCCTGCGGCGTCATCCTGGGGCACACCGGCTCGGAGTTCATCGACGCCGTCGGCCGCCAGGAGGCGAACGGCGCCGCCGCGTACTGGGCGGGCATGACGGCGGACGCGATCAGCCGGTTCGCCGTCCCCATGTACTTCGCGATCGCCGGCTGGGCGGTCCTCGTCGGCGCCCCGCCGCGCGACGGGCGGCGGCTCGCGCAGCGCATGGTGCGCATCGTCGTCCCCATGGGCGTGTGGACGGTCGTCTATCTGCTGTGGGGCAAGTGGCAGTCGACAAATGAGGACCCCCTGCGGGACCTCGCCGTGGACGCCGCGTTCGGGACGGTACGCCCCGCCTACCACCTCTGGTATCTGTACGCCTACGTCCCCGTCGTCCTCCTCCTCGGCTTCGTCGTCCTGCTGCGCGCGGGACGCCGCCCCTGGTGGCTCGGCGCGGTGCTCCTCGGCTTCGCGCTCGGCCCCGGCCTGCTGGCCGACGCGGGCCGGGTGGCGGACTCGGGCACGCCGTCGTTCGGCTGGGGGTTCGGCGTCTACTCGCTCGTGTACGCGGCCGGGGGCGCCCTGCTGTTCTCGCTGCGCCCGCGCAGCGGACGCGGCATACGCGCGCTGTGGCTGGGCGCGGCGACGGCGGCGATGCTGGGGGTGCTCGCCTACCAGACGCAGGTGAAGTACGTGATCCCCAACGCCCACGTGCTGGTGGCGGTGTTCACCGGCGCGGTGCTGCTGACGCTGACCCGGGTGCGGGTGCCGGAGCGGTGGCGCCCGCGCCTCAAGCACGTCGCGGGGGCCGCGTTCGGGGCGTACCTGGTGCACCTGATGGTGATCAGGACCCTCGCGGAGCCGCTGGTGTCGGCGGATCCGGGCGGCGCGGAGGCGGTGCTGCTCACCGCGGGGATCTGGGCGGCGAGCGTGGTGCTGTCCTTCGGCGCGGCGCTGCTGTGGCAGCGGCTGGGCCTGCGGCGGCTGCTGGGGTAGGCCGGCCCCCGCCGGGCAGGGCCGGACCGGCCGGGCAGGCCGGAGGCGCGCGGCGGGGCCGGACGGACCGCCCTACGGCTTCGTCAGCGCCCTGCGCACCTTCCCCAGCGCCCTGCGGGCGTTCGGCACCCGGCCGAGGTTGCCGCCCGGCAGCCGCAGCGCCGTCAGCCGCTTGCGCTTGAAGTACGGGTGCGTGACGGCGTCCAGGTGCACCGCCAGCCACTCCTGCGCGCCCGGCCGCAGCCGCGCGTGGTTCTCGGCCTGCATGCAGTACCCCACCGCCGTGAGCAGCCCGGCGAGTTGGGCCGCGTCGCGCGCCGGCCGGTCCGGGCCGCCCAACTCGGGGACGAGCGAGTCCACGATGGTGACGGGGATGCGGTTGCTGTTCTGGTACGGGGTCAGCCGCTCCAGCAGCGTGCCCGTGCCGACCCGGGCGACGGGGATGCCGTAGAGCGTGGCCGCGGTGAGCATCGCCGTGGAGAAGCAGCCGACGACGAGCCGCGGGCGCAGCGTGCCGTACAGCGCCTCGGCGAGCATCGGCTCCTCCTGCACCGTCAGCGTCACGCCCGCGTCCGCGGCGGCCTTCTGCAGCACCGTGGAGTAGCGGGCGGGGGCGGTGGGGTGGGGCTTGAAGAGGACCGCGCGGTGGCCGGCCGCGGCGGCGCCGCGCAGCATCCGCTCGTGCAGCGCCTCCTCCTCGGCCTGGCCGAGGATGTTGAGCGCGGCGAGGTACTGGCCGAGGAGTACGGCCGTGGGCGCGCCCTCGCCGCCGTTGCCGGCGTCGCCCGCGGGCGTGGCGGCGGTCACCTCGTCGAGCACGGCGCGGAACGCCTCGTTCGGCACCACCTCAGCCGGCACCCCGTGCTCGGTGAGCAGCAGCGGCGTGAGGCCCGGCACGAGGTCGAGGTGCAGCAGCCGCTGCACCCGGCAGGCCATGTGCTGCGGCAGCCGCTCGCGGGTCGGGCCGTAGCTCATCAGCCCGTCCGCGTACACGTGCACGTCGGCGTCGGCGAAGATCGCGACGAGCGCCTTGGCGGGCGGCGCGGTCACCGACTCGACCACCAGGTCCAGCGGCCCGTCGCCGATGCCCCAGGCGCGCCGCAGCAGCCGCTGGAGCAGCGGCACGTCGCCGCCCTTGGGGTGCCAGGCGGCGGGGTGGTGCGGGCGGATCTCGCGGTTGTAGTCCAGCACCTCGTCGAAGCGGGCGGAGACCGGCGTCCAGCCGTGCATCTCGGGCAGTTGGACGGCGGTCTCGGGTACGGCCGCGTTGTTGGCGACGAGCAGGATGCGCCGGGCCGCGGAGCGCGGCCCGAACTGCCCGGCGTCCAGCGCGGCGGCGAGCGTCGCCGCCCCGTACAGCGTGGAGACCTCGAAGATCTGGGTGCGGTGCTCGTGCACGGCTCAGGCGACCCTTTCCGGCTTTCCCGTACGGTCCTGCTTCCCCTGCTGCGCCGTGCTCGCGGGCTTCCCCCGCCCCGACGCGCGCAGTTGCCGCAGCATGCGGCCGCGCTGCTCGTCCATGCCGCGCAGCGTCTCCTCCAGCACGTCCTGCGGCATGCGCCGCAGCGCCTCGGCGGAGGCGCGCTCCAGGCGTCTGGCGAGGCCGGGTTCGAGGCGCTCGGAGTTGCCGCGGTGGAAGGCGATGAGGGCGCAGTAGGTGCGTACGGCCTTGGGCAGGAAGCGGTCGGCGTCCGGGTCGGCGCGGACGGCGGCGAGCATCGCGTCGTGCGCGGGGATGAAGTCCAGCTGGCGGTCGTCGCTGATCTGCGTGAGGGAGGTCTTGACGCCGCGCCGGTAGAAGACGCCGATCAGGCCGGTGACCGCGAAGGTCTCGGCGGTCAGGTGCAGCATCCACGTCCACAGCCGGTCCTCGGCGGTGCGCAGTTCGGCGGCGAAGCGCCCGGCGCCGTCCTCGAACAGACGGCGGTGGTATATGCCGGCCCAGACGAAGGGGTAGTCGACCATCGTTTCCTGATTGGCCTGACCGATGCCGTCGCGGGCCGCGAGTATCGTGTCGCGGCGCCTGGCGGGCGCGCGGCGCACGATGCGCTCGCGGCCGGTGGACTGCACGTGGTCGGTGCGGACGAAGTCGGTGCCGTACCGGTCCATGGCGGCGACGAGGTCGTCCAGATAGCCGGGCGCGTACCAGTCGTCGCCGTCGAGGAACGTCAGATAGTCGCCTCTGGCCGCGTCGATGCCGCTGTTGCGGGCGCGGGCGATGCCCTGGTTGGTCTCGTGCCGGACCACGCGCGCGCCCGGCAGCGTCCCCGCGGCGCGGTCGACGATCTGCGGGGTGGCGTCCGTCGAGCAGTCGTCGACGAGGATGAACTCGCGGTCGGCGCGGGCGTTGCGGGCCAGGCTGCGCAGGGTGTCCTGGGCGAATTCCTGCACGTTGTGAAAGGGCACGATGACTGACAGTTTGGGCACTGAGCAAGGCTAGAAGGGCAATCGTTTAAACGGTTGCCGCGCAGGAGGCGGGCGGGTGAATTCTCGGTGCCCGGCGTGGAAACGTGCGCGGTGGCGGACGTGCTCCCCCGGTCCACCCGCACGGTGTGCTCAGTCCGTGTCGGTCGCCGCCAGCACCGCCAGCCGGCGGCGGTCCGCGCCGACCGCGGCCAGCGCGAGGTCCCAGGCCACCAGCTCGAACCAGCCCGTGTCGGCGACGAAGCCGTACCACTCGCACGCGCCCGCGCACGCCTCCACCTCGCCGGCGCCCGCGCCCTCCGCGGCCCCGGCCAGGCCGGCGAGCGACTCCCACGCCGCGAGCCGCCCGTACGCGCCGCCGCGGCCTGCGCCGTACGCCCCGCCCGTGGACGCGGCGACGAAGAGCATCCCCCACGCGTCGGCCGGCGAGCAGGCGACGGCGGCGAAGGGATCGCCCGCCGGCGCTTCCCGCAGGCAGTCGAGGCCCAGCGACAGCAGCGTCTCCGGTACGGCGCGGGGCGCCGCCGGCGCCGCGAGGTCGAACACCCGGGCCTCGACGCGCGCGTGGGACTCCTCGGTCCAGCCCGCCACGGCCGCGGCGATGCGCCCAGCGCGCGCGTCCGTCGTCGTCTCCTCGGCCGCCGGTACGCGCCCCGCCGCGCCGGGCGCCGCCGGGCCCACCACCGTGCCGGGCCCCAGCGCGCCGTACGGCAGCGCCCGGCTGCTGCCGCTCCGCCCGTGGGCGGGCAGAGCCGGCCGTCCTTCGACGGCGGACAGTGTCAGCGGCAGCCGGCCCAGCGGATGCCGGTTCAGGTACGGCGACGCCGCCGCCCACTCCGCGATCCCCGGCGTCGCGGTGACGGCGACGCCCCTGAGGACGAGTTCGTGCAGCAGGCAGGCCCGTAGCTCCTCGGGGGCGTCGGCCGTGAAGACCGCGGCCAGCTCCGCCGCCGGCCGGCAGCCGGCCAGCAGCGAGGCCGCGTGGCGCTCCAGCGCGGGGCCGGTGTGCGCCGCGGTGACCAGCCGCACCGCTTGGGCGCAGTGCCCGGGGCCGGGGGTCGTCGCCAGCAGCCGCAGCAGGTGGTCGAAGACGCCGCGGTACTGCCACACGCCGCCGCCGGTCCCGTACGGCCGCGTCCCGTGCGCCACGGTCCTGTCTGCCACGGTCCCGTCTGTCCCGGTCGCGTGCGCCCCGGGTGCGAACGCCCCGGGTCCGAACGCCTCGGCGAGGGCGACCCCGAGGTCTCCCGCGAAGCGGGCGTCCCCCCGGGCGACCCGTTCGTCGGCCTCCGCCCACACGGCGCGGACGTCGCCCAGGCCCGGCAGGGCCGCGACGATCTGCTGTATCCGGTCGGTCACGGCGCCGAGCGTACGCCGTGCCGCGGCCCGGCCCGGTCCGCGTCGTCCGGGCCCGCCCGCACATCGGGCGTCACGCCGCGCACTGGCTCCGCAGCGCTTCCTTGTCCGCCGTCGTCACCGGCAGTTCGTACTTGAGCGCGACCTGCGCGAACCGCACGCCGTACGCGCAGCGGATCTCCTCGTCCGGCGGCAGCCACTCCCCCGGGCCCGAGTCGCCCTTCGAGGAGTTCGCCGGGCCGTCGACCGCGAGCAGGTTCAGCGGGTCGTTGGCCAACTGGCGGCGCTTGTCCTCCGCCCACGCCGCGGCGCCCATCTGCCAGGCGTACGACAGCGGCACCACGTGGTCTATCTGCACCGCCATCGAGGACGACGGCCCGCGCTCGAACTCTATGTCCCGCCCGGCGTACGGGTCGGCCAGCTCCATCGTCTCGACCACGCAGTCGTCGCCGCTCCGCAGCCGTACGTCCTGGCCGTCCCTGCGCAGCAGGTCGTTGCGGGTGTCGCAGCCGTTCCCGGCAAGTGGGACGCCGGTCGCGCTGTCCAGCCAGGCGGAGCCGAACTCGTCGCGGTCGTAACCGGAGCCGGAGCCGGACCCGGGGCCCCCGGTGGCGAGGTCGCCGATGAGGCGCCGGGCGGCCTCGCGGTCGGCGGCGGTGGTGAGGGGCGCGAGGCCGGGGGCGGTGCCGTCGGGGTTGTCGAGGGGGGAGGCGGCGCGGCCGGGGGCGCTGCCGGCGGGGGGCTTGTCCGCCGGGGGCGTGTCCGTCGCGGCGTCGCAGCCGGTCAGCGTCACGGCCGCCGTGGAGGCGGCGAGGAGCAGCGGCAGCAGGCGGCGTATTCGTATCACGGCACTCGCACTTCGCGTCGGAGCCGGGAACCGGCCGGACCCGGCTCCGCATGCTAACGGTGTCCAGGTCGGAATACCCTGGCTGCCGATCCCGACACCGACACGCTGGAGAAGGCAACTTGGCCGCCTCACGGGCCGCGCTCACCCGGGACAGTCTGCGGGTGAGGATCGTCGTGCAGAAGGTGCGGCTGGCCGGCACGGAGTACCGCGTGATCCGGCCGGCCGGGCCGCTGCGGAACGGCGCGCTCTACAAGGCCGGCAGCCATTACGAGATGTACGTGGACCGGACGGACGGCCGGCGCATCGGCACCCTGTGGCTGCTCGCGGCGCGCTCCCCGCGTTCGCTGGTCTACCTGCCGATGCGCGCCACCCCGCCCGTACCGGGCATCGGCGTCGACGGCGAGCGGCCGCTCGACCTCCTGCTGGCCCCCCGCACGGCGCCGTTGCGCCCCTCGCGGTGGAAGCGGATCCGGGCGTGCCTGCGCGCGGCGAACGCCGCCCGGGAACTGCACACCGCCGGTGTACCGGAGCGGGACCTTCCCGACCTCGACGCCGACTACGTCGTGCCGGACGACCCGAAGCAGGCGGACGAGTTCCTCCTCCGGAAGGACGTCTACGCGGAGACGCTGCTGCTGACCGGCGGGGCCGCGGCGTTCCGGGAGGGGGCCAAGGAGATCTTCGCCGTCACGAAGTACGGGCCGCCGAGAGCGGCCACTTCGCTCTACATCCCCGGCGCATGCAACTACCACGTGTGCCGCCCCCTCTACGACTGGGGCCTGGACCCGCTGCACATGAGCGAGTGGGAGCAGTTGCACGTGGAGTTCTGCCCGCGCTGGACGAGATGAACGGCCACCGGGCAACTGCTCCCCCTCGCCGGTCAGGACACCGCCTGCCGGCCGCCTACGGGTAGACCTCCGCCCGGTCGACGGACACGAACGCCGCACCCGAGTCGGGGTTCTTCTCGCCGGTCACCCGGATCCGTACCGTGTGCTCGCCGCGCGGCAGCTCCGGGCTCACCCACTGGAGCTGCTCGCCGACGCGCGGGCTGCCGTAGTAGTCGACCCGCTGCTCCGGGCCGCCGTCGACGGAGATCGCGGCGATGCCGTTGCCGGTGTCCTTGACCGACAGCAGCGCCAGCCGCGTCCCGGTGAAGCGGAACGTCGCCGTGGCGCCGGCCACCGCGCTCCAGTGGTCGTTGCCCCAGAAGCACTGCACGGCGCAGCCGCTGCCGGAGTTCCAGTTGCCGGTGTACGTCACCTGCGGGTCGGTGTCGTTGAGGGCCGTGGTGCCGGGGCCCGGGTCGCCCGCGGGCAGGTCGATGGTCGCGCCGGCGGCCACGGGGGTGCCGAGGTCGGGGCGGCCGTCGGCGGTCCAGCCGATCTTCTGCACCCGCGTGGTGCGCCAGCTGTAGGTGTACGTCGTCGTGTTCTTCGCGTGGTACGCGATCCAGTCCTCGCTGCCGTCCGGGGACTTGAAGAAGAAGTGGTGCCCGGGGCCGTAGACGCCGGCGGCGTCGTTGCGCGAGAACATAGGGCCGGGCTCCTGCCGCCAGGCGGCGGGGTCGAGCGGATCGGCGCCGGGGGCCAGGGACTTGGCCCAGACCGCGTAGTCGGGCTTTCCGGTGTCGCAGGCGGAGTACGTGAGGTAGAGCCGGCCGGCGGCGTTGTGGAGCGGGGTGGGGCCTTCGCGCACCTCGGGGCAGTTGCCGTCCGCGGGGAGGTGGACGCGGCCGCCGGAGAGGGTCCAGGGGTTGGACATGGGGGCCACGAAGAGCTGGTTGCCGACGCCGTCGTCGCGCTGGCCGCTCCAGGCGAAGTACAGCTTGCCGTCGTGCCGGAAGGGCTCGCCGTCGATGGCCCAGCGGTCGTTGCCGGAGTCGGCGACCTTGGCCTTGAAGTGGTACGGGCCGAGCGGGTCGCTGCCCTCGGACTCCAGCACGTACATGCGGTGGGCGGCGTCGTTGCCGTCGCTGGCGGTGTAGTAGAGGTACCAGCGGTCGCCGTCCTTGAGGAGGCCGGGGGCCCAGATCTGCTGGTTGCGGGAGGGGTCGCTGTCGCGCCAGACCTCGTGCGGGGAGGCGGTGAGGAGGGTCGCGACGGAGGGGGACTTCCACATGCGGATGGCGTCGCCCTGGGTGGTGGCGACGTAGTAGTTGCCCTCGTGGGTGACGAGGGTGGGGTCGGCGCCGGTGTTGACGGGGTTGCGGAACTGGCCGGCGGCGGCGCGGGGTTGGTCGGCGGGGGCGGCTGCGGGGTCGGCTGCGGGGTCGGCGGGAGCGGCTGCGGCGGGGGCGTTCGCGGGGGCTTCGTCGGCGGCTGCCGGGCCGAGGCCGGCCACCACGGCGACGGCGAGCAGCGTCGCGGCCAGGGCCGGCCAGGGGCGCCGGCGGCGGGGTCTGCGTACGGCGTGGGTCACAGTGCGTACCTTCCGTGCGGTGCCTGTGGGGGTGTGGTGCGCAGGAGGGTGTCAGGAGGTTTGTAGCGGAGATTTCAACGTTGTACAACCCGTCGCGGCTCCCCGGCCCTTGACGCCCGGGACGTACCGAGGTGCCACAGCAGCGCCACTCCGGTGACCCCCGCGGCCACCGGTCCCAGCCCCGCAGGGCTCAGCCCGAACCACTCCTGCGCCAGCCCGCCGAGCCCGCCGCCGAGCGCCATCCCGGCGTACAGGGCGGAGGAGTTGAGCCCGAGCAGTACCGGTGCGGCGGCCGGGCCGAGGGCGACGAGGCGGTGCTGCTGCGGCACGACGACGAAGCCCACCGCCACGCCCCAGACGGCCGCCCAGACCAGCGCCGGTATGAGGGCGCGGGCCGCCAGCGGGGTCAGTGCGAGGGCCAGGACGGCGAGCGCGAGCGGGCCGGTGAGGACGCGGGCGGGGTCGCGGCGGTCGACGAGCCGCCCGGCGGCGGTGTTCCCGGCCAGCACGCCGGCGCCCCAGACGAACAGGACCAGGGTCAGCAGCGACTCGTCGCCGCCCGTGGCGTCGCGGAGCGCGGGGGCGACGTAGGTGTAGAGCGTGTACGCGCCCAGGAAGGCCAGCGTCGTGACGGCCAGCAGCGCGGGCACCCGGCCGCCCTGGGCGAGCGGGCGCAGCCGGTCGCGGAGCGAGGCGGCCGGCAGCCGTACGGCGGGCAGCCCGACGGCGACGCCGATGGCCGCCACCAGCCCGGTCCCGGCGACGGCCCAGAGCGTGACGCGCCAGTCGGCACTGCCGATGAGCGTGCCGAGCGGCAGCCCCAGCGCGGTCGCCAGCGTCAGCCCGCCGAGCACGAACGCCAGCGCCCGGCCGCGGCGTTCGGGCGGCACGATCGCGGCGGCGGTGCTGGAGGCGGCGGAGTTGATGACACCGGCGCCCGCGGCGGTGACGACGCGGGCGGCCATGGCGGTCCCGTAGCCGGTGGCCAGGGCGGTGGCGGCGTTGCCGACGACGAAGACGCCGAGGGCGATCAGCAGCGTCGTCCGCCGGTCGAGGCCGCCGGTGAGCCCGCCGACGACCGGGGCGGAGACGGCCATCGTCAGGGCGAAGACGGTGACGAGCTGACCGGCCGCGGCCGTGGAGACCCCGAGGTCGGCGGCGATGGCGGGGAGGAGGCCGGCGATGACGTAGCTGTCGGTGCCGACGGCGAAGGTCGCGAGGGCGAGGGGGAGGAGCTGTCTGGTCACGGAACGGCACTGTAGGCAATGCATGGATGGTTGTCCATGTATCAATGAATGGGTAGGCTGCGGGCAGATGCCCGAGGGGAGAACGATGCGCGAGGTGTCCCAGCCCGCGGCCGAGTCGATCCGGATGGTGGACGTGCTGCGCGCGCTCGCCGACCCGGTGCGGCTGGAGGTCGTACTGCGGCTCGCCGGGACGGGCGAGGAGAGCTGCAACGCCATCGGCGGCGATCTCGACGTCCACCAGACGACGATGTCGCACCACTACCGCGTGCTGCGCGAAGCGGGCGTGACCTGGACGACGGTGCAGGGCCGGACACGGCTGGTCCGGCTGCGCCGGGACGACCTCGACGAACGGTTCCCGGGCCTGCTCGACTCGGTACTGAACGGTGCGGAGCCGGCAGCGGAAGGCGTCACCCGCCGTTGAGCAGGGCCTCCCCCAGGTCCGTACGCCGGTGCAGCACGCAGTGGCCGCGCCGCTCGGACCGCACGAGCCCGGCCTCACGAAGAACGGCGGCGTGCCGGCTGGCACTGGCGGGCGCGACGTACAGGGCGTCGGCGATCCGCCCCGTCGACATGGGGCGGTCGAGGAGTTCCAGGACGCGGGCGCGGGTGAGGCCGATGAGCCGGACGAGGGAGTCGCCGGCGCGCGAAGCGGGATCGGGACCGGGACCGGGCAGCCAGCCGGGCGCGGGGGTCAGCGGATGGACGAGCACGGGGGGCAGTTCGGGGTCGGCGAGAGCGACGGGCGTACGGGTGCAGAAGAAGGACGGGATCAGCGTCAGCGGCCGCCCGTCGAGAGAGAAACCCCTGCTCACCGGGTACGCACACTCCAGCCGGTCACCGCGCCAGGTCACCTCCGGCGCGTAGCTGGCGAGCAGCCCCTCCGCCCCTTCCCGCAAGGCGGCCTCGGCCCGCACGGGCCGGTCGGCGGCGGCAGCGGACCTGATCGCCTCGCGGTACGGCGCCACGGCCACCGCGTAGTACCGCCGCACCGCATCCCCGAGCCGCCGCAGCGCACCGGGCTCCCCGTCGGCCAGCCCCCGGGCCCCCCGGGGCGGCCGGCCGTCGGCGCAGAGCAGCCCGATCTCCTTGCGCAACCGGGCCTTCGGCGTCCGCAGCACCTGCTCCAACTCGGCGTCCAGCGTCCGCCCGCCCCCGTCGCTGGGGGTGAGGAAGTCGGGAAAATACGCGGCCTCGGGACAGAGGCGCTGCAACGACCCGACGGTCTCCCCTAGCCCGGCCCCGGACACCTCACCCCGCACCCGCCGCCGCCAGGGGTCGAGCGCGAGCGCGGCGTGCGCGGTCTGCAACGCCTGCAGGCTGAGGACGACTTCCCACATGGGGCTGACGTCCCCGGCCGACCGCAGCCGGTTGAGGTCGGCAGAAGTGAACTCGATGTGCAGCATGATTCCCCCGTGAATGAGACGTGCGACGCGCGGCCTCAGTTGCACGGCAACTTCCCGTTCACACCGCCCCGTACGCCACGGGGGCCAAGCGGACGGGGGGTCAGACCCCCCGAGCGAAGGCGACGAAGTCGGCCCAGGCGTGCCCCGCCCTGTCCCCGAACTGCTCCCGGCTCAACCCCGCGTGTTCTCGCAGCGCTTGGACCTCACGAACGGTCTGCGCGGAGTTGGACCTGCGCGAGGAGCGGGTGGGGGCGGCCCGCTCCGGGAGGCCCGGGGGCACGGTCTCAGCCGGCCGCGCGGTAGGGGCGGAAGAAGGCGCGTAGCTCCTCCGCGTACAGCTGCGGCTCCTCGAACGGCGCGAAGTGCCCGCCGTGCGCGGGCTCGGTGATCCGCACGACGTTCGCGGTGCGCTCCAGCCACGCCCGCGGCGGGCGGGCGATGTCGCCGGGGAAGAGCGAGAAGCCGGACGGCACCTCGACCCGGCGGGCGAGCTGCGCGGGCGGGATCGCGCCGTTCGCGCGGTACATGCGCATCGACGAACCGATCGTTCCCGTCAGCCAGTAGAGCGTGACGTTGGTGAGGATCTCGTCCTTGGTGTACGAGCGCTCGACGTCGCCGTCGCAGTCACTCCACGCCCGGAGCTTCTCGACGATCCACGCGGCGAGCCCGACCGGTGAGTCGGTGAGCCCGAAGGCGGCGGTCTGCGGCTTCGTACGGTGCATGGCGGCGTACGCGCCCTCGCTCGCGCCCCAGGCCGCGACGGCCTCGAACCACGCGCGCTCCTCGGGCGCGAGGTCCGCCGGGTCGCCGGGCAGGACGGGCACGCCCGCGTCCGTGCGGTGCACGGCCACGACCCGGTCCGGGTGGTCGAGCGCGAGGTAGCGGCTCACGTGGCTGCCGATGTCCCCGCCCGCCGCCCCGAACCTCGGGTAGCCGAGGACGTGCATGAGTTCGGCCCACAGACCGGCGACGGCGATGGAGTCGAGGGGCGGGCCCGCGGGGCGGTCGGAGTAGCCGTAGCCCGGCATGTCGGGTACGACCACGTCGAACGCGTCGGCGGGGTCGGCGCCGTGCGCGCCGGGATCGGTCAGGAGCGGGACGACCTTCGCGTAGCGCCAGAACGAGTCGGGCCAGCCGTGGCCGAGGACCAGCGGCAAGGCCGGCGCGGCGGAGGGGTCCCGGGGCGGGACGGCCCGGGCGTGGACGTAGTGGATCCCGAGGCCGCCGAGACGGACGCGGAAGCGGGGCAGCAGGTTGAGCGCCGCCTCCCGCGCCGGCCAGTCGAACCCGTCGGCCCAGTAGCCGACGAGTTCGCGGAGGTAGCCGAGGTCGGTTCCCATCGACCACCCGGCGTCCTCGGGCGCGTCCGGCCAGCGGGTCGCGTGCAGCCGCGCGCGGAGGTCCGCCAGCGCCGCGGGGTCGGTCCGCGGTGCGAACGGCTCGGGGCGGGGCGGGGCATCCGGCATGCGACGGACCCTACCGCCGCGGCCTGGGCCGATCGGGTACCGGCGCGGGGGCCCGTTGCCGGAACGGCAAGGTTTCTCGCGGTACGGGGCCGTGTTGCCGACACTGGCCGCGGACCGGACACCGCCGTCGAAAGGCACCCGCCATGGCCAGCACCGCACCCCGCCGCAGGGACACCCCGCCGCCGCGTACCGGAGGCACGGAGGCCGAGACGCTGCGGGGGTTCCTCGACTACCTGCGGGCGTCGATCGCCGCGAAGGTCGAGGACGCGCCGGAACCGCAGGTGCGCACGGCCGGAGTCCCGTCGGGTACGAACCTGCTGGGCCTGCTGCACCACCTCACGTACGTCGAACGCGCGACGTTCCTCGGCGAACGGGTCACCGACTGGCCCGGGACGTTCGAGGCCCCGGCGGAGGCGACCGTGGCGGAGGTCGTCGCGGGCTACCGCGAGGCGGTCGAGGTCGCCAACCGGGTCCTCGACGACTGCGCGGACCTGGGTGCGCAGGTACCGCGACCGGGCGGCAAGGCGCCGAGCGTGCGGTGGGCGCTGACGCACATGATCGAGGAAACGGGCCGCCACGCGGGCCACGCGGACATCCTCAGAGAACAGATCGACGGCGCGACGGGCCGCTGACACCCACCGGGTCCCGGCACGGGGCGGCGGCGCCGCTCGGGACCTGATCGGGTGTGGCACACCGGATCCGTCGAGACCGGTGAGTGGCCGGGTCAGCGCAGGTGGTGGCGGAGCCAGACGTTGGGTTCCACGTAGACCGCCCAGTCGTGGTCCGGTTCGCAGCGGACCGGGGTCAGGGCGCCCGGGACCGTCGTCCAGCCCTCCTTGTCGAAGGGGAGGCCGGTCCAGGTCCGCCACTGGGCGAGCGGGGCGCCGATGACCATCGACGCCGGGGCCACCGGGTCGGGGGCGGCCAGGGTGGCGCCGGCGCGGACGTGCACGCGGAGCCAGGGGTCGTGCGGGAGGCCGTCCTCGCGGGTGCGGGTGGCGTACTCGTGCATCGGGGTGTGCGGCTCGTGGTGCTTGGCGCTGGGCCGGACGGGGGCGACGACCTCGGCGAAGCCGCGGTCCGCGGCGGCGGAGCGCATCGCCCCGAGCATGACGGCGGACAGCCCGCGGCCCTGCCGCCCCGCGTCGACGGCGATCTCGATGGCGCTGACGGTGTCCGGCTCCACCCCGTCCCGGCGGTCGCCGAAGGCCCACACCAGGACCTGGTCCCACCCGCGCCCCGGCAGCGTGCCGTCGCGCCCCGCGCCGCGCAGCGCGAACGGTACGGCGAACGCCCGGGCGACCACCGCGCCGGACTCGTCGGTACCGACGTGCACGTGCTCGGGGAAGGCCTCGGCGATCCGCTCGTGCAGCGCGTTCGCGACGTGGTCGTGGGTCATGAACTCCGGCCAGGAGTCCGCCATGTCCCAGAGCCGGGAGCGCAGTTCGGGGCGTTCGGCGAGGCTGGTGACGCGGATCTCCTCCATGCGGCGGAGTGTAACGAGGCGTTGGGCAACAGAGCGCGCGGATTGCGCCGGGGTGCGCTCCCTCGCGCACCCCGCTCTTCCCCTCACGCCTTTCACACCTTGCCGATGCCCAACGTGTTCTCCGCCGGGAGCATCCCCGACCCCAGCACCTTCACCCACGGCCCGCCCAGCAGGTCCGCCAGCCGCTCCGCGCCGTCCGCGCCGATGGCGCGCCACGGGTCCGTCGCCAGCTCGTCCGTACGGCGCTCCACCTCCGCCCGCAGCGCACGGCCGGCGTCGGTGGCCGTACCGGCCGCCGTCACCAGCCCGCGGGCGGCGAGCCGGGAGCGGGCCGCGGTCCACTCGGCGTCGCCCCAGCCGCGGCCGGCGAAGGTCTCCTCGGCCGCGGCACCCACCGCCGCGAAGGACACCAGCGACTCGGCGGCGTCCAGGTCCGCGGTCAGCAGCGCCGCGAGGTGGCCGTCGCCGCGGTGCTCGCGGAGGATCGTCGCGGCGTGCCAGAGCTGGAGGTGCGGCGGCTCCGGCCAGGGCAGTGCGGCGTTGGCGGCGGCGAGGGGGCGGCCGGCGGTGCGGGCGGCCTCGGCGGCGCGGCGGGCGAGGCGGGCGGCTTCGGCGAGTGCGGGGGCGCCGAGGCCGTCGGGGTCGCGGGGGTCGACGCCGAAGATCGACCGGTACGCGCGGTCGACGGCGCGTTCGCGGGCGGCGAGCACCTTCGCCGGGTCGGCGACGTCCCAGGCAGCGGGGACGTAGCGGGCGGTCATGGCGGGGTTGAAGCTGTAGAACGCCGCGGTGACGACCGCGTCGCCGACCGGACCGAGGGGTGCGGCGCGCCAGGCGAAGTAGGAGGGCCAGCGGCTCTCGGTGCCGTAGCCGAGGGCGGCGGCTTCGTCGTGGGCTTCCGGCGCGTAGTAGAGGACGGCGTGCAGGGGCTCCAGCAGGTGCCAGAGCTGCCGTACGCGCTGCGGGGTCAGGTCTTCCGACATCGTGTCCTCACTCTGTGCTCATTCACCTAGATCGATCTTTACATTGACTAGATTGCCTCGCGCGCCGCCAACTTGTCAATGGCTAGATCCCTCCAGCAGGATGGGCCCATGACCGACGACGACCGCCCCTACCACCACGGCAACCTGCGCCGCGCCGTCCTCGACGCCGCCCTCGACGTCATCGCCGCCCAGGGCCCCGGCGCCGTCAGCCTCCGCGACCTGGCCCGGCGCGCGGGCGTCTCCCACGCGGCGCCCGCGCACCACTTCAAGGACCGCGCCGGACTGCTGACCGCGGTCGCGGCGGAGGGCAACGCGCTGCTCGCGGAGTCGCTGGAGGCGGCGGCGGACCTGGAGGACCTCGGCGTGCGGTACGTACGCTTCGCGCTCGCGCACCCGGCGCACTTCCAGGTGATGTACCAGCCCCATCTGCTGCACCCGGACGCCCCGGACCTGGCCGCGGCCCGCGACCGCGTGGACCGCACCCTGCGCGCCGCCATCGCGGCCCTCCCCGACTCCGACCGCGGCCCCGACCCGGAGCGCGCCCGGCTGGCCGCGTGGTCGGCGGCCCACGGCTTCGCGACCCTGGCCCTGAGCGGCAGCCTCGACGCCTCCCTCGCCGGGCACGACGACCCGGCGGAGGTCTTCCGCTCGTTCACGCACCTGATGTTCAACTCCGCGGCGCGATGAGTCCGGGGTACGGGCGTGGTCTCTTCTTGCGTACAGCGGAAACGAAGAGGAGCACCGTGATCATCATCGCCGGGATGCTGCGGGTGGACCCCGCGGGACGGGCCGACTACCTGGCCGGCTGCACGGACATCGTCGCGCAGGCGCGCGCGGCCGCCGGCTGCCTGGACTTCGCACTCTCCGCCGACCTGGCCGAGCCGGACCGGATCAACGTCTACGAGCGGTGGGAGAGCGACGAGGACCTCCTCCGCTTCCGCGGCTCGGGCCCGGACGACAGCCAAACTTCCCGGATCCTCGACGCCGAGGTCCACAAGTACCGCATCTCCACAGTCGAAGCCCCGTAGCCCGGCAGCCCGTACACCCCCGGCCCGCAGGCCCGCAGATTCGCACACCTGCACGCGGAGTGACGTTCCGACACGGAGTGCAATCGAGTATGGGAATATGGGTCCATGGGTATGGTGAGCCATATGAAGACCACCGTCGACATCTCCGACGCGCTGCTGACCGAGGCGCGCCGGACCGCCCGGAGCAAGGGGACCACGCTCAAAGCCCTCATCGAGCAGGGCCTCCGCGCCGTCCTGGACGAAGAGGCCGACCGTGCCGCCTTCACCTTGCGGGACGCGAGCGTGACGGGCGACGGGCTGCAGCGCGACATGCGCGGTGCCAGCTGGGACGAGATCCGCGACCTCGCCTACGGGGACCGGGCGTGATCGCCCTCGACACCAACGTGCTGGTCTACGCCCACCGCGCGGACAGCCTGTTCCACGACGCCGCCGCGTCCGCCGTCCGGGGACTCGCCGAGGGGTCGGCCCCGTGGGCGCTGCCGTGGCCGTGTCTGCACGAGTTCTTCTCCGTCGCCACCCACCCGCGCGTCTACCAGCCGCCGAGCACCACCGAGCAGGCCCTGGCCCAGATCGACGCCTGGCTGCAGTCCCCCACCGCCGTCCTCCTCGCCGAGGGCAGCGGGTACTGGCCGGTGCTCCGCGAGGCGCTGGAGCAGGGCAAGGTCGCCGGGCCGATGGTCCACGACGGGCGGGTCGCCGCCCTGTGCCGGATGCACGGCGTACGCGAACTCTGGTCGGCCGACCGGGACTTCAGCCGGTTCCCCGGTGTCCGGGTGCGCAATCCCCTGCAGGGGTGAGGCCCGCGTCCGCCGCGGCTCCGGTTCCTACGAGTCCAGGATCGTCGTCAGCAGTTCTCCCACCCATGCCAGCAGGTCGCGGCCCTTCAGCGGCTGGGCGCCCAGCTGCTTCGGCTTCGGGCGGTCCACCAGGATCTGGTTCAGCGCCGGCTTCACCACCGCGCCCGGGTACAGCCGCTTCAGCCGCAGTTCCTGCGACTCCCGCAGGGTCACCGGGCTGAAGCGGATGCGGGTGCCCTGCAGCGTGATGTCCGTGACGCCGCAGGAGCGGGCCAGCATGCGCAGGCCCGCGACCAGCAGGAGGTTCTCGACCGGCTCCGGGAGCGGGCCGTAGCGGTCGGTGAGTTCCTCGCGTACCGCGCGGATGTCGTCCTCCGTCGTGACGGAGGCGATCGCGCGGTACGCCGCGAGGCGCAGCCGCTCGCCCGGGGCGTAGTCGTGCGGGACGTGGGCGTCGACCGGCAGCTCGATCTTCACCTCCGGCGGCGGCGCCTCCTCCGCGCCGCCCTCCAGCGTCGCGCGGTAGTCGGCGACGGCCTCGCCGACCATCCGGACGTACAGGTCGAAGCCGACGCCCGCGATGTGCCCCGACTGCTCGCCGCCCAGCAGGTTGCCCGCGCCGCGGATCTCCAGGTCCTTCATCGCCACGTACATGCCGGCGCCCATCTCCGTGTGCTGCGCGATGGTGGCGAGGCGTTCGTGCGCGGTCTCCGTCAGCGGCTTCTCCGGCGGGTACAGGAAGTACGCGTAGCCCCGCTCGCGGCCGCGGCCGACGCGGCCGCGCAACTGGTGCAGCTGCGAGAGGCCGAAGGTGTCGCCGCGCTCGACGATGAGGGTGTTGGCGTTGGAGATGTCGATGCCGTTCTCCACGATCGTCGTGGAGACCAGCACGTCGAACTTCTTCTCCCAGAAGTCGACCACCACCTGCTCCAGCGCCGACTCCGACATCTGCCCGTGGGCCGTCGCGATCCGCGCCTCCGGCACCGCCTGCCGCAGCCGGGAGGCGGCGCGGTCGATGGACTCCACCCGGTTGTGGATGTAGAAGACCTGGCCCTCGCGCAGCAGTTCGCGGCGGATGGCGGCGCCGATCTGCTTCTCCTCGTACGGGCCGACGAAGGTCAGCACCGGGTGCCGCTCCTCCGGCGGGGTGGTGATCGTCGACATCTCGCGGATGCCGGTGACGGCCATCTCCAGCGTGCGCGGGATGGGCGTGGCGGACATCGTCAGCACGTCGACGTTGGCGCGCAGCTTCTTCAGCTGCTCCTTGTGCTCCACGCCGAAGCGCTGCTCCTCGTCGACGATGACCAGGCCCAGGTCCTTGAACCGGGTGTCGGACGAGAACAGCCGGTGCGTGCCGATGACGACGTCGACCGAGCCCTCGCGCAGCCCGTCGAGCACCGCCTTGGCCTCGGTGTCCGTCTGGAACCGGGACAGCGCCCGCACCACCACGGGGAACTGCCCGTACCGCTCGGAGAACGTGCCCATGTGCTGCTGCACCAGCAGCGTCGTCGGTACGAGGACGGCGACCTGCTTGCCGTCCTGCACCGCCTTGAACGCCGCCCGCACCGCGATCTCCGTCTTGCCGTACCCGACGTCGCCGCAGACGAGGCGGTCCATGGGCACGGGCTTCTCCATGTCCTCCTTCACCTCGGTGATGGTGGACAGCTGGTCGGGCGTCTCCACGTACGGGAAGGCGTCCTCCAGCTCGCGCTGCCAGGGGGTGTCGCCGCCGAAGGCGTGGCCGGGGGCGGCCATGCGCGCCGAGTACAGCTTGATGAGGTCGGCGGCGATCTCCTTGACGGCCTTCTTCGCGCGGGACTTGGTCTTGGCCCAGTCGGAGCCGCCGAGGCGGTGCAGCGTGGGCGCCTCGCCGCCGACGTACTTGGTGACCTGGTCGAGCTGGTCGGTGGGGATGTACAGCCGGTCGCCGGGCTGGCCGCGCTTGGCCGGGGCGTACTCCACGAGCAGGTACTCGCGGGTGGCGCCCTGGACCGTGCGCTGCACCATCTCCAGGTAGCGCCCGACGCCGTGCTGCTCGTGCACGATGTAGTCGCCGGCCTGGAGCGTCAGCGGGTCGATCTGCTTGCGTCGCCGCGCGGGCATCCGCGCGCCGTCGCGGCCCGCGGCCTTCTGCCCGGACAGGTCGGTCTCGGTGAGCACCGCGAGTCTGAGGTCCGGGGCGACGAAGCCGTGGTCCAGCTCGCCGCACGAGACGTGCACGACGGACGGCGCGAGCGCGTCCGGGCCGAGGTCCGCGTCGAGGCGGGCGGCGATGCCCTCGCCGCCGAGCACCTCGACGGTGCGCTGCGCGGGCCCGTGGCCCTCGGTGAGGTAGACCACGCGCCAGCCGTCGGCGAGCCAGCCCTTGGTGTCGGCGAGCGCGCGGGCGGTGTCCCCGCGGTACACCTCCGGGGCGTGCAGCCCCAGCTCCAGGGATGGGGTCTCCCCGGGCCCCCAGGGCCCAGGGGACTCGTCCTCGAGCTCGGCGTCCGCGGAGAACGGGCTGACCGACCACCACATCATGCCCAGCTCGCGCGCGTGGTCGCGGACGTCGGCGATGCCCCACAGCGACGCCCGGCCCAGCAGCTCCAGGTCGATCGGCGCCTCCCCGCCCCCCGCGGAGGCGGCCCACGACGCCTGGAGGAACTCCTGCGACGTGGCGACCAGGTCCGCGGCGCGGGTCCGCACCCGCTCGGGGTCGCAGGACACCGCCATGCTGCCGGCCGGCAGCACGTCGAGCAGCAGCTCCATGTCGTCGACGAGGACCGGCGCCAGGGACTCCATGCCCTCCACCGCGATGCCCTCGGCGATCTTGCCCAGCATCTCGCCGAGCTGCGGGTGCCGTACGGCGAGGTCGGCGGCCCGGGCCCGGACGGAGCCGGTCAGCAGCAGCTCGCGGCAGGGCGGCGCCCACAGGCCGTGCTCGGCGACCTCGAGGGAGCGCTGGTCGGCGACCTTGAAGTAGCGGATCTCCTCGATGTCGTCGCCCCAGAACTCCACCCGCAGGGGGTGCTCCTCCGTGGGCGGGAAGACGTCGAGGATGCCGCCGCGCACCGCGAACTCGCCGCGCTTCTCCACCAGCTCCACCCGGCTGTACGCGGCCGCCCCCAGCGCCTGCACCGTCTCTTCGAGGTCGGCGGACCCCCCGCTGCGCAGCGCCACGGGCTTGAGGTCGCCGAGGCCCTTGACCTGCGGCTGGAGCACGGAGCGTACGGGCGCGACGACGACGGAGACGGGGCCCGTGGCCGCGTCCTCGGGGTCCGGGTGCGCCAGCCGGCGGAGCACGGCGAGGCGGCGGCCGACGGTGTCGGAGCGGGGCGAGAGCCGCTCGTGCGGCAGGGTCTCCCACGCCGGGTACTCCACCACGGCGTCCTCGCGCCCCGGCGGCATCAGCGAGCGCAGCGCGGCGGCCAGGTCCTCGGCCTCGCGGCCGGTGGCGGTGACCGCGAGCACCGGGCGCCCGGTGCGCTCCGCGAGCGCCGCGAGCGCGAAGGGGCGGGCGGCGGGCGGGCCGACGAGGTCGACCTGCGGCCGCGCGCCGCCTTCCGCGGCGGTCACCGCCTCGGCGAGTGCGGGGTCGCGGACGACGGCGTCGAGCAGGCCGTGCAGGCTCATGGGGGCATCCGCTCCGGGTGGCTGGGTGCTGGGTGGGCAGGCGGCTCGCGCCGCGGGCAACGCGAACAGCCCGAGGCGGCGAGCGCCCCGGGGGTCTCCAGCGTACGACGCCCCACCGACACCCCGCGCCCGCAGCCGGAATCCCCCGGCCGCGGGGCCGGGGCACGGGGCAGACGGGACCCGGGCCACCCCGGGGATGAGGCGAGTGCAGTGAGCACGGTCACGCCGTGCAGCCGGACCACCCGCATCCCTCACGGGTGCACGGCAGGCAGCACGTGGCCGACCCTGGGGTTCGTCGCGTTCCGGACGAGGTGCCGCGCCGGGGTAGGTTCCGGTGGGAGGTGCGGGATGAGTTTCCGGCTGGCGGCGTACGCCGTGTGTGTCGAGGACGGGCGGGTGCTGCTCGCCCGGCACGTGCCGCCGACGGGCCCGGGCACCTGGACCCTTCCGGGCGGCAGGGTCGAGCACGCCGAGGATCCGTTCGACGCGGTGGTGCGGGAGGTCGCCGAGGAGACCGGCTGCGACGCGGTGGTCGAGCGCCTGCTGGGTGTGGATTCCCGGGTGGTCCCCGCGGCCGAGCGCACCGTCCCCGGCGGGCCGGAGCATCAGAACGTCGGCGTCTTCTACCGGGTTCGCATCACCGGCGGCCGGCTCCGGCCCGAGCCGGGCGGCGGGATCGCCGAGTCGGTCTGGACCCCGATGCCGGATGTCGCCCGCCTGCGGCGGTCCTCGCTGGTCGACGTCGGCCTCGCCCTGGCCCGTACGCTTCCGGCGACCGGCCACGTCGCCCCCGTACCGGTCGGCGGCCTGATCCAGCACTGAGGACGAGCGGGCCGGCCGGCACCGGGCCGTGCGGGAGCCGCCGCGGTACGCCTCCTGCGCATCGCCGGCCCGCCGCCCGCGCCCCGGCGCCCGCCGCACCCCCGCGGCCTCAGGGTCGCCCCGCCCCCGCCGCTTCGCGTACGGGCGCGGCCGCGGTGCCCGTACGCCCGGGCAGAACCCGGCGGTAAGCCGCTGACCGCCGCACCGAGGCCGCCGGCACCGGGCCTCCGCCCCCGCCTCCGGGCCCCGCGCGGGCCGGCCCGACCCTGACACCGCCCCCGCGATCGCGCCCGATCCCTTAGGGAGACCCCCCGGACAAGAGCCGGGGCGGGATCGTCCCCGCGGCCGACGGGATCGGCCCCCCGCTCTTTCTAACCTGGTCAGGCGGGTCGACGGCGAGAACGGGGCGCCCGCGGGGGGCCTTTCCCCAGTACCGGGGTGGGGATATCCCCACATCCGATACGGCGCCAGGCACCAGGGATTTCCCGGCCCCCGCTCACGAGACTCATACATACGACGAAGCAGCGCCGCAGCAGCACCGCGGGCGGCGCGCACAGGTTCCGCAGCGCGGCTCCGCAGAGCGGTTCCGCAGACGAAGGAGACACGACAGTGACTACGGCTGTAGCGGCGCGCACGGCCGTCGCCGCACGAGCGCGACAGGTGACCAAGGCGTACGGCTCGGGGGAGACGCGGGTCCTCGCTCTCGACAATGTCGATGTGGACATCGCCCGGGGCCAGTTCACCGCCATCATGGGGCCCTCGGGCTCCGGCAAGTCGACCCTCATGCACTGCCTCGCCGGCCTCGACACGGTCACGGCGGGCCGCATCTGGATCGACGAGACCGAGATCACGGGGCTGAAGGACAAGAAGCTGACCCAGCTGCGGCGCGACCGCGTGGGCTTCATCTTCCAGGCGTTCAACCTGCTGCCCACCCTCAACGCCCTGGAGAACATCACGCTGCCCATGGACATCGCGGGCCGCAAGCCCGACCGCGAGTGGCTGGATCGCGTGGTGGGCACCGTGGGCCTGGCCGAGCGGCTCAAGCACCGCCCGAGCCAGCTCTCCGGCGGCCAGCAGCAGCGCGTCGCCGTGGCGCGGGCGCTCGCCTCCCGGCCGGAGATCATCTTCGGCGACGAGCCGACCGGCAACCTCGACTCCCGCGCCGGCGCCGAGGTCCTCGGCTTCCTGCGCCGGTCCGTGGACGAGTTGGGCCAGACCATCGTGATGGTCACCCACGACCCGGTCGCCGCCGGCTACGCCGACCGCGTCCTGTACCTCGCCGACGGCCGCATCGTCGACGAGATGTGGGACCCCACCTCCGAGCAGGTCCTCGACCGCATGAAGTCCTTCGACGCACGGGGCCGGGTGGCCTGAGATGACCGTCCTCAAGACCTCCATGCGCAACTTCTTCTCCCATAAGGGACGCATGGCGCTCTCCGCGGTGGCCGTCGTCCTGTCGGTGGCGTTCGTGTGCGGCACGCTCGTCTTCTCCGACACCATGACCACCACCTTCGACCGGCTCTTCAAGGCCACCGCGTCCGACGTGCGGGTCAGCCCCAAGGCCGCGGACAACGACGACAACTGGGGCAGCAAGCCGCAGCCGACGCTGCCGGCCGCGGACCTGGCGCGCGTCGAGAAGGTCGACGGCGTCAAGGCCGCCGACGGCGAGGTCGCCAACGACGCCATCACCGTCGCGAACGCCGACAACGACAACCTCGGCTCCAGCACCGGCGCCCCCACCATCGGCACCAACTGGGACCCGCTGGAGCTGGAGTCCGTCGAGATCACCTCGGGCCACGAGCCGCGCGGGCCCACCGAGGTCGTCATCGACGCGGACGCCGCCGACAAGCACGACGTGCAGATCGGCGACAGGATCCGCACGATCGCCGACCCCGGCTCGTTCACCTCCGAGGTCGTCGGCATCGCCACCTTCAAGATCACCAACCCGGGCGCGACGATCGTCTACTTCGACACCGCGACCGCGCAGGAAAAGCTCCTCGGCAAGCCCGACGTCTACTCCTCGATCAACCTCACCGCCGCCCCCGGCGTCTCCCACGAGGCACTGAAGGCCAACGTGCAGAAGGCCGCGGCCGACTTCGGCGGCGACCCCCTCAAGGTGCAGACGAAGGACGAGGTCGTCGAGGAGAACAAGGACGACCTCGGCAGCTTCATGGACGTCATGAAGTACGCCATGCTCGGCTTCGCCGGCATCGCCGTCCTCGTCGGCATCTTCCTCATCGTCAACACCTTCTCGATGCTCGTCGCCCAGCGCACCCGCGAACTGGGCCTGCTGCGGGCCATCGGCTCCAGCCGCCGCCAGGTCAACCGCTCCGTGCTCGTCGAGGCGCTGCTCCTCGGCGTCATCGGCTCGGTCCTCGGCGTCGGCGCGGGCATCGGCATCGCGGTCGGGCTGATGAAGCTCATGGGCGCGGTCGGCATGGAACTGAACACCGCCGACCTGACGGTCAACGTCGCCACCCCCGTCGTCGGCATCGTCCTCGGCGTCGTCGTCACGGTGCTCGCGGCATGGCTGCCGGCCCGCCGCGCGGGCAAGGTCTCGCCGATGGCCGCGCTGCGCGAGGCCGGCACGCCCGGCGACCGCAAGGCCGGCGTCGTACGGACCGTGCTGGGCCTCCTGCTCAGCGTGGGCGGCGGCGGGCTGCTCTTCCTCACCACCCGCGTCGAGGAGGCGTCCGACGGCGCGATGTACCTCGCGGGCGGCGTGCTGCTGTCCCTGCTGGGCTTCATCGTCTTCGCCCCGGTGCTGGCCGGGCTGCTGGTACGGGCCCTCGCGGCCGGCGTACTGCGGATCTTCGGCCCCGTCGGCCGCATGGCCGAGCGCAATGCGCTGCGCAACCCGCGCCGCACCGGCGCGACCGCGTCGGCGCTGATGATCGGCCTCGCGCTGGTCGCCTGCCTGTCGGTGGTCGGGTCCTCCATGGTCGCCTCGGCGACGGAGGAGCTGGACAAGTCGGTGGGCGCGGACTTCATCATCCAGTCCGACATGGGCATGCCGATCGTGCCCGAGGTGGCGCAGGTCCTCGACGACGCCCCGCACATGGCGCACGTCACGCACTACAAGGCGCTGGACGCGGACGTCACGCTGCCGGACGGCAAGACGGTGAAGGAGTACAGCCTGACCGCGGCCAACAAGACGTACGCGCAGGACCTCAGGTCCGAGACCGTGCAGGGCGAGCTGACCGACGCCTACAAGAAGAACAGCATGTCGGTCGGCGAGGACTTCGCGAAGGACCATGGGCTGAAGCTCGGCGACACCCTCGCCGTCGACTTCGAGGACGGCGGCAAGGCGGAGCTGACGCTGCGCGCGATCACCTCCTCCGAGACCACGCTCGACTCCGGTGCCGCGTATCTGAGCCTCGCCACGGCGAAGGACTACATCGAGCCGGGCGACATGCCGCACAACGACATCATGTTCGGCAAGGCGAAGGACGGTCAGGAGGAGGCCGCGTACGCCTCGCTGAAGAAGGCCATGGACCCGTACCCGCAGTACGAGGTGCGCGACCAGACCGACTTCAAGCAGACCCTGAAGGACCAGGTGGGCCAGATGCTCAACCTCGTCAACGGGCTGCTGGCGCTCGCGATCATCGTGGCGGTCCTCGGCGTCGTCAACACCCTGGCGCTGTCGGTGATCGAACGGACCCGCGAGATCGGGCTGGTGCGCGCGATCGGGCTGTCGCGCAGGCAGCTGCGCCGGATGATCCGGCTGGAGTCGGTGGTGATCGCCCTGTTCGGCGCGCTGCTCGGACTCGGGCTCGGGCTGGCGTGGGGCACCGCGGCGCAGCAGCTGCTGGCGCTGGAGGGCCTGAAGGTGCTCGACATCCCCTGGCCGACGATCGGCGTGGTGTTCGCGGGTTCGGCGGTCGTCGGGCTGTTCGCGGCGCTGGTGCCGGCGTTCCGGGCGGGCCGGATGAACGTGCTGAACGCCATCGCGACCGAGTAGCGGCGGTACGCGGTGGAGGGGCCCGGCGAAGCTTGGTGGGCGTCGCCGGGCCCCGTGCCCGTTTCCGGAACGGGGGGGCCGGAACGGGCGGTCGGGCGGAGCCGCCGGAGGGCGGCCCCGGGTCACGGGCCGGCGGCCCCACGGGGGTGGGACGCCGGCCCTCTTCTGTTGCCGGCCCGCCGTTGCGGCACCTCAGTTGCCGAAGCCCTGTCGTGGCACCTCAGTTGTCGAACCGGCAGCAGCCACGGGGCTACGGGGTCCAGACGACCGGGTCGTCCTCGTAGCCGTCCTCCTCGTACGAGGCGCCCGCCACGCTGGCGCCCGGCCCGGCGCCCTGCAGCCGCTTCGTCTCGTACGACGCGCCCGCCTCGGCGAACTCGTCGGGCGCCTGGCCTTCCGCGCAGCCCTCGATGTCCGCTCCGAAGACCGTGGCCCCGGTGTCGCCGCCGTCGGCGGTGACGCCCTTCAGGTCCGGCGGGTACGAGCCGCCGAGGTCGCTGCCGTCGGCGTTCTCGACCGTGAACTCGACGCAGAACGGCGTGATGTCCGCGTCGCCGTTCTCCCCCAGCGCGGCGTCGAAGGCCGCCTTGTCCACGTCCGACACCCCGGTGACGGTGATACCGATGTGGCCGGTGGCGCCCGCCCTGTCGTACGGGACGACGGCGGTGTCGCCGATCTTCAGCTTCGTCCCCGGCGGCGTCACCTCGACCTCCTTCGGCTCGGCGGCCGGGCTCTCCTCCTCCGCCGCCGGCTCCTCCTCCGGCTCCGGCGCGGCCTCCTGCGACGACCCGGAGTCCGCGTCCGCGGCGGAGGAGTCGGAGTCGTCGTCGTCCGAGCAGCCCGCCAGGGCGAGCGCGGCGGCGCTGGTGAGCGCCAGCACGGTCATGCGAGTTCGGTTCACTGCGGATTGCCTTTCGAAAATGCGCGGTGGCGCGCGCGGTCTCTCGCGCTGGTCGTGCATGAGAGGCATGCGAGAAGGACACGAGCGGGGACCGCACGCGCAGATTCGTGTCCCGACCCACGGTGGCACCCGTGCCCGGGCAGGTCATTGACGCTCTGACGACACTTTCTTGACGATCCGTCCACCGCGGCGCCGGCCCACGGGCGCCGGGCACGGGACCCGGACCGCGCCCGGCCCGCGCCCCGCACCGCCCTGTCCGGGTAAAGAGCAGGTAAACGGATGCCCTAGGCTCGGAGGCCTTGCCTCGGGGGACAGTTGGGATGGAGGCGTGATCGGGGACGAGTTCCGCAGCGACGACGTGCCGGCGGCGGAGCGGTTCGCGTACTGGCATGACCGGATGAGCGGGCAGATGACGGGGTTCAGCATCCGGGAGACGGAAACGGGGGCGGGGACGGGCGGCGGTGACGGCGCCGGGTTCCTCTCCGAGGAACTGGAGATCGGACTCGGCGGGGTGCGGGTCGCGTCCCGCAGGCTCTCCTCGGTGGAGATGCGGCGCAGGTCCGCCGACGACCCCAAGGGCCTCTACCAGTTCCTCGTGCCCGTACAGGGCGCACTGCACACCGACTGGGACGGCCGCGCCGGCGTCTCCCGGCCCGGCGGCATGTACTTCCACGACCTGACCGGCCTCAACGCACTCCGCTGCCGCCCCCCGGACGGCCGGGAACCCTTCCACACGCTGACGATCGACATCCCCCGGGAGAGCATCACGCTCCCCCACGGCAGCCTCCGGCAGCTCGTCGGGCAGGACCTCCCCGGCGACGAGGGGCCCGGCGCGCTGCTGACCGGCGTCGTCAAGCACGTCCTGTCCAGCGCGGAGGTCTACCGCCCCACCGACACCGCCCGGCTCGGCACCGCCGTCCTCGACCTCGTGCACGCGCACCTGGCCCACCAGTTGGAGTCGCGTACGGCACAGCCCGCGCTGGAGCCGGAGCACCGCCAGCACGCCCTGCTGGTGCGCGTCGTGGACTTCATGCGCCACCACCTCGCGGACCCGGAGCTGACCCCGCAGTCGGTCGCCGACGCCCACCACGTCTCCGTCAGCTACCTGCACCGGATCTTCCGCGCGCACACCGCCGGCCGCGAGACGGTCGCGGGCTGGATCCGCCGCCAGCGCCTCGAACACGCCCGCCGCGACCTGGCCGACCCCGTCCTCGCCGCGGTCCCCGTGCACCGGATAGCGGCCCGCTGGGGCTACACCCACGCGGCGGCGTTCACCCGCAGCTTCCGCACGGCATACGGGGTGACCCCCCGCGCATACCGCCACGACACCCCGCCACCTCCCCCCGACAACGGCCCCTGAACCCACCGGGAGGGCGGGCTCGTAGACTCGTGCCATGGCATTCACGAGCGGCCCGCACTGCTTCCTCTGAGCGGACGGCACTGAGGGCGACGCCGGACGGCGCCGCCCTCTCCGGTGTGCCTGCCGCGTGATACACACCCGCCGCTGCCCGCTCCCGGGCAGCGCCGCCACGCGCGCGCCCGCAGGCACGGTCCCGTCCCGTCGTCAGTGCCAGGAGCGCCCTCGTGCCCGTACCGCTTCCGCCTGCCCTCAGCCTCTTCCTCGACGTGCTGCGCTGCCCCGCGTGCCGCCCCACCCGCCGCCTCCACCCCGGCCCGGGCGTGCTGCGCTGCCCGGCCGGCCACACCTTCGACCTCGCCCGCCACGGGTACGTCAACCTGCTGACCGGCGCCCGCGCCACCAGTGGCGACGACGCCGACATGGTCCGGGCCCGGAGCCGGTTCCTGGCCACCGGTGCGTACGCGCCGCTCCGCGAGGCCACCGTCCGGCTGGCGGCGGACGCCGTGCCCGGCGCCGCGCACGCCGCCCCGGGGCGGCCGCCCACGGTGCTGGACGCGGGGTGCGGCACCGGCTACTACCTGGCCGGCGTGCTCGACCGGCTGCCCGGCGCCCGCGGCGTGGGACTCGACTCCTCCGCACGCGCCCTGCGCGCCGCCGCCCGCGCCCACGACCGGGCCGCCGCCCTGGCCGGGGACGTCTTCCGCCCCCTGCCGCTGGACGACGGCGTGGCCGACGTCGTGCTCGACGTCTTCGCCCCCCGCAACGCGGCCGAGTACCACCGCGTACTGCACCCGGCAGGCCGGCTGATCGTGGTCCGCCCCACCGGGCGGCACCTGGCCGAACTGCGCGACCGGTGGCCCTCGATGGTCGCCGTCGACCCGGCGAAGGAGGAGCGCCTGCGGCGCGCGCTCGGGCCCCGCTTCGAGGCCGCCGCCACCGAACGCGTCGAGTACCGCGCGGCCCTGACCGGGCCGGCGGTCCAGGATCTGGTGGCGATGACGCCCAGCGCACGGCACGCGTGGCGCACCCCCGACGACCGCGACCCGGCCACCCGGGTCACCGTCTCGGTGCTGGCCACCACCTACCGGCCGCGGTGAGCGGGGTCCGGGGACTTTCCGCCCGGCGCGTCGGCGGCCGGGGCCTGTCGTTCAGATCTTCGCCGGGCTCGCGACGCCTGGTGCTGCTCCCTGATCCGGCAGGATCCGAACGACCGACCCTA
>NZ_JAINRD010000027.1 GCF_020400605.1 Streptomyces aculeolatus | reverse complement strand
GGCCCTGTCTGACAAATCCCGCCTGCGGCGCGGCGTCTGGCACGCACGCTCGCCGCGTTGTCGGGACCGACCGAATAGGCCCACTATGCGGTCGACCCTCCGCCTTGCGATCGCACGCACCAGACGCCGCGCCACCCGCCCTGCGGGCGGACGGCGCGATTCGTCAGACAGGGCCTAGCTGAAGGAGTCGCCGCAGGCGCAGGAGCCGGTCGCGTTCGGGTTGTCGATCGTGAAGCCCTGCTTCTCGATGGTGTCGACGAAGTCGATCGACGCACCGGTCAGATACGGGGCGCTCATCCGGTCGGTCACGACCGAGACGCCGCCGAAGTCCTTGACGACGTCGCCGTCGAGGTCGCGGTCGTCGAAGAAGAGCTGGTAGCGCAGGCCGGAGCAGCCACCGGGCTGTACGGCGACGCGGAGCTTGAGATCCGGCTGGCCTTCCTGCTCCAGCAGGCTCTTGACCTTCGCCGCAGCGGCGTCGGACAGAATGATGCCGTCGACTGCGGTGGTCTCGCCCTGAACGGTCATTCGCATGTCTCCCGGGTTGTGGACTGCTTGCCGATCGAGTCCAACCGGCCGCGCTCCCGATTCATTCCGGCCGGGCGCGCGCTTTCTTGCTCCTTTCATGCTCGCATACGCCACCACTTCGGGTCATCCGCCCAAGGTCGGAGGAGGGCGTACGGACCGGGCCGGGGCGCGCGGGCGGCATTCGTCACATTGACGCGAGCACCATCGTCAACCTGACGCGAAGGGGATATGATTAATAACGTCAATGTGACGAAAATAGATGCGCCGGCAGCCCGCCGCGAGCCGAAGAGAAAGGGTGGAGTGCGCTGTGACCACCGCCCAGGACCTTGATGTGACCCCCACGCCCCTCGCCCTGCTGCTGCTCGGGCGGGAGGCGGACCCCTCCAGCGAGCGCGGCGTCGACTGTCCCGGCGACCTGCCCGCCCCCTCCGACCCCGGGCTGGTCGAGCGCGCCCGCGCGGCCAAGGAGCGGCTCGGCGAGAAGGTCTTCGTCCTCGGCCACCACTACCAGCGCGACGAGGTCATCCAGTTCGCCGACGTGACCGGCGACTCCTTCAAGCTCGCGCAGCAGGCCGCGGCCCGCCCCGAGGCGGAGTTCATCGTCTTCTGCGGCGTGCACTTCATGGCCGAGTCCGCGGACATCCTCACCACCGACGCCCAGGCGGTCGTCCTGCCCGACCTGGCCGCCGGCTGCTCCATGGCCGACATGGCCACCGCCGAGCAGGTCGCCGAGTGCTGGGACGTGCTCACCGAGGCCGGTGTGGCGGACGCCACCGTCCCCGTGTCGTACATGAACTCCTCCGCGGACATCAAGGCGTTCACGGGCCGGCACGGCGGCACGATATGCACCTCCTCGAACGCCGAGCGGGCCCTGGAGTGGGCCTTCGCGCAGCGCGAGGCCGGCGCGGGCAAGGTGCTGTTCCTGCCCGACCAGCACCTCGGCCGCAACACCGCGATACGCGACCTGGGCCTGGCCCCCGGCGACTGCGTCGTCTACAACCCGCACCGGCCGAACGGCGGCCTGACCGCCGAGCAGCTGCGCGAGGCGAAGATGATCCTGTGGCGCGGACACTGCTCCGTGCACGGCCGCTTCTCGCTCGACTCCGTCAACGAGGTGCGCGAGCGCATCCCCGGCGTCAACGTGCTGGTCCATCCCGAGTGCAAGCACGAGGTGGTCTCCGCCGCCGACCAGGTGGGCTCCACCGAGCACATCATCAAGGCCCTCGACGCGGCCCCCGCCGGCTCGAAGTGGGCCGTCGGGACGGAGCTGAACCTCGTCCGCCGGCTGGCCAAGCGCCACCCCGACAAGGAGATCGTCTTCCTCGACCGCACCGTCTGCTTCTGCTCCACCATGAACCGCATCGACCTGCCCCACCTGGTCTGGGCGCTGGAGTCGCTGGCGGACGGCAAGCTCGTCAACCGCATCGAGGTCGACAAGGAGACCGGGCACTTCGCCGAACTCGCGCTGGAGCGGATGCTGGCACTGCCCTGACGTCCGGATACGGGGGGTGACGCGGGCCCGGCGCAGGGCAGAGGATTGACCGCATGATCCTGCGCCAGGTCCGCGACACGAAGGACGACGCCGAGGCCGTACGCCTCACCGCCCACGCCGCGTTCGCCGCCTCGCACGAAGCCAAGGGCGACCCGCCCGAGGAGCCCGACGAGAACGGCGCGATCCTCCTGCGCAGCGTCGTACGGCACCTCGCGCGCACCGACCCCAGCGGCTGCTGGCTCGCCATGGACGACGCGGGCCGGCCGGTCGGCACGGCACTGTCCACCAGGCGCGAGGGGACCTGGGGGCTGTCTCTGCTGGCCGTCGTGCCGGACGCGCAGGGCAAGGGGCTCGGCAAGGCGCTGCTCGCGCGGACGCTCGCGTACGGGCGCGGCTGCCTGCGCGGCCTCATCTGCGGCTCCCGCCACCCGCACGCCGCCCGCGCCTACCGCACCGCCGGCTTCACCCTGCACCCCGCGATGCGGCTGCGCGGCACCGTCGACCACGCCGGCCTGGAGCCGCCCACGGGCGCGGTCGTCGAGGGCGGGCCGGGGCAGCGGGACCTCATGGACTCCGTCGACCGCAGACTGCGCGGCGGCGCCCACGGCCCGGACCACACCGAGATGCTGCGCCACTACCAGTGCATCGTCTCCGACGACCTGGCCGGCAGCGGGTACGCGTACCTGCTCGACGGCCGGGTGGAGCTGCTGGCGGCGACGTCGCGGCGGATCGCTGCCCGGCTGCTGACGGCGGCCCTGCTGAGCCTGGCCCCGGGGGCGGCGGCCCGGGTCGCGCACCTGACGGCGGACCAGGAGTGGGCGGTGGACGTGGGCCTGGCGGCAGGCCTGGAGCTGACGACGGCGGGCTACGTCTGCGTACGGGGCATGCGCCCCCCGGCGCCGTACATCCCGTCGGATCTGTTCTTGTAGGGGGCTGTTTCTCTGGACGAGTGGATCCGAAGCTCCGCCCCCCGGGAGACCAGGAACTCCGGCCGCAGCCGCCAGGGGCTGCCGTCCTCGGTCTCCACCGTGTAGAGCGGTCCGACGCGGCCATCACGCTCGTCCTGCTCGATGACACACGTGACGATCACACCGCGGCTGCCCACGATCTCCGGCCCGAGCCGGCCCAGTTCCGGAATCGGTGGGTGTGGCGTCGTCAGTTCCACCATCTCGCCGTAGACCAGCCTGGCCTGCTCGGGCCAGGGAGTCTCGTCCGGCAACCACCGATGCTCGACGGTCATGAGCCTCCTGTTCATGGCCTCCGCAGACCACCACACCATAACGACGAGGCGCCCGGACGGAGCGGCCTGGCCGGTTCCCGGTCGCGTGCTCAGCAGGCTCCGGATGGCCGGGGCGGCCACCACCGTCACATCGGATCTGCTCGTCTAGGGGATTCGGGGGCCGACGGCGTGTTCGGTGAAGCGGCCGCAGGAGTGGAACCCCAGGCGGCGGTAGACGGGCTCGCCGTCCGCCGACGCCTGTAGGACCGCGATGCGGTGAGCCCGGTCGCGGGCCGTGCGGAGTGCCGCGAGCGTGACGGCGCCGCCGTAGCCCCGCCGGCGGTGCGCGGCCAGGGTGGAGATGTTGTAGATGCCGGCGACGCCCGCGTGGTGGAAGACCTCGGCGGAGCAGACCGCCCGGCTCCCCACGTAGCCGACCAGGTACCGGGCCGGGCACCGCGCGGCCAGGGCCTGCGGGGCGGCCCGGGCGAAGAAGCGGCGGACGGTGTCGGCGGGCGGGTCCCAGTTCGCGGCGAGAACCGCGGCGTAGTCGGCGAGCTGCTCAGGTGTGGCCACCGTCCGGATGTCGAGTTCCCGGACGGCGGGCGGTGGCAGGGATTCGTCCAGCCGGGCCCACATCGCCGTCTCGCTCTCGGACGCCGGCAGGCCGGCCGCGGCCAGGCGGGCGGAGAGGTCCGGCGGGGTCGAGGCGGGGCCCACCCACCAGGAGAAGCGGCGGCCGGTACGGGCCAGCGTCCGGGCGGTCCCGGTGATCCGTGCGTCGGCGTCGGCGGCGGTGAAGCGGGCCGCGGCGACGATGTTGAAGGTGTCGTCGTCCAGGCCGCTGTCGGCGACCAGGAGGTCGCCGGCCTCGGTGACGGCCGCACCGGTCATGCCCCGGTGCAGGTGGCAGGCGTGTTCCGCCAGGTTCCGCTCCATCCTGTCCAGCAGGTCCGCCTCGTCGAGGAAATGATCACTCATGGCGGGGCCTAGCTGCCGGGGCGGACGAGGCCCGACTCGTAGGCCAGGACCACCAGTTGGGCGCGGTCGCGGGCGCCCAGTTTGGCCATCGTGCGGTTGACGTGGGTCTTCACCGTCAGCGGGCTGACCTCCAGCTGGCCGGCGATCTCGTCGTTCGCCAGGCCGCGGGCCACCAGGCCCAGCACCTCGCGCTCCCGGCTCGTCAGGGCGGAGAGGCGGTCCGGGGCCGGCCGGCGGCCGGTGGCGTCGGGGGTGCCGTCCGGCGGGGTGTCGCCGCCGGCGAGGAAGCGGGCGATGAGGCCCTTCGTCGCCGTGGGCGACAGCAGCGCGTCGCCGTCCGCCGCCACCCGGATCGCGGCCAGCAGTTCGCCGGGCTCCGCGCCCTTGCCGAGGAAGCCGGACGCGCCGGCGCGCAGGGCCTCGACGACGTAGTCGTCGACCTCGAAGGTCGTCAGGATCACCACGCGCACGTGGCGGAGGCCGTCGTCCTCGGAGATCGTGCGGGTGGCGGTCAGGCCGTCGGTGCCGGGCATCCGGATGTCCATGAGGACCAGGTCCGCGCCCGTCTCGCGGACGAGCCGCACCGCCTCCGCGCCGTCGCCCGCCTCGCCGACGACCTCCATGTCCGGCTCGGAGTCGACCAGGACGCGGAACGCGCTGCGCATCAGCGCGTGGTCGTCCGCCAGCACCACCCGGATCGGCCGCGTCCGCGGCGGCGGGACCTCGCTCAACCCTGCTCCTTGATCGCCTCGCCGGGTGCGCGGCGCAGGCAGCCGGCCGTACGCGGCCCGCCCGTCCCGCGCGGCGCCCGGGTCGTGCCCGTCGTGCCCGTGCCACCGGGTGCCCCGTCCGTTCCCGCGCCGGCGTCGGCGGGGCCGTCCGCAGCCGCGTCGCCCGTGTCCGGGGCTACCCGCAGCGGCAACCGTACCCGCACCTCGAAGCCCTTCCGGCCGTCCGCGCGCCCGCCCACCGTGCACCGGCCGCCCAGCGCGGCGGCGCGCTCCCGCATGCCGACGAGCCCGAGCCCGCCCGCGCGCTCGCCGTCCCCGTCCCCGTCCCGCATGGCGCCGTCCCCCTCGCCGCCGTCCCGAGCCCCGCCGTCCCGGGACCCGCTCTCCCGGCCGCCGCCGTCCGGTCCGGTGCCCGCCGTGCCCCGGCCGTCGTCGCGGACCGCGACCTCCAGCCCGTCCGCCTCCCGCGACAGGCTCACCACCGCGTGCGCGCCCGCCCCCGCGTGCTTGCGCACGTTCGTCAGCGCCTCCTGGAGCACCCGGTACGCCGCCAGGTCCACCGCCGCCGGCAGCGTGCCGACCACCTCGGCCGCCCGCTCCACCCGCGTCGTCACCGCCGTCCTGCGCGGCCCCAGCTCCGAGGCGACCTCCACCGACACCGGCGTGCCGGCCCGGACGAACCCCTCCACCAGGTCCGCCAGCACCGCCAGCCCGGGCGCCGGCTCGGTGGGCGCGTGCGGGTCGCCGGACTGGCGCAGCAGCCCGACGGTGGTACGCAGTTCCTCCAGCGCCGTGCGGCTCGCGTCCCGTACGTGCGCGAGCGCCTCCTTGGCCTGGTCCGGGCGGCTCTCCATCACGTGCGAGGCCACCCCCGCCTGGACGTTGACCAGCGCGATGTGGTGCGCGACGACGTCGTGCAGCTCGCGCGCGATCCGTACCCGCTCCTCCGCGACCCGCCGCCGCGCCTCCTCCTCGCGGGTCCGCTCGGCCCGCTCGGCGCGCTCCCGGATGGCGGCGACGAAGGCCCGGCGGCTGCGCACGGCGTCGCCGACGCCGGCGGCCATGCCGGTCCAGGCGAAGACCCCGAGGTTCTCGTCCGCGTACCAGGGGCGGTCGCCGAAGAGCATCATCGCGAACGTCAGCACCCCGATGGTGAGCAGTGCGATGCGCCAGGTGGTGTGCCGGTCGGTGCGGGCGGCGACGGTGTAGAGGGCGACCACGACGCTGAGCGCGATCGGCGAGCGCGGATCGCCCGCGGACGCGATGACGTGCGCGATCGTCAGCGCCATCGTGACGGCGAGCACCGCCCACGGCGCACGCCGCCGCAGGACGAGGACGGCGCAGGCCGCCGTCGCGAGCACGACCTCGGCGGCGCCGAGGTCGGCCGGCGGCGGCGCGTTCGCCCCCCGGTCGGGGAAGACGGACGTGATGAGGATGGCGGCGAGCGCGGCCGCCGCCACCAGGGCGTCGGCGGCGAGGGTGTGTGCCCGCAGCCAGCGGGGCAGAGCGGCGAGAGGGGTCACGGCAGCGGTGTGTGCAGAGGAGGGCCGGCCCCGGTCCTGGCGACCGGGGCGGGGAGCGGCCGAGGCGTACGTGGTGGCGGGCCGGGAGTCAGCTGGGGATGAGGCCGTCGTCGCTGAGCATCTCCCGGACCTCCTCCAGGGAGGCGTCCGGCCCCGGGAGGATCAGCTCGGACGGCTCCAGCGCGTCGTCCGGCAGCGGGGTGCCCAGCGAGCGCACGGCGTCGAGCAGGGCGCCGAGGGTCCGCCGGAAACCGGCTTCGTCACCGCTCTCCATCTCGGCGAGCAGTTCGTCGTCCAGTTTGTTGAGCTCGGTGAAGTGGCTGTCGTCCAGCTTCACCTGACCCTCCCCCATGATCCGTACGATCACGGCCTTCTCCCGTTCTTCCGAGCCCGTCGAGGGGCGGTCACTGCTTGTCGAACCGCGGCGCGTCCTGCGGCGGAGCCTGCTGCTGCGGCGGGGTCTGGGCGCCCTGCTGGCCGCCCTCGATCGCCTGCTGCTGCTCCGCGGGCCCGCCCGCCAGCTCGGCCTTCATGCGCTGCAGCTCCAGCTCGACGTCCGCGCCGCCGGAGAGCCGGTCCAGCTCGGCGGAGATGTCGTCCTGCGCCATTCCCGTCGGGTCGTCCAGCGCACCGGAGGCCAGCAGCTCGTCGATGGCGCCGGCGCGGGCCTGCATCTGCGCCGTGCGGTCCTCGGCGCGCTGCACGGCCAGGCCGACGTCGCCCATCTCCTCGGAGATGCCGGAGAACGCCTCGCCGATCCGCGTCTGGGCCTGCGCCGCGGTGTACGTGGCCTTGATGGTCTCCTTCTTCGTACGGAAGGCGTCCACCTTGGCCTGCAGCCGCTGCGCGGCGAGGGTGAGCTTCTCCTCCTCGCTCTGCAGCGTCTGGTGCTGCGTCTCCAGGTCCGTGACCTGCTGGTGCAGCGCCGCCTTGCGGGACAGCGCCTCGCGCGCCAGGTCCTCGCGGCCGAGGGCGAGGGCCTTCTTGCCCTGGTCCTCCAGCTTGGCGGACTGGTTCTGCAGCTGGCCGAGCTGCAGCTCCAGGCGCTTGCGCGACGTCGCCACGTCGGCGACGCCCCGGCGCACCTTCTGCAGCAGCTCCAGCTGCTTCTGGTACGAGTAGTCGAGAGTCTCGCGCGGGTCCTCGGCCCGGTCCAGGGCCTTGTTGGCCTTCGCGCGGAAGATCATCCCCATCCGCTTCATGACACCGCTCATGGGCCTCGCGCGCCCCCTTCTGACGGACTTCAGCCTCGGCACATACTCTGCAGAACCCACAGTACGGGCCCTGCTTCCATTACCGCACTGCCTGGGCGCCAATGCGCTCCTCCTGCAGGACGAACCGCCAGGGGTTCGCCCTCCCGCCCAGGGAGTAGACGACCGTAGGGGCTCCCGGTTCGCGCGCCCCCACAGGTAGTGACACGCACGCCGTTGCCGGATCGTTCCCCCTCGGTCTGGGTCGTACACCCGACTGCCCCTATTCTTGGGCTTGTGTTCGGAAGCCGTTCCAAGGATGACCAGTCCACTGAGCCCGAGGTGAGCGCGGTGGAGTCGAAGCATGTGCGTCCGGCCGAGGCGCCCAAGGGCAGGCCCACGCCCAAGCGCAGCGAGTCGCAGGCGCAGCGCCGCGCCATGGCCAAGACGCCGACGACGCGCAAGGAGGCGTCCAAACGCGCGCGGGAGGCGCGCAGGGCCGACATGGCCAGGCAGCGCGAGGCGCTGGCCTCGGGCAACGAGAAGTACCTGCCCCCACGCGACAAGGGGCCGGTGCGCAAGTTCGTGCGGGACTACGTGGACTCGCGGTGGTGCGTGGCGGAGTTCTTCCTGCCCCTGGCCATCGTCATCCTCATGCTCAGCATCACGCCGTCGGCGGGGCTGAAGAACATCTCGCTGCTGCTGTGGCTGTTCGTGATCGTGCTGATCGTCTTCGACTCGATCGCGATCACCATCCAGGTGAAGAGGCAGCTCAAGCAGCGCTTCCCGGACGAGAGCCACCGCGGCGCCAAGGCGTACGCGCTGATGCGCACGCTCCAGCTGCGCCGGATGCGGCTGCCGAAGCCGCAGGTGAAGCGGGGCGAGCGGCCCTGACGCCGACGGGCGTACGGGGCGGAGGACCGCCGCGTACGCCCGTAAGACGTCGAAGGGGCCGGACGCCGCCGACCAGGTGGCGGGCGGCACTTCGACGGCGCCGCCCGGCCCGTGGGCCTCCGGCCCTCCGCTATGCGCCTTCGGCCGCTTCCAGGCTCATCGGGCCGTAGACCTCGGCGCCGTCCTCCAGCAGCCTGACCTGCTCGACGCCGCCCTCCAGCAGTTCCTTCCAGACCTCGCCGATCCACGACTCCGCATCACCCTGGGTAGTGAAGTCCTCCGGTTCCACCGCCGGGGTCGCCTCCGTGCCGTCGGCCTTCTCGAACCGCCAGGTCCACGCTGCCATCACTGCCTCCGTCCCACGCCGGATAGTGCGCTCGCAGCGTAACCGAGAGCGCTGAAGCGCCGCCCCGCGCGGGCGCGGGCCCGACCCTCGCGAGACGATCGGACCGTGGACATCACCCTCCTCGGCACCGGTGCGCCCGCCGGGCTGCCGCGCCCCGGCTGCCCCTGCGCGGCGTGTGCCTCCGCCACCGGGCCCGAGGCGCGGGCGGCGACGTCCGTCCTCGTGGACGGCATCGTGCTGCTCGACCTCACGCCCGGTGCCGCGCTCGCCGCGGCGCGCGCCGGGCGGACGCTGTCGGGCGTCATGCAGGTGCTGCTCAGCCACCCGCACGACGGACCCGCCGTGGCACCCCCCGCGGGTCTGCCGCCGCCGTCGCGGGCGCCGGAGGGGCAGGAGGTGACGCTGATCAGCGGGCACCGGGTGCGGGCCGTGGCGGTCGACTCCCCCGGCACCGGGTACGAGGTCACCGGGCCCGGCGGGCGGCGGCTGCTGTATCTGCCGCCGGGTGCCGCGCCGGCCGGGCTGCGGGGTCCGGTGGAGCCGTACGACCTGGTGCTGCTCGACGTCTGCGGCCGCCCCGACGCGCTCGCCCGGCTGCGCGCCCACGGCGCCGTCGCCGCCGCCACCGACGTCGTCGCCGTGCACCTCGGCGGCCACTCCGGCGGCGCCTCGGGGCCGACCCCGCCGCCCGGCCCCGAGCTGCACCGCAGGCTCGCCGCGGCGGGGGCCAGGGCCGTACCCGACGGGCAGAGCCTCCTCGTCGGCCACGGCCCGGACAGCCCCGTCGTGCCGCGGCGCACGCTGGTCCTGGGCGGCGCCAGGTCCGGGAAGTCGGTGGAGGCGGAGCGGCGGTTCGCGGCGTTCCCGGAGGTCGAGTACGCGGCCACCGGCGGCACCCGCGACGGGGACGCCGAGTGGGCGGCGCGGGTCGCGGCCCACCGCGAGCGCCGGCCGGCGGGCTGGCGCACCACCGAGTCCTGCGACCTGGTGCCGCTGCTCGCCGCGGACGGCGCGCCCCCGCTGCTGGTCGACTGCCTGTCGCTGTGGCTGACGGACGCCATGGACCGGGCGGGCGCGTGGGAGGGCGGCGACGTACGGCCGCGGGCGGACGAGCTGGTCGCGGCCGTACGCGCCACCCGCCGTACCGTCGTCGCGGTCAGCAACGAGGTCGGCTCGGGTGTCGTCCCGGCCACCCCGTCGGGCCGGCTCTTCCGCGACGAGCTGGGCCGGCTGAACGCGGCGGTGGCGGCGGAGTGCGAGCAGGTGCTGCTGGTGGTGGCGGGGCAGGTGCTGACCCTCCGGGGGTAATCGATTCTGCACCCGGAGGGGCCGCGGGCGTGCGGACGGTCGGCCGGATCCGCCGGAGGGCCCGCACCGCCCCCCGCCCGCCGCCCCGGGCGGAAAACCCCGGGGGCAGCGGAGCCCGCGGCGCGGCCTGCGGGTAATCTGCGCCCGTGAGCGGCCTGAATCTGGACGACTTCATCAACGACATCGACCGCCCCGACTCGTCCGTCCGCCGACGGGCCGAGGACTGGCGGGCGGCCCACGGTCCGCGCCCCGGCGCGCTCGGCCGGCTGGACGACCTCGGCGAGTGGCTGACGGCGGCGCAGGGCGACGTACCGGCCAAGCCGGTCGCGCAGCCGCGCCTGGTGCTGTTCGCCGGCGACCACGGCGTCGCCGAGCTGGACGTCTCCGGCCGCGCCGCGGGCACCGCCGACGCGCTGGCCCGCGCCGCGCTCGACGGCCGGAGCGCCTCCGCGGTCCTCGCCCGCCGCTTCGGCGCCGGGCTGCGGGTCGTCGACATGGCGCTCGACTGCGACCCGGAGTCGCTGCCGAAGGAGGTCACCCGCCGTCGCGTACGCCGGGGCTCCGGCCGTATCGACGTCGAGGACTCGCTCACGGAGGACGAGACCGAGGACGCGTTCCGGGCCGGCATGGCGGTCGCGGACGAGGAGGTCGACTCCGGTACGGACCTGCTGCTCCTCGGCGACCTCAGCGTCGGCGGCACCACGGCGGCCGGCACGATCATCGCCGCCCTGTGCGGCACCGACGCCTCCGTGGTCACCGGCCGCGGCGGCGCGGGCATCGACGACCTGGCGTGGATGCGCAAGTGCGCCGCGATCCGCGACGCGCTGCGCCGCACCCGGCCGGTGCTGGGCGACCAGTTGCAGCTGCTCGCCACGGTCGGCGGCGCGGACCTCACCGCGATGACGGGCTTCCTGCTGCAGGCCGCGGTGCGCCGCACGCCGGTCGTGCTCGACGGGGTCGTCTCGGCGGCCGCGGCGCTGGTCGCCCAGCGGGTGGCGTTCCGCGCGCCCGACTGGTGGCTGGCCGGCCAGGCGAGCGGCGAGCCGGCGCAGGAGAAGGCGCTGGACCGCATCGCGATCGACCCCCTGCTCGACCACGGCGTGACGACGGGCGAGGGCGCCGGCGCCCTGCTGGCCCTGCCGTTCCTCCAGGCGGCGGCGGAACTCTGGTCGGACCTGCCGGAGCACGCGCCCGGCCCGGAGGACTCCGCGGCCGAGGACGCGGTTGACGACATCACCTGACCCGGCGGACCCGCCCGGCGCCGCCCGGCCGGGCCGGGCCGAGGACGCGGACGGCCGCTGCGAACCGTCCGCACGCGCGGCCGCCTCGCCGCTCGCCGCCGCCCTGCGGTTCGCCTTCGGGACCCTGACCGTCCTGCCCGTACGCGTCCACCGCTGGGACCGCGCCGCCGCCCGCGGCGGCATGCTCGCCGCGCCCGCCGCCGGGCTCGTGGTCGGCCTCGTCGCCGCCGGAGCCGGCACGCTGCTGCTCCTCGCCGGGGCCGGCGCGGCCGTCGCCGCGGTGGCCGCCGTCGCCGTGCCCGCCGCGCTGACGCGGGGGCTGCACCTCGACGGGCTCGCCGACACCGCCGACGGGCTGGGCAGCGGCCGGCCCGCCGCCGGGGCGCTGGAGGTCATGCGGCGCTCCGACATCGGCCCGTTCGGCGTGGTCACGCTGCTGCTGGTGCTGCTCGGGCAGATCGCCGCGGTGTACGAGCTGTACGACGACGGCTCCCGGGTCCGCGCCGCGCTCGCCGTCACCGCCGCCGCCGTCGCCGCCCGCGCGGCCCTCGCCCTCGCCGCCCGCACCGGCGTGCCGGCGGCCCGCCCGGAGGGCCTGGGCGCCGCCGTGGCGGGGGTGCTCTCCGGCCGTACGGCCGCCGCCTGCGCGGCGGTTGCCACCGCCGTCCCCGCCGGGGCTGCCGGGCTCCTGGCCGGCCCGTACGCGGCGCTGCACACCGCCCTCGCGGTCGTCGGCGCGCTGGCCGCCGCCGAGTTGCTGCGGCACCACTGCGTACGCCGCTTCGGCGGGGTCACCGGCGACGTGTTCGGCGCGCTCGCCGAGACGGCCGCGACCGTCGCGCTGGTCGCCGCGGTCCTGGGGCCCGCCTGACCGGATCCCGCCCCGGACGGGGTACGGCGCACGCGCCCGGTGCGACGCGGAAACCTCGTACACACGCTCGCCGCGTCCTCCGCCCGGCGGCCGGAACCCACCGGAAGCCGCACCTGAAACCCGCCGCCCGGACCGCCCCGCCCGCCCGACCGGCCCCGGCCGTCCCGGGCCAGGCCCGGGCCAGGCCCCCGGCACAGGACCCGCACCGGCCCGCCGGCGCCCGCGGCGGGTCCCCGCCACCTGCCCGTACGCGGGGAAACCCGCCGTCAACCCGGCGCCCTCCGCGGGCGTCGTACCGCATACGATGCCGCGTACACCCCCCGAAACCCGCACCCGAGAATGGATCCTCACCACCGTGACTGCTCTGACTCTCAGTTCCTCGTCCGCCACCGGCCTGCGTGCGGACGCCGTCGTCGTGGGTGTGGCCAAGGGCCCCAAGGGTCCCGTGCCGGCCCCCGGCGCGGAGGCGGTCGACGAGGCGTACGGCGGGAAGCTGGGCGCCGTGCTGGAGGCCCTCGGGGCGTCCGGCGGCGAGGGCGAGGTCACGAAGCTGCCCGCGCCCGACGGCCTCAAGGCACCCGTCGTCGTCGCCGTCGGCCTCGGCGCCCTGCCCGAGAAGGGCGACGCCTACGACACCGAGACCCTGCGCCGCGCCGCGGGCAGCGCCGCCCGCGCGCTGGCCGGCGCGAAGAAGGCCGCTTTCGCGCTGCCGCTGGACGTCGCCGACGACACCGCCGCGGTGGCGGAGGGCGCGCTGCTCGGCGCGTACGCCTTCAACACCTACCGCGACGGCGGCGCGGACGCCGCGGCCGCCGACGGCAAGGGCGCCAAGGCGACCAAGGGCGGCAAGGGCGCGAAGGCCAGGGCGAACGGCGGCGCCAAGGCCGCGCTCGCCGAGATCGCCCTCCTCGGCGGCAAGCGCGACAAGGCCCACCGCGCCGCCGTCGAGCGCGCCGCCGTGCTCGCCGAGGAGGTCAACCGCGCCCGCGACCTGATCAACCTCCCCTCCAACGACCTCGACCCCACCGGCTTCGCCGCCGCCGCCCAGCAGGCCGGCAAGGAGCACGGCTTCAAGGTCGCGGTGACGGACGAGAAGGCGCTCGCGAAGGGCGGCTACGGCGGCCTCCTCGGCGTCGGCCAGGGCTCGCAGACCCCGCCCCGGCTGGTCCGCCTGGAGCACCGGCACCCGAAGGCGACGCAGACGATCGCGCTGGTCGGCAAGGGCATCACGTACGACTCGGGCGGCATCTCGCTCAAGCCGGCCGGCCACAACGAGACGATGAAGTGCGACATGAGCGGCGCCGCGGCGGTGCTCTCCGCCGTCTCCGCCGCCGCCCGGCTGAACCTGCCGGTGAACGTCACCGGCTGGCTGGCGCTCGCCGAGAACATGCCCTCCGGCTCCGCCACCCGCCCCGGCGACGTGCTGCGGATGTACAGCGGCAAGACCGTCGAGGTGCTGAACACCGACGCCGAGGGCCGGCTCGTCCTCGCCGACGCGCTGACGAAGGCGTCGGAGGAGAAGCCCGACTACATGATCGACGTGGCGACGCTCACCGGCGCCATGGTGCTGGCCCTGGGCAACCGCACCTTCGGGATCATGGCCAACGACGACGCCTTCCGGACCCGGATCCACATGCTGGCCGAGGCCGCGGGCGAGCAGTCCTGGCCGATGCCGATGCCGCCGGAGCTGAAGAAGGGCATGGAGTCCCCGATCGCCGACATCGCCAACATGGGCGAGCGGATGGGCGGCGGCCTGGTGGCCGGCCTCTTCCTGGAGGAGTTCGTCGGCGAGGGCATCACCTGGGCGCACCTGGACATCGCGGGCCCGGCCTTCAACTCCTCCGGCCCGTTCGGCTACACCCCCAAGGGCGGCACCGGCTCCGCGGTGCGCACCCTGGTCGCGATCGCCGAGGAAGCGGCGCACGGCGACCTGGTCTGACGTGCACCGCAACCCGCCGGCGACCGGTTCCCGGGCCGGCGGGTTGCGGCCCGCGTCTCCGTCTTCCGGCGACAAGTGCGAAGATGGCTGGTGGCAGGACAGGGCCTCAGTAGTAGAGCGGCCGATAAGGAGCCGCCGCCCGGCCGCACCACGGCCGGCCACCGGCGCACATGCATGGAGGACGTGACGTGGCGAACGACGCCAGCACCGTTTTCGACCTGGTGATCCTCGGAGGCGGCAGCGGCGGCTATGCCGCCGCCCTGCGAGGTGCTCAGCTTGGTCTTGACGTCGCCCTGATCGAGAAGGACAAGGTGGGCGGCACCTGCCTGCACCGCGGATGCATCCCGACGAAGGCGCTGCTGCACGCCGGGGAACTCGCCGACCAGGCGCGCGAAGGCGCATCCTTCGGAGTGAACACGACGCTCGACGGCATCGACATGGCCGGCGTGCACAAGTACAAGGACGGCGTGGTCGCCGGCCTCTACAAGGGCCTGCAGGGTCTGATGGCCTCCCGCAAGGTCACCATCGTCGAGGGCGAGGGCCGACTGTCCTCGCCGACCTCGGTGGACGTGAACGGCCAGCGGTACACCGGGCGGCACGTGCTGCTCGCCACCGGTTCGTACTCGAAGTCGCTGCCGGGCCTGGAGATCGACGGCGACCGCATCGTCGCCTCGGAGCACGCGCTGACCCTGGACCGGGTCCCGAAGTCGGCGATCGTGCTGGGCGGCGGCGTCATCGGCGTGGAGTTCGCCTCCGCGTGGAAGTCCTTCGGCGCCGACGTGACGGTCATCGAGGGCCTCAAGCACCTGGTCCCGGCGGAGGACGAGAACAGCTCCAAGCTGCTGGAGCGGGCCTTCCGCAAGCGGGGCATCAAGTTCAACCTGGGCACCTTCTTCGAGAAGGCGGAGTACACCCAGGACGGCGTCAAGGTCACCCTCGCGGACGGCAAGGAGTTCGAGGCCGAGATCCTGCTGGTCGCGGTCGGCCGCGGCCCGGTCTCGCAGGGCCTCGGCTACGAGGAGCAGGGCGTGGCCATGGAGCGCGGCTTCGTCCTCACGGACGAGTACAAGCGCACGAACGTGCCCACGATCTCGGCCGTCGGGGACCTGACCCCGGTGCTCCAGCTCGCGCACGTCGGCTTCGCCGAGGGCATCCTGATCGCGGAGCGGCTGGCCGGCCTCGACGTGGTGCCGATCGACTACGACGGTGTCCCGCGGGTGACGTACTGCCACCCGGAGGTCGCGTCCGTCGGCATCACGGAGGCGAAGGCGAAGGAGACGTACGGTGCCGACAAGGTCGTGGCGCTGAAGTACAACCTGGCGGGCAACGGCAAGAGCAAGATCCTCAAGACCACGGGCGAGATCAAGCTCGTCCAGGTCAAGGACGGCCCCGTGGTCGGCGTGCACATGGTCGGCGACCGCATGGGCGAGCAGGTCGGCGAAGCACAGCTGATCTACAACTGGGAGGCGCTGCCGGCCGAGGTGGCGCAGCTCATCCACGCCCACCCGACCCAGAACGAGGCGCTCGGCGAAGCCCACCTGGCGCTGGCCGGCAAGCCGCTCCACGCTCACGACTGAGCCACGGACACGCCCACCATCCGCAAAGATCGTTAGGAGCAACCGAAACCATGGCGGTTTCCGTAACCCTGCCGGCGCTCGGCGAGAGCGTGACCGAGGGCACCGTCACGCGCTGGCTCAAGGCCGAGGGCGAGAGCGTCGAGGCCGACGAGCCGTTGCTCGAGGTCTCCACCGACAAGGTCGACACCGAGATCCCCTCCCCCGCCGCCGGAGTGCTGTCCTCCATCAAGGTGGCCGAGGATGAGACCGTCGAGATCGGCGCAGAACTGGCCGTGATCGACGACGGCACCGGCGGCGCCGCGGCGGCGCCCGCGCCGGCCGCCGAGCAGGCCGCGGCGCCCGCGGCCGCGCCGGCACCCGCACCCGCCGCCGCACCGGCGCCGGCGCCCGCCCAGGCGCCGGCCGACACCCCGCCCGCGCCCGCGGCGCCGCAGCAGCCCGCGCCCGCGCAGGCCGCCGGCGGTGCCCAGGGCACCGACGTCACGCTGCCCGAGCTGGGCGAGTCGGTCACGGAAGGCACCGTGACCCGCTGGCTCAAGCAGGTCGGCGAGCAGGTCGAGGCCGACGAGCCGCTGCTGGAGATCTCCACCGACAAGGTCGACACGGAGATCCCCTCGCCGGCTGCCGGCACGCTGCTGGAGATCCTGGTCCAGGAGGACGAGACGGCGGAGATCGGCGCCAGGCTGGCGGTCATCGGCACCGGCGCGGCCGCTCCGGCGCCCGCTGCCGCACCCGCCGCTCCGCAGGACGCCGCTCCGGCGGCGCCGGCGGAGCAGCCCGCCGCTCCGGCACCCGCCCCGGCCGCCGCGCCCGCTCCGGCACCGGCGCCCGCTCCGGCTCAGGCGGCTCCGGCCGCCCCGCCGGCGCAGCCCGCCCCGGCCGCTCCGGCTCCGGCGCCCGCCGCTCCGGCACCGGCGCCCGCCGCCGCGGCGCCCGCCGCCGAAGGCGCGTACGTCACGCCCCTGGTGCGCAAGCTCGCCGCCGAGTCCGGCGTCGACCTGGCCACCGTCAAGGGCTCCGGCGTCGGCGGCCGTATCCGCAAGCAGGACGTCGTCGCCGCCGCCGAGCAGGCCGCCCGCGCCGCCGCCTCCGCCCCGGCCGCCGCCCCCGCGACGGCCCCGGCGAGCCGGCCCGCGGCGCCCGTGCTGGAGGCGTCGCCGCTGCGCGGCCAGACCGTGAAGATGCCGCGCATCCGCAAGGTCATCGGCGACAACATGATGCGCGCCCTGCACGAGCAGGCCCAGCTGTCCACCGTGGTCGAGGTGGACGTCACCCGCATCATGCGGATGCGGGCCCGGGCCAAGGACGCGTTCGCGCAGCGCGAGGGCGTGAAGCTCTCGCCGATGCCGTTCTTCGTGAAGGCCGCCGTCCAGGCGCTGAAGGCCCACCCGGTCGTCAACGCCCGTATCAACGAGGACGAGGGCACGATCAGCTACTTCGACACCGAGAACGTCGGTATCGCGGTGGACACGGAGAAGGGCCTGATGACCCCGGTCATCAAGGGCGCGGGCGACCTCAACATCGCCGGCATCGCCAGGAAGACGGCGGAGCTGGCCGGCAAGGTCCGCAACAACAAGATCACCCCGGACGAGGTGTCGGGCGCGACCTTCACCATCAGCAACACCGGCTCGCGCGGGGCGCTGTTCGACACGATCATCGTGCCGCCGAACCAGGTCGCCATCCTGGGCCTCGGCGCCACCGTCAAGCGTCCGACGGTCGTCGACCACCCGGACCTCGGCGAGACGATCGCCGTGCGCCACATGACGTATCTGACGCTCTCCTACGACCACCGCCTGGTGGACGGCGCCGACGCCGCCCGCTACCTGGGCGCGGTCAAGGGCCTCCTGGAGGCAGCCGAGTTCGAGAGCGAGATCGGCCTGTGACGCGAGCCGTCCGGTAGCCGTACGAACCGGCCGCGCCCCCGCTCCGAGCAGCAGCCCGGGCGGGGGCGCTGCCGTGTCCCGGGCGGTTCAGCAGGTGTCGCGGTACGCCGTCCCCGGCAGGTACGCCTCCCAGTCCGCCCGCGACAGGCCGCCGCCCGCGCGGGCGCACACCGCCTGCCGCGCCCGCTCCGGATCCGCCGGGTAGGCCCGCGGCGCGGTGTGCCGGCCGACCGCGTAGACCTCGCTGCCGTCGGGGCTGAAGGACACCGCGAGCAGCTCGTCGCCGGCCGTCGGCAGACTGCCGCCCAGCGACTGGTTCGACGCGGTGTCCCACAGCCGCAGCGTCCCGGAGTGCCCGGCGACCGCCAGCGTGCGGCCGTCCGGCGAGAACGCCAGCGCCGTCGCCGGCTCAGCGGCACCGGTCTGCATGCCCCGGTACGTACCGGGCAGCACCCCGAGGCGTCGGCGGCCCTCGCCGTCCCAGAGCGTGACCCGCCCGGAGTCGTCGCCGGCGGCGAGGTACCGGCCGTCCGGGCTGAACTCCACGGACCGCACCCCGTCCTGCGCCAGCGGCCGCGGCGTGACCCGGCCCCCGCGCAGCGCGACGAGCTGGTCGTCGCCGGTGGCCAGCAGCCTGCCGCCGGGGTGCATGGCCAGCGGGGTGCCGCCGGTGTCGCGCAGCCGCCGCACGCGCTCGCCGCGCGAGACGTCCCACACCTCCAGGGACTCCCGGTCGGGTATGCGGGAGAGGACCACCTTGCCGCCGGCCCCGTAGGCGAGGCTGTTCAGCGGGTTGGCCCGCGCGGGATCCGGGGTGACCTCCAGGCTGCGGACGATCCGGCCCTTCTGCGTGTCCCACACGTGCACCCGCTCCGGCTCGTCGCCCAGCACGCTCGGCAGCGCGTACGCCAGCCGCCTGCCGTCCGGGCTGAACGCCATCAGCGGGATGCAGAAGTCCTCGACGGGATCCAGCCCCCGCGGCACCCGGCACGGCAGCGGGGGCGGCGCCTGCGGCGTGCGGCCGCCGCGCATGTCCCGCACCTCGAAGACGCCCTGCGCCCCCGAGCGGCGGGCGGTGACCAGCTTGCCGCCGTCCGGGCTGAACACCGCGCCCTCCAGCCGCCGCTTCTCCCAGCCCGCGCCCGCGATGCCGTCCAGCCGCACGGTACGCACCACGTGCCCGGACAGGCCGCTGAGGTACCGCAGCTCCCTGTTGCCCGGCGTCACGCGCAGCTCCGTGGCGTACTCGCTGACCAGCGGATGGCGCAGCACCGGCGTCGAGGTGTCGGCCGTGCGCCAGACGACCAGCTCGTCCGGGCCCACGGCGGCGACCAGCGAGCCGTCCCGGCTGAACTCGATCTCCGACAGCCCCTCGCGCTCCACCTCCAGCCGCTTGCGCCCGGTCCCGACGTCCAGCACGCGGAAGCCGGAGTCGTTCATGACGACGATCCCGCGGCTGTCCGGCGTGAACTCCAGCGACGTCGTGTCGGAGCCGCAGGCGTCGCGGGCCTCCGGATAGGCGCGCAGCATGCGCTGCCGCCCGGCCATGTGCCACACCTCCGGCGTGCCGCTGCGCGGGCACACCACGACGAGCCGGTCGTCGGGGCTGACCTGGCTGAACCAGCCCAGGTCGTCGGCGGCCCAGCCGTAGGAGAAGAGCCTCTTGCGGGTGCGTACGTCGTAGACCGCGAGGTGCGTCCGCTCGCCGCCGAACGACAGGGTGCTCGCCATGTACGTCCGCCCGCTGGGCCCGAACCAGCCCGTCGTGCCCGGCACTTCGCCGCGGCCGGGGCGCAGCCGCATGCCGCCGTCGGCGCCGGGGACGGCGAGGGTGCGGCCGTCGGGGGAGACGTCGAAGTCGGAGTCGTCGGCCGGCCGGCCGAGGCCGGGGCCGGAGTCGAGCCGGCGGTGGGAGGCGACGTCCCAGCGCTCCGTACGATCCTTGCCGACGCTGGTGACCGTGCGGCCGTCGGCGCTGAGTAAGCGGTGCGCACGGGGCTCGCCGTCCTGGGGCAGGGCGAACGAGTCGGCCTCGCGCTGGTGCAGCGCGCCGAGCAGCGCGCCGCGGGTCTCCGGGGTGTCGGCGAGCCGCCAGGCGGCGACGCTGAGCTGCATGGCCCGTACGGGATCGGTGAACCGCAGGCTCCCGGCGACGGCCGCGACGCGGCGGGCCTCGGCGCGGCGGTGCTCGGCGTCGGCGTTGCGGTCCTGCTGCCAGGCGAACGAACCGGCGACCAGGGCGAGCACCAGCAGCGCCACCAGCGTCGTGAGCAGCCCTCTGAACCGGCGCCGCTCCCGGCCGCGGGCGGCGGTGCTGGCGGCGAGGAACGCGCCCTCGCCGGCGGTCAGCTCCTGCGGCCGGTCGGCGAACAGCTCCTCGGCCTGCGCGAGCCGGCTCCCCCGGTACAGCGCGCCCGGATCGCGGTCCAGCTCCTCCCAGCCGTGCGCGGCCTCGGTGAGGCGCCGCAGGGCGCGCATGCGCTCGCGGTCCTCCTCGATCCAGCCGCGCAGCCGGGGCCAGGAGGTGAGGAGCGCCTCGTGCGCGAGGTCGACGACGTCGTCGTCGAGGGTCAGCAGCCGGGCCTCGACGAGCCGTTCGAGCACGTACCCGACGTCGTCGCCGGTGGCGCCGGCGGCGGGCCGGGGCGCGGTGGCACCAGCGGCGGACCCGGGCGCGGTGGCACCGGCGGCGCGGGTCTCACCGGGTGTGGTGGGTGTGCCGTCGGACGCGGCTGGCGACCGGGGGGCTTTCCCCGACCCCGCCCCTTCCCGGAACTCGGGGGCTCCGCCCCCGAGACCCCCGTCCGCGGCGCCCGCGGCGCCCGCGGCGCCCGCGGCGCCCGCGGCGCCCGCGGCGCCCGCGGGCGGGACCTCCGGTCCCGCGCCTTCCACGCCTCCGGCAGCGCCGCCCCTGCCGCCGCGCAGCGATACCCCGCCCCCTGCAGCGACGTCCCCTTGCTCTGTCCCTTCCCCGTCCTCTGCGGCGCCGTCCCTGCGACCCCGCCACCGGCCCGCGGTGCCCCCGCCCCGCCCGGTCCGCCACCGCCGGCCGGTCCCGGCGCCGTCCGCGCCTACGTCGTCCCGCCCGCCCCCGCCCGCGGCGGCCGCCGCGGCGATCTCCGCCAGCTCCGCCCGGGGCGCCGGGCGGCGGGTGTCCTGGGAGCCCTCGCCCGGGGAGACCAGGCGCAGCATCGCGCGCCTGGCCACCTGCTGCTGCGGCGGCGTCAGCTCCCCGTAGACCCGCTCCGCCGTCCGCGCGATCGCGCCGCGGACGCCGCCCGCCGCCTCGTACGCCTCCTCCGTCAGCGACCGGCCCCGCCGCCGGTGCCACGTCTCCAGCAGCACGTGCGACATCAGCGGCAGCGCGCCCGGTTCGCCGTCGACGTCCTTGAGGATGCGCGCCGTCAGCGCCCGTTCGACGATCAGGCCCTCCGCCGCCGCGGGCCTGACCACCGCCTCGCGCAGCTCCGCCGGCGACATCGGGCCGACGAGCAGCTGCGCGTCGCGCAGCGCCTCGGTCAGCGCGCGGTACTCGGCGCAGCGGCCGTAGAAGTCGGCCCGTACGGCGACGACCACCCGCAGCCGTCGCGCGGGGTCGCGGGCGGCGAGGAGGCGGTCGAGGAACGCGGCGCGCTCGTCGGGGTCCTGGCAGAGGGTGAAGACCTCCTCGAACTGGTCGACGAGGAGGTACGTGTCGCCCTCGGCGGCAGCCGCGTCGAGCACGTCCGCGTGCGTACGCGCCGGGTGTTCGCCGGGCGTGAGGATGCGCAGCGCCGCGGCCGGCGGGCAGACCGCCTCCGGCTGCCGCTCCGCCGGCTCCCCGCCGTCGTCCCCCTCGTCGTCGGCCCCCCGCAGCCGGCCGGACTGCAGCGCCGGTACGAGCCCCGCGCGCAGCAGCGACGACTTCCCGCTGCCCGACGGGCCGAAGACGGCCGCGAAGCGGTGGGTACGGACCAGCTCCACGAGGTCCGCCGTGAGCCGGTCGCGGCCGAAGAACCGGTCCCTGTCGCCCGGTTCGAAGCGCGCCAGGCCGCGGTACGGCGGCGCCGCGCCGCCGTGCTGCAGCGGCTGCTCCGCCTCCTCCGCCGCCGCCTGCCGCCAGCGCCACTCCCACTCGGCCGGGTCGCCGCCGCAGCCCTCGGCGTACGCCAGGGCAACCGGCAGCGAAGGCAGCCGGTCGCCGGCCGCGGCCTGCGACAGCGCCGTCACCGAGTACGTCCCGCGCGCGGCGAGCTGCCGGTAGGTCGGTCCTCCTGCTTCGGCCCGCAGCTTGCGCAGTTCGTACGCGAAACGCTGGACCGGGCCCGCGGACGGATCCACGGGCTTCTCGCGCCGCCCCATGGGCGGACCCCCCTCGTTCCCCTGCTCCCCCAGGTCGTCTCCCACGATAAACCGCGCCACCGACGCCGTACCGGGGCCCTCGGGATTGTTCGGATGGGCCGGAACGGGGTGCTGAACAACGGTCCGGCCGGTCTAATCGGTCGGGACCGAACAAAATGAAGGGACTTCCCATGAGCACATCGGGGGGAGGCCGCCGCCGCATACGACAGCGCATCGTATGGGGGGCGTTGACGGCCGTCGCGGGTACCGCGGCCGCCGTCGTCGTGGCCGTGCCGCTCGGCGCGGCGGGCGACGACCAACAGGACGGGGACCCGGGGGTGTCCGCGTCCTCGCCGGCACCCGGCGCGCTGGAGACGCCGGGCGACGGGGGGCCGGGCACCGCCCCGCTCCCCACGGAGAAGACCGGCACGGGCAGCGACCCGCTGACTCCGGACGAGGAGCAGCGCGCCGAGGAGCTGGCGCTCGCCGGGGACCGGACGCTGCGTACGGAGAGCGAGGGGGTCCGCGGCCGCGAAGGCGTGCCGCAGCTCGTCAACACCGACCTCGCCGACACCTCGGTGAGCGCCGGCGACGACCGGATCGCCGACGTGTACTTCTACGACTACGCGCGGGACACGCTCGTCCAGAAGAGCGTCAACCTCACGGACAACGAGGTCGTGGACACCGTCGAGTCCACCGGCGCCCAGCCGCCGCCGGCCGCGCCGGAGGCGGAGGCCGCCGCCGACCTGCTGGTGGACAGCCCCGTCGGGGCCGGGCTGCGGCAGGACTACGAGGCGGCGACCGGCAAGGAGCTGACCGGCGCAGGGCAGTTGCAGGTCCAGGGGATGACGTACACGGCGCGGCCGGGTGACTCCGGCGGCCTGGAGCAGTGCGGGGAGCACCGCTGCGTGCGGCTCTTCACCCGGGTCAAGGACGGCCCGTGGATCGACACCCGCGACTTCGTCATCGACCTGAGCGAGCGGAAGGTGCACCATGCGTAACGCCATGACCCACGGGCCGGACGCGCCGGAGGGCGGGTCGGACGTGCCCGCCGACCGGCGCGGGGGCGCCTTCTGGCGCCGTCCGGCGACCTGGCGCAGGGGTGCCGTCGCCGCCCTGGTCCTGCTGCTCCCGGCCGCCGCGCCCGCGGCGATGCCGACCGCGGGCGCCGCGACGCCGCGCGCGCCGCAGGCGGCGGCGCCGGACTGCAGCGAGGAGTACCGGATCACGCACAAGCTGCCCAACGGCACCGAGTGGCAGATGTGCTACCGGAACAACGACTACGCGGGCCTGGTCCTGGAGGACATCTCGTACAGGCCGAAGGGCGCCAACAGCGCCGTCCCGGTGCTCAACAGCGCCCGCCTGGGCCAGATACACGTGCCGTACGACGACGGCGGCATCGAGTACTACGACGTCACCGACATCTCGCTCGGCACGTCGCCCGTGTCGCTGAAGGAGAAGGACTGCCCGGGCGGCACCCGCCGCCCGGTGAAGGTCGGCGGCGAGGCGTACGACGCGGTCTGCGTCACCCAGCAGCCGCGCGGCTTCGCGCACTTCGGCAACAGCTGGGACGTCGGCGAGGAGAACGGCCGCAACGACAGCGCCCAGGGCGACGACCTCGTCGTCTACACGATCCACTCGGCGGGTTACTACTACTACATCACCCAGTGGAACTTCTCCGACGACGGCACGATCACCGCCAAGGAGGGCGCCACCGGCAACCTCTCCCCCGGTGACTTCGATGCCTCGGACAAGCAGGGCTGGCCGATCGGCAAGGGGTCGCGCGACCGCGCGACCAGCCACCAGCACAACATCTTCTGGCGGCTGGACTTCCAGACGGACGCCTCGCGCCCGGCCAGGATCCAGCAGTACGACACGAACCGCAGCGGGACCGGCGAGGGGGGTTACCCGGCGCAGGAGACGACCCGCAAGAACGTCACCAAGGAGACGTCGGGCAACTCCGACCAGCACCGCTGGTGGCGCGTGAGCGGCACGGCCGGCAAGAACGGCGACGGGCACACGCGGTCCTGGGAGCTGGTGCACAGCAACAGCGCGCGCTACACGGGGCGCAAGTTCACCAGCAAGGACGTGTACTTCACGCAGTACAAGAAGTGCGAGAAGTTCCCGAACCACAACCGGCGGTGGGACGCCAACTGCTCGAAGGACATCGTCGCCGCCACCGACGGCGAGCAGCTCAAGCACCCCATCGTCTGGGTGAACGTCGGCTTCCACCACATCGCCCGGGACGAGGACCAGACGCCGATGCCGGTGCACTGGCAGGGCTTCCAGCTCTCGCCCCGGGACGTGACGGACATGAGCCCGCTCACGCCGGAGCGGCTGCGCAAGCCGCAGTACAACGGTGATCCCTTCGACTGAGCGAGGGCACCACGCGCGCTGACACGCACTGACGCGCACCCCGCGGCGTCCCCGTCCGGCTCCGGTCCGGGCGGGGGCGCCGTATTCTCGTCTCCACCCCCTGCGCGGCCGTGTGAGATCCCGAGGAGATGCCGATGCCCCCTTCCGTCGTCCACCCGTCGTTGCGCGAGCAGATCCGCGAGCACATCGTGGAGGGCGTCGTCAGCGGCAGGTGGAAGCCGGGCGAGCGGATCGTGGAGCGGCGTATCGCGGTCGAGCTGGAGGTCAGCCAGACGCCGGTGCGCGAGGCGCTGCGCGAGCTGGAGAGCATGCGGCTGATCGAGTCGGCGCCGAACAAGGGGGTGCGGGTCCGCGACCTGACGGCGGCTGACCTGGAGGAGATCTATCCGGTACGGGCCGGGCTGGAGCAGATCGCGGCGGAGCTGGCGGCGCCGCGGCTGGCGGCGGACGTGTCGGCGCTGGAGCCGCACGTGGCCGCGCTGCGCGAGGCGGACGCGGCGGGCGACGGCGGGGCGCAGGTCAGGCACACGGTGGCGTTCCACCGGGAGCTGGTGCGGGCGTCGGGCAACAGCGTGCTGCTGCACACGTGGGAGTCGCTGGGCATCGAGATCTACACGTCGCTGGCGATCCGCTGGCTGGGCACGCGCCAGCAGGCGTACGCGGAGGAGCACGCGGACATCGTCGCGGCCTTCCGCCGCCGCGACCCGGCGATCGCGGAACTGGTCAAGGACCACGTCCTGGGCTGCGCGCCCGCGTAGCGGGGGCTGCCGCCCCCGCTCCCCCGCCGGGGCTCCGCCCCGGTCCCCCGGGGACCGCGCACCGAGCCGGAGCCGGAGCCCGCACCGGAAGCGTCCGGGACGCCGTCCCCGACGCGCTGCCGCCACCTCCCCCCGCCGCAGCACCGGCGCCCGGCCCGCGCGTCACCGCGGCGTACGCACCCGATTCGAGCCCCCTGCCGCGGCTCCGCCCCCGGCCCTCGGCCGCGCCCCGCGTCCAACCGGGACGCCGTCCCCGACCCCGGCGGACTGCGCTCCGGCTTCGGGCTCCGGACCGCGCCCGGCGCCGGACGCCGTCGGCCTCCCCGTCGTCCTCGAACCCGCCCCCGGCGCGCCCCCCACCCCCGAGGGCCGGCCCGCGTCCCGTACGGCGCACCCTCCCGCGCCCGGCGCGGGTCCTGCGCACCCCGCCGCGCCTGCCGCAGGCACCGCGTGCCCGGAAGCGTGGCACGGCATGCCGACTTTGGCCTCCCCGCACTTATTTTGCCGTCCAAGCTTTGATCGATCATCGATCGGAGACTTACAGTTCGGTCGAGGAGGTAGTTGCCATGCAGAGTCAGCTCGACCAGCTCCCGGACCGGGACCCGCAGGAGACCGCCGAGTGGCGCGAGTCACTGGACGCCGTGGCTCAGCACGCCGGCCCCGACCGGGCCGCGCAGCTGCTGCGCAGCACCGTCGCCCACGCCGGGGACACCGGTCTGGACATACCCGCGCTGCTGGAGACGCCGTACGTCAACACCGTCCCCACGGCCGCGGAGCCCGAGCTGCCCGGGGACCCGGCGATGGAGCAGCGGATCGCCGCGTGGAACCGGTGGAACGCCGCCGCCATGGTCACCCGCGGCTCGCGGTACGGGCTCGGGGGGCACATCGCCACCTTCGCCTCCGCGGCGTGGCTGTACGAGACCGGCTTCAACCACTTCTTCCGCGGCAAGGACGACGAGGGCGCCCCCGGCTCCGGCGACCAGCTCTACATCCAGGGCCATGCCTCCCCCGGCATCTACGCCCGCGCCTTCCTCGACGGCCGGCTCTCCGAGGCCCACCTCGACCGCTTCCGCCAGGAGGCCGGCGCCGGCGAGGGGCTGCCCTCGTACCCGCACCCGCGGCGGCTGCCGTGGCTGTGGGAGTTCCCGACCGTCTCCATGGGCCTCGGCCCGATCTCCGCGATCTACCAGGCCCGGTTCAACCGGTACCTGGCCCACCGCGGCATCAAGGACACCTCCGCCAGCCACGTCTGGGCCTTCCTCGGCGACGGCGAGATGGACGAGCCGGAGTCGACCGCCGCCCTCGCCCTCGCCGCGCGCGAGCAGCTCGACAACCTCACCTTCGTCATCAACTGCAACCTCCAGCGCCTCGACGGCCCGGTACGCGCCAACTTCAAGGTCGTACAGGAGCTGGAGGCCCAGTTCCGCGGCGCCGGCTGGAACGTCGTCAAGTCGCTGTGGGGCTCCGCCTGGGACGAGCTGCTCGCGCTCGACACCACCGGCGCGCTCGTCCGCAGGCTGCGGGCGGTGCCGGACGCGCAGTTCCAGACGTACGCCACACGCGACGCCGCGTACATCCGCGAGCACTTCTTCGGCGCGGAACCCGCGCTGGCCGAGCTGGCGAAGCTGCTCACGGACGACAAGATCCTCGACTGCTTCCACCTCTCCCGCGGCGGCCACGAGCCGCGCAAGGTCTACGCCGCGTACCGTGCCGCCGTCGCGCACGAGGGCGCGCCGACCGTGATCCTGGCGCAGACCGTCAAGGGCCACACCCTCGGCAAGGGCTTCGAGTCGCGCAACGCCAACCACCAGATGAAGAAGCTGACCGGCGCCGAGTTCCGCGACATGCGGGACCTGCTGGAGCTGCCCATCCCGGACAGTGCGCTGGACACCGACCTCGTGCCGTACGCCCACCCGGGCCCCGACTCCCCCGAGGTGCGCTACCTCCAGGAGCGCCGCGCCGCGCTCGGCGGCCCCGCGCCGGCCCGCCGGGTGCACCCGGTGGTCCTGCCGGAGCCGGCGGCGAAGCCGTTCGACGCGCTGAAGAAGGGCTCGGGCAGCCAGGAGATCGCGACGACCATGGCGTTCGTCCGCCTGGTCAAGGACCTCATGCGGGACAAGGAGACCGGCCGGCGCTGGGTGCCGGTGGTGCCGGACGAGGCCCGTACGTTCGGCATGGAGTCGCTCTTCCCGAGCGCCGGGATCTACTCGCCGCGCGGCCAGACCTACGACCCGGTCGACCGCGACCAGCTCCTGTACTACAAGGAGGCGGCGGACGGGCAGATCCTCAACGAGGGCATCACCGAGGCCGGTTCGCTGGCGTCCTTCACGGCCGCGGCCACGTCGTACGCGACGCACGGCGAGCCGATGATCCCGTTCTACATCTTCTACGCGATGTTCGGCTTCCAGCGCACCGGTGACCAGTTCTGGGCGCTGGCGGACCAGTTGGGCCGCGGCTTCGTCGTCGGCGCCACCTCCGGTCGCACCACCATGACCGGCGAGGGCCTGCAGCACGCCGACGGGCACTCACCGCTGCTGGCCTCCACCAACCCCGCGGCGCTGATCTACGACCCGGCGTTCGCGTACGAGGTGGCCGTCATCGTCAAGGACGGGCTGCGCCGCATGTACGGCGAGGCCGCCCCCGGCGAGGACCCGGACGTCTTCTACTACCTCACCGTCTACAACGAGCCGAAGGTCCAGCCGGCGATGCCCGCGGGCGTCGAGGACGGCATCGTCCGCGGCCTCTACCGCTACCGGACCGCCGACTCCCCCGCCGGTACCGCCGCCGAGGACGCCCCGCGCGCCCAGCTGCTGGCCTCCGGCACCGCCATCCACTGGGCGCTCGACGCCCAGCGACTGCTCGCCGAGGACTGGGGTGTCGCGGCCGACGTCTGGTCCGCCACCTCCTGGAGCGAGCTGCGCCGTGACGCCCTGTCCTGTGACGCGGCGCAGCTTCGCGGCGAGGACCGGGTCCCCTACGTCACCCGTGCTCTGGAAGGCGCACCGGGCCCGGTCCTCGCCGTCAGCGACTGGATGCGGCAGGTGCCCGACCAGATCGCGCAGTGGGTCCCGCAGGACTACACCTCGCTGGGCACGGACGGCTTCGGCCTCTCCGACACCCGCGAGGCGACCCGCCGGCACTTCGGGGTCGACGCGCAGTCGATCGCCGTGGCGGTGCTGGACCGGCTGGCGCGGCGCGGCGAGGTGAAGAAGGAGACGGTCACGCAGGCGGCGGCGAAGTACGGGTTGGCCTGAGGCCGTACGGCGTACGGGCCCGGCCTGCGGGGGGCGCAGGCCGGGCCCGTATCGGACCGCCGGTGCGGTCGGCCGCGGCGGACCGCCGCGTACGGTCGCCGCGGACTAGTCCGGCTGGTCCGGGAAGCTGCGCAGCTTCAGCAGCGCGGCGATCAGACCGCCCCAGACGATCACGATCGCGACGACCAGCATGACGATGGCGCTCGCCGACATCAGTTGCCCTCCTTCGCCGGTTCCGTATCCTCCACGGACTGCGCCTCCGGCGCCCGGCCGCCGATGTCGCCGTGGTGCCGCCACGGGACCAGCGCGGCCAGCACGCCGACGAGCAGCGCGGCAGCCGCGACGCCCCAGCCGGCCCAGCCGAGGAACGAGCCGGGGTAGCCGCCGTAGTTCTCGTCCAGTTCCGTGCGCAGGCTGTCGACCATCATCCAGCCGAGCACCAGCGGGGTGACGATCCCCAGGCAGACCAGCCACACGCGGCCCATCCGGACCGCCGACGTGGCGTTGGCGTCCCGCTGCAGCAGCGGCAGCCGGCGCAGCACCCAGGCCACGACGACGACCGACACGAGGCCGGCGAGCACGATGCCGTACTGGTTGATGAAGTGGTCGGCGGCGTCGAGCAGCGAGAGCCCGCCGTCGTTGGCGAACGCCAGCACCGAGACCGCGGTGAGCACGCCGCCGACGATCCCGACGGCCGCCCCGCGGGACAGGCCCGTACGGTCCTCGACCGCCGCGACCTGCACCTGCACGATGCTCACCAGCGAGGTGAGGCCGGCGATCACCAGCGACAGGAAGAACATCACGCCGAAGAACGCGCCGCCCGGCATGCTGGAGATGATCGCCGGGAACGCCACGAACGCCAGCCCGACGCCCGAGGTCGCCAGCTCGTTGACGCCCACGCCCTGCTGCGCGGCCATGAAGCCGAGGACCGAGAACACGCCGATGCCCGCCAGGATCTCGAACGAGCTGTTGGCGAAGCCGGCGACGAGCGCCGAGCCGGACAGGTCCGACTTGCGGCCCAGGTACGAGGCGTACGTGATCATGATGCCGAAGCCGATGGACAGCGAGAAGAAGATCTGCCCGTACGCGGCGACCCACACGCTGCCCTCGCCCAGCGCACTCCAGTCCGGCTTGAACAGGGCGTCCAGGCCCTCGCCCGCGCCGTCCAGGGTGACCGCGCGGACGACGAGGATGCCGAAGAAGACGAGCAGCGCCGGGATGAAGATGCGGTTGGCCCACTCGATGCCGCGGCGCACGCCGAGCCAGAGGATGACGAGTGTGACCAGCCACACCCCTAGCAGCGGCCACATCACGCCGGGCACGAAAGTGGAGACGGTGCCCGGTTCGCCGGCCTTGAGGAAGTCCTCGGAGAAGAAGGCGTTCGGGTCGTCGCCCCACGACTCGTCGATCGAGAAGCCGACGTAGCGCACGGCCCACGCCAGGATCACGGCGTAGTAGGCGGAGATGACGAAGCAGATCGCCACCTGCCACCAGCCGATGGCCTCGGCGGGACGGGCCAGCTGCCGGAAGGCGCCGGGCGGGGAGGAGCGGTAGCGGCGGCCGATGACGTATTCCATGATCAGCAGCGGCAGGCCCGCCGTGAGCAGGGCCACGAGGTACGGCAGCAGGAAGGCGCCGCCGCCGTTGTCATAGGCGACGTAGGGAAAACGCCAGATGTTGCCGAGACCGACCGCGGATCCGATCGCGGCGAAGAGGAAACCTGCCCGGTTTCCCCAGCGCTCGCGAGGCTCGTTGGACATATAAGACTCTCTTGTTCTTTGGTGCAGTACCGGAGGACGCTATCAAGGCCCTGCATGATGGCTGCCATGCGCGCCGCCCGGCTCATTCACCTGGTCCTGCTCCTCCAGTCCCGTGCCACCATGACCGCCGCCGAGCTGGCGGAGCGGCTGGAGGTCTCCGAGCGGACGGTCGCGCGCGACGTGCAGGCGCTCGCGGAGGCGGGGGTGCCGGTCTACGCCGACCGCGGGCGGACCGGCGGCTACCGGCTCGTCGGCGGCTACCGCACCCGCCTCACCGGGCTCGGGCGGACCGAGGCGGAGGCGCTGTTCCTGTCCGGGGTGCCGGGCGTGCTGCGGGACATGGGGCTGGCGGACGCGGGGTCGGCGGCGCGGCTGAAGGTGTCGGCGGCGCTGGGGCCGGAGCTGCGCGGGGCCCCGGACAGCGCGGCGCAGCGGTTCCACCTCGACGCACCGGGGTGGTGGCGGGAGCCGGACGCGCCGGAGCTGCTGCCGGCGGTGGCGGAGGCGGTGTGGGCGGACCGGCGGCTGGCGGTGACGTACCGGCGGCGGCCGGGGGCGGAGGCGGTGGAGCGGGAGGTGGAGCCGTACGGGCTGGTGCTGAAGGCGGGGGTCTGGTACCTGGTCGCGCGGGTGCCGGAGGCGGGGCCCGGGGCTTCCGGGGCGGGGCCGGAGGCAGGGTCCGGGGCCGGGCCCCAGACGGGGTCCGGGGCGGGCGGTCCGGGGGCGGGGGGCCCGTACCGCGTCTATCGCGTGGAGCGCTTCGAGCGGGTGGAGACCGCGGCCGCGGAGCCGGGTGACGGGGCCGCCGGCGGCCCGGCCGAAGGGGCGGGCTTCGAGCGGGACGAGGAGTTCGACCTGCCGGGCTTCTGGGCGGAGCGGGCCGCCGCGTTCGCGCGGTCGATCCTGCGGGACGAGGTGGCGCTGCGGCTCTCCCCCGACGGCCTGCGGCGGCTGCCGCACGTCACGGACCGGCTCGCCGCCGAGGACGCCGTGGCCGCCGCCGGCCGGCCGGACGAGGAGGGCTGGACGGCGGTCCGGCTGCGGGTGGAGTCCGCGGACGTCGCGTACACCCAGCTCCTCGCCCTGGGCCCGGACGCGGAGCTGCTCGGGCCGCCGGAGCTGCGCGAGCGGTTCGCGGCGGCGGCGGCCCGCAGCGCCGCGCTCTACGGGCGCAGCCGGTAGCCCTCCGGGTCGCCGGGGTCCTCGCCGGCCATGACTTGCTGGAAGTACGGCCAGCTGTCCGGCACCGTGCCGTCCGTGTCCGTGAACCCGTACTCCTTGGCGACCTGCCCGCTGTACAGCGACGCGCCGTTCCACCGCGCCTTGTCCGGGTCCGCCGCCAGCGCCGCCACCGCCCGGCCCACGAGGACCGGCGACTCGGAGAGCGCGAAGTGCCGCTCCTTGGCGACCGCGTCGCGCCAGTTCTCCTCCGTCACCCCGAAGTGGTCCAGCATCTGCTCGGAGCGCAGGAAGCCCGGGGTGAGGGAGAGTGCGGTGGCACCGGCGTCCTTCAGCTCGTGGCTGAGGTTGAACGCCATCCGGATCGGGGCGTTCTTGGTCAGGTCGTAGAAGAAACTCTCCCGGTACGGCTTGTTCGCCTCCGCCGTGCCGTCGGTGATCTCGATCAGCAGCCCGCCGCCGGTGCGCAGCAGCAGCGGCAGCGCGCAGTGGCTGGTGATGATGTGCGTCTTGGCGCCGAGTTCCAGCATGCGCAGGCCGCGGTCGAGGTCGATCTCCCACATCTTCTTGGCGAACTCGACAAGGTGCTCCCCGCCCCAGACGTCGTTCACCAGCACGTCGAGCCGGCCGTGGTCGCGCTCGATCCGGGCCACGAGGTCCCGTACCTGGTCGGCTTCGAGGTGGTCGACGCGGACCCCGACGCCCTCGCCGCCGGCCGCGGTGACCAGCTCCGCGGTCTCCTCGATGGTCTCGGTGGTGCGGCCGACCTCGCTGACCTGCTGCCGGGTCGTACGGCCCGTGGCGTACACGGTGGCGCCCAGCGCGCCCAGCTGCACCGCCATCGCCCGGCCAGCGCCGCGGGTGGCGCCCGCGACCAGGGCGACCTTCCCGCGCAGCGGGTGCTCGTCGGTGGTCGGGACGGACCTGTCTCGGTTCTGCTCTTCGCTCATGCGCACACCGTGACAGCGAATCCGGACATCTTCTGTCTGGTTTTCCGGCGGGTTGCGAAAGGTACCCCGCCGGATTCCGATCCCGCCGCTCCGCGTGCGTACACGCGGCGGAGGGCAGATGCTGGATCCGTGATGGAGGAGTCGGAGTTCTGGGAGCTGGTCGACGGCACCCGCGAGGCCGCCGAGGGCGACCCCGCGGAGCAGGCTGACCTGCTCGTCGACCGGCTGACCGGGCTGGACCCGGACGCCGTGACCGACTTCGCCTGCCACTTCGAGTCGCGGATGAACCGCGCGTACCGCATGGACCTGTGGGGCGCGGCGTGGGTCCTGCTCGACGGGGTCAGCGACGACGCCTTCGACTCCTTCCGCGGCTGGCTGATCGGACAGGGCCGGACGGTCTTCGAGGGCGCGCTGCACGAGCCCGACGACCTTGCGGACCTGCTGGACGACTTCGACGAGGAGACGGACGGCGAGGCGGAGGACCTGGCGTACGCGGCGGACGAGGCGTACGAGCGGCTGACAGGGCTGAAGCTGCCGGACCTGGGGCTGGCGGAGGCCCCCGCGGAGCCGCAGGGCGAGGCGATCGACTTCGAGGACGTACGGGTGCTGGCGCGGCGGTTCCCGAAGCTGTGGGCGCTGTACCGGGAGGACTGAGGGCGCGGGGGGGGCGCGTGCGTCAGAGGAGCGTGCGCCCCATCAGGACGTCGTCCACGTACGTGCCGTCCAGCAGGAACTCCTCCGGCAGCACGCCCTCCACCGCGAACCCCTCCGACTCGTACAGCCGCCGCGCCGGCACGTTGTGCCCCAGCACGCGCAGCGTCAGCCGCCGCGCCCCGAGCGCGCGGGCGTGCGCCACGCCCGCGCGCAGCAGCGCCCGCGCCACGCCGCTGCCGCGGACCGCGGGGGCGACGGCGAGGCCCTGGATCTGCCGTACGTGCTCGTTGACCTCCAGCGACGTCGGGCGGACGACGCAGATGTAGCCCACGACGCGGGCGGGAGCGGGGCGGGCGGGGCCGGCGCGGGCCGGTCCTGCCAGCTCGGCGACGAGGTAGTCCTCGGGCCGGTGGCGCTCGTCGAAGAACGGGGCGTCGGGGGCGGGCGGCGGCATCACCGCGTGCAGCCGCGACCAGGTGACGGCGTCGAGGTCGCGGAGCGCGTCGCCGTCGGCGGCGCTCGCGGGCCGGATGCGCGGCTCACCGCTGCCGGCCGCCCCGCCGCCGTGCACGTCAGTCATGCGCTCACTGTGACACGAGCTGCCGGGACGGGGCACATGAGGGCAGGATGGGCACATGCGCATCGCGGTCTCCGGCTCCTCCGGACTCATCGGCTCCGCCCTCGTCGGTTCGCTGCGGACCGACCGGCACGACGTCCTGCGGCTGGTGCGGCGGGAGGCGAGCGCGCCGGACGAAGTGCGGTGGGACCCGGAGAAGGGGTACGTCGACACCGCCCGGCTCGACGGCTGCGACGCCGTCGTGCACCTCGCCGGTGCCGGCATCGCCGACCGGCGCTGGACCGAGCGCTACAAGCGGGTGCTGCGCGACAGCCGGGTGCTCGGCACCGCGGCCGTCGCCGACGCCGTCGCCTCCCTCGACCGGCCGCCGTCCGTCCTCGTCTGCGGCAGCGCGATCGGCTACTACGGCGACACCGGCGACCGCCGCGTCGACGAGACCGCACCGCCGGGGCGGGGCTTCCTCGCCGACCTGTGCCAGGAGTGGGAGGCGGCGACGAACGCCGCGGAGGAGGCCGGGATCCGCACCGTCCACGCGCGTACGGGCCTGGTGGTCTCCCGCAAGGGCGGGGCGTGGGGGCGGCTGTTCCCGATCTTCCGGGCGGGGCTGGGCGGGCGGCTCGGCAACGGCCGGCAGTACTGGAGCTTCATCTCCCTGCACGACCACATCGCCGCGCTGCGCCACCTCGTCGACACGGAGTCGCTGACCGGGCCGGTGAACCTCACGGGCCCGGAGCCGCTGACGAACCGCGAGGTGACGGCGGCGATGGGACGGGTGCTGCACCGACCGACGCCGTTCCCGGTGCCGGCGGCGGCGCTGCGGGTGGCGCTGGGCGGGTTCGCGGAGGACGTGATCGGCAGCCAGCGGGTGGTGCCGCGCAAGCTGCTCGACTCGGGGTTCGCGTTCGCGTTCCCGGGGATCGAGGAGGCGCTGCGGGCGGCGCTCCGGGGGTGAGGGCGGGGGGCTCGACGGGTCCGGGAGGCCGGACAGGGAGGGATCGGGACGTGACCCGGGGCTGACCCCGGGCCGGTCCGGAGCTGATCGGGGGCCGGTCCGGGCGCGCGGCTGTGAGGTGGGCAGGAGCCCGGCAGGGGGCTCTGCGGGAGGCACCGCGGGACTCGTCGGGGGCCGCGGCAGGGGCGGTGTCGCGGCTGGTTGCGCCGGGTGTGCGTCCGTGCCCTTGTGGTGCGCACCTGGCCGGCGTCACCATCCGACCTATCGTCATCGGAACGCGTTCACGCCGGAACGCGGATACGGCCATGCCCAGTTGGGCATCAAACAGGCGTCCAGTGGCGTTCGAGAGCGCTCGGCCGCGGACGCACAACCCCGGGAGGCACCCGTGCCCCATGCCGCAGGAAGCACGGACCCCGTCGACGTCGTCGTCGTAGGCGCAGGACTCGCCGGTCTCTCCGCGGCCCAGCACCTGGTCGGAGCGGGCCTCGACGTGACCGTGCTGGAGGCGGACGAGCAGGTCGGCGGGCGGATGACCACCGACCACGTCGACGGCTTCCGGCTGGACCACTCGCTGCAGCTGCTCAACACCTCGTATCCGGAACTGCGTCGGCTGCCGGGGCTCGCGGGGGTGCCGCTGTGCCCGCTCGACGGGGACGTGGTCGTCTGCGCGGGCGGGCGGCGGCAGCGAATCGGCGGATCGAGGGGCACGGGGGGCGCGTTCACGACGGCGAGCGCGTTCGCCAGCGCCGCGCGTGCGCCCCGGGGGGCCGTCATCGACCAGGCGTGGCTCTCCGCGGCGCTGGCCCGGCTGGCGGCCGTACCCACCGCGCGGCTGCTGGCCCGGCCGGAGCGCCGGGCCGCGGACGCGCTGGCGGCGCGCGGGCTGCCGCCGCGGATCGCGGCGGGGCTCCTGCGGCCGCTGCTGGTGGCGCTGCTCAACGACCCGGCGCTGACCACGTCGAGCCGGTCCGCGGACCTGGCGCTGCGGTCGTTCGCGCGGGGGCGGCTGTGCCTGCCGGCGGGCGGGGCGGCGACGGTGCCGCGGCGGCTGGCGGCGGGACTGCCGCGCGGCACGGTGCGGACGGGGGTGCGGGCGGTGTCGGTGTCGACGACCGCGGTGCGGACGGCGGGCCACGGGGTGCTGCGGTGCCGGTCGGTGCTGGTGGCCACGGGCGCGCGGGCGGCGGCGGGGCTGCTGCCGGGGCTGCGGCTGCCGGGGTTCCACCCGGTGACGGTGCTGCACCACAGCGCCCCGGCGGAGTCGCTGCCGGGCGGGGCGGCGCGCGGCGGGGGCGCGACGGGCCCGGGGGATGAGGCGGGTCCGGGTACGCGGGAGGGGGCGGCCTGGGAGGGCGCGCCGGCCCGCAACGGGGCGGCGCGGGCCGGCGGGTCGCGGCAGGCGGCGCTGCTGCTGGACGCGGAGGGGGCGGCGGGCCCGGTGTCGCACACGGCGGTGGTCAGCGGCGCGGACACGTCGCGGGCGCCGCGGGGGCGGGCGCTGGTCAGCTCGGCGGTGCTGGGCGAGGCCGCGGTACGGCCGGCGCGGGTGCTGGACAAGTCGGCGCGGCGGCAGCTGAGCGAGCTGTACGGGACGTCGGCGTTCGACTGGGAGCTGGTGGGCGCGCACCACGACCCGGAGGCGATACCGGCGATGCCGGCACCGCACGACCTGCGCCGCCCGGTACGGGTGCTGTGCGGCCTGTACGTCTGCGGCGACCACCGCGACACGAGCACGCCGCAGGGCGCCCTGTACTCCGGCCGCCGCGCGGCCCGGGCTCTGCTCCGCGACTTCGGCCTGTCCCCGGCCACAGGCACGACCGCGATCCCGGCAGTCGCCTAGCAGGAACGGTTCTCCACCCCGAGACCAGCCCCCCGACAGGCGTGCCGATGCCCGCGCCGACCTCCTGCGGGAAAAGCGGTTGCGCCTGTGGGCTTCCGGTCGTCAGGGTGCGGTGGTGATCGGAACGGAGATCGAACTCCCCGTCGCGGGCGGGGTCCTGTCGGGTGTGGACTTCGGCGGCCGCGGTGAGGGGGTGCTGCTGGTCCACGGCAGCGGACACAACGCCGCAGCCTGGGCGGATGTGGCGTCCCGTCTGGTGGGCGAGTGTCATCCGATCGCCATCGACCTGCGTGGCCACGGGCAGACCAGGCTCGACTCCACCGGCCCCGAGCAGTACTGGCGGGACATCGGTGGCGTCGTCACCGCGCTGGGCTGGGACCGCCCCGTGCTGGTGGGCCATTCCACCGGCGGGTACGCGGTGACGGCGGCCACTGCCAGTGGCCTCGTGGAACCGGCCGCCCTCTGCATCGTGGACGGCATGGTGCTCGATGACCGTAACGCGTCACTCGCCGAGCACGCCGCTGTGCGGACCACCGAGGCGGCGGACCGTTTGCGGACGATGTTCCGCTACGGCTGGGAAGCGAACGACGACCAGATGCATGCCTATGCCGAGGAGTGCGCACGGGAGGCCGGAGGGGACTGGCTCAACGCCGGAGCACGGCACGAACTCGTCGAGGAGGTCACGCGGCGCTCCTTCCTGCGCTGCGGCCACCGGTGGATACGGCGACCGGCCATCGAGGAGATCCTGACCGTCACCGCCGTGGAGCCCGACGCGGAGGTCTTCCCGAGCATCGAGGTGTACGACCGCCTCACCTGTCCGATGACGATCGTGCTGGCCGAGCATGGTTTCTACGCCTCGCGGCGCGACGAAGTGCGTACCGTCGTCGATGCCGCCCCCGGCCGCCGGCTGACCGACATCAGCTCGAACCACAACATCCCCATGACCCGGCCTGCCGACCTCGCCGCGATCATTCTCGACCTGGCGCGAGACCGGACTGCGGCATCGGTCGGGAACCTCGATTGATCCCCGCCCTCCAAGGAGTTGCTGTGGCCGTAAGCGAGATGTCCGTGGCAGACAAGGACGCCGGGCCGTACGGCATCGCGGCCGGACCTGACGGCGCCCTGTGGCTCACCTTCGCGCACAGCGGCCGCATCGCGCGCCTCACCCTCGACGGCGAACTCAGCGAATTCCCCCTGGAATCGCCCGGGTGCGGCCCCACGGTCATCACCCCCGGGCCCGACGGAGCACTGTGGTTCACCCGGTACCGGGACCACCGGATCGGCCGCATCACCACCGACGGTGAAACGGAGTCCTTTCCCGTGCCCACGCCCGACAGCGGGCCCTTCGGAATCACCGCCGGGCCGGACGATGCGATGTGGTTCACGGAGATGAACACCGACCGGATCGGCCGCATCACCAGCACGGGAGAGATCACCGAGTTCGCCCTTCCCTGTACGGACGCCTATCCCTCGGCGATCACCGCGGGCCCTGACGGTGCCCTGTGGTTCACCCTCAACCAGGCGAACGCGATCGGCCGCATCACTGTCCACGGAGACACCGTTGTCCACCCGCTCCCCACCCCGGGCGCCGCACCCGTGGGCATCACCAGCGACGGCGCCGCCCTGTGGTTCGTCGAGATCGCGGCGGGCCGGATCGGCAGGATCTCGGTGGACGGCGCGGTCGAGGAGTTCCCGCTCCCTGACCGCGCGGCCAAACCCCACGCCATCGTCGCGGCCGCCACCGGTGACTGCTGGTTCACCGAATGGGGAGCCAACAGCATCGGCCACATCACCGGTAGCGGCAAGATCGCCGAGTACAGCCTGCCGTCACCGTCGTCCGAGCCGCACGGCATCGCCCTGGGTCCCGACGGCGCTCTGTGGGCGGCCCTTGAAACGGGAGGGGTCGCGCGGCTCGAGCAGCATGCCGCACGCTGAACACCGGGCTGTCCGCGAGCAGTGCTCTCGAGTGAGAGCACTGCTCTTCGCTGCGAGCGCCCCGCTACGCCTCCCGCCGGCCCGTGCGGCCGGCCTCCCCGCGGGTCACACCGCCAGCGCCGCGACCCGTTCCCGGTACGCCCGCACCGGAGGTGCGTCGCGGTACGGCTCCAGGCGGCGTTCGAAGTCGCGGACGTACTCCGCCGCCCGGGCCGAGCGCATCTCCGCCGCCTGCTGCGCCGCCTCCGCGCCCAGCACGCACGCCTGCTCCACCTCGCCCAGCCCCAGCCGCGCCGCGGCCAGCACCAGCCGGCAGAAGACCCGGCTGCGCGCGAAGCCCGCCGCGCGGAGTTGCAGCGAGCGCTCCGCGTGCTGCGCCGCCGCCCGGTACTGCTGGAGGTCGCGGTGGCAGTGCCCGAACTCGTCCGCGAGCTGGGCCTCGTCGAAGAAGCGCGCCCAGTGCGGCGCCTCCTCCCCCGGCCGTGCCGACTCCAGCGCCCGCTCCGCCCGCGCCAGCGACGTCGTACAGGCCCGCACCTCGCCCAGCAGCCCGTGCCCGCGCGCCTCCGCGGCGTGCAGCAGCGCCTGCACCACCGGCGGCGCACCGCCGCCGACGCCCTGCTGCGCGACCCGGGTCAGCTGCACCGCCTCCCGGCCGTGCCCCAGGTAGACCGCCTGGCGGCTCATCGTGACGAGCACGTAGCTGCCGTACGCGCGGTCGCCCGACGCCTGCGCCAGCCGCAGCGCCTGGACGAAGTACCGCTGGGCGAGCCCGTGGGCCGCGATGTCGTACGACGTCCAGCCCGCCAGCCGCGTCAGGTCCGCGGCGGCGGAGAACAGCCGGCGGCCCGTCGCCTCGTTGTACGTGCCGCGCAGCATCGGCTCGACCTCGTGCTCCAGGTACCGCACGAGGGCCTGCCGGGCATGCCCGCCGCCGTACGCGTTGTCCAGGGCCCGGAACATCTCGGCGACCGACCGCATCGCCCCGATGTCGCCCTGCGTGACCCGCTGCCCCGGCGCCCGCGCACCCGGCCCGCCCCACCCGGGTCCCGCGTCACCGCGCCCGCCGGCGACACCGCCGGCACCGGCCCCCGCGCCGCTCGCCGGCCCCGGTACGGCCCCCAGGGCACCGGCACCCGAGCCCGCACCGGCGCCTGCACCCGCGCCCGGCCCGGCGCCCGCGCCGACGGCGACACCGCCGCCGTAGCCCACCCCCGGCCCCCGGCCCTGCGCCGGCACCCGCACCGCCCCCGGCGGTGAACCGGGCGGCGCCCCGCGCTGCTGCTGCAGCTCGCGCGCCACCTTCTCGTCCGGTCTGCCGATCAGCCAATCCCGACTCGGCACAACCAGACCCGCAGGAGTGAACGCGATCTTCCGCAGCTCCGCCTGACTGCCGGTGTCCTTGCGCCACAGCCCGCTCACGATGTCGATCGCCTCGGTCGGCGTCGATGCGAACTCGAGTCCGGCGTACACCGGTGCGCACGCGTCGAGCCCGAGGTCCTGCGCGGTCAGCCGGCGGCCGAGGCGCCGGGTGAACACCTCGGCGATCAGGGCCGGTGTCGTGCCACGCGGCTGCTGACCGCGTAGCCACCGTGTCACCGACGTCTTGTCGTACCGCAGGTCGAGGCCGTGTTCGAGCCCTAGCTGATCGACTCTGCGGGCGAGCCCCGCGTTGGAGAACCCGGCCTCGGAGATGAGGGCCGCGAGCTGGCGGTTGGGAGGTCGCTGTGAAGGTCGTTCCGTCGTCACCTGTGGGGTCTCCTGCCTGGCCTCCGGGAACGGCGCGAATGTAGCGGCGAAACAAGCCTCACTCGCCGCTTTCGTCCCAGCTTCATTCGATCGTGTGAGGAGACCTGGGTGCAGGGCGGGAACGTATACCGCCGTACAGTGGCAGAGGGTCGGCTGGAATACCGCCAGCCGCATATGCCGGGCGGAGGTACACACGCCGCCCGGCGCGAACTGCGCGAACAGCGCGAGGAGGGCACCGTGGGCGAGCTGCGCTTCGTTCACCTGGGGTTCGGCGAGAACGCCGTGGAGTACCTGGAGGCTTGGCAGGAGCAACGGCGCGTGCACGCCGCCCGCTTCGCCGAGGAGATTCCCGACACCTGTCTGCTGCTGGAGCATCCCCCGGTCTACACCGCGGGCCGCCGCACGGCAGAGGACGAGCGCCCGCTCGACGGCACCCCCGTGGTGGACGTGGACCGCGGCGGGAAGATCACCTGGCACGGCCCGGGCCAGCTCGTCGGCTATCCGATCCTGAAGCTGCCGCGTCCCGTGGACGTCGTCGCCCACGTGCGCCGGCTGGAGGAGGCCCTGATCCGCGCCTGCGCCGACTTCGGTCTGGAGACCACCCGGATCGAGGGCCGCAGCGGCGTCTGGGTGCTGGGCGACCCCGTGGAGCAGCGCGCCGAGCTGGGCGGGCTGGCGCTGGACTTCGACCCGCGGCTGTCGGACGAGGAGTACGACCCGCGCCTCGCCGGTCCGGAGTACGCGCCGTCCAACGCCGGCCAGCGCCGCGAGGACCGCAAGCTGGCCGCGATCGGCATCCGCGTCGCCAAGGGCGTGACGATGCACGGCTTCTCGCTGAACTGCAATCCGGACAACACCTGGTTCGACCGGATCGTGCCGTGCGGCATCCGCGACGCGGGTGTGGCCTCGCTCTCCGGCGAGCTGGGAAGAGACGTACCGGTGTCGGAGGTTCTCCCTGTCGTGGAGAAGCATCTGCGCGAGATCCTGGAGACGGTCGAGCCGCTCCCCCGCGCGGTCTGACTCCCTAATTCAGAGGCGTACGCTGGAGAACGCCGAGGAATCGAAAGCTAGGAGCCCGGACGTGTCCGCTGTCGCACCCGACGGTCGCAAACTGCTCCGCCTGGAAGTCCGCAACAGCCAGACCCCCATCGAGCGCAAGCCCGAGTGGATCAAGACCCGCGCCAAGATGGGGCCCGAGTACAACGCACTGCAGAAGCTGGTCAAGGACGAGGGCCTGCACACGGTCTGCCAGGAAGCCGGCTGTCCCAACATCTTCGAGTGCTGGGAGGACCGCGAGGCGACCTTCCTCATCGGCGGCGAGCAGTGCACCCGGCGGTGCGACTTCTGCCAGATCGACACCGGCCGCCCGGCCGAGCTGGACCGCGACGAGCCGCGCCGGGTCGCCGAGTCCGTCCAGCGCATGGAACTGCGCTATGCCACGATCACCGGCGTCGCCCGCGACGACCTGGAGGACGGCGGCGCCTGGCTGTACGCGGAGACCGTGCGCCAGATCCACGCCACCACCCCGGGCACCGGCGTCGAGCTGCTGATCCCCGACTTCAACGCCGAGCCGGAGCAGCTCGCGGAGGTCTTCTCCGCCCGCCCCGAGGTACTCGCGCACAACGTCGAGACCGTCCCTCGGATCTTCAAGCGCATCCGCCCCGGCTTCCGCTACGAGCGGTCGCTGGAGGTCCTGACGCGGGCGCGCGAGGCCGGGCTGGTGACGAAGTCCAACCTCATCCTGGGCCTCGGTGAGGAGCGCGAGGAGGTCAGCCAGGCGCTGCGGGACCTGCACGGGGCGGGCTGCGAGCTGATCACCATCACGCAGTACCTGCGGCCGTCGCCGCGGCACCACCCGGTGGAGCGGTGGGTGAAGCCGCACGAGTTCGTGGAGCTGCAGCAGGAGGCCGAGGAGATCGGCTACGCGGGCGTCATGTCCGGGCCGCTGGTGCGGTCCTCGTACCGGGCGGGCCGGCTGTACAAGCAGGCCATGGAGAAGCGCGCGCAGCCCGCGGCGTGAGCCGGCCGCGCGGCGGGCCGCGGCCCGCCGCGTACGCCCGCCGCCGTACGCCCGGCACCGTCGCCCCGGCGGTCTTCACCCCGCTTTGACCGCCGGGCCACGCGCTGGTAACACCGGGGTGTGAGCATGGAGCCCGAGAGAATTTCAACCGCTCTGCGCAATTCTGTACCGCTGTGACTGTTCTGACCGCTTTGATTTCTCGACCGCCGAGGGGGGCCGTCGTGCCGTCGTCACCGTCGTCGTTACCGTCCTGGCCGCCGCCCCGGCCCACCGTCGCCGGGGTGCTGCGCACCATCGAGGGAGTGCTGCTGCGCGGCGAGCAGCGCACCGCACGGCGTAACGCCTGGGACGCCGTCCTGGAGGACCGCCGCCGGGCCAGGGCCCGGCTGGAGTCGGAGTCGGCGGTGGGCAGGGCGGACCCGCCCGCGGGCGGTACGTCCGCTCTGCCCCGATAGCCGCCTCGGCCCGGCCCCGCCGCCGCCCCGCTCCGGCCCCCGCCTGCCGGGCCCGGTCTGACCCCGGGCCCGGCTGGCCGTAGAATTCGCGGCATGGCCAGCAGTGAACCCACACCCGAGAACACCGGGCGTCTGAAGCAGATCGCCCTCACGTACAAGATGACCAGGCGGGCCGACCCCAAGGTCGGTCTGATCGTCGCGGGCGTGGGCATCCTGGTCCTCGGTGCCGCCCTGGGCATCGGCTTCCTTATCGGGCACCCGATCTACCTGGGCATCGTCGGTTTCCTGCTGGCGCTGCTCGGTATGGCGATCATCTTCGGGCGGCGCGCGGAGGCGGCGGCGTTCGGGCAGATGGAGGGCCAGCCGGGCGCGGCCGCGGCGGTGCTGGACAACATGAAGCGGGGCTGGACCGTCACCCCCGCGGTGTCGATGACGCGGCAGCAGGACGTCGTGCACCGCGCCGTGGGCAAGGCAGGCATCGTTCTGGTCGGCGAGGGCAACCCGAACCGGCTGAAGGGCCTGCTGGCGGCCGAGAAGAAGAAGATGAACCGGGTCGTCGCGGACGTGCCCGTGCACGACATCGTCGTGGGCAACGACGAGGGCCAGGTGCCGCTGAAGAAGCTGCGGGCCACGCTGGTGAAGCTGCCGCGGGTGCTGCAGGGCCCGCAGGTCACGCAGGTCAACGACCGGCTGAAGGCACTGGGCGACCTGATGAGCAACATGCCGATCCCGAAGGGCCCGATGCCGAAGGGCATGCGGATGCCGAAGGGCGGCGGCAAGCTGCGCTGAGCGCGGCGGCGCCCGTACGGGCACGGGGACCCGGCCCGGATACGGAACGAGGGCGCAGCCCGTCCGGCCGCCGGAAAGTGCGCGGAAGCGATCAGGAGGCCACTCGCGGGGCGAAGGACCCCGCGGTCTCGGCGGAGCCCCGGCCCGCCCCGGTCCCGGCCGGTCTCAGAACCGCACCTCGACGGCGCGGGCGACGCGGTCGTGCAGACCGCGGGTGTCGCGGTCGAAGATGACGGCGGGGATCAGCAGGCAGAGCAGCACAGTGCGGGCGACCGTGGCGAGGGGGCCGAGCCGGGCGCCGTTCTCGGCGAGGACGCGGATGCGCATGAGCCGCTTGCCCGGGGTGAAGCCGAGGGTCCCGACCAGCAGCACGCTCATCACGAAGAAGACGCCCATGGTCCACAGCCCGACCGTCCGGGTGTCACCGGCGGCGAACAGCCCGTAGGCGATGAGCTGGCACAGCAGCCAGTCGATGACCAGCGCGGCGATGCGCCGGCCCACCGACGCGACCGAGCCGGGCCCGGTCTCGGGCAGCCCGAGGCGCTGACCCCGGTAGCCGAAGTCGACGCCCATGTCCTCGGCCGCCGAGCGGGGGCCGGAGAGCCACGATCCGATTGCTTGCCGCTTCTCCGCGTCATCCACGCATCCACGGTACTGCCAGGCCGGCGAAGCCCCTCCTCGCCCCCCGTCGGCGGCCCGCGGACCGCATACGATTCCGGCCACCCGAGGGCCCGGCGGGGCCGGGTTCCCGGGCGTGGGCGGGGGCCGTGGTTAACATCGGCGAAACAATCGGGTCATGCCCGAGAAATCCCGGGTGCCTAGGCTCGGGCGAGCATGCCGGCACGCTGGCACGCTGGCACGCCGGTATCGCGCACCTCGCGCAGGCTCTGCAGGCTTACCCGTCCCCTCGCGGCGGGACATAGGAGGAATGGGATGTTCCAGAACGCCGACGAGGTCCAGCAGTACATCGCGGACAACGACGTGAAGTTCGTCGACGTGCGTTTCTGCGATCTGCCGGGCGTCATGCAGCACTTCACGGTGCCCGTGGACGTCTTCGAGCCCGACGGCCAGCTGATGTTCGACGGCTCGTCGATCCGGGGCTTCCAGGCCATCCACGAGTCCGACATGGCGCTCGTACCGGACCTCTCCACCTCCCGCGTCGACCCGTTCCGCAAGGACAAGACGCTCAACATCAACTTCTTCATCCACGACCCGATCACCGGCGAGCAGTACAGCCGCGACCCGCGGAACGTGGCCAAGAAGGCCGAGGCGTACTTGGCCTCCTCCGGCATCGCCGACACCGCGTACTTCGGCCCGGAGGCGGAGTTCTACGTCTTCGACGACGTCCGCTTCGAGACCAAGGCGAACGCCGGCTACTACCACATCGACTCCGAGGCCGGCGCCTGGAACACCGGTGCCATCGAGGACGGCGGCAACCGCGGCTACAAGGTCCGCTACAAGGGCGGCTACTTCCCCGCCCCGCCGGTCGACCACTTCGCCGACCTGCGCGCGGAGATCTCCCTCGAGCTCGCCGCCTCCGGCCTCAAGGTCGAGCGCCAGCACCACGAGGTGGGCACGGCCGGCCAGGCGGAGATCAACTACAGGTTCAACACGCTGCTGGCCGCCGCCGACGACCTGATGCTCTTCAAGTACATCGTGAAGAACGTCGCCTGGCGCAACGGCAAGACCGCGACCTTCATGCCCAAGCCGATCTTCGGCGACAACGGCTCCGGCATGCACTGCCACCAGTCGCTGTGGACCGCCGGCGAGCCGCTCTTCTACGACGAGCAGGGCTACGCGGGCCTGTCGGACACCGCCCGCTACTACATCGGCGGCATCCTCCGCCACGCCCCGGCGCTGCTGGCGTTCACCAACCCCACGGTGAACTCGTACCACCGCCTGGTCCCCGGCTTCGAGGCCCCGGTCAACCTGGTCTACTCCCAGCGCAACCGCTCCGCGGCGATCCGCATCCCGATCACCGGCGCCAGCGCCAAGGCCAAGCGCATCGAGTTCCGCGCCCCGGACTCCTCCGGCAACCCGTACCTGGCCTTCTCCGCGATGCTGCTGGCCGGCCTGGACGGCATCAAGAACAAGATCGAGCCCGCCGAGCCGGTCGACAAGGACCTCTACGAGCTGGCCCCCGAGGAGCACGCCGCGGTCCCCCAGGTCCCGACGAACCTCCCGGCCGTACTGGAGGCCCTGGAAGCCGACCACGAGTTCCTGCTCCAGGGCGGCGTCTTCACCGCCGACCTGATCGAGACGTGGGTCGACTTCAAGCGCACCCAGGAGATCGAGCCCATCCAGCTCCGCCCGCACCCGCACGAGTTCGAGCTGTACTTCGACATCTAGAACCGCGGGGTCCCGCGACCCCCTGTGAAGCGACGCGGAAACGCCGCGAGGGCGGCTACCCCGAGACCGGGGTAGCCGCCCTCTTCGGCTCACGGAGCCGCGGCCGCTTGAAAGCCGCACGTGGCCGGCCACGGCCTCGGGCTGTGCCCAGCCACGACCAGCTCGACGGCCGGGCCCGCGGACGCGACGCAGGCGACGTTCGAGGACTGCCTACGACACCTCGGGCACTGAGCCTTCCAACCGGTTGACGGCGGGCACGCGGAGACCTCCGGGAGGGCGTGACCGGGCGGCGGCGGTGGGTGGTGTTTCTTGCCGTCTCGCGGTCAGTCGTCGGGGATGCCGGTGCCGCTGAGTGCGGGAACGGTGTTCTCAGGGCGGGTCAGGGAGCGGGCGCCGGCACGGAACTGGGCGAGTTTGGTGGCGATGGTGTCGCCGACGGGGAGGTGGCCCCAGGTGCTGATGCCCTGGACGGTGGTCGGTTCCCAGGTGTTCTCGTCGATGACGATGGGGTTCCAGCCGACTTCCCATTCGAAGCCGCTGGGGGTGCGGGCGTAGTAGGAGAGTTCACGGTCGTTGGTGTGCTGCCCGACGGAGAGGGCCATGTCGAAGCCGAGTTCGTGGACGCGCTGGTAGCTGCGGGCGACGTCGTCGAGGGTGGCGGCCTGGATGTTGAGGTGCTGGACGCGGGTGCGGATCGGGTCGATGGGCAGGCCGCGGACGGCCGCCACGGCGACGGAGTGGTGGCGTTCGTTGACGCGCAGGAAGCGGATCTTGAGTTTGACGCCGCTGATGGTCTCGTCGATGTAGTCGGTCAGCCTGGCGTTGAAGACGGTGTTGAAGTAGCTGCGGACCTCAGCAGGTTTGGTGGAGGTCAGGGCGATGTGGCCCATGCCGGAGTCGCCTGTGACGAACCCGGAGGCGAGCATCCGCAGTGGTTCGGCGGACACCCGGGGGGTGGTGTAGATCTCCTGGGTGATGCCTTTGGGGCCGGGGAACCGCAGCAGGCGCTCGACGCCGCGGAGGGCGGCCTCCTCGGCCGACCCGGCGACGAGCGGTACGCCGTGGGCACGGATGCGTGCTTCGATCTGCTCGAAGGCGGTGTGGTCGTCGATGTGCCAGCCGGTGGCGACTACGTCCTCGGCCGGTCCGCGCCGCAGCAGGAAGCGGCACTCCTGGTCGTCGAGGCGGAAGCGCATCAGGTCGCGGGAGAGGGCGTCGTGGTGCATGCCGATGGCGTCGGTGCCGAAGCGCCGCCAGTCGGCGAAGCGGTTCGTCTCGATGACGATGTATCCGAGGTGGACGGCACCGAATACGGAAGCCGTGGTCATGGTGGTCATCGGTGGCCTGCCAGGAAGTCGGCGCACATACGGTTGAACAGCTCAGCGCGTTCGAACTGCACCCAGTGGCCGGTGTTGGCGGCCACGTACAGGTCGCAGTCGGGCATGCGGTCGGCCAGCATCCGGCCGCCGGAGGGCCGGTTCACCTTGTCCGCGGCCCCCCACATCACCAGGGTCGGAACCGGCAGCCGCTTCAGGCGCGGGTCGCGGGTGAAGTCCATCCGCCACACGGTGCGCGGCGCTCCCGGACCCGACGGGCGGGTCAGCGGGGGTGCGGCGACGACCTCGGGGTCGATGCTCGCCCGGTAGCGCTCCTCGATCGCGGAGTCGGGGATGTCAGCGGCGTTGAAGACGAGGTAGTTGCGGATGAACTTCTCCAGCTTCAGCCGGGAGGGGCCCTCGCCCCTGTAGTAGTCGAGCAAGCTGTTCAGGCCCGCGGTGGGCAGGGCCCGGGTGGTTCCGACGCCGCCGGGCCCCATCAGCACCATGCGGTCGAGGCGGCCGGGGGTGTCCAGCGCCAGCCGTAGTGCGCAGGCGGCGCCGTAGGAGTTGCCGACCATGTGCGCCTTGTCCAGGCCGAGTTCGTCAAGCAGGCCGCGGATGTGATCGGCCAGGTAGCCGAAGGGATCGGAGCCGTCGATGCCTTTGGTGCTGCGGCCGTAGCCGGGCAGGTCCGGGACGATGACCCGGTACTCCTTGGCCAGTGCGCCGATGTTGCGGACGTAGTTGGACACGCCGGAGGCACCCGGGCCGCCGCCGTGCAACAGCAGCAGCGCCGGACCGTCCCCCGCTTCGGCGACGAAGATCTTCTTCCCGTTCACGTCGTACGTCGTTTCCTGCATCACCGGCAGGGCATAGGGCATGGTCATGTCGTTCCTCACTCAGGCGCTGGCGGCGGACGGGCTGGACGCCCCGGCAGGGGCGAACCCGGCTGGTGGAGGAGGCAGGAGGGCGCCGGCCGGTGCGGCGGCGTAGACGTAGCCGTCGGGACGCAGGACGAGCACGGCCGCGCGGTGCCGGCCCATCCACCGCAGCAAGATCCCCTCGGTGTCGACGACCGTGCCGGCGGCCGGACGGCTGTCCGCCGACGTGACGGTCAGGTGCGGTAGGCCAAGACGGTCCCAGGCGGGCTGAAGTGCGGCCGAACGGGTGCGCAGCACCAACCAGCCTCCCCCGAGTACATCGTCCAGGAGGACGCGGGCGCCGTCCGCGCCTATGACGTAGGGCTGGGGGACCTGATAGCCCGACGCCTTGGTCCGCCCGGCGGCCTGGAAGCCCTTGCCGTACCGGGCCACGGGAATCCAAAGGGAGTCCTGCAAGCGGGCTGCGAGTCCCGGCACCCGGTTCAGCACACGGCCGGCCTTGTTCCGCACCGCGGCCACCGCGGGGCGGCGTTCGGTGATGATCCGTCCGGCGAACACCGCACGCCTCGTCACCTCCTTCACATGCGGTTTGCGTTCGGCCTCGTAGCTGTCGAGCAGAGTCTCGGGCAAGCGCCCGCGCAGGACGGCGTCGAGCTTCCAGCAGAGGTTGGCCACATCCCGCACGCCCGCGGCCATGCCCTGGCCGATCCACGGCGGCATCGCATGGGCGGCGTCACCGGCCAGGAAGATGCGACCGGCCCGGAACCGGGTCGCGAAACGGACGTGATGGCTGTAGACGGTGGCCCGCAGCACCTTGATCTGATCCCGAGTGATCCCGTAGTGGGCCACCAGCCGGTGCACGGCCGCTTCCGTCGTCAGATCCTTCTCGTCGTCACCGGGCAGCAGGGGAAACTCCCAGCGGTGGTGGCCCAGCGGGGTGGGGCAGTCCACGGCGGGCCGGGCCGGGTCGCAGTGGAAGCGCAGCTTGTCGTGCTCGGGCCAGGGCTGGAGCATCCTCGTGTCGATGACCACCCACCGGTCCTCGTAGGTACGGCCCTCGTAGCCGATGTTCAGCTGCGCGCGGGTGAGACTCGAACCGCCGTCAGCCGCCATCACATAGGAGGCGCGCAGCCGCCGTACGGAGTCGTCCGCCGTACCGGCCACGGTCAGCTCCACCCCGCCAGGGTCCTGGCGCACCCGCAGGCACTCGTGGCGCAGCAGGATCTCCACGTTCGGGTAACGCTCCACCCCGTCGCGCAGGACCTGCTCCACGGCCGGCTGGTAGATGAACATCTGCGGCGGATGTCCATGGCCGCGCGAGGTGGGACAGGCGTCGAAGAACGAGCGCCCGGCGGCGTCCACGAACGCCACGGGCCTCTCGGTGAGCATGTCCTCCTTGAGCCGCTCGGCCAGCCCTGCCCGCTGCCAGACCCGCATCACCTCCTCGTCCGTGGAGATGGCACGGGCCCGGGAGAAGATCTCGCCATCGCGCTCCAGAACGATGACCTTCAGCCCCATCGCACCCAGCAGATTCGCGGCCGTCACCCCCGTAGGCCCGTAGCCGATCACCGCAACGTCGTACGGCTCGCTCCCGGCGCTGTTCCGGCTGTCGCCCCTCACCGGCCACCTCGCTGTCGTCCCGCACCCCACAGGCTTCATGTAGTGATCACTCTAATTGGAATGACTGCTACGTTAAGAGGGCGGAAGGACCGCGGTCAAGGTGACGCACAGGGCACACCGCACCAGGAGAGAAGACATGACGAAAACGCAGGGCGTGCGCAAGCGGGCCAACGGGGTGGAATCACGGCAGCGCATCCTTGACGCCGCCGCGCGGATCTCGGGCGAACGCGGCTACGAAGGCACGTCGATCGCTGCGGTCAGCGCCGCCTGCGGCCTGCCCGCCAGCTCGATCTACTGGCACTTCAAGGACAAGGACGACCTGATCGCCGCGGTGATCGAGCGCAGCTTCGACACCTGGCTGGCCAGCGTGATCCTGCCGCCCGAGGAAACGGGCACCGGCCTGGAGCGGATCACCACCATGGCGGCCGGCGTGGCGAAATCCCTGATGGATGCCCCCGACTTCCTGCGGCTCGGCCTCATGCTCGCCCTGGAGCGCCGTCCCGCCGAGCCCCGCGGCCGGACCGTCTTCCTCCAGGTCCGCGACACAGCCCGCGCCAGGATCGCCGAGGTGCTGCCGGAACTGTTCCCCGCCCTGGACGACAACGCCGTGCAAACACTGACGACCTACACGATGGCCGGCGCCGACGGACTGTTCGTGCAACGGGAGATCACCGGCGACACCATCGACCTGGTTCCCCTGTTCGAACTGCACGCCCAGCTCGTCTACGAAGCCGCGCGCCGGATGACCGACCGGAGCCCCTGACCCGCCGCCTGGAAACGCGCCCCCGGCACCTGGGAGGGCCCTGTCCCGCTTCCGCGCAGCAGATCCCCAGCACGCCATCCGCCAGTTGGACTCCGATCAACGGAGGAGGCAGACAACGTGACAGACCAGGAACCCCAGCGCATCGACGTCCACCAGCACGCCCTGCCGGACTTCTACCGGGAAGCACTCGCCAGAGCGGCAGTCACCCAGGCCGGCGGACGCGCTCTTCCCGACTGGACTCCCGCCGCCGCCCTGAAGACGATGGACCTGCTGAACGTCCGCAGCGCCGTCCTGTCCGTCTCCACGCCGGGCACGAACTTCCTCAGCGCACCCGCCGAAGCCACCGCACTGGCGCAGCGCCTGAACGACCACCTCGCCACCGTCGCCGGCGAGTACCCCGGCCGCTTCGGCTACTTCGCCACCCTTCCCATGCCCGATCCCTCCGCCTCCACAGCCGAGGCCGTACGCGCACTGGACACCCTCGGCGCGGACGGCGTCATCCTGCTCGCCAACAACCAGGGCACCTACCTCGGCACTCCCGGCCAGGAGCCTCTGTGGCAGGCCCTCGACGAGCGTGGCGCCGTGGTCTTCGTCCATCCCTCCGAACTCCCCGCTCCCCCCGTCGACGCCATTCCCCCCTTCGCGGCCGACTTCCTCCTGGACACCACTCGGGCCGCCTATCTCCTGGTCCGCAACGGGATCATCCGCCGCTGCCCCCGCATCACGTTCATCCTCAGCCACGCCGGAGGCTTCCTCCCCTACGCCAGCCACCGCATGGCCGTCAGCCTCGCCAACGACACCCGCCGAAGCCCCCTGGACGTCCTGGACGACTTCCGGACCTTCTCCTTCGACACCGCCCTGTCCTCCAGCCCGGCAGCCCTGCCCACCCTCCTCGCCTTCGCCCGCCCCGGACGCATCCTGTTCGGCAGCGACTGGCCCTTCGCACCGGCCCGCGCCGGTCAGTACTTCACCAACGGCCTCGACTGCAACGCCGACACCAGCACGCTCACAGCCATCAACCGCACCAACGCCGAAGCCCTGTTCCCCCGTCTCGCCACTGCCGGACCACGGACGTTCCGCGAACCGCCGGCCCCGGTCCGTGTACGTCGGGCAGCCCAACGCACTGCCGCACGTTTGGTCTTCAAGCTCCTTCAGCCAGGCACCGATTGAGCGAGGAACTCCCCGCGCGGAGCCCATCCTCATCCCCTGCCTCGCTTGGCCGGTCATTCCGCGATGATCCCTGTCTGCCCTTGGCGAAGTACCCGGGTGGAGTCGAACTTCCGGCGCCAGGCCAGGGAGACGTGTACGAGGGCGATGAGGACCGGGACTTCGATGAGGGGGCCGACGACTCCTGAGAGGGCCTGGCCGGAGGTGACCCCGAAGGTGGCGATGGCGACCGCGATGGCGAGTTCGAAGTTGTTGCCGGCTGCGGTGAAGGCCAGGGTGGCGGTGCGGTCGTAGGGCAGGCCGATGGCCTTGCCGAGGGCGAAGGTGCCGAACCACATCAGTGCGAAGTAGATCAGGAGGGGCAGCGCGATCCGGGCGACGTCCAGGGGGTGCGAGGTGATCGTCTCGCCCTGGAGGGCGAAGAGGAGCACGATCGTGAAGAGCAGCCCGTACAGCGCCCACGGGCCGATACGGGGCAGGAAGCGCTGCTCGTACGCCGTCCGGCCGAGCCGGCGTTCGCCGATGCGGCGGGTGAGGAAGCCGGCGAGCAGGGGGACGCCGAGGAAGAGGGCGACGTTGAGCGCGATCTTCCACGTCGGGATGTCCAGGTTCTCGCCGTCGCCCAGGCCCAGCCAACCCGGGAGGAGGTCGAGGTAGAACCAGCCGAGGACGCCGAAGGCCAGTACCTGGAAGACGGAGTTGAGCGCGACCAGGACGGCGGCGGCCTCGCGGTCGCCGCAGGCCAGGTCGTTCCAGATGACGACCATCGCGATGCAGCGGGCGAGCCCGACGATGATCAGGCCGGTGCGGTACTCGGGCAGGTCGGGCAGGAGGATCCAGGCGAGGGCGAACATCACCGCCGGGCCGATCAGCCAGTTGACCGCCAGGGACGCGGCCATCAGCCGCCGGTCGCCGGTGACGGCGTCGAGGCGGTCGTAGCGGACCTTGGCCAGCACCGGGTACATCATGATCAGCAGGCCGAGGGCGATGGGCAGGGAGATGCCGCCGATCTCCGCCTTCGCCAGTGCGTCGTCCAGACCGGACACCGTCCGGCCCAGGCCGAGGCCGGCGGCCATGGCGAGCAGGATCCAGACGGCGAGGTAGCGGTCGAGCGTCGACAGCTTCCGGACCAGGGGCTTTTCGGCGCCTGCTTCCGGGCCGGCGGTGGCCATGTCAGCAGGCCCGTTTGCGGTCGGCCTCTACGGTGGCGCGGGCGGCCGCCCCCAGCGCGGTGAACGAGCCCGCCAGCGCCTCCAGCACCGCGGGGCGCAGCTTGTAGTACGTGAAGCGACCGCACGGCTCGGTCTCCACCACGCCCGCCTCGCGCAGCACCCGCAGGTGGTTGGAGAGGTTCGTCTGCCGCGCGCCCGTCTCCTCCACGAGGTGCGTCGTACACAGCGTCTCCTCGGCCAGGAGCTCGACGATCCGGAGCCGGAGCGGGTCCGCCAGCGCCCTGATCACTTCAGCATCGACTGATGTCAGCATGGGCTGATATTGTCACATCAGGCGAAGCTGATACCACCCCGCCCATCGCCGCAAGAACAAGAGAGACCGCGATGTCCGACAAGCCCTCCGTCCTGTTCGTCTGCGTCCACAACGCCGGCCGCTCCCAGATGGCCGCGGCCTGGCTGACCCACCTCGCCGGCGACCGCGTCGAGGTCCGCTCCGCCGGCTCGGTCCCGGCCGACACCGTCAACCCCGCGGTCGTCGAGGCCATGCGGGAGGTCGGCATCGACCTCGCACACGCGCAACCGAAGGTCCTCACCGCCGGCGCCGTGCAGGCGTCCGACGTCGTCATCACCATGGGCTGCGGCGACGCCTGCCCCGTCTTCCCCGGCAAGACCTACCTCGACTGGGATCTCGACGACCCGGCCGGGCAGAGCGTCGAGGCGGTACGTCCCATCCGCGACGAGATCCGTACGCGTATCGAGGCCCTCATCGGCGACATCGCCCCGGCAGCCGGCGCGTAGGCTCCGGCGCCGTCACCCCCTCCCCCGGCACCTTCTCCCGCCGCGGTGTCGTGCGATGAGCCGTCAGCGCCGCGATCGCGCTGATCGCGGCGAGGACGGCGAAGAGGTGCGGGTAGCCGCCGAGCGGCGCCGCCAGGGCGGTGCCCGCGAAGGGGGCCAGGGCGGAGGCGGTGATGGTGGGGGCGGCGAGCAGTCCGGAGAGGCGTCCGTAGTGGGTGGTGCCCCAGCGGTCGGTGATGGCGGTGGCCTGGAGGAGGGTGAGGTTGCCGCGGACGGTGCCCGCGGTGACGGCGACGGCGGCGAGCAGCGCGTACGGCCCGGGGATCAGGGCGAACGCGAGGGTGCTCAGTCCGCCCAGGCCGACGAGGCCGACGGCGCGCGCCGCGGGCCGGGTGCGGCGGGCGAGGGCCGCGTACAGGGTGCGGCCGAGGGTCTGGCCCAGACCTCCCAGCCCGAGGACCCAGGCCGCCTGCCCGGTGGTGTATCCGCGTTCGAGGAGCAGGGGCACGACGGTGACGACGACCGCGTACATGGCGAAGGCGGAGAGCGTCAGTGCTGCGGCGAGGAGTACGAAGGTGCCGCTGCGGGCGATGCCCCTGGCGGTCGCCGGGCTCGCAGCGGGGGGCGGCGGGGCCGGCGGCCAGGGGCCGCGCAGGGCGAGGGCGTGGGCGGGCAGGGTGAGGGCGGCCAGGACGGCGGCGAGGATGAGGTAGGTGTGCCGCCAGGAGAAGTGGGCCGCGAGTTGGGCGGTCAGGGGCGCGAAGACGGTGGAGGCCAGCCCGCCGGCGAGGGTGACGGTCGTGAGGGCGCGTACGTGGTCCGGCGCGTACCAGCGGGTGACTGCGGCGAAGGCGGGCTGGTAGAAGGTGGCCGCCATCGCGAGCCCGGCCAGCAGCCATCCGGCGACGAACTGGGGCAGGTTGGGCGCGGTGGCGACGAGGACCAGGCCGGTGATGCCGGCAGCCGACCCCAGCGTCATCACCCTGCGCGGGCCGTGGGCGTCGAGGATGCGGCCGACGCGGATGCCGGCGAGGGCGGAGACGAGGAGCGCGGCGGAGAACGCCGCGGTGGTGGCCGCAGGGCTCCAGCCGGTGGCGGCGGTGATGTCGGGGTTGAGCACGGGGAAGGCGTAGTAGACGACGCCCCAGCTCGTGATCTGGGTCAGGCACAGGGCGGGCAGAGCGGCGCGGGGACGCGGCCGCCGACCGGCGGCGGTCGCGTCCCCGCGCGTGCTGACGTCGCTCACCTGCCGGTCAGCAGCAACCGGCGGCCGCAGGCTGCTGCTCCGCCGCGGTGGCAGCCGCGGGCGTGCAGCAGCTGCTGTTCTGCTCCTTGGCCAGGGAGTCCGCGTCGGCCTTGACGACGTACACCTCCCACGGCTCCTGGCCCGGGCCCTGTACCCAGACCTTGTCCTGCAGGGCGTAGCAGCAGGTGGTGTCGTTCTCCTCGACGGTGGCCAGCCCGGCCAGGTCCAGTCTGGCCGTGGCCTGCTGGACGTCCTCGCTGGATGACACCTCTACTCCCAGGTGGTCCAGGCGGGTGCCCTCTCCCTCCGTTCCCTCGATGAGGACCAGCTTGAGGGGAGGCTCGGCGATGGCGAAGTTGGCGTAGCCGTCGCGAAGCTTGGCCGGCTCGGCACCGAACAGCCTGCTGTAGAAGTCGATCGATGCCTGCAGGTCGGGGACGCGCAGGGCGAGTTGTATCCGGGACATGAGCCGTTCCTTCTGTATCGACGTTCTTCGATACCGCTCAGCATGCACGCGGGATCGACATCCGTCAACATAGAGGTTCATCAAATCCGCCACGGGCGAGCCGACAGCCTGATGCGCGCACACCCCTTGGCAAGTGATTCGACGGATGTCAACATAGAGGCATGTCTAAGTTGGCCGCCTCGGACTCCGCCACGCTCGCCACCGTCACGCCGCTGGGGTGCTGCCGGCCGCTGGGGCGTGAGGAGTTGTCCGCCGACGACGCGGAGCCGATCGCCGCCATGTTCAAGGCGCTGTCCGACCCCGTCCGGCTGCGGCTCTTCTCGAAGATCGCGGTTCGGCCGGGCGGGGAAGCGTGCGTCTGCGAGATCCAGGACGTCGGCGTCTCCCAGCCCACGGTCAGCCACCACCTGCGCAAACTGCGGGAAGCAGGGCTGCTGTTGTCGGAACGCCGCGCCAGTTGGGTGTACTACCGGGTCGCACCCGGAGCGCTGTCGGTCATGGCCGGCCTGCTGTCGCAGGCCGACTGAACAACCCCGGTGCCTCAACCCGTGCTGTGTGGTCCGGGGTTGAGACACCGGGGCGGAGTGAACGTCGAAGAGTGACCCCGTCGGCAGGAGGTGATCAGACAGCCGCGGCAGCCGGAGAAGTCGCGGCGGGCAGGTCCAGAAGGACCGTCGTGTCGCACAGGCGCTCCACCTGCGCCGGGTCGTGGGAGACGAGGAGAACCGTCCGGCGGCCGCGGAGCGCCGCGATGGACTGTTCGACCGTGTCCCTGCTCTGTTCGTCGAGCGCGCTGGTGGGCTCGTCGAGGAGCAGCCCGGCCGGCTCCAGGGCCAGTGCGCGGGCCAGGCAGAGACGCTGCCGCTGTCCCGCGGACAGGGTCTGGGCCGGAGCGTCGAGCCTGTCGGATACCTCCTTCCACAGTCCGGCCTCGGTGAGGGCCTGTTCGGCTCGCTCGCGCAGCGCCTCCCGGGACGCGCGCAGGACGTGACGCAGGCCGAACAGGGCGTTGTCGAGGACGCTGCCGCCGAAGACGACCGGCGTCTGGGGTACGAGGACGACCTTGGCTCTGAGGTCCGCGTCGCCCTTGCCGGGTGCGATGGTGCGGTCGAGGACCTTCAGGTCGCCCTCCCTGACGAGCCCGTCGGGGAGCAGGTCCACCAGCGCACGCAGGACGGTGGACTTGCCGGCGCCCGAGGGGCCGCACAGTCCGGTGGTGGAGCCGCGTTCGAGGGTGAAGGAGACCGGGCCGACCAGGGTCTTGTCGCGGGTGCGTACGCGTAGTTGGTGCACAGTGATTACGTCGTCCATCGTTCTCCTTCGAAGCGGTTGCGCAGCGCGATCGCCGCGCTGAGGAGTACCGCGGTGATCAGGACCAGCACCATGGCGCTCCCCCACGCCTGGTCGACGGCCAGCGACTCACCCGAGTCCTGGGAGAGGGTGAAGATATGGGTCGGCAGCGCCTGCACCGGGGACTCCACGATCCCGTTCGGCACCGTGGGAGCGCCGAAGAAGACCGTCGCGGTGAAGAGCAGCGGAGCTGTCTCGCCGGCCGCGCGCGCCAGGCCGAGGAGCAGACCGGTGATGGTGGCGGGCCAGGTGTAGGGGATGACCACCGACCGGATGTACTGGGCGCGGGTCAGGCCCAGCGACAATGCGCTCTCCGTGAGTTCGGGCGGCAGGCTGCGGATGCGTGCCGCGGTGGTCAGGGCGACGACGGGTGCCACGACGGGCACGAGCACGATGGCACCGGCCAGCCAGGACCTTCCCCACCCCATGGCGGTCGAGAGGATGACGAATCCGGCCAGCCCCAGCAGGATGGTCGGCACGCCGCCCAGGACGAGCGTCAGGGTCTGCAGGACCCGCGCCGTCCGCGCGGAAGCGTGGGTGCCGATCAGGATGCCGGCGCCGAAGCCCACCGGCAGGGCGAGCAGCCCCGTGGTGGCGACGAGCAGGAGCGTGCCCGTTATCTGGTCGCGTACGCCGCCGCCGGACGCTCCGGTCGCCGCGCTGAACCAGAACGACGGGTTGAACGCGGCACTCCCCCGCGTCACCAGCATGGCGAGTATCCCGATCAGCAGTGCGCTCGGCAGCAGCAGGGCTCCCAGCCGCCATACCGTCAGCACCCGGTCGCGCTGCTGCCGCAGACGCGACGCGGGCCGGTGCCCGGCCTTTCGGGTGTTGAGCCGTCGCTCCCGCGTGCCCCAGACCGTCGCCCCGGCCACCAGCGCCAAGAGGATGAGGCCCAAGCCGCACAGGGCGGCGAAGTGCGGACCGGAGGTGCCGGCGAGTACGGGCTCGGGGCCGGCGAGCTTCGTGGTCAGCGTCTGGCCGGGGTGGCTCAGCGAGTCGAGGAACTCGCCGAGGCTGTGGGGCATCCGCCCGTCGGCCCTGCCCACCACCAGGAACACCGCGATGGCTTCGCCGAGCGCCCGGGCCAGGCCGAGCAGCACGGCGGCGCGCATCCCCGGCCGCGCCAGCGGCAGGACCGCCGAGCGGATCACTTCCCCGCGCGTGAGGCCGAGGGAGTAGGCGGCCTCACGGTAGCGGTCGGGCACGGCGGAAAGGGCGTCGACGCTGACGGCCACGACCGTGGGAACGATCATGACGGCCAGGACGATGCCTGCTGCCGCGAGGCTGTCTCCGCCCGGCACGTCGGCGATCGACGCGATGACGGGACGGATGACGGCGATGCCGATGAGGCCGTAGACGATCGACGGCACGGCGGCGAGCAACTCCACGCACGTGCGCATCGGCCGGGCGACGCGCGGCGGGAGGTACTCCGACAGAGCGACGGCCGCCGCCCATCCGATGGGTACGGCGAGGGCGAGGGCGAGGACGGAGACCACGGCGGTGCCGTAGATCATCGCCAGGCCGCCGAAGGCCGCGTTGGGCGGGCTCCACGCGGACTCGGTCACCAGGTTCAGCCAGTCGACGGTGCCGCTGCCGATACCGCTGCCGAGATACCCGACAACGGCGAGAAGGAGCCCCGCGACGGCGAGTGCTCCGGCGTAGACCCAACTCCACACCCACGTCGACGGCCTGGGGCGGCTGCCCTCGTCGGAGGTGACGGATGGTCGAGCCGGTGTCTTGGTCGTAGCCATCGGCTACTTCCCGATTTCCTTGAGCTTCAGGTAGCCGTGCTTCGTCATCAGTTCCTGCCCCTTCGGGGACAGGACGTAGTTGATGAACTTCTTCGACGTGCCCTCCGGCTCGCCGTCGGTGATGAGGTACAGCGGCCGGGACATCGGGTACGTGCCCGTGGCGATGTTCTCGGGACTGGGCGCGATGCCGTCCAGCGTCACGACCGCCAGGTCGTCGTGCCCTTCGACGAAGCTGGTGGACAGCGGCGCCACGGCGCCGGGGGTCGACTTCAGCTTGTTACGCGTTTCGAGGTTGCCGCCGACGATGGCGAAGTTGCCCGACTCCGGCGGGGGCGGGGCTTTCTCTTCGCCGTAGATGTACTTGTCGAGTACTTCACGGGTACCGCGTCCGGGTTCCTTGTCGTAGACGAAGACCTCCAGGTCCGGGCCACCGACCTCGGACCAGTTGGTGATCTTCCCTTCGAACAGGTCGCGTACCTGTGCCGCGGTCAGGTTCTCCACGCCGGCCTCGGCGACTTCGTCGGTGACGATGACGCCGACGGCGTCCGCGCCGACCTGGGTGACGGTGAAGTCGGTGTCGGGGTGGGCGGACTCGTCCTCCTCCGCCACGGGCTTCGAACTCATCGCGATGCCGATCTGGCCCGCGGCGAGCTGGGAGATGCCGCCCGCGGAGCCGCCCTGGGTGGCCACGACGATGTCGAGGCCCTTCGCCTTGAGCGCCTCGGCCGCGTCGGCGGCCACCGGAGCCACGGTGGTGGAACCGCTGACCTGGAGCGCACCCCCCGAGCCGGCGTCGTCGCCGGCGCAGCCGGACAGGGACACGAACAGGACGGCGGTCGAGGTGAGATATGCGGCGCGGCGCTTGTAAGTGATCACTATGGGGACTCTTCTCTCTGCATGCGTGCGCGTGGTGTGCGCTGTGGATGTGTGGTCCGGGACGGGCTCGGCCTCTTCGGTGGCGAAGTGGTCAAGTGGTCCCGCGCGGTCTCCCGGAGGGGGAGACGGCGGTGCACGCATGGCCGCGGAAGGCGTCCGTGGAAACAGGCATGGCAAAGCAAACGGACTGGTGCATTTGTCAGATCCTTCGGGTTGGCGGTGCCCTGAAGAAAACGCGGGACATCGGTGCCCGGAAGGGCTGCCCCGCGCAGGCTGCGGTGGATCTGGCGCAGGTGTGCCGACAGCTGGTCGCTGCCGGCCTGTTGAAGAGAGCGGGCTCAGGCAGCCCGGGTGGTGGAGCCTCCTTTCCTCAGAGGGCGGCGGTCAGCCAGACGTGGCCTGCCGCCTCCAGATGGACGTCCATCCCGTCGTCGGCGGGACTGGTGCGTACGGAGCCGCTGATGAAGTGCCAGGTCCTGTCGGCGTATTCCGGCAGCAGGGCGTTGAGGCCGATGCGGGCTTCGGACGCGGACGAGTTGTGCAGGCCCAGCACCACGCAGGAGCCGTCGGCCGGCTCGCGTACGACGACGCCGACCTCTTCGGTGTCCAGCCTGCGCACGACGGCGTCGTCGGCGAATGCGGCCGCGACGTACGGCGTGTCCAGGCACCGCGTCATTTCCGGTGCCCGGGTCCAGGTGGTCTCCGCGGGGGCGGCGAGTCGGGTGCTCACAGCAGTGTCCTTCCTGTCATGGCGGACCCCGGCTTCCGGCCGAGCAGGTGCAGGACGGTGGGGGCGACGTCGGCGAGCGTCGCCGCCGCGGGCAGTGCCGGCGCGGGCGCTCCCCAGGCGCGCGGGACGATCACCAGAGGGACCGGGTTGGTGGTGTGCCCGCCGTAGGGGCGGGCGGTGCCGTCCGCAGCCTCCTTGGTCATCTGCTCGGCGTTGCCGTGGTCGCCGACGGCCAGCACCCACCGCCGGCCGGTGCGTGCCGCCCTGAGAATCCGTCCCACCGCGGCGTCCGTGGCCTCGCACGCGGCGACGGTGGCGGCGAGGTCGCCGGTGTGCCCCACCACGTCGATGTTGGCCAGGTTGGCGACGACGAGTTCGGCGTCCGGGCGGCCGGCGGCCTCGATGACGGCCGCGGTGACGCGGTCTAGGTTCATCTGCGGGCGGGCGATGTAGTCGGGCTTGCCGTCACCCGTGATCCGCACGTGCTCCTCGACGCTCCGCGCCGTGGCGTCGCGGCCGTTGACGTAGTACGTCACGTGCTCGAACTTCTCCGCCTCGGCGATACGGACGCTTCGCACCCCGGCCGCGGAGAGTTCGCCGGCCAGGCCGCCGGAGGCGTCCGACCGCTCCACCAGCGGCGGGATCGCGGCGCGGGTGTCGTACTGGGCCAGGCTCAGCATCCGCGTCGAGCGGCCGGTGGCCGTGAGGTGCTCGACGAGACCGTCGGCGAACTGCTGGATGCGGTCGCTGCGGAAGTTGAACCACAGCACCGCGTCGCCGTCGGCGACGGCCACCTCTCCGGCAGCCGTGAGCACGCTCGCGGGCACCCATTCGTCGCCGCGCCCGGAGGCGGCCAGCGCCTGCTGCACGCTGCCGGCGGCGGCCCCCCGGCCGTCGGCGACCAGGGCGACGGCCTGCTCGGTGAGGTCGAGGTTGCCGGCCTTGTCCAGGGCGTAGCCGCGGCCGATGACGGTGGCCAGGCGCCCCGTCCCGGCGTGGTCGGCTATCTCGCCGACCTGTGCCAGGAAGGTGCGGGCGGTGCCGTCGGCGACGTCCCGCCCGTCGGTGATCGCGTGGATGAACACGCGGTCCATCCCGTGGTCCGCTGCCGCCGCCAGCAGTTCGGCCAGATGCGCGATGTGGGCGTGGATCTGCCCGTCCGAGCACAGGCCGATCAGGTGCAGGGCACGGCCCGCGGCCGCCGTGGCGTCCAGGACGGAGCCCAGCCGGGGGTGCGTACGCAGGGTGCCGGCGGCGATGGCCTGCTGGACCAGCAGGCTGTCGTACGGCACGGGCCGTCCGGCGCCGATGACCATGTGGCCGATCTCGGAGTTGCCGACCGTACCGGCGGTCAGCCCGACGGCTTCGCCGGAGGCGTCGGCGAGCGTGTGCGGGAACCGCGTGACGAGGTCGTCCAACACCGGGGTGCGGGCCAGCGCCAGGGCGTTGTCGTCGGCCGCGGGGGCCTGGCCCCAGCCGTCGAGCACCAGCAGGATACCCGGGCCGGCGGCCGTGTCGTCGGGCCCGCTCATACGGTGCTCTTCAGGGTGGGGTGCAGGGTGTCGAGCGTCTGCCAGAACGTGGGGAAGGACTTGGCGACGCAGCCGGGGTCCTTGATGACCACTCCCTCGGTGCGCAGACCGGCGATCGCGAAGGTCATGGCGATGCGGTGGTCGTCGTAGGTGTCGATCTCCGCGCCGACCGGGGTGCCGCCGGTGATGTACATGGCGTCGGCGTGCTCTTCGACCTCGATGCCCATCTTGCGCAGCTCGGTGGTGACGGCGGCGATGCGGTCGCACTCCTTGACCCGCAGGGAGGCGATGTTGGTGATGCGCGTGGTGCCCTCGGCGTGGGCGGCGGCGACCGCCAGGGACGGCACGACGTCGGGCATGGCCTCCATGTCGATGTCGATGCCGTGCAGCGGCGCCCCGGTCAGGGTGACGGAGCCGTCCGTGACCTCGGCGCGGCAGCCCATCCGCTCCAGCGCCTGGACCAGGTGCGCGTCTCCCTGGTGGGACCCGCTGCCGATGCCCGGGATGACGACCCGGGACTGGAGGATGGCCGCGGCGATCAGGAAGTAGGACATGCCGGAGGCGTCCGGCTCCACGGTGACCGTGCCGCCGCGGGCCTGCTGCCCGGCGGCGACGGTGAAACGCCGGTGGCCGTCGCGCTCGACGTCCACCCCCATCTCCTTCAGCGCGGCGAGCGTCATCTCGACGTACGGCTTGGAGACCAGCTCGTCGCTGATGGTGATCTCGGTGGTGGTCCGGGCGCGCAGCGCGTTGATGATGAGGCTGGAGGTGAACTGGCTGGAGACCGCACCGCTGATCGAGGTGGCGCCTCCCTTGAAGGAGCCGCCGACCACGCGGATGGGCGGGCTGCCGTTGCCGCGTACCGCGGCGGCGTCCACGCCGAGCGCGGGCAGCGCCTTGAGGAGGTCGCCCATGGGGCGCTCCTGCATGCGGGCGTTGCCGTTGATGATCGTGGTGCCCTCCGCGTGCCCTGCCATGGAGATCAGGAACCGCAGCGGGGTGCCGGCACCGCCGACGTAGACCTCCTCGTCCGGAGCGCGCATCGGCCTGCCGGTGGGGGTGACGCGGATGCGGGCGGCCTGCCGGTCGATGTCGCAGGTGACGTGCCCGAACTTCTCGATGGCGCGGGCGAGGTAGACGGTGTCGTCGGAGAGCAGCGCGTTGTCGACGACCGTCTCCTGCCCGGACAGGGAGGCGATGGCCAGGTAGCGGTTGGTGTAGCTCTTGGAGCCCAGGACGTGGACGGTCTCGTCGAAGCCGGGCAGCGTCCGGACGGTGACGGACTCCGCCTCAAGACGCGGGTCGGACGTGGCGGTCATGCACTGCCTCCAGCTGTCGGGGACGTACGGTGCGGCGTCGTGGCGGGTCTCAGGCTCTGACGACCCGGCAGGCGAAGCACTTGAACGCCTGCTGGCCGGAGAGGTTGTCGTAGTAGCGGTCGTCGGGCAGGGTGTTGGCCGCTTCGTAGCGGGGGTCGTCGAAGAGGTCGCCCGTCTTCTGGGCCGGGCCGAAGGTGTTGGGTACGAACACGGTGTCCGCCCTGATCCCCTCCCACAGCAGCGCCGTGCCCGCAACGGAGCCGCGCGGGCTCTCGACCCGGACGTCGTCGCCGTCCCGGATCCCGGCGCGGCGCGCGGTGTCGGGGTGGATCTGGACGAAGCGGATCCCGTTGAGCTGCTTGCCCGTCGGCGTCCAGTGGGTGACCTCGGCGAAGTGCACGACACTGGGCCGCCCGGTCATCCCCATCAGCGGGAAGTCCCGGTGCACGGCGTCGTCTCCGGGAACGCCCAGGCGGACCGGGTGCGTGACGGCCTGGGGGTTGAGGGGGTTGGTGACGAACCCGCGGCCGTACGCCAGGGTCGGGTTCCTTCCGGTGACCTCGGGGTGCGTGTAGAAGACCGGCAGGGCGCCGTGCCCGGTCGCGGCGAGTTTCTTCTCCAGCTCCGGGGTGGTGATCTCGACCTTGCCGCTGGGGGTGAGGAAGCGTTTCCCGCGGTTGCCGGGATCCAGCGACTCGGCGGCTTCGTACCAGCTCGGGTGATCCAGGTAGAGGGTGCTGACGCCGGGGTGGTCGGGGGTGGGGCACGGCCAGCGCAGCGGCTCGGTGCGCCGGCTCATCCGGGTACGGGTCATTCCGCCGGTGCCGGGGGTGTGGGCGACGAAGTCGTCCCACAGGTGCCGGTAGTCCGTCCACCGCTCCGGGAACGCCTCGCGCCACTGGGCCGCGGGGCGGTCGGTGTCCAGCTCGGCCAGCGCGTGCGCGAGGCCGATCCAGATCTCCCAGTCGGGCCGGGACTCGCCCACCCGGTCGACGACCTGCTCCTGCCAGCGGATGGCCCGGTCGTCGCGGCGCATGTAGACGCCGTCCATCTCCAGCCCGCTGCAGACGGGCAGGACGATGTCGGCGTAGTAGGCCGCCTCCTCCATGAACAGGCCGGTGTAGACGTAGAAGTCGAGCTGCTCGAACGCCTTCTTGACCTTGGTGGTGTTGGCGGAGGACACCAGCGGGTTGCCCTGTGTGATCACCGCGCGCAGCCCGTACGGCCTGCCCGTCAGGATCGACTCGGCGAAGTAGTCCGGGCCGACGGGCAGCGCTTCGCGCCGCTCCGGCACGTCGGCCGCGAGCGGCGGGAGGTGCAGGTCGCCGGGCCAGGTGTTGTGCATGAAGTTGCAGCCGCCGCCCGGTACGCCGACGTTGCCGGTCACCGCGGCCAGGAACGCCGCCACCCGGTAGGTGTCGAAGGCGCCGAGCTGGTGGGAGATGCCGGCGTTGCAGAAGATCGCCGCCGGTTTCGCCTTCGCGTACTCCTCGGCCATCTCCCTGATGACGGCGGCCTTGACGCCGGTGACCTTCGCCGCCCACGCGGGGGTGTACTGGTGCTCGTCCAGGTGCGCGCGCAGCTCGTCGAAGCCGACCACCCACCGCTTGACGAACGCCTTGTCGTACAGCCCTTCTTCGACGACGTGGTGCAGCATGGCGAGCAGCAGCGCGAAGTCGGTGTGCGGTTTGGGCGCCACCCACCGGTCGGCCTCCGCGCCGGTCGGGGTCAGCCGGGGGTCGACCACCGTCAGGGTCGCCTTGGTCCTGCTGCGGCCGCGCAGCAGGTAGTCGAAGGTCACCGGGTGGGTCTCGGCCTGGTTCGTGCCCAGGAACAGGTAGTGGCGGGCCGAGCCGAGGTCGTCCCTGCCGGTGGCGCCGTCGGTGCCGTAGCCGTTGGTGAAGTTCCCCAGGCCGAACGTGGTGGCCAGGGCGTTGCCGCCGGCGTCGTTGCAGACGGGGCCGACGTCGGTGTTGTTGGGGCTGCCGAGCATCGCGAAGAGGCGGGCCACGAGGGAGCCCGTGCCCCGGGGCAGCCGGCCGGTGGTGCGGTTGGCGATGGTGTGCGCCTGGCCGGCGTCCCGCAGCTCCAGCAGCTTTCCGGCGATCGTGCGCAGCGCCTCGTCCCACGTGACGGGCTCGAACTCCGAGTCCGGTGAGCCTTTCGCACCGGCGACGCGGCGCAGCGGCCGGGTCAGCCGGTCGGCGTTGTAGACCAGTTGGGGCATGAGCTCGGCCTTGACGCACACCTGGCCCTGCTGCACCGGATCGTCGTCCTCTCCCCGTACGGCGAGGATGCGATCGGCCTTGAGGTCGACGTTGAGCCGGCAGTTGGAGTTGCAGAACTGGCAGGCGGTGGCGACGGTCCTGTCCGGGGTCAGCGCGGCCGACTGATCGGTGAAGGCCGCCCCCGGGGCGCCGCCGCCGGCCGGAGCGCCGCCTGCCGCGGCGGTGCCGTCGGTGGCAGCGTGCGCCGAGACGACCGGCAGCAGCGCGGGGGTGCCCAGTCCGGCACCGCCGACGACGCTGCCGCGCACGAAACCGCGCCGGGAGAGACCGTTGTGTTCGGACTTCATTGAGGCTCAAGGCTCCTTCCGCCCGGGGTGCGGGGGACGAACGGGCATGACGGTGCCTCAGCCGTGCGCACGACGCACGACCTCGTCGGCTGCTGAAGCGGTGCCGTGTCGGTCAGGCCGCCGGGGTCGCCGGCACCCCGGGTTTGCTGCGCACGGCGGAGAGGAACGCCTTGAGGATCTTGTGCTCGGCGCCGGGTTCGGACGACAGCTCGGGCTGGAAGAGGCTGCCCATGAAGAAGGGGTGGCCGGTGATCTCCAGGGCGCGGGCGGCACCGTCGCCGTCCCAGGCGCTGAACCGCAGGTCGCCCTGGTTGGCGGCGTCCATGAACGAGTCGGCCAGCCCGTAGTCGCAGTGGAAGATCTCCTCCACCTCTGTCGTCCCGTAGATGCCGGCGAGGTGGGAGCCCTCCTTGACCTTCAGCGGGGCCTTCTCCCCGCGGAAGGAGCACGTCAGCGGCGTGACCAGGGGCATCAGCTTTTCCGGGTCCTCGTCCACGCCCTCTGCCTCCGGCAGGTGCAGGACGTTCTGCGCGTGCTCGACGAGGGCGCTGAAGAAGCCCCCGCAGGTGCCCAGGAACGGCAGCCGGTTCTCACGCGCGTGACGGACGGCGATGTGCACGCCCTTCTGGTTGAAGTACGGAGCTCCGGGCACCACCCAGATGCCGTCCCAGCCCTCCAGCGCGGATGCGTCGTGGATGTCGGTGGTCGGGATCCACTCCGTGGTCAGATCCCACCGCTCACGCATCGCGTCGATCTTGGGGTGGGACGGCTCGTCGTGATTGCCGCGATCGCCCACCAGGGCAAGGCGTGGCTGAGCAGAGACTGACATCGGTTCCCCCTTTGTATTTCGACAGGCCCGGGAACCAGTCGTCGCCAGTGGCTGATTCCGGCCTCGTGTGCGGAGCCGGACGTGTGCCGAACGCGTCCGACTGCGCAGTTGTTCATCGGGTTCGAGGTGACGTCAGGACCGTGCCGCCATGCACGGACCTCATGGAAGACGAAGGTGTGTGGGCGCTACCGCGGTGCCGTCGGCGGTGCGGCTGCCAGCAATTGCCTGCCGGATGTACGCATCTGTTCCATCCCCCTGGCACCTCGTGCGTGACCTTCTGCACGGAACCCCGTGCTGCTTCTCGGTCAATTTATCGATGACGGTCGAAGTATTCGAGGGTCCCGTACGCGGCGGGGAAAGATTTGCGCCAACTCTCCACGACTCCATGTGACTTCCTCCCGGCGCGGCCCTCCATCCGGCAGCCGGCCCCGGCGGTCCGGCCCGCACGCCCTTTGCGCACATCAGCGCGGGAGTGCACCGATCGGCCGGGGGAATCCTGAGGTCACGGGGCAGATGGCTGGAATTGGCGCACAACACACGCCACTATCAACAGCAAACGCTGTTGATAGTGGCGAGAGCTGTTTAGATACGGCTGGTCGGCCCCGACCTCCCGCGGGACCCGGCCCGTTGCGTCTGAGGAGAGCGTGAGTGAACAGCTCCACCGGCCATCCACGCCGATGGCAGATCCTGAACGTCCTGTGCCTGAGTCTGGTGCTGATCGGCCTGGACACCCTCATCCTGAATCTGGCCCTGCCCAGCATCCAGAAGGATCTGGATGCCACCAGCAGCCAGCTCCAGTGGATGGTCGACTCGTACGCCCTGGCCTTCGGCGGGCTGCTGCTCATGGCCGGCGGCCTGTCCGACCGGTTCGGCCGCAAGCGGCTGCTGTCGATCGGTCTGGCCGCCTTCGCGCTGACCAGCCTCGGCGCCGCGTTCGCCGCCAGCGCCGAGGCGCTGATCACGTTCCGCGCCCTGATGGGCATCTCGGCGGCGCTGATGATGCCCGCCACCCTGGCCATCATCAAGGACGTCTTCCCGCGCGAGGAGCAGGGCAAGGCCATCGGCATCTGGTCCGGTGCCGCCGCCGTCGGCGTCCCGCTCGGCCCGCTCGTCAGCGGCCTGCTGCTGGAGCACTTCTGGTGGGGCTCGATGTTCCTCATCAACGTCCCGCTGGCCGCCATCGCCCTGATCGGCGCTGCCAAGCTGATCCCCGAGTCCAAGGCAGCGGACCACCCCGGGCTGGACCTGGTCGGCGCCCTGCTCTCGGTGGGCGGCCTGGTCGCCATCGTCTACGGGCTGGTCGAGGCGCCGCACAACGGCTGGGGTGACATCGTCACGCTCGGCTCCCTGTTCGTGGGCGTCGCCCTGATGGTCGCCTTCGTGCTCTGGGAGCGGCACACCGCCCACCCCATGCTCGACGTCGGCCTGTTCCTCAACGCCCGCTACGGCGGCGGCGCCCTGGCGATCGCCTGCACCTCCTTCGGCCTGTACAGCGGCCTGTATCTGCTCACCCAGTACCTGCAGTCGGTGCTGGAACTGGACCCCCTGGGCGCCGGGCTGCGGATGCTCGCCATCGGCACGATGATGGTCGGTGCCCCGCTGTCGGCGAAGCTCGTCGAACGGGCCGGTCTGAAGGCCACCGTGGTGTTCGGGCTGCTGCTGTGCGCTGTCGGCATGGGCATCCTGGCCGGCCTGTCCGTCGACGACGAGAACCAGGCCCTCCTGGGGCTCGCGGTGTTCGGCCTGGGCATGGGCATCGCCCTGCCGGCCGCGGTCGACGCGATCCTGGTCGTCTCCGCCGCCCGCCAGGCGGGCGCCGGCTCCGCGGTGGCGGACGTCGGCATGCAGGTCGGCGGCGCGCTCGGCATCGCCATCAGCGGCAGTGTGGTCACCACCCTCTACCGCGACGATCTGCCCCAGGCCGCCCGCCTGCCCGGCGAGGCCGGGGCGGCGGTGCGCGAGTCCCTTGCGGGCGCCTCCGCCGCCGCAGAGCAACTCGGCGGTGCGGCGGGCCGCCGGGTGCTGGACGCCGCGCAGCACTCCTTCGTCGGCGGCTTCGCCACCACCTTGATGATCGCCGTCGGCGTCGCGGTCGCCGGCGCCCTCACCACGGCATTCGTCCTGCCCCGGGCCCGCGTGGCCGAGGACGGCGCCACCGCGCAGGCCGAAGTCGCCGCCCCCGGCGGCAAGGCGGACTCCCCGGCGTCCTCCTAGGGTCTGTCTTCGATCTCGCGTCTGCGGCACGACCCCTGGCACGCACGCTCGCCGCGTTGTCGGGATCAACCGAATAGGCCCACTATGCGGTCGACCCTCCGCCTTGCGATCGCACGCACCAGACGCCGCGCCGCACGCCCTTCGGGCGAACGACGCGAGATCGAAGACAGACCCTAGGTCCGGGGAGATCGAGGGTGCGTAGGATTGAACCCGCGGTCCACATCGGCTCACCCAGCGTGGCGGGTCCATGGCCGGACGGCAGGTACGGGGGTGAGAGGAAGGTGACGATGGCCCGGCCGGCGAAGTTGAGGGTCGCGGTCAGCGATCCCGCCCAGTGGATCGGCGAACGCGAGCGGGCCCGGATGCTGGCGCCCAAGCTGCGTGCACTGGCCGACGAGACCCGGCTGATGCTGATCCTGCTGATCGCGCAGCGGCCGCGTACCGTCAAGGAGTTGCAGGAGGCGACGGGCCTGAGCCAGACGCTGGTCAGTCACCATCTGGCGCCCTTGCGCGAGCAGGGCCTCATCGAGGCGATACCCAAGGGGCGCAGCAACCAGTACGTGATGTGCTGTCAGACCCTGGCCGAGCCGCTGCGCATGTTCGCCAGCCTGGCGGCCATGGACCCCGAGACGGTGGCGGCCTGCCTCCAGCCCGAGGCCGACCAGGCGGGCACGGTACAGAACGCCTGATACACCCGGCACAAGCGTGCGTCCGGCCTGTGCCCTCTCACGTCCGCGAGGGAGCACAGGCCGGACGGCAGCCGACCGTCTACTGCTGAAGGCTGTCCTGGAAGCGGTCCCGGATGTCCAGAGGGCTCAGGGCGTTGGTCGCCCGCGGCGGGATCGCGCCGGTGCGCGGCAGCGTCGTGACACTGATCAGGTGCGGACCGGAGGTTCTGCGGGCGCTGAGCACCGCGGCGTGCAGGGCCTCCTGGCTGTCGCAGGCGACCGCGCTTACGTAGCCGGCCGCCAGCGCCGCCTGCGGGAACGAGGTGGTCCCCGACGTGGTCGCCTGCCCGCCCGTCGACTCGTGCACGCGGTTGTCGAGTACGACGTGGATCAGGTTGCCGGGTGCCGCGTGGCCGATCATCGACAGCGCGCCCAGGTGCATCAGCAGCGCACCGTCCCCGTCCAGGACCACCACCGTCCGCTCCGGATGCGTCAGCGCCACCCCGAGGCCCAGCGAGGAGGCGTGGCCCATCGAGCCCTGCATGTAGAAGTTGCCCGGCGCGTCGGCGACGGCGAAGGTGTCGCGGCCCGTGTAGCCGGTGGTGGCGACGACGGCCGCCTCCGGCGCGGCGGCCGTGACGACACGGATGGCCTCCGCGGCCTCGAGCCCCCCGGCGGGGGCGGTTCCGGTGGCCGCGGCCTTGCCGATCGCGCCGCGCTCCACCAGGACGAAGGGGGCCCGCTGCGCGGCCAGGTCCTTCTCCGTCCGCTCCAGGATCGCGGAGAACTCCTCGGTGCCGTCCTTGGCGTACAGCGTGTAGTGGGGGGTGCCGACGCTGTCGAGCAGGCCGGGGGTCGCCGGTCCCATCACCGCGTGCTGGGGTTCGTCGGTGGCCGGGTCGGGCCAGCCGCGCAGGCTGGTGAAGGTCAGGATCGGCAGCCGGTAGGTCATCACCAGCGAGGTGAGCGGGTTGATGAGGTTGCCCAGGCCGGAGTTCTGCAGCATCACGTACGCGCGCCGGCCGCCGAGCGCGGCGCCCGCGGCGACCGCGAGGGCGCTGCCCTCGTTCGGGGCCGGGACGTACGCGCCGGGCCGGTTGCTCAGGTGGGCGATCGGCCCGCCGAAGTGGGAGCAGGGCACGCCGCTGGCCAGGGAGTACCCGCGGGCGGCGAGCAGGTCGCAGAAGTCTGGTGCGGAGATCATGGCCGGGGAAGCTCCGTTTCCGGTGCGGCGGTCGCGGTGGTGTCCGTCCGGGAGCCCTCTGCCTTGGCGCTGCGGGCGCGGCGGCGCATGCGTATGCCTTCGACGATGATCGGGATGCCGGAGACGAGGACGATCCCGATGACGATGAACTCGATGTTCTCGCGGACGAAGTCCACCTGGCCCAGGTAGTAGCCGACCGTGGTGAGGCTGACCGACCACAGGACGGCACCGAGCACGTTGAAGAGGAAGAAGGTGCGGTACGCCATCCTCCCGACCCCGGCGGTGATGGGGATGAAGGTGCGGAAGACGGGGATGAAGCGGGCCATGACCAGCGCCTTGGGCCCGTGCTTCGCCATGAAGTCGTGGGCGCGTTCGGCGTTCTCCTGCTTGAAGAAGCGGGAGTTGGGCCTGCGGAACAGCGCGCCGCCCACCTTGCGGCCGAAGGCGTACCCGAACTGGTCGCCCAGGACTGCGGCGACCGCGATGGCGAGCATGACCAGCCACAGCGGCTGGTGGAGGAACTGGTCGTTGGCCACGAGCAGTCCGGACGTGAACAGCAGCGAGTCGCCGGGCAGGAAGAAGCAGACGATCAGCCCGGATTCGGCGAAGACGGTGGCCATGATGCCCAGCAGCCCGAAGGTGGAGATCAGGGCTTCGGCGTCGAGCAAGGGTGATGCGGCGAGTTGTGCCACGGATACCCCCGGGGTCGGTGGTGGGAAGGAGCGGACAGGCCGCCCGCCGGCCCCGTTCGGGAGCCGGCGGGCGGGAGGTGTTCAGCCGGCGGCCCAGACGGGCCGCCGGTCGATGCGGACGACGGCGCAGGTGATGGAGACCCCGCCGCCGTGGGCCACGATCAGGACGTGGTCTCCGGGGCCCACCTGCGCGGTCTCCACCAGGTGGGTCAGGCCCACGATCTGGTCGTTGACCGTCAGGTGGCCGAGGTTCCGGCCGAAGTCGAGGAGCCCTTGCTCCGGCGACAGGCCCATGGGGTCGAGGATGACCTTCAGGTAGCTCTCCTGGCCCGTGAAGACGTGGCAGACGCGGGTGACGTCGCCCGGCTCCAGACCCGCCTCGGCCAGGGTGCGCAGCGCGATCTCGGTGCGCAGCTCGCCCTGGCGGCGTACGACTTCCGCGACGGTCTCCTCAAGACCGCCGGCCGCGGCCAGGCGTTCCTTGAAATCCATGCCCCGGCCGACGGTCGCCGACGGCGGGAAGAGCGGCTCGTTGCCCCGGTACTGCTCCTCCACCTCGGCGGTGGAACCGGTGTTGATCGACAGCAGGCTCGCGAAGCCGTCGGTCTTCGACAGCAGCACCGCGCTGCCCGCGTCGCCCAGCACGCCGTTCTGGATGCCGAACGCCCAGCGGTTGAAGTTCGGGGTGCCGACGTTGTCGGCGCCCGTCACGAGGGCGGCGGTGCGCTCGGGTACGGCCTTGAGGTAGCAGGCGGCCAGCTCCAGGGAGCCGATGAGGCCGCTGCACGCCTGCCAGACGCGGAAGGACGGCACGTCGCGGTCCGTGAGGTGGCGCAGGATGTAGTGCTGCGGTGACCAGCCTTCGGGGCCCTGCTCGTGTCCGCAGGCGTGGATGTGCATGTCGATGTCGTGCGGGTGCAGTTCGGAGCGCTCCAGCGCCTGGCGCGCGGCGGCCACCGCCATGTCGGGGGCGGGCATGTCGTCGGCCACCGCGGCGCCGGTCCAGCCGTAGAACTCGCAGTCCTCCGCGTCGTACAGGCCGAGCGCCACGGCCTTGCGCGCGTCGACGCTCTCCGGGACGTAGGTGCCGAGTCCGGCGATGCGGATGTCGGTCGTTTTCATGGGCAGTCGGTTCCTCGTCAGTCGCTCGGTTCAGGCCGGGGCGTTCGCGGAGTCGAGTTCGTCGGCCAGGGCCTGGGCGACGGTGGTGATCGTGCCGTTCTTGAGGAGCTTCACCATCGGCAGCTTCACCTGGTAGCGACGCTCGATGCGGTTGCGCAGCTCGACGGCCATCAGCGAGTCCATCCCCAGCTTGTTCAGCGGCCGGTTGACGTTCACCCGCTCGGGACGCAGCCCCATCACGGTGGCCACCTCCTGCTTCAGGAAGTCCAGCAGGTCGGCACCCGGTGCGGCTCGGGTCGCCGCGGCCGGCGGCACCACGGGCGCCGGCTCGGGCTCGGGCTCGGCCGCCGACACGGGTACGGGCGGCTGCGGGTTCTCGGGTGCGGGGGTGGGGGCGGGGTGCGTGGCGGGCTGGGGCATCGGCTCGTACTGCGCCTTTGTCGCTGCCCGTTCGGCCGGCCCGGCGTCGCCGGTCAGGTGCTTGAGCAGCGGCGCTTCCGCGGCCGCCGGGTACGCCTGTGCCCAGGCCCGCCAGTCGGCCGGAAGTACCGCGGTGTGCACCAGGCCCTCCGCGAGGATCTTGCCCAGCAGCGCCAGGCCGTCGTCGGGGCTGAACGACGACATCCCCTGCGGCAGCAGGGTGCGCTGCTCCTGTTCCTCCTGCCGGGCGACCATCCCGACGCTGTCCCAGAAGCCCCAGTTGACGACCGTGGCGGGCAGCCGGTCCGCCCGCCGGTGGTGCGCCAGCGCGTCCAGGAAGGCGTTGCCGGCCGCGTACCCGCCGAGCATGGGCGAGCTGAGCAGGGCCGAGCCGGAGGAGAACAGCACGAACGCCTCCAATGGCTCCTCGCGCAGGAGCCGGTGCAGGTTCCACGCACCGGAGACCTTCGCGGCCAGCACCCGGTCCAGCTCGGTGCCGCTCATCTCGCTCAGCGGCGTGTAGTCGATGACCCCAGCGGCGTGGAAGACGCCGCGCACCGGGGGCAGGCCCGTACGGCGCCTGGCGGTGAGCAGCGCCCGCATGGCCGGCGCGTCGGCGACGTCGACGGCCTCGTACGCCACGTTCACGCCGCGCTCCCGCAGCTCGCTCATCAAGGCCACCGATGCGGCCTGCGGGTGGTCCTCGGCCAGGGGTGTGCCGGGCTCGGGCAGCGGCCTGCGCCCGGTCAGCAGCAGGTGCCCGGCGCCCTGGTCGGCCAGCCACAGCGCCAGCCGGCCGCCGATGCCGCCCGCGCCGCCGGTGATGAGGTACGTGCCGTCGGCGTGGATGGCGACGGGCCGGCCCCGTGGTGCGGTCGCGGGCCCGGACGCCGCCTCGCCGAACGAGAGCACGATCTTGCCCGTGTGGCGGGACTGGGCCATCAGCCGGAAGGCGTCCGCGGCCTGCCCCGCGGGGTAGACGGTGTGCGGCAGCGGCTGGAGGGTGCCCTGGGCGACCAGGGCGGCGGCTGCCCGCAGTACGCGGCCGGCCCGCTGGGGCGCGTGCTGGATCATGTGGACGACGTCGACGGCGTGGAAGGACAGGTTGCGGGCGAACGCGCCCAGCGGCAGCGGGTTGTTGTCGAGGATGTCGCGCTTGCTGAGTTCCACGTAGTGGCCGTACGGGGCCATCAGCGACAGGTTCGCCGCGACGGCCTCGCCGGGCAGGGTGTTGTAGACGGCGTCGAAGCCCCGCCCGCCGACGGCCGCTTGGAAGGCGTCGGCGAACGCAAGGCTCCGGGAGTCGGCGACCTGCTCGGCGCCGAGCCTGGTGAGCAGCTCGCGCTTGGCTTCGCTGCCCGCGGTCGCGTAGATGTGGGCGCCCTTCCAGCGGGCGATGTTCAGGGCGGCCCGGCCGGTGCCGCCGGTGGCGGAGTGGATGAGGACGTTCTGTCCGCGCTCCAGCCCGGCCAGGTCGACCAGGCTGTGGTACGCGGTGAGGTACGCGGCCGGCAGGGTGGCGGCCTCGGCCGCGGTCAGCCGCGCCGGCCTGGGTGCGGTCAGGCAGGCCAGGGTGACGGCCTCGGACGCCAGCGCGCCTTCGGCGAAGGCGATCACCTCGTCGCCCACGGCCACGTCGGTGACGGTCCCGCCGACCTCGGTGACCGTGCCGGCGCACTCCCAGCCCATGACCGGCGGCCGGTCGTCCTGCCCCGGATACATGCCCAGGGAGAGCAGTACGTCGCGGTAGTTGACGCCGGCGTGGCTGACCCGGATGCGTACCTCGTCCGCGCCGAGGGCACGCGGTATCCGTTCGGTCAGCCGCAGGTCGTCGATGACGCCGGGCGCGGGCAGCGAGAGCGCCCGCGGCAGGCCGGAGCCCGTGGCAGGCAGATCCGCCGGTACGAGCCTGGCGGCGAAGCGGCGCCCGTCGCGCAGGGCGACCTGGTCCTCGCCGTCCGGGTGCAGCAGCAGGTCGGCCAGCGCCGGGACGCCGGCGGCGGACCTGTCGAGGTCGACCAGGCGGGGGGTGAGTGCGGGGGCTTCGCCGGCGAGGGTGCGTACGAGACCCCAGGAGACGGCCTGGAAGGGGTGGCGTACCGCCTCGCCGACGGCGGTGGCCTGGGCGAGCTGGGTGATCAGCCACAGCGGCGGGTTGCCGAGGGGGTGCCGCTCCAGCGCCCGGGTCAGGTGCAGGACGCTGTGGGCGGCCAGGAGTTGGGCGCGGCCGACCTCGGCGGGTGTGGCGTCGAGGCCCGCCCGGGCGTCCAGGGACCACAGGTGGAGGATGCCGCGGCAGGTTCCGTCGCGGGCGACGTCGCCGAGGACTTCGCGGTAGTGGTCCTCGTTCGACGGGTCGATGCGGTAGCGGTCGCCGCCGCCGGCGAAGGGGCCGGCGCCGGCGGTGACGGCGACCACGCGCTGCCCGCGGCCGGTCAGCTCCCGCATCAGGGAACGGCCCGCGGAACCGCTGTCGGTCAGGACGAGCCAGAAGCCGTCCGGGTCGGTGCCCTCCGCTCGACCGGCCGGGACGGGAGCGGGCTCCCAGGTCAGGGTGTGCAGCCAGTCTCCGTGGTCGCTGTCCGCGGCCGGCGGGGAAGAGGGCTCGGGCGTGTCGGTTGCGGTCACGGTGTCCTCGGGCCGGGGGTGCAGGAGTGCGGGGGCGTGTCCGGCCAGGTACTGCAGGCGCAGGCCGCGCATCTGCGCGACGAGGCTGCCGTCGTCGGCGCGGATGTCGATGTCGGCGGTGAAGGAGTCCGCGCGGGCGGAGGGCCGGAGCCGGGCGTGGCTGAATAGGGAGGTGGACGGCTGCTGGTGGAAGCGGACCTCGTCGATGCCGCCCAGGACGAAGACGCCTTCCTCGCCGGGCGCGGTCAGTGGCCGGGCCGCGGCCATGGCGTGGCCGCTCGCGTCCAGCAGCGCCGGGTGGAAGTGGTGCCGTACGAGATCGCCGGCGAGCGGCGCGGGACAGGCGAGTTGGGCGAGGACCTCGCCGTCCGTGCGCCACAGTTCGGTGATGCCCTGGAAGGTGCCGTTCCACTGGTTGCCGCGTGCGGCGTTCCAGGGATAGAAGTCCGCGGCCCTCTGGTGCTGCGGCAGGCGGGCCCGGATCGTCCGGAGCGGTTCGGCCGGCTCGGCGGCGGTCGGGGGCAGGGCGCGGGCGGTGCCTTCGGTGTGGAGGACCCACTCGCTGCCCTCGTCGTCCCGGCTGTGGACACGGCAGTGCAGCGAGGTGTCCGGCTGGGGAGTGGCGGTGACCCGGACCTCGGGTGCGGGGGCGTCCTCGTCCAGGAACAGGGCGCGGTGGTAGTGCACGTCGGAGACGGACAGGGTGCTCGTGCCCAGGACGGAGCGGGCGGCCGCGGAGATGAGTTCCAGGTGGGCGGTGCCCGGCAGGATGATCGCTTCCTGGATGCGGTGATCGCGCAGATAGGCGTTGTCCGCGAGGGTCAGCGGCCCCTGCCACGTGCGGGTGGCGCCGTCGGCGGGCAACTGCCGGCCCAGCAGCGGGTGCGCGGGGTGCCCGGCCTGGTCCTGCGGGGCCGGGTCGGTGACCGGCTCTGCTTGGGCGGTGGGTGCGGGGTTTTCGGTGGGGGTGATCCAGTGGCGGGTGCGCTGCCAGGGGTAGGCCGGGAGCGGCACGTAGCTCCCGCCGTCGGTCAGCGTACGGAAGTCGAGGTCGACGCCGGCCGCGTGCAGGGACGCGGCGAAGGTGAGCAGGCAGGAGCGCTCGTCGCCGTGCCGGCGCAGGCTGCCGACGGCGGTGGTGCCCGCGTCGGTGTGCAGGCGGCTGGTCTCGCGGATGTTGGCCACGAGCAGTGGGTGCGGGCTGACCTCGATGAACACCGTGTCGCCGCGGGTGAGCTGGCTGCTGACGGCGCCGACGAAGTCGACGGGCCGGCGGATGTTGCGTACCCAGTAGTCGGCGTCCATGCCGGAGCCGTCGATCACCTCGTTCAGCAGGGTCGAGTGCAGCGGGATGCGGCCGGCACGCGGGGTGAGGTGGGCCAGTTCGGCGAGGAGGTCGTCGCGCAGGGCGTCCATCTGCGGGCAGTGGGAGGCGAAGTCGACGTTGACGCGCCGGTTGTCGATGCCGCGGGCGTCGAGGGCGTCGAGCACCTGGGTCAGTGCGTCGCCGTCGCCGGACAGCAGGGTGGACGTCGGGCTGTTGCTGGCGGCCACGGCGACCTTGTCCTCGACTCCGGCCAGCGCTGCCGCGGCCTCGTCGGCGGGCAACGCCACCCAGGCCATGGTGCCGCGGCCCGAGAGGCGCTTGGCGAGCCGGCTGCGGCGGCAGATGACGGCGGCCGCGTCCTGGAGCGAGAGCGCACCGGAGATGTACGCCGCGGCCGATTCGCCCATGCTGTGGCCGATGACCACGTCGGGCTCCACGCCCCAGGACCGCCACAGCTCGGCCAGCGCGATCTCCATCGCCCACAGGGTGGGCTGGATGACGTCGAGTTGCTTGAGGCGTTCTTCGTCCGCGGAGCGCAGCAGCTCGATGACCGACCAGCCGTTCTCGGCCTTGACGGCGTCGTCGCATGCCCTCATCGCCTGGGCGAACACCGGCTCGGTGTCGAGGAGTTCGCGGCCCATGCCGGGCCACTGCGAGCCCTGTCCCGGGAAGACGAACGCGACCCTGGGGCGGGCGCCGGGGTCGGTGAAGTCGCTGAAGGCAAGGCCGGGTTCGTCCTGGCCGGCGGCGAAACCGCGCAGGGCGGCGGCGGCTTCGGCGTGGTTGTCGGCGGCGAGTGCGAGCCGGGCGTCATGGGTCGTACGGCGCAGGGCGGCCGAGTGGCAGATGTCGCGCAGGGAGTGGCCTGCGCCGTCGCCTTCGAGGTGCTCGGCCATACGGCTCGCGCTCTCGGCGAGGGCCTCGGGGCTGAGTGCGGACAGCACCAGGAGTTCGCTGCGCTCGGCCGGCCGGTGGCCGTCGGGTTCCGCGGGCGTCGGCTCGGGAGCGGCTTCGAGGACCAGGTGGGCGTTGGTGCCGGAGAAGCCGAAGCTGCTGACCCCGGCGACGGCCGGGCGGCCCCTGTCGGGCAGCGGCGTCGCGTCGGTCGGGACGGTCAGCGGCAGTTCCTCCCAGTCGACGGCGGGGTTGGGGTTCTTCAGATGCAGGCTGGGCGGGACGGCCCTGTGCTCCAGGCACAGCACGGCCTTGATGAGCCCGGCGATGCCGGCGGCGGCCTCGGCGTGGCCGATGTTGGTCTTCACCGAGCCGACCAGCGGGCGCCGGTCCCGGGTGCGCTCGCCGACGATGGCCGCCAGGGCCTCCAGCTCGACCGGGTCGCCGACGCTGGTGCCGGTGCCGTGGGCCTCGACGTAGTCGATGTCGGCCGGGTCGACGCCGGCGTTGGCGTAGGCGCGGCGCAGTACGCCGAGCTGGCCCTCGACGGCCGGGGTGACCAGATAGCCGCTGGACCGGCCGTCGTTGCCGACGGCGGAGCCGCGGATGACGGCGCGGATGCGGTCGCCGTCGGCCTGGGCGGCGTACAGCGGCTTGAGGATGACCGCGCCGACGCCGTCGCTGCGGACGAATCCGTCGCCGGAGGCGTCGGCGAACTTGCAGCGGCCGTCGGCGGCGAGCATGCCGGCGCCGGAGTACACCACGCCTTCCTCCGGCAGCAGCACCAGGTTGACGCCGCCGGCGATCGCCACGGGGCACTCGCCCAGTCGCAGGGCCTGGACGGCGTTGTGGACGGCGACGAGCGCGGAGGAGCAGGCGGTGTCGACGGTGAAGCTCGGGCCGCGCAGGTCGAACGCGTACGAAAGCCGGCCCGAGGTGATGGCGCGGGAGGCCGCCCCTGTCATGGCGTACAGGTCGAGTTCGTCGCGCCTGTCGTACTGCAGGTGCCAGTAGTCGCCGCCGAGTTGACCGATGAACACTCCCGTGTCCGTGCCGCCGAGGGCGGCGAGGGACTGGCCGGCGTCTTCGAGGGCCTCGTACGCGACCTCCAGCAGCAGCCGCTGCTGCGGGTCCATCCGGTCGGCCTCGCGGGGAGAGATGCCGAAGAACTCCGCGTCGAACGCGTCGATGTCGCGCAGCAGCCCGCCCCAGCGGCTGACGGTGCGGCCGGGTGTGCGGGGCGCGGGGTCGTAGACGGCGTCGACGTCGTAGCGCTCGGGCGGGATCTCCGTGATGGCGTCACGGCCCTGGAGCAGCATGTCCCAGAGTTCTTCGGGGCTGGTGGCGTCGGCGAACCGTCCGGCCATACCGACGATGGCGATCGGTTCGCCGGCGGCCTCGGCCGCACGGCTCAGATCGTGGTGCATGGGTGTCCTTCCGGGAAGGGCGAAGCCGTTCACTGTGAAGCAGCACGGAAGGACCGCGGTCTGTGCGCGGCGAGCCGGCAGCGGGCCGGCCCGGTGGCGGGCGCACACACCGGGAGAGCGGGAGTAGGAGAGAGTCGGGGAAGTGCCGGTCCCGTCGAATGGACGGCCGCGTGCGTGGCGAGCGCTCTGGCCGTTCACGGGCCGGGCGGGCCGTCGGCACGGCCGCCGTTCCCCCGGTGTCTCAAGGCGTCGGGCAGGCGCCCGTGCCGTCTACTCCTGCTGTTTCGATATGTATCGAGATTGGCCCGCCGCGCGGCACTCGCGCAACGCGATACGGAGTGACGCTCGTCACACCCGGACGCCGCCGGGGGCGTGGTTGACATTCACCGAGCCAGGCGGAATCCTGGAACCTTGATTCGTTGTTCATCTATATAGGCGGTCGTGATGAGTCAGCTTCCACGCCGCGATCAGGGCTGCCGCGACAGGAGCCGTACCCGATGAGCGACCCCGCCGCTGACCCCGGTGCCGCCGAGCCCGCCGGCCCCTGCTGCGCCGCGATCGCCGAGATGCAGCGCCGGGCCAGGCAGCGCAAGGAACAGCACGACCAGGCGGAGACCGACGTGCCCTCCGGCACCCCGTCGCCTGATCCGAAACGCGCCCGATCCGCGCCCGAGCCTTCCTGAGAGGACAACGCACCGTGGTTGACCACAGCCCCGACCACCTCCCCGTCGCCGTGATCGGCGCCGGCCCCGTCGGCCTGGCCGCAGCGGCACACCTGGCCGAACGCGACGTGCCCTTCGTCGTCGTGGAAGCCGGCGACGCCCCCGCAGCGGCGGTGCGCGCCTGGTCCCACATCCAGCTCTTCAGCCCCTGGGAGTACAACGCCGACCCGGCCGCCCGCCGCCTGCTCGCGGCAGCGGGCTGGGAGCAGCCCGACGCCTCCGCCCTGCCCACCGGCGGCGACCTCGTCAAGCAGTACCTCCAGCCGCTGGCCGAGCTGCCCGCGCTGGCCCCCCACATCCGCTACGGCGCCGCCGTCACCGCCCTCAGCCGCCAGGGCATCGACCGCGTACGCACCACCGGCCGCGAGACGGCTGCGTTCGTACTGCGCCTGGCCGGCGGCGAGGAACTGCTCGCCCGCGCCGTCATCGACGCCTCCGGCACCTGGCGTCAGCCCAACCACGTCGGCGCCAACGGCCTGCCCGCCCACGGGGAGCCGGACGCCGCCGGCTGGATCAGCCACGGCCTGCCCGACGTCCTCGGTACGGACCGCGCCCAGCACGCCGGCCGCCACACGGTCGTCGTCGGCGCCGGCCACTCGGCCGCCAACACCCTCCTCGCCCTCGCCGAACTCGCCGACGCCGAGCCCGGCACCACCATCACCTGGGCCATCCGCGCCGCCGACCCGGCCGCATCCTTCGGCGGCGGCAGCGACGACGAACTGCCCGCCCGGGGCGCGATCGGCTCGGGCCTGAAGATGCTCGTGGACTCCGGCCGCGTCACCCTCGCCCCCGGCTTCCGCACCCACGCCATCCGCCGCCTGGGCGACGACCCCGCGCAGGACCGGGTCGAACTCGTCTCCCGCGACGCCGACGGCAACGAGCAGACCCTCACCGCCCACCGCGTCGTCGCGGCCACCGGCTTCCGCCCCGACCACCGCATCACCGACGAGCTGCGCCTGGACCTGGACCCGATCATGTCCGCACCTCGCGCCCTGGCTCCGCTGATCGACCCCAACCAGCACTCCTGCGGCACCGTCACCCCGCACGGCTACCGCGAGCTGGCCCATCCGGAACCCGGCTACTACGCCGTCGGCATGAAGAGCTACGGCCGCGCCCCGACGTTCCTCATGCTCACCGGCTACGAGCAGGTCCGCTCCATCGCCGCCGCGCTCGCCGGCGACCTGGAGGCCGCGAAGTCGGTCGAACTCCAACTGCCCGAGACCGGCGTCTGCTCCGTGACCGCCGGCGGCGAGGCCCTCGCCCTGCGCCTGGGGCTGACCAGGGACCAGCACGAGCAACTGCTCCAGGTCACCGCCAAGCACCTGGGGTCCTCCCCCACCGCCTCGGATGCCGTACTCACCGCCGCCACGGAACTCGGCGTCGACCACACCACCGCGCTCCAACTGGCCGCGTACGCCGCCGACATGTTCGACGCACCCGACGCGCCGGGCTGCTGACCGACGACGGCGTGGCTGTTCCGCGCGCACCGCACGGAACAGCCGCGCCGAGGCACGACGGGCTCTAGGGGACGCGATGCACCTTGTGCTGGGCAGCCTGCGCCCGGGGACGTACGACCATGAGGTCGACGTTCACGTGCGAGGGCCGGGTCACCGCCCACGCCACCGCGTCCGCCACGTCCTCGGCCACCAGCGGGTCGGGGACCCCGGCGTAGACCGCGTCGGCCTTCGTCGTGTCACCGCGGTAGCGGTTGAGCGAGAACTCCTCGGTCTGCACCATGCCGGGCGCGATCTCGATCACCCGCAGCGGCTGCCCGCACGATTCGAGCCGCAGCGTCTCCGCGAGCACGTGCGCCCCGTGCTTGGCCGCGCTGTAGCCCCCGCCGCCCTCGTAGCAGGTGAAGGACGCCGTCGAGGTCAACACCACCACCGTGCCGTCACCGCTCGCCAGCAACTTCGGCAGCAGCGCCTGCGTCACCTTGAGCGCACCCAGCACGTTGACCTCGTACATGCGCCCCCAGTCACCGGGATCGGCATCCGCCACCTCCTCCACCCCGTAGGCACCGCCGGCCACGTTCACCAGCACATCGCAGACCTCGACCTGCTCGGCGAACGCGGCGACAGCCTCCCGGTCCGTCACATCCAGCGGATACGCCCGCACCGCGCCACCCTCGGCCCGGATCTCCCGGGCAACCGCCTCCAGGCGGTCGGCCCGCCGCGCGGCAAGGACCACGGCGAACCCTGCGCGCGCCAACTCGCGCGCGGTGGCCGCACCGATACCGCTGCTCCCTCCGGTGACCACCGCGGTACGCGACTGCCGGGCGTGGACGGGTGATGCCATGAGCGCTGCCCCCAGCTCTTGATTAGACGGTTGTCTAATAATATGACCTTGGCATCGGGGAAAACTAGTGACAACATAGACGTATGTCGAAGCTTCAGGAGATGGTGGCCGCGCTTCCGGCCGAGCCGTGCTGCCCTGCCCTGACCGAGCGTGAGCTGACCGTCGAGGAAGCCGAACTCACCGCCGCGATGTTCAAGGCCCTCGGCGACCCCGTCAGACTCCGCCTCTTCTCCAAGGTGGCCTCCCACCCGGACAGCGAAGCCTGCGTGTGCGACATCGCCGACGTCGGAGTCTCCCAGCCCACCGTGTCCCACCACCTGAAGAAGCTCAAGGAAGCCGGCCTCCTCGCATCCGAACGCCGCGGCACGTGGGTCTACTACCGCGTCGAGCCCGCGGTCCTGGCAGCCATGGGCCGCCTCCTGACCCCCGCCCCGGCGACGGCCGCCTGACCGGCCCGAGGACGCACACCCCCCGCATCGTTCGAGCCGTTATTCCGATGCGGGTCGGGCGACCCTCTACTGCGCCGAGTGCACACCACCCGGCCGGTCCTCTGAAGCGACGCCGGAAACGCGGCGAGGGCGGCTACCCCGAAATCGGGGTAGCCGCCCTTTCGCGCCCGTCAGCCGAGGGGCTGCGTCACCGTCCTGCCGAGGTCCACGCCGGAGCCGAGTTGAAAGGCGGCTCGGCGGGTGCGCTCGGGGGCGGCGAGGGCGACGGAGACGGTCAGGCCGGGCTGGTCGGGGTTGGCGACGCTCACGACGGCCGGGCTGCCGGACTCCTTGAGCACGACGATGGCGGGCTGATCGACCCGCAGCGTGCGGCGCGAACCCAGGTCGAGGGAGCCCGCGGCGTGGAAGGCGGCAATCGTCAGCCGTAGCTGCGGGTGGCGGACCGCCTGAACCTGCTCGTCGTTGCGCAGGATCCTGACCGCCGGCCCGGAGGCGTAGGCCCGTACCCTCGCCGGTGAGGCGCCGGGCAGGACGATGTAGGCGTATGCGGCTTCCTCCGGGGCCCGGCCGTGGTCGAAGTAGAGCGTGAAGGCATTCCGCGTCACCGGATCGCGGTCGATCCAGCTCCCGCTCTGCTCCTTGTTCGAGACCTTGAGCGGTCCTCCGGCGGGGAAGACGTAGCCGATCTCGTCGTTGTACGCCCATGTGGCGCCGGTGGCTGCGGAATCGGTCCCCGGGCGCAGGGGCTTGCCGCCGACGGTGGCATTGGCCCGGGCCGCGCCCTGGTTCACGGTCGTGTGGACGGCGCTTTCGGAAGTGGAGCTGATTCCCGCGCCGAGGGCGACCATCTCGTCGTCGAAGTAGAAGTAGCTCTTGCGTCCGGTGGTCGAGGACCGGTCGAGGGTGAAGACGTCAGCTCCGTAGCGCCCGTCGGAGACACCGCCGGTGAAGCTGCCGGCGTTGCGCTTTCCCGACGTCGACGTCACCTTGGCGTACGGCGCTGTGACACCCGGGTAGTGGAACCAGTCGAAGGCGGGCACGAGGTCGTCGTATTCCCGGTTCGTGACCTGGATCGAAGTGGCGCCCTGCGCGTTCCAGTCGATCTCGTTGCCGACTTCCGGCCGGAAGGTGGAGCGGTACTCACTGCCGACCATGCGCGGCGAATTGATCCTCGTGAAGATTCCGTACCCGTCGCGCAGGTGCGAGGAGAACTCCGAGCGCCAGAAGTACTTGTGTCCGGTGACGCCGTTCTCGCGGGTCTTTCCGCGGATGTTGTCGGCGAGCTTCTTGTAGGCCGCCGAGTTCCCCTCGTCGGCCCGCACCATCCGGTCGAGCGGATCCAGGAAGTCTGCCGCATAACTCGTGACGCCGTCGATCGTGTTGGCGGGGCGGTACCCGAGGTACATCATCCCGATCTCCCCGCGGATCAACCAGCGGGTCCCGTCGAGGATGTAGAAGGCAACCGCGTCGATCTCCTCGTCGGAGAGGGCGAAACTCGTGCCGCGCGAGACGTCGGCCCACGCGGCGACGATGGTGAACAGCGCCATGCCGTAGCCCTCGCTGTAGAGCTGCGCACCGTGCGCCCAGAAGCTGGAGTCGACCTGCACGGCCTCCTTGATGCCGCCGCTGCCGTCGACCGCGATCGTCTGCGACATGGTGTCGTAGCCCTGCTCGATGTCGGCGGTCGAGCGCTTGGCGACGGCTTCGTAGAGGTAGTTCTCCGTCCTCCAGGAGCCGTTCGCCCCGACCGGGTCGAGCCGTCCGGTGTTGTGTGCGTAGGTCACTTCGCGTGCCTCGGCGCTGAGTTCGTCGCCGACGAAGATCGACACCCGGCCCATCGCCATGGACTTGCCGATTTCGACCTCCCACCAGTTCGTGCTGGTCGGTTTGACGCCGTCCCAGTACAGAAGTGCACGGTTCAGGGCCTCGACAAGCTCCGGCTTCCCGTAACCAGGGGCGTCCGGATCGCGGTAGGCGTGCGCCATCGCCATCATGCGGTAGAGGGCGTGGTACGGCGACCAGACCCGGCCGTTCGCGGAACTCGTGGTGTCGGCGTAGTCCACATTCGGCCACGAGCCGTCGGCGCGCAGCGACTCGACGTAAGTCAGGGCCTCGGACGTACGGGCCAGGTAGATGAAGTTGGCGAGCTTGATCTGGTCGCCCTGGGCGAGAAAGCGCTGTTGAATGCGTTCGATGATGAGCTGAATGTCGTCCGCCGCCGCGTGGCTTTCGCCGGCTTCGGCGGCCCGCGCGAGAGCCGGTGCCGACAGCGTCAGACCGGCCACGCCTGCGGCAAGTCCGAGGCCGCCGAGGAGGGCACGGCGTCGGTCGAGAAGGGGTGCGGCTCCGTTTTCGGGCATGCGGGCTCCTTAGACGCACCCGGTGGCGACAACGCTGCCGGGAGAGGTGCGCCCGTCCACCGACGGGTGCTTCCGGGTGCTGATCGGGTCACGGCCTGGGACAGGTACGCACCAGTTTTCAAACCGGTTTGAAGAGGCGCGTAAAACAGTTACCGGCTACGACCTGGGTGCGTCAACAGTCGCGGCACACCAGATGTGGGGCGCGGCGCACCGGAGATCCGAGTCGTAGCGGTGAGGTCACGACCGCGGACGACATCCGGCAGCGGCCACGCGGCCTGCTGTCCGAGTGGATCCGGCCGGGGTCCGCGCCGCGGCCGGGACACCGCTGCGGCCCGCCCGCGGCCGGGTCGGTGCGTCTGCCGGATTCAGCGCGCCGGCGGCGCCGTACTGGCGCGGGCCACGAACTCGACCGGCGGGAGTGCCGTCGCCTGGAAGGGGTGCCCCTGGGCGAGGGAGACCAGTTGCTGTGCCGCGGCACGGCCCCATGCGATCACGTCCTGGCGGATGGTGGTCAGCGGCGGGGCGACGTACTCGGAGAGCGGGATGTCATCGAATCCCACCACCGACAGATCCTCCGGGACCCGCAGTCCGCGACCGGTCGCGGCAGCGATCCCGGCGATGGCCATCAAGTCGTTGGCGTAGAGGATGGCGGTCGGCGGCTCCGGCAGGTCGAGCAGGGCGTGGGTGGCGCGGGCGCCGCCGGCGCCGGTGAAGTCCGCGGCTTCGAGGGGTCCTTCGGGCAGTCCGGCGTCGTCCAGGGCGGCCGTCCAGGCGCGCCGCCTGGCCTCCGCGTGCACGTAGCCCTCGGCGCCGCTGACGTGCCCGATACGGCGATGGCCGAGCGCATGCAGGTGTTCGACGGCGCGGCGCACCCCTTCGGCGTCGTCGACGCCGAGCGCCGGCACCGGGCTGTCCCGGCGCTCCGGGCCGATGATCAAAGCGGCCAGGCCCAGTCCGTCGGTGAGCACCGGGCGCCGGTCGTCGAGTTGCAGATCGGTGAGGAACACGCCGTCGGCCCGGCCGTCGTGGCTCAGGCGCTCGTACGCGTTGCGCTCGGCCTCCTCGGTCTCGACGACCTGGAGGACCAGGGCGTAGTCGAGTGGTGACAGGCCGCTCTCGACGCCCGCGAGGAACTGCGGGAAGAACGGGTCGGTACTGAGCAGCTCGGGGGGCCGGCGGATCACCAGGCCGAGGGCCTGGGCGCGACGGGTGGACAGCGCCCGGGCACCGGCGCTGGGCTGCCAGCCCAGCTCGGCGGCCGCCTCCAGGACCCGTTGCCGCGCGCGGGAGCTGACGCCGGCCCGGCCGTTGACGACGAAGGACACGGTCGCCTTGGACACCCGGGCCAGTGCTGCGACGTCCCCGATCGTGGGGCGGCTGCGCCGGCGCGGAGGCATAGGCGCAGCCGGCTCCGGGTCGGTCTGCGCCGCGCTCGGCTCGGGGTGCTGGTGGGCCATGCTGTTCGCCTCCTTGCCGCCGCCCGGTACCCGTGAGCCCGGGGGGCGGACGCGCAGCCGATTGCCGGAACGTTTCGTGCGATCCCTTGACGCTCAGATTTTAAACCGGTTTGAATGGCGCCCGTAACCCCGGCTCGATCATCTGCCGGGACCGGTCGACGGCGGCGCGGAACGGGCAGCGGCCGCTGCTTACAGCATCTCTCCACCCTCATACCTCGAAGGGGTCAGGCCCTATGAAGCGTCATACGCGCATTGCGGTGCTGATGACCGCCGCGACGGTGGTCCTGCCACTGTCCGCCTGCGGATCGGACGACTCCGGCGGCGGCAAACCGACAGCTGGGCCGATCGACATCTGGTACTCGACCAACGAGCAGGAGCAGGCCTGGGCCGAGGCGGTCGTCGACGCCTGGAACGCCGAGCACCCCGAGGAGAAGATTACCGCCCGCGCGGTGCCTGCGGGCAAGTCCACCGAGGACGTCATAGGCGCGGCGATCACCGCCGGCAACACGCCCTGCCTGGTCTACAACACCGCACCCGCCGCGGTGTCCGCGTTCGAGAAGCAGGGCGGGCTGGTGAACCTGTCGAAGACGTTCAAGGACGCCGAGTCGTTCATCGAGCAGCGCTCGGGGGACGCGGTGGACGGCTTCCGGTCCCCGGACGGTTCGCTGTATCAAATGCCCTGGAAGACCAACCCGTTCATGCTCTATTACAACAAGGAAGTCTTCGCCGAGGCCGGGCTGGATGCCGAGCACCCCGAGCTGCGTACCTACGACGACGTACTGGCGGCGGCCGAGGCGATCAGGAGCGCCAAGGCGGCGGACTTCGCGCTGTACCCGCCGGCGACCAGCGACTACACCAATGCGCTCTTCGACTTCTACCCGCTGTATCTGGCGAACTCCGGCGGCACCCAGCTCGTCGAGGACGACAAGGCCACCTTCACCGGCGAGGCCGGCTTGCAGACCCTCGGGTTCTGGCAGCAGATGTACGCCGAGGGCTACTCCTCGCCGGAGGCGTACAGCGGCGACATGTGGGCGGGTCCGTTCGCCGACGGGGTGGCGGCGATGGGCATCGCCGGGCCGTGGGGCAAGGGTCAGTTCGACGGCAAGGTGGAGTACGGCGTGGTGCCTCTGCCCACCGCCGCCGGCGCGGAGGGGACGTCGACGTTCGCCGATTCGAAGAACGTCGGGATGTTCACCTCGTGCCGGAACCAGCAGACAGCCTGGGACTTCGCCAAGTTCTCCATGAGCAAGGAGAACGACGCGGCCCTGCTGGAGGAGACCGGCCAGTTTCCCACCCGCACCGATGTGACGACCGTGGCCGCGGACTTCCTGAAGGCGAACCCGTTCTACGAGCCCTTCGCCGACGCCGTCCCGCGCGCTGTCGACGTGCCGAACATCCCCGGCTCCAGCGAGGCGTGGACGACCTTCCGCAAGGCGTGGGACGACACCGTGCTCTCGGGCAAGGGCGACGTGGAGGACGCCTTCGGCGAAGCCGCCCGGACCATCGACGACCAGGCCAACGGCTGACGAGGCGCACCACCATGACCGCACCGCATCCCCACCGGCAGGAGGCGCGGGCCGGCGGCGGCTCGCCCTCCGGGCCGCAGCTCCCGCGCTCCGCTCCCCCCGCCCCCCGCGCGAGCGCCCGGGCCGGCCGGCGGGCACGGCCCCGGCGGGCACAGCGACTTGAGCGCTGGCTGGGCCGGCACCCGTTCGGGCTCGCGCTCACCGCCCCGTACACGATCTTCGTCCTGGTCGTCTTCGCGATCCCGTTCGGCTTCGGCGTGTGGATGGCCTTCCACGACTACTTCTTCACCGCCCCGGGGGTGTCGGTCCCGCACCCGTTCGTCGGGTTCGACAACTTCACCGCCGTCCTGGGCGACGGGGACACCCGGCGCGCCTTCCGCAACCTGGTCGTCTTCATGGCGATCAACATTCCGCTGACCGTCGTGCTGGCCCTGTCGCTGGCGGCGGCGCTCAACACGGCCACGCGGTGGCGGGTGTTCTTCCGCGTCTCCTACTACGTCCCGTACGTCACCGCGTCGGTGGCCACACTCGCCGTGTGGCTCTTCCTCTTCAACGGCTCCGGCGCGGTCAACCACGCGCTCGGCGCCTGGGCGCCGGATCCGTCGTGGCTGGCGAACAAGCACCTGGTGATGCCGCTCATCGCGCTGTACGTGACCTGGAAACAGCTCGGCTTCTACGTCCTGCTGTATCTGGCCGCGCTGCAGAACGTGCCGCGCGAGCTGCACGAGGCGGCGCTCACCGACGGCGCGGGGCGCTGGCAGGCCTTCCGCGCGGTCACGCTGCCGGCCGTGCGGCCGGTGACCTCCCTGGTCATCCTCCTGTCGCTGATCACCTCCGGGCAGATCTTCACCGAGCCGTTCCTGCTCACCGGCGGCGGCCCGAACGGCGCCTCGCTGACCCCCGCCCTGCTGATCTACCAGCGCGGCCTGGAACAGGGCGAACCGGACGCGGCCGCCGCGATCGGGCTGATCCTCGTCACCGCGGTGCTCATCCTCGCGACCGTCTCCCGGCGCGTCATGGAGAGGAACTGACATGGCCCGTACCTTGCGCCTGCTGCGCTACGGCGCGCTCGGTCTGGGTGCCGTCGCCGCGCTGCTGCCCTTCTACTACATGCTCATCGGCGCGCTGCAGAAGAAGCGCGACACCAGCCTGAGCGGGCTGCTGCCCGACCCGTCCAACCTGACCCTGGCCAACCTCTCCGGGATCGACGATTCCTTCAGCCTCACCACCGCCCTGCTCAACTCGCTCATCATGACCGCCGGCGTGGTGGCCTGCACCCTGGTCTTCGGGCTCCTCGCCGGATACGCGCTGGCGATCCTGCACTTCCGCGGTCGCGGCCTGGTCTTCGCCCTGGTGCTGCTGGTCCAGGCGATCCCGTTCCAGTTGCTGATGATCCCGCTCTACGTGATGGTGGTGCGCTACTTCCACCTGGCCGACAGCTACGCCGGGATGATCCTTCCGTTCGCCGTCAACTCCGTCGCGGTGCTCATCTTCCGCCAGTACTTCCTGCAGATACCCAGGGAGATATTCGACGCGGCGCGCATGGACGGCGCCGGCGAACTGCGCATCCTGCGCTCGGTCGCGGTGCCGCTGGTGCGGCCGGCGATCCTCACCGCGATGCTGGTGACCTTCATCGGCCCGTGGAACGAGTTCCTGTGGCCGTTCCTGATCACCAAGAACCCGGACATGCAACCCCTCGCGGTGAGCCTGGCCAACTTCTCCCAGGCCAACTCCACCTTCCAGGCCAACCCCATGGGCGCCGTGCTGGCCGGCGCGTGCGTCCTGGCCGTCCCGGCCGTGGTGCTGTTCCTGCTCTTTCAGCGCCACTTCACCTCAGCCAACCTCGGCTCCGCGATCAAAGGGTAGGTATGACCCAGCTCAACGCCGAAACCGCACTCCCCTACGCCCTGAAGCGCATCGGCGTACTCATGACCGCCGACCCGGCCGACCCGCTGGAGGCCGAAGGCGTCCTCAACCCCGCCACCGCCTGGGGACCCGACGGACACCTCTACCTGTTCCCGCGGATCGTCTCGGCCGGCAACGTCTCCCGCATCGCCCGGGCCCGCGTGGTGATCGAAGACGGTGTCCCGGTCGGCGTCGAACGCCAGGGCGTGGTCCTGGCCCCGGACGAGGGCTTCGAACGCGGCGCGCACAACGCCGGCGTGGAGGACCCGCGCATCACGTTCCTCCCGGACCTCGGCGTACACGTCATGACCTACGTCGCCTACGGCCCCCTCGGCCCCCGCCCGGCCCTGGCCGTTTCCGACGACACCGTCCACTGGCGGCGCCTGGGTCCACTGCACTTCGCGTACCGGCCGGGCCTGTCCACCGACCTGAACTTCTTCCCCAACAAGGACCTGGTGTTCTTCCCCGAGGTGGTGCCGGGACCGCACGGCCGGCCCTGCTTCGCCATGCTGCACCGGCCGATGTGGGAACTCGACTGGCTGCGGCCCGGCGAAGGCGCCCCGGCACCGACCGGGGTCACCGACCTCCGGCCGTCGATCTGGATCGCCTACGCGGACGCCGACGCCGTCCGCACCGACCTGTCCGCACTGACCTCGCTGGCCCATGCCGCGCCGGTCGCAGGCCCCCTGATGCCGTTCGAGGAGGCCAAGATCGGAGCCGGGCCGCCGCCACTGCGCGTGCCCGAGGGCTGGCTGCTCATCCACCACGGCGTCACCGGACCGGTCGCCAAGGGCTTCGAACTCAGCCACGGCTCCGTCTACCGGGCCGGCGGCATCCTGCTCGACGCCCTCGACCCGTCCCGGGTGCTGGCACGCAGCCCGCAGCCGTGGCTGTCCCCGCAGACCCGGGAGGAGACCGAGGGCACTCTCAGCAACGTCGTCTTCCCCACCGCCATCGAGGAGATCGAAGGCATCCCGTACGTCTTCTACGGGATGGCCGACAGCTCCATCGGCGTCGCCGCACTCGAGCGCACCGTCCCGTAATCCCCGTCCCGCCCCCCACCTCGAAGAGAGGAGTCTCGTCGTGACCGTTTCACGCCGAGTCTTTCTGGGTTCCTCAAGCGCGGCACTCGCCGCGCTGATGACGACCGGCGGCCCGCTGGGCCGCGTGCCGTCGGCGTTCGCCGGCACCGCCGGCACCGCCGGCGACCTCGCGGACATCCGCTCGACCCTGCTCGGGATCTACCTCGCACACGACTGGCTCGACGACGGCACCACCGCCCGGGTGGAATGGACGTACCAGAGCCAGGCCACGAGCTACCTGTCCGCCCAGCGGGCCGACGGCTCGTGGAGCGACGTGGACTACTCCGCCACCAACAGCGCCGCCAACGGGGCCGCGTGGTCGCCGTACCGCGCGCTGGACCGCATGCAGGCCATGGCCGCCGCCCACGCCAATCCCGCCGGGCCGCACCACGGCGACCCCGCGCTGCTGGCCGGTGTGCAGAAGGGCGTCGAGCACTGGTTCCAGGTCAAGCCGACCAACGTCAACTGGTGGGAGCGGGGCATCGGCATCCAGCTCCGCCTGGGGCGCATCGGTCTGCTCCTCCACGGACAGCTCGGCGCCGCCCGCACCGCCGACATCGTCGGCGTCCTCCAGAGCAGCTCGTCGGGCACCGGCCAGAACGCCGTCTGGTACGCGCAGAACGTCATCTTCCGCGGCCTGCTGGCCCCCGACCCCGCCCTCGTCGCCTCCGGACGCGATGCCATGGCCCGCGCGATCCTCCTCAACACGGGCGACGGAATCCAGAGCGACCTCAGCTACCACCAGCACGGAGACCAGCTCTACTCGGCCGGGTACGGCCGCAGCATGCTCACCGACGTCGCGCAGTGGCTGTACGTCCTGCGACGCACCTCCTACGCCTTCTCGCCCGCGTCGGTCTACGACTACGCGAGCTGGGTCCTGGACGGCACCCGCTGGATGATCAACGGGGACCACGCCGAGTTCAACGTCTTCCTCAACCCCGCCCCCCGGTACCGCAGCAACGCCGAGCGCACCCTCGAAGCCCTCCGCCGGATGGACGACGTCCTGCCCGGCCAGGCCGGCCACTTCGGGCAACTGCGCCGCAATATCGCCCTCCGGAGCAGCGACACGGGACTGAGCGGCCACAAGTACTTCTGGCGCTCGGACTTCGCCGCCCACAAGCGGCCCGCCTGGGGCGTGACGGTCAAGATGGTCTCCGCGCGCACCATCGGCTCGGAGTGGCGCTCCTCCAATCCCCGAAGGCTCAACTACCTGTACTGGGTCCCCTTCGGCACCACGTTCATCGCCCGCAGGGGAGACGAGTACCGCAACCTGTTCCCCGTGTGGGACTGGTCCCGCCTGCCCGGCTGCACCAACCCCGCGGTCGTGGTCCCCCTGGACGCGAGCAACCCCTACCGGCAGTCGACCACCTTCGTCGGCGGCGTGGACAACGGGCTCTACGGCGCCGCGGCCCTGGACATGGACAAGTACGGCACCACCGCCCGCAAGGGCTACTTCTGCTTCGACGACGAGTTCGTCGCACTCGGCGCGGGCATCACCTCCACCGACCCGAACCCCGTCGTGACCACGCTCAACCAGGCGCGCCGGACGGGCAGGGTCGTCGCCGCCGGCAGCACCGTCGAGCCGGGGGCCACCCGTACCCGTACCGGAAACTGGGCCTACCACGACGGCACCGGGTACGCGTTCTTCGAGCCGGTCGCCATGACCGTGAAGAACGAGACCGTCACCGGGGCCTGGGCCGACATCGCGACCGGCCAGGACCCCGCCCCCGTCACCGAGGACGTGTTCGGCCTCTGGCTCGACCACGGCGTGGAGCCGAGCGGCGCGACCTACGCCTACGTCGTCCGGCCCGGCGTCAACCAGGGCCAGGCCGCGGCGTACGCGCAGCACCTGCCCGTGCGGATCGTCGCCAACACCACGTCCCTGCAAGGCGTACGCCACGACGGTCTGGGCATCTCCCAGCTCCTCTTCTACTCCCCCGGCACCGCAGATATCCGCAAGGGAGTGACCCTGGCCGTCGACGAGCCCTGCATGGTCATCCTCGACGAGTCGGGACCCGGCGCGCCCGTCATCACCGTCTCCGCCCCGCAGAAGCCCGGCGTCACCGTCGCCGTCACCCTCACGCGGTTCGGAAAGGTCACCCGCCGGACCGCCACCCTCCCCGACGGCGACCGCCAGGGAGCGGGCGTCACCCTCGGCGCAACGGCGAACGACGTCGCCCTGCGCCGCCCGGTGCTCACCTCCTCCGAACAGGGCACCTCCGTCGGGGCCCACTTCCTGACCGACGGCAACCCCCGCACCCGCTGGGCTTCGGCGCCTTCGGACGACGAATGGGCGATGGTCGATCTTCTGACGCCGCAGTTCGCGGACGCGGTGACGCTGCACTGGGACACGGCCTATGCGCAGGCGTACGCCGTCGACGTCTCTCCCGACGGCGAGACGTGGCGGACCGTCCACTCGACCAACGCCGGGACGGGCGGCACACGGACCCTGGCCATCACCCCCCAGGCGGTGCGGTTCGTCCGCCTGAACCTCACCGAGCGGCACACCCCGCGGGGCTTCTCGCTGCGGGGCCTCGAGGTCCACGCGGCTCCGGACCTGGCACGCGGCAAGCCCGCCACCGCCTCCTCGACCCGCGCCGCCGAAGTCGCCCCGGCCAACGCCACGGACGGGCAGGACACCACCCGGTGGGGATCCGACTACTCCGACCCGCAGTGGCTGAGCATCGACCTGGGCGCCACGACGGCCATCGGGGCCGTGAAACTCCACTGGGAGACGGCCAGCGCCAAGAACTACCGGCTCCAGGTCTCGGACAACGGCAGCGACTGGACCGACGTCCACTCCACGACCAGCGGGCCGGGCGGGGTGGAGACGATCCCCGTCTCCGCCGACGCACGACACGTGCGCATGTACGGGACACAGCGCAACACGCAGTACGGGTACTCGCTGTTCTCGTTCGAGGTGTACGGACGTTGACCCGGTCCCCGTGCCCGGCTCCGGGCAAGGGCGAGCGCCGCTCTGCGCCGATCCCGTACGGGCTGCCGGCACTCCGGCGGGTCCAGCAGAGGAGTTGACAGGTCTGCCCGCCGCCGTGATAGTCGAGAGCGCTCTCAAAAATCGTCATGGACACGCCAAGGAGATCTGATGCGCCCTTCCCGTTGGCTCGCCGGTGCCGTCCCGTTAGGGCTGATCGGCGTACTCGCTCTCGGACAAGCCGCCACCGCCGCCAGGCCCGATGACGGACCCACCGGCCCGTCAGCCGAGGAGACAGCGACGGCAGCGGCGGCCGGTCCGCCTTCCACGCTCGGCCGTGCCCTGGTGGGCGGCGCCGACCCCAGCGTCATCAAGGTGGGCAGCCTCTACGTCTCCGCCAAATCGGTGGACGGCGGGATCGCGGTGCGGACGGCGGCCACGCCGGAGGCCGTGGCCACCGCCCCCAAGCACCAGGTGTGGCAGGACACCGCGAACCTGGGCGAGGTCTGGGCGCCGGAGATCGTCCATCACGACGGCCAGTACCGCATCTACTTCGCAGCCGGTCGCGGTGCGGCCCACCGGATGTACCACATCGGCTCCCCGAATCCGACGTCCGGATACTCCCCGGCCGTGAAGGTGGCGCTGCCCGGCGACAAGTGGGCCATCGACGGAGTGCCCTTCACGTTCGGCGGGCAGCGCTGGTTCGTATGGTCGGGCTGGGCCGGCGACACCAACGTCGAACAGAACCTCTACGTCGCCCGGATGAGCAGCCCCACCGCCTCCACCGGCGGCCGCTCCATCATCTCGCAACCGCGTGAACCGTGGGAGCGCGTCGTGGGCAACCCGTACATCAACGAGGCGCCCCAGCCGATCGTCGACCCCGGCGGCCGGCTGCACGTCGTCTACTCCGCGAACGGCAGCTGGAGCGACAAGTACTGCATCGCCGACCTGAGGCTGAGGGCCGGCGGCGATCCCACCTACGTCTGGGACTGGTACAAGAGCAACGGCTGCCTCTTCGGCTCGCACGGGCCGTCCATGATGTCCGGGTGGACACCGACGGTGAACGTCAACGGCCCCGGCCACCACACGTTCATCCTTCCGCGGGGCGACGTCAACGCCGGCCCGCCGTCCGGCAACCGCTTCCCCATTCTGTTCCACGCGGTGGCCAAGGGCACCCCGTACACGTGGTCCAACCGCTCCTGGTACTCCGGCACGGCGGTCTGGTGGAGCAACACCACCTACCGGCGCGCCAACGTCCCCGGAAGCACCACCGACGTGGGCTACAGCCTGAAGTTCTTCGAGTAGACGGAGGCACCGTCGCCGCAGTCCGTTCCGTCCGCCTCCTCAGCGCCGCCCGGAGCCGAATGGCGCTCCGGGCGGGAGATCACTGCGGATCCATAACGACGGGCGCGGGTGGGTCGAGTTCGCAGACCCGGTGTGCCTAACGTGGCAGGTGATGTACGTCGTGGGGCGCCGGGCGATCCCTCACGGGAGAGGGAAGCCGTGAACGTGCCGCAGAACCCCCGGGCGGCCTCACCCTTCCACGGTGTGCTGTCCGTACTGCCCTACGGCGTCATGGCCATCGTCACCGTGGTGGACACGTCCGCCGGCCCCGAAGTCGGCTACCTGCCCCTGGTGTCCCTCGGCCCCGCGTTCGCCGGCCTGGTCGGCAGGTGGCAGCGCACGGTGCTGATCGGCGCGCTGGCGCTCCTGCTCTGCACGGCACTCGCCGAGTACAACGGGCTGCTCGGTGACCGGCGCGGGTACACCGCGATGCTCTCGGTGGTCGGCGTCACCGCGGCCGGTCTGGTGGCCGTACGGATGCGACAGGCGAGAGAGGCGGAGCTGGCCAGCGTGCGCTCGATCGCCGAGACGGCCCAGCGGGTGCTGCTGCGGCCGGTGCCGCTGGCCGCCGGAAAACTGCGGATCGCACTCTCGTACACCTCCGCGGTCGCCGACGCCAGGATCGGAGGCGACCTGTACGAGGTCGTGACGTCGCCGGCGGGAGTGCGAGTGATCATCGGCGACGTGCAGGGCAAAGGACTCGAAGCGGTGGAGACCGCGGCGGTGGTGCTCGGCGCCTTCCGCGAGGCGGCCTACGACGAACCCGACCTCCAGGGGGTCGGCGAACGAGTGGAACGCGCGCTGGACCGTCACCTGTCGTCCGAGAAGTTCGTCACGGCGATCATGGCGGAGATCGGCGACGAGCGTGCCGTCACCCTGCTCAACTACGGGCACCCCGCACCTCTGGCGGTGAAGAGCGGCGGGGATACGTGCCTGCTCGAACCGCCCGCGCGCGCACTGCCCCTGGGCCTCGGCATGCACGGCACCGGGCCCCCGCAACCGCACGTGCACCCCTTCAGCCCCGGCGACCAGATCCTCTTCTACACGGACGGCGTCACGGAAGCACGCGACAGACAGGGGGCCTTCTACTCCCTCGCGGGGTGCGCCGCGCTCCTGGCCGGCACCGACGCCGACACCGCCCTGGCCGCCGTCCGCCGAGACCTGATCGCCCACGTACGCGGCCCCCTCCAGGACGACGCCGCCATGCTCCTGCTGCGCTACCAGCGAGACAGCCCTCCGCAGCAGACACCCCGGCAGCCCACACCCTCGTAATCCGCAGCCCAACCCCCCACGGCCCTGACCTCAAGGGGACGCCTGGCGGCGCAGCCGCTCCCAGTCTGTGATCTCGACGTAGTAGTGGAAGCTCAGTCCGAGACGGCGTCCGTCGTGGGTCACGATGAGCTCTTGCCCCAGCGGCGCGTTGGTACGCCTGGATCCGTTGTCGTCACTCGGTGTCCTGGCTGTCGCCTTCCGCTTCCTCCCGCCAGCGGACGGCGGCGCGCTGGGCCTGAACGGTGTAGATGTAGTCGGCTCCGTGCACCCGCTCCATGTCGAGCGCCAGCCGCTCGAACGCCTCGGCGGCACCGGCCGCGTCCCCCGCCCTGCCGCGCAGGTTGGCCAGGTTGTGCCGAGTGACGAGGACATGAGGGTCGTCCTCGCCCAGCACCCGCACCCGCTCGGCGAGCATCTGCTCGGAGACCTCCACGGCGCCGGCCAGGTCGCCGGTCTCGCTCAGGTAGTGGGCCCGGTGCCGGAGCGCCACGGTATCGGGATGCTCTTCGCGCAGCGTCCGATCCCGCTTGTCGAGTTCCCTCTCCGCCCGCTCCCACGGGTTGACCAGCCGTCTCCTCACCCGCACCGCACCAAGCGCCGCGACCCCCACCGCCGCGACCGCACCCGTGACCACCCATCCCCACGACATGCCACAACCCCCTCCGCTCCATGCCGTCCGGCCGGCGCCCACCACATGGTCCCGGCCGTGGCGGACCCGCCACCTCCATGGACGCCCCGTCGGGCCCGCCCAGTTGCACCGGGCCGAGGGCGGAGGCCGCGCGGTGGGGGGCGCAGGTGTGTGACGCCCTCGCCGACGCGCACGCCAACGGGATCATGCACCGGGACGTGAAGCCCGCCAACATCTTCATCACGCCCTCCGACAGCGTGAAGGTCCTCGACTTCGGCATCGCGCGCGCGGCCGACGGCAGCGTGACCGCGGACCGCCTCACCCGGACCGGACTCATCCCCGCCGACCGGGACGACCTCGTACGCTCGCTGCTGCACAAGGAGCCCCGCCGGCGGTACGGGGACGCCGCCGCCCTGGCGCGGATACTGCGGCGACTGGACACCGCCTTCGAGTCCGGGGATCCGCGAACTCCAGCGGCTTCCCTCCGCCCACCGAACCGGACCTGTCCGCCGCGCCCGCGCCCGGCGAGTTCCTCTTCGCCACCAGCCTCGGCGACAGCGGCACGGTGCGGCTCTGGGACCCGGCCACCGGCCGGCCCGTGGGTGCCGTCTGGGCCCCTGCTTGAACGCGACGGGGAGCACCGATGTCAGGTGTTCGTGAGCAGCGCCGGAACGGCCGTCTCGGTGACTACACCCGTTTCGCCCCTGAACCCCGCGTCAGCGAGCCCCTGGCCCCGTCACGGGGATCACCCGTACGGTCCATCTGCCTCCAGGACGGGAAGACCACCGGGCACAGCGTGGCGAGCAGATACACACCGCCGACCGTCAGCAGCGCGGAAGACAAGCCGGCCGAATCAACGAGGAAGCCCGCGGCCAGTCCGCCCAGTGGAGTGACCAGTTGCACCGAGGCCGTTGTCACGCTCAGCACGCGGCTGCGCAGGTCCTCCGGCACCGTCTCATACGTCACCGTGGCCATGATGGGGTTGAGTACACCGAAGGCGAGACCCTCTACTGCCATGATCACGGCCAGCGGGGTGAAGGTGTCGGTGAAGGCGGCCACCACGAAGCGCGGCAGGCCGCCGATGAGGAAGGCGATTGTGAACACGGGCCACCGCCGAAAGCGGCTGCCCACCGCCCCGTAGACCAGCGCCCCCGTGAGCGCGCAGATGCCGAACGCCGCGTTCAGCAGACCGAGATCGATGGCACCGTCAAGCTCCTCACCGGAATGCACGGGCAGGAGCACGGCGCTCCATCCCTGGTCAAGGCCCCTGGTGACCAGCGTCATCAGGCACAGACCCAGCAGCAGCGGCGTCGCCGCCACGAAGCGACAGCCTTCCCCGAGTTCACGACGGTAGGCCCGCAGCGACGTCGGCTCGGGCCGTCGTTTGGCCTGCGCCTCGGGCAGGCCGCGCACTCCGAACGCGAACAGCGGCGCGGCCACGGCGAAGGTTGCGGCATCCACCAACAGGACGTTCTCGGCTCCGAGTACGGCGATCAGCACACCTCCGAGAGCTGATGCCGTCAGCGCCGCACAGCGTGCCGCTCCGTCGTACAGCCCGGCAGCCCTGGTCAGCGGCATTCCGGCGCGTTCGGCAAGCGTGGGCAACAGCACGCCGCGAGCCGTTGCACCCGGCGCGCCGAACAGGCCTGTCAGCGCCATCAGCGCGCACAGCATCCAGAACTGCAGGGTGCCGGCGAACTGCAGCAGCGGGATCGCCGCAACGGCAACTCCGCAGGCAAGATCCGAGGCGACACTCACCCGCCGTCGCCCGATCCGGTCGATGACCGGACCGGTGACGATCGCGGCGAGCACCGCGGGCAGCAGCGTGCAGAACGCGACGATCCCCGCCCTGGCGGCGCTGCCCGTGCTTTGCAGCACGAACCACGGCACGCCCATGTACGTGAGGCAATTCCCTGCGATCGAAACGAGGTTGGCGGCAAGAACCGTTGCCAGAGGACGGCGATCAACCGTCCCGACGATTTCGGACACTACGGTGGTCTCCCATAGGGGAAGCGCCCACCGTGAACGAAGTAGGTCAGCCGGTGGGCGAAGCGAAGTGGTCAGCGTCTGGCGCGCAGAGCGAGGCGCACCGCGGTGCGGTGTTCACAAGCAGCGCCTCCAACACTTCGCCGGGATGACCACCCGGCACCTCCACGCATTGTGACGTCGGGTACCGGCCCTCCGCAACGACGATCCGCCGCAATGAGCGGGACTCGCGTGCGGAATTGAAGCCTCCGAACAGGTCGGAAAGCCGGAGGGAATAGCGGCCGAGCACGTTGATGGGGTGCCGTACGACTGGCGAGAGACGAGCAACGTCCTCGTGGCGTTTGTGCCCGGTGCGGTCGGCCGGTTCGGGTGGCGGCTGGTCCGGGCCTGCCCGTGCAGCGACGAGTGCCCCGGAGCCCGGGTGGGGTAGATGGTGGGTGGGGGGTGTGCCGCTCTATGTTGGGCGCGTTGAGATGCCGTTGTGCGTCAGGCGAAACCGACCGAGAGAGATTCCCGTGACACACGAACCGCCGTTAGGCGACGAGCCTCAGTTACCGATCAACCCGCAGGTGCCGCATCCCGCGCGGATCTACGACTACCTGCTGGGCGGCAAGGACCACTACGCCGCCGACCGTTCGGCCGCCGAGGAGACCATCCGGCGCGCACCCCAGGTCCGGGAGTCCGCCCGCGCCAACCGCGCCTGGATGCTCCGCGCGGCCCGCTATCTGGCCCGGCAGGGCGTGCGGCAGTTCCTGGACGTCGGCACCGGCATCCCCACCTCTCCCAACCTCCACGAGGCCGCCCAGCAGATCAGCCCGGACTGCCGGGTCGTCTACACCGACAACGACCCCGTCGTCCTCGCCCACGCCCGCGCGCTGCTGAGCAGTTCCCCGGAGGGCCGCACGGCGTACATCCAGGCGGACCTGCGCCGGCCGGAGGAGATCCTCGGCGCGCCGGAGCTGTGGGCGACGCTGGACCGGGACCGGCCGGTGGCGCTGGTGCTGTCCGCGGTCCTGCACTTCGTACGCGACGAGGAGGAGCCCGGCCGCATCGTCGCCGCCTTCCGGGACGCCCTTCCGCCCGGGAGCTATCTCGCCCTGTCCCACACCACCAACGACATCCAGCCGCGGCGGGCCGCCGACGCCGCCGCCGTGTACGGCGAGCGGCGGGCCGCGGCGCTGATGGTGCCGCGGCCGCTGGACCAGGTGGAGGCGCTCTTCGACGGCTTCGAGGTCGTCGAGCCCGGGGTCGTCCAACTGCCCCACTGGCACCCGGAAGGCCCCGTCCGGCCGCGGCTCCTCGACGAGGTGTGGCTCTACGGCGGCGTCGGCCGCCTCGGCGGCGGCTGACCCCCCTCGCAGGCGCCACACGTGCCGGCCCGGCGCGTTGTCCGCGCCGGGCCGGCGTGTGTGCGTCCCCTCGGGGGATGGGAACGCCGGGTGGCCGGCCCGTCCCCGCCGGTCGGGCCGGGCGGGGTCAGCGGGTCAGCCGGTCAGCCGGTCAGCTGGGAGTGGATGATGCCGGCGTACGCCTCCTCACCCCTGGCGTTGGGGTGCAGCGGTGCCGCCGGGGCGGTCGGGACGTAGCCCTCGACCCACTTCTTGTCCGGGGACTGGCAGGAGTCGTGGCCGCGGCTCGGGGTGAACACGTCGACGTACTCGGCGCCGTGGGCCGCCGCGCGGTCGGCGATCACCTGGTTCATGTGGTTGACGCTGCCCTGGAGCCAGTCGGCGTCGGCGGAGAGCACCGGCTGGTACGGCCAGCAGCCGCCCGGCTTGATGTAGTCGCCGTAGCCGGTGACCAGGACACGGGCCTGCGGGGAGCGGGCGTGGATGCCGTCGAGTACGGCGCCGAGCTTCGGGCCCATGGCCTCGACGCGCTGGGCGACGGTGTCGACGCCGCCCTCCGTGAAGCCGTCCTTGCACAGGTCGCCGAGCGGGTTGAGCTGCATGCAGTCCTCGGCGACGCCGACGAGCCCGACGTCGTTGCCGCCGATCGTCAGCGTGACCAGGGTGGTGTCCGCGCCGAGCGCGTCGAACTGCGGCGGCGCCTCGCCCATGTCCACGTCGAGCAGCGACAGCGACTGCGGCTGCGTCATGTGGTCGGTCCTGGCGCCGCTGCACGTGACGTCGCGCAGTTCCGCGACGTCGAGCCGGTCGGCCAGTTCGTGCGCGTAGTTCTCGGTGGAGCGCCCGCAGGCGAGCGGGCCGGTGGGGAGCGGGATGAGTGGTCCCGAGGCCATCGAGTCGCCGAGGGCGACGTAGACCTCGCCGGCCGCGGCGTCGGCGGCGGCCGGGGCGGCCGTGCCTCCGACGACGAGGCCGGTCGCCGCGGCGGCGCCCAGGGCGCCCTTGAGGAGTTTCGGCAGCACGTTCATCGGCGGCTCCCGGCCGTGGGGGTGGATGCGGGTGTGCGTGTGCTGGTGCGTGTGGAGCTGGCGGAAAATTGTGTCGTGCACATGATGCAGACGGGCCGGGCTGCGCTTAACTGGTCAGTAACGCAGACTTCTCCGGGAGCCGTTGTGACGCGTGACAACACACCGCTGTGTATCGGCGGCAGCCCGGTCGACGCGCGGCTGCGGGCCCGGGTGCCCGCGCTCACCCACCGCGTCGTCGACCGGCTGCTCACCGAACTGCCCGTGTACGCCGCCCTGCCGCCCGAGGAGGTCGCCGGCGACATCGCCGACATCGTGCAGCGCAGCCTGCGGCTCTTCGCCGACGTGCTCCAGCGCCGCGGCCCGGCGCGCGACGACGAGCTGGTACGGCAGCGGGAGTCGGCCGCCCAGCGCGCCGAGGAGGGCGTGCCGCTGGACGCCATCCTCAGCGCATACCAGATCGGCACGGCGATGGGCTGGGAGGAGATCGCCGTGGACGCGCGGCCCGCGGACTTCGCGGACGCACAGGAGGTGCTGCGGCATCTCTTCGTCCTGCAACGGCAGTTGGTGGCGGCGGTCAGCGCCGCGTACCTGGAGGCCCGGCAGGTGCTCGACGTCCAGGAGCACGCGCCGCGGCACGCGCTGCTGGCCGCGCTGCTCGCCGGGGAGCCGCTCGAGGGCATCGCCCGCCGCACGGGGCTGCGGCCCGCCCCGCGGTACGTGGCCCTGACACTGCACGTCGCCCCGCACCCCGACGAGCACTCCCCCGGGCCCCGGTCGCGGATCGCCGCGCGGCGCAAGATCCGCCGGCTGCAGACGGCGCTGAACGGCTTCGCCGGCGAACCTGCGCTCACCGCGCTCGACGCCGGCGGCGGCACCGCGCTGCTGCCGGTGGCGGAGGAGCCGGCGTGGGCGGCGCTGTGCGGACTGATCGACCGTACGGAGACGGCCGTCGGGGCGCCGGTGACCGCGGCGGCGGCCGGGGCCGTACCGGACGGGCTCCCGGCGGCGGTGGCGCAGACGGCGGACATCGTCGAGCTGGTACGGCGTACGGACCGGCCGCCCGGCCTGTACCGGCTGGCCGACGTGCTCCTCGACTACCAGCTCAGCCGCCCCAGCGAGGCCCTCACCGGGCTGGCCGACCTGCTGCAACCGCTGGCCGGCCGCCCGGAGTTGCTGCACACCCTGGAGACGTATCTGGCCCGCGACCTCGACCGCCGCGGCACCGCCACGGCGCTGCACGTCCACCCCAACACCGTCGACTACCGCATCCGCCGCATCGCCCTCCTCACGGGCCTGACCCCCACCACCCCGGCGGACGCCCGCCGCCTGAGCGCGGCACTGGTGGCCCGCCGGACCCTGGGGGCCTGACGGCCGGGGGAAGGGCGGGTCGCGGAGCCGGGCGTCACGTCTCGGGTGCCCGACGGGCGACCACGCTCGCGGCGCCGCCAGGGGTGACCAGGAAGAGAGCGCACACGCGGCCGCCCCCTTCCGTCGCGCGGCCCCCTTACGCCGGGGCGTGCGCCGTCACCAGCCAGGCCGGGGCCCTCAGCAGCACCCCCTCCGGGGTGGCGTACGGGGTCAGGGCCTCGCGCAGGTCTTCCGTCGCCTTCGCCCTGGTCGCCGCGTCGGTCTCCGCCAGCGCCGCGTGCACGTGCGGCCGGTCGAGGACGAAGGCCAGCGCCTCCTCCACACCCGCCCCCAGGTCCATCGGCTCGTTCTCCGCCTCCAGTTGCACGTCGGTGAAGCCCGCCCCCCCGAGCACCTCCCGTACGTGCTCGGGGTCGGCCAGCGAGTTCGGCCCCGGTTCGGTCGCGCTGCCGCCCGGCGGCGGCAGCGTGGCGTACGGGGCGAGGGCGGCGCGCGGCACGCCCGAGTACTCGCTCTCCTCCGGCGCCCGCCAGCACACGTACGCGAGCCGCCCCGCCGGCCGCAGCGCGCGCCGTACGTTGGCGAACGCCGCGACCGGGTCCGCGAAGAACATCACCCCGAAGCGGCTGATCGCCACGTCGTACGCGCCGTCGGCGAAGTCGTGGACCTGCGCGTCGGCCTGCTCGAAGCCCACGTTCGCCAGGCCCTCCTCCGCCGCCCGGGCGCGCGCCTGCGCGAGCATCGCGGCGGACAGGTCGACGCCCAGCGCCGAGCCCCCGGCGGCGAGCGCCGCGGCCACGCGGGTCGTCTGGCCGCAGCCGCAGCCGACGTCGAGGACGCGGTCGTCGGGTTGCACGTCGGCGCCCGCGAACAGCCGCTCGCCGTAGCGGAGCATCGCCGCGTTGTATTTGTCCTCGTACGCGACCCAGTGGTCGCCGTTGGCCCCGTTCCAGTCCAGGGTCCGCGTGTTCTCCGCCACGTCCGCCGCCTCCCGCCGCTCCGCCGCCTCAGACGGTCACCGTACGCGCCCGCGAAGCCCGCGGGCGCGGTCACCTCACGCGGAACACGGGCCCCCGCGCGACGAACGGCAGCGACGCCCACCCCGGGATCAGGTAGGCGTGCTCCCTGCGTACCCGCAGCACGTCGCACATGCCGTCGGTGATCACCAGCACCGGCGCCGCGGGCGGGAAGTCGTCCGCGCGCTCCAGCAGGTCGAGCCCCGGCTGGAGCACGGTCCCGCCGCGGCCCCGTACCCGCACCCGGCCGGCGATCTCCGTCGCCGGCAGGTACCCCGCGTCGTACGGCGAGGCGTCGCAGAAGACGACGCGCGCCGCGGGCACGTCACGCGCTTCCGCGTACGAGGCGATGGCGCCCAGCGCCTTGCCGAGGAGCGTGCGGTCCATGGAGCCGGAGGTGTCCAGGACGACGCCGAAGGTGCAGCGGGCGACCTCCTCGGGCGGGAAGTAGCGGCCCGCCCGCGGGATGTCGGGAGTGGCGGCCTGGCGGCGGGCGGGGCGCGCGAAGGTGCGCACCGGCTCGGCGCGGGGCACGTACTCGTCGAACCAGCGGGCCAGCAGCGCGTCCCACGGCAGGGGCGGCTGCGCCAGCGCGCGGATCTCCTCGACCAGGCCGGCCGGCAGCAGCCCGCGGCCGTGGTCGCGCTCGTGCAGGTCGAGGCCGCGCTGCAGCCCGCGGCGGTAGAACTCGTCGAGGTCGACGTACGCGGCCGCCGGGTCCCGCGGCACCAGCGGGCCGCCGAGGATGTCGCCGAGCCCCCGGCCGCGCAGGGTGGCGAGCCGGCGGCGCTGGACGCGCAGGTCGGCGGCGAGGCGGTCGTAGACCTCCTCCGCGGACAGCCCGGCGAGCCGCGGGTCGTGCAGCAGCCCGGGGGGCATCTCGCCGACGCGCATCTCCAGCAGCCAGCCGTTGACGACGTAGTCCGCGGCGATGTTGAAGAGGTACGGGTCGCGGGCGCCGCGGCGCTCTCCGTGGCGCAGCGCGGCGTGCAGCATCTCGTGGCCCAGGATGAAGCGCCACTCGTCGTCGGAGTGGTCCCTGAGCGGGTTGATGTAGATCTCGCCCGCGGCGGCGTCGACGGCGGCGACGGAGATGTCGTGGGCGCGGGCGAGTTCGGCGTCGGCGACAAGGGTCATGCCCGCCGCGACCCCGCCGAGCAGCGGGTACGAGGAGACGAACCACTCCAGCGCCCGCTCCCACGGCCGCCGGGGCGCCCGCTCGCCGGTGAGGGAGTCGCGCCGGCCGCCGGCGACCTCCATGGCGGCGGACATCGTACGGGTGAGGGCGTACGCGAAGTCCTTCTGCCAGTCCGGCGGCGCGGTGCCGGCCCAGCCGTCCCACGGCAGCAGCAGCACGTCGGGCTCGTCGCCGGCGGCGCCGCAGCGCTCGTACTCCGCGGGGATGCCGTCGCGCCGCCAGCGCGCGGCGAGTTCCTCCTCGCCGCCGCCGGGGTACTGCTCGGGCAGGTCGGCGGGCGGGCGGCCGGTGCCGAAGGTGACGAGGAAGCGGTTGACGACGGTGCAGCGGGCGGCCTGCTCGTACCGGTCGGGCTGGGTGCGCTCGCCGCGGGCGGCGGGGGCGTGGCCGAAGCCGAGGTGCAGCAGGCAGTGGGCCAGCGCCCAGGTCCACTCGGCGGGCTCGGCACGCCGGGTGGGGTGGGCGTGGACGGTGCCGTACGAGTCCACCCGGGCGAGGCCGTGGGCGGGGGCGAGGGTGGCGGCGGTGTCCGGGAAGACCGCGGTCCGCGGTGCGGGGGCGGCGCCCGCGGCGGCGCCCGTGCCCGTGGTGCCTGCCCCCGCGCCCCCCGCGCCCGTACCCGTCGTGCCCTTGCGGACGACCTGCGCACCGAGGGCGCGCAGCGCCGGGTTCTGCATCGCCTTGGCGAGCCCGGCGGAGAAGGCGCGGGTCGCCGGGTCGTCCCGCTGCTGCGCCTTGGCCTTGCCGCGCCGGGCCGCCCGGTTCGTACGGCTCATCTGCGCGCCTCCACCAGGCGCGGCATGTCGCGGGCCGCCTCGACCAGGAACCAGGCCGGCAGCACCGGCTGCCCGTCCGCGTCCTCGGCGATGACGGTCTGCGCCACCTCCACGGATATCTCGGCCAGTTGGACCAGAAGCGCCTTGGCGCGGTACGCGGTCTCGCGCACGGCGGGCGAGGCGTGCTCCTTGCTCGCGGGCAGCTCCTTGACGAGCCGGCCGCGGAACGCCTCGGCGAGGTAGTAGAGCAGGTCGCGGTCCTCGGTGCGGCGGGGCCAGGAGGCGTCGCCCTTGAGGATGGCCTCGACGCCGTAGCGGTGCCGGACGATCTTGACGTACCCGCAGAAGGACACGGCGTGCGCGGGCGTGAGCGTGCCGTGCGCGACGGTCTTCAGGGTGTGGTCGTCGAGGGCCGGGCCGAAGGAGTGCAGCGCGTCGGAGAGCATGTGCCACGAGCGCGGGGTGGAGAACGGCTCCTCCGTCTTCGGCGGCTTGGACCACAGGTGGTCGGGGCGGTCCGTCAGGTAGTCCGTGACCCAGGGGTGGATGCCGTGCTCGCCGGCCCAGACCAGCCAGTCGGTGGCGGACGCCTCCAGGTGGACGTGGGCGAGGCGGTTGACGAGGGCGGAGGCCATGGGGCGGGCCAGCGCGTTGTCCGTGGCGCGGTTCCCGGCGCCGATGACGATGCTGCCCTCGGGCAGCTCGTAGTTGCCGATGCGGCGGTCGAGGATGAGGGAGTAGAACGCCTTCTGCACGTCGGGGGTGGCGGCGTTCAGCTCGTCGAGGAACAGGCAGTACGCCTCGTCGCGGGCGATGGCCTCCGGCGGGCAGAAGACGCTGCGCCCGTCGCGGATCTGCGGGACGCCGATGAGGTCCTCGGGGGCGAGCTGGGTGCCGATGAGGCTGACGCAGTCGAGGCCGAGGGAGTCGGCGAACTTCCGCACCAGCGAGGACTTGCCGATGCCGGGGGCGCCCCAGAGGAAGACCGGGCGCACGGTGGCGAGGCCGAGCAGCAACTCGGGGATCCGGGCGGGGGTGACGGTGACTGCTGCCTGCACGCGGCGGGCTCCTGTTTCGGGTCGGGGTGCGGCGCGCGCAGGGAGTGTGCGCCGTGTCGGGACGTCCAGTGTGGGCGCTGGAACGGACGCGGCGCAGCCGGTTTTTCCGGGCGGGGGGCTGGGGTGCCGGGGTTCGGACGCGTGTGCGCGGGCGCGGGGCGTACGGCCCGCAGGCTCGTGGCCTGCGGACCGGGCCCCGCGCCCGGCACGCGGTAGGCGGTACGCGGTACGCGGTACGCGGTCGGATCGACGCGGTCAGGACGGCGCCGTCAGGTCGACGCGGTCCGGGACGACGTGCTCGGAACGGGCGCGGTCAGGACGGCGCGGTCAGATGAGCGGGAGCAGGTTGCGCACCAGCCGGCAGGTGGTGAGCGAGGGCGGGTGGACGCCGATGCGTTCGGCGGTGTGGCGTATCACCTCGTTGCGGGCGCGCTGCGGGGTGTAGACCCCGGTGTCGAGCAGTGCGATGGCGATGCGCATGGCCTTCAGCATGCGGTTGTGCGCGACATACCACTCACGCGGCATACCTGCCGGAAGCGGCTTCTTGGGCAGGGGTGTCGGGGCGTACGCCACTGGCATGGGCGACCTCCTCGGCCTCGTCTTGGCCCGTCTTCACTCCCTCTATGATACCGCCACCGACTGACAAACTCCCCTGGTCAAAGGTCATTTCGGGATACCAGTTCGAATGTGCAGAGGTGTACAGGGACCCCGTTCGGCACCGCCGGCCACCTTCGGGCATGCTGGCACCAATGACCACCACGGAACCCCCGCTCCCCGCCGACACCGCCCCCCTCACCCGTACCGTCGCCGAACTGGACGGGCGGCTGTGCGAGTGCCGCGCCTGCCCGCGCCTGGTCGCCTGGCGGGAGGAGGTCGCGGCGACCAAACGCAAGGCGTTCGCCGACTGGGACTACTGGGGCCGCCCCGTCCCCGGCTTCGGCCCCGCGGACGCCGCGATGCTGATCATCGGCCTCGCCCCCGCCGCCCACGGCGCCAACCGCACCGGGCGGATGTTCACCGGCGACCGCTCCGGCGACGTCCTGTACGCCGCCCTGCACGCCACCGGCCTCGCCAGCCGGCCCACCGCCACCCACCGCGGCGACGGCCTGACCCTGCGCGGCGTCCGCATCACCGCCCCCGTCCACTGCGCCCCGCCCGAGAACAAGCCGACGCCGACCGAGCGCGACACCTGCCGGCCCTGGCTCGTCCGCGAGATCGAGCTGCTGCGGCCGACGCTGCGCTCGGCGGTGGTGCTCGGCGCGTTCGGCTGGCAGGCGGCGCTGCCGGTGCTGGCCGCGGCGGGCTGGGAAGTGCCGCGCCCGCGCCCGGAGTTCGGGCACGGGGCGCACACGACGCTGCGGCGGGCGGACGGGGGCGCGCCGCTGGAGCTGTACGGGTGCTACCACGTCAGCCAGCAGAACACCTTCACCGGCCGGCTGACGCCGGCGATGCTGCGGGAGGTGCTGACGGCGGCGGCGACGTCGGCGGGGCTGTAGGGCCCGCGGGCGGCTGGGGCGGGCGGCGGTCCGCCATCCGGGCCCCTCCGCGTACGCCCCTGGCGGGCGCTCGCCGTGCGGTGTCAGTGGGGGCTCCCATACTGGGCGCATGGAACCTGACCAGCTTCGCGCCGCCTGCCTGGAGCCGAACGGGGCCGTCGAGGAGTGGCCCTTCGACCGCCACCGGGCGGTCTCCGTCTTCAAGGTCGGCGGCAAGATGTTCGCGCTCAGCGAGCTGGCCGCCGCGCCGCTGTCGGTGAGCCTGAAGTGCGAGCCGGACCTGGCGGTGCAACTGCGCGCGACGTACCCGGAGATCGTCGGCGGGTACCACCTGAACAAGCGCCACTGGAACACGGTCCGCCTCGACGGCGCCGTGCCCGAGGACCTGGTGCTGGAGATGATCGAGGACTCGTACGACCTGGTGGTCGCCAAACTCCCCCGGGCACACCGCCTGACGCTGGACTGGCCGGGCGAACGCGACCGCATACCCCCGGGCGCGTAACGGAGGACGGGCCGCGGGGGCTGCGGGCAGCCGGCGCGCAGAGGTTCGGGTGTCACCGGGCCGGGTGGGCGAGAACTCGGGCGAGGGCCGCGGCCACGGGGGCGGCGCCGTCCGCCAGCTGCTCGCCGGCCCAGCCGGTCGCCAGCGCGAGGAAGCCGGCGAGGTCGCGCTCCACCCCGTCCAGCAGCGGCCGGAGGTCCGCGGCAGGCAAGTCGATCACCGGGCTGTCGTCCTGCTCGGCGTCCACGGTGAGGCGGACGGTGCCATCGATCAGCTCGGCTGCCGGGTCGGGGTCGTGTCCGAAGGACGCCGGTGCGCCGGCGTCGACGATGCCGTACCACTCGCGCCAGTCCTCCAGGCCGTTGCAGCAGCCGGGGAGGAACGTGACGCCGGTGGAGTGGTCCGTGACGCGCAGGCCGCCGGCGGCGAAGAGGTCGTCGAAGGTCAGCAGCCCGTGCAGGAAGGAGCCGAGCGGGTCGGCCGGCCGGGGCGGGCGGTCGTCTCCCGCTGCGGGGTCGGGGTCGATGTCGTTGCACCGGGCGATGGACATCACCGCTGTCCCGACCTCGGCGGTGGTCAGTTCACCGCTGAGCGCCAGGTACCCGAACGGCGCCTCCTCGGAGAGAGGCCAGAGGTCGAATCCGCCGGGGGCGTAGAACTCCAGGACCGGCTGCATCACGATCACCGGTGCCACCGGAGGCGGCGCGGTGTGCAGCGGTCGGGCACGCTCATGTTCGATCTCCTGGTTCGGCGGTGGGCGAAGGTTCCGAGCGCGGGAAGGGTCTGCGGGGCGGGGCGAACGTCGTGCTGCTGTGCGGCAGCCGGGCGGCGGTACGGGCCCGGCCGGGCCCCTCGGCGCGGGGGTGCTACGGGCGGGGGGAGCGGGCCTGCCAGCGGCCGGTGTGGTGGTGGACCTCGATCGGGCGGCCGAAGCACTCCGTCAGGCGTGCGCCCGTGAGCACCTCCGCCGCCGGGCCCGCCACCGAGACGCGGCCGTCGCGCAGCAGCAGCGCGTGGCTCGTCGTGGGCGGCAGCTCCTCCAGGTGGTGGGTGACCATGACGGTCGCCAGCCCGGGGCGGGTCTCCGCGAGCCGCTCCAGGGCGTCGACCAGGTCCTCGCGGGAGGGCAGGTCGAGCGCGTTGAACGGCTCGTCGAGCAGCAGCAGTCCCGGGTCCGGCAGCAGCGCGCGGGCGATGAGCAGCCGGGCGCGCTGGCCGCCGGAGCAGACGCCGTACGGGCGGTCGGCCAGCTCCTTGCAGTCCAGCTCCGCCAGCAGTTCGTACGCGCGCTCGCGCGTGGCCGTGCCGTACGTGCGCCACAGCGGCTGCACGGTGCCGCTGGCGCCGGTGAGCACGACCGTGTGCCCGGTGGCGTCCTGCGGCACCTTCTGCGCCGCCGAGACCAGGCCGATCGCGGCGCGCAGCTCCCGCATGTCGACCCGGCCGATGCGGTGGCCGAGCACGTCCACGGTGCCGGTCGTCGGGTGCGTCAGCGCGCCGAGCAGCCGCAGCGCGGTGGTCTTGCCGGCGCCGTTGGGGCCGAGCAGCGCCCAGTGCTCCCCGGCCCGTACGGTCCAGTCGACGCCGTCGAGGATGACCTGCCCGGTGTGGCGGCGGACGCCGACGGAGTGGAGCGCGGCGACGACGCGCGCGGCGCCGCGGGGGTCGTGATCAGCCATGCGGGCCAGCATCCCAGCCCGCAGGGCAGCCGCGCGCCCCGTTTTGCGCCCGGCGGCCCTCGGCTCCGCGCACGGCTCCGCGCACTGCGCCGGGACCGGTGCCGCACGCGGCTCCGCGGGGGTACGCCGGCGGGCGTCCGGCGGCCCGCGCCGCGGGTGCGGGCGTACGGGGCCGCGCTTACCGTGTGGCCTATGGGAGCGAACCACGACATATCCCCCGCCCGTCGCCGCCGTTCCGCGTCCCGCCGCGCCGCCCTCGCCGTCGCGGTCCTGCCGTTCGCCGGCGCCCTCGCGCTCACGGCCGCGCACCCGGCCGGCGCCCCCGTCCAGCGCCCCGCCGACGACGACACGGCGCCGCTCGCCCCGTACTACAACCAGTCCGTGTCGTGGAACGACTGCGGTCACGCGGTCGCGGAGGCGGAGAAGAAGGCGGGCCGCAAGGCCCCCGCCTACCTCGAACGGCTCCAGTGCTCCCGGGTCCAGGTCCCCCGCGACTACGCCGCCACCGACCGCGGCGACCTGCACCTCGCCGTCGCCCGGCTGCCCGCGACCGGCCCGGAGGACGAGCGCATCGGCTCCCTCGTGCTCAACTTCGGCGGCCCCGGCGAGTCCGGCGTCGAGGGCCTCGCGGGCCTCGGCGCGAAGTTCGCGAAGCTCAACGAGCGCTACGACGTCGTCGCCCACGACCCGCGCGGCGTCGGCGAGAGCAGCCCCGTACGCTGCGCGCGGCCGACCGCGCGGCAGACGAAGAGCCTGGACCGCTCCCCCGACGACCGCACGGAGGCCGACCGGCTCGCGGCGTACCACCGGCTCCAGGGCAGGCTGTGCGAGGAGGACTCGGCGCAGCTCCTGCCGTGGGTCGGCACCGTCGACTCCGCCCGCGACCTCGACGTGCTGCGGGCGACGCTCGGCGAGGACAAGCTCACGTACATGGGCTTCTCCTACGGCACCAAGCTGGGCGCCGACTACCTGCACCACTACCCGGACAAGGCGGGACGGATCGTCCTGGACGGGGTCGAGGACCCGCTGAAGGACAGCCGGCAGACCTACCTCGCCAACGCGCACGCCTTCCAGCGCGCGCTGGACGACTTCACCGACGACTGCACGAAGCGCGGCGCGTCGAAGTGCCCGCTGGGCGGCAACCCCTCGGCGGCCAGGAAGGAGATACGGCAGCTCTTCGGCCTGCTCGACGGGCGGGAGATCGAGACCGCGGCGGGCGTGCTGGACCAGACGACGTTCGTCGACGCGCTGACGAACGCGATGTACACGACGGAGCTGTGGCCGGACCTGCGGCGCGCGCTGACCGCGCTCGGGAACGGCAACGGGGCGCCGCTGGTACGGCTGGCGGGCGGAGGCGGCGGCGCGGGGGCGCCGGGGTCAGCCGTTCCGGGTGCGGTGGTTCCAGGGGCGGTGGTGCCGGGGTCGGGCTCGGGGATCTCGCAGCGCGGCGGCGAGGACAACGCGGACGCCGCCTTCACCGCCGTCACCTGCCGCGACACCAGCGACCGCTACACCGCCGCGGACGTGGAGGAGGCCAGACCCGAGTTCACCAAGGCGTCCCCGGTCTTCGGCACGTTCATGGCCGGCCAGTTGCTGACCTGCACGGGCTGGCCCGTCCCCGGCGACAACGACTCCCGCCGCGTACGCGCCACGGACGCCCCGGCGGCGCTGCTCGTCGCCACCACCGGCGACCCCGCCACCCCGTACAAGGGCGGGGCGGACATGGCGAAGGCGCTCGGCAACGACTCCGTCGTGCTGACCTACCAGGGTGACGGCCACACCGGCTACATCACCGGGAACGACTGCGTCGACGGCAACGTCGACCGCTTCCTGTTCGAGGGCAACCTGCCGCGGGAGGGAACGCGCTGCGGCTGACCGGCGGCTCCCTCAGGACGTCCCGGCGTTGAGGCGCCGCACCGCGCCGACGGCGTCCCCGAGGGTCATGTGGTTCACGGCGACGATGGTCGGCAGCCGCCCGCGCAGCAGCGCGCACGTCGTGGCGCGGCGGACGATGACGTCGGCGTCGTTGACGGCGGCGGCCTCGGCGCGGGGGGCGCCCATGCCGTGGGTGACGAAGTGGTTGAGGAGGAAGAGCTGCTTGCGGGGGTCGGTGCCGCCGCGGTGGGGCGCGCAGCTCAGGTCGCCGGCGCTGCGCGCGCGGTACGGGGTCTCGACGGCGTAGTCGTAGAAGTTCCGGTACCAGGGCGCGGGCCCGTCGGCCTCCTCGGCGAAGACCACGAGCCGCCGCCCGGAGCCGGCCATCTCGCCGAGCGTCGGCCAGGGGGCGGCGGGGTCGGGGTCGGGCCGGAACAGGTACGGCCCGAGGCCGGCGGCGCGGAAGGCGCGTTCCGTATCGCGGGGGGTGATGGCGTCCTGGAGGATCAGGGTCACCACGTCCCGCGGATGCTCCTCCAGCCAGCCGCGCAGCTCGCGCAGTTGCGCGGCGAGCGGGGTGGCGCCCATGCGGCAGGGCCCGTGGCACAGCCACGTCCCGGGCCGCGGCCGCACGACGGAGTCCACGGCCCGTACGAGGGTCGCCCGCGCGGCGGCGTCGAGCCCGCCGGTGCCGGCGGGCGGCACGAGGCGCTCGGCGGTCTCCCAGTAGTGGGTGTCGAGGAGGAGGGCGCGGGCGCCGCGGTCGAGCTGCCCGGTGAGGGAGACGTCCTGGTGGGCGCCGAGGAACCCGTCGGGCACGGTGGCCATGGCGTTGTGCGCGCCGACCTGCACGACGCGGTCGTAGGGCCGCCCGCAGAGGGCGACGTCGCCGTTGCAGGCGAGGGCCGCCTCGGAGGGGACGCCGACGAGCACCCAGACCTGAGCGAGGGCGGCTGCGGCGGCGGCGCAGATTCCGGCGCGGTGGACCCAACGAGTCGCCTTCGGGGGGCGGGAGGGGCGCGGAGGCGCGGGGGCGCGGGGACGGTTGCGGGCGGGCGGGGCGGGTTCGGGGGGAGTCGGGGAGGTGGGTGGGATACGGGCCGGTGCGGGGGGTTCCGGATGGTGGTGCGGGGTGTGGTGGGCGGCTGGCGGTGGGGTCGAGGGGCGGCGGGTGAGCGCGGTGAGGGTGCGGTGCAGGGTTCTGCGGGTGGCGGTCGAGGCGGTGAGGGCCAGGGCGGTCGCGGTCAGGGTCAGGCCGAGCAGGGCGGCGGCCCAGCTCAGGGCCGCCTCGCGGTAGAGCCCGGTCACCACGTCCGTGAGCAGCGCCGCCACGCTCGGCGGCAGCCCGTCCGGCACCAGCCCCGCGGACGCCGGCAGCATCGCCCACACCGCGGTCCCCGCGGCGGCGGTCAGTACCGCGGCGCCGGCGCACGTCGCCGCGGCGGTACGGGCCCGGGGCCGCCCGCTCCGGGCCGCGGCGCGGAGCGCCAGCACTCCGGCGACGGCCGCCGCGGCGGCCACCCCGGCGACGGCCCACCACGACGCGGCGGCGGCGAGCACGGTCCGTACCACCGCGCCGCGCTCCGGCACCCACCCCGGCAGTTTCGACGGGGCCGCCGACGCCGGATCCGCACCGGCCCCGGCCCTGTCCTCCACCACCAGTGGCACCCGCCGCTCCGCCACGGCACCCCCCGACGCCACCGAGGGCGCGCCCGGCCGGTCCGCCGCTTCCTCCGTCGAGGGCGGGCGCGACTCCGCCCCGGACCCGCCCCCCGCAGTCTGCCCACGCGACTCCAACCCGGACCCTTCCCCGGCCTCCGGCCCCCGCCCCACCGGCACATCCGCATCCGCCGCACCATCCCCCGGCACCGCCGACCACCATCCCGGCCGCCCGACACCCTCACCCCGCACCACCAACGGCGGGCGCGGCTCCGCCCCAGGTCCCTCCCCGGCCCCGGGCCCCCGCGGCTCCAGACCCCGTCCTGCCCGCGCGCCCGCCGCACCATCCCCCGGCTCCGCCGACCACAACCCCGGCCGCCCCACCGCCTCGCCACCCACGACCAACGGCGGGCGCAGCTCCGCACCGCGTTTCGCCCGTGTCTCCGACCCCCTCCCGGCCACCGACCACCACTCCGGCGGCCCTGTCAACGGCGGGCGGACCTCCGCCCCCGTGCCGTCCACTCCGGCGCCGGTCGACGGGCCGTGGGGTTCCGGCGGTGCTCCCGGCAGGACCTCGTCCAGCGCCGTCATGATGCGCCGCGCCGTACCCGGGGGCCACGTGTCGTGGACGAAGGCCGCCACCGCGGTCCGCAGCGCCGATGTCGGGGCCGGCGACGGGCTGGACGGGGTGACGTACTCGCGGAGGCGCGCGATGAGGTGGGTGAGGCCGCGCGCCGCGGAGGGGTCCGCGTCGGCGCGCAGCGCGCGGAGGTGCTCGCTGCCCGCCTCCGTCGCGCTCTCCGTGACCGGGCCGCGCCAGTCGTCACCCGGAACCGCGCGGCCGGTGCCCGTGAGCGCCGCCACCAGGGCCCTTGCCTGCCTCGCCGCCGCCTGCTCCAGCGCCGGGCGGGGCACCAGCAGCGGCAGGTTGTCGACCACCGCGTCGCTACGCAGCGGGACGCCCAGCGCGCCGCTGCGCAGCACCCGGCGGACCGCGGGGTCGGGCAGTACCTCGTCGTAGATGCGCTGGTAGCCGTCGGCCTCCCGTACGGCGCCCGTGTAGTACGCCGGGTCGGCCACCGTGTACCGGCACAGCAGCAGCACCGTCAGCGCGCTCAGCAGCGCGGCGGCGACCGCCGTCCAGACCCGCCGCGCCCCTGACATGCACTCAGCCTCGGCACCTCACCGGCCGCGGGCCAGCGCAACGCGGCCGAAAGGGCGAGCGGAAGAGCCCTTTGCACCAACCCCTCGGCCGCCCGGTGGCCGGCGGTTCCGGGCACGGCGGCCGCGGACCCCGCCGACCGCGGCGACCCGGTCCAGCCCCGGCCCGTACCCCGTCGGCCTACCGGCTCAGTCCAGGCCCGCCTTCTCCAGCGCCGCGCAGCACGTGTCCACCATCAGCCGCGTCACCACATACGGGTCCACGTTCGCGTTCGGCCGCCGGTCCTCGATGTAGCCCTTGCCGTCCTTCTCCACCTGCCACGGGATCCGCACCGACGCCCCGCGGTCCGACACCCCGTACGAGTACTCGTCCCACGGCGCCGTCTCGTGCGCCCCCGTCAGCCGGCTCTCCACGCCCGCCCCGTACGCGCGCACGTGCGTCAGGGGCTTGTCGCCGTCGCCGAGCGCCTCGCAGGCGGCGACGATCGCCTCGTAGCCCTCGCGCATCCGCCGGGTGGAGAAGTTGGTGTGCGCGCCCGCGCCGTTCCAGTCGCCCTTCGCCGGCTTGGGGTCCAGGGTGGCGGAGACGCCGAAGTCCTCGGCCGTGCGGTAGAGGAGCCAGCGCGCGACCCAGAGCTGGTCCGCGACCTCCAGCGGGGCGAGCGGGCCGACCTGGAACTCCCACTGCCCGGGCATGACCTCGGCGTTGATGCCGGACAGGCCGAGGCCCGCCTTGAGGCAGTTGTCGAGGTGGGCCTCGACGACCTCGCGGCCGAAGATCTCGTCGGCGCCGACGCCGCAGTAGTAGCCGCCCTGCGGGGCGGGGAAGCCGTTCTCGGGGAAGCCGAGGGGGCGGGAGCCGCGGAAGAAGGTGTACTCCTGCTCGATGCCGAAGACCGGCTCCTGGGCGGCGAAGCGCTCGGCGACCTCGCGCAGCTCGGCGCGGGTGTTGGAGGCGTGCGGGCGCAGGTCGGTGTCGAGGACCTCGCAGAGTACGAGCACGTCGGCGCCGCCGCGCAGCGGGTCGGGGCAGGTGAAGACGGGCTTGAGGACGCAGTCGGAGGAGCTGCCGTCGGCCTGGTTGGTGCTGGAGCCGTCGAAGCCCCACAGGGGCGGCTCGGCGCCGGTCTCGACGATCTTGGTCTTCGAGCGCAGCTTGGCGGTGGGCAGGGTGCCGTCGATCCAGATGTACTCGGCCTTGTAGCTCACGGTCGCCGTCCTTCGTTCGCACAGATGTCGCACAGATGCGGTCCCGGCGGGCACGTCCTCCCGCCCCGGGCAGCGTCGCAAGCCGCGGTTTCCCGACCGTTGCCCGGATGTAAACCCGGTGTGTCCCCCGCCTCCCCGTACGCCGCGGCGCGGCGGGCGTCGCGGGGGTGGTGGTGCTAGCTACACCCCGGCCCCGGGGGGCCGGCCCCGTGCCCCCGCCCTGCCCACGCGGCAGACTGTGACATGCGCCCGGCGAACGGCCGCGCGGGCCGGGCCCCGGCCGCAGGCCGGGCACGGGACGGCCGCAGAACGGACACGGGACCAGCAGGGACCAGCGGAAACAGCAGGGACAGAGGGGAACACGGAGATGATCTTCCGGAACTGGGCGCTCGCCGGGGTACGGGCCCTGGCGCTGACGGTGCTGTGCACCGCGGCCTCGATCACGCTCTTCGTGCTGACCGTCGTCTCCGTCGTGCTCATACCCGTGCTCGGCATCGGCCTGATCACCACGCCCTGGGTGCTGGAGGGCGTACGGATGCAGGCCAACCTGCGCCGGCTGCTCGCCGCGCAGTGGTCGGACGTGCGCATCCCCGCCACGTACCGCCCCTGGCCGCCGGACCTCCAGGGCGGGCTCATCGGCCAGGCGCAGCGCACCCGCCACCTGCTCACCGACCCGGCGACCTGGCGCGACGTGCGCTGGCTGTTCACCGACATGATCGCGGGCTCGGTCCTCGCGATCGTGACGGTCGCGCTGACCTTCTACCCGCTGGAGGGGTACGTGATCGCCGCCGGTGTCTGGGACCCCATGACCGGCGGCGGCGACAGCACCTACTGGTACGGCTTCGTGCCGGTGTCCTCGCAGAGCACCGCGTTCATGGCCGCCGGGCTCGGCACGGCCCTGCTCGCCGTCGGCCTCTTCACCGGCCCCCGCCTGCTGGCGATGCACTTCCAGATGACCAAGGGCGTGCTCGCGCCCCGCGAGGTCGAGCTGGCCCAGCGGGTCGCGCGGCTGACCGAGACCCGCTCGGACGCCGTCGACAACTCCGCCGCCGAGCTGCGCCGCATCGAGCGCGACCTGCACGACGGCGCGCAGGCCCGACTGGTCGCCATGGGCATGAGCCTGGGGACCATCGAGGCGCTCATCGAGAAGGACCCGGCCAAGGCGAAGGAGCTGGTCTCCCGGGCGCGCGGCGAGTCGGCCGAGGCGCTGACGGAGCTGCGCGACCTGGTACGGGGCATCCACCCACCGGTGCTGGCCGAGCGCGGCCTCGCGGACGCGGTGCGGGCGCTCGCGCTGCGCATGCCGGTGCCGGTCGAGGTGGACATCGACCTGGGTACGCCGCCGGGGCGGGCGGCGGAGCCGGTGGAGTCGGCGGCGTACTTCGCGGTCAGCGAGGTGCTGACGAACGCCATCAAGCACGCCGAGGCGCAGCGCGTGTGGCTGGACATGGGGCACCGCGACGGCATGCTGCGGATCGCGATCACGGACGACGGCCGCGGCGGCGCGTCGGTGGACAAGGGCTCCGGGCTGGCCGGGGTGGAGCGCAGGCTCGGTACATTCGACGGCGTACTGGCCGTCAACAGCCCGGTCGGCGGCCCCACGATGGTGACCCTGGAGATTCCGTGCGAGCTGTCATCGCCGAAGACCTCTTCCTTCTGAGGGACGGTCTCGTCCGCATGCTCGAAGCGTACGACTTCGAGATCCTGGCCGCGGTGGACAACGGCCCGGAGCTGACGCGGGCGCTGGACGAGCTGGAGCCGGACGTCGCGGTCGTCGACGTCCGGCTGCCGCCGTCGTTCTCGGACGAGGGGCTGCAGTGCGCGCTGCAGGCGCGGGCGAAGCGGCCGGGGCTGCCGGTGCTGGTGCTCTCGCAGCACGTGGAGCAGCTGTACGCACGCGAGTTGCTGGCCGACGAGCGCGGCGGCGTGGGGTACCTGCTCAAGGACCGGGTGTTCGACGCCGACCAGTTCATCGACGCGGTACGGCGCGTGGCGGGCGGCGGTACGGCGATGGACCCGCAGGTCATCTCGCAGCTGCTGAGCCGGCGGGCGGCGCAGGACCAGCCGGTGAACACGCTGACGCCGCGCGAGCGCGAGGTGATGGAGCTGATGGCGCAGGGGCGGTCCAACGCGGCGATCGCGGAGCGGCTGGTGGTCACGGAACGGGCGGTGGCCAAGCACACGTCGAACATCTTCGGGAAGCTGGGGCTGCCGCCGTCGGACGACGACAACCGCCGGGTGCTGGCGGTGCTGGCGTACCTCGACCGCGGCTGACCCGGGCGGACCCGGACCGCACCAGGACCGCACCAGGACCCGGCCGGCCGGCGCGGGGCGCGGGGCCCCGGCGGCGGTTCGGCCGCCCGCCCGGCTCTGCTTCGGGCCGCGCCCGGCCGGGCTTCCGCAGACAGCGCTTTCTGTCCCGCCCGGGTACGGGCCGCTTTCCGCCCGTTTCCCTCCGTTGCCCCCGCCCGCCGCGCGTGGCTACGGTCCGCTGATGACGGACATGACGCGACGCACGATCCTGGGCACGGCCGGCGCGCTCGGCGCCGGCGCGGCACTCGTGAGCGGGCAGGCGCACGCCCGTAGCGTGACGGCCGGAGGCGGTACGGCAGCGGACGCGGAAGCGGGCGGGGGGTTCGACGTGGCGGCGGCCCGGGAGGCGCTGGAGCGGCTGCTGCCCGAGCACGCCGGGCAGTTCGCGCTCACCGCCCTCGACGGCGCCGAGCGGTTCACCGTACGCGGCCGGGCCGGCCGGATCGAGGTCGGCGGCACCAGCCCCGCGGTGCTCCTCACCGGCGTGCACTGGTACCTGAAGTACACCTGCCGCGCCGTCGTCTCCTGGTCCGGCAGCCAGACCCGGCTGCCGCGCCGCCTGCCCGCGCCCGCGGCCCCCGTCGAGCGCCGCGCCACCGTCCCGGCCCGGTTCGCGCTCAACGACACCCACGACGGCTACACCGGCCCGTACCACGACTGGCCGCGCTGGGAGCGGTTCATCGACGTGCTCGCCCTGCACGGCTGCAACCAGGTGCTCGTCACCCCCGGCAGCGAGGCCGTCTACCACCGGCTGCTGACGGAGTTCGGCTACTCCGACGCCGAGGCCCGCGCCTGGCTGCCCGCCCCCAGCCACCAGCCGTGGTGGCTGCTGCAGAACATGAGCGACTACGGCGGCCCCGTCAGCCCCGCGCTGCTGGCCGAGCGCACCGAACTCGGCCGCCGCATCGTCGGCCGCATGCGCGAGCTGGGCATCGCCCCCGTGCTGCCCGGCTACTTCGGCACCGTCCCCGGCGGCTTCACGGACCGCCACCCCCTCGCCCGCACCATCCCCCAGGGCACCTGGGCGGGCCTGCCCCGCCCCGACTGGCTCGACCCGCGCACCGAGGCCTTCCGCGACGTCGCCGCCGCCTACTACCGCCACCAGGAAGAGCTGTTCGGGCCGGTGGCGCACCTGAAGATGGACCTGCTGCACGAGGGCGGCGACCCCGGCGACGTGCCCGTGCCGGACGCCGCGCGCGCCGTCGAGACCGCGCTGCAGACCGCCCGCCCGGGCGCGACGTGGGTGATCCTGGGCTGGCAGGAGAACCCGCGGCGCGAACTCCTCGACGGCCTCGCACACCCCGAGCGGATGCTCGTCGTCGACGGCCTGTCCGACCTGGAGCGCGTCACCGACCGCGAGGCGGACTGGGGCGGCGTGCCGTACGCCTTCGGCACCATCCCCAACTTCGGCGGGCGCACCACGATCGGCGCCAAGACCCACATGTGGGCGGAGCGCTTCGCCGCCTGGCGCGACAAGCCGGGCAGCGCCTGCGTCGGCACCGCGTACATGCCGGAGGCCGCCGAGCGCGACCCGGCGGCGCTGGAGCTCTTCAGCGAACTGGCGTGGCGGGCGGAGCCGGTGGACCGGAAGGAGTGGTTCGACGAGTACGCGGCCGTGCGCTACGGGGGCGACGACGCGGCGGCGCGCGAGGCGTTCGCGGCGCTGCGCGAGACGGCGTACGCGATCTCCAGCGCCGACGGCCGCCCGCACGACTCGATCTTCGCCGCCCGCCCGTCGCTGGACGCCCGCTCGGGCGCGTACTACGCGACGAAGACGCCGGCCTTCGACCTCGCCGACTTCGACAAGGCGTTCGGCGCGCTGCTGGGCGTCGCCCCGGCGCTGCGCGCCTCCGACGCGTACCGGCACGACCTCGTCGACCTCGCCCGGCAGGCGCTCGCGAGCCGGTCGCGGGTGCTGCTGCCGCAGCTCAAGGCGGCGTACGGGCGCAAGGACGCGGCGGCGTTCCGCACGCTGTCCGACCTGTGGCTGAAGCTGATGGCGCTCAGCGACGAGACCACCGGCGCGCACCGCGCGTTCCTCCTCGGCCCCTGGCTCGCCGACGCCCGCCGGATGGCCGCGGACGACGCGGAGGCCGCGCGGCTGGAGCGCACCGCGCGGGTGCTGGTCACCACCTGGGCCGACCGCCCCACCGCCGACGGCGGGCACCTCGCGGACTACGCGAACCGCGACTGGTCGGGGCTGATCCGCGACTTCCACGCGCCGCGCTGGCGCGCCTATCTGGAGGAGCTGCAGGACGCGCTGGCGGCGGGGCGGGAGCCGGAGCCCTTCGACTGGTACGCGGTCGAGGACCCCTGGACGCGGCAGAGCAACAGCTACCCCGAGCGCCCCTCCGGCAACGCGCACACCATCGCCCGCCGGGTCCACGAGGTGCTGGCCGCGGCCCCGTACCAGGGCGTCGTCACGGCCGTCGCCGACCCCCCGGCGCTCGCCCCGGGCGGTACGGGGCGGCTGACCGCCGGGTTCCGCAACATGTGCGGGCTGGCGGCGACGGGTCCGGTGGAGCTGGAGCTGACCGGCCTCGACGCGACGCCGCCGGGCGCGGTGTCCCTCCCGGCGGTGCCGGCGGCGGGGCGCGCGGAGCACGCGTGGGAGGTGCGGGCGCCCGCAGGGCCGCCCGCGGAGCCGCTGACGCCGCTGGAGTACGAGGTGCGCACGGCGTACGGGATGGCGGGGCAGAAGCCGGTGACGGTGCACACGCCGGGCACGCTGTTCGTCGCCGGGCCGCTGGACGACAGCGTCGCCGCGGTCACCACGAACGCCGCCGTCTTCGGGCAGCTCGGTGACCGCTGGGCGATCGACGGGGGCGGCGCCGACATGTGGAAGGCGACGACCGAGTTCGGCGCGGTCTTCCGGCCGGGCGCGCTGGCCTCCGGCGGCACGGTGACGCTGACCGTCGACGCGCAGGCGCCGAGCGGGCCGTGGGCGCGGGCGGGCATCGTCGCCCGCAACGACCTGCGGACGGCGGGCGCGGCCGGGTTCCTCAACCTGGCGGTGACGCCGGCGAACGGGGTGGCGCTGTCGTACGACTCCAACGGCGACGGGACGCTGGACACGTACAAGCGGATCACGGGTATCGCGGCACCGGTCACGCTGCGGCTGACGCGGGAGGGGGACGCGTTCACGGGCGCGTGCTCCACGGACGGCGGGGCGACGTGGCGGACGGTGGCGACGGTCACGGTGCCGGGGACGGCGGGGACGCAGGACGCGGGGCCGTTCATGTCGGCGGCGGCGGGGGTGCGGGGGACGGTGGAGTTCAGCGGGTGGACGAGCGGGTGAGGTGAGTGCGGGAGGTCCCGTGGGCGCGGCGCCCGCGGGGTGCCCGCGGGGCGGCCCGCGGGCGGAGTGACCATCTGAGGATTCACTCGTTCAACCCAGCGTGGATCAGCAGGCCGTCACCGCCGCCCGGGGAGCCGCGGGCCCGCCGCCGCCCGCGGACACCGTCTCCTCGCCCGTCGACGTCGAACAGGCCGAGGCCGCCGTCGTCGAGCACTACGCGCACCTGACGCGTCTCGCGTACCTGCTGCTGCCGGCGGAGCAGAACCGCGGCAGGCGGGTCCTGGCGGCGCACGGCCTGGTGCAGCGCTCGCTGCCCCGGGGGCGTACGGCACCGGGGGCACCGGCTCCGGAGGGGGTGCCCGTCGGCGGGGTGCCGGTCGGCGGGGTGCCCGGGCCGCGGGCGGACCCGGGCGGGGCCGGCACCGGGGGCGCCGCCTGGCGCCCCGCGGAGGACTCCGGTGCCGGGTACGCCTACGTACGGCTGCGGGTCGTACGGGCCGCCCTCGGTGCCGGGCGCGCCCGCGGCCCGTTCGGGCTGCCGCGGCCCGTACGGCTGCCGAGCCCGCTGCCCCGGCTCTGGGGGCTGCGGCTCCACCCGCGCCCGGGCGGCTCCGACGAACTGGCCCTCGACCGCGCCCTCGCGGCACTCCCCCCGCCGGCCCGCGCCGCGTACGTGCTGCGCGGCCTCGAAGCGCTGCCCGCCCCCGCCGTGCGCCGGCTCCTCGCGGCGGCCGGCGCCGAGGACCCCGGGGCCGCGCTCGCCGCCGCCGACGGCGTCGCCGAGCCGCCCGGCAGCGCGGAGCGGCGGCTGCTGTTCTCCCCCGAGTTCGACCCCTGCGCGCTCCAGGCCCGCCCCACCGACCTGCTGCGGCGCCGCCAGCACACCCGCGCCGCGCTCGCCGCCGCCGCGGCCCTCGTCGCCGTCGTCGCCCTGCTCGGCGTCCCCGGCGCCGGCGGCCGTACGGACGACGCGGCGGCGGCCCCGTACGCCCGCAACGCCTTCGCCGAGCAGGCGCTCGACCCGGCGCGGCTCGCCGTCGCGGGCCGCGACGACTGGCAGCGCGCCGACCGCGCCGACTTCGCCGCCTGGCCCGCCCGCGGCGACCGTACGGGCGACAGCGCGCTGCTCGGCCGGGCCCTGGCGGTCTGGGCCGGGCCGGGCGAGTCCGTACGGGTCTCGGCGACGCCCGGCACCGCCGCGGGGCCGCCCGCGGGACCGCCGCGGCTGCTGTACGCGGGGGACGTCGACCGGGCGACCGTCGTCCTCCTCCACGACGGCCTGCGGCTGGTGCGGTACGCGGAGGTGCCGGGCGAACCGGGCGCCGCGGTGCTGGACTTCGCCCGCGCCGACGCGGCGGACGCGGCGAGCGCGCTGGCCGTCGTGGTCGGCCGCAGGGACGGCAAGGTGCGCTATCTGACCGCCCCGTGGGTCTCCGGGGTGTCGCAGCGAGAGCTGCTGGACCCGGCGGCGGCGCCGCGGCGGGTCGGCCGCGACACCGACGGCGTCACCGACCCCGTCCCCAGCCCTCCGCTCCCCGCCACCGCTCCGGAGGAGGACGGCGCCGCCTCCCCGCCCGCCGCCGAGGAGCCCTGCGCCACCTGGCCCGTCCTGGAGCTGCGCACCCGCCCCTCGGCGGGCACCGGCGCTCCCGCCCAGCTCACGACCGACCTCGGCGAGATGGTGCCGGCGAGGCTGACGTACGGCTCGCCGGGCGCCGCCGCCGACGTCGCCGGGAGCGCGGCCCGCGACCGCTGGGCCCGTACCGCGTGCCACCTCGCCGCGCTCCGCGTCCACGGCGTACGGTCCGTGAACTCCTGGACCTTCGCCGGCCAGCCGCTGCCCGAGGCGGGCGGCACCGCCGCCTGGGTGTGCACCCGCGCCGACACCTGGCGCGGCACGGGCGGGGTGGCCCTGGCGCAGTTCCAGCCGCCGACGGCCGACACGCGGCAGCAGGGCGCGGTGGCGGCCCGCGGGCGGGACACGACGGCGTGCGGGACGCGGGCGCCGCACGCGCTGGCGGGCGTGCTGTGGAAGGCGCGCTCGGGCAGCTGGTACGTGCTGGCGGCGGGCAGCCGCGACGTCACGTCGGTCACGGCGTCGGGCGGCGTCAGCGGCGCGGTGGAGGGCCGGTTCCTCGCCGCGACGGCGGAACGCGGCGCAAGCGCCACCCTGACCGCAACCCTCCCCGACGGCTCCACACTCCGCCCCCCGTCGTAGCCCCCGCCCGCTCCCCCACCGGCCCAGCGGCGCGCCCCCACCCCCGAGCCGCGCCACGAACCCGCCGCGCCCGCCGCAGGCGGACACGCGGGGTGCGAAACGCGGCGGAAACTCCCTACCGTGATACTGAGGGCTCGCGCCCGCGCCATCGAGTCACCTGCGAGGATGTGGACCATGGAGAAGCAGCAGGAGTTCGTGCTCCGGACCCTGGAGGAGCGCGACATCCGGTTCGTGCGGCTGTGGTTCACCGACGTGCTGGGCTTCCTGAAGTCCGTCGCCGTCGCGCCCGCCGAGCTGGAGCAGGCGTTCGACGAGGGCATCGGCTTCGACGGCTCGGCCATCGAGGGCTTCGCCCGGGTGCACGAGTCGGACATGCTCGCCAAGCCCGACCCCGGCACGTTCCAGGTGCTGCCGTGGCGCGCGGAGACCCCCGGCACGGCGCGGATGTTCTGCGACATCCTCATGCCGGGCGGCTCGCCGTCCTACGCCGACCCGCGGTACGTGCTGAAGCGGATCCTCGCCAAGACCTCCGACCTGGGCTTCACCTTCTACACCCACCCCGAGATCGAGTTCTTCCTGCTGAAGGAGAAGCCGGTCGACGGCAGCCGCCCGGTGCCCGCCGACAACTCGGGCTACTTCGACCACACCCCGCAGAACGTCGGCATGGACTTCCGCCGGCAGGCGATCACGATGCTGGAGTCCATGGGCATCTCGGTGGAGTTCTCGCACCACGAGGGCGCCCCCGGCCAGCAGGAGATCGACCTGCGCTACGCGGACGCGCTGGCCACCGCCGACAACATCATGACGTTCCGGCTGATCATGAAGCAGGTGGCGCTGGAGCAGGGCGTGCAGGCGACGTTCATGCCGAAGCCGTTCTCGGAGTACCCGGGCTCCGGAATGCACACCCACCTGTCGCTCTTCGAGGGCGACCGCAACGCCTTCCACGAGTCGGGCTCGGAGTTCCAGCTCTCGAAGGTCGGCCGCTCCTTCATCGCCGGGCTGCTGCGGCACGCCGCGGAGGTCTCCGCGGTGACCAACCAGTGGGTCAACTCCTACAAGCGCATCTGGGGCGGCTCCCAGCGCACCGCCGGTGCGGGCGGGGAGGCGCCGTCGTACATCTGCTGGGGCCACAACAACCGCTCCGCCCTCGTCCGCGTCCCCCTCTACAAGCCGGGCAAGACCGGCTCCACCCGCATCGAGGTCCGTTCCATCGACTCCGGCTGCAACCCGTACCTGGCGTACGCGATGCTCCTGGCCGCCGGCCTGAAGGGCATCGAGGAGGGCTACGAGCTGCCGCCCGGCGCCGAGGACGACGTGTGGGCGCTGACCGACGCGGAGCGGCGCGCGATGGGCATCGAGCCGCTGCCGCAGAACCTCGGCGAGGCGATCGGGCTGATGGAGCGCAGCGAGATCTGCGCCGAGACCCTCGGCGAGCACGTCTTCGACTTCTTCCTGCGGAACAAGAAGCAGGAGTGGGAGGAGTACCGCTCGGAGGTCACGGCCTTCGAGCTGCGCAAGAGCCTCCCGGTCCTGTAGGGGGCGGGGCGCGGCGATGGCGGTTCCGCAGGGGCGCAGGAGCAGTGCGTTCACCCGGCTGCTGCGGTACGGGTTCGGGGAGCCGGCCGCCGCCGGGCGGCTGCTGGAGTCCGCGGCGCTCGACGGCGTACGGGACGATCCCGTGCTGCTCGACGCGCTGGGCGGCACCGCGGACCCGGACCGGGCGCTGCTCGGCCTGGTGCGGCTCGCGGAGGCGCTGGGTCCCGAGCGGCGGCAGGCGCTGCTGGACACGCTGGTGGCCGCCAAGCCGCTCCGCGACCGGCTGCTGGGGGTGCTCGGCGCGTCGGAGGCGCTGGGCGACCATCTGGCACGGCACCCGGACGACTGGGAGTCGCTCGTCACGTACGAGGCGGCCGATCTGCACCCGACGACCGCGGAGTTCGAGCGGGCGCTCGCCGAGGGGGTGTGGGGCGCGCGGGGCGCGGAGCTGCCGCGGGCGGACGCGCTGCGCGTGGCGTACCGGCGGGCGCTGCTGGGGATCGCGGCGCGGGACGTGTGCGGGACGACGGACGTGGTGCAGGCCGCGGCGGAGCTGGCGGACCTGGCGACGGCGACGCTGCGGGCGGCGCTGGAGATCGCCTCCGAGGAGCAGCCCGAGGACGCCGCGCTGTGCCGGCTGGCGGTGATCGGAATGGGCAAGTGCGGCGGGCGGGAGCTGAACTACGTCTCGGACGTCGACGTCATCTTCGTCGCCGAACCGCGCGGGGAAGGGCCGGGCGGCAGCGGCGGGGAGCCCGCCGACGAGCGCGCCGCGATGCAGGCCGCCATCCGGCTCGCGGCCCGCCTCATGCGCGTCTGCTCCGACACCACCGCCGAGGGCACTATCTGGCCGGTGGACGCCAACCTCCGCCCCGAGGGGCGCAACGGCCCGCTGGTGCGCACCCTCTCCTCCCATCTGGCGTACTACCAGCGGTGGGCCAAGACCTGGGAGTTCCAGGCCCTGTTGAAGGCCCGGCCGGTCGCGGGCGACCCGGAGCTGGGCGCGGCGTACGCGGACGCCATCGCGCCGATGGTGTGGCAGGCGGCGGAACGCGCGAACTTCGTGCCGGACGTGCAGCAGATGCGCCGCCGGGTGGTGGCGAACATCCCGGCGGCGCAGGTCGACCGGGAGCTGAAGCTGGGGCCCGGCGGGCTGCGGGACGTGGAGTTCGCGGTGCAGCTGCTGCAGCTGGTGCACGGCCGCGCCGACGCCTCGCTGCGCAGCGGTACGACCCTCGACGCGCTGGAGGCGCTGGCCGCCGGCGGGTACGTGGGCCGGGCCGACGCGGCCGCGCTGGACGCCGCGTACCGCTTCCTGCGCTCGCTCGAACACCGCATCCAGCTCCAGAAGCTGCGCCGTACGCACCTGGTGCCCGAGGGCGAGCACGAACTGCGCGCGCTCGGCCGTTCGCTGGCGCGGCTGCTGCCCGACACGGAGCGCGGCGACCCGGTGTCGCAGCTGCGCAAGGTGTGGCGTCGGCACTCCTTCGAGGTGCGGCGGCTGCACGAGAAGCTGTTCTACCGCCCGCTGCTCGACGCCGTCGCCCGGCTCGCGCCCGGCGAGGTGCGACTGACGCCGGACGCCGCGCGGGAGCGGCTGGTGGCCCTGGGGTACGAGGACCCGGCGGCGGCGCTGCGCCACCTGGAGGCGCTGACGTCGGGGATGAGCCGGAAGGCGGCGATCCAGCGGACCCTGCTGCCGGTGCTGCTGGGCTGGTTCGGCGACTCGGCCGACCCGGACGCGGGGCTGCTGAACTTCCGCAAGGTCTCGGACGCGCTGGGCAGCACGCCCTGGTACCTGCGGCTGCTGCGCGACGAGGGCGCGGCGGCGGAGAACCTGGCGCGGGTGCTGTCCTCGGGCCGGCTCGCGCCCGACCTGCTGCTGCGGGCGCCGGAGGCGGTGGCGCTGCTCGGCGACGAGCAGGGGCTGCGGCCGCGCGGGCGGGCGAACCTGGAGCAGGAGACCCTGGCGGCCGTCGGCCGGCACACGGACCCGGAAGCGGCGGTGGCGGCGGCCCGCGGCGTGCGGCGGCGGGAGCTGTTCCGCACCGCGGCGGCGGACCTCATCACGGCGTACGGGGCCCACACGGTGCCCGGCGAGGAGGACGGCGAGGACGCCGCGGCCGTGGACCTCGCGGCCGCGGAGGAGCACGACCGGGCCGAGCACGCCCGTATCGCCGCCGCCGTCGACCGCACCGGCGACGCCCTCAGCGACCTCAACGCCGCCACCGTCGCCGGCGCGCTGCGCGCCGCGACCGCCGCCCGCTGGGGCGACACGCTGCCGACGCGGTTCGCGGTGATCGGCATGGGCCGCTTCGGCGGCCACGAGCTGGGCTACGGCTCGGACGCCGACGTGCTGTTCGTGCACGAGCCGCGCGCGGGCGTCTCCGACGAGGAGGCGGGGGCGGCGGCGTTCGCCGTCGCCAACGAGCTGCGCCGGCTGCTGCAACTGCCCAGCGCCGACCCGCCGCTGCTGGTCGACGCGGACCTGCGGCCGGAGGGCAAGTCGGGGCCGCTGGTGCGCACCCTCGCGTCGTACGAGGCGTACTACCGGCGCTGGTCGCTGACGTGGGAGAGCCACGCGCTGCTGCGCGCGGAGCCGGTCGCGGGCGACGCGGGTCTGGGGGCGCGGTTCACGGAGCTGATCGACCCGCTGCGCTATCCGGCGGGCGGGCTCGACGAGGACGCCGTACGCGAGATCCGGCGGCTGAAGGCGCGGATGGAGGCGGAGCGGCTGCCGCGCGGCGCGGACCCGGCCCTGCACGCGAAGCTGGGGCGCGGCGGGCTCGCCGACGTGGAGTGGACGGTGCAGCTCCTGCAGTTGCAGCACGCGCGCGAGGTACCCGAGCTGCGTACGACCCGCACCCGCGCGGCGCTGGCCGCGGCGCTGGGAGCGGGGCTGCTGGACGCGGAGGACGCGCGGATCCTGGACGACGCCTGGCTGCTGGCGACGCGCCTGCGCAACGCGGTGATGCTCGTGCGCGGCCGCCCCGGCGACACCTTCCCCGCCGCCGAGCGCGAACTCGGCGCGGTGGCACGCTACTTCGGCTACGGGCCGGGGCAGGCCGGCGAGCTGCCCGAGGAGTACCGGCGCACGACGCGGCGGGCGCGCGCGGTGGTGGAGCGCCTCTTCTACGGCGACTGAGGCCCCCGGACGCACCGCGGGACCGGTTCCTCCGACCGGGGGACGGTACGGCGGGCCGTTCGTAGCATCGCGGCGCCGTTGGTGCGATTTGCCCTTTTTCCTGGCGACTCCCGCTGGTAGACCGGCCGCAGGGATCGGGCGGCACGGACAGGGAGGTGGCAGGGAATGCGTACGGCGATCGCTTCCGCGGCGATGGTCGCGGGCCTGCTGGCGTCCCTCGCCCCCTCCCCGCCGCTCTCCCCCGGCACGCCCGCGCCCGACGGGACGGTGGCGCCGTCGTCCCCGGTCCGGCTCGCGCTGGAGCGCCGGGACGCGGCGGACGGCGGCACGACGTACGCGATCACGGTGCACAACACCTCGGGCGCGGACGCGCCCCACGGCCGGGTCACCCAACTCCTCCCCGACTCCCTGGAGTACGTCTCCGCGAGCCCGCGGGCCACGGCGACGGGGCAGCAGGTGACCTGGGAGATCATGCTGCCCGCGGGCACGAGCCGGGAGCTGACGGTGACCGCGGCCCCCGGCCGTACCGGGGACCGGGTGCGCAGGGCGCAGAACACGGACCGGGACCCGGAACCCTCCGACGCACCCGCCCCGCGCCGCACCGGCGCCGCGGCCTCGGCGACCACGGTCTGCTTCCAGGGCGGCAACCGCGGCGAGTGGCTCACCTGCACCAGCGCCGACGACGAGTGGTCCCCGGAGCCCTGGGTCTCGTCGAACAAGGTCTACGCCGCCGGCAGCGCCGCCGCCGCGCTCCTCGTCGGCACCGCGGGGATCGTGATCCTGCGCCGCCGCCGGTCCCGCGACACCGAGGACGACCAGACGCGGTAGCGGGCCCCGGGGCGCGCCGGGGAG
>NZ_JAINRD010000026.1 GCF_020400605.1 Streptomyces aculeolatus | reverse complement strand
CCCCCCCCCCCCCCCCCCCCCCCGCGGGGCGGGGCACGCGGCGGCGGGCCCGGGCGGAGCGTGGTGCCGTACGGGCTACGCCGCGCGCCGCACCGCCGCGCGGTGGCCGCGGATCAGCTCGGCGTAGCGCCGGCCGCTGCCCTTGATGGTCCGCCGCTGGGTGGCGTAGTCGACGTGGACGAGGCCGAAGCGCTTGTCGTAGCCGTACGCCCACTCGAAGTTGTCCAGCAGCGACCAGGCGAAGTACCCAGCCAGCGGCACGCCGCGGCGCACCGCCTCGGTGCAGGCGGCGAGGTGCTCCTCCAGGTAGCGGGTGCGCTCCGGGTCGTCGATCTGCCCGTCGGGGCCGACCGCATCCGGGTAGGCGGCGCCGTTCTCGGTGACGTACAGGCACCGGGCGCGGTAGTCGTCGGCCATCCGCTCCAGCGTCTTCGTCAGCCCCTCGGCGTGCACCTCCCAGCCCATCGCGGTGCGCCGCACGCCGGGCAGGTCGACCTGGCGCGCGTACGGCAGCGGCCCTTCCGGGTCGTCGGCGACGACCTGGCGGAAGTAGTAGTTCAGGCCCAGCCAGTCCAGCGGGGCGGCGATGGTCTCCAGGTCCCCGGGCTGCTCGGGCAGGTCCACGCCGTACAGCCGGCGCATGTCCTCCGGGTAGCCGCGGCCGTGGATCGGGTCCATCCACCAGCGGTTGGTGTGCCCGTCGGCGCGTGCGGCGGCGGCGACGTCCTCGTCGCGGTCGGAGGCCGGCTCGCAGTGCGTGAGGTTGTTGACCAGCCCGACGCGCGCCCCGGGCACGGCGGCGCGCAGCGCCTGGACCGCGAGGCCGTGGCCGAGGTGCAGGTGGTACGAGGCCCGTACGGCCGCCGTCAGATCGGTGAGCCCGGGGGCCATCCGGCCCTCCAGATGCCCGATCCACGCCGAGCAGAGCGGCTCGTTGAGCGTGGCCCAGTCGGTGATCCGGTCGCCGAGCCGGTGGGCCACGGCGTCCGCGTACTCCGCGAACGCCTCGGCGGTCCGGCGCTCCGCCCAGCCGCCGCGGTCCTGGAGCGCCTGCGGCAGGTCCCAGTGGTAGAGGGTGGGGAAGGGCGTGATGCCGGCTTCGAGCAGCGCGTCGGTGAGCCGGTCGTAGAAGGCGAGGCCCGCCTCGTTGACGGGACCGTCGCCGCCCGGGACGACGCGCGGCCAGGCGATCGAGAAGCGGTACGCCTCGGCGCCCAGCCGGCGCATCAGCGCGATGTCCTCGGGCCAGCGGTGGTAGTGGTCGCAGGCGACGTCGCCGGTGTCGCCGCCGTCGACCATGCCGGGCGTGTGCGAGAACGTGTCCCAGATCGACGGGGCCCGGCCGTCCTCGCGGACGGCGCCCTCGATCTGGTACGCGGCTGTGGCCGTGCCCCACACGAAGTCGGACGGGAGACGGTCGAGGTGCAGGTCGGTCACGGAGTTCCTTTCGGACGGGGTCACTTGACGGCTCCGGCGGTCAGCCCGGCGACGAGATAGCGCTGGAGCAGCAGGAAGCCGGCGACGATGGGGAGGCTGACGACGAGGGAGGCGGCCATGACCTGGTTCCAGTAGACCTCGGTCTGGGTGGCGTACCCCTGCAGCCCGACGGAGAGCGTCCGGGTGACGTCGTTGGTCATGACCGAGGCGAAGAGCACCTCGCCCCAGGCGGTCATGAAGGAGTAGATGGCGACGGCGACGATCCCGGGGACCGCGGCCGGCACCACGACACGGAACAGTGCCTTCAGCGGCCCGCAGCCGTCGACGAGCGCCGCCTCGTCCAGGTCGCGGGGGATGGAGTCGAGGTAGCCGACCAGCATCCAGATCGAGAAGGGCAGGGTGAAGGTCATGTACGTGAGGATCAGGCCGCCGCGGGAGCCGTAGAGGGCGATCCCGGTGGTGTTCCCGATGTTGACGAAGATCAGGAACAGCGGCAGCAGGAAGAGGATGCCGGGGAACATCTGGGTGGACAGCACCGTGACCGTGAACAGCCGCTTGCCGCGGAAGCGGTAGCGGCTGACCGCGTACGCGGCGAAGACCGCGATGACGACCGAGCAGGCGGTCGCGGCGCCCGCCACGATGAGTGAGTTCACGAAGTAGCGGGCCAGCGGCACCGTGTCCCAGATATCGAGATAGGGCCGGATGGTCAGCCCGCTGGGTATCCACTGGAACGATCCGGTGACGTCCTCCAGCGGCTTCAGCGAGCTGCTCAGCATCACGTACACGGGCGTGACCGCGAAGACCGTCAGCAGTGTGAGCACGATCCGCCTGGTCCAGACGAACGACCGCGGCGGTGCGGTGGGGGAGCTATGCACTGGCCGCCTTCCTTCCCCGGGAGGTGAGCAGCAGGTAGCCGGCCGTGACGACCAGCAGGAAGAGCAGCAGCAGCACGGACATGGCCGAGCCGGCGCCGAAGTTCCAGGTGACGAAGGACGACTGGTAGATGTGGATGGAGATGATGTCCGCGGACTCCGGCGCCGACTTGCCGAAGAGGATGTACGGCACGTTGAAGTCGTTGAACGTCCACAGGAAGAGCACGAGGACCAGCACCTGGTTGACCGGCCGCAGCGACGGCAGCGTGATCCGGCGGATCTGCTGCCAGATCCCCGCGCCGTCGATCGCGGACGCCTCGTACACCTCGCGCGGGATGTTCTGCAGCGCGGCGGTGAGCACCAGGAACGCGAACGGCCAGGTGCGCCAGACCGAGACGAGCACGAGCGAAACGAACGCGTTGTCGCCGATGAGCCAGAACGTCGGCTGGCTCGTCAGCCCCAACTGGTCGTGAATCACGTGGTTCACCAGGCCGTTGTCCCGCTGGAGCATGAACGACCAGGTGATGACGGCGGTGTAGACGGGCAGCGCGTACGGGGTGAGGAAGATCGCACGCAGCAGTCCGCGGCCGCGGAAGGCGTCCTGCATGAGGATCGCCGCGGTGACGCCGAGCAGCCAGGAGAAGCCGACCGCGAGGACCGTGAACGCGCAGGTGATGAAGAACGAGCGCAGCAGCGCCTCGCCCACCGGGGCGTCGAAGTCGACGGCGATGCGGAAGTTGTCCAGGCCGGCCCAGGGCGCCTCGCCCCAGTCGCGGATGTAGCGCTGGGTCAGCTCCTTGAAGCTCATCACCACGCCGACGGCCATCGGCACCAGGTGGATCAGCAGCTCCAGCAGCAGGGCGGGCAGCAGCAGGAGGTACGGCAGGGCGCCGCGCCGTACGCGGCCGCGGCCGGTGCGGCGGCGCTTGCGGGCGGCGCCCCGGCCGGCGGGCGGCTTGTCGCCGGGGCCGGCCGGGGGCGTGTCGAGAGCGGTCGCGGTCATCCGGGGCCGCTCACTTCTGCATCTGCTGCTGGGCCTCGGTCAGCCGCTTCTGGACCGACTCCGTGGTCACCTCGTCGCCGGCGGCGGCGTCCGCGAACAACTCCTTCATCGCGTCGCCGACGAGGGTCTCGAACTGCGCCTCGTCCGGCACCTGCGGCAACGGCGCGGAGGTGGTGGAGAGCACCTCGCGCAGCACGGTCAGGTCCGTGCTGCTGAACGCCCGGTCCTCCTGCGCCTCCTTCACCGGCGGGATGGAGCCGTAGGTCGAGTTGAGGGCCAGCTGCGTCTCGTTCGAGGTCATGAACTCGACGAAGTCCAGGGCGCCGTCGAGGTTGTCGGTGTTCTTGAAGACGGCGATGTTGATGCCGGCGACCATGGAGTTGACGTTCTGCCCCTCCGGCGGGTTCTCGCTCTGCATGGGCACGGGCGCCACGCCGTACTCCTCGGGCTTCATGCCGTGCGCCTTGAGCGAGCTGCCGGCGGCCTGCCACAGGAGCATGCCGGCCTTGCCGGTGGCGAGGTCCTTGATCGACTGGTTCTGCGCGTACTCGGCGTTGCCGACCGCGGCGATCTTGTCGTTGGCGAGGAAGTCGACGTACTGCTTGACGGCCGCGACCGCCTCGGGGCTGTCGAACGTGGGGTTGCCCTCGGCGTCGAAGAAGTCCGCGCCGTGCTGCTTGCCGAAGACGAAGGCGTGGTGGGAATTCTCCACCGGGTTGCCCCCCTCGACGGCGACGCCGTACTTGCCGTCCTTCGTCAGCTTCTTGCCGACGTCCACGAACTCGTCCCAGGTGGCGGGGGGTTCCTCGATGCCCGCCTCGGCGAACATCGCCTTGTTGTAGTAGAGGGCGTACGAGAGGGAGTACAGCGGCACCGCCGCCGGCGGCCGGCCCTCGGCGCCCGCCGCGGCCAGCGCGGCGGGTACGAACCGGTCCTTGCCGCCGATCTTGTCCAGCGTCTTGTCGTCCCAGGCGAGCAGCCCGTCGGTCGCCTGGAGGGAGGCGGACCAGGTGTTGCCGATGTTGAGCACGTCCGGGCCCTGCCCCGACGTGGTGGCCGCGAGGATCCGGTCGAGCAGGCTGTCCCAGGGGATGACCTCGAGCTTGACGTCGATGCCCGTCTCTTTCTCGAACTTCTCGATCTCCGGGGTCAGCACCTCTTTGTCGTGCTCCAGGCTGGTGCCCTGGTTGCTCGCCCAGTAGGTCAGCTCCTTGGGCTTGTCGTTGGTGCCCTCCGAGCCGGTCGAGCTGCCGCCGCCGCAGGCGGCGGCGGTCACACTGAGGGCGGTGGCGAGTGCGGCGGTCGCCGCCAGGCGGTTTCTGCGCATGGTCGTGGGGCCCCTCTCCGGGCGCATGACTTAAGGCTGTGAACGCGGCGCGCGCTTAATTTAGGCCGTGAGTTAAGTAGTGAAAGAAGTCCTCGTCAACCCTTCTCACACGGGTTTCCCGGCACGTATGTTTCCTCCGGGAAGGAGCCACATGGCGAGAAGCAACGGCCGTACCGTGCGCGACCTGCGCCGCAGCAACCGCTCCGCGGTGCTGCGCCACCTGTACTTCGAGGGACCGCTGAGCCGCCAGGAGTTGGGCCCGGTCACCGGGCTCAGCTCCGGGTCGATCAGCAACGTCGCCGCGGAGCTGATCGCGGAGGGGGTGCTGGAGGAGGCGGGCGCGGTCGACTCCGACGGCGGGCGGCCCCGCACCCTGCTGCGGGTGGCGCCGCGCTGCGGGCACATCGTCGGCGTCGACGTCGGCGAGACCCGGGTGCGCGTGGAGCTGTTCGACCTGGCACGTACCGAACTCGCCCGCGCCGAGCGCCCGCTCGCCGACGGCGGCCGGGACGCGGGGCGGGTCGTCGCGCACATCGCCGAGGGGCTGGCCGCCGTGCTCGCCGACGCCGGTGTCTCCGCAGGCGAGCTGCTCGGCGTCGGCCTCGGTGTCCCCGGCATCGTCGACCGCGAACCGGCCCGCGGCGGCGCGGTGGTGTACGCGCAGACCATCGGCTGGGACGCCGTGCCGCTGGAGGCGATGCTGCGGACGGCCGCCACCGGCCTGGAGGACGTGCCGTTCACGGTGGCCAACGGCGCCAAGACGCTGGGCCAGGCCGAGATGTGGTTCGGCGCCGGCCGCGGCGCGCGCAACGCCGTCATCGCGCTGATCGGCTCCGGCGTCGGCGCCTGCGTGGTCACCGACGGCACCGCTTACGGCGGCTCGTCCAGCGGCGCGGGGGAGTGGGGACACACGACCATGCAGCTGCGCGGCCTGCGCTGCCGGTGCGGCGCCCGCGGCTGCCTGGAGGCGTACGTCGGGGCGGAGGGCATGCTGCGCCGCTGGCGGGAGGCGGGCGGCGAACCGGTCGCCGCGGACGAGGAGTCGGCGCTCGCGGAGCTGATCGCCGCCGACGACCCCGCGGCCCGCGCCGTCCTCGACGAGACCGCCGAGTACCTCGGCGCGGGCATCGCGGACCTCGTCAACCTCTTCAACCCGGAGCGCATCGTCCTGTCCGGCTGGGCCGGGCTGCTCGCCGGCCCGCGGCTGCTGCCCGCGGTACGCGGGGCCACCGCCATGTACGCGCTGCGCTATCCGGCGGCGCGCGCGGCGATCGAGCTGGGCCGACTCGGCACGGACGCCGTCACCGTGGGCGCCGCGACCCTCCCGCTGAGCCGCTTCCTCGACACGGGCGGCACCCGGGACCGCGATCCCGCCGGGGCCCCGGCACGCTGACCCCGTCCGGGGCGGCGCGGCCTCGCCGCCCCGGCCCCCGCCCGACCCGCGGCGCCCGCGGCCGGCGAGCGGCACGCGAGCGGCGGCCGGTCCGGGGCATCCCCGGGCCGGCCGCCGCCGCGTGGTGTCAACTCACGAACGGATCACCTCAGTTCACCGTCACCTGCACCGCACCGCTCGTCAGGTCACCGGTGTCGTCCGTGACCGTCAGATGCGCGGTGTACGTCCCCTTCCTCGTGTACGTGTGCGTCGCCGTGGCCGCGCCGTCGGCTGTCGCGTTGTCGCCGAAGGTCCAGTGGTACGACTTGGCCGTACGCCCCTCGGGCAGCGTCACCGCGCCCTCGAAGGAGACCTCGGCCGGCGCCGTCCCGCCCTCCGGCGAGGCCGCCACCGTCACCTTCGCCGCCGACTCCTTCTCCGCGCCCCGGCCGTTGAAGTGCAGCCAGTCCAGCGCCACCAGGTCCGGGCTCGTCGGCGTCCACGCCGGGTTGGAGAAGACCACGTAGACCTTCTCCACCCCGCCCGGGTCGGCCAGCGGCACCGTGGGCGAGACCACGTTCGCGAAGTCGCCGGTGTTCGGGATCGTCGCCTTGCCCAGCAGCTCGCCGTCCGGCGCGTTCGCGCGGAACTCGATGTCGCCGCCGAGCCCGCCGGAGGAGGCGCCGACCGTCACCGAGTCGATGCCGCTCGGGGTCCCCGGGTCCAGCACGATCCAGTCGCCGTTCTCGATCTCGCCGAGCCGCTTGCCGCCGGAGGAGTCCTCCCGGGCCAGCGTCTGCACGCCGCCGTTCGCCCCGCCGGTGCCGTTGTGGTGCTCGGCCTCGCGGAACTTCTGCCGCAGGCTCAGCGAGTCGGAGCCGACCAGGCTCGGCACGCCCTCGGCGCCGGCGTCCTCGTACTGGGCGCTGATGCCGTAGTAGAGGTTCTGGCCGGGTCCGTGGCTGTCGCCGGGGTCGGTCTTGAACTCGCCCTCGCAGCCGGTCAGGTTGTCCAGCGGATGCAGGTGGTCGTCGTGCCCGAGCTGCGTCTGCACCACGACGCGCGAGCAGTCGATGTCACCGTCCTCCGCGTCGCTCACCTCCACCTTGTACGGAACGGTGTCGCCGAAGTCGAACGCCGTGCCGTTCGCCGGCATCGTGACCTTCACCTCCGGCCGGGTGTTGCCGACGGTCACCTCGTGCACCGCCATGCCCGTGCGCTCCGGCGGACCCTCCACCGTCAGCCGGGCGTTGAACCGGCCCTTCTCGGTGTAGGTGTGCGTCGGGTTGGGGTCGGTGGAGTCGGTCGTGCCGTCGCCGTCGAAGTCCCAGGCGTACGTGATCGGGTCGTCACCCGGCGAGTGCGAGCCCTCCGAGGAGAACTCCACCGTCAGCGGCGCGGGCCCGGAGTCCGCCGACGCGGACAGCTTCGCCACCGGCGGCCGGCCCTCGGCGACGTAGTCGATGCGGTAGATGCCGGCGTTCTCGTTGCTGCCGCCGCGGCCGGTGCCGCTGCCCTCGCCGAAGTCGATGACGTAGAGCGAGCCGTCGGGGCCGAAGTGCGCCTCGAAGGGCTGGACCCAGTCCATGTCGCCGAAGATCCCGTTGATCGACTGCAGGTCGCCCTTCTTGGCGGGCTCGAACCGCGGGTCCTCGAACTGCTGGTCCTTCTCCTGGAACGAGAAGGTCTTGAACCACTTGCGGGTCAGCTCGTACGTGATCCACTTCCCCTCGAAGTACTCGGGGAACTTGTACGGGCTGTCGTTCTTCGGGTCGTAGTCGTAGACCGGGCCGCTCATCGGGCCGCCGCCGCCGGTGCCCAGCTCGGGGAACTCCTGCGAGGCGGAGTACGCGTACCAGACCGTGGCGGGCTGCGCGGGCGGCAGCTCGGTCTTGCCGGTGTTGTTCGGCGAGTCGTTCACGGGCGCCGAGCAGTCGAACTTCTCCCCGGCCTCGGCCGCGGCGAAGTCGTAGTCGTTGAACGGGGTGTTGTTGCCGATGCAGTACGGCCAGCCCTGGTTGCTCGCCTTCGTGATCCGGTTGTACTCCACCGTCCCCTCGGGACCGCGGTTCGGATCGGCGCTGCGCGCGTCGGGGCCGTAGTCCGCGACCAGCAGGGCGCCGGAGAGCGGGTCGGTGGTGATACGGAAGGGGTTGCGGAAGCCCATCGCGTAGATCTCGGGGCGGGTCTTCGCCTCGCCCGGCTTGAAGAGGTTGCCCTTCGGGATGGTGTACCCGCCGCCGTTCGTGGGTTTCACCCGCAGGACCTTGCCGCGCAGGTCGTTGGTGTTGCCCGCGGTGCCCTGGGCGTCCCAGGCGCGCCGGCCGTCCCGCTCGTCGATCGGCGTGAAGCCGCTGGACTCGAACGGGTCGGTGTTGTCGCCGGTGGCGACGTACAGGTTGCCCTGGGCGTCGAAGGTCACCGAGCCCGCCATGTGCACGTTGGCCCGGCCCTCGCCGCGCCACGTCGGGACCGTCAGCAGCACCTTCTGCGACGCCGGGTCTGCGGTGTCCCCCTTCATGGTGAAGCGGGACAGGTTGATGAGGTTCTTCTCCTTGTCGGAGTGCAGGAGATAGACCCAGTTGTTCTTCGCGAAGCCCGGATCGAGGGCGAGCCCGAGGAGGCCGTCGGACTGGCTGGTCATCTCGGGGGTGTAGTCGAAGTCCAGGGCCGTGGTGACGTTCAGCGTCTCCTGGTCGACGACCTTCAGCTCACCGGTGCGCTGGGCGTAGAACACCCGCCGGTCGGGGGCCACGGCCAGCTCGAACGGGTCGGCCAGGTCGTCGGAGACCAGCGCGGTGCGCTGGAAGTTGCCGGTCTGGGTGGCCGAGCAGTCGCCGGGCGCGTCGCCCGCGGCCCAGCGGATGCCGCCGAGCAGGTGCTTGAGGAACAGCGGCTCGTCGAACGACGACGCGTCGTGGCCGCCGGCGGTGAACCACGACCGGCCGCCGTCGTACTTCTGGCACCACGAGTACGCCTGGTCGACGCCCTCGTCCAGGCCGGTGATGCCGTCGCGCACCTTGACCTGCGCGAGGGTGTGCACCTTGCCGGTCGGGTTGGCGCGCCAGTTGTACCACTCCTCGTGGCGCTCCCACAGCTGCGGCAGGCCCTTGGTGGAGGGGTGGGCGTTGTCCAGCACCTTGATCCGGCCGGTCTGGGGCACCGGGTGCTTGTCGAAGATCGCGCCGACCAGACCCTCGTACCAGTCCCAGTCGCGCTCGCTCGCGGAGGCGGCGTGCAGGCCGAGCCAGCCCCCGCCGGCCTGGATGTACGACTGGAGCGCGGCCCGCTGGCCGGCGTCGAGCAGGTCGCCGCTCTCGGGCGTGGAGTTGGTGTTGTTGAAGAGGACCGCCTCGTAGTTCGCGAGGTTCTCCTCGGTGAACGCGCCGGCGTCGTCGGTCGAGTCGACCTCGAACCCGTACTCCTCGCCGAGCTTCTCGACGGCGGCGATGCCCGCCGGGATGGAGTCGTGGTAGAAGTTCGTCACCTTGGAGAAGACCAGGACCCGGAAGCCGGCCTCCTCGTCCTGGGGGGCGGCCGTCGCCGAGGCCGTGCCCAGGAGCAGCGCCAGCAGCGCGGCCAGGACGGCGACGGGTGACAGGGGTGGTCTGGCTAGGCGTCTCATAGTGCTCCCAGTCGTGCCGGAACACGGGCGCGCCGGAGGGTGGGCCCGTGTGTGGAGTGGCGTAGAAAGCGCTTGCTGACGGTGCTCTGTCAAAGTAAGCCCTTACCCACAGGGGGTCAACGGTCGTGCGCGGACCGGGAGGAGGAGCCTTTCCGGCGCCTACGGAGACGGGGAGAACCCGCGCGGGGTGGCGCGCCCGATGCCCATCCGCACCCGGCGCACCACCCCGCCCGGGGCGTCACCGCGAATCCAAGATCTCGTAGCCGGGTATCCTCACGGGATGGGCGAGGACCTGAGCGCGGCGGCGGCCAAGGGCTGGGCGGTGCGCTGGGAACTGCAACGGGAGCAGCGGGAGGCCGGCCGCGAAGAGCGGTTCACCGTCGTCGGAGACCTCGTGGAGCTTGTCACCGACGGCCGCCACCGCCCCGTCGTCCTCGACCTCGGCTGCGGTCCCGGCTCGCTGGCCGCCCGGCTCAAGCGCCGCATGCCGGCGCTGGACGTCGTCGCCGTCGACGCGGACCCCGTGCTCCTCGGCCTCGGCCGGCGGATGCACGGCACGCAGATCCGTTTCGTCGACACCGTCGTCGGCGGCATCCGCTGGCAGGACGACCTCGACCTCGACCGCTCCCTCGACGCCGCGGTCTCGGCGACCATGCTGCACCGCCTGCCCGAGCGCATGCTGCTGGAGGTCTACGGCCGGCTGCACGCCCTGCTCCGCCCCGGCGGGGTGCTCGTCAACGCCGACCGGCTGCCGCAGGAGGACCCGGCCGTCGCGGAGCTGGCAGGCGAGGTCGGTCGCCGGCTGGCGGAGCGGCGGCGGATGCCCGGCGGCGAGGACTGGTCGTCGTGGTGGGACGCGGCGGCCGAGGCACCGGAGCTGGCCAGACTGTTCGCCGAGCGCCGCCGCCGGGGCCCGGCCCCCGGCGGGGAGAACGGGCTGAGCCTGGCGCGGCACGTGGACCTGCTGGAGAAGGCGGGCTTCGGGTCGGTCGGCACGGTGTGGCAGAGCGGCGAGAGGTGCGTGCTGGTGGCGGTCCGCGGCGAGTAGCACCTGAAACGGGGTGCGGCTGCGGGGCGGCGCGGCGTAGGCGCGACGCACGGGCACGCGGCACTCCCCGCTCCTCCGTGCCCCTTCCCGGCCGCCGCCTCACTCCCGCTCGCGCTCGCCGCCTCCGAAATCCGGGCTGGTGTAGTCGGGGCTGCTGAAGCGCGGCCGCTCCGCCGGCGGATCGTCGTCGGGGCCGGAGAACGACGGGCGGGAGTAGCCGATGCGGGGGACAGGGGGTTCCCTGAAGGCCCTGCGCGCCGCACGGTACGCCTCGCCGCCGGTCGCCTCCTCCAGGAACGGCCGGATGCCGCGTTCGAGCAGCGCTCGGCGCCACTCCTCCCGGGCGCTGTCCACTTCGTTCGGCGGGCCTCCGCCCCGCAGCGCCGTCACCACGAGCGCTGCCACCGCCACGACGACGGCGGCGGCCGTGAACAGCGCGAAGAGCCAGCCCGCCCGGCGGATGGAGGACGCGAAGGAGGGATCGGGATCCATCAACTGGAGCAGATACCCGACGAGGAGGAAGAGCACCGCCGCCGCGCCCGCGAGCACCGGTGCGAGCACCGCCAAGACCGCGCCCAGGCCCGCCCCGGACGGCTCGATCGACCCCTCCCTGTAGCTGATGCCGTACATCGCACGTTCTGCGGTGCCGCCGTCCGATGCGCCTCGCTGCGCCGAACGCAGCATGACGTAACGCTCGTACTCGGCCGACGCACTCGCGGAGATCGGGTCCGCGGCCCCGATGGCGAGGGTACGGAGCTGTTCGGGGGCGACCGCCGGCTGCCCGGGGCCCGCACCCACCGTGTACTTGGCGTCGCTCAGTTCGGAGTCGAGGAGCCGCTCGAAGTCCGGCCGGTCCTCGGTCAGCAGCCTGCTCCCCGAGCCGCGCCACGCAGACGTGTACGGAACTCCCGGCGGCCATGGCCGTCTCCCCGCGCGGGGCGGTTCCCGCCGCCCGGGCGCAGTGCCGGGCGTCCGCTCCGGTGCGGCACCGGTCTCCTCCGCTGCCGTACCGGAGACGGCCGGGGCGCTCACGCGGCGGCTGCGGAGGGGCGGGCGTACGCCGATGCCCAGGGCGGACGCGAGGATGCGGCGGCCGAGGGGGAGTTCGCGCCGTACGGGCCGCCTGTCGATGCCCAGGATCGCCGTCACAAGCCGACGGCCGAGTGGCTGCCGCGCCGGAGTCATGCCGTCTCCTCCTCTCCCGCGACCGGACGGCGGTACCGGCCCGGCGCCGGCTCCTCCGAGGGGTTGGCCGGTGCGGAGCGCCGCGGGGAGTGGTCCGGCCGGGGATCGGCGGGCCGCTGCGGGGGACCGGGGTCGGCCGGCTGCTCGGGCGCGGGCTGGATCTGCGGCGTCGGCGAGGGCTGGGCCGCGGCATCGCCGCCCGGGTCCGCGGTCGTCGCCTCCGCCGGCACGGGCTGCGGCGCCGGCGCCACGGCGTTACCGACCGCCTGGAAGCGGCCGAGCTGGGTGAGGAGGGCGGGCGCCGAGACACCCACCACGAAGGCGGCGTACGGGCCGCTGATCTGCCCGGTGGTCCCGAACAGTACGGCGACCCCCGCGCCCAGGGCGGTGTGGATGCCGGTGGCGATCGGATCCGCCACCGGATCGAAGTACTGCCCGAGCCGGGGAGGTTCGGCGCCGGGCCGGTCCGCCGGGGCCTGACGGAAGGATCTGCGGTCCGTCTGCCATTCGAGGACCCGGTTGTAGATGTCGACGACCCCTCGCAGCGCACCCCCGGACGCTCCCAGCAAGATGAGTAACGGCACGTCCACGGCGTTGCCTTCCCCTGCGCCCGAGCTCTCCAGTACCCAAGGAGAGCTTAGGGGGTTGGGGGTGTTCCGCGGACCCCGGCGTCAGGCGTGCGCAGGCTCGGGCGGAAATAATTCGAACGACCCTCTTCGTGAACGCTGTTACGGTGGAGACCGCCGCGAAGCGAAGCCCGGGGTTACTTCCCTTTCAGCAGAGAACAGTTCCTCGGGCGCCGGGTACTCGCAGCAGTTCTTCGGGGAAGCGACAACTGGATACGGGTGACCGGCGAAGCGCAGTGCGGAGATACTTCGTTTACGGTACGAGTGGTTGCAGGTTCGAGTCCTGTCGCCCGCTTCACCGCGGGCGTAGCTCAACTGGCAGAGCGCTATGTGCTTCGCGCGCCTGGTACTCGCCGGTCTCCCGTGTCCGGTTGCCGCCCCCGATTCCGGTCGCTCGTGGCCGGGCCGACAATTGCAGAGGTCACCGCGAAGCGCAGTGTGGGCTTACTTCCACTCTCAATGGAGAGGTCGCGGGTTCGAATCCCGTCGCCGGCGTACGGCCGGCGTAGCTCAGTGGCCAGAGCGCTATGCAGCTCATGCGTCTGGTACTCGCGGTGACCCGGCAATTCCGTCCGTCGGTCCGCAATCCTTCTCATAGCCCCAGGAGGCCGTGATGGGCAAGTTCACTTCCGTGCGCAGCGGGCCCGGCTCGCCCGTGACCACGACCGGTACGACCGCCACCTTCGAAGGCGGCGCCGGCTTCACCCGGGACGCCAAGAGCGACCTCTTCCTGTTCGCCGCGGTCAACATGGCCGGCGAGGAGGCCTTCTACGAGCGTGCCGACGTGCGCGACCATCGGTTCCGTGACCTGGTGTACGCCGCGACGAAGCAGGACCCGGACTGGGTCGCCTCGTTCGTGCCGTACCTGCGGGGTGAGATGAACATGCGCTCGGCGGCGATCGTGATGGCCGCGGAGTCCGCGCTCGCGCGCCGCGGGGGCACCGACCGCGAAGCCACCGTCCCGGTGCGGAAGATGGTCGCCGGCGCGCTGCTTCGCGCCGACGAGCCGGCGGAGTTCCTCGCCTACTGGAAGGCGCGGACGGGGAAGGCGACGCTGCCCGGCGGCGTGCAGCGCGGTGTCGGCGACGCTGCCGCGCGGCTGTTCACCGAGCGGGCCGCGCTGAAGTACGACGGTGCGAACGGGCCGTGGCGGATGGCGGACGTCGTCGCTCTGGCGAAGCCCACTCCGGCCGGTCCGTGGCAGGCCGACCTGTTCGACTACCTTGCCGACCGGCGATGGAAGCGGGACGTGGTGCGCGTCTCCGGGCGGCTGCCGACCCTGTCGGCGTACCGGGCGGCGACGGGCATGCCGCGCGCCGAGCGCCGGGCGTGGCTCCTCGCGGACCCCGGCCGGCTGCGGGCGGCCGGTATGACGTGGGAGCAGCTGTCGTCCCTCGGGCCGATGGACGCGCAGGCGTGGACGGCGATCATCCCGCACATGGGGCTGATGGCCCTCTGCCGCAACCTGCGGAACTTCGACGAGGCCGGCGTGCCCGACGCGGTCGCGGGCCGGGTGGCGGCGCGGCTGGCGGACCCGGAGCAGGTGCGCCGCTCGCGGCAGTTCCCCTACCGGTTCCTGTCCGCGTACCGGGCGGCGCCGTCGCTGCGCTGGGGCCATGCCCTGGAGCAGGCGCTCACCGCGTCCACGGCGAACGTTCCCGCCCTGCCGGGCCGCACCCTCGTCCTCGTCGACACCTCCGCGTCCATGACGGGCCGGGTGTCGGCGAAGAGCCGGGTACGGCACGTCGACGTCGGTGCGCTGTTCGGCACCGCGCTCGCCGCCCGCGGCTGCGCGGTCGACCTGGTCGGGTTCGCCGACGGCCTGTTCCGGCACCCGCTGGCCGAGGGCGGCAGCGTGCTGCGGCAGGCGGAGGACTTCTGCGCGCGCGTCGGCGAGGTCGGGCACGGCACCGAGACCGTTGCCGCGCTGCGGGAGGCGTACGACGGCCACGACCGCGTCGTGATCGTCTCGGACATGCAGGCGTTCGCCTACCCGGGCCGGCGCCCGGGCCGGGGGATGTCGGTGTCGGAGGCCGTCCCGGCGGCGGTGCCGATGTTCGGTATCAACACGACCGGCTACGGCAAGGCGTCGATCGGCACCGGCCTGCCGGGCCGGTACGAGATCGGCGGCTTCTCCGACGCGCTGTTCCGCATGGTCGGGCTCCTCAGCCGGGACCGCACCACCGGCTGGCCCTGGGAGCGCTGACCGTACGTCGCCCTCCGCTGCCTTCGGGCGGCGGGGGGCTGCTGTCCGGGCGTACGCAGGCAGGGCGCACGCAGACAGGTGTACGCGGGACCGGGTGGGGCTCAGGCCGCGGTGGCCAGCAGCCCGGGGCGTACCTCGCGCCGCGGCGCGACGACGGCGCCGGTCGGCAGCAGCTCACCGGTGTCGTCGAAGACGATCGTCCCGTTGCACAACAGGCTCCAGCCCTGCTCGGGGTGGAAGGCCACGGTCTGTGCGGCGTCGCGGTCAGGGCGGTCGGCGGCGGGGCACTCGGGCCGGTGGGAGCACATCGGACACCTCTCGGTCGGGAGGCGGCGGCCCTGCCGGGCCGCCGGTGGCGGTGTGTGCCGTCTGGAAGGTGAGACCCGGCGGGTGCCGGAAACTCATCGCCCATCCTCAGGAAAGCACCCCCGAGTTGAGCCCCGGTCCGCGCGCGGTCACAGTCGCGTCTCAGCGCCCGCGGAGCGCCCCGTACCGGCCCGGTGTCCGCGGCCGGCACGGGGCCCGCCCGCCGGGGTCAGCCGCGCGGATCCTCGCGCTTGTCCGGGCCGGGGGCGCCCGGCACCGCCGGCTGCGCGCCGGCCAGCCCGCTGCGGCGGTAGGAGTACGTGAAGTACACGATCATCCCGACCGCGAACCACACGCCGAACCGCAGCCACGTCTCCCACTTCAGGAACGTCACCAGCCAGATCGAGAAGCCGACCCCTATCAGCGGCACGACCGGCATCCCCGGGCAGCGGAACGTCCGCGGCAGGTCCGGCTGCCGGTAGCGCAGCACGATCACCGCGACGCACACGACCACGAACGCCAGCAGGATCCCGATGTTGGTCAGCTCCGCGGCCTCCCCGATCTTCAGGAAACCCGCGATCAGCGCCGAGCCGGCGCCCACGATCCACGTCACCCGCGTCGGCACGTGCCGCGTCCGGTGGGTCTTGGCGAACCACTTGGGCAGCAGTCCGTCGCGGCTCATCGAGAACCAGACGCGGGTGACGCCCAGCATGAAGGTGAACATCACCGTGAGGATGCCGATGATCGCCCCCACCGCGATCAGGTTCGCCAGCCAGCCGAGACCCACCGACTCGAACGCCGTGGAGAAGCCGCTCTCCGGGTCGATGCCCTTGTAGTTCTGCATCCCCGTCAGCACCAGGGTCGCGGCCACGTACAGCAGCATCGAGATCGCCAGCGAGTAGAGGATCGCCTTCGGCATGTGCCGCTGCGACTCCTTCGACTCCTCGGCCGCCGTCGACATCGCGTCGTAGCCGAAGACCGCGAAGAACACGGTCGCCGCGCCGGTGAACGCGCCGCCGACGCCGTAGGGGAAGAACGGGTTGTAGTTGGCGGTGTCGATGTGGAAGACGCCGACCGCGATGACGACGAGCACGACCACGACCTTCAGGATCACCACGACGGTCTCGAAGCGCGCCGCGTTCTTGATCCCGAGGGTCAGCAGGTACGCCACCAGCAGGCACAGCACGACCGCGAACAGGTCGACCTTGTGCCCCTCGCCGGTGCCCGGGGCGCCGAGCATCCACGCCGGCAGGTCGGCGCCCATGTTCTCCATCAGGAACGAGAAGTAGCCGGAGATGCCGATCGCCACCACCGCGACGATCGCGGTGTACTCCAGCAGCAGATCCCAGCCGATGAACCACCCGGCGAGTTCGCCGAGGACCGCGTAGCCGTACGTGTACGCCGAGCCTGCCTTCGGGATCAGGCCGGCGAACTCCGCGTACGACAGGGCCGCCGCCGCGCTCGCCACCCCCGCGATGAGGAAGGAGACGAGCACGGCGGGGCCCGCCGTGCCGTTGGCGACCGCGCCGGCCAGCGCGAAGATGCCCGCGCCGATGATGCCGCCGACGCCGATCGCCGTGAGCTGCCACAACCCGAGGACCCGGGTGAGCTGCTCGCCGCTCTCGCCCTCGGTCGCCCCGATCTGCTCGATGGGCTTGCGGCGCAGTACGCCGTCGGTGCTCCAGAGCCCTGCCATGGTGCGTCCTCTCCGTCGAGGCCGTTCGATGACAGTGGAGCACGATGACGCATGAGGTGCCTTTCAGGAAGAGGGGCGGGTGCTCACCTTGAAGACCCAGGCGTGTCTGCCGGCCCTGCGGGCCGCCGCGGGCACCTCGACGACCAGCGCGCCGCCCTCGACGTCCCAGTTCAGCGGGCGGCCGCCGTAACCCAGCATGGTGATCCTGTCGCCGGACCTGACGGGCACCGGGGCCTCGACGACCAGCCGGGAGGAGGGTGCGGCGAGCGAGTGGATGTAGAAGGCGTCGCGCTTCATGGTGAACCGCAGGTCCTCGCCGAGCTGCGCCATCCGGGACCAGTAGGTGGTGCCGTAGATCGCCTCGCCGTTGACGCGCAGCCACTCGCCGGTCTCGCGCAGCCGCCGCTCCATGATCTCCGGGATGGTGCCGTCTGCCCGCGGGCCGATGTCGAGGAGGAAGTTGCCGTTCTTGCTGACGATGTCGACGAGGCTGTGCACGACCTCCTCGGTCGACATGTACGCGTCGTCGGGGGTCTCTGCGTTGTAGCCGTAGGACCGCGGGTCGAGGCCGCGGCTGGCCTCCCACTTGGCGACGACGGTGTTCTCGTAGACCTCGTACTCGGGCGTGGTGAAGTCGTGCGGGCCGATGCCGGAGCGGTTGTTCACCACCACCTCGATCGGCCGGGGGCGGTTCTTGGCGTGGTTGTAGAACTCGGCGAGCACCCGGTGGCTGTCGTTGTCCCCGCCGATGTCGCACCACATGATCTCGGTGCCGTAGTCGTGGATCAGCTCCAGCATCTGCGCGGCCTGGTAGTCGCGGACGTAGTCCTGGCCCGAGGTGTAACCGGTGTACGGCACGGGCTCCAGCGTGTACGGGTTGCGCGGCGCGTGGCCGTACCAGGGGTTGTCCGGGTTGAACCACTCCGGCATCGAGAAGTACAGCCCGCAGTGCAGGTCCGGGGTGTACCTGCGGGAGGCGTCGAACAGCTCCCGGACCAGGTCTCTGCGCGGGCCCATCGCTACCGAGTTGCGGGTGGAGAGCTTGGTGTCCCACAGGGCGAAGCCCTCGTGGTGCTTGGAGGTGAGCACGTGGTACTGCGCGCCCGCGTCCCGGAACAGCTCGACCCAGGCCCGCGGGTCGAAGCGCTCGGCCCGGAACATCGGGATGAAGTCGTCGTACGCGAAGTCCTCGCCGTACACCTCCCGGTGGTGCGCGTGCGTCGGGTTGTCCGGGTCGTTCATCTGCTGCCAGTACCACTCCGCGTACTGCTTGCCGACCGGCGCCCAGGCGGGCACCGAGTACACGCCCCAGTGGATGAAGATGCCGAACTTGGCGTCGTTGAACCAGTACGGCGCCTGGTGGCTGCTCAGCGAGGCGTCGGTCGGCTCGAAGTCGGGCACCCCGAGGGTCAGCGGCCGGGTGGCCTCGGCGGCGGTGCCGCCCCGGCCGGCGGCGACGACGCGGCCCTCCTGGACGGTGCCCGGCGCCACGCCCGCGCGGTTGCGGATGCCGACGGCGACGCGGGTCTGCTCGCCCGGGCCGAGGCGCGGCACGGAGACGGGCGCGACGGTGCGGGCGCCCTCGGCGTCGACGGTGACCGACAGGCCGTCGCGGGCGGCGATCCACACGGCGCCGGCGTTGATCAGCGTCGCCTCGACGGACTGCGCGCCGGAGCGCTCCAGCGAGGTGGTGGTCGAACGGACGTTGCGCAGCGCGACGGCGCGCCCCTCGGCGACGGGCTGCAGGGAGAGCGCGAAGACGTGCAGGGCGGCCTTGTCCGGCTCGGCCGGGCCGATGGCCGGCAGGGTGAGCGCGACGGCCTCGCGCACCGGGTCGAGGCCGAGTTCGACGACGGCGATCGAGACCTGGTGGTCGTCCTTGGCGCCGTCGGGGCCGTAGCGGTACGGGGCGGTGAGCGAGCCGCCGCCGGAGTACCAGTCGGGGGCGGACAGGCCCGCGGCGGCGGTGCTGCCGTCGGCGTAGTGCACGGTGGCCTCGCCGGAGGCTGTCCCGTACGAGGAGGAGGCGAGGAAGAGCACGCTCAGGTAGTGGCCCGGGGGCAGTTCGACGCGCTGCCCCTCGGCGACGATGTTGTTGGCGGCTCCGGCGCCCGCGCCGGGGAAGTCGAACGGGAAGCCGTCGACCTCGATCGGGCCCGCGGGCAGTTCCTCGCCGGGGTAGGTGTAGCCGCTGCCGTCGAAGTCGCCGCCGCGGGCGCCGTCGGTGTCGATGCCGTCGTTGTCGAAGAGGTCGGTCAGCGGCACCGGTACGGGGTCGGGGACCCGGCCCCAGTCGTCCGCCGCCGCGCTCTCGTCCGCCGTCCCGGCCGGGCCCGGTACCGCCGCGCCGGCGGCGCCGGGCGCCAGGCCCAGCGTGGAGCCCGCCGCGGCTCCGGCGCCGATCGCCAGCATGTGCCGTCGTGCAAACCCGTTCATCCCACTCTCCCTCAAGGACCTTGATCCATCCGATGTCTGTGGGGGTTCTGTCAGACTCAAGCGCTTGCTGAGGGAGGAACGTAGAGATTCATCGGATGAACGTCAAGGCTTGGCGCAGCGGGCGGTGTTGAGCGGTAGTGCGGTTGTACTGCGCGGTACTGGGTGCCGATGCGCGACGCGGCGGGGCAACGCACCGGGGCCCGGTGGCGCGAACGCCACCGGGCCCCGGTCGGGTGGTGATTGCCTCCCGCGGTGCCCATCGCACCGCGGGACGTGCCTCAGCGCACCCCGGTGGGCTGGGGCTCCCGCTCCTCGCCCGCGGTCGGCGGCGGCACCGGCTCCGCATGGAGCTGCCGGTACAGCTTCTCGCCCTCCACGTCGACGTTCGGCAGGATCCTGTCCAGCCACTTCGGCAGCCACCAGGCGGACTTGCCGATCAGGGCGAGGACCGCCGGGACCATGGTCATCCGGACCAGGAAGGCGTCGAAGAGGACCGCCACCGCCAGGCCGAAGCCCATCATCTTCACCATGTCGTCGCCCGCGCCGATGAAGCCGGCGAAGACGCTGATCATGATGATCGCGGCCGCGGTGACCACCCGGGCGCCGTACCGGAAGCCGGTGACCACGGCGTCGCCTGCCGACTCCCCGTGGACGTACGCCTCGCGCATCCGGCTGACGAGGAAGACCTCGTAGTCCATCGCCAGGCCGAAGACCACGCCGATCAGGAAGATCGGCATCATCGACATGATCGGACCGGTCTCCTCGATCCCGAAGACCCCGGCCAGCCAGCCCCACTGGAACACCGCGACGACGGCGCCGAGCGCGGCCAGCACGGAGAACAGGAAGCCCAGTGCGGCCTTCAGCGGGACCAGCAGGGAGCGGAACACCAGCATCAGCAGGACGAACGCCAGGCCGACGACCAGTGCCAGGTACGGCACCAGCGCGTCGTCGAGCACCTTGGAGAAGTCGATGTTCACCGCGGTGCTGCCCGTGAGGTACAGGTCCGCGCCGGTCTCGTCCTGGAGGCTCGACGACAGGTCGCGGATCTCGCGGACGACCTTCTCGGTGTCGGTGTCGCTCGGCCCGCTGGCCGGGGTGACCATGACGGTCGCGGTGTCCCCGGCCTCGTTGAACCCGGCGGGGGTGACCGAGACGACGCCGTCCACGTCGGAGATCCGTGCGACGGCCTCGTCGGCGGCCTGCTGCGGGTTCTCCGCCTCGGTGGCGTCGATGACGCCGGTGACCGGGCCGTTGAAGCCCGGACCGAACGCCTCGGACAGCATGTCGTACGCCTTGCGCTGCGTGGTGTCCGTGGGGCTGCTGCCCTCGTCGGGCAGGCCCAGCTCCATGCTGGCCACCGGCGCGGCCAGCGCGCCGAGCCCGATGATCGCGGCGCCCAGCACCAGGACCGGGCGCTTGAGCACCTGGCGGGCCCAGCGGGTGCCCATGTTCGGCTTGGCGTCGTGGTCGGACGCCTTCGGGGCGCCCGTCTCCGGGTTGGCCTTGCGCACCTTGCGGCCGTAGATCCGCTTGCCCACGATGCCGAGCGCGGCCGGGACCAGCGTGAGCGCGATGAGCACCGCTAGCGCGACCGTGCCGGCCGCGGCCATGCCCATCTTCGTCAGGATCGGGATGTTGACGACCGCCAGGCCCGCCAGCGCGATGATCACGGTGAGGCCGGCGAAGACCACCGCCGAGCCGGCCGTGCCCACGGCGCGGCCCGCCGCCTCCTCGCGGGAGTGGCCCTCCGTCAGCTCCGCCCGGTAGCGGGAGGCGATGAACAGGGCGTAGTCGATGCCGACCGCCAGGCCGATCATCATCGCCAGCGTGGAGGTGGTGGCGGACAGGTCGAGCACGTTCGCCAGCGCGGTGATCGAGGCGATGCCGATGCCGACGCCGATGAGCGCGGTGATGATCGGCAGCCCCGCCGCGACCAGCGAACCGAAGGTGATCACGAGCACGACCAGCGCGATGCCGACACCGATGATCTCGCCGTTGCCCATGTCGGGCTCGACCATCAGCGCGTCACCGCCGGCCTGGATGTTCAGGCCGTCCTCGCGCTCCTTGTCCACCACGTCGGTGATGGCATCGCGGGTCTCGTCCTCCAGCTCCATGGACGTGACCTTGTAGTCGACGACCGCGTAAGCCGTGGAGCCGTCCTCGCTGACGCCCGCGTTGTCCGCGAACGGGTCGCTGACCTGCTCCACCTGGTTGCCGGCGATGCCGTCGAGCACGCCGTCGACCGCCTCCCGGCTGTCGGCGGCGGTGATCTTCTGGCCGTCGGGTGCCTCGAAGACGATACGGGCCGTCGCGCCGTCGGCGGACTGGCCCGGGAAGCGCTCCTCGAGAAGGTCGAACGCCTGCTGTGCCTCGGTACCGGGCAGCGCGAAGTCATCCTCGGGCGCGGTGCCCGCGGAGGACGCGCCGAACCCGGCGAGGCCGAAGAGCAGCAGCCATATCAGCGCCGTGATGCGGCGCCTCCGGAAGGCCAGCCGGCCGAGTTTGTATAGGAAGGTGGCCACGAGCAGGTTTCTCCTGATCTCGACGGTGGGTTGTGTTGAACCAGCCCGACGACGAGAGCGGCGTACGCCAGGTGGAGCCGTATTCCGTTGTGGTAAAGAACGACTGGTCAGTTCAAATGCAGAGCGGGGAGAATCACTGCGTCGACATAGCGGACAAGGTATTCGCTGGTGACCGGCGCGTTGTCGATGAGGGGCCGGGCCAGCACGGCGCCCAGCATCATGTGCGGGACGAACTCCGCGGCGGGGATTCCCGCGGTCAGCTCGCCGCGCCCGACAGCGCGGTCGATCAGGTCGTGGAAGGCGGCCAGCTCCGGTTCGACCATGAGCTGCCACATGGCCTGCTGCAGTTCCTCGTTGGACTGCTGGGCGAAGGCGACCGCGCGCAGGAGGGCCGAGTCCTTCTCCGCGCTCTTGCACACGCCTTCGGCGAACTGCACGAGGTCGCCGCGCAGCGTGCCGGTGTCGATCCCGGCCGTCCTCACCGGCTTGCTGTGCCGGAGCGCCGTGGCGACCAAGTGCGGCTTGGACTGCCACTGGCGGTAGAGGGTGGCCTTGCTCGACCGCGTACGAGCCGCGACCGCGTCCATGGTGAGGGCCTCGTAGCCGACTTCGCGCAGATGGTCGAGCACGGCCTCGAACAGCTCGTGCTCGCGCTCGGCGCTCAGCCGGCTCCGGCGCCCGGTGGCGCTGGTGTCCTGCATGACCATCGGGCCCCCTCCCCAGTCAGCGGAACGAAACGGTTTCGTACTCAAAGAATATTAGCGGCGGCGGGAACCCCTCCGCGCCAACGGGGGTGTGCTTTGCGTCACTCCGTGAAGACGACCCAGACCGGGCCGCGGGCGAAGCGCAGCCGCTCGCCGTCCGGGTCGGTGAACTCCGTGCCCTCGTCGGCCGATCCACGTTCCCACTTCGCCGGATACGACCTGCCGCCGCGCAGCACCTCCGCCTTGCCCGAGCCGACGGTCTCGGTGAAGGGGGAGGGGTTGCCCGAGCTGTCGTCGAAGTCGGAGTCGCGGATCTTCACGTGCTGGACCACGACGGTGGCCGCGGACAGCCGCTCGCCCTCCGCGGTGGCGGCCGGGCTGCCGTCGAACGAGACCAGCCAGCGCTTCTCGTCCGCGTCCCAGGCGAAGCCGAAGCTCGCGGCCGGGTAGCGCACCGTCCGCTCGGCGGTGGCCTCGCCGCCCCCGGGCGCCGCGCCGAAGCGGAAGCCGATGTCCCGCGCGGGGCCCGCGTCGGGCGCCGCGGCCAGCGCCTGCTCCGGCCGTACGAAGAGGTTGTGCGGCGCGGGCTTCGCGGGGTCGCGGCGATAGGCGTTCCCCGCGTCGCTCGGCGACACGGGGAACAGGGGCGCCTCGTCGATGAGCGGGAGCAGCTTGGACTGCGCCCCGGAGAAGGCGAGCGCGGGCCCGTCGAACTGCTCCAGCAGTTCGAGGTCTGACTCGCGGGCGCTGCGCACCGGGCCGACCTGCCCCGGCCGGTGCGAGGCGTACACCGCGAGCAGCCGGCTGAGCCCGCCTTCCACCCGTTCGACGTAGACGATGTCCGCGCGCTCCAGGCCCGTCTGCGGACGTGCGGGCGCGGCGTTGTCGATCTTCACGCCCAGGACGGGGCCGCTGCGTCCCGCCAGTCCGGTGAACGGCGAGCCGCCCTCCACCCCTTCTCCAGGCTTGCGCTCGTCGTCCGTGGTGCACCCGCCCGTGAGCAGCAGCGGCAGCAGGAGGAGCGCCGCCGGCAGGGCCGCCGGAGTACGCAGAAGGCGGGCTGTGCGACTGGCGACCATGGTGTCCCTTCGTCAGGGTAATAACTCTTATTTGATTATTTGTGCTGATTCTAGAATCGATCCGTGCGACCGGATAACGCCGGGCGTCCCCGGCCTCCAGTCGTTACTCTGGGGAAACGGACACCCCCGGTCACGGGGAAGGGCCGAAACCCTCGGACCGTCCGCGAGACCAGACCGGCGCCACCGCGTCCGAACTGCACACCCGAACAGCCCGGGGTATCCGCCGCCGACACCCGCCGCCCAGGCAGGGCTGACCAGTTCACATGACCCGGAGGAGAGCACCTTGACCACCGAAGCCGCACCGGAACAGGGCACCCAGCCCGCCCCACGGACGCAGCCGCGCACGGGAGCGGGCGAGGAGTCGCTGACCAGCCTGGACGTGTGGGCGCGCTCGGCCCCCATCCGGCTCGCGGGGTACGAGGACGACCCGGCCGACACCGCCGAGCTGCACATCCTGCGCGGCATCGACTGATCCGGCCGGGCCTGGCCCCGCACCTCCGGGACTAGCCGACGAACGTCCGGACCGCCGTCTTCAGATCGGCGAGGCCCTTCTTCGCGTCGGTGAAGAACATCCCGGTGTTCTCCGCGGTGTACAGCTCGTTGTCGATGCCCGCGTACCCGTGGCCCATCGACCGCTTGATCACCACCACGCTCTTGGCCCGGTCCACGTCCAGGATCGGCATGCCGGAGATCGCGTTGCCCGGCCGCCGCGCGGCCGGGTTCGTGACGTCGTTGGCGCCGATCACCAGCGCCACGTCCGCCTGCGGGAACTCGGGGTTCGCCTCCTCCATCTCCTTGAGCTGCGGATACGGCACGTTCGCCTCGGCCAGCAGCACGTTCATGTGCCCCGGCATCCGGCCCGCCACCGGGTGGATCGCGTACGTGACCTCCACCCCGTGCTCCTCCAGCAGGTCCGCCAGGTCGCCCAGCTCGTGCTGCGCCTGCGCGGCCGCCAGCCCGTACCCCGGCACGATGACGACCTTGCCCGCGTACGCGAGCTGGATCGCCACGTCGTCCACGGAGACCGGGCGCACCTGCACGTCCCCGTCCGTGTCCTGGGCGGCACCGTCGTCGCCGGTGCCGAAGCCGCCGACGATAATGGCCGGAATCGAGCGGTTCATGGCGTCTGCCATCAGCTTGGTCAGGATCGTGCCCGACGCGCCGACGAGCGCGCCCGCGATGATCAGCGCCGGCTCGTTCAGCACGAAGCCGGCCATGCCGACCGCCGTGCCGGTGAAGGCGTTGAGCAGCGAGATGACGACGGGCATGTCCGCACCGCCGATCGGCAGCACCATGGTGACGCCGAAGGCCAGCCCCGCGAGGGTCAGCAGCGTCAGCGCCGCGATGCTGCCCGGGTCCACCACGAGCCAGACGCCGGAGCCGGCGAAGACCACGGCGAGCGCGCCGTTCAGCGCCCGGGTGCCCGGCAGGACGATCGGCTTGCCCGGGATCAGGCCCTGCAGCTTCCCGGCGGCGATCAGCGAGCCGGAGAAGGTGATGGCGCCGACGAGGATGTCGATGCCGCCGGGCACGGTGGTGCGCGCGCCGAGGTCCTCCGGGTGCGCGTGCTGGAGCACCTCGACGATGGCCAGCAGCGCGGCCGCGCCGCCGCCGACCGCGTTGAACAGGCTCACCAGCTGCGGCATCGCCGTCATCTCGACGGTACGGGCCAGATAGAGCCCCGCGCCGGAGCCGACGACGGTCGCGGACAGCAGCACCAGCCAGCCGGTCGCGGTGATGTCGCCGCGCTCGGCCAGCAGCACCGCGGTGGCCGCGACCGCCACGGCCATGGCGGCGGCCGACAGGGTGTTGCCGCGGCGGGCCGTGGCGGGGGAGTTCATCAGCCGCAGGCCCAGGACGAAGCACGCGGCGGCGGCCAGCAGGACGTACCGTACGGCGGTCTCCAGGTCGCTCACTTCGCCGCACCTCCCCGGGCGCCGCCCGGCACCGGCCGGGCGCGGAACATGTGCAGCATCCGGTCCGTGACGACGTACCCGCCGACGACGTTCATCGCGCCGAAGGCGACGGCCACGAACGCCAGCGCGTACTCCAGCGGCTCGTCGGCCAGCGACGTCACCAGCATCGCGCCGATCAGCACGATCCCGTGGATGGAGTTGGCGCCGGACATCAGCGGCGTGTGCAGCGTCGCCGGCACCTTGCTGATCACTTCGAAGCCGACCAGCACGCTGAGCACGAAGATCGTGACGGCGGTGAGCAGATCGAGGTTCACCGGTTCTCTCCGTTCTGCGGGGCGACCGCGGCGCTGACGACCTCGCCGCCGTGCGCGACGACCACACCGGCCTGGATGTCGTCGTCGAGGTCGATGTGCACCGCCTCGTCGGCCACCAGGTGCGCCAGCAGCGCGCTGATGTTGCGTGCGTACGCGGTGGAGGCGGCCGTCGCCATCACCGACGGCAGGTTCCCGGCGCCGATCAGGGTCACGCCGCCTTCGAGCACCGCGGTCTTGTCCGGCTCGGACAGCTCCACGTTGCCGCCGAGCTCGCTGGCGGCCATGTCCACCACCACCGAGCCGGGGCGCATCTGCTCCAGCGCGGCGGCGGTGACCATCAGCGGCGGCTTGCGGCCCGGCACCCGGGCGGTGGTGATCACCACGTCGAAGCGGGGCACCGCCGCCGTCAGCGCGTCGAGCTGCGCCTGCTGCTCCTCGTCGGTGAGCACGCGCGCGTAGCCGCCCTCGCCGGCCGCGGAGGCCACGCCTTCCAGCTCCAGGAACTTCGCGCCCAGCGACTCGATCTCGCCCTGCGCCGCCGGCCGGACGTCGTACGCGGTGACGATCGCGCCGAGCCGGCGGGCGGTGGCGATGGCCTGCAGCCCGGCGACGCCCGCGCCGAGCACGAGGACGGCGGCGGGCTTCGAGGTGCCCGCCGCCGTCGTCAGCATCGGAAAGTACCGGTCGTAGTTGTCGGCGGCGAGCAGCACCGCCTTGTATCCCGCGACGTTGGCCTGGGAGGTCAGGGCGTCCATCGTCTGGGCCCGGCTGAGCGTGCGGGGCAGCAGGTCGAGGCTGACGACTGTCACCCCCCGGGCGGCCAGCTCGCGGATGAGGGGGGCCTGGCGGAGCGGGTCGAGCATGCCGACGAGCGTCTGGCCGGAGCGCAGCGCGGCGGCGGTCTCGCGGTCGGGCGGTGCGACGCAGAGCACGACGTCGGCGCGGCGGATCAGCTCGTCCGCGCCGATGACCTCGGCCTCCGCGGCCGCGTAGTCGGCGTCGGTGAACCAGGCGCTCGCGCCCGCGCCGGTCTCGACGAGGACGTCGACACCCGTCCGGCGCACACGGGTGACGACTTCGGGGGTGAGGGCGACGCGGCGCTCGTCCGGCGCGCGCTCCCTCAGGACCCCCGCGGTGACGGGTTGGGCTCCCATGCTTCTCGCTCCCTCTTGGGCGAATTGCGGGCGACCTCAGGGTGCTGCCCGTGGTCCTCGGTGGGGACACCTCGGGCGGCGGGCGGTGCGGTGGCGGTGCGGGGCGGTGCGGCGGTGGTGCGGTGCGGCGGTGGTGCGGTGGCGGTGCGTGGTGGTGCCGGGACGGGCACGCTATCGGATAACTGTTCCGTACGGGCCGCCCCGGACGTGCGGGTCCTGCGCCCCCGCACCGGCGGACGGGCCGGCGCCGGCGGGGCCGGGGGACAGGGTCCCGCCGTCCGCGAGCCGGCGCACGAGGGTCTGGAAGTGGGGGCAGCGGGTGAAGTCGTGCGCCTCGCACTCCAGCGCGTGGTCGATCATCGCCGCCGACCGCTCGATCTCCCGCATCCGCTCGTGCAGCTCCGCCCGGTGCCGCTCCAGCAGCGTGTGCCGGTCGCCGGGGCCCTGCGCGGCGAACAGCTCGCGCAGCTGCTCCAGGCTGAGCCCGCCGCGCTTGCCGCCGATGATCATGGCGACCCGGGAGACATGGTCGGAGGTGTAGCGGCGGCGGCCGTTGACGCGCTCGGCAGGGCTGAGCAGGCCCATGGCCTCCCAGTGCCGCAGCACGTGGGCGGCGAGGCCGAAGCGCCCGGCCAGCTCGCCGATCGACATGGACTCGCTTGACTTCATGTTGACATTAACTTGCAGAGTGGTCGCGGAGTCAAGGGAGGACATCCATGTACGACGTGATCATCGTGGGCGGCGGGGCCGCCGGGCTTGCCGCCGCCCTCACCCTGGGCCGCTCGCGGCGCCGCACCCTCGTGCTCGACGCCGGCGAGGGCCGCAACGCACCCGCCGCCGCCGTGCACAACTTCCTCACCCGGGACGGCACCACGCCCGCCGAGCTGCGCCGCGTCGCCCGCGCCGACCTCGCCGCGTACCCCGAGGTCGAGGTCCGGTACGCCGCGGTGGCCGACGTGCGGCGCACGGCCGAGGGGGCGTACCGGGTGACGCAGGCCGGCGGCGCGGCCACAGACGGGCGCCGGCTGCTGCTGGCCACCGGCGTCGTCGACGAGCTGCCCGACGTCCCCGGGCTCGCCCCGCTGTGGGGCAGGTCGGTGCTGCACTGCCCGTACTGCCACGGCTTCGAGGTCTCCGGCCGCCGCGTCGCCGTCCTCGGCGCCGGGCCCGGGCACGTACGCCTCGCCCTGCACCTCCTCAACTTCACCCCGGACGTGGCCCTGGCCACCGGCGCCGCGCCGCTGCCCGACGGGCAGCGCGATGTGCTCGCCGCGCACGGCGTCGCGGTGCGCTGCGAGCCCGTCGCCCGGCTGGAGGGCGCCGGGACGCGGCTGGAGCGGATCTGCTTCGAGGGGGGCGAGCCGCTGCCGCGGGACGCGCTGTTCGCGGGCGGCGTGCTGCGCGAGCGCTCCGGGCTGCCGGAGAAGCTGGGCTGCGCGCTGCTGCCGGACGGCCTCGTGGAGGTCGACGAGTTCGGGCGTACCAGCGTCCCCGGGGTGTACGCGGCCGGGGACATGGCGCACCGCGCGACCGTCCCGATGCCGGTGGCCGCGGTCGTCGCGGCGGCCGCCGCGGGCACGGTCGCGGGCGCCGCCGCCGACCAGGACCTGCTGAGCGAGGACTACGGGCTGCCGAACCCGTTCCCGGCGACGGCCGCGGCCGCTGCTGCGCCGGCCGGGTGAGGCGCGTCCGATTCGTTCAAGACGCGCCGCCCGCGGGTTCCTAGGGTCGGGGGTATGACCGCACGATTCGACGCCATCGGAATGGTGACCGCCGACATGGCCGCCACCCTCGCCTTCTACCGCCTGCTCGGCCTCGACATCCCCGCCGACGCCGACGGGCAGCCGCACGTCGAGGCGCCGCTGCCCGGCGGGCTGCGGCTGATGTGGGACGCGGAGGAGGCCATCAAGTCCTTCGCGCCCGACTTCGAGCCGCCGACCGGGGAGGGGCGCATCGGCCTCGCCTTCCGCTGCGAGGGCCCCGCCGACGTGGACGCGACGTACGCGATGCTCACCGAGGCGGGGTACAAGGGCGCCATGGCCCCCTGGGACGCGGAGTGGGGCCAGCGCTACGCCCAGGTGCACGACCCGGACGGCAACGGCGTGGACCTCTTCGCCCCGCTCGGCTGACGGCCGGGGCCCGCCGCGGGTCCGTCTCCGGGGCCGGGTACGGGTGCCGTGGCCGGGCTGCCGCTACAGCAGCGCCGTCAGCGGCACCCCGGCCAGCGCCCGCATCTCGCGCGCCAGGTGCGCCTGGTCCGCGTACCCCGCCAGCGCCGCCACCACGGCCGGCGGCGTGCCCGCCCGGGCCAGCGCCAGCGCGCGGTTCATCCGCAGCACCCGGGCCAGCGTCTTCGGTCCGTACCCGAACACCGCCAGGCTGCGCCGGTGCAGCTGCCGCTCGCCGAGCCCCACCGCCCCCGCGACCTCCGCCACCGGCCGCCCCGCGGCCAGCGCCGCGACGACCGCCGGCACGTACGGCTCCGGCGGCTCGGCGTCCGCCAGCCGGGCCCGCGCCAGCGCCTCCAGCGCCGCGCCCGGATCGGCCGCCGCCGCCACCCGCTCCGCCGCCAGCCGGGCCCGCCGCTCGCCCCACAGGTCCGCCAGCGGCACCCGCAGGTTGCGCAGCTCGTGCGCCGGCGCGCCCAGCACCGCCGGGCCCTGCCCGGGGGCGAAGCGCAGCCCGGTGAACGTGTCGCCCCCCTCCCCGGTGCCGACGTGCGCCCGGGTGTCGGGGCCGGCGACGAGGAGCCCGCGGGGCGTGAGGATCACGTCCGTGCCGCCGTCCGGCAGCACCCGGTACGGGCCCGGGCGGACGTCCCGGCGGCGCCAGACGACGGCACCCCCGAGCAGCGCGGGCCTCTCCTCGTACATCGCTCCAGGATGCCGCAGACTGGAGGACATGCCCGAGCTTCCCGAAGTCGAAGCGCTCAGCGGATTCCTGACCGAGCACCTGGTGGGGCGGCACATCGCCCGGGTGCAGCCGGTCGCGATCAGCGTGCTCAAGACGTACGACCCGCCGGTCACGGCGCTGGAGGGCGCCGAGGTCACCGCCGTCGGGCGGCACGGCAAGTTCCTGGACCTCACGGTCGCCGACGAGCTGCACCTGGTGATCCACCTGGCCCGCGCCGGCTGGCTGCAGTGGAAGGACAAGCTGCCGGCGGCGCCGCCGCGCCCGGGCAAGGGGCCGCTGGCCCTGCGGGTGCGGCTGGCCGAGCCGGAGGACGCGGGCTTCGACCTCACCGAGGCGGGCACGCAGAAGCGCCTCGCGGTGTACTGCGTACGGGATCCGCAGGAGGTGCCCGGCGTCGCGAGGCTGGGGCCCGACCCGCTGGACGCGGCGTTCACGGCGGAGGCGTTCGGCGAGCTGCTGGCGAGGGAGCGGCGGCAGATCAAGGGTGTGCTGCGCGACCAGTCGACGATCGCGGGCATCGGCAACGCGTACTCGGACGAGATCCTGCACGTCGCGAAGCTGTCCCCGTACAAGCTCGCCGCCAACCTCACCGACGAGGAGACCGCCGTGCTCTACGCGGCCGTGGGCGACACCCTGCGCGGGGCCGTGGAACGCTCCCGCGGGGTGGCCGCCGGGCGGTTGAAGGCGGAGAAGAAGAGCGGGCTGCGGGTGCACGGGCGGGCCGGGGAGAAGTGCCCGGTCTGCGGCGACACGATCCGCGAGGTCTCGTTCGCCGACTCGGCACTCCAGTACTGCCCCACCTGCCAGACCGGCGGCAAGCCGCTGGCGGACCGGAGGATGTCCCGGCTGCTGAAGTGACCGCGGCCGCGGCGGCTTTCAGGCCCCGCCGGCGTCCTCCAGCCGGAAGCCCACCTTCAGGCCCACCTGCCAGTGCGCGACGGCGCCGTCCTCCAGCTGCCCGCGCACCTGTGTGACCTCGAACCAGTCGAGGTTCCGCAGCGTCTGTGCGGCGCGGGCGACGCCGTTGCGGACGGCGTCGTCGACGCCGACGGAGGAGGAGCCGACGATCTCGGTGACGCGGTACGTGTGATCGCTCATGAACCCACCGTGCCGCACACCCGCCCGGGGCGCGACACGGGCGGGCCCGCGGCACGGTGCCTGCCCCGAGGCGCTACGGCACCACCGTCACCGGCCAGCGGCCCGCCTTGACCAGCCGTACCGCCACCGAGCCGACGAACCGGTGCCCCGCCTGCTCCGACGCCCCGACGATCACCGCGTCCGCCTTCAGCTCCTGCGCCGCCTGCACCAGGCCCCCGTACGCGTCGCCGTGCAGGGTGTGGAACTCCCAGCGCACGTCGAAAATCCCGCGCAGCTGCTCCACCGACCGCCGGATCTCCGCGACCAGCTCCTCCGCCACCTCCGCCGTGGCGTCCGCCACCGGGGCGCCGAGCGCCGCCGCGGCGGCGAGCGTCGGCTGCACGTACACCACCGCGAGCAGCGAGCCCTGCCGCCGGGCCAGGCCGGCGGCGTAGGCGGCGGCGCGCCAGGAGGTCTCCGAGCCGTCGACACCCGCGAGGATCACCTTGGGGCCGTCCGTGCCCCGTTCGAAACCGGAGGTGTTCGCGGGCAGCTCCCCGGGGCGGTCGTCCGGCCGGTCCCCGGCCGCGTCGTCCGGCCTGTCCGCCGGCCTGCCCGCCGGTCCGTCTCCGAGGTTGTCCTCGGCGCTGGCTTCGCTCACCGTCCGGACGCTACCCGACGCGCCGGGCGGCGGGCACCGCCCGGTGCGGTGCGCCCGGCCGCGCGGTGCGATTGACTGCGCGTATGACGGAATCCCACCCGCCCGCCGGCGCACCGGCGGCCCTGCGGCTCGCGGAGCCGGCCGGGCGCTGGCTGCTGACCGCCGTCGTGATCGGCTCCGGCATCACCTTCCTGGACGCCACCGTCGTCAACGTCGCGCTGCCCACCATCGGCGACGACCTCGGCGCCTCCCTCGGCGGCCTGCAGTGGACCGTCAACGGCTACACCCTCACCCTCGCCGCGCTCATCCTCCTCGGCGGCGCCCTCGGCGACCGCTACGGCCGCCGCCGGCTGTTCGTCTTCGGCACGGTGTGGTTCGCGGTCGCGTCGCTGCTGTGCGCGCTGGCGCCGAACGTGGGCATCCTCATCGCCGCCCGCACCCTCCAGGGCATCGGCGGCGCGCTGCTGACGCCCGGCTCCCTCGCCCTCATCCAGGCGTCCTTCGCGCCCGAGGACCGGGCCCGCGCGATCGGCGTCTGGTCGGGCCTCGCCGGCATCGCCGGCGCGCTCGGCCCGCTGCTCGGCGGCTGGCTGGTGGACGCGGCGAGCTGGCGGTGGGTGTTCGCCATCAACGTGCCGCTGGCCGCCGTCGTGGTGGCCGTCGCCGCCCGGCACGTGCCCGAGAGCCGCGACGAGACGGCCACGGGGCGCTTCGACTGGACCGGCGCCGCGCTCGGCGCGCTGGGCCTGGCCGGCGTGACGTACGCCCTGATCGCCGCGCCGGAGAAGGGCGTCTCCGCGGTGCTGCTGGCCGCGACCAGCGCCGCGGGGGTGGCGGCGCTGGCGGCGTTCGTGGTCGTCCAGCGGCGCGGCAGCCACCCGATGCTGCCCACGGGGATCTTCGGCTCCCGCCAGTTCACCGCGGCGAACCTGGTGACGTTCGTCGTCTACGCGGCCCTCGGCGGCGTGACCTTCTTCCTCGTGCTGGACCTGCAGATCTCCGCCGGCTACTCGCCGCTCGCCGCGGGCTCCGCGCTGCTGCCGGTGACGCTCATCATGCTGGCGCTCTCGGAGCGGTCCGGGAAGCTGTCGGAGCGCATCGGGCCGCGCATCCCGATGACCGTCGGCCCGGCGATCTGCGCCGGCGGGCTGCTGCTGATGCTGCGCATCGGCGGCCCCGGCGACGACGTCTCGTACGTACGGGACGTGCTGCCCGGCGTCGTGCTCTTCGGCTTCGGCCTGGCGACGACCGTCGCCCCGCTCACCGCCACCGTCCTCGGCGCGGTGGCGGACCGGCACTCCGGCATCGCCTCCGGCGTCAACAACGCGGTGGCCCGCGCCGCCGGCCTGCTGGCCGTCGCCGCGCTGCCGCTGGCCGCCGGGCTCTCCGGCGACGACTACCGCAACCCCGGGGCGTTCGGCGACGGCTTCCGCATCGCCCTGCTCATCTGCGCCGGGCTGCTCGCCGGCGGGGCCGTGCTGTCCTGGCTGACGATCCGCTCGGTGAAGGCGCCCGCGGCGGGGGCGCCGGAGCCGCCGTGCCACGTGCACTGCGCGGTGGCGGGCCCGCCCCTGCAGTCGCTGGTCGAGGACCCGGCCGCCGACGCTGCCGAGGAACCGGAACGCCCCTGATCCGCCGGGACAAGGGCAGTCCCTAGTCGGCCGGGCCGTAGACGAGGTGCAGCACGCCGGAGCCGAACGCCTTCGTGGAGAGCAGCTTCAGCGGGATCCTGGTGTCGTCCTCGTCGAAGAGCCGCTCGCCCCTGCGCACCGCGATCGGGTGGACCAGCAGGTGCAACTCGTCCAGCAGCCCGTGTTCGAGCAGTTGGCGGATCACGGAGATCGAGCCGCCGATGGAGACGAACCCCCCGGACTCCTTCTTGAGCTCGGTCACGCCGCTGACCAGGTCGCCCTGGAGCTTCTCGGTGTTGCGCCAGGACCAGTCGGCGTCGCGGTGGGTGACCACGATCTTGCGGGCGTCGCCGAGGATCTTCGCGAACCCGGCGTCCTCGTCGTCGGTCCCCTCCCGCTGCGGCCACGCCTCCGCGAAGCCGTCGTAGGTGGTGCGGCCGTAGAGCATGGTGTCGGACATCAGCGCGCCCACCGCCTCGCCCATCTCGTCGTCGAAGTAGGACATGTGCCACTGGTCCGGCTCCTCCACGACGCCGTCGAGGGAGATGAACAGGCTGGCGATGATCTTTCTCACGATGTGCTCCTGAAGCGGGTGTCGGCGGAAGTGCTGCAATCCGTCGGGGACGTTAGTCGCCGCCGCGCGTCAGGTCTTGTACAGAAGCGACAGCGGCTCCGCGAACCCCTGCTCGTCCCGCAACTGCCCGGCGGTCCTGCCGATGAAGCGGGTGAGTGCGCGGGCCAGATGGGGCTCGTCGTAGTAGCCGAGGCGGTGTACGACGTCGCCGGCCGCCGCGCCCCCGCGGAGCAGGACCGCGGCGTGCCGCGCCCGTTCGATCTGCCGGGCGGCGCCGTGCGTGAACCCGGTCGCGGCCTGGAAGCGCCGCTGCACGGTGCGCGCGGAGACGTCCGGCGTGCCGCCGCGCATCACGTCGGCGACGAGCGGGTCGCGGACGAGGACCCCGGCGCGCACCAGCCGCTCGGCGAGCGCCTCGGCGTCGTCCGGCCCCGGCACCGGCCAGTGGGAGCCCTTCAGCCAGAACGACCTGCGCGTCGCGTCGGGTATGTCCACCCCGTTGTCGACGAGCCGGGGCGCCGGCAGGTGCGTCAGCGAGGTGCCCAGCGCGAAGCTGATGCCGAAGAACGCGGACTCCTCGGGCACCGGCGCCGTGCCCGCCCGCGACTCGGGGCCCGCGACCGAGGCGAAGAACCCGTCGGGCGACTCCCAGAACACCAGGCCGCAGCCGGTCGACGCGACCGCCGTCATCCGGTCGACGCCGTCGCTGCGGCTGCTCCAGACGTACGACACGTACGGCGAGTCCGACGCCCGCCCCTCGATCTCCAGACCCATCGCGCCCCCTTGCGGCAGCGGACGCCCGTTCGGGCGACGCCCACGGTGTGCAGTCTGGCACGGGCCGCTGACAACGTCCCGCGGCCCGGCAGGACGGGGAAAGGCCCGCGCGGCCGCCGTGCGGCGCCGGTAGCCTGCGCGGATGGAGCGCATGGAGCGGGCCCTCGCGACGGTCGTCGGCTCGGCGGTGGGCGACGCGCTGGGAGCCCCCTTCGAGTTCGGTCCCGCGGGTGCGTTCACCGCCCGGTTCCCGGAGCCGGGGGGCGGTGCCGAGATGTGCGGGGGCGGCGGCTGGGATCCGGGGGAGGCAACGGACGACACGCAGATGGCCGTTCTCGTCGGGGAGTCGCTACTGGAGCGCGGCGGACCGGACTTGCCGGACATCTTCGCCCGCTTCCAGCGGTGGGCGGCGGCCGGCCCGAAGGACATCGGCCTGCAGACCGAGGACGTGCTGACGAACGGCATGCCGTGGGACCGGGCCGCCGCGACCCACTTCGAGGTCAACCGGCGAGCGGCCGGCAACGGCTCCCTGATGAGGGCGTCGACGTCCGCGGTCCACTTCGCCCGCGCCGGCCGGTCGGCCACGATGGATGCCGCCCGGCGCATCGCTGCCCTCACACACGGCGACCGCGCCGCCTGGGAGGGCACCGCCGTGTTCCACGAACTCGTCCGCCTCGGCATGGCCGGCGCCGACCTCCTCGGCGCCCTCCCGGAGGTTCTGGACCACGTGCATCCCGACCACCGCGAGCGGTACGCGACGGTCCTCGCCGCCGACTGGCATCCCGACCGGGCAACCGAGTTCAACGGCGCCGTCTGGCCCTGCCTGGGGTCGGCGGTCTGGGCCCTGCGCACCACGGCGAGCTTCGAGGACGCCGTTCGCGCGGCGATCGACCTGGGCGGCGACACGGACACCGTCGCCGCGGTCACCGGCGGACTCGCGGGCGCGTACCACGGGCTGGACGCGATACCCGCCCGGTGGACCGAGATTCTGCACGTCCCCCTGCCGGGGTTCGGCGAACGGGTGCTGCGGCAGGCCGACCTGACCGATCTCGCGCACCGCCTGGCCGCTGCCGCGGCCTGACGCGTCCGCGGCGGTCGGCCGGCGGAAGGTCGGGGCGGCGCGTTTATGCCCGCTTTCGGGGACCGGTGCTTCGATGCAGGCCGCGAACGACCCACCGAGCTCCCTGAGGGGGACCCCTTGAGACGTCTCGCCGCGGCCCTTGCCGCTGTCCTCGCCGGCGCGGCAGCGCTGACCCCGCCCGCGCACGCCGCCTCACCCGCGGCCCCGCCCGACCCCGCGCCCGGCGGGCCGCAGCGCCCGTACGAACCGGACGTGGAGGGCACCGACAACGTCGACACCCTGGACGTCACCGCGACCCGCGGCCCCGGGCGGAGCGTGACCGTCGCCTTCGACCGGCGCAGCCGCGCCGCCGAGGGGGAGGTGCCCGCGGGCGCCCGCCGCTTCGTCTTCCTCTTCGACCGCTCCGTCAGCTTCCGTCCCGAGTCCTTCCCGACCTGTGCCCGCGCCGTGGTCGAAGCGGACGGCGTGGCCGCCTGTCCGCCCGGCTCCCTGGTCGGCGAGGGTCTCGGCAGCTGGCCGGACGGCTCGGAGCACGACGTGGCCGTGGTCAACACGCGCGTCGACGGCACGCCCGGGGTACTGGTGGTCATTCCCGGCACCGCCTCGATCCTCGAGCAGACCTTCGAGCGGGTACGGGACCCGTACCGCGGCGACTACCGGTGGGCGGCCGACGAGATCGTGCCGCCCGGTCCGGTGCCGCCCGGGGAGCGTGCGGGCACCACGCGCTTCCAGCTCTCGTTCGGCGCGACACGCGAACACCGCGGCCGTACCGTCGGCTTCGTCGAGACCGGCGCGCGGCCCGGCGACCGGCTGGAGTTCGGGCTGTGGAGCGAGTTCGTCACCGGTCAGGTCGTGCTGCCCACCGCGACCGTGCGCCTGCGGTCCTGACCGCGGCGGCTGTCCGCGACAGCGGTGCCCCCGGCGGGAGTTGCCCGCCGGGGGCACCGCTCGTTTTACGCAAGAAGTGGGCCAGAAATGTAAGTTGCTTGCGTTGAGTGCGGCGCGGCCACCCCGCGTGGTCGAGGGGGCGCAGATGTGGCGCGGGTCCGCAAGCTGCCAAGTTGCGTAAGCCCGGGGTCGCTTGGTCGTCTGTCATGGGCACGCAAGTCGGCTCGACCTCTGGGAACGCCGGAGAAGCGCGGGTGTTCGGGCCGTGGACTTACCATGATCGTTCTGCAATTCTTCGATATCTCAGCGCAATTAGCCAACTCACACAGGTTGGACGACCCATGAGAAAGCACCGCTCGAGACATCGGCCCACTGTCGCCGCCGTCGCCACCGGACTGCTGCTCTTCGGCCTGCCCGCGCTCCCCGCCGTCGCGGCGGCCGGCTCCGACGCCGCCGCCGGCCGGCCCGCCGCCGCCAGCAGCGCCGCGCCGCGGCACGCGGCGGCGGAGGTCACGGACGGCGACCAGGACACGTACTGGCAGAGCCGGGGCACGGGCCCGCAGTGGGTGCAGACCGACCTCGGCCGCCAAGCGCGGGTCGACGAGGTCGTGCTCAAGCTGCCCGCGGACGCCGCCGCGCGCAAGCAGACCCTCGCCGTGCAGGGCAGTGCCGACGGCACCAGCTTCCACACCCTGTCCGCCGAGGGCGCCCGCGCGTTCCGCCCCGCCGCCGACAACACCGTCACCGTCGGCTTCCCCGCCTCCCTGACCCGGTACGTGCGCGTGCAGTTCGCCGGCGCCACCGCCGACCGCCCGGCACGGCTCGCCGAACTCGTCGTGCACACTGCCGCCGGGACCGACCGCAACCTCGCCGCCGGCCGCCCCCTCGAAGCCAGCAGCCACACCGGCGACCAGACCGCCGCCCGGGCCGGCGACGGCGACCGCGACAGCTTCTGGCAGAGCCGGAAGAGCAAGCGCGACCAGTGGCTACGGGCCGACCTCGGCGCCTCCGTCGGCATCGACCGCGCCGTGCTCAAGGTGCCCGAGGGCGGCTCCGCGCGCGTGCAGAACCTCAAGCTCCAGGGCAGCACGGACGGCCGGGAGTTCACCGACCTGACCGCCGCCCGCGACATCGCCTTCGGCGCCGCCGGCGACCACAGCGCGACCCTGTCGTTCGACACCGCGGTCACCCGCCACGTACGCGTCCTCTTCACCGCCGGCACCGGCAGCGCCCGGCTGGCCGAGCTGGAGGTCTACGGCCCGGCCGAGGGCGACACCCAGCCGCCCGGCACCCCCCGGGACCTGACCCGCACCGCGCTGCCCGACGGCCGCGTCCAGCTCGACTGGCAGCCGCCCGCCGACGGCTCCGACGACGTCTCCGGCTACGACGTCTACGCGGACGGCGTGCTGCGCACCGGCGTCGCCGCCGACACCACCGCGTACGTCGACACCCCGGCGCCCGGCGAGTCCGTCACGTACCGCGTCCGTGCCCGCGACGGCGCGGACAACCAGTCGCCGGACAGCAACAAGGTGACCGCCGCGGCCCGCCCGGCCGCCACCGCCGCCGCCGAGGCGCTCGCCGCGCCCGCCCCCGGCACCGCCGCCGCGACCGCGGCCGCCGCCGACCCCGACCTCGCCGCGGGCAAGCCGATCACCGCCTCCTCCACCGTGCACAGCTTCGTGGCGGCCAACGCCAACGACGGCGACCGCGCCACCTACTGGGAGGGCGCGGGCGGCAGCTACCCCAACACCCTCACCGTCGAACTCGGCGCCAACGCCGACGTCAGCGCCGTCGTCGTCCAGCTCAACCCGGACGCGATCTGGGGCCCGCGCACCCAGACCTTCTCCGTCCTCGGCCGCGAGCAGGACGGCGACTCCTTCACCTCCCTCAAGGCCGGCGCGCAGTACGCCTTCGACCCCGCCACGGGCAACAGCGTCACCGTCCCCGTGAGCGGCCGCGTCGCCGCCCTCCGGCTGTCGTTCACCGCCAACACCGGCGCCCCCGCGGGCCAGGTCGGCGAACTCCAGGTCCTCGGCACCGCCGCGCCCAACCCCGACCTGGAGGTCACCGGCATCACCCACACCCCCGCCGACCCAGACGAGACCGACCCGGTCGCGCTCTCCGCGACCGTGCACAACGCCGGCGAGGAGCCCGCGGCGGCCACCGGCGTCGGCTTCCTGGTCGGCGGCGAGCCCGCCGGCACCGCCGACGTCGGCGCGCTGGCCCCGGGCGCCACGCAGACCGTGACCGCGGACACCGGCGCGCACGACGCCGGCGAGTACGAACTCTCCGCCGTCGCCGACCCCGACGACACCGTCGTCGAACAGGACGAGGGCAACAACGAGTACACCGCGCCCACGGCGCTCACCGTCTCGCCCGTGCAGAGCAGCGACCTCGTCGCCGCCTCGGTGACCCGGACGCCCAGCTCCCCGACCGGCGGGGAGAGCGTCCGCTTCGCCGTGGCGCTGAAGAACCAGGGCACCCAGGCCTCCGCGAGCGGCAGCCACCCGGTCACCCTCACGCTCCGCAACTCCTCCGGCGGTACGGTCACCACGCTGAACGGCGCGCACAACGGCGCCATCGCCGCCGGCGCCACCACCGCCCCCGTCGACCTCGGCACGTGGACGGCCGCCAACGGCTCGTACACCGTCGCGGTGGAGATCGCCGCCGACGCCAACGAGGTGCCGGTCAAGCGCGAGAACAACACCAGCACCGAGTCGCTGTTCGTCGGCCGCGGCGCGGACATGCCGTACGACATGTACGAGGCCGAGGACGGCGCCGTCGCCGGCGGCGCGCAGGTCGTCGGCCCCAACCGCACCATCGGCGACGTCGCCGGCGAGGCGTCCGGACGGCGCGCGGTGACCCTCGACCAGACCGGCGAGTCCGTCGAGTTCACCACCAGGGCCAGCACGAACACCCTGGTCACGCGGTTCTCCATCCCCGACGCGCCGGGCGGCGGCGGCATCGACGCCACCCTGAACGTCTACGTCGACGGCACCTTTCACAAGGCCATCAGCCTCACCTCGAAGTACGCCTGGCTCTACGGCGCCGAGGCCGCTCCGGGCAACGACCCCGGGTCGGGCCCGGCGCGGCACATCTACGACGAGGCGAACCTGATGCTCGACGAGACCGTGCCCGCCGGCAGCCGGATCCGGCTCCAGAAGGATGCGGCCAACACCTCCCGCTACGCCATCGACTTCGTCAGCCTGGAGCAGGTCGCGCCGCAGGCGAACCCCGACCCGGCCTCGTACACCGTGCCCGACGGCGTCACCCACCAGGACGTGCAGAACGCCCTGGACCGCGTCCGGATGGACACCACAGGACAGCTCAAGGGCGTCTACCTGCCGCCCGGCGACTACCAGACGTCGAGCAAGTTCCAGGTGTACGGCAAGTCCGTGCAGGTCGTCGGCGCCGGCCCCTGGTACACCCGCTTCCACGCGCCGGCCGGCCAGCAGAACACCGACGTCGGCTTCCGCGCCGAGCAGGCGGCGGCGGGCTCCGCCTTCCGCGGCTTCGCCTACTTCGGCAACTACACCAGCCGCATCGACGGCCCCGGCAAGGTCTTCGACTTCCAGAACGTTTCCGACATCACGATCGACGACATCTGGAACGAGCACATGGTGTGCCTCTACTGGGGCGCGAACACCGACGACATCACCATCGAGAACTCCCGCATCCGCAATTCCTTCGCGGACGCCGTCAACATGACCAACGGCAGCACCGGCGCCCACGTGGTCAACAACGAGTCCCGCGCCACCGGCGACGACAGCTTCGCGCTCTTCTCCGCCATCGACGCGGGCGGCGCCGACATGCACAGCAACGTCTACGAGAACCTGACGTCGCTGCTCACCTGGCGGGCCGCGGGCATCGCCGTCTACGGCGGGTACGACAACACCTTCCGCAACATCCGCATCGCCGACACCCTCGTCTACTCCGGAGTCACCGTCAGCTCGCTGGACTTCGGCTATCCGATGAACGGCTTCGGCACCGAGCCGACGACCCTGGAGAACATCACCATCGAACGCTGCGGCGGACACTTCTGGGGCGCGCAGACCTTCCCCGGCATCTGGCTCTTCTCCGCCTCGAAGGTCTTCCAGGGCATCCGGATCAACAACGTCGACATCATCGACCCGACGTACTCCGGGATCATGTTCCAGACCAACTACGTGGGGGGCCAGCCGCAGTTCCCGATCAAGGACACGGTCCTCACCGACATCTCCATCAGCGGCGCCCGCAAGAGCGGTGACGCCTACGACGCCAAGTCCGGCTTCGGCCTGTGGGCGAACGAGATGCCCGAGGCCGGCCAGGGCCCGGCGGTCGGCGAGGTCACGTTCCGCAACCTGACCATGAGGGACAACGCGCAGGACATCAAGAACACCACGTCCACGTTCACCATCGACATCGAGTGACCGGCGACCCCTTCGGGCAGGCGCCCCGGCCGGAGTTCGACGCCCGGCCGGGGCGTCGTCGTCCACCGGGGCCCGTCCGGCGAGGGGACGCCTCCGCGTCCCGGTGCGGCGGAAACTACGGTTTGCGGGTCACCCAGAGCAGCTCCGCCGGCCAGCGGTGCGCCCAGTCGGGCGGGTCCGTCTCGTTGTAGCCGTTGGGTGTTCCGGGCCCGGGCCGCGGTTCGACGAGGTCGTCGATGACGAGACCCGCGCCGCGCAGGACCCTGACCCAGTCGCCGTAGGTGAGCTGGTAGCTGGTCGCGCCGTCGTCCTCGGCGATGGCGTTCAGCCCGAAGTAGTCCTTCTGCAGCGTCGTGGTCACGCGGTCGGCGGCTTCGTCGTAGCACGCTTCGAACCACGGGCTGGCGACGTTGAACACCAGGCGGCCGCCTCGGCGCAGGACGCGTGCGGCCTGCGGCACGGCCAGGTGCGGGGGCGCCCAGCTGAGCCCGCCGAAGTCGCAGAACACCAGGTCGAAGCTGTCGGCGGCGAAGGGGAGCCGTTCGGCGGCGCCCTGCACCAGCGGGTAGCGGGCCGCGCCCATCGCACGGGCCGCTGCGGCGAGTTGGGCCTCGGACAGGTCGAGCCCGACCACGTCGGCGCCCTCGGCGGCGAGCGCCCTGGACCACTGGCCGGCGCCGCAGCCGAGTTCGAGGACGCGCTTGCCGGTGACGTCGCCCAGGGCGTGCAGTTGCGCGTCGGGGACGGAGTACATGCCCCACAGCCGGGGTGCGGCGCCGATCTGCGGGTCGTGCTCGTGCTGGTAGGCGCTGCTGATCCGGTTCCAGAGCCGCCGGTTGGCGGGGATGCTGTCCACGTGCCGACTCCAGCACTGCCTGCCGGGGGCGGTCAACACGGCAAGGGCACCGGCCGGCCCCCGCCCCGGTCCGGCGCGGCCCGGGCCCGGCTCACGATCCGCCGGACGAACCCTGGGCCGCCGCCGCGAGCGCGCCGATGCCGCGCTCGCGCATGTCGGCGCGGTTCATGAAGACCAGGGTGCGCAGGTTCTCGATGCCGCGGTAGCGGTCGTCGGACGAGTAGGATGCTGCGGTCGGCCTCGCTGTAGATCCTGGCTGCCTGCCGGATGTCCGCCCGGCCGACGCTCGACTGCCGCTCGATCTCCTCCCACGGCGTGGCCTCGCAGACGGCCCGGTACTCCTCGAAACCCGCCGTGTAGCGCTCGACGAACTCCCGGTCCAGCGCCCGCGGGTCGGCCGCCGAGCGCTCCAGCACCGCCTTGGCCATGCCGCGCAGCAGCGCCATGTCGCCGCCGATGCGCACCTGGAGGTTGAGGTCGCCGGTGCGGGTGGCCTTGAACAGGGCCATGTCCCGCAGCTCGTGCGGCACGATGGTGCGCGTCGCGGCGGCCTCGATCAGCGGGTTGACGTGCACGATCCGCGCCCCGCGGCGGTGCGCCGCGGCGAGCGGGGTGAGCATCCTGGGGGCGTTGGAGGCGGCGTTGACACCGAAGAGGAAGAGCGCGTCGGCGGCCTCCCAGTCCTTCAGGTCGACGGTCCCCTTGCCGGTGCCCAGCGACGCGGTCAGCGCCCGGCCGCTCGCCTCGTGGCACATGTTGGAGCAGTCCGGCAGGTTGTTGGTGCCCAGCTCGCGGGCCATGAGCTGGTAGAGGAAGGTGGCCTCGTTGCCGAGCCGGCCGGAGGTGTAGAACGCGGCGCCGCCCGGGTCGTCCAGCTCCCGCAGGGCGCGGCCGACGGTCTCGAACGCGTCGTTCCAGCCGACCGGCACGTAGCGGTCGGTGTCCGGGTCGTACGCCATGGGTTCCGTGAGCCGCCCCTGGTCCTCCAGGGAGTGGTCGGTCCACCCGGACAGCTCGGCCACCGAGTGCGCGGCGAAGAACTCCCGGCCCACCCGCTTGGGGGTCATCTCCCAGGTGACGTGCTTGATGCCGTTCTCGCAGATGTCGAGGTGCAGGCCCTTGAAGTCGTCGGGCCAGGCACACCCGGGGCAGTCGAACCCGCCGTCCTCGTGGTTCATCCGTTTGACGGCGCGTACGCCCCTCCACCAGCGAGCGCTGCTCCAGCAGCACCTCGGCGACGCTGCGCGCGGCGCCCCAGCCGGCCGCCGGGTGGCGGTACGGGCGGGATCGCGGCACCCCGCCGGGTACGGGGCCGACGGGGCCCTGCGGGGTCGGTTCCGCGTCGTCGTGGGCGCTCACGGGCTGTCGGTCCTCCGCGGTGCGGGCAGTCGATGCCGGGAAGGGGGTCTTGTGCAGGTTGGGACCCTTGGTCCCGGTTCGCTACGTGGTCCGGTGCCCGTGTCCCGGCGCGTACCGGCCGCCCACTGCCTGAACAGGCATTGCCGCAGGTGGCCGGATTGTGCCCTGAGGAAGCCGACCCGCTTCGCAAGAACGCTACTGACCCGTAGTCTTCTGTTCGGGCCCCGTTGTTCCCCCGGCAGCGGGGCCCATGACGTGCCCCGCCGCCGGCGCCGCCAGGCACGGCGGCGGGTGAACACCCCCGGCCTCAGCGCGGCTTGAGCGGCGCCGGCGGCAGTGGCGGCGCCTCCAGCCGGGGGCCGCCGTAGCCGTGCACCTCGCCGAAGCGGGTGCCGGTCATCCAGTCCTGACGGGCCCGGTCGATCTCGTCGTGGTGGCGGCCCACGAAGTTCCACCACATCACGATCCGCTCCGCGAACGGCTCCCCGCCCAGCAGCATCAGCGAGCTGTCCACGTCGGCGCGCAGCGGCAGCTCCGTACGGCCGCAGCCCAGGTACACCATGGAATCCGGCGCCAGCCGCAGCCCGTCGACCTCCGCCTCGCCGGACATCGTCAGCGCCGCGTACTCGAAGTCCGGCTCCACCGGCAGCCGCGCCCGGGTGCCCGCCGCCAGGGTGACGTCGGCGCCGACGATCGGCGTGTACGCCGTCCCCGGCGAGACCGCTCCGGCCAGCTCGCCGAGCACCACCGTCGCCGACAGGCCGCCACCGCCGGACACCTGCGGCAGCGCGGTGTGGTGCTCGAAGGCGGGGGCGGTGGCGCGGTGCGCGTCGGGGAGCGCGACCCACAACTGCGCGCCGTGGAGCAGCCGCGCATGGCCGCGCGGCGACTCCTCCGAGTGGGCGATGGCCCGCCCCGCCGTCATCAGCCCCAGCTCCCGCGGCCGTACCGTCCGCAGGCTGCCGAGACTGTCCCGGTGCAGGACCTCGCCCTCGTGCAGCCAGCTGACGGTCTGCAGCCCGGTGTGCGGGTGCGGCGGCACCTGCATCCCCGGCTGGTCGGCGATGTCGTCGGGGCCGTAGTGGTCGACGAAGCACCAGGCGCCGACCATCCGGCGGCCGAGGTTCGGCAGCAGCCGCCGTACGACCGTGCTCTCGCCCAGCGGCATGCGGCGCGCCTCAAGCACCTCGCGCACCGGCTCCGCCGTCACGTCCGCCCGCCCGCCGCACGCCGCGACGGGGGGCCTCATGTCGAGATTGCTCATGATCGCCACGCTACGCGCGGGCGGCCGGTGTCCGGGTGCGACCCGGCCGCCGTGCCGCCCGCGCCGTCGGCGCGGCCGGGCCGGCCCGGTGCCGTCAGGCCGGTGCCTCGACCAGCCGCCACAGGTGGTCGGCCGTGCCGTTGTCGTCGTACTGGACGACCTGCGCGCTGTTCGCCGTCGACATGCCGTCCACGCCGAGCACCTTGCCGCTGTGCTCGTTGCGGATGCGGAACCAGCCGTCCGCGTCGGGCACGATCCGCCACAGGTGGTCCGGCGCGCCGTCGTCCTCGTACTGCACGACGGGCGCGCTGTTCGCCGTCGAGCCGCCGTCGACGGCGAGGACCTTGCCGCTGTGGCCGTTGCGGATCACCAGCAGCCCGCCGTCCCGCTCCAGCAGCTGCCAGGAGTGGTCGGACGTGCCGGAGTTGTCGAACTGGTGGACCCTGCCGCCGTCTGCCAGCGACATCCGGTCCACCGCGAGCACCTTGCCGCTGTTCTTGTTCTGCACCCGGTGGTACGGCGGCTCCGGCGTCCACGGCGTGCCGTCCGGGTCCGCCGTCGGGAACGCCGTGATCCGCAGCCGGGCCGCGCCCATCGGGACCAGGGTCACCGTCTCCTGCTCCGCCGCACTGCGGGCCGGGCTCTGCTGCAGCGGCGCCACGACGCGCTGCCGGTCGGCGACCCACTCCGGCAGTCTGCGCGCCGGGGCGGTGATGCGCACCGGGGTGTGCTCGTGGGTGAACGGGTCGCCGGTCAGCGGGCCGTCGTCGCGGTGGAACTGCAGCCCGTCGGCGGCGTCGGGCGCCAGGGCGTAGTTCCACGGAGTGGTGGCGTGCACCGCGAAGTGCGGGAAGTCGTCGCTGCCGCCGATCCGCTCGTACGACTCGCCGATGCGCAGCGAGTACGTCAGCGGCCCCCGGTCGACGCTCACCGCGCCGCCGTTGGCCTCCCACACCCGCACGGACGTGCGCTGCGGCAGCCGCAGCACGACGGTGTCGCCGCTGCCCCAGCTCCGCTGCACCCGGGCGAAGCCGGGCCCGGGCGCCGCCGCCACCGGCTTCCCGTTGACCGTCACCTCGGGTGCGTCGCACCAGCCGGGCACGCGCAGCCGCAGCGTGAACGGCACCCGGCGCGCGGCGGTGACCCGCAGGGTCACGGTCTCGGTGAACGGGTAGTCGGTCTCCTCGGTGATCGTCACGTCGGTGCCGCCGACCCGCGTACGGACTTCGCACGGCGCGTACATCGCCGCCGCGAGGCCGCCGTCGGGTGTGCTCAGCCACAGCTCCTCGGTGAAGTACGGCCAGCCCATGCCGTAGTTGTGCGGGCAGCAGCGGTACTGGTCGACGCCCGGCTGGAACGACTGCATCGCGAAGCCGTTCTGGAACTGGCCGTCGTTCTTGCGCACGTCGTCCAGGTCGATCGAGTTGGCGCTCGTCGCGTAGTGCACGCCGCGGCCCGCCGGGTCGGTGGCGGCGGGCAGCAGGTTGAACGCCAGCTCTTCGCAGCGGTCGGCCCACAGCGCGTCGCCGGTGATCCGGGTCAGCAGCTCGTGGCTGGCCATGAACTCGACGATGCCGCAGGTCTCGAAGGCCTGCCGGGGGTCGCCGAAGCCGGGCCTGGCGTTCTCGTCCCCGGCGAAGCCGCCGCCGGGGAACTGCCCGTACTCCGCGAGGATCCGCTCGTAGCCGCGGTACGTCGCGCGGGTGAGACCGGCGTCGCCGGCGCGCAGCGCGTACTGCGCGGGCTCCCGGAAGCCCTGGGCGACGTTGACGTTGTGCAGGTCCGGGAAGTTGTCGACCCAGTTCCCGCCCCACTCGTGCATCTTGTCGGTCAGCTCCAGCAGGAAGTCCTCGCCGGTGCGGGCGTGCATCCAGTACGCGATGTCGATGCCGTCGCCCCACCGCTTGGACACCCAGCTGGAGTCGAACGCGCCCTTGCCCTGCGCGTTCATGAAGCGCAGGAACGGCAGCACGAACGGCACGATCCGCTCGTCGCCGGTGGACTCCTCGTGGCTGCGCAGCGCCTGGAGCAGCGGCAGGTACGGCCAGAAGTCGGGGCCGCCGTTCAGGGCCGTGCGCAGCCGGGCGGGCCCGAAGAAGCCGTCGGGCTGCCCGGTGGCCAGGATGGCGTCGATCCAGCGGCGGGCGGTCGCCTGCGCCTCGGCGTCGCCGGTGAGCGCGGCGAGCGAGACGTAGCCGCGCAGCCAGTACGTGACCTCCTCCCAGCCGGCGCGGTCGGGGTGGACCCAGCCGGAGGCGTCGAAGTCGAGGAAGTGGGAGATCCGGTCGTAGCGGCCGAAGAGCCCCCCGAGGAGCGTGCCGAGCTGCCCGGCGAGCCAGCCGCGCGGGGTGACGCTGCCGAGCGGCAGCTTGCCGAACGCGGCGGCGGCGTACGGGGTGCGCGGCGGCCGGCCGGCGGCGGGCCCGTACGCGTGGGCCGGGAGTGCGGTGGCGCCGAGGGCGAGCGCGGAGGCGCCGGCGGCGGAGGCGTGCAGGAAGTGGCGGCGGTTCAGCGGTGGAGGCATGTCGGGTCCCTGGGTGCCTGGAGTCCTTGGAGGAAGAGGGGAGGGTGCCTGGTGCCTGGTGCCGGGGGTGGTGCTCGGGCGCGGTGCCCGGCGGGTCCGCCGGGCGCGCGGGGCCGCCCCCGGCCCCGGCCGCGGCGGGTGCCGCGGCCGGGGCGTGCGGGGACGGGCGGTGCGTCAGGAGGCGTCGCAGGTGAGGGCGCCGTCCGCGGCTCCCTGGATGAGCGCCTCATGGGCGGCCCGGATGCGTTCCACATCCGGCTTGACGACCTCGCGGTCGTAGGTGAGCAGTCCGTTCAGCTCGCCCTCCACATCCGTGATCTGGGTGTAGACGGCGCCGCTGCTGCCGTTGCAGGCGGCGAACCGCTCGATTTCGGCCAGCTTGATCAGATACTCCTCGGTGTACGCCTCGCGGTCCACGCCCACGTAGGTGTGCCGCACCGGCCAGGCGTTGCCCGGGATGGCCAGCCCGAGGCCGCCGTACTCGCCGCTGACCAGGGCGCGGCTGCCGTCGGGCTGGGGCAGTTGCGCGCTCGGGTAGCCGTGCGCGTCGGAGATGTCGCCGTTGCCGCCGTCGACCGCGCCGCAGCAGTTGTGGCCGCTCATGTTGTTGACCAGCCGCGTCGGGTCCAGCTCCTTGGCGTAGTCGGCGATACGGGCCTGGTCGTACTGGCCCCAGCCCTCGTTGAACGTCACCCACATGACCACCGACGGGTGGCTGTCGTGCTGCTCGATCATCTCCTTGAGCTCGTGCTCGAACTGCGTGCGGGAGCTGTCCGAGGGCGTCTTGGTGTACATCGACGGCATGTCCTGCCACACCAGCAGGCCCAGCTTGTCGGCGTGGTAGAACCACCGGTCGGGCTCGACCTTGATGTGCTTGCGCACCGAGTTGAAGCCCATCTCCTTGTGCGCTTCGAGGTCGTACCTGAGTGCCTCGTCGGTCGGCGCGGTGTGGATGCCCTCGGGCCAGAAGCCCTGGTCGAGGGTGGCCATGGAGAACACCGGCTCGCCGTTGAGCACCATCCGCCGCTGCCCGTCGACCGTCTCGACGCCCACGGTGCGCATGCCGAAGTAGCCGGCCACCCCGTCGGCCGCCGGTCCGCGGCCGACGGTCACCTTCAGGTCGTACAGGAACGGGTCGTCAGGCGACCAGAGCCGGGGCTCGGGTACGGGCACGGTCAGCGCCTCGCCGGTCCGGCCGGTGGCGGTGCCGACCTCGCGGTCGCCGTCGTACGCGGTCGCGGTGACCGGTACCCCGGCGCGTACGCCCTCGACCTCGACCGCGGTCCGCTCGCCGGCCACGTCGGGGGTGATCTTCAGGTCCTCGGCGCGGTCGGTGGGCACCGGCTCCATCCACACGGACTGCCAGATGCCGGAGGAGGAGGTGTACCAGATGCCGCTGGGGGAGAGCCGCTGCTTGCCCATCGGCGGGTTCTCGCCGTCGGCGGAGTCGGTCGGGTCGTAGACCCCGACGATCAGCTCCTGCTTGCCGCCGCCGCGCAGGGCCTGGGTGACGTCGGCGCTGAACCGGTCGTAGCCGCCCTTGTGGGACGCGACCTGCTTGCCGTTGAGCCAGACGTCGGCCTTCCAGTCGACCGCGTCGAAGTTGAGCTGGAGCCGCTCGCCGCGCTGGCCGACGCGCCAGTCACGCGGCACGGTGAAGGTGCGCTTGTACCACATGCGCTCCTCGTGCCGCTGGACGCGGGACAGCTCGGACTCGACCGGGTACGGCACGACGATCTTCTCGTCCAGCGTGCGGCCGAACGGCGGGCTCTCGCCCTCCGTGGCTCCGGCGAACTGCCAGGTGCCGTTGAGGCTCTGCCAGTCCTCGCGGGTGAGCTGCGGGCGCGGGTACTCGGGGAGCGGGGCGTCGGGGTCGACGTCGTCGGCCCACTTCGTACGCAGCTGGTACTCCGAGTCGTTGGCGCCCGAGGTCCAGAACTCGCCGACGTCGGCGCCGTCCGCGCCGGTCAGACCGCCCTCGCCGTCGTAGCGCACGTCGGCGGAGCCGCCCTGGCCGACGACGGGCTCGTCGAGCGGGACGATCAGCCGATTCGGGTCGTCGGCGTCGAGCTTCGCGGCGGAGCGCGGCCAGTCGGCGCCGCCGATGACGGTCTCCAGGTGTTCGTCGAACGCCGCCGGGGGAGCGGCGAGCGGTTGGGCGAAGTCCATGGTCAGCGTGCGGCCGTCGGGCTGCACCCTGACCTCGGTCGGCCCGGAGTAGTCGAAGTCCTCGGGGAGCGAGAACGCGGACTGGGGCACGGGCTTCTTCTCGGCGCCCGGCTCGCTCCAGCGCAGGTGGAAGTTGGAGCCGCCGTGGTGCTCGAAGTACTCCACCTTGATGTCGTACGTGCGGCCCGCCTCCAGGGTCACGGGCTGCGAGGTCTGCTCGTTGTCCCAGTCGTCGACCCAGTGGTCGATGACGATCTCGCCGTCCACCCAGAGGCGGAAGCCGTTGTCCGCGCTGACGTGGAAGGTGTGCGCGCCGGAGGTCTCGGGGGTGATCCCGCCGGTCCAGCGGACGCTGACGTTGTCGGCCTGGCCGGCGCGGGCGGCAAGCCGCGGCTCCAGGTCGTTGAAGTCCAGCGACGGGTCGAAGGCGGTGGCCTTCAGCTGGTCGAAGTCGAAGGCGCCGGGGGCGCTGTGGGTGTAGTACTCGCCCTTGAGGCCGTTGACGTCCGCGGCCGCACGGGAGCCGGCGGCCTCGGCGGCGGCCGGGCGGTCGGCGCCCGCGGCCGGGAAGCCCGGACCTGCGGGCACCAGGGTCAGGGCGAGTGCCGCGAGAATGGGCGTCGGCCAGCGGAGTAGTCGCCGTCGTACGCGTCTGAGGGAGGGGTGCACGGGTACCTCCGGAAGTCGGAGAATGCGGGTGCTGGGTCTGCCCTTTGCCCCCGGGCGTCTTGTATAACGTTGGAAACAAGGGCAGTTGGCATGACAGCACGCCTCCTGCGTTGTGTCCAGTGCATGACCAAACGGCGTAGGAGGAACGCGGTGAGAGTCAGCCTGAAGGATGTGGCCGAGCGGGCGGGCGTGTCGGTGAAGACCGTCTCGAACGTGGTCAACAACTATCCGCACGTCACGCCGGCGATGCGGGCGCGGGTCCAGCAGGCCATCGACGAGCTCGGCTACCGCCCCAACCTCACCGCCCGCCACCTGCGCAAAGGCCGTACGGGCATCATCGCGCTCGCCGTGCCCGAGCTGGGCAACCCGTACTTCGCCGAGCTGGCGGGCCACGTCATCGACGAGGCCGCGCGGCACGACTTCACCGTCCTGCTCGACCACACCCAGGGCCGGCGGGAGCTGGAGCTGCTGGTCACCCAGGGCTTCCGGGCGCGGGTGATGGACGGGCTGATCCTCAGCCCGCTGGAGCTGGAGACCGACGACCTGCGCGGCCGGGGCGAGGAGAGCCCGCTCGTGCTGCTCGGTGAGCGCCGCTACGACCTGCCGTACGACCACATCGCCATCGACAACATCGCCGCCGCGCGGCAGGCGGTCGGCCATCTGCTGGACCTCGGCCGGCGCCGCATCGCCTTCCTCGGCGCCCGCGAGGACCGCGCCCACCAACCCGCCCACCTGCGACTTCTCGGCTGGCGGGCGGAGTTGGCGGACCGCGGCGTGCCCGTCGACGAGGCGCTGGTGGCGTACAACGAGGGCTGGGAGCGGGCGGACGGCGCGGCGGCCATGGCGGGCCTGCTGGACTCCGGCCAGCGGCCGGACGCGGTCTTCGCGTACAACGACCTGATCGCCGTCGGCGCGATGCGGGTGCTGTCCGAGCGCGGGCTGCGGGTGCCGGAGGACGTGGCGGTCGTCGGCTTCGACGACATCACCGAGAGCCGCTACGGGGCCGTCACGCTGACCACCATCGCGCCGGACAAGCGGGCCATCGCCAGGCTCGCGGTGGAGTCGGTGGTCAAGCGCCTGGACGCCGCCCACGGGGACGGCAGCGTGCCCGAGTCGCAGGAGATGTATCCCGCGTTCGCGCTGGTGGAGCGGGAGAGCACGCGCGGTCGCGCGACCGGCTGACCCGCCGCCGAGCACCCGCCGAGCACCCGCCAGGACCGGCCTTCCGGCGGGTGCTCCGGCCTGCCCGGCACCGCCGTGACGGATCGTCAACTCCCGTACGGGGCAAGGGCCGTGGCGATCTTCGCCGGACAAATCCGTGCTGCGGGAGGTGTTTACAGCGCCCTTCCAACGATGTAAAACATCCCCTGAATTCCTCGGGTCCCGCGCGGCCCGGCCCTCGTACTCCACCGCCCGAATTGGGGTATCACCATGAAGCCGCACGCCCGCACCGCCGCCAGAACACTCCTCGCCGTCGCGCTCAGCGCGAGCCTCGCGCTCGCGGCCGGCTGCGCCAAGTCCGAGGACGACGACGAGGGGAGCACCGGCGCCGCGGCCGGCTCCGAGGAGGCCAAGGGCAGCGAGCAGAAGGTCTCCGGGGGCTCGGGCCCGACCTGCGTGATCGGCGACTACGGCGCCGAGGAGATCGACCTCGCCGGCGCCACCGTCGGCTTCTCGCAGTCCGAGAAGGAAGCCAACCCGTTCCGTATCGCCGAGACCGCCTCCATCAAGGCCGAGGCCGAGGAGCGCGGCGTCGAACTGCTCGCCGCCAACGCCCAGTCGCAGTTCTCCAAGCAGATCAGCGACGTCCAGGACCTCATCGCCAAGGGCGCCGACCTGCTGGTCATCGCCCCGCTGAACTCCGACGGCTGGGACCCGGTGCTGAAGTCCGCGGCGGACAAGAAGATCCCGATCGTCACCATCGACCGGAAGATCAACGCCGAGCCCTGCAAGGACTACGTGAGCTTCATCGGCTCCGACTTCACCGAGCAGGGCAAGCGGGCCGCCGACAAGATGATCGAGGCCACCGGCGGCAAGGGCGAGATCGCCATCCTGCTGGGCACGCCCGGCAACAACGTCACGACCGAGCGCACCAAGGGCTTCAAGGACCGCATCGCCGAGAAGGCGCCGGACCTGAAGGTGGTCTTCGAGCAGACCGGCGAGTTCGCCCGCGAGAAGGGCCAGCAGGTCACCGAGCAGCTCATCCAGTCCAACCCGGAGATCACCGGGATCTACGCCGAGAACGACGAGATGGGCCTCGGCGCCGTCAACGCGCTCAAGGGCGCGGGCAAGGAGCCCGGCGCGGTCAAGATCGTCACCATCGACGGCACCCGCAACGCCGTGCAGGGCATCGTCGACGGCTGGATCGACGCCGTCATCGAGTCCAACCCGCGCTTCGGCCCGCTGGCCTTCGAGACCCTCGACGCCTTCACCAAGGGCGAGGAGGTCGGCCAGGACATCGTGATCGAGGACAGCGAGTACACCGCCGACAACGCCGAGGCCGACCTCGGCAAGGCGTTCTGACGCCGATGGCCGCAGCGAACGAGCCGCCCGAGCGGCACGGACCGGACGGGCCCGGCGGGCCCGCCCGGCCCGCCGGCCCGCCCCCGGCGGACGCCCGGGACGTACGCGACGGCGGGCCCGGTGACGCGGTACCGGGCGCCCGGGACCGCGAGGCCGACGACGGCGTCCGGATCGGCAAGGACGTCCGGATCGGCAAGGACGGCCGGGCCGGCGAGGACGGCCGGGACGGCGCGGAGCAGCGCCCCGCCGTCCTGTCCGTACGCGGCCTGACCAAGCGCTTCCCCGGCGTCCTCGCCCTCGACGGCGTCGACTTCACCGCCCGCGCCGGCGAGGTGCACGCCCTCGTCGGCGAGAACGGCGCCGGGAAGTCCACCCTCATCAAGGTCCTCACCGGCGTCTACCGGCCCGACGAGGGGGAGCTGTCCTACCGCGGCGAGCCGGCGTCCTTCGCGACCCCGCTCGCCGCCCAGCAGGCCGGCATCTCGACCATCTACCAAGAGGTCAACCTCATCCCCCTGATGAGCGTGGCCCGCAACCTCCTCCTCGGCCGCGAGCCGCGCCGCCGCGGCGGCCTCATCGACTTCGGCCGCATGCACCGCGAGTCCGAGCGGATGCTCCTCGACTACGGCGTGCGCGTCGACGTCCGCCGCCCGCTCGCCGAACTCGGCGTCGGCGCCCAGCAGATGGTCGCCCTGGCGCGCGCCGTCTCCGCGGCCGGCCGCACCGACGTCGTCGTCATGGACGAGCCCACCTCCTCCCTCGAACCCCGCGAGGTCGAGACGCTCTTCGGCGTCATCGGCCGGCTGCGCGCCGACGGCGTCGCCGTCGTCTACGTCAGCCACCGCCTCGACGAGCTGTACGCCGTCTGCGACGCCGTCACCGTGCTCCGCGACGGCCGCCTCGTGCACACCGGCCCGCTCGCCGGGCTCGACCGGCTCCGGCTGGTCTCCCTCATGCTCGGCCGGGAGATGGGCGAGGTGCGCGCCGAGGGCCTGACGAAGTTCACGGGAGACCACGGCACCGGAGAGGAGCCGGTGCTGCGCGCCGAGGGCCTCACGCGCCGGCACGAGTTGCACGACGTCTCGCTGGAGGTCCGCCCCGGCGAGGTCGTCGGCCTCGGCGGGCTCCTGGGCTCGGGGCGCACCGAGACCGCCAAGGCCATCGCCGGCGCCCTCCCGCTCGGCGCCGGCCGCGTCACGGTCGCGGGCGCGCCCGTACGCACCGGATCCACGCCCGCCGCGATCCGCGCCGGCATCAGCCTGCTGCCGGAGGACCGCAAGTCGGAGGGCATCGTGCCCGGCCTGTCGGTCCGCGAGAACATCGCGCTGGCCGCGCTGCCGCGCATGTCCCGCTACGGGCTGGTCTCCGAGGCCCGTATCGACGCCGTCGTCGAGACGTTCGTCAGCAGGCTGCGCATCAAGGCCGCGAGCCCGCACCAGAAGGTCGGCGAGCTGTCCGGCGGCAACCAGCAGAAGGTGCTGCTGGCCCGCTGGCTCGCCATGCAGCCCAAGGTGCTGCTGCTGGACGAGCCGACGCGCGGCATCGACGTCGGCGCCAAGGCCGAGGTGCAGAAGCTCGTCGACGAACTCGCCGAGGACGGCCTCGGCGTGCTGCTGATCTCCTCCGACGTGGAGGAGCTGATCGAGGGGTCCGACCGCGTGGTGGTGCTCAGGGACGGCGCCGTCGTCGGCGAGCTGACCGGCGACGACGTCACCGAGGACAGACTCATGGAGGCCATCGCGGCCGCCGCGGAACCGGGCACGGCCCCGGCCCCGGCGCCCGGCGCGGCCGGTGCAAAGGCGGCCGGCCATGGCTGACCTCACGCTGCGCCGCGCGCTGCCCGCCGACCGCGAGCGGGTGCTGCGCTGGCTCCAGGAGTACGGCGTCTACCTCGGCGTCGCCCTCCTGCTGCTCGTCAACATCGCCTTCACCCCCCACTTCCTGTCCGCCGAGAACTTCCGCACCCAGGCCGTCCAGGTCGCCCCCGTCGTCATCGTCGCGCTCGGCATGGCGCTGGCCATCGGCAGCGAGGGGGTCGACCTGTCGGTCGGCTCCGTGATGGCCCTGTCCACGTCGCTCGTCGCGCTGTACATGGGGTACGGGCCGTGGATCGCGCTGATCGTGGCGGTCGTCGGCGGCGCGGCGGTCGGGCTGGTGAACGGCTCGCTCATCGCGTTCATCGGGGTCCAGCCCATCGTCGCCACCCTCGCGCTGATGGTCGGCGCCCGGGGCCTGGCGCTGGTGCTGCTGCCGCAGCTGGAGGACATCCGCGACCCGGGCATGGCCACCCTCGGCTCCGGCGAGTTCGCCGGCGTGCCGTACGTGGTGCTGATCGCGGCGGCGCTCGCGCTCGTCGTCGCCTTCGTCGTCCGCCGCACCACCTTCGGCCGCCAACTGCTCGCCATCGGCGACAGCCGCCCCGCGGCGAAGCTCGCGGGGCTGCCGGTGCGGCGGGTGCTGATCGTGGTGTACGTCGTCTGCGGCGTACTCGCCGCGGTCGCCGGCTTCCTGGCCACCGCCCGGCTGTCCGCCAGCGACCCCACCTCGCTGGGCAACCTGATGGAGCTGTCCGCCATCACCGCCGTCGTCGTCGGCGGCACGCCGCTGACCGGCGGCCGGGTCCGCATCGGCGGCACGGTGGCCGGCGCGGTGCTGATCCAGCTGCTGACGGCCACGCTGATCAAGCACGACCTGGAGCCGTCGTGGACGCAGATCGCCCAGGCCGTGGTGATCATCCTCGCGGTCTACGCCGCGCGGGAGAGGGGGAAGCGGTGATGCTTCTGCGGGACGGGACCCGTGCGCGCAGGCGGACTGGCGCGGTGGTCGCGCACGGCGGGCGGACGGCGGCAGGCCGCTGCGGCGAGCAGACGGCGCGGGAGAGGGGGAAGCGGTGACCGTCGTGAAAGACGAGACTCCCGCCGACCGGCTCGCGGCGTACGACGCGGCCGAACCGGCCGGCTCCGGGCGCGGCGAGCGGCTGAGCGCGCTCGCGCAGCAGCACGGCGCGCTGGTCGCGCTGGTCGCCATCGCCGCCGTCGCCTCGCTGTCCTTCGACTCCTTCGCCACCACCGGCAACATCGAGAACATGGCGGTCTCCTCCGCCTTCCTCGCCATCGTCGCCCTCGGCATGACCTTCGTCATCGTCACCGGCGGCATCGACCTGTCCGTCGGCTCGGTGTTCGTCCTCGGCGGCGTGCTCGCCGCCTGGGGCTCGCGGCACGGCACGGTGGTGGCACTGCTCCTGCCGCTCGCCGTCTGCGGACTCATCGGACTGGTCAACGGCCTGCTCATCGCCCGGCTGCGGCTCGCGCCGTTCATCGTCACGCTCGCCGCCATGCTCGGCGCCCGCGGCGTGATGCTGTCGGTCACCGACGAGGGCGCCGACACCTACCTCGTCGCCGAGGGCTCGCTCTTCGCCGACCTCGGCCAGGGCAAGCTGCTCGGCATCGGCGTCCCGGTGTGGATCACCGCCGCGCTCTTCGTCGCCGGCGGCATCCTGCTGCGCCGCACCCGCTTCGGCCAGCACGTCTACGCCGTCGGCGGCAACGAGGACGCCGCGGCGCTGATGGGCGCGCCCGTGGCCCGTACCAAGACCCTGGTCTACACCCTCAACGGGCTGCTCGCCGGCTTCGCCGGCGCGCTGAACGCCGCCTGGCTCGACTCCGGCGTGACCATCCTCGGCTACGGCATGGAGTTGGAGGCGATCGCCGCCGTCGTCATCGGCGGCACGCTGCTCTCCGGCGGCATGGGCTTCGTCGGCGGCTCGCTGGTCGGCGTGCTGCTGCTGAAGGTCATCCAGAACGTCATCAACCAGATCGGCTCGCTCGACTCCGCCTACCAGCAGGTCGTCAGCGGCGGCTTCCTGGTGGTCGTCGTCATCGCGCAGACCTGGCTCGCCCGGCGCCGCCGGGTGCCCTGACCGGCCGCCGGGCGACCGGGCGGGTTGGCCCGGCGGCCGTACGGCGGCCGGTCGCGGTGCGAAGCCGCGGCCGGCCGCCGACATCGGTCTGGACCAGTGCCGCCGCGCAGTTGGGCGGCAGCCGGGCTGACGTGCAACTTTCGTGCCCCTGGGAGGGATTGACGGGTACACGGCCGAGTCGGTACCCCTGATACGCACCGCACGCGCACGTCCTCGTCCCGACCCCCTGAGGAGTCCCGTTGCCTCCCACCCCAGCCACCCGCCCGCGGGTGAACCTGCGAAGACGACCCTGGGCGACGGCCGCCGTCGCCGCCGGCCTGCTCCTGCCGCTGACCTCGGCGTCCCTCCCGGCCGCCGCCGACGGCGGCGGGGACGCGGCGGCGCCCGCGACCCGGCAGGCGGCGTACGCCGCCGCGGCCGGCGAGTACGGCGTGCCGGAGAGCGTGCTGCTCGGCGTGTCGTACCTGGAGTCCCGCTGGGACACCCACGCCGGTGAGCCGAGCACCGACGCCGGCTACGGCCCCATGCACCTGACCGACGCGCCCACCGTGCTCGCCGAGGACCACCACGGCGGCACCGCGGAGGACCCCCGCGGCGACACCGAAAGGCCCGTCGGCGACGAGGAGTTCGGCCCGGCCCTCACCACGCTGTACCGGGCCGCCGAGCTGACCGGCACCGACGCGGCGACGCTGCGCGCGAAGCCCGCCGAGAACATCGCCGGCGGCGCCGCGCTGCTGGCCGCGTACCAGGAGGACCTGGGCGCGCCGGCCTCCGCGGACCCCGCCGACTGGTACGGCGCGGTCGCGAAGTACGCGGGCGCCGCGTACGAGCAGGACGCGGCGACGTTCGCCGACGAGGTGTACGCGACCATCCGCGACGGCGCCGCCCGCACCACCGACGACGGCCAGGCCGTCCGGCTCGCCGGCGACCCGTCCGTGGCCCCGCAGCAGCGGTGGCTCGGCGAACTCGGCCTGCCCCGGCTGGCGGCCGAGGACGTGGAGTGCCCGAAGGGGCTCGGCTGCGAGTGGATCCCGGCGACGTACCGGCAGACGAACCCGGACGACCCCGGGGCGTACGTCAACCACGACAAGGCGAACCGGCCGCGCGACCAGAAGATCGAATACATCGTCATCCACGACACCGAGGGCCGCTACCCCGGTGTCATCAACATGGTCCAGGACCCGACCCGCGCCGCCAGCTGGCAGTACACGCTGCGCAGTTCCGACGGCCACATCGCCCAGCACGTCAAGCACAAGGACGTCGCCTGGCAGGCCGGCAACTGGAACATCAACGCCAAGTCCATCGGCCTGGAGCACGAGGGCTTCGCCAAGGACCAGGGCACCTGGTACACCGAGGCGATGATGCGCAGCTCGGCGACGCTGGTGCGCTACCTGGCGGCCAAGTACGACATCCCGCTGGACCGCACGCACGTCATCGGCCACGACAACGTGCCCGGCACGACCACGCCGAACATCCCCGGCATGCACTGGGACCCGGGCCCGTACTGGGACTGGGAGCGCTACTTCGAGCTGCTGGAGGCGCCGCTGCGCAGCCCGGGCGGGATCTCGAAGTCGATGGTGCTGATCAAGCCGGACTTCGAGGACAACAAGCCGCAGTTCACCGGCTGCAGCTACGAGCCGGGCTCCGACCCCGGGGAGCCGTGCCCGCTGTCGCCGTCGTCGTCGGTGATCCTGCACTCGCAGCCCGACGCGGACTCCCCGTTGCTCTCCGACATCGGCCTGCACCCCGACGGCCGGGCGTCCGACATGCACGTCTCGGACATCGGCAGCCGGGCCTCGGCCGGGCAGCGGTACGCGGTCGCCGAGCGCAGGGGCGACTGGGTGGCGGTCTGGTACCACGGGCTGAAGGGCTGGTTCCGCAACCCCGCGGGCGCGCCGGTCGCCGAGTTCACCGGCGGGAAGATCGTCACGCCCAAGGCGGGCATGGAGTCGGTGCCGGTCTACGGCCGGGCCTACCCCGAGGAGGCGGCGTACCCGCCGGAGATCCCGTACCAGCCGATCTCGGCGCACCCGTACGAGTTCAAGGCCGGCCAGGCGTACTCCTACGGCGGCACGGTCCCCGGCGAGTACTACCGCGCGGTGACCTTCGACGGCTCCGCACCGGGTGACCGCACGGTGGTCCGGGGCAAGACGAAGTACCACATCATCCAGATCGGGCACCGCATCGGCTTCGTCAAGGCCGATGACGTGAACGTGCGCCGGGTCCTCTGACCCGTCCCGCACCGCGGCGCCGCCGGTCCCATGCCCGGCGGCGCCGCTTGCGTGCGCGGGCGTGCCCGCGCGGAGCGCGTCCGCGCGCGTCAGTCGCAGTCCATGCGGTCGCCGGGGGCGACCCGGCCCGTCCAGTCGAAGCCGCCGCGCGGGCCGCGCCCGTCGTCGGCGGGCGCGAGCCTGCGGTCCGCGGCCAGCCGCCGGAACATGGTGCGCGCCCGCGCCTCGTTCCACTTCACCGCCGAGCCCCACTCGCCCGCGGGGTGGCTGATGCTCGCCAGCGGCACGGTCGCGAACTCCACGTCCGCGAGCCGCAGCCGGCGCGCCTGCCAGGCCAGCGCCAGCATGTCCGCCACACCCGTCCGCGGTCCCGGGCGCAGCCCGCGGGCGACCTCGCCGACGAGCGCGTGCAGCTTCCGCGGGTCCTCCAGCGTGCCCGCGGCCAGCTGCCGCCCGGTGATCCCGGCGACCAGCCGCTGCTGGCGGCGTACCCGGTCGATGTCGCCGTGGCCGCTGTGCCGGGTGCGGACGTACTGCAGGGCCCGGCCGCCGTCCAGGTGGTGCTTCCCGGGCGCCAGGTCGATGCCGGAGTTCTCGTCGCGCATCGGCTCCTTCGTGCACACCGGTGCGCCGCCCAGTGCGTCGACCGCCTGGACGAACCCCTTGAAGCGCGCCTGCAGATAGTGGTCGACCTCCAGCCCGGTGGCGCGCTCCACCGTGCGCATCAGCAGGTCGGGGCCACCGTGCTGGAGGGCGGCGTTGATCTTTCCGGAGTGCGCGGCGGGTCCTTCGCCGTCGTCGTGCGGGGCGAACGGCACGTAGGAGTCGCGGGGGAGGCTGACGACGCTCGCGCGCCGCCCGTCGGCGGACAGGTGCACGACCATGACCACGTCCGCGCAGCGGCAGGCCTCACCGCCCGCGTGCCACCGGTCCTTCTCCTCCCGGGTCAGCCCGGCGCGCGAGTCGCTGCCGACGACGAGCACGTTGGTGCCCGCGGGGCTCGGCGGCGGCGCGGCGGCGAGTGCCCAGCCGTAGCCGGAGCCGGCGAGTACGGCCAGGCAGGCGCCGGCGGCGAGGGTGCGGGACAGCGGGGGGAGCGCCATGGGGTTCCTTCCCGGTGGGGTGCGGGACACCGGATGCTACGGGCCGAAATGCCCCGTAATATCCGTAAAGGCAGCCGTGTCCCACCCCGGGCCACCCGGTCGACGCAAGGAACGGGGCGGCGCGCCCGCCGCTGACCTCGGCGGACGGTGCGCCCGCCGGGTGCCCGCGAAGTGGACTCCTCATTGCGCCGCACACCGATCATGGGTTCTAATTGCGAACGGTTCGCAATAACAGTCGGCCTTCAACAGGGGAGTGGGCATGTCAGTCCGCGGCATACGCGCAGCGGTCTCGGTCACGGCGGCAGCGGCGGTGCTCGCGGGAGCCGCCGCCTGCTCGAACCCGGACGCCGACGACGACTCCGGCGGCTCCGGCGGCGACGGCGCCACCGCCGTCATCGGCGTCTCCACCGAACCCGACACCCTCAGCCCGCTCCTCGGCTACGGCAAGGACGGCAACTCCAAGCTCTTCGACGGCCTCCTCGCCCGCACCGCCGACATGGAGCTGCGCCCCGCCCTCGCCCGCGCGCTGCCCGAGATCACCGACGACGGCACCACCTACACGTACAAGCTGCGCGACGGCGTGACGTTCAGCGACGGCGAGCCCTTCACCGCCGCCGACGTGGTCTTCACCTACGAGACCATCCTCGACCCCGGCACCAACAACCCCTCCAAGGGCGACCTGGAGGCCGTCGACAGCGTCGAGGCCGAGGGCGACGACACCGTCGTCTTCCGGCTGAAGTACCCCTACGCCGCCTTCGCCGAGCGCACCGTGCTGCCCATCGCGCCGGAGCACGCCGCCGGCAAGGGCGACGTCAACACCGGCCCGTTCAACACCGAGCCGATCGGCACCGGCCCGTACGTCCTGGACAACTGGCGCAAGGGCGAGAAGCTCACCTTCTCCGCCAACCCCGGCTACTGGGGCGGCAAGCCGAAGGTCGCGAAGCTGACGATGGCGGTCATCGCCGACGACGACATCCGCGCCACCCGGCTGCGCTCCGGCGACCTCGACGGCGCCATCCTGCCGCCGAACCTCGCCAAGACCTTCGCCGAGGACGACGACAAGCAGACCGTCGCCGCCACCACCTTCGACCACCGCGCGGTCACCCTGCCCACGGACAACCCCGTCACCGGCGACCTCGCCATCCGCCGGGCGCTGGACGTGGCCGTCGACCGCGACGCCATGGTCGACAAGCTGCTGGAGGGCCGCGGCAAGGCCGCCTACGGGCCCGTGCCCACCGACAGCGAGTGGTTCGCCCAGGGCACCGAGCGCCCCTACGACACCGCGAGGGCCGAGAAGATCCTCGACGACGCCGGCTGGCGCGCGGGCGACGGCGGCATCCGCGAGAAGGACGGGCAGCGCGCCTCGTTCACCCTCTACTACCCCTCCGGCGACAAGCTCCGCCAGGAGCACGCCCTCGCCTTCGCCGGCGACGCCAAGAAGGTCGGCATCGAGGCCAAGGTGGAGAGCGGCACCTGGGAGGTCATCGAGCCGCGGATGGGCGAGGACGCCGTGCTCGCCGGCGGCGGCAGCCCAGCCGACCCCGACTTCGACCTCTACCCGATGCTCAACTCCGAGCTGGCCGGGCAGGGCTTCAACAACATGGCCTCGTACGAGAACCCGGACGTCGACACCGCCCTCGCCGAGGGCCGGGAGTCCGGCGACAAGGCCGAGCGCAAGCGGGCGTACGACAAGGTGCAGCAGGAACTCACGGAGAACCCGGGCTACATCTTCCTCACCCACATCGACCACATCTACGTCGTCGCCGACACCTGGCGCGGCCTGACCACCCAGGTCGAGCCGCACGAGCACGGCTTCGGCAGCGGGCCCTGGTGGAACGTCGAGAGCTGGCAGCCCGCGCCGTGACCGGGCTGCCGCTTGCCCCGATGGCGCGGATGGCCGGGCGGCGGCTGCTGTACGCCGTCCCCGTCCTGCTGGCCGTCACCTTCGGGGTGTTCGCCATCGCCGCCGCCTCGCCGTTCGACCCGGTGAAGGCGTACGCGGGCACCGCCGGGTTCAGCGCCTCCCAGGAGGCGCTGGACCAGCTCCGCGACAGCCTCGGCGCCGACGACCCGTTCGTCACCCGCTGGTGGGACTGGCTGACCGGCGTCGTCACCGGCGACCTCGGCGAGTCGACCAGCATGCGCCAGCCCGTCGCCGACGTCATCGGCGAGCGCATCGGCTGGACGGTGCTGCTGTGCGCGGTCGCGTTCGCCGTCGCCATCGTGGCCGGCACGCTGCTCGGCGTCCTCGCCGCCCGCCGCCGCGGCGGGCTGCTCGACCGGGCCGTCACCTCCGTCGCGTACGCCCTGGAGGCGGCGCCGCCGTTCTGGCTCGGGCTGCTCGCCGTCTGGCTGTTCGCGCTCCAGCTCGACGCGCTGCCGGCCGGCGGGCTGACCGACACCGGCACGGACGTCGTCAGCTTCGGGCAGGTCGCCGAGCACGTGCTGCTGCCCGCGTCGGTGCTCGCCGTCTCGCAGATGCCGTGGTTCGTGCTCTACGTCCGCCAGGGCGTCGGCGACGCCCTGGACGAGGACCCCGTACGCGGCGCCCGCTCCCGCGGGCTTGCCGAACGCACCGTCCTGCTGGGGCACGCGCTGCGCTCCGGGCTGCTGCCCGTGCTCACGCTCATCGGCACCCGGGTGCCGGAGCTGATCACCGGCGCACTGCTCATCGAGACCGTCTTCAGCTGGCCGGGGATCGCCGCGGCCACCGTCGAGGCCGCCACGTCCGTCGACTTCCCGCTGCTCGCCGCGCTGACCGTGCTGGCGACCGCGGCGGTGCTCCTCGGCAACCTGCTGTCCGACCTGCTGTACGGGCTCGCCGACCCGAGAGTGGGCTTCGATGGCTGAGACACCACAGGCGGCGGCGAAGCCGGGCGCGCCCGACGGGCCGCAGGACGCGACCCGCTGGCGCACCCGCGGCACCGGCCGCAAGTCGGTGCGCACGCTGCGCGTCCGCACCTCCGCCGCGGTCGTCGCGCTGGCCGTCCTCGCGGTGCTCGTCGTGCCGCCGCTGGTCCAGCTCGACCAGCAGGCCGTCGACATCGGCAACAAGCTGGCCCCGCCGTCCCTCTCCCACCTCTTCGGCACCGACGACGTCGGCCGCGACGTGCTGCTGCGCTGCGTCTACGGGCTGCGCGTCTCGCTGCTCGTCGGCGTGGTCGCCGCGCTCGTCGCCACCGTCGTCGGCACCGCCGTCGGCGCGCTGGCCGGTGCGCTCGGCGGACACGTCGACCGGGCCGTGATGCGGCTGGTGGACGTCTTCGCCTCCGTGCCGCACCTGCTGCTCGGCATCTTCATCGTCGCCCTGTTCCAGCCCGGGGTGTGGCCGGTCGTCGCCTCCGTGGGGCTGACGCACTGGGTGTCGACGTGCCGCATCGTGCGCGCCGAGGTGCTGTCGCTGCGCGGCCGGCCGTTCGTGGACGCGGCCGTCTCCGGCGGCGCCTCGCGCACCCGCGTCGCCGTCCGCCACCTCGTCCCCGGGGTGCTGCCGCAGGCGGGCCTCGCGGCGGTGCTCATGGTGCCGCACGCCATCTGGCACGAGTCGGCGCTGTCGTTCCTCGGCCTCGGGCTGCCGCCGCACCAGGCGAGCCTGGGCGCGATGGTGCAGGGCGCGCGCGGCGCGCTGCTCGCGGGGGACTGGTGGCCCACCCTCTTCCCCGGTCTGTTCATCATCATCCCGACCCTCGCCGTCGCCGGTCTCGCCGGCGCGTGGCGGGAGCGGCTGAATCCGCGCCGCCGATCGGAGCTGACGCTGTGACGGACCGGACGCAGAACCCCGAGCGCACGGACGGCACCGCCGACGCCGGCACCGGCGCCGCGCCGCTGCTGACCCTCGACCGCATGTCGGTCCGCTTCCGGATGCGCCGCGGCCGGTACGTTGCCGCCGTCACCGACGTCTCCCTCGCGCTGGCCCCCGGCGAGTGCGTCGCCCTGGTCGGCGAGAGCGGCTGCGGCAAGTCCGTACTGGCCTCGGCGCTCCTCGGGCTGCTGCCCGAGAACGCCGAGACCGCGGGCACCGCGCACCTCGGCGAACTGGAACTGCTCGGCGCCGCGGAGGCGGAGCTGGCCCGCCGGGTACGCGGCCGCCGTGTCGGCCTCATCCCGCAGTCCCCGGCCGCCCACCTGACGCCCGTAAGGACCGTGCGCTCCCAGCTCCAGGAGGTCGCCCGGGAGCTGACCGGCACCCGCGGCAAGGCCGCGCTGCGCGCCGCCGCGGAAGAGGCCGCGGCGCGCGCCGCGTTCCCCGCCGACCACCTCGACCGCTACCCGCACGAGCTGTCCGGCGGCCTCGCCCAGCGCGCCGCCACCGCCCTCGCGCTCGTCGGCGGCCCGCCGCTGCTGCTGGCCGACGAGCCGACCACCGGGCTCGACCGCGACCTCGTCGAGCGCACCGTCGACGAACTGCGCCGCCAGGTCGACGACGGGCACGGGCTGCTGATGATCACCCACGACCTGGCCGCCGCGGAGCGGATCGCGGACCGGGTGGCGGTGATGTACGCCGGGCGGATCGTCGAACTCGCCGCCGCCGACGCCTTCTTCGGCGCCCCCGGCCCCCGGCACCCGTACGCCCGCGGCCTCCTCGACGCCCTCCCGGAGCGCGGCTTCACCCCCATCCCCGGCCTGCCGCCGGAGCTGGGCGCGCTGCCGCCGGGCTGCGCGTTCGCCCCGCGGTGCGCCCACGCCACCGACGCCTGCGCGGCGGTGCCGGCACTGGCCTCGGGGGTCGCGTGCCACCACCCGGTGCCCGCCGGAACCGCACCGCCGCACGAGCCGCACCGGCGGCACGGGCCGGCGGACGCGGGGGAGAAGCAGGTGCCGACGCAGCGGACCGACAAGCCGGGTCCGCCCCAGCGACCGGAGTCCGTCGATGCCCGCTGACAGCCCGCCCCCGCTCCGGCTCCGCGCGATCACCGCCGGATACGACCGCCGCGTCCCCGTCGTCCGCGGCGTCTCCCTCACCCTCGCCCCCGGCGAGGCCACCGGGCTGCTGGGCCCCAGCGGCTGCGGCAAGTCCACCCTCGCCCGCGTCGCCGCCCTGCTGCACCGGCCGGACGCCGGCGAGGTGCTGCTCGACGGCGAGCCCGTACGCGGCTGGCGCCACCGGGCACCCCGCGAGCAGCGCACCGCCTTCGGCGTCGTCTTCCAGCAGCCCCGCCTCGCCGCCGACCCGCGGCTGACGCTGTCCGCCCTGATCGGCGAGCCGCTGCGCGCCACCGGCCGCCGCGCCGAGGCGCAGGACCGCACCGGGGAACTGGCCGCGCTCGTCGGCCTCACCCCCGACCTGCTGGCCCGCCGCCCCCACGAGGTCAGCGACGGCCAGCTCCAACGGGCGTGCCTCGCCCGCGCGCTGGCGCTGCGCCCCCGGATCCTGGTGTGCGACGAGATGACGGCGATGCTCGACGCCTCCACCACCGCGGCGCTCGTCGCGGCCGTCGAGGACTACCGCCGCGCCTCCGGCGCCGCGCTGCTGGCCGTGGGCCACGACCGCACACTGCTGGAGCGCTGGTGCGACCGCACCGTCGCCTGGGACGAACTGGCCCCGGAGGCGAAGCCCGCGCCGAGTGGCTGATTGCTTTCGTACGGATGGACGGCGCGTGAGGGCACCGTCACGGACAGCCCAACCGGTCGGCCAGGTCCGCGAAGTCCGCCGCCGCCACGTCTGCGGGCACGTCCGCCGCGCGGTCCGCCCCGCCCGCCGGTCCCTTCTCCAGCGGGCGGTCCACGAACGCCGTCCGCAGCCCCGCGCCGCGCGCGCCCGCCAGGTCCCAGCCGTGGCAGGCCACCATCAGCAGCTCGCCGGGCGCGACGTCAAGCAGCCGAGCGGCCGTCAGATACGGCGCCGGGTCCGGCTTGTAGCGCTGCGCCAGCTCGGCGGAGAGGATGCAGTCGAACGGCAGCCCCGCCGCCTTCACCAGCCGGGTCAGCAGCGCGAAGCCGCCGTTGGACAGCGCCGCCACCACGTACCGGCCGCTCAGCCGCGCGAGGCCCGCGGCCGCGTCGTCCCACGCGGGCAGCCGGTGCCAGGCGCGCACCAGCTCGCCGCGGGCACCGTCGTCGAAGGCGGCGGCCACACCGTGGCGTTCGAGCAGCTCGTCCAGCGACTCGCGGTGCAGCACGTCGAGATACGCCCACTCCCGCTCGCCGCCGTTGACCCGGCCCATCGACGGCAGGTACATCCCCCGCCACTCGTCGGCGAAGGCGGCGCCGTCCAGCTCCACCCCGCGGCGCCGCGCCAGGTGCGCCACCTGCTCCGCGACGCCCGTGCGCCAGTCCACGGTGGTGCCGAAGATGTCGAACGCGACGGCCCGTACCGCCCCCGGATCGAACTCCTCCGCCGCCATCCGGCTCACCCCTTCCGTCCCACGCCGCCGAACTGGTCGACCGGCTCCGGCTCCCCGCCGCCCTCGGGCCGCCAGCGGGAGCATGACACGACACCGGGCCCGACCAGCTCCAGGCCCGTGAAGAACCCTTCGATCTCCTCCGGCGTGCGCAGCACATACGGCACCGCGCCGCTCCTGTTGTACGCGTCCTGCGCCCGCCGGGCCTCGCGGTGCACCACGCCCGTACCGTCGCTGAGCACCAGGTGGCTGCCGGCCGGCAGCGCGCCGACCAGGCGGGCGACGATCGCGCGCGCCTCCTCGTAGTCAGCGACGTGCCCCACGATCCCGCTGAGGATCAGCCCCACCGGCTCGTCGAGGTCCAGCGTCTTCGTCGCGCCCGCCAGCACCGTGTCCGGCTCGTGCACGTCGGCGTTCACGTAGTCGCACACCCCGGTGGGCCGGGAGACCAGCAGGGCGCGGGCGTGCGCGAGGACCATCGGGTCGTTGTCGACGTAGACGACCCGCGCCGACGGGTGTATGCCCTGCGCCACTTCGTGCGTGTTCTGGGCCGTCGGCAGGCCGGTGCCGACGTCGAGGAACTGGCGTATTCCGGCCTCGACCGCGAGGTAGCGCAGGGAGCGGGTGAGGAAGGCGCGCGACGCGCGGGCGATGTCGACGATCGCGGGCGAGAGCCGTACGTACGCCTCGCCCGCCAGCCGGTCGACGCGGTAGTTGTCGCTGCCGCCCAGCCAGAAGTTCCAGATCCGGGCCGACTGCGGCACGGTGGTGTCGATCACCGGCGCTCTCCCGCCGCCATCCGTGTCCCCCATCAGAACTCTCCCGCCACCAGTCGCGCTGAAGCCACAAAAAATAGACCAACTGCCCGTGCACCGTAAGCGATCCGGCCACCCGGCCGCGGTCCGGGGCGCTCGCCGGGTGGATACCGCCGTGAGATCATCCGGGCCATGAGGCTGGACGCGGTCGGGCGCCGCTACGGCAGACGCGGGCCCTGGGTGCTGCGCGGAGTCGACCTGCGGGTGCCTGCGGGCGGGCTCGTACGCGTCGAAGGCGCCAACGGCGGCGGCAAGTCGACGCTGCTGCGGCTGCTCGCGGGCATCGACCTGCCCAGCGCCGGCCGCGTCACCGACCGCCCCGCGCGCACGGCGTACGTGCCGGAGCGCTTCCCCGCCGCGCTGCCGCTGACCGCCCTCGGCTATCTGACGCACCTGGGCCGGGTGCACGGGCTGCGCGGGGCGGAGGCACGGCGGCGGGCAGAGCGGTGGCTGGAGCGGTTCGGGGCGGGGGAGTCGGCGCGCACGCCGCTGGACGAGCTGTCGAAGGGCGGCAGCCAGAAGGTCGCGGTGGCGCAGGCGCTGCTCGCCGAGCCGGAGCTGCTGGTGCTCGACGAGGCGTGGACCGGGCTGGACGCGCGGGCGCGCGCCGAGCTGGACGCGGCGGTGGGGGAGCGGCTGGCCGCCGGCGGGGCGGTGGTCTTCGTCGACCACGACCCGCGGCGGCTGGCGGACGTGCCGCGCGCCGCCTACCGCGTCGGCGGCGGACGGGTCGCCGCCGGGCCCGCGGGCGGCGGGCCCGCGGTGGTGGTCGAAGCGGTCGGAGAGCCCGGCTCCCCGGTTCCCGGCGGGCTGCCCGGAGCGCCGCTGCACGAGGAACTGCCCGGCGGCGGCTGCCGGCTGACCGTGTCCGCGGCGCACTCCGACGCGCTGCTGCGCGCCCTGCTCGACGCCCGCCCCGGCTGGCACATCCGCGGCGTGCACCCCGTGGCGTACCCGCCCGACGGGGACCCGGCGCCGTGACCGCGCTCGTGCGCTACCAACTCGCCCTGCTCGCCAGGTCGCACCGCTGGCTGCCGCCGCTGCTGGTGTACGCGGCCGCACTGGCCGTCGGCGTCCAGCCGGGGCAGGCGGTGCTGGACTCGCTCGGCGTGGCCGCGGCGGCGGTGCTGCCGGTCGCGGCCTGGCTGGTGCGGGTGTGCACCGGTGTGGAGCCGCCCGCCGCGCGGGCCTGCCTGGCCGCGGCCGGCGGCCCGGCGCGGGCCCATCTGGCAAGCCTGGCCGCGGCGTTCGCGGCGGCGTGCGCCCTGGGCGCGGCCGGCGTGGCGGTCGTCGTGCTCATCAGCGACGCGCACGGCTCGGACCGGGCCGCTGACACCGCCGTCCCGGTGGCGGCGGCGACGGGCGCGGGCCTGCTGGCGACGCTGACGTGCGCGCTGCTGGGCACGGCGGTGGGTGCGCTGTGCAACCGGCCGCTGCTGCGCAGCCGGGCCTGGGCGGTGCCGGCGACGCTCGCCGGCGCGGGGGCGGTGCTGGTGGCGGCGGGCTCCCCGGCCAACGCCGCCGTGACCGGCCTGGTCACCGGCTCCCGCGCGGCGGAGGTGCCGCTGCCGCTGCTGCCGCTGACCGGCGCGGCCCTGGCCGCCGCGGCGACGGCGGCACTGGCCGCGGCGCTCAGCGCCCGGCGCTGATCGCGGCGCCGAACGCCGCGAGCCTGCCGCCCGATCGCGCCCGGTCCGCCGTGCTGCGGGGGTAGCCCTCCGGGGGCGCCCCTTCGACTGCCGACGTACCCGGCAGCGCGCCCGCGGCCCGGCGCGGCCCGCCCTGCCGCCGGGGCACGGCCCGTACCGACTGCGCCCCGGGCGTCACACCACCCGCAGCCGCACCGGCGCCTGCGCCGCCGGCTCCGGCAGCCGCAGCGGCCGCGCCCCCGGCGTGATCGACCCCAGCAGCGCCGCCTCGCGCGCGCCCGTCGCCGACGGGACCGACGCCGGCAGCCCGCACACCGTCAGAAAGCCCAGCAGCGCGAAGAGATACCCCTCCTTGCCCTGCGACGACAGCCCGTGCTCCTCGATCGGCGACACCCGCGCCGGAGCGCACAGCTCCGCGAGCCGCGCCAGCAGCGCCGGGTTGCGCACCCCGCCGCCGGAGACGACCAGTTCCTCGACCCCGTAATCCCGGCACGCCGCCGCGACCAGCTCCGCGGTCAGCTCCGTGACGGTGGCGACCAGGTCGTCCAGCTCCGGGCGGCCGCCCGCGGCCGCCACCTGCTCGCGCAGATACACCCCGTGGAACAGCTCCTTGCCCGTCGACTTGGGCGCGGCCAGCGCGTAGTACGGCTCGGCCAGCAGCCGGCGCAGCAGCTCCCGGTCCACGGTGCCGCGCCGCGCCCGCGCGCCGTCGGTGTCCATCGTCTCGGCGCCACCCGTGCCGTCGGCCACCGCCGCGTCGATGAGCGCGTTGGCCGGCCCCAGGTCGTACGCGACGATCCCGCCGGAGCCGCCGCGGACCGTGATGTTGGCGATGCCGCCGAGGTTCAGCGCCCCGCGCCGCGGGCCGGGTCCCTCGCCGAGCAGCAGCAGCGCGTCGAGGGTGGAGGCGAGCGGGGCGCCCTGGCCGCCGCGGGCGATGTCGCGGGTGCGGACGTCGGAGACGACCGGCAGCCCGGTGGCCTCGGCGATCCAGGCGGCGCCGCCGAGCTGGAGGGTGCCGCGGGCCTGCCGGCCCTCGACCCAGTGGTAGACGGTCTGCCCGTGCGAGACGACGAGGTCGGCGCGGCCGCCCGCCACGGCGTCGACCGCCTCGGCGGCCACCCGGCCGAAGAACCGGCCCAGTTCGGTGTCGAGCCGGCAGACCTCCGCCATCGTCGTCCGCGCCGGGGGCAGGCAGGCGGCGACGGCGCGGCGCAGCTCGTCGGGGAAGGGGGCGCTGTGCAGGCCGCGGGGGTGCAGGAGGAGTTCTTCGCCGGCCAGGCGCAGGTCGCAGACGGCGGCGTCCACGGCGTCGTACGAGGTGCCGCTGAGCAGGCCGACGACGGTGAGCGCGGGGGCGGGGTGCGGGTGGGTCATCGGGCCATTGTCGTCGGCGCGTTCGCCGGGGGGACGGCGGCTCGGGCCGGGTGGTGTCGAGGTCGCAGGCCCGGCGGCCGGGTGCCGTCCTTGCGCAGAGGCGCGGCGACGGGCCTGCGACCCCGCTGGGCCAGAACTATACATTTCGGGCATTCTGCCGCAAGCAAAAGCGCGGCCTGAGTTGTCAGGCCATCTTCTGAAATTTCACTGCGAGGCCATTGACGTCGGCGGTCGTCGACCGTCAAGCTCTCTCCACCGCGTGTTAACGATAACACGAGCGTGACCCAGGGAGCCGCCCGATGTCAGGTCGTCATCCGCCGATCCCCCCGCCAACCACCGACCCCGGCACGACCACCCCCCGCACGCAGCACGTCGACCGCCGTACCCTGCTCCGCGTCTCCGCGGCCGGCGCGGTCGCCACCGCCGCCGGCGGACTGGCCACCGCCTGCGGCAGCGCCGCGGGACAAGGACCCGGCAAGGTCGCCATCCACGGCGACAACGCCACCTGGGAGGCTCCGCTCCAGGCCGCAGGCAAGGCGCTCAAGGCCACCGCCGGCCTGCAGCTCGTCCCCGAGGTCATCCCGTCCCTCGAGTCCTTCGAGCAGATCGTCAAGTCCTCGCTCCGCACGAACAAGACCCCCGATCTGCTCAAGTACTGGTCCGGCTACCGGCTGCGCGACCTCGCACGCACCGGCGGCATCGAGGACCTGTCCGAGCAGTGGGAGTCCGCCGAGTCCCAGGGCTGGGTCGACCCCTCGCTGCGCGAGGCGTTCACCTACGGCGGCCGCGTCTACGGGCTGCCGATGAACCTCGCCTACTGGGTGATCTTCTACAACCCCGAGGTATTCGCCGAGCACCGCCTCAAGAAGCCCGAGACCTGGGACGACTTCCTCACCGCCTGCACCCGGCTGAAGGACAACGGCATCACCCCGCTGCACGGCACCACGGCCGGCCGCTGGCCCGCGTTCATCTGGTTCCAGGAGATCCTGAGCCGTCAGGACCCGCAGTTCTACGACGACCTGATGAACGGGCGCGAGCGCTACACGGACCCGCGCGCCGAACGGGCGCTGCGCACGATCGCCGGCTTCTTCGACAAGAACTGGTTCACCAGCATGGACGTGGACCACAACAACGCCGCCGCCGCGGTCGTCCACGGCGACATCGGGATGGTCGCCTGCGGCACCTGGCTGGGCGGCGTCTTCGCCGGTGCCGGCGCCAAGCCCGGCAAGACCGTCGACGCCTTCGTCCTGCCCATGGCCGACCCGGCGGCCCGCCCCTGCGTGATCTTCGAGTCGAGCGCCTTCGCCGTCACCGTCAAGGGCCCGGACCGGGAAGAGGCGTTGAAGGCCGCCGGCGGCTGGCTGCACCCCGAGGTCGCCACCGCGTTCGCACACGGTCTCTCCGACGGCAGCCCCAACCCGATGGTCAAGCCCGCCAACGCGGTCATCGATGGCGTCACCCGCCAGTCCGAGGACCTGTGGCTGCTCAACCGCTTCTGGGAACAGGGCCCGCCCGAACTGGTCGAGTCCACCGTGGACGACCTCGCGGGCATGCTCATCGAACCGCACTCGTACCGCAGCGGGCTGCGGACCATGCAGGAGCGTGCCGACGAGGCGTGGAAGGTGTGGCGGGAGGCGGAGAAGTCATGACCGACACCGTGGGCACGGCGGAAGCCGCCAAGCCCGTACGCGTACGCCGCCGCATACCCGTCCGCAGCCCGCACCAGGCCTCCAGAGGCACGTCCACCGGCCGCATGGGCGGCCCGTTCGCCGGCATCCCCTGGGCGCTGCCCGCGCTCGCGCTCGTCGGCGTCCTGCTCGTCTACCCCTTCCTCCGCAGCATCTACGGCAGCTTCTTCGAGGACAACGGCTTCACCAGCAGCTTCACCGGCATCGACAACTACACGCGGCTCGCCGAGGACCCGATCTTCGGCCGCTCGCTGCTCAACACCTTCATGTGGGTCGCCGGCACCCTGCTGCTGCCCGTCGTGGCCGGCCTCGCCATCGCGGTGGCCACCCACCGGATGCGCCGCTTCGGCGGACTCGCCCAGCTCGTCATCGTGCTGCCGTTCGCGATCTCCGGCGCCGCCACCGCCTCGCTGTGGCGTTTCATGCTCACCACGGACGGCGCGGTCAACCAGGTGCTGCGCGGCATCGGCCTCGACTCGTGGGCGCAGGGCTGGCTGCTGGAGTGGCCGCAGAACACCATCTCGATGATCGTCGCCAGCACCTGGCAGGCCACCGGCCTGAACGTCGTCCTCTTCGCCATCGGCCTGCGCGCCATCCCCCGGGAGACGATCGAGGCCGCCGAACTGGACGGCGCCACCGGCTGGCGGATGTTCCGCCACATCACCCTGCCGCAGCTGCGCGCCGTGACGGTCGTGGTCGTCGGCATGGCCATCGTCAACAGCCTCAAGGCGTTCGACATGATCTGGGTCCTCACCCAGGGCGGTCCCTCGCGCAGCTCCGAGACGCTCGCGCTGACCATGTACCGCGAGGCGTTCCGCCTCTTCCACGTCGGGTACGGATCCGCCGTCGCGCTCGTGCTCTCCGTGATCGTCGTCGCTTCCTCGTGGCTCTATCTGCGCCGCCAGATGCCCGGTGCCAAGGACTGAGAGGAGACACCGACATGGGACGCCACATGCGCAACCTCTTCGTTGCCGGCTGCGTGCTGCTCTGGCTGCTGCCGCTCTACATCCTGATCGTGAACTCGCTGACCCCGCCCGAGGAGTTCACCGGCTCGGTCGACTGGACCCCGCAGGGCTTCGCCTTCTTCGACAACGTCAAGGCCGCGTGGACCGACGCCGGCATCGGCGACGGCTTCGCCAGCTCCATGCTGTACGCCGTGGTGTGCGGCGGCGTGGCCGTGGTGGTCGCGGCGATGGCCGCGTTCGCCGTCATCGTGCTGCCGATACCCCGGCCCGCCCTGTGGTTCTGGGTGATCTTCTCCGGGACGCTCTTCCCGCTGCAGATGTTCCTGGCCCCGCTGTTCGGCATGTACGCCGACGCCAACCTCTACGACACCCGCCTGGGCCTGATGCTCGTCTACGCCGCCTGGGCCATCCCCTTCGCCTTCTTCCTCATCCGCAACCAGATGACGACGATGCCGCCGGAGATCACCGAGGCCGCGATGCTCGACGGGGCGTCCATGCGCCGCATCTTCTGGCGCATCCACGTGCCGCTGATGCGCTCCGGCCTCGGCGCCGCCTTCATCTTCCAGTTCACCGCCGTCTGGAACGACCTGCTGTTCGGCATCACGCTCAGCCGCAGTCCCGAGGTCCAGCCGGTGATGGCCGCCCTCAACTCCCTCACCCAGGCGTACAGCACCGCCGGGCCACCGGTGGTCCTCGCCGGCGCGTTCATCGTCTCGCTGCCCACGCTGCTCGTCTTCCTGGTGTTCCGCGGCCTGTTCCTGCGCGGCATCACCGCGTCCGCCCGCTGACCCGACCGCCCGCCGACCCCATCCGCCCGCCGACCCCTGCCCGGCCCACGAACCCGCCCGCTTCACCGCCCGCACCGCCGCGGGAGAGTACGGAGACCACCGCATGACCACTCGGGCCCTCGTCAAGACCACCGACTGGGACAACGACCGCATCCGCGACAGCCTGCGCAGCAGCGTCGTCACCGCCGAAGGCAGCCTCGCCGGCACCGCCCTGCGCCTGACCCAGGAGCCGCTGCTCAAGCACGCCGACGGCGGGGGGCTGCTGCAGAGCCTGCGCGTCGAGGCCACCGGCGGCGCCCTGCCCGCCGGCCTGGCCGCCGACCCCTCCGCCGCCTTCGTCGTACGCACCGAAGCCGGCACGGCGCTGCCCGCCGTGCCGGAGCCGGGCCCCGGCGGGTCCGTACGCCTGCTGCTGCCCGCCGTCGACACCGCCACCCGCGTCACCGTCGGCCTGGCCGCCGACGCCGACGCCGGCGGCGGCGGCGGGGCGGACGACGGCATCGAGCTGACCCTCACCCCGCAGCGGCAGTGGACCCTCCACCTCGTCCACCACTCCCACCTCGACATCGGCTACACCGACCCCCAGGGCCGCGTCCTCGCCGAGCACCTGTCGTTCCTCGACTCCTGCCTGGAGCTGACCCGCGCCACCGACGACTGGCCGGCCGAGTCCCGGTTCCGCTGGTGCGTGGAGTCCCTGTGGTCGTTCCGGCAGTGGGCCGACGCCCGGCCCGCCGAGCAGGTCGACGAGTTCGTCCGGCGCGTACGCGAGGGCCGGATCGAGCTGACCGCGATGCCCTTCAACCTGCACACCGAGACCTGCTCCACCGACGAACTCCACGAACTGCTGCGGCTCGCCCACGAGGTGCGCGACGAGCACGGCGTGGAGTTCACCTCCGCGATGCAGACCGACGTGCCCGGCGCCGTCGTCGGCCTCGTCGACGCGCTCGCCGCCGCGGGCGTCAAGTACCTCTCCGTGGCGCACAACTGGGCCGGCCGGTCCGTGCCCCACCTCGTCGGCGGCGAGAAGCTGCCCCGGCTCTTCCGGTGGCGCGCCCCCAGCGGCAACAGCATCCTCGTCTGGGTCACCGACACCCCGCACGGCCTGGCCTACATGGAGGGCCCGCTGCTCGGCTTCGACACCGACTACGGCAGCGTCGACGACCTGCTGCCCGCGTACCTGACGTCGCTGGCCAGCAACCCGTACCCGTACCGCGGCGGCATCTTCGGCTGGGCCATGGACCAGGCCGACGTCAAGCGCGAGCCGTACCCGTGGGACATCCTGCACCTGCGCGTCCAGGGCAAGTTCGGCGACAACGCGCCGCCCCGGCGGATCATCGCCGACACCGTCCGCCGCTGGAACGAGACCTGGGCCTACCCGCAGCTCCGGCTCTCCCGCAACGAGGACTTCTTCACCGACGCCGAGGCCCGCCTCGGCGACGAGATCCGCACCTTCGAGGGCGACTGGACCGACTGGTGGGTCGACGGCGTCGGCTCCGGCGCCCGCCCGCTGTCCCTGGCCCGCACCGCGCAGGCCACCGTCGCCGAGGCGCAGACCCTCGGCACCTTCGCCGGCATCCTCGGCGCCTCCGGCGCCGCCGACGACAGCCGCGACGCGGCCCCCGTCTACGAGGCGGTGTCCCTCTTCGACGAGCACACCTGGGGCGCCGGCGACCCCTGGACCCACGGCGACCACGGCGGCCACAGCGGCGAGGAGCAGTGGCACTGGAAGTACGGGCAGGCGCTGCGCGCGTACGACGACGGCAACTCCCTGCTCGACCGGGCCCGCGCCCGCCTCGGCCAGCGCCTCGCGAGCGCACCCGACGCCGTGTCGTACCACGTCGTCAACACCTGCTCCTGGGCCCGCACCGACGTCGTGCGGATCTTCCTGCCGGAGAGCAGCGTGCCGCTGGAGGAGCGCGTCGCCGTCCGCGACGCCCGCACCGGCGAGCGGCTGCGGCACGAGGAGCAGGCGCAGGTCAACGACGACCACCGGGACGCCGGCCGGTTCCTGCTGGTGTGCGTCGCCGACGTGCCCGCCGCCGGGTCCGTGCGCCTCGACGTCGTCCCCGGCGGCGCCGGCGACGGCGCTGCGGACGGCGAGGGCGCCGTCCTGAAGGCCGCCACCGGCTGGAACCCCACCGGCGGCACCGAACAGGAGGACCCCGCCGAGACAGCCGCCGCCGCGCACGCGCAGGCCGACCCCACGCTGCTGGAGAACGAGCACCTCGCGGTGCGCGTCGACCTCGCCCGCGCCTGCATCGCCTCCGTCGTCGACAAGGCCACCGGCCGCGAACTCGTCCGCAGCGGCGACGCAGGTGCGGCCGCCGGCTTCAACGCCTACATCCACGACAGCTACACCACCGCCGGCGGCTTCAACCACAACTCCAGCCGCACCACCGGCTCCGAGCGCCTGGAGCACCTCGGCAACCGCTCCGTCGCCCCGCCCGCCGCGCTCATCGCGCGCACGTCCACCGCCACCGGCGAGACCCTCACCTACGAGACCCGCCCCGCCGGCGCCAACCGGGTGCGTACGACGCTCACGCTGCCGCACGGCGCCGCCCGCCTCGACATCGACAACCGCGTCGACAAGGACGCCACCCTCGGCAAGGAGAGCGCCTACTTCGCGTTCCCCTTCGCCTTCGAGGCGCCCACCGTGCGCATGGAGGCCACCGGCGGCGCCACCGGCACCGGCCTGCCCGTCATCCCCGGCTCCGCGCAGCACATGCGGGCCGTACGCCGCTGGGTGACGCTCGCCGAGGACGGGCTCGCGGTCGCCTGGGCCACCCAGGACGCGCCGCTGGTACAGTTCGGCAACATCGCGCTGCCGTACGCGCCGTTCCCCAAGACGATGGGCCACGACGAGCCCGCCACCGTCTTCTCCTGGATCCACAACAACCTGTGGGACACCAACTTCCCCAGCGAGCAGGGCTTCGAGTTCACCTTCCGCTACAGCCTGGCCTGCGGCCGGGACGACGCCGCCCCGCACGGCGCGCTCGGCGCCCGCACCGCCGCCGGACTCAGCCGCCCGCTGCACGCCGTACGGGCCCGCGCCCCGCAGGACAAAGGCCCCGAGGCCGCCGACGGGCTGGCGTTCGCCGACATCGGCGACCCGCGGGTGCGGCTCGTCGGCGCGGCCACGCCCGGCGGCGAGGCCGGCGAGGGCGCGGTGCTGCTGCGGCTGCAGTCCTTCGCCGAGGAGCCCGTCGCCTGCCCCGTACGCGCCCTCTTCCCCGTCACCGGGGCCGGGCTCGCCGACTACCTCGGCCGCCCGGGAGACGACCTGCCGGTACGGGACGGGGAGGTCACCGTCGACCTCCCCGCCCTCGGCACGACCGCGGTGCTCTTCCGGCGCCGCTGAACCACACCCGAAGGAGACTGCGTGTACCGGCTCGACCCGCGCTACGCACCCGCCCCGCCGGCCGTCCTCACCACCGGCTGGCAGGCCGTGGCGGCACAACTCCCCCACGGCCCGGCGGTAGTGGCCGTCGAGGGACCCCCGTCCGCGGACTGGGACGCCCTCGCCGGCCGGCTCCGGCGCGAGCTGACCGCCCGCGGCACCGCCGTGACCCTCCTCGACGTACGGCGCCACTACGCGCCGCCCGACGAGATAAGGCGCCGCACCGAGCGGCCCGAGGACACCGCCGACCCGCACTACTGCAAGCTCGCCGAGAACCCCCTCGACGACCTCTTCGACACCCCGCCCGAGACCACCCGCCCCGACACCGGGCTGGTACTGGTCTACGGCCCCGGCGCCGCCGTCGTACCGCACGACCTGCTCTGGTACGCCGACGTGCCCAAGCGCTACGCCGAGGCCGCCGTCAACGCCGGCACCACCGGCGCCAACCTCGGCCTGCCCGGCGAAGCACCCGCCCACCGGCGGCTGTTCTACGTCGACTGGCCCATGCTCGACCGCCACCGCGACGCACTGGCCCGCCGCATCGACGGCTGGCTCGACGTCCAGGACCCCGACCACCCCGTTCACCTCGACGGCGCCGGCCTGCGCGGCACCCTCGCCGCGCTGGCCCGCCGGCCCGTACGCACCCGGCCCTACTTCAACTCCACCCCCTGGGGCGGCCACTGGGCCCAGCGCGAGCTGGGCTTCGCCCCCGACGCGCCCAACACCGCGCTCGGCTACGAGCTGATCGCCCCCGAGGCCGGCATCCTGATCGGCACCGGACCGGACGCGCAGGCCGAAGTGCCGTTCCAGCTCATGTGCGTCCTGGCCCCCGAGGACGTGCTCGGCGCCGAGGTGCACGCGCGCTTCGGCACCTCGTTCCCGATCCGCTTCGACTACCTCGACACCGTCGACGGCGGCGACCTGTCGCTGCACTGCCATCCGCGCGACGCCTACATGCGCGAGCGGTTCGGCTGGTCGTACACCCAGCACGAGACGTACTACATGACCCTCGGCAGCGCCGAGACCAAGGTGTACCTCGGGCTGCGCGAGGACGCCGACACCGGGAGGTTCCGGAAGGAGATCGAGAGGGCGATCGACGACGCGGTGCCCATGGACCCCGAGGACCACGTGCTGGCCTTCCCCGGGGAGCGGGGGCAGCTCTTCATGATCCCCGCCGGCACGCCGCACGCCAGCGGCGCCGGCAACCTCGTCCTGGAGATCAGCGCCACCCCGTACCTCTACAGCCTCCGCTTCTACGACTGGCTGCGGCCCGGCGCCGACGGCAAGCCGCGGCCCATGCCGTACGAGCACGGGCTGGCGAACCTCGGCACCGACCGCCGCGGCGAGGCCGTGGCCCGGGAACTGGTGCAGGAACCGCGCGAACTGCGCGCGGGACCGGGGTGGCGCGAGGAACTCCTCGGCGCGCTCGACGAGATGTTCTACGAAGTCAGGAGGTACACCCTGGACGAAGGCGCCGAGGCCGACGACGACACCGAGGGCCGCTTCCACGTCCTCAACGTGGCCGAGGGAGCGGGCGTCACCGTGCACACCGCGGCCGGCGACACCCACGAGCTGTCGTACGCCGAGACGCTCACCGTGCCCGCCGCGGTCGGCGGCTACCGGCTGGCGGCCACCGCGGGCGGCGGGCCGGTGCGGGTCGTCAAGGCCCTCGTCAGGAAGGCCGCCGAGCGTTGATCCCCGTCCTGGAGATCGGCGGCACGCACGTCACCGCCGCGCTGGTCTCCCCGCGGACCGCCGCCGTGGCCACCCGCGTGCGGCGTCCGCTGGACGCGCAGGCCCGCGCCGAGGACATCCTCGGCGCGGTCCTGCGCTGCGCGCGCGCCCTGCCGGGGCCGCCGGCGGGCGCGCGGTGGGGAGTGGCGCTGCCCGGTCCCTTCGACTACGAGTCGGGCGTCGCGCTCTTCGCGGACGTCGGCAAGTTCGAGTCGCTGTACGGGGTGGACGTGCGGGCGTCGCTGCTCGACGGGTTGCCGGGGAGCCCGTCGGGCGTCGCCTTCCGCAACGACGCGCACGCCTTCCTCGCCGGGGAGTGGGCCGCGGGCGCCGCCCGCGGCCACACCCGCGCTGTCGGCATCACCCTGGGCACGGGCGTCGGCTCGGCGTTCCTCGCGGACGGCGAGCTGCACACGACGGGCCCGGGACTGCCGCCGGAGGGGCGGATGGACCTGGCCCGGATCGACGGCCGGCCGCTGGAGGATGTGGTCTCGCGCCGGGCGATCCTCGCCCGCTACGGCGCCGCCGCGGGCACCGGCGGCGGGCCGGGAGCCGGGGGAGCCGGCTCCGGAGGCCGGCCGGCCGGCGCGATCGCGGCGGCCGGCGCGGACGTCGCCGTCGACGTGCGCGAGATCGCGGAGCGGGCGCGGGCGGGGGAGGAGCGGGCGCGCCGCGTGCTCGACGCCGCGTTCGGCGCGCTCGGCGCTGAACTGGGCCCGCGGCTCGCGGCGTTCCGCGCCACGGCCCTGGTCGTCGGCGGGTCGATGGCGGAGTCCTGGGACCTGGTCGCACCACCCCTGGCCACCGCCCTCGCCGCAGCCGGCTGGCCCCCGGCCGGCGACCGGCCGCTCCCGGCCGGGCCCCGTTCAGCCCCACAGGACCCCGCCGACACACCTCCCGGCTCACGCCGGCTGCTGCGGGCCCAGCTCGGCGAGGACGCCGGGCTCATCGGCGCCGCCGCTGCCGCCGGGGGTGCCGGGTGACGCCCGGGCCCGCCGGCGGCGCCGCCCCGCGGGACGCGCAGCCCACGCTGCGGGACGTCGCCGAGCGCGCCGCCGTCAGCGCCATGACCGTCTCCCGCGTCCTGCGCGACGACCCCAAGGTGCTGCCCGCCACCGCCGCCCGCGTCCGCGCCGCCGTCGCCGAACTCGGCTACCGGCGTAACGAGGTCGCCCGCAGCCTCCGCCTCGGCAGCGGCACCGGGCTCGTCGGCCTCGTCGTCACCAACCTCGCCAACCCCTTCTACTCCCGCCTCGCCCTCGGAGTCGACGCCGTCGTCGCCCAGCACGGCCTGAAGGCCGTCATCGGCAACACCGGCCAGGACCCCGGCACCGAACGCAGCCTCGTCGAGGACCTCGTCGCCCGCCGCGTCGACGGCATCGTCGCCGTCCCCGCCGGCCGCGACCAGCGGCACCTGGCCGCCGCCGCGGCCGAGGGCGTGCCCGTGGTGCTGGCCAGCCGGCCGCCCGTGGGGTTCGCCGCCGACCACGTCCTCGTCGACGACTACGGCGGCGCCCGCGCGGCCACCGAGCGCCTCCTCGCCGCCGGACACCGCCGCATCGGCTTCCTCGGCTCCCCGCCCGCCGTCTACACCGGCACCGAACGACTCCGCGGCTACGCCGACGCCCTCGCCGCCGCCGGGCTGCCCGCCGACGACACGTACATACGGCAGGGCCAGCAGCAGACCGCGGAGGCCGCCCGCGCCGCCGCCGGACTGCTGGCCCTGCCCTTGCCGCCGACCGCGCTGTTCTGCTCCAACAACCGCAACACCATCGGCGCCTTCCGTGCCATCCGCGAGGCCGGCACCGCCACCGCGCTCGCCGGCTTCGACGACTTCGAGATGGCCGACACGCTCGGCCTGCCGCTCACCCTCGTCGCCTACGACACCGACGAACTCGGCCGCGAGGCCGGGCGCCTGCTCCTCGCCCGCCTCGGCGAACGCACCGGCGCCGGACCCGGCACGGGCACCGTGCCGGCGCCGCCGGAGCGCCGGACCGTGGTCCCGACGACCCTCGTCGCCTACGGCACCCCCGACCCGTAACGGGTTCCGCGCACCCGGCCCCCCGCACCCATGTAACATCCGCTATCTGGATGAGCCATCTTCCCGTCAGGGGAACGGGGGCCGGGACCGGAAACGGAGGTCGCGATGGCGGCAACGGGAGGCACCGCGTCGGGCACGCAGAGCGTGGAGCGCGCCCTGTCGCTGCTGTCGTACTTCACCGACGAACAGCCGGAGCGCCGCATCGCCGAGCTGGTCGAGCTCAGCGGCCTCGGCCAGTCCACCGTCTCCCGGCTGGTGGCCGCCCTGGAGTCGCTCGGCTACCTCGTCCGCGACGAGCGCAGCGGCCTGCACCGCATCGGCCCCAAGGTCGTCGAACTGGCCGGCGTCGCCCTCAACCAGTCCGCCGTCCACCGCGCCGGCCGCCAGGTCGCCCAGAACCTCGCCCACGAACTCGGCCTCGGCGCCAACGTCGCGGAACGCCACGGCGACCGCATGTTCTACCTCTGCCACTTCGAAGGCCCCCTCGCGCCGCGGACCTTCACCCTCACCGGCCGCTCGGCGCCGCTGCACGCCACCGCCATGGGCAAGGCGCTGCTCTCCGGCCTCGCGGAGGACGAGGTCCGCGACGTCATGGGCCCGGACTACCCCGCGTACACCCGCAAGACCATCACCGGCCTGGCCGGGCTCCTCGACGCGCTCGCGGAGACCCGCGCCCGCGGCTACGCCACCGAGGTCGAGGAACTGGCCTTCGGCCGCGCCTGCCTCGCCGCGCCCGTACGCGACCGCTCCGGCGCGGTCGTCGCCGCGCTGTCCGTCTCCGGCTCGCTGTCCGCCATGGACCTGGCGGCCCGCCAGGACACGCTCGCCGCCAGGACCGTCGAGTACGCCGACCAGATCTCCACCGGCCTCGGCTTTCTCGCCCACGCCCACCCAGCCGCGCTCTGAACCCGCCCGGCGCCGCACGCCCGTTCCGCGCCCCCGCCGGCCGCGAGTGAGCCCGGTCCCGGGGTTGCGGTCCCCGGGACCGGGCTCCGGCGGGCGTCGGCCGAACCCTCGACGGCGACGACCGCCCGCTTCACCCGGAAAGGCTTACGCCCTCCCGCCCACCAGCCGGTAGTCGTGGCCCGCGCGCAGCGGGAACCCGACCGCACCGGTGACGGGGTCCACGGAGAAGTCGACCGCGCGGGAGGCGGTCGTGTCCAGCACCTTCAGCGACTTCGCGGACCAGCCGGCGTTCGCGTTCACGATCCGGGACGTGCGCTTCCCGTCACCGTAGCTGTACACCGAACCCCGCGTCACCGGGAATACCTGCGCCCGGAGCCGGTCCGACGAGCCCGCCTCCACGCGGCGCACCAGCACGCCCTTCCCGCCCACGAACGCCGGCACGTCGCCCCGGGCCACCTCGTGGTCCGTGAGCGTCACCGGGCCCTCGTGCCGCTCACCGGTGTTGACGTCGATCCACGTCCCGGCCGGCAGGTACACGTCCCGCCCGGTCGCCGTCGCGAAGTCCGACCCCCACACCGGCGCGGCGAGCAGCGACTCGCCGAGCATCCACTCGTACCGCCTGGTCGACTCGTCGACCAGCCCGTACGTCCGCTCGTCGGCCGGGTACGCCAGGTGCAGCGGCGTCATCGCGTACGGAAAGCCGGAGGCGTGGCCGTCGAGGACCGCGTCGTAGATGTACGGGTGCAGGGAGTCGTGCCACAGCGCCAGCTTCTTGGCGTCCGCGGCGATGTCGTCCCCGAACTGCCACGGCCCCTGGCCGAAGCCGAGCACCGGGGTGAGCGCGTTGAACTGCACGTTGCGGGCGAAGTACGCGCGGTAGGCCGGGTCGGTCGGCTCCGCCTTGCCCGGGGTGCCGCCGACGAAGTCCGGGTAGAGGTTGCCGTGGCCGCTTGCGGCGATGTTCAGCAGGTTCACCGGCATCCGGTCCGGGTCCTCGTGGTACACCGCGCCGGTGCCGTAGATCGTGTCGTTGATCCGGGCCCAGTCACCGGGCAGCGAATAGGCCGTGTTGCGCACCATCACCGCGTCCCCGGCGTCGTGCAGCGCCTTCAGCAGCGCGTTCCAGTTGCCGTCGCGCCACAGGTCGGGGGTGTAGAGCATGGTGTCCTCCTTCCAGCCGTCCACGCCCCACTTGCGGGTCTGCGCCACGTACCAGTCCACGGCCTCCGGATTCCGGCCGTCCAGCACGTACGACGCGCCGGAGGGGAACTGCGCCCTGGTGACCTTCACCGGCTCGCCGTCCGCGTCGGCGAGCAGATAGCCGCGGCTGCGGGCCTCCTCCATGAAGCCGGCGTCGGTGACCGGGTTGTGGTTGCCCCCGTCGTCCCGCCCGGCCTTGAAGTTGTTGCGCGCGCCGAGGAGGAGTGCCACGTCATTGCTCGCGAAGAGCCGCTTCAGCGCCTCCGGGTCCGGGTAGCGGGGGTTGGGCAAACCGTCGTCGCGGCCCTCCTCGGCGGTGTCGTCCCACATCCCGAAGGAGTTGGTGGTGCCCTCCGCCGGGTTGCCGCGCTCTCCCGGCCAGAAGCCGGAGCCGACCACACCCCAGCCCAGCGGGTAGCCGCGGTCGAGGAAGTCCCGCACCGTGGTCTCCACCGACGACTGGTACGTGTTCCAGCCCAGTGCCCCGTACGCCTCCCAGCCCAGTTCGAACATCTGCGGCCGCGGCCGCACGTCCGCGTAGCCGGCGGCGTGCCGGGCACGCCGGTAGTCGGCGTAGAGCTGCTCGACGTCCGTGCCGAGGAAGTAGTGCAGCCCGTCGACGCCGTCGGCGCCCGCCACCCCCAGCCGGTTCTCGGCCTCCGTCAGCCCGACGCGCTTCTGCCCCTTGGCGAACAGCACTTCGGCGAAGCTCTGCCGGGGAAAGACCGCGAAGGTGGAGACGAAACGCTTGCAGGAGCCCTGGTTGGTCACGTTGTCCAGGACCAGCCCCGTCAGCTCCGCCCGCGGGCGCGCCTCCACCTTGCCGCTGCACGGCGTGCCGGTCTCAGGCCGGCCGTCCCCGAACGAGCCGTGGTCGCCGAGCCCGTACGCCGGGCCGACGTGCCCCGTGCGCAGGTCGACGGTGCTCGACGCGGGCACCCCCGTCACCGCCACGCCCACCGAGCGGGCCTGCGGACGCAGCACGACGCGCACCGAACCGCCGTCGGCGAGCCGCACGTCCAGCACCGCTGCCGACCGGCCCGCCGAGACGAGCCGGGCCGACTCCGCGTCCGCGAACTCCGCGTCCCCCGGGCTCTTCACCCGCAGCCCGGACGCGGCGTGCGGCGGCGCCACGGCCGTGCCGTCGCGCCGCTCGAAGCCGTAGCGGAAGCCGTCCTTCGCGATCGTCATCCGGTACGTCCCGCCCGTGACGACCAGGTCCCGCCCCCGGTCGGAGACGCGGTACCCCGCCGGGCTCCCCGCGGAACCCGCCACCCCCGGGACCCCGGCCCCCCGCTCCGCGGGCGCCGGCTGCGCCGCCTGCGCGGGCGGCAGCAGCGCCGGGAGCAGCGCGAGCGGCAGCGCCGGCAGCAGCGTACGGCGCACCGCGCGCGCTCTGACACCTCTGAGCACGCTCACTCCTCGATCAGGCGGGCGACGTCGTCACCGGCCGTCCTCATCGCGTCCTTCGCCGAGGAGTCGCCGACCAGCACCGCCTGCACCTGCTTGGCCACCGCCTCCTCGATCTGCGCGTTGTTCGCGTACGTCCAGAACGGCCCGGGCGTCGCCGTCGCGGTGATCTTCTCCGTCCACTCGGTGGTGAACTCGTCCGACGCCACCTCCGGGGCCGCGAGCCCCTCCGACGTCGTCGGCGGCAGCGCCAGCTTCCCGAAGTAGTCGACGACCGTGGCCCGGTCGGAGGTGGTGTGCACGGCGAAGTCCGTCGCCGCCGACGACCCCTCGCCCTTCGTCACCACGATGACATGCCCCCACAGCAGCGCCTGCGGGTCGTCGCCCTTCTTCAGCACCGGGCGCGGCACCGCCACCATCGCCTCCGCCAGCGACTCGTCCGACGCCTCCGCCAGCGTCGCGCCCTTGCCGACCAGCGCGTCGTCGTAGAAGCCCACCTTCCCCTGCGCGAACAGGGCGCGGGCGTCGAACCTGTCCACCGCCTTGGCGATCAGCTTCTCGTCGTAGAGCTTCTTGAACCACTCCACCGCGTCCACCGACGCGTCGTCGCCGATCGCCACCTCGCCGTCCTCGATTATCGGGCAGCCGAAGGTCTGCATCCACGGGAAGATGTCCTTCAGCTGCTCCACCTTCGTCGCCGCCGCGTACGGCGTCACACCGCCGCCCAGGTCCTTCAGCGCCCGCAGCGCGTCCTCGAACTCCGCGACCGTGCCCGGCAGCCGGCGTATCCCCGCCTCGTCCAGCAGCCGCTGGTTGCCGATCAGCCCGATGGAGCCCGTCGTCCACGGCAGCCCGTACTGCACCCCCTCGTACTGCCCGCTCGCCAGCGCCACGTCCGTGTAGCCCGCCCCGGCCGCCGCGTCCCCCAGGTCCAGCAGCGAACCCATCTGCGCCACCGCCGCCAGCCACGCGATGTCCAACTGCACCGCGCCGCTGATCTCCCCGCCGCTCAGCTTCAGCGTCAGCTGCTTCAGATACTCGTTGTACGGATACTCCGTCGTGGACACCTCCACCTTCCCGGCCTTCTCCCAGTCCGAGATGATCCCCTCCACGACCGGCTTGCTCGCCTCCTCGTTCAGCGCCCAGGAGGTGAAGCCGAACTTTTTCGCGTCGGCGTCGCCGCCGTCGCCCGAGCCGCCCCCGGAGGGGGCGCAGGCGGCCAGGGCGCCGGGGACGGCGAGCCCCAGGGTGCCCAGGCCCAGCAGCCTGAGGGTGTCGCGGCGTGGCAGTGCGTGACGGGGTAGTGCGTGGCGGGACATGCCGACTCCTTGGAGGTTGGGAAGCGTGGCGGGGTACGGGACCGGGCGCGGCGGCGCCGGTCAGCTCTTGACGGCTCCGGCGGTCAGCCCTCCGACGAGGTACCGCTGCAGGAACATGAACGCGGCGACCACCGGCACCGAGACGATCAGCGACGCCGCCATCAGCGCCGGCCAGGCCGTCTGGAACTCGCCGAGGTACGTGTTCACCAGGCCCGGCGGCAGCGTCATCGTGTCGTCGCCGGAGAGCGTCAGCGCGAAGATGAAGTCGTTCCAGCCGCGGACGAACGCGAACAGCCCGGCCGCGATCATCCCGGGCGCCGCCAGCGGCGCGACGATGCTGTGCAGGGTGCGCCACCGGGACGCCCCGTCGATGGCGGCGGCCTCCAGCAGCGCGTCCGGGACCGTGTCGAAGATGCCCTTCAGCATCCACACGCACAGCGGCATCGTGAACGTGGTGAAGGACAGGATCAGCGCCGTGTACGTGCCGAGCAGGTCGAACTGGCGGAACACCGCGTACAGCGTGATCAGCAGCAGCGCCTGCGGGAACATCTGCGAGGCGAGCACGAAGTTCATCAGCGACCTGCGGCCGCGGTAGCGGAACTTGGAGAACGAGTAGCCCATGTACGTCGAGACCACGACGCTCAGCAGCGCGGTGAGGCCGGCGACGATCACGCTGTTGACCATGTAGTCGAAGAGCTTGTCGTTCTCCGTGAAGGCCCGGAAGTGCGCGAACGTGATCTCGGTCGGGAAGAACCGCGGCGGGAAGCGGAACGCCTGCCCCGGCGGGCTGAGCGCGGTGACCAGCATCCAGTACATCGGCAGCAGGCCGAAGAGCCCGATGACGCCGACCGCGGCCCACGCGGCGACGGACGAGCGGACCTGGTCGGGGCGGCGGCGCGGCCGGGCGGCCGGGCGGCGCCCGGCCGCCCGGCCGGCGCCGGCGGGCGCGGCCTCGGGGGAGGCGCCGCCGGCGGCGGTGGCCTGGGCGGTGGTCACGAGTGCTTGTCCTCCCGCTCGGAGGCCCTGAGGTACACGCCGACGAGCACCAGGAGCAGCAGCATCCACAACCCGCCGAGCGCGGCCGCGTGGCCGAGGTCGAAGCCCTTGAAGGCGTCCTGGTAGACGGCGACCGCGAAGGTCTCCGTGGCACCGGCGGGGCCGCCGCCGGTGAGGACGTAGATGGTGTCGAAGTGCTGGAAGTTCCAGATGAACTCCAGCAGGATCACGATCGCCGCGACGCCCCGCACCCCCGGCCAGGTGACGGCGCGGAACCGGCGCACGGCCCCCGCCCCGTCCACGGCCGCGGCCTCGTGCAGTTCGCGCGGCACGGTCTGCAGACCGGCCAGCATCATGACCATCATCCACGGGAAGCTCGCCCAGGTCTTGGTGACGATCACCGCGACCATCGCCGTCGTCGGCTCGCCGAGCCACGAGACGCTCTCGTCGATGAAGCCCAGCTCCAGCAACGCCCCGTTGAGGACCCCGTAGTTCGCATTGAAGATCCACATCCAGAGGAAGGACACCACGACCCCGGGGATCACCCAGGGGAAGAGGAACAGGCCGCGCAGGAACCCGCTGCCCTTGAGCCCGGTGTTCAGCGCCAGCGCGAGCGCGAAGCCGACGGCGAACGGCGCCGCGGTGGCCCCGACGGTGAACACGAGCGTGTTCTCCAGCACCGGCCAGAAGTCGCGGTCGAGCACGTCGGCGTAGTTGTCCAGGCCGACGAACGTACGCCCCGGCAGCCGCAGATCCTGGTCGAAGAAGCCGGTGACGAGGGAGGCGACGAGCGGGTAGAACACGATCGCCGCGAAGAGCGCCAGGCCCGGCACGGTGAGGAGGAAGGCGAAGGCGCCGTTCGACAGCCGCTGCCCCTCGTGCTTCGACGCCCTGCGGGCGGGGGCCGGCACCGGGGCCGCCTGCTTCGGGGAGGCGGACGGGGGCGTCACGGCCGGCTCCCCTCGGGTGCGCGCGGGTGGCCCTGCCGGCCCCGGCCCCGGCCGTCCGCCTCTCCCGGGCCGTTCCCGTTCCCGTCTGCGTGGCCGGTCTGGGCGGGCGGTGCGGCGCGCGGGCCGACGTAGCCGAGGCCGACGCTCACCGAGTCGGCGGCCTCGACGGCGGCGCGGGACAACTCCTCCTCGCGCCGGTCGAGCGCGACGGTGGACAGCGGCCCGGAGATGGAGATGGCGGCGACGATGTGGCCGGAGCGGTCCCGGACCGGCGCGGCCACGCACGAGCGGCCGTGCGCCAACTCCTCGACCTCGGTGGCGTAGCCGCGGCGGGCGACGGCCTCCAACTCGGCGTCGAGCGCGGCGTGCGAGGTGAGGGTGGCCTGGGTGAAGGCCGTCAGTCCGGCCTCGGGCAGCAGGTCGCGGCGGCGCTGCGGAGCCAGGCCCAGCAGCAGGCACTTGCCGAGCCCGGTGGCGTGCAGCGGCTTGCGCTGGCCGGTGAGCACGGTGGACCTCGGGGCCAGTCTGCCCTCGAAGTTGAGCAGGTAGAACAGCGCGGCGCCGTGCCGGATGGCGACGTTGGCGCCGAGGCCGAGGCGGGCGGCGAGCTCCTGGGCGAGCTGGCGCGCCTCGCGGTGGACGGGGTGGTGGTTGACGGCGACGCCGCCGAGGGTGATGGGGGCGGTGCCGAGGCGGTACAGCCCGCTGACGGAGTCACGTTCGACGTAGTCGAGGGACTCCAGCGTGGCCAGCAGCCGGGAGGTGGTCGAGGTGCCGAGGCCGGTGATGCGTACGACGTCCGAGACCCGCAGCTCCGGGTGGCCGTTCTGGAAGACCGCGAGCACGGCCACCGCACGCTCCACGCTCTGGTTGTTGCCCTGATCCGATGCCATCCGCGACTCCAGTGAATCTTATTTGCAACATGCGGGATCGTTGCCCACATATTGCGACGGCGTCAACCCTTGTGGCCGTGCTTCTGCAGCAACGGCACGGATCGGGAGCGGAGATGACGCCCGGTTTTCTCGTGCGGCGGGGGTTGACGACCGTGCAGCATGTGGACACTCTTCCTGCATTACGGATGTCAGTTGCAATGTGGGAGCGTGTCATCGATGCCCAGCCGCCGGAGCTTCGTGAAGGCCGCGGGGGTCACCGCCGTGGCAACGTCGGCCCAGGCAGGCGCGGTTGCCGCCGCCGCGTCCCCCGCCGACGGCACCGCCGGAGACCGCGCCGCCGGCCCGGACACCCTGCACCTGGACGGCGACCGCGTCCGCCTCACCTGGGGCCGCACCGACGCCGGCTGGGGCGCCGTCCGGGTCCGCGTCCGCACCCGCCGCGGCTGGCGCGAACTCCCGGGCGCCCTCGGCGAGTACGGCCTCACCCACCACGACGGCGCGGAGCCGCCCGACGCCGAGCAGGTCCGCCGCGAGGAGGCCGGCACCCACCACACCTTCCTCCCCGCCGAAGCCGCCGCCGAGGGCACCTCCCGGAACAAGGCAGTCGTCTTCCGCCACACCCACCCCCTCGGCACCCTCGAAGCCCGCTGGCGCATCGACGGCCGCCACCCCCACGACGTACGCGTCACCCTCACCTGGACCGCCGCCCGGGACGGCTGGGTCAGCCTGCGCACCCCCACGCTGTGCGCCCTGCCCGAGCAGGACCTCGCCTTCGGCTGCGTCCCCGGCGGCTGGTACGGCCACGAGACCAACCCCGACCTGCGCATGGCCGCCGAGTACGGCCACGGCCTGCCCGCCGTGCCGCACCTCTTCTACGACGACCTCGCCACCACCCTCGCCCCGGTCGTCAGCACCACGGAAGGGCTCACCCTCGCCGCCGTCGCCGAACCCGGCATGGCCCGCGACCCGTACGCGGCCGACCGCGTCACCCACCGCGACGTACGCCTGGCCCTGTCCACCCGCGACCGCGCCGGCCGGCTCACCCCGCACCTCGCCCGGCCCATCCTCGGCCGCGCCGACTCCCGCTGCACCGCCGGCGACGAGCGGGTCCTCGACTTCCGCTTCACCCTCACCGACACCGACTGGTTCGAGGCGCTGCGGCACGCCGCCACCGACGTCTACGGCTTCGGCCGCTACCTCGAACTCGCCGCCAACAAGCACGCCCTGACCGAGCGCCTCGCCCGCATCCAGGCCACCTACATCGCCGACCCCGTGCTCTCCCAGTGGCTCACCGACGAGTACGAGGGCACCGCCATCGGCGCCCAGAAGTACAACGGCTTCGTCCAGGGCGCCGAGAACGACGCGATGAAGAACTCCGACATCGGCGCCATGTGGGGCCTGGCCGCCGCCACCTCCGACGAACTGCTGGAGCGCGAGCGGCTGCCGTACGTGCGCGACTTCAAGCTCGCCCAGCAGCAGACCGCCGCCGGCCGCTACCAGGGCGCGCTCAAGGGCCAGTACTACCTGTTCAAGTCGGACCGCTTCGTCGAGGAGGGCAACCCCGACGCCGACATCGCCGACTACGTCGAGCCGCTGGCCACCGCGTACTACGTCATCACCGACCTCGCGCACATCCTGCTCTTCCGGCCCGGCGACGCCGAGCTGGAAGGCCGCATCCGGCTCGCCGCCGACCACCTCGCCGACGGCCAGAAGCCCGACGGCTCGTGGGTCGTCGCCACCGACAAGGAGCCGCCGTACGCGGTCACCTACCCCCATCTGACCGAGGACCTGCGCCCCACCTGGTACGGCCTCCTCGTGGCCCACCACGCGCTCGGCGACCGGCGCTACCTCGACGGCGCCGTGCGCGGCGCCGACTGGTACGTCGCGCACGCCGTCGAACGCGCCCGCTACCTCGGCTCCACCGGCGACTCCGGCTTCCGCATGGACCTGTCCCTCTCCCAGGGCATCCAGGGGCTGCTCGACCTCGCCGACGCCACCGGCGAGCGCCGCTACCGCGACGCCGCCGTCGAGGTCGCCCGCCTCCACACCACCTGGATCTACACCCACCCCGCCCCGTCGACCGAGCCCCGCATCCGGGCCGGCGCCACCTACGAGGCGTGGCAGCTCACCCAACTCGGCCTGCAGAAGGAGCAGAACGACAGCGCCCCCGGCAACGGCCCCATCCTGCTCTCCAGCTTCGCCGGCACCTACCTGCGCATCCACCGCCTGACCGGCGACCCCCTCTTCCGCGACATGGCCCGCGCCGCCGCCCTCGGCCGGGACGCCTTCGTCGCCGAGGAGCCGGGCGTGCACTCGTACTACTGGGTGCGCTTCGACAACGGCATCGGCTCCTTCCCCCACCACGCCTGGTGGCAGATCGGCTGGATCCTCGACTACCTGCTGGAAGAGGTACGCACCCGCACCGGCGACCGGATCAGCTTCCCCCGCGGCTACTTCACACCCAAGGTCGGCGGCCAGCTCACCTACGGCTTCGCCCCCGGCCGTGTCCACGGCACCCCCGCCACCCTGCGCATCCCGCCGCGGCTGCTCACCGCCGACACCCCGCACGCCGAGACCCTCGGCGCGCTCGCCACCGACGGCGGCCGGCTCTTCGCGCTGGTGCTGAACAGCAGCGCCCGGCCGCTGACCACCACCGTGACCGCGGACCCGGCGCTGGCGCACCCGGACGGGCCGCGCACCATCACCGGCATCCGAGCCGTCTCCGGCCGCCTCACCGCCGCCGACGCACCGCGCTTCACCGTGGCGCTGAAGCCCCACGGCATCGCGGTCGTCGCGCTCGACCTCGCCGAGTAGCCCCAACGCCGACGCGACCGGAAGGACGTCCCATGCCCCGCGCCACCCCCCTCGCGGCGGCGCTCGCCGCCGCCACCGCCCTGCCCCTGCTCGCCGTCGCCCCGCTGCCCGCCGCCGCGGCGGCCCCGCCCGCCCCGCCCGCACCGGCCGCCGCCGCGGCCCCGCCCCGGGCGCCCGCCGCGGGGCCGCCCGGGGCGGGCTGGACCCAGGTCTTCGGCGACGAGTTCGGCGGCTCGGCCGTCGACACCGCCAAGTGGAACTTCCGCACCGACGTGAAGGCCAACAGCGCCCAGCGCCCGCAGAACGTCACCCAGTCCGACGGCGCCCTGCACATCGCGCTGAAGAAGGAGGACCACGCCGGCAAGCAGTTCACCGGCGGCGGCGTCATCTCCAAGAAGCACCTGCGCTACGGCTACTACGAGACCCGCGCCAAGATCAACGACGGCGCCGGCTGGCACACCGCCTTCTGGCTCCAGGCAGGCGACGGCAGCACCACCTACCCACCCGAGCAACGCACCGAGATCGACGGCTTCGAGACCGACTCCGTGAGCCCCACGAAGACCTACCACACCGTGCACGGCTGGGTGGGCAGCGGCGTCCACGGCCCGGTCACCTACGGCTCCGGAACCTACGACACCGGTCTCGACCTCAGGCAGTGGCACACCTACGGCATCGACTGGTCCGAGAGCGGCGCGAAGTTCTACATCGACGGCAGCCTGAAGTACACGGCCCCGTACACCCCCGGCCAGTGGATGCACGACTACACCGCCGTCTGGCTCACCAGCATCGCCACCGGCGCGCTGCCCGACGCCGGCAAGCTCCCCTCGGCCGCCTCCTTCGACTACGTCCGCTACTGGCAGCGCGACTACTACGTCGACAACGACGGCGCCGCCGCCTACGGCTACTCCACCACCGGCACTTGGCAGCCCAGCGCCCTCACCGGCTGGACCAAGGACTCGCCCGTCTCCTACGGCTGCGCGGCCGGCGCCGAGGCGACATGGCGACCCCGGCTGCGGGCGGCCGGCACGTACGAGGCGTTCATCCGCAAGTCCGTCTCCGCCACCGGCGGCGACCCCGCCGCGAAGGTGGCCCTGGACAACGCGGGCGCCGTCACCACCCGGACCCTCGACGAGCGCTCCGGCAGCCCCGGCTGGGTCTCGCTGGGCACGCAGTCCTACCAGGCGGGCGAGAGCGCCTCGGTCTCGCTCACCGCGAGTGGGACGGGCTGCGCGCACGCCGACGCGGTGAAGTTCGTACGCCGATGAGGCCGGCAGCCGCGCCGCTGACGGCGCTCGCCGCGCTCCTCGCGCTCGTGCTCCTCGTCCCGGCGGCGCCGGCTCCCGCCGTGCCCGCTGCGCCCGCGGGCCCCGCCGGGACGGGGCCGTCCCCGGCGGCCGGCCGCTGGACGGCCACCGCCCCCGGCGGCCGGGTCGGCGCCACGCTGGAGCGGCTCGACGACGGCGCCCTGCGGCTGTCCGTGAGCCACGACGGGCACACGGTGCTGCGGCCCGCACCCGTCGGGATCACCACCGCCCACGGCGACTTCACCCGCGGCCTCACCCTCGTGGGCACCGGCAGCCGCCGGGTCGCCGAGCGCTACGACACCGTCGTCGGCAAGCGACTGCGCCACCGCGCCGACGCGGTCGAGCACACCTTCCGGTTCGAGAACGCGGCCGGCGGCCGGATGGCGCTCGTCGTCCGCGCCGACGACGACGGCATCGCCTACCGCTACGTGCTGCCGCACGAAGGCCCCGTCACCGTCACGGCCGAGGCGTCCGCCTTCGCGCCGCCGCCCGACGCCACCGCGTGGCTCGCGCCGTACGGGGTGACGTACGCGCAGCGGCCGTTCGAGGCGGCGGTCGCCGACGTGCCGGACGGCGCGTACGCCTACCCGCCGCTGTTCCGCACCGCGCCCGGCACGTACGCACTCGTCACCGAGGCCGACGCGGACGGCCGCTACGGCGCCACCCGGCTCACCCGCCGCGACGGCGCCTTCGCCGTCACCCTCCCCGACGGCGGCGGCGAGACCGCGCCGGGACCGCTTGCCACCCCCTGGCGCGTCGCGGTCGTCGGCGACCTCGCCGGCATCGTCGGGTCCGATCTCGTGCAGGACCTCGCCCCGCCCTCGCGCGTCGCCGACACCTCGTGGATCGAGCCGGGCGCCGCCGCCTGGTCCTGGTGGTCGGACTCCGCCAGCCCGCACAGCCTCGCCGCCCAGAAGGAGTACGTCGACCTCGCGGTCCGGCAGGGCTGGGAGTACGTGCTCGTCGACGAGGGCTGGGACGCCGCGTGGGTGCCCGAACTCGTCGCGTACGCCCGCGCCCGCGGCGTCGGCGTGTGGCTGTGGAGCCGCTGGAGCGACCTGGAGACGCAGGAGCAGCGCGACGCGAAACTCCCGCTGTGGAAGTCCTGGGGCATCAGCGGCGTGAAGCTCGACTTCATGGACTCCGACAGCCAGGAGCGGCTGGCCTGGTACGACGCCGTGCTGGCCGACACCGCGCGGCTGCGGCTCCTGGTCAACTTCCACGGCGCCACGCTGCCGCGGGGCATCGAGCGCACCTGGCCGCACGTGCTGACGGTGGAGGCGGTCGCGGGCGCCGAGCTGTACAAGATCGACCCGAAGCGCATCGGCCCCGACGTGAACGCCACGTATCCCTTCACCCGCAACGCCGTGGGCACGATGGACTACACCCCGGTCACCTTCTCCACCGCGGACCGGCGCACGAGCGACGCGCACGAACTGGCGCTGGCCGTGCTGTACGAGTCGGGGGTGCAGCACTTCGCCGACAGCCCCGAGTCGTACGCCCGGCACCCGGAGGCGGCGGACCTGCTCGCCTCGGTGCCCGCGGTGTGGGACGAGACGCGGCTGCTCGACGGCGAGCCGGGCGAGCGGGCGGTGCTCGCGCGGCGCAGCGGGGCCGCCTGGTACCTCGGCGGGATCACGGCGGGAAACCGGGCGCAGACCGCGGACTTCCGGCTCGGGATGCTGCCGCCGGGCCGGCACCTGCTGGAGGTGTTCCGGGACGCGGACCCCGACGGCGGGCGCGACGGCATCGCCGTCGAGCGGCGCACCGTCACCCGCGGCGACCGGCTGACCGTGCCGCTCGCGGCCGACGGCGGCTTCGCCGCGCGCGTCTGCCCCGCGGAGCCGGGGCGCACGACCTGCGGTCGCGGCCCCACCGACGCGCGGCTCACCGCCGACCCCGGTGGCGTCCTCGCCGCGCCCGGCCGGTCCGTCCGGGTCACCGCCGGCTTCACCGCGCCACCGGACGCCCCGGCCCGGAACGTCGTCGTCGACGCGGTGGTCCCGGACGGCTGGCGGCTCTCCGCACCCGAAGGACCCACCCGGGCCCGCACCCTGCCCCCGGGCCGCACCCTGACCGCCACCTGGCGGGCCACCCCGCCGTCCGACGCCGCGCTGCACTCGTACGAGGTCGTCACGCGCGCCCGCTACGACGCCGTGGACGTGCCGCGTGAGCACGCCCGGCGGCTCCTCGTCGACCCGGCCGAAGTCGTGCTGCCGCCGCCCGGGCTCTCGCATGTCGAATCCGACGCGGGCCACGCGCTGACGCTCTCGTGGATCCACGCCACCGCCACCTCGTCGTACGTCGAGTGGCGGCGGGAGGGGGATGCGGAGTGGAGCCGTACGGACGCCGACTTCGACGGCGTACGCCACCGCGCCACCGTCGGGCCGTTCGAGGAAGGGCTGGTGGACCTGGAGTACCGCATCGTCGCGGGCGACGACGTCTCGGCGGTGCACACCGCGAGGCTCGTCGACCCCGCCGCCGTGACCGTGGTCGACGACGGCGCCGCCGGGCACACGGAGAACGGCCGCTGGCTGGGCAGCAGCGTCACGGGCTGGGACGGCGGCCGGACGCGCTACACCGGCACCGCCGGGGACACCGCCGTCTGGCGCGCGGAACTGCCGGACGGCCTGTACGAGGTGGCCGCGTACGTGCCCGCGCACGAGAACTCCACCGCGGCGGCGTCGTACGCGGTGGGGGAGCGGACCACCGGGGTGGACCAGCGGGCGGCGGGCGGCACCTGGGTCGCCCTCGGCCGCCACCGGCCGGACGCCGGCGCGCTGGCCGTACGGCTCACCGCGGGGGCGGGTTTCACCCGCGCCGACGCCGTCCGGTTCATCCGGGTCGACTGAACCGCGCAGCGGGCCGGCCGACCGGCCGCGGGGTGCACCGCGTCACGCACGCGCGGCCTTCGGCTGCTCCAACCGCATGGCGCAGAACACCTCCGCAATCCTCGACGCCCACCCGCAGTCCGTGAGACAGAACCGCACCACGGAAAGGAATCCCACTCATGCGCAGACTCCTGCGCGCCGCCCTTGCCGCCGCGCTCTGCGGGGCGATCACCGCCACCGCCCTGTCCGCGGCGGCCGACGAGCGGGGCCCCGCGAACACGGCCGCCGGCCTGCCCGCCGCCGACGCCGGGGGGCCCGGCCACCAGACGACCGCCGGGCAGCGCACCACCGACCTCGGCGGCACCTGGCGCTTCACCACCGACCCGGCCGCCGACCCCGCCGACTGGGACGCGATGCCCGTTCCCGGCAACTGGGACCAGCACGACGCGTACGCCGAGCACCAGGGCGACGCCTGGTACCGGCGCACGTTCGACACCCCGCGGCTGCGCTCCGGCGAGGTCGCCCGGCTGCGCTTCGAGGCCGTCAACTACACCGCCACCGTCACCCTCAACGGCCGGGAACTCGGCACCCACGTCGGCGGCTACACGCCCTTCGAGTACGAGGTCGGCGACCTGCTGAAGCGCGACGGCACCCCCAACACCCTGACGGTGCGGGCGAACAACGACTACGCCGTCGGCGCCACCTGGCCCTGGGGCGGCATCTCCCGCCCCGTCACGCTCACCGTCGACCCGGCGGTGCGCATCGAGCGGCAGCACGTCGTCGCCGAGCCCGACCTCGACGCCGGCACCGCGGCCGTGACCACCGAGGTCACCGTCTCCAACGCCGGTGACACCGAGCGCACGGTGCGCGTCGACGGCGCACTCACCGACACCCGCGGCCGGCCGCTGCCCGCGGGCGTCCTGCGCGGCCGGGACGTCACCGTACCGGCCGGAGGGACGCGGACGGTGGAACTGGCGGCCCGGCTGCCGCGCGGCTCGTACGGACTGTGGTCGACCGACGACCCCCGCCTGTACCGCGCCACCGTCGCGCTGAGCCGGCAGGGCCGCGCCGGCTACGCCGTCTCGGACCGGTTCGGCTTCCGCAGGATCGACATCGTGCCCGACGGGCTGCTGCTCAACGGCGAGCGGGTGCGCACCGCCGGGTTCAACCGGGTGCCCGGGGACCGGGTGCACGGCGCCACCGAGCCGATGTCCGTCGTACGCGCCGAGATCGACCGGATGAAGGAGGCGGGCGCCACCATGACCCGCATCCACCACGTGCCGCAGTCGCCCGAACTGCTCGACTATCTCGACGAGGTCGGCATGCTGAACATCGGCGAGATCTCCGTGTGGGGCAAGGACGCCTCGCTCGACCCCGGGCGCTGGCGGCCGGAACTGCGCGAGATGGTGCGGCGGGACGCCAACCACGCCTCGATCGTCGCCTGGTCGGTCGCCAACGAGATCGCCGGGAACACGGAGACGGGGCGGCACTTCGTCAAGTCGATGATCGACTACACCCGTGCGGAACTGGACGACTCCCGTCCGCTGACGTACGTCAGCAACACCTTCAGCGGCATCGAAGGCCCCGAGGACGAGGCACTGCAGTACGCCGACTTCCTCTCCGTGAACATGTACGGCGGCTTCACCGACCGGGTGCGGGAGCTGCGCGGGCACTTCCCGGACAAGCCGGTGTTCGTCAGCGAGTTCAGCGCCGACGGGTACACCTTCACGCCGGACCGGGAGAGCGTGGAGTTCGCGTCGAAGAGCGACGCCGCCATCCCGGCACAGCTCTCCGCCCTGCCATGGGTCATCGGCGTGTCCCGCTGGACCTTCGACGACTACCGCAGCCGCTACTCCGGCACCTCGCCCAACCAGTTGCGCGGCTGGGGCGTGCAGACCGACTGGGGCGGGCTGAAGCGCAACTACGACCAGATGCGGGCCGCGTACGCCCCCGTGGCCGGACTGGACCTCGCGGCGGCGGACGGCGGCAGCGAGATCACCGTCACCCCGCGTGCGGCCGGTGAGCTGCCCAGCCACATCCTGCGCGGATACCGGCTCAGGTGGAAGACCCTTGCGGCGGACGGCTCGACGGTGGCGCAGCGCAGCATCCCGCTGCCGCGGGTCAGCCCCGGGGACGAGGCGCTCACCCGGCCGGTGGCGTGGGACGGCGGTGCCGCGGGGGCGGTCACCGAGCAAGTCGGGCTCCTCGACCCGCAGGGGTACGAAGTCGCGGTCGCCGACCGGGACCTGGCGGCGCCGGCGGCACCGGAGGTCACGCAGACGGTGGCGGCGGCCGGCGCGGTCCGCGCCGCGTTCACGCACGTCGCCGGCGCCGACTCGTACCGCGTCGAGGCGCAGGCGGCGGCCGGCGGGACGGTGCGTACGGCGGTGGTCCACAAGGACGACCACGGCGACGTCACCGGGCTGGCGGACGGCGCGTCGCACCGGGTGCGTGTGGTGGCGGTGAGCGGGGCGGGCGAGACGGCCTCGGCGTGGACGGAGGTGACGCCGCGGGCCGGTGCCGGCGCGCTGCCGCCGGACGCGCAGTCGCTGGAGCCGGTCGCCGGCGGCGCGGTCTTCCAGTGGCGGGGCGTCGCGGCCGACGAGGCGTACGAGCTGGAGGTCACGGACGCCGCGGGCGAGCCGGTCCGCTCGTGGACCACCCGGCTCCGCGGCTTCAGCCGCATCGAGGAACTGCCGGCGGGGACGGACATCCGGGTACGGGTCCGCAGCGTCCGCGGCGACGGGACGAGCGCGTGGTCGGAGTGGACGGAGGTGTCGACGGGCTGAGCGGGGAGACCCGTTGCGGTGTCCCGGCCCGTGCCCGGAGGGGACGGGCCGGGGCGCGCGGGTGCCTGTATGCGGGGCGCATCCCCGTACCACGGGACTCCTCCTCGGCATACGAGCACGCGATCCGCGAACGCTTCGGCAGCGGTGCGGTGCCGCGCGGCGATCCCCGCCGGGGGAGGTCCGGGGCCCGGAGCGGGCGACGCGCAGGCGGGATCCCGGCTACAGGAAGCGCTCCCGCAGATCCGGGCGGAGCCAGGCGGCCGGCGAGGAGATGCTGAGGCCGCCGTCCACCGGCAGCACCGCGCCCGTGATGAACGACGCTCCGGGAGAGGCCAGGAAGTGCACGGCGGCCGCGACCTCCGGCGGGGTGCCGGTACGGCCCAGGGGGTAGCCCTCGGCGACGCGCGCCAGCGGCGGGGTGCCGATCATGCCGGGCGCCACCGCGTTGACGCGGACGCCGCGCGGGCCGTAGTCGAGGGCGAGTTGGCGGACGAGGCCCTCGACGCCGGCCTTCGCCGCCGCGTAGGCGGGCAGGCCGGGAGCGGCGAGGAAGGCGTTCACCGAGGTGACGGCGACGACCGCCGAGCCCGGCGGGAGCCGGGGGAGCGCCGCGCGCGCGACGTAGAACGCCGTGTCCAGCGTGGCGGACTGGGCCAGCCGCCACTGCGCCTGCGTGGTCTCCGCGGCCCGCGCCACCGGCTGCGCCGCCGCGGCCAGCACCACGACGTCCAGCCGTCCCAGCGCCTCCGCCGCGGATCGCACGCAGTGGGCGGCGCCTTCCGGTTCCGCGCAGTCGGCGGTGGTGTACGCGGTGTACGACGGGTGCGCGCAGTCCGCCAGCCCGCAGCCGGCGACCCGGTCGCCGGCTGCCGCGAACGCGTCCGCCACCGCACGCCCGATCGCCGAGTCGCCCCCGACGACGAGCACCCCGCGGGACGCCTGCGCGTGCCGCTCCGGCCCCGTCCCGGCGCCGCCTCCGGGCGCGTACCGCCCCGCGTCAGCCCCCGCCCCCGCGCCTTCGTCCCCGACCCCGCCCGCCCCGCTCATCGCGCCCCGTCCGCCGCAACCGGCGGCAGCGCCAGCCGCTCCAGGATCCCGTCCAACTGCCCCCGCAGCGCCTCCGTCAGCCCCTTCGCCGGCAGCCGCACCGCCGCGGAACCGATGACCCCGCGCCGTACCAGCACCTCCTTGTGCACCGCCCAGGCGAACCCCGCCTGCATGCCGAACCGGATCAGCGGCAGCAGCCGCTCGTACGCCCCGTGCGCCTCGTCCGCCCGCCCCGCTCCCCACGCGTCCAGGACCGGCCGCAGCATGTCGGTGAACTCGCACGCCGGCATCGTCCCCACCGCGCCCGCGGCCAGCTCCTCCAGCAGGAAGAAGGCGTTCTGCCCGCCCAGCACGTCGAACCCGGCCGGAGCCGCCGCGACCGTCTCCGCGATCTTCGGCACGGTCGGCGCCGACTCGACCTTGACCGAGTCCACCCCTTCGAGCTTGCCGAACTCCGTGAGCAGGGCCACCGGCATCGCCACCCCCGTCGTCGCCGCGGCGTCCTGCACCATGACGGGCGCCCCGGCGCGCTCGCCGAGCGCGCCGTAGAAGTCGACGAGTTGCGGCACGCCGGGCTTCGCGAGGTACGGCGGCAGCACCATCAGCGCGTCCGCGCCGCCCGCGACGGCCTGCCCGCACTGCTCCAGCGCCGTCGCCAGGCTCGTCGGGCTGACCCCGGCCACCACCGGCACGGCGCCGGCGACCACGTCGGTGACGTCCGCGAGGACCGCGTCCCGGTCCGCGGCGGTGAGCGCGAAGCCCTCGCTGGCCATGCCGAAGACCGCCACCCCGTCGGCACCGGCGCGCAGCTGGAAGGCGGTGAGCCGGCGCAGCGAGGGGCGATCGAGGCTCCCGTCCGGGTGGAAGGGGGTCGCGAGGACGGGGACGAGACCGCGTACGGGCCGGCTCATGCTGGGGTCCTTTCGTTCGCCCGGCCCGCAGCGCGGCCTTGCGGTGCGGCCGCGCTGCGGGCGGGCGGTTCTGGGTGCGGTGTGCGGGGCGGGGGCTGCGGCGCGGCGGCCGGACTCTCCGGCCTCCGCATCCCTCACCCGGTGATCTCCTGCGCGTGCCGGACGACGAACTCCGCGTCCACCTCCACGCCCAGGCCGGGGCCGGCGGGCAGCGGGATGCCGGCGTCCGGGCCGCCGGCGAGCGGGGTGCGCAGGATGCGGCTCGCGACCTGCCAGGTGGTGGGCTGGTACTCGAAGTACGGCATGTCGGCGACCGCGGCGGCGAAGTGCAGTCCGGCGGCGGTGGCGACGCCGAGGCCCGTGGAGTGGTGCGGGGCGACGGGTACGTGGTGGGCGGCGGCCAGCTCGGCGATGGCGAGGGCTTCGGTCAGGCCGGTGCGGCCGGCGTCGGGCTGGGCCAGGGCCAGGGCGCGGCGGCCGAGCCAGTGGGCGAACTCGTAGCGGTTGCGCAGGGCTTCGCCGACGGCGACCGGGAGGTCGAGGCGCCGCTGCAGGTCGCGGTGGCCCTCGACGTCCTCGGGCGCCAGCGGCGCCTCCAGGAACAGCACCCGGCCGCGGCGCTGGAGTTCGCGGCCCAGCCGGGCGGCGTCCGCGGGGGCGTACGCCCAGTGCGCGTCGACGGCGACGCGCAGCCGCTCGTCGGCGGCGAGCACCGCGTCCACGGTCGCGAGGTCGGCGTCGACGCCGCGGCCGAGGTGCAGCTTGATCCGGTACGCGCCGCGCCCGGCCCACTCGGCGGCGAGCTTCGCGCGTTCCGCGTCGGTGTCGCGGGGGAGCCCGGAGACGTAGGCGGGCTGCACGGTGCGGAACGCGCCCCCCAGCAGCTCGGCGACGGGCAGCCCGGCGCGGCGGCCCGCGAGGTCCCACAGGGCGATGTCGACGGCGGCGAGCGCGTCGGCCTGGTGCCCCGTCAGATGGCCGCGCTCGCGCATCAGGTCGCGCAGCCGGTGCCAGGCGGGGCGGACGGCGCCGGCGGGGGCGCCGAGCAGCGCGGGGCGCAGCAGTGCGGCGACGGCGTGTCCCGCCACCTCGGGGCCGACCGGTGCCAGCGCCTCGCCCCAGCCCGCGCTGCCGTCGTCGGCGGTGACGTGGACGAGCAGCGTCTCGAAGCGGGCGGAGTAGAGGCTGCGCCAGGGTGCGCGCACCACGTACCCGCGGTCCTCGGTGAGGTCGCTGCCGTCGTCGAGCCGCCCCAGGTACGCCTCGTCGTGCGGCAACTTGAGTGCGTAGACGCGGACATCGGCGATGCGGGCCATGCTCACCATCCCTGCTTCGGCAACGGGCTCAGGCGATGGCAGATTCCCACATCATGCAAGCGATATGCAAGAAGTGCATTGACCTTTACGGGAAGGGGGACCCGGTGGGCGGCAACACCCCTGAGCCGCCCACCGGGTGCTCGTGGACCCGGCGCCGCGCGTCAGGCGGCCCGGACCAGCCGCATGTACTTCGTCCAGTTCCAGTTGGGGCCGGGGTCGGTGTGGGTGGCGCCGGGGACCTCGTTGTGGCCGATGACGTGGTCGCGGGTGCGCGGGATGCCGTAGCGGTCGCAGATCGCGGCGGTCAGTTGCGCGGACCGCTGGTACATCACGTCCGTGAACCAGGACGGCTTGTCCACCCAGCCCTCGTGCTCGATGCCGATGCTGCGGGTGTTGTAGTTCCAGTTGCCGGCGTGCCAGGCGATGTCCTTCTCCCGGACGAGCTGGGCGATGTAGCCGTCCGCCGAGGCGATGAGGTAGTGCGAGGAGACGGCGCGGGCCGGGTTCTGGAAGATGTCGACGGCGTCCTGGAAGTACTCCTGGGTCACGTGCACGACCACGAAGTCCAGCGGGTACGAGGACGGCCGGCTGGAGACCGTGTAGTTGGACGAGCTGGCCGGTATCCAGTGCGTCGGGGGGTACTGCGCCGCCTGCGCGGGAGTGGCGGCCAGCCCGCCGAGGCCGGCGGCCGCGGCGGTGGCGGCGGCGCCCTGGATCAGCCGCCTGCGGGGGAGGTTCGCGAAGTCCATGGGGCTCCTGACAGCGGAGGGACATTTGCGCGTACATGACAGTCCGGCATCCATCATGAGGACACGTCACGCCGCTGCCAAGACATGGCCGGATATGCCAATGGGCGCACCAAAGGCGGTGGTCGGGGAGGTGCCGGGCGAAGAGGGCGGGCGGCGGGCGGGGTTCAGCCGGCGGCGACGGCGCCCGGCGCCTCCATCACGGCGTCGACCTCGCTCAGCGCCGCCCCGAGCAGCGGCCCCTCGGCGCCGAGCGCCGAGACGGTCAGCCGTACGGTACGGGCCGGGTCGGCGACGCGGCGGCCCAGCTCGCGTTCGACCGCGGGCACCACCCAGGGGGCGAGGCCGGCGAGGGCGCCGGCCAGCACGACGGCCTCCGGGTCGAGGATGTTCACGGCGCCGGCGAGCGCGACTCCCAGCGCGCCGCCGGCCTCGCGCAGCGCCGCCCGCACCCGGGCGTCGCCGTCGGCGGCGCGGGCGGCGAGCATGGCGATCCGCCCGCCGGGGCCGGGGTGTTCGGCGCGGGCGCGCGCCGGGTCGATGCCCGAAGCGCGCAGGACGGCCTCCTCGCCGGCGTACTGCTCCAGGCACCCGCGCCCGCCGCAGGCGCACGGCCGCCCCTGCGGGCGTACGGGCACGTGGCCCAGCTCCCCGGCGAACCCGTGTGCCCCGCGCAGCAGTTCGCCGTCCGTGACGACGGCGGCACCGATGCCGATCTGGGCGGAGACGTGCAGGAAGTTCCGCCCGGGCCCGGGGGAGCGGCCGCTCCCGTCCGCGACCGCCGCGTCCGGCCGGTCCGCGGGGCCGGCGCCCGGCCCGCCGTCATCGCCGGGGCGCTCCGCCGCACCCCCCTCCAGGCGCTGCTCCGCCAGGGCGCCGAGGTTCGCCTCGTTGCCCACGCGGGCCGGCGGGGCGGACGGGAGCAGCGGGCCGAGGTCGACGCCCTGCCAGCCGAGGTTGGGGGCCCGTACGACCGTCGACTCGTCCCGTGCGATCAGGCCCGGGACGGCCACCGTCAGCCCGGTCGGCGTCAGGCCCTCGCCCCGTACCTCGGTCACGACCTGCTCGATCAGCCCGGCGAGCCGCTCCAGGACCGGGCCCGGCGGGTGGTCGCGGTTGGCGGCGTCGGCGGCGACCCGGGCCCGTACCCGACCGCTCAGGTCCACCGCGCAGACCGCGAGGTGGTCCACGCCGATCTCGGCGCCGAGCCCGCAGGGCCCGCGGTCGTTGAGCGCCAGCGCGCTGCCGGGCCGGCCCACCGTGCCCGGGCGCCCGGGACCCAGCTCCACCAGCAGCCCCGCCCGCAGCAGCTCGTCCACGACGGCCGCGACCCCCGCCCGCGTCATCCCGATCCGCGCCGCCACGGCCGCGCGCGACAGGGGGCCCCCGGCTGCCACGGCGCGCAGGGCCAGGGACAGGTTCCGCTGCCGCAGCGCCTGCTGCGTGCGGGGCGAGGGCGCCGACACGGGCGTCTCCTTCGTGGCGTGAACGGGCGGTGAGCGGCGGTGATGACCGTCACGTGGGGCTCGGGCACGACGACCCTACGGCCTGGCGGCCCGGTACCGGAGCATGTGGGACAGGCCCGAAACGGCTAGTTGCGCGGACTGCGCAGAAAATCTTGGTTGGACTGCTTGTTTCGCGCAGGTTGCGCATGCATGATGTGCCTGTCCGAACGGACGTCCACAGCAAAGTCGGAGGAGATCGGCGTGGATCTTCAGCTCTTGGCGGCGCTCGTGCTAGGTATCGCCACGATCATCGTCATCGTGCTGCGTACCAGGCTCGACGCCTTCGTCGCACTTCTGGTCGCCTCACTGGTGACCGGCTTCGTCGCGGGTGCGCCCGCCACGGAAATCCTCGATTCGATCACCGCCGGCTTCGGGTCGACGCTCGGGTCCATCGGCATCGTGATCGGCCTGGGCGTGGGCCTGGGCAAGATCCTTGAGGTCTCCGGCGCCGCGGACGCGCTGGCCAGGATGTTCGTCAGGGCCTTCGGCAAGGGCCGGGAGCCGTGGGCGATGGGCACTACCGGCGCGGTCGTCTCGATCCCGGTGTTCTGCGACTCCGGCTACGTGATCATGAACCCGCTCGCCCGCTCCATCGCCCGCGTCAAGCGCGCCGGCTACGTGACGCTGGCGCTCGCGCTGGGCTGCGGCATGACCCTCACCCACCACCTGGTGCCGCCGACGCCCGGCCCGCTGGGCGTGGCCGGCATCCTCGGCGCCGAGCTGGGCGCGCTGGTGCTGGCGGGGCTGGCCTTCTCCGTGGTGCTGCTGCCCATCGTGATCGGGTACGCGCGCTGGATGGGGCCGAAGCTGGAGAGCGAGATCTCCGACGAGGTCCGCGAGGCCGTCTACGGCAAGACCGCGGTCCCCGCGGGCGTCGCCGGCGGCTCGGGCTCCGCGGGAGCGCCGGCGGACCTGTCCAAGGCCGACGACACCGCAGACCCGGAGCCGGAGCCCGACCCGGCCGCCGCCCTCGGCACCCCGCCGCCCGGCGCCAAGCCCCACCGGATGACCCCCGGCCTCGCGGTCCTGCCGCTGCTGGTGCCGCTGCTGCTCATCGTCGCCAACACGGTGGCCTCCGCCATCGACCAGAACCGCCAGGACGCGGTCGGCTCCGACGACTACGTGCCCTCGGCCCTGCCGAAGGCGCTGGCCTTCATCGGCAGCCCCGTCGTCGCGCTCCTGATCGGCATCGTGCTCGCGGTCTACGTGCTGCTGCCCCGCTGGACGACCCGCACCCAGGTCGGGGGCTGGCTCTCCGAGGCCGCCGCGTCCGCCGGACTCATCATCCTCATCACCGGCGCGGGCGGTGCGCTCGGCCAGGTCCTGCGCGACACCGGCGTGGGCGACGAACTGGCGGAGGCGATCTCGTCCTGGAGCCTGCCGGGCGTGCTGGTGCCGTTCCTCATAGCCTCGCTGGTGCGCGTCGCCCAGGGCTCCGGCACGGTGGCGATGATCACCGCCGCGTCCGTCACGGCACCGCTCGTCGACGGCCTCGGGATCTCCGCGCTGCTCGCCGCGCTGGCCTGCTGCGCCGGCTCGATGGTCTTCAGCTACTTCAACGACTCCTACTTCTGGGTCGTCACCCGCTTCACCGGCCTCGACGGGATCGCGGCCATCCGCGGCTGGTCGGGCATCACCACCGCCGTGTGGCTCGGCTCGCTGCCGCTGCTGCTCGTCGCGAGCACGTTCATATGAGCGGGCCGGCGGGTATGCGTCCGGGCGGCCGGCGGGCGGCCGTGCTGGTGGCCGCCGACGATCTGACGGGCGCGAACGCCACGGCGGCGGGCTTCGCCCGGGCCGGGCTGCGTGCCGTGACGGTCGGCGCCGACCAGGGACCGGACGTCCTCGCCGGCCTCGCCGAGCGGTTCGACGCGGTGGTGGTCAGCACCGACAGCCGGCACTGCGCGCCCGCCGAGGCGGCGCGCCGGGTGGCCGGTGCGGTACGGGCCGGCTGGCCGGCCGAGCTGGTCAGCAACCGTGTCGACTCCACCCTCCGCGGCAACGTCGGAGCCTCCACCGAGGCCCTGCTGGAGGCCGTGCGCGCGGCCTCCGGCAGGCGGGCCGTGGCCCTGTGCGCACCGGCCCACCCGGAGGCGCGCAGGCACACCGTGCAGGGCACCCAACTGCTCGACGGCGTCCGGCTGGAGGAGACCGAGCTGGCCCGCGACCCGCGTTCGCCCGTGCCCACCTCGGACATCGCGGAGCTGCTGCGGCGCCAGGCGGACCTGCGGATCGCCCGCGTGCCGCTGTCGGTGGTCACCGCCGAGGCCGGGACGCTCCAGGCCCACCTGGACAAGGTGCTCGCCGAGGGCGCCGAGGTCGTCGTCGCCGACGCGCTGACCGTCGAGCACCTGGAGCGCACGGCCGCGGCGGCCGTCGCCGCCGGGGGCGACGAGATCGTGTGGGCCGGCGTCGACTCCGGGCCCGGCTCGGTGGCGCTGGCGCGCGCCCTCGGCATCACCGGCCGTGCGGCCGGCGCCCCGGTGCTCGCCGTCTCCGGTTCGGCGACCGAGCTGACCCGCACCCAGCTCGCCCGGCTGCGCGCCGCCGAGCCGGTGCGCGTCGTACGCCCCGTCACCGCACCCGGCTCCCCCGTCCCCGAACCCGACGCCACCGCCGAGGCGCTGGTGGCGGAGCTGGCCGCCGCCGGCCCCGGCGAGGTCGTGCTGCTCGCCACCGTGCTGGAGGAGGCCGACGTCGTCGCGCTCGATCCCGCGGACGCGGCGCGGTTGCCCGCGGAGCTGGCGCGCACGGTCCGTACCGCCCTCGAACGGCAGCCCGTCGACGGCCTCTTCGCCACCGGCGGCGACGTCTCGGCCGCCCTCTTCGCCGCGCTGGGCGCGGCCGGGCTCGACGTCGAGGAGGAGCTGGAGCCGCTGGCGGTCGCCGGCAGCTTCGTCGGCGGCGACTGGGCCGGGCTGCCGGTGGTCACCAAGGGCGGCCTGATCGGCGGCGCCGACACCACCGTGGCCTGCGTCGCCCACCTGCGCCGCGCGGCGGCCGCCGCCAGGCGGCACGTTCCGGCCGCCGGAAGACGTTGACGCCATGAACACCGAGAACGCCATGAACGCCATGAACGACATCAATACCGTCAACACCGAGAACACCGAGACCCCGTGAACGCCCACCGGTCCGAGGAGTTCGGGCCGGTCGCACCCCACCGGACGGCGAGCGCACCGCGCCGCCGCACCACGAGGAGGAACCACCGATGACCCGCCCCGTCCTCGCCGTCACCCTCGGCGACCCCGTCGGGATCGGCCCGGAGATCACGGCGCGCACCCTCGCCGAGGTCGCCGGGCAGACCGGGCACCACGGCATCGCCGTCGGCGACGCCGAGGCGCTGCGCCGCGGCGCCCGCGCCGCCGGCCTGGACACCGAGGTGCGCACGGTGAGCGGCTTCGACGCCGAGCCCGCGGGCCCCGGCGTCATCGACGTCTACGACACCGGCGAACTCGGCGCGGACGTACCGGAGTGGGGCAAGGTCGACGCCCGCGCGGGCCGCGCCGCCGTCACCGCCATCGAGGTCGCCACCCGCGCCGCCCTCGACGGCAAGGTCTCCGGGATCGTCACAGGCCCCATCAACAAGGAGGCCATCTGGAAGGCCGGGTCCAAGCACCTCGGCCACACCGAGATGCTCGGCGAGCTGACCGGAGTGACCCGCCAGGACACCATGTTCGTCGTGCGCAACACCGCGGCCGAGGGCCACCACCTGCGCATCTTCTTCACCACCCGGCACGTCGCGCTGCGCACCGCGCTCGACCAGATCACGGCGGAGCGCGTCGGCAAGTCGATCCGCGAGGCCGTCACCGCGCTCCAGGTCTTCGGCACCGAGGCGCCCCGCCTGGCCGTCGCCGCGATCAACCCGCACGGCGGCGAGAACGGCGCGTTCGGCGACGAGGAGATCGTCCACATCGCCCCCGCCGTCGAGGCGGCCCGCGCCGAGGGCCTGGACGTGAGCGGCCCCGTCCCCGCGGACTCGGTGTTCCACCAGGGCCTGGTCGGGCGCTACGACGGCGTGCTGTCCCACTTCCACGACCAGGGCCACATCCCCGCCAAGACCTACGACTTCGACGGCACCATCTCCGTGACCGTCGGGCTGCCGATCCTGCGCACGTCCGTCGACCACGGCACGGCGTTCGATATCGCGGGCACCGGCCGCGCCGATCACGGCACAATGCTCTCGGCGTATCTCGCGGGCGTGGACTACAGCCCGTTCGCGGAGCGGATCCGCCGGACGTACGGCTGACCCAACCCGCCCGCCGCGGGATCCGCCGCGGCGGGCGGACACGACAGACGGAGGCACGTGTGGCCCACCCGACGGCGCGCCGCGGTACGCGCGAGCGGCACGAAGCCCTGCTGAGGCTGCTCCGCGAAGGCACCACGCAGGTGGAGGAGCTGGCCGCGGCGCTCGCCGTGTCCCCGTCGACGGTGCGGCGCGACCTCGGCAGGCTGACCGAGGGCGGCAGGGTGACGCGTACCTACGGCGGCGCGGTGGTGCCGGAGGCGTTCCCCGAGCGCCCGGTGGGGGAGAGCGCGCTGGTGCGGCTGCACGCGAAGGCCGCGATCGCGGAGTCGGCGCTCGCGCTGGTGCCGGCGAGCGGCGCGGTGTTCGTCGACGCGGGCACCACGTGCGCGGCGCTCGCCCGCCAGTTGCTGGACGCCGACGCGCACGCGGGCGGCAGCGTCGTGGTCACCCGCGGCCTGGAGACGGCGCAACTGCTCGCCGGGGCACCGGACATCGACGTGGTGATGCTCGGCGGCAGCGTGCGTCCCCTCAGCCACGGCCTGGTCGGCCCGCTCACCGACCTGGCGCTGGACCGGCTGTCGTTCTCGGTGGCGTTCCTCGGCGCGGACGCGGTCGACCCGGAGCGCGGCGTGGGCGAGCCGACCCTGGAGGAGACGGCGGTCAAGGAGCGCGTCGCGAGCCGGGCGCACCGCGTCGTGGTCCTCGCCGACGCGACGAAGCTGGCCGTCGACGACGCACCGGCCTGGACCCGGCTGGCCCGGGGCTGGACGCTGGTGACCGACGCCGAGGCACCGGCGGACCTGGACGCACGCTGCGCGGCGGCGGGCGTGACGCTCGTCCGCGCGGGCTGAACCGCCCCGGCCGGCGGCCGGAGCAGACCGCGGCGGCGCGGGCGCCGGCCGGCGCGCGGAGACGGCCCCCGGCCCGCCGCCCCGCGCCGGCCCGTACGCGCGCCGGCCCGCCGCAGTCCGGCCCGTACGGGCCTCAGCCCGCCCGGCGCAGCAGCGTGCCCGCGTCCGCCAGGACGGCGCCGATCCGCTCCAGCGTCGCGTCGTCCCGCTCCAACGGCTCGTACGTGCGCCCCTCCGCCGTGGACCACCGCCGGGCCACCGCCGCCGGGTCTTCCTCCAGCAGCAGCCCCGCCGCCTGCGCCGCCGCGCCGAGCGCCACCAGCTCCTGCGCCCGCGGCACCTGCACCGCCCGCCCGGACAGCCGCCGCACCGTCTCGCGCCACGCCGCGCCCTGCGCCCCGCCGCCGATGAGCAGCAGCGGCGCATCGGGGTCGGCGTCCGGCCCGGAGACCTCCGCGAGCGCCGTCAGCAGGGCGTGCACCGCGCCGTCGTACGCGGCCTGGAGCACCTGCCCCGGGGTGGTGTCGTGGCGCAGCCCGTGGACGATGCCCGAGGCGTGCGGCAGGTCGGGGGTGCGCTCGCCGTCGAGGAACGGCAGCACGACGGCCGTGCCGCCGGGCCGCACCTCCTCGCGGTAGCGGCCGAGCAGGGCGGCGATCCGGTCCACGGCCTGGGTGCAGTTGAGGGTGCAGGCCAGCGGCAGCCAGTCGCCGCGCGCATCGGCGAAGCCGGCGACGGTGCCGGTCGGGTCGGCGGGGCGGTGCCCGGAGACGGCGTAGACCGTGCCGGAGGTACCGAGGCTGAGTACCGGCTGCCCGGCGGCCAGGCCCAGCCCCAGGGCGGCGGCCATGTTGTCGCCGGTGCCGGGCGCGACGAGCGCGCCGCGCGGTACGGGCAGGTCGTCGCCGCGCACGGTGCCGGCCGCCGTGCCGGGCCGCAGCACGCGCGGCAGCAGGTCGGGGGAGAGGCCGACGTGCTCCAGCGTCGCGGTGTCGTACGACTCCGTCGCGGCGTCCCACCAGCCGGTGCCCGAGGCATCGCCGCGGTCGGTGACGGCCTCGCCGGTGAGCCGCTCGGTGAGGTAGTCGTGCGGCAGCCGGACGGCGGCGGTGGCGGCGGCGGAGTCCGGCTCCTGCTCGGTGAGCCAGGCCCACTTGGTGACGGTGAAGGAGGCGACCGGCACGCTGCCGGTGCGCTCCGCCCAGCCCTTCGGTCCGCCCAGCTCGGTGACCAGCCGGTCGCGCTGCGCGGCGGAGCGCACGTCGTTCCAGAGCAGCGCGGGACGTACCGGACGCCCGCCGGCGTCCAGCGTCACCAGCCCGTGCTGCTGTGCGCCGACGGCGATGGCCGCGGCCTCGCGCGCCGGCTCGCCGCACGCGGCCAGCGCGGCGCCGAGCGCCTCCCACCACTGCTCCGGATCGCTCTCCCGCCGGCCGCCGGTGCTGACGGCGTGCGCGGCCTGGCCGTGTGCCACCACCTGCCCGGTCTCGCTGTCGACGACCAGCGCCTTGGTGGACTGCGTCGAGCTGTCGACGCCGATGACGAGGGGCCCCATGCTGTGTCCTCCGCGACTCGTGGGCCGGCTCTTCCCTCCGACCCGGTCGGCATCCTATTTTGTAAAGCGGCCTTACGAAATAGATCCGCCGAAGGAGCCGTCATGTCGTATACCCCGACCCCCGAGGACAAGTTCAGCTTCGGCCTGTGGACCGTCGGCTGGCAGGGGCGCGACCCCTTCGGCGAGGCGACCCGCGCGCCGCTCGACCCGGTCGAGAGCGTCCGCCGGCTGGCCGAGCTGGGCGCGTACGGCGTCACGTTCCACGACGACGACCTGATCCCCTTCGGTGCCTCCGAGACGGAGCGCGAGTCGCACGTCAAGCGCTTCCGGCAGGCGCTCGACGCCACCGGGATGACCGTCCCCGCGGCCACCACGAACCTCTTCACCCACCCCGTCTTCAAGGACGGCGCCTTCACCGCCAACGACCGCGACGTCCGCCGCTACGCGCTGCGCAAGACGATCCGCAACATCGACCTGGCGGTGGAGCTGGGCGCCCGCGTCTACGTCGCCTGGGGCGGCCGGGAGGGTGCCGAGTCCGGCGCCGCCAAGGACGTGCGTGTCGCGCTCGACCGGATGAAGGAGGCGTTCGACCTCCTCGGCGAGTACATCACCGGCCAGGGCTACGACCTCAGGTTCGCCATCGAGCCCAAGCCCAACGAGCCGCGCGGCGACATCCTGCTGCCCACCGTCGGCCACGTGCTGGCCTTCATCGAGCGGCTGGAGCGCCCCGAGCTGTACGGCGTCAACCCCGAGGTCGGTCACGAGCAGATGGCCGGGCTCAACTTCCCGCACGGCATCGCCCAGGCGCTGTGGGCCGGCAAGCTGTTCCACATCGACCTCAACGGCCAGAACGGCATCAAGTACGACCAGGACCTGCGCTTCGGCGCCGGAGACGTGCGGGCCGCGTTCTGGCTGGTGGACCTGCTGGAGACGGCCGGCTACGCGGGCCCGAAGACCTTCGACTTCAAGCCGCCGCGCACCGAGGACAAGGAAGGTGTGTGGGCGTCGGCCGCGGGCTGCATGCGCAACTACCTCATCCTCAAGGAGCGCGCCGCCGCGTTCCGCGCCGACCCCGCGGTCCAGGAGGCGCTGCGCGCCTCGCGCCTGGACGAGCTGGCGCAGCCCACCGCGGACGACTCCGGCCTCGCCGGCCTGCTCGCGGACCGCGGCGCGTACGAGGACTTCGACCCGGAGGCGGCGGCGCAGCGCGGCATGGCGTTCGAGCACCTGGACCAACTGGCGATGGACCACCTGCTGGGCGTCTGAGGCCCACCCCACACCCCCGCGCACCCGCCCAAGGGTAGGCGGCCCCTCCGACAACGCCCGGGCCACGGCGCCACGGCCGGCCGTACGGAGCCCGCCACCCCATCCGGCGGCAGTGCCCGGAGGCAGCGGCCGCGTACGGGACTCTGAACCCCTCCCGTACGCGGCCGCCCAGCCCTCTGACCGGCGGCGGAGTGTCGCAACCCTGTCACGAGCCCGGCGGAGCCATCCCTTCCGCCGCCGCCGCGGGCGAAGCTGGGGCCATGAGCTACCCGCCGCCCGCAGACGCCCCGCCGCCGGACCACACGCCCCCGGCCGGCAGCACTCAGCACTGGCCCGCACCACCCCCGCCGCCCCCGGTCAGGAACAGCAACAAGCGGTGGCTGGCGGTGGCAGGGGCGGTCGTCGTCCTCGCCGGCGGCGTCGGTCTGACGTACGCGCTCGTCAGCGGCGGCGACGACGACAAGGACGCGCCGTGCGCCTGCACGCCGCCGCCGAGCAGGAGCCCTTCGGCCGGACCCGACGACCTCAAGATCCCCGAGGACATCCCGACCGAGCTGCTGCCCAGCGGCCTGGACCCCGAGGACCTGCCCAGCGGCCTGAACCCCGAGGACATCCCGACGGAGCTGCTGCCCAGCGGCCTCGACCTCGACGACCTGCCCAACGGCATCGACCCGGAGGACATTCCCCCCGGGCTGCTGCCGGACGGGGTCTCCTAGGGCGCCGCCGGACCTGTGCCCGGCACCGCCGTAGGATCGATCACCATGACGACGCGGGCGGACACCGTACGGCGTGCCGAGCGGCACGAGTTGACGTTTCGCGGGCACCGCAGGCGCTTCCTCCTGCTCCGCCCCGAACCCGCCGGAGGCCCCGCGCCCCTCGTCGTCGACCTGCACCCCAGCGGCCTCGGCCCCGCCGCCCAACTGCGCGGCAGCGGCCTGGGCGAGCTGGCCGCCCGCGGGTACGCCGTGGCCGCGCCCCAGGGCGCACTGCCCTACCAGGGCGGCTGGGCCTGGTCGCTGCCCGGCGTGCCGCTGGCAGGGGAGGAGCGGATACGGGACGAGGCCGCCGACGTCGACGACGTCGCCTTCCTCCGCGCGCTGCTCGATACCCTCGACGGCATGCTCGCCCTCGACCCCGCCCGCCGCCACCTGGCCGGCTTCTCCGGCGGCGCCCGGCTCGCGAGCCACGCCGCCGTCGCCTTCGGCGACCGCCTCGCGTCCGTGGCCTGCGTCGGCGGCGTCCGCCGCCCGGGCGGCCCGGACGACACCGCCCCGCCGCTGCTCGCCGTCCACGGCCTGCGCGACGACACCAACCCGTACCGCGGAGGGGCCGGCCCCCGCTGGGACGAGCCCGTGCCGGACGCCGTCGCCCGCTGGGCGGAGGCCGCCGGCTGCGCGGCGGAGCCCGTACGGACCGAACCCGCGCCCGGCGTCACGGAGTTCCGCCACCGCGACGCCGCGGGGCGCGACCCCGTACGCCTCGTCGCCGTCACGCCCCTCGGCCACGCCTGGCCGGGCACCTCCGACCCGCTGCTCGGCGGGCACGTCAGCGGCACGGGCAGCGACGCGTACGACGCCTCGGCGGCGGTACGCCGCTTCTTCGAGGAGTTCGGCGGCGACCAGACCGCGCACTGAGGCTGCGCACTGAGGCTGCGCACTGAAACCGCGCACCGAAACCGCGCACTGAGGCGCAGCGGAACGGACGGCACCCCGGCGCCCCGGCAGCGCAGCCCCCGGGCAGCGCCCGGAAACCGCCCGCCGCAGCCCCTACAGCTCCCCGACCTCCGCCGCCGCCGGGTCCAGCACCCGTGCCAGGAACGTCCGCGTCCGCCGGTGCTGCGGGTTGCCGATCACCTGCTCCGGCGCCCCCTGCTCCACGATGGCGCCCTCGTCCATGAACACCACCCGGTCCGCCACCTCCCGCGCGAAGCTCATCTCGTGCGTGACCACCAGCATCGTCATGCCCTCGTCCGCGAGCTGCCGCATCACCGCCAGCACGTCCCCGACCAGCTCCGGGTCGAGCGCCGAGGTCGGCTCGTCGAAGAGCATCAGCTCCGGCTCCATCGACAAGGCCCGTGCGATCGCCACCCGTTGCTGCTGCCCGCCGGACAACTGCGCCGGATACGACTTCTCCTTGTCCGTGAGCCCCACCCGCACCAGGTTGGCCCGCGCCACCACCTCCGCCTCCGCCCTGCTGCGGCGGAGCACCCGCCGCTGCGCGATGGTGAGGTTGTCCAGCGCCGTCAGGTGCGGGAAGAGGTTGAACGACTGGAAGACCATGCCGATCCGGCGCCGCACCCGGTCGATGTCCACGTCCGGGTCGGTGACCTCGGCGCCGGCCACGGAGATCCGCCCGGCACTCGGCTCCTCCAGCATGTTCACGCAGCGCAGCAGCGTCGACTTGCCGGAGCCGGAGGGCCCGATGACGCACACCACCTCGCCGCGCGCGACGGTCAGGTCGATGCCGCCGAGCACCTCCAGGTCGCCGAAGGACTTGTGCAGCCCCTCGACGCTGATGGCCGGCCCTTCCGGGGCCGCCTTGCCCGCGGCCTTGTCCAACGTCGTCACCTGGCCTTCGCCGCCTTCGCCTCTAGCCGCCGGACGAGGTGCCCGAGGGGGATGGTGATGATGAGGTAGCACAGCCCCGCGACGAGGATGGGCGTCAGGCTCAGGTTGTCGTTGAGCGCGTCGCGCCCGAACTTCGTCAGCTCCTGCTCGTCCACCGTCAGCCCCAGCACGTAGACGAGCGAGGAGTCCTTGGTGAGCAGGATCAGCTCGTTCGTCAGCGGCGGCAGCACGATCCGGAACGCCTGCGGGATCACGATGGTGATCATCGCCCGCGTCTGCGACATGCCCAGCGACCGGGCCGCCTCCACCTGCCCCTTCGGTACGGCCTGGATGCCCGCGCGGATGGTCTCCGCCATGTACGCGGCGCCGACCAGGCCGAGGGCGAGCATCGTGGTGACCAGCAGGTTGATGTTCACCTGGAAGGCCAGCGGCACGCCGTAGCCGAGGGCGATGAACACCAGCAGCGCGGGCACGCCGCGGAAGAGTTCGATGTACGCCGTCGCCAGCCACCGGTTCGGCGCCACCGACGACAGCTTCATCAGCGCCAGCAGCAGCCCGAGCGCCAGCCCGAAGGCGAAGCCGAGCGCCGTGTACGTGACCGTGTTGACGAGCGCGGTGGTGATGACGTCCGGGAACTGGTCGCCGGCGACGTCGAGGTTGAAGAACGCGTCCTTGACCTCGCCCCAGTCGGCGAGCAGGCCCACCGCGGCGGCCGCGGCGAGCAGCACGCCGTACTGCGCGCCGCGTACCAGCTTCGCCCGCTGGCGCCGCGTCAGGGACCGGCCGGCGGATGTGCCGGCGGGGATATTGGCGGGCTCTTTCACTTGGGCGCCTCGCCGAACCACTTCTGGTAGATCTTGTCGTAGGTGCCGTCGTCCTTCGCCTTGGCGAGGACGTCGTCGATCACCTTCAGCAGTTCCTCGTTGTCCTTGCCGACGCCGATGCCGTACTGCTCGCCGGTGTCGAACTCGGTGGAGACCTCGAAGTCCGGGCGGTCCTTCACCCAGTCGTAGAGCACGCCGTTGTCGTTGATCGCGGCCGGGATCTGCCCGCCCTCCAGCGCCTGCAACTGCAGCCCGAGGTCCTCGTAGTCCTTGATCTCGACGCCGTCGGCGTTCTCCTGCGCGTACAGCTGGCCCGTGGTGTCCATCTGCGCGCCGATCCGCTTGCCCTTCAGCGCCTCCAGCGAATCGATGCCGGAGCCCTTCTTCACCGCCAGCGCCTGGGTGGCGTCGAAGTAGGGGTCGGAGAAGGCGAACTTCTTCTTCCGCTCTTCCGTGATGGTCATGCCGGCCGCGGACAGGTCGCACTTGTTGGAGGCGAACACCGCGCCGGACTCGATGCCTTCGAAGGGCGTGTCGATGACTTCCTGCTTGACGTCCAGCTCCTCGGCGACGAGGTCGATCAGCTCGATGTCGAAGCCGACGATGTCACCGCTCTTCTTGTCCTGGTACTCGAAGGGCTCGTACGGCAGTCCGGTGCAGTTGAGGAGCTTGCCGCTCTTGACGAGCGACACCTCGCCGCTCTGCCCGGACTTCTCGGTGCTGCTGCACCCGGCGAGGAGCACGGCCGCCGCGCCGATGGCTATGAGCGGCAGCGGGGGGCGGTACGACACGATGCCTCCTGGGCAGGTCGGCGCTGGATTTGTGCTGCTGGGATTCCGCATCCTGCCACCGGTCTACGCGCGTGTCGCCGCCCCGGTCATTGCGAGCGTGTAACGGAGGCGCGCACATGATCCGTAACGCTCCCTATGGGAGGGGTTGTGCGGGGGGCGGACCGGTGTAGCGGCCGCTCGGACGCATGCGCAGGGGGCGCTCGGCGTACTCCTCCAGCGCGTGCGCGACCCAGCCGGCGGTGCGCGCCACCGCGAACACCGTCTCGCCCGCCTCCGCCGGCATGTCGGCCGCCACCGACAGCACGGCCAGCGCCAGATCGACGTTCGGCCGTACGGATACGTGCCGCGCCGTGATCTCGGCGACCTCGCGGGCGGCGGCCAGCGCCGGGGCGGCCCGCGGGATCCCGTCCAGCAGCCCGAACAGCGTCTCGGCGCGCGGATCCTCGCCCGGGTACAGCCGGTGCCCCAGGCCCGGGACGCGGCGGCCCGCGCGCAGGTGGTCGGAGACCACGGCGGCGGCGCTGCCGCGCGCCAGCGCCTCGGCGAGCATCCGGTGCGCGAGGCCGCTCGCGGCGCCGTGCAGCGGGCCGTCGAGGGCGCCGAGGCCGGTGGTGACGACGGCGTACGGGTGCGCGCGGGCGGACGCGGCGACGCGGGTGGCGAACGTGGACGCCGCCAGGTCGTGGTCGATGAGCAGGGTGAGCGCGGTGTCCAGGCACCGTACCGAGCCGGTGTCGGGCGGCAGCGCCGTCAGCCGCGCCCACAGCCGGTGCGCCACGGGGGCGTCCGCGCCGTGCGCGCCGCCGGCCAGGGGGAGCGCGGTGGCCATGGTGGCGACCAGGCCGCGGGCGGTGGCGCGGACCGCGTCGTCGGCGAGGTCGAAGCGCAGCGGGTCGGCCGCCGCGGCGGCGACCGCGGCGGCGCGCAGCCGGTCGACAGGGCCGGCGTGGGCGGGGAGCGCGGCGACCGCGGCGGTGGCGGCGGCCAGCAGCTCGGGCGGCGCGGTGAAGCGGATGCCGGGGGTGAGGCGGCCGGTCCACAGCCAGTCGGCGACCTCCTCGTAGCCGTACGCGGCGGCCAGTGCGGTGGCGTCGACGCCGCGGAAGAAGTACCGGTCCCGCTCGATGAGCGTGATGCCCGTACGGACCGGGGTGCCGGCCGGGGCCCCGCCGTCCTCCGCCGCGGCGACGGGGGCGTGGGGGCGGCGGTGGCGGCGGGCGAGCGCGTCGACCTCGCGGGCGTCGAACCGGCTGCCGCGGCCGCCGGGCGCCCTGCGGCTGCTCAGCAGGCCGCGGCTGACGTAGGCGTAGAGGGTCTCCGGCTTCACGCCCAGCCGCTCGGCGGCCTCGCGCGTGGTCAGCTCGTCCATCGTCTCCCCGGCCGTCGAGGTTGATCCGATCAAGATTGACAGCCATTGAATCAAGGGTGGACAGTCGAATCAAGACAGGAGAGAGGAAGACCGGCATGGCCACAACCAGGGCCGACGCCCCGGCCCCCGCCCCGCGGGGGCTCAGCGGCGTCGTCGTCACCGAGACCCGGCTGGGCGACGTACGCGGACGCGAGGGCTTCTACCACTACCGCCAGTACTCCGCGGTGGACCTCGCCCGCGAGCGCACCTTCGAGGACGTCTGGCACCTGATGTTCGAGGGCGGACTGCCGGACGCCGCCCAGCGCGCCGCGTTCACCGCGCGCACCGCCGCGCTGCGCCACCTGCCGCCCGCCCTGCGCGACGCGCTGCCGGGCATCGCCCGCTCGTCCCTGCTCGCGGGCCCCCTCGCGGGGCTGCGCACCGCGCTCTCCCAGGCCGGGGCGGCGGCCGACTTCCGGCCGCTGTACGACCTGACGCCGGCGCAGCGCCGCGAGAACGCGCTCGCGGCGTGCGCGATGGTGCCCACGCTGCTGACGGCGCTGCACCGCATCGGGCAGGGGCAGGAGCCCGTCGAGCCGCGTGACGACCTGCCGTACGCCGCGAACTACCTGTACATGCTCACCGGCGAGGAGCCCGACCCCGCCCGCGCACGGGCGATAGAGGCGTACCTGATCTCCACCGTCGACCACGGCTTCAACGCCTCGACGTTCACCGCCCGCACGATCGCCTCCACCGGCGCGGACCTGGCGGCGTGCCTCGTCGGCGCGGTCGGCGCGCTGTCCGGGCCGCTGCACGGCGGGGCGCCGAGCCGGGCGCTGGACGCGCTCGACGCGATCGGTACGCCGGACCGCATCGACCCGTGGATCCGCGAACGGGTGCTGGCGGGCGAGCGGATCATGGGCTTCGGCCACGCCGTCTACCGCACGGAGGACCCGCGTTCGCGGCTGCTGCGCGGGTTCGCGGAGTCGTTCGGGGGGCCGCTGGCGGAGTTCGCGGTCGAGGTGGAGCGGCGGGTGGTGGAGATACTCGCGGAGCTGAAGCCGGGGCGGGAGCTGCACACGAACGTGGAGTTCTACGCGGGCGTGGTGATGGAGCAGTGCGGGCTGCCGCGGGAGATGTTCACGCCGACGTTCGCGTCGGCGCGGGTGGTGGGCTGGAGCGCGAACGTCCTGGAGCAGGCGGAGGACTCGAAGATCATCCGCCCCGCGGCGCGCTACGTGGGCCCGCCCCCACCGCAGCCGATCCCGCGGGCGGCCTGAACACCGGGCCCCGCGCCCGTGCGGGCCGCACGCCGCAGGCGGCGGCGGGGCCCGCCTGCGGCGAGGGCGGCACCCCGGAATCCCGGGTCAGGCGTCCTCCAGGACCGTGGCCAGCGCCGACGCCGGGTCCGGGGCCGAAGGGCCCGCCGGGGTCCAGGTGGTGCCCTCCTTGCGGTACGGCCACCAGCGGCCGTCGGGGCCGTAGCGGAGCTGGGCGCCCTTGCCCACCGCCGTCCAGCGGGTGCCCGTCGCGCGGAGGTCGGGCCGGGTACCCGGCTCCCAGGCGGCGGCCAGCTGGTCGGTGGCGCGGGCCAGCGCCGCCGGGTCCGGGGTCCAGTCCTCCTCCAGCACCGCGAGGCCCGCGGCGCCGCCGTCGCGCCAGGCCCGTACCGCACGCTCCATCCCGCCCCGGTCCCGTCCGCTGCCCCGGGCCAGCCGCACGGCGATCCGCGCCGCCACGCCGCCCCCGTCCGCATACGGACCGCCGCCCGGCCCCGGCGGCCCCACCGCCGACGCCGACGCCGCCATCCGCACCGCGTCCTGCGACACCGTCAGCTCCCGCGGCAGCGGCGCCCGCGCGTGGTCCGGCGCCAGGGCGTCGGCCAGCAGCCTGCGGGCCCGTACCGCCGTGTCCGCCACCAGGTACTCCAGCGCCGCCACGTCCAGCCCCGGTGCCGGATCCGCGCCGCCGGTGAGCACCGGGGGCGTACCCGGCTCGGAGACGGGGCCCGGCGGAGGGGGCAGCGGCGGCAGCGACGCCGCCCTCGCGTACGCCTCCTCGGCGCGTACGCCCGGCCTCTCCGCGGAGTCCGCGTCCGCCGCGGAACCCCGTGACGCGCTCCGCTCCTGGAGGTCCGCCAGCAGCCTCGACTCGCCCCGCCCGCGCATCAGCAGCAGTACGAACGGATCCGCGTCCAGCAGCCGCGCCACCAGGTAGCTCAGCGCCGCCGTGTGCTCGCAGTGGTCCCACTCCCCGCAGCCGCACTCCGGCTGCAGGTCACCGATCCCGGGCAGCAGCGACACCCCCGCCGCCGCCGCGTCCTCGTCCAGCTCCGGCGGCATGTCCCGGTCCAGCAGCGCCGCGATGTGCCCCGCGCGGTCGGCGATCGTGTCGAGCAGCCGCTCCCAGTCGGCGTCGTCGAGCTGCTGCACGAGCACGTCCGTGCGGTACGGCGTGCGGTCCGCGCCCAGCACCCGCGCCGTGAGCCGCCCCGGCCGCACCGCGACCGCGCCCACCGCGCCCGCGCGCGCGTGCTTGCGTCCGCGGCGCAGCAGCGTGGCGTCCAGCACGGTGTCCTCCAGCGCCTTCTGCCAGGCCCGCCCCCACCACGTGTGCGCGAACCCGCGGCCCTGGCTCGGCGGCAGCGCCTCGAAGGTCATCTCCTCCTGCTCGGTCATCACTCGCCCCCTCGCGGCCCGGCCAGCCGGACCAGCTCCGCCAGTTGCTCGTCGGACAGTTCGGTGATCGCCGCCTCGCCGCCGCCGAGGACGGCGTCCGCGAGGCCCTGCTTGTGCTGGAGCATCCGCGCGATGCGGTCCTCGATCGTGCCCTCGGCGATCAGCCTGTGGACCTGCACGGGCTGCGTCTGCCCGATGCGGTACGCGCGGTCGGTGGCCTGCGCCTCGACGGCGGGGTTCCACCAGCGGTCGTAGTGCACGACGTGGCCGGCGCGGGTGAGGTTCAGGCCGGTGCCGGCGGCCTTCAGCGAGAGCAGGAAGACCGGCACCTCGCCGTCCTGGAAGCGCCGTACCAGCTCCTCGCGCTCCGGCACCGGCGTGCCGCCGTGCAGCAGTTGGGCCGGGACGCCGCGCGCCGCGAGGTGCGCCTGGAGCAGCCGGGCCATCTGCACGTACTGCGTGAAGACCAGCGCGCTGCCGTCCTCGGCGAGGATCACCTCGAGCAGCTCGTCGAGGAGTTCGAGCTTCCCCGAGCGGCCGGGGATGCGCGGACTGTCCTCCTTCAGATACTGCGCGGGGTGGTTGCAGATCTGCTTCAGCGCGGTCATCAGCTTGAGGATCAGCCCGCGCCTGGCCATGGCGTCCGCCTCGGCGATCGCCGCGAGCGTCTCGCGCACCACCGCCTCGTACAGCCCGGCCTGTTCCGCGGTCAGCGCCACCGCCCGGTCCGTCTCGGTCTTGCGGGGCAGCTCCGGCGCGATGCCCGGGTCGGACTTGCGGCGGCGCAGCAGGAAGGGGCGGACGAGGCGGGCCAGCCGCTCGGCGTCGGTGTGCGCGCCGGATTCGGCGGCGTCCGCGTAGCGCGTACGGAACCGCCGCAGCGGGCCCAGCAGTCCGGGGGTGGTCCAGTCGAGGATCGCCCACAGCTCGGAGAGGTTGTTCTCCACCGGCGTGCCGGTCAGTGCGACGCGCGCCTTGGAGGGGATGGTGCGCAGCGCCCTGGCGGTCGCGGAGAAGGGGTTCTTGACGTGCTGCGCCTCGTCGGCGACGACGAGCGACCAGCCCGCCGCCGCCAGCCGCTCGGCGTCGAGCCGCATCGTCCCGTACGTCGTGAGCACGAACTCGCCGTCCGCCAGCGCTTCCAGCGACCGGCCGCCGCCGTGGAAGCGGCGCACCGGCGTGCCGGGCGCGAAGCGCTCGATCTCCCGCTGCCAGTTGCCCAGCAGCGAGGCGGGGCAGACCACCAGCGTCGGGCCCGCGGTCTCGTCGTACTCCTGCCGGTCGAGGTGCAGCGAGATGAGCGTGATGGTCTTGCCCAGGCCCATGTCGTCCGCGAGGCAGCCGCCGAGGCCGAGGGAGGTCATGCGGCGCAGCCACCCGAGTCCGCGCAGCTGGTAGTCGCGCAGGGTCGCGGCGAGGGCCGCGGGAGGGGCGGTCGGCTCGCTCTGCTCCTCGGGGTCCGCGATGCGCTTGCGCAGCGTGTCGAGCCAGCCGCTCGCCGCGACCTCGACGCGCCCGCCCGGCACGGCCGGGTCGTCGATCTCGCCGGTGAGCGCGGCGCCGAGGGCGTCGACGGGGGTCAGGTCGGCGTCCTTGCGGTCCAGCGCGCGGCGTACGGACTCGGGGTCGACCAGCACCCAGCGGTCGCGCAGCCGCACCACCGGGCGGGCGGCCTCGGCCAGCCGGTCCAGCTCGGCGCGGGTCAGCTCCACGTCGCCGACCGCGTAGCGCCAGCCGAACGCGACGAGGGCGTCGGCCGACAGGTAGGACGGGCCGGGGCGGCGGCCGTCCGGGTCGTCGGCGGGGCCGACGACGGCGCGGGCGGTGAGGTGGCGGGTCAGGTCACGGGGCCAGTGGATCTCGACGCCGGCCGCGGCCAGGTCGCGGGCGCCGGGGCCGAGGAGCGCGGCGAGGTCGTCGTCGCCCAGGTCGACGGCGTCGGGCACGGCGGCCGACAGCAGCGGGGAGAGCGCGTCCCAGGCGTGGGCGGCGCGGCGCAGGGTGAGCAGGGCCTGCATCCGGGCGCCGGGGCCGAAGTGCGCCGCCGTGCCGGCCCAGACGTCGGCGGCGTCGGCGAGGAGGGTGGGGTCCGCGGTGCCGTGCAGCTGGACGACGGCGCGGAAGGCCGGGCGGTCGCCGGTGGTGTCCATGTCGACGCGCAGCGAGACGCGTACGCCCGCGTCGTGCCCGGCGGCGACGTCGTCGGCCCAGGCGCGCTGCTCCGGGACGTGCTCCGGCTCGGGTGCGGCGAAGGCCCGGCCGCCGGTGGCGAGGACGGCGGCGGGGGAGCGGGGCAGGCCGTCGGCGACGGCGTCGAGGAAGGTGCGCAGCAGGTGCTCGGGGTCGGGGAGGAGCACGCCGGGGCGGCGGCCGTCCGGGGCGCCGGCGCGGGCCGGCTCCTCCGGGCCGCCGTCCGCCGGCTGCGGCGCGGCATGGGCCGCCGGCGGCATCGCCGCGGCCAGCTCGCGCAGCTGCCGTACGTCGTCCTCGCCCAGCGGGCCGCAGCGCCAGGCGTCGTAGGCGCCCGTGCTCAGCCCGGGCAGCAGCTTGCCGCGCGCGGCGAGGCGCAGCGCCAGCAGCGCGGCGGTGCCCCAGAAGACGGCGGCGGGGTGCACGCCGTGCGCGCCGGCGGCGTGCGCCGCTCGCGCGCGGGTGAGCACGGGCACGGCGTCCGCGGCGGGCAGCAGCAGCGCCGGCACGTCCCGGACGCCGCCGCCGGGGTCGGCGACGGTCAGTTCCGCGGGGGTGCCGCGGGAGTGGTCGGGCGGCCCGGCGGCGGGGGCGTCGTCCGAGGTCGGGAGCCAGAAGGCCATCCGGCCCGCACGGGCGGGTTCGGCGGGGAGGAACAGGGCGGCGCAGTGGGAGAGCGGGGGAAGGGCGGTCACGTACGGACGCACTCCTCAAGTTTGACTACCGGGCGGTCGAGGGTACCTCAGACGGTGCCGAACCGGACGCCGAGGGGGAGTGATCAACTTCACTTTTCCGCGTGCGGGGTGGCGGGGGGTGTATCTGGCACTACCTTGTGCCGGGTGGATTGCACCCGGGTGGTCCGGGTGCTGACGTCACCGCGCCGAGCTGTCCGGTTCCGTAGCGTCGAGGTCCTCGCACCGAGAGACCGGAGGCGCCATGCCGCAGGCCGCTGTCACGCCGACCGCCAAGGGGTCGGCCACCGCCAGGAGTTCGGAGTTCACGCCGCTGCTGCGGGAGGTGAAGGCCGCCGGGCTGCTGCGCCGGCGGCGCGGCTGGTACGGGTTCAGCATCGCGATCACGCTGCTGGCGCTGGCCGCCACCGGCGTCGGCATCCACCTCCTGGGCAACACCTGGTGGACCCTCTTCCTCGCGGTGCCGGCCGCGGTCTTCACCACCCGTACCGCCTTCATCGGGCACGACTCCGGTCACGCGCAGATAGCCGGGACCCGCAAGGCCAACCGGGCGCTCGGGCTCTTCCACGGCAACCTGCTGATCGGCATGAGCTACCACTGGTGGACCGACAAGCACAACCGCCACCACGCCAACCCCAACCACGTGGACAAGGACCCGGACGTCGGCGTCGGCGCGCTGGTGTGGACCCAGCGCCAGGCCGCGCAGCGCGAGGGCTTCGCCCGCTGGCTCACCCGCCACCAGGCCGCCCTGTTCTTCCCGATGCTGCTCCTGGAGGGCATTGCGCTGAAGGTCTCCAGCTGGCAGGACCTGCGCCGGCAGGACCCGGGCGAGCGCCGCCTCGAAGCGGTCCTCCTCGGCGCCCACGTGATCGGCTACGCGACCCTGCTGCTGACCGCCATGTCGCCCGGCAAGGCGGTGGTCTTCGCGCTGGTGCAGCACGCGGTCTTCGGCCTGCACCTGGGGATGTGCTTCGCGCCCAACCACAAGGGCATGGAGATGCCCGAGGCCGGCGACGACGACTGGGGCCACCTGCGCCGCCAGGTGCTCACCTCCCGCAACGTGCGCGGCGGCGCCGTCACCGACTGGCTGATGGGCGGCCTGAACTACCAGATCGAGCACCACCTCTTCCCCAACATGCCCCGCCCCCACCTGCGCCGTGTCCAGCCGCTGGTGCGCGCGCACTGCGCTTCGCTCGGGCTGCCGTACGCGCAGACCAGCGCCGTCGAGTCGTACCGGCTGGCGCTGGAGCACATGCACGAGGTCGGCGAGCCGCTGCGCACCCCTGCCGCCCCGTAGGGGCGCGCTGCCGCCGCCCGCGGCCGGGCGCACCCCCGCCGTCCCGTGAGCGGGTGCGCCCCTCGCGTCCCGTAAAGGACGCCCGTCCCGTAATGGGTCCCTCATCCACATGTATGACGCCCTCCGGCTCCGGTCATGGGATAAAGGAACCGGGGGAGCGGCGCAGCCGTTCCCCAGTCGAGGGCGGTGTGCCGCCGCTGTAGGAGGCAGGAAGATGTCGAATCGAGGGAAAGTCGCGGCCGGCGGGGTGGCGGTCGGCTTGCTGCTGTGGTGGTTGACCTCGTTCTGGATCGCCGTGCTGGTGATAGTCGGTGTGCCGGTGGCCGCGTACCTGGCGCTCGACCCCGGGCAGCGCCGCAGGCTCAAGAGGGTGACCCGCAAGGAACTCGGCCGCTGAGCGTGCGCCCCCTTTGCGGAGGCACGCGACCGCGAGGCACATGTCACCACCAATGTGACAGGGATGTGCCTCTTTAGGTGCTGCCTGATCGGTCGAGGGCATGACTCTGTCAAATTCAGTCAGGTTTGGCATGCGCCCCGGTCGTGCGCCCCCAACCGGACTAGCGTCCCTGAGACATGGGACACCTCGACCACGCAGCCTACGGGTGGCTGACACCCGTCCTCTCGTACGCGATGGCGTGCTTCGGCGCCGCGCTCGGGCTGCGCTGCACCGACCAGGCGCTGGCGGCCCCCACCGCCCGCTCCCGGCGCAACTGGCTCCTCACCGGCGCGTCCGCCATCGGGACCGGCATCTGGACGATGCACTTCATCGCCATGCTGGGCTTCAGCGTCAGCGGCACCGAGATCCGCTACGACATCCCCCGCACCGTCCTCAGCCTCGTGGTCGCCATGGCCGTCGCCGGAGCCGGCGCCTTCGCGCTCGGCTCCGAACGCGCCCGCGGCGTCTCGATGCTGATCGCCGGCCTCGCCACCGGTCTCGGCGTGGCCGCGATGCACTACATCGGGATGACCGCCGTACGCCTGCACGGGTCGATCGCCTACGACCTCCCGGCAGTCGCACTCTCCATCCTGATCGCGGTGGCCACGGCCACCGCCGCGCTGTGGGCCGCGCTCAACATCCGCTCCCCGCTCGCCGTGGGCCTCGCCTCCCTCTGCATGGGGGCGGCGATCACGAGCATGCACTACACCGGGATGGCGGCCGTGTCCGTGACCGTCACACCCTCGCCCGAGGCCCTGGCCGGGGCCACCGCCACGCAGTTCATCTTCCCACTGACCGTGGGACTCGGCTCGTACCTCTTCCTCACCTCGGCGTTCATCGCGCTCACGCCGAGCGCCGCGGAACGCGCCGCCACCGTCTCCGCCCAGAGCCTGACCCGAGCGCCCGGCGCGGCCTAGCAGGCCGCGCCGCGCCCGCACACCGGCCGGACGGACCCCGCGGGGCGGGCCGGTCCCCGCAAACCGATATGAGGTGGCCATGCGAACCCCGGACAGCAACCCGCCGAGCGGCCCGTCCGGTACGGCGGGCGGGGCGGTGCCGCCGGTGCCAGGACCCGTGCCCGCGCCGTTACGCGGCAGACGGGCGCACGCGGGGCCGCCCGCCGACGAGCCCGCGCCGCCACCGGGGCCGAGCGCCTGGGAGCGCACGCACCTGCCGGACGGGCCGGACGGGCCTGACGGATCGGGCGCGCCGGGTGCGGAGAGCGCCGGGGAGCAGGGGAGATCCGGCGGTTCGGGCACGGGGGAGGCACAGAGCACGCCGGCGTCCGGCCATCGCGGGCGGCGCCGGAGGTTCGGGCCCCGTACCGTGCGCGCGAGGGTCATCTGCCTGCTGACCGTGCCGGTCGTCTCCCTGATCGCGCTGTGGGGCCACGCCACCGTCGGCACCGCGCAGGACGTCTCCCGGCTCCGCCAGATCGAACAGGTCGAGACCGAGGTGCGGCAGCCGCTCGCCGCCGCCGTCGCGGCCCTCCAGGACGAACGGCGCGCCGCCGCCGGATATCTCGCAGGGCCCGGCGACGACCGCCGCGGCGCCTACGGCGCGGCGACCGTCCGCACCGACCGGGCCGTCGACCGGCTGCGGCTCGACGGCGGCCACACCGTCGCCGAGGGCGCCGACCTGCCCCGGGACGTCACCCGGCGGCTCGACGGGTTCGTCTCGGGCACGGAGTCGCTGCGCCGGCTGCGCACCGAGGTCGAGGCGCGTACGACGGGATGGTCGCGGACGTACGAGGAGTACACCGCGGCCGTCGGCCGCGCCTTCGACGTCTCCGGCGCGCTGACGGGGATCCAGGGCGCCGAGGCGGCGTCCGAGGCCCGGGTGCTGCTGGAGTTCGGCCGGGCCGGCGAGATGCTCGCCCGCGAGGACGCCCTGCTGGCCGCGGGGCAGCTCCGCGGCTCCCTCAGCGCCGCGCACCACCGCGCCTTCGCCGACGCGGCGTCCGCCCGCGCGATCCTGGAGCAGGGCTCCGCCGCCGACCTCGGTGGCGGCGAGGCGGAGGTCTGGCGGCAGGCGAGCACGAGCGAGGCGTACCGCGAACTCGGCGAGCTGGAGGAGGCCGTGGCCGCCGCGGACTCCGGCACCGCCGCCGTCGCCGCCGCCCCCGCGCAGGCGTGGGACGGCCCGTACGAGGACGTGGCCGGAGCCATCCGCGAGGTCGGCCGGGAGCACGCCGCGGCCGCCGCGGCCACCGACCCCTTCGCCGACGGCGTGCTCACCCCCTCCGGCGCGGCGGCGATCCTGGGCCTGGCGGCCGTGGCCGCGGCGCTCCTCATCTCCGTACGGATAGGCCGCGGGCTGATCGTCGAACTCGTCGGTCTGCGCAACTCCGCGCTCGAACTCGCCCGCCGCAAGCTGCCGCACGCCATGCGCAGGCTGCGCGCCGGACAGGAGATCGACATCGCCGGCGAGGCGCCCAGGGGCGACCCCGGCGACGACGAGATGGCGCAGGTCGGCGAGGCACTGACCACCGTGCACCGGGCGGCGCTGCGCGCCGCCGTCGAACGGGCCGAGCTGGCCAGCGGCATCTCCGGGGTGTTCGTCAACCTCGCCCGCCGCAGCCAGGTCCTCGTCCACCGCCAACTCGCCCTGCTGGACAGCATGGAGCGGCGCGCCGAGGACCCCGAGGAACTGGACGACCTCTTCCGGCTCGACCACCTCACCACCCGCATGCGGCGGCACGCCGAGAGCCTGATCATCCTCTCCGGCGCGGCTCCCGGCCGGGCCTGGCGGATGCCGGTGCCGCTGCAGAGCGTGGTGCGGGCCGCCGTCTCGGAGGTGGAGGACTACGCGCGCGTGGAGGTGCGGGCGCTGTCGGACGTGGCCGTGGTGGGCGCGGCCGTGGCCGACCTGACGCATCTGCTGGCGGAACTGGTCGAGAACGCCGCGCAGTTCTCGCCGCCGCACACCAAGGTGCGGGTGTACGGCGAGCAGGTCGGCAACGGCTATGCGATCGAGGTCGAGGACCGCGGCCTCGGCATGGGCAAGGAGGCGCTGGCGGCCGCGAACCTGCGGATCCGGCAGTCGGAGGCGCTGGACCTCTTCGACAGCGACCGGCTGGGGCTCTTCGTCGTGAGCCGGCTGGCGGCGCGGCACGGGATCCAGGTCAGCCTGCGGGATTCGGCGTACGGGGGGACGACGGTGGTGGTGCTGCTGCCCACCGCGCTGCTGGAGGCGGCGGTGGAGGGGGCGTTGGACCCGGGGGCCGGGACGCGGGGCGGGGCGGCGCGGCCGTTCCCCGGCGGGCCGGTTGCCGGGCTGCCGGGCGGGGCGAAGGTTCCGGGGCTGCCGCCGGGCCGGGCCGGGGCGCCGGCGCGCACCGGCGCGGACGGGGGCGGCTCCGGTGCGCGCGGCGCCCACGGCGCACTGAAGGGGGCGCGGGTCACGGAGAACGGGCTGCCGGAGCGGCGGGCCGGGCGGGCGCTGCCGGGGCCGTGGAGCACCGGGCCCGGGCCGGGGCGACCGGCCGTCGGGCCGGTGGGGGAGCGGCCGGTGCTGGCGTCGCGGGAGGACGTGGTCCTGCTGCGGGCCCGGCTCGGCGCGGACCCGGCGGACGGCGCGGACGGGCTGGAAGGCGCTGAAGGACTGGACGGGGCCGACGGCCCGGACGGCCGCGCGGCGGTCCCGGACGAGGAGGCGGGCGGCGGCGGGGCCGGCGGCCGGACCGGGGCGTACGCCGGGCGCGCCGGGCAGGAGGCGGCTGCCGTCCAGTCGCCCGGGGACGTCACGGAGCTGCCCAGGCGCGTACGGCAGGCGAGCATGGCACCGCAGTTGAGGCTGGAGCCGGATTCCGCCGACGGCGGCACGGACGCCCCGGGCCGCGCGGACGGCGGCGCGGACACCGGCAGCGGGGACACCGCAGCGCGCCGCCCCGGTGCCGCGGGCATCCCCGCACCGCGGGAGCGCACGCCGGAGGAGGCGCGCGCACGCATGGCCGCGTACCGCAGCGGCTGGTTACGCGGGGGCGGCCTCCCCGCGGGCCGCCCGCACGGCGGTGAACCCGGTGGCGAGCGCCGGGAGCCGGACGAGACCGCGCACACGCCGAGGGAAGGAGACCGCTCATGATCGAGCCGGACACCGTGCACACGAAGAGATCCGGAGGACTCGACTGGCTGCTGGACGACCTCGTCAGGCGCGTCGCCGACGTGCACCACGCCGTGGTGCTCTCCGGTGACGGCCTCGCGGTCGGCCACTCCAGGACCCTCTCGCGCGAGGACGCCGAGCACCTGGCGGCGGTCGCGTCCGGCTTCCACAGTCTCGCCAAGGGCGCCGGGCGGCACTTCCGCGCCGGCGGCGTACGGCAGACCATGGTCGAGATGGACGACGGCTTCCTCTTCGTGGCCGCGGCCGGGGACGGCTCCTGTCTTGCCGTCCTCAGCGCCGCGACCGCGGACATGGGCCTCGTCGCGTACGAGATGGCCCGCCTGGTCACACGGGTGGGCGAACACCTATACACCGCTCCGCGAACGGCCGCAGCGAAGCCGCGGAATCCGGGCTGAGCAAGGCGGTGACACGTTATGACTGAAGATATGAGTGGCACCCCTCCGCACCACGGCAGTCACTGGTACGACGCCGAGGCCGGCCCGCTGGTCCGCCCTTACGCGATGACCGGCGGCCGGACCCGGCCGGTGACGACCACGGTACGGTTCGACCTCATCGCGCTCATCGACCTGGAGGAAGAGGCGCTCGAGGCGGCGGGGAAGGAGGCCGAGGCGTTCGGACCCGAGCACCGGGCGCTCGTCGACCTCTGCCGGATCGAGACCCAGTCCGTCGCGGAACTGGCGGCGGAGACCGATCTGCCGGTAGGGGTGGTACGGGTACTCCTCGGCGACCTGGTCGAACTCGGCTGCGTACGGGTCAGCAGGCCCGTACCGCCGGCGCAGCTTCCCGACGAGAAGATCCTGAGAGAAGTGATCGATGGACTCCGCGCCCTCTGACCGCAGGGTCGACGACGCGCTGGCGCTGAAGATCCTCATCGCCGGCGGCTTCGGGGTGGGCAAGACCACTCTGGTCGGCTCCGTCAGCGAGATCCGTCCGCTGCGCACCGAGGAGCAGTTGAGCGAGGTCGGCACCGCCGTCGACGACACGGGCGGTGTGGACGAGAAGACCACGACCACCGTGGCGATGGACTTCGGCAGGATCACGATCCGCGCCGGGCTCGCGGTCTACCTGTTCGGCACGCCCGGTCAGGACCGCTTCTGGTTCCTCTGGGACGAGCTGGCCACCGGCGCGCTGGGCGCGGTGGTGCTGGCCGACACGCGCAGGCTGCAGGACTGCTTCCCCGCGGTGGACTACTTCGAGCACCGCAGCATCCCGTTCATCGTCGCCGTGAACTGCTTTCCCGAGTCGCGCAGTTACGGCGCCCACGAGGTCGCCCGCGCGCTCGACCTCGACCAGGGCACCCCCGTCGTGCTGTGCGACGCCCGCGACCGCGACTCGGGGAAGGAGGTGCTGATCAGGCTGGTCGAGTACGCGGGTCGGGTGCATACGGCCCGGCTGCTCGACCCGGTCGGCACCGAGCCGGTGGGGTGAGCGCGGCACCGCCGCGGGCCCGGCCGGGCGGCGGGCGTCACTCGGCGACGCGGGCCTCGGAGACCACCTTCTCGATGGCGACGCGGACGAGGAGTTCGCCCCGGACGGCGTTGCGCGCGCCGTAGGTCTCGGCGAGGTCCTTCCCGACGTAGCGGGAGGCGATGACCGTGGCCCAGTGGCGCATCGCGTCCAGGTCGTCGCTGAGCCGGGCGCGGCCCGACAGCACGGCGAACGAGTAGGGCATGCGCTCGTCGTCGACGCACAGGGTGGCGCGGCCGTCGCGTGCGAGGTTGCGGCCCTTGACGGTGTTCTCGCCGGTGTTGAAGACGAACTCGTCGCCGTCGAGCACGAACCAGATGGGAGCCAGGTGGGGGCTGCCGTCGGCGCGGACGGTGGCCAGCTTGCCGGTGCGGGTGCCTGCGGAGACGAAGGTGCGCCACTCTTCGTCGGTCATCTTCTCGCCCATGGGAGCACGTTATCCACAGGGGGAGGCGGGGCGGGGAGCGACGCGCTAAGGTCGTCACTGAGAGTAATCGAGATGGGGCTCTTCGAGCGACGACGGGGGAGACGGCCATGGTGGTACGGACCGATGCGGGCACGGGTGCGCGGACAGGTGCGCGGACGGCGGGCGCGGCCGGCGAGCGGGCGGAGCCGCTGCCGTTCGGCCGGGCGGCGGCGGAGCTGGGGCTGCTGCCGCGGGAGTTGGAGCTGGCTGTGCAGCTCGGGCTGGTGCTGACGGAGCCGCCGCAGCGGGCCGGCGGGCGGCGCAGGGTGGCGCGGGCCGAGGTGGCGCGGCTGCGCGCGGAGGACGCGGAGGCCGGTGCCGGGAGCGCCGGGGCGGGCGCGTCGGCTGCGCTGCGTGAGCGGCTGCGGCTGGTGGGGACGGTCGCGGGGGCGGAGGAGCTGGGCGTCTCGCCCGTCCGCTTCACCCGGCTGGCGCGCGCGGGGTGCTTCGCGCCTGCCCGGTTCTATGTGAACCGGTATCGCGTCGTGGTATGGCTCTATCTCGCCACGGAGGTGGAGCAGTTCGGGGACCGCGAGCCGGGGCTGCTGCGCGGCCCGCTGCCGCCCGCGATGCGGGTGGAGCTGGCCGAGGGGACGGACGTGCGGGCCCGCGGCTGGCGGCAGCGGCGGGTGGAGCAGCTTCTCGCGGAGCGGGTGGACCCGTGGGAGCGGGCGGGCGCGTATGCGGCGGTGCTGAGCGACGCGGCGCTGGCGGAGGAGGTGCCCGACGCCGGTGAGCGGGCGCGCGTCGTGGAGCACCGGGCGGAGCTGGTCGCGCCGGCCCTCGGGGGCAGCGAGTCGGCCCGCCGGGTGGTGGAGGGCGTGCTGCTGGCGGAGTCCGACGCGGAAGCACTGGGCTTCCGGCTGGGCCTGGCCGTGGAGCTCCAGGCGGCGCGCTCCGAGTACGCGACCCCGCTCCCGGTTCCTGCGGCCCTGCTCACGGCTCCGGCGCCGCCGCCCGGCGGCGCTCCGCCGGCGCGCCCGGCGGGAGGGACCCGATCGCGGCGCGGCAGCCTCAACTGGCTGCGCCGGGGCCGCCGTCGGCGTACGGGCCTGCCGCGCTGACGGCGGCATGGCCCGACGACCGGCTCAGCCGCACCGCCCGCCGGCCGGTTTGCCCGCCCAGCCCGGCTGCCCGCTCAGCCGGACGCGCTCAGGGGGCCGACGCCGGTGACGCGGAGGACGGCGCGGCCCTCGGCATCGGAGGCCGTCAGGTCCACCTCGGCGGAGATGCCCCAGTCGTGGTCGCCCTCCGGGTCGGCGAAGGTCTGGCGGACGCGCCAGAGCGCGTGCTGCGGGTCCTCCTCGATCCGCAGCAGCCGCGGCCCGCGGGCGTCGGGACCGGTGCCGATGTCCTCGTACTCCTCCCAGTACGCGTCCAGGGCCTCGCCCCAGCGCTCCGCGTCCCAGCCGGACTCCTCGTCCAGCGCGCCCAGTCCGTCCGCGTCGTCGAGCGCCGCCAGCTCCACCCGGCGGAAGAGCGCGTTGCGCACGAGGACCCGGAAGGCGCGGGCGTTGGCCGTCACCGGGCGGACCTGGTCGGCGTGCTCCATGGCCTGCTCGGCGGTCTCCTCCGCCGGATTGGCCAGCTGCTCCCACTCGTCCAGCAGGCTGGAGTCGACCTGGCGGACCATCTCGCCGAGCCAGGCGACGATGTCCTCGAAGTCCTCGGACTTCCGCTCGTCCGGCACGGTGTGGTCCAGCGCCTTGTACGCGCTGGCGAGGTAGCGCAGCACGATGCCCTCGGTGCGGGCCAGTTCGTAGAGGGAGACGAACTCGCTGAAGGTCATCGCCCGTTCGTACATGTCCCGGATGACCGACTTGGGGGAGAGGGGGTGGTCGCCGACCCACGGGTGGCTCTTGCGGTACAGGCCGTAGGCGTGGGACAGCAGCTCCTCCAGCGGCTTGGGGTAGCCGACGTCCATCAGCCGCTCCATCCGCTCCTCGTACTCGACGCCGTCCGCCTTCATCTCCGCGACCGCCTCGCCGCGCGCCTTGTTCTGCTGGGCGGCGAGGATCTGCCGGGGGTCGTCGAGGGTGGACTCCACCACGGAGACCATGTCGAGCGCGTAGGACGGGGACTCGGGGTCGAGGAGGTCGAAGGCGGCCAGCGCGAAGGTGGACAGCGGCTGCTGGAGGGCGAAGTCCTGCTGCAGGTCGACGGTCAGACGCACGATGCGGCCCTGCGCGTCCGGCTCGTCGAGCTGCTCCACCACGCCGCCGTCGAGGAGGGAGCGGTAGATCGCGATGGCGCGGCGGATGTGCCGGAGCTGCTTCCTGCGCGACTCGTGGTTGTCCTCCAGCAGCCGGCGCATGGCGGTGAAAGCGTTGCCCGGACGGGCGATGACCGACAGCAGCATGGCGTGGGTGACGCGGAAGCGGGAGGTGAGCGGTTCCGGATCGGCGGCGATGAGCTTCTCGAAGGTGTTCTGCGACCAGTTGACGAAGCCCTCGGGCGGCTTCTTGCGGACGACCTTGCGGCGCTTCTTCGGATCGTCGCCGGCCTTGGCGAGCGCCTTCTCGTTCTCCACCACGTGCTCCGGCGCCTGCGCCACCACCAGCCCGGAGGTGTCGAAGCCGGCCCGGCCGGCGCGCCCGGCGATCTGGTGGAACTCGCGGGCCCGCAGGGTGCGCACGCGGCTGCCGTCGTACTTGGTCAGCGCGGTGAACAGCACCGTGCGGATCGGGACGTTGACGCCGACGCCGAGGGTGTCGGTTCCGCAGATGACCTTCAGCAGCCCCGCCTGCGCCAGCTTCTCCACCAGCCGCCGGTACTTGGGCAGCATCCCGGCGTGGTGGACGCCGATGCCGTGCCGCACGTAGCGGGAGAGCTGCTGGCCGAACCGGGTGGTGAAGCGGAAGTTGCCGATGAGGGCGGCGATCTCGTCCTTCTCGGCGCGGGTGGACATGTTGATGCTCATCAGCGCCTGCGCCCGCTCCACCGCCTGCGCCTGGGTGAAGTGCACGATGTACACCGGCGCCTGCCGGTTCTCCAGCAGCTCCGTCAGCGTCTCGGTGAGCGGTGTGGTGCGGTACGCGTACGACAGCGGGACCGGCCTGGTCGCCGAGCGGACCACCGCGGTGGACTTGCCGGTGCGCCGGGTCAGGTCCTCCTCGAAGCGGGAGACGTCGCCGAGCGTCGCGGACATCAGCACGAACTGCGCCTGCGGCAGCTCCAGCAGCGGGATCTGCCAGGCCCAGCCGCGGTCCGGCTCGGCGTAGAAGTGGAACTCGTCCATCACCACCTGGCCGATGTCGGCGTCCTTCCCGTCGCGCAGCGCGATGGACGCCAGCACCTCGGCGGTGCAGCAGATGACGGGTGCGTCGGCGTTGACGGAGGCGTCGCCGGTGAGCATGCCGACGTTCTCCGTGCCGAAGATCTTGCACAGGTCGAAGAACTTCTCCGACACCAGGGCCTTGATGGGCGCGGTGTAGAACGAGACCTCGTCCCGGGCCAGGGCCGCGAAGTGCGCGCCTGCCGCGACCAGCGACTTCCCGGAGCCGGTGGGGGTGGACAGGATGACGTTCGAGCCGGAGACGACCTCGATCAGAGCTTCTTCCTGCGCCGGATAGAGGGAGATGCCCCGCTCCTCGGTCCAGGAGGAGAACGCCTCGAAGAGGTCGTCGGGGTCGGCGGTGGGCGGAATCTGATCGATGAGGGTCACCCGTCCATACTGCCCTCCGCCGCCCCCGAAGTGTGAACCCCCGGCACGTGTGAAGATCACCCGCGCTAGGCTGTGCCGCCGACGGACGGAACGGGTGGGGCCAACGGCCGTTCACCACACGGGCGGACGAGGGGTGGGGGAGCGTTCATGATGGGTCCAGCGCACTCGCTTTCGGGGGCGGCGGCGTGGCTGGGGGTGGGCGCCGCGGCCACCGCCGCGGGCCACGAGATGCCCTGGCCGGTGCTCGTCGTCGGCGCCCTCATCTGCGCGGGCGCGGCCCTCGCACCCGACCTCGACCACAAGTCCGCGACCATCTCCCGCGCCTTCGGCCCGCTGTCCCGCATGCTGTGCGAGGTCATCGACAAGCTCTCCGCCAGTGTCTACAAGGCGACGAAGAAGCGCGGCGACCCCCGCCGCTCCGGCGGCCACCGCACCCTGACGCACACCTGGCTGTGGGCGGTGCTGGTCGGCGCCGGGTTCTCCGCGCTCGCGGTGCTCGGCGGCCGGTGGGCGGTCCTCGGGATCCTCTTCGTCCACATGGTGCTGGCCATCGAGGGACTGCTGTGGCGGGCCGCCCGGGTCTCCAGCGACGTGCTGGTGTGGCTGCTCGGCGCCACCAGCGCCTGGATCCTCGCCGCCGTTCTCGACAAGCCGGGCAACGGCTCCGACTGGCTCTTCACCGACCCCGGCCAGGAGTACCTGTGGCTGGGCCTGCCCATCGTCCTCGGCGCCCTCGTCCACGACCTCGGCGACGCCCTCACCGTCTCCGGCTGCCCCGTCCTGTGGCCGATCCCGGTGGGTCGCCGGCGCTGGTACCCGATCGGCCCGCCCGGCTTCATGCGCTTTCGCGCCGGCAGCTGGATCGAGCTGAAAATACTGATGCCGGTCTTCATGCTGGCCGGCACCGCCGGCGGGCTCACCGCGATGGGCATCATCGGCTGACGACGCCCCGGCCGGGGTCACGGAAGGGTCCCGGCCGGGGCGCGAACGAGGGGCGGGGGGCCCGGCCCCGGGCCGGGCGCCCCCGCCCCCCCCCCCCGGGCCCCGCCCCCCCCCCCCGGGGGGGCGCC
>NZ_JAINRD010000025.1 GCF_020400605.1 Streptomyces aculeolatus | reverse complement strand
CCATCGAGATGTCCTCGATCGCCTTGAAGTCGCCGTAGTAGGCGGTGAGGCCGCTGATGTCGATGCGCTTGGCCATGTCAGATCACTTCTCCTCTGGCCGTCAGCGGCCGGATTTCGGGGCCTTCCAGCGGGCTATGCCGCGGGCCAGCAGGTTGAGGATCATCACGAAGACGATGAGGACGAGGGCGGCGGCCCAGGCGCGGTCGAACGACGCCGAGGTGCCCGCCCCCCACTGCTGGTAGATGTACAGCGGCAGGGACGCCTGGCCGCCGTCGAAGGGGTTGTTGTTGATCGCGGGGCTGCCGAAGACGAGCAGCAGCACGGGGGCGGTCTCGCCGGTGATGCGGGCGACGGCCAGCATGACGCCGGTGGTGATGCCGCCGAGGGAGGTGGGCAGGACGACCTTCAGGATCGTCTTCCACTTCGGTACGCCCAGGGCGTACGACGCCTCGCGCAGCTCGTTCGGGACGAGCTTCAGCATCTCCTCGGTGGAGCGGACCACCACGGGCATCATCAGGATCGCCAGGGCCAGCGCACCGGCGAAGCCGGAGTAGCCGAAGTCCAGGATCATGATCCACAGGCTGAGGACGAAGAGGCCGGCGACGATGGACGGGATGCCCGTCATGACGTCGACGAAGAACGTCACCGCCTTCGCCAGCGGCCCGCGGCCGTACTCCACCAGGTACACGGCGGTCAGCAGCCCGATCGGGGTGGCGATGAGCGTGGCGATGAGGACCTGCTCGATGGTGCCCATCAGCGCGTGGTAGACGCCGCCGCCGGGCGCGACGTTGACCACGCCGCTCATCGAGTGGGTGAGGAAGTAGCCGTCGGTGACCTTGATGCCCTTGCTGACGGTCTCCCAGATCAGCGACGCCAGCGGGACGACGGCCAGCAGGAACGCCACCCACACCAGGGAGGTCGCCAGCCGGTCCTTCGCCTGCCGGCCGCCCTCGACCGCGGTCGAGATGACGAACTGGCCGATGACGAAGAGGATCGCGGCGATCAGGCCCCACTGGATGCGGCTGCCGAGGCCGCCGATCACGCCGATGAGCGCGGCCAGGACGGCGGCGCCCGCGGCGATGCCCAGCGGCGCCCAGCGCGGCAGCCGCGGCTGCTGGATGCCGAGCCGGTCGACCGGCCGCTTGTCCGCGATGGTCTGCGCGCTCATGCGTTGGCCCCCGAGTACTCCTTGCGGCGCGCGATGATCAGCCGGGCGGCGCCGTTGACCAGCAGCGTGATGACGAACAGGACCAGGCCGGAGGCGATCAGCGCGTCCCGCCCGAACTGCCCGGACTCGCCGAACGACGCGGCGATGTTCTGCGCGAACGTCCCGCCGCCCGCCTGGAGGATCTCCGCCGACAGCAGCGCCGACGGCGACAGCACGGTGGCCACCGCCATGGTCTCGCCGAGCGCCCGCCCGAGGCCGAGCATCGAGGCGGAGATGACGCCGGAGCGGCCGAAGGGCAGCACCGTCATGCGGATGACCTCCCAGCGCGTGGCGCCCAGCGCCAGCGCCGCCTCCTCCTGGAGGCGGGGCGTCTGGGCGAAGACCTCGCGGCTGACGTTGGTGATGATCGGCAGGATCATCACGGCCAGCAGGATGCCCGCGGTCATCAGCGAGCGCGGCGCGGTCCCGTCGAAGGACAGCACGACGGTCCAGCCGAGGTAGCGGTCCAGCCACTCGTACGTGCCGACCAGGTGCGGCACGAGGAACAGGGCGCCCCACAGGCCGTAGACGATGGACGGGACGGCGGCCAGCAGGTCGATCACGTACGCGATGGGCGCGGCCAGCCTGCGCGGCGCGTAGTGGGTGATGAACAGCGCGATGCCCACCGCGATCGGCACCGCGATGACCATGGCGACGATCGACGAGACGACCGTGCCGAAGGCCAGCACGGCGATGCCGAACTTGGGCGGGATGGAGTTCGCGTCCCACTCGAAGGTGGTGAGGAAGTTGCCCTCGTTGTCCGCGAGGGCGATGGACGCGCGGTACGCGAGGAACGCGGCGATCGCGGCCATGATCAGCAGCAGCGTGATCCCGGACCCCTTCGACAGGCCGGAGAAGACCTTGTCGCCGCGGCGGGTGCTGCCCTTGCCGTTCGACAGCAGGACCTGCGACGGCGGTGGGGCGGGGGTTTCTATGTCTGTGGGTGGAGCAGTCATACGTGAATCTCCGGTCTGGTGTGGGGCGACGGCGCGGTCAGCGCCCGCGTCCCGGCGGCGGTGCACCGGATGGCCCCCCGCCGGCCGGACGGTGTGGTCCGTCGGCCGGCGGGAGGGCGGATCAGGACAGGCTGTCGACGGTCTTGACGACCTCGGCCGCCATCTCGGCGGGCAGCGGGGCGTAGCCGACGTCGACGATCGACTGCTGGCCGGCCTCGCTGGCGGTGTAGCCGAGGAAGGACTTCACGGCGTCCAGGGACTCCGGCTTGTTGCCCTTGTCGCACGCGACCTCGTACGTCACGAGGGTGATCGGGTACGCGCCGTCGACCTTGGTGGCGTAGTCCAGCTCCAGGGCCATGTCGGGGGCCTCGCCGACCCGCTTGCCGGCGGCGATGGCCGCGGAGGCGTTCTCCACGGTGGCCTCGACCGGCTCGGCCGCGCCGGTGTCCAGCTTGACGGTGGTCAGGTCGTTGGACTCGGCGTGCGAGATCTCCATGTACGAGATGGCGCCGTCGGTCTGCTTCACCTGCGAGGACACCCCGGCCGAGCCGGTGGCGGCCTGGCCGCCCTCGATCGGCCACTTCTTGTCCGCCTCGTGCGGCCAGGCGTCCTTGACGACCGTGTTGAGGTAGGCGGTGAAGTTCTCGGTGGTGCCCGACTCGTCGGAGCGGTGCACGGGCTGGATCTTGGTGTCGGGCAGCTCGGCGTCGGGGTTCAGCTTGGCGATGGCCTCGTCGTTCCACTTGCCGATCTCGCCGTTGAAGACGTTCGCCAGCGTCTCGGCGTCGAGCACCAGCTCGTCCACGCCCTCGACGTGGTACGCGATGGCGACCGGGCCGCCGACCATCGGCAGGTTGATGCCCTGCCCGCCGGAGCAGACCTCCTTGGACTTCTCCACCTCCTCCGGCTCCAGCGCGGAGTCGGAGCCGGCGAAGGCGGTCTGGCCGTTGAGGAACTCCTCGATGCCGGCGCCGGAGCCGACCGGCTTGTAGTTGACCGTCACGTCGGAGCAGGCGGCCTGGTAGTCGGCGACCCACTGCTGTACGGCGTTGTCCTGCGAGCTGGCGCCCGAGGCGAGCAGCTCGCCGCCGCCGCCGCACTTGATGTCGCCGCCGGCGGCGGCGCTGCTCTTGTCGCCGCCCTTGGCGTTGTCGTCGCCGGAGTCCGAGTTGTCGTCGGAGCCGCACGCCGAGAGGACGAGGGCGCTGGAGAGGGCGAGTATGCCTGCGGCGGTGCGGAACCGGATCTTGCTCTGAGACTTCACTGGGGACTTTCCTTCCTGAGGCCGCACTGCACTCGGCGGCATGATCACAAATCGAGACGAACGGAGTTGTGGGGTCTAGGGGAGGTCCGCGGTCGGCGGCACGAAGCGGTAGCCGACGTTGCGGACGGTGAGGATGATCCGTGGATCGTGCGGGTTGTCCCCGATGCGGTCGCGCAGCCGGCGGATGTGCACGGCGATCGTGTTGGACTTCGGGGCGCTGCCGCCCCACAGCTCGGCGCTGATCTGGTCTCGGGTGACGACCTTCTCGGCGTTGGCCACCAGCAGGTGCAGCAGCTTGAACTCGCGGAGCGGGAGCTGCACCAGCCGGCCGTCGACGCGGGCCTCGAAGGTGGCGGGGTTGACGCTGTACGGACCGGAGGCCACCGTCTGGTCCACGTCGTACGTCGCCGGGCTGGCGACGCCGAGCATCTTCAGGACCTCGTACGGCCGGTAGGGCCGGGCGACGCAGGCGCTGGCCCCCGCGGTGAGCGCCTCGACGGCGTCCTCCGCGTCGTCGGGGCCGACGCCGATGATGACCGGCGTGGCGCTGCGCCGCCGCAGCACCTCCACCACCCGGGCGCCGGGCACGAGCGGCAGCTTGGCGCTGACCAGCAGGGCGTCGGGGGACTGCAGGCCGACCTGGAGCAGCGCCTCCGCCCCGTCGGAGCAGAAGACGACCTTCACCTGATGGCCCGACAGGTGCTCCGCGAGATCATGCGCCACCTGTTCGTCCGGATCGGCGAGCAGCAGGACATGTCCGTGTCGCTGGCCGGGTATCGCCGGTGTGTCCATCGGTCGGTCACCACCCCCTTCGTCGCGTCTCATGGAATTCCCCGTCGGCGGACTCGGCCGGTGGTGGCGGTTAACTGAAGGTGAACATCGGAACAGGGGTGCGTGATGCCGTTATCGGCCCGTTATGAACGGCATGATCCAGGGCACCGCGGACCGCATCGCACGCCGCGCCGAACGCCGCGCCGAGCGCCTCACAGGCCGCCCGAGCCACCCGAGTCCCCGCCCGTGTCGCCTGCGCCGCCCGGCCGGCCGCTGTGCTTCTTCAGCCGCGCCAGGTCCCGCTCCAGCTTGTTCTCCTGCACCTCGCTGAGCGGGATGTAGCCGGCCTCCGAGGCGAAGTCGGTGTGGCTGTCCACGTAGAACTCGACGAACGTCTCCACCTCGGGGCGCTCCAGCGCCTTCGCCGAGGGGTAGATGAACAGCGGCCGCGCCAGCGGCTTGTACGAGCCGTCCTGGACCGACGCCGTGCTGGGCGCCACGCAGCCGTCACCCGCGTCGATCTCCAGCGCGCGCAGCTTGTCGCGGTTCTCGTCGAAGTAGGTGAAGCCGAAGTAGCCGAGCCCGCCGGAGTGCTCCGCGACCCCCTTGACGAGGGTGTTGTCGTCGCTGCTCGGGGTGAAGTCGGAGCGGGACGCCTTCTCCTCGCCGTTGATGGCCTCGGTGAAGTAGTCGAACGTGCCCGAGTCGGTGTCCGGGCCGTAGAGCTGGAGCGGCTCGTCCGGGAACGCGGGGTCGACCTCCTGCCAGCTCGCCAGCGCCGAGCCGGGCTCCCAGATGCGCCTGAGCTGGTCGGTGGTGATGCAGTCGAGCCAGTCGTTGGCGCGCGGGACGACGACGGTGAGCGCGTCGTTGGCGATGGTCAGCTCGCGGTACGGCACGTCCCAGTTGGCGCAGGTCTCCTTCTCGAAGTCGTTGATCGGCCGGGAGGCGTCGGAGATGTCCGTCTCCCCGGCGCAGAACCTGTCGAAGCCGCCGCCGGTGCCGGACGCCCCGACCTTGACCCGCACCCCCGGCTCCTGCCCGCCGAAGCGCTCGCCGGCCAGCTTCGTCAGCGGCTCCACCGTGCTGGAGCCGTCGATCAGCACCGTGCCGGTGAGCCGCTCGGGCCGGTCCTCAGCCGCGCTCGCCCCGCTCTCGCCGCCGCAGGACACGAGGGAGGCGACGGCGGCCGGGGCCAGGAGGAGGGCGCCCAGGCGGGCGGCGCTGCGCTTCGTCTGCATCGGGCTCACGTGCTCTCACTGCTCTCCTGATCGATCCGGACATAACTCGGGTCCTGTATCGAAGTGGCGGCAGTCGGCCATGCGGGGCGGGTTCGGTTAGCGCGGGATGAACAGTGGACGACCAGACATGATGCCGTTATGCGGCTGTGATGAAAGCGCGGATCACTCGGCGAACGCGCAGGCGGGCGGGGGTGCGGCAGCCGTGCGTGGCCGGGTGCGCGGTGCCGCGCGCGGCCCGCTAGATCGGATCTAGCGGGTGCCTGCCGGCTTCTGGCGCCTGAAGGGTGACGGCCCGGGCGCACTGCCCGGGGTGACCGAGACCCGGGAGGTGTCCGATGACGAACGGCGAGTCCGGCGGCGTACGCGAGGCGCCCGGCGTGTCCGGCGCACGCGGCGCCTCCGCACGACTGCGCGTCGCGTGCATCCTGGCCGGCCGGGCCGAGGCCGACTGCCGCCCCCCTGCCGTCGCCTCCTGGCTCGACGAGCTGGCCGGCGAGCGGAGCGACGTGGCGCTGCGCGTCCTGGACCTCGCCGACTACGACCTCCCGACGCACTACCCGGAGCAGCCGGACGCGCAGCTGTCCTCGTTCACCGGGGAGCTGGCGCGGGCGGAGGGGTTCGTCGTGGTCACCCCCGAGTGCAACCGCAGCTTCCCCGCGCAGCTCAAGCACGCCATCGACATGGGCTACGACGAGTGGCACGCGAAGCCGGTCGGCTTCGTGTCGTACGGCTTCGGCTGCGACGGCGTGCGCGCCGTGGAGCAGCTGAGGTCCGTCTTCACCGAGCTGCACACGGTCACCGTGCGGGACTCGGTCGGAATAGACCTGCGGTTCACCGATGAGAAATTCCCGGCCGGGGGGTCCATCTACTCGGACGGTCTGGTACGCGCCGCCGGCGCCCTGCTGGACCAGCTCACCTGGTGGGGTCTCGCGCTGAGAGAGGCCCGCGCGACGCGGCCGTACGTGGCGTAGCAGAAGCCGCACATATACCTGATGTTGGAGAATCTGGAGAAGAAGCACATGACTAACGACCCGTCCGGCCTGGCGATCGAGACGTCGGGACTTGTGAAGGTGTTCGGCGAGACCCGCGCTGTGGACGGCGTCGACCTCGCCGTCCCCAGCGGCACCGTCTACGGCGTCCTCGGCCCCAACGGCGCCGGGAAGACCACCACCGTGAAGATGCTCGCCACCCTGCTGCGCCCCGACGGCGGCGAGGCCCGGATCTTCGGCAAGGACGTCGTCCGTGACGCGAACGCCGTGCGCTCCCGGGTCAGCCTCACCGGCCAGTACGCCTCCGTGGACGAGGACCTGACCGGCACCGAGAACCTGGTGCTGCTCGGCCGCCTCCTCGGGCACAAGCCCGCGGCGGCCCGGGTGCGCGCCGCGCAGCTGCTGGAGGCGTTCGGCCTGAGTGAGGCGGCGGCCAAGCAGGTCAAGAACTACTCGGGCGGCATGCGGCGGCGCATCGACATCGCCGCGTCCATCCTCAACACCCCCGACCTGCTCTTCCTCGACGAGCCGACCACCGGCCTCGACCCGCGGAGCCGCAACCAGGTCTGGGACATCGTCCGCGCGGTCGTCGCCCAGGGCACCACCGTCCTGCTCACCACGCAGTACCTGGACGAGGCCGACCAGCTCGCGTCCCGGATCGCCGTCATCGACCACGGCAAGGTCATCGCCGAGGGCACCAAGGGCGAGCTGAAGGCCTCCGTCGGCGCCGGCTCCGTCCACCTCCGGCTGCGCGACGCCGCGCAGCGCGCGGAGGCGGTCGCCCTGCTGGAGACCGCGCTCACCGGCGCCCAGGTGCAGCTGGAGCCCGACCCCGTGGCGCTGACCGCCCGCGTCGGCAACGGCGACAACGGCAGCGGCGCCGCCGCCCAGGCCGCCGCCGCGCTGGCGGAGCTGGCCCGCGCGGACATCACCGTCGACAACTTCTCGCTGGGTCAGCCCAGCCTGGACGAGGTCTTCCTCGCCCTCACCGACCGCGAGGCCGGTGCCGAGACCCAGGAGGCAGCAGCATGAGCACCGCCACCGAGACCCAGACCACGGCCAAGTCCCCGTCCCAGTCCGGTGCCGAGGACCTCGCGCCGGTCACCACCGAGAGCCTCGCGGAGCTGCTGGTCTCCAAGGAACGGCCACCACAGCCGAGTCCGTGGTCGGCCTCCGTGACGTTCGGCTGGCGTGCCGTGCTGAAGATCAAGCACGTACCCGAGCAGCTCTTCGACGTCACCGCCTTCCCGATCATGATGGTGCTGATGTACACGTACCTCTTCGGGGGTGCGCTGGCCGGCTCCACCTCGGACTACCTGCAGTACCTGCTGCCGGGCATCCTGGTGATGAGCATCGTCATGATCACGATGTACACCGGCGTCTCCGTCAACACCGACATCGAGAAGGGTGTCTTCGACCGCTTCCGCTCGCTGCCGATCTGGCGCCCCGCGGTGATGGTCGGCTACCTGCTGGGCGACATGCTCCGCTACCTCATAGCGTCGGTGGTGATGGTCGGGGTCGGCCTCATCATGGGCTTCCGCCCGGACGGCGGCGTGCTGGGAGTCCTCGCGGGGGTGGCGCTGCTGATCGTCTTCTCGTTCGCGTTCTCGTGGATCTGGACGATGTTCGGCCTGCTGCTCCGCACGGAGAAGTCGGTCATGGGCGTCAGCATGATGGTCCTGTTCCCGACGACGTTCCTCAGCGACATCTTCGTCGACCCGTCGACGATGCCGGGCTGGCTCCAGGCCTTCGTCAACAACAACCCGGTGACGCACCTGGCCTCCGCGGTCCGCGAGCTGATGCACGGCGAGTGGCCGGGCTCGGACATCGCGTGGACGCTGGGCTGGGCGGGCGTGATCGTCGCGGTCTTCGGCCCGATCACGATGCGCCTGTACGCCAGGAAGTAACCACCGCGGAAGCCGTCGGGCCCGCCCTCCCGCACGGGAGGGCGGGCCCGACGGCGTGACACGGCCCCTCTGCTACATTCGCCGCATGTTCCTCCCCCGTGCATAGGAGCCGGCACGTCGCCCCGCCCCGCCGGGCGCGGCACCGAGCCGACCCTTTGCACGAGCCGGAGCGCCGGGTTGCGCGCTCCCTTCACCGAGGAACGTCACCATGTCTGCGCCGTCCTACGCGGCTGTGCTGCGTATCCCCCATGCCTCCCGCACCTTCGGTGCCGCCCTGCTGGGGCGGTTGTCGTACGGGATGGTCTCGCTGTCGCTGCTGCTCTCCGTCAGGGAAGCCACCGGTTCGTACGCCGCGGCCGGTGCCGCCCTGGCGTGCTTCGGAGCCACCAGCGTCACCCTGTCCCCGGTCCGGGCCGGGTTCATCGACCGGCACGGCCCGCGCCGCGCGCTGCCGCCGATGGCCACGGCGTACGCGGTGCTGCTGGCGGTGCTCGCGATGGTCACCGCCGGCGGCGGCACGGGCGCCGCCGGGTCGGCCGCGCTCGCGGCGGCGGCCGGGGCGTGCACGCCGCCGCTGGGGCCGGTGATGCGGGTGCTGTGGAGCGACCTGGCGCCGCCGGGCCTGCTGCCGCGCGCGTACAGCCTGGACTCGGTCGCCGAGGAACTGCTGCTCGTGACGGGGCCGTTGCTGGTGGGGGCGATCGTGACGGTGGCGCCCGCACCGGTGGGCCTGGCGGCGAGCGCGGCGTTGATCCTCGCCGGGGCGCTGGCGCTGGCCGCGTCCCCGCCGGCGCGGGCGAGGAGGGGAGCGGCCGCGCCGAAGCCCGGGACCCCGCTCTCCACGCCGGGCGTCCTGCGCGGCAACCGCACGATGAAGCAGGCGGTCATCGGGGTGGCCGGGGTGGGGGTGTGCCTGGGGGCGCTGCAACTGCTCGTCGTCGCCTTCGCCGACGCGCACGGCGCCGCCGGCCTGGTGCCGTGGATCCTCGCCGCGATGTCCGCCGGCAGCGCCCTCGGCGGCCTCGCCTACGGCGCCATCGCCTGGCGCGCTCCCGGCACCCGCCGCCTCCCGGTCCTCGCGGCGGCCCTCGGCCTCCTCCTCGCCGCCGCGGGCCTGTCCCCGCACCCGTACGTCCTCCTCGGCTGCGCGGCCCTGTGCGGCGTCTTCGTGGCGCCGGGCATCACGACGGCGTACCTGATCGCCGACGAGTCCGCCGCCCCCGACTCCCGTACGAAGGCGGGCGCCTGGGTCAACACCGCCCTCAACGCCGGCTCCGCCACGGCCACGGCAGCCACGGGCCTCCTCCTGGACCACGCCCCCCTCGCCCTCTGCTTCGCCCTGGCCGCCCTCCCGGCGGTCCTGGCCGCCGCCGCCTCCGCGGTCGTCGGCCGCGCTTCCCGGCCGGGGTCCGCCATGTCACGCCGCCCCGGCGGCGCGGCGGTGGAGGCGGGCCGCCGAGATGAGGAAGAAGACGCCGCCCAGGGTCGCGTAGCCGGCGATCGGGGTGAGTGAGTCCGCGCCGCCGGCGGTCAGGAGGAAGCGGGAACCCGCGACGGCGGAGATCCCGCCGCTGAGGATCATCGCCCACTGGGCGCCGAGCCGGTAGCGCGAGATCGCGACGGCCAGCTGGACGATGCCGGCGGCGATCGCCCAGGCGCCCCACACCCGCAGCACGCCGGGGATGCCCGAGGCGGCGGCGACGGCCAGTCCGACGGCGGTGAGCAGGCTCAGGGCCATGTTGACGCGGAGCAGCGCGCGGGGTCGTACGGCACCCGGGGTGCGGAAGTCGACCACGGCTGCCGCGACGTCGAAGACCGGATAGACCACCAGCAGGGCGACGCTTACCGGATTGAGGGTCGACGCGGTGAGTGCGACCAGGGCGGCCCAGACCACGGCGAACCCGAAGCGGGCGTAGTACAGGTTCCGCAGCCGGTCGGCCGCGCCGGCGGTGTCGACCGCCGCGGTGCCGGTCCGGCCGGTCTCGATGAGGCTCGGCATCTGCATTCTCCTGACTGTGGAAGATAGAACGGTCGGTACACCTGAGCCTGAAGCACTCTCCGCACGCTTGTCAAGACCGACCGTTCTATCTGCTAGCCTCGGGGTCAGGAGGCGGACCCCCGGGAGGGAAGCGGATGTCGGAAGCACGGACCCGGCTGCTCGACACGGCCAGCGGGCTGTTCTACGCCGAAGGCCTGCACGCCGTCGGGGTCGATCGCGTCATCGCGGAGGCCCAGGTCACCCGCGCGACGCTCTACCGGCACTTCCGCAGCAAGGACGACCTCCTCGTCGCCTACCTGACGCAGGTCGACGAGGCGATCAGGGCACGCGTGAATGCCGCGCGCGACGAGGGCGCCTCCCCCGAGGACGCCATCAGGGCCATCGGCCGGGGGATCGCCGACGACATCCGGCGCGACGGCTTCCGGGGATGCGCGTTCCTCAACGCCGCCGCCGAGTACCCCGATCACGAACACCCGGTCCACCAGGCGGTCCTCACGCACCGGCGGTGGTTCCTGGACACCGTCACCGGCCTCTTCGCCGACACCGGAAAGCCCGACGCGGAGCCCGCCGGCCGGCACTTCGTCATGATGCGGGACGGCGCCATGGCCGCCGGCTGCCTGACCGATCCGGAAGCCGTCGGCGACACCTTCCTGCGCGGCGTGGAGGGCCTCCTCCGCTACCGCAGCTCCCTGTAACCCGCCCCGAGCCCCCCGGGGGGTCCCGACCGCTACTTGCCGCGGCGGCGCGGGCAGTGGCTCGCTGCGTACAGCAGGGTCTGGATCGCCGGGCCGGCTTCTGCGGCGTCCGTGAGAGGGCCGGGGAAGGGGAGGCGGGTGTCGTGGTGGGTGCGGGGGTGCTCCAGGCGGAGCGTCAGACCGTGGCGGTCCAGCGCCAGCGGGTGGACCCGGACCACGCCGTGCAGCGCGGACGGGCTGAGCAGCCGGGTCAAGGCGTCGACCGCGTCGCGGTGGGAGTCCGCCAGGTGCAGCAGCATCGCCGACTCCTGGACCGCCAGCGGGTCGGGCGCGGCCTCGGCCAGTTCGTCCAGGTCCACGACCGCCGCCCCGGCGTCGTCCGTGCCGGCTCCCGCAGTCACCACCAGCGCCTCCGCCGGGTCGAAGCCCAGCACCAGCCGGTCCGCCTCAGGCTGCGCCCGCTCCGGTGCCAGCCAGCCGATCAGCGTCACCCGGGCCCGTACCCGGTCGCGTACCTCCACCGGCGCGATGTCCGTGAGGTGCAGCCGTACCGGCAGGTCGCCCGTCGGGGCGCAGACCACCCGGGCCGCGAGCGCGCTGTCCGCCGGCGGGCGCAGCCGCAGCAGCGGTCCGCCGGGGCCGGGGGCCGCGGTGTGCAGGCCCACCAGGTCGCAGCGGAAGCCGTCCGCCTCCAGCGTCAGCGATCCCGCGGTCGCCACGATCGTGCGTACCCGCTCGGCGGGCGTCGGGGCGGCCGCGCCGGCGCCGGCGCCGGTGTCCGAGTCTGTGCCGGTGCCCGAGCGGGCGCCTGCGCCGGGGCCCGTGTCGGCGTTCGGGCGTACGTCGTCGGGGAAAGCCATGCCGCTCCCTCAGCCGAGCTTGTCGGCGTTCTCGATGGCGTCCGCCAGCCGCTCCAGCACCGGCGCGAAGCCGCGGTAGCTGTAACGCTCCTCCATCGACCAGGGCGTCGTCTGCCCCGCCTCGACCGCCGGGAGCCGGGTCCAGGTGGGCTTCTCGGCGAGGGCCGCGGGCGTCATGGCCTGCGTGCGGTTGTCGATCATGATCAGGTCGGCGTGGTACTTGTCGGTGTTCTCCCAGCTCAGGAACTCCCAGAAGCCGAACTCGTCGGACTTCTTTCCTTCCACGACGTCCACGCCGAGGTCGCGGAAGTAGTGCAGGTCGGTGTACGAGCCGGGGACGGCGACGTACATGTTGTCCTGGTCGCCGGTCATCGCCAGCACCTTGACGCCACGCTTGGCCTCCGCCACCGCGCGCAGCCTGTCCTCGGCGTCCAGGAAGCGCTTCTTGTCGGCCTTCACCCGCGCGCCGGTGGTGTCGCCGCCGAGCGCCTTCGCCAGCTCCTCGTACCGCTTGAGGGGCTCCAGCAGGCTCGTGTGCGCGCCCTTGATGCCGATCGCGGGGGCGAGCGCGAAGATCTTCTTCCGGCTCTCCTCCGGCACGAACCACAGGTCGGGCGGCGGGAACATGTTGCTGACCAGCAGCTCGGGGCCGAGTGAGGCGTACTTCTCGACATTGAACTCGCCCCACGCCTCGCCCAGGCTCTCCAGCTCGGCCAGGTCGAGGTCGCCCGCCTGCGGGTTGGGCCTGCCGTCGACCGGCTCGCTCGGGCCGAAGATCGCGGTGCACTTCACGCCGTAGTCGTGGAGCGCGGCGGCGGAGCTGACGAAGGCGACGATCTTCTCCGGGCGGCCGTCGGTCTCCGCCTTCTTGCCGCGGTCGTCGGTGAACGACCAACTGCCGCCGCCCGAGCCGCCGTCGGCGGAGTCGCCGCCGCAGGCGGCGAGGAGCGCGGTGAGGCCGAGTGCGCCGCCGGCGGCGAGCAGGCCGCGGCGGGAGAGCGGGGTGGTCGGTGCGGTGGTGGCCAAGGCCGGATTCCCCTCCATCGACGAGACTTAGGTGAGGCTAACCTAATATGCTCGACCGGGGAACCCGGGCCCGCGGCCCCGCGGCACGCCGACACGTGCGCGCGGAGCCGCCGGCCGCGGCGAACCGGAGGTTCTGCTACGGGACCGAAGGGTGCGTCGGAGCGTGTCCGTGACAGGCGTCAGGCTCCGATGCGCCCGCCCCCGCTGCGCCAGACGTTGACGACCGCCGGGCGGTTCGGCCGGCCCGGGCCGTCGGGCCACGCCGAGCCCGGCTTCTCGTACGTCGCGCCGTCGACCTCGCCCGGGTGCTGCACCGCGACCAGCACGCGGTCCTCCTGCACCACGGGGCCGCAGGTCTCCGCGCCCGTCGGCATCGTGAGGAACTGCTTGACCTGGCCCTCGTACCGGCCCGTGGTCGCCACGCCGAAGAGGCCGTCGTGGTTGCCCAGCGCGTTGCCGTCGGTGGAGATCCACAGGTTGCCGTACGGGTCGAACGTCACGTTGTCCGGGCAGGAGATGGGGCTGACCTTGTCCTTCGGGAAGCCCGCGAAGTACGTCGAGGGGTCCGCCGGGTCGCCGCAGACCAGGAACAGCCGCCAGTCGAAGCGGGTCGACGCCGGGTCGTTCCGCTTCTCGGTCAGCTCCAGGATGTGCCCGTGCTTGTTGGCGTTGCGCGGGTTGGCCTCGTCGGCCTTGGCGTTGGTGCCGGTGCCGCGGTTGGTGTTGTTCGTCAGCGCGACGTACACCTTGCCGCTGTTCGGGCTCGGCTCCACGTCCTCGGGCCGGTCCATCTTCGTCGCTCCGGCCTTGTCGGCGGCGAGGCGGGTGAAGACGTAGACCTCCTCGGCGGTCATGCCGGGGACGAAGCTGCGGTTGCCGCTGGCCAGCTTGATCCACTCGCCGGAGCCGTCGAACTCGCCGTCCGCCGGCAGCGTGCCGCTGCCGTCGATCTCGCCGGCCGGGCTGTCGCCGGAGAGCTTGGCGACGTACAGCGTGCCCTCGTCGAGCAGCGTCATGTTGTGGGCGCGCGCCCAGCGGCTGTTGCCGCGCATCATGCGCTTGTCGGAGACGAACTTGTAGAGGTAGTCGAAGCGCTCGTCGTCACCGGAGTACGCGACCGCGCGCCCGTCGCGCGTCAGCCGGACGTTCGCGCCCTCGTGCTTGAAGCGGCCCAGGGCGGTGTGCTTGACCGGGGTCGAGTCCGGGTCGTACGGGTCGATCTCCACGACCCAGCCGAAGCGGTGCGACTCCTGCGGCTCCTTGACGACGTCGAAGCGGTCGTCGAACTGCTCCCACTTGCGCTCCGAGGCGCCGCCGGCCAGGCCGTAGCGCGCGAGGCGCTGCTTGGCGACGGGGTCGGTGACGGAGCCGGCGTTGGCGAAGTACTGGTTGAAGTTCTCCTCGCCGGAGAGCACCGTGCCCCACGGGGTGGTGCCGCCGGCGCAGTTGTTGAGGGTGCCGAGCACGCGCCGGCCGGTGGCGTCCGCGGAGGTCTTCAGCAGGTCGCTGCCCGCGGCCGGGCCGCGCAGCTCGAACTCGGTGGTGGCGGTGATCCGGCGGTTCAGCGGATGCCGCGGTACGGCACGGAGGCTGCCCCCGCCCCTGCGGCCCTCCTCCTCGACGGCCACGACGGACATGCCGTGCGCGGCCCAGCCGATCTCGGCCTGCTCGCGGGTGACGTTCTCCGGGTCGTACCCGGGGAACATGATCTGCTCGTCGGTGTACTCGTGGTTGGCCACCAGCAGCTGCCGGTCGCGCTCGCCGCGCAGCGGCAGCAGGGTGAGGAAGTCGTTGTTGTAGCCGAACTGGCCGGCCTGGGCGGCGGCCGACTGGCGGGCCCCGTCGAAGGCGGGGGCGCCGCGCAGGATGGGGTCGCCCCAGGCGATGACGACGTTCTGCTGGTAACCGTCGGCGACGGTGACGGCGTCGTCGGTGTTGGGCGCGACGGCGTCGAAGCGCAGCCCGCGGGCGGCGTCGCCGGCGCCGTTCCCGCTGCCCGGCCCGCGGCCGAAGGTCCCGGCCGGCGAGGTGGGCGAGGCGGGTGCCGCCGACGCCGAGCCGGCGCCGACGAGCTGCGCGCCCGCCGCCACCACGGTCACCGCGGCACCGGCGCGCAACGCCCCGCGGCGGGAGACGGCGCGGGCGACGATGTCGCCGGCGTACTCGTTGTCGCTGGTGTTCGGCACCTCGTGGAAGCAGGCGTCGCCACAGCGGTAGCGACAGGTCATGGCCGAGCGCCCGCCCGGGTGCGGCGAGCCGATGAGCGGCAGAAGTCTGCGCACGATCCCCTCCGGATTCTGTGAGTTCGCGCCGGACGCTAGGCGCGTAGTCCCGCCGGGGAGAGAAGCGGACCTGAACACAAGGTGAACCCGCGACGGTGGCGTGCGCGGGCGGCCTACGATGCCCGGTCGGTCACCGTACGTAATCGGATGGGTGCGACGGCCCGCGGCCGTTAGGATTTCGCCCATGGCGGCCACTGGAGAAGAGCAGCAGGGGACGAAGGCGTACTACGTCTCGACCCCCATCTACTACGTGAACGACGCTCCGCACCTGGGCCACGCCTATACGACCGTCGCAGGCGACGTGCTCACCCGCTGGCACCGCCAGCGCGGTGAGAAGGTGTGGTACCTCACCGGCACGGACGAGCACGGTCAGAAGATCATGCGCACCGCGGAGGCGCACGGCGTCACCCCGCAGGAGTGGTGCGACAAGCTCGTGGAGGAGGCGTGGAAGCCCCTCTGGGAGCACCTGGAGATCGCGAACGACGACTTCATCCGCACCACGGAGAAGCGGCACACGGACCGGGTGCAGGAGTTCGTCCAGGACCTGTACGACAAGGGCGAGATCTACCAGGGCGGCTACGAGGGCCCGTACTGCGTCGGCTGCGAGGAGTACAAGACCCCCGGCGAGCTGCTCGACGGCGAGGGGGAGTACGCGGGCCTGAAGCTCTGCCCGATCCACAAGACGCCGGTGGAGATGCTGAAGGAGGAGAACTACTTCTTCAAGCTCTCCGAGTACGGCCCGAAGCTCCTGGAGTTCTACGAGGCCAACCCCGGCTTCGTCCAGCCCGAGTCGGCCCGTAACGAGGTCCTCAGCTTCGTCCGGCAGGGCCTCAACGACCTGTCGATCTCCCGCTCCACCTTCGACTGGGGCGTGCGGGTCCCGTGGGACGACAAGCACGTCATCTACGTGTGGATCGACGCCCTCCTCAACTACGCCACCGCCGTGGGCTACGGCGCGGACGAGCAGAAGTTCGCCGGCACCTGGCCGGCGGACGTCCACCTCGTCGGAAAGGACATCCTCCGCTTCCACGCGGTGATCTGGCCCGCGATGCTGATGGCCAACGGGCTGCCGCTGCCGGGCAAGGTCTTCGCCAACGGCTGGCTCATGGTCGGCGGCGAGAAGATGTCGAAGTCCAACCTGACCGGCATCAAGCCGCAGGACCTCACGGACCACTTCGGCGTCGACGCCTACCGCTGGTACTTCCTGCGGGCCATCCAGTACGGCCAGGACGGCTCGTTCTCCTGGGAGGACTTCACCCACCGCTACACCAGCGAACTCGCCAACGACTTCGGCAACCTGGCGTCGCGCGTGGGCGCGATGACCGTCAAGTACTTCGACGGCGACCTCCCGGCGGCCCCGGCCGCGGGCCCCGCGGAACAGGTGATCGTCGACGGCCTGGCGCACGCGGCGGCGGAGGCGGACCGGCGGATCGGCGACGAACTCGACTTCGCGGGCGGCATCGCGGCGGTCTTCGACTTCATCAAGAAGGTCAACCTGTACCTGACGGAACAGGAGCCCTGGAAGGTCGCGAAGGCTGCGATCCCCGGAGCCGCTGACGCGGCGGGCTCCCCCGAGGCCCAGGCCCGCCTGTCGACGATCCTCTACACCGCGGCGGAGGCCCTCCGCGCGGTCGCGGTCCTGCTGCACCCGGTGATGCCGGCGACGTCCCAGCAACTCTGGACGTCCCTGGGCGCCGAACCGGCCCTGGGCCCCCTGGCGGACCAGCGCATCGCGGAAGCCGCGGAGTGGGGCCGCCTCCCGGCAGGCGCGAGGGTAACGAAGGGCGCCATCCTGTTCCCTAGGCTGGAGGACCCCAAGCAGTCGTAGTACGGCAGCTGAAGCGGGGGTGGGCGCGCCATGACCCGGGTCTTGCCCACCGCCGCGTACGCGGCGGTGGGTGCCGTCGGCTTGATGCTGGGGGCGCCGCTGCTCGGCATGGCGGTCACGGTGCTGCTGTGGATAGTCCACCTCACCGTGCTCGGCGTCCTTCTCGCCCGGCTGGGCGGTGCGGAAGCGGGCTGCTACGCCCTGGTGGCCACGTTCGTCGCCCTCCTGCTGGGCTCCTTCGTCGGCCAGACGGCCCGTGACGACCTGACCCTCCAGACGCGCGGCGAGGAAGTAAAGGCGGTGGTCACCGGCGAGCGGCTGGAGCAGGGGGACCGCGGAAGCCGCACGTGGTACTACACCCTGGAGGACCGCAACGGCCGGGCCGTCCCGGGGCCGGAACTGCGGCGGGAGGACGACGACCTCGACCCCGGCGACACCGTGACGGTGGTCGCGGACCCGGAGGGAAAGGTGCGGCCGACGACGCCGGGACTGACGGGAGCGGCCCCGGAACTGCTGGGCGTGGCCGCCGCAGCGGCGGTGTGTGCGGGCGCAGTGATGTGGACGACGCGCAGCCCCGGTCGGAGGCCCGGCGTGTGGCGGAAGAAGCAGCGCCCGGTCGCGGAGCAGGAAGCCCCGGAACCCCCGGACTGACGTCGATCGCCTGCTCACCGCGGAGTCCCTCCAGCGGCAGGGCCGGGGAGCTTGAACGTCGCCCAGACGGCCTTGCCGGGGCCCTCACGGTCGGTGGTGCCCCAGTCGTCGGCGAGGGCAGCGACCAGGAGCAGTCCGCGGCCGTGATCGTCGGTTGCCGCGGGCGAGCACACGCGGGGCTCACCGCCCCCGGCGTCGTGCACCTCGACGTGGACGAGGTGTTCCTGCGCGTCCACGCGTACGAGGAAGAGGCGGCCGGCGGGGGTGTGGCGCAGCGCGTTGGTCGCCAACTCGGAAACGCACACGCGAATGTCGTCCACCCGGTCCCCCGCGCACACCGCGCCAACAACGAAGTCCCGCGCCCTGCCCACCGAACGCACACTCCGGGCGAACATGCGCGACTGCGTGGTCGAGTTGGGTTCCCCATTCCGGGTGAAGCCGAGCTGTGGCCCGTCTCCGCCTCCTGCTTGTCCGCCAATCTTCATGTCTGACACTCCGTACGCCGAGGACCGTTCGAACTCCGCGTAAGCGGATAACTACGCGGTGTGCCCAACGGTTCACCCGGCAGACCCCTGTTCACCAGGGGTGATGCCTTAACGGTCCAGAAGTTAAAGAGGGGGACTGCGCACAGTGACGACGAGCAGCCGCGACGGCCAACCGGAGACTCCCGCAAGCCTGCTGGCCTTCTTCGGCTCGCGCCTGCTCAAACTGCGCAACGAACGTGGTTGGTCGCAGGCGGAGTTGGCGACCAAGGCGCATACCACCGGGGCCATGGTCAGTTACGTGGAGAACGCGAAGCGGGTGCCGAGCGCGGACCTGGCACGTGACCTGGACGTGGCGTTCGAAAGCGACTTCTTCGCGGACTTCCACCCGCTGGTGATCCAGTTCGCCTACCCGAGCTGGTTTCTCCCGTTCGTGGAGATGGAGCGCGACGCTTCGAGGATCGCCACGTTCGAAAGCCAGATCATCCCGGCGTTGCTCCAGACGGAGGAGTACGCGCGGGCGATGCTCGCTCCGGTGCGGCCTGACGACCTGGCCGACCTCGTCGCCGCCCGCATGACCCGGCAAGCCATTCTGGAACAACAGGATCCGCCGCACACGTGGTTCATCGTCGATGAGCAGGCGCTGCGCAGGAAGATCGGCGGGCCCGCCGTCATGCGGGCCCAGCTTGAGCGTCTACTGACGGCCGGCCAGGCGCCCCGGACGGTGATCCAGGTGGTGCCGGACGAGGTGGCGGCGCACCCGGGACTGGCCGGCCCGTTCACTCTCCTGAACTTCGGCCAGGGCCGGGATCCGAAGACAGGTGACCGCAAGCCGCCGCACGACGTGCTGTTCGTGGACGGCTTCTCCAAGGGGCGAACGGCTCTCGACACGGCGGAAGTCGCCGAAGGCGTCCGGTCCTATGATCTGCTACGTGGCTACGCCTTGTCGCCCGAAGCGTCTGCCGAACGCATCGGCACGCACCTTGAGGGGTTGGAGAAGCGATGACCAGCGCAAGTGAGTTGCCTGTCCGCTGGCGCAAGTCCAGTTACAGCACCAACGGGGGCAACTGCATCGAGATCGCAGAAGGGATCACACACGTGGTCCCGGTCCGCGACAGCAAGGACCCGCACGGCCCGGCGCTCACCTTCACCACTGAGGGCTGGGCCGACTTCGTATCCGCGGTGAAGGGCGGGCAGTTCTCCGCCTGAGTCCCGACAACCCTGCACATCCGGCCCCCGCCACCGCCTGCGGGGGCCGACGCGCGAGTCCCGGAGAGTATGACGTGACACAACGACAGGCCGTCGCCCTGGAGCGGATGGACGGTCAGGCCGCCGCGCAGGCCGAGGACTTGTTCCGTCTGGTCTACGCCGAGGCGTTCGCGGAGCCGCCGTACAACGAGACCGAGAACGACGTGAAGGCCACCTTCCGGCGCTTCCGCTCCCAGACGCGTAAGTCCGCCTTCCGATCAGTCCTGGCCCGGACCGAGGGCGGTGAGCCGGTCGGGATCGCGTACGGGCATCCACTCGGTGCGGACACGAGGTGGTGGGACGAACTCACCGAACCCGTGACCGACGAGATGCGGCGCGAGGACGGACGCCGCACCTTCGGCCTCATGGAGCTGGCCGTGCGCGCACCCTGGCGTGGACAAGGCATCGCCCGCCGGCTCCACGAGACACTGCTCGACGGCATCGGGACCGAGCGCGTCCTGCTCAACGTCCACCCCGGCAGCGCGGCGGCATCGGCCGCGTACCGGGGGTGGGGGTACCGGAAGGTCGGCGAGGCACGGCCGTGGGCCGGTGCAGATCTGCACGACGTGATGGTGCTCGACCTGGACTGAGCCGCGCCTTGCGCCGACATCGGCGGGCGGTCACGTCGATTGCCACGGATCGTCCGCGCCCTCGCCGACGCCGTCCTCGTCGCCGTAGAACTCGTCGGCTTCGGCGCGCAGTTGTCGGTGGCTCAGCCGTGGTGCGTGTTTCCATGCCCGCTGGAGTTCGGCGACGGGGGCCGAGGGGCGAACTTCGGCGATCGTGATGTCGTCGAACACCGCCTTTGAGCAGGCTGCCGGCTCACGCTGGCTGGTGATCTCCACGGCAAGAAGCGTAGTGCTCCGGGCAGCGCGGTGCGCTGCTACCGGGGCTCGCGGGACCACCACACCAGTCTCGGCTGAAGGGTTCGTGGGGGCCATTCCCAGGCGGGTGGCTCGTCCGACAGGTTCTCGTGTTTCAGGCGCTCCGCGTCCTGGCGTGCCAGGTCCAGCCAGGTCCCGTAGGGCGGCGGATCGTCCTCGGGGCCCTGGTCCGGATCAGCCACGGCTGCGGCCCGTCGGCGTAGGGCGGTACGGGTGCCAGCCGTGCGTCTGCGCGGTGAGGCCCATCGGCTCGGGGAAGGCGAGCGGCTGGCCGAAGATGCCCTTGTCCGCCTCGTCCGCCGGGCGGTCCTCACCTCTGATGATCACGGCGTCGGCACGCGGACGATAATCGTCGGCCACCAGCAGCCCGCGCGCGGACCACGCCTCGAACGGCTCCGGCGTGTGCCGGACGAGGCTCCGACCGGGAAGGTCGTGAACGTGGCCGGGGTTTGCCTGCATGCCGAGCTCGCCGTCGAGCAGCTCGACCCGCAGGCCGTCCGGGGCCTCAACGTCATGCCACAACTGAACCAGCGCGCTGGCCTTGTCCATGGCCTGGCACCGCCTTCGTCTCTCGTGCTCACAGCATAGGGAAGTCCGAGGAGCGCCAGATTTGGTTCACAGGCGCCAGGTGGGGGCCGGGGGCTGGGGGTGGTAGGTGCAGGTGGTGCCTGTGGAGAGGGATTCCTTGAGGTGGGCTGCCAGGGCCGGGTGGCCCTTCGCGATCTTGCGGAGGGCGTCGCGGATGCGGGCGCCCACCGCCTTGCGGGCGCGTTCCGCCTCGTCGCCGAGGCGGCGGGTGCGGCCCGCGAGGCCCGCGGCGGCGCGGAGTTCCTCCAGGAGTGCGGCCCGTTCGCGGTCGTACGCGGCGGCGCGGGTGTCGTCGCCGGTGGCGGTGGCGTGGTCGATCTCCTCGTCGAGGAGTTCGAGGCGGCGGCGGTAGCGGGACTTGGCCTCGGTGTCGAGGACCGGGTCGCCGCCCATGCGGTGGGCGGCCGCCAGCTCCTCGCCGCCCTCCGGGTTGAGGAGGCGTACGGCGGGGATGTCGGTGCCCGGGGCGGCGAGGAGGGTGTGCAGGTCGCGTAGGCCCTTGGCGTCGGGGAGGTGGACTGTCCTGCCCGCGTACGTCAGCGTCCACACCCGGCCGTCGTAGCGGAACTCCTCGTCGGCGGGGGGCGGGAGCCGGTGGGCGGGCTCGGGGTCGGGGGTTTCGCGGGGCAGGCTCATGCCCAGGCGTGCCGCTTCCTCCGCCGTCTCGCGCGCCAGCTTCTCCGCCGCCGCGTCGCCCTGCTCCCGCAGCACCCGCGCCAGGCCGTGGCGGGCCAGCAGCGACCACGGGCGGGCCTGGAGGAGGTCCGCCGAGCGGCGGGCGGCGCGGAAGCCCTCCGCGGCCGCGGGCCAGCGGCCCTGCGCCGCGTCGACCAGCGCCAGCCAGTAGTCGACGGGGCCGCTCATGTCCCAGCCGTAGACCGCCACGAGCCACTGCCCGCGGTAGGGGGACAGGGCGTCCCGTACCTTCTCGGCCAGCTCCGGGTCCGCCGTCGCGGCCGCCGTCTCCGCCTCCAGCCGCAGCCACAGGGGGAAGAAGCCGCGGTTCTGCTGCTCGTCCGTCGGCGGGCCCGCGGCGATCAGCCGCCGGGCCGGCTCCGGGTCGCCGCGGCGCAGCTCCGTCAGCGCCTGGAGGCCCTCCGGGAAGCCGTGTCCCGCGACCGTGACGCGCGCTGCCGCCTCGGCGGCCTCCTCGTACCGGCCCTGGAGCATGCGGATCGTCCACCAGTGGTGGTCGAGCAGCTCGATCCAGTGCTCGTGCTCGTTCTCCCGGCCCAGCTCCACGACGTGCGCCATGTGCCGCTCGGCGGCGTCGAAGTCGCCGCGCAGCGTCTCGACGAGGGCCTCGTCCATGGCCAGGGTGTGGCGGATGCTGGGCACGTCGCTGCGCTCGGCGGCCTCCACGTAGCCGCGGTACGTGTGCGGGAAGCGCGGGTCGCCCAGCTCCAGCATCGCCACCCAGCGCATCGCCACCGCGATGTGCCGCCCCGCGGCGCTCCCGGCCCGCTCGGCGAGCGTGATCAGCTCCTCCGTCAGCGCCAGCCGCTCGGCGGCCGTGCCCAGGCCCCAGATCGCGTTGTGCCGGGCCCACAGGCCGAAGCCCAGCTCCTCGTCGTCCTGGCCGCGGCGGGCGCTGACCGACAGGGTGATGCTCAGCTCCGCCGCCATCTGGTCGGCCGACAGCTCCCCCTCGGCGTCCGCCCCGCCGGCCCGCTCCGGGTGGGAGCTGCGCGCCAGCGCGCGGTGCGCCTCACGCAGCAGCAGGCGGTTGGCCTCGGCCTGCTCCACGGGGACCGTCGCGCAGTACCCCTCCGCGCTGTACACGCCGAGGGCTACGCGGGCCAGCATCTCGGGGTCGTCCTGCGCCCGGGCCGTGCGCACCGCGTCCTCGAACAGCGGCCAGGCCTCGGCCGTCCTGCTCGCGTGCAGCAGCGCCCCGCCCAGGTCCAGCGCCGTGAGCACCCGGCAGCGCACCGACGCGCCGGCGGACCGCTCGTACGCCCGCCGCAGATGCGACAGGACCTCCTCGAACGCGAGCCGGTTGCCGGCGTCCCGCCCGGCGGCCCGCAGCAGCCCGACGGCCTGCTCGGCGGGCAGCTCGTCGCCCGCGGCCCAGGCGTGCCGGGCGCGGTCGGCGGGGAAGACCTTCTCGTTCAGCGCGGGCGCGGCGTCGAGGGCCCGTACGACGGCCGCGTGCCGGCGGCGGGCCTCGGCGGGGTCCAGCCCCTCGTACAGCGTCTCGCGCACCAGGTCGTGCCCGAACGCGAACGTGCCCGCGCCCCGGCCCACGACGAGCCGTGCCGCGACGGCGGTCTCCAGCAGCCGGTCGACGTGCCCGGGCGGCCTGCCGACCGCGGCGGCCAGCACCTGGCGGTGGAACTCGCGGCCGAGCACCGCCGCGGCCACCAGCAGCTCCGCGACCGGCGCCGGCAGCTGCTCCAGACGCCGCTCCAGCGCGTCGCGCACGCCGGGCGCCACGGCGTCCGCGGAGGCGCCGCCGGCCCAGAGGCGGGCGGTCTGCTCGATGAAGAACGGGTTGCCGCCGGTGCGCCGGTGCACCTCGCCGGCCAGCGCGTCGTCCGGGTCGCGGCCGGCGGTACGGGCCATGAGCCGGGCCGTACCGGCGCGGTCCAGGCCGGTGAGCGTCAGGGTGGTGGCCTTGGCGGTCAGGGGCGCCATCTGCTCGCGCAGCGGGTGGCCGGGGGTGTCGACCTCGGCGTCCCGGTACGTGCCGATGAGCAGCAGCCGTTCGAACCAGGTGTGCTGCGCGGCGAACTCCAGCAGGCGCAGGGACGCGGGATCCGCCCAGTGCAGGTCGTCGAGGACGACGATCACGGGGCGGGTGTGCGAGACGGAGACGAGGGCGGTGGTGACGGCGTCGGCGAGGTGGAAGCTGTCGGCGTACGTCCCGGCGCCGGGGGGCTCGGTGCCGGGGCCGGCCGGCGGGCCGGGCGCGGACGCGGGGTCGGTCCCGTGGTCCGTACCGCGGCCGGTCCCGGGGACCGTCCCGGGGGTGGAGTGCGTGCCGGGGGTGCCTTGAGCGCCGTGGGTGCCCTCGTGGTGCGGGCTCTGGCCGTCCCGTACGCCCTCGTGGCCCGGTCCGTCGTCCGCCTGGCCGTGTCCGTGGCGCCCCGCCGGCTCCTCGCCGAGCAGCACGTCCAGCCCGCTGCCCGCCGCCTCGCGGGCCTGCGCCCACTCCGCCGCCGGCACGCCGCGCCGCAGCGCCCGTACGACCTGGACCCAGGGCCAGTACCCCGGGGCGCTGTCCGACGCCCAGCACGAGCCGCCGAGCACCAGCGTCCCCCGCCGCCGCGCCTCCGCCACCGCGACCGTGACCAGCGTCGTCTTGCCGATACCCGGCTCGCCCGTGACCAGCACGAGGCCGCCGTGGCTGTCCGCGGCCCGGTCGGCCTCGGCCCTGAGGACGCCCGCGGGGTGGTCTCGTCCGATAAGTGCAGCACTCATGTCCCTAGCACTGTGACATGCGCCTGTGACAGCGGGGCAGCTCTTTTCCGCTGATATGCCGCTACGCACCTGGTCAGCGGGCCCGTGGTGGCTCCGGGGAATGACCGGGGGACGCAGGGGTGTTACTCTGACACCAGCACCGAGTCGCGCCCGCAGTCGGCGCCCGTGCTTCTGTATCACCCCGCTCCGGTTCTCCGTCGAGTCGCTGACTGACGCCGAGCGAGGTCGTATCAGCTCTCTACGCGGCCGCGCGTGTCCAAGCCGCGCCTCTGCCGCACATCCCACACACACCTTTTGGAACCGCGACACCGTCCGTGAAAGGACCGTGCATGACTACTACGACACCCACCACAGCAGAAACCCCCGCGGCCGGCGCCGCCCGGGCCACGTCCGAACTCGCCGCGGTCGCCGGGGTGTTCGAGCCCGTGGGCAACCACGGCTTCCTGCGCGTCGACGGCGTCCAGCCGGGTGACGACGACGTCCAGGTGCCGGCGAACCTCATCCGCCGCTTCGGCCTCCGCAAGGGCGACCTCGTCGAAGGCGGCGTCCTGCCGGGCGCCGGGACAGTCCCGAATGCCGGCTCCGGCTCCCGTTCGAGCGCAGGCTCCGGGTCCGGCAAGCGCCGTGAGCGTGACCGCGACCGCGACCGCGACCGCAGCGGTGCCGCCGACCGGCGGACGAAGGTCCCCGCCCTCGCCCGCGTCGACCGCGTCGCCGGCCTCGACCCCGAGGACGCCGCCCGCCGCCCCCGCTTCGCCGACCTCGTCCCCCTCCACCCCACCGAGCGGCTCCGCCTGGAGACCCCCGCCGGCCGGCTCACCAACCGCGTCGTCGACCTCCTCGCCCCCGTCGGCAAGGGCCAGCGCGGGCTGATCGTCGCCCCGCCCAAGACCGGCAAGACGATCCTGCTCCAGCACCTCGCCGACGCCATCGCCGTCAACCACCCCGAGTGCCACCTGATGGTCGTACTCCTCGACGAACGCCCCGAGGAGGTCACCGACATGCAGCGCTCCGTACGCGCCGAGGTGATCTCGTCCACGTTCGACCGCCCCGCCCGCGAGCACGTCGCCGTCGCCGAGATGGCGATCGAGCGCGCCAAGCGGATGGTCGAGTCCGGCCAGGACGTCGTCATCCTGCTGGACTCGCTGACCCGGCTGTGCCGCGCCGCCAACAACAGCGCCGGCGCCGGCGGCCGCACCCTCACCGGCGGCGTGGACGCCTCCGCGCTGCTGATCCCCAAGAAGCTCTTCGGCGCCGCCCGCAACATCGAGGGCGGCGGCTCCCTGACGATCCTCGCCTCCGCGCTCGTCGAGACCGGCTCCCGCGGCGACGACTACTACTTCGAGGAGCTGAAGTCCACCGGCAACATGGAGCTGCGCCTCAGCCGTACGCTCGCCGAGCGGCGCATCTTCCCCGCCGTCGACGTGCACGCCTCCGGCACGCGCCGCGAGGAGCTCCTCGCCGCCCCCGGCGAGGTGGCCCTGCTGCACCGGCTCCGCCGCGTGCTCGGCGACCGCGACACCGTGCAGAGCATGGAGCTGCTGCTGGAGCGGATGAAGGAGACCGGCGGCAACGCGGAGTTCCTGCTGCGCCTGGGGCGTACGACACCGGCGTGACGTGCGCGGGGCGCGCGGGCGTACGGAGCCGGGTGTGCGCCCGGTCCGTACGGCACGAACGCCCCGCGCCCGCGCAGAAGCCCTGCTCCGGGCCCTCTCGTGAACCCCCCTAGGCCGCGTCCGGCAGTGCCGTCGGGCCCTCTCCCCCGCGTTCCACCTCGGCCTCCTCCGTCTTCGAGTCCTCCGGCCGTACGAGGGTGCACACCAGCTCGCCGCTGTCCGCGTCCACGTCCGCGAGGACCGTGTCCCCGGGGCGTACCGAGCCGTCGAGCAGCAGGTTGGCGATGCGGTTGTCCAGCTCCCGCTGGAGTGTGCGCCGCAGCGGGCGGGCGCCGAACTCCGGCTGGTGCCCGAGCGCGACGAGCCGCTCCTTCGCCGCGTCCGTCACCTTCAGCTCGACCTCCTGCGCCCGCAGCCGCCGCCGGCTGCGGTCCAGCAGCAGGTCCACCACGGAGGCCAGGTCCTCGGCCGTCAGGCCGTGGAAGATGATGACCTCGTCGATGCGGTTGAGGAACTCCGGCAGGAAGCGTGCCCGCAGGTCCTCCATCAGGTCGTCGCGGATCTCGTCGACCTGGCCCTTGTGCGCCAGGATGCGCTGGGCGCCGATGTTCGACGTCATGATGACGACGGTGTTGCGGAAGTCGACCGTCCGCCCCTGCGCGTCCGTCAGCCGCCCGTCCTCCAGCACCTGGAGCAGCGCCGAGAAGATGTCCGGGTGCGCCTTCTCGATCTCGTCGAAGAGCAGCACGCTGTACGGGCGCCTGCGTACCTTCTCCGTCAGCTGCCCGGCCTCCTCGTAGCCGACGTAGCCGGGCGGGGCGCCCAGCAGCCGGGAGACCGTGTGCCGCTCCTGGAACTCGCTCATGTCGAAGCGGACCATCCTGTTCTCGTCGCCGAAGAGCAGGTCCGCCAGCGCCTTCGCCAGCTCCGTCTTGCCCACGCCGGTCGGGCCGAGGAAGAGGAACGAGCCCGTCGGCCGGTCCGGGTCGCTCATGCCGGCCCGCCCGCGGCGTACCGCCTCCGATACCGCCACCACCGCCTCGTCCTGCCCGACGACCCGGTCGTGCAGCGCGTCCTCCAGCTTCAGCAGCTTGTCCTTCTCGCTCTCCGTCAGCTGCGCGACGGGGATGCCCGTCGAGCGCGACAGCACCCCGGCGATGTCGTCCGCGGTCACCTCCATCACGCCCTCGCGCCGCTCCTCGACGCCCGCCAGCTCCGCCTCCGTCTCGGCGATCCGCTCCTTGATCTGCGACGCCTTCTCGTACTTCTCCGCCGCGACCGCCTCGTCCTTCTCCCGGCGCAGCTTCGCCAGCCGGTCCTCGCGGTCGACGACCTCGGTGCTGCGGCCCATCGAGCGCAGCCGTACGCGCGCGCCCGCCTGGTCGACGAGGTCGATGGCCTTGTCGGGCAGGAAGCGGTCGGAGACGTAGCGGTCGGACAGCTCGGCGGCGGCGGCCAGCGCCTCGTCGGTGAAGCGGACCTGGTGGTGCGCCTCGTACGAGTCCCGCAGCCCTTCGAGGATCTGCACGGTCTCCGCGACGGTCGGCTCCGGCACCAGCACCGGCTGGAAGCGGCGCTCCAGCGCGGCGTCCTTCTCGACGTGCTTGCGGTACTCGTCGATCGTCGTCGCGCCGACGACGTGCAGCTCGCCGCGGGCGAGCGCGGGCTTGAGCATGTTGCCGGCGTCCATGGCGCCCTCGCCGCCGGAGCCCGCGCCGACGACGGTGTGCAGCTCGTCGATGAAGAGGATCGTGCTGCTCTCGGTGTCCTTGACCTCCTCGATGACCTTCTTCAGCCGCTCCTCGAACTCGCCGCGGTACTTCGAGCCCGCGACCAGCCCGGCCAGGTCCAGGCCCACGACGCGCTTGCCGGCGAGCGTCTGCGGTACGTCGCCCGACTCGATGCGCTGCGCCAGGCCCTCGACGATGGCGGTCTTGCCGACGCCGGGCTCGCCGATGAGGACGGGGTTGTTCTTGGTGCGGCGGGAGAGGATCTCGACGGTCTGCTCGATCTCCTCGGCGCGGCCCACGACGGGGTCGAGGCGGCCGGCGCGGGCCTCGGCGGTCATGTCGCGGCCGTACTCGTCGAGGGTCGGGGTCTCGCTCTCCGGCCGGCTCCCGCCCTGTGCGGCGGGGGCACCGGGCCGGCCGGGCATGCCGGGGGCCTGGCCCCGGGCGGGGCCCGGGGCGGGGCGGGCCGCGGCGGCGTCCGCGGTCCTGCGGAGCCGGTCGGTGTCCGTGCCGTACGCGCCGAGCAGCCGGGCGGCGCCGGCGTCCGGGTCGTCGAGGAGGGCGCCGAGGATGTGCTCGGGGCCGATGTACGACGTACCGCCTGCCTGCGAGCGGGCCACCGCGCCCCGGAGGACCCGCTTCGCGGCGGGCGTCAGCTCCGGCTCCGACGACCCGGCGCTCCCCTCTCCCGGCAGCGCCTGGGCGACGGCCCGCGCCAGCTCGTCCGGGTCGGCGCCGGCGTGGGCGAGGACGGAACGTGCGGGATCCACCTGGGTGCAGGCCCAGAGCAGGTGCTCGGTGTCGAGGTCGACGCTGCCGTCCTCCTCGGCGCGGCGCTGGGCGCGGCCGATCAGCTCGCGCGCGGAGTCGGTGAGGAGGCGGCCGATGGGCACGCGCTGGACGGCGGGCGGTGAGCTGGCGGGGGACATGCCGAAGAACCGGTTGAGCAGATCGGAGAACGGGTCGGAGGAGCCGTAGGAACCGAGGGGCGAGATGGACATGGTGGGTCTCCGCGGCGCTGGGTGGGGTGGTGCCTGGGCCTCACCTCACTGAAACAAGAGCGGCGGAAGGGCGCAAACGGTACGAATCGGGGCGGGGGTGTGAGGGGCGCGTCTGCCGGGGGCGGGTCAGGGGGCGGTGTGCTCGGCCGGCGCGGTCCGTGAGGGCTGTGCCGGTTCGGTCCGTTCGGCCTGCTGGGCGCGCTTGCGGCGGCGGTGGGCGGCGACGCGCGTGCGGGACGCGCAGGCCGTGGAGCAGTAGCGGCGGGCGCTGCCGGGGCCGGTGCCGAGGTAGAGGACGGTGCAGTCGGGGGCGGCGCACTCGCCCCAGGGCGGCTGCCCGTACTCGGTGAGGACCTGCGCCAGCGCGAGGGCGCCGGAGGCGAGGAACCAGTCGGCCCAGCCGGCGTCGTCGCCGCGGTCCACGTGCAGGTGCCAGGGGTGGCCGCCGTGCCGGGAGAGCCGGGGCCGGGCGCCGCACTCCGCGAACACGTCGTTGAGCGCGGCGGCGGCGCGGTCCGCGTCGGGCTCGGTGAGCACGGCGGTCATCCGCCGGGCGGCGCCGCGCAGCGCCTCGGCGGCGGCGTCGGTGAAGACGGCGGGCGCGAGGTCGGCGGGGGTCTCGCCGTGGGCGGCGAGGAGCCGGGCGAGGTCGTCGCGGGGGACGCGGGGGTCGTGGCGGACGGCGTTGGCGATGTCGAGGAGGCGTTGGGCGGGACGGAAACCGTGGCCCGCGGGTGGCGGCGGCGGGGGCATCGGGTGGGCTCGCTCCTGGCGTGGGCGGGGTGGTGGGTTCAGGGTAGTGGTAACGTCTTGATTCGTTAAGCCGTTACGGAGGGAGCGGTGCTCTGTGACGAGAGCAGTGCTCTCGCCGATGAGCGGTGCTCGCGGTCGTGAGCAGTGATCGGGGGACTCCACAGCGGGACACGGGAAACGCGACACGGAGGCGGGGCGGATGGGGCGCGGGCTGCGGGGTTACCTGGCCACCGCCACCTGCGCGCGCCTCGCCGACGACGGCATGGCCGTCTCCGTCACGCTGCTCGCCCTCCACCGCACCGGCAGCGCCGCGCAGGGCGCCGCGGTGCTCGCGGCGTGGATGGCGCCGCACGCCGTCGCCGCCCCGCTGACCGGGGCGCTGGCCGCGCGGGCGCGGGGCGCGGGCGCCGCGTTCCACGTCGCGGCGCTCGCCGTCTTCGCCGCGGCGATCGCCGGCGTCGCGCTCACCCTCGGCCGCGCGCCCGTGCCGGTGGTGCTGGCGGTGGCGGCGCTGGGCGGCTGCTGCGGGCCGATGGTCACCGGCGGCCTGTCGAGCGTCCTCGCGGGCCTGGTCCCGGACACCGGCGCGCGGGCCCGTGCGTACGCCCTGGACGCGGCCACGTACAACGCCGCCGGCATCGCCGCCCCGGCGGCGGTGACGACGACGGCGGGCGTGTGGGGCGCGGGCCCGGCGATGGCGACCCTGGCGGCGTCGGCGGCGGGCGCGGCCGGCCTGGCGACGACCCTGCGGGTACCGCGGCCGGCGGGGGAGGCCCGGCCCCGCTCCCGCACCCCGTCCTCCCTCCGGCGCGAACTCGTCGGCGGGCTGCGGGCGTTGTGGCAGATACCCGCCCTGCGGGGGATCACCGCCGCCACCTCCCTGGCCTTCGTCGGCGTCGGTGGCCTCGCCCCCGCCGCCGTGCTGCTCGCCGACGAGCGGGGCTACCCCGGCGGGGGCGGCGTGCTGCTCACGGTGCTGGCCGCCGGTGCCCTCGCCGGGGCGCTGCTCGCCGCGCGGCGGGCGCCGGGGCTCTCCGACGTGCGGCTGGCCGCCGGCTGCCTCGTCGGTACGGGGGTGGCGCTCCTCGGCGCCGCCGCGGCAGGACCGTACCCGCTGTGCGTGGCCCTCTTCGCCCTCGCCGGGCTCTGCGACGGGCCGCTGCTCGCCGCCACCCTGCGGATCCGCGCCGACCACGCGCCGCCCGCCATGCGGACCCAGGTCTTCACCCTCGGCGCCGGGCTCAAGACCACCGCGGGCGCCGCCGGTGCGGCGCTCACCGCCGCCGCGGCGTCCGCGCTCTCGCCGCCCCAGCTCCTCGCCGGTCTCGCCGTGCTCCAACTCGCCGGTGCCACGCTGCTGCGCGGGGCCCGAACGTCGCCCGACTGACGGTCTGTGCACCCGGTTGCCCGGGCCGTCCCCGGGTATCCCTGCGGTGGCGCCTGCGGAAGGACCCCCGCGCCGGCCGTGCCCCCCCCGCGCCGGCCCTGAGCCCGCGCCGGCCCCGTGCCTGCCGCCGGCCCGAGCCCGCGCAGGCCCCGCGCTCGCCCCCAGCGCCTCCCTTACGCCGAAGGGCGCGCCGCGGGGCGCCTTGAGCCGGTGCCCCACGGCGCCCCACGGCGGTGGGTCGGCTCAGCCCTGCAGCTGACCCCGGTAGCCGACCGGCCCCTCGCCCGGGAACTGCGCGGTGCCCTCGAAGTTGTTGCCGCCGTCGAAGAACGTGACGGAGCCGTTGCCCGCCTCGCTGCTCCACGTCACGGTCGTCCCCGTCCCGGGCGGTGCGTCCGGCGGGACGACTTCGTTCCGGTTCGCGATGTTGATCGACAGCGGCTGGTCCTGCTGCCAGCCGCCGCCTCCGGTGTGGATCTCGGTGTCGTACGTGGCCATGGGCTCGTCCTTCCTGCACCGACCTGCGGGCGGCAACTCGCGCACCCCGCGCGGTTCTTCCCTCCTCCGGCGGCGAAGGCGACGGACGCAGGAGTTCCGCCCGCAGAAACCACCCCGGGGAAGGAGCCCCTGGACACAGAGGCGAGCCCATCGCCCCAACGGGCCGCCGCTCAGCAGTCGGACGGCGCCGGCTTTCCGGCCAGCCGGCCTTCCAGCCACAGGTACGCCGCCGGATACGACGCCACCGCGCCGCCCACGTGCGTCGGCGCGACGTTCGTCGAGACGTCCACCGTCGCGCCCTTCGCGCACCAGTCGGCGACGAGCCGCTTCCCGACCGCGTACGGGATCACGTCGTCCAGCATGCTGTGCGAGACGAACACCGGGACGTCCGGCTTCCGCGCGCCGATCCGCTGCTCCTCGACGACCTCGCGCCACGGCGACGCGTCCATGTAGTCGGTGATCGGCCGGCCGTCGGCGGTCAGGGTCTTCGACTGCAGGAACGGGTAGCGCAGCACGGCCTCGGCCGTGCACGTCTCCGCCGCCTCGGCCATGACCTGCCGGCCGCGGTCGTTGAGGTACGGGTCGAGGTCGACGTCCGAGCCCTCGGCGAGGCCGGCGACGGCGAAGCCGAGGAACGCGGCGTACAGCGAGCCGTCGAGGTTGCGTCCGACGGCCGCGAGGTCCGCGGGGACGGCGCCCGAGGCGACGCCCTTGACGTCGAGGTCGGGGGCGTAGGAGCGGGCGAGTTCGGCGGCGGAGGCGGCTGCGCCGCCGCCCTGGGAGTAGCCGTAGACGGCGACGGGGCCGTCGTCGGGGAGGCCCGCGGCGGGCAGGCGCTGCGCGGCGCGTACCGAGTCGAGGACGGCCTGGCCCTGGACGGCGCGGTTCATGTACGTGTGCAGACCGGGGGTGCCGAGGCCCTCGTAGTCGGTCATGGCGATGCCGTAGCCGCGGGCGAGGAGGCCCTTGACGAACAGGCCCTCGTACTCGGTCCCGTTGGCGAGCTGGCGCGACGGCGCGCACTGGTCGCCGAGGCCCTGGGTGCCGGCGGCGTAGCCGATGACGGGGCGCTCGCCGGGGCCGGACCAGGCGGACTTGGGGGTGATGACGGTGCCGGTGACGGCGACGGGCGCACCCTGGCCGTCGGTGGAGCGGTACATGACGCGCTGGACGTTCGCGTCGACCTTGAGGGTCTTGAGCGGGTCGAGGTAGTAGACGGACGGCTCGGAGCGGATGACGTCGCCGTTGCCCGCGGGGAGCGTGGCGGGCGGCTCGTAGAACGGCGGCCGCTCCGCCGCCGTGGCGGCGGTGAGCGGGAGGGCGACGGTGGCGGCGACTGCCGCTGCGGTGGTGCCGGCGAGCGTGCCGAAGGCACGCCGGAGGGTACGGCCATGCATGCGGGCGACTCCTCGGAGTGCGACTCTGCCAACGGAAGTTACTGACTTGTCAGTAAGGAAGCGCGCTCTCCGCGGACATGTCAACCCTCCGCACATGCACGGCTCGTACGCCCACTCGCCGCACCCCCGCCCGTCAACTGATGTCGAACAGTGGCCCGGTGACGGTGAGCCCGAGGTCGTCGCCCACGTACGAGAAGAACGCGAACAGCATCAGCGCCGCCCCCGCCAGGGCGATGTTCTTGTTGAAGTGGATCATCTCCGTCTGCTTGGCCTGCGCGTCCTCCTCCTTCCAGAACGCGTGCATCAGCAGCGCGGTCGGCACCAGGAACACCACCAGCAGCAGCGCCCCCAGGTCCGCCCACACCCCCAGCAGCACGCTGATTCCGCCCGCCAGCAGCAGCACGCCGCTGCCCGCCGTCGCCGGCCCGGCCGCCGGTACGCCCTTGGCCGCGGCGTACTGTCCCATCTGCTTGGTCTGCGTCAGATGGCCGGCCGCGGAGCTGAGGAAGAGGGGGACGAAGAGAATCCGGCCGATCAGTACCAGAACGTCCATCGAAGCCTCCAGCCGCGAAGAGTAGTTGAGGACACAACTATTCCCCGGGGGCGCCCGCGTCAAGCACAAGGGCGCCACCGGTGTGCGCGTCCGGACCGTGCGCCCCACCCGTCCGAAAAAATCACCCCGCCGCCGTACATCCATCGGGCACCCTCGTGAGTCGGGACAGGGAGCGGCGAAGCCGCCGCGCCTGCCGTGAGGCTCGCGCCGGCGCCGCGCGCAGCGTGCGAGCGCCGCGCGCACGCGCGCCGCGCACCGACATTCGGAGCATCGGAGCAACTGCCTTGACAACAACAGAACACAGCGTCCGCCCGCGCCGTACGGGCACCCGGTTCCGCAAGGTGACCGCCGGCGTCGTCGCCGCGGGCGCCCTGCTGGCCGTGGCCCCGATGGCCTCCCCGGCGAGCGCGGCGGAGACCGCCGCCGCGCCGACGGTCTCCGCCAAGGGCGCGTTCCTGATCCACGGGCGGTCGGGTGAGAAGGTCTTCGCCAAGGGGGCCGACACCAAGCGGCAGATGGCCAGCACCACGAAGATCATGACCGCGCGCGTGGTGCTCAGCCAGCCGAACCTGAACCTCGACAAAAAGGTCACCATCCAGCAGGCGTACCGCGACTACGTCGTCAACAAGGGCGCCAGCACCGCCGACCTGAAGACCGGCGACAAGGTCAGCGTCGGCACACTGCTGTACGCGATGATGCTCCCCTCCGGCTGCGACGCCGCGTACGCACTGGCCGACACGTACGGCTCCGGCAGCACGCGCTCGGCGCGGGTGAAGAACTTCATCAAGAAGATGAACGACAAGGCCGCCTTCCTCGGGATGACGAACACCAAGTTCGACTCCTTCGACGGCATCTCGGCCACCGGGAACAACTACTCGACGCCGCGCGACATGGCGAAGCTGGCGCGGAGCGCGTACCGCTACTCCGACAAGTTCCGCGAGATCATCTCCAAGACCAAGGCCGTGCGCTACGGCACCGCGAGCAACGGCAACAGCCGCACCTACACCTGGCACAACACCAACCAGCTCCTCGGCTCCTACAGCGGCGCCAACGGCATGAAGACCGGCACCACCACCCCCTCGGGGCCCTGTCTGGTCTTCACCGCCAAGCGCGACGGCAAGGTCTACATCGGCGTGGTCCTCAACGCCAGCGACCGCTACCGCGACGCGGCCAAGCTCCTGGACTACGCCTACGGCAGCCGCACGGCCAGCACGATGCAGCTCCGCCAGCTCCCGGAGAACGCCCAACGCGACTGATCCACAGGCACGCGCGGACGTAGGTCCGTGAGCCTGTACGCCCGTACGGCATGAGGGGCCGGCCCGCGAACCGCGGACCGGCCCCTGTGCTGCTCATGCCGATGCTGCCTGTCCCGTGCCGCTCAGGTGAACAGGCGGAGGGGGATCGAGGCTGCCATGGCTTCCATGCCCGCGTCGTTCGGGTGCAGGCCGTCGCCGCTGTCGTACGCGGCCAGGAGGCGGCTCGGGTGGGCCGGGTCGCGGGTGGCCGCGTCGAAGTCGACCGTGCCGTCGTACTCGCCGGCGGTGCGGATCCAGTCGTTCACCGTCTGGCGGACCTCCTCGCGCTCCGGGGTGTAGAAGCCGAGGTCGTCGCCCTCCACCGGCAGGACCGTCGCGCCGTGGATGCGCAGGCCGCGGGCGTGGGCCTGGCGGATGAGGCTGCGGTGGCCGTTGATGAGGTCGGCGGCGGTGACCTCCTCGTCGCGGGGGGCGTCGCGGCCGGGGTGGCCGAGGTCGTTGATGCCGAGGAGTACGACGACGTGCCGGGCGGCCGGCTGGTCGAGTACGTCGCGGGCGAAGCGGCGGATGCCGGCCTCGCCGAAGAACGGGGCGTACCGCTCGGCGTTGGAGCCCGGGGGCGGGTTGGGGTCGCGGAGGAGGCGGTTGCCGCCGATGCCGGCGTTGAGGACGCCGGTGCCGGGGCGGCCGGCCTCGTCGCGGAGGCGGCGGGCGAGGACGTCGGGCCAGCGGCGGTTGGCGCCCACGGTGGTCGCGGAGCCGTCGGTGATGGAGTCGCCGAAGGCGACGATCGCCTGCCGGGAGCCGGTGCCCGCCCCCGCGTCGCTCCCCGGCGCGGCGCCGGTGACGGCGATGCCGGCGAGGAAGTACCAGCTGGTGACGGAGCGCACGGGCTCGACGGCCGGCTTCGCGGCGACGTTGCCGGCGGCGACGTAGTTGCGCTGGAACGCCGACCTGTGCACGGTGTCGGCCGGCGTCGCCTGCGGCAGGTACACGCTGACCGCGAGGTCGGCCGCGGTCGGTACGTCCAGCGACACCGGGTCGCTCCACCGCCGGGTGCCGGGCGCCAGCGTCACCGACGTACGGCCGCCGAAGCGCACCGCCCGGTCGGTGCCCGGTACGACGGCGGTGCCGTCGCCGGGGACCGAGCGGGCGACGCGGACCTCGCCGACGACGAGGGGTTCGGTGCCGTACCGGTTGGTGAGGCGGATACGGAGTGCGCGCCCGCCGGCGCTCGTGTGGACGACCTGGCGCAGGGTCTGGTCGGCGAAGGCGGTGGTGTCCGAGGCGGGTGCCGTCGTCTCGGCGGCGGCCCAGGTGCCGGTCCAGGCCCGGCCCTGCGCGCCGTCGGCCGCCGCGCCGTCCGTCTCCGCGGCGGAGGCGGCGGTGGCGGTGAGCGCCTGCCACGTACCGGCGAGGACGGGGGTGGCGGCGACGGCGACGGCGGCGCGGCCGAGGCTGCGTCTGCTGGGACCCCGCGAGGGGCCGTGGCGGGGATCGGGTGGCGGGGTGGCTTCGTCGGGCACGTGCGTACCTCCCGGCTCGGCGGTCGGGCCGCGTTCGGCGGCCCGCCGCGAACGGCGGCCGGTCCTGCTGCCGGACCGGCTGAGAAACCAAACGGAAGGAAGGTACGGCTGCTCAGAGCGGGGGTCAACGGTGCGTGGGGGGCGTTCGATCGGCGCGTACCGGCGCGATAGAAAGCCCTTGCTGGTGAGGGCCGTGGACCGGCCGTGGGCCGGCGTGCTGATCCTCGCGGTATTTGTTGGTCTAGACCTTGACAGGTCCAGACCAATGGGCTTTGCTCCACCATGCCACGTACACCCCCACTGACAGGATGTGATGACGTGTCAGCCACACACGTGCACGTACACCTGCACCGCAGACTCGGCAGACGGATCAGGCGCACCGTCGCCGCCCTCGCCGCCGCGGCCGTCCTCGCCGTGCTCGTCCCCCTCGCCACCGCCACCACCGCCAGCGCCGCCGCCTGCGCGGCCGCGTGGAGCAGCGGTTCGGTCTACACCCAGGGCAACGTCGTCTCCCACAACGGCCACAACTGGCAGGCCAAGTGGTGGACGCAGGGCGAGACCCCCGGCACCACCGGGCAGTGGGGCGTCTGGGCCGACCAGGGCACTTGCGGCGGGAGCGACCCCGGGCCCGGCCCCGGGGAGTTCGTGACGGAGGCCCAGTTCAACCAGATGTTCCCGAACCGGAACTCCTTCTACACGTACAGCGGCCTCACCACCGCCATGCGGTCCTACCCGGCCTTCGCCAACACCGGCGACAACACCACCAAGGCCCGCGAAGCCGCCGCCTTCCTCGCCAACGTCAGCCACGAGACCGGCGGCCTCGTCCACATCGTCGAGCAGAACCAGGCCAACTACCCCCACTACTGCGACGCGACCCAGCCCTACGGCTGCCCCGCCGGCCAGGCCGCGTACTACGGCCGCGGACCCATCCAGCTCAGCTGGAACTTCAACTACAAGGCCGCCGGCGACGCGCTCGGCCTCGACCTGCTCACCAACCCCTACCGGGTGGAGCGCGAGCCGGCCGTGGCCTGGCAGACCGGCCTCTGGTACTGGATGACCCAGTCCGGCCCCGGCACCATGTCCGGACACACGGCGATGACCACCGGCGCCGGCTTCGGTGAGTCCATCCGCTCGATCAACGGCGCCCTGGAGTGCAACGGCGGCAACCCCGCGCAGGTCCAGAGCCGCATCAACAACTACCAGCGCTTCACGCAGATCCTCGGCGTCACCCCGGGCGACCGGCTGAGCTGCTGAGCTGAGCCGCCCTACCCCCGCCCCGTCCCCGGGGACGGCGGGCCCGCCCCCCGGCGGGCCCGCCGTTCGCGCTTTCCGGCACGCGCCGGGGCCGTGTCCCGGGGCCGCGCGCCCGGGTCACTCGGCGGGCATCGGGAAGAGGAAGCGGAACTCGCCGTGTCCCGGGCCCTCGAAGCCGGCGTTCCGCCAGGTCAGCGTCGTGTCGCAGGTCGCGTCGTCCAGGCGGGACGCGGTCACGCGCACGACGGCCGGGGGCCCGTCCCGTAGCGCCACGTCACCGAGGCCGCGCCGCTCGCCCTCGCCGAACGTCCCGGCTGCCAACGGCGCATCACCGGCGCCGCCCGCCTCACCCACCTCGCCCGCCTCGCCCGCGCTGATACGCCAGCGGACGTGCGCCGCCTCGCAGCCGTAGCCGACGCTCAGGTTGCCGGCGAGCTTCTCGGCATCGGACCCCCCGTCCACGTCCAGGGTCGTGCTCACGTCGGCGCCGGGCTCCAGGCCCCAGACCTGGTAGATGCCCGTGCCCTGCACGTCCAGGGCCGGCCGGTCGCCGTCCCGGTACGCCAGCGGGTAGTCCGTCAGCGACTGCCACATGAAGAACGCGAACAGAGCCGATATCCCGACGATGCCCCCGCCGACGACGATGTTCCACCCGCCGTCCGTGGCCGCGACGTACAGGAAGACCCCGGCGAAGAGGACCACCGCCGGGATCCAGCCGTTCACGTACACGACGTCCGAGGCCAGCGTCCCGGCCCCGGTACCGGCGGCGTGCGCCATGGTCATCGCCTGCCCGTCGCCCTGCGGTTCCCCTGCCACGGAGGCCGGGAGCTTACTCCCCAGTGTCCCCCGGGCCGCCGGGGACTCCTCCCTCGAGTTCCTGGTACAGGCCGGCCAGCGCCTCGGCGTCGTCCTCCGTACCCGTGTGCGGCGCGCTGAACCAGCGGGTGTACTCGTCGAGTTCGGAGAGCCGCCAGTCCAGCGCGAACAGCTCCAGCATCGACGGGTCCGGGTCGAGTCCGTCCCGCAGGGCCGAGGGGACATCGGCGTAGTCGCGTTCGCGCGGGGCCAGGGCCAGCGACTCCCAGTCGACGAAGTGCAGCCCGGCGGGGGTGAGCAGCTGGTTGGCGTGGTGCGGCTCGCCGTGCGTGGGGACCCACGAGGCGCGGCGGGCGCGGGCGGCGTCGGCGAGGTGCCGGTAGCGGTCCGTCCAGCGGGCGATGGGCTCGGCGTGCGCGGCGAGGGCGGCGCGCGCCTCCTCGCCGAACGGTCCCGACGTCCAGGGCTCCGCGGTGCGGGCCCGCAGTCCGGCCGCGAACCCGGGGCCGACGCGCGGCGCCCAGAGGGGCAGGTCCTGCTCCCCGACGACCGCGCCGTGCAGGGTACGCAGGGCGCGTACGACCTCCGCCACGTGCTCCGGCTCGGCGGCCTCGGCCTCCGTGGGCGTACGGCCCGCGACCCACGGCGTGACGCTCAACGCGCCTTCGCCGAACGGCACCGTGAACCGCGCCCCGGCCCCCGGCACGGCCCCCGACCCCGCCCGCGCCAGCGGCGGCGCGCACACCGACTCCAGCCCGGCCGCCGCCAGCGCCGCGGCCCCCGCGTATGCCGCCTCCAGCGACTCCGCCGTGTGCCGCGGCGCCGGCCCGTCCAGCGTCGCGAACAGCACCGTCCCGCCCCCCGACACCCGCCAGTGGTGCGCCCCGAAGCCCCACGGGAGGTGCTCCGCGTGCGCCGCCGCCGGCAGCCAGTGCTCGGCGACGGCCTCCAGGACGTCCTGATCGGTCACGGAAGCGGGCCGGGTCAGCATGAAGGGGATCTTGCGGAGCCCGGGCAGGCCCGGTCCGTACGGGCCGGGCACCGACCGCCCCGTCCCCGCGAGGCCCCCCGCCCCCGCGAGGCCCCCGTCACGGCCGGACGGTCACGCCCTGCGCCGTGCCCGCCACGGCGTCCACGTACGCGCGCGCCACCTCGGCGGCGGGCGTGCCGTCCGCCGGGTCCATGCCGAGGCTCTCCAGCGTCTCCGCGACCCACCCGGGGCTGACGAGGTTGATCCGCAGGCCGCGCGGCAGTTCGGCGGCGGCGTTGGTGACGAACCCCTCCAGCCCGGCGTTGACCAGGGCGCCCAGCGACCCGCCGGCCAGCGGCGCGGCGAAGGTGCCGCCGGTGAGGGTGACGGAGCCGCCGTCCCGGAGCCGGCGCAGCGCGCGCCGGGCCAGAGCGACCTGGCCCAGGAGCTTGCCCTGCACCCCCGCGGTGAACTCCGCGTCCGTCACCGCCGCCAGGTCCACCAGCGGCCCGCTCGCCGCACAGCACACCACCGCGTCGAGGTCCGGCACCTCGTCGAAGAGGCCGTCCAGGGTGGCGGGATCCTCCAGGTCCACCCGCACGGGCCCGCTGCGGGAAGCCTTCACGACCTGATGGGACGCGCCCTCCAGAGCGTCGGCGACAGCGCTGCCGAGCGTTCCGGTCGCACCGATGACAAGTACCTTCATGCGGCGATCATGTCAGTGACCGTACGGACAGCGCGTGGTGGAAGACGTTCCGCGGGTCCCAGCGCTCCTTGGCGCGCTGGAGCCGGGCGTAGCCCTCCTCGCCGAAGTACAGCGTGTGCCAGGGAGTGCCGGACGTGTTGAGGGCGGGGTCGGCGAGGTCGTTGTCCGGGTAGTTGATGAACGTCCCGCTGTCGTCCGCGCCCGCCGGTACGCCGCCGGAATCCGCCCATACCTTGTCGTACAGCTCGCGCGTCCACCTCAGTTGCCGCTCGTCCTCCTTCTCGTCCATCCAGCCGGTGAGGAAGCCGACGAGGAAGACGGAGTCGCGGTGCGGCATCGCGGTCGCGCCGGGGGAGACGCTGTTGACCTGTCCGCCGTAGGTGTTGATGAACACGGTGCTGAAGGGGTTGTCGTAGCCGGGGTCCGTGAGGCCCCGGTGGAGGGCGCCGAGTTGGGCGGCGGAGAAGCCGCGGCGGCGGTAGCCCGACTTGATCTTCATGCGGCTGGTGAAGGGGACGGCGTCGGCGCCCGAGGTCCGCAGCGTCGCGTGCAGCCACGGCAGCGTCTCGGCCCGCCGCTCGGGCCGCGGTACGCCCCGGCCGCCGGTCAGCGCGCCCTGGAGGTCGTCCAGCAGGCGGCGTGCGGCGGTGTCGCCCGCGGCGATCTGGCCGGAGATGCCGATCGTCCCGGTCTTCGAGGCGGACATCGCGAACTCGCCGTAGAGGGCGGCGGCGGAGGAGCCGGGGGCGGAGTTGCGCTCGCCCCAGCGGCCGTAGTTGCGCAGGAGGGTGACGAAGGCGTCCTCGTCGAGGTCGGCCCAGCGCCAGTCGAGGGAGTACGTGAGGACGGTGGCGGGCGGACGCGGGAGCAGGCCCCCGGGGTCGGCGTCGGCCGCGGTGCCGCCCGGGCCGGCGCCTGCGCCGGTCGGGGAGCGGAACCAGTAGCGGGTGACGACGCCGAAGCTGCCGCCCCCGCCCCCGGTGTGCGCCCACCACAGGTCGCGGCGGGGGTCCGACGCCTCCCGGGTCGCGACGACGCTGCGCGCCCGGCCCGACCGGTCGACCACGACGACCTCGACGGCGTACAGGTGGTCCACCGTCAGCCCGTGCAGCCGGCACAGCGCGCCGTACCCGCCGCCCGCGACGTGCCCGCCGGCGCCCACGCCGGTGCAGGTGCCGCCGGGAACGGTGACGCCCCAGCCGAGGAAGAGCCGCCGGTACGCCTCGGCGAGGGTGGCGCCGGCCTCGACGACGAAGGCGCGGCGGCGGGGGTCGTAGCCGACGTCGCGCATGCCGCTCATGTCGATGACCACGTCGGTGCCGGGGTGGTCGACGAAGTCCTCGAAGCAGTGCCCGCCGCTGCGCACGGCGACGCGCCGCCCGGTGCGTACGGCGTCGTCGACGGCGCGTACGACGTCGGCGGTGGTGCCGACGAGGCGGATGCGGGAGGGGCGGGAGGCGTGGCGGTGGTTGTAGCCGCGGAGGCGGAGGGAGTCGTAGCGGGGGTCGTCGGGGCGTACGGTCACGGGGCCGAAGTCGGCGGCGGCCTCGGTCGCGCTGTCGGTGCTCGCGGCCTGCGCCGGGGCGGCGGCGTACGCGGCGGCCGGTGCGGCCACAGCGGCGGCGGCGCCCGCGCGGAGGAGGTTGCGGCGGGTGGACGGGGGCATGGTGGTGGTTCCTCCCAGAGCCGGGACGGTGGCATCCGACGCTAAGGACCCGCCGTACGGCGGGACATGGGCCCAGCACCCCGCCCCGGGGTACAGCCAGCCCCCCTGCGGCGCTCACATTCCGCGGGGCTGCTCCGTCTTAAGGGGTGAGCAAGGGAGAACCGATCATGAGCGACACCATCGACTTCACGCTGATGTACGTGATGCACGACGCGCTCCGCCGCGACCTGGAGCACATCGCGAAGGCGACACAACGCACCGACGACGACCCGCGCCGCATCCTCGCCGCCGCGGCCGGGTGGGAACTGTTCAAGAAGGTCCTGCACATCCACCACACCGCCGAGGACGAGGCCCTGTGGCCCCCGCTGCGCGACGCCCTGGCGAGCCGGCCGGACGACCTCGCCGTCGTGGACGCGATGGAGGACGAGCACGCGCGGATCGACCCTCTCCTCGACGCGGTCGACGCCGCCCTGGCCGACCGCGAGCGGGGCCCGGAGCAGCTCGCGGGGCTGGCCGACGAACTGGCCGTGCAACTCACCGCGCACCTCACCCACGAGGAGGACGTCACGCTGCCGCTGATCGAACGGACGCTGACACCCCCGCAGTTGCTGAACTTCGGCGGCGTGCACGCCGCCAAGGGCGCCGCCGACGGGCCGGTGCTGACGGCGTGGATGCTGGAGGGCGCGGACGAGAAGACCCTGGCGGCGACGCTGGCGATCCTCCCGGAGCCGGTGCGCGCGGCGTACCGCGACGAGTGGCGGCCGGCGTATGTGGCGAAGGACTGGTGGGGCACGGGCGCCTGAGGTCGCTCCCTGTGTCGTACGGGTCGGAATCTCACATTCCGGCCCGTACGGCAGGCCATCGGCGCATTTTCGCTTCGGATGTCACATCAGCCGGCTCTGGACGGTCATCATCTGGACGGAGGTGTCAGAGGGAGGACTCGACCAGATGGACGAACACGACTGGCTGGCCGAACGTTTCGAGACCGACCGCCCCGGCCTGCGCCCCCTTGCCTACCGGCTCCTCGGCCCGGCCGACGACGAGGCGGCCGGCGGGGACGGCTGGACGCGGCTGAGCCGCGCGGACCGCGGTGCGCGCGCGACGGGCGCCACGGGCGCCGACGGCGCGCGGGGCAGCGCCGACCGCGCCGCCGGAGACGCCACGGGGGCCGGCCGCGAGGGCGCGGAGGACCTCGACGGCTGCCTGCGTACGACCGTCGCGCAGGTCACGCTGCACATGCTCCGGTCCGGCACCGTCGTGGAATCGCCCGGCACGGGCGAACCCCCGGCGCTTCCCGGCTCCGTACGGGTGGCCATGCTGGTCGTACTCGACACGCTGACGCCGCCGGAGCGGCTGGCGTACGCGCTCCAGGACATGTTCGCGGGGTCGTTCGAGGAGGTCGCGGCGCTGGCGGCGCGGACGACCCGGCAGCTGGCGGGCAGCGCGCGCGGGCCGGGCCCGGCGGGCGAGGCCGGCTACGACAGGGGCCTTTCGGGGGCCGCGCCCGCCGTGAACTTCGCGGCGCGGACGGGCGCGGACATCGCGGGCGCGTTCCTGGCGGCGTCCCGCGGGGGCGACTTCGAGGCGATGCTGACGGCACTGGACCCGAACCACCCGAACCACCCGGAGCGCGGCAGCGCACCGCAGCCCCCGCGCACCAAGCCCACCACCGGCGACACCCCCCGCAACGACGGCACCCCCCACCCGCCGTCCTCGGCAGGCCAGCCCGGCACCCACGCCGAACGCCGCGGCGGCGACGCGGTCATCGGCACCACGGAGGTCCGCGGCCCGGAGACGGTCACCCGCGTCTGCACGGTACGCACCTGGGCCCCGATCCCCGCCCTCATCGACGGCGCCGCAGGCCTGGTCTGGGTCCGCAACGGCCGCCCCCAACTGGCCTTCCGCTTCACGGTCCAGGAGGGCGAGATCACAGCCACGGAACTGGAGACCGACATCGCGGACCTGAGCATCGTCTACTAGGCCGCGTATCTACGCGACCCTGACCACGTACTTGCCCTGGACACCGCCCGCCTCCAGCGCCTGGTGCGCCGCTGCCGTCTCCTCCAGGGGGAAGACCGTGTCCACCGCGGGGCTCAGCTTGCCCTCGGCCACATGCCGGGCCAGGTCGTCGAAGTCCGCCCGCGTGGGGTTGCCGCTGAAGAATCGCACCCGGCCGTGTCCGTGGACCGTGCTGGCCGCGAGGTAGCCGAGCGACGCCGCAGGCCGTTTCGGGTCGAAGGCGATGGTGACCATGCGCCCGCCCGGATTCAGCAGGCGCCGGAAGGCCCGCAGGTCGGTCCCCGCGGTGTCCAGGACCACGTCGAAGCGCCCCAGTTCCGCCGGCCGCACGGTCCGGTGGTCGACGGCCTTGTGCGCGCCGAGCCCGCGGACGAAGTCGAGGTTGGCCGCGCGGGCCAGGGCCGCGACCTCGGCGCCGTACGCCCGTCCGAGCTGGACCGCGGCGTTGCCGACACCGCCCGCCGCGCCCCGGACGAGGAGTCGTTCGCCGGGGTGCAGCCCGGCTTTGTCCCGCAGCGCCGTGATGGCCGTGGTGGCCACCGGCAGCGCGGCGGCGTCCACCAGGTCAAGGCCGTCGGGGAGCCGGCCGACCCGCTCGGCGGGCACGGTCACGTACTCGGCGGCGCTGCCGAACCCGGAGGTGCGGCCCAAGACCCCCCATACGCGGTCGCCGGCCGCGAACCGTGTGACTCCGGCCCCCGGGGCGGCGACCTCGCCGGTGAAGTCCAAGCCGACGCGCTTGGGGAATTTCCGGCCGCTCAGCAGGCGGAGACGGCCGGCACGCGCTGCCAGTTCGCCGCCGTTGACGCTGAACGCGCGCACCTTCACAAGGACCTCGCCGGGGGCCGGCTCAGGACGTGGCACGCGGCCCGTGTAGAGCACATCGGGGCCGCCGTAGCGGTCGTAGAGCACTGCCTTCATCATGCGGTCGTTCATCGTTCTGCCTTTGCCGCCGGGGCCCGTACGGGGATCTGGCATCGACCGTAAGCTCCTAAGTGGACGCAATCGTCCACTTGGACCGGAAGCGAGAGACACTGATGGCGAAATCCTCTCGGATCACAGCCCGGGACGGGGTGCGGGCGGACGCCCGGCGCAACCGGGAGCGCGTCCTCGTCGCCGCCCGTGCGGTCTTCGCGGAGCACGGGATCGACGCTCCGATGGCGACCGTGGCCCGACGGGCCGGGGTCGGCGTGGCGACGCTGTACCGGCATTTCCCGACCCGGGACGCCCTGGTGAGAGGCGCGTTCGCGCAGCAGATGGAGGCCTGCGCGCGGGCGCTCACCGAGGCTCTGGCCGCCCCTGACCCATGGCAGGGCTTCCAGCAGCTGGTCGAGACGGTCTGCGCGCTGCAACGGGAGGAACGCGGGTTCCCGGCCGCGTTCGTCGCGGCCTTCCCGGAAAGCACGTCGGAACACGCGCAGTCCCGCCGACGAGCCGAGCAGGACTTCACGACCCTGGTGCGGAGGGCCCAGGCATCGGGCGAGCTGCGGGCCGATTTTCGCCCTTCCGACCTCGCCGTGGTCCTGTTGGCACACTGCGGTCTGGTGACCGCTCTACCGGATGACGGTGCAGCGTCCCGGCGCCTGGTGGCCTATCTGCTCCAGTCGTTCCGCACCGACCCGGCCAACAAACCGCTACCCCCGCCGACTGCGCTGTCACTGCGCAGCCTCCCGATGGCAAACTGACAGTCCCCAGGGGCAGCGGTCCCCCGGAGCCTGACATGAAACGGTGCCTGCCGCGGGGACGCGCGCGGGCCCGCCCCGGGAACCGGTCCTTGGAGCCGATCCCGCCCGCTTCTATGAGCCCTCCCGCGCGCTCGTAGGCGGCCATTTCATGCCGTGATTGTGGGGGCGCCACCGCCCGTCGCTGAAGAGCCGGTCGGCCGTCATCCGCCGATGAAGCTCACCGTTTCCGTCAGCCGCGCCCGCCCGGTGCGCAGCGGCGGCACGCCTTCCTGCTCGAAGCCCACCGAGATGCCGCAGAGCAGTACGGAATCGTCCCCGGCGCCGACCGCGCGGCTGACGGTCGTGCGGTACATGGTCCACATCACCTGCGGGCAGCTGTGCAGCCCCTCGGCCCGCAGCAGCAGCATCACCGTCTGCAAGTACATTCCCGCATCGGCCCACTGCCCGGGTCCCATCGCACGGTCGAGGTAGCAGAACAGGACGACCGGCGCCCCGAACGCCCCCGAGTTCAGCGTGGCGATCTTCCTGGGCCGGTCGGGATCGTCGCGCTCGATCCCCAGCGCCTCGTACCGCTGGCGGGCCGCGGCGGAGAAGCGGTCCAGGTACGGCGGGGTCAGCTCGTCCGGGTACATCGGGTACTCGCGCTCGTCACCCGGGTCGCCCGCCAGCGCCCTGGCGGTCGTGAGCCTCTTCAGCTCGGCCAGCGGTCCGCCGGTCACGACGTACAGCTGCCACGGCTGGAGGTTCCCGCTGGACGGAGCCCGCGTCGCCCCGGCCAGCACGCGCTCCAGCACCCTCCTGGGCACCGGCTCACCGCTGAACGCCCGCACGGCCCGGCGGCTGTCCACGGCCTCGTACACGTCCACGTCCTGGCGCCTCCCCTGCGGCCGGTCCCTACACGGTACGGGTCCGGTAGCGCGCATAGATCAGCCCACTGTCGAACGCCCGCTCCTCGACCAGCTCCAGGTCGAGCCGCACCCCGTCGGGAAAGAACCGCTTGCCGCCGCCGACCACGCTCGTCGTGATGAACAGGTGGTACTCGTCCACCAGCCCGGCCGCGATCGCCTGCGCCGCGAGGTTCGGCCCGTCGACGGTGAGGTCCGCCTCGGCCTCGTCCTTGAGCCTGCGCACCGCGTCCGGGTCGAAGGACCGCTCGATCCGCGTCTTCGCACTGGACACCGACTCCAGCGTGGTGGAGTACACGACCTTCTCGGCGGCCTGCCAGTCGCGGGCGTACTGCATGATGTGCGGCGGCTGCCCGGGCACGTCGTGCGCGGTCTCCCAGTAGACCATCGTCTCGTACATCCGCCGCCCGTAGAGGTACGTGCCGACGGGCCGGAAGACGTCGTTGACGAAGGTGTGCACCTCGGGATCCTCGGCCCCGGTGCCGATCCCTCCCTCCTCCGCCTCGGCGTAGCCGTCGAGCGAGGTCATCATCGAGTAGATGAGCTTTGCCATGCTTCTCCTTCGGACAGAGCGAGAACCCCCGGCACCCCGAAGGATCTGACCCCGCCCAGCCCCGAAACTCATCGCCCGGCGCGCCAGTGTGATCGCAGGGCAACCATTTCCGTGCGGTGTGGGTCTTGTCGGTGCCGCCCGTGTACGGGGTCGGCACTCAGCTCCGCCCCGGGGCGATCCCGGGGCGTTGAACCGTGGAGGAAGCGCCTTCATGCATCACCGCACCGCCGTGGCGGGCCTCGCCGCGGCCGTAGCCCTGTCCGCGTTCACGATCCCGGCGACCGCCCGGGCGGACGCGTCCGACGGCGACATCCAGATCACTGAAGTGGTCGCCAACGGAGGGAAGAACATCGTCCTGGGGACCAGGGAGGTGAAGAAATTCACCATCTCGGTGACCGCCGTGGACGACTCGGGCATCGAGGTCGGAGACACCTTTCCGACGATGTGGAACAGAATCATCCACAGGGACGACGGCCTCTACGAGTACTACGGCTTGGTGATGCCCGACGACATCGCCGGCAAGTGCGTGAACGAGAGCTTCACCACGACCACCTGCACCTACAAGCTCGAAATGGATCCGCGCGTCGACCCCGGGGACAACACCACGGCCGGAACCTGGAAGGTCAGCGCGCACTCCGAGGCCAACGACGGGGACTACATCGACAAGGACGCCGCCGCGAAGGCGAAGGTCCTGCGCAACTCCAAGCTGAAGGTCAACGCCTCGCCGGAGCCGGTGAAGAAGAACAAGGCCATCACCGTCACGGGCGCCCTGACCCGCGCCAACTGGAAGACCTTCAAGTACGGCGGCTACACCAACCAGCCGGTGAAGCTCCAGTACAGGAAGAAGGGAACCGGCACTTACAAGACCCTCAAGACCGTCAGGACGGACAGCAGGGGCAACCTGAAGACGACGACGAAGGCCACGGCGGACGGCTACTACCGCTACTCCTTCGCCGGTACGTACACCACCGCGGCGGAAACCGCCAAGGGCGACTACGTCGACGTGAGGTGACCCCGGCTACGGCCCGAAGGCCGCCTCCGCGGAGGGCGAGTGCGCTCGTGGCCCGTTCGCTGGCGGGTAGCGTGGGTGGTGGGGATCCGCTTCGCGGAGGTGTCCATGGGGTACGGCGAGACCATCGGTGACCGGGTCGGGCGGCTGCGTGCGCGGCGGGAGTTGACGCAGGAAGGCCTCGCGGAGCGGGCCGACGTGTCGGTCGGCACCGTGCGGAAGCTGGAGCAGAACCGCCGCCACTCCGCCCGGCTGTCCACGCTCAACAAGCTGGCGCGCGCACTCGACGTCGAGACCTCGGCGCTCATCGGCCAGCCCACCACCTTCGAAGCGCACACCGAGGGCGACGCGCCCTCGGTGCTCGCCCTGCGGCAGGCGGTGGCTCCGGTGTCGGATCTGCTCGGCGAGGATCCGCAGCCCGAGGACCCGCCCACGGTGAGCGCCCTGCGGGCCGCCCTGCGGTCCACAGAACGCATCCGCAGGGAAGGCCGCATCGGCGAGATCGGCACGCTCCTCCCGCAGTTGATCCGCGACGCCCGCGCCGCGGTGGACGTACACCACGGTGCCGCCGGGTCCGCCGCCTGCGCGGTGCTCGCCGAGGCGTACCAGGTCGCGGCGACCACGCTGGCCGCCCTCGGCAAGGAGGACGCCGCGTTCACCGCGATGGAACGGGCGACGGCCGCGGCCCGCCGCTCCGACGACCCGCACCTGGAGGCCGTCGGCGCCTCGACGCTGGCGTGGATCCTCACCCGGCAGGGCCGGCTGGAGGACGCAGAACACGTCGCCCTCGCCCAGGCCGACGCGATCGACCCGGGCTTCCGGTCGCGGCCCGTGGAGCTGTCGCTGTGGGGGGTCCTGCTGCTCCGCGCGGCCACGGCCGCCGCCCGCCAGGGCGAACACCACTACGACCGGGTGGAGGACCTCCTGCGCACGGCCTCGGCCGCCGCCGCGCGCATCGGCGAGGACCGGCTCGACTACGCGACCCCCTTCGGGCCGACGAACGCGGGGGTGGCGAAGGTCAACTTCCTCGTGGAGATGGACAAGAGCCACGAGGCCGTCACCGCGTCCCGCACGATCCCGGGCGTACGCTCCCTGCCCCCCACGTGGCGCGCCCGTTTCCACGTGGACCGCGCCCTCGCCTACGCGAACCTCTCCCAGGACGCCCGCGCGACCGCCGCCCTGCTGGCCGCCGAACGGGACGCACCGGAGTGGATGCGGTACCACGGCACGACCCGCCAACTCGTCACCGACATCCGCACCCGCGAACCTCGCCGCACGGCCCCCATCACCGAACTGGCGGACCGGCTCTACGTGGACAGGTAGGACACGGCGTCCCACCCGACCCGGAGAATGGCACAGAACGTCCCTGTCCGGTCACTCTTCGCCACCTCTAGCTTGTGCCGCATGCAAGAAGCGCGTGAGAGCAGGACACCCGAATCGACCGCCGGGGATCCACCGGCCTACAGCGTGACCCTCCCGCGTACCGAGGCTTCGGTGGCCAGGGCGCGCAGGCTCGTCACCACCTCGCTCCGCGACTGGTCGCTGGAAGCCGGGAACGCGGACGTGTGTCTCGTCATCAGCGAGTTGGTGACGAACGCGGTGCGGCACGCGCGGCTGGATGCCGTGCACGTCAGGGTGTCCCAGGTCGGGCCCCGCCGCGTCCGGGTCGCGGTGGTCGACCGCTCGCGGAGCATGTCGCGGCTCGTCCAGGCGGGCGTGGGCGACGAGTCGGGGCGGGGGCTGGTCGCGGTCGCCGGGTGCTCCGCCGCGTGGGGTGTCGAGCCGATGCCGTGGGGGAAGCGGGTGTGGGCGGACGTCGAGGTCCGCGGGGGCGGCTCGTGAGCGGGCGTCTCGCCGAGGTGCTCCACGTGGCCGCACTCGTCGGCGTCCTCGTGCTTCTCGCCGTGGGGATCGCCTCGGCTGAGCCGGGGCGGGACCCGTGCGAAGGAGAGTGGCACGACACCCCGGGGGAAGGTGCCGCGCCACTCGGTTCTTGGGGGCCCTCAGGGCCGTGGGGGATCGGGGGGTCGGGCGGTGTGGGTGGCGTGGGCCCCGGCGGTGGGCTCACGCCACCCACGTTCTTCCCGGTGCGGGGGTGCCGGCGGTCGCCGGATCGCGTGCCGGAGCGTTCCGGATGCCGCACCGCGTCCCCCCTCGGTCGCGCGTGAAGTTGCCGTCTCCTCTATGACAGCCGGGAGCCGCAGGATGTGACGGGCCGGTCTTGCCGGGGGTGCGGACTGAGGCTTACCTTCACGCTGTCGCCGCCGCGACGCGCCCCCGCACACCCCCGCAACGGCGTGTCGCTGGACCCCACCGGCCGGAGGCGCTCATGACCGTGACCGTTCCGCGCCCCGCGGAAGCACCCGTGCTGATCGGGCGGGCGCGGGAGTTGGGCGCGCTCGTGGATGCCCTCACGCGGTCGCCCTCGGTGGCGATGGTCGAGGGCGAGGCCGGGATCGGGAAGACGCGGCTGATCCGGGAGGCGCTGCGGGATCCCGCCGTGCGGGGGCGGCGGGTGCTGGTCGGGGGGTGCCGGCCGCTGCGGGAGCCGTTTCCGTACGGGCCCGTGTTCGATCTGCTGCGGCATCTCGCCGGCGGGCTGCCCACCGCGCTGAGCCCGGTGTGCGGTGCCCTGCGGGCGTATCTGCCGGAGTTGGCCGACCGGCTGCCGCCCGCGCCCGAGCTGCTCAGCGACCTGCGCGCCGGGCGGCACCGGCTGTTCCGCGCCGTACGGGCCCTCCTCGACGCCGCGGGCGAGACCGTCATGGTGGTCGAGGACCTGCACTGGACCGACGACGGCACCCGCGACCTGCTGCGCTTCCTCGTCGACGATCCGCCCGACGGGCTGTCCGCCGTGCTCAGTTACCGCCGCGAGGACCTCCCCGGCAGCGGGCTGCCGCTGGGCCGCGCGTACCGGCAGCCGCCCGGCACCACCGCCGTCGTCATCCCCCTGCGGCCCCTGGACGTCCACGGCGTACGCGGCATGTTCACCGCCCTGACCGGGGTGTCCGCCGATCCCCCGTGGCCCCCGGGCGTCCCGAGTGCCCCCGACGCCTCGGGTGCCCCCGATGCCTCGCCCGCCTTCCTCGACGAGCTGCACCGCCGCACCGCCGGCATCCCCTTCGTCGTCGAGGAGGTCGTCCGCGCCCTCCCCGCCGCCGAGCACGGCGCGTTCGCCCGCATGCCCGTGCCCACCCGCCTCCAGGAGGCCGTCGCCGACCGCATGAGCGTGCTCTCCCCCGCCGCCGCCGACGCCGTACGCGCCGCCTCCGTCCTGCGCGTACCCGCCGGTGAGGCGCTGATCGCCGCCGTCGTACGCGGCACCCCCGGGCAGCCCGCCGCGCCCGCGGACTCCGCGGCCGTCCGCGAGGCGCTGCGCGCCGGGGTGCTGCACGAGTGGGGCGAGGACCGCTACGGCTTCCGCCACGCGCTCGCCCAGCAGGCCGTCTACGCCGGCCTCCTCGGCCCCGACCGGCACCGCCTCCACCGGCAGGCCATGCGCGCCCTCGCCGCCGAGGACCCGCAGCCCCTCATCCAGCTCGCCTACCACGCCCACCACGGCGGCGAGCTGGCCCAGTGGCAGCGCTACGCCGAGGCCGCCGCCGGCTCCGCGCGCGAGGTCGGCGACCTGGCGCTCGCCGTGGGGGTGTTGGAGGAGCTGCTGGCCGACGGGCGGCTCGGGCGGCCCGAGTGCGCCCGTATCGCCGTCGACCTCAGCCGCGACGCCGTCGTCGGCCTCACCCACCACCGGGCCACCGTGCTGCTGCACGACATCGTCCGCGACGGCCACATACCCGACGGCGTACGCGGCGAGATCCGGCTCAACCTCGGCCTCCTCCTGTACAACCAGGCCGGCCGCTACGAGGAGGGCCGCACCCACACCGAGGTCGCCGTCGCGGAGCTGCACGGCCGCCCCGCGCTCGCCGCCCGCGGCATGGCGGCGCTCGCCATGCCCAGTTGGGGCGACCACCCGCGGCAGGTCTACGAGACGTGGATCGTACGGGCGGAGGCGCTGGTGGCGCACGAGTCCGACCCCGCGGTCCGCACCGCCGTACGCGGCAACCACCTGGCCCTGCGCATGAGCCTCGGCGATCCGGCGGTGTGGGACGAGGCCGAACGCCTCATCGGCGGCCCGGGGCCCGGCACCCACCGGCGCCAGGTCGCCCGCGCCTGCGGCAACTTCGCCGACGCCGCCACCTGCCTCGGCCACTACCAGGCGGCGCAGCGCTACCGCGGCGAGGGGCGCCGGCTGGCGGCGGAGTGCGGGGCGGCGTTCCTGGAGGGCATCGTGGAGGGCACGGCGCTGCGCCTGGAGTGGTACGCGGGCCGCTGGCGGGGCCTCGCGGAACGGTGCCGGCGCACCCTCGACGCCGTGCACGGCGTCTCCAGCATCGCCGCCGACGCGCACCTGGTGCTGGGGCTGCTGGCGTCGGCGGTCGGCGAGTGGGACGAGGCGGCGGCCGAACTGGCCGCGGCCGGGCTCGCCGACCCGCGCAACGCGCCCGCCCCGGTGCTCGCCACCGCCGCCGGCGCCATGACCCGGCTGCTCGCGGCCCGCGGCGAGCCGGAACGGGCGCGGGCGGAGGCGGAGCGGGGCCTCGCGCGGATCCGGCACAAGGACATCTGGCCGTGGGCGGGCGACCTGGCGCCGCCGGCGGTCGCGGCCCTCGTACGGGGCGGGGAGCTGCGGGCGGCGGCGGAGGTCACGGCGGAGCTGGCGGCGGGCATCGCGGGCCGGGACGCGCCGCTGGCGGCGGCGGCGCTGGAGGCGTGCCGGGGGATCGTGGCGGCGGGGCGGGGGCGGCCGGCGGAGGCGGCGGGGTTCTTCGCGGCGGCGCAACGGGCGTACGGGGCGCTGCCGCAGCCGTACTCCGCGGCCCGGGCGGGCGAGGCGGCGGCCCGCTGCCGCCTGCCGGCGGACGGCGTTCCAGCCGGGTCCGTCCCGACGACCGGTGCCGTCACCGCCGCGGGGCCCGTCACGTCCGCCGGTCCGGTTGCCGCCGGCCCTGATGCTGCCGGCGGCCCCGTCACCTCCGGCCCCGTCACCCCCGACCCCGACCCCGCCCGTGAACTCGCCGCCCTCGCCCAGCAGTTCGCCGACCTCGGCGCCGTCCGCGACGCCGCCCGCTGCCGTCGCGTCCTCCGCGGCAACAACGTCCCCCTCCCCTCCCGCCGCGGCCGCCGCGGCTACGGCGACCAACTGTCCCCGCGCGAACGCGAGGTCGCCCGGCTTGTGGCACTCGGCCACACCAACCGGCAGATCGCCGACGTGCTGTACCTGTCCCCGCGCACCGTCGAGCAGCACGTGGCGAAGCTGCTGCGGAAGCTGCACGTCGGCTCGCGGGCGGAGGTGGCGGACGCGACCGGGGTGGCGGAGGTGGCCCGGGCGGCGGGCGGGGCGGGGGAGCAGCACGCGGGCAATTAATACGTGGTCCCTACCTACCGTTTCCCGGATTGTTCTCGGTCCGCAGACATGCGATCTGTGAGAACGGGCGGCGTGCCGCCCCATCCCCCACCAACCGAGGAGCACTCCATGCGGAGCAAGGTACTCCTGAGATCCGTACTCGTAGGCGTCGCGGCCATGGCCGCCGCGGTCGTCGGCCCGGGCGCGCAGGCGGCGCCCGCGCCCGAGGCCCGTACCGCCGCCGTCGAGGCGCACGACCACGCCGACCACGCGACCGGCAAGCTGGGCGAGGGGCACGGCATCACCGCCGAGGAGTTCGAGGCGCTGGCGGCCCAGAGCCCGAAGGGCGGCGACTTCGGCGCCCAGGCCTGGCCGGTCCCGACCGACCGCGCCTACCACCTCACCTCGTCCTGCAGCGGCGCCGCCGGCGTCATCGGCCAGGGCGCCGCGGCCTGGGCGAACCTGAACCAGACCAGCGGCAGCGACACCCCCGTGGAGTGCCGCAACAGCTACATCACCGACTGCGGTGGCGGCGGCAACATCGTCGGCTGCAATTGGGGTCAGGGCCAGCGCATCGCGCTGTTCCTGGGCGGCGTGAACGACGACGCGCTGCTCGCGGCGCACGAGTTCGGCCACGACTGGTACGGCCACTCCAGCTACCAGTGCGCAGGCTGGTCCAGCGCGGCGCACGTGATGGCTCCGTCGATATGCAACTTCGCGGGTCAGGGCGCCAAGCAGGGCCCGGTCCGCATCGACTGACGCACCCCCCGGTCCCGCGGGGGCGCCAGGACGGCCGGCGCCCCCGCGGCAGACCGCGGGGACCTCCCCGCCGCCGTCCGGCCGTACCCACCTTTTTGTGGGTACTTGGCACGCCGCCACCCAGCGGCGAGGCTGGAGGCAGAGGCGGAGCACGGAGGTGGTCAGGGAGCCGGGGAGGCTCCGGTGAGGTTGTCCAGACGGCGGTGGCCCCAGTCGGAGAGCGGGGTCAGCGCCACGGAGAGGTCGCGGCCGAAGTCGGTGAGGGAGTAGACCGTCTTCAACGGCAGCCCTTCGTGCACCTCGCGGTGCACCAGGCCGTCGCCCTCCATCTCGCGCAGCGCCTGCGTCAGCACCTTCTCGCTGAGGCCGGGCAGCAGGCGGAGGAGTTCCCCGGGGCGCCGGGGGCCGGTCTCCAGCAGCCAGAGCAGAGCCGTCTTCCACTTGCCGTCGATGACGGCGATCGCGGCGGTCACCCCGCAGACGTTCGTGTTCTGAGCGAGCTTGCGCGTCATGGCACCCCCATGGTCACCACGTGTCTCTTTTCCACTGTCTTCACTTATGGAGGTTAGTCATGTCCGCAAACCTTGCTGTCACGGTCCTCGGTCTGGGCCCGATGGGACGGGCCCTGGCCGGGGCCTTCGTCGCCGCGGGGGTACGCACCACGGTCTGGAACCGGACCCCGGGCCGGGACACCGAGCTGGTCGGGCGGGGCGCGCTGCGCGCGGCGTCGGCCGCGGAGGCGGTGGCCGCGAGCGAGCTGACCGTCGTATGCGTCGTCGACTACGACGCCGCCGACGCGGTGCTGCGGCGCCCGGGCGTCGCCGAAGCGCTCAAGGGACGTACGGTCGCGAACCTGAGCGCCGACACCCCCACGCGGGCCCGCGACGCCGCCGCCTGGGCGGCGGACCACGGGGTGCGCTACCTGGACGGCTCGATCATGACCCCGGTCACCACCATCGGCACGCCGGACGGGGTGTTCATCTACAGCGGCCCGAAGGACCTCTACGACGAGCAGCAGTCGGTGCTCTCCGCGCTGGGCGGCGCCCACACCCACCTCGGCGAGGACCACGGCCGGGCCGCCGCGTACGACGTGGCGCTGCTCGACATCTTCTGGACCACGATGGCCGGCTGCGCCCACGCCCTGGCCGTGGCCCGGGCCGAGGGGGTCACCCCGGGCGAGCTGGCACCGTTCGCGAAGGGCATCGGCGCGATCCTGCCGGAGGCCATCGAGGAGATGTCGCAGGCGGTTGCCGAGGGGGACTACTCCGGTACGAGCAACCCGATCACGTCGTCCGCGTCGTCGATGAAGCACATCATCGCCACCTCCGAGAGCCACGGCGTCGACGCCGGGGTGATGCGGGCGGCGGCGGGGCAGGCGCAGCGGGTCATCGGGCTGGGGTACGGGACCGACGGGTTCGTCCGCGTCACGGAGCTGATCGCCGGCGGGCTGGCGGCGGCGGAACCCGAGCGGGGCTGACGGGCCGTATCGAGGCCCGGCCGGGGGCGGGCCGGGGGCTACGGGCGGCGGCGAGGGCGACGGCCGGGGCGGGGGCCGACGGGCGGGCCGGGGGCGACGGGCGGGCCAACGGGGGGCGTCCTGGCCGCGTCCGGCCGGCCAACTTCCGGCCTTCCCCGCGCCCCCTGCGCGTGAGACCGCGACCGGACGGGCATTCCACCGTCGACCCGCCCGCACAGCGGAGAGCGGGCGCGACGAAGGGGGAGCCATGAGGCGACGGTGGGGGATCGGCGCGGGTCTGGCGGCGGCCGCGGCGGTGCTGGTGCTCGCGGGCTGCGGCCAGCCGACCGACTACAGCGAGGTGGTGACGTTCACCGACGAGCACGGCCGTGCGTGCACCGCGGCGGTGGTCGTCGACCAGGAGCAGAACGAGGGCGACGACTACGAGGTCTCCGGCCTCGACTGCGACTACCCGCCGGAGGGCCGGGAGCCGGGCCCCGCGGGCCACCAGCCGCTGCCGGAACGGCAGTCGGAGGACTGACGGGACCCGCCGGGGGCCGGCCCGGCCGCCCGTACCTGCACGCCACCCCCCTCCACCTGCCTGTTTACACTGCAGTTCCGTCGCAGGTGTGAGGAGGCCGTGCCCCCGTGGAGCCCACCCGTGCGCTCGGCGAGACGGACTGGGCCGCGCACCGCCCCGCCGTCTTCGGCGCCGCGTACCGCATCCTCGGCAGCGTCGCGGAGGCCGAGGACGTGACGCAGGACGTCTGGCTGCGCGCCGCCGCCGCCGACCTGTCCGGCGTCCGGGACCTGCGCGCCTGGCTGGTGACGGTTGCCGCGCGGACCTCGTACAACGTGCTGAAGTCCGCCCGCGTCCGGCGCGAGACCTACGTCGGCCCCTGGCTGCCCGAGCCGCTGCCGACCGGGCCGGACGCCGCCGCGCCGGTGCTCGTGGACGAGTCGGTCGGCACCGCGATGCTCGTGCTGATGGAGCGGCTGACGCCCGCCGAGCGGGTCGCGTTCGTGCTGCACGACGTCTTCGACTTCCCCTTCGCCGGCGTCGCCGACGTGCTGGGCGCCACCCCCGCCGCCGCCCGCAAGCTCGCCTCCCGGGCGCGCACCCGGGTGCGGGCGGACGGGGAGCGGCCGCGGGCCTCCCGGGCGGAGACCGAGCGGGTGCTCAGGGCGTTCAAGGCCGCCGCCGAGGCCGGGGACATCGCCGGGCTGGTCGAGTTGCTGCACCCCGACGCCGTGTACGTCGGCGACGGCGGCGGCAAGGCGGTCGCGGCCCGCCGGCCGGTGCGCGGGCCGGAGACGATCGCGGTGCTCGCGGTCCGTTCGGTACGCAACGCCCGCCCCGACACCGTCCGCCTCGTCGAGGTGGGCGGGCAGCCCGCGCTCGCCGCGTACCGCGGCGGCGTGCCCGTCTGGCTGGACACCGTGGACGTCGCGGACGGCCGCCTGACCGCGGTCCGCCGGCTCGCCAACCCCGACAAGCTCGGCCCCCTCGCCGCCCTCGGTCACATCTGACGCCCCCGTCTTGTCTCCCTGCGGATCCTCGCCCCGAGAGGGTCCGTACCGAGCAAGCTGAGGAAGGACCACACGATGAACCATGTCGTGATCATCGGCGGGGGCTTCGCCGGCGTATGGAGCGCGGCGGGCGCCGCGCTCGCGCGCGGGGACGCGGACCTGCGCATCACGCTCATCGCGCCGAACGACCGCCTGGTGCTGCGCCCGCGGCTGTACGAGCCGGAGCCGGACCGCGCGACGGTGGCGCTGGACCGGATCCTGGGCCCGATCGGCGTCGGGCACGTACGGGCGACGGTCGGCGCCATCGACGCCGAGCGCCGCGTGGTCGTGGCGGACGGGGCGGAGATCGGCTACGACCGGCTGGTGCTGGCGTCCGGCAGCCGGCTCGTGCCGCCCGCGGACCTGCCCGGCGCCGAGCGCCTCTTCGACATCGACACCCTCGACGGGGCCCGCCGCCTCACCGGCCACCTGCGCGGCCGGGACGGCTACGCCGCCGTGGTCGTCGGCGCCGGGTTCGTCGGCCTGGAGGCGGCGGCGGAGCTGGCGGGCCGCGGCCGGGTGCTGCTGGTGGACACCGCGGAGGTGGTCGGCGCGCCGCTCGGCCCGGGGCCGCGGGCCGCGATCGAGGCGGCGCTGGACGAACTGGGCGTCGAGCGGCGGCTCGGCACGACGGTGACGGAGGTCGGCGACGGGTACGCGGTGCTCTCCGGCGGCGAACGCGTCGACGCGGACGCCGTGGTGTGGTCGATCGGGATCCGGGCCGAGGGGCTGACGCGGCAGCTCGTGGCCGACCCCGGCGACCTCGACCACCTCGGCCGGGTGCCGGTGGACGAGTGGCTGCGGGCGCGGCCGGAGGTGTTCGCGGCCGGCGACACGGCCGCCGCGCGGTACGACCCGGAGCACACCGTCATGCAGGCGTGCCAGCACGCGACGCCGCTGGGCAAGGTCGCGGGGTACAACGCGGCGGCGGACCTGCTGGGCGTACCGCTGCGGCCGTTCACCCCCGCCCCGTACGTCACCTGCCTGTATCTCGGCGGCGCGGGCGGGGTGTTCACCCGGGGCTGGGACCGCAAGGTGATGGCGACGGGGGCGGACGGCGGGTTCGTGAAGGAGCAGATCAACGGGTACATCCGCCCGCCGGTGGACGACGCCGCCGCGATCCTGGCGGCGGCCGACCGCGTCCACATCGACCTGCCCTTCTACCCGCGGGAATCCGGGCAGGGCGCCGACGAGCCGGCCGCGGCCGCGGTCAGGCCAGCGAGGTGAAGTAGTCCCGCTGCGCCGGGTAGTAGTCGTCGAACGACGGCGCCGCGGTGTCCGCGGCGCCGTCGCGCGCGGCGACGAGCAGGTCGAGGTAGTACTCCCAGCCGGGGCCGACCTCGCCGACCCCCGCGATGGTGGTGAGGTGGTGGATCAGCTCCAGCCGCGTCCCGCCGCCCTCGGCGTCCGCGAGCAGCGCCTCCATGCGCCAGTCGCCCGACTCGTCGACCATGGACACGGCGAGCCGCCGCGGCGGTTCGCAGACGTCGACCCGCAGGTCGGACCAGGGCGCCCCGTCCTCGTACGCCATCTGGACCCGGACCGTGCGGCCGGGCGCGGCGTCGCCCTCCCACTGGCCGAACCAGCGGACGGTGCGCTCGGGTTCGGTGAGCCAGGACCAGACGTCGGCGGCGGGGGCGCCGAACGTGCGGGTGAGCACGAGGTCGTGGCCCTCGGCGGTGGGCCGGAGTACTCCGGTGGGCTCGGGGGTGGCGCGGGGGGCATCGGTTGCGTGGTCGTCGGCGATCACGGTGTCCTCCGTACGGTGTGGAAAATGCGGCCCCCGGGTCGCGCGCTCCGCGCGGTGTGACAGCGCGTGGCGGGCCGAAAGCGTAACAAATGGCTATTGGTTCACGTGCCGCTTTCCCCGTACGCCGACCAGCGCCACCAGCACCGCCGTCGCCACCGTCAGCGCCGCGCACACCCCCGCCGCCACCTGGAACCCCGACTCGAACGCCCCCCGCGCCGCGCCCAGCAGCTCGTCCGCCACCGGCCCCGGCAGCCGCTCCGCCGCCGTGACCGCCGCGCTCAGGTCGTCCTCGAACGCCCCCGCCGCCCCGGCCGGTACGCCCTCGGGCGCGGCGCCGCCCGTCCGGTCCCGGTAGACCGCCGTGATCACGCTGCCCAGCAGCGCGATGCCCAGCGCACCGCCCAACTGCGGCGCCGTGGAGGAGATCGCCGCCGCCGCGCCCTGCCGCTCCGGCGGGGCCGCGCCGACGACCATGTCGGTGGCCAGCGCCATCATCGGCCCCAGCCCCGCCGACACGATCACCGCACCGGTGACGAGCACCGGCAGCGCGTGCTCGCCGCCGGCCTGCGTCAGCACCCCGTACCCGACGGCCGAGAGCCCGAGCCCGACGGCGATGATCCGCGCGGGCTCGTAGGTGCGGGCCAGCCGCGGCGCCAGCATCGAGCCGGCGATCACGCCGAGCGCCGAAGGCGCCGTCCACAGCCCCGCGTCCAGCGGCGACAGCCCCTCGACGAGCTGGAGGTACAGCGCGAGCGCGTAGTTGGAGCCCCACAGCACGAAGATCCCGGCGGCCAGCGTCGCCGCGGCCGTGGCGAGCGTACGGTCGGCGAAGAGGCGCAAGTCCACGAACGGGTCGGCGAGCGCCCGCTGCCGGCGGACGAACGCCACCGCCACCAGCACCCCCGCCGCCACCGCCGCGACCGGCACCGCGCCGGCGCCCTCGGCGGCGATCTGCTTCAGCCCGTACACCACCGGCAGCACCGCGGCCAGCGACAGCAGCGAGCTGAGCACGTCCACCCGCCGCCCCGCCGGGCCGCGCGACTCCGGCAGCAGCACGGGCAGCAGCACCAGCAGCACCGCCATCACGGGCACACCGAGCAGGAACGCCGAGCCCCACCAGAACCGCTCCAGCAGCCACCCGCCCACCAGCGGCCCGATCGCCGTGCCGCCGGAGACGCTGGCGACGATGACGCCGATGGCCGTCGTCCGCTCCCGCGGCCCGGGGAACAGCGCCGCCGCGAGCGCGAGCGTCGACGGCATGAGGGTGGCGCCGGCGACGCCCATGAGGGCGCGGGCGGCGATGAGCATCTCCGCGTTCACGGAGTACGCGGCGAGCAGCGAGGCGGCGCCGTAGCCGGCGGCCCCGTACAGCAGCAGCCGGCGGCGGCCGATGCGGTCGCCGACGACGCCCATGGTGACGAGGGAGCCGGCGAGGAGGAACGCGTAGATGTCGACGGTCCACAGCAGTTGGGTGCTGCCGGCGGAGAGGTCGCGGCCGATGGCGGGCAGGGCGAGGTTGGTGACGGTCAGTTCGAGGGAGGCGAGCAGCGCGGGCAGCGCGAGCACGGCGAGCCCGAGCCACCGCCGCCGCTGTCCGTGCTGCTGCTCCGGGGTGCCGGTAGTGGTCATGGCGGCCAGTCTCAAACCTCGACCATAATCGAGGTCAAGGGCTAGGCTGACGGCCATGGACAAGCCGCCCTTCGACGCGAAGGAACTCACGGTCGGCCAGCTCGCCGCGCGCTCCGGCGTCGCCGTCACGGCGCTGCACTTCTACGAGGGCAAGGGCCTCATCCGCAGCCGCCGCACCGCCGGCAACCAGCGCCGCTTCACCCGCGACACGCTCCGCCGCGTCGCGTTCATCCGCACCGCGCAGCGGGTGGGCATCCCGCTGCGCACGATCGCCGAGGCGCTGCGGACGCTCCCCGACGAGCGCACCCCGACGCAGGAGGACTGGGCCCGGCTGTCGGCGGCCTGGCGCGACGAACTCGACATCCGGATCGACCAGATGGTGCGGCTGCGGGACCGGCTGAGCGACTGCATCGGCTGCGGCTGCCTGTCGCTGGAACGCTGCCTGCTGCGCAACCGCGACGACGTCCTCGGCGACACGGGCCCCGGCCCGCGCCGCCTGCTCACCCGCCGGCTGGCCCAGGAGACGCGGAACCCGCCGGCTGGCGAGCAGGGGAGTGGCTGACGGAGCGTCAGTCACACGGTGTCGTCGGCGACTCCCCCTTGCGGGGCGAGTCGATGGGCCAGGCGACGGTATTCGGGTCACGGCGGCGGTCGGGGTGATCAACCGGGGAATGGCCTCAAGGTGGACGACTACGACGTGGATGAGATCCTGCAGCAGGCGCTGGACCGGCTGACGGTGCTGGCCGACATCAACTCGGCGCTGGCCGGGACCCTGGAGGTGGGCGAGGGCCTGCGGCGGGTCACCCGGATCGTGGCCCGTCGGCTGGGGGACTGGTGCGCCGTCGATCTGCTGGCCGGCAAGGGCAGGATCGAGCGTATCTCTGTCTCCCGTACTGAAAGCGGCCTCCAGCCGCACGAGGAACAGGCTTTCCTACCCCTCCCTCCGGGGCCGGCTGCCGATCCCCTGGTCCGCGTGCTGCGCGGCGCCGGCCCGCTGCTGCTGACGGAAACCGACCTCGCCCACGACGACCGTGAGGAATCGCAGACGCGGCAGGTCTCCTTCGCCGCGGGCGCCACCAGTGCCGTCATCGCCCCGCTGCGGGCCCGACGGGAGGTCATCGGCGCACTCATCGTCAGCCGCTCGGGAGACCACCCTCCGCTTACCGAGCACGACCTGCCCCTGATCGGCGATCTGGTCCAGCGCGTCGGTCTCGCCATCGACAACGCGCGCCTCTACCGCCAGGGGCAGCGGGTCGCCGAACGTCTCCAGCGTTCGCTGCTGCCCGAGCTGCCCGAAGTCGATGACCTGCGCATGGCAGCCCGCTACTCCCCCTCGCTGGCCACCGCCGAGGTCGGCGGGGACTGGTACGACAGCTTCCTGCTGCCCACCGGCCAAACCACGCTGATCATCGGCGACGTCACCGGCCACGATCTCAAAGCCGCCGTCACCATGAGTCAGCTTCGCAACATGCTCCGCGGCATCGCCAGCGACCGCCAGGAACCCCCCGAGAAGATCCTGCACCGGATGGACGTCGCCCAGCACACCCTCTACCCCGGGACCACAGCGAGCTGCGTCTTTGCCGTCCTCCGAGGACCTGACACCGGTCCCTGGGAAATCCACTACGCCGTCGCCGGCCATCCGCCGCCCCTTTTGATCACCCATGACGGCGACGCCCGCTACCTCGAAGGGGGCCGGAGCCACCTCCTCGGCGTCACCACCGACCTGGCCCGCACCAGCGCCATCGAACCCCTGCCGGCCCGCTCCACCCTCCTGCTCTACACCGACGGTCTCATCGAACGCCGGGGCGAGACCCTCGACCAGAGCCTCACCCGTCTGCGCCAGCACGCCGCGGCTCTCGCCCGCGAGACCCCCGACACCTTCTGCGACGAACTCCTGACGGGCCTCGCCCCCGACAGCACCGACGACGTCGCCCTCCTCGCCCTGCGGCTCCCGGGGGCCGACAGTTCTGAGAACACGGCATCACGGGCGGACTGACCTGATCCGGGAAGGGCTCCAACCGCTGCGGGCCGGTCAGTCGCCGGGTGCCTCCGGTGTGGTCTGTTCGGCCCAGATGACCTTGCCGTCCTTGGTGTAGCGGGTGCCCCAGCGTGCGGTGAGCTGGGCGACGAGGAAGAGGCCCCGTCCGCCTTCGTCCATGGTGGCGGCGTAGCGCAGGTGCGGTGAGGTGAGGCTGCGGTCGTAGACCTCGCAGGTGAGCGTGTGGTCGCGCAGCAGCCGTACCTTGATGGGCCCGACGCCGTGGCGCATGGCGTTGGTGATCAGTTCGCTGAGGATCAGCTCGGTGGTGTCCTGGAGGGTCTCCAGTTCCCATTCCGCGAGGAGTGTGGAGACGGCGGCGCGTACGCGGCGGACGGCTGCGGGATCGGATTCGATGTCCCACTGCGCGACCTGTTCGCTCCCCAGGACGCGTGTCCGGGCGACGAGCAGTGCGATGTCGTCGCTCTGAACGGGCGGCAGGAGTGCGTCGAGTACGGCGTCGCAGGTCTCCTCGGGGGTCTGCTCGGCACGTGCGAGGGTCTCGCGGAGAATGCGGAGTCCGGTGTCGATGTCCTGGTCGCGGCGTTCGACGAGGCCGTCGGTGAACAGGACGAGCCTGCTGCCTTCCGGCAGGTGCAGTTCCACGGATTCGAAGGGCAGCCCGCCGATGCCGAGGGGGAGGCCCGAGGGCACGTCCAGGAATTCCACGGTGCCGTCGGGGCGTGCGAGGGCGGGGGCGGGGTGGCCGGCTCTGGCGATGGCGCAGCGGTGGGTCACGGAGTCGTAGATGGCGTACAGGCAGGTGACGCCGGTGATGCTGGTCTCGCCGCCGGCGGCGACGGCTTCCTGGTCGGTGCGGGTGACCAGTTCGTCGAGGTGGCCGAGGAGTTCGTGGGGCGGCGGATCGAGGGAGGAGAAGCTGTGTACGGCGGTGCGCAGCCGTCCCATCGTGGCGGCGGCGTGCAGTCCGTGTCCGACGACGTCGCCCATCACCAGGGCGACGCGGGCGCCGGACAGGGGGATCACGTCGAACCAGTCGCCGCCGACGCCTTCCTGCGCGGGGAGGTAGCGGTAGGCGACTTCGACGGCGTGCTGTTCGGGCAGGGTGCGGGGCAGCAGGCTGCGCTGGAGGGCCACCGCCATGCCGTGCTCGCGGGTGTAGCGGCGTGCGTTGTCGAGGGATACGGCGGCGTGGGCGGCCAGTTCGGCCGCGAGGGAGAGATCGTCCTGTTCGAAGGGCTCGGTCTTCTCCGAGCGCCAGAAGTTGACGACACCCAGCAGCACACCGCGGGCGCGCAGCGGCGCCGTGATGAGCGAGTGGACTCCGTGGTCCAGGATGTGCGAGGCCCGTACCCGGTCCACCTCCTGCCATCCCGGGGAGTCGCGCAGCCGGGGCACCAGGATCGCCCTCCCCGTCTCGATGCTGCGAGCGGGTGGCGAGGACGGCGTGTAGGTGATCAGGTCGCCGATGGGGAAGAAGGGGGTTTCGTCACGGATACCGCTGACGGCCGTGCGCTGCATCCGCGGGCCGGTGCCGCCGGTGCCGCCGCCGTTCATCCCCGGTTCGTCACCGCGCACCACGGCCTCGGGCAGGTCGACGGTGGCGTAGTCGGCGAAGCCCGGAACGGCGGCCTGGGTCAACTCCTCGGCCGTACGGATCACGTCCAGGGTGGTTCCGATGCTGCTGGTCGCGTCGTAGAGGAACTCCAGCCGTCGCCGGACCAGCTCGACCCGCTGCGACGCCTCGCCGATCATCTCCATCACCTCGTCGGTGCGGACCGGTTCCTGGCCGACCACCGCGTCGACCACGAGCCGCGCGGACGCCGCGCCGACAGAGCCGGACAGCTGGGCTTCCGCGTGATGGACCAGCTCCGGGGGCGCCTCGGCCTCCGGTGAGTCGGGCCTCGTCCCCGGGTAGGCGCGCAACGCCCGCTCGGCGCCCTCCCGCCCGAGGAAGCGCTCCAGCATCGTCTGCAGCGCGCCGACCGTGGCGTGGGCCTGCCAGCGCCGCTCTCTGGCCGGCTCCGCGAGGATGTCGACGAACTGCACCGCCTGCGCCCGCTCGGCGACGTTCGGCCGGCCGGCGAGCGAGACAGCGACGTACCCGCCGATGTTCACCAGCGCGCTCCAGAACATCGCATGGCTGACCGGGTCCATTCCCGACAGGCCGAACAACCGCTGCGGCCGGAGCAGCTCGATGCCGAGCGGGCCCTCGCGCAGGAACGAGGCGGGCAGCAGCCCGGACTCGGCGAAGCTCGGCAGCAGCAGGGTGTACGCCCACATGACGAACCCCGCCACCAGACCCACCAGCACACCGAGGCGGGTGCCGCCCTTCCAGAACAGGCCGCCGAGGATCGCGGGCGCGAACTGTGCCACGGCCGCGAACGACACCAGGCCGAACGACGTCAGTGCCCGCCCCTCGCCCGCGAGCCGGAAGTACGCGTAGCCGAGCAGCAGGATCAGCACGATGGTGGTCCGGCGGATGCCCAGGACCAGGCCGGAGAGATCGTCTCGACGGGCCAGCCGGGACCTGCTGCGCAGCAGCAGCGGCATCACGAGCGAGTTGGACACCATGGTGCTGAGCGCGATGGTCTCGACGGCGATCATGGCGGTGGCCGCGCTGAGGCCGCCGATGAAGACGAACAGCGCGAGTGCCTGCTGGCCTTCGGCGATCGGGAGGGCCAGCACATAGGTGTCGGCGTCGGTGGCCCCGCCGAGCCGTAGGAGGCCACCGGCCGCGAGCGGAAGCACGAAGAAGGTGTTCGCGAGCAGGTACAGCGGGAACAGCCACATCGCGCGCTTGAGGTGCTTCTCGTCGACGTTCTCGACGAAGGTGACCTGCCACTGCCGGGGCAGCAGCACGATCGACAGCATGGACAGCACGATGACCCAGACCCACGTGCCGTAGCTGGTGTGCCCGTGCAGGGTGAACAGTTGGGTGAGGTCGGCCTGCGCGGCCCGGGAGAACAGGTCGTCGAACCCCCGGAACATCCAGAAGGTCACGAAGACCCCGACCGCGAGGAGCGCCGCGAGCTTGACCACGGACTCGAACGCGACCGCGGCGACCAGACCCTCGTGGCGTTCGGCGGTGTCCAGGTGGCGGGTGCCGAAGAGGATGGTGAACGCGGCGAGCAGCAGCGCCGCGTACAGCCCGGTGTCCTGGAGCAGCGGAACCTGGCCCATCTCCGAGGCGGCGGTGATCTCGGGATACCGGCGAATGATCTCGAAGGTGTCGGAGACCGCTTTGAGCTGGAGCGAGATGTAGGGAGCGATCCCCACCACGGCGATGATCGTGACCAGACCGCCCAGCACCGCACTCTTGCCGTAGCGGGCGGAGACGAAATCGGCCAGTGAAGTGACCCGATGGCGGCGGCTGACCCGCATGATCCTGCGCAACACCGGCCAGCCGAGCGCGAGCATGAGCACGGGCCCCAGGTAGAGGCCCAGGAAGCCGACGCCGGTGGCGGCGGCCCCGCCCACGTTGCCGTAGAGCGCCCATGCGGTTTCGTACACCGCGAGGGACAGGGCGTAGACCGTGGCGTTGTTGATCAGGCTCCGGCCGGCGGCCGCCCTCCGGTCGGCGTAGAAGGCCACGACGAAGAGCAGGCCGAGGTACGCCACCGAAACAGCGACGATGATCTCGGCCCGGAGCACGGCACTACTTTGATCGGGCGCCGACGATGGCGACCAGGCCGATCACGATCGCCCAGACCAGGTACAGGTACGCCCAGAGAAGCGGGACGCCGAAGACCCGGTCCATGCGGTCGAACTGCGCCAGCAGCGGTGGCACGACCAGCACGAACCCCAACGCCCCCACGGCCGCCAGGCGCCCGGCCAGCCGCTCGTCGTCCCGTGACCTCGCCACGGCTGCCTCCACAACCCCATGTCACGCCTCGCCACGCACCCGGGTGTGTCCCGTGCCGCATCACGGCAGCGGACACCGCAGTGCCACACAGACGCCGCCCCAAGACGCTATCGGCAGCCCGCTGCATGATCGAAGACCAACACACCCACTGCTGCTCCCCCGGAAGGAACCGCCCTCGGCCACACGGGTCCCGGGCCCGCGCCGCCTGCCCACCCGCCGGCCGGCCCGGGAGACCCGGAACCCGCCGGCGGGTGAGGGAGGAGGACGCCCGACGCGGTGCCGCTACGTCACCCCGGCAGCTCCCCCCGCAGCTCCCGCGCCGCCGCCACCAGGCTCGCCAGCGACGCCCGCGTCTCCGCCCAGCCCCGCGTCTTCAGCCCGCAGTCCGGGTTCACCCACAGCCGCTCCGCCGGGATCGCCCGCAGCCCGGTGCGCAGCAGCGCCACCGTCTCCGCCGGGTCCGGCACCCGCGGCGAGTGGATGTCGTACACGCCGGGCCCCGCCTCCCGCGGATAGCCGTGACCGGCCAGTTCGTACGCCACCTGCATGTGGGAGCGCGCCGCCTCCAGGCTGATGACGTCCGCGTCGAGGTCGTCGATCGCCGCGACGATGTCGCCGAACTCCGCGTAGCACATGTGCGTGTGGATCTGCGTGTCCGCGCGCGCGACGCCCGTCGTCAGCCGGAACGCCCCGGTCGCCCACGCCAGATACGCCGGCCGGTCCGCGGCGCGCAGCGGCAGCGTCTCGCGCAGCGCCGGCTCGTCGACCTGGATCACCGCCGTGCCCGCGGCCTCCAGGTCGGCGACCTCGTCGCGCAGCGCGAGCGCCACCTGCCGGGCGGTCTCGGCGCGCGGCTGGTCGTCGCGGACGAACGACCACGCCAGCATCGTGACGGGGCCCGTGAGCATGCCCTTGACCGGGCGGTCCGTCAGCGACTGCGCGTACGTCGTCCAGCGCACCGTCATCGGCTCGGGGCGGGAGATGTCGCCCGCCAGGATCGGCGGGCGGACGTAGCGGGTGCCGTACGACTGCACCCAGCCGTGCCGCGTGGCCAGGCAGCCGGTCAGCTGCTCGGCGAAGTACTGCACCATGTCGTTGCGTTCGGGCTCGCCGTGCACGAGCACGTCGAGTCCGGCCTCCTCCTGGTACGCCACCACCTCGCGGATCTCCGCCGCGATCCGCTCCTCGTAGCCGGCCGTGCTCATGCGCCCGGCGCGCAGGTCGGCGCGGGCGGCGCGCAGCTCCGCGGTCTGCGGGAAGGAGCCGATGGTCGTCGTCGGCAGCGGCGGCAGCTCCAGCCGGGCCCGCTGGGCGGCCGCGCGCTCGGCGTACGGCGCGGGGCGGCGGGCGTCGGCGGCGCTCGCGGCGGCGGTACGGGCGCGGACGGCCGGGTCGCGGGTGACCGGGGAGGCGGCGCGGGCAGCCAGGGCGGCGCGGTTGGCGGCGAGTTCGGCGGCGACGGCGCCGGTGCCGCGGGCCAGGCCGCGGGCGAGCACGGCGACCTCGGCGGTCTTCTGCCGGGCGAACGCCAGCCAGTGCCGCAGCCGGGGGTCGATGTCCCGCTCCGCGGCGGTGTCGAGCGGCACGTGCAGCAGCGAGCAGGACGCGGCGATGTCGACGCGGTCGGCGAGCCCGAGGAGGGTGCCGAGGGTGGCCAGCGCCCGTTCCAGGTCGCAGGCCCACACGTTGCGGCCGTCCACGACGCCGGCGACGAGCCGCTTGCCGGGCAGCCCGCCGACGGCGGCCAGTGCGTCGAGGTTCGCCGCACCGGCGCCGGTGAAGTCCAGCGCCAGGCCCTCGACCGGCGCCCCGGCGAGCACGGGCAGGGCGTCGCCGAGGCGGCCGAAGTACGAGGCGACGAGCAGCGCGGGACGGTCGGCGAGGCCGCCGAGTTCCCGGTAGGCGCGTCCGGCGGCGGCGAGTTCCGCGGGCGTACGGTCCTGGACGAGCGCCGGCTCGTCGAGCTGCACCCACGCGGCGCCGGCCGCGCGCAGGTCGGCCAGCACCTCCGCGTAGACGGGCAGCAGCCGGTCCAGCAGCGTCAGCGGTTCGAAGCCCGCGGGCGCGCCCGGCGCGGGCTTGGCGAGCAGCAGGTAGGTCACGGGGCCGAGGAGCACGGGCCGCGGGCCGGGGGCACCGACCGCCAGCGCCTCGGTCAGCTCGGCGGTCTGCTTTGCCGAGTCGGCGGTGAAGACGGTGTCGGGGCCCAGCTCGGGCACCAGGTAGTGGTAGTTGGTGTCGAACCACTTCGTCATCTCCAGCGGGGCGGCGTCCTGCGTGCCGCGGGCCATGGCGAAGTAGCCGTCGAGGCCGTCGGCGGCGACGGCGGCGCGGTGGCGGTCGGGGACCGCGCCGACCATGACGGTGGTGTCGAGCACGTGGTCGTAGTACGAGAAGTCGCCGGTCGGCACCTCGTGGACGCCGGCCTCTGCCAGCTCCCGCCAGTTGGCGCGGCGCAGTTGCGCGGCGGTGGCGCGCAGCTCCTCAGCGGTGACGCGCCCCTTCCAGTAGCCCTCGACCGCCTTCTTCAGCTCCCGGTGGTGGCCCTGCCGGGGGTAGCCGTACACGGTCGCCCGGGCCGCGGCTGCGGACTTCGCTGTCACGGAGATCTCCTTCGCGAGATGGATCCCTGAGATCCCGGCGCCGGAAGGAGAGGGGGAGGAGACGCGCGCCAGGCAGCCCGGCATGTCCCCGCGGTACCGCGGCGGGTGCCCTGATGCCGGTCCTGTACGTCACGTGCGCCGACCCTGCCCTCGAAGGTCACCGGGATGGCCGCGCGCGGAAGGCCCGCGCACGGGCAGCGGGCAGGTCTTCGGACTCGCGGGCAGGTCCGTACGCGGACGTGTCGTCGCGCGCACGGGCGCCTACTGGCCGTCGCTTCCCGGACCCGTCGGGTCCAGTGCGTATGACGGCGGTCGTTCCCGCTCACCGCTGCGGGGCAGTCCCGGATTCCCACCGGGTTCCCTCTTGCGACGCCACCGCCTGGCGGACGGGGCGAACCGGCTGCACCGCCAGTGTAGGGCGACACCGCCGCGGGCCGCGGGCTTGACCCCGACGCAGGGTCAACCTCCGAGCATGGCCGCATGACCACGAAGAACCCCGCCGTCGAGGCGTACGGACTGCGCAAGGCGTACGGCGCCCGCGAGGTCGTCGCCGGCGTCGACCTCACCGTGCCCGCAGGCACCGTCTACGCCCTCCTCGGCCCCAACGGCGCCGGCAAGACCACCACCGTCCGCATCCTGACCACCCTCCTCGCCGCCGACGCCGGCACCGCCCGCGTCGGCGGCCACGACATCCGCCGCGCACCCGGCCGGGTGCGCGCGGCCATCGGCGTCACCGGCCAGTTCTCCGCCGTCGACGGGCTGCTCACAGGCCGCGAGAACCTGCGCCTCATGGCCGACCTCGGCCACCTCGCGGGTCCCCGCGCCACCGCCGTCACCGCGCGGCTCCTCGCGCGCTTCGGCCTCGCCGACGCCGCCGACCGGCGCGCCGCGACGTACTCCGGCGGCATGAAGCGCCGCCTCGACCTGGCGATGACGCTGGTGTCCGGGCCCCGGCTGATCTTCCTCGACGAGCCGACCACCGGCCTCGACCCGCGCAGCCGCCGGGAGTTGTGGGACGTCGTGCGCGAACTCGTCGCCGACGGGACCACCGTCTTCCTCACCACCCAGTACCTGGAGGAGGCGGACCGGCTCGCGGACCGCATCGGGGTGCTCGACGGCGGCCGGCTCGTCGCCGAGGGCACCGCGGCCGAGCTGAAGCGCCGCGTCACCGGCGGCCACGTCGAACTGCACGCCGCCGACGCCGCGCGGGCGGCGGAGCTGGCGCGGCGGCTGCCCGGCGCGGTGGCGGACCCGGCGGCGCCGGCCGTCACCGTGCCGTACGACGGCAGCGTCGGCGCGCTGCGGCGGCTGCTCGCCGGGCTCGACGACGACGGGTCGGTCACCGGCCTCGCGGTGCACACGCCGGACCTGGACGACGTGTTCCTGGCCCTGACCGGCGGCGCCGCCGCTGCCGAGGGGGTACGGGCATGAGCGCCCCCGGCACGTACGTCCTGCGCGACTCCGCGACCATGCTGCGCCGCAACCTGCGGCACATGGCCCGCTACCCCTCCATGACGATCATGCTCGTGGGCCAGCCGCTGCTGTTCCTGCTGCTGTTCACGTACGTCTTCGGCGGCACGATGGGCGCGGGGCTCCCCGGCGGCGACCGCGGCGACTACCTCACGTACATCGCCCCCGGGATCCTCACGATGACGGTCGCGAGCGTGTCCATCGGCACCGCCGTGCTCGTCGCCAACGACATGACCGACGGCATCATCGACCGGTTCCGCACCATGCCCCTCGCGAAGTCCTCGGTCCTCACCGGGCACGTGCTCGCCGCGATGATCCAGACCGCGCTGGCGCTCGCGGCGGTCGGCGCGGCGGCGTTCGCGCTCGGGCTGCGCACGGCCGCGTCGGCGGCCGACTGGGCCGCGCTGCTCGGGCTGCTGGCGCTGCTGTCGTACGCGCTGACGTGGTTCACGGTGGCGCTGGGGCTGGCCAGCCCGGACCCGGAGACGGCGAGCAACCTGCCGATGGTCTTCGTGCTGCTGCCGTTCGTGGGCAGCGGCTTCGTACCGGTCGAGTCGATGCCGGCGGGGCTGCGGTGGTTCGCCGCGCACCAGCCGTTCACACCGGTCATGGACCTGCTCCGGGGGCTGCTCGCCGGCTCGCCGGACGGCGCGGACGCGGCCTGGGCGGTGGGCTGGTGTGCGGTCCTCGGCACGGCCGGCCACCTCTGGTCGCGCCGCCTCTACCGCACCCGCGCGGCGGCCTAGGCTGCCCTGATGCTGACCATCGGCGAACTCGCGTCGTACGCGGGCGTGACGGTGCGCGCGGTCCGGCACTACCACGCCAAGGGCCTGCTCCCCGAGCCGGACCGGGACCACTCCGGCTACCGCCGCTACGACGCCGCCGCCGTGGTCGAGCTGATCCGCATCCGCACCCTCGCCGAGGCCGGCGTCCCGCTGGCCCGGGTACGGGAGCTGCTGCGCGCCGACGAGGCGGAGTTCGCGGCGGCGGTCGCGGACATCGACCGGCGGCTGCGGGCCGAGATCCGCGCCCGCCGGGAGACCCGCCGCCGCATCGCCCGGCTCACGGCCGGCGACAGCCTCGCCCTGCCGGCGGAGGTCGTGGCGTTCCTCGACCGGCTGCGCGAACTGGGCGTCGACGAGCGGATCGTCGCGGTCGAGCGCGAGGGCTGGATCCCCCTCGCGGCCCACGCCCCCGACCGCGTACCGGAGTGGCTGGCCCGTAAGCGGTCCCAGCTCGACGACTCCCAACTCCTCGACTTCTACCGCACCCTCGGCCACGCCCTCGACTGGGCACCCGACGACCCCCGCCTGACCGTCCTGGCCGACGACCTCGCCGCGTACCTCGCCCGCCTCACGGCGGAACGGGGGCAGGACTACGTCGCCGACGTCGACCTCGCACCGCCGCTCGCGGAGCTGATGGACAAGCTGGCCTTCGAGGCGGCGCCGCCGGGGCGGCGGCTCATCGAGCTGCTGCGCGAGCGGGGTTGGACGGGGTGGACGCGGCTGGAGCCCGTGGATCCGCGTTGATCTCTCGTGGGTGATGGGTACACATCACCCGGGGTCGACGGGACTCAGGAGGCAACAGATGGCAGTGGTTCGTCGATCAGGGCTGCCCGAAAAGTCCGGACCCCGAACGGCCGGCCGGACAGATGGCCGCACCGGCGGGTGGTTCGACTGGACCGGGCTGAAGGCCGACATCCGGGCCGCCGGAGTGGACGCGGGCATCTCGCTCGTCGTCACCGGCGCGATATTCGTCTGGCTCTACGTCCGCGTGGACAACGGCTCGTCGGCGACCCTCCAGGTGATGCCGATGCTCGCCGACGCCGACAAGTACTGGATGTACTGGCTCTGCCAGGCGTTCGGCTGGTCCGGCCTGCTGTGGGCGTGGATCACCATCGTCTTCAGCCTCCTGCGCACCGGCCCGCGCCCGAGAGCCCGGTGGCTCCCGCCCGCCGGACTGGAGAAGCTGCACCGGACCACCAGCCTGACGACGATCGCGCTGATGTTCATGCACGCGCTGATGTTCTTCCTGGAGGAGGTCCGCGGCAACGAGGGCGGGGCGACCTGGCCCGGCCGGGTGTGGGACGCCACCGTCAAGGTCTTCATACCCGGCGGCTACACCACGGGCACCGGCCGCATCGCCATCCTCATCGGCCTGCTCGCGTTCTACCTCGCGATCCCGCTGGGCCTGGCGTACTACCTGCGCCAGCGGACCGGTTCGCGCATGTGGCGCGCGCTGCACCGCTTCATCATCGTCGTCTACGTGCTGAGCGTCTGGCACACGCTGCTGTACGGCACGAACGTCTGGTACGACGGCACCTTCCGCACCCTGGTCTGGGCCCTCCAGATGCCCATCGCCGCGATGCTCCTCCTGCGCCTCCTGGCCCCCGCCCGCCCCAGCGAACACCTCCACCTCCGCGGCCCCCGCCGCGCCCGCCCCCTGCCGCTGACCGCCCGCGCGGCGGGCCGCCTGGCGGTGGTCGCGACGGTCGCGGGCCTGGCGGCGGTGGTCGCCACGGGCGTGGACGGCGGCCGCACACCGGACGGGGCGTCGCCGGAGGTGTGGCCCGATCAGTGGGTGATCTGGACGGGGTTGCTGGTGCTGACGCTGGCAGTGGTGGCGGTGATGCACCGGCTGCGGCCGTCGGCGGTGGAGGGGCGTACCGCCGCGGAGCGGAGGCGGGGCGAGGAGGCGACGGCGGAGGCGGGGACGGGCTGAGCGGGCGGACGGAACGCCGCCGGCGGGGCCGTGGGGGCCCCGCCGGCGACGCGCTCAGGCGGGCAGCGGGTGTGCGTCCGCGAGGCCCGCGTGCCTGCGAGGCCCGCGTGTCCGCGTGTCCGCGTGTCCGCGTGTCCGCGTGTCCGCGTGTCCGCGGGGCCGGTGCCTGTGTGCCGGCGCCTGCGCGGACGCGCGGCCTCGGGCCCGCGCCCCCGCTCGTGTGTCCGCGCGGCCCGTACCGGAAGCATGTGCGTCTGCGCGGCCCGTACCCGCGCCTGCGCGGACGGGCGGACTCGTGCCCGCGCCCGCGTGTCCGCGCGGCCCGTGACCGTGCCCGCGCGGACGCGCGGACGCGCGGTCCGTGCTCACGCCGGCAGCTTCATCGCCGCGATCGGCTTCGTGGTGGGGCGTGCGGAGCCGCCGGTCGGTTCGACCGTGACGCCCATGCCGGAGGCGTCCGCCACCCGGCCGTCCATGAGCACCGCGCCGCCGTCGCCGTCGAGCAGCCCCGCCGGCCGCATCTCCTCGCCGCCACCGCCACCCGCACCGTCCCCCTCGTCCGCGAACCAGAGTTGATACACCCGGCCCTCCGGCAACTCCGGCAGACCCGCCGCAACGAACACCGCCCGGTCCCGCTCCCGGGACACGACCACCGTGCCCGTCGCGTCCCCGCTCAGCCGCCCGGAGGCGGCCTTCGCGTCCGGGGCCGCCAGCACCGCGGTCACCTCGGCGGAGCTCCGCTCCGCCTCCCGCGCCGCCGACCGCGCGTCCTCGGCCTCCTGCTGCTGCCACACGGCGACCCCGCCGAGCCCGGCCGCCGCCGCGAGGCACGCCGCCAGCGACCAGCGCCCGGCCCCCCGGACGGCGGCGCCCCGGCGGCGCCGTACCCGCGGCGCGCCGCCACCGGCGTCCGCCGCCCGGCCGCCGTCGACGGACGGCGGCTCCTGCCGTACGGTCTCGATCCGCCGAAGCACCTCCGTCTTCAGCCCCGGCGCCGGCCGCGCGGCGACCGCCGTGCCCAGCCGGGCCGCGGTCTCCGCCAGCTCCCGTACCTCCACCGCGCACGCCTCGCAGAGCGCCATGTGCTCCTCGAAGAGGGCCCGTTCCGGCGGCGGCAGCGCGTGCAGGACGTACGCCCCGGTGGCGGTGTGGGCGGAGTGCGCCGCACCGAGCGCGTGGTCGGCGCCGGCGCCGGCCCCCGTCACGTCCCCACCCCCAGGCAGTCCCGCAGCCGGATCAGCCCGTCGCGCAGCCGCGTCTTGACCGTCCCCAGCGGCAGCGACAGCAGCCCGGCGACCTCCCGGTACGTCAGTCCGCGGTAGTACGCCAGCGTCACCGCCTCCCGCTGCAACTCCGTGAGCATCCGCAGGCAACGGCGCACCTGCACCCGTTCGAGCCGCCCCTCCACCTGCTCGCTCACCTCGTCGAACGCCGGAGTCCGCGCCAGCAGCGCCGCCTTCTGCTCCCGCTCCGCCGCGGCCTGCGCCGACCGCACCCGGTCCACCGCCCGCCGGTGCGCGAGCGTGAGCACCCAGCTCCGCGCGCTGCCGCGCTCCGGCCGGAACCGCGCCGCGGTGCGCCACACCTCGACCATCACGTCCTGCATCACCTCCTCGGACTGCGCCGGATCGCGGACCACGGAGCGCACCAGCCCGAGCACGGGCCCGCTCAGCGCGTCGTACACGTCGCTGAACGCCTCGCGGTCGCCCCGTGCGACCCGGGACAACAGCTCCTCCGCGGTGCTCTCGCCCGGTTCTGGCGACGCCGGCACCCCGGCTACGTCGGTTGATCGCACGGGACTCCTTCGGGACTCCTTCGGCAGCGTGCTCACTTGCTCATCTGCTCACGTACGAAGCGCGTCATGTGCTCACTTCGGCATCAGGACGGTGTCCACGAGGTAGACGGTGGCGTTCGCCGTGGGCACGTTGCCGCAGACGACCTTCGAGGAGTCGTTGACGGTGTAGTCCTCGCCGGACCCGGCGGTGGTCAGCTCGCTCTTCTGCAGCGTGGGGTACGTGCCGCTGCGGAGCTGCTCGGGCGTGAGCTTCTGGCCCACCACGTGGTACGTGAGGATCTCGGTGAGCTTCTCCTTGTCGGCCAGCACGGCGTCCAGGTCCTTCTGGGGGATCGCGGCGAAGGCGTCGTTCGTGGGCGCGAAGACGGTGATGTCCTGGGCGCTGTTGAGGGTGTCCACGAGGCCGGCCTTCTTGACCGCGGTGACGAGGGTCGACAGCTCCGGGTTGTTCGACGCGGCGGTGGCCACGGGGTCCTGGGCCATGCCGTCGAAGCTGCCGGCGCCGTCCTGGGGGACGGCCGCGCAGGCGGGGCCGAAGGGCCCGGAGGAGCCGGCGGGGCTCTCGGCGGCGTCGTCGGACTTCTCGGACCGGGACGCGCTGTCGCTCGCGGACTTGTCCTTGCCGTCGCCGTTGTCGCCGTCGTCGCCGCAGGCGGCGAGGGACAGCGGGAGTACGGCGGCGGCGGTGAGGGCGACGGCGACGCGACGGGTGCGGGTGGTGGGGGTGGTGCGGGTGAAAGCGCGCATGGTGAATCGATCTCCTTGAGGGTTGATGTGGTGCGGGGTTGAGGGTCGGGGGCGCGTGCAGGCGCGCGGGGGCGGGTCAGACGACGTCGACCACCACCGAGTGCCTGCCGGTGGCGCCGTCGGGCAGGACCGGCGCGCGGGCGGCGGTCTGCACGTCGCCGCCGCGGTCGGTGGCACGTACCTGGAGGGTGTGGGAGCCGGGTTCCGCGTCCCACGTCCACACCCACTGGCGCCAGGTGTCGACGCTGTCCTCGGCCGCGAGCCGGGCCCGCCGCCACGGGCCGCCGTCGACCCGGACCTCGACGCGCTCGACGCCGCGGTGCTGCGCCCACGCGACGCCGGCGACCGGTACCCGCCCGGCCTCGACGGTGGCCAGGGGCCGGGGGGTGTCGATACGGGACTGGGTCTTGATCGGCGCCCGGGCGGCCCAGTCGCGCCGGACCCAGTACGGGTCGTAGGCGTCGAAGGTGGTCAGCTCCAGCTCGGTCAGCCACTTGCAGGCGGAGACGTAGCCGTAGAGGCCGGGCACCAGCATGCGTACGGGGAAGCCGTGGTCGAAGGGCAGCGGCTCGCCGTTCATGCCCACCGCGAGCATGGCGTCGCGGCCGTCCATGACCGTTTCGACGGGGGTGCCGATGGTCATGCCCTCCACGGAGCGGGCGACGAGCTGGTCCGCGGGGCCGCCGCGCGAGGGCGGCCGGACGCCGGCCTCGCGCAGGAGGGGCGCCAGGGGGACGCCGATCCAGCGGGCGTTGCCGACGTACGAGCCGCCGACCTCGTTGGAGACGCAGGTGAGGGTGACGTGCCGCTCGATCAGGTCGCGGCGGAGCAGGTCGGCGAAGCGGAGGGAGAGTTCGCGGGGGACGCCGTCGCCGTGGATGCGCAGGCGCCAGGACGCGGCGTCGACCCGGGGGACGACGAGGGCGGTGTCGACGCGGTAGAAGTCGCCGCTGGGGGTGAGGAACGGGGGGACGCCGTCGATGCCGAGGTCGGCACCGGGCGGCACCGGTGGCGCGGCGGACGCGGGCTCGGGCAGCCGGAGCCGGTCCCGCGAGGCCACCGCCTCGGCGGCCCGCCCGGCACGCAACTCCCGCCCGAGCACCCAGGCCCCGCCGGACGCGGCGGCGGCGGTGGCGGCGGCGAGGGCGAACCGGCGGCGGTCGAAGGGGGGTTGCGGGGGTGCGGAGCCGGGGGAGGCGGGGGCGGCGTCGGCGCCGGGCAGACGGCCCGGGTCGTCGGATTCGTCCGCGGCGTCCGGGCCGTCCGCGCCGTCCGCGCCGTCCGTGTCGGATGCATCCGACTGCCCGGGAGCACTCGGTGGATGCCGCTCGCCACCGGGAGGACGAAGGAGTCCGGACAGCCCGTAGAGGACCCCCGCGCCCACCACCGCCCCGGCCGCCGACGGCAGCGCGTCCGCGGGCCCGGCGCCCAGCCCGGGCCGGCTCAGCGCGGCGGCGGCGCCCAGGACGCCGAAGGCGAGCACGCCGGCCGATCCGGTGCGCCGCATCCGCAGCGTCAGCGCGCCGAGCGCCAGGGCGAAGAGCGTCAGCAGCACGAGCACGCCCGACTTGAGGACGAGCTTGTCGTCCTCGCCGAAGTTCCGGATCGCCCAGTCCTTGACGGCGGCCGGTGTCGCGTCGACGACGGCCGCCCCCACGGCGTTCAACGGCGCCGCCTCGACCCGCACCCCGACGGCCGCCGACTCGGCGACCCCCAACGCCGCCCCGGCGGCGACCAGCCCGCACACCCCGGCGGCGGCAAGCACCGCGGTGGTACGCGCGGGGCGGACCGGCGCGGCGGCGGTGCGGCCGGCGGCGGTGCGCGCGGCGGTGCGCCGGGCGCGGCGGGCATCGGATCGCAGTGGGCTCCTCACACCCCCCATTCGACGCCGCCCCGGCCGCGGATTGGTCCGAGTTTCGAACCCGGCTCGCGCGTCCCTTTCAGCCCCCGGGTGTGGGGACGTGCGGGGGCAGCAGGCCCGTGGACCTGGCCGTGGTCCAGAGGGCTTCCGGGATCGGGTGGGTGAACGCGGTCGCCGTGCCGGCCACCTCCGCCGGCGTGCGGGCGCCGACCACCACGCCCGTCACCGCCGGGTGCCCGAACGGGAAGGCGAGCGCGGCCGCCGTCGGGGGCACGCCGTGGCGGTCGCAGAGGGTGCGCCAAGCCGTGACGCGCTCGGCGAGGGCGGCGGGGATCGTCGCGTAGCCGTGGGGGGCGTCCGGGCGGGGGTCCGTGAGCAGGCCGGACTGGTAGACGCCCGCCGCCAGCACCGCGACCCCGCGCGCCGCGCACAGCGGCAGCAGCTCGTCGAGCCCCGTGTGGTCCAGCAGGTTGTACCGGCCCGCGAGCATCACGCAGTCCGGCCCCGGCGCCGCCGCCTCGCGGAGGTAACGCGCCGCCACCGGCGCGTGGTTGACGCCGATCGACACCGCGCCGACCGTGCCGCGCGCGCGGAGTTCCGTCAGCGCCCGGTAGGCGTCGGTGACGGCGACGGGGAAGTCCTCGTCCGGGTCGTGGACGTGCAGCACGTCGATCCGGTCCAGCCCGAGCCGCCCCAGGCTGTCCTCGACAGAGCGCATGACACCGCGGTACGAGTAGTCCCGCCGCGGCCCGACGCCGGGCGGCGGGTCGGCCCAGATCGGCTGCGTGTCGGTGCCGCCGGGCACGATGAGCCGGCCGACCTTCGTGCACAGCGCGTACGCCCCGCGCGGGCGGGGCGCGAGCGCGGCGCCGGCGCGGCGTTCGGAGAGCCCGTACCCGTAGACGGGCGCGGTGTCGAAGAGCCGGACGCCGGCGTCCCAGGCGGCGTCGACGGTGCGCGCGGCGTCCGCGTCGGAGACGGGTGCGAACAGGCCGCCGATGGAGGCGAGTCCGAGGCCGAGGCGGGTGACGGAGACGTCGGTACGTCCCAGGGGTACGACTTCGTCCGGTCGCACGGGCGGCTCCTCTCGGGGTGGTGCGGCGGTGTTCGGCGGAGTCCGGGTGGTGGCGGTGGCGGGGCGCGGTGGGTTCGCCGTCACAGCGCGATGTCGTAGCCGCCCGTGCTCAGTGTCGCCGCGTCGCCGTCCCGCGGGCAGCGGTACGACACTTGCGCCAGCAGCAACCGCAGCACCTCGCGCACCGGCCGCGTCAGCCCCGGCGCGTCGAGGGCGGCGAGCAGGGCGTCGACATGGGCGGGTCGCGCGTAGGCGAGCGGGCGGGTGGCGAGGGAGGGGATCTCCGCGTGGCGCAGGTCGTACAGGTCGGTGATGCCGCCCGCGTACCCCGCGGCGAGCAACCCGCCGTCGGGGGAGGCGTGCAGGCTGGTCACGGGCCCGAGCATGTACCGGCTGGGCGAAGCCGGGGGCTCCGGCATCACGCCGGGGCGGGGCGCGAGGGTGGCGGCGTCGAGCAGGCGCAGCCGCCAGTCGTCGTCCACGATCGCGAGCTGCCCGCGGCCCGGCAGCGCGGTCATCGCCGTGACGCCGTCGACGGACCCGGCCGACGGCAGCGCCCCGACCTCCGGCCGGAGCACCTCGACGACGCCGCGGCGCTGCTCGTGGACGGCGAGGGCGGCGGGTCCTGCGAGGACGGCGCGGGTGGTGACGCGGGGGCGGGTGCCTCTGGCGAGGACCCGGGGGGTGGGGATGGCGCCGGGGCGCGGACCGGTGACCGATTCCGGGCCCGCCGCCGTGCCCTGCGCCGCATCCGCGTCCGCGCCCCGGTCCCGGTCCCGGTCCCCGTTCAACTCGACGAGCAGCAACCGGCGTCCGCAGACCGCCAGCCGTCCCGTGTACGCGTCCGCGGCCAGCGCGCGCGGCCAATCAGCACCGGGGTCCAGGCCCCACGCGGCGACGGACACCTCGCTCGGCTCCGGCAACGGTAGGCCGTCCTCGACCCCGCCGTCCGCGCCCTCGCCGGCACCCGCGTCCGCCGGGCCGCCGAACAGCAGGTGCCCCGACCGCGTACCGGCGACGAACCGCCCCGCCCCCCATGCCTCCAGCGACGTCACGGCCCCCGGCAACTCCCGCAGCACCCGGCTCCGCCCGCCCGCGCAGTGCAGCAGCCGGGACGGCTGGAACGCGGTGCTCGTCCGCTCCGCCGCGACGAACGCCTCGCCGCCCAGGTGCGCCAAGTGCCCCACCGACGACGCGAATCCGTCGTACCGCTCGGCCAGCTCCCCCCGGTGCAGGTCGATCACGCCCGCCGCGCGGTTGCTGGTCGCGACGGCGAGCAGCGGCGCGTCCGGGGCGAAGGACAGGTCGTTGACCCGGCCGCGGAAGCGGATACGGGCCAGGTGGTAGCCGGCGGGCCAGTCGCGTTCGAGGGCGGCGAGGCCGGCGGCGAGCGTTCCGGGGTCGATGCCGCGGAGCAGGGCCAGCAGCCGCCGCCCGGCCTCGTCGCCGGGCCGCCAGGCGTCGCGGGGGTGGGAGGCGGCGCCGTCGCGGGGGTCGGGGCGGTCGCGGGGGGTGCGTCCGGTGGCGTCGGCCGGAGGGGTATCCGCCGCCTGGCGGGCGGCGAGGAGGGGCACCAGCCGGTGGCCGCGGGCGAGGGGGAGGTCGCGTACGAGCTGCCACAGGTCCGCGAGCCGGTCCTCGTCGTCGAGCCACCCGGCGAGGTGCGTCAACTCCGCGTCGGTCAGCCCGTCGACCCGCCGCGCCCGCTCCTCACCGTCGGCCGCCCCGAGCACCATCTGCGCCAGCCCCGGCCCGGCGGTCCAGCGCGCCGTACGGGCCTGTATGTCGGGCGGCTGGTCGGTGTGGAGAAGGAAGGCGGCGCGGCGGGCGGGGTCGCGGTGGGAGGGGGCGAGGTGGTGGGTGACGCACCAGCGGAGGAGGTCGCGGCGAGGTTCGAGGGCGTACGCGCACAGTTCGTCGACGAAGTCGGCGAGGTCGGAGAGGACACCGAGGTCGGAGTCGTCCTCGACCCTGCGCGGTGCGGGGGATCGTTCGCGCAGGGCGAGGATCCGTTCCCGCGCGACCGCCGCGAGCGGGTGGTCGTCCGCGTACCCGGCCGCCTCGATGAGTGCCTGCCGGGTCCCGTCGTGGGCCAGCAACCGCGCGGTATCCGGCTCCACCACCACGCGGCTCAGGGCCCGCCTGTCCGGGGAAGGAGCCTCGCGACCCCAGCCGGTCAGGGCGGGCAGCAGGCGCCTGCGGGGCGCGCGCGCCGGCAGCCCACCCGCGGGTATGCGCTGGAGGAAACCCTTCCAGAGCATGTCCAGTTCTATCGGCGGCGGTACAGAGGGGCAGGTCAAGAGAATGTCGAACAGCCGCTCGTCCGTCACGAGCGGGCCGACGTCGGGGGCGCCGCGGGAGACCGACTGGGGCCACAGCCTGTTCGTCGCCCAGGTGTCCGCGGTGCGGCACAGCTCGGTGACCGCCTTCCGGACGTCATTGTCGTGGTCGGCAAGGAGCGCCGGTGCGTGCGCGGCCCAGTCCCGTCCGGTGGCGCGCAGTTGCTCCGGCCCGTGCAGGGCGGCCGTGCGCAGCCGCGCGAACGAATGCGGCGTGGCGAGCGCCCGGGTGTCGAGCACGGTCTGCCGCAGGCCGGGGTCGTCGGTGGCGGCCCACCGGTCGGCGACGACGGTTCTGGCCTGGTGCGTACGCGGGTGCTCGGGCTCACGGGCGACGCGGCTCAGCACCGCCAACGCCCCCGGTTCGCCGCGTAGCGCCTCGTCCGTCAAGCGCCGCCAGGCGCGCCGTGCCCGTGCGCTGACCTCACGGGGTCCCCGGGCCCGCCGCAACAGCCGCTCGGCCCGGCGCTCACCCCGCGCCTGCTCCCGCCCCGCCGCCGTCTCGTCCAAAGCCGGTCCCCCTCGCTGCCGTTCGACAGGCCCCCCGCCGGGGCGGCGGGGGGCCTGTCGAAGGGAGGATCAGATGGCGCCGAACTCGTTGCGCCGGACGGCGGTGATGAAGGATGTCCAGGCGGTGGGTGCGAAGGTGAGTGTGGGGCCGTGTGGGTCTTTGCTGTCACGGACGGGGATGACGCCTGAGGTGACGTGAGCCGGAGCCCACTCGACACAGTTGCCCCCGCCGTTCCCGCTGTAGCTCGACTTGACCCATTCCGTAGGGGAGAGGTCAGGCGTGGTGCTCATGTCGGAAGTACCTCCATGACGGACCGGATAAAGGCCGCCGAGTCATCCGGCGACAGGGCCGATGCCCTTAAGAGATCGTATACCCGCTGCCGTTCGATGGCGCTCGGATGATCCTCCGTCAACGTGCCGGTAGTGATGCTCTCTTCGTAGGCGACCCGTGCGCCATTCTCCATGGTCATCAGCATGATTGAGCCGCCAATCAGCGGATGTCCCCCAACGTCGAAGGGGATGACCTGGACCATGGTCCTCTTTGTGAACGTCAGCTCCACAAGGCGTGCGAGCTGTGCGCGCATCACTTCCGGCCCGCCGAGTCCCCGGCGGAACATGGACTCGTCCAGCACCGCGGAATAGTCCAGCAACGTGTCAGAGGAAAGGACAGCCTGCCGACTCAGGCGAGCAGTGACCAGTTCCTCGATCCTGTCTTCCGGTGCCCAGGGGTTGGCCTGTGTGAATTGGGCGCGCGCATAGCTCTCCGTCTGGAGCAGACCCGGCACAATCTGGCTGCTGTACTCACCGATTACCTGGGCGCGCGCCTCAAGTTCCATCCGGCGTTTGAACTGGTCGGGGTGGATCTCCTTCGCCGCGAGCTTGTACAGCTCCTGGAAGATCCCGTCCGTGCCGAACGCGGCGTCCAGCCGCGGCGGCAGATCCGGCGGCGGCATCGCTTGTGCCGTCTCGATGCGGGCCAGGTGGCTGCGGCTGATGTTCACGACGTCGTTCAGCGCTTCGAGGCTCATGCCCGCGCGCATGCGGTGGGAGCGCATCTTCGCGCCGAAGAGGTGTCGGGCGCTTCGGTCGGGGGTGAGTTCGCGAGGGCGTGCGGACATGGTGCGACTCCAGTCTCTCCAGCGATGGCGGGGGACAGAAAGACCTGTTGCAGAACAGGAACGGAGGGCAACGCTGTACTTACGCAACGTAGTAGATCCCCGGTCAGGGCATCGGACGAACTGACGAATTGGCGGGCGTGGGGGCGGACGGGGACTACGACACGGCTTCACCCGGAACGAGGTAAGGACCATGACCACGCAGTCGCGGATGTTCGCCCGGAGCGCCCGTTCGGTAGGCAGGGCGCGCGAGTTCGTCGCCGGTGTGGCGGACGCGGGCGATCGGGCGGACGACATCGGGGTGTGCGTCTCGGAGTTGGCGACCAATGCGCTACGGCATACGCCCGTGGGGCGCCGGTTCCTCGTACGGGTGGTGGCGCAGCCGCATGTCGTTCAGGTGGAGGTGCACGACGCCGGGGGCGGGGAGCCGCATGTGTGCGCCCCCGCGGACACGGATGATCGGGGGCGGGGGTTACTCCTGGTGGCGGCCCTGGCCGACGACTGGGGCACTTCGCCGCGCAACGGCCCGGGGAAGGCAGTCTGGGCAACGTTCAAGGTCCCGGTCGCGGAACCAACCCCCCATCTCCCCTCACACCCACCCAAGGGTAGGCGCCCGCTCTGACAATCGATCACGCCTCGTGCTGTCACGGCTGCATACCGAAGTCCCCGGCCATACCCGCTGATCTACGGCGGAGGGCATCCTCGGCGTACGGGATGAGCGAGGGGTGGAGAGGGCTGCGGGCGTGGCGAGGCATGTGGGGCGGGGCCGGTGGCGGTGGATGCTCGCCCGGCTGGTGTGGGCGCCGGTGTGCGGCCTCGCGGCGGGTGGGATCGCGTGGGCGGTCGTACGGATCGGGCTGGACACGGCGGATCAGCTCTCCAGTGTGATCGGCGGGGCCGCCGGCCTGGTCGGTCTCGCGGTATCGCTGCTCACCCTGCGTTCGCCCGCTCCCGCCCTTCCCACTGCCGCTGTTGGCGGTGGGGCGGGAGGGCGTTGGGTGCGGGAGGCCGCCGCTCATGCCTCGTACCGCGCTCCCGCCGTTCCGGCCCCTGTACGTGGCCGCGACAGCCAGCTCGCCGACATCGAGCAGATGGCGGCCGGTCGGGACGGCGGACTGGTCGTGGTCTGCGGTACGGGCGGGCTGGGCAAGACCACCCTTGCCGCCCAGGCCGCCCAACAGGCCGAGGCGCAGGGGCGGGCGGTGTTCTGGGTGCGGTGGCAGGACGACGCCGCCCGCCTCGCCCATGACCTCACCCGCGTGGTCAAGGAACTGGGACTCGCCGAGCCCCGACTTCAGGACGCGCAGAGCGGCCAGGCCGCGCTTGTCGACGTGGTGTGGGAGCACTTGGCGGCGGTACGGGGGTGGGTGATCGTGATCGACAACGTCGACACCCCTCGCAGCCTCGGCCCGGGCAGTGAGCCGCCTGGTTCTTACCGGGGGTGGGTACGTCCTGACGGAGCGGGGCTCTTGGTGGTCACCACCCGTGACGGCGCGCCCGACACCTGGGGGCCGAGAGCCCGCCTCGTCCCCCTCGAACCCTTGGCTTACGACGCCTCCGGTCAGGTGCTACGTGACGCCGCACCCGGCGCCGGCACCGTGCAGGAGGCCGCCGCGCTCGGGGAACGCCTCGGCGGGCTCCCGCTCGCGCTGGAGACCGCGGGCCGCTACCTGGCCAACCCCACCAGCCGCTACCGCACCTTCACCGCCTACGAGCACGCCCTTGCCACCGAGTTCGGCGACCTCGTCGGTGCAGAACACCCGCAGGCGGCCGATCAGGAAGTCGCCCGCACAGTGGTGCGGCACACCTTCGACCTCTCCCTCACCCAACTCCACACCGACGGCTACACCCTGGCCCACCCCACCCTGTACCTCCTCGCGCTCCTCGCACCCGCACCCGTCCCCCGTGCCCTTCTCACCCCCGCCCTGCTCACCGACGCCACCGGCCGCACGGTCACCGCAGCCGAACTCGACGCCGCCCTCGCAGGGCTCCACCAGTACGGCTTGATCAACACCCCGGGGGAGACCCTTGCGGTCGGGCAGGTTGTGCTGCATCCCGTGGTCCACGACGTCATCGCGCTCACCACGCCCCCCAGCACCGACCGCACCACCTGCTACGCCGCCCTCGACGCCCACCTCACCCGAACCGTGCACGACACCACCGCCGCGGGCCGCGCCGGCTGGCCCACCGCCCGCCTCCTCGCTGCCCACCTCCCGGCCCTACTCGACCGCACCTCAGACGCCGACTTCACCACCAACCGCGACCTGCTCGACAACCTCGCCGACACCCTCCACGACGCGGGTGCCGCGACGGAGGAACACCCCCTGCGCCAGTGCGTCCTGGATGCCGAGACCCACCACCTGGGCCCGGATCACCCCGAGACCGTCACCGGCCGCCACTACCTCGCCAACGCCCTGGACTCACTCGCCCGTCACCAGGAGGCCGCCGACCTGCACCGGCAGACCCTCACCGACGACGAACGCGTCCTGGGCCCGGATCACCCCAACACCCTCGGCAGCCGCAACAACGTGGCCAACGCCCTATACGAGCTGGGTCGTTATCAGGAGGCGGCGGATCTTCATCGGCGGACGCTCACCGACCGCGAACGTGTCCTGGGTCCGGATCACCCCCAAACCTTCGCCAGCCGCGACAACCTCGCCAGCGCCCTCGACGAGCTGGGTCGTTATCAGGAGGCGGCGGATCTTCATCAGTGGGCCCTTGCCGACCGCGAACGTGTCCTGGGTCCGGATCACCCCCAAACCTTCGCCAGCCGCAACAACCTTGCCACCTCCCTGTTCGCGCTGGGTCGTTATCAGGAGGCGGCGGATCTTCATCAGCGGACGCTCACCGATCACGAACGCGTCCTGGGCCCGGATCACCCGCGCACCCTCGCCAGCCGCAACAACCTTGCCACCGCCCTGTGGACGCTGGGTCGTTATCAGGAGGCGGCGGATCTTCATCAGCGGACGCTCACCGACTACGAACGTGTCCTGGGTCCGGACCACCCCCATACCTTCGCCAGCCGCAGCGACTTCGCCACCTCCCTGTTCGCGCTGGGTCGTTATCAGGAGGCGGCGGATCTTCATCAGCGGGCCCTCACCGATCACGAACGTGTCCTGGGTCCGGATCACCCTCGCACCCTCGCCAGCCGCAACAACCTCGCGGAGGCCCGGGCCGCGGTCGCGCGTACCCAACGGCGCCGATGGCCGTGGCGGCGTGCCCGTCCCTGACCCTGCCCCAGGGCCGCACCCCGCACGGACTCGGCGGCAACGTGGCTGGTCCGACCCGTGCGTGCGCCGGGTGCGGGGGTGGGGCGAAGGGAGAAGCGGTGTCGTCAGGGCTCCCCCCGGGCCACCCCGCTTGTCGATTGTCGGGCCTGCGTCCGGCGTCAAGGGCGTTCCCTCCGCTTCGCTGCGGGAACGTCGCTGCGCGATGGGGCTTCGCCCCACCCTTGACCCCGGACTCCGGCCCGTGACAGACCGGCAGCTAAGGGTGGCCCAGGGGGAGCGGGCACCCGAACGCCGTGCCTACGGAGGCAGACCCCCGCGGACGGGGGGCCGGACCACCCGAGCCGGATCTGCCCGATCGCCGAGGCGTCCCCGCGGACGGGGGTTGGCCACCGGAGTCCCCCTCCGTCGCCGCCGCCCACGCCGCCCGGGTTTTCCCCCGGCGGCGCTGGTCCTCCTCCGTCGCCGGCGGCCCCCGCTGCCCGCGGTCCGGCCGCCCGGGCCCGTAGCGGACGAATCCGGTCGTAACTCGCGGTAACTCCCTCCGTGAATCAGGGCAAAACGGTCCTGAGGGCTGACTTTTGCTCGTTCGCGTGCATCCTGACTGTCCGAGTGTCGGCTTTCCCGGAATGCGCGCCGCCGGTGTGAAGTCTCAGTGGTCTGCCCGGCAAATCTGCCCAAAACGCCCGCCCGTCCCGAGTTTCGCCCCCATTTCGTCCGCCCGGCACCACCCCCTTACGTCCCAGGTAATCGCGCCGGCCCCGCCGCCGCGGGCAAGCTTGCGATCTCCCCGCGCAATCGAGACGCGGACCGAACGCAAAGAGGTATCCGTGTCCACCAGCACCCGCGACGTCGTTCAGGAACTGCTGCGCAGGATCGGCGACGGCGATCCCGAGCGCATCGCCGAGCTGTACGCCGACGGGGCCGACTGGAAGCTCGACTGGCCCGAAGCCGAGCACGGCCGTCCCGCCACCCCCTGGATCCGGCACCGTTCCACCCGTGCCGACGCCGCGGACCACTACCGCCGGATCGGCGAGTTCCACGTGCCGGAGGAGGTCGCGACCACCGTCGAGCGCATCCTCGTCGACGGGGACCATGCCGTCGTCCTCGGTGAGATCCGGCAGACCGCCCGGCCCACCGGACGGCCGTACCGTGCGCGGTTCGCCCTCCATCTCACCGTCGAGGACGGTCTCGTCACCCGCCACCATGTCTACGAGGACAGCCTCGCCGTCGCCCAGGCCTTCGACGCGGAACGGGCGTGAAGGTCACCGGGTCCGGGCCGCGGCGGCGGTGTTCCTCCCGAGCAGCGTCGCTATCAGGACCGCGCCAACCGTGAGGAGCACCGCGGCGACCGTGAGTGCGAGGGCGAAGCCCTCCGTGGCCGCGTGCAGCGGGTCGTGTTCCGCGGTCAGCGCGTCGCGGCGGCGCGTCGCCAGGGCGACGAGGACCGCCACCCCTATCGCCCCGCCGACCTGTTGTACGGAGCTGAGCACCGCCGAGCCGAGGCCCGCGTCCTCCTCGGTGGTGCCGCTGAGCGCCGCCACCGTCAGGGCGGGCAGGCTCAGTCCGCACCCGAGGCTCGTCACGAGCATGCCCGGCAGTACGCCGGTGGCGTAGCCGTCGCTCGGTGCCACGCCGGACAGCAGCAGCATCCCGGCCGCGGTGATCAGGAACGACGCGACGAGTGCCGGCCGGGTGCCCAGCCTGCGTACCGCTCGGGCGGAGAGCCACATGCCCGCCAGGATGCCCGCCCCGTACGGCAGATAGGCGAGGCCGGCCGTGAGCGGGTCGTAGCCGAGCACGGTCTGCAGGTGCACCATCAGCAGGAACGCCATCGCGTACATCGCGGCGGAGAACAGCAGGGTCGTCCCGTTCGCCACCGCACGGAAGCGGAAGGCCAGGAACGCCAACGGCACCAGCGGCTCCGCGGTCCGGGCTTCGACTGCCACGAACGCGGCGGCCAGGAGCACCGCGAGGACCAGGGGCCCGGTCGCGGCGGTGTCCGTCCAGCTCGACTCGCCGGTCTGGAGCAGCCCGTAGACCAGGGACACCACGGCACCCGTGCCCAGTACCGCACCGGGGACGTCGAGACGTACCGTGCGCGCGGCCCGGCTCTCCGGGACCAGGCGGGGGAGCAGCACCATGGCCGCCACGGCCACGGGCAGGTTGATCAGGAAGATCCAGCGCCAGGACGCCAGGCCGGTCAGCGCGCCGGAGATCACCAGGCCCGCCGTTCCGCCCAGCCCCGCTATCCCGCCCCAGATGCCGAACGCCCTGGCCCGCTCCCGGGGTCCCGGGTAGAGGAGCGCGATCAGCGCCAGCGCGGCCGGGCTGGCCATGGCCGCCCCAGCGCCCTGCACGAACCGCCCCGTCACCAACTGCCACGGCTCCTGCGCCAGCCCGCAGACCAGGCTCGCCGCGCCGAACAGCGCCACGCCGGTCAGGAAGACGCGCCTGCGGCCCAGCAGGTCCGCCATGCGGCCGAACAGCAGCAACAGCCCGCCGAAGGCGAGGAAGTAGGAGTTGACGACCCAGGCCAGGCCGGCGGCGCCGAAGCCGAGGTCGTCGCGCACGCTGGGGAGCGCGACGCTCACGACGTTGTCGTCCAGGACGAGCATGAACTGTACGAAGCACAGGACCACCAGCGCCGCTCCCCGGCGTCCCACGGTCTCGGCGCCGCCGGCGGCCGTGGCCGGTGCCGAGGTCATGCCGGGCGCTCCGTCCGAGTGGAGGGGTCGTCGGCAGTGCGGTGGCGCCCGTGGCGCGGCTGATCGATCGGCATGGTCACGACGCTATGCAGCCGCCGCGCTGGCCGCGATGCGTTACAGGGCCAGGTCGTATCGCGTTGAGGACATACGCTGGGCGCATGACCGACGCCGTCTTCGGAGCCGTCCCGGTCGGCGTGGGTGCCATCGTCGTCGGCACCTTCCCGCTGGCGTCCGGGCAGTGGTTCGTCCCGCACAGCCACCCGCAGCACCAGCTGGCCTGGGCGCGGCGCGGTGTGCTCGGCGTCGCCGTCGGCGACGCCTACTGGGTCCTGCCGCGTACGCGCGCGCTGTGGCTGCCCGCGGGCGTCGTCCACCGCACCGGGGCGACGCGCGACGCGGTGCTGTGCAGCCTGTACTTCGCACCGGACAGGTGCGACCTGGACTGGACGGAACCCACGCCGGTCGGCATCGACGGGCTGCTCGCCCACCTCATCGCGTACCTCGGCGACGACGACCTGCCCGACGGTGCGCGCCTGCGGGCCGAGGCGGTCGTCCTGGATCTCCTGCGGCCCCTGCCGGCGACGCCCATCGACGTACCGAGCGCCTCCGACGACCGCGTACGGGCCGTGGCCGACGCGCTGCTCGCCGACCCCGCGGACGCCCGGAGCCTCGAGGCGCACGCGCGGGACGCGGGGGTGAGCCGGCGCACCCTGACCCGGCTGTTCGTCCGCGACACCGGCATGAACTTCGACCGCTGGCGCACCCATGTGCGGCTGCGCGCCGCCCTCCCGCTGCTCGCCGAGGGACAACCCGTCTCCCGGGTCGCGCACGCCGTGGGGTACGCGACGCCGAGCGCCTTCCTCGCGGCGTTCCGCCGCACCGTCGGCACGTCCCCGGGTCAGTACCTGGGCGGCGGCGCCTCGTTCGAGGAGGCCGGCGGGAGCGGGCGGGCGGCCCGGTGATCCGGCGTTGTCAGACCGGGCGCCTACCCTTGGGTGGGCGTGCGGGGATGTGGGTGGTTTGTCGGAGCGGGCGCCTACCCTTGGGCGGGTGTGCGGGGGTCCTTGGGGTTTCCGGGTCCTCCGGGGCTCTTCCGGGTCCTCCGGGTTCGGCTAGGGCTTGAAGTACTCCGACATCATGTCGCTCACCCACTCCGGCTGACCGATCTCCCCCGGGCGGAACTCCGCCATCGCCGGCTTCAGGTCCACGACCGGTGTCCCCGACACCGCGTCGAGTCCCACCACGGTCAGCTCCCGCCCCTCGACCGACTCGATCGCGCAGCACGTCACCCCGATCCGGTTCGGTCTTCGCGGGCCGCGGCCCGCGAAGACGCCCATCGGCGGGAGGTCGGCGCGGCCCCGGTAGGGGCGGGGTTCGCGGAAGTCGTCGTCGGCCGCCGTCGGGAACCGGTCGAAGAGGAAGAGGACCTCCACGTGGGAGAAGCCCTCCAGGCCCGTCAGGCAGTCCTCGCCGAAGCGTTCGTCGACGGTGATCGTGCTGCGTACGGCGCCCCAGTTGTCCGTGTTCTGGATGTCCGTCCGGTCGTTGCGTACGGTGCCGATCGGTGTGATCTCGAAGCTGCGCATGGCCCGAGGCTATCCCCGGCGCGTCCGCCGCCTCCCGTGCCGGCGCCGGTCCCGTCAGCCGTCCCGGTTCACCCAGAACGACGGGCAGCGCACGCCCTTCTCCTGCGCCTTGTTCATCGCCCGGAGGCGCTCGTCGCGGACCGTCTCCAGGTCGAGCATCGGCTTGCCCGGCACGCTGCGGTAATACGTGACCGACTCCTGCCCCAGGTCCTCCACCAGCAGGTGCTCGCCGCGGGCGAAGGGCTTCTCGTCGTTCCACTCCTCCGGGTCCGGGATCCGCACCGTCGTGCGCGTCTCGGTCGACGGGGGCGTGTGCCAGCGGACGTCGGTCAGTGTGACCTCCACCCACGGGAACGCGTCCGGGGGATGCGGCACTTTCTCCACGTCGGCCACCGTGCCCTCCAGCAGGCGCTTCGTGCACGCGGCGTTCTCCAGCAGGGTCAGGCCCTTGCCGTCCGCGTCGGCGCCGCCCCCCGCTCCGCCCTTCGCGGTGCGGTCCGTCTCCGCGCCGCCGATCGCCGTGTACGCGAGGAAGCAGAACGCCGCCACCGCCGCCGCGCTCAGGGCCACCGCCGCGGCCCGCCGCGCCCGCCGCACCCCGCGCACCCGGCGCGCCCGGCGCGCCCCCCGCGCCCGCCCCGGCGGCCCGGCCCAGCCGGCCTCCCCCTCCCCGCCGGCCGCGGCCTCCTCCCGTACGGCCGCCGCGTCCGCTGTGTCCACCACGGCCGACTCCGCCGCGATCACCCCGAGCGCCTTCCGCAGCCGCTCCTCCTCCGCCTCCGTCAGACCGGCCACCTCACCGCACCTCCCTCTCCCGCAGCCGTGTGCGCAGCACCGCCGCGGCCCCGTGCAGGCGGCTCTTGACCGTGCCCTCCGGGATGCCCAGCGCCTCCGCGATGTCCTTCACCGGCAGGTCCGCGTAGTAGCGCAGCACCACCACCTGGCGCTGTCCCGCCGGCAGTTCCTCCAGGCCCTCCGCGACCGCGAGGGCCAGCAGCCGCGCGTCCTCGGGGTGTTCCGCCGGGCGGGTCCAGCGGGCGGCCAGGCGGTCGCGCAGGCCCGCGTCGCGGGTGCGGCCGCGGTGCCAGTCGGCCGCCACGCGCGAGGCGACGGCCGCCGCCCAGGCGGCCGGGTTGCGGACGGGGGCGCGGTCCGGGCGGTGCTGCTGCTCCAGCAGCTTGAGCTGGACCTGCTGCACGCCGTCGTCGAGTTCGCCGAACGGCACGCCGCCGAGCGCGAGCACGGCCCGCACCCGGCTCGCGTCGGCGGCGGACAGGGCGGGGCCCGCCTCGTGCGCCGGTCTGCGGCGGACTGCCATCGCGTCCCCTCCCTCGCCACGCCTGCAACCGCGTCAGGGCTATGACGGAGTACCGGGGCGGAACGTTCGCCAGGGCCGCGGACTCACTCCGGCACCACGGCCAGCGCGTCCACCTCCACCCGGAAGTCCGGGCTCACCAGCCCCGCCACCTGCACCAGCGAGCTGGCGGGCGGGAGCGCCGGGTTCTGCAGCTCGTCCCGTACGCGGCGGAACGCCGGCAGGTCGGCGAGGTCCGTCAGGTAGACCGTCAGCTTCACGACGTGCTCCAGGCCGGAACCAGCCCCCCGAAGGGCCGTGTCGAGGTTCGCGAAGACCTGGCGCACCTGCGCCTCCGCGTCGTTCGGGCCCACCAGGCGGCCGTCCCCGTCCAGCGGCACCTGGCCGGAGACGGCGACCATGGTTCCGGTGAACGCCACGGCGTGGCTGTAGCCGTTGACCGGCGGGGATCCCTCGGGCCGGACGATGTGCTGCTGCATGCGCGTGCTCCGCTCGTCGATCAGTTGTCGCGCCCTCGAAACTACCTTCCTCGCGAATCTTGCTTTCCTTCCCGCCACGGGCGATATCAGGACACGTCATCTTCCATTCCCGCGCCGCGGGCCGCTCGGTGGCAGCCTGGAGAGGACTACGTGCACGAGCGAAACGGGGGCGAATCCATCGTGCGCATTGTGGTGATCGGTGCAGGCGTGATCGGTACGGCGCTGGCGGCGCGGCTCGGCGGCGGGGGACGGGGAGCGGCCGGACCCGCGGAGGTGTGGCTGCTGGACGGGGGCGAGCCGGGGGCGGGGACCACGGCAAGCTCCATGGCCTGGATCAACGCCCACTCCAAGACCCCGCGGCACTACCACGAGTTGGCGGTCTCGGGCATGCGCGCCCACGCCGACCTCGTACGGGCCACCGGCCCGGCCGCGTACGCGGGCGCAGGAGGCGGCGGCAGCGGCGGGGAAGGCGGCGGCGACGGGGCCGGGTGGTACCGCCCCGGCGGTGCGCTGCGGTGGGCCTCCGGCGGCGCCGGTCTCGACCAGCTCCGGCGGACCGTCGCCCGGCTGCGGGACTGGGGGTACGCCGCGGAGTGGATCCCCGTGCCCCGCGCCCGGGAGCTGGAGCCGGCGCTGCGGATCGAGGACGCCGCCCGGGTCGCGTACTTCCCCGACGAGGCGGCCGTCGACACCCGGCCGTTCGTCGCCCACCTCCTCGCCACCGCCCGCGCCCGCGGCGTCCACGTCCGTACCGGCGAGGCCGCCCGCGTCGTGGCCATCGACACCGCGGGCGGCCGGGTGCGCGGCGTGCGGTGCGCCGGGGGCGAGACGGTGCCGGCGGACGTCGCGGTGTGCTGCGCCGGGTGGCGCACCCCGGCGGTCGCCGCGCTGGCCGGCGCGCACGTGCCGCTGGTGCCCGGCGACGCGCCGGGCTCCGAGGCGCCGACGCTGCTGGCCCACCTGCTGCCGGACGCCGGCGCGGGCCCGCCGCTGACCCGCATGGTGCTCAGCCCGCGCCTGCACGCCCGCCCGCTCGCGGGCGGGCGCGTCTACCTGGAGGCGCTGGACCTCAACGACGAGGTCGACCAGCACACGCCCGCGGACCGCGTCACCGCGCTCGCCCGCGAACTCCACGCCCGCGCCCGCGACATGCTGCCCGCGCTCGCGCGGGCCGCCCGGCTCGCCGACGCCCGGGTGTGCACGCGCCCGCTGCCGCCCGACGACAACTCCATCGTCGGCCGGCACGCCGAGGCCGAGGGGCTGTACTCCGTCGTGACGCACAGCGGCATGACGCTGTCGCTGCGGCTGGGGGAGCTGGTGGCGGGGGAGTTGCTGACCGGCCGGGAGGCGCCGGAGCTGGCGCCGTACCGGCCGGCCCGGTTCGTACGCTGAGGCGGGCGCGCCGGGCCGGGCGCGCCCGGCCGCTCACTTCAGCATCAGCGCCGCCTTGTACGAGAAGTCCCGCGCCGCCGGCACGTTCCGGAACGGCCGCAGCCGCTCCCGGAACCCGGCCAGATAGCTCCGTACGCGCGCCGACTGGATGTCCTCCGTCGCCCGCAGCGCGCCCGTCGCCACCTGGCAGGCGTGCTCGACCTCGCGCTGCTGGAGCCACGCCGTGGCCAGCACGACGCGCGTGAACGCGATGCTGCGCGCGTACCGGTCGGTGCGCGCGGCGATCCCGTGCTCCGCGTGCGGCCGGGCGGCGCGCGCCTGCCGCAGGTCGACGAGGCAGTGCGCGATCTCGTCGTGCAGCTCCGCGCCGCTGAAGTAGCGCAGCCACACCGGCTCCTGGGCGGGGCTGCCGGCGGCCAGGGTGCTCTCGGCGTGGGAGAGGGAGATGGCGGTCGCGCGCGGGTCGCGCAGCCGGGCGTGCGCGCGGGCGGCCATCGCGTGCAGCACGGACCGGCCCGCGGGGGTCAGCCCGGGTTCGGCGAGGCCGGCTTCGGCGAGTTCGACGGCCTCGCGGTAGTCGCCGAGGTGGACGGCCTGGTGGGCGAGGGTCCCCAGGATCTTGGCGGCGAACGCGCGGTCCTGGCCGTGGTACGCCATGTCGAGCGCGAGCCGCAGGTAGCGCCGGGCCGCGCCGTGCCGGCCGGTGTCGTACAGCAGGTGCGCGGTGTGGTGGGTGACGAGGGACGCGGCGCGGAACAGGTTGCGGCCGACGGCGCCGGTGTAGCTGCCTTCGAGCATCGGCAGCACGTCGGTGCGCAGATGGGTCATCGCTATCGAGCGGACGGCGCCGCCGCCGTAGCGGTTGTCGAGCATCGCGAGGTGCTCGGTGAGCGCGTGGATCTTCGCGATGTCCGGCTGCCCGACGCGGTACGAGCCCGCGGCGCGCTGCGGCGGCGCGGGCGGCGTGGCGCGGCGCCACCGGCGTACGGAGTCCCGCAGGGCGGTGGCGGACACCGGCGGCAGGGCGTAGCGCGGGTCGGCGTCCCAGAGCTGGGCGGCGGTGCGGACGGCGCCGAGCGGCGTGGTCGGGCCGCGCAGGCCGAGGTCGTCGGGGGGGAGACGGCGGCCCATGGGGGTCCCCCCGCCGGTCAGGGAGTAGCCGGTGGGGGAGGGGGCGGCGATGTCGCCGGGGGTGATGTCCCGGCCGAGGCGGCGGGAGAACACGGCGGCGATCAGCTCGGGCGGTACGGAGGAGCCGAAGCTGCCGCGCAGCCAGCGCTTGACGTACGTGTGCGTGCAGCGGAGTTCGAGGCCGCGGCGCCGGCCCAGCTCGCGTACCTGGCCGGCGAGGGACGTCGGGGTGAGGCCCGACTCCCGCATGAGCGCGGCCAGCCGCACGTTGACCCGCACGCGTCCGCGCGCGGTGGCCCCGTCGCGCCCCGCGGCGGCCGCGTTCCGCGCGGCGGCGGCCGTGCTCTCCCCCACCGCCCCCAGCCGTTCGCGCGCGAAGCGGTTGCGCCAGCGGCACACCGTCGCCGCCGTGACCCCGAACCGGTCCGCGACTTCCCCGTTCGACTCCCCCGCCGCGCACGCGAGCACGATGCGGCAGTGGAGCCGTCTCGCCGCCGGGGTGGCGCTGTGTGCGACCAGGTGTTCGAGGAAGTGGAGTTCCCGGTCCGTCAATGTCAACCGAGTCGTGGGCCTGCCTCGCGTCATGGTCGCGCATTATTGCCCGTCTGGGGCGCCCCGAAGGCCGGTTGCGGCCGGACGACCCTCGAACGACCTGGAAGATCACCCGATTTAATGCGTGCAGTCTCGGTGAACGCTCTGCACACCCTCGGAACTTACACATGGCACATGCCAGACGGCAGGCTACGGAGCGCAAAGTTCCGGTCTGAGCCGGCAGATCGAGGTAGCGCTTACATGACCACGACGGGACCACCCGCCGACGGCCACACCCCGCAGCCCGCGGACGACGACCCCTCGGGCAACCCCCTGGGCGCCGCCCGGGGGGACAGAGCAGACACCAGATCGGACACCAGAGCGGACACCGCGGAGACCAGGACCGAGACCAGAGCAGACACCGCAGAGGCCCCGGAAGACCTCCCGGAGGACGCCCCGCGGGAGTCGGAGCACGGCCCCGTGCCGCCGCCCCCGCCGACGCTGCTGCGCGTCGAGCTGGCCAAGCGCGGCTGGGCCAGGTTCTCGACGTTCGAGGTCCACTACACGCACGCCGCCCGCAAGGCCGCCGCCGAGTACGGCGACCCGCGCCTCGCCAGACTCACCATCTCCAGCACCACCTTCAAGCGGTGGCTCGCCGGGGAGCAGATACCGCGCGGCAACGCGGGCACCGTCCTGGAGCACATGCTCGGCATCGACGTCGACGCGCTCCTCGGCCCCGCGCCCACGCGCACGTTCACCACGCCCCGCCTCCCCGACGACGCCTCGCTCGCCACCGCCCGCGCGCTCGACGTCACCTGGTCCACGTCGTTCCTGTCGCCCACCGCGCCGGCCCCCGGCGGCGGCGGGGTCTGGCAGCTCGACGGCCACCGCGTCTTCGACGGCACCTCCGTGGCCGTGCAGTTGTACGAGGCGGAGGCCGGTTCCGACAGCGTCGTCATCGGGCCCGACGACCACCCGCACCTGCGCGACTTCATCCGCCCCGCGCGCCGCGCGCTCCTGCTCGCCGCGCTCGGCGCGCGGCGCGGCGAGGGGTTGTTCGTCCTCGACGCCGTACGCGCCCGCCAGCCCGTCGCCGCGGACCCGGTGGACGTGCTGCCGATCCCGCGCGCGTACCGGCTCGACGACCTCACGTACGGGGTCCTGTGGGCCGTGCTCAACCTCGACGACGGCCTCCTCGCCGACGACGCCGTGCTGGAGGCGGAGCGCAGCGGCCTGGACGACTTCCTGACCCGCGAGCGGTCCGCGGTGGCCCGCTCGGCGATGCCGGAGCTGTCCGACGTCGGCACCGCGTGGCTCGGCTCGCACGTCTGCGACCAGCACATCCTGCGCGAGCTGCGCGCGGACTCCGGCGAGCCGCCGGTGTTCTGGGCGCGCGAGCAGTACGGCGAAGAGGCCGCCGCGTGGCTGTTCTTCCGCCACAAGCACGCCTACCTGCGGTCGCTGCGCGACGCGCTCGCGGGCTCGGACCGCCCGTACGGGCACGTCTTCTGCCTGCCGCACAACGCGGTCAAGACCAGCGAGCGCTACGAGCGCACGCTGCTGTTCCTGACGCTGGCGCTGCTGGAGCGGCACGGGCTGACCACGTGGGTGTGCACGGAGCCGGAGTACGCGCAGGTCGACGGGTTCGCGCTGCTGCCGGGGGAGCGGGCGGTCATCGCCAACTGGCTGCGTACGGACGGCATCTGGCAGGTCGACACCACCAGCCACTGGGCACGGCTGCGCGCGTACTCCGACGCCGTGCGGCACGCGCAGACGCACAGCGTCATCGACGCTCCCACGGCGGCGGAGCGGCTGCGCCGGCTCGCCGACCACCTGGACCTCGACTGGGCCTGGCTGACCGCCCGGTGCGCGGAGCTGGGGCGCTACGGCAGCGCCGGGATGCTCCGGCCGCGCAGCCGGCTGATCGGCCTGGCGGAGCTGGACGACGTGCTGCGCTACGTCGGCGGGCTGGGGCCGGGCGAGCCGGTCCCGGGCACCGCGGAGGCCGACCTCCCCGGAGCCTTCGCCGGGGCCGTGACCGGCGGAAACCGAACGCAGTTCCGGCCCGGCGGGCCCCGCGGCGGGCGAAGATGACGCACACGTTCGAACCCCCGGGAAGCGACCCCCAAACGACCCCGGGGAGCGGTGGCAACGACACCCGCGGCTGAGCAATGTAGGTGTGGCTCACGGTGCCGCCCTGACCACCGTGACCATCCGATGTGATGTGCGCCCCTGCGCACTGCCCGGCAGACGGCCGGAAGAAACGCCGCACGACGACGCCGTACGACAGCGCAGCCGGAGGCTGTCCTCGTACGGCCCATCAAGCGAGGAAGCCCATGTCCGACCACCCCGCTCCCGCCGGGAACACCGGCCCCCGCCAGGGCCGCTTCCCGTCCCGGCGGCGCCGCGCGGGCCGCGCGCTGCGCGCCCGCCTCTGGCGGGTCACGCTGCTGCCGGTGTCCGCCGCGCTGCTGGTGGGCGGCGCCACGACGTACGGCGCGCTCATAGGCGGGTCGACGAGCGCAGAGACCCGCATGATCATCGGCGCCGGAGTGCTGGCCGTGGTAGGCATCACGGTCCTGGCGATACTCCGCATCGGCGCGCTCGCCGACGCCATCGACGCCGAGGAGGACGCCCGTACCGAACGCAACCTGGAGCTGACCGCGCTCCTGGAGGCCGCGCAGGGCGAACTGCTGCGCCTGGTCGACCAGGCGCAGCGCGGCGAGCGCCCCGAGCCCGACACCCTGTCGCTCTCCTCACCCCCCGCCGCCCGTGCCGCCGCCGACGTCACCCCCGAGTCGGTGGAGCGCCTGGTGCACGCCACCGTGCACGCCGCGCTCAAGGCCGTCGTGGACGTCTCGTCCCGCGGCCGCATCGAGGTCTTCGTCAACCTGGCCCGCCGGCTGCAGAACCTCGTCATCCGCTCCCTGGACGAACTGGACGGGCTGGAGAAGCAGGTCGAGGACCCGGACCTGCTGCACGGCCTCTTCCAGCTCGACCACCTCGTCACCCGGCTGCGCCGCCAGGTGGAGAGCCTGGCGATCCTCGGCGGCGCCGTGCCGCGCCGCATCAGCCGGCCGATGCCGGTGAACGCCGTGCTGCGCTCCGCGGTCTCCGAGGTCGAGGACTACGGGCGGGTGAAGCTGGTGCCGCCGATGACCGGCGTGCTGGAGGGTGCCGTCGCCCCCGACGTCATCCACCTGATCGCCGAACTCGTCGAGAACGCCGCCGGGTTCTCCCCGCCGGAGACCAAGGTCGAACTGCGCGTCGAGCCGGCCGCGGCCGGCCTGGTGGTGGAGATCGACGACCGCGGTCTGGGCCTGCAGTCCGACACGCAGGACCGGATGAACACCCTGCTGAGCCGGGCCACGCCGCAGGTCGTGGACGAGCAGATCAAGGACGGCCGCATCGGCCTCCTCGTGGTCGCCCACCTCGCGCGCCGGCACCGGATCCCCGTGCAGCTCCAGCGCAACGTCTACGGCGGCTGCCGCGCCACCGTGCTGCTGCCCAACGCGCTGCTGATGGACCCGGAGGAGAAGGGCGAGCGCGCCGCCGCCCGCGCGCAGCAGACCGCGGCCGCCGTCGCGCCGCCGTCACAGGCGCAGCCGCAGCCGCAGGTGCCGGCACCGGCCCAGGCCCAGGCGCAGCCGCAGCCCGCGGCGCTCGCCGCCGCCGCGCCGCTGCCCGCCGGGACCGCCGGAGCCGCCCCGACCGCCGGAGCCGCCAACGGCGTGGCACGGCAACGGCCGCAGGGCGCCCACGAGATCAACGGCGCACCCCAGCTCTCCGGCGCCGCCGAGGCCACGGGTGCGCACCGGATGACGGGCGCGCACGAGACCGCCCCCGCCCACGACACCGGCCGCGCGCCCGACCCCCTCGGCGCGTACGACAACACCCCCGCGTACGACGGCACCGAGTACGACACCCCCGCCCCGTACGAGACCACCGCCGCCCACGAGCGCACCCCCGTCCACCCGGCCCCCGCGGCCGGCCACCCCGACGCCACCCCGCACACCCCCGACCCCGCGGCCGGCTACACCCCCCGCCACGCCGCCCGCGTCCCGGCCCCCGCGCCGCAGGCCCCGGCCCCCGGACAGCGCCCCCCGCTGCCCGAGCGGTCCGGCAGCCACCTGGTACCGGAGCTGCGCCGCGAACCCGGCCTCCCCGGAGGCGCCGTACCCGGCGGCGCGGCCCCCTCGGCCCTTCCCCTGAACACCGGCCTCATGGCCAGCTTCACCGCCGGCTCCCGCGCCGCCGAGGACGGCGAACAGGCCGACCCCACCCCCTCCCCCTCCCCCACGCACCAGCACCGATCCACGGAAGGCCCGTCTTCGTGAGCGAAAGCCTCGACTGGCTTCTGGCCAACTTCGTCCAGCAGGTCGCCAGCGCGCGCAGCGCCGTCGTCGCCTCGACGGACGGCGTGCGCATGCACGCCCACGACCTCGACACCGCCTCCGCCGACCGGCTCGCCGCGGTGGCCACCGGGCTCTTCTCGCTCGGTGCCGGCATCGGGACCGACACCGTGCGCGGCGTGCGCCAGGTGCTCGTGGAGCACGAGGACGTGGTGCTCTGCGTGATGGCGGCGGGCCCCGGCGCCGTGCTGGCGGTGCTCGCGGAGCCGGACGCGGACCTGGGCGTGATCGGCTACGAGATGGGCCAGTTGGTCAAGCGCGTCCCGACGCACCTCACCTCGCCCGCGCGGACGGCCGTGACCGCGGCCCCTGGCCACGCCCGGTGACCGGGACATGACGTCGTACGACGACGCCCCCTGGGTGACCGACGGCGCCCCGCGGTTACGCCCGTACGCGGTCACCGGCGGGCGCACCGCGCCGACCCGCCGGCTGGCCCTGGAGACCCTGGTCATCGCGGCCAGGACGCTGCCCCGGGTGCCGCTGACGCCGGAGCACGACGAGACGCTGCGGGAGTGCCGCGCGGGCCCGCGCTCGGTGGCGGAGGTGGCCGGCCGGCTCGGGCTGCCGGTGGCGGTCACCAAGATCCTGCTGTGCGACCTGCTCGACACCTGCGCGCTCATCCTGACGGCGCCCGCGGGCCCGCCCGACCCCACCGACCCATACCTACTGGAGAAGGTCCTTGTCGGACTACGCAATCTCTGACGACTCCTTCGTCCCGCTGAAGATCGTGATAGCCGGCGGGTTCGGGGTCGGCAAGACCACGATGGTCGGTGCGGTGAGCGAGATCCCGCCGCTGACGACCGAGGAGACCCTGACCGCCGCGAGCGTCGACCACGACAGCCTGGACGGGGTGCCGGAGAAGGACGCGACCACCGTCGCCATGGACTTCGGCCGCATCACCCTCAGCGCCCACCACCTGATGCTGCTGCTGTTCGGCACGCCGGGCCAGAAGCGGTTCTGGTTCATGTGGGACCACCTCGCGAGCGGCGCCATCGGCGCCGTCGTCCTCGCCGACACCCGGCGGCTCGCGGACTGCTTCGCGGCCGTCGAGTACTTCGAGCGGCGCGGCCTGCCGTTCGTGGTGGGCATCAACGAGTTCGACGACGCCTACCACTACACCCCGGAAGAGGTGAAGGCCGCGCTCCATCTGCGCAGCGACACCCCGGTGATGTGCTGCGACGCCCGCGCCACCAGCTCCGCGCGCCACCTGCTGATCAAGCTGGTCGAGCACGCGCACGCCCGGTCCGTGGCCGCCAGGGCCGCACCCCCGGCGGAGCCGGCGGCCGAGGCCGGGGCGGCGTCCGCGTCCGAGTCCGCACAGCCCGTGCCCACCTCCCCACCGAGGAGCCCCGCATGACGACCTTCGACCACCACACCGCCCGCCATCTGATGACCGACGGGGAGCAGGACCAGGAGCTGGAGCGGCGCAAGCAGCGGCTGCACGAACTCGGCCTGGGCGACCGCCCGGACCCGGAGTTCGACGCCTTCGCCGCCCGCCTCGCCGAGGGCGCCGCCTCGCTGGCCCAGCTGGGCGGGACCCCGTACGCGATGGTCAACCTGATCACGGACCACCAGTACTTCACCGGCCTGTACGCGCCGCCCGCCGACTGGGCCGACCCCAGCCTCGCCGACCAGCCCGGCGGCAAGCCGGAGGTCAGCCGGATCATGGACCGCGACCACGGCTACTGCCCGCACGTCGTCGGCCGGCGCACCGCGCTCGTGCTGCCCGACGTGTGCGCGTACCCGCGCTTCGCGGGCAACCCGGTGGTGGACCAGATCGGCATCCGCACCTACATGGGCGCGCCGCTCATCGACCCGGTGACGGACGTGACGCTGGGCACCGTGTGCGTGGTGGACACCGAGCCGCGCCCGTGGGGGCGGCAGGCGCAGGAGGGGCTGGAGTTCATCAAGACCCAGGCCCGTTCGCTGATGGAGATCCTCGAAGAGCGCAGCCGGGGCCGGGCGGCGAGCTGAAGGCCCCCGCGTTCGCGCCGCGGGGGCGGTCCGGGGGCTGCGCGCCCCCGGGCCCCCGCGCTCGGGCCCGCGGCCCGCGCCGCGCCTCCCCGCGCGCCCGGCGCCCGGACCGGCGGGCGGGCGGCGCCGTCACCGCCGCCCCGCGCTTCACCGCCGCCCGCCTCTCCGCCGGACGCGGCGCGTCACACCGCCTGGGACGCCACCGCTTGGGGCGCCGCCGCGTGGGGCGCGAGACGCGTCGACCACGGCTCGTGGTCCGCGCCGAGTGCCACCTCCGCCAGCCGCAGCCGCTGCACGTCTGAGGTGCCCGCCGGCGGTAACACGTGGTACGCGTCGCGCAGATACCGCTCCACGGACATCTCCGGGTAGAGCCCGCACGCGCCGTGCACCTCCATCGCCGTACGCGCCGAGTCGAGCGCGGACTCGACGTTGACGAGCTTGGCGTTCTGCAACTCCGCGTCGCAGGGCAGCCCGCGGTCCAGCAGGTGCGTCGCGTGGTACGCGGCCAGCCTCGCGGTCATCAGCCGCGACTGCATCTCCCCCAGCCGCTGCTTGACCGTGCCCAGCTCCGCCAGCGGCCTGCCGTAGCGGATCTGCCGCGCCGCGAACGCGGTGGTCTCCTCCACGAGCGCCTGGTGGATGCCGAGGGCGACGGCGGTGAGGTTGGGCCGGCCGTACAGGATGCTGGAGGAGTACGCGACCGAGAGCCCGTCGCCCTCCTGCCCCAGCAGGTTCGACACCGGCACCCGGCAGTTGTCGAAGATCACCTCGCCGAAGCTGAAGCCGTGCAGGCCCATGGAGGGCCGGTGCGGGCCCAGCATGCAGCCGGGGCGGTCGGACTCCACGAGCAGCGCCGAGAGGCCCTTGGAGCCCGCTCCGGTGCGTACGACGACGCCGTGGAGATCACCCACGTGGCTGTTGCCGACGAACACCTTGCGGCCGTTGAGGATGTACTCGTCGCCGACGCGTTCCGCGCTCGCCGACATCCCCAGCACATGGCTGCCGGACGTCGGCTCCGTGACGGCGATGGTCGGCATGCACAGGCCGGCGGACACCAGGGGCAGCCACGTCTTCTTCTGCACCGCGCTGCCGAAGTGCACGATCTTCGCCACGCCGAGCTGCGACGCCTGCACCATCGCGCCCATGGCGGCGCTCACGCGCGAAAGCTCCTCGATCACGATCGTTTTGGCGAGGTGCCCCATCTCCATCCCGCCGTACTCCGCCTCGACGGTGACGCCGAGCCAGCCCTGCCTGGCGATGTCGCGGGACAGCTCGTACTGCACGCTCCGCGACTCCTCCATCCCCGCGACACGGGGGCGGACCTCGCGCTCCGCGTAGGTGCGGACCTCCTCCCTGAGACGTATATGACGCTCCGTGAGGAAGTAACCGTCCATCTGAGTCTCGCCTTCTCGCGTGCAGGTGGGGTGAGCAGGTCGGCGTGGGCCTGTGGTGACAGAGGCCGGGTAGGGCCTCCACCCACCGTGAGGATTTATCGCCTTCGCCGCAGTACCCGGAAACGCTCGCTTCCGGGTCGTTCACCTCGCTGTGTGCGCGCCGTCGCGCTCCGCACCCGCCTCGAATGCACGCTACGGCCCGGTTTGCTCGCGGGCCCGCCGAGGCCGAACGCCCCCGGAACGGCCCCCACTCGGCCGGCAGCGACCGGTCGGCTACCGCGCCCTGCCGCGCGGCCACAGCACTCCCTGCGGGGTGCGGACGGCGACCCACTGCCCGGCTGCCGGCGGGCCGATGACATCGACGGGCCGGGGAGTGCCTTGCGGTGTGTCAAAAGGGGGGGAGGCCCTGCTTGATGCGGGGGATGTGGTAGTCGAGGAGGGGGATCGACAGCTCGAACTCGGGCCGGTCACCCTCGGACCGCACGTGCGCGTGGACTTCGGGCGCACGGCCCCCGGCAGTGACGGGTCCCGCCCCTGGCGGGGTTTCGTCCTCATCCACGCTCACGGTCATCATCATGCGAGTGACGGGGAGCACGGGCAGCAGCAGGAAGCGGCGCATGCGTTGAAACGCCCATCGTTCCCTGATCCTTCGGAAGAGGAGGGTGGACTCCCGCAACTGGCTCGCGCTCCACCGCACGGTACCCATGCCGTCGGGCAGTTCGAACAGGGCGTCGCCGTCCTCGCTCGGAGTGCTGCGGACGTGCTTGGGCCGCGCCGACAGCACGGCGGTGACCTCGGTCCCCTCACCGGCTTCGATCAGCCTGTCCCGGTGGATGCTCAGCACCGTCGAGCCGCGGGTGAAGACGTGGACCACTCCGGAGAAGTGGCTTTCGGCCCGCGCGCGGACGGCGCGTCCCCGGAGGTCGGTGAACACGGGACGCACGTCCACTGCGGCTGCGGCTGCGGCTGCTGGGGCGGGTGCTGGTGCGGGACTGTCGTCGGTCCGGGCGGAGGTGGTCTCCCGCCGCAGCGGCCTGCGCGCCAGCCACACCTGGCCGGCCTGGCCGTCCGTCTTCATCAGCGGCTGCTGATGACGTGGCTTGAGCCTTGCGTGCACGTACTGGTAGACGTCGGTGACGGTGACGAACCCGTCGTGGCCGACGGCCCCGTGGCGCATCCCGGCTCACTCACGCGGGTCTATGTCCTCCCGCTGCTCCTCCGCCAGGTCTTCGGCAGGCTCCGCCGTCGCCTTGCCCGCACCGCGCAGCCCGTGCTCCAGGCCGCCGCCCTTCGTACCGGAAGTGTCCCGCGTGTGGAGCGCCAGGCGTTCGGCAGTGCGCGCCAGGTCCTGGTGCAGCAGCCGGGTCTGGGAAAGCCAACGGTCGTCGTCCGGGGCGAATCGATCACTCCCGGCTGAGACGGACACCTCTAATTCCGGCGGTTCGCCCACGCCCGCTCCTCCTCCGGGCCGCGGAACTCGACAGGCCGCTCTCAATGTACGGCTTCTCCGCGACGTCCGCTCCCCCCTTCGGGGGAGCGCCGTCCACGGTCCACGCGCGGCTGCTGCCTCAGGTCCCGCCGTCAGTCGAACGTCACGGAGAAGCGGCGGTTGGCGAGGCTCGGGTTCTTCGCGCGTACCTCCGCGACCCGCGCGGCGTCCAGTACCGCGGACGCCACTCCGGGCGTCTCACCGGCGGACGCGGCGATCTGGCCCATGGGGTCGATGATGGCGCTCTGCCCGCACGAGACGGGTCCCGTCTGGCCGCAGCCGAGGACGTACACGGTGTTCTCGATCGCCCGGGCCCGCAGCAGCGTGGTCCAGTGGTCCTCCTTGACCGGTCCCGCGACCCAGGCGGCGGGTACGACGAGGGCCTCGGCGCCGGCGTCGACCAGGAACCGGGCCATCTCCGGGAAGCGCAGGTCGTAGCAGGTCATGACACCGACGGTGAGGCCGCCGAGGCGGAAGGTCAGCGCCTTGGCGGGCTGCGCCTGGACGCGGTCGGACTCGCGGTAGCCGAAGGCGTCGTAGAGGTGCACCTTGCGGTAGACGCCGAACTGCTCGCCGGTGCCGTCCACGGCCAGCACGGTGTTGCTGGGCTTGCCCCCGCCGGCCGCGGCCTCCGTCATCCCGGCGACGATCGCGACGCCGTGCTCCTTGGCCAGCGCGGCGATCGCCGTGGCGAACGGGCCGTCGACCGCCTCGGCCTTGCTCGCCGTCTCGGCCTGCGGGTCGGGGTCGGCGTACATGGAGTTCTCGGGGAGGACGACGAGGTCGGAGCCGCGCGCGGCGGCGGTGGCGACGAGACCGGCGGCGGCCTCCAGGTTGGCGGCCTTGTCGGTGGTGGCGGCGAACTGGGCGACGGTGGCGAGCATGAGGTGGTGCCTTTCGTGTCGTGGAACGGGTGCCGGCCGGCGGCCGGGTCAGGGGCGGCCGGCCAGTTCGTCGGTCTCGGCGACCGCGGCGCTGAACCCGGCGAGCAGCGCGCCGTGCTGCATGGTCAGCACCAGCTGGTCGGCGCCGTGCGCGAGCGCGAACGCCTTCTCCGCCGCGGACCAGGCCGGCAGCACCCACGGCTTGCCGGCGGCCCGGGCGGCGTCCGCGATGGCGGCGAGGTCGGCGAAGTCCGCCTCGCTGCGGGTGTACGCGCCGCGGGAGCGGCGCATCGACAGGTCGCTGGGGCCGACGAACACCCCGTCGACCACCGGCAGTTCGAGGATCTTCTCGATTTCCTCGATGGCCCCCGCGTCCTCGATCATGGGGTAGACCCGGGTCTCGCGGTCCTGGCGGGCGATCCAGTCGTCGTCGAACCCGCCGTAGCCCGCGGTCCTGCCGCCCGCGAAGCTGCGGTCGCCCAGCGGGGGGAACTTGCCGTACGAGCAGACCTCGGCGGCGTGCGCCGCGCTCTCCACGTGCGGCACGACCACGGCCGTGGCGCCGAAGTCCAGCGCCTGCTGGATCGGGCCGCGTTCGGGGCCGAGGACCTTGGCGAGCACGTCGAGGTCGAGCCGGCGCAGGAACGGGATGAAGCGCTCCAGGTCGGCGAGGTCGAAGGCGCCGTGCTCGATGTCGAGCACCACGGCGCCGTACCCGGCGGCGGCCACGATCTCGGCGGTGGCGAAACCCGGGTCGGACAGCCAGGCGGCGTAGGCGCGCCGGCGGTCGGTCGTGCGCGGGGGCATGAGCCTCCTCGTGAGTAGGTATACACTGCGTATACACATGGAGCTACAGAGGGCGGGGAGCGTGTCAGTCGACGAGGGCGGCCGTGCGGTGACGGCTCGGGCGCGGGCGTACGAGTGGGTCAGGGAGGCCGTCCTGCTGGGGCGGTACCCGGAGGGCTCGTTCCTGGAGGAGAAGGTCCTTTCCGAGGCGGCGGGGGTGTCGCGGACGCCGGTGCGCGAGGCGCTGCACCGGCTGGCCGCCGAGGGGTACCTCGACCTGCTGCCGCGGCGCGGCGCGCAGGTCCGCCGCGTCACCGTGGCCGAGATGATCGAGACGTACGAGATGCGCCAGGTCCTGGAGATACACGGCTTCCGCACCCTGTGCGAGAAGCGGCTGGAGATCCCCGCCCGGCAGGCCGAACTGCTGGAGCGGATGGGGGACGCGGACCTGCTGGCGCGCTGCCGCACCGGCGACCGCGAGGCGATCGCCGAGCACGGCAAGCTCGACTTCCAGTTCCACTTCGGCTTCGTCCAGGCCACCGGCAACACCGTGCTCACCGACCTGTTCCGCAGCCTCCGGCCGCGCCACCAGCGCATCGGGGTCTCGGCCATAACGATCCGCCCCGAGCGGCTGCCGCTCATCATGCGCGAGCACACCGCGCTGCTCGACTCCCTCGGCGGGTACGAGTTCGAGACCGCGGTCCGTACGATCCGCGCCCACCTGAACCCCGACCAGACGGTGGTCGCGAACCTCAGGTGACCGGCGGGAGCGGTGCGCGGCGCTCACGCCGCCGCCATCTCGCGCCACAGCCGCCGCCGCTCCGCCTGCTCGACCGGGTCCGGCACGGGCGCGGCGGCGACGAGCCGCTTCGTGTACTCCGTACGCGGGTTGGCCAGCACCTCGCGCGCCGGGCCGTGCTCCACGAGCCGGCCGTTCTGCAGCACCGCGACCTCGTGCGCGAGGAGTTCGACGACGCCGAGGTCGTGGCTGATGAACAGGCACGCGAAGCCGAGCCGGTCCTGCAGCTCGCGGAACAGCCGCAGCACGGTGGCCTGGACGGAGACGTCCAGCGCCGAGGTCGGCTCGTCGGCGATCAGCAGCTCCGGCTCCAGCGCCAGGGCGCGGGCGATGCCGACGCGCTGGCGCTGGCCGCCGGACAGCTCGTGCGGGAACCGGCCCGCCCACTGCGCCGGCAGCTCCACCTGCTCCAGCAGCTCCGCCACCCGGGCGTGGGCTGCGGCGCGGCCGGCGGTCCGGTTGACGAGCAGCGGCGCGGCGATCGAGTCGCCGATCGACCAGCGGGGGTTGAGCGAGGCACCGGGGTCCTGGAAGACCATCGAGTACGTCGGCCGGAAGGCCCGCAGCCGGCGGCCGGACAGGCCGGTGACGTCGGTGCCGCAGACCTCGACGGACCCGGCGGTCGCGCGGGCCAGCCCGACGACGGCCCGGCCGATGGTGGACTTCCCGGAGCCGGACTCGCCGACCAGGCCCAGGACTTCGCCCTTGCCGATCGTCAGGTCCACGCCGTGCACGGCCTTGAAGCCCTTGCGGCCCAGCCGCCCGGGGTACTCGACCTCCAGGCCCCGTACCCGCAGCGTCGTGTCCTTCGGAGCCTCGGGCTTCGGCTCCGCGACGGGCTCCGCTCCCGGAGGAGGCGGCTTGGGCACCGCGGCCAGCAGCCGGCGGGTGTACTCGTGCTCCGGCGCCGCGAACAGCCGCCCGACGGGCGCCTCCTCGACGACCTCGCCCTCCTTCATCACCACCACGCGGTCGGCGACGTCGGCGACCACGCCCATGTCGTGGGTGATGATCAGCACCGCGGAGCCGAGGTCCCGGCGCAGGCCGCGCAGCAGTTCCAGGATCTCGGCCTGCACGGTGACGTCGAGCGCGGTCGTCGGCTCGTCGGCGATGATGACCTCGGGGTTTCCGGAGATCGCCATGGCGATCATCGCGCGCTGCCGCTGGCCGCCCGAGAGCTGGTGCGGGTAGCTGTCCACGCGGCGTTCGGGCTCCGGGATGCCGACCTTCGTCAGCAGTTCGATCGCCCGGGTGCGGGCGCCGGCCGCCGAGACCTTCTCGTGGCAGCGGATCGCCTCGGCGATCTGCTTGCCGATCGTGTAGACGGGGTTGAGCGCCGTCATCGGCTCCTGGAAGATCATCGCGATGCGCTTGCCGCGGACGCCGCGAAGCGCCTCGTGGCCGAGGCCGAGCAGCTCGGTGTCGTGGAAGCGGATGCTGCCCCGGTGCCGGGCGCTGCCGGCGACCAGGCCCAGGACGGACATCGAGCTGACCGACTTGCCCGAACCGGACTCGCCCACCAGCGCGACGACTTCGCCGCGGCCGACGGTGAAGCTGACGTCCCGTACGGCGGGCGTCCACTCCCCGGCGACGCGGAAGTCGACCGACAGCCGCTCGACGCTCAGCACCGGCTCGGGCGCCGCCCCTTCCTTCTCCCGACCTGCGCCGGTCACTTCGGCACCGCCGCGGTTCCGGCGCCCGCCGCCGTACGGGTGTTGCGGTCGTACTCCGCCAGGTACGCGGCGCAGAAGCCGAGGACCCGCTCGATCCACACCTTGCCGGTCTCGGCGCTGCCCAGGCTCACGTCGCCGGTGCAGCCCGTGGCGCTGATCTCGGAGAAGTCCCAGAGCACCGTGCCGGGTACGGGCTGGCCGGGGATGGCCGCCTCGGTGTAGCTGGTCGGCGTCCAGCCCGCCGGCGAGGAGAGCCCGCCGGGCTCGGCCAGCTCGCTCTGCACCTGCTCGGGGAACATCGCCAGCATCGCCGAGTGCTCCGGCTCGGCGCCGTGCCCGTAGGCGGTGGCCGGGTCCTCGTACACGTCGCGCATGAGCGCGTAGCCGAGCTGCCAGGGGTAGAGGTGGCCGACGAGCACGCCGAAGTCGCGCCGGGCGTCGAGCGCGGCGCCGGTCACCGGGCCGACGTTGCCGCCGTTGTTGTCGACGATGACGATGCGCCGGAAGCCGGAGGCCACCAGCGCCTCGATGATCTCGTACGTGACGTTGCGCAGCGTCTCCTGGCTGAGGGAGAGGTTCCCGGCGAAGCCGCGGAACACGCCGGAGTGGCCGTAGTTGAGGGCGGGCGCGACCCAGTGGCCGTGCTCGCGGGCGAGCTTGTCGGCGACCCACTCGGCGACGATGGAGTCCTCGTGGACCGGCAGGTGGGGCCCGTGCTGCTCGATGGCGCCGATGGGCAGCAGGACGACCGGGTCCTGCTCCGCCAGGTGCTTGACCTGCGTCCAGGACAGCTCGCCGAGACGGTGGGTGTCGGGCAGGGAGACGGCCATGGGGTTCGGTTCCTTTCGCTGCTGTGCTGTTGGTGCGGTGGTGCTTGTGTTGCGTACGGGGGAGTTCACGAGTCGGTGCCGCTGCGGCGGGGGTCGAGGAGATCGCGCAAGCCGTCGCCGAAGACGTTCAGCGCCAGCACGATGAGGATGATCAGCACCGACGGGTAGACCAGCAGCGTGGGCTGGACCTCCAGGAAGTCGCGGCCCGCGCCGACCATCGTGCCGAGCGACGGCAGCGGCGGCTGGGCGCCGAGGCCGAGGAAGCTCAGCCCCGCCTCCATCTGGATGGCGAAGCTCACCGACAGGCTGAGCTGCACGATCACCGGTGCGGCGACGTTCGGCAGGATCGTGCGCAGCAGGATGGTGCTGCGCCCGGTGCCCATGATCTCGGCGGCCTCGACGTACTCCACGCTGCGGATCGCAAGCACCTGGCTGTAGACGATCCTGGTGAACCGCGGGATGTACAGCACGCCGATGACCATGACGACGTTGACCAGTTCGGGACCCATGGCGGCGACCACGGCGATGGCCAGCACGATGGGCGGGAAGCTGAGCAGGATGTCGATGCCGCGCATGATGATGCTCGACGCCCAGCGCCCGCCGTAGCCGGCGACCAGGCCCAGCGTCGTGCCGATGGCGCCGGCGATGAGGACCGCGGAGAGCGCGACGGCCAGGGACGTGCGCAGCCCGATGAGGAGCCGGGAGAGCACGTCCCGCCCGTAGTCGTCGATGCCCAGCACGCCGCCCTGGGTGAGCGGGGTGCCGGCGATGTCGCGGTAGTCGTGCGGTGCGATCAGCGGGGCGAACAGCGCGGCGGCGCCGACGAGCAGCAGGAAGCCGCCGGCGACGGACGTGCGCCGGTTGCTCGCCAGGCCGCGCAGCAGGTGCCGGCCGCCCCGGCGGGGCGGGGTGGCGGCGGTGGGCGGCGCGGGGGAGGTGGTGAGTTCGACGGTCGGCATGTCAGGCTTCCTCCGCCCGCGGGTCGAGGGCTCGTACGACCAGGTCGCCGACGAGGTTGACGAGGATGACGACGGCCGCGACGGCGAGGACGACGGCCTGGATGACCGGGTAGTCGCGCTGCCCGACCGCGCTCATCAGCAGCGAACTCACCCCGGGCCAGCCGAAGATCGTCTCCACCAGCACGGTGCTGCCGATCAGGGTGGTCAGCTCCACCGTCGTCGCCGACGCCACCGGCAGCAGCGCGGTGCGCAGTGCGTGGTCCTTGATCACCCGCTGCTCGGCGAGGCCCTTGGAGCGGGCGGTGCGCACGTAGTCCGCGGAGAGCGTCTCCAGCATCGCCGCGCGCGTCATGCGCGTGATGACCGCGCAGGAGGCGGCGGTGAGCGTCACCACCGGGAGGATGAGGATCTGCAGGTGGGCCACCGGATCCTGCCAGGGGGTGGTGAACCGCTGCGGCGGCAGGATCGGCACGAGGAACGCGAAGACCATCAGCAGCAGCGTGCCGACGACGAACACCGGCAGCGAGATGCCGAAGATCGAGCCGGCGACGAGCGCGTGGTCGGCGGGCTTGTCCGCGCGGGTGGCCGCGACCCGGCCGAGCAGCACGCCGAGCGTGACCGCGATGACCAGCGAGACGAGCACCAGCTCCAGGGAGTTGCCCAGCCGGTTCGGCAGGTCCTGCATCACGGGGCGGCTGCTCAGCAGCGAGGTGCCGAGGTCGCCCTGGAAGAGCCGGCCCCAGAAGCCGAAGTACTGGCTGACGAAGGAGTCGTTGAGGTGCATCGCCTCGCGGGTCTGCGCGACCTGCTCCTCGGTGGCGCCCTCGCCGAGCGCGGCACGCGCCGGGTCGCCGGGGATGAGGCGGACGAGGAGGAACACGATGCTGCCGACGGCGAAGAGCTGGAGCACCGCCTGCGCGAATCTGGTGAGGAGGAACCGTCTCATTATTTGTCCATCCATATGCGGCGCAGCGTCACGCCGGTCCACGAGCCCTTGGGCGGGTGCTCGTAGCCCTTGACGTAGTCGTAGTGCGCCTCGCCCTGCTGACGGCGTACGGTCCAGGTCATCGGCACGAGGTCCAGGGCCCGTTTTTCGACGTCCCGGTAGATCTCGTCGCGCAGCGCGCGGTCGCGGGTGCGGCGGCCCTCGGCGAGGAGCTGGTCGAGCCGCTCGTCCTTGAAGTCGGTGTTCGCGGTGAAGGTGCCGGTGCTGCCGAGGAAGTCGCTGAGGGAGGCGGCGTCGCCGAACTTCGGCGCCGTGCCCCAGGAGTGCACGGGGTACGACCTGGCCTCGACGCTCGCCCGGAACGTCAGCCACTCCTGCTGGGTCAGCCGCACGTCCACCCCGGCCTCCCGGATGCCGGGCAGCATGGCCTGGGCGGGGCGGGCGATGACGGAGTACGTGCTGGTGGTGACGACCGGCAGCGTCAGGTTCTCCTGGCCGGCCTTCTTGAGGAGGAAGCGGGCCTGCTCGGGGTCGTAGTCCATGGTGTTGTCGAGGGAGCCCGAGTAGCGGGCGAAGGCGGGCGGCATCAGTGCCCCGTCGATCGGCTGGCCGTGGCCGAGGAGCGCGGTCTCCAGCACGGACGGCCGGTTGATCGCCAGCGCGATGGCCTTGCGGACGCGGACGTCGTCGAACGGCGGCTTGCTGGTGACGAAGCCGACGAAGCCGAAGCCGAAGCTGCGGTCAGAGGCGAAGCGCAGCCGGGGGTTCTCGCTGATGACGTCGACGTGGGTGGCGGGGACGTAGTCGATCATGTCGACGGTGGCGGTGCGCAGGGCCGTGACGCGGGCGTAGTCGTCGCTCATGGGCTGGAAGACCATGGCGTTGACGTACGGCAGCTCGGGCTCGAAGTACTCGTCGAAGCGCTCGTAGGTGGTGCTCACCCCGGGGATGCGCTCCACGAACCGGAACGGGCCGGTGCCCATGACCTGCGTCTTGGGGTCGACGCCGGACTCGATCCAGCGCTGGGAGACGATGTTCGCGGTCGGGTTGGCGAGGACGAAGGGGATCGTGGAGTCCGCCTGCTTCAGGTGGAAGACGACCCTGGTGGCGTCGGCGGCCTCGACCTCCTCGACCAGGTCGAGGAGCGGGCCCGTGGTCGCCGCGGTCTTCTCGTCCATCATGCGGCGGAAGGAGAACGCGACGTCCTTCGTGGTCAGCCGTGAGCCGTCGTGGAAGCGGACCCCGGGGCGCAGCTTGACCTCGTACGTGGTGTCGTCGGCCCAGCCGAACTCGGCGGCGAGGTCGCCGATGATCTCGCCGTCGCCGTCGTACTGGAGCAGCGCGTTGTACGTGAGCTGCCGCAGCAGGTCCGACGCGGCGCCGGTGGTGACGTGCGGATCGAGGTTGGCCGGGTCCGTGGAGAGCCCGAAGTGCAGCACCCCGCCGCGATTCGGGCGGCCGGGCCGGGGCGTCACTTCCTCCATGGACGACGGCAGGTTGACCGGACTGCCGCATGCGGCGAGTGCCGCACTGCCCAGCGCGCCACCGCCGGCGGCGAGCAGGTGCCGCCTGCTGATTGGTGCCATTGATTTTCTCCACACATCGGGGCCAGGGGACGAGCCGTACCGGCGGTGGATCCACCGTGCATGTGGCAGGTATACACGGGGTCCACATGGGGGTCAACGGGTGTGCGGGGCTTGTTTACGCGACGGAACCCGTGGTCAGCGCGGCTGGGAGGGCGACAGACACGGGTGCGACGAAGGCGCGCGAGGGCTCAGGACAGCCGGGCGCGGGTCTCGGCGAACAGGTCCGGGTACGCACTTCCCCAGGTCGCGGCGGCGTGCGAGAGGGCGTCCAGAGCTGCCCTGAGCGGGTTCGGCTCGGCGGCGCCGAAGAGCGCGGGCAGCGCCATGGCCTGCTGCAGTACGTTGTCGCAGCTGCCGTCCGTGGAGTCCACGAGGGTGTGCGGGACGTCGGGGTCGGCGAAGAGCCGCTCGAAGGCGCGCGTCAGGTCGGCGAGAGGGCCCGCCAGGGCCTCCCCCCGGTCCACGGCGTCCAGCCCCGCGGCTATCCACCCGACACGGTCCAGACCGGCCGCGCTCAGCGCCCGGCGGGCGGCCCAGCCCGCGAGGTCCCGCTGCGCCGCCGGCCCCGCGGCGTCGACCACGTCGATCAGGTCGCGGTCCAGCCGCACCAGCATCATCACGTTGCCCCCGGCGGCGAGCACCCGCTCGCTCGGTATCCGCCCGCCCCACCGCCGCCGCTCCGCCCGCTCACGGGCCTCCGCGCGCTCGCGCTCCTTCGCCTCCTGCCTGCGACGCTCGGCCTCGGCCAGCTCCTCGGCGGTGGGAGGCGGGGGGAGGCCGCGGGCGACGCCGTGCCAGTAGGCCGCCTGCCGGGAGGTCTCGCGGACGATCAGCTCCGGGGCGGGCGGGGCGGGCCAGAACTGCAGCAGATAGTGGTCGACGGGCGGGCCACCGTCGAGCACGGCCGACTCCGCGTCCCACTCGACGTCCATGCCGCGCGCGCAGTACCGCACCCGGTGGTCGGTCTCCGGCAGCTCCGCGGCGCACAGCTCCCCGTCGCCCCACGGAACCACCGACGTCCGCGACGAGGTGGGCCGGAAGGAGACCTCGACGACCTCCTCCCAGCATTCGGCGACGGGCGGCGCATCCTCGTGCACCTCGACGGTCAGCCCGACCCGGCCGGTGTGCAGCCCGGTGGTGCAGAACAGGAACCCCGGCACGGCAGCCCCGCACAGCCCGTTCCGCTGGCCGGCGCGTGAGTCCCACGGCTCCTCGCCGAACTCCCGCCGGCTGTCCACGTAGAACTGCATGTAGCTGACGTGCAGTTCGCCGCTGTACACCGTACGCATGCGGCCAAGTCTGCCCGCCACCACTGACATCTGAAGCCCGCCCGGGGGCAGGTTCGCCGGGGTGCGTAGCTGCGGCCGCCGGCTGCCGTTGGCGTCAGGCGAGGAGGTCCGCCGGTGGGGCGGTGGGCATGCCGATGCGGAAGACGCGTGTCTCGCCGCCGAAGCCGTCGTCGCCCGTCGTCACGTTGGCGGCCAGCCAGCGGCCGTCCGGCGACCACGCCAGCGGCCCGCCGTACCGCCCGCCGCGGCGGCGCGTGACGATCCGGTGGTCGGCGACCCGCCAGACGCACAGCTCGAACTCGGCGGGCTCGTAGTACCGGCCGTTCTTGACCGTCGCCGCCACGTACGCGCCGTCCGGGCTCACCGCCAGACCGCCCACCCGCTCCCCGATGCCGGTGATGGTGTCCACGACGCGCGGACCCGACGTGTCCAGGACGTGGATGTCCGGGCCCATGCCCGCCGCGAACAGCCGGGACTCGTCCAGGGTGAACGCCGCCGCCTCGACGACGAGTTCCACGTCGTCCGCGCCGGCGGGCACGACCTCCTCGGCGCTGCCGGAGTCGCCGGTGAACGCGTCGAACCAGTCGCCCTCGCCGTACTCCACCCGGTAGCGCCCCGTGCGGGACCTGAGCTTGCCCTCCTGACGGGGTACGTCGACGGAGCCGCGGGCGGCCACGTCGTACGCCCACTGACCCTCCCCGGCGAACTCCGTCAGCGCCACCACGTGCTCCCCGGGCACCCAGACGAGCTGCGGGAAGATCCCCGCCTCCACGTCCTCGGCGCGGGCGTGCTCGGTCCAGTCGCCGGTGCGGTAGACCACAAGACCGTCCTCGTCGCTGGCGACCGCCAGAAAGCGGCCGTCGTCGGAGAACGCGAGCCCGCCCGGCGTGCCGGCCTCCTCCGCCAGCCCCTCGAACGGCGTGAGCGTGACGGGATTGCGCAGGTCGGGGACGTGCGGCGCCTCGTCGGAGCGTACGTCGTCGGCGGCCATGCGGTACGACGCGGTGCCCCAGGCGTCCCCGACGCTCAGCTGCTCCAGCCAGCGCGGGTCGGTCACGCGCACGTCGTACTCGGCCTGGACGAGCAGGTCCTCGTCCTGCCAGCCGCCCATCCGCTCGTAGTAGAAGTCGTGGAGCCGCTCGAAGTCCTCGTCCCATGGCGGGTGGTTGGCGGTCGAGGTCCGCTCGGCCCGCTCGACGAACCACCGGCTGTGGAGGTTCACCCAGTCCTCGTCGAGGATCTGGTCCACGGTGACCGCTTCCCCTATCGGGTGCTCCCACCGGCCCTGCTGCCACAGCACGTGGAGGAAGAAGCCGGGCTCGTCGGGCAGCGGCGGGTGCCCCTTGGCCTCCGTGTCGTAGTAGACGACGAAGACCTTTAACGTCACCTGGCGGCGCTCGGGTTCGAGCGCGAGGACGCGTATGCCGTAGAGATCGGTGGACAACGGCGGAACCTCACTGTCGGAAAAGAGGGATTGCGGGAGACCTCGGCGCAGCGCCCGGCGCGCTCACCGCGCTCAGCGCTGCGCGGAGCGGTCAGCGCGCCAGCCGCATGTCGATCCATTCGGCGGTCTCGCCCGGGAGCACGTAGCGCTCGGTCTCGACATAGCCGTGCTCGTGCGCGAACCGCAGCCCGCTGTCGTTCGACGCCAGCACCACGGTCGCGATCCGCTCCGCACCCAGCTCCCAGGCCTTGAACAGCCCTCGCGCGTGCAACTCCGTGCCGATGCCCCGGCGGCGGTGCTCGGCCAGGACGCGGGCGATGACGGTGGCGGTGCGCGTGTCGTCGTCGTCCTCGGGCGGGCGCACGGTGCTGCAACCGACGAGGATGCCGCCCAGGTGGGCGACCTCCAGGTGGTGGCGCCGCGCGCGTTCGCGTACGTCGTCCAGGGACAACTCGTGTGCGGGGATGGTCACGTTGTGGACGTGGCGCCAGTCCTTGAGCGCGTCGTCCTCGACCGGCTGCGTGAAGCGGAGATCGGACACCCCGGCAGCCAACCCCGCGGGGGGTAGGCGCGTCAACTGCCGGGTCCGCTGCGGGGTCAGTGGCCGCCGACGGGCTCGACGCAGCCGCCTTCGAGGTACGCGCCGTGCACCTCGATGCCGCCGTCGGGGCCGGTGCTGCCGCTGATGCACGGGCCGGCCCCGGCCACGAAAATGTTCCACGCGACGGCGTCCGGTCCGGCCTGCCGCGCGCCGACGGTGTCGCGGGCGTAGCCGAGGCCCTCGATGAGGCGCAGGGTGCGCCGCTCGTCCCTGAGGTCGGCGGGCGCCGCGTCCTTGAGTGCGGCCCCGATCAGCGCGGCGTGGGCCTCGCCGCGGCACTGCTCGGCCGGGGACATGTCGGTGGTCTGCTTGTAGGCGTGGTTCTCGGCATATTTCGGGTTCTCGGGCTGCGGACCGCTGCCGTCGGCCGGGCTCCCGCTCGCCGCGGCGGTGGGCTCCGACGGTACGGCGCGGCACTTCTCGGCGATCGCGGGCCAGGCGCTGTCGTGCTCCTCGCGGGCGGCCGCCTCGTACTCCTCGGCGGTGGAGGGGGACGCGCTGCCGGCGGCCTCGGCCGCGCCCGCGCCGGGCCCCGGGCCCGGATCGCCCTTCGAACCGCTCTCCGTGCCGCACCCCGCCACGAGCACGGCACCCAGACACACGGCAACCACGGCACTCCTGCCCCGCCCCACCCCGGACCTCCCCGTTTCCGCGCGCTTGCGCCCGTACCCGAGCTTGCTCCCGCCCTGGGGGGATTCTCCCCCCGCCCCGGGGATCCCGCTGTAGCGGGCGTCACTTTCAGGAGCCGGGAGGCAGGACCGCGGCTCCGGCGGCGGGCAGGTCGACGGTGACGGTGCGGTCGGGGGTGCGGACCCGGGCGCGGACCGCGGTGTCGGTGAGGTTGAAGACCGCGAGGTAGCCGTCCGCGAGCGCGGCGGTCACGCCGGGGGTGTCGGTGGTCGGGGGCGGGGCGGCGGCGAGGGCGCGGGTGCGGGGGGCGCGCTGGGCGGGGTAGGCGACGGCCGTCAGCGGCGCGGGCGGGCCGGGGGCGAGGGTGACGGACGTGGCCGTCACGCGGATCGGGGCGCCTCCGCCGCGTACGACGAAGCCGGCCCGGTCGTCGACGTTCAGCCAGTTCCCCGCGAAGGCGTGCCCCGCGGGCACCGCCGCCGCGTCGCGCCACTCGGTGCCGTCGGCGGACACCTGCACGCGGTACTCCGCGCCGTACGCGGCCTCCCACCCCAGCCGTACGCGGTCCACCCGGTGCTCCGCGCCGAGGTCCACGGCCAGCCAGCTGTCGGCCCGCGGGCGCTCCGCGCGGGAGACGGCCCAGCGGGTGGCGGGGTCGCCGTCGGTGGCGTGTTGCGGCGGGTACGCGGGGTCGGCGGAGGAGGCGGTGACGGGGCGCCCGCGGGCGAGGTCGGCGCCGGGATCGGAGCCGGGGTCGGTGCCTGTCGCGTACGCCTCGACGTGCCAGAGGGAGTAGCCGTACTGCGTCGCGGGCCGGACGCCGAGGATCCGTATGTGCCGCGCCGCGACGGCCGGGAAGCGCACCTCGTCCACCCCGCCGTCGCCGCCGTCCGGCGCCAGGGTGACGGAGCCGCCCGGGCCGTGGAACGTACGGTCGCCGTCGAGGCCGCGTACGCCGGGCATGGCCAGCGTGTGCAGCCGCAGCCGCCCCTCGTCGGCGCCGAGGCCGGACGTGGCGTACACGACCGCGCCGGTGGGCAGCGTCGCGTAGCCGGCGGCACCCGCCTCGAAGCGCAGCACCGTCGCCGAGCCGTCGAAGCCGTCGCCGGCGCGCGTGTAGCGGGCGACGCGGCGGCCGGTGACCGCGAGCGCCGTGCCCGGCAGGAACGCGGGGGCCGCACCCGTGACGTCGAAGAGCCAGTCGTCGTGCTCGGGCAGGAACGCGAACTTCACGTGCCCCGCCTTGCTCACCGCCATCGCCAGCGCGCGCGCCGACTGGTGGGCGACGAGGCCGACTTCGGCGCCGTAGTCCGTGGTCCCGGCCACGCCCGCCCAGTAGCGGGCCTCGCTGACGGGCCGTACGTCGCCGTGCAGCCGGTCGCGCCAGACGTGCAGCAGGTAGGCGGTCGCCACCTCCGCGCGCGCCTCCGGCTCGTACTTCGGCTCCCCGCTGAACTTCGTCAGCCGGTTCTCCGGCGGGTACGCGAGATACGGCTCCAGATGGGCGGCGAGCAGCACCTCGGAGCGGGCGGTGTACGGGTCCGCCTGGCCCATGCGGCGCCAGGTCAGGGGGAGCACGTCGCGGCCGTAGAGGTGGTAGCGGTCGTTGACCATGGGGTGCGCGGACAGCCCGGCGGCGGTGCCGAGGTGCGTCATCGTGTGCCAGAGCCCGTCCGCGTTGGGCTGCTTCGCGAGCACCTCGGGCAGCGGGGCGCCGGCGATGAGGAAGTGGAGGGCGTTGCGCCCGGGGTACGCGCCGGTGGACTGCTGGTACATGGGCGCATAGGTGCCGTGGTTCTCGACGACGTGGTCCTCGTACATGTTCTGCGCGGTGTTCCACTCGGACACCGGACGGCCGTCGATCAGGGTGCCGTTCTCGCGGTCGGCGGAGGGCAGGCCGGTCATGTTCGACAGCCACCGGGTCAGCCACTCCCGCCAGGCGCCGGCGTCCGGATGGTCCGGGTGGTACGCCAGCCCGGTGGCCAGCGGCATCGACTTGGCGCCCATCTCCTCGATCTTCGAGTCGCCGCGGTGGCCGCCGGCGAGCCCGTTGGACGACCACCCGCCGCTGCGCGGATCCTCGCCGGCGCCGAGGCCGGCGACGTACTGCGCGCCGCGGACGGCGATGGCGTCGACGTGCGCGCGGGTGGCCGCGTCCAGCTCGTCCCACAGCAGCCGGGCGGCGGCGGTGAAGTACGACTCGAACGTCCCGTCCCAGAACACCCGCCCGCCCCACTCGTACCCGCCGCCGCCCCAGCTCGCGCCGGTGGCCCAGAAGTTGGTGGCGGCGAAGTGCCGGATGGTCCGTACGGTGTGGTCGGCGAGGGTGTCGCGGTCGACGCCCGCGAGATCGGCGTCGTACGTGCCGTGGGTGAGCAGCACCGCGTTGCCCAGGACGCTGACGAAGCGGAAGTCGGCGAGGGGGTAGCGCCCCGCGTCGGCGTCCCACTGCGTCTCGACCCAGCGGGTGTGCCGCAGGAGGAGCCGGTGGTAGAGCAGAGCCTCGGGCCCGGCCCCGGCTGCGGCGGCACCGACCCATGGCGTACCGAGGGCCAGCCCGGCGGCGGTGGCCCCGCTTGCGAGGAGAAACCGCCTGCGGGGAAAGGGAGTCGGGGTCGCCATAGCGGGATGCCTCCCGTCGCCGCGGTCCGGGGCCCCGACTGTAACCCCTGCGAACCGCCGGGGAGTAGATCGCGACGGCCCGGCTCATCCCGCGCGGAGCCGGGCGGCGGCGGATGCCGCGAGGTCCTCCGCCATCCCGCAGAGATCCTCGGTCGGACGCTCGCCGTGGACGTCGAGGCGCACCATCTCGGCGGCGGTCACGGCATCCTGGCCCTTGTACCTGTGGTGCTCGACAAGCGCGCTACAGGTGTCGCCTGCGTCGTTCGGTTTGACGACCGTGCGATACCCGCTGAGTGTGAGGACCGTGCCTTCCTGAGCGGAGCCGGGCTGGTCCCGGAAGAAGCTCACCCCTGCGTCGAGCTCGTCAATGGTGCTCGACCACTCGCAGCCCCAGTTCGCGATTGCGGCGTCCGGCACGTCGGCCCTGAGGCCGGGAACGGCGGACAGCGCGGTGGCGTCGAGGAGTTTGCAGGCGTTCCCCCAGACCAGCGAGGTTTGCGGGTAGGCCGGTGTACGACGGGGGATCGGACCGGCGTCGAGGACCTCGGCCGCGCTCACAGCGGCTCTTTCGGCGACCGTGCACAGGGTGGCGTTGCCGCCGTTGACCGAGCCTTCGCCCATGTTGACGCGGACCTGGACCACCGTTTCCCCGGTGCTGCCGCCGGTGGTCAGCAGCCGGCTGCACTCGTCGTTCTCGGGCTCGTCCTCGACGATGTTGATCCTCCCGATCGTGCGGAAGGGTTCGGCCCCCTGGGGCGGCGAGCTCTGCAGGAGGCGGATCGACACATCGATCCGGGTCTTGTCGTCGACGCCCACCAGCACGTCGCAGCGGTCGAAGTTCCCGTAGTCCACATCCTTGCGGACGTCCTCGTCTGCGAACTGTTCGAGAACGGAGGTGTCGGCGAGGGCACACACGTCCGCGGTGTGCGGGCTGCCGATCAGGGCCTGCGCCCCCGGTTGTCCGCTCCGGCGGTCCTCGGACGCGGGCCTTCCGTCCCCGCCGTCCCCACCATCGCCGCCGATTACGAAGACGAGCGCCAGAGCCATCGCGGCACCGACACCGAGCGCGGCCGCGAGCAGTGGCCGGCGACGGCGCTTGGTGAGGGTGTCGGCGGCGGCAGCGTCCCCGAGTGCCGTAGCCGTGTCCTTCGAGGCTCGGGGGCCGGCTGCGGCGACGTCCTCCAGCAGTCGCTTGGCCTCCGCGGCGTCGGGGCGCTGCCGGGGGTTGTGCCGGAGCATGGAGGCGAGCGCGGGGTACAGCGGTCCCACGGCGTCGGCGTCCAACTCGACGAAGCCCTGCTCGGCCTGTAAGTGCCTCAGGCTCCGGGTGTTCTCCCAGGATTCCGCTTCCTCCTGGTGGCCGTCGCCCTCCCTCTCCTCCGGCTCGCTGCCACGCGGCGGCGCACCGGTGACCAGGGCGCAGAGGGTGGCCGCCAGGCAGAACACGTCCGATACCGGCCGGGGGACACTGCCCCGGGCCAGTTCAGGAGCTGCGTAGTCCGGTGTGTAGCTGAACGGGCCGTTGAACGTGATGGTCTCGCTGCCGCCGACCCGGTAGGCCGCTCCGAAGTCCAGCAACTTCGCGTCGCCGCGCCTCGTGAGGCCGATGTTCGCGGGCTTGATGTCGCAGTGGACGACGCCTTCCTCGTGCAGGGCGACCAGCGCGTCGGCGAGTTGGGCCCCGATGCGGGCCGCCTGTTCGGGGGAGACCGGTGGTAGCCGGTCCAGGCCGCCGCCGGGCACGTACTCCATGACCAACCAGTACGTGTCCGCGTCGCCCCCGCCGCCCCCGCCGCCCTCCGGCGCCACGGTGACGACGTCGTACAGGGTCACGACGTGAGGATGGTCGCGGAACTTGGCCATGGCCCGCGGCTCGCCCAACAGTCGGCGCACCGCCGTCTCGCCCTCGCCGTCCGTCCGCTCCGGCTTCAGCGCGACGTCCTGACCCACCACCGTGTCGTGGGCCCGCCACACATCACCGCCGCGCCCCGTGCCGATGACCTCCTTGAGGACGTAGCGGCCGGCGAATTCCTCTCCGGAACGCAAAATCAACCCCCGCTCGACCCTGTGGACACGACCGGCGCCACGCGCCGGACCGAACCTACTGTGTAAGGAGGACTGTGCGCAGAGTCACCAGAGCTTTCAACAGTCGCCCGCATCGGCAGCCGCACTCTGGCCGGAAGTGATCGGACGGCTGACCGGATGACACCTTCCGCCCGGGGCCGCCGTGGGTCCCGCCTGCACGACCGGTCACGCGGGTGATCAACACGTGTGGGCTGCTGGGCGGGGTGGAGCGGCTTGAGGAATCATCGTGGTGGTGAACGTGCACTCCATCCCGGTGCGGTCGCAGGCGGAGCAGTGCGAGTCGGTGGTCCGTATGCCGCCGCCCCGCCTGGCGCCGTACGTCGTCGGCTGCTCGGCGTTCCGCGCGGGCGGCGGCGCGGCCGTGCGCCACCGCCTGCTGCCGGTCAACGCCACGGTGCTGGTCATCGACGTCACGGGCGCCGACCGCCTCGTCACGGGGGCGCGCTCCGCGTACGGGATCCACACGACGCAGCGGTGGCGCGAGGGCGTCACCGTGGGCCTCACCCCGGCGGGTACGGCGGCGCTGCTGGGCGTGCCGGCGCGGGAGTTCGTGGGGGCGACGGTGGAGCTGGCGGACGTGCTGGGGCGGCGGCGGGAGGAGGAGCTGGCGGAGCGGTTGGCGGAGGCGGAGGACCGGCTGGGGGTGCTGACGGGGGCGTTGGAGACGTGGTTGAAGGCGGGCACCGGCAGCCCGGACACCCCGGCCGGCGCGGCCTGGACCCGGCTCCAGCGCCCGGGCCGCCGGATCCCCGTCCCCGCGCTGGCGGCCCGCCTCGGGGTCAGCCGCCGCTACCTGGAGCTGCGCTTCCAGCGCGAGATCGGCATGCCGCCGGGTCAGGTGGCCCGTATCGCCCGCCTCCAGCACGCCGTCGGCCGGCTGGCCGCCCCCTCGTACGACCTCGCCGCCATCGCCGCCACCTGCGGCTACGCCGACCAGCCGCACTTCACCCGGGACGTACGGGAGCTGACGGGCCTGACGCCCACCGCGCTGTGCGCAAACCTTCAATACCGGGAGCCCGCGCCCGGATAGCGTCCGGCGCATGCTGCTGAACGGTAGGACGGCACTGGTGACGGGCGGTTCCCGGGGCATCGGCCGGGCGATCGTGACCCGGCTGGCGCGCGACGGGGCGCGGGTGGTCTTCACGTACAAGGAGAACGAGCAGGCGGCGCAGGAGGTCGTACGCGACGTCCCGGGCACCCGGGCGGTCCGCGCGGACCAGGAGCAACCGGACGCCCTGGCCCGCGCCTTCGCCCCGGTCGGCGAGGGTCTCGACATCCTGGTGAACAACGCCGCCGTCAACCCGCGGATGCCGCTGGCGGAGCTGACGGCGGCGGAGTTCGACCGGGTCATGACGGCGAACGCGAGGTTCGGCGCGCTGGCGATGCGCGAGGCGGCGGCCCTGATGCCGGACGGCGGCCGGATCGTCAACATCTCCACCCTCAACACCGTGGTCCCGGCCCCCGGTCACGCCCTGTACTGCGCGAGCAAGGCGGTGCTGGAGCAGTTCACCCAGGTCGCCGCCCGCGAACTGGGCCCCCGCGGCATCACGGTCAACACGGTCTCCCCCGGCGCCACGGAAACCGACCTCCTCCACGCCACGAACCCCCCGGAGGCCCTGACCCGGACGGCGGCCATGACCGCACTCCAACGCCTGGGCGACCCGGCGGACATCGCGTCGGTGGTCGCGTTCCTCACGGGCCCGGACGCCGCATGGATCACCGGCCAGAACCTCCGCGCCACCGGCGGCCTGCTGATCTGAGCGAACGCGGCGTGGCGTATCGGCGGCCACCTCGCCTTCGGCGAACGGCCGGTCGCCTTCGTTCTCACGCATTTGCGAGCTGGATCCCCTTACTGATTTGCATGTGCCTGACCATGCGTGACTTTCTCCTTGCAGGTGCGGCACTATTATCGACGCATGCATACGTATCGGATGGGAGACGCCGCCGCCCTGCTCGGTGTCAGCGCCGACACCGTCAGGCGCCTGGTCGACGCCGGCAAGCTGACCGCTGAGCGCGACGAGGCGGGGCGCAGGATCATCCCCGGGGCCGCGCTCGCGGCGTACGCGCGGGACGTGCGCTCGACCGAGCGCACGTCCACCGGGTCCTCCGCCCGCAACCGCTTCGCCGGGATCGTCACCGACGTGCACATGGGGGACGTCTCGGCGCAGGTGGAGATCCAGGCGGGGCCGTTCCGGGTGGTGTCCATGGTCAGCCGGGAGTCGGCCGAGGAGCTGGAGCTGGCGCCGGGGGTGCCGGCGGTGGCAGTGATCAAGTCGACCAACGTGGTCGTCGAGCGGCCGTAGACGTCAGGGAGTGGACCTGTGAGGACCCGTAGCAGCAACCGTCCCGTGCTTCTGGCGGCCGGCGTGGGCGCCGCCGCCCTGCTGGTGCTGAGCGCCTGCTCCGACTCCGACGACGGCTCCGGATCCGGCTCGGATGCGGGGAAGGACGGCGCCGGCTCCGCTTCCGGGGAGCTGTCCGGTGAGATCACCGTCTTCGCCGCCGCCTCGCTCACCGAGAGCTTCGAGGAACTCGGCGCGCAGTTCGAGCGGGACCACCCCGGTACGAAGGTGACGTTCAGCTTCGGCGGCAGCGACGCCCTGGCCGCGAGCATCACCGGCGGCGCCCCCGCCGACGTCTTCGCCTCCGCCAGCCCCACCACCATGGACCTCGTCACGGACGCGGGCGCCGCCGCCGGCACCCCCGAGACCTTCGTCCGCAACAGGCTGGAGATCGCCACCCTCCCCGGCAACCCGGACGGGGTCGCCTCGCTGAAGGACCTCACCGACCCCGGCCTGAAGGTCGTGCTCTGCGACGAGGCGGTGCCCTGCGGGTCCGCCGCGCAGAAGGCCCTGGACGCCGGCTCGCTGAAGCTCACCCCCGTGTCGTACGAGGAGGACGTCAAGTCCGCCCTCAACAAGGTGGTGCTGAAGGAGGCCGACGCGGCCGTCGTCTACAAGACCGACGTGCAGGCCGCGGGCGGCAAGGTCGAGGGCGTGGACTTCCCCGAGTCGGCCGACGCGATCAACGACTACCCGATCACGCTGCTCGAGGACGCGCCGAACACCGCCGCCGCCGAGGCGTTCGTCGAGCTGGTGCGGTCCGCCGAGGGGCAGAAGGTGCTGACCGGGGCCGGGTTCCTCAAGCCGTGACACGCCCTTCCGCCGCGGACGGGAGCGGGAGCGGCGGCCCGCGGGACGTCCTGGCCGGCGGCCCCGCCCCCGTCCGGCGCCCCAGGAACAGGACCCGCGTCCGCGGCGGTGCGCCGCTGCCCCTGCTCGTACCCGCGCTGCTCGGCCTCGCCTTCCTCGTCCTGCCGCTCCTCGCCCTCCTCCTCCGCGCCCCGTGGAGCAGCATGCCGGAGCTGCTGACCAGCGCCGAGGTGTGGCAGGCGCTGCGGCTCTCCCTCGTGTGCGCGACCGCGGCGACCGCGCTGAGCCTGGTCATCGGGGTGCCGCTGGCGTGGCTCCTGGCGCGGGTGGAGTTCCCCGGGCGCGGGCTCGTCCGGGCGCTGGTGACGCTGCCGTTGGTGCTGCCGCCGGTGGTCGGCGGCGTGGCGCTGCTGATGGCCCTGGGGCGCAACGGGGTCGTGGGGCGGTGGCTGGACGACTGGTTCGGGGTCACGCTGCCGTTCACGACCGCGGGGGTGGTGGTCGCCGAGGCGTTCGTGGCGATGCCGTTCCTCGTCATCGCGGTCGAGGGCACGCTACGGGCCGCGGACCCCCGCTACGAGGAGGCCGCCGCCACCCTCGGTGCCTCCCGCTTCACCGCCTTCCGCCGCGTCACCCTGCCGCTCGTCGCGCCGGGCATCGCGGCCGGGGCGGTGCTGGCGTGGGCGCGGGCGCTGGGCGAGTTCGGCGCCACGATCACGTTCGCGGGCAACTTCCCGGGGCGTACGCAGACGATGCCGCTGTCCGTCTACCTCGCGCTGCAGAGCGACCCGGAGGCGGCGATCGCGCTGAGCCTGGTGCTGCTCGCGGTGTCGGTGGCGGTGCTGGCGGGGCTGCGGGACCGCTGGATGACCTCGGCATGAGCGACGATGCGGGACGCGGAGGAGACGTGGCACGCGGCGGAGACCGGGTACGCGGGGGAGACCCGGTACGGGGCGCAGATCGGGTGCGCGCAGGAGATCCGGTACGGGGCGGAGATCCCGTGCGCGGAGGGGGCGCGGCCCACGGCGGAGTTCCGGTGCGGGGGAAGGATCCCGTGCGCGGCGGCGACGGGCTCGACGCCCGGCTCGTCGTCGAGCGCGGCGCCTTCCGGCTCGACGTGGCGCTCACCGCCCGCCCCGGCGACGTCGTCGCCCTCCTGGGCCCCAACGGCGCCGGCAAGACCACCGCCTTGCGTGCCCTCGCCGGGCTCGTCCCGCTCACCGACGGGCATCTGCGCCTCGACGCCGCGGAGTTGGACCGTACGCCCCCGGAGGACCGTCCGGTCGGCGTCGTCTTCCAGGACTACCTGCTCTTCCCGCACCTCAGCGCGCTGGACAACGTCGCCTTCGGCCCTCGCTGCCACGGCGCCTCCAAGACCGAGGCCCGCGCCGAGGCCGCCGGCTGGCTGGCGCGGATGGACCTCGCGGAGTACGCGGCCGCCAAGCCCCGCCGGCTCTCCGGCGGCCAGGCCCAGCGCGTCGCCCTCGCCCGCGCCCTGGCCACCCGCCCCCGGCTGCTGCTCCTCGACGAACCGCTGGCCGCCCTCGACGCCCGTACCCGCCTCGACGTCCGCGCCCAGCTCCGCCGCCACCTCGCGGACTTCGAGGCCGTCGCGGTGCTCGTCACCCACGACCCGCTGGACGCGATGGTGCTGGCCGACCGGCTCGTGGTCATCGAGGACGGCCGCGTCGTGCAGGAGGGCGTGCCCACGGACATCGCCCGCCACCCGCGTACCGACTACATCGCCCACCTCGTGGGCCTCAACCTCTACCGGGGGCGGGCCCGCGGGCACACCGTCGACCTCGACGGCGGACCGGCGATCACCACCGCCGACGACCTCACCGGGCCGGTCTTCGTCGCCTTCCCGCCCAGCGCCGTGACCCTGCACCGGGACCGGCCCACCGGCTCCAGCGCCCGCAACCTCTGGCGCTGCGCGGTCGCCGGCCTCGAAACGCACGCGGACCGGATCCGCGCGGAACTCAGCGGCGAACTCCCCCTGGCCGCCGACCTGACCACCACCTCCGCCGCCGAGCTCGACCTGCACCCGGGCGCCACGGTCTGGGCGGCCGTCAAGGCGACCCAGACCCGCGCGTACCCGGCCTGAACCCGGCGGCGCGGCCGGAACACGGCTCGCCTACTCGTCCGCGTCCGCCGCCTTCTTCCGGTTCGGCTTCGGCGCCTGCGGCGAACTCGCCGCCTCCGCCTCCGCCTTGGCCTCGCTCACCGCCGCGTCCGCCACCTTCGCCGCCGCCACGGCCGCCGCGACCGCGTCGAGCGCCGGCTTCGGCGCCGCCTCCAGCTCCGGGGTCGCGCCCTTGCCCGCCTCCGGGTCCTGCGCCCCGGCCGGCGAAGCCGTCGAAGCGGTCGCCGCCGTCGCCGCCTCGTTCGCCTGCGCGGCCTGCGGCAGGCCCGGCGCCGACTTGTCGCCGAAGGCGGTGGTGACGGTGCGTACCGCCTCGGTCAGCTCGCCCGGGATCACCCAGAACGTGTTGTTGTCGCTCTTCGCCAGGTGCGGCAGCGTCTCCAGGTACTTGTACGCCAGGATCTTCGGGTCGGCGTTGTTGCGGTGGACGGCCTGGAAGACGCGCTCCACGGCCTGCGCCTCGCCGTCCGCCCGCAGGATCATGGCCTGCTGCGCGCCCTGCGCCTCCAGGATGTCCTTCTGCTTCGTGCCCTCGGCGGTCAGGATCTTCGCCTGCCGCTCGCCCTCGGCGTGCAGGATCGCCGCGCGCTTGTCGCGCTCGGCGCGCATCTGCTTCTCCATCGCCTCCTTGATGCTGTGCGGCGGGTCGATGGCCTTGATCTCGACGCGGTTGACGCGGATGCCCCACTTGCCGGTGGCGTCGTCGAGGACGGAGCGCAGCCGGGCGTTGATCTCCTCGCGGGAGGTGAGGGTCTCCTCCAGATCCATGCCGCCGATGACGTTGCGCAGGGTGGTGACGGTGAGCTGGTCGATGGCCTGGAGGTAGTCGGAGACCTCGTACGCGGCCTTCCGCGGATCGGTGATCTGGTAGTAGAGCACCGTGTCGATGTTGACGACGAGGTTGTCCTCGGTGATCACCGGCCGGGGGTCGGACGAGTACACCTGCTCGCGGACGTCCAGCTTGGTGTTGACGCGGTCCGCCACCGGCAGGACGAAGTTCAGGCCGGGCTGGAGCGTACGGCGGTAGCGGCCGAAGCGCTCGATGTTGTAGCGGCGCGCCTGCGGGACGACCCGCACGCTGCTCGACACGAGAAAGACGACGACCAGCGCCGCCAGGAGAATCGGAATGACGACCGGGTCCACACTTCCTCCGTTGGCTGTGCGTGCTGCGGTTCGGCGATGCTGCGGTTCGGCGGTTCTGCGACGGTTCTGCGGTGGAGCGGTTCAGCGCTGTTCGGTGCGGTTCAGGGGAGGAGCTCGCGGGGGTAGACGACGGCGGTCGCGCCTTCGATCTCCATGACCTCCACCAGCGCCCCCACCGGGATCACCGCGGTCTCGTCGAGGGCGCGGGCGGACCACTCCTCGCCGGAGAGCTTGATCAGCCCGCGGGTCGCGGTGACCTCCTGCACGACCTCCGCCCGCGCGCCGAGCAGCGCGTCGCTGCCGTCGCGGGTCAGCGGGGTCTGCCGCATGTGCTTCAGCGCCACGGGCCGTACGACGACGAGCCCCGCGGCCGCCGCCGCCCCGAGTGCCGCGAACTGCCCCAGCGCGCCGACGCCCACCCCGGCCACCACGGCGGCGACCATCGCGGCGCCGGCCAGCAGGCCGAAGACCAGTGTCATCGTGAAGAATTCGGCGGCGCCGAGCGCCGCGGCGGCGAGCAGCCAGACGATCCACGGCATCGCGTCAGCCTCCCTCGGGGGACTGCTTCCAACCTACCTCCCCGAAATGCGGGGCAGAACAGGCGAGTTCAGGCGGGTTGGGCGCCGCGGGTCACGTCTCGGTCACGCCCCGGCGCGTACGCCGTCGGGCAGCAGCCGGGGCACGAGGCGTACGTACACCACCATGCCGACGACCTCGACCAGGGTCTGGGCGACGACCACCACCGCGGCGGCGGCGAGCCGGTCGGGCAGCGCGAGGGCCAGGGGGAGGACGACGAGGGAGTTGCGGGTCGCGCCGGTGAAGACGATCGCGCGGCTCGCCGGGACGTCGAGCCGGAACAGCCGGGCGACGCCGAGGCCGGCGAAGGCCATCGCGGCGAGGAAGAGGACGTAGAACGGCACCACGCGGGCCACGTCGCCGACGCTGTCGTCGACCTTCGGGACCTGGGAGGCGACGACGGTCGCGAGCGTCGCGGCCATCAGCGGCACCATCGCGGTGCCCGCGGCGTCGGCGGTCCTCCGCCCGGCGGGGCGGCGGGCGGCCCACGCCTGGGTGAGCCAGGCAAGGGTGAGGGGGAGGGCGATGAGCACGGCGAACGCCTCGACGAAGGGCCCGGCCTCGACGATGTCGGCGAGGTCGGAGCCCATGAAGAGGTACAGGTAGCCGGGGAGCAGGACCATCTGCGCGAGGAGCAGGAGCGGGGTGGCGGCCAGGAGTTGGCGGCTGCTGCCGCCGGCGAGGCCGCTGAAGACGATCACGTAGTCGATGCAGGGGGTGAGGAGGACGAGCAGGACGCCCATGCGGACGGCCTGTTCACCGGGGAGGAACGCGAACATCGCCGCGACGACCAGCGGGACGACGGCGAAGTTGACGACCAGCGCGGCGGCGAGGAACCGCCCGGCGCGCAGGGACCGGAGCAGCTGCGCGGCGGGCACCTGGAGGAACGTCACGTAGAGCAGCGTGGCGAGGACGGGGTTGATGGCGTGCTCCAGCCCGGGCCCTGCCCCGGGCGCGGCCCACCCGAGGAGCCCGCCGGCGGCGAGGGCGCCGAGGTAGACGGCGACCTGGTGCCGCTCCATGGCGGCGACGAAACCGGGCGGCTGCGGCACGCGGTGCTCCTGCGGACGGTACGGAACGGGCCGGTCGACCGGCACCTTTTTCTCCCCCCGACCGTAGACGCCGACCAGCTCACGCCGGGGGTGCGGGCAGCCCTCGGAGCAGCGGAGGCGGGCAGGGCTCCTGCCGCGGGCCCCCGTAGCGGGCCGATGCGACCGGTGTCGCTCGTCCGACCGCCGACGGGCGGCGGCAGGGGGCTCCGGGCGGCGGGCAAGGGTTGCCGACGCCGGGCGGCCCGGCACGGTGCGCGGTGTTGCCGCGCTCCTGCTCGGGCTACGATGCGCGGCGATGACCAGGCCACGCAGGGTTCCGGACGCCGCGCAGCGCCGCCTCCGCCTGCTCGGCTGCGTCCTCGTCCTCGTCGGCCTCCTCGCCGGTGCGGCGGCCTGCGCCGACGCCGGCAGGTCCGGCGGCGCCGCGGGCCACGGCCTCGTCCTGCGGGCGAACGCCCCGCAGAGCGACGTCCTGGAGGCGGTGCTACGGCCCGACGGGCCGGGGCCGGACGCCTCCCGGTCCGACGCCCCCCGGGCCGACGGACTCCCGGCCGACGGCCCGCCTGCGGGCAGCCAGGCGTACGCCCCCGCGGGGAACGGCGCCCCCGCCGTCGCTCCCCGCCCCGTCTCCTGCGCCGAGGCCCACACCCCCGGCACCCCCGCAGAGGACTGCCCCGCCGCGTCCGAGCGCGCCCCCGCCACGCCCCTGTCCTCCGGGCCCGGGCCCTGCCCGCCGCCCGGTGCGGGCCCGCCGTTCGCCGCGGGTACGGGTGCCCCGGCGGAGGCCGGTGTCACCGCGTCCCCACCCGGCGCCCGCGGCACCCCCGACCTCCACGAACTCCAGGTCCAGCGGACCTAGGACGGCCCCCCGCGCACCCCTGAACCTCCCGCCGCCCCGCGGCGCCGGTGCGTGCGCGGATCACGTACTCCGTCCACTCCGACGAACACGCCCCGCCGCCCGGCCGCGTACCTCCGTGTCCGCGAGCGGCCCGGGGAGAAGGGTCCGCACCATGGGTTCCGCCAAGTCCAAAGCCGCCGCCCGCCGCGCCCGCGCCGAGGAGCTGCGGCGCAAGGAAGCCGCCCGCGAGCGCCGCAGCAAGCAGCTCACCTACCTCGCCGCCGCCGTCGTCGTGATCGCCACGGCCGTCGGCGGCTACTTCATCGTCGACAGCGCCCAGGAGGACGAGAAGGCCGCCGCGGCGCCGCTGAAGGGCGAGCAGAGCTGGGACGACCTCGACCAGAACCACGTCACCGAGGACGTCGACTACAAGATGACTCCCCCCGCCGGCGGCGACCACGACGGCGCCTGGCAGAACTGCAACGGCGACGTCTACGACGAGCCGATACGCGACGAGAACGCCGTGCACTCCCTGGAGCACGGCGCCGTGTGGGTCACGTACGGCGACGGGGCGAAGGAGGCGGACATCGAGAAGCTCGCCAAGCGCGTCGGTGAGACCCCGTACTCGCTGATGAGCCCGCACGCCGAGCAGACCGGCACGATCACGCTGACCGCCTGGGGCAAGCAGCTCACGGTCGAGAAGGCGGACGACCCGCAGGTGGGCAAGTTCTTCGACAAGTACGTCCAGGGCCCGCAGACCCCCGAGCAGGGCGCCGCGTGCACCGGCGGGAAGCCGGCGTGACCGTGGCCGCCGTCCCCTGGCGCGCCCTGCGGTGGCCGCTGGCGGCGCTGGCCGCGGCCGTCCTCGTCTGCGGTACGTTCCTCGCCGTCCTCGCCACCGGCGCGGACGGCGACGACGGCCCCGCCGTCCCGGACACCGCCTCCGCGGACGCCGGGTTCGCCCGCGACATGGTCGTCCACCACCAGCAGGCGGTGGAGATGTCCCTCATCGTGCGCGACCGCACCGACGACGAGGACGTGCGCAGGCTCGCGTACGACATCGTCAACACCCAGGCCAACCAGCGCGGCATGCTCCTCGGCTGGCTGGACCAGTGGGAGCTGCCGGCGTCGTCCGGCGGGCCGCCGATGGCCTGGATGGGCCACGAGATGCCCTTCGAGGCCCGCGACGGCGCGCTGATGCCCGGCATGGCCACCGACACCCAGATCCGCCGGTTGGGCGCGGCCGAGGGCGAGGAGGCCGAGGTGCTGTACCTCCGGCTGATGACGGCGCACCACCGGGGCGGCGTGCAGATGTCGCAGATGGCGGAGCCCGTCGTGGAGACGCGGGTGGTGCGGCGGCTGGCGGGGACCACGCTGCGCGGGCAGCAGTCGGAGATCAAGCTGATGCGGGACATGCTGGAGGAGCGCGGCGGGATCGTGAAGCCGTAGCCGGCCCGGGCCGCCCCGGTCGGTCCCGGTCGGCCCGGCCGGTCCGGTCCCGGTCGGGAGTACGTCAGCGGGCGAGGGCTTCGTCGAGGGCGGCGGCGAAGTCCTCGTACGTCTGCGGGTTGGAGATCTTCTCGCCGCCGAGGAAGAACGTCGGGGTGCCCTGGACGTCGAGGGCGAGGCCGTCGCGCTGGTCCGCCTGTACGCGCTTCGCCGTGCGCGGGTCCGCCAGGTCGCGGTCGAAGCGGGCCATGTCCAGGCCCAGTTCGCGGGCGAAGCCGCGGAAGACGTCCTCCTCGGACTCCCCGGCCTCGCCCCACTCGGCCTGGGTGTCGAAGAGCTTGCGGTACATCTCGTCGAACTTGTCCTGGCGGGCGGCGGCCTCCGCGGTGCGGGCGGCGAGTTCGCCGTTGCGGTGGCCAGGCATGGGGAAGTAGCGGGCGACGAAGGTGACGCGGTCGCCGTAGCGCTCGCGGAGCTTCTCGACGGCCGGGTAGTACGCGCCGCACGCCTCGCACTCGAAGTCGAGGAACTCCACGAGGGTCAGCTCGCTGTCGGCGGGCGAGGTCAGGCGGTGGCTGTCGGCGCGTACGACGCGGGGGTCGGCGGCCGGGGCGGCGTCGGTGGGGGAGTCGTCGCCGGGCAGGAAGGCGGCGGCGAGGGCGAACACCGCGAGGAAGACCGCGGAGATGACGACGGTGGCGTAGAGATGCTTCTTCTTGTTGCGGCTCTGGGTGGCGGGCTTCTCGGGCATGGGTTCCTCACGACGGGTGCGGGCGGACGGCGGGACGGCGCCGGCCGGCGCCGCGTCCCCGTCCGCGTCCGTCAGGAGGCGGGGGCGAAGCGGCCCGGACCCGGCGGCCGGGCGGGGAGCAGGCTGTACGCCGGGGGCGCGCGCAGCCGCAGCCGGGCCGGGCCGCGGTGCCGGCGCACCGGCGCCCCGGCGGCGGGCAGAGGCGGGCGGGGCGGCGCGTACGCGGGGTGCGCGGCCCGTACGAGCCGGTGCGCGAGGACGTGCGCGCGCACCTCGGCGACCAGCGTCCGCCCGCGCGCGAGCAGCGCGTCGGCGGCGCCGAGCAGGCGGGCGGAGATCAGCAGCGCGACGGCCTGCGCCGCGAGCAGTCCCCACGGCGGGTGCCCCGGGCCGCCGAGGCCGGGGGCGGAGAGCACGCACAGCAGGTCGAGCGCGAGCTGCGCGGCGACGACGGCGGCGAGGCCGCCCGTGCCGGTACGCCGCTGCCGCCCCGCGACCAGCCAGCCGCCGACGGCCGCCACGGCGAAGAGCCACAGGCAGCCCTGGGCGCGCAGCACCCCGGCGGGCAGCGCCGCGCCGAGCTGCGGCAGCAGCACGCAGCCGGCGGCGAGCGCGGGCGTGAGCGCGGCGGCGGGTGCGGCGGCGGGTGCGGCGGCGGGCGCGGGTGCGCGCGCGGGCCCCGGCGCCGGCACGGGGCGGGTACGGGCGGTCATGGTCGTCGCAGCCTAACCAGCACCCCGGGCGCCCCCGGTGCCGGTCTCCCCCGTGGCTACGATGTGGCTGCGCGGATCGCCGGACGAGAGGAAACGATCATGCGGCGGCTGGGGGATCTCGAAGCGGAGATCATGGACCGCCTGTGGAAGTGGGACCGCCCCGCCACCGTCCGCGAGGTCGTCGACGACATCAACAAGGACCGCGAGCTGGCCTACACGACGGTCATGACCGTCGCCAACATCCTGTACCAGAAGGGCTGGCTGCTCCGGACGAAACAGGGCCGGGCCTGGCTCTACACCCCCGTGCGCAGCCGGGAGGCGTACTCCGCGGCGCTCATGGAGGACGCCCTCGGCGCCAGCGAGGACCGCTCGGCGGCCCTCGCCCACTTCGTCGAGGGCATGACCGACGACGAGGTCGCCGCCCTGCGCAAGGCGCTGCGCGACGCGGGCCGCCGGGGCGACAGCCGGGGCCCGGGGTGAGCGAGGCGCTGCCCGTCCTGGGCTACGCGGCCGTGCTCGGCGTGCTCGCGCCGCGCCTCGTGCTGCGCAGCGCGTGGCCGCACCGGGCGCCCCGGCTCGCGGTCGCCGTGTGGCACGCGCTCGCCGCGGCCTTCACGCTCTCCGTGGCGCTCGCCGCGTACCACCTGGCGACGCCCACCGAGCACCTGCACGCCAGCTTCGTCGGCTTCCTGCACTCCTGCGGCCTGGGCCTGGACCGCGGCGTCGACCTCGGCCTCGGCAGCGGACAGCCCGACCCCGGAACCGCGGGCCGGCTGGCGGGCGCGCTGCCGGCGGCCGTGGTCGGGGCGGTGGCGCTGAGCATCGGCGGCCACGCGCTGCGGGCGTGGCGGGTACGGGCCAGGCACCGCGCCGTACTCGACATGGTCGGCCGCCGGTCGGCCGCGCTGGGCGCCGTCGTCGTGGCGCACGGCACGCCCGTCGCGTACTGCCTGCCGGGCCGCCGCGCCCGCGTCGTCGTCAGCGAGGGGACGCTGGAGTTGCTGTCGCCCGCGCAGGTCGACGCCGTGCTGGAGCACGAGCGGGCGCACGTCGCCGGCCGCCACCACCTGCCGCAGGCGGCGGCGGACGGCTTCGCCGCCGTGTTCCGCGCGCTGCCGCTGGCGCGGCACGTACGGCGGCAGACGGCGCTGCTGCTGGAGATGGCGGCGGACGACCGCGCGCTGCGGCGGCACCCGGGCGGGGTGCTGGCGACGGCGATGTACGAGATGGCCGCCTGCCGGGCGCCGGGCGGGGCGTTCGCCGTCGGCGGCGGCACGGTGCCGGTTCGGCTGCGGCGGGTGCTGGGCCCGCGGCGCCCCGCGCACCCGGTGCTGCGGGGCGCGGTGGCGGCGGTCGCGCTGGCGGTGCCGCTGGTGCCGCTGCTGGTGGCCTGCCCGCCGGCGCCGGTCTGACAGCCCTCAAGGGCTGTCCCGTACCCCCGTTCCACGGGGGTCGCTTGCCCGCTCTTCTACTAATCTACTAAGTTGCCTTTCGGTTCATGTCGCCGCCGAGGATGAGGAGCAACTCCGCCATGGGAGCGCACCGCCGCCCGAAGTCCCCCGGCCGCGCCCGGATCACGACCCTCTCCTTCGCCGCCGGGGCGTTCACCCTGCTGTCGGCGCAGAGCGGCCAGGCCCAGCCGAAGCAGACCGTCGAGGAGGTGCGCGCGGAGGTGGAGAAGCTCTACGAGGAGGCCACGGGGCCCACCGAGGAGTACAACACCGCCCGCGGGCGCCAGCAGAAGCTGCAGCAGGAGGCCGACAAGGCCCAGGACGAGGCGGCCCGCCAGCAGCAGGAGATCAACGAGCTGCGGGACCGGATAGGCCCGCTGGCCGCCGAGCAGTACCGCAACGGCGGCATCGATCCCAGCGTCCAGCTCGCCCTGTCCGCCGACCCGGACGAGTATCTGAAGGAAGCCGAGATGGCCGACCGCGTCGGCCACCGGCAGGCGTCGGCCCTCAGCGTGCTCCAGGACAAGCAGCGGGAGCTGGCGCAGCAGCGCAAGGAGACGTCGGCGAAGCTCCGCGAGGCGGAGGAGTTCCGCAAGGCCGCCGCGGAGAAGAAGGACGAGGTCCGGAAGAAGCTGACGGAGGCACGCACGCTCCTCAACTCCCTGACCGCGGAGGAGCGGCAGCGGCTCGACGCCGCCGAGGAGCAGGAGGCGGAGGAGGCCGGCACCAGCGACTCGGCGGACACCTACGACGGCCCGGCGAGCGGCCGCGCGAAGGCGGCCCTGGACTTCGCGTACGCGCAGCTCGGCAAGCCGTACGAGTGGGGCGCGACCGGCCCGGACTCCTTCGACTGCTCCGGCCTGACGGGCGCGGCGTGGGGCGCGGCGGGGGTCTCGCTGCCCCGCACCGTCAAGCAGCAGTACGACGCGGGCCGCAAGGTCGGCCAGGCCGACATGCAGCCGGGCGACATCATCTACTGGTACAACGACACCCAGCACAACGGCATGTACGTCGGCGACGGCCAGGCGATCCACGCGCCCCGCACGGGCAAGAACGTCGAGATCACCCCGGTCGACAGCATGCCCTTCTACGCCGCCAGCCGCCCCTGACCGCCCCAGGCCGTCAGCAGCACCCCTCGGTTTCGGCGTCCACGCAGGTCCGGTCCTTGGCCACGGCGATGACGGCGGTGCGCAGGTCGTCCAGCGCGTGCCCGAGCCGGGCGTCGGCGAGTTCGTAGCGCATCCGGCGGCCGTCGGGCGCGGCGACGACGAGCCCGCAGTCCCGCAGGCACGCCAGGTGGTTGGAGAGCCGGGTCCTGGAGACGCCGATCGACTCCGCCAGTTCTGCGGGGTAGCCGGGGCCGTCGCGCAGGGCGAGCAGGACGCGGCAGCGGATGGGGTCGGCGAGGGCGCGGCCGAAGCGGGCCAGCACGTCGATGTCCGTGGCGGTGGTCAGCACCTCCACGACGGTACACAGGATGGTGAACTCCGGGCGGACTTCCGGACGTCACAGCACCAGCGCCCCCGCCACGAACGCCGCCAGCACCCCCAGCGGGTGGAACGAGGCGCGGTTGAAGACCGCGAGGGCCGTCGGTCCCTCGGGGCGGCGCAGCAGGCGCGCGGCGGGGAGCACGAGGGTGGGCAGGGAGGTGAGCGCGGTGAGGACCAGGCCCACCGCGCCGTAGTACGGCCACGCCGCCGCGGCCAGCGCGCAGGCCGCCGCGGCGGTGAGCAGGAGCAGGGCCGCGGAGAGGCGGGCGGCGGCCCGCGGGCCGTAGACGATCGGGACGGTCTTGATGCCGAGCGGGGTGTCCTCGTCGACATCGGCGAGGTCGTTGGGGATGTTCCGGCCGCCGATCTCCCACGCGGCCATCCACACCGCCAGCAGCCCCAGCCGCAGCGGGTCGACGGTGTCCGAGAAGGCGAACCAGCCCGCGCACGCACCGATCGCCACCATCGCACCGCTGAGCAGGAACTTGTACGCGGTGACCGTCGCCAGCCGGCAGTACGCCGCCTCCAGCAGCGCGGCGCAGCAGAAGAGCACCGCGCACACCCAGCTCAGCGCCACCGCCACCGCGAGCGCGACCCCGCCCAGCAGCAGCACCCAGACCAGCCCCGCCGCGAACCGCAGCCTGCCCTGCGCGAGGGGGTGCCGGCCGCCCGCGCTGTCGATGTCCGGGGCCGCGCGGGTGTGGGCCATCGCCGCGCTGCGCCGGTCGAGCCGGGCGTCGAACAGGTCGTTCGCGGCGAAGACCGCGAAGAACGCCGCGGCGGTGGCGAGCACCGCGGCAGTCAGGCGGCCCGGCGCGGGATTGTCGGTGGCCAGCAGCGCGCCGACCAGGGGCTGGGCGATACTCAGCAGCGCCTGGTTGCCGCGCGAGAAGCCGTACAACGCCCGCGCCTGGACCGCAAGACTCATGGAGTGGATTCCCTGGGTTCGGAGAGGTGGGTGGTGTGGGTGGTGCGAAGGGAGCGGGGCGGACGGGGGGCGGGGAGGTCCGGGCCCGCGCCGACGTACCAGTGCGCGAACGCCGCGCCCGCGGCGCCCGGTTCTGCCAGTTCGCCGAGGCGCTGCCGCCGCCGGGCCAGCTCCGCCCGGCGGTCGGCGGGGTGCCGGCCCTGCGGGTGCAGCAGGTCGAGGAACCCGGCCGCGAGGTCCCGGGTCCGCAGCACCTCGGGGAGCCTGCGGGCCGTGTAGTCCGACAGGTACGCCTCGTCGCCGTCCCGGTAGCGGCGGATCAGCGCGTCGGCCAGGTCGGCGGCGTCCGCGACCGCGAGGTTCATGCCCTTCGCGCCCGAGGGCGTCAGCACGTGCGCCGCGTCCCCGGCCAGGAAGAGCCGCCCGTGCTGGAACCGCTGCCGCACGCTGCTGCTCATCCGCAGCACGCCCGTCTCCACGATGCGCCCCAGCCGCGGCACCGCCGCGCCCGCGCCCACCAGCCGGGTGCGCAGCCGCTCGTGCACGCGGGCCGCGGTCCAGCGGGCGGTGGCGTCCCCGGCGGGGATCTCCAGGTAGAGCCGGGCGATGTGCGACGTACGCGGCATGACGCCCGCGAAGCCGTCCTCGTGCACCGCGTAGACCACGCCCGGCACCCCGCGGTCGACCTCGGCGAGGAGGGTGAGCCAGTCGTACGGGTAGCGCTCGTCCAGCCCGTCCTGCGGCGCGGTCTCCGGCGGGAGCGCCCGCGGGGTGATGCCGTGCGGGCCGTCGCAGCCGACGACGTAGTCGCACTCGATGTCGAGCCCGTCGCACTCCACGCGCGCGGGCCCGGCGCCGTCGACGTGCACGCCGGTCGCCGGGAGGGAGAACTCCGGGGTGTGGCCCGCCGCGCGCAGGTCGGCGATGAGGTCGCGGACGAGGAGCTGCTGCGGGTACACCCAGTGCCGTACGCCCCCGGACTGGGCGGCGTAGTCGAAGCGCAGCAGCCCGCCCGCGCACAGGAAGTCGCACCAGCCGTGCCGCGTGCCCTCGGCCAGCAGCCGGTCCGCCAGCCCGTGCGCGCGCAGGTACTCCACGACCCGGTGCTCCACCAGGCCCGCCCGCGCGCGGCGTTCGACCTCGGCGCGCGAGCGGCGCTCCACGACGGCGACGCGGATGCCGGCTCGTAAGAGGACGTTCGCCAGCACCAGGCCCGCTGGTCCCGCACCCACGACGGCGACCTGCGTACGCACCCGCCGCTGCGCCCGTGCCACACCGCTCGCGCTGCTCGCGCCCTTGGTGCCCCTCGCGCCCGTCATTCCGTCTCCCGCAGGTCCGCCGGTACGTGCGCGGGGTTGAACACCTCGTGGATGGCGGCCAGCACGTCGTCCCCGGACCACAGCCGGTACGTCCGGAACGCCGCCTCCTCCCGCGGGTCCGGCGGCCACGGCGTGACCCCGGCGCGTACGACGGTGCGCCCCAGCCGCGCGCCCGCCGCCTGCAGCGCCGGGCCCAGCGGCGCCGCGGCGTCGGTGAGGCAGCGCCGCAGGGCGGGGTCGCCGCCCGGGCCCGCGACGGTCTGGTTCCACGACCACATCCGGCCCCGGGTGTCGGTGAGCGTCGAGTGCCGTACGAGCACGTCGCCGTCGGTCCCGAGCAGGGCCGCGGCGCCGCGCGGGGCGTCTTCCGGGCGGACGAACCCGAGCGTCACGTCGCCGACGTGCAGCCGCGCGCCGGCCCACGACTCCAGGAGGGTGGTCGTCAGGCCGTCGCTGCCGAGCAGCATCCGCGTCAGCGGGCTGCGGAACAGGGCGATGGCCGAGCGGGCGGTGTCGGTGCCGGGGGTGTCGAAGCTGTCGTCGTGGGCTGCGGGAAGGAGCTGGGTCCTCGTGGGCATACCGTTGAAGCTCACTTTCGGGTGCGAAGACGGGAATCGGCAGTCGCCGGGGCATACGACGACCGACTCGCGGTGACGACGAGATACCCCGGCAGTGCGAACCGAGTGTGCACCGTCAGTGGCGCTCCGCACATCCCCGCCAGCGTCCTGACCGCGGCGGCGCTGTACACCTTGCGCAGGCTGATCAGCCCGTCGTGCGCCTGCGCCGGGCCCCCCGTCAGGAACATCAGCGGCACCGCGGCCAGATACAGCGGATGCCGCCACCCGTCCACGAGCAGCAGCGTCCGCGCCACCCGCGTGCCTTCGCTCAGCAGCGCCACGACCCCGTCGGGCGTCAGGTGGTGCAGCGACATCGCCATCACCGCCACGTCGTACGCGCCCGCCGGGGCGTCGATCGCCGTCGCGTCGAGCACCTCGCAGCGGGCCCGCGGATGCCGCCCCAGCGGCCCGGCGCGCAGCTCCGCGACCACCCGCGGGCTGACGTCGCTGACGGTGACCCGGGCGGTGGGGTGGGCGCGGAGGATGCCGTACGCCAAGCGCCCGGAGCCGGCGCCGAGTTCGAGGACCCGGGGGCGGCGGGCGGGGCCGAATGCGGCGGCGGTGAGGCGGGCGCAGGTGCGGTAGCCGAGGGTGAGGCGCTGGAACCGGTCGAGTCCGCGCAGGACGCGGCGGGCGGTGGCGGGGTCGCCGGGGCGGTCGAGGTACTCCTCCCGCGCGGTCTCGTAGAGCCGGTCCCAGCGGGCGGCGGCGGGGCCGCCGCGGGGCATGCGGAGGGGGGAAGGCGGGTCGGCGGGCGGGGGGTTCACGGCCGGTCACTCCCGGAGCCGTGGCCGTACGCCGGGCCCGCGACCTCGTCGGCGAGCCAGGCCAGCCGGTCGCGGTCCGCGCCCGGGGGCACCGGCGCGAGGGCCCGGTGGCAGCGGACGACGTACGCGCGCGCCATGCTCTGCGCCGCGCGCAGCGCGCCGGTGTCGCGGGCGAGGCGCGCGAGTTGCCGCTGGCGGGCGCGCTCGTCGCTGCTGCCGTCGACGAGTTCGGCGAGCACGGCCCGCTCGGCACGGCCGCCGAGGCGGTGGGCGAGGAGTACGGGCAGCGCGGGCCGGCGGTTGCGGAGGTCGCTGCAGACGGGCTTCCCGGCGTGCACGTCGCCGCCGTCCCCCTCGCCGCCCGCACCATCGGACACGTACGGCAGCAGGTCGTCCCTGATCTGGAACGCGATGCCCATCGCCTCCCCGTACGCCGCGAGCACCTCGGCCTGCTCCGGGCTGCCGCCGCCGAGCAGCGCGCCCACCTGGCACGCGGCGCGGAACAGCGACGCGCTCTTCAGCCGGACCATCTCCACGTACGCGGCGATGCCCCCGTCCGCGGCCGCCGCCACCTCGCGCAGGCTGCCGCTGAGCGCGACCTCCTGCGCGACGCCGCGCGCGGTCTGCTGCCCGGCGGCGCCCAGGGCCTCGACGGCGTCGAGGACGCACCCGGCGGGCACACCGGTGCGCCGGCAGGCGCCGAGCTGCTGGAAGAGGGCGAAGAACAGCGAGTCGGCCGCCAGCACCCCGTGGGCGAGGCCGAACTCGCGGTGCGCCGCGACCTTGCCGCGGCGCAGCTCGTCGCCGTCGATGATGTCGTCGTGGACGAGGGTGGCGACGTGGGCGAGTTCGATGCCGACGGCCGCGGGCAGCACCGCTTCGTACGAGCCGCCGACGGCACCGGCGGCCGCGAGGAGGGTGATCGGCCGCAGCAGCTTGCCGGGTGGACTGAGCGCCCACCGCTGCGCGGTGGCCAGCAGATCGGGGTCGTCGGCGCCGGCTTCGCCGCGGTCCAGCCAGTCGGCGATGCCGGCGTCGACGGCGTGACGCAGCTCGGCCAGCGGAAAGCACGCCGGGCCGGCGTCGGTGCGCTGCATGAGGAAGCCGCCTTCCCGGGGGCAGGGTGCGTAGGCGCCCGTTTGGCTGGTAACGACGGCGTCAAAGCCCAGGGCACTCCGCATCACCCCGTTGGGGGGTTCCCCGCCCGGCGCGCGGCATTCACGGCACGTCCTCCGGACGCTCGTTGACGCGCCGGTAACAAAGTTGGCGCAATAGTGATGCTCATGACAATGAAGTCCCGTCGCCGGTCTTGCCGTCGCCCCGGGGAGCTGCCTCAATGCGTAGACATCGGGGGTGATCCACCCCCGACCCCCCACAAGGAAGAGGCCCTCCATGAAGAACGCACGCACCGCCCTGGGTGTGGGTGCCGCGGTCGCCGGCGCGCTGTTACTCGCGGCGCCGAGCGCGCTCGCGGTGGAGCCGCAGACCGCCACCATCGGGTTCGACTGCGGCAGTTTCGGCTCCGGCGAGGCGACGCTCGAAGCCACGCAGGACGGCACCGCGGCGACGATCACCATCACGACCGACGCCATCACGGCGCCGATCCCGATCGGCGCGAACTCCGCGTCCTCGACCCTCACCCTCACCAGGAACGGCACCGACACGGTGGAGTTCTCCGGTAAGTCCAACCCGGCCATCCCGGTCGGCGCGCCGGCGAACACGGGCCCGCTGGCCGGCACGGTCGCCTCCGGCGACTCCCTGGAGGCCACGTCGCTGACCGTCTCGGTCCTCGGCATCACGGCCGACTGCACCGCCACGACCCCGCAGAACCCGGGCCCGTTCGTCTTCGAGTGACGGGACCGCGCTAGGCGACCCGCGGCAGGCGCCCCGCGGTGCGCGCGAAGCGCATGACGCACGACCGGTGGCCGGGCCCCCGCCCGGCCACCGGCTCGTACCGCCGCCACCGCCTGGACGGCCGTCCGCCTCGGCCGCCCGGCGACCGGCCGCCGCACCCGCCGCCGCGTCCTGGCCGCCGACCACCGCCGCCGACCGCCGCGGGCGCGTTACCGCCGGTACTGGCGGCACTCCCCGGTGAAGACGCCGTCCAGGCACTCCCGCAGCAGCTCCTCGCCGACCGCGGCCGCCGGGCGTCCGCCCACGCTCCCCGCCGGCTCCTGGTAGAGCTGGTCGGCCAGCCCCGTGACCAGCGCCGCGATGCGCGCGGCGGCCACGTCGCCGTCGACGTCCGCCGCCACCTCGCCGCACTCCTTGCCGTTGTGCACCGCGGTCGCCAACTGCCCCCGGAAGTCGGCGGCCGTGGCCCGCGCGACCTCGGCGAGCGCGGCGTTGTCCAGGGAGCGGCCGAGGAAGGCGCGCGTGACGCGGTACTCGGCGCGCCTGTCCTCGTCGAGCGGCAGCTGTTCCAACAGGCTGTGGAAAACCACGTCGGAGATCCGCCGCTGCTCTTGTGTGCCCCTGGCGATCCATCCCGCCACGCGCTCGCGGAACGCCCCGGTCACCTGCTCGTACGCGAAGAGCAGCAGGTCGTCCTTGCTGGCGAAGTAGTGCTGGACGAGCCCGACCGAGATCCCGGCCTCCCGCGCCACCGCGGCGACCTTGACCGCGTCGAGCCCCGCGGTGGCCACCAGGTGCCGGACGGCCGCGGCGATCTCGCGGCGGCGGGCGGCGTGGTCAGCGGTCCTGGGCACGCGGATAACCGTATCAGGGTATGGTTACGTCATAACCGTACGGCCATACGGTTATGCCTTGTCCCGCCCTGCCCGGAGACGGAATCATGCGAACTCGCGCAGCAGCCCTGGTACTCCTCCTGATCGCCGCCCTCGCGCCCCTCCCGGCGCAGGCCCGGTCCGCCACCCAGCAGGTCGACGCCTACCTGCGAGAACGTGCCCGCGCCACCGACACCCCCGGCCTCGCCTACGCGATCGTCGGCCCCCGCGGCACCGAGCGCACCGGCGCCTTCGGCCACGACGGCGCCGGCAGGCCCGTCACCGCGCGCACGCCGTTCCTGTGGGGTTCGATCGCCAAGCCCGTGACGGCGACCGCGGTCATGACGCTGGTGGAGTCCGGCGCCGTCGACCTCGACGAGCCCGTACGCACCTACCTCCCGCGCTTCACCCTCGCCGACCCCGGCGCCGCCGCCCGCATCACCGTGCGCCACCTGCTCCGGCAGACCAGCGGCATACCCGAACACACCGGCGTCACCGACCGCTTCGGGGAGGACGGCGACCCGTACGGCCGCGCCGTGGCGGACCTCGCCGACACCGGGCCGCAGGCCGCCCCGGGCGAGCGCCACGGCTACTCCAGCGCCAACTACCTCCTCCTCGGCGCCCTCGTCGAAGCCGTCACCGGCCGCCCCTACGAGGCGTACCTCCGCGACCGCGTCCTCGACCCGCTGGGCATGCGCGGCGCCGTCACCACGCCCCGCGAGGCCGAGGCGGTCCCGGGCGGCCACAGCTACGTCTTCGGCCAAGTCGTGGCCGCCGACCGGCACTACGACCCGGCCGGCGCCGCCTACGGCTACCTCGGCGGCACCGTGCGGGACCTCGCCCGCTTCGCCGCCGCCCACCTCGGCGGCGGCACCCTCGACGGCGTACGGGTCCTGGCCCCCGGCTCCGTCGCGCGGATGCACCGCGGCACGGCCGACTCCGGCGGCACCCAGCGCTACGGTCTCGGCTGGCGCGACGACAGCCGCAACGACGACCTCGGCACCCGCACGGTCTGGCACACCGGCGGCGCCCCCGGCTTCCACGCGATGGTCGCCCTGCTCCCCGACGCCGACCGCGCCGTCGTCGTCGTGCAGAACGTCTACGGCTACTTCCAGGCCGGCGACCTCAACGCCGCGGGCTTCGGCGCCGCCCGCATCCTCGCCGGCGGCGACCCCGAACAGCCGCCCGGCGACGCCCCGTACACCGCGTTCCTCGCCGCCCTCGCCGCCGTGCTCACCCTCACCACCGCCGCCACCGCCTGGACGGCCTTCCGCCTCGTCCGCCCGGTGACCGGCCGCCGCACCCGCCGCCGCGTCCTGGCCGCCACGGGCGCCTGGACCCTGGCCGCCCTCACCGCCGCCGCCCTGGCCGGCATCGCCGCCCCCCGCTCCTTCGGCGTCGACCTCCGCCTGATCCGCCTCTTCGCCCCCGACCTCGGCTGGCTCCTCACGCTCACGGCACTCGCCGCCTGCGCGCTGGCCGTGCTCCGCCTCGCCGCGGGCGCCCTCGCCCTGCGCCGTACGGGCCGCGGCGACCGGTGACGTGTGTGGGCGGGCCGGAGGGCGGCGGGGGCGCGGGAGCGCGTCAGCCGTCCGCCAGTTCGGCGGTCGCGGTGCGTCCCGCGGCGGCCGTGCGGCGGAGGAAGGCGGCGAGCCGGGAGCCGTTCGCGGTACCCGGCGCCCACCTGCTGCCCGAACGCCTCGACGCGGTGCACTACGCCTACCGCCGCACCCTCGATCTGGTCGGCACAACTCTGACCCCGGCCGTCCCGCCGGCGCGTGCCCGTTCGTCGCCTGGGCAGAGGGACAGCCTCGCCCGCGGGCCGCCCGCGGGACCACCGCGCCGGCGTCGGCCGCCGTACCCCGTACGGCCGTCACCCGGCAGCCGCCGACGACCACCAGCCCCGCCGGTGCGGCCGAACGCGGCGCCGGGCGGGTTGACCCTGCCCTTACGTCAGGGTTCAGGATGAGCCCGAGGAAAGGCAGAGGGATGAGCTACTCCGTGGGGCAGGTCTCGGCGCTCGCCGGGGTCACGGTGCGTACGCTGCACCACTACGACAGGGCCGGGCTGCTGTCGCCCGGCGGGCGCAGCCCCGCCGGCTACCGGCTCTACGACGACGCCGACCTGGCGCGGCTCCAGCAGGTCCTCTTCTACCGCGAACTGGGCTTCACCCTCGACGAGATCGCCGCCATCCTGAAGGACCCGCAGGCGAACGCGCTGGAGCACCTCCAGGCCCGGCAGCGGGAGCTGGCCGAGGAGATCGGCAGGCTCCGGCGGCTGGCGGAGGTGGCGGCCCGCGCCATCGAGGTGCAGCAGACCGGGGTGCGGCTGAGCCCGCAGGAGCGGTTCGAGGTCTTCGGCGAGATCGCCTTCGACCTGAGCTACGCCACCGAGGCGCAGCTGAAGTGGTCGGAGTCGCACGGGCAGCGCGAGGCGATGCGGCGCGCCGCCGCCCACACCAAGGAGGACTGGCGGGAGCTGATGGAGGAGGCCGCCGCCTGGCGTACGGAGCTGCTCGCCGCCTTCGACGCGGGGGAGCCGGAGGACGGCGAGCGGGCCATGGACCTCGCCGAGGAGCACCGCCTGCACGTCACGCGCTGGTTCACCGCCTGCGCGCCCGGCATGCACAAGCGGATCGCGGACGACTTCCGTGCCGACCCGCGGGCCTTTGCGCTGGTCGTACCGCCCTCCGGGCAGCGGCCGGGGCTGGCCGGGTACCTGTGGAAGGCGGTGCACGCCAACGCGGCCAGGCGCGCGGAACGGTGCACCGCCGGGGAGGACGGGGACGAACGATGCGCATCCTGATCGCCGCCGCCGGCTCGCGCGGGGACGTCGCGCCGTATACGGGCCTGGGCGCCGAGCTGCGCCGGGCCGGGCACGACGTCGCCCTCGCCGCCACGGACGGCTTCGCGCCGCTGGTGCGGGGGGCGGGGCTGGAGTTCCGCCGGCTGCCGGCGGACCACAGGACGGGCACCGGGGGCGGCGACGGCGGGGGCGGCGGGGGCGGCGCGGGAAAGCGGGAGCTGATGCGCAGCGCCGCCGCGTTCGTCACCGAGCTGGGCCGGGGGTTCGCCGACGCGGTGGCCGAGGGCACTGACCTGCTCCTCCTCTCGGCGACCACCGCCCCGCTCGGCTGGCACCTCGCCGAGGCCACGGGCACACCGGCCCTGGGCGTCTACCTCCAGCCCACCGCGCCGACCGGTGACTTCCCGCCCGTCGTCACCGGCGCCCGCCCCCGGAGCCGGTTCGTCAACCGCACCGCCGGGCGCTTCGCGCTGCGCATGGCCGACCGCGTCTACGGCCGCGCGGTCGCCGACCTGCGCGCGCACCTCGACCTCCCCCCGCTGTCCCCCGCCGCGATGCGCCGGCGGCAGGAAGCGGCGGACTGGCCGGTCCTGCACGGCTTCAGCACCGCGCTGGTGCCGCGCCCCGCCGACTGGCGTGCCGGCCTGGAGGTCGTCGGCACCTGGTGGCCCGCGTACGAGCCGGCCGCACAACTGCCGCCGGAGCTGGCGGACTTCCTGCGCGCCGGACCCGCCCCGGTGCTGGTCGGCTTCGGGAGCATGGCGGGCGGCGACGGGGAGCGGCTGGGCGGCATCGCCGTACGGGCGCTGCGCCGTGCAGGGCTGCGCGGCATCCTCCAGGGCGGCAGCGCCGGGCTCACCGCCGCGGGCGACGCGGGCGACGACGTCCTCACCATCGGCGACGTACCCCACGCCCTGCTCTTCCCGCATCTCGCCGCCGTCGTCCACCACGCCGGGGCCGGCACGTCGGCCGCCGCCCTGCGCGCCGAAGTCCCGTCGGTCCCCGTCCCGGTCACCGCCGACCAGCCGTTCTGGGCGGCCCGCCTCGCCGCCCTGGGCGCCGCCACCGACCCGATCCCGTTCCGCACCCTCACCGCGGAACGGCTCTCCGGTGCCCTGAGCCGGGCCGCGGGCGAACCGTCGTACGCGCGGGCCGCGAAGAAGGCCGCCGCGCAGATGGCGACCGAGGACGGCGCGGCCCGCGTACTCGAAGCCGTCCGGTACGCGACCGAAGGAACCGGCACTACCGGCGCGACCGGCACGCCTGGCGCGACCGGCACCACCGGCGCCCGGTAGCCCGCGGGTGCGCCGCGCCCCGCTCCGGCGGGATGATCGGCGGATGGACGAACTCATCGCGCTCGCCCGGGACCTGGCCCCGGAGCCCCGGCTCACCGGCGAGGTGCTCGCGGCGGCGCTGGAGCGCGCGGGCTGGTCGGTGCTGCGCGCCGGGACGGGCACAGCGTTCCCACGGGTCTGGCAGAAGGGCGCCCTGCGGGCGGGCATCCAGGGGGACGGCCCGGGTGTCCGCCTCTCCGTCACGCTGTGGTGGCGGGAGGTCGAGGAGGACGACGAGGACTTCGTGGCCCTGGAAGCCCTCTACGAGGAGGCGGAGGCCGAGTCGCGCCGGGTGGGGGAGCGGCTGGACGAGAGCCTGCCGGGCGCGCCTCCGGAACCCGCAGGGGGAGACCCGACGGACGGCCTCGACTACCTCCACCACCGCGCCTGGCGGCTCACGAACCGCACCCTCCTGGTGGGCGCCATCCAGCACGACAACGGCCTCCCCGTGTTCGTCGAGGCGGTCATCGGCTGACCGCCGCGGGCCCGGGAAACCGCCCGTGGCCGGGTGCCGGTAATTTGCATTTGCTTTACTTTTGGCGATGAGCAGGGGATTTGCGAACGCACGAAGTATCGCTGAGCCCTCCATAGTTCATTTCGAGTGGCTCTTGAGTACTGGGGGGTAGCGTTCCCGCGTCAGGATTTCCCGGAACGCGAACGGCATCGACTGCTTGGAGTGCTTGGTGTCTGAAAGTGTCGGGGCGGACGGGCTTTATTCAGCCCTTGTGGAATTATTCTTCGCCCGCTGCGTGTCAAGCAATGCGACGCATGCCGACGTCGGTTGCAAGACTTGACACCGAGTCCGCACCTTCAGGCCGCCGCTGCCGTTGCCCGATATCTGGGGCCTCTCCCGTTTCGGCACCCACACCGGCGACCTGGCCCGCACATGCGGCCAGAACCGTCTCCCCACCCCTGCTCTCCCTCAGCAACCGGAGAGCGCACGGCGCCGCCATCGAAATCCCCCACTCGTGAGGGGTCGCTTCGGGGTTTCGTCTCCGGGCCCCTCCCCGCCCAAAAGAAAGAGGATCATGGCGAATTCCGGACGCAGTTCTGTGTTAGGTACCCCGCTGGGCCGCAGGTCGCTGCTGGTCGGCGGCGCCTCGGCCGCGTCGCTGTCCATGCTGTCGTTGTCCCGCCCCGCCTTCGCCGCCGCCGGCGATGAGCCGCCCGAGCTGCCCGACCTGGACAAGGACAACTACATCAAGTGGGCCCAGCCCACCGGTCCGCGGACCGGCAAGTCGGCCAGCGACGCGTTCATCGGCACGATGGACGTGACCGTCATCCTGTTCATGAACCGCGCGGCGATGCTGGCGCTGTTCGACGCGCTGGCGCCGTACCACGAGACGGCGGTCGGCGTGCACACGAAGATCCCGCGCCGCCCGGCCAGCGAGTCCGCCACCAACCGGAACATGAACATCGCCTGCATCTACGCGCAGCGAGGCATCTGGAGCCAGCTGCTGCCGCGCAACCTGGACCCCCTGCGGGACCTGATGCTCGGGCTCGGCCTGGACCCCGACGACTGGTCGGAGGACGTGACCACCCCGGCCGGCATCGGCAACGTGGCGGCCAAGTCG
>NZ_JAINRD010000024.1 GCF_020400605.1 Streptomyces aculeolatus | reverse complement strand
GTCATTGCCCATCGTTCGTGGTCCAGCCGCGCACCGTTGATGTGCTGGAAGCTCCGGGCCCGCCTCGTCTTCGCCCAACCCCCCACCGCTTTCCCGCCACCACCGATAGGAGATCCGCCTTGCCCGAAGCACCAGCAGAGCCGTTCATGACGATCCGGCACACCATCACCGGCGAGATCACCACCACCGGCTACAACGCCGCCGCCCGGCGGATCCTGCTCCAGGCCGGCTTCGAAGCGACGCCAGGATGCGCCTGTCGAGCGACGGAACCCGGTACCCAGCGGACGCACGGGCCTGCTCGGCAGCCAGCGAGCTGCTCGTCGCCGGCCATCCCCTGCACCTGGACCGAGCCCTCGGTCGGCCGGTGAGCGCCGACGGTACGCCCCGGTTGGCCCGGTCACCGATGTCGGTACAGTCCGTGATCCGCTCCGAGAGCGGCCAGCCCCTCCAGCGCATCGCCGACCCCGCCCGCACCCGCACCTGTTGAAGGGGCCTCGTTTTGACCACACCCGGAACGCCTGCCCGTCCAGCGCGCACCAAGGGCGGCGAACTACGGGCCAAGGTGGCCCGACTGCTGGCCGACCGGCCGGCGGACACGCTCACCATCGGGGACATGGCCAGGCAGCTGGGCCACTCCCACGGCGCCGTCCGCAACGCCGCCCTGACCCTGGTGCGACGCGGCGAGGCCGACCAAGGCGGAACCGGACAACCGGAGTTCCGCGCGAACGGGAAGACCGCCGCAGCCGCGCGGACCGCTGTGATCAGCCCGCCGGGCACCCACTCTTCCCGCGCCCGGGCGGCCACGGCCCGCACGACCGCAGCAGCCAGGCCCAGGCGGACCGGCCCGATCCGCCGCGCGGGGGGCCAGGTCTACCATCCCCGGGAGCTGGCCGATCTGCCCGACGTCGAGGCGTTGAATCGGCTGCGCGACGCCGACGTGCCGGTGCTGCTCTACGGCCCTCCGGGCACCGGCAAGACATCGCTGGTGGAGGCGGCGTTCCCGGATCTGCTCACCGTCGCCGGTGACGGGGACACCACGGTCGGCGACTTGATCGGCGAGTACACGCAGGACGACGCGGGAGCCTACGTCTTCCAGTACGGTCCGCTGGTCACCGCGATGACCGAGGGCCGCGCGCTGCTGATCGACGATGCCACCTTGATCTCACCGAAGGTCCTGGCGGCGCTGTATCCCGCGATGGACGGGCGCAGGCAGATCCAGGTCAAGGCCCACAAGGGCGAGACCATCAAGGCTGAGCCGGGCTTCTACGTGGTGGCGGGCCACAATCCCGGCGTCCACGGGGCGGTGTTGACGGAGGCGCTCGCGAGCCGGTTCAGCGTGCAGATCCAGATCGGCACGGACTATGACCTCGCCCTGGCGCTGAGGATCGATGCCCGGGTGGTCCGGGTCGCCCGACACCTCGCCGCCCAGGTCGAACTCGGCGAGCTGGGCTGGGCCCCCCAACTGCGGGAGCTGCTCAGCTACCAGAAGACCGAGGCCGTCCTCGGCACCCAAGCCGCGCTCGGCAATCTGGTCGGTATCGCGCCCGTCGAGGACCGCGACGCCGTCGCCGCCGCCGTCAGCAAGATTGCCGGCGTCAAGGAGGTCGCTCCTCTCACCCTCGGCAAGCAGCTTCCCGCCTCAGCCGCCCGGCAGCCCCCGGGCAGCACCGGCGCCGCGCACCGGGGCCGCTCGCGATGAGCGCCCACCACCACGTCCAGTCCCCCGCCACCACGCCGGACGACGACGCCGACCTCGCGCGATGGGACGACGACGGCGCCCCGCCCGCGCAACCCCGTACCTCCCCGGCCGCGTGGCTGCGCGTGGGAGCCGAACTCGGCGACCGGCTGGTCGCCCTCTCCGGCCGCCAGGACCTCCTCGTCACCTGCCGCCCCGGCACCCGCAGCAGCGCACCAGCCGCCTACTTCCCCGGCCTGGCGGAGATCGAGTTCGACGCCAGCCTGTTCGCTCCCCTCCAACCCCACGAGATCCATCCGCGGATCGTGGGCGACGAGGAACGCTATCCCGCCGCCTGGGGAGTGCTAGTCCACGAGGCCGCCCACGCGGCCCACTCCGTATGGGTGGAGCCGAACGGCGCGGACCCCCGCGTAGTCGAGGCCGCGCTCCTTTTGGAGGAGAGCCGCGCAGAAGGCGCCCACCTGATCAGGCGGCCCACCGACCGCAAGTACCTGCGCACCAGTGCCCGGACCCTGGTCATGCCCGACATCGCCAACCCCAGCATCCAGGGCGTCGAGCAGGCCGCCAGCGTGGCGGCCCTGATGCTCGGCCGCCGCGACGCCGGCATCCTGGACGCCGGCGAGACCAAAGCCGTCGCCGACCTGTGCGAACAAGTCCTGAGCGCCGACCTGCTGGCCACCCTCACCGGCATCTGGACCGCAGCCCACCGGTGCGCCGACCACGACACCACGACCATGCTCGCGCACGCCCAGGACTGGTGCGACGCCCTGGACACCGCCTCTCCTGCCCTGCCCGTGCCAGAGAACCTCAGCGATCTGCTGTCCGCCGCCGCCGCGGTCGTCCTGGACAGCATGGACGCCAACGACGCCGCCGACCTCGCGGCACAGGCCGCAGCGACCAACGCCGTGGCCGCGCAGTCCAAGGCACAGGCACAGGACCGCGCCCAGCAGGCCGGCCAACGACGCAAGGCAGCCGCCACCGCCAAGTCGGTCTTCAACCCACGCGGCACCACCGTCAGCCCCGACGGCACACCGAGGCCCTCCAGCAACCCGGTCACCGGCACCCGCAAGCCCACCGCCGCCGAGCAGAGTGCCGCCGCGCGCCTGAGCCGCGCCCTGCGCGCCGCCGCCTACCGCGAACGCACCGAGGAGCGGACCACCAGCCCCACCCCGCCCGGCCGTCTCAACATGGGCCGTGCCCTCGCCCGCGACGCCCAGCGCGCCGCCGGATCGATACCCACCGCAGAGCCGTTCACCCGCACCCACCGCCGCAACTCCCCCACCCCACCACTGCGCGTGGGCATCGCCGTCGATGTCTCCGGCTCCATGAGTGCCGCCTGCGCACCCGTCGCGTCCGCTGCCTGGATCGTGGCCCGCGCAGCGGCCCTGACCGACCCCGACTCCCGCACCGCCACCGTCGCCTACGACAGGGACCTGACCGCACTCACCCGGCCCACCCACCGAGCACCACAGCGCGTGACAACGTTCAATGCCAACGGCGGCAACCACAACCTCGGCGACGCCATCGACGCACTCGACCACGGCCTCGAACTCAGCCGCCCCGGCACCGGTCGCCTCCTCGTGATCGTCACCGACGCCCGCTACGGCAGCGACGAAACTGCTCAAGCCGTCACCCGAGTCAAGCAGCTCACGACCGCCGGCTGCGCCGTACTCCAACTCACCCTCACCGCCAAGTCCCACCACTTGCCGGGGACCACCTTGCTGCACCTGCCCCAGCCCTCCAGCGCTCCCGCCGCCATCGCCACGGCGGCCACAGACGCCATCCGCAGGACGCGCTGAGACAACGCAGAAGACAGAACGAAGGAACAACCACATGGCAATCCGTACGCACTGGACCGTCGAGCACTCCTGCACCCACGAGACCGTCCACGACCTGTCCGACCGCCCGGCCGACCGGCGCGCCGGGTTCGCCCGCTGGCTCGCCGAGCGGGACTGCCCCGACTGCTGGAAGGCAGCCCGTGACGCCGACTCCGGCTCCCGGCAGGAGTGGCTCGCGGCCGCGCCGACGAGCAGCAGGCTGCCGCCGACTGGGCGCAGCGGTTCGACATGCCGCCGTTGGAAGGCGCCGAGAAGGCTCTGGCGTGGGGTGAGCGCACCCGTCACCAGTTGATGGCCGCGGCGTATACCGCGCTGGTCGTCGAAGGGGCCTGGGACGAGGCCGCCTGGGCGGAGGTGGAGGACAAGTCGCGTTCGATCACCCGTGCCGGGTGGTGGATCGACCAGCGGGACGCTGACGGCTGTGATCTGCCCGAACTCCTCGACGCTGCGGGCGAAGGCGACCGCGGCACGGAGAACCCGTTCCGCTGAGCGCGGCGGAACATAGCCGGTGATCGCCGGTTAGGCAAACCGGAGAATCTCCGGACCATTGTTCCTCCCGCCCTGCCTGACCAACGTGGAAGGAACCGCATGTCACTGCCCCCCTCGCCCACCCCGGTACTCGCCCCGACGCCGGACCCGCTCACGCCCAAGCGGGACATCACAGCCCAGCACTTCCGGGCCGGGGAAACCGTTGTCGTCTTGAAGGGCGTCGCCGGGGGCGAGTTGTGGGGCGATGCGATGCGGGTGGTCGCCCCGTCGTGGCACACCCCGACCGAGGAGAACGGCTGGCGGCTGCGCAACGCGACAGGCGGCGCGCAGTCCTACATCACCGCCCACCCCCGCTACCTCGTGCACCTCTCGCGCCGCTGCCCGGACTGCCTGATCCACCTGCGCGCCATGGAAGACCGCTTCCTGCCCAAGTTCGCCGGCAGCGGCGACATCGTCGACTGCGGCTGGTACACGATCAACGCCCTCAACTACCTGATCCACATCGCGGACAAGCGGAGCCGCTGGTGATCCCCCGCATCCACCCGCGTGCCCACACCGCGGCCGACCCCCTCACCGAAGCCCTGGGCCAGCCGGTAGCACCGCAGGACGGGTTCACACCCGTCGCCTACTGGCCGGGCCTCGATGACTACATGCAGGGCGACGAGCAGCAAACGTGGACGTTCGCGCAGTGGGCCGAGCACCTCGAAGACCCCTACCTGGAGCGCCCGTTCGCCGCCAGCCGGTACGGCGATCGTCATGCCGTCTTCCACCTCGACGTACGGCTTGACCGAGAGGACCGAGACCTCGCCTTCGCTGAGTGGGCCGAAGTCGCCCACCGCCTCGCGCGTGCCGTCGGCATCGAGATCCCCGGCAGCGTGCCGGCGCAGCGCTGTCACTGGATCGCAGTCCAGGCTCAGCCGAAGCGACTGGACCTGATCGCCAACCTCATTCGACTCGGTGGAGCGTGGTACAACCCGCCCGCCGACGTCGACCGGCGCGTCTCCGACGAGGCGCGGCGCATCGAGGCGGACCTCCGGCTCGTCCCCGTCTACGACACCCCGCGGGTCCAGACCGGCAACCGCACTCTGCCCACGGCGCAGACACAGCTCGCTGCCGTCCTCACCCAGCTCGCCGACGAGCACACGGGTCCGCTGGCCGCGGTACGCGGCCTCGTGGAACACACCGCCCAGCGGATCACCCGCCAGCCCACCCCCGCCGGCGCCGGCACGGCACACCGCCTGGAACTGATCGCCCTGCGCATCCACGCCCTCCAGCAAGACCTGGACACCACCGCACACCACATGACCCAGCCCTCACCGGCCATCACGCCGACTGCTGCCCGGCCAACCGCGCACCGAGCGCGGTAAGAGAAACGGCTCCTCCGCCCACCGTCGAACACCTCCCGGTCATGGCCCGCGACCCGGCCGCGCACAGCGTCCTGCAACGCACCGGATTCGTCGCCGTCGTCCGCCTCCACGAGACCTACCACTGCGCCCCCACCGGCCTCACCGAGGACGACGAAGACCGCCTGGGCACCGAAACCGTCGCCCGGCTCCGCGCGGCCGGCTACCGCGTCGACTGCGACGAAGCCTTCGACACCGGCGCGCGCCCGGCCAGTTAACTCCCGCTGGGCGCCGCCGTCGCCGACCTCGCCGACCTCCTGCGCGAGGCCACTACCACCGCTGACGCGGCCCGCCTGCTCACCGAGGTGACCGCCCCCCACGACGGCATCCTTGCCGCGCTGGAAGACGTCCTCCTCGCCGCCGCCGAGGTCCACGACGGCCTCGACTCCGTAGCCGACCCCCAACTTGCGCAACGCCTGCGCTACCTCGCCGAGAGCCATCTGCGCGTCCTACGAACCGCCCTGCGCCACACCCGCAACGCGCTCGCCGACCGCAACGCCGCCCAACCCGGCCGCAGCACCTGCACCGAACAGGTCCCCGCCGGCGAGCCGGAGCGCTCCGCGGTGTGCGCGCCTGCCCGCCACCGAGCACCGTGCCGCCGGCGCCGCCGGAGGTCGCCGCGGTCCTGCGCTGCTGACCTCACTCCCATTCCGTCAAGGACACCATGCACGATCACGACACCACCGGACGTCTGGCCTCGTACGCCGACGTCCTCGCCGACCAGCTTCCCGGCACCTGGACCACCACCCCCCTGCCGACCCGGGACAAGGGCGACCCGTCCCACCTCGCCGGTCTCGAAGAACTGGCCGAGCGCATCTGGGACCTGGACCTGGCCGCCGCATCCCTCGCAGAGCAGCCCCTGCAGCGGGCCGCCGTCCTCAGCCGCCCGGACGGAGCCCAACTCGCCCTCCTCGACCGGCACGACGCAGACGACGGGTTCCTCATCGCCGCCGTCGCTCCCCGCGCTCTGCCCGACGATGCGTACCGCGCCGTACGCGAACCCAACGCCATCGCCCTGGCCGGGGATCCCTTCCTGGACGCCGAGGCTGTCGCCGGTGATCTCCTCGTCCGCTACGACGCCGCGCTCGCCGAAGTCCGGCACAACGCCCTGGGCGGCACCCAGCCCTCCCAGCCCGACCGGCTCGTGCTGACCTGGCAGCCGGACGGGAGCATCGCCACCGCCCCCGCCGGCGAGACCGCCGGGCCCATCCTGACTGCGGCCGGATTCGTCCAGGACCCACACACCGGCATCTACCGCCTCGCCGCGCACGACACCCGGGCCCAGGCGCGCGCGTTGCGGGCGATCGGCCCGCAGCTCGACGCCCTCGGCATCAGCACTGCGCTGCAGCACGCCACCACCCGGGCCGCGCCCAGCACAGCCCCGTCCACCTCCCCGTCCCTCGCGGCCCGTCCGACGCCGACAAGCAGAACTCGATGAGCACGGATCCGGAGTTCATGGTCCTGGGCTACGTCACCCTCACCAAGGACCCCCACACCGAGTTGGTCGTCGCCGTCGGCGGAACCGAACGGGCGGCGGACATCCTCCAACAACACGACTTCCTGCCCGCTTCCGGCCCGCGCGGCGACCACCACCGGCTGCCCCGCTGCGCCCCCGAGCAGCAGCGCCTAAAGGCCACCGCCGCCTCGTACACCCTCCTCACCGCCGGCTACAACGTCTACCTCGACCCCACCTTGAACACCCTGGCCACGCCGGACGGCGACCGCGAAGCAACAGTGCGCCATCTCGGACAACTCGCCGAGCAAGCCCTGCACGCGAAGACCGGCACACAGATCGCCGAGGTCCTCACCGAGATCGCCGACGGCGCCCAGGGCCTGCCGCTGACCCGCGAAGTGGTCCTCACGGCCTGGAACAACCCCGCCTCCTACCGGTCCGCCGCCACCGGTACCGAAGGCGGTCCCTGCGCGCAGCTCGCAGAGGCCGCGACCGCGCTGTCAGTCCTCATGGGGATCCTCCGCCATGCCCGCGATCAAACTGCGCACAGCCCGGAGCAGCCGGCCCCCGCCCCGACCGCGGCTCAGCCCCCTCAGTCCCCGGACACCCCGCCCAGGCGCCGCCGCTGAATCACGAACCACGCTCTTCGCCACCCGACTTCTCGGAGACACCCGTTACGCCCCGCACTCCCCCGCCGATCACCCACCGCCTCAAGCCCCGCCTCGCGACCGCCCTTGTCCGCAGCTACCTGCGCGCCTGCACTCCCGCCGCCGGCGCCCGCGACCGCCTGCTGGCCGGCACCCGCCCCGAACCCACCGAACTCCGGTGGATCGGGCACCGCCACCACCACTGACCGTCTCCCGCCCTGGAGCCGCATGCCCCACCCCACCCCGTACGCCGAGCGGCTGACCGACGACATCACCCACCGCATCGCACTGCTCGCCGAACACCTCTCGCAACTCCCTCCCGCCCAGGGTGCACGAGCCATCACGCAGGTCGTGGATCCCGAGCCGGAGACAGGTCTCCTCGGCAGCGTCACCCACCTCCTGGTCGTCAGCACCAGGTTCGCCAAGGACCAGACCACGTGCGGCGCTCTCCCGCCGGAGGTGTGGCTGGCCCTGGGCCGAGCCGCAAACACCCTCGACGACATCGCGCTCGACCTGGACGAGCACCTCGACACCCTGCGCCACTTCGGCACCCCGTCCACCCCGGCGGAAGCCAAGCCGCCGACTCCCCCGCTGCCTGACTCCCGGCGGCGCCGGTGAAGAAGAAGCAGTGGAAGGCGCGGGGGCCGGTGCCGGGCTGGGGTGGGGGTGAGCAGGCCGAGCAGCACTACCTCGTCCAGCCCCGCGCGCTGGCCGGCGGCGGCGACATCCGCCACGTCTCCCACTTCCTGCACGCCTCGGGTTGGCAGGACAAGTCCGTCGCGGGCGGCCCTCTGGTCATGGAGAGCCCCGACCGCACCGTCCGCATCGCCTACAACCCGCACGTGCTGCCCGGAGGTTGGGCGATCTACGCGGACGCGAACGGCCAGGACGACGCCTGGTGGGCGCACCTCGGCCGGCAGACACCGGTGGAGATCGTCGCCGGGCTGACCGACGCCCTCACCCGCCCCCGCGATGCGCACGCCCCCGACGTCTGGGCGCCCCTGAAGGAGCAGGGCTGGAACGCGCGGGCCGAGGGCCGGCACTACAGCGCGACGAGTCCCGACGGCAGCGCCTGGATGCAGTACCACCACAAGTCCGACGGGGAGGCGATGTGGTGGACCGGGGCGAAGGATGCGCAGGGCAACGGGTGGAGTGGCCAGTTCTCGATCACCACGCCGATGCACCTGGTGCAAGCCTTCACGACGGAACTCGCCAGCCCCGAACCGGTGATGCGTCCACGCGGGCGCGTTCCCTTCAGCGCGCAGATCCGCACCTGGTCAGTGTCCGTCCTGCCCTCCCAGCTCCGCGCCTGGCAGCAGACCAGGATCACCGCTGCCCGCGCCGCCGCCTGGACACCCAGCAGCGCCCAGCGCGTCCGGCCGCGCACCACCCCAGCCCGCCCCTACGCACCCGCCGGCGGCGCGCGAACCCGCCGCTGAACCCGCAACCTGCCCGAGGAGCCCGATGCCCGATCCCACCGCCGAAGACCTGCGCGCCGTCACCGAGACGCTGTCCCGCCTGACCGACTACCTGCGCTCCGGCCCCGACCCCGACGAAGCCCTCCCCCTCGTCGAGCCCCTCCTCGACGAACTCACCGGCCTACCCCTCCAGTTCGCCGACACCCTGCGCGCCCTGGCCCGTGCCCTGCACGACCACCCGGACACCCCCCGCACCACCGAAGCCGGCCTCCTGATCGCGCAGCTGCGCGCTGCCGCCTCAGCGCAGGACGACCACCACGCCCTGCACTACCTCCTCGACGACCTCCGCGACCTCTACGACGACGGCGCCGCCGACGGGCCGGGGTGCGCCTGGTGCCGCTGACCGAACGCCTTACCGCCGCGTTCGCCGACACGCACGCCTGGCAGATCCCCTACGACACCAGCCCACGCCACCTCGCCGGCCCGGGAGATCCCCGCCACGTCACCCACGGCCTGGCCGCCGCCGGCTGGCGCACCGTCTCCGACCGGCTGGGCGCCGACATCGTCCTACGCAGCCCCGACTACCGCTACCGCCTCCAGCACACCCCGGCGGCACAGCGCACCTCCAGGTGGTGGTACCTGCAAGCCGACACCACCGACACCGCCCCCGGCTGGCACGCCAACCTCAGCGGCCTCGCCCCCGCCGAGGTCATCGCCTCCCTCACCGACACGCTCGTCAACCCCACCATCGCGGATCCGCCCGGCATCATCTCGACCCTTGAATCCGCGGGCTGGCACGTGAGCGACCCGGCCACCGCCGCGTCACCCGACGACATGTGCCGGGTGGAACTGCGCGACCAGGAGTACCACGACACGCCGCACTGGCACGTGGAGACCCGCGAGCCGCGCAGCGGCCACTACGACGGGCCGCGGATCTGGAACGCCTGGTTCAGCGACTACATGCCCGAGTACCTCGTGGCCGCCTTCGTCACCGCGCTCGCAGACCCCACCCCGCTGCAGCGCGCCATGTTCGACAGCACCGTCCACTACGGCGCCGCATCCACGCCCAGTGCGCTCACCCCGGAACAGGTCGTCGCCGCGCACGCCACCCGCATCACGTCCCTGCACCACGCCGCGCGTACTGCTCGACGGCAGAAGAAAAACCCCGCGGCCGGCCTGGTGAAGACCGGCACCGCCCGTACCGCCGCCCGCCGCTGAACCGACAGGACTCCTCCATCTCCACCGATCACCGACACCGCGCTCTCCTGCGTCACCTCGACGCCTACCTTCGCGACAGCCAGAAGATCCTCGCCGACTGGGACGTCTACTCCGACGAGCACACCGACCTCGACGGCCAACCCCACGACGAACACGCCTACGGCATCCGCGCCGGCCAGCGCGACGCCGACGCCCACGAGGCATTCGAGCCGCTCCGCGCCGGCGCCAGGCAGTTGCTGGCCGCCGCGGACACGCAACTCGCCCGGCTGCCCGCGGACACTGTGCAAGGCCGCTGGCGCTACCAGATGGACGTGCTGCATTTCGCACTCGACCGGCTCGACGACCTGCACGAACAGTGGTGTCAGACCCGAGACCGCCTGCCCGCCAACGCCTCCCCCGGCACCGCGGCATACGACGACGCCCAGGCCGAATACCACGCCGAGGCGTGGAGCCACCTCGACACCTGGTCCACCCACGGCGACGCGCTACGCGAGATCGACACCGCCTCCCGCCACGCCTCCGCGCGGCCAAGCCCATCCCCGCCCATGGCTCCCGCGGCCGGCCGACGGAGTCCGGCACGAAAGTGAGCAGCCCCGTCGAGACCGTCGAGGTCGACTTCATCACGCCACGCCACCTGGCCGGCGGCGGCGACCCCGGCTGGATCACCGTCCCCCTGCACCGCGCCTGCGGCTGGAGCCACGGCACCGACCCCCTCATGGCCCGCGTCATCCTGTCCAGCCCCGACCAACGGGCTGTCCTGCGTCTGGAGCCGGACCCCGACGGGCAGTGGTGGACCCTGCACCATGCCGCCGAGCCGGACCGGCGGCCCGCCTGGTGCACCAGCTTCGGGGCCCGCACCCCGGTCGAACTCATCGCCCCCGTCACCGACATGCTCACCAACCCCGCAGGGGCAGCGAGCGCGCCGTCCGACCCGTACGAACCACTCCGGCAGACCGGCTGGTCCCCGTACGACGGCGGCTTCGTATCTCCCGACGGGACGGCGGCCGTCGAGCGCTCGGGCCCGCCGGATGATCGGGGAGCTTGGTGCCTCACCGTCAAGCTCGGCGGGCACCAGCAGGTGTGGCAGGCCCGCTTCAGCGAGCACGCTCCCGCCCACCTGATCACCGCGTTCACCGCCGCGCTCGCCGACCCGACCCCCATAGCGCGCACCGACGGCGCGCACCGACTGCCGACCCTCGACCCGGACCTCATCACCATCCGGCGCACCGACGTGCGCGCCGTGCTCATCGCCGGGGCACTGGAAGACCGCATCGACACCCTCGCTGCCCGGCACACCCTCCCACCGGCCACACCGAAGCCCCCCGCGCCGCCGAAGGAGCACGGCCGCAGCCGCTGACCCAGCGCATCCCCGCCCGGAAGCACCCAGTCCTTTGCCCCCTTCCTCCTCCCCGAACCGTTCCACCGACGGCTACGACCTCATCCTGCGTCTGATCCTCGGCGTCGTCGCCGTCGTCGTCCCGCTGTCCCATCTCGCCTGGCTGTCCGGCAACATCACCGCCCACCTCACCGGGACCGATCAGGCTCCCTACCAGCCGACCGCGGCCCTCCTACGCCCCGAGCAACTCTGGCCCGACGCGGGAGATATGTCCCTGCTGATCGGCGCCCGCATCGCTCCCGCCGCCGTCTTCCTCGCCCTCGTGACCGCGGGGATCGTCCTGTGGATCCGCCACCGCAACCGCAGCGGCGCCGGGAAGACGACACCGAGGCTGGCCGGTGCACGGGATATCGAACCGCTGATGGCCAAGGCCACCACCGCCAAGGCCCGCGCGCTACGTCCGAGCCTGAAGACCAGCAAGCACATCAACGCCCACGACACCGGCGTCCTGCTCGGCAACCTTCAAGGCAGCCGCCACGAGATCCGCATGGGCTACGAGGACGTGGCCGTCGCGATCATGGCGCCCCGCTCCGGGAAAACCACCGCACTGGCCGTCCCCGCCATCCTCGCCGCGCCCGGCCCGGTCATGCTCACCAGCAACAAGGCCGCCGGCGACGCCTACACCGCCACCTTCTCCGCACGTGCGGCTGTCGGCCGGGCCTGGTCGATGGACCCGCAGCAGATCGCCCACGCCGAACGCGCCATGTGGTGGAACCCGCTGGCCGACGCCACCACCCTCGAAGGCGCCGGCCGCCTCGCAGGCCACTTCCTCGCCGCGAGCGTCGATGCCAGCGCGCAGGGCGACTTCTGGTCCAAGGCCGGATCCAACATCCTCGCCCAGCTCTTCCTCGCCGCCGCCCTCAACGAACGCCCCATCACCGACGTCATGCAGTGGCTCGCGTTCCCCGCCGACCGCACCCCGCTGGACATCCTGCGCGACCACGGCCACACCCCGGTCGCCGCCCAGCTCAAGGGCACCGTCGAAGGCCCGCCCGAAACCCGCGACGGGATCTACGAGACCGCCCGCCAGTACGCCGCCGCCCTCCTCGACCACAACATCGCCGCCTGGGTCACCCCCCAGAAAGACGTCCCCGAGTTCAACCCCGCCGCCTTCGTGACCTCGCGGGACTCTCTGTATCTGCTGTCGAAGGACGGCGGCGGCGGAGCCTCGGCACTGATCGCCGCGTGCGCGGACAGCGTGATGCGCGCCGCGACCACCCAGGCCGAACGCGCCGGCGGACGCCTCGACCCCCCGCTGCTGGCGATCCTCGACGAAGCCGCCAACGTCTGCAAGATCAGCGACCTGCCCGACCTGTACAGCCACCTGGGCTCCCGCGGGATCATCCCGATCACGATCCTGCAGTCCTACCGCCAGGGCCAGAAGGTCTGGGGCGACGCGGGCATGGACGCCCTGTGGAGCGCCGCCACCATCAAGATCATCGGCAGCGGGATCGACGACCCGGACTTCGCGGACAAGCTGTCACGGCTGATCGGCGACCACGACGTCGAGACCACCTCCACGTCACGCTCGGACTCGGGCACGTCGACGTCCGTCTCGATGCGGCAGGAGCGGATCCTGCCCGCGGACGCCATCCGCGCCCTGCCCAAGGGCACGGCCATCTGCTTCGCCACCGGCATGCGGGCCGCCATGCTCACCCTGCGCCCCTGGTACCTCGAACCCGGCGCCGCGGACCTGTCGGCCGCCTCCGACCGCGCGTCGAAGGCGATCACCACCCGAGCCATCGCCAAGCACGCCCCCGTCCAAGCCGACTTCGGACCCGCAGCGTGAACGAAGACCTGCCGCTGCACTTGGTGCCCGTCCGCTCCCGCGACGCCAAGGAGTTCGTCCGGCTCTGGCACCGCCATCACCGGCCGCCCGCCGGGCAGATCTTCTCCGTCGGAGCCGCCGACGAGGCCGGCGTCCTGCGCGCCGTAGCGGTGGTGGGCCGCCCCGTGGCACGGCACCTGGACGACGGCGCAACCCTCGAAGTCACCCGGACCGCCAGCGACGGCGCACCCAACGCCAACTCCCTGCTCTACGGTGCCGCCTGGCGTGCGGCCAAGGCCCTCGGATACCGGCGGCTGATCACATACACGCAAGCGGGCGAGAGCGGCGCCTCTCTTCGGGGCGCGGGCTGGCACCTGATCGCCAGCCGTCCGCCCCGGGCCGGATGGCACACCGCCTCCCGCCCCCGGTCCAGTCACGGCATCGACCACGTCGCCCGCTTCCTGTGGCAAGCCCCCTGAAACCGCATGTCCGCGCCAAGCCGCTGGTGACCCAGAGCAGAACGGAACCCCCCGGCCCTCGATGAACCCGACCGCGCCTGCCGAGCACCTTCTCGACCTGGCCATCCAGTTCACCCGGCACAACGATGACCTGGCCCGCCTCCGGGTGACCCTGGCCCGGCACGGGTTGTCCGGCTCCAGCCCCGCCACCGCCCTGACCGACCACGCCGCCTTCACCCAGCGCCTGGCCAACGCGGCGCTGGACATCGTGGAAGTCCTCAAGGCGCAGCCGATGTACCTCAGCCCCGCGATCCGCACCGTGTACGCGCGCGTGTGGCAGCTCGCCTACCTGGTCAGCGACTCCACAGACCACCTGCTGGACGCCGTGAACATCATCGACGACGCCCGCGCCGCAATCCCCGGCCCCACCGGGGTCCCCCTGAGCCACAAGGAAGCCCTCGGTGAGGCCGGCCGCCGCGTCGACCTCGTACGGGACCTGACCGCACTCGGCGGCGGCGACGCGGTGGCCACCGCCGAGTTGTACGTCACCGACCGGCGCCGCTGGGGCGTACCCCCACCGCATCAGCCGCCGTCGCTATCGCCCACCCAGCACGCTGCGCTGCGCGCCGTCGCACAGGGCGAGGTGACCATCGCCAACGGCAAGCCGCACCTCCACCGCGACGGCATCCGCCTGTCCATCAGCACCATCCGCTCCCCGGAATCCAGCGGCCTGGTAACCCGCGCCCCCTGCCCGCTGCTGCTGCACGACGAGCGCATCCACCTCACCCCCGACGGGCGCCGCGGCCTGACGGCCACCTTCGGCCGCCAACAGGCCCTGAAACCCACCACCACCCGCCCAGCCGCCAGACCGGCCACCAGAACCGCACGCGCGCCGACCCGCTGATCCACTTCCCCTCTCTCCTCCCGCCTCTGTGCACCCGCCGCCGCTTCGGCACGACCGCCCGCAGCCCGGCGGGTGCACCCACTGCCCCCCTTTCCATCCGCCCCTCCCAGCCGCGGGTCGGCCTGGTCACCCTCGACAGTTGGTGAACCGGGCCATCGTTGACTTCGGCTGACAACCTGACAGCGGCCAAGCCGCGTCCGCCGCCCTTCGCGCTGAGAGCGGGCCGTGCGAATGGAGGCAGGCAGGCATCTCCCAGGGAGCAGCCAGGGGAAAGAGCAGACGAAGGACACTCGCACGAGTGACAAACCCGTGTAACTGACAAGCAAAGACTTACAGTTGAGTGATCGGCCGGGACCGGGTGACCCGCATCCCCCACGCGCGCCGGTCCCGGCCGTCCCGCCCCGGCCAGCCGCAGGTGCCGACCTGCTTCGGCCAGAGCCGGACCGCGCGGGCGAACGGGGCAGAGAGTAGCCGCATCTGCAGTCAGGGAGCGCACTACTCCGCAAGGCGGGCGGCGTCGGCGAAGCGACAGGCGGGCAGGCCCTGGCCAGAGGCGAAGCGACGACGCAGACCAAGGGCCGCGGTTCGACCTTCGCCCTCACTCCCTACCGCACCCGCATCACCATCGCCACGTTCCAGTCCCTGGCCCAGCACCGCGTGCACACCTCAACAACCGCCGCGCCGGCCGCCGCACCCTCCCGCTGCGCACCGACCGCAACCCCGCGACGGTGAAACCCCTCACCAGCACCCTGACAACCGACGCCCGAAGGGAGGCCCCTTACGTCCTCCGATACCCCGACCGCCCATGATGTGGCACGCGCCCTCGCCGATCAGATCCGTCCCGGCGCTGCTCCCCGTGACGTGACAGTCAGCTTCGGCGTCCGCCGGCAAGCAGCAGCCGAGTACCAGCACCGCTCCCGCGGCGGCCCCGTGACGGTCTTCGCCCAGGCACTGCACGCCGCCCTCTACGGCCTCCCCGTCGACAACGACCCGCTGCCCACCGCCCTGGACGAACTCCTGCAGGCCACGCACACCGCGACCACCCCCGAGCAGAAAAGCGCGGTGCTGCGCCGACTCGCCGACCAACTGGGCAACGCTGCCGAGATCATCCAGCGCTACCAGTACCAAGCCCAAGCCGACCGGCTCCCCGACGACGTCGCCACGCAACTCAGCGAGGCCCGCAGCCAAGCCCAACGGATAGCCGAGATCCTCGACCACGCAGCACCCGCCTTCACCAGCCCGCCCGCCGCGCAGGTGCCGCCTCGCCCGCAACCGAGCCACACCACGGCCCCGCCCGCGGCCCCGCCCGGACACCGCCGCTGACCTCAGCCAGCACGCGGCGCCCTCTTCGCGACGGCACCACCCTGGTCCGGCCACCACCCTGCGCGACACGAGGGCTACTTCCCGCCCCGTACACCGAGCTGCTTGCGCGAAAGCCTTCGGTTGGCCTCACTTCAACACCGAAGCCGGCCACGCCAGGAGGCACAGCCAACCGGCGCCTGACCAGGTTGGCGAGCCCTGACTCACCCTCTTTCCGGAGGCACTGATTCCTCACTCCCCTGCCAACACGGACAGCCTTGCCCGGTTCCGGCAGCTCCACTACAACCTCCGCCGAGCCTGCGAAGTCGCGCTCCACAAGGCGCGCAACGAGTTCGGCGTCACCATCGACCCGGTCGCCCAGCAGGACGCCATCGCCTCGCGCAACCGCGCAGCCGCCGAGGAGTTCGTGCTGGTGCTCCCGCACACGGCCGCGTTCATCGACCAGGCCCGCACCGCTCTCGACCGGATGCCTGTGGCCCGGCATCTGCCGCACTGGCGGCTGCTGCTCGACGACCTGGACTACGCGGCCACCGAATGCCGCCGCATCCTGGACATCGAGCCCGCCGCCGGCGACGAGGCGGCCCGCCGCGCGCAGGACGCGGCCCTGTGGCCGTATGTGACCACCTGGGCCGAGCACGGCTACCTCGTAAGCGGCTGCCTCATCAATCAACTCCGGCCCCAAGCACCCGCCCCGGCACTGCCGAAGGCCGAACAGGAACGGCTCACCCAGCAGGTGCGCGACGAACGTCGCCACGGCCGGCTAAATGTCTTCGGCACCGGATGGGACGCGGACGGCCGGCTGATCTCCCTGGTCCGCCTCGACCCACGCGAGCCACTCCTGGTGCTCGCCGGCGACCTCGACAGCCCCGGGCTGGAGATCATCGGCGAGTTCGACGGCGCAGACAACGCCACCTGGTCCTTCCCGCCGACGGTACCGCCAGGCGTCCTGCGCCCCGAGGTCTCCAGCACCTGCACGGTCCCACCGATCAAGACCGCTCTTCCCGATCTGACCCGCGAGGTCATCGAGGCCCACAGCAGCGTCGACGTGGGGATGGCGCTTCTCGCGGTCACCGAAGCGGACGACGCTGTACTGCCCGGGCTGCGGACCCTGCTGGACACAGCCGCCGAGTACGCGACGGCGATGCAGACCCGCCAGGGCGCTCACCTGGCCACCCGCCTCGAACAGCTCAGCACCCGCCTCTACGCACTCGGCGACGAACTCGACACGGTCGGAACCGAGATGACGAACGCGAACGCCATGCTGCCGCCGCACCGCACCCCGCTGCCCCGGCACCTGCCGCCACAACCAGCAACCGACACCCCGCACCCCAGCCCCAGCGGCACCACCGACCCGACGCCGGCTCCCGCCGTACCCCCGGCACCCGTCGCCGGTGGAGGGCCCGCGCCAGGTACGCGCGGCCGTTCGTGACCGCCGCCGACGGCCTGCTGTTCGATGTGCCGACGCCGGTCGAGCGGCTGCTTCGCCTCGCCGGCCAGTACACCCGGCACAACGACATGCTCGACCTCCACTTGGCCGAGCTGGCCGCGGGCGCCGAGCCAGGCGACGACGCGCACACCGGTTCCGCGCGGCAACTCGCGTACGACACCCGTACCGCGATCACCGCGATCCGGGCGGAGCGGCTCTATGCGAGCACGGAGATGACCGAGATCCTGGCGCGGTTGACCCAGCTCGCCTTCCTCAGCACCGCATCGGCCGGCCACGACGTCCGCACGGCACGTGACCTGACCGCCCTGGCGGCCGACGCCTGCGTGGGCTGCGCGGCGTCGCTGGCCGCAGAGATGCGCCGCCGCGGGGCGATGGCGACCGCGCCGGATGACCGGCTGAGCGCCGAGCGGCGCACCGCGCTGGCGGAGATTGCCCGCGGATACGTCACGGTCAGCAACCTCTTCGACCGCGAGCGCGCCCAGTCCCGCCGGCACAACCGCGTCCGGCTGAGCACCCTGCGAGTTCTCGAAAAATGCCACCTCACCGGGCGCGATCCCTCCTCCGCGCCCGCCACCTACATCGGCGGCCCGGGCCAGGACCGCATCCGCCTCAGCCTCGCAGGCATCACCGCCCTGGCCTCCGTCCTCGCACTACCCCCGCCACCACGGGAGACGCCGCCCGCGACGACTCGCCGGCCCACGCCCGCGCACCCACCACGCGCCCGAAGTCACTGACCCGGAAGGAACACCACTTCCGTGACCACGCAAGACCCCGCCGACCACGTGGCCAAGCTCTACACCATGTCCCGGGACTTCGCGGAACTCGGCACGCAAGTCCGAGCGGTCGAATGTGCTCCCGGCCCCGAGGCGCTGCGCGCCATCAGCCCGCTGGTGTTCGAGGGCCACCAGCTCACCGCCGCCGCCGTCCTCCACCACCTGAACGCCCTCGACGCCGGGCCCATCACCAAGGTCACCGGCAGCCTCGACGGTCTGCACGGCATGGCCATGGTCGTCTCCTCCGCCGCCGTCGCCGTCCAGGAACTGACCAGCGCCTGGCCGCCAACGACTTCAGCGGCCAGGAATCCCCGGGAGTTCCGGAACCGACGGACTCGATACGCGCACACCTCCGTTCCACCGCGGTGAAGGAGATGTCCGACCATATGACCGACGCCGCACACCAACTGGACCTCACCGGAATCCTGTGCATGGTCGTGGCGGGCACCGTGAAATCGCATCTCGCCCAGGCGCAGGCCCCGACCGCGACACCCACACCGCACATCCCAGCCGAGAAGCGTGCCTCCAACCCGTCCCCGGGCTGAACCGCACACGCCAGCCGTAGCGGACCGTCCGCCTCGGTTCCGGATACTCCGCCCCGCAGCGCCCACGGTTCGGCACCACCCCCGTCGGGTCACGCGCCCGCCGAAACGGCGCCACATCCCCAGCCTGAAATTGCCACTGGAGCAAGGTGTCTTCTCTGTATGTCCCCGACGTGTTCATCGGATCCACCGACGACGCGCACACCTTCGTGATCATCAACCGCCGCATCCCCGACGCCGACCGGATGCTGACCGAGGCCGGGTTCCAGGCACGCGAGCACCACGGCCGCACCCTCTATGTCCTGCCGCCCGCCACGGCCCAGGAATCGCACGAACGCGCCGGAGCCACCATGTACGGGCTCCTGGCCCACACCCACGACCTGATCGACTTCTCCTGGACGACGCCCTGGAGCCCCGATCGTCCCGTAAGAGATCCGGACCTCCACTTCCGGTTCAGCGACAACACCGTCTCGGCGACAGCCAAAAGCGCCACAGCCCGCTCCATTCTGGAACAGCACCACTTCATCCCGATGCCAGACGGCTCGTCCTACCGCCCGCCGGACAAGCTGAGCAACGCGCTCTGATCAGCGCCGTCACCCTGGCCGACGGGCACGCCCACGCCCACGGACTGGATGTCCGCATCAGCCTCGGCATCCCCACACTGGCCGACATCCCGGCCGCACCCCACGGCCAGTCGGCCGCCGACACCGCCGCACCGCCGGCAACTCCGCGTCCACGCCGAACCCGTTGATCCCACGCAGACGCCCCCACAAACCGGGTCTCCGCCGGGTACGACGCTCCCGCTCCCCTGCCTGCCGCACCAGCAACGCGCCCCCCGTTTCCCCGTCTTCAGGACAGACCATTTCAGATCAGCCCCGCTTCCGCGTCCTTTCCCTCGGCGCGGGAGTTCAGTCCAGCACCCTCCTCGCTCTTTCCGCCGAGGGGGTCCTCCCGAAGGTCGATTACGCCATATTCGCCGACACCGGGTGGGAACCGAAAGCAGTCTACGCCCATCTCGACCGGCTGGAACGAGACATCGCCAATCCCGCCGGGATACCGGTACTGCGCGTTTCTTCCGGGAACATCCGCGAAGATGCCCTCGACCCGGAACACCGATTCGCGTCCATGCCCCTCCACATCCTCAACAAGGACGGGCGACCCGGCATGACCCGACGGCAGTGCACCGGCGAATACAAGATAAAACCGATCAAGCAGAAGGTCCGTGAAATTCTCGGCTACCCCCACCCTGCACGCATCCCCAAGGGGGTGTTCGTCGAACAGTGGGTGGGAATCTCCACCGACGAGTTCCACCGGGCCAAAGACGCCGATGTCCAGTACATGCGCAACCGGCACCCCCTTCTGGACATATCCTGGAGCAGGGCCCACTGCGTGCGATACCTGACCTCACTCGGCCTGGCCGGGACACCGAAGTCGAGTTGCCTGGGGTGCCCCTTCCACGGCAACGCGCAGTGGAGGCACATCAGGGATACATCCCCGGATGAGTGGGCGGACGTCGTCGAATTCGATGCGGCCATCCGGAACGGCAACGCCCGCGCCAACGCCACCGGAAACCATCTGCTCGGCCAGGCGTTCCTGCACCGCTCCCGGATGCCGCTCAACCAGGCCCCGATCGACCACGTCACCGCAGCCGAACGAGCCGCCCAGCACATCAGCGCCGAGGAGGCAGAGGAGCTGGAGAACGGTGTGGTGGACGGCTGCTCACCCTGGGCGTGCCGCGGCGACGCCGCGCACGACGACTTCGATCTGGCCGCGTGATCCTCGACCTCTTCGCGGGGCCGGGAGGCTGGAGCCAGGCACTGCGCGTCCTGGGCGTACGGGACGTCGGGCTGGAATGGGACGCATTCGCCTGCCGGACCCGTGCCGCGGCCGGGCACCTGACCGTCCGCACCGACGTAGCGGCGTATCCCACGTGGCCGTTCCCCGGCAGGATACGCGGGGTGATCGCCTCGCCTCCGTGCCAGGCTTGGAGTATGGCCGGCAAGCGGCTCGGCCTGGTCGACCAGCCGCTGGTGCACCAAGCGGTCGAGGACCTCGCCGCTGGACGTGACACCCGCGCCCGGCTGGTGTCCGCCTGCCGCGACGAGCGGTCCCTGCTGGCCGCCGAGCCGATGCGCTACCTGCACGCGCTCAACGCCGCCGGGGAGCCCGAGTGGATCGCGATGGAGGAAGTCCCGCACGTCCTTCCGCTGTGGCGGCAGTACGCGGCGCTCCTGCGCGGCTGGGGCTTCTCGGTGTGGACGGGCATCCTCAACGCAGCCGACTACGGCGTTCCGCAGACGAGAAGGCGGGCCATCCTGCTGGCCTCCCGAGTGCGTACGGCGCATCCGCCCGCGCCGACGCATGCGCACGTCGCCGAGCCGGATTCGCTGTTCGGCCCGGGCCGCGCCTGCTGGGTCAGCAGGGCCCAGGCCCTCGGCTGGGGCGCGACTGACAGGCCCGTTCCCACCGTCTGCGCCGGCGGCGGACCCGGCGGCGGCCCTGAACCGTTCCCTTCCGGCTCCCGCAAAACCCTCACCGACGCACGCGACCGCGGCACCTGGACACACCCTGCCCACGAGGGAACCCCCTCTTCCGGCCGCCACGGTGCGGAACCGGCGGAACGACACGAAGCCGGCGAGAACCGTGCCGTCCCCGCCCCGACCGGCGCGTCGCCTGGGCGGGCACGTCGCTGGTCGTGGTCCCTGCGCAGCAACAACCAGGCCCACGCCACCACCCGGCCTCTCGACAAGCCCGCAGGCACACTGTTCTTCGGCCATCGCGCGAACGAATGCACCTGGGTCGCCGCCCCCGCTGATGCCGGAAATACCGCCACGCCGGAGCCGATCCGGATCACCGCCCAGGAGGCCGGTGTGCTGCAGACCTTCCCCGCCGATTACCCCTGGGCCGGCAGGAAGGGCCAGCAGTTCGCGCAGATCGGCAACGCCGTCCCGCCGTTGCTCGCCGGCCACCTCCTCGCCCCGCACCTCGGGGTCACCCTCGCCCCCGACGACTTCACCCTCGCCGCCTGATGGCCCACGCCCCCGAACCCGACGAAGACGACCTCGCCCCCATCGCACCGCCCCCGCCGGTGTTCCACGCCGAGCAGGCCCTCCTGGGAGCCCTCCTGTTCGACCCGCACCGTCTGGACGACGTGAGCGGCATCGCCGCCGACTCGTTCTCCACCGCCGCGCACACCGCCCTCTACGCCGCGATCACCACCCTGCCGCGGCCCGACCCCGCCGAGCACGCGAAGAACACCACGTGGCTCAACCGCGTGCTCGCCACCGGCCGGGAGCAGGCGCGCGGGCTGACCGCCTCCTACCTGCACACCCTCATCCAGGTCTGTCCCCGCCCCCGCCACGCCCCCGCCTACGCCCGGATCATCGAGGCCGAGCACGCCCGCCGCCGCCTTCACACCGCCGCCGAACGCCTCATCCACACCGTCCACGACGTCTCCCTCCCCCACCCCGTCCAGACCGTACTCGCCGAGGCCGACGCGCTCACCGCGGTCGTCGACGACATCGCGAACCGCTTCCCGCCCCGCGCAGCCGTACTGCCGCCGCGCACCACGCCACCGCCGCCGCCTACCACGCCCGCCCACACGGGGGCCGTCGAGGAGGAGCAAATACTGCTCGCCACCGCCACGGCCCACCCCGCCGGTATCGAAGCCGTCCGGTGGTTGCTCCCCCACGACCTCACCCTGCGGCTGCACACCGGCCTGTGGCAGTGCATCACCGCCCTGGCCCGACGCTACGAATCCATCGACCCCGTCACCGTCCTGTGGGAGGCACAGCAGCACGGCCTGCTGGACGACGGCATCGAAGGGGGCGAAGTCCTCCATCTGCTGGCCGAGCCCGCCGGTTCCGTCGAGCACTGGGCCGAGCGAGTCCTGCAACGCTCCCTCCTTACCACCGCCGAGGACACCGGCCGACGTATCAAGGCGTACACCGGCGACCCGGCGAACACGCCGGTCCAGCTTGTCGTCGGCGCCCGCCGCGCCCTCGCCGACATCGCCGCCGTCCGCACCCGCTGGCAACACGCCACCCAAGGCGCCCTGCCACAGCGGCAGCGACCGGCGCCTCCTACCCGCGCCGGCCCGCCAACGACCACGCCGGCGCACACCGCCCGCTCCACACGAGCCGCCCGATAGCCGCCGCGCACAGCGCCTGGCCGGGCCGAAGGCCCGGCCACTGGCGCAGAAGACGAGACCGCCGCCCGGCCCGATGGCCGGACGACGGGGGTGGGGGTCATCGGAAGCGGCTACGCCGCAGGCTCGAACCAAGACGGCTGGACATCGGAACGGGTCTTCGGCACCGCGGCAGACAGTGCGGCAGGTGCCGATCGTGCGCGGATGACGGTGATCTCCTCGTCGTCACAGCCGGAGGCATTGCGCTGGATTGCTGTGTGCTCGGCCTGGTTGACGGTCAAGCCCCAGCGGACCTTCACCACCACCCAGTCGGTGATGTAGCGGCAGGTCGCCGATGCTGCAGGGGGCATCCACTCCGATGGATCCCTGTCGGCCTTCGACTGGTTTTGCTTGTCGTAGACCGCGAGGAGAGCGCGCTGGTCGTCAAGATCGTTGGCGTATCCCTCCCGCTCGGCAGCAGTCCATGTCGCCGCGCCGCTGTCCCAGGCTTCGCCGAGCGGGACCATATGATCGATATCAACGTCGACCTTGCTGGTCTGGGTGCTTTCGTCGTACCAGGAATACCAGGTGCCAGTGTCCCTCGTGATGGTGCAGCGACCCGTGATCTGGGGCGCTGTGACAGCGTCCCTGAGCAGAACTTCGGCCCTGGTGTCGCAGCCGTCGCGATCCCGGTCGACCCAGTGGTTGAACTGCCGGCGGCTGTAGCCGGCGCGGGGACCTTCGTCCTCGACGGGCAGGGCGGCGATCAACTCCGACAGCGGAGCTTTCACCACCTCGCCCTGTGCTGCCGCAGCGGAGCCGGCAGGCAGAAGCAGCAGCACGAGTACAGCGGCGAGTGCGCCGACTACCCCGCGGGCAAACCATCTCGTGATCGGTTTCATGAGCACTGGATAGCGCCGGTCCCGCCCCCGCCCGCCGCGCCGCGCCGGGCATCACCCTTTCGGAAGAGCCGTTCACCCCACGCCGGTGCAGCACGCGAACAGGCACCGGCCGCCCGAAGGCGGCCGGGCGTCGTCGAGCACAGAGACTGGCGGCGGCGCGGGTCGAGGCCCATGGACAGCGCAGCGGGTAGGGCGGAGTCGTCATCGGGTGCCGACACGTCAGCGCGTCGGCACACCAGCGCGTCCGAATCCCACGCAAGTACCTGGAAGGTGCGTCCGTCCGGGCAGTCGGGGCCGGGCGGACCGGCAGGGCCGGGCACGGTCGAGTCCTCGCCCGTCGGCTGACTGCACCGGGGCTGCCGACCGGCCATGCACGCTGAGCATCGACCCACACGAGCGGGCAACCCAGCGCGGAATCATCGGCTGGGCGATACCGCACACCATAGATAGTCGACGACGACCCCACGTCCGCCTGTCGAAAAGGCCCCGCCACGCCGCCAGACACGACACGAACGCCGCCGGCCGCGAGGCGGGCGACGGCACCCGATCACACTGCTGCGTAACTCGCGCGGAACAGATCCTGTGCCCGCTCCACGTCGCTCGGTGTACGGAGCTGCACCTCCAGATCACCCGTCCCGTGGTGACCGAGCCCGGACACGTCCCGGGTGAAGCCCGGAACAAGGTCGACGTCGTTCGGGTCGGCCTTCAGATAGGCCACCACCTTGGTCTGGCGAGGCGGGATGAGGCAGGCGAAGTTCCGCAGCCGCTGATACGCCCGGTACTGCTTGCGCTCCACACGGGTCACGCCGTCCCCGAGCCCGAGCAGGACCTCGTCGACAGCGCCCGCCAACTCCATCATCGCCGCGCTCCGGGCATCGCCCGCTGACCGGGTAACCCGCTGGCGCCGTGCCCGGCGGGCCACCTGCATGCCGCCGCGCACGGAGGCCACGGTCTCCAGGCCGAGCAGGTCGCTGCCGAAGAGCCGGTAGCGGACCAGGTCGATAGACCACCGGTGCTCGCGCACTGCGTGGACGTCGTAGCGGGTGAAGTCACCGGCGATACAGATCAGACGCGGCCCGCTCCACAAGACCTGGGACGCGGCCGTCACCCCCAGCCGGTCGCGGACAAGGTGCTCGAACTCGGCCCGGTGGTCCATCAGCCAGGCCAAGTAGAAAAGGCCCTGGTTGATGACGCCGGCGTCGATGCCCCGCTTGTACTCGATGACGACTGGCGATCCGTTCTCGTCCAGCCCGAGGGAGTCGATCCGGCCCCCGTGTACCGGCCCGGTGCCGTACTCACTCGCCAGGAACCGCACCCCCAGCAGCGTCTCCATGTGCGCCTCGACGAGGCCCTGCACATCAGCCTCGACCTCAGCAAGACGCGGCGCGACCTCAGCCACGCCGCCATTCGTCGTGTTTGTGAGGAACAACTTCAGACCCGACACCATCCCCTCCTCGACTTGGAGAAGGCCAACACCGAAGAGGGGAGGATTATTTCCGCCCCGGGGGCCAATCGCAGCTCACCGGCCGCCAGGCCCACTGGGTGCTCGGCGCCTGCTTCCCTCCCGACAGCGCGCACGCCTGGGCGGAGGTTCCCGAGGGCGCTGTCGGCCGGGACGAAAGCCACGCCGTCGACCGGCCGTGGATGCACGTCCTCACCGAGTCGTAGCTGTGGTGACGCCCGAGGTGTTGACGCGGGTGCACCCAGCCCTGCGGTGCAGGACCGGATGGTCACCGCCGGTTGCCGACTATTTGTCCAGGGCCGATCGATGGAACTTCGAGCGGCACTGCGACGCGTTGATATGCCGCCGACCCTTCTGGCGATATCTGTTACCCGACAGAGCTTCCACCGGCAACGCAGCAGTAGGGAAAAGCCTTGGCACTCAACCGTCGTGTGCTCGCCAGCGCAACAACAGCGCTCCTCACCGGAATCAGCTTTCTCGGCATCTCGGCTGGGACCGCATCCGCGGCCACAGACGTCACCTGCCGAACAGCCGACCGCACCGTGGTCAACGGCACTCCGGAGGGGACGATCACCTCGTGGAACTGCAGTATCTACCAGAACAACGGTGGACCGTACACGCTGCGTATCGCGCAGCTCAAAAGGCACTACTACCGTGCCGCGGCCCGCGGGTTCTGGATGTACGAACGGACCGAAGTGGTCACCAACAAGACTGTGGTGTGTCAGAGCTACAACAACAACAATGGGAAACTCACGTTCTCGGGGTGCGGTAGAGCGTCTTAAGGTCCGCACGTGTAGAACGTCAACGGAATGCAATGACTGACGCGAAGGCGGAGCAAACGACCCCTCCGTCAGCCAAACTGAAGGCTCCGCCGTGTAGGCGGAGCCTTTCAACGCGGGCTCGCCCGCTCTGTACAAGCATTACGACATGACCGCTTGATCGGAACTTCCTCGGCCCCGGGGGCAGCACCCCGTCGTCCACGGCCCCGGACCGCCCGAACGGGTGAATGATGGACGATGGGACTGACGGTCGGGCGGCGTGACCGGGGCGGAGGACCGCGACTGATCGATGCGCATTGCGTGAGCCGGGTGCGGAACTGGGCAGTTGCCGCGCCAGCCTGAGCTGCGCTTTTCCGCTGTGGCGAAAGGGCGTTGTGACCGCTTCCGATCAAGTGGAACCGTGACGGGCGCCTGGGGGAGCACCCCGCGTGCGCCGTCGTGCAGGCCGGTACGCGCGCTCCCGCCGGGCAGCCGAGCACCGCCAATGATCGAGGGGGAAGCACGTGAATATCCGCACGAATCGCATGCAGTCAGCCGGGGTGATCATCGCAGCCTGTGTCACCGCGGCAGTGGCTCTGAGCGCGTCGCCGGCCTCGGCGAAGACCTCCGACGGCTACATCCGCGGCTACGACATGTGGCAGGGCGACTGGTCCGACGAAGGAATCATCTCCGCCACCGAGTACAGCAGTTCCGGAGCCACCTGCATGTGGCAGCGCATCCTCGTGGCCGAAGGCGCACCCAAGACGAACGGCATCCTGTTCAGCAACGCCGACATCGACGGGCACTTCGGCCCGAACACCACACACGCCACCAAGTGGCTCCAGTGGAAGTACGGCCTAGTCGACTCCCCCTCCAAGGCCGACGGCCGGGTCGGACCCAACACCTTCAGCAAGGCGGAAGACAAACTGGTCAAGACCGGCGGGTCCACCACCCCCGGCTCCACCGTCACCTTCAGCTTCAAGGGATGGCGCAGCAGCACCACCATGGTGCGCGACGGCGAGGGTAAGTACCTCTTCTCGGCCGGCGCCATCGGAACGAAGGCGGCCAGCTACAACAGCAACCCCTGCGATTGACCGTTCGCCTCTGCGCGCAGCGCTGATGCCTGCCGGCCTGTATGACGTCTCCAGGGGAAGACCGGCGGCGTCAGCCTGCTTGCGCGAGTGCGGCACATGCGGCTCCAGGCCGAACCTGGACCCCTTCTTCACCAAGTTCTTGTGCTGTCGCCAGGTTGAGGGCAACGGCGTTGCGGAGTTCGGAGGTTGTCCCCACCGCGGACGGCGCGTGGTGGGGACCCCACCGCTCACGGTCACTCCCTAGGAGCCCCTTGGGAGGTCCCTGGCCAGCCTGCCTGAGCTGCCGAGCGGGGCCATCTGAGCCGACCCACTGGGAGAGGACCGCCGCGGACCGGCACGAGGCCAGGGTGAAGGTGCTCCCTCGCGGTGGCAATGGGCCGAACGGCCCACCCTGGTTCCGCTCGGGCTCGGCTTCCCGGCCCGCCGCTCCGAGCCCCGGCCCTCCAGCGGCCCTCGCCGCCGTCGCTGCCCACCCGCCGCACCGCGCGGACGATGTCGCGGCGATCGAAGTCCTGAAGCCGTGCCAACAGCGCACCGCCCGGAACAGCCGGGCCCTTCGTCACTCCTGCTCGGGGACCTGCATCGCGCCGGAGTCCCAGAGGTAGGTGCGGCAGAAGCTCTCGACGTAGCCGCCGAGGTCGGAGGCCGGCAGGCGGATCGACACCTGCACACCGCCCCGCCCATCCGGCCAATCGTGGCGCGCCAACACGAAGGCAAGGCGCCAGGCGCCAGCCACACGGACCCGCAGCCACGGCCGCATCTCCACGGATTCGCGCACGCGTTCGATCGTAAGGTCCGTCCGCCCCAGTGGTCAGTCCCGGGTCGTGCCTTCCGGCCAGAGCACGGGCACACCGTGGCGTTGCGCGTAGGCGACGACATCGGCAGTACCGCCGTAGCCGCGAGCTGGCTGGAGCTGGCCCCCCGCACCCCGTCGGATCACCAGGTCGGCACCACGACCACGCGGGATCACGTGCCCTTCGGGCCAGCAGCGGGTCAGCAACCGAGTTCCAGCCCGCCAAATAAGCACCAGAGCCCAGGACAGAAACGCTCTGACTGGGCTTCAGCAGTAGGCCACGCGGGACTCGAACCCACAACCAACGGATTAAAAAAGGTCTTTGGCGCACCACTCTCGCTTCACGACCAATTCGACGCTTCGCGACCACGCGGACCTGATCACCGACAACGCGGCCCGCCTCGTAGTTGTCCTTGCCGCACAGTCAGTAGTTCCGACATCCGGGCAGAGTCAGCACAACGTAGCCGCAGCCGACGAGTACAAGAGCTGCACCCGTTCCTTTGCCCGGCGTCCGCCGCGGGGATGCGTCCGAAGATGCTCGCGGAGCGGGTCAACGTGCGCTACGAGTTCGCCCGCGGCGGCAGCGCTGTGGAGGACGTCGATCGGCGTGAACATGCCGTCCATGTCAGGGCGTTGTCATACTCGGCTCATGCTGCTGATCCGCGACATCGTCCGGGCCGACTATCCGGTGGTCGAGGAGCTCTTGGATGCGAACAGCCTGACACCCGGCGGACCTTACGATCCCGAGGACTTAGACGTAATCGTGGCCGAACTCGGCGGAGCAGTTGTCGGGGTCGCCGAGTTCCAGCTCGCCTGCGACTTCGGCCGCGACGACGGCCGGCCAGCCCATCCCGGTAAACAGGCGTGGATTCTGACGATGGCTGTCGCCTTCGCCCACCACGATCGCGGGGTCGGCCGCGCCCTCGTCACCGAGGTCGCCCGCCGAGCCCAGAACACCGGCCGCACCTTCCTGGCTCTGGTCCCCCAGGACGGCGGCGGTGCGGCCGACCGCGAGGCATTCTTCCACTCCGTCGGGCTCGCACCGATCGAGCCCGCTGCGCCAGGTAGGGCCTGGGGCTGCCCGCTTGCTCGGATTCTCGCCTCAGGCCGTGCGACGAAGAGGGACGATCCCGCGCCCCGCTGATCGACACGGGCCCTTACACCGTTCAGGCGTGACGGAGCACCGCCGAGCGGTCCGGCCGCCCCGGCTTCAGGGGGCGCGCAGGGCCAGGACGGCGATGTCGTCGTGCCGGTCTCTGCCCAGTCTCGTGAGGAGTTCGTCGCGGAAGGCGGTCAGCGGTGCGCGGGCGAGTCCCGCGGCGTGCTGGCGCAGCCGTGTCAGGCCGTGGCCGATGTCCTCGCCGGGGCGCTCGATGAGGCCGTCGGTGTACAGGAGCAGGGTGGCGCCGGGCGGCAGTTCGACGGACGCGGTCTGCCGCTTGAGCGCGGGATCCACGCCCAGGATGGGGGCGTGGCCGCCTTCCAGCAGGAGGGTGCGGCCGTCGCGCTGGGCCAGCAGGGGCGGCAGGTGGCCGGCGTTGGTCCAGTGGAATCGCCACGGCCCGTGGGCGGGGGTGTGGATGCGGGCGATGACGGCCGTGACGAGTTCGATGCTGGTCAGGCCCTGCATCACCCTGTCGAGGCGGCTCATGATGCCGGCCGGTTCGTCTTGGCTGTCGTAGGCGAGCGCGCGCAGCATGTTGCGCAGCTGCCCCATACGGACCGCGGCCGCCAAGTCATGGCCGACCACGTCGCCGATGGCCAGGACGACCGAGCCGTCGGGCAGCGGGAAGGCATCGTACCAGTCCCCGCCGACCTCGGCGCGCTCGCGGGCGGCGACGTAGCTGGCGGCAAGCTCCAGGTGAGCGAGCCCTTTGAGATCAGGCAGGAGGGAGCGCTGGAGCTGTTCGGCGGTGTGCAGCTGAAGTGCGTACAGGCGCGCGTTGTCCAGCGCGAGTCCGGCTCGCTGGCCCAGGTCGGTGGCGAGCGTCTGTTCCTGCTCGTCGAAGGGGAGGTCGCGGGCGTAGCGGATGAAGGTCAGCGCGCCCAGGGTGTTGCGTCGCACGCGCATGGGCACGATCAGCGCGGTCTCGGCGCCCACCGCCTGGTACAGGGCCCGCTGGGCGGCGCCCAGCGGGTCCCCCGGATCGTGAGCGGTGATGCCGGTGTCCAGCGCGGGACCTCCGCCTCGCAGGACCTTCGCCAGAGCGGTCGCCGAGGTAGCCGCTCCCGGCAGGAGCCCACCTGGCCGCTCGCGCGATCCCCGCCCGCGGTCGCGCTCTGCGACCGTCAGGCGGCGCAGCCCGTCCCCTGTGGCCACGTCGACGACGCAGGCGTCGGCAAAGTGCGCGACCACGAGGCGGGCCAGCCGGCACAGGGAGTCCTCGGCGTCCAGGCCCGAGGCCAGTGCACGGCTCACCTCGGCGAGCAGATGCAGCCGCTGCGCCGCCGTCTCCGGTGCGAAGGCCCGTTCCGGCACTGACGTCTCCCGCTTCATGGCCTTCCTCCGATACCGGGTTTCTGCCATTCTCGGCCCTGCCCTTGAGCTGCCCGCGCCTGCGCCGCGCGACGCACGGCCGGCGGTGTGGGGAGCGGGGCAGGCCGCGGCCCTGCTCGCCGCCCGAACCCGCACCCGCACCGAGGTCCTGCTCGCTACTCACCTGTACGCCCTGGATCGCGTGCGTGAGCTGCCGCTGCCGCTCAGGTGCGGCCTTGCCCGCGTTGTGCGCACTATGAGATTCGGGGCTGAGTACGGAGGTGGTGGCGGTGCCGGTGCGAAGACTGGTGCTGGACGTCGACAAGACCGTCAACGAGCCCGATCTGATCCACCTTGCCCTCGTGATGGAGTCCGCGCCCCGCTGGCCGTACGCGTGGGGCTGGTGGCGTTGACGACGGCCGCGTTCGCGATCTTCGTCGCCGACTACGCCGACCGCCGCTCGTACCTGATGCGGGCCTCGCGGGAGCTGAACCTGACCCGGCGTTGGCGATGCGAGTCGGTGACCGCCCGGCGATGACGGCGGGATTGGTGACGAAGTTGTCGTCGCCGTCGAGTTGGACGCGTGTCCCCAGGGTGGCGGTGAGCCGCTGCCAGCCGTCGGTGTCGTCCTCGTCGAGACCGTCCTCGATGGACCACACCGGAATTGTCCGCGTTGATCTGCTTGTAGCGGGCGCGGCCACCTTGGGGGCGAGTGTCGGAGATGCCGACTCCTCACGTCCGACGGCATCTCAGACCAAGTACCGCGTCTTGGGGCGCCAGGTGCCGACCACGTCGACGCCCCTCAGGCCCTCGCAAACGCACTCGCTGCCGACCAGGGAAGACGGCGACGGCTACCGCGACGATGTCATCGGTCAGCTGTTGGCTGTGGCGCGGCTGCGGGAATCTCTTCAAAGGACGCGGTCTGCGCGGTGTGAAGTCGCGCGTAGCCGGATCTCGGTCGGTAGGTGGTCTGTGCCCACGGCATCGCGGGCATGGGGAACTGCTTCGTCGGCGATGAGGGCGACGGTGTGCGCGGGGTCGGCGTGCGGGGCCAGCTGCAGGGACAGCCAGGTACGGGGGTGGGTGCTGCGGCCGAGGAGGCGGGTGGCGGCCCGGTCGACGCCGGGGAGCGACCCGGCTTCCGCAGACAGGGCGTCCTCCAGGGCGCGGCCGTTCACCTGGGCCGTTTCGCCGTCGTGGGTGTCGACCAGTACCTCGTTCAGTCGGCGGCGGCGCACCTGTGCCAGCAGCCACCACAGGGCGAGCAGGAGGATGACGGACAGCGCGGCGATGACGACGGGCCACCACCATCCATGGTCACGCCATCGGGTTCGGTCGGCGTCGCTGAGCAGTACCTGTTGAGGCCGGTCCCAGGGCCAGGCACTGGGGAAGTGCCATCGGCGCAGGAGGTCCAGTCCGCCGAGCAGCGCGGTTCCACCGAAGCCGAGGAGGACCAGGCCGCAGGCTCCGAGCAGCAGCCGGTTGACGATCAGGCGTGCCTGGCGCATGTCGCCTCACCACCTCTTCGCGCGTTTTGCATGGACGGAGAGTTTCGGCCGGTGGGCCAGTGCCAGCTGGCGCAGCTCCTCGTCCAGGGTGGTGTGGAGCTCTTCGCGTACGTCATCCAGGTCGCGGAAGTGGGAGACGGCGTGCGCTTTGACGCGTCGCCGGCCGACGGACAGCTTTGCCGACTGGACGCCGGAGATTTCCATGGCGCGGTCGCGCAGGATCAACGCGGCCGCTGAGCGGTCGAGGCCGGCGCGGATGTCGCCGCACGGGCGCTGCATCGGGAGCAGATGACGCAGTCCGGGGGTCAGCGCCGTGACCAGGAGCCACAACCCGATCGCGGCAATGGCTGCCATGCTGGCCAGGACCCAGGTGTTGTCCAGGTGGACGGTGGACAGCTTGTGGGCGAGCCAGCGGCGCCAGTGCATACCCTGGCGCCCGGCGCGGACCGACACCACGTCGTAGAGCAGGAACCCGGAAGCGACCAGTACGATCAGCGCGACGAGAGCCGCGGGGACCCTGCGGGCCGACCAGAACCGCCGGGCCGGGCCTGCGTCCAGCCCAGCACCGCTACCGGAGCCGCTGCCGGTTTTCGAGCGGGCGGGATCGCCGTCGGGAAGGCTCTCCTCGGTCACCGCGCCCGCTCCTTGCCGGACGACTGCGGGCCACGCAGTCGTCCGACGCGCACGGCGACCTGGAGAATGGTCATGCCCGCCAGGCTTTCGACGCGTTCGATCACCCTCCGGCGGACTTCGGCACACTGCATGCCGATCTGCGTGGGGTAGTCCAGATCGACGCTGACCCGTACCTGGGCCTGACCGAAGCCGTCGTCGCCCTGGCGGCGTACCGAGACCTCGGCCCGTACAGCCGGCGTCGCGGAGCCCGCCGCCGGGCCCCGTGGATGAGCAGGGCTGCTTGCGCGCAGCGCCTCACGCGCCCCTTGCATCGCGATCTTGGCCACCACCCGGTCCGCCACTCGCGTCGCGCCACGGGCTTCGGACCTCACTTGTGGAGCCGCTGGTGTTGTCACCGGGCCTCACCTGCGCCGGTCGAAACGGTCGCCGCTTTCGCCTCTTCCGGCGCGGAAGAGGTCGGCCATCTCCAGGTCCCCGTCGGCAATCCGCCCGAGAACGAACCCGATCAAGCCCAGAACCACCACGACGACGAAGGCTCCGAAACCGCCGAAGTATCCGGCGAAGCCCGCCGCCATCCCAGCTGCCATGCCGATCGCGGTCATGCTCATCATGTGCTCCTATTCAGCACTGGCCAGCGCAACAGGACTACTTGATCGTTCTGCCACCGTCTTCTTCGTCCTCGTCGTCGGGCAGTTTGACGTCGCCGACCGCGATGTTGACCTCGACGACCTCCAGGCCCGTCATCCGCTCCACAGCGGCGATGACACTCTCCCTGACCTCAGAGGCCAGGTCCGCGATGGCGAAGCCGTAATCGACCACGAGATCGAGATCGAGAGCGCACTGCACCTCGCCGACCTCGGCCTTCACGCCACGGGTGACGGACGACCTGCTGCTCGTACCCCCGGGGACCCGGTCGCGGACGGTGCCGAGCGTACGCGTGATACCGCCGCCCATCGCGTGTACGCCCGGCACGTCCCTCGCGGCCAGCCCCGCGATCTTCTCCACCACCCCGTCGGCGATGGTCGTCCGGCCGCGATCGCCCTGTGCGACCTGCCTACCGCCGCCGCTTCCGCCCGTACCGGCCGTACGGCCCGCAGACGCAGACTGTGGTTTTTGCGTCTCCTGAGACATCGGGAAGCCGCCTCTCGTTCGATCAACTAGATACTCTATAAGGATCTACCATAAATAAGACATTTAGTACATCTATCCCGCTTTTGACGCGGCAATGAGGTGAACGTGCGAGGTATGGTCCGGGGAACATGCGGTCAGACGCTGAGCCGCGGCAGCGCGCATGACGGCGCCGGTTGGCGGACCACAGCACGAGAGCTCACGGTGGCCGGTCCAGATTGACCGCAGGGGCGGCAGGGGCGGGGGGAAAGGGCTGGTTTGCGGACCTGTGACCTCGCAGATCGATTACAAGGCGCTGTTCATGGCCGCACCCAATCCGAACCTGGTGCTGGGGTGATCGTCGACGTCACCGCCCTGTTGCTCGCCCGGCACGCTGCCGACGCCGGCGAGGCGGAACTGCGCAGCTTTGTTGGCGCCGGCCCGGGGCACTTCTGTCTCCAGGCCCGCGGCCGCCACACGGTGGGCCCGGAGCCTGACGGTCACCGACATCGACCACCTCGGCGTCGACCTCACCTGAGGCGGTCTGCCGTCTCACTGCCGTGCTTCGCGTGCTGTTGGTGGCAGATGGCGCGTCGACCTGGCGACGACTGACGTGCGTGGGCTTACGGACGGGCCGGGTCAGGGGATGTAGACGCTCTGGCCGAACTCGAAGGAGCCATTGCTGCCCGGAGCCACTTGACCGACGATGAACCCGCGGCAGCCCTTGCCGTTGTAGACGACGGCGGTCCTGTCTGTCTGGTTGCCGACGAGCATCGGGAGCAACTTGCTGTCGTAGCAGCCGCTGGGGTTCTGGTAGGTGTCGAAGCCGACCCTGAGTGTGCCGTTGGCGGCCCAGGCCAAGCCCGTCAGGGTCCCGCCCATCATCGCGGCGAGCGTCAGCGCGCCGAGTGCCGTACCGATCCGTCGCATGGCACCACTCCTGTGTCCTGAAGAACGAGCAGGATGCCAGTATTTTCGGAACTCTCATCGCCATACGGGCGTCGGCGCGGGGCACACCCCAGGAATCACCTGGACAGTCGACACCGGCCGGGCCTGCCATTTCCGGCCCGAAACAGCCTCATCGTCCCTCTGCACCCGGTGCGCTCGCCCTCGCGGTTCCTCCCGGGGCCGGCTCGACACCCCGCCACCCTCCCTGCAGTCGGGCCGCAAGCCCTCCTTCCCCTGTCCGCCTTCCTTGGCGGCGGGCGGCAACATCGTCGCCCTGCCGCTGGACCTGCCCCGTAATCATTGCGGAAACAGCGGCTTCGTCTGCACCGCAGTGTTCAGGCCAAGCGTGTAGCGCCTGGACCTCCAAACGAGCGCCGGGGAAGAGGTGTGGGATGTCCTCAGAGGTGTCATTGGATGGCGCCGCCGTACGGGAACTGCTGGCCCTGAGCGGGCGGGGACTGCACCTGCTGCGAGAGTGGGTGGGCGAGCAGCCGCGCTGCGGTGTGGCCCGGGCGCTGGTGGTGCTGACGGAGAGCGGCGGCCTCGGCGACGCCGTGCTGAAGGACGAGTTGGTAGTCGCACACCGGGACGCGCGTGCCGCGGGCGCGCGACAGGCAAGTCTGGTGTACGCCGTCTTCCTGTATACGCACCGGCAGTACCGGCTGGCCGCCGACCACCTGGTGACGCATTTCTCCGAGTGGCCCGGGGACGAGACTGCCGGCCTGATGCTGGACGCCTTCCACGCCTGCGGCGACGCCGCGTACCGGGAGCGCGGCGACGCCCTGGTCGAGCAGCAGTACGCCGCCGCCGGGCCGGAGAGCTGGGCCTGGACGAGCTGGCTGGCCTATGTACGCGTCGAGCAGGGCCGTACCCAGGAGGCCCACGAACTGGCCGACCGGGCCCTGGCCCGCCACCCCCGGGCGGGGGTGGCGGTGCACGCCCGCGCGCACGCGCAGCAGGAGGAGAGCGCGGGCCCGGCCGCGACCGCCTTCCTCGACCGGTGGCTGGCGGCCGACCCGGAAGCGATGCACTTCCGCCATCTCAACTGGCACGCCGCACTCCAGTCCCTCGCCTGCGGCGACTTCGAGGACGCCCGTCGGCGGGCCGACGAGGTACTGGCCCGCTCCGACGTGGGGATGCGGGCCGCGACCAACTGGCGTCTACTGCTCATCCGGCAGACCCCGGCCCGACGCTGCGAACCGGACCACGTACGGGAGTTGCTGGGCCGCGCCGGGCGGGATGGCGGAGGTTTTCCACACCTTCAACCTCGCGTTGGCCCTGGCCGTGGAAGCCGCCACGGACGACCTGTACGCCCTCGCCCGGCGGGCCGCCGCCGACCCCCGCCACGACTACCGCGAGGTCCTCGCCCCGGTCGCCGAAGCGCTCGCGCACATCACCGCGGGCCGTCCGCAAGCGTCGGTAGAGTTGCTGACCGGCCTGGGTGAAGAGGTGGCACGACTCGGCGGCGTACGGGTGGAACGGGAGATCGTCCAGGACACCCTGGCCCGTGCCCTGACCGACATCGGGGAACACACCCGCGCGGCCGACCTGTTGCACCACCGCGTCAGCAGCCGCGACCACCACGTCTACGAGGACCAGCTCCTCGCCTGAGCCCCGGTGCCGCGTCAGTGGCGCAGGCTGAGCTTCATCTCAGGTCTTACCGCCGGCAGGCTCGCGACGGCACGCGGCCGGACCCGGACGCCGGGAAGAGGCTGGAGCCGCCAGTCCGCCGTGATCGCGGCGCGCGCAAACGTCACCTCCACCACGCCGAACTCGTCGCCGATGCACTTGCGTGCGCCGCCGTCGAATGGGGATAAACGAGCCCCGTGTCGGTCTCGGCTTCCGGCAGGCCACCCCCCGCGAGGTGTCGAACGGCTCGGGCGCATCGACACCCTGGCCATGACTACTGCGCAGTTGCGTCACCTGCATACCCCACGCAGTACCGATGACATCCTCGCCCAGCTCGTGGTGACGACATCCCGCCGCCTGGACGACTTACACAAGCAGTTCACCAGCCTGGCCCAGCGGCCGGCCCGACGATCTCAACCGCGTCGCAGCGGGACGCGTGCAGATCAACTCGCTCCGCATCCTGCAGAACAGTGCCCCGATCCTCGACCTCCTGGCCACACGCCGCGCCGACGCCATCGAGCACCTCAAGGACCTGATCCACACCCACCAGCACGCAACCACCACCGCCACCCCACAGCACCAGCGGCTGCCGAACAGTAACGTGCCGTCTCGCGATGCCACCCCCGGCCGCACCCTCCGCCGCCTCTCCGCGCCGTCCCTGACCTCCTACGCAGGTACCCATACCCCCGCACCACGCCGACCTGTCCGCCTTCGCCCCGACCGTGGCCGACCGGCTCCCCGGCCACTGGACCAGCCGGCTCAACCCCGCCAACACCGGCCCGGAGCACTACTCCATCCTCGAACGCTGGCCCGACCCGGCCGACACGATCCCCCTCGGCCCGACCACGATCCTCGCCCGCACCGACCTCGTACGCGCCGCGCCCATGGGCGGCCCCGTCCAAGGCGAGGACTCCTGCACCCTCGCGGGGACCTGCCTTGCCGACGGGATCCTGCTGCCCCGCCCTGTCTACAGGTACCGCCAGCACGCAGGCCAGATGCCCGTGCAGGATTCATATCACCAGCGAGAGAGGCCCGCGCGGCAATTCGCACACGGGCTGGGCACCTGCCTGAGCGCGGCCGTCTACGCCCACACGACCTTGTCGCCGAGCGGGCCCGCATGCTGGGCCCGGCGCACTGACAAAGTCCGAACATCGACGCCCACTCCACCATCTGGAAGCACCACCCACGGGGCTACGACGGCATCTGCGTCCATCCCGGCCGCGCACCACTCGGGGCGGGATCCCATGACGGGAGCGGCGCCAGCGCTTCTGCGTGAACGGCCTTCAACTCGTCTGGACTGTCGAAAACATGGGCGGAAGATAGCGCCGCCGGCCACAGGCCAGGGTTCCTTCGTGCCCTGCCGTGGGCGACTTCGGCGTCGACACGTGCGCCGAGCGGGCGGTGTGGCCTCCTGCCGGCCATATTGCCGTACTGTGCGGTGTCTACGGCGTCAGATAGCGGGCGCCGCATAGCTGGAGGCACCACCTGATGCTGATCGCTCAGCGCCCGTCTCTCACCGAAGAGGTCGTCGAGGAGTTCCGCTCCCGGTTCGTCATCGAGCCGCTGGAGCCCGGCTTCGGCTATACCATCGGCAACTCTCTGCGTCGTACGCTGCTGTCCTCGATTCCGGGTGCCGCGGTCACCAACGTCCGGATCGACGGTGTTCTGCACGAGTTCAGCACCGTGCCGGGTGTCAAGGAGGACGTGACCGACGTCATCCTGAACATCAAGCAGCTCGTCATCTCCTCCGAGCACGACGAGCCCGTCGTGATGTACCTGCGCAAGCAGGGCCCGGGCGTGGTGACCGCCGCCGACATCGCCCCGCCGGCCGGCGTGGAGGTGCACAACCCGGACCTGGTCCTGGCCACGCTCAACGGCAAGGGCAAGCTGGAGATGGAGCTGACCGTCGAGCGCGGCCGCGGCTACGTCTCCGCCGTGCAGAACAAGCTGGCCGGGCAGGAGATCGGCCGGATTCCGGTCGACTCGATCTACTCGCCGGTACTCAAGGTCAGCTACAAGGTCGAGGCGACCCGTGTCGAGCAGCGCACGGACTTCGACAAGCTGATCGTCGACATCGAGTCCAAGCCGTGCATGCGCCCGCGCGACGCGGTGGCCTCGGCCGGCAAGACCCTGGTCGAGCTCTTCGGCCTGGCCCGCGAGCTGAACATCGACGCCGAGGGCATCGACATGGGCCCGTCCCCGACGGACGCCGCCCTGACCGAAGATCTGGCGCTGCCGATCGAGGAGCTGGAGCTCACGGTCCGCTCGTACAACTGCCTCAAGCGCGAGGGCATCCACTCGGTGGGCGAGCTGGTGGCCCGCTCCGAGGCGGACCTCCTCGACATCCGCAACTTCGGCGCCAAGTCGATCGACGAGGTCAAGGCGAAGCTGGCCGGCATGGGCCTGAACTTCAAGGACAGCCCGCCCGGATTCGACCCCACCTCGGCCGCCGACACCTTCGGCGCCGACGACAACGCCGACGCCGGCTTCGCCGAGACCGAACAGTACTGAGACACAGCGTCGGGTCGTGCGGGAGCCGGGGAGGAACACCCCGGACCCCGCACGACCGGTCAGGCAATCAGTCGCATTACGGCAGTTCAGATCCCTTGCCGGTCAGATCCGTTGATGTTCCGGCGAGCTGGTGGTCGATCTCGATGAGGTAGGGGGCGACGAAGCCGCGGTAGTCCGCCTTACGCTCGGCTGGTAGACCCTTCCAGCCGGTGATGCGATCGCGGCAGCACGGTGTCCCGCACCGGCAGTGGGCGGCGAAGTGGCTGACGGAGTAATTCCGCATGGCGTAGTCGAAGGTTATCTCCTGGCCTGCTGTGATGGACCAACGGGCGATAAGGTCATGGGCGCCGCTGGCATTGAGATGGATTCCGCAGTTCGGCTCGCAGGAATGGTTCACTTTGGGGACAAGCCCGCCGTGCAGCACGAAGCGCTTCTCGTCGATCTGTGAGGCGTGGGAGTGGTTCTCGTCCAGCTCGCGGTCGATGACACCGACCATCACTGTCTCGCCGAGTTGGAAGGACCGGGTGGCGAACACGCCTTCCCCTTTGGCGTCAGTTCGCTGGAGTTCGTAGCCGTCGTTCACGCTGCCTGCTCTCTGAGGAGGATCAGCCCGCCCGCTGGTGATCAAAATGCGGGTACGACAAATCGACGCGCCGTCGAGGAACTCCTCGACCACGGTGCACTCATCCATACACCACATCCGATCTGATCTGGCCCCTTTCAAGACCGCAGAGCGATCACCGCCGAATCCGGAACGGTCACCGCCAGCGCACTGACCAGGCACTCCTACTCAACTGACCCGACGCTCCCCAGCACCCTCGGTGCGCTGGCCGTACCGGGCCAGCATGGATGGCCGGTTCACCGGCACCCACGACAGTTGCACCCGCCCCAGCACGCACGCGGAGATCCACTCCATCCACTCCATCGCGAGAACCAACCCAGACGCCGGGTCGCCGCCCACTGCACTTCGCGCCCCACACTTCCGGGCACACTGGGACACAACCACCGGCTGCCCGTAGGACTGCAGACTCTGCGGCGCCAGGTCTCCGCGAACCCCGACATCCGCGTCATCCGCTCCGCCGTGAAGACGTTCACGCACGCAGCCACCGGATACACACCACGACCGAGCCCTCCGCCAGCCCTCTCGGCCGGTTCACCCGGACCCAGGCCGATCACATTCACGCGTACGCCATGGCCTGCCTCGTCGCCGCCGACCGCTACCACCACATCAGGACCGAGATACGGCCCCACCTCGACGCCGGCGACACCGTCCTGTGCGACCGGCACCTAGGCTCAACCCTCGCCGTACTGTTCACCGCAGACCCTGCCACGACCGCCCGGCGTCTCGCCGCACGAGGGGCACACCACCGCTTCGAACACGACCCCGCATCCACGGGGTAACCCGCTCCAACTGCAGGCGGCTGGTGCCGCACCATCCTGCGTCAGGAGCCCTGAGCGTTGATGTTGGAGCGATGGACGAAGACATCGGCGCCGCCGTCGTCCTAGGCGATGAAGCCGAAGCCCTTTTCGCTGTTGAACCACTTTACGGTGCCGGTGGCCATCTTGTTTTCTCTCATTTTGGTGGCTGTGCCGGAGATCTGCATGGTGTGCGATCCCGCGTCGCCGCGATGACTACCAGGTCCGGAAAGCACCGAAAACCAGAAATGCGCCTGAAGGTCAAAGCCAGCAGGCACACACAAAGTACATGGGAGGCCCAGCGTAGCACGGGTGACACACGTCCCTGGTTCCGCCAGGCCGTAGCAACCAGACCTCCGGTGATCCGGGACTGCTCCTCGATGGAGCCCTGGGGCAGGTTGCGGCCCGACTTCGGCGTTCGGCGACCTCTCGCTCTTTGACATCGGCGCGGAGAAAACGTCCAATGGGACGTAAGGGCCTCCGGCCTACCACGAGGGACTGGCATGCGCGATCTACTCGATCGGCTGCGCACCATCGAATCCCGGCAGCGGGGCTTCACACCGAGTACGCGATGGTGATCCGCGCGGCCGTTGCGAAAGCCGGCGGAGTCAGTCAGGCGGCAACCATGCTGGGCACGGATCCCAAGACCGTTCGGGCGCGAGAACGCACCGCAGACGTGGTCCTGGTCGTCTACCGGCGTCCACCACCACGAAGTCCACGCCCGAGGGGCGGTACGCCGAGACGGGCGACGGCGCGGAAAGCCGGGCCCAACTGGACGCCGCCCGCATTGGCTTCACCGTCGCTCGCGACAAGTGGGCGTTAGTCCGCGCCGTCGTCTACGTCGTCGACGGACTCGTCACCCGGGTCCGGGAAGTCCACGACGGGGCGTGGCACGAGGAAGACAGCGGCAAGGTCTCCCCGCGCCTCGGACCGCCGCTCACCTCCGCCGACGTGGCCTGCCGCCTGCCCACGCTTCCCCTGGCCATCGGGAACCGCAGACCGATGGTACGGGGCAGGAACGCGAGCACATCGCCCTGTGAACGCGGGCGCGACAGCCGCCGGGAGGAGGTCCCCCGATGCGCTCCGGTCCTGCCTCGCCGCCGCCCCTCCGGGACGAGCAGCGGAAGACGACGTACGCACCCCCGAAGAAAGGACGCATCACCATGACCGCATCCGCAGCCCCCTCAGCCCGTGTCCGGCCGCCGGACGAGTCCGGCAGTGACTTCGCCAGACTGGCGAAGAAGATCTCCGACGCCGGGCTGATGGCCCGCCGCCCCGGCTACTACACGGTGCGGATCACGGCCGTGGCCGCGTGTTACGCCGCTGCCTGGACCGTCTTCGGGTTCGTGGGTGCCAGTTGGTGGACGCTGGCGGTCGCCGCCGTACTTGCCGTGGTCTTCGGCCAGGTCGCCCTGGTCGCCCACGACGTGGCGCACCGCCAGGTGTTCCGGCTGCGCCGGGCCAGCACGGCGTCCGGCCGGGTCGCCGGCGCCGCCATCGGTATGAGCTACGAATGGTGGCAGGACAAGCACACCCGCCACCATGCCAACCCCAACCACGAAGAGCGCGACCCCGACATCGCCCCCGACATCCTGGTCTGGACGCCCGAGCAGGCCCGCGCCGCGCGGGGGCTGCCCCGCCTGCTCGGCCGCTGGCAGGCCGCGCTGTTCTTCCCGCTGCTCACTCTCGAGGGCATCAACCTGCATGTCGCCGGAGTCCGTGCGCTGGCGGGCCGCCAGGTCAAGCACCGACTGCTGGAGGGCGCTCTGCTGTTCGGGCACATCGCGGGATATCTGGCGGTGCTGTTCCTGGTCCTGCCGCCCGGCATGGCGTTCGCCTTCCTCGCCGTGCACCAGGGCCTGTTCGGCCTCTACCTCGGCTCCGCCTTCGCCCCCAACCACAAGGGCATGCCGACCCTGTTCGGCCGCGACCTCCCGGACTTCCTGCGCCGTCAGGTGCTCACCTCGCGCAACGTGCGCGGCGGCCGGTTCCTCGACCTGGCGCTGGGCGGGCTGAACTACCAGATCGAGCACCACCTCTTCCCGAGCATGCCCAGCCCGCATCTCGGGAAGGCGCAGGCCATCGTCCGGCGCCACTGCGAGGAGCTGGGTGTGTCCTACACGGAGACGGGGCTGTTCGCTTCGTACAAGCAGGCTCTGCGCAGCCTCCACGAGGCCGGCGCCCCGCTACGCGGCACCGCCCGGGCGTCCTGACGTGCCGTCGTGGCCGAACCGCCGGGGCAGGGCGGAGTAGGGTGGCGAACGCCGAGGGCATTTCGCGTGCCGACTTCATGGTCGGCGCCGTTCCCGGCGCACGGATACACCGGGCGGGCGTGACCGCCGCCCGAGATCGGTCCCGCCATGACGGCTTTGTCCGTTGTCCCCGGCCCTGCATGGGCTGCCGGCCCCATCCCACGAGCGCTTACGCGCCTCCAGCCGACGAGAGAGGGCGCGATGGCACCGGTCGGCGCCGTCGCTGCCCGAGGGCCGGGAGTCCGCCGCGAGCCGGCGCGGCGTCCGGGCCGGGCCGCGGTGGCGGGTCCGGGCCCCCGCCCCGAACTCGGCGACCACGTCTACCACCCGGTACGGCGCGACCACCGGGACGGCGGTCGCGGCCGACAGCGCCCGAGCAGCCGGGCACGCAGATGCGCCCGGCGCCACGGGGCGGGCACGGGATGACCACCGAGACCGGAGACGGCCGTGTGGCGTCCGCGCCGGCCGCACGGCCGCGGTCGCTCCCCCCACCGGGCTTCGCGGATGTCCGCATCGTTGCGGCCGGTCCCGAAGCGGCCCGCCGGATCGCCGAGGTGCTCCGCCTCCGCTTCGCGGCCGACGAACAGCGCAGCTACCCCGCGGGAGAAGACGGCCAAGGCACCCGGCTCCACCTCACGATCGACACCGTGCACGCCCCCGAGGCGGTCGGGCCGTCCCGTCTCCTCGTCACCGGCCACCCGCACGCCGACGAACTCTGATCTTCTTTCCGGCGTACACTGAAAGCGCGAACAATGTACCTTTTGTCATTTTCGGTAAACCGCTACCGGGAATCGTGCCGGAGAGCGGTTACGGGTGCGCGCAAAGCCGTGGGGGGCCGCGGGGATCGAGGCGCTGGTGCGTGAGGCCGGACACCGCCCCGCCGGTGACGGTCCGGCGGTCCGTACGAAAGGGCACCACATGAACGGCAACGATTCCGGCGCGCACACACACCAGATCACTTCACAGCCGGGTCCCGGCATGGCGGACATCCGCATCATCGCCGGATCCCCCGAGACAGCACAGGAGATCGCCGAGGTACTCCGCCACCGCTTCGCCGCCACCGCGCAGCGCAGCTACCCCACCGCGGAAGCAGACGGCGGCACCAGGCTCCACTTGACCGTGGACATCACTCTCGCACCCGACCCACCCGGCCCACCCCGGCCGCGCCGCGTCACCGAACACCCGCACTCGGACGAGCTGTAGGACGCACATCCGCCAAGCCAGGGGGTGCCGACGGCACCGGGCAAGGGGCAAAGGATGGCTGAGACATTCCTGCGTGGGCTGACTCGCTGGCAGGCAGATACACAGCGGGAGGCCGTCGCCGACGTGCACGTCCTGGCGTACGACGCGCTCCATGGCGCTGAGTCCGGCAGCCGCCGGGAGTTCTCGGCGGAGTTCGCCGGGCACGTCCAGCGCCCCGGGTTCGAGATGGCGGTCGCCGGCGGGGGCCAGCCCCTCGGCTGCGCCTACGGCTTCCGGGCTGATCGGTCTGGCGAGTGGTGGCAGGGGTACGCGGGCGCGGTGCCGGAGGAGATCGAACGCTTCACGGCCTCGGGCGAGGTCTTCCTCCTGGCCGAGTTAATGGTGCTCCCCGCGCATCAGCGCCGGCACATCGCCACGCGACTCCAGGAGCATCTTCTGACGCGCTGCCGTGCAGCCCTGGCGGTGGCCCTCATCGACCCGGCCAACGGCCGTGCTCGGGCGGCGTACCGCTCCTGGGCCTGGACGAGACTCGGGCACCTCCAGTCCCGCCCCGAGGCCCCACCGCAGGACGTGTGGGGCTGCCGCCCGGCCGTCGGCCTTGCCCTGGGATGACGTAGCCGCCCCGGTTCGGCCCCGGGTGCGGTCACATCGCCTTCGCTGCCCGTGGTGACATGCGGGCGAGGAGTAGTCTGACAACACCGAAAGCAATTCGTGTGCGGGCTTCCGTGCCTGTGCCGTTTTCGGCGCATACGAGCCCGGGTCGGCGTAAAGCCGGCCCGGAGCGAGGTCGGCGTCATGACCACCACTCTCTTCCCATCGGCACCCGAAGACCAGCTCGCTCCGCTACCTCCGCGGCTGTCGCTCACCCCCGCCGGCACCGTACCGACGCCACTGGACGGCGCCTGGTGGCCCCGTTCCCGCGACCTGACCGCCGAGCTTCCCGCCCTGATCGCCGTCCTGGACCCCCTGCGGGGGCGGATCATCCGCCTCGCGGTGAACTCCACGCACTGGCCGGTGCTGCCCCGCAAGATCCCGGTCGGTGGACACGTGGTCAAGGTGGGTTGGTTCACCGCCCAGTTGGACCCTCACAGCCTGCTCCTGCGCTCCTACGGCGCCGACCGCTGGGACCTCCTGGTCATCCCGCCCCAGACCGCGCCGGAGACTGCCGCCTGGCTGATGGCCACCGCCGTCGACCCCGCGCGCGTGCAAACCGCGAGCAGGCTCATGCAGGAAGCCGCACACCGCCGGCAGTCAACCGAGGGCGTCGCGGCGCAGCAGGCGGTCTGGGACTCCGAAGGCGGACGTACCGCGCCCCCGCCTACGGCACATACGCCGGTCCCACTGTGGGCCTCCGCAAAGCAGGGGTGACCGTCATGGAGACCCTCGTCAGCATCCTCACCGTCCTCGGCGCGATCGCGCTGGGCGCGCTCGTCCTCCACCTGCTCAACTCCCAGCGGGCCGAACGCGTCGCCAACCACTACTACACCCCCTCCCGCCGCCGGCGGGACGGCGGCAAGCCTCGCCAGTCCGCGGCCAAGGGGCCACTGCCCGACAAAAGGTAGAACCCGCGTTGTCCTTCCGAGGGCACAACCACGGCACACGCAGGCCGAAAGTGCCGGTGATCAGCCTCAACCACAGAAGGTGATTCTGGCTGGTCACCGGTCAGATCGGCACGTTATTGCAGGTCAGCACCCCACGGTGATCATTGGCTCCACAACCAGTTCACCAAGTCCCGCATGACGTTCACCGAGGCCCTGGAGAAGGGCGGTGACGGCCCACTTCGCTCTTGCTGTCACCGCGTTCGGGGACACAAAGCCCCTGAGCCACTGGGCGATCGATCCCGGGCGGCCTGTCCGTACACCACGATCCACCGGCACCTGTCCCAGGGATGGGACCCACAGAGGCGATCGCCGAACAACAGGCCCACGCTCCACTTTGGGCACCGGCGTGCCTCACCACGCCTTCGGATCGAGCATGGGCCTGGAGGACTGGGCCCGCCTCACCCAGATCCCCGCCGGCTACCTGCGCCACCGGATCGAGCAGTACGGACGGCCTTCTAAGCACCCGCTCCTTTCGGCGAGCACGTCGACGCGGAATCCCAGAACAAGTCCCACCACCATCGCGGCAGCCAACAGCTTCCGACCAACAGATACGCCCGTGCCAGCATAGGGAGCCAGCCACAATCGTGGATCGATCACCGCGGCCTTCAGGGATCCACCTACTCCAGCACACGTCTCTGGAACTCTGGGGTGATGAACTGGCGAGGGTAAGATCTCGTCCGGCTGCGGGAGTTGTCGATCGCCATCACCACCCACCCCCACTGGCAGACACGCCGATATGGGTCCGTTTACCGGACAGGCAGCAGACCCTTGGTACGGCTCTGATCTGTGTAAAGGGTGTGAATGCGGTTGCGAGCCCTCCAGGGCTGATGAGGACACCCGCCTGGCCGACTGGTTCAGGCTGGTCGTCATCAGCCCCGGAGGGCTCGCAAGCTCGGCGCGAGCGGATGCGCACCCGCTTGCAGACCGTATCGTCATCAGCCCTGGAGGGCTCGCAACAGGAGCGGCCCTCCCCGAAAGGGCGACCCCCGGCGCGGCGAGGAGGGCGGGGCCGACACTGACGCTATCAAGGCTCATGAAACTGATCACGAGATGCTTCGCCCGTGCCAGTCGGACCCGAGGCCGAAGCGCACGACGTCGCGAAGCCGAGCGAGCGCCGACTCGTACATGACACCGGCCGCCCGGGTACACCTCATCTCCGGCGAGGGTGCCGACCCGTCGAGGTCCCGTACCTCACATACCCGGCGGGCCAGGACCATGATCCTTTGGCGTTCGGGCCAGCAGCGGCCCAGCAAACGATCTTCGTCGTCGCCCGGGCGGCCTCCGCAGACGAGGACCGAGCAGGAAACCCCTGGTCGAAACGATCCCTCTCGGAGGTCTCTGGGTGGGGCGGGTGGGACTCGAACCCACGGCCGACGGATTATGAGTCCGCAACTCCGCGTGCGGCCTCCCACCGCGGGCTGCCTGCGCGTCCCGTGTCCGGCCCTGTGTGGATGACCGTGGACGACCCCGTCCCGCCGGTCTCGCCGGGCTGGTAACATCGCGCTCTTACCATCGGCGTGCAAGAAACCGAGGACGACCGGCGGTACGGAACCTGGCTGTCGACGGTATCGGCGAACCGATCCCGGTGGCCCGCGCTTGCTGAGCAGAGACGACTACCTTCAGGCCCCTCGCCGTCGCCTTCGTTGAGCCCTCTACGCCATAGCCCTCACCGCCTGCCGAGCGGCGCCGAGGGCCGCACGGCCCATGGTTCGCCCGGAACTCGCGGCGGACGATGAAGCGATGGCAACCGAGAATGATGAACAACAGCACCAACGCGCCTTGCTGGAACTCCTCGCCGGGGCTATGAGATACGACAAGATCGTCCGCACTGACGGCGGCTGGGCGATCCAGGATGGAAGCGCCTTCGCCGGCGACGACAATCGCACGCACCCGTACGAACTCTCGGGGGCCGCGTGGAGTGCCCTCAGCGTCGCCTGCGACCACATGAGGTGCCTCTACCGCAGCCTCATCGGCCTGGACATCGAGGAAGACTTTCCGCAACACCTCACCGTGACCCTGCACACCCACGCACAGTACACACTCCTCCGTGGCCTCCTAGAGAACGCCGCCCGCGCCGTATGGATGCTCGCACCACCCGCCCGCCCCGAGCGTGTGCAGCGCCGGATCGTTCTCGAATGGAACGAAGTGCAGCAGTCGGCCAAGACCGTCGCGCTCCTTGGAGGAAGACTCACCCCCAGCCTCGATACCCGCAAGGCACAACTCACCGCCATGCTCACCGCGGTCGGGGCCACCCCCGAGGAAGCGGCGGCATTTCTGAAGGCCCGACCTGGGTACAGCGAGATGGTCCGCGAGGCAGGCGCCCTCACGGTCGTCAAGAGCGATCCGGCGGAAGCCGCCTGGAAGGGCTGCAGCTCGATGGCCCACGGTGACTTCCGTGGCACCCTCTCGATGAGCGATCTGGAGATCGTCCGTACCGAAGGCACGACCGCCATCACCCGGATGACCGGCTCAGCCAAGATCATGCAGTGGGCAGCCGAGGCGGCAGTCTCAATCCTCAACCACGCCTTCGACCTCTACAAGCAGCGAGCTAGCCGCCATCACTGAGCGTCGACCACATTGGAGGCGAGAGCAGACCATATGGCCGCGACGGCTGCCCGCTCGCCACCACGGCCATCCCCCTCCAGGGCAAGGAGCGGGCCACGCAGAGCGCCACCCGATCCTGAGAGCGACGAACACCCGTACCGGCATTCGCACGATCCCATGCGCCACCCGGGCGGCCGGATGTTGCGAGCCCTCCAGGGCTAAGCACGTCAGCAATCTTGGCCAGACGAATACGCCAGCGATCCACAACCCACGGAAACGCTAAGTCCCCTACGCGTCCCCCAGACCTGCAGGACAGGCGATAGGGAGCCGTGTTTACACAGGTCAGATATGGTATCCAAGCGGATGGAGCTGGCGCCTTCTAAGCGCTTGGTCGCAGGTTCGAGTCCTGCCGGGGGCGCAGGGCTGCCCTCCTCCCCCAGGGAGGGCCCAACCTGCGGACCCCGCCGCCGACCGCCGCTCGTCCCGTCCTGCCCGCGGGCCTCCCGTCGCTCCACCCCCTCCTCCCCGCCGCGCCCGGCCGCCATGCGTGCGCGCGCCCGCCGTTTCTCAGTACGGCAGGTGGAACGGCACCGTCGTGACGACGATCTTCGGCAGATGGCGCAGGGCGCGCCGCAGCCGGCTCGCCATGCGGCTGTGCAGCAGTTGGTGCCGGCGGTGCCGGGTGACGACCTCCGGCAGGATCACCGTGAGGGTGAGGTCGGGATTGAGCCGGTGGAGGGTTTCGATGTAGTGCACCAGGGGGGCCACGAGGGCGCGGTAGGGCGACAGGACGGTCTGCAGGGGGAGGTGGTCGCCCCACAGGCTCCAGTACGCGCGAAAGCGCCGCTCCTCCTCCTCGGTGGTGCTGATGTGGACGGCCAGCGCGGGCTGTCCGAGGGAGGCGGCGTACGCGAGGGTGCGCATGCCGGCGAGGTCCAGGGTGGCGATGGGGATCACCGACAGGTGGTGGATCTCCTCGGGGATCTCCTCGGTCTCCCGGTCGGCGGGCGAGGCCCCCGCGGCGCCGGCGGCCGGGGCCAGCGGGCCCGCCTCGGAGCGCGCGGGGAGTTCGACGGCGTGGGGCCGCAGGCGCAGGGTCTCGCGCGTGGTCGTGTAGTGGCGCTTGACGCGGGTGGTGACCAGCAGGAAGAGGACGATGATGACGAGCGCGGCCCAGGCGCCCGCGGTGAACTTGCTGACGCCGGCGGTCAGCAGGACGAGCCCGGACAGCACGGCGCCGGTGGCGTTGAAGACGAGGCTCTTGCGCCAGTGCGGCTCGCGCAGCCGCCACCAGTGGACGACCATGCCGGTCTGGGAGAGCGTGAAGGCGAGGAACACCCCGACCGCGTAGAGCGGGATGAGGGAGTTCGTCCGGCCCTCGAAGGCGACGTACACCAGGGCCGCGGCCAGGGACAGCAGCACGATGCCGCCGCTGTACGCGAGCCGGTCGCCGAGCCGCAGGAACAGCTTGGGCGCGTACTCGTCCCGGGCCAGCAGCGACAGGACCCGGGGGAAGTCGTTGAAGGCGGTGTTGGCGGCAAGCAGGAGCACGGCGGCGGTGGCCGCCTGGACGTAGATGTAGAACCACCCGTTGCCGAAGGAGAGATGGGCGAGCTGGGAGAGCACCGTCTCCTGGCCGGTGGGCACCACGCCGGTGAACTCGCCAGGGGCGCCCCGATCAGCACCCCGCGGACCCGCGAGCCCGCCTCCGGCCGGACGGCGGCCTCCGGACCCGGCCGGCCCTCCGCGGCCCGCGCCCGCAGCGGGGAGAGCGGCACCAGCCGCCCGAACCACGCCGGACTCGCCTCCGCCGACGCCGGGAACGACCCCACGTCCGGCTCCACCGGCAGCGCCCGCCGCCACACCTCGGGGGCGGCCGACACCCGTCCCCAGGCCCTGCCGACCCGCCGCAGCGCCCGGGCCTGCTCCTCGCTCAGGCTCGGCAGCACGGCGGCCGGCCCCGGAGGACCGGCTTTACTGCTGCCGTCCGCGCGTCCGTTCGTTCCCGTCACCCGGCAAGCGTGGGGCACCGCTCCCGGACGGCAGGTCAGCGACACCGCCGCTTCACCCGGCGCCCGCGGCGTCCGGGGGCGCGGGCCGCCGGCTCCGGCGGCCGCTCACCGCCTGCGCTCCAGCGCCGTCGCGACCCAGCACCCCCCGCCGACCGGCAGGGGCAGCCAGTAACTGAAGATCCGGTACAGCAGGGTGGCGGCGAACGCCTGGCCCGGCTCCAGCCCGTACGCGACCAGCAGCCCCGTCAGGCCGGCCTCCGCGATGCCCAGCCCGCCCGGTGTGATGCGCGCGCTGACCGGGATCTGCACCAGCGCGAAGGCGAGCAGCAGGCCGCTCCAGGGCACCGGGACGCCCAGCGCCCACAGGCTGGCCAGCAGACAGGCCGCGTCGAGGAGCCAGTTGAGCAGGGCCAGCGCGGCCGGCGTCAGCCAGGGGCGTACACCCGGCCGGACGCTCCGGGCGTGGACGACAAGTTGCCGGGTCGCCCGGCCGGCCGCGTCGAGGCGCTCGTGCCGGGCCGCCGTCCGCCGCCAGCGGCGCCCGATCGCGTCCCGTACGGCCGGCGAGCGCAGCGCGGCCAGGCCGGCCGCGGCCAGCAGCCCCAGCAGCGCGAAGAGCCACAGCAGCGCCGTGCCGGGACCGCGGGTCCCGGCCAGGAGCACGCCCAGCAGCATCACCACCGCGAGGCCCAGCCCGGACAGCACGCCCGAGGCCGCCAGCACCCCGGCCGTCAGCGCCCGGTCGGCGCCCCGGCGTCTGAACTCGCGGAAGAGCCAGGCCGCGGCGAAGGCCGTACCGCCCGGGAGCGCACCGGCCATCGCGTTCGCCGCCAGCACCAGCCGGTTCATGGCGACCGGCGCGACCCGCACCCCGCCGACCGCGAGCAGCCACTGCTGCAGCCCGGCCAGGCACACCAGGGCAGCCGCCTGGCACGCCAGCGCGACCAGCGCCTTGGCCGGGCTGACGTGGGTGAGCAGTTCGAGCGCCCGGCGCAGTTCGCCGCGGCGCGAGACCGCGATCAGCAGCCCCGCCGTGACGAGCAGCGCCGCGGGCACCCACCACAGCCGGCGCACGCGCGTCCACCACCGGCTGCGGGCGCCCGCACTGCCCGGGGTCACGGCCGGCACCCCGCGGCGGCAGTCACGTAGAGCACCCGGCCGACGCTACCGCGTGACGGTCGCGGCCCCGGGCCTGACGTGGCGGGGTGCCGGCCGTGACCCCGGGAGCGCCCGGCGTCAGCGCCGAGGGACCCCCCGCGGTCGGCGCTCCGGCCCGTCCGACCGGATCTCACGCCGCAGCTCCCGGGTCAACGCGCCGAGCGCCCGCCGCACCTCCGCCTCGTCCGACACGTGCCGGCTGCCCTCGTACCGCCACACCAGCCCCGAGAAGGCGTCCGCCGCCGCGCGCGCCTCCGCGCCGCACAGCAGGTGGATGTGCGACCTGCCCGTCTGCATCCGGTCCTGCCAGGCGACCCGGTCCGCCGTGGTCAGCCGGCGCTGGTCGCTGCGCTCCAGCTGCGCCTCGTACAGGTGCAGTCCGGCCGTGATCATGTCGGCCGCGCTCCGCAGCTTCTGCTCCCGCAGCCACCGCCGGTCCTCGCTGCGCCCGGTCGCGTACGCGCCGAGCAGCACACCCGCGAGTCCGATGAGCGCCCCCACCACACCCGGCAGGACGTTCTCCACCCGCGCCACCTCCTGGAGTTGGGCCGCCCGACCTTCCTACCGCATCCCGGCGTCCGGGCGCGGGGCAATCCGCACGTCAGCGCCCGTCCCGCGGTGCCGTCGGCGTTCACCTCACAGGAACTTGTCATCGCTGTGAGGTCGGGCATTGTGGAACTCTCGTCCGGTAAGGGTCCTGTACGTCGCCTCCGAGGAGTAGGTGTCCATGTCCAACGGGCAGTTGAACGTCTGCGTCGTCGGCGCCGGGCCGCGAGGCCTGTCGGTCCTGGAGCGGATCTGCGCCAACGAGCGCAAGTCCCCCGCCCACGAGGAACTGCGCATCCACGTCGTCGACCCGCACCCGCCGGGGGCGGGGCGGGTCTGGCGGACCGACCAGCCGGACTTGCTGCTGATGAACACCGTCGCCTCGCAGGTCACCGTCTACACCGACGCCAGCGTGGAGATGGAGGGGCCGATCGAGGCCGGGCCCAGCCTCTACGAGTGGGCGCGGTCCGTCGTACGCGGCGAGGAGGCCGGGCCGCCGCTGCCGGGCGGGGCGCTGGCCGAGGCGCGGCAGCTGGGTCCTGACGACTACCCGACGCGGGCGTTCTACGGGCACTACCTGGGGGACTCCTTCCGCCGGGTGGTGGCGGGCGCCCCGGCGCACGTCAGCGTGCGGGTGCACCGGTCCACCGCGGTCGCCCTCGACGAGGAGGAGGACGGCGCCGCGGGGCAGTGCCTCTCCCTCGCCGACGGCACCCGCTTACGCCACCTCGACGCCGTCGTCCTCGCCCAGGGGCACCTGCCGGCGCGGGCCACCGCGGGCGAGAAGGAACTCGCGCGGGAGGCGGACGAGTGCGGGCTCGTGCTCGTCACGCCCGTCAATCCGGCAGACGCCGATCTCTCCGCGATCCGGCCCGGTCAGAACGTGGTGCTGCGCGGGCTCGGACTGAACTTCTTCGACCACCTCGCCCTGCTCACCACCGGCCGCGGCGGCCGGTTCGAGCGCAGCGGCGACCGGCTGGTCTACCGGCCGTCCGGCCGCGAGCCCCTGCTCTTCGCCGGCTCCCGGCGCGGTGTCCCGTACCACGCCCGCGGGCACAATGAGAAGGGCGCGCACGGCCGTTACGAGCCGCGGCTGCTCACCCCCGAGGTCGTCGACCGGCTGCGGGAGCGCGGCACCGCGGGCGGGCGGGTGTACTTCGCCGTCGACCTGTGGCCGCTGATCGCCAAGGAGGTCGCGAGCGTCTACTACGGCGCCCTCCTCGCGGCGCGGGGCCGGGGTGCGGAACGGGAGGCGTTCGTCGCGCGGTACCTCGCCGCGCCCACCGCCGAGGTGGAGGCCGCGCTGCTCGACGAGCACCGGATACCCGCCGCGGACCGGTGGGACTGGGCGCGTATCGACCGCCCGTACGCGACCCGCGAGTTCCACAGCCGCGCGGAGTTCCGCGACTGGCTGCTGGGCCACCTCGCGGACGACGTGCGCGAGGCCCGCGAGGGCAACGTCAGCGGACCGCTGAAGGCGGCGCTCGACGTGCTGCGCGACCTGCGCAACGAGATCCGCCTCGTCGTCGACCACGGCGGTCTCGAGGGCATCTCCTACCGCGACGACCTGCAGAACTGGTACACGCCGCTGAACGCCTACCTGTCCATCGGCCCGCCCCCCTCCCGGATCGAGGAGACCATCGCGCTGGCCAACGCGGGTGTCCTGCAGTTCATGGGTCCGGAGCTGCGCGTGCGCATCGACCGTACGGGCGAGGAACCGGCGTTCGTCGCCGAGTCGAGCCGGGTGCAGGGCCCGCCGGTGCGGGCCGCGGCGCTGATCGAGGCGCGGCTGCCGGAGCCCGACATCCGGCGCACCGCCGACCCCCTGCTCACCCACCTCCTCGCCACCGGCCAGTGCCGCGCGTACCGCATCTCCAGCGACTCCGGCGCCGACGTGGTGACCGGCGGACTGGACGTCGGCGAGCGCCCGTACCCCCTGATCGACGCCGCCGGCGAGGCCCACCCCCGCCGCTTCGCCTACGGCGTCCCGACCGAGGCCGTGCACTGGGTGACCGCCGCGGGCATACGACCCGGGGTGAACTCCGTGACCCTCGGCGACTCCGACGCCATCGCCCGCGCCGTCCTCGCCCTCACCCCCGCGGGCGGGCCGCGCCCCCACACCACCGAGGAGCTTTCGTGACCCCGTCCCCGCCCCCGCCCCCGGACGCCGCCCCCGCCGCCGACCCCGACGCGGGCCTCCTCTCCCCCGTGCGGGCCGGCACCCCCGTCGAGGCCGCCGTGTCGGACCGGGCGTGGCTGCAGGCGATGCTGGACGCCGAGGCGGCGCTGGCCCGCGCCCAGGCCCGTACGGGCACCATGCCCGCGTCCGCCGCCGCCGCGATCACCGCCGCGGCCCGCGCCGACCTGCTCAACCTGCGCGCGCTCGCGTGCGCCGCGCGGGAGACGGCCAACCCGGTCGTCGGCCTGGTCAAGGCCCTCAGCGGGGTCGTGGCAGAACGCGACCCCGCGGCCGCGGAGTACGTGCACCGGGGCTCGACCAGCCAGGACGTCTTCGACACCGGCGCGATGCTGGTGTGCGACCGGGCGCTGCGGCTCGTCCGCGCCGACCTGCTGCGCACCGCGCGCGCCCTGGAGGGGCTGGCGGCGGAGCACCGCGACACGCTGATGGCCGGGCGGACGCTGACGCTGCACGCGGTGCCGACGACGTTCGGGCTCAAGGCCGCCGGCTGGCGGGCGCTGGCGCTGGACGCCGCCGAGCGGGTGGGGCGGGTGCTGGACGGCGGGCTGCCCGTGTCGCTCGGCGGGGCGGCGGGGACGCTGGCGGGGTATCTGGAGTACGCGGCGCTCGACGGCGCCGGAACGGCGGACTCCGGTGCCTACGCCGAGCGGCTGACCGGCGCGTTCGCCGACGAGACGGGGCTCGCGCCCGCCGTCCTGCCCTGGCACGTCCTGCGCGCCCCGGTCGCGGACGTCGCCGCCGCGACGGCCTTCGTCGCCGGGGCGCTCGGGAAGATCGCCGTCGACGTGCAGTCCCTCGGCAGGACCGAGGTCGGCGAGGTGGCAGAGCCCGCGGTGGCCGGCCGCGGCGGCTCCTCCGCGATGCCGCACAAGCGGAACCCGGTCCTCGCCACCCTCGTGCGCAGCGCCTCCCTCCAGGTCCCGGCGCTGGCCGCGGCGGTGACCCAGTGCCTGGTCACCGAGGACGAGCGCTCCGCGGGCGCGTGGCACGCCGAGTGGCATCTGCTGCGCGAGTGCCTGCGCCTGGCGGGCGGCGCGGCGCACACCGCCGCCGAACTCGCCGAGGGGCTCCAGGTCAGGCCCGACCGCATGCGCGCGAACATGCGGCTGACGGAGCACCTGGTCACCTCCGAGCGCGTCGCGGCGGTGCTCGCCCCGCTGCTCGGCAAGGCGCGGGCGAAGCAGTTGCTCACCGACGCCGCGGCGGAGTCGGAGCGTACGGGACGGGGCCTGCCGGCGATCCTCGCGGCAGTGCCCGCGATCGCCGAACACTTCGACGAACCGGCCCTGGCGGCGCTCCTGGACCCCGCCTCGTACACGGGCGCGGCGGGCGCACTGGTGGACCGGGCGCTCGCCGGCCCCTAACTCCGCCTCGGACCAGGGGACTTGCCGCCGCGTACGCATGCGCATGCAGGTGCGTCCGGGACTTCGGGCCGCGCCATCACCGGTGCGTACGCGGCGAGTTCGCCACCCTCCGTCACCCCACTCCCGCCCCTCGTACCCCCTCCGGGTGATCAACACTCCAGTCCGGGGCGCCTCGTGACGATACGAAAAGGGTGACCGTCATGGATGAGTGCCTCCAATTCGTCTGTCCGCCGTGGTGCAACATGGCCGACTCACCGGAAGACCATTTCGGGGCTCTCGGTGACGACCTGTCCCGGGTGCTGCATCTGGGCTGGAATGCCGGGGCGATGTTTCAGGGGCGGGGCGACCCCCGCCAGACAGTGGGGTTCGATGTGGATCTGTGCGCGTACTCGCTGACCGACGGGCGCCCGGGACGGCCGTTCCTGCGGGTGTCCGACGAGGCCGACAGCGCGAACAACTTCGAGGTGCACGACGTCGCCTCGGCCGCATTCCTGCTGCAGCAGATGGCCGGCGCGGTGCGGAACCTCGCCGGCTTCCTGGAGATGCTCAGCGCCCGGCAGGAGGCCGAGGAGGCGCAGTGGCAGGCCGTGCGGCTGGACGGGGAGGTGCGGCAGGCCGAGCAGCAGCAGGCCAGGGCCGAGGCCGGGCTGCGCCAGGCGCAGGAGTACATCGGCGTCCTGGAGCGGGAGATGGAGGCGGCCGGGGCGGCGCGGGACGCGGCGCACTGGCAGGTGGAGAAGGCCCGCGGGCGGGTGGCGGACGCCGAGCGCACCGCGCGGGAGAGCCGCCGGGTCGCCGAGGCCGCCGCGGCCCGCTCGGCCCGGCTGGAGGGGGCCAGGTAGGAGCCGCCGGGCCGGGAGCGGCTGTCAGGAACTGCTCGGCTGGCTGAAGCGGAGCAGGTTGCCCGACGGGTCGCGGAACGCGCAGTCCCGTACCCCGTAGGGCTGGTCGGCCGGCTCCTGCACCACCTCCGCGCCCGAACCGCGGATGCGCTCGAACGTCGCGTCGCAGTCGTCCGTGGCGAAGATGACGCCGCGCAGCAGCCCCTTCGCGAGCAGCCGCTCCATGGCCTCGCGGTCCGCGGCCGGGGCGTACGGGTCGGCCAGCGGCGGTTCGAGGACGATGTGCACGCCGGGCTGCTCGGGCGCCCCGACGGTCACCCAGCGCATGCCCTCGAACTCGACGTCGTTGCGGACTTCCAGACCGAGGACGTCGCGGTAGAAGGCGAGGGCCTTGTCATGGTCATCGACGGCGATGAAGCACTGCGAGAGCACGATTCCCATGCGGATCACGCTACCGGAGGAGGGGGTCCTCGACGCCGCGCCGCCGCACCGGCCGCGTGCGGATCTTGGCGATGCACGCCGGGATGGCGGCACCGTCGTCGTGCGTACGGGCCCGGTAGGCGCTCGGGCTCTCGCCGACCAGCTCGGTGAAGCGCGAGCTGAACGAGCCCAGCGACGAGCAGCCGACCGCGAAGCACACCTCGGTCACCGTCAGGTCGCCGCGCCGCAGCAGCGCCTTGGCCCGCTCGATGCGGCGCGTCATCAGGTAGCTGTACGGCGTCTCCCCGTAGGCGGCGCGGAAGCTGCGGGAGAAGTGCCCCGGCGACATGAGCGCGACCCGCGCCAGCTCCGCCACGTCCAGCGGCAGCGCGTAGTCGCGGTCCATCGCGTCCCGGGCCCGGCGCAGCCGGGCAAGATCCTCCAGCCTCACCTCACCACCATGCCACAGCCCCCGCACCAGCGGCTTCGCCCGCCTCCCGCTACGCCCCGACGTACTCCGCGAGGTGCTCGCCGGTGAGCGTCGACCGGTCGGCGACCAGCTCGGCCGGCGTGCCCTCGAAGACGACCCGGCCGCCGTCGTGGCCGGCGCCGGGGCCGAGGTCGACTATCCAGTCAGCGTGCGCCATGACGGCCTGGTGGTGCTCGATGACGATGACCGACTTCCCGGCGTCGACCAGCCGGTCGAGCAGCGCGAGCAGCTGCTCCACGTCGGCCAGGTGCAGGCCGGTCGTCGGCTCGTCCAGGACGTAGATCCCGCCCTTGTCGCCCATGTGCGTGGCCAGCTTGAGCCGCTGCCGCTCGCCGCCGGACAGGGTGGTCAGCGGCTGCCCGATGCTCACGTAGCCGAGGCCGACGTCGGCGAGGCGCCGCAGGATCTTGTGCGCGGCGGGCGTACGGGCCTCGCCCGCGGCGAAGAACTCCTCGGCCTCCGCCACCGGCATGGCCAGCACCTCGCTGATGTCCCGCCCGCCGAAGCGGTAGTCGAGGACGGCCGCCTGGAACCTCTTGCCGTCGCACTCCTCGCAGGTGGTGGAGACGCCGGCCATGATGCCGAGGTCGGTGTAGATGACGCCGGCGCCCTTGCAGGCGGGGCAGGCGCCCTCGGAGTTGGCGCTGAAGAGCGCCGGCTTCACGCCGTTGGCGTTCGCGAACGCCTTGCGGATGGGGTCGAGCAGCCCGGTGTACGTCGCCGGGTTGCTGCGCCGGGAGCCGCGGATGGCGCCCTGGTCGACGGAGACCACGCCCGAGCCGGCGGGGAGCGAGGAGTGCACCAGGGAGCTCTTGCCGGAGCCGGCCACACCGGTGACCACGCAGAGGACGCCGAGCGGGATGTCGACGTCGACGTCCTGGAGGTTGTGCGCGCCCGCGCCGCGGATCTCCAGCGCGCCGGTGGCCTTGCGCACGGTGTCCTTGAGGGCGGCGCGGTCGTCGAGGTGCCGGCCGGTGACGGTGCCGGCGGCGCGCAGCCCGTCCACGGTGCCCTCGAAGCAGACGGTGCCGCCGGCGGTGCCGGCGCCGGGGCCGAGGTCCACGACGTGGTCGGCGATCGAGATCGTCTCCGACTTGTGCTCCACGACCAGCACCGTGTTGCCCTTGTCGCGCAGCCGCAGCAGCAGGTCGTTCATCCGCCGGATGTCGTGCGGGTGCAGGCCGGTGGTGGGCTCGTCGAAGACGTAGGTCGTGTCGGTGAGCGAGGAGCCGAGGTGGCGGATCATCTTGGTGCGCTGCGCCTCGCCGCCGGACAGGGTGCCCGAGGGGCGGTCGAGCGACAGGTAGCCGAGGCCGATCTCCACGAACGAGTCGAGGGTTTCCCGGAGCGTCTTCAGCAGCGGCGCGACCGAGGGCTCGGCCAGGGCGCGCGCCCACTCGGCCAGGTCGTTGATCTGCATGGCGCAGGCGTCGGCGATGCTGATGCCCGCGACCTTCGAGGACCGGGCGGCCTCGCTGAGCCGCGTGCCCCCGCAGGCGGGGCAGGCGGTGAAGGTCGCGACCCGGTCCACGAAGGCCCGGATGTGCGGCTGCATCGCCTCGCGGTCCTTGGAGAGGAAGGACTTCTGCACCCGCGGGACCAGGCCCTCGTAGGTCACGTTCATGCCGCTGATCTTGAGCTTGACCGGCTCGTGGTGCAGGAAGTCGTGCTGCTCCTTCTCGCTGTACTTGCCGATGGGCTTGTCCGGGTCGAGGAGGCCGGAGTCCGTGAACATCCGCACCATCCAGCCGCCCGGCTTGTAGCCGGGGATGGTGATCGCGCCCTCGGCCAGCGACTTGGTCTCGTCGTACAGCTCGTGGAGGTCGATGTCCGAGACGCTGCCCATGCCCTCGCAGCCCGGGCACATGCCGCCGGTGCTGCTGAAGGCCACCTCGACGGTCTCGCCGGCGCCGCGGTCGACGGTGACCGCGCCGCTGCCCTGCGCGGAGGCGACGTTGAACGAGAAGGCGTTGGGCGGGCCGACGTGCGGGGTGCCCAGGCGGCTGAAGAGGATGCGCAGCAGGGCGTTGGCGTCGGTGGCGGTGCCGACGGTGGAGCGGGCGTTGGCGCCCATCCGCTCCTGGTCGACGATGATCGCGGTGGTCAGCCCTTCGAGGACGTCGACGTCGGGCCGGGCGAGGCTGGGCATGAAGCCCTGCACGAAGGTGCTGTACGTCTCGTTGATCATCCGCTGCGACTCGGCGGCGATGGTGTCGAAGACGAGCGAGCTCTTGCCCGAGCCGGAGACGCCGGTGAATACGGTCAGCCGGCGCTTGGGGAGCTCCACGTCGACGTTCCGCAGATTGTTCTCGCGCGCGCCGTGCACACGGATCAGGTCGTGGCTGTCGGCGGCGTGCCGCGCGGGCGCCGGCGGGTCATTGCTGGTGGCCATGCTCGTCTCTCCGGGGTGTCTGGCGGTCGCGCGACCGTGTCGGCGGCGGTCCGGCCACCCTAGAACCTGCCACTGACAACGCGGCCCGGCCGCAAAACCGGGTGCCGCCCGGGCGCGGCCGGTGGCAGGCTCCGCGGGTGACGATCACCGAGGTGCTGCTCATCGGCGGCCGGTCCGGAGCGGGGAAGTCCACCGTCGACGCCACCGCTCGCGCCCGGCTGGCCGGGCGCGAGCGGGGCTCGGAGTTCGAGCAGCAGGTGCGGCGCAGCGCGTCCATGGCCCGGCGGCTGGCGGAGCAGGCGGCGGCGGGCACCGTGCGGGTGGTGACGGACGGACGGGGCGTGGCGTGGCGGAGATCGCCGGGGAGGTCGTGGCCGCCGCCGGGTGGGCGGCGGCGCGGTGAGCCCGGCCCCGTAGCGGCCGGGGGCGCGGCGCGTATCGCCGTCGACTTCTGGACGGACGCATTCCGACCTCTTGACGCGAGCATGGCATACCAGTTCAATCACGCCGTGAAATAAGTACGGAGAGCCGCAAACCCCTTCACCTTCCGAAGGCACGGGCACCCCTCCACGAGAGGCACACCATGATCCCGTCACCCAGGCTCCACCTGCTCGGACACACCTCCCCGAACCACCGGCTCCCGGCGCTGCTCGCCGCCGTCCTGCTGCTGGCCGCCGCCCTGGTCGCCGCCCCGGGGCTCACCCCCCGGGCAGCCGCCGCCGGCGAGCGCGTCGACGCGTGGCTCACCACCACCTCGGACTCCGGCGGCCGCAACGTCACCCGCGGGCTCCAGCAGCAGTCCCCGCTCGCCTTCGGCCCGGCCGGCGGCGGCGCCGAGACGACGATCCGGGTCGACGAGGGCACGACGTACCAGCAGTTCGAGGGCGGCGGCGCGTCGATCACCGACACCACCGCGTACCTGCTGCGCGGCGGCCCGGTCAGCGCCGAGACCCGCGACGCGGTCATGCGGCGGCTGTTCTCGCCGACCGACGGCATCGGGCTGTCCTTCGTACGCAACCCGATCGGCGCCTCCGACCTGTCCCGCCCCGGGCACGTCTCACTCGACGACACCTGCTGCACCCTGGACGACTTCGGCGCCAACGGCTACGACACGAACGTCCGGCTGCTCACCGCGCAGGCCGAGCAGCTCAACCCCGCGCTGCGCGTCAAGGGCGTGCCGTGGAGCGCGCCGGGGTGGATGAAGGACAACGGCCGGATGGACCAGATGGGCTGGCTGAAGTGGGAGTACTACCCCATGTACGCCCAGTACCTGGTCAAGTACGTGCAGAGCTACCAGGCCGCGGGCATCAAGGTCGACTACGTCTCCGTGCAGAACGAGCCCAACTGCTGCCAGGCCGGCAACCCCACCGCCATGAACTACCCCGGGATGAGCTGGAACTCCTCCGGGCTGATCGAGTTCACCAAGAACCACGTCTACCCGGCCTTCCGCGCGGCCGGCATCACGACGAAGGTCATGGTCCACGACTGGAACTACGGCGACTACGGCCAGATCGGCCAGGCCATCCTCGCCGACCCCGGCGTACGCGACGACCCCCTCTTCGGCGGCATCGCCTGGCACGGCTACGCCGGCGACCCCGCCGTCGGCAGCCAGGTGCACCAGCAGTACCCGGCCGTCCCGCAGTTCAGCACCGAGCACTCCGGCGGCACCTGGATCGGCAACCAGCACAACGAGGACATGGCCGACATCGTCAACTACACCCGCAACTGGAGCGGCAGCGTGGTCAAGTGGAGCCTCGCGCTGAACCAGAACATGGGCCCGCACAACGGCGGCTGCGGCACCTGCACGGGCCTGATCACCGTGCAGGAGGGCGGCCCGCGGGCGGGTCAGGTCGACAACACCATCGAGTACTACACCACCGGCCACCTCACCAAGTTCGTCAAGCCCGGCGCCCGGCGCATCGCCTCCACGGCGAGCACCACGGTGCCCAACGTGGCCTGGCGCAACCCGGACGGCTCCAAGGCCCTCATCGCCCACAACGGCGGCACGTCCGCGCGCTCCGTACGCGTCGACTGGGGCGGCCAGTCCTTCACCTACTCCCTGCCCGCCCGCACCACCGCCACCTTCACCTGGGCCGGCACCCCCTCGGGCAGCGTGCCCGGCACCGGTACGGGCACGCTGACGGGCATCGCGGGCAAGTGCCTCGACGTCGCCGGCGGCGCCACCGCGGACGGCACGCCCGTACAGATCCACGGCTGCAACGGCAGCACCGCGCAGCGCTGGACCGTGGGCGCGGACGGCACCATCAGGGCGCTCGGCAAGTGCCTGGACGTCGCGGGCGCCGGCACGGCGAACGGCACCGCCGTCCAGCTCTACGCCTGCAACGGCACCGCCGCGCAGCAGTGGACGTACGACCCCGTGACCCACGACGTCGTCGGCGCGGGCTCGGGCAAGTGCCTCGACGTCACGGGCAACACCTCGGCGGACGGGGCGAAGACGCAGATCTGGTCCTGCACGGGCGGCGCGAACCAGAAGTGGACGCTCAACACGGCGTGAGCCCCCGCCCGCGCACAGCGCGCGTACTGCACTATGGATCGCCGGGGGCGACGCCCCCGGCGATCCGGCGACGTACGGGAGGAACGGGTGGGGGGATCCGACGGGTCCGCGGCGAAGGCCGCGGCGCGGATGCGGGAGGCGGTGCGGGCGCTGCTGGCCGTGCTGGAGCCGGAGCAGGTACGGGAGTTGCGCGCCGGGCCCGCCCGGCTGGACGCGCCCGAGTGGCGCGAGTGGAAGTACGTGCCGGGGCCCCGTCCCGGCCTGCCCACCGAGGAACTGGACGGCGACCAGCGCGCGGCCGTCGACGCGGTGCTCGCCGCGGCGCACAGCGAGCACGGCGGGCGGCTGGCGGCCGGTGCGATCGAGGTGGAGCGCCACCGCCGCGAGCTGGTCGGCCGCCCGGGGCCGGACCGCTACTGGCTGCGGCTGCTCGGCGACCCGGAGGCGGGGGGAGCGTGGGGCTGGCGGATGAACGGCCACCACCTGGCCGTACACGTACTGATCACGCCCGCGGGCCTGCGGGTCACCCCGCACTTCATCGGCTCGGAGCCCGCGGTCGTCGCGTCGGGACCGCGGGCCGGCCGGCTGCTGGGCCCCGAGGAGGACATGGCCCGCGACCTGGTCGCGGATCTGGACACCGCCGCGCGCCGCACGGCGGTCTTCGCCGCGGAACCCCCGGACGACATCCTCACCCGCGCCGACCCCTTCGCCGACCCGGACCTGCTGCCGGCGGGCCTGCCGTACGGGGACATGACGCCGGCCCAGCGCGGCCGGCTGGAGGGCCTGGTACGCCGCTACCTGGCCCGGGCCCCGGAGGCGTACGCGCGGGAGTGCTGGGCGGAGACGGTGGCGCAGGGCCTGGAGGGGCTCTCCTTCGCGTGGGCCGGAGGGCTGGCTCCGGGCGAGCGCCACTACTACTGCGTACGCGCGCCGGACTTCCTCATCGAGTACGACAACACCCAGGACGACGGCAACCACGCGCACTCCGTATGGCGCCACGTGCGCCACGACTGGGGCCTGGACCTCCTCCGCGCCCACTACGAGTCGGGGCACGCCTGAGGGCTGTGCGTCGTGAGCATGCCGCGGGTTCCGGGGCAGCCCTGTGGGCGGCGGCCGGCCGGCGCGGGTTCCGTGGTGCGGACACCGGGCCGGCCGGCGCGCCCTCGCGCGCAGGCGGTCAGGGAAGCCGGACCTCTCCCTGGTTGAGCGTGCGCGGGTGGAAGTACGCGGCCTGGATCTCGGCGTTGGAGTTGTTGCCGCGCAACTGCTCCGACCAGATCATGAAGTAGCTCCAGCGCCGCTGGCTGTCCAGCAGCGAGGCGTCGGGGACCTTCCCCATCTCGCCGATGGCCATCGGCTTGCCGCCGGCGATGTTCTGCATCTGCTGGTAGTCCGAGGTGCTGGGATGGTTCTTGTACCAGACGTCGAGGGACACGACGTCGGCGTAGTCGTCGCCCGGGTAGTAGCCGCTCCAGTTGCCGGCCGGGTTGTCCTGCACGTTCCAGACCCAGATCAGGTTGTCCAGGCCGTGGGTGCCGGTGAGGTGGTCACGGGTGAGGCGGAACAGCCGGGAGCTGCCGTCGGCCCCGGGCCGGTTGCCCCACCAGTTCCAGGACTCGTTCATCTCGTGGAAGGGGCGGAAGAGCACCGGCACCCCGGCGTCCCGCAACTGACGCAGATAGGGGACGACGGAGTCGAGCCGGCGCTTCCAGACGGAGTTGAGCGCGGTGCCGTCGGTGACCAGCTCCCGGAACTGCGCGTCCGGGATGTTCGACTTGACGCCGCCCTCGAACTGGCAGGATTCGGGCCCGGTGGGCGGGCAGGCGTGCCAGGTGAGGGTGACGAGCGAGCCGTTGTTCCACTCGGTCCTGGCCTGGTCGACGACGCGCTGGCGGTCGGCGATGTCCTCGGCGCGGAACATCAGGTCACCGCCCCACAGCCCGGGCCACTGGCCGGTGACGTCGTACACCTGCCTGGTGTACTGGCCGGGCTGGGCGGCGGGTTCCTTGTTGTGCTGGCCGGAGACGACCGAGGTGCCGGTGAGGGACCGCAGGTAGTCGAGCACCTGCTGCCGGGAGCCGGGCGGAAACGCCTCGGCCTCCTCACCCGGGACGGCGAGGAGCGCCGCTGCCGCGGCGAGGGCTGCGGCGCTCGCGGCGAACACCGCGCCGAGTCTGCGGCGGGGTCGGACGATGGGCATCGCTGTCTCCTTCGTGTGGGGGTCCTGGCGCAAGCTAGCGCCCCGCCGCGGCACTGTCCATAAACCGGTCAAGTTTAGTTGGTTCAGTGCCTTTCAAGGGATCTCGACGTAGCAATAAAGGGTATAACTAAACCGTTCTAGTAAACGGTGCACACAGGGGTCCCGCGAGCGGCGGCCGGCAGCGCCAAGTGAGCGACAAGTCGCCGGATAGTCTCAGCCAACCTCCCGGGCCCATCCTGGCTCCCCGCAGCATCGGCCATGGACCGGCAACGGGGCGTCGTACGGGCGATGCCGGGGGCGGTCCGCCTCAGGAGACGACTCGATGGACACGCCACCCGGAATCGCGATCGCCTACCACTCCCGCCGCGGCCACACCCACGTGCTGGCGCAGGCCGTCAGGACCGGCGCCGAGGCCGACGGCGCCGCGGTGACGATGGTGCTCGTCGAGGAGATGCAGGAGAGCGACTGGGAGACGCTGGACGCCGCGGACGCGATCGTGTTCGGGGCGCCGACGCTCATGGGGTCGGCCTCCAGCGCGTTCCACGGGTTCGCCGAGTCGACCAGCGCCCGCTGGCGTACGGAGTCCTGGAAGGACAAGATCGGGGCCGGGTTCACGCACTCGTCGTGCAAGGCCGGCGACAAGCACAGCACCCTCGGCTACTTCGCGACGCTCGCCGCCCAGCACCAGATGCACTGGGTCAACCTCGGCCTCGCCCCGGGCTGGCACGTCAGCCACGAGAGCGAGAACGACCTCAACCGCCTCGGCTACTTCAACGGCGCCGCCGCCGTCACCATGGGCGACCTCGGCACCGACTTCGTGCACAAGGCCGACATCGCGACCGCCGAGCACCTCGGCGGCCGGGTCGCGCGGCACACCGCCGTGGTCCTCGCCGGGCGGGCGGCGCTGGGCACCGCGTGACGGGACGGCTCTGCCGCCATTGGTATCTTTACCTTAAGTAATGGGTACGAGCGGAAGTCACCATGGCCGTAAGTGATTACACGGGGCAGGCGGCGCTCACGGCCGTCGACCTGGTCAACAGCCTGGACGTCATCATCGGTACGGACCGGCTGCGCACCCCCGAGGACGCCGCCGGGATCCTCACCCGGCACGGCTGGGACGTCGGCCGCGCCGTGTCCGCCGCCGACCTGGAGCGGCTGCGGCAGCTGCGTCCGCGGCTGCGGTTCGTCTTCGGCGGCACCCCGGTGCACAAGTCCGTCGCCGACCTCAACGCGCTCCTGCGCGACCTGCGCGCACAGCCCCACCTCACCGACCACGACGGCGCCTGGCACTGGCACTACGCCCGCCCGCGGGCGCCGCTGGGCGAGCGGGTGGCGACGTCCTGCGTGGTCGCGCTGCTGACCGCGATCGCCGACGGCGGCGCGGGCCGGCTGCGGATCTGCGAGGGCGCGGACTGCGCGAACGTCTTCGTCGACGCCTCCCGCCCGGGCCTGCGCCGCTACTGCGACACCAGGAGCTGCGGCAACCGCGCGCACGTCACCGCCTACCGGGAGCGCAAGCGCACGCAGCGCACCGGCTGACGGCGGCCGCGCGGCGGCACCTTCGGCTCGTACATGAGTTATTGGCTCTTGACCAATGTCAACGAGCGGTCCTACGGTCGAGCCATGCCCACTCCGCTGCCCGCCCGCCCCCGGCTCATCACCTTCGACACCTACGGCACCCTCATCGACTGGGACGGCGCCCTGCGCGCCCACCTGCGCACGCTGTTCGCCGACCGGGACGAGGACGCGGACATCGGCGCCTTCTACCGCCGCTGGTACTACGGCTACGCCCTGCCCGCCGTCCACGGCCGCTTCCTGCCCTACCGCGAGCTGCTCGCCACCACCATGGCCGAGGCCCTGGAGGCGGAGGCCGGCATCACCGCGGCCCCCGCGGAACTCGCCGCGCTCGGCGACGTGATGGCCGAAGCCGACCCCTTCGACGACAGCGTCGGGACCCTGCGCCTGCTGGGCGCGCACGTGCCGCTGGCCACGATCTCCAACAGCCAGCGCGACATCATCGACGTCAGCGTGCGCAAGCTGGGCGACCCGTTCCGGCACGTCTTCACGGGCGAGGCGGTCGGCGCGTACAAGCCGCACCGCGCGCTCTTCGAGCTGGTCCTCGGCCGGGCGGGGGTGGAGCCGCACGAGGCGGTGCACGTGGCGCAGTCGCAGTACGTCGACCTGCCGCGGTCCGTGCCGATGGGCATCCCCACCGTCTGGATCAACCGGCAGGGCCAGGAGCTGCGCCCCACCACCCCCGCGCCCACGGCCCAACTGCCCGACCTGCGCGGGCTGCCCGGGCTGCTGGGCCTGGACCGGGCGCCGAAGGAGCCGGCGCGGTGAGCCGGGAGCCCGAGGAGTCCGAGGAGACCGAAGGGTTCGAAGAGTCCGCAGCCCCGCGTACGCGCCGGAGGCCCGCCTACGGCCGCGCCACCGCAGTCCGCCGCCTCCACCTGCCCGAACGCGCCGGGCGGCTGGGCCTGTCCGTCCGCGAGGCCGACCGGTTCGTGGCCGCCGGCGTGACCGACGACGTGCTGGACACCACCCACTTCGACACCGTCCGCTTCCCGCCCCCGCCCTGGGCCGCCGAAGCCTTCGCCGTCGCCGCGGCCGACGGCGCCCACGCCTACACCCCGTACCGCGGTGCGGCGGCCGTCCGGCGGCCGGTGGCACACGAACTGGGCCGCCGGCTGGGCACCCCCGTCGACCCGGAGCGCGAACTGCTCCTCACCCCCGGCTCGCAGACCGGGCTCTTCGCCACCCTCGCCGCGCTGGTCTCCCCCGGCGACACGGTCGCGCTCCTCGACCCCGACTACCTGTTCAGCGAGCGCATCCTGCGGCTCCTGGGCGCGCACGTGCACCACGTCCCGCTGACCTCCCGCCCGGCCGGCGACGGCCCCGAGGGCGACGCGGACAGCAGCCCGGGACTCGTACCCGACCTGGACGAGCTGGCCGCGGCGCTCCGCGCGGGCGCCTCCGTCGTCCTGTTCTCGCACCCCAACAACCCCACCGGCGCCGTCTACCCGCCCGACGTCGTCGCCGGCATCGCCGCGCTCGTGCGCGAGCACGACGCCTTCGCCGTCGTCGACGAGCTGTACGCCCGGCTCGTCTACGGCACCCCCTTCCCCCGCCTGATCGCCGAGCCCGGCATGCGCGGACGCTGCGCCACCGTCACGGGACCGTCCAAGACCGAGTCCCTGTCGGGCTACCGCGTCGGCGTCGTCGTCGCGCCCGGAGACGTCGCCGACGGCGCGGAGGACGTGCTCGCCGCGATGTCCCTGCGGGCACCCGCGTACGCGCAGCACCTGCTGACCCGGTGGCTGCGCGACGACGAGGACTTCGTCCGGGACCGGCTGGCCGACCTGCGCGGCCTGCGCGAACAGACCGCGGCGTGGCTGGCGGACGTCGCCGACCTGGGGCTGCGGGCCCGCGGCGGGCCCCGGCCGCCGGGCACCGCGTACCTCTTCGTGGACGCCTCCGCGCTCGGCGTGCCCGACCACGTCCTCGCCGACCGCCTGGTGCGCGAGGCCGGTGTCCTGGTCAGCCCCGGCTACCAGTTCGGCCCGCGCGGCATCGGCTCCTTCCGCGTCTGCTACGCCCGCGACGAGGCGGTGTGGGAGGCCGCTCTGAGCCGGATGACCGCGGCGCTGCGCGCCCTCGCCCGCTGACCGCCCACCGCACCGCGAAGGAGTCCGCCATGCCCGCAACCGGCACCCGCACCCCTCCCCGTACCCGCACCCAGCAGCTCGTCGGGAGCCTCGACGCCTTCGCGTACGACCGGCTGCCCGCCCCCGTCGTGCGCCAGGCGAAGAACGCGCTCTACGACTGCCTCGGCGCCCTCATGGCCGCCACCTCCCGCCGCTACCCCGTGATGGAGCTGCTGGAGAAGACCGCCGCCGAGGCCGGCCCCGGCACCTCCCGCCTCTTCGGCTCCCCGCTGCGCACCAACGCCGCGACCGCCGCCCTCGCCAACGGCACCCTCGCCTACTACTGCGACATCGAGAGCCACCACCCCTCCGCGAACGTCCACGCCATCGCCGTCGTCGCCCCCGCCGCCCTCGCCGTCGCGGAGCGGCAGCGCTCCTCCGGCGCCGACGTGCTGGCCGCCACCGTCGCCGGCATCGACGTCGCCGCCCGCGTCAGCTACGCCCTCGGCCCCGCCGTCCAGTACGCGCGGGGGTTCCACCCGACGACGGTCGCGGGCGCGTTCGGCAGCACGGTGGCCGCCGGGCTGCTGCTGGGCCTCGACGGGGAGCGGTTCGCGGAGGCGCTGGGGCTGGCGGGCACGAGCGCGTCCGGGCTGCTGTCGTGGGTCGACGACCCGACGGAGCAGTCCCGGCCCCTCAACATCGGCCTCGCCGCCCAGGCCGGCGTGCAGGCCGCCACCCTCGCGGCGCTCGGCATGCGCGGCCCGGCGGACGTCTTCGGCGGCAAGTACCCCTTCGGGCAGGCGTTCACGGGGCAGTGGGACCAGGAGGCGCTGCTCGCCGGGATCGGTGAGCGGTACGCGGTCGGGGAGCTGTTCTTCAAGCGCAACTCGTGCTGCGTGTTCATCCCGGCCGCCCTCGACGGGCTGCTGGACGTCATGCGCACGCACGACCTGCGCCCGGAGGACATCGAGCGCGTCGCCGTCCGCGCCCCCCGCTCGTCGTACCACGTGGTGGACGCCAACCCGCTGCGCTCCCACTGCATGCAGTACGTCCTGGCGGTCGCCGCCCACCGCGGCCGCGTCGGCTTCGCCGACATCATGACCGACCTGCGCCTCACCGACCCGGCGATCGCCGGGCTCAGCGACCGCATCACGGTCGCGGGCGACGCCGCCCTGGACGAACGTGCGGGCGCGCTGCGGCAGTCGGTGGCGTCGGTCACCGAGGTCACGGCGCGCACGGGCGAGACGTACGTGCGCGACGTCGAACACCCGCTGGGCGCGGCCGAGAACCCGCTGCCGGAGGCGGACCTGGAGCGCAAGTTCACGGCCCTGACGGCGGACGTGCTGGACGGGGAACGGGCCCGCGCCGTCAAGGCGGCCGTCGACGGCCTGGACGGCGCGCCGGACATCACCGCCCTCACGTCGCTGCTGGAGACGGGTACTGTCAGTCGCGTCCGGTAGCCTCAGCCGGCGGTCGGCGGCGGCCGCGTACGCGGAGGGGGACAAGCGATGGCACTTCCCGAGGACCTGGCCGGGCTGGCGCGCGACGTGCTCGACGCGAACCGCTATCTCACCCTGGGGACCGCGGAACCCGACGGACGGCCCCGGGTCTCCCCGGTGTTCTTCACCCACGCCGGCTACCGCACCTTCTACTGGGTCTCCTCGCCCCACGCGCGGCACTCGGTCAACATCGCCGCCCGGCCCGGCGTCGAGTTCGTCGTATACGACACGACGGCGGCGATCGGCGCCGGCCGCGCGGTCTACGTCGGGGCGACGGCGGAGGAGGTCCCGGAGGCGGAGCTGGCGGCGGCGTGCGACGAGGCGTTCGGCGGCGCGATGGACCCCGCGGCGATCCGCTTCCGGCCGGCGGACGTGCGCGGCGACGCGGAGCTGCACCTGTTCCGGGCCCGGGCCACGCGCTACGAGGTGCACGTCCCGGGCCGCGACCCCGCGTACGGCACGGGCATCGACACCCGCCGCGAGATCAGCCTCTGAGCACCGGCTACGGGGACGGCGGGGCGCCTAGGCCCTGTCTGACAAATGGCGCCGTCCGCCCGCAGGGCGGGTTCCCCCACAGCGCGCAGGCGCGCGTGGGCGGTACCCCCAGGCGTCTGGTGCGTGCGATCGCAAGGCGGAGGGTCGACCGCATAGTGGGCCTATTCGGTCGAGCCCGACAACGCAGCGAGCGCGCGTGCCAGGCTCCCCCACAGCGCGCTGCGCGCGCGTGGGCGGTGCCCCCAGACACAGGCGGGATTTGTCAGACAGGGCCTAGCGCGGCGGTGAGCGCGTCGAGGTGCCCGGCGACGGGCCCCAGCGTCAGCAGCCCGGTGCCGGCCCCGGCGATCTCGGCCGCCGCGGGGGCGAGCCGGTCGCGGGCGCGCACCATGGTCCCGCGGTCGCCGAGTTCGACGGCCGCCCGCGCGACCAGGCACCACGCGGCCTCCTGCATCAGGTCCCGCGGTGGCTCGGGCACGGCGCGCAGGGCCTTCCCGGCCTCGGCGCGGCGCCCCTGGGCGAGCAGCAGGTGGGGCCGCACCCACGGCTCGTACGGACCCCAGTCGGCGCCGGTGGCGGCGACGGAGGCGCCGAGTCCGCGCCGCAGCCGCAGGCAGAGCAGCGCCAGCGGCAGCAACCCGCGCTCCAGCCCGGGCATCCCGGCCCCGTCGAGGAGCGCGGCGGCACCGCGGCAGGCGGCCTCGGGGTCGTCGGGGGTGTCGGGGGCGTGCGCCGTGCCGGGCGGTCCGGTGCCGGTCTCGGCGAGGCGGAGGGCCGCGTACCAGCGGGTGAACACCGCGACCAGCGGCAGTTCGTGGCGCTCGGCGAGCCGGTCCGCCGCCGCGGCGTGCGCGTCGGCGCCGGGGAAGTCCGCCAGTGCCGCGCGGGCCTGCAGCCGGATGAGGTGGCCCAGCACCTCGTACGTCACGAGCCCGTGCCGCGCCGCGAGCGCGACCAGTTCTGCGCCGGTCCCGTCCCGTTCCGCCGCCAGGCCGGTGCGCTCGAAGGTCTGCATGAACACGCCGTTGAGCGCGAACGCCAGCAGTGCCGGATCGTCCAGGCCGCGGGCCAGCCGCTCCGCCTCCCGGGCGGCCTCCGGCCCGCGCGCCGAGCGGGTGCCGCGGGACTCGACGGCGACGGTGGCCAGCAGCCGGGCCCGTACGGCGGCGTGCTCGGCGGGCGGCAGCGCGGCGAGGGCGCGTTCGGCCGCGGCCACGACACGGGCGGCCTGCTCCGGGTCGTCGACGCGGGTCCAGACGGCGGGCACGTCGTACGCGCCGATGACCCGCGCGGTCAGCTCCGCGTCGCCCGACTCCTCGGCCGCCTCGACGGCCGCCACCCGGTGCCGCCGCGCGGCCTGGAGCCCGCCGCCGCCGGTGACGGCCAGGCTGCGGAGCAGTCCGACGGTGGACTCCAGCCGGGCGCGCGCACCGCCGCCGACGGCCCGGTCGTACGCGGCCGCCGCCTCGGCCCACACCCGCCGCGCCCCGTCACCGCCGCCGTCACTGTCCGCGTCCCCGTCCTGCCGCGGGTCCGGCGTCTGAAGGTGGTCCGCCTGCGCCAGGATGTCCGTCTCCAGCCGGCGCAGCGCCGGGCCCGGGTCCACGCCCAACTGCTCGCCCAGCATCGTGCGCGCCCGGCGCAGCACCGCCAGGGCGTCGGCCTGGCGGCCGGCCCGGTACAGGGCCAGCGCCAGCAGACGCCAGGCGCCCTCGCGCCAGGGGTGCCCGGCCACGTGGGCGTCCAGGTCCGCCGCCGCCTCCGCGGCGAGGCCCAGGGACAGCCGGGCCCCGGCGTGCAACTCGACCGCGTGCAGGCGCAGTTCCGCGAGCCGGGAGCGCTCGGTACGGGCCCACGGCAGATCCGCGAACTCCGCGTACGCGGGGCCGCGCCACCACCCCAGCGCCTCGTCCAGCCGCGCCGCCGCTGCCTGCGGCGGCAGGGTCCTGGCGTCGGCCACCGCCGTCTCGAAGCGCCAGGCGTCGACGGCGTCCGGTTCCGCGCGGAGCGCGTACCCCGGGCCCTGCGTGACCAGCAGGCGCGCGGGTGCCCGCGGCGGACGCTCGGGTTCCAGGGCGCGGCGCAGCGCGGCGACGAAGGTCCGTACCGCGCCGACGGCGTCCGCGGGCGGATCGGTCCACAGGTCGTCGACCAGCAGGCCGACCGGGACGACGCGGCGGCGCGCGACGATCAGGCGGGCGAGCACGGCCCGGTGCCGCGGCCCCTTCAACGCGATCGCGCCGCCGCCCGCGCCGGGACCCCCGGCCCCGCCGCCCTCGCGGTCCGCGCCGTCGCCGGCCCCGTCCACGTCCCCGTCCCAGGCCGCCACCGGCCCCAGCACGCCGAAGAGGACCCGCACCCGCCGATCACCTCTCCCGCCGCCCGCCCCCGCCCGGGGCCCGCCGGGCGCCACCGTACAGCGCGCTCATCCGCTGCTCATCCGCGCCGCGCACGCTGGGGACAACGATCGGCTACAAAGGGAAACACCCCGATGTCCCCCCGCATCCCCGGCTTCGACTACCGCCGCGTCACCGTCGCCGACGGCGTGGCGCTCAGCACCGCCGTCGGCGGCAACCCGGACGGCAGCCCGGTCGTGCTGCTGCACGGCTTCCCGCAGACCCACCTCATGTGGCGGCACGTCGCCGCCCGGCTCGCCGCCGACCACACCGTCATCTGCCCCGACCTACGCGGCTACGGCGCCAGCGACAAGCCGGCCGAGACAGCCGGCGGACCCGGCAGTTCCGGCGGGCCCGGCGGGCCCGGCGGCAGCGCGTACGCCAAGCGCACGATGGCCGCCGACGTCGTGGCGCTCGCCCGCGAGCTGGGGTACGAGCGCTTCGCGCTGGCGGGGCACGACAGGGGCGCGCTGGTGGCGTTCCGCGCCGGGCTCGACCACCCCGGCGCGGTCACCCACCTCGCGTGCCTGGACGTGCTGCCGACCCTCGACATGTGGGACGTGATGCACGGGGTGTCGGCGGCCGTCGGCTTCCACCTGTACCTGATGGCGCAGCCGCCGGGCCTGCCCGAGGAGATGATCGCCGCCGCCCCGGACGCGTTCTTCGGCCACTTCCTCGACATCTGGTCCGGCGGCCCGGACACCTTCCCCGCCGACGTACGCGCCGCGTATCTGGCGGCGTCGCGGGCCGCGGTGCCGTCGATCGTGGCGGACTACCGGGCGTCCGCGGGCGTCGACGTCGAGCACGACGGCGCGGACCGCGAGGCCGGCAACCTGCTCCGTATGCCGGTGGCCGTCCTGCAGCAGGACTGGGGCGCCGCGCTCGGCTTCGACGCCGCCGCGCGGTGGCGCGCCTGGGCCCCCGACCTGCGGCACGCCACCGTGTCCTGCGGGCACTTCATGGCCGAGGAGGCCCCGGACGAGGTGGCCGCGGCGCTGCGCGGCCTCCTCGCCCGTACGCCCGCGGCTACGACAGCGTGAGCCCGTAGACCGCCAGGATCTCCTTGATCGGCTGGTAGTACGTCACGCCGCCGGTGGAGCAGTTGCCTGTGCTGCCGATGATGATGCCGACCGCCTTGCCGCCGGAGAACGCCGGTCCGCCGTTGTCGCCGGGCTCGGAGCAGATGTTCGAGCGGAACAGGCCGGAGACGACCCCCTCGGGGAAGTTCACGGTCACGTTGACCGCCTGCACCGTGCCGCAGTGGTAGCCACTGACGCGGCCGTAGTGGCACAGGGCCATGCCGGGCGACGGGTCGACGGCGCCGGTGATGTCCACCGGCGCGCCGCCGCTGCCCTTGACCTCGCCGGGGTACGACACGGAGGTGTTGGTGTACCGGACGACGCCGTAGTCGTTGCCGGGGAAGCTCGCCCCGGAGGTCGTGCCGACGTTCACCCGGCTGCCTCCCACATCGGCGGACCACGAACTGCCGACGTCGGCGCAGTGGCCGGGGATGATGCCGTACGTGGCGCCGCTCCCCACGGCGTTGAAGCCCAGCGTGCACGAGTACCCGCCGGAGTTGTACAGCGCGTCGCCGCCGCGCAGCTCGCCCGCGGCGGCGGCCTGCGCCGAGGCGGGCGGGGCGAGCACGGTCAGCAGCGCGCCGAGCAGCGCGAGCGCGGCGGCGGTGGCGGTGGCGGTGGCGAAGGTGCGTAACGGCGGAGCGGTACGGCGTCGGCTCACGGTCCCTGCCTTCCGGGCGGCGGCGGTCTCGCCCGCATTGTGCTCGCGGGACGCGGAACCAGGAAGGGGTCGTGCCGGGAAGCGGTTCAACGGCCCGGCAGCAGGCCGGTCTCCAGGGCGACGACGACGGCGCGTGTACGGTCGCCGACGTCGAGCTTGGCGAAGATGCGCAGCAGGTGCGTCTTCACGGTGGCCTCGCCGATGAACAGGCGCCTGCCGATCTCCGCGTTCGACAGGCCCTCGGCCACCCCGGCGAGCACCTCGGCCTCGCGCGGCGTGAGCGTCACCGGGGCCGGGCTGCGCATCTTCGCGACCAGGCGCTGCGCTACCCGGGGCGCGAGGACCGTCTCCCCGCGGGAGGCGGCGTGGATGGCGTCGACCAGCTGGGCGCGGGTGGCGTCCTTGAGCAGATAGCCGGTGGCGCCGGCCTCGACGGCCCGTTCGATCTCGGTGTCCGTGTCGTACGTGGTGAGGATCAGCACCCGGGTGCGCGCCGCCATCGCGACGATCGCGGCGGTGGCGCCGACGCCGTCGAGCCGCGGCATCCGCAGGTCGAGCAGGGCGAGGTCCGGGTCGAGGCGGGCGACGAGCGCGACGGCCTCGCGGCCGTCGTCCGCCTCGCCGACGACCTCGATGCTGGGCTCGGCGGCGAGCAGCGCGACGAGGCCGGCGCGCATCACGGTGTGGTCGTCGGCGAGGACGACGCGGAGCGGGGTGGCGGGCGGGGGTGTCGTCGTCATCTCAGGTCCGTCCGTCGGTGGCGGTTCCGGTCGCGGGCGGCGCCGTGCCGGCGGCGGTCCCGGCGGGCGCCCCGGGTCCGGGGGCCGCGTGCCCGGGGATGCCGTCCGCGTGGGGCCCGGCCGCGGGGACGGTGACGAGTATGCGGGTGCCGTCGCCGGGCGAGCTGGTCACGGTCAGCTCGCCGCCGAACTCGGCGAGCCGCCTGCGCATCCCGTCCAGCCCGAAGCCCCCGGCGGGCACGGCGCCGTCCCGCCCGCCGCCGTCGGTGCCGGTCGTGCCCGGCACCACCGCGCCGGGCACGAACCCCTTCCCGTCGTCGGTGATCTCCAGCTCGATGCCCTCCGGGCCCGCCGCCAGCACCACCCCGACGGTCGTCGCCTCCGCGTGCTTGCGCACGTTGGCCAGCGACTCCTGCGTACAGCGCAGCAGCGCGATCCGCGTCGGCTGGTCGCAGTCGGCGTCCGGGAGTTCGGCCTCGACCACGAGCCCGGTGTCCTCGGCGAAGCGGTCCAGGGTGCGGCGCAGCGTGGCGGCGACGGAGCCGGCGGCGACGCCGCTGCGCGGGGCGGCACCGACGAGGACGCGGGCCTCGGCGAGGTTCTCGCGGGCGGTGCGCTCGATGGACTGGAGCTGCTGCGCGCTCTTCGCGGGCTCGGCGGCCAGCCCGGCGCGCGCCGCCTCGGCGAGTACGACGATCGACGCGAAGCCCTGCGCGAGGGTGTCGTGGATCTCCCGCGCGATCCGCTCGCGCTCCTCGGCGGCGCCCTGCCGCTTCTGCGCCTCCACGAGCCGCTGTTCGGCGTCGGCCAGCCGGCTGCGCAGCCGGGCGCGCTCGTCGCGTACGGCCAGCGCCCGGGGGGTCAGCAGCGCGAGGATGACGCTGACCGCGAAGACGGCGACGGACGACACGGCGTTGCCGTAGACGTTCTCGACGCTCCAGCCCTCCCGCAGGGACCCGCCCAGGGTGATAGCGACGGCGCCGAGGCCGCTGCAGACGACGGCGCCCCGCGGGCTGTCCACGAAGATCACGAACTGCGCCAGCATCACGGTGTACAGGACACCGAATCCGTCGCGGAGCCATGACAGCACGCCCAGCGCGAGGATCAGCAGGACCAGGTAGCCGTACGCGAGCCGCACCGGGTTCCCGGGGCGGCTGCGCACGACTCCGTAGCCGAGGCCGAGCACGGCCACCAGCGCGAGCGACCCGTAGCGGTCCCCGGCGGGGACGTCCCCGAGGATGGTGATCAGCGTCAGCAGACCGATGATCGCCCAGGAGAAGACGTCCCAGCCGTGGAGCATCCAGATCCAGAAGGGGTCGCCGCGCCGTGGCCGTGGGAGCATGCCGGTCAGCGTACGTTCTCGAACGCACGAGCCACCGGCTCGGCCGCGGCGGACCCGCGGGGCGCCCGCCACCAGGCCCGTTCGCCGAGGAGCAGCAGGGCCGCGGGCAGCACCATCAGCCGGATCACCACCGCGTCGAGCAGCACGGCGAGCGCGAGGCAGAAGCCCATCTGCTTCATCTCGGTCAGATGCAGCGCCACGAACCCGGCGAACACGGTGACCATCACGACGGCCGCGCTCGTCACGACCTTCGCCGACGCGGCGATGCCCGCGGTCACCGCCTCCCGCGCCGGCATCCCGGCGTCCCTGGCCTCCTTGATCCGGCTGACCACGAACACCTGGTAGTCCATGGAGAGGCCGAAGAGGATCACGAAGAGGAACAGCGGCACCCGGGAGGCGATCGCGCCCATCGAGTCGAAGTCGAGCAGGCCCTCGGCCCACGAGCCCTGGAAGACGACGACGAGCGCGCCGAGCGCGGCGGCGGCGGAGAGCAGGTTCAGCGCGACGCCGAGGAGCCCGATGACCACCGAGCGGAACGCGAACACCGTCATCACGAAGGTGAGCAGCAGCAGGGCGCCGACGACCAGCGGCAGCTTGCCGCGCTCGTCCTCGACGTAGTCGGCGCCGCGGGCGACGTCCCCGCTGACGGCGGTCTCGACGCCGGCCAGCCGCCCGACGGTCGCGGGCAGGTGGTCGTCGCGCAGGTGCCGCAGGGAGTCCTGCGCGGGCCCGGAGTTGGCGAAGTGCGGTACGGAGAGCACGAGGACGCTGGTCCGGCCGTCCGGCGAGGTACGGACAGCGGGCTCGGCATCGCGGACGAACAGCGGATCGCCCGAAGCCCGCCGGCCCAGCTCGGCCAGCGCGCGGCGCACCTCGGGGGCGCGCTCCGCGGCGGCCCGCGCGACGACCTCGTGCTGCACCTTCAGCTCGGGGAAGGCGGCGGTCAGCCGGTCGTACGTCTGCATGGCGGGGATGTCGCGGGAGAAGGTGTCCTTGCCGGGGTCCACGAGCTTCATGCCGAGCGCGGGCGCGGCGAGCGCGAGCATGGCCAGCACGGAGACGACGAGGGTGGCGGCGGGGCGGCGCTGCGCGGGCCGCAGCAGGGCGGCGAAGACCCGCCCGTGCTCGGGGCGTTGCCGGCGCTCGCGCCGGGCGGTCCCGCGCGCCTCGCGGCGGGCGGCCCGGCGGGCTGAGCGCCGCTCGGTGCGGCGGCCCAGGGCCACGAGCAGCGCGGGCAGCACCGTCAGGGAGCTGGCGACGGCGACGGCCACGACGAGGATCGTGCCCGTGGCGAGGGAGGAGAAGATGACGTCGGTGGCGAGGTAGAGGGTGGCGGTGGAGACGATGACGGCGAGTCCGGAGACGACGATGGCCCGCCCCGCCGTGGCCGCCGCCAGTTCGACGAGGGCCGCGGACGAGAGTGTGCCCGCGGCGCGGGCGCGCTCCTCGCGTTCGCGCTTGAGGTAGAAGAGCGTGTAGTCGACGCCGACCGCGAGGCCGATGAGCAGGATCAGGTTGGTGCCCACGCCGGGGTCGGGCAGCAGGTGCGAGGCGAGCATCGACAGGCCGAGCGCCGCGGCGATCGACGTCAGTGCCAGCAGCAGCGGCACGCCGGCCATGACGACCGACCCGAAGACGACGAGCAGCGTGACGAGCGTGACGGGCAGCGAGATGCGCTCGGAGAGCGCCAGGTCCTCGCCGCGCTGGTCGTTGACGCCCTTGCTGATCGCGGGCGAGCCGGTCTCCTCGACCACGACTCCGGGGTGGGCCGCGGCTGCCTGCGCGGTCTGCTCAAGCAGCGGCCCGACGTTCTTCTTTCCGTCCAGTTCTGCGCCCTTCAGCACCACCGGCACCCGCAGCGCGTCGCCGTCCGCGGAGCGTACGGGCGCGGCGACGGACGCCACTTCGGGCAGCCGCTCCATCCGCTCGGCGACGTCCCGGGCGGCCGCGCGGGCGGCGGCGTCGTCGAGGGGGCGGCCGGGCTCGGCGCGGATGAGGACGTGTTCCGTGGGCTTGCGCTCCAGGCCGCCCTCGGTGGCGAGTTGCTCGGCGCGACCGGCCTCGCCGACCCAGAAGTCCTCGGTGGTGGCGGGGTTGCCGCCGACGGATATGCCGGTGCCGAGGCAGAGGGCCACGAAGACGAACCAGCCGGCGATGGCGCGCCACGGGTGCCGGGCGCTCCAGCGGGCCGTGCGTACGGGGAGGTTTCTCATGCCCGAAATGCTCGCGAGCGCGGCCCTGTCCCCGACAGCGGCGACCGGTGGAACCGGGGGTCCACCGGTCGGTGGACCCGGCCGGCCCTCCGATGCGTACGGCACGGCCTTCCGGCCCGTACGCCCCGGGCCGCGGGCCCGGCCCGGGGTGCCTCAGTCCGCGGGCGGGCCGGGCTCCTGAGGACCGGGGCCCTTGCCCTCGGTGCGGTCGCGGCCCGCGCCCCGGCCGCCCCGCAGCCGCTGGGCGAGACCCCGGATCTGCAGCTCGAACTCCCCGTCGTAGTGCTGGTGTCCGGCCCGTACCGCCGTCTCGACCGCCTGCTCGCCCTGCTCGCCGATGAGGATCAGCTCGTCGTGCCGCAGGTCGCGCATCAGCGCCACGCACAGGCCGATCATCACCAGCGTGAACGGCACCGCGACGAGGATCGTCAGGTTCTTCAGGCCCGTCAGCGCCGCGTCCCCGCCGCCGCCGACCAGCAGCATGACGGCGGCGACCGCGCCCGTCAGCACACCCCAGACCACGACCACCATGCGCGTCGGCTCCAGCGTCCCCTTCTGCGACAGCGCACCCATCACGATCGACGCGGCGTCCGCGCCGGAGACGAAGAAGATGCCGACCAGGACCATCACCAGCAGGGTCGTGACGCCGGCAATCGGGTAGGCGTTCAGCACCGCGAACAGCTGCCCCTCCTGCGTCGACTCCTCCGTGATGGCCGCCCCCTGGGCCTGCTGGTGCATCGCCGTGCCGCCGAGGATGCAGAACCACAGGAGGCTGACGACGCTGGGCACGAGGATCACGCCGCCGACGAACTGCCGGATGGTGCGCCCCCGGCTGATGCGCGCGATGAACATGCCGACGAACGGCGTCCACGAGATCCACCACGCCCAGTAGAAGACCGTCCAGCCCGACAGCCAGCCGGCGACGTCCGAGCCGCCGCTGGCCTCCGTACGCGCCATCATCTGCGGCAGGTCGGCGAAGAACGAGCCGACCGAGGTCGGCACCAGGTCGAGGATCAGGACCGTCGGTCCCGCGACGAAGACGAACACGGCGAGCGCGGCGGCGAGCACCATGTTGATGTTCGACAACCACTGGATGCCCCGCTCGATGCCGGAGACCGCGGAGGCGACGAACGCGGCGGTGAGCACGCCGATGACGAGGATCAGCAGCCCCTCGCCGACCTCCTGCGACGTCCAGCCGACCTCCTTGATGCCGCTGCCGATCTGCAGCGCGCCGAGCCCGAGCGAGGCGGCGGAGCCGAAGAGGGTGGCGAAGATGGCGAGGATGTCGATGACCTTGCCGACGCCGCCGTTGGCGTGCCGGGGGCCGATGAGCGGGGTGAAGACGGCGCTGATGGTCTGCCGGCGGTTGCGGCGGAAGACGCTGTACGCCATGGCGAGGCCGACGGAGGCGTAGATGGCCCAGGGGTGGAGCGTCCAGTGGAAGAGGGTGGTCGCCATCGCCACCTCCATCCGCGAGGCGGCACCGGCGCTGGCGGAGACGGTGTCCGGCGGCGGGTTGGTGAAGTGCGCGAGGGGCTCGTTCACGCCGTAGAACATCAGGCCGATGCCCATGCCGGCGCTGAACATCATCGCCACCCACGACACGGTCCGGAACTCCGGCGGCTCGCCCTCCTTGCCGAGGGTGATGCGGCCGTAGCGGCTGAAGGCCAGCCAGAGCGCGAAGATGACGAAGCCGGAGGCGGCGAGCACGAAGGCCCAGCCGCCGTAGTGCATCGTGTCGTTGAGCAGGGACGTGGAGACGTCCTTCAGGGAGTCCGTCGCCACCGCGCCCCAGATCACGAACGCCAGCGTCAGCGCGGCGGCGACGCCGAAGACCACCGCGTCGGTACGCGGCTCGTGCCCCGGGGCACCGCCGCCTTCCGCGGGCGTCTCCACCCGTTCGTCGAGCACGTGCGGTCACCTTCTCCCTACGCTCCGTGTGCAGAACCCACTCACCATAGGCGAGAGGGACGGGAGCGCCGGGGACCGCCGGTGTCAGCGCGCGGCTGCGGCGGCGGCCATCGCGGCACCGACGATGCCCGCGTTGTTCTGCAGCTCGGCGGGGACGACGGCGGCGCGGATGCCGGTGATGTCGTCGAGGAACTTGTCCGCCTTGCGGCTGACGCCGCCGCCGATGACGAACAGCTCGGGCGTGAAGAGCATCTCCAGGTGGGCGAGGTAGCGCTGCACCCGGTGGGCCCAGTGCTTCCAGCTGAGGTCCTTGTCCTCGCGCTCCTTGGCGGAGGCGCGCTTCTCCGCCTCGTGGCCGTGCAGCTCCAGGTGGCCCAGCTCGGTGTTGGGGACGAGCCGGCCGCCGGTGAAGACGGCGCTGCCGATGCCGGTGCCGAAGGTCAGCACGATGACGGTGCCGGTGCGGCCGCGGGCGGCGCCGAAGGTCAATTCGGCGATGCCGGCGGCGTCGGCGTCGTTGACGACGTGGACGGGACGGCCCAGGCGGTCGCGGAGGAGGGCGGCGGCGTCGACGTCGACCCAGCTCTTGTCGACGTTGGCGGCGGTGCGTACGACGCCGTCGGTGACGACTCCGGGGAAGGTGACGCCGACCGGCCCGTCGTGCCCGGCGAAGTGCTCGACGACCGCGGCGACGCCCTCGGCGACGGCGTCGGGGGCCGAGGGGTGCGGGGTGAGCACCTTGTGCCGCTCTTCGGCGAGAGTGCCCGTGTCCAGGTCGGCCGGGGCCCCTTTGATGCCCGAGCCGCCGATGTCGACTCCCATGATGTCCATAGCCACAGACGATACGGCGGCGAGGGCCCGTGGCCGGTCAGGACGGGTACCGGCGGGGTCGCACGGCCCGGGGCCGCGTTCGGCCGTCCGGGAGCGCGTACATCACCTGTCCGATAACCGGTTTCCCGCGACCGGATAGGTTCTTGACGCGGCCTCATCTGCTCCGCCAGCCTCATGTGCACGACAATCCCCCACCGTTGGGAGCACCCATGCCCCTCCGTCGTACACGCCTCAGGTCGCGGCCGGCCGCCGCACTCCTCGCCGGCGGGCTGCTGACCGCGCTGCACGTGCCGGTCGCGGTCGCCGCGGAACCCGCGGCGCCGGCCGCCGCGCCCGAGGCGCGCGTCGCACCCGAACAGGCGCCGGACATACCCGTCGCGAACGTCAAGGCGCACCTGTCGCAGTTCCAGTCCATCGCCGCCGCCAACGGCGGCAACCGCGCCCACGGCCGCCCCGGCTACCGGGCCTCGCTCGACTACGTGAAGGGCAAGCTGGACGCGGCCGGATTCACCACCAGCATCCAGCAGTTCAGCGCGAGCGGCGGCACCGGCTACAACCTCATCGCCGACTGGCCGGGCGGCGACCCGAACCAGGTCCTCATGGCCGGCGCGCACCTCGACTCCGTCTCCTCGGGGCCGGGCATCAACGACAACGGCACCGGCTCCGCCGCCGTCCTGGAGACCGCGCTCGCCGTCGCCCGGTCCGGCTACCAGCCGCGCGAACACCTGCGCTTCTCCTGGTGGGGCGCCGAGGAACTGGGCCTGGTCGGCTCGCGGTACTACGTCTCCAACCTGCCGTCCGCGGAGCGCGCCAAGCTCACCGGCTACCTGAACTTCGACATGATCGGCTCGCCCAACCCCGGGTACTTCGTCTACGACGACGACCCGCAGATCGAGAAGGTCTTCAAGGACTTCTACGCCGGCCTCGGCGTGGCCACCGAGATCGAGACCGAGGGCGACGGCCGGTCGGACCACGCGGCGTTCAAGAGCGCAGGCGTGCCCGTCGGCGGGCTGTTCACCGGCGCGAGCCGGACGAAGTCGTCGGCGCAGGCGGCGAAGTGGGGCGGCACGGCCGGCCTGCCCTTCGACCGGTGCTACCACAGCTCGTGCGACACCACGTCGAACGTGAACGACACCGCGCTCGACCGCAACAGCGACGCGCTCGCGCACGCGGTGTGGACGCTGTCGGAGTAGCCCGTACGCACCCTGCCCGCTCCGCTCCGGCGGACACGCTCCCCGGCGGCGGGGCGGGCACCCGCGCGACGGCGTCGGCGCGGTACGGGGTCCGCAGGGCCGGGCCGTCGTGGCCGGCGTCAGGCGTCCGTGACGGCTTCCCGGGCGGCGGCGCCGCCCGCGGCCTTCCCCGCCCTGCCCCCGGCGTCCCCCGCGGCGTCCCCCGCATCTTCCGCACCCCCGGCGGCTCCGGCGTCCCCCGCGTCCTCCGCGTCCTCGGCCCGCGCCTGCGCGCAGATCGGCCGCAGCCCTTCCTGCACCGCACCGCTGATCTCGCCGAGCTTCTGCTGCTGCTCGGGCGTGAGCACGTCGAAGAGGTGCTTGCGCACCTCCGTCACATGCCCCGGCGCCGCCGCCTCCAGCACGCCGAACCCGGCGTCCGTGAGCTGCGCCACGGACCCCCGGCGGTCGGCGTCGGTGGCGCAGCGGGAGACGTACCCCGCCTTCTCCAGTGCCGCCACCGCGTGCGACAGCCGGCTGCGCGAGGAGCGGGCCAGCTCGGCGAGCTGGCTCATGCGCAGGCTGCGCCCGGGGGCCTCGGAGAGGTGCACGAGGATCTCGTAGTACGCCACGGGCATCCCGGAGTCGCGCCGCAACTGCCGGTCCAGATGCGCGTTGAAGTCGCGGACGGCATCCATGAAGAGACGCCATATCCGCTGTTCGTCATCGCTGAGCCAGCGCACGTCGGTCATGTGTCCAGCATACCTATAGTTGAGTCCTCAACCAGAGCGTGTTACGGTTTGAATGAAAGTTCAACCACTTGCCCTGTGGTGGCACCGCTACGGAAGAGGCATATTCCCCATGACTACTCACGCCGAACAGATCCCCGCGTACCAGACCGGCACCTGGACGATCGACCCGGTGCACTCGGACGTCTCCTTCGTCGTCCGGCACCTGGGCGTCACCAAGGTCCGCGGGACCTTCGACCACGTCGAGGGCACCATCGTGACCCACGAGGACCCGCTGCAGTCCGAGGTCAACGCGGTGATCAAGACCACTTCGGTGAACACGCGCAACGACGCCCGCGACAACCACGTACGCACCGCGGACTTCCTGGACGTCGAGTCGTACCCCGAGATGACGTTCAAGTCCACCGGCATCCGCGAGAAGGACGGCGTCTACCTGATCGACGGCGACCTGTCGCTGCGCGGCGTCACCCGCCCCGTGACCCTGGAGACCGAGATCGGCGGCTTCGCGCCGGGCCCGCAGGAGGGCACCACGGTCGTCGGGTTCTCCGCGAGCACCGAGATCAGCCGCACCGACTACGGCGTGACCGGTGGCGCGGCCGGCGCCGCGGTCAGCGACAAGATCAAGATCACGCTGGACATCGAGGCGGGCCGTTCCTGAAGCCTCGCGCACGACGGCGGGCGGCCACCGGGCCGCCCGCCGCGCAGAACACGGTGCGGGGCGACCCCCGCCGGTGACGTCCGCTCAGTCACCGGCGAGGGCGTCGCCCCGCACCGTTCCCGTGCCGGGCAGCGCCTCGGCCGGGTCCGAGCCGTGCCGCACGGGGCGGTTGTCGCCGTCCACGAAGACGATCCGCGGCAGCAGCGCCTTCGCATCCGCGTCGGCCACCGTCGCGTAGCTGATGACGATCACCAGATCGCCGGGGCTGACCAGGCGGGCCGCCGCGCCGTTGATGCCGATCACGCCGCTGCCCCGCGGGCCGGGGATGACGTAGGTGGTGAGCCGGGCGCCGTTGTCGATGTCGACGACGTCGACCTGCTCGCCGGCCAGCAGGTCCGCGGCCTCCATGAGCGCCTCGTCGATGGTGACGGACCCGACGTAGTGCAGGTCGGCCTGCGTCACGGTGGCGCGGTGGATCTTGGACTTGAGCATCGTCCGGAACACGTGCGGCCTCGCCTGCGGTCAGGGGTACGGGAGCGACGTCAGGGTAACCGCGCCGCCGCACCCCACCTGCCCCGCGGACGCCGAACTGTGAGCGACGCCACCGCCCCGGAAAGCCCCCGGCCCGGCGGGGTTTCACGCGCTCAGGGGCGGCGTCGCGCGCGGGGGGTGGTCTCCGCCAGGTACGTCACGGTCCGGCTGACGTCCGACAGCGACAGGATCCCGACGAGCCTGCCCTCCTCCGTCACCAGCACGCGGTGCTCGGGGCCGGGCTCCATGCGGGGCAGCAGGTCGGCCAGCGAGTCGTCCGGGCCGACGACGACGAGCTGGGACACCGGCACCATCGCCTCGCCCGCGGTCACCGTCCCCCCGTCCTCCTCCGGCCGCGCGTGCCTGGCGCCGCGCACCGTCACCAGGCCCAGCGGCTCGCCGCTCCCGCCGGTCACGGGGAACGCCGAGTGCCGGTACAGCGGGTTGTCCAGCAGCTGCGCGACGTCCAGCGTCTCGGGCACCACGACCGGATCCCGCGTCATGGCGTTCCGTACGGGGACGCCTGCGAGCACCCCGCGCACCTGCGCCTGCCGCCCCTCCGCGGTGGCGGCACCGATGAGGAACCAGCCGATCAGGGCGAGCCAGAGCCCGCCGAACCCGCCGCCGCGCACGAACAGCACGAACCCGAGCGCGATGAGCAGCCAGCCCAGGGCCCGCCCGGCCGCGGTGGCCCCGGCGGTCGCGCGCAGCCTGTCGCCCGTACGCCACCACAGCAGCGCGCGCAGCAGCCTGCCGCCGTCCAGCGGTGCGGCCGGCAGGGCGTTGAAGACGGCGAGCAGCAGGTTGATACCCGCCAGCCACCCCATGACCTGGACGAGCAGCTCGGGCGCCGCGGCCCCGTGGAGCAGCCAGGCGCCCAGCGCGAAGATTCCGCCCAGCACCAGGCTGACCAGGGGGCCGACACCCGCGATCCGCAGTTCGGCCCCCGGGTTCGACGCCTCCGACTTCAGCCGGGCCACGCCGCCCAGCAACCACAGCACGATGTCGTCGACGGAAACGCCGTTGCGCCGCGCCACCACGGCGTGCGCCAGCTCGTGGGCGAGGAGGGAGACGAAGAAGACCACGGCGGCGGCCAGCCCCGCCACCCAGTACAGCACCCGGGCGCGGCCCGGATCGGCGTCCGGGAGCCGGCCCTGCGCGAGGCCGATGGCGATGACGGCGAAGATCAGGACCACGCTCCAGTGGACCCCGACCCGGACCCCGGCGATGCGCCCCAGCGTGAACGTCGCCCGCACAGCGTCACACCTCCGCTCGCATCCGGCCCGGTACGGACCGGCGGACCGCGGCCCGGCCGCGCTTCAGGCACTCCGGCTCCGCCTTCTCCACCTGCTCCGCCCTCGACGCTTCCAGTGAAGCCCGGTCCGGGGTCGGGCACGCTGCCGGAGGGGCGCCGCCTGGGCCATTCGGCGTAGCCGGCGGCCGGGCCTTCGTCGGGCGGCCGGGCGCCGGCCGCCCGACCAGGGCCCGGGCGCGCGCACCGGCCCGCCCCGGCGAACGGTGCCCCCGTACCGTGCTCCCCCGGGCGGACGGATAGCCCAAAACGCCCCCGCGACTAACCCGTTCCCGCCCGGCCCGCCACTCTCCGGGGCCCGATCCGGTGCTTCGCCCCGGCCTCCCGTGTCGCTGACCCGCCCGGGCTCTGCCCCGTGAGACGAGTTGGTCATGAAATATGACAAATGCCCCGCACGGGGGCTGCCCCGGCGCGGCGTGCTCGGCCTGGGCCTGCTCGGCGCGTACCAGCTCGCCATCGCGCCCTCCGCGCACGCCCCCAGGTCGGGGACGGCCGCGCGGGCGACGGGGGCGGCGGACGGCAAGCCCCTCGGCCCCGCGCCGAACGGGCTGCGTCCGGCCGCGGGCCGCACCGGCGCGGCGCCGATGACGACGTCCGGCGGCATGGCCCGTATCGCCGGACCGACCCGGCCGGTCGCGCTGCGCGCTGCACCGCACCGCACGCTCCGCGAGACCGGCAAGAAGATCGCGCTCACCTTCGACGACGGCCCGCACGCGACGCAGACGCCGGAGATCCTGCGGATCCTGCGGCGGCACGGGGCACGCGCGACCTTCTTCGTCATCGGCGAGAACATCCCGTGGAACCGCGACGTGCTGCGCCGGATCGCCGCCGAGGGCCACGTCGTCGGCAACCACTCCTACACCCACCCGCAGCTCGATCTGATCAGCACCCCGCGGGTGCGCGAGGAACTGGAGCGGACCTGCGAGCTGGTGGCGAAGGAGCTGGGCGCGCCGCCGCGGCTGGCGCGGGCGCCGTACGGGATGTGGCACGGGCCGAGCCTGGAGATCTGCGCGCAGTTGCAGATGGAGCCCTTCCAGTGGGACATCGACACCCTCGACTGGGACAACCGCGACCAGCGGTTCATCGAGGCGGCGGTGGTCCGGGGGGCGCACCCGGGCGCGATCGTGCTGGCACACGACGGCGGGGGCGACAGGTGGGCGACGGTGCGGGCGCTGGAGTACTACCTGCCGCGACTACTGGACGAGGGCTACACCCTGACCCAGCCGGCCTAGCCCTGCCCCCGGCCCCGCACACCTCCCCGGCACACCTCCCCCGCACACCCGCCCAAGGGTAGGCCGCCCCGCCGACAGACGATCCCGCCGACGTACGCGGACGGGCGCCGGCCGGCCGCCCGCGGGCCCCTCAGAAGCACCCCGCCCCTCAGACGCACCCTGCATCCCCCTCGCACCGCCGGCCGGGGCGGAGATCGGGTGGTTCGGGGGGTGGTCCGTAGAAAGCGCTTGCGTCATGCTGGTGTCCATGGCCGATCCCGCACTCCCGCCCCTCCCCGGCGGCGTCAGCGTCTCCCGGCTCCGCGTCTACGACTGGCAGGCCCCCGACGGCCTCCGCGGCGGCACCCCGCACCTGCACCTCGCCTGCACCGAGGCGTACGTCGTCCTCGGCGGCCACGGCGCCGTGCAGACCCTGACCGCCTCCGGGTACGCCGAGACCGAGCTGGTCGAGGACGCCGTCGTCTGGTTCACACCCGGCACCATCCACCGGCTCGTCAACGCCGACGGCCGACTCGACATCCTCGTCCTCATGCAGAACGCCGGACTGCCCGAGGCCGGCGACGCCGCCTTCCCCTTCCCGCCCGACGTCCTGCACGACGACGCCGCCTACGCCCGCGCCGCCCGCCTCGACCCGGCGGAGCCGGAGAAGTCCGCGCAGGCCCGCCGCGACCTGGCGCTGGCCGGCTTCGCCGAACTGGCCCGCGCTGCACGGGCGGGCGACACAGGACCGCTGACGGCGTTCCACACCAGGGCGGTGGAGCTGGTCCGGCCGCACCTGGACGACTGGCGCGGACGGTGGGAACGGGGCCCGGCCGCCGCCGCGGCGGCGACAGACGCACACCTGGACGCACTGCGCACGGACGGCGCCCACCTGCGGGCGGCGTCGGTGCAGCGGACCGGGGCGGAGTCGCGGTTCGGCATGTGCGGCCGGCTGCAGGCGTGCGACCTGGACGGCGCGGTCACGGTCGGCGCGTAACGGGAAGGGCGCAGCCGCCGGCGAGCAACACCCCACACCCCCCTCGCACCCGCCCAAGGGTAGGCACCCCCTCTGACACCACCGCCGCCCCAACGCCACCGCCCGCCGCGCCGCCGCACCGCCCCGCACCCGCCGGTCCGCCCGTATCGGACTACCCCCGCGGCAACGGCCGGAACCCGGTGGCGCCCGGGTGGCGCCCGGGTGGCGCCCGTCCACCCCGCGAGAAGAATGTCAGGTATGCACCGGTTCCTGGCCCCGCTTCTCGCCCTCCTCGCCGCGCTCCTCACGGCAACGGCGCCCCCCGCGCACGCCCAGGACCCCGTCGGCGACGCCGCCGAGGCGCTGCGTGAGCGCCCCGTCTACGTCCACCCCGACGTCCGGGGCCAGATGTCCGTCAGCCGGGCCAACGCGCTCGCCGCCCGGATCAAGGACGAGGGCCGCCCCGTCTTCGTCGCCGTGCTCCCCTCGGGCCCCGGCACCGCCGCCCGCGACGTACTGCCGAACCTCCGCTCCCGTACCGGCATCGCCGGCGTCTACGCCGTACGCCTCGGCGACGGCTTCGGCGCCGCCGCCGACTCCCGCGTGCTGTCCGGCCGGGCCGTCGACAACCTCCGCCGCGCCGCCATCGGCGCCCACCCCGGCGACGCCACCGACCAGCTCGTCACCTTCGCCGACGACGCCGCAGAGCAAGCCGACGGCAGCGCGCCCTCCGGCTGGCGCGACAGCACCGGCATCGGCGGTTTCGGTGCCGTCACGGTCGGCGTCGTACTCCTGCTGATCGTCGGCGCCGTCCTGTTCATCCGGCAGCGCCGCAGGCTGCGGGACGCGGAGCGGGCCGGGCTGGAGCTGGCGCGGCTGCGTACCGTCGTCGACGAGGACATCACCGCGTACGGCGAGGAGATGACCCGTATCGCCTTCGACCCCGCCGGCCCGGCCGCGGACGACGCGATGCGCGAGGACTACCAGAAGGCGCTCGACGCGTACGAGAAGGCCAAGTCCCGGATGGACGCGGCCGGTGCCCCCGGCGACGTGCGCGGGGTGACGGAGGCGCTGGAGGAGGGGCGGTTCGCGCTGACGACGCTGGAGGCGCGCCGCACCGGCGCGGCGCTGCCGGAGCGCCGCCCGCCGTGCTTCTTCGACCCCCGCCACGGCCCGTCGACCGCCGACGTCGAGTGGACCCCGCCGGGCGCCGCGCCGCGCACGGTGCCGGCGTGCACGGCGGACGCGAACCTGCTGGCCGCCGGCGAGGAGCCGATGACCCGCACCGTCGACACCGCCCGCGGTCCGCAGCCGTACTGGAACGCCGGACCCGCGTACGCCCCGTGGGCCGGCGGCTACTTCGGCGGCGGCCTCCTCCCGGGCCTGCTCGTGGGCACGATGCTGGGACAGGTGATGTACGCCCCGGGCGGCTGGGCGGCGGCGGACGGCACAGGCGAGGGCGGCTACGAGGGCGGGGACCACACCGGCGCCGACTTCGACCCCGGCGACTTCGACGGGGGCTTCGGCGGGGGCGACTTCGGCGGCGGCGGGGGCTTCGGGGACGGCGGCTTCGGGGGCTTCTGAGCACGGCGGCGCGGCCCGTACCCGAAGCGGGCGGCAGGCCGGCCGAGCCGTGCCCTGACGGCGGCGGCCGGGCCCCGCTACTTCCCCGTCGTCTCCCGCCGCTTCCGCGCGCCCACCGGGGCCGGGCCCCGCACCGCACCCGGCGCCTGCCACTCGGCGCTGCGCCGCGCCCGCCGCTTGGCGCGCTCGCTGGAGCCCAGCTGGTACGGCACCGACGTCACCATCACGCCCGGCGTGAACAGCAGCCGCGCCTTCAGCCGCAGCGCGCTCTGGTTGTGCAGCAGGTGCTCGTACCAGTGCCCGACGACGTACTCGGGGATGTAGACGCTGATCACCGTGTCCGGCTTCTCCTGGCGCAGCCGCTTGACGTACTCGATCAGTGGCCTGGTGATCTCGCGGTAAGGCGACTCGATGACGGTCAGCGGCACGTCCAGCTCGCTGTCCACCCACTGCTGCTGCAGCCTCCGGGTCTCCTCGGCGTCGACCCCGATGGTGAGCGCCTCCAGCTTGTCGGAGCGTACGAGCTTCGCGTACGCCAGCGCGCGCATCGTGGGGCGGTGCAGCTGGGAGACGAGCACGATCGAGTGCACGTGCCCGGGGCGCGGCATCGCGTCGTCGGCCTCGCCCTCGGCGACGGCGACCTCCTGCGCGACGCGGTCGTAGTGGCGGCGGATGGCCGCCATCACCACGTAGAAGAACAGCATGCCGGCCAGCGCGATCCACGCGCCGTGGCTGAACTTGGTGACCAGCACGACCACCAGCACCAGCGCGCAGAACACCGCGCCGAACCCGTTCATCGCGCGCGACCGCAGCACGCGGCGGCGCTCGTCGGTCCGGTGCTCGGTGGCCAGTATGCGGTTCCAGTGCCGGACCATGCCGGTCTGGCTGAAGGTGAAGGAGACGAAGACGCCGACGATGTAGAGCTGGATCAGCCGGGTGGAGTCGGCCTCGAAGGCGTAGACGAGGCCGCCGGCGAGCAGGGCGACGAAGAGGATGCCGTTGCTGAACGCCAGCCGGTCGCCGCGGGTGTGCAACTGGCGCGGCAGGAAGCGGTCGTGGGCGAGGATCGAGCCGAGCACGGGGAAGCCGTTGTACGCGGTGTTGGCGGCCAGGAACAGCACCAGCGCCGTGGCCGCCGCCAGGATGACGAACGGCAGCGAGCCGTCGCCGAAGACGGCCGCGCCGACCTGTGCGATCACCGGGTTCTGGACGAAGCCCGAGCCGACCGCCTCCCCCTGCCGCAGCAGCTCCTCGGCGGGCCGCTCGGCCATCCGCACGTCGGTCTGGATCGCGAGGACGATGATGCCGACGAACATGACGATCGCCAGCAGGCCCATCATCGACAGCGTCGTCGCGGCGTTGCGGCTCTTGGGCTTGCGGAAGGCGGGCACGCCGTTGCTGATCGCCTCGACGCCGGTCAGTGCGGCGCAGCCGGAGGAGAAGGCCCGTAGCAGCAGGAAGACCAGGGCGAAGCCGGCGATGCCGCCCGCGTGCTCGGTCCGGATCTCCAGGTCGGAGGTGGGAGCGCGCATCGTGTCGCCGAGCACGAGGCCGCGGAAGGCGCCCCAGGCGATCATGATCAGGACGCTGCCGACGAAGACGTAGGTGGGGATGGCGAAGAGGGTCCCCGACTCCTTCACGCCGCGCAGGTTCATGGTGGTCAGCAGGCCGATGACGATCAGCGCGCACAGCACCTTGTGCTCCGCGACGAACCCCCAGGCGGAACCCAGGTTCTCCACGCCCGCGGAGACCGACACCGCGACGGTCAGCACGTAATCGACGAGCAGCGCGCTGGCCACCACCTGGCCGGCGCGGCGGCCGAGGTTCGTGGTGGCGACCTCGTAGTCGCCGCCGCCGCTGGGGTAGGCATGCACCGTCCTGCGGTACGAGGCGACGACGACGACCATCAGCACGACGATGGCCGCGGTGATCCACGGGCTGTACGTGTACGCACCGACGCCGGCGATCGACAGGACGATCAGCACCTCGCCCGGGGCGTACGCGACCGAGGACAGCGGGTCGGAGGCGAAAACCGGGAGCGCGACGCGCTTGGGGAGCAGCGTCTCACCCAACCGGTCGCTGCGAAGCGCGCGGCCGATCAGTATGCGCTTCGGCAGTTCGGTCAGCTTGGGCACGGGGCGATCGTAAGTGATCCGAAATACCGCTCTGGGCAGCGAAGTGCGCTTTGTCCAGGACGACGCCGAGGTTTTGACGCGACCCTAACGCCGGGCGTGCCTGCCGCGCTGCGGACCGCCGTCGCCGCCGTCGGCGGCGGGGGGCGCCGGGTCGGCCGGGGGGCCGGCCGGCCGGTCCGCCGAAGGGGCCGCCGGGGGCGCGTTCTTGGCGCGGCTGCGGGCGCGCAGGTACTCGATGACGATCGGCAGCACCGACAGCAGCACGATGCCGATGAGGATCGCCTCGATGTTCGTGTGCACGAAGTCGATCTGCCCCAGGGCGGCGCCCAGAAGGGTGACGCCGACGCCCCAGAGGATGCCGCCGATGACGTTGAAGACGACGAACTGGCGGTAGTTCATCCGGCTGACGCCGGCGATGATCGGGGTGAAGGTGCGCACGATGGGCACGAAGCGGGCCAGCACCAGCGACTTCGGGCCGTGCTTTTCGAAGAACTCGTGCGCCTTCTGCACGTTCTCCTGTTTGAACAGCTTGGAGTCCGGGCGGTTGAAGAGGCTCGGGCCGACCTTGCGGCCGAAGAGGTAGCCGACCTGGTCGCCGACGATGGCCGCGACGGCGATGAGCACGCACATCAGCCACAGCGGGAAGTCGAGCACGTCCGAGGTGATCAGCAGGCCCGTGGTGAACAGGAGCGAGTCGCCCGGCAGGAAGAACCCGATGAGGAGCCCGGACTCGGCGAAGACGATCACGAGCACGCCGAGCACACCGAACTTGTCGATCAGGAAGTCGGGATCCAGCCATCCCGGTCCGAGCGCGAGCGTGTTCATGTGTGCGGGACTCCAGACATCTGGGACAGGCGGCAGGGAGAAGAGTGGGCCACCTACGGGGGAGAACGCAAGCCGGGTGCGTCCGGTTCCGGACGCGGCACGCGCCGAGCGCGGCCGGGCGGGCGGGGCGCGTCCGGAAGGCGGGCGCGTCCAGGAGGCGGACCCTAGACCTGGCGCTCCGGCCAGCCCAGGAGGCGGGCGCCCATGGCGGCGGTCTCCAGGGTGTAGCGGTGCAGGGAGTCCGCCACGTCGTAGCCGGTGAGGGTACGTATCCGGTCCAGCCGGTACGACAGGGTCCGCACGCTCACGCCCAGCCGACGGGCCGCCTCGGCGTTGACGTACCCGGCGGCGGCGCAGGTCTGCAGCGTCGCGAGCAGTGGCTCGGCGCCGCCGCGGGCCTGCGTCAGCGGGCCGAGGACGGTGCGTACCAGGTCGGCCATCGCCGCCCGGTCGCGCAGCAGCACCGGGAAGACCAGCAGCTCGGCGGCATGCAGCACCGGCTGCGTGAGGCCGAGCGCGGCGGCCATGTCGAGCGCGCCGAGCGCCTCCTCGTAGCTGCGTACGACCCCGCCGGGGCCCGTGTGCTCGCGGCCCATGGCGACGCGGGTGGCGCCGGCGTAGCCGCTGCCCGGCTCCAGGGCGACCTTCGCGAAGGCGTCGAGCAGCGAGCGCTCGCTGCTGCCGGCGACGCAGACGAGCTGGCCCTCCTTGGTGGTCAGCAGCACGTCGCGCTCGCCGAACCGGCCCAGCAGTTCCCGCTCGATGCGCCGCACCAGGGGGTGCACGTCGGCGAAGGGCTCGTCACCTGCGGCGACCGCGACGGCGTGGGCGCGGGCCAGGCGGAGCCCGAAGCGCTCCGCGCGCTCGGCGAGGCGGCCGAGGTCGCTGCGGCCGTAGAGGAGGTCGTCGACGAACTCGCGGCGCTCGGCCTCCTCCTGCCGGACCGCGAGCCGCTGGGCGCGCTCATGGCCCTCGCCGAGCGCGCTGACGGCCGCCTCGACGGCGGCCAGCACGGCGTCGCTGCTGCGGGCGCGCTCGACGGCGCTCGCGGACCTGGCCACGCCGGGCAGGGCGGCCCAGCTGCGGCGGGTCTCGGAGAGGTGGCCGGCGATCAGCTCGCGCAGGCTGCGGCCGGACTCGGCGGCCTGCTCGCCCAGCTCGCGCAGCGCGTCGAGTTCGGGGCGGCGCAGCAGCCGGCCGGTGGCGGACACGTCGGCCAGCAGCTCCGCATAGCCGTCGAGGACGTCGGGGGGTCCCCCCGCTATGCGCGTTTGCGCCACCACCGCTCCCGGTTGCCGGATCCTGGAGACCGGGACACCGCGGTCGCTGCCGGGTCCCGGAAATGTGGCGCCCAGGGTACGGCACGGGGATCGGGCGGAAAAGCGCGGCCGTACGAGGGCGGGGGCGGCGGTCACCCGCCGCCCCCGCCCCCGTGCCGGTCCGTCAGCCCGTCAGCTCGACCGCCTGCCGGACGGTCTCGGCCAGGTCGCTCACCGCCGGGTCCTCGGTCTCGGCGGCCAGGTCCTCGGCGTGGTCGGCGAGTTCGTCGACCGTGGGCGCCCCGGGCAGCGGCGTGTACCCGGCACCGCCGGTGGTGCCGCTGTCCTCCTTGCCGTCGGTGTACGGCTCGGGGGTGGCGGCGGCGCCGGCGCCGGAGCCGCCGCGCAGGGCGTCGGCGAAGTAGGCGGCCAGCGCGGTGAGCTGCAGGCGCGGCGGGGCCGCACCCCACAGGTCGCCGGTCAGGGTGCCCGCGTCGACGGTGCTGGACTCCTCCTGCGGGGCGCGGGTGTCGGGGTCGAGCCAGCGCACGGTGGCCGTCGCGACGCTGCCGGAGGCGCCCTCCGCGAGCCGGACGGCGTACAGCGCGGTGACGGTGTGGCCGGGCCCGACCTCGCCGCCGTCGACGGCGTCGTTGCGGAAGTCCTCGTCGGCGACCTGGCGGTTCTCGTAGCCGATCAGCCGGTAGTCGGAGACGGCGTCCGGGTCGAAGACGACCTGCGCCTTGGCGTCGCGGGCACGCAGGTCGACGTTGCGCGGCAGGTCCTCGACGAAGACCTTGCGGGCCTGGTCGGTCTCGGAGACGTAGGTGGTGTGGCCGTCGCCCTGGTTGGTCAGCCGCTCCATCAGCGCGTCGCCGTACTCGCTGCCGACGCCGATGCCGAACAGGGTGATGCCGTAGTCCTCCCGGGCCGCGGCGATGCGGTCGAGGATCGCGTCGGCGTCGGTCGCGCCGGTGTTGGCGAGCGCGTCGGAGAGCAGGACGACGCGGTTCGTGGCGCCCTTGCGGTGGCCGTCGACCGCCTCGTCGTAGCCGCGGGCCATGCCGGCCTCGACGTTGGTGCTCTCGGCGGGCTGCAGCTTCTCGACCGCGTCGTGCATGCGGTCCTGCGCCCCGCCGACCGCCGTCATGGGCAGCACCGTGCGGGCCTCGTCGCTGAACGCGACGAGCGCCAGCGCGTCGTCGTCGCGCAGCTCGTCGACCGCGGAGTGCAGGGACTCCCGTACGAGGCTCAGCCGGCCGGGCTCCGCCATCGAGCCGGAGACGTCCACGACGAAGGTCAGCGCGGCCGGCCGGCGTGCCTTCGTGCCGTACTCGTTGCTCTCGGGGCGGGTCGCAAGCCCCACGCGCATCAGCGACCAGCCGTCGTCCGCTGCGCGGGCGCCGTCGGCGGTGACGGAGAAGCCGTCGTCCTCGGGCGCGGGGTAGTCCTGGCGGAAGCTGTTGACGAACTCCTCGTGCCGCACGGTGTCCGGCTGCGGCAGCGAGCCGGCGTCGATGGTGCGGCGGGCGTAGCTGTACGAGGCGGTGTCCACATCGAGCGCGAAGGTGGAGACCATGTCGGGCTCGGGTGCGAACGAGTCCGCCCGCTGTTTGCCCGCGGCCTCCGGGGCGGCGTCGTACGCGCTGTCCGGGGCCGCCGGGGCGGGCGCCCCCTGGGCCGGCGCGGGCACGTCCCCCGCGCTGCCTCCCTCCTGGGAGAGCCGCTCCTTCCCCCTGTCGTTCCCGCCCCCGCTGCAGCCCGTCAGCAGCAGCGGCACCGTCACCAGTCCTGCCAGTCCTGTGAGCACCACGCGTCTCATCGCGCCCCTCCCTCGTGCCGTCCTCATCGGGACTGTGACGAAGGAGGGGGCGATTCGGTGCCGTTACTCCGTCGACTCCTGGATTCCGGCCCGCGGCATCAGTGACACGGCATCAGCTCCTCGCACACACGACGGTTGATGGTGGAGGCGGTGCGGAACACCGGAACCGTCCGGATCCCGGTGCCGCAGACAAGTCGCACCGTTACTCGCAAAGTACCCCCCGACCGCACGATCTGCCTCCCCAACGGCGGGACCGGTCTCAGTCGGACGTCGGGAAGCCGAGGTCGACGCCGCCGTCCGCCGGGTCGGGCCAGCGGGTCGTGACGACCTTCGCCCGGGTGTAGAAGCGGACGCCGTCCTCGCCGTAGATGTGGTGGTCGCCGAAGAGGGAGTCCTTCCAGCCGCCGAAGGAGTGGTAGCCCACGGGCACGGGGATCGGCACGTTCACGCCGACCATGCCGGCCGTGGCCTCCAGCTGGAAGCGCCGCGCTGCCCCGCCGTCGCGGGTGAAGATGGCGGTGCCGTTGCCCCACGGCGAGCCGTTGACCAGCCGCACGCCCTCCTCGTACGTCTCCGCCCGCACCACGCACAGCACCGGCCCGAAGATCTCGTCCCGGTACGCGTCGGACTCCACCGGCACCCGGTCCAGCAGGCTCACCCCGATCCAGTGGCCGTCCTCGCGGCCGGGGACGGTGTAGCCCGTGCCGTCCACGACCACCTCGGCGCCCTGCGCCGCCGCCCCCCGCACGTAGCCGGCGACCTTGTCGCGGTGCTCACGGGTGATGAGCGGGCCCATCTCCGAGTCGGGGTCGTCGCCGGGGCCGATCCGGACCTTGCGCGCCCGCTCGGCGATCTTCGCCACCAGTTCGTCGCCGGTGCCGCCGACGGCGACCACCGCGGAGACCGCCATGCAGCGCTCCCCCGCCGAGCCGTACGCCGCCGAGACCGCGGCGTCCGCGGCCGCGTCCAGATCGGCGTCGGGCAGCACCAGCATGTGGTTCTTCGCCCCGCCGAGCGCCTGGACGCGCTTGCCGTGGGAGGTGCCGGTGGTGAAGACGTACCGGGCGATCGGGGTGGAGCCGACGAAGCTGAGCGCGGCGACGTCGGGGTGCTCCAGCAGCCGGCCGACGGCCTCCTTGTCGCCGTGGACGACGTTGAACACGCCCTCCGGCAGCCCCGCCTCGGCCAGCAGCTCCGCGAGCAGCCCGGCCGCCGACGGGTCCTTCTCGCTCGGCTTCAGCACGAAGGTGTTGCCGCAGGCGATGGCCAGCGGGAACATCCACATCGGCACCATGGCGGGGAAGTTGAACGGCGTGATGCCCGCGACCACGCCGACGGGCTGCCGGATCGAGGCGACGTCGATACGGGTGGAGACCTGCGTGGACAGCTCGCCCTTGAGCAGTTGCGGGATGCCGCAGGCGACCTCGACGATCTCCAGCCCGCGGGCCACCTCCCCGAGGGCGTCGGAGTGCACCTTGCCGTGCTCGGCGGTGATCAGCCGGGCGACGTCCTCGCGCCGGGCGGCCAGCAGTTCGCGGAAGCGGAACAGCACGGCGGCTCGCCGCGCGAGCGACGACACGCTCCACTCCGCGAACGCCTCGCGGGCGGCGGCGACGGCGGCGTCCACCTCGGCGGCGGAGGCGAACGCGACCTCCGCGGCCTGCGCTCCGGTGGCGGGGTCGTAGACCGGTCCCGACCGTCCCGAGGCGCCCTCGACTGCCTTGCCGCCGATCCAGTGGCCGATGGTCTTCATGGGCAATCCCTTCGTCCAGCAACGGTCTCGGTCTAACCGCCGCCGCCGAGCCCTGTCAATCATGCGTCGATCATGCCGCGTGCGTGTCCCGTCACCAATGTCACGGTTGCGTCGGTTCCCCACCACATCTGCTCCACAACCCCCCGGCGGTGGTCGGCGGGGGGTTGTGGCGGGCACAGGGTCACTGATCACCAGGGGCGCTGCCCCGGCGCCCCGCCGGGAGGTACAGAGATGACGGACAGCCTGTGGTCGTACAAGGAGATCGCGGCCCACATCGGCGTGCAGACCGAGACCGTGCGGTCGTACCGGAAGCACGGGATGCTGCCGGCGCCCGACGTCGTCGAGCACGGCAAGCCCTACTGGTACCCCGACACGGTGCGCGCCTGGGTCGCCCAGCGGCCCAGCAGCCGCGGCCGGCGCGGCCGCGGGTGACGGTCGCCCCCGCGGCCGCGCCGGCCACTCCCCCGCCGCTGCGGCGTCACCGCTCCCCGACGGTCGCGAGGTCGTCGGACCTGTCCGCGGGAGGCTGCTCCTGACCGGGTGTCCCGGGGCCGCCTTCGCCGAATCCGCTGCGCTCCACGCGCTCGTGGAAGCGGCGCAGCGGACCGGGCGCCCACCACGTGGCGGCCCCGGTCAGCTTGAGCACCGCGGGCACCAGCAGCCCGCGCACCACCATCGCGTCCATCAGCACCGCGAGCGCGAGGCCGATGCCCAGCATCTTGGTGTTGGTGACCCGTGAGGTGCCTATCGCGAACATCACCACCGCGAGGATCACCGCGGCCGCGGTGATGAGACCGCCGGTCCGCCGCAACCCGAAGACGACGGCCCGGTCCTGGTCCCCCGTGCGGTCGTACTCCTCCTTGATGCGGGAGAGCAGGAAGACGCCGTAGTCCATGGACAGGCCGAAGGCGACGCAGAACATCAGCACCGGCAGCGTCGTCTCGATGGCGCCGGTCGCGGTGAAGTTCAGGACGCCGGACAGGTTGCCGTCCTGGAAGATCCAGACGATGGCGCCGAACATCGCGGTGAGGCTCAGGGCGTTGAGGACGACGGCCACGAAGGGTATGAGCACGCTTCCGGTGAGCAGGAACAGCAGGATCAGCGTCGCCAGCACGATCATCAGCGCGGCCCAGGGCAGGACCGACGCGATGGAGTCCTTGGCGTCCACCAGGTCGGCGGCCTCGCCCGTGACGGACGCCTCGAAGGGCGGCCCGAGGCCGCGGATGTCGCGCACCAGGTCCTGGCTGGCGGCGTCCACCGCCTCGCTCTCGCCGACCACCGTCAGATATCCGGTGCCGGCCTCCATCACGGGTCCGTCGACCTGCTCGACGCCGTCCAGCGCGGCGATCCGCTCCCGGTACCCGGCCAGCTCACCGGCGGCCGGATCGCCCTCGACGTAGACCTCGATCGTCCCGCCGGGGGTGCCCGGGAAGTCCTCCCTGAGGAGCTCCTGCACCTGGTGCGACTGGGCCGACCCGGGAAGCTGCCGGTCGTCGGCCGCGCCGAACTCCACCCGCAGGAACGGCAGTCCGAGCAGCACCAGCCCGGCGGTGGTGAGCACCGCGAAGACCGGCGCCCGGCGCATCACGAGCTTCGCCAGCCGCGCCCAGCCGCGCCCGCTCTCGGCACCGCCGGGCATCCCGCCGCCGCGCCTGGGCAGGATGCGCCAGGAGTTGACCCGCGGGCCGAGCAGCACCAGCGCGGCGGGCAGCACGGTCAGCGCCGCCACCGCGGCCAGCAGCACCACCGCTATCCCGGCGTACGCGAACGAGCGCAGGAAGTACTGCGGGAACATCAGCATCGCCGAGAGCGACACCGCGACGGTCAGCGCCGAGAACAGCACCGTGCGGCCGGCGGTACGCAGCGTGGTGCCCACCGCGCCCAGCGGATCCGCGCCGGCGGCCAGCTCTTCGCGGTAGCGCCGGACGATGAACAGCGCGTAGTCGATGGCGAGTCCGAGGCCGAGAGCCGTGGTCAGGTTCTGCGCGAAGACCGACACCTCAGCGAACTCGGTGAGGCCGCGGAGCACCGCGTTCGTCCCCAGGATGGCGACGATGCCCACCGCCAGCGGCAGCAGCGCGGCCACCGCGCTGCCGAAGACCACGATGAGCAGCAGCAGCGTCACCGGCAGGGCGATGATCTCGGCCCGCAGCAGGTCCTCCTGGATGGTGGTCTGCAAGTCGTCGTAGACCGCGACCTGGCCGCCGAGGCGCACCTCGACCGGGCCGTGCTCGCCGCGCAGGTCGGGGGCGAGGCCGTCGAAGACCTCCCTGGCGTGCGTCTCGTCCCCGGTGATCCGCGCGGCGACGAGTGCTTCGCTGCCGTCCTCGGACCGCAGCCCGGCGGCCTGGGCCGCCGCACGCTGCGCCTCCCCCGCGCCGTCCGCGCCCTCCGCCCGGCCGGGTTCCTGCTGCCCCGCGGACTGAGCCGCCTGGGCCGCCGCCCAGTAGGACGTCACCCCTTCGACCGAGTCCACCGCCGCCAGCCGCTCGGACAGCCGCTCGGCCTCGGCGGCGACCGCGGGATCGTCCACCCCGTCCGGCCGACCGCTGTCCACGAGCAGCAGCAGGTTCGGCCGGGCGCCGGGGAACTGCTCGTCCAGCGCCTCCGCCGCGTACACCGACTCGGACGCCGGGTCCTGCCAACCTCCGCCGCTCATACGGTCCGCAGCGCCGCTCCCCGCCACCACGGCCAGAGCCGTGAAGACCAGCGCGAGCAGCAGCGACAGCCTCGGCCGCGCTGTGACGAACCGCGTCCAGCGGCCCACCCCGGCCGGCCCCCCGCTTGTGCCCTCGGCCATCGGTTCCGCCCTCTCGTTGCACAGCGCAATAGAATGAGACACGAGCCGAAATACGAGTCCGCGCTCGCGTTCCCACAGAATGCGAGCGACCACTCGCGTTTGTCAACTCCTACCCGGAGGCTATGGATAGCCGTGTCGAATCCAGCACCGGCCACCGGCGGGCAGCCCCCCGCCGACCGGCCGCCCCGCCGCAGGCAGGCGCGCGGCGAGCGGCGCGCGCAGCAGCTGCTCGACGCCGCGGCCGTCGTGTTCGCCCGCAGCGGATACGCCGCCGCCTCCACGAACGCCATCGCCCGCGAGGCCGGCGTCTCCCCCGGCACGCTGTACCAGTTCTTCCCGAACAAGGAGGCGCTGGCCGTCGAGTTGGGCCGCCGCTACAACCACGCGCTCCACGAGACGAACAGCGAGGCGTTCACCCCCGCCAACGCCGCCCTCCCGCTCGGCGCGATGCTCGACGCCGCCCTCGATCCGGTGATCGACTTCAGCGCCGCCAACCCCGGCTTCGAGGTGCTGCTGCAGAGCACGGACGCCCCCGGCCTGGTCGCGGAGGAGCACGAGGCGGTGCACACGACGATCGTGGGCGCCGTCGAGGGCATGCTCGCCCTCCGCGCCCCCGGACTGTCGCCCGCCGAGATCGCCCGCACCACGACCATGTCGTTCAGCATCTTCAAGGCGGGCCTGGAGCTGTTCATGACCGCCAAGGACACCGAACGGGACGCATACCGCACGGAGATCAAGCGGGCCCTGTTCGGCTACCTCGCCCCGGTCGTCGGCACCGACGCCATACCCCCGGCGGACTGACCGCACGGGCGACGCGGATGCAAAATACCCCTAGGGGGTATACTCTGGAGTGCAGGGAGCAGGACACGGCTGCGCCCACCGTCGCGACAAGGGAGGCTCCCATGAGCGCTCAGACCCCCGTCACCACCGTCTACAAGGTCTCCGGCATGACCTGCGGCCACTGCGAGGGTGCCGTGAGCGCCGAGATCTCCGGGCTCGACGGCGTCTCCTCGGCCAAGGCGGTCGCCGCCACCGGCGAGGTGACCGTCACCTCCGCCGCCCCGCTCGACGAGGAGAAGGTGCGCGCCGCGGTCGACGAGGCCGGCTACGAACTGGTCGGCCCGGCCTGACCCGTACGGCCCGCGAAGGGCACCGCCCACGAAGGACGCCGCCCCCGCGCACGCCGCGCGCGGGCGGCGCCGCCGGGCGCACCGGTTGCACACCCTGCCGCGAGTGACTCAGATCACACCGATCAGGGGGTAACCATCGGCATAGGTCGCGTGTCTATTCGGGTGACGTCGACACCCGGCGGAGTCGGCGTGCACGAGGCCGGGACGGCACGTGCGAGGAGCATTGAGCGGCCCCTCCCGCGGCGGTGTCCCGGCGGCACGAAGGCGCCCGGCCCCTACCGGGGCCGGGAGAGCGAAGCGCCCCGTCGACTGATCCGTGGGGGGATCGCAGACGGGGCGCCTTCGCGTTCCTGCGCGTGGTTGCCGGCGTGCGGGTTGCCGGCAGGCTCAGCGCTCCTCGACCGGGACGAAGTCCCGGAGCACCTCACCGGTGTAGATCTGCCGGGGACGGCCGATGCGGGAGCCCGGCTCCTTGATCATCTCGTGCCACTGGGCGATCCAGCCCGGCAGCCGCCCGAGCGCGAAGAGCACCGTGAACATCTCGGTCGGGAAGCCCATCGCGCGGTAGATCAGGCCGGTGTAGAAGTCGACGTTCGGGTACAGCTTGCGCTCGACGAAGTAGTCGTCGGCGAGCGCGTGCTCCTCCAGCTTCAGGGCGATGTCCAGCAGCTCGTCGGACTTGCCCAGCGCGGAGAGGACGTCGTGCGCCGCCGCCTTGATGATCTTCGCCCGGGGGTCGAAGTTCTTGTAGACGCGGTGCCCGAAGCCCATGAGCTTCACGCCGTCTTCCTTGTTCTTCACCTTGCGGATGAAGGTGTCGACGTCGCCGCCAGTGGCCTGGATGCCCTCCAGCATCTCCAGCACGCTCTGGTTGGCGCCGCCGTGCAGGGGCCCCCACAGCGCGCTGATGCCCGCCGAGATGGAGGCGAACAGGTTGGCCTGCGAGGAGCCGACCAGCCGCACGGTGGAGGTCGAACAGTTCTGCTCGTGGTCCGCGTGCAGGATCAGCAGCTTGTCGAGCGCGCTGACCACGACCGGGTCCAGGTCGTACTCGGCGGCGGGCACCGAGAAGGTCATGCGCAGGAAGTTCTCGACGTACCCGAGGTCGTTGCGCGGGTAGACCACCGGATGGCCGACGGACTTCTTGTACGCGTACGCCGCGATCGTCGGCAGCTTGGCCAGCAGCCGGATCGTCGACAGGTGCCGCTGCTGCTCGTCGAACGGGTTGTGGCTGTCCTGATAGAAGGTCGACAGCGCGCTGACCACGGAGGACAGCATCGCCATCGGGTGTGCGTCCCGCGGGAAGCCGTCGTAGAAGCGCTTGACGTCCTCGTGCAGGAGGGTGTGGCGGGTGACCTCGCCCTTGAACACCGACAGCTCGTCGACGCTGGGCAGCTCACCGTTGATCAGCAGGTAGGCGACTTCCAGGAACGTGCTGCGCTCGGCGAGCTGTTCGATGGGATAGCCGCGGTAGCGCAGAATCCCCTGCTCGCCGTCCAGATAGGTGATGGCCGACTTGTACGCCGCAGTGTTGCCGTAGCCGCTGTCCAGGGTCACCAGCCCGGTCTGGGAGCGCAGCTTTCCGATGTCGACGCCGGTGTCACCGACGGTGCTGTCGACGATCGGGAAGGTGTACTCGCCGTCGCCGTACCGAAGTACTGCAGATTTGTCGCTCACTCTGTCCTCACCCGACGTATCGTGCCTCTTCTTTGAGGTGTGCTTGAGGTGCCCTGACTACCCTCCAGCTTCCCCCATGCGGAGCTCTTCCGTGCACTCGGGGTCGGCTGCCGGATCAACATACGGCACTGGGTGCCACATACGGACCATCGTGCCCTGTCGGAGCGCGTTAGGGGAGACCCACTCGGCCATGCAGCCGGTGATCCAGGGCCGTACAGCGCCGGCCTGCGGAAACCGTGCGCACCGCCTGACCCAGGGCCTTGCGTGAGCCGACCAGCACGACCAGCTTCTTGGCCCGGGTGACGGCCGTGTACAAGAGGTTCCGCTGGAGCATCATCCAGGCGCCCGTGGTGACGGGGATCACCACCGCCGGGTACTCGCTGCCCTGCGAACGGTGGATGGTGACGGCGTACGCGTGCGTCAGCTCGTCCAGCTCGTCGAAGTCGTACGGCACCTCCTCGTCCTCGTCCGTGAGCACCGTCAGCCGCTGCTCGACCACGTCGAGGGCGGTGACGACCCCGACCGTGCCGTTGAAGACCCCGTTGCGGCCCTTTTCGTAGTTGTTCCGTATCTGCGTGACCTTGTCGCCGACGCGGAACGTCCGGCCGCCGAACCGCTTCTCGGCGAGCCCGGGACGGCCGGGGGTGACGGCCTCCTGGAGCAGCCCGTTGAGCGCGCCGGCGCCCGCGGGGCCGCGGTGCATGGGTGCGAGGACCTGCACGTCGCGGCGCGCGTCGAGGCCGAATTTGGCCGGAATGCGACGGGCCGCCACGTCCACCGTGAGCCGGCCGGCGGCCTCCGTGTCGTCCTCGGCGAAGAGGAAGAAGTCGGCGAGGCCCTGGGTGAGGGGCTGGACCCCGGAGTTGATGCGGTGCGCGTTCGTCACCACGCCGGACTGCCGGGCCTGGCGGAAGATCCGGGTCAGCCGGACCGCGGGCACCGGGCCGCCCTCGGCCAGCAGGTCGCGCAGCACCTCCCCGGCGCCGACCGACGGCAGTTGGTCGACGTCGCCGACGAGCAGCAGGTGCGCCCCGGGCGGCACGGCCTTGGCCAGCTTGTTCGCCAGCAGCAGGTCGAGCATCGAGGCTTCGTCGACGACGACCAGGTCGGCGTCGAGCGGCCGGTCCCGGTCGTACGCGGCGTCGCCGCCCGGCTTCAGCTCCAGCAGCCGGTGGACCGTGGACGCCTCGGCCCCGGTCAGCTCCGCCAGCCGCTTGGCGGCGCGGCCCGTGGGTGCCGCCATCACCACCTTCGCCCGCTTGGCCCGGGCCAGCTCCACGATCGAGCGGACGGTGAAGGACTTGCCGCAGCCCGGGCCGCCGGTCAGCACGGCCACCTTCTCGGTCAGCGCCAGCCGGACCGCCTGCTCCTGCTCGGGCGCGAGTTCGGCGCCCGTGCGCTCGCCGAGCCAGCTCAGCGCCCGGCCCCAGTCGACGTCCTGGAAGGCGGGCATCCGGTCCCGCTCGGTGCGCAGCAGGCGCAGCAGCTGGGCGGCCAGCGAGACCTCCGCGCGGTGGAACGGCACCAGGTAGACCCCCTGCACGTCCTCCTCGCCGCCGGGCCCGGGCACCGTCTCCCGGACGACGCCCTCCTCCTTCACCAGCTCGTCCAGGCACTCGATGACCAGGCCGGTGTCGACCTGCAGCAGCTTGACCGCCTCGGTGATGAGCTGCTGCTCGGGCAGGAAGCAGTTGCCCTGGTCGGAGGACTGCGACAGGGCGTACTGCAGGCCGGCCTTGACCCGCTCCGGGCTGTCGTGCGGGATGCCGACGGAGCGGGCGATGCGGTCGGCGGTGAGGAAGCCGATGCCCCAGACATCGGCCGCCAGCCGGTACGGCTCGTTCTTCACCACCGAGATGGAGGCGTCCCCGTACGACTTGTAGATCCGCACGGCGATGGACGTGGAGACGCCGACGCCCTGGAGGAAGAGCATGACCTCCTTGATCGCCTTCTGCTCCTCCCAGGCGGCGCCGATCAGCTTGGTCCGCTTGGGGCCGAGGCCCGGAACCTCGACGAGCCGGGCGGGGTCCTGCTCGATGACGTCGAGGGTGTCGACGCCGAAGTGGTCGACGATGCGCTCGGCGATGCGCGGGCCGATGCCCTTGATGAGGCCGGAGCCGAGATAGCGGCGGATGCCCTGGACGGTGGCGGGGAGGACCGTCGTGTAGTTCTCCACGGTGAACTGCTTGCCGTACTGCGGGTGGGAGCCCCAGCGGCCCTCCATGCGCAGCGACTCGCCCGGCTGCGCGCCGAGCAGGGCGCCGACGACGGTGAGCAGGTCGCCGCCGCCGCGGCCGGTGTCGACGCGGGCGACCGTGTACCCGTTGTCCTCATTGGCGTACGTGATCCGTTCCAGGACTCCGTCCACCACCGCCAGTTGCGTCATGGGAAAGACGCTATCGCCGGGCCCCGACATCGCGGGGCGGCCTGTGGACGGCCCGCGCCTGTGGACGGCCCGCGCCGCCGTGTACGGGCGCAGCGAGGGGGCCCGGCCGTTGCGGGCCGGGCCCCCTCGCGTTCCCCTCCAAAGGCTCCCCCTACCCCCCTGGTACTCCCCCCGGGAAGCCTGATGCCCTATACGACCCCGATCGACGGCGAAGGGTTGCACGGCTTCGGCACTTTATCGATCTGTAATCCGACGTGCCGACACGGCCGATCCGCCGTAGCGTTTCAGGCATGAGGGACAAACCGGTACACAAAGCTGTCCTGGACGACCTCGGTCCGGAGCAGTTGCACCAGGTCGCCGACGCGCTGGGCACCGGCAGCCGGGGTGCGAAGCGGGTCGTCGGCGAGACGGTCGCCGCCCTCACCGGCTCGCTCGCCGAGGAGGCCTCCTCCCCGCACGGGGCGCACGAGGTCGAGCAAGCGCTCGACGAGGTGCAGGGGGCGGCGCCCGCGGGCGCCGCCGCGGGCGCGCGCCCGGTGAAGGGCTCGTCCGGCCTCGTCGGCGCCGCACCGTTCGCCGGAGGTGCGCTCGGCTGCGGGATGCTGGCGACGATCGTCGGCAGGACGAGCATGCCCGTGGCCCGCGCGGTCTCGCAGCGCACCGGCATCCCGATGGCGCAGGTGTCCCGGGCGCTGAAGATCCTCACGCCCGTCGCGATGGCCGCCGTCTCCCGGGCGGCACGGAACCGCGACATCCGGGCGGACGGCCTCGCCGAGATGCTCACGGAGGAGCAGCAGGCCACCCGCAGGCCGGGCGGGGCACTCGGTGCACTGGCGCGGCTCTTCGGCGCCGGGCAGTCCTACGGCGGCGGGCGCCACCGCGCCTGAGGCGCGGCAGGGACGCGGCCCGTACGCGACGGACCACCGCCGCCCGCCGCCGCCCGGACCCCCCGGGCACGCCGGCCCGTCGCTCAGCGCACGACCAGCCGCTCGTAGCGTTCGGCGATCTCCGCCAGCACCTCCGCCCCGTCGCGCGCCCACAGCCCCGGGTTGAAGATCTCGACCTCGACGAAGCCCGTGTACCCCGCTTCGTCCACCCGCTCCCGGAACCAGCGCAGGTCGACGCTCCCGTCGCCCAGTTGGCCCCGCCCGAGCAGCACCCCCTCCGGCAGCGGAGTCACCCAGTCCGCCAGCTGGAAGGCCGCGATCCTGCCGGACTCCCCCGCGCGCCTGATCTGGGCCGCGACGGTGTCGTCCCACCACAGGTGGTACGTGTCCACCACCACGCCCACCCGGTCCGCCGGGAAGCGCTCGGCCAGGTCCAGCGACTGGGCCAGCGTGGAGACCACGCACCTGTCGGCGGCGTACATCGGGTGCAGCGGCTCGATCGCCAGCCGCACGGCGCGTTCCGCCGCGTACGGCGCGAGGACGCCCAGCGCGTCCGCGATGCGCTCCCGTGCGCCGTGCAGATCGCGACTGCCCGCCGGCAGACCGCCGGAGACCAGGACGAGGGTGTCGGTGCCCAGGGTGGCGGCCTCGTCGATGGCGCGGCGGTTGTCGTCCAGCGCGGCGGCGCGCTCCCCCGGGTCGCCGGTGGTGAAGAAGCCGCCGCGGCACAGGCTCGTCACCGTCAGCCCGGCGTCGCGGAAGAGCTTGGCGGCGGCGTCCACCCCGAACTCCTGGACGGGCGCGCGCCACAGGCCCACGCCGCGCACCCCGGCCGCGGTGCAGCCGTCCGCGAGTTCGGGGAGCGACCACTGCCTGATGGTCTCCTGGTTGAGGCTGAGGCGGGCCGGCCCGCCGGCCGGCTGTCCGGTGCTCACAGGGCGACTCCGTGGAGGGCGAGGAAGGAGGTCATGCGCCGCGCCGCGAGCTGCGGGTCGGGGAACAGGCCGAGCGCGTCGGCCAGTTCGTACGCGCGCGCGAGGTGCGGCAGGGAGCGGGCCGACTGCTGCCCGCCGACCATCGTGAAGTGGCTCTGGTGCCCGCCGAGCCAGGCCAGGAAGACGACGCCCGTCTTGTAGAAGCGCGTCGGGGCCTGGAAGAGGTGGCGGGCCAGCGGCACGGTCGGGTCCAGGACCTTGCGGTAGCCGGCCGCGTCGCCGGTGTCGAGGGTCCGTACCGCCTCGGCGGCCAGCGGCGCGAGCGGGTCGAAGACGCCGAGGAGGGCATGGCTGAAACCGTGCTCGTCGCCCTCGATCAGCTCGGGGTAGTGGAAGTCGTCTCCGGTGTAGCAGCGCACCCCGCGGGGCAGCCGGCGGCGCAGGTCCACCTCGCGGGACGCGTCGAGGAGGGAGACCTTGACGCCGTCGACCTTGTCCGGGTGCTGGGCGATGACGTCGAGGAAGGTGCCGGTGGCGGCGTCGAGGTCGGCGCTGCCCCAGTAGCCGGCGAGCGCCGGGTCGAACATGTCGCCCAGCCAGTGCAGGATCACCGGCTCGCGCGCCTGGCGCAGCAGCGCGCCGTACGTCTCCACGTAGTCCTCGGGCCCGCGGGCGCACGCCGCCAGCGCACGGGAGGCCATGAGCACCGCCTGCGCCCCGGCGTCCTCGACGAGGGCGAGCTGCTCCTCGTACGCGGCACGCACGCCGGCGAGGGTGGCGCCCCCGGGCGCGAGCTGGTCGGTGCCGGCGCCGCAGGCGACACGGCCGCCGTGGGCCCTGGCCTCGGCGGCGGAGCGGCGGATCAGCTCGGCGGCGCGGGGCCAGTCCAGGCCCGCGCCGCGCTGCGCGGTGTCCATGGCCTCGGCGACGGCGAGGCCGTGGGACCACAGGTGCCGGCGGAAGGCGAGGGTGGCGTCCCAGTCGACCGCGGCGGGGCTGTCCGGGTCGCCGGGGCCGGCGTCGGCGTACGGGTCGGCGACGACGTGCGCGGCGGCGAAGACCGTGCGGCAGGAGGGGCGCGGACCGCCGGCCGCGAGCGCCGGTGCGGGCTCCGTGCGCGGTTCGTACGCCTGCAGCACGCCCCCCGGCCTGGGCAGCCGGATCGTGGTCATCGGGCCAGCTCCGGCACCTCGACGCGCCGCCCCTCCGCGGCGGCCTTGAGGCCCAGCTCGGCGAGCTGCACCCCGCGCGCGCCGGCGAGCAGGTCCCAGTGGTACGGCTCGTCGAGCAGCAGGTGCCGCAGGAACAGCTCCCACTGGGCCCGGAAGCCGTTGGGGAACCCGGCGGGACCCGCGTTGTCGGGCACGTCCTGCCACTGGTCGCGGAAGGACTCCGAGACCGGCAGATCCGGGTTCCACACGGGCTTCGGCGTCGCCGCCCGGTGCTGTACGCGGCAGCCGCGCAGGCCCGCGACGGCGGAGCCGTCGGTGCCGTCGACCTGGAACTCGACCAGCTCGTCGCGGTGGACGCGAACCGTCCATGAGGAGTTGATCTGCGCCACGACGGGGCCGCCGGGGGCGGCCAGCTCGAAGATGCCGTACGCCGCGTCGTCCGCGGTCGCCTCGTACTCCTCGCCGTGCTCGTCCCAGCGGCGCGGCACGTGCGTGGTGACGTGCGCCTGCACGCTGCGCACCGGGCCGAACAGCTCGTGCAGGATGTACTCCCAGTGCGGGAACATGTCGAGCACCATCCCGCCGCCGTCCTGCGCGCGGTAGTTCCAGGAGGGCCGCTGGGCGGGCTGCCAGTCGCCCTCGAAGACCCAGTAGCCGAACTCGCCGCGGACCGAGAGGATGCGGCCGAAGAAGCCGCCGTCGATGAGGCGCTTGAGTTTCAGCAGCCCCGGCAGGAAGAGCTTGTCCTGCACCACGCCGTGCTTGATGCCGGCGCCCTGCGCCATCCGGGCGAGTTCGAGGGCAGCGGAGGCGGAGGTGGCGGTCGGCTTCTCCACGTAGATGTGCTTGCCCGCGGCGACGGCCTTCTTCACCGCCTCCTCGCGGGCGGAGGTGACCTGGGCGTCGAAGTACAGCTCGACGGAGTCGTCCGCGAGCACGGCGTCGAGGTCGGTGGTGTACTCCGGCAGGTCGTGCCGGCGGGCGATGTCCCTGAGCGCGTGTTCCCTGCGGCCCACCAGAACCGGCTCGGGCCACAGCACGTCGCCGCCGCCGAGATCCAGCCCGCCTTCCTCGCGAATGGCAAGAATCGAACGGACGAGGTGCTGTCGATACCCCATCCGCCCGGTGACGCCGTTCATGGCGATACGCAGCGTCCTACGTGGCATCTGGTCTCCCATAGTAAGCGCTTTCTGCCCCGGGAGAAAGCTATCCCCGCCCGGCCTGCAGCGCAAGAGCCCGACCGGGTACTGACAAAGGCCTGCACACTCCTGCCACCCTCGCGACGCGGGCGGCGCGACGTGCAAGACTTCCGCTCACAGTTCTGACCGGCGAACCACGCCGGGCGGGGCCCGCGCGGCCCCGGGGGATTCCGGCCACGGGGGCCGGAACGTCGTACCCGAACGGGAGGCAGAGCGATGGCAGTCACCCTCGCGGACGTCGCGGCACGCGCCCGCGTCTCCGCCGCGACCGTCTCCCGGGTGCTCAGCGGCAACTACCCGGTGGCCGAGGCGACCCGCGCCCGCGTGCTCGCCGCGGTGGACGAGCTGGACTACGTCATCAACGGCCCGGCGAGCGCGCTCGCCGCCGCCACCTCCGACCTCGTCGGCGTCCTCGTCAACGACGTCGCCGACCCCTTCTTCGGCATCATGGCCAGCGCCGTCCAGTCCGAGCTGGGCAGCGAGAAGCTGGCGGTCGTCTGCAATACGGGCGGCTCCCCGGAGCGCGAGCTGACCTACCTCACGCTCCTGCTGCGCCAGCGCGCCGCCGCCGTCGTGATCACCGGCAGCGCCGTCGAGACGCCCGAGTACGCGGCGGCCAGCGCGGCGAAGGTGGGGCGGCTCGCGGCGAACGGCACGCAGGTCGTCCTCCTCGGCCGGCCGGCGAGCGCCGCCCCGGAGGGGTCCGTCTTCGCCGTCGAGTTCGGCAACCGCGAGGGCGGGCGCCGGCTCACCGAGCACCTGATCTCCCTCGGCCACCGCCGCATCGGCTACGTCGCGGGCCCCGCCGACCGCACCACCACCCGGCACCGCCTCGAAGGCCACCGCGCCGCGCTCGCCGCCCACGGCCTCGGCGGCGACGCCGGCGAGCTGGGCCGGCTGACGGTGCACGGCCCGTACACCCGGAAGTCCGGCTACGACGGGGCGCTCGAACTGCTGGACCGCGAGCCGGGGCTGACGGCCGTCGTCGGTTCCAACGACGCGGTGGCCCTGGGCATCTGCGCGGCGTTGCGCGAGAAGGGCGTCGACGTCCCCGGCGAGGTGTCCGTGGCGGGCTTCGACGACCTGCCGTTCAGCGCGGACGCGACCCCGGCGCTGACGACGGTGCGGCTGCCGCTGCAGGAGGCGGCGGCGCGGGCGGCGCGGCTGGCGCTGGGGCGGGAGGAGTCGCCGGCGGACGGGCGCTACATGGTGCCGGCGGAGCTGGTGACGCGGGCGTCGACGGCGGCGCCGCGGGCGTAGCCGGGGTCGGGGGTCCGGGGGTCCGGGGGTCCGGGGGTCCGGGGGTCCGGGGAGATAGTCCGACCGGACGGGACGGTCTGTGGATAACTCTGCACGGGGTCGACGCATCCGGGTATCTTTGACTCAGTCAAAGAAAAACGCGTGCCAGGAGGTGGGGTTCCGTGACCATCGAGGACATCCGTTCGTTCAACCGCTTCTATACGAATCTGATCGGCGCCCTCGACTACAGCCGCCAGCTCCACACGCCGTACACGCTCACCGAGGCCCGCGTGCTCTACGAGCTGAGTTCCGCCCCGCAGGCCGACGCCGCCGACCTGCGCGGTGCGCTGACGCTGGACGCGGGGTATCTCAGCAGGCTGCTCGGCAAGTTCGAGAAGGACGGCCTGATCACGCGCGGTCCGTCGGCCGCCGACGCGCGGCGGCAGCGGGTGGCGCTGACCCCGCGCGGCCGGGAGGCGGCCCATCTGCTGGAGGAGCGCTCGCGGGAGCAGGTGGGGACGCTGCTGGCGCAGGTGCCGCTGGAGCGGCGCGCGCGGCTGGCCGCCGCGATGAGCACGGTGCGGGAGCTGCTGTCGGACTCGGCCGTGCCGAATCCGGTCGGGGAGGCCGAGCTGCGCGAGCCCGGGCCCGGCGAGCTGGGCTGGATCGTCAAGCGCCACGGCGAGCTGTACGCGCAGGAGTACGGGTGGAACACGGACTTCGAGGCGCTGGTGGCCCGGATCGTCGCGGACCACGCCGCGCAGCGGGACCCGGCGTGCGAGCGCACGTGGATAGCGGACCTGGGCGGCAGGCCGGTCGGCACGGTCATGTGCGTACGGGACGACGCCCCGGAGACGGCACGGCTGCGGCTGCTGCTGGTGGACCCGGAGGTGCGGGGGCACCGGCTGGGGGCGCGGCTGGTCGACGAGTGCGTGCGCTTCGCCCGCGAGGCGGGATACCGCGAGCTGGTGCTGTGGACGAACTCGGTGCTGGAGTCCGCCCGCCGCCTCTATGAGCGGGCGGGGTTCGAGCTGATCGCCGAGAAGCCGCACCACAGCTACGGGGCGGATCTGGTGGGCCAGGACTGGAGGCTGACGCTCTGACTGATTCGGCCGGATGGCCGCGGCGGGTGCCGCGGCTGACGCCGGCGCGGCGGGGGCCGCCGGGTCGGTGGTCGGGGCGGGTAGGGCTCCGGCTTCGTCGGGGTGTGGTGCGGGGGCTTCCGCCGGGTGGGCGAACGCTCCGAAGCGGGGCTGCGCAGCCCGGTTGCTGACGGGTGCGGCTCGGCGCGCGGCCGGGCGCGGCTCGGTGTGGCGGCCGGGGTGCTGCCCGGGCACCGCGGGGGGCTTCGGGGTGGGGCGGTCGCGGGGTTGCCAGGTGCGGTGGGGTCTGATCGACTCACGGCATGCGCTTCGCCTTCTCCACCCTCGGCCTGCCCCAGCTCCCCGTCGCCGAGGTCGCCCGGCTCGCCCGTGACGGCGGGTACCAGGGCGTGGAGCTGAGGTGCCACCCCGAGGAGCCCGTGCACACCGGGCTCGGGATCGGGGAGCGGGCCGACGTGGTCGAGGAGTTCGCCGCGGCCGGGGTGGAGATCCTCACCCTGGCGAGCTACGCGGGCGTCGCCGCGGCCGGGGACGACGAGCCGGTGGTCACCGAGATGCGCGAGTTGCTGGCGCTCGCCCGGGACCTGGGGGCCGCCCACGTCCGGGTGTTCCCGCGCGGCGGCGACCAGCCGCCCGTCGAGGCGGACCCCACCGCCGCCCGGCGGCTCGCCGCCGTGGCGCCGTACGCCGCGGACCTCGGCGTGCGGGTGCTGCTGGAGACGCACGACTCGCACCGCACCGGCGCGGACGTAGCCCGCGTCCTGGACCGCGTCGAGCACAAGAGCACCGGCGCGCTGTGGGACGTGATGCTCACCTGGCTCGGCGGCGAGGAGCCGCAGGAGTCGTTCGCGGCGCTCTCCCCCTACCTGGGCTACGTACAGGTCAAGGACGCGGCGTCGCGGGAGGACCTGGCGCCGCTGGCGCTGGGCGAGGGGACCGTGCCGCTGGCGGAGTGCATGGCGGTGCTGACGGAGGCCGGCTGGGACGGCTGGCTGTGCTGGGAGTACGAGAAGCGCTGGTTCCCCGACGCCAGGGAGTTGGCGCCGATGCTGGCCGCGGGCCGCGAGCACCTGCTGCGGCTGCTGGCCGACGTGGCCTGAACCCGCGGTGCCCCGCTGCCCGCGGCCGGCGTAGCGGGCCGACCCGCGACAGCGGGTGACCGCCCAACTCCGCACCTCCGCAACGGTTTCGGGGCCGCGGCGCCGAACGCCTTCTGTCACAGGTCGGTTGTGAATCCAAGGGGCCGACTGGCCTAATCCTTGCGCTCCTGCCTACGCTGAAGCGCGACTTGCACATGCACACGGGGAAACGGGGGTTCGATCCGCCATGAAGCTCTGCGCACCGGCAAGCGCCGTGGCACTGACCGTGGCGGTGACGCTGCTGACGGGGTGCGGGTCGTCGGACGACGGGCCGGACCGGATCACGGGCGCGAAGGACTCGACCGCGGAGTCGGAGGACTCCCCGTCCGCCTCGCCGTCCCCGGCCGCGGACGGCGACGCCGACGCGCCGAAGTTCGACTTCCCCGAGGACGTCGAGGTCGAGGTGGAGAGCGAGCCGACGGGCGACGGCACCGAGGACGTGATCCTGCGCGACCACGGCTATGCCGTGCAGTCGATACGCCTCGGCTACGCGAAGCAGGACCCGCGCCTGGACCTCCTGGAGAAGTACCTCGGCGGCAACGCCCTCCAGGGCTGGCGCGCGGGCATCGAGGAGTTCGTCGCGGACGGCAGGACGGTGACCGGCACCGTGCGCTACTACGACCGCGAAGTCACCTCGCAGAAGGGCGGCGTCGCGACCGTCGAGTACTGCGAGGACCAGACGAACTCGTACGCGAAGATCGCCGACTCCGGCAAGGTGTTGAAGACCGAGCCGGGCCCCGACGACTTCATCCGGCACGTCTCGACCATGCGCAAGACGGCGGACGGCCGCTGGCAGATGGTGCACGAGTCCGACGAACAGGGAGCAGCGCAGTGCCGAACCTCCTGAGCACACGGCGTACGGCGGCGGTGTCCATAGCCGGCGCGGCCCTGGCCCTCGCGGCGGCGGGGCCGGCGGCGGCGGGCGACGGGACGGGCCAGGGCGGCTCCGACCAGATCGGCTCCCGGGTGGAGTTCAGCGCCAGCAGCCCGGGCTCCGGCGAGACCTCGCCCATGACGCCGATCGGCGGCAGCTGGTCGCCCCCGGTGTGCTGGTACGAGCCGCGCTACACGCCGGACCAGATGGACGACTACGTCCACGAGACCTACAACGCCGAGCACAACGCGACTTCCGCCATCTCCGAACTCGTCACCGACGACAGCACCTTCGACCTCCGCAAGGACAAGGAAGGGCTCTGGTGGGAGCTGGTCTACCAGAACGACGGCGTGACGGCCGAGGCCTGCCCGGCGACGAAGTCCTTTATGTTCGTCGGCCCCGAGGAGCCCGCGGAGCCGAACACCGACGTGATCGACCCGGAGACCCTGGCCGCGCTCGCGTACAACGAGACGAAGCTGCCCGCCCCGCCGGTGGACCTGAAGCCCAACCCCGACCGGCAGGTCGTGAACCTGGAGACGCACGCGGTGCTCGACCCGGCCCAGTTGCAGCGGGTCTGGGTCACCGCGTACATCGACCCGCCCGGCACGGGCCGGATCGCCGCCACCACCGTCGCGACCCCGCAGCGGCTGCGGCTGGAGGCCGGCACGGAGTTCGCGGAACCGAACGTCTGCGAGTACGACCTGGTGCGCAAGGGCGGCGGCTTCGCCGTGGACACCGAGGACGCCGGGTGCAACATCACGTACCGGAAGTCCTCCGGTGAGGACACGTACGAGCTGGAGGCCTCGCTCACCTGGAGCGTCGCCTGGAACCCGACCGAGAGCCCGGACGGGACGCCCGTGCACGAGGACTTCCCCGACGGCCAGTCGACCACCGAGATCCCGGTGACCGTCAAGGAGATCCAGACGGTGGTGCGCTAGCTCCGCCCAGTGCTGCCGGTACGGCGGGGGACCTCGGAACGGTGCCGCCCCGCCGGCCGGCTTTCCGCCCACCGGCGGACCTGCCGCCGCGCCGCCCGCCGCCCAGCGACGTCACGGCCACCCCGCCGACCAGCAGCAGTGCCGCCACCCAGCGCAGCCCCGATATCTCCTCGCCCAGGAACACCGCCGCCGAGGACATCCCGGCGACCGGCACCAGCAGCGAGAACGGCGCCACCGTCGAGGCGTCGTACGTGCGCAGCAGGTACCCCCACACCCCGAAGCCGAGGATCGTGGCGACCCAGGCGATGAAGACGACCGCGCCGACGCCCGCCCAGTCCAGGGACCGCAGCGCGTCCAGGTCCCGCTCCGCCCCCTCGAAGAGCAGCGACAGCGCGAGCAGCGGCAGCACGGGTACGCAGGAGACCCACACCATGAAGCGCAGCGCGTCCGGCGGCGCGGCCTTGCGCATGGCGACGTTCGCGACACCCCAGCTGAAGGCGGCCGCGAGCACGATCGCGAACGCCCCCAGGGGCCCCGAGCCCCCCTCGTCCACGGCCGCCAGCGCCACCCCGCCCAGCGCCACCCCCATTCCGGCCAGCCGGACCCGACCCGGCCGCTCCCCCAGCACCACCGCGGCGATGCCCGCGGTGAACACCGCCTGGATCTGCAACACCAGCGACGACAGCCCCGCCGGCATCCCCCGCTCCATGCCGATGAAGAGCAGCCCGAACTTCGCCACCCCCAGCGCGAGCCCGACCGCCAGGATCCATGTGAACGCCACCTGCGGCCGGCCGACGAAGAACACCGCGGGCAGCGCCGCCACCAGGAAGCGCAGCGCGGTGAACAGCAGCGGCGGGAAGTGGTCGAGGCCCACGTCGATGACGACGAAGTTCGCGCCCCAGAGGAAGGCGACGAGGACGGCGAGTGCGATGTGCAGCGGGCGCATGCCCCCAGGATCCGCCCGGCCAACCATGAAGCACCAGCACGTATTGCTTCATGATTGGATGTAGGAACGCTGAAACCAGGGAGTGGCCATGCTCGATCTGTCCCGGCTCCGCGCGCTGCACGCCGTCGCCGTCCACGGCTCGGTCGGCTCCGCCGCGGCGGCCCTCGGCTACACCCCGTCCGCCGTCTCCCAGCAGATCGCCAAGCTGGAGCGCGAGACCCGCACGCCGCTGCTGGAGCGCCGCGGCCGGGGGGTGGCGCTGACCGACGCCGCCCAGCACCTCGCCGCCACGGCGGAGCAGTTGCTCGCCCTCGTCGAGGAGGCCGAGACCACGCTGGAGGAGCGCCGCGGCCGGCCCACGGGACGGCTGACGGTGGCCTGCTTCGCGACCGCGGCCCGGGGCCTGCTGCCCGCGGCGCTGGCCGCGCTCGCCGCGGAGCACCCCGCGCTCGACACCCGCATGCTGGAGTCCGACCCGCACCTCTCCGCCGGCCTGGTCACCCGAGGCGTGGCCGACCTCGCCGTCGCCCACGACTGGGACATCGCGCCGCTGCCCACCCCGGAGGGCATGGAGCTGGCGCCCATCGGCGACGACCTGTGCGACATCTGCGTCCCGGCCGACCACCCCTTCGCCCGGCGGAACGAGATCGTCCGCGCGGATCTCGTGGGCGAGCGCTGGATCTGCCAGCCGCCGGGCTCGACGTGTCACGACTGGCTCGTGCGCACCCTGCGCACCACGGGCCACGAGCCGGATCTCGCCTACCAGGTCGCCGAGTACGCCTCGCAGCTCGCGCTGGTCGCGGCCGGCCTGGGCATCGCGCTGGTGCCGCGGCTGGGCCGCGGCCCGCTGCCGGCGGGGGTGGTCGCGGTGCGGCTGGAGCCGGTGCCGGTGCGGCAGGTGTACGCGCTGTGGCGTACGGGCGCCGCGCGGCGGCCGGCGATCCGGGAGGCGGTGCGGCTCCTGCAGCGTGAGTGGAAGGAGCGGGTCGGCGGCTGAACCGCACGCCGCCCGTCCCGTACGCCCACGCCCCCGGAGGCACGCACGGCCGCGCCCGCGGGGGGTGACACCCGCGGGCGCGGCCCCGTGCGGCTCAGCGGTTCCGGCTCACGGCCGGAGCGACTGCTCCCGCAGCTCCTGCTTCGTCACCTTGTCCAGCCCGCTGTCGTACGCCGCCAGCGGCCTGGCCTTCGTCGAGCCGGCCTCGGCCCCGACACCGGCCCAGTCGAGGATCCGCTCGGTGGCGTTGGCGCGCTCGGCCTCCGGCAGCTGGCTGACCCGCGCACCGTGGTTCGCGCCGGGCGCGGTGTAGACGTACGAGTCGCGCGCGCCCTTGCCGAGGCGGAACGGCTCGGCGCCCCACGGGTCGTTCTGGCCGTAGACGAAGAGCATCCCGTCGGCGTTCTTGCGCACCCACCTGTCGACGTCGTTCATCACCGAGGGCTTGAAGCGCATGTCGATGTCGCGCGGCACGAAGTTCCGCGGCGGCTGGTAGCCGTAGCGGCTCAGGTCCTTCAGGTGCGGCAGCTGGATGGTGGGCGCACCCAGCTCGGTGCCCGCCTGGTAGTAGTACGGCGTGTACGGCTCGAGCCCCTGGTCGGAGTAGAAGGACCAGCCGGCGATGGCGTCGACGTAGTCGTACAGCTCCTGGTCGGAGACGGTGGCGGCGTCCGGCACGTCGGCGCAGTCGGCGGCCGAGCTGTACTGCCAGAAGCCCCAGACGAGGTCGAGCACGGTCGCCTCGTACGCCTTGTCCAGGCTGCCGATCGTGGTGAAGGTCGCGCCCGACTCGGCGGCCCACGCCGCGTACTTCTCCGACAGCGCCTCCCGCCGCACCAGCGCCTCGCGCTGCACGGCGTTGAGCGCGTCGCGGCACTCCTTCGTCCCGACCCGCTCGAAGAACCGGTCGTACGCCGCGTCCTCCTTGTTCACGACGTCGTTCGGCGCCACGTAGGCGACGACGCCGTCCATGTCGCGCGGGTAGAAGCGCTCGTAGTACGTGGCGGTCATGCCGCCCTTGCTGCCGCCGGTGGCCAGCCAGTTCTCGTCGTAGATGTCGTCGAGCGCCCGGAAGATGCGGTGCTGGTCGCTGGCGGCCTGCCAGATGTCGAGCTTCTTCCAGTCCGCGGGATCGGGCCGGGAGGGGGTGAAGAAGCGGTACTCCATGGACACCTGGTTGCCGTCCACGATCAACGTGGGCTCGCTGCGCGACGGCGTGGTGGAGACGTTGTAGCCGCCGGTGGAGAAGACCGTGGGCCGGTCGGTGTCCTTGTGCAGCACGGTGAGCCGCTGCTGGAAGGTCCGGCCGTTCGGCTTCCGGTGGTCGACCGGCTGGGTGTAGTTCAGTACGAAGTAGCGGTAGCCGTCGACCGGCTTCTCCTCGATCAGGCTCATGCCCTTGATCGAGAGGAGCCGGTCCTTGATGTCGGCCTCGTCCGCGGTGGCGGCACCGACCGGTGAACTGCCCAGCCCCACCGTGCCGGTGAGCACCGCCAGACTCAGCAGCCATCCGAGCGTCCTGCGCATCTTCCCTCCCCAAGTTCACGATGACCTGGGGAACCTAACGCCTCACGACCGCGTACGACCAGACCGTCGACGGTGCGGCGGCACGACCCGCCCGAACGCCGGTGCCCGCGCGACCCCCGCGGCCCCGCGCTCCGCGCCCCGGTCACGGAGTCGCGGGGTCGCGGGAGCCCGCCGGGTCGCGCGCTACGCCGCCGCGGGTGCCACCGAGCCCGCGTAGGTACGCCACAGCTCCGCGTACCGGCCGCCGCGGGCGAGCAGCTCCTCGTGCGTCCCGTCCTCCGCGACGCGGCCGTGGTCGAGGACCACGACGCGGTCGGCGCGGGCGGCCGTCGTCAGGCGGTGGGCGACGACGAGGGTCGTCCGGCGGCCCGCGAGCCGGTCCGTGGCGCTGTTGACCGCGGCCTCGGTGGCCAGGTCCAGCGCGGCGGTGGCCTCGTCGAGGAGCAGGATGTCGGGGTCGACCAGCTCGGCCCGGGCCAGGGCGATGAGCTGGCGCTGGCCGGCGGAGAGGTTGCGGCCCCGCTCGGCGACCTCGTGGAGGTAGCCGCCGGACAGCGACGCGATCATGTCGTGCGCGCCGACGGCCCGCGCGGCGGCCTCGACCCGGGCGTCGGAGGCGTCGGGGCGGCCGTAGGCGATGGCGTCGCGCACGGTGCCGGAGAAGAGGAACGACTCCTGGGGGACGACGCCGAGGCGGTGGCGGTAGCCGGTGAGGTCCAGCTCGCGCAGGTCCGTGCCGTCGACGCGGACGGCGCCGCGGGTCGGGTCGTAGAACCGGGCGGCGAGCTTGACCAGCGTCGACTTCCCGGCGCCGGTCTCGCCGACGAACGCCACGGTCTGCCCGGCGGGGATCGTCAGGTCCAGCCCGGTCAGCGCGGCCTCGGCGGCGCCGGCGGCCTGCCCGTCGTACGCGAAGTGCACGTCGTCGAAGGCGATCTCGCCGCTCAGCTTCCCGACCGGCCGCGGCTCGGCGGCCGGCGGGGTGGAGGGCTTCTCGTGCAGGAGCTCCCGGATGCGGCCGAGCGCGACGGCCGCCTGCTGGTAGCCGTCGAAGACCTGGGAGAGCTGCTGCACGGGCGCGAAGAACAGGTCGATGTAGAGCAGGTACGCCACGAGCGCGCCGGCGGTGAGCGTGCCGGCGGCCACCCGGTCCGAGCCGACCCACAGCACGCCGACGGTCGCGAAGGAGGCGAGGAGCTGCACGAACGGGAAGTACACCGAGATGAGCCACTGCCCGCGCACCCGGGCCCTGCGGTAGCCGTCGCTGCGCTCGGCGAACCGGGCGGCGCCGCCGTCCTCGCGGCGGAACGCCTGCACGATGCGCAGGCCGGCGACGGACTCCTGGAGGTCGCCGTTGACGACGCTGACGCGCTCGCGCGCCAGCTCGTACGCCTTGACGCTCTGCCGGCGGAAGAAGAACGTGCCGGCGATCAGCGGCGGCAGGGTGGCGAAGACGATCAGGGCCAGCTGGAGGTCGATGACCAGCAGCGCGACCAGGATGCCGAAGAAGGTGAGCAGCGAGACGACGGCGGTGACCAGGCCGGTCTGCAGGAAGGTGGACAGGGCGTCCACGTCCGTGGTCATCCGGGTCATGATCTTGCCGGTGAGGTGGCGCTCGTAGTAGTCGAGGCCGAGCCGCTGGAGCTGGGCGAAGATCTTGACGCGCAGCGCGTAGAGCACGCGCTCGCCGGTGCGGCCGGTGAGCCGGGTGGCGCCGACCTGGGCGGCCCACTGGCCGAGCACCACGGCCAGCGCGAGGCCCGCGGCGGTCCACACGGCGCCGAGGGAGAGCCGCTGCACCCCGTCGTCGATGCCGTGCCGGATGAGGACGGGCAGCAGCAGCCCGGCGATCGCGTCGCCGGCGACGAAGAGCAGCGCCACGGCGAGCGGTGCGCCGAAGCCGCGCAGCAGGCGGCGCAGGCCGTACGTCGCCTCCGGCGCCTCGGCGCGGTCCTCGTCCACGTCGGGGGTGTCGGTGGCGGGCGGCAGCGCGGCGACCTTGGCCAGCAGCTCGGGGCTGCCGGGCGAGCCGGCGAGCATGCCGGCGAAGCCGGAGGGGTCGCCGGCGGAGGCCGTGGTGTTGCCGCCGCCCTCGGCGCTCTTCTCGCCCGCTTCCGTACGCACCCACAGGCCGGGGGTGATCCCGTCGACGCTCGCGTGGGTGTCCGCGGCGACCTGTCCTGCCGGGTCGCGCTCGCGGTCCGCCAGCTCGTCCGGGTCGGTCAGCAGCCGGCGGTAGAGGGCGCAGCGGGCCTGCAGCTCCTCGTGCGTGCCGACGTCGACGAGCCGGCCGCCGTCGAGGACGGCGATGCGGTCGGCGAGCGCCAGCGTGGACTGGCGGTGGGCGATGAGCAGCGTGGTGCGGCCGGCCATGACGCTCTTGAGCGCCTCGTGGATCTCGTGCTCGACGCGGGCGTCGACCGCGGAGGTGGCGTCGTCCAGGAGCAGCAGCCGGGGGTCGGTGAGGATGGCGCGGGCCAGCGCGATGCGCTGGCGCTGGCCGCCGGAGAGGGTCATGCCCTGCTCGCCGACGACGGTGTCGTAGCCCTCGGGCAGTCCCGCGCCCGTGCCGCCGGCACCGCCGTCGGGGCCGGTGCCGTTGCCCAGCGCGGTGATGAAGCCGTCGGCCTGCGCGGCGCGGGCGGCGGCGCGGATCTCCTCGTCGGTGGCGTCGGGGTTGCCGTAGGCGATGTTGTCCCGGACGGACTCGGAGAACAGGAAGCTGTTCTCGGGTACGAGCCCGATGGCCGCGCGCAGCGAGGGCAGGGTCAGGTCGCGTACGTCGTGGCCGCCGATGCGGACGGCGCCGCCGCCGGGCGCGACGTCGTAGTAGCGCGGTATCAGCATCGACAGCGTCGACTTGCCGCTGCCGGAGGCGCCGACGACGGCCATCGTCTCGCCGGGCTCGACGCGCAGCGTCAGCCGGTCCAGCACCGGGTGGTCGGGGTCGTAGCCGAAGGTGACGCCGTCGAACTCGACGTCGGCGGGGGCGTCGGCGGGCAGCTCGTGGGCGCCGGGCCGGTCGGACAGCTCCGGCTCCGTGTCGATCAGCTCGTAGACCCGCTCCACGCCCGCGCGGGCCTGCTGGCCGACGGTGAGCATCATCGCGAGCATCCGGACCGGGCCGACGAGCTGCGCGAGGTAGGTGGAGAAGGCGACGAAGGTGCCCAGGGTGATCTGCCCCCGGGTGGCCATCCAGCCGCCGAGCGCGAGCATGCCGACCTGGCCGAGCGAGGGGACGGCCTGGAGGGCGGGGGTGTAGCGGGCGTTCATCCGGACGGTGCGCAGCCGGGCCGCGTAGAGCTTGCGGCTGATGGCGCGGAGCTTGCCGGTCTCCTGCCCCTCCTGGCCGAAGCCCTTGACGACGCGGACGCCGCCGACGGCGCCGTCCACGACGGAGGCGACGGTGCCGGCCTGCTGCTGGGCGTACCAGGTGGCGGGGAACAGGCGGGTGCGGCTGCGGTTCGCGATGAACCAGAGGGCGGGGGCGACGCCGAGGGCGACGAGGGTGAGCGTGGGCGACAGCACGAGCATGACGACCAGGGAGACCGCGAAGAGCAGCACGTTCCCGATCATCATCGGGATCATGAAGAGCAGGCCCTGGACGAGCTGGAGGTCGGTGGTGCCGCGGCCGACGACCTGGCCGGTGGACAGCTCGTCCTGGCGGCGGCCGTCGAGCCGGACGATCGCGTCGTACATCTCGGTGCGCAGGTCGTGCTGCACGTCGAGGGCGAGCCGGCCGCCGTAGTAGCGCCGGACGTAGGTGAGGCCGTAGACGGCGAGGGCGGCGAGGACCATGAGGGCGGCCCAGGGCGCGAGCGGCCGGTCGCCGGAGACGATCACGTCGTCGATGATCAGCTTGGGGATGAGCGGAACGAGGGCCATGATGCCCATCCCGCCGAGCGAGGCGCCCAGGGAGAGCAGGACGTTGCGGCGGTAGCGCAGACAGTGCCGGACGAGCCGCCGTGCCCAGCCGTCGGGTCCGTTCCCCGTAGGCGTCCGCTCCGGTGGGGTCTCGTCCGCTGGGGTCCGTGCCGCAGGGATCTTCCCCGATGGTTCCGCCACCGGCCGCCTCCGCCTCAGTGTCGATGGTCCTGGTCCAGGATCGACAACCTACGGGGGCCGGGTTTTGTTTCTCGGGTGCGTACGGAATGTTGCCCGCGGCCGGCCGCGGGCGCGCGGGCGCAGGTCAGGCGACCGCCTGCAACTGGGGCGGGCTGCTGCCGGTGAGCACCTCGATCAGTACCAGTAACCGGGTGAGGGGCTGTTCGACGCCGTGTTCCTCCGCCGGTGCCGCGGCTCTGCCGCCCTCGGAGAAGCGGGCCCAGACGGCCTTGCCGTACGGGCCCGGCTCGCTCCAGCCCCAGCTGTCGCTGAGGCACTCCACGATCCGCATCCCGCGGCCGGACTCCGCGAACGGGTCGGCGACGCACACCCGCGGGACACCGGTCCCGGGGTCGAAGACCGCGCACACGACCTCCGGGCCGCGGCGCAGCAGGCTGAGGACGACGGGGTGGGGGGCCTGGCTCCAGGACGGTTCGCAGACGCCGTGCCGCAGCGCGTTGGCCACGAGCTCGGAGGCGACGGCGGCGACGTCGTCGACGAGGTCGTCCAGCAGCCACCCGCGCAGCGTCGCCCGGGCGACGTTGCGGGCTATGGCTATGGACCTGGGGTCGTCTTCGAGCGTGCACGCTGCGAACTCGGAGGCAGTCACCCACCCATCAGCCGGTGCGGTCATCTCCAACTCCCCAGTCTCACGTGCACGTTGATGAAACAGGTTGCGATGCCATAGTGATCGATGTGCACTTGCCGCTGCAAGTACGGATGCAATTTCATTCGCAAGAACAGGTGCACGTACATTGGTGTCGCGATCACAGAAGGAGACAGGATGCAGCAGGTCACGAACGGTGTACCGGCGGATCAACTCGCCGGAATCACCTGGCGGAAGAGCCGCTTCAGCAATCCGAACGGCGAGTGCGTGGAGGTCGCCGGACTCCCCGGCGGGGACATCGCCATGCGCAACTCACGCGATCCGGGCGGACCGGCACTCATCTACACGCAGGCGGAGATCACCGCCTTCCTGCTCGGCGCGAAGGACGGCCAGTTCGACGATCTGATCGTCAACGGCGCGGCTAGAGGCCCTGGTTGAACTCCGTAGTAGCTGTACACCGAACCCTCCACAGTGAGAGACTGAGCGGTCGATTCACACACCGCGGGACAGGGGCAGGCCAGATGTCAGCGTCACCGGAGCAGACGTCATCGGTACGCAGGGCACTCTCTCAGCAGCATGGAGGGCCCACGGTTCTTCGCATTCTGCTGGGCACTCACCTGCGTCGGCTCCGGGAGGCCGCCGGCGTCTCCCGTGAGGCAGCCGGTGATGCGATCCGGGCGTCGCACGCCAAGATCAGCCGCCTGGAGCTCGGCCGGGTGGGGTACAAGGAGCGCGACGTCTCCGACCTCCTCACCCTCTACGGCGTCACGGACGAGCAGGAGCGCTCCGAGTTCCTGGCCCTCGCCCGCCGCGCCAGCTCCCCGGGCTGGTGGCAGAAGTACGGCGACGTGCTGCCGGGCTGGTTCGAGACGCTGCTCGGCCTCGAGGAGGCCGCGGGGCTGATCCGTAACTACCAGGTCCAGTTCGTCCCCGGCCTGCTGCAGACCGCGGACTACGCCCGCGCCGTCACGCTGCTGGCCAACGCGGGCGCGCCCGAGCAGGAGATCCAGCGCAAGGTCGACGTGCGGCTGCGGCGCCAGCAGGTGCTGGACCGGCCGGACGCGCCGAAGCTGTGGGTCGTCGTGGACGAGGCCGCGCTGCGCCGCCCGCTCGGCGGGCCGGACGTGATGCGGGGCCAGGTCAGGCACCTGCTGGAGATGGGCAGCCGGAAGAACATCACGATCCAGATCGCCCCCTTCGACATCGGCGGCCTCGCGGCGGCCGGCGGGCCGATACACATCATGCGCTTCACCGAGCCCGACCTGCCCGACGTCGTCTACCTGGAGCAGCTCACCAGCGCGCTCTACCTGGACAAGCCGGACGAGGTGGAGAACTACAAGCTGGTCATGGACCGGCTCTGCGCCACGGCCGAGACCCACGCGGGCAGCATGCGGATACTGGAGCGGCTGGCCGACGAGTTCTGACGGACTCCCCGGCGCACACAGCATCAGAGGATCAGGCGTGGCGGCGCCTGATCCGTCGTGCCCCTCCCCCGTCCCCCCGCTCCGCGGCTACTCCGGCGCGCTCCCGCTGGCTGCCCCGTCAGCAAGCTGTGCCTCGTCGGCGAGCTGCCGCGCCATCAGCGTCGTCAGCTCGTACGCCGTGTGCGACGCCGCCACCGACGTGATCTCCGCGTGGTCGTACGCCGGCGCCACCTCCACCAGGTCCGCCGAGACCAGCCGGCAGCCCGCCAGCCCGCGCAGGATCTCCAGCAGCTCGCGCGAGGTGAGCCCGCCGGCCTCCGGGGTGCCGGTGCCCGGGGCGTGCGCCGGGTCCAGGACGTCGATGTCGACGGACACGTACAGCGGCCGGTCCCCGATCCGCTGCCGCAGCTGGTCGGCGACCTCGTCGACGCCGCGGCGCATCACGTCCGCCGAGGTGACGATGCCGAAGCCCATCTTCTCGTCGTCGTCCAGGTCCTTGCGCCCGTAGAGCGGACCGCGGATGCCGACGTGCGAGAGCGCCGAGGTGTCCACCACGCCCTCCTCCACCGCGCGCCGGAACGGCGTGCCGTGGGTGTACGCGGCACCGAAGTAGGTGTCCCAGGTGTCCAGGTGCGCGTCGAAGTGCAGCAGGGCGACCGGCCCGTGCCGCCGGGCGACCGCGCGCAGCAGCGGCAGCGCGATGGTGTGGTCGCCGCCGAGGGTCATCAGCCGGGCGCCGGTCGCCAGCAGTTCGTCGGCCGCGCCCTCGACGGTGGCCACCGCCTCGCCGATGTCGAACGGGTTGACCGCGATGTCGCCCGCGTCCGCGACCTGGGCCAGCGCGAAGGGCGCGGCGTCCTGCGCCGGGTTGTAGGGGCGCAGGAGCCGGGACGCCTCGCGGATCGCGTTGCCGCCGAAGCGGGCGCCGGGGCGGTAGGAGACGCCGCTGTCGAAGGGGACGCCGACGACGGCGACGTCCGTGCGCCCCACCTCGTCCAGGCGGGGCAGGCGGGCGAACGTGGCGGGGCCCGCGTAGCGCGGGACGCGGGAGGAGTCGACGGGGCCGCGAGGGGTGCCGGTGCTGCTCATGCCCTCGACGATAAGCGCAGCGCAGCGCGGGGGGCGCTGTACAGAATGGACACCTGCGCCCCCGCACATGTGTCCGGGTGACAATGACACCATGGCCCTCATGTCCCTGCCTGACGCACCCAGCCGCCCCGCCCTCGTCGACCACCTCGTACGCACCCGGATCGCGGGCGACGTCGCCACGCCCCGCGAGGGAAACCTGCGCCACTACCGCGAGCTGAGCCAGGGCAACCTGCGCTTCTGGCTCGGCCTCGACCTCGGCGACCGCTGGACCGACGAGCGCGACGTGCTGGCCGTCATGGCCGAGCGCGTCGGGGTCGTCGCCGACCCCGCGCACACCCACGGCCAGGACACCATCGACCCGGAGCTGACCGTGGACGGCCTGGACCGGATGGCGGCCGAGCTGCGCAAGGCCGCCGAGGGCCGGCACCGGGTGCTGGTGGCGACCGGCCACCCCGGCGGGCTGCTGGAGGTGCACAGCAGGACGGCGGCGGCGCTGCGCGCGGCGGGCTGCGACATCGTCACGGTGCCGCCGGGCCTGCGGACGGGCGAGGGCGACGACGGCTCGTACGGCAACGTGCAGCAGTTCTGCGACGTGGCCGTGCTGGAGCGGGGCGCGACGCTGTGGCACACCCACGCGCCGCAGCCGGTGCGGCTGATCCTCGACGCGCTGGAGCGGGCCGGCGAGCCGCTGCCGGACCTGGTGGTCGCCGACCACGGCTGGGCGGGCGGCGCGGCGCAGCGCGGCGTGCACGCCGTGGGGTACGCGGACTGCAACGACCCGGCGCTGTTCCTCGGCGAGGCCGAGGGCACGCTCGCGGTGGCGGTGCCGCTGGACGACCACGTGGCGGACCCGGGGGCGTACCCCCTGATGACGGCGTACCTGCTGGCCGCGGCGGGGCTGGAGCTGCCGTAGCGGACGGGGCCCGGTGCCGTACGCCGGTCAGGCGCGCGGGACCCGGATCACGCCCTCCTGGATCACCGACGCCGCCAGCCGCCCGTCGCGGGTGAAGATCCGGCCGGTGCTCAGCCCCCGCCCGCCCTGCGACGTCGGCGACTCCTGGTCGTACAGCAGCCACTCGTCCGCCCGGAACGGCCGGTGGAACCACATCGCGTGGTCCAGGCTGGCGCCGACGACGTCGCCGACGGCCCAGCCGCCGCGGCCGTGCGCGAGCAGCACGGAGTCGAGCAGGGTCATGTCCGAGACGTACGTCATGAGGCAGACGTGCAGCAGCGGGGTGTCGATGGCGCCGGTGAGCCGGCCGTTCGTGCGGAACCACACCTGCGAGCGCGGCTCCCGCGGCACCCCTGCCTCGCCGCCCCACGGCGGCGGCGCGGCGTAGCGCAGGTCGACCGCGGCGCGCGCCTCCAGCATCCGGCGGGCGAGGGCGGGGTCGAGGAAGTTGACGGCGTAGCGCGGCATCGCCTCCTCTGCGGTCGGCAGCTTCTCCGGGTCCGGCGCCGGCGGCATGGGCACCTGGTGCTCCAGGCCCTCCTCGTGGACCTGGAAGGAGGCGGAGAGGTTGAAGACCGGCTGGCCGTGCTGGACGGCGACGACGCGGCGGGTGGTGAAGGAGCGGCCGTCGCGGATGCGGTCGACGGTGTAGACGAGGGGGGCGCCGGGGTCGCCGGGGCGCAGGAAGTAGGCGTGCAGCGAGTGCGGCGGCCGGTCGGCGGGCACGGTGCGGCCGGCGGCGACGAGCGCCTGCGCGGCGACCTGCCCGCCGAAGACCCGCGGGACGACGGCGGTGCGGGAGTGGCCGCGGTAGATGTCCTGTTCGATCTGCTCCAGGTCCAGCAGGTCGACCAGTTCGGTGAGTGCGGCGTCGTCCATGGGGCGAGTCTCGCAGAGCCGGCGGCCCTACAGGCCCATCGACTTGGCGACGATGGAGCGCATGACCTCGCTGGTCCCGCCGTAGATGCGGGTGACGCGGGTGTCGGCGTAGAGGCGGGAGATGGGGTACTCGTTCATGTAGCCGTAGCCGCCGTGCAGTTGGAGGCACTTGTCGATGACGACGGCGGCGCGCTCGGTGCAGAAGAGCTTGACGGCGGCGGCGTCGGCGACGCCCAGCTCACCCGCGTCGTGCGCGTCCAGGGCGCGGTCGACGTACGCCTCCATGGCGTCGACCTCGGCCTTGCAGTCGGCGAGGACGAACTTGGTGTTCTGGAACTCCGCCACGGTCCGGCCGAAGACGGTGCGCTCCCTGACGTACTCCAGCGCGAACCGCACGGCGGCGGCGGCCTGGGCGTACGCGCCGACGGCGATGCCGAGGCGCTCCTGCGGGAGGTTGTGGGTGAGGTACGTGAACGCCTTGCCCTCCTCGCCGAGCAGGTCGGCGACGGGCACCTTGACGTCGGTGAAGCTCAGCTCCGCGGTGTCGGAGGACTTCAGCCCCAGCTTGTCGAGCTTGCGCCCGACGGCGTAGCCCTCGGAGGCGGTGTCGACGACGAGGATGGAGATGCCGCCGCGGCGGTCCTCGGGGGTCGGCGGGGCGGTGCGGGCGCAGACCAGGACGCGGTCGGCCTGGACGCCGCCGGTGATGAAGGTCTTGGCGCCGTTGAGGACGTAGTGCGTGCCGTCCTCGGAGAGCTTCGCGGTGGTCTTCATGCCGGCGAGGTCGGAGCCGGTGCCGGGCTCGGTCATGGCGATGGCGGTCATCATGTCGCCGGAGACGAAGGCGGGCAGCCAGCGGTGCTTCTGCTCCTCGCTGCCGTACTTGAGCAGGTAGGGCAGGCAGAGGGCGGTGTGCACGGAGGAGCCGCCGAAGGAGACGCCGGCGCGGGCGCACTCCTCGCTGATGACGGCGTTGAACTTGAAGCTGTGCTCGCCGGCGCCGCCGTACTCCTCGGGCACCTCGATGCCGAAGACGCCCAGCTCGCCGAGCTTCTTGTACAGCTCGCGGGGGACGGCGCCGGCTTCCATCCAGTCGTGGTAGTACGGCACGACCTCGGCGGCGATGAAGTCCCGGATGGTCTCGCGGAACGCCTCGTGGTCCTCGTTGAACACCGTCCGCCGCATGGTCCTCGCCTCCCGGGGCAAACTCCGACTAAGCGCTTGCTCAGCGTCGTGCCCCTGAAGTTACCTGCGGGTCACCACGGCTGTCCAGGCCGCGTCCGCGCGGCGGACGTCACAGCTTCGGCCGCGGTGCCGCCGCGAAGGCGCCGCGGGCGAGCCGGTGGAGGAGGGCGGCGGTGGCGGCGCGGTCGGGGAGGGTGCCGCGGGCGCCGAGGTGGGGGGTGGAGTTGAGGAGGCCGAAGACCGCGTGGACGGCGGTACGGGCCGCGCCCTCCGTCAGCGCCGGGTAGACCTCCCGTACGACGTCGACCCACAGCTCGGCGTACTGCCGCTGCAACTGGCGCACCCGCTTGCGGTCCCGGTCGCGCAGCCGGTCCAGCTCCCGGTCGTGCAGGATGATCAGCGGCCGGTCGTCCAGCGCGAAGTCGATGTGGCCGCTGATCAGCGCGTCCAGCGGGGCGTCCGGGCCGGCCCCGCGGACCGCCGCCCGCGCCCGGCCCGCCGCCAGCAGCCGCTCGCTGATGCCGACCAGCAGCTCCGCGAGCATGGCGTCCTTGCCGGCGAAGTGCCGGTACAGGCCGGGGCCGCTGATGCCGACCGCGGCGCCTATCTCGTCCACGCCGACCCCGTGGAAGCCGCGGTCCGCGAAGAGGCGCGCGGCCTCCTTCAGGATCTGCTCGCGTCTGGTGGGCGCGGGGGCCTCGGTGCTCATACGGACCATTGTAGACAGCCCGGTTAGTGAGCGTTAACCTTGGGCATACGGCGTTAACGACAGCTAACCTGCTTGTCGGCCGGTACGGCCGAACGGCTCATCGAGGAAGGGCGCGCCCCCGTGGACCACGCACCCGTGCTGACGACCGCCGCCGACCCCGCCGGCGCCGCCTGGCGGACGAACGAGGCGGCCCACCGCGCGCTCGCCGGCGAACTGTACGACAAGCTGGCCGCCGCCCGCGCCGGCGGCGGCGAGAAGGCCCGCGCCCGGCACACCGCCCGCGGCAAGCTCCTCCCCCGCGACCGCGTCGACGGCCTGCTCGACCCCGGTTCGCCGTTCCTGGAGCTGGCCCCGCTCGCCGCCGACGGCATGTACGGCCGCGACGGCGACGACGCGCCGGCCGCCGGCGTCATCGCCGGCATCGGCCGGGTCAGCGGCAGGGCCTGCGTCGTCATCGCCAACGACGCCACCGTCAAGGGCGGCACGTACTACCCGATGACGGTCAAGAAGCACCTGCGCGCCCAGGAGATCGCCCTGGAGAACCGGCTGCCCTGCGTCTACCTCGTGGACTCCGGCGGCGCCTTCCTGCCCATGCAGGACGAGGTCTTCCCCGACCGCGAGCACTTCGGCCGGATCTTCTACAACCAGGCCCGCATGTCCGGCGCGGGCATCCCCCAGATCGCCGCCGTCCTCGGCTCCTGCACCGCCGGCGGCGCGTACGTCCCGGCGATGAGCGACGAGGCCGTCATCGTCCGCGACCAGGGCACGATCTTCCTCGGCGGCCCGCCCCTGGTGAAGGCCGCCACCGGCGAGGTCGTCACCGCCGAGGAACTGGGCGGCGGCGAGGTCCACTCCCGCACCTCCGGCGTCACCGACCACCTCGCCGAGGACGACCCGCACGCGCTGCGCATCGTCCGCGGCATCGTCGACACCCTCCCAGAACCCGGCCCGCCACCCTGGTCCGTACGCGCCGCACAGGAGCCGAAGCACGACCCCGCCGGCCTGTACGGCGTCGTGCCCGCCGACTCGCGGACGCCGTACGACGTGCGCGAGGTCATCGCCCGGGTCGTCGACGGCTCACGCTTCCAGGAGTTCAAGGCCGAGTACGGCACGACGCTCGTCACCGGCTTCGCCCGCATCCACGGCCACGCCGTCGGCATCGTCGCCAACAACGGCATCCTGTTCTCCGAGTCCGCGCAGAAGGGCGCCCACTTCATCGAGCTGTGCGACCAGCGCGGCATCCCGCTGCTGTTCCTCCAGAACATCTCGGGCTTCATGGTCGGCCGCAGCTACGAGGCCGGCGGCATCGCCAAGCACGGCGCGAAGATGGTGACCGCGGTGGCCTGCACCCGGGTGCCGAAGCTCACCGTCGTCATCGGCGGCTCGTACGGCGCCGGCAACTACTCGATGTGCGGCCGGGCCTACTCCCCCCGCTTCCTGTGGATGTGGCCCAACGCGAAGATCTCCGTCATGGGCGGCGAGCAGGCCGCGTCGGTCCTCGCGACCGTTAAGCGGGACCAGCTGGAGGCGCGCGGCGAGGAGTGGCCGGCCGAGGCGGAGGCGGAGTTCAAGGCGCCCGTCCGCGAGCAGTACGAGACGCAGGGCAACGCCTACTACGCGACCGCCCGCCTGTGGGACGACGGCGTCATCGACCCGCTGGACACCCGCCGGGTGCTCGGGCTCGCGCTGACCGCCTGCGCCCACGCGCCGCTGCCCGCCAGGGACAGTGCGGCGCAGGGCTTCGGCGTCTTCCGGATGTGAGGGGGAGGAGGATGGCGATGTTCGAGACCGTTCTGCTGGCCAACAGGGGTGAGATCGCCGTACGGGTCATCCGTACGCTGCGTGCGCTCGGCATCCGCTCCGCGGCGGTGTTCACCGACCCGGACGCGGACGCGCGGCACGTGCGCGAGGCCGACACCGCCGTGCGGATCGAGAGTTACCTGTCGGTCGCCGAACTGCTGCGCGCGGCGCGCGAGACGGGCGCCGAGGCGGTGCACCCGGGGTACGGGTTCCTCGCCGAGAACGCGGAGTTCGCGCGCGCCTGCACGGACGCCGGGCTGGTCTTCGTCGGCCCGCCCGCCGCGGCGATCGAGCTGATGGGCGACAAGATCCGCGCGAAGGAGACGGTACGGGCGGCGGGTGTGCCGGTGGTGCCGGGCTCGACGGGCAGCGGGCTCACGGACGCGGAACTGGCCGCGGCAGCACGGGAGATCGGCATGCCGGTGCTGCTGAAGCCCTCGGCGGGCGGCGGCGGCAAGGGCATGCGGCTGGTCCGGGACGAGGGTGCGCTGGCGGACGAAATCGCCGGGGCCAGACGCGAGGCGCGGGGCTCCTTCGGCGACGACACGCTGCTGGTGGAGCGGTGGATCGACCGGCCGCGGCACATCGAGATCCAGGTGCTGGCGGACGGCCACGGGAACGTGGTGCACCTCGCGGAGCGGGAGTGCTCGCTCCAGCGGCGGCACCAGAAGATCGTCGAGGAGGCGCCGTCGCCGCTGCTGGACGAGGCGACGCGGGCGGCGATGGGCGCGGCGGCCGTGGAGGCGGCGCGCTCCTGCGGGTACGAGGGCGCGGGGACGGTGGAGTTCATCGTGCCCGGCGGCGGCGAGGGCCCGGTCGCGTACTACTTCATGGAGATGAACACCCGGCTCCAGGTGGAGCACCCGGTCACGGAGCTGGTCACGGGGCTCGACCTGGTCGAGTGGCAGCTCCGGGTCGCCGCGGGCGGGCAACTCCCGTTCGCCTCCGGGGAGGTGCCGCTGAAGGGGCACGCCGTGGAGGCCCGGATCTACGCCGAGACGGCGCGGGTCGCCGACGGCGGCGAGCGGGTCGACTTCCTGCCGTCGGCCGGCCGGGTGCGGCTGCTGCGCGAGCCGGCGGGTCCGGGGGTGCGGGTCGACTCGGGGCTCTCCGAGGGCACCGAGGTCGGCACGGCGTACGACCCGATGCTGGCGAAGGTCGTCGCCTGGGGCCCGGACCGCCCCGCGGCGCTGCGGCGGCTGCGGGCGGCGCTGGCGGACACGGTCGTGCTGGGCCTGGACACGAACACGGGCTTCCTGCGCCGGCTGCTGGCGCACCCGGCGGTGGCCGCGGGCGACCTGGACACCGGCCTGGTGGACCGCGACGCGGCGGGCCTGGCGGCGGCCCCGGTGCCGCCGGAGGCGTACGCGGCGGCGGCGCTGCTGGCGCAGTCGGCGCTGGAGTCGGCGGCCCGGCGGCCGGCGGGCCCGGCGGGCTGGACGGACCCGTTCGCGGAGCCCTCGGGCTGGCGCCCGGGCGGGCCGCCGGCGTGGACGGTGCGGTGGTTCCGCGCGGCCGGGCGGGATCCGGTGGAGGTACGGGTCCGGGGGCTGACGCCGGCCGCCGAGGTGCGGACCGGGGACGGCAGCGAGCCGGTACGGGCCGGCCTCCGCACCGGCGGCGACGGCTCCGTCACCCTCGAACTCGGCGGCGTCACCCACCGCTTCGCCTGCGCCGCCGCACCCGACGGCATCTGGCTCGGGCGCGACGGCGACGTCTGGCACCTCGTCGCCCACGACCCCGTCGACGCCGCCCTGCGCGGCGGGGCCCTCGCCGCCGGGGCGGACGCGCTGACCGCGCCCATGCCCGGCACCGTGACGGTCGTCAAGGCCGCGGTGGGCGACCGGGTCGCCGCCGGGCAGAGCCTGCTCGTCGTCGAGGCGATGAAGATGGAGCACGTCATCGCCGCCCCGCACGCCGGCACCGTCGCCGAGCTGGACGCCGTCGCCGGCGGGACCGTGGCCATGGACCAGGTGCTCGCCATCGTCGTACCGGACGACGCACAGGGCGGCGCAGAAGACGAGCCGCAGGGCGAACGACAGGAAGAACCGCGATGACCCACTCCTCCCTCCCCATGCGCGTGCCCGCCGCCGGGCTGCCCGCCCGGGTCCGTATCCACGAGGTCGGGCCCCGCGACGGACTGCAGAACGAGAAGGCCATCGTCCCCACCGACGTCAAGGCCGACTTCGTGCACCGCCTCGCCGCCGCCGGGCTCACCACCGTCGAGGCGACCGGCTTCGTGCACCCCAAGTGGGTCCCCCAGCTCGCCGACGCCGGGGAGGTCCTGCTCCGCCTCACCGACCTGCCCGGCGGCGTCCACGTCCCCGTCCTCGTACCCAACATCCGCGGCCTGGAGCGCGCCACCGCCCACGGTGCCGACCGCGTCGCCGTCCTCGCCAGCGCCACCGAGACCTTCGCCCGGCGCAACCTCAACCGGACCGTCGACGAGTCGCTCGCGATGTTCGACCCGGTCGTCGCGCGGGCCAAGCGGGAGGGGCTGCACGTCCGCGGCTACCTCTCGATGTGCTTCGGCGACCCCTGGGAGGGCCCGGTCCCCCTGGACCAGGTGGTGCGCACCGCCCGTGCGCTCGCCGACATGGGCTGCGACGAGCTGAGCCTCGGCGACACCATCGGCGTCGCCACCCCCGGCCACGTCGGCGCCCTGCTGGACGCCCTCGCCGCGGCCGGCCTCGGCGTCGACCGGCTCGGTGTCCACTTCCACGACACGTACGGCCAGGCCCTGGCCAACACCCTCGCCGCGCTGCAGCACGGCGTCACCACCGTCGACGCCGCCGCCGGCGGCCTCGGCGGCTGCCCGTTCGCCAAGAGCGCGACCGGCAACCTCGCCACCGAAGACCTCGTGTGGATGCTGCAGGGCCTCGGCGTCGAGACCGGCGTCGACCTCGACGCGCTCGTCGCCGCCAGCGTCTGGATGGCCGACCGCCTCGGCCGCCCGAGCCCGTCCCGCACCGTGACCGCCCTCTCCCACAAGGAGTGACCCCGATGACGCCGAGTCTCGACCACCGCCTGTCCCCCGAGCTGGAGCAGCTCCGCCGCACGGTCGAGGAGTTCGCGCACGACGTGGTGGCGCCGAAGATCGGCGACTACTACGAGCGGCACGAGTTCCCGTACGACATCGTGCGCGAGATGGGCGGCATGGGCCTGTTCGGGCTGCCGTTCCCGGAGGAGTACGGCGGCATGGGCGGCGACTACCTGGCGCTCGGCATCGCGCTGGAGGAGCTGGCGCGCGTCGACTCCTCGGTGGCGATCACGCTGGAGGCGGCCTGCTCGCTGGGCGCGATGCCGATCCACCACTTCGGTACGGAGGAGCAGAAGCGCACCTGGCTGCCGAAGCTGTGCTCCGGCGAGATGCTGGGCGCGTTCGGCCTGACGGAGCCGGAGTGCGGCTCCGACGCGGGCGGTACGCGCACCACCGCGCGTCTCGACGAGGCGACCGGCGAGTGGGTGATCAACGGGACGAAGTGCTTCATCACCAACTCCGGCACGGACATCACCGGCCTGGTCACCGTCACCGCCGTCACCGGCAGGAGCGAGTCCGGCAAGCCGGAGATCTCCTCGATCATCGTCCCGTCCGGCACCCCGGGCTTCACGGTCGCCGCCCCCTACTCCAAGGTCGGCTGGAACGCCTCCGACACCCGCGAGCTGTCCTTCTCCGACGTCCGCGTCCCGGCCGCGAACCTGCTGGGCGAACGCGGCCGCGGCTACGCCCAGTTCCTGCGGATCCTGGACGAGGGCCGCATCGCCATCGCCGCGCTCGCCACCGGCCTGGCCCAGGGCTGCGTCGACGAGTCGCTGGCGTACGCCGGGCAGCGCCACGCCTTCGGCCGGCCCATCGGCAGCAACCAGGCCATCCAGTTCAAGCTGGCCGACATGGAGCTGCGCGCCCACACCGCCCGCCTCTCGTGGCGGGACGCGGCATCCAGGCTGGTGCACGGCGAGCCGTTCAAGAAGGAGGCGGCGCTGGCGAAGCTGCACACCTCGACGGTGGCGGTGGACAACGCGCGGGAGGCGACGCAGATCCACGGCGGGTACGGGTTCATGAACGAGTACCCGGTGGCGCGGATGTGGCGGGACTCGAAGATCCTGGAGATCGGCGAGGGGACCAGCGAGGTGCAGCGCATGCTGATCGCCCGCGAGCTGGGCCTGCCGCCCACGGCCTGACGTCCGCGCAGCCGCACGGGCAGCCGCCCGCCCGGACGACCGGCCGCGCCGGGCGGCCGGGCGGCCCCGGGCAAGGGCGGGGCTCAGGGCCAGAGTTCCGCCTTGTGGACGTACCGGAAGCCCGACCGCCACTGCAGCTCGACGTACGCCATCGGCTTGTCCTTCGGGTTCCCGTACGCGTCGAACCCGATAGGCCCGCTGAGGCCCCGGACCTCCTTCGTGGTGCCGAGCTGGAGCAGCATCTGCCGCACCGCGCCCGCGTCCACGGGGTCGTCGCCGTCCGGCCCCGTGGCGAACTCCACTGCCCTGACCAGCGCCAGCATCGCGTCGTGCCCCATGATCGCCTGCCCGCTCTGCAGCGGCCCGTCGCCCGCCGCGCAGGCGTCGCGGCGGGTCCCGGGGCGGAAGTCGGCGCAGTAGCGCTCGGCGAAGTCCGCGAGGGCGGCGGGGTCGCCGGCCCTCGGGTGGGCGTAGGCCGTATACCGTATGCGCAGGCCCTGGGCGCCCCAGCGCTCCAGGTCGGGCGAGTCGAAGTACAGGCCGAGCGCGCTGGATCCCGACACCACGGCCAGGTCGCACCCGGGCTGGTCCGCGAGGGCCTGGACGAACTGCCGCAGGGCGCGCCCGCGGGCGGCGAAGTAGACGGCGTCCAGCTCCTGGCGGGCGCGGCAGACCTGGTCGGCGATGTACGTCAGCGCGTTGGCCGTCGAGCTGCTGCCGGACTCGAAGGAGTAGCCGTCGTCGGTGGCGAGCCGCACCCCGCGCTCGGCCGCCGCCGCCTCGAAGCCGTCGCGCAGCGCCTTGTTGTACGTGTCCCCCGCCTTGATGTCCTTGACGAGGTCGACGCGGTAGCCGGGGTCCTCGCGCTGCCGCCCGGCCAGCTCGCGGGCGGCGATGGCGGCCTGCTGGGCGGTGGGCTGGGAGACGCGGAAAAAGTCGGGGTCCTTGCGGGCCAGTTCGTCGGCGGCGACCGTCGCCCCGACCATCGGTATCCCGGCGCGGCGCAGCCGCCGCACCGTGGCGACGGTGGACTCGACGCTCTGGCCGAGGCCGGTGACGGCGACCAGGTGGTCGTCGCCGCGCGCCCTGCCCTCCAGGTCGCGCACGACCCGCTCGTAGTGCGCCCCGCCCGCCCCGGTGTTGGCGAGCAGCAGCCGCACCTTCGGCGAGGGGCCCTCGTCCGCCCGCGGGTCGTCGGCATCGAGCCGGTTGTGCGCGCGCTGCGCGAGGTACGCGCCCTCCAGCGCCTGGCGGACGACGGTCGGGTCGCGGTCGTCGGCCCGGCCGCCGGCGCTCGCGCCGTCCGCGCCCCGGGTCATGGACTCGACGTACGCGATGCTCACCGACGCCGCGCCGGAGCGCTCGACGCGCTCGTTCTCCTCGCGGATCCGCCGGGTGACCTCGTCCAGTTCCCCGTCGAAGGAGTACGCCCCGTCGGTGACGCCCACGCACTCGCCGCCGAGCCGCACGACCCCGGCGGCGCACGCCTCGTCGCCGCCGAACGTCCGCGGCAGGAACCAGGCCAGCGCGCCGGCCGCGACCAGCGCCACGAGCACCACCGCTCCCCAGGGCGTCGTACCGCCGCGCCCCAGCCGCCGCTCACTCACCGGGCTTCTCCTCGTACTGCCGCGCCTGGTCCAGCAGCGCGGGAGTGCCGCCGCCGAAGGGTCCGTACGCCAGCGTCATGAAGCGGGCGTTGATCTCGCCGTAGAGCTGGCCGTAGAGGTCTTCGAGCGGGTTGCGGTACGGGTCGCCGACGTGATCGGTCTCGGGCGACTCGGCGGGCTCCGGGGCCATCCAGCTCGCCACCAGCAGCCGGGTCACGGTGCGCTCCCTGCTCTCGACCTCGTCGGTGCTGAGGAAGCCGAGCAGTCCCTCGTACCGCTGCTGCGGCGAGTCGGCCTGCGGGGCGTGCGCGCGGCTGCGGGCGCGTACGGGCGCGCGGCGCAGCCGGACGAGGAGGCGGCACCAGCGGGTGGCGTCCGCGCCGCCGAAGCGGTCGTTGAGGAAGCGGGCGGCGGCGTGCAGGTCCTCCAGCGCGAGCCGGTGGTACGCCTCGATCTCCGGCAGCCCGCGCTCGTCGGCGTCGCGGCGCAGCGCCTCGTGGGCGTGCCGCCAGCCGCCGGTGGCCTCCAGGCGGCGCAGGAGGAGCAGCCGCAGCAGCGGGTGGAGGGTCTGCAACGGGCCGTCGGCTGCGCTGTCGCGGGTGCGTACGTGCATGGTCTGCAGGACGTCGCCGGAGAACGCGCCGACCGCGTTGCGCAGGGCGGTCTCGCCCTCCTCCCACAGCGGTCCGGCGGCGACGGCGCGGGCGAGGTCGGTGGCGGCGGCGCAGCGCGGCAGGGCGTCCCACAGGCCGGTCTCGCGGGCGTCGCGGGGCAGCAGGCGCTCCAGCAGGGCGGTGACGAGGGGCGAGTCGGGGGCGAGCGCGCGCTGGATGCGGGTCTCCCACGACTGGCGGTCGTCGGTGGCGAGGAGTTCGTCGAAGAGCTGGCGGGTGGCGAGGGGGTGGCCGCGGGTCACCTCGTACGCGGCCCAGCCCAGCCACTTCACGCCCGCGTCGGGCAGGAGTTCGCTGGCGTCGTCGGCCCCGGGCCGGCCGGCCCCGCCGGCAGCGCCCGTGCCGTCCGCCGCCGTGCTGTCGGCGGCCGCACCGTCGGCCCGCAGCACTTCGAGCGCCTGCGCCTCGACCTCGTCGCGCCGCAGGTCGCGCAGCTGGCCGACGCAGAGCCCGGGGGCGAGCCGCTTGGGCCGGAAGCCGGGGTCCTCGGGGTCCCACCACCCCGGATACCGGCCGGGTTCCGGCTTGTAGCCGAGGGCGGGCTTCTTCAGCGCCTTGGGGTAGGCGGCCGCGGCGGCGAGGACGACGAGCGGGTCCGTGCGCCCGGCGGGCTCGCCCGGCCGCGGCGGCTGCCCGTCCGGGCCCTCCTCCCGGGCCTGGCGCGCGTCGAGCAGCAGCTCCAGCAGGTCGCCGCCGAGCTGGTGTTCCGCGTTGTCGAGGAGCACGAGGCAGCGGGTGTCGTGGACGCGGGCGGCGTGCCCGCGCCCGTACGCGCGGCAGAGGTCGTCCAAAAACGCGCGGGCGAGGTCCTGTTCCGCGCTGCGCCGGGTCGCGGGGTCGTGGAACCGCTTCTTCAGGTCGACCAGGTAGTCCAGGTAGCTGCGGTGGCGCGAGTCGCGCAGCGCCCGGCCGAGGCGCAGCCGCGCGAGGCCGAGCGCCAGGGCCCGCCGGCCGCCCGGCACGAGCAGCAGGGGCGCCCGCAGCGGCGCCGGTACGCCCAGCATGCCGGCGGCCTCCACGAGCCGGCCCAGGAACGCGCCGTCGCCGCCGTCCGCCGGGGCCGGCGCGAGGGCCCGGACCATGGCGCGGGCGGCGGCCTTGCGGCTGTCCAGCGGCACGTCGGCGCGTACGGCGACGGCCTGGACGCCGAAGGAGGGGAACGTGAGCCGGGGCCAGCCGCGCTTGCGGGCGTGCAGGTCGAAGACCACCTCGGCGAGGACGTCGAAGCAGGTGGCGCCGCGCTGCCGGTGCACGGCGACGTCCTGGAGGGACGCGGGGACGTCGTCCCAGGCGGTCCGTAAGTGCCGCAGCAGGGTGCTCTTGCCGCTGCCGCGCGGCCCGAGCACGAGGGTCACCGGCTGCTGCTCGTCGACGGGCGCGGGGTACGTCAGCCGCAGGAACGCGGGCCGGAAGCGCCGCCGCAGCGCGGTGCCCACGTACTCCGTGACGACCCGGTCGCGCCGGGAGCGCCCCTCCCACCCCTGGCCCATGCGGCAGCTCCTCGTCCCCGTCGACGCTGACGGAGCACCAGGCTAGGGGAACGCACCCGGCCGCGATGGTCACTTACCGGGCAGAGACGCCGGCGCGTGCTGTCCGGCGGGACGGGGGCATGGCCTGATCCGGCGGCTGCGCGCGGGAGTTAGGTTAGGTTAGCCTAATCTGCATCGCCGGCCCTTCCGCACGCAGGGACGCGGCCGCGGCCCCGCACCCGCCAGGAAGGTGAGCAGACGTGACCACGGAACCGACCACGCAGACGGAGGAGCCGGCCGCCGCCGAGCCGTTCCGCTTCTTCCGCCTCGACGTCGCCCGCACCGAGCGGCTCAGCCCCACCCTCCTGCGCATCACCTTCGGCGACGACGGCGCCGGCGGCCCCGGGGGCCTCGACGGCTTCGCCTCCGGCGGCCGCGACCAGAGCCTGTCGCTGTTCCTGCCGCACCCCGGCCAGGCGGAGCCGGTGATGCCCACGGGCCCGGACTGGTTCGAGGAGTACCGCGCGCTCGACCCCGGCGTACGGGCCGTGCTGCGGTCGTACACGGTGCGCGCGCAGCGCCCCGGCGAGGTCGACATCGACTTCGTGCTGCACACCGACCCGGCGGGCCCCGCCGCGCAGTGGGCGAGCGGGGCAGAGCCCGGCGACTGGATCATCGCGCTGGGCCCGGCCGTGCCGGACAACACCGCCGTGCGCTTCCGGCTGCCCGAGGGCACGGATCACGTCATCGTGGCCGCCGACGAGACCGCGCTGCCGGCCGCCGCGGCGATCCTGGAGTCGCTGCCCGCCGGGCTGCCGGTGAAGGCGTGGATCCGGGTGCCGCACGCCGACGACGCGATCAAGCTGCACACCGCCGCGGACGCCGAGGTCACCTGGCTCACCGGCCCCACCGCCGGCGTGGTCGACGCGCTGCGCGCCGCGGAGCTGCCCGCGGGGACGCCGTACGCCTGGCTCGCGGGCGAGGCGGGGATGGTGCGGGAGCTGCGCCGCCAGCTCGTACGGGAGCGGGAGTTCGACCGCCGGGCGGTCGCCTTCACCGGCTACTGGCGCCGCGGCGCCTCCGAGGACCAGTTCCGCTACGAGCCCGAGGCGGGGGCCGACGACGACGCGGCCGCGGCGGGGTGAGCCGGCGGCACGTGGCCGAAACGACGGGGGCGGGAAACCCAGGACCAATTACTTAGGTTAGGCTTCCCTAAGTTTTTGGCCCCCGTCGTGAGGACAGCATCCATGAGGTCCCACCTGCTCAACGACCGCACCGCCGGCAGCTACCGCCGTACGGTCACCGCAGGCGTCGAGCACATCGCGGCCCGACTGGCCCATGCAGACCGCCCGTTCACGGGCATCGCACCCCCCGCCCTCGCCCCGGTCGTCGACGCCGTCGACCTCGACCTCCCCCTCGGCGACGCCGATGCCGCCCTGGCCGAACTGGACCGGCTCTACCTGCGCGACGCCGTCTACTTCCACCACCCGCGCTACCTCGCCCACCTCAACTGCCCCGTCGTCATCCCCGCGGTGCTCGGCGAGGCGGTGCTCTCCGCGATCAACTCGTCCCTGGACACCTGGGACCAGTCCGCCGGCGCCACCCTCATCGAGCGCCGCCTCGTCGACTGGACCGCCGCCCGCATCGGCCTCGGCCCGGCCGCGGACGGGGTGTTCACCTCCGGCGGCACCCAGTCCAACCTGCACGCCCTGCTGCTCGCCCGCGAGGAGGCGTGCGACGGCGTGCGCAAGCAGCACGGCGCGGATCTGCGCACCGCCGAGATCCTGCCCCGGCTGCGCGTCCTCGCCTCCGCGCACGGCCACTTCAGCGTCCGGAAGGCCGCCTCGCTGCTCGGCCTCGGCGAGGAGGCCGTCGTCGAGGTGCCGTGCGACGCGGAGCGCCGGATGCGCCCCGCGGCGCTGGCCGCGGCGCTCGCGGAGCTCCAGCGCGACGGCCTCGTCCCCATGGCCGTCGTCGCCACCGCCGGCACCACCGACTTCGGCAGCGTCGACCCGCTGGCGCAGGTCGCCGGGCTGTGCGCCGGGTACGGCGTGTGGCTGCACGTGGACGCGGCGTACGGCTGCGGGCTGCTGGTCTCGGGCCGCCGCCGGCACCTGCTCGCCGGCATCGAGCGCGCCGACTCGGTGACCGTCGACTTCCACAAGTCCTTCTTCCAGCCGGTCAGTTCCTCGGCCGTGCTGGTACGGGACCGGGCGACCCTGCGGCACGCGACGTACCACGCCGACTACCTCAACCCCGAGCGCATGGCCGCCGAGCAGATCCCCAACCAGGTCGACAAGTCACTCCAGACCACCCGCAGGTTCGACGCGCTCAAGCTGTGGCTGACGCTGCGCGTCATGGGCGCCGACGGCGTCGGCTCGCTCTTCGACGAGGTCTGCGACCTCGCCGGGGCCGGGTGGCGGCTGCTGGACGAGGACCCCCGCTTCGAGGTCGTCGTCCGGCCGCAGCTCTCGACGCTGGTCTTCCGCTACGTCCCCGCCGCCCCGGCCGGCACCGCCGCCCCCGGCCCGGTCGACCCCGCCCTCGTCGACGCCGCCAACCTGCACGCCCGCGAACGGCTGGCCGCCTCCGGCGCCGCGATGGTCGCGGGCACCAAGGTCGACGGCCGGCACTACCTGAAGTTCACGCTGCTCAACCCCGAGACCACGACCGAGGACCTGGCCGCCGTCCTCGACCTCATAGCCGCGCACGCCGCCGACCACACCGGAGAATCCCTTGTCCCCGACGTCCCCGCAGCCTCCGCATCCTCCCCAGCCCCGGCAGCCCCGGCAGCCCCGGCAGTCCCGGTCCGCTGAAGGCCGCGTCCACGACTTCGTCGCCGTCGGCCTCGGCCCGTTCAACCTGGGCCTGGCCTGCCTGACCGAGCCGGTCGACGGCCTCGACGGGGTCTTCCTGGAGCGCAAGCCCGACTTCGACTGGCACTCCGGGATGTTCATCGAAGGCAGCACGCTCCAGACGCCGTTCATGTCGGACCTGGTCACGCTGGCCGACCCCACGTCCCCGTACTCCTTCCTCAACTACCTGAAGGAGACCGGGCGGCTGTACTCCTTCTACATCCGCGAGAGCTTCTATCCGCTGCGCGAGGAGTTCAACGACTACTGCCGCTGGGCCGCCGCCCAACTCCCGTCCGTCCGCTTCGGCGAGGAGGTCACGGCCGTCGAACGGGACCCGGTGGACGGCACGTACGCCGTCCGCACCCCGCGCGGCACGTACCGCGGGCGCCGGCTCGTGCTGGGCACCGGCACGCCGCCGTACGTGCCCGAGCCCTGCCGGGGCCTCGGCGGCGACGTCCTCCACAACAGCCGGTACCTGGAGCACCGCGAGCGGCTGCGCGCCAAGGAGTCGGTGACGGTCGTCGGCAGCGGGCAGAGCGCCGCCGAGGTCTACTACGACCTGCTCCAGGACCTGGCGCCCGACGGCTACCAGCTCACCTGGGTGACCCGCTCGCCCAGGTTCTTCCCGCTGGAGTACACCAAGCTGACGCTGGAGATGACCTCGCCCGAGTACGTCGACTACTTCCACGCGCTGCCCGCCCCCGTCCGCGACCGGCTGGGCCCCGCGCAGAAGGGCCTCTACAAGGGCATCAACACCGAGCTGATCGACGCCATCTTCGACCTGCTGTACGTCAAGTCCCGCCGCGGCCCGGTGCCGACGCGGCTGCTCACCAACACCGCACTGGTCTCCGCCGGGTACGCGGACGGCACGTACACCCTGGGGCTGCGCCACGAGGAGCAGGGCCGGGACTTCGACCTGGCCACCCAGGGCCTGGTGCTCGCCACCGGCTACCGCTACGCGGAACCGCCCTTCCTGGCCGGCATCGCCGACCGCCTCGCGCGCGACGAGCAGGGGCGCTTCGCGGTCGCCCGCAACTACTCCGTCGACCACGGGGGCCGCGAGGTCTTCGTCCAGAACGCCGAGCTGCACACCCACGGCTTCGCCGCGCCCGACCTCGGCATGGCCGCGTACCGCAACTCGTGCATCATCCGGGAGATGGCCGGCCGCGAGGTCTACCCGGTCGAGAAGTCCATCGCTTTCCAGGAGTTCGGAGCGCCGGCCTGATGAAACTCACCCTGCGCCCCCTGGACCCGGTCCTGGACGCGCCGCTGCTGCACACCTGGGTCACCCATCCGAAGGCCGCGTTCTGGCTGATGCAGGACTGCACGCCGGAGGAGGTCGAGAAGGAGTACGCGCGGATCGCCGCCGACCCGCACCACGAAGCCTGCGTCGGCCTCGCCGACGGCACCCCCGCCTTCCTCGCCGAGCGCTACGACCCGGCGCACCGCGAGCTGACCGGCGTCTACGGCGCCGAGGCCGGCGACATCGGGATGCACTTCCTCACCGCCCCCGCCGACACCCCCGTGCACGGCTTCACCCGGGCGGTGATCACGGCGGTGATGGAGTGGCTGTTCGCCGACCCGGCGGTGCGCCGGGTCGTGGTCGAACCCGACGCGCGCAACACGGCGGTGCACGCGCTGAACGAGGCCGTGGGCTTCCGGGTGGCGCGCCGGGTGCGGATGCCGGGGCCCCCGGAGAAGGACGCCCTGCTGAGCTTCTGCACCCGCGAGCAGTTCGCGGCCGCGCGGGCCGCGGCGCCCTCCGCCGCCACCGAGCACCTCACCCCCGACCGCTGGGCGGAGGCGACCCGCCGGCTGCTGGCCAAGGCCATCGGGGAGTTCACCCACGAGCGGCTGCTGACGCCCGAGCCGCGCGGGGTCGGCTCGTACGCGCTACGGGCCGGGGACACCGAGTACCGCTTCGAGGCCCGGCGCTACGCGCTGGACCACTGGCGCGTCGACCCGCGCACCGTCACCCGCCACGCCCCCGGCGACCCGCCCGCCGGCTCGGCGCCCGACGCGCTGCGGTTCTTCGCCGAACTCCGCGAGCCGCTGGGGCTGAGCGCCGAGGTGCTGCCGGTGTACCTGGAGGAGATCACCTCGACGCTGGCGAGCACCGCGTACAAGCTCGCCGGCCCCGAGGACGCGGACCTCGCGACCGCGGACTTCCAGCGGATCGAGGCGGGGATGACGGAGGGCCACCCCTGCTTCGTCGCCAACAACGGCCGCCTGGGCCTGGGCGCCGCCGACTACCGCGCGTACGCCCCCGAGACCGGCGCCCGAACCCGCCTCGTCTGGCTCGCCGCCCACCGCGACCGGGCGACGTTCACCTGCGCCGCAGACCTCGACTACGGCACGCTGCTGCGCGCGGAGCTGGACCCCGCCGTGCTCACCGGCTTCGACGCCCGCCTGAGGGCCCTGGGCCTGGACCCGGACGACTACCTGCTGATGCCCGCGCACCCCTGGCAGTGGGAGCACAAGCTGTCGGTCACGTTCGCGGGCGAGGTCGCCTCGCGCCGGCTGGTGCACCTCGGCGAGAGCGCGGACACGTACCAGCCGCAGCAGTCCATACGCACCTTCTTCAACACCTCCGCGCCCGGCCGGCACTACGTCAAGACCGCGCTGTCCGTACTCAACATGGGCTTCATGCGGGGCCTCTCCGCCGCGTACATGGAGGCCACGCCGGCGATCAACGACTGGGTGGCCGGGCTGGTCGACCAGGACGAGGTGCTGCGCGGCACGGGCCTGGTGATCCTGCGCGAACTGGCCGCGGTCGGCTACCGCCACGAGGCGTACGAGGCCGCCACCGCCCCCGGCTCCCCGTACCGCAAGATGCTGGCCGCGCTGTGGCGGGAGAGCCCGGTGCCGCGGCTCGCCGAGGGCGAGCGGCTGGCGACGATGGCGGCACTGCTGCACACCGACCGCGCCGGCCGGCCGCTGGCGGCGGCGCTGATCGAGGGCTCGGGGCTGGCGCCGGAGGTGTGGCTGCGGCGGTACCTGGACGCGTACCTGACGCCGCTGCTGCACGCCTTCTACGCGTACGGGCTGGCGTTCATGCCGCACGGCGAGAACGTCATCCTCGTCCTCGACGAGGCGGGGGCGGTGCAGCGCGCGGTCTTCAAGGACATCGCGGAGGAGGTCGTGGTCATGGATCCGGACCTGCCGCTGCCGCCGGCGGCGGAGCGCATCCGCGCGGAGGTCCCCGACGACATGCAGCTTCTGTCGGTCTTCACGGACGTCTTCGACTGCTTCTTCCGCTTCCTGGCACCGCTGCTGGACGAGGCGGGGGTGCTGGGCGAGGAGGACTTCTGGCGCACGGTCGCGGAGTGCGCGCGGGACTACCGGGCGTCGGTGCCGGACCTGGCGGACCGGTTCGAGCGGCACGACCTGTTCGCGCCGGAGTTCGCGCTGTCGTGCCTCAACAGGCTGCAGCTGCGGGACAACAGGCAGATGGTCGACCTGACGGACCCGTCGGCGGCACTGCAGTTGGTGGGCACGCTGCGCAACCCGCTGGCACCGTACGCGGAGAGGTAGGCACGGGACACGCCCGACCGACAGGTACCCACCCGCCGCATCCGCCCCGCATGGCATGCCCCCCTCGCACCCGCCCAAGGGTAGGCCGCCCCACCGACAACGGCGCGCCACGGCCCGCCCCGGCCGTCCTTCACCCCCGCAGCAGCGCGTTGAGCCGCGCCGCCTGGCGGGTCAGGTGGTCGCGTTCCGGGATGTTCGGTGCCGAGCGGGCCGCCTCGGCGTACAGCCGGGCCGCGGTCGCGGCGTCGCCGTCCCGCTCGTGCAGGTACGCCGACACCGCCGCGTACCGCGGCAGCGAGGGGTCGAGCCGCGCCAGCGCCGCCAGCCCCGCCCGCGCGCCGTCGGCCTCGCCCACCGCGACCGCCCGGTTGAGCCGGGCCACCGGGCTGTCGGTGAGGCGTACCAGCTCGTCGTACCACTCGACGATCTGTACCCAGTCCGTCTCCCCCGCCGTCGGGGCGTCGGCGTGGAGGGCGGCGATCGCCGCCTGCGCCTGGAACTCGCCCAGGCGGTCGCGCGCCAGCGCGGCCTGGAGCATCCCGATGCCCTCGGCGATCAGCCCGGTGTCCCACAGCCCGCGGTCCTGCTCGGCGAGCGGCACCAGCCTGCCGTCCGGGCCGGTACGCGCCGGCCGCCGCGCGTGGTGGAGCAGCATGAGCGCCAGCAGCCCCACGACCTCCTCGGCACCGCCCGCACCCCCGCCCCCGCCACCACCGCTCAAGGCCCCGGCCCCGCTCATCCCACCCGTCACGGCCGCCAGTTGCCGCGTCAACCGGATCGCCTCGCCGGACAGGTCGACGTCGCCGGAGTAGCCCTCGTTGAAGACCAGGTAAAGCACTCGCAGCACCGTCGCGAGGTCCCCGGGCTGGTCGAAGCGCACCCCGGAGACCGTCCGCTTGGCTCTGCTGATCCGCTGGGCCATGGTCGCCTCGGGCACCAGGTACGCCCGCGCGATCTGCCGCGTCGTCAGGCCGCCGACCGCGCGCAGCGTCAGCGCGACGGCCGAGGCAGGCGTCAGGGACGGGTGCGCGCACAGGAAGTAGAGCTGGAGCGTGTCGTCGACCGACCCGCCGCCTTCCGGTACGGGCTCCGCGTCGACCTGTTCCTCGCGCCGCCGCCGGGAGGTGTCGGCCCGTACTGCGTCGAGGAACTTGCGCCACGCCACCGTGATCAGCCACGCCTTGGGGTCCCGCGGCGCGTCGCCGTCGGATCCGCCGCATACGGCCTCGACCAGGGCGTCCTGTACGGCGTCCTCGGCCGCCGCGAAGTCGGCTCCGCGGCGGACGAGAACCCCGATGACCTCGGGCACCAGCTCCCGCAGCAGTGACTCGTTCACTCGGTGGCCGTGGCCTGCTCGCCGTACGCCGGGCGGATCTCCAGCCACTCGTGGATCGGCTTGCCGCCCGCGCCGGGCGCGGCGGACAGCTCGGCGGCCAGTTCCAGCGCGCGGTCGTAGGTCTCGACGTCGATCACCATCCAGCCGGCGATCAGGTCCTTGGTCTCCGCGAACGGCCCGTCGGTGACCGGGGGCCGGCCCTCGCCGTCGTAGCGGACGAAGGTGCCCTCCGGGGAGAGCGCCTGCTCGCCGACGTACTCGCCGGTGGTCTCCAGCCGGGCGGCGAAGTCGCGCATGTACTGGATGTGGGCTGTGACCTCCTCGGGCTTCCACTGGTCCATCGGTACGTCGTTGACCGCCGCCGGCGCGCCGCGGTAGTGCTTGAGCAGCAGGTACTTGGCCATGATCTTCTCCTTGCCGGGGTACGGCCCATTGTGGGCCGCGTTCATCCCTGGGACGGAGCCGCGCGCCGGTTCTCGACATCCGGCGGGAAAAAACTCCTGAGCGGGCTGCCGTACGCCCCACGCCCTCAGCGCAGCGCGTCCGCACCCCGGGCCGCCGCCCGCAGGAAGAACGGCACCGTCAGCGCCGACGCCACCGCGAAGAAGCCGAACGCCGCCCGCGGCCCGGCCAGCTCGGCGAGCAGCCCCACCAACCCGGCGCCCAGCGGCATCGCGCCCCAGGCGAACATCCGGTTCGCGGAGCTGAACCGGCCGAGCATCGCGTCCGGGACCGCCCGCTGGATGACCGTGCGGCTGTTGACCGTCCACAGCGTGCCGCCGAGCCCGCCGAGGAACGCCGCCACGGCGACGGCGCGCGCGTCCGCCGTCAGCGCCGGGACGGCGGCCATCGCGGCGGTGCCGAAGAGGTCGGCGAGCATCACGCGGCGGCGGCCCAGGAGACGGTTGAGCCGGGTGACGGTGACGGCGCCGAGGAGCCCGCCGATGCCGAGGGCACTGAGCAGGACGCCGTACTCGCCGGGGGTCAGGCCCATGTCGCGGGTGGCGTAGAGGGGGATGAGCGCGAGCCAGGCGCCCCAGGTGCCGGAGAGCACGGTGAGGATGAGGGAGAGGGAGCGCAGCAGGCGGTGCTGCCAGAGGTAGCGCAGCCCTTCGGCGATCTGCCCGTTGACGGTGGTGGCGGGCGCAGCCGCCGGGCCGCCGCCCGCGTACGCGGCAGCGCCCCCGGCCCCGCCGGCCCCGCCAGCCCCGCCAGCTCCGCCGGCGCCGTCAGCTCCGCCGGCGCCCGACGCACCCGACGCACCCGCCCGGAACCGCCCCACGAGCAGCAGCAGCACGAGCGCCGCCGCGGCGTACGCGACCCAGGTCGCCCCCAGCGCGTACCCGGCGCCCAGCGCGATGAGCAGCCCGCCGACGAACGGCCCGGCGAACTCGCTGAACACCGTCTCCGCCCCGGCCATCCACGCGTTCGCCTTATCCCGCCCGGCGGGCGGCACGGCGGCGGGAACGAGGGCGGTGGCGGCCGTGGAGGCGACGACGTCGGCGATGCCGATGGCGGCGCCGGCCGCGGCCAGCAGGGCGATGGACAGATCGCCGCTCGCGGCGGCGGCGAGCAGCGGCACCATCGCGAGCAGCCGCAGCACGTTGGTGATCCACAGCAGCCGGCGGCGGTCGACGCGGTCGACGAGCACGCCCGCGTGCAGAGCGACGAGGAGCCAGGGCAGCGAGATGGCCAGCGCCACCCCGGTGACCTGCGCGGGCGAGCCGCCGGCGCGTACGGCGAGCAGCGGCAGGGCCATCTTCACGACGCCGTCGGCGAGGTTCGTCACGGCGGTGAACGCGACGAGGACGGCGGTGTTGCGGCGCCCGGCGTCCCGCCCGGGCCGTAGCCGATCGCTCTCCAGCACTCCGGCTGCACCCATCACGCGCCCCCTCTAACCATCAAAGCCGTTTACCGGTGAGAGGAAGTTACCACCAAACGCGATAGCCGGTAAAGTGGCCCGCATGCGTGCACCGCCCCGGGCCGCCGAGCTGGTGGCCGACTTCGCCAACACCCTCGACATCCACGCCGGTACGGACACGCTGAGCACCCCGGACGAGCTGGCGGCCTGGCTGAGAACGCACGACCTGCCGACAGCCGACACCCCGTCCCCCGCCCTTCACGAGGCCGCGGTCGCCCTGCGAGCCGGCATCCGCGCACACCTCGGCACCCACGTGGGCGACCCCCCGGACCCCGAAGCGGCAGCAGCAGCCGACGAGGCCCTGACCCGCTTCCCGGTGCACATCACGGCGAACGGCACCCCCGCCCCCGCCCCCGGCCTGGCGGACACCGAGAGGGGAATCGCGGAGCTGGCCCTCGCCTGGAGCACGCTGACGATCACCGGGGACGCGGCCCGGCTGAAGCGCTGCGCGGAGCACACCTGCCACGAGGCGTTCTGGGACACCTCGAAGAACCGCAGCAAACGCTGGTGCTCGATGCAGGGCTGCGGCAACAGAGCCAAGGCCCGCACCTACGCCGCCCGCCGAGCCGCCGCCACCGGCTGACCGCGGGGTTCCCCGGACGCGAAGCCGAATACTTCGCTTGACCCCAATGAGTGAGTGCGGAAGCACGCGAACCCGCGTCAGCGCACGAAAACAGAGAACTGCTGCTTGAATAACGCCCGGACTCGCATCCCGTATCCCTCACTCGATGAGCGCAGAGGTGACCCGTGGCTGGCTTCGATCAATTCAATCTCGGACCGGCCTTCGGGCAGCAGGAACTCCCTTGTGAAGGCAAGGTGGGCGACTTCGTCGTCCTCTCTCCACTGCAACCGGACGAGCACGATCCCACGCCCCAGGGACTGGTCAGCCTCTGGCTCTGCGTGAAGTCGTCGAACGACGAGGAGCGGGCAATCTGGGCACGCGTCCAATTCGACGGTGTGGCCACCTGTGAATGGCCGGTTCCGGAACCTCCCCAGGACAAACCCGTGCTTACGCAGGGCTGACTTTCCCAGTTCCTTCATCTTCTGCGCCCGGCCGTCCACACGTCTTCTTCATGAAGGGTCCAGGCAATGCCCACGATCACCGCAAAAACATCCGGTACCGATCCCGCCGTCCTCGCCTCCTCCGGCGGCGAAGCCCTGCATGCCGAGTCGACTTCCTCCTCCGTGGCTGCTGTCGCGGGGTTCCAGCTGGACACGACTGACACCAGTAGTGGCGCCGGCGTCTACGGGGAAGCGCGGGGTGGCGGTGCCGCCGTTGCCGGACTCCAGACCAACCCCGACGGCAACGGGCCCGGTGTCTACGCGGAAGCGCAGGGGAACGGCGCCGCCGTCTGGGGAAGGCAGGTCAACACCAGCGGCAACGCGGCGGGAGTATCAGCTGAATGCCTGGGCAGCGGTCACGCGATCTCGGGTGTCCAGATGAACCCCGCCAGTGCGGGGGCGGGTATCTACGCCGAGCACGTCGCAGGTCTGACCGCGGGGTTCTTCCGCGGAAACGTCATCGTTACCGGTGACGTTTCCTTCCCGGGTGCGGACTGTGCCGAGGAGTTCATCGTCAAGGAGACGTCACGCGCGGAACCCGGCACGGTGATGACCCTCATCGACAGCGGTGAGCTGGAGCCGTGCGAAACTCCTTACGACAAGCGCGTCGTCGGCGTCGTCGCCGGCGCCGGTCCGCTGAAGTCCGGGATCGTCATGGGGAGGCGTCACGACAGGACTCGTCCCCGCCAACCGATCGCGCTCGTCGGCACCACCTACTGCAAAGTGGACGCCCAGGATTCTCCGATCACGGTGGGCAGCCTCCTCACCAGCTCCTCGACGCCCGGCCATGCGATCGCAGCAAACGACCCGATGCGCGCCTTCGGCGCCGTACTCGGTAAGGCGATGGCCCCTCTCGCCAGTGGCCTCGGGCTGATCCCCATCCTGATCACCCTGCAGTGAGTACGGAAGTTCGGAGACCGTCGTCGTGGAAAATACTCGGAATCACGTAGCAGCCAGTGGAAACAGCACTCTCCGGGGGTTCTTTTCCTCCGCCAATGTCGACTACGACCCACCGAGCAAGAGCCTTCGGCAGAACATCAAGAAGGCAAAGTCCAAACGAGTCTACGATCTCGCAAGCGGAGCCACAAACGACGCGGAAGAGGACGAGATCCGCGACATCATGTCGCTCTCTGAGAACAGCTACGAGGTCGTCCGCTTCTTCGGGACCATCGACGGCTGGTCAGGCTTGGACGACGAACTCCCGGAAGGCCATCTGGATCAGATCTCCCGAAACCTTGCCCAAGTCCTCGACCAGCGCGACTATGTCGTCCATCAGAAGATCCGGCGCTACTTCGCGCTGCTCGACTACGCGGCGAGCCCCACTCTGGGCGACTGTTTCACGCGGATTCTGCAGCTACCCGCCACGTTCCAGGCGCCCGAGATCGACGCACTGCTCGCCGAAAAGGCAGGCCTGCTGAAGACAGTCACCAGCGCAACAATGCGCGAGCGCACGAACATGGTGAACGCGGCAAGAATTCACCCGACCGTGATCAACCAGTACCTTACGGTAGCGCCCCACCGGTCCAATGAACTCGTTTCGCTGATGTTCGAGGTGAACTACACCACACGAATCTGCACGGAACTGGCTGTGCTCAACTACCAGCCGCTGTACGGAGTCATCACAGACATGGTGGACCCCGGTCTGAGCAATCGGCAACGCATCGCCGCCAGAGACACGTGCCTCCGCCTGTCTCTGGAGTTCGCTGCGGCCAGGAGATGTGTCGACTCCGTGGGCAGCAATCAGGCGAAGTCCACCGTCAACCGGTTCACGACCGCCCTCAAGGCGGCGCTCGACAACTTCCCCGCCACGGTTCCAGCACCCACGGCGGTGGGTGCGATCGCCGCTGCTCTCGGGTCGGTCGCCTCAACACTGGCCGACCTCCAGACGACCATCCAGAACCTTCCCGACGCGCTGGCGGGAGCCATTACGCTTCCCGACCTGCTCGGCAGCGGGGACGACGACCGGGCAAGAACCCTCATCAGTGAACTCCACTCACAGGGCTCACTCGCGCACACGTCGTTCGGGATCAAGCTGAAGCTGGTGAACGCCCTGCTGAGTGGTTTCACCGTCGACGACGACGAGCTGGCGATCCTCCGCGTCATGGAGACGGCCAAGGCGTACGACCAGGCTGAGCTGTACCAACTCACTTCCGCCGCCACCTGGGACTCTCTGTACACGAGTTTCGACGGCGACGAGTACGACGCCCTCGAAGGCCTGCTCAACATGCCCTCCTGACAGCTCGCGGGCGAGGACGTCCCAGCAGCGCAGGTCCCCCGGGCAGCAGTCAGGCCCGGTACTCCGCGTCGGAGTACCGGGCCTGACCTGCGCTTCACTGAGGGTGAGTGACGGGACTTGAACCCGCGGCCACCTGGACCACAACCAGGTCCCATGTGACCCGCTACCGCACCAGGAAGGCCGCGCCGCAGGTCACAGCCTCGGGATCGGTTGGTCTCACGCGGTTACTCCGGCAGAGAATACGAAGATCCACTCCCACACCGCTCCCGCAGCGGTCTCAGGAGCTTCGAGTGCGGCAGATAGATGACCAACGAGGCTCCCCAGGCTGGCCGGTTGAGACGTCAGCTCTCGATCAACCGCCCGAGAGCCTCGCCTGTTACATGCCTGGACGTCACCCGATCGGCGGCCAGGCCGAGGAAGCTGACTGCATGTCGTGGGCGAAGGGAGCGCTTGGAGGCGCCCGCTGCTGGCAGCGTAACAGCGTTCTGACCTGCCGCGTTGCCCGGTGCACATCCATGGACTTGTAACATCGACACACATTCGACTGTTGCAGCCAGAGGGACGCGCTTCACTACGACGCAACGCTGAGCGTGACGCGACTGGTGCCAAATGTCTCCACGTGCAGCTTGTCCGCGGCTAGCATGATTGAGCCTGAGGATGTCCCGGGCCTTGATCGTCGTCAGGAGTTCGCTACCGTGGCCAATTTCCGTACCTCGGCCCGGACCGTTGACATGCTGGGCCGGCAACAGATCGCAGGCATCCCTACGGCAATCAATGAGCTCTTCAAAAATGCCTACGATGCGTACGCACAATCCGTAGTTGTCGACTGGCTGAGGGATCGCAACGTATTGATCCTGCGAGACGACGGTGTGGGGATGAGCCGGAAGGATTTTTTGGACCGGTGGCTAACGATCGGCACCGACAGTAAAGCCACCGGCGGGAGACTGGAGCCCCCACCAGTTCCATATGGTTTCGCGAAACGCCCCGTCATGGGCGAGAAGGGAATCGGTCGGCTAGCTATTGCTGCTCTCGGCCCCCAGACTCTAGTTCTGACGAGACAACGACCCCGAGCCGCATTCGACGAAAATCGCGCGCCGGTGATCGCTGCACTACTACCATGGCTGCTGTTCAGCGCCCCTGGAGTAACACTGGAAGATATCGACATCCCCGTTATTTCCGTTGATGGAACTTTCGACCGGTCCGTGATCGAGTCGCTGACGAGTCCAGTGCATGCGAACCTGCGTCAGCTTTCAGATCGGCTGGACAGTCAGACACTATCTACAATCCGCGATCACCTTTCGAGACTTGAGCAGGTTGACGCTCGTATGCTCGATAGGCTTCCGGGTCCGCGACTCACAGGCGTCAGCGGTCACGGCACTGCTTTCATCGTCACACCTGTAGATGACTCGCTGCCAGCCGAGGTCGAGGGCGATGGCGCTGTCAAGGGTCAGGCATCTCCACTCGTCAAGCTCCTTGCCGGTTTTTCAAATCCCATGTCCGGTGGGCCGCGAGAGCCTGAGATGGACACATCTTTCGTGGTGCGCACCGCTGACGGGGTGGCGACAGACCTTCTGGACGGCGATGAGTTCTTCGACGATGAAGACTTCCAAAAAGTTGATCACGAATTTTCGGGAACGTTTGATGAGTTCGGCACATTTCGCGGACAGGTGTCAGTCTACCGCTCAGAACCGGCAGAGCACGTCGTTCCGTGGACAGCGGGACGAGGCGCCCCTACCCAGTGTGGGCCATTTAAGATTCGCTTCGGATACGTGCAAGGTGATCTTAGACAGTCCAGCCTTGATCCGCAGGAGCACGGTGAAATTAGCCGAAAGCTGCAGAGGATAGCGGGGCTTTACGTCTATAAAGACGGGATCAGGATCCTGCCGTATGGTCAAAGCGACGTGGACTATCTTCAGATCGAGGAACGGAGAAGCAAAAATCAGGGGTACTACTTCTTTTCCTACCGAAGAATGTTCGGCGCCATCGAGCTTTCTTCGTCCCTGAATCCCGCTCTGCAAGAGAAGGCTGGCCGAGAGGGCTTTCGAGAGAATATCGCCTACCGGCAGATGAAGAGCATCCTCACCAACTTCATTATTCAGCTGGCGGCCGACTTTTTTAGGGCCAATAATGCGCAAGGACAAGATTACCGTGCAAGGCGGGAAGAGCTTGAACGGACAGAGAAGATTCGTCGGGTGCGAGCTCGAAAAGCGGACGTAGAACGCAGCCAGTTCCAGGGGCACCTCCAACGGCTGATTGGTGAATTCACCGAGTCGCGCCCGCTTGCGTTGGTGCAGAACACAGTAATGCGCGTCGAACGCGAGCTAACCGACATCGATGACGTTACGCCCGACGCTCTCGAAATCGTTCTTGACGCGGAGGAATCGGCTCGTCGTGACCTTGAAGATCTCGTTCAACGATACACCCTGGCGAAGCCGGCAGGAGTGGGCCTCGATCGAGAAACTAATAGAGATTGGTCGTTGTACCAGCGGCTCCGAGAAGAATTGGTAACATCTGTCGTTCCGGAAGCTGGCGTCCGAATCAGTGAGATTACAGCGCAGAAGGCTGGGAGGTTGGCGCCAGCCAGCCACCTGCAACTTCGCATTCGGGAGGCCTTTGAGCAATCTTTGGAAAAGGACCTTGAGAACTGGGTCCAAAGCGTCCATGGAGTAGGGACGAAATCGGCAGAAATCCACGCCGGTGTCTCGAGGCGAATTCACGCTGCAATCCAAGAGGCATCAGATTTTGCTCGGACGCTTGCCCGTCGCATGACAGAAGTTTCCCCTGCCGCTTCGGAAGCAGATCTCTTCGAAATGCGGCGGAAACTTCTGGAGGATCTAGAATTGGAACTTCAACATCAGAAGGAGTCGCTGGAGCCTATCCGACGATTCTTGTGGAGCTTTGACGGAGTTTCTCGGGGTCTTGGGTTCGAGGATCAACTTGAAGCCGTGGAAGAGGAAGTGATTGCCCTCAGAACCCAGGTTGACACGGATCTCGAACTTACCCAGCTGGGCAGGGCAGTTGAGTTAATTAATCACGAATTCTCATCGAGTATCAAAACGGTCAGGTCGAATTTGCGTGCCCTTCGGCCTTGGGGGCAAAAGAACGCTAAGCTTGGCAACATTGAACGTGAGCTTGCTACTGCTTTCGAGCATCTGGACAATTATCTGACTCTGTTCACGCCTCTACAGAGAAGATTGTATAGAAAGCCTGCCACCATCACAGGTGCCCAAGTGGCGCGATTCGTTCAGGACCTTTTTGGGGAGAGGTTCCGGCGTCATGATGTTGATCTGCGTGTGGCGCCATCATTCGAGAGGTTCTCGTTTGTTGGCTACCCGTCGACTTTCTATCCAGTTTTTGTGAACTTGGTGGATAATGCGATCTTCTGGCTATCAGATAGGCCTGCCCCTCGGATAGTGCAGCTAAGTCAGCGGAACGGATCGTTGCTGGTGGAAGACAATGGTCCAGGCATCTCGCTCAGGGATTGTGAGGCAATCTTTGAGCACGGTTTCTCACGGAAGCCAGGCGGTAGGGGATTGGGTTTGAAAATCAGCAGGGATGTGCTGCAAAGGAGTGGGTGGTCACTAAAGGTTGTACCTGATGGCGGTTTGCCATGGCCGGAGGCTGCGGCATCCCTGCCGTGGTCTGGGGGGCGGGGAGTTGGCGCATGCTTTTCAATCAACGCCCCGACCGAGGTTGAGAACGGGTTGGGGGAAGTGGAGTGACAGCACAGCTTGAACACTGGTCAGTCGAGGCTGCTAAGGACTACCTTCAGACGGTCGTCGTCGTCGACGACCAAGTAGCAATTGACGCCCACGAAAGTGCGAATGCTCCTGCAGATGATGAGGTCCTGAACGACGTTGATGAACTTTCCGTACCGGCCGAGGGAGATGCGGCGTTGGCAGCCCATCCGGCGCCCACACCGATTCCTATGCAGCCTAAGAGTGGGGAACCGGCAGGGTTGGATGGGGCTGCGCTTTCGGAGGCTTTCGCTCGCTACGGCCTCGTCTGTGGGTACGTTCGGCCCACAACATCCGATCAGCGGGAAGAGCTCATCCAAGGAACGTTCGACCGTCTGTTTATTCGATCGGACGTTCTCGTCCTCGACTGGTCGTTGAATGGTGACACCGGACAGACGACAACTCGGCTCGTCTTACGACTTGTTGAGTCAGAGGAGGGAAAGCTCGGGCGACTTCGGTTGATTTGCATCTACACGAACGATCCTGATCTTTACGGAATTCGAGACGCCCTCGGCCGATCCCTGCGGGAGGTCGGTCACAAGCTCGATGAGTCTGAGGACAGTGAAGGGCTGGGGCTTATTGCGCGAGACTTTCGGGTCTCTGTCCTTGGTAAAGCGGGGGTGAGTCGAGCCCCTCTCCCTGCGGCAGCAGTGGTTTCGGAGGCAGAACTTCCCGACAGGATCGTGAGAGAGTTCGCGCTAGCCTCTCACGGAATCCTGCCTGGCTTTGCGTTGAAGAGTCTTAGCCTGCTGCGTGACAACGCGCCCACGCTACTCCAACGATTCCACGGCGATCTTGACCCTGCTTTCGTCAGTCACGATCTGCTGGCCGGCGAGGGTAAGCGATTTGCCATACAACTGATAGCTCGCGAGATTCAGTCGCTGCTGGAGTCGACTGGCGCTTCCGACATGATTTCACGTGAACGGATTGAGTCATGGGCGAAGATGCGGCTTTCTGCTTCATCTTTCGTGCCGAAGGTGCAAAAGAAGGCTGCCTATAAGGACATAGATGCTGCAAGTGTTCTCGAACTTCTGGCACAAGATTCTCCAGACATTTCTTCCCTTATCGATGCCGATGGGGGTCAATTGAAAATGAAGAGCACGGCGACCGTGGCGTCGCTCTTCACGACTCCTGAGCATGCGAATTCCTCTGAAGAGGAACTGGGTAGGCTCTCCTGTTTCGCTAGGGACCTGCACAGTGGCTATAGTCGGGAGTCGGAGCCGACCCTCCAACTGGGGACCATTCTGGTTCGGGCGGATGAAACGTCTGCTGCGGAATCGGTAACCGAGGGTTTGGAGCACGTGGACTCCAAGCACGAGTTCTGGCTTTGCCTGCAGCCTCTCTGTGATTCCGAAAGGCTGGATGAGCCTCGTGCATTTCCCATGATTCCACTGTCTGAAGTGGATTTAGGAAGAGAATTCCATTTCCTTGCTCTCGACCATCATGAGGAGCGTCGTATCCTCGCTAGCAATGCGAAACTATATGACATGCGGATGCCTCGCTTCAGTCCAAATGGCGGCGAGAGGGTAGTGAGGGCATTTAAGAGGGGCGGCTACCCGTGCTTCACCAGTGACACCGGTGATACATTTATGTGGATAGGTGAGCTTCGTCCCGAGCATGCACTTCGGGTGTCTCATAAGATGGGACACCTGATCAGTCGAGTGGGATTGGATGAATCTGAATGGCTTCGGAAAGATGGGAGCAACAGGTAGCCTGAAGAGCTCATCCCCCTCACCTTTGCTTAGAGCGGCTCAGCGGCGCAGGCCTGTGACACTGTGACGGCTGTGACTCCCGCAGTGTTGAAGCTCCGCCCGCTCGGGTCCACCACTCAGGTGGTACCGCCGTTGTTCTGTTGCTGTCGAGCCGGAGGAAGTAGGAGGTCACGAGGGGGGTGTTGTTGGCCGGTGACGCGGCCGAAGACTCCTAGGTCTTCGCGGGCGCAGTCGTGGAAGGCGTTGATGCGCTGGAACACTGTGCGGTGTCGTTGACGCCACTCGGCGAGTGTGCCCGTGGTGCGGCCCGTGGCTTGCCAGTCGATCTCCTGGGCTACGGAGTTGACCTCGTGACCGGCTTCTACGACTGGGTCGCTGCCGAGGAGCATGATGCGCTCGAAGGCTCGTCCGCGTAAGCGGGTGGCTTCGGCCAGCTCCGTCGTCAGGTCCTGTTCACTCCGCTCGGCCTCATATAGGCCCTCCCGATGCTGGTAGAGCGAGGAAGCGAGGAAGACGCAGGCGCGGACCTGATCGATGTAGTCCCCGTAGGCATCTAGCTTCCTGTCATCCCACCGGGTGTGCAACTCGTGTCGGAGGCGTCGGCGTTCGGAGAGGGTGTTGGTCACGTAGGTCATCGCTGCTCCGACGAGCACGGCCGAGATCGTCAGGAGTTGCTGACCCAGCTCCACGTCGTTCCGCCCTCCCCGGCCAGACTCGTCAAGACGTCTTGAGGATTCTAGGGAGCGGGTCGGTGTCTGGGGAACAGGCATTCTGAGCCCGTCCTTGGGCTCCTCGGCAGCGGCGTTATCGTTCGGGGTGACTTCGGCGGAGAGGCATACGCAATGCGGAGCACGATCGCAGAGACGCTGGTCACCCTTGGCCGGCGGTACGTGCGCGACGCCCCGGTGTCCGTTGGGAAGGCGGCGCTTGCCACGGGCTTCCTCAACCCGCATCTTCGCGATCACCCCAGGCAGCGGGTCACGGAGGCCCGCTTCGGGGCGCGGTTCGCCGTCGACACACGGGACCTCATCCTGCGGTACGTGTACCTGTTCGGCATCTGGGAGCCGAACATGACGGGCTGGCTGCAGGGAAGGCTTCGGCCCGGGGACACGTTCGTGGACGTCGGCGCCCACGTCGGGTACTTCAGCATGCTTGCATCTCGGCTGGTGGGGGATGCCGGCCACGTGGTGGCTATCGAGGCGTCTCCGAAGTTCTACGGCAGGCTCCGGGAGCATGCCGACCTCAATGGCGTGGGCAATGTACGGGCGGTCAACGCCGCGGTGTCAGATTGCCGGGAGACTCTGACGTTCATCCTGGCCAGTTCGATCAACACGGGGGCGAACAGCATCGTCCCGTATGACGGGCCGGTTGAGTCTTCCTTCGAGGCTGAGGCACGCCCGCTGCCGGACCTGTTGGAGACGGCCGAGGTCGCACAGGCACGCGTCATCAAAGTGGACGTCGAGGGTGCGGAGGGGAAGGTGGCCCGAGGGCTGACTCCGTTGTTGGATCAGCTCCGCCCTGACGCGGAGATCACGATCGAAGTGACTCCGGAGCGGATGGCTCAACTGGGCGACTCCGTCGACGAGCTGATGGAGACCATGGCGCGGGCCGGCTTTCATGCCTACCGCCTGGCCAACGACTACGCGCCGGCGAGCTATCCGCAAGCGCTTCGGCAACCGGCGGCCGTTCCGACGCGACTTCGAGGGCGGGTCAACGGCGAGAGCGACCTGATTTTTTCGCGGGTCGACGCGGACGAACTGCCGTGAGCTGACGAGCGAGGGCCGGTCCCCGACGCTGACGTCTCGGGAGCCGGCCCTGCTGTAGCGCTTCTCCGCTACGGACGTCCAGCCTTGAGCGCTCTGCTGGCCTTGCGCCACCACGCCCGGTACCACTCGGTGAGAGGCCGCTTGGCCGCGTCTTCGTGACCGCCAATGGCGTCCAGCCGGGTGCCCCGAGACTTGGCGACTCGTAGGGCATCGCACAGTGCCTCGCTCAGCCGCTGCGTCACGAATCGCAGTTCGGTCTTGTTCGGCTTGTCGTTGAGTAAGTCCTCGGACAGACGCAGGACGTCCTCGCCGGTGTCGAGTTGCTGGTTCTCCAGCAGGTTGGCGTACTCCGAGAGCCAGCCGCCCTCTCGTACGTAGCAGGGGCGCCCTTGGTCGTTAACCCAGGGCAAGAGCCGCAGCTCGGGTCCCTGCCGGCTCACGTCGGCACCTCTGCCTCTGCGTGAGCGCTCTCGACGTGTCGCTTCCTCAGAACGCGGGCGTCCGTGACTCCGCTCCAGTCGTGCCTACGTCGCGCGGCACGCAACTGCTGGTCCAGATTCAGGCATTCGTCGCAGTGCTCGTCCGCGATGTCGTTCCTCCAGTCGTCAATCACGTGATACCTCCTTGCGTTTCCCTGTCGGGTTGGGACCGTGGACGAGCTGGTTCGCTTCGTGCTGCGACTGTCCGCGCTGGGGATTCGCTCTCTTCGCTGCCGAGTCGGAAGTGAGTGGTAAAGATCGCCTCCGCGCACTGGCCCGGTAGGACAACCACCGATGCTTCGACCACGCGGCCGGAGACATCGTTGTAGGTCCGACCGACCACCAGCACCGTCCCCCTCGGGCTGATCTGCAGGGTGCGAGCCTCGGAAGACGTCGGCATTCGCGCAACAAGCCGCTCCGTGCTGGATCCCAGTCGTACGCCTGACTCCGCCAACTGCAGACGGATGTCGTGCCCCCAGGGGTGCAAGGACCGGTTCGGCGAGATCAGCGCAGCCAGCCGCGCTGGTACGTAACTCTGGGTCAGGCTCCGGGGGCGGGTGCCCCGGCGGGCGAGATACGTGTACGCGATCACCTTGTCGCCTTCCGGTATCTCAAGGAGGGCAGCGACAGAGGCGTCTGCGATCGTCTCCGTGGTGCTGACGTAGGTGTTGAGGTCGTGCCCGTCCGTCATGAGTACGGTGCCGGGGTAGACCAGCCGGTCTGCGGGCCAGCGCACGAAATTGCCGCTGCCATGGCGCTTGTCCAGCAAGCCTTCGTTCTGCAGTTGTTCGAGCGCGAGCCTGAGAGTAGGGCGGCTGACGCCGTACTGAACTGCAAGCTTGTCCTCAGCAGGAAGCCGCGTGCCGTTCGGGTAGCTCCCCCGACTGATCAGTGCTCTCAACTGCTCAGCGACGTCCCAGTATTGGGTCGCCATGCGTGTGGTCACCTCCAATCGGTTCGTGTGGCAACAGCGGTGAAGCGGGACGACGCCTTGCCGCGGCGCAGAGCGCGCGTACAGGGGGCGGTTCGGCTGGTGGGCATGAGGAGGTTCCTCCCTCATGGATGTCCGGGGAGGAGCAGCCATCGCAACTCCTTAAGTTATCTTAAGGAGTTGCGATGGGAAGTCAAGGCCCGCCCACCCCACGCGGTTCCGCTTGTGGGGTGGGCGGGCAGGCCGGTGGAGGCTGGGTGCCCTGGCGGGAGCCGGCGAGGCGCTTCCGAGGCACGCTTTGCCTGTGTCTGCTTGGAGCTGGCCTGCAGGCCCAACGGGCCCGTGACGGAGCAATCTGGAGTCTGGTACCTGGGGCAGGCTTCCTCGATTTGATCGCCACGCTGGCTAACTTGAGATGCTGGGCGAGGCAGAGCATCCTGTATCGATGGCCGATGAGACGATCATCCAACTCCTCAATCTGCTAGTGGTGGTGCTGGCGGTGACGATTGGGACTCGAGTTGGCTTCGTAGTTGCTAGCCGAGGGATGGCGCGAGACGTCCATCTGATCGAACGACGTCTCGAAAATGAGCTGGCGATGTCGAGGCATCGGCACGAGATGGACCGTGAAACGGAGCACCGTCAACGAGTCCGCGAAGAGTTGAAGCAGGGCTACACAGGTCTCGCCCGGTGGCTCCACGAGCTAGAGCGAACCTTCGATGAAATTCGCTCGGGTGCTCAAGCGCCACATGAGGGGATCGCCAGGGGGAAGGCAAAGGCGCTCATGGACCGGCCGCCCTGGGAAGCCGTAGCCCCGCCGGCAGCGCTGGCCCCCTCGGAAATGTACTGGAGTGGCGAGGTCCGAGAACTGCTGCGCAAATTCCTCGGCCCATACGTGGACTTCGTCCAGAAATCTAGGCACGCGTTGCAGCGAACCGTCGATGCCGAGGGCGAACACGCCCCCTTCGATCTGGAGATGTGGGAGGCCCATGGCCAGTTGATCTCCGTGGTCAACGAGGTGCGGGATCAGATGAGGGCGGATCTGTCTGCGCCGCTGGTGTAGGTTCAGTGGTTGAGATCTGACGGCGACGGAGAAGCGTGAACCGCCGTCGGCGGCTGTCCCGCTGCGGTGGCACTTCCACATACAACGGGGAAGCTACGACTAGGCGTTTACTCTGGCGGGTGTGATCAATGTCCATGAGGACAATCGCATGCCCACGCATGCGCGGCCGCCCCTCGACTGGATTATCACGTGACACCCAGCCGTGCACTCCGAGAGCAGCGTCTTCCCGTAGAATATTCGGCCTTCGGCTCGGCACTATTTCCGTGAGGTATTCGGGGATGGCGTAGATCCCCCGCTCCTCTCGCCGACCAATTTCGATTACTAGTTCATGCAGCCATGTGGTATCGGATCCCATCCTTCCTGGCGGAAGGTTGCGAGTGCGCAAGTGCTGGATCGAACCGCACAGAAGGACGCCCATGTCCCTAGGTTGCCCCGCTTCGCCAGCCGGAATATCGCCAGCGAAAATCACTACGTCCGCCGGCGGTCGCCCGCTATCTTCGAAGACGGGCTGCTGGGCCAACCGCAAGTCAAAGCGCACCCAACGGTTTGTTTGCAGGGCGAAGTCCGTGATCTCGGCAGGGTCATGGAGCTTCTCAACCTTCTTGATCGCCTGCGCCAACTCGTCTAGCGTGGCGCGACCGCTTGACGCATCGCTGCGTGAACGGGATACAGACGCCTGCACTATCGGAGCACTTGGAGGGAAGTTAATGGACCCCCCTATGTCGCGTTGGATCGCGACTTGTGGTATCCCCAGCTGCCCGTAAACCTTGGTATCGGAAACAAAGACGACTTCGGTCATGACTCTCCCCGACAGGCACACACGCCCTTACCCTGACTATAGGAGAGTAGTTGATTGAATGGGATGTTTCTCCACGGTTGGCGTTCCCTGGGGTGAGCGAAGCGCTTGATCATCAAAGTCGCCACGCGGCAAGGCATCACCGGGAGGGGCGCAAATATTCTCGATATCGCTCGTACCGGCTGCTCCGAGGGGCACAACCGTCTCCCCGACGTCAGCCGTTGATCGGGGTGGTCCAGTCGAACTCCGTCAGGGTGTGGGCCCTGGCCGCGATGACGGACATGCGTGCCTCTAGCTCCGCCGTGTTGCTGTGGGATGCCTGGCTGGTCATCTGGCCTGGCCACTTGCGGTAGAGCAAGCCCGACTCGCGGATGAACCAGCCGCGGCTGACCGCGTTGAGGGCGAGGAGTAGTCCCGTGTCCTCCGAGGCCGGCAGGGCCATCCAGCCGCCGAGGGCGAGTAGCAGGTCACGGCGTACGCAGAGGGTTGCCGGGTGGACCTGGGCGCGGAAGTTGTTCGCCTCCCAGTGTTCCAGCACTGCTCCGCGCTCCACCGGACCGTCGTCCGGGTCCTGGTCGAAGCCGACCGTTGAGCCGTCCGGTAGGAGGTCGAGGACGCGCGAAGTCGTCCAGCCGACATCCGGGTTGGCGTCTAGGACGGCGATGTCCCGGGCCAGTGCGCCAGGGGTGAGCTGGTCGTCTGCGTCGAGCACCTTCACGAAATCGCCGTGTGCCTCTGCCAGCGCCATCGTCCGTGTCACCCCAGGGCCGCCGCCGCGGCCCTGGCGGAACGTTACGCGGACGTCGTTCGGCACGTGGGGAGCCACTTCCTCGCCCGTGCCGTCCTCTCGGATGGACCAGTGCCATTCCCAGCCGGCCGGAAGCTCCTGCATCTCCAGGGACTTGTACGCATCCTGAAGGTACGCGGCGGATGGTGCGTGGACGGCGGTCACGATCGAGATCCGGCGGGCCATCGTGGTCACCACCGGTCCAGGTGCGTGACGACGTGCACGTGGGTGCGGTCCCCCGGCAGCGTGATGTCCGAGATCTCCACCGGCCGGTCGTTCGTGTCGTACGAGATCTTGCGCGCCAGGAGGACGGGCATCCCCGGCGGCAACTCCAGCTCTTCCGCCTCCTCCGGCGTCGGCGGCCGGGTGGTGAAGCGTTCTTCTATCCGGGCCAGCTCGATGCCGACCGTGTGGAGCTGGTTCATCGTGCCGCCCGGCCACGGCTCCTTCGTCTCGTCCAGGAGGTCCGGGTTCTCCGCGACCATGTCGCGGACGAGGTATGAGGTGACCAGCGCGAACGGCGCTCGCTCCGCTGCGTAGCGCGTGCGGTAGGTGCGTTCGACGAGGGCTGTGCCCTGAGGGACGCCGAAGGCGTCGGCGATGTCCTTCGAT
>NZ_JAINRD010000023.1 GCF_020400605.1 Streptomyces aculeolatus | reverse complement strand
GCCTCGGCCTGCCTGCGGACGTATGCATGTCCGCGCCACCGCTGGACTGCGATCAGTGCGGAGGCGCAGGGGAGCGCCGGAGGGCGTGTCCCGGTGCGTCCTCCGGCACCCGCCGGGGCGCCCGGGTCGTCGTCCGGCGGAGGGCTCGGTGTGCTGGCCGGCCGCGTCCCGTGGGCGGGCGCGGCCGGGCCCTCCTGCCTGTGCGGGCCGGTGCCGAGCGCTTGGCCCGGTCTATTCCGCGTGCGGGTAGGCGACCATCGTCTGCGTCGCCTCGTCCCAGAAGAGGCCGTATCCGGCGGTGTCGCCGAAGGGGAACTCGGTGTTGACGTCGTCGAACTCCTTGATCTTGCCGGTCCTCATGTCGAGCTGCACCGGTCCTCCCGCGGAAGTGAAGCCGTCCGACGTGTCGGCGTTCCCGTAGATCACGCCCTCGTCGGTGGCGATCTGGAACTCGACCGGATTGGTGGACTCGGTGCGCTCGTAGCACACGCCTGTACCCGCCTTCAGGTCGAACACCCGGCCTCCGTGGGCGAGGTAGCGCCCGTTGGCGGACAGGTGGGCGTCGATGGGGGTCACGTCCCCGTCGCAGCGGACCGTGGCAAGCGTCTTGCCGGAGGCGCCGTCGACGGCGCTCCACACGATCGAATCGGAGTTGCGCGCCTCGCCCCAGTCGACGACGAGGAGGTCGTCCGAGATGGCCTGGACGATGGGCGACTCCTCGGGGTCGGCTTCCTTCGGCCGGAGGTCGGCGGCGGTCCAGCCGCCGGGTACCCAGAAGGCGTCGTAGTCGATGTCGATGCTGGTGCCCATCAGCAGGCCGTTGTCCGTCAGGCCCCTGACCTCCCAACTGCTGCTGCAATCGGGGCAATCGGCGGGTGGTTCCTGGTCGTTGACGACGTAGTCGGTCGTATCGCCGGTCGCGGGGTCGACGGCTACCACGGTGTCGTCGCCGTCGTCCGCCACCAGCAGGCCGGCCCCGCCGTCACGGACCTTCCCCGTACCCTCCACCTCGACGTGGACCGGCTGTACGCCGTCGCCCGACGAGTCCGCGGGGAAGATGTCGAGGGCGACGACCTCCTTGCCGCGGTTGACGGCGTCGGCTTCCGTGGTGCCCGACGACCAGGCGGCCAGGTACTCCTTGCCGTCCACCATCGCCCTGATCACGGGCAGGTCCGTGGGCCCCAGCGGGCTGACGGCGACGCTGCTCCACCGCTTCTCGCCGGTCGCGGCGTCCAGGACGATGAGGCTGTACTCGTCCGGTCCCCCCTCGCCGGGCCGCTCCTGGATCACCGCAACGGCGCCGGTCCGGGGGAGTGGCACCTGCGTGCCCTCCTCCGCCGACTCCCAGCCCCGCCCCGTGTCGTAAAGCGCCGGCACCTCCAACTGCGTGCCGGGCGGTGTGGGCTCCGTACTCGGCGACGAGCCGGTGCGCTTGCCCGTACCGGTCGCTGCACCCCCGCTGTCTTCTCCGGAGCCCGAGCACGCCGTCATCAACGCTCCGGCCACGGCCACGCCGGCGACCCAACTCATCCTGCGCATCAGCGCCCCCCTCTGTTCGACGGGACAGAGTGCCACCGTGACCGACGGCTCGCAAAACTCGAGGGAAGGGCCGGCCGGGTCACGGTTCCAGGTAGCGCAGGATGGCCAGGACCCTGCGGCTGTAGCCCTCCGTGTGGCCCAGGTCCAGCTTGTCGAAGATCGCGTTGGCGTGCTTCTCCACCGCGCTCTGCGAGACGTGCAGCCGGGTCGCGATCGCCGCGTTGGTGTGGCCCTGGGCCATGCGGTCCAGGACCTCGCGTTCGCGCGGGGTCAGGCGGTCCAGCGGGTGGCTGCTGTGGGTGAGGAGGCGGCGTACGACCTCGGGGTCGAGGGCCGTGCCGCCCGTGGCCACGCGGTCCAGCGCGTCGAGGAACTCGTCGACCTGGACCACGCGGTCCTTCAGCAGGTACCCGACCCCGCCCGTGCTGCCGGTGACCAACTCCGTCGCGTAGCGCCGCTCGACGTACTGCGAGAGCACCAGCACCCCCGTCTCCGGCCACCGTTCGCGGATCTCCAGTGCCGCGCGCAGGCCGTCGTCGGAGTGGCCCGGGGGCATGCGGACGTCGACGACCGCGACGTCCGGGGGGTCGGCGGCGACCGCGGCGACCAGGGCGGGGGCGTCGCCGACGGCGGCGGTGACGTCGTGGCCCTCGTCGGCGAGGAGGCGGGCGAGGCCCTCGCGCAGCAGCGTCGAGTCGTCGGCCAGCACTACGCGCACGGCAGCTCCGCGGTGACGGTGGTGGGCCCGCCGGGCGGGCTGGAGACGGTGAGGCGGCCGTCGAGGGCGGCGACGCGGCGGGCCAGGCCCAGCAGGCCGCCGCCGGCGGGGTTCGCGCCGCCCGTGCCGTCGTCCTCGATGCTCACGCGCGCCATCGTCGCATCCCGCGTCAGCCGTACGGTCACGAGCGCGGCGGACGAGTGCTTGATCGCGTTCGTGACGGCCTCGGAGACCGTGAAGTACGCGATCGTGCGCACCGCTTCCGGCAGCGGCTCCGCGAGCGCGTAGTCGATGCGTACGGGCAGCTCCGAGCGCTCCGCCAGGGCCTCCAGCGCCGCGCGCAGGCCGGCGTCGTCCAGTGCCGCCGGGTAGACGTGCCAGGCGACCTCGCGCAGGTCGGTGAGGGCCAGTTGGGACTGCTCGTGGGCCTGGCGGAGGAGTTCGCGCGACTTCTCCGGGTCGGCGGCCCCGGTGCGCCGGGCGCGGCCCAGGAGCATCCCGAGGACGACGAGGCGCTGCTGTACGCCGTCGTGGAGGTCGCGTTCGATGCGGCGGCGCTCGTCGTGCACGGCGGCCACGATGCCGGCGCGGGTGGCGGCGAGTTCGCCGATGCGGCGCTGGAGGAGGTCGGCGGGGCTGGGGCCGAGGAAGCGGTGCGCGAGGTGGTTGTCGAGCGCGGCCACGCTCTCCACGCCCTGGATGGAGAGGAACAGCAGGAACAGGCCGGCCAGGCCGGAGGCGAACATCACGAAGGGGTTGGCGTCCCTCGCCACGAACCAGATCCACAGCAGCGTCGACCCGTACGCCGCCCCGATCAGCGCCGTCAGCAGCACCGCGCCCCCGAGCACGCCGACGCCCCAGCGCAGCGCGAGGTACGAGAGCGCGCGGGACGTGGCGCGGGGCGGGGCGAGTTCGCTGCCGTAGAAGTACGTCATGCGCGTGCGCTCGGCCGTCGCCAGGCGGGCCGCGGCCTCGTACGGGAGGCGGGTCGCGCGCGGGGCGCCGCCGGCGGCCGCCTGCCACGGCCAGGTGGCGAGGAGCCACAGGCCGCACAGGGCGACCAGCGGCAGCTCGACGAGGGCGGTGAGGCCGCCGGTGAGGACCCCGGCCGCGGTACGCAGGCGGCGGAGCAGGATCGGACGCATGATGCGGTCACGCTAGCCGCGGGCGGGGGAGGGGTGCACTGCGGCTTTCCGCACGAACGGGCAGGTGGGGTTCCGCACAGCCGGGGGGTGCGGTTCTCCGTACGGGGTTGGGTGGGACCCCGGATTCCGGTTGCCGGAGCGGCCCCGTACCGTCATCGCCATGATCGGAATCGCTGCCGGAGAAGCGCCCAGCGGTGGCGTCGCTGGGTGGGCCGCAGGGCTCATGGAGGATCTCGGGGCGCCGGGGGCGGGGCTGGCCATCGCGCTGGAGAACCTTTTCCCGCCGCTGCCCAGCGAGGTCATCCTGCCGCTCGCCGGCTTCACGGCCAACCAGGGCGGGCTGAACCTGGTGGCGGTCCTCATCTGGACCACCGTCGGCTCCGTCGTCGGCGCCCTCGCGCTGTACTGGGTCGGCGCGCTCCTCGGCCGCGAGCGGACCGTCGCGCTGGCGGCGAAGCTGCCGCTGCTCAAGGTGCGCGACATCGAGCGCACGGAGGCGTGGTTCGCCCGGCACGGCACGAAGGCGGTGTTCTTCGGCCGCATGATCCCGATCTTCCGCAGCCTCATATCGGTGCCCGCGGGCGTCGAACGGATGCGGGTGCCGGTCTTCCTCGGCCTCACGGCCGCGGGCAGCGCCCTGTGGAACACCGTGTTCGTGCTCGCGGGCTACTGGCTGGGCTCGCGCTGGCACGAGATCAGCGACCTGGTCGGCGTGTACTCCAAGGTGGTCCTGGGCGTCGTCGCCCTGGCGGCGGTGGCGTTCCTGGCCGTACGGGCCGTGGCCGCCGGCCGCGGCCGGCACCGGGCGCCGCGCCGCCGCGCGTAGCACCGGCCGCGTCCGCGGGACGGCTGCTACGCGGAGTCGTCCTCGCCCAGGTGCCTCTCGTACGCCGCCAGCGTCTCGACGAACGTCCGCCGCTCCGCCGCCGTCAGCGGCTCCAGCGCCCTCCGCCACGCCTGCGCGCTCTGCCCCAGCCAGGCGTCGATCGCCGGGCGGCGCTCCGCCGTGATGCCGACCAGCTTGCGCCGCCGGTCCGCCGGGTCCTCGCGCCGCTCCAGGACGCCCTTGCGGCTCAGCTCGCCGACCATGAGGCTCACGGTCGTCGGGGCCACCTCCAGCCGCTCGGCCAGCTCGTTGACGCTCGCCTCGCCGTCGAAGAGCAGGTAGGCGAGGAGGGAGAGGTGTCGCGGCGCGAGCGCGAGGGAGTGCAGTTCGCGGGGGACCGGCAGCCGTTTCGCGCGCCCCACCATGCGCGGCATGAGCAGCAGCAGCGTACGGATGGCGTCGTCGACGCCGGTCCCGGCGGTTGACACCGCGGCACTCCCCTCTTTAGCTTTGCAGACAAAGATATTTTGCTTGCAAAGCAAAACCTTCTACGGCGAGCGCGATGCTACCCGCGAGCGCGAGAGGCGGTCCCCCCGTGCCGACCGAGCAGCAGACACCCAGCCCGGCAGAGTTCAACCGGCAGGTCATCGAGGAGTTCCGGGCGAACGGCGGCCGGGTCGGCGGCATGTTCGCGGGCGCGCCCCTCGTGCTGCTCACCACCACCGGCGCCCGCAGCGGCACCCGCCGCACCAACCCCGTCGTCTACCTCCGCGACGGCGCCCGCCTGCTCGTCTTCGGCTCCAACGGCGGCGCCGACCGCCACCCCGCCTGGTACCACAACCTCCTCGCCCACCCCCGCGTCACCGTCGAGATCCGCGACGCCGACGCCCCCGGGGGCATCGCGGCGTACGAGGCGGACGCGGCCCCGCTCCCCGCCGCCGAGCGCGACCGGATGTACGCGGTGCAGGCCGGACTCGACCCCGCCTTCGCCGCGTACGAGCGCGGCACCGACCGCACCATCCCCGTCGTCGCCCTGCACCCCAACCCCTTCGCCGACCCGCAGCGCCGCAGGGCCGCCGGGGAGCAGCTGCTCCGGGCGCACGACGAACTGCGCCGGGAGCTGGCCGGGGTGCTGGCCGCCGCCGAAGACGGCCCCGAGGCGGCCGACGGGACTCCCGAGCCGGCCCGCGCGCCCGAGCACGCCCCCGCGCACGCCCCCGCGCCCGTCCTCCGCGACCTCCGCCGCCACTGCCTCGCCTACTGCACCTCCCTCGAAGACCACCACCGCGCGGAGGACGGCGCCCTCGGCGCCATGGCGCGGCAGTTCCCCGGCATCGCCCCCGCCGTCACCCGGATCCGCGAGGAGCACCGCGCGGTCACCGCGATGCTGGAGCGCGTACGCGAACTGGCCGCGGCCCCGCAAGCCGCCCCCCGAGCCGCCCCCGTCCGCGCCGAGCTGCGCGCCCTCGCCGCCCGCCTCGACGCCCACTTCGCCTACGAGGAGCGCGAGCTGCTCCCCGCCCTCGGCGTCCCGGCACCGCCTACGCGCCCTGTCACCCCCGGCCCGTAACCTTGGCCCCGTGCAGGTACGCCACGACGCCCCCCTCGCCCCGCTGACCACCCTCCGCCTCGGCGGCCCCGCCGCCCGGCTCGTCACCGCCACGACCGACGCCGAGGTGGTCGACGCGGTGCGCGCGGCCGACGCCGACGGGACGCCGCTGCTCGTCGTCGGCGGCGGCAGCAACCTCGTCGTCTCCGACGCCGGCTTCCCCGGCACCGCCCTGCGCATCGCCACCGAGGGCTTCGCCCTCGACGGCACCGCGCTCGAACTGGCCGCCGGGGAGAACTGGACGGACGCCGTCGCCCGCACCGTCGACGCCGGCCTCGCCGGCATCGAGTGCCTCGCCGGCATCCCCGGCTCGGCCGGGGCGACGCCGATCCAGAACGTCGGCGCGTACGGCCAGGAGGTCGCGGAGACGATCACCGAGGTCGTCGCGTACGACCGCACCACAGGCGAGACCGTCACCGTCCCGGGCGCCGAATGCGGCTTCTCGTACCGGCACAGCCGCTTCAAGGCCGACCCCGCCCGCTTCGTCGTCCTGCGCGTCCGCTTCCGGCTCGCGGACGAGGGCGGGCTGTCCGCGCCCATCCGGTACGGGGAGGCGGCGCGCATGCTCGGCGTCTCGCCCGGCGAGCGGGTGCCGGCCGCCCAGGCGCGCGACGTCGTGCTGAAGCTCCGCGCCGGCAAGGGCATGGTGCTCGACCCGGAGGACCACGACACGTGGTCGGCCGGCTCCTTCTTCACCAACCCGATCCTCGACGGCGAGGCCCACACCGCCTTCCTCGACCGCGTCGCCCGCCGCCTCGGCCCCGACACGCACCCGCCGGCGTTCCCGGCGGGGGAGGGGCTGACGAAGACGTCCGCGGCGTGGCTCATCGACCGCGCCGGCTTCACCCGCGGCTACGGCACGGGCCGGGCCCGCATCTCCACCAAGCACACCCTGGCCCTGACCAACCGCGGCTCGGCGACCACCGAGGACCTCCTCGCGCTCGCCCGCGAGGTGCGCGACGGCGTGCGGGACGCCTTCGGCATCACCCTGGTCAACGAGCCGGTGACGGTCGGCGTACGCCTGTAGCGGCCCGACGGCCCGGCGGCCGCCCGAGGCACCCCCGAATCTGCCCGGGGTGCGCCCGCGGCCCCGGGGCGTACGCCCGCGGCGGCGGTACGCGCCCTCACCCCCGCGCCGACCCCAGCCCCACCGTCCGCCCCCGCACCGCGGGGTCGTCCAGCAGGTCGAGCACCGCCCGCGCCAGGTCGGCGCGCGCCAGGGTGCCCTTGTCGGGGAGGTTGCCGCCGACCCGGCGCCGGTAGCGCCCCTTGCCCCGCCGGTTCGTCAGCTTGCCCGGCCGCAGCACCGTCCAGTCGAGCCCGCTGTGCACCAGCTCCGACTCCATCGCGGCGGCCTCCGCGTACACGTCCTTGAACACCGCCCGCAGCACCGGCGACACCGCCCGCCCCAGTACCCCCTCGTCCGGCGGCAGCGGCCCGACCGGCGACGAGCTGACGACGAGCAGCCGCCGTACGCCCGCCGCCCGCGCGGCCCGTACGAGCGCGTGTGCCGCCGCGCCCAGGCGGCCCGGGGGCCGGGGGCTCTCCAGGCCGGGGCAGAACAGCAGGGCGTCGCGGCCCGTGACGACGGGGCCGAGGGCCGCGGGGTCCGTCACGTCCGCCACGGTCGTCACGGCCAACCGCCCGTTCCCGCCGCCGTATCCGGCCTCGCGCACACCGCCCGCGCCACCGCCGCGCCCCTCGCCGCCGTGCCCGGCACGCGCTTCGCCGCCGCGCCCGCCACGTCCCTTGGCCCTCCGCGCGGAGCCGTCCGCGGACACCGCACCCGGCGCGGCGGTCAGGCTCCGCGCTCCCTTGCGCACGACCGCCGTCACCTCGTGCCCGGCGGCCACCGCCTGCCGGACGACCTCCCGGCCGGTCCCGCCGGACGCGCCCAAGACCGTGAGCTTCATCGTCCCTCCCGTAAGTGGGTGCTCACCCACCCCCTGTTAGGGTGAGTGAATGCCCACCTCGCCGTCAAGACCGGCTCCGGAGCGCATCGTCGACGCCGCGGAGCACCTCGTCCGCACCGCCGGGTTCGCCCACGCGACGACCAAGGAGATCGCACGCGCGGCGGGCTGCTCGGAGGCACTGCTCTACAAGCACTTCGTCAACAAGGAGGACATCTTCCTCCGCGTCCTCTTCGAACGGATGCCGCGCCTCGGCGGGCTGCTCACCGAGCTGGCCGACGACCCGGGCGGGCGCAGCGTCGAGGAGTGCCTGCGGGCCGTCGCCGGCAAGGCCGTGGACTTCTACCTGGAGATACTGCCCATGATGGGCGCGCTGCTGGTCGAGCCGGGGCTGCTCGCGCGGTTCGCCGAGGGCCTCGCCGCGGTCGGGCGCAAAGGGCCGTCCGAGGCCGGTGACGCGCTCGCGGACTACCTGGTACGGGAGCGCGAGCGCGGCCGTATCCGCGTCGACGCGGACCCCGGGGCCGCGGCCGCCATGCTCCTCGGCGCGTGCTTCCAGCGGGCGTTCTTCGTGGCCTTCGGCGGGGCGGCCGCGGCTCAGCCGGCGGACGAGTTCACCGCGGCGCTGTCCCGTACGGTCTGGGCCGCGCTCTCCCCGCCGCCCGCGGCACCCCTGCCGGCGCCTCCGCCGGCAGCGCCCTCGCCCGCGGCGCCCCCGGCCGCCTGAGGGCCCGCCGCCGGCTCCTCCGACAGCCAGTCGTCCACGTGCGCCAGCAGCCGCCGCCGCACGTCCTCGGGCGCCACCGAGGCCCGTACCGACTGCCGCGCCAGCTCCGCCAACTCCTCGTCCGTGAAGCCGTGGTGCGTCCGCGCGAACTCGTACTGCGCCGCCAGCCGCGACCCGAACAGCAGCGGGTCATCCGCCCCCAGCGCCATCGGCACCCCCGCGTCCCACAGCGCCCGCAGCGGCACGTCCTCGGGCCGCTCGTAGACCCCCAGCGCGACGTTCGACGACGGGCACACCTCGCAGGCCACCCCCGCCGCCGCCAGCCGCGACAGCAGCCGCGGGTCCTCGGCGGCGCGGATGCCGTGCCCGATGCGGCGCGCGTCCAGGTCGTCCAGGCAGTCGCGGACGCTCGTCGGCCCGGCCAGCTCGCCGCCGTGCGGGGCGGCCAGCAGACCGCCCTCGCGGGCGATGGCGAAAGCGCGGTCGAAGTCGCGGGCGAAGCCGCGGCGCTCGTCGTTGGAGAGCCCGAAGCCGACGACGCCGCGGTCGGCGTAGCGCACGGCGAGGCGGGCGAGGGTGCGGGCGTCGAGCGGGTGCTTCATGCGGTTCGCGGCGACCAGCACGCGCATCCCGACACCGGTGTCCCGGGCGGTGGTCTCGACGGCGTCGAGGATGATCTCCAGCGCCGGGATCAGCCCGCCCAGGCGCGGCGCGTACGACGTGGGGTCGACCTGGATCTCCAGCCACCCAGAGCCGTCCGCGAGGTCCTCCTCCGCTGCCTCGCGCACCAGCCGCTGGATGTCCTCGGGCGAGCGCAGGCAGGAGCGGGCGAGGTCGTACAGCCGCTGGAAGCGGAACCAGCCGCGCTCGTCGGTCGCGCGCAGCTTCGGCGGCTCGCCGCTGCTCAGCGCCTCGGGCAGGTGCACGCCGTACTTGGCGGCCAGCTCGATGAGGGTCGCGGAGCGCATGGAGCCGGTGAAATGCAGGTGGAGGTGCGCCTTCGGCAGGCGGCGTACGTCTCGTGCGGCGGGGCGGTGGTCGTGCTCCATGGAGAGATCTTGCCGCATCAGCAGGGGTGGGCGACACCGGCTCCTACGAACGAGGGCTTGCCCGGACGGTTGTCCGGACAAGCCCTGTCCGTGAACGCCATCAGTTACTGAGCCCCTACCGAGCCCCTACGACGCCTCCGCCAGCAGCTTCTGGATCCGCGAGACGCCCTCGACCAGGTCCTCGTCCCCCAGCGCGTACGACAGCCGCAGATACCCCGGCGTGCCGAACGCCTCACCCGGCACCACGGCCACCTCGGCCTCCTCCAGGATCACCTCGGCCAGCTCCACCGAGTCCGCCGGCCGCCGGCCGCGGATCTCCTTGCCGAGCAGCCCCTTGACCGACGGGTACGCGTAGAACGCGCCCTCCGGCTCGGGGCACTCCACGCCGTCGATCTCGTTCAGCATCCGCACGATCGTCCTGCGCCGCCGGTCGAACGCCTCGCGCATCTTCGCCACCGCGTCCAGGTCGCCGGAGACGGCCGCCAGCGCGGCGGCCTGCGCGACGTTGGAGACGTTGGACGTGGCGTGCGACTGGAGGTTCGCCGCGGCCTTGACCACGTCCTTCGGGCCGATGGCCCAGCCGACCCGCCAGCCGGTCATCGCGTACGTCTTGGCCACGCCGTTGACGACGATGCACTTGTCGCGCAGCTCCGGCACGACCACCGGCAGCGAGTGGAACTCGGCGCTCCCGTAGACCAGGTGCTCGTAGATCTCGTCGGTCAGCACCCACAGCCCGTGCTCCGCGGCCCAGCGGCCGATCGCCTCGACCTGCTCGCGGGCGTAGACCGCGCCGGTCGGGTTGGACGGGGAGACGAAGAGCAGCACCTTCGTGCGCGGGGTGCGCGCGGCTTCGAGCTGCTCGACGGAGACCCGGTAACCCGTGGTCTCGTCGGCGACGACGTCGACGGGCACGCCGCCGGCCAGCCGGATCGACTCGGGGTAGGTGGTCCAGTACGGGGTCGGGACGATGACCTCGTCGCCCGGGTCGAGCAGGGCGGCGAACGACTCGTAGATCGCCTGCTTCCCGCCGTTGGTGACGAGCACCTGGGCCGGCTCCACCTCGTAGCCCGAGTCGCGGGCGGTCTTCGCGGCGATGGCCGCCTTCAGCTCCGGCAGCCCGCCGGCGGGCGTGTAGCGGTGGTACGTCGGGTTGGTGCACGCTGCGATCGCGGCCTCGACGATGTAGTCCGGGGTCGGGAAGTCCGGCTCGCCGGCGCCGAAGCCGATCACCGGCCGGCCGGCCGCCTTGAGGGCCTTGGCCTTGGCGTCCACGGCGAGCGTCGCGGACTCGGAGATGGCGCCGACGCGGGCCGACACCCGTCGTTCGGTCGGGGACTGGGACGAGGTGTTTGCAGCGGTCATGGCGCCCATCGTTCCAGACGGGCGGGGGGCGGGGCACGTGGGTTGCACGGCCGTACGCGGGGCGCGCGGCGTACTCGTTCGACGGCAGCGCGTGAAACACGTACACTCAACCACCGTGCCAGCCCCGGTGCAGATCTTGCACGCGCTCGTGAAGCCCCTGCAAGAATGCGTTAGGTTGGGATGACACAAAGGGTCGTAGCTCAATTGGTAGAGCACTGGTCTCCAAAACCAGCGGTTGGGGGTTCAAGTCCCTCCGGCCCTGCTACGCGCATCCCCTTCAGGGGGTGCGTACGCAGTTCACAGCAGCCCCGCCGTGCGGCTCGACCGGGCGCGGCAGGCCAACGAACCGGGATCCAGGTGAGGACGAGTGACGGAAGCCTCCACCGCGACGCCTGACCGCCCCGAAGGCGACGCGAAACCCGCTCGCCGCGGCGGCAAGCGCGGCCGGAAGGGCCCGTTCGCCCGCCTGGCGCTCTTCTACCGCCAGATCGTCGCGGAGCTCCGCAAGGTCGTCTGGCCGACGCGGAACCAGCTCACGACGTACACGACCGTCGTGATCATCTTCGTGGTGGTCATGATCGGCATCGTGACGGTGATCGACTTCGGGTTCACCGAGCTCATGCAGTACGTCTTCGGCTGAGCGAGCTGACCGAGCTGACCGATTCGCGTACGCCGCCCCGTAAGGTACGTAAGGTAGGCGACTGCATGTGCACATCCCCTTTTGAGCCAGGAAGAAGCAGCTACCGTGTCTGACCCGAACCTGAACGACGCAGTCGCGACCGACGAGGTCGCCGGCGCAGCGCAGGCAGAGCCTGCCGAGCAGGTGGAGGCGGCCGAGACGGCGGCGGCGGAGGCAGGACTCGAGGCCGCCGAGGACGCCGAGGCCGAGGCCGGCGGGGCCGAGGACAGCGAGGACGGCGCCGAGAGCGCGGCCGGCGAGGCGGAGGCTGCCGACGAGGCGGCTGACGACGAGAAGGCCGACGACGAGGCAGCGGACGAGACCGCCGAGGCCGCGGAGACCGCCGAGGACGAGGCGGACGCGGACGAGAAGCCCGACGAGGCGGTCGAGGACGCCGAGCCGGCCGAGGACGCCGTCGACCCCGTCGAGGCGCTGCGCCAGGAGCTGCGCGGCCTGCCCGGCGAGTGGTACGTGATCCACACCTACGCGGGCTACGAGAAGCGGGTCAAGGCCAACCTCGAACAGCGCGCCGTCTCCCTGAACGTCGAGGACTTCATCTACCAGGCCGAGGTGCCCGAGGAAGAAGTCGTCCAGATCAAGAACGGCGAGCGCAGGAACGTCCGGCAGAACAAGCTCCCGGGCTACGTCCTGGTGCGGATGGACCTGACGAACGAGTCGTGGGGCGTCGTACGCAACACCCCGGGCGTCACCGGCTTCGTCGGCAACGCCTACGACCCGTACCCGCTGACGCTCGACGAGATCGTCCGCATGCTCGCCCCCGAGGCCGAGGAGAAGGCCGCCCGCGAGGCCGCGGAGGCCGAGGGCAAGCCGGTGCCGTCCCGCAAGGTCGAGGTGCAGGTGCTCGACTTCGCCGTGGGCGACTCGGTCACCGTCACCGACGGCCCGTTCGCGACGCTGCAGGCGACGATCAACGAGATCAACGCCGACTCGAAGAAGGTCAAGGGCCTGGTGGAGATCTTCGGCCGGGAGACCCCGGTCGAGCTGAGCTTCGACCAGATCCAGAAGAACGACTGAGGGCTTCCCGCCCGCCACGCTTCCGACCAGGTCAGACGGCTTTGCAGCCGCTCTGACCTGCTCGGTTTCAGGACCCGTACCCGAAACGGCTATCGTGGTGCGGTATGCCTCCATCCGGACGATCTGGCAATCACCGGATCGAGGCGCAAACCTCTCATTCAAGGACCCGGAGAGACATGCCTCCCAAGAAGAAGAAGGTCACGGGGCTGATCAAGCTCCAGATCCAGGCCGGTGCCGCGAACCCGGCCCCGCCGGTCGGCCCCGCGCTGGGCCAGCACGGCGTGAACATCATGGAGTTCTGCAAGGCGTACAACGCCGCGACCGAGTCGCAGCGCGGCTGGGTCATCCCGGTGGAGATCACGGTCTACGAGGACCGCTCGTTCACCTTCATCACCAAGACGCCGCCGGCCGCGAAGATGATCCTCAAGGCCGCGGGCGTCGAGAAGGGCTCCGGCGAGCCGCACAAGACCAAGGTCGCGAAGATCACCCGCGACCAGGTCCGCGAGATCGCCACCACCAAGATGGCCGACCTCAACGCCAACGACCTGGACGCCGCCGAGAAGATCATCGCCGGCACCGCCCGCTCCATGGGCGTCACGGTCGAGGGCTGAGCGGCCCACGCCCGCAGCAGCACCCTGTGGCAGGGCCGTGCGCCGGCCCGGACCACGACTCCGCAACGACACATCAGGAGCAGCAGTGAAGCGCAGCAAGGCACTCCGCGCCGGCGACGCCAAGGTCGACCGCACGCGGCAGTACGCACCTCTCGAGGCCGTCCGCCTCGCCAAGGAGACGTCCACGTCGAAGTTCGACGGCACCGTCGAGGTCGCCATGCGCCTGGGCATCGACCCGCGCAAGGCCGACCAGATGGTCCGCGGCACCGTGAACCTCCCGCACGGCACCGGCAAGACCGCCCGGGTCCTGGTCTTCGCGACCGGTGACCGTGCAGCGGCCGCGGAGGCCGCGGGCGCCGACATCGTCGGCGCCGACGAGCTGATCGACGAGGTGCAGAAGGGCCGTCTCGACTTCGACGCGGTCGTCGCCACCCCGGACCTCATGGGCAAGGTCGGCCGCCTCGGCCGCGTCCTCGGCCCGCGCGGTCTGATGCCGAACCCGAAGACCGGCACGGTCACGCCCGACGTGGCGAAGGCCGTCACCGAGATCAAGGGCGGCAAGATCGAGTTCCGCACCGACAAGCACTCCAACCTGCACTTCATCATCGGCAAGACCTCGTTCGACGAGCAGAAGCTGGTGGAGAACTACAGCGCGGCGCTGGAAGAGGTGCTGCGGCTCAAGCCGTCCGCCGCCAAGGGCCGTTACATCAAGAAGGCCACGATCACCACGACGATGGGCCCCGGCATCCCGGTGGACCCCGCGCGGGTGCGCAACCTCCTGACGGAGGACTCCGCGGTCTGACGGGCACCGCCCGTTCGACAACCGCGCATCATCTGTCACGGCCATGCAACGGGTCGGATCCGGAACGCCCATCGGGCACCGGGTCCGGCCCGTTTCTGGTGTTCACTGGCCGTACGGGCAGAACTCCTGCCCGAGAGAACGACCACCACGAGGGGGCGGGGATTCCCATGCACACGACCGTGAAGCGCGCAAGTGTCTCTCTGGGGGCGGCGCTGCTGCTCGCATTCGCGGCGGCCTGCGGGTCCGACTCCGGCGGCGGTGACGGCGGTTCGGGCAACGGGGGCGGCGACGGCGGCGGCAACGGCGGCAGCGGGGCCGTACGGGGCGCTCAGGCCGCGCTGCAGGCGATCGACGAGAAGACCACGGGCGCGGAGTCGTCGAAGTTCGAGAGCACCATGGTCATGGGCGAGGCGATGACCACCGAGAACGAGGGCGAACTCGACTGGGCCGACGGCGCGATCGGCACCGCCACCGTGAAGTACACCGACGGCCAGATGGCCTCCTCGATCCAGATGATGGACGACGACGGCACGCTGGACGCCCGCTACCTGCCGGACGCCTACTACGCGGGCGTCGAGGGCGCGTTCCAGACGCAGTACCCGGACAAGAAGTGGATCCGCTACGACTACGACGACCTGTCGGAGTTCATGGGCCCGTCCGGGGACTACATGAAGGACCAGATGCAGAACAGCACCCCGGGCCAGGCCGTGAAGCTGCTGCTGGCCTCCGAGGACGTCGAGGAGGTCGGCCAGGAGGAGGTGCGGGGCGTACAGACCACGCACTACTCCGGCACCGTGGACGTCTCCGACCTGGCACGCGCGTCGTCCAAGACGCTGAGCGAGCAGCAGCTGTCGGACCTGGAGGACCAGCTCGAGGCGTCCGGCGTCACCACGCAGACCGTCGACATCTGGGTGGACGAGAACGACCTCATGATCAAGCGTGAGGAGTCCGGGAAGATGACGGGCGGCGAGTTCAGCACCACCGTCTACTACTCGGACTACGGCGTCGACGTGAACGTCGAGGAGCCCTCGGCCGCCGAGAGCATCGACTTCACCGAAATCCAGTAGCAGCGGGCGGAGTTGCCCGATCCGCTAGCGTGTTCCCTTCCATGTTCCGGGACACGTGTACCCGGAGGGAAAGGATGACGATGCGTTCGACGTTCGTACGGGGTGGAGCCGCGCTCGGCGCGGCCGCCCTCGCCCTGACCGCCTTCACCGCCTGCGGCGACGACGACGGAGACGGCAAGGCGGCCGGCAGGAAGGGCGGGAACGCCGGTCAGCCGGTCGACGTGACGCCCGCAGCCGCCGTCCGCAAGGCCACGGAGAAGGCGGAGGACTTCACCTCCCTCGAATACCGGATGGCCGGCGAGGTCCCCGGTGAGGGCACGATGGAGGGCACGGGGGCCCTCAGCATGGACCCGCCGGCCATGCAGATGAAGATGACGGTGGACGGGGCGACCGCCGACGAGAGCGGCGAGGTGGAGATACGTCTCGTCGACGACGCGATGTACATGAACGCCGGCCCCGAGGCCGCCGCCGAGATGGACGGCAAGACCTGGCTGAAGATCGGCATGTCCGACGGCGGGGCGGGCGGCGGCGAGAACCCGCTGCTGGAGCTGAAGCAGGCGGACGACAACCCCGCCGAGGAAGCCCAGATGATGAACGCGGCCGAGGACCTGGAGCGGGTCGGCGAGGAGAAGGTCGAGGGGGTCCAGACCACCCGCTACACCGGCACGATCACCCTCGACGACCTCCGCGCGGACCTGAAGGGCAAGGACGCGAAGACGAAGAAGGACCGCCAGGAGCAGATCGACGAGATGGCGGAGCAGGGCTTCGACGAGTTCACCATGGACATGTGGATCGACGGCGAGGACCACACCAAGCAGTTCCGCATGCAGGCCGAGACGAAGGAGGGCCCGCTGGACACCACCATGACCTTCCTCAGCTACAACGAGCCCGTCACGGTCGAGGTCCCGCCGGCGTCCGAGACGGCGGACATGGACGCCATGATGAAGGAAGCGGACGCGGGGAGCGGCGCGTAGCACCCGCGTTCACACCGTGTACGACACCGGCCGTCCCGGGGGCGATTTGCCCGCGGGACGGCCGCTGCCGTACGATTCCCCCTTGTAGCCAAAGACCGCTGGCCGCCTCCGTACACCCGCAGGGGAGTGCGGTGGCCGAAGGTTCCGCGTACGCCGCGGACGGCCCGCGCAGGTGAATGAGGAAGACCCTCCCGCCGGGCCCCGTGCCCGTACGGTCGTGTCACGCCCCGTGCGCCTGCGCCGGGGCGTTTGTCGTGTGCGAGGGCCTCGTGCATCCGAAGGGCGGTCCCATCACCCGGAAGGAGGCTGAGGCTCATGGCGACGCCGGACAAGGTCGAGGCCGTCAAGGAGATCGCGGACAAGCTCCGCGGCTCCAACGCGGCCGTCGTGACCGCGTACACCGGACTGAGCGTGGCGCAGCTTAAGGATCTGCGCCGTTCTCTCGGCGAGAACGCGCAGTACCGAGTGGTGAAGAACACGCTGACCAAGATCGCGGCGAAGGAGGCCGGGCTCGAGCAGCTCGACGAGCACCTCCAGGGCTCGACCGCTGTCGCCTTCGTGACCGGTGACCCGGTCGAGGCGGCCAAGGGGCTGCGTAACTTCGCCAAGGACAACCCCGCGCTGGTCATCAAGGGCGGTGTCCTCGACGGCAAGTCCCTGACCGCCGCGGAGATCAACAAGCTTGCGGACCTCGAGTCCCGCGAGGTGCTGCTCGCCAAGCTGGCCGGTGGCATGAAGGCGTCCATGGCGAAGGCCGCGGCGACCTTCCAGGCCCCGCTCACGAAGTTCGTCCGCACCGCGGACGCGCTGCGCGACAAGGTCGAGCAGGGCGGTGCCGGTACGCCGGCTCCCGCCGACGCCGCGGAGTAGCGATCCCGCTCCCTCCGCAGCTCAGCGGGCACCGCGAACGCCCGCCGCACTGACGCATCAGTACAACCGGCACCAGCCGACTTAGTGGAAGGACCGCCATCATGGCGAAGCTCAGCCAGGACGACCTGCTCGCGCAGTTCGAGGAGATGACCCTTCTCGAGCTCTCCGACTTCGTGAAGAAGTTCGAGGAGAAGTTCGACGTCGAGGCCGCCGCGCCGGCCGCCGTCGTCGCCGCTCCGGGCGGTGGCGGCGCCGCCGCCGAGGCCGTCGAGGAGAAGGACGAGTTCGACGTCGTCCTCACCGGCGCCGGCGAGAAGAAGATCCAGGTCATCAAGGTCGTGCGCGAGCTGACCTCCCTCGGCCTGAAGGAGGCCAAGGAGCTGGTCGACGGCACGCCGAAGCCGGTTCTGGAGAAGGTCAACAAGGAGGCCGCGGAGAAGGCCAAGGAGTCCCTCGAGGGCGCCGGCGCCTCCGTCGAGGTCAAGTGACCTCGTCCCGGCCGGTCGGGGCGCTCTGAGCCCGGCCCGCCGGGGCTGACGGCCCCGTGCCGCAACCGAGGGCGATCACCCATGCGGGTGGTCGCCCTCGCTGCGTTGCCGGGCCCTCGGCCGGAGCGCTTGCCCCGCGCGCACCTGCGGGTATGGTGATCTTCACCGGCCGGGATGCCCCGACATGATCCCCCTGGGGCAGGGGGGCCTTGACGAACGGCCAGCGGCGCGCGATTCTCAGGTCGTCACATCGGTCCGTACTCCGAGGCATGGATCGGTGACTGAGTGGGAATGGCTTCAAGCGCGAAGGCATCCGGTATTCGGCATAACTTCAGGGGAGGCCCCACGCGAGGCGGGTGCTCCTCAGGCAGGGAGAGATCGACGATTTGCTGGTCTCCAGCCTCCGCTGGACATCAGTGTGGCGAGTCGCTACACTGACCCTTTGCGCTGCCTGTTAACTGCCCCCTGCCCGTCACCAGGGGTCTGTCCAGAGCTCGTACGATCTTGAGAGACACGCTTTGACCTGGGCGTTCTCCTCCCCGTGTGGGTTTTGGGACCGGTACGCGCGTAGTGAGTCCGAGCCCTCGGAAGGACCCCTCTTGGCCGCCTCGCGCACCGCCTCGACCGCTAGTACGAACAACGGCGCCAGCACCGCCCCGCTGCGCATCTCTTTCGCGAAGATCAAGGAACCCCTCGAGGTTCCGAACCTTCTTGCGCTCCAGACCGAGAGCTTCGACTGGCTCCTCGGCAACGACGCCTGGAAGGCTCGTGTCGAGGAGGCCCTGGATCATGGACAGGACGTCCCCACCAAGTCCGGCCTCGAGGAGATCTTCGAGGAGATCTCCCCGATCGAGGACTTCTCCGGGTCGATGTCGCTGACCTTCCGCGACCACCGCTTCGAGCCCCCGAAGAACTCCATCGACGAGTGCAAGGAGCGCGACTTCACGTACGCCGCGCCGCTCTTCGTCACCGCCGAGTTCACCAACAACGAGACCGGCGAGATCAAGTCCCAGACGGTCTTCATGGGCGACTTCCCGCTCATGACCGACAAGGGCACCTTCGTGATCAACGGCACCGAGCGTGTCGTGGTCTCGCAGCTCGTCCGGTCGCCGGGCGTCTACTTCGACTCCTCGATCGACAAGACCTCCGACAAGGACATCTTCTCCGTCAAGGTCATCCCCTCCCGGGGCGCCTGGCTGGAGATGGAGATCGACAAGCGCGACATGGTCGGTGTGCGCATCGACCGCAAGCGCAAGCAGTCGGTCACCGTGCTGCTCAAGGCGCTCGGCTGGACGAACGAGCAGATCCTCGAGGAGTTCGGCGAGTACGAGTCCATGCGCGCCACCCTGGAGAAGGACCACACCCAGGGCCAGGACGACGCGCTGCTCGACATCTACCGCAAGCTGCGTCCGGGCGAGCCGCCGACCAAGGAGGCCGCGCAGACGCTGCTGGAGAACCTGTACTTCAACCCCAAGCGCTACGACCTCGCCAAGGTCGGCCGCTACAAGATCAACAAGAAGCTGGGCGCCGCCGCGCCGCTCGACGCGGGCACGCTGACGGTCGAGGACATCATCGCCTCGATCAAGTACCTGGTGAAGCTGCACGCCGGCGAGGTCGAGACCGTCGGGGACAACGGCCAGTCCGTGGTCGTCGAGACCGACGACATCGACCACTTCGGCAACCGCCGCATCCGCAACGTCGGCGAGCTGATCCAGAACCAGGTGCGTACGGGCCTCGCCCGTATGGAGCGCGTCGTGCGCGAGCGCATGACGACCCAGGACGTCGAGGCGATCACGCCGCAGACCCTGATCAACATCCGGCCGGTCGTCGCCTCCATCAAGGAGTTCTTCGGCACCAGCCAGCTGTCGCAGTTCATGGACCAGACGAACCCGCTGTCCGGTCTGACCCACAAGCGCCGGCTCAACGCGCTCGGCCCCGGTGGTCTGTCCCGTGAGCGGGCCGGCTTCGAGGTCCGCGACGTGCACCCGTCGCACTACGGCCGCATGTGTCCGATCGAGACGCCGGAAGGCCCGAACATCGGCCTGATCGGCTCGCTCGCCTCGTACGGCCGGGTCAACGCGTTCGGCTTCATCGAGACCCCGTACCGCAAGGTCGTCGAGGGCGTCGTCACCGACGACGTGGACTACCTGACGGCCGACGAGGAGGACCGCTTCGTCATCGCGCAGGCCAACGCGCCGCTGACGAACGACCTGCACTTCGCCGAGAACCGCGTCCTGGTCCGCCGCCGCGGCGGCGAGGTCGACTACATCCCCGGCGACGACGTCGACTACATGGACGTCTCGCCGCGCCAGATGGTGTCGGTCGCGACCGCGATGATCCCCTTCCTCGAGCACGACGACGCCAACCGCGCGCTCATGGGCTCGAACATGATGCGCCAGGCCGTGCCGCTGATCAGGGCCGAGGCCCCGCTCGTCGGCACCGGCATGGAGTACCGCTGCGCGGTCGACGCCGGCGACGTCATCAAGGCCGAGAAGGACGGCGTGGTCCAGGAGGTCTCCGCCGACTACGTCACCGTCGCCAACGACGACGGCACCTACACCACGTACCGCGTCAACAAGTTCCACCGCTCCAACCAGGGCACCTCCTTCAACCAGAAGGTGCTCGTGGACGAGGGCTCCCGCGTCATCGAGGGCCAGGTGCTCGCCGACGGCCCCTCCACCGACGAGGGCGAGATGGCGCTCGGCAAGAACCTCCTGGTGGCGTTCATGCCGTGGGAGGGCCACAACTACGAGGACGCCATCATCCTCAGCCAGCGCCTCGTGCAGGACGACGTCCTGTCCTCGATCCACATCGAGGAGCACGAGGTCGACGCCCGCGACACCAAGCTGGGCCCCGAGGAGATCACCCGGGACATCCCGAACGTCTCCGAGGAGGTCCTCGCCGACCTCGACGAGCGCGGCATCATCCGCATCGGCGCCGAGGTCGTCGCCGGCGACATCCTGGTCGGCAAGGTCACGCCCAAGGGCGAGACCGAGCTGACCCCGGAGGAGCGGCTGCTGCGCGCGATCTTCGGCGAGAAGGCCCGCGAGGTCCGCGACACGTCCCTGAAGGTCCCGCACGGCGAGACCGGCCGCGTCATCGGCGTCCGCGTCTTCGACCGCGAGGAGGGCGACGAGCTGCCGCCCGGCGTGAACCAGCTCGTCCGCGTGTACGTCGCCCAGAAGCGCAAGATCACCGACGGCGACAAGCTCGCCGGCCGGCACGGCAACAAGGGCGTCATCGCCAAGATCCTGCCGATCGAGGACATGCCGTTCATGGAGGACGGCCACCCGGTCGACATCATCCTCAACCCGCTCGGCGTGCCCTCCCGGATGAACCCGGGCCAGGTGCTGGAGATCCACCTGGGCTGGCTCGCCGCCCAGGGCTGGGACGTCTCCGGCATCAAGGAGGAGTGGGCCGAGCGCCTGCAGGGCATCGGCGCCGACCAGGTCGCCTCCGGTACGAACGTCGCGACGCCGGTCTTCGACGGCGCCCGCGAGGACGAGCTGGCCGGCCTGATCCAGAACACGCTGCCCAACCGCGACGGCGACCGCATGGTGCAGCCGTCCGGCAAGGCGCAGCTCTTCGACGGCCGCTCCGGCGAGCCGTTCCCGGAGCCGATCTCCGTCGGCTACATGTACATCCTCAAGCTGCACCACCTCGTGGACGACAAGCTCCACGCCCGGTCCACCGGCCCGTACTCGATGATCACCCAGCAGCCGCTGGGCGGTAAGGCGCAGTTCGGCGGCCAGCGGTTCGGCGAGATGGAGGTGTGGGCCCTGGAGGCGTACGGCGCCGCCTACGCGCTGCAGGAGCTCCTCACCATCAAGTCGGACGACGTGACCGGCCGCGTGAAGGTCTACGAGGCCATCGTCAAGGGCGAGAACATCCCCGAGCCGGGCATCCCCGAGTCGTTCAAGGTGCTCATCAAGGAGATGCAGTCCCTGTGCCTGAACGTGGAGGTGCTCTCCTCCGACGGCATGTCCATCGAGATGCGCGACACGGACGAGGACGTCTTCCGTGCCGCCGAAGAGCTTGGCATCGACCTGTCCCGGCGCGAGCCGAGCAGCGTCGAAGAGGTCTGACGGGTCCGGGAGCGGCTTCCGTCGAAGCCGCTCCCTCCCCCTCGGCCCTGGCGGGCCAGGTGGCAACCCCACCCGCGACCCGCGATCAGACCCTATTGACACACGACCCTGAGAGGGATTGACGAGAGTGCTCGACGTCAACTTCTTCGACGAGCTGCGGATCGGCCTTGCGACCGCGGACGACATCCGGACCTGGTCGCACGGCGAGGTCAAGAAGCCCGAGACCATCAACTACCGCACCCTCAAGCCCGAGAAGGACGGCCTCTTCTGCGAGAAGATCTTCGGCCCCACCCGGGACTGGGAGTGCTACTGCGGCAAGTACAAGCGCGTCCGCTTCAAGGGCATCATCTGTGAGCGCTGCGGCGTCGAGGTGACCCGCGCCAAGGTGCGCCGTGAGCGGATGGGCCACATTGAGCTGGCCGCGCCCGTCACGCACATCTGGTACTTCAAGGGCGTTCCCTCGCGCCTCGGCTACCTGCTCGACCTGGCGCCGAAGGACCTGGAGAAGGTCATCTACTTCGCCGCCTACATGATCACGTGGGTGGACGACGAGCGCCGCCAGCGCGACCTGTCGTCGCTGGAGGCGCAGATCTCCGTCGAGCGCCAGCAGATCGAGCAGCGCCGCGACGGCGACCTGGAGGCCCGGGCCAAGAAGCAGGAAGCCGACCTGGCCGAGCTGGAGGCCGAGGGCGCCAAGGCCGACGTGCGCCGCAAGGTGCGCGAGGGCGGCGAGCGCGAGATGAAGCAGCTCCGCGACCGGGCCCAGCGCGAGCTGGACCGCCTGGACGAGGTGTGGAACCGCTTCAAGAACCTCAAGGTCCAGGACCTGGAGGGCGACGAGCTGCTCTACCGCGAGCTGCGCGACCGCTTCGGCACGTACTTCTCGGGCGGCATGGGCGCCGCGGCGCTGCAGAAGCGCCTGGAGTCCTTCGACCTGGACGAGGAGGCGGAGAAGCTCCGCGAGATCATCCGCACGGGCAAGGGCCAGAAGAAGACCCGCGCCCTGAAGCGGCTCAAGGTCGTCTCCGCGTTCCAGCACACCCGCAACAGCCCCAACGGCATGGTGCTGGACTGCGTCCCGGTGATCCCGCCGGACCTGCGTCCGATGGTGCAGCTCGACGGCGGCCGCTTCGCGACCTCCGACCTGAACGACCTGTACCGCCGCGTCATCAACCGCAACAACCGGCTGAAGCGGCTGCTCGACCTCGGCGCGCCCGAGATCATCGTCAACAACGAGAAGCGCATGCTGCAGGAGGCCGTCGACGCGCTGTTCGACAACGGCCGCCGCGGCCGGCCGGTGACCGGCCCGGGCAACCGCCCGCTGAAGTCGCTGTCCGACATGCTCAAGGGCAAGCAGGGCCGCTTCCGGCAGAACCTGCTCGGCAAGCGCGTCGACTACTCGGCCCGCTCCGTCATCGTCGTCGGCCCGCAGCTCAAGCTGCACCAGTGCGGCCTGCCCAAGGCCATGGCGCTGGAGCTCTTCAAGCCGTTCGTGATGAAGCGCCTGGTGGACCTGAACCACGCGCAGAACATCAAGAGCGCCAAGCGCATGGTCGAGCGCGGCCGCACGGTCGTGTACGACGTGCTGGAAGAGGTCATCGCCGAGCACCCGGTGCTGCTGAACCGCGCGCCGACGCTGCACCGCCTCGGCATCCAGGCGTTCGAGCCGCAGCTCGTCGAGGGCAAGGCCATCCAGATCCACCCGCTCGTCTGCACCGCGTTCAACGCGGACTTCGACGGCGACCAGATGGCCGTGCACCTCCCGCTGTCCGCGGAGGCGCAGGCCGAGGCCCGCATCCTCATGCTGTCCTCGAACAACATCCTCAAGCCGGCCGACGGCCGGCCGGTGACCATGCCCACCCAGGACATGGTGCTCGGGCTGTTCTTCCTCACCACCGACGAGATCGAGGGCGAGAAGAAGGGCGAGGAGCGGTCGTTCGCCTCGGTCGCCGAGGCGATCATGGCCTTCGACGCCGGCGAGCTGTCGCTCCAGGCGAACGTCGACATCCGCTTCCCGGTCGGCTCCGTGCCGCCGCGCGGCTGGACGCCGCCGGTGCCCGAGGGCGAGTCCGCGGCGGACTCGGACTGGCAGCCGGGCGACCCGTTCCGGCTGCGGACGACCCTGGGCCGCGCGCTCTTCAACGAGCTGCTGCCCGAGGACTACCCGTTCATCCACTACACCGTCGGCAAGAAGCAGCTCTCCGAGATCGTCAACGACCTCGCCGAGCGCTACCCGAAGGTGCTCGTCGCGCAGACCCTGGACAACCTGAAGTCCTCGGGCTTCTACTGGGCCACCCACTCCGGCGTCACCATCGCCATCTCGGACGTGGTCGTGCCGGAGGCGAAGAAGGAGATCATCGCCGGGTACGAGGCCCAGGACGAGAAGGTCCAGAAGCAGTACGAGCGCGGCCTGATCACCAAGGACGAGCGCACCCAGGAACTCATCGCGATCTGGACCAAGGCGACCAACGAGGTCGCCGAGGCCATGAACGAGAACTTCCCGAAGACCAACCCGATCTTCATGATGGTCAACTCGGGTGCGCGCGGAAACATGATGCAGATGCGTCAGATCGCGGGTATGCGCGGTCTGGTGTCCAACGCCAAGAACGAGACCATCCCGCGGCCGATCAAGTCCTCGTTCCGCGAGGGCCTGTCCGTGCTGGAGTACTTCATCTCCACGCACGGCGCCCGCAAGGGTCTCGCCGACACCGCGCTGCGCACCGCCGACTCCGGCTACCTGACCCGGCGCCTGGTGGACGTCTCGCAGGACGTGATCATCCGCGAGGAGGACTGCGGCACCGACCGCGGCCTGAAGCTGAAGATCGCGTCGACCGGCTCCGACGGCGTCCTCCGCAAGGAAGAGGACGTCGAGACCTCGGTGTACGCGCGCTGCCTCGCCGAGGACATCGTCGTCGACGGCAAGGTGCTGGCCCCGGCCGGCACCGACCTGGGCGACGTGCTCATCGACGAGCTGATCCGCCACGGTGTGGCGACGGTCAAGACCCGCTCGGTGCTCACCTGCGAGTCCGCCGTCGGCACCTGCGCCATGTGCTACGGCCGTTCGCTGGCCACCGGCAAGCTGGTGGACATCGGTGAGGCCGTGGGCATCATCGCCGCCCAGTCCATCGGCGAGCCCGGCACCCAGCTGACGATGCGCACCTTCCACACCGGTGGTGTGGCGGGTGAGGACATCACCCAGGGTCTGCCGCGTGTCGTCGAGCTCTTCGAGGCCCGTACGCCCAAGGGCGTGGCGCCGATCTCGGAGGCCGCGGGCCGGGTGCGGATCGAGGAGACGGAGAAGACCAAGAAGGTCGTCGTCACCCCCGACGACGGTTCCGACGAGGTCGCGTACGGCGTGTCCAAGCGCGCCCGTCTCACCGCCGGCGAAGGCGACCACGTCCAGGTCGGCCAGAAGCTGACCGTGGGTACGGAGAACCCGCACGACGTGCTGCGCATCCTGGGCCAGCGGGCCGTGCAGGTCCACCTGGTCGCCGAGGTGCAGAAGGTCTACAACAGCCAGGGCGTGTCCATCCACGACAAGCACATCGAGATCATCATCCGGCAGATGCTGCGCCGGGTGACGATCATCGAGTCCGGCGACGCGGAGCTGCTGCCGGGCGAGCTGGTCGAGCGCTCGAAGTTCGAGGGCGAGAACCGCCGTGTGGTGGCGGAGGGCGGCCACCCGGCCTCCGGCCGGCCGCAGCTCATGGGCATCACGAAGGCGTCGCTGGCCACCGAGTCGTGGCTGTCGGCGGCGTCGTTCCAGGAGACGACCAGGGTGCTGACCGACGCGGCGATCAACGCCAAGTCGGACTCCCTGATCGGCCTCAAGGAGAACGTGATCATCGGCAAGCTGATCCCGGCCGGTACGGGCCTGTCCCGCTACCGCAACATCCGGGTGGAGCCCACCGAGGAGGCCAAGGCCGCGATGTACTCGACCGTCGGCTACGACGACATCGACTACTCGCCCTTCGGCACCGGCTCCGGCCAGGCGGTCCCGCTGGAGGACTACGACTACGGCCCGTACAACCAGTAACGCGGCCGACGTCCACCGCACGCCCCGCAGGGCGGCTCTCCCCCGGGAGAGCCGCCCTGCGGCGTTCCAGGGGCCTTGTACGGGGCCGCGTGGAATCCCCGGCGGCCCGTGGCCGCCCGGGGGCCGACGAACGTACTGCACGGGGCTACCATGAAACAGCACGCGAACCGGACAACGTGGTGTACAGGGGGCGCACGGTGGCGACGCGAACTTCCCGCCGCCGCATCGGAACTCCCCTGCCGCCCCGAGCGTCCAGCACAATAGAAGGCACGCGGTACGCGGATGCCGCGGGTGGGGAGGTTCCTGAGTGTCCATGCAGCCGTGGGACCAAAGCCGGCCTCCGTCCATGCGTGCCTCGCACGCCGACCGGGAGCGGACGGTCGATGTGATCAAGGCCGGGTTCGCCGAGGGCCGGCTCACCCAGCCGGAGTACGAGCAGCGGATGTCGAAGGCGTACGAGGCGCAGACCTACGGCGAGCTGCACCTGCTCATCTCCGACCTGCCGCAGGGCCCCGTCGGCATTCCGACGATGCCGGCCGTGGTGCCGCGCACGTTCCAGCCCGTACCCGTCCTGCCGCCCCCGGCGGGCACGAACAGTACGGCGATCGGCGCTCTGGTGTGCGGGGCGCTGGTGCCGATGGTCGGCGTGACGTTCATCCCGGCGATCATCCTGGGGCACAAGGCGCGCGCCGAGATCCGCAGGACCGGCGAGTCGGGCGACGGCATGGCGCTCGCGGGCCTGGTCATCGGCTATCTGGCGCTGAGTTTCGTGGCGTTCATCGCCCTCATCGTGGCCGCCGTGGCCAGCAGCGGCGCATAACTGTACCCGGGTCCGTCGTCCCTTATGTCTTTTTGTTTTGACCGGAGCGGGTGGCTGTAGGTACCCTCTGACCTTGTGCCTGGGGTGTCCCCGGGTCTTCGCGTGCGCGGGGGCGCTCCCGCGAAGACGCCGAGGCTGTGACACCGAAGAGCTGCACTTCCCCGTGAGACTGGCGGGGATGTACGGGGCTTGCGACACACCCGACCGCGTGGGTCGGGCGTCGGCCGGTCTTCACGGACAAAACCCCAGGTTAGAAGTATCGAGATCGGCACACAGAAACCGGAGAAACGGTGCCTACGATCCAGCAGCTGGTCCGCAAGGGCCGGCAGGACAAGGTCGAGAAGAACAAGACGCCCGCGCTCGAGGGTTCGCCCCAGCGCCGCGGCGTGTGCACGCGTGTGTTCACCACCACCCCGAAGAAGCCGAACTCGGCCCTGCGTAAGGTCGCGCGTGTGCGTCTGACCAGCGGGATCGAGGTCACCGCTTACATCCCGGGTGAGGGGCACAACCTGCAGGAGCACTCGATCGTGCTCGTGCGCGGTGGCCGTGTGAAGGACCTGCCGGGCGTTCGCTACAAGATCATCCGCGGTTCGCTCGACACCCAGGGTGTCAAGAACCGCAAGCAGGCCCGCAGCCGCTACGGCGCCAAGAAGGAGAAGTAAGCATGCCTCGTAAGGGCCCCGCCCCGAAGCGACCGGTGCACATCGACCCGGTCTACAACTCTCCTCTGGTGACCTCCCTGATCAACAAGGTGCTGCTGCACGGCAAGCGCTCCACCGCCGAGCGCATCGTGTACGGCGCCATGGAGGGCCTGCGCGAGAAGACCGGCAACGACCCGGTCATCACGCTGAAGCGCGCCCTGGAGAACGTCAAGCCGGCCATCGAGGTCAAGTCCCGCCGCGTCGGCGGCGCGACCTACCAGGTCCCGGTCGAGGTCAAGCCCGGCCGGTCCGCCACGCTCGCGCTGCGCTGGCTCGTGGGTTACTCCCGCGCCCGCCGCGAGAAGACGATGACCGAGCGGCTCATGAACGAGCTGCTGGACGCCAGCAACGGCCTGGGCGCCTCCGTCAAGCGCCGCGAGGACACCCACAAGATGGCCGACGCCAACAAGGCCTTCGCGCACTACCGCTGGTAGTCGATAACCCCGTAGTTACGAGAGAGAAGACTGAGCCAACATGGCCACCACTTCACTTGACCTGGCCAAGGTCCGCAACATTGGGATCATGGCCCACATCGACGCGGGCAAGACGACCACCACCGAGCGGATCCTGTACTACACCGGTGTCTCGTACAAGATCGGTGAGGTCCACGACGGCGCAGCCACGATGGACTGGATGGCGCAGGAGCAGGAGCGCGGCATCACGATCACGTCCGCCGCGACGACCTGCCACTGGCCGCTCGATGAGGTCGACCACACCATCAACATCATCGACACCCCGGGCCACGTCGACTTCACCGTCGAGGTGGAGCGCTCGCTGCGCGTGCTCGACGGTGCGGTGACGGTGTTCGACGGCGTGGCCGGTGTGGAGCCGCAGTCCGAGACCGTGTGGCGCCAGGCCGACCGGTACGGCGTCCCGCGCATCTGCTTCGTCAACAAGCTGGACCGCACGGGCGCCGAGTTCCACCGCTGCGTCGACATGATCACCGACCGGCTGGGCGCGACCCCCCTGGTCATGCAGCTCCCGATCGGCACCGAGGCCGACTTCAAGGGCGTCGTGGACCTGGTCCGCATGAAGGCGTTCGTGTGGTCGCCCGAGGCCAAGCTCGGCGAGGCGTACGACGTCGTGGACATCCCCGAGACGCACCTCGAGGCGGCCGACGAGTGGCGGGGCACGCTGCTCGAAGCCGTCGCCGAGAACGACGAGGAGATGATGGAGCTGTACCTGGAGGGCGAGGAGCCCACCGAGGAGCAGCTCTACGCGGCCGTGCGCCGTATCACCATCAACTCCGGCAAGAGCGAGAGCACCACCGTCACCCCGGTGTTCTGCGGCACCGCGTTCAAGAACAAGGGCGTGCAGCCCCTGCTGGACGCGATCGTGCGCTACCTGCCGTCGCCGCTGGACGTCGAGGCCATCGAGGGGCACGCCGTAGGCAACCCCGACGAGGTCATCGTCCGCCGGCCGTCGGAGGAGGAGCCGCTCTCCGCGCTCGCCTTCAAGATCGCCAGCGACCCGCACCTGGGCAAGCTGACGTTCATCCGGGTCTACTCGGGCCGGCTGAACTCCGGCTCGCAGGTGCAGAACTCGGTCAAGGGCCGCAAGGAGCGCATCGGCAAGATCTACCGGATGCACGCCAACAAGCGTGAGGAGATCGAATCGGTGGGTGCCGGCGACATCGTCGCCGTCATGGGTCTGAAGCAGACCACCACCGGCGAGACCCTCAGCGACCCGGCGAAGCCGGTGATCCTGGAGTCCATGGACTTCCCGGCCCCGGTGATCGAGGTCGCCATCGAGCCGAAGTCCAAGGGCGACCAGGAGAAGCTGGGTGTCGCGATCCAGCGCCTCGCCGAGGAGGACCCGTCTTTCCGGGTCAAGACCGACGAGGAGACCGGCCAGACCATCATCTCGGGCATGGGCGAACTGCACCTCGACGTGCTGGTCGACCGTATGAAGCGCGAGTTCAAGGTCGAGGCGAACGTCGGTAAGCCGCAGGTGGCGTACCGCGAGACGGTTCGCCGGCCGGTGGCGAAGCACGAGTACACGCACAAGAAGCAGACCGGCGGCTCCGGCCAGTTCGCGCGCGTCATCATCGCGCTCGAACCGCTGGAGGGCGACGGCTACGAGTTCGTCAACGAGGTCACCGGCGGCCGCATCCCCAAGGAGTACATCCCCTCGGTGGACGCGGGCAGCCAGGAGGCCATGGAATTCGGCATCCTCGCCGGATACCCGCTGACGGGCGTGCGTGTGCGCCTGCTGGACGGTGCCTACCACGAGGTGGACTCGTCCGAGATGGCCTTCAAGATCGCCGGCTCGATGGCCTTCAAGGAGGCCGCCCGCAAGGCCGCTCCGGTCCTGCTGGAGCCGATGATGAAGGTCGAGGTCACGACGCCCGAGGACTACATGGGCGACGTGATCGGCGACATCAACTCGCGCCGTGGACAGATTCAGTCCATGGAGGACCGGAGCGGTGCCAAGCTGGTCACCGGTCTGGTCCCGCTGTCGGAGATGTTCGGCTACGTCGGCGACTTGCGCAGCAAGACGTCCGGCCGGGCGAGCTACTCCATGCAGTTCGACTCCTACGCCGAGGTTCCCAAGAACGTGGCCGAGGAGATCATCGCGAAGGCCAAGGGCGAGTGAAGCCGTAGGCTGTAGCAAACGGCATTCGGGGTATACCGCCGCAGATCCCCCGGGAACTGCGGCGGGCACCCCGGCCGCCGATACAGGCGGACTGGTCAAGGGCATCCCCCTAGGGGTCCTGACCGGTTCGGAACGACCACCTGGAACCCCTCCGTAGAAGGCGGGGGGCGTACAGCACCAGTCCACAGGAGGACCCCAGTGGCGAAGGCGAAGTTCGAGCGGACTAAGCCGCACGTCAACATCGGCACCATCGGTCACATCGACCACGGCAAGACCACTCTTACCGCGGCGATCACCAAGGTGCTGCACGACGCTTACCCGGACCTGAACGAGGCCTCGGCCTTCGACCAGATCGACAAGGCTCCGGAAGAGAAGCAGCGCGGTATCACGATTTCCATCGCGCACGTCGAATACCAGACCGAGTCGCGGCACTATGCGCACGTCGACTGCCCCGGTCACGCGGACTACATCAAGAACATGATCACCGGTGCCGCCCAGATGGACGGCGCGATCCTCGTGGTCGCCGCCACCGATGGTCCGATGCCGCAGACCAAGGAGCACGTGCTGCTCGCCCGCCAGGTCGGCGTGCCGTACATCGTCGTCGCGCTGAACAAGGCCGACATGGTGGACGACGAGGAGATCATGGAGCTCGTCGAGCTCGAGGTCCGTGAGCTTCTCTCCGAGTACGAGTTCCCGGGCGACGACGTCCCGGTCGTCAAGGTCTCCGCGCTGAAGGCGCTGGAGGGCGACGCCGAGTGGGGCAAGACCGTCCTCGACCTGATGAAGGCCGTCGACGAGTCCATCCCGGAGCCGGTCCGCGAGATCGACAAGCCGTTCCTGATGCCGATCGAGGACGTCTTCACGATCACCGGTCGTGGCACCGTCGTCACCGGCCGCATCGAGCGCGGCATCCTCAAGGTGAACGAGGAAGTCGCGATCATCGGCATCAAGGAAGAGACGACCAAGACCACGGTCACGGGCATCGAGATGTTCCGCAAGCTGCTGGACGAGGGCCAGGCCGGTGAGAACGTCGGCCTCCTCCTCCGCGGCATCAAGCGCGAGGACGTCGAGCGCGGCCAGGTCATCATTAAGCCGGGCACCGTCACCCCGCACACCGAGTTCGAGGCGACGGCGTACATCCTGTCGAAGGACGAGGGCGGTCGGCACACCCCGTTCTTCAACAACTACCGCCCGCAGTTCTACTTCCGCACCACCGACGTGACCGGCGTCGTGCACCTCCCCGAGGGCACGGAGATGGTCATGCCGGGCGACAACACCGACATGAAGGTGGAGCTGATCCAGCCCATCGCCATGGAGGAGGGCCTGAAGTTCGCCATCCGCGAGGGTGGCCGGACGGTGGGCGCCGGCCAGGTCACGAAGATCCTCAAGTGACCTGACGGTACGACGTCCCGGGGCCCCGGCCCGCCGCAAGGCGGACCGGGGCCTTTGGCGTGGGAGGGGTATTGCCTGTTCAGGTAATACGCCTCTTTCGGGATGCGGAATGGAATTCCAAATGCCTGGTGGGGCGGCGGTGGAATGGCCGGTCGCGTGCCAGTTATCCACAGCCTCAAATGCGGGGTGGTGAAGGTCGCCGCGGCTCCGATAGCGTCGACTGTCTGACGTATCGTCACCGTAACCGGGAGTTGATCGTGTCCCCGCGCGCCCTTTCCGCCACCGCGATGGCGGCTGCCGCCGCCCTGACCCTCCTGCTGACCGCCTGCGGCAGCGACGAGGACGACGGCACCCCGCAGGACGACAAGATCCAGGGCGCCGACAAGGCGAAGAAGTCGCCGTCGCCGAGCGCCTCGGAGGCGGGAGAGGGCAGACCGGAGATCAAGCTGCCGGACGACGTCACGTACGAGTTCGCGTGGTCGGAGACCGGCGATCCGGACAAGGACGCCGTACTCCGGGATGGGGAACAGCTGATCAAGGCGATCGATGTGGCGATTGCCGACCAGGATCCGACCCACGATGCGCTGCTGTTCTATACCGAGGGTGAGGCTGCCGCTGAAGCTGAGCGGTTCGTCCGGTTGTTCGTGGACGACAAGTCCCGGACGACTGGGACGTATCGCTTCTACGACGAGCAGGTGGAGATCAACGACGACGGAACCGCCACGCTCATCTATTGCGAGGACCAGGGCAAGGCATACAACAAGTCCTTGAAGACGGGGAAGGTGGACGTCACGCCCGTCACCGAGGACAGCTACCTCGTCTACAACACCAAACTGCGTGAGAACGACAGTGGGGTGTGGATCACTGAGCAGGTGGTATCGGACAGGGGTGCAGCGCAATGTCAGCCGTGAGGATCGTACGCGGCGTCGTGGCTGCGTTATGCATGCTGGGAGTTCTGGTCGCTCCGCTCTCCGCGTCCGCGGATGAGACCCCTGGCGGTGCCGATTTCGGTGGTGGCGGCGGCGATGACGGTGGGCAGGTCGACGGGGATGCGGCCGGGCAGGTTCTGCACGCCGAGGTCGGCGGTGTCGTCGTCGACGAGTCGGAGAACGGGACCGGCGGGGTTGGGGGCGGCACCGGTGTGTTGGATCCGGTGGGCGACTGGGCGCCGCCGCCTTGCTGGTACGCGCCGCTGTACACGCCCAAGCAACTCAAGAAGGAGATGGAGCACACCTGGTCGCTGGAGTCCACCGGCTACCAATGGGACGCCGAACAGCGGGCAAGGTACGTCGATGGTGGCGACGAGCCCGGGACGTACGATGACTTCAACATGGCGAAGTCCGGTGACGGCTATTGGTGGGACGGCTACGTTCCCGACGGCGGCGAGGGCGTCCCGGGGGCGTTGGAGTGCGATGACGGGCCGTTCTGGGTGGACACGGGCGATCCGCCGCCGGCCGCGTACGCGAACGCCGTGACGCCGGAGATCCTCGCCGGGATCGCGTACGACCGTATCCGCGTGCCGGATACGGAGATCAGTCTCAAGCCCGACGCGCAGAGGGCGCAGAAGGTGAATCTCCCGACCTGGGCGTGGCTGGACGAGGCCACCTTCGAGCCCGTCTCGGTCACCGCACGGGTGCCGGTGCTGGACTTATGGGCCAGGACCACCGCGACTCCCGTCTCGCTCACCCTCGACCCCGGCACCGATGACGCCGAGCTGCACCCCTCCTCGGGCACTTGCCCCATCAACGACGACGGCTCTATCGGCACCCCGTTCACCCCGGGATCCGTGGAAGAGACCCCGCCCTGCGGGCTGACCTACCTGCGTGCAACGCCGGAAGGTGAGTTCTATCCGTTCCGCGCGACGGTCACCTGGTCCATCGAATGGGAGGGCTCCGGCGACACGGGCGGCGATCTGCCCGACGGATCCTTCGGCGCGACCACCGAGCTGGAGGTCGACGAGATCCAGTCCGTCGTCCGGTGACGCGCGCCAGGAGGGGCACGTGAGCGATCTGTACGTGGATATGGAGACCCTCGACCGGGTCCGGCGCAACATCGAGCGCATATCGGAGTTGATGAAGCGGCCGGGGCGGGAGATGGAGGACGTCGACGGCTGGTCGATGGGTGTGGATGCGCTGGCTCGTCGAATGGACGACTTCGGGGACGAGTGGTCGTACGGCATCGGGCAGATCGAGAAGTTCTCGGACGCCGCGTCGGAAGCCCTGCTGAAGGTCAAGCAGGAGTTCCAGCGGGTGGACGGTGAGCTTGCCGACGCGCTCCCGCAACCACGCACCCAGGGCGGCGGGGGACGCGCATGAGTCCGCTACAGCCGGCCGACTTCTCCTCCCTCGGGTTCATGCCCTGTCCGGGCGACGTACGGGGTGCGGATGACGTCGCCAAGGTGGTGCGGCGGACCGCACGGGCGCTGTCCGAGATCTGCCACGTACTGCACGGAACCGGGCCCGGTGACTGGAAGGGCAAAGCGGCGGAGGCGTTCCGGGAGAAGTTCGAGGACGACTTCCGGCCCAAGATGGACGAGGCCCGTGACTCGTTCGGCATGGCCGCTACGGCCCTGGAGGGCTGGGCTGAGTACATGCGCACCCAGCAGGATGTGGCGCGCCAGTTGGAGCGCGAGGCCGAGGATGCCGAGCGCGAACTGAGCAAGGCGCTGCGCAGGCTGGACGTGGCCACCGATGACGACGCCAAGCCTCCGGCCGAGGGCTCCCCGGACCGGTACCGGCAGGCCGGCACGGCACGGGGCGAGTCCGATCGGGCCCGCGAGGAGGAGCAGCGCCATAAGGCGCAGGGCGCGGTCGACAACGCGTCCCTGCGGCTGGAAGACGTGCGGCGCCGTGCCCGCTCCCTCGCGGAGGACTACCGGGCCGAGGGCCAGATGGTCGCGAACCGCCTCCGCGGCGCGATGGAGATCGCCCCTGACGAGCCGGGACTGTTCGACAAGATCGCCGACACGATCAGCGATCTGTCCGGCTCGTTCGGCGAGTACCTGGAGACGGTGACAGAGGGCATCGCGAAGCTCGCCGACGACGTCGTCCAATGGGTGGAGGACCACGCCGCCAACATCGCGGCGATCGGAGATGTGTTCGCGGCCGTCAGTGCTGTTCTCGGGGCTGTCTCCATGGCGTTCTACTTCGCGGCATGGGCGACTCGGGTTCCCCACCTCGCAGTGGTCGGTGGTGCCATTGGCCAAGCTTCGGCCGGCACGGCGACGATCGCTTTCGCTGCGCACAGCGTGGCGCGGATGGCCGGCGCTGACGTTTCGGACCGCACCCTTGCGCAGGATGCCGTAGGAGCCGTCCCGTTTGGGGCGAACGTGAGGTTCATCGGGAATACCGGACAAGCCATCGCGAGGAGTTCGCATGCCTCCGGTGCGTCCAATCTGGGATTGGTCGACTCCTGGATCGGGCTGCACGCGAACCCGCAGGTATTCGAGAACTTCGTGCCGAAAGGCAACCGACAGAAGGCAGAGATGTTCCTGCCCGGGGGAGCCGGCACGATGCTTGTCGCCTTCGAGAATGCATGGAAGTCGGCCTGAGAGTCGCGAAAGGGGGTCACGGGGCCGTGGATGACAGGGAGATCATCAGCTACTTCGATGGTCGCGCGACCTTCGACATTACGATCTCTAACGGTCGGGCCTGGGATGTGCCGAAGATTATCGATATGGCCTACGAGTTCGGCTATGCATTCAGGTTCGTCTACTACGGCCCGGGAATCCAGCGGCTTGTGTTCGAGCGTGACGACGGAGAGCATGGCCGTTCCAGGGCTTGGTGGTCCGTCAACCACTACCGTCAGTATGGGGTTTGGGGGCGCCCGCAACCGCGGGTCCCACTCCCTGTACACATGGGCCCCCGTATCGACCCGTTGGAAGCGGCCAAGGCGCGTTACGCCCTGGGCATGCTTCGGAACAAGGCATGGGGTCTGCGCGTGTCAGCAATTCTTGCTGCGCTGATCGCGATCGCTGTCTGGAGTTTTCGCGACAGGGCAGAGATTATCATCCCGATCTTGCTCGTCGGGGTCCCCTTCGTTCTCGTCGGAGCTCTCACGCCATGGTTGCCCAGTAAGCGTCTCAGGCTGCATCAGCAGACGGTGGAGACATTCGAACTGCAACAGGCGGTTGAGCGGGGATTCATCCCTCCCCCGTCGCCTCATAACGAAGATTGAGTGCGAATCCATGGCATTGATGACCTTTGAGGTTCCTGCGGGCTACGGTCAGATTCCTGTTGGGTTGACTCTGGCCCAGGCCCGCGAGTTCATGACCGCCCCTGCTGCTGCGATGGGAGTGGCGGGCGACGCAGCGGAGAACCAAACGGTTCAGCTGCAGCAGTGGTCTACCGCGTTGCAAGCGCTCGGTGCCATGTACGCGGGGGCGTACTGGCCGGGGGAGGGGGACCAGTCGCGGTTCGGCGTTCTGCTCGTGGCTGCTCAGCCTCTCGCCTACGGTGACGCTCACCTCGCCTCGCGCGGACTCCCGCATGCTCTGCGCGGTCCCGAGGACGATGCGATAGCCGCCAAGCCGTTCGACTTACCCTGTGGACCGGCGTCCGTCTTCGCACGGCAGATCGGCCTGCCGGCGGAGGGGGAGCGGTCCGCCGCTGAGGGGGGTGCTGTGGTGCCGGTCGGTGAACTCCAAGCGTTCGTACCGGTGCCCCGGGAGTTGTCGGCCGGCCGCGAGGAGATGGTCGTGGTCGCTGTCCAGACGCCGGATCTGGACCACTGGGACATGTACGCGCAGCACCTCGTGCTCCTGTTGAAGAGCATCCAGTTCGACGAGGAGCCCAGGAACGACTGAGGGACGTGGGCAGCCCCGCTTCTGCGGTGGAGCGCGGAAAAGCGTTTGAGTGGGGTGGTGTTGGGGGCTAACGTGGGGGTGGACCGTGGAGTCGGCTTGTGGAGGTGAGACCCGTGAACGCAGTTATCCGTGGGTGCTCCCTCGATCCGTCACGGTCCGGCGGCTGACGTTCGGTGTCGCCAGGAGCGCCTGAGATCGAGGCACTCCTGGAGGGAGACGCCGATGGATGCGAAGCCTTTCCTCTTCGGCCTGAGCGGCAGCGCGGTGACGATCACGCGTGTCGCGGACAGGCACTGGCAGGCACTGGATGACGACCTGGTCGTCGGCAGCGGGTACGCGGAGTACCGGGCCGACGGCCGTTTGTTCGTCGGTATCGACGCCTGGCACCCGGACACTTTCGACCGCATCGCCCGGGCGATGCTGCCGGAGCTGCCCGCGCCGCTGTACACGGTGGTCGACGAGGCCGATGCCGCGATGACGGACGCCTGGCGGCGGGCCGGGTTCACCGTCGGGCGCCGCGAGTGGGAGTACGTCATGGCGACCGACCCGCGGGACACTGGGCTCGACGGCACGCTGCCGCCCGCCGGCGTGACGGTCGTTCCCGCCGGTGAGGCGGACGAGGGCCTGCTGCGGGCGGTGGACCGTACGATCCGGGACGAGGTCGAGGCGGCCGCCGGGTGGTGGCAGTCGATGCCCGCGGAGGTGATCATCCGCCCCGCGGGCGACACCGTCGTCGACCCGGCGAAGTACGCGGTGGCCGCCGCGCCGGACCGCTACCTCGGCCTGATCCGCGTGGTGACCGTGAACCGGTCCCGCGTCGGGCTCGTCGCGGTCCGGGCCGGCGAGCAGCGCCGCGGCATCGCGCGGGCGCTGCTCGCGCACGCGCTGGGGACGCTGCACCGCTCCGGGACCACCGCGGCCTGGACCGAGGTCCACGAGTCCAACCGGGCGGCCACGGCGCTGTTCGAGAGCATCGGGGCCCGGCCCGTGAGCAGCAACCTGGAGCTGGTCCGATGACGAAGGACAAGAACGTCATCGAGGCCGAGGGCCGGGTCGTCGAGTGCCTGCGCAGCGCCATGTTCACCGTGGAGCTGGAGAACGGCCACCGGGTGCTCGCGCACATCAGCGGAAAGATGCGCAAGCACTACATCAGGATCAACCTGGAGGACCGCGTGCTGGTGGAGCTGCCGCCGTACGACCTGGCGCGCGGCCGCATCGTGTTCCGGTACCGCAACTAGCGCGGTCACAGGGCCCCGGCCGCGGCGCTGCCGCCGCCGGGGCCCGGCTACGGTGCGGGGGAGCGACAGGGAAGGGGCACGGGGTGGAACTGGCCGGGGAGCTTCGACGGCCGCGGACCGTCGAGGACGCGGTGGCGCAGCAGCAGCGGTTGCGGGGGCTCGTACGGGCGGAGTCCGTGGGCGACGCGGCGCGCTGGCGCACGGCGGCCGGCGTCGACGTGGCGTACGACGACGACGCGGGGGTGTGCGCCGCTGCGGTTGCGGTGCTGGACGTGGCGAGTCTGGACGTCGTCGACGCGGTGACCGCCGTGTCGCGCATCGAGTTCCCGTACGTCCCGGGCCTGCTGGCGTTCCGCGAGATCCCCGCGGTCGCGGCGGCGCTGTCCCGGCTGGCCGGCGCGCCGGACGTGTTCGTCTGCGACGGCTACGGCGTCGCCCACCCCCGCCGTGTCGGCCTGGCGAGCCACCTGGGGGTGCTGACGGGGATTCCGGCGTTCGGCGTGGCCAAGAACCCCCTGTACTTCCGGTGCGACGAGCCGGAGGCCGAGCGGGGTTCGTCGACGCCGCTGCTCGACGGGGCGGAGGCGGTGGGGCGCGCTCTTCGTACGCAGCCGGGTGTGAAGCCGGTGTACGTGTCCGCGGGCCACCTGGTCGGGGTGGACGAGGCGTGCGCGGTCACGCTCGGCCTGGCGAGGCGGTACCGCCTCCCCGAGACGACGAGGGCCGCGGACCAACTGTGCCGCCGGGCGCTGGCGGAAGCGGGATAGACCGGGTCCGCGGCGTCCGGCGGGACTGCCCTGACGGCCTCGCGTTCGGTGTCGCGGGCGGTGCGGCCGGGTTCGACCGGGCGGGGCTGGAGCCGGTGACGGTACGCCCCGCAGCGCCGGTGGCGCGCCCTCGGCGTGGAGGCGGCGACCGTCACCGGCTCGGCCTGGCACTGCGCGGTGCACGCCGGGACCGCGGCGGAGCTGGAGCGGTGAACCTTCCAACTCCACCGCATCCTGCGCCGCTGCGCTCCCCACACCCGCCAGCTGGTCCGGGTGCCGGGTGCCGGGTGCCGGGGTGCGGGGGCGTGTCGCGCGGGGCGGGTTCGCCGCCGTTGGTGCCGGTGGAGTGGCAGTCCGTTCAATGGGCCGGATACGGGTACCGGCCTCGTTGATGCCGTGATCCGTCCAGGCCCTTCAGGTCCCCTCACACCCATCCAGGGGTATGTGCCTGCTCCTCCCGCAACCCGGACGGGCGCCCAGTGCCTTACTCCCAGACGGCCTTGAGCTGCGCCGAGAGCTCGTCCTCATTGATCGCATCCGCAGGCGCGCTCGTGCGGTACGGCTTGTCGAAATCGCTGAACGTCCAGACCACGCTTCCGGGTTCGCTGATCTTCAGCAGGTACGGCGGGCCCTCGGCCGCGACATGGACCTCCCACTGGTTCCTTCCCCGCGTAAAGGTGATCTTGGTGGTCGCGCGGCCGTTCAGGGTCCCGGCCTGCTCCTTCCGCTCGCCGCGATTCTTCGGGGCGAGGAACTTGTCTTCGAGACCAGAGCGCTGCTCTGTCCGATCGCACAGGGAATTGCGCGCCCTGGCGAACTCGTGCGGGGCGCGTTTCACCCAGCGGTCGCCCAAGTTCTCGATCATCTCCGACGGAAAATTCTCCACCCCGGCGGTTGCCCGCCGGAGCATCACCTCGCTCATGCGTGAATAGAGCGCCGAGTCGGTCAGCAGGAATTCCACACGGGCATTGCCCTTGGAAACTCCCATGTCGCACACCGTAGTGCCGTCGATGACGGCAGTTCGCAGCACCGCCGTCTCGCCTGTCACCTGCCGCTTCGTCGACGTCAGCGTGTCCGCCTCTTCGAAGGTCGCGTCCAACGCTTCTTCGATGGTTCTGTCCAGTGCCTCTTCGGAGGTCGCGTCCGACGCCGCTGCGGAGGCAGTGTTCATCGCCTCGTCAAGGAGCACGCCGTCGGCGCCGCTCCCGGTCCCGCAGCCGGCCAGCGCGATCGATAAGACGGCCGCTGCGAAGCAACCGGCGGCTCTGTGGCGGGATTTGCGGAATTCGCGGGCGAAGGCCCTCATGATCACTCCTGGGACGGGAAGCTCGGGGGGCGCTTCATCTTCCACCATGAAGTCGCGCCAGTCGCCGCGGGTACGTTCTCCGGCGGCCGATCCCGCCGAGTCCGGCGGCCGCCTCGCCCGGTATACGGCGCCGCCCCGGCGGCTTCCCGGATCTGGCTCCGGCCCTCCGGATGCCGCCCCGCCGACACGCCTCAGTGCCGGATCAGGCCGCCGACCGGGCCGGAGGCGATCTCGCCGTTCGGCTCCGGCCGTAGCCGGCCTCCGGTGAGGCGAACCCGGTGGAAAACGCCGACATTCTGGTGCTCAGGTCCGCCCGTGCCCGTACGCGGGGATCATCCGGGAGTCCGCACCCAGCAGGCTCTCGACCCCCGCGTCGCAACCGTCTTCTCGGCGGCCTCCCGGATCACGGCGTCGAACGGATCCGCGGTGTGCTTGACCCTGCCGCCGCAAGGCTCCGGTTGTTCTCGCCCGGCGGCGACACGTGCCGGGCGAGAAGGACCCGTCCGCCTTCGGCGCACACGGCGTACGCGGCCGGCCGCAATCTCATGTCAGCACCTTCCCGGGGACCCTGTCCGGGACGTGCGAGCGCGCGTGCGCCGTACACTCCTTCGATGCCTGCCTCCGGCGCGACTTCGCGGCGTGCCAGCGTCGAGACGCTCCTGACGGATCTCCATGCCGCACCCGTCCGGGTCACCGCCTGGGAGCGGCTGGAGCCCTGGGCGGTCGCGCGCGTGACGCTGCGCGGCGGGGCCGCGCCGCGGACGGCCGTCGTCAAGTGGGTACGCGACGGGCCGGGGGAGACCCGCACCGAGCCGGGGCGGTTGGATACCGAGGTGGCCGCGCTCCGGTTCCTCTCCGACGACCTCGGCCTCGCGCTCGCCCCGCGCGTCGTCGCCGCCGACCCCGCCGCCGGGATCGCCGTGCTGGAGGACCTGGCGCCGCGGGCCGCCCTCGACCGCCTGCTCCGCCGCGACGGCGCCGCCGGCCACGCCGGCCGGCTGGCCGCCTTCGCCCGCGCGCGGGGCGAACTCAGCGCGGTGACCGCCGGCCACGCGGACAGGTGGTTCGTACGACGTGCCGGGCCCACGGGCCCGGCGACGGTCGACGTGCCGCTGTTCGACCGGCTCCGGGACCGGGCGCCCGCGCAGGCCGCGGCGCTCGGCGTGCCCCTCGTCGGGCCGGTCGCGGCCGAACTCGGTGCGGCGATGGCCGAGTTGAGCGACCCCGGCCCGTTCGGTGCGCTCAGCAACGGCGACGCCGAGACCAACAACGTCCTCGTCCGCGAGTCCGGTCCCGCCGACGCCCGCCTCATCGACTTCGAGGCGGCCCGCTACACCCACGCCCTCCTCGACGCCGTCTGCCTGCACGTCCCCGGTCCGGGGTGGATGACCGTCGGCGACCCCGTCGCCGCCGGCCTCGCCGAGGACCACCGCCGGGCCCTCGCCCGCGGGGTGCCCGAGGCCGAGGACGACCGGCGGTACGGCTACGGCCTGGTGGCCGCCTGCCTGTTCTGGGCGATCGCCCGACTCCAGCGGTTCGGCACCCTCGACGCCCGCGCACCGGGCGACCGCAGCCGGCCCCAGCTCGTCGAGACGCTGGAGGCCGCGGCCCGTACCGCCGCGCACCACCGCGCCTTTCCCCACCTCGCCGGCTGGACCCGCCGCACCGCCGCCCTGCTGCGCCGCCGCTGGCCGGACGCGGACCTGGACTTCACCGACCCCGGAGCGTTCCCGCCGTACACGGCGCGCCTGCCCTGACGCGCCGGGCGGGGCCTCAGCGCGTCCGGGCGGGGCCTCAGCGTGCGCCCGTGCGGGACCGGTCGAAGTGCGCGCGGTACGCCGTGGGCGTGACGCCGACCTGGGCCGCCATGTGCTTGCGCAGCGAATCCGCGCTGCCCAGGCCGCTCTTCTCGGCCACCAGGTCCATCGGCAGCCCGGTGGTCTCCAGCAGCTCCCTGGCCCGGTGGACGCGCCGTTGCAGCAGCCACTGGAGCGGGCTCAGGCCCGTCTCGGCGCGGAAGCGGCGGGTCAGTGTCCGTACGCTCGTGCCGGCGTGGCGGGCCAGGTCCGTGAGCGTGAGCGGGAGATCGAGGCGTTCGAGTGCCCACGCGCGCGTGGGGGCGAGGGACGTGCCGCGTTCGGGCGGCAGCGGGGTCTCGATGAACTGCGACTGGCCGCCGGGCCGCACGGGAGGGACGACCGCGAGCCGCGCGACGGTGTGCGCGACCGCCGCACCGTAGTCGACCCCGACCAGGTGCAGGCACAGGTCGATCGCGGCCGCGGCGCCGGCGGAGGTGTAGATGCCGCCGTCCTCGACGAAGAGGAGGTCGGGCTGCACGTCGACGGCCGGAAAGCGGCTCGCGAGGTCGTCGGCGAGCCCCCAGTGGGTCGTCGCGCGGCGCCCGTCGAGCAGGCCGGCCTGCGCCAGGACGAACGCCCCCGTGCACAGGGACGCGATCCGCGCACCGCCGGCAGCCGCCTTCCGCAGCGCGTCCAGGACCTCCGCGGGCGCCTCCGCGCCCCCGCTGCCGACGGCGATCACCGTATCGGCGCCCTCCAGCGCCTCCAGGCCGTACGGCACGACGATGTCGGGCCCGCCGACGGTCCCCATCGGCCCGGGGCGGGCGGTGCACACGCGCACCTCGTACTGCGGGACGCTGTGGAAAACCATCAGCGGGATCGAGACGTCGAAGCTCAGCACGGGCGGCACGGCGACTGCGGCGATGCGGTGCATGGCCTGATCCTCCGGACACTTGGCATTCCGGCCAGTATCGTACGAGGCCGCGCGGCGGCACCGTCGTCCGTATGACAACTCATGTGATCGTGGGGCGCGGAGCGACCGCCTCGAAGACCGCGCTGCTGCTGGCCGCTGACGGCGAGCGGGTACGGATGGTCAGCCGGACCGGCGGCGGCCCCGACCACCCGCTCGTCGAGCGGATCGCCGCGGACGCGACGGACACCGACCGGCTCACCGAGCTGGCGGAGGGCGCGGACACGCTGTTCACCACCGCGGCCCCCGCGTACCACCGCTGGCCGGAGGAGTTCCCGGTCCTGTCGGCGTCGCTGCTGAGCGCGGTGCGGCGGACGGGGGCCGCGTACGTCATGCTCGGCAACCTCTACGCGTACGGACCGGTGACCGGCCCGTACACCCCGGACCTCCCGCTGGCCGCAACGGGCCCCAAGGGCCGCGCCAGGGCCCGGGTCTGGGAGGAGGCGGCGGCGTCGGGGGTGAAGGTGACCGAGGTCCGGGCCGCGCAGTTCTACGGCGCCGGGGCGTTCTCGGTGTTCAGCCTCATGGTGCAGGGACAGGTGCTGGGCGGCAGGCCGGCCCTGGTGCCGCAACCGCTCGACGTGCCGCACAGCTACTCGGCGATCGGCGACACCGCCCGCACGCTCGTCGCGGCGAGCCGCGCGGAGGGGGCGTACGGGCGCGCCTGGCACGCGCCGGCGTCGACGCTGTCCGTACGGGAACTGGCCACGCGGCTGGCGGCACTTGCCGGCGCACCGGAGCCGCGGATGGCGGAGATGACCGAGCGGGAGATATCGCTGCTCTCGCTCACGGAGCCTTTCTGGGCGGAGATGCACGAGGTGCTCGTGAAGCCCGGCCACCCGTTCGTCGTCGATTACTCGGAGACGGAGAAGGCCCTCGGGGTGGCGGCAACGGCGGTGGACGAGGTGCTGGGGGAGGTGGTGTGAAGGGCCACGCGAGCGGGCGCGCGAAGGCCCGCGCGGAGGCCCGCGCCGTGCCGTAAGCCCGGGGGCGGGGCGCCCGTCGGCGATGCCGGCATGGCCCCCTCCGGAGGGGGCCATGCCGGCAGGATGTCCGGCACTTCAGGGTGGGGCCGGCGGGGACTATCCCTTGATGAGTCCGTTGATCGCGATCGCGGCGAAGAACACCAGCACGATCTCGCTGATCACCCAGGAGTGGGAGTTCATCCAGTCGCGGATCCTCGGCAGGACGACGTCTGCCCGGCGCCCGAGGATGACGACGCACAGCGCGGGCATCGCGAGGAGCAGCAGGGTCAGCGCCACGAAGGGAAGGCACTGCCACCAGGGGTCGCCGCTGCGTTCGACGTGGAATCCGGCCGCCACCGAACTGGCGATGTCCGTCGGGAAGACGCCCATGAGCGCGAGGCCCATCAGAAGGGCGAACCTCGGCTCAGCCGTCTGCAGCTTGCCCATCCATTTCGGCGGCTGGGACTTTCCGCGGGTGAGGTATACGCGCACGATCAGGAACAGCATCAGCACCAGCACGATCCCGTCGATGCTGCGGTCGAAGGCCCCCTTGTGCCCGCTCGCCGAGTTGTCGACGCCTTTGGCGACGAAGTAGGCGACCGTCACCGTCGTGGTGACGGAGATCGCGGCGCCGAGGACGTAGGCGAGGGAATTCGCGGCCCAACGCCCGCTTGTCGCCAGGAAGAACGAGGTGACGATCTGTGGTCCCGCGATCATCACGAAAGCCAGTGGAAGAATTTCGCTGAAGCTCACGGCAGTCGTCATCCCCTCGGGAGCACGAAAATCTCGCCGAGAACCTACCACCGGCGACGGCTCCACCCCGGCTGACTCGATTCAGCCCGGCATTGATGTCATTTTCTGAAGGTCGCGGTGCACCTTTCACGGGCTGCCGGCCGGTGGTGGCGCCAACGCCACGCCGGGTTCTCGATCCCACCGATCTCCGCCCGGGGGTTCGCCGTGGGCCGACCCGTAGGGAATGTGATTGCCTCCGCGCCGTGCGCTGCGCATCCTGCGGGGATGCGCTTCTCCGTCAACATCCCGAACTTCGGCGACTTCGCCGACCCCCGCAACGTCGTGACCGTCGCGACCGCCGCCGAACAGGCCGGCTGGGACGGGCTCTTCGTCTGGGACCACGTCCTGCACCGACGCCACCTGGGCCGCCCCTTCGGCGACCCGTGGATGCTCCTGACCGCCGCCGCGCTGGCGACCGACCGCATCCGGCTGGGCACCCTGCTGACCCCCGTCCCCCGCTACCTCCCGCAGCAACTCGCCCGCCAGGTCGCCACCCTCGACCAGCTCAGCGGCGGCCGCGTGATCTTCGGCGCCGGACTGGGCGGTCCCATCGAGGACGAGTACCGCAGCTTCGGCGACACCGCCGAGCCGCGGGTGCTCGGGGAGCGGCTGGACGAGGGCCTGGAACTGCTCCAGAGCTTCTGGTCCGGAGAGCCGGTGACCCACCGAGGCCGGCACTACGAGGCCCATGACGTGACCCTCCTCCCCGCCACCGCCCAGCAGCCCCGCCCGCCGGTGTGGATCGGCGGCTTCTGGCCCCGCCGCCCGCCCATGCGGCGGGCGGCGCGGTGGGACGGCGCGGTGCCCTTGTTCGAGTCCGCCCGCCACGGATACGTACCGGATCTGGCGGAGGTACGGGATCTCTTCGCGTACGTACGCGAACACCGCGCGGCGGCCGGGGCTGAGGGCCCCTTCGAGTACGTACTCGGCGGCGCCACACCCCCGGACCCGGCGAAGGCGAGGGACATCGTGGGCCCACTGCGCGACGAGGGCGCCACGTGGTGGGACGAACGGCAGGTCCAGACGGGCCCGGAACTGGACAGCCTGCCGGCGGTACTGCGCCGGGTGGAGGCGGGTCCGCCGGTGGTCGAGTAGGGGGTGGAGGGGGTCGGCAGGGGTGGGGGAGTGGCGGGTTGGGGGGTCCGCCGACGGTTGAGTGGCGGGTTGCGGCGGGGGCGCCGGTGGTCGAGTGGGGGGTGAGGGGGCTGCGGTTGGTCGAGTGGGGGGTGGAGGCGGGTCCGGTGGTGGCGGGGGAGAGGGCCCGCCGGTGGCCGGTGGCCGGTGGCCGGTGGCCGGTCCGGTGGCGGGTGGCCGGTCCGGGGGCGATTGGCGGGTGCAGAGGGCGCCAGGGTGCGGAGAGTGCCGGGGGCGCGGGTCGGCCTGGGTTTGCGCCGCGGGGGTCTTCCGGCCTGGTTCTCCCCGGCCCCACTTCCCCCTCACACCCACCCAAGGGTATGCGCCTGCTCTGACAACGAGCCCGGGTCAGCGGCACGGTGGGCGGGTCTGACGCGCGCGTGGACCGGGTGCGGGGGGTCGGTTTCCCCGCGCCCCCCGATCTCCCCTCACGCCCGCCCAAGGGTATGCGCCTGCTCTGACAACGTACCCGGACAACCGGCACGGTGGACGGGTCTGACGTTTGCATGGACCGGCTGCGGGGGTTGCGGTGTCGGGGTGGGCGGTGGTGCGTGTGCCTGGGCCGTGTACGGGGGTGGGGCGAGGGGAGTGGCGGTGTCGTTGGGGCTCCCCCCGGGCCACCCCGCTCTTTCAGTGTGGGCCTGCGTCCGCCGTCAAGGGCGTTCCCTCCGCTTCGCTGCGGGAACGTCGCTGCGCGATGGGGCTTCGCCCCACCCTTGACTGCGGACTCCGGCCCGTGACAGACCGGCAGCTAAGGGTGGCCCAGGGGGAGCGGGCACCCGAACGCTGTGCCTACGGAGGCGGTGCCCTGCGGACGGGGAGGCGGACCACCGGTGCAGGGTCTGCCCGATCACCGAGGTGTCCCCGCGAACGGGGGCCGGGCTACCGGGAGTTGGGTCCGCCCGGTCGCTGAGGTGTCCCTGAGCCGGGGGTCGGGTCACCGGAGCCGGGCCTGTCCGATCGCCGAGTGCCGCGGACGCCGTGGGCCGGGTCACCGGAGCCGGGCCGCCCCCGACCGCCAAGTGCCGCGGATGGCCGTGGTCGGGTCACCGGAGCCGGGCCGGTTCCGATCGCCGGGATGCCGCGGCATGCTCGGGGTGGACCCCGACACCGGGCCTACCGCGATCGCCGGTGTCCCGGACGGCCGGGGGCGCATCGCTGGAGTCCGGCCCTCCCCCGATCGCGGATGCGCCCCGGCGGCCGGGGGCGGAGACCGGAGCCGGGCTCATCCCGTTCGCGTAGGCCCCGCTGGAGCAAGGGCCGGAACCCCGGTGCCGGGCCTGCCCGGTTGCCGTGGTGCCCGGCAGGTGGAGGCGGATCACCGGAGTGGGCCGGCCCACTCGCCACCGTTGCCGGAGGGCCGGGGCGGGGGCCGGCGTCTGGCGTCGCCCGGTTCGCGGTCATCGGGCGGGGTGGTTCCGGTGGATGCGTGTGGGTGGGCGAAAGGCTGGTTCCGTGGGGCTTTTGGGGTGGTTTTGGGGGCGGGTTGCCTTTAGTTTTTCCCGGTGGCACGCATCGCGGTCACTTCACGCCCCGAGTTCGGGGCTACGGGCCGCGCGTGTACCCCGCGTAGAGAAACTCGGGCTCCGGAGGCCGATTCGGGTCGGATTGCCGGGTGTTGCCGCGAGTTACGACCGGATTCCTCCGCTTGGGCGCCGGGTCACCTGGCGGCGGGTGGGCGTGAGTTCCGTGCATGTCGATGCGCAAAAGTCGATCCACGAGGGCGATTTGTCCCGGTCCTCGGGGGGTGCTTCCGTGAACTCGTACCGGTTTCCTCCGCTCGGGGGCGCGAATAGCGGCCCGTGTGCTTGGAGTCGGCTGGGTGCGCGTCGATGGGCGAAAGTCTGGCCGCCTGGGCGATTTGCACCGATCTGCAGGGACGCACTGCCGCAACTTCGCCCGTCGCGGCTCGCCCGGACGCGGTTTCGAGCCGAGTCGGGGGGCATCCGCAAGCGGGGCGGCCCCGCTGCGGTGGTGTCGGCCCCCGTCCACCGGGCACCGACCCGTAGGGCATTCAAGGGGTGCCGCTCCCCCCGGGCCACTCATAGCCGCCGGTCTTTCACACGCCGGGCGGAGGCCCGCACACTCAGGAGATGGGTGGCCCGGGGGGTGCCCATACGACACCGGTATCCCCGACGCCGCCCCCGCGCACCGGGGTGGTGCCGTCACAGCAGGTGGTCCGCCTTGCCGGCCTTGATGTCCCGGATCAGCGTGCGGAGGGCTTCGACGGAGTCGGTGATGCGGTCCTCTTCCCGGCCGGCCACGGCGATGTGCGCGTTGCCCTCCGCGTCCGTCCCTATGCGGAAGCACGCGTTACCTTCGCCGCAGAACGGCTCTTCCCACTCGATGGTGTGGCTCATGGTTACCTCGTTTCAGAGTTGGCGTGCGATCTTGTGAATGAAGTCGCGGGACTCGTCCGGCGGCAGGGCCGCGTCTTGCTGCCGGTCGAGCAGTGCTCGGTATTTCGCCAGTTGTCCGTCCGCGTGCAGGAAGTCCGGCCCGTGCGAGTTGTCGATCTGTACGGTGTCGAGTTGGGGAACCGGGCCCTCGGCGTAGAGGACGTTCTGCCCGGCTCCAGGGAAGGACCCGCGCTCGAACGGGATGACCCGGACGGTGACCTTCTCCCGGTCGGACATGTCGAGCAGGTGGTGCAACTGCGCGCGTGCGACCAGCCGACCGCCGAACTGCATGCGCAGGGCCGCTTCGTGTACGACTGCGACGTAGTCGGGCGGGTTCGTGCCGAGCAGTACCTGTTGACGCTTGGCACGGTGGGCGAGCCGGAGGCCGACCTCGTCGTCGGGCAAGGGCGGCATGACCTCGCGGAAGACGGCGAGGGCGTGGTCCGAGGTCTGCAGCAGGCCTGGGACGTGCACAGTCGTTCCGATGCACATCCGGCTGGCGTTTGCTTCCAACTCGGCGATGTCCAGTAGTCCGTGGGGGAGGCTGCCGCGATACCGCTCCCACCAGCCTTTCTCGCTCGGCTGAGCCATCGCGACCAGGGCTTCGACGTACTTCTCGTCCGTGCAGTGGCAGTTGCAGGCCAGAGTGCGCAGCCGATCGGGTGTGATGGTGCGCTGGCCGAACTCCATGTTGGAGATTTTGCCGCTGTCGACCCCCAGTAATCCGGCGGCGTACGTGGCAGACATGCCGGCTGAGGTGCGGATCTTCCGTACCTCGCTCCCCAAGCGCTTCTGCCGCTCAGTGGGCGTGTTCCTGGCAGCCATGGCCATCCCTTCGTGCGCGGGGCAGAACTTTTCGTGAGGCTAGCAATTTTGCCCCACGTGCGTCTACTCTCGGTTGCGCGCCAGGTACTCACAGCAACGCCGGAAGCGCACCGCGCGAGCATGCCCGCTCTCCCTGGGGCGGGCGTGCTCGCGCCCAGGGAGGCATGCCACCGGCACTTCAACGACCAACCCCCGGCCCAGGAGTCCGCCATGCCCCCACACCTCCCCACCTCAACCCCCGCCCCCGCCCCCACTCCACCCATCCCGCCCCTCCCCGTCCGCCGGACCTTCCCGGCCCACCCCCTCTCCGTCCCCCGTGCCCGTCGTGCCGTCCTCGATGCCCTGCCCCGTCCCCACCACCCCCGCCTCCGCGACGATCTCCAGCTCCTCGTCTCCGAGCTCGTCACCAACGCCGTACGCCACGGAGCCCACCCCGCCGACGACCACCTCGTCGAACTCCTCCTCTGGCCCGCCGACGGCCACTACTGGCTCGCCGTCTCCGACCCCGGCCCCGGCATCCCCGCCCCCTCGGCGACGCCACCCGACACCGCCGCCTGCGGCGGCCGCGGCCTCCTCCTTGTCGACGCACTCGCCGCCGCCTGGGGTGTCGTCCCCCGCCGCGTGCGCGGCAAAGCCGTCGTCGCCGGGCTTCCGTTCCCCGCCCCTGACTACGGACGGACCTGCGATGGATACTGACCGTAGGTATCCAGCCGAGGGGGGAACACACATGACGCGTGCCGAGATCCCGGGGAATCCCGAGCGGGAGCGGCGGTCCCTGGAAAGGCCCCCGAACAGGCCCACGGAGAGCCCCCACGAAAGGCCTCGGGACGTCGCCCGGCGCGCACCGCGTGCGTTAGCCGCCCGCGACGGCCTCCCCCTCCCCGCCCCCCGCGGCGAGGAGGTCGCCGCCCGGATCCATCCGCCCGGCGAGCTTCCCCTCGAAGAGATCGCCGGCCGTGAGGAGTGCTGGGCCATGCTCGGTCCCGATGTCCGGGCCCGGCTCCAGGCCCAGGCCGGCAGCATCCTGGAGTGGTGGGCCCGCCTCGATCACACCGGCCGCCCCCGCGCCGTCGTCCTCGGTCCCAACGCGCTCTGCAAGGCCGACCCCGTCAGCCGTGACGGCAGGCCGGAGCACGACATCAAGCGGGTCCAGCTGGAGGCGCGCGCCATGCGCCGGCAGTCCTTCGACACCTCCCGTACGCCCCCTGCCGCCCCCGCCCCGACCTCCCCCCGCGCGGCAGCGGGCGCCGCCCCCCGCCCCCTCCCCACCGTCGACCTCGGCCTCACCCCCGAGACCCTCGCCGTCCTCGGGAACTTCCCCGCCGCCGTGCAGGACTTCCTCCAGCGGCCCTTCCTGCACGGCGACGCCCGCGGCGTCGTCGCCGACTGGGACTACCAGGAGGCCACCGAGTTCAGCCACCGGGAGCTCTCGGTCCTCTTCGTTCTGTCCGCCGACCGCAACGTGACCTTCGCCTCGGGCGTACGCACCCTGCCGCGCGGGGGCTCTCCGCAGGACGCACACTGGGAAGTCGAGTGCTATCACGCACCCATACGGGTGCGGGGCCCGGCCGGCCGCTGAGGCCCCTCCGCCGCCTCCCGGCCGCTGAGGTCCCTCCGCCGCCTCCCGGCCGCTGAGGCCTCCCCGCCGCCCCTCCGCCGCCCTGCCGCAGTCCCTTGCGCCGCCTCCGCGCCGCCCCTCCGCCGCCCCTGCGCCGCCGCTCCGGGCCCGGCGTGGTATTTGCGCCGATTGGCGCGAGCCGAGCGCCGTATGGCACACTATCCGGGTTGCTCGGCTGAGCGTCGATGCTGCGCGCCTCCCGCCGGGAGGACCGGAAGCGAGTCCCACGTATTCGTCGCCCCTCATCAGGGGCGGAAGTACGGGAATCTTCCGGGAAGCGTCAGCGGGGTGCAGGCCAGGGCACTCGGTGGGATCCTCCCCCCTCTTCCTGCAAGGAAACTCCTGCGGACCGCGGGTCACCGTGGATGTCCGTAGGAGACATGCTTTCGCGGGGAGAAATGCGGGGAGGGTTGCGACACGCCCGACCGCGTGGGTCGGAGAACGGGTACGCAGCGCAGACCACCGGGCGCCGGAGCGCTACGAGAACAGGACTGCTGAGAAGCCATGGCGGGACAGAAGATCCGCATCCGGCTCAAGGCCTACGACCACGAGGTCATCGACTCCTCGGCGAAGAAGATCGTCGAGACGGTGACCCGCACTGGTGCGTCGGTCGCGGGCCCGGTGCCGCTGCCCACTGAGAAGAACGTGTACTGCGTCATCAAGTCGCCGCACAAGTACAAGGACTCGCGCGAGCACTTCGAGATGCGCACCCACAAGCGTCTGATCGACATCCTCGACCCGACCCCCAAGACCGTTGACTCGCTGATGCGCCTGGACCTTCCGGCCGGCGTCGACATCGAGATCAAGCTCTGAGAGGTCGCTGAGAGATGGCTAAGCAGATCAAGGGCGTCCTGGGCGAGAAGCTCGGCATGACCCAGGTCTGGGACGAGAACAACCGTGTCGTCCCCGTGACCGTGGTCAAGGCCGGCCCCTGTGTCGTCACCCAGGTACACACCGCAGACTCCGACGGCTACGACGCCGTCCAGATCGCCTTCGGCGAGATCGACCCGCGCAAGGTGAACAAGCCCCTCAAGGGCCACTTCGCCAAGGCCGACGTCACTCCCCGCCGCCACCTGGTGGAGATCCGCACCGCGGATGCCTCCGAGTACACCCTCGGCCAGGAGGTGACCGCCGAGACCTTCGAGGCCGGCGTAAAGGTCGACGTGACCGGCAAGAGCAAGGGCAAGGGCTTCGCCGGTGTCATGAAGCGGCACGGCTTCGCCGGCGGCAAGGCAAGCCACGGCGCCCACCGCGTGCACCGCAAGCCGGGCTCCATCGGTGGCTGCGCCACCCCGGGCCGCGTGTTCAAGGGCATGCGGATGGCCGGCCGGATGGGCAACCAGCGGGTCACCACCCAGAACCTGACCGTCCACGCCGTTGACGCGGAGAAGGGACTGCTGCTCATCAAGGGCGCCGTCCCCGGTCCGAACGGCGGCCTCGTCCTGGTCCGTAGCGCGGCCAAGGGGGCCTGAGGTAATGAGCACCGTTGACATCCTTTCGCCGGCGGGCGAGAAGGCCGGGACCGTCGAACTCCCCGCGGAGATCTTCGACGCGCAGGTCAGCATTCCGCTGATCCACCAGGTCGTCACCGCCCAGCTGGCCGCTGCCCGTCAGGGCACGCACAAAGTGAAGACCCGCGGCGAGGTCCGCGGCGGCGGCAAGAAGCCGTACCGCCAGAAGGGCACCGGCCGCGCCCGCCAGGGCTCGATCCGCGCCCCGCAGTTCGCGGGCGGCGGCGTCGTGCACGGCCCCGTGCCGCGCGACTACTCGCAGCGGACTCCGAAGAAGATGAAGGCCGCCGCCCTGCGCGGTGCCCTCTCGGACCGGGCGCGCCTCGGCCGGATCCACGTCGTCACCGGCGTGGTGGACGGCGAGGTCTCGACGAAGGCCGCCAAGACCCTCCTCGGCAAGGTCAGCGAGCGCAAGAACGTGCTGCTGGTCATCGAGCGGGACGACGACCTGTCGATGCTGTCGACCCGGAACCTGCCCGACGTGCACATCCTGGACGCCGGTCAGCTCAACACGTACGACGTGCTCGTCTCCGACGACGTGGTCTTCACGCAGGCCGCCTTCGAGCGGTTCGTGGCCGGCCCCGTCAAGGGCGGCAAGGCCGTGGCCGACGAGGTCGAGCTCCAGAAGGCTGAAGGGAGCGACGCCTGATGGTCGACATGGACAAGACCGAGGCCGAGGCCGCGGACGAGACGGCGACCGGGTTCACCGTCACCAGCAAGACCTACGACGACCCGCGCGACGTGCTGCTCAAGCCCGTCGTCTCGGAGAAGAGCTACGCGCTGCTCGACGAGAACAAGTACACGTTCATCGTCGACCCGCGGGCGAACAAGACGCAGATCCGGCAGGCCGTCGAGAAGGTCTTCCAGGTCAAGGTCATCGGGGTCAACACGATCAACCGCCAGGGCAAGCGCAAGCGCACCCGCACCGGCTACGGCAAGCGCGCCGACACCAAGCGCGCCATCGTGACCGTGGCCGAGGGCGAGCGCATCGACATCTTCGGCGGCCCGGTCTCCTGACGGAGACCGACAAGGCTGTCCGTCACGGACGAGGACTGAAGAAATGGGTATCCGCAAGTACAAGCCGACGACTCCTGGCCGTCGTGGCGCCAGCGTCGCCGACTTCGTCGAGGTAACGCGGTCCACGCCGGAGAAGTCGCTGGTCCGCCCGCTGCACAGCAAGGGCGGCCGAAACAATTCCGGTCAAGTGACCGCCCGCCACCAGGGCGGTGGGCACAAGCGCGCCTTCCGCGTGATCGACTTCCGTCGGCACGACAAGGACGGCGTCCCCGCCAAGGTCGCGCACATCGAGTACGACCCCAACCGCACCGCTCGCATCGCGCTGCTGCACTACGCGGACGGCGAGAAGCGCTACATCCTCGCGCCGGCCGGCCTGAAGCAGGGCGACCGGATCGAGAACGGCGCCGGCGCGGACATCAAGCCGGGCAACGCGATGCCGCTGCGCAACATCCCGGTCGGTACGGTCATCCACGCCATCGAGCTGAACCCCGGCGGCGGCGCGAAGTTCGCCCGCTCCGCCGGTGCGCACGTGCAGCTCCTGGCGAAGGAGGGCCGCATGGCCCACCTGCGGATGCCGTCCGGCGAGATCCGGCTGGTCGACATCCGCTGCCGCGCCACGGTCGGCGAGGTCGGCAATGCCGAGCAGTCGAACATCAACTGGGGCAAGGCCGGCCGCATGCGCTGGAAGGGCGTGCGCCCGACCGTCCGCGGTGTCGTGATGAACCCGATCGACCACCCGCACGGCGGTGGCGAGGGCAGGACCTCCGGTGGTCGCCACCCGGTCTCGCCCTGGGGCCAGAAGGAAGGCCGTACGCGCTCGCCGAAGAAGGCGAGCAACAAGTACATCGTCCGCCGCCGCAAGACGAACAAGAAGCGCTAGGAGCGGGTGGAGTAGAGATGCCGCGCAGTCTGAAGAAGGGGCCCTTCGTCGACGACCACCTCATCAAGAAGGTGGACACGCAGAACGAAGCAGGCACCAAGAACGTCATCAAGACCTGGTCCCGCCGCTCGATGATCATCCCGGCCATGCTGGGTCACACGATCGCGGTGCACGACGGCAAGAAGCACGTCCCGGTGTTCGTCACCGAGTCGATGGTCGGGCACAAGCTCGGCGAGTTCGCGCCTACCCGCACCTTCAAGGGCCACGTCAAGGACGACCGCAAGTCGCGTCGTCGCTGACCTGCGGAGTGCGAAGACCATGACTCACATTGAAGGGACAACCATGGAAGCCAGGGCCTCCGCGCGCTATGTGCGCGTCACGCCCATGAAGGCCCGCCGTGTGGTGGACCTCATCCGTGGCATGAATGCCACGGAGGCTCAGGCGGTCCTGCGTTTCGCCCCGCAGGCCGCGAGCTTGCCCGTCGGCAAGGTGCTGGACAGCGCCATCGCCAACGCGGCGCACAACTACGACCACACCGACGTCGACAGCCTCTTCGTCAAGGAGGCGTACGTCGACGAGGGCCCGACCTGGAAGCGGTTCCGGCCCCGCGCGCAGGGCCGGGCGTACCGGATCCGCAAGCGCACCAGCCACATCACGCTGGTCGTCGGCAGCAAGGAAGGGACCCGGTAATGGGCCAGAAGGTAAACCCGCACGGGTTCCGGCTTGGCATCACCACCGACTTCAAGTCGCGCTGGTATGCCGACAAGCTGTACAAGGACTACATCAAGGAAGACGTCGCCATCCGCCGGATGATGACGAAGGGCATGGAGCGCGCCGGCATCTCCAAGGTGGAGATCGAGCGCACCCGTGACCGCGTCCGCGTCGACATCCACACCGCCCGGCCGGGCATCGTCATCGGCCGCCGCGGCGCGGAGGCCGACCGCATCCGCGGCGAGCTGGAGAAGCTCACCGGCAAGCAGGTGCAGCTGAACATCCTCGAGGTCAAGAACCCCGAGACCGACGCGCAGCTCGTGGCCCAGGCCGTCGCCGAGCAGCTCTCCTCGCGTGTCTCCTTCCGCCGGGCCATGCGCAAGAGCATGCAGTCCTCGATGAAGGCGGGCGCGAAGGGCATCAAGATCCAGTGCGGCGGGCGGCTCGGCGGCGCCGAGATGTCCCGCTCGGAGTTCTACCGCGAGGGCCGGGTTCCCCTGCACACCCTGCGCGCCAACGTCGACTACGGCTTCTTCGAGGCCCGTACGACCTTCGGCCGCATCGGTGTGAAGGTCTGGATCTACAAGGGCGACGTGAAGAACATCGCCGAGGTCCGCGCCGAGAACGCCGCGGCCCGCGCCGGCAACCGCCCGTCCCGTGGGGGCGGCGGTGGCGGTGGCGACCGTCCGCGTCGCGGCGGTGAGCGCGGTGGCCGTGGCCGTCGTCCGCAGCGCGAGCAGCAGCAGGCTCCGGCTGCCGAGGCCCCCCGGGCCGAGGCCGCGAGCACCGCTGCCGCCCCCGCCGCTGCCGAAAGCACCGGAACGGAGGGCTGACCCATGCTCATCCCTCGTAGGGTCAAGCACCGCAAGCAGCACCACCCGAAGCGCCGCGGTCTCGCCAAGGGCGGCACCGAGCTGGCGTTCGGCGACTACGGCATCCAGGCCGCGACGGCCGCGTACGTCACCAACCGGCAGATCGAGGCCGCGCGTATCGCCATGACGCGGCACATCAAGCGTGGCGGCAAGGTGTGGATCAACATCTACCCCGACCGCCCGCTGACCAAGAAGCCCGCCGAGACCCGCATGGGTTCCGGCAAGGGCTCGCCGGAGTGGTGGATCGCGAACGTCAAGCCCGGACGCGTGATGTTCGAGCTGTCGTACCCGAACGAGAAGATCGCTCGTGAGGCGCTGACCCGCGCGGCTCACAAGCTTCCGATGAAGTGCCGGATCGTCCGGCGCGAGGGTGGTGAGTCGTGATGGCCGCCGGTACCAAGGCGACCGAGCTGCGCCAGCTCTCCAACGATGACCTCGTGGAGAAGCTGCGCGAGGCCAAGGAGGAGCTGTTCAACCTCCGCTTCCAGGCGGCGACCGGACAGCTTGAGAACCACGGCCGGCTGAGGGCCGTCCGCAAGGACATCGCCCGGATCTACACCCTCATGCGGGAGCGCGAGCTCGGCATTGACACGGTGGAGAGCGCCGACACGGTGGAGAGCGCCTGATGAGCGAGACGAATGTGACCGAAGAAACCACGACCGAGCGCGGCTTCCGCAAGACCCGCGAGGGCCTCGTCGTCAGCGACAAGATGGACAAGACCGTCGTCGTCGCCGTCGAGGACCGCGTCAAGCACGCGCTGTACGGCAAGGTCATCCGCCGTACGAACAAGCTCAAGGCGCACGACGAGCAGAACAGCTGCGGCGTCGGCGACCGTGTCCTCCTCATGGAGACCCGGCCGCTGTCGGCGACCAAGCGCTGGCGTGTCGTCGAGATCCTCGAGAAGGCCAAGTAAGTATTCCTGGGGGGAGCCCCCAGGACGGTTCCGCCAGGCTCGGCGGGTCCCCGCTACCACGGGTCCCGCCGGGAACCGGCAGACGATCAGGAGATAGACGTGATCCAGCAGGAGTCGCGACTCAAGGTCGCCGACAACACGGGTGCAAAGGAGATTCTTTGCATCCGTGTGCTCGGCGGATCGGGCCGCCGCTACGCGGGTATCGGTGACGTCGTCGTCGCCACCGTCAAGGATGCGATCCCCGGTGGCAATGTGAAGAAGGGCGACGTCGTCAAGGCGGTCGTCGTGCGCACCGTCAAGGAGCGCCGCCGGCCGGACGGTTCGTACATCCGCTTCGACGAGAACGCCGCCGTCATCCTCAAGGCCGACGGCGACCCACGCGGCACCCGTATCTTCGGCCCGGTCGGCCGTGAGCTGCGCGAGAAGAGGTTCATGAAGATCATCTCGCTCGCGCCGGAGGTGCTGTAGCACATGAAGATCAAGAAGGGCGACCTGGTTCAGGTCATCACCGGCAAGGACAGGGGCAAGCAGGGCAAGGTCATCGCGGCCTTCCCGCGCGAGGACCGCGTCCTGGTCGAGGGTGTCAACCGGGTCAAGAAGCACACCAAGGCCGGCCAGACGGCCCGCGGGTCCAAGACCGGCGGGATCATCACGACCGAGGCCCCGATTCACGTCAGCAACGTTCAGCTGGTGGTGGAGAAGGACGGCAACAAGGTCGTGACCCGGGTCGGCTACCGCTTCGACGACGAGGGCAACAAGATCCGCGTTGCCAAGCGGACGGGTGAGGACATCTGATGACTGCCACCACCACCGTCCCGCGCCTCAAGCAGCGCTACCGGGACGAGATCCAGGCCAAGCTGAAGGACGAGTTCTCGTACGAGAACGTCATGCAGATCCCCGGCCTGACCAAGATCGTGGTCAACATGGGTGTGGGCGACGCCGCCCGCGACTCCAAGCTGATCGAGGGCGCCATCAAGGACCTCGCCACGATCACCGGCCAGAAGCCGTCCGTGACCAAGGCCCGGAAGTCCATCGCGCAGTTCAAGCTGCGCGAGGGCATGCCGATCGGCGCCCACGTCACGCTCCGCGGCGACCGGATGTGGGAGTTCCTCGACCGGCTGCTGTCGCTCGCGCTGCCGCGCATCCGCGACTTCCGCGGCCTGTCGCCGAAGCAGTTCGACGGCCGGGGCAACTACACCTTCGGTCTCACGGAGCAGGTCATGTTCCACGAGATCGACCCTGACAAGATCGACCGGGTCCGGGGCATGGACATCACCGTGGTCACCACGGCGAGCAACGACGACGAGGGCCGCGCCCTGCTTCGTCTCCTCGGCTTCCCGTTCAAGGAGGCATGAGCCGTGGCAAAGAAGGCCCTGATCGCGAAGGCCGGCCGTAAGCCGAAGTTCAAGGTGCGCGGTTACACGCGCTGCCAGCGCTGCGGCCGTCCGCACTCCGTGTACCGCAAGTTCGGCCTGTGCCGCGTGTGCCTGCGTGAGATGGCGCACCGGGGCGAGCTGCCGGGCGTGACCAAGAGCTCCTGGTGATCCGCCGGATCACCGGGACGCTTTGACCGACTACTACGCCGTAGGTCCCCGCACCACACCCGTCCTCGTACCGAGGGAGAGGGACGGTGCAGACAGGAAACCGCGGCGAGAGAGGCCGAAGGCCATCACATGACCATGACCGATCCGATCGCAGACATGCTGACCCGTCTGCGGAACGCGAACTCGGCGTACCACGACACCGTGACGATGCCGCACAGCAAGATCAAGACGCACATCGCGGAGATCCTCCAGCAGGAGGGCTACATCAGCGGCTGGAAGACCGAGGAGGCCCGCGTGGGCCAGAGCCTCGTCCTGGAGCTGAAGTACGGCCCGAACCGCGAGCGCTCGATCGCCGGCATCAAGCGGATCTCGAAGCCGGGTCTTCGGGTCTATGCAAAGTCCACCAACCTGCCGAAGGTGCTCGGTGGCCTGGGCGTGGCGATCATCTCCACTTCCCACGGGCTGCTCACCGACAAGCAGGCAGGCAAGAAGGGCGTGGGCGGGGAAGTCCTCGCCTACGTCTGGTAACGGAAGGGAACGGAGGTAAAGCCATGTCGCGTATTGGCAAGCTGCCCATCCAGGTTCCCGCCGGCGTGGACGTCACCATCGATGGCCGTACGGTCAACGTGAAGGGCCCCAAGGGCTCCCTCTCGCACACCGTCGTCGCGCCCATCGACGTCGCCCGTGGCGACGACGGCACGATCGTCGTCAGCCGCCCGAACGACGAGCGCAAGAGCCGGGCGCTGCACGGCCTGTCGCGCACCCTGGTGGCGAACATGGTCACCGGTGTGACCCAGGGCTACGTGAAGAAGCTGGAGATCAGCGGGGTCGGCTACCGCGTCCAGGCGAAGGGCTCCAACCTGGAGTTCGCGCTGGGCTACAGCCACCCGATCCTCATCGAGGCCCCCGAGGGCATCACCTTCAAGGTCGAGAACCCGACGCACTTCAGCGTCGAGGGCATCGACAAGCAGAAGGTCGGCGAGGTCGCCGCGAAGATCCGCAAGCTGCGCAAGCCCGACCCGTACAAGGCCAAGGGCGTCAAGTACGAGGGCGAGTACATCCAGCGCAAGGTCGGAAAGGCGGGTAAGTAAGCCATGGCATACGGTGTGAAGATCGCCAAGGGCAGTGCCCGCAAGGCGGCCGCCGTCAAGCGCCGGCACATCCGCGTGCGGAAGAAGATCTCCGGTACTCCGGACCGCCCGCGCCTGGTCGTGACCCGCTCGAACCGCCACATGGTCGCGCAGGTCGTCGACGACATCGCCGGCCACACGGTGGCCTCGGCCTCCTCGATGGACACGTCCATCCGCGGCGCCGAGGGCGACAAGACCGCGCAGGCCAAGCAGGTCGGTGCGCTGGTCGCCGAGCGTGCGAAGGCCGCCGGAGTCGACGCCGTGGTGTTCGACCGCGGTGGCAACAAGTACGCCGGGCGCATTGCCGCTCTGGCCGACGCCGCCCGCGATGCCGGGCTGAAGTTCTGAGAGAGGAAGACCAATGGCTGGACCCCAGCGCCGCGGTGGCGGCGCCGGCGGCGGCGAGCGGCGGGACCGGAAGGGCCGGGACGGCGGCAATGCCGCCGACAAGACCGCGTATGTTGAGCGCGTTGTCGCGATCAACCGAGTCGCCAAGGTAGTGAAGGGTGGTCGTCGCTTCAGCTTCACCGCGCTGGTCGTGGTGGGCGACGGTGACGGCACCGTGGGTGTCGGGTACGGGAAGGCCAAGGAGGTGCCGGCCGCCATCGCCAAGGGTGTGGAGGAGGCCAAGAAGCACTTCTTCAAGGTCCCCCGGATCCAGGGCACCATCCCGCACCCGATCCAGGGTGAGGAGGCCGCGGGTGTCGTGCTGCTGAAGCCGGCGTCGCCCGGTACCGGTGTGATCGCCGGTGGCCCGGTGCGTGCCGTGCTGGAGTGCGCGGGCATCCACGACGTGCTGAGCAAGTCGCTCGGCTCGTCGAACCCGATCAACATCGTGCACGCCACGACGGCCGCACTGAAGGGCCTGCAGCGCCCCGAGGAGATCGCCGCCCGCCGTGGCCTGCCGCTGGAGGACGTGGCGCCCGCCGCTATGCTGCGCGCCCGCGCAGGGGTGAACGGCTGATGGCACAGCTCAAGATCACCCAGAGCAAGTCCTACATCGGGAGCAAGCAGAACCACCGGGACACGCTGCGTACGCTCGGCCTGCGCCGGCTGCACGACAGCGTCGTCCGCGATGACAGTCCCCAGGTGCGCGGCATGGTGCACACCGTCCGCCACCTGGTGACGGTCGAGGAGGTCGACTGACATGGCCGTCCAGGACGCGGCGGAGCAGAAGCCGCTGAAGATCCACAACCTGCGGCCGGCCCCGGGCGCCAAGAAGCCGAAGACCCGTGTGGGTCGAGGCGAGGCGTCCAAGGGCAAGACCGCGGGCCGCGGCACCAAGGGCACCAAGGCCCGCTACCAGGTGCCGGAGCGCTTCGAGGGCGGGCAGATGCCGCTGCACATGCGGCTGCCGAAGCTCAAGGGCTTCAAGAACCCCGCCCGCAAGGTGTACCAGGTGGTGAACCTGGACAAGCTGGCCGAGCTGTACCCCGAGGGCGGCGAGGTCACGGTGGCCGACCTGGTCGCCAAGGGCGCGGTGCGCAAGAACGAGCTCGTGAAGGTGCTGGGCAACGGGGACATCTCCGTGGCGCTGCAGGTGGCCGTCGACAAGGTCTCCGGCTCCGCCCGCGAGAAGATCACCGCGGCCGGTGGCTCCGTCACCGAGCGCGTCTGAGTGTGACGAGCAACCGGGGATGTCCCGCATGGGCATCCCCGGTTGGTCGTTCCACCGCAGCGGCACCCCCCGGTAAGGTGGCGTGCACTGTCCCTACCCGCGCGGGCGTACGCCTGCGCGGGATGTCTACCGACCATCCGCTGAACAAATGACTCGTCAGCCCCCGTGATCAAGCACGGGGGCCGCAGGAGGCACCGTGCTCACCGCGTTCGCCCGGGCGTTCAAGACACCCGACCTGCGCAAGAAGCTGCTGTTCGTGCTGGGCATCATCGTGATCTACCGGCTCGGTGCGCAGATTCCGGTCCCCGGAACCGACTACCAGGCCGTGCAGCAATGCATGGACGAGGCCAACGCCAACCAGGGCCTGTTCGGCCTGGTCAACATGTTCAGCGGTGGGGCCCTCCTGCAGATCACCATCTTCGCGCTGGGGATCATGCCGTACATCACGGCGAGCATCATCCTGCAACTGCTGACGGTGGTGATCCCGCGGCTGGAGGCCCTGAAGAAGGAGGGCCAGTCCGGCACCGCGAAGATCACACAGTACACGCGCTATCTGACCGTCGCCCTCGCGGTGCTGCAGGGCACCGGCCTGGTCGCCACGGCGCGCAGCGGCTCGCTCTTCCCGCAGTGTCAGGTCAACGACCAGATCATCCCCGACGACTCGATCTTCATCATCATCACGATGGTGATCTGCATGACCGCGGGCACCGCGATGGTCATGTGGCTCGGCGAGCTGATCACCGACCGCGGCATCGGCAACGGCATGTCGATGCTGATGTTCATCTCGATCGCCGCCGGCTTCCCCGGCGCCCTGTGGAACATCAAGCAGTCCGGCAAGATCATCGACGGCTGGGGCGAGTTCATCGTCGTCATCGCGCTCGGCCTGGCGATGGTCGGCCTGGTGGTCTTCGTCGAGCAGGCGCAGCGCCGCGTCCCCGTGCAGTACGCGAAGCGCATGATCGGGCGCCGCTCCTACGGCGGCACCTCGACGTACATCCCGCTGAAGGTCAACCAGGCGGGCGTCATCCCGGTCATCTTCGCGTCCTCGCTGCTCTACATTCCCGCCCTGATCGTGCAGTTCACCGGCTCCACGTCCGGCTGGGCCCAGTGGATCGAGCAGAACTTCGTCACCGGCGATCACCCGGTGTACATCATCACGTACTTCCTCATGATCGTGTTCTTCGCGTTCTTCTACGTGGCGATCACGTTCAACCCCGAGGAAGTCGCCGACAACATGAAGAAGTACGGTGGCTTCATCCCGGGCATCCGGGCCGGCCGTCCCACCGCGGAGTACTTGAGCTACGTACTCAACCGGATCACCTGGCCGGGCTCGCTCTATCTGGGTCTGATCGCGCTGGTACCGACAGTGGCGTTGGTGCTGTTCAAGGCGAACCAGAACTTCCCCTTCGGCGGCACGAGCATCCTCATCATCGTGGGTGTCGGGCTGGAGACGGTGAAGCAGATCGAGAGCAAGCTGCAGCAGCATCACTACGAAGGGTTCCTCCGCTGATGCGAATCGTCCTCGTCGGGCCCCCCGGTGCGGGCAAGGGCACGCAGGCCGCCCTGCTCGCCAAGAACCTGTCGATCCCGCACATCTCCACCGGCGACCTCTTCCGTGCCAACATCAGCAAGGGCACGGACCTGGGCCGGCAGGCGAAGGCGTACATGGAGGCGGGCAACCTGGTGCCGGACGAGGTAACCGTGGGGATGGCCTGGGACCGCATGGAGCAGCCCGACGCCGAGGGCGGCTTCCTGCTGGACGGCTTCCCGCGGAACGTGGCGCAGGCGGTGTCGCTCGACGGGCTGCTGAAGGAGGCCGGGCTCGAGCTCGACGCCGTGCTCGACCTGGAGGTGCCGGAGGACGAGGTCGTCAAGCGCATCGCCGGCCGCCGGATCTGCCGCAACGACAGCAGCCACGTCTTCCACGTCACGTACTCCCCGCCGGAGCGCGAGGGCGTGTGCGACATCTGCGGCGGCGAGCTGTACCAGCGCGACGACGACAACGAGGACACCGTCCGCCGCCGGCTGGAGGTCTACCACGAGGAGACCGAGCCGATCATCGACTACTTCAAGGCCCAGGGCCTGGTGACCACGATCTCGGCGCTCGGCTCCGTGGCCGAGGTCACCCGGCGGGCGATGCAGGCGCTGCCCGGCGAGGTCTCCGCAGACCGGTCCTGAGTCGCCGTCCCGCCGCGGACATCCAGCCGGTCCCCGCCCGCGGGGGCCGGCTGTCGGGGTTTCAAGGCCCGTACGGCGCCTGGCGCGGCCCCCGCCGGTCCCGGAGCCGCACGACCCCCGTACGACCCTCTACGACCCTTCTACGCCCGGTCCCACCGGTCCCCGTCCGGCGGGCCGTGCCGGGCACGTATCGTGGTGGGGGGAGACGTCCCTCGCCGGCCCAGGAGGCAGCAGCCGTCATGGTGGAGATCAAGACCCCGGAACAGATCGCGAAGATGCGGGCCGCCGGCCTCGTCGTCGCGGCCATGCACCAGGCGTGCGCCGCCGCCGCCGTGCCCGGGGCCACCACGAAGGACCTCGACGAGATCGCCGCCAAGGTCCTCGCCGACCACGGCGCCAAGCCGAACTTCCTGGGGTACGGGGGCTTCCCCGGCAACATCTGCACGTCGGTCAACGACGTCGTCGTCCACGGCATCCCGGACCGGGAGACCGTGCTGCGCGAGGGCGACGTGATCTCCATCGACGCCGGCGCCATCGTCGACGGCTGGCACGCGGACGCCGCCATCACGGCCTTCGTCGGCTCCGGTCACAAGGCGGAGCTGCACGAGCTGAGCCGGGTGACCGAGGAGTCCATGTGGGCCGGCATCGCCGCCGTCCGCAAGGGCCACCGGCTCGTGGACATCTCCGCGGCCATCGAGGGCTACATCCGCCGGCAGCCGCGCCCGGCCTCCGGCAAGTACGGCATCGTCGAGGACTACGGGGGCCACGGCATCGGCTCGCAGATGCACATGGACCCGCACCTCCTGAACTACGTGGACAAGCGGCGCGGCCGCGGCCCCAAGCTCGTCCCGGGGTTCTGCATCGCGATCGAGCCGATGGTCAGCCTCGGCACCCCGCGCACGCACGTGCTGGCCGACGAGTGGACGGTCAAGACGGACGACGGCAGCTGGTCGAGCCACTGGGAGCACTCGGTGGCCCTGACCGAGGCCGGTCCGCTGGTGCTGACGGCCCCGGACGGCGGCCGCGAGAAGCTCGCCGCGTACGGGATCACGGCGGCCCCGGATCCGCTGGACTGACGCCTCGGCGCACGCCCCGGCGCCCGGGCCGCCGGGCGCTTAATGATCTTGCTCAGCGGGCACACTCCCGATTTCGCCTTTCCGGTGCGGGTCGCGTAGACTGACTCGTCGGTCCCGTGCACCCGTGTGCCCTGGACCATCCAGGTAGCCGAATCCGGAAGGTGAAGCGCTCAAGCATGGCCAAAAAACAAGGGGCCATCGAGATCGAGGGCACCGTCGTCGAGTCTCTGCCGAACGCGATGTTCAAGGTGGAACTCCAGAACGGGCACCAGGTCCTCGCGCACATCAGCGGCAAGATGCGGATGCACTACATCCGTATCCTTCCCGACGACAGGGTCGTGGTGGAGCTGTCTCCGTACGACCTGACGCGCGGACGGATCGTCTACCGCTACAAGTAGATCTTGCTTCGTCCCGCTCCCGTGGGGCGGGGCACCGACCCGGAGAACCTCCAGACACATGAAGGTCAAGCCGAGCGTCAAGAAGATCTGCGACAAGTGCAAGGTGATCCGCCGCCACGGCCGGGTCATGGTCATCTGCGAAAACCTGCGCCACAAGCAGCGCCAGGGCTGACGTACGCCGACCCATCGCCTCGCACCGCTCGCAGCTCGTCGCGCGACGCACAAGCGAACAAGTAAAAGCAGCCACCCGACCCCCACGAACGTGTGTGGGACGACACCCCCGGCTCGGAGGCCGGGGACCCGGCTCGTAGCAAATTACGGGAACGGTGCTGCGGAAGACCTCCGACAGGACATCAGGAGCCTTTAATGGCACGCGTTGCAGGTGTCGACATCCCGCGCGAGAAGCGCGTGGAGGTCGCCCTCACCTACGTGTTCGGCATCGGCCGGACGCTCTCCCAGCAGACGCTGGCCGCGACCGGGGTGAGCCCCGACACCCGCGTCCGCGATCTGACCGAGGAAGAGCTGGTCAAGATCCGCGAGTTCGTGGACAACAACCTCAGGACCGAGGGTGACCTCCGCCGCGAGATCCAGGCGGACATCCGGCGCAAGGTCGAGATCGGCTGCTACCAGGGCCTGCGGCACCGCCGCGGACTGCCCGTCCACGGTCAGCGCACCTCCACCAACGCCCGCACCCGCAAGGGTCCGCGTCGCGCCATCGCCGGCAAGAAGAAGCCGGGCAAGAAGTAGTCCGCAGCGGTCCGCTCCGTGCGTCCGCATCGCTGCAGGACCGACCACCTCCACGGGAGATAACACCGAATGCCTCCGAAGAGCCGAGCGGCCGGGGCCAAGAAGGTCCGCCGCAAGGAAAAGAAGAACGTGGCCCATGGCCACGCTCACATCAAGAGCACGTTCAACAACACGATCATCTCGATCACCGACCCGTCCGGGAACGTGATCTCGTGGGCCTCCGCCGGCCATGTCGGCTTCAAGGGCTCGCGCAAGTCGACGCCCTTCGCCGCCCAGATGGCAGCCGAGTCCGCCGCCCGCCGCGCCCAGGAGCACGGCATGCGCAAGGTCGACGTCTTCGTGAAGGGTCCCGGCTCCGGCCGTGAGACCGCGATCCGCTCCCTCCAGGCCACCGGCCTCGAGGTCGGGTCCATCCAGGACGTCACGCCCACCCCGCACAACGGCTGCCGCCCGCCGAAGCGCCGCCGGGTCTGAGAAAAGCGAAGTAGGAGACGACAAGACATGGCGCGTTACACCGGGGCCGACTGCAAGCGTTGCCGTCGGGAGAAGCAGAAGCTCTTCCTCAAGGGAGCCAAGTGCGAGAGCGCTAAGTGCCCGATCGAGATCCGTCCTTACCCCCCGGGTGAGCACGGGCGCGGGCGCACCAAGGACAGCGAGTACCTGCTGCAGAAGCGCGAGAAGCAGAAGTGCGCGCGCATCTACGGGGTGCTGGAGAAGCAGTTCCGCGGTTACTACAACGAGGCCAACCGGCAGTCCGGCAAGACCGGCGAGAACCTGCTGCGCATCCTCGAAACGCGGCTGGACAACGTGGTCTACCGGGCCGGCTTCGCCAAGTCCCGCGACCACGCCCGCCAGCTCGTCCGGCACGGCCACATCACGGTCAACGGTCGCAAGACCGACATTCCGTCGGCCCGCGTCGTGCCGAACGACATCATCGAGGTCCGCGAGTCCTCCAGGAACCTGACCCCCTTCGCGGTGGCGCAGGCGGAGGCCGGCGACAGGACCGTCCCGGCCTGGCTGGAGGCGATCCCGTCGAACCTGCGGATCCTCGTGCACAGCCTGCCCGAGCGCCAGGTGATCGACACCCAGGTGCAGGAGCAGCTCATCGTCGAGCTCTACTCGAAGTAGATCTTCGGGCAGTGCTCGCAGGTACGGGCGGTATGGCGCGTTTGCGCCGTGCCGCCCGTACCCTGGTCGGTACAGCGGGCGTCAAATAGCGGGCGCCCACGACTGAAGGAACACGTTTATGCTGATCGCTCAGCGTCCCTCTCTCACCGAAGAGGTCGTCGAGGAGTACCGCTCCCGGTTCGTCATCGAGCCGCTGGAGCCCGGCTTCGGCTACACCCTCGGCAACTCTCTGCGTCGTACGCTCCTCTCCTCGATCCCGGGTGCCGCGGTCACCAACATCCGGATCGACGGCGTTCTGCACGAGTTCACCACCGTGCCGGGCGTCAAGGAGGACGTCACCGACCTCATCCTCAACATCAAGCAGCTCGTCATCTCCTCCGAGCACGACGAGCCCGTCGTGATGTACCTGCGCAAGCAGGGCCCGGGCGTGGTGACCGCCGCCGACATCGCCCCGCCGGCCGGCGTCGAGGTGCACAACCCGGACCTGGTCCTGGCCACGCTCAACGGCAAGGGCAAGCTGGAGATGGAGCTGACCGTCGAGCGCGGCCGCGGCTACGTCTCCGCCGTGCAGAACAAGCAGGTCGGCCAGGAGATCGGCCGGATCCCGGTCGACTCCATCTACTCGCCGGTACTCAAGGTCAGCTACAAGGTCGAGGCGACCCGTGTCGAGCAGCGCACGGACTTCGACAAGCTGATCGTCGACATCGAGTCCAAGCCGTGCATGCGCCCGCGTGACGCGGTGGCCTCGGCCGGCAAGACCCTGGTCGAGCTCTTCGGCCTGGCCCGCGAGCTGAACATCGACGCCGAGGGCATCGACATGGGTCCGTCCCCGACGGATGCCGCCCTGGCCGCGGACCTGGCGCTGCCGATCGAGGAGCTGGAGCTCACGGTCCGCTCGTACAACTGCCTCAAGCGCGAGGGCATCCACTCGGTGGGCGAGCTCGTGGCCCGCTCCGAGGCGGACCTCCTCGACATCCGCAACTTCGGCGCGAAGTCGATCGACGAGGTCAAGGCGAAGCTGGCCGGCATGGGTCTGGCCCTGAAGGACAGCCCGCCCGGATTCGACCCCACCTCGGCCGCCGACACCTTCGGCGCCGACGACGACGCCGACGCCGGCTTCGTCGAGACCGAGCAGTACTGATGTCCCGGGGGGCGCTGCGCCCCCCGGACCCCGATCACCGGTACCTGACACGGCCGGTGCGGTAAAGGAGAAACACCATGCCGAAGCCCACCAAGGGCGCCCGACTGGGCGGCGGCGCGGCGCACGAGCGCGCCATGCTGCGGAACCTGGCCACCGCTCTCTTCGAGCACGGTCGCATCACGACGACCGAGGCCAAGGCCCGCAGGCTGCGTCCGTACGCCGAGCGGCTGGTGACCAAGGCGAAGAAGGGCGACCTTCACAACCGCCGGCAGGTCATGCAGCTCATCTCGGACAAGAGCGTGGTGCACACGCTGTTCACCGAGATCGGTCCGCGGTACGACAACCGCCCGGGCGGCTACACCCGGATCACCAAGATCGGCAACCGTCGCGGCGACAACGCCAAGATGGCGGTCATCGAGCTGGTCGAGGCGCTGACCGTGCAGCAGGAGGCGGTCGGCGAGGCCGAGGCGGCGACGAAGCGCTCCGCGAAGGACGTGGCGGGCGACGAGGCGGCGGCCGGTCTGAAGAAGGACGCGGAGGCCGCCGAGGCGGCGGACGCCGAGGCCGTTGAGTCCGAGGGCGCCGAGTCCGAGGCCGGCGAGGCCGAGGCCGCTGAGGGCAAGGACGCCAAGGACGCCTGACACGCGTTTCGTGCATGACGACGGGCCCGTTTCCCCCGGGGGGAGCGGGCCCGTCGCGCTGGGAGGAACAGGGCAGTGAGTGACGAGGTGGCGGCCGGCTCCGTACGGGTGCGGCTGGACCTGTCGTACGACGGGAGCGGCTTCTCCGGCTGGGCGCGGCAGCGCGAGGGCCAGCGGACGGTGCAGGAGGAGCTGGAGACGGCGCTGCGGGTCGTCCTGCGGGCGGCCGCGCCGTACGAGCTGACGGTGGCGGGGCGGACGGACGCGGGCGTGCACGCGCGCGGGCAGGTGGCGCACGTCGACCTGCCGGAGTCGGTGTGGGCGGGGCAGGGGGAGCGCGGGGAACTGCTGCTGCGGCGGCTGGCGGGGCGGCTGCCCCACGACGTCCGGGTGTGGCGGGTGACGGCCGCGCCGCCGCACTTCAACGCCCGCTTCTCGGCCATCTGGCGCCGCTACGCGTACCGCGTCGGCGACGACCCCGGCGGGGTCGACCCGCTGCTGCGGGGCCACGTGCTGTGGCACAACCGTCCGCTGGACGCCGCCGCGATGAACGCGGCGGCGGAGCGGCTGCTCGGGGAGCACGACTTCGCGGCGTTCTGCAAGCGCCGGGAGGGGGCGACGACGATCCGGCGGCTGCTGGAGCTGCGCTGGGAGCGGCGGGCGGACGGGGTGCTGGAGGCGACGGTGAAGGCGGACGCCTTCTGCCACAACATGGTGCGGGCGCTGGTCGGCGCGATGCTCTTCGTCGGCGACGGGCACCGGGAGCCGGAGTGGGTGGGGCGGGTGCTGGGGGCGGCGGTACGGGACTCGGCGGTGCAGGTCGTGCGTCCGCACGGGCTGACGCTGGAGGAGGTGGGGTACCCGGCGCCGGGGGAGCTGGCGGCCCGGAACCTGGCGTCGCGCCGCCTCCGCGTCCTGGGCGCCGGGTAGGGCTTCGCCCCGCCCGGACCCTCACCGGGGGCTCCGCCCCCGGGCCCGCGTGGTCCCGGGTGTGGGCCGGCCCGCCCTCTCGCGGGTGACGTGGGGTTCCGGCTCCGTGTGGCTCGGTCCCCTCCGCCCCCTCCGTGGGTTGGGTGGGCGCATGCGTCTCCGCTTCGTGCTTTGCTCCCTTCTTCCGCTCCTCCTCGTCGCCTGTGCCACCCCCTCCTCCCGCACCCCCGACTCCCGCCCCTCCGCACCCCGCTGCCGCACCGCCGAGGACTGCCTCTCCCGGATGACCCTCGCCGAGCGGGCCGGGCAGATGATCCAGGTCCAGAACGCCTTCCTCGACGACCCCCGCGACCTCGCCCGCCTCGGCATCGGCGCCATGCTCAGCGCCGGCGACGACGGCGGCCCCCGCCGCGGGGGCGACGACGCCGCCGCCTGGGCCCGGATGGTCGACGGGTACCAGCGTGCGGCCATGCGCAGCCGGCTCGGCATCCCGTTGCTCTACGGTGCCGACGCCGTGCACGGCATGAGCGGCGTCACCGGATCCGTGATCTTCCCGCACCACATCGGCATGGGCGCCACCCGCGACCCCGCCCTCGTCGAGCGCGCCGAGCGCGTCGCGCGGGACGAGACCCGCGGCGCCGGGGTGCGGTGGGCGTTCACGCCCTGCGTGTGCGTGCCGCAGGACGTGCGGTGGGGGCGTACGTACGAGGGGTACGCCGAGGATCCCGCCGTCGTGGGGGAGCTGGGCGCCGCCTCCGTGCGGGGGTTCCAGGGGCCCGCTCTCGGCCCCCGCTCCGTGCTGGCCACCGCCAAGCACTACCTCGGCGACGGCGGCACCGCCTACGGCAGCGCCACCGGCGAAGGCCGGCTCCTGGACCAGGGCGACGTCCGCGTCGGCGAGGCCGAGCTGCGCCGGGTGCACCTCGCCCCGTACCGCGACGCCGTCGACGCCGGCGTCGGCTCCGTCATGGCCAGCTACAGCAGCGTCCACGGCACCAGGACCCACGGCGACCGGCGGCTGCTCACCGGCGTGCTCAAGGGCGAACTCGGCTTCGGCGGCATCGTCGTCAGCGACTACGACGCCGTCCAGCAGCTCCCCGGCAAGGACCTCGCCGCGCAGGTCGCCCGCGCGGTCGGCGCCGGGATCGACATGGTCATGGTCTCCCGCGGCCACCGCGCCGTGCACCGGGCCATCGTCGCCGGCGTACGCGGCGGGGACATCTCCCGGCAGCGCGTGCACGACGCCGCGCGCCGCGTCCTCGAGGCCAAGGAGCGCCTCGGGCTCTTCGACGACCCCTTCACCGATCCCGCCCTGACCGCCGGCGTCGGCTCGCCCCGGCACCGGGCCGTCGCGCGGCAGGCGGTACGGGCCTCGCAGGTGCTGCTCCGCAACGAGGGCGGCGCGCTGCCGCTGCCGCGGCGCGGTTCGTACCGCATCGTCGTCGGCGGCAACGGCGCCGACGACCTGGGGCGGCAGCTCGGCGGCTGGTCCGTCGGCTGGCAGGGCGGCACCGGGCGGACGACGCGGGGGACGACGTTCCTCCAGGCGCTGCGCCGCGCGACGGCCGGCACCGGGATCGAGGTGGCGACCGAGGGGCGCGGCGACGTCGGGATCTGGGTGGGCGGCGAGGATCCGTACGCGGAGTGGTTCGGGGACTCCGGGACGCTGGCGCTGGGCAAGCGCAACGAGGCGGATCTCGCGGACGTGTGCGGGCGCGCGGAGACCTGCGTCGGCGTGCTGTACTCCGGGCGGCCGGTGGTGCTGGGGGAGGCCCTGGCGCGTACGGACGCCTTCGTGGCGGCGTGGCTGCCGGGGACGGAGGCGCGGGGGATCACGGACGCGCTGTTCGGCGCCGGGTTCGGCGGGCGGCTGCCGGTCACGTGGCCGCGCCGGGCGGCGGACGCCGCGGTGTCCCGCCAGCCGGGGGCCGACCCCCTCTTCCGCTACGGGTACGGGCTCCGGCCGTACTGAGGGGGCGGGGGAGAAGGGGGCGGGCCGTGCCGCAGTGACGTTCTCGTACGGGCCGCCCCGTCCGGCCGTCTCCTGCGGGCCCGCCCCCGACGTCCGCCTCCTACGAGGCCGCCTCCGCGGTCCGTGCCGTACGGGCCGTACCCGCCCCGAACACCTCCTTGAAGCCGTCCCGCCACGTCGGGTGCTCCAGCCGCCACCCCAGCTCGCTCTTCGCCTTGTCGTTCGCCGCCCCCCTGCCCTCCGTCATCACCATCGCCAGCCACGGCCCCGCCGCGAGCCGCGCCAGCCACAGCGGCACCCGCCGCGGCGGCGGCGCGCCCATCGCCGCCGCCAGCCGCGGCACCCACTCCTTCTGCGCCGCCGGGTCGTCGTCGGTGATGTTGTAGAGGCCCGGCTCGCCCCGTTCGACCGCCGCGGCCGTCGCCGCCGCCGCGTCGTCGATGTGGACCAGGGACATGATCCCGTCGCCGCTGCCCACCACCGGCACCCGCCGCTTGAGCATCATCTCCGCCTGCTGGCCGCCCGGGGTGATGCTCGTACCGGGGCCGTAGAAGCCGCCGTAGCGCAGGACGACGCCTTCCATGCCGGGGGCGGTGGTGACCGCTTCCTCCAGGTGCAGGATGGCCGCGAGGGACTCCTCGGAGCCGGCCGGCGGGTCGGTCTCCATCGGGTCCTCCTCGGTCTTGATCCAGCCGCCCTCGCGTTTGTACGGCCAGCCCGCGAAGCTCTGCGCGACGAACCGGCGGGTGCCGGCCTCCGCGGCCGCCGCCAGCAGGTTGTCGGTGCCCACGGTGCGCAGCCGGTTGGTGGGGGCGAAGGACGCGTCGAGGCGGCGGAGGTCGCGCGGGCGCAGCTCGTCGATGCCGCGGGAGAGCGCGGTGGCCTCGTGCACGATCACCTCGGGGGCGGCGTTCGCCACGGTCTCCCGTACGGCCGCGGCGTCGAGCACGTCGAGTACGGCCGGCTCCGCGCCGGCCGCGCGCAGCCGCTCGGCCTTCGCCTCGCTCGTGGTGGTGCCGGTGACGGTGTGTCCGGCTGCGGTGAGGAGGGGGACGAGTCGGCTGCCGAGGGCGCCCGTGGCGCCGGTGACCAGGATCTTCATGGCCCCAGCGGATCACTGCGGGCGCCCTCGCACCACGCGGGTTGCGCCTATCGGAGGGCCGCCTTTCACCCGCAAGGGGGTCCGGCGCTACTGCTCGGTTGACTTCAGGGACTGCTCGCGGCCGCGGTCCATGATGCGGCGGTAGACGTACCAGCCGGTGTCCTGCACGGCTTCCTTGGTCGCGCGGTCCTGGGTGGTGACGGCCTTGCCGTCGGCATAGCCGGCGATGGTGAAGTAGGCGTAGCGGCCGAGGGTGTTGGTCGTCAGCCGGCAGGCGGTGGCGCGGCAGAACTCGGGTACGCCCTTGCCGGGCAGCGACTCCAGGTTGCCGACGGCCTGCTCGGCGGCGCGGCCGGCCGGGCCGTCGTTGTCGAAGACGGCGACGCCGACGGTGACGGCGGTGTCGCCGCGGGTGTACGTGGCGCGCAGCAGCCGCGTGCAGTCGTTGGCCTTGAGGACCTTGGCGAGCTCCGTGGAGGCGGCGGAGGCGCACTTGTCGGTGCTGTCGGTGGCCCTGCGGTCGTAGTCGTGGCCGTCGACGGTGATCTTGGCGTTGGGGAAGAAGCTGTCGACGGTCAGCGGCGCCGGGTCGGTGTCCGCGGAGGAGATCAGCTTCCTGGGGTCGGGCGGCGGGGCCACCGAGGAGAACGTCGGGTCGCCCTTCCCGCTCTCGCTCTCCGCGCCGGATATCTGGTTCTTCGACGCGCTGCCCGACGGGTCGTCGTCGCCGCCGGAGGTGGTCACCACCACCGCGGCGACCGCGCCGGCTATCACCACCGTGGCCACTGCCCCGCCGACGATCGTGAACAGCCGCCGCTTGCGGCGCCGCTCGGCCGCCGCGGAGTCGGCGAGCGCGCCCCAGTCGGGCGCGGGCCCGCCGGATCCCGGCGGACCGAAGCCCGATCCCTGCCCCTGCCCCCCGGGGCCGCCGAAGCCGCCGCCCCCCTGCCCGAAGCTCATGGCGGGCATCTTAACCGGGCCCGCCGTCACCCGGACGGCTGAGTGGGGGCGTTGGGCGCCGCGGGCTCGGTCGGGCGCGTACGGGGACGGGCCCGGCCGGCGCTGTGCCGAAAACCCGTTTCGCCGGGCCGCCGCGGGCCGCCAGGATGGGGGCATGGGACACCTGGAGGCCGCGCACCTGGAGTACTACCTGCCGGACGGGCGGCCGCTGCTCGGCGACGTCTCGTTCCGCGTCGGCGAGGGCGCGGCCGTCGCGCTGGTGGGGGCCAACGGGGCGGGGAAGACGACCCTGCTGCGGCTGCTCGCGGGCGAGCTGCAGCCGCACGGCGGCAGCGTCTCCACCGGCGGCGGGCTGGGTGTGATGCCGCAGTTCGTCGGCTCGGTGCGTGACGAGCGTACGGTCCGCGACCTGCTGGTCTCCGTCGCCCAGCCGCGGATCAGGACCGCCGCCGCGGCCGTCGACGAGGCCGAGTTGGCGATCATCGAGAGCGACGACGAGGCGGCGCAGCTCGCCTACGCGCAGGCGCTGAGCGACTGGGCGGAGGTCCGCGGGTACGAGGCGGAGACGCTGTGGGACAAGTGCACGTCGGCGGCCCTGGGCGTGCCGTACGAGCGGGCCCAGTGGCGCGAGGTGCGCACGTTGTCGGGCGGCGAGCAGAAGCGGCTGGTGCTGGAGGCGCTGCTGCGCGGTACGGACGAGGTCCTGCTGCTCGACGAGCCGGACAACTATCTGGACGTACCCGGCAAGTTGTGGCTGGAGCAGCAGCTCCGCGAGACGCCGAAGACCGTGCTGTTCGTCAGCCACGACCGGGAGCTGCTGGCGCGCAGCGCCGAGAAGATCGTCAGCGTGGAGCCGGGCCCCGCGGGCAGCGACGTGTGGGTGCACGGCGGCGGCTTCGGCACGTACCACCAGGCGCGCAAGGAGCGCTTCGAGCGGTTCGAGGAGCTGCGCCGGCGCTGGGACGAGGAGCACGCGAAGCTCAAGCGGCTGGTGATGATGTACAAGCAGAAGGCCGCGTTCAACTCCGACATGGCCTCGCGCTACCGGGCGGCGCAGACGCGGCTGGGGAAGTTCGAGGACGCCGGCCCGCCGATGGCGCCGCCGCGGGAGCAGGACATCAAGATGCGGCTGCGCGGCGGGCGGACCGGGGTGCGGGCGATCACGTGCGCGGAGCTGGAGCTGAGCGGGCTGATGAGCCCGTTCTCGCTGGAGGTCTTCTACGGCGAGCGGGTCGCGGTGCTCGGCTCGAACGGCTCGGGGAAGTCGCACTTCCTGCGGCTGCTGGCCGGCGGTGACGTGGCCCACTCCGGGGCGTGGAAGCTGGGTGCCCGGGTGGTGCCGGGTCACTTCGCGCAGACCCACGCGCACCCGGAGCTGCGGGGGCGCACGCTGCTGGACATCCTGTGGAAGGACTACGCCAAGGACAAGGGCGCGGCGATGCCGGCCCTGCGCCGGTACGAGCTGGACCGGGCGGCGGAGCAGCCCTTCGACCGGCTCTCGGGCGGGCAGCAGGCGCGTTTCCAGATCCTGCTGCTGGAGCTGGAGGGGTCGACGGCGCTGCTGCTGGACGAGCCGACGGACAACCTGGACCTGGAGAGCGCCGAGGCGCTCCAGGAGGGGCTGGAGGCGTACGAGGGGACGGTGCTGGCGGTGACGCACGACCGCTGGTTCGCGCGCAGCTTCGACCGGTTCCTGGTCTTCGGCGCGGACGGCCGGGTCCGGGAGACGCCGGAGGCGGTGTGGGACGAGGGCCGGGTGGCCCGGCGGCGTTGATCTTCGGGGCCGCGGTGCGGGCAGGGGTGTTTTGACCTGGTGGTGCGCGCCCCGGTATTCTGCTGGATTGTTGTGCGTATTGGCTGCTCGTTCTCACGCGTGAGGCCGTTACGCCTGGTCCACCAGGACGATTTATCAGCGATCAGCCGTCGGTTTGCGTCGCCGGCGCGGTCTACTGCTGCCGTGATCTCCGGGTGACCTTGTCAGAGAACACCCACTGAAGAAGCGAAGGCTACGACCGTGCGTACGTACAGCCCCAAGCCCGGCGACGTCCAGCGTCAGTGGCACGTCATCGACGCCACCGACGTCGTTCTGGGCCGCCTGGCCTCCCAGGTCGCCCAGTTGCTGCGTGGCAAGCACAAGCCGGTGTACGCGCCTCACGTCGACGCTGGTGACTTCGTCATCATCATCAACGCCGACAAGGTGCACCTCTCCGGCAACAAGCGGACCCAGAAGCTGGCCTACCGCCACTCCGGCTACCCGGGCGGTCTCCGCTCCGTCCGCTACGACGAGCTGCTGGACAAGAACCCGGAGAAGGCCGTCGAGAAGGCCATCCGCGGCATGCTGCCGAAGAACACCCTGGGCCGTCAGATGCTCAGCAAGCTGAAGGTGTACCGCGGTGCCGAGCACCCGCACGCCGCTCAGCAGCCGGTCCCGTACGAGATCACCCAGGTCGCGCAGTAGTCCCGGCCACACCCCCTAGAGACAGAGAAGCTGAGGAGAATCGTGGCTGAGACCACCGCTGAGGCGCCCGTCGAGGACGTCGAGGAGTACACCACCGAGACGCCCGCCGAGGACTACACCACCGAGTCCGTCGCGGCGCGCTTCGGTGACCCGCAGCCGGCCGCGGGCACCGGCCGCCGCAAGAACGCCATCGCCCGGGTGCGCATCGTCCCCGGCTCCGGCAAGTGGAAGATCAACGGCCGCACCCTGGAGGGGTACTTCCCCAACAAGGTGCACCAGCAGGAAGTCAACGAGCCCTTCAAGGTGCTCGAGCTGGACGACCGTTACGACGTCGTCGCCCGCATCGCCGGCGGCGGCATCTCCGGCCAGGCCGGTGCGCTGCGCCTGGGCGTGGCCCGTGCGCTGAACGAGGCGGACGCGGACAACAACCGCGGTGCCCTGAAGAAGGCCGGCTTCCTGACCCGTGACGACCGCGCGGTCGAGCGGAAGAAGGCCGGTCTGAAGAAGGCCCGTAAGGGAACGCAGTACAGCAAGCGCTGATCATCGTACTGCTACTGTGCTCAGCCCCGGCGCCCCCGGAGATCGGGGGGCGCCGGGGCGCGCTTGTATGGTCGGCATACGGTCGGCGGGTATGGTCACGTTAGGACTATTAACGGTCCGTAGTCGAACGTATTCGCTCAGAATTGAGCACTCGGGAGCACTCGGAGGAGATCAGTGGGACGACTCTTCGGCACCGATGGCGTGCGCGGCGTCGCCAACGCGGACCTCACCGCGGAGATGGCCCTCGGGCTGTCCGTGGCGGCGGCACACGTGCTCGCCATCGCCGACGCCGCCCAGCCGGCCGGCCAGCGCCCGAAGGCGGTGGTCGGGCGCGATCCACGGGCGTCCGGAGAGTTCCTGGAGGCGGCCGTCGTCGCCGGACTGGCCAGCGCGGGCGTCGACGTGCTGCGCGTGGGCGTGCTGCCGACCCCCGCGGTCGCGTACCTCACCGGCGCGCTCGGCGCCGACCTCGGCGTGATGCTCTCCGCCAGCCACAACCCGATGCCCGACAACGGCGTGAAGTTCATCGCCCGCGGCGGCCACAAGCTCTCCGACGAGCTGGAAGACGAGATCGAGGCGCTCTACCACAAGCACGAGCGCGGCGAGCCCTGGGAGCGCCCGACGGGCGCCGGCGTCGGCCGCGTCCAGCGCTACGAGCAGGGCTTCGACCGCTACGTCGCCCACCTGGTCGGCGTCCTGCCGCACCGCCTCGACGGGCTCAAGGTCGTCGTCGACGGCGCCCACGGCGCCGCCGCCCGCGTCTCCCCCGAGGCGTTCCAGCGGGCCGGCGCCGAGGTGATCCCCATCGGCACCGACCCCACCGGCCTCAACATCAACGACGGCTTCGGCTCCACCCACCTCGACCAACTCAGCGCCGCCGTCGTCGAACACGGCGCCGACCTCGGCATCGCCCACGACGGTGACGCCGACCGCTGCCTCGCCGTCGACGCCGGCGGCAAGGAGATCGACGGCGACCAGATCCTCGCCGTGCTCGCCCTCGGCCTGCGCGAGGCGGGCCGGCTGCGCAAGAACACCGTCGTCGCCACCGTCATGTCCAACCTGGGCTTCAAGCTCGCGCTGGAGCGCGAGGGCGTGGAGCTGATCCAGACCGCGGTCGGCGACCGCTACGTGCTGGAGGAGATGAAGCGCGGCGGCTACGCCCTCGGCGGCGAGCAGTCCGGGCACGTCATCGTCCTCGACCACGCCACCACCGGCGACGGCACCCTGACCGGCCTGCTGCTCGCGTCCCGCGTGGCCGCCAGCGGCCGGCCGCTGGCGGAGCTGGCGGGGGTGATGGAGCGGCTGCCGCAGGTGCTGATCAACGTGCGGGACGTCGACAAGTCCCGGGTCGCCAGCTCCCCGGAGCTGCGCCAGGCGGTCCTGGAGGCCGAGCGCGAGCTGGGCGCCACGGGGCGGGTGCTGCTGCGCTCGTCCGGTACGGAGCCGCTGGTGCGGGTCATGGTGGAGGCGGCCGACACCGACCAGGCCCGGTCCGTGGCGGGGCGGCTGGCGGACGTGGTGAAGTCGGCGCTGGGCTGAGGCCGTTGCCGTACGCCGTTGCCGTACGCCGTGCGGGGCTGCCGTGGCGTACGGCGTACGGCGGTCGGGCCGTCCGGGCCGTCAGAGCCGCCGGTTCTGGTGGTGCGCGTGGTGTGCTCCCCGCGTCTGCTGGACGTGCTGGCCGAGCGTCTGCTCCGCGTGCCAGGCCCAGTACAGCTTCTGCACCAGCAGCGTGAGCGTCCCGGCGACGACGATGCCCAGCAGGTTGAGCAGCAACTGCTCGGACGAGCCGCGGGCCTGGCCCCAATCGCCGTAACTGAGCGCGATCGCCGCGTTGGCCGCCGCCGGCACCGTCGTCACCGAGATCGCGACGCCCACCAGCGCGCCCGACTTCGACGACGTCAGCGACAGCGTGCCCGCCGCACCCGCCAGCAGGGCCACGATGAACGAGAACCAGTCCGGCGCGAAGATGAACCCCGTCTGCGGCCGCACGGCCTCCAGATCAGTCTCCGCGAACAGCCCGAAGGCATCCATCATCACGCTGAACCCCACCGTCAGCGCCATCGCCGCCGCGAACCCCGCGAGCAGCGCCCCGAGCGACCGCGCCGCCAGCCGCGACCGCCACTGCACCAGCGCCACGCACAGCCCCGCCACCGGCCCGAACTCCGGCCCCACCGCCATCGCCCCGACGATGAGGATCGCGCTGTCGATCATCACGCCGCAGGCGGCGAGCAGGGTGGCGACGCCGAGCATGGCGAGGTACGTGATCGACAGCGTCGACTCCTCGTGCGTCTCCTCGACCAGCGACTCCCACACCACCGCGTCCGCCGCCTCACCCGGCGCGGCCTCCTCGGCCCGGTCGGCGCGGCGCGAGAGCGTCAGGTCGACCTGGTCGACGCAGACCGCCCCCTCGTCGTACAGCCCGCGCACGCGCAGCTCCTGGAGCAGCTTGTCGGCGGCCTCGCGGGCGACGTCGCACAGCACGACGTCGCCCACGGGGTCGAGGGAGGCGCCGCGGAGCACGGCGAGGTGGGCGGTGCCGACGGTCTTGTGCAGGAGGCCGACGACCTCGTCGGTACGGTCGGCGGGGCACTGGATCCGCAGGTGCAGCATGGAGGGAGGCTAGCCGGTGCCGGTGCCGGTGCCGCGGGTTGTCACAGCTTGCGCAGGGACAGCCGCTGGACCTTGTGGTCCGGGCCCTTGCGGATGATGAGGGTGGCGCGGCCGCGGGTCGGGGCGATGTTCTGGCGGAGGTTGGGCTCGTTGATCGTGCGCCAGTTGCGTTCGCCGTACGCCATCGCCTCGGCCTCCGGGACGTCGGCGTAGCGGCGGAAGTACGACAGCGGGTTCTGGAACGCCGTCTCGCGCAGCTTGCGGAACCGCTCCATGTACCAGCGCGCGACGTCCTCGATGCGCGCGTCCACGTACACGCTGAAGTCGAAGAAGTTGGCGAGCGCGACGCGGGTGCGGCCGTCGCGGCCGGGGAGCGCGGGCTGGAGCACGTTGAGGCCCTCGACGATGAGTATGTCGGGGCGCTGCACCTTGAGCCGCTCGCCGGGGACGATGTCGTACGTGAGGTGGGAGTAGACGGGCGCGGTGACCTCGTCCTTCCCGGACTTCACGTCGGCGACGAAGCGGGTCAGCGCGCGCCGGTCGTACGACTCGGGGAAGCCCTTGCGCGACATCAGCCCGCGGGCCTCCAACTCGGCGTTGGGCAGCAGGAACCCGTCGGTGGTGACCAGCTCCACGCGCGGGTGCTCGGGCCAGCGCGCGAGCAGCGCCTGGAGCAGCCGCGCGACGGTCGACTTGCCGACGGCCACGCTGCCGGCGAGCCCGATGACGAAGGGGGTGCCGGCCTGGGGCTTCGCGGTCTCGCCGGGCCCGCCGAGGAAGGTGTTGACGGCGTGCCGGAGGCCGTGGGTGGCGCCGACGTAGAGGTTGAGCAGGCGGGAGAGGGGGAGGTAGATGTCCCGTACCTCGTCCAGGTCGATCACGTCGCCGAGCCCCCGCAGCCGCTCGACCTCCGCCGCGGTCAGCGGCAGCGGCGTGCGGTCGCGCAGGGCGCTCCACTCGGCGCGGGAGAGGTCGACGTAGGGAGAGGGGCTGTGCGTGCTCATCGGCGAGGCCACGGGGCCATTGTGCGGGGGCCCGCGGGCGGGCGCGCGGGCGGGGCGTGCCGTACCTCTAGGCCGGGCTCCGGCGGAGGGCTAAAGTCCGCATAAGCATTCGATTCCTGGGGGGCGAGATGTCAGCGCTGCAGACGGTATGGCACGAGAGACGCAAGCAGCTCGCGGCGGCGGGAGCCCGGCGGCGGCGGGTCCGCAGCACGCGGGAGGCGTTCGCGGGCCGCGTCCGCGGCGACCTCGCGGCGGAGCTGCCGGACGAGGACCTGGGGGAGGACCTGGTCGAGTCGCTGGACCTGTACCGCATGGGGAGCAAGCCGCGCTGCGAGGAAGTGGAGTACCTGGCGCTGGTGCAGGAGGCGGTGGAGAGGATGGCGTGGGGCAGGTAGAGCGCGGTCGGCCCGTGCTCACCCCTCGGCGATGACGACGGCGGAGGCGACCCCGGCGTCGTGGCTCAGCGACACGTGCCAGCTGCGCACCCCCAGCTCGGCGGCCCGCGCGGCGACGGTGCCGCGCACGCGCAGATGGGGCCGCCCGTTGTCGTGGACGCACACCTCGGCGTCGTGCCAGTGCAGCCCCGGCGGCGCCCCCAGCGCCTTGGCCAACGCCTCCTTGGCCGCGAACCGCACCGCCAGCGAGGCCACCCCCCGGCGCCCCCCGTCGGGCAGCACCTGCTCGGCAGGCAGGAACAACCGATCCGCCAACTCCGGCGTCCGCTCCAACGCGGCCCCGAACCGCCCCACCTCGGCGACATCGATACCGACCCCGACGATTCCACTCATGCGCGGCAGAGTAACCGGTGGGGCACCCGCCCGGCTGCCGGCCACCTACCACCGCACCCACGGAGTCCGGTATTTCCACGGCTGCTACTCGGTCGGTGACGACAGCTTGTGGGGGGTCGAGGTGTGCTTCACGCCGACCTATGCCTCGTGGGCGAAACCGATCGAGGCACACTTCGGGCCGCTGCGGCAGTTCACCATCGCCAACTCGAACTACCCCAACCACACCGTGCAGACCCGGGCCCTGCACGCCTACCTGCGGTGGCGCAACGCCGACGCCCGCCACCGCGATGTCCTGGCCGCCGAACGCCGTGAGCGCGCCCGGGTCCGCAGTGAGAGAGGCATCCGCTGGGGCGGTTGCATCCTCAAGGCCGCAGCCTGACAACACCATCCCCGAGCCAGCGCACGGCTCTCCATGAGAGGCTGGACGGCATGGGGGCGGCGTCGGACGATCAGGATTCTCGGGAGTTCCTGGCAGGAATCCGCATCGGCGACCTCTGCAGTGGGATTGTCGCAGAGGTCACACGGTCTCGGGGGGTGACAGTCACCCTGGACGGATTCCCCGCGCACCCGCTGGGGAGCATCTGGCCTTCGGACGTCTCCTGGAGAGGGAATCGGTCTGCGGCCGTGAAGGGCGGCCAGCGGATCACCGCCGAGGTGATCGCCGTTGACCTGGATGAGGGCCACGCCAGGCTGGCCATGACCGCCACTGAGAACCCGGAACTGTGGGCGTTCCTGAAATCACGTCACCGCGGCGAGATCCTTTCCGGCACGATCACGGCCATCGAACGGTTCGGCGTGTTCGTGGCGCTGGACGACGGCCCCGACCATCCGGTCTTCCCCGGCGTCGGGTTCATCACGATTCCCGAACTGTCCTGGCGGCACATCGACGCAGTTTCGGACGTCGTTCAGGTCGGGCAGCGCGTCTCGTGCGAGTTCCTCCAGTTCGACACATGGAACGGAGAGGCCAGACTTTCCCTGAGAGCGACACAGCCGGACCCCTTCCAGGCATTCGCCGACAGCATCGCGGTCGGCCAAACGCTGCAGGGACAGGTCACCAAACTGGTCTCGTTCGGCGTCTTCGTCCAGGTCGCCGACGGCATTGAGGGACTGGTCCGTCTTCAAGAGCTCACCTCGACGCCCGTGGCAACTCCACAGGACGTCGTTGAGGCCGGCGCCGAGGTGATGGTCGTCGTCACGGACGTCGACCGAGAGCGGCGCACGCTGACCCTCTCGCGACGGCAGGCGTCACCTGACTCTCGATGACACCTGGACGTCACCGTCACAAGGGTTCCCCTACACGAGTGCTCCGTGCCTTCGGGGCAGGGCCATGCCTCAACCCGGCGAACCTACGCGGTCACAGCACTAGCTTTGGACCTCTGCTTCCAATCCCAGTGCCTCCTCCACGCTCGGCAACGTGCTGAAGTAGGAGACTCCGCCCGCGGTGTGGCAGCCCTCCGCGCTGTCGCTGTGGATGCCGTACGCCGTTCGCCGGTCGTCCGACTTGCGGTACCACCCGCCTCCGCTGTCGCCGGGACAGGCGTCGAGGCCGCCGACCCGCGTCATGCCGCGGTGGCTGCTGTCGACCGCGTCCACCACTCCGCAGCGGTTTCCGGCCGTCGAGTTACGGGCCGTCAGGCACACGGTCTGGCCCGCCTGCATCGCGCTCTCGCTGTCGAGCCGTGCGTCCACCGCGAGCGGCGGCCGGCCGTCGCCGTTCGGCCGGTAGATCCAGCCGAAGCTGGCGTTCAGCCAGTACGCGTTGGTGATCCGGACCGCGAGTGCGTCGACGTCACCGGAGTTCCGGTGCCGCTCGACCTGCCCGAACTCGTGTGTGTAGTGGCCGAAGGTATCGCCGATCCCGCCGCAGTGGCCGGCGGTGACGACGTACTTGCGCGCCGGATACAGCGTGCCGCGGGCGGTGAACCCCAGCGAGCACGTCGGGTTGCCCTGCTCGCCCTTCCACTGCTCCAGCCCGCTGCGCAGCGGGCGGTCGCAGTGCGACCTGCTCGGGCAGGCGTCCGCGACGGCCTCGGCGCGGTCGTCACGCGGCCGGACCACGATGCTCTCCGGCAGCGACGCGCGGCGGGCCCGCACACCGGCCAGGTCGGCGTCGGACGGCTGCACGACGACCCTGTTCGCCCGGACGTCCACGCCCGCGTGGTCCCGGGCCGCGGAGCCGAGCACGGCGTGCGTGCCCGCCAGTGCCCGGGCCATTTCGGCGGTCAGCTCGCGCTGCGTGAACTCCACCCGGTGGACCCGGGCTTTGATGTCCTCGTCCGCCGCGCGCCTGGCGTAGCGGTCTGCCGCCTCGGCCGTGGTGGCCTGGAGGTGCTGGGTGTCGGTCGCTCCGTCGTACCAGGATCCGCCGAAGGTCGCGGCCTCGGTCGCGGCCAGTTCGCCGATCAGCGCGGACCGGGCGTCCTCCTCGCCGATCCGCTGCCAGGCATCCTCGTCGCTCACCCCGGGAAACGCCCGCTGGAACGCCCGAACCGCGTCCCTGGACTCCGCGTCCAGCCCTGACGCCGGCCCGGCCGCCCCGGACACCCGTGCGGGCGCTCCCGGGGACGCGCCCACGGGCGAGGCGGACAGCGCTCCGGCCGCGACCACCGCCGCCATGACGGCGGTCAGCGCTCGCCGCCGCCTTGGTGCTCCAGGCACTTCGCCCTCCTCCTGTCGGACGTGGTTCGACCGGATCCGCGCCGGTTCAGCGGCGGGTGAGGTCGGCGAGTTCGCCGCTGGTCATGGGCAGTTGGTTGTCCGGATGCACGGGCCGGAGCTCCCGGCCGTCCTTGAGGTACGCGCTCTGCACCGGGTTGAGCAGGGAGTGCGGTACGTCGGGATTGACGGACGTGCTGAGGAACAGCACGTGGGATGCCCCTTCGGTGAAGGGGACGGTGTCGTTTTCGACGTATTCGACGCCGTCCAGCGTGCCGCCGAGCTGCTTCACCTCGATGGTCTGTCCCGGTTCTGCGGTTCCGTTGTGGACGGAGGTCACTTCGACGTCGTAGACCGTGTAGACGTACACGGCCTCCTCGTCGGCGTCCTCCGCGCCCTGTCCCGGGTCGGTGCGCGGATCGCCGCCGCCTTCCCCGGCAGGCAGGGCGATGTCGATCTCCCGGACCGTCGAGGAGACGACGGTGCCCTCGACTATCAGGTCGGCGGCCTCGGAGAGCGATTCAACCGAGTCGTACGCGGGATATTCGGCGGCATAGGTGACCACGGACTCCTGCCGGGCGGGCGTGCTCTTTCCGCCATCCGTGCTCTTCCCGTCGTCCGAACTCGTGCAGGCGGCCAGCGAAAGCAGCAACGAAGCGGCCGCGACGGTGGTGGCGAGCTTCACGATCGAGACCTCTCAGTAAATGCGGTTCACTTCGTCGATGTCATAGTCATAGGGGTGGGTGCGCGTCAGCGGTCTGCTGTACTTCATGATCGACGAGCGCGAGGTTTCCGGGTTGTCGGCGAGCGACAGCGCGTGACCGAGTTCGTGCACGGAGGTGCCGATCGCCGCCAGCGCGAAGCCCCGCCCGCCGGGCTCGATCTCCTCCGCAAGGCGCCGGGCGTTCACGCGGATCAGGAAGGTGCGGCGCTCGCGGGTGCCCGCGTACATGTAATTGCCGGACCAGGAGTCGTCGTAGCGGCCGGCGGTGATGTCCCGCGGCACATCTTTGATGGTCCGGCGGATCGACGCGGGGGTGGGGGTGTCGTTCCAGCGGTGGCGTGCGCCGTTGAACCAGTTCGCCCAGGTGTCGTTCACGCCGTAGGTCTGGATGCTGAACACCGGCGTGCTCATGCCCCCCTCAAGGTAGTCGGCGTGCGCCGGAGTCGTCCCCAGTTCCGTTCCGAAGGGCGCGACACAACTGACCAACGTCCAGCGCAGGGTGACGCGTCGGACGGATATCCGGAGATTGCGTATCCTCGCCATGAGCCGCCTTTCGCGTACGCCTGGTCGACGCGAATCGGCCGCTCGCGTGTGAGTGACCCGCGTCATTGGCGCGACTTTAAGAAGACGTCGGCGATGTGACCACCGTGCACTGTGCGCAATCGGCGGCGCAGGGCCGTGCACGACGCGCAGTCGCCGGTAATGGCCTTCGCCTCTCCCGCACCCTCCCCCCACGCTCTTCTCGTCCGTGCAGGCTCGGATACCCGGCTGCGAGGCTTGCGGGGGCGGGGGAGGATAGGGGTATGAGGAGTGCGTACGGGGTGGAGACGGTGCGTCGTGCCGAGGCGGCGCTCATGGCCGGGTTGCCCGACGGGGTGCTCATGCAGCGGGCCGCCGCGGGGCTCGCCGCCGCCGCGGCCGGGTTGCTGGGGCGGGTGTACGGGCGGCGCGTGGTGCTGCTCGTGGGGAGCGGGGACAACGGCGGGGACGCGCTGTACGCCGGGGCGCGGCTCGCGCGGCGCGGGGCGCGGGTCACCGCCGTGCTGCTGCGGCCCGACCGTGCGCACGAGGGCGGGCTCGCCGCCCTGTGGGCCGCCGGGGGGTGGGTCGTTCCCGCGGAGGAGGGTGGCGACCTGGGTGCGCCCCTGTGCCGCGTGTTCCACCGCGTCGACCTCGTCCTCGACGGCATCGTAGGCATCGGTGGCTCCGGCGGCCTGCGGCCCCCCGCCGCCGCGCTCATGCGCCTCGTCCGCGACACCCGCGCCCCCGTGCTCGCCGTCGACCTCCCCAGCGGCGTCGAGGCCGACACCGGCGAGGTGCGGGGCGAGGCCGTGGCCGCCGACGCCACCGTGACCTTCGGTACGTACAAGCCCGGCCTGCTCGTCGACCCCGCCGCCGAGCGGGCCGGCGCGCTGCGGCTCGTCGACATCGGCCTCGGCCCGTACCTGCCGGAGGTGCCTGAGCTGGAGGCCCTCCAGCACGCCGACGTCGCGGCGCTGCTGCCGGAGCCGACCGCGGAGAGCGACAAGTACCGGCGCGGCGTCGTCGGCGTCGTCGCCGGCTCCGAGCGCTACCCCGGTGCCGCCGTGCTCGCCGTCGGCGGCGCGCTGCGCGGCGGGGCGGGCGCCGTGCGGTACGTGGGGCCCGCGGCGCGGGCGGTCATCGCGCGGTACCCGGAGACCCTCGTCCATCCCGGGCCGCCGGGGAAGGCGGGCCGCGTGCAGGCGTGGGTCGTCGGGCCGGGCCTGGGGGACGGGCCGGGTGCGGAGGAGGTGCTGGAGCAGGTGCTCGCCACCGACGTGCCGGTGCTGGTGGACGCCGACGGCCTGCGGCTGCTGGACCGGGTACGGGTGCGGCGCCGGTCCGCCCCGACGCTGCTCACCCCGCACGCCGGCGAGGCCGCGGCGCTCCTCGGCGTGGACCGCGCGGAGGTCGAGGCCCGCCGGCTCGCCTCGGTACGGTCGCTGGCGGCCGCGTACGGGGCGACGACCCTGCTCAAGGGCTCCACCACCCTCGTCGCCGCCCCCGTGGACGAGCACCCCGTACGCCTCAACCCCACCGGCACCGCCTGGCTCGCCACCGCCGGCAGCGGCGACGTCCTCTCCGGTCTCACCGGCGCCCTCCTCGCCGCCGGCCTCGCCGCCCGCGACGCCGCCTCCGTCGGCGCGTACCTCCACGGCCTCGCCGCCCGCACCCTCGCCGCCGGCGCCCCGATCACCGCCCACGAACTCCCCGACGCCCTCCCCGCCGTCTGGCGCGACGTACGCGCAGCCTGACCGGGCGGAATGCGAGACTGGCACAGATGACCGACTCCCCCCTCCGCGCCCGCGCGGAGATCGACCTCACCGCGTACGGCGCGAACATCCGCGCCCTGCGCGGCATCGCCCCGCGCGCGCAGTTCATGGCCGTCGTCAAGGCCGACGCCTACGGGCACGGCATGGTGCCCTGCGCCCGCGCCGCGCGCGCCGCGGGCGCCGAGTGGCTCGGTACCGCCACGCCGCAGGAGGCGCTCCAGCTGCGGGCCGCCGGCGACCGGGGGCGGATCCTGTGCTGGCTGTGGACGCCCGGCGGGCCGTGGCGGGATGCGGTCGAGGCGGATCTCGACATCACCGTCAGCGGCCTGTGGGCGCTGCGCGAGCTCCTGCCCGCCGCCCGCGCCGCCGGGCGCACCGCGCGCGTACAGCTCAAGGCCGACACCGGCCTCGGCCGCAACGGCTGCCTCGCCGCCGACTGGCCGGAGCTCGTCGCCGCCGCCCGCGCCGCCGAGGCCGAGGGCGTCATCGAGGTCACCGGCGTCTGGTCGCACTTCGCCTGCGCCGACGAGCCCGCCCACCCCTCCGTGCCCGGCCAGCTGGCCGCCTTCCGCGACGCCCTGGCCGTCGCCGAGCGCGCCGGACTGCGCCCCGAGGTGCGGCACATGGCGAACTCCCCGGCCACGCTCACCCTCCCCGACGCCCACTTCGACCTCGTCCGGCCCGGGATCGCGTCGTACGGGCTGTCGCCGAGCCCGGAGGTCGGCGTTCCCGCGGACTTCGGGCTGCGGCCGGTGATGGCGTTCAAGGCGGCCCTGGCGCAGGTCAAGGAGGCGCCGGCCGGCCTGGGCATCTCGTACGGGCACCACTACGTCACCCCCGGTCGGACCACCCTGGCGCTCGTGCCCGTCGGCTACGCGGACGGGGTCCCGCGGCACGCGTCCGGCACGGGGCCCGTGCTCGTCGCCGGGAAGTGGCGGACGGTCGCGGGGCGGGTCGCGATGGACCAGTTCGTCGTGGACCTCGGCGGGGACACGGCGGCGGTCGGCGACGAGGCGGTGCTGTTCGGCGCCGGGGACCACGGCGAGCCGACCGCCGAGGACTGGGCGCGGGCGGCGAGCACGATCGGGTACGAGATCGTCACGCGGATCGGACCCCGCGTTCCGCGCGTGTACGTGGGCGCGGCGGGGGATGCCATCCCCATGGACGACACGGGTGTGGACGAGGACGCGGGTACGGGCACAGGCGCCGGCACGGACACCGACCCCCACCGCCCCGGCTCCCACCATGGCTGACCCCGCCCCGGCCCCCGTCCCCGTTCCCGCCGCCGGCGGCTGGTCCCGCGCCGGGATCGCGGGCGCCGCCATCGGCGTGCTCGCCGCCGGGGCCGCCGCCGCCGTGGCGGCGGAGCGCCTCGCGATGGGCCGCGGCGTACGCCGCCGGGCCCGGCAGGCCCTCGACGCCGCCGGCCCGTACGGCACCCTCCGCGGCACCCCGGGCACGGCCGTCGCGGACGACGGCACCGAGCTGTACTACGAGGTCGAGGAGGCCGACGACTTCCCGCCGGCGGCCCCCGACGGGACCACCCCGGACCCGGCCGGCACCACCGCCCCCCGCCGCAGGCGCCGCCGCTTCGCCGGCCGCCGCGACCCCGCCCCCCTCACCGTCGTCTTCAGCCACGGCTACTGCCTCACCCAGGACTCCTGGCACTTCCAGCGCGCCGCCCTCCGCGGCCGCGTCCGCACCGTCTACTGGGACCAGCGCAGCCACGGCCGCTCCGCCCGCGGCATCTCCCAGCTCGCCGGCGACGAGCCGGTCACCATCGAGCAGCTCGGCCGCGACCTCAAGGCCGTCCTCGACGCCGCCGCCCCCGAGGGCCCGCTGCTGCTCGTCGGGCACTCGATGGGCGGCATGACGGTCATGGCCCTCGCCGACCAGTTCCCCGACCTCGTACGGGACCGGGTGGCCGGCGCCGCGTTCCTCGGCACCTCCGCGGGCGACCTCGGCCGCGTCACGTTCGGCCTGCCCGCGGCCGGCGCCTGGGCCGTACGGCACTTCGTGCCCGGCGTGCTGAGGGCCCTCGGCAGCCGCGCCGAGCTGGCCGAGCGCGGCCGGCAGGCGACGGCCGACCTCTTCGCCGGGATCATCAAGCACTACTCGTTCGGCACCGAGGGCGTCGACCCGGGCGTCGCGCGGTTCGCGGAACGGCTGCTGGAGAGCACGCCGATAGACGTGGTCGCCGAGTTCTACCCGGCGTTCGCCGTGCACGAGAAGGACGAGGCCGTGGCGCTCTTCCGGGACCTCCCCGGGCTCGTCCTCGTCGGCGACCGCGACATGGTGACGCCCCCGGCGCACAGCGAGCGGATCGCGGCGCGGCTGCCCGACGCCGCGTTCGAGGTCGTCGAGGACGCCGGGCACCTCGCCCTGCTGGAGCGCCCGGACCGGGTGAACGACGCGCTGGCCGCGCTGCTCGCCCGCGCCGGCGTGCAGATCCGCGCGGGGTCAGGGGCGGAGCCGGAAGCGGGACCGGGAAAGGGAAAGCGGCCGGGGGCGGGTCCGGGAGCACGGCCCGGGACGGGTCCCGTACGGCGCCCGCGCGGGACGTCGCGCCGGACCCTCTAACATCCAGTGCCATGAGCGCCGCCGCGACCCCCACCGCCGTCCAGTTGACCGTCGAGTCGCCCGAACAGATGCAGGAGCTGGGCCGCCGGCTCGCCGCCGTGCTGCGCGCCGGGGACCTCGTGCTGCTCACCGGGGCGCTGGGCGCGGGCAAGACGACGCTCGCGCGCGGGCTGGGGGCCGGGCTCGGGGTGCGGGGGGCGGTGACGTCGCCGACGTTCGTCATCGCGCGCGTGCACCCGTCCGTCTCGGGCGGGCCGCCGCTGGTCCACGTCGACGCCTACCGGCTGGGCGGCGGCCTGGAGGAGATGGAGGACCTGGATCTCGACGTGTCGCTGCCCGAGTCGGTCGTGGTCGTGGAGTGGGGCGAGGGCAAGGTCGAGGAGCTGGCCGAGGACAGGCTGCACGTCGTCATCGAACGCAGGACGGGCGGTGCGCCCGGGCCGGCGGCGGACGCGGACGGGGACGGGACAGACGAGGCGGACGGGGCCGACGTGCGGCGCGTCACCGTCACCGGCGTCGGCGACCGTTGGGCGCACGGCGCGCTGGCCGCGCTCGCCCGCACCTGAACAGCAGTGCTGTACGTTCCGACAAATATGCCGACGTGCTGTCGGCATATCGTTGCCCCAGGTCGGCGGGCGTGGTCCCATGGGCGTATGGCACCTGAGGAAGACGAGCAGCGCCCCGCCGTGGGAGTCGCCGAGCTGCTCGCCGCCTGCGCGGCGGCCGAGGCGGTCTCGACGCCGCCCGCGCCCGGAGCAGAGGCGGGCGAGACGGCCCCGGAGGCCCCCGCCGCACCGGAGCAGCACGCCGCGTAGGACGGCGTAGGACGAGGTCAGGCCCCGTGGCCCTCCCGCGGGATCTAGGCTGCCCGGCATGGACATCGGCATCGGACTTCCCTCCACCATCACCGGCATCCCCGGCAAGCTGATCCCCGAGTGGGCCGTCGCGGCCGAGCAGGCCGGGTTCTCGACCCTCGGCACCATCGACCGCGTCGTCTACGGCAACCTCGAAACGATCCCCACGCTCGCCGCCGCCGCGGCCGTCACCGAGCGGATCGGCCTGACGACGACCATCCTCATCGCCCCGTACCGCGGCAACGGCGCCCTGCTGGCCAAGCAGCTCGCCTCCGTCGACGTGCTCTCCGGCGGCCGGCTCACCGTCGGCGCCGCCGTCGGCGGGCGGCAGGACGACTACGAGGCGGCGGGAGTGCCGTTCACCGGGCGCGGCCGGATCTTCGACGACCAGCTCGCCGAGATGCGCGCCGTGTGGAACCAGGAAGCCCGCGGCCGCGCCCACCCCGTGGGCCCGGCGCCGGTGCAGGCCGGCGGGCCGCCGATGCTCTTCGGCGGCGACGCACCTGCGACGTACCGGCGGGTCGCGGAGTACGGCGCCGGGTGGATCCTCGGCGGCGGGCGGCCCGAGCAGCTGGCCGCGGGCGCCGAGAAGGCGAAGGCGGCGTGGCGCGAGGCGGGCCGGGAGGGCGAGCCGCGGGTGGCTGCACTCGCGTACGCGAGCCTCGGCCCGAGCGCCGAGGAGCACGCCCGCGACTACCTGCTGGACTACTACGGGTTCCTCGGCGACTTCGCCGAGAGGATCGTCGAGGGGGCGCTGACCTCGCCGAAGGCGATCGCCGCGGCGAAGGCCGCGTTCGCGGACGCGGGCTGCGGCGAGCTGGTGCTGTTCCCCTGCAACCCGGACGTGGGGCAGGTCCCGCTGCTCGCGGAGGCCGCCGGGCTGTAGGACCGCGGGACTGCCGGACCGCCGGGCCGCGGCAAGGCGCGTGGCGTGTGGCGGGAAACGTACGGGCGGAGGGCGGGGGTCCGGCAGCGGGTCCCCGCTACTTCACCACCGCGACCTCGACGCCCACCGTCGCGAAGCGCCACAGCGCCTTGCCGTCCGCCCGCGACGAGCGCACACCGCCCGTCTTCGAGTCCGGGTCCGGTTCCGGCCGCGAGCCGTCGACCGCGGCGCTGAACCCTATGACCGTGCCCTCGGACTCCGTGAAGATCACCACGTGCTCGACCGGCACCCCGTCAGAGCCGGTGATCTGCCGCGACCGCGAGGTCACGGCGTACGTGCCGACCGGCGGGTCGACGGTGCTCGGCGTCACCCTGTACGTCCGCAGCACCGAGTTGTCCTCGCCGACGAGCCACACGCGCTGCGCCTTCAGCGCGTACACCACCCGCAGGCCGGTGCCCGAGCGGGCGGGCAGTTCGAGCTTCTTCTCCTTGGCCTTGGACGGCTCGGGGCTGGCGACCCCCGGCCGGTTGCGGGCGAGGGAGTCGGGGGCGTTGGCGTTGGCCTGGTAGGCGAGGAAGGCGACCACGCCCAGGGCGGCGGCCGTCAGCCCGGCCACGAATTTCCCGCTGCCTGCCACGCGGTACGCCCCTTCCGTACGGCGGCCGTACGGCCGCTCTGCCGCGGTGTGCCCCTGGCCCGTCCCGGGCCGGCCGGCTCCGTGCCGGCCCGCCTGTCCGCCCCGCCTGCTCCGCCCGACGGTAGCACCCGCCCCCGCACTCCCTGGGGCGGCCGCAGCCGGAGTCACCGGCCCGGCGGACGCGCTCCGGGCACCCCTCCCGCGCGACTACCCTGAAGGGCGTGCTCCTCGCCATGGATACCGCCACCCCCGCCGTCACCGTCGCCCTCCACGACGGCGACCCCGCGTCGCCCGCGCTCGCCGCGTCGCACCAGGTCGACGCCCGGCGCCACGGCGAGCTGCTGCTGCCCGCCGTCGACCGCGTGCTCGCCGGGGCGGGGCGGGGGCTCGGGGAGCTGACCGGCGTCGTCGTCGGCGTGGGCCCCGGTCCGTACACCGGGCTGCGGGTGGGTCTGGTGACCGCCGAGGTCCTCGGCATGACGCTCGGCATCCCCGTGTACGGGCTCTGCACGCTCGACGGCATCGCCTACGCCACCGGCGGCGACGTCGACGGCCCGTTCGTTGTGGCCACCGACGCCCGGCGCAAGGAGGTGTACTGGGCGCGCTACGCGGACGCCCGCACCCGCCTCACCGAGCCCGCCGTCGACCGGCCCGCCGACCTCGCGGAACAGGTCGCCGGCCTGCCCGCCGCCGGGGCGGGCGCGGAGCTGTACCCCGAGGTGTTCCCCGACGCCCGCCCCCCGGCGCACCCGCCCGCCGCCGCCCTCGCCGCGCTGGCCGCCGAGCGGCTCGCGGCGGGCGCCGAACTGCTGCCGCCCCGCCCGCTGTACCTGCGCCGGCCGGACGCGCAGGTCCCGGCCGCGTACAAGGCGGTCACCCCGCGATGACCGCGCGCCAGGCCCCGTACGAGAGCGCCGGGAACCCATGACCGTCGCCCTGCGCGAGATGCGGTGGTGGGACATCGACCCCGTGCTCGCACTCGAACGGGACACCTTCCCCGAGGACGCCTGGTCCCCGGCCATGTTCTGGTCCGAGCTGGCCCACGCCCGCGGCCCCGGCGCCACCCGCGCGTACCTCGTCGCCGAGGACGAGGCCGGCCGCGTCGTCGGCTACGGGGGCCTCGCCGCGCTCGACGGCACCGGCGACATCCAGACCATCGCCGCCGCCCCCGACCACTGGGGCACCGGCCTCGGCCCGCGCCTGCTTCAGGCGCTGCTCGCCGCCGCCCGCCGCTTCGGCTGCCGCGAGGTGCTGCTGGAGGTGCGCGTCGACAACGGCCGCGCCCAGCGCCTCTACGAACGCCACGGCTTCGCCGTCATCGGCGTCAGACGCGGCTACTACCAGCCCGGAAACGTCGACGCGCTCGTCATGCGCCGTACCGAGAACGAGAAAGAGTGACGCCCCCCATGGCAGACGAACCCCTGGTGCTCGGCATCGAGACGTCCTGCGACGAGACCGGTGTCGGGATCGTCCGCGGGCACACGCTGCTCGCCGACGCCATCGCCTCCAGCGTCGACGCGCACGCCCGCTTCGGCGGCGTGGTGCCCGAGGTGGCGAGCCGGGCACACCTGGAGGCGATGGTGCCGACGATCGAGCGGGCGCTGCGCGACGCCGGGGTCGCGGCCCGCGACCTGGACGCGGTCGCGGTGACGGCGGGCCCCGGCCTCTCGGGCGCGCTGCTGGTCGGGGTGTCGGCGGCCAAGGCGTACGCGTACGCGCTGGGCAAGCCGCTCTACGGCGTCAACCACCTCGCCTCGCACATCGCCGTCGACCAGCTCGAACACGGCGCGCTGCCCGAGCCGACGATGGCCCTGCTGGTCTCCGGCGGGCACTCCTCGCTGCTGATGTCCGCCGACATCACCTCCGACGTCCGGCCGCTCGGCGCGACCATCGACGACGCGGCGGGCGAGGCGTTCGACAAGGTCGCCCGGGTCCTCGGACTCGGCTTCCCCGGCGGCCCGTTCATCGACAAGGCGGCGCGCGAGGGCGACCCGGCCGCGATCCGCTTCCCGCGCGGCCTGACGGGCCCGCGCGACCCGCTGTACGACTTCTCCTTCTCCGGCCTGAAGACCTCCGTCGCCCGCTGGGTCGAGGCCAGGCGCGCGGCCGGGGAGGACGTGCCGGTGGCGGACGTCGCGGCGTCGTTCCAGGAGTCGGTCGCGGACGTGCTGACGCGCAAGGCGGTACGGGCCTGCCGGGACAACGGCGTCGGGCACCTGATGATCGGCGGCGGCGTCGCGGCGAACTCGCGGCTGCGGGCGATGGCGGAGCGGCGCTGCGAGGACGCGGGCATCGTGCTGCGGGTGCCGCGGCCGAAGCTGTGCACGGACAACGGGGCGATGGTCGCGGCGCTGGGCGCGGAGATGGTGGCGCGGGGGCGGGCGGCGTCGGACTGGGAGCTGTCGGCGGACTCGTCGCTGCCGGTCACGGAGACGCACGTACCCGGGCACGAGCACGCACCCGGCCACGGCCACGACCACGTGCACGAGTTGGCGAAGGACAACCTGTACTCGTGACCGTCGCGCTGATGTGGGAGGCCAAGGCGGCGCCCGGGCGGGCCGGCGAACTGCTCGCCTGGGCCCGCGCGCAGCGGCTGGAGGGCGCCGGGGCCGGGGCGCCGCTGCGCCGCGAGACGTTCACGGCGCCCGGCGAGCGGGTGCTCGTCATCACGTGGTGGGACGCGCCCTACGACGCGGACCTGCCCGAGCTGCCGGCGCCCGGCGACGGCGGGCTGCTGGCGCGGCCCGCGCACCGCTGGCGGTTCACGTCGCTGGGGCCGGACGGCCCAGCAGCACCGTAGGGGCGCCGGCGACGCGGGTCAGGAAGACGGTGCAGGACACCGCGGACGGGCCGGTGAGCTTCAGCTTGCGCCGCAGCTCCTCGGGTTCGACGGCGGAGCCGCGCTTCTTGACGGTGACGCTGCCGACGCCCCGTGCGCGCAGCAGGGCGCGGAGCTTCTTGACGCTGAACGGGAGGGTGTCGGTGATCTCGTACGCGGTGGCGTACGGGCTCCGCACCCGGTCGTCGGCCGTGACGTACGCGATGGTCGGATCCAGCAGCCGGCCGCCGACCTGCGCCGCGACCTCGGCGACGAGGTGCGCGCGGACGACGGCGCCGTCCGGCTCGTACAGGTAGCGCCCCACGGGACCCGGCGGCGGGTCGGGCAGGCCGCGCCCCGCGAGGGAGACGCCGGCGGGCAGCAGGGTCGCCCGGCGGGCGCCCGGCTCGGTGCCGAACCAGAGCACGGCCTCCTTCACGTCGCCGGCGTCGGAGACCCACTCCGCCTCGGCGGCGTCCGGCACCGCCTCGTGCGGGATGCCGGGGGCGACCTTCAGCGCCGCGTGCGAGACGCGGCCGGCGACCTCGACGGCCCAGGACAGCGGCGGGGAGTACGCCTCGGGGTCGAAGACGCGCCCGCGCCCGGACCCGCCCCGGCCGCCGACCCGGCGCGCAGGATCGACGAACACCGCGTCGTATCCGGAGATGTCCACGTCGCCCACCTCCCCGCACCGCACGTCGACCAGCTCTGCGACCTCCAGCGCCGCCGCGTTGGCCCGCGCGGCGGCGGCCGCCGCCGGGTCCCGGTCGACGGCGAGCACCGCGATCCCGGCCCGCGCCAGCGCCACCGCGTCGCCGCCGATGCCGCAGCACAGGTCGGCGACCCGGTCGACGCCGAGCGCCGCGAACCGGGCGGCGCGGTGCGCCGCCACCGCCGTCCGGGTCGCCTGCTCGACGCCGTCGGGCGTGAAGTACATCCGCGCCGCGTCCGCCCCGAACTTCGCCGCCGCCCGCTGCCGCAGCCTGGCCTGGCCGAGCGCGGCGGAGACCAGCGGGGCGGGGTGGGTGCGGCGCAGCCGGGTGGCGAGGGCCAGTTCGTCGGCGGGGTCGTGGTCGCGCAGCTCGGCGAGGAGGGCCTGCCCCTCGGGGGCGAGGAGGGCGGCGAGGGGGCCGTCGGGGGTGTCGGAGCCGTGCATGCGCCCCATTGTCCGCTGTCCCCCATGCGGGCGCCCGCGCGGCGTGGCGCCGTGACACGCCGTTCCGCGCTGGCAGGATGCGGGCTCCGGCACTAATAGGACAAAAGGATAAAATGCGCCCACGTACCCGCCCCCGCACCGGCCTCCTCGCCCTGGCCGTCACCGCCGCACTCCTCGCCTCCGCCTGCTCCCGCGACACCGGCGGCCACCCCGCCGACGGGGCCGGACCCCTCACCCAGGACGCCAAGCCCGCCGTCGCCGGCGGCCCCGCCGCCGCACCCGCCCGCGCGCTCGCCCGCACCGCGCAGCACCAGCAGCACGTTCACGCGCAGCGGCTCGCCGCCGCCCGCACGTGGGGCCTGTCCGCCACCCCGCTGCTGCCGCCCGCCCCGCCGCGTACCAAACCCGCACTCACCACGGAACCCGGCTTCGAGACCGAGACCGGCGGCCCCGGCCTGCCGCCCGTCATCACCCGGGTCCCGACCGACGACCGGGTCGTCTTCCTCACCATCGACGACGGCTACCGCAAGGACCCCGAGCTGCTGCGCATGCTGCGCGAACTCGACGTGCCCGTCAGCGCCTTCCTCGCCGACGGGGTCGCGCGCGACGACTACGCCTACTTCCGCGCCCTGCGCGACCTCGGCACCACCGTCAACAACCACACCCTCCACCACCCCAACCTCCGCGAACTGCCCTACGCGGCCCAGCGCGAGGAGATCTGCGGCCAGCAGCGCGTCCTGAAGCGCGAGATGGGCACCGCGCCGCGGATCTTCCGCCCGCCGTACGGCAACTACAACGGCGACACCCTGCGCGCCGCGAAGGAGTGCGGCATCGACGTCGTACCGCTGTGGCAGCAGGAGGCGTTCCCCGGCCGCTGGACGTACTCCCGGGGGGACACCGCGTTCCACCCCGGCGATATCGTGCTCACCCACTTCGAAGGACCTTCCGAATTCGGCGGCACGATGACCGACGTGCTCCGTACGGTGCTCCGTAAGGCGAACGACGAGGGCTTCGCCGTTGCCCGCTTGGAGGACTACGTATGAGGCGCACCCGCCGCTCCGGGCGGCGGTCGTCGGCCGCCGCCGCGATAGCCGCCGCCTGCCTGCTGGCGGTCACCGCCTGCGCGGACGCGGCCCGGCCGACGCAGGAGTGGTTCCCGAAGGACGCGGGGGAGTCCGCGGCACCCGGGGACGGGCGGCCGGACGGCAAGCCGGGCGTGCGGCAGGCGGGGCGTACGCCGCGGGCGCTGCCGGGCGAGGACGGCAAGGGCGGCGAGGCGGGCGGTGCCGGCGAGGACGCCGCGCGCGGCGCCGGCCCCGACGCGTACCGGCAGTGGGGCCTGGACCGCCCCCTCGACCCGCCGCCCGCGCCCCCCGTGAGACGCCCCGTGCGGCCTGGGGAGTCCGGGCTGCCGGCCGTGACGGGCCGGGTGCCGACGCGGGACAAGGTCGTCTTCCTCACCATCGACGACGGCTGGGTGAAGGACCCCGGGCTGGTCGGGATGGCGGCGGACCTGCGGCTGCCGTTCAGCATGTTCCTCTCCGACTCCGCGGCCCGCGGGGACTACGACTACTTCGAGGAGCTGCGCCGCCTCGGCAACTCCGTGCACGGCCACACCCTCACCCACCCCGACCTCACCCTGCTCCCGTACGAGCGGCAGCGCCGCCAGATCTGCCGCCAGCAGGAGCGCGTCACCGACCGGTTCGGCGTCCGCCCGACCCTCTTCCGGCCGCCCTACGGCAAGTACGACGCGGCGACGCTGCGGGCCGCCGCCTCCTGCGGCGTCCGCGCGATGCCGCTGTGGCGGGCCGACATGAAGGCGAGCGGGCTGGAGTACCGCAGCGGCGACCGCCTGCGCCCCGGCGACATCGTGCTGATGCACTTCCGGGGGCCGGAGCAGCAGGGCGGGCGGACGATGACGGACGTCATGGCGGAGCTGCTGCGGGAGATCCAGAGCCAGGGCTTCACGGTGGCCCGGCTGGAGGACTACATGTGACGCGGCGGCGCGGGCCGTACGGTCCGGACCGTACGGCCGTGCGACGCGTGACCGGCCGAGGGGCCGACGCGGGGGTGGCAATCTGGCACTCGGCTTGACCGAGTGCTAAAAGGCGGCATAACCTCGGCTCTGGCACTCCCCCATGGAGAGTGCCAACACAGCGACGAGGCGGATCCGGCACCCGCGACGACGGATCCACCAGGGTCGCCACCCCAGACATTCAACCCCGCGAGATCTCCGAAGGGGGAGGTCGGATCGTGACGACCGCCAGCACCAAGGTTGCCATCAAGCCGCTTGAGGACCGCATCGTGGTCCAGACGCTCGACGCCGAGGAGACCACGGCCTCGGGCCTGGTCATCCCGGACACCGCCAAGGAGAAGCCCCAGGAGGGCGTCGTCCTGGCCGTCGGCCCGGGCCGCTTCGAGGACGGCAACCGGCTGCCGCTCGACGTCTCCGTCGGCGACGTCGTTCTCTACAGCAAGTACGGCGGCACCGAGGTGAAGTACAACAACGAGGACTACCTCGTCCTCTCTGCCCGCGACGTGCTCGCGATCATCGAGAAGTAACGGGGCGCTTCCCGCTTCTTCACACACCAGGCCGCGCCCCGGATCCGTTCATCGAGCAGGACATATCGAAACGGGCCGGGGCGTCGGCGCTCCCTACGCGCCCCTTGAGAGGACCCACGTTCCATGGCGAAGACTCTGAAGTTCGACGAGGACGCCCGCCGCGCTCTTGAGCGCGGCGTGGACAAGCTTGCCAACACCGTGAGGGTGACGATCGGCCCCAAGGGCCGCAACGTCGTCATCGACAAGAAGTTCGGTGCCCCGACCATCACCAACGACGGCGTGACCATCGCCCGTGAGATCGAGGTCGAGGACCCGTACGAGAACCTGGGCGCGCAGCTCGTGAAGGAGGTGGCGACCAAGACCAACGACATCGCGGGCGACGGCACCACCACCGCCACCGTGCTTGCCCAGGCGCTCGTCCGCGAGGGCCTGCGCAACGTGGCCGCCGGCGCCTCCCCCTCCGCGCTCAAGCGCGGCATCGACGCCGCCGTCGCGGCCGTCTCCGACGAGCTGCTGAAGGCCGCCAGCCCGATCGACTCCAAGTCCGACATCGCCGCGGTCGCCGCGCTGTCCGCGCAGGACGAGCAGGTGGGCCAGCTCATCGGCGAGGCCATGGACAAGGTCGGCAAGGACGGCGTCATCACCGTCGAGGAGTCCAACACCTTCGGCCTGGAGCTGGACTTCACCGAGGGCATGGCCTTCGACAAGGGCTACCTGTCGCACTACATGGTGACCGACCAGGACCGCATGGAGGCGGTGCTGGAGGACCCGTACATCCTGATCAACCAGGGCAAGATCTCCTCCATCCAGGACCTGCTGCCGCTGCTGGAGAAGGTCATGCAGGCCGGCTCCGCGAAGCCGCTGCTGATCATCGCCGAGGACGTGGACGGCGAGGCGCTGTCCACCCTCGTGGTCAACAAGATCCGCGGCACCTTCAACTCCGTCGCGGTCAAGGCCCCCGGCTTCGGTGACCGCCGCAAGGCGATGCTCGGCGACATGGCCACCCTCACGGGCGGCACCGTGATCGCCGAGGAGGTCGGCCTGAAGCTCGACCAGGTGGGCCTCGAGGTGCTGGGCACCGCCCGCCGCGTGGTCATCACCAAGGACGACACCACGATCGTCGACGGCGCCGGCAAGGCCGACGAGGTCGCCGGCCGGATCGCGCAGATCAAGGCGGAGATCGAGGGCACGGACTCCGACTGGGACCGCGAGAAGCTGCAGGAGCGGCTGGCGAAGCTGGCCGGCGGCGTGTGCGTCATCCGCGTCGGCGCGGCCACCGAGGTGGAGCTGAAGGAGAAGAAGCACCGCCTGGAGGACGCCATCTCCGCCACCCGCGCGGCGGTCGAGGAGGGCATCGTCTCCGGCGGCGGCTCGGCGCTCGTCCACGCCGCGAAGGTGCTGGAGGACGGCCTCGGCCTCACGGGCGACGAGGCCACCGGCGCGGCGGTCGTCCGCCGCGCGGCGGTCGAGCCGCTGCGGTGGATCGCGGAGAACGCGGGCCTGGAGGGGTACGTCATCACCTCCAAGGTCGCGGAGCTGTCGGCGGGCCAGGGCTTCAACGCCGCCACCGGCGAGTACGGCGACCTGGTGAAGGCCGGCGTCATCGACCCGGTGAAGGTGACCCGCTCGGCGCTGGAGAACGCGGCGTCGATCGCCTCGCTGCTGCTGACGACGGAGAGCGCGGTCGTCGAGAAGCCGGAGCCGGAGGAGGACGCGGGCCACAGCCACGGCGGCCACGGCCACGCCCACTGACCTCCGGTCGGTACCACGGGCAACACACCGCAGGGCCTCGCCTCCGCAAGGGGGCGAGGCCCTGCGGCGTGCGTCCCGCCCGGCTTGGAGCCGGGGCGGGTTCGGGTGGTACGGGGCCGGCGGGCCCCTACTGAGGCCCGTACTTGCGGCCCGCCCCCGTCGACACCCGCCCCAGCACTCCCCGCGGTACCAGCTTCGCCGCGCCCATCAGCGCCTTGTACCGCGGGTCCGGGATCGACACCGTACGGCCCCGCTGGAGGTCCCGCAGTCCCTCCGCCACCACCTTGTCCGCGTCCAGCCACATCCACCCCGGGATGTTGTCCGTCCCCATCCCCGCCCGCTCGTGGAACTCCGTCCTGACGAACCCCGGGCACAGCACCATCAGCCGCACCCCGCTGCCCGCCATGTCCTTCGCCACGCCCTGCGTGAACTGCACGACCCACGCCTTGCTCGCCCCGTACGTCCCCCGCGGCACGAACGCCGCCACCGACGCGACGTTGACCACCGCACCCCGCGACCGCTCCCGCATCGCCCCCGCCGCCGCCGTCGTCAGCCGCAGCACCGCCTCGCAGTGCACCTTCAGCATCGTCAGCTCGTCGGCCAGCGTCACCTGGAGGAAGCGCCCCTTCAGCCCGAACCCCGCGTTGTTGACCAGCAGGTCCACCGGCCGCCCCGCGTCGCCGAGGCGCTTCTCCACCGCCGTGATGCCTTCCTCCGCCGCCAGGTCCGCCGGCAGCACCGACGCCTCGACGCCGTGCCGCTCGTGCAGCTCCGCGGCCTGCTCGTGCAGCCGCTCCGCCGTTCTGGCGACGAGCACCAGGTCGTATCCCGAGGCGGCCAGGCGGCGGGCGAAGGCGGCGCCGAGGCCGGCCGTCGATCCCGTAATCAGCGCAGTCGTCATGTCCGCACGCTAGCGGGCGCCGCAGGCGCGGGTCAGTGCCCGGCGTGTCCGCCGTCCACGCCCGGGGGCCGGCCGGCCTTCTCGCCGGGGTTCACGACGGCGAACTGCCCCATCATCCCGCCGTCCTCGTGCGCCAGCAGATGGCAGTGGTACATGTACGGCACGTCGGGGTCGGGCGGGCCGTCGAAGCGCAGGACGAGCTTCACCTCCCGCCCGTTCGGCACGTACACGGTGTCCTTCCGCCCGCGCAGCTCCGGCGGCGGCGGTTCGCCGTCCACCTCCAGAACGCGGAACTGCACGTCGTGGACGTGGAAGTTGTGCGTGACGCCGTCGCGGTTGCGCACCGTCCAGATCTCCGTCGCGCCGCGCTCGACGGTGGCGTCGATGCGGTCCATGGCCATCGGCGAGCCGTTGATGCCGCTCGTGCGCAGGTCGAAGTGGCGTTCGCGGGAGGCGTCGGCCGGGTCGGGGAGTTCGACGTCGGCCAGCCGCGCCGGCACCGTGGGCGCCGGGCGCAGGGTGCCGGCGGCGCGCAGCTCCAGCACGTCGAAGGAGTCGTCGCCGCCGGCGAAGCGGGACTGCCAGAAGTCGCCGCCGCCCGGCGGGTTGCTGCGCAGCACGGTCCGCTCGCCGGGCCGCATCCGGACCAGGATCTCGGCGCGTTCGCCGGGGGAGAGCAGGATGCGGTCGGTGCGGTACGGGGCGCCGAGCAGGCCGCCGTCGGTGCCGACGAGGTCGAAGTCGCGGTCGTCGTCGAAGCCGAAGTCGTAGACGCGCGCGGTGGAGGCGTTGAGGAGCCGCAGCCGGACGACCTCGTCGCGTACCTGCTGGTACGGGGCGAGGGTGCCGTTCACCATCGTCTCGTCGCCCAGGAAGCCGGTGTTCCGCATCATCCGGTGGCCGTGGTCGAGGCGGTCGCCGTCGAAGCGCACGTCCTGGACGACGACGGGCACGTCGTTCACGCCGTACTCGTCGGGGAGGCCCATCTCGTCCGCCTTCGCGTCGTCCACGAGGAACATCCCGGCGAGCCCGCGCTGCACGTGCCGCTCGGTCCTGCCGTGCGGGTGCGGGTGGTACCAGAGGGTGGCCGCGGGCTGGTCGACGGTCCAGTGGGGCCGCCACTTCCCGCCGGCCTCGACCATCTGGTGCGGGCCGCCGTCCATGGCGGCGGGCAGGTGCATGCCGTGCCAGTGGACGGTGGACGCCTCGTCGAGCCCGTTGTCGACCTCGACGCGGACCTTCTCGCCGCGCTCGGCGCGCAGCGTCGGCCCGAGGTACGTGCCGGGCCACTGCGCGTCGGCGGCCGTCCGCGGGCTGGTGAACCCCCACGTCGGCGTGGTCCGGCCGGGCTCGAACTCCGTCTCGCCCGCCCGCATCCCGAGCCGGAAGACGCGCGTGCCGTCCGCCGCCACCTCGCCCTCGTCGACCGGCGGTATCCGCAGCTCGTTGGTGAACTCGACCTTGCCGACCGTGGAGACGTCCGCCGTGGCGTAGAACCACGCTCCGGCGCCGACGACCGCGCCCACCACCGTGACCGCCACCGCGGTCAGCGCGAGGAGAACCCGCTTGAGCCGCCGTCTCCGTCCACTCGTTTTCTTCATGTGTCAGAGTTTTCTGACACATGACTCCTGCGGGTATCGGGAATCGCACGGGTACGCCCCGGAGGCGACCCTGAGGCCGCTCTCGGGGTCGGCCCGGAGGGCCGACGGGGTCAGGACGCGCGGGCCGCCGCCTTGCGGGCCTTCTCCAGGGACTCCGGATGCAGCGCGTCCGCGGCGGCCAGGAGCCGGGGCAGCAGCTCGCGCTCCAGGGTGTTCGCGCGGAACCAGAAGGCGGCCGTCACCTCGTGGTCCGGGCGGTGCTCGACGCGGATCCCGTCCCCGGCCCGGATCTCGCCCGGCTCGATCACCCGCAGGTACGCGCCGGGCCGGGCCGCCTGCGTGAAGCGCTTGACCCAGCCCCGCTCGCCGAGCCAGCCGGCGAACGTGCGGCAGGGTATGCGCGAGCTGGTGACCTCCAGCAGCAGGTCGGGGCCGATCCGCCAGCGCTCGCCGATGCGCGCGCCGCAGACGTCGACGCCGGAGGTGGTCAGGTTCTCGCCGAAGACGCCGTTCGGCAGCTCGCGGCCCAGCTCGGCGCCCCAGACGTCGAGGTCTTCGCGCGCGAACGCGTACACCGCCTGGTACGTGCCGCCGTGGTGGCGCAGGTCGCCTATGACGTCGCCGGCGAGAGCGCTGCCGCCGGTGCCCTTGGGGCCGGGCTCCTCGACGTGCACAGGGCCTTCGGCCGGGCGCTTGTCGATGCCGGTGACGAAGCCGGGGGCGTCGGTGATGTCGGGGGCGGTCTGCGGCCGGGCGAGGTTCACGGAGAGCACCTGCATCCCCCGAAGGTAACCGCCGCCTGTGACAACGCTCAAAGGACTTTCGGATCTTCGCGGATGGGGCCCGCGACTCGCCTAGGGTGGAATCATGTTCGACGCCCGTCACCTGCGTGTTCTCCGGGCCGTCGCCGGAACCGGCTCGTTCTCCGCCGCCGCCCGCGAACTCGGCCTGACCCAGCCCGCCGTCAGCCAGCAGATGAAGGCGCTGGAGCAGGCGGCGGCCACGCCCCTGCTCGTCCGCGCCGGCCGGGAGCTGCGGCTGACGGAGGCGGGGGAGGCACTCGTCCGGCATGCGGGGAGCATCCTCGCCGGGCTGGCCGCGGCGGAGGAGGAGGTCGCGGCGCTCGCGGGGCTGCGGGCGGGCCGGGTGCGGCTGGTGTCGTTCCCGAGCGGCAGCTCCACGATCGTGCCGGGCGCGCTGGCGGCGATGCGGGCGGCGCACCCGGGGACGCGGATCTCGCTGGTGGACGCCGAGCCGCCGCGGTCCGTGGAGATGCTGCGGGAGGGCGAGTGCGAGATCGCGCTGGCGTTCCACTATCCGCTGCCGGGCACGGCCGGGAGGGAGCCGGAAGAGCCGGAAGCCGCGGGCGCCGGAGCCGACGGGGATCCCGTCGACGGCTGGGACGGCCTCGTCCTCCGTCCGCTCCTCACCGACCGGCTGCTGTGCCTGGTGCCGGAGGACCACCCCGCCGCCGGGGCGGGCCGGGTCGAGCTGGCGGAGCTGGCCGGGGAGCCGGTGATCGCGGGCTGCCCGCGGTGCCGCACGCATCTGGTGGAGCTGTGCCGGCGGGCCGGCTTCGCGCCCCGTATCGACTTCGCGACGGACGACTACCCCGCCGTCGTGGGCCTCGTGCGCGCCGGGCTGGGGGTCGCGGTGCTGCCGGGGCTCGCGGTGCGCGCGGTGCCGCCGCGGGGGGTGGTCACGGTGCCGCTGCTGCCGGAGGCGCGGCGGGAGGTCGTGGCGCTCACGCTGCCGGACCTGGCCCGGGTGCCGGCGGTGGCGGCGATGCTCGACCGGCTGGCGGCCGCCGCCCGGGACACGCAGGACACGTAGGACACGGGCCGGCGGACCGGGAGCGGCCCGCCTTAGGTGTACGGCGTCGGTGTCTGCGCGGGTGCCGGTGCGGGTGCCGGTGCGGGTGCCGGTGCGGGCGTCGGTGCGGGGGAAGGGGCCGGGGCGGGTTCCGGCGCCGGTGCCGCGGCCCCCGGGGACGGCGTCCGGTGCCGGGCGCGGCCCAGCAGTTCCTCGCGCTCGTCCTCCGTCAGCCCGCCCCACACGCCGTACGGCTCGCGAACCGCCAGCGCGTGCGCCGCGCACTCCGCGCGTACGGGGCATCGCATGCACACCTCTTTGGCGGATGCCTCCCGTGCGCTCCGGGCGGCGCCCCGCTCTCCTTCCGGGTGAAAGAACAGGGAGCTGTCCACACCGCGGCACGCTGCGATGAGCTGCCAGTCCCACAGATCGGCGTTCGGGCCCGGCAGGCGGGAGAAATCAGCCATTTTGTATCACCTTGGAAGCGCCACGGAAGACCCCTAACGGTCGTGACACTACCTTTCCGGGCTTACTGGATGTAAATAGTACTCATAGTGAAAATAGAGAATGGCTGATCAGAGCGGTGCGAATTGGTGCATTCGAGTCATGAGGCGGCGCGGCGCGGTGATTGCTTCTCGGTGACCGTTTCCTCACGTAGAGTGGCGACGTGTGTGGCCCCGGTCCCCATGGCGACAGCCGTTGCAACAGGTGCCAGGAGCCCCCGTAACTCTTTCGGGTGACCGTCGTTGAGAGTGCGGAAGCGGTTGACTGCGAGCGCGTTCGTCCCGGGCGCGCCCGACGCGCGGTCGACCGCCGAAGGTGACGATACGTACCAGCCCTGGAGGCTCAAGGTGACGCGCATCAGCTCCGGAGGGCGGCCATGACTTCCGTCCTCGTCTGCGACGACTCCCCACTCGCCCGAGAGGCGCTGCGCCGTGCGGTTGCGACCGTACCCGGCGTCGAGCGCGTGACGACGGCGGCTAACGGCGAGGAAGTGCTCCGCCGCTGGGGTGCCGATCGTTCGGACCTGATTCTGATGGATGTACGGATGCCAGGACTCGGCGGCGTCGAGACCGTGCGCCGGCTGCTCTCGGCCGACCCGGGGGCGCGGATCATCATGCTGACCGTGGCCGAGGACCTCGACGGCGTGGCCCTCGCCGTCGCCGCCGGCGCCCGCGGCTACCTGCACAAGGACGCCTCCCGCGCCGAGCTGCGGGCCACGGTCACGCAGGCCCTCGCCGACCCGACGTGGCGGCTCGCGCCGCGGCGGCTGCGCTCCACCGAGATGGGGGCCGCGCCGACGCTCACCGCGCGCGAGATCCAGGTCCTCGAAGGGATGAGCCACGGGCGGTCCAACGCCGAGATCGGCCGCGAGCTGTTCCTCTCCGAGGACACCGTGAAGACCCACGCGCGCAGGCTTTTCAAAAAGCTCGGCGCCTCCGACCGGGCACACGCCGTGGCACTCGGATTCCGCTGGGGTCTCGTACGCTGACCTGCCGCGCATCCGCCGCGCCGGGGCCCCGTGCCCCGGGCCGGCACACCCGCCCCGTACGCGGCGGCGGGCCCGCGGACGGGGGCCGCGGGCCACGGGGCGGCCCGGTTTCGCGCGCGAAGGCGCATGCTTGAGGCATGGGTTCTCCGGAACGACGCGCATCGGGCACAGCGGAATCCCGCACGGGGGCAGCGAAGGGAGGGCGCGTGTGGTGACTGTCCGCGCGGTTGCGCATAACGCTTCGGTCTACAACGACGGCCGTGACACAGCGGAACGTTCAGGGGCGAGGCACCATGGACGGATGCGCGGCAACGAGACCACTGTTTCCCAGACGGCCGAAAGGCCTGTCGAGATCAGGGGACTCGTCCAGCTCGCGGCCGGCGGGGACGAGCGTGCGACGCACGACCTGCTGGCCCACGTGCACCCCCTGGCGCTCCGCTATGTTCGCACGCGGCTGCACCGGTTGCCGGGCGACGCACGGCACTTCGTCGACGATCTCGCGCAGGAGGTCTGCATCGGCGTCCTCTGCGCGCTCCCGCGCTACCGCGACACCGGCCGCCCCTTCGAGGCATTCGTCTTCGCCATCGCCGCGCACAAGGTCGCGGACCTCCAGCGCGCCGCGATGCGCGGCCCCGGCTCCACCGCCGTGCCCTCGGACGAGATGCCCGAGCGGCCGGACGACTCGCTCGGGCCCGAGGAGCAGGCGCTGCTGAGCAGCGACGCGGAGTGGGCGAAGCAGCTCCTGGCGAACCTGCCGGCGAACCAGCGGGAGCTGCTGCTGCTGCGGGTGGCGGCGGGCTTCAGTGCGGAGGAGACGGGGCAGATCCTCGGGATGACCCCGGGCGCGGTACGGGTGGCGCAGCACAGGGCGCTGAGCAGGCTGCGGGCGCTGGCGCGGCAGTAGGTTCCGGGGCGTACGGCCTGCGGGGGAGCGGCCCCGTCCGCCGGCCGAAGGTCCTTCCGGCTCCGGACTTCGTACCTTCGTGCCCCGGCCACCAGCCCCGTTACGTGACCGTCCGGCGCGCCGTTACCATGGTCAGTCCCATCGGGCAAGACCCACCGGAAGGGTGTCATGACAGAGCGCGCCGCCGACGTCCCCGACAAGTTCGCCACCATCGGACTCACCTTCGACGACGTGCTGCTGCTGCCCGGCGCCGCCGACATGGCCCCGGGCGAGATCGACACCGCCAGCCATGTGTCGCGGAACGTCAAGGTGAACATCCCCCTGCTCTCCGCCGCCATGGACCGGGTCACCGAGTCCCGGATGGCCATCGCCATGGCCCGCCAGGGCGGCGTCGGCGTGCTGCACCGCAACCTCTCCATCGAGGACCAGGCCAAGAAGGTCGACCAGGTCAAGCGCTCCGAGTCCGGCATGGTCGCCGACCCGATCACCATCCGTCCCGACGCCACCCTCGCCGAGGCGGACGCGCTCTGCGGCCGGTTCCGGATCAGCGGCGTACCGGTGACCGACGGGGACGGCAAGCTCGTCGGCATCGTGACCAACCGCGACATGGCCTTCGAGCCCGACCGCAGCGTCGAGGTCCGGTCGATCATGACGCCGATGCCGCTGGTCACCGGCCGGGTCGGGATCTCCGGTGCGGAGGCCATGGAGCTGCTGCGCCGGCACAAGATCGAGAAGCTGCCGCTGGTCGACGACCGCGACGTGCTCAAGGGCCTCATCACGGTCAAGGACTTCGTGAAGGCGGAGAAGTACCCGAACGCCGCCAAGGACGGGGAGGGCCGGCTGCTCGTCGGCGCCGCCGTCGGCGTCGCGGGCGACGCGTACGAGCGGGCGCAGGCGCTGGTCGAGGCGGGCGTCGACTTCATCGTCGTGGACACCGCGCACGGCCACTCGCGGCTCGTCGCCGAGATGGCCGCGAAGATCAAATCGAACGCGCCGGTCGACGTCGTCGCCGGCAACGTCGCCACCCGCGACGCCGCCCAGGCGCTCGTCGACGCGGGCGTCGACGGCATCAAGGTCGGCGTGGGACCGGGCTCCATCTGTACGACCCGCGTGGTCGCCGGCGTCGGCGTCCCGCAGGTCACCGCGATCTACGAGGCCGCCCTCGCGGCCCGGGACGCGGGCGTGCCGGTCATCGGCGACGGCGGCCTGCAGTACAGCGGCGACATCGCCAAGGCGCTGGTCGCCGGCGCGGACACCGTGATGCTCGGCAGCCTGCTCGCGGGCTGCGAGGAGTCGCCGGGCGAGCTGCTGTTCATCAACGGCAAGCAGTTCAAGTCGTACCGCGGGATGGGCTCGCTGGGTGCGATGCAGTCGCGCGGCGGCAACAAGTCGTACTCCAAGGACCGCTACTTCCAGGAAGAGGTCAAGAGCGACGACCAGCTCATCGCCGAGGGCATCGAGGGCCAGGTCCCGTACCGCGGCCCCCTCGCCTCCGTCGTGCACCAGCTCATCGGCGGGCTGAAGCAGTCGATGTTCTACGTCGGCGGGCGCACCGTCCCGGAGATGAAGGACCGCGGCCGCTTCGTCCGCATCACCTCCGCGGGCCTGAAGGAGAGCCACCCGCACGACATCCAGATGACGACCGAGGCCCCGAACTACTCCCGTAAAGGCTGACCCGGCCGGCCGGGGGATACTGGGGCGGCAACCGTCTGGAAAGGGCAGCAATCCGTGACTGAGATCGAGATCGGCCGGGGCAAGCGCGGGCGCATGGCGTACGCGTTCGACGACATCGCCATCGTGCCGAGCAGGCGCACCCGGGACCCGAAGGAGGTCTCGATCGCCTGGCAGATCGACGCCTACCGCTTCGAGCTGCCCTTCCTCGCCGCCCCGATGGACTCCGTCGTCTCACCGGAGGCGGCCATAAGGATCGGGCGCTTCGGCGGCCTCGGGGTCCTCAACCTCGAAGGGCTCTGGACCCGTTACGAGGACCCGGAGCCGCTGCTCGCCGAGATCGCGGACCTGGACGAGTACGACGCGACGCGGCGCATGCAGGAGATCTACGACGAGCCGATCAAGGAGGAGCTGATCGGCCGGCGGCTCGCGGAGGTCCGCGAGTCCGGCGTGGTCACGGCGGCGGCGCTGTCGCCGCAGCGTACGGCGCAGTTCTCCAAGGCGGTCGTGGACGCGGGGGTGGACATCTTCGTCATCCGCGGCACGACGGTCTCCGCGGAGCACGTCTCGTCGGCGGCCGAGCCGCTGAACCTCAAGCAGTTCATCTACGAGCTGGACGTGCCGGTCATCGTCGGCGGCTGCGCGACGTACACGGCGGCGCTGCACCTGATGCGTACGGGCGCGGCGGGCGTGCTCGTCGGCTTCGGCGGCGGCGCGGCGCACACCACGCGCAACGTGCTGGGCATCCAGGTGCCGATGGCGACGGCGGTGGCCGACGTCGCGGCGGCGCGCCGGGACTACATGGACGAGTCCGGCGGCCGCTACGTGCACGTGATCGCGGACGGCGGCGTCGGCTGGTCCGGCGACCTGCCGAAGGCGGTGGCGTGCGGGGCGGACGCGGTGATGATGGGCTCGCCCCTGGCCCGTGCGACGGACGCGCCGGGGCGCGGGCACCACTGGGGCATGGAAGCCGTCCACGAGGACGTGCCGCGGGGGAAGGTCATGAACCTCGGCGCGGTGGGCACCACGGAGGAAGTCCTGCTGGGCCCGTCGCACACGCCCGACGGATCGATGAACTTCTTCGGCGCGCTGCGCCGCGCGATGGCGACGACGGGGTACTCGGAGCTGAAGGAGTTCCAGCGCGTCGAGGTGACGGTGGCGCGCTCGCGCTGACCCCCGTCAGGGGAGCACCGCCCCGGCCCCGGCGGGAGGGCAGTCCCGCGGGGCCAGGGGGCGCGTACACGGCCCGCCGTGCGGCGGCCCGGGCCTGACCGGGTCCCGTACGCCGCGGGCCGCCCGGTTTCCGGCATGGGCGAACTCCTTTGCGGCGCGGGCGATCCCGGTGTCCGCACTGGGTAACGCGCCCGACGACCCGACCGCAAGCACACAGACATTCACCCCCAAGTCGGACTCGCCCTGCTTGTCTCGTCGTTCGAGGCGCGTCCGGGGAGGTCTGCGCTGCAGGTGGCGCGGCCGTTCGGGCCGGCGGCGGTGGAGCGTTGGGTGTGGTTGCCGCGGATGGCGAGCGTGCAGGTGGCGCGGCCGCCGTCGTCGGGGAGGACGAGGGTGACCGCGGGGGTTTGGCCGAGGGGTACGCGTACGGTCTTGCGCCAGGGCAGGTTCGCTGCGCGAACGGTGGCCCCGGTGGCGCTTCGCGCGAAGTAGGTGATCTGGGCGGTGCCTTCGCCGTCGACGGTGTACGTCACCGGGGCGGTGGGCACTGGGCGTTGCTCGGGTGGGGTGTCGTCGTCGCGGGTGAGGGTGTAGCCGAGGAGGACGGCTGCGGCCAGCGCGGTGGCGGTGAGGGCGGCGGTGAGAGTTCGGCGGTGCCGCGAGAAGAATCCGGGTGGCGGCTGCGGGTTATCCGATTCGGCTTCCGCGGTCGTCGCGGTAGGCATGGGTGAGGATCCCTTCGCCTTCGGGCGATGAATTCCTGGCAGTCCGAGAGTGTCACACGCCTGCCTGCAGAGGGGAAGAGCTGGGTCCCTTCTCATTTTCCGGCGAGAATTCACTGCGAGTGGGTGATTCTCAGATTCGGGCGGGGCTCTGCTGCGGGGAGCAGGTCACTGTGGTGTGTTGACCAGGGCAGTTGATGGATTCATTGTGTGTGCACGGTGCTACTACGCGCTGCTCGGGCAGGTGTATTTGAGGTGTTTTGACCCTGTATCGCCGATCGCTTGACAGGTACACAGCGATCCGTTGAAGATCGGGCGACTACCCCCCATGCACTGCGTGCGTTGTGCTGGCCGGGCATCTGCCCGTCCGGTTATTCGGCGTGCCGTTTTCCTGTGTGTATTCACGCGCAGGGAAATGGCGTGAAGGGGTGCTGGATGAGGGCTCGGCTGGGGCGGTTTGTTTCGTCGGCGGTGGCGGCGGCTTTTTTGGTGACGCTGTTGCCGCAGCCGGCTTTTGCGGCGGGTTCCACGCCCGGGGCCGGCGGGGTCGTGGACACCGTCAGGGACTGGTTCAGCGACGACGATCCGGATGACGACGAGCCGCCGTCGAGCGACAGCCGGAACCCTGCGAGCCGGGAGAAGCTGCCTGCGGGCAAGACGGAGCCGGCGGCGAAGCGGGTGAAGGAGCTGACCGGTCGCCGTACGCCGGAGGCGCGGTTCTGGCGGATGTCGGACGGCCGGGTAGAGGCGGAGCTGGCCGCCGCACCCACGTCGTACGAGACCCGCGGCGGCGCCTGGAAGGCGATCGACACCGCGGTGACGGAGTCCGACGCCAAGGGCTACGCGTACGCCAACACCACCAACCTCGCTCGCAGTTACTTCGGTGACTCGGCCGAGCGGCTGCTGAAGGTCGAGGCCCAGCTGGGTCAGTCCGTGACGTTCGGGCTGAAGGACGCGAGCGGTGGGCTGAAGCCGCGGGCCGAGGGCGACACGGTCACCTACCCCGACGCGGTCAACGGTGCGGACCTCACGTACCGGGTGGGCGCGGGGGAGGTGAAGGAGGACATCGTCCTTGACGAACGGCCCGACGGGCCGGTGTCGTTCGCCTTCACCATGGACGTCACCGACGGTCTGACGCCCGAGTCCCGTAAGGACGGTTCGGTCGCGTTCTTCCACGAGACGAGCAGGGATCCGGTGCTGGTGATCCCGGCGCCGTTCATGACGGATGCGGCCAAGGACGCCTCCTCCCCGTACGGCAGGCCGTGGAGTCCGAAGGTCACGCAGAAGCTGAGCCGGGACGGGAAGCAGTGGCTGCTGACGCTGACCCCGGATGCGGGCTGGCTGGCCGCGAAGGAGCGGCAGTACCCGGTGAAGGTCGACCCGACGATCACCATCGCGCCGTCGCCATCCCAGTCGCAGGACGTCATGGTGCTCTCCGATCAGTCCGGGGTGAACTTCGGGCAGGCGTGGGATCTGCAGGTGGGTACGACCCCGACCGGTGTGGCCCGCTCGCTGATCAAGTTCCCGCTGGACGAGATCCCGGCGGGCGTGGCGGTGGATTCGGCGCGGCTGAGCCTGTACTACGACCAGGCGCACACCACCGGCGGTAAGAGCGTGAAGATCGAGGCGCACGAGGCCACCGGACCGTGGGACGAGACGACAGCCACCTGGGACAGCACCAAGGACCTGCTGGGCGATCTGTCGGGTACGAAGCTGCAGCTCGACGACGGCCGCGCCGGCACCGCCGCGGTCGGCGACTGGACCCGGGTGGCCGGGGCGGGGATCGAGTCCGACTACCGCTACAACCAGAACTCGGCCACGGGCGAGTCGTACACCTGGCAGCCCGAGGTGCCCGAGACCGCCTACTACCTCACGGACGTGTACATCCCGGGGGTCGCGGACGCGGCGTCGGCGGCGCCGTACGAGATCAAGCACCGCGGCGGGACAGCGAACGTCACCGTGGACCAGCGCGGGACGTCCGGCCGGTGGGTGGACCTGGGCACGGAGGAGCTGAGCTACGCCAAGGGCACCGGGAACACGATCAAGCTGGGTGACACCGGGGATGCGTCGAGCAAGAACGTCGCGGACGCGGTGCGGCTGGTCAACCGGGCGGAGCTGTGGAAAGACGCGGGGGAGTACAACCAGTGGCACAACTTTCCGGTGAAGAACTCGGTGCAGGAGTGGGTGAACGGCACCCTGCCCAACAACGGCTTCGTGCTCAAGGCGTACGACGAGAACCCGACAGGTGCCAATGCACGCGGTGGGCCGCGGTACGAGGCCGGCGACGGCTCCTACGGCGGCGAGACCTCCACCATCCCCAGGCTCACGGTCTCCTACGGCCGCATCGGCACCGCACTCGACTCCCCGACCGTCGTGCATGGCACCGGCCCGGAGCTGCACTGGAAGACCTATACCAACACCACCGCCGATGCCGGGGCGGACTTCGCCGAGTACCAGATCCACCGCTCCACCCAGCAGGCGTTCACCCCCTCGCCGGCCACGCTCATCGCCCCGATCGGCGACCAGCAGACCGACAACTTCACCGATACGACCGCGGTCCCGACTCCGGACTCGTCAGTGGACGAGATCGGGAAGTCGTACTACTACCAGATCGCGGTCAAGACGGCAGACGGTGACCTGCTGGGCTCGCCCACCCGGATCGTGGGCATCCCCAAAGCAGGCCGGACCATGAAACTCATCCAGGGCTCCGCCGGCGGAGCCGTGGCGGACACGACGCTGTCCTCGGCGCAGCCGAACACCAACCAGGACACCATCGAATCCTGGGGTGTGGGTCAGAACTGGCTGTCCGTGGGCAACAACTCCGACACCTACGGCACCACCCGCGCCGCACTGGACTTCGACACCTCCACGATCCCCACCACCGCGACCGTCCTCGAAGCCCAACTGCAGATGTGGGGCACCCAGACCACCCGCGACGAGGGATCGACCGGCGCAGTCTACGAACTGCGCCCCCTCGACCGCGGGTTCGATGAGACGACCGCGACCTGGAACAACGCCAACGCCGCCACCGCCTGGACCAAACCCGGCGGAGACGTCTCGGCGAGCCTCTCGGACACGGTGCCGCAGTGGACCGAAGACGTGGGCCGGCACTGGTGGGACGCCACGACGATGGTCAAGGACTGGGTCAGCACGCCCGCCACCAACAAGGGCGCGATGGTCAAGCTGGCCAACGAGTCCGCCACCGGGCCGCGGGAGCGGTCACTCTGGTTGTCCAGCGAGGGCCAGGACCAGCAACTCGGCCCGCTGATGCGCGTCATCTACGTCGACGCCACCGCCGAATCGACGTACTACGCCCCCGGCACGCCGCAGCGGATGACGCCGAACAGCACCTACAACGTCGAGGTCACGTTCACCAACACCACCGACTTCACCCTGAACGCCAACCCGGCCACCTGGGGGCTGTCGTACCGGTGGACCCTGCCCGACGGCAGCACCCCGCCCGGCCTCGGACAGCCGGTCGTCACCGGCCTGCCGGCCAGTATCCCGCCGGGCACGGAGAAGACCGTCACCGCGCAGGTTAAGACACCGGTCAACTCCGATTCGGGCAACAAACGCACGGACTATCAGCTGACCTGGGACGTCTACCGCGGTGACGTGGACAGGTGGCTGTCGGACCAGGAGGGCATCCCCGGCCTCACCCAGCGCGTGGCCGTCGAGGACCCCACCTCTGATGAGCTCGGTCTGGAGAAGTTCTACTCCTACACCGGCACGTCCACCGGCGCCGGCTCGACGGTGATGAACAACACCGCCGCCGGTAACGCGGTGTGGTCCTACGACGCCTTCACCAACCCCGGCCGCGGCCTGAACACCTTCTTCCGCGTCGCCTACAACTCCCTCGACACCTCCGACACCGTCACCGGCCACGGCATCTCCGCCCAGGCCGCCGGCCCACTACGCCTGGGCGCCCCGCTGGACTTCCACCCCAACCCGCGCCCCACGGAGGTCCGCTGGCCGGACGGTGACGGCACCACCCACGTCTTCCGCAAGCAGGAAGACGGCACCTTCAAAGCCCCCGCGGGTGTCCACTACAGGCTCGAACCCAAGCCGGGCCTGGACTGCACCCCGTCCAAGGACCCGATCCCGGACGCCTGGACGGCGACCCGCCCGGACGGCACCCGGTTCCTCTTCGGCTGTGACGGCTACCTGACCTCGGTCGTCGACCCCAACGGGAACACGCAGACGTACACGTACACCGAGCGCAAGTCCAACAACAAGCCGGTGAAGTTCCTCGACTACATCACCGACCCCGCCGGCCGGAAGTCCCTCGAAGTCGAGTACTACCAGAAGGGCGACACGTCGTACGACTACATCAACGACGCGGGCGAGCAGGTCGCCGGCTCGGGGAAGCTGAACAACTCCAAGATCTACGACCACATCAAGTCGGTCACCGACATCTCCGGCCGCACACTCGCCTTCTACTACACCGAAAAGGGCCTCCTGGGCCGTATGGTCGACGGCGCGGGCAGCGCACAGCCCAAGGAATTCGACTTCACCTACGACGTCGGCCAGGGCAACAAGAACGTCAAACTCACCGGCGTCCAGGACCCGCGCCAGAACAACACCGCACTGGACTACAACGCCCCCAGCGCCGGAGACGACCCCAAGTACCACTGGTGGACCAAGAAGATCACCGACCGGCGCGGCAACGACACCGAGTTCACGTACGCCGCAGGCGACGCGGACAACCCCGCGGACAACCCGAAGTTCACGGACACGAAGCTGACCGACGCCGAAGGCAACGTCACCGACTACACCACGGACGACTTCGGCCGCCCGGTGACGCTGACCAACGCCAAGAACGAGACCACCCAGATGTCCTGGGACGCGGACAACAACGTCATCAACCTCCGCGATGCCAAGGGCGCCGAAACCGCCTACTGCTACGACCCCGCCACCGGATACCCCCTCTGGCAGCGCGACGCCGAACAGAACAAGGCCGCCGGCGGCGCCCCCGAACCCAGCGTCTGCACCGACGGCGCCACCCCCGACAACGCCACCTTGTACGAGTACTCCGCCCGAGTCGGGGACGCGTACGTGAAGGATCTGTGGCGCAAGACCTCGCCCGAGCGCCGCGCCTGGACCTTCAGTTACGACGCGTACGGCAACCTGCTCACCGTCACCGACCCCAAGGGCACCGCCACCGCGGAAGCGGGCGACTACACCACCCGCTACACCTACGACGGCCACGGCCAGCTCCTGACGGCGACCGATCCGCGCAACAACACCACTATCAACGCCGCCTTCACCCCCACCGGCTACCCCCAGCGGATCACCGACGCCCAACAGCACCAGACCGACTTCGTCTACGACGAACGCGGCCAGGTCCTCGAAGTCACCGACGCCCGGGAAAAGACCACCACCCAGACCTACGACACCTACGGCCGCCCCGGCGAGAACGTCGTCCCCAAGACCGCGGGTGAGTTCATCACCACACCCGCCCCGGTCTACGACGCCAACGACAACCTCACCCGCGCCACCGCCCCCAACGGCGCCGTCTCCACCGCGACGTACGACAAGGCGGACCAGGTCACCTCGGCCACCGCCCCGGACAACAACACCACCGGCCGGGAGACCCGCTACACCTACGACCGCGTCGGCAACCTCCTCACCACGACCGAACCCAAGGGCGTGGCCACGGCAGACAACCCCGACGACTTCGTCACCACCAACACCTACGACGCGATCTACCAGCTCACCGATGTCGTCAACGCCGACGGCGACAAGCTCTCCTACCGCTACGACGGCGTCGGCAACCTCACCCACGTCATCGACCCCAAGAAGAACGAGACCCCGGAGACCGACGACTTCACCACCAGGACGGACTACGACCTCAACCACCGCCCGAGCACGGTCACCGACGCCGCAGGCGAAACCACCACGACCACCTACGACAAGGACTCCCTGGTCATCGCCACGACCGACCAGGCACAGAAGACCACGGAGACCGACTACGACGAACGCGGCCTGCCCACCGCCCAACGCGTCCCCTACGACACCGACGCAGAGACGGTGCGCACCACGAAGTTCACCTACGACCAGGCCGGCAACCGCACCGAGGTCGAAACCCCCCGCGGCGTCGCGACCACCGCAACCCCGGACGACTTCACCCACCGCACCACGTACGACGAGCTGAACCGCCCGGTGCGCCAGTACCAGCCCTACGACCCGAACGACACCCGGTACCACAGTCCCGACGTGTTCACGGAGACGACGTACGACGCGGTCGGCAACGTCTCGAAGGTTTCCGCGCCCCCGTCGGAGGGCGAGACGGTCCGCAACGAGACCGCGTACACCCACTTCGACAACGGCTGGATCCGCAACTCCACCGACCCGTGGGAGATCACCACCGCCTACGACTACAACGACCTGGGCCAGCAGACTTCCCGAACCCTCACCAGTACGGGCGGCGCCAGCTCCCGCACCATGGGCTGGACCTACCACCCCGACGGCTCCCTTGCCGCCCGTACCGACGAGGGCGTCCCGGTCGGCCGGCAGACCGTCCTCGTCGACAACTCCGACACCCAGAGCACCTCGTCGAAGGGCGACTGGACGACGAGCAGCCCCCGGCGCGGCACGAAGTCCAGCCAGGGCTACGACCACAGCACGCTCGCGGCCGGCAAGGAAGGCGCCTTCACCTGGCAGCTCAACATCCCGGCCAAGGGCGACTACACCGTCTACGCCAAGTACCCGAAGACCCCCGACGCCGCCCCAGGCGCCCGCTACGAGATCGACCACGCCGAAGGCACCGCCACGGCGACAACCGACCAGAGTGAGCGGACAGGCCGCTGGGTGAAGCTCGGCACGTACCCCTTCAAGCAGGGCATCAAGAGTTTGTCCCTGAAGGGAAGTGACCAGGGCACAGTGACCGCGGACGCGGTGCAGCTCGTCCGCGACGACTCGTTCGCTGTTGACGAGGAGCGCAAGGACTTCACGTACCGCTACGACGCCAACGGCAACCTCGTCGACATCAACGACATCTCCTCGGGCGCCAAGATCGATGCCTACGTCATCGGCTACACCGGCCTCAACCAGGTCGAGAAGGTCACCGAGAACCTGGCTGGCGAGCCGAAGAAGACCACGTCGATGACGTACGACGCGAACGGCCAGCCGGCGACGATGACGCACCCGGACGAGTTCCAGTCCTACGCCTACGACGTCCGGAACCTGGTCGCCATGGTCGAGGCCGGAGACAGCCCGGACGACCCGAAGAAGCGCCTCACGGAATACTTGTACACACCGCGGGGCCAGAAGCTTCGGGAGTACAAGGCGAACGAGAACTTCGTCGACTACTCCTACTACGCGAACGGCGCACTGAAGACGACCCAGGAGTACAACCACTACGACCTGGTCGCGTCGCACGAGTACGACTGGGACGTCAACGGGAACAAGTCCCGGGACATCGCGAAGAAGATGAACGCCGACGACCACACGGCGTACCTGGAATCGACGTCGACGTATCGGTACGACCCGGTGGACCGGATCGCGCAGGTCACGAAGACCGGCCACGGGGCGACGACGGAGACCTACGTACACGACGACAATGCCAACGTCGTCAGCCAGAGGGTCAAGGACGCCGACACCACGTACACCTACAACCGCAACCGGCTGGTCTCGGCCACCTCCGATGACACCGCCGCGTCGTACAACTACGACCCCTACGGTCGACTCGACACCGTTACAGCCGCCGATCAAGTCATCGAACGCAGCACCTATGACGGCTTCGACCACGTCACCGAGCACAGCCGCGTGCAGGATAGCGGCACCCAGAAGACCTCGTACACCTACGACCCCCTGGACCGAACGACGTCCAAGACCGACAACAGCGGCAAGACCACCGACTACAGCTACCTGGGCATGTCCGAAGAGGTACTGGACGAGCGGGTGGCGGGTGAAGTCACGAAGTCTTATCAGTACGGTCCGTGGGGAGATCGACTCTCTCAGATCAAGCACGACGCCGACGGCACCCGGGAACTCGGCGTGTACGGCTACAACAGCCACACCGATGTCGAAACCCTCACCGACGCCGAAGGCAACACCAAGGCAACCTACGGCTACACCTCGTACGGCAGTAACGATGAGTCGGACTTCACCGGTATCGACAAACCCGGTGCCAGTACTCCCGACGCGGAGCCGTACAATCCCTACCGCTTCAACTCCAAGCGCTGGGACGAGCCATCACAAACCTACGACATGGGTTTCCGCGACTACGACCCCTCCCTGAACCGCTTCCTCACCCGTGACATGTACAACGGCGCACTTGCCGACATGAGCCTCGGCGCAGACCGCATAACCGGAAACCGCTACGCCTTCGCGGGTGGCAACCCGACCACAGGAATCGAACTCGACGGCCACGGCCTCGCCTGCGGTGGCGAAGGCGACGATGTCAGTTGCGGCGACGGCAACATGACGCGAGCCGACGGCAGCCTCTCCTACACCGATGAAAGCGGCGTCAATCACTCTACTGGTGGTGGGTACATGTGGAGTGAAGTAGAGGACCTTTATGCAGGGCGGGACTTTACGCACACAAAGGTCACCCATCATCGAGTGGACAGGGAAGGCGTCCACACTCAGACGGCTGAGAAGTTCCTCAACGTCAGGAATAATCAAGACATGAAGCGCGATTCAGGGATGGTGGAGCGCTGTAATACGCCGATAGGTCACGGAAAATACATCTGTGAGATGGTCGAGTCCGCGGGATCCGGTGCTCCGCAGGACGTCGGGTGGGACGACCTCGAAGTCCGGGTGGACTGGGGTGGAGGCGATCTGTACGGGCTGGTTTCCTTCTTCAGCGTGCGTGGTTTTATGGACGGCATAGACTCGGATGAACCGGCGAGCGATAGGTTCGAGACCGCCTGGGCCACGCGAGATGCGAGCCAGCAAACGTATGTGGCGGATAAGGCAGGGTACTATGCGGAGAAGTTTGGCATGGGCGGGACTCTGGGGAATGTTGCCATATCCTTGAGCAAAGTCGCCAAACCCGTAGTGACGGTGGGTGCGACTGTACTTGATTACGCTCTGAACCCGCCACGCAGTAAGCCGGAGTGGTTGGAAGAGTTCGTGAACAAGCATGCAGGTGGCTGACGGTGTTAAGAATCTGACCGCAGAGTCGGTCTGCCGGGAGTGGCTTGGCCAATGGGCATCGTCCTCTCGGCAGACCGAGGGGTGGTCAAGGCTGCGGGGGGCGGAGTCGGCGCTGGAGGGCGAGCGCCACTCCCCGTTGCGGGGCTCCTGATCGGCGTGCTGCGGCGCCTTCTTGAGGGGCGAGCAGTGACGTCATTGATCGCTGAACTGCGTGTGGAAGAGGTTGCCGGATCCGGCATGTCGGGGGTTTGTCCAGACCTTTGTGGTGACACCTCGTGTGGGAAGAGTCACGCCTTGCAGGTGTGACGTTTAATCATGATCCCGGCGCTGTTCATGTGAAGGTCACAGCCGACGAGCGTGGAGGGGATTCCCATGGGGCATGCGAGCGATGTGTTACCCGAAGCGGCTGGGATGAGCCGGTACGTGGAGGGGGTGGTGGCCGAGTGGATGCGGGGGCCGCGGCGGCTGCCGTTGGACTACTCCGTGGAGAGCCTGCGGCTGGCGGACCGGATCGTGGCCGGGATCCGGGCCGGCCGGGGGGCCGACGAGCAGGCCGTGGCGCGGGCGCTGCGGGGGGTCGGGGCGTACGTGGGGGAGGTCATGGTCCGGTCCGGGGGCGGGAGTTGGGTCGACCTCGACGACCTGCAACGCGACTACTTCGAGCAGCCCGTCGGCGTACGGATGCCGGACGGGCGGGTGTGGAACCCCCTCGGACGCGCCCAGCGGCGCTACGACCGCGGGAAGGGCGGCCGTGAGTCGCTGTACGTCTTCTACCTGCTGCTGCACGGGCGGCTGGGTGCCGCGCTGCCTCGGGCCTGACGGTGGGCCGCAGGGCGGCGGGGCTGGGAACGGCGCCGGGCTGCAACGGCGTAGGGCTGCAAAACGGCGCAGGGCCGGGGCCGCATCCTTTGCGGTTACCGGCCCTGCGCCGTTGCCTTGCGGTGCGGCTGCCTCAGCTGTTGCCGAGGCGCTTCGTGATGCCGAAGCCCGCTGCGCCGCCGATCGCGTACATCGCGGCCACCAGCGCGTCGAAGTCCTCCTTGAAGGCCTCCTTCAGCGTGTCGAACTCGTCGGTGAACGCCGTCGCGACGCCGATCTGGCCTTCCGTCCAGTCGTTGATCAGGAGGGCGTAGCCGAGGAACTGGCCCATGATCGCGCCGATGATCCCGAGGGCGATGGCGACGAAGGGCAGCGCCGGGTTCTGCCCGCCGAGCTTGCCGAACGCAAGGCCGACGAGGATGCCGGCCGCGGCGGCGGGGTAGGCGTACAGCGTGTACTCGCCAGCGTCCCCCGAGGTGGCCAGCATGATGCCGCCGTAGATGACCGCGCCGACGATCATCGCGACGATGCCGACCCCGATGGCGAGGCCGGGGTTGCCGGAACTGGCGGGCGGCTGCTGCGCGTAGGGCGGCGGAGCGCCATACGGCTGCTGGCCGGGAACGCCGGGACCTGGCTGCTGCTGATACGGCTGGGACATGGGTAATTCCCCCCGGATGTTTGGGTCTGCCGTGCCCGGGGACAGTTGGTGTGGTGGGCGCGGTCAGTGGGACAACCCGCGGCACGCTAGCAGTTGAGCGGTGCCCGACAACAAGCCCTTATGGGGAGTCGTGACGCGACTGCGACATGTTGTTTCGAACTTCGGACACCCGCTGGCTGACCAGGAACGCTTCGGCCGCGGCCACCAGGTAGAACGTCATGTCGTTCTTCCCCAGCACCTCGGTGCGCCAGAAGTCGTAGGCCGCCCCCACGTCGGCGGTGGAGAGGTGCACGGCGGCGGCCGTGAGCTGGGTGAGGAGGACGCCGGCGAGCGCCACGGGGACCGCCAGGAGGGACGAGGTGCGGGTCGGCTCGCCCGCGCGGCCCACGGCGGCGCCGACGAGGAGGCCGAGGGCCAGCGCCCAGTAGCCGAGCTCCAGGCCGCGTTCGCCCACCAGGCCCTGTGTCAGGCCCAGGACCAGCGCTCCCGCCACGGTGGCGGCGGCGCCGACGGCGAGCGCCTGCAGCAGCCGGGGGCGGCTGTCGGCCGTCGTCATCACCGCATCACCCATACGGCCGAACGGTAGCAGTTCCGGCGGCGGACCTCCGGTTCCGGCACCCCGGAGACCGGGTGATCCGCGCGGTGTTCACGCCCCCCGCCGCCCCGCACCGGGGACCGCGGGGCGCCCCGCCGTCACAGCCGGTGCGCCGCTCCCGGCGGAGTCGCGCCCCGGGTGTCGAGGAGGAGCTGCGCCTTGACCGCCAGCGCCTGGAGGTCGTACGTCCGGTGCGGCTGGAGCAGCACCGTCAGGTCCGCGTCCGCCGCCGCGTCGTACGGTGCCGCCGCCCGCGGCACCGGCCGCCCCAGCACCTGCCACGTCGTGACGTACGGGTCGTGGAACCCCACCCGCGCCCCCAGCTCCGTCAGCCGGGCCGCGACGTCGCCCGCCGGGGTGCGCTCCAGGTCGGCGACGTCCGGTTCGTACGTGACGCCGAGGAGCAGCACGCGGGCGCCGCGGGCGGACTTGCCGTGCTCGTTGAGGAGCTGGGCGCAGCGCTGGACGACGTACCGGGGCATCCGGCCGTTGACCTCCCTGGCGAGGTCCACCATGCGCAGCGGGTGGTCGAAGCCGGGAGCGGCCCTGCCGCCCGGGTGCGGTACGCGGACGGGGACGCGGCCCGGGTCGACGGGCACCCCGTGGCCGCCGACGCCCGGTCCGGGGCGGAAGCTGTGGGCGGTGCCGAAGGGGCGGGTCTCGGCGCAGCGGACGACGTCCCACAGGTCGATGCCCCGGTCGTGGCAGAACCAGGCCAGCTCGTTGACGAGCGCGAAGTTCACGTGCCGCACGTTGCCTTCCAGCAGCCGCACCGTCTCCGCCTCGCGCGGCCCCCGGGCCCGTACGACCCGCTCCGCGAAGCGTCCGTAGAACGCGACCGCCGCCTCCGTGCACCCCGGGGTCAGCCCGCCGACGACCTTCGGCGCGGGGGCGGTGTCGGCCGGGTCGAGAGGGCCCGGGGAGTACGCGAGGTGGAAGTCGCGTCCCGCGCGCAGCCCGGAGCCCTGTTGCAGGAGGGGGCGCAGGAGGTCCTCGGTGCTCCCGGGGTACGCGGCGGACTCCAGCAGCACGGTGGTGCGCGGCTTGAGGTGCCGCGCCAGCTCGCGTGCCGCGTCGGCGACCGGGCCGAGGTCGAGCGCGCCGTCGTCGGCGAGGGGGGTGGGCACGCAGATGACGGCGGTGCGGGCGCCGCCGAGGTCGGCGGGGTCCGCGGAGGGGCGGAAGCCGGTGGTCAGGAGCCTGCGTACCTCGGCGGCCGTCAGCGAGCCGCCGACCGGCGGGCGGCCGGCGGCGAGGGCGTCGACGGCGCGCGGGTCGGGGTCGTATCCGACGACGGAGAAGCCGGCTGCCGCCGCGGCCTGGGCGAGCGGCAGGCCGTGGTGGCCGAGTCCGATGACGGCGACGTCTGCGGGCATGTCTGCGGGGGGTCCTTCCCGACGGTCCCGGGGCGCCGGGCCCGGGAGGGGTGGAGGCTCTTGTCAGGCTACGGGCATATATGACTGTTATTCAGTATTGGGCGCTTTGTGATGCCTGTGGCGCGGCGGCCGTGCGGGGCTGCCCGCGGCTGCCGTGGTGCCGCACAGTGGCTGTACGGCGCGGGTCCGGACAGAATCGGACGTGGGCACGTGGACTGCCGCAACGGGGCGACAGGACAGGAGGCATCCGTGAAGACAGCGGTACTGGGGCCGGCCGAGCGCGGCGCAGCCCTCGCACAGATGGCCGAACGCGAGCTGGACGTGCTGGTCGTCGGCGCCGGCGTGGTCGGCGCGGGCACGGCGCTGGACGCGGCGACCCGCGGGCTGGCCACCGGGCTGGTCGAGGCGCGGGACTGGGCGTCGGGCACGTCGAGCAGGTCGAGCAAGCTCATCCACGGCGGGCTGCGCTATCTGGAGATGCTGGACTTCGCCCTCGTCCGCGAGGCGCTGAAGGAGCGCGGGCTGCTCACCGAGCGCCTGGCGCCGCACCTGGTCAAGCCGGTGCCGTTCCTCTACCCCCTCAAGCACCGGGCCTGGGAGCGGGCGTACGCGGGCTCCGGCGTGCTGCTGTACGACGCCATGTCCGTCTCCCGCGAACACGGCCGCGGCATGCCCGCGCACCGCCACCTCTCCCGCTCGCACGCGCTGCGCGTCGCGCCGTGCCTGCGCAAGGACGCGCTCGTGGGCGCGCTGCAGTACTACGACGCGCAGGTCGACGACGCGCGCTACGTCGCCACGCTCGTGCGCACCGCCGCGCAGTACGGGGCGCAGGTCGCCAACCGCGCGCGGGTCGTGGGCTTCCTGCGCGAGGGCGAGCGGGTCGTCGGCGCCCGGGTGCACGACCTGGAGCAGGGCGGGGAGTTCGAGGTGCGGGCGCGGCAGGTCGTCAACGCCACCGGCGTGTGGACGGACGAGACGCAGGCGATGGTCGGCGAGCGCGGGCAGTTCCACGTACGGGCGTCGAAGGGCATCCACCTCGTCGTACCGAAGGACCGCATCCACTCCGCCACCGGTCTCATCCTGCGCACCGAGAAGAGCGTCCTGTTCGTCATCCCCTGGGGCCGGCACTGGATCATCGGCACCACGGACACCGACTGGGACCTCGACAAGGCCCACCCGGCGGCCTCCTCCGCCGACATCGACTACCTGCTGGAGCACGTCAACTCCGTGCTCGCGGTGCCGCTGACAAGAGATGACGTCGAGGGCGTGTACGCGGGCCTGCGGCCGCTGCTCGCCGGCGAGTCGGACGCGACCAGCAAACTGTCGCGCGAGCACACCGTGGCGCACCCGGTGCCCGGGCTCGTCGTGGTCGCCGGCGGCAAGTACACGACGTACCGCGTGATGGCCAAGGACGCCGTCGACGAGGCCGTGCACGGGCTCGACCAGCGCGTCGGGCCGTGCGTCACCGAGGAGGTGCGGCTGCTCGGCGCGGAGGGGTACCAGGCGCTGTGGAACGCGCGGGCGCGGACGGCGGCGCGCACGGGCGTGCACGTCGTACGGGTGGAGCACCTGCTGAACCGGTACGGGTCACTGGCGGAAGAGGTGCTGGAGCTGATCGAGCGGGACCCGTCGCTGGGCCAGCCGCTCACGGGCGCGGACGACTACCTGCGCGCGGAGGTCGTGTATGCGGCCTCCCACGAGGGCGCCCGCCATCTCGACGACGTGATGACGCGGCGCACCCGCATCTCCATCGAGACCTTCGACCGCGGCACGCAGTGCGCCGCCGAGGCCGCCGAGCTGATGGCGCCGGTGCTGGGCTGGGACGCGGACCAGATCGAGCGCGAGGTGGCGCACTACGAGAAGCGGGTCGAGGCGGAGCGCGAGTCGCAGCGGCAGCCGGACGACCAGACCGCGGACGCGGCGCGGCTCGGGGCGCCGGAGATCGTGCCGCTGTAGCCGGCAGTGGTTACCGGTGCCCGCAGGCGCCGGGGAGTCCCTCGCAGGTGCATGTGAGCATGCGCGTCAGGGGTCTTGGGGAACGTGAACGCCGCAGATCGGGCCGGTCACCGCGGAAGATCGATCACGGGAAACCTCGCCCGGCGGCCGGGGGTGTCCGTGCGATAAGACACAATGGAGGTCCTGCCGGGGTGAATCGCTGAGGGGATCGATGGGGCGCGAAGGGGACGGCGCGACGGGTCGGCTGGTGGCCGGCCGCTATCGGCTCGGGGAGGTGCTCGGCCGCGGTGGCATGGGCACCGTCTGGCGTGCCACGGACGAGGTACTGGGCCGCGCGGTGGCGGTCAAGGAGCTGCGCCTTCCCACCAGTGTGGACGAGGACGAGAAGCGCCGCCTCATCACGCGAACGCTCCGCGAGGCCAAGGCGATCGCCCGGATCAGGAACACCGGTGCGGTCACGGTCTACGACGTCGTGGACGAGGACGACCGCCCGTGGATCGTCATGGAGCTGATCGAGGGCCGCTCGCTCTCCGACGTCACCCGTGACGACGGCCCGCTGACCCCGCGGCGCGCCGCCGAGGTCGGCCTCGCCGTGCTCGACGTGCTGCGCTCTGCGCACCGCGAGGGCATCCTGCACCGCGACGTGAAGCCGTCGAACGTGCTCATCTCCGACGACGGCCGCGTCGTGCTCACCGACTTCGGCATCGCGCAGGTCGAGGGCGACCCGTCCATCACGACGACGGGCATGCTCGTCGGCGCCCCCTCGTACATCTCGCCCGAGCGCGCCCGCGGCCAGAAGCCCGGCCCCGCGTCCGACCTGTGGTCGCTCGGCGGGCTGCTGTACGCGGCCGTGGAGGGCCACCCGCCGTACGACCTGGGGTCGGCCATCGCCACGCTGACCGCCGTGATGACCAAGCCCATCGACCCGCCCAAGAACGCCGGTCCGCTGGAAGACAGCATCTACGGGCTGCTGCGCAAGGACCCCGACGAGCGGCTCGACGACGCGGGCGCGCGAGCGCTGCTGCGCGCGGTCGTCGACGCGCCGGAGGACGTGCCGGGCGAGCCCTCGGCGGCGACGGCGCCGACGAAGATGGTGCCGCTGCCGGTGGTGCCGGACGCGGGCGCCGGGTCCGGCGCGGGGCGGGGTGCGGCGGCGTCGGCGCCGTCGGATGCGCCGGTGCGGCGGAAGAAGACGGGGCGGAAGAAGGCGGAGCGCGGGGACGGTTCGGGGACGGACGCGCAGCCCCAGGGCAAGCGCCGTACGGCGGGGCGGGCCGGGGCCGCCGGTGGCGCCGGTGCCGCGGCTGCCGGTGCCGGCTCCGCCGCTGCGGCGGAGGCGGCGGCTCCGGCCGACGCGCCGGCCCCGCCGTGGACGCCGCCGCCGTTGCCGCCGCGTCCCGAGTCCGGGTCCGCGACGCCCGCCCGGCCGGCGACGCCGCCGCGGGAGTCCGGTGCGGACGCCGCCGAGAGCCCTTCAGCCCGTACGACGGTGACCGGCGGTGCGCCGCCGGCGGCCCGGGCGCGGGCCGGCGCGGGTGCGCTCTCGGCACGGGTGGCGGCGCTGCCCCGGCGGACGCTCGCCGTCATCGCCGCGGTGGTGGCGCTGGCGGTCCTCGGCACGGTGCTCGCCGTGGCGCTGGGCGGCGGCGACTCGGACTCGGGCTCGTCCGGCAGCGACGGCGGGCAGAGCGCCGACGCGGGCGCGCAGGACGGCAAGAGCGGGAAGCAGGACAAGGACCAGGCCGGCTCCGGCAAGGACGACACCCAGGAAGACGAGCGCAAGCAGGACGACGAGGACGCCGCGGGAGACAAGGACGACGACTCCTCCGGCCCGGGATCCGGCGACGGCAAGGGCGAGGGCGACGACGGCTCCGGCTCCGGCTCCGGGAAGGGCTCCACCGGCGTACCGGACGGCTACGCGACGCTCACCGAGGCGGAGTTCAAGCACTCCGTGGCACTCCCCGACGGCTGGAAGCGCACCGCGACCTCCCCGGGCGGCGGCGGCGCGATCTACAGCGGATCGTCGTCCTTCCCGCGCGTGCAGATCGACTTCACCTCCCAGCCGAACAACTCCCCGGGCGGCGCGCTGTCGAACTGGCAGGACATAGAGGGCGCCGTCAGCTCGTCCAGCTCCGGCTACCGCAAGATCTCGATGAAGGAGGTCGAGTGGCGCGGGTACCCCACCGTCGCGGACTGGCAGTTCAGCCGGGTGCAGGACGGTCAGCGCATCAGGGTCCTGGACCGCGGATTCGCCGTGGACGACACCCACGGCTACGCGATAATGATCAGTTGCCCGGAGAGCGAGTGGAACAGCGCGGAGTGCCGCGGGCTGCGCGACACGGCGTTCGAATCCTTCAAGCCCGCCGACTAACCCGCGCGAGCGGGGCACAGACCACCCCTCGAGCACGTATCGTGATGTCTCGCGGACCGTACGCATCCGGACCAGGCTGACTACCGACCGCATTTGGCCCGGTCTCAGGCTCATTGCGCGGTTGTGGGGAGGCGTTCGTGGACGACTACGCGGGCCGGGTGCTCGCCGACCGTTACCGGCTACCGGCTGCCGTCGACGCCGAACCCATCCACACGCGCGCCTTCGACACGTACAGCGGGCAGGACGTCCTCATCGGGCAGGTGCCGCTGCCGGAGGTCGTCGAGGCCGAGTTGATGGAGGACGGCGGCGCCGCGGACCCCTCCGGCTACGGCGACGGGGCGGGCCGGAGCGCGGCGAGTTCCGTGGTGCAGCGCGCGATGGATGCCGCCCGCGCGGCGGCGGCGATACCCGACCACCCCAGGCTGGCGCAGGTCTTCGACGTCTTCGAGGAGGGCGGCAGCCTCTGGATCGTCAGCGAGCTGGTGCCCGCGCGGACACTCGAAGGGCTGCTCCAGGAGCGGCCGTTGAGCCCGTACCGCGGGGCGGAGGTCGCGGCGGACATCCTCACGGCGCTGCGTGCGCTGCACGCGCACGGCTGGACCCACCGGAACATCACCACCCGCACGGTGCTCGTCTGCGACGACGGCCGCGTGGTCCTCACCGGGCTGGCGTCGGGCGCGGCGGAGGAGGCGCTCTGCGGCTACGACCCGCTGCCCCCGCCGCCCGGCCGCGGCGAACCACCGCGCCCCTCGGGCAGCCCGGGGCCGCGCCCCGGCGTGACCGCGGCGGACCCGGGTCCGGGCGTGGGCCCGGGACCGGGGCCCGGGCCGGAGCCGGGCGAGGGCCAGGGACTGCCGCAACTCCCGGACCCGGCGACGGGGTTCCTGCCGGCGCAGGGCGCTCCGCGGGGCGGCCGGCCGGACGGCGGCGTCTTACCGCCGGAGTGGGACACCGGCCCCGGCCCGTACGCCGGCCCCGGCGACGGCGCGGAGGCCCGCGGCGGCGCGGGACCGTACGGCACGCCGCCGTACGACGAGGACGACGAAGTATGGCGCTCGGCCCCGTACGGGGCAGGGGGCGGCGGTCAGGCCGGACCGGACCCGGCGGAGGGCGAGTCGCGGGGCGGCACGCAGGGCGGCGCGGCGGAGGGCTGGCCGTTCGGCGCGTGGCAGCAGGGCGGAGACCACGGACGGGCCCCCGGGACACCGGGCGGCGGCACGGCTCAACAGCCTTACGGGGGCGGCCCGCAGGGCGGCCCGATGCACGGTCCGGCAGGGAACGGCCCCGGTGCGTCCGGCGGTGGCCGGGCCCAACAGCCTTACGGAGGTGCGGCGCCGGGCGGTCAGCCCGTCGGGCCGAGTGGGGCCCCCGGCGGGGCTTCCGGTGGAGCGGTGCCCGGAGGGCCGCGGCGCGGGGACGAGGTGCCCGCGGCGCGGGCCGGGGTGATGGCGGCGTACCAGGCCGGTACGCGGGCCGCGGAGGCGCGGCTCGCCGCCGGTGCCGGTTCCGGTGCTGCCGGGGTGCCGGGTGCGCAGGCACCCGGGCGTCCGGTGGTGCCGGGGCAGGCGGCGCGTACGCCGGAGGCCGGCCGGCCTCAGCGCGGCGGGGCGACGGGCCCGACGTACAGCGACCACATCGAGATCGGCGGCGACCGCCCGGCCCGGGGCGGCGCCGACCCGGCGCCGCGGGCCGCCGGTTCACCGGATGCCGGCGCGCCCTGGGACGACCTCCCGCACGACACTCGCGACGACGGCTACGACGAGTACGGCACCGCGGACCCCTACGGCACGCAGACGGCCGCCCCCGGCGGCCCGTACCGCGGCACGGGCCAGGCGCCCCACCCGGGCGGCCACGTCCCGCCCGGCGCAGCACCCGGCGGGGCGCCCGGGGCGGGCGGCGGACCGGGGCCGTACGGCGCGGGTTCGCCCCGCGGTGCGGCTCCGCGCGGCGGCCCCGGTGCACCCGGTCCGGGCGGCGGCGCGGCCGCGGCCGGTGGGCCCGGCGCGTACGGCGCAGGCGTGCCGGGCAGCCCGGCACCCCGCGCCGGCGGCACCGCTCCCGGCGGCCCGCCCGGCCCCGGCGGTGGTCCCGGGTCTGCGCCGGGTCCCGGTTCCTACGGCCGCCCCGGTGCCGCCTACGGCGCTCCGGGCGGCCCCGGTCCATCGCGCGGTCCCGCTTCTGCGCACCCGCCCGGTTCCGGTTCCTACGACCGCTCCGGCCCCGCCCACGGCGGTCCGGGCGGGGCCCGTGGTCCCGCTTCCGCGTACCCGTCCGGTGGCGCCCACCGGGGCCCGGGCGGCCAGGCGGCCGACGGGCCCGGCGGCGCGCCCGGTTCCGGTACCTACGACCGCTCCGGTGCCGCCCACGGTGGTCCCGGCAGGGCCGGTGGACCCGGTGGACCCGGTGGACCCGGTGGACCCGCACCGTACGGTGCGAACGCGGCCGGCGGTTCTCTGCCCGGCAACTCCCCTGCCCCCGGCGCCTCCCACACCCCCCGGGGCCCCGCCGGGTACGGCAATCCCGGCCCCGGCCGGGCGGCCGGTCCGCACCCCGGTGCCTACGGCGGCCCCGGCGGGCGGCCCGCCGACGTTGCCGAGCCCGAGCCCGGGCGGTCCCTGCCCGACTCCCTCCCCGGCGGCGCCTCCTACGGCGGCAGCCTGCCCGGCGTACGGCCCGGGGCCTCCATCGCCGTGCCCGTAGGCGCGCAGCCCGTGCCCGTGCCGCGCGACGAGTCGCCCGGGCCCGAGGCCGGCGGCGCCGGGCGGTATCCCGGGCCCAGTACCCGGCTCGCCGCCGAGCGGGCGCGGCAGACGAGGATGCAGGTCGTCGGCGCCGTCACCGAGCGGTGGGCGCCCGAGCAGGCCGGGCCCGTCCACGAGCACTGGCAGCTCGCGCCCCCCGTCGGCCCCGCCGCCGACCTGTGGGCGCTCGGCGCGCTGCTGTTCCGCGCCGTCCAGGGGCACTCCGCGTACCCCGAGGAGGACGTGAGCGAGCTGGTGCAGCTCGTCTGCTCGGAGCCCGCGGCGCTCGCCGAGGAGTGCGGGGCCCTGCGTCCCGTCGTGGAGTCGCTGCTGCGCCAGGACCCCACGGAGCGGCCGGACTTCGAGGAGTTGCGCGGCTGGCTGCGGTCCCTGATCCGGACCGCGCCGGAGCCCGGCATCGGCAGCCGTACGGTCACCGTGCCGCAGCACGGCACCGGCCGCGGCGGCGATCCGCGGCGGCTGCCGATACTGCGGCGGCGCGGTGAGCTGATGCGCCGGCGGCGGGCGAACAAGTCGCCGGTGCCGGTGCACGCGCGGCACAAGCGCCGGGCGCGCCGCGGCCCGCGCGGGCCCCGCAGCCTCGGCCGTACGCTCATCGCCCTGGTCTTCGTCGCCATGGCCGGCGCCATCGCGTACGCGGCGATGTTCATGCCGCAGGCAGACGAGGCGGGCAACCGCGAACAGCGCAGCGTCGTCGGCGCCGGCCGCGACGACGAGCCGGGGGAGTCGGCGGCACCGCCCGCGGACTCCGGCGAGCGGGACGAACCCGAGGAGCCCGGGGACGCGCCCGACAAGCCGAAGGACGGCGGGCAGGAAGGCGGGCAGGGCGAAGCCGCCGGTTCCGAACTGCCCGACGGCTTCGTGCTCCGCGAGGACCCGGCCGGCTTCGAGGTCGCCGTCCGCGAGGACTGGCAGCGCGTCGCCGGGAGCGAAGGACAGATCCGCTACACCGGCGGGGACTACGAACTCGTGGTCGTGCCCGGCCGGGACGGCGTCGGGGAGTTCGGCAGCGACCCGATGGCGTACCAGCAGCAGAGCGAGCCGGAGCTGGACGAGTACCGCGACTCCGCGTGGGCCGAGGCCGACGGGCTGCGGCGGATCGAGGTCGGGCAGCGGGTGATGGCGGAGGGCGAGTTCGACTGGACGGACGGCGGCGGGCGGCAGGTGCACGCGCGCAACCTGGCGATGATCTGGGACGACAGCTACCACGTGGTGATGCTCATCGGGCCGGACGGCAAGGGCGAGGAAGTGGAGCGGTTCCACCGGATCGCGGCGGAGAGCTACCGGCCGACGGGGTGAGGCGGCGGGTGCCGTAGCGGGAGCAGGCGGTGCCGGCCCGGCCTCCCGCGTCGCGTACGGCCCGCGCGCCCCCTCCCCGTCACCTTCCTCCGCTACCCTCCCGCCCATGTCGGACCAGGCCACCCCTCTCGCCCGCCGCCTCGGCGTCGGCGACGCCGTGCTCGTCGGCCTCGGCGCCATGCTCGGCGCCGGGATCTTCGCCGCCCTCGCCCCCGCCGCCCGCGCCGCCGGCTCCGGGCTGCTGATCGGCCTCGCCGCCGCCGCCGTCGTCGCGTACTGCAACGCCACCTCGTCCGCCCGCCTCGCCGCTCGCTACCCGGCGTCCGGCGGCACCTACGTCTACGGCCGCGAGCGCCTCGGCCCGTTCTGGGGCTACCTCGCCGGGTGGGCGTTCGTCGTCGGCAAGACCGCGTCGTGCGCGGCGATGGCGCTGACGGTCGGCGCGTACGCCTGGCCGGAGTACAAGCACGTCGTCGCGGTGGCCGCCGTCGTCGCGCTGACGGCCGTCAACTACCGCGGCGTGCAGAAGTCCGCGCTGCTCACCCGCGTCGTCGTCGCGGTCGTGCTCGCGGTGCTGGCCGCCGTCGTCGTGGCGGCGCTGACCAGCGGCGCCGCCGAGGCGGACCGGCTGCGGCCGGGCGGCGACGCCTCGGTCTCGGGGGTGCTGGAGGCGGCGGGGCTGCTGTTCTTCGCGTTCGCCGGGTACGCGCGCATCACGACGCTCGGCGAGGAGGTACGCGACCCGGAGCGGACCATTCCGCGCGCGGTGCCGGTGGCGCTGGGCATCACGCTCGTCGCGTACGCGGCGGTGTCGGTGGCCGTCCTCGCGGTCCTCGGCCCCGGCGGGCTCGCCCACGCGACGGCGCCGCTGTCGGACGCGGCGTCGGCGGCGGGCGCGGCGTGGCTGGAGCCGGTGGTGCGGGTCGGGGCGGCGGTGGCGGCGCTGGGGGCGCTGCTGGGGCTGATCCTCGGAATCTCCCGCACCACTCTGGCGATGGCCCGGGACCGCCACCTGCCGCACGGTCTCGCGGCGGTGCACGAGAAGTTCCGGGTGCCGCACCGGGCGGAGCTGGCGGTCGGCGCGGTGGTGGCGGTGGTGGCCGCGACGGCGGATGTGCGCGGGGCGATCGGGTTCTCGTCGTTCGGGGTGCTGCTGTACTACGCCATCGCCAACGCCTCGGCGTGGACGCTCACTCCGCAGGAGGGCCGCCCGCCGCGCGCGGTGCCGGCGGTGGGGCTCGCGGGGTGCGTGGTGCTGGCGTTCTCGCTGCCGCCGGCGTCGGTGGCGGCGGGCGCGGGGGTGCTGGCGGCGGGCGTGGTGGCGTTCGCGGTACGGGGACGGTGGGCGGGCCGGTGACGGACGGCGGACCGGTCGCGGGCGGCGGACCGGCGGCGGGCGGTGGCGTTCTCCTCGCGCGGGCGCGGGCGCAGTGCGTCGCCGGGGGCGTGCGGTGCGCCGGTGCCGAGGAGGTGGTGGAGCGCGTCTTCGCCGTGCAGGCGCAGGACGTGGAGGCCGCGGCGCTCGGGCTGCGGGCGCGCGCGTACGGGCTGACCCGCACCGCCGTACGCGAGGCGCTGGAGGAGCGGCGGACCCTGTTCCGCGGCTGGTTCATGCGCGGCACGCTGCACCTCGTACCCGCTGCCGACGTGCACTGGCTGCTCGCGCTCTACGGCCCCCGCCTGGCCTCCCGCACCGGCCGGCGCTACCGCGACCTCGGCCTCGACGAGGACCTGTGCGAGCGCGCGGAGCGCGTCGTCGCCGACGCGGTCGCCGCGCACGGGCCGCTGACCCGCGCCGAGTTGGCCGAGCGGCTCGCGCGCGTCGGCGTCGAACCGGCCGGGCAGGCGCCGATCCACGTCATCCGCAGGACGGCGCTCGCCGGGCTGGTCTGCCACGGGCCGCTGCGCGCCGGTGAGCCCACGTACGTCGCGCTGCACGACTGGCTGCCGCCCCCGGCCGGGCCGCAGCCGGCCGGTGACGACGTGGTGCGCGAGCTGGTACGCCGCTACCTCCGCGGCTACGGGCCCGCGGGGCCCGACGACTTCGCGGCCTGGTCCGGCCTGCCGCCGGGCACGGCGCGCCGGGTATGGCCGCAGGATGCGGAGACCGCGGCGGACCCCACCGCAGGCCCCGCGGCGGACCCCACCGCTCCCGACGTCCGGCTGCTGCCCGCGTACGACAACTACTGGCTGGGCTGGCGCGACCGGGACGCCGCCATTCCCCCCGAGTCCGTCCGCGCCGTACGCCCCGGGGGCGGGCAGATTCGCGCCGCTGTTACCGTGAATGGCCGCGCGGCCGGTACATGGACCCGCCCGCGGCGGGGAAACGTGCAGGTCCGCATGTTCGCCGAGGGCCCCGACCGGGTCGCGGCGGATGTCACGGCGGAAGCCGCCGATGTCGCACGTTTCCCACAGAGTTGATATCCGGGGGAGCGACCGCGCGGTAGTGCGCTATTGATGGTGCCATGACGGACGAGGGGGACAAGGTGGGGGACGAGCCCACGAGCTACGGCCTGCGGCCACCACAGCCACCGCAGCAGAACGCAGGGGGCGCCGTGCCGGGGGCCGCCGGCGCCACTCAGGTCGTCGCCGATCCGGCGACCGGCCGGCTGATCGGCGGGCGCTACCGCCTCGCCGCCCGGCTCGGCGCCGGCGGCATGGGCACGGTGTGGCGGGCCCACGACGAGGTCGTGGACCGCGACGTCGCCGTGAAGGAGCCCCGGCTGCCCGCCGACCTCGACGAGCGGACGCGGCAGACGGCGTACGAGCGGATGCAGCGCGAGGCCCGCGCCGCCGCCCGGATCGACCACCCCTCCGTCGTCACCGTGCACGACGTGGTGATGGAGGACGGCAAGCCCTGGATCGTGATGGAGCTGGTCCGGGGGCGCTCCCTCGGCGACCAGCTCACCGAGGGCACCCTCGACCCGCGCGAGGTGGCGCGCATCGGCGGCGCCGTGCTCGGCGCGCTGACCGCCGCGCACGAGGCGGGGATCCTGCACCGCGACGTCAAGCCGGACAACGTGCTGCTGGGCCGGTACGACCGCGTCGTGCTCACCGACTTCGGGATCGCGCAGATCGAGGGCGAGCAAGGGCTGACGGAGACCGGCGCGTTCGTCGGGTCGCCGGAGTACATCGCGCCGGAGCGGGTGCTCGGCCAGCGGCCGGGGCCGGAGTCGGACCTGTGGTCGCTGGGCGTGGTGATGTACGCGGCGGCCGAGGGCATGTCCCCGTACCGCAGGCAGACCGCACCGGCGACGCTCCAGGCCGTGCTCTCGGCCGAGCCGGCGGCGCCGGCCCGGGGCGCCGGGGCGCTGGGCACGGTCGTGATGCAGCTGCTGCGCAAGGACCCGGCGGCGCGGCCGGCGCCGGACGAGGTGCGCCGGCAGCTGGAGGCGATCGCCCGGCCGGTGCCGGCGCCGACGATGATCGCGCCGGTGGCGGGCGGCGCGGGTGCGGGACGCGGCGCGGGGAAGCTCGCGGCGGCGCTGCCGAAGGGCCGCGGCGCGCGGCTCGGCGTGCTGGGCGGGGCGGTCGCGGTGGTGGCGGCGCTGCTGCTGGCGCTGGTGAACCCGTTCGGTGGCGACGACGCGCCGGAGGGCTGGAAGACGTACGACGAGACGGAACAGCTGAAGGCGTCGCTGGCGGTGCCGGAGGACTACAAGCGCAGCGTCGACGAGGGCACGGTCACGTTCCGGGACCCCGGCGGCACGCCGAGCCTGTGGATCACGCGCTCGAACGACGTGGAGGACAGCGCGCTGAGCGAGGCCAACGCGACGCTCGACTGCGACAAGGGCGACAACCTGGAGTGCACCGAGCTGAGCTCCGACGTCGAGGGCACGGTCGAGGAGTACGACTACAAGGGCCAGGACGCGGCCGAGATGATCGTGACGTGGACCCGCGACGAGGGCTACGAGGAGGAGACCGAGGCGCGCAGCCGGGAGTTCTTCTTCGTCAACGACGACGGCATCGGCTGGCACCTGACGGTGGAGATGGCGGCGGCGGGCGAGGGCAAGCGGGACGGCGAGCGGATCTACGAGCAGGTCGTCGAGTCCCTGGACATCCAGGACATGTGACGGAGGGGGCCGCGAGCGGGAGGGGCGGGCCGAACGTATGAGCCAGTGATCGCTGGCGGAATTCGGTTACCGGCAGGTATCCAAAGAGGCGGCGGGCGTCCTACCCTCGGCCGTATGACGGAGACCGCCGTAGGCAACCCCACCGCTCCCGCTCCCGACGGCGCCCGCACCGCCGGCGCCGTCGCCGCCGAGTTCGTCACGCCCGCGCTCGTCGAGCGCCTGACCCGCGGCGTCGCCGGCTCCGGCACCGTCGCCGTCCGGTCGCCGCTGACCGGCGAGGCGCTGGCCGACGTGCCGGAGGCGGTGCCCGCGGACGTGGAGGACGCGTTCGCGCGCGCCCGCGCCGCGCAGCGGGCCTGGGCGGCCCGGCCCGTACGCCAGCGGGCCGCCGTGCTGCTCCGCTTCCACGACATCCTGCTGCGCGACCAGGACGAGGTCCTCGACCTCGTGCAGCTGGAGACCGGCAAGGCCCGGCTGCACGCGCACGAGGAGGTGCAGGCCGTCGCGCTGGCCGCCCGCCACTACGGCCGCCGCGCCCCCGCCTACCTCGGCCCCAAGCGCCACACCGGCGCCCTGCCGACGCTGACGAAGGTCACCGAGCTGCGCCACCCGCGCGGCGTCGTCGGCCAGATCGCGCCGTGGAACTACCCGCTCGAACTCTCCGTCGGCGACGCCCTGCCCGCCTTCGCCGCGGGCAACGCGCTCGTCATGAAGCCCGACTCCAAGACCCCGCTGACCGCCCTGTGGGCGCGCCGGAAGCTGATCGAGGCGGGGCTGCCGGAGGAGGTGTGGCAGGTCGTCATCGGCCCGGGGCCGGTCGTCGGCCCCGAGATCGTCCGGCACGCCGACTACGTCTCCTTCACCGGCTCCACCCGCACCGGCCGCGAGGTCGCCCAGGGTGCCGCGGCCCGGCTCGTCGGCGCCTCGCTGGAGCTGGGCGGCAAGAACGCCATGCTGGTGCTCGCCGACGCCGACGTGGAGAAGGCGGCGGAGGGCGCGGTGCGCGCGGCGTTCGCGTCGGCGGGGCAGCTGTGCATCTCCGTCGAGCGGCTGTACGTGCACGAGTCGATCGCCGACGCCTTCCTCGCCCGCTTCGTCGCACGGACGAAGGCCATGCGCCTGGGCAACACCCTCGGCTACGGCGCCGACATGGGCTCGCTCGTCAGCGAGCAGCAGCTCGAGACCGTCACGCGGCACGTGGACGAGGCGGTCGGAAAGGGCGCCGAGGTGCTGGCCGGCGGACGCGCACGGCCGGATGTGGGCCCGTACTTCTACGAGCCGACGATCCTCGACGGCGTCGAGCCCGGCATGACCGTCTGCGACGAGGAGACCTTCGGGCCCGTCGTCTCCGTCTACCGCTTCCGCGACGAGGACGACGCGGTCGCCCGCGCCAACGCGACGCCGTACGGGCTGAACGCCAGCGTGTGGACGAAGGACGGCCGCCGCGGCCACCGGGTCGCGGCGCGGCTGCAGACCGGGACGGTGAACGTCAACGAGGGCTACGGGGCCGCGTACGGCAGCGTGCAGGCGCCCATGGGCGGGATGAAGGACTCCGGGGTCGGCCGTCGGCACGGCTCGGAGGGGATCCTGAAGTACACGGAGTCGCAGACGGTGGCGCAGCAGCGGGTGGTGCCGCTGGCGCCGTTCGCCGTGGGCCCGCTGCGGTACGACGACGACAAGAGCTACGTGGCGTTCATGAGCCGGGGGCTGCGGGCTCTGAAGGCGCTGCGGTTCCGGTAGGGCGGGGCGCGGGCAGGGGCCCGTGCGCGAGGCGGCCCGTGCCGTACGCGGGTGAGGGGACGGCCGGTCCGGGCGTCCCCGGAACCGGCCGCATCCCTGTCGGGACCGGACTGCTGTCCCCTGCATCCGGTCGCCGCATCCGGTGCAACGAACCGGGTGCGGCGGCGGTCACGTAACCCGGGGGCGACCGGGTGACCGATCAGAACGGACTTGCCCCCTTCCGGCCCTCCTGCTGAAACCATTCTGTGACCGCTGGGACCGGACTCCGCCTCGGATATCGGATCGTCACCGTAGGAGTCTGGAAGGCGGAGGTCCGTATGGCCTTGAATGCAGTGTCATGCACTTCCTCCGGCCCCTTGTGACGTTCCCGCGCGTGGTGCGCCACTACTCCTGGGTCGGCGCCGACTTGCCCTTAGACGAGGACGTCCTGCTGGACGCCCCCGACCACCGCGTACGGGCCGTTCTCCTGGCCGCGGGCGCGGGCGACTTCCGCCCCGCCCGCGAACTCCTCGCCGGCGCCGGGCAGGCGGCGGAGTGGGAGCGGCGGGACACGTACGTCGCGGAGCTGGCGACCGCCGCCCTCGACGACGACGGGTGGCTGCGGCGCTGGCGGGAGTGGGACCCGGAGTGCGGGAACGCGGCGGTGGTCGAGGCGGAGCGGCTGCTGCGGGCGCGGCAGGCGGAGGAGGACGGGCCGCGGCGGCGGCGGTTCGAGGGCTGGGGCGTACGGCGGCGGGGCGGGCCGGGGCCGGCGGCGCCGGGTCCGGGGGACGGGGGTCCCGAACGGCCCGGCGACGGTGCCGCCCCGGGGGCCGGGGTGGCCGACGCGGAGTCGTGGCCGGGGTACGGGGTGCCGGGCGCGGGCCCCGGGTACGGACGGCCCGGAACGGGGCAGGGCCCGGCGCAGGGTACGGGGCCGGGTGCCGGCTCCGGCCGGCCGGGCATCGGTGCGGGGGCGGCCCCGGGCGCGGGACCGGGGGGCCCGGCGCCGGAGGCCGGCGGGGATCCCCGTACCGGAGCGGCCGGCGCGGACGCAGGCGCCGCGGACAACGGTGCCGACGGCGACGGCGGTGACGGCGGCGGCGGACGCTCCCGCGGCCCGTACGGCGCCAGCGGCCTCCCCGCCACCGACGCCCGGTCCGCGCTGCGCGACGTCCTGCCCCTCGTCCGGCTGGCGGCGGCGCAGGCGCCCGGCGACCCCGTACCGTGGCGCATCGCCCTCGACCACGCCACCGCCGTACGCGCGCCGCGGGAGGCGTTCGTCTCCCGGTTCGCCGAGGCGGTCGTCCGCGCGCCCGGCCACCACGGCGCGCACCTCTCTGCGCTGCGCTACCTCGCGATCGTCGGGGAGGCGGACGTCGAGGAGTTGATGGTCTTCGCGGAGGAGTCGGCGGAGGAGGCGCTGCCGGGCTCGCTGCTGCACGCGCTGCCGCTGGAGGCCGCGGTGGTGGGCGCGCACCGGGACTGCCTGGGACTGTCCGGCGGACCCGATGCCGGCGACGCCCCCGACTCGTCCACCACCTGGGCCGTCGAGCACGCGCTCGAACTGTCCGCGCACTACGAGCCCGGCGACCCCGAGGCCGCGGGCTTCCGCAACTGCCTCGCCGCCGCCCTCGTCCGTGCCCGGCGCTGGGACGAGGCGCTGGAGGCGTTCCGCGCCGTCGGCTCGGACGCCCGCGGCATGGCCTGGGCGCGGCCCGGGGACGACGCCGAGGCCGTCCGGCGCCGCTTCCTCCTCGCCCGCCAGGAGGTACGCGCCCAACTCGCCCGGCGCGTCCCGCTCTTCGGCCCCCGGCCGGACAACGCCCCGGGCACCGCGGGCGGCTTCGGGCCCGCCGGGACCGGCGCCGCGCCCGCCCCGGCCCCGTACGCCGGGATCGTCGTCTGCACCGCGCCGCCGCCGGCCGTCGCCAAGGCGGCGCACGCGGCGGACCTGCGGCTGCGGCTGACCGCCACGGGCAGCGCCCGCACCTGCGCCCAACTGCGCGCGCGCCAGCGCACGGAGCCCGGCCACACCCCCGTACGCGCACCGGGGCGGGCGCCGGGCCGGTGGCCGCGGGGCCGTACGGTGTCGGCGGAACCGCCGTCGCCCGGCGCGCTCCTCACCGCCGCGGCGGCGATGACGCGGGGCGAGGGCTGGCCGGCGGTGGCGCTCTACGCGGCGGACGGCGCGGCGGGCATCGCGGTGTACCGGGGCGGGGAGCGGACGGCCGAGTTCACGTGGCGGGCGACCGGCGCCGCGTCGGTGACGGCGACGGTGCGGGACGTGGCGCAGAGCGCGCCGCCGGGCGGCGGCGGCCCGGCGCCGGGCGGGCAGGAGTGGGCGCCGCGGGGCGGCACCGGGCAGGTGGCGCAGTTCGCCGAGGTACGGGACGCGGCGGAGGCCATCGCCGCGGCGCTGGCCGTCGCGGACGCCAGGCCGCTGACCGGCGTCCTGCGCACGGCGGGCACGCGCCGCCCCCGCAGCACGCTGGCGGAGGCGCTGCAGGCCCTGGGCCTGGCGGAGTTGGCCGCCGTCTTCGACTCGGCCCCCGCCGACCCGCCGAGCCGCCCGACGACCCCGCAGGCGGGCCCGGACCCCGTGCCCTGAGGCGGGCTCGTCCGGTCACCCCAGCAGCCGCTGCTCGTTCGCCACCGCCACGGCGGCGGCCCGCGAGTCGACGCCCAACTTGTCGTAGATCCGGCCCAGGTGCGTCTTCACCGTCGCCTCGCTGATGAACAGCGCCCGCGCGATCTCCCTGTTCGAGCTGCCCCGGGCGAGCTGCGCCAGGATGTCGCGCTCGCGGTCCGTCAGCGCCGGCCGCGGCGTGCGGAGCTGGGCCATGACGCGGTCCGCGACCGGCGGCGACAGCACCGTGCGGCCCTCCGCCGCCGCGTGGATCGCCGAGAACAGCTCCTCCGGCCGCTCCGCCTTCAGCAGGTAGCCCGTCGCGCCGGCGCCGACGGCGCGGGTGATGTCCGCGTCCGTGTCGTACGTGGTGAGCACCAGCACCCGCGTCCCGGGGAGTTCGGCGACGATGCGGCGCGTGGCCGTCACGCCGTCCATGCCGGGCCCGAGTTGGAGGTCCATCAGCACGATGTCCGGCTTCAGCTTCGCCGCCGCGGCGAGGGCCTCCTCGCCGGTGCCCGCCTCGCCGACGACGTCGATGTCCGGGGCGCTGGACAGCAGCGCGAGCAGACCGGCGCGGACGACGGCGTGGTCGTCGCAGAGCAGTACGCGGACGGTCATGAGGAAGTCCCTTCTCCGCCGGGCCCGGTGCCGGACCCGGATCCCTGCGCAGGCTCCTGCCCGGAGCGGGAACCGGAACCGGACCCGGAACCGGACCCCGCGCCCCCCGCCGGCACCGCCGCCGACAGCACCGTGCCCTCGCCCGGCGCCGACTCCACCGTCAGCGTCCCGCCCAACTGCCGCAGCCGCGCCCGCATCGCGGGCAGCCCGTGCCCCCGCGCCGCCCCCGGGCCCGGGAGAGCCTCCGGGGCGAAGCCGCGGCCGTCGTCGGCGACGTCCAGCACCACCTGGTCGCCCAGGTCGCTGAGGGTGAGCGCCACGTGCGCGGCGCCCGCGTGCTCGCGGGCGTTGGCGACCGCCCCCTGCGCGACGCGCAGCAGCGCCGCCTGCGTACGCCCCGGCAGCTCCGGCGGCGTACCGTCCTGCCGGAACACCACCTCCGGACCGCCCCCCGCCCCGCTCTCCCGCTCCGCCAGCCGCGCCAGCGCCTCCGCGAGCCCGCCGCCCCCGGCCAGGTCCGCAGGCGCCAGGTCGTGGACGAAGCGGCGGGCCTCGGCGAGGTTGCGGTCGGTGACGGCGGCGGCGACCTCGACGTGCCGCATCGCCGCGCCGGGATCCGTCCGCCACGTACGCTCCGCGGCCTGGAGCAGCATCCGCTGGCTGGACAGCCCCTGCGCCAGGGTGTCGTGGATCTCGGCGGCGAGCCGCTGCCGCTCGGCGAGGGTGCCTTCGCGGCGTTCGATGGCGGCCAGCTCGCGGCGGGTGCGTACCAGGTCGTCGATGAGCGCGCGCTGCCGCACGGACTGCCGCTGCATGGAGACGAACACGGCCGCGGCCAGGGCGGCGACCGCGGGCGGGCCGAGGATGAGGATCGGCAGGTCGCCGCTGTTCTTGGCGATACGCAACTGGGCGGCGACCACCAGGACCGTGAGCGCGCCGATCAGCCACAGTGCGGCGCGGGTGGGCAGGATCCGCAGGGCGGCGTAGAAGAGCGGCACCCCGCTCCAGGCGAAGCTGGGCGCGAACACCACCAGCACCACCCACACCCCCACGAGCACGGCCAGCCACACCCGCCCCGCGAGCCTGCCGAGTCCGCCGCGCCCGGCCACGTACACCGCGATCAGCGCCGCCGTCAGCCCCACGACCCACGGGATGAGCCCGCTGCCGGGGTGGCGCAGCAGGTAGCGGGCGAGGGAGGCGGCGAGCAGCAGGAAGAAGGCGGCGTGGAGCACCGCGCGCAGCCGGCCCGCGTCCGGGTCGGCCCGGGGCGGGCCGAGGGGGTCGGTGGGCACGTTCATCCCTGCTTCGTACCGCGCGGGGGCACCCCGACGCATCAGCCGTTCGGCTGACCCCCGTGTCCTCCGACCTGCCGCCCGACGGCAGCCGCACCGCCGACCCGCGGGGGCGGAGGGCGGGGCGAGGGTGGAGGTACGGAGCAGGCGGTACGGGCCGGAGGGCGCGGGCCGCCGGACCCGGCCGAAGCCCACGTACCGTACGTACCGGAGGAACGCCCACCATGAAGAAGCTCTCGATCCGCGCCCGTGTCCTGACCGGCGCCGCCGCGACCGCGGTCGTCGGCGGCAGCGTCCTCGGCGTCGCCACGACCGCGACGGCGGAGCCGGCGGCGGCATCGGCGGCGGCCCCGGCCGCGGCGGCCCCGGCGAAGGCCGGAGTCGGCGGCAAGGACCTGACCACCACCCGCCACCTGACCGACGACGCCGCGCTGGAGGCCGCGCAGGCCGCGCTGAAGGCGGCCGAGAAGGACGGCCAGCGGGTGTCGGTCGCGGTCGTCGACCGCAACGGCAACACCGTCGTCACGCTCCGCGGCGACGGCGCGGGCCCGCAGTCGTACGAATCGGCGGAGCGCAAGGCGTACACCGCCGTCTCCTGGAACGCGCCCACCTCCGACCTCGTCGAGCGGCTGGACGACGCCCCGACGCTGAAGGACATCCCGGGCACCCTGTTCCTGGCCGGGGGCGCCCCGGTGCAGGCGAACGACGCCCCGATCGCGGGCATCGGCGTGGCCGGCGCGCCGAGTGGCGCCCAGGACGAGGCGTACGCGGAAGCCGGCGTCGCCGCACTGGACCACTGATGCCCCGGCGCCCCTACGCCCCGTCCGCCCGCCGCCGCGGCATGCGCGGCGGCGGGGCGGCGGCCGGCGCCGTGCTGGTGGCGCTCGTCGCCGTGGCCGGCTGCGCTTCGGACGGCGAACCGGACTCCGGCACGTCCTCCGCCGCCCCGGCCCCCGCCCGCTCGACCCCCGCCGACTCCGCCACCCCGGGAGGCCCCGTGTCCGACAGCCCTGCACCCCGCGACACCCCCCGGGACCCCGCCCGGGACCGCGACCTGCTCGACGCCGCCGAGCGCGGCGACGCCGACGCCGTACGCGCCGCGCTCGACGCCGGCGCCCGCGTGGAGGCCCGCGACGACAACCGCCGCACCCCGCTCCTCCTCGCCGCCCTCGGCGACCACGTCGACGCCGCCCGCCCCCTCGTCGCCGCCGGCGCCGACCCCGACGCCCAGGACGACCGCAGCGACAGCGCCTGGCTCGTCACCGGCGTCACCGGCAGCGCGGAGATGGGCCGGCTCCTCAGGTCCGGCGACCGCGCCCCGGACCTGACCCTCACCAACCGCTTCGGCGGCACGTCGCTGATCCCGGCCTCGGAACGCGGCCACGTCGCGTACGTCCGCTGGATCACTGAGCACACGGACATGGACGTGAACCACGTCAACGACCTCGGCTGGACCGCGCTCCTCGAAGCGGTGATCCTCGGCGACGGCGGCAAGGACCACCAGGAGATCGTCGCCCTCCTCCTGGCCGCCGACGCGGACCCGGACATCGCCGACAAGGACGGCGTGACCCCGCTCCAGCACGCGAACAACCGCGGCTTCACGGAGATAGCCGCACTGCTGGACAACGCCTGACCGATGACTTTCGCCGCTGACCCGGGTCGATGATTGACGACCCGGCAATCAGCACAGAAAGGACACCCCATGGGAAACCCCGTGGTGCACTTCGAGGTCATCGGACGCGACCCGGCGAGGCTCCGGACCTACTACGGAGAACTGTTCGGGTGGGAGTTCGGGGTCGGCGACGCCGCCACCGAGGCCGTCTCCCAGCCCGGCAACTACGGCTTCGTGGACGGCAGCACGACGGACGGCGGGATCAACGGCGGCGTCGGCGGCGGCGAGGGCTACGAAGGGCGCGTCCTGTTCTACGTAGGGGTCCCCGACGTGGAAGCGGCCCTCCAGAAGGCCGAAAGCCTCGGCGGCAGACGCGTCATGGGCCCCGAAGGAACCCCCGGAACCCTGGTGGTCGGCCGTTTCACCGACCCCGAGGGCCACGTGATCGGCGTAGCCGGCACGAAGTAGCGAACGCTGCCCGGCCCTCGTCGCCCCGGCCGGCGGGGGCCGCGGCCGGGGCGGGCCGAGGGCCGACGAAGCCCGCTTCGGCGGCATCGTGGTCCAGCCGGAGGAGGGCTGTCCCGGCTGACGCCCGCGTCGGTCCTCCCTTCCCGCATCCACCAGGTCCGGGGTTACGGTTCCCCCACAGCCGGTTCCGATGGCCAGGAGGTCTCATGCCTCGTCCACGTCACGACGTGCAAGCATTCCAAGCCCGTGCGGCCGACGCCGACCTCGACGATCTGCGTGCGCGACTGGCCGCGGCGAGGCTGCCGGAGGCCGAGACGGTCCGTGGGGCCGCACCCGGCCCTGGCCGGTGGGCACAGGGCGTTCCGCTCGCCGACCTCGTCGACGTCGTGAACTACTGGCGCACCGGGTACGACTGGCGGTCGTTCGAAGAACGCCTCGACCGGATCGGCCAGTTCCGTACGACCATCGACGACCTGGGAATCCACTTCCTGCACCGGCGATCCGCGCGCGCGGATGCCGTTCCCCTGATCCTGACGCACGGCTGGCCGGACAGCATCGTGCGGTTCATCGACGTGGTGGACGAGCTGGCGGATCCGAAAGACGTGGACACGCCGGCCTTCCACGTCGTGGTCCCGTCGCTACCGGGCTTCGGCTACAGCGACAGGCCGGCCACTACCGGGTGGGGAACAGAAAAGATCGCGGGCGCCTGGGTGGAGCTGATGGGAAGGCTGGGCTACCCCGAGTTCGCGGCCCACGGCGGCGACTGGGGCGGCAACATCACCACGGTCCTCGGCGGCAGGTTCCCGGCGCACGTCCTCGGCATCCACACGACCTTCGCGGAGGGACCGCCCGGTCTGACGACGGACGGTCTGACGGCGGAAGAGCGCACATGGGCCGAGGAAACCCGCGATTTCTGGCGCCACCGCGCGGGGTACGCGAAGCAGCAGGCGACCCGGCCGCAGACCATCGGCTACTCGCTGGTCGACTCACCGGTCGGGCTTCTCGCGTGGATCCTCGACAAGTTCGCCGAGTGGTCGGACACCGAGGACAGCCCGTTCGAGACGATTTCCAGGGACCGCATCCTCGACGACGTCACCCTGTACTGGCTGACCCGGACCGGCGCATCGGCGGCCCGCATCTACTACGAAAGCCACAACTCGCTCGACCCCGAACTCCGGGTCGACGTCCCGTCGGCCATTACCGGCTATCCCCGCGACGTCGAGAAGTGCCCGCGCCCCTGGGCGCAGGAGCGATACCGCCGGATCGTCCGATGGAGCCTGCCCGAAAGCGGGGGGCACTTCCCGTCGCTGGAAGTCCCCGAGCTTTTCGTCAAGGATCTACAAGAAGGCCTGGCGGCAGTATTGTCCGCACCCCGCTGAACCACCCCGGCATCCCGACGCCGGGCCACCGCCCGATCCGGAAGCCCGGCCACCGCGCCCCGGCCGAGCGTCCGGCTACGGGCTGGTCGCCCTCTCGACGGCGTCGAAGATGTCCGCGTCCGTCTCCCGCTGCCACGCGGGAAGCTCGGACCAGTCCGCCACGTAACCCGGCTTCGGGTCCTCGATGCGGTGATGGATCTGCGCAATCCAGCAGGTGGCGACGAAACGCCCCCGCTGCTCCCGGCTCAGCCGAACCGTGCTGCCGCCCGAAACCCTGACGAACTCCCGCACCTGCCGACACACGGCCGCCGCGGCCTCCCGCTCCCAGTCCGGGGTCTCCTCCCACGGGGTGACGTACCCGGGCTTCGGCTCGCCGGGGTAGTGCTTCCTGACACCCGCGATCCACGCCTCGCGAAAGATACGGCCTTCCTCGACGTCCACGAATCTCCTTTCACCCTGAGGGATTCGGCTCACTGCTCCTGGACCAGGGGAACGATCTGGGAAAGCACCCCCGGCGTCACGGCGATGGTCTCGCCCGAGTCGATGTCGTGCGGGCTTCCGGACGCGGACACGACCCGCGCACCGGCCTCGCGCGCGATCACGACGCCCGCCGAGGTGTCCCAGGGGTTGTTGGACAAGATGACGCACGCGTCGGTCTTCCCTTCCGCAACCCAGACCAGATCCAGGGCTGCGGTCCCCCACATACGGACCCGCTGAACCCGCCCCGCAAGCCGTCCGGTGATCGCCAACCGCAACTCGTTGCGCACCCGCGCGTCCGTGCCGACGGCGTAGTCCCCGATGGACACGATGGCTGCGCTCAAGTCGGTGGTGCCGCTCGCGTGGATCCTTCTCGATCCGCAGTATGCGCCGCCGCCTTCGACTGCGTGGTACCGGGAATCCATGAAGGGCAGGTCGACGACGCCGAGTATGCAGCGCTTGCCGTCGAAGAGCCCCAGAGAGACACAGCAGAGTGGAATGCCTCGCACAAAATTCGCAGTCCCGTCAACCGGATCCAGAGCCCACATGAACCGCCCTTCCTGCGGAGACTTCCCTTCCTCCTCGCCCAGGAAGGCGATCTCCGGAGTCAGACCGGCCAGATACTCACGCACCGCCGCCTCGACGGCGAAGTCGACCTCGGACGCCATGTCGCGGTCACCTTTGGCGGTGATCTCGCCGGGGTCGCGGCTGACGATGATGGACTTGGCGAGCTCGACGGCGCCGTCGGCGATTTCGAGCAGATCGGCAAGCTCGGTCATAGGGGTGTCGCTCGATCCCAGAGTGAGGTGAAGATCTGCTCGTACGTATGGAAAAGCTCACCGCCGTGCGCCCTGCGCTCGACCAGAAAGGTCGGAGAATCCACCCCGCGGGCTTGCGGAAGATAAGGCTGGATCACCCCGGTCGTGTCATCGATGAGGGTGATGTTGAACCTGAGGGTCTCGTTCGAGACGCCGATCTCGACTCGATCGCGTTTATCTGCCTCCAGAAGGGACCGCACGCGTTCCTGCGCGATCCTCAGGTTGATCTCGGTGAGGCCGGCCAGGAATCTGATGTCGTAACCTTCCTCGCGCTCGCGGACCTTCATGGCGTCGCTGCCCGGATCCAGGAAGAGTAACTGAAACCGTGTGCCGGACTCGATCAAGCGGCGAATCTGCGCGTCCGGGTAGTGCTGGATGAAAAGGTTGAGGGAGAGCCCGCTTGTCCGGACGAGGGAGGCGGTTTCGATCATTTCGTAAAGCGGGACCTCGGACAGGAGCTGTGATCGGGACATGTAGACGCCTGTCAGGTCAAGGTGTCGATTCCCCTGGCCGGGAGGTTGCTGCTGGTCGTCCGACGCTTTTTCGCGATAGGGAGCAAAAAGCTCGTCGACCGTCCAGCCGGGGAACATGATCTCAAGGACCCTGCAAGAGTCAGTGCGAGGCTTTCCGCTCCGGAGATCTCCCTTTAACCACCGGTAGAACTGGGCATGTCCAGGGTGGCTGCCGCTCAATCTTCTGTCAATCCCTTTCGCGACCTTCTCCCATTCCTGGCAGAAGCCCGCGTAGCTGAGGTGGCGCTGCTGGATCAGAGTCTTGATGGTCAGCACTTCTTCGCCCATGGGCTGCCTCGTTCCTGGCCGCTCGGGGCTCCTCACGATACTCCGGATGAGACCCGGAAGATACATGAAGATACCGAAAAGAGTGAAGGAGGGACGCGGGCGGTATCGAAATGCGACCAGTGGTAATGCCACTGTGCGGCATGTCCACAGCAGTCGACCGAGTACCAGCTTTGAGGCGATGGCAGATGCCGAGTAGGGCGACCGATCAGGCGGGCATTCCTGACATGCACGTGATGAAGTGGCAGTGGCGTCGGCATCCCAGGTGCGTGGGGCTGGCACGAGCTCAGTTGCGTAAGGCCCTGGCCGGGTGGGGGATGGCCGGGATCGAGGAGTCGGCCGTGCTGGTGGTGTCGGAGTTGGTGACGAACGCCGTCGTGCATGCCCGGGTGCCGACGGGCAGGGAGATCCAGACCCGCTTCGTGCGGCAGGACGGCGCCGTGCGCATCGAGGTGCACGACGCCTCGGGCGTGTGGCCGGTGCCGCGCGTGCCGGACGAGTCCGGGGGCTACGGGTTGCTCCTGGTCCAGGCATTGGCGTCCCGGTGGGGCGTGGTCGAGCGGGAGCGGGTCGGCAAGGCGGTGTGGGCTGTGGTCGCCGATTCGGGTGGTGACGCGTGGCGGTGAGCCCCACCCGGTGCTCCGGGGCCGTCGTGCGCGGAGCACCTGGGTGGAGGGGCGTCACACCCGGCCGCGGCTGAGTTCCAGGAGGGTCATCGCCAGGGTCGTGCCCGGGCGGCCCAGGCGGTCGCGGTAGCGGGCGAGGATCTCCATTTCGCGGGAGAGGTTCACGCGGCGGCCGCCCGAGGCGATGCGGGCCTTCTGGATGCCGGCCGAGACCGCCATCCGTTCCTCGACCAGCGCGATGATCCGGGTGTCCAGGTCGTCGATCCGCTCGCGGGCGTCCGTGATCTCCGTCGCCGCCTCGTCCGTGCGTGCGCCGGTCCGGTCCGTGGTGCCGGCCGCCGCGGGGGCCGGGGTGCGGTCGGTCGACTGGGTCGCGTTCATTCGTCGCTCCTGGGGTACGGCCCCGGAGCCCGCCGCCCGGCGGCGGCAAACGCAGCGCGCCCCGGGCCTGCCGGCCCGGGGCGCCTGGGAAGTCGCTTGTCAGCTCAAGCGCACGACCATGGCAGCCGGACGGGCCGGTCGCCATAGGTAAAGAGGAAGCTCTGCGTGCGCATGGCCGCAAGTATTCACCCCGGACCCCGGGTGGACAAAGGCGGCCCGCATGGTGAGACGCCGCAGCCGATAGACTCGGCGGTATCTCCTCTCCCACCGCCGGAAGGCCGCAGCAGTGACCTCAGCGACCCCCGACACCGTTCTCGTCGTGGACTTCGGTGCCCAGTACGCCCAGCTCATCGCGCGCCGCGTGCGCGAGGCCCGGATCTACAGCGAGATCGTGCCGCACACGATGCCGGTGCCGGAGATCCTGGCGAAGAAGCCCCAGGCGATCATCCTCTCCGGCGGCCCCTCCTCGGTGTACGCGGAGAACGCCCCCGGCATCGACCCGGCGATCTTCACCGCCGGCGTGCCCGTCTTCGGCATGTGCTACGGCTTCCAGCTCATGGCCCAGGCCCTCGGCGGCACGGTGGACAACACCGGGAGCCGCGAGTACGGGCGTACGGGGCTGAGCGTCTCCCGCCCCGACTCGACCCTCTTCGAGGGCACCCCCGAGCGGCAGAACGTCTGGATGTCCCACGGCGACGCCTGCTCGGCCGCCCCCGCGGGCTTCACGGTCACCGCGTCGACCGAGGGCGTGCCCGTCGCCGCGTTCGAGGACGACGAGCGGAAGCTCTACGGCGTACAGCACCACCCGGAGGTCATGCACTCCACCCACGGCCAGCTCGTCCTGGAGCACTTCCTCTACCGCGGTGCCGGCCTCGCCCCCACCTGGACGACCGCCAACGTCGTGGAGGAGTCCGTCGCCGCCATCCGCGAGCAGGTCGGCGAGGCGCAGGCGATCTGCGCGCTGTCCGGCGGGGTGGACTCTGCGGTGGCCGCCGCGCTCGTCCAGCGGGCCATCGGGGACCGGCTCACCTGCGTCTACGTCGACCACGGGCTGATGCGCAAGGGCGAGTCCGAGCAGGTCGAGAAGGACTTCGTGGCCGCGACCGGCGTGCAGCTCAAGGTCGTCGACGCGGCCGAGCGGTTCCTCACCGCGCTGGCCGGAGTGTCCGACCCCGAGCAGAAGCGGAAGATCATCGGCCGGGAGTTCATCCGGGTCTTTGAGCAGGCGCAGGCCGAGATCGTGGCCGCGGCCGGGAGGTCCGGGGCGTCGGTGCGCTTCCTCGTCCAGGGGACGCTCTACCCGGACGTCGTGGAGTCCGGCGGCGGCACCGGCACCGCGAACATCAAGTCCCACCACAACGTCGGCGGACTGCCGGAGGACCTGGACTTCGAGCTGGTCGAGCCGCTGCGGCGGCTCTTCAAGGACGAGGTCCGGATGGTCGGCAAGGAGCTGGGGCTGCCCGAGGCGATGGTCCAGCGCCAGCCGTTCCCGGGCCCCGGGCTCGGCATCCGCATCGTCGGCGAGGTCACGAAGGACCGGCTCGACTTGCTGCGCGAGGCCGACGCCATCGCCCGCGAGGAGCTGACGGCGGCCGGGCTCGACCGCGACATCTGGCAGTGCCCGGTGGTGCTCCTCGCCGACGTGCGGTCGGTGGGCGTGCAGGGCGACGGGCGCACCTACGGGCACCCGGTGGTGCTGCGGCCGGTGTCGTCGGAGGACGCGATGACGGCGGACTGGTCGCGGCTCCCGTACGACGTGCTGGCGCGGATCTCGACGCGGATCACCAACGAGGTGCCGGACGTCAACCGCGTGGTTCTCGACGTCACTTCGAAGCCGCCGGGGACGATCGAGTGGGAGTGAGCGGCCCGACGGCTCCGGCGGGCCGCCGGTAGGGCAGAATTCGCTCTCATCACATGTACGGCTTGCGGTCAAGGGGGCACCAGGTGGCGGTGGAAGCGGGGGGAGACCACACGGGGCCGCCTGCGGCGGGCGCCGCGGGCGGTACGGGGTCCGGTGCCACGGGTACCCGGCCCGGTGGCGGATCGGGGGAATCCGGCGGTACGCGGTCGGGCGGGGAGAGCGATACGCCCGGTGACCAGCCGTCCGGGGTTGCCCCCGGGTCACCGGTGGGTGCCCGCGTCCCGCACCCCTCCGGCAGCGAAACGGCCGGGTCCGGTGACGCCTCTGCCGGGTCCGGTGCCGCGACGCCCCCGTCTGCTGCGTCCGCGGCTGCGACGCCCGCGTCCGGTGCCGCGACCGCCGCCTCCGCCACCGGGTCCGAACCCGCCCCCGAAACCCCCGACCCCGCCGTCGAGTTCGCCCGGCGCCGCGACGGCTTCGCCGCCGGCGAAGGCGTGCCCGCCGGCGTCGCCTACTCGCCCGGCGCCTCCCGCCAGTGGGTCTCCGACGAACTGGCCCGCTCCGCCGACACCCTCGCCGAGCGCGACGCCGCCGCCGGCGAGACGTGGCTGGCGTCGCTGTGGCGGCGCAGCCTGTACGTCATCGGCGCCGGCCTGCTCGGCCTCCTGCTCGTCGTCGGGCTCACCGCCCTCGGACCCGGCTGGACCCGGGCCCGTACCGCGGCGCTGCTCGCCGCCGTGCTCACCGCCGGCCTGCTGGCCGGTGCCGCGTGGCTGAACCGGGCCCGCGGTGGGCTCCTCGCCCCCGTCGTCGGCGAGGACGGCCGGCTGTCGACCGGCCGCGCGGTGGCCGGCGCCTGGACGCTGCTCGCCGGGTACGCCCTGCTGCACCTCGCCCTCGCGCTGGCCCTGGCCGACGGCTCCGCCGCCCGCGACCGGCTCCTCGACGGACTCGGCTGGTCCGCGACCGGCGCCGGCACGGGCGGCGCCGCCGGGCTCGTCGTCACCGTCGCCGCCGCGTGGGCCGCCGCCCTCGGCGCCCGCGCCGTCGTGGCGTACCGGCTGCGCAGCGGCGGCCTGACCAAGACCCGCGCCGGCCGCCCCCGCGCCGCGGACCTGCTCACCGACGACGCGGGCCGCGCCGCCGCGGTCGACGTCCAGTACGTCGTCGTCTCCGCCGCCGCCCTGCTCTTCGCCCTGGTGCAACTCGGCCGCCGCCCCGAGGAGTTGCCGGGGCTGCCGTGGGGCGTCGCCGCGCTGGTCGCGGTGAGCGCGGCGGTGCACCTGGCGGCCCGGCTCGTCGACGGCGGGCGGCCCGCGGTGCTCTCCGTCGTCCGGGTCCGCGAGCCCGGCGACCTGCACACCGCGATCCGTACCGGCGACGACATCGAGGTTCGGGGCACCGGCTTCGTGCCGCCCGGCGCCGAGTCGCCGGAGCTGCTGGCGCGCGTGGTCGTGCGGATCGGCGCCGTCCACGTGCACGTACCGCTGGTCCCCGTGCCCGGCGGCTTCGCCAACCCCGCCGCCACCCGGCTGACCGTCCCGGTGCCGGTGGACGTGGAGCCGGGCCGCACGGAGTTGCGGGTCGTCACCGCGGGGGGTGCGGAGTCCGCCCCGTACCTGCTCGACATCGTCGACTGAGCGGACGCGAACGACCCGATCCGGTTGAGCGTTCACGAACCGCTTTACGTATCCCCTCCCACACATGAAGTATCGGCGCCGGGGCGATCACCGGCACGGTCCACGGCAGGAGAGGCGGACTACACATGGCACAGGACCAAGCGTCCGGCACCGGCGTTCTCGGGAGGGTGCCCCAGGGGGAGCCGCCCGGCGGGCTGCGGGCCGCCGCGGCGCGGTTCGCGCTCCTGCCGCTGCGGATCTTCCTCGGCTTCACGTTCGTCTACGCGGGGTTCGACAAGCTCACCGATGACGTGTTCCTCGACTCCAGCGGCCCCGGCTCGCTGCACGACACCCTGGACACGCTGCCCGACGTGGCCATCCCGGCGCTGGTGGACCTGGCGCAGCAGGCGCCGACGGGGTTCGGGATCGCGATCTCGCTCGGTGAGATCGCGGTGGGGCTCGGCACGCTCGCCGGGCTGTGGGCGCGGCTCGCCGCGGCCGGCGGGGCGCTGCTCTCGATGACGCTGTGGTTCACGATGAGCTGGTCGGCGGACCCGTACTACTACGGCCAGGACCTGCCGTACATGGTGGCGTGGATTCCGCTGATCATGGCGGGAGCGCCCTACTGGTCGCTGGACGCGGTGCTCTCGGTGCGCCGCCGCCGCAAGGGCCAGCAGCTCTTCGCCTAGCGCGCGTACCGCCCCGTCGTCAGCGGGCCCGCCGGCCTCCGGAGCCACCGCCCGACCCGTCCGCACGCGACCCGTCCGCACCCGCTCCGTCCGCACCCGACCTGTCCGCGTCCGACCCGTCCGCGTCCCACTCGTGCGCGCCCGGGGCGTTCCCGTCCCGGGCACCGAACCGCGCGTCGTACGTCCCGCGCAGCTCGTCCATCGGCAGCCCGCCCAGGTCCGCGCCCGCCGCCGCCTCCGCATCCCGCGCCTGCGCCGCCGCGCGCGCCTCCCGCGCCCGCCGGCGGGCGCGGCGCGCGCCGTAGCCGACGGCGGCGACCAGGCCGGCCAGCGCCAGCCCCGGCGGCACCACGGCCAGCGGCACCCAGTCCGGCTGCCGCAGCGCGTCGGCCGCGTCGAGCAGGGCGAACACGGCGCCGCAGAGCAGCACCAGGCCCGCGACGAGCTTCGCGGGCTCGAACCTATGACGCCGCACGCTGGACCTCCAGCTGGCCGATCGAGACCGTCAGGTCCAGCACCAGCGTCCCCTTCGGGCCCCCGGACCCGCCGCTCACGGGCTCCAGCACCGTGGCCCGCTCCTGCCCCGGCGAGACGTCGATGTCGCCGCCGTCGCCCGGGTCCTCGGTGCGCGTGGTGGGCGGCAGCTGCATGTCGCCGATGTCGACCTGGGAGCGCAGCTCCACCCGTACGTCGTCGGGGACCCGCACCGACAGCTGGCCCAGGCCCACCTGGGCCGCGGTCTCGACCCGGTCGCCCCTGCCGAGATCGAGCCGGGTGAGGTCGAGCACGGCCTCGCCGCTGCCCAGCTCGTACCGGTCGCGTACGTCCGCGGCCGCCGCCGGGCGCCAGTTCCGCTCGCCCCAGTCGGCCGTGATGGTGTCCGGCAGCCACAGCGCGACGGCCAGCAGGACGGTCGTCAGCAGCGCCCAGAAGGCGGTGCCGCCGCCGGTGCGGCCGAGCCAGGCGCTGACCGTGAAGCCCGCGCCGAAGACGGCCAGCGCGCTGCCGAGGCCGAACGCCAGCGTGGTGCCCAGCGGCTCCGCGCCCCAGGTGGCGCTGATGACGACGGCGCAGGTCCCGGCGGCGGCGAGGAACGTCCAGCCGCCGATGCCGGCCGCCTCCTGCTCGCCCCGGCCGTCGCCGGGCGGCGCCTTCTGCGCCCGGAAGCCGGCCCCGGGCGGGCTGCCCGCGGCCGCGTCGTCGGCGTCCTCGCCGTCGTCGGGGCCCCAGAGGTAGGGCGGGAAGTCGCCGTCCTTGGTGAGCGGGTCGCGCCACCAGGACGGGGAGTACGGCACGGGCGGCGGCGCCGTCTCCGGCGGGGCGTCGGCCACCGCGTGGGCGGTGGCGTCGTCCACGGGGACGCCGTCGGCGGCCAGTTCCTCGGCCGCGCGGCGGTGGTGCGACCAGTAGGCGGCGCCGCCGAGGCAGAGGATCAGCAGCGCGGCGAAGAAGTGGGTGTCCGTGGAGTTCAGCACGGACAGGAACAGGCCGCAGCCGACGATGGCGAAGAGCAGCGCCGTCAGCGCCGAGCCCTCGACCCGGCCGGAGAGCAGCCGGCGGCCCTCGCTGTCGTCCTCGCCGTCCAGCGGCATCAGCAGCCAGGCGAAGCCGTACGCGACGAGGCCGAGGCCGCCGGTGGCGGTGAGCACGCCGAGGACGACGCGGAAGATGACGGGGTCCATGCCGAAGTACTGGCCGAGGCCGCCGCAGACGCCGCCGACGACCTTGTAGCGGCGGCTGCGCCGCAGCCGCGGCCGGGCGGGGGCGCCCTCGGGAGGGCCGGGCGCCGGTCCGGCCGCGGAGCCGGGCTCCGCGTCCCGCGCACCCGGGTCGTCACCCGGGTGTGCGCCGGGGCTCGTGTCCGTCATGGGTCCATGGTGGCGGACGCCGCCGCGGCGCGGGAGGCGGGACTACCCCGAGCCCACCCTGAAATCCTCCGGGGACCGATGGGGGGCCAACCCTGATGCCAGGGCCGCCCCGCCCGTGTGACGATGCATGGCATGACCGCCCCGACCGCCGCGCCCGCTCCCGAGGGCACCGCTCCGCCCGGCGGCCCGTACGACCCGTACGAGCGGCCCATCCGGCGGCTGTACCGCAGCGCCGACGGGCGCTGGCTCGGCGGCGTCGCGCGCGGGCTCGCCGGGCACCTCGGCCTGCCGGTGTCGTGGGTGCGCATCGTCTTCCTCGGCCTGCTCATGGCCAACGGCCTGGGCGTGCTGGTGTACGCGGTCTTCTGGTTCGTCGTCCCGCTCGGCCAGGGCGGCCGGGCGGAGAAGCCGCTCGTGGACGTCGACGCCGACGGGCGCAAGCGGCTCCGCAAGCCCGACAAGGGGCAGCTGCTCGCCCTCCTCGCCCTGCTCATCGGCGCCGCCATCTTCGCCGGCAGCCTCGACCTGGGCCGCTCCAACGCCTTCGTGTGGCCGCTGCTGCTCATCGGCGCCGGTGTGGCCCTGGTGTGGCGGCAGGCGGACAACGCGCGGCGGGCGAAGTGGGCGGCGGTCACGAAGCGGACGAAGTTCCTGCCGCTCGCCCGCGGCGCCGCCGGGGTGCTGCTGGTCGGCGCGGGCGTCAGTGCGATCTTCATCATGCAGGGCTCCACGCGGCACATCGGCGCCGTCGTGCAGGCGTCGCTCGCGGTGCTGGTGGGCGTGGCGCTGCTGGCGGGGCCCTGGCTCGTACGGATGGTGCAGGACCTCTCCGAGGAGCGGCTGATGCGCATCCGGGCGCAGGAGCGCGCCGAGGTCGCCGCCCACGTGCACGACTCCGTGCTGCACACCCTCACGCTGATCCAGCGCAACGCCGACAACGCCGGCGAGGTGCGCAAGCTGGCCCGCGCGCAGGAGCGGGAGCTGCGCACCTGGCTGTACAAGCCGGAGGGGACCGGCAAGGACGAGGACGAGGGGGCGGGTCCCGGGACGCTCGCCGAAGGGGTGCGCAGAACGGCGGCGGAGGTGGAGGACCACCACGGGGTGCCGGTGGAGGTGGTGTGCGTCGGCGACTGCCCGCTGGACGACAAGCTGGGTGCGCAGTTGCAGGCCGCGCGTGAGGCGATGGTCAACGCGGCCAAGTACGGTGGCGGGGCGGGGCCGGTGCAGGTCTTCGCGGAGGTCGAGGGGCGGCAGGTCTTCATCTCGGTGAAGGACCGCGGTCCCGGCTTCGACCCGGACGCGGTCCCGGCCGACAGAATGGGCGTACGCGAGTCCATCATCGGCAGGATGGAGCGCAACGGCGGCACCGCCCGGCTGCGCACGCCGGCGGGCGGGGGCACCGAGGTGGAGCTGGAGATGGAGCGCGCCGAGTGAGGCGTACGCGGACACGGTGGGCGCAGTGAGGAGCGGACGATGACGGACGACGCAGCGGGCGGGACGCCGGCGGCGGGGAGCCGGGCGGCCGGGACCCCGGCGCCCGGGACCGGGACGGGCGGCGCGGGCCGGGAGGAGGGCCGCCGGGTGCGGGTCGTCCTCGTCGACGACCACCGCATGTTCCGGGCCGGGGTGCAGGCGGAGATCGGGGTGACGGACGAGACCGGCGTCGAGGTCGTCGGCGAGGCGGCGGACGTGGAGCAGGCCGTGACGGTCATCACCGCCACCCGCCCCGAGGTCGTGCTGCTCGACGTGCACCTGCCGGGCGGCGGCGGCGTCGAGGTGCTGCGCCGCTGCTCCGGGATGATGGGGGAGTCGCCGAGCGGCGAGGCGCCGGTGCGCTTCCTGGCGCTGTCGGTGTCGGACGCGGCGGAGGACGTCATCGGCGTCATCCGCGGCGGCGCCCGCGGGTACGTGACGAAGACCATCACCGGTACCGACCTCGTCGACGCGATCTTCCGGGTGTCCGAGGGCGACGCGGTCTTCTCGCCGCGGCTCGCCGGCTTCGTCCTCGACGCCTTCGCGTCGACGGACGCGCCGCCGGTGGACGAGGACCTGGACCGGCTGACGCAGCGGGAGCGGGAGGTGCTGCGGCTGATCGCACGCGGGTACGCGTACAAGGAGGTCGCGAAGCAGCTCTACATCTCCGTCAAGACCGTCGAATCGCATGTCTCGGCGGTGCTGCGCAAGCTCCAGCTGTCGAACCGGCACGAGCTGACGCGCTGGGCGACGGCCCGCCGGCTGGTCTGACCGACCGGCGGACCGCTCCCGCCCCCCCGCGTCCCCGCACGGTCAGGCGGGGCGTACCGCTGTCACGAACGGCATCGAGTCCACCGGGGCGTAGCGCACGGTCGCGCCCGGGCGGGGCGCGTGGATGATCTGGCCGCCGCCCGCGTAGATGCCGACGTGGGTGAGGCCGGAGTAGTAGAAGACCAGGTCCCCGGGCGCGAGTGCGGAGCGCGGGACGGTGGTGCCCGCGGCGGCCTGGGTGTAGGTCGTACGGGGCAGGGAGACGCCGGCGGCGCCCCAGGCGGCCTGCGTGAGGCCCGAGCAGTCGAAGGAGCCGGGTCCTACGGCGCCCCAGATGTACGGGCTGCCGACCGCGCCCTGGGCGTACGACACGGCGCGCGCGGCGCGGGCGTTGGGCGCCTGCACCGGCCCGCGCGCGGCGTCGCGCGCCGCCCGGTCGCCCGCCGCGCCGCCCGCGCCGCCGTGCCCGTCGGTGCCGAGGACGGCGTCGCGCTGCTCGGCGGTGAGGGTGTCGAGCAGCCGGCGGGCCTCGGCGAGCTTGCCCTCGATCGCGCTCTTGCGCCGCTTCAGCTCCGCCCGCGCGTCCGTGAGCTCCGCCAGCCGGTCGTCGGCCTTCGTCCGCACCTGCTCCACCTCCTGGAGCTGCCGTCCGACGCCTTCGAGCGCGGCGGCCTGCCGGTTGCCGACCCGTTCGAGCAGCGCGGCGCGGCTCAGGTAGTCCTCCGGCTCGGCGGAGAGGGCGAGCTGCACGGTGGGGTCGGCGGTGCCGCTGCGGTACTGGGCGGTGGCGAAGGAGCCGAGCGCGTCGCGCGCGTCGTTGAGCCGCGCGGTCTTGCGGGCGGCCTCGTCGCGGAGGTCGTCCAGGGCCCGTTCCGTACGGTCCGCCTTCTCCGCGACGCCGTTGTACTCCTCGACGGCCTCCTCGGCCTCGTGGTGGAGCCGGTCGACCTTCGCCTCGACCTCCGCCCGGGTCGGCTGCGGGTCGGCTCGGGCGAAGCCGCCGAGTGCGCTGACGGTGGCGGCGCCGACGAGGGCGATCACCCCGGCGGTACGGGCCGTGGCCCTGCCGGCCGCGGCCTTGCTGTGAGACGCCACGCGGGCGTTCACCCCTTTCTTGCGGTCCGGCGGCGGCCCGCACGGGGGAGCGGGCCGCCGCCGGCTCTCGGCGGAGGTGGCCGGCTGCCGCGCCGGTGACACGGGCGGCGGTGAGGAGCCGACCACCTGAGCGGAGACGCTAAGCCGAGGGCGCGGCGCAAGAGGAGGGGATGAAAGAGACTTACCGGACCTGCCCGATGGTGACAGGTTGTGATCGCATGAACACGACCGGCTGGGCTGCGGGTTGGGATCTGTGACCGATGTGCCGGAAGCGGTCACCCCCATGACGGCTGTCTGTTACGGACCGCTACGCTCGCGCCCATGGATGTACTCATTAACGTCTTCGTCGCCACGCACGTCATCGGTGTCGCCGCGCTGCTGGGCGGCTGGCTCACCCAGTTGAAGTCGTTGAAGACGGGTGACGTGCGCATCGTGCCCGCGATGGTGCACGGCGCGCTGGTCATGCTGGTCACCGGATTCATCCTCACCGGCCTCAACGAGGCCGATGACGTGGAACTGAACCACACGAAGCTCACCGTCAAGAGCGTGGTCCTGATCGCGATCCTCGTCATGGTCTACCTCAAGCGGGCGGAAGAGCGCGTCGCGAAGGGCTACTTCCTCGCGATCGGGCTCCTGACCATGGCCAACATCTTCATCGCCACCACCTGGACCTGAGGCCGGCCCGGCACTCCGGCCCTCTGTCCCCCCGTGCGCCCTGCCGTCAGGCCGGGCGCACGCCGCTGTGGAACGGCATGTAGTCGATCGACTCGTACTTCACGTCGTCGCCCGGCTTGGAGGCGTGGATCATCTGCCCGTTGCCCACGTAGATCCCGACGTGGCTGATGTCGTCGTAGAAGAAGACCAGGTCGCCGGGCTGCAGATCCGCCTTGGCCACCTGCGTGCCCGCGTTGACCTGGTCGTAGGTCGTCCGCGGCAGGGAGATGCCCGCCTCGCGCCAGGCGGCCTGGGTCAGGCCCGAGCAGTCGTACGAGTCCGGGCCGGTGGCCCCCCACACGTACGGCTTGCCCAGCTGCGCCTCGGCGAACGCCAGCACCTTCTCCGACTTCGTGGCGCCGGTGTCCGCGGGCGGCGGCTCCTCCTGCTGCTCTTCCTCCTGGGCCTGCTCCTGCTCGCGCTGCTCCTGCTCGCGGCGCTCCTGCTCCGCCTGCTGCTGCCGCTCCAACTCCGCCTGGCGCGCGGCCTCCTCGGCCTTGCGCCGCGCCTCCTCCTCGCGCTTGCGCTCCAGCTCGGCGAGGCGCTGCTTCTCCTCCTCGGTGAGCCGGTCCAGCACCTTGCGCGCGTCGGACAGCTTCGTCTGGACCTCCTTCTTGGAGTCCCGGAGCTGCTCCTGCGACTCGGTGAGGTCCTTCAGGCTCTCCTGCGCCGCCGCGCGCTTCGTGTTGGCCTTGGCCTGGCGCACCTGGAACTGGTCGACCGCGGCCTGCTCGCGGTTCGTCAGCCGCTCCATGAGGTGCGCCTGGTCGAAGTAGGTCTGCGGGTCCGGCGCGAGCATGAAGGTCGCGGTGGGCGTGATGCCGCCGGTGCGGTACTGGGCGGCGGCGAGGCGGCCCAGCTCGCGCCGCGACTCGTTGAGCCGCGCGGTCTCCTTGGCCACCTCGTCGAGCTGCTGCTCGACGCGGCCGCGCTGCTGCGAGGTCTGCTCCTTGGCGCCGTTGTAGCGCTCGGTGGCCCGCTCCGCCTCGTGGTAGAGGTGGTCGACTTCCTTCTGCACGTCCTCGATCGACCGCTCGGCCGGGGTCGCGCCGGCTTCCTGGGTGAGAAGCGTCGCGGAGGCCAGGGCCGCGGAGCCGACGCCGACGGCGGTACGACGCCCCGCCGGCGACTCCAGGATCCGGGTCCGCGGCTTTCGGTGGGAAGCCAAGGCAGGCCACTCCTTCCGTCCGGGCAGTGCCGAGCACGGTAGCCACTCGGTGGGACTGCTGTGAAGTCTGATGTTCGATTTGCCCGAAACCGTTTCGTGATCCGAGGCGCCGTTGCGGCCAATTCGGACATCCCGCGTGGGTTGTCGGTGGGGCGGCCTAGACTCTGGAGACGATGAGCAGCCTCTTCGACGACAGTCATCTCGCCCTCGCCGCGAGCACCCCGGAGCCGTACTACCGCGATGGCGCGCCCCGGCCCGTCACGGACCCGGAAGCGCTGCTCACCGGGTTGAACGAGCAGCAGCGGGCCGCCGTGGAGCACGCCGGCTCGCCCCTGCTGATCGTCGCCGGCGCCGGCTCCGGCAAGACCCGCGTGCTGACCCACCGCATCGCGTACCTGCTCGCCAGGCGCCGCGCCCACCCCGGCCAGATCCTCGCCATCACGTTCACGAACAAGGCGGCCGGGGAGATGAAGGAGCGCGTCGAGGAGCTGGTCGGCGCGCGCGCGAACGCCATGTGGGTCTCCACGTTCCACAGCGCCTGCGTGCGCATCCTGCGCCGCGAGTCGAAGAAGCTGGGCTTCACGTCCTCGTTCTCGATCTACGACGCGGCCGACTCGCGCCGGCTGATGGGCCTGGTCTGCCGGGACCTTGACCTCGACCCCAAGCGCTACCCGCCCAAGGCGCTCAGCGCCAAGGTCTCCAGCCTGAAGAACGAGCTGATCGACGAGGAGAGCTGGGCCGCCCAGGCCACCGACGGGTACGAGAAGACGCTCGCCGAGGCGTACGCGCTGTACCAGTCGCGGCTGCGCGAGGCCAACGCGCTGGACTTCGACGACCTGATCATGACGACCGTGAACCTGCTGCAGGCCTTCCCGGACGTCGCCGAGCACTACCGCCGCCGGTTCCGGCACGTGCTGGTCGACGAGTACCAGGACACGAACAAGGCGCAGTACATGCTGGTGCGCGAGCTGGTCGGCCCGCCGGCGGAGGAGGGCGGCTCCGCGGCCGCCGCGGAGCACGGGACCGCGGCGGAGGACGGGGGCGGGCCGGAGGACGGGGGCGCGGAGCGTACGCCGGGGCCGGAGGGCCCCGCGGAGCTGTGCGTCGTCGGCGACGCCGACCAGTCGATCTACGCCTTCCGCGGCGCCACCATCCGCAACATCCTGCAGTTCGAAGAGGACTACCCCGACGCGCGCACGATCCTGCTGGAGCAGAACTACCGCTCCACGCAGACGATCCTCAACGCCGCGAACGCCGTCATCGAGCGCAACGCCTCCCGCCGCCCCAAGAACCTGTGGACCGACGCCGGCGCCGGCGCCCGCATCGTCGGCTACGTCGCGGACACCGAGCACGACGAGGCGCAGTTCGTCGCCGACGAGATCGACCGGCTCTCGGACGCCGGCGACGCCCGCGCCGGCGACGTCGCCGTCTTCTACCGGACGAACGCGCAGTCCCGTGTCTTCGAGGAAGTCTTCATCCGCGTCGGCCTGCCGTACAAGGTCGTCGGCGGCGTCCGCTTCTACGAGCGCCGGGAGGTCCGCGACGTCCTCGCGTACCTGCGCGTGCTCGCCAACCCCGAGGACTCCGTGCCGCTGCGCCGCATCATGAACGTGCCCAAGCGCGGCATCGGCGACCGCGCCGAGGCGATGATCGAGGCGCTGGCGCAGCGCGAGCGGATCTCCTTCCCGCAGGCGCTGGTCCGCGTGGACGAGGCGTACGGGATGGCGTCCCGTTCGGTCAACGCGGTCAAGCGGTTCAACACGCTGATGGAGGAGCTGCGCACGGTCGTGGAGTCCGGCGCCGGGCCGGCCACGGTGCTGGAGGCGGTGCTGGAGCGGACGGGCTACCTCGCCGAGTTGCAGGCGTCGACCGACCCGCAGGACGAGACCCGGATCGAGAACCTCCAGGAGCTGGCCGCCGTGGCGCTGGAGTTCGAGCAGGACCGCGGCGAGGAGGGCCCGGGGACGCTCGCCGACTTCCTGGAGCGCGTCGCGCTGGTCGCCGACAGCGACGAGATCCCGGAGGAGGAGACGGACGGCTCCGGTGTCATAACGCTGATGACCCTGCACACCGCCAAGGGGCTGGAGTTCCCGGTGGTGTTCCTCACCGGCATGGAGGACGGCGTCTTCCCCCACATGCGCGCCCTCGGCGACGTCAAGGAGCTGGAGGAGGAGCGCCGGCTGGCGTACGTCGGCATCACGCGCGCGCAGGAGCGGCTCTATCTGACGCGCTCGGTGATGCGCAGCTCGTGGGGCCAGCCGTCGTACAACCCGCCCTCGCGCTTCCTGGACGAGATCCCGCCGGCGTATCTGGACTGGCGGCGCACGGGCGCCTCGGCGACCCGGGGCGGCGGCGGGGGGCGGTCGCCGATGGAGTCCGCGGCGGCGGCGCTCGCGTCGTCTTCCACGTCGGCCCGTACGCGGCAGGGCCCTTCGGGCTTCGCCACCGGGCGGGCGACGGAGCGGCCGGTGATCGCGCTGTCGGTGGGGGACCGGGTGACGCACGACCAGTTCGGGATGGGCACGGTGGTCGAGGTGTCCGGCTCGGGCGCGAACGCGCAGGCGACGATCGACTTCGGCGACGGCGGTCGGGCGAAGAAGCTCCTCCTGCGGTACGCGCCGGTGGAGCGGCTCTAGCGCCGGTTCGGGGCGGGCCGTGGCCGGCCGGGTCGGAGCCCGGCCGGCGTTGTCCTGCCGTGTCCTGAGGGGCCTGCCGCGCGGGGCCTACTGCGGGTCGAGGCCCTTGTCCTGGAGCCAGGCGAGCGGGTCGATGGCGGAGCCGCCGTAGGGGTGCACCTCGAAGTGCAGGTGCGGGCCGGTGGAGTTGCCGGAGTTGCCCGAGTACGCGACGACGTCGCCTGCCTGTACGGGGCCGGTGGTGACGGCGTAGCTGTCGAGGTGGGCGTACCACGTCTCGGTGCCGTCCGGGGCGGTGAGGACGAGCATGTTCCCGTACGAGTAGTCGTAGCGGGTGGTGACCGTGCCGTCGGTGGCGGCCTTGACCTCGCTGCCGTACGACACGGGGAAGTCGATGCCGGTGTGCACGGACATCCAGTTGACGCCGGCCTGGCCGTAGTACGCGCTGAGTCCCGGGTTGTCGACGGGGACCGCGAACTTCGGGCGCAGCGCCTCCTTGCGCGCGGCCTCCTCCGCCTCCCGCTTCCGCTCGGCCTCCTGCTTCTCCTTGAGGTCGATGCGCTCCTGGGTGCGGCTGGCGCGGTCGGCGAAGCCCTCGGCGTCCTCGGTGACGCCGCGAAGCTGCGTGTCGAGCGCGGCGTTGGCCTTCGAGGTCTTGGCAGAAGCCGTGTCCGGGGCCGCCTGCGTCGTCTTGCCGTCGTCCTCGCCGCTGCCGGAGCCCGTGCCGGTGACGCTCGCGGCGGCGACGCCGGCCACGCCGACGACGGCGATGGACGGCACGGCCACGGTGAGCAGCGCGGAGCGCTTGGGACAGCGGCGCCGGCTGCTGCGTACGGCGCGGCCGACGGGGACGCCGACCGGCTTGCGCGCGCCGCCACCGCCGGGGGCGGGGTCGGCGTCGAGGGCCGCGGGAGTGTCGGGCGCGTCGATGCCGCCGGGGTGGTCGAGCCCGTCGAGTCCGTCGAGCCCGCCGGGTGCGTCGGGGCCGTCGTGCTCGGCGAGGGCGGTGAAGTCCCAGGCGGCGGTCGCGTCGGGGTCGGCGTGCCCGGCGGCCGTGGCGTAGGCCGCGTGCTCGTCGTACGCGGCGGTGGCGGCGGCCGTCTCGGCGAACGTCTCGGCGAACGACTCGGGGTACGCGGCGGCTTCGGCGTATGCCGTGGCGTCCGGGTACCCGGTGGTGTCCGCGACCGCCTCCGCGTACACCGCGGGGTCGTAGTGGCCGGTGTCCCAGCCGCCGGCCGAGTCGTACTGCGCGGCGGCGTGCTGGGCGGCCTCGTGCTGCACGGCCTCGTACTGCGTGCCGTCGTGCAGCGCCGTCTCGTGCTGCGCGGTCTCGTACTGCGCTGCCTCGTACTGCGTGCCGGTGTCCCAGCCGGACCATTCGCCGGTGGTGTTCCACTGCGCGGTCGGGGCGCTCGCCGAGGGGTAGCCGTAGTCGTAGTCGTCGGCCGGGCCCGCCTGCCGCGGGATGCCGCCGGTCGGAACGCCGGCGGCCGGGGTGTCGGCGGCGCCTTCGGACCAGAGCGCGGAGACGTCGTAGCCGCCGGAGGCCTGCGGGTCGGCGGCGTAGGGATCGGCCGTGCCGTACAGGCCGTTGGCGCCGTACGCGCCGAAGTCGGCGGACTGCGTGCCGGCGTCCCACGAGGGGGCGAGGTCGGGCGTCAGATAGCCGCCGGCCTCGTAGCCGGTGGTGGCGTACGCGCCCGTGTGGCTCACGTCGTAGCCGTCGTAGCTCTGGTCGTAGCCCTGATAGCCGTGATGGAGAGGCTCTTCACCGGAACCGCCGCCGTGGCCGGAGGTGTCGTAGCCGTACCCGTAGCCGTCGAGGCTTCCGAACGCGGATGCGTCGTCGGCGGGAGAGGTCGGGGTGGGGAAGCCCGACGGGGGACGGTCGTTCACCACTTCTCTTTCGCCTCGGGAGCAGGAGACTGCCGCGACTGTACCGGGCGTCCCACGGCTCGACAATCTTTCCTTGGTTTCGCCGGGGCGCGTTCGGGGCACTTGCCCGATTTTTCGAGTACCCGAGGGTAAGACCGGGGCCACGGCTGTCCGATTTGCCGGTGGCCGGCCGTGTGATTTCCCCCTCCCGGGATGTTGCGGTCGACCGGGGTGCGCGATGCTGGGGATAACGTTCGTTCACACCCTCGAAGGATTCACGAACGCGCGGCACCGCGCGATGGAGGCAGCGATGAGTGGCACCGGTCCGATCCGCGTGGTGGTGGCCAAGCCGGGACTCGACGGCCACGACCGCGGGGCCAAGGTCATCGCGCGGGCGCTGCGCGACGCCGGCATGGAGGTCATCTACACGGGCCTGCACCAGACGCCGGAGCAGATCGTCGACACCGCGATCCAGGAGGACGCCGAGGCGATCGGCCTCTCCATCCTCTCCGGCGCGCACATGACGCTCTTCGGCAAGGTCGTGGAGCTGCTGCGGGAGCGTGACGCGCTGGACATCAAGCTGTTCGGCGGCGGCATCATCCCGGACGACGACATCCCGCAGTTGAAGGGGCTGGGTGTCGCGGAGATCTTCACCCCGGGCGCGGCGACGACCGAAGTGGTGGAGTGGGTGCGGACGAACGTCCGCGAGCCGGCGGGCGCGTGAGGGCGTACGCCTGAGGCGCGCTCCCGGTGGCGCGCTCCCGGTGGCGCGCGGCGCCACCGGGAACGGCCCCGTCCCGTACCCCTTACGCCCCCCGTGGCCCTCAGGGCCGCAGGGCGGCGGGCGTGGTCAGCTCGTCGCGCATCGCGGCGCGTATCCGCAGCGTGGCCACCAGCCGCTGGAACGCCTCCGACCAGTAGCCGGCGGCGCCCGGCGAACTCTCCTCCGCCTCCTCGTGCGTCGCGGCGAGCGGTTCGAGGCGGACGGCGTACGAGGGGTCGAGGCAGCGCTCCGCGAGGCCCATCACGCCGCTGAAGCTCCACGGGTAACTGCCGCCGTCGCGCGCGATCTCCAGGGCGTCGACCACGGCCCGGCCCAGCTCCTCCGGCCATGGCACGGCACAGGCGCCGAGGAGGCGGAACGCCTCCGACAGCCCGTGCGCCGAGATGAACTCCGCGACCCACGCGGCCCGTTCCGCCTCGGGCAGCGCGGTGAGCAGCCGGGCGGGGTCCCTGCCGGGTACGTTCTCGCCGCCGCCGGCCGTGCGGCCGGGGCCCGAGGGCGCGGGCGGGCGCGAGGCCCCCGGCCCGCCGGCGGTGAACGCGGGCGGCTCGCCGGGCGGCGAGGTCGGGGCGGTGCCGAGGAGGGCACGGGCCCAGGCGGAGTCGTGCTGCCGGGCGGCGGCGCGGCTCCAGGCGGCGAGCAGGTCGGGCCGCCAGCCGTCGGCGACGGGCAGCGCGACGACCTCCTCCGCCGTACGGCCGTCGAAGACCTCCTGCCACACGGCCAGCGGCGCGGCCGCGACCAACTGCCCGAACCACCAGGACCGCTCGCCCATGCCCGCCGGCGGCGTGGCCACCAGGCCGTCCCGCTCCATGGCGGCGTCGCACTCGTACGGCGCCTCCACCGCGATCACCGGCGGCTCCTCGCTGCGGTCGAGCACCACCAGCGACCGGACCCGCGCGGCCATCCGCCCGGCGAGCGCGGATCCGGGGAGCCCGGCGAGGAGTTCGGCCGCCGCCGTCCGGACGCCGCGGCTGCGATCGCCGAGGGCGCCTTCGAGGAACGGCTCGTCGGCGAGGGACAGCCCCGTGCGCAGCAGCTCCACGAACGCGAGCCGGTCCTCGGCCTTCTCCGCCGGCCATGTCGAGGCGAGCAGTTCGACGGCGCCCGCGGGGTCGGCCCGGCGCACCTCGGCGAAGAGCGCGCTGCGCACCTGGCTGGTCCCGGGCCCGCCGGCCCGTGGGCCCTCCTCCCACAGGGCGCGGACGGCCGCCGCGTCGCGGGGGTCGGGCAGCGCGGGCCCGGCAGCGCCGTCGCGCAGCAACGGCGCCCACTGCGGCGCCCGCTCGGCCAGCCACAGCCCGCGCGGCCCGGCGAGGGCCAGCGCGTGGGGCCGCAGGTCGATACGGGCCCGGGCGGCGTCGAGCAGCGGGGGCAGCAACTCGGGCGGCGCCTGATAGCCGCACTCGACGGCGTGGCGCAGCCACTCCGGGATCAGTTCGGCGAGGTCGGGGGTGGGCCCGCGGCGGCCTCCGCCGCCCGCGCCGGAGCGGTCCGCGAGCAGCGCGGCGAGCCGCCGCCGCGCGGCGGCGGGCAGCCGGGGCCGCGGATCGTGCGCCGCGGGCTCGGGCAGCCGCCGTGCCGGGCCCGGCACGAGCCCGGCCCGCCGCCGCACGGTCGCCGCGGCGGCGGCGTCGAGCAGCGCCCCCTCGTCGACACCGCGCCGCCCGGCCCCGACGACGGCAGCCGCGACCAACTCCCCCCAGCCCCCGGCCGGACTCCCCGCGAGATCCTGCGTGCCGGCAGTCATTCCGCCCCCTCCGCGCTCATCGCCTCCGTGCCCCGCTCCACCACGCCACCGGCTTCCGCGCCCCAGCCGCCATCCGGCCCGGGCGCGCCCGTACGGGTACGTAGCACCGCACGGTGGGACGTCGGGTGCCTGTCCTGCACCGGCCGTTCCCCGCGGGTGCGCGCTGCTTCGGGCGCCGCCCCCGCAGGCCGCCTTCGCACGCGTACACCGCTCGTCGTCAGCGCCACGCGCCCCCTCCCTTCGGGGCCGCGATCGGCGCGCCCGCCCCCGCGCCCGCCGCCGTGCCCGTCAGCGGGACGGTCGTGCCCGCGGAGAACGTCGTCAGCGGGCGGAAGCCCGCGTGGCCGAACTCGCCGAAGACCGTCACCGGGCCGCCCCCCGACACCGCGAGGAGCTGCCACACGCCCGCGCCGCGTCCCGCGGCCGGGTGGAGCGGCAGCGCGCGCCCGCCCGTGCGCTCTGCCAACTGCCAGCCCTCGTCGCCCTCTTCCGGGACCGGGACCACGTCCGTGAGGACCACCGGTATCCCCTCCAGCCACGGGTCGGCCGCCAACGCGGCCCCGTACGCCGCGGCCGCCTCCGCGATCCCGGCCCCCGGCGGCACGGTCCGCTGCCGGCCGCCCTCACCCGCCGGGGTCCGCGGGCCCGCGTGGACCGTGCCCAGCGCCGCGCGCAGCGGGTACGCGCCCGGGTAGTACGCCAACTCCGCGTCCAGCACCAGACCCGTCGGCAGCGACTGCTCCGGCGCCCGGCCGGCCGCCCCGTACGCCAGCAGCAGCGCCATGCGCTCCGTGCCCGCGCCGTGCAGCCAGATGCGGCGCGTGACCAACTTGCCGTCGTCGGCGTCCTCCTGGGCCAGCACCAGCCACTCGTCCCGCAGCGTGCTCCCGCGCAGCAGCCCCGCTGCGTCGACCGTGAGACCCACCCGCGAGCGCACCGTCGCGGCCAGCGGCTCGGGCAGCTCGTCCAGCCGTAGGAAGCCCTGGTCCAGCAGGTGCGTCAAGCTGCACTCGGCGAGCAGCCGCGCCGGCCACCCCGGTCCCGAGGCCGGCAGCGCCCCCAACTCGCGCACCCGCGCCGCGAGCCCGGGCGCCTGCGCGTCGACCATGCGCGCCGCCGTCTCCTCCCACACCGCGCCCCGCGGCGCCGCCGCCAGCCCGTCGCGCAGCAGGTCCGTCAGCCGCTGCTCCAACTCCGCGGCCCCCGCGGCGATCCGCTGCCGCCGCTGCTCCGCCCGCCGCTCGGCCTCGGCCGCCGCGGCGGGATCCGGGGCCCGCTCCGCCGCGGGCCGGGCCGCCGCCTTCTGCTCCGCCTTCTCCCGCCTCCCGGCCAGCCACTCGGCCGCCCACTGCGGAACTGCGGCTTCCGCCGGGGCGTCGGCCACCTCGCCCTGCGCCCAGCGCAGCAGCAGCCCCAGCGCGTGCTTGCACGGGAACTTCCGGCTGGGACAACTGCACTTGTACGCCGGGCCCCGCAGATCCACCACCGCCTGATACGGCCTGCTCCCGCTCCCGCGGCACAGCCCCCAGACCGCCCCGCCCGCCGCACCGGACTCCACCCACGGCCCGGCCGCGGCGAGCTTGCCGGCCGCCGTGCGTGACGAGGCGTCAGGAGCCAGCCCCCACACCTGATCCACGCTCCACCGTTCGCTCAGCCCGTCCATGCCCACGACGCTACGGCCCGCCACTGACAACGGTCCTGACCTGCGTTGTCCACAGGCGTGGGAGCGGTGTCAGTGCCGTGCGGCATGGTGGTTTCCGCAGGCGCCGCGGCGGTAGCGGGCGGCGGCTGCGACCGAGTCGGCGAGGAGGGGACGATGACGACCACGACAGGGGCGGACGCGGCCATCGGGGGCACCGCTTCGGCGGGCCTGTCCGCGGGTGCCGGAGGGGCCGGAGGGCCGGCGGGCGCCGAGGGGGCCGAGGCCGCGGACGCCGCGCTGCGGCCGCACGCCGAGGACGCCTTCGCGCATGAACTGGCGGCCCTCGCCGCCGCGGACGACCGGCCCCGGCCGGAGCGCTGGCGGCTCTCGCCGTGGGCGGTGTCCACGTATCTGCTGGGCGGCACGCTCCCGGACGGCACGGCCATCACGCCCAAGTACGTCGGCCCGCGCCGGATCGTGGAGGTGGCGGTCGCCACGCTGGCGACGGACCGGGCCCTGCTGCTCCTCGGCGTGCCCGGCACCGCGAAGACCTGGGTCTCGGAGCACCTGGCCGCCGCCGTCAGCGGCGACTCCACGCTGCTCGTCCAGGGCACGGCGGGCACGCCGGAGGAGGCGATCCGCTACGGGTGGAACTACGCGCAGCTGCTCGCGGCGGGCCCCAGCCGGAAGGCCCTGGTGCCCAGCCCGGTGATGCGGGCGATGGCGGAGGGCATGACGGCGCGGGTCGAGGAGCTGACCCGTATCCCGGCCGACGTGCAGGACTCGCTCATCACGGTCCTGTCGGAGAAGACCCTGCCGATCGCGGAGCTGGGCGAAGAGGTCCAGGCGGTCCGCGGGTTCAACGTCATCGCGACGGCCAACGACCGCGACCGCGGGGTCAACGAGCTGTCCAGCGCGCTGCGCCGCCGCTTCAACACGGTGGTGCTGCCGCTGCCGGCGTCCCCCGAGGACGAGGTCGGGATCGTCACGCAGCGCGTCGCGCAGATCGGCGCCTCCCTCCGGCTGCCGCCGGTCCCGGAGGCGGTGGACGAGATCCGCCGGGTCGTCACGGTCTTCCGCGAACTGCGCGACGGGCAGACGGCCGACGGCCGGACGAAGGTCAAGTCCCCGTCCGGGACGCTGTCGACGGCCGAGGCGATATCCGTCGTCACCGGCGGCCTCGCGCTGGCGGCGCACTTCGGCGACGGGGTGCTGCGCGCGAGCGACGTGGCGGCGGGCATCCAGAGCGCGGTGGTCCGCGACCCGGCGGCCGACGGCGTGGTGTGGCAGGAGTACCTGGAAACGGTCGTACGCGAGCGCGACGGCTGGAAGGACCTCTACCGCGCGTGCCGCGAGATCTCGGCGTGACGGTGGCGCGGGTGGCCGGAGGGGCGGGTGAGGGGTGCGGACCGTAAAGAAAAGAGGAATAGGGGAGCGGCGGGAGAGGGAGGAGGAGCGGGGGTGAGGGTGACGGAAGAGGCGTACGCGAGCGAGGGGTTCGCGGGCGAGGGGGCCGCGGGCGTGGAGCAGGAGGCGGCGGGGCACGGGGCCGGGGGAGCCGCGGGGGGTGCCGCGGGAAGAGGGGCGGAGCACGTGGGCGGGAGAGCCGGCGTCGTGGAGGGGGAGCGGGCTGTGGTCGGTGCGGCGGAGGAGCGCGGGCCGGGCGGTGCCCAGGCGGCTGCGGCCGTCGAGCCGCTGCTGCTCGGCGTGCGGCACCACGGCCCGGGGTCCGCCCGCGGGGTCGCGGCGGCGCTGGCCGCGTACCGGCCGCGGGTCGTGCTCATCGAGGGGCCGCCGGAGGCGGACGCCATCGTCGGGCTGGCCGGCGACGAGGACATGCGGCCCCCCGTCGCGCTGCTGGCCCACGCCGTGGACGAGCCGGCGCGGGCGGGGTTCTGGCCGCTGGCGCACTTCTCGCCCGAGTGGGTCGCGATCCGCTGGGCGCTGAGCCACGGCGTCCCGGTCCGCTTCATCGACCTCCCCGCCGCCCACACCCTCGCGATGGCGGGCGCCGAACTGCCCGCTCCGGGCGGGCCGGGGGCGGACGGCGATCCGGACCCGGGCTCGGCGGCGCCGGGCGAGGAGGCGGCCGGTCCCGGCGGCGGGGACGGGCCGGAGGGAGCGGGGCGGGCGGCTCCCGACCCCGAGGCGCTGCGCATCGATCCGCTCGCGGTCCTCGCGGACGCCGCCGGCTACGACGACCCCGAGAGGTGGTGGGAGGACGCGATAGAGCACCGCATGCCGCGCCGCCCCGCCGCCGGGGAAGTCCCCGACGGCGGCGACGCGGCAGCGCCGTTCGCTGCGCTGGGCGAGGCGATGGGCGCGCTGCGCGAGCGGTACGGCGACGGCGGACACGACCGGGACCTCGTGCGCGAAGCGCACATGCGGCTGCGGTTGCGCGAGGCGCGGCGCGAGTTCGACGGGCAGGTCGCCGTCGTCTGCGGTGCCTGGCACGTGCCCGCGCTGCGGGCCCGTGCCGCCGTCACCGCGGACCGCCGCCTGCTCAAGGGCCTGCCCAAGGTCAAGACCGAGGTGGCGTGGGTGCCGTGGACCCACCGGCGGCTCGCGCGGCAGAGCGGCTACGGGGCGGGTATCGACTCCCCGGGCTGGTACGCGCACCTCTTCGAGGCCCCGGACCGGCCCATCGAGCGCTGGCTCATCAAGGTCGCCGACCTGCTGCGCGGCGAGGGCAGGACGGTGTCGTCGGCGCACGTCATCGAGGCCGTGCGGCTCGCCACCGCGCTGGCGACGATGCGGGGCCGCCCGCTCGCCGGGCTCGCCGAGACGCTGGACGCCGTACGGGCCGTGATGTGCGACGGCTCCGAGGTGCCGCTCGCGCTCGTCGCCGACCGGCTCGTCGTGGGCGACGCGCTCGGGGAGGTGCCGGAGTCGGCCCCCGCGGTGCCGCTCCAGCGGGATCTGGCGCGTACGCAGCGGGCGTTGCGGCTGAAGCCGGCGGCCGAGGAGCGCGAGTTGCAGCTCGACCTGCGCAAGGAGACCGACGCGGGACGCAGCCGTCTGCTGCACCGGCTGCGGCTCCTCGGCGTCGACTGGGGCGTGCCCGCGGCCTCACGGGCGAGCACCGGCACGTTCCGCGAGACGTGGAGCCTGCGGTGGGAGCCGGACCTGTCCGTGCGGGTCGTGGAGGCGGCGCTCTGGGGCACGACGGTGCTCGCGGCGGCCACGGCGAAGGCCGAGTACGAGGCGGCGCAGGCCGGTTCGCTGGCGCAGGTGACGGCGCTGGCCGAGCAGTGCCTGCTCGCCGAGCTGACCGACGCGCTGCCGGTCGCCATGCAGGCGCTCGCCGACCGCGCCGCGCTCGACACGGACGTCGGCCACCTGGCGCAGGCGCTCCCGGCGCTGGCCCGCTCCGTCCGCTACGGCGACGTCCGCGGCACGGAGACCGCGGCGCTCGCGGAGGTCGCCACGGGCCTGGCCGACCGCATCTGCGTCGGCCTCCCGGCCGCGTGCGCGGGGCTCGACGCGGACGGCGCCCAGGAGATGCGCACGCACGTCGACGCGGTGCACGCGGCGGTGGCACTGCTGGACCCGGGGCCCGCGGCGGAAGGTGCCGGTGCCGGTGGCGGTGCGAAGCCGGGGGCCGGTGGGCTGCGGGGGCGGTGGGCCGCTGCGTTGCGGGTGCTGGGCAGCCGGGACGCGGTGCCGGGGCTCATCCGGGGCCGGGCCGTGCGGCTGCTCCTCGACGGGGGCCGGATGCCGGCCGCCGAGGCGGAGCGGGTCATGGGCCTCGCCCTGTCGCACGCCGTGCCGCCCGCGGACGCCGCGGCGTGGGTCGAGGGCTTCCTCGGCGGCGACGGCGGCATGCTCCTCGTGCACGACGACCGGCTCCTCGCGCTCGTCGACGGCTGGCTGACAGGGCTGTCCGGCGATGCCTTCACGGACGTGCTGCCGCTGCTGCGGCGGACGTTCGCGGAGTACGAGCCGGGAGCCCGGCGCGCCATCGGCGAGTTGGTGCGCCGCGGCGCCGCCGCCGCGGGCCCGGCGGAGCCGGACGGCCTGCCCGGCTTCGCGGACGAGGTCGACGCCGCCCGCGCGGCGGCCGTCCTGCCGACGCTCCGCGCGCTGCTCGGGACCGAGGAGGGACGGCAGTGACCAGGCACCCCGCCCCGGGCGACCCCGACGGAGGGAACCCCGCGCCCAGTCGACCGCACCCCCGCACGCCACACGAGGAGCCCCCGATGCCCGAACCCCACCCCGCCCCCGGGCCAACCCCGGACAAGCAAGGCCCCGCAGCCACCGCGGAGGGCCCGCGCATCGGCGCCCCCACGCGGTCCGCCTCCCCGGCCCCGACTCCCGCCCCCCGCCCCGGCGCCCCCGATCCCGGCACCGATCCCGCCTCCCCCGGAGGGGAGCGGCTTCGGCGGTGGCGGCTCGTGCTCGGGGGCGAAGGCGGCGGGGACGGGACCGGGCAGGCGCTCGGCGGGGACGACGCCGGGATGGACCGGGCGCTCGCCGCGCTCTACGGGCGGTCCGAGGAACCCGGCCGCGGCACCCGGCGGAAGGCCGGGCTCGGCGGGTCCGCACCGCAGGTGGCCCGGTGGCTCGGAGACGTGCGGACGTACTTCCCCACCACCGTCGTCCAGGTCATGCAGCGCGACGCCATCGACCGCCTCGGCATCGCCTCCCTCCTCCTCGAGCCCGAGATGCTCGCCGCCGTCGAGCCCGACGTGCATCTCGTCGGCACGCTGCTCTCCCTCGCCAAGGCCATGCCCGACGAGGCCCGCGAGACCGCCCGCACGGTCGTCCGCCAGGTCACCGACGACCTCGAGCGCAAGCTCGCCGCCCGCACCCGCGCCACCCTCACCGGCGCCCTCGACCGGGCCGCCCGCGTGCAGCGGCCCCGGCACCGCGACATCGACTGGGACCGCACGATCCGCGCCAACCTCAAGCACTACGTCCCCGAGCACCGCACCGTCGTCCCCGAGCGCCTCGTCGGCTACGCGCGCGCCGCGCGCTCCGTCCGCAAGGAAGTCGTCCTGGCCATCGACCAGTCCGGCTCCATGGCCGCGTCCGTCGTCTACGCCTCCGTCTTCGGCGCGGTCCTCGCCTCCATGCGCTCCCTCGCCACCCGCCTCGTCGCCTTCGACACCGCCGTCGTCGACCTCACCGACCAGCTCAGCGACCCCGTCGACGTGCTCTTCGGCACCCAACTCGGCGGCGGTACGGACATCAACAGGGCGCTCGCGTACTGCCAGCAGCGCATCACGCGTCCCGCGGACACCGTGGTGGTGCTCATCAGCGACCTGTACGAGGGCGGCATACGCCAGGAGATGCTGAAGCGGGTCGCCGCGATGAAGGCGTCCGGTGTGCAGTTCGTCGCGCTGCTGGCGCTCTCCGACGAGGGGGCGCCGGCGTACGACCGTGAGCACGCGGCCGCGCTCGCCGCGCTCGGCGCGCCCGCGTTCGCCTGTACACCGGAGCTGTTCCCGGAGGTGATGGCGGCGGCGCTCGAAGGCCGCCCGCTGCCCGTCCCGGCGGCGACGTGAGAGGGAACGGGAGCCGCGCCGTGCGCGCGACGTGAGCCGCGCCACATGCGCGGCGCGGACCCGGCCGAGAGCAGTCCCCCGTGGCCCATCCGTACCCCGTGCACGCGGGAACCGCACTTGTGACCGTTCTCACCGCGCCGGTGTGACCCCGGATTTATGCCGCGCTGTCAGGCAGGGCTAACCTGCAAGACGACCCTGCCATTACAACGCGACACGACTGAATCACAAGGGACGGACGCGCGTGGATCTGTTCGAGTACCAGGCGAGGGATCTCTTCGCCAAGCATGGTGTACCGGTGCTGGCCGGCGAAGTCATCGACACGCCCGAGGCGGCGCGCCAGGTGACCGCGGAGCTCGGCGGTCGCGCCGTCGTCAAGGCCCAGGTCAAGACCGGCGGCCGGGGCAAGGCGGGCGGCGTGAAGCTCGCGTCCGACCCCGACGACGCCGTCGAGAAGGCCGGCCAGATCCTGGGCATGGACATCAAGGGCCACACGGTCCACAAGGTGATGCTCGCCCAGACCGCGGACATCGCCGACGAGTACTACGTGTCGTACCTCCTCGACCGCGCCAACCGCACCTTCCTCGCCATGGCGTCCGTCGAGGGCGGCATGGACATCGAGGAGGTCGCCGCCACCAAGCCGGAGGCGCTGGCGAAGATCCCCGTCGACGCCAACGAGGGCGTGACCGAGGCCAAGGCCCGCGAGATCGTCGAAGCCGCGCGCTTCCCCGCCGAGATCGCCGACCAGGCCGTCGAGGTCCTGCAGACGCTGTGGACGGTCTTCGTCAAGGAGGACGCCCTCCTCGTCGAGGTCAACCCGCTGGTCAAGACCGCCGACGGCAAGGTCCTGGCGCTGGACGGCAAGGTGTCGCTGGACGAGAACGCCGAGTTCCGCCAGCCCGACCACGTCGCGTTCGAGGACAAGGCCGCCGCCAACCCGCTGGAGGCCGCGGCCAAGGCCAAGGGCCTCAACTACGTGAAGCTCGACGGCCAGGTCGGCATCATCGGCAACGGCGCGGGTCTGGTCATGTCGACGCTCGACGTCGTCGCGTACGCGGGCGAGAAGCACAGCGGCGTCAAGCCCGCCAACTTCCTCGACATCGGCGGCGGCGCCTCCGCCGACGTGATGGCCAACGGCCTGGAGATCATCCTCGGCGACCCGGACGTCCGGTCCGTCTTCGTCAACGTCTTCGGCGGCATCACCGCGTGCGACGCGGTCGCCAACGGCATCGTGCAGGCCCTCGAACTGCTCAGGAGCAAGGGCGAGGACGTCACCAAGCCGCTGGTCGTGCGGCTCGACGGCAACAACGCCGAGCTGGGCCGGAAGATCCTCAGCGACGCCAACCACCCGCTCGTCGAGCAGGTCGACACGATGGACGGCGCCGCCGACCGCGCCGCCGAGCTGGCCGCCAAGTAAGGACAGAGGACAGAAGAAAACCATGGCTATCTTCCTCACCAAGGACTCCAAGGTCATCGTCCAGGGCATGACCGGCTCGGAGGGCCAGAAGCACACGCGGCGGATGCTCGCGTCCGGCGCCAACGTCGTCGGCGGGGTCAACCCCCGCAAGGCAGGCCAGAAGGTCGACTTCGACGTCGTGTCGGAGACGCGCGAATCGAGCACAGTCGAGATCCCGGTCTTCGGCTCCGTCCAGGAGGCCATCGACACCACCGGCGCCGACGTCACCGTCATCTTCGTGCCGGAGAAGTTCACCAAGTCCGCCGTGATCGAGGCCATCGACGCCGAGATCCCGCTCGCGGTCGTCATCACCGAGGGCATCGCGGTCCACGACACCGCCGCGTTCTGGGCGTACGCGGGCGCGAAGGGCAACAAGACGCGCATCATCGGCCCCAACTGCCCCGGTCTGATCACCCCCGGGCAGTCCAACGCCGGCATCATCCCCGCGGACATCACCAAGCCCGGCCGGATCGGCCTGGTGTCGAAGTCCGGCACGCTGACGTACCAGATGATGTACGAGCTGCGGGACATCGGCTTCTCCACCTGCGTCGGCATCGGCGGCGACCCGGTGATCGGCACCACCCACATCGACGCGCTCGAAGCCTTCGAGGCCGACCCCGACACCGACCTGA
>NZ_JAINRD010000022.1 GCF_020400605.1 Streptomyces aculeolatus | reverse complement strand
GGGGCGCTGCGGGGAGGGGGCGCTGTAATCGTCGGTCACGGTCTGCTCCTGCTCCGAAACGTCGCGTCGGTCGCCGGGACCGTGCCGCTGCGCCGGCACCCCGGCCCGTGGTGAGTACATGACCAGCGCGTCATCACGCCGTCAACGACGCCCTGCCGACATTGTCGAACGAATCTGCTGCACCCCGCTTTCACCGGCGGGGCGCGGAGGCTTATGGTCGGCGCGTGCCAGGTCCGGTTCAGTCGGTCGAACGCGCGGCGGCGATACTGCACCTGCTGGCGCGCGGTTCCGGCCGCCTCGGTGTCAGCGAGCTGGCGGCGTCGCTGGGTCTGGCGAAGGGCACGGTGCACGGGCTGCTGCGGACGCTCGCACAGGTGGGCTTCGTCGAGCAGGACCGCGACACCGGCAAGTACCGGATCGGCGACACGCTCCTCGACCTGCGCTCCGGGCACGTCGACGCCAACGAGCTGCGCTCCCGCGCCCTCAACTGGGCCGACGGGCTGGCCGCCAGGAGCCGCGAGGCGGTGCGCATCGGCGTCCCGGCGGAGGGCCGGGTCCTCGTCGTCCACCACGTCTTCCGGCCCGGCGACCCGCAGCAGACCCTCGACGTGGCCACCGTGCTGCCCGCGCACGCGACGGCGCTGGGCAAGGTGCTGCTCGCGTACGACGTGAACGTCCCGGCCGCGCTGGACGCCCCGGCCCCGCCGTCGTACACCCCGCGGACCCTGACCGCACCGGCGGCGATCCTCGCGGAGCTGCGGCGGGTGCGCGAGTCGGGCTGGGCCGGCGAGCGCGGCGAACGGCGCCTGGAGGAGGCGGGGATCGCGGCGCCGCTGCGCGGCCCCGGCGGTCTCGTCGTCGGCGCGCTCGGTATCTCGGGCCCGGCCGAGCGGCTCTGCGAACACTCCGGCGCGCTGCGCGAGGACCTGGTGGGGCTGGTGCTCGGCACGGCCCGGTCGGTGTCGCGGGACCTGGGCGCGTCCCGCCGGTGACGGCCGCGCGGGGCACGGCGGACGAAGCGGGCTGACGGGACGGGCGGACGGGACGGCAGCGGACGGTACGGAGCGGACGGGACCGACGAGCGGGGGCGGCGTGGCGCAGCGGTACGTGATGTCGGTGGACCAGGGCACGACGTCCACCCGGTGCATCCTCTTCGACGCCCAGGGCCGGCTGGTCTCCGTGGTGCAGCGCGAGCACAAGCAGTACTTCCCGCGGCCGGGCTGGGTCGAGCACGACGCCGTGGAGATCTGGCGGAACCTGCGCCGGATCGTGCCGCGGACCCTGGCGGAGGCGGGCGCGGACACCGGCCAGGTCGTCGCCCTCGGCATCGCCAACCAGCGGGAGACGACGGTGCTGTGGGACCGGCACACCGGCCGCCCGGCGGCCCGCGCCGTCGTCTGGCAGGACACCCGCACCGACGAGATCGCCGAGCGGCTCGCCCGGGACCCGCGCGCGGACCGGGTGCGCGCGCTGTGCGGGCTGCCGCTGGCCACGTACTTCTCCGCGCCGCGGATCCGCTGGCTGCTGGACGGCGAACCCCGGCTGCGGGAGCGGGCGGAGCGCGGCGACGTGCTGTTCGGCACGATGGAGAGCTGGCTGATCTGGAACCTGACCGGCGGGCCCGCGGGCGGGCTGCACATCACGGACGTCACCAACGCCAGCCGCACGATGCTGATGAACCTGCGCACCCTGTCGTGGGACGACGAGTTGCTGGACTTCTTCGGCGTGCCGAAGGCGATGCTGCCGGAGATCCGCTCCTCCACGCAGACGTACGGCACGACCACCACCGTGGTCCCCGGCATCCGCATCGCCGCGGCGCTCGGCGACCAGCAGGCGGCGCTCTTCGGCCAGACGTGCTTCGCGCCGGGCGAGGCCAAGTGCACGTACGGCACGGGCAGCTTCCTGCTGCTCAACACCGGCGAGACACCGGCCGCCTCCCGGCACGGGCTGCTGACGACCGTCGGCTTCAAGATCGGGGACGAGCCGGCGGTGTACGCGCTGGAGGGCTCGATCGCGGTGACCGGGTCGCTGGTGCAGTGGTTCCGGGACGGGCTGCGGCTGATCGGCAGCGCGCCGGAGATCGAGACGCTGGCGCAGACGGTCGACGACAACGGCGGCTGCTACATCGTGCCGGCGTTCTCGGGGCTGTTCGCGCCGCACTGGCACAGCGAGGCGCGGGGCGTGATCGCGGGGCTCACCTCGTACATCACCAAGGGGCATCTGGCGCGGGCGGTGCTGGAGGCGACGGGCTGGCAGACCCGGGAGGTGGTCGACGCGATGAACGCCGACTCGGGCCTGACGCTCTCCGGTCTGCGCGTGGACGGCGGCATGACGGCGGACAACCTGCTGATGCAGTTCGTCGCCGACGTCCTCGACGTGCCCGTCGTACGGCCGATGATGGCGGAGACCGTCTCGCTGGGAGCGGCGTACGCGGCCGGGCTCGCGGTCGGCTACTGGCCGGACCTGGAGGGGCTGCGGCGCAACTGGCACCGGGCGGCGCAGTGGCTGCCGCAGATGCCGGCGGACCGGCGGGCCTCGGAGTACGCCAACTGGCGCCACGCCGTGGGGCTGACGTTCGGCTGGACCCGGCCGGCGGAGAGCCCGCCGCCGCCGGGGGCCGACGTGGTCGACCTGGTGCTGGCCGACCACCGCAGGGTGGAGCACCTGCTGAGCGCGCTGCGCAGCGAGGAGGCGGACCGGCGGGCGGTGCTGCAGGAGCTGTCGGCGCTGGCGGTCGCGCACGCGGAGGCCGGCCGGGCCGCGGCGCACCCCGGGGAAGGTCCGGCGGCGTACGTGCTCTGCCCGGGCGACGGCGACGGCGGGCCGGCGGCGCTCGCGCGCGCCCTGCTGGTGCTGCTGCGCCTGGACACCCCCGCCGGGCCGGAGTTCGACGCGGCGCTGGACCGGCTGGCCGAGGCCGCCGGCGCGCACGTCGCCGCGGGCGAGCGGGTCCACCTCAACGCCCTGCGCCGCGGCGCCTCCGCGCAGGAGCGCGCCGTCCTGGGGCGCGCGTACGCCGTGGAGCGCGGGCGGCTGCTCGCGTCCGGCTGCGGCAGCGCGGCCCGGCTGGCGGCGCTGGCGGGCGAGTCCGGCACGTAGCCGAGGATCCCGCGGGCGCCGGCACCGGGTGCTCCCGCCGGGAGTTCCTGCCAGGTGCTCCCGTCAGGCGCCGGCGGGGCCGCGGCCGGTGACGAGGTCGTCGAACTCCCCCTCCTTGGCGGCCCGCAGGAACGCGGCCAGCCCGGCGGATCCGTAGACCAGTGCGGGGCCCTGCGGGTCCCGCGAGTTGCGGACCGCGATCTCGCCGCCGGAGAGCCCGGCCAGCTCGACGCACTCGCCGTTGGGGTTGCTGTGGTGGCTCTTGCGCCACTCGACGTTGCCCAACCGGCCCGCGGGCACACCGTTGTCGACCTGCATGGCTGCTCCCTCCAACTGATCTTTTGCGTACTGTACTTGCGTCTGTGCTTGCGGATGCACTTACAGATGAAATTTCATCGAGGTATCACCGAGCGCTCGGGCAGGGGTGGCGGACGGTGATCGAATCGGGCCGAAGTGCCGTGCGGGAGACGCGGGAAGGCCCGGCGGAGAGGTGCTCCGCCGGGCCGGGGTGCTACGCGGGCGCGCCCGTCAGGTGGCGTGCAGGACCTGCCGCAGGAACGCGTCGGTGCTCGTGTGCTCCGTCACCGGGGCGGCCAGCCGGTCGACGGCCAGGCGGTGCCGCTCGACGTCGTCGGGGTCGTCGAGGTAGAGCGCGCCGGTGAGCTGCTCCAGGTAGGCGATGTCCGGCAGGTCCGGCTCGGCGAAGCGCAGCAGGGTCACCGAGCCGGCCAGCGCCGTCGCGACGGAGGTGTGCAGCGGCACGACGTGCAGCGCGATCTCGGGGAACTCCGGGCTGTGCAGCCGGAGCAGGTGGCGGATCTGCTCCCGCATCACCGCGGGGCCGCCGACGCTGCGGCGCAGCGCGCCCTCGTCGATGAGCTGCCAGCAGCGCGGCGGGTCGGACCTGGCGAGCGTCTGCTGCCGGCGCTCCAGCAGGTCGACGCGGCGGGCGACGGCACTCGCGCTGTCGTCCGGGTACGTCAGCCGGGCCAGCGCGGCCGCGTAGGCGGGGGTCTGCAGCAGGTCGGGCACGCGGTGGGACTGGTAGCCGCGGATGAGCGTCGCGGCCTCCTCGAGCCCGAGGTACGTCTCCAGCCAGCGCGGCGTCAGATCGCCGTACTGCTGCCACCAGCCGGGGGTGTTGGCGCCGCGGGCCAGCGCGAGGTACGCCTCGCGCTCGCGGAGGTCCGTGACCGCGTACAGCGTCAGCAGGTCGGCTATGTCGCGCTCCTTGCAGCCGCCCTGGCCGCGTTCCAGCCGGCTCATCTTGGGCACCGACGCCCGGATGGCCTGGGCCGCCGCGTCGAGTCCGATGCCGCGCCGGACGCGCAGCCTGCGCAGCCGGGAGCCGAGGACGATCCGCCGGATCGTGGGCCCGCCCCGGCCGGGGTCCGCGCCGCCGCCGGGCAGCCGACGTCCACCGGCCACCGGTACTGACCCCGCCATCTCCCCTCCCCCGCCGGTCGGTTCACCATCCCGCCGCCAGCGCGGAATCATACCCGTCCGAGCCCGGTTTCCCGAACCTTCGTCCGGTTTTCGCCTATGGAAACCGGACGCGTGGACGGGCCGGCACCACCCGCGGGTGAGCCGGCAGCACCGGCCCGGAGTCAGCCCTTGACGCCCGGTTCGTCCGCGGACTCGTGCCAGCCCCCGACGACGATCCGGGCCAGCCAGCCGAAGAACCAGAAGACCAGCACGCCGAGGAGCGAGGAGAGCAGCACCGCCGCGAGCAGCTGCTCGGACTGCAGCCGCGACTGGTAGAGGTCGATGAGCACGCCGATGCCCGGCTGCCCCTGGCGGAAGAAGAAGTCGCCCACGATGGCGCCGACGACGGACATTCCGGCCGCGATGCGCAGCCCGGTGAAGATGTGCGGCAGCGCGGCGGGCAGCTGGAGCTTCCACAGCCGGGTCAGCCGGCCGGCGTTCTGCAGCCTGAACAGGTCGTGGTACGAGGCGTCGGCGGACCGGATACCGAAGAGCGTGCTGGTCAGGATGGGGAAGAAGGCGATGATGACGCAGACGAGCACGCGGGTGGAGAACCCGTAGCCCCACCAGAAGCCGAAGAGCGGCACCAGGGCGAGGATCGGCGTCACCTGGAGCACGACGAAGTACGGGAAGAGGGAGCGTTCCAGCCAGCGGGCCTGGCTCATCAGGATCGCCATGGCGATCGCCCCGGCCGCCGAGATGAGCAGCCCGAGCGAGGCGACCTGCGCGGACAGCAGCAGGGCGTCGAGGAGTTCGGCGCGGTTGTCGCCGTCGAGGAACCCCTCACGCACCACGTCGTGCGGCGGCGGGAAGAGGAAGCGCCGGTCCTCCGCCAGCACCACCATGCTGATCAGGTACCACACCCCCACGGCGGCGCCGGCCACCAGCACGGCCGGCAGCCTCCGGAGCAACGGGCGCACGTTCATGGCTTGACGGCCACCAGGGTGTAGGCGTTCCCCTCGGTACGGTCCGGGGGCCGGGGGCGCCAGTCGTGCGCGACGACCACGCCGGGCTCGACCGGCTCCCAGCCGTCGATGATCCGCTCCAGTTCGGCGCGGCTGCGCTCCACCATCGGCGTCGCTCCGCGCGCCCAGAGCTTCGTCAGCCGGCTCACCCGGGAGTCCAGCTCGGCGGATATCTGGGACGCGGCGAGGTAGCTGCCCGGGGCCACCCCGCGGCGGACCCGCGCCACCAGGTCCGCCGGGTCCTCCTCGTCGGGCAGGAAGTGCAGCAGCCCGACCATGAGGACGCCCACGGGGCGGTCGAAGTCCAGTACGGCGCGCGCGTCCGGGTGGGTGAGGATCAGCTCCGGCTGCCGCACGTCGCCGGCGAAGGCGACGGTCAGGGTCCCGTCGGTGTGCAGGGCCTGCATGTGCGCCACGGCGACGGGGTTGTAGTCGACGTAGACGACCCGGGTGTCGGGGGCGATGCGGTGGGCGACCTCGTGGACGTTGGGCATGCGCCGCTGCGGCAGGCCGCAGCCGATGTCGAGGATCTGGCGGATGCCCGCCTCCCCGACGAGGTAGCGCACGGCCCGCTCCAGGAACAGCCGCTGGGCGCGTACGCGCATCTTCACGTCCGGCATGAAGGTCGACTCGACCTCGTCCACCAGCGCGCGGTCCGGGCCGAGGTTGTCGCTGCCGCCGAGGTGGTAGTCGTACGTGCGGGAGGCGTGGGCCGCCGTGGGGTCGGGCAGGGGCGACGTGCCGTGGGGCCCGTCGGCTATGCCGTTGTCGCTCATGAACCTCTCCGCGCTGTGCGCCTGCACGGCCGCGGCTGCGCCGGCGCACAGCTGCGGTACGGGCCGACACGGCAGCGTACTCCACCTGGTCGCCGGGGACCGCGGTCGCCGTCCCCGGCGGTCGGGCGGCCGGTCATCCGCCGTGTCCGATCCCCGGGTCGAGGAACTCGTTGGTCACGACGTCGGCCGGCGCCAGGCCGTCCTGGATGGGCTTCTTCTGCTCGGCGAAGATGGGCTCGCCGATGTCGATGATCTCCTGCACCCGCGGGGTCTCGAAGTTCCCGACGGTGGCGTCCTTCCCCTCGGCGTCGTCCGAGGCGATGCCGAGCTTCTTCATCTCGCCGATGCCGTACTTCGCGATGCCCTCGGTGAGCACGTCGCCGCCCTTGTACTGCTCGGCGATGTCGACGATGGTGGCGATCGTCGCGTCCGGGTCGCGGAGGTAGTCGACCTGCGCCTGCTGGATGACCGGCACCAGCTTCTCCAGGCAGGGCGCCAGTTCGGCCTTCGCCTCGGGGCGGACGACGAGGGAGGGCCCGTAGATCGGGTAGCCGGCCTCGTAGACGAGCTGGCCCTTGATGGGCTTCATCCAGTCGTCGATCTCGTTCTCGAACATGTACGGGTCCTCGGCCGCGTACCCGGAGGAGGCGAGCTTGCCGCCGGAGGCCACGAAGCGCGCGGGCGAGCCGTCGAAGGAGCCGTCCACCTGGTCCTTCTTGAGGATCCCGGTGCCGGTCAGATACTCCATGTACGTGTCGCCGCCGGAGTACAGCACCGTGGTGTCCGACCTGCCGACGTCCTCGATGGTCTCGAACTCCGGGTAGGTCTCCGGGTCCCAGTAGATCATCGTCGGGTCCTTCTCCAGCAGCGCCAGCACCGCGGTCGTGGGCTGCGTGGCGGAGAGCTGGACGATCTCGTCGAAGCCGCCGACCACCCCGAGGTCGATGTCCTCGTCCGTGTACATCTGCGCGGAGGTGGCGGCGAAGCCGATCGCCGGGCCGCCGGCGCGCAGTTCGAGCGAGATGCCGGTGTCCTTGCCGCCCGCGACCAGCGGGGCGGTGGTCCGCTTGCTGTTCGCGTCCACCTCGGGGTCGTCGCCGAGGAGCGCGTACAGCGGGCCGAAGGCCGTGGCGTTCGGCAGCCACGAGGTCTGCACGGTCACGGTGTCGGGGCACACGCCGGCCAGGTCGGCCGGGCCGCTCCCCGCCGCGGGGGCCGAGTCCTTGCCGTCGGCGTCGGCCGCCTGCTGCTCGCCGCCGTCGTCGCCGCAGGCGGCGACGGTGAGCAGCAGGCCGGCGACGAGCGGCACGGCTAAGGAGCGCAGGTGGTTCTTCACTGGCATCGGGGGTTCCTCCGGAGGGGGTCGGGGGCCGGTCGGGTTCTCACTGGGCGGCTGCGCGCATGCAGGCGGACACCTCGGCCGCGATGCGGTTCAGCTCCGGGTCGTAGCGCAGGCCCTCGCCGCGCGGGTAGCCGAAGGGGACGGTGAACTCGCCACAGATGCGCCCGGGTCTGGGGGACATCACCACGACCCTGGTGGACAGGTAGACCGCCTCCAGCACCGAGTGGGTGACGAAGACGGCGGCGAACCGCTCGGCGGCGAAGAGCCGGAGCAGGTCGTCGTCCAGCCGCTCGCGGGTGATCTCGTCGAGGCTGCCGAACGGCTCGTCCAGCAGGAACAGCTCCGGGCGCAGCGAGAGGGAGCGGGCCAGGGAGACGCGCATGCGCATGCCGCCGGACAGGGCGCGCGGCCGGTGGCCGGCGAAGTCGGTGAGGCCGACCAGCTCCAGCGCGGCGTCGGCGCGCTTGCGCCGCTCGGCGCGCGGGACGCCGCGCAGTTCGCCGAAGAGCTCGACGTTCGTACGCACCGAGCGCCAGGGCAGCAGCGTCGGGTCCTGGAAGACGTAGCCGAGGCGGTCGGCGCGCGCGGCGACGGCGCCGGCGGAGGGTTCGGCGAGCCCGGCGGCGATGCGCAGCAGGGTGGTCTTGCCGCAGCCGGAGGGGCCGACGACGGACACGAACTCGCCGGCGGCGACGTCGAGGTCGACGGGATCGAGCGCGCGGGTGCCGTCGGGGAAGCGCTTCTCGACGGCGCCGAGGGAGAGGACGGGGCCCGTACCGGACACGGGTGCGGCCTCGTCGGCGTCCGCGACGGTCATGGGCCCACCTCCCGTGCGCTCCGGCGGGGGGTCAGTGCCGCCGGTCAGGTTCCTGCGCCGCGGCGGTGCGTCGCGGGCTCGGGGCCACAGAGGCTACGGGATGGACCTGCGGCCCGGTACGCGGGGTGCCCTGCGGGCGGCGGGCGCGGGCAGCCGGCGGGCGAACGCGGGGCGACCCCGGGACGGTTGCCCGGCCGAGCGCCGGAACCCCGGGCTCCGCCGAAGGCGGGCGGTCGCCCGGGATGCCGCACGCGGGCGGGGCCGCACGGGCGGAGGCGCCGGGGCGCCGGAAGGGGAAGCCGGAGGGCGGAGGGCGGAGGGCGGAGGGCGCGCGACGGGAGGCGGTGCGCAGGAGACAGGGCGCCGTGAGGCGGGCGCGGCCTGCTGCGGACGGGCCCGCGGCAGTTGCAGCGCGGGCCCGCCGGGCCGCCCGGGGTCAGCGGTCGTGCGGGTGCCGGGGGTGGGCCGTGTGGTGCCAGACGTCGAGCAGGCGGGCGGCCGAGCCGCCGACCGGGCCGACGGCGTCGGCGAGGACGTCCGGGGCGGGCAGCCGCGCGGAGGTGACGGCCGGCACCGCCTCCGCGGGGTCGTCGATGGTCGAGGAGCAGACGGCCAGCAGGTAGTCCGGCACGGTCAGCCCCGGTCCGGTGACGCCGACGAGCGGCACGCCGGCCGCGGCGACCAGCGGGAAGACGGTGCCCGGGATGCCGACGGCAGCCTCCGCCCGCGCCGCGGCCGTCAGCGACGGCACGTCGCTGATCTCGTACGCGTCCCACAGCTTGGGGTCCTCGCGCGGGTGCAGGCCCACCAGGATCCGCTTGCCCGCGGCCCGCAGTTCCCCGGCCGCGGCCAGCAGCAGTTCGGTGCCGGGCGCGGCGCCGCCGGTGCCGTCCGGGTACGTGACGCTGGTCAGGACGAGCACGAGCCCCGGCTCCGGCCGGTGGTCGGGCAGCGTGTCGGTCTGCGGCGAGCCGACGGCCCGGATCCGCCGCCGCACGCCCAGGTAGCCGCCGAACGCGCGTGCCTCGGCCGGCGAGGAGGACGTGACCGCGCGCAGCCGGGGCCGCAGCAGCCGTGCGCCCGGTGCCTGCGCGGGACCGAGGTACGCCAGCGAGCTGGCCGCCACCGGCAGCCGCGGGAAGCGCGCCAGGCACTCCAGCGGCCAGTCACCGGCGCCGGTGACGACCAGCAGATCGGCGCGCGGCGCGGCCTGCGGTGTGGCGACGGGCACGGGGTCGCCGGGCTGGACGCCCGAGGTGTCGGGCACCAGTTGGGTGATCCGCACCCCGCGCCGGCCGGCCTCCGCGAGCAGCGGCCTGACGTGGTACGTGCCCCAGGGCTCGTTCGTCGCGACGAGCACCCGCAGCGGGCGCCCGGGGCGGCCGCGGCCGCTGCCGCCGCCGGCCAGCGCGGGGCCGGCGCCGAGCGCGGCGAGCCAGGCGGCTCCGGCCGTCGCGGTGAGCCCGCGCAGCACGCCGCGGCGGGACGGCGCGGGCGCGGCGGGGGCGGGGAAAGCGGCGGACCGGGCCGCGGCGGCGGGGACTTCGGGGACGTCCGGGCCTGCGGGGACTCCTGTGTCGTACGTGGTGGGCATGGGCGGCACGCTAGGCAACGTCACGAACTCGCGGGTGAACGCGGCAAGAACAGCTCCTCCGCGACGCGCCCCGCGCCCCGCCCCGCAATCTTTGGTCCAGACCTCTTGACGAAAGGTCTGGACCAACTTACGTTGTGCCGCAGCGCAACACGTACCTCTCCTGGCAACCCCACAGCCCAGAAGGCGAGCGTGTCATGCAGTCTGCGATCAGCCGGACGCTGCGTCTCTTCGGCATCGGCCTCACCCTGGCGCTCGCCGCCCAGCTCCCCGCCGCCGCCGCGACCCCGCCGGAACCGGCCGGGCCCGCGGCGGCACGAACGGCGGCGGCGGAACCGGCGGCGGCCGAGACCTGTCCCACCAAGCCCAAGCCCGCGGGCAAGATCCTGCAGGGCTACTGGGAGAACTGGGACGGAGCCGCCAACGGCGTCCACCCGCCGTTCGGCTGGACGCCGATCACCGACCCCGGCATCCGCACCCACGGCTACAACGTCATCAACGCCGCCTTCCCCGTCATCCTCTCGGACGGCACGGTCAAGTGGGAGGACGGGATGGACAGCACGGTGAAGGTCGCAACCCCGGCCGAGATGTGCGAGGCCAAGGCGAACGGCGCCACGATCCTCATGTCGCTCGGCGGCGCCGCGGCCGGCGTCGACCTCAGCTCCAGCGCCGTCGCCGACCGGGTCGTCGCCACGCTGGTGCCGATCCTCAAGCAGTACAACTTCGACGGCATCGACATCGACATCGAGACCGGCCTCGTGGGCAGCGGCAGCATCAGCCAGCTCTCGCCCTCGCAGGCCAACCTCATCCGCATCATCGACGGCGTCCTCGCCCAGATGCCCGACGGCTTCGGCCTGACCATGGCGCCCGAGACGGCGTACGTCACCGGCGGCAGCGTGGTCTACGGCTCGATCTGGGGCGCGTACCTGCCGATCATCAAGAAGTACGCGGACAACGGCCGGCTGTGGTGGCTCAACATGCAGTACTACAACGGCAGCATGTACGGCTGCTCGGGCGACTCGTACCAGGCGGGCACCGTCCAGGGCTTCGTCGCCCAGACCGAGTGCCTGGACCGCGGCCTCGTCGTGCAGGGCACCACCATCCGCGTCCCGTACGACAAGCAGGCCCCCGGCCTGCCCGCGCAGCCCGGCGCGGGCGGCGGCCACATGTCGCCCGGCCTCGTCTCACAGGCGTGGAGCCACTTCGGCGGCGCCCTGAAGGGCCTGATGACCTGGTCGATCAACTGGGACGGCTCGCGCAGCTGGTCCTTCGGCGACAACGTCAAGTCGCTGCAGGGCCGCTGACGGACACGCCCCGGCCGCTCGTCCCCCACGGCGAGCGGCCGGGGCGGCACCAGGGTCTGCCGTTCGGATCTCCGCCGGGCTCGCGGCGGCCGGCAGGGCCCGAACGACGGACCCTAAAGTCCAACCGGTGTCCGGAAAGTCCAATGGATCGGGGCGCGGCGTCCGTTGTGCCGCGCCCCTCGGCAGGATCAGATGGATCTCATGCACGATCCGGCTCTCCCCGCCCACGAGGACTTCGCACCCGGCACCGGCACCCTGCCGCCGCGCGCCTGGTACGCCCGCTCCGACGCCGCCCGGCTGCCGCTCGACGGAGCCTGGCGCTTCCGGCTCTCCCCCACCGCGACCACCCACGACACGTCCTTCGCCGAACCCGGCCACGACGCCTCCGGCTGGGACGAGATCGCCGTCCCCGGCCACTGGGTGCTCCAGGGCGGCGGGCGGCACGGCGCGCCCGCGTACACCAACACCCCGTACCCCTTCCCGGTCGACCCGCCGCGGGTGCCGGCCGAGAACCCGACCGGCGACCACCTGCGCACCTTCGACCTGCCCGCCGGCTGGCCCGCCGCCCCGCTGCCCGCGGCGGAGGCCGTGCTGCGCTTCGACGGCGTGGAGTCGCACGCGCGGGTCTGGCTGAACGGCACGGAGCTGGGCGAGTTCAAGGGCTCGCGGCTGCCGCACGAGTTCGCCGTCGGCGCACTGCTGCGCCCCGCGGGCAACGTGCTGGCCGTCCGCGTCCACCAGTGGTCCTCCGGGTCCTACCTGGAGGACCAGGACCAGTGGTGGCTGCCCGGCATCTTCCGCGGCGTCACGCTGCTGCACCGGCCCGCGGGCGCCGTGCGCGACTTCTTCGTGCACGCCTCGTACGACCACGCGGCCGGCACCGGCACGCTGCGCGTGGACTGCGCGCCCGGCGGCCGGGTCACCGTGCCCGAGCTGGGCGTCGACACCGCCGCCGGGGAGTCCGTCACGCTGCCCGTCGAGCCGTGGACCGCGGAGGTCCCGCGGCTGTACGCGGCCGAGCTGGCCACCGCGGGCGAGCGGATCCCGCTGCGGGTGGGCTTTCGCACCGCCGCCGTCGAGGACGGCGTGCTCAGGGTCAACGGCCGCCGCATCCTGCTGCGCGGCGTGAACCGGCACGAGTTCCACCCCGAGCACGGCCGCGCCGTCGACGAGGCGACGATGCGGGCGGACGTGCTGCTGATGAAGCGGCACAACATCAACGCCGTACGCACCAGCCACTACCCGCCGCACCCGGCGTTCCTCGACCTCTGCGACGAGCTGGGGCTGTGGGTGGTCGACGAGTGCGACCTGGAGACGCACGGCTTCGGCGCCCTCGGCTGGCGCGGCAACCCGGTCGCCGACGAGCGCTGGACCCCGGCGCTGCTGGACCGCGCGGAGCGGATGGTCGAGCGGGACAAGAACCACCCGTCGGTCGTCATGTGGTCGCTGGGCAACGAGTGCGGCTCCGGCGCCGGGCTGACCGCGATGGCCGACTGGATCCGCGCCCGGGACCCCGGCCGGCCGCTGCACTACGAGGGCGACCCGACCAGCCGCGACGCCGACGTCTACTCGCGGATGTACGCCGACCACGAGGAGGTGCGCCGCATCGGCGAGCGCACCGAGGACCCGCTCGACGACCCGGCGCTGGACGCCCGCAGGCGCGCGCAGCCGTTCGTGCTCTGCGAGTACGCGCACGCCATGGGCAACGGCCCGGGCGGACTGGCCGACTACCAGCGGCTGTTCGAGACGTACGAGCGCTGCCAGGGCGGCTTCGTCTGGGAGTGGATCGACCACGGCCTCGCCCACCCCGAGCTGGGCTTCGCCTACGGCGGCGACTTCGGCGAGGAACTGCACGACGGCAACTTCGTCTGCGACGGGCTGCTGTTCCCGGACCGCACGCCGTCGCCGGGGCTCGTGGAGTTCGGCCACGTGATCCGCCCGGTGCGCATCGAGGCCGGGGACTTTCCGCACCAGGCCGTCGTCACCAACCTGCACGACTTCGCCGGCCTCGACCACCTCGCCTTCACCTGGACGTACGCGGTGGACGGCGCCGCGGTCGAGGGCGGTTCCACCGCGGTGCCGGCGCTGGCTCCGGGCGAGAGCGCGAAAGTCGAGCTGCCGGCGCCCGGCGTGCCGCCCGCCGGCGAGGCGCAGTGGACCGTCACCGCCCGGCTCGCCGCGGACACCGCCTGGGCGAGTGCGGGGCACGTGGTGGCGAGCGGGCAGTGGCCGGCCGCGCCGCGCCCGCCGCTCGCGCGGCCCGCGGGGGCGGCGCCCGTACGCGACGACGGGCTGGTCCGGCTCGGCCCCGCGGTGTTCGACGCGCGGACGGGCGAGCCGCAGACGCTGGCGGGGGTGCCGGTGGCGGGGCTGCGGCTGGAGGTGTGGCGGGCGCCGACGGACAACGACCTCGGCGCCGACTGGCTGACCGGGACGGAGCTGGCCCGGCGCTGGCGCGAGGCGGGGCTGCACCGGATGCGGCACCGGACGGACGCGGTCGAGGTCGCGGACGGCGCCCTGACGGTGCGTACCCGGGTGGCGCCCGCGGCCACCGACCTGGGGCTGGCCGCGGAGTTCCGCTGGAGTGCGGACGCGGACCGGGTGGCGCTGACCGTGTCGGTGGTGCCGGAGGGCGACTGGCGGCTGCCGCTGCCGCGGCTCGGGGTCGGCTTCGCGCTGCCCGCGGCGTACGGTGCGGTGCGCTGGTACGGCGGCGGCCCCGGCGAGGCGTACCCGGACACGGGCACGGCGGCGCTGCTGGGCCGCTGGTCGGCGGGCGTGGACGAGTTGCAGACGCCGTACGTGCGCCCGCAGGAGAACGGCGCGCGCGCCCGGGTGCGCTGGGCCGAGCTGACGGAGGCCGGAGCCGGGGACGGGAGGGGAGCCGCGGCCGGGCTGCGGGTCGAGGGCGAGCCGGAGTTCGCGCTCACGGCCCGGCGCTGGACCACCGCGGAGCTGGCCGCCGCGACGCACCGCCCCGACCTGGTGCCGGGCGACCGGGTCCACGTCACGCTGGACCACGCCCGCCACGGGATCGGCTCGGCGTCCTGCGGTCCCGGCGTGCTGCCGCAGTACGAACTCGCGGCGCGCCCGGCGTCGTTCACGTTCGTCTTCTCCGCCGCGGCCGGGCACTGACGCGCGGGGGCCCGCCCCGCCCGGATCCTCCCGGGCGGGGCGGGCCGTGGCACCGGTCCGGGGACCGGAGACGGTGCCGGCGCCGTCAGAACAGCGAGTACAGCAGGCGGTTCGGCGAACCGGTGCGCGGGTCCTGGACCTTGTTCGGCGTCGTGTTGTCCACGACCGCCTGGCCGACCTGCGCGGGTGTGGCGGAGGGGTTGCCCTGCAGGTACAGCGCGGCGACGCCCGCGGTGTGCGGGGTGGCCATGGAGGTGCCGGAGATGGTGTTCGTGGCGCTGTCGGAGGTGTACCAGCCGGAGGTGATGCTCACGCCGGGCGCGAACAGGTCCAGGCAGGTGCCGAAGTTGGACCACGAGGCGCGCCGGTCGGTGTTGTCCGTGGCGCCGACCGTGATGGCCTCGGGCACGCGCGCCGGCGAGTAGTTGCAGGCGTTCTGCGGGGTGCCGAAGATGTCGCCGTTGCCCGCGGCGATCGCGTAGGTCACGCCGGAGGCGACGGACCGCTTGACGGCGTCGTCGAGCGTGGTGCTGGCGCCGCCGCCCAGGCTCATGTTGGCCACGGACGGGCCGGAGGCGTTGGCGGTCACCCAGTCGATGCCGGCGACGACGCCCGCGGTGCTGCCGGAGCCGCTGCAGCTCAGGACGCGTACGGCGACGAGCTTCGCCTGCTTGGCGACGCCGTACGTGCTGCCGCCGACGGTGCCGGCGACGTGGGTGCCGTGGCCGTTGCAGTCCTGGCCGTTCTGGCCGCCGCCGACGGTGTCGGTGCCGACCGAGGCGCGCCCGCCGAACTCGTTGTGCGTGGTGCGGATGCCGGTGTCGATGATGTACGCGGTGACGTCGGCCGCGGTGGTGTTGTAGGTGTACGTGGTGCTCAGCGGCAGGTCCCGCTGGTCGATGCGGTCCAGGCCCCAGGTGGCGTTGTTCTGGGTGTCCGTGATCCGCATGACGGCGTCCTGCTCGACGTACGCCACCCGCGGGTCGCGGGCCAGCTCGGCCGCCTCCGCCTTGCTCATCTCGGCGGAGAAGCCGCGCAGCGCGGTGCGGTAGACGTGGTCGGGCCTGACGTCCGCGGTGCCGGCGAGGTCGCGGGCGACGGAACGGGTCTCGTCCTTGGCGACCTCGCCGTTCTTCAGCACGACGATCCACTGGCCGTCGATGGCCGTCGCGGGCGGGGCGAGCCGTACATCGCCTTCGGCGGGGGCGCTGCCCTCGGCGGGTGCGCTGTTCGCGCCGGTGCCGGCGGCCAGTTGGAGGCCGGCGGCGAGGCCGAGTGCGGTGAGCACCGTGGCCGCGCGGCGCAGGGGTGTGGGGGTGAGTCTCATCTCGTGCACCAGAACCTTTCGTTGACCGGATCACGGGCAATGAGGTGCAGTGCGGTGCGGGTGGCCCGCCAAGGGGTAGGCGGTGCCCCGGCAGCGTCTCGCATGCCGGACGGCGCCACAAGTGGCAGGTTCACGCCAAATATTGGCCGAAGGCACTGGTGGCGGCCGTGACGCAACGGGACGTGCGGGACTGACGGGGCCTCAGGTCGGTACGGGCCCGGCCGCCGCGACGCCGGCGGCCAGGGCGTCGTGCAGCGCGCGGGCGGCGGGCGGGATGACCCGCGTACGGCTGCGCCAGAGCACCAGGTGGACGGCCGGGACGGCGGCGCCCGCGAGGGGGCGCCAGGTGACCGCGCCGTGCCGCTCCAGCGGGTCGCCGACCACCCCGAAGTCCGGCAGCACCGTCACTCCCAGCCCCTCGGCGACCAAGTGCTTCGCCGCGTCGGGGGTGTCGGCCGCGTACGCCGGCAGCGGCGGGCGGCCGGCGCCGAGGCGGTGCAGCAGCCGGTGGACGAGACAGCCGGAGCGCATCCCGATCAGCGGCTCGGCGAGCAGCTCGACGGCGCCGATCTCGTCCAGCTCCGCCAGCGGGCTGCCGGGGCTCAGGCACACCACGGGGCGGCCGCGCAGCAGTTCGGTGTCGTACAGGTCGGGGTGCGGCTCGTCACCCGCGAGCCGGACGACGAGCCCCAGGTCGAGCGCCCCTTCGACGAGCCCGCGGCGCACCGCGTCCTCGGCCCCGGCGACGATCTCCACCCCCGTCTGCGGATGGCCGGCGCGGAACTCCCGCACCGCGGAGGCCAGCAGCGGCGCGGCGACCGCGCCACCGGTGCCGAGCCGGATCGACCGGCTGACCCGGTGCTGCTCGTCGGCGGCCCGCCGCAGCCGGTCCACGGCGTCGAGCACGGCGGCGATGTGCGGCAGCAGCTCCCGCCCCGCGTCGCTGATGCGCGCCCCGGACCGACGCCGGTCGAGCAGGTCGACGCCCAGCTCGCGCTCCAGGTTCCGTACGGTCTCGCTGAGCGCCGGCTGCGAAAGGTGCAGCGATTCCGCGGCCCGCCGCAGGGAGCCGAACCGGGTGACCGCGGCCACGTATTCCAGCTGCTGTATGCGCACCCCGACTCCCTGCTCCGCCGCAGGTCGAACACCCTAGCGCGGCGGAGTGGCGGGATTTCCGGCCGCGGCGGGGACGTGACCGGAAATCGGCGGATTGCGCTTCGGAATTGCTCCTCCTGAAGCCGGAAATGCCTTGTCACGAAGGTTTGTGAACGCGGTATTTCGAGTCCGTGTAACTTCGCGGCCGCGGACCCGCGCCGCCCCCGTTGGACGATTCCCCTGCCGGCGGGCGCCCGATCGGCGATCCTTGTGCGGTGCCTGATCACCCCGCCGCCACCGGCGACACAGCCGGCGACACGGTCACCGACACCGCCGCCGAGGCCCCCTTGCCGTCGGAGGCCGAGATCTCGCGGCGTATGCGGCTGCGCGCGCGCTGGCTGACGATCATCGGCGCGGTCGCGACGCTGGTGGCGGCGTCGGCCGTCAGCGTGCTGGTGCCCAACCAGACGCGGGGGCGGTACGTCGACGCCGTCGCCATCGAGCGGCAGGGCGCCGAGGAGGAGGTTCCGTCCGGCGGTACGGCCACCTTCACCGCCAGGATCGCGGCGCCGTCCGACAAGGTCGGACTCGTGGTCGGCCTGCAGCCCGCCGACGCACCGGTGACCTGCGAACCGCGGTCGGTGGACGTGGTGGTCCGCGCCGCGGGAGTGCCCGGCGGGGCCTGGCGGCAGCGGTACCCCGGGAGGCTCGGCCCCACGTTCGAGGCCGGGGTGCGCGTCTCCGAGCGGGCGGAGACGGTCTCCGTGGCGGTCACGCCGCACGCCGGGACGCAGGCGGGCGCCTGCGCGTACAAGCCCGATCTGCTCGTCGTCGAGTCGGCACGCACCCCTCTTCTGTGGGTCACCCTGCTCGGAGCGGGCATCGCCGTCGTGGGCGGGCTCGTGGTGGCCCTCCTCGTCTACCTCAGGCGCGACGTGCTCCGGCGCCCCCCGTGGCTCGGCCCCGCGGCCGACATGCAGCGGGCCCGCGCCCGGGAGCGGGCCGCGGAGCGGGCCATCGAGGACGCCCTGCGGCACGGCCGCGGGCGGCCGCCGGAGCCCCGGTGGCCCGCGGACGACGAGGCGCTGGAGCCGGTGGCCGGGACCGACGGAACGCGCGAGGCGGGGGGTACCGGACAGCGGTCCGGGCCCGGGGCCGGGTCGGACGCGCTCGTGCTCGCCGACCTGTGGACCGTCACCCACGCGCGACTCGACAAGTACCACGGCATCGCCCAGACGCAGGCCCGGCACGCCTTCCGCAACGCCCAGGTGGCCATGGGCATCGGCTTCGGCATGCTGATCGGCTTCACCGTCCTCGCCCTGATCGCCGACAACACCGCGACCAGCATCGTCGCCGGGGTGCTCGGCGCCTCCTCGGCCGGGCTCGCCGGGTTCATCGGCCGGACCTTCGTACGCTCCCAGGAGTCGACGGTCGAGACCCTGCGTGCCTACTTCACCCAGCCGCTGGAGTTCTCCCGCTACCTCGCCGCGGAGCGGCTGGTGGACGGCGCGGACCTGACCCGCGAGCAGCGGGCGGAGATCCTCGGCGCGATCGCCCAGGCCATCGTCGCCCAGCCGGGCGCGGTTCCGCAGGACCCGCAGCAGCAGCCGGCCCCCGGCAACGGCCGCTGACCCGGGGCGGGTTGCTGCGCCTGCCCGCCTTCCCCGCGCTTCCCGCCGCCCCCGCGCCTCCCGTACGGCCCGGGCCGGGCCCGGCGCGGAAAGTGCACAGGTACAGACCTCTTGACGCATTGGTCTAGTCCTTTTAACCTGCTCCGCAACCTCGCCGGCACCTGTACGGGCGGGCGCGTCACCCACCCCGCCACGCGCCCGCCGCCCAGCTGCCGCCCGCGCCGTCACCGCGGGCGGCAGCCCCCCTCCCCCGGTTCCGCGCCGCCGTATTCCCGGATCCCGGGAAACGGGAATACGGAGCCGTCCTCCTGTTGTACGCATGGGAGGACCACAGGACGACGGACGATCAGGAGGACCACGTGGCGGCAGCGGACGTGACGGCAGCCGGCGGGCAGGACGAGATCCGGGGCCGGGTGAGCGGCTCCGCACCCGTGCCGCTGTCGGTGCTGGACCTGGCGACCGTGGGCGCCGGGTACACGGCGGGCGACGCGCTGCGCACCGGCGCCGCGCTGGCCCGGCTCGCCGAGGCGCGCGGCTTCCACCGCTACTGGGTCGCCGAGCACCACTCGATGCCGGCCGTCGCCTCCTCCTCGCCCGCCGTGATCCTGGCGTACCTGGCCGCGCACACGGAGACCATCCGGCTCGGCTCCGGCGGCGTGATGCTGCCCAACCACGCCCCGCTCGTGATCGCCGAGCAGTTCGGCACGCTGGAGGCGCTGGCCCCGGGGCGGGTCGACCTGGGCCTGGGCCGCGCGCCCGGCACCGACGGGGCGACGGCGGCGGCGCTGCGCCGCACGGAGCGGCTGCGCGAGGGTGCCGAGGAGTTCCCGCAGCAGCTCGCGGAGCTGATCCGCTTCCTCGACGACGACTTCCCCGAGGGCCATCCGTACCGCAGGATCCACGCGGTGCCGGGCCCGGTACAGGGCACGGCCCCCGGCGGGGTGCAGTCCGGGCACCGGCCGCCGGTGTGGCTGCTGGGCTCGTCGATGTTCAGCGCGCGGCTCGCGGCGGAGCTGGGGCTGCCGTTCGCGTTCGCGCACCACTTCGCCGGGCAGCACACCGGCCCCGCGCTGGAGCTGTACCGCGAGGCGTTCCAGCCGTCGGCCGTGCTCTCCGCCCCGTACGCGCTGATCGGCGTCTCGGTGCTGGCGGCGGAGGACGGGCGCGAGGCGCGGCGGCAGGTCGCCTCGGGGGCGCTGAGCATGCTGCGGCTGCGCACCGGCCGCCCCGGTCTCGTGCCCTCGCCGGAGGAGGCGGAGGCGCACGGGTTCAGCCCGCTGGAGCGGGAGTTCGCCGACTCCTGGATCTCCAACGTGGTGCACGGCACCCCGGACGAGGTCTGCACCGGCCTGGACGACCTGCGCAAGCGCACGGGGGCCGACGAGCTGATGCTCACCTCGAACGTGCACGGACCCGAGGCGCGGCTGCGCTCGTACGAGCTGATCGCCGACGCCTACGGCATGCCGGCCGGACCGGCGGCGGCCGGGTAGCCGGGGCGGCACCCGGAGCCCGTACGGAGCCGGGCTCCGGGCACCGCCCTCAGACGCCTTCGCCGAGCAGCGCGCCGGGGCGCTCCCGGCCGGCGGTGACGTCCACGCGCTCGCCGGTCTCCTCGTCGACGACGCCGACGCGGATCACCGGCGGGCGCGGGCTGTCCAGACCCGCCTTCGCGTCCATCGCGAAGACCACGGACACCGGCCGGCCGGCGCCCTCGGCGCCGTCGGCGCCCTGGCGGCCGGGGTCGTACAGGCCGGTGTAGCGCAGGAAGCGCCAGCCCTCGTCGTCCCAGTGCTCGCGCAGTCCGGAGCGGACGACGTGGGTCACGGTCTGCCACGCGAGCGAGCGTTCCAGCAGCTCGACGGAGCCCTCGACGGGCACCGCCTCCGGGTCGCCCGCCGTGCCGGGCCCGCCGTGCAGCGGGTGCCCGAAGAGCCGCAGCCGCAGTCGGCGCAGCGGCAATCGGACGGCCCGGTCGGGGTCGCCGAAGAGCAGCCAGGCGAGCACCGCGCCCGCGGCCAGCAGGCCGAGCGCGGCGGCAGGACCGTCCCGCAGCGCCTCCCACCAGGGCCCGCCGGCCGGCGCCGGGAGGCCGGCGCCGGCCAGGCCGTCGGCCAGCACGACCGCGCCGCCGGCCAGCACGAACCCGGCCCTGGCGAAGGCCCGTACGCCGATGGGCGCCTTGTCCCGCGCGGTGCAGCCGCAGGACGAGTCGGGCGCGGTGGCCCTGGCGTAGCCGAGGTACGCCGCGAAGCCCGTACCGGCGAGCGCCGCGAGCGCCCCGGTGGCCAGCGGCACCGGCAGGGCCACCAGGGCGAGCGCGACGAGCAGCTCCGCCGCTCCGACCGCGCGCAGCGCGGCCGTGGCGCGCGGCAGCCCGCCGAGCTTGCGCTCCAGTACGGTGCCCGACGCCTGCACCGGGGTGTTGCGTCCGAACAGCTTGGTGCTCCCGCTCCAGCCGAGCACGCCGCCGACCAGCAGTGCGATCATGCTGCCTCCGTCCTCGATGTGGCCGCGGCGGTCAGTGCCCGACCGTGATCCTGGCGATGTCGACCGCCCCGTCCTTGGGCCGCCAGGCGCCGAGCACCAGCGCGTGCTGCCCCATCCGCACGCCCGACAGGTCGTCGGTGAGCGCGGCGCCCGCGTAGGAGGCGGTGGAGCGGCCCGGGACGATGCGGCCGATCAGCTCGCCGCCGTGGTAGCCGAGGGCCAGCCGGTCCTTGCCGATGCCGCGGACGGTGACGTCGAGGTTGACGATGTTCACCCAGACCGCGTCGGCGGCGATGGTGCCGTCGGGCATCTCCAGGCCGCGGGCGTAGAGGCCGTCGCCGGTCTCGACGTCCTCGGCGGTGGTGGGGTGGAGCTTCCAGATGCTGGTGGCGTTGGTGAGCTGGATGCGGTGCTGCTCGCCGTACGAGCCCTTGACGTGCAGCAGGGTGCCACCGTCGATGCCGGTGATCAGGCCCTCGGCGAACGAGGTCTCCGCGACCGCCGGGTCCAGCGGCGGGGTGGGCGCCGCGAACGCGGCGTCGGGGTCCACGGCGCCGAGCGCCGTGGCGCCGACGACGGTGGCGCCGCCGAGTGCGCTGGCGGACAGGAAGCGCCGCCGGTCGAGCGTCGAGTCGGTCGTGCGGTTCATGGCCGGGCCTCCTTCACTCGTAGATCCAGACACCGGTCTTGCCGGAGCTGAGGCTGGCGATCTGGGAGTACGCCGCGGGCGTCAGGTCGAGGATGCGGTTGGTGCGGCAGACGCCGTTGCAGCAGGCCGCCTCGCCGCAGAAGCTCTTGGTGCGCGGGCCGCAGTCGGTGATGGTGATGCAGACGGCCGACTTGGAGCACTCCTGGACGACGCGCATGACGGAGCCGCAGCCGCGCCGCGGGATGCCGCCCTCGCCGCACAGGTCGGGCCGGGTGATGTCCCAGCAGGCGGCGGAGGCGTTCGGCCAGGCGCCGTGGTTCGAGGCGGAGCGGCAGTTGCCGCAGGCGCCGCCGCCGGCGGAGCCGCAGGGGCCCCAGGCGGCGCCGCAGCAGAACCAGGTGGCTTCGCCGCGCCAGAGGTAGTTCGTACTGCAAGCCATGTGTTCGAGCTCCCTTCAGATTGTCCCGTACATGACAGTCCGAAATGCCATGTGGGGGTGGCGTACGGGTACCGAGAGCCCGCCGGGGAACATGGGTGGCGGACGGCCCGAGCGTGACGTGCAGGACACGCACCGTCAATCGGGCGCCGCGGTGCCAGTGGACCGGTCCTCTGGTGTAACCGCCGCGCAAGGCGGTCCGCGAGCGCGCCGCCCCGGGCCCCGTACTGCCGCGGGCGCACCCGTGCCGCTCAGGGCGCTCCCGCCCCCCGCGTGCCGCTCCGCGCTCCCCGCACGCCGCTCCCCCGTGCGGCGGGACGTGACACGATAGGGGCAACCGGCGGGCCGCGCCGGGCAGTTGTGCCAGGAGCACGCAGGAGTACGGGAGAGGGGAGCCCGGTGACCGGTCTCAACAAGGGTGTCGGCAAGGTCGAGATCGCGCTGAAGTGGGACCCCAGTCCCCTCGGCGCGCCCTCCCACGACCTGGACCTGATCGCGGCGACGTACACCGCCGAGGACCCGCACGGCGAGCCGGCCTACCTCGTCCATTTCGACAGCCGCGCCCCCGACGGCACGATCACCCTCCAGCGGCACAGCCAGACCGGCCAGGGCTTCGGCGCCGACGAGGTACTGACGCTGGAGTTCGCGCGCATCGCCCCCGCGTACGCCCGCGTCGTCGTCGGCGTCGCGATCCAGCAGGGCGCCGGGCGGCTGACCTTCGGCGAGGTGACGGGCACCCACGTGCAGGTGCGCGACGGCGTGGACGAGCTGGCCGCCGACGACTTCGGCGCGGTCGGCGCCGCCACCGCCGCGACCGTCGCCGAATTCGTCCGCGAGGAGTCCGGCACCTGGCAGTTCCACCCGGTGGTGCACGGCTTCGACACCGACCCCGCGTCGTTCTCGGCCCTCATGGGGACCGTGGCCGGCGGCTGACGGCACCGCCCCCGGGGGATGTCACCGCGCCACGCGAGGCAGACGGTGGCACCCCCCGGGGGCGGCGCCCGGGGTCTGTCGACCCTAGTGCCGCCAGGTGCTGAGCGAGTCGGACAGCTCCGCCGCGGCGGCCACGACGCGCTCCGTGATGTGCCCGGCGCGCTCGTCGTCGATGCGGAAGTGCGGCCCGGCGACCGTGACCGCGGCGACGACCTTCTCGCCCACCCCGATCGGCGCGGCCACCGCCCACACTCCCTCGTCGACCTCCGCCTCGCTCTTGGACCACCCCTGCGCGGCCACGGCCTGCACCTCCGCCAGCACCGCGTCCCGCTCGGCGGCCGAGGGGGCGGGGCGCAGCCGGTCGAAGTAGCGCTGGGCCCACGCCTCGCCCATCGCGGCGAGCAGCACCTTGGGCCCGGCGCCGCGGTGCAGGCTCATGATCTGCCCCGGCTCGAACGACAGCCGGATCGTGTGCTCGGGGTGGCTCATCTCCACGCAGGTCGCGAAGTCGCCCACCCGCCGGATCACGAGCGCCGCCTCGCCCGTTTCCTTCGACAGCCGCTCGACGAGCGGGCGCAGCACCCGGGAGACCGGGAAGGCCTGCTCCGCGCTGCGGGCCAGCAGGAAGATCCGCGGCGAGAGCACGTACGTGCCGCCGCCGTTGTCCTCCACCATGTCCATCTCGCGCAGCAGCGAGACGAACCGGTACGCGGAGGGGACCGAGATCCCGACGGAGTGCGCGATCTCCTCCACGCTCAGCTCCGGCCCCTTCTCGGTGAAGAGGAGAAGGATCTTCAGCACCCTCCTGGCGCTGTCCACGCCGGGGGTCCGCTCCCGCCCTTCAGACACGATGCGCTCGCCCTTCTGTGCTCGTGGGTGTATCCCCGGGTGCGTCAGGCGGAGTACGTGCCGACGAGCCGGTTCTGCTCGATGACGCGGTCGCCGTACGCGCTCAGGAACTCCTCGCGCGACGGCTCGCCCACGACCGGGGTGTCGAGGGCGTACACCCAGAAATAGTAGTGATGGGTACCGTGCCCCGGCGGCGGCTGGGGTCCCGTATAGGCCTTGTCGCCAAGGGAGTTGGGCCCTTCCCGGACGGCGCCCCCGGATGCGGGCACGGCGGGTGCGGCCGGGTCGATGCCGTAGACCACCCAGTGGGTGAAGCCCTGCGGCAGCGGCGCGTCGGGGTCGTGGAGGATCAGCGCGAGTTCCGCCGTGCCGGCCGGGACTCCGGTGATCTCGATGCCGGGGGCGGCGTTGCCGTGGTCGGCGGCGTGCCGGTCGGGGATCCGCTCGCCGGGGCCGAAGCCGTCGGCGGCGACGGCGAGGTCCTTGATGTTCAGGGGCATGGGACTGCAGTCCTCTCGGTGGCGGGGCGCGGGCGGGTCAGCCCGTCGTCCGGTCGAGCATGCGGACGATCTCGTCCGCGACGGTGTGCGGGTCCTCCTCGGGCAGGTAGTGGTCGAGTCCGGCGAGTTCGACGGCGCGGAAGTCCGGGCGCAGTTCGCGGGTGGCGGCGAAGGCGCGCGGGGAGACGATCGCGCTGTGCTCGCCGCGCAGCAGGGTGACGGGGACGCGGACGGCCGCGGTCTCGGCGGCGAAGTCGCGGCGCAGCCCGTCGACGGTGCGGACCATGGCCGCGGGGTCGGCGAGCGGGCGCAGCGTCGGGCCGGCGGCGGCCGGGGCGTAGCCGTAGCGGCGCCGGCGTCGGACGGCGTCGGCGGGCAGCAGGGGGTAGCGCTCGCGCAGGTACGTCTCGACGTCCGTGCCGGAGGCGAAGGCGCGGTCGCCGCCGCGTACCCGGGCCTCCAGGGCGTCGAGCACCTCCGGTTCGACGTACGGGGTGTAGTCGACGGCGACGACGCCCGCGACCGCCTCGGGATGCTCGGCGGCCAGCACCAGGGCGTTGCGGGCGCCGAGCGAGTGCCCGACGGCCACCACGGGGCCCAGCTCCAGTTCGCGGACGAGTGCGAGCACGTCGGCGGTGTACGCGGCGGCGTCGTAGCCGGCGGCGGGCTTGCCGCTGCGGCCGTGGCCGCGCTGGTCGACGGCGACGGTCCGCACCGTCTCGCCGAGCCGCTCGACCACGGCGTCCCAGACGCCGAGGCTGGCGGTCGTGCCGTGCAGCAGCACGACCGCCGGACCGCTGCCGGCATCGCGTACGCACAGCCCGACGTCCCCGGCGCGCACGTGGGCCAGGCCCGGCAGCGCGTCGGGGAGCGCCGCGGGGGCGGCGTGCGGTGCCGGGTCCGGCTGCTGTGGTACGCGGTTCACGGTCCCTCTCCCCTCCGCTCAGACCGGCTTGATCGCGGAGAGCGCCTTGCGGACGCTCACCAGGCCGTCGACGATGTCGGAGCGCTTGGCGGCGACTTCGCCCTCGCCGTACTCGTACAGGCCGCCGCCGGTCTTCATGCCGAGCCTGCCCTGGGCGGTCAGCTCGGTGACCAGCGAGGAGACGCCGGACTCGGTGGACAGGTCGCGGTTGAGGTAGGAGCCGACGGCCTCGTAGATGTCCAGGCCCGCCATGTCGACCAGCCGCATGGGGCCGATGACGGCGAGCTTGTAGCCGACGCCCCACTTCACGACGGTGTCCAGGTCGCGCTGGGAGACCACGCCCTCCTCGACGAGCGCCATGCACTCGCGCAGCACGGCGTACAGCACGCGGTTCTCGACGAAGCCGGGCACCTCCTTCTCGACCACGGCCTCGTAGCCGAACGCCTCGACGATGCCGACGAGGCGGTCCTCGACCGCGGCGCCGGTGCGCGCGCCCCTGACGATCTCGATCATCGGGATGAGGTGCGGCGGGTTGGACCAGTGCATGCCGATCAGGCGCTCGGGGTGGGCCATGTCCACCGCCATGTCGGAGATCGGGATGCCGGAGGTGTTGGTCGCGATGATCGCGTCGTCCCGCACCGCGTCCTCGACCTGGGCGAGCACCGTCTTCTTCAGCTCCAGCCGCTCCGGCACCGCCTCAATGACGAGGTCGGCGCCGGCGAGCGCCTTGGCCTGGTCGCGTTCGAAGGTGACGGAGCCGCCGGGGGTGACCGGCACGTCGAGGCGGTCGAGGTGCGCGACGACGCCGGCGCAGGTCCCCTCCGCCCGCGCCAGGGCCTCTTCGCTGACGTCGTAGAGCCGTACGTCGGATCCGTAGCGGGCGAGCAGCGCGGCGATGCCGGGCCCCATGCTCCCCGAGCCGAGGACGGCGCTGGTGGTGGGAATGCTCACGATGGTTCCTTTCGTGCTGTGCTGCTGCGGCTGCTTCTCCTGCCCGGGGCGCGCGGGTCCTGCGGGGGCGGGCCCGGCGCGGGCGGGCTCAGCGGGCGGCCTCGAGCCGGTCGAGCTTGCGGTTGAAGTACATCCAGTAGTTGTCGCGGGCGCGTTCGGGGTAGATGCGGCGGTTCTTCTCGACGCTCTCGTCCGCGTCCGGGGGGTCGTACGGCAGCCCGGAGCCGGCCAGCGCGAGCTGGAAGGCGGCGGCCTTCTCCAGGAAGATCCCGGCGAGCGTCGCGTCGCGGACGTTGCGGCCGACGAACGAGGCGCCGTGGTTGGCCTGGAGCACGGCGTCGGCGTCGCCGAGGACCACGGCGAGGTCGCGGCCCAGCTCCTGGGTGGTGATGATGTGGCTGGTGGCGTCGAAGCGCGGGACGCCGTGCTCGGCGAACCACACGCCGTGGTTGTTCACCGGCTCGATCCGCCCGCGGCCGGCGCCGAGGACCGTGGCCTGGAACGGGTGCGAGTGGCCGACGACGTTGACGTCGGGCCGGGCGAGCATGATCTCGGCGTGCAGCGGCCATTCGAGGTGGCGCAGCCCCTGGCCTTCCAGGACGGTGCCGTCGAAGCCGATGAGGATGTAGTCGCCGGCCTGCACCTCCTCCATGCCGAGGTTGCCGCGCTTGAGCCACAGCCCGCGGCCGTGCGGGTCGCGGTAGGACAGGTGGCCCATGGACATGTCGCCGTGGCCCTCCAGCTCCAGGATCCGGTGGGCCCTGGCGAGGTTGTCGAGCACGTTGGCGACGGAGTCGTCCTGGGAGTACAGCGCATCGCTGGTCTGCATCGGAACTCTCCTTCTCACCGGGCCTGGCCGGCCGCGGCCTGCTCGCGGGCCTCGGCGGCGGTCAGGCCGCCGACCCGCTCGTGGACCCGGCCGCCGCTGGCGACGGCCACGCAGATGAACAGCTCGTCGGGGCGCGGCACATCGGGTACGGAGACGGTGACGGCGTCGTAGTGGGAACGGACGTAGACCTCGTCCTTGTACGCCAGCGGGATGTCGAGGCCCGCGCCCGCGGCGGCGGTCTTCGTCGCGGAGGAGATCCACGCGGCGCCGCCGCCGATCGCCTCGCGCAGCGCGTTGCCGAAGACGGTGGTGACGCAGGCGACGACGTGCTCCTGCTCGCCTGCCAGCCCGGCCAGCCCGCCCTTGCCGTAGCTCTCCACCGGCGCGTCGCCGAGGAGGGCCGCGGCCCGCCGGCCGAGCGCCGTCCCCAGCGCGGCGCTCGGCGCGGTGAGCGCGGACAGGTCGTCGGCGTAGGTGCCGGCGAACGGGTTCTTGACGACGACGCCGCACACCGCCTTGCGCAGCGGCCGGGCGGCCACGGGGCCGTTCTCGTGCAGCGTCTCCTCGACCAGGCCGACCCAGCGCCGTACCCGGTAGTCCTTCAGCACCTGCTCCTCGGGGGTCATCAGGGTTGTCTCCTTCTCGTCCTACTGGCTCCGCACGACGGACAGGGCGTGGCGGTTGGGGTTGGTCGGGTCGTACAGGGCCGTTTCGAGGTTCTCCAGCGTGAACTGGTTGCCCTCGGACATCGCGCGGGTGGCGGCGAAGTCGGCGGAGCGACGCTGGCAGCGGTCGGTGAACGGCCGCTCCTGCTCCTCCCAGCCGGCCAGGGCCGCCTCGATCCCGCCGTCGTCGGCCTCGGTGGCGGCGACTGCCAGGGTGTAGGCGTTGGCCATCGCGCAGCCGGCGCCCTGCGCGAGCGCGGGGGGCATGGCGTGTGCGGAGTCGCCGACGAGGGCGACGGCGCCGCGGCGCCACTCGGCGACGGCGGTGGTCTCGTAGCCGTAGTAGCGGGGGTCCGCGGCGGTGGCGGCGGCCTGGAGGACGGGGGTCAGCTCGGGGTACGCGGACGTCCACAGGTCCAGGTCGATGGGGGTGCGGCTGCCCTGCTCGTCGGCGCGGGGCGCGCCGAGGGCCAGGTACAGCTCGCGGTCGTTGCACGGCACGTAGAGGACCCGCAGGTAACGGGGTTCGAGGTTCCAGAAGTCGATGACGTTGTCCCACTCGCCGGGGCCGAGTTCGGCCTTGCGGCGCGGCACGAGGAACCGCGTGATCCCGTCGCGGGACTTCCAGCGCTCCTGCTCGAAGCCTATGGAGTCGCGGACCTTCGACTTCACCCCGTCGGCGCCGACGACGAGGTCGGCGTGGAGGGTCTCGCCGGAGGCGAGGGTGACCCGGCCGCGGGGGTCGGCGGCGACCACCTCGGATCCGGTGCGGATCTCGACACCGGCCGCGAGGGCGGCGTCCAGGAGGCACTTGTGGAGGTAGGGCCGGGTCATGGTGCGCCAGGGCAGGCCGCCGAAGTCCTCGTGGGACACGCTGGCGTGCTGGAAGCGGGTCTCGTAGTACGGCGGCGTCATCGACTCGGCCATCACCGCCTCGTACGCGCCGATGGCCTTCAGCACCTTGAGGCTGTTGTGCCACAGGACGATGCCGGCCCCCTGCTCGCGCAGCTCCGTACCCTTCTCGTGCACCCGCACCGACCACCCGCGCTGCGCGAGCGCCGCGGCGGCGGTCAGGCCCGCGAACCCGGCGCCGGACACCTCCGCGTGGCGCCCCCGCCTGTCAACCGTGGTTTCCATAGCTCCGCTCTCAGTCGTCGTGCCGGCCGCCCGGAGGCGGCCGGCGCGCCTTCAGTTGCCGGCGTCGTTCCCGGCACCGGATCCGGCGCCGGCCTTCGCGGCCTTCTCGACGAACTTCTCCTGGTGGACGTCGGCGACGCTGGGCGTGCCGCCCTTGAGCACGTCCTGGTCGGCGAGGGTGTCGATGGTCGCCTGCCACACCTGCTTGTCCATGGCTCCCAGGCCGTGCTTCTCCGTGACGTCGCTGGTGAAGGTGTGGTCGATGTCCGCCTGGATCTGCCGCTCGAACAGCTCGGCCTTGTCGCGGTTCTCCGGGGAGGACTCGGCGAGGATCTGAGCGGTCTTGTCCGGGTTCTTCATGACGTAGTCGAACGCCTTGACGTAGGCGTTGGTGAAGCGCTGCACCACGTCGGGTTCGTTCTCGACCATGTTGTCGCTGGTGAACAGGCCGGAGCCGTAGCCCTCGTAGCCGTGCTCGGAGCCGAGCAGGACGTCGAGCGAGCCCTCGCCGCCGGCGGCGTCCTCCAGTTGCGGCACCTCGGCGTCGATGTAGCAGGGGACGGTGTCGACCTTGCCCTGGATCAGGTAGTTCTCGTAGGGCGGGGTGACGCTGACCTCCTTGAGGTCGTCGCGGCTCAGGCCGTTGTCCGCGAGCAGCGCCTGGTAGAAGATGAAGGTCGAGCCGGCGGCGTGGATGCCGGCGGTCATGCCCTTCAGGTCGTCGATCGACGTCAGCTTGTTCTTGTCCTTCACCGTGCACATGGCCAGCGGCGAGGTCTGGTTGACGGCGGCCAGGGTGGTGACGGGCACGTCCTGGGAGCGCGCGGTGACGAGCGACGGCAGGTCGCCGAAGCCGAAGTCGGCGCGGCCGGTGCCGACGATGCGCAGCGCGTCGGGCGAGCCGGTGCCGGTCTTGATGCTCTCGACGTCGATGCCCTCGTCCTCGAAGTAGCCGAGCTTGTCGGCGACGTAGAACATGCCGTGGTTGCCGCGGAGTTGGTAGTCGAGCTGCACGGTGACCTTGTCCAGGCCGCCGGCGGAGGAGTCGTCTCCAGAGTCGCCGCCGCAGCCGGCGAGAAGAAGTGCCGCGGTCGTCGCACCCGCGATACCGGCGACGGTTTTCCTGCTCTGCCTGATTTTCTTTCCGGAGGGGAACATGATGGGCTCCTAGTGCAGGAGAGAATGCAAAACCGGATTCAACGGGTGGTGTCGGCCGTGATGTGCGGGAATCGCTTGCGGAGTACGAACTCCAGCAGCGACATCGCGTAATACAGGATCAGGCCGAGCAGGGACACGAGGGTCAGGGCCGCAAACATGAGCGGGGTGTCCAGCTGCGTCGAGGCGAACTGGATGAGATAGCCGAGGCCGTTCTCGGCGCCGGAGAACTCCGCCACCACCGCGCCGATGACGGCGAGGGTGATCGCGATGCGCATGCCGGCGAAGAGGTACGGCAGCGAGGTGGGGATCTGGATACGGGTGAGGATCTGGTTCCGCGACGAGCCCACGGACCGCATGAGCAGCAGCAGGTCCTGGTCGATGGCCTTGAGGCCGACGATCATGTTGAGGGTGATCGGGAAGAACGTGATCACCACGATGAGCAGCAGCTTCGGCGCGAGGCCGTAGCCGAACCAGAGGATGAAGATCGGCGCCAGGGCGACCTTGGGTACGACCTGGAAGAGCACGATCAGGGGGTAGAGCGCGCGCTCCAGCCAGCCGAAGCGGACGATGAGCACGGCGAGCAGCACGCCGACGGCGAAGCTGAGCAGGAAGCCGTAGAGGATCTCCTGGGTGGTGACCCAGGTGGCGTCCCACAGCATGTCGCGCGAGCGCCACATCTCGGCGAGGAACTCGCTGGGCTTGGCCAGCTCGAAGCTGGAGATGCCGAAGACCTCGACGGCCAGCTCCCAGAGCACGAAGCCGGCGACGAAGACGGTGAGGCTGGGCCACACGCGCCGGATCCAGCCGCGGACCGCCCCGCCGCGGGGGCGCCGGCCGCCGGGGCGGCGCCCGGCCGGCTTCTTCACGTCGTCCTGTGCGAGCGCCATGTCAGACCGTCGCTTTCGGTTCCAGGTGGCCGCGCAGCCGGCCCGTGTACTCGGTGAACACGGGGTCGTCGAGCACCTCGCGGGTGCGCGGCCGGGGCAGGGCGACGTCGAGCGTCTCCAGGAAGCGCCCCCGGTCCAGACCCATCACGTGCACGGTGTCGGAGAGGAAGACCGCCTCGGAGATGGAGTGGGTGACGAAGACGACCGTCTTGCCGGTCGCCGCCCAGATCTCGGCGAGCTTCAGGTTCATCTCGTCCCTGGTGATGGCGTCCAGCGCACCGAACGGTTCGTCCATCAGCAGGATCGCCGGGTCCATGGCCAGCGCGCGGGCGATGGACACGCGCTGTGCCATGCCGCCGGACAGCTCGTGCGGCAGCTTGTCCTCCGCCGCGGCGAGGCCGACCAGCTCCAGCGCCCGGCGCGCCGCGGGGGCGGCGTCGGCGGCGCGCTCGCCCGCCGCGATCTGCCGCAGCATGCTCGCGTTCTGCACCGCGGACTTCCACGGCAGCAGCGCGGGCCGCTGCGGTACGAGGCCGATGAAGCGGCCCTTGACCGCGTCCGCGGCCGGCTGCCCGCCGATCCGCACCGTGCCTTCCGTGGGTTCGAGAATGCCGCCCAGGATTTTCAGCAGCGTGCTCTTGCCGCATCCTGAGGGGCCGAGCAGCGTGACAAAGCTGCCGGGGGTGATGTCGAGGTCCAGGTTCTCCAGAACCGTCTGTTCCTGCTCGCGCCGAGCAAAACTCATCGCGATACCCTGCGCTGAAATCCCCATGGATTCCATGGAAAGCTCCTCTCCGCGCATCAGAGCGACACCGGAGTTGGCCGATCGGGTTATCACTATCTAAGAATGTGTTATCAAGCACGTTAGGCAGGTCACCCCGAGGCCGTCAAGAGAGGAAACATGGTTTTCCCCCGGACGACCCAGCACGGACACACGAAGGGGCGGCCGGGGCACCGGTGACCACACCGGTACCCCGACCGCCCCGGGGGACGGACGGCCCTGCGCCGCGCCGCTACAGCGGCGTTTCCCGTACGTACCGCAGCCGCAGCCGTGCGTAGTGGGCGTCGTCCGCGGACAGCTCCGGATCGTCGTGCGGCCACAGCCGGCGCGGCGTGCCGCCGGCGGCGCGGCAGGCGGCGGGGAGGGTGACGACGGCGCCGTCGCCGGCCGCGAACCGGCGCTCCGCGTCGTCCACCGCCGCGGTCAGCGCCGCGCCGCGCAGCCCCGCGGCGCGCAGCCGGGCCACGGTGGCGGCGCGGGTCTCGACGGTGCCCTTCCAGCCGCCGTCGACGAGCGCGGCGAGGCCGGCGAGCGGGCGGGGTTCCAGCCGTTCGCAGGCGAGGACGGCCAGGGCGGAGTCGCCCGCCACCTCGCTGAGGTGCTCGCCGAGCCAGCGCACGGGCAAGTCCCGCGTGGGCAGGGCCGGATCGGCCCCGGGGTGCTCCGGGCAGGGCACCACCTTGAGCCGCACGTCGGGCAGTTCCCCGGGCGCGGGCCCCAGCAGCAGCCGGGCCTCGCGGCGCGCCATCCGCTCCACGGCGGCGAGCCGGGCAGCGGCCTCGCGGGTGCCGCCGGCCGTGCCGGTGCGGCGGGGTGCCCCGTACCCGGGGGGCGTGCCCGCGGATGCGGCGGGGGCCGCCCCCTGCGCCGCGGTCGAGTCCCCGCGTACCGCGGGCATTTCCGCGTACGGCGCCGGGGCGCCCGTTCCGTACGCCGCCGCCCGCTCCTCCGCGGCGCGCGCTGCCCGGCCCGCGGCGACCGCGTGCGCGGCCCACCGCGCCGCCGCCGCGCACCCCTCCGCACCCAGCTCCGCCAGGTGGTCGGGGCGCAGCCCCGCGGTGATCCAGCTGCGCAGCGCCGCCGCGCGGGCGTCGTCGCGGACACGGCGGTGCTCGGCCCGGTCGTCCCCGGCGCCGGGCGTGAGCGCGCCGAGGAGGTAGCCCGCGGCCCACACCTCCCCGGCCGGCTCCGCGGGCAGCGCCCGCGGCGGGGGCCCCGCGGCGCGGGCGGCCGCGGCGACGGCCTCGTGCGGCACGCCGAGCAGCGCCGACCAGGGGCGCCACGGCCAGGTGAACGGCTGCTCCGCCGCCTCCTGTGCACCGCTGCGCCGGATCCGCACGTGGCAGCGGGACGCGACGAGTTCGACGGCGTAGCCGAGGCCGCCGTGGCGCGCGGGGTCCGCCAGCTCCGGCCCCGCCCAGTGCGCGGTGCCGACGGGCCCGGCCGCGCAGGCGACGGCGAGCCGGATGCCGTGGTGGTCGTTGCCCGCCACCGAAGGACCCATGCCGTGGTCGAGGACGTGCGGTACGGGAGCCACGACGGGGATGCCGCGCTCGGCGCAGAACACCGCGATGTGCTCGTCGTCGTCGCGGGTGTCGTCGGGGAACTCCGCGAGGTACGCCGCGAGTTCGCGGGCGGTGTCCGCCGGCAGCGCCAGGGCCAGCGACGGCACCCACTCCCACGGCGCCAGCCGCACCGCGGCGTAGCCGCCCACCGCGGCCTGCCGCACCCGGTAGGAGTTGTACGGCGACACCCACAGCACGCTCAGCGACACGGCACGGTCGGGGTGCCGTTCGAGGAGCGCGGTGACGTGCCCGGCGAAGCCGGGGGCGAGGTGGGCGTCGTCCTGCACCACCAGGTGGTGGGTGGCGCCGGGGGCGACCGCCGCCCACGCGACCTTCGCGGTGCGCAGCGGGCTGGGGAGCCCGTCGGGCTCCGGGTCCCGGACGATGCGGACGGGCAGCGGCGCGCACTCGCCGGCGACCCGCTCGGCGCCGGCGAGGCGCGAGGGGTGGCACATGACGACGGTGCTGAGCCGGACGGGCGGTCGCGTCATGCGAGTGCCGCCCGGCCACGGGCCGCGGCACCCTCGCCCGTACCCCCGCCGACGGCCGGTTCCGCCGGTCCCGCCAGTCCCGCCGGTTCGGCTGCTTCGGCTGATTCGGCTGCTTCGACCGGTCCCGCCGCCTCCGCCGCCCGTGCCGCGTCGACGATCAGCGCCTCGAACCCCGTCAGCATCGCCTCCGCGGCGGGCTCGTCGATCAGGCTGGTGTCCATGGTCAGCGACACCGGCATGAAGTGCCGGGTGCTGTACACGTGCCAGGCCACCGAGGTCTCCGACTGCCGGCCGAGCGTCTGCCACTCGATGACCGACTTCTCCGGCGGGCCCCCGTGTTCGCGCCGGTCCACCGAGCGCGCCTCGGTGATCAGGTCCCGCAGGTCGTTGTACCAGCAGGTGCGGTCCGTCGGCCGGCCGCGCCGCTCGTCCAGCCTGCGCAGGTCGCCCAGCAGGGCCGACTTGTCGTAGTAGGCGTGGTAGTACGTCTTCATCGCCGCCTGCGCCGCGCGCCGCGCCAGCGCCTCGAACTCCGCGGGCCCCGCGTCGGGTCCGAGCCCCGCGTCGAGCGTGAACAGGCCCTCCAGCGTCACCGTGCTCACCGCCTCCCGCAGCGCGGGCTGGAACCGGTTGCTCACCATCACCTGGAACACCGCGCGGTCGTGCCGCGACTGCCGGGCCACCACCGCGGACGCGGCGGCGAGCAGGATCGCCGAGGAGCTGATCCGCCAGCGCTCGTCCAGCGTCCGCAGCGCCCCCGGCAGGCTCGGCGAGGCGAGCACCGCCTGCCGGAACCGCGGGCGCACGCCGGGCCGGCGGCTGAACAGCCGCTCGGGGGCGTCCCGCAGGGACTCCACCCAGTGCCGCCGGGCCGCCGCGTCGCGCTTGCGGCCCTTCTCGGACGCCTGGAACCCGGCCTCCTCGAGCGGCTGGTGGCCGCGGCCCGCCGCACGCAGCGCCGCCGGGTCCGCACCGTGCAGCAGCTCGGTCAGCGCGCGGTGCAGCAGGGTCAGGCCCATCGCGTCGGTGGCGACGTGCGCGAGGACGAGCACGGCGCGCACCACCTTGCCGCCGGTGCACACGAGCGCGGCGCGTACCGGCCACTCGCGGTCGTAGGCGAACCGCACGGCGCGCCACCGACGTTCGATGTCGTCGGCGAGCGCCGCCGCGGCCGCCTCGCCCCCGGCGTCGAAGAGGTGCACGTCGAACGTGCCGCCGCCGTCCAGCTCCTGGTGCATCGCGCCGTCGCCGCCCACGTGGACGCGGGTGCGCAGCGCGTCGTAGACGGTGAGCAGCCCGCGTACGGCCTCGACCGCCCGGACGGCGGGGACGGCGGGCTCGACGGGCACCACCACCTTGACGTTGGTGCCGTGGTCGTCGGGCTCGGTGTCGAGCATCGCCCGCCGGATGGCCCACTGGCCCCAGGTCACGGGCCCGAGGCCCGCGGGCGCTTCGGCGATGCCGACGGTGACGGTGCGGGCGGTGTGGCCCGCCACCTCGCTCAGTTCGGTACGCACAGGTCCCTCCAGTCACAACTGCGGTAGTCGATGCGGCCGGTCGTGCGGCCGGCGGTGGCGACCGCGGCGGCGTACCCCGGTCCGGTCGCGAGGTCGGCAACGGCGTACGCGGCGCCGTCCAGCAGGCGGGCCGTGCCGTACGGTGCCGGGGCGCCGCCGGCGTCGTGGCGCAGGAAGTCCAGCAGCCGCCCGCCGGCGGCCTTGGCCCACGCCTCCTTGCGGGCCAGCAGCAGGCACAGCCGCCGCACCCGGGCCCGGCCCGCGGGCAGCGCGGCGAGCTGCGCCGCCTCCGCGGGCGCGAAGAACCGCCTGGCCAGGGCCAGCGGGTCGCCGTGCGGGTGCTCCTGCTGGATGTCGACGCCCACGGGCACGGCGCCGCCGACGGCGACGAGGGCGCGCGGCCCCGAGCGGGACAGGTTCCACTGGCAGCCGCGGCCCGCGCCGGTCAGCGCCGGCTTGCCGTTGCGTCCCGCGCTCCAGCCGATCCGCTCGGGCGGCAGCCGCAGGTGGTCGGCGAGCAGCCGCCGGGCGGCGGCGTGCGAGCGGAGCAGCACCGCGCCGCGTACGGGGTCGGCGAGCCGTGCGGCGCGCGCCCGTTCCGCGTCGGTGAGCAGCTCCGCGGCGGGGCCGGCCGCACCGGCGTCGCCGGACAGGTCGACGTCCCAGACCCGCAGCGCACCGCCGCCGCCGGCGCCGCCCGCGCCCCCGCCCACCTAGGCCGCCTCCGCGGCCCGGCCGAAGCGCTGCCAGGCCGTGGCCAGCAGCAGCCCGGCGATGACGACGTTGCCGGCGGCCAGGGCGACGAAGTACGCCTCCGCGTGGTCTACGGCGCGGGCGAGCAGCCCGCCGCCGACGTTGACGGCACCGAGGTAGACGATGTCGGAGGCGATGGTGATGTGCCCGTTGCGCACCTGCTGCAGGCTCATCGTCACCATGTTGAGCAGCCCGAACGCCAGCCAGCTCGGCGCGACGATCGTCAGGTAGTCGTCGGTGAACGCGGCGGTGCCGCCGTCGTCGCTCATCAGCCTGCCGAGCGGCCCCGCCAGCGCGAAGCCGGCGACGGCCAGCAGCGCGTACACCATCAGCACGTACCGCACGCCCTCGCGCAGGACGGCCCGCAGCAGGTGGCCCTCACCGGCGCCGAGGAGCTGGTTCATGGTGATGGCCACGGCCGAGCCGAGCGCGATCGCGGGCGACAGCGACAGCACCTGGACGGCGTGCGCGCCGCCGTAGCCGGCGACGGCGTCGGAGCCGAAGTCCGACAGCACCCACAGCGAGGTGTAGTTCATGCCGGCGATGAAGAGGTACGAGACGGCCACCGGCACGCCGACGGTGACCAGGATCCCCACCGTCTGCTTCAGCGGCTCCGCGGGACCGCCGAAGCGCAGCAGCCCGGTGCGCGCCAGCAGGATCAGCCCCGAGGCCAGTCCCACCACGGAGGCGCCGGCGATGGACGCGGGCACGGCGAAGACGCCCATGTCCGCGTAGAAGCCGAGGAGCCAGACCCCGAGCACCTGCATCCCGGCGACGGCGATGGTGATGACCGACGCCGACCGGGCGCTGCCCCAGCCGCGCAGCGTGCCCGCGACCACCGAGGTGAGGACGGCCAGCAGGAACGAGGCGGCCACCAGCCGGGCGAAGAGCACGAAGTCGTCGTGCGCGGCGGCGTCCACGTCGAGCGTCTCCGCCATCTGCGGCGCGGCCAGCGCGATGACCGCCGCGGCGACGGCGAAGCAGCCGAGCGCGATGGCCCCGATCCGGACCAGCGGCGGCTGCGAGTCGTCGCCCGCGGCGGCGCCGCGGCGGCGCGCGGAGACGACCTGGCTGCTGATCTCGATGCCCTCCTCCAGTGCCAGGAAGAAGAAGGAGACGGGGATGAACAGGGCCCTGATGTACAGCGCGTCGCCGCCCATGTTGCCCAGCAGCGCCGAGATGGCGAACTGGGCGCCGAGGCCGGTGACGACGCCGAGGCAGATGGGGACGGCCAGCCCGCGCAGCCGGCCCCGCAGGCCGGCGGGCGCGGCGGGGGCGGGGCCCGGGGCCGGGTCGCCGTGCTCCTTGACGTCAGTCATCGAGGATCCTGCCTTTCCGGTGGCCCAGGGCGAGGTTGAGCCGCTGCATGGTGCCGGTGCCCTCCATGAACTCGAAGGCCCGGGCGTCCCGGTGCAGCTTGTCGAGCAGCGGGTGCTCCAGCCGGGCGCCGGGGCCGAAGAGGCCAAGGGCGTACTCGGCGGTCTCCAGGGCCAGTTCGGCGGCCCGGTACTTGGCGGCCGACGCGACGGTGCCGTCGCCGGGGTCGCGGTCGGCCTGTTCCGCGGCGGCCAGCACCAGCCGCCGGGTGCCGGCCAGCCGCCGCCGCAGGACCTCCCTCGCGTGCGACTCGTCGGCGCGCAGCGCGCGGCGGTGGACGGCGGCGTAGTCCCAGGCGGCCTGGGCGATGCCGAGGGCCATGGCGGCGACGACCGGGCGGGCGCGGTTGAAGGTGCGCATCGCGCCGACGATGCCGCGACGGGTGGCGGACAGGTGCATGCCGAGGATGTCGGAGCGGGACACGGGCACGTCGTCGAGGCGGACCTCGCTGAGCCCGATGGCGCGCATGCCGGTGGTGGGCAGCGCGGTGGCGGTGAAGCCGGGCCGGGTGGGCTCGACCAGCACGGCGACGACGCCGACGGGGCCGGGCCTGATGCGGGCGAAGACGACGCCGAGGTCGGCCCGGACGGCGTTGCCGATGTACTTCTTCACGCCGCTGAGCCGGTACGAGCCGGAGCCCCCGGACCCGGTGCCGGGCTCCGTACCGGACTCCGTGCCGGACTCGGTGAGCGCGGTGGTCAGCGCGGTGGCGTCGGAGCCGGCGTGCGGCTCGGTGAGCGCGAAGAACGTCCAGGTGGGGCGGGCGGCCAGGGTGGTGTAGTAGCGCTCCTTCTGGTCGTCGTCGCCCAACTCCTCGGTGAGCACCCCGGAGAGGGAGGGCCCGGGGGCGGCGACCATCAGCGCCGCGTCGCCCCAGGCGAGGCGCTCGTAGACGACGACGCGCTCGACGCACGAGTGCAGGTGGCAGGGGCGGCCGTCGACGATCAGCGGGTCCGGGTTGTACGCGGGCGGCAGGCCGAGGAGGACCGGGAAGTAGGCGTCGTGGACGACGGGGTTGAGGGTCCTGGGGTCGGCCCCGGGCTCGTCCATGGCCAGGGCGGTGGCGCGGAAGGCGTGCGCGTATTCCTCGACGGCGGCACGCAGGCGCGCGGGGTCGGGCAGCGGGCCCTGCCGCGCGGTCGGCGGGGTGCGGGTCGGGGTCGTGGTCATGGGCTCACCTCGGTGGCGTGGCGGCCGGTCGCCGGCTCCGCGGCGACGGGATGGACGTCGGCCAGCAGGTCGACGGCGCGGGCGAGCCGGCCGGGGCCGGCGTCGAGATAGCCGGCGGCGCCGAACAGCCGCAGCACGGTGCGCTGCGCCCGGACGAGCGCGTCCGCGGCGCGGGGGGCGGCGAGTGCGTCGGGGTCGTCCGGTGCGGTGCCGTCCGCCAGCAGGAGGCGGGCCTCGACGAGGTCCGCGGCGGCCTCGCCGAGCATGGTGCGTACGGACGAGATGTCGGCCAGCACCTCGCCGCCCACCCGGCGGCCCGCCAGGTGGTCGGCCGCGGTGCGCAGCAACTGCTCGGTGAGGCCCAGCCGGATCCACAGCACGCCCGCGGTCCAGGGCCCGCAGGCGGCGTCGCGGTGGCGTTCGTCGCGCCACACCCCGAGGTCGCCGGAGGCGAATCCCAGGGTGGCGACCGGCGCGCCGCCCGGTGCGTCGGCCGCGTCCAGCGGCAGCAGCGCGTGCCCGCCGGGGCCCCAGGCGACGGCGTCGGGGCCGAGTCCGGCGCGGAGTTCGGCCAGGGCGGGGGCGGGGCCCACGGCCCTGGCGAGGGCGCGGCAGCGCAGCCCGAGCGCCGTGTCGAGCACCGGTGCCTGCTGCCGCAGTGGTCGTACGGTCACGTCCGCGCCTCCAGTGCGCTCTGCCGCGGGAACGGGGTGGTGGGCCGGTCCGGCCCGGGTGCGGGGCCGCCCGCACCGGCCGCGCCGGCCCTCTCGACCGGAGCGGCCGGGGTGGCCGGGGTGAACAGCACCCGGCAGTCGTAGCCCAGGGCCTCGTCCCGGTCGGCGACGGCGAGTTCGCCGCAGGGGTCGGCGGCGTACCGCAGCGCGGCCTCGTACCACGGCCGCAGCCAGCCCCCGGACCGCCGCTCCGGCCGCCGCTCGGCGGCGGGCAGGCGGCGCACGGTCAGCTCCGCAAGCCGCGGCCCGGCGCCGGTGCCGAGGACGAGGACGGCCGCGCCGCTGCCCGGCGGCAGCGCGTACCCGGGCTCGGGCGGCAGCGTGGACTGCTCCATGACGACGACCGCGGCGCGCCGCGCCCCGCCGCCGGCGAGCCGGCCGCGGGCCAGGCGCAGCGCGGTGAACACCCCGGCCGCGCCCTGGTCGTTGACGCCGACGACCTGCGGCCGGCCGCCCAGCAGCTCGGCCAGCAGGCAGCCGGGCAGCACCCGGGCCTGGCAGTCCGGCACCGGCGTGACGGTGAGCAGCAGGTCCACGCCGCCGTCGGGGCCGCCGAGCACGTCGGCGGCGGCCGTCACCAGGTCGGGGTACGAGACGCGCTCGCCGCGCTCCAGCCAGCCGCGGTCGGGCAGCGGGCCGTAGACGGTCTCCAGGTCGTCGGCGTACTCCGCCAGGTCCGCGGCCGTGGTGCCGCCGTGGCCGGCCGGCGGCGGGCCGACGGCGCTGAGCCGCTCCAGTGCGACGGGCATCGCCACCGCCTAGCCCGCCGCGCCGGGGCCGGCGGACACCTCGATGAACGCGCACACCGCGCCGACCGTCTCCAGGTGCTCGGGCTCCAGGGTCTCGGGGTCGATCTCGATGCCGTGGTCGTCCTCCAGCGTCATGAGGAGTTCGAGGACGCTGGTGGAGTCCAGGCCCAGCTCCTCGAAGAGCTTCGTCTGCGCGGTGGCCTCGCCGAGGTCCTTGCGCAGCACGACCTCCAGCGACTTGATGACCTTGACCTCAAGGTCGGACCCTGCCTCGTCGACGTGCGTGGTCATGCTCTGCCTCCTGGGGGAACGGTGGTGCGTCGGTGCGGTGAGTGGTCTGCGGGGTGCCGGCGGGTTCTACGGAACGGGGTCCGACTGCCGCTCCAGCAGGTCGTCGACGGTGTCGCGGCGCCGTACGAGCCGGGCGCGGCCGGCGGTGACGAGCACCTCGGCGGGGTGGCCGTGGCTGAGGAACAGCACGGGTGAGGCGCTCGGCCCGTACGCGCCGGAGCGGGTGACGGCGACGAGGTCGCCGGGCGCGAGGTCCGCGGGCAGGTCGACGGCCTTGCCGAGGGTGTCGTTGGGGGTGCACAGCGGCCCGGTGACGTTCCACGGGACGGCGGGCCCGCCGCCGCCGACGCGGTACATGGGGAAGTTGCGGCGGAAGGGCGAGCCGATGCCGACGGCGGCCATGTGGTGGTTGGTGCCGCCGTCGCAGACGGCGAAGCGCTCGCCGCGCGACTCCTTCGTGTACCGGACCCGGGTCAGGTAGGTGCCGGCGGGCGCGGCCAGGTAGCGGCCCAGTTCCATCACCAGCCGGGTGTCCGGGTGAGCGGCGTGGAAGGCGGCGACGACGGGGTTGAGGCCCGCGGTCAGCTCGTCGGCGTCGAGGTCGCTCTCGGCCGCGTGGTACGCCACGCCCAGCCCGCCGCCGACGTCGACCGTACCGAGGCCGAACCCGAGCCGCCCGGCGAGCCGTTCGGCCAGTTCGAGGATGCGCCGGGTGTTCTCCACGACCGCGGCGGCGGCCAGGATGCGGGTGCCCATGTACGCGTGCACACCGGTCACCCGCACGTTCCCGTACCGCCGCAGGGCGGCCGGGTCGAGCGTGTCGAGGACTTCCTCGTCGATGCCGAACTGCCGGGGCTTGCCGCCCATCGTCAGCCCGCCGCCCTTCAGCTCGAACGCCGGGTTCACGCGGAGCAGCACGTCGGCGGCGGTGCCGCGGTGGCGGGCCTCCTCGTCGATGACGGCCAGTTCGGGCAGCGACTCGGCGATGAGGAGGGCACCGGCCTTGAGGCACGCGGCGATCTCGTCGCGGCTCTTGCCGGGGCCGAGGAAGAGCATCTCCTCGCCGGCGGCGCCGGCGCGCTGCGCGGTGGCCAGCTCGGCCAGCGACGACAGCTCCAGCCCGGCGCCCAGCTCGCGCATGGTGCGGGTCACGGCGACGTTGGGGTTGGCCTTGAGGGAGTAGAAGAGCCGCAGCGCCGGGTGCAGCCGCTCCCGCAGGCCCGTGTACTGGGCGCGCAGCCGGTCGGCGTCGTAGAGGTACAGCGGGGTGCCGAACTCGGCGGCCAGGTCCGCGAGCGCGAGGCCCTGGCAGTGGGTGGCGGGCGTGTCGTCGATCATCTCGGTTCTCCGAACTCGGTCAGGCGCGCGGCCACTTCGGCGTCCAGCGCGTCCGCCTCCGCCTGGCCGGGGGCGACGAGGAGGAAGTAGAAGCGGCCGTCCGCCGGGGCGGCCGGGGGCTCCGCGGGGCCGGCGAAGGCGGCGCCCGTGGTCGCGTGGTTGTCGGGGAGCGCGCCGCGGCCCGCGGCGCGGTCGAAGAGCAGCGGGCCGAGGGCGGCGGCGAGCCGGTCGAACGGGACGGGGCCGGGCAGCCGCACGTCGTACTGCCGGGCGACGGCGACCGCGTCCACCGGGACGCACCGCTCCTGCAGCCGGGTCTGGTACGTGGACATGTTGTTACGGGCGTTGATCTCCAGCACGGGCAGCAGCGAGCCGTCGGTCCGTACGAGGGCGTCGACGCCCACGGGCCCGTGGTAGCCGTCGGCGGCGAGCCGCCCGCCGAGGAGCCGCGCGGTCTCCTCGACGGCCGCGTGCTGCCCGGGGGTGAGCCGGGCCGGGAAGCGGTGGCCCTTGTGGACGCCGCCGGCGGTGAGCGCCTCCTTGACGAAGTCGAAGCGCACGGAGCCGTCCCGGCCCACGGTGAGGTGGTAGTTGAGGTCGGCGGCCTTGTCGGCCCACACCTCCACCACCACGGCGAGCCGGTCGTCCCCGGTACGCTCCGCGCGCCGGCGCACCATCCGCACCAGTTGCTCCAGCCGCCGCGCCCGGTCGGCGACGACGATGCCCTTGCCGGAGACGCCGTACGCGTCCTTGACGCCGACGACGGCGCCGTCCGCGATCCGCGCGGCGGCCTTCTCCGCGACGGCCTCGAACTCCGCGACCGACTCGCACTCCCAGCCCTCGGCGAGGGGCACGCCCAGCTCGGCGGTGACGCGGCGGCTGTAGATCTTGCTGTTGACGCGCTTGGCGACCGCCGCGGGCGGCAGCGCGGGGCTGAGACCGGTCCGCCGGCACAGCTCCTCCTCGGTGGCGGACATCCCGTGCGGGAGGAGCCGTACCGGACCTCCGAGCGCGCGCAGCCGGGCGAGCAGGCCGGGCGAGTCCAGCGCCTCCCCGGTGACCGGGACCCCGGGCCGGCAGCGGTCGGTGACCTGCACGTGCGGCAGGTCGAGGCCGAGGCCGCGCAGGTAGTCCAGGTAGCCGGGGTCGGGCGCGGACTTGAGGACCACGTGGTCGGCCGCGCCGCCGAGCAGCAGCGCGAACTCGTCCATGCGCGCGACGACCGCGGAGGGCGCGTTGTCCCCGACGGCCGGCACGCCGGGCTCGCCGCGGGCCCAGTCGCGTTCGACCTCGATGTTGCCGAGCAGTACGAGCGGTGCGGCCGGATCGCCGGTGCAGGCGCGCCGGACGCCGCTCATGAAGTCTTCGGCCGGCGGGGTGCCGGTCATGTCGTCCCCCTCTTCCTGGCGTTTTTGCTGCTGTTCGTGTCGGCCTGTCCCGGTGTCCTGCCGGTGCGTACGCCGTCAGTGGCGGAACACGGCGGCCGCGAAGGTGGCGCCGAGCCCCACCGCGGCCATCAGGTAGCAGTCGCCCTTGCGGAGCCGGCCGGCGTCGCGCAGGGTCACGTAGTTGATGAAGGAGTCGGCGCCGAAGCAGTGCCCGAGCGCCGCGACGTTGTCCAGGCAGATGCGCGAGCGCGGGAAGTCCAGGATCTGGGCGGCCTTCGCCCAGGAGATGCGGTTGACGTTGTGCGGCAGGATCCACGCCAGGTCCTCCAGGCAGATCCCGGCCGCGGCCACCGCCTCGCGGATCACGGTCGTCAGCCGCTCCGCGTAGCGCCGCTCGAACTCCTCCCCGCGCGGCGGCGGGAGCTTCACGTCGTGGTACTCGCCGAAAGTGCGGGTGACGTAGCTGCGCAGCACGTCGCCCCCGCCGCCGGCGGACACCAGGCAGGCGGCCGACGACTCGCCCATCACGGTGGTGCCGGGGATGAGCTGGGCGGTGGGCCAGTCGGCCTTCTCCCCCGCGACGACGAGCGCCAGCGCGTCCGGGTCGCCGTCCTCGGCGAGCAGCCGCCCGGCGAGGTCGACGGCGGCGAGGCCGGAGGAGCACGCCTGCTGGGTGACGGTGAACACCGCGGCGTGCCCCAGGCCGAGTTCGTCGGCCGCGTCGTGCACGGGGTTCTGCGAGGCGCGGGAGCCGATGGGGATGGTGCGGGCGCTGACGACGTACGACACGCGGTGCTCGTTGCCCTGGAGCGCGGTCAGCTCGCGGCCGGCGGCCACCGTCATCTCGCGCAGTCCGGCGTCCGGCGACATGCGCACGTCGCGCAGGCCGAAGTAGCGGTGGAACAGGGCGAGGTCGCGGTCGCCGACGCCGAGGCGGGGGGCGAGGTCGGCGATGGGCACCGACACGGGCGCGATGTGCGCGGCGACGTCGTACAGGGCGGTCATCGGGCGCTCCTTCCGGCGGCTGCGGTACGGGACAGGGGCGGCGGCGCCGGGTCGGGGCCCGGGTCACGCGGCGGGCCGGCCCGGCGGGCGGAGAGCGTCGCCGTGGCCCGTTTGTCGCGGGTGGTGAGCCCGGTGAACGCGAACAGCACCCGCCCGCCGTCGGCGACGGCCTCGCAGCGGGCCACCGTGCCGTCGGCGGCGGTCCGGTGGCGCAGGTCGACCGGCGCGGGTTCCCCGGCCGCCTCGGCGTCGTTGCCGGGGGCGTAGAGGTCGAGGCGGTCGATGCGCACGGGCACGGGGACCGGTGCGTCCGCGGTGGCGGAGGTGGCGGCGGTCGCGCGCAGGAGGCTGTCCATGGCCAGCGCGGGCAGGAGGAAGTCCCGTAGCGGGCCGAGGTCTTCCGGCGGCGGCAGGTGCAGCCCGGCGGAGCCGCCGGCGGGGCCCGTGCGCGGTTCGCGCAGCGAGTCGAACATGCCGCGGAGCCGGACCGGGGAGCCGGGCAGTGCGTAGGCGTCGCGGGCGGGGGCGAGGGGGCCCTCGGCCGGCGCGGGGTCGGGCCGGGGCGCGTACGAGCCGTCGAGGAGGACCGTCATCCGGCTGTACTCCCGCGCCGGGACGGGGCCGCGCGGCGGGGCGGCGACGACCACCTCGACGCGGCCGGGCCGCTCGGCCCGCGCGGTGACCACGAGGGTACGCGGCCACTGCTCCTCCGCCGCGCGCACGAACCGCGCGAACACGGCGTCCGTGACGGCCACCGGCCGCCCGGCACCGACCGCGGCGGCGGCCTCGGCGGCGATCTCCATGATGAACGTCCCCGGCAGCGTGGGCCGTTCGTCCACCCGGTGGTCGCGGACGTACGGGTGGTCGTCCAGCCCGAGCCGCAGCTCCCAGGCCGTGCCGCCGTCCCCGGCCGGCGTGCCGGGACCGCGGACGAACGCCCCGGCGGGTTCGTGCGGCCGGGCGCCGGCGGCGCGCAGCTCCGGCGCCGCGGCGGCGAGCATGCGCCACTCGGTCTCGCCGAGCCACACGGAGGTGTGCGGGTCGCGGCGGCGGTGCAGGAGTTCGGTGCGGAAGTAGCGGCGGCCGAGGGCGTCGTCGAGGTGGGTGAAGTTGTCCTCGCGGGCGAGGTACGCGTCCTGGACCTGGGTGTGCGTCACCATGCCGCTCTCGGTCCACAGGCCGGAGACCAGGGCGTGCGCGTCGGCGCCGCCGGCCGCGCGGGCGTGGGCGGCGGCGTGGGTGAGGAACTCGTTGGCGGAGATGTAGTCGGCCTCGCCGGGGCGGGCCACGACGGTGGTGACCGAGCTGATCGCCAGCCACAGGGCGGGGTCGTGGGCGGCGAACGCGGCGCGCAGGTTGAGCCAGCCGCGGACCTTCACGTCCCGTACGGCCCGGAACTCGGCGGGCGTCTTGCGCCGCAGCGCGGTGGCCCGCTCCACGCCGGCGCCGTGCACGACGACGTCGGCGCCGCCGGCCGCGGCGATCTCGGCGGCGACGGCGCGCAGCGCGCCGGGGTCGAGCACGTCGCACTGCCGGTAGTGCACGCGGTCGGCGCCGTAGCGGGCGGCGAGCCGCCGCAGGGTGCGGGCCCGCTCGGCGGCCTGCACGGCGCGGTTGTGGCGCCGGTTCAGCTCGGCGAGCCTGGCGCCGGGATGCTCGGCCATCAGCCGCCGCAGGGCGGTGGGCCGGTCGGCGGGGAGCGTGTCGGCGTCGGCGGGACCGGGGGCGGGCCCGGAGCCGAGCAGCCAGATCGCGGCGGGCCGGGACAGCGCGCCGAGCTGGTCGGCCAGCTCGGCGGTGATGCCCCGCCCGCCGCCGGTCGCGACGACGACGGGCGCCTCGACCGGCGGGGCGGGCGGGGGGCGTTCCCCGGCGGGGGCGAGCACGGGTTCGGCGCGTACGCCGCGGCGGTGGTGGGCGACGCCCAGGTGCCGGTCGACGGCGGACTCCCGGTGCAGCAGGTCGAGCCCGTCGGCGAGGTCGCGGGCGTCGGACACGACGGCGTAGACGAGCGCGCCTGGCAGGTCGGCCGCGAGCGCCCGGACGAGCCCGGCGAAGAGCCCGGTGGCGGGGCCGGGCGCGGGCACCCCGGGGTCGAGGACGAGCACGGCGTAGGACCCGCGGGCGTCGAGGGGGTCGGCGAGCAGGTGCGCTGCGGTGAACGCCAGTTCGTGCAGCTCCAGGGTGGCGGTGGGCAGGGCGTCGGGGGCGGCGGCCGGGCGGTGCGCCGTGTCGAAGAGGACGCGTACGTGGCGCAGGCCGCGGTCCGCCAGGACGGCGGCCAGCTCCTCCGGGGCATCGAGTACGTGCACGTCCGCAGCGGGCCCGGGGCAGGCCGCCCGCGGGGCCGCGACCGCGCAGCCGCGCGGCAGCGCGACGCCGGCCAGCCCGGCGGGGTCGTTGGTCAGCACGAGGGTGTCGGGCGGCAGGGCCGGGAGCGGGGCGCGTACCCCGGGACGGTCCAGCCGCTTCAGGCGCAGGACGTGGGGGCGCAGTTCGCCGAGCCGGTCCGGGGCCGCGGGCGACTCCGGAGCGTAGGTGAGCGCGGGTGTGCCGGGTGCCACCGGGGCCAGTTCCGCCGCGGCGTCGTTCGCGCGGACGGCGCGGTGCAGGGCGACGAGTCCCTCGGCGGCGTGGAAGTACGGTCGCGCGCCGGCCGGTTCGGCGGCGGGCGGCGGCACCGCCGCGTCCGGCCCCGCCGGCGGTGCCACGGTCAGCTCCCCCAGCACCCGCAGGCCGCGGGACTCCGCCTCGTCGCGGCGCATCAGCACCGCCGCTGCCGCGGCCTCCGTCGTCACCTCGCCCGGCGGCGGCGTGACCAGTTCCGCGGCCGCCGTGGCGCCTATCACCACCGCCGCGTCCAGCTCGCCCGCCGCGAGGTGGCGGCAGGCCGCCGCCAGGGCCGCGTGGGAGGAGTCCGGGCCGGCGTCGAGCGTCATGTTCGGGCCGTGCAGGTCGAGGAGCTGGGCGACGCGGGAGGCGATGATGTTGGGCATCAGGCCCGGCAGCGAGTCGCTGTTGCTCTCGGGCGCCAGCGCCCGGATGCCCTCCGCCAGCGCGGACACGTCCCCTTCCGCCCGCCCCTCGATGTCGTCGAGGTACGCGCGCATCGTGCACGCCAGCGCCTGCCGCACCTGGCCGCTGTGGCCGACGAACACCCCCGTGCGCGACAGCAGTCCGGCGTCCGGTCCGCCCCCGTCCGGCCCGCCCCAGTCCGCCCGCAGCGCCAGCGCGCACCGCAGCGCCATGAGCTGGCTGCGGTCCAGCCGCTCCAGCACCGCCGGCGGCAGCCGCACCTCCAGCGGCGCGGGCGCCGGGAACGACGCCCCGAAGACGGGGCTCCGCGGCGGCGGCTCCAGGGCGGTCGTCGCGACCACCACGACCGGCGCCGGGTCCGCGGCCGCCGGGGCGGCCGGGCCCGGGCGGTCGCTGACGACCAGGTGCGCGTTGGTGCCGCCGAAGCCCATCGCCGAGACGCCTGCGGTACGGGCCCGGCCGCCCGGCGACGGCCGCCACGGCAGGGTCCGTACCGGAACGGTGGCCGCGCCCGCGACCGGACCGGAGTAGAGGTGCTGCGCGGGGATCGCCTCGTGGCGCAGCGCGAGCAGCGCGTGGATGACGTTGACGGCGCCCGCGGCCCAACCGGTGTGGCCGATCAGCGACTTGTTCGACGTCACCGTCCAGTCCTTGCCGGGCGCGGCCGCGGCCAGCGCCTGCAGCTCCGCCTGGTCGCCGGCGGCGGTGCCGGTCGCGTGGGCAACGATCCAGTCGACGTCCCGCGGCCCGACGCCGGCCGCCGCCCAGGCCCGTTCGAGGGCGATCCGCTGCCCGGCGGGGTTCGGCGCGTACACGGCCTTGCCGCGCCCGTCGGACGAGCCGCCGAAGCCGCGGACGAAGCCGAGGACCGGATCGCCGTCCGCCAGGGCGCGCCCGTAGGTCTTGAGGGCCACGACCGCGGCGCCGTCCGAGAACAGCACGCCGTCCGCGCCGGCGTCCAGGGAGCGCACGCGGCCGTCCCTGGCCAGCCCGTCGAGCTTCGCGAACAGCACCATGGTCTGGGCGTTGACGGCGTACGTGCCGCCGCACAGCGCGACGTCCGCGCGGCCCTCGCGCAGCGCGCGCATGCCGAAGTCGAAGCTGTAGAGGGACGAGGAGCAGGCGGTGTCGACGACGACGGTCTCCACCGGGTCGGCGAGCCCGGCCAGCGCCTCGCGCACGACGCGGTACGGCGCGGTGTCGGCGAGGTCGGGCGAGCCGGCCGGGTAGAGCGCGGCCAGCGGGTCGGTGCCGCCGCCCCGCGGCCCGGCCAGCAGCCGGGCACCGTGGCGGAGGAGGCCGTGCTCGGCGGCATGGCCGCCGTCCGCGGTCATCCCGACCGCGGCGAAGGCGCGCGTACCGGCGTCGAGCCGGACCCCGTCGAGCGCCTGGAGGACGCTGTGGCGCAGCCATCCGCCGCTCGGCTCGCGCTGCGGGGGGCGGCCGGCGGCGAGTTCGGCGCGCAGCCGCGGGTGGGGACGCAGGTCGTGGATGAAGCCGGAGGTGCGGGTGTACGTCTTGTCCGGCGCGGCCGGGTCCGCGGACCACAGCGCGTCGATGTCCATCCGGTCCCCGGGCTCGCTGAACTGCGGTACGCGGTCGCGCAGCAGGTGCCACAGCTCGTCCGGCGAGTACGCGCCCGGCACGGCCAGGCCCATGCCGACGGCGACGATCGCGCCGGGGTCGACGGGCCCGGCCGCCGGCAGCGGCAGCGATCCCGCGGTGCGCACGGCGGCGTCCAGGCCGCGGGCCCGCAGCGCGGCCACGGCGGCGTCGGCGGCGGCGCGGTCGGCGGCGCCGGCCTCGACGCGGTAGCGGAGCGGGCGGGGGGCGCCGCCCTCGGTGCCGTCAGCCATCGGCCCGTACGGCGGTGGCGGTGCCGCCGCTCCGGCCGGTCTCGTCGATGAGCCGGGCGAGGCCGCCGAGGGTGGACTGCAGGGCGAAGCGGGTGTCGTCGGCGACGTGGTGCAGGCCGAAGCGGTCGATGAGGGTGCTGAGCACCTCCATGCGCTTGAGCGAGTCGATGCCGAGGTCGCCTTCGAGGTCGGCCTCGGGGTCCATGGCCTCGACGGGGTAGCCGAGCCGGTCGGCGTAGACCTGCTGGAGGGTGGCCAGCACGTCACCGCCTGCGGCGGGCGCGGCGGGTACGGGGCGGGCCGCGGCGGAACCCTGGGCCACGGGCTCGGTCGCGGGCACGGGGGCGGGGCCCGTGCCGGAGACCGGTGCCGCGGGCGCCGCGGTTGCCACCGGCGTCGGCACCCGCGGCTCCGCCGCGGGCACCGCCCGTGGCGCAGGCGCCGGTGCCGCCGGCTCCAGCCCCGTGTCCTCCGCCAGCCACCGCTCCGCGGTACGGGCCGCGCGGCCCGTCGCCTGGCGCACCAGTTCCCCCAGCCCGGCGCGGCCGCACTCCACCACCGACTCCAGCCCGTACGTCTGCAACTCGCGCAGCGCGGCGAGGAAGTCGACGGGGCGCGTCACCTGTGCCACGAGGGACGCCTTGACGTCGGTGTCGTCCGTAACGAGCCCGCCGAGGGCCGGCGAGTACAGCCGGCGCCGGGCCGGCCGCTCCGCGATGCCCTCGATCGCCGCCGCGAACTCCGCCTGGGCGGTGGCCAGCAGCGGGTTGTGGAACGGGTACGGCGCGGTGAGCCGGACGGCGCGTACGCCGAGGACGTCGGCGAGCGCCGCGAGGCGGCCGAGGGCGTCCTCCGGACCGGAGGCCACGACGTGCCGGGGCGCGTTGACGACCGCGAGCCGCGCGCCGGGGAGTTCCGCGGCGGCCAGCAGCGCGGTGGCGCGGCGGGCGGGCAGGGTGAGCGCGAGCATGCCGCCCGCGCCGGCGGCGGTGTGTTCCAGCGCGCGGGCGCGGTGGGCGGCGATGCGGGCGCCGTCGGCGGCGGTGAAGCAACCGGCGTGGGCGGCTGCGGCCATCTCGCCCATGCTGTGGCCGATGACGACGTCGGCGGGCTCGCGCAGGTCGACCTCGCGGGCGTACACGAGCGCGGCGGCGTAGATCGCGAGTTGCAGCGCGAACGGGTCGGTCTCGGCCAGCCGGCGGCCGTCCGCGGCCTCGGCGTCGGTGAGCAGCGGCGACACCGGCGCGTGGCCGAACTCGGCGGCGACCGCGTCGACGACGTCCAGCAGTTCGGCGACCGGTGCGCTCACCGGCCCGGCGAACGCGCCGGGCCGGTAGGCGCCCTGTCCCGGCAGCAGCAGTACGGTTCTCAGGTCCATCTCCGCCTCCCCTTCGCGTGGCGTGAGAACGGCAGCCGTGGCCGCGGCCCCGTGGGCACGGGGGTGGCGGCGCGGACGGCTGGTGGTGGGTCAGTCGGCGGTGACGGAGAGCGCGCCGAGGCCCGCGACGCGGTGGCCGTGGACGGGGCCCGGCGGTCCGGCGACGGCGAGCGCGGGCATGCCCGCGGCCCGGGCGGCGCGCAGGCCGACGTCGGCGTCCTCGATCACGAGGCAGTACGAGGGGGGTGCGCCGACGCGGGCGGCGGCGGTGAGGTACCCCTCGGGGCTGGGCTTGCCGGCGGTGACGTCCTCGGCGCAGACCAGGACGTCGGGCAGCGGCAGTCCCGCGGCCGCCATCCGGCTGCGGGCGACGCTCCGGGTCGCGGAGGTCACCAGTCCCCAGCGGCGCGCGGGCAGGGCGCGCAGCAGCCGCGGGGCGCCGGGGGCGGCGCGGACGCCGGCGGCGTCGGTGCACGACAGGTGGTCGAACCAGGCCAGTTCGGCGTGCGGGTCGGCGTGGGGGGCCAGTTCGCGGATGACGTCGATGTCGCGGCGCCCGTGTGAGGCGCGTATGACCTTCTCGGGGTCGAGGGAATGGCGCCTGGCCCACATGCGGGTATGGCGGTCCATTGCGGCCGCGGATTCCACGAGTGTGCCGTCCATGTCGAACAGCACGGCGTGCACGTCGAGCGAGCGCGGCCGGCCGGGGTCACCGAGGTCGCGGAATCCGATATTCAGCAGGGAATGAGTCCTGCTCACACCCGTTTCCGGGGTGTCGGTGAACAACTCTTCAGAGGTGTTGCCCGCCCCCGCGGGCAACGTCGCGACAGCTTCGTCGAGTTCGTTGGTGCTTCGTACCGGCTGGTGCGCGGAGTCCACCGGAATCTCCACGCGGGCCGCCTTCCACATAAGTACCTGTCCGTTCGGTGAAAGGTGAACTTCAGGCCGTGCAGCGAGGGTTATGTGGTGCCGTGTCCAGAGTGTGACGAACAGTAGTCGCGCGGTGACTGGAGGCCATCGCGCGTTCGGCTCGGTGTTCGAGCGAGCGTCATCGTACATGCAATCCGTTGGTCTGAACCATTCTTTTTTCGCAAAACCTTTGTCGGATATGTCCCACTCAGGGGACAAGGCTGGATGTTGCCGCTTTGGGCACCTCAACCGGCCCCTGTACAGGCGATGTTGCCGAGGCGGCGGACGCTCTACGATGGCGGACGACCGGCTCGGCGAGCGCGACGACCCCCGGAAGGGAACCGGATGACATGCCGCGGATAGAGCAGGGCAGGGTAAATGTCGACACCGGCCAAGAATTCGTGCTCTTCCTGGTGGGAATGCGCATCAATTACCTCTGGAAGGTGCACAGGTGGTGGCCGGCGTTCACCGCGATGCCGAAGCTGCTGGTCGAACTCGGCGAGGATCCGGAACTCGGCCTGCTGGGCAGCAGAATGAGCCGCAAAGGACGCACGATCACGGTCGTGCAGTACTGGCGGTCGGCCGAGCACATAACGGAGTTCTCGAAATCTCAGGAGCACCGGCACAGGACGTACTGGAAGTGGTTCAACCGCGCCGTCGGCAGCGGCGGGGACGTCGGCATCTGGCACGAGTTGTACTACGTGCGGCCGGGCTCCTACGAGGCCCGCTATATCAACATGCCGGAATTCGGACTGGCCGCCGCTTTCGGCGGGGAACCGGGTCGCAGAGCGGAACCGGAATGAGCCGGGTCGGCGGCCGGTCACGCCGCGTCAGGGAAAGTCGGCGCCCCTTTCGCGCATTCCCGGGACGGTGTCCGGGGCACCCGCGCACTCCACGGCCAGCGCCCCCGCGTGGCCCTTCCCGGGGGCCAGGTCGACCAGGTGCCAGCCGGGCACGCCGGTGGAGACGTCGTCCGCGTCCAGGGCGCGGCCCAGGCCCACGCCGAGCCCCTTGAGGTACGCCTCCTTGCGCGTCCACAGGCGCGTGAAGGCGGCGGACCGCAGCGCCTCGGGCGCCGCGTCGACCACCGCGCGCTCCGCCGGGTGCAGCCGCTCCACCAGGCCCGACTCGGGGGGCGCGTCCTTGACCGGCTCCACGTCGACGCCCACCCGGCCGGGCGCGACGGCCACGAGCACCAGCCCGCCGCCGTGCGACAGCGAGAACTCCGGGCCGCCCGCGGGCCGTTCGAGCACCGGCCGGCCGTGCGGGCCGCCGCACCGGGGGCACGGCTGCCGGCCGAAGCGCAGCGCCGCGGGCGCGGTGCCCGTCAGCTCGCCGAGCAGCCGGCGCAGCGCGGCGTGGGCGACGCCGTAGCGGATCCGGTCGGCCGGGCGCAGGAAGCGCGCGTGCCGCCGCCGCTCCGCGTCGTCGAGCGCCGACAGGTCCGGCTCGACGCCGGGCCCGGCGTCGAACGTCCACACCCGTACGCCCGCGGGCAGCTCCGGCGGCGTCCCGGGCGCTGACCCGGGGACGTCCCCGCCCGCCGCCGCGCTCCCGTCCGCCTCCGGCGACCGGTCCCGCACGTGCTCCGCCATGCCGTCCCACCCCCGTTTCGAACAGCCGTCGCGCCGGGCCCCGTTCGCGCCGGCGGGCGCCCGGGCGCCGCTCAGGCGTTGCTCAGCGCGGGCCAGCGTATACGCGTCGTGCACAGCGACACGAGGAGCGCGCACCCGGCGACGGCGCCCATCCCCCACGCCAGCCCGGCCGCGCCCGCGACGAAGCCGATCACCGCGGGCCCGCCCAGCAGCCCCGTGGTGCCCATGGACGCCACCAGGGACAGCGCGTCGGGGCCCTCGCGGGCCGCCGCGACGTACACGCACGGCGTCACGGCCGCCACGCCGAGGCCGACGCAGGCGAACCCGAGCAGCGCCGGCACCACCCCGCCGGCGAGCACCGCCACGGCGAGCCCCGTGCCCGCCAGCGCGCTGCCGAACCCGACCACCGGCCCGTCGCCCCAGCGGGTGCGCCAGCCGTCGGCGAAGAGGCGGGCGGCGACCATCATCACGGAGACCACCGCGATGCCCAGCGGCGCGACCTCCGGCGCCGCCTCGGCGACGTCCTCCAGGTAGAGCGTCGACCAGTCGTTCATGGCGCCCTCGGTGACGGTGCCGAACGCCATCGCGCACCCCATCCACAGCGTGACGCGCGACGGCAGCCGCCGGCGGCGGCGCTCCTTCTCCGGCGCCCGGAAGCCGTCGTCGGCCGGCAGCCCGGTGCGGGCGACGGCGAGCATGGCGACCAGGAGCACCGCGGCCACCGCGAAGTGCGCGGCGGGCTCCCGGGTCGCGGTCTGGACGAGGGAGGCCAGCAGCGCGGCGGCCAGCGACCCGGCGCTGAACGTGGCGTGCATCTTCGCCATGGCCGTGCGCTCGTGGATCCGCTCCAGCGCCGCGCCCTGCGCGTTCATCGCCACGTTCAGGCAGCCGACGGCGACGCCGTCGACGGCGACGACGGCGAGCGCGGCCGGGTAGTTGGGCGCGGCGGCGAACGCGGGCAGGAACAGCAGCAGGGCGCCGGCCGAGGCGAACGCGAGCCGCTTCGCGCCCATCGCCTTCATCAGGTGGGCGACCAGCGGGAAGGACGCCGCCGCGCCCGCGCCGCAGGCCATGAGCAGCAGCCCCAGCTCGGTCGCCGTCAGGTCCAGCTCGTCCTTGATCCACGGCAGCCGGGACACCCATGTGACGTACTGGAAGCCCAGGAAGCAGAAGAGCGCCGCGATGGCCACCTGGGACCGGCGGAACCCGTCGCGTATCGGCAGCATCGTGATCAGCCCCCTTCCTTGGACACGGACACGGCCCGGGACATGTAGACGGCCCGGGGGCCGTAGCCGGCCGGGGGCGCCACGTCGGGGTGCGGGCCGTAGCCGCGGCGCGTCCAGAACGCGGCGGTGCCGGCGACGGCGACGAGGGAGATCCGCCGGAACCGCCGGGCGCGGGCGGTGGCCGTCAGCCGGGCCAGGAGGCGGGCCGCGAGCCCGGCGCCGCGCAGGTGCTCGGCGACGACGATGTCGTGCAGGTGCAGGTTGTCGCCCGTGTGCCCGGCCTCCTCCGCACCGCGCAGCTCCGGGCAGCGGAACCTCGGGTACGGCAGCGCCAGCAGGTAGCCCTCCGGGGCGCCGTCGGCGTCCAGGACGAAGCAGGTGCCGGGCGAGGCCCGGCCGCGGGCCTGGAGCGCCTCCCGGCCCTCGGCGAGTTCTCGGTCGGCGTACGCGCGGTCCTCCAGCGCGGCGATGGCGCCCCAGTCGTACGCGGCGATGTGGCGGATGCGCACGTCAGCCGGCGCGCAGGCAGGTGTGCGGTAGCGGGCCATAGCCGTTGAACCCCCGGGTCATGTAACTGACGGCGTACGCGCCGCTGGACAGGATCCACACCGGGTCCCCGGACGCGGCCGCCCTGGGCACCTGGACCGGTACGCGGCCCTGCGCCACGACGTCGTCGCTGTCGCAGGTGGGCCCGGCGACGACCGCCGGCACCAGCTCGGCGGCGTCGCCGTGGGAGGGGAACACCAGCGGGTACTGCAACTGGTCGACCTCGTAGAGGCCGTTGAACTTGCCGCAGCTCAGGAAGAGCCAGTAGCCCCGCTCGCCGTCCGCGTGCCGGCGCGAGGAGAGGCGCGCGACGTGCGCCCGGATCGCGCCTTGGTCGGCGACCAGGTGGCGGCCCGGCTCGACGACGAAGCGCAGCGGGCCGCGGGCGGCGGCGCGCAGCCGCGCCATGCCGGCGCGGATCGTCGCGAACGTCTCGTCCAGCTCGGGCACCAGCGGCCGGCCGCGCAGGTCGCGGTAGCCGAGGGCGGGCAGGCCGCCGCCGAGGTTGACGTGGTCGAGGTGGATGCCCCGCCGGGCGAGGGCCGCCAGCACGTCCGCGAAGGTGTCGAACGCGCGGCGCCACGCCGCGGCCGTCATCTGCTGCGAGCCGACGTGCACGGACAGGCCCGCGGGCGTCAGGCCCGCGGCCCGGGCGCCCGCGAGCACCCGCACCGCCTCGTCGGGGGTGCAGCCGAACTTGCGGCTGAGCCCCCACAGCGCGCCCTCGCCGGTGGTGGCCAGCCGGCAGAACACCCGTGCGCCGGGGGCGAGTGCCGCGAGGGCCATGACGTCCTCGGTGCTGTCGGTGGCGAAGTCGTGGACGCCGAGGCGGCGCGCGGCGAGGATGCCGCGGTCGGACTTGACGGTGTTGCCGTAGTGGATACGGGCCGCGGGCGCGCCCGCGGACAGCGCCTGCTCGACCTCGCCGGGGCTGGCGGCGTCGAACCCGGCGCCCTTCTCCGCCAGCCGGGCCAGCACCTCGTCGACGGGGCACGCCTTCATCGCAAAGCTGACGTCGACGCCGGGCAGCCGGCGCAGCAGTTCGTCGTAGCGCTCCTCGATGCCGGGCAGGTCGTAGATGATCCGGTCGTCCTCGGCGGCGGCGAGCGCGGCGCGCAGCCGCGCGGTGACGGCGGAAGCCGTCGCGGGGGGCGCCGGCGGGGCCGGCTGCGGGGGCCGTACCGCTGCGGTCACCGCGCGGTCCCCGGCAGGCCGGTCGCCGCGCTCGCCCGTACCAGCGGCCCCCACGCGGCGATCAGGAGCGCGAAGTCGGCCATGTCGCGGCGGGCCTCTTCCAGCAGGTCCCGGCCGCGGGCGGCGAGCACGCCGGCGAACTCGGCGTATCTGCCGCCGAGCTTGCGGTACGCGATCTCCAGGGCCGTCAGCCGCATGACGTTCTCGTCGCGGTCCAGCCGGGTGCTGCGCGCGGCCAGTTCGCCGACGGCGGCGGCGCGCAGGCGGTGCCGGCCGTCGAGGAGCGCGGGGCCGGCGGCGGCCAGTTCGCCGTAGACGAAGTTGAAGTAGAGCATCGACAGCAGGAACTTGGCGAACCGCAGCTGGTAGGCGGTGAAGCCGGCGCCGGTCTTCCGCTCGTCGGTGTGGTAGTTGACGATGTGCCGGTTGTGCAGGACGCCGGGCAGGGTGGCGTCGTGGACGAGGTGGAGGAGGAAGTAGTCACTGCCGATGGTGTCGGTGGCGGGCGGCAGCGGGACGGCCTCGTACACGCCGCGGTGGAAGGCGACGTTGCACATGTCGACGCGCATGGGGTCGACGGCGCCGAGGACGGCGTGGTCGCCGCCGAACGGCTCGGTGCCCGCGCCCTTGAAGGACTCCTCGACCAGCGCCCGCTTGCGCTCCTCCGGCCAGTCGGGCGGCGCCCAGAGGCTGACGACGTCGTGGTAGACGGCGGGGTCGAGGTCGTGGATCTCCGCGATGTCGACGGACATCTCGCCGACGAAGGACGCGCCGACGAGGGAGACCGGCTTGTGGCCGTGCAGCGGGTTCAGCGCGTCGGCGTCCACCCGCCGGGCCGCCTCGGCGGCGGGCCGGCCCAGGGTGGCCAGTTCGTGGTGGACGGGGAAGACGGGCCGGCCGGCGGCGGTCTGGTAGCGGCTGTCGGAGTCCCGGCGGTGCACCGAGGCGCAGCCGAGAGCGGCGGCGAGCAGGAACGCGCGGTCGGTGCAGGCGCCGTACGAGACGGCGTCGGGCAGCAGCATGCGCAGCAGCTTCGCGGCGCCCGCGACCCGGGCGCGGCGGAGCGCGGCGGTGAGGAAGGCCCGCTGCTCCGCCTCGCCGAGGTGGTGCACGACGACACCGGGCACCGGCGGCAGCCCGGCGACGGCGGCCGCGTGGCCGGCGCGGTCGCGCTCGTCGGCGGAGTCGAGGACCAGGAAGTGGACCTCGGCGCCGAAGTGGGCGGCGGCGTGGGCGGCTTCCTCGTGGACGGCGGCGATGGTGGCCGCGCAGGCGCGGTTGGTGGGCAGCGTCAGGCAGATGCGTGCCACGCCCGCTCCCCGGTCCGTGCCGTCCCGTCCGCCTGTGCCCCGGCCGCGTGCGCCCCGGCCTCCTGTGTCCCGGTGTCCGGCGCAGCGGTGCGCCAGGAGTCGGCCCCGAGGAGCTTGCGGCCGAGGCCGGTCAGCTCGGCCGGCCCGTACCGCTCGGCCTCGTGCCGGCGGGCGTCGCCGAGGAGGGTGGCGTTCCAGTCGGGCGTGCTCAGGGTGCGCCAGGACTCGACGCGCGAGCGGCGCAGCCGCTCGTGCTCCTCCAGGGCGGGCATCATCGCGAGGTACTGCACGGCGCGTACGCCCCTGTCGGAGGCGTTCGCGGCGACGCCGTGGGCCAGCAGCCCGTTCCAGATGAGCAGGTCGCCCGCGGCCAGTTCGGGGCGTACGACGGGGAACTCGGCGCGGTCGGTGTTCGGCCGGATCGGGTCCCGGCCGGCGGGCTGCGCGAGCTTCCACTTCTCGAAGTCGCGGAAGAGGTCGGGCGCGCACTGGAAGCCGCCGTGGTCGGGGCCGGTGTCGTTGAGGGCGATGATGCCCTGCACCCGCTGCGGGAGGACGGCGAGGGTGGTGTCGACGTCCCAGTGCAGCTCGATGTCGAAGCCGGTGTCGGTGGGCTCGATGAGGGTGCGGCTGCGGTTGCCGACGTTGGGCGGGTTGAGATTCAGGCGGTCGAGGGTCACCCACAGCTCGTCGCAGTCCCACACGTCGGCGAAGGCGTCGTAGACGCGCCGGGTCTGGCGGCTGTCCCAGATCAGCTGGTGCTGGTACGCCTCGACGAAGCCGTAGACGTGCAGGTCGCGGTCGAGGTCGGAGCGGAACTCGCGGTCCTCGTACCAGGTCTCGGGGCGGTCGGGGTCCAGGCCCTGGAAGTCCCAGGCGAAGTCGAGGAGGAGGGCGGCGGCTTCCGCGGGTATCGCCTCTTTGACCACGACGTAGCCGTAGGTCTGCCAGAAGGCGTAGTCCTCCTCGGACAGCACGCGCAGCGGACGGGACTTGCGGATGTCGCGTAACGGGGTGCGGGCGAGGTAGGACTCGCCGTCGGCGCTGAAGTACGGGGTGTCGGAAGCGGCACGGTACAGGTACGGGCCGGGGTCGGCCATGGAACGTCCTCCAGAGGTGGAACCGTGTTGCGTGCGGCCGTCACACCGCGCCGGTGAGGACCTCGGCCGCGGCGATGCCGGAGACGCGCGTGGCACCGTGGGTCGACAGGTGCACGGCGCCGAGCCGGTCCTCGGCGGGCAGGCCCATCTCGACGACGAGCGCGTCGGGCCGGCGCCGCACCAGGTCGGCCAGGGCCTGCCACATCCACGGGTGGCGGGCGGCGTCGCGGACGACGACGACCAGCTCGCGGCCGTCGGCCGGGCGCAGTGCCTGCCCGTCGAGCACGTCCGCGGCGCCGGCGGCGCCGGTCAGCTCGGACTCGCCGATGCGCACCGACGTGGTGCCGGGGCGCAGGGCGCGCAGCGGGTCGGCGACGCCCCAGGGCGTACGGCCGTCGATGGCGAGGCTGGTGACGGGGGAGAACTCGACGACGTGCGGATCGCCGACGAGCGGGAAGCGGGCCGGGCCCGCCGGGTCGTGGTGGACCCGGACGGCGCGGCGGGCGGCGACGAGGCCGATCTGGTGGTCGGCCCCGTCGCCGCCGCGGGGGTCGCCGGCCGGGACGCTGCGGGTCAGCGCGGCGGACCAGGCGGCGAACTCGTGTACCCGGGCGGCGGCTTCGACGAGCCGTTCCTCGGGCAGGCTGCCGTCGTGCACGGCGGCGACGATGGCGTCGGTCAGGTCGGTGGCGACGGACTCCGCGGCGTTCTCGCCGCCGACGCACACGGCGTCGACGCCGCCGGCGAGGGCGCGGACGGTGGCGCCGCCGATGCCGTACAGGTCGGAGACGGCGCCCATTTCGATGCCGTCGGTGACGACGAGACCGGTGAAGCCGAGCTCGTCGCGGAGCAGGTCGCGGATGATGCGCGGGCTGAGGGTGGCGGGGAGGCTGTCGTCGTAGGCGGGGATGAGCATGTGCGCCGTCATGACGGTGCGTACGCCGGCCTCCATGGCGGCGGTGAACGGCGGCAGCGCGGTGCGGGCGATCTCGCGGGCGTCGGCGGCGACGTGCGGGAGGCCGTGGTGGGAGTCGACGCTGGTGTCGCCGTGGCCGGGGAAGTGCTTGGCGCAGGCGGCGACGCCGGCGGACTGCAGGCCGCGGATCCAGGCGGCGGTGTGCCGGCAGACGAGGTCGGTGCGGGCGCCGAAGGCGCGGACGCCGATGACGGGGTTCTTGGGGTTGGAGTTGACGTCGGCGGAGGGGGCGTAGTTGAGCGAAACGCCCATGGCGTGCAGCTGGCGGCCGATGTCGTACGCGACCTGCTCGGTCAGCTCGACGTCGTCGACGGCGCCGAGGGCGAGGTTGCCGGGGCGGGTGGCGCCGGTGCCGGCCTCGATCCGGGTGACGTCGCCGGCCTCCTCGTCGATGGCGATGATCAGGTCGGGGTTCTCGGCGCGCAGCGCGGCGGTGAGCGCGGCGACCTGCTCGGGGTCGACGATGTTGCGGCCGAAGAGCACCACGGACGCCAGTCCTTCGCCGATTCTGCGGCGCAGCCAGTCGGGCGCGGTCGTGCCCACGAACCCGGGCTGGAGAACCGAGTTGGCCAGCCGGGCGAGTTCGGGGTTGTTGGCTGCCATGGAGACCTCCGCGGGAGCAGGGGCGGGACGGCGGCCGCGGCGGACTGCGGGGCCGGGCGCGCGACGGGTGCGAGTGGAGTGCAAGGTGTGTCGGAACGGGCTGACGTGGCATGGAAAGACTTGGTACAGACCAATGCCGGATACTGGCCTATACCAATCGGGAGTGTCAAGGAAGTCCGCGATCGGATCGCTGGCGGAATGCCCTGCTCCGCAACGGTGGGCGCCCCGGAGGCGACCTGCGGACGGCCCGCGGACCACGTACGCCGGGGCGCGCACGACCGCGCTCCCGGGCGGGAAGTCCCGGTCCGCGGCGGGTGTTGGCACTGACAGGCTTTGACAGATTTTGACCGCCGAGAGGTAGGAACGATGCCGATCTTCGAGACCAGGACCTGGGAGCCGAGCGAGCGCCGGGTGCGCGGCAGGCTCGGCGGCGAACTCGTCGTCGACAGCGGGGCGCCGCTGCTGGTCCGGGAGGCCGGCCAGCCGTATGTGACGTACGCCTTCCCGCGCGGCGACGTGCGCACCGACCTCGTGCCGGACGCGGTGCGGACGTACGACGGGGACGCGGAGCTGGCCGGCCACGTGTCGGTGCGGTGGTCGGCGCTGGACCGCTGGTTCGAGGAGGACGAGGAGCTGCCGGTGGGCCCCCGGGACCCGTACCACCGGGTGGACACCGTGCGCAGCGCGCGGCACGTGCGGGTCTCGATCGACGGGCAACCGGTCGCCGAGTCCCGCAGGCCGCTGGCGGTCTTCGAGACGGGGCTGCCGGCGCAGTTCTACCTGCCGCCCGAGGACGTGCGGCTGGAGCTGTTCGAGCCCACGCCGACGCGGACGGGGTGCCCGTACAAGGGCTTCGCGTCGTACCGGACGTACCGCGGCGCGGGCACGCCGGAGCGCGCGGACGTGGCGTGGTCGTACGAGGAGCCGTTCCACGAGGTGGCGCCGCTGGCGGGGTACGTGGCGTTCTACGCCTCGGTTGCGGACGTGGTGGTGGAGGGGGTGAAGCGGGCGGCGTGAGCGCGGGCGGGTCGGGTGCGGGCGCCCTGAAACCGGGCGGGTCCGGGTACGGGCCGGCCGCGCGCGGGGCGGGCGTGCCCGGGACGGCCCGGCGCGGGCCGTCCGGCGGCCGCGGGCACGACCTGCGGGGCGGGCCCGCCGGCGGGACAATGGCGCCGTGGGTGGCGCACGCGGCGCGTGCGCGCACGGCAGCGAACCCGGAGGTGCCCCATGGCCGCCCAGCTCACCGACCCCGTCGTGGCCGCCTTCGTCGCGGCGCTCAACGCCGGCGACAGGGACGCGTTCTTCGCGCTCCTCACCGACGACGCGACCATGACCGACGACGGCAGCGAACGCGACCTCGCCGCCTGGACCGACAAGGAGATCTTCTCCTCCGCCGGCCACATGGACGTCGAGTCCGTCGCCGCGGACGGCCGGTCGCTCGTGGCCACGTACTCGAACTCCACCTGGGGCGGCATGCGCACCCGGTGGTCCTTCACCGTCGACGGCGACCGCATCAGCCACTTCGACACCGGTCAGGCATGACGTAAAACTGCACCTGGTCGAGAAATCCCCCCGGGATACCTGTTTGCTACCGTGACGCCGTGGACGGCAAACCAGGGCTGCGGGAGCGCAAGAAGCAGCAGACCCGGGCGGCGCTCTCCGAGGCCGCGATCACCCTGTTCCTCCGCCACGGCTTCGCCGGCGTCTCGGTGGCCCGGGTGGCCGAGGCCGCGGAGGTGTCCAAGCGCACGCTCTTCGCGTACTTCCCGACCAAGGAAGACCTCGTCGCGCACCGCCTCGCCGACCACGAGACCGACGCCGCCCGCGCGGTACGGGCCCGCCCGCCGCGCACCGCCCCGCTGGCGGCGCTGCGGGAGCACTTCCTGCGCGGCCTGCGCGAGCGGGACCCCGTCACCGGGCTCGACGACCGGCCCGAAGTCCGCGCGCTGCACCGGATGATCCTCGACACCCCCTCGCTGGTGGCCCGGATGGAGCGGTTCCGGGCCGGCGCCGAGCGGGCGCTCGCCGAGGCGCTGCGCGAGACCGCGGCCGTCCCCGAGCCGGCCGCCCGGCTCGCCGCGGCCCAGATCGTCGCCGTGCAGTGGGCGCTGGCCCGGGAGAACGCCGCGCGGCTGGCGTACGGGGAGTCGGCCGACGCGCGCCACGCGGGCGCGGTGGCGGAGGCGGAGCAGGCGTTCGCACAGCTGGAGAAGGGGCTGCGCCGGCTGCCGCGGACGCCCCGGCGGCGGGGCGGGCGGACCGGCCGGCCCCCGCGGCAGGGCCCGGGCAGCCGGGACCCGGAGACGGCCGCGCAGGAGACCTCCGCTTGAGCAGACCTCCGCTTGAGGAGCCCGCCGCTTGAAGCCCCCCGCTTGAGGAACCCCCCGCCTAGGAGACGATCGCCATCTCGCGCGCGGTGTCGTTGAGCCGCCGGCCGCCGCTCCCGGTGACGGTCACGATGTCCTCGATGCGCACGCCGAAGCGCCCCGGCAGGTAGATGCCGGGCTCGACGGAGAAGCACATGCCGGGCACGAGCGGCTGCTCCTCGCCCTCGATCATGTACGGCGGCTCGTGGGTCGTGGTGCCGATGCCGTGCCCGGTGCGGTGGATGAAGTACTCGCCGTAGCCCGCGTCGGCGATGACCCGGCGCGCCGCCCGGTCCACCTCCTGGCAGGCGGCGCCGGGCCGTACGGCCCGGAAGCCGGCCTCCTGCGCCGCGCGCACGACGTCGTGGATCTCCCGCTCCTCGGCGGTGGGTTCGCCGACGTGCACGGTGCGGGTGGTGTCGGAGCCGTAGCCGTGGACGAGGCCGCCGAAGTCGAGGACGACCATGTCGCCCTCGCGGATGACCCGTTCGCCGGCCTCGTGGTGCGGGTTGGCGCCGTTGGGCCCGGAGCCGACGACGGTGAAGTCGACCTGGGAGTGGCCGAACCGGCGCAGCAGCGCGGCCAGGTCCGCGGCGACGTCGGACTCCTTGCGGCCGGCGAAGCGCGCGTTCCTGATCTCCTCGTACGCGGCGTCCGCGGCGGCGCCGGCCGCGGCCAGCCGCGCGAGTTCCGCGTCGTCCTTGACGGCGCGCAGCATCGGCAGCCCGTCGGAGAAGGAGACGTACGCGGACTCCGGCAACTCGCGCTGGAGTCCGAGCAGGTGCAGGGCCCAGGCGTCGTCGCTGACCGCGTACCGGCCGCGGGCGTCGAGCAGCGGTGCGGTCACGGCGTACGGGCTGGTGCCGTCGGTCCAGTCGCGCAGGGTGAGGGCCGGTCCGCCGGCCGCCTTCTCGGCGTCGCCGGCCTCCAGCTTCGGCACCACGAGCACCGGATCCGCCCCGGGCACGAGCACGAGCAGGGTGAGCCGCTCGGTGGCGGCGGGCGGCGCGTAGCCGGTGAGCCAGACGAGGTCGGGCCCGGGGGCGACGAGCAGCCCGGCGAACCCGGCGCCGGCGGCGGCGCGGGCGGCGTGCCGCATGCGGGCGCGGTAGTCGTCGGCGGTGAACGGGGCGAAGTCGCCGGTCATGCGGGGCTCCTCGGTGCTCGTCGGCGGGTGTGCCGGGCCTGGAAGGAACGTACCCCGTCCGCCCCGGAACCCGTGTAACGCAAGTCAACTTGCATTAGGGGGCGGCGGAGTCGTACCTTAAAGCAAGAATCACTGCGTTAACTGGCAGGAGGCACCCCGATGGTTCTCACTCCGGACTTCTGGACGCTGTTCACCGTGTTCGCCGCCGGCGGCATGGGGCTCACCGCCGTGACCGCGGCACTGGTCGCCGCACTCGACCGCGCCCACGCCGAGCGGCCGGCGCCGCACTGACCTGCGCTACGTTGGCGGGATGCCGGAAAGCAGCCGCCAGCCCGCCACCGCCGCCCGCAGAACGGGCGGCCGCAGCGCCCGCGTACGCGCCGCCGTGCTGCAGGCGACGGTGGACGTCGTCCTGGAGCACGGCGCCGACGCGCTGTCGATCGCCGAGGTCGCGCAGCGCGCCGGCGTCCACGAGACGTCGATCTACCGCCGCTGGGGCACCAAGGCCGCGCTCGCGCTCGACGCCGTCCTCGACCGCACCCGCACCGACCTGCCCACCCCCGACACCGGCACCCTCCGCGGCGACCTGCTCGCCCTCCTCCACGACACCGCCGCCTTCGTCCGCACCCCGCTGGGCGGCCTGCTGCTGCGGATGGCGGTGCAGGAGGACCTCGCGGAGTACGAGGCGGCCCGCGACGAGTTCTGGACCACCCGCTTCGCGGTCGGCGCGCAGGTCCTCGACCGCGCCGAGTCCCGCGGCGAACTCCGCCCCGGCGTCGACCGCCGGCTGGCCTTCGAGGCCCTGACGGGCCCGCTGCACACCCGCCTGCTGCTGACCCGCGAACCACTGGACGACGCCTTCCTGGAAGCCACGGTGGACCTCCTCCTCACCGGCATCGGCCCTTGACCCCCACCCCCCGCGCCTCCCGCCGCGGAGGCGGCCGACCGTCCGAGTCGCCCCGCCGTGCGCGGGGTTCGGCGCCGGGAGAGGCGGCGGGGGGAGTAGCGGGTCAGAGGTCCGTGAGCTGGAAGTCCCCGTTCTCCACCGGGTAGGCGGTGATGACGAGCGTGTGCGGGCCGAAGAGGCGGAGCGGCTGCATGGAGCGCCGCCGGCTGCGGGGCACGCGGAACGCCCGCGCTTCGCGGTCCCAGTCGTACCCGGTCTCGATGAGGATGTCGTAGGTCCCGGCACGCAGGTCGTACAGGTCCGCCCGGGCGGCGGCGGGGATGCGGACGACGAGGTACGGATCGGCCCGCCCCAGCGCCATCCGGTCGCCGTAGGACGACAGCGTGCACACGGTGTCCTCGGTACCGGCCTCGATACGGAGGTGCTGCCGCCCCCGGACCGGCGGCGGCACGAGCGTCTCGTAGCCCGGTTCGGCCACCGGCGGCAGGTACGGGGTCGGGCCGGCGACCGGCGGGCGCGCCGCCGGCACCTTCACCGGGGGGTCGCCGCGGCTGAGTCTTCCGAGCAGAACGGCCGCGACGGTGAGCACAGCGGCGAGGAGTAGGAACAGGATGTAGAAACGCATGGCCTCCGCCGTCCGCTCGCGCCGAGGTGACCGCCGGTCCTCACCGCACATCCTCCCGCAGCGCAGCCGCCGCGGTCGAGGGTTCGCGAACGGGCCCTCAGCTCCTGGCCGTCTGCGAACGGACCACCGCCACCGGGCAGTCGGCGTGGTGCAGCAGTGCCTGGCTCACCGAGCCCAGGAGCATCCCCGTGAAGCCGCCGCGCCCCCGGGCGCCCACGACCACCAGCGCGGCCTCCCGGCTCGCCTCGATCAGCGCCTCCCGGGGGCCGCCGCGCAGCACGCGGCGGTCGACGGGCACGTCCGGGTAGCGCTCCTGACGGCCCGCCAGCGCCTCGGCGAGCAGCCGCTCCTCGTTCGCCGCCAGGTCGCCGGCCCCGCTCGCGTACGGTGCCGCGGGGTCCTGCGGGGGCGGTACCTCCGCCTTCCACGGCGACCAGGCGTGTACGGCGAGGATGCCGGTGCCGCGCAGCGCGGCCTCGGCGAAGGCGAACTCGATCGCCGCGTCGCCCGCCGGCGAGCCGTCCACGCCCGCCACCACCGGGCCCTCGCGCGCCGGGTCGCCCGCGCCCCGGACGACGAGCACCGGGCAGTGGCCGTGGGCCGCCAGGTGTACGGCCGTCGAGCCCAGCAGCAGGCCGGCGAACGCGCCGAGCCCGCGGCTGCCGACGACGGCCAGCGCGGCGCTGCGCGACTCCTCCGCCATCACCGGCAGCGTGTCGCCGGTGACGACGGCGCCCTCCGCGGCGACGCCCGGCTCGGCCTCGCCCGCGTGCCGTACGGCCTCGGCGACCAACTGCTCCGCCTGGTTGCGCAGTCCGCCCTCGGGCGGGCCCATCGACGACGGCTCCAGCGGCACCCGCATCATCGGCCAGAAGAAGGCGTGCACGATACGCAGCCCGGTGCCGCGCATCCGCGCCTCCCGGGCCGCCACGGCAACCGCCGCCAGGCCCTCGGCCGACCCGTCGACGCCCACCAGCACCGGTGCACTCACCATCGGCCTCCGTCCGTGCGGGCGGCGCCGGGCGCGCCGCCGGGTCCACGTACCGTGCCCCCAGGCTTGCCCACCGCCGCCGGTCCCGCCAGCCGGCGGGCGGTGAGCGGGTGAGCCGCGCCGCCGGAACGGACGCGGCGTACGCAGCCGGCCGCGGGTCAGTGCGCCGTCAGCGCCAGCGCCTCGTGCAACTCCCCGGGGTCCTTCCGCACCGCGGGACCGGAGAGCCGGGCCGTGACCCGGCCGGACGTCAGCACGGTCACCGTGTCCGCGCACTGCGCGGCCGACGCCGGGCTCGGCGACACCAGCAGCACCGCGAGGCCCTCCCCCGCCAGCGTGCGCACCAGGTCGAGGATCTGCCCCACGAGCACCGGCGCCAGGCCCTCCGTCGGCTCGTCCAGCAGCAGCACGCGCGGCGAGCCCAGCAGCGCGCGGGCCAGCGCGAGCATCTGCTGCTCGCCGCCGGACAGGTCGGTGCCGCGGTGGCCGCTGCGCTCGCCGAGCCGGGGCAGCAGGTCGAGCACCCGCTCCGGCGTCCACGGCCGGCCGCCGCCACCGTCGCGGGGAGGGCGGTGGGCGAGGCGGATGTGCTCGGCGACGGTCAGCCGGGCGAAGACCCGGCGGCCCTGGGGTACGAGCCCGACGCCGGCGCGGGCGATGCGGTGCGCCGGGCGGCCGGTGACGTCCCGCCCGGCGATCCCGACGGTGCCGGCGGACGGCCGCAGCAGGCCGGCGACGGTGTGGACGAGGGTGGTCTTGCCGGCGCCGTTGTGGCCGACGACGGCGTGCACGCTGCCCTCGGGGACGTCGAGGTCGAGGTCGTGGAGGACCGTGCCGCCGTGGTAGCCGGCGGACAGCCCGGAGATGCGGAGCATGGGGCGGGTCACCTCTTCGCGCCGGTGTCGTGGGCGCCGGCGGCACCCGGGGTGCCGCCGGCCGCGGGGGCGTCCGCCGTGGTGGCGGCGTCCAGGTACGCGCTGCGCACATCGGGCCGGTCGAAGACCTCCCGTACCGGCCCGGAGGCCAGCACCCGCCCGGTCACCAGCACGGTGACCGTACGGGCCAGCCGCGCGACCACCTCGGTGTTGTGCTCCACCAGCAGCACGGCGATGTCGTCGTCGAGGGCGCCGAGCACGTCGAGCAGCAGGACCACGTCCCGGTCGGTGAGCCCGGCGGCGGGCTCGTCGAGCAGCAGCACGCGCGGCCGGGCGACGAGCGCGGCGGCGAGGTCGAGCAGCCTCCGCTGCCCGTGCGACAGGGAGCCCGCCGGCCGGTCGGCCACCCCCGCAAGGCCCACGTCCGCGAGCCGGTCCGCGGCGGCCGCGGCCAGCCGCCCCCGGCGCGCCGCCCGCCGCCAGGCGCCGCGGCGCTCGGGGTGGTGCCGCCAGGAGGCGAGCAGCACGTTGTCCAGGACGGTCAGGTCCGGGATGGCGGTGGGCTGCTGGAAGCTGCGGGCGACGCCGAGCCGGCTGCGCCGCGCGGGTGCGGTACGGGTGACGTCGCGGCCGAGGAACGTGATGGCGCCCTGGTCGGGGCGCTCGGTGCCGGCGATGAGGTTGAGCAGGGTGGTCTTGCCGGCGCCGTTGGGGCCGATGAGGGCGTGCCGGGCGCCGACGGGCAGGTCGAGCGAGACGTCGTCGACGGCGGTGAGGCTGCCGAAGCGGCGGGTGAGGCCGGCGAGTTCGAGGGCGGTGGCCGCGGTCACGTCGTCCCCTTCCTGATCCGGACCGGTGGGTCCGCGTCCGCGGGTCCCGGTACGGCCGGACCGTCCGGCGACTCCGGTGAATGCTCCGACTCCGGTGGCTCCGGTGACTCCGGTGGCTCCGGCGTCTCCGCGTCACCCGGGCCGCGCGGCGCGGGCAGCCCCGCCGACGCGCCACCGCCGACCGCGCCGTCCGCGCCGCCTGCGCCGTCCTTGCCGTCTGCCACGACCGCCCGGGGTGCCCCGGACACCAGCCCGGCGAGCCCGCGCGGCAGCAGGTAGACCGCCGCGACGAACAGCACGCCGAGCAGCAGCGGCCCGTGGCCCGGCCACGAACCGGCCAGCCAGTCGCGGGTGTAGACGATGAGGCCCGCGCCCACCAGCGCGCCGATCACCGACGTGATGCCGCCGATGACGGCCGCGAGCAGCGCGAGCGCGGCGATCTCGAAGCCGACGTCGGCCGGCGAGACGTAGCTCTGCACGGCGATGAGCAGCGAGCCGCCGGCGCCCGCCAGGGCGCCCGCGCCGACGTAGGCCACCAGCAGGTACCGCGTCACGGGGTGGCCGGAGGCGCGCATCCGCTCCTCCGCCGCCCGGGAGCCCGTCAGCAGCTTGCCGGCCGGCGAGCGGAGCAGCACCAGCGCGACGGCGACGACGCAGACGACGACCACGGCCGCGTACTGGTAGATCGCCAGTTCCTCGAAGAGCGGCTCGCCGCCCCAGAACGCCTGCGTGGAGGGGAACCCGGCGAGGCCGTCGGTGCCGCCGGTCACGGACTTCCACTGCCCGATGGCGATGGCCGTCAGCTCGCCGACCGCGACGGTGATCATGAGCACGGTGGTGCCTCGGGCGCGGATCACCGCGGGGCCGGTCACGACGCAGAACGCGGCGGCGACGGCGGCGGAGACCACCACCTGCACGGGGCCGACCGTCCAGTCGTTCTCGGCGAGTTTGGCGGTGGTGTACGCGCCGACGGCGAACGGCGCGGTCTGCCCCAGCGTGGGCAGCCCGGCGTAGCCGGTGACCACGGTGACGCTGACCGCGAGCAGGCCCAGGGCCAGGGCGTAGCCGGCGAGGGAGAGGGCGTACGCGTCGAGCATCATCGGCAGCACGGCCAGCACGACGACGAGGGCGAGCAGCGGCGCGACGGCGCGCAGCGCCGCGGCGGTCCGCCCGGCGCCGGTGCCGCCGGCGGCCGCGGCCGCCGCCTTGGCCCGGCGCGCCGCCGGCGCACCGCGCCCCGGCCACGGGACCTGCGCCAGCCTGCGGCGCAGCCGTTCCGCCGGGTCGGGCGGCGGGTCGGCGTCGTGGTCCGGGCCGTGCGGCTCGGCGAGTCCGCGCCCGGAGCGCAGGATCAGCACCGCGGCCATCGCCGCGAAGAGCAGGTACGGCGCCCAGTCGGGGGCGACGGAGACGCCCAGGGTCTGCACCTCGCCGACGCCGATGGCGGCCACCAGCGTCGCCCACAGCGAGCGGAGCCCGCCGAGGACCACGACGACGAGGGACAGCATCAGCACGGTGTCCCCGGTGCTCGGCCCGGGGCCGATGATCGGCGCCCCGAGCACGCCCGCGGCGCCGGCCAGCGCGCCCGCCGCGGCGAGCACCCCGGTGTGCACGACCCGGGGGCTGAGGCCGGTGGTGGCCAGCATCTCGGGGTCGTCGGCCGCGGCCCGTACGGCGGCGCCCGCGCGGGTGCGGGTGAGCACCCAGGTGCCGGCGGCGGCGAGGACCAGGGCCATGACGATGAACCCGAGCCGGTAGGCGGGGTAGCGGTGGCCGAGGAGGTCGACGGAGGTGTCCAGCGCGTCCGGGACCCGTACGGGCATCTCGTCCGCGCCGAACCCCTCGACCAGCAGGTTGCCGCCGATGAGCGCGAGCCCGAACGTCAGCAGCGCCTGGTCGAGATGCCCCCGGCGGGCGAGTGGCGCCGTCGCCGCCGACAGCACCGCGCCCGCCGCGCAGGCGGCCGCGGTGCCGGCGACGAGGCCGAGGGCCAGGCCGCCCCAGGTGCCGTCGCTCAGTTCCGCGCCGGTGTAGGCGCCGACCGCGTACAGCGTGCCGTGCGCCAGGTTGAGTACGCCGGCGGTGCCGAACGCCAGGCTCAGGCCGGCGGCGACGACGAACAGCAGCAGCCCGTAGGCGACGCCGTCGACCGCCGGCACGAGCTGGGCATCGAGTGCCCCCATGTCAGTCGCCGAGCGTGGCCAGGTCCTGGACCGTGACGTTGGAGAGTTGCTCGCCGTCCTTGCGGACCTCGCGCAGGTACCACTTCTGCACCGGCGCGTGCGACTTCTTGCCGAACTCCCAGGAGCCGCGCGGGCTGTCGATCTGGCCGAGGCCGCCGAGGGCCTCGTTGATGGTCTCGGAGTTCACCTCACCCTTGTCGGCGGCGTCGGCGATCGCCATGTCGAGCACGTGGGCGGCGTCGTACGAGGCCATGGCGTACTCGGTGGGCGGGGTGTCGTGCTTGGCGGTCCAGTCGGAGACGAACTTCCGGTTGGCGTCGTTGTCCAGGTCGGGCACGTAGTTGAAGACGGACTGGATGCCCTCGGCCGCGTCCCCCTGGGCGTTGAGCAGAGTGCCCTCGGTGAGCGCGCCGGAGGCGTACAGCGGCAGGTCGGCGATGTCCGACTGGGCGTACTGCTTGACGAAGTCGATCGCCGCCTTGCCGGCGTAGAAGGTGTACACCGCCTTGGCGTCGGACCGGGCGATCTCGGCGAAGTACGGGGTGAAGTTGGTGGTGTCGGGGAACGGCGTCCAGGCGGTCTCGCCGTCCGGGTTGGCCAGCTCGCCGCCGATCTCGTCGAAGGTGTCGGTGAAGCCGCCGACCTGGTCGTAGCCGCCCTGGTAGTCCGGGCCGATGGCGTAGACCGGGCCGTCGACCTCCTCCTTGACGTACGGGGCGATGGCGGTGCCCATGTCCTTCGAGAGGAAGGACGTGTGCCAGACGCGGGAGACGTCCTTAAGCTCCGGGCGGCCGTTGGAGCTGACCAGCGGGATCTTGTTCTGCTCCAGCATCGGCAGCACGGCGTTGTACGAGCCGTTGGCGACGATGCCGGTCATCACGTCGACCCGGTCCTTCTTCACCAGCTTGGTGGCCGAGGGCACCGCGGTGGGCGGGCCGTCCCCCTCGTCGCCCACCGACAGTTCGACCTCCCGCCCGCCCAGCTTGCCGTCGTGGGTGTCCAGGTAGAGCTGGAAGCCGTTGCGCAGGTCGGTGCCCACGGGCTCGTACGTACCCGAGAGGGACGCCAGCAGGCCGACCTTCACCGTGTCGTCGCCGGAGCCGCTGTCTCCGCCGCTGCAGCCCGCGAGGGCCAGCGAGGCGGCGACTGCTGCGGCGGCGGAGGCCCGGGTTCTGCTACGGCCCGGGCGGCGTATGGATGCGTTGACGAACACGAAGGCTCCCGAGGGAAAAATGAGGGATGGACTGGGGGTCGGTCCGGGGGGGGTGGGGGGTGACCGGGGATGACGGGATGACGGAAAATAGGGGCGTGGCACGACGACGGGCGGGCTGACGACGGACCCGGCGGCCGGACGCGCGGGCGGGGTGAGGGGCCCGCCCGTGCGGCCGTGTCAGGAGGCGGGCTGCGAGTCGCGCAGTTGGGGGCTGAGCGCCTCGCCGACCTGGTTGATCAGCTCGGACATCATGTAGCTGACCTCGCCGATGTCCGCGTCCCGGGTGGTGGTGACCAGGAGGGACGCCCCGCTGGAGACCGCCATGGAGAACATGTAGCCGCCCTCCATGGCGGTCAGGGTGTGCTCGACGGGGTCGGCCTCGATCAACTGGGCGGCGCCGGAGAGCAGGTTGACGATGCCGGAGGCGATGGCGGCCAGCCGGTCCGCGTCGTCCTGGTCCACCCCGGTGAAGGCCAGGGCGAGGCCGTCCACGGAGACGGCGATGGCCTGGGTGACCTCGGGGATGCGACGGGCGAAGTCACTCAGCAGCCAGCTCAGGTCGGCGGTGGATGGGGTCGTCATCACGTGCTCCGTTGCGAGTCGTCGTCGTTTGCGGACCGGGTACGGCCGCTGTTCCTGGCGGTACGGGAACGGCCTCCGTCGTCGTTACGAGGACGGCCGTCGCCCCTTCCGCCGCTGCCGCCCGCACCCGCCGGGCGGCCGCGGTCGGCGGCCCCTCCGGCTCCCTCACGGCGGCCCGTGCTCCTGCTGATGCCCTGGGTGTACGCGGCAAGGACGTCGGAGATCTGCCGGGAGTCCCGGCGCTTGGCGGGCGCCGGCTTCCGCTCGCTCCTGCCGGGCTTGCCCTCCCCGTCGCGCTTGGGGAACCGCGGCCACTGGTCCGCCGGCTGGCGCGCCCGCACGGGCAGTCCCGAGGCGCTGACGCCGGCGACGCGGTCGGCCGGGTCGTAGTCGGGACCGAAGGGCGGGGTGCGCCGCGTGTCGCCGCCGTCGCGGGTCCCGGCCTCCGGCGTGGCCCGGGCCGGCCTCCCGGCGGCGGCCGCGGCGGGGCCGCGCCGGGGCGCGGCGGTCGCGACGGGCTCGTCCATCGGCTTGCGCGGGCCCGGCACGCCGCGGGGGGCGGCGCCGAACACGCTCGCCTCCCCCTCCACCAGCGGCCGCTCGCCCTCCACCATCGTCTCCTCCTCGACGGCCACGAGGACCGACGGCGGGAGGGTGACCTCGGCGATGGTGCCGGGGCCCGCGGAGGAGCGCAGTTCGACGACGATGCCGTGCCGGGCGGCGAGCCGCGCCACGACGTGCAGACCCATGGACCGCACGGCCCCGACGCCGGTCTGCGGGTTGGCCAGGCGGGTGTTCAGCTCGTCGCGGCGCTCGGCGGTCATGCCGACGCCCTCGTCGACGATCTGCACCACCGCGCGGTCCCACAGCCGCCAGACCGCCACGCCCACCTGCTTGTCGGGGGGCGAGAACCGGGTGGCGTTGTCGAGCAGTTCGGCGAGGATGTGCGCGAGGTCGTGCACCGCGCGGGCGGCGATGCCGATGCCCTGCTCCACGATCCCCATGGCGACGCGCTCGAACCGCTCGATCTGCTGGGCGGCCGCGACGACCACGGTGGCGCAGGGTGCGTCCGCCTCGCGCACCCGGGCGTGTCCGTAACCGCCCATCACCAGCAGGTTGTTGGTGTTGCGCTCCATGCGGATGGCGAGGTGGTCGAGCGCGAAGAGGATCTTCATCCGCTCCGGGTCGGCCTCGTCGCGCTGGACCGCGTCCAGCTCGGACACCATGACCGAGGTGAGCTGCGCGCCGCGGCGGGCGACGCCGACCAGGGTCTCCGCGAACTGCTCGTGCGCGTGGGCCTGCTGGGCCGCGAGCCGTACCGCCTCGTGGTGGACGGAGTTGAACGCCTCGCCGACCTCGCCGATCTCGTCCTCGCCGGTGGTCTCCACCGGGCTGCCGGAACTGTCGGCGACCTGCTGCGGCGTGGCGCCGCCGAGTGCGCCGGGCTGGGAGAGGTCGGTGACGATCTGCGGCAGTCGTTCCGTGGCCACGGTGTGCGCCGCGTTGCGCAGGTCGCGCAGCCGGCGGATCATCACGCGCCCGATCCGGAAGGCGAAGAGCAGCGCGCCGACCAGCGTCACGAGCACGACGATGATCTCGATGACGGCCCACCAGATGAGCGTGGAGCGCTCCTCCTTGACGGAGGCGTGCACCGCGTCGTCGACGCGGCTCTCCACGGAGCGCAGCATCGACAGCCGGTCGGCCGTGGCCTCCTGCCACTCGGCGGCGGAGATGTCGAGGTCCTGTCCGACCGTGGTACGGCCGACCTCGTCCTCCATCCGCTGCGCGGGCAGCGCGCGCGGGCCGGAGAGCGTGCGCTCCAGCCAGGAGCGCCACTCGGCGGGGCCGAGCGTGAAGAAGACGCCGGTGGACTCGGAGTAGCCGAGCTGGGTGGCGTCGAACGTGCGCTGGGAGGCGGGCGTGAAGCCGCCGCCGGCCAGCGCGCGGAGCACCACGACCTGCTGCTGCGCCACGTGTTCCGCGGCGCGCGACAGGGAGGCGGAGGCCCGGATGCGGTCGGCGATGTCGGCGTCGACGCCGTCGGCCTGGGCGATGCCGTCCCGGTAGTCGATCAGGTCGGCGATGGTGATCCGGTACCCGAACGCGAGCGCGGAGAGCGTGCCGCCGCCGGAGCGCGCCTGGGCGCGCAGGGACGGCAGTTCCGCCAGCGAGCGGTCGATCCGCTGGAGGGCGAGGTCGGCGTTGTGAGGAAGGGAGTCGAGCTTCCTGCGCTTCTCGGTGTAGTCCGAGATACCTGCGTCCGTGGCGTCGGCGGCCTTGCGGAAGGTGGTGGCATCGCCCTGCGAGGCGACCAGCGCGGTTGCGGCGACACGTTCGTGCTGCAGCCGTGCGGTCAGCTCCGCGGCGGACTCGGCGGCATCGACCATCTGCGCCAGCCTGTTGGCCTGGAACGCCTGGGTCGTCGCCGGCGCGAGTGCGCGCACGGAAAAGGCGATGGCCACCGCAAGGGGCACGGCGACCAGGAGGACGAGTCGACGGTTGATCTTCACTACGCGACCCCTACGTCGGGGTCATGACACAGTAAAGCTGACACGGGATTACCTTGCGATGGGGAGGGTGTGACATGTGGGGGTCGGTGCATCCATCGCTCCTGCTGAGGGTGGGCTGAGCGATGTGTCTGATGCTAAGTCGGAAGTATAAGTTACGGGTGAGTACAACATCAAAATATGTAAGAGGGAGATGCAATCTCTACCTCTCACAATCCGATTCGATCAGGTTCCGTCTGAAATTTCAGAGATGGGCGGGCAGTTCGGAACCCGCCCCCGTCAAGACCCCGCGCTTCAGGCGCGCTTGAGCGCGTGGCCGCCGAAGCCGCTGCTGCGGTCCGGGCCCTGGTTCTGCTCCTGCCACCAGGCGTCGAACTCCGGCTGCCCCATCTTCTGCCAGTCCGGGGTCTGTTCGACCTGGGCGCGGCCCAGCCGGCGGCCGAGGGCGACCATGGCGGCGCCGACGGCGGTGCGGTCCTCGTCGTACGCGGCGGCTATCTCCGGCCAGCCGTCACCGGCGCGGCAGGCGGCCTCCAGCGCCGTGGCGTCCTGCAGTGCCTTGACGCTGCCGCCGCCGGTGTGCGGCCGTACGACGGTGGCGGCGTCGCCCGCGAGCAGCAGCCGGCCCACGGCGAGCCGCGGCACCTGGAGGTCGTAGATCGGCTGGATGAAGGAGTCCTCCGGCGCGGTACGCAGCACGCAGCGGCCCCAGTACGGCGGGAAGTGCTCGGCGACCAGCTCGCGCAGGTACGCCGTGAGCTTCGCCGCGACGCGGCCCGGGGGCAGCGAGGTCGGGGTGCGCAGGTCGAGCAGGAGGTCGGGGTCGTCCGGCGGGACGGCGTAGAGCACCCAGTTCATCCGGAAGCCGCCGCCGGCGGCGGGGATGAGGTACATCATGCAGTGGCCGCCGGGGAAGACGACCACGCGCGCCTCGGCGCCGTCCGTCTCCGGGTCGCCGGCGACGGGCGCGGAGGTGCCGCGCCAGCCGAGGTAGCCGGCGTAGTCGGGGGCGAGCCCGGGGAACATCGCCTCGCGGACCACCGAGCGGTAGCCGTCGGCGCCGATCACGGCGTCGAAGCGCTCCTGGCGGCCGTCGGCGAGCTTGAGCGAGACACCGTCCGCGTCCTGCTCGACGGCTGTCACGGCCGCGCCCGTGTGGTACGTGACCGACTCGGGCACCCGGCTGCGCAACTCGTGCCACAGCGAGCCCCAGTTGTACGAGCGGAACGGGAAGTGCTGCTCGGCGAACCCGTGGCCCAGCTCGGCGTCTCCGTCGCGGATCGTCCACACCCGGCGGTTCAGGCCGGACCACGGCATCGCCGAGTCCACGTAGCCCGCGGCCTCCAGCTCCGCGAACCGCGCGTCGTGCAGGCCGATGCCCACGCCCCGGTCGCGCAGCTCGCCGCCGGCCCGCTCGAAGACGGTGACCCGCCCCGCACCTGCCCGCGCCACCGCCTGCGCCGTGGCGCACCCCGCGATGCTCCCGCCCACCACGGCGACGGAGTCCTCGTCCACCACGGTCTCCCCTCTGCTCCTCCGGCCGGCCCCGTGGCGCTCCGCGCCCGGCCGGCTCTCCCGCACCTTCCGGAGCACAACCTTCCCCAACGCGATCACCGCGTCAAGTGATCGGCGGAGCCCCAACCGCCCCTCTGCGCAGCCAAGTCGGGACCGGCGGGCCCCTCGCGCACCCCCCGGATCAAGGCCGCCGGGCAAGTACTTAGGCTAGCCTTACTTGTTTGATCGGACAGGTGGACGAAGGAGTGGGGTGGCGGGTGGCTGCGCAGGGACCGTCGGGACGGGACGTGCTGAGACGTGCGATCGCGGGGCAGCGGCGCGGTGTCGCGATCGGGTCGGTGCTGGCGGTCGGGCACCAGCTCGGTGAGGCGCTGGTCCCGGTGCTCATCGGCGTGGTCATCGACGACGCGGTCGCCGGGGACGACGCGGCCGCACTGGTCCGCTGGCTCCTCGTGCTCGTCGCGGTCTACGTCGTGCTCGCGCTGAGCTTCCGGCTCGGGGTCAAGGCGTCCGAGCGGGCCGCGGAACTGGCCGCGCACCAGGTCCGGCTGGAGCTGGTGGGGCGGGTGCTCGACCCGCGCGGCGGGGCCGAGCGGGGCCGGCTGCCGGGCGCGGTGGCGAACATCGCCACCGACGACGCCAAGCGCGTCGGCTACATCGTCATGGTGGTGACGGTCGGCGTCTCGGGGCTGGCCGGCGCGGCGGTCAGCGCGGCCGCGCTGCTGCTCATCTCCGTGCCGCTGGGACTGCTCGTGCTGGTCGGCACGCCCGTGCTGCTCTGGCTGGGGCACCTGCTGAGCAAGCCGCTGGAGCACCGCAGCGCGGCCGAGCAGGAGCAGGCCGCCAACGCCTCCGGCGTCGCCGCCGACCTGATAGCCGGGCTGCGGGTGCTCAAGGGCATCGGCGCGCGCGACGCCGCCGTCGAGCGCTACCGGGCCACCAGCCGCGACTCGCTGGCCGCCACGCTGCGCGCCGCGCGCGCCGAGGGCTGGCAGAACGGCGTCGTCCTCGCGCTCACCGGCGGCTTCATCGCGCTGGTGGCGCTGGTCGGCGGGCGGCTCGCGCTGAGCGGTGACATCACGCTCGGGGAGCTCGTCGCGGCGGTCGGGCTCGCTCAGTTCCTGCTGACGCCGCTGCAGGTGTTCGCCTACGTCAACGCCGAGTTCGCCCAGGCGCGGGCGTCGGCGGCACGGGTCGCGGAGGTGCTGGCCGCCGAGCCGGCCGTCGTCCCCGGCGACCGCCGGCTCGCGGAGCCGGTACGCGGCGGACTGCGGCTGCGCGGCGTGGGGCTCGGGGCGCTCACGGAGGTGGACATGGCGGTCGCGCCCGGGGAGCTGGTCGGCGTCGCGACCACGGAACCGGCCGCGGCGGAGGCGCTGCTGCGCTGCCTGGGCCGGGTCGAGGACCCCGAGGCGGGTGTGGTGGAGCTGGACGGGGTACCGCTGACGGGCCTCGACCCGGCGGAGCTGCGGACGGCCGTGCTGGTGGCGGCGCACGACGCGGACCTCTTCGCGGGGACGGTGGCCGGGAACGTGGCGGCCGGGCCCGAGCCGCCCGGGCCCGGCACCGGGCCCGCGATGGCCGCCGCGGCGGCCGACGAGGTGGCCCGCGCCCTGCCCCGCGGCGCCGCATCCGAGGTCGGCGAGGCCGGTCGCGCGCTCTCCGGCGGCCAGCGCCAGCGCGTCGCCCTGGCCCGGGCGCTGCACGCCGGGCGGCCCGTGCTCGTCGTCCACGACCCGACCACCGCCGTGGACGTCGTCACCGAGGCCCGGATGGCCGAGGGCCTGCGCGACTACCGCGCGGGCAGGACCACCCTGCTGGTCACCAACAGCCCGGCCCTGCTCGCCGTCGCCGACCGGGTCGTGTTCGTCGACGCCGGCCGGGTCGCCGCCGAGGGCCCGCACGCCGATCTCGTACGCGACGAGGCGGCCTACCGGACGGCGGTGCTCGCATGACCGCGGCAGACGGCCCGTACGACGGCACACCCGAAGGCACGCCGGAAGCAGGAGGCGGGCCAAAGGACGCGCGCGGCGACGACGCCCGCGAACTGCTCCCCACCGCCACCCCGGCCCGCACCCGCGCCGCCGTGCGCGAACTGCTGCGCCCGCGCCGGGCCCTGGCCTGGACCGCGTTCGCGATGATGGCCGCGGCCACCGCCGTCGGGCTGCTCACCCCGCCGCTGCTGGGGCACATCGTCGACCTGGTCACCGACCGGCGCGACGCCGGCGCGCTCACGCTGCCCGTGGTGCTGCTCGTCGCCGTGGCCGCCGGCCAGGGCGTGCTGACCGCGATCGGCAGGACGATGGTCTCCAGGCTCGGCGAGACCCTGCTCGCCGAGATGCGCGAGCGGTTCGTCGAGCGGGCGCTGCGCCTGCCGCTCGACCGGCTGGAGAAGGCCGGCTCCGGCGACCTGACCGCCCGCGTCACCCGGGACGTCTCCCGCGTCGCCGAGGCGGTCCGCGGCGCGCTTCCCCAACTGGCGTCCTCGGTACTGGCCATCGTGCTCACGCTCGGCGCGCTGGCCGTCCTCGACTGGCGCTTCCTGCTCGCCGCACTGCTCGCGGTGCCCGTGCAGGCGTACACGGCCCGCTGGTACGTACGCCGCGCGGTGCCGCTCTACGCCCGCGAGCGCATCGCCACCGGCTCGCAGCAGCAGCAGCTCCTCGACACCGTCAGCGGCGCGGCCACCGTGCGCGCGCACCGGCTGGAGGCGCTGCACGCCGGGCGCGTCGACGCGCGCTCGCGCGCCGCGGTGGACCTGCGGCTGCGCGGGGTGCGGCTGCTGATGGGCTTCTACAACCGGCTGCACGTGGCGGAGTACCTCGGGCTGTCCGCGGTGCTCGTGGCGGGCTACCTGCTGGTCCGCGACGGCTCCGCGTCGATCGGCACGGCGACGGCCGCCGCGCTCTACTTCCACTCGCTGTTCGGCCCGGTGAACGTGGCGCTGGTGCTCCTCGACGACGCCCAGGCGGCGACGGCGGGGCTGGCGCGGCTGGTCGGCGTCGTGGACGCGCGGGAGCAGACGGGCGCCGGGCGGCCGGCCACCGGGGAGCAGGGGCCGCGGCCCGCGGTCGGGGTGTCCGTCCGCGGGGTGTCCCACGCGTACGAGCCGGGCCGGCCGGTGCTGCACGACGTGGACCTGGAGCTGCGGCCGAAGGAGAAGGTGGCGCTGGTGGGCGCGAGCGGGGCGGGCAAGAGCACGCTCGCCAAGCTGCTCGCCGGCATCCACTCCCCCGCCGCCGGCCGCATCGAGGTGGGCGGCGCGGCGCCGGACGAGTCGGGCCGCACGGTCGGGCTGGTCACCCAGGAGGTGCACGTCTTCGCCGGCCGGCTCGCCGACGACCTGCGGCTGGCCCGGCCCGGTGCCGCGGACGAGGAGCTGCGCGAGGCGCTGGCCCGGGTGGGCGCGCTGGGCTGGGCCGAGGCGCTGCCGGAAGGGCTGGACACGGTGGTGGGCGAGGGCGGTCACCGGCTGACGGCCGACCGGGCCCAGCAGCTCGCGCTGGCCCGGCTGGTGCTGGCCGACCCGCCGGTCGCGGTGCTCGACGAGGCCACCGCGGAGGCGGGCAGCCTGGGCGCCCGGCGGCTGGAGGAGGCGGCGGAGCGCGCGCTCGAAGGGCGTACGGCGCTGGTCGTCGCGCACCGGCTGAGCCAGGCCGCGGCGGCCGACCGGGTCGTGGTGATGGCTGAGGGCCGGGTGGCGGAGAGCGGCACGCACGACGAACTGCGCGCCGCGGACGGGCCGTACGCCGCGCTGTGGCGGGCGTGGTCCGCGGGGCGCGCGGCGGACGCGCGGCAGGACGCGGACGGCGCCGGGCGGCCGGAGGCGTAGCGGCGCGGGCGGCTCACGCCGTCGGTGCGGGTACGGGCCGGCCCCTGGCCCGTACCGCCGCGGCGGTCAGAGGGGGTGCGTGCGGTGGGCGGCGAGCGCGGCGGCGGTCGTCACGGCGCGCCATGCCTGGTACCGCACGGCCTCCAGCGCCACGTCGCCCGCCGCGCCGTCCTCGGCGGCGTCCGCGGCGGGGTCGGGGCAGCCGGGCGGCACGATGACGCCGCCCCAGTGGCAGAAGACGTTGACCAGCGCCAGCAGGCCGGCGCCCGAGGCGCCGCGGGCGGTGCCGGAGGACGTGAAGGCCGAGTACACCTTGTCCGCGAGGCCGCCGGCGGACCCCAGCGGGCCGGTGGTCTCGATGAACTCCTTCACCGGGGCGGACATGGTCCCGAGCCGCGTGGGGGTGCCGAACAGCACCACGTCGGCCCAGTCCAGGTCGCCGACGGCGGCCTCGGGCACGTCGGCGGTCGCCACGCGGCTCAGGGGCGAGCCGGGTCTCACCTCCGCCGCGGCGCCCCCCACCGTGTCCTGCCCCGTGTCCTGCCCTGCGTGCTGCGCCGCGTGCTGCCCGCTGTGCTGCGCTGTCTCCGGCACCCGGCGCAGGCGGACCTCCGCGCCCGCCTTCTCCGCGCCCTCGGCGGCGGCGAGGGCGAGGGTGTGCACGGTTCCGCCTGCGCTGTAGTAGATGACGGCCGCCCTGACGGGGGTCTCGGATTCCATGGTGGGCCTCTCCTTGTGCGGTCCGGCTCGGCGATGGTTCACGATGGGCCATGCGCCTCCCGCGCGCGACCCCTGTGACCAAGACGAGCCGGCCGCCGCACGTGTGACGCTCCCGGGCTCACATTCCGGCGCGCCGTTTCGTCATACGGAGGGAGAGGCATCACGCGACCTAGGGAGCACCGGCACCATGACCACATCGTCCGCGTCGCAGTCCGGCCGCCTCGACCCGGGGCCCGGGGTCGCGAGCGAGCGGCGGCGGCTGACCAACCTCGCCTACCGGCTGCTCGGCTCCCTGGCCGATGCCGAGGACGTGGTGCAGGAGACGTACGCCCGCTGGTACGCGATGTCCGCGGAGCGGCGGGCCGCCGTCGCCTCCCCCGGCGGCTGGCTGACGAAGGTCGCCGGCCGCATCTGCCTGGACCTGCTCGGCTCGGCGCGGGCGCGGCGGGAGCGGTACGTGGGCGAGTGGCTGCCGGAGCCGCTGCCGGACCGCACGGGGCTGGTCGGCGGCCGGGTGGGCGGGGCGGAGGCGGACGCGGCGGATCCGGCGGACCGGGTGACGATGGACGAATCGGTGCACATGGCGTTCCTCGTGGTGCTGGAGTCGATGACCCCCGCGGAGCGGGTGGCGTTCGTGCTGCACGACGTGTTCCGCTACCCGTTCCCCGAGGTGGCCGAGATCGTCGGCCGGTCGCCCGCGGCGTGCCGGCAGCTGGCGACGTCGGCGCGCCGCCGGGTCCGCACGGCGCGCCGGCCCACGGCGGCGGAGCACCACGACGCGCTGGTACGGGAGTTCCGGCGGGCCTGGGCGGCGAAGGACATCGGCGCCCTGGTCGATCTGCTGGACCCCGGCGCGACGTCCACGCCGGACAGCGGCGGCGTCGTACCGGCGGTGCTGCAGCCGATCGTGGGGCGCGAGGAGATCGTGCGGGCGTTCACGGCGATCCGGGACCTGCAGCCCGGGATCGAGCTGCTGGAGCGTACGGTCAACGGGCAACTCGGCCTGGTGGCACAGGTGGACGGGGTCACGGCGACAGTGCTCGCCTTCGACGTGGCGGACGGCGGGATCACGCACATCTGGGCGATGCGCAACCCGGAGAAGCTGCGCGCCTGGACGGCGGCCTGAGCGGCGCGGGGGCAGGTCCGGAGCCGGGTACGGGCCCGCACGGCCGGGGGGCGGGCCCGCACCCGTGCTCACACCACCCGCTGCAGGGCCCGTTCGCGGCGGGCCGCCACCTTCGAGCCGGACTCCCGGCGCGCCGTGCGGCGCAGCACCACCGGTGCCACCGCGAGCCCCGCCACCGCCCATGCGCCCAGCACGCCGACCGCCTCCGCCTGCCGCCAGGAGTCGCCGATCTCCACCGCCACCGCCGCGTCGGGCAGCATCGCGGCGCGCATGCCGAGCCCGAGCCAGTAGAGCGGGAAGACCTGCGCGGTCCACTGCAGCCACTCCGGCAGCGCGGTGACCGGGTAGAAGATGCCGGAGATCCCGATCAGCGCGAGCACCGGGAGCTGGATCAGGCCCTGCGCGCGGGCGTCGCCGAACACCGAGCCCAGCACGGCCCCGACGGGCAGCGTCGCCACCATCCCGAGCGCCACGATCCCTGCCAGGTGGACCCAGGCGCCGGCGTCGAGGTGCAGCCCGTCGACGAGGAGCAGCGCGGGGACGAGGAAGAGCGCGAGGTCGGCGAGCAGGCCGCCGGCGACGGAGACGACCTTGCCGACGAGGTAGCCGCCCGTGCCGTTCGGGGTGGCCTTGGCGCGCAGCAGGGTGCCGTCCTCCCGTTCCGCGGTGAGCAGTTGGCTCATGGTGACCATGCCGAAGGACACGTTCATGCCGAGGATGCCGGGGAGGGTCAGGGCGCCGAGCATGAAGCCGGTGGAGCCGAACTCGCGCCCGCGCAGGAACCACAGGACGCCCAGCATGAGCAGCGGCCAGAACAGGTGGCTGAACAGCTCGGCGCCGTTGGTGAAGGACTGGCGCAGCTCGATCGCGCCGCGCCGCAGCCCGGCGCGCAGCACGCAGGCGTTCACCGGCCGCCGCCTTCGGCCGCCGCCTCCGCCGCGTGTACGAGGGCGAGGTAGGTCTGCTCCAGCGACGCCCGGTGGACCTCCAGTTCGGCGATGTCCGCGCCGTGGCGCTCGAAGAGGCCGCGGACGAAGGCGGTGGAGTCGTCGGTGGCGTGGACGCGGGGCCGGCCGCGGTGGCGCCAGCGGACGCGGTCGGCGCCGGCGATCCGGCGGGCCAGCTCCGCGGGGGTGCCGTCGGCGATGACGCGGCCCGCGTCGAGGATGACGATGCGGTCGGCGAGCCGCTCGGCCTCGTGCAGGTCGTGGGTGGTGACCAGGACGGTGGTGCCCGCGGCGGCGAGGTCCCGCACGAGGCGGTGGAAGCCGCGCCGCGCCTCGGGGTCGAAGCCGGTCGTCGGCTCGTCGAGGAAGAGCAGGTCGGGGCGGCCGACGATGCCGATGGCGACGTCGAGGCGGCGGCGCTGGCCGCCGGAGAGCGTACGGATCTTCTGCCCGCCCCGGTCGCCGAGGCCGACGGCGTCGGCGAGTTCGCCGGGATCCCAGGGGGTGCGGCCGAGGCAGGCGTAGTACGAGGCGAGGTGGGCGAGCAGTTCGCGGACCCGCCACTTGCCGTGGTCGCGCCAGGACTGCAGCACGACGCCGACGCGGGCGCGCCAGTGCTCGTCGCCGTGCCCGGGGTCGGCGCCGAGGACGGCGACCTCGCCGGCGGAGCGGGCCCGGAAGCCCTCGAGTATCTCGATCGTGGTGGTCTTGCCGGCCCCGTTGGGGCCGAGGAGCGCGACCGTCTCACCGTGCCGTACGCGCAGGTCCACGCCGTGGAGGACGTCCGCGGCGCCGTAGCGCATGCGCAGGCCCGCGACGGCGACTGCCGCGTCGGGGCTCACAGCGCCTCCCGTACCCGCGCGGCGAGGGCGGCCCTGTCGACGCCGGCGAGGCCGAGCGCGCGGGGCACGGTGCCGACCTCGGCCTGCAGCAGGGCGTCCAGCAGGTGGAGCGGGGTGAGGTCCCTCTTGCGGTGGGCGCCGGCCATGCGGTCCAGGGCGAGCCTGAGCGACGCACCGAAGGGCGGGCGGCGGCCGGGGTCGGGGGTGGCACGCAGGTCGAACGCACCGGGCGCGACCCCCGCGGCGCCGAGGCTGTGCGCGAACTCCCGGTCCAGCGCGGCCTTCAGCTCCGCCCGGCCGAGCCCGGCGGCGGCCAGGACGCGCTGCGGCTCGGTGCCGTCCTGGGCGGCGACGGCGAGCAGCGCGTGCCGCGCCTCCATCGCCGCGGAGCCGTCCTCGCGGGCCTCGGCCTCGGCGGCCAGCAGCACCGCGTGCAGGTACCTGTCGAACGCGCTCATCCCCGCCTCCTCAGCGTCACGCCGGCGGCGATGAGCCGCTTGGCGTGCTTCTTGTGCACCGCCTGGCGGGTGACGCCGAGCGCCTCGGCGACCTGCGGCCAGCTCCAGCCCGTGCGCATCGCCTGCTCCACGGCGGAGTCCTCCAGCCGGTCGGCGAGGCGGCGCAGGGCGGCGACCGCCGCCAGGGCGTCCGCCGGATCGTCGTCTGCCATGCAAGCAACCTAAGTTGACTAACGAGGTTTAGTCAACCCCGGTTGCTTACCGCAGGCGCGTCCCGGTGCTGCTCAACTGCCGGGTAGGCCCGGAGCCGTGTGCAGGGCGTCCGCGCGGTCGGCGGCGAGCGCGGCGGCCAGGTCGCGGGCCGGCGCACCCCTGCCGTTGCGCCGCTCGGAGTCGCTGATCTTCTCGGACTGCCGGAGGTGGTCGCGTACCAGGCGCAGCAGCAGCCGGTCGAAGGCGGCGCCCTCGGCCTGCCGCGCCCGCGCCATGTGCGCGGCCGTGACCATGCCGGGCATGGCGTGGCCCTCGTGCACGTTGGTGTCCGGCAGGCCCATGCGGTCGCGCAGCCGGCGCAGTTCCGCGACGTCCGCGCGGTGGCCGGCCGCGACGTCCGCGGCCCATGCGGCGAGCTTCGGGTCGGCCCCGCGGGACGGCGCGAGTTCGAGGAGCGGCAGCGCCTGCTCGGTCATGGGCAGCACGAGTTGCACCCAGCCGGTGTCGACGGGGCTGAAGCCGGCCGCGGAGGCTGCCGGGGAGCCGGCCGGCGTGCTCGCGGCGGAGGCGGCCGGCCCGCGGTCGGCGGCCGGCTCCCCGTTGCCAGCGCAGCCGGTCAGCGGGCCGAGGAGGGCGGCGGTGAGCAGGAGGGCGGCGAGCCGGGAGGCGGCGGGCGGGCGCGCTTTCATCGGGTGCCCTTCGGGAGGAGGGCCCGGGGGCGGCTCGGGAGGGGAGCCGCCCCCGGGGACGGGAGGTGTTTCCTCAGGGAGTGCCGTCGGCACCGCACTTGACGATGACGTTGATGCAGTCGCGTACGCGCTGGGCCAACTCGTCCTCGGGCCACACGTTGAAGAAGTCGCCGTGCATCGTGTAGCCGCGGCCGGAGGCCAGCGAGAGTTGCTCCGGCGGGCTGTTCACCGGATAGCGCAGCACCTGGCGCAGCTTCGGCACCGGCACCGGGTGGGTCGAGGGGCACTGGCCGCCGACCGGGAAGGCCATGTGGCTCTTGTGGTCGGCGGAGTCCAGGTCGACGCCGTTCCAGCACTGCGGGAAGTCGAGGTACGACTCCAGCATCGAGCCGTCCGGGCAGTCGACGAACTCCTTACCCGGCGGCACCTCGCCGTGGTGCAGGCAGGACCAGCGGGCGCTGGAGTTGTCGTCGGGGCCGGTCGCCTTGGAGTAGCCCGCGATGACGCGCAGGCCCCGCGGGAACGGCTGGATGTTGGCGATGACGTCGTCGCGCACGCCTTCGCCGAGGTAGTAGAAGGTGGTGCCGGTGGGCTCGACCTCGCGGGTGCCGTCGTACAGCGTCGGCACCCAGTACGAGGACAGGTCGGAGACCGGGTCGCAGGTCGTCCGGCCGCCTTGCAGGCTGGTCAGGTCGGAGTGGGCGTCGGTGGAGTCGTTGCCGAAGAAGCTGTGCATGTGCGAGGCGCCCGGCATGCCGGGCAGCACGATCGGGTCGTCGGGCTTGCGGTGGCTGTACGGGCACTCGGCGAGGAACTCCGCGACGCGGACGACGTCCGCCGCCGCGGCGGGCGCGGCCCGGTCGGCGGCGCGGCCGAAGACGTCGAGACCGGCGAGCCGGAGGTCCTGCTGCCGGGCCCGGTCGGTCGCCAGGACCCGCAGATGGCGGCCGATGCCGGAGACGTCGTACGTCTGCTCGCCGCCGGCGGCGCCGGTGATCCGGCGGACCGTGACCCACCGCTCGCCGTCGGCGGAGGTCTGGAGCTGGAAGTCGTCGACCGGGTCGCCGCTCCAGTCGAGGGTGACCGCGTCGACCTCGGTGAGGCCGCCGAGGTCGGCGCGGGTGGAGTCCTGCGCGCTCGCCAGCGGCTGCGGGCCGCCGGGCTCCGCGCCCTGGGCGCGGTCGAGGATCAGCGTGGCGAACAGCACCAGGACCACGAAGACGGCTAAGGCCAGGGGCCGCCGTCCGGGCCGGGCGGCGTACGCCTGGCCGTGGGGGGATGAGGACACGACTCTCCTTCAAGAGGTGATCGGATTCCGACACACTGAGAGAGCGCTCCAACCGGGAAAGTAGAAGCGCGGCCGGGCGGCTGTCAAGGCTCGCCGCAGACCCTGTCGTCCTCACACCCCTTGAACTCACCGCGGACGTACCAACAGCCGTGCCGCCGCGGCGACTTCCGTGGCCGTCGGCGTCAACCAACCGCCAGAAAACGGGACTTACGGCCCCTTCGCCGCCACAGGTGCGTGCGCACCCCCTTGACGGCGCGTGCCCATGGGCGTAAACCAACTCCAGCGTGAGAGAGCGCTCTCTTTCACTCAATCATTCATTCCTTGAAGCCTGATCGAAGAGCCGACCAGCGCACCATCCGCCCCACCGGGTGCCACCCGCACCAGAGCCGACGACTCAGGAGTGTTACCGATGCGCGTACCCCCCACCGGAGAATCGCCCGCGCCGTCCGCAAGATCAGGCCCGTCGCGCCGCACCCTGCTGGCCGCCGCCGCGGCGGCCGCCGCGGTGCCGGCCACGGGCCTGGCGATCACCCAGGCGACCGCGGCGCCGCAGCGGTCCGCGGCCCGGCCGCTCGCCGACCCGGACCTCGGCCCCAACGTGATCTTCTTCGACCCGTCCTCCCCCGACATCCAGGGCCGGCTGGACCAGATCTTCCGCCAGCAGGAGTCGGCGCAGTTCGGCACCGGCCGCTACGCGCTGCTCTTCAAGCCCGGCACGTACAACGGCCTCAACGCCCAGCTCGGCTTCTACACCTCGATCATCGGCCTCGGGCTGTCCCCCGACGACACGCACTTCAACGGGGACGTGACCGTGGACGCCGGCTGGTTCCAGGGCAACGCGACCCAGAACTTCTGGCGTTCGGCCGAGAACCTCTCACTCAGCCCCGTCAACGGCACCAACCGCTTCGCCGTCTCCCAGGCCGCGCCGTTCCGCCGCATGCACGTACGCGGCAACCTCAACCTCGCGCCCGACGGCTACGGCTGGGCCAGCGGCGGCTACATCGCCGACAGCCGCATCGACGGCACCGTGCAGCCGTACTCCCAGCAGCAGTGGTACACCCGCGACAGCAGCATCGGCGGCTGGCTCAACGCCGTGTGGAACATGGTCTTCTCCGGCGTCGAGGGCGCCCCGGCGCAGTCCTTCCCCGAGCCGCCGTACACCACCCTGGACACCACGCCGGTCTCCCGCGAGAAGCCGTTCCTCTACCTCGACGGCGCGGACTACCGCGTCTTCCTCCCCGCGCTGCGGCGCAACGCCCGCGGCACCACCTGGGGCGGCGGCAGCCCGCAGGGCGAGTCGCTGCCGCTGTCCGACTTCCACATCGTCAAGGAGGGCGCCACCGCCGCCGGCATCAACGCCGCGCTGCAGGAGGGCAAGCACCTGCTGCTCACCCCGGGGATCTACCACGTCGACGCGCCGATCGAGATCGACCGGGCGAACACCGTGGTCCTCGGCATCGGCTACCCCACGATCATCCCGGACGGCGGCGTCTCCGCCATGACCGTCGCCGACGTCGACGGGGTACGCCTCGCCGGCTTCCTGCTGGACGCCGGGCCGCAGAACTCCGACGTGCTGCTCCAGGTGGGCCCCGAGGGCTCGTCGGCGGCCCACGACAGCAACCCGACGACGCTGCAGGACGTGTTCATCCGCATCGGCGGCGCGGGCCCGGGCAAGGCGACCACCAGCATGGTGATCAACAGCCGGCACGTGGTCGTCGACCACACCTGGGTGTGGCGCGCGGACCACGGCGACGGCGTCGGCTGGGAGACCAACCGGTGCGACTACGGCGTCGTCGTCAACGGCGACGACGTGCTGGCGACCGGGTTCTTCGTGGAGCACTTCAACAAGTACGACGTGCAGTGGAACGGCGAGCGGGGCCGGACGATCTTCTTCCAGAACGAGAAGGCGTACGACGCCCCGAACCAGGCCGCCATCCAGAACGGCGACCTGCGGGGCTACGCCGCGTACAAGGTCGCCGACGACGTCACCGAGCACGAGGGCTGGGGCATGGGCAGCTACTGCTACTACAACGTCGCCCCGGACATCGTGCAGGAGCACGGCTTCGCCACGCCGACGGGCTCCGGGATCAAGTTCCACAACATCATGGTGGTCTCGCTCGGCGGGCAGGGGCAGTACGCCCACGTCATCAACGACCACGGCGATCCGACCTCGGGTACGTCGACGGTCCCCTCCAAGGTCGTCGCCTACCCCTGAGCCGCACCGGCGGGTGCGCAAGCCCCGCCCCCGGTCCTGCGGACACCGGGGGCGGGGCGGGGGCCCACGGCCCGGGTCAGGAGGAGTCGCGTACGACCAGGGTGGGGCGGAAGACCACCGAGGGGGGCGCGGCGCCGGGCTCCCTGATCTGGCGGAGCAGCAGCCGCGCCATCTCGCAGGCCATGTCCTCCACCGGCTGCCGCACCGTCGTCAGGGCCGGTTCCGACGCCTCGGCCGCCTCGCTGTCGTCGAACCCGACCACGCCCACGTCCTCGGGCACCCGGCGCCCGGCGCGGAGCAGCACCGGCACCGCGCCCAGGGCCATCAGGTCCGAGGCGACGAACACCCCGTCGAGGCCGGGGTGGTCCGCGAGGAGCCGGCGCATCGCCTCGGCGCCGCCGGCACGGGTGAAGTCGCCCTCCGCCCACGGGAGTCCGGTCACCCCGAGGGCGGCGAGCGCGCCGCGGAAACCCTCCAGCCGCTCCTGCGCGGCCGGCATGTCCTGCGGCCCCGCCACCGTGCCGATCAGCCGGCGCCCCTGGGCCACCAGGCGCTCCGCGGCGAGCTGCGCGCCGGCGCGCTGGTCCACCTCGACGTACGGCAGCACCGCCGAGCGCCCCGGGCGGCCCGCCAGCACCGTGGGCAGCGCCGTCTCCGAAAGCATCCTGGGCAGCGGGTCGTTCGGGTCCGAGGAGATGAGGACGACGCCGTCGACGTGGCCCTGCCGCAGGTACGTGAGCACCTGCCGGCGCGACGCCTCGTCGTCGGCGACCATCAGCACGGTCTGCATGCCGGCCGGGCGCAGCACCTGGAGCAGCCCGCTGACGACGCGGCCGAAGTGCGGGTCGGTGAACATCCGGCCGATGAACGGCGTGGCGAGCTGCCGCTGTTCGCGCTCGGAGACCACCAGCGCCACGGAGTCGGTGCGCCGGGTGACCAGGGAGCGGGCGGCCCGGTTCGGCGCGTAGCTGGTGGCGGTGATCGCCTCCTCCACCTTGCGGCGCAGCGCGGCGTCGACGGTGGGCGAGCCGTTGATGACCCGGGAGGCCGTCGCCCGGGACACGCCCGCCACCCGGGCCACGTCCTCCAGGGTGGCGGGACGGCCGGGCCGCCGAGCTTCTGTTGCCATGCAGCCTTTATACCGTCCGGCGGAAGGAGGCCGGAGAGCGCTCCCCCATTCTGCCATCGCACGCGGGCAGCCCTCTTGACGGGCCTTCGGCGGCCCGCCATCCTCACCGTCGAGAGAGCGCTCTCTCCGGCTCGTGAACCCGCAGCACCATGCCAGGCAACGCAGCCCCCACCTGAGGAGAGCCACGATGCACTCCCCCACCCGCAGACGCACCTTCCTCGCCGTCCTGGCGCCTGCCGTCGCCCTCGCGCTGCTCAGCGGCTTCGCCGGCCCCGCCGGCGCCGGTCACGCCGCCGTGCCGGACGGGCCGGGCACCGCCGCCGCGGCGGCCTGGGACACCGATCGCGCCGCCGCGGCGTACGCGGCCGACCCCGCCGCCGTCACGGCCTCCGGCACCACCGGCGGCAGCCCCGGCGCCGCGTTCGACGGCAACGGCGGCACCGGCTGGACCAGCGACGCGGCCGACGCCGCCTGGATCGCCGTCGACCTCGGCGCCTCGATCCGCGTCCACCGCGCCGTACTCGACTGGGACGACACGGCGTTCGGCAGGCGGTACGCCGTGGAGGTCTCCGCCGACGGCACGGACTGGCGGCCGTTCTACACCGAGACCGCCGGTGCCGCCGGCGCCGTCACCGCGCACACCTACCCCCAGGAGGTCACCGGCCGCTACGTCCGCGTCCGCGGCATCGAGCGCGCCGCCGGCGCCTACCGGCTCGACAGCTTCCAGGTCTTCGGCGGCGAGCCCGCCCCCGCCGCCGCCCAGCGCGCCAACCTCGCGCTCAACCACCCCGTCTACGCCGACCGCTACCAGCACGCCGGCAACGCCCCGTCCTTCGCCACCGACGGCGGCTGGCCGGCGGACCTGCGCGGCGACAGCACCCGCTGGGCCAGCGACTGGCACCAGAACCGCTGGCTCGCCGTCGACCTCGGCGCCGCCTCCACCATCCAGGGCCTGGACCTGTACTGGGAGGCCGCCTACGCCGTCGACTACGAGGTCCAGGTCTCGGACGACAACCGGAACTGGCGCACCGTCCACCGCCCCTCCGCCCAGGAGGTCGGGCAGCGCCGCGCGGACGTCAAGCCCCCGGGCGAGGCCGCCGGCATCCACGACACGATCACCCTCGGCTCCCCCGCCACCGGCCGCTACGTCCGCATCCTGGGCAAGGAGCGCCGCTCCTTCTACAACCCGGCGCCGCAGACCGCCCAGTTCGGCTATTCGCTCTACGAGGTGCAGGTCTGGGGCACCGGCGGCAGCGACCGGGCCGCCTACCCGGCGCTGCCGGGCGAGCAGGGCGGGACGTACCGGACGACGTTCTTCGACGACTTCACCGGTGCCGGACTCGACCGGTCGAAGTGGCGGGTGGTGCGCACCGGCCAGGAGATGGGCTCGGTCAACGGCGAGGCGCAGGCGTACGCCGACAGCCCGGACAACATCCGCACCGAGAACGGCGTCCTGGAGCTGGAGGCCAGGTACTGCAAGGGCTGCACGCAGGCAGGGGGCGGCACGTACGACTTCACCTCCGGGCGGATCGACACCTACACCAAGCACGACTTCACCTACGGCAAGGTGAGCGCCCGGATCCGGGTACCGGACGGCGAGGGCTTCTGGCCCGCGTTCTGGCTGCTCGGCAGTGACGTGGACAACCCCGACGTCTCCTGGCCCAACTCCGGCGAAACCGACATCCTGGAGAACATCGGCTACCCGGACTGGACCAGCTCCGGCCTGCACGGCCCCGGTTACTCGGGCGGCGGCAACATCGGCGCCAGCCAGACGTTCCCGGGCGGCGGCCGGGCGGACCAGTGGCACGACTACGCGGTGGAGTGGACGCCGGCGGCGATGCGGTTCTACGTCGACGACCGGCTGGTGCAGGAGACGACCCGCAACAAGCTGGAGTCCACCCGCGGGCAGTGGGTCTTCGACCACCACCAGTACGTCATCCTCAACCTGGCCCTCGGCGGCGCCTACCCCGCGGGCTGGAACAAGGTGACCGAGCCCTACTGGGGGCTGCCGCAGACCAGCGTCGACAAGATCGCGCGCGGCGGCGTCCAGGCCGAGATCGACTGGGTGAGGGTCGAACAGAAGAGCTGACCTGCCCGAGGGGGACGGCGGCGGCCCCCGGGTGCCCGACGGCGCCCGGGGGCCGCCGCCACCCGTCTCTGCCACGGGACTTGCGCCCGCGCGCCGGCGACGCCACGCTACCCGCCTGCGGCCCCGGGGGACCGGCCACCGGTCCGGGGTCGCGGATGCAGCATCATGGGGTGAAGTGCGTAGCCGAGACGACAGGGCACGATGGGCGAGATGATGCAACCCGGCGATTTCATGATGGCCACCAGGAGCCGCGGCTACTCGCCGCAGCAGGTCGACCGCGTCGTCGGCGACCTGCTCGCCGAGCGGGAGGCCGCCGTACGCCATGCCAGAGACCTGGAAGCGCGGGTGGAGGCGAGCGGGCGGCATCTGGCGCAGCTCCTCGAACAGGCCGCCGCGCTGGGCCCGCAGACGTACGAGTCGCTCGGCGAGACCGCCCGCAAGCTCTTTCTGGACGCCAAGGCCGAGGCGGACCGGGTGCTCGCCCGGGCCGCGGAGGAGTGCCGGGAGCTGAAGGAGGCCGCCCGCGCCGCCACGACGGAGCGCGGCAAGGAGTCGGAGCGGCTCGCCGAGCGCATACGGGCCGACGCCGAGCAGCGGGCCCGGCAGCGGATCAAGCAGGCGCACGAGACGGCGGGGCAGATCGTCGCGGAGGCGCAGCGGCACGCGGACGGCACCCGCGAGGAGGCCCGCCAGCGCGCGCAGCAGGTGACGCTGGAGGCCGCCGCGCACATCGGCGCGCAGCAGGCGGCGCAGGCCGAGCGCGAGGGGAAGCTCGACGGCGAGGCCGGGGCGCGGCTGCAGGAGCTGGAGGACGCGCTGGGCGCGGCCGAGCGGCAGGCGGAGGCCGTGCGCTCGGAGTACCTGCGGCGGCGCGACGGCAACGCGAAGTACGCGACCGGGCTGCTGCGCGAGGCGGAGCTGGAGGCGGCGGACCTGCGCGACCGGGCCTGGCAGGCGGCGGAGCGGATCGAGATCCGGGCCGCGGTGGAGCAGGAACGCTACGCCAGGCGCATCGAGGAGGCCCGTACGCGGCTGGCCGAGGCGCAGCAGTCGGTGGTCGCCATCGCGGACCCGGCCCGGCGCAGGCACGGGCAGCCGCAGGACCGGCAGCCGCAGCAGGCACAGGACCGGCAGGGCCAGGAGCCGCAGCAGCAGGTACAGCAGGCGGACCGGCAGGTGCGGCAGGACCAGCAGCAGGCGCCCCAGGCGGCCCCGCCCCGGCCGGCCGTGCCCCAGCAGCCGCAGCACCGGCCGCCGCCGGTGCCGCCGCAGCCCGCGCAGCAGCCCGGCGACCGGCAGCCCGGGCAGTAGCGCCCCCGCCGCGGGGCCGGCCGGCGGCCGGCCCCGCGCGCGTCACCGCTCGGGGACGAGCACCCCGGGGTTGAGGATGCCGGCCGGGTCGAGCGCCGACTTCGCGGCGGCGAGCGCCGCGGCGAAGGGGGCGGGGCGCTGCCGGTCGTACCACGGCCGGTGGTCGCGGCCCACCGCGTGGTGGTGCGTGATCGTGCCGCCGTGCGCCGCGATCGCCTCCGAGACAGCGGCCTTGATGTCGTCCCACTGCGCGACGGTGCTGCCCCAGCGGCCGGGCGCGATGACACCGAAGTACGGCGCGGGGCCGTCGGGGTAGACGTGCGTGAAGCGGCAGGTGACCACGCCCGTGGCCCCGGTGGCCGCGCGGACGGCGCGGTGCGCGGCGTCGGTCACGGCGTGGTGCAGCGCGTCGAAGGCGTCCCAGGTGCACGCCGTCTCGAAGGTCTCGGCGATCATGGAGTGGCGGGCGAGCGCGTCGCGCTGGTACGGCATCCGCAGGAACGCCGACCGCCAGGCCGCCCCGGCACCACTGCCGCCACCGGCACCGCCGTCGGCCGCGTCCCCGCCCTCGCTGCCGCCCGCGCCCCCGTCCCGCTCCTCCGGTGCGTCCGGGGCGCCGCCGTGGTCGCGGCACAGCTCCAGCGCCCGCGCGAGCCGGTCGCCGACCGGGTGGTCCGCCGACTCGAAGCCCAGCACCAGCACTCCCCCGCCGACGCTCACCCCTGTGTTGACCAGCGCCTCCGCCGGGTCGAGCAGCCGGCAGGCCGCGGGGTGCAGCCCGCTCTGCGCGACCGCCCGGGTGGCCGCCACCGCCGCGGCGAACTCCCCGAAGCGCACCGACGCCCGCGCCCGCCACCGCGGGCGCACCTGCACCCGCAGCCACGCCTCCGTGATCACCCCGAGCGCGCCTTCGCTGCCGAGGAACAGCCGGTCCGGCGACGGGCCCGCGCCCGAGCCGGGCAGCCGCCGGGACTCCCCGGTGCCGGCCGGCGAGACCACCCGCAGGGACTCCACCAGATCGTCGATGTGGGTGTACAGGGTGGCGTAGTGGCCGCCGGCGCGGGTGGCCAGCCAGCCGCCGAGCGTGGAGAACTCGAAGGACTGCGGGAAGTGCCGCAACGCCAGCCCGTGCGGCCGCAGTTGCGCCGCCAGCCGCGGCCCGTACACGCCCGCCTGGATACGGGCCGCGCGGCTCGTCGCGTCGACCTCCGGCACCGCGTCCAGCCGCTCCAGGTCGAGGGTGACCGCCGGGCGCCCGTCCGCCAGGCGCGGCTCGACGCCGCCGACCACCGAACTGCCCCCGCCGTAGGGGATGGCGGCGACGCCGGCGCCGGTGCACCAGTCCAGCAGGTCGGCGACGTCGCGTTCGTCGCGCGGGCGGGCGACGAGGTCCGGCGGGTGGCGCAGGTCGCCGTGCAGGTTGCGTACGACGTCGCGGAACGCCTTGCCGTGGGTGTGCGCGGCGCGGTCGGCGGGGTCCGCGGAGCAGAGGCCGGCCAGCGAGGCCGGCGGCTTCGCCCGGGGCGGGCGCAGGGCGAGGGAGGCGGCGGGCGGCGGCGGGTGGTCCTCCGGCTCGGCGGCCGACAGCAGCCGCACCCGGTCGAGGAGCGCGGCGAGTTCGGGGCCCCGGACCGCGTCCTCGACGTTGCCCCAGCCCCACCAGGATCGCGTCATACGCCCCTCCTTCCCTGCGGCTCGGGGCCGAATCCGGCCCCATGATGGCCTGAATTCCCCCCACGTGATCACCCCTTCAGGCGTTTCCGTGGTCTTGACAGCGGCCGGGAGGCGGCGGCTCCACATAGCCTCAATCGACGATCGACGGCCGACGTGCAGGGTGTTACCAACAAGGGCACAACGCGGTGCCCGCTCCGTGCCGGCTGAAGGGACGACGTGACGCACTTCCGACACGACAGCGGTTCCGCGTTTCCGGACGCACCGCCGTGCGGCACGATTGCCGTCGACACGTGGTCCGGTCCGCCCCTGGTCGTCGCGCTCCCAACGGAGCCGGCGGCTTCTGATCCGGAGGCCACGATGCCGCAGTCCGACGCCCTCGCCGAGGCGCGTGCGCTCTTCACCGGCCCCGACGGAACGGTGCGTTCCGTCGTCGCCGCGGACGGCGGTCCGTGGCGCGGCCCCGCCGTCGTCACGCCCGCGGGAAGCTGCCGGCCCGGCGCGCCGGTCGGGCTGGCCCACGGACCCTCCGCCGGCCGCCTGGACGCCGCGTACACGGGCGCCGACGGGTCGATTCAGGTCATGCGGTACGTGCCGGGCTGCGGCTGGCACGGCTCCGTGGCCGCCGCGCCGACCGGGACCTGTACGCCGGGCGCCGCGGTCACGCTCGCGCACCAGCGGACCAGGGACCAGTTGGACGTGCTGTGCACCGGAGCCGACGGCGCGGTGCTGACGCTGTGGTCGGGGGACGACGGGCGGTGGAACGGGCCCGCGGCCCTCACCCCGCCCGGGACGTGCGTGCCGGGCGCGCCGGTCGGGCTGGGCCGCCGCGGGCCGGCCGAGCGGCTGGAGGCGGTGTACGCCGCCGGGGACGGGTCCGTACAGGCGCTGTGGGCGGACGTCGACCACCCGTGGCACGGGCCCGTCGTCCTCGCCCCGCCCGGCACCTGTGCGCCGGGCACGGCGGTGGCGCTCGCGTCCCAGGAGGACGCGGGCCGGCTGACCGCCCTGTTCACCGGAGCCGACGGCTCGGTGCGGGTGCTGCGCGCCGACGGCGGCGGGCCGTGGACCGCGGCCGGGGCCGTCGCGCCCGCGGGCGGCTGCGCACCGGGCTCGCCGGTGGCGCTCGCGTACGGCAAGTCCGCGGAGCGGCTGGACGCGGTGGTCGCCGGCGCCGACGGCTCGGTGCTGGCGCTGTCCGCGGCCGGCGAGCCGGGCTGGCGCGGGCCGGTGGCCGCCGCCCCGCCGGGCACGTGCGCGCCGGGCACGGCGATCGGCCTCACCCTCAGGGCGGCGGACCGGCTGGAGGCGGTGTTCGCCGGTGCGGACGGCGCGGTGCGGGCCATGTGGACGCGGCGGGACGGGAGTTGGCACGAGCCGGTGGAGATCGCGGCGCCCGGGTCGGCGGCGGGCGGGTCAGCCGTCGCGCTGGCCCACCGCGGGCCCGTGCCCTTCGCGTGAGGCCCGTAGCCTGCGCCGGTGGCCCTTGCGGTCGGGCGCGCCCGCGTCGCCGTGGTGGCCGTGGCCGCCGTACCAGAGCCGCGGCACCCGGCGCCGGCACGCGGCGGCCACGGCGTGCCGGGCCTCGGCCGGATGGATGTCGAAGCGGTAGCGCAGCCGGGGCAGTCCGGGGCGGTGCGGCTGCTCGTCGCGGACGAAGAGCCACAGGGCGGGGTCGTCGCGGTCGACCTCCTCGCGGGGGCACAGCTCCAGCGTCCACTCGGTCCCGTAGCGGTGGATGCCGACGGCGGCGAGCGTCTCCCACGGGATGAGCGCGGGCGGCGAGCCGTCGCCGTGGTTGCAGAGCACGCCCGCGGCGGCCACGGTCACGACCCGCCTGCGCTTGGGCAGGATGCGGCCGAAGAGGCGGACGAGCAGCGCGGCGGCGGCCGCGGCGAGCAGGGCGGCGGCCCCGGTGCGTACGGTGTCGAGCGCGCCGTCGCGCCCGGCCGGCAGCAGCAGGTGCACGACGCCCGCCGCGACGAGGGCGATCCCCAGCAGGATCAGCAGCCCGGCGCGGAAGTGCCCGCGGCCGCGGAACGCGACCACGGAGTCGGGGGCGTCGACGGCGGCGAAGAGCAGCGGCGGCTTCCCGGCGTAGCCGGGTTCCTGGCGGACGGGGCCGAACCACAGGTGCGCCGGCGCCCAGCGCTCGGCGGCCTCCTCGTGGGCGCGGCGGCCGGCGGTGATGTCGAGGCGGTAGCGCATCCGGGGGCGGCCGGGCTCAACGGGCTCCGCCTTGCGGACGATCTGCTGGAGCACCGGGTCCGGCCAGGTGATCTCCTGCGCCGGGCACAGCTCCAGGGTGGCGTGGGCCGCGCCCTCCTCGCCCTGGCTCCAGTAGACCCCGACGGCCTCCAGCGAGTCCCAGCGCACCACCGCGGCGCCCTTGCCATTGAGCAGCCAGAAGCCGGTGGCGTCGAACGCGGTGCGCCACCTGCGCTCGCGCAGCCCGCGCACGGCCGTGGCGGGTCCGAGGACCAGGCCGAGGACGCCGAGGGCGACGAGGATCCAGCCGTCGGGCACCTGCGCCGACAGCAGCAGCAGCGCGACCGCGGCGGCGGTGAGCAGGACGAGCCGGGCGACGGCGCCGACGAGCCGGGGGCGGCCGTAGCGGATGACGGTGGCGTCGGGCGCGGGCCCGTCGGGTGCGGGTGCCGGCATGTCGTCGATGCTATCCGGCCGCCGCGGCGGCCCGGCGGCACGCATTCCACCGCGTACAGGAAGAACTTGGTGCAATCGGGGCGCCAACCCTCCCCGGTAATCTGCTAATTCGCATTACCGCTGCCGCAACACCCCTTGACGGCCTTCCGCGACCGGTCCTAGGTTCCTCGCACAGCAGTCAGGCAATACGCATTAGCTACCCACTGTGAGGGCCAGAGTTCCCATGCCAGAAGCCCCCGGCAGGCTCACCCAGCGCGACATAGCCCGGCTCGCCGGCGTCAGCCAGACCACGGTCTCACTCGTGCTCAACGACCGCCCCGACGCCGCCCGGATCGCCCCCGAGACCCGCGACCGGGTGCTGCGGGTGATCCGCGAGACGGGCTACGCGGCCGACCCCATGGCCCGCCGGCTGACCAAGCAGCTCAACCAGATCCTGGGGGTCTTCACCTACGAGCCCGTCTTCCCCAGCACCAGCGCCGACTTCTACCACCCCTTCCTGCGCGGCATCGAGGAGAGCGCCGAGCGCAGCGGCTGCGACCTGCTGCTGTTCACCTCCGCGCCGGTGACCGCCGGCCGGCGGCGCATCTTCCACGAGAACAACCGGCTGCGGGTGGCGGACGGCTGCGTCCTCCTCGGCCGCGAGATCCCGCACGAGGAGCTGAGCCGGCTGGTCGCCGAGCGCTACCCCTTCGTCTGCGTGGGCCGCCGCGACGACGCGGACGGCGGGTCCGTGCCGTACATCGGCGCCGACTACGTCTCGGCCACCGCCCGGCTCGTGGAGCGGGTGCGGGCGCTGGGGCACCGGCGGCTGGCGTTCGCCGGGCCCGGCGCGGGGGCGGAGTCGTCCACCGACCGGCTCACCGGCTTCCGGCAGGCGGCCGGCCCCGGCGCGCCGCACCTGGGGGCGGGCGGCGAGCCGGCCGCCGAGCAGCTGGAGGAGCTGCTCGAGGCGGGGGTGACGGCGGTGTTCGTGGAGTTCCTGCACGACGCCGTCGGGCTGTACGAGGCGGCGGCGGCCCGCGGCCTGGACGTACCTCGTGATCTGTCGATGCTGGCGCTGGGCGACCCCACCGCGCCGGTGGACCCGCCGGTGGACTTCACCGGCTTCCGGCTGCGCCGCACCGAGATGGGCCGGCAGGCCGTCGACCTGCTCACCGGCATGCTGCACGGCCGGGCGGAGCACACCCGCCGGCTGCTGGACTGCCGGCTCGTCGAGGGCGTCACGCTCGCCGCCCCCGCCCGCTGACCGGGCCCCCTGCCCGGCCCCACCCCTGCCCCACTCCGACCCAGCACCCCAAGGAGTCACATGCACGCGGACGTCCTCGTCGTCGGCGGCGGTACCGGAGGCGTCGCCGCCGCGCTCGGCGCGCTGCGCGCCGGCCGCTCGGTGATCCTCACCGAGGAGTACGACTGGCTGGGCGGCCAGCTCACCAGCCAGGCCGTGCCTCCCGACGAGCACACCTGGATCGAGCAGTTCGGCGCCACCGCCTCCTACCGGGCGCTGCGCGACGGCATCCGCGACTACTACCGCCGCCACTACCCGCTGACGGCCGCCGCCCGCGCCAAGCCGGACCTCAACCCCGGCGCCGGGCACGTCAGCCGGCTCTGCCACGAGCCGCGGGTGGCGGTCGCGGTGATCGAGGCGCTGCTGGCCCCGTACCGCGGCGCCGGCCGGCTGACCGTGCTGCAGCCCTACCGCCCGGTGGCCGCGGAGACGGACGGCGACCGCGTGACCTCCGTGACGGTGGAGCGCCCCGGCGGCGGCGAGCCGCTGGTGCTCACCGCGCCGTACGTGCTGGACGCCACCGAGACCGGCGAGCTGCTGCCGCTGACCGGCACCGAGTACGTCACGGGCTTCGAGTCCGGCGCGGAGACCGGCGAGCCCAGCGCCCCCGACGAGGCGCAGCCGCTCAACATGCAGGCGGTGTCGTACTGCTTCGCCGTCGACCACGTCGACGGCGACCACACCATCGACCGGCCCGACTCCTACGGCTTCTGGCGCGACTACGAGCCGGAGTTCTGGGGCGCACCGCTGCTGTCCTGGCGGGCCCCGCACCCGCGGACGCTGGAGCTGGTCGAGCGCGAGTTCACCCCGAACCCGGGCGACGACCCGCTCGCGGTCGTCGCCGACCAGCGGCGCAGCGGCGGGGACACCAACCTGTGGACGTTCCGCCGGATCGCCGCCCGCGACCAGTTCGCGCCCGGCGCGTACGCCAGCGACGTCACGCTCGTCAACTGGCCGATGATCGACTACTTCGAGGCCCCGGTCGTCGACGTGCCCGACGCCGCGGCGCGGCTGGCGGAGGCCCGCGGGCTGTCCCTGTCGCTGCTGTACTGGATGCAGACCGAGGCCCCGCGCCCCGACGGCGGCACCGGCTTCCCCGGACTGCGGCTGCGCGGCGACGTGACCGGCGGCGGCGCGGACGGGCTGGCGATGGCCCCGTACATCCGCGAGTCGCGGCGCATCCGGGCCGAGTACACCGTCGTGGAGCAGGACCTGTCGCTCGACGCGCGCGGCGGCAAGGGCGCGGTGCGCTACGCCGACTCGGCGGGCATCGGCATGTACCGCATCGACCTGCACCCCTCCACCGGCCGCGACACCTACATCGACGTGCCGTCCAGCCCCTTCGAGATCCCGCTCGGCGCGCTGCTCCCGCTGCGTACGGAGAACCTGCTGCCCGCCGGCAAGAACATCGGCACCACCCACATCACCAACGGCTGCTACCGGCTGCACCCCGTCGAGTGGAACATCGGCGAGGCCGCCGGACTGCTCGCGGCCCACTGCGTCGAGCACGGCCTCACCCCCCGCGCCGTACGCAACACCCCCCGCCTGCTCCAGGACTTCCAGCGCACCCTGACCGCCCACGGCGTCGAGCTGCGCTGGCCCGACATCAGCGGTTACTGACCGAACGGTCGCCGACCGACCCGACACCAAGGAGGCACCCGCATGTCTTCGCCAGCACCGCTCCACCCCCGGCCCGGCAGGGGAGCACTCGTCCGCGGCAAGCCCGTCGCCCTCGCCGCCGCCGGCCTGCTCGCGCTCACCGCGTGCGGCGGCTCCGACGGCGGCTCCGGCTCCGACGGCGGTCCGGTCACGCTGCGCATGACCATCTGGACCGGCAACGAGGAGCACCTGAAGCTCCTGAACGGGATCGCCGCGGACTACCGCAAGCAGAACCCGGAGGTGAAGGAGATCAAGTTCGACACCCTGCCGGTGGAGAGCTACACCACCGCGCTGACCACCCAGATAGCCGGCGGCAAGGCCCCGGACCTGGCCTGGATCTTCGAGAACTCGGCGCCCGACTTCGTCGCCTCCGGCGCGCTCGCCGAGATCGAGGACGACGAGGACGTCCTGCCGGCGGCGAAGAAGCTGTGGCAGCACGAGGGCAAGCTCTACGCCTACCCCTTCTCCACCTCGCCGTTCGGCGTCTTCGCCAACACCGACATGCTGAAGGAGGCCGGCCAGCCCACGCCGGCCGAGATGATCGAGCAGGGCAAGTGGACCTGGGACGAGGTCGCGAAGGTCGGCGGTGCGGTACGGGACGAGACCGGCGAGGCCGGGATGGTCATCCGCGACTTCGACTACAAGATGTGGGACAACCTGGCCACCGTCTGGGACGGCTGGGGCGCCGAGCCGTGGAGCGAGGACGGCGGGACCTGCGCCTTCGACGAGCCCGAGATGACCGAGGCGATGACCTACCTGCACGACGCGGTCTTCGGCGCCGAGGCGATGCCCGCGCCGGGCACCACCGCCGACTTCTTCGCCGGCGAGGCGGCCATGACCGTCACCCAGATCAGCCGCGCCTCGCTGCTGGACGACAGCTTCGGCTGGGACTTCGTGCCGCTGCCGGAAGGCCCGGCGGGCTCGTACGACGTGGTCGGGCAGGCCGGCCTCGGGGTGCTCGGCAACGGCGACAACGTGGAAGAGGCCGTCGACTTCCTCGCGTTCATGACGAACGAGAAGAACTCAGCCGCCCTCGGCCGCTACTTCCCGCAGGCGCGCAGCTCCCAGCTGGACGCGGACACCCTCGCCAAGAGCAACCCGCAGCTCAAGCCCGCGCAGCTCGAAGAGGTCGTCATCGGCGGCATCGAGAACGGCAAGGTGAAGCCGACCCACACCAACCAGGCCGAGCTGTTCGACGCCGTACGCGCCGCGCTCGACCCGCTGTGGAAGCCGGACGCCGACGTGGCGAAGACCCTCCAGGACGTCTGCTCGGCGATCCAGCCGCAACTGGAGAAGTGACGGCGCCGCCATGGCGACCCTGGAACGCGCCCCGGCCAAGGCCGCGGGACCCCGCCCGCGCGGGGACGGCCCCCGGCGGCCCTTCTGGACCGCCCGCCGCCGGGAGACGCTGGCCGGCTACCTGTTCATCGCCCCGCAGCTGCTGGGCAGCGTCCTGTTCGTGCTGATCCCGCTCGGCCTGGTCTTCTGGTACAGCTTCCACGAGTGGAACGTGCTGGCCGGCAGCTTCCACGGGGTGGGCGCGGACAACTACCGGGCGCTGGCCGACGATCCCAAGCTGCCGGGCGTGCTGCGCGCCACCGCCTTCTTCTCCGTCGGCCTGGTGGTGCTGAACCTGAGCCTGGCGCTGGCGCTTGCGGTGCTGCTGAACCAGAAGCTGCGCGGCAGCATCGTCTTCCGCACCCTGTTCTTCTCGCCCGTGGTGGTCTCCCTGGTCGCCTGGACGATCGTGTGGGGCTTCCTGCTGCAGAAGAACGGCGGCATCAACGCCGGGCTCGACCTGGTGGGCGTCGAGGGGCCCAACTGGCTGCGCGGCGAGACCTCGTCGATGATCTCGGTGATCGTGGTGCAGGTCTTCAAGAACGTCGGCCTGAACATGGTCCTGTTCCTGGCCGCGCTGCAGGGCGTGCCGCGGGAGCTGTACGAGGCCGCCACCGTGGACGGCGCCGGGCGGTGGCGGCAGTTCGTGCGGATCACCGTGCCGCTGATCAGCCCGACGATCCTGCTGACCTCGATCATCACGGTGGTCGGCTCGCTCCAGGTCTTCGCGCAGATCGCGGTGCTCACCCAGGGCGGCCCGGGCAACTCCACGACCGTCCTCGTCTACTACCTCTACCAGCAGGCGTTCGAGTTCCACCACTTCGGCTACGGCGCGACGCTCTCCGTGCTGCTCTTCCTCATCGTGCTCGTGCTGACCGTCGTGCAGTGGCAGATGCGCAAGAAGTGGGTCTTCCATGAGTCATAAGCTGCCCCGGCGCGCCCGGCTCGTGCTCTACGGGGTGCTGCTGGTGCTCCTCGTCCCGTTCGTCTTCCCGACGTGGTGGATGGTGACCTCGTCGCTGAAGCCGGCGAGCGAGATCTTCGCGTTCCCGCCGTCGCTCTGGCCGGACGACCCCGGGTTCGGCGCGTACGAGCGGGTCTTCGACCTCCAGCCGTTCGCGCAGCAGTACTGGAACAGCATGTACATCGCGGTCGTGGTGACGATCGGCACGCTCGCGGTGTCCTCGATGGCCGGCTACGCCTTCGCGCGTATCCGCTTCCGCGGCCAGAACGCGCTGTTCCTGGTGGTCCTCACCGGCCTGCTGATCCCCAGCGAGGTCACCATCGTGCCGCTGTTCCAGATGTTCAACGACTGGGGGATGACGGACACGCACTGGCCGCTGGTCCTGGTGCCGGTCCTCGGCGCGCCGAGCGTGCTGGCGACGTTCATCATGCGGCAGTTCTTCATCGCGCTGCCGGGCGAGCTGGAGGAGGCGGCGCGGATGGACGGGCTGGGCCGCTTCGCCATCTACTGGCGCATCGCGCTGCCGCTGGCGCGCCCGGCGCTGGCGGCGGTGGGGATCTTCACGTTCCTGCACAGCTGGAACCTGTACCTGGAGCCGATCGTGTACCTCTCCACGCCGGAGAAGTTCACGCTGCCGCAGGCGCTCACGCAGTTCACCGACTCCTACGGCGGCCCGATGTGGGACGTGCAGCTCGCCGCGGCGTCGCTGACCGCGCTGCCGGTGCTGGCCGTGTTCGTCTTCGCGCAGCGCCAGTTCGTGGAGGGCCTCGCGCACACCGGTCTGAAGTGACCGCCCTCCCTTCCCGTACGTCCCCTCCTGCCACGGAGCCGTCATGTCCTCATCTGCCCTGAACCGCCGCGGCGTGCTGCGCGGCGCCGCCGCCGGCGGCACGGCGCTCGCCCTCGGCGGTCTCACCGCCGGAGCCGCCGGAGCCGCCGTCCCCTCCGCCGCCGCACCGGCCGGCGGCCCGTCGTGGGACCCGGTGCGCTTCGGCTCGACGTACACCGCCCGGCCGCCGGACCCCGGTGCCGTGCTCCTCGGGGGGCCCGGCTTCGCCGTCCACGGCGACGGCGCCGGCGACGACACCGCGGCGCTCCGGGCCGCCGTCGACGAGGCGTCCCGCCGGGGCATCGCCAACAAGCTCGGCGACATCCTCGGCGGCGCCCGCGACTTCCCCTACGGCGACGGCGGCGGCGTCGTCCTCGTCCCGGCCGGTACGTACCTGCTGACCGGGCCCGTCGACGTGCACGACTCGGTGCGCATCGTCGGGTTCGGCGCCCGGCGGCCGGAGTTCGTGCTCGGCCCGGCCACCCCCGGGTACGCCGCGGGGACGGCCCGCGACGTGTTCTCCTTCCGGCGGCGGCCGGTGGGCGGGCCCGTGTCGTACGCGAACAACGACACCTTCGGCTCGGGCCTGGTCAACCTCGACATCCGGATCGGCCCCGGCAACCCGGACGCGATCGCCGTGCGCTTCGGCGGCGCGCAGCTGTGCCTGCTCCAGGACCTCGACATCGACGCGGGCGACGCCCGCGCGGGCATCGACCACAACGCGAACCTGATCCACCGCGTCCGGGTACGCGGCGGCGAGGTCGGGCTGCACGCGTACGCCGCCTCCGCGGGCTGGCAGACGACGCTGCTGGACTGCCGCTTCGAGGGGCAGCGCCGGGCGGCGGTGTCGATGTTCAACGACGCCAAGCTCGTCGTCGTCCGGACCGCGTTCTCCGCTACGCCGCGGGCGTTCGAGTCGGCGCCGGACCAGTGGCAGCACCTCTACGTCCAGGACTGCCACTTCGACGGCGTCGGCGACGCCGTCGCGGTGCTCCACGACAGCGACTCGCTGCCCGGCGCCGAGAACGACCTGATCCGGCGCAGCAACCAGCTCACCCTGCTCGACTGCACCGCCACCGGCACCCCCGACCTGCTGCTCCTCGCACGGAGCGGCGCACGCACCCCCGGCCCGCGGCCGTCCGGCCGGATCCGGGAGCTGACCTACGGGCTGCGCGTCGAGAACGCGCTCGGCCGGCGGGAGTCGCGGCGCGAGGGCGTGTACGCGGACGTCGCCCGCGGCGCGCCCGGCTCCGCGGTCCGCGCCCGGCTGCGCCCCGACACGCCCCCGCCGCCGCCGGTGCACACGTGGGTCAGCGTCGCCGACGTGGCCGCGGAGATGGGCCGCACGATCGGCGCCGGCGACGACGACCTCGACGTCTTCCAGGCCGCGGTGGACGGGCACGAGACAGTGTTCGTGCCCATCGGGCGGTACCTGCTCACCGACACCCTGAAGCTGCGCGCCCGGACGAACCTGATCGGGCTGCACCCGCGGCAGACCTGGCTGCTCGCCGCCGACGGCCACCCGCACTTCGCCGACCCGGACGCCCCGCGCGCCCTGCTCGCCACCCCGCGAGGCGGCCGCAACGCGGTCACCGGGCTCGGCCTGGACACCGCGCGGCGGACGCCCGGGTCGGTGAACCTGCTGTGGCGGTCCGGCGCCGGTTCGTACCTGGCCGACGTGGTCACGCAGTTCGTCAAGTGGCACCCGGAGGACGTGCAGTCGGGCGACCCCGGCTATGCCTACCGCGGCGCGCACAAGTACGGCATCTGGGTGCGCGGCGGGGGCGGCGCCCTCGCCAACGTGTGGAGCATCAACGGCTGGGCGGAGAACGGGCTGCTGGTCGAGGACACGGACGTGCCGACGCGGCTGTACGAGGTGTCCGTCGAGCACCACGAGACCCGCGAGGTGGTGCTGCGCCGGGTCCGGAACTGGTCGTTCCTGGGCCTGCAGACCGAGGACCACATCTACGGCTGGCGCTCGCAGGCGGTGGAGATCGAGCGCTCCAGCGACATCCTGCTCGCGAACTCCGTGCTCTTCCGCGTCGCGACCGTGCAGGGCCCGTATCCGTACGCGGTCGGGGTGCGCGACTCGAAGCGGATCACGCTGCGCGGCAACCGCGGCTACCGCGACAAGACGCCGGAGTTCACGCAGTGGGGCGCCGCGCTCCGCGACACCCGCGGCGGACGGGCCGTGCCCGAGGTGGAGTTCACGCTGATCGCGACCTGAGCACGCGCGGAGCGGGCCCCGCCCGGGGCCGCTTTGGTACGGCGAAGAACAGGCGTCGTTCAGGTCCGTGCCATCCCGCGGCCACGGATGATCAGCACAGTGCCGCTGACACCACGTCTCGCGGACGGAGTTCCCATGGGCCGGACAACTGAAGAGGAAGAGGACCGCGGCGGGCAGCACACCCGCCTCGACAGACGGGCGCTGCTCCAGACCGCCGTCGCCGTGCCGGCCGCCGGCGCGGTGGCGGCGCTGGCGGCCGACCCCGCGGCGGCGGCCGGCGGCGCCGCGCCGGGGGCGGCCGGGGCCGGCGGGCGGCACGGGTACGACGCCGAGAGCCCGCGCTTCGCGCTGGCCGTGCTGCCGGACACGCAGTACCTCTTCGACGCCGACAGCGCCGACCCCGAGCCGCTGCGCGCCACGTTCCGGTACCTGAGCGCCGAGCGCGGGCAGGCGAACATCGCGTTCATGGCGCACCTCGGGGACGTCACCGAGCACGGCACGGCCGACGAACTCCGGCTGGCCGCCGCCACCTTCCGCGCCCTGGACGGCTCGGTCCCGTACAGCGTGCTCGCGGGCAACCACGACGTCGACGGCTCCCAGGACGACCAGCGGGGCGACAGCCCGTACCTCGACGACTTCGGCCCGGACCGCTACCGGCGCATGCCTACGTTCCGCGGCGCCTCGGACGACGGCTACAACACCTGCCACGTGCTGCGCGGCGGCGGGCGCGAGTGGCTGGTGCTGGCGCTGGACTGGCGGATCTCCGACCGCGGGCTGCGCTGGGCGCAGGGCGTCCTGGACCGGTTCCCGAAGCTGCCGGCGATCCTGACCACGCACGACCTGGCCTGGTCCGGCGACGACGGCGCGGCGCAGCTCTCCGACCACGGGCGGCGGCTGTGGGACGGGCTGATCCGCGGCAACGACCAGATCTTCCTGGCGCTGGGCGGGCACTACTGGCCGCCGGGGCGCACGGTGCTGGCCAACGACGCGGGCAACGACGTCCACGTGCACCTCACGAACTACCAGGACCGCTACTACGGCGGCGCCGGGATGATCCGGCTGTACGGCTTCGACCTGGCGCGCGGCGTCATCGACGTGGAGACGTTCTCACCGTGGTTCCTGGCCCGCGACCCGGGGCGCAGGCCACCGCTGGCGGCGGAGACGGTGGAGCTGACCGGGCCGGCCGACCGGTTCTCGATGGAGATCGGCTTCGCCGGGCGGTTCGCCGGCTTCGCCCCGCCCGTACCGCCGCGGCCCCGGCCGCCGGCCGCGGTGCTGCCGCGCGGCACGGTCGCGTACTGGCGCTTCGACGCCGAGGGCCTGGCCGCGGCCGGCCGGGACGGCGAGCCGGTCGCCGACGGGGCACGCGCCCGGGACCTCAGCGGCAACGGCAACGACCTGACCGTACGGCGGCTGCACGACAGCGGCCCCGCGGCGCTGACCTGGTCGGACGGCCACCACGAGGGCCAGCCGGCGCACGCGAGCCTGCGCTTCGACGGCGGGAAGGGCCCGGATCGCGGCGCGGTCCTGACCACGGCGGCGGGCGCGCCGCTCAACAGCGAGAAGTTCACGTCCGGCTACACGATCGAGACGTTCGTCAAGCTGCCCGAGCCCTTCGAGGGCGACCACGCCTGGATGGGGATCCTGAGCTGGGAGGGCCGCAACGGCGACGCCGGCAAGACCACGGGCTGGTCGCCGGACGAGCCGACGTGCAGCCTCAACCTCTCCCCCGAGCGGTTCCTCCAGTACGTCGTCTACCCGCACCGCCAGGACGCCGACCCCACCTCGTGGAGCCACACGCTGCCGGTGGGCCGCTGGATGCACCTGGCCGTCGTCAACGACGGGCGCCGCACGGTCGTCTACGTGGACGGCTCGAAGATCGCCCGCAATCCCGCGCAGCGCTCGACCGGCATCGCCACCCTCGGCAAGCCGTTCGTCGTCGGGGCCACGCAGTTCGACGAGAAGTTCGGGCAGGGCTTCTACGGCTGGATCGGCGACACCCGCATCGTGGCCCGGGCGCTGGCCCCGCGGGACTTCCTGGCCCCCGCCGCGCCCTGACGCCGCCGCCGCCGGAACCCGCCGCCAGGCCGGTCCGGGCCCGCTCCGGGCCCCCTCCGGGCCGGGTCCGGCGGCGGGTCCGATCGTGGCCGGGACGTTTCCTGCGCGCACCCCGTAGGCTCAAGGGGCAACAGCAGGCAGGAAGCGTATGACCCCGTTCGACAAGCTCAGAGCCCGGCTCGCCCGCACGGTGCGGCGGGTCGGCGAGGCCGCGCCGCCGCGGAACGCCGCCGTCCTGCGGTGGCTCGCCTTCGCGGTGGCGGCGCTCGCCACGGCGGTGCTCGTCATCGCCGGCACGGCCCGCTCCACCGTCGCCGACGCGGGCTTCTACCGGGCCGCCCTCGACCGGGAGCACGCCTACGACCGGCTCTACGACCAGGTGCTCGTGGACCCCGAGGCGTCGGGCGTCACCCGCGACCTGCTCGCCCGGCTGCCCGTGCCCGAGGCCGTCGTCACCTCCAACCTCAAGACGGTCCTGCCGCCGACCACCGCGCGGGCCCTCGTCGAGGGCGTCATCGCGGACGCGGTGGCGTACCTGCGCGGCGAGAAGGACGAGCTGACCCTGGACATCGACCTGCGGCCGGTGCTCGACAACCTGGGCGCCGTGGGCAACGTCCACTTCGCCGACGTCGTCGCGAACCTCCAGGACAAGCCCGCCCCCGACTACGCCGCCTTCCAGTCCGACCTGGGCGACGCCGTGAACCGGATCGCGGACGGCGAGCGCCCCGAGGGGCTGCCGACGCTCGACCTCACCGAGGCGCAGGTGCGGACCGCCACCGACACGGTGCTGCGGGCCGTCCCCGCGGACGAGCGGGCGGAGCTGCGCCCCCGGCTGCTCGCCGCGCTCGGCGTCGGCGACCTGGCCACGGCGCTCGCGGAGGTCGGGCCCGCGCTCTTCTCCGGCCGGGAGGAGAGCGCTGCCTCGGCGCTGCGGAACACGGCGGACGGGGTGTCCTGGGACCTGGCCTCCGAGTTCGACACCGGCAGCGACGACCTGCGCCCGGCGCGCGAGGCCCGCTCCTTCACCCGGCTGGGGCTCGGCTACGTGCAGACCGGCGCCGTCCTGCTGGGGGTCGCCTCGCTGGCCGTGCTGTGGCGCTACGGGCCGCGCGCCCCGGGCCGGCGGCTGCTGCGCATCGGCGGGGCGCTGGCGTGCGGGGGCGCGCTGACGTTCGTGCTGGCGCTGGTGGTGCGCGGGATGATCGGCGGCAGCGTCGCGCCCGCGCCGCGGAACTGGCCGGACTCCGCCGCCCGGCTCCTGGACGACGTCCAGCGCACGGCGCTGGACCGGCTCTACACCGTCGCGCTGACGACGGCCGCCGTACCGCTGACGGCGGGGGTGCTGCTGGCCGCCGGCGGGTGGCTGTGGCACCGCAGGGCAACGGCACTCGCCGCGAAGGCGGCGGCGGCCGGGACGGAGGCGGCCGGCGCCGAGGCGGAGACGACCACGAGGACCACGGCCACCGTGCCCGAGGCCGGAGAGCCCAGCGACCGGAAGCCGGAACCGGCCGAACCCGGCAGCGCCGAACCCGGCACCGCCGGACCCGGGGCACCCGGACCCGGCGCCACGGAGCCCCCCGGTCCCGCCGCGCCCGGCGCAGCCGGCCCGCCGCCCATGCCGCCGCGCTACCGCTGGGGTGCGGTCGGTGTCGTGGTCGCGGCGCTGGCCGGCGCCGTCTTCGTACCCAACGCCTTCGGCGGCGAGTCCGACCGCCGCTGCAACGGGCGCGAGGAGCTGTGCGAGCTGCGCTACGACGAGGTGGCCCAGCTCGCCTCGCACAACGCGATGGCCACCTCCCAGGACCGGTTCATCGCCCCCTTGCAGGACCCGTCGATCACCGGCCAGCTCAACGACGGCGTCCGCGCCCTGCTCATCGACACCCACCGCTGGGAGACGCCGCCGGAGATCACCGACCGGCTGGCGGAGTCGGACTTCACCCCGACCATGCAGCGGCAGATCCGCTCCGTGCTCAACACCGTCGACCCGCCCCGCAAGGGCGAATGGCTGTGCCACGCCGTCTGCCGCGGCGGCGCGCTGCCGCTGGTCCCGGAGCTGCAGAAGATCGGCGACTGGCTGGAGCAGAACCCGTCCGACGTCGTCACGCTGGTGGTCCAGGACGGCATCAGCGGCGCCGACACCCGCACGGCGATGCGCCAGGCCGGGCTGGAGGACGTGGCGTTCACGCCGGACGACGACCCGGACGCGCCGTGGCCCACGCTCGGCGAGATGATCGACGAGGACCGGCGCCTGGTGGTGTTCGCGGAGAAGGCGGACGGCCCGGCGCCCTGGTACCGCAACTTCTACCGGTACGGCATGGAGACCCCGTTCGCGTTCCGTACGCCCGAGGACATGACCTGCACGGCGAACCGCGGCGGCGAGGACAAGCAGCTGTTCCTCATGAACCACTTCATCACCAACAGCGGCGGCAGCCGCCTGGACGCCGGCCGGATCAACGCCCGCGACTTCGTGCTCGACCGGGCCCGGGAGTGCGAGCGGCTGCGCGGCCGGCCGGTGAACCTGGTGGCCGTCGACTACGCCACGATCGGCGACGCCCGCGGCGCCGTGAACGTGCTCAACGACGAGCGCATCGCCCGCCGCGAGGGCTGAGCGGCGCGGCGCGCCGTACCCGGGGCCAACGGCGTACGGGCGGCGTGCCGGCGCCGCCGTACGCGCGTCAGCCCCGCCCCGGCTCCCCTCCCCCGGCGCCGGCCGCGCCGTGCCGCACCAGGGCCGTCGCCGTCGCGGCGGAGGCGACGAGCGCCACCAGCGGCGGGACGAGGAGCAGCAGCGAGGCCGTCCAGCGCAGCGAGGCCGCGAGGCCGAGCAGCGCCAGCGACGGGGCGGCGAGGAACCGCGTCGGGTGGCGGGCGACGAGGTGCAGCGCGCAGATCCACAGCAGCCGGCCGCGCAGCCCCGGGCGGGCGGCGCCGAGCGACAGCGCGGCCGGCAGGGCGAGCAGCCCGGCCGCGGCGCACGCGCCGCCGGCCGCCAGCGAGGGCAGCAGCCACGGGCTCCGCGTCTGCTGCCACAGATCCAGTGCGGCCAGGAACGCCGCCGCCGGCACGGCGGGCACCAGGGCCTGCGCGGGGCCGAACCGCCACAGCGCGCGCAGCCCGCGCCACCAGTCCCGGATCCCGGCCTCGCCGGCCGCGGCGATCCGGTCGGCCGCGGCGCCGAGCGCGGCCAGCCAGGGGCCGGTGAGCACGGCGGCGACGAGGACGGAGACGGGTGTGACGCCCGGCGCGAGGAGCACGGCGAGGGTGCCGGCGGCGCAGACCGCCGCGCCCGCGACGGCCAGCGCGGGCAGGCTCGGCCAGGCGCCGCGCAGCACGCGCCGCAGCGCCTCGCTCTCGGCGTCGGACGCGCCCGGCACGGCGTCTGTCCGCGGGAGCGCCGTCGGGTGCCCGCTCATCCGCGCAGCCCCGCCTGCGCGATGCTCGCCACGAACGAGCGCTGGAAGACCAGGAACAGCGCCAGCACCGGCACCACCACCGCCGTGATCGCCGCGAACACCACCACCGGCGAGCCGCCGTGGCTGGACTGGAGGGTGACCAGGCCCACGGGCAGCGTCATGTTCTCCGGGGTGCTGAGGAAGATCAGCGGACCGAGGTAGTTGTTCCAGACGGCCTGGAACGTGAGGATCGCCATCGCCGCCAGCGCCGGCCCGGACAGCGGCACGATGATCCGGAAGAGGATCCACAGGTGCCCGGCGCCGTCGATGCGCGCGGCCTCGTCCAGCTCGCGCGGGATGGTGTTGAAGTACTGCCGGAAGAAGAAGATCGAGAACACGTTGATCAGCGCGGGCAGCCAGAGCGCGGGCAGCGAGTCGATGAGTCCGAGGTTGCGCATCAGCACGAAGACGGGGATGACCGTCATCTGCGCCGGGATCATCAGCGCGCTGAGCAGCACGAGGAAGATCCCGTCCCGGCCGCGGAAGGTGAGCCGGGAGAAGGCGTACGCGGCGAGCACGCTGACCAGCAGCGAGCCGACGGTCGCGATGACCGCGACCTGGAGGCTGTTGAGCGCCATCCGGCCGAAGGGGATGGCGTCCGGCACACTGGTGAAGTTCTCGGTGGTGAAGGGTTTCGGGATCCAGTTGGGCGGTATCTCGAAGGCCGCCTGCTCCTCGGTGAGGCTCTGCACGACGAGCCACACAAGCGGCGCGATCATGACGAGTCCGAAGGCGACCAGGAGGAGTTCGAGCAGGAGGTGGGCCGGGCGTACGCGCCGGCGGCTGCGGGTCCGTACGGTCACTGCTGGTGCACCCACTTCCGCGAACCCCAGAACTGCAGCAGCGTCACGGCCATCATGATCACGAAGACGAGGATGGAGACGGCCGCGGCGTAGCCGATCTGGAAGGACTGGAAGCCCTTCTGGTAGAGGTACATGACGATGGTGATGGTCGAGTTCTCCGGCCCGCCGTCGGGCGTGATGATCTGCACGGGGTCGAAGATCTGGAAGGCCCCGATGAAGGTGACGACGGCGGCGAAGAAGATCGTCGGGGACATCATCGGCAGCGTCACGCGCCAGAAGACCTGGTGCGGCCGGGCGCCGTCCACGCGCGCCGCCTCGTGGAGCTCCCGCGGCACGGTCTGCAGCCCGGCGAGCATGATGACGAAGGTGAAGCCGATGGTGTGCCAGAAGTCGATGGCGATGATGGCGGGCAGCGCCCACGCCGGGTCGGTGAACCACTCCGGGGGCTGTACGCCGATCTCGCCCGCGTAGTGGGTGACGAGGCCGAACGTCGGGTCGAGCACGTACTTCCAGAGCAGCGCGACCGCGGCCCAGGAGATGACGAACGGGAAGAACAGCGTGGTGCGCACGAAGTAGGAGAGCGCCCTGTTCATCATCCGGTTGACGCCCATGGCGAGCAGCAGCCCGCCGCCGAGGTGGGTGACGACGGAGGCGAAGGCGAAGACGAAGGTGTTGGCCAGCGCCTCGTAGAGCAACGGGTCGGAGAACATCTCGGTGAAGTTGCCGACGCCGTTGAACTCGGCGGGGGTGAGCATGTCCCAGCTGAAGAAGGCCAGGCCGATGGCGACGACGAACGGCCCGGCCACGAAGGCGAGGAAGAGCAGCAGCGCGGGGCTGAGGAACGCGTACCCGACCCAGTCGCCGCGCCGGAGGCGGCCCCCGCCGCGCGCCGCCGGGCGCTTGGCCGGGGCGCGCGTCGGGGGTGTCTGCGTCAGGGTCACAGCAGCCCGCTGAGCTTGTCGTTGGCGCTGCCCAGGGCGTCTTGTGCGGACTGGTTGCCGGTGATGGCGGCCTGCCAGCCCTGGGTGATGGCGGCCTGGGCCTCGGCGCCGCGCTCGGGCGAGGGGATGGGGGTGCCGTAGCCGAGGGCGGCGGGCAGGTTCTCGGTGCCGGCGGGGGCGTCGTCGGTGAACGCGGGGCTCGCGGCGACGGAGTTGCGGGCCGGGATGTTGGTGCCGCCGGCGGAGGCGTAGAACGTGGAGGCCTCCTTCGACATCATCCACTTGAGGAACTCCCAGGCGGCGTCCTTGTTCTTGGAGGCGCGCAGGATCGGCCAGCCGTCCCAGCCGACGCTGGCGCCGGGCCCGGCGTTGCTCGGCCAGGGCACGATGCGTACGGAGTCGGTGAGCTTGAGGCGGCGCATGTCGAGGGTGGCCCACCGGCCGGCGCCGAAGGTGGCGAGCCTGCCCTTCTGGACCTGGGCCGCGGCGTTGAAGTCGCCGCCGGGCTTGGGCGAGAGGCCGTCGTCGATGAGTCCCTTGACGAACTCGGCGGCCTCGACGGCCGCGGGGCTGTCGAACGTCGCCTCGTCCCAGGCGGCGTTGTGGGTGCTGGCGCCGTTGGTGAGCAGCCAGGGCATGATGTCGAGGAACGGGAACGCGTAGCCGGCGGGCAGCAGGAACGCGCCGGTCTTCTGCTTGATGCGCTCTCCGGCGGCGCGGAAGTCGTCCCAGCTCCAGCCGTCCTCCGGCAAGTCGACGCCGGCGTCGGCGAAGACCTTGGTGTTGCAGTAGAGGACCGAGGTGTTGTAGCCGCCGGGGATGAAGTACGTCTTGCCGTCGGTGGAGCCGTAGGTCTCGGTCCACTCCTTCAGCTTGGGGTCGGCGTCGCCGAAGTAGTCGTCGACGATCTCCCTGTCCCTGTCCATGTACGGGTCGAGCGGTTCCAGGAGGCTCTTGGAGGCGAACAGCCGCTGGCCCTCGGTGGCGACCTGGACGATGTCGGGGACCTTGCCGCCGGCGATCTGGGTGGAGACGGTGTTGGCGAAGTTGCCCCAGGTCTCGGCGGCGATGCCGCGGGCCTTGATCTTCACCTTCGGCTTGGACTTGTTGAACTCCGCGAAGAGCGCGTTGAACGCCTCCTGCTGGGTGGCGTCACCCAGATAGACGAGGTCCAGCGAGGACGAGTCCCCCGAGCCCGATCCCCCGCAGGCCGCCAGGCTCCCGGCGGCGGGTGCGGCGAGCGCCGCCGCGCCCATCGACCGCAGCACCTGGCGGCGCGACATTCCTCCCGGTCCGACCCAACCCATTGCGGCTCCTCTCGCTGGGGTCCGGGCCGGTTTTCGGCAGCACGGACCTTTCGTGTCATACGGGCGGAACAGGGTGTGAAATCGATTTCTTACCTGATGGCCAGCCATGCAAGCAGCGGGCCATGGCGGGGGTCAAGAGGCGTGCACGCGGAATCGCCGGGCGGCGGCCCCGCGGGCGGGCACCGGCGGACGTGCGGGCCGTGCGCCGGTGCCCGTACGGGACGGGAGGCCGGCCGCTACCCGGGCGGGGGCACCGCGCCGCCCCCCGTGCCCGCGGCGGCGGGGCGCAGCCGTACCGCGAGCGGCCCGCGGCCCCCCTCGTCGACCGATTCCCAGACCGCCTCCGCCGTGGCCCCCGCCGGGCCCGCGGTGACGTGCACGACGCCCACGTGGCCCCCGGCGACGACCGGCCACCTGCCCGGCAGCGGGTCGAGTTCGACGGTCCCGGCGCCGGCGTCCACCACGGTGCGCGGCCAGGCGTGCGCCAGCCCGAACGAGGCCATGGAGCGCACGTAGTGGTTGCCGCACTCCACCTCGTTGAACGGGTTGCGCACCCGTCCGTCGTAGCGGTCGCGGACGTCCGCCACCACGTGCTCCGCCGCGTCCCTGTCGCCCTGCGCGGCGAGCCCGAGGGCCGCGGTGTACTCCACGCCCGTCCACACCTCGTTGCAGTACGGAAACGGTCTCGTCGGCCGACCGCCGTGTGGATACGTGCAGTTCAGCAGCCCGTGCTCGTCGCCGAGCGCGAAGGTGCGCAAATGGTTCATGTGCGAGTGGAACTCGGCGCGGTGGTTGTGCCGCAGCACGCTGCGCAGCGCGGTGGCGGTGTGGTCCGGGTCGAGTCCGGAGTCGAGCCCGCAGAGCACGGCGAGCGTGTGGCCGGCGAGCTGGTCGCCCATGCAGCCGGGGCCGATCTGCAGGTCCGGGTCGACCAGGTCGTCGGAGCCGACGTCGGGGTTGTCGCCGTCGTAGCGGATACGCAGGCCGTCGGCGATGTTGCCGGCGGAGCCGGCGGGCAGCACCTTCTGCTCGTAGTACGCGCCGTTGAACAGCTCGGCGTCCGTCCGGGCCGCGCCGCGGGCCAGCACGTCCGCGCAGGTGCCGGCGAAGGCGTGGTCGCCGAGGGCCCGCGCCATCCGCTCGCACGCGGCGAGCGCGGCCAGGTACCAGGACTGGTTGACCCCGCTCGGCCCGTAGTACTCGACGTCGCTGGTGCTGTGCTGGCAGCCCTCCATCAGCCCGTCGCGGTCCGCGTCCCAGCCCAGCGGTATCCAGGCGAACTCCAGCGCCCGGCGCGCCCCCGGCCACAGCCGCGCCAGCTCGTCGTCGCGGCCGGTCAGCCGCCAGGTGCGGTAGAGCCGGACGAGGGCGCCCATCTGCCCGTCGGCGGCGGCGATCCGCCAGCCGGTGCCCTCGCTCCGAAGCGGCAGCCCGGCGCGGAAGCTCATCATGCCCCGCTCGTCCAGCGCGTGCACGAACTCCACCTCGCGCATCGTCCAGGCGAGGTCGGGGAAGAGCTGCTCCAGCGCGTACTGGTAGTTCCACACGTGGGTGCAACTGCCGTGGCAGCTGCCGTGGTCGGGGTTGCCGCCCTCCCAGGCCAGGAACGTGCCGTCGGCGATGCGGAAGCAGGTCGGCGTCTTCAGCACGGCGGCGTTGGAGAGCACCGCGTCCTTCACAGCGGGCGGCAGGCTGGAGGTCGTGACGGCCTCGACGTAGCCGCGGGTGCGGCGCTCGTGGCCGGCCAGCCGGGGCGCGAGCCGGCGGACCACGTCGGCGGCGTCGGTGTAGCGGGTGGCGTAGTGGTTGCCGACGACGTCGGTGCCGTGGCCGTAGTCCGGCGGGCCCTGGAAGCGGTGGCTCCAGCCGCGGCGGTGCGGGAAGTGCCAGGCCACGACGAAGGTGAACTCCCGCTCCGCGCCCGCCGGCAGGCGGTCGGAGACCACGAGGGAGCCGGTGGGCACGCGGGCGCCCTCGGCGGGCTCGGCGAGCCGGCCGTCGGCGGCGAAGTCGTCCCAGAAGTCCAGCAGCGAGTCGCCCCAGGAGCGGCGCGCCCAGGTCAGCCGATGGCTGGTGACGGGGTCGCCGAGGACGGCGAGCGCCAGGGTGCCCCAGCTCTCCGCGTCCTCGGCGACCTCGGTGGTGCGGCCGGCGAGCACGGTGGCGCCGTCGAGTTCGACGCGCTCGAAGACGTTGCCCGCGGGCAGGCCGCCGGTGTGGCGGCGGCCCGCGACGTGCTGGAGGTTGCCGCAGACGTCGACGGCCAGCTCCTCGGCGCCGGTGTTGCGCAGGCGCACGCGGTAGACGAGGGCAGGGATGCCGCTGGCGTCGGCGTCCCCGGGGACGAGCGGGTTGAAGACCCGTACGGTCGCCTCCACCGGCAGCCCGGGGTCGGTCAGCCGTACCTGGCCGAAGGGGTAGGCGGCGGCGAATTCGCCCTCGCGGAAGCGGGGCAGGCCGTGCAGCGCGGACGGGCTGCCGCCGTGGCCGGCGTACTCGGCGGGGAGCAGGGCCGATTCGAGGACGCGGGTGAACGCCCCGGTGGCGCCCTCGGCGCGCAGGCAGAAGAACGAGTCGGGGGTGAAGCCCTTGGCCGGACGGTTGAACAGCTCCCAGTCGAGCAGCTGGCCGCGCCCGCCGAAGCCGATGGAGCCGGTGCCGATGCCGCCGACCGGCATGGCGATGTGGGCGAGCCGGTCGCCTCGGTAGCGGCGGACCACCGGCCAGGGGGTGTCGTGCATGGTTCCTCGTTTCCTCGGGTGCCGGTGCGGGCGCTCCGGGGACGAAAGGGGTGCGCCCGCTGGTACGGGACCGTATCCGAAATCGATTTCATCCGGCAGGTGTCGCACGCGATGAGCGCCGCCGGCGCAACGGGAGCGGAGGGGGCGCCGTGGCGCGTCAGATCCGGGCGAAGGCGGGCCGCGAACGGGTCGGTGCCGGGTCGGACGGAACGAGGCCGCGGACAGGGACGGGGCCGGCGCCGGGGCGGGCCGCAGGAGGGCCGTTGGCCGATGTCCCGCGCTAACGCCGCGCGGTGGCCGTGTCCCGCAGGCCCGCCGGCGGCTCTTCGCGGGGCCGCCCTGCGTTCCGGACGGTGAGCACCACCTGCGTGCCGCCGCCGGGGGCCGGCACCACGTCCAGCGCCGCGCCGATGAGCAGCGCCCGCTCGCGCATCCCGCGGATCCCCGCGCCCTCGTGGGCGGCGCCCACCCCGCGGCCGTCGTCGGCGACGCGCAGCTCCACCCCGGCGCCGGCGCACACGAGGCTCAGCTCCACCCGGTCCGCCGCGGCGTGCCGCACGACGTTCGTGAGCGCCGCCTGCGCGACGCGGTAGAGCACCAGCTCCACGTCCGGGTCCAGCGCCGGCAGGTCCGGGTCGATGCGGCGCTCGACGCGCATCCCGGTGTGCCCCGCCAGGTCCGCGCCCAGCGACGTCAGCGCGCTGACCAGGCCCAGGTCCTCCAGCACCCCGGGCCGCAGCCGGCGGGCCAGCCTGCGCACCTCCTCCAGGCTCTCCCGGGTGGTCTCCTGGGCCCGCCGCAGGTCGCCGCGGAGCTCCTCCGGTGCGCGCTCTCCCGCCCGCTTCAGCTCCAGCAGCACGGTGGTCATGCTCTGCCCGACCTCGTCGTGCAGCTCCTGTGCGATACGCCGCCGCTCGGCCTCCTGCGCGGACAGCGCGCGCCCGGTGCTGGCCGCGCGCTCGGCCTCCAGCCGGTCGAGCATCGCGTTGAACGTGCTGATCAGCTCGGCGACGTCGCCGGTGCCCGGCACGGTGAGCCGCTGGCCGGGGCGGAGCAGGTCGACGGTGGCCATCAGCCCGGTGAGGCGCTGGAGGGGGGCGAGGCCGACCCGCAGCAGGGCGGCGTTGGCGACGAGCATGACGGCCATGCCCCCGACGAGGACGACGGCCTCGGCGAGCAGGACCGTCGTGGAGACGGTCACGGGCGCCAGCATCAGCACACCCGTGGCCGTGCCGAGCACCAGGGCGTTGAGCCCGAAGATCCGCCAGAACAGGGACACGGGGCAGGGGCCTCCTCGGTTCGTACGGTGCGTACCACTATGTGCGATCGGCGGACGGCGGCGATGCGCGGGCCGGGTGCGGGAGGGGTTCACGCGACCTTAGTAAGCGATTACTTTCCGCTGGGACGGGTCGTACGACTCCTCGGGAGGCAGCACCATGCGTTCTGCAAGCGGCGGCCGCAGGCCGCGTCTCGTACTCCTCGTCGCGCTGCTCGCGACGCTCCTGGCCGGGCTGCCGGCGCTGCCCGCGGGCGCGGCGGCGCCCGCCCCGCCGCCGTCGTCGGCGCGGGTCGTGCCCGTCGACTGGGCCGGCTTCGACGAGGGGCTGCCGCCCGGCGCGGACGCCGCACGGCTGCGCGCGATCCTGGCCAACGCCAACCGCTACGCGCTGACGACCTGGTACGACGAGCGCTTCGCGGGCCAGGGCGACGACGGCCTGCTCGACCTCGGCGGCACCACCGAGCACGACGTGCGCCCCGTCGCCGCCGAGGCGTTCGCGCTCGCCGCCGCCCTGGCCACCGGCGCGTACGACGCGCAGGTCACCGGCGAAGCCGAGCCGCGGGCCCGCGCGACGGCCGTGCGCCTGCTGACCTCGGTGGCCGGGCACCACCGCGCCACCGAGGCGGGCGGCTGGGGCGACGAGTGGCAGAGCGCGCTGTGGGCGGCGATGGCCGGCTTCGCGGGCTGGCTGCTGTGGGACGACCTCGCCCCCGCGGAGCGCGAGTGGGTACGCGCGATGACCGAGTACGAGGCGGACCGCTTCCGCGGCTACGACGTCCCGTACTGGAGGGACCGCGACGGCGTCGAGCAGACACCCGGCGACAGCAAGGCCGAGGAGAACTCCTGGAACGCGATGCTGCTCCAGGTCGCCACCGCGATGATGCCCGGCCACCGCAACGCGCCGGCCTGGCGGCAGGCGAACCTGGAGCTGATGGTCTCCGCCTTCGCCCGGCCCTCCGACCTCGGCAGCCGGGAGGTGCTGCACGGCAGGCCGGTGTCCCGCTGGGTCGACGGCTGGAACGCCGAGGAGGACGGCCTCGTCGTCAACCACGGCATCGTCCACCCCGACTACATGGCCACCGCCGTGCAGAACACCCACGCCGTGCTCACCTCGGCGCTCGCCGGCCGGGCCGCGCCGCGCGCCGCCCTGCACAACTTCGACGTCGTCTACGCCGCCCTCGCCGACCGGGAGTTCGCGAGCCCGCCGTACGCGGCGCCGGGCGGGACGATGTACGTGCGCGGCTCGGACGAGATCTACTTCCCGCAGGGCACGAGCTGGGGCCCGTCGCGGCGGATGGACTTCGTGGCGATGGACGTGGTGGCGCGCGAGCTGCGGCTCGACGGCCGGGCGAGCACCTCCGGTGCGTACTGGGAGCGGCTGCACGCGGGCCGTGCGCTGGCCATGCAGCAGCGCCACGCCGACGGCAGGACGTACGCGCCGGAGGACGCGGACCCGTACCGGGGGCGGGAGGAGTGGGTGGCGATGCACGCGGGCTGGGCGTATCTGACGCGCTGGCTGGTGCACCAGGACGCGGTCCGGATCACGAACAGGGCGTACCCGGGCGGCGGGTGAGGCGCGGGGCGGGAACCCGGCGGGGCCGCGCGGCCCGCTCACCGCTGCGGGATTGCGGCGGTCGTGCGGGCCGTGTGCGGCGCCTGCTCAGATCTGGTTCGTGCCGCCGTCGACGTAGATGTTCGCGCCGACGACGTAGCTGCTCTGTTCCGAGGCCAGGAAGGCCACGACCGCGGCGGCCTCCTCGGGCCGGCCCATGCGGCCCTTGGCCACGGTCGCGGCGACGTTCTCCCTGACGGCCCGGGCGGTCTCCTCGTCGCCGAAGGCGGCGGTGCCCCCGGGCGTCTCGATCCAGGCCGGCGAGATCGCGTTGACCCGGATGCCGCGGCCCTTCAGCTCGTTGGACCACGTCCGCGCGAAGGACCGGACGGCCGCCTTCGACGCCGCGTACGAGCCGAACGCCTCCACTCCGCGGTCCCCGGCAGTCGAACCGACCAGGACGACCGAGGCCCCGTCGTTGAGCAGCGGCAGCGCCTTCTGCACGGTGAACAGCGTGCCCCGGACGTTGACCCCGAAGGTCTGGTCGAAGTGCTCCTCGGTGGTCTGCTCCAGCGTCACGAACGAGCCGACCGCCGCGTTCGCCACGAGCACGTCCAGCCCCTCGCCCCGGGCCCGGACCGCGTCGTAGAGCCGGTCCAGGTCGGCCATGGTGGAGATGTCGCCGGCCACCGCCGTGGCCCGGTCCGGCCCGATGGTCTTGACGGCCGCCTCCAGCTCGGCCTCGCGCCGCCCGGTGACGAAGACGTGCGCGCCCTCGTCAGCCAGCCGTACGGCCGTGGCCAGACCGATTCCGGTGCTGCCCCCGGTGACCACCGACGTCTTGCCTTCCAGCTGTCCCATGGGTGTCTCCATCGCTTTCGGTGCCGATCCGTTCGACATCGATGGTGCGGGAGATCGGGGATACTATCCATGATGCAGAGTCCACCATTCTTTACGTATCGTCCAGGAGGTGTCCTCGGTGCTCGGCTTTCGGGATCCAGTCGCCGACGCGATCGGCCTGCTGCGCCCCCGCACGGTGATCGGGCCCAGCCTCCGGGCCACGGGGCAGTGGGCGCTGAGCTTCGACACGTTCCTGCACGTGCGGATCGGGGGCCTCGTGCGCGGCACGTGCTGGCTGGTCCTCGAAGGGCACGAGCCGGTGCTCCTGCGGGAGGGCGACACGTTCATGCTGGGCAACCCCCCGCCCTACGTGCTGGCCGGCACGCTCGACGCGAGCCCGCGCCCGGCGGAGCAGGTGTGGGCGGGCGCCGAGGACGGGTTCGTGCGGATCGGGCCGGAGTCCGAGGACGACCTCTACCTCTGCGTCGGGCACATCGCGTTCGACGAGAGGAACGCGGCCCTCCTGACCGACCTCCTGCCGCCGCTCGTGATCGTCCACGCGGCCGACCCCCACGGCGGGCGGCTCGCGCAGCTCATCGACCTCCTGGCCACCGAGGTCGGGGTCGCCGCCCCCGGCGGCCCGCTGGTGCAGAACCACCTCGCGCAGATCCTGCTCGTGCACATGCTGCGCGCCCACGCCGGCCGGACGGACCGGCCCACCGGCTGGCTGGGCGCCCTGAACGAGGACGGCATCGGTGCCGCCCTGCGCGCGGTGCACGCGGACGTGGCCCACCCCTGGAACCTCAAGGAACTCGCCGACATCAGCCACATGTCGCGTTCCGCGTTCGCCCGGGCATTCAAGAACCACGTCGGGGTCCCGCCGCTGGAGTACCTGATCCAGTGGCGCATGAACCTCGCGCGCGACGCCCTCGCCCGCGACACCCTGTCGATCTCCGAACTCGCCCGGGCCACGGGCTACCTGTCCGAGAGCGCGTTCAGCACCGCCTTCCGCCGCGTGGTCGGCTCGTCGCCGGCACAGTTCCGCAACCAGGCACGGCAGCCGCAGCACTCGACCGCGGACGAGGGCTGAGACCGGCCCCGGCGGCGCACGTTCGTCGGGGGACGGCCGCGGCTTTCCCGACGGCTGTCTGATATCCGCCGCCCCCGCCGCGTGACACGGTGCGAAGCACACCGGCACCCGTAACCCCCCTCACGACGGGATCCGCGCATGCGCTACGCCCTCGACCCCGAACTCGCCGCGGCGGTCGCGCTGATGGCCGAGGTCGACCTCAGCGACCTCGGGGCCGCGCGCGCCGCCCAGGCGGCCGAGTTGGCCTCCGCGCCCGCGGCCGACGAGTCGGGCGTACGCGTACGGGACGTACGCGCCCCCGGCTTCGCGCAGGGCGCACCCGAGGTGCCGCTACGCGTCTACACCCCCACGGCACCGACGCCGACGCCACCGGGCCCGCTGCCCGCCGTGTACGCGCTGCACGGCGGCGGCTTCGTCCTCGGCTCGCCGCAGGTCGACCACGACACCCACCTGCGGTTCTGTCGCGAGCTGCCCGCCGTCGTCGTCAGTGCCGACTACCGTCTCGCGCCCGAGCACCCCTACCCCGCCGCGCTCGACGACTGCCGCGCCGGCCTGTACTGGCTGGCCGCGAACGCCGCAGGACTCGGCGCCGACCCGGCCCGTATCGGACTGTGGGGCGACAGCGCGGGCGCCGGGCTCGCCGCCGGGCTCGCGCTGCTGACCCGCGACCGCGGCGGCCCGCCCATCCGCTGCCAGTACCTCCAGAGCCCGGCGCTGGACGACCGCCTCGCCACGCCCAGCGCCCGGGAGTTCACCGACACCCCGGTGTGGCACCGCCGCAACGCCCGGCTGAGCTGGGAGGCGTACCTCGGCCCCGGGACAGCGGGCTCGCCGGACGTGTCCCCGTACGCGGCGCCCGCCCGGGCCGCGGACCTGGCGGGGCTGCCGCCGGCGTACGTGGCGGTGATGGAGTTCGACCCGCTGCGCGACGAGGCCCTGGGGTACGCGCAGGCGCTGGCCGCGGCGGGTGTGCCGGTGCAACTGCGCTTCTACCCGGGCACGTTCCACGGGGCGGTGGGGGTGGCTCACGCGCCGGTGGCCCGGCGGATCCTCGCCGATGCCGGTACCGCCCTGCGGGCGGGGCTGGGGACAGGCGGCCCGGGAGCGGACGACCACGGCGACGAGCAGGGGTGACGCCCGTGCCCCCCACCGCGCCAGGGCCTGTGTCGAAAGTCCCGTCGTCCGCCCGCAGGGCGGGCGCCGCGGCGTCTGGTTCGGTGCATCGCAAGACGGAGCGTCCTCCGCATACCGGGTCGTATTCGGCGCCGCGACGCGGTCACTCGTCGGCGGCCGTCGCCAACCGCCAGGCGTACAGGGCGAGCCGGGCGCGCAGCCGGTCGTCGGGCTCGCGCAGCCGGCCGCCGAGCGCCGTCTGCGCGCGGGCCAGCCGGGCCGCCACGGAGCTGTGGTGCAGGTGCAGTTCGGCGGCGGCCCGGCGCAGGGACCCCGTGCGGCAGAAGGCGTCCAGCGCCGCGATGCTCGACCCGCCCCCGTCGCGCGCGGCGAGCGCGGTCAGGGCCCGTACGCCCGGGTCGGCGCGCAGCCGGTCCGCCGGCACCTCGGCGAGCAGCGCGAGCGGGCCGAGCGCGTCGTGGTCGACCACCGTCTCCCCCGGGCCGCCGGCCCCGGCGAACCGCAGCGCCGTGCGGGCCTCGGCCCAGGAGACGTGGGCCCGTACGGGCGCCGCCCCTCCCCCGACCCCGAACCTCGCCCCGCGCACCGGCGATCGCGTACCGTCCCCGGGCCCGCCGCACTCCCCGTCCCCCGCACGCGGTGCCGCTCCACCCGTGCGACCGGGGACCCGTCCCCGTACGCGCTCCGCCGCCGCGAGCGACAGGCCCCGGGCCAGCTCCCCCGCCGTGCCCGCACCGCCCTCGGCCGGCTGCACCAGCACCGCCGCCAGCGCGTCCATCGCCGCGATCCGCACCGTCGCACCCGGTACGCCGCGCGCGAGCAGCGCAACCGCCTCGACACCCGCGTCGGCGTCCCGCCCGCCGGACACCGCCACCACGCGCAGCGGCCGTTCGGGGCTGAGGCCGAGCAGTCGCAGGGCGCGTACGCGGTCCTCGACGGCCTCCCGCTCCGAGAGCACGGTCTCCACCAGCGCGGGGTCGGCGACATGCGGTGGGCGGGCGGGGCGCGGCGGGCTCATGCCGGCGGCCAGCGCCATCCATTCGAGGACCAGGTCGTCCAACGGGCCGGGACCGCCGGTCCGTTCGAGCCACACGCACCCCGCGGGGGCCAACGACCGCACCCCCGACTCCGGACCGGCCGCCCTCACAGGGCCGGACGACCCGGCCGAACCGGGCGGCCCGCCGCACGGCAGCTCCGCGCCGTCCGGCCCGAACCGCACCGCCCGGCCGGTCCGGTCAGGCGCCTCCGCCGGGCGCGCCAGCCCCGCCGGGCAGCCCGCCAGCGCGGCGGTCGACCGCACCAGCACCTCGGGGTCGACGGCCCCGCCGCCCAGCAGCGCCTGGAAGTGGGCGATCACGCGCACCGCCGCGGCGGCGTCCGCGTCCAGTGATGAAAGCCGCACCAGCAGACCCTTCACACCCGCAGTCTAGAAAGGGCATGGACATGTTCACCAGAGCCGCAGCCCGAGTCACCGCTCCCCCGCCCCCCGTCCGCCGCCGGGCGCGCCCGCTGCACGCCGCGCTGCTCGGCTGCGTCCTTGCCCTTCTGGCGGCCCTGTCGCTCAGCGCACCGCCACAGGCGTCCGCGGCGACCCTCCGCGAGGTGACGAACTTCGGCAGCAACCCCAGCAACCTGCGCATGCACCTCTACGTCCCGGACAACGTCCGCCCGCAGCCCGCCGTGCTCGTCGCAATCCACTACTGCACGGGCTCGGGCCCCGCGTTCTACTCGGGCACCGAGTTCGCCCGGCTCGCCGACCGCTACGGCTTCATCGTCGTCTACCCGTCCGCCACCCGCAGCGGCCAGTGCTTCGACGTCTCCTCGCCGCAGGCGCTGCGCCGCGACGGCGGCAGCGACCCGGTGGGCATCCGCTCGATGGTGCAGTACGTGCGCGCCAACAACGGCGCCGACCCGAACCGGACGTTCGTCACCGGTGCCTCGTCCGGCGCGATGATGACCAACGTCATGCTCGGCAACTACCCCGACGTCTTCAAGGCGGGCGCGGCGTTCATGGGCGTACCGCACAGCTGCTTCGCCACCACCGACGGCTCCGGCTGGAACAGCGCCTGCGCCAACGGGCAGATCATCCGCACCCCGCAGCAGTGGGGCGATCTGGTGCGCGGCGCGTACCCCGGCTACGCCGGAGCGCGCCCGCGGATGCAGGTGTGGCACGGCACCAACGACACCACGCTGCGCTACCCCAACTTCCAGGAGGAGATCAAGCAGTGGACCGATGTCCACGGCCTGAGCCAGACCCCGTCCATGACCGACAGCCCGCAGTCCGGCTGGACCCGCACCCGCTACGGCGGCACCGGCGAGCAGGCGCCGGTCGAGGCGGTCAGCCTGCAGGGGGTGGGCCACTCGCTGCCGATGTCCGGCATGGCCGAGCGCGCCATCGCGTTCTTCGGCCTCAACGGCTAGCGCGCGCACGGTAGGTACGCGCGGCGGGGTCTCCGGGGCTACGGGCCGGGCGCCGGCGGTGTGGCGAGGACCGCCAGCACCGACTTCGTGACCACGTCGGAGACCTCGCCCGGCGGCAGCTCCAGCCGCCCGCCGCGGACGTCCTCCGCGGCGCCGTGCAGGATGTGCTGCACGACCCCGACGAGCCAGGCCGTCGGCATGTCGGTGCGGAAGACCCCCTGGTCCTGGCCGCGGCGGACGAGTTCGCCGACGCGCACGGCCGGGCCGGCGTGCAGCTCCCGCACCCGCCCGGCCGGCAGTACGCCCTGGGCGGCGGTCAGCAGCGCCGCGGACTCGGCGACCAGCGCCCAGCTGGAGACCAGCAGCCGGCGCATGGCCTCGTACGCGTCGCCCCTCAGGTCCACGGCAGCCAGCGTCCGGTCGCCGTCCTGGACCGCGTCCCGCAGCGCGGCGTCGACCAGTTCGGCCCGGGTCTTGAAGTGGCCGTAGAGGGTCATCCGCCCCACGCCCGCCGCCTTGGCGATGTCGTCGGTCGTCGCGTTCGGGTCGGAGCCCAGCCGCCCGCGGGCGGCGGCGACGATGCGGGCGATGCTGCGCTCGGCGTCGGCGCGGCGGCGCGGGCGGGTGCCGGCGCCGGAGCCGGTGGAGGCGGTCATGCGGGCCAGCCTAACTCGTACGGGAATGTTTGCGTTACAGTCCTCCGTTAGAACTCGTACATCAACGTACGAGGTATTGGGAGGGCACTGATGACTACGCACGAGGCCGGGCACACGACCGCAGAGGGGCGGCACCCGGCCCGCTGGCGCATCCTCGGGTTCCTGGGGGTGGCGCAGCTCATGCTGATCCTCGACGTGACGGTGGTGGCCATCGCGCTCCCGCACATCGGCGACGACCTCGGGCTCGGCCGCGCGGCGCTGACCTGGACGGTCAGCGCGTACACGCTGACCTTCGGCGGGCTGATGCTGCTCGGCGGGCGGATCGCGGACCTGATCGGCCCGAAGCGCGTGGTCCTCGCCGGGCTGCTGGTCTTCACCGCGGCGTCCCTGACCACGGGGCTCGCCGAGTCGGGCGGCGCGCTGGTCGGCGGGCGCATCGCGCAGGGCGTCGGCGCGGCGCTGCTGTCGCCCGCGGCGCTGTCGCTGGTGGTCACGCTCTTCGACGGCGAGGAGCGGAACAAGGCGCTGGGCATCTGGTCCGCGCTCGGCGGCGGCGGGGCGGCGCTCGGCGTCCTCCTCGGCGGACTGCTGACCGCGGGTCCCGGCTGGCCGTGGGTCTTCTACGTCAACGTGCCCATCGGCCTCGCCATCGTCGCCGTGCTCGCGGTGCTGCTGCCTTCGCGCCCGGCTCCCGCCGAGCGGCCGCGGGTGGACCTGCTCGGTGCGGCGCTGGTGACCGCCTCGACGGCGACGCTGATCTACGGCCTCATCGACGCCGGTGAACGCGGCTGGCTCACGGCCCGCACCGCCGGGCTCGTCCTGCTCGCGGCCGTCGGCTACCTGCTGTTCACCGTCTGGCAGCGGCGCGCCCGCAGCCCGCTGATGGACGTGCGGCTGCTGGCCCGCCGGCCCGTGGCCACCGGCGCGTTCCTCATCCTGATGGCGACGGCGCTGATGGTGGCGGTGTTCTTCCTGGGCACCTTCTACTACCAGCACGCCCGCGGCTACGGGGCGCTGCGCACCGGGCTGCTCTTCCTGCCCGTCGCGTTCGCGGCGATGCTGGGGGCCGACCTGACCGGCCGGCTGATCGGCCGGACGGGCGCGCGGGCGCCCGCCATCGCGGCGCTGGCCGCCGCGGCGGCCGGGCTCGCGGTGCCCGCCGTGTCGATGCGGCCGGCGACGGTCGCGATCGGGGTGACCGTCGCGGCGCTGGGCACGGGCGCGATGTTCGTGGTCGCCTCGGCGACGGCGCTGGGCCGGGTGGCGCCGCACGAGGCGGGCATCGCCTCCGGCATCGTGAGCACGTTCCACGAGTTCGGCGCCTCGCTGGGTGCCGCGGTGGTCTCCAGCGTGGCGGCGGCGAGCCTCGTCGGCAGCACGCTGGAGGGGTTCACGGAGGCGTTCACCGTGGCGGCGGTCGCGGCGGCGGTGTCGGCGGCGGTCGCGGGGGCGCTGACGCCCGGCCGGCCGGCACCGGCGGCTGCCTGAGCCGGCGGCAAAGGCCGCGGGAGGACGCGGTACGCACCCGGGAGTGGCCGGGTGCGGCGGGGGAGCGGCGGGGAGCGGCCAGAGGGGCCGTGCCCCGCCGGTCCTTCGGTGTCGGGCGCGCGGGCCTGCCCGTACCCGGCGTCAGGGTTCGATCAGGCCCACCCGGATCGCGTACCGCGTCAGCTCCAGGCGGTCCCGCAGCCCCAGCTTCTGCAGCAGGTTGGCCCGGTGCCGCTCCACCGTCTTCGCGCTGATGACCAGCAGGTCCCCGATCTCCTTCGAGGTGTGCCCCTCGGCGACGAGCTTGAGGATCTCCTCCTCCCGCTCCGTGATCGGCCGGGCGGGCAGCGGGTCGCCCTGGCGGGCGCGGTCGAGGTAGCGGCGGATGAGGGCCGTCTCCGCGCCCGGGTAGATGAACGGCTCGTCGCGCAGCGCGGCGCGGCACGCCTCGACGAGGTCGCGGTCGGCGACCGACTTGGGCACGTAGCCCGCGGCCCCGGCCTTCAGCGCCTCGAAGAAGTACTGCTCGTTGTCGTGCATCGTCAGGATGAGTATCCGCAGCTCCGGCCGTACGCGGGACAGCTCGCGCGCCGCCTGCAGCCCCGTCAGCCGGGGCATCGCCACGTCCAGGATCGCCAGGTCCACGGCCGTCCCGTCGCGGGCGAGCGCCACGGCCTCGGCGCCGTCGCCCGCCTCCGCCGCGACGGCCAGGTCGGGCTCGGCGTCGAGGATCAGCCGGATGCCGCGGCGTACGAGCGCGTGGTCGTCGGCGAGCAGAACGCGGGCCTTGACCGCTGGGTTCATTCGCGGGTTCCCTGGGACGGTGGACGCAGCCGGCGGGACCGGGCCTGACCGGGGCTGCGACCGGCGGAGAAGACTACCGTCCCGGCACTGATGGTGGCCCGGCCGACGCCGCGCTGTCCATCCGTGCTGACACCCATGTTCTCGCCGTACGCGGGGATGGCACGATATCCGCTGCGCCGCGCGGGGGGATCGGCTGCCCGAATCCCGGGGCCGCGTACGCGCGACATTCAGCGAAAGTCGGAAAGGGGACGGGCCGTGCCTGCTCCAAGGATGAGCACCACGCCACTGCCGGGGATCGGTGTGAAATACGACCTCACGACACGGGCGCAGAAGAAGCACCTGTCGGTGATCGCGCACCGGGACGGCACCCGGTCGATCAATGTCTACCGCTCCGACGACCCGGACGCCTGCGCGCAGTCGCTGCATCTCAACGGCGCCGAGACGGCGGCACTGATCGATGCGCTCATGCCGTCGCACCACAGTCCGAACCTGCTGCACACCACCGACCTGGGGCTGGTCGCCGAGCGCGTCGAGCTGTCGGCCACGTCGTACTGGAACGGCCGGGTGCTGGGCGAGACGCGGATCCGCACCGAGACGGGGGCGTCGATCGTGGCCGTGCTGCGGCGCGCGGAGGCCATCCCCTCCCCCACCCCGGACTTCCGGTTCGCCGGCGGCGACACGCTCATCGTGATCGGCACCCGCGAAGGCATCGAGGCGGCCGCGGCGCTGCTCGGGCGGGAGTGAGCGCTTGCACTCCTACGCGGTTTTCCTCATCGAGTTCGGCGCGATCATCCTCGGACTCGGTCTGCTCGGGCGGTTCGCGGGCCGCTTCCATTTCTCTCCCATCCCGCTGTACCTGCTGGCCGGGCTCGCCTTCGGCGAGGGCGGGCTGCTGCCGCTCGGCGCCAGCGAGGACTTCGTGGCGATCGGCGCCGAGATCGGCGTGATCCTGCTGCTGCTGATGCTCGGCCTGGAGTACACGGCCAGCGATCTGGTCTCGAACCTCAAGACCCAGTACCCGGCCGGGGTCGTCGACTTCACGTTCAACGCACTGCCGGGCGCGATCATGGCGCTGCTGCTCGGCTGGGGCGCCGTCGCCGCCGTGGTGCTGGCCGGCGTCACCTGGATCTCGTCCTCCGGCGTCATCGCCAAGGTCCTCGGCGACCTCGGCCGGCTCGGCAACCGCGAGACGCCGGTGATCCTCAGCGTGCTGGTCCTGGAGGACCTGGCGATGGCGGTCTACCTGCCGATCGTCACCGCGCTGGTCGCCGGCGTCGGCATCGCGCAGGGCAGCGCCACGCTGGCCATCGCGCTCGGCGTGGCGGGCGCGGTGCTCTTCGTCGCCGTCCGCTACGGGCGGCTGATCTCGCGCTTCGTCTCCAGCGACGACCCCGAGAAGCTGCTGCTCGTCGTCCTGGGTCTGACGCTGCTGGTCGCCGGACTCGCCCAGCAGCTCCAGGTGTCGGCGGCGGTGGGCGCGTTCCTTGTGGGCATCGCCCTGTCGGGCGAAGTGGCCGAGGGCGCGCACAACCTGCTCAGTCCGCTGCGGGACCTCTTCGCCGCGGTGTTCTTCGTCTTCTTCGGCCTGCACACCGACCCCGAGTCGATCCCGCCGGTGATCCTGCCGGCGCTGGCGCTGGCGGTCGTGACGGCGGGGACGAAGATCGCGACGGGCTACTGGGCGGCGAAACGCGCGGAGATCTCGGTGAAGGGCCGCTGGCGGGCCGGCGGCACGCTCGTCGCGCGGGGCGAGTTCTCCATCGTCATCGCGGGGATCGCGGTCACCGCCGGCGTCGAGCCGGACCTGGGGCCGCTGGCGACGGCGTACGTGCTGGTGCTGGTGATCGTCGGACCGCTGGCGGCCCGGTACACGGAGCCGGTCGCGCTGCGGGTCACGGAGTGGCGCGAGGCGCGGGACGCGGAGCGGGAGGCGCTGGAGGCACGGGCCGCGGACGCCGCCGACGCCGCCGATGCGAAGGGGTCGGACGGGGCTGAGGCGGCCGACGTGCCGCGGCTGCCCGGTCAGCGGGGCGAGACGGCCCCGGCCGAGGACGAGCGCTCTCCCGGCAGCGGCGGCATGTAGCGCAGCAGGAGGAGCGCGGAGTCGTCGTCGAGGGCGCCGCCGCTGTAGTCGCGCAGGTCGGCGTTGAGCGCGGCGAGCACCTCGGCGGGTGGCGCGTGGGGGCCCGGGCACTCCTCGTAGCGCTGGACCATGGGGTAGAACTCACCGGCCGCGTTGCGGGCTTCCAGGGCGCCGTCGGTGACGAGGAGCAGTTCGTCGCCCGGGGCGAGGACCAGCTCGGTGGTCCGCGCGGGGGCGCCGGGGCGCGGGGCGGCGAGGGGGTCGATCGCGGGGTCGGTGGCCGGGACGACCCCGGAGCCGTGGCCGGGGCGGGGCGCCGGGCCGTGCCCGGCGGCGGTGCCGTCCCCGGGGGCGGCACCCAGCAGCCCGAGACCCAGCGGCGGGTGGGCGGCGACCGGGGCCTCGCGCACCTCGCCCGCGGCGTTGCGGACGAGGGGAGGGGGGTGCCCGTACGACAGCAGCGTGCAGCGGCCCCCGGTGGTGACCTCCACGAGCAGCACGGTGACGAAGTCCTCGGGCTCCGCCTCGCGCAGCACGCTGTGCTCCATCCGGCGGGCGATCAGCGGCAGGTCCCGCTCGTCGTGCCCGACGGCCCGGAAGACGCCGAGCGCGCCGCCGCTGATGCGCACGGCGGGCAGCCCCTTGCCGCGTACGTCGCCGATCACGGCCCGCAGCCCGGAGCCGGTGTCGACCACGTCGTACAGGTCGCCGCCGACCTGTGCGTCGTGTGCGGCGGACGCATAGCTGGCCGCGACGGCGAAGGGCCCTACGCGGTCGGGGGTCACCGGCAGCAGCGCCCGCTGCGCCACGTCCGCGATCCGCTGCGCCCGCGCGAGGCGCTTCTCGCGGTCGACACGCACGGTCTGCACGACGATCCCGAGCGCGGTGGCGCCGATGACGGCGATGAACCGGGCGAAGAACTGGGCGGTGCCCGTGTCGTTGTTGTACCAGCTCAGCAACGAGGCCAGGACCAGCCCGAGGGCACCGGCGGCAATGACGGCGGACCGTCTGCCGTTCACCGCGACGAGGACGGGGATGACGGAGAACAGCGCCCCGAGCGACTGCCCCTCGGAGGTCACGAGGTCGGCGAGGGTGATGACGACGAAGAGCGTCGCCACGAACCACCGGGACGAGACGAACGTGGCGACGTGCATCCACCCAGCATGCGCGGCCCGGGCCCCCCGGCCGAGGCGGCCCGCCGGGGCCGTACCCCCTGCGGGGGCGCGCCGCGAGGACGGCCCGGCCCCGCCGGGGGCTGCGGCCGGGGTGCAGCCGCTCCTCGGGTGGCGGGGCACGCGGACCGGTGCCCCCGGAGGTCTCCGCGGGGTCACCCGGCCGGCTGCGGGGTGCCCGCGTGGAGTCGCAGGCGGGTGCCGGGGAAGGTCGCCCGCATGCGGCGGTCGTGGGTGACCACCACCAGCGCGCCCGCGTAGCCGGCGAGCGCCTGCTCCAGTTCCTCGACGAGCGCCGGCGACAGATGGTTCGTCGGCTCGTCCAGGAGCAGCAGGTCGACCGGTTCTGCGATGAGCCGCGCGAGGTCGATGCGGCGGCGCTGGCCGTACGACAGCTCCCCCACGCGCAGCCGCAGGTCCGCCGGGCGGAAGAGGCCGTACGACAGCAGTCGTGCGGCGTGCTCGTCCGGCGTGCCGGGGCGGTCCGCGGCGAAGGCCCGCAGCACGGTGGCCCCCGGCGGCCACGCGGTCTCCTCCTGCCGCAGGTGGCCCACCCGTCCCGGCACCCGCACCGTTCCGGAGTCCGGGGCCGACTCCCCCGCCAGGACGCGCATGAGCGTCGTCTTCCCGGCCCCGTTGGGCCCGGTGACGAGCAGCCGCTCCGCGGCCCCGAGCCGCAGCGCGGGCACCCGCAGCCGGTCCCCGACGACGACGTCCGCCAGCTCCGCGGCCGGAGCCGGCTCCACGGCGGGCTCCGCCGGGACGGCGGGCGGCCGCACCGGTGCGGAGCCGTCGCCCGCCGCGCCGCCGGGTGCCGCGGGTCCGGCCTCCTCGCCCGTAGCCGCCGCGGACCCGCCGGCTGCCATGCGCGCCCGGAACACCAGCGGCTGCGGCGGGGGCGGGACCGGGTTGGCGGTGAGGCGGGCCACGCGTTCCTTCGCGTTGCGGATGCGGCCCGCCGCGCCGTGGCCCCGGCTGCGCGTGCGGAACGCCCCGTGGCCGAAGACCGCCAGGGGCTGCGACCGCGGGATCGCCGCGAGGCGCGTCGCGCCGGCCTCCGCGAGGCGGCGGCTGCGGGCGAGTTCCGCGCGCCACTCCTCGTACGCGCGCAGCATGCGGGCGCGTTCCGCGGCCTTGGCGGCGAGGTAGCCCGCGTAGCCGTCGCCGTGCCGGGTGACCCGGCCGGCGTCGACCTCCAGGACCGTCGTCGTCAGCCGCTCCAGGAACAGCCGGTCGTGGGTGACGGCGACGACCGTGCCGCGGTGTGCGCGCAGGTGGTCCTCCAGCCAGGCGACCGCGCGGTCGTCCAGGTCGTTGGTCGGCTCGTCGAGCAGCAGCACCTCCGGCCGGGCCGCCAGCACCGCCGCCAGGGCGAGGCGGGAGCGTTCGCCGCCCGAGAGGGTGCCCAGGCGCCGGTCGCGGGCGAGCGCGGGGAGGCCGAGGCCGGCAAGGGCGGCGTCGACGCGGGTGTCCGCGCGGTAGCCGTCGCGGGCCTCGTACTCCTCGACGAGCCGCCCGTACGCGGCCAGCGCCGCGTCCAGCCGCGCGCCCGGTGCCGCCGCGGCGAGCCCCGACTCGGCCCGCCGCAGCTCCGCTTCGAGCGCGCGGAGCCCCGCGAGGGCCGCGTCGACCGCGTCCTGGACGGTGGCCTGCGGCGGCAGGTCGAGGCTCTGCGGCAGGTGGCCGAGGCCGCCGGGGGCGGCCAGGGTCGCCTCGCCCGCGTCGGGCGCGATCCGGCCGGCGAGGAGCCCCAGCAGCGTGGACTTGCCGGAGCCGTTGTCCCCGATGACGCCGGCCTTCTCGCCGGGGCGGACGGTGAGTGTGACGTCGGCGAGGACGGTGCGCTCGCCGTAGCGCTTGGTGACGGTGTGGAGGGAGAGTTGTGCGGTGGTCATGAGGTGGGTGCCCCTGTTCCCGGCCGTGGCCGCTCGCGACGGATCGAGGACGGGTCCGTACGCGAGGACGCGCCACGGCGCCGCGGAAGGGGGCGGGGAGGCGGGACTCGCGCACGGACGGGCGCGACGGCGGCGGAGCGTGGCTCTACGCGGTCGTGCGCCCGGCGGTGATCACAGCGTTCCCATGGCGTCAACGTACGGCACCCCCGCCGGCAATGGCAACGTCATTCTCCGCCGGATCCACAAGCCCCGGGGGTCCTTGTAGAGTTCACGACGACGACGCGATGCCGCTCCGGTGTCCGGCGGAACCGCCGGACACCGGAGCGGCATCCGTATGGGTGGCCGCCTCGCGGCGCCCGGCCTGCCGGGCCGGGCGGCCGCGGAGGCAGGGGGTGGGAGTCATGGCGTACGGAAGACGTGTGCGCCGCCGGGGCGTCCCGGCGGCGTTAGCCGCGGTGCTGCTGGCGGGCGCCGCCGCGTGCGACAGCGGCGGCGAGCCCGAGTCGAAGGGCTCGGCGAGCAGCAGCGCGGACGCGAAGGGCGACGCGCCGCCCGCGCCGGAGCCGACGCCGGAGGCGGACCCCGGCAGGATCCCGCGGACCGCGGCGCAGGCGCGGCGGCTGGTCGAGGACGTCATCGCCGGGCCGGAGCACTTCGGCCCGGACGCGGTGCGGGCGACGCCGTACGAGAGCGACCCGGCGCGCTGGACCGTGCTCGCCGAGGACTGCGCGTGGCGGACGGAGGACCTGCCGGACGACGTACTGGCCACGCGGACCCGCTACTTCGAGATACCCGCCGCGGACGGCAAGGGTCCCGTCGCGCTCTCCGCCACCGTCACCGTGCACCGCACGACCCTCGACGCGGCGTGGGAGCAGGCGCGGATGCTGGAGGAGGCCGTCGGCTGCCCGGAGCAGACGCTGCGGGCGGGTGAGCGGCTGACCGGCCTGACGTCGCTGGCGCTCGCGCGCGGCGAGGGCGCCAACGAGACGAGCGACGACTCGCTGTCGGAGCGCGGCGAGTGCGTCAGCGACAGCCGGGGCGGGCCGTACCCGTACACGTGGGACCAGTCGACGTTCGGGCCCGTGGTCGTCGGCGTGTCCGTGTGCGCCGGGGAGAAGAGTTCGCCCGGGGAGGTGGCGGGCATGAGCGTCGAGCCGCTGGTGACGATGATGCAGCGGGCCCAGGGCGCGGTCGGCCGCGAGGACGCGGGCGGCGACGGCGATACCGGCTCCGCGGGTGCGAAGGAGGGCGACTGATGGAGCGGTTGCTCCCCTCCGACCCCGCTCACCTGGGCGGGAACCGGCTGCTGGGCCGGCTCGGCGCCGGCGGCATGGGCGTGGTCTACCTCGCCCGCACCCGGACCGGCGCGCCGGCCGCGGTGAAGGTCATCCAGCCCGAGTACGCGGAACAGCCCGAGTTCCGGGCCCGGTTCCGCCGCGAGGCGGCGTCCGCCCGCCGGGTCGCCAGCCCCTGGGTGGTGCCGGTGCTCGACGCCGACACCGAGGCCGAAGCACCGTGGCTGGCCACGGCGTTCGTGCCGGGCCCGGCGCTGGCCGAGGCGGTCGCCGCGTGCGGCCCGCTGCCCGGCCACGGCGTACGGGTGCTGGGCAAGGTGCTCGCGCGCGCCGTCGCCGCGGTGCACGACGCCGGCCTGGTCCACCGCGACCTCAAGCCCGGCAACGTGCTGCTCGCACTCGACGGCCCGCGGCTCATCGACTTCGGCATCGCCCGGCCCACGGCCGCCGAGGAGACCGAGCTGACGTCGGACAGCATGGTCGTCGGCACGCCCGGCTTCCTCTCCCCGGAGCAGGCGCGGGCGCAGCCGGTCGGGCCGGCGAGCGACGTGTTCTCGCTGGGGTGTGTGCTGGCGTACGCGGCCACCGGCCGGCCGTCGTTCGGCTCCGGCGCCGCGGACGCGCTGCTGTACCGCACCGTGCACGACGAGCCGGATCTCGACGGCGTCACGGACGACGGGCTGCGCGCGCTCCTCGTACGGTGCCTGGCCAAGGACCCCGGCGAGCGGCCCTCCGCGGCGGAGCTGGACACCGCGCTGGAGGCGGACGCGCCGGAGGGCGGCATCGACTGGCTGCCGGACGCGGTGGTGCGGATGGTCGCCGAGCGGTCGGCGGAGATGCTGCAACTGCCGGGCGTCGAGCCGACCGAGGTCTCGGCGACGTCCGCGGGGGACGCGGAGGGCGCGGCGGATGCGGACACCGGCGGCGGCCTGGACACCACCGTCGCCGCGGGGAGCGCGGGGCCCGGCCGCCGCCGGGTCCTGGCGCTGGCCGGCGGCGGCGCCGTGCTCCTCGCCGCGGGCGGCGGCACCGCGCTGTGGGCGGCGCTGCGCGACGACGGCGACCCGCCCGCCGAGGCGAGCGGCCCGCGCCGCACCCTCGGACTGCACGCGGATCTGACGGGCCCTCAGAAGGCGGCGGGTGCGGCGCAGGAGCGGGCCGCGCGGCTGGCGGTGGACCGGTTCAACGCCCGCGAGAAGGCCCCGTTCACGCTGGAGCTGAAGGTCCGCGACGACGGCGGCGACCCCGCCCGGGCGCTGACCGCCGCCCGCCGGCTGATCGGCGACCGCGACGTGCTCGCCGTCATCGGCCCCACGGGCTACGCCTCCGCCCAGGCGTCCCTGAGCGCCTACGACGGCGCCGGGATGCCGCTGCTGACGGTCTCGGAGGGCTCGTTCAGCGCCGCGCAGGCGGCGCTCGCCGGGGAGCCGAAGACGTACTTCCACACCACGGCGCTCAGCGCCCGGGCCGCCTTCACCACCGTGTTCACGCTGCTCGGCCAGGGGGCGCAGAACGTGGGCCTGCTCGCCGACCGGGCGGGCGCGATCCGCGGCTTCGAGCACAGCAGCATGGCGCACAACGCGGCGGCGGGCGCGGAGCTGGCGCTGTACCTGCGCGTCGTGCCGGCCGCCGCGGGCGCCGAGGCCCTGGGTCCCGTGGTGGCGGACATGATCGACCACGGCGTGGACAGCTTCTACTACACCGGCACGCCCGAGCGCGCCGCGGCGGTCGCGCGGGAGCTGGCGGAGCGGGGCTTCGACGGGCCGCGGTTCCTCGACGAGCCCGCGGCCGGCGGCGCGTTCACGGCCGCGGGGGGCGACGCGGCGGAGGGCTGGCAGGCGCTGACGCCGTACGTCGGCGCGGACGCCGATGCCGTACGGGACTTCGCCGCCGCGTACCGCAAGCGGTTCGGCTCCGCGCCGGGGCCGTGGGCGGCGGAGGCGTACGACGTCACGCGGCTGCTCGCCGACCGGCTGGCCGCCCTGGCGGAGAAGGGCAGGCGCAGGCCGACGCGGGCGGCGCTGGCCGCGTCGCTGCCCGCGGCCCGCTTCAAGGGGCTGACGGCCACGTACAGGTTCAGCGACAGCCGGGAGATCGAGCAGGGGCCGATCCACCACTTCCGCGTCGAGGACGGCCGGTTCGGCTACGTCGGCCCGGTGGCGCTCCCCGGCTCCTGACGGGGAGGGCGGACGATGCGGGCGCTGCGCGCGGACGACCCGGAGGAGCTGGGCGGGCACAGGCTGCTCGCCCGGCTCGGCGCGGGCGGGATGGGCGTGGTCTACCTGGCGCGCGGCGGCGACGGCGCGCTGGTGGCGCTGAAGGTCATCCGGCCGGAGCACGCGGCGAACCCGGCGTTCCGCGCCCGGTTCCGGCGCGAGGTGCGGCTGGCGACGGGGCTGGCGGGCCGCTGGGTGGTGCCGGTCACCGCGGCCGACGCCGAGGCCCGCGCGCCGTGGCTGGCCACGGCGTTCGTGCCGGGTCCCGCGCTGGTGGAGGCGGTGGACGGGTACGGGCCGCTGCCGCCGTACGCCGTCGCCTCGCTCGGCGCGCGGCTGGCGCAGGCGCTGGCGGAGGTGCACGCGGCGGGGCTGGTGCACCGGGACGTCAAGCCGGGCAACGTACTGCTCGCGCTCGACGGGCCGCGGCTGATCGACTTCGGCATCGCGCACGACTCCGGCGCGACCGCGCTGACGGCGCCGGACGCGGTGATCGGCACGCCCGGCTACCTCGCGCCCGAGCAGATCAGGGCGGGCGGCCGGGCGGGGCCGCCGAGCGACGTGTTCGCGCTGGGGTGCGTGCTGGCGTACGCGGCCACCGGCCGCCGCCCGTACGGCACGGGCAACCCGGCGGCGGTGCTGTACCGGACCGTCCACGAGGAACCGGACCTGCGGGGTCTGAAGGGACTGCCGCGAGGGCTGCGGACGGCGATCACGGGCTGCCTGGCGAAGGATCCGCAGGACCGGCCCGCCGCGGCGGAGTTGGCGGCTTCCCTCGCCGCGGAACCGGCCGCCGCGCTGGGGCCGGGCACGGCCACCGCGGACGACGGGCCGGACGCGGCGCCGGACGCGGGGCCGGACGGAGGGCCCGTGGACCCGCGGCTCCCGGTGCCACCGCCGCCGGACGCGGACACGCGCGTGCTGCGGGACGGCACGGCCGGACCGGCGTCGGAGACGCTGCCGTACGAGGGCACGGAAGCCGCCGACCACGGCGTGGCGGAGCGGGGGCCCGCGCCGGACCCCCGGCCCCCGGGCGGCGCCGACGAACCGGCGCCCGGCGTACGCGCCGCGGACCGGCCCCGCGCCCCCGGCTCGCGCCCCCCGGGCGCCCCGACCGCCCCGCCGCCCGCGCCCGCCGCCGACCCGCGCGACTGGCTGCCCTCCCCCGTGCTGCGGCTCGTCGCCGAGCGGTCCGCCGGGGCGCTCGACCCGCCCCCGCGGCAGACCGCGCTCGCCGATGCCGTGCCCGAGGCGGTGGACACCACCGCCGCGGGCGGGCAGGGGACTTCGCGCCGCCGGTTCCTCGTCGTCGGCGGGTCGGCCGCCGCCGTGCTCGCCGCCTCGGGGGCCGGCGCGGCCGCGCTCTTCGCCACCCGTGGCGGCGCCGGCGACAAGGGCGGCACCACGCGGAACCTGCCGACCCACACCATCGCCCTGCACGCCGCCCTGACGGGCGATCAGAAAGCCGCCGGCATCGCCCAGGAACGCGGCGCCCGGCTCGCCGTGGCGCGGCACAACGCCCGTGACGACGTGCGCTTCCGGCTCTCCCTCGCCACGTACGACGACGGCGGGGAGGCGCGCCGGGCCCGGGACGTGGTGCGCGAGGTGCTCGGCGAGCGCGCGGTGCGCGCGGTGCTCGGCCCGACGACGGTCGAGACGCTGCGCGCGGCGGCCCCGCTGTACGGGGAGGAGTCGATGGCGGCCGTGAACGTGTCGGTCGACACCGACGCGGCCGACGTGGACAGGACCGACGCCCCGTCGCTCGTCGGCACCCGGGTGTCGGGCGCGTACCAGGCGCATCCGGTACTCGACTACCTGAGCCGGGTGCGGAGGGTGGTGCGGACCGCCGTCGTGGACGACCGGGCGGCGGGGGACGCGGCCCGGAGCGTCCTGACGACCCTGCGCGAGGCGCCGCCCTCAGAGGGCGAGGTGAGCTTCCACCAGGTGGCGGCGTCTGCCGGGTTCGGCTCCGCCGTCGCCGAGGCGCTGGCCGGGGATGCGCGGGCGGTCGTCTACGCGGGTGCCTCCGCGGAGCGCGCGGCGGCGTGCGCACGCGCGCTCGCCGGGGCGGGCTTCGACGGGCCGCGGACGTCCTTCGAGCCGATGATGCGGCCGGCGTTCCTGCGTGCGGCGGGGACGGCTGCCGAGGGCTGGGTGTTCGGCGCCCCGTACACGGCGGCGGAGCAGGCGAAGTCGGCGGCGGCCCACGACTTCACGGCCGCGTACCGCGAGGGGTACGACGCCGCACCGCCCCGCTGGGCGGCCGAGGCGTACGACGCCGTGGGCCTGATCGCCGCCGCGCTCGACGCCCTGGGCGGCGGCGCGGAGATCGTGCGGGGCCAGATCGCGGAGCGGATCGTGGAGATGAACCACGCCGGCGTCGCCAAGCCGCTGCGCTTCACCCGGGATCTGACGCACACGCTCCAGCCGGGCAAGGCGGCGTTCCTGTACGAGGCCCGGGAGGGGGCGTTCCGCTTCCTCGGCCGCCACGACCAGGTCACGTAATCACCCGAAACTTTCGACCCCTGCCTCTCCGAACGGGATCTTCATAACGCATCGTCAGCGGACCCCCGCTGCCACTCCTCCCCGCACAACAGCCTGAGCTGCAAGGTTAGTTAGCAAGCCCGGCACCACCTCGAAGTAATGTTTCGGAATCAGCGCCGAAACTGTTGACAGCACTTCCCTCCGGTCCAACACTGACGCACGACCCGTTCGGCGCCACCCTGGCCCGGCGGCAGGCACGCGTACCTGCCGTCACGAGGAGGAAGAATGAACACGAACGGCACCCCCCACGGCGTAAGCCGCCGAAAGTTCGTCGGCCGCGCCGGCGCGGTCGCCCTCGGCGCGTCCGCGGCGACGCTCCTGCCCGCGGGAGCAGCGCACGCGCAGACCATCACGACCAACCAGACCGGCACCCACAACGGGTACTACTACTCGTTCTGGACCGACGCGCAGGGCACGGTCTCGATGACGCTCGGCAACGGCGGCAACTACAGCACCTCGTGGCGCAACACCGGCAACTTCGTCTGCGGCAAGGGCTGGAGCAACGGCAGCCGCCGCAACGTCGGCTACTCCGGCAGCTTCAGCCCCTCCGGCAACGGCTACCTCTGCCTCTACGGCTGGACCTCGAACCCGCTCGTCGAGTACTACATCGTCGACAGTTACGGCACCTACCGGCCCACCGGCGAGAACCGGGGCTCGGTCAGCAGCGACGGCGTCACGTACGACCTGTACCACACGATGCGGTACAACGCCCCGTCCGTCGAGGGCACGAAGACCTTCCCGCAGTTCTGGAGCGTCAACAGGTCCAGGCGGGTGGGCGGCACGATCAACACCGGCGCGCACTTCGACGCCTGGTCGCGGGCCGGGATGCAGCTCGGCAACTTCAGCTACTACATGATCATGGCGACCGAGGGCTACCAGAGCAGCGGCAGTTCCAACATCAACGTCGGCTGACGGAACCGGCGTCCCGCAGGTGGGGAAAGGCCGCGGGACCGGCCCGCACCGGGCCGGTCCCGCGGTCGTCGCGCGCTCGCGGCGCGCTCGCTCCGTCACTCCTTGATGCGCTCCCGGATCCAGACGCCGGCCTCCTTCAGCACGCCGGTGCCCGACCACTCGTTTCCGTCGCAGGTGCCCTCCTTGAACACCGCGCCCGAGCGGAAGTCGTCGGAGAAGTTCCAGTTGGTCCAGGAGATGCCCTTCTCCTTCATGAGGTCGAGGTACCGCTGCGACATCGCGAAGTCGTTGGCGCCCTCGCCCGCGTAGTTCTGGGTGCCGAACTCGGTGACGAACACCGGGAGTTCGTCGGCGGCGCGGGAGAGCGTCTGCAGGTACTCGTCCCCGTGCGAGGCGGCGTAGAAGTGGAAGGTGTACATGATGTTGGCGGCGTCGACCGGGTTGTCGATCACCTCGCGCTCGTCCGCGCCGTCCGAGACGCCGAAGGAGGACCAGGCGCGGGTGCCGACGAGGACGACGCCGTCGGGGTCGTGCTGCCGGACGACGGGGATGATCTCCTCGGCGTACGACTTGACCGCTCCCCAGCCGACGCCGTTGGGCTCGTTGGCTATCTCGTAGAAGACGTTGGGCTGGTCCGCGTACCGGGTCGCCATGTCGGTGAAGAAGCGCTTGGCGAGGTCGGTGTTGGCGTTGGGGTCGCCCGGGCTGAGCATGTGCCAGTCGATGACGGCGTACATGCCGCGCTCGACGGCCTGGTCGACGACGCGCTGGGCGAGGGCGGTGAACCGCTCGGGGTCGGTCTCGTAGCCGTCTTCCTGGACGTACGTGGACACGCGCAGCACGTCCGCGTCCCAGTCCTGCGCCAGGGCGTCGAGGGAGCCGTCGGTGAGGCACTGCTCGTACCACTGGGTGCCGTGCGAGCTCATGCCGTTCAACTGGACCGCCTGGCCCTGCTCGTTGCAGAGCGTGGTGTCGCAGACCGCCAGCCGGCCGTTCTCGGCGACGGGCGAGCCCGCCGGGGCGGCGGCGCGGGCGGCGGCCCGGTCCGCGCTCGCGCCGCCGGACTCGCCGGCGTCGCGGCCGGCCGCGGCCCGGCCCTCGTCGGCTCCGGCGCTGAGCTGCGGGGTGAGGGCGAACAGCAGCGCGGCGGCCGCGACGCTGGCGGAACCGAGCAGGAGGGGCTTGGTCCTTCGCATGGGGGGTCTCCAGTTTTGGGGGGTGTGCCATCCGGCGCGCGGATGGGCGTGGCCGGAAAGCTAAGGTCCTTTCCGCGCGCCGTCAAGACTGGAAGGAAACTTTCCTAACTACGCCCGGGGAGCGGGCAGTCGGCCGGCTACAGCACGAGGTAGAACACCAGCGCCAGCGGCGCGACGACCGCGATGGTCAGCGCGATGATCCAGGCGGTGACGCCGAAAGTGCGGTCGTTGTCCACGCGGTCCTCCTCCGGTACGGCCGGCTGCCCGGCAGCTCGGCCTGGAGGGGGGCGACGCCAGTATGCGACGGATTGCGCGGGACGTGTGCCGTTTCGACCGAGCGAATCGGCCGCTGACGGGGGGCGAATCGGCCGCACGAACCGCCACCTGCTTGCATAATCGTCGGCATCGAACTGGAGGGGAACGCCAGTGCCATCCGACGGATGTCCGCGGTGCTTCGCACCGCTCAAGGAGGACGACAGGCCGAGTTGTGCGTGCGCGGCGGACGCGGCGCAGGAATCGGACGCGCCGACGACCGGGCAGCGGACCGAGCCCCGGCTGATCAGACCGTACGTCATGCAGGCGGCCGAGGCCGGCGGCGAGAAGGACGTGGACGGCGGCGGACAGGGGCCGGGTACGGAACTGCTGCCGGTGCCGCGCGCGGCGTTCCTGCCGCAGCCGGTGCCGGGCAGCGCGGTCGTACACGTCGGGAGCACGGAGCCCGGGCCCGATGCCGCGCAGACGGCCGCGGGCCGCGGCGGGCGGCGGGCACGCCCCACCGGGCTGCTGCTCGCGGGCGGCGGCGCGGCGGCGGTGATCGCCGGGCTGATCGTCACCGCGGGACTGCTGACCGGCGGCGACGAGTCGGACGACGCGGGCCGCGGGCCGGCGGGGGTCAGCGCGGCGCCGTCCGGCGGCGGCGAGGCGGACGGCGGCCCGCTGGGCGGCGACGACGGGGGCGGCGCACCGCCGGCCGGCGGCGGCGGGGCAGCACCCGACGACCGCGCCGGCCGCGACCGCGGCGGCGACGGGTACGCGCCCCCGGACGGCCGCGGGGCCGCCGGTGACCCCGCGGATGATCCGGCGGACGACCTCGCGCCGGGCCGCGCGAACGGGCAGATCGGCTCGGTCGCCCCCACGGCCCCGCCCGCGGACGGCACCTCGCACCCGCCGTCCTCCTCCCCCACCGGCGACGCGCCCGCTCCGACCGGCCCCCCGGTGCTCGGCCCCGGCGACTCCGGCGCCGAGGTGGCCGAGTTGCAGCACCGGCTGCGCCAGGTCGGGCTCGGGCTGCTGCAGCCGGCGGACGGTGCGTACGACGACGGCGTACGCACCAGCGTGCGCACCTTCCAGTCGGTCAACGGCCTGGACGAGGACGAGCGCGGCGTCTACGGACCGGAGACCCGGCGCGAACTGGAGTCGCGCACGGACGAGCCCTGAGCCCGCCCGCCCCCGCGGAAGCGGCGACCGCCCCCGGCGCGCGGTGGGCCGAACCGGCCGTGCGGCCGCGGGGGTTGCCGCCCGGGGCGCCCTGCCTTAGATTGCGTTCACCATCTTGAACGATGGCTCACGACGTGAACAGGGGCCTGGACACGCGAGGGCGAGGAGAGGCCACCGTGGGCATACCCAGCGCCGGCCGAGACACCGCGGCGACCGCGGAGTTCCGTGAGTTCTTCGAGCACCACTACGCCGAACTCGCCCGCCTGGCGAACTCGTTGAGCGGCGAGGCGGACGGCGCGGACGACGTGGCGGCCGACGCGCTCGTCGCGCTCTGGCACCGCTGGGACCGGGTACGCGCCGCCGACCACCCGGCCGCGTACGCCCGCGGGGTCGTCGCCAACCTCGTCCGCAGCCGCATCCGCAGCGCCGTACGCGAGCGCCGCCGCATCGCCCTGTACTGGACCGACAGCCACGAGCGCGTCGAAGGACCGGACGTGCCGGCGGTCGTGGACGTACGCGAGGCGCTGCGCGGGCTGACCTTCCGCAAGCGCGCCTGCGTGGTGCTGCGGCACGCCTTCGACCTCTCCGAGCGCGAGACCGCGCACACCCTCGGCATCTCCGTGGGCACCGTCAAGAGCCAGACCGCCAAGGGCGTGGCCCAGCTGGAACAGGCGCTGGGCGGCGGCGCTCAGCCGACGCTCGGGCGGGTGCGCCGGGCGTAGGCGCGGGCGGCGCGGGCGCGGTCGCCGCAGCGGGTGGAGCACCAGTGGCGGCGGCCGTGGCGCAGCAGGTAGCGGTTGCAGGGGCTGGAGCCGCAGGGGGTGAGGCGCTCGGCGTCCGGACCGGTCAGCAGGTCGGCGGCGTCGGCGGCGAGGACCGCGAGCGCCCGGTCGAGGATCTCGTTGGTGGGGCACGGCGCCGCGCGGTACGGGCCGTTCTTCTCGTCCCAGTACAGCAGCGCGGCCGTGGGGGCGCGGCTGAGCGCGTCGTTGACGGCGGCCAGCGCCGCCGGCAGGGCCGGCAGCCCGTCGGCGCGGGCGGCGAACAGCACCCGCAGGTGCTCGCGCAGGGAGCGCAGCTGTGCCGCGCAGATCTCCCGGATCCCGGCGTCCGCCGGCGCGAGGCCGTGCCCGGTCAGCCAGCGGTTGGCGCCCGCGGGGGTGCCGAGGAGGTCGGCGAAGTGCCCGCCGGGCAGCGCCATGGCGCTGTTGACGAAGTCGAGCGAGGGATAGTCCTCCGCTCCCGGCGCGGGGGTGGCGACGAAGTCGCCGGTCGGGCTCTCGGGCATACGCCTCATGGTACGGGTTGCCGTCATCCGTGAGGCACGGCTATGGTTCCTCACGGATAAATCACCTGCCATCCGTGAGGTTCTTCATGGCCGTTTCCGGCACGACCGCCGCGCAGTTCCCCGTACGCGTCCTCGGCGGGCCCACCGCCCTCTTCGAGTACGGCGGTCTGCGCTTCCTGACCGACCCCACCTTCGACCAGCCCCGCGACTACGAGGTGCCGGGCGGTGCACTGACCAAGACCGCGCCGCCCGCGGCGGCGCCGGCGGGGCTGGGCCGTATCGACGTGGTCCTGCTCTCCCACGACGAACACCCCGACAACCTCGACGAGTCCGGCCGGGCGCTGCTCGCGGACGTGCCGCTGACGCTGACCACACCGGGCGGCGGCAAGCGGCTCGGCGCCGGGGCCCGGGGGCTGGCCGACTGGGAGACGGCCGAGCTGGACCGGCCCGGCGGCGGTACCGTCACGGTCACCGCCGTGCCCGCCGTGCACGGCCCGGAGCCGCGCGCGGTCGTGGAGGCGGCGCTCGGCGAGGTCGTCGGGTTCGTGCTGACCGGCGAGGGGCTGCCCGTCGTCTACGTCAGCGGCGACAACGCCTCGCCGGCGGCGGTGGCCGAGACGGCGGGGCGGTTCGGCCCGGTGGACACCGCGATCCTGTTCGCCGGCGCACCGCGGGTGCCGGTGCTCTTCGACGGGGAGCCGCTGGTGCTGGACAGCGCGCAGGCCGCGGAGGCGGCCGGGGTACTCGGTGCCCGAAGGGTCGTGCCCGTCCACTACGACAGCTGGTCGCACTTCACCGAGGGCCGCGAAGAGCTGGCCGCCGCCTTCGATGCGGCCGGGATTGGAGACCGGCTCGACTGGGGGCGGCGGGGCTGAACCGTCCCGGGCCGTCCGGGCCTGCGGCCGTCCGGCGGGCGCGCGTCCCGGCCGGGCGGCCGGGCCCGCACCGGCCGCCCCGGGGCGTAGGCGCAGGTCCGCCGGCCGTGGCCGGCACCCCGCCCGCCGTACCGCGGGAGCGCGCCGCGTACCGTCGGCGCAGTCCGGCCGCCCCCGCGCGCCCTGTCGCGCCCTCGACCGAAGGAACCCCAGGTGACCACGACCGCGCCCGTCCCGCCCGCCGTCGGTACGCGGGCCCGCGCGCAACGCCGTGCCCTGACCGTCCTGTTCGCCGCCCAGGTGCTCAGCGGCGCCGGCCTGGCCGCGGGAGTCGTCAACGGCGCGCTGCTCGCACAGGACATGCTCGGCTCCACGAGCCTGGCCGGGCTGCTCGGCGCGCTCGCCACCGCCGGCGCCGCGCTGGCGGCGGCCGTCATCGGCCGGCTCTCCGACGCGTACGGCCGCCGCCCCGGGCTGGCCGCCGGATATCTGACCGGCGCCGCCGGCAGCGCGGGCGTCGTCGCGGCGGCGGTCGCGGGCAGTTCGGCGCTGCTGTTCACGGCGATGGTCGTCTACGGCGCGGGCACCGCGACGAACCTCCTGGCCCGGTACGCGGGCGCCGATCTGGCGACGCCCGCGTACCGCGCCCGCGCCGTGTCCACCGTGCTCGTCGCCACCACGCTGGGCGGGGTGGCGGGCCCCAACCTGGCGGTGCCGGCGGGCGATCTGGGCGTCGCGCTCGGCGTGCCGCGGCTGTCCGGGCTCTTCCTCGTCTCGGCCGCCGCGTACGGCGCCGCCGCCCTGGTGCTGGCGGTGTGGCTACGCCCCGACCCGCTGCTGCTCGCGCGCGAACTCGACGCGGCGGAGCACGCCGCCGCGGCGCCCGCCGCCGCGGCAGGGGGCCCGGACAGGGAGCCGAATGCGGACACGGCGACGGGCACGAAGCCGTCGTCCGGTCAGTCCGGCCGGCGCCGTCCGGGCGTACTGCCGGGTGCGCTGGTCATGGTGGTCACCCAGCTCGTGATGGTCTCGATCATGACGATGACGCCGGTCCACATGCACGACAACGGCCACGGCACCGCCGCCTCCGGCCTGGTGATAGCCGTCCACATCGGCGCGATGTACCTGCCGGCGCCCCTGTCCGGCTGGCTGGTGGACCGCCGCGGGCCGCTCGTGGTCGCCGTCGCCGCCGGTCTCGCCATGCTGGCCGCGGGGCTGGTCGCCGCCACCACCGCCGAGTCCACCGCCGTGTTCGCGGTGGCCCTCGCGCTGCTGGGGCTGGGCTGGAGCCTGGGCCTCGTCAGCGGTACGGCGATGGTCACCGACGCCGTCGCACCCGCCACCCGGGCCCGTACCCAGGGCCTGGTGGACGTCGCGATCTCGGCCGCGGGCGCCGGCGGCGGCCTCGCCTCGGGGGCGGTGGTCGCCGGCGCCGGCTATCCGCTGCTGACCATCGGCGGCGGCATACTCGCGCTCGCCGTCGTGCCCGCGGCCGTCGCCGCGTCGGGCGGGGTCAGCCGACGTTGACGCCGTAGTCGGTGGCGATGCCGTGCAGCCCGGAGGCGTATCCCTGGCCGACGGCGCGGAACTTCCACTCCCCCGCGCGCCGGTACAGCTCGCCGAAGACCATCGCGGTCTCGGTCGAGGCGTCCTCGGACAGGTCGAAGCGGACCAGCTCGACGCCGTCGCTGCGGTTGACCACCCGGATGAAGGCGTTGCTGACCTGGCCGAAGTTCTGCCCGCGCAGATCGGCGTCGTGGATGGACACCGGGAAGACGATCTTCTCGACCTGCTGCGGCACCAGGCTGAGGTCCACGTTGATCGACTCGTCGTCGCCGTCGCCTTCGCCGGTGAGGTTGTCGCCGGTGTGCTCGACCGAACCGTCCGGGCTGGTGAGGTTGTTGTAGAAGACGAAGTGCTGGTCGGACAGCACCTTCCCGGAGGCGCCGCACATCAGCGCCGAGGCGTCCAGGTCGTGCGCCGCGCCCGTCGTGGTGCGCACGTCCCAGCCGAGCCCCACCGTCACGGCCGTCAGGCCCGGTGCCTCCTTGCTGAGCGAGACGTTGCCGCCCTTGGCCAGGGAAACTCCCACGATCACCCCTCCACCTCTGATGTCCCTTCGCCACCCTACAGGCGGTGGGCACACGTCCGGACACGTTCCGTCGTACGCCGTACGGGACGGTGCCCGGCGGCCGCGCGGGGCGCCCGCCGTCAGGTACGCGCCCGCTGGGTGACGGCGATGCAGGCCAGGACGACCACCGCCGTCACCGGGGCGAGGGGGGCGAGGTGTTCGCCCATGAGCAGCACCGACCAGACGAGGGTGAGCAGGGGTTGGGCGAGCTGGATCTGGCTCGCCCGCGGCACCCCGATCACGCCCATGCCGCGGTACCAGAGCACGAACCCGCCGAACTGCGCGACCGCCGCGATGTACGCGAGTCCCGCCACCGACTGCCCCGTCATGTGCACGGGCTCCCGCGGCAGTGCCAGCGCGGCGACGAGGGCGGTGGCGGGCAGGGCGGCCACGCAGGCCCAGGCGATGACCTGCCAGCCGGGCAGGTGCCCGGCGAGCCGGCCGCCCTGGGCGTAGCCGGCGGCGCAGAGCAGCAGCGCGCCGAACAGGTAGAGGTCGCCGGCGCCCGGCAGGCCACGGCTCCGGCTCAGCGTGAACACGAGCACCGCGAGGGCGCCGGTGCCGGCGGCGGTCCAGAACGTACGCGACGGGCGGCGGCCGGTGAGCAGGGCGGAGCAGGCGGCGGTCGCCAGCGGCAGTACGCCGATGACGACGGCGGAGTGCGCGGTGGTGGAGGTCTGCAGCGCCAGCGTGGTCAGCAGCGGGAAGCCGAGGACGCAGCCGCCGGCGACGGTCAGCAGCGCGGCGCGGTCGCTCCGGGCGGGGACAGGGGCGCGGGCGGCGAGGAGGCAGCCGGCGGCGAGCAGACCGGCCAGCAGGCCGCGTACGCCCGTCGCCGTCCAGGGGCCGAGGCCCTCCAGGGTCCAGACGGTGGCGGGGAAGCTGAAGGAGAAGGACACCACGGCGAGGGCCGCCAGGGCGGTGCCGGTGCGGACCGGTGCCGCCGCTATCGCCGCCGGACGGGTAGCGCTATCTTGTGCTGTCATGAACGACAGTAGCAGTGTCGCCCAGCTGGTCGCGGCGCTGCGTGAGGAGTTGAAGCGCTACTCGCCGGGCGAGAAGCTGCCGTCCAGCCGGGCGCTCGTGACGCAGCACCGGGTGAGCCCCGTGACCGTCTCCCGGGCGATCGCCGCGCTGACCGCCGAGGGCCTGGTGGCCAGCAGGCCGGGCGCCGGGGTGTTCAAGGCCCCGGCCCGCCGGGCCGCTCGCGCGCCCGGCGACGTCTCCTGGCAGGAGGTGGCCCTGACCGCGGACCCGCCGCACGCCGCCCTCGGCACCGGCCGGCGCGGTGCCGACGCCGCCGGGGTGCTGGCCACGCTCGCCGCGCCGCCGCCGGAGGTCGTCGACCTGAGCGGCGGCTACCCGCACGCCTCGCTGCGCCCGGAGCGCGCGCTGGCCGGGGCGCTGGCCCGGGCCGGCCGGCGCCCCGGCACCTGGTCCCGGCCGCCGGTCGAGGGGCTGGCCGAACTGCGCGACTGGTTCGCCCGGGACATCGGCGGCCCGGCCGGCTCGCTCGGCCCCGCCGACGTGCTCGTCACCGCCGGCGGGCAGAGCGGGCTGACCACCGCGCTGCGGGCGCTGGCCGCCCCGGGCTCGCCGGTGCTGGTCGAGTCGCCGACGTACCCGGGGCTGCTCGCGGTCGCCCGCGCGGCGGGGCTGCGGCCGGTGCCGGTGCCGCTCGACGCCGACGGCGTACGGGCCGACCTGCTGGCCGAGGCGTTCGCCGCGACCCGCGCCCGGGTGTTCGTCTGCCAGCCGCTGTTCCACAACCCCGCCGGCGCCGTGCTGGCGCCCGAGCGGCGCACGGCCGTGCTCCGCACCGCGCGGGCCGCGGGGGCGTTCGTCGTGGAGGACGACTTCGCCCGGCGGCTCGCGCACGCGGACGCCGCGCCGGTGCCGCCGCCGCTGGCCGCCGACGACCCGGACGGCGTGGTGGTGCACGTCCGTTCGCTGACCAAGGCCGCCTCCCCCAGCCTGCGCGTCGGGGCGCTGTCGGCGCGGGGGCCGGTGCTGGAGCGGCTGCGCGCGGGCCTGGTGGTCGACAGCCTCTTCGTGCCCCGCCCGCTGCAGGAGACCGCGCTCGAACTCGTCGGCTCCCCCGCCTGGGCGAGCCATCAGCGGTCGCTCTCCGACGCGTTGCGCGAGCGCCGCACCGCCGTGCTGGCCGCGCTGCGCACGGAGTTGCCCGGGCTCGTACCCGAGCGCCCGCCGCTCGGCGGCTACCACCTGTGGCTGCGGCTCCCGGACGGCGCCGACGAGGCGGCCGTGGCCGCGGCGGCGCTGCGCCACGGCGTCGCGGTCACGCCCGGCGCGCCGTACTTCACCGCCGAGGCGCCTGCGCCGCACCTGCGGCTGAGCTACGCCGCAAGTACGGGTCCGGCGCAGTTGCGCGACGGCGTGCGCCGGCTGCGCCGCGCGTTCCCCGCCGACTCGCCGCTCGCGGACGTGGGCTGAGTCCCCTCTGCCCCGGCCCGCGGGCCGGGGCAGAGGGGACACGGCGGCAAATCCCGCGGTGTCAGCGGTCCAGCAGCTCGTCGATCTTCCGCTCCGCCGCCTGCCACGCCTGCGCGGGCGTCAGCCGCTGCTGCTCGACCGGCAGGATGCCGGCGTCGGTGATCTGCTGCTGGATCGGCTGGTCCTGCGCGCCGAGTTCGAGGGTGGGGATGCTCTTGGCGGCGATGGAGAAGATCTCGCCGGTCGGTGCGTCGTTGAAGTACGGGTGCGTGGCGTCCGCGACCTGCGGCAGCTCGTACGCCGCTTGCGAGCTGGGGAAGCTCGCCCGCTTCTCGAAGAGCCGGGCCTGCTGCTCGGGCGCGGTCAGCCAGGCCGCGAGCCGCGCCGCCGCCTCCTTGTGCTCGCCGGCCTCGGGCACGGTGAGGAACGAGCCGCCCCAGTTGGCGGGCTTGGGCGCGGTGGTGATGTCCCACTTGTCGGCGGCCGCGGGGCCCGCCTTCTCCTGTATGTAACCCAGCATCCAGGACGGGCAGATGACGGTGGCGAAGGCGCCCTCGGCGAAGCCCTCGTCCCAGGCGGGGGTGAACTGCTTGAGCCGGGCCGTCATCTCCCCCTGCGCCGCCTGCATCGCCAGGTCCCAGGAGATCTCGACGGCGGGGCTGTCCTTGTAGATGGCCTCGCCCTCGCGGCCGAAGTAGCGGACGGGGAAGCTGCTGATCGAGCCGTTGTAGACGCCGGCCGCCGAGTCGACGAACGCGGTGCCCTCCGGGGCCTCGGCCATGTAGTCGGCGCCGACGGCGAGGTACTTCTCCCAGTCGGAGAACCACAGCGCGGCGACCTCCTCGCGGTCGGTCGGCAGCCCGGCGGCGCGGAAGAGGTCCTTGCGGTAGCAGACGGCCATGGGGCCGATGTCGGTGCCGAGGCCGACGGTCTTGTTCTCGTCGGTCGTCGCCTGGTCCCACTTCCAGGGCAGGAAGGCGCCCTCGTCGACGCCGGTCGCGGTGCCGAGGTCCATCAGCCGGTCGGCGCGGGTGGCGACGACCTCGCTGATGTTGCCGACCTCGACGGCCTGGATGTCGGCCAGCCCGCGGCCGGAGTCGAGGGCGGCGCGCAGCTCCGGGTAGTACTCCTCGTTGCTGGGTGCGGCGCTCTCCTCGATGGTGACGTCGGGGTACAGCTTCTCGTACTCGTCGTAGAGCCCGGCCTCCTCGAAGCCGAAGACGCCGAAGACGCCGACCGTCAGCGTGACGGGCCCGCCGTCGCCGCCCGCGCCGGCGTCCGGCGCGGCGGCGGGTGAGCCGCCGTCGAGCAGCGCGCAGCCGGCGAGGAGGCCGGCGGCCACCGCGGCGGCGAGGGCACGGGACGTGCGGGTACTGGTGCGTGAGCGTGTGCGCATGGGACTCCCCCGGGAAACCGCCGCCGCGCCCCTCCCGGTGACGGGGCGCGGCCTGGGTTTGGGAGCGTAGCGTGGGAGCGCTCCCGAAGACATCCCATCTGCACATTTTTCGGCTGCCGTGAGGCGGTCAGTCCACGATCGCGCCGCAGGTGATGTTCAGCTCCGACGCCGTGATCGACGCGGCCCGGTCCGAGGCGGCGAAGGCGGCGGCGTTGCCGACGTCCGCCGGCGTCGCCGTCCGGCCCAGCATCGTCGGCTCCGTGAGCGAGGCGACCAGCTCCTCACGGGCCTCGAAGCCGTCCGGGATGGTCTCGGGGATCCCGCCGGTCTTCAGGCCGACGACGCGCACGCCGTGCGGGCCCAGTTCTGCGGCCAGTTGCTTGCGCAGCATGTCCACGGCGCTCAGGGCGACCTGGAAGCCGCCGATGAAGTAGCCCTGCATCGGGTCGCCGACGCCGCCGAAGGTCAGGAGCACGCCGGACTTCTGCCGGATCATGTGCCGGGCGGCGGCCTTCGACGTCAGGAAGGTGGTGCGCACGGCGTTGTGGACGGGCGCTTCGAAGTCGCGCAGCGCCATCTCGGCCAGGGGCGTGCCCTGCACGTCGCCCACGGAGACGAGGTTGATGGAGATGTCGACGCTGCCCGCCTCCTTGGCCACGGCGTCGGCGTGTGCGTCGACGGCGGCCTCGTCCAGGGCGTCGACGACGGCCGTCGACACGGTCCCCCCGGCGTCGCGCACGTCCGCGGCAACGGCCTCCAGGCGGGCGGGGGTCCGGCTCGCCAGGTGCACGGCCGCCCCCTCGCGGGCGAAGCCGAGCGCGACGGCGCGGCCGATGCCGCCGGCACCGTAGACGAGGGCGTTCTTGTCCTTCAGCAGCATGGTGGTCCTCACTTGTCGAACACGGCTGTCGCCGTCGTCGGTTGTCGTCGGTCGTCGAAGGTCGTCGTCGGTTTTCGCCGGTCGTCGTCAGTTGCCGAATGCGCTGCGGGCGCCGGTGAGCCAGGTGCGCCACCTGTCCTCCTCGCGGGCGGCCGCGCCGGGCGGCGCCCCGTACAGGCGGGCGAGGAGGTTCGCCGAGAGCGGGGCGCCGGGCGCCATCGGGAAGCAGGAGAGGGCGTACAGCGCGGGGTACGGCTCGGCGGCCCGCAGCAGCACGTAGCCCGTGCTCCGCTCCTCGACCGTGCCGGCCAGCTCCGGTACGCCCGCGGGGGTGCGGAACGGGGTCCCGGCCGCCGCCCCGGCGATGCCGAGGAGGCGGTCGAGGACGGCGGCGGCGCGGGGGCGCTCAGCGGCAGGGAGGCCGAGGCCGACGAGCACGTCCACGGTGCCTGCGGGCCGGCCGGCGAAGTGCGTCAGGTAGGCGCGCAGCACGGTGAGCGACATCCGCCAGCCCTCCCCGGCCCCGTCGACCAGGTCCTCCCAGCCCTCGCCGCCGTGGCGGAAGCCGTTGACGACCCGTACGACGCAGCTGCCGCCGTCCCCGGCCTGCACGAGGAACTCCGTGGCCAGCGGGGGCGCGTCGGGTCCCGCCGGCTCCTCGTAGCCGAAGCGGTGGGGCGGGTCCCAGTCGGTGACGGTGGCGTGGACGGTCTCGCCGTAGGGCTCGCGGCGCACGGTCATGGCGCCGCCCGGGGCGGGGTCGATGTGGGCGGGGAAGAGCCAGGCGGCGTGGCCGGGCCCGGTGGCGATGGCGCGCCACACCTCGTCGGGGGTGCCGGGGACCACGATCTCGTGGCTGGTGAGCCGGGCGGTGGGGTCGTCGTCGGTCACGGCCGCTCCTCGTCCGTGGGCGTGCCGGACGCGTCCGCGGCCACCGGCGGCCCGGGTGCTTCCGGTCCCGCCGGCGCCTCCGGCGCCGGCGGCTCGGGCGCGCCGGGGTCGACGCCCTTGGGCACCGGGTGGACGGCGACCATGAGCCGCTGCCAGCGGCCGTCCGGCGCGGACTCGTCGTGGTACTTGGACACCAGCCCGCCCACCGCGGCCGTCAGCTCCTCGGCGAACGCGGCCCGGTCGGCGGGCGAGCGGAACCGCACGGCGGCGTCCAGCCCGTAGACCGGCAGCCGCTTGCGGCCCCGTACGGCGTTGCGGGCCATCCCGCCGACCTCCGCGACCACCCGGGCGGCCAGCGCGACGACGTACGCCGCCGACAGCCGGTCGCCGCCCGGCCGCGGCCCGCCGGCGGCGGCCCCCAGCGCCTCCGGGGAGACCACGTACCCCGCGGCGCTGGCCACGAGCTGCCGCTCGGTCAGCCCACCCCACACCCGGGTGCCGGCGACCTCCACGAGGCCGTGCTTCTCCAGCAGCCGCAGGTGGTAGTTGACCCGCTGGCGGGGCACGCCGAGCCGGCCGGCCAGGGCCGAGGCGGAGGCGGGCTCGCGCAGCTCGGCGAGGAGCCGGGCCCGTACCGGATCCAGCGCGGCGGCGGCCGAGGCCGGATCCGCGATCACGTCGATGTCCTGCATGCCGCCAAGACAACCCTTGACAAATAATTTTGTCAAGGGTTGAGCCGGGCACACACACCCGACCGGCTACGCGGACGCCCGGATGGCGGCGGGAATCCGGTTGCCGCGCGGGGAGCGCCGCTGACAGGGTCGTCGCCATGCCGACACCCACCGCCCGCCTCTGCGGCCCCGGTACGGCCGCGCCGTTCTTCCGCGGCCGCTTCACGACGACCGCGGCGGACTTCCCGACGGGATCCGCCGCGCCCGCAGAGGAGATCCCCCGGTGACAGCCGAGCTACGGGAGGTCCGTGCGAAGCAGGGCGCGGACACGGTCACCGTCTATCAGGCCTACGGGCCCGCCATCGCGGAGCCGGCGCTGCGGGCGGGGACGTTCGTCGCGCCGTTCAAGCGGGAGCGGATGACCTGGATCAAGCCCTCGTTCCTGTGGATGATGTACCGCTGCGGGTGGGCCGAGAAGCCCGGGCAGGAGCGGGTGCTGGCCGTGGAGATCTCCCGGCAGGGATTCGAATGGGCGCTGCGCCACTCCTGCCTGAGCCATCACGACAGCCGGATGTACGCCACCCGCGACGACTGGCTGACGGCGAAGAAGGCCAGCCCGGTGCGTGTGCAGTGGGATCCGGAGCGGGACATGGCGCTGCGGCCGCTGGCGCACCGGGCGATCCAGATCGGGCTCTCCGGTCCCGCGGTCGGGGGCTACGTCGACGAGTGGATCCGCGGGATCGAGGACGTCACGCCGCTCGCGCGCGAAGTGCGCGCGCTGCTGCGGGAGAAGAGGCGGGAGGAGGCCGCCGCGCTGCTGCCGCGGGAGGACGCCTGCCCGCTGCCGGACGACGTCCGGGCCCGTATCGGCGCCGGCTAGTGCTGTGACCGCAAAGCTTGACCGGGTCCTGTGGCGGCCCAGGCAGCGGCGACCAGGGGGCGGTGGAGATCAGTGCGCCGGACGCACGCCCCGATGGTGAGTTCGCCGGGACTGGACGGGGTGGCGACGGCCCGGAGCCGGTTCCTGATGCTGCAGTGCTGTAGGACGAGGTCCGGGATGATGCCGGTGCCGTAGTCGAGAGCGACCAGGGTGAGCAGGGCTTCGTGTCCGTCGGCCTCCGCGGCTATGCGGGGGGTGATGCCGATACGGCGGAACCACCGGTTGGCGATGTCTCGGACCAGACCCTGTCTCGGGAGCACGAAGGGCTCGTCGGCATCAGGAAGCTGCACGCTTGATCGTGGTGGGTCGGCTCGGACGAGGACGAGCGGGGTGCGGGCGACGGCGCGGGCGAAGAGGGTGGCCGGAATCCGGGAGGGCAGGGCCGCGACGGCGAGGTCGGCCTCGCCGTCGTCGAGGAGCGCGAGGGCGGCTGCGGCGTCACCCGTCCGCACCGAAATCTGCACCCGGGGATGGGCGTCTCGCAGAGGTGCGAGCAGCTCGGGCAGCAGGCTCTGGCAAGCCGTGACCGAGGCGAATACCCGTAGCCGGCCGCCGAGTTGGTCCCTTGCAGGGTCATTGTCGCAGTAGCGGTCCCAGAGCTCCAGGGCATCTGTCACATAGCGGCGAAAGCGGTGACCGTGCTCGGTCAGCGCGACACCGTGCGGGCCGCGGTCCAGGAGCCGGCGCCCGGTCGTGGCCTCCAGCCGCTGCACGGTACGGGACAACGTAGCCGGGCTGACATGGCAGTCGGCCGCGGTTCGGGTGAAGCTCAGAGTCGAGGCGAGATGGAGGAAGAGCCGGTACTGGTCGTGGTCCTGCATCTTTCACCTTCCGGAACGCCATGCTGCGGATGTTGCGGTTGCCGCCAGGTCTGCCCGGACCCTACAAACGGGTCATGCCACGAAGCGATAACACCCGCCCGCGCCCCGCATGGTTCTTCCGCGAGTACGAGCCCGTCGGCATCGACCTGGGAAGCGCGGCAGCGGTGGCCTCCTACGACAGCAACCAGGGCACCGACCCGGACGCCGACGATGCGCTGCTCGACCGGCTTGGCGTCGTCGCGGACACCCGCCTGGTCGACTTGGCCTGCGGCACCGGCTCGCTGGTGGTCCAGGCCGCACGACGCAGAGCCGAGGCCCACGGCGTCGATGTCTCGGAGGAGATGCTCGCCTTCGCCCGAGGCAGGGCGGAACGGGCCGGTGCCAGCGCGCACTGGCACCGGGCCGGGTTCTTGGACTACGCCCACCAGGCAGGGCCCGCGGACGTGGTGACCACCAAGTCGGCCCTGCACCAGCTCCCGGACTTCTGGAAGCAGCAGGCGCTGATCAACGCGGCCGACATACTGCGGCCGGGCGGCACCTTCTATCTGTGGGACGTCATCTTCAGCTTCCCGCCCGCCGACGCCGCAGAGCATCTGCAGCGGTGGATCGACACCGCTGGCCGGCCCGAGGGCCGGGGCTTCACCCGGGCGGACTTCGAGGCGCACGTTCGGGAAGAATTCTCCACATACACCTGGATCCTGGAGGGCATGTTGGAACGGGCCGGCTTCGACATCGTCTCGCGTGAGTGCCGCACGCCGACGCACGGCGAAATTCTCTGCCGCCGCCGGTAGCTTCTCCACCTGGTACGGTCGGGGATCCCGGCTGGTCACGCTGTATTGGCAAGAGGACGTCCGCCCCATCGGATGGCCTGGACAGGCTCGGCCACCGCGCCTCCAGCGGTCGGATCGGGCGTCGCCGCACATCCAAGCGTCACCACCACCAACCCGGTGAACCTATGCGGTCACAGCACTGGGCGGCGGTCTGCGGCGGCGGGCGGGGGCCGCTCGGTCAGCCCAGGATCAGGGGGAGTTTCGCCGCCGTCGGGCCGAGGGCCGTGCGCTCCGCAGCCGTGGGGGTGCGGCGGCCGGTGGCAGTCAGGAGGGCGTCCGTGTCGGTGAAAGCCTCCGGGAACGCCGCACCCGTGATCCGCTCCAGCAGCGCGCGGGACTCCGCGAGGCCCGCCGCGGGCGGGCCGGGGACGTGCGGGAGGTGGGCGGTCAGGTCCAGGTGGTGCAGGGTCCACTCCAGCACGTACGCCGCGAGGTAGTCGCCGGCCGTGAGGACCATGTCCTGCGTGCTCACCCGCAGTGCCGGGTCGGCGAGTTGCGCCGCGCGGCCGGCGGCGGAGCCGACGTCGTCGAGGTGGAACTTGAGCAGCGCCGGGTCCTCGTACGCCGCGGCCAGCCGGGTGGTGAGCGCGTCGAGGGGGTCCTCGCCGGTGGGCGGCTCGTCGCTCACGTGCCAGTAGCGCGCCGCGTCGACCGTCGGCTCGCCGCCGGCCGGGGTGACCAGGGTGATGAGCACGTCCTGCGCGTCGATCACGAAGTGGCAGACGAGGTCGCGGACGAGCCAGCCGGTGCACCCGGAGGGCTGCGCGAAGTCCTCGTCGCCGAGGTCGGCGACCGCCGCGCGCAGCGCCGCCCAGGAGGGTACGAATTGGTCCACCTCGGCAACCTAGTTCGGCGCCGCACCGCGGACAACTCGATTTGGCGGGTCCCGGTCCTGCGCGGCATCCGCACGGCCTGCGACGCTGCCGGCCGAGCCCCGTGCGGCCGCCGCCGCGGCCCGGTGAGTGCATCGTGACCCGGTCGTGGCCCCCGGGTGCCCGGGGGCGCGGCAGACTGCGCGGGCATGACCTCCACCCGAGGAGAGCGGCGCCGGGCCGGCCGACTGCTCGCGCCCGCCCTGGCCGTCGCCGCCGCCGCAGCCGCGACCGCCGCCCAGGCGGCCGGGGCCGGCGCGGCGTCCGCGGACGGGCGTGCGCCGCGTGACCTCACCCCGCCGTACCACTACGCGTCCCTGCACCCCGAGACCGCGTGGGCGGGCGCGAACGTGCTGCCGCTGGAGTTCGGCCACGCGGGAGCGGACATGCCGGCCGAACTCACCGTCGACGTCAGCGGGATCGAGGGCGTCGCGGACATCACCGGGGGAGCCGACGGCTGCCGGCCGGCCGAGCCGGAGTTCAGCTGCACGATGCGACTGACCGACGACTGGGCCCGGCAGGAGCTGGTCCTCAAGCCGGCCGCCGGGGCGCGGGCCGGCGACTCCGGCGTGCTGCGCTACTCACTCGACGCCGACGGGCTGCCCGCCGTCCGGGGCAGAGTCACGGTGGTCGCCGGACGGCCGGAGCTGCGCGTCAACACCGGCGGCCGCGTCGGCACGAAGGCCGTTGGCGAGTCCTTCGGCACACCGGTCCTCATCCGCAACGAGGGCGACGTGCCGGCCCACGGCGTGGACCTCGTCCTCGACTCGGACGGCACCATGGACCTGGGCGGCCGGCACTCCAACTGCCGCTACGCGGCCGGCGGCAGCGCCATGCGCTGCCTGTTCGCCGACGTCGAGATCGACCCGGGAGAGACGTTCCGGGTCGCGCCCGACCCGCGCATGGAGCCGCGCCTTCGTGCGCTCGACGCCCGGCTCTCGTATGGCGCATGGGCCTTCCACACCGGGTTCCGGCGCGGTCTGCCGCCGGGCGGGACCACACCAGGAAAGGGTGCCCCGCTCGACCTCGTCGTGGACCCCGGCGGCGGCGCCGGGGCCGAGTTCGCCGAGACCTTCGATCCGGCCGACCTGGCCGTGCCGGTCCGCAACGGGGCCGACACCGAGGCCGTCGGCGACACCGTGCGCGGCGCCGTAGGCACCGACCACCGGATCAGCGTCGGCTTCCGCAACAACGGCCCGGCCGAACCGGACACCGCCCGGACCCGCGCCGTGTTCACCGTGCCGCCCGGCGCCAAGGTGGTGGACGCGCCGTACGACCCGGAGCTCGACGAGGAGATGCTCCCGCAGGACTGCGCGAAGAAGGACGGCGGGCGGACGTACGTGTGCACCGGCTATGGCCGGGTCGGCGAGGAGGTCCTCTTCGACTTCACGCTGCGCATCGTGGACAAGGACAACCGCCCCGGGAGCGTGGCCGCATCCACGGTCCTCCTGGACTCCGAGGGCGACGCGCGGGTCCGGGACCCCGAACCCGCCAACGACCGGGCCTCCGTGGGGATGGACGTCCCCGGGGCGCCCTCCGCGTCCGGCACCGGCGTGGCCCCGGCCGTGTGGGGCACGGGTGCCTCGGTCGCCTCGGCGGCCGCCGCGGTGCTGGTGGTGAGGGTGCGCCGGCGACGGAACGGGGACTGAACCCGGCGGGCACCGCGGCCGGCCGCCCGGGCACGGCGGAGGCGGCGGGCGGGCACCGCGGACGAGGCTACGGGCGGAGCCGGGCGAACGCCTCCATGCGGCGCCGGTGGTACTCCAGGTCCTCGTCGTCGTGCTGTACGCCCCGGGCCACGGCGAGCGCGAAGTACACGCCCTCGCGCCGCAGCCGGTGCCGCATGAGCTGCGTCAGCGTCTCGTCGTCCAGCATCTCGGCCGTGCCGCCCGCCTCCCGGTACGCGTCGGCGAAGCGGCGCGCGTCCGCCGGGTTCTCGCAGAACTCGTCGGCGAACTCCAGCGCCGCGCTGCCCACCTCCACCTCGGGCGGGGCGACGAACGACTCGTCCCAGTCGAGGACGGCGACGATGCGCTCCGGGTCGCCGCGGTCGACGAGGAGGTTGCCGTGGTAGTAGTCGCCGTGCAGCGCGTGCCGCGGCAGCGGACGGGCGGCGAACCCGGCCAGCCACCTGTCCAGTTGCGGGTCCCGCAGCCTCGGGTCGTCGTATTCCGCGTCGCCGGCGAGGCCGGTCTCCAGGAAGTTCCGCCGCGGCCGGGGCGGCAGCCGGGCGCCGGCCAGCGCGCGGTGCAGGCGGGCCAGCATGCGGGCCGCGACCGTCGCCGTGCGGGGGTCGTCGCCGGCGGCCCAGACCCCGTCGACGTACGGCCAGAGCGACACCGCGCGGCCCTCGACCCGTACGACCGTGGCGCCGTCGCCGCGCCCCGGAATGGGCAGCGGCGCGACCGCCTCGGCGCAGCCGCCGGTGCGCGCGGCGACCGCGACGCGGTGGCACCACTCGGCCTCCGCCGGGTCCCTGTCGTACGCGCCGATCCGCACCACGTGCTCGCCGACCCGCCACGCGGCGGACTCCTCGCCGCCGTAGAGCCGTTCTGCGGGGCCGGTGACGCCCGTCGCCTCCCGCACCGCCGCCGTCAACGGCACCTCCACGAAGACCACGCCCGCTCACCTGCCCGTTTCGCACTCCGACGCCTTCTCCGCATTCGATCACGGCGCCGCGCGGCGGCGCCGCACGTTTTCCGGCGGCCCGCCCGTACGCCCCGCAATCCCCTTGCGCACCCGAGGCCGCTCCTGGCACCCTGGCCGCCATGACTCACGGAAAGGCGCACACCGCCTCCCTCTGGTGACCGCGGTGACCACTGCGCGCGGGGCATCTCCCCGCTTCGACAGTTCACTTTCCTCGTCCCTCGACCGGCTGTCCCTCGCCGTCGCGCTGCGCGACGAATGGCTGGGGCACGCCTTCTCCACCCTGCCCGCCGACCGGCCCGCGGCCGAAGCCGCCGTCACCGGGCTCTACCGCCTGGCCGGCGCACCGCCCCCGCGGTTCGTCTGGATCCCCTCCCCCGCCGCGGCTCCGCCGGCGCTGCAGGCCGGGCAACCGGCCTTCGCCCGCCCCCGGTTGCGGGCCGCCGAGGCGCCGGCGCGCCGGGACGGCTGGCCCGTGCCGTCCCGGCTGGCGTCGCTGCAGTCCGCGCTGCGCACCCGGCTGGACCGGCGCATCCGGCGCCCCGCGCACCTGTGGCGCGGCCAGCGCCCGCCGTGGTACCACGCCGCGCACACCATGGCCGCCGAGGAGGGGCTCCACGAGGGCTACGCGCTGCGCGACATCCTGTGGACCGCGGTGCACGACCCGCTCGCCGCCACGCTGCTCGACGGCCCGCGGCCCGCGATCCGCACCGCCCTGCTGCCCTCCGACGGCACCGAGCCGCTCGGGCTCACCTTCCACGGCCAGCACGACGCGCACTGGATCGGGCACTACGACATCCTCGCCCGCACCGGCCTCGCCGGCTACCCCGCCGCCGACGCCCGCCAACTCGCCCTCTGGGCCGGTCTGGCCCGCTCCGCGGGCTGGTGGTGGCCGGGCGACGGGGTGTGCGTCGTCGCGGAGCGGCCCGCGGAGGTCCACACCGAGCCGCTGCCCGGTGCCCGCCACGGCGAACGGCGGCTGCACCACCCCGACCGCCCCGCCGTCCGGTGGTCCGACGGCGCCGAGGTCCACGCGCTGCACGGCACCGCCGTGCCGCGGTGGGCCGTCACGGACCCGACGGTGGCGCGGATCCACCGCGAGCCGAACGTCGAGGTTCGCCGCTGCGCCATCGAGCGGATCGGCTGGGACACGTACATCGAAGAGGCCGGCCTGCACCTGCTCGCCAAGGCCCCCGACCCCGGCAACGCCGGCTCCCACCTGCACCTCTACCACGTGCCGCGGCGCGTGTGGGGCACACCGGGGCGCGTCCTGCTGGTCGTCAACGGCTCCGTCGAACCCGACGGGAGGCGGCGCCGCTACGGGCTGAGCGTGCCCGCGGACATCGACGACCCCGTCGCCGCGGCCGGCTGGTCGTACGGGCTCAGCGGCCCGCAGTACGCCCGGCTCGCCCGCCGCACCTGACGTGCCGCCCCGCTTCCCGCGCCGGCTTCCCTTCTCCCACCCCGAGGTGACCCCATGAAGACGCACACGACCACGCCCGCAGCCGTGACCCTCGCCGACCTCACCGCCAGGACCGGCCTCGACGTCCTCGCCCACCTGGAGCGCGAGGTGACCATCCCCGTCGTCGCCGGCCTCCAGGCGCAGGGCGACCTCATCGTCGTACCGCTGGCGCTCCTCGACGGCGTCACCGTCCCGCGGCACGCCCGCTGGGCGGCCGTCCCCGCGGGCGGCGTCGAGCTGCTGCGCGGCGCCGCCGGCGGCAACCCGCACTCGCTCGTCGCCGACCCCGGCACCTGCCGCTGGAGCCGGCGCGTCAACGACCCGCAGCGCCTCGCCCTCGGCGTCCTCGACGCCGCGGCCGTCGCGTACCTCATCCACCCGGAACACGGCGGTACGGGCATCGCCCCCGGCACGTACGTCATCCGCCGCCAGCGCGAACGGAGCGAGAGCACGGGGCGGTTCGGGAACCGGTTCATCGCCGACTGACGCCGGGCCCGCCCGGGGCGCCGCGCCCCGGGCGGGGCCGCCCGCCCGGGCCACGACGCCGTGCGGGAGGCCGCCCGGGGAAGAACCGGGCCGGTTCTGCCCGTTCGGGAGCCGTCCCAGTCCCGTTCCGGTACGGTCCTTGCTTCGGAATCGGCCCGTAGCGCAGGGGTGAGACGGTGGCGGACGACGTCGGCGAGCTGATCGAACGGCTGGCCCTGTGGCGGACCGGGGACGGCGGCGGCTACGCCGAGGAGAGCCTCCGGGAGCGGGCGATCGCCGCGTTACGGGAGCGGGGTCCCGAGGTCGTCCCCGTGCTCGTCGACCGGCTCGACGCCCTCCTCGCCGACCACGCCGCGCACCTGGAGCGGGTCGGGGCCGTCACGGCGGCGTGGGACGCCTGGTACGAGGAGGGTGACGCCCTCGTCGACGAACACGGCGTGGGCAAGGTGTTCGAGTTGGAGCGCTACCGCACCATCCCCAGCGACAGCCTCCCGCAGCGCGACCCCCGCGACGAGCACTACCAGGACCCGTACGACCTCAAGCAGGGCATCGTGGAGGCCCTGCGCCGCATCGGCGACGACCGGGCCGCGCCCGTCTACGGCCGCGCGCTCCGCGACCGGGCCTGCATCCACCACGCCGCGACGGCGCTGCGCGGCACCCGCCTCGACGGCGCCGTGCCCGCGCTGCTCGACGCCGCCGCGAGCATCGAGCCCGACGACACGGCCTTCGCCGCGGTGCTGCGCACGCTGGAGCACTACGGCGCCACCGTGGCGCAGGTGCGGGCCCGGTTCGAGGCCGAGTCCGGGCCGCAGGCCCGGGTCACCCTGATGCACGTGATGAAGAAGCTGCCCGGCGACGGCGCCGGCAGGCCGGCGGACGAGGAGGTCAGGGACGCGCTCGTCTTCCTGGCGATGAGCCGTTCGGCCACGGAACGGCACATGGCCATCAGGGAGTTGAAGGCGCTCGGGACGCTGGACCCGATCGGTGGCCCGCACGGGGACGCGCGGGAGGCGCGCAACCCGTGGGACTCGTGGGCCGCGGACATCGACGGCACCGGCATGGAGGCGCCGCCCCCGGCCGAGGCGGTCCACGCCGCGATCGTCCTCGCCGCGCACGGCGGCCCGCCCGGCCACGACCGCGAACTCCGGCGCCGGCTGCGGCACATGGCCGAGGACGCCCCGTCCGCGGCGCGGGCCGTCACCGCCGTACTCGCCCGCGAGCCGCGGCCCGGCGACGCGGAGCTGGACCTCGCGCTGCGGCTCGCCCTGCGGCTCCGCCCCGACCGGGCGGCGGAGCACCTGCCGCTGCTGCGCGCCCTGCACGGGCTCACCTCGTACCCGCCCGGGCGCTCCGGCGCGCTGCGCGCCCTGCACCGCGAGGGCAGGCTGTTCCTGCTCATGCTGCACGAGGACCCGGTGCTCCGCGCGGAGGCGCGGGCCGTCTTCGACGACGTCGCCGAGCCGGCGGACCGGGAGCGGTTCGCGGAGTACGAGGCGCTGCGGCTGGGCACCTGGGGGCGGCTGGTGCGCAAGCTCAAGGGCCGGTAGCCGGGCGGGCTTTCCGGGGGGACGTTCCGGGGGCGTCCGGCGGGCGGCGGCGGGCGGGCGGCGGGAGCGGTCGTACGCGGACCGTTGACGGCCCGTACCGCAGCCCTTACATTCCGGACGTCTGATGTCCGATGCCTCCGCCCCGACGTGGAGGTATCCCGTGCGAACCACTCTGTCCGCCAAGCTCGCCGCGCTCCTCGCGGCCGGCGCCGTCCTCGCCGGCGGCTTCGCCCCGGCCGCCGCCCGGGAGGGCCGCGACCCTGCGCCCGCGGCCCGCCCCGCGCTCTTCGAGACCACCGACCTGGCCGTCTCCGGCGAGGGCGCGCACACGTACCGCATCCCCGCCCTCGACGTGCTCCCCGACGGCACGCTCGTCGCCGCCTACGACCGCCGCAACGACAGCGCCGCCGACCTGCCAGGCGACCTCGACGTCATGGTCCGCCGGAGCACCGACAAGGGACGCACCTGGAGCGCCCCGCAGGTCGTCGCCGACTACGGCGGCGGGGTGGGCGCCGGCGACCCCAGCCTGGTCGTGGACCGCGACACCGGCCGCGTCTTCCTCTTCCACGCCTACGGCCCGAAGGGCATCGGCTTCGCCAACTCCGGCCCGGGCAACGCGAACGACTCCACCACGACCCTGCACGCCGACTACAGCTACTCCGACGACGGCGGCCGCACCTGGCGCCATCGCCGCATCACCGAGGACGTCAAGGACCCGTCCTGGCTCGGCATGTTCGCCTCCTCCGGCACCGGCATCCAGCTGTCCTCCGGCCGCCTGCTCCAGCAGTACGCGTACCGCGCGGCCGACGGCGGCATCTGGGCCGTCAGCGCGTACAGCGACGACCACGGCGCGACGTGGCGGGCGGGCGAGCCGGTCGGGCCGCTCATGGACGAGAACAAGACCGTCGAGCTGGCCGACGGGCGCGTCATGCTCAACAGCCGCACCGCGAGCGCCGACACGCGCCTGGTCGCGTACTCCGACGACGGCGGCGTCACCTACGGCACACCGGTAGCCGACGACGAGCTGATCGACCCGACGAACAACGCGGCCATCCTGCGCTACGACGCGGACGCCCCGCGCACCGCGCCGCGGTCGCACTGGCTGCTGTTCAGCAACACGGCGAGCACCACCGCCCGGCGCAACCTCACCGTGCGGATGTCCTGCGACGACGGGCGCAGCTGGCCCGTGGCGCGGGTCGTGGAGCCCGGTGAGGCCGCGTACTCCACCCTGGCCCGGCTGAACGACGGGACCTTCGGACTGCTCTACGAGAGCGGCCCGTACCGCACGATCACCTTCGCCCGCTTCGACGACGCCTGGCTCGGCGCCGACTGCCCCGAGCGGCAGCTGACGCCCTGACGCCCGCCGCGCGGCCGGCGGGGGCGGGCGGCGCCGCGGGTCAGCGGGCCGTCGCGCGCCCGCCGTTCCCGCCGCCGCCGTCGCGCCCGGCGGCGAGGCGGCGGCGTACGGGCGCGTAGTGCGCCGCGACGGCCCGGGCGAAGGCGGCCGGGTCGCCGTGGCGCGCGGCGTGCACGATGCTCGCGTGCGCCGCCGTCGTCTCCGCGCGGTCCTCGCCCGTGGCCATCTGCAACTGCGGGGCGACGATGGCGTACACGTCCCAGAACGCCATCGAGAGCTGGCCCATCAGCTCGTTGCCCAGCGGCTCGACCAGCAGCGCGTGGAAGGCCCGGTCCGCCTCGACGAAGTCCTCCTCGGCGCCGCCGGCGTCCGCGCGCATCCGCTCCACGAGGGCGTCCAGCGCATCGAGGCGGTCGCCGTCGAGGCCTGCCACGATCCGCTCCGCCATGCCGCGCTCGAACAGCTCGCGCACGTCCACGAGGTCCGCCATCACGTGCACGTCGCTCTCCGGGCCGAGCAGCCCGCGGAACGCGAGGCTCTCCACGAGCGCCGACAGGCTCAGCCGGCCGACGTACGTGCCGTGCCCGTGCCGCACGTCGACGATGTCGAGGGCGTGGAGGGTCTTGACCGCCTCGCGGACGCTGGAGCGGCTGGCGCCCAGGGCGGCGCACAGGTCGCTCTCGGTGGGCAGCGGATCGCCGGGGCGCAGCTTGTTCGCGAGGATGTAGCGCTTGATGCCCTCGGTGACCTCCAGCCGCAGCAGGGACCGGCCGGTGCGCGCGTCGCCCGTACGGGCCCCGCTCGTCCCGGCATCCGCGGCACGGGCTTCGGTCATGCGCGTACTCCCGCCTCTTGACCCACTTCGACCCCCGGGCTACGGTCACACACTATCAGGCATCGGACATCAGACATCCGACCTCCTGTCTGCATCCTCTGCTCCATCTGCCCCTGTCCCCGCATCAGTTGACGTGCCGTACGTACCGGGAGGACGCGTGCCCAGCCGCAACCGAACCGCCGGCGGGCCGCGATGACCGTCGTCGCCGCCCTCGACATCGGCGGTACGAAGACCGCCGCCGCCCTGGTCGACGGCGACGGGCGGCTGCTGCACCGCCGCACCGTGCCCACGCCGGCCGCGGCCGGACCCGCGGCCGTCCTCGACGCCGCGGCCGCGGCCGTGGCCGAAGTCGCCGCGGCCGGCGGTCCGTACGCGGCCGCCGGCGCCGGCAGCGCGGGCGTGATCGACGCCGCCGCAGGCACCGTGCTCTCGGCCACCGCGGCGCTCCCCGGGTGGGCCGGCACCGCGCTCCGCGACGAACTGGGCCGCCGCCTCGGCGTACCCGTCGCCGTCGACAACGACGTCCACGCGCACGCGCTCGGCGAGGCCTGGCGGGGTGCGGCGGCCGGCCGCACGCACGTCCTCCTCGTCGCCGCGGGCACCGGCATCGGCGGCTCGCTGGTCCTCGGCGGCCGGGTCCACCGGGGCGCGCGCTCCGCGGCGGGCCACCTGGGGCACATGCCGGTGCCGGCCGCGACGGGCCGGCCGTGCACGTGCGGCGGTAGAGGGCACGCGGAGGGGGTGGCTGCGGGGCCGGCGATGGCGGCGGAGTACGCCCGCCGCACCGGAGAAGGCGGGTCCGCGGTGGGCGGCGGGCTGGCGGTGGTCGCGGAGCGGGCGGCGGCGGGCGACGCGGTGGCGGTGGCGGTACTGGAGGAGGGGGCGGTGGCGCTGGGCGAGGCCGTGGGGGGACTCGTCAACGCGCTGGACCCCGGACTCGTCCTCGTCACCGGCGGCGTCAGCCGCTGCGGACCGGCGTGGTGGCGGCCGCTGCGCGCGGCGATCGCCGCGACGACCCTGCCGATGCTGTCGGACGTCCCGGTCGTCCCGGGCGCGCTCGGGGAGGACGCGGCACTGCTGGGCGCCGCGGGGCTCGCGCTGCAGGTGATCGCGTGACGGCGCGTGCCGACGGGGCCGAGGGGACCGGCGGGGCCGGCAGGCCCGGCAGTCCGGGCGGACCCGGCGGCGGGCCGGGGGCGGCTCTCCTCGCCCGGCTGCGCGGGCGGCTCGTGGTGTCCTGCCAGGCGTACCCGGGCGAGCCGCTGCGCGACCCCGACGCCATGCGCCGCATGGCGCTGGCCGTACTCGACGGGGGCGCCGCCGGCATCCGCGCCCAGGGGCTCGCGGATCTGCGGGCGATCCGGGCGGCGACCGACGCGCCGCTGATCGGGCTCTGGAAGGACGGGGACGGCGGCGTCGTGATCACGCCCACGGCCGCGCACGCGCGGGCGGTGGCGGAGACCGGCGCGGACGTCGTCGCCGTCGACGCCACGGACCGGCCGCGCCCGGACGGCCGGGAGGTCGCGGAGTCGTTCGAGGCGGTGCGCCGGGCGGGCAGGCTCGTGATGGCCGACGTCTCGACGTACGAAGAGGGGCTGCGGGCGGCGGACCTGGGCGCCGACCTGATCGGCACCACCCTCTCCGGCTACACCGGCCGCTCCCCCGCCCCCGGCGGCGGCCCCGACCTCGACCTGGTCGAGCGGCTGGCGGCGGGGGTGCGGGTGCCGGTGCTGGCGGAGGGCCGGATCGGCACGCCGGCCGAGGCGGCGCAGGCGCTGGCGCGGGGCGCGTACGCCGTGGTCGTCGGCACGGCGATCACCCACCCGACGACCCTCACCCGGCACTTCGCCACCGCGCTCGCGCCCGCCCCCGGCGCGCCGCCTGACGAATGACCGACGACTCCTGACAGATAACAGATAACTGATAGCCGTCATCGTCAGCGAGACATCGCCACTGCCCGCCGCACCTGCGCCGGCCCTCGCGCGGGCGCCGGCACCGGCACCCGCGCCGAGGGCCCGCCGCCCCCTCCTCAGCCGTGGTACGTGATATAGCCGTTGCCGTCCCGGTCGTTGCGGCTCTTGGTGTACTTGTGCACGTCCGCGCGGCTGCCGCTCGACTTCACCAGGTAGATCGTGTCCTTGTCGTTGTTCCACATGAAGTTGCAGTTGTCGCGGTAGACGACGTTGTCCGCGTCGGAGTCGCGCCCGTTCCCGCCCCGCAGCTTCACCCCGTCGCCGGGCTGGAGGTAGTGGTTGGCGCGGAACTTGAAGCGGTTTCCGGCGGCGTCCTTGACGACCCATCCCTTCAGGTTCACCGTCCGGCTGGACGAGTAGTTCTTGATCGCGAGGTACTCCTTGTGCGTGTTCCCGCCGGAACACCTGTTGGAGTCCCGGCCCGGCGCGTCGTACTGGATGCCGCGGACCTTCAGCGGCGAGCTGTACTCGGCGGCCTGGGCCGGAGTGACGGCGAGCAGTGCCAGCGCGCCGCCTGCGGCGGCGATAGCGGTGAAGGTGACGGCTGTGTGGTTGCGCATGGTGCGAACCCCCCATGTCTCGATTCGGCAGGAGGTTATGCGCGTGGCGCCGCGTGGCGGGCGTGCCGAGAGGGCATCCGGAACAGGCCCTTCGGCCCTTGTGGCGTACGTCCTGACGCCGCCGCTACCCGGCGCCGGGTGCGGCCGCGTCCGGCGCGAAGACCGTCATCCAGTGCGGGCTCAGCCGGTAGAAGACGACCTCCTCGTCCCAGCGGAAGGCGTTCTCGCCGTAGACGTCCTTGAAGTACGCGAGGAGCTCCGGCCATTCGGGGTCGGGCTCCCCGTCCTCGGGGTTGAGGGTGACCGCGTCGCCGTGGGCGAAGACGCCGAGTTCCTCGCCGCGCATGTGCGCGGCGCTGGCCGCGGGGCGGGCGGCGAGGTGCCGGGCCTTGGCCGCGGTGCGGGCGGTGCCGAAGTACCAGGTGCCGTGGAGGAAGTGGCCGTCGACACCGCTGATGCGGGGTTCGCCCTTGGCGGTCACGGTCGACAGGGCGAGGGTGCAGATGCCGGTGAGGACCCGGGTGAGCTGTTCCGCGGTCAGGGTGCGGTCGGTCCTGATGATGGAGCGCAGGTGGCCGGTGGAGCGGGTCAGGGAGGTGTCGAGGAGTTCCTGGAGCCGGCGGAGTTCTTCGGGGGTTTCACGCATCCGGTCACGGTAGCGGGGGCGGGAGCCCGGGCCGGCGTCCGCCGGTCCCGGCGCGGGCTCGTCACATCGGGGTGTTGCGGCCGGTCAGATACATGACTGCGTGCGGGGAGAGGACCGGGGCGTTGACGAAGGAACAGGACTGGCTGGCGGAGCGCTTCGAGAGCGACCGGCCGCGGTTGCGCGCGGTGGCGTACCGGATGCTGGGTTCGGTCGCGGAGGCCGACGACGCCGTCCAGGAGGCGTGGATCCGGCTCAGCCGCTCGGATCTCGGCAAGGTGGAGAACCTGGGCGGCTGGGTCACGACGATCGTCGCCCGGGTGTCGCTGAACATGCTGAAGTCCCGCAAGTCGCGGTCGGAGTTGCTGGTGGACACGACGGAAGGGGACGGTCCGCGGGACGACGTGCCGCCGGACGATCCGGAGGAGGAGGCGGTCATCGCCGACTCGATCGGGTTGGCGCTGCTGGTGGTCCTCGACACGTTGACGCCGGCGGAGCGGCTGGCGTTCGTGCTGCACGACATGTTCGCGGTGCCCTTCGAGGAGATCGCGACGATAGTCGACCGGTCCCCCGCCGCGGCGCGGCAGCTCGCCAGCCGGGCGCGGCGCCGCGTGCGGCAGTCGACGCCGACGGAGCGGCGGGGGGAGACTTTCGGCGTGTACGACGCCGGGGGTTCTTTCGCGCCGGGGAAGTCGGATCTGGCGACGGCCTTTCTGGCGGCGTCCCGGGAGGGGAATTTCGAGGCGCTGCTGGCGATGCTGGATCCGGACATCGTGTTGCGTACGGATTCGGTGGCGGTGCGGATGAGTCTGGAGGCGGGGATGCGCGGGATGCAGCCGATCTCGGACGTGTCGGAGATCCGTGGTGCGGATGCGGTGACGCGCGTGTTCGCGGGGCGGACGTGGAATCCCACACCGGCGTGGATCGACGGTGCGGCGGGACTGGTGTGGCTCGTGCACGGGAAGCCTCATGTGGCGTTCTGTTTCTCGACGGAGAACGGCAGGATCACGGCGATCGACATCAAGGCGGATCTCAGCGGTCTCGGTATCGATTTCGGGTAGGCGTGCCCGGCCGCCCGGCTGGGCTGTAGCAGGAACCTGCTGGTGACGGCGCCTGTCGGCGGTCGCATCCGGGACCTAGGGTGTGCGCATGGACGAATCTACCGATCTCACCGAGCAGTTGATTGATTTATCGGTCGGCTATCTGCGGTCCGCCGCGCTGCACGCGGCGGCGCACTGGCGGATCGCGGATCTGCTGGCCGACGGTCCGCGCAGTGCGGACGACCTGGCCGCGGAGGCGGGGCTGGACGCCTCGCATCTGGCGCGGGTGCTGCGCTATCTGGCGGCGCACGGGGTTTTCCGGCAGGAGGACGACGGCCGGTTCGCGCTGACGCCGCTTGCGGGGTTGCTGCGTGACGATGTGCCGGGGTCGATGCGCGCCTACGTGGATGTGCACGGCCACGACATCTTCCTGCGGTCGGCGGCGGGGCTCATCGACGCGTTGCGTACGGGTGGGAATCCTTTCGAGGCCGCTTTCGGCATGCCCTTCTACCAGTATCTGTTCGCGAATCGCGAGCTGGGCATGAAGTTCGACACGAGTATGGCGTCGTTCTCGGAGCGGTTGAGCGATCAGGTGGCCGCGGCGTACGACTTCGGTTCTGCGCGCAGGGTGGTGGACGTCGGCGGTGGCCGCGGCGGGCAGTTGCGTGCCATTCTGCGGCGCAATCCGCATCTTGAGGGCACGCTGATGGATCTCGAACCGGTGGTGGCCGGGCATGTGCTGGACGAGCCGGAGCTGTCGGGCCGGTGGAGTGCGGTGGGCGGCGACTTCTTCTCCGCGGTGCCGGAGGGCGGGGACGTCTACATCCTGAAGCATGTGCTGGCGAGCTGGCCGGACGAGAAGTGTGTGGAGATCCTGGAGATGTGCCGGCGCGCCATGCCGGACGACGGCCGGCTGCTCATGGTCAACGCGCTGGTGCCGGAGGGCAACGAGCCGCATCCGAGCAAGACCGTGGACATGACGATGCTGACCGTGCTGAACGGCAAGGGCCGGACGCAGGCGGAGTACGAGGAACTGATGCGCAAGGCGGGGCTGGCGTCGTCCCGGGTGCTGCACGTCTCGCCGCACGCCGCGATCATCGAGGCGGCGAAGGGCTGAGGCCGGGCTGGTCGCGCGGAGCCGGACGCGGCGCGGGCGGCCGGCGGCCCGGAGGGATCCGGGGCGCCGGCCGCCCGCGCCGTTCGCGCTGGCGGCCCGGCCGGGCGAGCGCCTGTTCCCCGTCGTACGGGCATGGCGGCCGCGGGCGTGCACCGGCGGCCGCCTGCCGTGCGGGCTACGGCTGGAGGCGGACGGAGGTCCAGCCGTCGCCGTCGCGGTCGTAGCGCAGCCGCAGGTGGAGCCGGTCGGGGCGGTGGGCCCAGAACTCGACGTCGTGGGGCTGCAGCCGGTAGCCGTAGAAGCGCTCGGGGCGGTCGAGGGGCTTGCCGTCCGCGCCGAGGCGTTCGGCCTCGGCGCGCAGCGCCGCCGGGTCGGCGAGCGGTTCGCTCTGCCGGGATGCCGCGGTCATGGCGTGCAGCGGGACGGGCCGGGACTGCCACAGGGAGTCGGACTCGGTGACGGGCACGGGTTCGACGGGGCCGGAGATCTTGATCTGCTGGCCGGTCTCGCGCCAGTAGAGCACTCCGGCGGCCCAGTTGTTCTCCTCGATCTCGCGGCCCTTGCGGCTGGTGGCGTGGCTGGTGAACAGGACGCCGCGCTCGTCGACGGCGCTGACGAGGACGATGCGTGCGGAGGGCCGGCCGCGCTTGTCGGCGGTGGCCAGGGCGAGTGCCCTGGGTTCGCGGACGTCGAGTTCCGTGGCGCGGTCGAGCCAGCGCTGGAGGAGGCCCACGGGGTCGGCGGGCGGTTCGTCGTACTCGGGGAAGTCCGGGTCGTTCTCGACGGTGAGGCTTTCGAACCGGCTGGTGTGCATCTCGTGCCTTTCTGCGGTGGCCGCCCGCCGGGCGACCTGGGTCTAGAGGAAGAGGGTGCCGCGGCCCACGGTGACACCGTTGCCGCCGACGTGGACGGAGTTGATCCGGTCGCCGTGGCCGTCGGCGGTGGCGAGCATCAGGGAGGGCCGGCCCATTTCGACGCCCTGGAGTATTTCGACCTGTTCGCCGTAGGCGGCCAGTCCGTGCCGGGCGAGGTGGATGGCGAGGGGGCCGGCGGCCGAGCCGGTGGCGGCGTCCTCGACGACGCCGTACGCGGGTGAGAACATCCGGGCGCGCCACTGCCGGCCCTGTCCTGCGAAGCAGTTGGCGGCCATGTCGGGGAACGCGGAGAGCGCCCGGTGGTCGGGGCGCAGCGCGGAGAGCGCGGGGACGCTCTCGAGGCCGACGAAGACGTGCCGGGGGCCGTTGCGGTAGACCTCGACGGGGGCGACGGAGGTGTCGGCGCCGAGGGCGGCGAGGAGTTCTTCGGCCTCGGCGTAGGGCTCCCACACGGGGTGGGGCTGGCGCATGCCGACCTTGACGGCGCCTTCGTCGTCGGTGAGCTGGACGGGGATGACGCCCATGGCGGTTTCGAGGCGCAGGTCGTCCTGTTTGCGGGTCTCGCCGAGGGCGACGGCGGTGCCGAGCAGGGGGTGTCCGGCGAAGGGCAGTTCGTTGACGGGGGTGAAGATGCGGATGCGGGCGTCGCCGCCTTCGGCGGGAGGCAGGACGAAGGTGGTCTCGGAGAGGTTCATCTCGCGGGCGATGCGCTGCATGAGGTCGGGGGTGAGTTCCCTGGCGTCGAGGAACACGGCGACGGGGTTGCCGTTCAGCGGCCTGCGGGAGAAGGCGTCCACCAGCATGTAGTCGAGTTCGGGCATGTACGGCACTCCTGACGGGCGGATACGGGTTCGTCGGTGGGCCTCGCTGTCGGGGTCGGTGCGGTGTGTGGGGTGCCTCACCTGCCGGTCACGTGGCGGAGGGCGTCGCCGATGAGGCGGGGGCCGTCGACGGTGAGGACGGATTCGGCGTGGAACTGGAAGGACGCGAAGCGGGGGCCGCGCAGTGCGTCGATCTGGCCGGTGGCGGAGTCACGGCTGACGCGGACTTCGCCGGTGCCGGGGATGTCGAGGTCGTCGGCGGGGCTGACGGCGGCGAAGGTGTTGTAGTAGCCGACGTGTTCGCGGTGGCCGAAGAGGTCGATGGCGCGTTGGACGCCCTGGTTGGGCCGGCTGCGGCGGACCAGGTCGAGGCCGAGGCGGAGGCTGAGTACCTGGTGGCTGAGGCAGACGGCGAGGAACGGGGTGCGGTGGTGGAGCAGTCCCGCGACGGCGGTGTCGAGGGCGGTGATCTTCGGGTCGGCGGTGGCGCGGGGGTCGCCGGGTCCCGGGCCCATGACGACGAGGTCGTAGCCGTCGACGGCGTAGGGCTCGTCGAAGCGGCGTACTTCGGCGGTGGGGCCGAGGGCTTCGAGCTGCTGGACCATCATGGCGGTGAAGGTGTCCTCGGCGTCGACGACGAGGACCTTCAGTCCCTCCAGTGCGGGTACGGCCGGGGGGCGGGCGGCGGTGTCGGCGAGCCAGAAGTCGGCGATGCCGGTGTTGCGGCCGCGCAGTACGTCGCGGATGGCGGGGTGGTCGGCGAACCGGGGGGCGTCCGACGGGGGCGTGACCTGTTCCGCGGCGCCGTCCGCGCCGAGGGCGTCGAGCAGGGCGGCGGCCTTGGCGCGGGTCTCCGCCGATTCGCCGTCGGGGGACGAGTGGCGTACGAGGGTGGCGCCGACCGAGAGGGAGAGGCGGCCGTCGTCGGCGATGTCGGCGGTGCGGATGAGGATGGCCGAGTCGAGGGTGCGGCTGCCGGTGGGTTCGTCGCTGACGAGTGCGGCGATGCCGCTGTAGTAGCCGCGGCCGTCCGGTTCGTGGCGGGCGATGACGCGGGCGGCGCTCTCGACGGGGCTGCCGGTGACGGTGGGGGCGAAGAGTGTTTCGCGCAGGACGTCGCGGACGTCGCGTGCGGTGTGGCCCTCGATGAAGTACTCGGTGTGGGCGAGCCGCGCCATCTCCTTCAGCGCGGGGCCGGTGACCCGGCCGCCGGCGGGGCAGATGCGGGACATCATCTTCAGTTCCTCGTCGAGCACCATGTACAGCTCGTCGGTCTCCTTGCGGTCGCGCAGGAAGGCGGTGAGGCCGTCGAGGGTGGGGCCGCCGGCGGGGTAGCGGTAGGTGCCGCTGATGGGGTTCATCACGGCGCGGCCCTCGTGGACGGAGAGGTGCCGTTCCGGGGTGGCGCCGACGAAGGTGCGGCCGTCGGCGTGGATGGCGAACGTCCAGTAGGCGCTGGGTTCGAGCGCGATCAGGCGGCGGAAGACGGTCAGGGCGGCGCGGGCGGGGTCGCCGCCGACGTCGGCGAGGAGGGTGCGTTTGATGACGAAGTTGGCGCCTTCGCCGGTGCCGATCTCGTCGGTCACGACGCGCCGTACGACGTCGGCGTACTCGTCGTCGGAGAGGTCGAAGCGGTGGCCGGTGAGGGCGGCGGGCGTGTCGGGGAGCCGGGCGAGGGTGTCGGCGAGGGGTACGGCGGCCTGTTCCGTGATGTTCATGGCGATGAGGGGCGCGCCGTCGTCGGGGGCGGCGAAGCCGCGTTCGGTGAGCTGGCGGTAGGGCACGACGAGGAGCGTGCGGTGGGCGGTGGCGGCGGGCGGGGCCGCGGGGTCGGGCAGGGGGAGGCCGGCGAGGGCGGGGGGGTGGGTGACGTCGCCGAGGAGTACGTCGACGGTGCCGGGGGTGCCGCTCTCGGGGCGGTGGAGGAGGGCGTAGGCGGGCGGCGGGGGGCCGGTCAGGAGCCGGTCGAGGAGTGCGGTGCCGGGGCCGGCGGGGTCCGGGTGGGGGCCGGCCGGGGTGGTCATGCGAAGATCTCCGCGCTCGGGAGGACCATGCCGCAGCGCTTGGCCACGTAGTCGACGGTCATGCGGTGCTCTGCGGCGCCGAAGTCGGCGACGGCGTCGGCGGCGAGGAACACCTGGATGTCGTGGGTGAAGGCGTCCACGGCGGTGGCGAGCACGCCGACGTGGGCGTAGACGCCGCAGAGGACGAGCTGGTCGCGGCCTTCGGCGCGCAGCCTGTCGAGGAGTCCGGAGTTGAAGAAGGCGCTGTAGCGCCATTTGGTGAGCAGCCAGTCGCCTTCGGCGGGGGCGAGTTCGGGGACGACTTCGCGGTCCTCGGGCGCGGTGCGCATGCCGGGGCCCCAGAAGTCGACGAGGAGGCCGCGTTCTTCGGGTGTCATGCCGCCGGGCTGTGCGGAGTAGGCGACGGGGACGCCGAGTTCGGCGGCGCGCTTGCGCAGCAGCGCGGCGTTGTGGACGAGCTGGGAGCGCAGCGGCTCGGGGATGGGGCGCAGGAAGAAGCGCTGCATGTCGTGGACGACGAGCGCGGCGCGGGCGGGGTCGGGGGTCCACGCCGCCAGGTTGGCCGGCAGGGTCTCTGCCGTCGGCAGCTCGTACGGGTCGATGGCGGGTATGCCGACCACGGTGGGGCTCCTTTCAGGGTGCGGTGGTGTGCGCGGGGTGGTGGGGCCGGGCCGCGCGGCCCGGGGTCCGGGGTGCCGGGTGCCCGGTGTCGCCGTCAGCGGGTGCGGGCCCAGGCGGCGACGAGCCGGTGGGCCTGGCCCGGGTTGAGCCGGGGGTCGCAGAAGGTGGTGCGGCGGCGGGCGGAGCCGATCGCGGCGATGTCGGTGGCGCATTCGGTGACCTGGTCCGGGGTGGTTTCCAGGTGGAGGCCGCCGTTGGTGCCGCCGGTGGTGTCGAGGACGGCGCAGAAGCCGTGGATCTCGGCGAGCATGGTGCCCATCAGGCGGGTCTTCTGCCCGTCGGGACCGGTGATCGTGTTGCCGTGCATGGGGTCGCAGATCCATACGGCCGGGTGTCCGGCTGCCCGGACGGCCCGGACGAGGGCGGGCAGGCGGCTGGTGACGAAGCCGGCGCCCATGCGGGCGATGAGTACGAGGCGGCCCGGGCTGCGTTCGGGGTCCAGGCGGGCGGCGAGTTCGGTGATGTCGTCGGCGGTGGTGCCGGAGCCGATCTTGCACGCCACGGGGTTGGCGACGTCGGCCAGGAGTCCGACGTGGGCGCCGCCGGGCTGGCGGGTGCGTTCGCCGACCCACGGCAGGTGCGCGGTGGCGAGGTACTGCCCGCCGGTCGCGGTGGGGCGCAGCATCGGGGTCTCGTAGTCGAGGAGGAGCGCCTCGTGGCTGATCCAGATCCGTTCGGCGTCGGCGCGGCCGGCGTTGACGGTGTCGAGGGTGCGGACGACGTCCTGGGCGGCGGCGAAGCAGGTGAGGATGCGCGACGGGTCGGGGCGGCGGGCGCGGGCGTCGGGCTCGGGGGCGTTGACCATGTGGCCCCGGTAGACGGGCAGGGTGGTGTCGCCGACCTGCTCGACGGGCTTGGAGCGGGGTTTGGCGAACTGTCCGGCGATGCGGCCGATGCGCAGGGCGGGGCGGCCGGTGATGTCGGCCGCGGTGCCGGCGAGGGCGTCGAGGAGGGCGCTCTTGCGCCGTACGTGGTACGGGGTGGATTCCGCCGGGTCCTCGGCGCAGTCGCCGGCCTGGATGAGGTGGGCGCGTCCCTCGGCGACTTCGGCGAGGGCGCGCCGCAGCCGCGCCGCGTCGTCGTCGCTGACGAGTGGCGGCGCGGCGGCGAGGGCCTCGCGCACCCGTCGCACCTGGCCGGTGTCCTCCCACACGGGTTGCTGGAGTGCGGGTCTCGCGTGTAAGTCCTGGACTGAGCTAGGCACGTTGTCCCCCTGCGGTGTGCTGTCGAGGTGCGCGGACGGTGGGCCGGAAGCGGTCAGGTCGGGATGCCTTCGCGGCGTACCGAGGGCACCTCGATGCCCAGGGCGCGGAACTGCTGGCAGGGGTTCATGAACTCGCGCTGCTGCTTGATCTTTCCGTCCTCGAAGAGGAAGGAGTGGAGGAAGTGGTTGCGGTAGTGGCCGGGTTCGTAGCCGGGAAAGAGGATCTTGCCTTCGCCGTCGCACTCCACCCAGAAGCGGTTGGGGTCCTGGGTGTCGAATATCTCGATGTTGATCCAGGCCCAGTCGGGGAAGCACTTCAGGGACCAGACGGCGTGCTCGCCGAGGGTGTCGCGGCCGCTGATGACGATGGGCTCGCCGGTTTCGGTGGTCCACAGGCCGCCGGTGCCGTCCTCGGTGAACAGCAGGTGCCGCTCCAGGCGGTCCTGCCCGCGGCAGTGCATGTACTTGTCGACGATGGCGCGGTTGTGGTCGCGCACCTCTTTGTCACTGGGCATTAGTGGTCTCGCTTTCCTTTACTCGGGTGGCGGGTTGGCAGGACACGCGCCGTACGGACTCCGTCGTCCTGAATACGGTCGCTGCGGCCGGTCGCACGGGTTTCGAAGGCGATTCCGGTTCCGGCCGGTTCCGCGCAATTCCGTGGCCGGTGAATTGCATGGCCGTGTACGGCTCAGCCGGTCCGGGTGTAATTCCAGACCCGTCTTGGCGCGCCGCAGGCAAACCGTGGCTCCGGCCGCGTACTCGGGATGCGGAAGTTCCGCACCGGAGGTGCGGCCACGGTGGAAGATCGGATGGAAACGCGCACTACCGTGACGAGCCTCCTTCCGCCTTGTACAGATCCGGACCTGCCCTTGCACCATATCTGTCGGCAGGGTCCTTTCAACACGAGTGAGGGGCTTGGCACGGACGCCTGGCAAGGTATTGCCATTCTGTTTCCGGTCGTCTGTGCAATACATCGCGCCGGTGTTGCGGAGGGGAATGTGTGCCTCATGAAGTGGGGGTGAAAACGGCCGCACTTCATGAGGTGCAGGTCACCGGGCGGGCTCGGGCGGGCATTTGCCGGCGTGTGCGGCGCGGTGCGCGCCGAAGGCGGGTGCGCGGGGCGTGCGGTGGGGGCGGGTGCGTGGGGTGGGGGTGCGGGGGCGGGGCGTGCGGGGCGTGCCGGGGCCGGGGGCGGTCTTGCGCTTCGCCGCCGGGTGCCTAAGACTCCCCTACGACGTGTCAGGGGCACGGCAAAAGTCGCGCCGCTGACGGTGTCTCACGGGCTCGTCACCACGAGTCCTGGTTCCCCCAAACCAGAGGAGACATCTGTGAAGATGCATCGCACCACCCCCACCGGGGCTTCCCGCGGCAGACTGCGGCTGATCACCGCGACCGCCGGCCTCGCCGCCGTGGCAGCGCTCGCGCTGCCCGCGGGTGCGAACGCACAGGAAGCCTCATCGTTCAGCGCGGCAGAGCTCCGGTCCGTCGACCTCGCGGTCGGCGAAGCGGACGTCGCGGGCAGCGCCTGGTACGTCGACCGCGCCAGCGACACCGTCGTGGTCACGGTCGACAGCACCGTCTCCCAGGCCGAGGTGGACCGGATCACCGAGGCGGCCGGCGACAATGCCGGCGCCGTGGACGTCCAGCGCACCAACGGCAAGTTCACCAAGTACATCGCCGGCGGTGAAGCCATCACCACCGGCGGCGCCCGCTGCTCCCTCGGCTTCAACGTCGCGGGCGCGGACGGCACCAGGTACGCGCTGACCGCCGGCCACTGCACCAACATCGGCAGCTCGTGGAGCATCGGCACCACGGCGGGCACCAGCTTCCCGACGAACGACTACGGCATCATCCGGCACTCCAACCCGTCCGCGGCGGACGGCCGGGTCTCGCTGTACAACGGGCAGTACCAGGACATCACCAGCGCCGCCGACCCGCAGGTCGGCCAGTCCGTCCAGCGCAGCGGCAGCACCACCGGGCTGCACGGCGGGTCCGTCACGGGCCTGAACGCCACCGTCAACTACGGCGGCGGCGACATCGTGTACGGCATGATCCAGACGAACGTCTGCGCCGAGCCCGGCGACAGCGGCGGGGCCCTCTTCACCGGCAGCACCGCGGTCGGCCTGACCTCCGGCGGCAGCGGCAACTGCTCCTCCGGCGGCACGACGTTCTACCAGCCGGTCGTCGAGGCCCTGAACGCCTACGACGTCGACGTCCTGTAGAACCGGCGCAGCACACGCGACACGGCACTTCGCCCCGGCCGGCACCCGCCGGCCGGGGTTCGCGCGTTCCCGGGGCCGGTCCGTACCGCACCGCACCGGAGGAGCCCCTCCCGACGCGCCGGGGGGGGGGGCCCCCCCACGGGGGGCGCCCCCCCCCCCCCCCCCGCCGCG
>NZ_JAINRD010000021.1 GCF_020400605.1 Streptomyces aculeolatus | reverse complement strand
GCGGCACGTCGTCTCGGGCCTGACGGCCGGCTCGGTGAAGTAGGTCCGCACGACGGCTTCATCCTGACCCGCACCCCGCCCGCCGGCGCGCCGGCCGGCGGGGTGCGGCGTACCACGGCCGGGGGAGCGTGCGGGCGGCGCGGCTCGGCCGGACGGGCGATATACACCGGCGCTCCCGCGTTTCCCGCGCAACGGCGCGCGACAACGCAGTAATTTCGACCGATGCGACGAATTATCACACAAACAGGAGCGGCCGCGGCCCTGTGCGTCGCCCTCGCCGTCCCGGCCGGCGTCGCCCCGCACGCCGCCGCCCGCCCCGACCCGGGCACCGACGGCAAGGCCGGGGCACGGGCCGTGCGCGGCACCGTCGACCGGCTCTTCCGCGACGCCGCCGCGGCCACCGAGCGCTACGAGGCCGCCCGGCGGGCGTCCGCCGCGCAGCGGGTGAAGATCGCCGAGCTGCAGCGCGCCGTACGCGCCAAGCACCGCGGGCTCGTCGAGCTGCGCGGCCGGATCGGGCAGCTCGCCGCCCGCGAGTACCAGTCCGGCGGCCTCGGCCCCACCGCCCAGCTGCTCTTCTCCCGGACCCCCGAGGACCTGCTCGACAAGGTCTTCCTGCTCGACAAGGGCGAACAGGCCGCCGCCGGCCTCTACCACCGTGCCGAGCAGGCCGAGCGGCGGCTCGCGGACGAACGGGAGCGCAAGGCCGTCGCGCTCGCCGACCTGCACGCCGAACTGCGCACGCAGGCACGGGTGAAGCGGCTCATCGAGAGCAAGCTGGAGCGCGCCCAGGGGCGGCTGGAGAAGCTGGAGAGCGCGCGGACCGCCCGCTCGCGCAGCTCCGGCTGCCCGCGCGCCGAGCGCTCCCGGGCCGTGACGCCGAGCACGGACGGCAAGGCGCTCGCCGGCCGCAAATGGACCGCGCCGGTGGGCCGTTACACCCTCTCCTCGCGCTTCGACCAGGCCGGCGGCATGTGGTCCTCCCGGCACACGGGCCTGGACTTCGCCGTCGACGAGGGCAGGCCGGTGGGCAGCGTCGGCTACGGCGCGGTGTACCGGATCGGCTGCGACGGTGCCTTCGGCAACTCCGTCACCGTCCGGCACGACAACGGGTACTACACCTTCTACGCCCACCTGTCCGAGGTCCGCGCGAAACCCGGCGAGCGGGTCTTCCCCGGCCAGCCGCTGGGCCTGGCCGGCACCACCGGCAACTCCACCGGTCCGCACCTGCACTTCGAGGTGCGGGTGACGCCGCAGTTCGGCTCCGGGATCGACCCGGAGCCGTGGCTGCGGCACAAGGGTGTCCGCCTCCGCGACGCGCCCGCGGAGTAGAGCCGCCCGTGGCGGAGCGGGGCCTACGGCTGGGGCTGGAGGCCGCCGGTGATCCGCTCGTGCTCCTCGTCGGAGACCGCCTCGCCGGAGGCCGGCAGCAACTGCGGGATGCCGTCGCGCACCGGGTAGCGGCGCCGCAGCCGCGGGTTGTACAGCGCGTCGCCGGAGTCCAGCAGGGTCAGCGGGCCCTTGTCGAGCGGGCAGACGAGGATTCTCAGCAGCGGGTCGTCGGGGTTCACGGGACGGGTCCTCCACGGTGGGGGGTCGGTACGGGGGCGGGCGGCAGGGCGGCGGATTGCCGCTCCGGCGGGCCGGGCGGGTCGGGCGGATCGGGCTCCGGCACGGAGCGGGGGTCTTCGCCGCGTACGGGACCGGGCCGTTCGGCGCGTACGGCCGCCGGCCTCCCGTCGCGTACGGGCTCGGGCGTCCCGTCGTCCGCCGGCTCCGGCAGCGGCGGCTCCGCCGGCCCCGGCTCGTCGTGCCGCGGCAGCGTCAGCAGCACCGAGACCGCCAGCGCGATCCCGCCCAGCCGCAGCAGCAGCCGCGGCGCGTCGTCCGGCAGCGGCTCGCCGAAGACGAACGTGCCCGCGGCGACGGCGTGCAGGCAGTTGGCCGTCGTGCACACCGGCACGATGAGCGACGCCCGGCAGCGCTGGAGCGCCGCCTGCGACATCACCAGCCCCGCCGCGCCGGTGAAGAGCAGCGTGTACGGGTACGGCGAGGTGAGCAGGTCGCCCGCGGTGCCGAGCACGTCCGAGCCGTCCACCAGACCCGAGACGCCCTTGATCGTCAGCGAGCTGACCCCGTAGAGGAAGCCCACCCCGACCCCGTACGCGATGCCCGTCGTCGGGATCCGGTGCCGCCGCTTCGCGCGCAGCTCCGCCGCCAGGTACAGCCACAGCCCCGCGGCCAGCGACGGCAGCGCGACGAGCAGGAACCGCCCCGCCGGCGCCGACGTGCTGACCGTGTCGGCCTCCTTGTCCAGGGACACCACGATCATCCCCAGCGACAGCAGGATCGCCGCCACCCCCGCCATCTCGCGTGCGCTCAGCCGCTCGCCGAGGAACCGCGACGACAGCAGGACCAGCAGCACCAGGCCGGAGACGAGGATCCCCTGCGCGGCGGCCAGCGGCAGCGTGCGGTAGCAGACCAGCTGGGCGGCGAAGCCGAGCCCCAGGCTGAGGCAGCCCGCCAGCCACAACGGGCTGGACACCAGCACGCGCACCATCCGGGCCGGGCGCTTCACGCTCAGTTCCGGCAGCGCGGACAGCGCCCGCTTCTCCAGCACGAATCCGCAGCTGATGAAGACGTTCGCCAGCAGCGCCGCGGCAACCCCCCACCACATCGGCTACTCCCGCCTGGCGTGGACGAGCAGGATCGAGGCCAGCGACGGTGCCCGGCACAGGGCGCGGTCGAACGGCCGCAGCGGCCGGGGCACGTCGTGGTACGGCGCGCCGGCCACCTTCTCCACGGTAAAGCCGGAGGCGGCGAGGAAACCCCTCAGTGCACGGGCCGTGTACAGCCGGAGGTGGCCGACGACCTGGCTGCCGGGCCGGCCGTGGATGCCGCGCAGGCTCACCTCGGAGAACACCGGCTGCACACCGGCCAGCAGCAGCGCGCGGTTGTACCAGGCCGCGAGGTTGGGGGTGGAGAGCAGCAGATGGCCGCCGGGCCGCAGCACGCGGCGCAGTTCGTCCAGCGCGGCGTCCGGGTCGACCAGGTGCTCGACGACCTCGCTGAACAGGACGGCGTCCGCGCTGCCGTCGGCCAGCGGCAGCCCCGCGGGCTGCGCGGCGCCGTCCGGCAGCCCGCCGCGTACGACGTGGACCGGCGTGCCGGGGGAGGCGTCGCGGGTCCGCGACCGGGCGCGGCGCAGCGCGTCGTGCGACCAGTCGACGGCGACGATCCGCTGCCCGCCCGGGCGGCGGCCGTCGAGCACCCCGGCGGCCACCGCGGCGGCGGAGCCGTCGCCGCACCCGACGTCCACGACGACCGCGGGCGCCTCGCCGGTACGGAACGGGCCCAGGGCGTCCGCGAGCATCCGCGCCTGCCGCCGGCTGCGGGCGTCGCCGGAGGCGACGGGCACGGCCGGGTTCTCGTAGAACTCCCGCAGCGAGGCGGGAGCGTCGGTCCGGCTCACGCCGGGTCCCCCGCGGCTCCGGTGTCCTCCACGCAGGCCGCGAGGCCCTGCTGCATCAGTTCGCCGATGCGCACGGCGGCGGCGTGGTCGAGGAGGGCGCGGGAGTAGCGGATGGCCAGGTGCAGCCGGCCGGCGGTGGACGCGGCGGTGATCGCCAGGCCGCGCGGCATGCGGGAGGGGGCGGAGACCCACACCGCGCTCGGGCGGCCGGCGGGGCCGAAGTCCAGCGGGTAGACGATGCGGCCGAGGTTGGACAGCAGGGTGGTCGACATCAGCGGCGCGGCGGTGCTGCGCAGCGTACGGGCCAGCACGCCGCGTACGCCGACGGGCAGCACCGGCGCGGTGAGGAGCGCGCCGTACAGGCCCAGCGGGCGGCTGGGTTCGGACTTCAGCGCGTGCGTACGGGCCATGGTGGCGCGCAGCAGCCGCTCCACGGCCGCCCGGTCCGGCGACTCGCCGCCGGTCAGCGCCTCCGCGTCGGTGCGCTCCCCGGGGTCGAAGCCGACCTCGGTCAGCCGGGTGCCGTTGCCGATCAGCATCCCGGCGGACTCCCGCGCGCGGTTGTCGACGGGCATGGTCAGGCGGACCGGGGCGGTGCGGGCGCCGTGCGCCCGGTTCCAGCGGGCGGCCGTCAGGCAGGTGGCGACGAGGAGCTGGTCGTTGACGGTGGCGCCGTAGGAGGTGCGGCGGGGGGCGGGCAGGTCGAGGAGGAGGAGGCCGTTGCCCGTGCCGGGGGCGGAGGTGTCGCCGGCGATGCGCGCGGGGCGGGTGGGCCCTGAGCGGCCCGCGGCGGGCGGCGGGGACGGGGGCGCCGCGGGGGCGGCCTTCGGCCGCGTACCGCCGGAGCCCGTACCGCCGGCGGGCGGGGCCTGCGGTCCGCCGCCCGCGTACGCCTCCGCGGCGGTGGCCAGCACCCGCAGGCACGAAGGGCCGTCCATGGCGGTGTGGTTGACGGTGGTCATCAGCACCGTGCCGCCGTCCTCGGTCTCGACGGCCTCGATACGGACCGGCGGCGCGGCGTCCAGCGGCGGGCAGTCGGTCATGGTGCGCTCGCGCGCGGCCTCCAGCACGCCGGGCCCCGCGGCCAGGAACGACACCGGGTCGACGTCGGCCTCCGCGGTGACCTGCCACTGGTAACGGCGGTGCCACCAGCGGCTGCCGGCCTTGCGCTGCTGGAACCGCGGGTGCCGGCGCGCGGCCTCGGCGAGCGCGGTGCGCAGCCGCTCGGGCTCGAACCGCCCGGGGAAGTGGAGCTCGATGTGCACGGTCTCCGGCTCCAGCGGATCCGTGCAGTGCAGCGAGACCTCGTCCACCGTGGGGAACGGGACCCGTCCCGGCGCCGCCGGGGCGGGCCGGGCGGGCTGCGTCACCGTCATCTACGCCTCTCCTTCGCGGTGGGCGCCCCGGGTGCGGGGCGCCCACCGGTGTTCACTTGCCGTTCTCCTCCCGCCGGTCGGCGGGCGTGCCGTCGTCCGGCGGGGTGTCCGCGGGGGGTGCGTCCGCGGGCGGGGTGTCCTGGACGCCGTCCGCGTCCCCGGCCCCCTCCTCCGCCGTACCGCTGAGCGGGATCGGAGGCTTGGGGACGAAGGCGTCGCGCGGCTCGTCCTGGGCGGTGCCCAGCGGCGGCGTCGCGGAGTCGCCCGCGGCGGCGCGCTCGGTGCCCAGCGGCGGCGTCTGCTCGGCGGCGGACTCCGCGGCCGCCGTGCCCGCCGACCTGCGGCGCCAGAAGCGCTGTGTCGGCCGGTCGGGCTCCGGCTGCGGCGCCGCGGCGGGCTCCGCCGCGACGGCGGTGCGTCCGGGCGGCCCGCCGGGCCCGGGCGGCGGACCGCCCGCGGCACCGGCCGCACCCGCACCCGCACCCGCGATCCCCGCACCGTACGCCGGGAACGAGGCCGTCTCCGCCTCCGGGTCGGTGCCCGGGCCGTACCCGGTCTCCTCCCCGGCCGGCTCCGGCCGCTCCGCGGTGACCAGCGCCGCGGCCAGGGCCAGCACCGCGAGCGCCTGCGCCACTCCGCTGAAGGCCCCCTCGTCCATGCGGACAGCCTCGCCCGCGCCGGTCAGCGCCGCAACACCCGCGCCGGCCATCGCCACCAGCGCCAGCGGCGCGAGCAGCCCGGCCCGGGTCCGCGCCAGCAGCGCGAGCGCCGGCACGATCAGCGCGTAAGGACCGGCCACCACGGCGACCACGGCGGTGAGCACCAGCGCGCCCAGCACCCAGCCCGGCGCCGGCGGCGCCGGCTCCGCGGCGACCGCCTCGCGCCGCCCGGCGCGGACGAACGCCAGGCCCAGCAGCGCCAGGACGGCGGCGACACCGGCGAAGATCCCGGCGTCGTACCAGGCGGCCGGCTTGTACTCCAGCTTCACCTCGCCGCTGGCGTCCGCCGGCACCAGGAAGCCCTGCTGCCAGCCGTCGAGCCGCACCGACTCCAGCTCCTCGCCGTCCAGCGTGGCCTTCCAGCCGTCGTTGAAGTTCTCGTACGTGGTGAGGTACGCGTCCTCGCCCTCGCCGACGGTCACGGAACGCTCGTCGCCCGCCCAGTCGGTGGCCTCCACCTCGCGGCCCTCCGCCGCCGCCGCGGGCTCGCCGCGGGTCAGCGTCAGGTCGGTGACGGCCAGCGCCTCGCCGTCGCCGGCGGCGACCGCGTGCCGGCCGGCCTCCAGCTGTACGGGACCCGCCTTCTCGCCGTCGTCCGGGCACAGCTCGATGTCCACCGGCCGGCGGTCGACGAGGTCGCCCAGCGTGCCCTCGGCGCGGGTGTTGAGCAGCTGCCCGTCCACGGACACCATCGGGCCGCGGCCGCACTCCAGCTCGAACGGCTCGTCCTTGTCGACCGGTTCGGTGCGCAGGTCCTTCTCCGCGTCCTCGCCGAGCGCCGGGACGTAGACCTCGGTGAGGCCCACGGGCAGCTGCACGTCGCGGTCCGCGAACGGGTTGTGCACCGACAGCGCCTCGGCCTCGGTGACCTTGATGTCGAGGCGGTCGGTCGTCACCGGCGGGATCCGCACCCAGCCGTTGGCGTCCACGCCCACGGTCTGCGCCCCGGTCGGGGTGGTCACCTCGACCTCCGTCGGCCGGGCCGACAGCCCGCCGGCGGGCGCGAGCACGAACTCGCTGATCTCCGTCTCCTCCGGCCAGCTCAGCGAGAGAGACTGGTCCTCGCCCGCGATCCAGGCCGTGGTCAGGTCCTTGTCGACCAGGTTGCGCGGGCTCAGCTGGGGGCTCAGCGGCAGCGTCGAGCCAGCCGTGGCCCTGATCCGGTCGTCGTCCGCCGCGCCGAGGTCGTCCAGCAGCGCGTCGAGGTCCTGCCCCTGTACGGGCAGCGCCTTGCCGGTGACGGTGTACTCGCCCGCACCGGACTCGAAGCGCCGCTGCAGACCCGTCTCCGCCGCGGCCGGGTTGAGGCCGCCGAGGTCACTGCCGCGGTGCAGGGAGACCTGCTCCGCGTCCGCGGCGACCTGCTTGGCGTCGGCGGGCAGCTGGAGCTGCCGGCTGACCGGCGAGACGCCGGGGATCTCGACCTCGGCGAAGCCGGCGCCGGCGAAGCCGGTGCGGGTGCCCTCGGTCTTGCGGATGGTGATCCGCAGCCACTCCGCCTGCCCCTCGGGGGACTTGACGGTCTGCGTACGGCCACCGGCCTGCAGCGTGCTGACCTCGCTGCCGCGCGCGGTCTCCACCTCGACCTCGACGGGCTCGGGGCGGATGCCGGCGCCGGGCAGCGGCGTCAGGTCGAGCGTGCCCTCCAGGTTCGTGGGCTCGGTGAAGTCGATCTGGAGCCACTCGCCCTCGGAGGTGTCCGGGTTGCCCTCGGCCCAGCCGGTCTGCGCCACGCCGTCGAAGGCGTTGACGGGGTCGAACTGCGGCAGGTGGAACATCCAGTTGCCGCTGGTCGACGCGGTCACCGAGGCGGCGCCGTCGAGGACGGCCGTCGTCTGGTGCTCCGCACCCTTCTCCGGCACGATCATCCGCGGCTCGTCACCGGGGTCCTGGAGGCTCTCGGACGGGTTCTTCTCGTCCTCGGTGTAGGTGTACGAGGTGTTGTTGTTGACCACGCCGAACCGGGTGTCCGCCCGGCGCAGCCCGTCCGCCTGCACCTTGACGGCCGGCTCCTCGACGCCCGGGTGGGCGTCGCCGGCGAGCACCGCGGGGCGGCCCTGCCAGCCCTCGTCGGCGGACAGCTGGAGCAGCGACTCCGGGCCGCCGCTGAGGACGGCGGTGTCGGCGGCGTTGAGCGCGCCGGCCGGGCCGGGGCGCAGGTCCTCGCCGTTCGCCGGCTGGAAGATCTCCACCGCCCGCTGGCGCGAGAACAGGCCCTCGATCTGCAGCGGCGTGCCCTCGGGGATGCGCCCGCCGGTCAGCTCCGGGCCGAACTCGGCGACCTTCTCGTAGCCGGAGGACGTCAGCGTCTGCTTCACGGTGGTCGGCGGGACGTAGCCGACCTGGTCGGGGTCGAGGTCGTTGCGCACGACGACGTAGTGCAGGCCGGCGCGGGCCAGGAACGCCTGCAGCCCCGGCACCTCGCCGCCGGTCATCAGCGCCTGGTCGACGGCGTCCATCGCGCGCCGCGAACCCGCCGTGCCGAACGGCACGTAGTCGCGCTGCGCCCACCGGGACTCGGCGAGCACGTCCAGCGGCTGGTCGATCGGCTTGCCCCACTCGTACGTGCCGTGCGCGGTCGCCGGCACCACCAGCGCCCGGCTGTCGGGGGAGTACTCCTCCAGCCAGTCCGCCGTCTGCTCCCAGTGCTTGGGCAGCTTGTCGAACGCGCCCGGCTGGAGCACGTCGCCGTTGGCGTACGGCAGCAGCAGGCCCGGCAGCACCACGAGGGAGGCGACCGCGGGCACCCATGTGCTGCGCCGCGGCGTTGCCCGGGTGCCGCGGCGCTCGGCGGCGACCGCGACGAAGTGCGCGAGGCCGAGCGCGAGCGCGAGGGCCAGGCCGGGCTGGAACTTGTAGATGTTGCGGAACGGGCTCAGCCAGCTGTCCAGCGCGTCCTGCACGCTGCCGGAGAACGGGGCGCCCAGCGCGCCGCCGTAGCCGGCCATGGTGACCAGCGCGACGGTCATCGCGGTCAGCACCAGCCAGCGCCGCTCCGGCAGGTCGCGGCGGGCCAGGCCCGCGAGGCCCAGGCCGGCGGCGAGCGCGGAGGAGATGATCGGCAGCCAGCCGGTGGCGGCCGTCCAGCCGCCGGGCAGCCACTCCTCGCCGAAGTTCAGGTACGCGACCCAGTTGCCGGTGCCGCGCAGCACCTCGGTCGCCGACATGGTCGTCGTGGTGTTGTGCGCGGTCTCGATGAACGGCAGGAAGTTCTCGCCGTAGACGCCGAGGAGCAGCAGCGGCACGATCCACCACAGGCACGCCAGCAGCACCCCGGGCAGCCACCACGCCAGCAGCTTCGTGCGACGCTGCCCGGTGCGGGTGCACACGTACAGCAGCGCGGGCAGCAGCGCCGCCAGCGTGGACGCGGCGTTGACGCCGCCCATGAACGGGATGATCAGCGCCGAGCGGGCGGCGGCGACCCGCGGGGTCAGCCGCTCGTCGAGGAGCGGCAGCAGCACCCACGGCAGCACCGCGCCGGGCAGCGCACCGGCGGAGGTGGAGCCGACGATGATGGTGAACACGGGCCACAGCGCGTACGCGGCGGCGCCCAGCACCCGGGTCCCCGAGGTGCCGAAGCCCAGCCGGTCGGCCAGCTTCAGCGCGCCCCAGAACGCGGCGGTGACCACGAGCGACAGCCACAGCCGCTCCGCCAGCCACGTCGGGATCTGGAGCAGGTCCGTCAGCAGGTAGTACGGCAGCATCGGGAAGGCGTAGCCGAAGTACTGGTCGTGGATGCCGCCGAAGCCGTTCTGGTCGTGCCACAGCTCGCCCAGGTCGCCGGCGAACTTCCACGGGTCGACCGCCACGCCGAGCTTCGTCTCGAACGTCGTCTTGCCCGCGGAGGGGATGAGCCAGGCGACGAAGGCGAGCGCCCAGAAGCCGAGCGGCCAGCGCCAGTTGCGCCGGCTCCCGGGCGGCCGCCCCCCTGCCGGCCCTGTCGGGGGCGGCGGTGAGTAGGGCCGGCCGGGCGTGGCCGGCTGGGCTGGGAGCGTGGAGGTCATGGGCACCGCCGGAGTATGAGAAGAAGGTTCCAGGTGGCGAACTCGCGTACGCCGGGGACACGGACGACGGCCTCGGCGAGGAAGGGCCAGTAGCGGGAGCGGGCCGCGACGACCTCGACGTCGTCCCGGGCCCGTACCGCCTTGAGCGTGGGGCCTATGTGGATGGGGAAGAGGTTCTCGCCCAGGGTGTGCTTGGGGTCGCGTCCGGCGCGCCGCGTGTAGCGGCGGCGCGCCCGGTCCGCGCCCAGGTAGTGCCAGGGCGCCTGCTCGTGGCCGCCCCAGGGGGAGAGCCAGTTGGTGAACGCCACGTACAGCAGGCCGCCGGGCTTGGTGACCCGGATCAGCTCGCTGAGGAAGGTCTCGGGGTCGGCCACGTGCTCCAGCACGTTGGAGGAGAACGCGACGTCGGCGACGCCGTCGGCGAGCGGCAGCAGGTAGCCGTCGGCGACCACGGCACCCGTGGTCACGTCCGAGCCGGCCGCCATCTCGCCCGCGTCGCAGTCGAAGAGGTACGCCTCGGCGCCGCGGCTGCGGAACTCCTCCGTGAACCAGCCCCCGCCGCCGCCGACGTCGACGACGAGCCGGTCCTTGAGCGGGGTGATCCGCTCGACCTGGTCCGCCGCGTCCCGCGCCAGCAGGCTGTAGGCGCGGGCGGGGTCGTCCTGCTCCTTCATGAAGGCGCGGAAGAGGGCGACCGACCGCCGTATGGAGGGGTCCCGCACTGCTGTCATCCCCCCCGCTTCTCGTGCCGTCCGGCGCGCGCGAGCGCCTCGTCGGCGACGGTGCGGAAGTCGCGTACCGTCGCCTCCCAGCTCAGCCGGGTGGCGCGGGCGCGGGCCGCGGTGCCGAGGGCGGCGCGCCGCTCCTCGCTCAGCGCCAGCGAGCACCAGTGCGCGGCGAACGCGCTCTCGCCGCGGGCCAGCATGCCGGTGTCGCCGTCGCGGATGGAGTCGCGCAGGCCGGGGATGTCGAAGCCGATCGCGGGGGTGCCGCGCACCGCCGCCTCGGTCACCACCAGGCCCCAGCCCTCGACGAGCGAGGGGTGCAGCAGCAGCCACGAGGAGGCGAGGAGGCGGTGCTTCTCGCCCTCGGAGACGTGGCCGGTGAACGTCACGCCGGGCCCCGCCATCGCTTCGAGCCGGCCGCGCTCGGGGCCGGTGCCGACGATGACCAGCCGGCCGCCGGTGACCGGGCGCACCCGCTCCCACAGCCGCAGCAGCAGGTCGATGCGCTTGTACTCCACCAGCCGGCCCATCGCCAGGAACAGCGGCTCCGGCGACTTCGGCGGCAGCGGGCCCGGGTCCTCGACGCCGTTGTGGACGACCCGTATCCGCTTGGGGTCGACGCCGATGTTGCGCAGCGCGGCGGCGGTGGACGAGGAGACGGCGACCAGGAGGTTGCCGCGGTGCGCGCCGGCCAGCGCCCAGTGTTCGAGACGGCGGCCGAGCCGGGCCAGCGGCCCGGGGTAACGCATCGCCCACAGCTCGGTGTGCACGTGGTTGACCAGGCAGAGCGACGGGCCGCTGTGCCACAGCGGCGCCAGGTACGGCATGCCGTTGCAGACCTCGACCAGCAGGTCGGTGCCGCCGACGTGGCGGGACAGCGCGCGGCGCGCGCGCAGGAAGTGCCCGGCGTCCCCGCCCGCGGAGACGACGCGGTAGTCGCGGTACGCGGCCGGGCCCCCGCACACCAGCGTCACCTGGTGGCCGTGGTCGGTCAGGCCGCCGGCGAGCCGGTCCACGAGCAGTTCCGAGCCGCCGGCTGCCGGGTTGCCGAGGTCGCGCCGGGCGAGGAAGGTGATCCGCCGGGCCGCGTGGCCTTCGGCGTCGCGGCCTTCCGCGCCCCGGCTCGCGGGCATGCCGGCGCTGCCGGCCGGGTGCGGGTGCGTACGCCGGAGCGCGTCCGCGTCCAGGGACGGGGGTACGTGCTGGGGCATCGGCGCTCCAACTCGTCTCAGGGTGCGGGCGGGTGGTTCAGGGCCGTTCGTGGGGTGCGGCATGGCGGTCGGGGGGACGGGGGCGACGGGGACGCCGGCCGGGGGAACCGGCGTCCCCGCCACGTGGGTGGGGGGTGGGGGGCATCAGGCCGCGACCGGCTGGGGCGGCACGCCGTCCGGCTCCCGGTCGCGGTCCGGCTCGTCCGGCCGGCCGCCGCGGGCCAGCAGCACGGCGCCGGCGCCGGCGAGTACGAATCCGGCCACGAGGGCGACGACCGGCAGGGTCTCGCCGACCAGCTTCAGCCTGCTGCTGTCCTCGTCGGCGAGGTCGACCTGCTCCTTCTGGGTCTCCTCGGTGAACTCGATCCCGTCGCTCTGCAGCAGCGTGACCTCGTCGGTGCCGCCGCCGGGCTGGCGCAGCGTCTTCTTCGGCGCGATGGAGGCGTAGATGATGCGGCCGGTGCGCTCGTCGGCGACCAGCTCGATCTTCTCGTTGGCGTACCACTCGTCGGCGAACACCTGGTCCTTGTCGGGCAGCCCGACCATGACCCCCGGCACCTGCCGGGTGCCGGTCTTGACGGGCTCGATCTCGCCGGTGAAGGCGAGCCCGGTGTAGCCCTGGATCTCCTTCTCGCCGGCGTACTCCAGCGCCACGGTGTCCTGGGCGGTGCTGTCCCACCAGCGGTAGGTGCGCTTCTCGACGTCGAAGGGGAACTTCAGGTACGCGTCGCCGCCGAACCGCTTGCCGTCGACGCCGGTGTCCTCGCCGCAGCAGTGCTCCGGCGCGTTGGTCTCGCGGTCCATCACCCACCGCTCGGTGGTGAACTGGAACGCGCGCCGCGGGTCGTCGACCTTCCGTGTCAGCGGGGTGTCGATGGCGGTGGCGGCGTCCCAGACGGCGGTGTCGTCGTCGCTCGCGGCCACGTCCCCCAGCACCCGCCGGACGATCGTCAGCTCCTGGTTGTCGCGTTCCTTCTGCGCGTCGGTGTCGTAGAAGGTCCCGGTGCCCTCGTAGCGGGTCGTCGATTCGATGTCGACGGGATTGAGCTTGGCCCGCGGCTCGACGTAGAACGCGAGCATGGGGGCGAGCACGAGCAGGAAGACGCCCAACCCCAGCAGGATGAGGGACAGGGGTGACGCTTTTCGGCGGCTCATGCTGCACTCCCGGCAGGGGCTGGTTTGGGACGCTGGTTTTGTCACCGCGGTGCAAGTTCTACGGGTCGGTAACGTAAGGCTGTGCTTGACAGGGTGTCAATGCTGCTCCCACACTCAGCGTCCATGCAGAACCGACTGGTAGCCGCCGTGGTGACCAGCGTCGCCGCCGCCGCTCTCGCCGTGGGCGCAGCCCTCGGCCTGGTGGCTGCGCTGAACGCCACGCCGGAGCAGCCCAACGTCCCGCTCATCAGCTTCGACGGTCGCTGACCTGGTATTCGTCCCCGTCGCGGAGGCCGCGGCGGGGGCTTTGCCACGCCCGGGGAGTCCGCGCCCGCGGGGTCGCGACACGCCGAGGACACGGTGTCGTATCGATGGCGAAAATTTGTCGACCAGGTGACAAGTAGTCACCGTCCGGTGGCGCGGTGCGGTGCTCTGCGTGCGGTACGCGCCGGTGCCGTGCGCCGGTGGCGCGCGGAGGCTTTCAGCCGAACTCGGCCCACACGCACTTGTCGTTGCCGCGCGACTCCACGCCCCAGGCGTCTGCCAGCATGTCCACGAGCAGCAGCCCGCGGCCCGAGACGCCCGCTTCGCCCGGTTCGCGGCGGTGGGGCAGGGCGCTGGAGCGGTCCTCCACCTCGACGCGCAGCCGGGACCCGGGCGCGCCGAGCGGCCGGATCGTCACCACCGCGGGGCCGTCGGTGTGCAGCAGGGCGTTGGTGATCAGCTCGTCGGCGACCAGCTCGATCTCGTCCGCGCGCTCGCCCGCGCCCCAGGAGCGCACCGCGCTGCGGATCATGTGCCGGGCGGCGGAGAGCGCCTCGGGGTCGGAGGCCGGGATGTACTGGCGCAGCCGGCTGCCGGGCTGCGCGGTGTCGCCCGCGGTGCGGCGCAGCATCACCAGCGCCATGTCGTCCTGGATGTGCCGCTCGTCGACCACCTCGCACAGCCGGTCCGACAGTTCGGCGATGTCGCCCGGCCCGGTGCTCACCAGCTCCATGAGCTGCGCCATGCCGTCGCCCAGGTCGGCGCCGGGGACCTCCACCAGGCCGTCCGTGCACATCAGCAGCGCGTCGCCGGGGTCGAGGGCCAGGGTTGTCACCGGGTAGTCCAGCGGGCCGAACGTCGCGGAGAGCCCGAGCGGCAGCCCGCCGGGTACGGACAGCGCGCGGCAGCCGCCGTCGGCGTGCCGTACGAGCGGGTCGATGTGCCCGGCGCGGACGAGTTGCAGCGCGCCCGTCGACAGGTCGATCTCCGCGTACGTGCAGGTGGCGAAGCGCTCGGTGTCCAGCTCGTGCAGGAACTCCGAGGCCCGGGCCATCACGGTGGCCGGCGCGTGCCCCTCGCCCGCGTACGCCCGCAGCACGATGCGCAGTTGCCCCATCACCGCCGCCGCCTGCGTGTCGTGGCCCTGGACGTCGCCGATGACGACGCCGACCCGGTCGCCGGACAGCGTGATCACGTCGTACCAGTCGCCGCCGATGCCCTGCCCCTCGTGCGCCGCCCGGTAGCGCACGGCGACCTCGGCGCCCGGCACCTCGGGGATGCTGCGCGGCAGCATGGCCTGCTGGAGGTCCTCGGCGAGGCCGTGTTCGCGGTCGTGCAGCTTGGCGCGCTGGAGGCTCTGCCCGACGCCGCTGCTCAGCGCGACCAGCAGGTTGCGCTCCTCGGGCGAGAAGGCGCTCTTGCCGCGGTAGGACAGCCCGAGCGCCCCGATGACGCGGCCCTCGGCGATCAGCGGCAGGTACGCGGCGGAGTCGATGCCCAGGGACTCCGCGTACGGGTAGAGCCGCGGGTACGCGGCGGCGAACTCCGCCCGGGAGAGCACCAGCCGCGGCCGGCCCGTGCGCACGACCTCGCTCAGCGGCAGCCCGGGGTCGTCCACCCGGACGTAGTCGGCGATCTGCGACTCCGCACCCTCTCCCATGGCGATGATCTGGATCCGCCCCGCGTCCACCAGCCCCAGGACCATGTTCACCGCGCCCAGGCGGGCCAGCCCCTCCGCGCCGCCGAGCACGCCGATCACGTCGTGCACGGTGGTGGCGTTCGCCAGCGCCGCCGTGGTCTGCTGCACGACGCCCGTCTGCCGGCGCCGCTCCTGGTCCAGCGCGAACTGCTGCGCGGAGTAGTTCAGCTCCAGCGTGGCGTCGCGGACCATGCCGATGATGCGGTGCGCCCGGCCGTCGACGTCGCGGAGGATGGCGCCCTGGGTGTGCGCCAGGCGGGAGGAGCCGTCCCGTACCTGCACCCGCAGGTACGCGCTGTAGGCGGGCCGGCCCTGCGCGATGGCCTGGGAGACCAGCGCGTCGAGCCGGGCGCTCTCCTCCTTGGTGACCCGCGAGTTGAGCTGCTGCGGGTCGCCGCCGTACTCCTCCGGCCGCAGGTCGAAGACCCGCAGGGCCGCCTCGTCCAGGTGCATCTGGCCGCCTTCCAGGTCCCAGTCGAAGCTGCCCATGTGGTTCAGCTCCATGCTGAGAGCCGCGGGCGCGGGCCATTCCCCGGCCGCCGGGACCGACGCCGCCGTGCCTCCCCGGTCGCTCATTCCGCTACTTTCGCACCTTTTGTACGGATATTCGAGTGGGTCGCCATTCTACGCCCCGCGCGCAGCCGCCCGCCCGGGAAACCGGTGGCGCCGCTCCCGCCCGCCCGGCATGCTGGGCCCATGCTGATCAGGGACGCCACCGCCGACGACTGGCCCGCCATCTGGCCCTTCTTCCACCGGATCGTCGCCGCCGGCGAGACCTATCCCTACGCGCTGGACATGAGCGCCGAGCAGGGCCGCGACGTGTGGATGCCGCCGCCCCCGGACCGTACGACCGTCGCCATCGACGACGAGGGCCTGATCGTGGGCTCGGCGAAGATGAACGCCAACCGGCAGGGCAACGGCGACCACGTCGCCAGCGCGAGCTACATGGTCGACCCGGACCGCTTCGCGCGCGGCACCGGCCGCGCGCTGTGCGAGGACTCCCTGCGCTGGGCCCGTGCCCGCGGCTTCCTGTCCATGGAGTTCAACGCGGTCGTCGAGACCAACGTGCACGCCGTGAAGCTCTACGAGTCCCTCGGCTTCCGCATCACCGGCACCCAGCCCCGCGCCTTCCGCCACCCCGTGGCGGGCCTGGTCGGCCTGCACTGCATGCACGTCGATCTCTGAACCGGCCCCCATTGCCCGCCGTGAGGACGGACGTTACGCTGCGTCCGTCATTTCGATAACTGGTCGAGATTTCGGACTTCCGATGGGGTGGGTGGGCGCGCATGGGGCGACTCGTACCGGCCGTGACGCGCGCTCTCGACATCCTAGAGCTGTTCCTCGACCGGGACACGACGCTCTCCGCCCCCGAGATCACCCGCAAGCTGGGCCTGCCCAGGACCACCGTGCACGAGCTGGTCACCACCCTGGCCGCCCGCTCCTACCTCGGCACCGTCCCCGGCCAGCCGGGGCGCTACCGGCTGGGCGTGCGCACGTACCAGCTCGGCAGCACCTTCGGCGAGCAGCTGGACCTGGCCGCCGAGGGCCGCGAGGTCGCCCGCGAGGTCGCCGAGACCTGCGACGAGACCGTGCACATCGCGATCCTGGAGGACACGGACGTCATCTACATCGCGAAGGTCGACAGCACCCGCGCGGTACGGATGGTCTCCGCCACCGGCCGCCGGCTGCCCGCGCACTGCACCGCCGTCGGCAAGATGCTCCTCGCCTCGCTGCCTGAGCAGGCCCTCGACGCGCGGCTGCCCGAGGGCCGGCCGCTGGTCGCGATGACGGACCGCAGCCACACCTCCGTACGCGAGTTGCGCCGCCACCTCGCCGGGGTGCGTGAGCGCGGCATCGCCGTCGAGGAGCGCGAGTCCAACCCCGACGTGAGCTGCGTGGCGGCGCCGGTGCACGACTCCGCGGGCCGGGTGGTCGCCGCGCTCAGCATCTCGGTGCCGATGATCCGGTGGAGCGGGGAGCGCAGGGACGAGCTGGCGGAGCTGGCCGCGAAGGGCGCGGGCCGGCTGTCCGGGCGCCTCGGCCACCGGGGCGCGGGGAGCGCGTGACCCCGGGGCGCAGGCGGCGCGCAGCGGGCCGGGACGTACCAGGACACGGCAGCCGGGGACGTACCCGGAGACGAGAGCCGGGGCACACCCGGGGAGGAGCCAGGTGACGATGCTGGACGTGGCCGTACGCACGCGCGCCGAGCTGGGTGAGGGGCCCGTGTGGGACCCCGCGGCCGGGCGGCTGGTCTGGGTCGACATCCTGGGCGCCCGCATCCACGCGTACGACCCGGCCACCGGCCGGCGCACCGTGCAGACCACCGAGCAGCACGTCGGATCCGCCAGGCCGCGCGCCGGCGGCGCCGGCTACGTCGTCAACCTGCGCGACGGCGTCGGGCTCTACGACACCGACGGCGCGTTCCGCTGGCTTGTCCACGAGCCCGTCGCCGGCCGCCGCGGCAACGAGGCGGTGGTCGCCCCCGACGGCGCCCTGTGGGCCGGCACCATGCGCTACGACTCCGCCCCCGGCGGCGGCACCCTGGCCCGCGTCACCGGCGACGGCACGCAGCAGGTCGTCCTGGACGACGTCACCGTCAGCAACGGCACCGGCTGGAGCCCGGACGGCCGGCTGATGTACTACGCCGACACCCCCACGGGCCGGATCGACGTCTTCGACACCGACGGCACCGGGGTCACGGGCCGGCGCCTGTTCGCCGCCGTCGAGGACACCCCGGGCTCGCCGGACGGGCTGTGCGTGGACGCCGAGGGGTACGTGTGGGTCGCGCTGTGGGACGGCGCCGCCGTCCGCCGCTACGCCCCGGACGGCACCCTGGACCGCACGGTGGAGGTGCCCGTACGCCGCCCCACGTCCTGCGCGTTCGGCGGGCCGGAGCTGACCGACCTGTACATCACCTCCTCGTCGCTGGCGGACACGCATCCGCTGGCGGGGTCGGTGCTGGTGCTGCCGGCCGCGGGCCGCGGGCTGCCGCAGGCGCCGTTCGCGGGGTGAGGCGCGGATGACGGCGGGGACGGGAGGTTCGGCGGGTATGGCGGGTTCGGCGGGGACGTTCCGGATCGGCGGGGACCTGGAGGTCGGCCGGCTCGGGTTCGGCGCGATGCAGCTGCCGGCCGGGCCGGCGGACGCGCGGGCGGAGTCGGTGGCGGTGGCGCGGCGGGCGGTGGAGCTGGGCGTCACGCTGATCGACACGGCGCACCTGTACGGCGGCGGCGCGAACGAGGAACTGCTCGCCGAGGCGCTGTACCCGTACCCGGAGGGGCTTCTGATCACCACGAAGGTCGGCGTCGCGCGCTCCGCGGAGACGGGGGAGTGGGGGCTCGACGGGCGGCCCGAGGTGCTGCGGGAACAGGTCGACCACGCCCTGCGGCGGCTGCGGGTGGAGCGGATCGAGCTGCTGCAACTGCACCGCATCGACCCGGAGGTGGACCTCGCCGAGCAGTTGGGCACGCTGCGGGAGTTGCAGGAGGCGGGGAAGGTCGCGCGGCTGGGGCTGTCGGAGGTGACCGCCGGGGAGCTGGCGCGGGCGCGGGAACTGGTGGACGTCGCGAGCGTGCAGAACCGGTACAGCGTGGGCGACCGGGAGCACGAGGCGGTGCTCCGGGCGTGTACGGCGGCGGGGATCGCGTTCCTGCCGTGGCGCCCGGTGCTGGGCGCGCTGCCGCCGGCCGGGGACACGGACGGTGACGGCGCCGGAAACGGCGGCGCGGCGGACGCCGGTGCCCCCGAGGCCCCGTACCGGGTGATCGGCGCCGTGGCCCGTGAACTCGGCGCCACACCCGTGCAGGTCGCCCTGGCCTGGCTGCTGGCGCACTCCCCGGTGGTGCTGCCGATCCCGGGCACCGCGAGGCTCGGCCACCTTCAGGAGAACGTCGCCGCCGCGGGCGTACGCCTGGAGCAGGCGCACCTCGACCGGCTGGACCGGCTGTCGCACGGGGCCTGACGCCGGCCGCCCGGCCTGTGAAATCGATTGCTTGCCGCGGGGCTTGACAGTCGTCGCGTACAACTCCTCTTCTTCACGCACCCCTTGACCCGGCCCATGGTCGCCTCTAGCTTCTCGTGAAATCGATTTCGAGAAGCCTGGGAGACACCGTGGACAGACATGGCCGGATACGCGGCGGCGTCGCCGCACTCCTCGCCGTGGTGACGGCGCTGGCGACCGGGGGCCTGGCGGCGGCCGCGCCCGAGGCACCCGAGCCGCGCGGCGGGCCGGACCGGGGGCAGGACCGGGCGTCGGCCAAGGGACCCGTCGGGTGGGACACGTACCGGCAGCTCGACCGGCTCTCCGACCTGCCGGCCGGCGTGCACACCAAGCAGTTCTCCAGCTACGACCGCACCGGCGGCAACGCGCACGACGGCTTCGACGGCAAGTACTCCTGCCTGCGTACGACCGCCGCCGGCTGCGTCATCGCCGAGCAGGCCGGGGCCGGCGAGATCGGCGCCATCTGGTTCACCCGCGACGAGGGCGACGTCACCAGGACGGGCCGCATCACCATCGAACTCGACGGCGAGAAGGTCGTCGACGCGCCGCTCCAGGACCTGGTCGACGGCAAGCTCGGCGCCCCCTTCGTCAGCCCGCTGGTCGCCAACGCCGACCAGACGTCCGGCGGCGTCGTCATCGAGGTGCCGATGCCGTACCGCGAGTCGATGCGGATCACCACCGAGCACAACCCGCTCTTCCACCACGTCTCGTACCGCACCTTCGCCGACGCCGAAGGCGTCAGCACCTTCGACCCGGACGACCCCGCCCGCGACGTCGTCGACATGCTGCGCGCCGCCGGCACCGCCGACCCCAAGCCGGCCCTGCCCGGCGCCCGCACCCGGCGCACCGCGCTCTCCCTCGCACCCGGCGAGTCCCAGACCCTCGCCCGCGCCACCCGCCCCGGACTCCTGTCCGCGCTGCGCCTGAAGCTCCCGCAGGCCCCGTACGTCGAGCCGCGCAGCGAGACCGACGAGGGCCGGGCGTACGGCGAGGGCGGCGGCAGCGAGTTCACCGTCGCCGTCGACCCCGCGAACGAGGGCGTCCGGCTGACCCGCCGCTACGACCCGATCATCGCGGGCCAGGTCGCCACGGTGTACGTCGACGGCCGCGAGGCCGGCACCTGGGGCCCGACACCGCAGGCCGGCGGCGGGCTGTGGGCCGAGGACAGCGTCGAGGTCCCGGCCGAACTGACCGCCGGGAAGTCGGAGATCACCGTACGCAACGCCTTCGTCTCCTCCGACCTCGACGTCAACGAGTTCACCTACTGGGCCGACAGCCGCGTCGGCGGCGAGACGCGCCGCACCGACACGATGGACGTCGGCGACGCGGCGAGCGAGACCGCCCACGGCTACACCATCACGTCGCCGAACTGGGAGGGCGTGCGCACGTACGACTACCCCCTCGACGACGACCAGCGCGCCGAACTCGCCGCGGCCCAGGAGGTCCTGCGGGGCCTGCGGCTGCGCGCGACCTTCGACGGCGAGCGCACGGTGGACGCCCCGCTGGGCGAGTTCTTCGGCTCCGGCCACGCGACCGCGCCCGTACGGGCCCTGATGTACGGCATCGACGCCGAGGCCGCGGGCGGGCCCGAACTCACCTCGTGGTGGCCCATGCCGTTCGCGCGGAACGCGGAGGTCGAGCTCTACAACGGCTCCGGCACGGCGATCACGGCGGGCACCGCCGAGGTCACAACCGCCGCGTCCCGCACCCACGCGCAGGCCGTCGCCTCCGGCGACGCGGGCCGCTTCCGCGCCACCTCCCACGCCGGGCCGACGGAGCCGGGGGAGAGCTGGGACTTCCTGGCCACGGGCGGCACCGGCAAGTTCACCGGCGTCACCCACACCATGACCGGCGAGCTGAACCGCAACTACCTGGAGGGCGACGAGCGCGTGTACGTCGACGGCGCCCGCACCCCGCAGATCCACGGCACCGGCACCGAGGACTTCTACCAGAGCGGCTGGTACTTCAACCGCGGCACCTACACCCAGCCCTTCAACGGCAACCCCACCCACCTCGGCCCGCCCACCGGCTGCGCGGCGGAGCGGGACTGCACGGGCACGTACCGGCTGATGATCCACGACGCGGTGCCGTTCACGCAGTCGATCGACTTCGACATCGAGCACGGCTTCGTCAACGACAAGCAGGCGGACTACTCGACGACCGCGTACTGGTACGGCGAGAAGAAGCCGGCCGGCACGCGGACCGACACCCTCGACGTGGGCGACGCCCGCAGCGAGAAGGCCCACGCCTACACGTCGGACGCCCCCGGCGACGTCACCTCTCTGGACTCCGTCTTCGACGGCGACGCGCAGCACCCGCGGCAGCTCACCGCGGACACCCGCGCCACGACGGCACCGGTCAGCTTCACCCTGCGCGTCGACCGCGGCAACGAGGGCGTGGAACTCCGCCGCACGAGCGACCAGGCGCAGCCGTACCAGCGCGCGGCGGTGACCGTCGACGGAGAGGAACTGCCGGACTGGCTCCAGCCGCTGGGCAACGCGGAACGCCGGTGGCTGGACGACACGTACCAGATCCCGGCGAGTGCGACGGCGGGCAAACGCGAGATCACGGTGACGCTGACCCCGGCGGCGGACGCCCCGCCGTGGTCGGCGGAGTCGTACGAGGCCCACACCCTGGGCGGCTGACCCGGCCCCGCCACGGAACCCCGCCCCGCAGGAACGTCAGGTACCTGCGGGGCGGGGGCTCGGGGGGTCACTCGTACTGGGCGAGGACCGTGCGGGCCGTGGATTCCGCCGCGGCGCGGCGGTCGGCGGCCGGGCCGGGGGCGACGTACCAGACCCTGACCAGGAGGTTGCCCTTGCGGACGTAGAGGTTGTCGTCTTCCGGGTCCGTGTGGACGAGGGCCTCGTCGCCCAGCCCTTCCAGCGGCTCGCTGCCGAACGCGACCTGGTCGAGCGCGTACGCCGCCTCCGTCGTTCCGTCGCGGTCCGCGAGCGTGCCGGGAGCGAACGCCGCGGCCTCCACGAAGAGCCGGCTCTCCGGGCCGCCATCGCCCCCGCGCCAGTGGCACCTGCGGATCTCGTCGCCGGCAGGCGACTCGGCCGACGGTTCCACGCCCGGCATCAGCCGCGCCCCCTGGGCGCGCAGCGCCCCGCACAGCGGCTTCACCTGCCGCACGTCGTCCGCGGCGGGCTCCGGGGGCTTCGGCAGTTCGGCGTCGTCAAGCGGCGCGCCGGCGGCGTCCAGGACCTCCCGGGCCGCCGCCAGGACGGCGGTCTCGGCGGTGGCCGGCGGCACGGCGGCGGCGTCGTCGAACTTGTACCCCGTGCCCGCCTCGACCCACACCACGACGTTGCGCTGCCGCACGACGAGCTTGTGGGTGGTCGGGCCGCCCCGGTAGGTGACCGCGCCGTCGCCGAGTCCGGGCACCTTCCGCAGGCTCCTGGCCGGGGCGCCGCCGAGCCTTCTCACCTCGTCCGGGGGAAACTCCGACGCGGCGGCCTCCGTCGCGGTCACGTCGTTCTCCCGGTCGGGGGTGTATGCCTCCACGCTGACGGTCAGGGTCTGCCCGGTCTCCGACGCCCGGTCCGTCATCCAGTGGCAGACCTTCCCCCTCGACGGTTTGATGCGCAGCAGCGCCAGGGTGTCGGCGGAGACCTCGCGGCACGCCGCGTCGGCGGCATCCGGCCTGACCTCCCCGTCCTCCCACCCGTCCGAGCCGGACGAACACCCCGCCGCGCCGAGCAGCGCCGCGCCCGCGCAGAGTGCGGCGATGCCCTGCCGTAACGCCCGTCGCGCCATGGCCCGTTCCCCCTGTCGTCCGCTGTGAGGTCGGACGGTGAGCGTAGCGGCGGGGCACCGGGGCCGGCGGGGTCGTTACGCGGCTGTCGACCGGTTCGTCGCGGACGCGGAGATTCCGGTTACGAACCCGCCCTCCGCTTGTTCCAGATGTCGAAGCCCACCGCCGCCAGCAGCACCAGCCCTTTGATGACCTGCTGGTAATCCGTGCCCAGGCCCACCAGCGACATGCCGTTGTTCAGCACCCCCAGCACCAGGCCACCGATGACCGCGCCGAACACCGTGCCGATGCCGCCACTCATCGACGCGCCGCCGATGAACGCCGCCGCGATCGCCTCCAGTTCGAACATCTCGCCGGCCTTCGGGACGCCCGCGTTCAGACGGGCCGCGTAGACGCAGCCCGCGAGGGCGGAGAGGACGCCCATGTTGACGAAGACCAGGAACGTGACCCGCTTGTCCTTCACGCCGGACAGCGTGGCCGCCGCCCTGTTGCCGCCCAGGGCGTACACGTGGCGGCCGACGACGACGTTGCGCATCACGTAGCCGAGGGCGACCAGCAGGCCCGCCATGATCAGCAGGACCACCGGGACGCCCCGGTAGCTGGCCAGCATCAGCGTGGCGACGAGCACGGCCCCGACGATGAACGCGCACTTGCCCAGCCACAGGGGGTACGGCAGCACGTCCAGTTCGTACGACAGCTGGCGGCGGCGGTCCCGCCACTCCTGCCACAGCAGGAACAGCCCGACGCCCACGCCCAGCAGCAGCGTCAGGTTGTGGTAGTTCGTGTCCGGGCCGGCCTCGGGGAGGAAGCCCTGGGCGATGTTCTGGAAGCCCTTGGGGAACGGGGACAGCGACTGGCCTTCGAGCACGATCTGCGTGAGGCCGCGGAAGACCAGCATGCCCGCCAGCGTCACGATGAATGAGGGGATGCCGATATACGCGATCCAGTAGCCCTGCCACGCCCCGGCGGCCGCGCCGATGAGCAGCGAGCACGCGAGGGCGAGCGGCCACGGGAAGTCGTGGTTGACCATCATGACGGCGGACATGGCGCTGACGAACGCCACCAGCGAGCCGACGGACAGGTCGATGTGGCCCGCGATGATGACGATCATCATGCCCATGGCCAGGATCAGGATGTAGCTGTTCTGCTGGACGATGTTGGAGACGTTGCGCGGCAGCAGCAGGGTGCCGTCGCTCCATATCTGGAACAGCAGGACGATCAGGCCGAGCGCGACGAGCATGCCGTACTGCCGCATGTTGTTGCGCATGGCGTTCAGCAGCGCGGCGGCGAGTGCCCCGCCGCGTCCGCCGCCCGCCGGCGCGGCCGGCGCCGAATCGGGCTTCTCCGTGGTCACCGGGCTCATCCGTCGTTCCTTACGTGCGTGGTCATGTGGCGCATGAGGACTTCCTGGGTGGCCTCGGCCCGTGGCACCTCGCCGGTCAGCCGGCCCGCGGCCATCGTGTAGATCCGGTCGCACATCCCCAGCAGTTCCGGCAGCTCGGAGGAGATGAAGACCACCGCCTTCCCGCGGGCGGCCAGTTGGTCGATGACCGTGTAGATCTCGTACTTGGCGCCCACGTCGATGCCGCGGGTGGGCTCGTCCAGCAGGAGCACCTCGGGGTCGGCGTGGACCCACTTGCCGAGCACGACCTTCTGCTGGTTGCCGCCGCTGAGGCGGCCCACGGTCTCGAACACCGTCGGGGTCTTGATGTTCATCGACCTGCGGTAGCCCTCGGCCACCCGCCGCTCCTCGTGCTCGTCGACGGCGCCGCGGCGGCGGAGCTTCGGCAGCGACGGGAGGGTGATGTTGCGCATGACGTTGTCGATGAGGTTCAGGCCGTACGTCTTGCGGTCCTCGGTGACGTACGCGATGCCGTGCCGCACCGCGTCCGGCACGGTGTGCACGTCGGCCTCCCGGCCGTCGACGCGGACCACCCCGGCCTCGTACCGGCCGTAGGAGCGGCCGAAGACGCTCATCGCCAGCTCCGTGCGGCCCGCGCCCATCAGGCCCGCGATGCCGACGATCTCGCCGCGCCGCACCTCGATGGAGACGTCGTCGACGACCTTGCGCTCGTGGTCGATGGGGTGGCGTACGGTCCAGCCCTCGACGGCCAGCGCGACGGTGCCGGCGTCGGCGCCGCGGTAGTGCGAGCGTTCGGGAAAGCGGTGGTCGAGGTCGCGGCCCACCATTCCGCGGATGATGCGGTCCTCCGAGAGCCCGCCGCCCTCGCCCCCGCCGCCGTCCCCGTCCTCGGCCCCGCCGCCGTCCCGTACCGCCAGCGTCTCGATCGTCCGGCCGTCGCGCAGGATCGTCACCCGGTCCGCGACCTGCCGGATCTCGTTGAGCTTGTGCGAGATGAGGATGCACGCGATGCCCTGGTCCCGGAACTCCCGGATGAGGTCCAGCAGTTTGCGGCTGTCCTCGTCGTTGAGGGCGGCGGTCGGCTCGTCGAGGATGAGGAGCTTGACCTCCTTCGACAGCGCCTTGGCGATCTCCACCAGCTGCTGCTTGCCCACGCCGATGTCCGCGATCCGCGTCTGCGGCTTCTCCGCGCCCAGCCCGACGCGCCGCAGCAGTTCGGCGGCGGCGCGCAGCGTCTCGTTCCAGGAGACGACCTTCAGCCGCCGGCTCGCCCGCTCGTTGCCGAGGAAGATGTTCTCGGCGATCGACAGGTACGGCACCAGGGCCAGCTCCTGGTGGATGATGACGATGCCGCGCGCCTCGCTGGCCCTGATGTCCCGGAACGCGCACGGCTCGCCCTCGAAGAGGACCTCCCCCTCGTAGCTGCCGTGCGGATGGACTCCGCTGAGGACCTTCATCAGGGTCGACTTGCCGGCGCCGTTCTCACCGCAGACGGCGTGGATCTCGCCGGGCGCGACGGTGAGCCCGACGTCGGCGAGCGCCGTGACGCCGGGGAAGGTCTTGGTGATCGAGCGCATTTCGAGGACCGGAGCGGTCACTTGAGGTCCCCGGCCTGGTAGAAGCCCTCCTCGACCAGCAGGTCGGTGTTGGTCCTGTCGATGCTGACCGGGTCCAGCAGGAACGACGGGACGACCTTGACGCCGTTGTCGTACGTCTCGGTGTCGTTGACCTCGGGCTTGCCGCCGGTGAGCACGGCGTCGGTCATCTGCACGGCCTGCTTGGCGAGCTTGCGCATGTCCTTGTAGACGGTCTGGGTCTGCTCGCCGGCGATGATGGACTTCACCGACGCCAGTTCGGCGTCCTGCCCGGTGACCACCGGCAGTTCCTTGCCGCCGCTGCCGTAGCCCGCGCTCTTCAGCGCGGAGAGCACGCCGATGGAGATGCCGTCGTACGGCGACAGCACTGCGTCCACGTCCTCGCCGCCGTAGTTGCCGCTGAGCAGGTCGTCCATCCGCTTCTGCGCGGCGGCGCCGTCCCACCGCAGGGTGGTGACCTGGTTCAGCTTCGTCTGCCCGGAGCGCACCGTGAGCTGTCCGGAGTCCAGGTAGGGCTGGAGGACGGACATGGCGCCGTTGAAGAAGTACCGGGTGTTGTTGTCGTCCGGGGAGCCGGCGAAGAGCTCGATATCGAACTTCTCGCCCTTGTCCTCCTCCAGCTTCAGGGCGTCCACGATGTACTGGCCCTGCAGCTTGCCCACCCGCTCGTTGTCGAACGAGGCGTAGTAGTCGACGTTCTCCGTCTGGAGGATCAGCCGGTCGTACGCGATGACGGGGATGTCGGCCTCCTTCGCGTCGGCCAGCACCTCCGTCAGCGACGTGTTGTCGATCGCGGCGACGACGAGCGCGTCGACGCCCTTGGTGATCATGTTGTCGATCTGCGCGACCTGGTTCTCGACCTTGTCCTCGCCGAACTGCAGGTCGGTCTCGTAGCCGGCCGCCTCGAACTCCTTGACGATGTTCTCGCCGTCGGCTATCCAGCGCTCCGAGGACTTGGTGGGCATCGCGATGCCGATCGTGCCGCCCTCCGCGGAGTCCTTCTTCTCCTCGCTGCCGCCCTCGCTGTCCTGGCCGCAGGCGGCGAGGGCGAGGGCGAGCGCGGAGACGGCGGCGGCGGTGCGCAGGCGTGCGGCTCGGGAGATGCGTCGCGAGGTGCGGGGGGTGCGCATGGTGGTCAGATCCCTTCGGGTACGGAGGCGGAGTCGGGAGCGGAGTCGGGAGCGGGGTCGGAGGCGGAGTGGGGGGCGGGGAACCGGCGCAGGTCGCCGGGCAGCCGGGACCCGGGCGGCGACATGTCGCCGCCCGCGCCGAGCCGGTCGAGGAGGTCCAGGACCAGCCGCCCGCGGCGCACCCGTTCGCGCGCGGTGGCGATCACCGTCTCGCGCATGTGGGCGCCGTACGGGTAGATCCCGGGGGCCTTGGACAGGCCGAACTTCAGGTACAGCGGCGCCCCGCGCCGGATCAGCTCGGCGGCGTCGTACATCCGCACGAAGCCGCCGAGGTCGTCGGGCGCCTCCACGTACAGGTCCATCGGCGCCGCGCTGGCCCGGCGGATCTCGGTGAGCTGCTGGAGCGACAGGTCCGAGGGGATGTTCAGCGAGTCGGCACCCAGCCGCTCCCACACCGCGTACGCGGCGGGGTTCACCGGGCCGACGAGCGCGGAGACCTTGAACGTGGTGTGCGCCGGCAACTCGCCCAGCTCGCGCAGCCCGTGCAGCAGCCACAGCACGCCCTCGTCCGCGACGAGCAGGCACGTCACCCCAAGACTGACGGCGCGCAGCGCGTCCTCCACGCAGCCGGCGACCTGGTCGTGCCCGCGGGCCCGCAGCCCGGCGCCGCCGGAGGCGCTGCGGGCGGCGGCACCGGTGTCCCAGGTGCCGCGCGGGCCGGTGAACAGCGACAGCTCGATGTCACGTGCCGCGCAGGCAGCGACCATGTCGGTGATCTCGTCGTCCGTGAGCATCCACACCCCGCTGCCCTGGCTGATGCGGTGGACCGGCACCCCGAGGCGCGTGCTCTCCTTCAGAACGGCGGCCAGCGCCTCGGGGCCCTCGACGGACGGGATCTCGGTGCGCCAGCGGCCGCCGTCGGGGAAGGCGTGCGGCGAGGTGTCGACGGGGTCGGGCGGCGGGGCGGCGAAGCCGAGGCGGCCGAGGGCCGGTTCACCGGGGGCGTGAGGCACGGTACTCCTTCGTTCGGAATATCGGACATCGTTCGGTTCCCAATCGACGGGAAGGCGGCAGCGGCAGCCGCTCCCGCACCTACGGCCGCAGCAGCACCTTGCCCACCGCGGGGTCCCCGCCGCCGACCAGGCCGACGGCCTTCTCGTACGCGTCCAGCGGCAGTTCGTGCGTGATCAGCGCCGCCGGGTCCAGCAGCCCGGCGCCGAACGCGCGCACCGCGTACGACCACGCCGCCGACGAGGCGCCGAAGACGCCGGACACGGCGATCTGCCGCATCGCCAGCTCCACCGGGTCGATGCCCGCCGCGCCGGCCGGCGGGATGCCGGCGACGACGGCCCGCCCCCCGCGCCGCAGGAGCGCCACCGCGGCCACCGCCGAGCGCGCCGCACCCGCCGTCTCCACCACCACGTCGTACGCCCCCGCCAGGCCCGCGGCAGCGCCGGGTGCCACCGCCCGTGCGCCGAACCCCCGCGCCACCTCGGCCCGTTCCTCCCGCGGCTCCACCACCAGCAGCTCCGCCGGCTCCGCCCCGGCGAGCAACTGCACCGCCAGCAGCCCCAGCGTCCCGCCCCCGACCACGGCCACCCGCTCGCCCGGCTGCGGCCCCGCGCGCAGCACCGCCGCCGCGGCGACGGCCGCCGGCTCCAGCAGCGCGGCGGCGCGCAGGTCGGCGTCATCGTCCAGGACGTGCAGCAGCCGCGCCGGCACGGTGACGGTCTCGGCGAACGCCCCGGCGCGGGTGAACCCCGTCTCGTCGTAAGGACCGGCGCACAGGTTCGTCTCCCCGGCCCGGCAGCGCGCACACACCCGGCAGCAGCGGAAGCCCTCCGCGACGACCTTCCGCCCGGCCGGCACCCCGCCGGCGCCGGGCCCGGCGGCCTCGACGGTCCCCGACCACTCGTGCCCGGGGGTCAGCGGGTACGCGACGTAGCCGGCGGGCCGGGTGCCGTCGTACACCTCGCGGTCGCTGCCGCACACCCCGGCCGCGTACACCCGCACCCGCACCTCGCCGGGACCGGGCGGCGGCGACGGCACGCGCTCGACCCGCGCGCGCCCCGGCTCCCGCAGCACGACGGCACGGTGGGACTCAGCCATCGGGGTTCCTCTTCTCCCAGCCGTCCGCCCACAGGTCGAAGTGCGCCCGCTGCTGGGGGAACTCCGCCGCCGCGTCGGTGTCCAGCTCCACCCCCAGGCCCGGGGCCTCGGAGCGCGAGAAGAAGCCGTCGACCACCTCGGGCGCGCCCCTGACCACGTTTTTGATCTCCGCGTCGGCGAAGTCGTTGAAGTGCTCCAGGATCTTGAAGTTGGGTGTGCAGAAGCCGACCTGGAGGGAGGCCGCGGTCAGCACCGGGCCGCCGACGTTGTGGGGTGCGACGAGCACGTAGTGGGTCTCGGCGGTGGCGGCGAGCTTGCGGGTCTCCAGGATGCCGCCGACGTGCCCCACGTCCGGCTGCACGATGTCCGCGGCCTGGCTCTCGAACAGCTCGCGGAACTCGATCCGGTCGTGGATCCGCTCCCCGGTCGCCACCGGCAGGTCCACCCGCCCGGCCACCTTCGCCAGCGCCCTGAGGTTCTCCGGCGGCACCGGCTCCTCCAGCCACGCGGGCCGGAACGGCGCCATCTCCCGCGCCAGCCGCACCGCGGTGGCGGGGGAGAAGCGGCCGTGCATCTCCAGCATCAGCTCCGTCCCGTCGCCGACGGCGTCGCGCACGGCCTCGACGAGGGAGACCGCGTAGCGGGACTCGGCGTGGTCCAGCTCGAAGCGGCCCGCGCCGAACGGGTCGATCTTCAGCGCCCGGTAGCCGCGCTCGACCACCCGGCGGGCGGCCTCGTGGTACGCCTCCGGGGTGCGCTCCGTGGTGTACCAGCCGTTGGCGTACGCCTTCACCCGGTCGGTGACCGCGCCGCCGAGCAACTGCCACACGGGCACGCCCAGCGCCTTGCCCTTGATGTCCCAGCAGGCCGTCTCCACGCACGCGATCCCCGACATCACGATCTCGCCGGCGCGGCCGAAGTCGCCGTACTTCATCCGGCGGACCAGGTCCTCGATCGCGAACGGGTCGGAGCCCGCGATGTGGTTCACCTCCGCCTCGCGCAGATAGCCGACCAGGGCGTCGGTGCGGCCCAGCATCCGGGTCTCGCCGACCCCGGTCAGGCCCTCGTCGGTGTGCACCTGGACGTAGGTCAGGTTCCGCCAGGGGGTGCCGACGACATGCGTGCTGATCCTGGTGATGCGCACGACTGGTGGCTCTCCTTCACCGTGTTCGAAATTTCGTCAGGCGTTCGAAATCCAGGCCAGACGGTAAGGAGGCCGGCGGCGGCTGTCAACGGTCAGCGCACGGCGAACTCGTAGACCGTGGCCGAACGGTAATCCTCGCCGGGCCGCAGCACGGTCGAGGGGAAGTGCGGGTGGTGGGGCGAGTCGGCGAAGTGCTGCGTCTCCAGGGCGAGTCCGTCGCCGGGACGGTACGCCCGCCCGGACGGGCCGGTGAACGACGGGAAGACGAAGTTCGCCGTGTAGAGCTGGAGCCCGGGCTCGGTGGTCAGCACCCGCAGCGCCCGCCCCGAGGCCGGCGAGTGCACCTCGGCGACCGGCTCGGGTCCGGCGGTGACGCCCTTGTCGAGCACGAAGTTCTGGTCGTACCCGAGGCCGATCAGCAACTGCGGGTGCCCGGAGCGCAGTTCGGCGCCCACCGGGCGCGTGGTGCGGAAGTCGAACGGCGTGCCCGCCACGTCCGCGATCTCGCCGGTCGGCGCCGAGGTGGGCGCGTTGACGGTGAAGCGGCTCGCGGCGATGCGCAGCCGGTGGTCCTCGATGCTGCCGCTGCCCTCGCCGTCGAGGTTGACGTACGTGTGGTTCGTCAGGCTCACCACGGTCGGCGCGTCGGTCGTCGCCTCGTAGTCGAAGCGCAGCGCGCCCCCGGCGGTCACCGTGTACGTCGCCCGCACCTCGAGCGTGCCGGGGAAGCCCTCCTCGCCGTCCGGGCTCGTCCGCGACAGCAGCAGCGCCGCGGCCCCCGGCGCGGCCGGCGCCTCGGCGGCGGCCCACACCCGCTTGTCGAAGCCGCGGGCGCCGCCGTGCAGGCAGTTGGGGCCGTCGTTGGCGGGCAGCGCGTGGGTGCGGTCGCCGAGGGCGAACGAGGCGCCCGCGATGCGGTTGGCGTACCGCCCGATGAGCGCGCCGAAGTACGGGTCCGGGTGCTCCACGTACTCGTCCAGCGTCGCCAGGCCCAGCGCCACGTTCGCGTACCGGCCGGCCCGGTCCGGCACCTCCACGGACTGCACGATCCCGCCGTACGACAGCACCCGCACCCGGGTGCCGCCCGCGACCAGCGTCCACCGCTCGACGGGCGTGCCGTCGGCGAGCTTCCCGAACGGCTCGGCGGTCACGGACGGCGCCGGCACGGCGTCGGGCGGGGGCAGGGGGGTCTCGGCCATGGCACGACCCTATGCGCCCCGCCGGCCCCGCCCGAGCCCCCGGGCCTAGCCCTCCTCACGGGCCGCGCGGAGCTTGTCGTACGCGATCCGCGCCAGGACGTTCTGGCCGTCCTCGTCCGGGTGGAAGGAGTCCCAGCGGCTCAGGTGGTCGCCGGTGAAGGCGTACTGGAACGCGGCCCCGTCGTCGTACACGCACAACGGGTGCTCCCCGCACTCCTCCTGGAGCACCGCGTTGAACTCCACCACCCGGTCCTGCACCTCCTCGCGCCGCCCGGTCGCCGACGCGCCCAGGTCCGAGGGCTCCGCCAGCATCGACTGGCAGACGCCCAGCGACCATATCTGCCGCGTCAGCACGCTGCCCCGGCCCACCTCCCACAGCCGCATGAGGCTCGGCACGCTGGAGACGTACACCTGCGTCCGCGGCAGGTCGGCCTCCAGCCGGTCCAGCGAGTCCGCCACCGCCGTGCGGAAGTCCGCCACCGGCGTCATGCCGGCCGCGCTGTCCGTGCAGGCGTCGTTGGCGCCGATGAGTATCGTCACGAGACCGGGCTGGCGGGCGATCGCCTCGCCCGTCTGGACGGGCAGGTCCGCCACTTGCGCGCCCGAACGGGCGAAATTCCACGTGTGCCCCGACGGCTTGTCCAGTAAACGCTGCGCGAGGCTGTCCACGTCCTTCGAGTCGCCCGTCGACCAGGACTTCTCCGGGCAGTCGGACAGCGGCTCGCAGGCGTGGAAGCCGCGCGTGATGGAGTCGCCGAGCGCCGCGACGGACGCCGGCGGCCGCGGCGCCGCCCGGGCCCGCTCCGGCCGCGCGCTTCCGTCCCCGGCATCCCCGGCGCCCTCCGCGCCGCCTGACGGCGCGGCAGATCCCCTGTCTTTCCCCTGTGTCGCACCCTCGCCGGTGCAGCCGGCGAGGACAAGTGACAACGCGGCAGCCCCCGTGCAGACGAGTGCCGTGCCTGTGCGCATCCCTGCGCTCCCTCCCGCCCCCGAGGTCCTCCTCCGAACGTAGGTCAGCATGCCCAGGACCGACCGTACGGCACGCGCGGGGTGCGGCGGCACGGTAGCTTGGCTGGTGCTCAACGGGCCGTATCGCGGCGGGACAGCACCCGGTGACGGAGTGTCCTGTTTACCCGGAAAGGCGACCCGTGGTGTTTACTCTAGGCAACTTCGAGCCCGCGGATGGAGGCCCCCGGTGACGACACGTGGAGTTCTGTTCGTCCACTCTGCCCCGCGGGCACTCTGCCCGCACATCGAGTGGGCGGTCGCCGGCGTCCTCGGCGGCCGGATCAGCCTCGACTGGATCCCGCAGCCCGCCTCTCCCGGCACGTGGCGCGCGGAGTTCTCCTGGCAGGGCGAGCCCGACACCGCCTCCCGCCTGGCCTCCGCGCTGCGCGGCTGGCACCTGCTGCGCTTCGAGGTCACCGCCGAGCCGTACGCCACCGCGGAGGGCGAGCGCTACAGCTCCACCCCCGACCTCGGCATCTTCCACGCCGTCACCGGCGTGCACGGCGACATCCTCATCCCCGAGGACCGGCTGCGCGCCGCGCTGACGCGCGCGCAGCGCGGCGAGACGCACCTGGAAGCGGAGATCGCCAAGCTGCTGGGCAAGCCGTGGGACGACGAGCTGGAACCGTTCCGCTACGCCGGCGAGGGCGCCCCGGTCCGCTGGCTGCACCAGGTCGTCTGACCCCGCCGCCCACCCGCCGCACCAAGTGGTCCGCCCCGGCGGGCCGTCGGGCCCGCCGGGGCGGTACGTGCGCTGCGTGCGGTGCCGGACCGCGGCGTCAGACCGAGCGGAACGCCAGCACCACGTTGTGGCCGCCGAAGCCGAACGAGTTGTTCAGCGCCACGATCGGGCCGTCCTTCGGCAGCGGCGTCGCCTCCACGGCGATCAGCTCCGGGTCGATGTCGTCGTCCAGGTCGTCCACGTTGATCGTCGGCGGGGCCACGCGGTGCTTGACGGTCAGCACCGACGCCACCGACTCGATACCGCCGGCGCCGCCCAGCAGATGGCCGGTCATCGACTTCGTACCGGAGACGAGGACGTGCCGCAGGTCGTCGCCGAAGACCTTCTCCATGGCCTTGACCTCCGCCACGTCGCCCTGCGGGGTCGACGTCGCGTGCGCGTTGACGTGGACGACCTCGGCGGGGGTCAGGTCGTTGTGCGCGAACAGGTTCTCCAGCGCCGCCGCGATGCCGCGCCCGCTGGGCTCCGGCTGCGCGATGTGGTGCGCGTCCGCCGACAGGCCCTGGCCCACCGCCTCGCAGTAGACCTTCGCCCCGCGCCGCCGCGCGTGCTCCGCGGACTCCAGCACCAGCACGCCCGCGCCCTCGCCGAGCACGAAGCCGTCGCGGGCCTTGTCGTACGGGCGGGAGGCGCCCTGCGGGTCGTCGTTGTTCTTCGACATCGCCATCATGTTGGCGAACGCCGCGATGGGCAGCGGGTGGATCGCCGCCTCCGTGCCGCCGGCCACGACGACGTCGGCGCGGCCGGTGCGGATCATCTCCACCGCGTACCCGATCGCCTCCCCGCCGGAGGCGCAGGCGCTGACCGGCGTGTGCACGCCGGCCCGCGCGTTGATCTGCAGGCCGACGTTGGCCGCCGGGCTGTTGGGCATGAGCATCGGCACCGTGTGCGGCGACACGCGCCGGGCGCCCTTGTCCCGGAGGTTGTCGTACTGCTCCAGCAGGGTCGTCACGCCGCCGATGCCGGAGGCGACGACCGCGCCGAGGCGGTCGGGGTCGACCGCGGCGTCCTCGCCCGCCTTGGCGGTGAACCCGGCGTCGGCCCACGCCTCCCGGGTGGCGACCAGCGCGAACTGCGCCGCCCTGTCCAGCTTGCGGGCCTGCGGCCGGGGGATGGTCTCGGTGGGCTCCACGGCGACCTCGCCGGCGAAGTGCACGGGCAGGTCCGCGGCCCACTCGTGGTCCAGTTCCGCGATGCCGGAACGGCCGGCCACCAGGCCGTCCCAGGTGGATGCGCTGTCGCCACCCAGCGGTGTGGTGGCGCCGATTCCGGTGACGACCACGGTGCGATCGGTCGCGTTCACGTCGATGCTCACTCCGAAGGTTGAGGTGTTTCCACGGCGCCACCGCGGGCCGCCGCCCGCGCCCGGGGGCGCGGGGGAGCAGGTGGCGACAGCGGGCGAGCCGGTCGGTCAGCCCTGGTGCTTGAGGATGTAGTCGGTGGCGTCACCGACGGTCCTGAGCTGCTTGACGTCGTCGTCCGGGATCTTGACGTCGAAGCGCTCCTCGGCGGCGACGACGACCTCGACCATGGACAGCGAGTCGACGTCCAGGTCGTCGGTGAACGACTTGTCCAGCTGGACGTCCTCGACCGGGATGCCGGCGATCTCGTTCACGATCTCCGCGAGACCGGCGACGATCTCTTCCTGAGTGGCGGCCATCTTGGGGACTCCTTCTTTCCGTTCCTTGAGGGTTCTTCTCGGTGGGAGTGAGCTGCACGGCGGCCGGGCGCGGCCCGGCCGCGGGTCAGGGCAGGGTCACGACCGTGGCGGCGTAGACCAGTCCGGCCCCGAAACCGATGACGAGGGCGGTGTCCCCGCTCTTCGCCTGCCCGGTCGCCAGCATCCGCTCCATGGCCAGCGGGATGGAGGCGGCCGAGGTGTTGCCGGTGGTCTCGATGTCGCGGGCGACCGCGACATGCTCCGGCAGCTTGAGGGTCTTCACCATCGAGTCGATGATCCGCATGTTGGCCTGGTGCGGGATGAAGACGTCCAGCTCGTCCGGCGTGATGCCGGCGGCGTCCAGGGCCTCCTGGGCGACCTTGGCCATCTCGTAGACCGCCCAGCGGAAGACCGTCTGGCCCTCCTGGGTGAGCGCCGGGAACTTGACGTCGCCGTTCTCGTCCAGGGGCAGCTGCGCCAGGTCGCCGATGCGGAAGCGGTCCCACCCCACGGTCTGCTTGATGGTCTGGTGCTTGTCGCCCTCCGAGCCCCACACCGTCGGGCCGATGCCCGGCTCCTCGGCGGGGCCGACGACGACCGCGCCGGCGCCGTCGCCGAAGAGGAAGGCGGTGGTCCGGTCGGACTTGTCGGTGAGGTCCGAGAGCCGCTCGACGCCGACGACGAGCACGTGCTCCGCGCTGCCCTCCACGATCAGGCCCTTGGCCAGCGTCAGCCCGTACCCGAAGCCGGCGCAGGCGGCGGAGATGTCGAACGCGGCCGGCTTGCCGGCGCCCAGCAGGTGCGCGATCTGGGTGGCGACCGACGGGGTCTGCATGAAGTGCGAGACGGTCGAGATGATCACGGCGTCGATCTGCTCCGCCGTCACGCCTGCCGCGGCGAGCGCCTTGCCGGCGGCCTCGACGGACATCTGCGCGACGGTCTCGTCCTCGCCGGCCCAGTGCCGGGTGGCGATGCCGGAGCGGCTGCGGATCCACTCGTCGGAGGAGTCGATGTACTGGAGGATCTCCTCGTTGGACACGACGCGGGTCGGGCGGTAGCCGCCGACGCCCATGATGCGGGCGTACGGAGCACCCTTGGTGGGGCGGATCTTCGCGGTCATGCGCTCTCCTCCGCGGCCGTGGGGGCGGCCGTCTCTGCGGCCGTCTCGGCGACGGCGGCGCGGGCCTTCTCGATGTCCTCGGGGGTCTTCACCGGCACCGCCCGCACGCCCTTCAGCGCGCGCTTGGCGAGCCCGGTGAGCGTGCCGCCCGGGGCGGCCTCCACCACTGCGGTCGCGCCGTGCGCCGCGAAGGTCTCCATGCAGGCGTCCCAGCGCACCGGGCTGGCGACCTGCGCGACCAGGCGCTCGACGATCCCGGTGCCCGTCGTGACGACGCTGCCGTCGCCGTTGGACACGTACGGAATCCGCGGGTCGGCGGGGGTGAGCCGGGCGGTCTCCGCGGCCAGCGCGGCCACCGCGGGCTTCATGTGCTCGGTGTGGAAGGCGCCGGCGACCTTCAGCGGGACGACGCGCCGGGTGCCCTCGGGCTTGTCGGCGGCCAGCTCCGCGAGCTGCGCGGCGGTGCCGGCGGCGACGATCTGGCCGGCGCCGTTGACGTTGGCGGGGGTCAGGCCCAGGCGGTCCAGGTGCGCGAGGACCGTGTCCTGCTCGCCGCCGAGGATCGCGGCCATGCCGGTCTCGGTGACGGCGGCGGCCTTCGCCATGGCCAGGCCCCTGGCCCGGACCAGCGCGATGGCCTCCTCATCGGTGATCACCCCGGCGAGCGCCGCGGCGGTCAGCTCGCCCACGCTGTGGCCCGCGACCATGCCGACGTCGCGGCGCAGCGGCCCGGGGCCTTCGAAGAGCGCGTACGCACTGACGAGGCCGGCGGCGACCAGCAGCGGCTGCGCCACCGCGGTGTCGCGGATCTCGTCCTCGTCCGCCTCGGTGCCGGCGCGGACCAGGTCGAGCCCGGCGACGTCCGACCAGGCCGACAGCCGCTCGGCGACGCCGGGCAGGTCGAGCCAGGGGGTGAGGAAGCCGGGCGACTGGGCGCCCTGGCCGGGAGCTACGAGTACGAGCACCCTTCAACCTTCTCTTGTCGGGGGTGTCCGCCGCCCGTGGGGACGGGGACGAAGAACACCGGAGGGATTTGTTGAGTCCGAACAAATGACTAGGGCTGGGGTTCCGTCTCGGTCAGTCGGCCGAGGATCAGTGCGATACGCAGAGTAAACGCCGAACGGACATCGGACGGGGACCAGCCCGTGACATCGGTCACACGTCGCAGCCGGTAGCGAACGGTGTTGGGGTGAACGAACAACATCCGCGCGGCGCCCTCGAGGCTCGAGGCCTGCTCCAGATACACGCTCAGCGTCTCCAGGAGCGCCGAGCCGGCCTCCGCGAGAGGACTGTAGATCTCCTCCACCAGCTGCTCGCGCGCCGCCGGATCCCCGGCGATCGCGCGCTCCGGCAGCAGGTCGTCCGCCAGCACGGGCCGCGGCGCGTCCTCCCAGGCCGAGCACGCCTTCAGCCCGGCGGCCGCCGCCTGTGCCGAGCGCGTCGCGGCCAGCAGGTCGCCCACCACGGGGCCCGCCACCACCGGCCCCTGCGCGAACGGGCCGATCAGCGCCTTCGCCGCCTTCAGCGGCTCCGCGCTGCCGCCCGCGATGACCACGAGCCGGCTGCCCAGCACCCCGGTCAGCACCTGGAGCTTCGCGTGCCGCGCGGCCCGGCGGATCGCCTCCACGGTCAGCTCGCTGTCGCCGTCCGGCGCGGTGCCCAGCACCACGCACACGTGCTCCGGCGAACTCCAGCCGAGCGCCGCCGCGCGGGACACCGCGCCCTCGTCGGCCTCGCCGGAGAGCACCGCGTTGACCACCAGCGACTCCAGCCGGGCGTCCCAGGCGCCGCGGGCCTCGGCCGCCTGCGCGTAGACCTGGGCGGTGGCGAAGGCGATCTCGCGGGCGTAGACGAGCAGGGCCTCGCGCAGCGCGGACTCGTCGCCGGGCGCGGCGACGTCCTCGATCGCGGACTCCATCACCTCGATCGTCGTACGCACCATCTCCACCGTCTGCCGCAGCGTGATCGCCCGGGTCAGCTCGCGCGGCGCCGTGCCGAACACGTCGGTGGAGATGGCCTGCGGCGTCTCGGGGTGCCGGAACCACTCCGTGAACGCCGCGATGCCCGCCTGCGCCACCAGCCCGATCCACGAGCGGTGCTCCGGGGGCATGGCCCGGTACCAGGGCAGCTGCTCATCCATACGGGCGATGGCGCCGGCGGCGAGTTCCCCGGACGACTTCTCCAGCCGGCGCAGGGTCGCGGCGTGCGGATGCTGCAACCGGGCGGCGTCGCGATCGGGCGGCTCGGGTGTCTCGGTCGGTTCAGGCACGGGTCTAGCCTGCCCTATCCGGGTCGCGTCGGACGAAAGAGGCGTCCGGCGGCCGTCTTCCGGGGCGTACGGTGGCGGGGTGATTCAGCTACGGCGGGCGCGGGGGCGCTACCGCGGCGGGGACGCGCAGGCGGGGATCGAGACGCTGCACGCGTTCTCCTTCGGCGGCTTCTACGACCCGGAGAACGTGCGCTTCGGCCCGCTCGTCGCGTGCAACGAGGAGCGGCTGGCACCGGGCGCGGGCTTCGCCGAACACCCGCACCGCGACATGGAGATCGTCACCTGGGTCCTCGACGGCGAGCTGACCCACGAGGACTCCGCCGGCCGCACCGGGACCGTCCGCCCCGGGGACGTCGCCCTGCTGTCCGCGGGCACGGGCATCCGGCACGTGGAACGCAACGGGGGCCCGGCGCCGCTGGCGTTCCTGCAGATGTGGCTGATGCCCGCGGCCCCGGGCGGGGACCCCTCGTACGAGGTGGTCCGCGGCATCGCCGACGGCACGCCGCTGGCCGTCGAGCGGGCCGCGTCGGTGCTGCACGTGCGCCGGCTGCGCGCGGGCGAGCGCACGGCGCTGCCGGACGCCCCGTGGGTCTACGTCCACGTCGTCCGCGGCGCGGTGCGCGTCGGCGGCGAGTCCCCGGCGGCGGAGCCGGGCGACGCGGTGCGCATCGCGGGCTGCGAGGGGCTCGACCTGACCGCGGAGGGGGCGGCGGAGGTCCTGGTGTGGGAGATGCAGGCGGCGGAGGCCTGAGCGGCGGCGGCCGAATCGTGCCGCCCGCCCGCGTGCGCAGACCGGTTTTCCACTGGACGACATCCGGAATCGGTGCTCCGGGACCGGTCCCCGCGGGCCTCTGACAGCGTGGCGCACCATCGCCGTACCCGACCTCGCGGTGTGCACCCCCGACCGTCCAGCCCCGCCCGGCCGCCCCGGCCGGCCCGGTGCTGCCAATCCCAGTGAGGCCCTGTGAGACGAATCCATCGTGCGCTTGCGGTGGGGCTGTTAGCCCTCGGAATCTCGACCGTGTACCAACCCGTCGCCTCGGCCGAGCCGGGTGGCCCCCTGGAGGTCACCGGCGTCACGGCCAGCGCCGACGACGGCAACGTGCCCGCCAACACCCTCGACGGCGACCTGAGTACGCGCTGGTCGGCCGAGGGCGACGGGGTGTGGATCCGCTACGACCTCGGCTCGGCGCAGACGATCGGCTCCGTGTCGGTCGCCTGGCACCAGGGGGACACGCGGAAGAACACCTTCGACGTCGAGGTGTCCGACGACGGATCCTCGTGGACGCCGGCCCTGTCGCGGAAGACCACCAGCGGCAGCACGCTCCAGCCGCAGAACTACGACTTCGCCGACACCTCCGCGCGCTATCTGCGCATCGTCGGCCACGGCAGCACCACCAACGACTGGACCAGCATCACCGAGACGGCCCTCTACGGAGCCGACGGCGGCAGCGGCTCCTGCGACTACCCGGCCGACGTGCTGGACCTGACGAACTGGTACATCGGGCTGCCGGTCGGCGAGGAGGAGTCGCCGACCAACGTCGAACAACCGGAACTCGCCACGTACGCGAACGACCCGTGGTTCACCGCGACCGACGACTGCGCGGCCGTGCAGTTCCGCGCCGCCGTCAACGGGGTCACCACGAGCGGCTCGAACTACCCGCGCTCGGAGTTGCGCGAGATGACGGACTCGGGGGAGACCAAGGCGAGCTGGTCCTCGACGTCCGGCACGCACACGATGGTCATCGACCAGGCCATCACGGACCTCCCCGAGGACAAGCCCGATGTCGTCGCCGGGCAGATCCACGACTCCGACGACGACGTGTCGGTCTTCCGCCTGGAAGGCAGCAAGCTCTACGTCACCTCTCCCGACGACAGCAACCACAAGCTGGTGGACGAGAACTACGAGCTGGGCACCAGGTTCGAGGCCAAGTTCGTGGTCGCCGACGGCGAGATCAAGGCCTACTACAACGGCGTGCTGCAGACCACGCTCGCGGAGGACTTCTCCGGCGCCTACTTCAAGGCGGGCGCGTACACGCAGGCCAACTGCGAGCGCTCGTCGCCGTGCAGCGACGACAACTACGGCCAGGTGGAGATCTACGGGCTGAGCGTCACCCACGACGACGACCAGGGAAGCGCTGACCCGACCGAGGCCGCCGAGCGGTACGGCTGGGGCGAACCGCTGCCGGTGTCGGACGAGTTCGACTACACCGGCCCGGTCGACCCGGAGAAGTGGGACGTACCGTCGGGCGAGGTCGGCGGGACGCCCCAGTGCTGGGAGGGGCATGCCGGGAACGGCCGCCGGTGCGGGAAGAACAGCACCGTCGCGGACGGCATCATGACGATGCGCGGCGAGGCGAACGGCGATACGGGATGGATCCGGCAGAACGTCGACATGCAGTACGGCCGCTGGGAGGTCCGGTCCCGGTCACGGAACACCGGCGCCGACGGCGGGCTCTACCACCCCCTGCACCTGATCTGGCCCACCGCCGGCAACCGGCTCGAGAACGGGGAGTACGACTGGGTCGAGTACTCGAACCCGGACGCGCAGTGCCTGGGGGCGTTCCTGCACTATCCGCAGAGCCCGACGGATGAGAAGGAACACGAAGAACTCTGCCCCGTCGACATGACGGAGTGGCACAACTTCGCGTTCGAGTGGACGCCGGAGGAGCTGGTCGGCTACGTCGACGGCGCCGAATGGTTCCGGCTTTCCGACGGCGCGAACTCCGAGCGGGGCGACATCCAGACGATGCCGCTGGGGAACTACGTCATCCAGCTCGACAACTTCACCGGCGACAGCGGACTGCGCCCGGCGGTGTTCGAGGTCGACTGGGTCCGGACGTATGCGCTCGGGGGCGGCGGAGACTCCCCGGGTCCCGCGGTGCCGGTCGAGGCGGTCTCGGCCAGCGCCGACGACGGCAACGTGCCCGCCAACACCCTTGACGGCGATCTGAGCACCCGCTGGTCCGGCGAGGGCGACGGGGTGTGGATCCGCTACGACCTCGGCTCTGAGCAGACCGTCGGGTCGACGTCGATCGCCTGGCACCAGGGAGACACCAGGAAGAACACCTTCGACGTCGAACTGTCCGACGACGGCTCGTCGTGGAAGACGGTCCTGTCGGGGAAGGAAAGCAGCGGGACCACCCTCCAGCCGCAGAACTACGACTTCGCCGACACCTCCGCGCGCTATCTGCGCATCGTCGGCCACGGCAGCACCACCAACGAGTGGACCAGCATCACCGAGACGACCGTCCACGGGCCCGACGGCGGGGGCGAGGACCCGGGCCCCGGCCCCGGCCCCGGCCGTACCGTGCCGGTCGCGGACTCGGACGAGTTGCAGGACGCCTTTGCGGACGCGCGTGCCGGGGACCGCATCGTCCTCGCCGACGGGGCGTACTCGATCGGGAAGATGAGCGGGAAGAACGGGACCGCCGACGAGCCCATCACGGTCGTCGCGGAGAACCGCCACCAGGCGGTCGTGGACGACGGCCAGTTGGAGGTGGCGGACTCCTCGTACGTCACCTTCGAGGGCCTGAAGTGGACGAACAGCGACACGCTGAAGATCACCGGCTCGAACAACGTGCGGCTGACCCGCAACCACTTCCGGCTGACCGAGGAGTCCTCGCTGAAGTGGGTGATCATCCAGGGTGAGAACAGCCACCACAACCGAATAGATCACAACCTCTTCGAGGACAAGCAGCAGCTGGGAAACTTCATCACCATCGACGGATCCGAGACCCAGCAGTCGCAGCATGACCGGATCGACCACAACCACTTCCGCAACATGGGTCCGCGTGCGGAGAACGAGATGGAGGCCGTCCGGGTCGGCTGGAGCGAGATCTCCGAGTCGAGCGGATTCACCGTCCTCGAGTCGAACCTCTTCGAGAACTGCGACGGCGATCCGGAGATCGTCTCCGTGAAGAGCAACGACAACATCGTCCGCTACAACACGTTCCGCACCTCGCAGGGCGTGCTGTCGCAGCGGCACGGGAACCGCGGTTCCTTCTACGGCAACTTCTTCCTCGGCGAGGGCAAGGAGGGGACGGGCGGCATCCGGATCTACGGCCAGGACCACAAGATCTACAACAACTACTTCGAGGGCCTGACGGGCTCCGGCTTCGACGCCGCGCTGCAGATCGACGGCGGCGACGTGGACACCTCGGGCGCACTCAACGCGCACTGGCGCGTCTACCGGGCGACCGTCGTCAACAACACCTTCGTGGACAACGTGTCGAACATCGAGGTCGGCGCCAACTACGACCTGGCGCCGGTCGACTCGGTCGTCGCCGACAACGTGGTCACCGGCGACCGCGGCAAGCTGTTCAACGAGCTGATGGAGCCGGTGGACATGACCTACGCCGGCAACATCGCGTGGCCGACCGGATCGGCGACCGTCGGCGTCGACGCACCCCCCGACGCCGTCAGGGCGGCGGACCCGCTGCTGGCCCCCGACGGACCGGTGCAGCGGATCGGCGCGGGAAGCCCGGCGATCGACGCCGGCAGCGGCGGCCACCCGTTCGTGACGGACGACATGGACGGCCAGGCCCGCAGCGGCGCCGTCGACGCGGGAGCCGACGAGCGGTCGGCGTCCGCCGCCACGCGAGCCCCGCTCACCGCGGCCGACGTCGGCCCCGGCGCTCCGTAGGGACGCGGGTGCGACCGGCGGCGGGCCGCCGCCGGTCGCACCCCGTCGTCGCCCGGTGCAGAGGACCCACTCCAAGGAGACGAGACGCACGTGAACGTTCTGAACGCCCGTACACGGACGGGAACGACGAGGAGAGGCATACCGGTGAGACGCCTGCTGACCGCCGGGCTGGGCGCGTGCACGGTGCTCGGCTCGGTGGTGGCGCTCGGCCCCGCGGCATCGGCGGCGACGCTGCCCATCACCGCCGCGACGGCCAGCTCCCACGACGGCAACGGGCCGGCCAACGCGATCGACGGCGACCTGTCGACCCGCTGGTCCGGCGCCGGCGACGGGGTCTGGATCCGCTTCGACCTGGGCACGGTCACGACCGTCGACTCGGTGGCGCTGGCCTGGTACGAGGGCGACGACCGGCGGGCCACGTTCGACGTCGAGCTGTCCCGGGACGGCTCGGCGTGGTCGCCGGTGCTGTCCCGCGAAACCAGCAGCGGCACCACCGGCGGCTTCGAGACGTACGACTTCACCGCCGGGCAGGCCCGCTACGTACGGATCGTCGGCCACGGCAACGACTCCGCCGACTCGGCCAAGTGGACGAGCATCTCGGAGGCGACCGTGTCCGGGGAGCCCGGTGGCGACCCGGAGCCGCCCGGGCAGTCCCTCGGCGTCGGCGGGGTGGCGACTCCGCCCGGCGCGATCCTCGTACCGGACCAGGACTCCCGGTACGAGATCGACTCCGGTGGCACCGCGGCCGACCCCGACGTCCACGACTGCCAGGGGAACACCGTCCGCGGCGGAATCCTCATCGAAGCCGACCACGTGGTCGTGCAGAACTGCCGGGTGGTCGCCGAGCAGCAGTACGGCATCTACTCGGACGACAACACGGACGTCACCATCCAGAACAACGACATCAAGGGCGTCGAGGGCCCCGGCGACCTGAACGCCATCACGTTCTTCGGCGACCGCCACAAGATCATGTACAACACCGCGATCGACTTCGTGACCGGCGACCCGGGCGACAGCCACACCGACTTCATCCAGACCTGGGTGTCCAGCTCCCACCCCATCGCCAGCGACGACGTGCAGATCCGCGGCAACAAGGCCGTCGGCCCGGCGAACCCGGACCGCGACGAGAGCATCCCCAGCATCCACCAGTGGCTCATGGCCGAGGACTACGGCCGCGGCGGGAACTCCGGCGGCAACACCGACGGCATGAAGAACTGGATCGTCGCGGACAACGAGATGGGCGACAGCTGGAACCAGTCCGTCAAACTCGACGGGCCCGACGACGTGTCGATCACCCGCAACGACTTCGCGGGCTCCTCGACCCGGGTCATGGAGGTCACCTCGGCCTCGACCGGCGTGAAGTTCTACGCCGACAACGAGGTCGGCCCGGACTACGGCTCGGTCGGCATGCCGGTCACCCCGGGCGAAGGGCCCGCCTGAGGGAGCACGGCCCCGGCCGCTTCATTCCTATGCGTCATGTCGCTCACGAAACGAGGGCGCGGCCTCTGGCAGGCTGATTTCCCCGTCGGAGAACCCGGTGAGGAAACCAGAGGAGTGAGTGCGCTGGGACCGGCAGGAACGAGGAGGGCTGACGGACCGTCCGAACGTGCGGGAGGCGCGGCGTACGCCGGTGCGTCGCGCCACCGGCTCGTGACGGGAGTGTCGGCCGCTCTCGTGGGCCTCCTCCTTTCCGGCTGCGAGGCACTGCCCAAGCCCTATGCCCCGCCGGGCAAGAACTCCGGTGGCGGGTACACCTACTACGTCAGCCCGGACGGCGACGACGGCAACGACGGTCTCTCCCCCGAGCGCCCCTGGCGGTCCCTCGCACACGCCGACGACGCGCGGTTCAGGCCCGGGGACCGGCTCCTGCTCAAGGCCGGAGCGCGGTTCCGCGGCGAGCTGACCCTCGGCGAGAAGGACGCGGGCAGCGCCGAGGAACCCGTGAAGATCGAGTCGTACGGCAGGGGGCGCGCCACGATCGCGAGCACGGGCGGGACGGCGATCTCCGTCCACAACACCTCCGGTGTCGAGATCCGCGACCTCAACCTCGTGGGGGACAGGGCATCGTTCAGGAAGAAGCCCGGCATCAACTTCTTCGCCGACGTGCCGGACGGCGGAAAACTGGAGCACGTCATCGTGGCCGGCGTCGAGGTCTCGCACTTCAGGGCCGGCATCAGCATCGGCGCCGGAAAGGGCACCACCTCGGGATTCCGGGACGTACGGATCAGTGACGCCACGGTGCGTGACAACAAGGATGCCGGTCTGTCGACGTACGGGCCGGACTTCGATACCCGTGATCCGGCGTACGCCCACGAGCGGGTGACCGTGTCCCGCGTCAGGGCTTTCGGCAACGACGGCGATCCGCGAGCCCACGGCCGCAACACCGGCAGCGGCATCGTCCTCGGCAGTGTCCACGGGGGCAGGGTGCAGCGGGCGGTCGCGCACGACAACGGGGCGAGGTCGTCCGCCAGGGCCGTGGAAGGGCCGGAGGGCATCTGGACCTACGACTCGACCCGCATGGTCATCGAGAACAGCGTCTCGTACGCCAACCACACCGGCTCGCGTTCGGACGGGGGCGGGTTCGGCCTGGACAACAACGTGTCCTCGTCGGTCCTTCAGTACAACCTGTCCTACCGCAACGACGGCCCCGGCTACCTGGTCTATTCGGCCGCCGACAACGGTGCGCAGAAGGACAACACCGTCCGCTTCAACCTCAGCGGGAGCGACTCCCGGAAGTTCTCCCTGTACGGCGCCATCGTGGCGTACGGCAAGAGGATCAAGAATGTGGACATCTACCACAACACCGTGGTGCAGGCGGCCAACGGAGCCGTTCGGCCCCCGGCCCTCCGTCTGCAGGAGGGACTCAGGGATGCCACGGTGCGCAACAACATCTTCGTCACCGACGGGGTGCCGCTGGTCGCCTCGTCCGCCGCGTACAAGCCGACGGCGGTGCGGTTCCAGGGCAACAGCTACTTCAGCACCGGAGAGTGGACGGTGGAGTGGGGTGCCGGGTCGTACGACGGGCTGAGCGGGTGGCGTATGGGCACGGGCCAGGAGATCCTCGGCAATATTGCGACGGGGACGACGGAGGACCCCTGCCTCCCGGGGGCGGCGGCCCCGGTCACGAGTGTGTCCGGGGCCGCCAGGATGGTGCCGACGTGCGCCGCCGGGGTGGCGGGCGCGGTGGACCTGGAGGCGATCGGTGTCGACCCGGGTCCGGTGGACTACTTCGGGGACAGGCTCAGCGGGTCGCCGTCGGCCGGAGCGGCGCAGCCGGAGCCGTGAGGGATGACGACCCGCGCCGGCTGCCGGCCGAGGGCCGGGGCGGGCCGGCCGAGCGCCCGCACGAACCAGCCCGCGGTGCGCCACCGGTCGGCATCGAGGCTGTTGCGTGCGTCCAGGATCTTCGGGGTGCGCACGACCGTCGCCAGTGCGGCCGGATCGAGGTCGCGGTAGTGGCCCCACTCGGTCAGGTGCAGCACCAGGTCGGCGCCCCGGCACGCCGCGGCCGCGTCGGCGGCGTACCGCAGGGCGGGCAGGACCGCCCGGGCGTTGTCCACCCCTTGCGGGTCATGGACGTGTACCTCGCCGCCCCGGTCGTGGATCGCGGCCGCGACGGCGAGGGCGGGTGAGTCGCGTACGTCGTCGCTGTCCGGCTTGAACGTCGCGCCGAGGACCGCGATCCGGCGGCCGGTGAACGTGCCGCCGGCCAGGTTCCTGGCGATCGCGACGGTGCGCCTGCGCTGCCGCATGTTGATCTCGTCGATCTGCCGCAGGAACGCCACCGCCCGGCCCACGCCGAGTTCCCCGGCGCGGGCGGCGAAGGCCCGGATGTCCTTGGGGAGACAGCCGCCGCCGAAGCCGAGGCCGGCGGAGAGGAAGCGCCGGCCGATGCGGGTGTCGTGCCCGATGGCGTCCGCGAGGGTGACCACGTCGGCCCCGGCCGCGTCGCACACCTCGGCCATGGCGTTGATGAACGAGATCTTCGTCGCGAGGAACGAGTTGGCGGCCACCTTGACCAGCTCCGCCGTCGCCGGATCCGTGCCGACGTACGGGACGCCGGCCCGGAGCATGGGTGCGTACACCGCTCGCAGCGTCTCGTCCGCCCGGTCCGAATCGGTGCCGACCACGAGGCGGTCCGGTTCGAGGGTGTCCTGGACCGCGAAGCCCTCCCGGAGGAACTCGGGGTTCCAGGCGACCTCGGTGTCGACGCCGGGGGCGAGTTCGCGCAGCCGCGCGGTGAGCCGGGCGGTCGTGCCGACCGGCACGGTGGACTTGCCCACGATCAGGCACGGGCGGTGCAGATGCGGCGCGAGTGAGTCGATGACCGCGTCGACGTGGCGCAGGTCCGCCGCCGGCGAGTCGCGCCGCTGGGGTGTGCCCACGCAGACGAAGTGGACCTCGCCGAAGTCGGCGGCCTCGCGGAGCGAGGTGGTGAACCGCAGCCGGCCGGAGCCGACGTTCGCGGTGAGTACGTCGTGCAGACCGGGCTCGTAGAAGGGTGGTCGGCCCTCGGCCAGCGCCCTGACCTTCCCGGCGTCGATGTCGACGCCGAGGACCTCGTGCCCGATGTCCGCCATGCACGCGGCGTGCACGGCTCCGAGATATCCCGTACCGATGACCGTCAATCGCATGCGTTACCCCTGTCTGTCTGACTTCTGGCTCCTGAACCGCCGAAACACCGATGGCTGCAGATGTGGTCAGTCGGGATAGCCCGACGGGTTCAGCTCCTGGAACGCCCATGCGTCGCGGCACATGGCGGCGAGGTCGCGGGTCGTGGCCCAGTTCCAGGCCCGGGCCACGGCGCCCGGGTCGGCGACGAGCGCGGCCACGTCACCGGGCCGCCGCGCGGTGACCTCGTACGGGACGGGTCTGCCGCAGGCGCGGGAGAACGCCGCCACGAGTTCGAGGACCGAGGTGCCCGCGCCGGTGCCGAGGTTGAAGGTGCGCATGCCGGTGTCGTCGTCGAGGTGTTCGAGAGCGACGCGGTGGCCGTCGGCCACGTCCATCACGTGGATGTAGTCGCGGACCCCGGTGCCGTCGGCGGTGGCGTAGTCGTCGCCGAAGACGCGGAGCCGGGGCAGCCGCCCGACGGCGACCTGGGTCAGGAACGGCATGACGTTGTTCGGCACCCCGCGGGGGTCCTCGCCCAGCAGGCCGCTGGGGTGCGCGCCGACCGGGTTGAAGTACCTGAGCGCGAGGACGCTCATCTCCGGCAGCCGTCGGCACACGTCGGCCAGGACCTGCTCGCAGAGCCACTTCGTCGTGGCGTACGGGTTGGTGGGGCCGGCCGGGTCGTCCTCGGCCAGCGGCACCTTGGCGGCGTCGCCGTAGATTGAGCACGACGACGAGAACACCAGGCGGTGCACACCGTGCTCACGCATGGCGGACAGGAGCGCGGTGGTGCCTCCGACGTTGGTGTCGTAGTACTCGACCGGCTTCTCCACGGACTCGCCGACCGCCTTCTTCGCGGCGAAGTGGATCACCGCGTCGACGGGGTGGGCGGCGAACACCGCCGACAGCGCGCGCCGGTCCCGCAGGTCGCTCTCGTACGCCGCGGTGACCGGGCGGCCGGCGACCTTGGCGATCCGCTCCAGGGCGCGGGGCGAACTGTTGGAGTGGTCGTCGAGCACCACCACGTCGTAGCCGTGGTCGAGCAGTTCCACGCACGTGTGGCTGCCGATGAACCCGGCGCCGCCGGTCACCAGCACTGTTGCTGACATGGGAGAACCTCTTTCGACGTCGTTGCGGGATGGGGGCGGAGCCGGTCTCACCAGTCGAGTACGCCCGTCAGGTAGACCGGGTACATCGAGATGGCCCAGGTGAGCGGCAGCAGCAGGAGGCCGCCGGCGAGGAACGGCGGGCCGGCCGTCCGGAGCGCGCGGTGGAAGCGCACCCCGGCAGCCCTGGCCGTCTCGAGGACGTGCAGCCAGGCGACCGCCAGGGTGACCAGGAGGTACGACACGGCACCGGCGAGGCAGAGGAAGACGTACCCCGCGGCGGGGCCGGTCAGCTCGCCGGTGATGGCCGCGGCCGTCAGCACCCACGCGACGAAGAGGTGGGGGGCGACGAGACGCAGGGGCAGGGGCTCCAGGCCGGCGCGGCGCTTCGGCGTGACCTTGAAGACGACCGTCCTGGGGCGCAGCCGCTGGAGTACGGCCGTGCTCACACCCCAGACGACGAACGGCCAGCGGGCCAGGCTGAACAGCCAGTTCTCCCAGCTCACGACCGGTGCGTCCCGGGGACGCAGCAGGCCGCGGCGACGCATCACCACGGCCAGGAGAACCATCCACACGGTCATCGCCCAGAAGTGGCCGAGGAACTCGAAGTAGTTCACGTCGATCCACGGCAGCCCGGTGACGGCCGCCACCGGGGGCAGCGCGAGTCCGACCGTCGACGTCAGTGCGAGCAGCGGGTAGTACGACAGCGCGAGCAGGAAGCGTGCACGCAGCAACCCGCTCATCCGGCCCAGGTGCCGGGGCACCAGGCCCATCATCATCACCGCGAGGCTGCGCGACCACTGGAACTCCTGAGTCGCCATCGCCGCGAAGGTGATCGGCCCGTCGCCGTGCGCCTCGGCGTCGATGGCGAACGCCCCCTCCCATCCCGCGGAGTTGAGCAGGAAGGCGGTGGAGAAGTCCTCCGCCAGTTCGGGGCCGATGCCCCCGATGTCGCGCAGGGCCCGGGTGCGCACCGCGTAGTGGGAGCCGATGCACACGGGGGCGAGTCCGGCGGAGTGGCCGAGCTGGACGGCGCCGTGGAACATGGCTTCCCGGTGCAGGCGCCCGCGGGCCGACCACGAGGCGGCCGCGTTGGCGTCGCACACACTGGGGGCGGCCACGTATCCGACCGCGGGATCGGCGAACGGCCGGACCACCTCGGTCAGATACCTCCGGTGCGGGACGTGGTCGCAGTCGAGCTGGGAGACGACGTCGTAGTAGCGGTACCCCCAGTGGTCGTAGAAGAAGGCGAGATTGCCCTCCTTGCAGCGCGTCCGGCGCGGCCAGGCGGCCCTGTGGTAATCCGCCTGACCGCGCCGGCACGACACCCGCACCCCGTTCGCCGCGCACCATCGCAGGACCTCTGCGGACGGGTCCTCGTCACAGAGCCACACGTCGTACGCGTACGGGAAGTCCTGCGCCAGCATCGCCAGGAGCGTGCCGCGGGCCATCTCCCAGTGCTCCGACGGCGCGCGTGTCACCACGAACGCGGTGCGCACGCGCGGGACATCGATCCGCGGATGGAATCTGCGCAGGCGCAGGACCGGGACGAGGAAGTGCAGGGGCATGAGCGTCAGGTACATCAGGAGCACGCTGTTCACGATCAGCCCCGGCCAGCCGATCCGGTGCGCGGGCTGCAGCCACCATGACCAGAACCAGACCAGGCAGAGCAGCCAGCCCGCTGTCAGCGTCGCCACCTTCGCCTGGTCGGCCCGGGAGAGCACGGTGACGAAGCTGGTGGCCCGGGTGCGCAGCGACCGTGAGGGCCGGCCGAACGCGGGGCCGTCGGGGGAGAGGCGAACGACGTTGCCGTCCGAGAGTGCGAAGATCCGGTCACTCAGGTCCTGCTGCGTGTCGGCGGTGTCCGTGCGGGGCCCACCGGTCGCCACAGCCTGGCCTGCGAGCCCTGGCTCGGCCTGCGTCATGGGAACGTGCTCCGGGAGTCGTTTCGGCGCGGCGGCGCGAGGGGATTACGGCCGCCCTGATCGAAAGTGGCTCGGGCCACAACCGCCGGCATGCCGGCGGTTCCGGGCCTTACGCGCGCGTCAGAGCCCGCTCTCGGCGGCCGGCCCTGCGGCCCCGACGGCACGGGCGCCGTCCTCCTGGCCGCCCCTGATCGCCGCGGCGCCGGCCGCCACGTCCCGGGGCCGGGCGGCGAACCACTCCACGGTCCGCCGCAGCCCCTCCTCGATCCCCACGTCCGGGTACCAGCCGAGCCGGTCCTGCGCGCGGGTGATCACCGGGCGGCGGCGGGCCGGGTCGTCGACGGGCAGCGGGTGGTACTGCAGCTCCGACGTGGAACCGGTGATTCCCAGGACGAGTTCGGCGAGTTCCGTGACGGTCCGCTCCGCCGGGTTCCCCAGGTTCAACGGGCCGCCCTCGGGCGAGTCGAGCATCGCGACGATGCCGCGGACCAGGTCGTCCACGAAGCAGAAACTGCGCGTCTGCTTTCCGTCGCCGTAGATCGTCAGCGGCTCGCCGCTCAGGGCCTGCGTGATGAAGCTGGACACCACGCGGCCGTCCTGCGGGCGCATGCGCGGGCCGTAGGTGTTGAAGATGCGCAGGATGCCGACGTTCACACCGTGGGTGCGCCGGTAGGCGGCAGAGAGCGCCTCGGCGAACCGCTTGGACTCGTCGTACACGCTTCTCGGCCCGACGGGGTTGACGTTCCCCCAGTAGCCCTCGTCCTGCGGATGGACCAGGGGGTCCCCGTACACCTCGCTGGTCGAGGCCAGCACGAAGCGGGCGCCATGGCGCCGGGCGAGGCGGAGGCAGTTCTCGGTGCCACGGCTGCCCACGGCCAGCGTCTCCAGGGGCCACCGCAGATAGTCGGGCGGCGACGCGGGGCTCGCGAGATGCGCAACGGCATCGAGCCGGCCCGGAACGTCCGCCGCGGTGCTGACGTCGGTATGGATGAACTCGAAGGCGGGATACGCCTTCAGGTGTGCGATGTTCTCCGGCTTGCCGGTCGAGAAGTTGTCCAGGCACACCACGGAATTCCCACGCCGCAGCAGTGCTTCGCACAGGTGCGACCCCAGAAACCCGCCGCCACCGGTCACGGCAACGCGCATGTTGTTCTCCACGGGTCAAGAAGACGCGGCTCCGGGAGCGGGGGACCCACCGCCCCTTTCGTGGCAGGGGAGTTTCCGGACGGAGACGGCTCTCGGTGAACCGCAGAAAAAGCATATGGGCATAAGTAAGATTTGCCTCAAAAGGTGCGGGGCTCCACTGGGCCGATCAGCCGTACGCGGGCGCGCGCCCACCGCCGCGATCACCGCCCAAAGAAACGCACCCGCCCCACCACCCCACCCACCCCCGACTCACCCCCGCGTGTGAACGCCCCCCTGCGCGTCGCCGGTCCCGGAAAGCCCTCCCGCCGCCGGCACGGACGCCGGACGCTGCGCTCGACTCACCGGCACCGGCCCGAGTGACCCCGGCGGCCGACGGAATCGTTCCGGCCCCACGGCACCGTGCTCCCGCCTACACTCAAGAACCGGTCGTGAAGAAGCTGACCAGCGGAAATGCAGGTGCCGGCCGCCGGCCCGCAACCAGCTCAGCAGGTGAGGAGTTTGGTCGTGTCGGAATCGGCGGCGCAGGTCAGGGAGATTCTGCGGCACCTTGAAACCGAAGGAGGGCCCCGGGCCTCCCTCCCGGGCGAGCGCCAGTGGTCATGGCGTCGCGTCACACCCGGAATGCTCGCTGCCCTCGCCGTTCACACCGCAGTCTCGGACGAGTTGGGGGGACTTCCCGACGGCGACGGTGTGGAAAGGGTGCTGGCCGGGGCCGTCGCGCACACGCGGGGACTGGAGCATGTCGATGTCGGCGACCTGGCCGCACTGCTGCGCGCGGACCTGGTGCGGGCGAGTCGCCTCGACCTGCCGGGAGGAATGACCTGGGAGGGGTGCTTCCGCCTCCTCGACGGGCTGGTGGGTGCCCGCCGTATGTCCTCCGCGGACGTTGACGATCTGCTGGAGCGGGCGGAAGCCGCGTGCCGACGGATTCTGGAGAGCGGGCTCATGACGGAGTCCCGGGTACGCGACGGCGAGTACGGGCCGTGGGACGTCTCGGAATCCTGGAGTTCGGACGTCGGTCGGACCGCCGTCGGGACCCTGCGGGTGCCGCGTATACCGGGAGTCGACATCCTGCCCTACCGGGTCGAGGACAGCACTCTGGGCGCAACCGCGAAGCTCGTCGGCGTGAGGTTTGTGCTCCAGGCGTTCCAAGTCGGATCGACTGGCAAGACGTGGCGTTCCTCCCGGCAGGGCATCATGGCGAACGCCGTGGCCGAGGGTGGCGAGGCGAAAGAGGCAACTCACGCTCTCGGCCCCGAGGTTATGGCGCGTATGCCCCGTGCCGGGGACGGAAAGACGGTGGAGCTGAAATTCGTCGGCTGTGACGGCCCCGGGTGGATTCTCAGGGGAATGATGTCCGGGGCGGGAGCCATGTCGGACATCATCGACGCGAGGATCCATTTCCTCTTCACCCACACGGTGGTCGATCTGCGGGATCCGGAGGGCGCCGAGGAGTGAGCCCGCAAGCGCCTGGCGGCAACCGGGCGGCCAGGGGATTCAGAATTCGGTCGGCAGGTGGTGGTGGGCCCACTGGTTGAAGTCGGTGAGCGGGATGCCCAGGGCCCTCGCGTACTCGGGGCGGCCGGGCTGGCCTGCCGTGTTCAGCCACTCGTGCGTCACGCCCATCGGCGGCATGCCCGCGGCGAGGGCCTGCTCTGCCGTCATCTCCGGTGCGGGCAGGTGCGTACCGAGGACGCGCGAGAGGACCTCGGCGATCTCCGTCATCGACAGGTAGTCGCTCGCCAACTCCAGCTCGACCCGGTCGAACCGCTCCGGTGCCGCGATCGCCGCCGCCGCCGCGCGGCCGATGTCGTCCACCGCCACCAGGGAGAGCCGCGTCCCCGGGTTCAGGACGCTCACCAGGCCGCCTTCGACGCCGCGCGGGAAGAGGAACCCCATGGAGGGAAGGAAGTTCTCCATGAACGTGCCCGGCTTGAGGAGCGTCCAGCGCGGAAACCCGGCCGCCCGAAGCCGGTCCTGGACCGCGGCCTTGGCGGCCAGGCTGGCCGCCACCGCCCAGCGCCCCTCCGCCCAGCCGGGGGTCCCGGTGTGCTGCCCGGCGCCCGTGACCGAGGAGTGCACGAACTGCCGGACCCCGGCGGCCCGCGCGCCCTCGATGAGGTTCACGCCCTGGGCCACCTCGCCGTCGAAGTCGAAGCCGTCCGCGGTCACGGCCGGCATCTGTACGGAGAACACCGCCCGGGCGCCGGCCGCGGCCCGGATCACGGAGTCGCGGTCGCGGAGGTCGCCGGCCGCCAACTCGGCGCCGAGCGCCGCGACATCGCGGGCCCGGTCGCCGCCCGGGTCCCGTACCAGCGCGCGGACGGGAACCCCCGCCGCCCGCAGGGCGCGGACGGTGGCGCCGCCCTGCCTGCCGGTGGCGCCGGTGACCAGGACGGGTGCGGAAGCTGCGGGCATGGCGCTCCTCGGGTACGGGCCGGAGGTTAAACGGCGGGGCCCGCCGGTTAGCCTCCGGGTACGATACGGCGGACCCCGCCGCTTCGTAAACCCGGAGGCGAGACGCCATGCCCGGCACCCAGCGCGCAGACGCCCGGCGCAACTACACGCGCATCCTCGCCGTCGCCGCGGAAGAGGTCGCCGCGCAGGGCGCGAACGCCTCCCTGGAACAGATCGCCCGCACCGCGGGCGTCGGCTCCGCGACCGTACGGCGCCACTTCCCCACCCGCCGCGCCCTGTTGGAGGCGGTCTCCCGCGACCGGATCGAAACCCTCCGCGGGCGCGCTCACGACCTGGCCGCCGAACCCGACAGCCGCAAAGCCCTCCTGCGGTGGCTCGACGACGTCGTCGCCTACTGCGTCACCGCCCGCGGCCTGGCCGCCGCCCTGTCCTACGACACCGCCGGCACCGACCCGGTACGCGGCAACTCCTGCGCGGCCGCGCTGGAGGAAGCGGCGGACCCGCTCCTGCAACGGGCCGTACAGGACGGCGCGGTGACACCGGACGCCACCGTCGCCGACCTGATCACCCTCATCGTCGGCATCACCCTGGCCACGGAACACCACCCCGACCCGGCCCCCGAGGCGACCCGCCTCTTCCACCTGGCCGTGACGGGCCTCGGCCCACAGCGCCGTGAAGCGCGCCCGGGGACATGACCCCCGCGGCACCGGCAGCCCGGCAGCCCGGCAGCCCGGCTGCCCGTCACGGATCGTCAGGCACCGGGCTCTTCCTGGAGGGCCCGCACCTCGACCCTGCTGCGCAGCGCCCGCGAGCCCTGCTTGGCCCATTCGAGCGCGACGTCGTCGTTCTCGGCCTCGATGATCCAGAAGCCGCCGAGGTACTCGTCGGCCTTGACGAACGGGCCCGGTGTGATGACGGGGGTGTCTCCGGAGTAGTCCACCGTGGTCGCGCTCGACGGCGGCTGGAGGCCCCCGGCGGTCACGAACGCCCCCGCCTCCTGAACGGCGGTGTTGAACGCACCGACCGCGGCAATGACCTCCTGCAGCTCCGCGGGGTCCATGCTCTCCATCGTCGGCTCCTCGGCGGAGTCGTGCGGGAGGCTCAGGAAGTACTTCGTCATCGTCGTCTCCTCGTCGTACGGGCGCCGGCCGGCGGCCGCTGCCTGGATGCCCGCAACGCTAGGCGCGGCTCCCCGCCGACGTATCAGTCATCGTGACCGGTGTCCGGGAAGCCGGCGACCGGCTCCGGCCCCCGGACGAGGCGGGCCAGCCCCGCGCGCCCGGTGACGCCGAGCTTCGGGTACGCCTTGTAGAGGTGGTGGCCGACGGTCCGCGGGCTGAGGAAGAGCTGTGCGGCGATCTCCTTGTTGGTGCGACCGCCGGCGGCCAGCCGTACGACCTGCAGCTCCTGCGGGGTCAACAGGGTGAGCGGGCCGCTGCGCCGAGGCTCGTCGCCCCGCTCGCCGAAGGCGGCCAGCTCGCCGCGCGCACGCTCGGCCCAGAGCCGCGCACCGAGGCGCTCGAACGCGGACACCGCCGCCGCGAGATGGCCGCGGGCCTCGGCACGGCGGCGACGGCGCCGCAGCCACTCGCCGTAGACCAGCTGGGTGCGGGCGCGCTCGTAGGGGCCGCCGTGCCGCTCGTGGAGCCGCAGCGCCTCGGCGTACAGCGCATCGGCGTCGGCGTCGTCGGCCAGCAGGGCCCGGCACCGCAGGGCGAGTCCGGTGGCGACCGGCCGGTCGACGTGCCCGGCCCAGTGCCGGAAAGCCGCCAGCGGTCCGCGGGCGCGATCCGGCGTGCCGGCGCGCACGGCAGCTTCCACCAGATCCGGCACCGCCCGCACCAGGAGGTCGCGGCCCGCGGGACCCTCGGACACCCGCTCGAGCCGGTCGAGCGCGTCCCCGAACCGCCGGGCGGAAAGGTCGAGCATCCCGAGACCCCAGGCCGCGATCTCGGCATTGACCCGGTGCCGGGCCCGCGCCCGCGGGAGCACCTCCTCGGCGAGCGCCCGGCAGCGTGCCTCGTCACCCGACACGGCGTGCAACCACACCTCCACGGACCGGTGGGCCAGGCTCTCGGTCGTGTTCCCGAGTTCGTCGCTGACGGAAACGCCTTCCGCCGCACACGCGCGGGCGTCCGCGAACTCGCCGCGCAACAGCCGCGCCACGGCCAGCACGTTCAGGGTGTACGGGACCCATCCCAACGCCCCGGAGGCCCGCACCGCGGCCAGCATGTCCTCGGTCCCGGCGACGACGCCGTCGTCGTCGGCGATCATGAGCCCGCCGAACCCGGCGGTGATGCGATGCATCAGGTCGTGCCCGCCATCGGGTGCGGCGGTGTGGAGTTCGCGCATCGGGCCGACGGCCGTCTCCGGACGTCCGGCGAAAAGCTCCGCCCACCCGAGAAGGGCGGCGACAACGGGTGCCCAGTGCTCCGGCGGGGTGAACCCGCGCATCAGAACAGCCGCACGCTCCAGGAGGTCGTGCGCCGCCCCGTGCCGGGCGGCGTGCGCGGCCTCGTAGAGCGTGAGCGCGGCGCGCTCCGGATCGGTGCCGCGCACCAACGCGGCGGCGTCGAGCGTCAACTCCGCGTCGGCCCGCGGCGAGGTGCGTTCGTACTCCACGGCGCCACGGGTGTAGATGGCGTCGGCCCTGACGCCGGGGTCGGCGGTGAGCGCGAGCGCTTCGGCCGCCAGCCGGGCGGCGCGGTCGGCCTTGCCCGCGTCGTACGCGGCCTGGCTGGCGCGGGCGATACGCCGGGCCTTCAGCTCCCGGTCGGCACTGAGCCGCCCGGCGCGTTCGTAGGCGGCGCACACCGCCATCGCGCCGCCCCGGTGCCAGGCCCGCTCCGCCACGCCCTCGAGTTCGACCGCCACCGCCTCGTCGGGTCCGGTGGCGGCGGCAGCGAGGTGCCAGGCCCGGCGGTCGGCGTCGGCGTCCGCGCGCAGCGCCTCGGCGTACGCGCGATGCACCTCGATCCGCCGGTGCAGCGGCGCGTCCTGGTAGGCGGCTGCCCGCACCAGGGGGTGGCGGAACGTGATCCGGCTGTCGATCCGGACCAGCCGGTCGCGTTCGGCGGGCGCCAGGTCGCCGGCGGCGCCACCGAGGGATTCGACCACGTGCAGGATCGTCGCAAGGGGCGCCGCCGTGTCGGCCGCCGCCACCAGAAGCGCGCGTTGGGTGCGGTCGGGAAGCTCCACGATCTGGTGGCGGAACGCCTCCTGCACGCGGCGGGTCACCGGCAGCGGGCCGACCTGCTCGGCCGGGTCGGACTCGTCGACGTCGCCGGCCGCGAGCCGCGACGAGCCGAGCTCGATGATCGCCAGGGGATTGCCGCCGGACTCCGCGAGAACCCTGGCCCGCCCCCGTTCGGCGAGTTCCGGTGCGTGGCCGTCGAGCAGCCTGGCGGCATCGGGGGCGGCGAGGCCGGACAGATCCACGACCTCGACGCCCGCGAGCACGGACGGCACCGACGTCTCACGCACCGCGAACAGCACCGCGATCGGATCGGCCACGAAGCGGCGGGCGGCGAACAACAGCGCCTCCACGGAACCCTGGTCGAGCCATTGCAGGTCATCGACCACGCACAGCAGCGGGGACTCCTCGGCCAGATCGGCGAGCAGCGACAGGATGCCGGCGGAGATCAGGAACCGGTTGGCGTCGTCCCCCTCGGCCAGGCCGAAAGCGCAACGCAGCGCCGTCGCCTGGGGAGCGGGCAGGGCGTCCAACCGGTCCAGGTGCGGAAACAGGAGTTGGTGCAGGCCGCCGTACGCCAGCTCGTAGTCGGACTCGATCCCGGCACCGCGGACCACCCGCATGCCCTCGGCCTCGGCGATCGACACGGCGTGGTCCAGAAGGACCGACTTCCCGATCCCCGGTGCGCCCCGCAGCCCCAGCGCCCCGCTGCGTTCGCCACGCGCATCCGCCAGCAGCCGCCGCACCCGCGCCTGCTCGACGCCCCTCCCCACCAGTGCCATGCGGGCACCCTAGCCCGCGGTTTGCGAACCCGTTCGCCCCACCAGGCCCATGGCCCTGGCAACCCTCCCGGCCCGGGGCCTCAAGCCGCGTGACCGCGCGTACCGCCTGCGGACGAGCCGTAGCCACGGGGCGAGGCGCCCTCGGCGGCCCGTCGGCGGGGGTTATCCCCCTGTGGGGTCCGGTAGTTGGCCCGATGGTCGCGGGGTGCGGGGGGCTCGTAGTTTCGGGGGTCGGCCCACCGCCCCCGGCGCCACCGGGCGCGCCCGGGGAAGCCGCCGTCGTACAGCCCTCCCAGGAGCACCATGCGCAGACCCGCCCTCATCTCCCTCGCCCTGCTCGCCGCCACCGCCCTCTCCGCCTCCCTCTCCGCCGCCGCCCCACCCCCCGACCCCCGCCCGCGCATCGACTGGCGCCCCTGCTCCGCCGCACACCACCCCGAGCTGGCGAAAGCCGGTGCCGAGTGCGGGAAGCTCGCCGTGCCTCTCGACCACGCCGCCCCCCGTGGCCGCACCGTCGACATCGCCGTGTCGCGCATCCGCGCCACCGCCGCCCCCGCCGAACGCCGCGGCATCCTCCTCGCCAACCCCGGCGGACCCGGCGGTCCCGGACTCGACTACCCCCTCTCGCTGCGCCCCGTCCTCGGCGACGTCGCCGACCGCTACGACCTCATCGGCTTCGACCCCCGCTTCCTCGGCGACAGCACCCCCCTCGCCTGCACCCCGCCCGCCGCACCGCCCGCCCCCGTCAGCGGTACCCGCCGGCAGGTCTTCGACGCGACCGCCGCTTCCGCCCGCGACATGGCACACCGCTGCGGACAGCCCCCGGGCAACACCGCGCTCCTGCCCCACGCCACCAGCCGTAACGTCGCCCGCGACATGGACGCCGTCCGCGCCGCCCTCGGCGAACCCTCGCTCTCGTACTACGGCGTCTCCTACGGCGCCGACCTCGGCGCCGTCTACACCCAGCTCTTCCCCCGCCGCGCCGACCGCATCGTCCTCGACAGCGGCACCGACCCCTCACTCACCCAGTACGAGCTGTTCCAGGCCACCGGCCCCGCCGCCGAAGCCGCCCTCGACGAGTGGGCCGCCTGGACCGCCGCCCGCCACGGCACGTACCGCCTCGGCCGCACCGCCCCCCGCGTCCGCGCCACCGTCGAACGGCTCGTCACCCGCGCCGAACGCCGCCCCCTCACCATCGGCGACCACACGGCGGACGCGAGCCGACTACGGCTGATCACCCACCAGTTGCTGCAGTACGAGGAGTCCGACCCGGCGCTCGCGCGGATCGTACGCAACCTCAAGGACGCCGCCGACGGCCACGCCGTCGAGCCCGACCCGGTGCTCGCCCAGTGGCTGCAACTCCTCGGCTCACCCGAAGCGGACGAACTGTTCTCCGTCCCGTCCTTCACCATGTGCGCCGACGGCGGCTGGCCCGCGGGCGGCTGGCCCGCCGGCACGGACGCCTACTGGCGCGCCACCCAGCAGAGCCGCGCCACCCAGCCGGTCTTCGGCCCCCAGGCCAACGCCATCTCCGCCTGCACCTTCTGGCCGGTCGCACCCGGCGACACCGGCACCGCCATCGGCAACGACGTACCCGTCCTCGTCCTCCACGCGACCCGCGACAACAACACCCCGTACGCGGGCGGCGTCGCCCTGCACCGCGCACTGCGCGGCTCCCGCCTCCTGAACGTCGACCTCCGCAGCCACGGCGTCTACGCCAACGCCGTCAGCGGCAACAACCCCGTCCCCTGCGCCGACGAAGCCGTCAACACCTACCTCGCCGGCGCCCCCCTCCCCGAGACCGACCGCACCTGCCGACCCTGACCGCCGGCACCGGCCCGCCCGCCCCGCCGGGCCGGTGCGACGCGCACGCCCCCACACACCCGGCGGAGCAGCGGCCTCGTCGGCAGCTGGGGTCTCCGAGCCCGTATGCCTCGACGCCGAGGGCAAGCCGGTCGGCGGCGGGTAAAGACGGGTAAAGGCGGCTCTGTCCGTGAGTCACGATGTGCACGGGGAAAGTTGGCTTCACCGAGCCGTACAGGTAGAAGTAGCGCATGGATTTGAACTCCCCGGCAGCCGTCGCGTTCATCGCCGCAGTCGTATCCGTCCTCGGAACGCTGCTGACGGTTCGCGCCGCAGTTCGGACCAGCCGCAACTCAGTCGTTCAGGCCCACAACGCAGTGGTTCAGGCGCAGGTCCAAGAGATCATCAAGAAGAGGATCGAGTTCTATCCCCAATTCTGGAAGATACCTGTTCGATACGAAACGAACTGGACCCTCACTCACCAGGACAAGACCCGTGAATGGGCCGAGCAGTACGCACGGGATCTCAACGAGTTCAATCTCGAGGGTGGCGTCTTCTTCTCCCAGGCCGTCTACGAGAAGTTCGTCGAGCTGCGAGAGCTGCTCCACGAAGCCATCGACGAAACCCTTCCAGGCGCCCAGGTTCCGCGCGGCCTCACCGACCGCATACGCCGAGTCTTCTACGGCGACCGCGTCTACGGCCCCGGCTTGTCCACCGTCCTCAAAGATGACCTCGGTAGCTACCAAAACGCTTTGCTCGCTCGCCGCAGCGACCGCTGAGCATCACGCTTCCGGGACGACTGCCGGCCGTGATCGCGACAAGGCCGCGCTCGCAGAGGCGGAACTCGCCCTATGCACACCGCCGGGGCATCGCACCCGGAGACAGAACGGCACGATCAGCGTTACCCCGCCGAGTACTTCGGCAGGGGCGGCGCTGTGGCGGCGGCGTGGGTGACGAAGGCGGACCATGCTTCGGGGGTGAAGCAGAGGTGGGGGCCGTGGGGGTCCTTGGAGTCCCGGACGCGGACGGCACCCGGGGCGGGGGCTACCTCGACGCAGGCGCCGCCTTCGTCGTTGCTGTAGCTGGACTTGAACCAGTCGAGCTCGTCATTCATCGCTCCTCCAGGAGCTTCGTGATGAACCGTAGGGAGTCCCGCGGGCACAGGGCCTCGCGGGCGATCATGTCATGGCGACGCATCACGGTGCTGACCTTCTCCCTATCAGCGTAGAGGACTCCCGCTGTCTGGCCTTCCTCGTAGGCGAGATGCTCGTGCTCCGGTGTCTCCACGATGACGAACGGCCCTCGGAAGCCGGGATGGATGCCGCTGTCGGCGGTCATCACCTGCACGGTGACGTTGCGCTGCTCGGCGGTCTCCAGCAGCCTGCGCAACTGCCGTTCGTAGGCTTCTGCACCGCCGAAGCGGCATCGCAGCGCCGCCTCCTCGATGACGAAGCTGAACGAGCGGTTCAGGATTCCCAGCAGCTTCTGTCGCTCCAGCCTGGCCGTTACTCGCTGCTCGAACGTCTCCTCTTCCAGCGGTGGCACGAACGCTGACAGCACCGCCCGGACGTACTCCTCCGTCTGCAACAGACCCGGGATGTATCGGGGTTCGTACCAGATCAGAGAGACAGCCTCCATCTCGTACGACATGAACTCCTGCGAGTACGACGCGAACTTCTCCGGCTGCAAGTACCCCAGCGCAGCCACCAACATCCCCTGCGCATCGCACATCTCATCCGCCACCTGCAACAACCGCGGCGTCGGACGGCGACGACCCTGCTCCATCATCTTCACGGTGTCGTAGGCGTACCCCGCCTCCGTCGCCAGCTCCTCGCGGCTCACGCCCGCCCGCGTGCGCCACCGCTTGGTCTGGTTGCCGCAGTACCGCCACTGCACCGGGGGCTGGGAGTTTTCGAGCGTAGTCACCGCATTCACCTCGCCGTTGAGGGGTACGGAGGGCAATCGACCCCCCGTGCCCCTACTCACAGTAGCGAGCGGCAACCACTCTGTGAGAGGTGAACCTCAAAGATCCCACGCCCTTCCCACCGGACGTCGTGTGGCGGCTGCCGACGAGCCGCCGCAGCCCCGCCCGCGGCCGTGTTCTCCTCGCCGAGCAGGCGCGCGAGTGGAAGCTGCCGCCCGAAACAGCCGACACCGCCGTGCTGTTGGTGAGCGAACTACTGACCAACGCGTGCCTCCACGCCCGCGCCCCGCGCGGGCGGCACATCGCCGCCCGCTGCGTGCTGGGCGACGGCGGGTTGCGCGTGGAGGTGTCCGACGCGGGGGACGGCGAGCTGCCCACGCCGCACGAGGCCGGGCCCGACGACGAGTCGGGCCGGGGGCTGGCGCTGGTGGCGGCGCTGGCTTCGCGGTGGGGCGCCTATCCGCGGCCGTACGGGATCGGCAAGACCGTCTGGTTCGAGCTGCACGACGTGCTGCCGCCCGGAACGTAAACGGGCCGCCTTACGCCTCCGCGGGCCGGGCGTCCTCCGGCGCGTCGTCCCCTGCCGCGCCCGCCGCCGCCTCGGCGTCGGCCGGTTCGGTCTCCTCGGCCAGCTTCACCACCGCCACCGCCGCGACGACCACGCCCGCGACCGTGACCAACTTCTCTAACGCACTGCCGAACCCGAAAAGCATCGTCTCTCCCCCTCCACATCACTCACCCACCAGCCTAGCCCCGGCCACCGACAGCGGTCCCTGTCCCTTCCAACGAAGGGCGGTAGCACGGTGTAGTGGAGGGTGCACAGGGTGGTGATACTGGGTTGATCCGACCCCAGGAAAGGACCACGCCATGGCCCGACGACTGCGCTTCACCGGCACCGGGCGCCCGCACCTCGACCGGGGGCCCCGCATCCTCGACCCCGACCGGTTCGCCCGCCTCTTCGAGGACTTCGAGCACTCCGCGTGGCACCTGGAGATGCGCCGTCGCTATGCCGTCGACGAAGAGGGCGACGACTGGGCGCAGTTCACCGCCGGGCGGCGGCCCACGTGGGATCTCGACACCCCTTGGTGCCGAACGATAAGGGCCAAGACCCGGGACGGCGCATACGTCGGCCGGGTGCGGATCCTCGACAACCCGCCCACCACCGGGCAGCGCTTCCTGCTGGCGTACTCCGAGAAGAACGCCGAGCTCGGCGAGGACGTCCGCAACATGTGGCGGGCGGACGCCGAGCGTGTGAATCTGCCGCCGGAAGACTTCTGGATCTTCGACTCGCAGACCGTCGCCCTGTGCCTCTTCGACACCGACTACCAGCTCACCGGCGCCGAGTTGATCACCGAGCCGGTACGCGTCAACCAGTACAACCGGCTCCGTGACATCGCGCTGCACTACGCCACGCCGTACAAGCGGTTCGCCGAGCAGCTCGCCGGCCAAGAGGCATAGAGCACGCCAGTCCCATCCGGCGACTCGTCGTCACGGCGGGCTGAGCATGCTCCGGGCGCGGGCGATGACCCGGTGGGCTTCCGGCCCGTACAGCGCGGACTCGCGGAGAGTCCGCCACGTCCGCAGGTACGTGTCAACGCTGGCCGAATCGTCGATCCACAGCTCGGCGTGCCAGTTCTCGACAATCGCTTCCCGGTCGTCGTACAACCAGAAGGCCGTGGCCGCGGGGATCTTCAGCGGCGCGGAAAGCGGGATGATCCCCAGCTCCACGGTGTCGAGCCCCACTGTGCCGGCGAGGCGGTCGAGCTGGGCGGCGAGGACCGCGGGCGGGCACACGAGTGCGTGGAGAGCGGGTTCCCACAGGAGGAGCCGAAAGGTCTTCGAGGAGTCGTACAGCGCCTCCTGCCGCTTCACGCGGGAGCGCACCGCTTCCTCGGTGTCGCGCGGGGAGCGCTGGAGTCCCGCGTATCGCGTGAAGATGTGCCGGGCGTAGTCCGGGGTCTGGAGAATCCCGAAGATCATGGAGGATTCCCACCCGCGGAACACGGTTGCCGCCGCGTGGGCGTTGAGGTGTGTGTCCTGCACCGCCTTGTGCCCGGCAGCCAGTTGACGCCGCCACGAGCGGATGTGGGACTCAAAGCCGCGCAGTCGGGCCAGGAGTTCCTCGTAGGCGTCCGGATGTCCCGTTGCGTCTGCCCACCGGCGCAGGTCGTCGGAGGTAGGCGTCTGACGCCCGTTCTCCAGCCTGCTGACCTTTGACTTGTTCCAGCCGTGCCGGTCGGCGAGCTGTGTGCCGGTGAGCCGGCCTCCAGGGGCCGAGAGTCTCAGCTCTCGAAGCCTCGTCCCGAGTGCTTCGCGAGCCTTCTGATAGTCCGTGCTCACCGGCTCATGCTCCTACTCCCCGGCCGGCCGCGCCGCGAAGTGCTCGTATCGGACGGCGTAGTGCATCGCCGCATCTCGGGCCTGGGCACGGATGCGGGGACGCAGCAGTTTTCCTCACAACTTCCCGCAACCCGGCAGACGAGTCAAGCAACTTGGCGCAACCGCGATAGCCCCCGGGGTCCCTTGCTTCCTACGTTGCTGTGCATTCAGAACCTGACTCGATCTCCGCCCCGGGCGGTCCGGGGCGGTCTTGAGAGGAGGCACCCGACGATGACCCTTCCGATGGCGGCCGCCACCCCCGCCGCCCGGGCCGACCCGGGGGACGAGGACGACAACACCGACATCGAGGACGGCGACGGAGGCGGCGGCAACCCGTCCCCGGGGCACCGCTGAGATGTCAGGAAATGTCAGTCCCCGCGGCTACGGTGCCGCGGGGGCCGACACGGAGCGACAGGAGCGCCATGGGCAGCGAGCAGACCGGCACCGGCCGCGTCACCGTCTTCCCGCTCACCCACCGCTGGCCCGACCGCCGCTGCCTGGTCGCCTACACCACCACCGGCCACTTCGGGACCACCGCCGTCGTCGGCATCCTGCCGGTGCCCGAGCTGGAGCACCCCGACCTGCTGGCCGTCGCCGCCGACCACCACCCCCAGGGCCTCTACGGCTCCCGCGGCGGACACGAGAACGCCTGCGCCGGCTGGGTGATCTGCACCGGCTGGTCCGCCCGTATCGGCGGCTCCGGCCCCCGCCTCGACCTCACCGACGCCGGCTGGCGGCTCCGGTCGGGCCGCAGCATCGAACTCGCCGCACCGATGTACGGCCATGACGTCCTGCACACCGGCACCTTCGCCCTCGACGACGCCGAGCAGACGAAGCAGGCCCTTCGGCTCGTCCGCTGACCGTCCCCCGCCGCCGACCGCGCGGCGGCAGCGGTCACTTCCCCGCGGCCAGCTCCGCCAGGACCCCGTCCGTGAACGGCGGCCACACCTCTGTCGCCCACTCGCCGAACTGCCGGTCCGTCAGCGCCACGCACGCCGCCCCGTGGCCCGCCGCCGTGGGCGCCTCCGGGTCGGCCCACACGAACGTGCCGGACTGGCCGAAGTGGCCGTACGTCTGCGGGGAGGACGACGCCCCCGTCCAGTGCGGGGACTTGCCGTCGCGGATCTCCAGGCCCAGGCCCCAGTCGTTCGGGTTCTGGTGCCCGTAGCCGGGCAGCACGCCCTTCAGGCCGGGGAACGCCACCGACGTCGCCTCCGCGTGCGTCTCGTCCGAGACCAGCCGCGGCACCAGCAGCTCGGCCGCGAACCGCGCCAGGTCCGCCACCGTCGACGTCGCCGCGTGCGCGGGCGAGCCGTCGAGGGTCGTCGCCGCCATGCCCAGGGGCGCGAAGACCGCGTCGCGCACGTACTCCGCCAGCGGTATGTCCGTGGCCTTGGCCAGGTGGTCGCCGAGGGCCTCGAAGCCGGCGTTGGAGTACAGCCTGCGGGTGCCGGGCGGGGCCATCACGCGGTGCTCGTCGAAGCCGAGGCCGGAGGTGTGCGCAAGCAGGTGCCGGACGGTCGAGCCCTCCGGGCCCGCCGGCTCGTCCAGCTCGATCGCGCCCTCCTCGACGGCCACCAGTGCCGCGTAGGCCACCAGCGGCTTGGTCACCGACGCCAGGTAGAAGCGGTGGTCCACCGGGCCGTGCGTCCCGGCGAGCGAGCCGTCGGCGCGCAGGGCCGCGGCGGCCGCCGTTTCGACGGGCCACGAGTCGATCACAAGCAGGCTGTCCATGCGCCGAGCCTAACCCGGGCATATCTTGTTGCTTGGAGTGCACTCCAAGCAAGTAGCTTCGACGCGTCGAGAGTGGGGAGCCGGCAATGAGCCTGACCGCAGCGGCCCGGGTGCGCCCCGTGGGCCAAGATCACTACTCCATCAGCGAGGTCGCCTCGTACACCGGGCTGAGCGCGCACACCCTGCGCTGGTACGAGCGCATCGGGCTGCTCAACGGCGTACACCGCTCGCACACCGGGCAGCGCCTCTACACCGACGGCGACCTCGACTGGCTCGACCTCATCGGCAAGCTCCGGCTCACCGGCATGCCCGTGGCCGACATGGTCCGCTACGCCGAGCTGGTACGGGCCGGGGACCAGACCATGCCCGAGCGCACCCAGCTCTTCCGCGAGCACCGCGAGGTGGTCCGGCAGCAGATCGAGGATCTGCGGACGACCCTCGCCGTCCTCGACTTCAAGATCGAATTCTACGAGGGAGCATCATCCCAGTGCACTCCGTGAACACCCCCATCGCCACCGTCCCCCTCGGCACCGACGGCCCCCGGGTCGGCGTCCAGGGACTCGGCTGCATGGGCATGAGCTTCGCGTACGGGCCCACCGACGCGGACGCCGCCCGCGCCACCCTGGACCGCGCGCTCGAACTCGGCGTCACCCTGTACGACACCGCCGACATGTACGGCGACGGCGAGAACGAGAAGTTCATCGCCCCCTTCATCCGCGCCAACCGCGACGCCGTCACGCTGGCCTCGAAGTTCTCGCTCTCCACCGACCCCGGGGATCCGCAGAAGCGCGTGATCCGCAACGACCGGCCGTATCTGCGCTCCTGCATCGAGGCCAGCCTGCGCCGCCTCGGCGTGGAGACCATCGACCTGTACTACATGCACCGCCGCGACCTGCGGGTGCCCATCGAGGACGCCGTCGGCTACATGGCCGAGCTGGTCCAGGAGGGCAAGGTGCGCGGGCTCGGGCTGAGCGAGGTCACCGGCGCCGAGCTGCGCGCGGCGCACGCCGTGCACCCGATCGCGGCCGTGCAGTCGGAGTGGTCGGTCTTCAGCCGCGACGTGGAGCGCACGGCGGTGCCCGCGGCGCAGGAGCTGGGTGTGGCCTTCGTGCCGTACTCGCCGCTCGGGCGCGGCTTCCTCACCGGCTCGTTCGTCGACGCCGACGCCGACCTGACCGCTGACGACTTCCGCCGCACGATGCCGCGCTTCACCGGCGGCAACGGCGCGAAGAACGCGGAACTGCTCGCGCCGCTGCGGCAGATCGCCGAGGCGCGCGGGGCCACGCCGGCGCAGATCGCGCTCGCGTGGGTGCACGGGCAGGCCGCGCTGCGAGGGATGGCCGTCGTGCCGATCCCCGGGACGCGGAAGCCGTCGCGGGTGGAGGAGAACACGGCGGCGACGGCGATCGAGCTGACGGAGGCGGAGTGGGCGCTGCTGGAGCCGCTGGCCGGGCAGGTCGCGGGCCCGCGGCACGCGGACGTCAACTTCACGTCGGCAGGCAGGGAGTAGGAGCGCTGACGTCCTCCGGGCGACAGATGTCAATCATCAGATGACGGATGCTGACATCTGTCATCCGTCCGGCCTTCCCACGCCACCCTGCGCCCATCGCACACCGCGGGCCCGGGGCGTACGAGAAGTCTCGTACGCCCCGGGCCCGCGCTCATGCCCCAGTCCACCGCGCGAAGGCGGGCCACCGGCCCGCCCCCGAGCGGGAGGTGTCAGGCGTCGCCGCCGGCCGCGCCAGGGTCGGCCGCCGCGACGTCGAGGAGCTGGTACCGGTCGATCGCCTGCTTCAGCACCGAGCGGTCCACCTTCCCCTCCTTCGCCAGCTCCGTCAGCACGCCGACCACGATCGACTGCGCGTCGATGTGGAAGAACCGCCGCGCCCCGCCGCGGGTGTCGGCGAAGCCGAAGCCGTCGGCGCCCAGCGACTGGTACGTGCCCGGCACCCACCGCGCGATCTGGTCGGGTACGGACCGCATCCAGTCGGACACCGCCACGAACGGCCCCTCGGAGCCCGAGAGCTTCCGCGTCACCCACGGCACCCGCTGCTCCTCCTCCGGGTGCAGCAGGTTGTGCCGCTCGGCCTCGACGGCCTCGCGGCGCAGCTCGTTCCACGAGGTGGCCGACCACACGTCGGCCCGTACGTCCCACTCCTCGGCCAGGATCCGCTGGGCCTCCAGCGCCCACGGCACGGCCACGCCGGACGCCATGATCTGCGCGGGGACCTGACCCGCCGTCGCCGGGGACAGCTTGTGGATGCCCTTGACGATGCCCTCGGCGTCGACGTTCTCCGGCTCGGCCGGGTGCACGATCGGCTCGTTGTACACGGTCAGGTAGTAGAAGACGTCCTCGCCGTGCGGGTGCTCCGGCGACGAGCCGTACATCCGCCGCAGACCGTCCTGCACGATGTGGGCGATCTCGAAGCCGAACGCCGGGTCGTACGCCACGGCCGCCGGGTTCGTCGACGCCAGCAGCTGGGAGTGGCCGTCGGCGTGCTGGAGGCCCTCGCCGGTGAGCGTGGTGCGGCCGGCGGTGGCGCCGATGACGAAGCCGCGCCCGAGCTGGTCGGCCATCGCCCAGAACTGGTCGCCGGTGCGCTGGAAGCCGAACATCGAGTAGAAGACGTAGACCGGGATCAGCGGCTCGCCGTGGGTGGCGTACGCCGTGCCGGCGGCGGTCAGCGCGGCCGTACAGCCGGCCTCGGAGATGCCGTCGTGCAGGAGCTGGCCGGTGGGCGACTCCTTGTAGGCGAGGAGCAGCTCGCGGTCCACGGACTCGTACGTCTGGCCCAGCGGGTTGTAGATCTTGGCGCTCGGGAAGAAGGAGTCCATGCCGAACGTGCGGTACTCGTCCGGGGCGATCGGCACGAAGCGCTTGCCGATCTCCTTGTCCCGCATCAGGTCCTTCAGCAGCCGGACGAACGCCATCGTGGTGGCGATCGACTGGGTGCCGGAGCCCTTCTTGACGGCCGCGTAGGTCTTGTCGTCCGGCAGCTTCAGCGGCTGGGAGCGCACCACGCGCGTCGGCACGTACCCGCCGAGGGCCTGCCGGCGGTCGTGCATGTACTGGATCTCCTCGGAGTCCCGGCCCGGGTGGTAGTACGGCGGGAGGCCGTCCTCCAGGTCCTTGTCCGGGATGGGGAGGTGCAGCCGGTCGCGGAAGCGCTTGAGGTCCTCGACCGTGAGCTTCTTCATCTGGTGCGTGGCGTTGCGGCCCTCGAAGTTCGGGCCGAGGGTCCAGCCCTTGATCGTCTGGGCGAGGATGACGGTCGGCTGGCCCTTGTGCGCGACGGCTGCCTCGAAGGCGGCGTAGACCTTGCGGTGGTCGTGGCCGCCGCGGCCGAGGTGGAGGAGCTGCTCGTCGCTCATCTCCTCGACCATCTTGCGCAGCCGCAGGTCGTCGCCGAAGAAGTGCTCGCGGATGTACGCGCCGGACTCGGTGGCGTACGTCTGGAACTGGCCGTCGGGCGTCGTGTTCAGCTTGTTGACCAGGGCGCCGTCGCGGTCCTGGGCCAGCAGGGGGTCCCAGGAGCGGTCCCAGACGAGCTTGATCACGTTCCAGCCGGCGCCGCGGAAGTACGACTCCAGCTCCTGGATGATCTTCCCGTTGCCGCGCACCGGGCCGTCGAGCCGCTGGAGGTTGCAGTTCACCACGAAGGTGAGGTTGTCCAGGCCCTCGCGGGCGGGCAGCGACAGCTGGCCCAGCGACTCCGGCTCGTCCATCTCGCCGTCGCCGAGGAAGGCCCACACGTGCGAGTTCGAGGTGTCGGCGATGCCGCGGGCGTGCATGTACCGGTTCATCCGCGCCTGGTGGATGGCGCCGAGCGGGCCGAGGCCCATGGAGACGGTGGGGAACTCCCAGAAGTCCGGCATGTTCCGCGGGTGCGGGTAGCTCGACAGGCCCTGCGGGGCCTTGGAGTGCTCCTGCCGGAAGCCGTCGAGCTGCGCCTCGCTCAGGCGGTCGAGGAGGAAGGCGCGGGCGTAGATGCCGGGCGAGGCGTGGCCCTGGAAGAAGATCTGATCACCTCCGCCACCGTCGTCCTTGCCGCGGAAGAAGTGGTTGAAGCCCACGTCGTACAGGGACGCGGAGGAGGCGAAGGTGGCGATGTGGCCGCCGACGCCGATGCCGGGGCGCTGCGCCCGGGAGACCATCACGGCCGCGTTCCAGCGGGTCGCGTTCAGGACCTTCCGCTCGATCTCCTCGTTGCCGGGGAAGAACGGCTCGTCCTTGGTGGCGATGGTGTTGACGTAGTCCGTGCTGCGCATCTCGGGAACGGCCACACGCTTCTCGCGGGCGCGTTCGATGAGGCGGAGCATGAGATAGCGGGCCCGTTCCCGGCCGCGCTCGTCGACCGCCGCGTCAAGCGAGTCGAGCCACTCCTGGGTCTCCTCGGGATCGAAATCCGGGACCTGGCTGGGAAGGCCGCCAATGATGATCGGGTTGCGATCGGATCCGGAAGCCACGCTGCCCCTTTGCTTGTACGTATCGGTAATCGGACTGCTCGCGGATGAGAGGTCTCGCGCTGATTCCCATCGTCCACCGCGGTTGCGGCCACGTCATCTCTACTGTTTGGTAACCCTGCATTCCCTCCACCGAGGTTCCACCGGGACCGCCGTGGAGGGGCAGTACAGGCTGATCGCCAGCGTACCCGCAGGCAACCCGGGCGACTGCGCCCCCTGGTCCAGGGGTGCCCTCCATAGGGCGGGATCGGCCGCCGGGTACTTGCGCGATTCGCCCGGCACGTGTGGACTACGCCCATCGCCCTCGCGTGCGCGCGGGTGTGATGCTGATTTCGGCAGACATCGGAAGACACAGGCACACGAGCAGGAGGCAATCCGTGAGCGCGACCGCGGACCACGCGGAGGAGCGGACCAACCCCGCCACCAGGCTGGGTTTCCAGGCCGGAGAGGTGGTCCAGGAGATCGGTTACGACGACGACACCGATCAGGAGCTTCGCGAGGCCATCGAATCGATCACCGGGCAGAACCTCGTGGACGAGGACTACGACGACGTCGCGGACGCCGTCGTGCTCTGGTTCCGCGACGACGACGGCGATCTGACGGATGCGCTGGTGGACGCCACCACCATGATCGACGAAGGCGCCCCGGTCTGGCTCATGACGCCCAAGACCGGCCGTGACGGCTACGTCGAGCCCAGCGACATCGGCGAGGCGGCGCAGACCGCAGGTCTGGCCCAGACCAAGAGCATCAACGCGGGCAAGGACTGGAGCGGCAGCCGCCTGGTCACCCCGAAGGGGGCCCGCTCGACCAAGCGCTGACGCACCTGCCACCGGGACTGCTCGGACGGTCCCGCCGGGGCTGCCGGGCAGTCCCGCGGCTGCCGCGCGGCCGGGTGCCGGCCGGCGCGACGGCATCCCGGCGGGGAGCGGAGCACGCCCCCGCCGTACGCTCGTGACCCGGTTCGGGTTCGGCCGGCCGACAGGACCGGAGGTCACGCATGGCACTGGACGGGATCGAGGCCCTCGCGCCCGGCGCCGAGGCGCCGGACTTCGTGCTGCGCGACGAGCACGGGCAGACGGTGCGGCTCTCGGACTTCCGCGGGGAGAAGGCGGTCGTCCTGCTCTTCTTCCCGTACGCCTTCACCGGCGTCTGCACGGGCGAGCTGTGCGCGCTGCGCGACCGGCTGCCCGCGTTCGTCAACGACGAGGTCCAGCTGCTGGCCGTCTCCTGTGACACGCCCTTCGCCCTGCGCGTCTTCGCCGACCGGGAGGGCTTCGGCTACCCGCTGCTCAGCGACTTCTGGCCGCATGGCGCCACCGCGCGCGCGTACGGCGTCCTCGACGAGCAGAAGGGCTGCGCGGTCCGCGGCACGTTCGTCATCGACACCGCGGGCACCGTCCGCTGGACGGTCGTCAACGACCTGCCGGACGCCCGCGACATCGACGAGTACGTCACCGCGCTGAAGGCCCTCGCCGCCGCCTGACGTCCCGCGGGCGGTCCCGGCCGGCGGTCCCGTCGCGCGCGGGACCGGTGTTCGTTCGGGTGTTCGGCGAGGTGGACCTCCGGGGAGTGGAATCCCGCACGATCCGGCAGCGGTGCGGCTCCTGACGCTTCCGGACCCGGGAAGTGTCAGGGCTTGACACCGCCGGGGAAGATGGGGGCACGACGTACGTGCCGGGTCCGGGTGAACCGTGCGGGTACGGTGACGACAGCCCGGTGCCGTGCAGCGCCGCGGAGACGGACGGACACACGATGAGAATGGACGACTGCCAGTGGTGCTGAAAACCTTCGGCTGGTCTTTCGCGGTGACCGCCGCGGGCCTCGCCTGTGCCGCGATCTTCTGGGGGTGGGAGGCGTTCGTCCTGGTGGCGATCCTCTCCATCCTGGAGATCTCGCTCTCCTTCGACAACGCGGTCGTCAACGCCGGCGTGCTGAAGAAGATGAACGCCTTCTGGCAGAAGATCTTCCTCACCATCGGCATCCTCATCGCCGTCTTCGGCATGCGCCTGGTCTTCCCGGTGGTGATCGTCGCCATCACGGCGAAGGTCGGGCCCATCGAAGCGATCGAGCTGGCCGTGGACGACCCCGACCGCTACGAGCAGCTGGTCACCGACGCGCATCCGTCGATCGCGGCGTTCGGCGGGATGTTCCTGCTGATGATCTTCCTTGAGTTCCTCTTCGCCGAGCGGGAGCACAAGTGGATCCCGATCATCGAAAAGCCGCTCTCGAAGGTCGGCCGGATCGACGCGATCTCCGTGTGCATCGCCCTGATCGTGCTGCTGACCACCGCGATGACGATCGCGACGAGCGCGATCCAGCACGGCGGCGGACATGTGGACAAATCAGGGACGGTCATGTCCGCCGGCATCGCCGGCCTCATCACATACCTCATCGTCGGCGGCCTGTCCGGGCACTTCGAGAACAAGCTCGAAGAGGAGGAGGAACGGGAGCACGAGGCGGAGGAGGCGGCCAAGCGCTCCGGCCAGCAGCCGAGCGCCGTGGGGCTCGCGGGCAAGGCCGCGTTCTTCATGTTCCTCTACCTGGAGGTGCTGGACGCCTCGTTCTCCTTCGACGGAGTCATCGGCGCCTTCGCCATCACCAACCACATCTTCTGGATGGCGCTGGGCCTGGGCATCGGCGCGATGTACGTGCGGTCCCTGACCGTCTACCTGGTCCGGCAGGGCACCCTCGACGACTACGTGTACCTGGAGCACGGCGCGCACTACGCGATCGGCGCCCTGGCGACCATCCTGCTGATCACCATCAAGTGGCACATCCACGAGGTCATCACCGGCGTCATCGGTGTCGCCTTCATCGGCCTCTCCCTCTACTCCTCCATCCGCCGCAACCGGCGCATCGAGCGGGAGGGCGGAGACGGGGGAGGAGAAGACGAACCGGCCGAAAAGGAGCTTCCCTCCCGCGTGTAGGTTCCGCGCGCTCCCCGATGCGGAAGGATTCCCCTCGGGGCCGGTCGTCCGGCCGGTCCCGAGGGGTTTTCTCATGCCTGGGGGTGCGAGGTGTCGTTCTGGGGCAACTGGCGGCGGGAGGGGGTGCCGCAGTTCGACAGCGCGGGTGCGTCGTACTCGGTGCAGCTCACCAAGCGCAAGCCGCTGCTCTCGCTGACCAAGCAGGGATCCGACACCGGCAACCTGCGCATCAACCTCTCCTGGCGCATGCGCACCTCCGACCTCGGCGGCCGCACCCGCAGGAGCGGCGGGACGCTGCTGCACCCGGCGAAGCTCTTCCGGCCCGAGATGGTGCAGGCCCAGGGGCCCGCGGTGGTCAACGTCGACCTCGACCTGGCGTGCATGTACGAGCTGGCTGACGGCACGCGGGGCGTGGTGCAGCCCCTCGGCAACCTCCTCGGCGACATCAACGACGCGCCGTACATCAAGCTCAGCGGCGACGACCGGTTCGGCTCGGGCTCCGGCGAGACGGTGTACGTCAACCTCGACCACAAGGACGCCTTCCGGCGGCTGCTGGTCTTCGTCTACATCTACGACGGCACGCCCGCCTTCGACCGCACCCAGGCGGTCGTCACGCTCTACCCGTCCAGCGGCCCGCGCGTGGAGATCGCGCTCGACGAGCGGGCGCCGGAGGCGCGCTCGTGCGCGGTGCTGCTGATCGAGAACAAGAAGGGCGAGCTGACGGTGCGGCGCGAGGTGCGGTACGTGTACGGGTTCCAGTCGGAGCTGGACCGGCTGTACGGCTGGGGGCTGGTGTGGGGGCGGGGCTTCAAGTCGAAGACCTGACCCCGTGGGCGGCGGTCAGCGGCCGATGAACTGGGGGCCCTGCGGCGGGAGGGTGAACGCCGGGGGGTAGCCGTACGCGATGGGGGGCGCGGGCTGCGGGGCGGCTTGGGGCTGCGCCTGCGGCTGCGCGGACTGGGGCTGCTGGGCCGGGGCGGACCGGGCGCTCTGCGCGGACGGGGCGCTGTGGGCGCTCTGCGCGCTGTGCCGGTCGCCGGACGCCGGGTCGTTCGCGGCCTCCGGCGTCGGGTGGTGCCCGGTGTCGGTCTCGTCCACGGAGATGCCGAACTCGCCGGCGACGCCGACCAGGCCCGTGCCGTACCCCTTCGTCACCGCCCGGAACTGCCAGCCGCCGCCCGCCCGGCGCAGCTCGCCGCAGATCAGCGCGGAGGACGCGCCGCCGTCCGGCTGGATGTCCACGTACGCGAACGGCTCCCCGCCCGCCGCCTCGCCGGCGCCGGCGCCGGCGTCGTGCAGCTCGACGCGCAGGTTCCGCACCCGCGCCAGGGTGCCGCCGTCGGCGGAGGCGATCAGCACCATGCGGTCGACCGACGGGTCCTGCCGGGTGAGCTGCGCCTCCACGGAGTCGGTCAGCCCCTCGCCCTGCCGCTTCTTCGGCAGCTTGCGGGCGAGCCCGGAGGGGTGCCGGGGCTGGTTGTAGAAGACGAAGTCGGCGTCCGAGCGGACCCGGCCGCCCTCGTCGAGGAGGATGACGCAGGCGTCGACGTCCGGGATCCCGGCGCCCGGGGTCCAGCGCAGCACCGCCCGCACCGCAGCGACGGATACGGACATGTCGGATCCCTGCGCCATGGCGTGCGTCATGCGGGCTATCCTGCCCTGTCGCCAGCGGCGTCGACAATGCGGGGCGATCGGGGAACGGTGGAGGTCTCCCGGACGTCCCTTTTACCGAATCATCGCCTTACTTCGACGTTCCTTTACCCACCCCGGCCCCGACCCGGCCGCGACGACCCCCGGGAGTACCGCATGCGCCACTTCGGGCACGTCTCCCCGGACGTACGTGCCGCGCTGTTCCACCGCGAGCCCGCCGAATTCACCGCCGACGCCCCGCCCGCCGAGCTGGCCATGGCCCTCGGCGCGACCCTCTACAGCCCCGCCACCCGCCCGCAGCTCGCGCGCGACATCCGCGTGCAGGCGGCGCGCGGGGTGGTGTCGATGGTGCTGTGCCTGGAGGACTCCATAGCGGACGACGAGGTGCCGGAGGCGGAGGCGAACGTCGTACGGCAGCTGAAGGAGCTGGAGCGGCAGGACGCCGGCGGTGTCCTGCCGCTGCTGTTCGTCCGGACCCGGGAGGCGGGCCAGATCCCCGACCTCGTGGCGCGCCTGGGCCCCGCGGCGCGGCTGCTGTCGGGGTTCGTGCTGCCGAAGTTCACGGCGGTGCAGGGGGTCGCCTTCCTGGAGGCGGTGATCAAGGCGGAGCAGTCGACGGGGCCGGGGGGCCGGCGGCTGTACGCGATGCCGGTGGTGGAGTCGCCCGAGGTGCTGCACCTGGAGTCGCGGGCGGCGGCGCTGCGGGGCATCGCGCGGGTGCTGGAGCAGTACCGGGAGCGGGTGCTGGCGGTGCGGCTCGGGGTCACGGACTTCTGCGCCGCGTACGGGCTGCGGCGCTCGCCGGACATGACGGCGTACGACGTGCAGCTGGTGGCGTCGGCGATCGGGGACGTGGTCAACGTCTTCGGGCGGGCGGACGGGAGCGGCTTCACGGTCACGGGGCCCGTGTGGGAGTACTTCCGTCAGCAGGAACGATTGTTCAAGCCGCAGCTGCGGAGCAGCCCCTTCGCCGCCGGACGGGCGGAGGAGCTGCGGGCGGCACTCATCGAGCACGACATGGACGGGCTGCTGCGGGAGATATCCCTGGACCGCGCGAACGGGCTGCAGGGCAAGACGTGCATCCACCCCAGCCACGTGGCGCCGGTGCACGCGCTGTCGGTGGTGAGCCACGAGGAGTACATGGACGCGACGGACATCCTGCGCAAGTCCGGCGCGGGGGGCGGGGTGATGCGGTCCGCGTACACGAACAAGATGAACGAGGCGAAGCCCCACCGGGCGTGGGCCGAGCGGACGCTGCGGCGGGCGCGGGTGTTCGGCGTCGCGCGGGAGGACACGACGTTCGTGGAACTGCTGGCGGCGGCGGGGCAGGGGGACGGCTGATGGACGCGCCTACGGCCGCTTCCGGCGGAACCTGGTCCGGGGAGTGGGTGGAGAGCAGGCTCGGCGTCGAGCTGTCCGGCCCGGCGGAGCTACGGGACCTGGTGGGCCTGGCGCTGCGCCGCAACCCGCGCCGGGCACACCTGCTGGTCTCCACGGTCCTCGGCAAGCACGTCCCGCAGCGCCCCTCGCGCATCCACGGCGCCGGCCTGCGCCTCGGCGGCCTCGCCCGGGACCTGCTGGGCGCGGACGCCGCGGCCCGGGCGGTGGTCCTCGGCTACGCCGAGACGGCCACCGGCCTGGGCCACAGCGTGGCCGACGGCCTGGGGGCCGCCGCGTACCTGCACTCCACCCGCCGCCCGGTCGCCGGAGTGACCAGGGCCGCGGGCTTCGAGGAGGAGCACAGCCACGCCACGGAACACCTGCTGCTGCCGGCCGACCCCGGCCTGCTGACGGGGGACGGCCCGCTGGTGCTGGTGGACGACGAACTGTCCACGGGCCGCACGCTGCGCAACACGATCGCGGCCCTGCACGGGGCCCGCCCCCGGGCGCGGTACGTGGTGGCGGCGCTGACCGACATGCGCTCCGAGGAGGACCGCAGGGCGCTGGAGAAGTCCGCGGCGGACCTGGGCACGCGCGTGGACGTGGTGTCGCTGGCCGCCGGCACGGTCCACCTGCCGCCGGACGTCCTGCACCGCGGCACGGAACTGGTGGCCCGCCACGAGCGCCTCGCGGAGACCGGGGGTTCCGCCGCGGACGGCGGCGCGGGGCCCGCTGCGCGGGGCGCGGCGGGGGAAGCCGGTACGGCGCCTCCGGCGGCGGGCGCGGGCGCGACGACCGCACCGCCGCGTGCGGGCGGCGACGCCGGGGCGTCGGCCCGGTCGACGGATGCCGCGCCCGTGCGGCGCATAGCGCTCGGGTGGCCCGCCGGGGTACCCGACGGTGGGCGGCACGGGTTCAGCGCCGCCCACCGGGAGCGGCTCGACGCCGCCCTGCCCGCCATGGCCGCCCGTATCGCCGAGGCCCTCGCCCTCCCCGGGACCCCGGCGGAGCCGCCCCGCATACTCCTCCTCGGCACCGAGGAGCTGATGTACGCGCCCCTCCGCCTCGCCACCGCCCTCGAAGACCTCCTCCCCGGCGCCGACGTCCGGTTCTCCTCCACCACCCGCTCGCCCGTGCTCCCCGTCGACCACCCCGGCTACGCCATCCGCAGCCGCCTCGCCTTCCCCGCCCACGACAACCCCCACGACGACCCCGACGGCCCCCGCTACGCCTACAACGTCGCAGGCGGCGACACCTCCGACCCCTACGACGCGATCGTCACCGTCACCGACTCCGCCGCCGACACCCCCGCCCTGCACGCCCCCGGCGGGCTCCTCGACGCGCTCGCCCCGCACACCCCCCGGGTACTCCTCGCCGTGATCCCCTCGTACGTCCCCCGCACCGCCGAGCCCCTGCGCGGGCCCGCCTTCTCCTCCTACGCACCCGACGAGGTCGGCTGGCTCCTCAAGGACCTCTCCGACGTCGCCCTCGAAGCCCCCACCGAGGAGCGCGAGGAGGCCATCCAGCGCGGCGGCGCGCACTACGCCGAGTCGCTGCCCGTCGAGTACCAGCCCAGCCCCGACTACGTACGCCTCTTCCACAGCGCGCTCGACGCCACCGCGGGCCGCATCGCCGACGCCGTCGCCACCGTCACCGAGACCGTGCTCGCCGAACGCTCGCCCCGCCCCGTGCTCGTCTCCCTCGCCCGCGCCGGCACCCCCGTCGGGATCCTCATGCGCCGCTGGGCCCGGCACGCCCACGGGCTCGACCTGCCCCACTACGCCGTGTCCATCGTCCGCGGCCGCGGCATCGACACCACCGCCCTGCGCCGCCTGGCCGCCCACCACGACCCCGCCGACGTCGTGTTCGTCGACGGCTGGACCGGCAAGGGCGCCATCGCCCGCGAACTCGCCGCCGCCCTGCGCGACTTCCCCGCCTTCGACCCGCGGCTCGCCGTCCTCGCCGACCCGGGCCGCTGCGTGGACACGTACGGCACCCGCGAGGACTTCCTCATCCCCTCCGCCTGCCTCAACTCCACCGTCTCGGGCCTGATATCCCGCACCGTGCTGCGCGCCGACCTCATCGGCCCCGCCGACTACCACGGCGCGAAGTTCTACCGCGAACTCGCCGGCGACGACCTCTCCGGCCACTTCCTCGACGCCGTCACCGCCCGCTTCCCCGCCCCCGCCGCGGTCCGCCCCATGCCGGCCGCGGCGGAGCGCACGCCCACGTGGGAGGGGTGGGCCGCCGTGGAGCGGATCAGCGAGGCGTACGGCATCGGGGACGTCAACCTCGTCAAACCCGGCGTCGGCGAGACGACGCGGGTGATGCTGCGCCGGGTGCCCTGGCGCGTACTGGCACGGCGCGGCGCGGGCGCCGACCTGGACCACGTGCGGCTGCTCGCGGAGCAGCGCGGGGTGCCGGTGGAGGAGACGGACGACCTGCCGTACACGTGCGTGGGGCTGATCCATCCCCGGTACACCAGGGGCGCGACCGGCGCGGACGGCACCGCCGCCGCGAACGGGACCGACGCCGCGAACGGGACCGACGGCGCGAGCGGGACCGACGGCGCGAGCGGGACGGCGGCGCACGCGCCCGGCGCGGCGCACCCCGACCCGGCGCCCGGCCCGGTTCCCGCCTCCGTTCCCCGCCCCGCCCCCGACACCCCCGGGAAGTCCGCCCCGTGACCGTCATCGCCAGCGACCTCGACCGCACCCTCATCTACTCCCCGGCCGCCCTCGACCTCGCCGTGCCCGACGCCGACGCGCCGCGCCTGCTGTGCGTCGAGGTCTACGAGGGCAGGCCGCTGTCCTTCATGACCGAGACCGCCGCCGCGCTCCTCGCCGACCTCGCGGGCCGCGCCCACTTCGTACCCGTGACCACCCGCACCCGCGAGCAGTACCGCCGCGTCCGGCTCCCCGGCCCGCCGCCGCGGTACGCGATCTGCGCCAACGGCGGCCACCTGCTCGTCGACGGCGAGGCCGACGCCGGGTGGCGGGCCCGGGTGGACCGCGAACTGGCCGCCGGCAGCGCGCCGCTCGCCGAGGTCCGCGCCCACCTGGAGCGGGCCGCGGACCCGGCGTGGCTGCGGAAGCTGCGTACCGCGGAGGACCTCTTCGCCTACCTGGTCGTGGAGCGCGCCGCGGTGCCGGAGGAGTGGCTGAAGGAACTGGGGGAGTGGGCCGGGGGCCGCGGCTGGTCCGTATCGGCGCAGGGACGCAAGATCTACGCCGTGCCGCGCCCGCTGACGAAGAGCGCGGCGCTCGCGGAGGTGCTGCGGCGTGTGGGCGGCCCGGCGGCCGGAGGGGACGTACTCGCCGCCGGCGACTCACTCCTCGACACCGACCTCCTCCTCGCCGCCGACCGCGCCTGGCGCCCCGGGCACGGCGAACTGGCCGCCCGCGGCTGGACCGCGCCGCACGTCACGGCCCTCGGCGAACGCGGCGTGGCCGCCGGGGAGCTGATACTCCGGCAGATGGCAGGATGCCTTTCATGACCACTGCCTCTTCCGCGGGCCGCGACAAGCGCCCCGACCAGACCCCGGAGCTGTACCGGTACGTGCTGGACCACAACCCGCCGCTGGACCCCGTGCAGCGCGACCTCGTGGAGCTGACGCACACCCGCTTCCCCGACTCGGCGAGCATGCAGTCCGCGCAGGAGCAGGGCCCGCTGCTGGCGTTCCTCGTCCGGCTGGTCGGCGCGCGGCACATCGTGGAGGTGGGCACCTTCACCGGGTTCTCGTCACTGTCCATGGCCCAGGCCATGGACGACGGCGGGAAGCTCGTGGCCCTCGACGTCTCCGAGGAGTGGACGGCGTACGCGCGCGAGGCGTGGGAGAAGGGCGGCGTCGCGGACCGCGTCGAGCTGCGGATCGGCCCGGCCGCCGACTCGCTGCGGGCGATGCCCGCCGAGCCGCACATCGACCTGGCCTATCTGGACGCGGACAAGCCCGGCTACATCGAGTACTGGGAGGAACTGGTGCCGCGGATGCGGCCCGGCGGGCTCGTCGTCGCCGACAACGTCCTCTTCCACGGCCGCGTCACCGACCCCGCGGCGACGGGCGGGGCCGCGGCGATCCGGGCGTTCAACGACCACGTGGCCGCGGACGCCCGGATGGACTCGGTGCTGCTGACGGTCGCGGACGGCCTCACCGTCGCGCGGCGCCGCTAGCGGACGACTCCCGGGCCGCCTCCGCCGCGTCCGCTGCGCCCGCCGCCTCCGCCGCGGATCCGGCTTCCGGTTCGTCCGCGTCCAGGTTGCGGGTGCGCCAGTACGGGTTGTCGTGGGGGAGCCGGCCGCTGACGCGCCCGTACATCCCGAACATCGCCAGGACCATGCCCAGGATGAAGCTGAACAGCACGTTCTGCATCTGGAAGGCGAGGAAGTTGGCGCTCGTGTCCAGCAGGGCCAGGTTGACGAAGCCGCTGAGGACGAAGAGGCCGCCGACGACCATGTTGAGCGTCGAGGCGAAGTTGCCGCCGCGGACCATGCCGTAGAGCAGCAGTGCGCCGACGACGATGGACAGGGTGCTCAGCGCGCCGTTGGTGTTCAGGCCGAGGGTCTTGTCGCCGCCGGTGTCGAAGAAACCGATGCGGTCGATGAGCCCGAGGATGCCGAACACCACGAGGAAGAGGCCGGCCAGGCCGGCGCCGGCGCGGTAGACGTTGCTGAGGTGGTGGTCGACGGGCAGGTGCTCGTCGAGCCTGGTGTGCTGGTGGGCGGGATGCCCGACGTGGACGATGTCCGTGAGGGCTTCGCGGCTGCCGGGCACCTCGCCCTCGGGCGGTTCGGCCAGGGGATGCGGCAGGGCCTCCGTGACGTGCTCCTGCTCGGCCATGGCGTGACCTCCTTACGGCGGTCGTACAGCGGTGCCGTAATCCAGGATCCGCCCGGCGCCATACCGGGGCAAGTCGCCCAAGGGGTGCCGTACGCTACGGCGCTCCGCGGCTACGCGCAGCAACCTCCGCCGCAGCACCCGCCCCCGCCGCCCGCGCCGGCCTGCGGCGCGGCACCGGCCCCGGTGGCGGCGCCGCCGACGGCGACGGTGGACAGCAGCTTGACGGTGTCGTCGTGGCCCTGCGGGCAGTCCGCGGGGGCGGAGGACTCGGCCATGGGCCGGCTGACCTCGAAGGTCGTCCCGCAGGAGCGGCAGCGGTACTCGTATCGCGGCATGGCGGACAGCATATAGCGGGTACGGAACGGGCCGTAGGGCGCGCGGCGGCAGCCGGGTCTCAGCGGCCGGTGCCGCTGCCGCGTTCGGTCCGTATCGCCTGGACCACCTCGGCGACCGTCTCGCGCACCGCCTCCAGCTCCTCCAGGAAGCTCCAGTAGTCCGGATGCCGCCCCGTGAGCGCCGCCTCCGCCCGGTCGACCCGCTCGACCGCCGCGTCCAGCGGTCCCGCGTGCCGGGGGTCGGGCCGGTCGCGGCCGGCCATCGCCAGGCGCTGCGCGTCGCGGATGGCGAAGCGGGTGCGGTCCACCTCCGAGGTGCGGTCCTTCTCCACCTCGTCGAGGCGGTGCAGCCGGTCGCGGGCGGCGTCCACGGCCTCGTCGGTGTGGTTCAGCAGCGCCCGTACGCTCGCCAGCAGCGCGATCGCGTCCGGCCAGCGCTGCTCGCGGCGGGCCCGGCCGGCGTCGGCGATCTTCTCCTCCGCCTCCGTGACGGCCTGCGCGGCGCGGTTCGGCACCTCCTGCAGATCCCGCCAGCAGGCCAGCGCGAACCGCCGGCGCAGCTCGCTGAGCACCGGCTTGACCTTCTCGGCACGGGTGGCCAGCGCCTGCGCGCGGGTGCGCAGGCTGACGAGGCGCCGGTCGATCTCCTCGGCGCGCTGCGGCAACTGCTCCGCCTCGCTGCGCAGCGCCTCGGCGTCGCGCTGCACGCCGACCGCGCGGTGGATGGTCTCCTGCACGCCGTGCCGCCCGGCGCCCTCGTTGAGCTTCGTCAGCTCCGGGCCGAGCCGCGCGAGCCGGACCGCGAGGTCGTCGGCCTGGAAGCCCTTGCCGCGCACCTCGTCCAGCGCCGTCGTCGCCGCCAGCAGCGCCTGCCGGGCCCGCTCCACGGCGGGCGCGAGGCGCGCGAGCTGGCTCTCGGCCTTGTCGAGGAGGGGGCCGAGGCCGTGCGCGAAGTGGTTGAGGTCCGAGCGGACCTTCTCCAGCCCGTTGGTGGCCTGCTGGAGCTCCTGCCGGGCGCGGGAGGCGGTGCCGTGGTCGAGGTCGTCGCGGTCCAGGTCGTAGGTGTCGACGGCGGTGATGTACGTGTGGCTGACCTCGTCGATCCGCTGCCCCAGGGCGGCGAAGTCCGAGGCCGCCTTGCGGGCGGCCGGCGAGTCGTCGACGGCGGCGATCGTCTCCACGGAGATGCGCAGGTCGCGCTGCGCGGTATCCAGCTCGTAGAACGCGGTCGCGGCGGCGTCCTTGGCCGCCTGTGCCTCGGCCCGAGCTCCGTCGCCCCGGTCTCCCCAGCCCCACCGCCGGGTGCCGCCTCCGCCTCCGCCGAATGCCACGAGACCCCTTTCCTTGCCCTGCGCTCCCCTGGAGAGTCATTCTCCCACCAGGGGTGAACGAACACACGGCCCGCGACGATCCCCGCGGACCCCGCAGGTCGATCGCCGTCGGCGGGGCACGGTACGCTGTCCCCGCATCCGGGCGCGTAGCTCAGCGGTAGAGCGCTGCCCTTACAAGGCAGATGTCGGCGGTTCGAACCCGTCCGCGCCCACCCGGAGATCAGGCACCCTGACCAGCAGGGGAGCCCGCATTCTCCCTCTCACCATCGGCCTCGGACCCCCTGCGCGGCCTGACGAGGAACCCTTCGACGGCAGCCCCGGCAACGGCCCCGGCCCGCTCGTCGGTGCACTCGACCCTCAACGACGCCGTCCCTGACTATCCCCCCGCGCCCCGCCCGGCACCAGCCGGGCGGGCGCGCTTCGCGTTCCACTCCGTACTCAGGAGGGGTACGGCGGAGCTGTGCGCGCTTCTGAGTACCCGACCGGATGTCACCGTGGGTGTTTGTGGAGCCGCCTGGCAATCGCGGAGTCTGAAGACCGGGACTTGCATCGACGACCGACAAGAACTGGACTTACCTGGTCACCCACAACTGCAACGGCGGCAACTACCAGCGGTGGAACTGGTAGAAAGGCGCTCCGAGGGCCCAACCCCCGGACGACACACCCCCATCGCCTGGCCTTCGAGCCGGGCGGCGGGGGCTCCTTTGTCGCTCTCAGTCCAGGGCCTCGATCGCGCGCAGGATCAGCGCCCGTGCCTCCGCGCCGTACACCGCAAGCTGTGTGAACTTCGCGAACGCCTGCTCGTACAACTCGATCTCGCTGGGCGCGGTGACTCGCACGCGCGCGGCGAGCAGTTCGACGTTGACCTGCGAGTCATCGAAGATCGTGAACGCTTCCAGCGGCCACATGACCCCCTCGCGCGGCGAGGCCGTGGGCACGACGCCGAGGGAGACCGCGGGCAGCGTCATACAGGCAAGCAGGTTGCCCAACTGGCCCGACATTACGCCCCCGTCGCCAAGGCGGTGGTTCAGCACATGCTCCTCGACGAGTACCGCAAAGCGGTGATCGCCTTCGCGGATGACCCGTGAGCGTCGCATGCGCGCGGCCACGGCCTCGCTCACGTCGTCCGGGGTGCCGCGGAAGCCGGCGATGGTGCCCATCAAAGCGGCGGCGTAGGCCGGTGTTTGCAGGTAGCCGGGTACGACATTCGAGGCGTAGGTGCGGAAGGCCCGGGTGCGTTCGTACAGCGGTGCGGCGGCTTCCTGCAGTCGGCGGAGTCCGGTGCGCTGGAGCCGGCGCCACTGGACATACATCTGGTCCGCCTGCCGGTTGGCGGCGATGAGGTCGAGCGCCTGTCCCTCGACGTTGCACGCGGTGCACCAGGCGCGTATGTCGGCGTCAGACGGGGCCGTGTGAGCGTTCTCGATTCGCGATGGCTTCGCGACCGACCAGCCGCAGCGCGCGGCGAGTTCCTTGCTGGTGATCCCCGCGTCCAGGCGCAGCTCCCGCAGCCGGGCCGCGAGAGCTGCGCGCGCCTCATGGGCACTGGACGACGGGGAAAGGGGCATCGGGGTTACTGGATCTCGTACTTGTCGTGCGGGATCGCGCGAGCCCAGACCTTCTCGAACGCTGCAGCGCAACTCTCGACGAGGGACGGATCGACCTGCAACTCCTTGTCGACCCACTGTCCGTCACCGGAGAAGTGGTGGATGCGGATGAACCGGTCGTCGAAGATCCAGAAGTCGCAGCCGGGGAGCAGCAGGTCTGCGGTGTGGCGCCGCGGCAGCCACCGCACCGACTCGCCGGCCTTGACGTTGGCGGTGGTGACGTAGTGCTCCCAGCGGATGTACTGGGTCACCGGCTCGCTGACTACCCGGGCCCGGCGCATCGACACACCGCGGGAGACAGCAGCTGCGACGTCGTCGTGGAACGGCCGCCACCAGGATGCCCGGTCCTCCCAGTCGACGCGGTGACCACGCTGCCACGCCTCGAAGCGCGGGTTCGAAAAGTACCGATCGCGCATCTCCAGGTGGACAGCGGACTGCTTGGCGTCGGCGAGGAGTTCAGCGAACTCCGGGATCGAGTTCATCGCACGCCCTCCTGAGTGCGGGGATCATCCTCTGCGGGATCCTGATGATTGTCTCCTCCGGCGGCTTCGGCGATCGCGCCGGTGATGTGCTGTCGCAGGCGGCAGTCGTCTCCTCGTCGGCGGCGTAGCTCTGGACGAGTAAGTCTCCCGCCTCCGGGTCGACCCACACTGTGGGGCATCCGTCTTCGTCCGTCTCCGGGTCGATCTCAACGAATCGAATGGTCATGGCAACCCTCCTGTCTCGCGAGCTGGTTACGGGGAATTTCACCACCATCAGCCGGTGAGGTGACGCCGTCAAGGGCGCATTGTGGTGGCACACCAGCACACTTCAAGGCGTGCGTAATTCTGTGTAACCCGTCTCCAATCCGCCGCCCGGCATCCCTACCTTCCTGGGCATGGCTGCCCAAGCAGAGGCGCCGTCGGCGCCTGAACGTCCGTTGCTGACCCTCCGTGTGTCCCGCGACAGCGGGCGCACCTACGAGCCCGAGAAGCGGTTCTACTCCCGCGACTGCGAGCCCTCTCTGCTCAACGGCGTCATGCAGCCCTGCGAGTGCCCCCGCTGCGTTGGAAAGCCGTGAGCGTGAGCGCCGCTGCCGGGGACGTGACCGCCCCGCAGACCTACCCCTCGTCACCCGTGTTCCTGCCCGTCCGCGAGGGCCAGGAGGCGCGGCCCGTCCTCGACCGCGAAGGATGCAGCCGGCTCGACCAGGAGCGCCGGGCGGCACGCAACCGCGGCGACCACTCGGCCGCCAGCGACTGCTCCGTTCGCATCCGCCGACACCCCCACCACTGAACTCCCGCCCCCTGGCCGCCTGTCCGAACCGCCAGGGGGCGGGCCAGAAGCCCCGCCCGCCGTTACGCCGGCTCCGGCGGGCGGGGCGCCGCATCACCGCCCCGGGCGTTCCGGGGCGCTGGAGAGGAGGCACACCCGATGACCCGCAACCCGCTGACGATCAACCCTGCTGTGTCGGGCGAACCCGGCGACGAGGACGACAACACCGACATCGAGGACGGCGACGGAGGCGGCGGCAACCCGTCCCCGGGGCACCGCTGAGATGTCAGGAAATGTCAGTCCCCGCGGCTACGGTGCCGCGGGGGCCGACACAGAGCGACAGGAGCGCCATGGGCAGCGAGCAGACCGGCACCGGCCGCGTCACCGTCTTCCCGCTCACCCACCACTGGCCCGACCGCCGCTGCCTGGTCGCCTACACCACCACCGGCCACTTCGGCACCACCGCCATCGTCGGCATCCTGCCGGTGCCCGAGCTGGAGCACCCCGACCTGCTGGCCGTCGCCGCCGACCACCACCCCCAGGGCCTCTACGGCTCCCGCGGCGGGCACGAGATCGCCTGCGCCGGCTGGGTGATCTGCACCGGCTGGTCCGCCCGTATCGGAGGCTCCGGACCCCGCCTCGACATCAAGAGCACCGCCTGGAGCCTGCGCCTGGACCGCCGCATCACGCTGGACAAGCAGATGTACGGGCACGACGTCCTGCACACCGGCACCTTCGCCCTCGACGACGGCGAGCTGGCCAAGCAGGCCCTCCAACTCGTCCGCTGAACGCCCGCCGCCAGCACGGCCGGCGTCCCCCTTGACCCCGGCCGCGCCCACCAGGCCGACCAGCGCCGAAGCCCCGCACCGAGACCGCTGCGGGGCTCTTTCGGCACCGGGCGGGAGCGGGGCGCCGCGGGGACCGCGGGTGGCGCCGTCGCGTGCCGCATTCGGCCAAATTGCCTGGACACCGGGCGACTTCTTACGCCCCGTGGAGAATCTCGTTACGCTGAGTGCGGAACCCGAGGTCCGGCAGGGGGGCGACATGGTCTCAGGTGTGTCCTACTTACCCATCGTGATCATCTACTTCATCCCGGCAGTGATCGCGTTCGCGCGCAGCGTTCGGAATGCCGGTTCGGTGCTGGTGATCAACCTGTTTCTGGGGTGGACGCTGGTGGGCTGGATCGTGGCTCTGGCGATGGCCGTGCGAACCAAGGACAGGGACCCGGGACCGGACAACCGCCGAGCGGGATAGCAGCCCACGAGCGGACCCCGGTTCTGCCGCACCGACGGCACCGCGCCCCCGCCGTCCCGGCAGCGGCACCCCAGGGCTACGGGGCGGGCGGTGTAACGGTGATACGTGCCGTCCGGCCCTTGTCGTCGCGGTACGCGGCACCCGCGAGCACGGCGGCATTGGCGAGGAAGACGGTTCCCCCGGTGTCGAACCACCGCTGCTCCGCCTTCACCGCCGACACGTACGTCTCGCGGGAGACCGCCTCGCGCTTGCCCTTCTCCTTGAGGTAGTAGCCGCCCGCCTCCTTCACCGGCCGGCCGCCGCCCGGGTCGTCGCCCCCGACAAGACACGTCACCGCGCCCGCCGTCATCGCGACGGCGCACACCAGGACCCAGCGGGGCGTGTCGACGTAGATCCAGAGGAAGTCCGGGCCGCGTACGGTCACACCCGCCCGCACACAGCGCAGCACGCCGAGGCCGAAGACCGGCAGAGCGGAACCGAAGAGGCCGAACGCCACCGCGCCGGGCACGACCGGAGCGCCGGGCACGAGCGTCAGCACCGCGACCGCCAGCGACGTGGCGGCCAGCCCGAGAGCCACCCAGATGTGGATCCTGTAACTCACCGGCACACCGCCACCACCCGCCCGGCTCCCCGCCGCTCCTGCACCGCACCGCCGCCGGCCGTGATTCTCCCTTCACCGGCGGCGCGCGGGCAGGCCGCAAAGAGGCACCGGTCAAAGGCTTTTACTGCCGGAATACGGCAACCAGTGCCGGGATACGGCAACTACTGGCGGGATACGGCGACTACGGCGCTGCCGGTCAGTCGGCTATCGGTTCCCCGGCGCCGTCGTCGGGGTCCGTTTCCGTTGCCGTTGCCGTGAGTTTTGCGTCGAAGCGTTCCCGCGCCCACGACCGCAAAGCCGAACGCGAGCTGAAGCGACCCACGTTCGTGTCGATCGGGGACGACGTGTACTGGTGGAAGCGCCACGACGCCTGGATGTCCGGCTTGCCCGGGTCGCCGTTGTACTGGGCGATCCACAGGCCGTCGCCGGCGTAGCTGGTGGTGTCGCGGTTGAGCCAGAAGTCGCGGTTGCAGTAGAGGAGCACCTTGTGGCGGGGCCTGAGCCGCTTCACCTCCTTGATGAACGCGTCCTTCTCCTTGTTGCTCGCCGCGGTGCCCTCGCTCGTGTGCTCCCAGTCGCAGGCGAGCATGTCGCCCGGTTTCTCCTTCGCCTTGTCGACGAAGTACTGCGCCTGCGCCTTGATGTTGCCCGGCCACAAGAAGTGGTAGAACCCCAGCACCAGGCCCGCCTCGCGGCCGTGCGCGGCCTGGTCGCCCTGCTTGGGGTTGACGTAGCTGCGGCCTTCCGAGGCCTTGACGAAGACGAAGTTCATGCCTCGCGTGGAGTAGTTGCCTGACTGGTGCGAACTGACGTCGATGCCCTTGATGGTCATCATTCGTCCCTTTCGAGTGGGGGTCGGGACGGGACGGTGGCCGAATCCCTCGCGCTGTCCGTGGGTGCCCGACGGGTGCCCGGCGGGTGATCGCCGGGGGTCCGTGCTGTCTCGTGCATTTCTCCCCTCATCCCCGTTGCGGACGGGACGCAAGCACCCCTGTGGAATCTCACGCCCCCCGCGCGCGCCCCCAAAGCGCGGGCGCGCGCGGGGAGTTCGACGGGATATTCCGAGGCCGCCGGGCGATACGGAACAGGGCGTTCAGGTTGTGGTTCAGGGGGCCCTTGTGCGGGCATCTCCCGTGTGAGAAGGCCGCTTTACCCGAGGTGGCCACGGATCGGGGGATCTGACCATGAATCTGTACATCTCTGTGTTACGCACCTTGGTTCCGCTCTTCGTCGGCTGGGTCGTGACCGCCGCCGGCGCCTTCGGCGTCGACGCCGACTCCACCACCGTGGCCGCAGGGGTCACCGCGCTCGTCACCGCCGCCTACTACGCGGTGTTCCGGGCGCTGGAGGAATGGGCGACGAAACAGGACTGGAAGCCGCTGCGGCTCGCCGCCGGCGTGCTGCTGGGCTGGGCACGGCCGCCGGAGTACCCGGCCCGGACACCCGCCGCGCAGACCGCTGGTGCGCAGACCGCCGGGGAGTCCGCCGCGGAGTCGGCCAAGGCGCACCCCGTACCCCCGCCCGACGCCGCCGAAGGGCGGACCGCATGAGCGGCGCCGACTGGATCTGGGGCGGACTGCTCGCCCTCGGCGCCGTCGTCGAGGTCGTCGCACTGCGCACCCCGCAGAAAGGCGACACGCTCTCGGAGCGGACCCGGGACTGGTTCCGGGTGCGCACACCCGTGGGCAAGGCGGTCTTCGTCGCGGCCTGGGTGGGCTTCGCCGGCTGGTTCCTGGTACATATTGCCTGGTGACCGGCCCAGCACGCCGTTACCGTGGCCCACGGGGCGCTCCCGCCCCCGTGTGCGTACCGGAGGAACGGCATGAAGCTCACCGTGCTCGGCGGCCGCGGTGCCTGGCCCACCGCGGACGCCGCATGCAGCGGCTACCTCGTCGAGCACGACGGCCACCGGCTGCTGCTCGACCCCGGCTACGCCGTGATGCCGCAACTCCTGCGCCGGCTGCGGCCCGGTGACGTCGACGCCGTCGTCGTCACCCACGGACACCCCGACCACTGCGCCGACCTCAACCCCCTCCTGCGCGCCCGCGCACTGGCCGACACCCCGGCGCCCGCACTACCCGTGTACGCCCCGGCCGGCGCGCTCGACGCCGTACTGGCGCTGGACCGGCCCGGGATGCTGCAGGGCTCGTACGACCTGCGCGCCTTCGACCCCGCGACGGAGCCGGAGTTCACCTCCGGCCCGTTCCGCATCGCGACCCGCTCCCTGCCCCACCACGTCCCCAACGCCGGCCTGCGGCTCACCGCCGCAGACCGCGTCCTCGCGTACACCGGCGACACCGGACCCAGCCCGGCGCTCGCCGAACTCGCGGACACGGCCGACCTGTTCCTCGCCGAGGCCACCTACCCCGAGGACGTGCCCGCGGAGGACGCGCCGTACCTGTCGAGCGCCCGCCAGGCCGGCGGGCACGCGGCCCGCGCGGGCGCGCACCGGCTGCTGCTCACCCACCTGTGGCCGGACGCCGAAGCGGACGGGAGTGGCGACGGGTACGCGGCCCTCGCCGCGGCCCGCCGCGGGTTCGACGGAGAGGTGGGCGTGGCGCGGCCGGGGGTGGTCGTGGAGCTGGGCGGGGAGTAGGACCCGCGCGCCGGCGGTCCTCCCCGGTGCTGCGCCCCGCCGCGCCGGCCGTGCCGTCGCCGGGTGGCGTCCGCCGTGCCGGTCGCCGGGTCGCGAGTCGCCGGCGGTGTGCCCGTACGCCTCGCTACACCCCCCGCGCCGCCGCCATCAGCGCCTCCACCGCCCGGTCCACATCCCCCGGCCCCGTACGCCAGTTGCTGAACGCCGCCCGCAAGCCGTGCGTCCCCCCGTACACCGTCGGCGTCACCACCACCTCCCCGCCCGCCGCCGCGGCCTCCGCCACCGCAGCCACCCGCTCCGCCGTCGGCGATTCCGCCAGCGTGAAGCACACGACGTTCAACCGCACCGGCGCCAGCAGCCGCAACCCGCTCCCCGCCGCGCTCTCCACCCCCTCGCCGAACCGCCGCGCCAGCGCCGCGTTCCGCTCCACCACCTCCCGGTGCCCCTCCCGCCCGTACGCCGCCAGCGTCAGCCACGCCGGCAGGGCACGCAGCCGGCGGGAGTTCTCCGGCGTCAGGTGCACGAAGTCGGGGTCGTCGCCGGCCGGCGCACCCAGATACGCGGCGGCGTTGCGGAAGACCCGGACCTGCAGATCCCGGCGGCGCGTGAACTGCACCGCCGCGTCGTACGGTACGTTCAGCCACTTGTGCAGGTCCACGCAGACCGAATCCGCCTCGTCCAGCCCCGCCACGAGGTGCGCGTGCTCCGGCGACAGCGCCGCGAACGCCCCGAACGCGGCGTCCACATGCAGCCAGAACGGGTAGCGCTCGCGCAGCGCGGCCAGCGCAGGCAGGTCGTCGAAGTCCACGGTGTTGACCGTCCCGCAGTTCGCCACCACGATCGCCGGCCGGCCCTCCAGCTCAGCCAGCACCCCGGACAGCGCCGCCACGTCCACCGCCTCGCGCCCCGGCAGCAGCGGCACCGCACGCAGCGCACCGCGGCCCAGCCCGAGGAGCGACAGCGCCTTCGGGACGCTGGAGTGCGCCGCACCCGACAGGACCGCGACCTCGCCCAGCGCCCCGGCCCCGGCGTCCGCGACCGACACGCCGAGCCGTTCGCCCAGCCACTCCCGGGCCACCGCCAGGCCCGCGACGTTCGACATGGTCGCCCCGGACACGAACGCACCCTCGTGCGCCGCGCCCAGCCCGAACAACTCCCGCAGCCAGCCCACCGTCTCCCGCTCCAGCTCCGAGGCCGCGGAGTCGCCGGCGGCGACCACGTTCTGGTCGTACGCACCCACCAGCCAGTCGCCCGCCACCGCGGCCGGCGTCGCGCCGCCGGTCACGAACCCGAGATAGCGCGGCCCCGCGCTCCCCGACAGGCCCGGCTCCCAGCGCTCCCCGAACCGCGCGAGCGCCGCGGCACCGCCGGCACCGCGCTCGGGCAGCGGCTCGTACGGGCCGCGGGCGTGCGGCGCGGGGGCGGCGACGGGGCGCTCGGCGAGGCCGCGGAGGGCGGCGACGGCGCGGGTGCGGGCGGCGTCGAGGAGTTCGTCGAAGCGGTCGAGGTCGGCGGCGAGGGCGGGATGCACGGTGGCCTCCTGGGCGTACGGCGACGGCGCGGCGGGCGGACGGACGGACGCCGGACGATGTCGGCGCGCGGGCCGTGCGGCCCGACCGCCTCGCGGGTCCGCGGGTCCGCCGCGACCTGCGGCGACGCGGCCGCCGTCCACCCCTGTCCGTACGCTACGGTCCCCCGCCCACTCCGGTCCGGGGCCACTTCCACCCCACTGGCCCCTGGAACGCGCTGATCGGAGCGCGCCGATCGGATATCAGCCTCGGCGACGACGCGCGGCGGGCCGCCGGTCGCCACCATGGCCGGTATGAGCCTGACCGTCAGAGGGATCTCGTACGTCACGGGCGAGACGGGTGCCGACGCCGTACGCGCCGACATGCGCGCCATCCGCGACGAACTCCACTGCACCACCGTCATGCTCATCGGCACCGACGTGGCGGCGCAGGCCGAGGCCGCGCGGATCGCGCTCGACGCCGGGCTCGACGTCTATGTACGCCCCTACCTGGCCGACCGCCCCCGCGCCGAACTGCACGCCCACCTCGCCGAGACGGGCGCCGCCGCCGAGAAGCTGCGGGCCGCGTACCCGGGGCGGGTGACGCTGCTCGTGGGCACCGAGTTCTCCCTCACGCAGCGCGGGATGCTGCCGGGGCCGCGGCTGTTCGTGCGGCTCCAGGTGCTGGTGCGCTGGCGGCGGTTCTTCGACCGCCGGATCACCCGCAAGCTCCGCCCGCTCCTCGCCGACGCCCTCGCCACCGCGCGCGGCGTCTTCGACGGTCCCGTCACGTACGGGGCCGGCTACTGGGAGGACGTGGACTGGACCGGCTTCGACGTCGTCGGCGTCAACTACTACCGCATGGGCACCGACACGGCCGCCTACGAGCGCGGCCTCGACGCGCTGCGGCGCACGGCGGAGGAACAGGGCAAGCCGCTGGTGGTCACCGAGTTCGGCTGCGGGGCGCACGCGGGGGCGGAGCGGCGCGGGCCGGGGTCGTTCATGATCGTGCAGTGGTTCGCGGACAAGCCGAAGGTGCGAGAGGGGCACGTACGCGACGAGGGCACCCAGGCGGCGTACCTGACCGAACTCATCGACCTGTACGCCGAGCGCGGCGTGCACGGCTGTTTCGTCTACACCTTCGCCATGCGGGACTTCCCGCACACCCCGGACGACCCGCGGCACGACCTGGACATGGCCGGCTTCGGCGTGGTCCGGTTCGCGGAGGGCGAGACGGAGCGGTGGGAGAAAAAGGAGGCGTACGAGGCGGTGGGAGGCCGCTACGGGCGCGTCGGTACGGGGCGGGGCGGTAGCGAAGAAGGCGCGGACCGGCGGGGCCGGACGACTGACTGATGACGACTGACAGTCGACGGATGACAGCTGACAGTTAACGAAATCTGTCATCCGGCGCACCTCGGCCAGGGCCCTCGTGCTGCCCCCGCGGGGCGAGGCGGCGGGCCGCAATCCGTCGTGGGAATGGGCCGAAGGGCCTCGACCCGGGAGCGGTCGACTCCCTACCCTACTGGCCAGTTGTCACCGTGCCGGAGGATCTGATGGAGACGAAGCGCTGGGCGGCTCCCGTGCTCGCCGTCGTGCTGGTGGCCGTGGCCGTCGGCTGGGGCGCGGTGTCGCGGTCCGACGACGGGGGCACGGTGGACAGCGCCGTACGGAACCAGTCGCCCGACCGCTCCCACTACACCTCGCCCGACCCCGCCACGCCCGCCCCCGGCGGGTCCGCCCCCGGCGAGTCCGCCCCCGGCTCCTCCGGCGGCGACGCACCCCCGCGTACCCCGCAGGACGTGCTCTACCTCGGCGACTCCCTCGCCATGGAGGCCCAGGACGTCCTCGGCGCCCGGCTGGAGCGCTCCGCCCGCGTCGGCTCGTACACCAGCGAGCCCGTCGCCGGCGTGACCGTCTGCGACTACCTCCAGGGCCGTCCGGGCCGTTCCCTCGTCCCGTCGGAGGACAAGGCCGCCGCCCTGGTCAAGGAGCGCGAACCGGGCGTGATCGTGCTGCAGTTCTGGGGCAACACCTGGGGCTACACCCCCTGCATGGAGGGTGTCGAGTGGGGGACGTCCGCGTACTTCGAGCGCTACGCCGCCGACCTGCGCGCCCTCACCGGCCAGATCGCCGACGCCGCGCGCGCCGCCGACGTGCCGCGGCCCCGGATCGTATGGGTGCAGCAGCCGCCCGACGCGCTGCACCCGGACCGGATCGACCAGGTCAACGACCTCTACGAGCAGCAGGCCGCCGCCTCCGGCGACCTGCTTGCCGACGGCGGGCGCGAACTGCGCGACGGCGACGGGAAGTGGACGCAGTACCTCCCGTGCAACGACTACGAGCAGAGCACCGCCGGCTACTGCACCGGCCCCGGCGACACCGCCCAACTGCACCGCGACGACGACCCGTTGCACTTCTGCCTCGCGCCGACACCGGAGGGCGGGCAGCCGTGCCGGGCCACGTCCCCGGGCCTGGAGCGCTACACGCGGGCGGTCGCGGACGAGGTGGACGCCTACCTGCGCGGCTGACGCATCCGGGCGCCCACGTGCCCCGTACGCCCCCGGTGTCTCAGTCGGTCGTCGTCGGCTGCGGGCGCGGCCTGCGGACCAGGTACGCGGCGCCGAGCCCGGCGACGAACAGCGCCAGCACCGACACGCCCGTCGCCAGCCACCCCGCGCCCAGCCAGCGGCTGCCGAAGTACCCGAGCGTCACGCCGTACGCGGCCCACAGCAGCCCGGCGAGCGCGGACCACGGCAGGAACTCCCGCACCTGGCGGTGCATCGCACCCGCGCCGAGCATCACCACGCTGCGCCCCGCGGGCGCGAACCGGGCCAGGACGACGATCCCGCCGCCGCGCCGCCCGCTGAGGTGGTGGCCGAGGCGCTCCTGCGCGCGGACCAGGTAGCGGGAGTTGGCGAACTTCTCGCGGCCTCTGCTGGCCAGCCGGAACGCGAGCATGTCGCCGAGTACGGAGGCGGTGGCGGCGCAGAGCAGCAGTGCCAGCAGCTCGACGAGGTGGTCGGCGGCGGGCAGGGTGGCGCCGTTGCGTACGGCGTCGGCCGCGGTGGTGGTGCCGGCGGCGGCGGTGGCGGCCATTATGACGAGCGCGCCGCTGGGCAGGAGGGGGAGGAAGACGTCGAGGAGGACGGAGGTGGCGACGATCGCGTACATCCACGGGGTACCGCTCAGTGACCCCACAAACTCCACTGTTCCCCTGCTCCCCGTGTCCCGGTGGTCATCCGGTGGTCGTCTGCCGCGGACGAGAGCGCCGGGCGGGTCACAGCGTACGCCTGGCGCGTCGCCACAAATCGCACGGGGGGACCAGATGTAACCTGCATCACTCCTGAGCACCCGCTCACCTGCCGTCACGGCGGTACGGCACTCATACCGCACTCATACCGCACTCCCAGCGCACTCATGCGGCATCCGCGGCCCGTACCCGCGGCCGTCGCGTCGTACGGAGGCGCGTGCCGCGCGCCGCTCCTCAGGCGGGGGGCTTCGGCGGGGAGTCCCGGCCCGGCCGCCACTCCTCGACGGGTTCGCCGGGCGGTGCCTCGCCGTCGGAGCCGCACAGCTCCGCGGACAACTGCTCGACGAGTTCGCTGAGGTCCGTGGGCCGGTCGGGCGTCCACCAGTCGCCCAGCATCTCCGCCAGCGCCTCCTGCCGTGCGGCGGCGAGCCGCTTCGCGGCCCGGGTGCCTTCGTCGGTGCAGAGCAGCGGGAGCCCTTCGCGGCGGGTCAGGCCGTGTTCCTCCAGTTCCTGCGCGGCACCGAGGATCACTTCCAGCGGCAGCCCGGTGCGTTCTGCCAGTGCGACGGGTTCCACCGGGTGGGCCCGGTCGGCGGCATCGTGGCGCCGGACGCGCAGCAGCAGCCAGCTGGAGGCGGGGTGCAGGTCGAGGCCGGCGCGGCGGGTGATGTCCTCGTACAGCTCGCGGCGGCCTTCGCGGGTGCTGAGGGCGCTGAGTGCGCGGCAGACCTCGTCGCGGGGTGAGCGTTCGACGGGGTTGGTGGCGACGGTCTCGCTGCCGTCGGGGACGGTGACGGTGCCGCGCAGCGGGTCCTCGCGGAGGAAGAGCGCGATGACGAACGCGACGAGGGCGACGGGTGCGGCGTAGAGGAAGACGTCGGTGATGGAGGTGGAGTAGGCGTTCACCACCTCGGGTTGCAGGGACGCGGGCAGCCGGGCGATGGAGCGCGGGTCGGATTCCAGGGTGTCGGTGTCGAGTCCGGGCGGCAGGGGGACGCCGCTGAGTTCGGTGTCCAGTTTGTGGTGCAGCCGGCTGGTGAAGATCGTGCCGAAGACGGCGACGCCGAAGGACGCGCCGATGGAGCGGAAGAAGGTGGCGCCGGAGGTGGCGACGCCGAGGTCGCCGTAGGAGACGGCGTTCTGGACGGCGAGGACGAGGACCTGCATGACGAGGCCGAGGCCGAAGCCGAAGACGAAGAAGTAGGTGCCGAGTTCCCAGTTGCCGGTGTTCTGGTGGAGCCGGTGGAGCAGGAGGAGGCCGGCGGTGGTGACGGCGGTGCCGAGGACGGGGAAGACCTTCCAGCGGCCGGTGCGGCTGATGAGCTGCCCGGAGCCGGTGGAGGCGATGAGCATGCCGGCGACCATCGGGAGCATGTGGAGGCCGGAGGTGGTGGGGGAGACGCCGCGTACGACCTGGAGGAAGGTCGGCAGGTACGTCATCGCGCCGAACATGGCGAAGCCGACGACGAACCCGATGACGGAGCAGAGGGTGAAGGTGCGGATGCCGAAGAGCTTGAGGGGGATGACGGGTTCCGCGGCGCGGCGCTCGACCTGGACGAAGGCGGTGAGCAGGGCGACCGCCAGCAGCCCGGCGGCGGCGACCTGCCAGGAGCCCCAGTCCCAGGTGGTGCCGCCGAGGGAGGCGACGCCGACGAGGCAGATGGCGAAGGAGGCGATGAGGGCGGTGCCGAGGTAGTCGATGCGGTGTCTTGTGCCGCGGCGCGGGATGTGCAGGACGACGGCGATGACGATGAGGGCGGCCAGGCCGATGGGCAGGTTGATGTAGAAGACCCAGCGCCAGCTGAGGTGTTGGGTGAAGATGCCGCCGAGGAGGGGGCCGAGGACGCTGGTGGTGCCGAAGACGGCGCCGAAGAGGCCCTGGTAGCGGCCGCGTTCGCGGGGCGGCACGATGTCGCCGACGATGGCCATGGCCAGGGACATGAGTCCGCCGCCGCCGATGCCCTGGAGGGCGCGGAAGGCGATGAGCTGGCCCATGTCCTGCGCGATGCCGCAGAGCGCGGAGCCGATGAGGAAGATGACGATGGCGGTCTGGAAGAGCTTTTTCCGGCCGTACTGGTCGCCGAGTTTGCCCCAGAGCGGGGTGCCCGCGGTGGCGGCGAGGAGGTAGGCGGTGACGACCCAGGAGAGGTGGTCCAGGCCGCCGAGGTCGCTGACGATGGTGGGCAGGGCGGTGGCGACGATGGTCTGGTCGAGGGCGGCGAGGAGCATCCCGGACAGGAGGGCCGCCATGGACAGCAGGACGGTGCGGCGGGGGAGGCCCTGGCCGGGGACTTCGGCGGCGGGCGGGGCGGCGGCGTCCTGGGACATGCGCGGCTCCCCTCGGGTGGCTCGTCCGTGCGGCGGGTGGTGTTGAGTGGGGCTTGTGGGGCTTGTGGTGTCTGTGATGTGCGGATCGTTTGCCTCATAGTCGCCCGGATGGGCCGATACGGCCCGCCGGGGCGGTCCGCTCGGGCCGGATTGCGGCCGGGGTGCGGTGCGCGGGGTTCCGGGGGGTCTGCATAATCGCCTCCATCCCACAGGAGGGGGAGCACGGTGATACCTCGCGCATGCCGCACCTGCGGCGAGCCGCTCCAGGAGTCGGGCGGGCCGGGCTGCGGCTGCGGCACGGGCGGTGCGGGCGGTACGGGCGGTGCGGAGAGCGGTGCGCGGGAGAGGCCGCTGGTACGGCCGTACGTCATGAAGGCGCCGGGTCCTGTGGGGGGATGGGACGACGGGGAGGGCATCGGGCCGGGCGGTCCGCCGCCGCACGGGGCCGCGGGGCCGGACGGAGGGCCGCCGGATGCCGGGGGGCCGGGGCCTGACCCGGTGGCGTACGGCGTGACGGCGGGCGGGGCGAAGGGACCGGCACCGGGTACGCCCGCCTCCGTACCCGGAGCGCCGGCAGGCCCGGGCGGCCCGCTCCCCGGGAGCCCGCCCGCGGACGGCGCCCCCGCGGCGCCCTACGGCCCGATCGGCGCAGCGCCGGAAGGGCCCGCGGACGCCGACCTCGGCCTCTTCGCCGACGGACCCGCCGCGGCCCGCGGCGGGTCGCGGGACGTATACGACGACTACGACGCGGACGACGCGGACGGCCCCGGTGACCCGTATGGCCCCGGTGACCCGTACGGTGCGCGCCGCTCCCGCGGCCGGCTCGCCGCCCGGCGGCGCCGCCGGCTGACGCTCGTCCTGACGGTGGGCGGCGTCGTGGCCGCGCTCAGCGTCGGGCTCCTGGGCTCGGGGCTGTTCTCGGGCGACGGGGACGAGGACCGTGCCGTACCGAAGCCGGACACCATCACCGCCGTACCCACCGGCGGCGGTACGCGGCCCGGCCCCGACGACCCGCACAGCGGCGCACCGTCCGCCCCCGCCGACGGCGACGACGCGGCGGAGCCCAGCCCGACCGGCTCCGGGGCGACCGGCACGGAGGCGGGCGACCCGGACGGGGCGCCCACCGGGCGCACCGAGGCCGGCCAGGTCACCGCCGCCCCGCCCGACTCCGACACCGGCTCCGGCGCCGACCCCACCGCGCCCGGCGGCCCCACTCCGGGCACCACCCCCGACGACGGCGACACGCCGGCCCCGCCGCCGACGCTGCGCGAGGGCGACACGGGGCCGGAGGTCGCCGAGATGCAGAAGCGGCTCATCGAGGCCGACTACAACGTCCTGCGTGACACCGACGGTGAGTTCGACTTCTTCACCCGCCGGGCGGTCGAGCGCTTTCAGCGCGACAACGACATCGAGGGCGACGCGAGCGGCGTCTACGGTCCGGCGACGCGCCGGGCGCTGGAGTCGGTGACCAAGGAGCCGTGAGGCGCCTGCGGGTGCTCAGCCGCGGGCGGTGCGCAGGTGGATGCGTTCGCCCGACTTGCCGAAGAGGCTGAGCACTTCGACGGGGCCGCGGCCCGCGGCGCCGAACCAGTGGGGGATCTGGCAGTCGAACTCCGCGGCTTCGCCGGCGCCCATGACGAAGTCGCGGTCGGCGAGGCGTACGCGCAGCCGCCCGCGCAGCACGTAGAGCCACTCGTGGCCCGCGTGCGTCCGCAGGTGGGGTTCCTTGTCGTGGGCCGGGATGGTCATCTTGTACGCGCGCGGTTCGCCCTGCTGCCGCGACAGCGGGATCAGCACCCGCCCGTCGCGCGTGGTGGGCTGCTGCGGCACCCGGGGGTCGACGATGCGGGGCGCGGCGACGACCTCGTCGAGCGGGACGCCGAGGGCCGCGGTGACCGGCAGGAGCAACTCCAGGCTCGGCTTGCGCTGGCCCGACTCCAGCCGGGACAGGGTGCTGGTGGAGATGCCGGTGGTGCGCGCGAGGCCGGCGAGGCTGACGCCCTTGTTCTCCCGGATGCGGCGCAGCCGGGGGGCGATCTGGTCGATGACGGCGCCGACGCTGGGCTGGTCGTCCATGGGCGCAGTCAATCAACGCGTCCCGGAATCGGCAACGGAAGTTGCTGCTTTCGAACGCGGGGACGGACTCTGCCCGCGGAGGTGGTCGACATGCAGACGGGGAACGGCCCGACGCAGAAAGGCCTCGCGGGGGACGGCCCGACAAGGGGCGGCCCGGCGGGGGACGGTACGGCCGGGGGCGGCCCGGAGCCTGGGCGGAAGGGCGCGAGGCTGCCCGCGGGCGTGTACCTGCTGGCCTTCAGCCTGTTCGCCATGGGGACCGCGGAGTTCCTGCTCGCGGGGGTGCTGCCGGCGGTGGCCGGCGACCTGGACGTCCCGCTCTCCTCGGCGGGGTTCCTGATCACCGCGTTCGCCCTGGGGGTCGTGCTCGGCGGGCCGCCGTTCGCGGTGCTGAGCCTCCGCTGGCCGCGCCGTACGGCGCTGCTGGCGACGCAGGGCGTCTTCGCCGCGGGGATCGCCGTAGGGCTGCTGGGCGGCTACGAGGTCCTGCTGCTGACCCGGGTGGTCTCCGGCGTCGCGTACGCGGGCTTCTTCGCGGTGGCGTCGGTGACCGCGATCAGCCTGGTCCCCCGGGACCGTACCGCCCGCGCGTCGGGTGTCGTGGTCAGCGGGCTGAGCGTGGCGATGGTCGCCGGCGGTCCGGCGGGGACGCTGCTCGGCCACTTCGTCGACTGGCGGGGCGGCTTCTGGGCCGTCGTCGTCCTGACGCTGGCGGGGATGGCCGGCTGCTACGCCGGCATCCCCGCGGGCGCCGCCCGGGGGGATGCCGGCCGGGGGGCCGGGGGCGGGCGACCGGGCGTGGCGCGGGAACTCGCCGCGATGCGCGATCCGCGCCTGTGGGGCATCTATGCGATCACGGTCCTGACCACCGCCGCGTACATGATCACGTTCAACTATCTGGCGGCCATGCTCGCCGAGGTCACCGCGCTGCCCGAGGTGTGGATCCCCGCCGTCCTGGCCCTCTTCGGCGTCGGCGCGTTCCTCGGCCTGTCCGTCGGCGGGCGCCTCTCGGACGGGCGTCCGCACGCCGTGCTGCTGGCCGGTTCGGCCGGCCTCGTGCTGCTGTCGCTGGTGATGGCGGTCGCGATCCGCCACGCCTGGGCGGTGGTGCCCGCGGTGTTCGTGCTGGGAGTCGCGGCGTTCGTCGTCAATCCCGCCGTCTACGGCCGGGTCTTCGCGATCGCGGCGAACGCGCCGACGCTCGCGGGGGCGACCACGGTCTCGGCCTTCCAACTGGGCATCAGCGGCACGCCGGTCCTGGCGGCGGCGGCGCTCACGCGGGGTGCGGGCCTGGCGTCGGTGTGCCTGATCGGGGCGGTGCTGGCGGTGTGCGCGATCCCCTTCATCCTGGCGGACCGCGCGAGTGCGGGGCGCGTACGCGACGGGGCGGGCGACCAGGGGGCCGGCGGCTAGCCGGGCGGGCGGGTGCGGCGGTGCGCACGGTACGGAGTGAGTCCTCACTCATTGACGGAGTGAGGACTCACTCCGTACGCTCGTGCCATGGCTGAACCCAAGGAGAACAAGACCGTTCGCCGCCGCGCCCCCGGCATGTCGCCGGAGCAGCGCCGCGCGATGATCATCCAGACCGCGATCCCGCTGGTCGCCGAGTTCGGCGCCGCGGTGACCACCGCGAAGGTCGCCCGCGCCGCGGGCATCGGGGAGGGCACGATCTTCCGGGTCTTCGCCGACAAGGACGAGCTGCTGCAGGCCTGCCTGGCCGAGGCGCTCTCCCCCGAGCACGCGGTCCGCGAACTCGGCGCGATCGACGTGTCCCAGCCGCTGCCCGACCGGCTCGCCGAGGCCGCCGAGGCGCTCCAGGCGCACCTGGCGCGGATGGGCGCGATCGCCGGCTCCCTGCTCGCCTCCGGGCACCGCGGCGGCAAGCACCCCGGCACGGTGCGCGGCGCGGGCCGCGACGAGTCGACGACCCGTATCCGCGCGGCCCTCGCGGATCTGCTGGAGCCGGACAGGGCCGCCCTGCGCAGGCCGCCGGAGCAGGTCGCGGCCCTTTTCTTCGGCCTGCTGTTCACCCAGCCGCACCTGGAGGACGAGCCGGAGCTGAGCACGGGGGAGCTGGTGGAGGTCTTCCTGCACGGCGCGCTCGCGGGCGGCGCGGCGTGAGTACGCGCAGGCGGCGCCCGGCCGTTGCGGGGCTGACGGTCCTGGCGCCCCTCGCGGTGTGGCTGGTCGCGGACCCGCTGCTGGGGCACCGGCAGCGGATCGTCGACGGCGACGAGACGCTCGGCATCGGTGCGGTGGCGGTGGTGCTGGTCGCGCTGCCGGCCGCGCTCGGCGCCTGGGGGCTGCTGGCTGCGCTGGAGCGTTTCGGGGTACGCCGTGCCCGTACGGTCTGGACCGCGGCGGCCGCCGCGGTCCTGGCGCTGTCCGCCCTGCCGCTGACCGGCGGCGGCATGACCGGGGGCACCCGCACGGTGCTGGCCCTGATGCACCTGTCGGTGGCCGCGGTCCTGATCCCGGGCCTGCGCTCGACCGCGGCCCCGGCGCCGCCGCAGCGGCTCCCCGCCGCGTTCGCGGGAAAGTCCCGCCGGGGCCGTCGCCGCTCCGTTGACCTGAAGTCCAGCTGAGCTTCTAGGCTCTGCTACGCCGATGTCGACGTAGCGGAGAGGAACGGCCATGAGGACGCTGGTGCTGGGAAGGTCGCCCGACAGAGTGGCGGCCGTGCTGGCCACGCTGCGCGCGGACGGCTTCGACGCGGAGGGGGCGAGCACCGACGACGAGGCCAGGGCGATGCTGGCGGGCGACGGGTTCGGGGTGCTGATCATCGGCGGGGGCGTGGAGCCGGACTCCCGCGCGGCGCTCAAGGAGTTCGCGGCGGAGCACCGGGTGCGGCGCGTCGTCGACGGGGCGCTGTCGGCGCCGTTCGACGCGTACGTGCGGCGGGAGTTCGAGCCGGTGATCCGGGAGGTCGCCGCCGCGGGGTGACCGGGCCGCGGCGCCGCCCGCGAGGCGGTCCCGGGCGGCGGGCGGCGGCGTTCTCCCGGGGGAGGACTTCGGGGGCGTCAGGCGCGTTCGTACGCGGTGCCGGACTCGTTCCTGCGCAGCAGGCCCTCGTCGACCAGGGCGCGGCGCAGGCTCACCCAGTCGTCCAGCCATTCGCCGCAGACCGCGTTGACCTTCGCCTCGGAGTACGTGGTGCCCGCGTCGAACGAGTCCGCCACCACCGCCAGCACCCGGGCCCGCACCTCCGCGTTGCCGGGGATCGACGTCAGCCGGCCGCGGCGGAAGTAGCCGCCCGCGCCGTCGCCGCCGCCCCGGCCGGAGAGCCTGACCTCGGCCTGGACGGCGAGCCGGAAGGTGTCGTCGCGGAGCGTGTACGCGCCGGTGCCGGCGTCGAGTTCGGCGATCCCGCCGGCGGTGAGCCTGCGGAGCGCCGCGGCGGCGGCCGGGGGGCGGAGCCCGGTGCGTTCGGCGACGCCGGCCACCGAGGTCGCGCCGAGGGCGAGCGCGGCGTAGGCGGCGCGGCGGTCGGGCTGGGCGAGGAGGCCGACGAGGTCGCGGCAGGAGGGCTGGTGGTCCTCGGCGGGGGCCGTGTCCATGGCTGTCCGTTCAGTTGTGGTGCGGTCGTCTGTGGTGCGGTCGTCGTCCCGTATACGTAACGCGGTCCCGGGCTGCCGCGGAAGTCGTTTTCCGCGGCGTCATGCGGGCCCGGGGCCGATCGGCGTCAGCACCCCGAGCCGGTCCTCGACCGCCTGGGCCGCCTCCAGGCACAGGTCCTCCCGGAACGGCCGCCCCACGATCTGCACTCCCACGGGCAGGCCGTCCACGACACCCGTCGGTACGGCCACGCCCGGCACCCCCGCGAAGCTCGTCGCGCTGCACAGCCGCATCGCCGCGGCGACCCGGTCCCGGCCCGCCCGGTCGCGGGACTCCAGTCCCGGCTCGACGGGCGGCTCGGTGAACGACGGGCCCAGCAACAGCGGGTAGGTGTCGAGGAATTCGGCCCACGAGCGGCGCACGGACAGCCATGTGCCCATCAGCCGCACCAGTTCGTCCGCGGTCGCGGGCGCGGTCTCCTCCATCGCCATCGCGATGTAGCGGTCGCCGCCCTCGCCGAGCAGCGTGCGCACCGCGGGCCAGGTGGGGGCGAACTCGGTGACGGTCAGCCGCCCGTACGCCTCCAGCGCCTCGTCCAGCCGCGGCACGTCCGCCACCTCGCGCACCGCGTAGCCCGCGTCGCGGAGCGCGTCGGCCGCGGTGTCGACGGCCCGGCGGATCGCGGGGTGGACGCCGTGGCCGCCGGGGTCCGCCACGACCGCGACCGGCAGCGGTCCGGGGAGCGCCTCGCCGTACGGCGGCACCGGTACGGCCCGGGGGTCGCGCGGATCTGTCCCGGCCAGCGCCTCGTACGCCAGCCGCAGGTCGGCCACCGTCCGGGCCAGCGGTCCTTCCGTGACGAGCAACTGGGACGCCGGGCCCGGGTCGTCGGGGCCCAGGACGCGGTGGTCCGCCGGGAACCGGCCGGTGGACGGCTTCAGCCCGGCCACCCCGCAGAACTGGGCCGGGACGCGCACCGAGCCCCCGGCGTCGCTGCCGAGCCCCAGCGCCGCCATGCCCGTGGCCACGGCGACCGCGTCGCCGCCGCTGGAGCCGCCCGGGGTGCGGCCGCTGTCCCACGGGTTGACGGTGTCGCCGAAGAGTTCGCTGCGCGTGTGCATCCCCGCCAGGATCAGGGTGGGGACGTTGCCGTGTCCGATCGGGACGGCCCCGGCGGCGCGCAGCCGCGCCACCGGAAGCGCGTCGGCCGCCGCCACGAGATCGCGGAAGCGCGTCACGCCGAACGTGGTCGGCACCCCCTCGACGGGCGTGCTCTCCTTCACCGTGAACGGCACGCCCGCCAGCGGCCCCAGCGCCTCGCCGGCGGAGCGCCTGCGGTCCGTCCGTGCCGCGGCCTCGTGTGCGTGCTCCGCGAGGAGCTGGGTGACCGCGTTCACCTTCGGGTTGACCTCGGCGATGCGGTCGAGGTGGCTGCCGACCAGCTCGACGGCCGAGACGTGGCCACCGCGTACGGCTTCCGCCTGTTCGGCGGCCGTCATCCTCCACAGGTCGTCCGACATGGTCCCTCTTCCTCCCCGACGTTCCGATGCGCTCGCATCGGAACGGTCACCGTACCCTGGATCCGATACGTGTGCATCGAATAAGGAGGCGGCCGGAAGCATGCCCAGACAGGTGGACCACGCGGGCCGGCGCCGCACCATCGCCGAGGCCGTCTGCCGCCTCGCCGACGAACGCGGCCTGGAGGGCGTGACCCTGCGCGACGTCGCCGCCCGCGCGGAGGTGTCCATGGGTGCCGTCCAGCGGTGCTTCCGCACCAAGGAGGAGATGCTGGTGTTCGCGCTCGGCTACGTGGGCGAGCGGGTCGGCGAGCGCGTGCGGGCCCGCCTCGTGCGGAGCCCCGCCCAGTCGGCGGGTACCGCGCTGGGGCACGCCGCCGCCGAGGTGTCGCTGCTCGGGGACGAGTACCGTGCCGAGGCCAGGGTCTGGCTCGCCTTCGTCGCGCAGGCCGCCGTCAGCGACGCGCTCGCCGGGACGCTGCGGGCGAACTACGCCGGCCTGCACGAGGTGTTCGTCCGCCTCCTCGCGGAAGCCGCCGAGGACGCCGGACGGGAGGCGCCCCTCGACGCGCAGCGCGAGGCCCGTACGCTCCTCGCCCTCGCGGACGGCCTCACCGTGCACGTCCTCGTCGGCCATCTCGCCCCGCACGAGGCGTACGACGTCCTGCACGCGCACCTGGCCGGCCTTTGGGAGTGAGCCGGCTCATACCGCCCTTGGCGTGCGGTGGAACCTTTTGTATCGTGGAGAAACAAACACCGTTCTCCACCCCTGGGGGTTACGTATGGGCAGGCCCACGGACATAGGTGCCTTCAAGGCGCTGCTCCTCGACATGGACGGCACGCTCCTCAACTCCGACGCCGTCGTCGAGCGCATCTGGCGCCGCTGGGCCACCGAGAACGGCAAGGACGCCGAGGAGATCCTGCGCCACGCCCACGGGCGGCAGGCGCACGCCACCATGGCGCACCTCTTCCCCGAGCGGCCCGTCGAACAGAACCTCGCCGACAACGCGCGCATGCTCGCCTGGGAGACCGCCGACACCGACGGCATCGTCCCCGTGCCCGGTGCGCCGGAGTTCCTGGCGGCCCTGGCCGGGCTGCCGCACGCGCTCGTCACGTCCGCCGACCGCGCGCTGTCGCAGGCCCGGATGGCCGCCGCCGGGCTGCCGGTGCCCGCGATCGCCGTCACGGCCGAGTGCGTGAGCGCCAGCAAGCCGGACCCGGAGGGGTTCCTCAAGGGCGCCGCCGACCTGGGGTTCGCGCCCGCCGACTGCGTCGTCTTCGAGGACGCGGCGGCGGGTATCGCGGCGGCGCGGGCGGCCGGGATGCGGGTCGTGGGCGTCGGCCCGCGGGCGGCGGGGGAGGGGCCGGACCTGCACGTGGAGTCGCTGGCGGGGGTACGGATCCGGCCGCTGGGCGGCGGCGCGCTGCAACTGGCGCTCGCGTAGCCGGAGGAGCGCGCGGCCGGGGCCGACCGCCGCCGGGGCTCCGGCCGGCCGCCGCCGGGGGCCGGGGCGGCGGTCCCGTACCGCCCGGGGTCCGCATACGGCACTGTGCGCCTGCGCCGGCCGGAACGTCAGTGCCGCGGCCTACCCTTGGGCGGGTGTGCGGGGGAGGGCGCCTCAGCCCCTGATCGCCTCGTAGATGCTGAAGCCCGCCAGCACCAGCATGACTCCCGCAGCCACCTTCGTGATCAGCTTCAGCGGCACGTAGCGCATCAGCGTCCGGCCGCCCAGGATCCCGATCGCCGCCACCGCCCACAGCGCGAGCACCGCGCCGATGCCGACCGACAGCCAGTCGTCGTAGCGCGCGGCGAGGTTGGCGGTCATGATCTGCGTCAGGTCGCCGAACTCGGCGACCAGGATCAGCATGAAGCCCGCCCCCGCCACCTTCAGGAAGCTCTGGTCGGCGGGGGCCTTGACCTCCTCCTCGTCGTCGTCCTTCTTCAGCAGCAGGACCAGCGCGCCCGCCAGGAACAGCGCGCCGACGATCGCCTGCACCGGCCGCTGCGGGAGCTGCGCGAGCAGGCTGCCGGCGGCGATGGCGAGGCTGACGTGGACGACGAAGGCGGCGGCGACGCCGGCGAAGACGTAGGAAGGGCGGTAGCGGGTACCGAGCATGAGGCCGGCGAGCGCGGTCTTGTCGGGGAGTTCGGCGAGGAAGACGACGCCGAAGACGATCGCGACGGTGCTGATGCTGAGCAAGGTTCCTACTCTCGGTCGGGCGCCGTACCGAGAGGGTATGCGGTGGGCAGACCTCGGCACGGCAGCGTCACAGGACACTGCGGCCGAAGGTCTCGCCGGCGCGGACTTCCCGCGGCCCTGCGGGCCGTGCGGTTCCGCGCTCCGGGCGCCGGCCCAGCGGGCTGGGCAGTATGTCGACGACACCGGCTGAGGGCTACTCCCCTTCAGACGTCCCCGAGTGTAGGCGATGCACCCGGCCGCGGGCGACCAGCTCCAGCACCACCGCGACCGCCACCGCCTGCACCGCCATCAGCGCGACCAGCACGAAAAGCTGCACCGCACCTGCCTCCACCGGCGACGCGCCGCCCAGCAGCATGCCGACGTACGCGCCGGGGAGTGTGACGAGGCCCACGGTGCGGGTCTGGTCGAGGCCGGGGATCAGGGCGTCGGAGGCGGCCGGGCGGGCGATCTCCAACCGCGCCTCGCGGTCCGGCAGGCCGAGCGCGAGGCCCGCCTCCACCTCGCCGTGCCGGGCTGCCAGCTCGTCGAGCGCGCGGCGCCCGGCCAGTACGGTGCCGGTCAGCGCGCCGCCGATGAGGATGCCGCTGACCGGGATGAGGGCGATGTCGTCGACCGCGACGAGGCCGGTGAGCAGCAGCACGGCGATGACCGGGGCGACCCCGGCGGCGATGGGGGCGGCGGCCCAGCGCCAGGTGCGGTTGTGGGTGATGCGGCGGCCCGCGGTCCGGGCGGCGACGGCGAACATCAGCGCCACGAAGGTCAGGAGCAGGGGCACGGCGCGGACGACGTAGCCGATGACGAGGGAGACGGCGGCGAGTTGGGCGGCGGCGCGCAGCCCGGCGGTGGCGATGGCGCGCGCGTGTGGTGAGCCCCCGAGGGTTTTCCGGCCCTTCCCGCCCCCTTCGCCCGTGCCGCCGCGGGCGGGCTTTCCGGTCTGCCGGTGCTCCTGCCCCTCGCCGAGCCGGGCCACCGCGGCGACGCTGACCGCGGCGGCCAACAGGGCCGTGAGCACGGCCGCGAGGGTGATGTTGACGGGCAGCACCACCCGAGCGTAGTCGGGTTGCGGGGAGGCGGCGCCGGGGGCGCGGGAGGACAAACCCGCGACGCGGTCTTGCGGGTGACATGGCCATGTCCTCAAGGTGTTACCTGGCGACTGCAGAAACGACACTTCGCATCGCCAGCATCACGTGCACGTGCACAACACCCCCCATAGATCCGGGAGTTCGTATGTCCGGTATTTCTCTGCCGCCGCTGTCGCGGCTCAAGGTCTACGCGCGTCACCTCGCCGCGCCGCTCGCGGCCGCGGCCCTGCTGCTGACCGCGGCACCCAACGCCCAGGCCGAACCGCCCGCCCCGCCGAGCCCCGACACCGCGCTCGGCTACCTCGCCGAGGTCACCACCGCGCCCGAAGGCTCCTCCGACGGCTACGACCGCGACCTGTTCCCGCACTGGAGCACCCAGTCCGGGGCCTGCAACACCCGCGAGGTCGTCCTCCAGCGGGACGGCGAGAACGTCGAGCAGGACGCCAGCTGCGCCGCGGTCAGCGGTTCGTGGTACTCCCCGTACGACGGCGAGACCTGGACCGCCTCCTCCGACGTCGACATCGACCACATGGTGCCGCTGGCCGAGGCCTGGCGCTCCGGCGCCAGCGGATGGAGCACCGGCGACCGCGAGAAGTTCGCCAACGACCTCGACATCGCCCAGCTGCTCGCGGTGACCGACAACGTCAACCAGTCCAAGGGAGACAAGGACCCGGCGGAGTGGATGCCGCCGTCGACCGAGTACCACTGCACCTACGCGAGCATGTGGGTGTGGGTCAAGCACACGTACGACCTGACCGCCGACGAGGCGGAGAAGTCGGCACTGGAGTCCGTCCTCTCCGGCTGCTGACGGCCTGACGGCCTGACGGCCTGTGGGCCGCCGGACCCCCGGGCCCGGCGGCCCACGGCGGCCCACGGCGGCCCACGGCGGCCCCACGGCACGCGGTGCGCGGCGCGGAACTCCCGTGCCGCGCACCGCGGTTCGGGTGTCGCCGACCGGGCGCCGCGGCCCCGCCCGCAGCGCCGCGGGCAGCCGCCCGACGCCAACCCCCGTGTTTGCCGCGGGCGATACGGGCTAGCCGCCTTCTATGACTGTGTGGCTGATCATCATCGTGGTCGTGGCCGTCGCCGCAGCAGCGGCCCTGATAGTCATGGGCAACCGCGGAGACCTCCTCGGCCTCCGCCTGCCAGGCGGTACGCGAGGACTGCGGCGGCGCTTCGGACCGGAGTACGACCGTACGGTCGAGCGCCACGACGGCGACCGCGGGGCCGCCGAGAAGGAGCTGGCCGAGCGCGTCCGCAAGTACGGCAAACTGCGGACCGCAGGCCTCGACCCCGCGGCCCGCGAGCGCTACGACGCCGAATGGAGCCTGGTCCAGGAGCACTTCGTCGACTCGCCCACCCGCGCAGCCGCCGAGGCCGACCGGCTCATCGCGCGGCTCGCCGCCGACTGCGGCTACCCCGCCGAGGAGTACGACGAACGGGTCGCCGCCCTCTCCGTCCACCACCCGCGGCGCGTCGGCGACTACCGGCGGCTGCACCGGCTGGCCCAGACCGGGCCCGGCGGCGCGGGCGCGGAGCCGCCCACCGAGGAGGCCCGCACGGCGCTGCTCCGCACCCGGGAGCTGTACACGGAACTGGCCGGCCGGCCCGCCCCCTCCGGCGCACTGCCGAAGGCGCCGGCGGCGGAGGACCCGGAGACCGCGAAGGCCGCGCCCGCCACCCGTGCGGGCGGCGGCGGGCGCCGGCTGGCCGAGCGCGTACACGCGCCGTGGGCGGCGCGCCGCGGCGACGGCCGGGACGGGAGCGGATCGTGACGGGCGCGCGGGAACGCGACGCGGCCGAGGACCGGCGGACCGGCGGCGCCGGGGTCCGCGAGCGGGACGACGTCGAAGCGGCGGCGGAGGCCCGGGAGCCGGCCCGCACCGAGCCGTCCGGCGCCCCGGTGCCGGCGAAAGCCCGCCCGGCGCAGGGTGGCCCCACGGCGACCGATCCCGTAGCGACCGCCGGGGCGGTGGCCGCCGACCCGGTGGCGGTCGCCGACCCCGTGGCCCCCGCCCCCGGAACCCCGGCGTCCCCGGCGTCCGGTCCGGTGCCGTCCGCGGACGACGACTCCGGCGGTACGGCCCGACCGCTGCTGGCGCGGGCCGAACGGGACGAGTTGGGCGACCGGCTGCACCGGGCCACGGGCCGCTTCGTGGACGACCCGCCGGGTGCCGTCGACGACGCCTGCGCCGTCCTCGGGGACCTCGGCGAGCGGGTCGCCGCGCTCCTCGCGGAGCGCCGCGGCACCTGCCGCGACCTGAGCCGCCGCGCCCGCGGCGCCGAGGGTGCCGAGAACGCGGAGACCGAGCGCCTGCGCCTCGCGCTCCGCGACTACCGCGACCTCGCGGAGCGGCTGCTGAAGTTGTAGCTCTGCCGCGGGCCCTGCGCCCACAAGGCCGCCCCCTAGGTGCCTGTGGGGAGTCGCGATCAAGGTGTCGGTTGGAGGCTGTGAAGCCAGATGACGGTGCCGCGGAGGTGGAGGGCGGCGAGGTAGCTGTCCGGTGTCTTGTCGCATGTCGAGGCCGCCGGCCACGCCACGGGAAAGATCGTCCTGGTCCCGTAACCCGTTCCTGTCCCCGCACCGCTGAAGCCACATCGCGAGCGGCCGCCCGCGCAATCACCGGTCCCAGTACGCAACGGATCGGGTGCGTGGGCGGCATGCGACCAGCTCGTCAGGTGTCCATGACCTCGTTCTTGGCGCTCCATTCGATCAGCGGATGCAGGACACGCATCAGGCTGGCGCCTTGTTCGGTGGGCCGGTACGTGATCTGGACCGGCGTCGTCGGCACCACGAGCCGCTCAATGAGTCGGTGGCCCTCGAGCTCACGCAGACGCTGGGACAGAAGGTGGTTCGAGATTCCGGGGATCCGCGCTCGGTAGTCGACGAATCGGCGCGCGCCCCGCATCGCCGCCAGGAGCACCGCGGCGCTCCACTTCTTGCCCACGATCTCGACCGAGCGCTGAAAACTGCGGCACACGTCGTCGTCGATGTGTTCGTAGCCCGCTTCCGGGCGGCTCTGGCCCGCGGTGGCGGAGGAATCATCGGGCTGTCGAGGACCGGTCATACGGTCACGATACTGGAGCGTGTCACTTTTGATGACCTGGTCATGTCCCGTTTGTTGCCTGTGATCATCGCCGTGCAGCCTTGGTCCATGAACGCACACTCGGCCTGTCACCACGCGCTATGAACTACGGGCACGCGCTGAGGTTCGGGCTGCACCTGCCCTCTGACGCCGACTGCGGACCCGGCCGGTTGGTCGAAGTGGCGGGCCTGGCCGAGCAGTGGGGGCTGGACTTGCTGGTCGTCCCGGCCGGAACCGCAGGCGACGATCTCGAACCGTCGACTGTGGCGTCCTGGATCGCCGCGGCGACGGTCTCTCCCGGACTGGTGCTGGAGGCACGCCCCGCCACCCTCCATCCGGCGATGCTCGCACGAGCCGTCGCAAGCCTGGATCGGCTCACCGAAGGCAGGGTCGAACTGGCTTTCCGAGGGGGCCCGCCAACCGCCGCGTCCGGGACAGCCGATTCGGTCGCGGCACTGGGTGAAGAGATCGCCGTCGTTCGCGAGCTCTGGAATGTCCTCGACCGTGGCCTCGGCCGGTTCACCGGCCGCTTCTACCGTCTCGCGGGAGCTGAGAAGGCCGCGCCCGCGCACGACGTGCCGATCTCCGTGGACGGCCAGGGCCAAGACCTGCTCCGGTTGGTCGGGCTGCGGGCTGACGAGTGGTCGACGGGGTGCGACGCCGTCACGTTGACGCAGGGCAACCGCGCAGTCGACGAGGCGGCGCGAGGGGCCGGCCGCGATCCCCGTGAGATCCGCAGACGGATCACGATCCGCGGTGGCTTCGGCGAGCGGACAGGCAGGTTCACCGGGACCGCCGCGGACTGGGTGAACGACCTGCTGCCACTCGTCGTCGAGCACGGGGTGGGCACCATCGTGCTGGACGCCGTGGAGCGAGACGTCGCGGCAGGCTTCGCGAGCGAGGTCGCCCCGGCCCTGCGGGCGGCTGCGGACGCGGTGCTTCCGCGCGGATGGTCGGGCGCGCGGGTCAGGCGGTCCGCCGTGCGCGCCAGGCGCCTGCCGGGGATCGACTACGAGGGCGCTCCGCCGGAGATGGCCGAGGTCGTCGAGCCCGGTGATCCGGCCTACGCCCGGCTGCGGTCCGGGTACCTGCGCGGCGGTGCGCCCGGGATCATCCTGCGGGCGGCGACGAACGAGCAGGTGACCCAGGCGCTCGCGTTCGCCCGCCGGCATCCCGGCGTGGCCCTGTCTCGGCGAAGCGCCGGGCACGGGGTCTCCGGCCGCTCCACCAATGACGGCGGGATCGTCATCGACGTGTCACTGATGAATGCGATCGAGGTGCTCGACAGGAAGACACGCCGGGTGCGCATCGGCCCGGGTGCGCGCTGGGCCGAGGTGGCGGCCGCACTGGAGCCCTACGGCTGGGCGTTGAGTTCGGGCGACTACGGGGGTGTCGGGGTGGGCGGCCTGGCCACGGCGGGGGGCATCGGGTACCTCGCGCGCGGGCACGGACTGACCATCGACCGCCTGCGGGCCGTGGAGATGGTGCTCGCGGACGGCTCCGTCGTGCGGGCCGACGATTCGGAGAACCCCGATCTCTTCTGGGCCGTGCGAGGGGCGGGCGCGAACTTCGGGATCGTCACTGCCTTCGAGTTCGAGGCCGACGACGTGGGCGCGGTCGCCTTCGCCCGGCTCACCCAGGATGCGGGCGACCTCGAGCGCTACCTCGTCGAATGGGGCCGGGCGGTCGAGGACTCACCGCGGGACCTCACCAGCTTCGTCATCGTGGCGCCTCCGCGCGGCGGGCGACCAGCGCTCGCGGTGAGCCGCACCATGGTCGACTCCTCGGACCCGGAGACCGTGCGCGCCCGGCTGGAGCCACTGGCCGCGATCTCCAAAGTGTACGCCCAGGACATCGTCATCACGTCCTACGCGGCCGCGATGGACAATGCGAGTGATGACCCACCGGTCTCCCACGGTGAACCGGTCTCACGCAGCGGTCTGCTCCGGCACGTGACCCCGCAGTTCGCCGCGGCGGCGGCTCGCGTGATCCGCAGCGGCGCGATCGGATGGTTCCAGCTTCGCTCGGTCGGCGGCGCCGTCGCCGATGTTCCCGCGGACGCCACGGCCTACGCCCACCGCGACGCGACCTTCTCGCTGGTGGTGATGGGCGGTGCCGACGAGGTGGTCGACCGGGCCTGGGCCCGGCTGAGCCCCTTCCTCGACGGCCTCTACATCAGCTTCGAGTCCAGCCTCCGGCCCGAGCGGATCGCCGCGGCCTGGCCCCCACGGACCCTCTCGCGTCTGCGTGAGCTGAAGAGCGTCTACGACCCCGAGGGTGTGTTCGGCGACAACTTCGCCCTCACGCCCGCCGCGAACCACCCCGGAGGAAGCACCCCATGAGCGACTACGGCCACGAACTGTGGTTCGGCAGCTTCATCACCCCCACCGCCCGCCCGCCTCAGGTGCCGGTCGAGCTGGCCCTGACCTCCGAGAGGGCCGGCCTCGACCTGGTCAGCTTCCAGGACCACCCCTACCAGTCGGCGTTCCAGGACACCTGGACCCTGATGTCGTACGTCGCCGCACGCACCGAACGGATCCGGATCACCGGCAACGTGCTGAGCCTTCCGCTGCGGCCCCCCGCCGTACTGGCCCGCGCCGCCGCGAGCCTGGACCGGCTGACCGGCGGGCGAGTCGAACTGGGCATCGGCGCGGGCGCGTTCTGGGACGGCATCGTCGCGATGGGAGGCCGCCGGCTCGAACCGGCCCAGGCCGTGCGGGCGGTGGAGGAAGCCGTGGACGTGATCCGGGGGCTGTGGGCCACCGACGAGACCGGTCCCCTCCGTGTCACCGGGGAGTTCTACACCGTGAACGGCGCCAAACGCGGCCCGGCACCCGCCCATCGCATCCCGATCCGCATCGGTGCCTACAAGCCGCGCATGCTCCGGCTGACGGGCAAGATCGCCGACGGTTGGCTGCCCTCCCTGGGATTCCTGCCCGAGGGCCCGGCATCGCTGCGCGCGATGAACGAGCAGATCGACGAGGCCGCCTCCGCCGCCGGTCGGGAGCCCGCGGCGGTCAGCCGCCTGCTCAACCTGAGCGGCCGATTCACGTCCGGCGCCGGCGGCGGCCTGCTGCAGGGGACTCCCGGCGACTGGGCCGAACAGATCGCCGACCTCGCCCTGCAGTACGGCGTGTCCGGGTTCATCCTCGCCTCGGACGAGCCTGCCGACCTGAACCTCTTCGGTCACGAGGTCGCGCCGCGCGCCCGCGAACTCGTCCAGTCCGAACGCGTGACGTGATGCGGTGGGCGCGTGGCGGGCCCGGTGACGGAGCTGCGACAGCGGCAGCGCCGACGGAGCTGTTCGGGCGCCGCGAGGAGGCCGCGGTTCTCGACGGGCTGCTTACGCAGGCCCGCGGCGGGAGCGGTGGCGCGCTCGTGGTGTGGGGCGAGCCGGGTATCGGCAAGTCAGCTCTGCTTCACCACGTGCACGGCCAGGCCGCGGACTTCGTCCGGCTGAGCCACTCGGCCACCCGGCCCGAGTCGGACCTGGCTTTCGCGGGGCTGCACGGGCTGCTGCGACCGCTGGCCGATCGTGTCGAGCTGCTGGCGACGGCCCAGGCCGCCGCTGTGCGTACCGCGCTCGGGCTGAGCGGTGAGCCGACGGACCGCCTGGTGGTCGGGGCGGCCGTGCTGTCGCTGCTCTGCGGACTCGCCGAGCGGCGGCCCGTGCTCGTCGTGGTGGACAACGGGCAGTGGCTCGACGAGGCCACCGCGCTGTGCCTGGGGTTCGTCGCTCGACGCGTAGGAGCGCATCCCGTGGTCGTCGTGCTCGCCGATCACAGCGATCCGGCCGCCCGGCCCTGGGAAGGCGTGGCCGACGTGCGGGTCGACGGCCTGAGCGACGAGAGCGCGCGGCAGCTTGTGGGGGCCGTGGCGCCGCTCACCGACAAGGCGACGACGCGGAACATGGTCCGGGAGGCCGGGGGCAACCCCTTGGCGCTGCACGAACTGGCCACGCTCGGGGGCGACCTGGACGACGGCGAGCATCGCCGGAAGCGAGGACGACCGCCCGTCGGGCCGCGCCTGCAGCGGGCTTTCCGTGCCGGGATCGAGGCCCTGAGCCCTCCGGCGCAGTTGCTGACCGTGCTCGCGGCGGCCGAGGAGCACGGCGACCGGCTCACGGTGCAGCGGGCCGGCCGTGCGTCGGGTGCCGGTGACGCCGTCTGGGAAGAAGTGACCAACGCGGGCCTGCTCCACGTGGCGGGCAACCGCGTCGGTTTCCGGCACCCCGTCGTGAGCAGAGCCGTCTACGAGGGCTGCGGTGCCGCGACGAGGCGCCGGGCTCACCGCGCCCTGGCCGCCACGATGCCCGACGAGGCGGAGGAACGCGCATGGCATCTCGCCGCCCTGGCCCACGGACGCGATGAGGACGTCGCGCGGCTCCTCGAACGGACCGCCGCCCGCTCCCGGCTCCGCGGGGCCACGAACACGGCGGCACGGGCGTGGTGGCGGGCCGCCGAACTGTCGGCCGCACCGATCGACGCCTCACAACGCCTTGCCGAGGCGGCCCGGGCTTCCTGGGACGCCGGGTGGGCAGCCACGGCGGAGCGCCTGCTCGATGACGCGGAACGGCTGGCCCCCGGTGCTCACGTCGCCCGGCGGAGCCGGGGTCTGCGAGGGATCATGGAGTTCGCCCGGGGCATGCCCGAGATGGCGCACCACTTCCTGATCACCGACATGAAGCGCGTCCCGGAACCGGGAACGGCGCTGGAACTGGGCACGCTGGCCATGCGCGCCGCCTGGTCCGTCGGACGCGGCGACCTGCGGGACAGAGCGCTGGAACTGCTGCTCGAAGACGAAGTCGCGGGCCGGACCGGACTACCCGGCACGCTTGCCTGGTGGAGCGACGACGTGTCTGCCGACGCGGCGCCGGCGGACCCCCCCGACCCCGGTGATGCCGCCGCGCGGGCCCGTACGACCATCCTGCCGTTGCTGCCGCCGACACCCCTCGCCCTGGCCTGGGGGATCGACAAGCCGATGGCGGATGCGCTGCGCCGCCGGCTACCGCACCTGCGGCGGCGCAACGAGCGCGCTCGGCTCGCCGCCGCCCTGGCCCAGACCGCGATGCTCGACAACGCTGCCGGCCGCTGGCCGCAAGCGGAGTCCTCGGCCGCGGAGGGACTGCGGCTGGCCCAGGACCTGGGTGCCGACCACATCGCCTCCCACTGCCGCACCAGCCTGGGCTATCTCGCCGCGGCGCGTGGTGACGAACGCGCCGTCGCGGAGACCACCGCCAGGACTCTGGAGACGTCACTCCCGCAGGGCGTCCGCGCGCTGAGCGCCGCCGCGTACTGGAACCGCGGCCTGGCCTCGCTGTTTCGCGAGCGTCCCGAGGAAGCACTGGACATTCTGGTGCGCCTGACCGAGCCGGGCCATGGCGCGGAACACCCGACCTTCGCGCTCCTGGCCGCTCTCGACACAGCCGAGGCGGCCGTGCGCGTCGGCAGAAGCGACCTCGCGGACGAACGGGTACGGATGCTCGAAGCCTGGGCGCGGCGCACCGGAGCGCCGTGGGCCCGCTGCGCCGCGCACGTCACGCGCGGGCTCCTCGGCGGCGCCGGGGCCGAGGGCGCCTTCCAGGCCGCACTCGACGCGCCAGGTGCCCGATCCCACCCGCTGCTCTACGCGCGCGCTCAGTTGTCCTACGGCGAGTGGTTGCGACGGGGCCGCCGGCGGACCGATGCGCGCGCCCGGATCGGCGCCGCTTTGGAGGCGTTCGACCGGCTCGGTGCCGAGCCGCTGCGCCAACGCGCGCAGCGCGAGCAGGACCTCACCGGATCGCCGGGGCGCCGGGGAAACTCGGACACCAGAGCAATGAACCGGCTCACCGCCCAGGAACAGCGAGTCGCCCAACTGGCCGGCGAACAGCTGACGAATCGCGAGATCGGCGTACAACTGCGGATCAGCCACCGCACCGTGGGCCACCACCTCGGGAACGTGTTCGCCAAGCTCGGCATCAACACGCGAACCGAGCTGAGCCACCTCCACGCCGGTTGTGAGCCGCCGTGAGCGCAGGGAGGCCGCGGCGGAGCGGGCACACGACGCCTCCGGCGGAAACGACGGATTGCCCGCCCGATTCGCCCACCGGCCCTGATTTGTAGCGTCGCTGACGTTGGCCCGCGAACCTGCGGCGAAACGCCGTGCGACGCATGACGAGAGGTCACCTCATGCCCACATCCGAAACCCTGCCCCACGCGCGCCACTACATCGACGGGCAGTGGCAGGACTCCGGCTCCCACGGCGAGTCACGCAGCCCCGCGACCAACGGCCTGCTCGGCACCTTCGCCGACGGCGGTGCGCGGGAGGCGAGGTCCGCCGTGGCCGCAGCCCGAAGGGCCTTCGACTCCACCGCCTGGTCCCGCGACCGCCACCGGCGTGCGGCAGCGCTGCACGAACTGGCCGACCGACTCGAGCACTGCAAGGACGAACTGATCACCCTCCTGGCGCGGGAGAACGGGAAAGTACTCGCCGAGGCGGCCCTCGAAGTCGAAGGCACCATCCCCAAACTCCGCTACCACGCCGCGCTTACCCTCACCGACCACGGCAGGGCCGGGGAAGTGCGGCCCGGCATGTACTCGATGACCCTGCGCGAAGCCGCGGGCGTCGCCGCGGTAATCGTGCCGTGGAACTCACCGGTCATCCTCTCGGCGCGATCCTTCGCACCCGCCCTGGCGGCCGGCTGCACCGTGGTCATGAAGATGCCGGCGCAGACCGGCCTGGTCAACGGAGTGCTGAGCGAGATCATCGCCGACACGCCGAGCCTGGACCCGGGCGTGTTCAACGTCTTCACCGAGAGCGGAAACGCCGGGGCTCCGGAGCTGGTCTCCTCCCCGGACGTCGACGTGATCAGCTACACCGGCTCCACCGCGGTCGGCCGCGTGATCATGGAACAGGCCGCCCCGACGCTGAAAACGCTGTCCATGGAGCTGGGCGGAAAGACGCCGATGCTCGTCTTCGACGACGCCGACCTGGACGCCGTCGTGCCCGTGCTCACCAAGGCCGTCACCATGTTCGCGGGCCAGTTCTGCATGACTGGCAGCCGGATTCTGGTCCAGCGCAGCGTGGCCGACGAACTCCGGCGGCGGCTCGTCGCCGCCCTCGAAACGGTCCGGGTCGGGCCCGGCGACGACCCCGCCAGCGAGATGGGCGCCATGATCGACGAAGGAAACGCCCAACGGGTCGAACAGACCGTCGCCGCCGCTGCCGGCTACGCCACCGTCCTCGTGCGGGGCAAGCGGGATCGGGCGCTCCTCGGCCCGTCCCTGATCGAGGTCGCCGACGTGTCCTCGCCGATCGTGCAGCGCGAAGTGTTCGGGCCGGTCGCCACCTTCGAGGTGTTCGACTCCGAGGCCGACGCCGTGGCGCGTGCCAACGCCACCGAGTTCGGCCTGGCCGCGAGCATCTGGACCCGTGATGTCGACCGCCCCCTGCGCGTCGGCCGCGAACTGCAGGCCGGGACCGTCTGGACCAACACCTGGGCCATGGTCCACGACCAGTTCGAGGAGGGCGGCTTCAAGCAGTCGGGAGTGGGCCGCCTGAACGGCATCCGCGGGATCGAGGAATTCCAGGAGACCAAGCACCTCGTGCATGTGGCACCGCAGCTCTGACAGCTCTCGACGGCGGAATGAGAATCGATGACCGACACGGACGACGTCGGCCCGGCCGACGTCACCCTGCTGACCGCGCGCGCTGTGGAACCCGGCTACGAGCAGGACTTCCGGGAGTGGTTCGGGCGGGTGACCGACACCGCCTCAGCGTTTCCCGGACACCTGGGCGACGGGTTGTTCCGGCCTGCCACGGCCGCCGGGCCATGGGTTCTGATCCACCGGTTCCGCGACCAGGAGTCCGCGCGGCACTGGACGACGTCACCTGAGCGGGCCGCACTGTTCGACCACTGCGAGGGCCATCATCAGAGCGAGGTGGCGCGTCGCGAACTCTCCGGCATGGAGACCCTGTTCACCACTGCGCACGACACGCCCACGACGGCGCCGCCCCGGTGGAAGATGGCGCTCGCCGCCTTCGCGGCCGTACTCCCGATCTCCCTGGTCGGCAACGGTCTTTTGGGGCCGGCGCTCCGTGCTTGGCCGCTTGTGGCGCAGGTGCTGATGCTCGCGCTGCTGTTCAGTACGTTGATGACGTATCTGATGATGCCGGCTGTGACCCTCGTCCTGCGCCGTTGGCTCTATGCCGCCACCTCAACCGCGCGCGAGGGACCGACGCGATGACGCGGCCCCCGGGGCGAACCGCGCCGTCTTTTCAGCGTGACAGTTCCATCGTCTGACGCAGCAGTTCCAGGGCCTGGTCCACGCCTTGGTCGGCCAGGTGGACGAGGTCGACGAAGACGTGGTCGACGTCCGTCTCGTCTCCCGTACGGAGGATGACGTCCGCGATCTCCGGCACCGTTGACTCGGTGGTGGGGTTGATCCTCAGGATGGCGTCGATGCCGGCCGGGTCGCGGCCCTCGGCCCCGGCGAGGCGGCGGATTTCCCGCAGCGGCTGGTTGATCACGGTGGCGGGGTCCTCGGGTCCTGCGGCAGTGCCTCTCTCGGGTTCAAAGATTGGAGTTGATTCGGTCGGAGCGGGACAGATGCTGCCGATGACCTGTTTCAGCGGCCCGTGTGATCGCCTCGAGTACCCGGTGGCGATCGATTGCGACCGCGAAATCCGGCGCATCGGCGGTTCCGTCGCGGAGGTCGGCGGCGAACTGGGCGTAGAGGCGGGCGACCCCCGCTGCGGGTGCGTCGAGTTGCAGGTCAGGAGCCGTATAAGCGGGGGGGACTTGTAGCAATTGGACAGGCTCGCTGCCGCGGCGGAGCGTGATGGTGAAATCGGTGAAATGGATGTAGCCCGACGCAGACTCCACACGCACACTGCCCTCGGTGCCCTGGATCTCCCATACCATCGCCGAGCCGGCAGACTGCCCGGCACTGTAGTGCAGCGAAGTGACGATCCCGCCTTCGAGAACGCCGGCGACGACGATCTCATCCGGCGTGTCCTTCGGCAGCGACGCGCCATCGGAGAGGCGGACGCCGTCACCGCGCTGATTGGCGACGACGGCGGACAGACTCTCGAACGTGCCGAGCACGCGCGCAAGCGGTTCGAGCCCGTGGCCGAGCATGATGCTCAGAAGCGTGGCGCCATGCTTTGCGTGAGCCATGTACTCGACCGGCGGGTCATATCGGCCGACCCACATGTCGTCGGTCAAATGCGCTCGGATGCTCGTGCTGAGCGGCTTGCCGATCACGCCTTGCGCGATGAGGTCGCGAAGGAAGAGGATCGGCGGGTGCAGGCCGCCCTGCAACCCGACAACCGTACGCAGCCGCCGCTCGCGGGCAAACCCCTCCAGCGCTTCGGCCTCCGATAGGTTTCTTGCGAGCGGCCATTCGCAATAAACCATCTTGCCCGCGGCCAGCGCGTCGGAAACAATCTGCTTGTGCTCCGGCACCTTGACCGCAACCACCACCAGGTCGACCTCCGGTCGCACGACCAGAGCCTCATGTGTGTCGAAGGCGAGATCGGCGCCCAGCCGACGAGCGGTCGCGTTCGCGCTCTCCATACGAGTCGTACTGACGGCGCGGATCTGGAACGCGTCGAGCGCCTGCAGCGCCGGGACGTGAGCAATTCCGCCCCAACCCCGATCGGCACTAGCCCCGATAAGGCCGACGCCGATCCGGGTATTTGCTGAATTCGTCATTAGGATGCTCCTGCCGTGTGCAGCCCCGGCAACGCTCTCCGGGCTGCGTCACGATGATTCGTTTCCGGACAATGCGTGGGCACTCGGGCTCACCATGGCGAGCGAGCAATTATTGCCGTTCACGTAGCGGCCGCGGGGTTTGAGCCCGAGTGACCCAAGCGCAGGTTTTACACGTGAGCCCAGTGGGCCTCGAGTTCGCGCGCGACATCGGCCGGACGCTCTATCATCGGCCAGTGCGAGCTGCGCAGCTTGAAGACGGCACGTGCGCGTGTGGCATTACCGAGCTCGTCGGCGAAGCGGTGAGGAAGAAACGGATCGTCCAGGCCCCAGATCACTAGCGCTGGTGCGGTCACGTTGCTCAAACCTGGCTTCCACTCCGCCCCGACCTCGATCGCCGAACGGTAAAGGGCAAGAATGCTTGCTCTCATAGTGGCATCGAGATGCCGGACCGATTCGTTTGCCGCGTCGCGCGGCATCTGCGCCTCGTTGAGGCTTGCCGCGAACGCCTCGAGGTCGAGGTCCGCCATCCACTGCTCGCCCTCGCCTGGAGTTTGCCAGATCTTGGCAAGATAGTGCCACGGATACTCCGGATCGATTGGTCCGCTGATACCTGTCCATGTCCGCACCAGATCTGGTCGGACAGACGCGAGACGGCCCGTGAGCAGAGACCCCCAATCATGACCGACCAGGTCGACGGGTTCGCCGACTTCTTCGATCTTCTCAATAAGCCAATCGAGATACTCTTCTTTCGTCGACGTGAATCCCGCTGGTAGGGGTACGCCAAACCCGGGGAGATCGATCGTCACAATATCTTCGCGTTGAAGATAGGAACGGACGGTGTCCCAAAGCCGGTGGGTATCAGGTACACCATGGACGAGGACTGCAGGCATTTCGGATTCTCCAATTCATTGTTGTCGTGCTTGAATGGCCGGTCGGCCGAGTCAGGGAAGGAGGATGACTTTGCCGTGGGTGTGGCCCGTGGCGACGAGCCGATGAGCGTCCGCGGCCTCGTCGAGTGGGAAGCTCCGGCCGATGCGTGCGGTCCATGCGCCGGCGGCGATCAGATTCAGGGCTTCCTGGACAGGGCCGCGGTCGCGGTTCCCGCTGCCCCCGGGGCTGAATGCGACGCCGTGTTGTGCGGCATCGCGGTCGGCGAGCGTCACGATCCGGTCGGGGCCGCCGAGAAGATCGACGAGGGCGGGAAGGAGCCCCTTGCCGGCGGTGTCGAGCGCGGCGTCGACCCCGCCCGGAGCGGCGGCACGGATGCGATCGACCAGGCCCGGACCGTGGGCGACAGGGGTCGCTCCGAGACTCCTGACGAAGTCGGCGTTGGCAGTCCCGGCGACGCCGATCACCGTCACACCGCGCTGTCGCGCGAACTGCACGGCGGCTCCGCCCAGAGCACCGCTCGCGCCGGTGACCACGAGCGTTTCACCCGGGCGAATGTTCAGAAGCCCGAGAGCCCTCGCCGCGTTGTCGGCGCCGATGACAGTAGCCGCGGCCTCCTCGAAGGAAACGCCGTCGGGGATCGTCGCGAAGTTGCTGCTGACCGTGTACTCGGCGTAGGAGCCCTGGGTGGCGGAGTCCGGCCACCCGGCGACGCGGTCGCCGACCACGCCCCCGTCGACGCCCGGGCCGACCGCCTCGACGACGCCGGCGAACTCGAATCCGATGATGGCGGGAGCACGCAGGCGGAACGCTCCGGCGCGTGCCTGGATCTCCGCCGGGTTCACCCCGGCGGCGTGAACCCGCACCAGTACCTGACCCGGACCCGGCACCGGTCGCGGAGCCTCCGCGACCCGCAACACGGAGGGTTCGCCGAACGAGGTGATGACGGCGGCTTTCATGATGATCCTTCTCCTTCTCATATCGAGCCGGCGGCACTTCCGCTGCGGCGTGCTTCGGCGTGCTCGCTCACGCAGGCCCGGTAAGGGTCATTTGCTCGCACCGTTCAGAACGGTGTCAGGTCAGGAAGACCGGAGGATTCTCGCCCCGCAGGCGGTAGTCGGGCCGGGGCCGTTCGAGGCGGATCGATTCCAGCACGGTGTACGCGTGGTACTTGGTCTGGGTGGTGGCTCCTGCCAGCCGTTCCCACCAGAGCCGGCCGTCGCTCGTCTCCTTCTCGAGGACGTGGCGGGTGGTGTAGTTCGCCATGGAGCTGATCCAGTTCTCGGTACCGACGAAGATCCTGTTCCAGCCGGTGCCGGTCACGATGTCGGCGAGCGCATCCGAGCGGCTGAACCGCTCGACCGCCGCAGTCGCCCCCTCGAGCACGTCGGTGAAGTACTCCACGCACAGCTTCACCTGCTCGTAGGTGCCGTAATACATGTGGTGCCCGCCGACGAAGTAGTCGAAGTCGTATTCGAGGATCTGGGACTGAGCTTCGTACCAGCCGGAGATGTTCTGCGAGGCGTCGCAGTGCATGAACGTGACGCTTCCCGGACTGACGATGTCGACGGCCGTGAGCACCTTCTGCCGCGGTGCGTAGATGAAGATGTTGCCGGGGCAGTGGTTCTCTCCCCTGTAGGAGAGCTGCAGGCTCACGCCGCCCACTTCGAGGACGAGTTCGTCGTCGAACGTCCTCGTCGGCAGGGGGCGCTTCGGGTCGGGGAAGCGCTCCAGGAGTTCCTTGGTGATGCGGTGGGCGACGATCTCGACGTCGGGACCGAACACGGAGGCCGCGCCGATGTGATCGGCGTGCCAGTGGCTGTAGATGACGTGGGTCACCGGTCGGTCGGTGACGTCCTCGATCGCCGCCAGCATGTTCTCGCCCAGCGTCGGGGGTGCGTCGATCGCGACCACGCCGTCCTCGGTCACCACGAATGCGGCATCGTAGCCGGCACTGGTGACCCAGTAGAAGCCGCCGCGCAGTTCTTCCACGTGGTAGCCGTACTTCTGGAAGTGCTCGCTCTGGAGATACGGGGGGTAATAGCCCGCGGGGTCCAACGGGTCGTCCGCCCCCGCGCGGGGGAATCCATAGTGGTCGATCCCGTAGAAGCTCGGGGTTTCTTCGACGCTGATGGGTATCTGACTGCTCTGGCACATCGGCGGGACGCCCTTCTGTGTTCTTGGGAAGCTGTCGAACGCGTGGTCTATCCCGGTGACGTGAATCGAAGGACCGCCTTGGTGACGCGGCCTGAGCCCGCATCCTCGAACGCGGTGTTGATATCGGCGAAGTCGTAGAAGGACAGCAGTCGGTCGATGGGGAACCGGCCCGCTCGATAGAGCTGGGCAAGGTCGTTGATCAGGAGCGACGAGACGGCGTCGCCCTGGATGATGCCCTGAAGCGACTGGCCGAGCGTGAGCCGGCCGGCGTCGAGCACGGCGCCCGCTCCTTCGTGGAACGCCACGAAGCCGAATCGGCCCATCGGTGCCAGGGCGCCGACCCCGGCGTCGAGGTTCTCTGCGCGGCCGCTCGTGTCGAGGACGTACTCCAGACCGCGTTCGTCGACGGCGTGGAGCGCGCCGGTCAGATCCTCGACCCGGCCGGGGTCGACGAGGTGCGTCGCTCCGAGATCACGGGCCAGATCGAGGCGGTCGGCGGCGACGTCGACGGCGACGATGGTGGTGGCACCCGCGACATGTGCCGCCATGACCGCCGCCAGGCCCACCGCTCCCACGCCGAAGACCGCGAAGGACGCTCCCGCCGGCACGGCGAGGGCCTTGAGTACGGCCCCCGCGCCCGTCTGCAGCCCGCACCCCAGCGGAGCCATGACGTCGAGGGGCAGATCGCGGGGGATCTTGATCGTGTTCCGTTGGTGCGTCAGGGCGTGGGTGGCGAACGAGGACTGGCCGAAGAAGTGACCGTGCGGCTCAGCACCGTGGGCGACGTGGAGACCGTTCGAGCCGTCCAGGCGGGCACCTGCGAAGTTGGCCGCCCAGACGTTGTCGCAGTAGGCCGCGTGCGAGGACATGCACGGCTTGCAGCGGCCGCACGAGTGGTAGGAGAGGACGACGTGGTCACCGGGCTCGACGGTGGTGACAGCGGCCCCCACGCGTTCGACGACTCCTCCTCCCTCGTGCCCCAGCACCACCGGCAGCGGCGTCGCCATGCGCTGTGCCCGCACGTGAGCGTCGGTCGCGCATATTCCGGTCGCGACCATGCGAACGAGTACCTCGTCGGACCGCGGGTCCTCGATCTCGATGTCGCGGAATTCGAAGGGCCCGTCCTGCGCTTCGAGAACAGCGGCGCGCGCGGAGGTGGTCATACGCCGTGAGCCTGCCGCGAAGCGCCGCGAGGGCCATGGTGACGAGGGACCGACATCATCAACGACTCCCTGATCGGGGGGTGGGCCTCAGGAACCCTTCAGCGGGTCCGAACCTATGTCGGCCGCCCGTGCCCGCGGATCGGTCGCCGTATCCGTCACAGCAGTAAGGCACGGTGCCGCGAGGTGCGGTGGCGTCAGTGCCGGACGCCGGTCCGAGCGGCTTGTTCGACTCGGGCGATAAGACGGCTGTTGTGGGCGGCGTGCTGGAATCCCGGGGTGTGGTGGGTGCCGTTCGTGATGTCGCGCGCCAGGCTGGCGTAGACCTCGCCGACGTTGATGGAAGCGCCCGTCCAGATGTCGGCGGCGGTGGGTCCCGTGCCGGTGGCGACCGGGCGGTCGGGCGCGGTGAAGTCGACGCTCGACGAGAGGGTGAGGTCGCCGACCTGAACGCCCGCGGGGTGGTCGCCCGTCAGCTTCAGCCAGCCCTCCGATCCGCGTACGTCCAGACTGAAGTGGGCGTCGGAGGCGGGCACGCCCGCCAGGATCTGCACCCCGACCGGCGCCCCCGAGGAGGTCTTGGCGATGGCGTCGAGGTGATCCGGGACCTCGCGGACAGATATCGCGCCGGTGTCGACCAACTTCACCTGGGGCCAAAGGAGTTCGGTGCGGGCGTCGATCTCGGTGATGTCGCCGAGAACGGCCTCGACCACATCCAGGACGTGGCCCGCGGCGATGGTGAGGAAACCGGCTCCGGACGCTGCCTTGTCGAAGTACTCGTACGCGCTCACCGACTCCGGGCCGTTGCCAAAGGTCGTCGCGGCGACTCGCGCCGAGAGCAGCCGCCCGAGCCGGCCCTCAGCGATGATCTCCGCCGCGCGGCGTACCGAGGGGTTGAGCCGGCCCTGCAGGCCGATCGCGGTGTGCAGTGAGCCGGCCGCGTCAGCCATCTCTTCCGTCTGCGCGACGGTCGCGCCCAGCGGCGACTCCGCGTACACGGACTTGTTCGCCGCGAGGGCCGCCAGGACGAGCTCGCGGTGAGCCGGGACCTTCACCGCGACGGTGACGACGTCGATCGAAGGGTCACCGATGAGCGCGTAGGGGTCCGCGAACCAACGCTCGGCGCCGAACGCCTCGGCAGCGCCGCGCGCGCTCTCCTCGTGCCGCGTCGCCACACCGGCCAGGTGGAAGTCGGGCTGTGCCGCCAGCGCGGGTATGTGCGATGCGCCCGCCCAGCTCGCCTTCGTGTCCGCGCCGATGATGCCGACCCGAATGAGATTGCTTGACATGATGTGGTGTTCCATTTCTTTCGCTGAAGCAAGACGTGGTGTGGTGCGCGGGGCGAATCGGCGCCTTCGCGCTTCTCTCACTGGTCGACGGCGGCCATGTCGGGCTCGGCATGGCGTTCGCCGGACGCCGGTGTGAGGTTGTTCAGGCGGGCGATCTGGCCCGGGGTGAGTCGGATGCCGTCGGCGGCGCTGTTCTCCTTGAGGCGGTCGATGCGTTTCGTCCCCGGAATGGGCGCGATGCCGTGGCCTTGCGCGAGCAGCCAGGCCAGAGCGACCTGCGCGGGCGTGGCCCCGACCTCGTCGGCGACCTCGCGTACCTGGTCGACGATGCGCAGGTTGCGCGTGAGGTTGTCGCCGGTGAACCGGGGATTGGAGCGGCGCCAGTCGGTGTCGTCCAGGCCGTCCAGGGTGCGGATGTCACCGGTGAGAAAGCCGTGTCCCAGCGGTGCATAGGGAACCAGTCCGATGCCGAGCTCACGCAGCGTGGGCAGCACCTCGGCCTCCGGGTCCCGCGTCCACAGCGAGTACTCGCTCTGGACAGCGGCCAAGGGATGGACCGCATGGGCCCGGCGGACGGTCGCCGCTGCCGCCTCCGACAGTCCGATGTGGAGGACCTTGCCCGCCTCCACCAGCTCACTCAGCGCCCCCACCGTCTCCTCGATGGGAGTGTTGGGGTCGACCCGGTGCTGGTAGTAGAGGTCGATGCGGTCGGTTCCGAGCCGCCGCAGTGAGCCGTCGACAGCCGTGTGAATGCTGGCGGGGGTGCTGTCCGGGCCCGGCCGACCGGTGTGGGAGACGAGGCCGAACTTGGTGGCGAGGACGACTTCGTCCCGGCGGCCCTTGATCGCGCGGCCCACCAGTTCCTCGTTGACGTAGGGCCCGTACACCTCGGCGGTGTCCAGATGGGTGACACCGAGGTCGACGGCGCGACGAATGGTGCGGATCGACTCGGCTTCGTCCCGACCGGCGCCGGTGTAGTACGCCGACATCCCCATGACACCCAGGCCGATGCGCGAGACATCGAGCCTGCCTAGCGACGTGGACTGCATCTGTTGTCCTTTCCTGAACCTCTCCGCCGGCCCTGCGGTTCCCAAAGGGCAGGCCTCAGCGCCGCAGAAGGGTGTGTAACGGCGTCGATGGCACATTGCGCCGCTATCGGTTAGGCGCTCGGTCGGCAGCGAAGAGAACTTGACGCGTCAAGTTCTACTCCATCAAACTTGACGCGTCAATAAGCGTCTAGGATGTCCTCATGGCGAGCACGGCAGATGACACGAACGGCCAGCGAGGTCGGCGTCCACGGACCGGGTCCGAGGCGGCGGCGCTTGCCGGAGGAAGCTCCGGCTTGAAGAAGTCCACTGGTCCGGTTGCCGAGACGCGATGGCTGAACGGCGACGAGCTGGCGGCGTGGCTGGCCAACTCCGCGATCATGATCAGCCTGCCGGCTGCGCTGGATGCGCGCATGCAGCGCGAGGCTCAGCTGACTTTCTTCGAGTACATGGTGCTCTCGGTCCTGTCCGAGCAGCCGGATCGCACCATGCAGATGAGCGCCCTGGCCGCGCGAACGGCGGCGTCGCTGTCGAGGCTGTCCCATGTCGTCGGTCGGCTTGAGAAGCGCGGACTGCTCGCACGGAAGCGGATCCCTGGTTCCGGAAGGCGCACCACTGCGACGCTGACCGAGGCCGGTTACGAGGTAGTCGTGGCAGCGGCGCCGGGACACGTCGCCGCAGTCCGCGAGTACCTGATCGATGATCTCGAGCCCCACGAGCTGGCGGCACTGCGCCGCATCGGTGCTGCAGTGGACGCGGCCATCAAGCGCGGGCAACCCGATGCGAGCTCTGCGGCTTCGCCTCCGCCCGAAGCGCCGACGATCCACAGCGGACCGAGGCGTACTGCGGACTGATGGAGGAGCAGCGCCACGCGGGTCCGCCAGCACGTCCGCGGCGCGTCCTCGGCGTTCTATGGCCTGTGGGGGTCGTGATCATTCGGTTGGTAGAACACTCGCGTGGCGAGGCGTGAACTGAGCGATGACGAATGGGCGTTGGTGGGGCCGCTGCTCCCGATAGGCACCTACGCCCGTATCCGCACCGGCTGCGGGATCACTTCGAGAGCGTGATCTGGAGGTTTCGCTCCGGAGCCCAGTGGCGGGAGGCCCCGGAGGAGTTCGGGAACTGGTCCACGGTCTACGACCGGTTCCGCCAGTGGCGCGACGCGGGCGTCTTCCAGGCCCTGATGGAGGCGGTGATCGCTGAGGCCACACGGCGGGACCAGGTGGACCTTTCCCTGGTCAGCGTCGACTCCACCACAGCGAGAGCGCATCACGGCGCGGCCGGCATGGGGGTGGACGCCAAGACGCTGGCAGCGCTGGAGAAAGCGCTGACGGAGGAAAGGGGGGCCGTGGGAAGGGACGACGGGACTTTCGACAGACCCTGGGCGCCCGCGGCAGTCGCACTCCCCGGGCCCGGCCCGACAGATCCGGCAGACCCGCGGCCGGGCCCGGGGCCCCACGAACGGCCCCGGCCGGCCCGTTACCGCGTACGGGCCGGCCGGGGTCGCACGCGGTAACGGGCCGGCCGGGCGCCGCACGTACGGACAGCCCCGCACCCCGCCGCGTAGACTCCCCGACTCCCGCGCCGGATCCGCCGCCGGGGAGCGGTCCCGGAACCGTTGCGCGACACTGTCCCCGCTCCCGACCGCGGAGAAGTGGAGAGCCCGTGCTGGGTCTGCTGATCGCCCTTGTGACCTGCCTCGTCGTCGTCGGCTCCGGGCTGCGCGTACGCCGCCGCCGGAACACCTTTCTCGGCGCCGTGGTGCGCGGCGATCCCGCCGAGGTGCGCGCCCTGGTGGACAGCGGCTACGGCGTCGGCATCGCCGACAACCGGGGCGACACGGCGCTGCACTACGCCTACTACGCGGGCGACGACGACCTCGTGCAGACCCTCCTCGCCCTCGGCGCCCGCCAGGACGCCCACAACCGCGACGGTCTGCTGCCGCACCAGCTCGCCGAAGTGGCCGAGGTGGAACTCCGGATCGACGAGCTGGCCGCACTCCGCCAACCGGCCGGCGACGAGGAGGTGTCCCGGGCCGCGGAGCTGGCCGAGGAGCTGCGTCCATACCACCCCGACCCCGTCTACCCCGCCGCGCTGACCAACGTCCTTGCCAGGACCGCCGACGGCGAGCCGCTGCGGGGGGTCCTGGAGACCGCCGTCCGGCTCGGCCGCGCGGACCTCCTCGCCGTGCTGGAACTGGAGCTGCAGAGCAGAGGGGACCGGGGGATCGCCGAGGACTTCCTCAACAGCGGCTCGCCGCGGCTCGGGTACGCGGCCCAGCAGTGGGCCGCCGGCCACGGCTTCGCGATCACGGCCCACGGCCGGGGCGACCGGGCGGCCTGGGGCGGGCTCTGAAGCGCCGTCGCCGCCCGGTCCCGTAGCGCATCAGGACCAGGGGCGTCGTCCGGGCGGTGTACCTGTCCGGGCAGCCGGGTGAGCATCCGGTATTTGTATGTTTTTCGGGTTATCACTCCAGCGAATCGGCGCGGGAGAGAGGTGACCCATGGGCAGGGCGAGGCGTGCGGTGGTCGGCGCGTGTGCGGCGGCGGTGCTGGTGCCGGTGGCGGCGGCCGGGTGCTCGGCGGGGCCGGGAGGCGGCGGGGAGGACGGCGGGACGGGCGGCAAGGGCAGCGAGCGCGCGGCCGCGCGGAGCGACGCCCGCGGCACTGCGCAGCAGGGCCGCGCCGTACGCCTCATCGGCGACGGCTCCACCGCCTACACCGGCGCGCAGCCCCGGCAGCCGCGGGTGCGCAAGCTCGCCGACGGCGAGAAGCCGCCGCAGTTCGTCGTCTTCTCCTGGGACGGCGCCGGCGAGATCGGCGACGGCCTCTTCGAGCACTTCCGCGAGGTCGGGCGGAAGTACGACGCCGCCATGACGTACTTCCTCTCCGGCATCTACCTCCTCCCCGAGTCCGAGCGCTCCCTGTACGAGGCCCCCGGCCACGCCCCCGGCGCCTCCGACATCGGGCTGCTCAGCGACGCACACATCAAGGACACCGTCGAGCAGGTCCGCGGCGCCTGGCTCGACGGCAGCGAGATCGGCACCCACTTCAACGGCCACTTCTGCGGCCCCACCGGGGTGGCGAGCTGGTCGAAGGAGGAGTGGAAGAGCGAGATCGCGCAGGCCGAGCGGTTCGTGACCCGGTGGAAGACCCACACCGGCCTGCGCGACGCCGCGCCGCTGCCCTTCGACTACGCCAAGGAGCTGACCGGCGCCCGCACCCCCTGCCTCGAAGGCGGCGACAACCTCCGCGCCGCCGCCCGCGACCTGGGCTGGCGCTACGACACCAGCGGGGTGAGCGAACAGGTGTGGCCGGCGAAGAAGGACGGCCTGTGGGACCTGTCGATGCAGCTCGTGCCGTACCCCGGCAGCGACCGCGAAGAGCTGACCATGGACTACAACTTCAAGGTCAACCCGCTCACCACCCCCGCCAACGCCGAGGCGCGGATGCGCGACGGGCTGCTCGCCGGCTTCGAGCGCGCGTACACGGGCAACCGCGCCCCGCTGGTCGTCGGCAACCACTTCGAGACCTGGGACGGCGGCGCGTACATGCGCGCGGTCGAGGAGACCATCAAGGAGGTCTGCCCCAGGAAGGACGTGCGGTGCGTGTCCTTCCGCCAGCTCGCCGACTGGCTCGACGCGCAGGACCCGAAGACCCTGCGCAAGCTCCGCGCGCTTGAGGTGGGCCAGGCGCCGCGGGGCGGCTGGGGGGCGTAGGACTCCGTAACGGAGCCGTACGGACCGGCCGTCCCGCGCCCGGGCTTGCACCTGACGCCGACGTGAGGTCCTAGCGTGGCAGGCGCCGGCAGCCGCCGGAAGCCACCCACCGGTCACACGAAGGCAGAACGTCATGCGCGCAGTCCGATACCACCAGTACGGCGGGGCGGAGACCCTCGTGGTCGAGGAGGCGCCCGACCCGCATCCCGGGCCCGGCGAGATCCGCATCCGGGTGGCGGCGGCCGGCGTCAACCCCGTCGACTGGAAGGTGCGTTCCGGCGCGGTGCGCGAGGTGCTCCCCGTGGACCTGCCCGCGGTGCCCGGGCGCGACGCCGCCGGCGTCGTCGACGAGACCGGCGCGGGCGTGCAGGGGGTACGGGCCGGCGACCGCGTCTTCGGGCTGGGCGGCGTCACCGGCGCGACGGCGGAGCTGGCCGTGCTCTCGGCCTGGGCGCCCGCGCCCGCCGCGTGGACCGACGAGCAGGCCGCCGGCGCCGCCCTGGCGGCGGTGACCGCGATGGGCGGGCTCGCCGTACTCGGCCCCCTGCCGGGCCGCACCCTCCTCGTCGAGGGCGCCGCCGGCGGCGTGGGCAGCGCCGCGGTCGAGATCGCGGTGGCCCGCGGCGCCACCGTGATCGGGACGGCCAGCGAGCGCAACCACGACTTCCTCCGCTCCCTCGGAGCCGTCCCCACCACCTACGGCCCCGGCCTCGCCGGGCGCGTCGCCGCCCTGACCCCCGGCGGTGCCGACCTCGCGCTCGACACCGCCGCCTCCGGGTCCCTGGCCGACCTCGTCGCGATCACCGGCGACCCGGCCCGCGTGGCGACCATCGCCGACCACGCCGGCGCGCAGCGTCTGGGCGTCCACCTGGCCAACGCGGAGAACGACCCCGCGCTCCTCGCGGAAGCCGCCGAACTCGGCCGGCAGGGCCGCTACACACCGCGCGTCGAGCGGACCTATCCGATGGCGGAGACCGCGGCGGCGCACGCGTACGCCGAGCGCGGGCAGACCCGCGGGAAGGTCGTCGTCCGCGTCTGAGCCGGCCCGCCCGGGAGGCCGGGGAAGGCTCAGGTGTGCAGGGAGAGGCCCTTGACCGTGCGGTCGACGGCGTTGCGCGGCCCGTAGACCGCCAGCCCGGCCAGGGACAGGCCGTCGGCGGGGACGTCGCGGACGGCGGCGCGGTTGTCGTCGTCGTTGCCGGTGGCGAACAGCTCGTCGGTGTAGACGGCGGCGGCCAGGCCGCGGCCGAGGGCCCGGGTGTGGGTACGGGTCAGGCCCGCGGCGTCGGCGGCGAAGACGAGGACGGGCTCGCGGAACATCGGCAGGTAGGTGTTGCCGGAGGCGTCCTCGTACGGCTTGCCCATGATGTCGTCGGCGGCGTGGGCGATACCGCTGCACAGGAAGGCGGTGACGTTCAGCCGCTGCCAGGCGGCCAGGTCGTGCCGTACGACCACGGCGATCTTGGTCTCGAAGCGCATGCCGCCCAGCGTGCCCCGGCGGGGCGGCGGGCGTCTTGAACGCTCGTGCGCCGGGCGGGCCGCGCGGGTGCGGCACCATGGAGGACGTGAGCGACTGGGTCTCGTACTGGCGGGACGCGCAGCGGCCGGTGGAGGCCATGCGCGCCCACTTCGAGGAGCACGTCTTCCACCGCCACAGCCACGACGCGTACTCCTTCGGCCTCACCGAGACCGGCGCCCAGCGCTTCGTCTGCCGCGGCGGCACGCACACGTCGGCCGCGGGCCTCGTCATGGCCTTCAACCCCGACGACCCGCACGACGGCGAGGCGGCGACCGAGCTGGGCTTCACCTACCGGATGGTGCACATCGGCCCCGACGTCGTACGGGACGTCCTCGCCGACGTCGCCGTGCACGCGGGCGCCCGCGCCGCCCTCCCGCTGTTCGCCGACCCCGTGCACCGCGACCCGCGGCTGTGGCGCGCCCTGCTGCGGCTGCACGCGGCGCTGACGGAGGGCGCGGGCCCGCTGGTACGCGACGAACGGCTGACCGCCGCCGTCACGGCGATGGTCCACCGCGCCGCGACGGCCCCGCCGCGCACCCGCACGCTGCGCCCCGGCGGCCCGCGGGCCGGTGCCGCGCGGCGGGCGCGGGCGGTGCTGGAGGAGCGGTTCGCCGAGGAGATCCCGGCGGCGGAGCTGGCCGCGGCGGCAGGCTGCAGCCGCTACGCGCTGTACCGGGCGTTCCAGACGGAGTACGGGATGTCGCCCAGCGACCTCCAGCGCCTCCTGCGCCTGCGCGACGCCCGCCGCCGGCTGTCGGCGGGGGCCGGCGGCGCCGAGGCCGCGGCGGCGGCGGGCTTCGCGGACCAGAGCCACCTGCACCGCTGGTTCGTCCGCACCTACGGCATCACGCCGGGCGAGTTCGCCCTCGCCGGGCGGCGGTGAGCGGGAGCGCGGCTACCAGGGCCGGGCCTGCGACCCGTCGGCCTCCACGCCGAAGCGGCTGAGCCGTTGCCCCCGGGCGGCGTCCCCCGTTTCCTCGTACAGCCGCGCCAGGTCCGCCATGGCTTTGATGCGCCCCGCGTCGAGGGCCTGCCGGTACAGGAGTTCCGCCTCCCCGGCCTCCCCTGCGGCCGCCCGCAGCCGCGCCAGGTCCGGCAGGGCCCAGGTGTCCCCGGCGCCGGCGGCCCGCTGGTACAGGCGCTCCGCCTCGTCCGGGTTCCCGGCATTCTCACGGAGGCGGGCGAGGCGGCTCAGTGCCGGGATGTCGCCGTCGTCGATGAGACCGCGGTAGTGGCTCTCGCCCTCGGTCCGTTCCCAGTCCTCGTCGTCCATCGCCTCCCCGCGCCTGTACCAGAGGTTGCTGTGGACCCGGGACCTGCCGTCGAAGTCGACCTCCAGGGCGAGCCGTTCCGCACCCTCCGGATCCCTGGCGTCGCGCAGCCGCACCAGGTGTCTGGCGACGGTGTAGCTGCCCGCCCTGGCAGTCCGGTGGGCGAGCCGTTCCGCCCCGCCGAAGTCCCCGGCCTTCTCACGCAGTTGCGCCAGGACCACCAGAGGCCAGACGTCCCCGGCGGCGTACGCCTGCCAGGCGAGCCGCTCGGCGCCCTCCGGGTCCCCGCACTCCTCGCGCAGCCGCGTCAGGTCCGTCATCGCCGGGTGCCCGGCGTCGAGGGCCTGCCGGTAGAGGCGTTCCGCCTCGCCGGTGTGCCCCGCCGCCGCGCGCAGCCACGCCAGGGCGCTCAGGGCGCGGGTATCCCCGGCGCCTGCCGCCTTGCGGTACAGCTCTGCCGCGATGCGGTAGCGCCCCCGCGTGCCGGCCGCTTCCGCGAGCGCGGAGAGGTCCGCCGCGTCGGTCACGTGGTCCCGTACGGCCGTCCAGAAGGACGCCGGCGGGACGTCGTAGCGGCGGGCGGTGCGGGCGTGGTGGTCGAGGTAGTCGTTCAGGCCGTGGACGTCCGGGACGGCGCCCATCCCCTCGGGTCCCGCGACGGGTTCGAGGGCCGCCGCCACGCCTTTGACCCGCTCCCGCGCGTAGGCCAGGGCGCCGGCGAACCACGTGGCGGGGTCTGCGGCGGCGCGCTGCTCCCCGGTCAGGTAGCCGGGGGCGGCGGCCTCCAGGAGGGCCACCGGCAGATGGGCGGCGTGGCCGAGGCGGCGGGCGTCCAGCGCCGCGGTGATGACGGCGCGTCCGTACGGGCCGTGGGGCCCGGTGGGCTGCCGGTAGTGGTCGACCAGTTGGGGACCTGCCGCGAGGGTCTGGGCGACCTGCCCGCCCGTGCTGGTCGCGGCGGCCGCGGCCAGCGAGGGGTCGCGCCCGACGCGCGGGTCGGCGAGGGCCTCGGCGGTGAAGGCCGCCGGGACGTCGACGACCGCGGCCTGGCCGAGCAGGGCCCGGGCGTGGGGGTGTGCGTCCGCGGCCTGCGCACCGGGCTCGGGGACGGCAGTGAGGCGCCGGTGGTACTCGGGCCACAGCGTGCCCAGGACCACGAGCGGTCCCGGTTCCTCCAGCCGGCGGTGGAGCGCGGCGGCGGCCTCCTCGCCCGCCGGCGAACCGAGGTGGTTCTGGGCCTCGTTGAGCCACAGGACGGTCCGCGGCACGAGGGCGCCCGCGTCGAGCAGGGCCGCGAGCCCGGCGGGGGTCTTGGGGAAGACCAGCTCCCAGTCGTGCAGGCACGCGCGGACGGCCTCGAAGGCGGTACGGGTCTTGCCGGCCGACGACGGCCCCCGCACGAGCACGAGCACCGGGTGCGCACGGTCGGCCGCCGCCCGGCGCAGGCGGTCGCGCAGCCGGCGGTCGTGGTCGCGTTCGACGTACTCCGGGAGTACGAACCCGCCGCTGTCCTCGGGTGTCCCGGTCCCGTGGATGGCGGGGTGGACGCCGAGTTGCCGCGCGCTCCACCCGGCGGCCGGCAGCCGCCGGTCCAGGCGCGCGGTCACCCGCGTCCCGGGGAAGTGCTGGTGCAGGTTCTCGACGGTGCCGGCGGCGATCGCGCCGTGGGTGGCCTGGATCGAGTGGGCGGGGGCCGCGGTGGCGCCGGGAGCGCTCAGCCCTGGGGCGCTCCCGGCGGGGGAGGGTCCGGTACGCCCACGTTGACGCTGCCCATGTGCCAGGCGGCCGCGGAACCGCCGTCGGCCCGGATCTCCACGTCCCCGCCGACGGCCACCCCGCCGTCGCCCGCGGACGCGCCCGCGGCGCGGGCGTACGGGGCGACCAGCTCGCGCAACTGGTCGGCGGCGACGGCGCGCTCGGCCTCGTCCAGGCTCTCCAGCAGGATCTCGATGCGGGTCCGCCAGGCCGCTTCCAGGCCGACGCGCGCCCGCTCCACCGCGTCGGCGTCGGCCGCCGCGAGTTCGCCCGCGGTCCGGTCCAGGCGCGCCGACTCCGCCTGTTCGCGCTCCTCGTCGCCGCGGCCGAACCAGCCTGCCACCGCCCGCCGCAGAGCGGTCCAGCCGTCCGTGCCCGCGGCCTGGACCACCGCCGTCCCGCCCGCCGCCGCCAGTGCGGCCAGTGCCGGATCCAGCATCCCCACCCCTTTACCCGATTTACCCGGGTCGCGGGACCCGGGGCACTCAAGCTACCCGCCGGCCGGGGCGGCCGGGCGGCTTCCGCCGCGGCCGAGTGCACCGCGCCGGTCCCACTCGACGGGCAGGATGGGGGTACGTGGTCAAGAACGTTGCCCAGAACCGGAGGCACCGCGGGCCGACCGCAAGTCACGGGCGGCCGCCGCTGTCGGCGAACGGACGGAGCGCGGTCAGGGGTGCGCGTATCCGCAGGTGACCGGCGGCCGAGCCGCGGTCCGCCGGCCTGGGGCGTGGCCCCGGTTCGGCCGGAGCCGGGCCGTTCTGGCGAACCGTCAGGGGAGGTTCTGCTCGATGGCGGCGATATAGCGCTTGATCGAGTGGTCCCTTACGCCGTCCGCAGCGGGGGCGAAGGCGTCCGCGGTCAGTCCTTTGGCCCGGTCCGCCAGACTGCCGAGCAGAGGCATGGATGGAAGCTCAAGCGGTGAATCGCGCGACCTGATCGGCCATGATTGGCCGGTGCCCTTGTCCTTGGTCGGGCGACAGACCCCGGCGTACAGCCCGACTCGCCTGACGCCACCAGCGGCTTTTCCTTGGATAGGGCCTCCGACGCAGGTCGGAGGCCATGTCTAGTGATGCGCCATCCGAAACGGCACGGCTCTACGCTCGGTCGCGCCTGAGAGTCGTCTCGCAGAGCCCCAGGGCCATGCTGCCCATGAGCTGACGAGCGAAGTCCTCCAGAATCGAGGGGTTGGTAGCTAGGAACTCCATGACCCGCTCAGTTCGCTGCTCAGTCGAAAGCTCTTTCAGTTCCTGCTGCCATGCCAGGGTGGCAGCACCGCCATCCTCGACCTCGGCATTCACGATGAGGCTCCAGAGTGCCTGCTGGGCGTCCTCACGAGCGAGCCAAGTCATGAACATCCGCTGGAACTGCTCGCTCGTCACAGTGACCTTCGGGTCGCTGGGCGCGGTGGTCAGATCTTGGGAAGGCGCGTCAGCCTCGACCCCCGGGACGGCAACGGGAGGTGCCGTCGTGGTCCCGGCCCGCAAGGCCTTCTTCTGGGCTCTGCGGGCCTGCTGCTTCAGCACCAAGGCTTCGCCCTTGGCAACGAGGACCGGCACGGCCTGGGTATGCCACCAGTGGGCAACGCGAGGTTTTGCGATTTCTACGAGAGCACCGATGATCTGGTTCGCGATGACAGCCACGGCCTGTTGGCCGGGGGTGAGCTGAGGACGCTGATTCTCCACGTACTCGGTGACGTAGACGATCTCGGGTTTGTCTGTGGAACCTGACTCCTTTTCGGCCTTCAGGCGGATCTCGACGTGCTCCGGCCCCTTGCCACTCGTCTTGGGAGTGAACCCACGACTCCAGCCTTCGCTCTTCCGCGAGTCGGCGAGGCGCTCGCCCTTGGGGATACGAACAACTGCGTTGACCTCGTCGTACTCCTGGTCCTCGGCCATGCGTCCTCGTCAGTGCTCGGGTCCTCCTCGGCGCTCGGTCGGCGAGGAAGTCGCGGTAGTAGAACCTCACTCCTGACCGTAGCTGCAGCGTCCGACGATTTGGCAGGTTCGGCGAGCATCGCATCAGCCGCCACAGAGCCGCAGGTCCAAGGTTGTCACCAGTCCCCTTGCCGGATCCGCTCGTCGGACACGATCCCGTAGACGTACCGCCCAGAACGTTCGGGGCATCGTGGAATCTCCGACGGCCCCGCGATCGGCCATGCCTCCAGCGCTGACCTGATCTCGTGCCACTGCACGTTGCGCCGGCTCTCGACGATGACCAGGGTGTAGTGGTTGGTCCGGTAGGTGAAGGGCTTGCCGGTCTTCGTGTAGAAGACCTCGCCCTGGTGCTCCTCGATCCGAGGCCTCGCCGTCTCCATGTTGGGACCGACCGGCACCGGCTCGGGCGGAGGTGGCGGCGGCACTGGATGCCCTGCCCACCGGAGCCGTTCCTCGGGCGTTGGCTCTCGGCTACTTCGATGCCAGGATGCGCTCCCCGGCACGGTGGTCGAGGTGACTGCCAGCTCTGTTCCGTCCGGCAGCACCCCACGGCCAGGCTCTCGGTAGGGCTCCGCTATCTTGATGTCACGCCGCTCATAGCCGAGCCTGCTGGCAACTGACTCCAGGTCCCCATCTGAATGTTCCCGACGTACGACCACTGGTCCTCGCTCGCATCGTTCGAGAACTCCACGACGCCGACCAGGTAGACCCCGTTCTCGTTCGGGTCGCCGAAGAGCTGCCGCAAGCGGTCGGGTCCAAAGTCACCCATCATCTATCCGTCCACCCCTGCATCGCCGCTGTCAGATTCTCCGTCGATCAATGCGATCACAGTCTCCCTTGCGGCTGAGTCGCGTGCTTCGCCATCCGGGACCCGATCACAGCCACCCTGCTGAGCACCTCGGTGGCTTCCTTGAGTGTGGTTGAGGGCGGCAGCACGAAGCGCGCGCCGAACTCGACTTCACCGCTGAGCTTGGCCTGCTTCTCGCCGTAGCCAGCGCCGAGGAACGCTGGAGCGCCGAGCGCCTTGAGTCTAGCCACGCCATCCTTCTCCCACTGCAAGGTCTTGCGCGGCGGATGGGGTCTCCACGGAATCCAGTCCTCTTGGGCGAGGTATTCCTGCCAGAGCAGCGCCAGGTGATCCCAGTCGAAGGCCTTGGAGGAGGTGACTCGCTGCTGCACGAGGAAGAAGCGGAAGTCGACCCCGCGAAGCCCGCTGCTGTCGACGAGCTTGCCAACCTCCTGAGTCGGCAAGCTCTCGGTGGCGTCCCAACGGACGGTGTAGCCGCTGCCCGGAATCGGGGCGTCCACGATCGCGACGTACAGGCCACCGGAGCCGATCTCCCGGATGGCCTTCGATGAGCCGCCGGGCAAGGCGACGTTGTCGTACATATAGGCAGCACGAAGCCGGAGGGCGAGGTACAGGTCGATACCGTCGATCTGATTCCAGATTGTGTAGCCATCCACCTCCGGCACCTGGGACTCGATGTGGCTCGTCCAGGCTGTAGCGGTCGTCGCGGCCCACGGTACCGGGGACGAGGCGAAGGGAGCGATGAGCTCCTCCCAGGTGAGGTTCTGCCAGTCCTGGGCATGGGTGGTGTCGAGACGGATGGGCTGAAGCGAGACCGCCACGAACCGGCAGTCGTCTCGGTCCTCCTCGGCGACGTATCTGTAGTACCGCTCCAACTGTTCAATTCCGAGGCCGGCAAGCAGCTTCACCTCGACGACAGCGACAACCTTACCGTTCGCCTCCACCACAAGGTCGGGGCGATCCGATGCCTTCCGGCCCCGCGACTTCGAGACCTCCCGACGGATCTGGAGCGGGCCAACAGCGTCGATGCCGAGGACGGAGCGGGTGATCGCCTGGTCGGCATTCATGAGGGTGGCGAGCAGATCGCTCCACGCGTTCTCGCTGTTGATCGAGAGCAGGAAGCGAAGGTCCGGAAGGCCGCTCACTCGCTGCCCTCTCCCAGCTCCGCGTCGATGTTGAGCGCGCGGATCCTGGACTGCGACTGCGCGAGGAGCACCGCAGCGTTCTCGGCAAGGCGACGGGCGGACTTGAGCCGCAGGTCCAGCTCGACATCGTCACCCCAGCGGACTGACGTTGCGATGGCGAATGCGATCGAACCACCGGACTCCAAGTGGCCGACGATCTCCTTGTGGATGCGGCGGCTGGTGCGCTGACTAGAGCGATCCGTCTTGGCGTTGCGGTAGTTGCTGGCTCGCCTGGCCAGCTCCACGGACTCCCCGATGTAGAGCACACGGATGCCGTCGTCGCCCACACCGAAATCGTAGCGGTAAAGTCCTGGCGCTCGCGGGAGTCCGGGAAACCTCGGCAGACCGGCTTCGTCCAGCGTGATCGGGCCGGCGCTCAGCCACGAGAACGCAACGCGGACGTCGAGTGCCTCCAGTTCCTTGAGCTGGGACTCGTCGAAAGGCCCACGACGAGACGCGCCGGTCAGCCGCGGGATTGAGCCGCTCTCGGTGGCCGAGGATCCGGCACCTATCAAGAACCCGAGGTTCTGCAGCCACCGCCGAGAGGCATGCGACTGAAACCGGCTGCGTTTGGCACCTGTCGCAAGGGAGATGACCTGCTTGACCGGCCAATGCACGCCATCTACCTCGACCCAGTACTCGCGGATCTCCTTCGGCACGTGACCAGCGAGACGCCTACGAACAAGGGTGGGCGTCAGCTTGAAGGATTCGCCATGCCGAAGCCCGTCCCGCCGATCTCCGTGCTGCTACCGGGTCCTCGTCCCCATCCTGACCACCTTGTTGGTTGGGTTCGACGACAACAACACACATCTCACTGCTCACCTGACGCGCTACTGAACAGGGCTGCTGCGTATGCGGCGAGCGCCGCGGTCGGCAAACCACCGCACCGGACGTGGGGGCAGCCGGATGACCGAAGGAGTGCCGGTACGTGTGGGGGGCCGGGCCGGAACTGGCCGTAGCCGTGTGATGCGCGTGCGCGGCGGGGGCTGAACTCCGAATTTAAGGGACGTCAGTGGCGGCGTCGTTGCGGGCATGGCGAGGCCCCTCTGGTGAGCACTCTCCGTAAAGGATGACGGGCGTTCAAGCATGTCTGACGCATCGTCACCCATTCAAGATCATCTTGCGCACGCGTTGCACAAGATGATGAAAAGTAGCGGTGATCAACGGAAGGTCGAGAAAGGGTATAACCACAGCTCGTCGGGCATTTAGAGGTGTCGTGTCCCTTGCCGCCAAGGGGCACGACACCCCGCCGGTCAGATGTCGCGGAACGTCTCGATGCGGGCGCCCACCGAGTTGAGGCGGTCGGCCAGCGACTCGTAGCCCCGGTTGATGACGTAGACGTTGCGCAGCACCGACGTGCCTTCCGCGGCCATCATGCCCAGCAGCACCACCACCGCGGGGCGCAGCGCCGGCGGGCACATCATCTCCGTTTCGCGCCACCGCGTCGGGCCCTCCACCAGGACGCGGTGCGGGTCGAGGAGTTTGACGGCGGCGCCCAGGCGGGTCAGCTCCGTCAGGTAGATGGCGCGGTTGTCGTAGACCCAGTCGTGGATGAGAGTCGAGCCCTGGGCGGAGGCGGAGATGGCCGCGAAGAACGGGACGTTGTCGATGTTGAGGCCGGGGAACGGCATCGGGTGGATCTTGTCGATCGGGGCCTGGAGCTTCGACGGGCGCACGGTCAGATCGACCAGCCGCGTACGGCCGTTGTCGGCGGCGTACTCCGGGGTGCGGTCGAGGTCGAGGCCCATCTCCTCCAGCACCGACAGCTCGACCTCCAGGAACTCCACCGGCGCCCGGCGCACCGTCAGCTCCGACGACGTGACGACCGCCGCCGCCAGCAGGCTCATCGCCTCCACCGGGTCCTCGGACGGGGAGAAGTCGACGTCGCGGTCGATGTGCGGCACGCCGTGCACGCGCAGCGTGGTGGTGCCCACGCCGTCCACGCACACGCCCAGGTGCTCCAGGAAGAAGCACAGGTCCTGGACCATGTAGTTGGAGCTGGCGTTGCGGATCAGGGTCACGCCGTCGTGCCGGGCGGCGGCCAGCAGCGCGTTCTCGGTCACGGTGTCGCCGCGCTCGGTCAGCACGATGGCCCGGTCGGGGGCGATGCCCGGGACGACCTCGCAGTGGTAGACGCCCTCGGTCGCCGTCACGTCGAGGCCGAAGCGGCGCAGCACGGCCATGTGCGGCTGCACGGTCCTGGTGCCGAGGTCGCAGCCGCCCGCGTACGGGAGCCGGAAGCGCTCGGCGCGGTGCAGCAGCGGGCCGAGGAACATGATCACGCTGCGGGTGCGGCGCGCCGCGTCGTTGTCCATGGAGTCGAGGTCCAGCTCGGCCGGCGGTACGACCTCCAGGTCGGCGCCGTCGTTGATCCAGCGCGTCCGCACCCCGATGCTGCCCAGCACCTCCAGGATGCGGAAGACCTCCTCGATCCGCGCCACCCGGCGCAGCACCGTGCGCCCGGAGTTCAGCAGGGTGGCGCACAGCAGGGCGACGCAGGCGTTCTTGCTGGTCTTCACGTCGATGGCGCCGGAGAGCCGGCGGCCTCCGCTGACCCGCAGATGCATCGGGCCCGCGGTGCCCAGGGCGACGATCTCGCTGTCGAGGGCCTCGCCGATCCGCGCGATCATCTCCAGGCTGATGTTCTGGTGGCCGCGCTCGATGCGGTTGACGGCGCTCTGACTGGTGCCCAGCGCGGCGGCGAGCTGACTCTGCGACCATCCCCCGTGCTGCCGGGCGTCACGGATGAGTCTGCCGATGCGCACGAGGTAGTCGTCTGCCATGACTTGGACGCTATCTCACATATGAGATGCCCGCGCATTCAGGCGTTTCGCGCCTCGAATGTCACTGGTGTGCCGAATGCGGCCTTTCGGGTGGCGCGGCGCAGTGCCGCCAGCACGGCCCGGCCGAGGGTGAGCGTGCACACCGCCGTGACCACCGCGCGCGGCAGATCCCAACCCAGCGAGGTGGCAAGGCAGTACGCGACGAAGCGGGCGAGGTTCTCCGGCAGCGGATCGCCCGCGACGAACGACACGCCCGTCGACATGCCGCTCAGATACGGCCACCCCTGGAGATTCATGACCGTGCCGTAAAGAACCGAAGCGATTGCTCCATACGAGGCAAGCAGCCACAACTCCCCCCGCCCCCGCAGCCGCTCCGCCCCCGGTAGCAGCCCGGCGCCCATCGCGACCCAGCCCATGGCCAGCATCTGGAACGGCATCCAGGGCCCGACACCGCCCGTGAGCAGGGCGGACGCGAACATCGTCACGGACCCGAGCACGAACCCGAAGCCCGGCCCCAGCACCCGGCCGGAGAGCACCATGAGGAAGAACATCGGTTCGATCCCCGCCGTCCCGGCCCCGAGGGGCCGCAGCGCGGCGCCCACGGCGGCCAGCACCCCGAGCATGGCGACGGCCTTGGCGTCGAGCCCGTTGTCGGCGATGGTCGCGCCGACGACGGCGACGAGGAGGGGGAGCAGGGCGGCGAAGAGCCAGGGGGCGTCGCCGGAGTGCGCCAGGCCGGAGTCGGGCCCGGCGAGCAGCGGCCAGCCGAAGGCGGCGACGCCGATGGCGGAGACGAGGAGCAGGGCCGCGGCGGAGACGGGGCCGAGGCGGACCACGCGGAGGGCCTGCGGCCGGCGGAGCGGGGCGGGGGCAGGGGCGCGGTCGCCGCCCGGGTCCGCGGCGCCGGTGGTCGGGTACGTGTCGCTGCCGGGTGCCCCGGGTGCGCCGGGTGCCCCGGGTGTGCCGGGTGCGCCGGTGTCGTCCGAGGGCGTGGCGCCGCGCTCCTCGGCGGTCATGCCGCCGCCTCCAGTGCGGTCCGGACCTGGGCGACCGTCAGCCACGTCGTGCCCGTCGCCGTCTCGCTGCCCGCCGGGCTCAGGATCTTCGCCACCTGCGGTGCGAACGACGGCGAGGCGACGACGACCTCCGCCGTCGGCCCGTCGGCGACCACCTCGCCGTCCGCGAGGATCACCACGCGGTGCGCCAGTTCGGCCGCCAGCTCCACGTCGTGCGTCGCCAGCACGATCGCGTGGCCCGCCGCGGCCAGCCCGCGCAGCACGCCGACGAGCCGCGCCTTCGCGGCGTAGTCCAGGCCGCGGGTCGGCTCGTCGAGCAGCAGCAGCCGGGGGCGGGCGGTGAGGATCACGGCGAGCGCCAGCGCGAGCCGCTGGCCCTCCGACAGGTCGCGGGGGTGGGCGCCGTCCGGCACGCCGGGCAGCAGTTCGGCGACCAGGGCCCGGCAGGTGCCGGCCGCCGCCTGCGCGTCGCCGTCGGCGGCGTCGCACTCCGCGGCGACGGTGTCCGCGTACAGCAGGTCCCGCGGATCCTGCGGTACGAGCCCGGCGTGCCGCAGGAGTTCGGCGGGGCGGGTGCGGTGCGGGGCCAGGTCCCCGAGCCGTACGGAGCCGGCGGCCGGCCGGTGCATGCCGACGAAGCCGGCCAGCAGCGTGGACTTGCCGGCGCCGTTGCGGCCCATGACGGCGACGGTCTCGCCCGCCGCGACGGACAGCGACACCGCGCGCAGCACCTCGGCCCGCCCGCGCCGCACCGTCAGCCGCTCGGCGACGGCGGCGGGCCCGGCGAGGGGGACGAGGGGGGCGGCCGGTGCGGGTCCCGGCAGCCCCGCAAGCCGCTCCCGCAGCGGCGCCGCGCGCCGGCGCGCGTCCCGTACGGTCAGCGGCAGCGGCGTCCAGCCCGCCAGTCGGCCGAGCGCCACCACCGGCGGCCGCACCGGCGACAGCGCCATCATCTCCGCCGGCGCCCCGACCACCGGCGCCGCGCCCGGGGACGGCAGGACGATGACCTGGTCCGCGTACTGCACCACCCGCTCCAGCCGGTGCTCCGCCAGCAGCACCGTCGTGCCCAGGTCGTGCACCAGCCGCTGGAGCACCGCCAGCACCTCCTCCGCCGCCGCCGGATCGAGCGCCGACGTCGGCTCGTCCAGGACCAGCACCCGCGGGTGCGGCGTCAGCACCGAGCCGATCGCCACCCGCTGCTGCTGGCCGCCGGAGAGGGAGGCGATCGGCCGGTCGCGCAGCTCGGCGAGGCCCAGCAGGTCCAGGGTCTCCTCCACCCGGCGCCGCATCGTGTCGCGGGGCAGGCCCAGCGACTCCATGCCGTAGGCGAGTTCGTCCTCCACGGTGTCCGTGACGAAGTGGGCCAGCGGGTCCTGGCCCACCGTGCCGACGGCGTCGGCCAGTTCGCGCGGCGGGTGGGTGCGGGTGTCGCGGCCGTCGACGGTGACGCGGCCGCGCAGGGTGCCGCCGGTGAAGTGGGGCACGAGGCCGCAGACGGCGTTGAGCAGTGTCGACTTGCCGACTCCCGAGGGGCCGACGAGCAGCGCGAGTTCGCCCTCGGGGACGGTGAGGTCCACGCCCTGGATCGCGGGCTTCGCGGCGCCGTCGTAGACGACGGACACGTCCTCGAAACGGATCACTGGGCGGTCTCCTCGGTGGTTCGCGGGGTCTGCGGTTGTTGCTGTGGCTGCGGGCTCTGCGGGCTCTGCGGGCTCTGCGGGTTCTGGGGGTTCTGCTGCTTCTGCGGTGCCTGCCGGCGCGGCGGTACGGGGGCGACGAACGCCGGCAGCAGGCCCAGCAGGCAGCTCGCGGCCGGCCACAGCGGCAGTTGCGGCCCGGTCAGCGGTACGACGACGGGGTGCAGGGCGTCCGGCGCGTAGGAGTTGGCGTAGATCATCAGGCCGCCGACGGCCGCGCCGGAGGCGGCGACCAGCCAGGCGCGCGGGCCGAAGCGGTCGGGCCGGTAGCGGCTGCGCACCGCGCGGCGCCCGCCGAGCCACAGCCCGCCGGCCGCGGCGGCCGTGCCGAGCGCCAGGACGGGCGCCCCGTAGCCGGCGCCGGAGGCGGCGAGCAGCCCGTACGTGCCGGCGCAGACGCCGAGGAGCCCGCCGAGGGTGAGCGTGGCGGTGGTGACCCGGACGGCGCGGGGGAGTTTCGCCGTACGGCCGTACCCGCGGGCGTCCATCGCGGCGGCCAGCGCCACCGAACGCTCCAACGCGCCCTCCAGCACGGGCAGCCCGACCTGGACGAGGGCGCGCAGTCCGCGGTCGTCGCGGCCGCGCAGCCGGCGGGCGCGGCGCAGCCGGGCGACGTCGGCGACGAAGTGCGGGGCGAAGGTCATCGCGACGACGACGGCGACGCCGAGTTCGTACAGCGCGGCGGGCAGGGACTTCAGCAGGCGGGCGGGGTTGGCGAGGGCGTTGGCGGCGCCGACGCAGATGAGGAGGGCGGCGAGCTTCATGCCGTCGTAGAAGGCGAAGGTCAGCTGCTCGGCGGTGACCCGGCCGCCGAGGCGGACGCCCTGCGCCCACTCGGGGAGGGGGACCTCGGGCAGGGTGAAGAGGGTGTGGGTGCCGGGGATGGGCGAGCCGAGGAAGGTGGCGAAGAGGAGGCGGACGGCGATGACGAAGAGGCCGAGCTTGAGGAAGAGGGCGTAGGAGCGGGCCCACGGCGCGTCGGTGCGGCGGGCGGCGACGACGTAGCCGGCGACGGCGACGAGGAGCGCGAGGAGGAGGGGGTTGGTGGTACGGGAGGCGGCTGTGGCGAGGCCGAGAGCCCAGAGCCACCAGGCCCCGGCGTGCAAGGCGTTGGCCCGGTCGGCGACCGGGGGGCGCAGGACGCCGCCCCCGCGCCCCGCCGGCGCCGGCGCACTCGGCCCCTCGGCCGTGCGCGGGGAGCCGGGGCGGTGGGGGGCGGCGGGCGTCATGCGCGGCGGCGGCGCAACTGCCAGACCGTGAGGCCGGCGAGGACCGCGACCACGGCGATTCCGCCGACGGTGCCCGTGGACGGACCGGAGTCGCCGTCGTCGGCTGCGCTGTCGGTGCCGGCGGTGCCGTCGGCCGGGGCGGCGGAGAAGTCGGGCCCCGGCTCGTCGGCGGCGCCGGCCCCGCCCTCGCCGCCGGACGCCGGCTCGGCGCAACCGCTGCGCGGGTAGCCGTCGATGGCGCAGAGCAGGCCGTCGGAGTCGTAGCGCAGCGGCTCGGCGACGGCGGCGAGGGCGTCACCGAGGGTGGCGTCCTCGGGGACCGAGGCGCACTCCGTACGGACAAGGGGCGGGGTCTGGCCGCCGGGGGCGTGCGCGGCGGTGCCGAAGTCGAGGACGAGGGCGACGCGCTTGCCGTCGCCTGGCTCGGTGTCGCCGCAGATGGCGTCGAAGTCGGCGGCCCCGCGGGGGCGCGGCCCGCCGCCGGACTCCTCGCTGACGCCGAACCGCACGCCGTGCACGTCGCCGTCGCCGGGGCGCTCGATGCCGGGGCCCTTGGTGGCGTAGACCCACGAGTCGCCGTCCCGGTCCCAGAAGGACCAGTACCGGTACCCCTCCGCGGCCTGCGCCCCGGACGCACCCGCCCCGAGCACCAGCACGACGCCTCCGACCGCGGCCGCGACCGCCCGCCGCAGCCGCCGCAGGCCGGGCCGGACGGCCGATGCCGTCGAACCGGCCCCGGCCCCGCGGCCCGCGCGCGAGCCGGCGTTCATCCGCGCCTCTTTCTGCGGGCGCTCGCCAGCAGGCCTATCCCCGCACCGGCCGCCAGGCCCACCGCCAGCAGGGACCACACCGCCACGCCCGGGCCGCCGTCGTCCGGCGACTCCTCCTCCGCGGCCGTGTCCGCCGCCGGCTCCGCCGCCGTCGGCTGCGGGCCCGTCGCGTTGAGGCGGGCCACCAGGTCGGTGTCGCCGGCGAAGGCGCCGGGGTCGGCGTCGACCGCGGCGGCGGCGAGGATCAGGGTGGCCAGGGCCGCCGGGTTCTCCTTCGACCAGGCCAGGGTGCTCTTGTCCCGCTCCAGCCAGCCGTACGGCTCGCGCGCCGCGCTGCCGTGGCCGCCCGCGGCCAGCGCCAGGACGGCGACCGCGGTCGCGTTGTGGTCGGGGCCCTCGCCGGTCATCATCGGCAGGTGCCCGTCGCCGGCCGCGAGCTTCTGCGCCAGGTACGCCGCGCCGGCGTCCGCCGCCTGCGCGGGCGACGGGTCGTCCGTGCAGGCGCCCGCCTCGACCGGCTCGTCCTTGCCGCCCCCCGCGCCCTTCTCCGCCAGGCCGGCGCCGAGGCCGTTGCCCGTGCCGGCGAGGACCGCGGCCGCGGTGGCGTAGTCGTTGGGGAACAGCGCGCCGTCGTCCTCCGGCTGGTACGCGTACGCCCCCCGCTCCGCCTTCTTGGCGTCGCAGCCGAGTTGCAGCGCCGCCAGCGCGTCGTACGGGCTGCCGCCGTCCGCCGCCGTCTTCGCCGGCTCCTCGCCGACCGCGGCGAGCGCGCCGACGACGACCGCGGTGGAGTTGGCGTCCGTGGGGCCGCCGGGGTTGAAGCCCCAGCCGCCGTCCTCGTTCTGGATCTTCTTCAGCCAGGCAACGCCCTTGTCCACCGCCTTGCGCTCACCGCCCGCCGCGCTCAGCGCCTGCACCGCGGCGGCCGTCGCGTTGGTGTCCTCGGCGGCCGCGTCGCAGGGCTCGGCGACATCCGCGCGGTACGCGGCGAAGCCGCCGTCCGCACACTGCTGCCCGGTGAGGAAGCCCACCGCGGCCGGCGCCGGCCGCAAGTCCTGCGTGCGCTGGGCGAGGATGGCCAGCGACTGCCGCCAGACGCCGTCGAACTCGGGGTCCGCGGTGCCGTACAGCCCCTCGGGCAGCTTCTTCTGCGCGGGTGCGGAGAGTGGGGCGGCATGCGGGGCGGCTTGCGGTGCCGCATGCGGCGCGGTGGCGGCCGAGGCCGCCGTCGCCGAGCCGGCGACGGTCAGGGGCAGCAGCACTGCGGCGGCAAGTGCGGCGCGCGTGCCGCGGGCGGCGGCGGTCCGGCCTATCGGAGCCATGGCGGAGCGTGGGCCTTTCGGGACGGGGCGGCCGGCACAGCCGGCCGCGGCCGCCCGGCCGCGCGCGACGCACGCCGGGGGTGCCGGGCTCAGCTCCGCGTACCGCGACGGACGGGGCCCGGGCCGGCATCGCTGCCGGGCGGGGCCCCTTTGAGCCTGCCGCGCCCCGCGGGTGCTCCGGCTCGTACGGCCACGGGTGGCCGCACTCACGGTTGCGGGTCAGCGCCGGATTCGCACCGGCTTCTCCTGCGGGACGCGGTTGAAGTTGTGCGCTCACCTTACCGCCCCGTACCTGCGGAGGTCAGCGGCGGTCCCGGCCAGGGGGTGCCTGACGAGGGAGTTCCGTACGTGTCGGGCGTCCCGGTGCGGCCCTTACCCCCTCAGCAGCAGCCCGGGTCCGGCACCGCCGGCAGCCCCGCCCCGCCGAAGACCGCCCCCGTCGCCTCCTCGCCGCCGACCGCCGCGAGCGCGAGCAGCAGCGCCCCCGCCGTCCACGACGTCCGCTCCGCGGGCCAGATCGCGTCGTCCTCGAAGACGTACCCCGTCCAGTACATGCCGTCCTCCGCGCGCAGGTGCTTCAGCCAGCGCAGCACCTCCAGCGCCCGGTCGCCGCTGCCCGCCGCCCACAGCGCGAGCACCAGCTCCGCGCTCTCCCCGCCGGTCACCCACGGCCGGTCGCTGACGCAGCGGACGCCGAGCCCCGGCACGACGAAGCGGTCCCACTCGCGCTCGATGCGCGCGACGGCCGCCGGGCCGGTGACCGCGCCGCCGAGCACCGGGTAGTACCAGTCCATCGAGAAGCGGTCCTTGTCGAGGAAACGCTCCGGGTGCCGGCGGATCGCGTGCGCCAGCCGGCCGAGGGCGAGTTCCCAGCCGGGCTGCGGCTCGCCGAGGCGCTCGGCCGCGGCCAGCGCGCAGCGCAGCGCGTGGTGGACGGACGACGAGCCGGTCAGCAGCGCGTCGGTGCGGACCTCCCCGTCCGCGGGCTCGCGCTTCCAGCCCACCTGGCCGCCCGGCTGCTGGAGCCGCAGCACGAACTCCACCGCGCCCCGCACCACCGGCCACATCCGGCGCAGGAACGCCTCGTCGCCGGTGGCCAGATAGTGGTGCCAGACGCCCACCGCGGGGTACGCGCAGAAGTTCGTCTCCCGGCCCCGGTCCGTCGGCCGGGCCGCGTCCCCGTCCGCGTACGCCGCGTACCAGGAGCCGTCCGGGAGCTGGTGCCGGCGCAGCCACTCGTACGCCGCCTCCGCCCGCGCGTGCTCGCCCGCGGCGTCCAGGGCCATCGCCGCCTCGGTGTGGTCCCACGGGTCGAGGTGGTGCCCGCGGAACCACGGGATCGCCCCGTCGTCCCGCTGCACCGCGGCGATCCCGGCGACGGTCTGCGCCACCTCGACGGCGTCCAGCACGCCGGGCAGGACCAGGTGTTCCGTGCGCCCGGGGCTCGTCACCGGCCGCCCTCGTGGGGCTTGGTCGCGTACACGACGACACTCTTGCCCATCACGGGGTCGAGGAGCCGCTCGGCGAGGCGGGTGGCCAGCGGCTTCTTCATGATGTCCCAGACCAGCAGCTTGTGGTACGCGCGCACGGCCGGCGACCGGTCGTTGTCCACGCCGACCGCGCACTTGATCCACCAGTACGGGGAGTGCAGCGCGTGCGCGTGGTGGAGGCCGTAGGGCGAAAGGCCCGACTCGCGGATCCTGCCGACCAGTTCGTCCGCCTTGTAGATGCGGATGTGGCCGCCCTCGACCTCGTGGTACGCGTCCGAGAGGGCCCAGCAGACCTTCTCCGGCCCGTAGCGGGGGACCGTGACCGCGATCCGGCCGCCGGGGCGCAGCACGCGCACCATCTCGGCGAGCACGCCCTTGTCGTCGTGGATGTGCTCCATCACCTCGGAGACGATGACGACGTCGAAGCTGTCGTCGGGGAACGGCAGGGCGAGGGCGTCGCCCTCGACGGCGGTGGCGGTGGCGCCCGCCGGGGCCTCGCCCGCCTCCTTCATCGCGGCGAACCAGCGGGCGACTTCGCGGATCTCGGCGCCGTCGCGGTCGAGGGCGACGACGCGGGCGCCGCGCCGGTAGCACTCGAAGGCGTGCCGCCCCGCGCCGCAGCCGAGGTCGAGCACGCGGTCGCCGGGCGCGAGCGGGAAGCGGGTGAAGTCGACGGTCAGCAAGTCTCCTCCGGAGGGGTGGACGGGAGGCGTACGGGGTCGGTGCGGGGCGGGGGAGAGGAGTGCGCGGCGCGGGCGGCCGTCGCGGTGCGGGCCGCGATCGTCTCGCGGTAGCGCTCAGCGGTCAGCTTCGCCGCCTGCGCCCACGTGAAGCGCGCCAGCACCCGCTCGCGGCCCGCCGTCCCGAGGCGGTCGCGGAGGGGGGCGTCGCCGAGCAGCCGGGTGAGGGCCGCGGCCAGGGCGCCCGCGTCGCCCGGCGGGACCGCCAGGCACGTCTCGCCGTCCGGGCCCGCGACCTCCGGGATCGCGCCGCCGGTGGTGGCGACCAGGGGCGTGCCCGTCGCCATCGCCTCGGCGGCGGGCAGCGAGAAGCCCTCGTACAGCGAAGGCACGCACGCGACCTGCGCGCTGCGCAGCAGGCCGACCAGCTCGTCGTCGCTGATGCCGGTGACGAACCTGATCGCCCCGCCCAGCCCGAACCGCTCGACGGCCTGCGCGACGGGCCCGTCCTCGGCCCGCTTGCCGACCACCACCACGTGCGCGTCCGGCCGCTCCGTACGGATCTTCGCCAGCGCCTCGACGAGGTGGACCAGCCCCTTCAGCGGCACGTCCGCGCTCGCCGTGGTGACGATCCGGCCCGGCACCCGGGCCACTGCCGGGTCGGGGGTGAACAGGTCGGTGTCCGCGCCGATCGGCACCACGTGGACCCGTTCGGGGCGCACCCCGAGCTGGTCGGTGATCTGCGTACGGGACGAGCCGGAGACCGTCAGCACGGCCGGCAGCCGGCGGGCGACGCGGCGCTGCATGCGCGTGAACCCGTACCAGCGGCGCACCGAGTAGCGCCGCCGCCAGTCGGGGGCGGCGGCCAGCTCCAGGTCGCGGTCGACGGTGATCGGGTGGTGCACGGTGGTCACGAGCGGGGCGCCGAGGGAGCGGGTGCCGCCGAGGAGGCCGTAGCCGAGGGTCTGGTTGTCGTGGACGACGTCGAAGTCGCCGCGCCGGGCGGCCAGGTGGCGGCGGGCGCGGAGGCTGAAGGTCAGCGGCTCGGGGAAGCCGCCGGTCCACATCGTGCCGACTTCCAGGAGGTCGATCCAGTCGCGGTACTCGCCGCGCCCGGGGGTGCGGAACGGGTCGGGCTGCCGGTAGAGGTCGAGGCTGGGCAGCTCCGTCAGCGTGACGCCGGGGTCGAGCACGGGGTAGGGCTGGGCGCCGATCACCTCGACCCGGTGGCCGAGGCGGGCCAGCTCGCGCGAGAGGTGGCGGACGTAGACGCCCTGTCCGCCGCAGTAGGGGTTGCCCTTGTAGCTGAGCAGGGCGATGCGCAGCGGCACCTCGGCGGTCACGTACGGCCCCCTTCTCACTGCAGTTTCGCCGGAGCGTAACCGCTCGCGCTAATCTAGAACAAGTTTCAGGCAGACGTTCGGCGGCTTCGAATCTACCGGTTGGTAGCGAGACCTGCCCGCCGGCTCTGCCGTCGGGGGAAGCACGGCACAGATCGGGACACATGACGACAACATCGAGGGCCGTCCCGGGCGGGCCCGGCCGCCGCCCGGAGCGGCCGCAGCTCACCGAGCGGCAGGAGGAGCGCCGCCGCCGCATCCTGAAGGCCACCGCGGAGCTGGCCGGCCTCGGCGGCTTCGACGCGGTGCAGATGCGCGAGGTCGCGGAGCGGGCGGGCGTCGCGCTCGGCACGCTGTACCGCTACTTCCCGTCCAAGGTCCACCTGCTCGTCGCCACCCTCCAGGACCAGTTGCGCCAGCTCCAGGAGACGCTGCGCAAGCGCCCGCCGACCGCCGCGGAGCCGGGCGCCCGGGTGGCGCAGACGCTGATGCGCGCCTTCCGCGCGCTCCAGCGCGAGCCGCAGCTCGCGGACGCGATGGTGCGCGCCCTGATCTTCGCCGACCGGTCGGTGGGCCCGGAGGTCGAGGTCGCCTCCCGGCTGACGTCGGCGATCATCCTGGACGCGATGGGCGCCGGGGGCCGGCCGACGCCGGAGCAGCTGTCGGTGGCGCGGGTGATCGAGCACACGTGGCACGCGGCGCTCATCACCTGGCTGTCGGGGCGCGCGTCGAGCGCGCAGGTGCGGACCGACATCGAGACGGTCTGCCGGCTGGTCGGCGCGCCGGCGGACAGGCCCTAGCAGCCGCCCGGGCGCAGGTGGCGGGGTGTGCGGCCGGCGGAGAACACGGTGGCGGCGGGCGGGGTGTGCGCCCGTAGAGTGCGCTGGCATGAGACTCCCGTACGACCGCTACTGCGCCGAAGTCGTCGCACAGACCGACCTGCTGCGCCGCACCGTCCGCGGTGCCGACCTCGCCACCCGCGTGCCCACCTGTCCCGACTGGAGCCTGGGCGAACTCGCCGTGCACGTCGGCGGCGCGCACCGCTGGGCGGCCGAACTCGTCCGCACCCGCGCCACCGAGGAGCTGCCGGAGGAGACGGTGCCCGGCTACGCCGGTCCCGAGCCGCGCACCGCCGCCGCCCTCGACGCCTGGCTCGCCGAGGGCGCCGGGCTGCTCGCCGCGGAACTGCGCGCGGCGGGGGCGGACGCGGGGGTGTGGAGCTGGGCGGAGGAGCAGCGGGCCGCGTTCTGGGCGCGGCGGATGACGCACGAGACGGTGGTGCACCGGGCGGACGCGGACGGGGCGGCGGGGGTGGAGTTCGCCGTCGACGCGGACGTGGCCGCCGACGCGGTCGACGAGTGGCTGGAGATCCTCACGTTCGCGCAGCGCGGCGGCGACGCGGACCTGGCGGCGCTGCGCGCCCCGGAACTCGCGGGCTCGGGTATCCACTTGCACGCCACGGACACGCCGCCGGAGGCGGGCGCGGAGTGGCTGATCGAGTTGGGGGAGGCGGGGTTCGGCTGGCGCCGGGAACACGCGAAGGCGGCGGTGGCGCTGCGCGGGCCGCTGGCGGACGTACTGCTGGTGTTCTACCGGCGGCTGCCGCCGGACAGCGACCGGGTGCAGGTCCTGGGGGAGGCCGGGCTGCTGGGCAGGTGGCTGGCGGCGACGGCCTGGGGCTGAGCGGCACGGAGCGGCTGCCGTCGCGGGCGTCGCCGTGCGAGCCGTGGGGCGCCGTCCCGTACGGGCCCTGCGCGCTGCCGGGCGGCCCCGTCTCCGTACCGCCGCACGGCTGTCGGCACCCACGGCCGCGAAGACGCGGCTGCCCCCGCCCGAAGTTTCGGGCGGGGGCAGCCGGGGGCGTACCGGGCGGGGCCGTCAGGCGCCGCGCTGGATGCCCGTGGTGTCCTGCAGCACGCCGCGGCGGCCGTCCTGCGTCTGCGCGACCAGGGCGGCACCGCGCTGGTCCACCGCCAGGTACCAGATGCCGGGGGTCAGTTCGGCGATCTGGGCCGACGAGCCGTCCTCGGCGAACAGCGGCCGGGCCGCCGGCACCGCGAACCAGAACGGCGCGAACGAGCCGCCGCCCGCGGGCTGCGGCGCGGCCTGCGCCTGCTGCGGCCGGGCGCCGGCCTGCGGGCCGCCGGGCTGCGGGGCACCCGGGGCGGGCTGGCCGCCGAACGGCTGCTGCTGGCCGCCGAACGGGCTGCCGCCCTGCGGGCCGCCGGGCTGCGGGGCGCCCGGGCCGGGCTGGCCGCCGCCGGGGTAGCCGTAACCGGGCTGCGGCTGGCCGGCGCCGTACGGGGCGGCGGGCGCCGGGGCGCCGGGGCTGCCCAGCAGGTTCGCCTTGAGCGCCGGGACGGTGTGCCCGAGGACCGCGGCCGCGGTCATCGCGAGGTTGGCGATGAGCCCGAGGATCAGGCCGATGCCCATGCCGAAGATGTCTTCACCCACGGCCTCGTTGGCCATGTTGCGCGCGCCGCCGAAGAGCATGAAGAGCGAGCTGAGGAGTGCGGCGGCCGACAGCGCGGTGCCCCACTGGTCGAGCCGGAGCCCGCCGAACTCGCGGTCGCCGGTCTTCACCCGGCCCAGGAAGATGAGCGCGCCGGCGAAGATGCCGGTCAGGAATACGGCAGGCAGCAGGGGGAACTGGTCGGAGTCCCAGCCGTTGGGGACGTCCCCGCAGTCGGCCCCGCCGGGGCAGTCCACCGAGATGCTGCCGAGGAACGAGGCGATAATCAGCAGCAGCGCTGCTCCGATCACTACGCCGTCGCCCCGAGTGAGTGAGCGGATGTTCACGAAATGTCCCTTACGTATTGGTCGTTGTCGCTGTTGCTGGTGCGGATCCCTGCGCCGCGGAGCGCGAAATGCCGCCCCATCGTACGGGTCCGCGGATCGGCCACATCGGGCCCCCTGGCCACGAGTCCCCCTTGTTCCCCCGGTGTGCATTTCCCGGTCTGTCGACGACTTGCGCCTACCCTGCCAGGAAAGCCCCGATGCCGTTCGTGATTCCGTGCGCCGCCCGCTGCCGCCATGCGGCGTCCGTCAGCCGGCCGGCGTCCTTGGTGTCCCGCATATTGCCGCATTCGATGAAGACTTTGGGCACAGTCGAGAGGTTCAGCCCGCCCAGATCGGTGCGCACCGTGAAGCCTGTGTCGTTGCCCACATAGTTGGAGGGCTTACTTCCGGTTTCCTCCGCGAAGTGCGACTTCAACTCTTTGCCCAGCTTCCGTGAGGGCTTCACGATGGCGGTGGTGTCCGCCTTTCCCTCGTCCACCCTGCCCGGCAGGATCACGTGGAACCCGCGGGCGCCGGGCCCGCCGCCGTCGGCGTGGATGGAGACGACCGCGTCGGCCCCGGCCTTGTTGCCGGCCTCGGCGCGCTCGTCGACACACGGCCCGAACTCCCGCTTGCCGTCCTGCGTGAGCCGCACCTCCGCGCCCTGTGCGCGCAGCAGGGTGCGGGCGCGCCGGGCCACGTCGAGAGTGAAGTCCGCCTCGGCATAACCGCCGTTGGTGGCCGTGCCCGTGGTGTCGCACTCCTTGCGCACGGTGCCGATGTCGACCTGCCGGTTGATTTCCGCGGTGTGGTCGCGGTTGTTCGGGTTGTGCCCGGGGTCCAGCACGATCACCTTTCCGGCCAGCGGCTTCTCGCCCACCTCCGGGCCCTTCGGATCCTTCGCGTTCTGCGCGTCGTTCGAATCCTCGGGACCCTCGGCGGTGGGCCGGGTCGGGGAGGAGGACGCCGACGGGGCCCCACCGGGTTCCCGCCCGTTCGCCGCGGAACCGTCGCCGTCCACCGACTGCCACACGAGTACGCCGGCGAAGGCCAGCGGTGCCACGGGTGCGAGCAGAAGATAGGCGCGGAGAGGCCGCCGGTTCTGGCTGGACATCCGTGCGACCGTAGCAGAAGAATCCTGCGCTCAAATTCCCGCGCCGGTACGGCGCAGCACCCGCAGGCTCCGGTGGGCGGCGGTCTCCGTGAACGCCCCGGAGTCCAGCGCGCGGCGGTAGATACGGTACGGTGCCTGCCCGCCGTCCGCGGGTTCGGGGAACACGTCGTGCACGGCCAGCAGGCCGTCGGGCGCGACGTGCGGGGCCCAGCCCTCGTAGTCGGCGGTGGCGTGCTCGTCGGTGTGCCCGCCGTCGACGAACACCAGCCCCAGCGGCCGGTTCCACAGGGCCGCGGCCCGCGGGGAGCGGCCGACGACGGCGACGACGTGCTCCTCGAGGCCGGCCGCGTACAGGGTGCGGCGGAAGGTCGGCAGGGTGTCCGTCAGTCCCGTCGCGGGGTCGACGAGCGCGGGGTCGTGGTACTCCCAGCCGGGCTGCTGCTCCTCGCTGCCGCGGTGGTGGTCGACGGTGACGGCGACGACTCCCGGGCGGGCGGCGGCGCGCGCGGCGGCGGCGAGCAGGATGGTGGAGCGGCCGCAGTACGTGCCGACCTCCAGCAGGGGCAGGCCGAGGCCGGCGGCGTCTGCCGCGGCCGCGTACAGGGCGAGCCCCTCGTCGCGGGGCATGAAGCCGGGGGCGGCCTCGAAGGCGGCGAGGACGGCGGGGGCGGGGTGGGGCAGCTCCATCGGCGGTGCCTTCCTTCGGTCGGTGGGCGTCGTGGCCGGGGCGGCGCCGCCGGTGCCGCGTACCCGCCCGATCCTGCCCCATCGCCCCGGGGCAGGCCCTACGACCCCGGTCGCATGGTCCGTACACCGATATGCCCGTGCGCGGTGCCGGAGGCCGGTGGGACCATGGACTCCATGCACCAGTCACCACCCGGCACCAGGCTGCCCGCGCCGGCCGGGCGCCGTGCCGGCGCACCGCTGTGGGTCGTCGTCCTCACGGCGTGCGCGGGTCAGTTCCTCGTCGTGCTCGACGTCTCCGTCGTCAACGTCGCCCTGCCGTCCATGCGCGCCGACCTCGGGATGAGCGCGTCGGGACTCCAGTGGGTGGTGAACCTGTACACGCTGGCCTTCGCCGGCCTCATGCTGCTCGGCGGCCGGGCCGGGGACATCTTCGGCCGCAAGCGCGTCTTCCTCGTCGGCCTCGCCCTGTTCACCGCCGCCAGCCTCGCCGGCGGCCTGGCGCAGGAGCCGTGGCAACTGCTCGCCGCGCGGGCCGCGCAGGGCGTCGGCGCCGCGGTGCTGGCGCCCTCCACGCTGACTCTGCTCACCTCGGCGGTGCCCGAGGGCCCGGCGCGGGTGCGCGCGATCGGGACGTGGGCGGCGGTCGGCGCGGGCGGCGGGGCGGCGGGTGCGCTCGTCGGCGGGGTGCTGACGGACGCGCTGTCGTGGCGCTGGGTCCTGCTGATCAACGTGCCGGTCGGCGCTGTCGTCCTCACCTGCGCGGCGCTGTGGCTGACGGAGAGCCGCGGGGGGCCGCGGCGCCGGCTCGACATCCCGGGCGCGGTCCTGGTCACCGCCGGGATCGGCACCGTGTCGTACGGGATCGTGCAGACCGAGAGCCACGGGTGGACGGCGGCCGCGGCGCTGGTGCCGCTGTTCGGCGGGCTGGCGCTGGTCGGGGCGTTCCTGGTGGTGGAGGCCAGGACGCGGGCGCCGCTGATGCCGCTGGGGCTGTTCCGGCTGCGCGCGGTGTCCGCGGCCAACACGGCGATGTTCGTCACCGGTGCGGCGATGTTCTCGTCCTGGTACTTCCTCTCCCTCTACATGCAGAACGTCCTCGGGTACACGCCCATCGAGGCCGGCCTCGGCTTCGTGCCGCACTCGCTGACGATCGTGGCGGCCTCGAAGCTGGCGCCGCGGATCCTGGCCCGTACGGGCGCGAAGGCGCTGGCGATCGCGGGCGTGCTGATGGCGGCCGGCGGCTACCTGTGGCAGAGCACGGCGGATGCCGGCGGCACGTACGTCACGGACATCGCCGGGCCCGGGATCCTCATGATGGCCGGGGTGGGCTTCATGATCACGCCGCTGGCGCACCTGGCTACCTCGGGGGCGCCCGCGGGCGACGCGGGCGTGGTGTCCGGGGTGATGAACACGTCGCGGACGATGGGCGGTTCGCTGGGCCTCGCGGTGCTGTCCACGGTGGCGGCCACGCGCATCGGCGGCGGGTCCGGCCCCGAGGTGCTGGCCTCGGGGTACTCGCTGGCGTTCCGGACGGGGGTCGGGATCCTGCTTGGCTGCGCGGCCCTGATGCTGATAGCCCTGCCCCGCCCGGCCGCCGCGCCGGAGCCGGCGAAGGCGTGACCCGGGCGGGGCGCGGCGGGGCACGGCGCGACGGGTCGCGGGACCGTACTGCGCGGTGCGGCCGTACGCGAGCGGTGCCGGCCGCCGGGTGTCACCGGGGCGTGGTCAGCCCGTCCGCCTCCGCGCCGCGGCTGAGGACGACGCCGCTGATGCGGTCGCGTACGCGCTGGTAGCGCTCCGGGGCGCCGCCGCCCGCGAGTTCGGCGTCGAGGTCGACGACCCGCGGCGGGCCCGCGCCCTCGTGGTCCATGAGCTGCGGCAGGTACTCCGCCTTCGTCACACGCCAGCGCGCGCTGTCCGGCGCGGGCGGGGAGAAGGTGAAGCGGGCGATGGTGCCCTGGTTGCCGCGGGGGTCGCGGGCGCCCGCGTTGTTGATCATGCGGCCCGCGATCTGGTCGCCCATGCCGTAGACGACCCAGGTGCCGTTGACCTTCTCGTACGCCTGCGGCACGTGCGCGTGCGTACCGAGGATCAGGTCGACGTCGGGCGCCCCGGCCGAGCGCGACGCGGTCAGCTCGCGGGCGAGCTGCTGCTGCACGGCGTCCGGCGCGTCCTGCCACTCCGTGCCCCAGTGCAGGCTGACCACGACGATGTCGGCGCCGGCCCGGCGGGCGCGGCGGGCGTCGGAGACGATCCGCTCGGGGTCGGTGATGTTGACCGCCCACGGCTGGTCCTGCGGCAGCTCGTCCCCGTTGGTGCCGTACGTGTACGCGAGTTGCGCCACCGTCGCGCCGCCCGCCTCCAGCAGCGCCGGGCGGAGGGCCTCGGCGGGGGTGCGGGCGGAGCCGGCGTGCGCGACGCCGGCGGCGTCGAGGGCGTCGAGGGTGCGGCCGACGCCCGGGAAGCCGTCGTCGAGGGTGTGGTTGGAGGCGGTGGAGCAGGAGTCGTATCCGGTGTCCTTCGCCGCGGCGGCGAGCTGCGGCGGGGAGACGAAGGAGGGGTAGCCGGTGAACGGGCCGCCGGCCGGTCCGTAGACGGTCTCCATGTGGCAGATCGCCAGGTCCGCGGCGGAGATGACGGGCTTGACGCCGGCCAGCATGGGGCGGAAGTCGTGGCCTTCGCCGCCGGCGTCCCGGCGCGCCTGCTCGATGACCGAGTCGTGCGGGAGGATGTCGCCGGTGGCGACGAGGGTGAAGGCAGACCGCGCGTCCTTGCCGGGGGCCTTGCCGTCGTCGGACGTGGTGCCGGCCGGCCCGTGGGCGCAGGCGGTGGCGGCGGCGAGCAGGGCGGCGGTGAGTGCCAGCGCCGCAGTGGTAGTACTAGTCCTTTGATATCCGCGCATGTGTCGAATGCACAGGAGCGGGATAAGGCATACAAGAAGCCTGGCCGGTCAGTCCCCTGAACGGCGGCGCGGGATCGCGCGTATGCGTAGCCGACCGTCCATGGCGCACTGCTGACATAGTGTCAGTAAGGAGCCTTTACGGTCTTCCCAACCGCGGGGGACTGCGTTATACATGTATCCGGCGGTGAGAACGTGTTCTTGTTGCACGTTCCGGCCGCGACCCGAGAGCGACCCCGGCGTGCCGACTGGTGCGGACGGCACGCCGGGGTCTTCGCACGTTCTCGGGAGCCAGCGCCACCATGCCCATCGACCCCGCCAGGGCCCTCGCCGCCGCACCCCGCGAGACCCGCATCTCCTGGACCCGCAAGGACGTCCTCCTCTACCACCTGGGCATCGGCGCAGGCCGCCCCGCCACCGACCCCGCCGAACTGCGCTACGTCCTGGAGGACCGGCTCCGCGTGCTGCCCAGCTTCGCCACGGTCGCCGGCGACGGCGGCGTGGCCGGCGAGGGCGCCGGGCTCGACGCCCCCGGCGTCGACGTCGACCTCGCCGCCGTACTCCACGGCGCCCAGCGCGTCGACGTGCACCGACCGCTGCCGCCTGCCGGCGAGGCGGCCCGCACATCGCGCATCGCCGCCGTGTACGACAAGGGCAAGGCCGCCGTGCTCGTCCTGCGCACCGAGGCCGCTGACGGGGACGGCCCGCTGTGGACGTCCGACACCCAGCTCTACGTGCGCGGCGAGGGCGGCTTCGGCGGCGAGCGCGGCCCGTCGCCGCGCCTGCCCGACCCCCAGGGGCCGCCGGCGTACGTCGCCGACCGCGCCGTCCGCGAGGACCAGGCGCTGCTCTACCGGCTGTCCGGCGACTGGAACCCGCTGCACGCGGACCCGGAGTTCGCCGCCCTGGCCGGGTTCGACCGGCCGATCCTGCACGGGCTGTGCTCGTACGGGATGGCGCTGAAGGCGGCGGTGGACACGGTGCTGGACGGGGACCCGGGGCGGGTGCGGGCGTATGCGACGCGGTTCGCGGGGGTGGTCCACCCGGGGGAGACGCTGCGGATCCGGACGTGGCCGGAGCAGGCGGAGCCGGCGGGTGGCGGGCGGATTCGGCTGACCGCGGGTGCGGTGGAGCGGGACGAGGCGCCGGTGCTGGCGGACACGGTGATCGAGCACGACTGAGCGGGGCCGGGTACGGGGGCGGAGCAGGCGGCCCGCGCTCGATGCCGGGTGCGGGTGCGGGTGCGGGTGTGGCGCTGTGGGGTACCGGGCGCTTCAGAGCGGGGCGTGCCGGAGCGGTATGGGCCGCGTGGGGATGTCCTGTTCGCCGTCGGCTTCCTCCGGGTCGGGGTACGGCCCGTCCCGTACCTCCGCCGCCGCGGCCGCCGCGTCCGCCGCGGCCGGGTCCGGGACCGCCAGGCGGGCCAGGCCGCAGGGGTGCGACGGCGTCGCGAACGGCAGCCGCAGCTCGCCCCACTGCGTCCACAGCCCGCTGCCGGTGATCCACCCCGGCAGCGGCGGCAGTTGGACGAGCCGCCGCGCCGCCGGCCGCCACACCCCGAGCCGGCAGCCGCCGGGCCCGTCGAGCCGCAGCGCCACCCCGCACTGCTCCGGCGTCAGCACCTGCCCCGGCTGCACCGCGAACGGCGTCACCGCCGTGTCCGGCGGGCACAGCGCCTCGGGGAACCGCACCGGCCGCCCGCTGCCGAGCACCCCCCAGCCCAGCCGGTCGCGCCCCGGGGCGTCGGAGCACAGGAGCAGCAGCCCGCTGTCGGGGTCGGCGAGCAGCAGGCGGTCGTTGCTCTCGGCGGTGAGCTCCAGCAGCGGGCTGACCTCGATCCCGCCGCCGTGCAGCCCCACCGTCACGGCCTTCGTCCGCCCGTCCAGCTCCTGGTCGACGGCCAGCGCCCGGCCCGTACGGTCCAGCCAGCCGCGGCCCGCGCACCGGCCCGGCAGTTCGCCGACCCGCTCCGGGTGGACGGTGCCGCCGCCGGCGAACCCGCCCGCGTACACCCGCCACACGGCGGTGGTCTCGCCGCCGGGGCCGGGCGGCGCCAGCGCGTACACCTCGGCGCTCTCCGGGGCGGGCGGCACGAGCGCGAGCCGCGGCGCGGTCACCGAGCCGAGGGCCTGCTCGGTGGTGTCGGGGCCGGAAGGATGCAGGAGGGAGAAGGCCTGCTCGGTGCCGGCGACGAGCCGGCGGATCAGCACACGGCCGTCGGCCAGGGGCAGGACCGTGGTCCCGGGCTCCTCCGGCTGCGTGCAGGGGAGCGGGACCGTGTACGCCTCGGGGCCGTGGAGGGTCCAGCGCTCGGGGAACCAGTTGCCGTCGGCGTCGTTGGCGAGACACGCGCCGTACGTGCCGTCGGCGGTGAGGGTGAACCCGGCCCGGCCGACGGGGCGGCCGGGGGAGGCGGCGGGGGGCGCCTTGGTGGGCGCGGCGGCGTGGCGCGGCACGGGGGCCGCGGCCGGTGGCCCGTAGGCCCCCGAGACCCCCGAGGGCTCGGGAGGCGTGGGCGGGGAGACCGCCACCATCGGCGGCGGCGCCGCCCGCGCGGCGTCCGCCGCGGCCGGGGGTTCTGCCGCGGGCAGGGGTCCCGCCGGGGTCAGGGGCTCCGCCGTCGTCGGCGTGCCCGTATCGGGTGGTTCGCCGCCCGCCCCCGCCTCCGCGCCCCGGTCCGCCGTCCCCGGGCCCGCTGCCGCATCCGCCGACGTCGTCGCATCCACCGCCGCGGTCGCCGGGGCGGTGGCTGGCGCCGTCCCCGTCCGCGCTGACGGAATCGATTCTGCACTGGGCCTCATCCGGTCCCATCACCTCCGCACGCGAAGGTAGTTTTCGCACGTCAAAGCAATCGGCGCGGCGCCGCTCACTTCACACGTACGGATGGCGGATCCGCCGTTCCGCTTCGCCGCGCCGCCGCGTTGTGCTTACGAGCGGCCGCCGCGACCGGCCCGTACGCGCGGAGGTAGCCTTTCCCCGTGCCTGCACTCGCCGACATCGTCGCCGCGCTCGAAGCCCTCTGGCCCGCCGGCCGCGCCGAGCCCTGGGACGCGGTCGGCACGGTGTGCGGAGACCCGGACGCGCGTGTGGATCGCGTGCTGTTCGCCGTCGACCCCGTGCGGGAGGTCGTCGAGGAGGCCGTCGAGGCGGGCGCCGATCTGCTCGTCACCCACCACCCGCTCTACCTGCGCGGTACGTCGACCGTCTCGGCGGGCACGTTCAAGGGCCGCGTCGTGCACACGCTCATCAAGAACGACATCGCGCTGCACGTCGCCCACACCAACGCGGACCGCGCCGACCCCGGCGTCTCCGACGCCCTCGCCGGCGCCCTCGGCCTGCGCGTCACCGGCCCCCTCGTGCCCGACGCCGACGACCCCGCCGGGCGCCGCGGCCTCGGCCGCCTCGGCGAGCTGGACGCCCCGGTCACGCTGCGGGAGTTCGCCGACCGTGCCGCCGCGTCCCTGCCCCGTACCGCCACCGGACTGCGCGTCGCCGGCGACCCGGCGGGCGAGGTCCGTACCGCCGCCGTCTGCGGCGGCTCCGGCGACGGGCTCTTCGACGCCGTGCGCGCCGCGGGCGTCGACGTCTACGTCACCGCCGACCTGCGCCACCACCCGGTCTCCGAGGCGCAGCAGCACGCCGCGCTCGCCGGCGGGGGCCGCCCGTACCTGATCGACGCGGGCCACTGGGCCACGGAGTGGCCCTGGTGCGAGCAGGCCGCCGCCCAGCTGGACGCGATCTCGGACCGGAACGCATGGGGTCTGCGCACCCAGGTGTCGCGTATCGTGACCGACCCCTGGACCACGCACACCCCCGCCCCGGCCGCGCGCCCCGCGGGGTCGCCCACCCCCCACACCAGCCTTGCCCCTACGAGCCCGGAGCAGCCAGCTTGAACGCCGCGCCCGCCGACCAGATCCGCCTGCTGGACGTCCAGGCCCTCGACGTCCGCCTCACCCAGCTCCAGCACCGCCGCCGCACCCTCCCGGAACACGAGGAGGTCGCCGGCCTGGAGGCCGACCTCGCCCAGCACCGCGACCTGCTGGTCGCCGCGCAGACCGAGGAGAGCGACACCGAGCGCGAGCAGACCAAGGCCGAGAAGGACGTCGACCAGGTGCGCCAGCGCGCCGCGCGCGACCAGCAGCGCCTGGACTCGGGCGCGGTGACCTCGCCCAAGGACCTGGAGAACCTGCAGAGCGAGATCGCCTCGCTGGCCCGCCGGCAGAGCGACCTGGAGGACGTGGTCCTGGAGGTCATGGAGCGCCGCGAGACCGCGCAGGAGCGGGTGGCGGAGCTGACCGGCCGGGTCGAGTCCGTGCAGGCCAAGATCACGGACGCCACCGCGCGGCGCGACGCGGCGGTGGGCGGGATCGACGCCGAGGCCGCCAGCGTCACCAAGGAGCGCGCGGACGCCGCCGGCGAGATCCCCGCCGACCTGCTGAAGCTGTACGACAAGCTGCGCGAGCAGCAGGGCGGCGTCGGCGCGGCCCGGCTCTTCCAGCGGCGCTGCGAGGGCTGCCGGCTGGAGTTGAACATCACCGAGATCAACGAGGTACGGGCCGCGGCCCCCGACACCGTCGTACGGTGCGAGAACTGCCGCCGGATCCTGGTCCGTACACCCGAATCCGGCCTCTGATGCCGGGCCCGGGCCGGCGCGCCTTCACCGTCGAGGCGGACGGCGGCTCGCGGGGGAACCCCGGGCCCGCGGGGTACGGCGCCGTCGTGCGCGGCGCGGACGGCGCGGTGCTGGCCGAGGACGCGGCGTACGTGGGGGTGGCGAGCAACAACGTCGCTGAGTACCGGGGGCTGATCGCCGGGCTGCGGGCGGCGCGGGGGCTCGACCCGGACGCCGAGGTCCTGGTGCGGATGGACTCCAAGCTCGTCGTCGAGCAGATGTCGGGGCGCTGGAAGATCAAGCACCCGGGGATGCGCGAACTGGCTGCCGAGGCGCGGGAGGCCTTCCCGCCGGAGCGGGTGTCGTACGAGTGGATCCCGCGGGAGAAGAACAAGCACGCCGACAAGCTCGCGAACGAGGCGATGGACGCGGGCAAGCGCGGCGAACAGTGGAGCGCGGCGGCGTCGCGGGCGGAACCGGACGCGGCTGCGGCAGGTGATGCGGCAGCCGCGGGAGCGGGCGGTGCCGGGGCCCGGGAAGGCGCCGGCAGCGTACGGGCCGCGGGCGGCACCGCCAAGTCCGCCACCCCCGCCGTGGGTTGGGGCGCGGACCTCGGGGCGCCCACCACGTTCCTCCTGCTCCGCCACGGCGAGACGGACCTCACCCCCCAGAAGCGCTTCTCCGGCACCGGCGGCAGCGACCCCGCGCTCTCCGCCACCGGCCGCGGGCAGGCCGCGGCCGCCGCCGGGCACCTCGCCGCCCGCGGCACCGTCCAGGCCCTCGTCAGCTCCCCGCTGCGCCGCTGCCGCGAGACCGCGGAGGCGGTCGCCGGGCGGCTCGGCCTCGACGTGCGGGTCGAGGACGGGCTGCGCGAGGCGGACTTCGGCGCCTGGGAGGGGCTGACGTTCGCGGAGGTGCGCGAGCGCCACCCCGACGACCTCGGCGCCTGGCTGCGCTCCACGAAGGCGGCGCCGAGCGGCGGCGGGGAGTCCTTCGCCGAGGTCAGCCGCCGCGTCGCGGTCGCGCGCGACAAGCTCCTCGCGCGCTACGCCGGCCGCACGGTGCTGCTCGTCACCCATGTGACTCCGGTCAAGACGCTGGTCCGGCTGGCGCTGGGCGCGCCGCCGGAGTCGCTGTACCGGATGGAGCTGTCGCCGGCGGCGCTGTCCGAGGTCGCGTACTTCGCCGACGGGCTCGCGAGCGTACGCCTGCTGAACGACACCTCGTACCTGAGCTGAGCCGCTTTCCACCCTCTTCCGGGCGGCAGCCACCGCCCGGGTTCCCTGCTGCCCGCGTTCTGGTACAGACGTACATGTACAGTGGTACTAGTACAGGCGTACAGCACTGGAGGGATTCGTATGCCCGAGTCCGGAAAGCCCGCCGCGCGCAGCCGCCGCGACCCGCAGGCGCGCCGCCGGGCGATCGTGCGGGCCGCGGCGGACCTGCTGGTGGAGGGCGGTGGCGGCGACATCACCCACCGCCGGGTCGCCGAGCGCGCCGGCGTGCCGCTGGGGGCGACCACGTACTACTTCACCTCCCTCGACGAGCTGCGCGAGGCCGGCCTCCAGGTCCTGGTGGACGAGATCGAGGAGTTCGTCGAGCACGTGCGGAGCGCCTCGGCCGGCGAGCCGCGTGGGCCGGAGGCCCTGGCCCGGATCCTCCACGAGTACTTCAGCGACACCGACCAGATGCGCACCGACCTCGCCCTCTACGGCGCCACGATCCACCGTCCCGAACTGCGCCCGCTGGCGCTGCGCTGGTTCGACGGGATGGTCGAGCTGCTGAGTGACTGGACCGACCCGGCGACCGCGCGGCTGCTGGCCGCGTTCACGGACGGCATCACCCTGCACGTGATGTTCCGGGGCGAACCCGTCGAACTCGACGAGCTGACCCGGGCGATCACCGCCCTGATCCGCTCGGGTCCGGGCCGGGAGGAGGCGAAGTGAGCGGGGACGAGGGCGCGGTGGAGAGCGGCGGTGTGCGTACGGAACCGGCCCTGGCGGACCCGACCGTGGCGGACCAGGCCGCCGGGCTGAGCCGGGGGCGGCGGTGGGCCGCGCTGGCGGTGCTGTCCGCGAGCCTCCTGGTGATCGCCATGGACGTGACGATCCTGAACGTCGCGCTCCCGCACATCACCGCCGACCTCGCGCCCTCCGCGGCACAGCAGTTGTGGATCGTCGACGTCTACGCGCTGATCCTCGCCGGACTGCTCGTCCCCGTCAGCGCCCTCGCCGACCGCTACGGGCGCAAGCGGATGCTGCTCGCGGGATACCTGCTCTTCGGCGGGTTCTCGCTGGCGATCCTGGCCGCCGACAGCGCGGCCGGGGTGATCCTGATCCGCGCGCTGCTGGGCGTCGCCGGGGCCATGATCATGCCGACGACGCTGTCGATGGTCCGGGTCGTCTTCACGGACCCGCGGGAGCGCGCGACCGCGCTGGGGGTGTGGGCGGCGACCTCGGCCGTGGGCATCGCCGTCGGGCCGGTCGTCGGCGGGCTGCTGCTGACGCACGTGTCCTGGCACTCGGCGTTCCTGATCAACGTGCCGCTGATGGCCGCGGCGATCGTCGCGGGCCTCTTCCTGCTGCCGGAGTACCGCACGGCGCACCGGCCGCGCTGGGACGTGCCGGGCACGGTCGCCATCATCGCGGGCATGGTCGCCCTGGTCTGGTCGATCAAGCACTTCGCGAAGGAGGGCTTCGGTGCGCCGGAGTCGTGGGCGGCCCTGGGCGCGGCGGTGCTGGCACTCGGCTGGTTCGTACGCCGCAACCTGCGGCGCCCGGATCCGATGCTGGACCTGCGGCTGTTCCGCCGGCCGCCGTTCACGGCGGGGATCGTCGCGGCGCTGGCGTCGATGTTCGCGCTGGGGGCGCTGCTGCTGCTGGTCGCGCAGTGGCTGCAACTGGTCGACGGCCGCACCCCGTTGCAGGCGGGTGTCGCGCTGACACCGGCGGCGATAGCCATGTGCGTCGCGTCGCCGCTCGCGCCGGCGCTCGCGGCCCGGATCGGTGCCCGGACGGTCCTGGCGGGCGGTCTGGCGATCGCGGGGCTGGGGTTCCTCGTCATCCATCTGGCGCCGAGCCCGATCGGCTACCCGTGGATGGCGGTGGCGCTGGCGCTGCTGGGCGGGGGCGGGGGGTCGCTGGCGGTCGCCTCGGGGATCGTGATGGCGGGCACCCCGCAGGAGAAGGCGGGCAACGCGGCGGCGCTGGAGGAGACTTCGTACGAGCTGGGCAGTGTGCTGGGCGTGGCGGTGCTCGGCAGTATCGCGGCGGCGGTGTACCGGTCCCGGCTGGGGGAGGGGGCGCTGAGCGCGCTGACCCCGGGGCAGGCGGGCGACGCCCGGGAGTCGCTGGCGGGGGCGGTGGAGGTGGCGGAGCGCACGGGGTCGGCGGGGCTCGCGGCGCGGGCGGGGGACGCGTTCGTCGACTCGCTCGCGCTGACGGGGCTGGTGGGGTTCTTCGCGCTGCTGGGCGCGGCGGTGCTGACGGCGGTGCTGGTGCCGCGGAACCTGGACCTCACGAAGCAGTCCCACTGAGGGCCTGCGGCCGGCGCCCGGGGAGAGCGGTGCTCTCGCCCGGGGGAGAGCGAGCGGTGCTCTTGAACGAGAGCGGCGCTCTACGTGGAGAGCGGGTGTCGAAACCGCGTCCGCTGCTCCGTTCCGAGAGCGCTGCTTCCGCCGGTGAGCGGTGCTCTCGCCGCCCCGCCGCCCCCGTCTCAGCCCTTGCCGAGTGCCGCCGCCTCGGCGGCGAGCTTCTCCACCGTGGCCCAGTCCTTCGCCGCCAGCGCCGCCTTCGGCAGCATCCATGTGCCGCCCACGCAGCCGACGTTCGCCAGCGCGAGGTACTTCGGCGCCGACTCCGCCGTGACGCCCCCCGTCGGGCAGAAGCGGGCACGCGGCAGCGGGGAGCCGAGGGACTTCAGGTACGCGATGCCGCCCGACGCCTCCGCCGGGAAGAACTTCATCTCCGTCACCCCGCGCTCCAGCAGGCCCATCGCCTCCGAGACCGTCGACACCCCCGGCAGGTACGGCAGCCCCGAGTCGTCCATCGCGGTCAGCAGCCGCTCCGTGCTGCCGGGGCTGACCAGGAAGCGGGCGCCCGCGGCGGCGGAGGCGGCCACCGCCTCGGCGTCGAGCACCGTGCCGGCGCCGACCACCGCGTCCGGGACCTCCGCGGCGATGGCCCCGATCGCGTCGAGGGCCACCGGCGTCCGCAGGGTCACCTCGACCGCGGGCAGCCCTCCGGCGACCAGCGCGCGCGCCAGCGGCACGGCGTCGGCGGCGTCGTCGAGGACGACGACGGGGATGACGGGCGCGAGGCCGAGGACGGAGGGGCGCGCGGAGGCGGAGTCAGTGGTCACGGCGTCATCGTGCCTCCGGGAGCGCACCGGTGCAACGCACGTTGCGTACCGTGCAACGGGCTCTCGTTCATCACCCATGGACGCCACCCCCGCGAGAGGGCGTGACGGTTACAGCTCCGTCACCACCACGTCCAGCTCCCACGGCTGCCCCGCCCGCCGCGGCGGCTCACCCTCCACCCGGTAGCCCAGGTCGCGCAGCGCCGTCAGCAGCGCCGCCGGGGTGCGGGGCTTCGCGCCGGAGGTGAGGAGGTCGCGAAGCAGGCGGCCCTTCGTCGCCTTGTTGAAGTGGCTGACCACGGACCGCTTCTCCACCCCGTCCACCACCGTCGCGTGCAGCACCCGCACCGCCGCCGTGCGCGCGGCCAGTTCGCCGCGGGGCCGCCAGGCCGTCGCGTACGCTGACGAGCGCAGGTCGAGGACGAGCCCGCGCCCCGCGGCCGCCGGCAGGGCGGCGTCCAGCGGGCCGCGCCAGTACGCGCCGAGCGCGCCGGCGGCCGGGAGGCGTACGCCCATGGAGAGGCGGTACGCGGGGATGCGGTCGCCGATGCGGACGGCTCCCCACAGGCCGGAGAACACCAGCAGCGACGCCGACGCGCGCCGCTTCGCCGCGGCGTCGAGCGTGGCGAGGCCGAGCGCGTCGTAGAGCACGCCGGTGTAGATCTGCCCGGCGGGGCGGGTGGGCGCGGTGCGCAGCCGGGCGTTGCGCGCGACCTCGCCGCGCAGGCCGTCGGTGAGGCCCAGCACGTCGGCGGCCTTCTCCTCGTCGGCGGTGCAGAGGCCGACCAGCTCGTCGAGGACGGCTTCGCGGGCGGCGGTGAGGCCGGGCAGGGAGAGCGAGTCGAGCTTCAGTGCGGCTCCGCGCCTGCCCTCGGCCTTGCCCTCGGACGGTGGCAGCAGTACGAGCACGAGTCCTCCCGCGATGACGTTTCCGGTTCCCCCTCCGCCCTTCGGCAGCCTACCCGCGCGGCGTCGGTGGTCCGGACAAGGCGGTGTGCGCGGACCATTGACAAACCCGCGACCTGCCTCAAAACTCTGACTGCCAATCAGCAAGACATCGACTCAGTTACGCAAACTTACGTTGATTTCTTGCAAGAGAACGGCATGCGCACTCTGTCAGCCCCCCACAGAACAGAGGACACCATGAAGTGGAAGCAGCTCAGACGGCGCGTGGCCGTCGGGATACCGGCGCTCGGCCTGGTCGCGATCGGGGTCCTGCCCCTGTCCGGCTCCGCCCTCGCCGGCGTCGCACCCGAGGGCGGCGGCACGGGCAGTAGCAGCGGCGGCGGCACCGGCCCGGCCGCCGGGGCCGCCGCGGCCGGCGCGGAACTGCCCTACGTCGAGTACGAGGCAGAGGCCGGCACGTACGACGGCACCCTGCTGGAGGCCGACGCGAAGCGGACCTTCGGGCACACGAACTTCGCGTCCGAGTCCTCGGGCCGCCAGTCGGTGCGGCTGGAGAACACCGGCCAGTACGTCGAGTTCACCTCGACCTCGCCGACCAACTCCATCGTCGTCCGCAACTCCATCCCCGACGCCCCGGGCGGCGGCGGCGCGGAGGCGACGATCAGCCTGTACGCGAACGGCGAGTTCGTCCAGAAGCTGGACCTGTCGTCGAAGCACAGCTGGCTGTACGGCAACACCGACGACCCCGAGGGCCTGACCAACAACCCGCAGACCGACGCCCGCCGGCTCTTCGACGAGTCCCACGCGCTGCTGGAGGAGAGCTACCCGGAGGGCACCACCTTCCGCCTCCAGCGCGACGCCGACGACAGCGCCGCGTTCTACGTCATCGACCTGATCGACCTGGAGCAGGTCGCGCCGCCGAAGGAAAAGCCGGCCGAGTGCACGTCGATCACCGAGTACGGCGCCGTGCCCGACGACGGCAACGACGACACCGAGGCGCTCCAGGCGGCCGTCACCGCCGACCAGAACGGCGAGATCGAGTGCGTCTGGGTCCCGCCGGGCCAGTGGCGGCAGGAGCAGAAGATCCTGACCGAGGACCTCGCCGGCGGGCAGTACAACCAGGTCGGCATCAGCAACGTCGACATCCGCGGCGCCGGCATGTGGCACTCGCAGTTCTCCACCCTGACCCCGCCGCACGAGGCCGGCGGCATCAACCACCCGCACGAGGGCAACTTCGGCTTCGACATCGACAAGCAGACCAAGATCTCCGACCTCGCCATCTTCGGCTCCGGCACCATCCGCGGCGGCGACGGCGGCCAGGAGGGCGGCGTCGGCCTGAACGGCCGGTTCGGCGTCGGCACGGAGATCACGAACGTGTGGATCGAGCACGCCAACGTCGGCGTCTGGGTCGGCCGCGACTACTCCAACAGGCCGGAGCTGTGGGGCCCGGCCGACGGGCTGAAGTTCAGCGGCATGCGGATCCGCAACACGTACGCGGACGGCATCAACTTCACCAACGGCACCCGCAACTCCGAGGTCGTCAACTCGTCCTTCCGCACCACCGGCGACGACTCGCTCGCCGTCTGGGCCAGCAAGTACGTGAAGGACCCGGCCACCGACATCGGCCACGACAACGCCTTCCGCAACAACACCATCCAGCTGCCCTGGCGCGCGAACGGCATCGCGATCTACGGCGGTTACGGCAACACCGCCGAGAACAACCTGATCTCCGACACGGCGAACTACCCGGGCATCATGCTCGCCACCGATCACGACCCGGTGCCGTTCTCCGGCGAGACGGTGCTCTCGGGCAACTCGCTGTACCGCTGCGGCGGCGCGTTCTGGGGCGAGGCGCAGGAGTTCGGCGCGATCACGCTCTTCCCGGCGGGCCAGCCGATCCCGGGCGTGACGATCAAGGACACGGACATCCACGACTCGACGTACGACGGGATCCAGTTCAAGACGGGCGGCGGTGAGATGCCGAACGTGAACATCTCGAACGTGTCGATCGAGAAGTCCAACAACGGCTCCGGCATCCTCGCCATGGGCGGCGCCCGCGGCAGCGCGAACCTCACGGACGTCACCATCACCGGCTCGGCCGAGGGCGACGTGGACATCGAGCCGGGTTCGCAGTTCGTGATCAACGGCTGGCCGGGGGCGGAGGACGGCACCCCGGCCCGTAGCGGGAAGGACTGACCGACGCGGTAACGGGGGGGCGGGGCCGGCCGGGACGAGAAGTCCCGGCCGGCCCCGCCGCTTGCTGCTCCCTGCGGTTACGGCAGCTGGTCGACGTGCGGACCGACCTTGTCCGACCAGGCGTTGCCGTTGGTGGCGTCCCAGTTGGTGGACCAGGTCATCGCGCCGCGCAGACCCGGGTACGTCTTCTCCGGCGTGAACGAGCCGCAGCCGGTGCCCCGCGTCAGGCAGTCCAGCGCGTCCGTCACCACGCCCGGATCCACGTACCCGCCGCCCGCCGCCTGCGGCGAGGCGGGCGTGCCGAGGCCGACCTGCGAGGGGTCGAGGCCGTTCTCCAGCTGGATGCAGGCGAGCGCGGTGAGGAAGTCGACCGTGCCCTGCGAGTAGACCTGGCCGTCGCAGCCCAGCATGGAACCGCTGTTGTAGTACTGCATGTTGACGACGGTGAGGAAGTCCTTGATGTTCAGCGCCGTCTTGAAGTACTCGTTCTCCGGCGACTGCATGTCGATGGTCTGCGGCGCCATCGTCACCACCAGGCCGTCGCCGGCGCCCGCGTGGATCGCCTCCAGGGCCTGCGTCATGTACGTGGAGTTGAGCCCGTTCTCCAGGTCGATGTCGACGCCGTCGAACCCGTACTCCTCCATGAGCGACAGGATGCTGGTCGCGAAGGCGTCCGCGGACGCCGCGTCGTTGACGGCGACCGCGCCCCGCTCGCCGCCGACGGAGATCACGACGGACTTGCCGCTCTCCTGCTTGGCGGCGACGTCCGCCTTGAAGGCGTCCTCGGTGTAGTCGAGCGCGGGGTCGAGGGTGAAGTCGACCTGGCCGGGGGTGCCGGTCGCGTCGGCGAAGGCGACGGCGACGATGTCGTACGCCTCGGGGACGTCGGCGATGGTCTGGACGGTGGCGCCGTTGTCGAAGTTCTGCCAGTAGCCGGTGACGGCGTGCGCGGGCACCGCCGCGGCGCCCTGCGCGACCGGCTCGGGGTCGGCGGCGGCCTCGGTGACGGCCACGGCGGCGAGCCCGCCGGCCGCGAGCGACGCGGCGGCGAGGGTGCCGACGAGCCGCTTGCGCGTCTTCCGGAACTTGTGTGTACGTACGCGTGCCACAACTGCCTCCGGGTGGGGGGTGGTTACGTGGGGGGAACGGCCGGGCGCGGCACCCGCCCCGGGAAGGGCGGAACGGGCCCGCGCCCGGCCGTGGTCGAGCCGGCCGGGGTCAGCAGCTCAGGTTGTCACCGGGGGTCGTGCCGAGGATCTGCACGAACTGGGTGTACTTGTCGATCCGGCTCTGCACCTGACCGGGGTTGCCGCCGTTGCACTCGATCGACCCGTTGATGGCCCGGATGGTCTCGCCGAACCCGTGCCCGCCGACGATCGCGTCGTGCGCGGGCATCGACCCGGGCCCGGACTGCGTCATCCAGTACCAGATCCCGGTCTTCCACGCGACGGCGGCGTTCTGCTCGACCTGCCAGGGGTCGTTCAGCAGGTCGATCCCGAGGGCGTCGCCGGCGGCCTTGTAGTTGAAGTTCCAGCTGAGCTGGATGGGCCCGCGCCCGTAGTACGCGGCCTGCCCGGCGGGGCAGCCGTAGGGCTGCGACGCGTCGCAGTAGTGCGGGTAGTTGTCCTGGTTCTGCTCGACGATGTGCACGAGCCCGCCGGTCTCGTGGCTGACGTTCGCGAGGAACGCGGCGGCCTCGCGCTTCTGCGTGGTCTCGTCACCGGTGGCGGCGAACCCGGGGTACGCGCTGAGCGCGTCGGTCAGCCCCTGGTACGTGTAGAAGGAGTTCCGCCCCGGGAACATCTGCTCGAACTGCGCCTCGCTGACGACGAACGCGGCAGCCGCCCTCTCGTCCGCACCGCCCTCGCCCTCGCCGGCCGACGCGGTCACGGGCAGCACGACGGCGAGCGCCGCGGCAAGGGCCCCGATCGCGAGCAGGGCTTTGACCTTCGTTCCGAGTTTCCTCAGCACCTCATCACTCTCCTGGTGGGGGGTCGCCGACGCGGACGCCGGCATGGGAGCTTGACGGGGCGCAGTCAATCACCTTGGTCTACACCAAGACAAGGTGTAGACCAATGGCTTCTGCCCCGGGTCGACTTGTCGGCTTCCGCCGGAGGGCCGGTCCAGGGCGAACTCTCAGGGCCGACGCCGACGCCCTCCGAAGCACGCCTGCGGCGCCACCCTCAGGTTCACCGTCCGACTGACGTGGGCTTCGCTCAGGCGAACGTACTAACACCCATTTGACGGGTGGGAAGCGGTTGTGCGGCTGTGCTGTGGCCGGTCCCACGATGATCGGCATGGCGTCGAGAACCCGCAGGGGATTCCACCACCACCGAGGAGCACGGATGCACCTGATTCCGTCAGAGCAGGAAAAGCTGCTGCTGAGCGTGGCCGGGATGCTCGCCAGTTACCGCAAGGAGCGCGGCATCAAGCTGAATTACCCCGAAGCCGTCGCCTACCTCAGCTGCTGGGTCATCGAGGAGGCCCGGGCGGGCAACTACACGGTCGACCAGATGATGAGCGACGCCGGCACTCCCCTGGAGGAGCGGAAAGGCGACACCCGGGGTGAGGGCGAGAGCGTGCTCACGACCGACGACGTCATGGACGGCGTGCCCGAGATGCTCGACGTCCTCCAGGTCGAGGCGACCTTCCCCGACGGCCGCAAGCTCGTCACCCTCTACGACCCGATCCGCCCGAGGGTCGCCACGCTGCCCGCCCCGATCCGCTGAGGACGCACCGATGCCCTACTTCCAGTCGCCGGCCGCGAATCCCTCGCACCCCGCGCCGGTCGCGGCGCCTGTCGTCACGGCCCCTGACCGAGAGCACGAGTTGCTGCCGCCCTCCGCCCTGGATCCGAGCCGGGTCTGCGACTTCTCCCGGTTCAGGGTGGGGGAGGTCTGGGTCAAGGACCCGGCCGCGGAGCTGGTCCTCAACTCCGCGGAGGGCAAGGCCGTCGTCTACGTGGTCAACGTCGGTGACCGCGACATCCAGGTCGGTTCGCACATTCACCTGGCCGACGTCAACGCGGACCTGCTGTTCTTCAGCGACCTGCGCAACGCAGCCGAGGCCGAAGCCGCCCTGACCGACCCGCACAGCGCCCGGCCCGAGCAGATCGCCAAGGCCCGAGAGTCGGCGCACGACCGGTCGAAGACGCCGGGAGTCGCCCCCTGGGGCTACCGCCTCGACATCGCTCCGGGGGACTCCATGCGGTTCAGCCCGGAGAGCGCGCCCAGCGACGCGATCGAGGTCGTACCGATCGGTGGCGACCGGCGTGTTCCCGGCCTGCGCAAGGACAAGCGGGCCGGCGACGTGGATCTCGGCTGACAGGCCCTCGTAAACGGCAGTTGGAGGAAGCATGGCGAGAATCCGCCGCGACCAGTACGCGAAGTCCTACGGCCCGACCGTGGGCGACCAGGTCCGCCTGGGCGACACCAACCTCTGGATCGAGATCACCGAGGACCTGACCTTCGGTGGTGACGAGGCGGTCTTCGGCGGCGGCAAGACCATCCGCGAGTCGATGCTGCAGGGGACCACCACGAGTGCGCAGGGCGCCGCCGACACCGTGATCACCAACGTGGTCATCCTGGACGTCGCCCCCGCCCAGGAGCGGGAGAACGGCAACGCCGTCGTACGTGCCGACGTCGGGATCAAGGGCGGCAAGATCGTCGCGATCGGCAAGGCCGGCAACAGGGACGTCATGGACGGGGTCACCGCCGGGCTGGAGATCGGCCCCGCCACGGACGTGATCGCCGGCGAGGGCAAGATCCTCACCGCCGGTGCCGTCGACACCCATGTCCACTACATCTCCCCCTCGGCCGTGAGGGAGGCCGTGGCCACCGGAACCACCACGCTGATCGGCGGTGGCGTGGGCCCCTCCGAGGGGTCCAAGGCGACCACCGTGACCCCCGGCCCGCAGCACCTGGTGAACCTGCACCGCAGCTTCGACGACCTGCCGGTCAACGTGATGCTGCTGGGCAAGGGCAACACCGTCAGCAGGGAAGGCCTGGACGAGCAGGCGCTGGCGGGCGCCGGCGGCTACAAGATCCACGAGGACTGGGGCGCCACCCCCGCGGCCCTGGACGCGGCGTTGAAGGCGGGGGAGGAGTGGGGCATGCAGGTCACCCTGCACGCCGACTCCCTCAACGAGGCCGGCTTCGTCGAGACCACCCTCGACGCCGTCGGCGGACGCGGCGTGCACGTCTTCCACGCCGAGGGCGCCGGCGGCGGGCACGCCCCCGACATCCTGAAGGTCGCCGCCGAGGAGAACGTCCTGCCGGCCTCGACCAACCCGACGCTGCCGTACACCAGGAACACCGTGGCCGAGCACATCGACATGCTGGCCTCGGCCCACCACCTCGACCTCGCCAACAAGAACGACCAGGCGTTCGCCGACTCCCGGATCCGTTCCACGACCATGTTCGCCGAGGACGTGCTGCACGACATGGGCGCGATGTCGATCACCTCCTCCGACGCCCAGGCCATGGGCCGCATCGGGGAGGTCGTGACCCGTACCTGGCAGGTCGCCCACGTCATGAAGGAGTGGAGCCACCGGACCTTCAAGGACGCGAACTTCTTCTACGGGGCCGGGCAGGGCAAGGGCGACAACGCCCGTGCGCTGCGCTACGTGGCCAAGTACACGATCAACCCCGCCATCGCCCACGGCATCGACGAGTACGTCGGTTCGGTGCAGGCGGGCAAGCTCGCCGACCTGGTGCTGTGGGACCCGCGCTTCTTCGCCGTACGGCCCGAGACGGTCATCAAGGCGGGCGCCATGGTGCTCGGCAACCTGGGCGACCCCAACGGTTCGGTGTCGACGCCGCAGCCGACGTTCCTGCGCCCGGCGATGGCCGACGCGATCGCCGCCCGGCTGTCCTACTCGTTCGTCTCGGACAAGGTGCTCAACCCGCCCGCAGGCGCCGACCCGTACGACGCGGTGAGGGGCGAGGGCGTCTTCAAGGATTCGCTGCGGGCCACCCTCGGCCTGCGGCGTGAGCTGAAGGGAGCCAAGCCCGTCAAGGGCGTCGAGAAGGCGGACATGGTCTTCAACGGCGAGCGGTTCGGCATCGACATCGACCCGGGCACCTTCAAGATCGCGGTGGAGATCCCGGGGCTCGATGCGGCGCAGGAGCACGGCCTCACCAAGCACAGGACCCGTGAGGGCTTCTGGTATCTCGACCAGCCGAAGCCGCCGAAGAACCTGCCCCTCACCCAGCGTTACCTGATGTTCTGAGGCACCCGGTGAGCACCTCTCCGCTCCTGCTCGCCATGCTGGGCGACGCCCGGCTCCCGTCCGGCGGGCACACGCAGTCCGCCGGTCTGGAGCCGGCGCTACGGGCCGGCCTGACACCCGCCGGGGTTCCCGCCTACCTGCGATCACGCCTCCGTACGGTCACCCGCGTCGAGGCGGGGACCGCCGTCGTCGCCCGCGCGGTGGCGGCGGGCGGCGGCGACCTCGCGGAGGTCGAGGCCGCATGGGCCGCGCGGACCCCCAGCCCGGCGCTCAGGGCCAACGGGCGGCGGCTGGGCCGCGGATACCTGCGCGTCCTGCAGACGCTCTGGCCCGGGCCCGTCGACGCTCGTGCACGCACCTGGTCGCGCCCGGTCGTACTCGGGCTGCTCGCGCACCGCGCCGCGCTGGCCCCTGCCGACGTGGCCCGGCTGGTCGGGTACGACGACGTCCAGACCGCGACGGCGGCCCTGCTCAAACTCGAACCGCAGGACCCGCTGCTCACCGCCGCGTGGGTGAACGGCCTGCTGCCCGACATCGACGAGATGGCCGCGCAGGTCGCCCGCCTGCGCACCCCCGAGCAGATCCCGGCCCACGGCGCCCCTCTCATCGAGCGCTGGGCCGAGACCCACGACACCGCCACGGAAAGACTCTTCAGTGCCTGAGAACACCACCGCCACCGCCCCCGTCCGCGCCATGCGTCTGGGCGTCGCCGGTCCCGTCGGCACCGGCAAGAGTTCGCTCATCGCCACGCTGTGCCGGGCACTCGCCGGCGAACTGCGCCTGGGCGTCATCACGAACGACATCTACACCGACGAGGACGCACGCTTCCTCAGGAGCGCCGGCGTGCTGGACCCCGAACGGATCCGCCCCGTCGAGACGGGCGCGTGCCCGCACACCGCGATCCGCGACGACGTGACCGCCAACCTGCTGGCGGCCGAGGACATGGAGGCCGACTTCGGCCCGCTGGACCTGGTCGTCATCGAGTCCGGCGGCGACAACCTCACCGCGACCTTCTCCCCGGCCCTGGTGGACGCCCAACTGTTCGTCCTGGACGTCGCCGGCGGCGGCGACGTCGTCCGCAAGGGCGGCCCCGGCATCGCCCGCGCCGACCTCCTCGTGATCAACAAGACCGACCTGGGCCCGTACGTGGGCGTGGACGTCGCACGCATGGCCCGGGAAGGCCGCGAAGCCCGCGAGGGCTCCCCGGTGGTCGCGCTGTCCCGGCACGACGAGGCGTCCGTCCGGACGCTGACCGACTGGGTCCGCGACGCCCTCACCCGCTACCGCACCGGCAACCACGCCCCCGTCGACCCCGGCCCCATGGCCCCGCACTTCCACGCCGACCAGGACGCCGGGGACGCCGGGGACGCGCACCCGCACACCCACGCCCACGGCCCCACCCACCCCGACGGCACCACCGATGCCGACGGCACCGCCGACGCCCACCACGGCCACGCCCCGGCGAACGCCGGGCACGGCGCATGACCGGCACGACGGGCCCGACCCGGCTGAGCGTCGCCCCCACGGCGAGCCGCAGCCGCGTCCACCACACGACCGGGCACCTGACCGTACGGGTCATGGACCAGGACGCCGACGGAGCCCGGGTGGGCCTGCTCGCCACCCAGGCGCTGCTGCTGTCCGGTGACCACGTACGCATCGAGGTGGACGTCGCTCCCGGCGCCTGGCTCGACGTCGTGGAGACGACCGGCACGGTCGCGTACGGAGGCGACGCGCCGTCGTCCTGGACGATCGACGCCGCCGTGGGCGACGGCGCCGTGCTGACCTGGGAGGGAAAGCCGTTCGTGGTCTCGGACGGGACCGCCGTCCACCGGGGCACCCGGCTGCGGCTGCACGGCACCGGCAGGGCACTGATGCAGGAGAAGGTCGTGCTGGGGCGCGCCGGGCAGTCGGGCGGAGACCTGACCACGTCCCTGGACGCGACCGACGACACCGGTCCGGTGCAGGTGGAACACCTGGACCTGGGCCGGCAGGCCCGCCGGATGCCGGGCGTCTTCGGAGACCTGCGCTCCATGGACACGGTCACCGCCCTCGGGTGGTCGCCCGGACCGGTCGGCGAACCGGCAGCGGGCACCACCGGGCCCGGGGAGACCTACTTTCCCCTGGACCGCTCCGGCGCCGTACTGCGCTGGATGGGCATCGGCCGGTTCCGCGACCGGCTGTGCGACCCCGCCTTCGCCGACTGGCGCGATGAGGCCATGCGTGCCCGCCCCCATGAGCCGGCTCAGGTCTGACAGCCGTGTCCCGGCAGGTGGTTGAGCGTTCGGGCCACGGAGCCCGCGCATAAACCGATGGCGGGCCGCGGCGGCCGCTGCTACCTTCGCGGAGGCCGTGCGAGAGAGCGAGGAGGTGGTACCCGTGAACGTATCGACGTGGGTGCTCTCCTCCGGGGTCACGGTCGGGCGGTAGGTCGTCCGGGAGCGCCGTTCATGCGCACTCCCGAAAGGCACGACCATGGCCCTTCACTTCACCTCCGAACAGCGCCTCGAAGACGACGTCCGCGAGCGCAGGTTCACCCTCGGCGAGATCCCCGGCATCCTGTGGACGCCCGCGTCCGCACCTGCGCCGCTGATTCTGCTCGGCCACCCCCCGCTCGGACTGGACAAGATGTACCCCCGGCTGGCGGCGCGGGCCCGGCACGCCGCGGCGGACGGCTTCGCCGCGGCCACCATCGAACTCCCCGGCAGCGGCGACCGGCCCCGCTGGGCCGCCGCCGAGGAGGCCCGCGCCGACCTGCGCCGGGCCAGGGAAGCCGGCGAGCCGGTCAGCGACGAGATCATCGACGCCCTCACCCTCCCGCTCGTCGACAAGGCGGTCCCGGAATGGCAGGCGACCCTCGACGCCCTCCTGTCGCTGCCCGACGTCGGCGGCCCGGTCGGGTACTCGGGGGGAGTGATCTCCATCGGCATCCGGCTCGCGGTGGTCGAGCCGCGCATCGTGGCCGCCGGCCTCTTCGCCGGGAGTTACGTGCCGCGCGCCATCTTCGAGCAGGCCTGCCAGGTCACCATCCCGCTGCACGTCCTGCTCCAGTGGGACGACGAAGGCAACGACCGGCAGGCGGCCCTGGACCTGTTCGACGCCTTCGGCTCCGCGGAGAAGTCCCTGCACGCCAACATGGGCGGGCACACCGGAGTCCCGCAGCACGCAGGGGAGGGCGCGGACCGCTTCTTCACCCGCCACCTGAAGTGAGGCCGGACCGCCGGCCCCTCAGCAGACGGATAACTCCCGGCACTCCGTGACTGCTTGCACCGCGGGGCCCCTGCCGACTCGGCAGGGGCCCCGCGCCCGCGTCGCCGGGCAGCGGGGGCACAGGCGGTGTGCTACGGGTGCGGTGTGCCACCGTAGAGCGTCATGAGCGACGATCGCGAGAGGGCCGCGGCGCTGGCGCAAGCCGTTGAGTTGCGGGAACAGGGCCGGGCCGGCCCGGCCCGGGAACAATTGATGGAGCTGGCCGAGCGGTATCCCGGAGATGCCGAGATCGCCTACCAGACCGCTTGGGCACATGACGTTCTCGGCCTGGAGCGCGAAGCCGTCCCGTTCTATGAACGGGCCCTGGGCGGTGCGGGCCTGTCCCCGGAGGATCGTCACGGGGCTTTCCTCGGGCTGGGCAGCACTCACCGCGTCCTGGGCTCCTACGGGGAGGCCGTGCGGATTCTGCGGCTCGGGCTCGAGGAGTTCCCCCACGATCCGGCGCTGCGGGCTTTCCTCGCCATGGCGCTGTACAACGAGGGCGAAGGCCGCGAGGCGGTCCGGCTGCTGCTGAGGACACTGACCGCCACCAGCAGCCACCGCCGGGTGCAGGACTACCGGCGGGCGATCGAGCACTACGCCGACGACCTGGACGGCGTGCCGGCAGCTTCGTAACGGGCGCCCAAGTGCACGGTGACGTCGCCCGGCAGGGGCCGCCGCAACGGCGTGGAAAACGACCCCGCCCCGGGCAAGCCCTGCCCTGTCGCCCATGTACACCGTCGGCGACCAACTCGTCGAGGCCATCCGGCTGCACCTGCCGCTGGCGCGGGAGGCGGCCCGCACGCGGGCCGTACAACTGCTGGCGCGGGTGGGCATCCCCGGCGCCGAGCGGCGCATGGACGCCTACTCCTTCCAGCTCTCCGGCGGCATGTGCCAGCGCGTGATGATCGCCATCGCGCCGTCCTGCGACCCCGAGCTGCTCATCGCCGATGAGCCGACCACCGCGCTGGACGTCACCACCCAGGCCCGGATCCTGGACCTCCTGACCGAGATCCAGGCATCCGCCGTTGCGAGGGCTCACGGTCGGGAAGGCCAGCCGGGGTGGGGACGCCGCGGAGGTGCTTTTCCCTGTCGGGGGTTCCGCCCTTGGCTCGGACCGGCTCGTAGGAGTCGGCCTCCCGGCCGTGCGACGCTGGGGGAGGGCGTTGCGCGGACGTCGGCTTCGGTGGCCAGGGTGACGACGGTCATCGCGCAGTTGGAGCGGGTCGGGGTGTTGTTGAGGATGCGGTCCATGGCCGCGCGGATGCGGTTCCGTTCGTCGAGGGCGGGGGGTATTCCCGGGGCACCTGAGTGGTGACGCGGTGGTTGTGGTGATGGTCGGCGTGTTCCCGGAGCCGGTCGGCTCGCTGGAGCTGGCGCGGGCGGGGGACTATGCGTTCAAGGACCGCGGGCGAGGTGGTTTCCGCCGTCCTCCCGGGCAGGTTTGAACTAGTGGCCGTGGATCAGATGGCGTCTGCTGTCCGGGTGCTCACACCACCGCGCCGCAAGTCCAAGAAAAACGCTTTCGCCTGGCGCGGCGAGCGGCATGATCTCCAGCACAAGGCCCTTCCCGGCGCATCCGGGGCGAACATGGAATCGCGCACTTGAAGAAATTGCTCGCTCTTGCCCGACATCTCGGCCGTCGCGGGCACTCGAGCGACAATATCCATGCCACCGCTGGACTGCTCTCACACCAGCAGATTGCCGCCCGCTCTGCGGGTTTCCCGCGTGACCGCAGTCGGCACGGTCATCCTCGACGAGCTACGGCCGACTGAAATCAAGGTCCGTAGACCGGGGATACGAGGGCGGGCAGGTTCAAGGGCGCGTGGGGTGCCCGTGCGTTCTGGGCTGGTCACCTCGAACGCCTACCGCCAGCGGGTGTGAGCGCTATGCTGTGATCCGCGGCCACCGTCTCATCGTAACCCCACACACGTCACGATGATCAACGGTGGCCGCCCCTTGCCGTACCTGACATCCACCAGCAGGATGACGATCCGCAGCCATCGAAGTGCAAGCCTTCGTCGGCGAAACCGGATGGTGGGGCACATCCCCTGTACACGGTTGGCGTGGTGCAGGGTGAGTGGCGGGCTCGGCTTGTTGGCTCCCATGGTGGCCGCCTCGTGACTGTGCTCGGTCGCGTAGGGCAAGGGCGGCGGCTCAGTCTGCGTTCTTGAGACCGCCGAGGACGGCCCGCGGCGGTGGGTCTTCCCGCCGCATGTCCACATGCGAGCCCGCCGCTTCAGGCCGCCTGCGCTCAGATGGCCAACCCGGCTGCACGGTAGCCGGCCTGGAGCCTTCCACTTCGCAGCTCGGGCTCATCGACCGAGATCGTCTCCGAGAAGGAGATGAGTCGTTGATATGGAGGATCTCCAGAGGTCAGGAAAGTGAATTTCTCCGTGTAATTGAGAGTTTGGGCTACAGTGCGGGATGGGGTAAGTGGAACAAAGGTGGAGGCGCACAGTTGATGCCGTTGGTGTGATGTGCATGATCGGCGGTTCGATCGCGCTTCGTGCAATCAAGCTCGTGGGTGAGGGCTTGGGATTGCTGCATTAACCTAGATCCATTGTGGATCTACCCTCGGCTCCGGTGAACGTCAACCCCTATTGTTCACGGGGTACCCCCTACAGTACTCATGAGACGGCCGGTGAGTTTCTGCACCGGACCCCTGAGGGCGGCGGCAGAGTGTCGTCCATGACGTCACCTCCCTTATAGCGTCATCTGGTTGAAGGATGTGACGACGGAGGAGCCCAGCCGCCATGTCGAATGATCCCGTTTCCAACGAGAAGACTCTACGCGAATATCTGAAGTGGGCTTCTGCGGAGTTGCACGAGACCCGCCAACGTCTTCAAGAGGTCGAGGAGTCGGCGCGCGAGCCGATCGCCATCGTCGGAATGGCATGCCGTTTTCCTGGTGGTGTGAAATCCCCCGAGGAGATGTGGCAACTGGTGCACGAGGGGCGCGACGCGATCTCTCCGTTTCCCGAGGATCGTGGCTGGGATTTGGCAGGTCTCTTCGATCCTGACCCCGATCGCTTCGGGACGTCGTACACCAGGGAAGGCGGCTTTCTCAGTGAAGCCGGCGAGTTTGACGCCGACTTCTTCGATATATCACCCCGTGAGGCTCTGGCGATGGACCCGCAGCAGCGGCTCATCCTGGAATCCTCTTGGGAAGTACTCGAACGCGCTGGCATCAACCCGACCTCTCTGAGGGGTACCAAGACCGGTACCTTCATAGGGTTCAACCTCGTGGACCACGGCTCCACCCTCCCGAAGATCCCTGACGAACTCGAAGGTCACTTTTCGACAGGAAGTTCGGCAAGTGTGCTCTCCGGGCGCGTGGCGTACACCCTGGGCCTTGAAGGCCCCGCCGTCTCCGTCGACACGGCTTGTTCATCCTCGTTGGTGGCGCTGCACCTGGCAGTGCAGGCGCTGCGCAACGGCGACTGCTCACTTGCCCTGGTCGGCGGCGTCACCGTCATGACCAGCCCGGGGGAGTTTGTCACCTTCAGCCGCCAGCGCGGCCTTGCTCCTGACGGACGTAGCAAGGCATTCTCGGCGGCCGCGGACGGCCTTGCCATGTCCGAGGGCTTGGGCATGCTCC
>NZ_JAINRD010000020.1 GCF_020400605.1 Streptomyces aculeolatus | reverse complement strand
GCGAGGCGGCGGGCGGCGATGCCGCCGGCGGCCAGCACGGCGACGGTGACCGCCAGCGTGATCGCGTAGCCGTTGTCGAAGGCCGACGCGGCGCTCTGGAGCAGCGACCGCGAGGTGTCCGGCGGGAGTTCGCCGGCGACGGCGCGGGCCTCGTCGATGCCGTCGGAGGCCGTCCCGGGGGCGCCGGCGGGCAGGTCGACGGTGGCGGTGTAGACGGCGGTCAGGACGCTGCCGAGGACGGCGACGCCGGTGAGGCTGCCCAGCTCGAACGAGACCTCCTCGACCGACGACGCCATGCCGGCCCGGTGCGGCGGCGCGCCGCCGATGATCGCGGCGGAGGCCGCGGTCATGACCGCCCCGAGCCCGAGGCCGGTCAGGACGACGGCGGGGACGATCCAGGCCGCCGTGCGCCCCGCGGCCGGCGGGCCGACGCCCGGCGTGAGCAGCAGGGTCAGCGCGACGCCGAGGGCGCCGACAAGCAGGCCGCCGCCGATGAGGTGCCGTGCGGGTACGCGGTAGACGAGGCCGCCGACGACGATCCCGGCCGGGATCGCGCCGATGGCCGAGCTGGCGACCAGCAGCCCGGCGTGCAGCGGGCTGAGGCCGAGCACGAGTTGGAGCCGCTGGGCGAGGATCAGCTCGACGCCGGCGGTGGCGAACATCGCGAGCCCGGCGCCGAGTACGCCGGCGAGCAGTTGCCGGTTGCGGAAGAGCGCGAAGTCGATCAGCGGGTACGTCCGGGTGCGCTGGCGGCGTACGAAGACGGTGAACCCGGCGGCCGAGACGAGCAGCGCCGGCACGATGTGCAGCGGGTCGGGCTCCGGCCGGGCGCCCTCCTTGATCGCGTACACGAGGCCCACGAGCCCCGCCATGACCTGCACCGAGGCCACCGGGTCCCACGGCCGCTCCTTGCTGCCGGAGCCGCCGGGGGCCAGCACCGCGGTCGCGACGAGCGCCGCGAGGACGACGGGGACGTTGACGAGGAAGACCGAGCCCCACCAGAAGTGGTTGAGCAGCAGCCCGCCCGCGACCGGCCCGAGGGCCGCGCCGACGACGGCGACCGTGCCCCAGATGCCGATCGCGATGCCGCGCTCGCGCTCGTCGTCGAAGGTGAGCCGGACCAGCGCCAGCGTGGCGGGCATCATCGCCGCCGCGCCGACCGCGAGGAATGCGCGGGCGCCGATCAGCACCGCCGCCGAGGGCGCGAACGCCGCCGCCGTGGAGGCCGCGCCGAACAGGACGAGCCCGATGAGGAACATCCGCTTGTGGCCCACGCGGTCGCCCAGGGTGCCGGCGCCCAGCAGCAGCCCGGCCATCACCAGCGGATAGGCGTTGATGATCCACAGCTTCGAGGAGGCGTCGGCGTCGAGGTCGGCGGTGAGGGTGGGCAGCGCGGTGTAGAGGATCGTCACGTCGAGCGAGATGAGCAGCAGTCCCGCGGAGACGGTCGCGAGCACCCACCAGCGTCGCGCCTGGAACATGGGGCACCTTGCTTTCTGCGTGTACGCGTGAGGACGTGTGCCGGTACGCCGGGTGCGTACGGGACGGCCTCAGGACTCCGGGGCGGTGAGCGCGGCGAGCCGCCGCTGCACGGCCTCCGCGACCCCGGGGGCGAGCGTGGACTGCGCCGTGGCGTGGAACAGCCACAGCCCGTCCGCCGCGACCCGGGCCAGGAACAGGTCGACCGCCTCGGGGTCCGGGTCGGGGCCGGGGGGCTCGGGCGCCCAGCGGTCCGCGAACTCGTCCCAGATCCGGGCCAGCTCCGGCCGGGTCGCCGAGGCGACCATGAAGACGAAGTCCGCCGTCCCGCCGCCCTGGCCGCAGCACCGCACGTAGGCCGCGGCCCGCTCGCGGGCGGTGGCCTCCTCGAACGGCTTGCCCAGCTCGGCGCGGAGGTGCCCGTCCAGGGTCTCGGTCAGGTGCCGCTGGATGGCCACCAGGAGCGCGTCGCGGTTGGGGAAGTGGTACATCAGCCCGGGCTTGGTCAGCCCGGCCTCGGCCGCGGCGGCGTCGAGGGTGAGGGCGGTGATCCCCGCCCGTTCGACCACGCGGACGGCGGCTTCGAGGATCTGGGTGCGGGAGCTGGGTCGCATGGAAGGTAACTTTACCATCCGGAAGGTAAAGTTACGAAGGCCGCCACCCTCCCGCACCCGCCCGACGCGCACCCCGCCCGGGACGCCGGGAACCCGCGATCCGTTCCGGAAGTGAAAGATGGTGCCGAGCCCGGGGAGAATGGCCTCCGGGGAACGGCGTGAGCGGACGGAGCGCGATGGATCTGCCGGCACGGGTCGGACCGGGTGGCTTTGCCTATACGGACGCCGACGCGGAGAAGCGGCGCGGCGTGCGCCGGATGAAGACCCTCGCCACCGGCCTGCTGCTGCTGGCCGCCGTGGTCTTCACCCTCGCCCGCTGGGCGCAGCACAACGGCGCCGGCGCCTGGTCGGGCTACGTCGCCGCGGCGGCGGAGGCGGGCATGGTCGGCGCGCTGGCCGACTGGTTCGCGGTCACGGCCCTGTTCAAGCGGCCCCTCGGGCTGCCCATCCCGCACACCGCGATCATCCCCACCAAGAAGGACCAGCTCGGCCAGAGCCTCGGCGACTTCGTCGGCGAGAACTTCCTCTCCGCCGACGTCGTACGCGCCCGGCTGCACGCGCTCGGCCTCGGCGGCCGCGTCGGCGGCTGGCTCGCCGAGCCCGACAACGCCGACCGCGTCACCGCCGAGGCGTCGACCGTGCTGCGCGGCGCGCTCGCCGTCCTGCGGGACCACGACGTCCAGGCCGTCGTCGGCGAGGCCATCAACCGCCGCGCCGCCGCCCTGGAGGTGGGCCCCGGGCTCGGCAAGCTGCTGGAGAGGATCGTCGCGGACGACGCCCACCGCCGCGTCGTCGACCTGGTCTGCGAACGCGCCGAGTCCTGGCTGATCCTCAACGGGCCCTCGGTCGTCGGCGCCGTCACGGGCGGGGCGCCCGGCTGGACCCCGAAGTTCGTCGACCGCCGGGTCGGCGAGCGGGTCTACAAGGAACTGCTGCGGTTCATCGGCGAGATGCGCGAGTCGCCGGAGCACCCGGCACGCGGCGCGCTCGACCGGTTCCTCTCCGACTTCGCCGCCGACCTCCAGGGCGACACCGCGACCCGGGCGCGCGTCGAGCGGCTCAAGGGCGAGATCCTGGACCGCGACGAGGTGCAGGACTTCATCGCCTCGGCGTGGACGTCGCTGCGCGGCATGATCGTCGGCGCCGCGGACGACGAGCGCAGCGAACTGCGGCTGCGGGCGCGGGCGGCGCTGCTGTCGTTCGGGCAGCGGATGGCGGCGGACGAACGGCTCCAGGCGAAGGTCGACGGCTGGGCGGAGGACGTCGCGACGCACGTGGTGACGACGTACCAGCACCAGATCACGTCGCTGATCTCGGACACCGTCGCGGGCTGGGACGCGGACCAGACGTCGCGCAAGATCGAGGCGAACATCGGCCGGGACCTGCAGTTCATCCGGATCAACGGCACGGTGGTGGGCTCGCTCGCGGGACTGGTCATCTACACGGTGTACCGGGCGATCGCGGGCTGAGAAGCCGTCCGCAAACCCCCGTCTGCGACGGTCCCGCGCTCCCGGAACGTGCGGTCCCCCGCCCGGAGCCGGCTGCGCCGGCCCCGCGTTAGTATGCGCGCAGACGCCCGCGTACACCGCGTACGGGACGGCGAGCCGAAGGGAGGACGGGCCGATGCTCCGCATCCTCGGTGCCGCCACGCGCTGGCGCGCGGTCGCCGTCGCCCTGCTCCTCCTCGCCGCCGACGTCGTGCTCGACGAGACGGGCGTCGCCACCGGCCTCGCCGGCGCCGCGGCCTCCGCCGCGTCCGCCGCCCTGACGCTGCTCGCGGGGCTCGCGCTCTGCGCCGCCGCCGCACCGCCCGCGTCCGCCGCCGGCATCCGCACCGCCCTGCGCGAACGCGCCCTGCGCACCGCCTTCCTGCCCCAGCGGGACCCCGACGCCGCGGGCCGCCCGCGGCCCCGGGCACCCGGCCGTCGTCTGCCGACGGCCGTGTAGGCGCCGGTCCCGGGAAGCCCCGCGTCGCGCGCGAGCGCGCGGCGCCCGCGCACGTACCCCTCCGCCGCCCCCACGGCCGTCACGCCGCCCCTCATCCGGCACGACGAGCCCTGTGGAGCCCCTCCATGTCCGTATTCGGCGCGCTCTCCTCCCTCCTGTCCACCCTCGCCGACACCCTCGACCCCCTCTTCGGCGCCTCCGCCACCGCCGTCGCGATCATCGTCTTCACCCTGTGCGTACGCCTCGCCCTGCACCCCCTCGCGCGGGCCGCCGCCCGCGGCGAGCGGGTGCGGCGGGACCTCGCGCCGCAGGTGGCGGAGATCCAGCGCAAGCACCGGAGCGACCCCGAGCGGCTGCGCCGCGCGCTCACCGAGACGTACGCGGACGCCGGCGCCTCGCCGCTGGCGGGCTGCGGGCCGATGGTGCTGCAGATCCCGGTGTTCATGGTGATGTACCGGCTCTTCACCGGCCACGACCACGCCCTGCTCACCCACACCCTGCTCGGCGCCCCGCTGGGCGGGCGCTGGTCCGACGCGCTCGCGGACGGCGGGGTGTTCGGGGCGCACGGGATGGTCTACGCGGGCCTCTTCGCGGTGATCGCGGGGGTGGCGGCGTACACGTTCTGGAGCAGCCGCCGGATGCTCGCCGAGCGCAAGGCGGAGGCGGAGGCCCTGCGGCAGGCGGAGGCGGCGAAGAACGCGCGGAACGCCACGCACACGAAGAAGGGGAGGAAGGCGAAGGCCGCGCCCCCGCCCGAGCCCCCGCACCCCGCCGCGGGGCTGACCCGCTGGCTGCCCCTGCTCTCCTTCGGCACCCTGGTCACGGCCGCGATCGTGCCGCTCGCCGCGGGCCTCTACCTGGCGACCACGACCGCCTGGACCGCCGCGGAACGCACTCTCCTCCACCGCCACTCGGGTCCACGGGCTGAACAGGGTCTTGCGGACTAAACAGCGGGCAACGGATGATCGATCGGACGTGGAGAGGGGAGTCATCACATGAAGCTGCTGCGTGTCGGACCGCCGGGGAGCGAGCGCCCGGCCCTGCTGGACGACGGAGGGACCCTGCGGGACCTGTCCGGAGTCGTGTCCGACGTGGACGGAGCGCTGCTGTCCGACGACGCGGCGCTCGCCCGCGTACGGGACGCCGCCGCGACCGGCGGGCTGCCGGCGCTGGACTCCGAGGGCCTGCGCACGGGGCCGCCGGTGGCCCGGATCGGCAAGATCGTGTGCATCGGGCTGAACTACCACGACCACGCGGCCGAGACCGGCGCGGACATCCCGGCGGAGCCGATCCTCTTCATGAAGGCCCCGGACACGGTGGTCGGTCCCGACGACACGGTGCTCGTGCCGCGGCGCAGCGAGAAGACGGACTGGGAGGTGGAGCTGGCGGTGGTCATCGGCCGCACGGCCCGCTACCTGGAATCCGACGCGGAGGCGCTGGCCGCCGTCGCCGGCTATGCCGTCGCCCACGACGTCTCCGAGCGCGAGTTCCAGATCGAGCGGGGCGGCCAGTGGGACAAGGGCAAGAACTGCGAGACGTTCAACCCGCTGGGCCCGTGGCTGGTGACGGCCGACGAGGTGCCGGACCCGCAGGCCCTGGGGCTGCGGCTGTGGGTGAACGGCGAGAAGCGGCAGGACGGCACGACGGCAGACCAGATCTTCCCGGTGGCGCATGTGGTGCGCTACCTGAGCCAGTTCATGACGCTGTACCCGGGCGACGTGATCAACACCGGCACGCCGGCGGGCGTCGCGCTGGGGATGGCGGAGCCCAAGCCGTACCTGCGGGCCGGTGACGTGGTGGAGCTGGAGGTCGACGGCCTCGGCCGGCAGCGCCAGGAGTTCAAGGACGCCTAGGCCCTGAACACGCCGCGGGCGCCGCCGGAGGGATCCGGCGGCGCCCGCGGCGCGTGTACGTGGCGTGTGTACGGGGCGCGCGGCGGCCCGTACCCGGCGGTCACCCCTTGAGCAGCTCCCGAACCGCCGGGGCCAGCGCGCGGAACGCCTTGCCGCGGTGGCTGATGGCGTTCTTCTCCCCGGGGGTCAGCTCCGCGCACGTGCGGTCCTCGCCGAGCGGCTGGAGGACCGGGTCGTACCCGAAGCCGCCGGTGCCCGCCGGCTCGTACCGCAGCGTGCCCTCCAGCCGTCCCTCGGCGACGCGCTCCGTGCCGTCGGGCAGCGCGAGCGCCGCGGCGCAGGCGAAGTGCGCCGCGCGGTGCTCGGGGCCGACGTCGGAGAGCTGGGCTAGGAGGAGGGCCAGGTTGGCGGCGTCGTCGCCGTGGCGGCCGGCCCAGCGGGCGGAGAAGATCCCGGGCGCCCCGCCGAGTACGTCGACGCAGAGGCCGGAGTCGTCGGCGACCGCGGGCAGCCCGGTGGCCCGGGCCAGGGCGTGTGCCTTGAGCAGGGCGTTCTCGGCGAAGGTGACGCCGGTCTCGGGCACGTCCGGGACGTCGGGGAAGTCGGCGGCGCCGAGGAGTCCGGCGTCGACGCCCGCCTCGCCGAGGATGGCGTGCAGCTCGGTGACCTTGCCCTGGTTGCGGGTGGCGAGGACGAGACGGTGCGCGGTCACGGGGTGCAGACGTTCGTCAGCTCGCCGGCGGCGTCGCCGACCGGCTGGAAGTCGGGCACCTCGCCGCGGTCGGCGGCCTGCTGGGCGTTGTCGACGGCCCGCTGGAGGTCGTCGACGGCGGCGCCGACGTCGGCGTCGTCGGTCTTGTCGCCGAGTTCGTCGAGGTTCTTGTCGATCTCGTTGAGCGCGTCGGCGGCGGCCTGCGGACTCTCGTCCGCGCCGGAGACGGCCTGCTGCAACTGGTCGACGTCGGCGGCGATGCTGGTGGCGAGCTGGCCGCAGTCTATGGCCTTGTTCACCGCGTCACACGCCCCGGTGAGCGTCACCGCGGCGGCCCCCGCCGCGAGCGCGACGCCCGCGCGGGTCCAGAGCCTCTTCCCCATCACTGGTCTCCCTCCAGTGCCTTGCGCTGCAGCCCGTCGAGCTGCGCGCAGCCGCCGACCGCGAGGTCGAGCAGCGCGTCGAGTTCGGCGCGGGCGAACGGCTCGCCCTCGGCGGTGCCCTGCACCTCGACGAAGCGTCCGTCGCCGGTGCAGACGACGTTCATGTCGGTCTCCGCCCGCACGTCCTCCTCGTAGCAGAGGTCGAGCAGCGGCACGGAGCCGACGATGCCGACGCTGACGGCGGCCACGGTGCCGGTCAGCGGTGTCGCCTTGGACTTGATCAGCTTGTTCCGGCGGCCCCACGCGACGGCGTCGGCGAGGGCGACGTACGCCCCGGTGATGGCCGCGGTACGGGTGCCGCCGTCGGCCTGGAGGACGTCGCAGTCCAGGACGACGGTGTTCTCGCCGAGCGCCTTGAAGTCGATGACGGCGCGCAGCGACCGGCCGATGAGCCGGGAGATCTCGTGCGTCCGCCCGCCGATCTTGCCGCGGACGGACTCCCGGTCGCCCCGGGTGTTCGTGGAGCGCGGCAGCATCGAGTACTCCGCGGTGACCCACCCCTCGCCGCTGCCCTTGCGCCAGCGCGGCACCCCCTCGGTGAAGGAGGCGGTGCACAGCACGCGGGTGTCGCCGAAGGACACCAGCACGGACCCCTCGGCGTGCATGCTCCAGCCGCGTTCCAGCGCCACCGGGCGCAGTTCGGCGGGGGTACGTCCGTCGACACGGCCGAAGCCGGCGGAGGTCTCAGAGGTAGCCATGCCCCGACCCTATCCGCCCCACATGAAGGCCGACCCGTCGTCCCCGCCCGGATCCCCGCGGCCCGTCTCCGCCCGCGGCGGCGTGCGCTCGGAGCATGTCCCCGTACAAGGCGTGGGGCGGCGCCTCAGACCTCGTACACCGCGCCCGCGCGCGCCAGTTCGACCGGTCCCCCGTACACGCCCTTCGCGTCCCGCAGGTTCACCTGCGGGTCCGTCCACGGCGGGATGTGGGTCAGCACCAGGCGGCCCACTCCCGCCGCCGCGGCGGCCTCGCCCGCCTCGCGGCCGTTGAGGTGCAGGTCCGGGATCTCCTCGCGGCCGTGCGTGAACGCCGCCTCGCACAGCAGCAGATCGGCGTCCGCGCTCAGCTCGGTCAGCGCCCCGCAGGGGCCGGTGTCGCCGGAGTAGACGAGGCTGCGGCCGCCGTGCTCGATGCGGAAGGCGTACGCCTCGACGGGGTGGCTCACCCGGTCCGCGTGCACCGTGAAGGGGCCGATCTCGAACGCGCCGCGCTCCAGCGCCCGGAAGTCGAAGACCTCGCTCATCGACGTCTCCGAGGGGGTGTCCGCGTACGCCGTGGTCAGCCGCTGCTCCGTGCCCTTGGGGCCGTAGACGGGCAGGACCTCGGCGGGGCCGCCGTCGTGGCGGTAGTAGCGCGCGACGAAGTAGGCGCACATGTCGATGCAGTGGTCCGCGTGCAGGTGGCTCAGCAGGATGGCGTCGAGGTCGTACAGTCCGCAGTGCTGCTGCAGTGCTCCCAGCGCGCCGTTGCCCATGTCGAGCAGGAGCGCGAACCCCTCCGCCTCGACCAGGTAGCTCGAACACGCGGATTCCGCGGACGGGAACGAGCCCGAGCAACCGACGACGGTGAGCTTCATCGGGGAGGGACCTCCGGCACGGTCGGGACGGGGCGACGATGCCCCGCCGGCTCTGCCGAGGGTAAGCCGGGACGGGCCGCAGCGGTCCCCCGGCCATCCCGGTTGTGGGCGGAATCACCAGTATGGCGACGGGCCGCGGCCCGCGTGCCCACCAGGGCGGTGTCACAGGCGGGCGGCGGGCGCCAGGCCCTGTCTGACACATCCCGCCGGTGTCGCGACCTGCGGGCGGACGGCGCCATTTGTCTGCAAGGGCCTACGATCGGGCGCATGGACGCCTCGTGGTGGCCGGCCGTCGTGGCCGTGGTGGTGCTGGCCGTGATCGCCGGGCTGGCCGACAGCTTCGGGCGGGTGCGGCGTGCGCACCGGCGGCCGGAGCCCGGCGAGGTGTGGTGGGCCGTGGCGCCGTCCGGGAGGGCGGGCGCGGGGGCCGGCGGGGACCGGGTGTGCCTGGTGCTGAAGACCGCGGCCGAGTCGGCGACGGTGGCCTGGATCACCGTCCGCGAGGACGGCGGCGGGCCCGGCGCGGTCCCGCTGCCGCCCGGATCCGCCGGCGCCGGGACGGACCGCCCGGCGTATCTGGAGACCGGCGAGTTGGCCGAGGTCGCCGTACGGGACCTCCGCCGCAAGGCCGGCCCCGTGGACACGGCGGTGTGGGACCGGGTCCGGCACCTGTCCGACACCTGACCGCCCCGTGACCGCCCCGGCAACCCGCCCGGCATCCGAGCGGATTCGTCTCAGTGTTCGGAACGTACAAGGTGCGGGCTCCGCGGCCGTGCCATCCTTGCGGCCATGCTGACCATCACGGAGGAGCTGTACGAGCAGATCGTCGCGCACGCCCGCAAGGACCACCCCGACGAGGCGTGCGGCGTCGTCGCGGGACCGGCCCCGGCGCCCGCCGACGGCCGCCCGCAGCGCTTCATCCCCATGCTCAACGCCGCCCGCTCCCCCACGTTCTACGAGTTCGACTCGCAGGACCTGCTCCGGCTCTACCGGGAGATGGACGACCGCGACGAGGAGCCGGTGGTGATCTACCACTCGCACACCGCCACCGAGGCGTACCCCTCCCGCACCGACGTCTCCTACGCCAACGAACCCGGCGCCCACTACGTCCTGGTCTCCACCGCCGAGTCCGGCAACGCCGAAGGGCCCGTCTCCTTCCGCTCGTTCCGCATCGTGGACGGTGTGATCACCGAGGAGGACGTCACCGTGGTCCCCTCGTACGACGGCGCCCCCGCGCGCTGAGCCCGCGATCCGCATCATGGGACGGCGATCCGGCACGCGGACGGGGAATCGATACGATGAGGTCATGGTTGACCACGACGTGACCCGGAAACCCCCGGGCCGGCAGGTGCTCCTCGTCGCCCGTCTGCACGTCGACCTCTGCCGTCTCGCCAGTGCCGCGTGTCCGTCCGCGCCGCCACGCGCGGCCGGCCGCGTCTGACGCCGGCCCGCTCCGGCGTCCGGCGGCCCGGCCGCGTACGTCCCCGCCCGCGGCGCGGCCGATCCGCGCCCGCTAGCGCCCGCAGCCCGACTCCCCGTATCCCACAGGAGCCCCGAAATGGCCATCGAGGTCCGCATCCCGACCATCCTCCGCAGCTACACCGACGGCGAGAAGGCCGTGCAGGGCGACGGCACCACGCTGGCCGAGCTGATCGAGGACCTGGAGTCCCGGCACACCGGGATCCGCGCGCGCCTGGTCGAAGGCGACGACCTGCGCCGCTTCGTCAACGTCTACCTCAACGACGAGGACGTCCGCTTCCTCGACGGCATCGCCACCAAGCTCGCCGACGGCGACAGCGTGACGATCCTGCCCGCCGTCGCCGGCGGCTCCGTCTGATGCGCTACGACAGCCCCCTCGCGGCCGTCGGCAACACGCCCCTCGTCCACCTGCCCCGCCTCTCCCCCGCCCCGGGCGTGCGGATCTGGGCGAAGCTCGAGGACCGCAACCCCACCGGCTCCGTGAAGGACCGCCCGGCGCTGTTCATGGTCGAGCAGGCGGAGAAGGACGGCCGGCTCACCCCGGGCGCCACGATCCTGGAGCCCACCTCCGGCAACACCGGCATCTCGCTGGCCATGGCGGCGAGGCTCAAGGGCTACCGCATGGTCTGCGTGATGCCGGAGAACACCAGCGACGAGCGCCGCCAGCTCCTCGCCATGTGGGGCGCGGAGATCATCTCCTCGCCCGCGGCCGGCGGCTCCAACACCGCGGTGCGCGTGGCCAAGGAACTGGCCGCCGAGCACCCGGACTGGGTGATGCTCTACCAGTACGGCAACCCCGACAACGCCGGCGCGCACTACGCCACCACCGGCCCCGAGATCCTCGCGGACCTGCCGTCGATCACCCACTTCGTCGCCGGCCTCGGCACCACGGGCACCCTCATGGGCGCCGGCCGCTTCCTGCGCGAGCAGCGCCCGGACGTGCAGATCGTGGCCGCCGAGCCGCGCTACGACGACCTCGTCTACGGGCTGCGCAACCTCGACGAGGGCTTCGTCCCCGAGCTGTACGACGAGTCGGTGCTCACCACCCGCTACTCCGTCGGCTCCGAGGACGCCGTGACCCGCACCCGCGAACTCCTGCGCGAGGAGGGCATCTTCGCGGGCGTCTCCACCGGGGCCTCGCTGCACGCCGCGATCGGCGTGGGCCGCAAGGCGGTACGGGCCGGGGAGAGCGCCGACATCGCGTTCCTCGTCGCGGACGGCGGCTGGAAGTACCTGTCGACGGGCATCTACACGGCCGCGACCACGGAAGAGGCCGTCGCGGCGCTGCACGGCCAGCTCTGGGCATAGCCCCCGGGCCTCGGGGCCCCGGGCGCGTACGGCGCCGGGCCCGCGGCCGGTGCGGCGGCGCGGACGGGCCTACTGCGCCCCCGCGGCGAACTCCGGTGCCGCCTCGCGGGCCGCGGCCCGCCGCCGGCTCAGCGCCCAGCCGCCCGAGAGCAGCACCGCCCAGCCGGCGCCCACGTACAGCGAGACGCGGGCGTCGGCGTCCAGGGCGGTGAGCACGGTGACGAAGGCGAGGAACGCCAGCGCCAGCCAGCTGCACACCACCCCGCCGGGCGCCGGGAACGACGAGGCGGGCAGCCGTCCCGCGACGACCGCGCGGCGGTAGCGGATGTGGCTGAGGAGGATCATCGCCCAGGTCCAGATGCCGGCGGCGGTGGCCACGGACATGACGTAGCCGAACGCCTTCTCCGGCACGAGGTAGTTGAGCACCACGCCCACCGACATGACCACGACGGACAGGGCGATGCCCGCGGCCGGCACCCGGCGGTGGCTGAGCCTGCCGAAGATCCTGGGCGCCTCGGAGTTGGCGGCCAGGGCGCGCAGCATGCGGCCGGTGGAGTACATGCCGGAGTTGCACGACGACAGGGCCGCGGTGAGCACGACGAAGTTGACGATGCCGGCCGCGAGCGGGATGCCGATCTTGCCGAAGGCGGCGACGAACGGGCTGATGCCGTCGCTGAACTCGGTCCACCGGACGACCGACAGGATGACGATCAGCGAGCCGACGTAGAAGATCACGATCCGCCAGGGCAGCGTGTTGATGGCCTTGGGCAGGGTCTTCTCGGGGTTGGTGCTCTCGCCCGCGGTGACGCCGACGAGTTCGACCGCGAGGTAGGCGAACATCACGCCCTGGAGGGTCATCAGGCTGTCGCCGATGCCGTTGGGGAAGAAGCCGCCGTGGCTCCAGAGGTTCGTGGTGGAGGCGGTGGCGGCGGCGTCGGAGAAGCCGAGGGTCAGCACGCCGACGCCGATGACGATCATGCCGATGATCGCGGTGACCTTGACCATCGAGAACCAGAACTCCAGCTCACCGAAGATCTTCACCGAGATCAGGTTGACGCCGAAGAGGAGCACGAGGAAGCCGAGGGCGCTGACCCACTGCGGGACGGCGGGCCACCAGTAGTTGATGTAGATGGCGGCGGCGGTCAGCTCGGTCATGCCGGTGACGGCCCACATCAGCCAGTACGTCCAGCCCGTGACGTACCCGAAGTAGGGGCCGAGGAACTCGCGCGCGTACTCGGCGAAGCTGCCCGAGACCGGGCGGTAGAGCAGGAGTTCGCCCAGCGCGCGCATGATGAAGAAGATGACGACGCCGGCGATCGCGTACAGGAAGATGAGGCTGGGCCCGGCCTTCTCGATGATCTTGCCGGCGCCCAGGAAGAGGCCCACCCCGATGGCGCCGCCGATGGCGATCATCTGGATCTGGCGGCTGCCGAGCCCGCGCTCGTAGCCCTCGTCGGAGGGCGGAGCCCCGCGGCCGTCCTCCGGGACCTTCGCAGTGGTCATGTGGAGTGGTGCCCTTTCCCGTGCAGTCCCCCGACTGCAGCTTTACCACCGGAAAAGGGTGATTATGTGTACATTCACCCGAACGGGCCCGGCTCAGAACGGCCGCCGGCCTACGGCATCAGCGTCTCGATGAGGGTCTCCTGCAGCCCGCCCAGCCACAGGTACGCCATCACCATCGGCTTGCGCTCGTCCTCGTCGGGCAGCCGGAACAGCACCTCGCCGTCGTCGTCGTCCCGGATGTCGAGCCGCGCGCCTATGGCCAGCCGCAGGTCGTTCAGCGTCGCGAGCCACTGCCGCGACTCCTCGGGACCGAGCTTGAGGACCGCGCCGCCCTCGCCCTCCACGGTCAGCAGGTCGAGCCCGCGGACGACGGCCAGGGCGTTCTCCCGCTTGGCCTCCCGCAGTTCCGGCTCGGTGTAGCGGCGGAACTCGGCCGAGCGGGCCCGCTCCTCGTCGTCCGGGCCCTTGTCCGGCTCGCCGTAGGCGTCCGGGAAGAGCCGCGCGAGGGCCGGGTCGGACGGCGGCTTGCTGGGGCCCTCGGCGAAGAGCGCGTCCAGCGGGTCGGCGGGCGGCGGCGCGTCCGCGGGGCCGTCGCCGGGGCCGATCAGCTCCAGCAACTGCACGGTCAGCGTGCGCAGGATGGAGATCTCCAGCTCGTCCAGCGCGACGGCCGCGCCGCCGCCCGGGACCGCTTCGAAGTGCCCCGCCATCAGCGGTCCTGCTGGAGGGTGGCCCACAGGCCGTAGCCGTGCATCGCCTGCACGTCCCGCTCCATCTCCTCGCGGGAGCCGCTGGAGACGATGGCCCTCCCCTTGGTGTGTACGTCCATCATGAGCTTGCGTGCCTTCTCCCTGGGATATCCGAAGTACGCCTGGAAGACGTACGTCACGTAGCTCATGAGGTTCACCGGGTCGTTGTGGACGATCGTCACCCAGGGGACGTCCGGTTCAGGCACCGCCGCGGGTGACTGGGACTCGACGGTCTCCGGGCGCTCGATCTCCGTGGGTGCGACGCTCACGGTTGGCGGCAACTCCTCGTTAGCTCCGGCTGCGACCGCAGCCCTGACGGTCCCCATGCTGCCACCCGAGGCGGTGCCGCAGCCATTCGGACACCGGAAATCGTCAGTGTGACGAGTATGGGCGTAGGATCAGGTGCATGTCGGAACTGAAGCTGCCGGTCACCGTCCCCTCGACGGCCCTCTTCACCGATCACTACGAGTTGACCATGGTCCAGGCCGCGTTGCACGCCGGCACCGCGCACCGCCGGTCGGTCTTCGAGACCTTCACCCGCCGGCTGCCCGAGGGCCGCCGCTACGGCGTCGTGGCCGGCACCGGCCGCGTCCTGGACGCGCTGGAGAGCTTCCGCTTCGAGCCCGAGGTGCTGAGCTTCCTGCGCGAGCACGACGTGGTCGACGCCCCGACCCTGGACTGGCTCGCGGACTTCCGGTTCAGCGGCGACATCTGGGGCTACCCCGAGGGCGAGGTGTACTTCCCCGGCTCCCCCGTGCTGCGCGTCGAGGGCGGCTTCGCCGAGTGCGTGCTGCTGGAGACGGTGGTGCTGTCGATCCTCAACCACGACTCCGCGATCGCCGCCGCCGCCTCCCGGATGGCAGTCGCCGCGGTCGGCCGGCCGCTGATCGAGATGGGCGCCCGGCGCACCCACGAGCTGGCCGCGGTGGCCGCCTCCCGGGCCGCGTACGTCGGCGGCTTCGCCTCCACCTCCGACCTGGCCGCCGGCTTCCGCTACGCCATCCCCACCGTCGGCACCGCCGCGCACGCCTTCACGCTGCTGCACGACAGCGAGCGGGAGGCGTTCACCGCGCAGGTGGAGTCCATGGGCGTGGGGACGACGCTGCTGGTCGACACGTACGACGTGGCCGCCGCGGTCCGTACCGCCGTGGAGGTCGCGGGTCCGGAGCTGGGCGCCGTGCGCATCGACTCCGGCGACCTGCTGCTGGTCGCGCACCGGGTGCGCCAGCAGCTCGACGAGCTGGGCGCGGAGCGGACCCGGATCATCGTCACCAGCGACCTCGACGAGTACGCCATCGCCTCGCTCGCCGCCGCCCCCGTGGACGCGTACGGGGTGGGCACCCGGCTGGTCACCGGCAGCGGGCACCCGACGTGCTCGATGGTCTACAAGCTCGTGGCCCGCGCCGCCTCCGACGCCCCGGACGCGCCGCTGGTGCCGGTGGCGAAGCGCTCGACGGGCGGGAAGACGTCGATCGGCGGCCGGAAGTGGGCGGCCCGCCGGCTGGACGCGTACGGGGTCGCGGAGGCCGAGGTCGTCGGCACCGGGGAGGTGCCGGCGGAGCTGGCCGGGCGGGAGCTGCTGGTGCCCCTGGTGCGCGGCGGGAAGGTCGTGGGCCGGGAGCCGATGGACGACGCCAGGGCCCGGCACGTCGAGGCCAGGGACGGGCTGCCGCTGTCCGCCACCCAGCTCTCCAGGGGCGAGCCTGTCCTGCCGACGGAGTACGTATGACGCCCGGCCGACCGGGCAGAGAACCGGGACGCGCGGCGCTTCGTTCCCCAGCGCTCCGTCCTGCCGACGCCGACTCACGAAGGGCAGCCCACCATGCATCGTGCACTGATCGTCGTTGACGTGCAGAACGACTTCTGCGAGGGCGGCAGCATGGGGGTGACCGGCGGCGCGGACGTGGCCGCCGCGATCACCGACCTGATCGGCCGGTCCACCGCCGGCTACCAGCACGTCGTCGCCACCCGCGACCACCACATCGAGCCGGGCGACCACTTCGCGGCGCACCCGGACTTCGTGCACTCCTGGCCGCGGCACTGCGTGGCCGGCACGGAGGGCGTCGGCTTCCACCCGAACTTCGCCCCGACCGTCGCCTCCGGGGCGATCTCGGCGGTCTTCGACAAGGGCGCGTACGCGGCGGCGTACAGCGGCTTCCAGGGGGCGGACGAGAACGGCGTGCCGCTGGCGGACTGGCTGCGCGCGCGGGAGGTGACGGACGTCGACGTGGTGGGCATCGCCACCGACCACTGCGTGAAGGCGACGGCCCTGGACGCGGCGGCCGAGGGCTTCCGCACGCAGGTGCTGCTGGACCTGACGGCGGCGGTGGCGGAGGACACCACGCAGCGGGCGCTGGGAGAGCTGGCGGAGGCGGGCGTGGAACTGACGGGCAAACCGGTCATCGGCTGACCCGGCCCGCCGCGGGCGCCGGCTGCGGAGCCGTCTGCGACCGCCTGCGGGGGCCGGTGCCCGCAGGGGCTGCCTTCCGGCCGCCGCGGCCCCGTGCCGCGGGGGCGGCCCCGGCGCCCGTCCGGGCGTCCGCAGGCCGCCTGCGGGCGCCGGACGCCCCGGCACGGGGCCGTCGAGGGGGACACGTCAGCAGGGTCCATCGAGGCGGCCCTGAGCCCGCGGGGCCCTCAGGCGGCGCCCCTGGGCCCCTCCGGCCCTCCGCGGACGCCGGGCGGCCGGCTACGTCGCCAGACGGAACAGTGCCGCTATCGGGTGCCAGGACTCCGTGTCGTCGTCGAGTGAGCCGCGCCAGACCAGGCCGTCCGGATGGCACAGCACCGCGGTCACCTCGTCGGGGGTGGGCGGGTGCGCGTTGCCGCGGAGGTAGACCGAGCGCAGCCCGAGGTTGCGCAGCCGCGTCAGCGCCCTGGCGCGGTTCGCGGCGTGGACGAGGACGCGTATCCGCCGGCCCTCCACGGGGGCCGGCAGGGAGACGGCGACGACCATGCTGCCGTCCGGCAGCTTGGTGAATCCTCCTCCGCCCATGGCGCTCCTCGCGTGGTCGTCCCTCGGTCGAACTGCTCACGCCATCTTTACGCGATCGGCCGCCGCCCCGCCAGGGGCAGCGGCCGATACGCCTTTGACCTGCTGTTTTACAAAATCACCGCCCGGAAGGCGCTACCTGGATTGTCATGGTCCGGCCATGACTGGGCTCCTGGACGATGGAGATCCTCGTGTTGGTGTCGGGCACCTGCACGCTCCCGCCCGGGTTCCCTTCGTACCAGTACGTCCCCTTGCGGTCGTCGAAGACCCAGGCGCCCTTCTTCGACGTGATCTTCGTCGGCTTCCCGTCCTTGTGCAGGGTGAAGCCGTCGGTCCGCTGGGTGCTGAAGGTGGAGTCGTACGCCTGGATGCGGTTGCGCATCACCGAGCCGTCCGCCCACTTCTCCGGCTTCGCGTGCGCGTCGACCGGCAGCACCAGGCCCTCGCCGGGGTGCACGCTGGTGTTGTTGTCCAGCTGCGAGGTGTCCCACAGCCACACGGCCAGGCCGTTCTGGTACGGGAAGTGCTCGACCCAGTCCGGCTTGTCGGTCGTCCAGCCGAAGTTGTACGGACCGGTCTTGAGCGTCTTGTCGTACGACACGTACTGCCGGTTCTCGGCGATGTAGTACTGCGGGTAGTCCTTGGTGAAGGACTCCTCGACGCGCGAGAAGCCGTCCGCCGTCCAGCCCGCGTCGTCGCCCTCGGCGCCGTCCGCGAAGACCTCCTCGCCGTCCGCCGTGATCGTCAACGCGTCGGCGGCGAAGCCCTTCTGCGCCACCCCGCCGTCGGTCTGGTAGCGGAAGCGGAGCTGGACCTCCTGGCCCGCGTAGGCGTCGAGGGAGTACTCCAGGTCGCGGAACTCGCCGGAGACGCCGGTCAGGGCCGGCCGGTCGCCGCCGTCGCGCGGGATCTGCGCGCCGTTCGCGGTGCCGTCGAGCGGGGTGAAGCTGGCGCCGCCGTCCGTGGAGACCTCGGCGTAGAGGAAGTCGTAGTTCTCCTCGATGTCCCACCAGCCCGCGAGGCCCAGCGAGGCGCTGGACCTGCCGGTCAGGTCGACCGTCCGGGTCAGGGAGTTGGACAGGTCGTCGCCCATGCCGCTCCACCACTGCTTGGTGCCCTCGGCGGGCTTGGTGATGGTGGTGGTGACGGCCTTCTCCGGCAGCTCGACGACGAGCGCCTGCGGCTTGCCGTCCTTCTGCTCCTCGGCGCGGCCGAGCGTGTGCTTCGAGCGCGTCGCCGCCTTGGCCGTGTCGTAGTCCAGCCAGCCGAGTTGCAGCTTGTCCCAGGCGGTCATGTCGCCGGGCAGGTCGCCGATGGCGTCCTTGCCGCGGCCCAGCCACGAGCCGGAGGACATGAGGGACCAGAAGGCGGTGGAGTTCTCGCCGCCCGCGGTGTCGTACAGGTCGGGCAGGCCGAGGTCGTGGCCGTACTCGTGGGCGAAGACGCCGAGTCCGCCGTTCTCCGGCTGGACGGTGTAGTCGCCGACCCACACGCCGGTGTCGCCGATCTGGGCACCCCCGGCCTTGTTCTCACCGGGTCCTGTGCTGCCCGCGTCGGTGCCGTAGGCGTACCAGCGGTGCGCCCAGATGGCGTCCTCGCCCTGGACGCCGCCGCCCGCGGACTCGTCCTCGCCCGCGTGCACGAGCTGGAAGTGGTCGATGTAGCCGTCGGGCTCGTCGAAGTTGCCGTCGCCGTCGAAGTCGTAGCGGTCCCAGGCGTCGTACTCGGCGAGCTGGGCCTTGATCTCGGCGTCGGTCTTCCCGGCGGCCTTCTGGTCCTCGGCCCACTTGGCGGTCGCGTCGCGCACCAGGTCCCAGACGGAGGCGCAGGTGGAGTCGCCGCAGTAGTTGGAGCCGTAGCGGGCCTCGTTCCACTTCACCGAGACCCAGTCGCTGACCTCGCCGTCCACCGTGTACTTGCCGGAGGACTGCTTCTCGTAGTACTTCGCCACGGACTGCTTGTCCGCGTCCTTGGAGAAGTAGAGGTCCTGGTAGTGCTGCCTGTCGAAGTCGGCCTTCCAGTCGGTGGAGTTGTCCACCTCCCGGTCCGGCTCGGCTATCCGGTTGTGCGCGGGGCCCGCGTCGCCGCCGTACTTCACGACGGGCGGCTCGGGGCCGTCGGGACCGTCCGGGTCGTACATCGTCTCGTTGTCGACGTCGTCACCGAACTCGACCAGCACGGTGAAGATCTTGTCGGTCTTCGTCCCCCGGCCCAGCTCGGCGTACTTGCCGTCGTCGAGCTTGACGACGGTCCCGCCGTCCTTCTTCGCCCGGGGCTGCGCCTGCTTCTCGCCGGACAGCAACTGCTGGAGCGCCGCCTGCTCGCGCGCGTCCTGCTCCTTGCTGAACGGGCCGTCGAGGTCGTGCTCCTGGTGCTTCGGCGCCCGCGCCGGATCGCGGCGCTCAAGCTGGGCACCACCGTCGCCGGGGTCGGCGGCCGCCTGCCCCAGAGGCAGCAGAGCCGCGCCGAGTGCGGCTGCAACCGCCGTGGTGACGGCAGTTTTTGACAACTTTCTTTGCCTGCTCTTCACGTTTGAGCTGTCCCTCCCGCGTCGCCGCACGAATAGGTGTGCCTGCATTCGACCGGAGTGAACAGAGAAATGACAGTCTTGACTTGGACACTTCAGAGGGCTACGGGGTCGGAGCCCCTGGTGACGCCGATGCTCGCCCCGCCATGACCCCGTGCGCCCCCTCGTGCACCCCCCCAGTGGGTAAGGTCACGCTTACTTGCAGTCCGGGTTGGGCAACGGCTTGGGTAGTGGGGGGCGGCTGCACGCACGGGGCCGCCCTTCGGCACGTTCACCCGTCCGTACCGATGCTGAGCCCACCAGGGGGCCGCCATGCCGCGTCCGACTCTCTCCCAAATCCTCTACGGGTCGGCCACAGTCATCGCCTCGGCCGCAGCCATGCTGCTGCTCTCGCAGGCAGGCGCAGCCATCGCCCTCGTGGCGATCTGCGTCACCGCCCTGGCGCTCGGGGTGCTCGTCGCACTGACCGCTCCCGTACCGCGCTCCCGCCGCGCTCCCGCCTTACGGGCGGACCAGCCGGTCGTGGTGGCGCGGTCGGAAGGTGTCGCCGCACCCGCGGCGGACCGGCGGCCGGTCGGCGCGCAGTCCGCGCCGCACTGAGACGGCACGGGGGCACCCGCGAGGGTGCCCACGGGGGACGGCCGAGGCCCAACCGAACAGGAAGCGGTCGGCGACCAGTTGGTCGCCGGCCGCTTCGGTGTGCCGGTCCCGGCGGGCGCCCGGGCGGCGCTACGGCGTGAAGCGCTGGCCCTCCGTGGAGACCACGACGGTCTTGGCCGCCTTGTCGTGCACGCACTGCCGGTACGGCCTGTCCCAGGTGCAGGAGAGCACGTTGTAGAGCCAGAACAGGGTGCCGATGCACGGCACGATCCCCGGCAGCGAGTAGACGGCGGCGCGGATCCAGCCGGGACCGCCGGCGGGCACCGCGCCGTTCTCCAGCATGCCGACGCGGATGCTCATGAGCATCTTGCCCACGGTCTGGCCGCTGCGGGTGAGCATCAGGCCCTCGTACACGAGGTAGGCGAGGATGCCGAAGATGCCCCAGCCGTACTGGGAGCCGGTGTTGTCGGTGTCGGCGAAGTCGTCGATCTGGCCGATGAGGGTGAGGAAGAGCGACACCGGGATGTACACGATCAGGGCGTCGATGATGCGCGCCAGCAGCCGGCGGCCGAGGCCGCCGAGCGGCGGCATCCCGGCGAGCCGCGGATCGGGCGCGCCGTAGGGGGCGCCGCCGTGGCCGGGAGAGCCGGGGTGGCCCCCGGGGCCGCCGTAGCCGGGCTGGCCGGTGCCGTACGACGGCGGGGGCGGGGGCATGGCGCCGGGCGGCTGGTCGTACGGGGAGCCGGCGCCGGGGGGCGGGGCGCCGCCGTAGTCGGGTCCGGCACCGGAGCCCGGGGGCGGAGCGCCGCCGGGACCGGACGACGTGGCGTCCGGACCCGTGGGCGGGGTGGCCCCGGGACCCGACCACGACGTGGCGTCAGGTCCGGTGGGCGGCGTGGTGCCGGGGCCCTCGGAGGGCGTGGCATCGGGGCCGGTGGGAGGCGTGGTGCCCGGGCCGGACGACGACGTGGCGTCCGGGCCCGTGGGCGGGGCCGGGCCGGAGCCGGAGCCGGATCCGGTGCCGTACGACGGGAGGCCGCCGCCCTCGGGCCCTCCGCTCCCCTGCGCCGGGGCGCCGCTCCCGTCCGCCGGCCCGGGTGCGGGCGGCGGGGGTGGCGGCCCCGGCCTCTCCGACCTCGCCGGGCCGCCCACCGGCCGCGTCGTGCCGCTGCCCTCGGCCGGTGCCCCGTGCGTCTCCTGTGCCCCGTGCCCGTCACCCGGCGGGGGTTCCCCCTCCGGGTGCTGCGTGCCGCCGGCGGGTGCGCCGTTCTGCGGCTGCTGCGAGCGCGTGGGCTTCCTGCGGTGCGGGTCGGCGCCCTCGCCGTGGTCGGAGCTCATGCACCGAGTCGACCCCGGGCGCCACCGCCCCGCATCCCGGGCGGGGCCGAACGGCTCAGCCGCGCGCCACGTACGTGCGCCCCGCCTTGTCGTGCCAGCACTGCCGCCACGGCTTGTCGAAGGCGCACCAGACGACGTTCAGCAGCCCGATCAGCGGCAGCAGCAGGAACACCGCGTACGTCAGCCACCGCCGCAGCGCCGAGCCGGTCGCCGGCGGGTCCTGCGACTCGATGTCCAGCACCCGCACGCCGAAGAGCCGCTTGCCGGGCGTACGGCCCCACTTCGCGGTCGGCAGCGCCTCCACGACCAGGCCGAGGACGAGGAAGAGGCCGAGGACGAGGGCGAGATACGGGCCCGTGGTGCCGTCGATGAGCCAGACCGTGACGGTCTTGCCGGACTCCTCGGCGGCGTCGATCTTGCCCTGTACGTGGTCCACGGACTTGCTCACCAGCGGCACCGCGACCGCGGCGACGACGCCGCCGACCAGCAGCGCGTCCACGAACCGGGCGCCGAGCCTGCGGCCGAGCCCGGCGGGCGGCGCGGTGCCCTGCGCGGCGCTGAGGAAGGGGTCACTGGCCGGCGGGCGCCACGGCACGACGGGCGGCTCCCCCGTGCCGGCCCCGGCGCCGCCGCCCTGCGGCAGCTCGGCGCGGGCGGCGGCCCGCTCGGGGAACTGCCCGGCGGGCCGCTGCTGCGGCACGGCGGGCGGGGCCGTGCGCGCGGCCGGGGTCAGCGGCGGCGCGGAGTGGCCGCCGCCCTGCGGCGCGAGCTGCGGCGGCGCGGGGCGGGGCTGCGGCAGTTCGGGCGTCGTCGGCGTCGGGGACACCGGTACGTCGGGGGTCGTCGGCGCGGGCTGCGCCCGCGGCACGTCGGGGGTGGTCGGCGCGGGGAGCGCGTTCGGCACGTCGGGCGCGGTCGGCGACGGCGCGTAGCCACCCGCGGCCTGCCGCGGATCCACGGCCCCGGACGCGGCACCCGCACCGGCTCCGAAGCCGGACCCGGATTCGGCGCCCGCCCCGGACTGCGGTCCGGACCCGCCCGCGGCCTCCGGCTCGCGCGTCTCCTCCGGCGTCCCGGGCGCCGGTACGGGCGCGGGCCCCGCCAGCCGCCGTACCTGCTCGCCCCACGAGCCGCCGCCGACGCGCGGGTCGCGGCCGAGCAGCCCGCCCGGCCGGTCCTGCTCGTACGCACCGGGCGCGGCCTGTCCGCCCTCCTGCCCGGCGCCGCCGCCCGCGGCGCCGGCGTCGGCGTCATCCGCGTGCCGCGCGCCCGGCAGCCGGGACTCCTCCCCGGCGCCGCCCGGCTCCGGCGCGCCGCCGCCCAGCTCGGCCGGCACCGTGAGCGCCGGCGGGTCCTGCGCCTCCCGCGCGCCCCAGGCGACGCGGTTGTCGGCCCGTTCTGCGACGTCCACGACGTCGACCGCCTGCCACGCGCCCTGCGCGTCCGCCGGCTCCTCGGCGGACGCCGCCGCCTCGGCCGCGTCCCGTACGTCGTCGGCGTCGCCGCTCCCGCGCGCGTGCCGCCCGCGGGAGGGGAGCGGGGCGTCCTGCGGCTCCTCCTCGTCGAGGAACACCGGGCCGGTCTCGCTCAGGGACGGGCCGGACGCGGCGGGCACGGCGTCCGCGGGGCTCTCCGCGCGCTGCGGGCTCTCCGTGCTCTCCGGGCCGCCCGTGCCCGCGTCCGCCGCGGGGCCGGACTCCTGCCCGTCGGCGGCCGCGGCCGCCTCCTCGCCCTCGTGCGCGCGGCGGCTGGTGCCGGGAACCCACGCCGCACCGTTCCAGTACCGGACGTAGCCCGGGATGGAGGGGTCGGGGTAGTAACCGGGGCCGGGGATCCCGCCGCCGGAGGGTGGTGTCGGGGCGCTCATGGGGTCCACATCTACCAGAACCGGCGGACAGCCGGGTCCGCCTCACCCCCGTTCCGCCTTATGAGACTTGTCAAACGATCGGGGGAAGTCTGCGGAAGTCGCGTAAGAGCACCGCGGTTTGGCCCTCTCTCCCCGCGCAGGCCCGCCGGACCTGCGTGACGTTCGACAAGAGAGGAGCCACGCCATGCAGACAGTGGTGGAACGCGAACTGGAGCTGCGACTCGTGCTCTCGCCGGAGAGGAGTGTTCCGGTTCCGTCCAGGCTGACCTACAGGTCGTCCGACCCGTACGCCGTCCACATCGGCTTCCACATCGGCTCGGCGGCGCCGGTGAGATGGTCGTTCGCCCGCGAGCTGCTGGTGGAGGGGGTGTTCCGGCCGTGCGGGCACGGGGACGTGCGGGTGTGGCCGACGAAGTCCGCGTCGGGGAGCGTCGTCTGCCTGGCGCTGACGTCCTCCGACGGGGACGCGCTCATCGAGGCGCCGGCCCCCCAGGTCTCCGCCTGGCTGGAGCGCACGCTGCGGGCCGTGCCCCCGGGCTCGGAGATGACCCGGCTCGGGATCGACGAAGGGCTGGAGGAGCTGCTGGGGCCCGCGACGCGGGACGAGTTGTGGCTGAGCGACCCGTGGCCGTCGGACGAGTCCGGCGACACATGAGCGCCGGTACGCCCCGCTCCGCGCCCCCGCGCCGCACCGCGCGACCGCGCCGCGCCCCCGCGCCGCCGGCCGCTACGCCGCTGCCGGCAGCTGCCCCGGGCCGCGGAACGTGCCCCGGTACGCGGTCGGCGAGACGCCCAGCGCCGCGTGCATGTGCTGACGCAGCGACGCCGCCGTGCCGAACCCCGCGTCCGCCGCGACCCGGTCGACGCTGCGGTCCGTCTCCTCCAGCAGGTGCCGGGCCCGCTCGATGCGCTGCCGGGTGAGCCACTGCACCGGCGTCACGCCGGTCTCCTCACGGAACCGGCGGCTGAAGGTCCGTACGCTCATCGACTCCCGCGCCGCCAACTCCCGCAGCGCGATGGGCCGGTCGAGGTGCTCCAGCGCCCAGGCGCGGGCGCGGCCGGTGGTGGACAGCTCCGGCTCGGCCACCGGCCGCGGCACGTACTGCGCCTGCCCGCCGTCGCGGTGCGGGGGCACGACCGTGCGGCGGGCGACGTCGTTGGCGACGGCGGCGCCGTGGTCGGTGCGGATCATGTGCAGGCACAGGTCGATGCCGGCCGCCTCGCCCGCGGAGGTGAGGACGCCGCCGTCCTCGGTGTAGAGCACGTCGGGCTGGAGCCGCACGGCGGGGAAGCGGCGGCGGAACAGCTCGGCCGACTTCCAGTGCGTCGTGGCCCGGCGGCCGTCGAGCAGGCCCACGGCGGCGAGCACGAACGCGCCGGTGCAGACGGACGCAATGCGCGCGTCGGGCCGCACCCGCGCGAGGGCCGCCCGCAGCGCCTCCGACGGCTCACCCCACCCGGAGTTCCCGGCCGCGCCCTCGGCCGCGCTCTCGACTGCGTCAGCGGCGTGCGACGCGGGCACCACCACGGTCGAAGCGCCCGCCAGCGCCTCGGGGCCGTGCTCGACGAGCACCGGGAAGTCCGCGTCGGTACGCACCGGTCCTGGCCGCAGCGCGCAGGTGACGACCTCGTACAGCCGCCGCCCCCCGGCCTGCGCGGAGCCGAACATCTGGTGGACGAGGCCGAGTTCGAACGGCATCACGCCGTCCCGGACGAGGACGGCGACCCGGTGCGGTCCGGTGGCGGGGGGATTCACTTCGGAGCCGGTCATGGCACGATTCTTTCATGCGGGGTTAATCCGGCCATTCGAGGGCATTGCGCCGCGCGCAACGATCACGGAAAGCGACCGCCGTGGAAGATCCTGACCGGATTCTGGACGGGGTCTTCCGCTGAGCGGTGCCGCTCGCTAGGTTTCCGCACACCCCCGCCGAGCAGGCGGAGGCGGGGCTCCGAGATCCGCGGCAGAGCCGCCGCGGACACAAGCCGGTGCCACCTGCGGCTCCGGCGGCTCCAGGCGCGGGCGCTGCAAGGGACGGGTGCGCCGGCGCGGGAAGGGCCGCACATCACTTGAGGAGGCGGCGTGCCCGCAGAGACCTCCCAGACCCTCGACCGTGGACTCCGCGTGCTCAAGCTGCTCGCCGACACCGACCACGGCCTGACCGTCACCGAGCTGTCGCACAAGCTCGGCGTCAACCGCACCGTCGTCTACCGCCTGCTCGCCACCCTGGAACAGCACGCCCTCGTCCGCCGCGACCTCGGCGGCCGGGCGCGGGTCGGGCTCGGGGTGCTGCGGCTCGGCCGGCAGGTGCACCCCCTGGTGCGGGAGGCGGCGCTGCCGGCGCTGCGCTCGCTCGCCGAGGACGTCGGCGCGACGGCGCACCTGACGCTGGTCGACGGCAGCGAGGCGCTGGCCGTCGCGGTCGTCGAACCGAGCTGGACGGACTACCACGTCGCCTACCGCGCCGGCTTCCGGCACGCCCTGGACCAGGGCGCGGCGGGCCGGGCGATACTCAAGGGCCGCGGCCTCGGCCCGAGCGCATGCGAGACCGACGCGGAGCTGGCGCTGGCCCTGACCCACGGCGAGCTGGAGGCGGGCGCGAGCGGGGCGGCGGCGCCGCTGCTGGGGGTGTCGGGGATAGAGGGCAGCGTGGGCGTGGTGATGCTGCACGAGATCGTGCCGGGCGAGGTGGGCCCCCGGGTGGTCTCGGCGGCCAGGGAAGTCGCCCAGGCCCTGCGCTAGCCGCACGGCGCGGCGGGACCCGGGGACGGTCCGCGGCCGCGGACCGGTTGTCCGCGGTCACCCGCGGGACCGGCCGGCCGTGCGGATCGGCCGTGGCCGGCGAGCACGCGACCCGGACGTCTGCCCGGCGGCTTCGCCGCGGGCCGGCCGCGGCGCGGCGGAGCCGCCGCACGTACGACCGCGGACCCTCCCGTACGGACCGGGCCGCCCCTTCCGTACGGCCCCGGCCGCCCCCTCCCGTTCGGCCCGCCCGGCGGCGGCACCGTAGATTGGGGGCGTGCCACCTCGTCGTGTGACCCTCGCGCTCTGCGCCGCGCCCGTGGCCGGGCTGCTCGCCGCCGCGGCGTTCGCCCCGCTGCCGTTCTCGCTCGCCAAGCCCGGGATGACCGCCGACGTGCTCGGCGACCACCAGGGCAGCCCCGTCATCACCGTGTCCGGGGCCGAACAGCACCCCACCGACGGCGAGTTGCGGATGACGACGATCGCCGCGACCGGACCGGAGGTCGACCTGCGCCTCGCGGACATCGCCTCCGGCTGGTTCGCCACCGACGAGGCCGTGATGCCCAAGGACGCGGTGTACCCCGTGGGCGACTCCCGCAAGGAGATCCGCGAGTACAACGCGGGGCAGATGCGCGAGTCGCAGAACACCGCCGTCACCGCCGCCCTGGACCACCTCGGCCGCAAGCCCGGCAGCGTGGACGTCGAGCTGCGCCTCACCGACGTCGGCGGCCCCAGCGCCGGGCTGTTCTTCGCCCTGGGGATCGTCGACAAGCTCGGCCCCGACGACCTGACAGGCGGCAAGGTCATCGCGGGTACGGGCACGATCGCGCGGGACGGCACCGTCGGCCCGGTCGGCGGCGTGGCGCTCAAGACGCTGGCCGCGAAGCGCGACGGGGCGACGGTGTTCCTCGTGCCGAAGGCGGAGTGCTCGGACGCGGAGTCGGAGCTGCCGGAGGGGCTGCGGCTGGTGCCGGTGGAGAAGCTGTCGGACGCCGTGGCGTCGCTGAAGGCGCTGAAGTCGGGCGGCGACGTACCGGGTTGCTGACGTGCCGGGCCTTGCTACCGTCGGGGCCCGACGATCACATCCGAGGAGTACGGCACCGATGCATGATGCCCGCGTTCTGATCGAGATGGGTGACGGCGCCGTGCGCCGGCTCGCGCGCCGCGGCCACACCCTGGACATCTCCTCCCTGGAGAGCCTGCTGTCCCGTCGGAACAAGAGCGTCCGGTCCGGCGACGAGCTGCGCGCCGAGGCCAAGCGCCTGGCCCGGGAGGTGCAGCAGACCGCGAAGCAGGGCGGCGACATCGCGGCGCTGAAAGAGGCGGCCCGTACGGCCAAGGAGCAGATCCGCGAGACGGACGCGGAGCAGGCGAAGCTCCAGCAGGAGCTGCGGGAGCTGCTGCTGAGCATCCCGAACCTGCCCGCCGACGAGGCGCCCGACGGCGACTCGGAGGACGACGCCGTCGAGCAGCGCCGCGTCGGCGAGCCGCCGTCCTTCGACTTCGAGCCCCGGGACCACGTGGACCTCGGCGAGGCCATGGGCATCCTGGACTTCGGCCGGGCGACGAAGCTGTCCGGGCCGCGCTTCAGCGTCCTGCGGGGCGTCGGCGCGGCGCTGGAGCGGGCGCTCGCGGCCCTCTTCCTCGACCTGCACACCCGCCGCCACGGGTACGTGGAGCACTCGGTGCCCTTCCTGGTCACCCGCGGCACGATGACCGGCACGGGCCAGCTGCCGAAGTTCGAGGAGGACCTGTTCCGCACGGCCGTCGCGGACCGGGACCTGTTCCTGATCCCGACCGGCGAGGTCCCGCTGACCAACCTGTACGCGGACGAGATCATCCCGCCGGCCGAGCTGCCGCTCGCGCTGACGGCGCACACCCCCTGCTTCCGCTCGGAAGCCGGCTCCTACGGCCGGGACACCCGCGGCCTGATCCGCCAGCACCAGTTCGCGAAGGTGGAGTTGGTGCGCATCTGCGCACCGGACCGGGCGCGGGCCGAGATGGCGGAGATGGTCGGCCACGCCGAGGCCTGCCTCCGGGAGCTGGACCTCGCCTACCGGGTGGTCACGCTGGCGGCCGGCGACACCGGCTTCGCCGCGCGGCTGACCTGCGACCTGGAGGTGTGGCTGCCCGGCCAGGCCGCGTACCGGGAGGTCTCCTCGGTGTCCGACTTCGGCACCTTCCAGGGCCGCCGCGCCGGCATCCGCACCCGCGACGAGAACGGCAGGACGACCCCGGCCGCCACGGTCAACGGCTCCGGGCTGCCCATCGGCCGCGCCCTGGCCGCCGTCCTGGAGCAGCACCAGCAGGCCGACGGCTCCGTCCTGCTGCCCGGGTCCCTGGTGCCGTACCTCGGCTTCCGGCGGATCGCCGCGGACGGCACGCCCGCCGGGACCTGAGCACCGGCGGGGCGCGGGCGCCGGCCGGAAATCGAATGCGCTCCGTACGCGATCTCCGTAACGTCGTCCGGCGTGGAACCGATCGGTGAGAAACAGATCCGCGCGTCCTTCGTGAACAGCACGAAGGGCGATGCCGGCCGGCTCAGGCTGCCGCTCGACTTCGCCGCGCTGCCCTGGGCGGACCTCGACTTCCTCGGCTGGGTCGACCCCGGTGCGCCGCTGCGCGCCCACCTGATCGTCCCCCGCCCCGGCGGGCCGCTCGGGATCACCCTGCGCGTGCCGGCGGCGGGCCGCGCCAGCGCGGTGCGGTCCCGGATGTGCCAGCTCTGCCTGACCGCGCACTCCGCCTCCGGCGTGCGGCTGCTCGCCGCGCCGCTGGCGGGCGCGCGGGGGCGGCAGGGGAACACGGTCGGCGTGTACGTCTGCGCCGACCTGGCCTGCTCGCTCTACCTGCGCGGCAAGCGGCAGCCGAAGCTGCGTACCGTGCCGCAGGAGGAGTCGCTGACCGTGGCGGAGCGTGTCGCGCGCATGTGGGGGAACCTGGACGACTTCGTGGCGAAGGTCACCGCGCCGGCCGGTCCGTAGCCCCCTCGTCGCGGGCCCCGGGCGGCGGGGACGTCCCGGGCGGGCCGGGCGGGCCGCCTGCCGCCTGCCGGACGAGCGGCACGATCCGCAGCGGCACCGGGTTCTCCATCACGATCGCCGTCGACGCCCGCACGATGCCGTCGAACCCCACGACGAGGTCGATCACCCGCTGGAGGTCGGCGTTCGACCGCGCCACCAGCCGGCACAGCATGTCGCCGTGCCCCGTGATCGTGTGCAGCTCCAGCACCTCCGGCACGCGCGCCAGGTGGCTGCGTACGTCGTTGCCCTGGCCCTGCTTGATCTCCAGGGTGGCGAACGCGGTCACCGGGTAGCCCAGGGCCGCCGGGTCGACGTCCGGGCCGAAGCCGCGGATGACGCCGCCGGAGCGCAGCCGGTCGAGCCGGGCCTGCGTGGTGCCGCGGGCGACGCCGAGGCGGCGGCTGGCCTCCAGCACGCCTATGCGCGGCTCGTTCGCGAGCAGCTCCAGGAGCCGGCCGTCGAGCTGATCGATCATCTCGCACGCTCCTCGTTGGTCAGCTTGTACAGATAGCCCGACCATCCCGCCATATCACCGGTCAATGTGTCCAGCAATTTCGGCAACTATTGCACACCTTGCCAACCGGGGGGACCCTTTTGAGCATGACCGAGACCATTGATCAGCCCGCTCCGCAGATCCGGCAGGACGACCCCTTCCCGGTGCAGGGGATGGACGCCGTGGTGTTCGCGGTCGGCAACGCCAAACAGGCCGCCCACTACTACTCCACGGCGTTCGGCATGAAGCTGGTCGCGTACTCCGGACCGGAGAACGGCAGCCGCGAGACGGCCAGTTACGTGCTGGAGAACGGCTCCGCCCGTTTCGTCTTCACCTCCGTCGTCAAGGCCGTGAGCGACCGCGGCCGGTTCCTCGACGCGCACGTCGCCGAGCACGGCGACGGCGTGATCGACCTCGCCCTCCGGGTCCCCGACGCCCGCGCCGCGTACGCGCACGCCGTCGCGCAGGGCGCCACGGGCCTCGAGGAGCCGTACGAGCTGAAGGACGAGCACGGCACCGTGGTGCTCGCCGCCATCGCGACGTACGGCCAGACCCGCCACACCCTCGTCGAGCGCACCGGCTACGACGGCCCGTACCTGCCGGGCTTCGCCGCCGCCGAGCCGCTCGTCGCGCCGCCGGCGCGGCGGACGTTCCAGGCCGTCGACCACTGCGTGGGCAACGTCGAACTCGGCAAAATGGACGAGTGGGTGGCCTTCTACAACAAGGTCATGGGCTTCACGAACATGAAGGAGTTCGTGGGCGACGACATCGCCACCGAGTACTCCGCGCTCATGTCGAAGGTCGTCGCCGACGGCACGCTGAAGGTCAAGTTCCCGATCAACGAGCCGGCGCCGGGCAAGAAGAAGTCGCAGATCGACGAGTACCTGGAGTTCTACAACTCCCCCGGCGTGCAGCACATCGCGCTGGCCACCAACGACATCGTCGGCACGGTACGGACCATGCGCGCGGCCGGCGTCGCGTTCCTCGGCGTGCCGGACACGTACTACGACACCCTCGGCGAGTGGGTCGGCGACACCCGCGTACCGATCGACGAGCTGCGGGAGTTGAAGATCCTCGCCGACCGCGACGAGGACGGCTACCTGCTGCAGATCTTCACCAAGCCGGTGCAGGACCGGCCGACGGTCTTCTTCGAGATCATCGAGCGGCACGGCTCGATGGGCTTCGGAAAGGGCAACTTCAAGGCGCTGTTCGAGGCCATCGAGCGCGAACAGGACAAACGCGGCAACCTGTGACCTATGGGTAATTCCTGCCCGATCCCTGCCTGATCCCTGCCGGTTTCCCCACCCCGGCTTGGCCGTTCCGCGATGGGGATGATACGCAATTGTGATGCGTATCGAGCGGGAGCAGCAGGAGCCTGCACGGCAGGAGGGTGTCCGGCAGGACGCGCAGGACGAACGGCGCCGCCCGGCGTTCCGCCCCGACGTGGAGGGGCTCCGGGCGGTGGCGCTCGGCCTGGTCCTGCTCTACCACGCGGGCGTCCCCTGGTTCCCCGGCGGATACGTGGGCGTGGACGTCTTCTTCGTCGTCTCCGGGTTCCTCATCACCGGCCTGCTGCTGCGCGAGGCGGAGCGGCACGGCAAGGTCTCGCTGCTGCGCTTCTACGGCCGCCGGGCGCGCCGGCTGCTGCCCGCGGCGGCCGTCGTGGTGCTCGCCGTGTGCCTGGCGGCATGGCAGTGGATGCCGCCGCTGGAGCGCCGGAACGTCGCGGCCGACGCGGCAGGCGCCGCGCTGTACGTGACGAACTGGCAGCAGGCCGGCCGGGCGGTCGACTACTCGGCGGCGGACGCCGAGGCCAGCCCGCTCCAGCACTACTGGTCGCTGGCGGTGGAGGAGCAGTTCTACCTGGCGTGGCCGCTGCTGGTGCTGGCGGTGCTGTGGACGTTCCGGACCGCCCGCCGGGGCGCCGCCGCCCGCCGGGGTCCGCTGGCCCGCTTCGGGCCGGGTGCCCGCTTCGGGCTGCGGGCGCGCCTGGCGGTGGCGCTGGGGGCGCTGGCCGCGGTGTCGTTCGTGCACGCCGTGCGGCTGAGCGCCGAGGAGGGCGGGGTCGCGTACTTCTCGACGTTCACCCGCGGCTGGGAGCTGGCCGTCGGCGGGCTTCTCGCCCTGGTCCCCGCCGCCGCCTGGCGCCGCGCCCTGCCTGCCCCCCGCCCCGGCGCGCCCGCGGGCGGCGCCCTCACGGCCGGCGGGCTGGCCGCCGCAGGCCTGGCCGCCGCGGGGCTCGCGGCCGTCGCGTACGCCGGGCTGCGGTTCGACGACGCCACCCGCTTCCCGGGCCCGTGGGGCCTGCTGCCGGTGCTGGGCACGGCGGCCGTCATCGCCGCCGGCTGCGGGCTCGCCGCCCACCCCGTGGGCCGGCTGCTGTCCGTCCCGCCGCTGCGCTACGCGGGGCGGATCTCGTACTCCTGGTATCTGTGGCACTGGCCCGCGGTCGTCTTCGTGCCCCTCGCGCTGGACCGCGAGGTGCCCGTCCGCTGGATGCTCGTCGTGGTCGCCGCCGCCGCGCTGCCCGCGGCGCTCACGCACCGGCTCGTGGAGGAGCCCGTACGCCGCGCACGCGTCCTGCTCCCCACCCCCCGCGCCCTGGGCGTCGGCGCCGCCTGCACCGCGGTCACGGTGCTCGTCGCGGCCGGCTCCTGGATCTCCGCCCCGACGATCGCCCTCGCCTCCGCCGACCAGGCCCGCGGCGCCGCCGCCCTCACCGACGAGGAGCAGCCGCAGAAGTCCGCGAAGGCGCTGCGCCCGCTCCCGGAGAAGGCCACCGAAGACCGCGGCAAGGTCCACGACGACGGCTGCCTGGCCGGGCAGCAGGAGACGGAGTCGGGGGACTGCGCGTACGGGAACACGGGCGGCACCGACACCGTCGTGCTCTTCGGCGACTCGCACGCCATCCAGTACGCGCCCGCGCTCGAGAAGGTCACCGAGCGGCGCGGCCTGCGGCTGGTCACCCTGACGAAGTCGGCCTGCACCCCGGCGCAGGTCACGGTCTTCAACAACCAGCTCCAGCGCACGTACACCGAGTGCGACGAGTGGCGCGACCACGCCCTGGAGCGGATCGAGGCCGAGAGCCCCGACCTGATCATCACGGGCACGCAGGACGTCAAGACCGTCGTGGAGGACGGCAAGCGGCTGAGCGGCAAGGAGAGCGCGAAGGCGCACCAGAAGGGCTACGAGGAGACCATGGACGACCTCCTCGACACCGGCGCCACGGTCCTCACCCTCGCCGACAACCCGTACCCGCCCGAGGACATCCCGTCCTGCGTCTCGGGGGCGGTCCGGGATCTGGAGGACTGCGCGTTCTCGGAGGCGGACGGGTACGGGTACGAGCCGGTGAGCGCGCGGGCGAACGCGAAGTTCGACGAGGTCGGGCTCATCGACCCGAAGCCGGTGATGTGCAAGGACGGCACGTGCCCGGCGGTGATCGGGAACGTGATCGTGTACCGGAACGGGGCGCACATCACCGCGTCGTACATGGAGACGCTGACGGACTGGCTGGACGGCCAGCTGCCGCGGGTGACATGAGGCGGATGACGGCTGGTGGCGTGCGGCGGGGTTTCGCCGCGGGCGGAGTCGTTGCAGTCTGAAGGCATGAGCGATGAGGCCGTCAGGAGCGAAGGCGCCGGGAACGGCGTGGTCGGTAACGAGGCGGTGCAGGCGGCCCTCCTGGCGGGCCTGCCCGCCGCGGCGGTGCTGACGGACCCGGACGTCACCGCGTCGTACGCGGGCGACATGGCCGGCTTCTGCCCCTCGGGCACGCCCGCGGCGGTGGTGCTGCCGCAGACGGTCGAGCAGGTGCAGCACGTGATGCGTACGGCGACGGCGCTGCGCGTCCCCGTCGTCCCGCAGGGTGCCCGTACGGGCCTGTCGGGGGCGGCCAACGCGGACGACGGGGCGATCGTGCTGTCGTTCGTGAGGATGGACCGCATCGTGGAGATCGACCCGGTCAACCGGATCGCCGTCGTCGAACCCGGCGTCGTCAACGCCGCGCTGTCGCGCGCGGTCGCCGCCGAGGGCCTGTTCTACCCGCCGGACCCGTCGAGCTGGGAGACGTGCACGATCGGCGGCAACATCGGCACCGGCTCGGGCGGGCTGTGCTGCGTGAAGTACGGCGTCACCGCGGAGTACGTCCTCGGCCTCGACGTCGTACTCCCGGACGGCCGGCTGCTCACCACCGGCCGCCGCACGGCGAAGGGCGTCGCGGGCTACGACCTGACCCGGCTCTTCGTCGGCTCGGAGGGCAGCCTCGGCGCGGTGGTCGGCGCCACGCTGGCGCTCAAGCCGGCGCCGGGGCAGCAGTTGGCGCTGGCGGCGGAGTTCCCGTCGGCGGCGGCGGCGTGCGACGCGATCTGCCGGATCATGGCGGGCGGGCACGTGCCGTCGCTGCTGGAGCTGATGGACCGCACGACGGTACGGGCCGTCAACTCCCTGACGAGGATGGGCCTCCCGGAAAGCACGGAGGCCCTGCTCCTCGCCGCCTTCGACACCCCCGACCCGGCCGCCGACCTGGCGGCCCTGGGCGCCCTGTGCACCGCGGCGGGCGCCACGGAGGTCGTCCCGGCCGCGGACGCCGCGGAGTCGGAACTGCTCCTCGCCGCCCGCCGCGCGGCACTCCCGGCCCTGGAGGCCGTCAGCGGCACGACGATGATCGACGACGTCTGCGTCCCCCGCAGCCGCCTCGGCGCCTTCCTCGACGGCGTCGCCGAGATCGCCGCCGCGTACGACCTGACCATCGGCACCTGCGTGCACGCCGGCGACGGCAACACCCACCCCAACGTCTGCTTCGACCCGGCCGACCCGGACGAGTCGGCGCGGGCGCGCAAGTCGTTCGACGCGATCATGGCGCTGGGCCTGGAGCTGGGCGGCACGATCACCGGCGAGCACGGGGTGGGGCTGCTGAAGAAGGAGTGGCTGGCGAAGGAGCTGGGGCCGGTGGGTCTGGAGCTGCAGCGGGAGATCAAGGGGGTGTTCGACCCGCTGGGCATCATGAACCCGGGGAAGCTGTTCTGAGGTCGCGCCGGACGTCGGCCCAGACGGTCTTGACGGCGGGACCGGGCTGGAAGCACCCCCAGCGCTCGGCGAAGGCGGCGACGAGGACGAGCCCGCGTCCGTGGTCGGTGTCGGCGTTCACGGGCGCCGCGGCGGGGGCCGTGGGCACGGGGCGCTCGGGCCGGGCGTCGGAGACCTCGATCCGTACGACGTGCTCCTGCAGGAGCAGCCGCAGCCGGAAGTACCGTCCCCGATGCCGCCCGTGCACGGCCGCGTTGGCGGCCAGCTCGGCGGTCACGGCGGCGACGGCCTCGGCGGTGGGCGTGGCGCGGGGGATGCCCCAGTCGCCGAGCTGGTGCACGGCGAGGAGCCGGGCACGGCGGGCGCCGCGGGGGGTGGGGCTGAAGAGCGCGGAGAGGGTGGGGTGGGTGGGGTCGGCGGTTGGTGCGTGCATGGAGCCACGTTGGCGGGGGCGGGGAGAGGGGGTGTAGGGCGGCCGGTCGACAGGAGCGTTATGTACGAGAGGGGGCCTGCTTTGTACGAGCCGCTGCCCGGAACCCTTGGCGGGGTCGGTCGTTGGCCCGGGTAGCACGCGCGTACGAGAGACAGGGGCGTGGTTCGGATGGGGAACAACCGCCGCCGGGGTAAGCGCATCAACGACGACGACAGGCCGGGGAGTTGGGTCGCATACGGGAAGCTGCTGAAGTTCTTCCGCACGAAGGCGGGGCTGACGCAGGAGGAGTTGGCCGAGCGGATGGGGTATTCGCAGGACCACTGCGCGTCGGTGGAGCAGGGGAGGCGGCCGGCGAAGGGGGAGTTCACGGAGCGGGCGGAGGAAGTGACGGGGGCGGGGGGTGTGTTGGAGGAGTTGCAGGAGGAGGTGGACCGGGCTCAGTTGCCCGCATTCTTCCGGGACTTCGCGACCTTGGAGGCGGACGCGGTAAGCAGGCTCTCGTACGACCCGATGCTGGTCCCTGGGCTGCTGCAAACGGAGGAGTACGCACGTGCGTTGATCAGCGTCAACTGCCCACCTCTGGCTGACGAGACCATGGACCAGCACGTGACCGCACGTCTGGCACGGCAGGCGCTGCTGACCCGTCAGAAGCCACCGGTGGCGTTCATCTTCATCGTCGAAGAGGCCACACTGCACCGCAAGGTCGGTGGCCGTGAAGTGATGCTGCGGCAACTGCGCAAGCTGATCGAGCGCGCGAAGCTGCGCAACGTCGAGATCCAAGTCATGCCCACGGCAGCAGCCGCACACTGCGGGCTGGACGGGCATATGGTGCTGTTAGAAGGGGCCGATCGGAAACAGATCGTCTGTCTGGAGTCACAGGGCAGGGTGATCGCGACCAGCAGCGGGGACGCCGTCAGCGACTACCGGCACCGGTACGGCTCGCTGCTCACGAAGGCCCTCGACACCGAGCGTTCCGTCCGTCTTATCGAACAGGTGGCTAGAGAGCTATGAGCATCAAGCGGCCCGAAGGTCTCAACCCGGAGCTCTCCTGGGTCAAGTCCAGCTACAGCGGCGTGCAGGGCGGCGACTGCATCGAGATAGCCCCCACCCCGCACACCATCCACGTCCGGGACTCGAAGGACCCCGAGGGCCCCATACTCCGCTTCACCCCCGACGCCTGGGCCGCCTTCGTCGCGTACGCCCGCACGCAAGTTGAACGGACCGTTTAAAACAACGCATTGACATCAGCATGAGCGCTGCCACAGACTCGCCTCATGTCGCACACGACCGACGGGCCCACCGACCCCTTCACGCCTCCGCACCCGGAACAGGCGCGGGCGCACCGCGTCTACGCGTCGCTGTATCGGATTGCCGAGCGGCACGCGGCCACTGACGAGCAGCGCCACCGACAGGTGCACCCCACGGCGGTGGGGCCGCACGAGGCCGTCAGGCTCGTGGCGTTCCTGCTCAGTGGGGCGGTGCAGCCGGAGGAGGGCGAGCCGGAGGTGGACAGGGCAGACATCACGGCCGCACTGAGCCTCGTTCCGTTGGTCCGGGCGGAGATGGACGAGCTGGAAACGGGACTCCTTCAGATGGCACGGGGGCGGGGCCTGACGTGGCAGGAGATCGCCTTCGGGCTCGGGCTGGGCACGCCGCAGGCGGCGCGGCAGCGGTACGAGCGTCTGGCCAGTCGGGCGACGGCCGAGGCAGGGGACTCGGAGGAGGGCTAGGGTCGCGAAAATTGCTGGTCACCGGACTTCGGGCCGTGTTTCCATGCCGCGGTGAACAGCGAGAGCGTGTCCGGCGCGGACACACCCCCGGGTACCCGGCAGCGCGGTGATCGCGACCTCGGTGAGTGCGTGGGGGTGCTGGCAGAGGTCCATGAGCAGGACGGCTATCCGGTGAACTGGCCCGACCGCCCGGCGGCATGGCTCACGCCACCCTCGCTCATCGCCTCATGGGTGGCGGAGGTGGACGGCCGCGTCGCCGGCCATGTCGTCCTGTCGCGGAGCGACGCGGGAGACGCGGCACCGGGGCTGTGGAGCGCTCGCGCGGGGGTGGGTGTCGACGCGACCGCGGTGGTGAACCGGCTGTTCGTCGCCCCGTGGGCCCGCGGTCGCGGGATCGGTGCGCTGCTGATGGCGCGGGCCGTCACGGCAGCGGAGGATCGCGGCTTGCATCCGGTGCTCGACGTGGTGGCTACCGACACCGGGGCGACAGCCCTGTACGAGCGGCTCGGCTGGGAGTTGCTGGCCACGGTCGAGCAGGAGTGGGGACCGGAGCAGCGCGTGGCCGTGCGGTGTTACGCGGCGGCAGGCTGACGGCGCCCCGTCACAGACCTAGAGGCCGGGAACGCTGTAGTCGTTGAGGGCCCACAGCGCCGCCGAGTACCAGAGCAGCCCGATGGCCACGAACAGCGCGCCGCCCGCGGCGGGGAGCAGCCAGCCGGGGAGGCGGCGGCTGCGTACGACGAGGACCTTCGCGACGAAGGCTCCGTACAGCGCGCAGCCGGCGATCGAGTGCAGGTGGACGCGGGTGTCGGTGGTCTCCACGCCGTAGGTGCGGACGCAGTGGTAGGCGATGGGGACGGACAGGACGAAGGCGCCCCAGCCGAGGACGCGGTGGGTGATGCGGACGGGGCGGGAGGCGGCGGTGAGGCCGGGGATGCGCCCGTACATCCACAGGGCGAGGAGGAGTTGGAGGACGGCGAGGCCCAAGAGTGCTGTGCCGAGGCGGGCCTTGAGGGTGACGGCGGCCTCGCCTTCCTCGCCGAAGAGGCTCGTCGTGTACTCGGGGGTGTGGTGGTCACCGACCAGCCAGATCGCCACCGCCGTGGCCACCGGCAACACGACGCCGAGAGCGAAGAAGGCGCCGTGTGCCGGGGACGGACGGCGGTGGGACCGGGGGCCGGTTGCAGGCGGCATGTCGATCGTCCGTGACTCGGGCTGAGGCTGTCGGACGGTGACTAGTAGCCCGACCCGCCCGAGTCGCCGCCGGTCTCGACCTCTTTGCCGTCGGCGTCGAGGACGAACCACTTGGCGCCGAACTGGTCGAGGCCCTGGCCGTTGGTGTCGCCGGGCTTGGAGTCGCCCTGGTAGCGGTAGAGGGGGTGGCCGTTGTACGTGACCTGGGTCTTGCCGTCGGAGCGCTTCGACGTGTCGATCAGCTTGGACTGGGCGGACCCGTCGGTCTTGGGCTTCCCGGTGGTGAGGAGCGGGGGCCACGCTTTGGCGCAGGCGCCGTCGCAGGTCGACTTGGTCGACGTGTCCTTTTCGAAGAGGTAGAGGGTCCGGCCCTGTTCGTCGACAAGGATGGTGCCGAGCTTGTCGGCGGAGGCGGTCTTGACCGTGGCCTGGTCGCTTGATTGCGCCACGCCGGTCGCCTTGGCGGAGGCTTTGGCCGACGCCTTGGTCGACGGTGTCGAGGCGGCGGAGTCGCCGTCGCTGCCGGAACATGCGCTCGCGGTGGTGATCAGTGCAATTGCGGCCGCGCCCACGACGGCCAGGCGGATACGCCTCATCTCAGCTCCACAACTCGTGAGGGCCCGACGTCCGAGGGGCCGAATACAGGCATATTCACTGATTTACGGTTTCACGGCAGCCCCGGGCACCTGAGCGGGTCGCGGATTCACTGAGATGGCGGCGCGACGGAGGGGTACGGGGGCGCCGGCTCCGGCAAACGCGCCCTGTCGATCGCCTTTCGCGTGCGGGATGATGAAGCGGAACGCAGTCCGCGAGGGCAAGGGAGTGCGACGTGGCGACCGACTCGGCGCGCCATGCGGTGGTGGTGGGAGCCGGAGTCTCCGGTCTGCTCGCCGCTCACGTGCTGGCCAGTCGCTTCGAGCGGGTGACGGTGGTCGAGCGGGATGCGTTCGCCGACGGCACGCCCGCGTTCCGGTCCGGGGTGCCGCAGTCGAGGCATGTGCACATCCTGTGGTCCCGCGGGCAGGCCGCGGTGGACGCGCTCTTACCGGGGGCCGTCACCGACCTCGAAGCCGCCGGGGCGACCGTCGTCCGCGCCCCTGATCAGATGCGCTGGCTCTCTCCGGCCCGGTGGTTCGCCGACGTCCCGGGAGCGCACTACCTCTCCGCCTCGCGTGAACTGCTGGAGTCGACCCTGCGGCGCAGGGTCGGCGACCATCCCGCGATCGCATGGATGCCCCGTCACGAGGTGACCGCCCTGGTGCCGGGGCGGGACGGGGCGGCCGCGGTGTCCGGCGTACGGCTGCGCGAGCGCGGCAACGGCGGCCAGGAGTCCACGGTCCACGCCGACCTGGTGGTCGTCGCCACCGGCCGCAGTTCCCGCGTCGCCCGCTGGCTGACCGAACTCGGTCACGCCGCGCCGGCCACGGAGCGGTTCGACGCGCACCTCGGCTACTCGTCCCGCTACTACAGGCGCCCGGCCGCCGAAGGCCCCTGGAAGGCCATGTACGTGCAGGCCACCCCGGATGTGCCGCGCGGCGGGGTGATCGTGCCGATCGAAGGCGGGCGCTGGCTGGTCACGCTGATCGGGCAGGGTGAGCACCGGCCGCAGATCGAGGAGAAGGACTGGCTCGCCTTCGCCGCCTCGCTGCGCACCGACGAGCTGGCGGAGGCGCTCACGGGCCTGGAGCCGTTGTCGGACGCGGTCGCCTTCCGGGCGACGGCGAACGAGTGGACGCACTTCGAGCGGGCGAAGCACTGGCCCCGGGGGCTGCTGGTGGTCGGTGACGCCCTGTGCCGCTTCAACCCGGTCTACGGGCACGGGATGACGGTCGCGGCCACGCAGGCGCAGGCCATCGCCGACCGGATCGCGGCGCTCGGGCCGGCGGAGGTCCCTGCACGCGCACCGGATCTGCAGAAGGCCGTGGCGAAGTGCGCGCGGCACGCCTGGGCGATCGCCACGGGCGAGGATTCCCGCTACCCGGACACGGACGGGCCGAAGCCGGGGCGACTCGGCAGGATGCAGCAGCGCTACATGTCACGGGTGGTGGCCGCGGCCAACACCGACCCGGTGGTGTGCGAGGCGTTCTTCGCGGTGCTGTCACTCAACCGCCGCCCCGAGTCGCTGCTGTCGCCGCGGATCGCGGCGCGCGCCATGCGCTGACCGACCGGCTCATCCGACCGCTCACCGCGGCCGCTCCTCCACGTGCCCGCCGGGCCGCGGAACGTGCTGATGAAGCGGGCTTTCGGCCTCCTTGCCGGATTTTCCCTCGGCGGGGGCGGGTTCCCCTCATGGATGAAGGAGACGTGAGAACTGCTTCATACAAGGGCACCCCGGGCACTTCACCCCCGTCCGGTGCCGTTAATCTCCGCGCTTATGACCGACCTTGAGATACACCAGCCGGACGCGGACGGCACCGGCGGCCGAACCGCCGATTCCGTGTCCAAGACCAAGGCTGACGCCGAAGCCGACGGGGGTGACGGGCCCGGCGGGGCCCGCGAAGGCGTCCGCCCGGATGCCGGATCCGCCGAGGACTCCGAAGTCGCAGAAGACGCCGAAGACGCCGGATCCGTCGCAGACTCCGAAACCGCAGGGGAAGCCGCCGAGGAAGACGAAGAAGCCACCGCAGGAGCCTCTGAAGCCCCCGCCTCCGCCAACGCCTCCGCCTCCTCGTCCGTCGAAGCCGCCCCTCCCCCCGGCCGCCGCTGGGTCCTCTGGGGTGCCGGGGGCATCACCGTCCTCGTCCTCGCCGCCGATCTCCTCACCCGCGGCTTCAACGCCTTCGAGCCGATACCCGGCGTCCGCCGCATGGTCAACGTCGACCTCGAAGCGAACATAGCCACCTGGTGGAACAGCACCCTCCTCCTCGCCGTCGCCGGCGTCGCCCTCGCCGCCGCGCTGCTCAGCGGGCGTGACGCCCGCCCCGGGCGGCTGTCGTGGCTCGGTTTCTCCGCGGCCACCGCGCTCCTCAGCGTCGACGAGACCGTCTCCCTCCACGAGCGGCTCGGCGAGGTCGGCAAGGCGTGGAAGGACACCGCCGGGGTCGCGCTGCCCTCGCACGCCTGGGTGCTGCCGGGGGCGATCCTCGCCGTCGCGGGCGTCGTGGTGGCCGTGGTGTGGGCGCGGCGGCTGCCGCGGGATCTGCGGTACGGGCTGCTGGGGGCGCTCGGCGTGTATCTGGGGGGTGCGCTGGTCGTCGAGGCGTTCAACGGCTGGGCGCACAAGAACGACCACAGCCTCACGCTCATGCTCGGCACCATCGTCGAGGAGGGCCTGGAGATGGGCGCCTGCGTCGTCGCGCTCGCCGTCCTCGGCCGCTACGTCGTCCTGGAGCACGACCCGGTCACCGGCCGGACCACCGCCGTCCTGCGCTCCGAGAGCGCGGAGTCCTCCGGCCGGGGCGGGCAGCGGTCCGGCGTCACTCCGCCCGTAGGACGGGCTGCCTGAGCACGGTCTTCAGCTTCTCCGGCCGGGCTCGCCGCGGGTCGCTGAGGTAGACCTCGTGGTGGTGGCCGGTCATCCGGAGGCCGTTCGCGGCCAGGTACTCGTCGTGGAGCCTGGCCAGCGCCGGCCCCTCGTCGTCGTACGGGCCCACGTGCAGGAGCTGGGCGCTGGTGCCCTCGTGCAGCGTTTCGACGCGGAGCAGGGGCAGCGCGGGCAGGGCGGCGGCGCCCTTCTTCGCCGACGCCGCCCGCCTCGCCTCCTCGACGAGGTCGTCCGTGATCCACTCCGGCAGGCTGATCAGCATGCGCCACTGCCACGCGGACTTGTCCCGCGTCACGAACACCTCCGGGCGGTCCGCCCACCACAGCCCTTCGAGCGGTCCGACGACGAAGTCCCGGCCCAGGGTGCGCTTGCTGGCGAACTTCGCCGTGTACGCGACCGAGTACAGCGCCTCGACCGCCTCGGTGTAGGAGGCGCTCGTGTTGGGATCGCCCTTGCCGTCCACGGCGAGGAAGCGCTGCGACGGTACGTCGACGAGCGCCCAGTCGGTGTTCTTCGGCGCGTAGAACTGCTTGAGTTCGCGCTTCACGTCGTACTTGCCGTCGGAAGGGGGCATGGGTCAGCCTAGCCCGGCGGGCCCGTCACGCCGCGGCCGCCGTACCGAAGGGGTTGTCGATCACATACCGCCACAGCCCGTCCGCTCCTCTGCGGGCCACGTCGGTGGCGGCGCCCTCGATGTGTACGTGCTCCCGGTCCTGCCCGAGCCCGTCGAGGACCCAGTCGACGACGAGCAGCGCGGTGTCTCCGGTGACGTACACGTGCCGCGGCTCGACCCGAATCGGCACGCCCAGCGCCTGGAACTCGGTGTTGGCCGCCACCAGCCCTTCCCCCGAGACACTCGTGCCGGGGCGGGGAACGAAGACGGCGTCGTCGGCGTAGATCCGGGAGAGGGTGTCGGGGCTGCCGGAGTTGAACGCGGCGGCGAAGGCGTGCGGGAGCTGCTCGGCCTCGTACGGGCGGAGGGGGTCGGCGTGGCCGGGATGCGGGTGACGGGTCATGGACGCAGCCAAGCCGAGCGCGGCGTGGCTCACCAAACGGAAACCCACGGCGGGGACCGCGAGACCTGGGACGAGGAGCTGATGCCGACCGCCGCCGGGCGCACCCGTCGGCCCGAGCCGGAGTGCCCGGTGGAGATCGCGCTCACCGCGGTCGCCGGCCGCTGGACGACGCTGGTGCTGCGCGAACTGATGCGCGGCCCGCATTCGTTCGGCGCTCTGCGCGCCGGGCTGCCGGGAGTCAGCCCGAAGGTGCTCACCGAGCGGCTGTCCGCGCTGCGCGACCGCGGGCTCGTCGTACAGGAGCGGCTCCCGGGCTTTCCGGTCCGTACGCGCTACACCCTCACCCCTGCCGGGAAGGCGCTGCGCCCGCTGCTCGTGGAGCTGTACCGCACCGGGGCCGAACTGGACCGCCTCCGCGGCTAGGACGCGCCCCGCGCCCCCGGGCGTCACTTCATGCGCGTGGCCCACTCCCGCACCTTGGCTATCCGCTGCCGGATCTGCCCCGGGGTCGCCTCCGCGCTCGGCGGGCCGCCGCAGACGCGGCGCAGTTCGGTGTGGATCACCCCGTGCGGCTTGCCGCTCTGGTGGACGTACGCGCCGACCAGGGAGTTCAGCTCCTTGCGCAGCTCCATCAGCTCGCGGTGGGTGACCACCGGGCGCCGGTCGGCGGGGAGTTCCAGGAGGTCCGCGTCCTCCGCCGGCTTCTTCCTGCTGTGCGCGATCTGGCGGGCCTGCCGCTTCTGGAGCAGCATCTGCACCTGGTCCGGCTCCAGCAGGCCGGGGATGCCGAGGTAGTCCTGCTCCTCCTCGCTGCCCGGGTGGGCCTGCATGCCGAACTCGGCGCCCTCGTAGACGACCCGGTCGAAGACCGCGTCCGATTCAAGCGCTTCGAAGGGCAGTTCGTCCTGGTCGCCGGTCTCCTCGTCCTGCTGCTTCTCCGCCTCGGCGAGTTCCTTCTCGCTCTCGGCGTACGGGTCCTCCTCGCCGTCCGGCTTCGGCTTGTCGAGGACGTGGTCGCGCTCGACCTCCATCTCGTGCGCGAAGCCGAGCAGCGCGGGGATCGTCGGCAGGAACACCGACGCGGTCTCGCCGCGCCTTCGCGACCGTACGAACCGGCCCACCGCCTGCGCGAAGAACAGCGGCGTCGAGATCGTCGTCGCGTACACCCCGACCGCGAGCCGCGGCACGTCCACGCCCTCCGACACCATCCGCACCGCGACCATCCAGCGGTCCTCGGACTCCGTGAACTCGTCGATGCGCTTCGACGAGCCCGTGTCGTCGGAGAGCACGACGGTGGCACGGTGGCCGGTGATCTCCTTGATGAGCTTGGCGTAGGCGCGGGCCGAGTCCTGGTCGGCGGCGATGACGAGGCCGCCGGCGTCGGGGATGCCGCGGCGGATCTCGGTGAGGCGGCGGTCGGCGGCGCTGAGGACGTTGGGCATCCAGTCGCCGCGGGGGTCGAGGGCGGTGCGCCACGCCTGGGCGGTGGCGTCCTTCGTCATCGGCTCGCCGAGGCGGGCGGCGACCTCGTCGCCGGCCTTGGTGCGCCAGCGCATGTTGCCGCTGTAGGAGAGGAAGATGACGGGGCGGACGACGCCGTCGCCGAGGGCGTTGCCATAGCCGTACGTGTAGTCGGCGGAGGAGCGGCGGATGCCGTCGTTGCCCTCCTCGTAGACGACGAAGGGGATGGGGTTGGTGTCCGAGCGGAACGGGGTGCCGGTGAGCGCGAGCCGCCGCGTCGCGGGCTCGAACGCCTCCAGGCACGCCTCGCCCCAGGAGCGGGAGTCGCCGGCGTGGTGGATCTCGTCGAGGATGACGAGCGTCTTGCGCTGCTCGCAGCGGTTGCGGTGGAGCATGGGGCGTACGCCCACGCCGGCGTAGGTGACGGCGACGCCGTGGTAGTTCCTGCCGACCGGCCCCGCGCTGTACTCGGGGTCGAGGCGGATGCCGATGCGCGCGGCGGCTTCGGCCCACTGGGTCTTGAGGTGCTCGGTGGGCGCGACGACGGTGATCTGCTGCACGACGTGGTGGTGCAGCAGCCAGGAGGCGAGGGTGAGCGCGAAGGTCGTTTTGCCGGCGCCGGGGGTGGCGACGGCGAGGAAGTCGCGGGGCTGGGACTGCAGATAGCGGTCCATGGCCGCTTCCTGCCAGGCGCGCAGCTTGCCGGCGGTGCCCCAGGGGGCACGGCCGGGAAAGGCCGGTGAGAGGTGATGAGAGGTGGTGCTCACGGTCTCCGGGTGGGGTCGGTCGTCGGTGGCTGGTCCTCGGAGGCCGGTCGTCCGAGGCCGGTCGCGCAGCGGCAACCGAGTCAGCCTACCGGTGCCCCGCGCGCCACCCCCGGCTCACCGGACGAGACGAGACTCACACGAACCGGGCCCGGGGCACGTCCGGTTCGTCCCCGTACGCCTCAACTTGCCGCCGGTTTCGCCTCCGTCGTACGCAGCCTGCCTGCCACCGCCGCGCCCACCAGAGCCACCGCCGCCATCGGCAGCAGGACCGCGACGAACGCCCCCGGCCGGGCGTCGCCGCCCGAGCCCAGGGCGCCGTGGCCGACGGCCGCGCCGCCGAGGGCGGCGAAGATCACGCCGGCGACGGCGAGGAGGACGACGTTGGCGAGGCTGTCGGAGAGCTGGAGGGCCGCGGAGTTGGTACCGGCCTCCTCGGGGGCGGAGAGCTTCAGGAGCAGCACGCTCGTACCGGAGATGACCATGCCCATCCCGTAGCAGCCGAAGGCCCACTCGACGGGGACGATCCACACCGGCAGCGACTCCACCAGCACCAGCGGCGCCGTCGCGATCGCCGTGGCCGCCAGCAGCATGCCGATGCGGACGAGCCGCGTCCGGTACGGGTCCAGCCGGGGCCGCGCCTGCGTCCAGGAGCCCAGCGCCCAGGTCGCGCCGCCGACCGCCAGACACATGCCCGCCTCGGTCACCGACAGCCCGCGCTGGGTCACCAGCATCAGCGGCACGAAGCTCTCCGCGGCGATGAACGACCCCGCGGCGATGCCGCGCATCAGCACGACGGTGGGCAGCCCGCGGGCGGCCACATACGTACCGCGCGGCAGCAGCACCCGCACCGCCGGCACCAGCAGCGCGGCGCCGACGAGGGCCGGCAGCAGCGAGAGCCAGCGCAGGTCCTGCCCCGCGTACTGGAGCAGCCCGCCGCCGGCGGCGATGGCCAGCGCGAGCCGGATGCGGCGCCGGTCGAGGGCGGGCGGCGCGGCGGGGTCGACGGGGCCGCGGGCGCGCAGGCGTATCGCGGGGAGGGCGACGACCAGCGGCACGACGACGAGCGGCGGTATGCCGAGGAACACCCAGCGCCACCCCAGGTGCTCGGTGACGCCCCCGGCCGCCAGCGGCCCCACGACGGACGGCACCACCCACGACGCGGCGAACGCGGCGAGGATCGACGGCCGCAGCCGCTCCGGATACGCCCGGCTCACGGTCACGTACAACGCGACGATCACCAGCCCGCCGCCGAGCCCCTGCACCGCCCGTCCGGCGACGAACGCCCACATGGCCTGCGCGGTGCCGGATATCAGCAGCCCGACCGCGAACGTGCCGATGCCGGCGGTCAGCGGCCGCAGCGGGCCGCTGCGGTCGCACCACTGGCCGGAGAAGACCATGGCGAAGAGCGCGGTGGTGTAGAAGGCGGAGAAGGCGTAGGCGTAGAGCCCGATGCCGTCCAGGTCGTGCGCGGCGACGGGCATCGCGGTACCCACGGCGGTGGCCTCGAACGCGATCAGCAGGACGACGGTGACGATCCCGATGCTGAGCGCCCGGTACGGCCGCCGCAGCACGCCCTCGGGGGCGGGCGGGGCGCCGGCGGGAGCGACGTCGGTGTCGCGCGATTCGAGGGGGGCCATGAGCAGCAGGGTAAGGCCCCACACCGACAAGAGCCCCTGTCGAAGGTCGCGTACTCCCCGGTCCCTTGGTCCTACGCCCCACCCGCGTCACGCCCGCCCCATGACGTCACCGGTGTGCACGGGCCGTTGCCACCGTGTGACATCCCCCCGCTGCGCATTGAGCGGGCCCCCTCCCCCGCCTACGCTCGTCATCAGCACCAAGGCCGTGTGCCCGAGTGGCTGAGGGGCTCGCCTGCAAAGCGAGTAACGCGGGTTCGATTCCCGCCACGGCCTCCACGTCTCTGACCAGGAAAAACGAAGAGGGCGGACCCTATCGGGTCCGCCCTTTCGTGGTGCGGGGGTCTCAGTTCCCGTCTCAGTTGGCCGGTACGGGGGCACGGCGGCCGGCGCGGGACTTCGTGGTGGACGTCTCCGGGCAGGATCCCTCGGGGAGCCGGGACGGCGGGATGTGAACCCAGGGCCCCTTGCCGCCGGGCAACACGACGGTCTACCTACGCACCTCCGAGGCGAATCGGTAGGTGCCCGAGCCGACTTCGTAGACCGCGTACTCGCCCTGGGTCCCGATGAACGTCACGCCCTTGGCTCGGACGGCCGGCCTGCCGCCTTCGGTGACGGTGTCGCTATCGCGAGTGGGCACATGGACCGTAGCGGTGGAGTTGACGGGGACGGTGACGGCCAGCTCAAACGCGTCCTCGTCGTGCTCCCACGCGACCCCGATCTCTCCGCGGATCGACCTGTACGTCGCATTGGCGTGCCTGAGCTCACCGGGACGCGGCTTGACGACGAATCTCTCGTAGCCGGGACCTGACGGATCCGGTGAGATGCCGGCAACGTCGCTGTAGAACCACTCGTCAACCGTGCCCAGCATGTAATGGTTGTTGGAACCGGGAGCTATGGACCACCGTGACGGAATGGTCGTCGCTCCGTTCCTGATCCAGTGACCCCAACTGGGCTCGGTGGTCTGGCTTGCGAGACGATGCGCAACGTCGTGGTGGCCGTGCTCAGAGAGGACGGGCAGCAGCACACTGGTGCCCAGGATGCCGGTGTTGAGATGCCACCCGCGCGCCTCGATGTCATCGACCAGGCTCTGGACGACCGACGCCTCGTGCGCCTCTGGGACCATGTCGAAGGCAAGCGCCACGGCGTTGGAGGTCTGCTTGTACTCGATTCCTTCGAAGGTGTCGTAGTAGCCGTGCTCCTGGTCGAAAAAGGCATCGTGGAAGCGATCCCGAATGTCGTCGGCCAGGGTGCCGTAGCGCGTTGCGTCGGCCGTTCGATCCAGAGTGGTGGCGATGTGTTCCATCTCGCGGGCCGACTTGTAGAAGTATGCGGTGCCGACGAGTCGCCGATCCTCCTCGGGGTTCGACCCGAACGGTGACGCGTGATCGCCGTACTGTTCGACGCTCATGATCCCGTTGTCGAGCTGGGTCTCCATGAAATCCATGTACCTGGTGAGGAACGCGTAGTGCTCGGTGAGCACGGTGCGGTCGCCGTAGCTGGTGTAGAGAGACCACACCATCGCGGGAAGCACCCCGGTCCAGGCAGCGGAGATGCTGGTGGAGCGGAAGTCGTTCGGCCATGGAGCAACGACGGTCACCCGCCCGGGCCCCCGCTCGTGGTCGTCACTTCTGTTCTGCGCGGTATCGACCTGGTTGTCCTCGAAGTCGTTCAGCCACTTCTTGAAGAAGGCGGCCATGTCGAAGTTGTAGAGCATCGTCGGCAGCGCTACGTGCGCGTCCCCGGACCAGCCGCGCCTCTCGAATGTCGGACTGTCGGTCGGCATGCCCTGCAGGTTGTTGAGGATGGTGGCGCGCATCGCGTCGTGGATCTGACCGTACAGGCCGTTGGAGGACGTGAAGTCGCCCACCGAGTCGACGGCGTTGTGCACCTCCCGGCCCGTGATGGTGTCGGTGGTGGGCGGTTCGGGTAGGCCCTCAACCTGGACGTACTGGAAACCCGTGTAGCTGAACCCGGGCTCCCAGACCTCCCTGCCCTTGCCGTTGAGGGTGTAGATGTCGAGCTGTCCCGCCGCATCGCTCCGGTCCGGGTCGTGGTGTCCGAGGTTCCGCACCGTCCCGTCGTCATTCAGTTCCTCGCCATAGAGCATCCGGATCTCGGTGCCGGCCCGACCGGAGACCGACAGCCGGGCCCAACCGGCTGTGGTTCGTCCCAGGTCGAACACGTGGACGCCGGGTTTCGGCTCCGTGATGCGCACCGGCTCGATGTCGGTCGCCGTGATCGGCGGCATCGACTGCGCCCGCACCATCGGCGCTGGCGGCGAGAGGACCGCAGCGGTCGACCAGTCTGTCTCCTCGTAGCCGGGCGTTGCCCAACCCGGTAGTTCCCGCCGGGCGTCGTAGGTCTCGCCCGTGGCGATGTTGTCGTAGACGGTCGGTCCCTCGGCCACCCTCCAAGACCCGTCCGAGGCCACCGTCCGGGTGGTGCCGTCGGCGTACTCGACCTCCAGTTGCAGCAGCATCTTGGTGTCGTCGACGAAATCCGCGCCCCCGGCCGGTTCGACGAACCCGAGGTGACCTCGGCCCAGCTCGGCGCCGACCGCATTGGCACCGGACCTGAGCTGTCTGGTCACGTCGTACGTCGAGTACAGCACCCGCCTGTTGTAGTCGGTGAACGCCGGATCGAGGACCCGGTCGCCGATCCGCTCACCGTTGAGGAAGTAATTGCCGTATCCGAGCCCGCTGACGTAAAGCCGGGCTCGGCTGACCGGTTTGGTGACATCGAACTCCTTGCGAAGCAGAGGTGCCGGCGGATGAGTCGGCCGAAGCCGGACCTGGTTCGGCCACGGGCCTTCTCCGTAGGCCGCGACCTCAAGCGCGCCGGACCAATCGGAGTCGTCGAAACCGGGCTGGTTCCAGCCCGGCTCGTTCTGCCTCGATACCCGCCAGGACGCATCCGTCATGACCTCCACGAGCCGGCCGTCGGCCAGCTCGACCTCGAGTTTGGCTACCAGGCCCGCCGGACCGACATACCGGTTGCGGGCCGACACCGCGAGAGTGTTGGATCCGGCGGTAAGCAGGCCGGCGAGGTCGGCCTCGATGGCCATGCGACCGCCGAAAACCCGCGAGTGGGAGCGTCCGGCCTCTGTGCCGTTGACGTGCAATACGAACGCATCGTCAGCGGCCAGGACCATCGTTGCCCGCTTCACCGGTTGTGCAGGCAACTCCAACGTCCGGCGGAAGTAGCGAGTGCCGGCGGCCACGGAGCTTGCCGGGTCGCCCTCCGGATTCCAGATCCAGGAGGCCCCGGCCGGATTGGCGGGCCCTTCCGGGGCGCCGATCCACTCGGCCTCCCAGTCGGACTCGTCGAGCAACCCCATCTCCCACCAGGACGTATCGCTCCACGCCGAGCGATCACCGTCACCGTCGGCTACCTGAACCCGCCAGAAATACCGTTCACCGGACTGCAGGGCCGGACCCGCGTAGGCGACGTTGACCGACTGCGACGATGTCACCCAACCGGAGTCCCACACGTCCGGCCGACCGCGGGTCAACCGGTCCGCCGTGGACGCCACCTGGAGCCGACGGGCACTCTGCAACTGCGCCCGCTCGGAGGACTCCAACACCCAGCTCAAGCGGGGACGGGGCTCGTCAATACCCAACGGATTGTGCGCGTCCTCCACCGTCGTATCGGCGACGGCCAGCCCGCGTCCGGCCGCTGGCGATGCCGGCGGCGCTACCGACGCCGCAGACAGGAGAACCGCTATCACGGGAATCACAAGGAATCGGAGCCGGAACACAACAACTCCCCTATCGGAATGTTTAAAGGGCCACAGACGGGGATCGCAGGTGGTTGTGCCTTTTCGGTGGACAGCCCTTAAGGGCTGGGGCTGAAACGCACGGCGTCGGTTCGGGAAACCCCGGTGTCGCCGGCGGTCAGTGTCACCGATGCCGGTTCGGCGTCGGTGAACGCGAACTCGCCCAACGACAACCAGGCGCCGCCGGTGTCGGCCTGGGATAGAGGCACGTCGGTCTCGCCGTCGGCGTGGTGGACGGTGTACGTCACCTCGGCGGCGCTGTTGGTGGCGCGTGGGAACCAGACCGACACGTCGTACGTCTGCCTGGCGACGCCAGTCGTCCAGGTCGCTGTGTCCCCGCCGGTCCGGGTGAACCGGGACGGCGTGCCGTCGAAGCCCGACTCGGCGCTTCTCGCCCACGTTCCGGTCTCTGCATACGCCGGACGGTCCGGGTCGCACGTCGGAGGGTCGCCCTCGTTGGTGACCGTAACCACGCCGGACCCGCCGTCGTCCGGCGGCGGATCCACGGTGTGGCGCTCGGAGTGCGGGCCGGTACCGACGTTGTTGATCGCCTGGACCCGATAAGTCCCACCTGCGAACTCAGTCGCGCCGAGGGTCAGTTCGACCGCGCCGGTCGTTGCCCCGAGGACGACCTCTTCGTCGCTGGGGCACGCGCCGTGGCCACTGGCCGACACCACGTACGCACGGGCGCCGGCCGCAGCGTTCCATCGCAGGGCCGTCAAGCCGTCCGCGTCGTCGTGCGACAGGCCGGTGACCTGGTCGGGCAGTTCGGTATCGACCGGCACGGTGTGTTCCGCGCTGCCGCCCCCCGTGAGCCGGTAGTCATGACCGGCCGTGATCGGGAACGACAGGGCACCTGTGACCGGATCGACGTCGAACTCCACGACCTTGCGCGTCGAGGTGTCGGTGACGGTGAGGGAATCGGTGTCCCATCCGGTGTTGTCGTTCCGGATACGCGAGGTGTCCTCACTGTCGGTGAATTCGTAGGCCGAGCCCGTCTGGATCGGGTACACGTGCGCCCGCAGGTCGCCGCCCGAGCCGGTGACGGTCACACCCTTACCGCCGACGAACGCCGGCACCCGGTCGTAACCGATGGCGTAATCCTTCAGGGTCGTCGGACCGCGGAAGACCGAACCGGTCTCGATGTCGATCCACTTTCCGGCCGGGAGATATACGTCGCGCGACGTCGCGGTCTCGAAGTCGGCGCCGAACACCGGGGTCGCCAGAACGGACTCGCCGAACATCCACTCGTACTGCCGGGTGGTGTTGTTGGCGAGGCCGTAGGTGTTTTCGTCGTCTGGGTATGCGATCGGCAGCGGGGTCATGGCCGACGGGAAGCCCGTCCGATGTCCGTCCAAGGCGGCGTCGTAGATATAGGGCCGCATCGACTCGTGCCAGAGCGCCATCTTCTTCACCGCATCGGAATAGTCCTCGCGGCCCGACTCCCAGGGCCCGCGGCCGAACGCCATCACCGGATTGAGCGCGCCGAGCTGAGCGTTTCGCACGTAGTACTTCGCATACGACGGATCGTCCATCGGGACCTGGGGTGTGCCGCCCACGTAGTCGGGGTACAGGCTCGCGATGCCGCTCGCGGCGTAGTTCAGCAGATTGACCGGCATCCGGTCCGGATCGGTGTGGAAGTTCTCGCCGGTCCCGTAGATCGTGTCGTTGATCCGCAGCGTGTCGCCCGGGAGCGAGTACGCGGCGTTCCTCGCCATCACGAGGTCGCCGGCGTCGTGCATCGCCTTGAGGACCGGGTTCCAGGTGGCGTCCTGATGCAGCCGGGGTGTGTAGAGCATGGCGTCTTCCTTCCACCCGTCGACGTCCCACGCCTTCACCTGCTCGATGAACCAGTCGACCGCCTTCGGATCGGACCCGTCGAGCACATAGCTGTGGCCGTCGGGGAAGACCGCCTTCGTCACCACGGTCGGCGACCCGTCCGGGTCCTTGATCAGGTATCCCTTCTTGATCGCTTCGTGCACGAACGGACCGTCGTTCTTCTCGACGAGGTTCCCACCGTCGGACGGCAGCGCCTTGAAGTTGTTGCGGGCGCCGAGGAGAAGCTTGACGTCGTTGTCGGCGAAGAACGCCTTCAGCGTCTCCGGGTCGGGATAGCGGGGGTTCGGAAGTCCGTCGTCCCGGCCTGGTTCGGCGGTGTCGTCCCACATCCCGAAGCTGTTCGTGGTGCCTTCGTCGGGAGTACTCCGCTCTCCGGGCCAGAACCCCGAGCCGACGACGCCCCACGACAGCGGATAGCCCTCGTCGATGAACCGTTGGACGGTCCCGGTCACCGAGGATTGGTAGGTGTCCCAGCTCAGCGCCCCGAACGCTTCCCAGCCCAGGCCGAAGATCTCCGGGTTCGGGCGCGCGTCCTGGTACCCGTGCTGGTGACGGGCGCGCCGGTAGTCGCCGTACACCTGTTCGAGGTCGGCTCCGACGAAGTAGTGGAGGCCGTCGATGCGATCGACACCGGCTGCTCCGAGGCGGGTTTCGGTGTCGGTAAGGCCGACCCGCTTCTGACCGTCTTCGAACAGCACCTGCCCGAAGCGCTGCTTCGGGAACACGGTGAAGTTGCTGATGAAGCGCTGGCAGCTGCCGCCGTTGGTGACATCGTCGAGCACGAGGCCGGTCAGCTCGGTGGACGGGCGTGCCTTCACTCGGCTGTTGCACGACTCGCCCTGCTCGCCGGAGTCGTCCGCCCAGGCGCCGTGGTCGCCGAGGCCGTACGCGGGAGCGACACCGCCGACGCGGAAATCTATCGCGCCGCCGTCGCCCGGAAGATCCTCGATCGAGAACCGGGCCGAACTGCCGGATGGGTGAATCCGAACCTTGAGGCGCGATCCGTCCTCGAGCGCGACGTCGAACAGCGGCTTCCTGGCGTGCGGGGCCGAGACCAGATCAGCGTCGACTGCATCGACGAACCCCGTGGCGCCCTGGGCGCGGAACCGGAGCCCGGAGTCAGCGTGAGGTGGAACGATCTCGGCGCCGGATGGATCGAGAAACGAATACCGGAATCCGTCCTTGACGATCCGCAGGTCATACGTGCCGCCCCGCACCACGAGGACCTCACCGCTATCGAGAACGTCCGTCGTGTCAGTCGCCGATTCAGCCGTCGCCGGCCCTGACAGCACGGCGGTCGTCAGGACGACAGTGAGAACCGGGGCGGCAGATCTCCTGCTCATGAGTCGGCGCATGGGAACTCCATCGTCATCGAGCCGGAAGATCACGGACGCAGGGACGCTAGATCAACGACCTCGGCCAGCCGTTCGCGACCTGCGTCGCTCGGATGCAGATGGTCGCCTTTGTCGTATTGCGGGGCGAGCCGGAGAGGGTGCTCCGGGTCGGCCAGGGCGATGTCGAAGTCGACCACGGCGTCAGCCGCGGAATCGTCGCGGATGTGGGCATTCACGGCCTGACGGACGGATTCCTTCTCCTCGGTGTACGTCGACGAGCCCTCGAACGGAGCCAGGGTGGCAACGACGACGCGTAGACCGCGATCGTGGGCTCGGTTGATGATCTCGTCGATGCCGTCGATCAGCGGGCCGGCCGCGGTGACGCTGCGTGACACGTCGTTGATGCCCTGGAACAGCAGCAGCGTCCGCACCCCGGGTTGGTCGAGAACGTCCCGGTCGAGGCGATCCAGGGCCCGCGGCCCGTAACCGTCGTACAAGATCCGGTTTCCGGACATCCCAGCGTTCAGGACGCCCATCTGCTCGTCAGAGGGCAGCTCTCGGAGGATCCGCCGGGCCAGATGGTCGGTCCAACGCAGATTGGTATCCGGTACGTCCCCGCCGCCGTCGGTCAGCGAATCGCCCATCACGGCGACCGCGCCGCTGGCGTCGGTCGAGTCGAACGACACCCTGTCGAGCCATAGCCAGTGGTTGAGTTCACCGGTGTAGGCGGCGCCGTCGGTATCTGCGGTGTGGTCGCCGTCGCCCAGGTAGGAGGTAGCCGTGGGGCGCAGATGTCCTGTCACGGTCTGGACGTCATCCGGAACATACGCACTGACCACCACGTCGGACTCCGGTTCCCACGTCCCGTCGACCGGGTCGCTGACCGCTGAACCGCCGACGGGAATGGTGATCGCGGGTGCTCCACCGAAGGTCACGTCGCTCACGCTTCCGTCAAGCAGGTCCGCTCCGGACTTCTGCGCACCGACCGTCACCGAGCCGAACTTCACCGGACCTTGTCCGAAGGCATTGGTCAGCCGGATGCGCAGACCCGAGCCACCGATGCTGGTATGCACGACGTTGCGGACCGTCTGACCGGAGATCGTGATGTCCTCCAGCAGTGACGACGAGGCTGTCCAGGTGCCGGTGCCCGGATGCGGAGGGTCGTCCACCGCCGGGGTGAAGCGGACGGCGTCGGTCCGGCTTACTCCGTCGCCGGCAGTGATCGTCACCGACGCCGGCTCGGAGTCGGTGAAACCGAACTCGCCCAGCGACAGCCAGGCATCGCCGGCGTCGGCCTGGGGTAGAGACACGTCGGTGTCACCGTCGGCGTGATGGACGGTGTACGTCACCTCGGCGGCGCTGTTGGTAGCGCGCGGGAACCAGACCGACACGTCGTACGTCTGCGTGGCGAGGTCCGCGGTCCAGGTCGCCGTATCCCCGCCGGTCCGGGTGAACCGGGACTTCGTGCCGTCGAAGCCCGACAACGAACTCCCCTGCCATGTCCCGGACTCCGCATACGCCGGACGGTCCGGGTCGCACCGCGGCGGGGAACCCTCGTCGGTGACCGTGACCACGGCGGATCCGTTGTCGGTGGGGGCGACGGTGACCGGTTTCGACGCCGGACCGGACCCGAGCTCGTTGACCGCGGACACCGTGTAGGTGCCACCGGTCTTCGACGTCCCGAGAGGGAGCGTAGTCCCGTCGGTCGAGCCGACCACGCCGGAGAGACACCGCTCACTGCCGTCGACTCCGACGACGTAGTGCCGGGCATCGTCGACCTCGGGCCAGGAAAGCGACGTGCCCGCGTCGTCCGTGACAACGGCGACGGGGTCCGGTGCCGACGCCGGAGCTGCGTGGGGCAGCGGGATGGAGTGCTCGGCGTCGCCGCCACCGGTCAGCTTGTAGTCATGTCCGGGTGCAATCGGGAACCGGACCGCCCCGGTGGTCTGGTCGAGGGTTGCTTTGACGGACTCGCCGGTGGTCGTGTCCGTGATGACCAGCGACTCGGGGTCCCAGCCGGTATTCGCGTTGACGATGGCAGAGCGATCCGATCCGTTGGTCCACTCGTAGGTCGAATCGGTGGCGATCGGATAGACCTCGGCGCGCATCCCCGCTTTGCCACGGGTCACCACGACGCCCTTGCCACCAGCGAACGCGGGCACTCGGTCGGTGCCGATCGCGTAGTCCTTCAACGTCGTCGGACCGGTGAACGTGGCCCCGGTGCTGACGTCGATCCATTTCCCGGCCGGCAGGTACACGTCCCTCGACGCCGCCGTCTCGAAGTCGGAACCGAAGACCGGCGTTGCGAGCAACGACTCGCCAATCATCCACTCGTACTGCCGGGTCTTGTCGTTGGCCAGGTCGTAGGTGTTCGGGTCATCCGGATACGCGATCGGGAGCGGGGTCATGGCGTGTGGGAACCCCGACTCGTGGCCGTCCACGACGGCGTCGTAGATGTAGGGGTGGAGGGCGTCGTGCCACAACGCCAGCTTCTTGACCGACGCCGCATAGTCGGAGCGGCCGAGCTCCCAGGGCCCCTTCCCGAACGTCATCACCGGCGCCATCGCGTTGAACTGCGCGTTACGTATGAAGTACGACTGATAGGCCGGATCCGACAGTGACGGTCCCGGCGTCCCGCCGATGATGTCCGGTGACAGGTTGGCGGCTCCCGACGCCGCCATGTTCAGCAGATTGACCGGCATCCGGTCGGGGTCTTCGTGGTAGACATCGCCGGTCCCGTAGATCGTGTCGTTGATCCGGAGGACATCGCCGGGCACGGCGTACGCGGCATTGCGCACCATCATCAGGTTGCCGTCGTCGTGCAGCGCTTCCTGGAGCGGGTTCCAGTTGCCGTCGAGGTGCAGGTCGGGTTCGTAGAGCATGGCGTCCTCCTTGAACCCGTCGACACCCCACGCCCGGGACTCGTCGACGAACCAGTCGACGGCCTCGGCGTTCGAGCCGTCGAGCACGTAGCTGGCGCCACTGGGGAACTGGGTCCGGGTGAGGACGGTGGGGGAGTCGTCGTCGTCCTTCACGAGGTAGCCCTTGTCCATTGCCTCGGGCACGAATGGCCCGTCGGTCACCGGGTTGTAGTTGCCTCCGTCGTCCTTGGTCGCCGGAAAGTTGTTCCGGGCGCCCAGGAGGAGCGACATGTCGTTTTCGGCGAACAGCCGCTTCAGCGAGTCCGGGTCCGGGTAGCGCGGGTTCGGCAGCCCGGGCTGGGCGTCCTCCCGTCCCGGTTCGAATGTGTCGTCCCACATGCCGAAGCTGTTCGTGGTGCCCTCGGTTGGGACGCCGCGCGGTCCGGGCCAGAAGCCTGAACCGACGACGCCCCACTTCAGCGGGTAACCGTGGTCGGCGAAGCCCTTGACCGTCTTCGTCACCGACTCCTGGTAGGTGTTCCAGCCCAGCGCGCCGTAGGCCTCCCAGCCCAGCTCGAACATCCTCGGGTTCGGAAGCACGTCCTGGTAGCCGTGGTCGCGCTGAAGCTCTCGGTAGTCGGCATAGACCTGCTTCAGGTCCCCACCGAGGAGGTAGTGGAGCGCGTCCACACCGTCAGCACCGTCGACGCCAAGCCGGTTCTCGCTCTCGTTCAACCCGAACCGTTTCTGGCCTTCGTCGAACAGGACCTCCGCTGTGCCCTGGGCCGGGAAGACCGTGAACGTGGAGACGAAACGCTTGCAGGAACCCTGATTGGTGATGTTGTCGAGTGCGAGGCCGCGGAGATCGGTCGTAGAGCGTGCCTCGACCTTGCCGCTGCACGGGGTGCCCTGAACCGGCTGACCGTTCTCGATCGAGCCGTGGTCTCCCAGCCCGTAGGCAGGTCCGTCGACCGGCCCGGTGCGGAGGTCGATGGTCGCCGGCTCGTCGACGTCCTCGACCTTGATGCGAACCGTCGTGGCGGTCGGGCGCAGTTGCACCCGTGCGACAGAGTCGTCGGACAGGGTGACGTCCAGGACGGCCGTCGCCGCGGAGGGTTTGTTCACCAGCCGGGTATCGACGGCGTCCGCGAAGGCGCCGGCGCCGTTGGCCCGGACCCGGAGCCCGGACTCAGCGTGTGGTGGCAGGGTCACCTTGCCGTCGGGACCGGCGAACCCGTAGCGGAAACCGGACTTGGTGACCGTCATCGAGTACGCGGACGCCGTGACGGTGATCTGGTTCGGTGTCTCCGTGATGACCGGACGAGAGCCTGGGGCAGGCGCTGCAGCGGAGCTCGCCGCGTAGGTGGGAGCTGGCGCCACGAATGCCAGGAGCAGCGCGGCAGACGCGAGCGGTCGCAATGGGGTGAACATCGTCGTCCTCCGCAGGCGCGATTGCCATGATGAATGGACTATGCAGTATCTGCAAATCTTGCGCACATGATGCATCTTGTCAACCACTGGCCTCCGGGCCGTACTTCGTTGTCCACGAGGCCCGTACGCGGCGACCAAGGATGCGCGCTTCTGCGCCGCCCCCGCGACCAGGCTCACCGTTCTCCGAACGGCCGCCGGATGGGACGGACCATGCTGACCACGACCGCCGGTTCCCGCGGCATAAGGCGAGCCTCCGACCAGCCGCACGACGAGGGCGGCACCCGGTGGGGTGCCGCCCTCCTCGTGCGTCCGGCTCCGGTTCCGTCTTGGGCGTTCTACCTGGTGGTCCGCGGGTTCCGGGCCTTCGCCGCGGCTGTCGCGCGGCGTATTCTCTGCCCGTGGAACTCCGCTTCGCGACGCGCCGGTCCGACTCGCCCTGGGTCGACACCGTGTGGACCTGCACGAGCGAGCAGGTCACGGCGATGACGTCCGTCGCAGGGGTGCACTGGGGCCTGGTGTTCTGGCGGCAGGACGGCCGGGCGTACGCGGCCGTCACCGGACCCGAGACCCGGACCGGCACGGCGCCCGTGCCGGAGGGCGCGGTCTTCACCGGCATCGAGTTCGCCCTCGGCACCTCGTTGCGGGCCGTGCCCACGCCGGCGCTGGTCGACGGCGGCATCGCGCTGCCCGACACCACCCGCCGGACGTTCCGGCTGGACGGTGCGCCCTGGGAGACACCTCGTGCCGACGACGCCGAGGCCCTGGTCGAGCGGCTCGTCCGGGCCGGGATCGTGGTCCGCGACCCGCTCGTCGCCGAGGTGCTGCGGGGGCACCGCCCGGCCGTGTCGGCGCGCACGGTCGAACGCCGGTTCCGCGCCACGACCGGGCTGACGCGGAAGGCCGTCCGGCAGATCGAGCGGGCCCGCACCGCGGCGGAGTTGCTGGCGCTCGGCGACCCGGCCGCTTCCGTCGTCGCCAAGCTCGACTACTACGACGAGCCGCACCTGGCCCGGGCGCTGCGCTCCTACGTCGGGCGCACCGCAACGCAGTTGCGCGAGGGCGTCGGCGGCGCGATCGCCCTCCATCCGGATCAGCGCCTGACGTCGTAGACCAGCTTCAGGATCCCGTTCGAGTAGCTCTCCGACTCCCGCAGCGTCAGCATCTGCTTGTCGCGGTCGGCCCGGCCGAACAGGCTTTTCCCGGCACCGAGCAGCACGGGGAAGACGAGCAGGTTGTACTGGTCGATCAGCCCCGCGTCCGACAGCCGCCGGGCCAGCTCCGCGCTCCCGTGGATGAAGATCGCGCCGCCCTCGCCCTCCTTGAGCGCGGCGACGTCCTCGGTCGAACGCAGGATGGTCGTCGGCCCCCACCCGTCGACGAGGGCGTCGTCGGACAGCGTGGTCGACACCACGTACTTGGGCAGTTCCCTGTAGTCGGCGTGGTCCTCCGAGCCGGGCCAGACCGGCGCGAACGCCTCGTAGCTGCGGCGGCCGAACATCAGCGCCGTGGTGTCGGCCAGTTCCTCGCCCTTCAGCGACCAGGCCTCCGGCACGAACTCGAGATCGTTGACCACCCATCCGCCGCTGCGGTGCTCCTCCCCCGGCCCGCCCCCCGGCGAGTCCACGACGCCGTCGAGCGATATGAAGGCGGTGTAGACCAGGTCACGCATGGTGCTTTCTCCTCATGATCGGGCGAGCTGCTGGACCACGCTAGATCGCGGCCGCCGCGGCCGTCTTGGACGAAAACGACAGCCGGGTGCTCTGCCCGGCCGCAGGCCGGACTCAGTCGCCGTAGGTGAACTCGTCGTACGGGCCCCTCGGGGACGTGGCCAAGCCTGTGTCGATCACGATGTCCACCGTCGCCGGGTCCGTCGGGAGGTGGCGCGGGGCCCTGGCCGTGAGTTGGGTGGAGGACTCGTGGTCGACGTGGGCCGAGGCGTGGTTCCTGAAGAGGACCTTGGCGCTCCGGGTGAAGCCGGTGCCTTTGATCGTGACCTTCGTGTCGACCCTGCCGCGGGCCGGGGAGATCGAGGTGATCGCCACCGGGGCGGTCGGGCCGTACGCGAAGCGGGCCGCCGGGATGGCGGGGGACGTGCCGAGGAGGTTGGTGACGCGGACGTCGGCGATGCCGGCGCCCTCGGGGACGTAGGCCGTGATGGCGGTGGCGGAGTCGACGGTGAAGTCCGTGCACGGCACCGTGCCGAAGTCGACGGCGGTGTACGAGTCGAAGCCGCTGCCGGTGAGGGAGACCTGCGTGCCGTCGCCCCCCGTGGTGGGGCTCAGGCCGGTCACCACCGGTCCGGCGGTCAGGGGCGGGGCGTCCAGCAGGGCGAGGTACGTGGCGTTGGCGTGCTGGTACGCGACCTGGCCGAGGAAGTCCGCCCTCGTCTGGTTGACGAGCGCCGGGTCGTGGGTCTGGTAGTTCGGGTTCACCGTGACGGGGTCGTTCGCGGCGGGCTGGACGTAGACGTTGCCCTTCCGGAACCCGTCGATCGTGAGCAGCAGTGCCTTCACCTCGTCGGTCGCCGTCGGCCCCGGCGGCGGGTACCAGGACATGGCCGCCGTCAGGTCCGACCAGGCCAGCGGGACCAGGTCGTAGGCGTTCACGTGGCGCTCGTACGGGCTCCAGGGCAGGGAGTCGACGTAGTCCGCGAAGCCCTGGAGGCCCGCGGTCGGCGCGGCGTACGTGACGAGCCCGAGCCGCGGCGGGTTCGCCGGCCAGTCGTACGCCTGGAGGTACGGCGCCAGCATGGTGGCGACGCAGCCGCCGAGGCTGTGCCCGATGAGGCAGACGGCGGGCTGCGGCGAGGGCGGGAGGTTCTGGAGGAGGGTGCCGAGTTCCTCCGTGAGCGTGGCCATCAGGGGGATCGGACCGTCCCCGCCGGCCGGGGCCTCCGCCGGCAGCCCCACCGCCCCGCGCGCCGTGGTGACCTGTGTGAACGCCGCCATCGCGCCCGCCGAGACGGCCAGCGGCTCCGCCCCGCCCGCCGGGGTGAACGTCACCAGCGTGCCGACGTCGAGGTCTTCGAGCATGTCCGCCGGGTTGTCGACGGTGCCGCGGACGACGACGGCGACCTGGTTCGAGCCGTCGGTGTTGAGGGCGACGTAGACGAGGTTGGCGTTGTCCGGGCTGATGGCCAGCCACAGCAGCTGCCAGCCCGCGACGACCGGGGAGTTCGCCAGTTGCGTCTCGATGCCGCTCCGGACACGTACGGTCTGCTCCGCCACCGTCTCCCCCGAGGGCCGCGGGGTCGCCGCGGTGGCGGCGAGCGCGGCGAGGGTCATCGTGACCTGCGGGGTCAGCGGGGACGAGGAGGTCGGCGGGGTGGGCCGGTCGGAGGTCTTCATGGGTGCTCCTTGCCTGCGCGGCTCGGGGAGGGCGGCGGGGCGGGGAGAGGCCCCGGAGGAGCACGTCTCGGCCGTACGGCGGGGGTACGTACGACGGGGGGTGCGTACAGCGGGGTGGTGCGTACGGCCGCGGCTCTTCCCGCGGACCGTATCGCCTCATGATCCACATAACGGGCATTGGTGGCCGACGCCCCCGAAGGTGCCCCCTACTGCACGGCTACTGCACCGCTACGCCGCCGCTACTGCACCGCGGCCGACTGCGGCCGGATCGGCAGCCGGCTCACCGGCCGCCCCGTCGCCGCCCGCACCGCCGCCGCGATCGCCGCCGGCGACGTGACCACCGGCGCCGCGCTCGCCGCCTTCGCGCCGAACGGGGCCACCACGTCCCGCTCCTCGACCAGCTTCACGATCCGCACGTCCGGCGCGTCGAGCGCCGTGGGCAGCGGATAGCCGGTGAGGTCGGGGCGGCGGACGATGCCCTTGTTCGTACGGAGGTTCTCCATCAGCGCCGCGCCCACGCCCTGCGTGACGCCGGCCTCGATCCGGGCCGCGAGCTGCCGCGGGTTGAGGACCTTGCCGACGTCCTGCGCGACGGCCATCTCCACCACCCGCACCGCGCCCAGCTCCACGTCCACGTCCACCACCGCGCGCACCGCGCAGAACGCCATGCCCACGAACGCGTCGCCCTGCCCGTTGGCGTCCAGCGGCTCCGTCGGGTGCGGGCGGCACTGCGCCGTGGCCCATAGCTCCTTGCCCTCCAGCGCCTCCGCGACGGTCGTCGACAGCACGCCGTCGTACGACGTGATCTTGCCGTCGGCGATCGTCAGCAGCTCCGCGGACATGCCGAACTTCTGCGCCAGCGGCTGGAGGAGCTGCGTACGGACCATCTTCGCGGCCCGCTCCACCGCGCCGCCCGAGACCCAGGTGTGCCGCCCGTGGCAGGCGGGGCCCGCGGTGGGCTGGTCGGTGTCGACGGGCGCGGTGTGCACCTCGTCGACGCCGAGGACCTCCTGCACGATCTGCCGCGCCAGCGTGGCGAAGCCCTGGCCGGTCTCGACGGCGGCGCAGATGACGGTGGCGGCGCCGCCGCTGACGCGGACGGTCGCGGTGGCCACCTCGTCGGCGCCCTCGGCGCCCAGCATGTGCACCATGCCCAGCCCGTAGCCCACGCCCCGGCGCACGACGCCCGGCTCGCCCGCGCCCTCGGGGCCGCCGGGCAGCAGGGCCCGCTCCCCGGGGTCCTCGGGCGGCAGCGGCGCCTCGCGTACGGCGGTGAGGAGTTCGGCGACGGGCGCGGGACAGGTGACGGTCTGGCCGGTGGGCAGCAGGTCGCCGGTGGCCATCACGTTGCGCGCGCGCAGCTCGGCGGGTTCCATGCCGAGCGCCGCGGCGAGCTTGTCCATCTGCCCCTCGTACGCGGCGCAGACCTGCATGGCGCCCTCGCCGCGGACGTGGCCGGACGGCGGGTTGTTCGTACGGACCACCCAGCCGTCGACGAAGGCGTGGGGGACGACGTACGGGCCGCAGGAGAACGACACCGCGGCGGCCAGCGCGTCGGCGGAGGTGTCGGCGTAGGCGCCGCCGTCCATGAGGATCTGCGCCTCGACCTTGACGAGCTTGCCGCGGGCGTCGGCGTGGTGCCGGTAGCGCAGCAGGGTGGGGTGGCGGTGGGCATGGCCGAGGAAGGACTCCTCGCGCGTGGCGAGCAGCTTCACGGGCGAGCCGGTGCGCAGCGCGAGGAGCCCCAGAGGGAGCTGCATGGAGCCGTCCTCGCGGTCGCCGGTGGCGCCGGGGACGCCGGTGACGACGACCTTGACCCGGTCCGCGGCCAGCCCCAGGCAGGCGGAGACCTGGTCGCGCACGGAGTGGGGGTCGGTGGCGGCGGCGTAGATCTCCACGCCGCCGTCGGGGCGCGGCACGGCGAGCCCGGCCTCGGCGCCGATGGGCGCGGGGTCCTGGCGGCCGATGCGGTACGTGCCCTCGACGACGACCTCGCCGGCGGCCTGCGGGTCGCCGTAGCGCAGGGGGATGTGCCGGATCAGGTTGCCGTCGGGGTGCAGGGGCTCGGCCTCGAAGGCGGCCTGCGGGTCGGTCACGGGGTCGAGCAGCTCGTACTCGACGGCGATGGCGGCGGCGGCCAGCCGCGCGGTGTCGGGGTGGTCGGCGGCGACGGCGGCGACGGGCTCGCCGTGGTGCCGTACGACGTCGTGCGCGAAGACGGGCCGGTCGCGTACGCCGCGGCCGTGGTCGGCGGCGTCGGGCAGGTCGCGGTGGGTGACGACGACGCGGACGCCGGGCATGGCCTCGGCGGCGGAGGTGTCGACGGAGACGATCCGCGCGTGCGCGTGCGGGGAGCGGTGCAGCGCGGCCCACAGCAGGCCCTCGGCCCACAGGTCGGCGGCGTACGGGAAGGTGCCCTCGGTCTTGGCGGCGAGGTCGGTGGCGGGGAGGGACGCGCCGATGCCGTGGCCCTCCGGTTCTGCGGGGGGGACGGCGGTGGTCGCGGAGGGCGCGGCGGTGCGCTCCTGGGAGGGGTTCACGGGGCGGATTCCCTCCTGCTCCGACGGTGGTGGCGAGGGCCCTCGGGCACGGCGGAGGCGGCGGGCCCGGGGTTCGTGGAGGGCGTCACCGGGGGCCTCCCTCGTGGGGGTTCGGGGGGCGGGGCGGGGGCATGCGGACGGTGTCCGGGGCGGGGTGGGCGCCGCCTTCGCCCGGGCCCGCCTGCTGCGGGATTCGGGCGCGCTCGGCGTCGTCCGGAACGCCGGCGGTGTCCGGCGGGTCGGTGTCCGGGGCGCGGCGGCCCGCGATGACCTCCTGGACGGCGTCGAGCACCGCGCGGTAGCCGGTGCAACGGCACAGGTTGCCGCTGAGCGCCTGGCGGGCCTCCAGGTCGCTCGGCGTGTGGTTGCCCTCCAGCAGGTCGTGCACCGTCATCGCCAGGCCCGGCACGCAGAACCCGCACTGCACCGCGCCCGACGCGGCCAGCGCCCGCTGGACGTCGGAGTGCACGCCCTGGTCAGCCAGGCCCTCGACGGTGCGGATCTCGGCGCCCGCGGCCGTCGCCGCCGGCACCAGGCACGCAGCCACGAGCCGGCCGTCGACCTTCACCGAGCACGCGCCGCACTCGCCCTGCGAGCAGCCGTCCTTGGCGCCGGCGAGGCCGAGCCGCTCGCGCAGCACGTACAGCAGGGACTCCCCGATCCACGCGCCGGTCACCGGGCGGTCGGCGCCGTTGACGCGCAGCACGTACGAGGCGAGGGGGTGTTCGTCCGGCGGCAGGGCGCCGGCCGGGGCCGGCTCGGGCAGCGGTTCCGGTTCGGCGGCGGCCGGCTCGGCGGGGGCGGCCGGGACCGCTTCGTCCGCCTCCGGCGGCTGCGGTACGCCGCCCGCCTCCGCCTCCGGCGCCGCGTGCTCCCGCGCACCGCCGTCCGGCTGCCCGGCGCCCGCGGGGCGGTCGTGCAGCGCGTACTCGCCGGAGTCCTCCGGCAGGTCGTCGGAGGCGGTCGGGATCGACCAGCCCGGCGACGTCCCGCCGTCGCCGTCCTGCCGCACCGAGCGCCAGGCGCTGATCTGCCCCTCCGCGGGCGGCCCTTCGCCGTCGGCGGGGTGCTGGGCGTGGCCCGGGGGGACCTCGCCGTACGGGCCGTCGCCGGGGTCGGCGTGCGCGGCGGCCCCCGGCCAGCCGCCCGTACCGGCCGCCGGGTCGTGCTCCGCGGGGTAGGGCTGGTCCGGGCTCCAGGGCTGCGCGCCGGTCCTGCCCGCGTCGGGCTGCGCCCCGTACGCGCCCTGCGCGTACCCCTCGGCCTCCTCGGCGAGCGCCGCCCGGCGGCTCTCCGCCACCGCGCGCATGCCGGCCTGCCCGAAGCCGCCGGGCCCGGCCCCGGCCCGGCGCGCCCGGCCGTGGTCGTGTCCCTGTCCCTGGCCGTCGCCCGGGGTCTGCCCCTGGTCCGCGGCCGTCTGCCCGTACCCGTACGGCTCTTCCTGCGCGTACCCCTCCGCGGCCGCCGCGGCCGTCTGCCCGCTCAGCCCCTCCGGGATCTGGAACTGCCCCGTCTGCCCCGGGTCGGTCGCCGGAACCGCTATCGGCGGCGGTACGTACCCGTGCCCCGGCGCCGCGAGCGGCACGCCCGTGTCCGCCTCGGGGAACACCTCCGGCGGCAACTGCACGAACGCCGTGGCGTCCGGGTCGCCGTCCGCGCCCTGCGGCATCGGCTGCCAGCCTCCGGTGCCGTACTGCGGCTGCTGGTCGTCCCCATTTTCCCGGCTCACGACAGCGCCCTCCCCAGTGCCCGGCGCGCCAGCGCCGACACCGTACGCCGCAGGTGCAGCGCCGCCGCCGGCAGCCGCGGCGGCTCCTCGCCCTCCGCGCCGGGCGGCGGGTCGGGGATGCACGCGGCGGCGACGTAGTCGCCGAAGGCGGCCAGCGCCTCGGGCGGCAGCCCGCGGTGGCCGTCCCAGTCCATCAGTCCTGCGACCCACTGCTCGGCCTCCATCGGCCGCAGCGGCGCGGGCGCCACCGCGCCGACGGCGCACCGCACCGCGCGGCGCGCCGGATCGAGCACCAACGCGACCGAGGCGGCCGCGCGCCCCGGCCCCGTGCGGCCCGTTGCCTTGAGGAACACCTGCGGCGCGTGCAGCAGCGGCGCCCGTACGAACGCGATCAGCTCGCCGGTGCGCAGCATCTCCACGCCCGCGAGCAGATGGCTGACCGGGATCTCGCGGTGCCCGCCGGCGGGCTCGGCGATGAGCACGGTGGCGTCGAGCGCGGCGAGGACCGGCAGCGCGTCGCCGGTGCGGTCGGCGGAGGCGATGTTGCCGCCGAGCGTGCCCGCGTTGCGCACCTGGGGCGGCCCGGCGGCGCGCGCGGCGGCGGCGAGCGCCGGGATGAGCGCGGCGAAGTCGGGCCGTCCGATGCGCGCGTGGGTCAGGCCGCTGCCGAGGAGGGCGGCGCCGTCCTGGTAGTGCCAGCCGCGCAGCTCGCTGATGCGGCCGAGGCCGACGAGCGCGGAGGGGCGCAGCAGGCCCGCGTTGACGGCTGCCATCAGGTCGGTCCCGCCGGCGACGGGCACGGCGGCGGGCATGGCGGTGAGCGCCGCGACCGCTTCGTCGAGCGAGTCCGGCAGCACCACCGTCTGCGCGGCCTGCGGTGCATGAGTGGTCAACCCGGCTGCCCCTTCCGCAGTGTCCCCCAGGAGTTCCGGCCGTTCCGCCGTACGGTACGGGCTCCCGGCCGGGACGTGGCAACTCTGGCACATCCGTCACGGTCCGGGGCCGCCTCCGGCGGCGCGGAAGAACACGAGCGTACCCCGCTCGGCGCCCAACTCGCGGGCCCGGATTGGGACCTGCTCGGCGCCGAGTGGGGATTGTCACTCTTCGGGGAGGCTTGTACGACTTCCGGGGCTGCCGTCGGCCTCACACGATCGGGGGCGGCCCTTCGATCGGGCGTCCGAGCACCCCGGGGCGCTGCTGCCACGGCCGCGGGCCGCCGGGCGGGCGGTAGTCGACGCCGAGGGCGTCGAGGCGCGCGTAGTGCTCCTCCATGCGGGCCGTGAAGCCGGCGAAGTCCCGCTCGGCGGACGGCGGCAGGGCGGACCAGGCGACCTCGGCGAAGGCGGCGAGGCGGGGATACACCTGGTAGTCGAAGCGCTGCGGGCTCTCCAGCACCTCGCTCCAGACGTTGGCCTGGGTGCCGATGACGTGCTCCGCCGCGGCGCCGTCGAGCTGCGGCGGCACGGGCTCGAAGCGGTAGAAGTCCTCCAGCGTACGCACCTGGGCGATCGGCACCGGCTCGTCCGGGGCGCCCGATTCGCGGTAGTTGAGGTACACCTGCTGCTCCGGACACATCACGACGTCGTGGCCGGCCTGCGCCGCGGCGATGCCGCCGGCGTAGCCGCGCCAGGAGGAGACGGTGGCGCCGTCGGCGAGGCCGCCTTCGAGGATCTCGTCCCAGCCGATGAGGCGCCGGCCGCGGTCGGCGAGCCAGCGGTCGAAGTGCCGGATGAACCACGACTGCAGCTCGTCCTCGTCGGCCAGGCCGAGTTCGCGGATGCGGGCCTGGGCGGCGGGCGACGCCTTCCACTGGTGCTTGGGGCACTCGTCGCCGCCGACGTGTACGAACGTGGACGGGAAGAGGTCGAGCACCTCCTCGAAGACGCCCTCGTAGAAGCGCAGCACGTCGTCGGTGGGCGCGAGGACGTTCTCCGAGACGCCCCAGTCGCCCCAGACGTCGAGCGCCGCGGTGTCGACGACGTCGGTGTTGCCGAGCCAGGGGTAGGCGTGGATGGCGGCCTGCGAGTGGCCGGGGATGTCGATCTCCGGGACGACGGTGATGTGCCGGGCGGCGGCGTACGCGACGATCTCGCGGAGGTCGTCCTGGGTGTAGAAGCCGCCGTGCGGGCGCTCGTCCCAGATGTCGGAGGCGCGGTGGCCGACCTTGGTGCGCGGGCGCCAGGAGGCGTCCTCGGTGAGCTTGGGGTGGCGCTTGATCTCGATGCGCCAGCCCTGGTCGTCGGTGAGGTGGAAGTGCAGCACGTTGAGCTTGTGCGCGGCCATGAGGTCGAGGTGGCGCAGCACCTCGCGCTTGGTGAGGAAGTGCCGGGAGACGTCGAGCATGAAGCCGCGCCAGCCGAACCGCGGGGCGTCCTCGATGCGGCAGTGCGGCAGCTCCCAGGTGCGCTCGCCGAGGGGCGCGGTGCGGTACGCCTGCGGGCCGAGGAGCTGGCGCAGGGTCTGCGCGCCCCAGAAGAGTCCGGCGGGGCCGCCGCCCGTCAGGTGCACGCCGCCGGGGCCGATCTCCAGCCGGTACGCCTCGGCGCCGGCCGCGCCCGCGGGACCGCCGGCGAGGCTGAGCGCGGGGTCGACGTCCAGGCGGACCGCCCCGGCGGCGCCGGCCGGGTCTCCCGGGGCGAGCGGCAGTCCGGTGGCCGCGCCCAGCTCGGCGCGCAGCCACCGGGCGACGCCGTCGGCGCCGTCGCCTGCGGCGAGGACGGTGCCCTGGCCCAGGGCGAAGGTCGCGGTGTCGCTGGTGCGGGCGGCGCTGCTGGGCGCGGGGATGAGATCCATGACCTCATCCTGCCCCAGGAAGGCGGCTTGGACTAGACCATTCCGGCGGTGGAACGGGAGCGGAACGGAGGGCCGCGGACCGGGGACCCGGGGCCGCGGCCGGGATGCCGCTACTTCTTCTTGCCGCCGTCCTTGCCGCCGTCCTTGCCGCCGCCGGCGCCCATGGACTCGTAGATCTCCTTGCACATGGGGCAGACGGGGTACTTCTTCGGATCGCGCCCCGGGACCCACACCTTGCCGCAGAGCGCCACGACGGGGGTGCCGTCGAGCGCGCTGGCCATGATCTTGTCCTTCTGGACGTAGTGGGCGAAGCGCTCGTGGTCGCCGTCGCCGTGCGACACCTCCGGCGTCGGTTCGACGAGGGTGCCGGTGCCGGTTCCGCGTTCGGGCTCGGGGAGAGGAGTGCTCATGGTGGCCAAGGGTACCGACGGCACCGCGGATCAGTTCAGGCTCGGGTCGTCCGGATATGTCGCGACCATCGCCAGCTCGCTGCGCTGCCGCCGCAGCACCGCCCGCCACAGGCCCTCGGGAGCGGGCGAGGACACGTCCCCGGGCTCGGACTCCACGACGTACCACGCGCCGTCGTCCAGCTCCTCCTCCAACTGCCCGGGACCCCACCCCGCGTACCCCGCGAAGATCCGCAGCGTGCCCAGCTCCGCCGCCAGCAGCTCGGGCGGGGCGTCCAGGTCGACCAGGCCGATGGCGCCGTGCACCCGGCGCCAGCCGAGCGGGCCCTCACCGCCGGGCACACCGCCGCCCTGGTCGCCGGGGACCACCGCGAGGCCGAGCGCGGAGTCGAGGGAGACCGGGCCGCCCTGGAAGACCACGCCGGGGTCGCCTGCGAGGTCGGCCCAGTCCTGGAGCACGTCGACGACGCCGACGGGGGTCGGGCGGTTGAGCACGACGCCGAGCGACCCCTCCTCGTCGTGGTCGAGCAGGAGCACCACGGTCCGGGTGAAGTTCGGATCGGTCAGGGCCGGCGTCGCGACCAGCAACCGGCCCGTGAGGGATGACACCTCCGTCATGCGGACATGATCCCGCAGTTACGGGCGCGTGGGGAGCGGACGGCCGAGGAATACGGCAATGCGCGCACCGCGCGCCACGCGCGGCGGCCCCGGCCGCCTCTCCTGACCCAGGGGGTCCGCACACGACGCCGTGGGGGGTGCGCGCCCCGCTCGCCCCCCGGCGCCCGGCGCGGTCGGCCACGCCGGGCGCGCAAGCTCCCGGTCACCCTGTGCACCCGTGCGCCGTACGCAGAGTCCCCCCACGTCTCCCTTCCGTTTCTGTAGCGAATTCATGACGTTCCCCGCCCTGCCCCGGCCCGGGGGAGGGGGGTATCCGGGGCATTAGCATTTCTGTCTGTCCCAGCCCGTCTCCAGGATCGCGAGCCTCATGACAGCTCCTGACAGCGCCGATGTTCTTCTCGTCCACGGCGGTACGCCCCTGAGGGGCGAGATCCACGTCCGCGGGGCCAAGAACCTCGTGCCCAAGGCGATGGTGGCCGCGCTGCTCGGCAGCTCCCCCAGTCGGCTGCGCAACGTCCCGGACATCCGCGACGTGCGCGTGGTACGGGGCCTGCTCCAGCTGCACGGCGTGACCGTCGGCCCCGGCGAGGAGCCGGGCGAGCTGGTGCTCGACCCGACGCACGTCGAGAGCGCGCACGTCGCCGACATCGACGCGCACGCGGGCTCCTCCCGGATCCCGATCCTCTTCTGCGGCCCGCTGCTGCACCGCCTCGGCCACGCCTTCATCCCGGGCCTCGGCGGCTGCGACATCGGCGGCCGGCCCATCGACTTCCACTTCGACGTGCTGCGCCAGTTCGGCGCCCGGATCGACAAGCGCGCCGACGGGCAGTACCTGGAGGCGCCCCAGCGGCTGCGCGGCACGAAGATCCGGCTGCCCTACCCGTCGGTGGGGGCCACCGAGCAGGTGCTGCTGACGGCCGTGCTGGCCGAGGGCGTCACCGAGCTGTCCAACGCGGCCGTCGAGCCGGAGATCGAGGACCTCATCTGCGTACTGCAGAAGATGGGCGCGATCATCGCGATGGACACCGACAGGACCATCCGCATCACCGGCGTCGACAAGCTCGGCGGCTACACCCACCGCGCCCTGCCGGACCGGCTGGAGGCCGCCTCCTGGGCGTCCGCGGCGCTGGCGACCGAGGGCGACATCTTCGTGCGCGGCGCGCTGCAGCGCTCGATGATGACGTTCCTCAACACCTTCCGGAAGGTCGGCGGCGCCTTCGAGATCGGCGACGACGGCATCCGCTTCTGGCACCCGGGCGGCCCGCTGAACGCCATCGCGCTGGAGACCGACGTCCACCCCGGCTTCCAGACCGACTGGCAGCAGCCGCTGGTCGTCGCCCTCACGCAGGCGTCGGGGCTGTCGATCGTGCACGAGACGGTGTACGAGTCGCGCCTCGGCTTCACCTCCGCGCTCAACCAGATGGGTGCGCACATCCAGCTCTACCGCGAGTGCCTGGGCGGCACGCCCTGCCGCTTCGGGCAGCACAACTTCCTGCACTCCGCGGTCGTCTCCGGGCCGACGAAGCTGGAGGGCGCCGACCTGGTCATCCCGGACCTGCGCGGCGGCTTCTCGTACCTCATCGCGGCGCTGGCGGCGCAGGGCACCTCGCGGGTGCACGGCATCGACCTGATCAACCGCGGCTACGAGAACTTCCTGCAGAAGCTCGCGGACCTCGGCGCCCGCGCGGAGCTGCCGGACGTCCCGGCCGTCGCCGCCGCGGCCGGCTGAGCCCCGCCGCCCGCGGCGTATCCGCGCAGCACCCGCCCGCAGACAGGCGAAGGGCGGCCGCCCCCGCTGGGTCCGGCCGCCCTCCTCCTCGGTCTGCGGGCGTTACTTGCCCTTGGCCGCTTCCTTGAGCTTGGAGCCGGCGGTGACCTTCACGCTGTAACCAGCGGGAATCTGGATCGGCTCGCCGGTCTGCGGGTTGCGGGCGGAGCGCGCCTTGCGGTGGGTGCGCTCGAAGGTCAGGAAGCCGGGAATGGTGATCCTCTCGTCGCCCTTGCTGACGACCTCCCCGGCGACCTCGGCGAGGGCGGCCACCATGGCGTCGGCGTCCTTGCGGGTCACCTCGGCGCGCTCTGCGATCGCGGCCACCAGCTCACTGCGGTTCATATCTGTCTCCCGTGTTTTCTTGCCATTGAGGCGTGAGATCAAAGCCGATGCTGCCAGGACCCGCTGACAGTCCCCGAAACCGGGTCCCATGACAGCGCCTCGCGCCCGACTACGCATCCTGCCCTCACCTGCGGCGGAAACGCCAATCCGGCGCGCCCCCAGGGCCTGGCGCGTCGTCCGCCGCAGCCCGTCCATCCGCACACTTATGACGTACGCGCGGCCCGAAAGCCAGCCGACGCGCCGGGGCCGGGCCCGTTCCCACGCGGCGTGCCGGGGCGGTTACGCCCCGTCGGTGGGCGGCGCCGTGACGCCCGCCGCCTGGGCGGCGTCGCGGACGGCGTCGGCGACCGTGGGGGCCACCCGGTCGTTGAAGACGCTCGGGATGATGTAGTTCGGGTTCAGCTCGTCGCCGTGCACGACGTCGGCGATGGCGCGGGCCGCGGCGATCATCATCTCGGAGTTGACGGTCCGCGAGTGCGCATCGAGCAGGCCGCGGAAGACGCCCGGGAAGACGAGCACGTTGTTGATCTGGTTCGGGAAGTCGCTGCGCCCGGTGGCGACGACGGCGGCGTGCTCGCGGGCGGCGGCCGGGTCGACCTCGGGGTCGGGGTTGGCCAGCGCGAAGACGATGGCGTCGGACGCCATGGCGGCCACGTCCTCGCCGTCGATGACGTCGGGGGCGGAGACGCCGATGAAGACGTCGGCGCCGCGCACGGCGTCCTTGAGCGTGCCGGTGAGGCCGTCGCGGTTGGTGTTCTCGGCGATCCAGCGCAGCGCGCTGCCGGGTGCGGCGTCGACCAGGTCGGCGCGGCCGGAGTGGACGACGCCGTTGATGTCGGCGACGACGGCGTGCTTGGCGCCGGCGTCGATCAGCAGTTTGAGGATCGCCGTGCCGGCGGCGCCGGCCCCGGACATCACCACGCGCACGTCGGCCAGTTCCTTGCCGACCACCCGCAGCGCGTTGGTGAGCGCCGCGAGCACGACGATGGCGGTGCCGTGCTGGTCGTCGTGGAAGACGGGGATGTCCAGCGCCTCGCGCAGCCGCGCCTCGATCTCGAAGCAGCGGGGCGCGGAGATGTCCTCCAGGTTGATGCCGGCGAAGCCGGGGGCGATGGCCTTGACGATCTCCACGATGGCGTCGGTGTCCTGGGTGTCCAGGCACAGCGGCCAGGCGTCGATGGCGGCGAAGCGCTTGAAGAGCGCCGCCTTGCCCTCCATCACGGGCAGCGCGGCCTTGGGGCCGATGTTGCCCAGGCCCAGGACGGCGGAGCCGTCGGTGACGACGGCGACGCTGTTGCGCTTGATGGTCAGCCGGCGGGCGTCCTCGGGGTTCTCGGCGATCTGCATGCAGACGCGGGCGACGCCCGGGGTGTAGATCATCGACAGGTCGTCGCGGTTGCGGATGGGGTGCTTGGACTGCATCTCGATCTTGCCGCCGAGGTGCATGAGGAACGTACGGTCGGAGACCTTGCCGACGCTGACGCCCTCGATGCCGCGGAGCTTCTCGACGATGGAGCGCGCGTGGTCCGTGGAGGCGGCGGCGATGGTGACGTCGATACGCAGCCGCTCGTGGCCGGAGGCGGTGACGTCGAGGCCGGTGACGCTGCCGCCGGAGGACTCCACGGCGGAGGTGAGCTGGCTGACGGCGTTGCCGCCCGCGGGCACCTCCAGCCGGACCGTGTTCGAGTAGGAGACGCTTGGCGCCGTTGCCATGGCCGTGTGTTCCCTCTTGTGTGGTGAAGCCACGGGGCGCGACACGCCCCGCTGCGGATCGGATCGATGGTCGCACCTACCGGGCGGTATCCGGAAACCCTCCGGAAGGCGGAATCACTTTTCCACAAGACGGGAGGGCGGGCAACGCGCGTCCGGAGCCCCGGGAAAGGCCGCGGGCCGGGTGCGCGGCACTGCTGCCGCACACCCGGCCCGGAGAAGCCTGGTGGCACCGACCCGCCAGCTCGCCTCGCGGCAAGTGGGCGCTCGAAGCGCCTAAGGTTGGGCCCGGGGGCATGGATCGGGCCGGTGCCACTGCCAGGCTAACAAACCATCCCCGCAAGGCCATTCCCGTCCCGGCGGCCCCTGTGGCTCCCGCGGCCGCCGGAGCTACGGACGCAGCAGGTCGGGGACGCCTTCGGCGTCCGGGAGATCCGGGGCGGTGGCGACGACCGTCAGCCGCTGCGTCGCCCGGGTGAGGGCCACGTACAGCACCCGCAGGCCCGCCGGTGACTCGTCCGCCATCTCCGCCGGCGAGAGCACCACCGTGGCGTCGTACTCCAGGCCCTTGGCCTCCAGGCTGCCCAGCACCACCACGCGCTCCCCCAGGTCCGCCAGCCGGCCGCGGGCCTCCTCCCGGCGGCCCATCGGCACCACGACGCCCACCGTGCCGTCCACGTCCGCGAGCAGCCGCCCGACCTCCGCGCGCACCGTGTCGTACGGATCCGCCCCCGCCGCCGCGAACCGCGGCACCACCCCGGTCGAGCGCACCGCCTCCGGCGGCTCCGTGCCGGGCATGGCGAGCGCCAGCACCCGGGAGGCGACGTCGGCGATCTCCGCCGGGTTGCGGTAGTTGACGGTCAGCGTGAAGCGCCGCCGCGGCCTCGTGCCCAGCGCCTCCGTACGCGCCGCGGCCGCCTCCTCCGGGTCCGGCCACGAACTCTGCGCCGGATCGCCGACGACCGTCCACGTCGCGTGCCGCCCGCGGCGGCCCACCATCCGCCACTGCATCGGCGTCAGGTCCTGCGCCTCGTCGACGATGACGTGCGCGTACTCCTGCCGCTCCTCGTCGCGCCGGCGCGCGGCGGGCGCGGTGCGCTCCCCGTACGTCGTCAGCTCCTCCAGGCCCGTCAGCTGGTCCAGCGGGTCCAGCTCCCGCTGTCTGGCGGGCCTGGCGGGCGCGCCGAGCAGCACCTGCAACTCGTCCAGCAGCGCCACGTCGTGCACGGTCAGCCCGTCGCGGGCCAGCGAGCGGGCGACGCCGCGGACCTCGGCGGGGTTCAGCACGCGCCGCCCGAAGCCCGCGAGCCGCCGCTCGTCGGCGAGCGCCGCGAGCACGCCCCGCGGCGTCAACTCCGGCCACCAGGCGTCGAGGAAGGCCAGGAAGTCGTCCTCGGTGGAGATGTCCTCGTCGAACGCCGCCCGCGCCTCCGCGGCCAGCTCGGGGTCGTCGTAGCGCGGCCGGGCGCCGGACTTCTGCCACAGCGCGTCCAGCAGGAACCGGCGCGCCCTGGCCCGCAGCAGGTTCACCGGCGCCGTACCGCCGAGCACCGCCTGCCGTACGCGCCGCAGCTCCCGCGCGTCCAGCTCCACCCGGGCGCCGAACGCCACCACCCGCAGCCGCTGCGGCACCTCCCCCACCGTCAGCGCCCCGCGCGCCGCCCGGCGCAGCACCCGCACCATCCGCGCCGAGCCCTTCACGCGGGCCACCCGCGGCTCGTCGTACAGCGCGGCCTCGGCGCCCTCGACCAGCGAGCCCACCGCGCGGATCGCGACCTGCCCCTCCTCGCCGAGCGACGGCAGCACGCCCTCGGTGTACGCCACGAGCAGCGGCGTCGGGCTGACGACGAGGATGCCGCCCGCGTACCGCCGACGGTCCTGGTACAGCAGGTACGCGGCGCGGTGCAGCGCCACCGCCGTCTTGCCGGTGCCGGGCCCGCCCTCGACCTCCGTGACGGAGGCGGCGGGCGCGCGGATGACGGTGTCCTGCTCGGCCTGGATGGAGGAGACGATGTCGCGCATCGCGTGCGTACGGGCCCGGCCCAGCGCCGCCATCAGCGCGCCGTCGCCGACGACGGGCAGCGCGGCGCCGGCCAGCGTCACCGACAGCTCGGGCCGCAGCAGGTCGTCCTCGACGCCGAGCACCCGGCGGCCCTTGGAGCGGATGACGCGGCGGCGCACGACCCGGCCGGGGGCGACGGGGGTGGCGCGGTAGAAGGGGGCTGCGGCGGGGGCGCGCCAGTCGATGACCAGGGGGGCGTAGTCGGCGTCGAGGACGCCGAGGCGGCCGATGTGCAGGGTCTCCTCGATGCGGGCGCGCTGCTCGCCGCCGCCGCCGTCGCCGGCCACGGCGTCGTCGGCGGGTTCGACGGAGGTGTACGCGCCGTCGGGGCCGCGGACGCCGTCCTTGCCGGGCAGGAGGTCGATGCGGCCGAAGAGGAAGTCCTCGAACTCGCTGTTCAGCCGGTTGAGATGGACACCGGCGCGGAAGACCTGGGCGTCGCGCTCGGCGAGCGCGCCGGGGGTGCCGACCTGGCCGCGCTTGGCGGCGTCGCTCATGAGGAACTCCGCCTCGTGGATCTTCTCCTCGAGGCGGTCGTACACGCGGTCCAGATGGTCCTGCTCGGCCTGGATCTCGCGATCCCGGACGGAGTCCGGGGCGGTGATGTGCGCGGTCACCCGCGGCCCCCTTCGTACGGACAAGGCAGCCGTTCATCTTACCTCTCGCGAAGGAGTGACCGGAGGTCGGCCCAGGTCGGCGGGGGTGTGGCGGCGGCCGGGCCGGGCGGGTGCGTCAGCCGGCCTCCGCCGGGACCATCACCAGGCGGTCGCCCTCCGACGTGACCACCTCGAAGTGGTCGATGTCGTCCGGCGACATGCTCGTCCCCCCGGAGGTCCGCAGGCTGTTCCCGCCGCCCTGGCCGCTGGCGCCCGCGTTCCTGCCGTTCCCGGCCCCGTAGCCGTCCGCCGGGACGCCCCAGCTGGTCACCGTCTCGTGCGAGCCGTCCTTGCCCACCGCCTGGAGGTCGCACCGGCGCGGGCCCGTGACCCCGCGCAGGTCCAGGTCCACGCTCGTCCCCCACGTCACCGGGCGCAGCCTGATCCTGGCCTCCACGCCCGTCTCCGGGTCGACGGCCCTGACCTCCTGCCCCGACACGTCCGCCCGCCGCTGCTCCGCCGCCGGCTCGTCGCCGGTCAGCACCACCGCCGTCACCACCGGCGCCGCGACCGCCACCACCGCCGCCGCCGTCACCGCGACGACCAGCTTCCGGCGCACCTGCCGCTGCCGGGCCCGTACCACCGTCAGCTCCGTCAGCAGCCGGTCGAGCGCGCCCGGCGGCGGCTCCTGCGGCGGCGGCACGTCCGCCAGCATGTCGGCGACCGGCACCAGCTCCGCCAGCGCGTCGGCGCACCGCTCGCACCCGGCGAGGTGCTCCTCGAACCGCTCCGCCTCGTCCTGTTCCAGCGCGCCGATCGCGTACGCCCCGACGTCCGGATGCCGTTGCTCGGTCACGGCACCACTCCCCGTTCCTCCAGCGACAACCGCAGCGAGCGCAGCGCGTAGAACACCCGTGAGCGCACCGTCCCCGCCGGGACGCCCAGCACCTCGGCCGCCTCGTTCGCCGTCCGCCCCTTGAAGTACGTCTCCACCAGCGCGGCGCGGTGGGCAGGGGTCAGGTCGGCGAGCGCGTCGGAGATCGTCATCAGCCGCAGCACCCGGTCGGTGTCGTCGGCGGCCGGGACGCTCTCCAGCGGCGCGGAGTCCGTCTCGCGCGGGCGCGCCTGCCTGCTGCGGTGCCCGTCGATCACTATCCGGCGGGCCACGGTGACGAGCCACGGCCGCACGGAGCCGTCGGCGGCCGCCAGTTCGTCGGCGTGCCGCCAGGCGCGCAGCAGCGTCTCCTGTACGACGTCCTCCGCCCGGTGCCGGTCGCCGGCGACCAGGCGCAGCACGAAGCCGAACAGCGGGCCCGCGTGCTCGCGGTAGAGGACCCGCATCAACTCCTCGTCGGGAGTCGGCTTCGAGCGCTGCGCTGCCACCACGGCATCGTCCCGCATCCCTCACCTCCGGTCGAGGAGTACGGAGATCGCCGCGGGGGCGTTCAACGCACCGCGGCCACTCCTCGAACCGGACCACGGGACGGGCCGCGGCCGGCGCGGCTTCCGCGGGACGGCCGCGGTTCCCGCCCTACTCGTCGTACTTGTCGTCGGTGTGCGGGTCCAGGGAGAGGCGGTAGCCGCGCTTGACGACCGTCTGGATGAGCTTCGGCACCCCCAGGGCCGTACGCAGCCGGGTCATCGCCGTCTCCACCGCGTGCTCGTCGCTGCCCGCGCCGGGCAGCGCGCGCAGCAGCTCCGCGCGGGAGACGACCCAGCCCGGCCGGTGGGCCAGGGTGCGCAGCAGCGACATGCCGGCGGGCGGCACGGGCCGCAGCACGCCGTCGATGATCACGGCGTGGCCGCGGATGTCCACGCGGTGCCCCGCGAGCGGCAGCGACCGTACGCGGGCGGGGAGTTCGAGGGCGACGAGCTGCACGAGAGGGCCGAGGCGGTAGCGCTCCGGCTGGGCGGTCGGCACGTCGTGCCGCTCCAGCGGCAGCGCCGTGAGCGGCCCGACGCAGGCCGGCAGCACTTCGTGGCGCAGGGCGTCGAGGACCTCGTCGCGGCAGTGCCGGGTCGCCGCCCGGTCCAGGAAGCTCGCCGCGGCCGGGGCGCTGGTGAACGTCACCGCGTCCACGCCGCGGACCACGACCGCGTCCAGCAGCCGGTCCAGCGGCGCCGGGTCCTCCGGCGGCATCCAGCGGTAGACGGGTACGACGATGACGTCCGCGCCCGCGGCCCGTAGCGACTCGACGAACCCCGGCAGCGGCTCGCCGTGCTGCTGCAGCGCCACCCGCCGGCCCTCGACGCCCTCGGCGAGCAACCGCTCCAGCACCTCCGCCATCGACTCCGACGCCGGCGACCACGACTCGGTCAGCCCCGCCGCCCGGATCGCCCCGCGCACCTTCGGCCCGCGCGCCAGCAGTTCGACGCCCGCCAGCTTGTCGAGAAGCGCGTCGCCGAGGCCCCAGCCGCCCGCGGCCTCGACCCAGCCGCGGAAGCCGATGGCGGTGGTGGCGACGACGACGTCCGGCGGGTCGCCGATGAGCGCCTTCGTCGTGTTCAGCAACTCGTCGTCGTCGTGCAGGGGCACGATCCGCAGCGCGGGCGCGCGGTACACGATCGCGCCGCGCCGCGACAGCAGGGTGCTCAGCTCGTCCGCTCGGCGTGCGGCCGTGACGCCGACGGAGAAGCCCTCCAGGGGTTTGACCTCGGTGGGTACGGTCATGATTCGCTGCTCCCCGGTCGGTGCCGTTCGTGCCGTGCCATGGTGCTGCGCTCACACCCCCGCGTACGCGGGGGTCCGCGGCTGCGGGCCGTCCGCGCCGTCGCCGCGCGCGGCGGGCGTGCGCGGCCCGCGCAGGTACACGGCCCAGGTCACCACGAAGCACACAGCGTAGAAGACGAGGAAGGCCACGCAGGCGGCCGTGCCGTTGCCGTTGGCGAGGAAGGACTGCCGGAAGGCGAGGTTGATGCCGAGCCCGCCGAGCGCCCCGACCGCGCCGATGAGGCCGATGGCGGCGCCGGACAGCCTCCTGGCGTACGTGTTCGCCTGCTCGCCCCGCAGCCCCATGGCCAGGGCCTTCGCCTGGTAGATGCCGGGGATCATCTTGTACGTGGAGCCGTTGCCGAGCCCGGAGAAGAGGAACAGCGCGACGAAGCCCACCAGGTACACGGGCAGCGACTCGCGTACGGACGCGAAGACGACGACGGCCGTCGCGCCGGCCATCGCGGCGAAGTTCCACAGCGTGATCCGCGCCCCGCCGTACCGGTCGGCCAGCCACCCGCCGACCGGCCGGATCACCGAGCCGAGCAGCGGCCCGATGAACGTGACGGCCGCGGCCTGGAGCGGGGTGCGGTCGAACTGGGTCTGGAGCACCAGCCCGAAGGCGAAGCTGTAGCCGATGAACGAGCCGAAGGTGCCGATGTACAGGAAGGACATGATCCACGTGTGCGCGTCCCGGACGGACTCCTTCGCCGCGCCGGTGTCGTTCCGTACCGGCGCCAGGTTGTCCATCCGCAGCCAGGCGAGCGCGGCGGCGACGAGGATGAGCGGCATGTAGACGGCGAGCAGCACGCGCGGCCGGCCGTCCCCGGCGACGGCGATGACGAGCAGCGCGGCGAGCTGGATGACGGGCACGCCTATGTTGCCGCCGCCGGCGTTGAGCCCGAGGGCCCAGCCCTTGCGGTGCAGCGGGAAGAAGGCGTTGATGTTCGTCATCGACGAGGCGAAGTTGCCCCCGCCGACCCCGGCGAGCGCGGCGACCAGCAAGAAAGTGCCATACGACGTTCCCGGCTCCATCACGGCGAACGCGGCGGCGGTCGGCAGCAGGAGCATCAGGGCGCTGAACACCGTCCAGTTGCGGCCGCCGAAGCGGGCGACGGCGAAGGTGTACGGCACGCGCACGCAGGCGCCGACGAGGGTGGCGACGGAGACGAGGAAGAACTTCCCGGCGGCGTCGATGCCGTACTCGTCGCCCATGAAGAGGACGAGCACGGAGAAGAGAGTCCAGATGGAGAAGCCGATGTGCTCGGAGAAGACGGAGTAGAGGAGGTTGCGGTTGGCGGTCTTCTCCCCCTTCTCCGCCCAGAACGCCTCGTCCTCGGGATCCCACTCCTCGATCCAGCGCTTCCCCCTGCGCGCGGTCTGCCCGGAGCCGGTCATCGCAGCCGTCCCTGCCCTTCGTCGGCGGGCCGCCGGCCCGCGGGGGGCGGCGGATCTGGTTCAGGGTGACCGTAGGGACGGCGGGTTTCCAGACTGTGCTGACAGGTGACGCGGGCGCAACCTTGCCCTCACGGGAGGCGGGGTTGACAGGTGAGATTTCGGTGTTCCGGGCGGGTGGAGGGGGGCGGTGCGGGGGCTGGAGCAGGGGTTTTACGGGGTCATGCGGATGTAACAGGGGCGGGGGCGGGACGTTTCGGGACGGGCTCCCGGCGGCGGGGGCGGCGGCGGTCCCGGGGGGAGGCGGCGGGGCGGTCACGGCGGGGCAGGGCGGCCGTCGCGGCGGCGGTCCCGGCGGGCCGTCGCGGCGGCGGTCCCGGCGGGCCGTCGCGGCGGCGGTCCCGGCGGGCCGTCGCGGCGGCGGTCCCGGCGGGCCGTCGCGGTGTCCGTCGCGGTGGCCGTCACCGCGGGGGCGGCTCTGCCGGGAGGCGGTGGACGGGGCGGGGGTACGCCGGGTGGAACGCCGCGGGCTGCGCCGGGGCCGACGTCGCCGCGCCCGCCGCGGCGTCGGCGGCGCGTACCGCCGCGGCCAGGGCGGCGTCCAGCTCCGCCGCGGGGCAGACGAGTCGCGCGTTGACCAGCGCCCGCGCCGACCGCATCGCGCCGCCGTCGGCGTCCACCGCCGGTGCCCGGCCGTCGCCGACCGCGGACGCCTTCGTCGTCCGGCCGTCGGGCGCGGTGAGGTGGACCTTGGCGTGGCCGACGAGGGCGGCGCCTGCGGTCAGTTCGGCGAGCAGGGTGGCGGCCCAGCGGGCGGAGGGGAAGCCGGCGGCGGAGCGCGGGGCGCGGACCTCGGCGGTGTGGTTGAGCCAGGCGAGGCGGGCCTCGGCGGCGGCGTAGCGGTCGTAGTCGATGACGAGGTCGCGGTTCCGACCGGTGGTGGTGCCGGGACCGGCGGGACCGGCGTGGTCGCCGGACCCGGCGGGCGCCGCGGGCGCGATCCGGCCGCCGGGGCCGCCTGCCGGAGTTGGCGCCTCGCGCGCCGCGGGGGCCGCCGCGGCGGCCGCGTCCGGCGCCGGGGGCGCGGGGGTCGGCGCCGTCAGCGTTTCGGTGAGCGCCGGCAGGCCCGTGCCCGTACGGGCCGAGTACGTCAGCACCGGCGTGCGGGGGTGCAGTGCCGCCAGCGCGGTCCGCACCGCGGCCGACAGCGCCGGGTCCACGGCGTCCGCCTTGTTGAGCGCGATCACGTCGGCGTCGGCGAGCTGCCGGTCGAAGAGGTACGCGAGGTCGGCCTCCCCGGCCCGCCCGATGGCCGCGAACCGGGCCGGGTCGACCACCGTGAGCAGCGGCGCGACGCGGAACCGCGCCCCGTACCGCCGGTGCAGCGGCCGTACGACCGTCGCTTGCAGGTCCGTACAGCTGCCGACCGCCTCCGCGAGGACGGTGTCCGCGCCGTACTCCTCGACGGCCCGTGTGACGACGTCGAGCAGGTCCTCGAAGCGGCAGCAGAAGCAGCCGCCGGTGACCTCCCCGGCCCAGCCGGCGGCGGCCTCGGCGAGGCGCGTGTCGACGAGCTCGTCGCCCTGGTCGTTGGCGACGAGCGCCACCCGCCGCCCGCGGGCGGTCAGTTCGCGGGCGAGGGCGGCGAGGGTGGTGGTCTTGCCGGCGCCGAGGAAGCCGCCGACGACGGCGAAGGTCACCGGGGCGGACGCCGGTGCGTCCCGTCCCGTCACCGGTACGTCACCTCCAGCGTCTCCCCGGCCCGCAGCGTGACCGCCTCGGCGAACTCCGCCGCCGTCCGCCCGTTCTCCGCCGCCGTCCGCAGCACCGCGACCCGGTGCCGCCGCCCGTCCCGCCCGATCCGCTCCGCGGCGGCCCGCGCGCCGGCGCGGGCGGGGGCGGCGAGGGAGGTGAGCCGCAGCGTCCCGTGGCGCAGCTCCGCGCGGGCGGTCAGCGTGCGGCCCCGGCGGCGCTGGCGGTACAGGCCCCAGCCCTCGGCGGTGACGAACGCGGCGGCGAAGTCCCGCCCGTCCCAGAGCCGCGGGGCGAAGCCGAGCCGCCCGCGCGGCCCGTGGTAGTCGAAGCCGGTGGCGGCGAGGTAGACGGCGTGGCTCATCATGGCGCGCGCGTAGTGGTCGGAGCACTCGATCTCGTTGTACGGGTTCCGCTTCTCCGCGCTGTGCCGGTCGTGCACGGCCCGCGTGACGGCCAGCGCCTCGTCGGTCATCCCCTCGTGCATGAGGTGGGCCGCGAACTGGTACTCCTGCCCCGTCCACACCTCGTTGAAGTACCCGATGGCGAACGGCTCGCCGCTGCCGGGCGCGGTGTCGCTGCCGCCGAACGGCCAGGTGCACATGACGGTGCCCGCCTCGCCCGCGGTGGAGTAGATCCGGCCGCCGGGGATGCCGGAGACCTCCTTGTAGGACTGCGCGTCGGGCAGGAAGTTGTGCCGGTAGAGGTTCGCGAGCGCGGTACGCGCCTTGTCCTCGGGGAAGACGCGCGGCAGTCCGAGCTGGAAGGCGTACGTCTCGCCGTACATCTGGTCGATGTGGCAGCCCCGGTTGGAGTTGATGGCGTCGGCGTGGGCGGGGTCGACGAGGTGCTCGAAGTAGCCGTGGCGCTCGTTCCACATCCGCGCCTCCAGCTCCTTCGTGCCGCGGGCGGCCAGCTCGCGGCACTCGGCGGCGAAGGCGGCGTCGGCCATCTCGTCGGCCATGGCCGCGGCGGCGTGCAGGGCGGCGACGTACAGGCCGGAGATCCAGGGGATCTCGCCGTACCAGGAGGCGTCGAGGGTGTTGTACTGCTCGCCTTCGAGTACGCCGTCGGCCTCGCGGCCGTCGAGCGCGTCGGCGCGTATCAGGTACTCGGTGGCCTTCTTCACGCGCGGCCAGACGCGCGTGAGGAACGCGGTGTCGGGGGCCATGAGGTGCTCGCGGTACGTGCGCAGCACGTTGCCGCACTGGCCGTCGTGGGCGACGTGCCGGGCGGCCTCGCCGCGGTAGTCGACGGCGCCGGTGTCCTCGTGGAAGGCGAGGCCGAAGTCGACGCGCTCGCGGGTGTCGCGCTCCAGCGCGGGGAAGAGCCGGCCGACGGACTGGGCGTAGTTCCAGACGTGGGTGCAGGTGCCGTCGCAGCAGTACAGGCCCTCCCAGGCGTAGAAGCGGCCGTCCTGGAAGCGGTGGGCGGTGGAGGTGGCGAGGGTGGAGGCGGGGGCGAGAGTGCGTTCGAGGAACCAGTGCGGGAGGGTGGCGTCCTCGTACCAGGTGCGGACGAACTCGCGGGTGGCCGCGGCGAGTTCACCGCCGCGCTCGGCGGTGTGGGCGGCGGCTGCGCGGGCGTCGGCGAAGCGGGTGCCGTAGTGCCGGCGCAGCGACTCGGCGCCGGTGAGGTAGCCGAAGAGCTGCCGGTCGACGCGGTCGAAGTGCCAGGCGAGGACGAAGCGGACGCGCGCCGTCCCGCCGGGCGCGAGGCGTACGGGGACGGTGACGGTGCCCGCGACGGTCGTGCGGCCGCCGTCCGCCTCCGCGGGGGCGTCGGCGGAGTCGAAGAGCGCGCCGGGGGTGGACCAGTCGGCGACGGAGGGCCGGACGCGGGCGTCGGGGTGGGCGGCGGCGAGCGCGAAGGTGCCGTTGTCGGTCAGCTCGCCCATGGGCTGTTCCGCGACGGGGGCGTCGGTGAAGCGGATGCGGTCGACGTTGAGGTGGCCCCAGCCGCCGGTCGACTCGTCCACGATCTCGATGGTCGCCCGCTTGCCCTCGTGGGCGCTGACGTCGTACGCGCGCGGGGCCATCGGCTCGGCGTTGCGGCCGGTGAAGGAGGCGACGGTCTCGCCGTCGACGACGACGTTGACGCATGCCTTGCCGGCCTGGCTGCCGCCGCCGACGCCGACGGCGACGTAGCGGCGCTCGATGGTGAACGGCTCGCTGACCAGCCTGCCCCGGGCGGCGTCGGCCGCGGCGGCGTCGCCGCCGCCGCGGAAGTGGTGGGAGGTGACGAAGCGGGTGCCGGAGACGCCGAGGTCGCCGAAGCGCTTGAAGTAGTCGGGGCACTCGGCCTCGGTGACGGGGCCGGCGCCGAAGGCGGTGCCGGTGACGGTCCAGCCTTCGTAGTCGGTGCGCTCCCAGTCCTCGAAAACGATTTCCTCGCGCGGGGGTTGAGGGAGCGTGCCCTCGCGGGCGCCGAACTGCACGCCGGCGGCGTCGCCCTCGAAGGGGGCGGCGGTGAGGGTGACCGGCTGGGCCGTGCGGCTGCGCAGGCAGACGGGGTTCTCGGCGAAGCCGAGGAGTTCGGCGGTCAGGGGCCGGCTGCCGGTGTTGCGCAGCTCGTAGTCGAGGACGGTGACGGGCAGCGAGGAGTCCTCGACGGCGGTGGGGACGAAGGGGGAGTACGCCTCCAGGGTGACGGCGAGCGGGACGCCGGGGTCGGCGTAGGAGACGGTGCCGACGGGGTAGCGCCCGCGGAACGCGACGTCCTCGAATCCCGTGCCGTCGAGCGCCCGGGTCCCGCCGGGGCCCTTCTCCTGCTGCCACCGCAGGGCGAACCCGGTGGCGAACGGCGAGGTGAACGGCAGCGGTTCGGCGTAGTGCAGCCCCTGCCAGTCGGCCCCGCCGTACGGGAAGCTGTCGGGGTTGTCGACCTCCCAGAGCCACAGCCGCCCGTCGCCGGCGAGGTAGACCTGCCCGGCCGCCACCCCGCCCACGGGCATCCCGACGTTGGTGAGCGCCTCCCCCCGGTACGCGGTCCCCTCGCCGCGCCGCCGCAGCTCCTTGAACCACCCGTCGCCCAGCCCCTTGTCGGCGGGCACGGCGACGGCCCCGCGCGGCGGCAGGCCCAGGGCCACGGCGGCGGCGGCCCCGAGCGCGACGAACCCGCGCCGGTTGAGCCCGTCCGGCGGCGCGGAGCTCCCCGGCGGACAGCACCCGGTCCCGGGGCGGCAGGCGTGATCACCGGCTCTTCCGGCGCGGTCGACGGTCATGGCGGCCCTCCCGCATCCTTCGACTCCACGATATGAAATCGATTTCGGAAGCTAGGGAGACCCACGCGACCCGTCAACCCCCCGCGCGAAACCTGTTGTTGCAGGGTTGTTGCGCTCTGTGGTGAGGACGGCGAGGAAAAGTCGGTACGCTCCCGCTTGACTTCGGGGACGGCGGGATCTGAACCGCCGTGAACAGGGGATGATCACCATGGCGAGTGCACCTTCGGCCGGCCTTTTCAAGCCGCTTGAACCGAGCGACCCGGCCGTGGTCGGCGGCTACCGCCTCGCCGCCGTGCTCGGCACGGGCGGCATGGGCAAGGTGTACCTCTCGTACACGCCCGGCGGCCGGCCCATCGCGATCAAGGTGATCCGGCCCGAGTTCAGCGAGGACCCCGAGTTCCGGCGGCGCTTCCAGCGGGAGGTCCAGGCCGCGCAGCGGGTGCAGGGCCTCTACACCGCGCCGGTCATCGACTCCGACACCGAGGGCGCACAGCCCTGGCTGGCCACCGCGTACGTACCGGGGCCCTCACTCGCGCACGCCGTGGCCCAGCACGGCGCGCTGCCGCTGCGGAGCGTGCTGCTGCTGTCCGTCGGCGTCGCCGAGGCCCTGCACGTCATCCACGGCGCGGGCATCGTCCACCGCGACCTCAAGCCCGCCAACGTCCTGCTCGCCTCCGACGGCCCCCGCGTGATCGACTTCGGCATCGCCCGCGCCGCGGAGACCACCGCGCTCACCGGCACCGGAGTCAGCGTGGGCACCCCGGCGTTCATGGCGCCGGAACAGGCGTCGACCGGCACGATCGGCCCCGCCACCGACATCTTCGCCCTCGGCCAGATCGCGGCCTTCGCGGCGATCGGCTCCCCCGCCTACGGCGAGGGGTCCTCGCACGCCGTCCTCTACCGGATCGTGCACGAGGACCCCGACCTCAGCCGGGTGCCGGCGGAGCTGCTGCCGCTGGTGAGCCGCTGCCTGACCCGCGACGCGGACGCGCGGCCGAGCCTCACCGAGGTCATCGAGCTGTGCCACGAGATCTCGCCGGAACCGCTGCGGCAGGGCGAGGACTGGCTGCCGCAGTCGGTCGCCGGATCGATCACCGAGCGGCTCCAGCTGCCGGAACCGGCGAAGACCCCGCCGCCGCAGCCGGCCGTCGCGCCGACGCCGACCGAGTTCGCGCCGCAGCACCCGGCGCAGCCGCCGGCGCCGGGGTTCACCCCCGCCGCGGCGGCGCCGACGCAGACGGCCCCCGGAGTCCCCGGGGCCCCCGCGGCGGCACCGCCCCCGCCGGGCCGCCCGGCGCACCCCGCTCCCCCGCCCGGCTACCGCACCCCGCCCCCGGGCGCCCACCCCCCGTACGGATACGCACCCCCGCAGCAGCCCAGGAAGAAGCGGACCGGGCTGATCGTCGCGGCGGCGGTGGTGGGGGTCCTCGTGGTCGCCGCGGTCGTCGGTTCCCTGCTGCCGAAGGACTCCGACAAGGACGACGCGAGCAAGCCGCCCGCCAGCAGCGCCGACAGCAGCGGCGGAGGCGGCAGCGGCAAGGACGCGGCCGAGGGCGCGGCCTCGGGCGAGAAGAAGGAGGAGCGGCCCGACCCCACGCCGGTCTCGTACGAGGGCATCGACGTGACGCAGAACTACGCGGTCTCGCTCGCCGACGACCCCCCGCGGCCGGAGGAGGGGGACGTCGCCTACAGCGGCAAGGACCTGTACTACTACGTCGACACGCTCTTCGAGGACTCCTGGATCGGCACCGACAACGGGAAGTTCGTCCTGCTGAACAACGCGCAGGAGGGCACCCTGGAGACCTGCCGCGCGGAGACCCGCTACACGGAGAAGATCACCCTCGACCAGATCAGCGCAGGCCAGGAGTTCTGCGTGCTGAGCGACGCGGGCCACATCGCGGTGGCGACGTACGGCGGCAAGGGCGAGTCGGGGGACGCGACGTACGTCACGTTCGACCTGACGATCTGGCGCAACGCGGAGGAGCCCACGCCGGAGGACTGAGGGGTGCGTGACCTGCCGGATCGTGGCAGGTCACGCGGTTCCCGTGCCGTCGGCTCCGCTCGCTCGACCGGAGCTGTCAGGTGGGGATGATCTGCCCGTTCTCGATCTGGAAGTTCGCGGTCGGTGAGCAGCCGATCGATGGCGTGATCAGCAGGCTGACGGCAACCGGTGCGGGCTCCGTACCGGCGGTGGAGAACTCGCACACCGCGTGGCGGCCGGTCAGCGGGAACCAGAACCAGGAGTCCACCTCGCCGACCAGAGCACGGTCCGATTCTCTCCACACACCGTCCTGGAAGGTGAAGACCTGAAGGCGCACGGATGCGGCCTGCGGATCGGTCTGCGACCTCAGGGCGGTGAGTGTGAACGTGAAGTCCTTGTCCAGGACCGATGTGGCGATCTGCCGGCGCTCTGCCGCCTGAGGCTCAGTCTGCGGTTCCTTCCCCTCACCGGCCGTATGACGGGTTTGCTGGTCCGCCGGCAGCGGCGGCGGCGGGCCACCGGTGGATGCGCCCATCGTGACGGTGGCGGCCGTGGCGGTGGCAAGGGCGACGCCCCAGCTTATGAGGGTGCGGGAGTTCTTGATCACGACGTCTCCATGTGTGGTGTCGGGTGCGGGGCTACTTGCCGGGGGAGGTCGGAGGCACGGGCATCGGCACCTCGGAAGGAGTGGGACCGTCCCCGGTCCGGCGATGCTGAACGTCGAAAACTTCGAAGGTGAGTTTCCAGGTCGACGGCGTCAGCACCCGCTGCGTCACCTGACCGCGCGCCTTACGGAACTCCCCGGTGCCTCCGGTGATCGCGTTGACGACCGGGCTCGGTACCGGAATTCCGGCTTGCTCGCCCTGGATGGTGATCTGTCCTTCCGGCAGCACCGCGGTCGACGAGCACTGTCCCGCGTTGCGTTCGAGGTCGGTGATGACGCAGAACCCGCCGAAGCGGCCGACGGGGCTTTCTCCTTGCCTCCCGGTCGACACCAGATTCCCGCTGAAGATGAACTGGTCGCCGACGGTGCGGCCCGTTGCACCGAGATCCAGCTCTTCACCGACTTGCAGTTGGGCCTCCACGCTGATGGTGCGGCCTATCGCCGAGGAAGCGTCAGCCGGGTGGGTTGCCGCAGTCGCGGCCGTCTTCTGCGGTATCGCGTCGGCCGACACGGATCCGTTGAGCGCGAGCCCGGCAGAGCCGCCGAGAACCGCAACGGCGAGAAGGGCGAAATGCCGACGAGCGAAGCGCATGGTTGCCTCCGTGTTCGGGGGAATGAACAGGGTCAGGCCACCCACGCTTTGCCGGGGCGGCGACGCGTGGGTCGGTTCACAGAAGGCAAGGCAGCCGAGCGGATATGAGACCGCAGGCGCACGAGAAGGCCCGCGGCACTATCGAGAAAGTTCGTCATGTTCACTCTGATCGTGACGAATTTCCTCCGAATTCGTTCATGCCGGACCCTCCGTCTAGCGGCAACGCTAATAGAGGTGATGGCGACGTGCTCATCAGAGGACCAAGCTTGGGGCCATTGGGGTGCCTTCCCCGCGAGCAAGGGCGAACTTCCGTCCATGAACACCCGCCCGAGTAGGCGGCGGCGGCCAGCCGCGGCCCGATCAGTTGAGCAGGAAGCCACGGAGGAGCTTGACGCGGCCGGGCCGACCCGGGCGCGCTGCGGCCTGAACCTCTGATCCCCGGGCGGCTCGGGAGTACGGTTCTGAGTGTCGAGGTCAGAACTGGAGCCGACATGTCTCACCCCGCTGACGACCACATTGGCGCCCGGATCGCGGACTACCGCAAGCTGCGCCACCTGACCCAGCAGGCCCTCGCACAGCAGGCACACCTCTCCCGCGCCTACCTCGCCCGCGTCGAGGCCGGTATCTCTCCCGCGACGCCCGCCGTCGTCGCGGCCGTCGCCCGTCCGCTGCAAGTGGACATCGCGGTCCTCAACGGCCAGCCCTACGTCTCGCAGTTGCAGCAGGACCACCTCGATCAGCTCATCGCCCCCCTGGCCGAGGCCCTGGACGTCTACGACCTCGGTCCCGACCCGGAGGTCACCCCGCGGCCCCTGCCGCGGATCGCCGCCGACGTGGAGAGGCTCTGCGGGAGCACCTACGCCACCGAGTACAAAGGCGTCGGCACCCAGCTCCCCGGCCTGCTCGCCGAACTCACCACCGCGCTGGCCTCGGTACCCGACCGCAGCGACGACGAGCGGCGGACTGCCGCGCTGCTGTCCTGGTGCTACTGGGTCAGCTACGAGTTCGCCTACCGCCTCGGCTACCACCAACTCGCCACCATCGCGCTGGAACGCATGGGCTGGATGGCCGACCGGGCCCAGGACCCCCTGCTGCTGGCGATGCGCCTGTCCAAGCGGTCCAGCATGCTCCTGCGCCGCGGCGACAACCGGCGCTCCCTGCAGGTACTGGAGCGTGGCCACCGGCTCGTCGAGGCGCACGACAAGCCCGCCTCCCAGGAGGCCCTGGCCGTGACCGGCAGCCTGCACCTCGCCGGCGCCATCGCCGCCGCGCAGGCGAAGGACGCCGACGAGGTCGAGGGGCACATGGAGCTGGCGCGGAACGTCGCCGACAGGATCGGCCACGAGGTGCCGCAGGTCTACTGGTCGTCGTTCGGCGCGGCGAGCGTCGGGCACTTCGAGGTCGCCACGCTCGTCGAGCTTGGCCGGCTCGGCAGCGCGGTGAAGCGTGCCCGCAGCCTGCACTTCCCCGCCGGGCACCCGCGGATGCGCGTGGGGCGCTATCACATCGAGTTGGGCCGGGCCTACACGCAGATGGGCCGCGCCGAGGCCGCGCAGGACGCCCTCCAGACGGCCCGACAGGTCGCCCCCCAGCAGGCCCGTTACCACCCGCTGATGCGGGAGACGGTCGGCACGCTGGTACGGCGTCAGCGACGCGCCTCGGAGGGGCTGACGTCGCTGGCGGCGTGGGTGGGCAGGTAGCACCAGGTTGTTCCCGGAACGGGTAACACCACGACTACACGGAGTCGGCAGGCTGTGGCTGTCCGACCACCGCCGTCACATGGAGCCGACCATGGGGACCCCGGGCCCGCTCACTCTCGCATTCGTCTACGACCGGCACGCCACGTTGGCGGCTGCCGCTCTGGACGAGCGCATAACGCGATGCCGCCGGTATGCCGTCGAGCGGGGTTGGGTGATCGCCGGGGAGTGGGTGGACCGCGGGGACCACGCGCTGATCAACTGGCCGCGGCCGCAGTGGGAGGCGATGACGTACGCCATACGGCAGTCCGCCGCCCCTGCCGTATGCCTGGTCGACTCCTGGGACCGGATCAGCCGGGACCGCGAGGCCAGCGCAGTCCTGCGGCTGGCGGTCCACCAGGCCGGCGGCTACTGCATGACCACCGGCGGCGAGAACGACCTCGAACCCGGCCACGGCCGGATCACCGTCACCGCACCGCTGCCGCGACGGACGCGGCCGTGACCACCGGCGAAGAGCCCAGCCCTCGGTAGACCGGCGATCGCGTGCAGAACCCGCGCCGTTCGGTGACCGGCCGGTGTGCGTGAGCCTCCGGCAGGCGCAGGGCTGCCCGCCCCGCAGCCGCACGCCCTGGCCGGGGCCCCGCACCGCCTGATCTCCCACCCCCGGATGCTCCCGTCCCCGGGGGTGGGCCCCACAGCAGCGACATCAAGGAGATACCCCATGCCCGACCCCGCATGACACGGCGGCAACCCCGCCCCCACCCAGCCCCCCGCGCCCCCGCCCCCGCCGAGCCCGGACAGCGAGACCCCACCCGGCAACGGAGGCCACCGCAAGTGACCCACGAGAACTCCGAGGTGCGGCCCGGCTGGGAGGAGTTGGGCCGGCTTCTCGTCGACTCCCGCGACCTGACCCCCGAATGGCGACCGGCATGGACCGCGGTCGACCGCGCGCGATTCCTGCCCGAGGTCATCTGGCCGTACGACCACGTCACCGGCACACCGCGCAACGCCGTCTCGCGTACCGCCGACCCCGCGACATGGCGCGAATACGCCGACGGAAACTGCGCGATCGTCACCCGTGGGACGACGGCGCGCACTCAGGCAAAGAACCCGGCGCCTTACCCACCAGCTCCTCCTCCCAGCCCTCGCTGGTCATGACCATGCTCCGTGACCTCGAAGTGGAGCCGGGGATGAAGGTGTTGGAAATCGGCACCGGTACGGGCTGGAACGCCGGGCTGCTCGCCCACCGCCTCGGCGCCCGCAACGTCGTCACCGTCGACATCGACGAGAACGTGGCGACCGCCGCCCGGACGAAGCTGTACGCACAACGGCTGCACCCCACCGTCGTCGCCTGCGACGGGCTCGGCGGCGACCCGCCCGGCGCACCGTACGACCGCCTCATCGCCACTTGCGCGCTACGCACCGTCCCCACCGCCTGGATCGAGCAGGTCCGCCCCGGCGGCATCATCCTCGCCCCGTGGGGCACCCCGTTCAGCAACCGGGACGCCCTCGTGCGGCTGGTCGTCGACGACGACGGCAAGAGTGCGAGCGGAGACTTCCTGCGCGAGGTGGAGTTCGTGAAGGCCCGCGCCCAGCGCGACCGGTGGCCCCGGCACGCGGAGTACGTGCCGGACCCCTGGCCCGCGACCGTACGCGAGTCGACCACGGGCCTCGGCCCCGACGACCTGACCGCCGGCGCCTTCGTACTCGGCCTCGTCGTACCGGAGGCAACGCACACCGTCACCCGCAACGACGACGGCAGCGCGACCGCCTGGGTCTACAGCCTGACCGAGGGCGACCGTTCCTGGGCCGCGGTGTCCTGAGGGCCGGGAGGCGGGCCGGGCAGGGTCAGCCAGGACGGCGGGCGGGAGCTGTGGACGGAGATCGAGACCGGCGTCGACTGGTGGACCGGCGAAGAGCGCCCGGCCGCCGACTGCTTCGGCCTGACCGTCGACGCAGCGGACGGCGAACACCACCCCTGGCTCGACGGACCCCACCACCCCGTACCCCGCATGGGCTGACGCGCGCACTCGCCTCCGACGCACGCCGTGGAATGAGGACATCCCGACCGGCATGGTGCGCCAGCGCCCGACAGCACGCAAGCGTGAGCTCTGCCGGGCACGAATATCCCGAACCTTCCGGACGATCCCGTCGGGAGCGCCACGTCTGTCAGTGCTGCTCCCTAGGATTCGCAGCGGACACTCTTCCAGGGATCACGGCAGACGGGGGGCACGCTGAGTGAGTGCAACAGGCCGCAGGCGCCAGTCCGCCAGCCGAGAACCGACGGTCATGCCGGTTTCCCGGCTCGCGGACCGTGTGCTGACCGGCGAGATCGTGCTGCCGAAATACCAGCGGGCGTTCGTCTGGGGACCGCACCAGATCCTCCATCTCCTGGATTCGGTGCTGCGCAACTATCCCATCGGCAGTCTTCTGCTGTGGGACACCGACGAACAACTCGCCAGCGAGGAGACCGTCGCGGGCTTGGAGGTGGACCCACCGCGTCCCGGTCGCCCGGTCAAGTACATCCTCGACGGCCAGCAGAGGCTCGCCAGCATCATCGGCGCACTGCACGGCGGCACCGGCTCGTGGGACATCGCCTACGACCTGGAAGTGGAGCGCTTCTTCCAGCCCACCCCGGAGAGCCCGACCGGACCGCACATCATCCCCATGCGGAAGGTGAGTTCGGCGGGGTCCCTCTTTGGGCAAGTGGCCGAGTTGTCCGCCGAGCTGCGGGACCGCGCGACCGAGCTGTACGAGCAGTTCGCCAATTACCTGGTGCCGGTGGTCACCTTGGACCACATGTCGGCGGAGGAATCGGCGGAGGTCTTCGTGCGGATCAACAGCACGGGCACGACGATGAACATCGTCGATGTGGCGCGGGCCGGCACATGGAGGCCCGACTTCGACCTCAAGGAGCAGATCGAATCACTGCTCCAGGTCCTCGACGCGAAGCACTACGGCCGTGTCGACACCAAGACCATGCTCCGCACGATCGCGGTTGCCGCCGGATTCGGGTTCTCCACCAAAGACATCAACCGTCTTAGAGAAGTCGACAAGGATCGGTTGCGGGAGGCAGTCGTCGGGGCAGCGAAGGCGGCCGAGCGGACAGTGGACTTCCTCAGCACCCAGATCCGTACGCCGAAGGCCGACGCTCTGCCCTACTACAACCAGTTCGCGGTCCTCGTCGAATTGTTCCGGCAGCTACCGAAGCCTTCATCCACGCAGTACGACGCGTTGCGCCGCTGGTTCTGGCTGACCGCGAGCGGCGAGTACTTCAAGGGTTGGAGCGAGGCCCAGATGGGTCCGGACCTGCAAGCGATCACCGCATTCGCCAAGGGGGAGGCCCAGGAGATCGAAACGGGGGCGGCGCTCCCGCGGAGCGCACTGTGGCGGCGGAGCGCTTTCTCCAAGCGGAACGCACCGAGCAAGCTCCTCGCGCTCCTCCTGTCGTACGAGCATCCGCTGGACCTGCTCACCGGGCAGCGGATCGACGTGGGCAAGGCGTTGTCGTGGCAGAACGACAAGGAGTTCCACCACTTCTTCCCCAGGGCGTTCCTGCGGTCGCGCGGAGTGAGCAGTGCCGGGGCGAACGTCTGCGGCAACCTGGTCATGCTGACCTCCCACAGCAACATCTGGGTCAGCGACCGGCCGCCCTCGCAGTATCTGCGGGACTTGGCCGACATCGAGGGCGAAGGTCCGCTGCGCGAGCGGTTGAGTACGTGCCTGGTAGAGGAGGACGCGTACCAGGCGGCGCTGAGGGACGACTACGACACGTTTCTGCGCGTGAGGTCGGAGACGTTGCACCGGCGGTTGATGCAGTTGATCGGTGGAGCGGCGGGAGCGGTGAGCCCTGCCGCGAGGGGTGAGGCGGAGCCGTTGCCCGAGGACGAAGGGCTGGAGGAGGAAGCGGACTCCGACGCCCGCCTGGACGAACCGATGGACCGCGATTCGGCGGACTGAGGGGTGGGGTGGGCAGAGATGCGGATGGCGGATGTGCCGGTCGCTGACCGGCCCCGGGAGCGGCTGCTGAACCGAGGAGCGGAAGCGCTCTCCGACCGCGAACTCCTCGCCCTGCTGCTCGGCTCGGGCACGGACGGTTGCGATGCGGTGGAGCTCGCGGGGCAGCTCATCGCTCGGCACGGAGGGCTGTACGAGCTCTCTCGTACGCCGGCACATGAGCTGGTTGCGGGGCTATCGGGGGTGGGGCCGGCGAAGGCGGCACGCATTGCGGCGGCCTTTCATCTGGGGCGCCGGGCAGCACCGGCTGATACCGCGAGCCGACAGTACGTCCGCGGATCCGCGGATCTGGCAAGGATCGCGGCGCCGCTGCTCACGGGCTTGAGGCACGAGCGGGTGGTGGTCGTCGTTTGCGACGCGGCGGGGGCGGTGCTGCGCAAGGCGGCGCTGACGGACGGCGCGGTTGACCGCTCTCTTCTGCCGGTACGCGATGTGCTGGCCTTGGTCCTGGCCACGGGAGGCACGGCCTTCGGCGTGGCCCACAACCACCCCACGGGCCGCGCGGAACCCAGCGAGCCCGACCGCCGCGCGACGGCCCGCCTGGCGGCGGGAGCGGAGGCCGTTGGACTCCGGTTCTTGGACCATGTGGTGGTAACGGACCGGGGGTGGCGGCGGGTGGAGGCTGGCGGCTGAGCTGAAAGGGCCGCTCCGGCGCCGACTACAACTGCCCTGAGAACGCAGCGTTGAGAAGGGCGGGGCGGAGCGCAGCTACTTGTGCAGTCTGTTCTGCTCCGGCGTCGGTTGCCTCCCGAACCATGGTGAGCTGCCGCGCGATACGCCGTTGCTCGGTGAGGCTGGGAAGCGGGACCTCTGTGGCCAGAAGGGTCGCAGGAGTAGTCCGCTTACGCCTGACCATGGAACCGCGTGGGGTAAGCGACGACCAAAGACCCGGCCACCCTAGCAAGTGTTCGATGTAGGAGGGATCCACATCTGTATCGTTGATGTCAAAGCTGGGATACTCAGGCGATACATAGGTCTCGTCAAACGCATCACCAACAACAGCAAGGGCCCCCTCCCAGGCATTTAGTTTACTCATGACCACTTGCCCCGCGTGCAGGCGTGCGAGTCGTACGTAGGCAGTATCACTGCCTAGGATGGTGGGGCGCTTGATCAATCCCCGTCCAAAGCTATAAATGCCAGTGATAGCGTATCGGGATTCGGGTTCCACATCGACCATATTGCGACTTTGCCGCAGCCCGACGGAAAGCGGAGCCCGGTCAACGATGGGTCGCAGCAGCGAGTCTGTGTACTGGCGGGCGAGCTGGCTGGAATGCGCACGCAGGTTGGCGAACTGCGCGATTTGCGACATGGCGGCATCGAGTTTGCTGGCAATGCGGCACTGCTCGTCCCGGCCTGGTACCCGGACGATCTGACGCTCAAAGTTCTTGATTCCAAGCGTCCTGTTACGCCCCGCCGAACCAGGAGAGGATTCGCGAATCACCTGCAGGCCAGGACCGCCATAGAAGTAGTGCAGAAGGTACCGGGGATTCGCTCTCGTCGTGTCAACCTCATAGGTCATGAATCGATGCGAACCGATTCTCCCGGATTCCTGCTCTGAGGCGAGGGCTACTGCCCCCTCCCAGGCGAAGACGCTGCTAAAGAGAAGATCCCCCGGCTTAACATGAAAGACTTTCTTACCCCCCAGTTCTTCACCAGTCACGGGAGGCTTATGGAAGACGCCATTGCCGAATGAGCGGAGGCCGATTTCGTGATAGATTTCCCCCTCGCGGACATCGACCTGCCTCCGGACCAGCCTCATGAGGTCGTCGACGCGGTACTCCGTGAGCTTCATGCAGTGCCACCCAGTTCCTCGCGCAGCTCCTCCAGCAGCCCCAGAATCTCGCTCTCTGTCTTGATGAGCTCGTTCACAAGCTCCTCCGGAGACCGGTGAGCTAGATCATCCCCACCGTGTGGGTTCGGGATGTCGAGGTTGAACCCGGCCTTCTCGATCTCGGTCGCCGGTACCTTCCACGCGTTTCCGCCCTCTTCGCGGCCCTCGCGACTCTTGCCACCCCACCACTCCACACACGGGTCGAACTCCTCGACCCGCATCGGCTTCGTCTTGGTATAGCCGCGACGGCCTTCCGGCAGCGAGACCTCGTAGAACCAGACCTCCTCTGTCGGCCTCCCCTTCTCGAAGAACAGCAGGTTCGACGGAATCTGGGTATATGGCGCGAACACCCCCTGCGGCAAGCGGACGATGGTGTGCAGGTTGCACTCCTTCATCAGCTTCTGCTTGATGCGAGCGCCAAGGCTGTTCTCGCCGGTGGCGAAAAGGCTGCCGTTCGGCAGGACGATCGCACAGCGCCCGCCCTTCTTCAGCTGGTCAAGGATGGCGTGCAGGAAGAGCCACGAAGTCTCCTGGGTCTGGTAGCCCTTCGGGAACTTCTCGACCACCGACCGCTCTTCCTCACCCCCGAACGGCGGGTTCGTCAGCACCACGTCCACGCGATCCGCCGCCGTCGCATCCCGCATCTGCAACAGGGCGTTCTCCCGGACCAACCGCGGCGCCCCGATGCCGTGGAGCAGCAGGTTCATGCTGGCCAGCAGGTACGGGAGGGACTTCTTCTCGATACCGCGGATGTCGCCGTGCAGTTGCCTGCGCTGGGTGTCGGTCTCCACCTGCTGCGCCAGGTCCTCGTATGCCTGGACCAGGAAGCCTCCGGTACCGCAGGCAGGGTCGAGGATCGACTCCCCGAGTTCGAGGAAGGACTGCTGCACCATGAAGCGGTTGACCGGGCGAGGGGTGTAGAACTCGCCGGAGTCGCCGGCCGCGTCTCGCATCTCCTTGAGGATCGACTCGTAGAGGAACGCCATCGTGTGGATGTCGTCCGAGGAGTCGAAGTGGATCTCTTCCACCAGGTTCACCAGGTCCCGGAGGAGGGTCCCGGACTGCATACGGTTGTTGACGTCCTTGAAGATGGTCGACAGAACGTTCCTCGGGTCCTCGGCGTCGCCGTCGGCACCCTTCAGTCCGGCGAGATGCGGGATGAGCTTGTCGTTGACGAACGTCTTCAGGTCGGCGCCGCTGAAGTCCGGATCCGTCGCCCAGTCCTCCCACCGGTACGGCTTCTCGATCGCCGGACGGTAGTCAGGGTCCAGCAGCGGCCCAACCCGCTCGACACGCTGGTCGAACGCCTTGAGGAACAGCAGCCAGGAGAGCTGGGGCAGGCGGTCGAGGTCGCCGTTCAGGCCGGCGTCCTTGCGCATGGTGTCGCGTGCCGACTTGATGACGGACGCGAGCCGCGCTCTCGACGTGGTGGCCGCAGCAGCCTTCTTCTTGGGGGACGCCATCTCACTCTTTCTGCTTCGGTTCGGCTTCGCCGTTGTCAGATGCCTCGCGCCAGAATCCGCGCGCCAGGTCGAGCGCGGCGTCGAGTCGAGGGGGAGCCTTCGTGAGGCCCTCGGCCAGTTCGGGGTAGATGCCGGCCCAGTTCGGCGGTGGTTCGGGGAGCGCCGCCGGCACCTCGTGTGTCGCCCGTACCGCGAACACATGCCGTACAGCGTCGACCACGGATGTGTCCGCGACCAGACCGCTCTCGATGAGCAGTACCAGGTCCACGAGATCCTTCACCCTCGTGTTGGGACGGTCACCGTAGTCACGGGTGAGGGCGTGCAACTTCTCGGCGAAGTGCTGGCGGCGGTCTACAGCCTCAATGTGTCGGGGCGGAGTTCCGGCGAAGCCCAGGGTGTTGGGCAGTGGCAGCCTTTCGGTCAGGGCGATCTCCTCTCCCCGTACGACGACATCGATGCGTACGGTCGCGAAGATCCTGCCTGCCAGCCGGGACTCGACGGAGAAGCGCCAGCCGCCCCGGCCTGCGGTATCCGCCTTCAGCTCGACGGGAGGGGATACCTGGAACAGGAAGCCATCCTTGTCCTCGTCCACTGCGAGTACGTCGATGAGAAGATCACGCACTGCCGGGCCATCAAGTCCCGGTTCGCCGTCCGGGCGGGCAGCAAGGTCCATGTCCTTGGTGGTGCGCGCTCTGCCACGCAGACGGAACTCCATCACCGCCCCGCCCTTGAGAACCCAGCCCCCCGCCGGATCAGCGGAGAGGCGGGCTGCGACTCGGTCGAAGACGACGAGACGGCGCCGCCTGGCCAGGTCTGTACCGGTGTCGGCTGCCTGCTGCTTGAGCCGGACCTCAAGGGCCCGCCTGAGCGCGGTGGCGTCACGATAGCGACCGGTCACTGCGCCTCCTGGAGCGCCCGCTCGACGCCGAGTTCCGCTCGCGGCCCGAGCCGCTGGGCCGCGTGCAGGAGACTTCGCCGGGTGGACAGCCCTCCCGCTAGCGCCTCGGCGACGGCGGAGTCCACCACGTCCTGGTCCATCTGCGCAGCCGCACACTCGATGATCGCTCGTACCGGTGTCGTCACGCGGTAGCCGTCGCGCTCCTCGATCTCGTCCTGGGCGAGTTCAGCCCGATGGAGGATCACGGCATCGTCCTTCTGTCGAAAACCGGGAGGGACCGTGAGGTGGATCTGTGAGGGGTTGGCCGTCCCCAGGTCGTGGACCGACAGGGCGGTGATGTGCGAGACGACCGCGCGGCTCTTGCTCCACAGGAACCAGCGGACCAGATGGTCGTCCTCACCTCCAGGCAGGGCGTCGAACTCGCGGAAGCGGTAGATACCTCGGTCGACAGCCGTCCAGTTGCCGCGCTGGGCGTGGTACCGCTGTGCCTGGTACGAGTACCCGACTTCAAGCGCCTGAGCAGCTGTGAAGTAACCCCGCTGCCCGCCGGCGATACGCCAGAGGGCAGCCCTGGTGTCCGTACGGTCCCTGAGCACCACTCCAGGCTACCAGAAGCGAATACCTAACAGTCGTTTTTAGTTTACCGAAACTCGTCAACATCAAACTAAAGTTTGATTTTACTTACGCGGCTTCCAGAAGACGCTTGCTCAGCTCATCAATGGCCTCGTGAAGAGGCTGCGCGCCACCGAAGTGATTCGCCAGTTCGACCACCGAACCCATCTCGGTGAAGGGGCGCACCCCGAGAGTCTCCGGCTTGAGCTGGGGCGAGCCATGCTCGGCGAACTTCAGCAGCATCTCCTCCAGCACCTGCCGGGCCTGCGGCTGGAAGGACTCCAAGAAGTCCCGGTGCTCGTGCAAGAACCTGTATAGCCGTTCCTCCCGGCTGACCAGCGGCAGTCCCCAGGCAACGTTCAGTAACAGGTCGACCGGATCGACATCCGGGCTGCCGAACTCCGCGGGCAGCTCCTCTGCCTCGACATCGGCGGCCTGCAGCATGGTCATGAGCTCTCGCCGGCTCCTGGCAGCGGCCCACCGGGAGCGCAGCTTGTCCGGTGCCAGGTCGAGTTCGAGGACGCGGTCGTGTACCCACTGCTGGACGGTCACCAGCTTCATCGTCCGGCCGTCCGTGTCGAGTTGGTAGCGCCGCTCGCCCCACTTGTAAACGTGGACTCCGTTGACCACGTAGCGCCTGCCGCGGGACCGGATACGGTCCACCTCGTCAGGGTCGTCCACCCTGTCCTCGGCCTGATGCGCGTCGAAGCTGCCGCCGTCCTCCTGGTCATACTCGGCCTCGGGCTCTGCCACCGCCTCCGGGTCGATCTCGTCGCCCTCCGGAGTTTCCGGGGCGCTCCCGACCACGTGCCCCTGCTCGTCGGCGGTGTCGCGTACGACGCGGAGCGGAGGACCGTCGAAGCCGGGGTCGTTGAAGAGCCGGGTGGCCTCGACGAAGTCGATGATGTCGAAGGATCCCTTGCCGATCTCCGGGCACAGACGGGTGCCCCGGCCGATGGTCTGCTTGAACTCGGGCATCGAGCCGATACGCCGGAACAGCACGATGTTGCGCACGGCGGGCAGGTCGATGCCGGTGTTGAGCAGCTTCGACGTCACGGCGATCACCGGCTCGTCGGAGTCGTCCTTACGGAAGTCATCGAGCAGAGCGCGACCGTGAGGGCCGTCGGCGTCGGTGATCCGCACGACATAGTCGTGGTGCGCCTGCACCTCCGCCGAAGCCGCGTTGAAGAGAGCCGTGCGCATGCGCGCGGCGTGATCGTTGTTCTCGCAGAACACGATGGTCTTGCCGTGCTTGCCGTCCTCCGCAGTGGAGCGCAGGTAGTCGATGACGTACTGCGCCGCCGCCTCCGTACGTTCCAGGATGACCATGACCCGCTCGAAGTCCTTCGGGCCGTAGACGCCCTCCGGGATCTCGTTGCCATACGTGTCCCGCTGCCCGGGTTCGGTCTGGTAGCCCTCCATGTCCACGTTGAGCCGGACCCGGCGCACCCGGTACGGGGCCAGGAAGCCGTCCTCGATGCCGTCGGCCAGCGAGTAGGTGTAGACGGGCTCGCCGAAGTAGTCGAAGGTGTCGGCCTCCTTCTTACTGATCGGGGTTGCGGTCAGCCCGAGCTGTGTCGCGGGTGAGAAGTGCTCCAGCACGCGACGCCACTGCGAGTTGTCCCGTGCGCTGCCCCGATGGCACTCGTCCACGATGACAAGGTCGAAGTAGTCGGGATCGTACTGACGGAAAAGTTCCTCCTCATCGCCCTTCTCCAGTGCCTGGTAAAGGGCGAAGTAGATCTTCCGGCCCCGCACGGGGTCGCCGCTGATCTTGTGGACGTCGTCCTGGCCGAAGACGGGGAGGAAGTACTTGTCCTTGGGGTCGTCGACAAGCATCGAACGATCCGACAGATACAGAACCCTGGGCTTGCGGCCAGAGATCCACTGAGACCTGTAGAGCTTGGCGACCGCCTGAAGAGCCACCATGGTCTTCCCCGTACCGGTGGCCAGCACGAGAAGGATCCGCTTCTGCCCTGCGGCGATGGCCGCAAGGGTGCGGGCTACCGCGACGCGCTGGTAGTAGCGGGGCCGCTTGGCGGTGTTGTCCGAGTTCCGCAGCGTGTGGTCGTAGGGGGCGGCCAGGAGTTCGCGCCCCACGCTGGAGTCCGCCTGCTGGTCAGCCAGGTACCGGGTCCACAGCTCCGCGGGAGTGGGAAAGCGCTCGATCTCCCGGATTGCGGGAGCAGTACCGCTGTAGTCGATCTCCACGATCTGCCGGCCGTTGGTGGCGTAGGCGAAGGACAGCCCGAGCTTCGCGGCGTACCGACGAGCCTGCTCCACACCGTCGTCGACATCGACGCGGTAGCGCTTGGCCTCGACGACAGCGATGGGAACGTCCGGCGCGTACTCCAGCACGTAGTCGGCAACCAGGGGGTCTCCGTAGACGTGCCGCTTCGGCGTGGCTGTGAGCCGCCCGTCGTTGATGCGGAACTGCGGGCGAACCTGATCGTCGGCCCACCCGGAATCCGCGAGGGCAGGTATGACCAGTGCCCGGCACGTCTCGTCTTCTGTCATCCCGTGCGCATCCGTCACCACACGGACAGTAGTGCCGCTCATCACGGCTGTCCTCACCATCGAGGAGATCCAGCCTCTCTGACGTACACCGGAAGGTGTGCTCCCCGACGACACACTCAGACCGTCGAGCACGCCCGTCAGCCCTGGCCCAGCTCGACCGGCCGCGATGCCGTCGCGGGGTGCCCTGTCGGCCTGGCGTCGGAGCAACGAACGCGGGCCCGGTGGTCAGGGGTAGAGGGCGCGGTCTGCCTCCGGGAGCCAGGCGCCGGCGGGGTGGTGCAGCCAGTCGTGCTCCCGGGCCAGCTTCCTTGCCGCCGTGCGCAGGGCGTCCAGGCCCGGGTGGGTCAGGCCGCGGCGCCACGTCAGGCTGACCGGGGAGAGCGGGACCGGGTCCGTCAGGGGGCGCAGGGTCATGGCGGGGATGTCGGCGAACTCCGTGGTGGCCAGCACCGACCAGCCGTGCTTGTGCACCAGCCGGACGAACTCCGCCTCGCCGTCGATCTCCGGGAACGGTGCCGCCAGGCGGATGCCGTGCTCGCCGAGGAGTTCGCGGGCCAGGTCCGTCCACTCCGCCGTCGCCGCGTTGCCGTCGGCCGCGTACAGCGTCTCCCCCGCCAGCGCCGCCAGCGGCACCGCGGGCCGGGCCGCCAGGCGGTGCGCCGACGGCAGCAGCACCGCCATCGGCTCCAGCCGCACCAGTTCGTGCCCCAGGCCCGCCCGCACCGGCGGGGGCAGCCCCGCGACCCGGCCGAACGACACGTCCAGCCGCCCCGCGGCGATCTCCGCCGCCGCGCCCGTCAGCCCGGTGTGGAAGCGCGCGACCAGTTCCAGGTCCGGCGCCGCCGCGCGGGCGGCGTCCAGGACCCGCTGGCCCGTGCTGTAGCGCGCGCCGACGTCGACGAGCAGCGGCCGGGAGCGGGGGTCCGCGGCGCCCGCGAGGTCGTCGTACGCGGCGAGCACCCTGCGGGCGTACGGCAGCAGCCGCTCGCCCTCCGCGGTCAGCCGCACCTGGCGGGTGGTGCGGGCGAACAGCTCCGCGCCCAGTTCGCGTTCGAGCCTGCGGATGTCGCGGCTCAGCGCCTGCTGCGCCACGTACAGGCGGCCCGCGGCGCGGGTGAAGTGCAGTTCGTCCGCCACGGCCGCGAAGGCGCGCAGCAGCCGCGGCTCGGCATCCCGGGGTGCGGTCGGCATCCGGCCATTTCACAACGTACGCGCGTGAATGGCCAGCGATCAGGTGTTGGACCCCCGCGGGCGACTGCGGCCAGGGTTTTCGGCATGCCCTCCCCGCGCCCGCTCGCCGCCGCCCTCCGTCCCTACCGGCGGCTCTTCGCCGTCCCCGGCGCCCGCGCGTTCACCGCCGGCAACCTCATCGCCCGGCTGCCCATGGGCATGTTCTCCGTCAGCGCCGTCATCATGATCGCCGAGCGCTACGGCTCGTACGCCCTCGCCGGCGCCGTCCCCGCCGCCGGCCTCGCCGCCACCGCCGTCGTCGCGCCGCTCACCGCCCGCCTCGTCGACCGGCGCGGCCAGGCCCGTATCGCCGTGCCCGCGGCGGCGATCGCCGCCCTCGGCTCGCTGGCGCTCGCGCTCTGCGTGCACGTCCGCGCCCCGGCCTGGACGCTCTTCGCCGCCTACATCCTCACCGCCACCACCCCCAACACCGGCGGCATGTCCCGCGCCCGCTGGGCCCACGCCTTCCGCGGCCCGGACGCCGGCACCCCCGGCGACGCCGCCGCCCTGCACACCGCCAACTCCTTCGAACAGGCCGCCGACGAGCTGTGCTTCATGACCGGCCCCGTCCTCGCCGCCCTGCTCTGCACCGCCGCCTTCCCCGAGGCGGGCACGGTCGCCGGCGCCGTGCTCCTCGTCACCGGCATCCTCCTCTTCGCCGCCCAGCGCGCCACCGAACCGCCGCCCCGGCCGCGGGCGCCGGGCGAGCGGACGCGGTCGCCGCTGCGGCTGCCAGGGTTCCCGCCGCTGCTGGCGGCGTTCGGCTGCGCGGGCGCGGTGTTCGGGTCGATGGAGGTCGTCACGATCGCGTACGCGGACCGCCTCGGCCGGCCCGCCGCCGCGGGCGGCATCCTCGCGCTGCTGGCCGCCGGCTCGTGCCTGGCCGGCCTCGCCTACGGGGCGCGGCGGCCCCGGGACACCACCCCCGAACCCGTCTTCCGCCGCTGCGTCGCGGCCATGGCCGCCCTCATGCTCCTGCCGCTCCTCGCCGCCGCCACCGGCCGCCTCGCCCTCCTCGCGCCCGCCCTCCTCGCCGCCGGCATGGCCACCGCCCCGACGATGATCACCGGCATGTCGCTGGTGCAGTCCCGCATCCCCGCCGGGCGCCTCAACGAGGGCATGACCCTCGCCGTCACCGCCCTCCTCGCCGGCATCGCCGCCGGCTCCGCCACCGGCGGCTGGGCCGCGGGCGGCTGGGCCGCCGGCACGCCGGCCGCCGCGTACGCCGTACCCCTCGCCGCCGCCACCGCCGCCGCACTCGCGGCCACCGCGCTGAGGACCGCGGCAATCCCCGCCGCCGCAGAACGCGACGTCTGATTCCCGCACATCCCACACTGCGCCGCGCGCCGCCCCGCGGCCCGAAGCAGTCCTTCCGCGCCGGTGTTCTCCCGGGCGGTCTGTTACATTCCGTTGGCTGCGCCCCGCGCAACGGCCCACAGCAGCCCCGCGGCGGCGGCCCAACTCCCGCCGAGTATCAGGGAATTGGATACGGGCATTCCCAAACCGGGATTTACGTCCCGGCCACCCCGGATTAACATCTTCCCGCATCGAGCGCCGCCCCGACGAAATTCTTCTGCCTACGCAAATGCGTGCCGCCGGACTTTGTGCTGCCCATTTTCCCTCTGCGCCGACGGGAGTTTCCTCATGGACAACGTCTCACGCCGGAAAGTACTTCTTTCAAGCGCCGCCGTAGGCGGTGCCGCCGCCCTCGGCACCGGCCAACTCGCCGCCGCGACCTCGGCCGGAGCCGCCACCCGCGACGTCCCCGCCTCGACCATCACGCCCGCCGACGCCCGCTATCCCGACTTCGTCTCCGGCAGCAACGGCCGCTGGCGCGCCCGGCCCGACGCCATCCGGGTGGCCACGGAGACCGAGCAGGTGGTGGCCGCGGTGGAGGAGGCCGTACGCGCCGGAAAGCGCGTCGCCGTACGCAGCGGCGGCCACTGCTACGAGGCATTCGTCTACCACTCCGACACCCAGGTCGTCATCGACCTGTCGGCGATGAACGACATCTCGTACGACCAGAAGAGGCGCGCCTTCGTCATCGAGCCGGGCTGCACGCTGATGGAGGTCTATATGGAGCTCTATCGGCGCTGGGGGGTGACGATCCCCGGCGGTTCGTGTTCCTCCGTCGGCGCCGGCGGCCATATCCAGGGCGGCGGTTTCGGGCTGCTGTCCCGGCAGTTCGGGCTGACGAGCGACTACATCCACGCCGTCGAGGTCGTCGTCGTGAACGCCGCGGGCAAGGCCCGCGCCATCGTGGCGACCAGCGACAAGAACGACCCGCACCACGACCTGTGGTGGGCGCACACCGGCGGTGGCGGCGGCAACTTCGGCATTGTCACCCGCTACTTCCTGCGCGCCCCGGGCACCGAGCGGCTGGCGCCGGAGAAGCAGTTGCCGCAGCCGCCCGGCGAGGTGTACGTGCACCAGCAGTCGTGGTCCTGGAACACCATCACCGAGGACCGCTTCCGCACCCTGCTGCGCAACTACAGCAACTTCTACGCGGAGTACAGCGAACCCGGCAATCCGTACGCCGGGATGTTCAGCATGCTCGTCTGCAGCACCAAGGCCAGCGGCTCCATCTCGATGACCACCCAGATCGACGCCACCCAGCCCGGCGCCGCGGGCAGGCTCGACGACTTCCTCGCCGAGATCGGCGGCCACATGGGCGACGCGCAGCCGACGACGCTGTCGACGAACGAGATGCGGGCGATGCCCGAGCTGTTCGCGCCGCAGGCGCGCCCGTGGCTGGTCGCCACCCGCCAGCTCGGCGGGTCCGGCTGGGGCGGGCGCGGCGACTACAAGTCGGCGTACCTGCGGCAGGCGTTCCCGGAAGAGCAGATATCCGCCATGTACAAGAACCTCACCGAGACCGACCAGCGCAGCGCGCTCGTGTCGATCGACTCGTACGGTGCGCAGGTCAACGCGGTCGGCACGGACGCGACCGCGGCGCCGCAGCGGGACTCGATCCTCAAGCTCCAGTACCAGGCGTACTGGAGCGAGGACGCCGAGGAGGCGGCGAAGCTCTCCTGGATCCGGAACATGTACCGCGACGTGTACGCGGACACCGGCGGCGTCCCCGTCCCCAACGAGGTCAACGACGGCTGCTACATCAACTACCCGGACATCGACCTCAGCGACCCGGAGTGGAACACGTCGGACACCCCCTGGCACGACCTCTACTACAAGCAGGGCTACCCCCGGCTGCAGCAGGTCAAGGCCGCCTACGACCCGGGGAACGTCTTCCGGCACGCCCAGTCCGTGCGGCTGCCCGAGTAGCCCGCCGGCAGGCGGCCGAGGCGCGCGCCGCCGGCCCGGGGCACCGGGGATCCCGGGCCGGGCGGCACGCGCCGTCGACGGGGAGCGGCCGTGCCGGGATGCTGGTGGCGTACGGCCGAAGGGCCACGGGCCGCGAACGGTGCACGCACCGCGACCGGTTCACCCGCGGCGGCCGCCCCACGCACCACCACCGCTCCACGCACCACCGCTGCACGCGCCACCACCGACCCACGCGCCACCGCCGCCGCACGGGCCGCGCCCCGGTACGCACACCGCGCTCAGCCGCGTATCGAGCCGGCTCACGTACCGTGCCACCCTGCGCCCCGGCCGTCCCGCTCCAACGGTGACCGTCCCGCCACGAAAGGAGCACCGCCTTGCACGCCTCCGCCCCGCCCCCCGACTCCGCACCCGCCCCCGAGGGCCCCACAGGACCGAGCCGGCGCCAGATGCTGCCGGTCTTCGGCGCCGCGGCGCTGGCGGGCGTCGTTCCCGCGCTGGGCTCCGCCTCGCCCGCGTCGGCCGCACCCGCGGCCGCGGCGCCCGCCTCCGCCGCGGCGGCAGCCCGCGGCCCCCGCGCCGTCTACGTCGGCGGCTACGCCGGCGGCCCCGGCGCCCCCGCCGGACTCGCCGCGTTCCGCATGGCCGGCGACGGGCGCCTCACCACGATCCAGGAAGTGCCCGGCGTCGCCAACCCCTCGTGGCTGGCGGTCCATCCGCGGCTGCCCGTGCTCTACGCCGTCTGCGAGGTGAGCACCTGGAACGGGCAGAAGGGCGGCGGCGTCGTCTCGTACGCCATCGACACCGCCACCGGCGAGCTGACCCGCACCGGCGACCAGCCCGTGCCCGGCGTCCCCGCGCACGGCGCGCTCGACGAAAGCGGCGACCACCTGATCGTGGCCAACTACGGCGGCGCCACCTTCGCCGTCGTCCCGCTCGGCGCGGACGGCACGCCCTCGCCGGTCTCGGACACCGTCACCGTCACCGGCACGGGCCCCGACCCGGAGCGGCAGAGCGGCCCGCACCCGCACCAGGTCGCCTTCGACCCGGCGTTCGGCCACGTCTTCGGCGCCGACCTGGGTACCGACCGCGTCTGGGCGTGGAAGCTGGACGCCGAGGCCGGGAAGCTGACGCCGAACCCGCTGCCGTTCATGCAGGTCGCCTCCGGCTCGGGCACCCGCCACCTGGCGTTCCACCCGAGCGGGCGGTTCGTCTACGTCGTCAACGAGCTGACGTCGTCGGTGACGGCCTTCACGTACGACCCGGAGCGCGGCACGTTCCGCTGGCTGCAGACCCTCGGCACGCTGCCGCGCGGCTTCACCGGCGAGAGCTACTGCGCCGAGGTCGCCGTGCACCCCGACGGCCGGACGGTGTACGTGTCGAACCGCGGGCACGACAGCATCGCCCGGTTCGCCGTGGGCGCCGACGGGCGGCTGGACCTGCGGGAGACCACGTCGACCGGCGGCGCGTGGCCGCGGCACTTCGCCCTCTCCCCGGCCGGCGACGTGCTGCTGGTGGCGAACCAGAACAGCGACGACGTGGTGTCGTTCCGCGTCACCCGCGCCGGCGCCCTGCGCCGCACCGGCGCCACCGCCGCCGCGCCGAGCCCGGCCTGCGTGGCCTTCGGCGGCGTACTGCCCTAGCCGGTTTCCCGGCTTCCGCTGCCGGACCCGTCCCGGACCGGTGCCGGCCCGGGTACGGAGCCGGTGCCGGACGCCGCTCTGAGTTCGCGGATCAGGGCGCGTACAGCGGCGCCGGCGGCCAGTTCCGGGGTGGTGAAGTAGCCCACGGAGCGGGTCGGGCGGCCGGGGCCGAGATCGGTGACCGCGATGCCGTCCGGCGCGTCGTGCAGCGAGAGCGCGGGCATGATCGCCATGCCCAGGCCCCTGCTCACCATGGAGAGCACCGCTCCGTCGTCCTCGGTCAGGACGGTCGCCTTCGGGATCCAGTCCTGCCGCGCCCACCACCTGCGGGTGTAGGAGCCGCAGTTCTCGTGCCAGTCCACCAGCGGCAGGGAGCGCGGGGCGGGGTGGCCGGCCGGGTGCACCAGCGAGTAGGGCTCCTCGACGAGTACGCCGCCGACGAGGCCGGCGGGCGTCTGCGAGGAGGCGCCGACCGTGGCGACGGCCACGTCCGCGCGCCCTTCGGCGACCTCGCCGGCGGTGCCCGCGCCCAGCTCTCGGACGACGTACACCTCCGGTTCGATGCCGGGGCAGCGGGCGGCGAGGCGCTCCAGGACGGTCGGCAGCAGGTGGAGGGCGGCGCTGCGGAAGGCGGCGATGCGCAGCGGGCCGGCGACCGTGCCGGTGCCGGCGCCGCGGGCCTCCGCGGCCAGGGTCTCCAGGAGCCGCAGCACCCTGCGGGCGTGGGCGGCAGCGGCGGCACCGGCCGCGGTCGGCGTCGCGCCCTTGCGGCCCCGTTCGAAGAGGACGGCGCCGACCTTGCGTTCCGTCCCGCGGATGGAGTGCGAGACCGCGGACTGGGTCAGTCCGAGGGCCTCGGCCGCCGCCGAGAACCCGCGCTCGCGCTCGACGGCCACGAGGATGCGCAGCTCGCGCGGGGCGAGGTCGGCGGCGGCAGCCGCACCGGATGCGGACGCTCGCGGGGCTGCACCTGCCATAGGGGTCCCACCTGCTTCTATGAGGGCTCTTCATGGATCGTGCCGGACCATGAGCACAACCCACTCCCCGGCGCCCGTATTTCCTCCGTACGGTCGCCGCCATGACCGAGACCGCGCTGACCGTGCACCAGACCGCCCGCCCCCACGGCTTCCCCACCGCCGGCCACTTCGCCTTCGTGGAGTCCCCGGTACCGGTGCCCGGACCGGGAACGGCCCTGGTGGAGAACCTGTACTGGTCGGTGGACCCCTACCACCGCGAGATGATGGACGGGGACTTCGCGCTCGGCGCGCCGCTGGAGGGCCGCACGATCGGCCGGGTCGTGCACTCCCGCCACCCGTCGCTCCGCGAGGGCGGGATCGTCTTCCACCGGCAGGGCTGGCGCACCCATGCCGTCGTCACCCCCGACCAGGCCCACGCGGTGCCCCGCTTCGACGGCGTACCGCTCTCCGCGCACCTGGGCATCCTCGGCGGCACCGGCCTGACCGCCTACGTCGGTCTCACCCGTGTCGCCGAACTGCGCGAGGGCCAGGACGTGTTCGTCTCGGCCGCGGCCGGCGGCGTGGGCACGGCCACCGGGCGGCTCGCCCGGCTGATGGGCGCGGGCCGGCTCGTCGGCAGCGTGGGCAGGCCGGCGAAGGCCGCGTACCTCACCGGGCACGTCGGCTACGACGAGGTCTTCGACTACCACGCCGGCCCGGTGGCCGGGCTGCTCGCCGGGGCGGCACCCGGCGGGATCGACGTCTACATGGACAACGTCGGCGGCGAGCACCTCGAAGCGGCGATCTCGTCGCTGCGCGAGTACGGGCGGATCGTGCGGATCGGCACGATCGCCCAGTACAACAGCACCGGCACCCCCTACGCGCTGCGCAACCTCCCCGACATCGTCGAGAAGAGCCTGCGCATGGAGGGCTTCCTGGTCCGCAACCACGGCCATGTGCAGGAGGAGTTGTACGAGTTCGTGGTGCCGCACCTGCAGAGCGGGCGCGTCGCCCTGGACGAGACCGTGGTCGACGGCTTCGGCGGCATCGTCGACGGGTTCCTCGGGATGCTCCGCGGCGAGAACCAGGGCAAGATCATCGTACGGGCGGCCGGGGCGGACGCCTGACGGCCACCGCCGCCACCGCCACCGCCACCGCATTTTGTCAACGCCATTGACATACCCCCGGGCCCTCCCTACCTTCCTCCGTCGAAGCGCTTCGACACCCCTCATCGAACCGATTCGACGAGGCCGAAACTCCCACGGAGGCAGTGGATGTTGAAGGCACGGAGAAGGGCGCGCCTGCTGGCTGCCGCCCTGGCGGGAGCACTGTCGCTGAGCACGCTCGCCGCGTGCGGCGGCTCGGACGGCGGCGGTTCCGGCGACGGCAAGACCCTCCGGCTCTGGCACTACGAGGGCCCCGACAGCGCCATGGGCAAGGCGTGGGCCGAGGCCGTCGAGGAGTTCGAGGAGAGCCACCCGGGGGTGAAGGTCGAGTTCGAGGAGAAGGGCTTCGAGCAGATCCAGAAGACCGCCCCGCAGGTCCTCAACTCCGACCAGGCGCCCGACCTCATGGAGTACAACAAGGGCAACGCCACCACCGGCCAGCTCTCCCGCCAGGGCCTGCTGACCGATCTCACCGAAGAGGCGGAGGAGCGCGGCTGGGCCGACGCCGTGCCGCCCACCGTGGCGACCACCAGCCGGTACGACGAGAGCGGCGTCATGGGCTCCGGCGCCTGGTACGGCATCCCCAACTACGCCGAGTTCACGATGGTCTACTACAACAAGGACCTCTTCGCCGAGCACGGCGTCGAGGTCCCGACGACGTTCGCGGAGCTGGAGGACGCGCTCGCAACGTTCAAGGACGCCGGGATCACGCCCTTCGCCAACGCCGGCGCCGAGTACATGGCCCAGCAGTACCTCTACCAGCTCGCGCTCAGCCGCGCCGACAAGGCGTGGGTCGACTCCTTCCAGATGGGGGGCGAGACCGACTTCTCCGACGCGGCCTGGACGTACGCCGCCGAGACCTTCGCCGACTGGGTCGACAAGGGCTACGTCGCCGAGAACTCCTCCGGCACCAAGGCCGAGGACGCCGGCGTCTCCTTCATCCAGGGCAAGCACCCGATGCTGTTCTCCGGCAGCTGGTGGTTCGGGCGCTTCCAGGCGGAGGTGCAGAAGTTCGACTGGGACACCTTCCTGTGGCCCGAGAGCACCATGACCCTCGGCTCCGGCGGCAACCTGTGGGTGGTCCCGGAGGGCGCCGAGAACAAGGAGCTGGCGTACGACTTCATCGACATCACGATGAAGAAGGGCATCCAGAACACCCTGGGCAACAACGGCGGCGTCCCCGTCGCGGCCGACCCCGCCGCCGTCACCGACCCCAAGTCGAAGGCCCTCATCGAGGACTACACGACCCTCGCCGGCAACGACGGCCTCGCCTACTACCCCGACTGGCCGGCCAACGGCTTCTACGACTCCATGACCTCCGAGACGCAGAAGCTCCTCACCGGCAGCGCCGAGCCCGGCGACGTACTGGAGTCGCTGCAGGCCGAGTACGACGAGAACGTGCTCAAGGAATGAGCGCCCCGATCACCGCGGCCTCCAAGGGCGCGGCCCGCGCCGCCGGCGGGAGCGGAACCCCCTCCCGCCGGCGGTGGCGGAGGAGCCGGGCGGACCGTACGGGCCGTGCGCGCCGGACGTCCACCGAGGGCTCGTACGCGCTCTACCTGCTGCCCGGCGCGCTGGCGTTCCTCGTCGTCATCGTCGTGCCGTTCGCGATGAACACCGGCATCAGCTTCACCGACTGGAGCGGCGTCGGCACCCCCGAGTTCACCGGCCTGGACAACTACGACCGGCTCCTCGGCGACGACGACTTCCGGGAGTCCTTCCGGCACAGCCTGGCCATGGTCGCGGCGATGGCGCTGCTCCCCACCGCGCTCGGGCTGGTGCTGGCCTCGGCGCTCTTCGACTTCGTCGGCCGGCACGCCGGCAGCCGCTGGGTGGCGGTGCTGCGCGCCTGCTTCTACCTGCCGCAGGTGCTGCCGATCGCGGTCGCCGGCATCGTGTGGAGCTGGATCCTGGCGCCGGAGAGCGGCTCACTGAACGAACTCCTGGGCGCGGTCGGCCTCGACGCGCTCCAGCAGGACTGGCTGGGCGACCCGGACTGGGCGCTGTACAGCGTGATGGCCGTGATGGTGTGGGTGCAGATCGGCTTCCCACTGGTGATCTTCATGTCCGGGCTGCAGCGCCTCGACCCGGCGCTGCACGAGGCGGCGGAGCTGGACGGCGCGGGCTGGTGGCGGCGGTTCTGGCACGTGACGCTGCCGCAGCTGCGGCCGGAGATCGCGGTGGTGCTGCTGTGGTGCACGATCGCGGCGCTGAAGGTCTTCGGCATGGTGTACGTCCTGACCGGCGGCGGCCCGGGCGGGGCGACGAACGTCCCGTCGTACTTCGCGTACCAGAACTTCTTCGAGAACTTCCAGGCCGGCTACGGCGCCGCGATCTCCACCGTCCTCACGGTGCTGATCCTGGTGCTGGCGGTCGTCGCCCTGAAGCTGCAGACGAGGGCGGAGGACGAGAACTCGTGACCGCGGTCAGGAAGTACCCCGTGCTCGCGGCGCTGGTGCTGGGCGCGGCGTTCATGGTGCTGCCGTTCCTCGTGGTGCTGATGAACGCGATGAAGTCGCCCGAGGAGTACAGCAGCGACGGGCCGCTGAGCATGCCCGACGGCGTGTACCTCGACGGGCTCGCGGACTTCTGGGAGCGCGTCGACTTCGGGCAGAAGCTCTGGAACTCCGTGCTGATCTCCGGCTCGGTGGCCGTGCTCGCCGTCGTGCTGTCGGTGCTCAGCGCGTACGCCATCGGCATCGGCCGGATCCGCGGGCGGCCGTACGTGCTGGCGTTCTTCGTGCTGGCGAACATGCTGCCGCAGGAGGCGCTGGTCTACCCGCTGTACTACCTGTCGAAGGAGGCCGGCCTGTACGACACCCGGCTGAGCGTGGTGATCGTCTTCACCGTCGTGCAGTCCGCCTTCGGCACGTACCTGCTGGCCTCGGTCCTCGGCGGGTTCCCGCGCGAGGTGATCGAGGCGGCGCGGATCGACGGGGCGAGCAAGTGGCAGGTGCTGTGGCGGGTGGTGGTGCCCGTCAGCCGGCCGACGATCGGCGTGCTGATGGTGCTGTTCTTCATCTGGACGTGGAACGAGTTCCTGCTGCCGCTGGTCATGCTCGTCTCGGACGACAACCAGACCGTGTCCGTCGCCCTCGGCGTGCTCCAGGGCCAGCGGGACATGGACGCCACGATGACGAACGCCGCCGCCCTGCTGGGCGTGCTGCCGGCGATCGCGTTCTTCCTCATCTTCCAGCGGACCCTGACCCGCGGCATCGCCGCGGGCGCGGTCAAGTGACCCGCCGACCGACCCCGAGAGGCTGCGCATGAAGTTCACCGATGGCTACTGGATGCTGCGCCCGGGTGTCCGCGCCGCGTACCCCGCCGAGGTGCTCGACGTCACCGCCGGGGACGGCACGCTGGACGTGCACGCACCGACCCAGCCCATCCGGCACCGCGGCGATCTGCTGAAGGGCCCGGTCATGACGGTCTCCTGCCACTCCCCCATGCCCGACGTGATCGGCGTGACGCTCACCCACTTCGACGGCGGCACGGACGCCGGGCCCCGCTTCCGCCTCGCCGGGTCCGGGCCGCACGCGCACGCGAGCCAGGACGACGAGCACGCCCTGCTCACCGCCGGCAGCCTCGCCCTGCGGGTGACGCGCGCCGGCCCCTGGCGGCTGGACTTCCTGACGACCGACGGGATGCGGCCGCTGACGTCCTCCGGTCCCAAGGGCATGGCCATCATGGAGACCGACGCCTCCGGCGGCGGGCCGGCCCGGCACTACCTGCGCGAGCAGCTCGGGCTCACCGTCGGCACCCACGTCTACGGGCTGGGCGAGCGCTTCGGGCCGCTGGTCAAGAACGGCCAGGTCGTGGACATCTGGAACGCGGACGGCGGCACGGCCACCGAGCAGGCGTACAAGAACGTGCCGTTCTACCTCACCGACGCCGGCTACGGCGTCTTCGTCGACCACCCCGGGCGGGTGTCGCTGGAGGTGGGCTCGGAGGCGGTGTCGCGGGTGCAGTTCAGCGTCGAGGGGCAGGAGCTGACGTACTACGTCATCCACGGGCCGACGCCGAAGGAGATCCTGCGCAAGTACACGGCGCTGACCGGCCGGCCCGCGCTGCCGCCGGCCTGGTCGTTCGGGCTGTGGCTGTCGACGTCGTTCACGACCTCGTACGACGAGGAGACCGTCACTTCCTTCATCGACGGGATGGCCGAGCGCGACCTGCCGCTGTCCGTCTTCCACTTCGACTGCTTCTGGATGCGCGAGTTCCACTGGTGCGACTTCGAGTGGGACCCGCGGGTCTTCCCCGACCCGGCGGGGATGCTGCGGCGGCTGAAGGAGCGGGGGCTGCGGATCTGCGTGTGGATCAACCCGTACATCGCGCAGCGCTCCCCGCTGTTCGCCGAGGGCCGCGACGCCGGCTACCTGCTGCGCCGGCCGGACGGCGGGGTGTGGCAGTGGGACCTGTGGCAGCCGGGGATGGCCCTGGTGGACTTCACCAACCCGGACGCGCGCGCCTGGTACGCGGGCAAGCTCGCGGCGCTGCTCGACATGGGCGTGGACTGCTTCAAGACCGACTTCGGCGAGCGGGTGCCCACCGACGTCGCGTACTTCGACGGCTCCGACCCGGAGCGGATGCACAACTACTACACGTACCTCTACAACGAGACGGTCTTCGACGTGTTGAAGAAGCACCGCGGCGAGGGCGAGGCGGTGGTCTTCGCGCGCTCGGCGACGGCCGGCAGCCAGCAGTTCCCGGTGCACTGGGGCGGGGACTGCGAGTCGACGTACGAGGCGATGGCGGAGTCGCTGCGCGGCGGCCTCTCGCTGGGTATGTCGGGCTTCGGCTACTGGAGCCACGACATCGGCGGCTTCGAGGGCACGCCGTCGCCGGCGCTGTTCAAGCGGTGGATCGCCTTCGGGCTGCTGTCGTCGCACAGCCGGCTGCACGGCTCGTCGTCGTACCGGGTGCCGTGGCTCTTCGACGAGGAGGCCGTGGACGTGCTGCGGGTGTTCACGAAGCTGAAGCTGCGGCTGATGCCGTACCTGGACGCGGTGGCGCGCGAGGCGCACGAGCAGGGCGTGCCGATGATGCGGCCGATGGCGCTGGAGTTCCCGGACGACCGGGCGTGCACGCATCTGGAGCGGCAGTACATGCTCGGCCCCGACCTGCTGGTGGCGCCGGTGTTCAGCGACGGGGGCGAGGTCTCGTACTACGTCCCGGAGGGCACGTGGACGCATCTGCTGAGCGGCGAGGAGGTGCGGGGGCCGCGGTGGGTGCGGGAGCGGCACGGGTTCGCGAGCGCGCCGGTGCTGGTGCGGCCGGGCGCGGTGCTGCCGGTGGGGGCGGTGGACGACCGGCCGGACTACGCCTACGCGGACAGGGTGACGCTGCGGGCGTACGGGCTGCGGCCGGGGGCGCGGGTGGAGGTGCCGGCCGGGGGGACGGTGTTCACGGTGGTGTGCGAGGGCGGCACGGTACGGGCGTCGGCGACGGCGTCCGGGGGCGGGGCCGTGCAGCCGTGGGCGCTGGAGGTCGTGGGCGGTCCCACGGTACGCGCGGACGCGGGCCGCGGCGTCCTCGTGGCGGAGCTGGGCTAGGGTCCGGCTGTCCGGCATGTCGAACGGCCGGCGCGGCAAGCAGGGGGAGTTGATGGTCAAGATCACCGATGTGGCCCGGCACGCCGGGGTGTCGCCGAGCACCGTCTCGTACGCGCTCAGCGGCAAGCGCCCGATCTCCGCGGAGACCCGGGAGCGCATCGAGGCGAGCATCCGCGAACTGGGCTACCGCCCGCACGCCGGCGCCCGGGCGCTCGCGAGCAGCAGGTCCAACGTGCTGGCGCTGGTCGTCCCGTTCCGCAGCGGGATCCATGTGCCGGTGGTCATGCAGTTCGCGGTGTCGGTGGTGACGACGGCGCGGCAGCACGACCACGACGTGCTGCTGCTCACCCAGGAGGAGGGCGAGGAGGGGCTGCGCCGGGTGGCGGACACGGCGCTGGTCGACGCGCTGATCGTCATGGACGTGCAGCTGCACGACGCCCGGCTGCCGCTGCTGCGGGCCCTGGACCGGCCCTCGGTGCTCATCGGCTTCCCCGCCGAGCCCGCCGGACTGACCTGCATCGACCTGGACTTCGCGGCGGCGGGCGGGGCGTGCGTGACGCATCTGGCGGAGCTGGGGCACCGGTGCGTGGCGCTGGTCGGCTCGCCGCCGGAGGTGTACCTGCGCCGGACGGGCTTCGCGCAGCGCGTCACGCAGGGCTTCACCGCGGCGGCGGACGAGCGCGGGCTGACGTCGACGGTGCACCCGTGCGAGGCGACGCCGGCGGCGGCGCAGGCGATGGCGGAGCGGCTGCTGCGGGAGCACCCGGAGCTGACCGGGGTCGTGGTGCACAACGAGCCGGTGGTGCAGCCGCTCATCGAAGCGTTCCGACGGCTCGGGCTGCGGGTGCCGGAGGACCTGTCGGTGGTGGCGATCTGCCCGGACGAGCTGGCGGAGCAGGCGCCGCTGCCGATCTCGTCGGTGGCGGTGCCGACCGCGCGGATCGGGGCGCGGGCCGTGGAGCTGCTGATGCGCAAGCTCGACGGCCTGGAGGTGCCGGAGGCGACGATGCTGCCGCCGTGGCTGACCCGGCGGGCGACGACGGCGCCGCGCGGCGGCTAGGCACCGCGGGGGCGCGCGCTACGGAACGGAGCAACTCACTCATCTCGTGGTCGAAGCGATTCGACTTGATCAGAAGGAGTCGCGCACGTGAAACGAAGAACTGTTCTCGCCGCCCCGCTGGCCCTTCCGCTGGCCGGCCCACTCGCCGCGGCGCTCACCGGCACCGCCGCGGCCGCGGCCACGCCCACCGGCGCCACTGCCGCCGCCGGCAAGGTCCGCGAACTGCTGGCCGAACTCACCCTGGACGAGAAGATATCCCTGCTCCACCAGTGGCAACCCGCGATCCCCCGGCTCGGGATGAAGGCGTTCCGCACCGGCACCGAAGCGCTGCACGGCCTGGCCTGGCTCGGCCCCGCCACCGTCTTCCCCCAGGCCGTCGGCCTCGCCGCCACCTGGAACCCGGCGCTGATCCGCGAGGTCGGCGAGGCCGTCGGCGACGAAGTGCGCGGCCTCCAGCACGAACGCCCCGCCGGCTGGGGTCTGAACGTGTGGGCACCGGTCGTCAACCTGCTGCGCGACCCGCGCTGGGGCCGCAACGAGGAGGGCTACTCCGAGGATCCGTACCTCACCGGCGTGATCTCCACGGCCTACGCGCGCGGGCTCACCGGCGGTGACCCCGACAACCTCAAGACGGCGCCCCTCGTCAAGCACTACCTGGCCAACAACAACGAGGTACGCCGCGACCAGACCTCCTCCGACCTGCGCCCGCGGGTGCTGAAGGAATACGAGGAGCCGGCGTACCGGGCGGCGATCTCCGCCGACGCGGCGTGCGGCGTCATGACCGCGTACAACCTCGTCAACGGCCGCCCCTGCACGGTCACCGACCTGAACGCCTCGGTACGCACCTGGACCGACCGCACCCTCCTCAACGTCACCGACGCCTGGGCCCCCAACAACCTCCCGGCGACCGGCTCGCAGAAGTACTTCGACACCCTCGCCGAGGCCGACGCCGCCATCCTCAGGGCCGGCGTCGACAGCTTCACCACCGACGACACCGACGGCGGCCCGACCGCGGCCGCCGTCAGGGAAGCGCTCGCGCAGGGCCTGCTCACCGAGGCGGACGTCGACACCGCCGTACGCCACATCCTCGACATCCGCGCCCGCCTCGGCGACTTCGCCGCGGACGGCGGCCCGTACGGGCACCTCGACAAGAGCGTCATCGACAGCCCCGCGCACCGCGGGCTGGCCCGCCGCACCGCCGCCGAGGCGATCGTGCTGCTGAAGAACGACGGCGGCGCGCTGCCGCTCGACGCCCGTACGCTGCGGAAGGTCGCGGTCGTCGGCCCGCTGGCCGACACCCTGTACACCGACTGGTACTCGGGCAGCCTGCCGTACGCGATCACGCCGCTGAAGGGCATCGCCGACCACCTCGGCGCGGGCGCCGAGGTGGCCACGAGCGAGGGCGTCGACCGTATCGCGCTGAAGAACGCCGCGACCGGCCGCTACGTCAGCGCGGGCAGCGGCGCGGAGGGGGCGGCGCTGGCGGAGAGCGCGACGGCGACGGGCGAGACCGAGCAGTTCGACGTCTTCGGCTGGGGCGAGGGCATCGTCACGCTGCGGGCCCTCGCCAACGGCAAGGTCGTCGGCCTGCGCGACGGCCAGTTCTACAACGACCAGGACCAGCCCAACGGCTGGTTCGTCTCACAGCTGTTCCGGCCGGAGGAGCAGGACGACGGCACGGTGGTGCTGCGCTACGCCGGCTACGAGAACTGGTTGGGCGACGCCGTCTACCTCCGTGCCCGGGACGAGGACGGCGGCCTCGTCCTCGGCACCGCCGCCGAGGCGTCCCGCTACGTCGTCGAAACGCTTCGCGACGGCATCGGCGAGGCGGTCGCCGCGGCGCGCGCCGCGGAGGTCGCCATCGTCGTGGTCGGCTCGATGCCGTTCATCAACGCCCGCGAGACCGACGACCGCGAGGACATGGGCCTGGCCGACACCCAGTCGGCGCTGGTACGGGCGGTGCTCGCCGCCAACCCCAGGACCGTCGTCGTGGTCGAGAACAGCTACCCCACGACGCTGACCTGGGAGCAGGAGCACGTCCCGGCGCTGGTGTGGACGACCCACGCGGGCCAGGAGACGGGCCGCGCGCTCGCGGACGTGCTGTTCGGGGACGTGAACCCGGCGGGCCGGCTGACCCAGACCTGGTACCGGTCGGCGGCGGACCTGCCGCCGATCCTGGAGTACGACAACATCAAGTACGAGCGCACGTACCAGTACTTCACCGGCGACGTGCTCTACCCCTTCGGCCACGGCCTGTCCTACACCGCCTTCCGCTACAGCCGCCCGCGGCTGCTGCGCGGCGCCGTCGCGGTGGCGGTCACCAACACCGGCCGGCGGACGGGCGCGGAGGTCGTGCAGCTCTACACGCGCCAGCGCGACTCGCGGGTGAAGCAGCCGCTGAAGAAGCTCCAGGCGTTCGCGAAGGTGTCGCTGCGGCCCGGCGAGACGCGGACGGTGACGCTGCCGCTGGCGCGCGAGGCGCTGGCGCACTGGGACGTCACCCGGGAGCGCTGGGTGGTGGAGCGCAGCACGTACGACGTGCTCGTCGGCGCCTCGTCCGGGGACATCAGGGCGCGGGCGGAGCTGGCCGTCGACGGCGAGACGGTGCCGCCGCGGGACCTCGCTCGTACGACGCGGGCGGAGAACTTCGACGACTACGCGGGCGTGCGGCTGGTCGACGAGTCGAAGCCGCGGGGCACGGCGGTGGGGGCGGAGTCGGCGGGCGCGTGGCTGCTGTTCGCGGACGCGGACCTGCGGCGCGGGGCGCGGCGGCTCACGGCGCGGGTGGCGAAGGAGTCGCCGGGCACGGGCACACTCCAGCTGCGGCTGGACGCGCCGGACGGCCCGGTCGCGGGTGAGGCGGCGGTGCCGGGCACGGGGTCGCGGTACGCGTACAGGGAGGTGACGGCGGCGCTGCGGGGCGCGGCCGGGCGGCGGGACGTGTACCTGGTGCCGGGCGAGGGGGTGCGCGTCGCGGACTTCTCGCTGCGCTGAACCGGGCCCAAGTCGGGTGTCCGCGGCGGGCGGGAGGACGGCCGCCCGCCGCGGACGCTGGATCCGACGCCGCCGGCTCAGGGCACCACGGGCCGGCGGCGTCGGGGCTTGCAGGTCCCCGGGGACTCCCCGGAGTGTTCGGTCCCGGGGCGCTCAGTCCCCGGAGACGGCGATGGACTGGAACTCGCGGAGCACCTTCTCCGGCGCCGAGTTCTGGCTGACGGCCTTGCCCAGGTCGTTGCCCATCACCCCGAGCAGCTCCGCCCAGACCGGCCGCGTCGTGGGGTCGAACCGGGCCCGGCCGGTCATCCCCACGTACCGGCCGACGTTCCGGTCGTCCTTGAGCACGTCCACCGCGGACTTCGTCGTCGGCAGCAGGCCCTCGGTCTTCAGGTACGGCACGTAGTTGTCGGGCCGGTAGAAGAAGCTGAGGAAGTCGCGGACCAGCTCGCGGTTGCCGGACTTCTTGAACGCCATCAGGTAGTCCTGGATCCCGTGCGCGACGGGTTCAGCGCCGTGGCTGACCGGGTGCACCGCGAGCCCGTAGTCGACGTCGCCCTTCTCGATCAGGTCCAGGAACGCCCGCGCGCCGAAGGCGCCGTAGACCATCGCGGCCTTGCCCTGGGCGAACAGCGGCCAGGTGCCGTCGGGGCGGTTGGTCTGGCCGGGGTTGGGCTGGGTGTAGCCGCGCTTGCTGAGGTCCTGGAGGAAGCCGAGCGTTTCGACGTTGCGGTCGCTGTCGATGGCCCACTTGCCGTTCGCGGTCCAGCCGCCGCCGTTGGCGCGGGCCCAGGTGCCGAACTCGTAGTGCCCGGACTCGATGCCGAGGGCCAGCCCGTACGGGACGTACTTCCCGGGCAGCGCCTTGATCCGGTCGACGGCGTCGAGGAACTGGTCGCGGGTCTCCGGCGGCCCGTCGAAGCCGGCCTCGCGCAGGATCCCCTTGTTGTAGTACATGCCGTTGACGGTGGCGAGGAACGGCAGCGCGTACTGCCGGCCCCGGAAGGAGGCGTTTTCGGCGAAGGCGGGCATGAAGTCGCCGTAGACCTCGGGGGTGAGGACGTCCTCGGCGGGGTGCAGCAGGTCGGCGTCGGCGTAGTCGGCGAAGAGGTTGAGGTTGGCGATGTCGGGGAGCTGTCCGGTCTGCACCATCGTGTTGATCTGGGTCTGCAGGTTGCCCCAGTCGATGATCTGCAGCTTGATGCTCTTGCCGGGGTTCCTGTCCTCGAACTTCGCGACGAGCTTGCGCCAGTACGGCTGCGTGCCGTCGGTGTACTGCGCGATGACGACCTTGATGGAGTTCGGGTCGCCGGCCGCGATGGGCCGGCCGCAGGCCGCCGCCAGCGCGCCGAGCGCGGAGGCGGAGGCGAGCGCGCCGCCGGTGCGCAGGACGGCCCTTCTGCCGGGCCTTCTGCCGGGCGTGGGGTGGCTCATTTCGTGCTGCCCTTCGTCAGGCCGCTCACCAGGTACCGCTCGATGAGCGCGAACAGGATCACCGCGGGCACGATCGCCATCAGGGAGGCGGCGAAGAGGTACTGGTAGTTCGTCTCGTACAGGCCCACGAACTGCTGCACGCCGACGGTGAGCGGCACCCGGTTCTCGGTGGGCTCGTTGAAGACGGTCAGCGAGATGACGAACTCGTTCCAGACCTGGATGAACGTGAAGATCGTGACGGTGATGAGCGCGGGCGCCGCGAGCGGCAGCGCCATCCGCACCATGATCCGGAAGCGGCCGAGCCCGTCGAGCATCGCCGCCTCGTCTATCTCCAGGGGTATGGAGCTGAACTGGGTGTGCAGGATCCAGATCGCGAAGGCGATGTTGAAGGCGCAGTTGACCGCGATGATGAACCAGTAGCTGTGGATCCCGCCGGTGAAGACCGCCTCCCGGTACAGGCCGATGAGCAGCGCCACCGCGGGGAACATCTGGGAGACCAGCACGAGGCCGAGGAACGCGCCCCGGCCGCGGAAGTTCGTCCGGGCCAGGATGAACGCGGCGGGCGCGGCGATCAGCAGCACCACGGCGGTGGAGACCAGCGCGACGACGAGGCTGACCCGGAAGTAGCCGGCCAGCGGGATCTTGTCCCACACGTCGGCGTAGTTGGACCAGGCCCACTCGTCGGGCAGGTAGTCGGCGGGCACCTGGAACAGCTCGGCGTCGGTCTTCAGCGAGCCGAGGAACATCGCGATGTACGGCGCGAGGAAGAACAGCGCGACGCACAGCCCGGCGAGCGGCAGCCCGATGTGCCGCACCCGCCGCCACCCGGCGGCCAGCGGCCCGGTCACGGGACGTACGGCGCGGGCGAGGGCTGCGGAGGCGAGCCGTGTGCGGCGGCCGAGGGCCTCGGCGGCCTCGCCGCCCGCGCGCTCCTTGCCGTACGCGGCGGGAGCGCGGCCCTTGAGGAGCCGGATGAGCACGGCGATGAGGAGGCTGATCGCGATCACGTTGAGCACGCCGAGGGCGGCGGCCTCGCCGGTGTCGAGCCGGCCGGTGAAGGCGATCTTGTACATGAACGTGACGGAGGTGTCGGCGTGGTTGCCGGCCGTCTTGCCCATGATCACCCAGATCAGGGCGAAGGCGTTGAAGACGTGCAGCATGTTGAGCACGAGCGCGACCGTCAGCGAGGGCCGCAGCATCGGCAGCGTCACGCGGCGCCAGGTGGTCCACGGCCCTGCGCCGTCGATCTTCGCGGCCTCCATCAGCTCGCCGGGGATGGTCTGCAGCCCGGAGAGCAGGACGTACGCCGTGAAGGGGATCGAGGTGATGATCCCGACCGCCATCAGCGAGTAGAAGGCGATGTCCGGGTCCTTGTACCAGTCCACCGGCGAGTCGAGGATCTTCAGATCCATCAGCAGCCGGTTGAGCAGGCCGTTCCCGCCCTCGTAGATGAAGCGCCAGACGGTGGCGGTCATGACCAGGGACGTCGCCCACGGCACGATCAGCGCGAGCCGGACGAAGCGGCGGCCGAAGAAGTCCTTGGCGAGGAACTGCGCGAGGGCGAGGGAGGCCAGGACCGTGAGGCCGACGACGACCAGCACCCACAGGAGGGTGTTGCCGACGACGCCGGGGAGTTCGTCCTCGGCGAAGAGGCTGCGGTAGTTCTCCAGGCCGGCGAAGCCGTCGGTCAGGCCGATGCGGTTGATCTCGACGAAGGACATCCCGACCATGTAGATCGCCGGGAAGACGATCACGGCCGCGATGAGCAGGGTGCTCGGCGCCAGCCAGCGGACGGGGACGGTCCGCCGCCACAGGGCGCGCAGCGGGCTCACGGGAGGCGGCGCGGTGCCGGCCCGGGGTGCGGGGGACGTCGGCGGGGCGCCGCCTTCGTTCCGTACGGGATCGGCGGTCGCCTCGGTGCGGGGCGTCGTCGTCAACGGGCACCTCCTGCTGCTCGGTCAGGTCCCGGGGCGCCCTGATCGCCCGGATCGCGCCGCTGGGCCTGCACGCCCGGGTGGCGCTGATCGCCCGGGTGGCCTGGGGACTGCGGGGTCCTCGCGCCCGCGGGGGCGAGGTCGTGGAGCGGGACGATCTGCCCGGCGGCACCGCCGAACAGCTCCCCGTCCAGATGGGCCACGGCCCGCCCGATGGCGCCGACGGCGACGCACTCCTCGTCGAGGGCGGAGGCGCGCAGCTCCGGCACCCGCAGGCACACGTCCTCCAGCCGCCGCCGCAGCCGCGGCAGCAGCACGTCGGCGGCCCGGGAGAAGGCGCCGCCGAGGACGACCAGTTCGGGGTCGAGGGTCATGACCATCGCCGAGGTGCCCAGCGCCAGGTCGTCGCAGTACCGCTCGACGGCCGCCACGGCGATGGGGTCGCCGCCGCGGGCGGCGGCGAAGGTGTGCTTGGCGGCGTCGCTCTGGGGCACGTCCGGGGGGACGGCCGGGCAGTCGTGGAGGTACGAGGCGGCGGTGACCCAGTGCGTCACGGGGTGCATGCCGACCTCGCCGGCGACGCCGCCGAAGCCGCGGTGCACCTGCCCGCCGACGACCAGCGCGGCGCCGGTGCGCCGGCCGGCGTGCAGGAAGACGGTGTCGTCGACGCCCTTGGCCACGCCCCACTCGCGCTCGGCGAGTGCGGCGAGGCGGGAGTCGTTGTCGATCTGCACGGCGCAGGGGAAGAGCGCGCCGATGCGGTCGGCGAGGTCGACGCCGGTCCAGTTCGCGACGCCGGCGCAGTACTGCACCCTGCCGGCGCGGTCCACGATGCCGGTGGTGCCGGCGCCGACGGCCCACAGGTCCGTACGCCGCAGCCCCACGGCTGCCAGGCAGTCGGCGACGGCCCCGTCGGCGGCGGCGATGCGGTCGTCGACGGGGGTGCCGGGGCCGACGGTGCGGTGGGTCTGGGCGTGGACGGTGCCGTCGAGGTCGGCGATGGCGGCGCGCACGCTGTGCACGCCGATGTCGATGCCGGCGACGTGCCCGGCGTCGGCACGGAACCGGTACCGCCGCGCGGGCCGCCCGACGGTGCCCTGCGCGGGCCCCATCTCCTCGACCCAGCCCAGCTCCACGAGCTGGCCGACGACGTCCTTGGTGGACGGCCGCGACAGGCCGGTCCGCTCGGCGACGGCGGTGAGCGTGAGCGGCTCGGCGCCGCGCAGGACGTCCACGACCGCCAGCGAGTTGAGATGCCGCAGCCGGGACAGGTCCCCGCCGAGCTCCGCTGCCGATGCCATGCGCCACGCCCCTCCCGGAGCCCACCACCAGCCGGAACGACTAACGATGGAGTCCTTTACATATTTACGATGGAGCCCTTTATATGGAGTGGAGAACGCCAGCGTCAACCCGTCGAACGGAGAACGACCTTGATCATCCCCACGCCGTCGCGCAGCTCCCCCCGCCCGGGTTCGTACGCCCTGGGCCCGGACACCCCGCTGCACGTCGCCGATCCGGCGCTCGTCCCGGTCGCCCGCGTCCTGCGCGAACAGCTGCTGCCCGGGACGGGCTGCACGCTGCCGCCGGGGCGGGGCGGGATAGAGCTGGCCCTGGACCCGGACCTGGCCGCGGGGCCGGGGGCCGGGGCTGGATCAGGGACTGAGCCGGGGACTGCACCGGGGACTGCACCGGTGACTGGGCCCGATACGGAGGCGTACCGCCTGACGATCACCCCGGACGGCATCCGCATCGCCGCGGGCGGCCCGGCCGGCGCCTTCTACGGCGTGCAGACGCTGCGCCAGCTCCTGCCGCCGCACACCCTGCGCCGTACCGCGCTCGACGAGGGCCCGTGGGAGCTGGCCTGCGTCGAGATCGAGGACCGGCCGCGGTTCGCCTGGCGGGGGGTCCTGCTGGACGTGGCCAGGCACTTCTTCACCAAGCGCGACGTGCTGCGCGTGCTCGACCAGATGGCGCTGCACAAGCTGAACGTGCTCCACTTCCACCTCACCGACGACCAGGGCTGGCGGCTGGAGGTCAAGCGCTACCCGCGGCTGACGGAGATCGGCTCCTGGCGCACGGAGTCGAAGCCCGGCTGGAACGAGACGGGCGACGGCCGGCCGCACGGCGGCTACTACACGCAGGACGACATCCGCGAGATCGTCGCGTACGCGGCGGCCCGGCACATCCTCGTCGTACCGGAAGTCGACGTGCCGGGGCACACGCAGGCCGCCATCACGGCGTACCCCGAACTGGGCAACACCGGCGCGCAGTTGGCGGTGGAGACGGGCTGGGGCGTGAAGTCGAACATCCTCAACGTCTCCGACGGCACGCTGGACTTCGTACGGAACGTCTTCGACGAGGTGATCGAGCTGTTCCCCAGCCCGATCATCTGCGTCGGCGGCGACGAGTGCCCGAAGGACCAGTGGAAGGCGAGCGAGGCGGCGCAGGCGCGGATGGCGGAGCTGGGGCTGCGCAACGAGGACGAGCTGCAGAGCTGGTTCATCCGGCAGGTCTCGGACCACCTGGAGGCGCGCGGGCGGCAGTTGCTCGGCTGGGACGAGATCCTGGAGGGCGGCCTGCCGCCGGCGGCGACGATCGTGTCGTGGCGGGACAACCACGGCGCGGTCCGGGCGGCCCGCGAGGGCCACCAGGTGATCACCAGCCCGGCACGCCAGGTCTACCTCGACTACCGCGCCTCGGACTCCGCGGACGAACCGGTCCCGGTGGGCACGGTCCTCCCGGTGGAGGAGGTCTACGCCTTCGAACCGGTCCCGGAGGAACTGCGGGGCACGCCGGCGGCGGAGCTGGTCATCGGCGCGCAGTGCGGCCTGTGGACGGAGGCGATCGACAACGTCCGGGCACTGGACTACCAGGCGTTCCCGCGGATGAGCGCGTTCGCGGAGACGGTGTGGTGCGCGCCGTCACGGGACGGTGCGGCCTTCGCGGAACGGCTGGCGCACCACCTGGAGCGGCTGGAGGCGCTGGGGGTGGAGTACCGCCGCCCGGAGGGACCGCGGCCGTGGGAACGGCGGCCGGGGGTGCGGGGGAGGCCGGTGACGATGGAGGAGTACCTGGCGGAGGTGGAGGCGGACACGAGGAACATCAGGTAGGGGGCGGGAGTACGAAACGGTGACCGGCCCGGCCCCCGCGCCGGGGCGGGCCGGTTGGAGTCCCAGGTCCGGGGGGCCTGGGCGCGCGCTGTCGGCCGGTTGGATGCACGTCCGGGAACCGGGGGCAGGTCTGCTCGTCCGCCGCCGTCAGGGCAGGCGGTCGTAGCTGTCGGCGTGGCTGGCGAGGCCGCGCGCGGCTTGGGAGTCGGGCAGGACCAGCGTCTCGGCGTCGGCGGGGATCGCACCCGCGCGGGGGTCTTCCGGTTCGCCGACCCAGAGTTGCAGGGCCTCCCACGCGGAGAAGCCGGCACCCCAGGCTTCTTCGAGCCGCCGATGCCACGGCCCGCCGGCGTCGAACCCGACCGCTCCGGTGCCTGCTCGGCCGACGTAGGAGGCGGCGCCTTCGGTCGCGGAGGCCCAGAGGTACCCGATGACGTGGCCTTGCAGGACGACGGGCAGGCAGCGGACGGGGGTGCTGGTGGCCGCGAGGTAGGTGGTCTGCTCCAGAGTCCAGGGAGCCAACGGACCGAAGTCGCCTGGCCGCCCTGTGGGTTCCCAGGCGTAGGAGGAGGAGTCGGACACGGCCTGCTCCTGTTCGATGGAGGCACACCAGGCGGTGAACGCCCACGGTAGCGCGGAGGAAGGGGGCGTGGGCGGGGGGTGGAGCGGCACCCCTTGAACCCCGTACGCACCGACCCCCGGCCGACGTGGGCCGGCTGGTCGGCGCCGGGGGCATCGGGACAAGGACGACGCTGCCGTAGCAAAATAGGTATGAATCCCCGGAAATCCCCCTCCTGAACTACCCCAAATCACCCACGCAGGCCGAGTTTCGCCTCACGGGAAGCACTCGATGAGCGATTCAGCCGCCTAGCGCACGACACCGGCACAAACTCGAGGTATCCGAACCTATAAACCCGGGCAAAACGCCCTCGTGGGCCGACTTTTGCTCCATTTCCGCCACCGCTACGCCCACACGGGTCCGAAGCCCTCTCCAACGTCCATGCGCCCCTCGATACGAACTCGCAGCCGTGCCCCGGTTCTTGCCCGAAGCGCACGCCGACGGACTGGGCTTCTCCCCACACGGCACGGCCCCGCCGAACCGGGCGTCGACGTCTGAGCGGGGGCCCCCACTCAGTTCACCCCCCGGAACAGCGGTCGTCCGCGTGCCGGGCGCCCCCGGCACCGACCGGCCGGCCCACGTCGGCCGGGGACCGGCACGTAGGAGATTCAAGGGGCGCCGCTCCCCCCGGGCCACCCTTAGCTGCCGGTCTGTCACGGGCCGGAGTCCGGGGTCAAGGGTGGGGCGAAGCCCCATCGCGAAGCGACGTTCCCGCAGCGAAGCGGAGGGAACGCCCTTGACGCCGGACGCAGGCCCGCACACTCAGGAGAAGGGTGGACCGGGGGGAGCCCCAACGACACCGCTTCTCCCTTCGCCCCACCCCCGGACACCGGTTCACATCAACGGAGGCCGCCCACCCCCACGCCGAACCCCCCGACACCGGCTCTCACGCCCACCACGCACCCGCCCCACACACCCGACAACCCCCAACCCGCCGAACCCCGTCGCTGTCAGACCAGGCGCCTACCCTAGGGCGGGAGTGAGGGCTAGAGACGGCAGAGAGAGCGCCGCCTCACCGCCTCCCCCTCACCGCCTCCGCGAAGGCCCGGATCCTCCCGTTCTCCCTGTCCCCCCGCCACACCAACCCCAGCGCCGAGTCCCCCACCCCCTTCACCGGCACATACACCACATCCCCCCGCGGGTGGTACTCCGACGTCGGCCTGCACAGCAGCATCACCCCCCTGTTCGCCGCCACCTGTGACAAGCCCTCCTGCAGCGTCCCCACCTCCGGGCCCCGTGGCACCGGCGTGCCCGCCGGGGTGTGCGCCGGGGACTGGGCCTCCCGCCAGTAGTCCGGGGCCGGGCCGCTCACGCCGATCAGCGGCGTCGTCGCCAGGTCCTCCGCGTCCACCTCCGTGCGGGCGGCGAAGGGGTGCCGGCGCGAGGCCGCCGCGTACTGCGGTTCCACCGAGAACACCGGGCCCAGCACCAGCCCCGGCTCCGCCACCGGCAGCAGCACCACCGCCGTGTCCACCTCGTCCCGGTGCAGTGCCCCGAACGGGTCCGCCAGCGGGAGTTCGGTGATCCGCGTCGTGCAGCCCGGGTGCCGCTCCTCGAACTCCCCGACCACGTCCATGAATCCGTACCCCACCACCCCCTGGAACCCGATGCGCAGCGGCCCTCCGACCCCCAGCGCCCGCTCCCTGGCACCGTCGACCGCCGCCCGCAGCGCCGCGTACGCCGGGCGGAGGGCGGCGAGGAAGTCCTCGCCCGCCGGGGTCAGCCCGACCCGGCGGCTGGTGCGGTCCACCAGCCGGGCGCCGACGCGGCGTTCCAGCGCGCCGAGGAGCTGACTGACCCGGCTCTGCGATACATACAGCCGTTCGCCGGTACGTCCGAAGTGCAGCTCCTCCGCGAGGACCAGGAAGCACTCCAGCTCGCGGATCTCCACCCTCCCCACCGCCGCCGGATTCCCGCCCTCAGCCCCCTGACCTGCGCTCCCCATGCCGTGCCGCCCCTCAGCGCGGCGCCTTCACGCGCCGCCGTTCGATGAGCCCACCTCATAGAAGCATGAACACTTCGCGCTTGTTCCCCTCCCTCCCGCCCGGCTTGGCTGAGGCCATGGCAAAACCCGACGAGCCGTCCGCACCCTCATCCCCCTCACCCCCATCCCCATCCCCACCCGCGCCGGGATCCGGCGGCTGGCCCGCCGTGGCGACCGTGGCGGCCGGCACCTTCACCGTGGTCACGTCCGAGATGCTGCCGGTCGGTCTGCTCACGCCCATCAGCGGTTCGCTGTACGTCAGCGAAGGCACGGCCGGCCTGACGCTCACCGTCACCGGCCTCATCGCCGCCTTCTCCGCCCCCCTCGTCACCGCCGCCGTCGGCCGGCTCGACCGGCGCCTCGTCCTCTGCTCCCTGATGGTGCTCCTGGCCGCGGCCAACGTGCTCGCCGCCTGGTCGCCCGGCTTCGCCGTCATGATGGCCGCCCGCGTGCTCGTCGGCATCGGCCTCGGCGGCGTCTGGTCCCTCGCCGGCGGCCTCGGCGTACGGCTGGTGCCCCCGGCGGCCGTCGGTCCCGCCACCTCCCTCATCTTCAGCGGCGTCGCCGTCGCCTCCGTCGTGGGCGTGCCCGCGGGCGCGTACATCGGCGAACTCGTCGGCTGGCGCGCCGCGTTCCTCGTCGTCGCCGGGCTGGCGCTGCTCGTGACCGCGGCCATGGCCGTGCTGCTGCCGCCGCTGCCCGCCGAGGAGGCGGTCGCGCTCGGCGGGGTGCTGCGGCTGGCCGGCAACAGCCGGGTGGCCACCGGGCTCGCGGTGGTGTTCCTGCTGGTCACGGGCCACTTCGCCGCGTACACGTATGTACGGCCCATCCTGGAGGACCTCTCGGGCGTCGGGCCGTCGATGATCGGCGCCCTCCTCCTGGCGTACGGAATCGCCGGTATCGCCGGCAACTTCGCCGCCGGCGCCCGCGTCGGCCGGCGGCTGCGCGGCACCGTGCTGGTGATCGGCGCCACGCTCGCCGGCTCCCTGCTGCTCGTGCCGCTGCTCGGGCTGTCGGTGGCGGGTGCGGCGGTCCTGCTGGTCGTGTGGGGGCTGGCGTACGGAGGGGTGTCGGTGAGTACGCAGACGTGGCTCGGCATGGCCGCCCCGCGGGCCCGGGAGGGCGCGACGTCGCTGTTCGTGGCGGTGTTCAACGGGGCCATCGCCCTCGGTGCGTTCACGGGCGGCCGGATGGTCGACGGCTTCGGCACGCGGTCGGTGCTGTGGCTGGGCGGCGCGCTGGCGCTGGGCGCGCTCGCGGTGACGCTCCTCGGGCGCGTACCCGCGACGCACACCGCCGCCGCCCCTCAGCCGGCCCCGCGCACGCTGGACTCTCCCACCGTGTCAGGCAGTTGCCTGGACTCATGACCGACTACACGGGCTCCGGCCCCTACTGCTACGCCAACTCCCTCGTCATGTCCCTCGGGACCCTCGGCACCCCCGCCCCCTCGCCCTCCCTCGTGGAGACACTCACCGGCTCGCCGTTCGGCGTCCAGCTCCTCGGCGGTACGGTCCCGCTCTTCGACCCGTACGGCTGGGACCCGGACATCGGGCTCGACGACGCCGTCGACCTGCTCGGCCTGCGCTGCGACCGCACCTCCGGCGGGTCCGCGGACGAGGCGATGGCGCGGCTGCGGGAGGCCTGCGCGCGGGGGCCGGTGCTGGTCGGGCCGGTCGACATGGGCCTGCTGCTGTACCACCCCGGCACCCCCTGGGGGCCGCCGGGCGGCGGCAGCCCGTACGACGGCAACGACCACTACGTGGTCGCCCTGGCCGCGGACGACCGGACGGTCCTCCTCCACGACCCGCACGGCCACCCGTACGCGACGCTGCCCGTGCCCGAGTTCCTGGCGTCCTGGCGGGCGGAGGCGGTGGAGTACACGGCGGAGCCGTATGTGATGCGGGCGGGGTTCGAGAGGGTGCGTGCGGTGACGGAGGTGGCGGCGGTACGGGCGGCGCTGCCGGGCGCGGTGGCGTGGCTCGCGGGGCGCGCGGACCGGGCGGTGCCGGCGGGGACGGTCGCCGGGGCGGAGGCGCTGGAGAGGCTGGCGGCGCGGGTCGAGGCGGGTATGGACGGCGGACCGGGCGGCGGAGACCACGGCCGGCTGGGCGCCGGGGCGCGCGGGCTGATGGAGGCGTTCGCCGTACGGGTCGGGGCCCGGCGGCTCGCGGACGCTGCGGTACACGTGGAACGGGCGGGGCTTCCGGCCGCGGCGGGGGTGCTGCGCGAACAGGCCCGGCTGGTGGGAGCGGTGCAGTACCCGCTGGTGCGCGGGGACGGCGCCGCGGTGGCGGAGGTGCTGCGCAGGCTGGCGCCGACGTACGGGCGGCTGCGGAGGGAACTGGAGGCGGCGGCCTGAGAGTTCACGGCGGGCACGGGCAGGCCACGGCGCGTACGCCCAGGTCACGGCAGCCCAGGCGCAGGCCCCGGCGTCCATGCGCAGGTCCCGGCGTCCGCGCGCAGGTCCGGGATCCACGCGCAGGTCCCGGCACACGCGCGGGCCACAGCACCCCCGCCCACGTCACACCGCCGCCTGCGCGCCGTCCCCCCGTCCCCCGTCGTCGTCGGGCGGCCGGTCGCCCGCCTCCGCCACGGCACCGGCCCTCCGCGACGCCAGCCACACCCCCGCCCCCAGCGCCGCCACCCCCACCGTCGCCGCCCCCGACCCCGCCAGCACCGCCCGCGCCCCGAACGCCGCGACCAGCGGTCCCCCGAGCGCCGCCCCGACCGGTGTCGACGTGAGCAGCACCGCGCCGCGCGCCGCGAGCACCGTGGTCAGCCAGCCCTGCGGGGTGCGGTTCTGGAAGAGGGTGAACGACAGCGCCGGGTACGGGCCGTACACCGCGCCGCCCAGCGCGAAGCACGCCATCGCCGCGGCGGTTCCGGCCCCGAGCCCGTACGGCAGCAGCAGCGTCGTACCCCAGCCCGCGACGATCCCGAGCGTCACCGGCCACAGCGGCAGCCGCCGCAGCGCGCCGACCGTCAGCCCGCCGACGACCGCGCCGACGCCGAAGGCGGTCCAGAAGAGGCCGAGGAGCCCGGCGTCGCCGTCGAGCGTCCCGGTGACATAGAGCGGGAGTGCGACCTCGACGGGACCGTAGAGGGCGAAGAACAGCCAGGTGAGGACGAGGATCGCGAGGAGTTCGCGCTGTCGGGCGAGGAGCCGCAGCCCGCGGCCGGCGGGCCCGGGCGCCGCCTCGGGGCGCTCCCCGGATCCCGGTCCCAGCCGCGCCGTCTGCACCGCGAGCACCCCGTACGTGAGCGCGTCCAGGCCGATGACCCACGCCGGGCTGACGGCCGCGGCGAGGAACCCGGCCGCGGCGGGGCCGGCGACGATGCTCGTGGACATGCTGGCGCCGAGCAGGGCGTTGGCGGCCAGCCGGTGCCGCTCCGGCAGCAACTCGCCGACCAGCGTGAACTTCCCCGCGTTCCCCCAGGCCGTCAGCACCGACGAGCAGCCGAGCAGCACGACGTACGTCACGGGGTCCAGGACCCCGAAGGCCCAGGCCAGAGGGACGCACCCCAGCAGGGTGCCGCGCAGCGCGCAGTTGGCCATGAGCAGCCGGCGCGCGGGCAGCTTCCGCAGCCACCGCCCGAGGAGCAGGACACCCGCCGCCCCCGGCAGCGCGTACGCGGCGAGCGCCGCGCCGACGAGCAGGCCCTCGCGGCCCTCGGGGGCGATGACGATGGCCAGCCACGCCACGGCGACCATGCTCATGCCGCCGCCGAAGTCCGAGGCCACGAAGGCGGGCAGCAGGCGGCGCAGCCGGGGGTGGGCGAGCACGGGGCGGTAGGCGCGCGGGACGAGGGGGCGGATCACGCCGCCAGCGTTGCGGGTGAACCAAGGTCGAGGTCAAGGGCGCGGCCAGGAGACGAACCAGGAAGGGCCGGGAGGATGGCCAGGAGGATGAGTCACGGGCCGACGACGGGGGTCCACTCGCGTACGCCGACGACCTGCACGCCGTCGGTGCGGTAGTAGGGGTCGTCGGCCATGAGCGCGTCGAGCCGGTCGCGGGTCGCGTCGAAGACGAGCAGGGCCCCGGAGTCGTCGGCCCAGGGGCCGGCGGCGAGGAGGGTCCCGTCGCGCTGGAGCCGGACGAGCCGGTCGCGGTGGGCGGGCCGGGCCGCGAGGCGGGCGGGGGCGGGGGCGAAGCGCAGTTCGAGTACGAGCATGGCGGGGACGGTACGGTCAGGGGTGTGAGCGGATCTGTATCGCCCGATACACGCGACGGGAGACCGCCGGAGCAGGCTGCGCCTCCCGGGCCGCCGGATGCCGGAGCACCCGCCGACGGCCCCGGGACCGCAGGGACCGAGGCACAGGCCGCCGGACCCGGGACGCCGAAAGCCAGGGCACAAACCGCCGCACCCGGCTCGCCGGACGCCGGGCCGGCCGCCGTCCTCCGGGGCGTACCGCTGCTCCGCGGCCTCCCCCCTGCCCGCCTCCGCGCCCTCTGGCACCGCTCCGTCCCCCGCCGCTACGCCGCCGGGGACGTCCTGCGCACGGCCGGGGACCCCGCCGGCCACCTGCTGCTCCTCCTCGACGGCCGGGTCGCCGCCACCGTCGTGTCCGCGGCCGGCCGCGTCGTACGGGTCGGGGCGTGGTCCGGGCCGTGCGCGCTGGACAAGGTCGCGGTGATCGACGACCGCGGCCACACCGCCACGTTCACCGCCCTCACCCCCAGCACCGCGCGCAGCCTGCCCCGCGCCGACTTCCTCGCCCTCGTCGACGGCGCCGCCGCCGTACGCGCCCACGTCCTGCGCACCCTCGCCGCCCAGGCCCGCGACCAGCAGACCCGATTCACCGCGGCGGCGACCCTCCCCACGCCCGCCCGGCTCGCGGCCTGGCTGCTGGCCGAGGCCGCCCGGCTCCACTCGGCCCGCGTCCCCCTGCCCGGCGGCCAGCAGCCCCTGGCCGATCACCTCGGCGTCACCCGCGTGACCCTGAACCGCGCGCTGTCGGGGCTGCGCCGCGAGGGCCTGCTGACGTACGCCCGCGGCGAGGTGGAGATCACCGCCCCCGAGGCCCTGGCGCTGCGCGCCGCGCCGGGAGAGCACTGACCGCGCCGCGGGACGGCACCCGCTCCCTGCCGCCGCCGCGCCCTACCTCCCCGTAGCCACTCCACCGCCCCCGATCGGGCCGCGTGGTGGCGTCGCCTCCTCTGACGTGGCATATCCTCGAATGAGTCGGAACATAAGGTACAAACCGCCCTAAGGACGCCATCGCCATGCGACTCCCGCCGCGCGGCGGCCACCGCCGCGATGTCGGAGGCGCCGAGACCCCCGCTCCTCCCGGCGCGTCCCGGGTCCCCCTCGTCCTGTTTCCGGTGCTGATCATCGCCATCACGGTGGTCATCGACGTCGCGACCCCGCGCACGACGCAGGTGGCGCCGCTGCTGGTCGCCGCACCGGTGGTGGCCGCGGCGACCATCTCCGTACGGGCCACCGCCGTGATCTCCGCCATCGTCGTCGCCCTGACGGTGGCGATGAACGTCTACCACGACGTCTGGGGCGCCCTCAGCTCCGACATGACACTCGCGTCCGCCGCCGCCGTGGGCCTGGCCAGCATCGTGGCGGCCGTCATCCGGGAGAAGCGCGAGGCGGAGCTGAGACAGGTCCGGTCGGTGGCAGAAGCGGCGCAGCGCGCGCTGCTGCGACCGCCGCCGCCGCGCATCGACCGGCTCGCCGTGCGCAGCGTCTACCTCGCCGCCGAGGCGGAGGCGCAGATCGGCGGGGACCTGTACGAGACGCTGCAGACCCCGTTCGGCGCCCGGGTGCTCATCGGGGACGTACGGGGCAAGGGGCTGCCGGCCGTCGGCGTCTCCGCCGTGCTGACCGGGTGCTTCCGCGAGGCTGCGTACCGTGAGCCGACGATCGGCGAGGTCGCCGGGCGGATGGAGGAGACCGCGCTGCGGGAGATCGACCGGGACGACCCGTGCGAGGCGTACAGCGAGCGCTTCACCACCGCCCTGCTGGTGGAGATCCCGACCGAGGAGCCCGTGGCCCGCATCGTGCACCTGGGCCACCCCGAGCCGCTGCTCATCAACTCCGGCACCGTCACGGGCCAGCTGCCCGACCGGCCCGGCCTCCCGATCGGGCTCGGCGGCCTCGTCGGCACGCTGCCGGTCCCGCAGACGATCGACTTCCGCCCCGGGGCGCGGCTGCTGCTGTACACCGACGGGTTCATCGAGGCCCGCAACGAGAACGGGGTCTACTTCCCCCTGGCCGAAAGCGCCGCGCGGCATGCGGACAAGGACCTGGACGGCTTCGTCGCGGGGGTACGGGCCGACCTGCTCCGGCACGCCGGCCGACAGCTCGCCGACGACGCGGCCCTCCTCGCCATCGAACGCCTCCCCGACACCCCGCCACCGCTCTGACCAGGCACGGGAAGGGGGAGCTACACAGAAACGACGAAGGCGAAGCCGCGCAGAAACGACGAAGGCGACGCCCGCCCACGCCTTCCGTGGGCACACGTCGCCTATCGCGTTCGTGGAGATGGCGGGAATCGAACCCGCGTCCAACGGTGCAGGGACAGGACTTCTCCGAGCGCAGTCCGCTACGTTTTTCTCGGCCCCGGAGATCACGCGGACAAGTCTCCGACGGGCTCAGTCACTGTGGTTTGTCCTGCTACACCCCGTGACCGGGTCTAGCAGTGGAGTTCCCTAGCTGATGCCAGGATCCGGGTCGGGAACACCCCCGGGCTGACACTTCGCAAGTCGCTACTTAGGCAGCGAGGGCGAAGGAATCGCGCTTGGTGTTGGCGATTATTTGTTTCGGCCTGTGGTTAACGAGATCATGGCCGCTTCCTCGGCTCGCTTCTCCTGCTCCGACAGCCGCTGTCGAAACCGATCATCCCCATGTGGTGTTTTCAAGGTGCGCAACCCACGCGGAGCTGCTGGACACAGCCTACTGGAACAACGCCACACCGTGCCACCGTATTCCACCGCGGCACGCGCGCGTCCGCGCAGGTCAGCCGCGGAACTTGCGCCGTGCCGCGGAGATCGCCTTCTGCGCCTCGCGGTTGTCCTGCTTCTCCCGCAGCGTCTGCCGCTTGTCGTACTCCCGCTTGCCGCGCGCCAGCGCGATCTCGACCTTCGCCCGGCCGTCCTTGAAGTACAGCGCCAGCGGCACGATCGTCAGCCCGGTCTCCTGCGTCTTGCCGATCAGCTTGTCGATCTCGGCGCGGTGCAGCAGCAGCTTGCGCTTGCGGCGCGCGGTGTGGTTCGTCCACGTACCCTGCGAGTACTCCGGGATGTGCACGTTGTGCAGATAGATCTCGCCGCCGTCGAGGTGCGCGAAGCCGTCGGCCAGCGAGGCCCGCCCCTGGCGGAGCGACTTGACCTCGGTACCGGTCAGCACGAGACCCGCCTCGTACGTGTCAAGGATGAGGTAGTCGTGCCGCGCCTTCTTGTTCTGCGCGATCAGCTTGCGACCCGTGTCTTTACCCATAGCCGGGCCATTGTCGCCTAGACGCCGCTCCCGAGGCCACTCAAAACCGTGCGGGCCTCCTCCTCGGCGTCCCGGTCGCCGGTGACGGCCAGGTCGAGGTCCGGGGTGACGCCGACTCCCTCGAGGCTGCGCCCGGCCGGGGTGCGGTACTCGCCGACCGTCAGCTCGGCGACCGAGCCGTCCGGCAGCGCCTTCGGCAGCTGCACGGAGCCCTTGCCGAAGGTGCGGGTGCCGACGACGACGGCGCGGCCGCGGTCCTGGAGCGCGCCGGCCAGCAGCTCGGCGCTGCTCATCGTGCCCCCGTCGACGAGGACGACCAGCGGCGTACGGGTGTTGCCGCCCGGCTTCGCGTACAGCGCCTGCTGGTTGCCGTTCAGGTCGTACGTCGCCACCACCCCGTCGTCGAGGAAGCCCGACGCCGCCTCGACGGCCTCCACGACCAGGCCGCCGGAGTTGCCCCGCAGGTCGAGGATGACGCCGTCGCTGCCGCGGGCCCCGGCCGCGGCCCGGCGCACCTCCGCGCCGCTGCCGCGGGTGAAGCTCTCCACCCGGATCACGGGGGCGGCGGCGCCGTCGTCCTCCGGCTTGTCCTGCCGTACGGTCACGGGCTCGGTCCTCAGCTCGACCCGGCGCACGGGCCGCGCCCACCGCCGCTCGCCGCGCTGCAGCGCAAGCACCACCGTGCTTCCGCGCGCCCCCTCCCCCAGTTCCTCGCCGCGCAGCAGCGCGACGACCTCGGTGACGGGGCGGCCCGCGACCGGGGTGCCGTCGACGGCGCGCAGCGTGTCGCCGGTGCGGATGCCCGCCTCGTCGGCGGGGCTGTCCGCCCCGACCTGGGCGATCTCCATGGCGCCGGCCCGGTCGGTCTTGATCCACAGCCCGACGCCGACGTATCTGCCGGCCAGCATCTGCTGGAGCGACTCGTACTCGCGCGCGCTGTACGCCGTCGACCAGCGGTCTCCGCTGCGGCTGACCAGCTCGCCCGCGGAGTCGGCGGTGCCGCCCTCGCCGGCGCGCGGTTCGTAGGCCTGCTCGTCGGCGACGTGGCCGGTGAGCACCTTGGGCGGGCGCTCGGGCTCGCCGGGCCAGGACCCGGTGGCGGCGCCGGTGGCCAGGACGCTGACGAAGACCAACGTCAGGGAGGCCCCGCGGCGGAAGGCGCTGCGGGGCCTGTCGCTGTCAGACGAACCCGACATGCCGCTGAGTGTAGGACAGCGGCGGGTGCCGCAGGGGGAGTTGACCACGCCGCGGCACGCACGTGGCGTAGGCCACACCCGCCCTGATTGTCAGACCTTGAGGTATTTACGCAGCGCGAAGAACGCGGCGATGCCCGGCATGAGCAGGCCGATCGCGACGACGAGCGGCAGGACCCGGATCACCTCGTCCCAGCCGATGAAGTTGATCAACAGGATCTTGTCGGCGAGCCAGTTGTCGATGAGGAAGTGCTTGCCGCCGACCAGCAGCACGGCGGCGAAGCTCGCGCCGATCAGTCCGGCGACGGCGGCCTCGACGATGAACGGCAACTGGATGTAGACGCTGGACGCCCCCACCAGCCGCATGATCCCGGTCTCCCGGCGCCTGCTGAACGCCGACACCCGTACGGTGTTGACGATCAGCATGATCGCCACGACCAGCATCAGCGCCATCACGCCGATCGCCGCGTACGTCATGCCGTTGAGCAGGTTGAACAGGCTCTCCAGCACATTGCGCTGGTCCTGCACCTCCTGAACACCGGGTCTGTCGGCGAAGGCGCTGGTGATGACCTCGTACCGCTCGGGGTCCGTCAGCTTGACGCGGAACGACTCCTGCATCTGGTCCGGCGTGAGGGAGGAGGCCAGCGGGGAGTCGCCGAACTGCTCCTTGTAGTGCTTGTACGCCTCTTCGCTGGACTCGTACTGGACGTCCTCGACGATGTCCAGGGCGTTCAGGTCGTCCTGGATCTCCTTCTTCTGCTCCGCCGTGACCGCGCCCTTCTCACAGTTGGGCGAGGTCTCGGCGTCCACTTCGTTGCAGAAGAAGATGGAGACGTTGACCTTGTCGTACCAGTAGCCCTTCATGGTGTCGACCTGCTTGCCCATGAGCCAGGAGGCTCCGAACAGGGCCAGCGACAGGGCCACGGAGACGATCACCGCGAAGGTCATCGTCAGGTTGCGGCGGAGACCGACACCGATCTCCGAGAAGACGAACTGGGCGCGCATGCCCGTCCTTTCAGCTCCGGGGGCAGCAGCTCAGTGCTGGTATCCGTACACACCGCGGGACTGGTCGCGTACCAGCCGCCCCAACTCGAGTTCAATGACGCGCCGGCGCATCTGGTCGACGATCTGCTGATCATGCGTGGCCATGATCACTGTGGTACCGGTCCTGTTGATGCGGTCGAGCAGCTTCATGATGCCGACCGAGGTCTGCGGGTCGAGGTTGCCCGTCGGCTCGTCCGCGATGAGGAGCATCGGCCGGTTGACGAACGCCCGCGCGACGGCGACGCGCTGCTGCTCACCGCCGGACAGCTCGCCGGGCATCCGCTCGCCCTTGCCGGAGAGCCCCACCAGGTCGAGCACCTCGGGGACGGTCTTGCGGATCTGGCCGCGGGGCTTGCCGATCACTTCGAGGGCGAACGCGACGTTCTCCGCGACGGTCTTGTTCGGCAGCAGCCGGAAGTCCTGGAAGACGGTGCCCAACTGGCGCCGCATGTGCGGCACCTTCCAGTTGGACAGCCGGGCGAGATCCTTGCCGAGCACGTGCACCTGGCCGTGGGTGGTCCGCTCCTCCCGCAGGATGAGCCGCAGGAACGTGGACTTGCCCGAGCCGGAGGACCCCACGAGGAACACGAACTCGCCGCGCTCGATCTCCAGCGAGACGTCCTGGAGCGCGGGGCGGTTCTGCTTGGGGTACAGCTTGGTGACGTTGTCGAATCGGATCACGCTGGGCTCCCTGTCGCGGTCGCAGGTGACCTTACGCGAATGCGGAGGGGGCGCGCAGTCGCCGTGGGCGGTTGGTGCGTTTCGTCACGGACAAACCGCCCGGGGCCCGGACGGGTATCGGTCGGGGATCGGGCGGGGACCGGTCGGCGCGCGCCGATTCGGTCCGGACCTGGCACAGTGGTAGGTGGAGAAGTGGAACCTGCGGGGCACCACGAGCGAAGCGGGAGGAGGAGGCACATGACACGCGACTGGCTGGTCTGCGCGAACTGTGCGGGACCCGTGAGCGAGGGCCGTTGTCCCGTCTGCCGGGCGAGCAGGGAGCGCATGCGCCAGGAGAGCGGCTGGCGCAGCGTGCCGCCGACCACGGTGTGGATACTGCTGGCGCTGCTGGCGGCCGTGGCTGCGGTGCTGTTCCTCCAGCAGCGGACGGCATAGCCGGCGAAGTCGGCGGGGGCGGCGCGGGAGTGCGGTACACAGAGCACCCGCGCGTGTGATCCGTATCACATATTCATGATCGACGGCGTGTGACGCAGCGCCACGAAGCACGCGGAAGGGCCCGGAGCGAATCGCTCCGGGCCCTCCGTGTCGCCTGTACGGCGTGCGCTGCGGGTCAGGCAGCCGACTCGTTGCGCGTCATCAGCCGCGGCAGCAGCCGGAAGCCGACGCCGCCGGCGATGATGCTGGCCGCACCCACGAGCAGGTACGTGGTGCCGCTGGAACCGGTGTCGGCGAGCTCGTCCTGCGGCTTGCTGTCGCCGGCCGGGGACGGCTCGCTGCCGCCGGAGGTCGACTCGGCCTCGCAGATCACGCTGTCGCCGTCCAGCTCGCAGTCGGTGTCGCCGCCGCCGGTGCCGCCGGTGGTCTGCTGGCCGCCGGTGGTCTGCTGACCACCGTCGTCACCGGAACCGCCGTCGTCGGCACCGGCGTCAGTGGACCCGCCGTCGTCGGCACCGCCGTCAGTGGACCCGCCGTCGTCCGTGGTGCCGCCGTCGTCGGTGGTCCCGCCGTCATCGGTGGTCCCGCCATCGTCGGTCGTGCCACCGTCGTCGGTGGTCCCGCCGTCATCGGTGGTCCCGCCATCATCGGTCGTGCCACCGTCGTCGGTGGTCCCGCCATCATCGGTGGTCCCGCCATCGTCGGTCGTGCCACCGTCGTCCGTGGTGCCACCGTCATCGACGCCACCGGGGCCGGCGATCTCGCCGCCGTCGGTGAGGCCGCCGTCGTCCTCGCCTCCACCGCCGATGGCGTTGATCTCGATCCCGAGGCCCTGGCGACCGGTCTCGCCACCGTCGTCGCCGGTGGCCTGCGCGGCACCCGCGGCGGCGAGCGAGGCCCCGCCGGCGATCAGCGCGCTGGCGGCGACCCGCGCCACCCGTACACGCACTTTGTTCGTCATTGCTCGCTACCCCCAGTAGCCGTACTCGTCAGTTTGGGCTGGCGTCGGTACGGGGCCTGTTCGCGGCGGGTTTACCCCCCTGAGTCACACGAACCCCACACACCTACAAAGCTCGGCGGCCAGCCTCTCGGGTATTCACTGGAGCGTCAAGCGAGTTGAGGCGGGGTTGTACCCTTTTCCGGCCAATGTCCGGGGTAAGTGGTGCACGACTGTGACACTCGCAACGCCCGCGGTCAGACGTGGAATTGCAGCAGGCGAACGGGTGTGCGCACCCGCCCTGCGACCGCCGGGACTCAGCCGTCGGCGGCCTGCTCCTGCTGCTTGCGCCAGCGGATGCCCGCCTCCAGGAAGCCGTCGATCTCGCCGTCGAGGACCGCCTGCGGGTTGCCCACCTCGTGCGTCGTGCGCAGGTCCTTGACCATCTGGTAGGGCTGCAGCACGTACGACCGCATCTGGTTGCCCCACGAGCCGGCGCTGTCGCCCTTGAGCGCGTTCATCTTCGCCTGCTCCTCCTCCTTGCGCTTGGCGAGCAGGCGGGCCTGCAGCACGCGCATGGCGGCGGCGCGGTTCTGGATCTGCGACTTCTCGTTCTGGCAGGAGACGACGATGCCGGTCGGCAGGTGCGTGATCCGGATCGCGGAGTCCGTGGTGTTGACGGACTGGCCGCCGGGCCCGGAGGAGCGGAAGACATCGATCCGGATCTCGTTCTCCGGGATGTCGATGTGGTCGGTCTGCTCCACGACGGGCAGCACCTCGACGCCGGCGAACGACGTCTGGCGGCGGCCCTGGTTGTCGTAGGGAGAGATGCGCACCATGCGGTGCGTCCCCTGCTCGACGGAGAGAGTGCCGTACGCGTACGGGGCCTTGACCGCGAAGGTCGTCGACTTGATGCCGGCCTCCTCCGCGTACGAGGTGTCCAGCACCTCCGTCGGATAGCCCTTGTGCTCGGCCCAGCGCAGGTACATGCGCTGCAGCTGCTCGGCGAAGTCCGCGGCGTCCACGCCGCCCGCCTCCGCGCGGATGTTGACCATGGCCTCGCGCTGGTCGTACTCGCCGGACAGCAGCGTGCGCACCTCCAGCTCCTCGACCGCGCGCCGGACGTCGGACAGCTCGCCCTCGGCCTCGCGCTGCGTGTCGGCGTCGCCCTCGCTCTCGGCGAGCTCGAAGAGGACCTCGAGGTCGTCGATCCGCCCGCGCAGCTCTTCGGTCTTGCGCAACTGCCCCTGCAACAGGGACAGCCGGCTGGTGACCCGCTGCGCGTTCTCGGGGTCTTCCCAGAGGGCGGGAGCCGCCGCCTCCTCTTCGAGCGCGGCAATGCCGGCCCTCAGCTTGTCGAGGTCGAGCACCGCCTCGATGGAGTCCATGGTCGAGCTGAGGGCCTTGAGCGATTCGGATACATCAGGTGCTGCCACCCCACCAGCGTACCGCTGCACACGGCGGCCGCAGGTGGCGCGTATCCGCGGGACGCGTGTTCCGCGGGACGCGGGCCGGTGCCGGGGGTCCCGCCCGGCCGGCGGCTCCGGCCGACGCGGAGCGGCGGATGCGCGGCCGGAGGCCCGGGCCGCCTTCGCGGAGCCGCCCGCCGGGACCTGCGCCTGTGCGGTGCGGCGCCCGCGGGTCCCCTCGCCTCCTTGCGGACCGGGCGCACCCGGTCGCCGGTACGGGCCGGGGGCCGGGGGCTCGGGCCGGGCTCAGGGCTCCGAGGTGGTGGAGCGGTCGCCGCCGCCGCTCCCGCCGCCGTCGTCACCGCCGCCGGACGCGACCAGCCAGCCGCCGACGCCCGCGATGGCGATGACCGCCGCCGCGACCGTGAGCTTCAGCCTCTTCGCGCGCGTCGTGCCCGCGCGGGCGGCGCGGGCCGAGCCCGGCCGCGGCTGGCCGGCCAGCCGCGGTACGCGCGCGGTGCCGCGGGCGCCGCCGGCCAGCTCGTCGGCGCTGGGCATGCGCATGCTCGTGTGGGTGTCCCGGTTGGAGTCCGGCGCCGCGGACCGCACCAGCGGCACCGAGCCGCGCAGCGGCGCGCCGCCGGCGCCGGTCATGCCCGGCTCGCCGGCCCCCGCGAGGGCCCCGGCGGCCGCCGCGCGGTCGCCGCCGAGCCGCATCGTGTGCGGCGAACGGCCGTCGCCGGGGTCGTCCGCCCCGTCCGCCGACTCCTCGACGTCCAGCGGCGGCAGCCCCTCCAGGTCCGGCAGGATCTCGCGCAGCCGCGTGGCCAGCTCCGCCGCCCGCAGCCTCGATGCCGGCGCCTTCGCCAGGCACTGGAGCAGCAGCTCCCACAGCTCGTCGGGGATGCCGGGCAGCGGCGCGACGGTCTCCGTCACGTGCCGGCGCAGCACGGCGCCGGGGTGGCCGCCGCCGAAGGGCGTGAAGCCGGCCAGCAGTTCGTACAGCACGGTGGCCAGGGCGTAGATGTCGACGGCCGCGCGGGCGGGCAGGCCCTCGACGATCTCGGGGGCGACGTAGTCGGGGGTGCCGATGACGCGCCGCTGGGTGGGCACCCGGGTGCCCACGGCGGCGCCGCCGCGCCCGCGGGGCGGGGCGGGGGTGCCCCCGCGTCCTCCGGGCGCCGGGGGCGGCTGCGCGGCGCGGCCGGGGGCGTCGATGAGCTTGGCGACGCCGAAGTCGGTGAGCAGCGCGGGCGGCGCCCCGCCGGGGCCGGCGGGCGCGTCGGAGTCCAGCAGGACGTTCTCGGGCTTGACGTCCCGGTGCACGACCCCCGCGGCGTGCGCGGCGGCCAGGGCCTCGGCGACGTCGGCGGCGATGGCGGCGGCGGCCTGCGGCAGCAGCCGGCGGTCGCGCTCCAGCCGGGTGCGCAGGTCCGTACCGCGGACGAGGTCCATGACGAGCGCCAGGTCGCGGCCGTCGACGACGAGGTCGCGGACGCCGACGACGCGCGGGTGGTCCAGGCTCATCAGCGCGGTGCGCTCGCCGAGGAAGCGCTCGACCAGCTCCCGGTCCTCGGCCAGGTCCTCGCGGAGCAGCTTGACGGCGACCGGCCCGTCCGGTCCCTCGCCCAGCCACACCGTGCCCGCGCTGCCGCGTCCGATCACCTGATGGGCGGCGTATCGGCTGCCGATTCTGCGTGCCATGGCGTCAAAGCTACGCGGCGTCGCGGACGTTGGGTGCCGGACCGGCCCGGAAACCCCCCGTGGGTGTCGACTTGTCGGCATGCTCACAGGTCGGAGTGCGGTTCACGGCCCGGGCGCACCCCGGAGGTCACTGGCCCGTGGCGTCCTTGAGGTCGTTCAGTCCGTTCTGGGCGTCCTGGAGGTCGTTGACACCTTCGTTGATCTTGTCGCCGGTCTTCTCGGCGTCGTCGGCGGCGTCGTTGAGGTCCGAGATCCAGTTCTTGAGGTCGGTGGTCCAGTCCGTGACCTGGTCCCAGAAGCCCTTGCCGTCCGCGATCGCGTCCTGGAGGGGGGTCAGCTCCCAGACCAGCCAGGAGCCGACGACCAGGATGAGGACCGTGAACAGGCAGCCCTTCAGACAGCCCAGGCCCGGGATGCGCATCGGGTTCGCGCTGCGCCGCCGCTCGCGCGGGGGCTGCTGGGGCGGGGGCGCGGGCTGCTGCGGGCGGGGCTCGTAGCGCTGGGGCTGCGGCTCGCGGCGGGGCGGCGGGGCCGCGTACGCCTCGGGCGGCGGCTGGCGCCGCTGGACGCGCCGCGGCGGGCGGCGGCGCAGGGGGTCCTCGCTGGGGTCGAGGTAGCCGATCTGCTGGGTCTGCTCGCCGCGGTCGCGGGCGGCGCGCATCTGGGTCTCCCAGGGGTGCGGGCCCTCCGGCTGCGGCGGCCCGTCGGTGATGGGCATGACGCGGGTGCCGTCCTCGGCGCCGGGCCCGCCCGGGCTCTGCCGGCCGTGCGCCGCGGCGGCGCCCGCCGCGCCACCGGCCGCGGCTCCCGCGGCGCCGGCGGGCAGGACGCTGGTGGCGGCGTTCGGGTCGTACGCGCCCTGCTGCCCGGGGCCGCTGCCCCCGGGGAGGATCTGCGTCGGATCGGCCGCCCCGACGCCGGTGCCCGGGACCTGCGTGGGGTGCGGGTCGGCGGCGAGGAGCGCGGCGACGCCGAGGGCGGCGGTCGCCTGCTCCGGGGTGGCGCCGGCGCCGATGCCGGCGGCCACGGTGCGCAGCCCGCGGGCCAGGTTCTCGGCGCTGGGGCGCTCGTCCGGGTTCTTGCGCAGGCAGGACTGGACGACGGTCCACATCGGGTCCGGCAGGCCCGGCGGGCGCTGCGCCTCCTGGTTGAGGTGCTGGTGGAGCACCTCGAGGGCGGAGGTGCCGCCGAAGGGCGGCCGGCCGGTGAGCAGCTCGTAGAGCAGGATGCCGGCACCGTAGACGTCCACCGCGGAGGTCTGCGGGCGGCCCTCGGCGGACTCGGGCGCCACGTACGCGGGGGTGCCGACGAACTCGTTGGCGCGCGTCAGGCCCGGGGAGTCCGCGAGCCGGGCGATGCCGAAGTCGGTGAGCATCGGCTGCATCCGGCCGACGCCGTCGGGCCCCGCGCTGCCGGCGAGCAGCACGTTCGCGGGCTTGAGGTCGCGGTGGACGATGCCGTCGGCGTGGCTGGCGGCGAGCGCGTCCGCGATCTGGGCGGTGAGCAGCGCGGCGCCCACGGGCGTGAAGGGGCCGTTGTCGCGGAGGTAGCGGTGCAGGTCGGGGCCGTCGACGAGGTCCATGACGAGGGCCAGCAGATCGCCCTCGACCACGAGGTCGCGGGTGCGGACGATGTTCGGGTGGGTCAGGCGCAGGAGCGCGGAGCGCTCGCGCAGGAACCGCATCACCACGTCGGGGTCGCCCGCCAGCTCCTCCTTGAGGACCTTGATGGCGACCACCTCGCCGGGGCTGCCCGCCACGGCGGCTTCCGCCCCCGCCGTCTCGCGCTGGCGGCCACGCCACACGGTGCCCGTGGCACCCCGCCCGAGCGGCTCTTCGAGGAGGTACTTGCTGCCTACCGGCCGCACGTCATGCGCTCCCTGGTCGTGATCGTTCTCCCGGCCCGCGGACCGGTCGGTCCGTGGGCCATCTGCACCACTCTAGTGGCGCCGCCGCGGCACCCGGCGGGGTCGGGCGGCACCGGGGGCCCGGCTTCCCGGCCCGCCCCCGCCCGCCCGGTTCCCCGGAAGGTGCCCTGTCTGTTTTCCGTCGTCCCGGGCCCGTCCGGTGCCCGTTCGCCGTGGGCGTCCCGCACCCCGTGCGGACGCAGTACCCGTTCGCGGCGCGCTCTCACCCGTGCCGTACCGCCGTATCGCCCGTCCGCAGCCGTTCCGTGACGCCTGTGCGAAGGAGAGACGTCAGCTTCCCGGTCGTTGGTTGCCCCGTAGGGCTGACGAAGGTGTCAACAGTGGTCCGTAATAGCAAATTTTGAGTCGGAGTCGGGGCAGGAAGCGGCCATACAAGATCCACCAACACCGGTCTCGCAGCGGGCTGTCGGTGGGAGATGGGAATATGACCGCGGCCCTCGAATCGGCCCTGCCCAGGGAAGGGAGCGGTGACCGGCATGCAGATCCGGCTGACCGTCCAGGCGACGCGCGGCGGCGCGGTCGCCCGCGGCCGCGATGTGATCGTCACCGCACCTGCCGGCACGGCACTGGGCGCCGTCGCCGGCGGCCTCCTCGACGCCGCGGCGGCCGCCGCGAGCGGCGGCGGGAGCACCGCGGGCGGCACGGGCGGCGGCGCGGGCGTCGCGGTGTACGCGGGCCGGCGGCTCCTCGACCCGGACCGCACCCTCCTCGGCGAACCCCCGCTGGTCGACGGCGCCGTCCTGAGCCTCGGCGGCCCCGCAGACCCGGGCCACGGCCCGGGTCCGGAGGCGGACGCGACGGCGGTCACGAGCCTGCGGGTGGTGGCCGGCCCCGACGCGGGCGGGGTCCACCTGCTGCACGGCGGCCAGATCCGGATCGGCAGATCGGCGGAGGCGGATGTCCCCCTGGACGACCCGGACGTCTCGCGCCTGCACTGCACGCTGACGGTCGCGCCGGACGGCGCCATCACGGTGGCGGACCTGGGCTCGACGAACGGCACGACGGTCGACGGCACCCCGGTGGGCACGGACCCGGTGCCGCTGCGGGCGGACGCGGTGCTGCGGGTGGGGGAGTCCGCGCTGCGGATCGCCGCGCCGGCGGAACGCGGGGCCGGGGGCGCGGGGGCGGAGGAGCACGGGAGCGCGGGGTACGGGAGCGCGGACGCCGGGCACGGCGGGGGGCCCAGCGCGTCGTCCGGGTCAGGGCGTACGCGCGCGGGCGGAGCGGACGGAGCGGAGCCCGGCGCGGAGTCGGGGTCGGCGGAGCACAGCCGGGTCCCCGAGCAGCGCCGGCCGCAGGAGGAGCCGGGCAGGACGACGAGCGGCCTGGGCACCGGCTGGCCGGCGGGCGGCGGCCCGGAGCACGGAGGCGGCGCCGCCGACGGGGCGGACGGCGGCGCGCGGGGCGCGGAGCCCGGCGGCGCGGGCGGGGAGCCCGGCCGCGGTGGCGGGTCCGGCAGCGGTCGCCCGGGCCTGAGGGGGGCGGCCCGCGGGTACGCCGGTGGGCCCGGTGCGCACGGCGGCGGGGGATCCCGCGACGCCGGCGGCGCGCGGGCCGGGCGCGGCCCCGCCCCGGCGCCACCCGGGTACGGCGAGGACCACGGCGCCCCCGGGCGGAGCGCCCCCGCCGCGGCCACGGAATCGGGGTACGGCGACGGGCACATGCCCACCGGGCGGGGCGGACGCCCCGCGGCGGCCGACCCGCGGTACGGCGAGGCGCAGAGCGGGCCCCCGGCCGCGGATCCCGGACACGGCGCCGGGCGGGACGCGGAGCCCGGTGCCGGGCGGGGCCCGGAGCCCGGCGCCGGGCGTGAGCGCGGCCGCGCGGGCGCCGAAGGGGCGCGCGGACCCGGCGACTCCGCGCCGCGCAGGGGCGGCACGCCCACGCGGGGCACGGTCGTGCCGCCGGAGCTGCGGTCCCGCGGCGGTGCCGCGGGGGCCGCGTCCGTAGCGCCGCCGGCTTCGCCGCGGCGCGGGATCCGGGCGTGGGCGCGCCGGCTCGGTGGCCGGGAGGACGGGCTGGGAGCGGCAGCTCCCTCCCCGGCCACGACGGCCCGCGCCCTCCCCGCCGGCACCGCGCGGACCGACCTGCACGAGCGCTACCCGGACGCCGCCGCCCTCCTGCTCGCGGCCCTGGCCAGCGAAGCGGCGTACCGCCCGGGTTTCCTCCACGCCGCGGGCGGCATTCCGGCGGACCACTCCGGGCATCCGGGCGGCACGGTGTCCCAAGGCGACCCGGGCGGACTCCCGCATCCCGGCGCCGGCGGTCACGCGCCCGCCCGGTCCGGCGACACCGCACATCCCGGCGCGACCGGCGCCGCGGACGGCTCCCGCCGTCCCGGCACCCAGGCACGCGACTCCGCCCCGCCCAGCGGCACCGGCGGCCGCGGCCTCGTCTTCCACCGCGGGAGTGCGCACGCCGACGCGCTCGTGGTGCGGCTGGGAACCGAGTTCCGGGGCGGGGGCGGCACCGCTCCCCTGACCGTCGACCTGCGCCGGGCCGGGTCCCTCGCGCTCGCCGGGCCGCGGAGCAGGCTCGCCGGGCTCGCACGGTCCGTCGTGGCCCAACTCGCCGCGCTGCACGGGCCCGACGCCCTCGAAATCGTGCTGATCTCCGCAGACCCGACCCGGTCGCACGAGGCGCGCGTCGAGGACTGGGCGTGGGCCGGCTGGCTCCCGCACGTGCGGCCGCGGCTGGGCCAGGACTGCCGGCTGCTGGTCGCGTACGACCGGGAGCAGGCGGCCGCGCGCGTGGGCGAGTTGCAGCGGCGGCTGGAGCAGCCGGTGCCGGGGACGCGCAGCGTGGTCGTCGTCGACGGCGATCCGGGCACGGCCGCCGTCCGCGACGCCGTCGCCCGGCTCGCCGAGCGCGGGCCCGCCGCGGGCGTGCACGTCGTCTGCCTCGCCGAGACCGCACCCGCCACCCCCGCCTCGCCGTTGACAGCGACCTACGCCGCGGCCGGCGCGGCGGCGCCCGGCTTCGCCGCCTGCGGCGCGGTGGGGCTGCTCAGCGGCGACGTGGGCACCGGCCTGCGCCTCCTCCAGCGCCCGGCGGCGGCGCCGGGCAGCGGCACCACGGGGCCGGGCGCCCCCGGCGCCTCGGCGCCGCCCGCCCCGGCGGAGCAGCCCGCGGCGGAGCAGCCCGCGGCCGGGGCGTACGACGCCGGCCGCGACCACGGCGACGCCTCCTCCCCCGCGACCGCCTACGGCACCGGCCGCGCCCGCATGCGCGGCGACGGCTTCGCGGCGCCTGCCGAACCCGCCGCGGCCGGCGCCTGGTTCGAGGCCGCCGCCTCCGGTCAGGGCTCCGCGGCGCCGGCCGGCACGGTCGACGCGGTGTCGGCGGCGTGGGCGGAGCGGCTGGCCCGCGCGCTGGCCCCGTACGGCGAGCGCGACGACGCCGACGGCGCCCACCCCGCCCGCCGCGGCACCCTCCCGGGCGCCGTGCGCCTCCTCGACGAGCTGGACCTCGCCCGCGCCACCCCCACCGCGCTCACCGCCCGCTGGCTGGAGTCCCGGGCCGGCGCCCCGCGCGTGGCCGCGGTGCTCGGCGAGGGCCCCGCCGGGCGGCTCATGGCCGACCTCGGCGCCGGGCCGCTGGCGGTCGAGGGCGCCCCGCGCGGCGGCAAGTCGGAGCTGCTGCGCTCGTTCGCCGCCGCGCTGGCGGCCGGGGAGCCGCCGGAGCGGCTGCAGTTGGTGCTGGTCGACGGCGCCGGGCGGGAGCGCGGCGACGCGCTCGGCGCGGCGGCGGACCTGCCGCACGTCTCGGGGTATCTGGTGGCCTCCGACCCGGTGCGGATGCGGGAGTTCGCGCAGGAGCTGGGGGCGGAGTTCAAGCGCCGCGCGGCGCTGTACGCCCCGGAGGGCGAGCCGGCGCCGCAGGGCCCGGCGATCCCGGGCCCGCGGTCGGCGGGCGAGCCGCGGCCGGGCGGCGCGGCGGACATACAGGCCCCGCAGAGCAACACACTGCGCCTGCGCCCCCGGTCGGCGCCCGAGGAGGCGCCGGGCGCGGCAGGCGGTACGGGAACACCGGCCGGAACCGGTGCGGGGGCCGGCCCGGGTGCCTCCCCCGGCCCGGAGGGCGCCGCCGGCAGCCGCGAGGCGACCCCGCCCCGCGGCACCCGGACGTCCGCACCGCCGCACCGCCCGGGCGCCGCAGCCGCGTACGGCACACCGGCGCCCGGCGCCCCCGCTGCCGCCACCGCTCACGCCGGGCGGCGGCAGACCCCGCCCGCCGTCGTGGTGCTCGTCGACGACTACGACGCCCTCGTCGCCCCCGCCCTCGGCAGCCGCGCGCGCCCGGCCGCCGGGTCGGTCGTCCGCGTCGTGGAGGCCATCGCACGCGACGGCGGCCCGCTCGGCATACATCTGGTCACCGCCTCCGCGCAGCCCGAGGCGACCGCCGGCACCGCCGCCGTCTCCGGCGCCGCGCACCACGTCGTGCTCGGCGGCGAGGACATGCCGCCCGGGCGCGGGCTGCTCTGCGCCGCCGGGGCGGAGCCCGTGCCGCTCCAGGCGGCCCGGGTCACCGGCCGCATCCCCCGTACGGCGACCGCGCGGCCGACCGTCGTCCCGCTGGAGTGGGCCCGCATGGGCTCGCCCCCGACGAGCCGCCCCCTGCGCGAACTCGGCAACGGGCCCACGGACCTCGCCCTCCTCGCCAGCGCCCTCCAGCGCGCCGCGGGCTCGCCCGCCGCCCAGCCGGACGACACCCGCACCCCGTCCCCGTAGGACCCGCGGCCCCGCCCCCGGCCGGCCCGCCGCGTCTGCGCCGCGGCCGCGCGGTGGCCACGTACGCCTCTCGCACGCTTCGTGCGCGCCCGTCCGCGCACGCTCCTGCCCTCAACGCCCCACTCGCACCATCCGCCCCACCCGTCCCCCCAGCAACAATCTGCTACCCCAGGTGTCTCCGCCGTCAACCCACCGCAACCAGCCTCCCTCCAACGGCCGAACTCTCCCGTCACGCCCCACGACCGCACCCACTTCTCTTCAAGTCGCCCCCCACCAGCGGTTTCTGCGCCTTTCCCCACCTCCGGCCCGCCCGGGCCCGCCTTCACCTCCCGAACGCTCCCTGTCACGGACGGATCACGAAACGGCCGCTTACGAGGATTGCGCAGAAGGCGCTATTGCGGGGCTGCCGGTCCGGGCGTAGGACATACTCCACAGCAATTCGCACCGGTACACGGCACAGACCTTGCGGGGCAGGTTTGTGCCGGCACGGGACACCCCATCTGCCCCGCGTTCCTGGGGAGGCTGGGATGCGCAGTTCGCTGCAGACACTGCAGCACGTGAGAGTCGTGCGGGCCGCGGTGGCGATCGTCGCCGCAGGCGCCCTCGCCGTGACCGCCGCCGGGTGCGGCGACGACGGCGATGACGACAACGGCGGCGGGAACACGGACAAGTCCGGTTCGAGCGTCAAGCTGCCTAAGCTGGACGGTGAGTCACTGCGCGTCGGCGCCGTGTGGACGGGGCCGGAGCAGAAGAACTTCGAGGCGGTCCTCGACGTCTTCGAAGAGCAGACCGGCGCCACGGTGGAGTACGTGCCCACCGGCGACAACGTCGCGTCCTTCGTCCGTACCCAGGTCGCCGGCGGCAAGCCGCCGGACGTCGTGTTCGCGCCGCAGGTGGGCGTGTTGCAGGAGTTCGTCAAGGAGGGCTGGGCGAAGCCCCTGAACGCCGCCGCGAAGAAGGAGCTGGGCAAGAACTTCTCGCAGGGCTGGCAGGACCTGGGCGCGGTGGACGGCGAGCAGTACGGCGTGTACTGCAAGGCGGCCAACAAGTCCCTGGTCTGGTACAACACCACGGCCTTCGAGAACGCGGGCGCCCAGGAGCCGGAGGACTGGCAGGGCTTCATGGACACCGCGCAGCTCGTCTCCGACTCCGGCGTGCCGCCGGTGGCGGTCGGCGGCGCGGACGGCTGGACGCTCACGGACTGGTTCGAGAACATCTACCTCTCGCAGGCCGGGCCGGAGAACTACGACAAGCTCGCCGCGCACGAGATCCCGTGGACCGACAAGTCGGTGACGGACGCGCTGACCACCCTCGGCGAGCTGTTCGGCGACGACAACCTGGTCGCGGGCGGCAAGCAGAAGGCCACGAAGATGGCGTTCCCGGACTCGGCGATCGCCCCCTTCGCCGACCTGGAGAACCCGAAGGCCGCCATGGTCTTCGAGGCCGACTTCGTCGGCGCGTTCGTCAACGAGACGGACGCGAAGGTCGGCGAGGACGCGAAGATCTTCCCGTTCCCGGCGGTCGGCCCGGACAAGCCGGTGGTCACCGGCGGCGACGCGGCCGTGTCCCTGACCGGTTCGAAGGGCGCGCAGGCGCTGCTGACGTTCCTGTCGTCCACCGAGGCGGCCGAGACGTGGGCGGAGCCGGGCGGCTTCATCTCGCCGAACAAGAACATGGACGCGGCCGCGTACCCGAACGACGTGCAGCGCGAGATCGCGCAGGCGCTCGTCGACGCCGGGGACGACTTCCGCTTCGACATGTCCGACCAGGCGCCCGCCGACTTCGGCGGCACCGCGGGCAAGGGCGAGTGGAAGGCGCTGCAGGACTTCCTGGCCGATCCGAAGGACGTCGAGGGCGCGCAGCAGGCCCTCGAGAAGGCCGCGGCCGCGGCGTACAAGAGCTGACGGACGGAGCAGGGAGACCCTGATGTCGACCTCGTCGGCGGGGGGTGCGGCGGACTCCGCCGCACCCTCCCCCCTCGCACCGCCGGGCCGCACGTCACCAGAGAAGAACGCGTCACAGGAGAAGAAGCAGAGCAAGCCGCCCAGGTCGGTCGTACGGACCAAGAGCTGGATCACGGTGGCGTTCCTGCTGCCGGCGCTGGTCCTGCTCGGGGCGCTGGTCCTGTACCCGATCGGGTACTCGGTCTGGCGCAGCCTCTTCGACGTCTCCGGCGACGAGTTCATCGGCCTGGACAACTACACCGAGCTGTTCAGCGACGACCGCATCCGCACCGCGCTGCGCAACAACCTGATCTGGGTCCTCGTCGCGCCCGCGATCTGCACGGCGCTGGGCCTGATCTTCGCCGTCCTCACCGAGAAGGTGCGGTGGGGCACGGCGTTCAAGATGGTCGTCTTCATGCCGATGGCCATCTCGATGCTGGCGGCGGGCGTCATCTTCAGCCTCGTCTACCAGAACGAGCCGGAGCGCGGCGCCGCGAACGCGGCGTGGACGACCATCCACGACACGTTCAGCGACCCCGCGCCCTGGCCGGGCGCCCGCCCGCGCCCCAACGGCGATCTGAAGGGCCCCGACAAGGGCCCGTACACCTCCGATGCCACGGTCAGCGCCGGGCGGACGGCGCTGCTGCCGCTGGTCGCGGTGAAGCCGCAGGACGCGGAGGGCGAGCAGCCGGCCGCCGAGCCGAAGGCGGGCGGCGACGGCGTCAACGGCACCGTGTGGCTGGACTTCAAGCCCGGCGGCGGCGAGCCCGACGTCGTCGACAGCGGCGAGAAGGCGCTGAAGGACATCAAGGTCGAGGCGGTCAAGGACGGCAAGGTCGTCGCCTCGGCCACGACGGCGTCCGACGGTACGTTCACCCTGCCCGCCGCGGCGGACGGGGCGCAGCTCCGGCTGCCCGCCTCGAACTTCGCGGAGGCGTACGGCGGCGTCGACTGGCTCGGTCCCTCGCTGGTGACGCCGGCGGTGATCGCGGCGTACGTGTGGATGTGGGCCGGGTTCGCGATGGTGCTGATCGCCGCGGGTCTGGCGTCGGTGCCTCGGGAGCTGATGGAGGCGGCGCGGGTCGACGGCGCGAACGAGTGGCAGGTGTTCCGGCGCATCACGGTGCCGGTGCTGGCGCCCGTACTCGCCGTCGTGCTCGTCACGTTGATGATCAACGTGCTGAAAATCTTCGACCTCGTCTACATCATCGTGCCGAGCGCCCGGCTGGAGGACGGCAACGTGCTCGCCGTCGAGCTGTTCCAGCAGGCGTTCGCCGGCACCGAGCCCGACCTGGGCGTGGGCAGCGCGATCTCCGTCGTACTGCTGCTCCTGGTCATCCCCGTGATGATCTTCAATATCCGCCGCCTGCGAAAGGAGTCCGGCCGATGACCACCGCAGCAGCGGCGGAGACCGCACCGAAGCCGGAACCGCGGGAGGCGAAGAGCGAGGCCCCGGCGAAGGAGTCGGTCGCCTCCCGCATCGGGCGGTACGCGGGCGGCGGCGCGGTCCGGGCGTTCCTGGTGATCGTGGCCTTCCTGTGGCTGACGCCGACGGTGGGGCTGCTGCTGTCGTCGTTCCGCGACCCGGCGGACATCGCGACGACCGGCTGGTGGAAGGTCTTCGGCGATCCGGGGCAGCTCACCACGGACACGTACGACGCGCTCTTCGGCAACGACGACGTGATGGGCGCGCTGCCGACGACGATCTGGATCACCGTGCCGTCCACGGTGCTGGTGGTCGTCATCGGCGCGCTGGCGGGCTATGCGTTCGCGTGGATGGACTTCCCCGGCCGGGACTGGGTGTTCCTCGCGGTGGTGGGCCTGCTGGTGGTGCCGGTGCAGGTGGCGCTGATCCCGATCGCGTCGCTGTACCGGGATCTGAACCTGTTCCACACGATCACGGGCGTGGTGCTCTTCCATACCGCGTTCGGGCTGCCGTTCGCCATCTTCCTGTTGCGGAACTTCTTCGCGGAGATCCCGCGGGAGCTGCTGGAGGCGGCGCGTATCGACGGGGCGAGCGAGATGCGGCTCTTCTTCCGCGTCGTGATGCCCCTGGGCGGGCCCGCGATCGCGGCGCTGAGCATCTTCCAGTTCCTGTGGGTGTGGAACGACATGCTGGTGGCCCTGGTCTTCGCCGACCCGGGCAAGCCGCCGCTGACGGTGGCGGTGCAGCAGCAGACGCGGCAGTTCGACAGCAACATCGAGCTGATCGCGTCCGGCGCGTTCATCTCGATGATCATCCCGCTGATCGTCTTCTTCGCCTTCCAGCGGCAGTTCGTCTCGGGTGTGATGGCGGGCGCCGTGAAGTAGGGAATGCGGCAGGTACGGACACACTGACGCGGTACGGCCGTCCGGGTGGATCACCCGGGCGGCCGTACTGTCGTACGGCCGGGTGCGCGGCGCCGCCGTTACGGTGGCGGATACCAGAAATAAGGACATTCCGACCAGCGGACTGTCCTTCCGCCGCCGCCCGCCCCTCGGATGTGTCCGTGCCCCGGTTCAGCGTCATCGTCCCCGCGTACAGGGTCCAGGCGTATCTCGACGAGTGCCTGGAGTCCGTGCTCGCGCAGTCCTTCACGGACGTGGAGGTCATCGCGGTCGACGACTGCTCCCCCGATTTCTGCGGCGAGATCATCGACGGCGCCGCCGCCCGCGACCCGCGGCTGACCGCCGTCCACCTGACCGCCAACGTCGGCCTCGGCCGCGCCCGCAACGCCGGCCTGGAGCGCGCCACCGGCGACTACGTCCTCTTCCTCGACGGCGACGACACCCTCGTCCCCGGCGCGCTCCAGGCGATCGCCGACCGGCTCGCGGCCACCGCGGACCCGGACGTCCTGGTCTACGACTACGCCCGCACCTACTGGGACGGCCGGCACGCCCGCAACGTACGGGCCGACCTGCTCGCCGAGCGCGAGCCGCGGGTCTTCCGGCTGGCGGAGCGGCCGGAGCTGCTGCGGCTGCTGATGGTGGTGTGGAACAAGGCGTACCGGCGGGACTTCGTCGCCGCCCAGGGCCTCAGCTTCCCGCCGGGGTACTACGAGGACACCCCGTGGACGTACCCCGCGCTGCTGTCCGCGGAGCGGGTCGCGGTGCTGGACCGGGTGTGCGTGCACTACCGGCAGCGGCGGTCCGGCAACATCCTCGGCACGCCGGGCGAGCAGCACCTCGACGTCTTCGAGCAGTACGACCGGGTGTTCGCGTTCCTCGCCGCGCGGCGGCTGGACGGGTGGCGGCCGGTGCTGTTCGTGCGGATGGTGGACCACCTGACCACGATCTTCAACAAGAGCGGGCGGGTGCCGCGGCACAAGCGGGCGGAGTTCTTCCGGCGGGCGCGGGCGCAGTACGCGCGGTACGGGGGCGGTGTACGGGCCGTACGGGCCGGGCCCGGGCTGCGGGCCCGGACGCGGCACCTGCTCGTACGGTTCGGCTCCCGGCGGGCGTTCCACCTGCTCGGCGCCACCGGCCGCCTCCTCTCCCGCACCCGCGACCTCGCCGGCCGCGCCGCACGCCGCGCCCGCGCCGGCTGCGGCCGGCTCTACTACCGCATCCAACTGCGCCTGCCGCTCGACCCGCACCTGGCGGTCTTCGCCGCGTACTGGTACCGCGGCTACTCCTGCAACCCCGCGGCCCTCGAAGCCAAGGCCAGGGAGCTGGTGCCCGGCCTGGCAACCGCGTGGATCGCCCACCCCGGCCACGCGCACACCGTGCCGCCGGGCGTACGGGTGCTGCACCCCGGCTCGCGCGCCTGCCACCGCGCCCTGGCGCGCGCCACGTACCTCGTCAACAACGTCAACTTCCCGCAGTACGTGGTCAAGCGCCGCGGCCAGGTCCACGTGCAGACCCACCACGGCACGCCGCTGAAGAAGATGGGCCTGGACCTCGCCGACCACCCGGCGGGCGCGGCGGGCATGGACTTCGCGGCGCTCATGGCCCGCGTCGACCGCTGGGACTACAGCCTCTCCGCCAACCGCCACTCCACCCTGGCCTGGAGCCGCGCCTACCCGGCCGACCACACCACCCTGGAGTACGGCTACCCGCGCAACGACGTCCTCGCCGGCGCGCCCCTCGCGCGCTCCGCGCGCGCCGAACTGCGCGCCCGGCTCGGCATCCCCGAGGGCGCCACCGCCGTCCTGTACGCGCCCACCCACCGCGACTACCTGCCCGGCCACGTCCCCCCGCTCGACCTCGGCGCCCTCGCCCATGCGCTGCGCGCACACGGCGCGCACGTCGTGCTGCTCGCCCGCGCGCACTACTTCCACGACGCGGCGCCCGCCGGCGCCCCGCCCGCCGGCGTGCTCGACGTCACCGCGCACCCGTCGCTCGACGAGTTGTGCCTCGCCTCCGACGCGCTGCTCACGGACTACTCGTCGGTGATGTTCGACTACGCCCTGCTCGGCCGCCCGATCGTGGTCCACGCCGCCGACTGGGAGGCGTACCGGCTCGCGCGCGGCACGTACTTCGACATCACCGCGGAGCCGCCCGGCCTCGTCTGCCGCAGCGCGGACGAGATCGCCGGCGCGCTGGCGGCGGGCGCCCACGCCGCCCCCGCCGCCGCGGCGCTGCTCGCGCGGTTCCGGCAGCGCTTCTGCCCGTACGACGACGGGCACGCCGCGGAGCGCGTCGTCCGCCACGTGTTCCTGGGCGAGGCCGGCCGGCCGCCGGTGCCGGGGCCCGGGGAGGTGGCGCGGGGTGTCCCCGGGGTGCTGCCGCGGCCGACGGGAAGCGCGGTGGCGCACAGCGAATGACGGAGGTACGGATGACACAGACCCGCGGCACGCGACCCGCCGCCGCGCCCCCGGCACCCCCCGCCGCAGGAGCCGGCCGCCCCCGCCCCGGACCGGCGCAGCCCGGCCCGTACCCGGCGCACCCCCCGCACCCCCCGTACGCCGCGGAGGCCAACGGGGCGCAGCCCGGGCAGCCGTGGCTCGTGCGCCGCTACCGGCGCGCGGTGCCGCGGCGCGTGCGCCGGCTCGTCGTCGCCGTCGCCACCCCCGCCGCCCGCCACCGGGTGCAGCGCGCGCTCGGCGCCGTCTCCCGGCGGGTGCCAGAGCCGGGGCAGCGCTCGGTGCTGCGCGAGCTGCGCGCCACCGGCCAACTCGACAGACCAGACCGCCGGGTCGTCCACCACCGCGGCCAGACCCGGCTGGCCGCCGTGCTCGACGCCCCCACGCCGCTGCACGCCCGCAACGAGAACCTGCGCCTGGTCACCGGCGCCCTCGACGCGGCGGGCGTCGAGCACTTCGCCGTCCGCGGCTACGGCAACGTCTCCACCGCCGTCGCCGTCCCCGCCTCCCTCCGCGCCCGCGCCGTCGCCGCGCTCACCGCCCTGTGCGCGGAGCACCCCGGCTACGTCTGCCTCCCCGACCGCCGCAGGCGCCCCGAGCGCCGGGTGCGTTCCGCGGCCGAGCCCGCCGCGTGGGAGGCGCTCGCCGGGGCGGCCGTCGTCCGGTTCGCCTGCTACTACGCCGACCGCGGCGGGCACACGCTGCTGGGCCCGGGCTACGGCTGCGACGTGGAGTTCTGGGCGGAGGAACCGGACGAGGAGAGCGGCCCGGACGACGCGGAAGAGGGCCGCGGCCGGCTGGTGGCGCCCCGGTTCAACCGCGCCGTCGAGTCCGTGCCGCGCGACGGCGCGCATGTCACCGCGCCCGGGCACCTCTTCACCCGCTTCGTCCTCGCCGACTCCCTCGGCCGCGCCCCCGAGGTCCGCACCCGCCCCGAGATGACCGTCCCGCTCCCCGACGACCTGCCCTTCCCCGTCGACGCCGTCTACACGTGGGTCGACGGGGACGACCCCGCGTGGCGCCGCCGCCGCGCCGCCGCGGGCGGTGTCCCGTACCACGCCGAGGCCGCGAACGACGCCCGCTACCTCAACCGCGACGAGCTTCGCTACTCGCTCCGTTCACTGCACCTGTACGCCCCCTGGATCCGGCACGTCCACCTCGTCACCGACGACCAGGCCCCCGACTGGCTCGACACCGCCCACCCCCGCCTCACGGTCATCGACCACCGCGACGTCTTCGCCGACCCGGGCGTCCTGCCCACGTTCAACTCCCACGCCATCGAGAGCCAACTGCACCACATCGACGGCCTCGCCGAGCACTTCCTCTACTTCAACGACGACGTCTTCCTCGGCGCCCCGCTGCTGCCCGACCGCTTCTTCCTGCCCAGCGGCATCACCCGCTACTTCCCGTCCCGCGCGCTGCTGCCCTCCGGGCCGCCGGCCCCCGGCGACGTACCGGTGTCGATCGCGGGAAAGAACAACAGAGCGCTGCTCCAGCAGAGGTTCGGCACGTACGTCACACAGAAGATGAAGCACACGCCGCACGCCCTGCGCCGCAGCACCCTGGCCGAGATCGAGGAGCGCTTCCCCGACCGGCACCGGCAGACCGCGGCGAGCCGCTTCCGCAGCGCCACGGACCTGAGCATCCCGTCCGCGTTCCACCACTACTACGCCGCCTTCACCGGCCGCGCGGTCCCCGGGCAGATCCCGTACGACTACTTCGACCTCGCCCACCCGGACCTCGCCGCCCGCCTGGCGCGGCTGCTGCGCCGCCGCGACCGGAACGTCTTCTGCCTCAACGACACGCTCTCCGGCGCGGGCGACCTGGCCGGGCAGGTGGCGCTCGTACGGCCGTTCCTGGAGGCGTACTTCCCCCATCCCAGCCCGTTCGAGAGGTGAGCAGGCCATGCCCCTGGCCGTCCGCACGCCGGTGAACCCGGCAGCGCCGCCCGGCACCGGCGCGTACCCCCGCGCGCTCAACGTGCTCAGCCGCAAGGAGACCGCGGTCCAGCGCCAGCTGCGCCGCGCGGGCCTCGCCGGCTACGAGCCGCTGACGCAGGCGGCGCTGCTGGCGCTCGCCCAGCAGGCTCCGCCGCACGCGGCGGTCTACGACATCGGCGCCCACATCGGGCTGTACGCGGCCCTCGTCGACCTCGTCCACGGCGCCAAACGGCTCCAGACCGTCGCCTTCGAGCCGACCCCGCGCACCGCGGAGCTGTGCCGCGGCCTGCGCGACGGCAACGGACTGCGCTTCGACGTACGGCAGCTGGCGCTCTCGGACCGCAGCCGCACGGCGGAGCTGTACCTGTCGCTGAAGGCGGAGAGCTCCAACTCCCTCAACGCCGCGCACCGCGCGCACACCGAGTCGGTGCGGGTACCTGTCGGCACGGTCGACGAGTTCGCGGAGCGGCACGGGCACGCGCCGTACCTGATCAAGATCGACGTCGAGACGCACGAGCCCGAAGTCCTCGCGGGCGCGCGCCGGGTGCTGCGCGAGCACCGCCCGTGGATCGTCTGCGAGGTGCTGCCCGGCACGGACGCGGCCGCGATGGCGGCGGTGCTCGCGGAGCTGACGGCACTGGGGTACGGGCTGCACCTCATCCACCCGGAGACGCCGTGGCATACGCACGACGCGAAGAGCTACGGGCCGCACGTCCAGGGGCAGTGCCGCGACTGGCTGTTCGCACCGCAGCCGCTGACGGACGACTTCTACGCCGCGCAGCGGCAGTGGCTCCGGGCGGTGCTGGCGTGCGGCAAGGAGGAGAACGTCCTGGTGCCGCCGGGCGAGCCGTTCCCCCGCGGGTGGAACGCACCGCACGAGGCGGCCGGGGCACCGCCGCGGCCGCGCCGGGTGCCGGTGGGGCGGCTGCCGCGGATGTGGCGCCAGGCGGTGGGACGGTGACCGGGGCCGCCGCCGGCGGAGCGGGCCGGACGGGGCGGGCGGCCGGGTCCACGTCCGGCGGCTGGCAGTTCGCGGGCGCCGCGTTCGGGCTGCTGCTCCAGCTCTGCTGCCTCGCCTACGCCGCCCGCCACGTCTCCCCCGCGGCCCTCGGCGCGTACGCGGTGGCGCTGACCGCCGTCCACCTCCTCGCCCACCTCGCCGCCACCGGCGCCGCCGCCTGTCTGCACCGCCCCGGGACGCCGACGCGGCCCACCGCGCACGCCGCGCTCCGGCTCGCCGGGATCACCGGGTTCACCGGCTTCGCCGTCGCGCAACTCGCCGCGCCGCTGCCCGCCCTGCTCCTGCACACCCCCGACACCACACCCCTCCTCCGCCTCCTCGCCTGCGCCTTCCTCTGCCACCCCGCCGCCGAGGCCGCGGTCATCGCGCTCCGCCGCGCCGGCCGCGCCCGCGCCGCCGTACTGGCGGACACCGGCGGGCAGGCGGCCGGCGCCGCGACCGGCATCCTGCTGCTCACCGCGGACGCCGACCCCCTCGGCCTGGCCGCCATGCTGCCGGTCGCCGCCGCCGTGACACTCGGCGCCGCGGCGCTGCTCCTGTCCCGTACGCCGCTGCCGGACGGCCCCGCGGTGCAGGCCGCGGCGCTGATCCGCGCCCCGCGGTTCACGACCTGGTTCGGGCTGCTGCGGCTGGTCGTCGCTGGCGCCCCGCTGTGGGCGGTCTGCGGGCTGCTCGGTCCCGGCGCGGCGGCGGTGTTCTCGCGGGCCGCGGTGCTGTGCGAGGTACCGGTGGCGGTGTACGGCAGGGTGCTGAGCCGGGCGACGGGCTGGGGCGGGGGCGCGCACGGAGGGCTCGGCCGGGACCTGCGCCTGGACACGGGGCAGGGCGACGTCACCGGCCCCGGCGCAGGCGCTGGGACGCGCGCAGGCACCGGACGCCGGCCGGGGCGCCCTCACCGCGTCGGCGCGCCCACCGCCCGCCTCGCCGTCACCGCCGCCTCCGCCGCCGCCTTCGCCGTGTTCGGCGCCGCCGCCGGTGCCGGGCCCGCCGCGCTCGCCCTGCTCCTCGGCCCGGGCTGGGAGTCCGCCGCGGCGCTCGTGCCGTGGCTCTGCGCCGCCGCGGCGCTGCAACTCGTCTACGCCGCCGGCTGCTCCCTCGACCTCGCCCGCGGCCGGCGCCGCGAACTCCTCGGTACGCACCTGGTCGTGCTCCTCACCACCGCCGCCGCCCTCGCCGCCGTCCTCCCGTGGCGCGGCTCGGGCCCCGCCCTGCCGCTGCTGGCCTGCGCCGCTGCCGCCGGGCCCGCCGCGGGGCACGCGCTGCAACTGGCGCGGTGGGGGCGGTGCGGGCTGGTGCGGGTACGGGAGGTGCTGCGGGCGCACGCGGTGCACGCCGGCATCGGGGCGGCGGCCGGGGCCCTGGCGGCGCTGGCCGGATCCACGGCGGCGGAGCCGGGTCCCGCGCTGCTCTACGGTCTGCTGGCGCTCGCGCCCGTCGCGCTGCTGTGCGCGGCGCTGCACCGGCAGTTGCCGCTCTCCGCGGCGCTGTCCGGCCACCACGCGACCCCGGCGCCGCCCCCGCGCCCCCGGACGTCGACCCGCACCCCGGCACCCCGCGGCCAGGCGGGCGCCCCGGTCCCGTAACGGCACCGCGGCACGTATCGGACACGGCGGCAGGGGCGTTGTTGCTCGGATCGGCGGCAGGGGACGGCGCGTACCGGGAGGCGCCGTCCCGCGGCCCCGCCGGGCCCGAGGGCCGTACGGTCCCGGGCCCCCGGATCCGCCCGCTCGGCCGCGTCCTAACCGTCCGGCCCGCCCCCGCGGTGCCGCGACGCGCGCCCGGCCCGTACCGCCACCGGCACCGCGGCCAGCTCCGCGCACAGCTCCTCCCACCGCCGCGTCACGCCGTCCGCCGCGAACCGCCCCGTCCCCGCGAGGGCGCCCGCCCCCAGCCGGTGCAGCAGCTCCGCGTCCGGCGCCATCAGCCGGGCCATCGCGCCCGCCAGCGCCGCCACGTCGTCCGGCGGCACCAGCAGGCCGTCCACCCCGTCCCGTACGACGTCCGCCGCCCCGCCGGCGACGTCGTGCGCCACCGCGGGGACGCCCGCCGCGTACGCCTCCAGCACCTCGGCGCTCCCCTGCGGCAGCACCGCGAAGCCCGCCTTCGCCCACTCCGCCGCCATCGACGGGCTCGGGCCCAGCAGCTCCACCCGCTCGTACAGCCCCAGTTCCGCCACCCGTCGGCGCAACCGCGGCAGCTCCGGGCCGTCCCCGAAGATCCGCAGCCGCCAGCCGGAGCCGTCCGGGGCGGCCGCCGCGAACGCCGCGATCGCCTGGTCCGCCCGCGTCAGCGGGCCGGCCAGCACCGCGGTCCGCGTCGTACGCGACGACCGCGGCCGGAAGCCGTCCGGCGCCGGGTACGGGATCGCCGCCAGCCGCGGCGCCGCCGGGCCCGCCGCCGGGTCCCGCGCCGCCGCGCCCAGCGCCGCCGCCAGCCGCCGGCGCGCGCTCTCCGTCCGTACCACCACCGCATCGCACTCCCCCACCCGCGCCGGCGGCGCCCCCTCGCCCGCACCGTGCTCCTCGTGGATCCGCACCACCTCCGCCGGGGCGTGGTCCGCGGCGGCACCCGGCAGCGCGGGCGAGGCCGTGACGAGGACGTCGGCGTCGAGGGTGCGCAGGGCGAGGGCGAGTTCGGTGTCGGCGAGCGCGTCGAAGTCCGGGTCCAGGTCCGGGTCGACGAGCGCGCTGGGTACGGCGGCGAGCTGCTGCCGGGCGCGGTCGGTGAGGGCGGTCGGCCGCAGCGGTACGGGGACGGGGCCGGTGCGGTCGACGAGGTGGCGCAGCCGGACGCGGTCGTCGAGACCGGGCGGGGGCCGGTCTCGGGTGCGGAAGACGCTGACGACCTCGACGTCGTGGCGGGCGGCGAGGTGGCCGGCCCGGGTGCGGACGGCGTGAGCGAGGCCGCCCGGCTCGTCGGCGCGGGTGACCAGGAAGACGATCCTCACGCCCGCACGCCCTCCCTGCGCGCCCCCGCGCGCTCGTAGGGCGACGGCACCGGGAAGTACCCCTCCAGAAACGCCTGTACGCCCCGCGGAAGTTTGCCGTCGAGGCAGAGGCAGAAGACGTCGGTGTCGCGGCCGGCGAACAGTCTGTCGAGCCGCCGCGGCTCGTGGCCGCCCGCGGAGTCGACGTGCAGCGGACCCGTACGGCGCCGGGCGTGGAGCGCGCGGCCGAGGAACACGTCGTCGGCGAGGGGCAGGACGTGCGCGGAGAGGCCGTCGAGGGGGTGGCGCCGGTCGACGACGGTGAGGCCGGGGCGGTCGGTGTCCAGCCAGGGCGGCGGGGTCTCGGCGACGACGTAGGTGTGGCCGATCCAGGGCGCGAACATCGCCAGGGAGCGGAGCGAGTAGCGCAGCGCGGGGCCGGTGCTGGTGTAGACGGCTTCCGCGGGCGGGCGGGGCTCGGTGACGAACTCGCGCAGCGTGGGGAACGCGCGGTCGTCCACGTAGAGCACGGCGGTCGGCGTCAGCGACGGCAGGGTGACGCCGAGCGCGGTGGGGGCGCACGGGGCGGCGTACGCGCCGCCGCGGTGGGGGCGGTGCCAGAACTCGATGTCGCAGCCGTGCTCGGGGCCGTAGCGGAGGGTGCGGCCGGAGGTGAGGTACGGGCGGTGGACGCGCAGCGCGGGCGGTTCGCCCGCGGCGGTGAGCAGTTCGGCGGGGAGGGCGGGGGCGTCGCTGTGGCGGGGCGCGACGTAGACGGCCTGGCCGGGATACGCGCCGGCGAGCGCGCGGCAAGTGCGCGAGCGCAGGCCGGCGTCGACGGCGAGGCGGTGGCGGGGGGCGGTGCCCGCAGCGGGGGCGCCATCGGCAGCGCCGTCGCGAAGGTCGTCGGCGTCGGGAGCCTCGCGCAGCAGGATGTACGGCACGTCCGCTGCCTCCAGCGCGTCCGCGGCGAGGCGGAGGTTGGCGGCGTACGCGTCGGCGGCGAGCAGGTCGTCGCGTACCTCGGCCACCTGCCCCGCGGCCCGGACGAGTCGCGCGGCCCCGCTCCCCCCGGCCCGTACGGCCTCCTCCCACCGCCGCAGCTCCGCCGCCGGGGGCACCGGATGCGGTGGCGGGGTGCGGGACGGGAGGCCGGGGGCGAGGGCGGCGCGGTGGAAGGCGGCGCGGTCGGCGCGGTCGCGCTGGCGGCGGGGTTCGTCGGCGCGGAGGGCGGCCAGCTCGGTCAGGAGGGCGTGCCAGCGGTCGGCGGCGTGCGCGCCGTCGGGGACGACCGCGATCCGCGGCGCCGCCGGGCCCAACTCCGCCTCGTACGCCGCGCGGTCGGCCTCCGCCGGTACGACGAGCGCGTCCAGCTCCGGGGCGCCGGGCGGCGGCGGGCGGCCGGGGCCGGGGGCCCGGTGGACGGTGAGGGTGCGGGCGGGGGCGAGGGCGCAGACGGCGGGTACGTGGCCGGGGTCCGCGGTGACGAGCACGTCGGCGTCGAGCGTGCGCAGGGCGGCGGGGTCAGGACCGGCGAGGAACTCCACGTCGTGCCGCGAAGCGAGGCCCCGTACGGCGCCGTCCTGTGCCGCGGCGGCCGGAACCCCCAGGAACGTGATCCTCACCGCGCCTCCCCCACGACCTCGGTGACGACGACCAGCCGCCCGGCGGCGGTGTAGCGCGGGGCGACCCGCAGGACGTCGCCGGAGTCGGCGATGAGCAAACGGTTCGGCAACCGGTGTACGCGCCCGGGGTCGACGACGTCGCCGAGCAGCCGCCCCACCGGCACCGCGCACCCCCAGGCCCGTACGCGCAGATCCCAGGTCCGCTCCCCGCCCCACTCCGCCAGCCGCGCCAACTCCCAGCCCCCCAGCACCGCGACGAACCGCCCGTCCCGGCAGCCCGCCACCCGCAGCGCACACGCCGCCCCGCGCCCCACCAGCTCGCACGCGAACTCCCCGCCGGGTGCGGGTCCGGAGGACCCGGGGGACGCCTCCTCGGCGGCCCGGCCGGAACGCCGGCGCGCGGGCGGGTCGCCCGGCCGCCGCTGCGCCGCCGGTGCCCCGGGGCCCACGACCCGCCCGTGGATCGCCAGTTCCGTCCAGCCCAACGCCACCCTGTCCACTTCCGCGTGCGGCGGCAGCCGGTCCGCCCGCAGCGCCGCGACGCCCCCCTCCCGCGGCGGCGCGACGGTGATGCGCCAGCCGTCCGGGTGCGGCGGATCGAGCCGGGTGGGCCCGCCGGAAGCGCCCGCGGCGGCGCCGGCGCGGTGTTCCGCGACCGCCCCGTGTGCCACCGCGCCCGGCGCCCTCAGCCCGTACTCCTCGCGCCCCCGCCGGCCCTCCAGCGCCACCGCCACGCCCAACTCCCGCACCTCGCCCTCCCCGACGGCGATCACCTCGAGCCCGTGCCCCGCCGCCGCGCTCTTCCGGCGCTCCGGCCCGGGCCACCGCCCCCGCCACCCGCGTGCCCCGCCGGTCCCTCCCGCCACCGGCTCCACCACGTACGTGCCGAACGCCCGCTCCCCCGCCGCCTGAAGCCGCAGCGCCCGGTCCCCGACCCGCAGCCACGCGCCGGACCGGCGCGCCCCGCCCTCCGGCAGCCGCACGCACACGTTCAGCGTCCGCCCGTCCAGCACCGTCAGGTGCTCGGCGTCCAGGAACCCGACCACCGCCGTCACCCCGCGCTCACCCCGGCAGCTCGTACGCGCTCGGCACCGGGAAGTACGCCTCCAGGAACGCCCCCAGCAGCCCCGGCGCGCCCTCGCCCCGGACCCGGATCACCGTCCGGTCCCGTGCCGCCAGCAGGCCCCGCAGCGCGGCGTCCGCGCCGCCCGCGGACAGGTCGACGTCCGCGTGGCGCAGCGTCGCGGCGGCGGCGCGGCCGGTGTGGGCGGCGTAGTGGTGGTACAGCGACGACGGGATCGCCAGGTCGTCGCGGCGGGGGACGCTGTGGGCGGCGGTGGCGGTGTGCCGGTTGCCGAACTCGCGCTCGATCTCGCACAGCACGCTGCGCCGCAGGGGGTGCGGGGCGTGCCGCAGCGGCTCCTGCGCGGGGGAGACGAAGAAACGCGTGAGTCCGTTGGCGAGGAAGAAGTTCTCCGGGACGGTCTCGGTGCCGAGGAAGAGGCGGTCGCCGAAGTACAGGAAGTGCTCGGCGAGGCCGTCGATGTGGTGCAGCTGGCTCTCGACGGCGCGCGGGTTGGACGTCGGCAGCACGGTGGGGTCGGCGAAGACCTCGCGGTGCCCGACGACGGACAGCCCCGGGTGCGCGGTGTCGAGCCACGGCGGGGCGCCGTCGTCGGTGAGCAGGTGGATGCGGCGGATCCAGGGCGCGTAGGTGGCGAGGGAGCGCAGCGCGTAGCGGAGTTCGGGGTCGGTCCAGGTGTAGACGGCGTCGATCGCGTACGTGACGTCCTCGGGCAGCGGGTGCACGAACTCCTCGCGGGTACGCAGCGTGAGCCGGCTCCCGCAGCCCCAGGAGCCGCGGTCGGTCATCTTCACGGTGGTGGCGCCGGCCGGGACGCTGTCGGTGACGCGGCCGGGGCGCGGCGCGAGGAGCCGGTCGCCGGTGGGGTCCGCGTGCCAGAACTCGACCTCGCAGCCGGAGTCGGCACCGATCACCAGGCGCCGGCCGGGCTCGGTGCGGAACCACGTGAGGCGCAGCACGTCGGCCTTCTCCAACTGCTGCCAGACGCCCGGCTCGTAGCCGGGCACGAGCCGGGGGTACGGACCGGCGGCGCCCTCCTGCGCGAGCCCGGCCCGAGTTCCGGCGCCGCGCGCCCCCGCCCTCGTACCCGCACCCGTACCCGCGTGCCCGCGGGCGTCCGCATCCGCGCGACCTGGAGTACCCGCGCCCGCCACCACCGTCACGTACGCCGGCTGCACCCGGCACAGCCGGGCCAGCGCCCGGCCGGCCCGGTGGCGGGCGGCGGCCGGGACGGCGACGACCGCGGGGCCGCATGCCCGGGCCCGCACCGCGAAGTACGGGACGCCGGCGGTGCGCAGCGCCCGGGTGACGGCGAGCACGGCGACGCGGCGGGCCTGCACCGGGGAGAGCGCGCGCTGCAGGTGGGCGATGTACGGCCGGCCGTCGACGGTGACGACGATGCGGCCGGGGGCCTCGGAGGCGGCCTGCTCGCGGCGGGCCTTGAGCGCGGCGCGGAGCCTGTCGGCGTGGTGCGGGGCGGCCAGGGCGGCGAGCTGGCGGCGGACGGCGCGGGGGAGCGCGCGGCGGTACGCGGCGACGACGGACGCCGTACCGGGGCCGGTGCGCGGCGGTCGCTGGTCCGTGGCTGTCTGCCCCATGCGGGACAAACTACGTCATTCGCCCGCCTCGGACTTGCGTGCAACGCCCCGCGTCACCCACGTCGCCCGCACGCCGAGTGCATCTCGACGCACGCCGACCGCATGCCGCGTGCGGGCGGCCCGTGAGCCGCCCGCACGCCCGCGCACGCAAGCGCCAACGCGCCCCCGCGCCGCACCGACACCACCGCCGGCCCCAGGGTCTGTCGTTTGAATCTTCGCCGGGCTCGCGGCGGGACCCAAACGACAGGCCCTAGCGGTTCGTCCGCAGCAGGGTGCGCATCGTCCGCATCGCCACCGACAGGTTCGCCAGGTCGAACGACTCCGAGCCCTGGATCTCCTCCAGCGTGGCGCGCGCCCGCCCGAGGATCGCCGCGTTCTTCTCCTCCCAGGTCTTGAACCGCAGCTCCGGCGTGACCGCGTCGCCCTCCTGGTCCGGCTCCGCCGACAGCACCGCCGCGGTGAGCAGCGCGTGCGCCGCGTACAGGTCCTCGCGGATCGCCGCGCGGGCCATGGACTGCCAGCGGTCGGCCCGCGGCAGCTCCACGATGCGGTCCATCAGCTTGCTGATGTGCAGCCTGTCCCCGAGGTCGTAGTACACCTCCGCGACGTCCAGCGGCTCGTGCCCGGTCCGGTCGGCGACCGCGACGATGTCCAGCGTCGGGAACGCCGCCGAGAACGTCGCGACCCGCTGCGCCAGCTCGGCCGGGACGCCGTTGTCGGTCAGCTCGTTCTGGTTGCGCTCGTACCACTCCAGGTCCGTGCCGCGCAGCAGCTTGGGCAGCGCCGCCCAGACCTGCCCGATGCGCTCGCTGAAGAAGTCGATGGTCTCGCCCAGCTGCAGCGGCTGCGGCCGGTTGTTGAGCAGCCAGCGGGTGGCGCGCTCGACGAGCCGGCGGGAGTGCAGCCGGATGCGGGTCTGGACGTCGGCCGCGATGACGTTGTCGAGGGTCTCGACCTCGTCCCAGAAGTCGCCCAGGTGGAAGATCGCGCGGGCCGCGGTGTGCGCCCGTACGATCTCCTCGGTCGACGCGCCGGTCTCCTCCTTCAGCCGGTGCACGAACGTCGTACCGCCGGTGTTGACCGTGTCGTTGACCAGCACCGTGGTGACGATCTCGCGGCGCAGCGCGTGCGCGCGGATCTGGTCGGGGAAGCGCTCGCGCAGCGGCTGCGGGAAGTACGCGAACAGCAGCCGCTCCAGGTACGGGTCGTCCGGCAGCCCGGTGGCGACCAGGTCCTCGGCCGTGGTGATCTTCGTATAGCCGAGGAGCACCGCCAGCTCGGGCTGGGTCAGGCCCAGGCCCGCGGCGAGGCGCTCGCGCATCTGCTTCTCGCCGGGCAGGAACTCCAGGTCCCGGTCGAGCGCGCCCTCCTTGCTCAGCTTGCGCATGTACCGGTGGTGGGCCTGGAGCAGGCTGGGTGCCTGCGCGACGGCGTTGGCCAGGGCGGTGTTCTGCGCGTAGTTGTTGCGCAGCACCAGCGCCGCGACCTCGTCGGTCATCTCGCCCAGCAGCCTGTTGCGCTGCTTGACGGTCATGTCGCCGTCGCCGATGACCTGGTTGAGCAGGATCTTGATGTTCACTTCGTGGTCGGACGTGTCCACACCCGCGCTGTTGTCGATCGCGTCGGTGTTGATCTTTCCGCCCCGGGCCTCGGGGCCGCCGATGCGCGCGAACTCGATCCGGCCGAGCTGCGTCGCCCCGAGGTTGCCGCCCTCGCCGACGACCCGCGCCCGTACGTCGGCGCCGTCCACCCGGATCGCGTCGTTCGCCCGGTCGCCGGCGTCGGCCTGCGCCTCCGTCGAGGCCTTCACATACGTACCGATGCCGCCGTTCCACAGCAGGTCGACCGGGGCCTGGAGGATCGCCTTCATCAGCTCGGCGGGCGTCATCTTCGCCGCACCGTCGCCGATGCCGAGCGCCCGGCGCATCCTGGCGTTCACCGGGATCGCCTTCGCCTTGCGCGAGAACACCCCGCCGCCCTCGGAGAGTTTGGCGGTGTCGTAGTCCTCCCAGGAGGAGCGCGGCAGCTCGAAGAGCCGGCGGCGCTCGGCGTAGGAGACGGCCGGGTCCGGGTCGGGGTCGACGATGATGTGCCGGTGGTCGAACGCGGCGATCAGCCGGGTGTGCTCGCTGAGCAGCATCCCGTTGCCGAAGACGTCGCCCGACATGTCGCCGATGCCGACGGCGGTGAAGTCCTCCGTCTGGCAGTCCACGCCCAGCTCGCGGAAGTGCCGCTTGACCGACTCCCAGGCGCCGCGGGCGGTGATGCCCATGCCCTTGTGGTCGTATCCGGCGGAGCCGCCGGAGGCGAAGGCGTCGCCCAGCCAGAAGTCGTACGAGACGGCGACCTCGTTGGCGATGTCGGAGAAGGTCGCGGTGCCCTTGTCGGCGGCGACCACCAGGTACGTGTCGTCCTCGTCGTGCCGTACGACGTTCTTGGGGTGCACGACCTCGCCGCCGACGAGGTTGTCGGTGATGTCGAGGAGGCCGTAGATGAACGTCTTGTAGCAGGCGATGCCCTCGGCCAGCCAGGCGTCGCGGTCCGCCGACGGGTCCGGCAGCCGCTTGCCGACGAAGCCGCCCTTGGCGCCGGCCGGGACGATGACGGTGTTCTTCACCTCCTGCGCCTTGACCAGGCCCAGGATCTCCGTGCGGAAGTCCTCGCGCCGGTCGGACCAGCGCAGCCCGCCGCGCGCGACCTTGCCGAAGCGCAGGTGCACGCCCTCGACGCGCGGCGAGTACACCCAGATCTCGTACTCCGGGCGCGGCTCGGGCAGTCCGGGGATGGCCTGCGGGTCGAGCTTCAGCGACAGGTAGGAGTGCCAGCTGCCGTCGTCGTCGTGCTGGAAGTAGTTGGTGCGCAGCGTGGCCTGGATGGCGGTGAGGAACGAGCGCAGGATGCGGTCCTCGTCGAGGGAGGCCACCTGGTCCAGCGCGCCGTTCAGCTCCTCCAGGATGCCGTCCGTCAGCTCCCGCCCGGCGTGCTGCCGCTCCGGCGCCATACGCGCCTCGAAGAGGCTGACCAGCAGCCGGGTGGTGTGCACGTTGGTGCGGAGGGTGTCCTCCATGTACGCCGGGGTGAACTTCGAGCCGGCCTGGCGCAGATAGCGGGCGTACGCGCGCAGCACCATCGCCTGCCGCCAGGTCAGCCCGGCGACGGGCACCAGGGCGTTGAGCCCGTCGTCCTCCGCCTCGCCGTTCCACACCGCGGCGAAGGTCTCCTGGAAGCGCTCGCGCGCGTCCTCGCCGACCTCCAGGCCGCCGCCGTTCTGCGACGGCGGGAACTGCAGCCCGAAGTCGGAGACCCAGGAGTCCGTGCCGCCGCCGTTGCAGCGCAGCAGGTACGGCCGCTCCTCGGTGACCTCGACGCCGAGGTTGTGCAGCACGGGCAGCACCCGGGTCAGCGAGAACGGCGCGCCCGCCCCGTACACCTTCAGCCGGCGCTCGTTGGGCGCGGCGCCCACCGGCTCGTACAGGCTGAGGGCGAACTTGTCGGCGCCGCTCCGCTCGCTGAGCTTCTCGAAGTGCTGGAGGTCCGAGACGGCCGCGCGGGGCGGGAAGTCCTCCTTGTAGCCCTCGGGGAAGGCGCCGGCGTATCGGTGGGCCAGCTCGGCGGCGCGCTCCTCGCCGAACTCGGCGACGAGCGCCTCGGTGAAGCCGTCGTTCCAGGAGCGGGAGGCGTCGGCGAGGCGGTTCTCGATGCGATGGACGTCGGTCTCGGTCAGCTCGCGCAGCCCGGTGCCGGGGTCGACGCGGACGACGAAGTGCAGCCGGGACAGGACCGACTCGGTGTTCCAGGCGGTGAAGTCGACGGCGGTGCCGCCCAGCTCCTCCTTGAGGATCTCGACGAGCCGCAGCCGCACGGACGTGGTGTAGCGGTCGCGCGGCAGGTAGACGAGCGCCGAATAGTAGCGCCCGTACTCCTCCTGCCGGAGGAAGAGCCGCAGCCGGCGGCGCTCCTGGAGGTACAGCACGCTGATGACGATGGACTGCAGCTCCGCGACGGGGATCTGGAACAGCTCGTCGCGCGGGTAGGTCTCCAGGATCTGCAGCAGGTCGCGGCCGTCGTGGCTGTTGGGCGTGAAGCCCGCGCGGCTGAGGACCTCGGCGACCTTGCGGCGGACGACGGGCACGCGGCGTACGGACTCGGTGTACGCGGCGGAGGAGAACAGGCCGAGGAAGCGCCGCTCCCCGATGACGTTGCCCTCGGGGTCGAACTTCTTGACGCCGACGTAGTCGAGGTAGGCCGGGCGGTGCACGGTGGCGCGGCTGTTGGCCTTGGTGAGCACCAGCATGCGGTGCTCGCGGGCCTTGGCGCGGACGTCGGCGGGCAGCCGGTGGAAGGACTCGGAGGCGGGCTGCGGCCTGCCGTCGTCCTTGCCGTACGCGGCGTGCGACGGGTCGGCGCGCAGGATGCCGAGGCCGGTGCCGGGGACGGCGGTCAGCTCCTCGCCGTCGCTGTTGACCGTCAGGCGGTACTCGCGGTACCCGAGGAAGGTGAAGTGGTCGGCGGCGAGCCAGCGCAGCAGCTCCCGGGCCTCCTCCACCTCCTGCGTGGGCATGTCGTCCGGCAGCGGCTCCTCGTCGAGGTCGTCGGCGATGCGCAGGGCGGAGTCGCGCATCTTCTGCCAGTCCTCGACGGCCTCGCGCGCGTCGGACAGCACCCGCAGCAGATCGGCGGTGATCTGCTTGAGGTCCTGGCGGTCGGACTCGCGGTCGATCTCGACGTGGATCCAGGACTCGATGACGGCGTCGTGCGGCAGGTCTTCGAGGCCGCGGGCGTACGGCGGCGAGGCGTTCGGGTCGCGGCCGGCGTCCAGCACCTCCAGCAGCCGTCCGGTGACGTCCCGGCGGACGACGATCTGCGGGTGGATCACCAGATGAATGCCGCGTCCCTGACGGGACAACTCATTAGTGACGGAATCCACCAAAAAGGGCATATCGTCAGTTACTACCTCAACGACACTGTGGCTGGACGTCCAGCCGTTCTCCTCGACCGTGGGCGTGTGCACGCGCACGTTGGCGGTGCCCTGCGGACGGTTCTGGGCCAGGCGGTAGTGGGAGAGCGCGGCGCCGAAGACGTCGACCGGGTCACGGCCGAGCAGGTCCTCGGGCGCGGTATGCAGGTAATAGCGCTGGAGGTACGCGTCGAGGGTGTCGGGAGCCAAACCCCCCTCACCCGTCCCGTCCACCCGCGCCGCGCGCGCGAGCAGCTCGTTCTTGGCTTCAGCCAGCTTGATCTGCATGGTCCTCAGGCTCCTGTCGCGCGCCGTTGCGTGACGGTTCTTGTGGGCCGGGAGTCCTCCCCGGCCCTTGCTGACGAGCGGGCACGGCACCGCGGCCCGGATGCCTCCGGGCCATGTGCGGCATCGTGCCGGAACGGGAAGCGCACCGGTCCGCTTCCGGCCATCATCGGGCGGCGGCACCGGTTTCGCCGATCAGCCGTCCCCCGGGCGGGGCCCCCGGCGCCGACCGACGCCGGGGCGAGCGCGGTGGGGGCCCCGCGGGCCCCACCTCCGTCGCCCCAATGAGATATCGGGCTGATCACGCCCACCAGGCTATCCCCTTGGGGCCAGGCGGCGTCCACGGCCGAATGTGTACAAACACAGCCCCCGTTCTTTGACGTTCTGCACAGCTTCTCCACCCTGCGGAACGTCCTTCACCTGGACTAAAGCCTTCCGCATGACCCGGTTGGGGAGAGTGCTCCCAAGGTGGCGAACGTCACCTCGGCGGGGGTAGGGGCCGGGGGTGCCGGAGGGGCCCGGCGGCCACTACTGTGCCGCCGGTTCGCCCCGCCGCCACGCCCCTACGCCGCCAGCTCGTCCGCCGCCGCGACCGCCTCCGCCAGGCTGTCCACCACCGGGACGCCCGCCGCCTCCAGGCTCGCCCGGCTGTGCGAACCACCGGTGTACAGCACGGCCCGTACACCCGCGTGCCGCGCGGCCGTGGCGTCGTCCACCGCGTCCCCGATGACGACCGTACGGGACGGGTCTATGCCCTGGAGGGCGCCGAGGTGCCGCACCATGTGCGTCGCCTTGCCGCCGTCGGAGGGGCCCGTGCGGCCGTCGATCCGGACGAAGTGGTCCGCGATGCCGTGCGAGCGCACCATCGGCAGCAGTTGCTCGTGCGGCGCGAGGGAGCACAGCGACTGCGTCTGCCCCGCGGCCCGCCGCTGCGCCAGCAGCTCCGCCGCACCCTCCGCCAGAGCGGCCGCCTCGGCCCGCACCCAGTAGTGCCGGTGGAACGCCTCGTCCATGACCTCCCACTCCTCGGAGGTCGGCAGCCGGCCCATCAGCCGCTCGTAGAACCGCGGCACCGGGACGCAGTACAGCTCGCGGTAGCGCTCCAGCGTGATCGGCGGCAGGCCCAGCTCGGTGAAGGAGGCGTTGGTCGCCTCGATCACCGCCTGGATGTCGTGGAAGAGCGTCCCGTTCCAGTCCCAGACGAGGTGTGTACGCACCCCAGAAAGGTAACCGGCCGGTGTGACAACCGGGCCGGGATTTTCGTCAGCCGACGAGGTTCCCGATCTCCTGTACGCCGTACCAGAGCAGTTCGTGGTCCTCCGCGCCGTCGACGGTGAACCGCGCGTCGTCGTCCCCGGCGTCCGCGGCGCCGAGCGCCGCCACGGCCGCCGCGACGTCCGCCGCCGCGTCGTCCGCGTCCACGTGCACCGCCGCCGCCAGCCTCAGCGGCACCGCCGCCGCGACCCGCACCTCGCCGATGGCGGCGGGGTCCATCCCCCGATCGGGGTCGGCGGTCGCGGCGCCGTCGGGCAGCTCCGCCGCGACCACGACCCGGCGCGGCGGGGCACCGGGTGCGGGGGCGATCGCCAGCAGCCGCAGCGACGCCTGGGCGGCGCGGGTGAGGGCCGCGTACTCCAGCTCTTCGAGGTTGTCCGAGACGTACCACTCGCGCAGCGCCGGCGTCACGGCATAGGCCGCCAGCGGCGCCGGGCCCAGCTCACCGGCTTCGTGCGCCCGCGCCAGGCCGGGCAGGGTCAGGGGGACGTACACGCGCATGGGCGAACTATACGGCGGCGGTCCCCCGTCCGAGTGGGTTGCCCGGGCGCGGAGGACGGCACCGGCTGCGACGCCCCGGGCAGGCGCGACGGGCCCCGCGGGCGGGCGCGGGAGGGGGTGCGTCACCTGGAGGGGTGAATTCCCACGAGGGACCGCGGAAGAGCGGGGGGCGTTGCGGGCGGCGCGGGGCGCCGGTAGACCTTCGGGCATCGCGAACCACACGCATCACGGGGGTGACAGCGTGACGACCACACACACCCGGCCGGGCGCCGGCCGGCCGACGGACGGGCCTGACGCTGACGGCGGGCCGCAGCCGGAGGAGCATTCCGGCGACGGCACGGGGGCCCGGCACGGGCCGGACCGCGGCACCGCGGGCGGCCCGGCTCACCGGACACCGCGCGAGGAGGCCCGGGACCGGCCGTACGTGCCGTACGTACCGGCGGCCGGACCGGCGTGCGCACCACCGCCGGACCCCGTCCCCCAAGGGGCGCGGGAGCCGGCAGAGGAGCCGGCACCCGGCGGCGCGTACGACCCGGACCCGGCGCACCGGCCGGCGCCCGGGAAACCCCGGTGCGCCCCGGCCCGCCCGCGCCGCCGGCCGCGCGCCCGTACCGCCCCGCCGGACCGGCGCGACACCCGCCGCCCCGCGCGCGTGCCCGCACGCCGCCCGTCCGGGGAACTGCGCCCGCACGAGTGGTTCGCCGAACGGCTGCTGCTCGTGCTCAGCGGCCGGCGGCCGATGCACTGGCTGCTGGGCCACACGGCGGGCGGCGCCTACGACCAACTCGCCGCCTTCGCCGACGACCTGCCGCTGCGCGACGGCCCGCGCCCGGAGCTGCGCGCGTGCGGCTACTGCCGCCCGGCGCCCGACGTCATCGAGGCGTTCGCCCGCGTCGCCGTCGGCGACCGGCTGCGGGCGCTGGCCTTCCGCCTGGAGCTGGGCCCGGACCGCCGCTGGCGCTGCGCCGCGGTCGAGATGGACCCGAGTCCGCAGCGCGACCCGGCCTGAGGCCGGCCGGGGCCCGCACGGGTACGGGGCCGGCGCCCCCGTACCCGTACCCGCGACGACGACGGCGGGGCCGGTCCCACCGGACCGGCCCCGCCGTACGGAAAACGCGCTACGCCGTCACTTCTTGCGGCGCTTGCCCTTCGAGCCGCCCTTCTGGGCCCGGCGGCGCTCCGCGCGGGTGCGGCCGTCGCCCGCGCCCGCGGCCGCCGGCGCCTGGGCGCCGTCGGTGGCCAACTCGCCCTCCTCGACGCCGCCCTCCGCGGTGGGCGCGGAGAAGTGCAGCCGGTCGGGGCGCTGCGGCTGGTCGAGGCCCTTGGCGAGGATCGCCGGCGCGGGCGCCGCGTCCTGCGGCGCGGCGTCGGCGGGCGCCGCGTCCTGCACCGGGACCTCCTCGACCTGCTGCTCGACCTGGACCTCCAGGTTGAACAGGTAGCCGACGGACTCCTCCTTGATGCCGTCCATCATGGCGTTGAACATGTCGAAGCCCTCGCGCTGGAACTCCACCAGCGGGTCCTTCTGCGCCATCGCGCGCAGCTGGATGCCCTCCTGGAGGTAGTCCATCTCGTAGAGGTGCTCACGCCACTTGCGGTCCAGCACCGACAGCACGACCCGGCGCTCCAGCTCCCGCATGATCTCCGGGCCGAGCTGCTCCTCGCGCTTGGCGTACTGGGCGCGGACGTCGTCCTTGACCATGTCCTCGATGAACTCGGGGGTGATGCCCGCCCGGTCACCCGCGGCCTCCTCCAGCTCCTCGACCGTCACGGAGACGGGGTAGAGCTGCTTGAAGGCGCGCCACAGCCGGTCGAGGTCCCACTCCTCGGCGAAGCCCTCGACGGTCTCGGCCTGGATGTAGGCGTCGATGGTGTCGTCCATGAAGTGGCGTACCTGCTCGTGCAGGTCCTCGCCCTCCAGCACCCGCTTGCGCTCGCCGTAGATGACCTCGCGCTGGCGGTTCATGACCTCGTCGTACTTCAGGACGTTCTTGCGCGTCTCGAAGTTCTGCTGCTCGACCTGCGACTGGGCCGACGCGATGGCGCGGGTGACCATCTTGTTCTCGATCGGCACGTCGTCGGGCACGTTGGCCATCGACATGACGCGCTCCACGAGCTGCGCCTTGAACAGCCGCATCAGGTCGTCGCCGAGGGAGAGATAGAAGCGGGACTCGCCAGGGTCGCCCTGGCGGCCGGAGCGGCCGCGCAGCTGGTTGTCGATGCGCCGCGACTCGTGCCGCTCGGTGCCCAGCACGTACAGCCCGCCGAGGTCCTTGACCTCCTCGTACTCGGCCTTGACCGCCGCCTCCGCCTTCTCCAGCGCGGCCGGCAGCAGCGCCGCCCACTGCTCGGAGTGCTCGACCGGGTCCAGGTTCTGCTGGCGCAGGTCGGCCTCGGCGAGGTCCTCGGGGTTGCCGCCGAGCTTGATGTCGGTGCCGCGGCCGGCCATGTTCGTGGCGACGGTGATCGCGCCGCGGCGGCCGGCCTGGGCGACGATCACGGCCTCGCGGTCGTGCTGCTTGGCATTGAGCACCTCGTGCGGTACGCCGCGCTTGCTGAGCTGCTGCGAGAGGTACTCCGACTTCTCCACCGACGTCGTGCCGACCAGCACCGGCTGGCCCTTCTCGTACTTCTCCGAGATGTCGTCGACGACGGCGGAGAACTTCGCCTCCTCCGTGCGGTAGATCAGGTCGGACTGGTCCATGCGCGCCAGCGGCCGGTTGGTGGGGATGGGCACCACGCCGAGCTTGTAGATCTGCTGGAACTCGGCGGCCTCGGTCATGGCCGTACCGGTCATGCCGGCCAGGCCCGGCTCCTCCTTGCCGTCGCGGTCGTGGCGCTTGTAGAGGCGGAAGAAGTTCTGCAGGGTGATCGTGGCGAGCGTCTGGTTCTCGTCCTTGATGTCGACGCCCTCTTTGGCCTCGATCGCCTGGTGCATGCCCTCGTTGTAGCGGCGGCCGGCGAGGATACGGCCCGTGTGCTCGTCGACGATCATGACTTCGCCGTTCATGACGACGTAGTCCTTGTCCTTCTTGAACAGCTCCTTGGCCTTGATGGCGTTGTTCAGATAGCCGACCAGGGGCGTGTTCACGGACTCGTAGAGGTTGTCGATGCCCAGGTAGTTCTCCACCTTGGCGACGCCCGCCTCGTGGATGGCGACGGTCCGCTTCTTCTCGTCCACGTCGTAGTCGCCGGTCTCCTGCTTGCCGAGGCGCGGGTCGCCCGGCTCGCCCTTGGACAGCCGGGTGACGAGCTTGGCGAAGTCCGCGTACCACTTGGTGGCCTGGTCGGCGGGGCCGGAGATGATCAGCGGCGTACGGGCCTCGTCGATGAGGATGGAGTCGACCTCGTCGACGATCGCGAAGTTGTGGCCGCGCTGCACCAGCTCGTCCTTCGACCACGCCATGTTGTCGCGCAGGTAGTCGAAGCCGAACTCGTTGTTCGTCCCGTAGGTGATGTCGCACTTGTACTGCTCGCGGCGCTGCGCCGGCGGCATGTTGGCCAGGATGCAGCCGACCGACAGGCCGAGGAAGCGGTGGACGCGGCCCATCCACTCCGAGTCGCGCTGCGCCAGGTAGTCGTTGACCGTGACGATGTGCACGCCCTTGCCGGAGATCGCGTTGAGGTACGCGGGCAGCGTGCCGACCAGGGTCTTGCCCTCGCCGGTCTTCATCTCCGCCACATAGCCCGCGTGCAGCGCCGCGCCGCCCATGATCTGGACGTCGTAGTGCCGCTCGCCGAGGATGCGGCTGGCCGCCTCGCGGACGGTGGCGAATGCCTCGGGCATGATGTCGTCGAGGGACTCGCCGTCCTCGTACCGCTGCTTGTATTCCTCGGTCAGTGCGCGCAGCTCGGCATCGGTGAGGCTGGTGAAGTCCTCTTCGATGGAGTTGACCTGGTCCGCGATGCGGTTGAGCTTGCGCAGGATCTTTCCTTCTCCTGCGCGCATGATCTTTCCGAAGACGGACACTTTGGGCTGGCTCCTTGCCGGTCGGGCCTGGCACGGTCGGGTGCGCTGGTGCGGCCCCTGTCCTCTGGGGCTCCTCTCGGGCCTCGCGGAGCCCACGGCCGCACCGGCCATCGTATGCGAGGACGCGGGCGCCCCGGGAGGTCCAGCCCAGGGACGTTAGGTGCCGTCACCGTACGTGTCAACGGCGGAACCCCGCGGAAAGTGCCGCAAAGGCCCCCGCGGCCCGCCGCGAAGGGGGTGCACGGCCGGGGGCGGAGGGGCGGAAAAGCCGTGGCGGGGCGGGGGGCGCGGGCGGAGAATCCCGGGATGGAACCCGTCACACTGGATACCGACCGGCTGCTGCTGCGGCCCATGGAAGCCCGCGATATCGACGCCGTCCTGGCGGCCTGCCAGGACCCCGACGTGCAGCGCTGGACGCGCGTGCCGTCGCCGTACGGGCGCGCGCACGCGGAGGACTTCGTCCTCAAGGTCGGCCCGGCGGGCTGGCGCGAGGACACGATGTACAACTTCGGCGTCTTCACCCGCGACGGCGGGTCGCTGGTGGGCTCGATGGGACTCGTCGGCTTCACGCCGTCGCGGCACGCGGAGCGCGTCGCGGAGCTGGGGTACTGGACGGCGCCGGAGCAGCGGCGGCGCGGGTACACGGCGGAGGCGGTGGACGCCGTCGTGCGGTGGGCGTTCACGGAGGTGGGCATCGACCGGGTGGAGTGGTTCGCCGAAGTCGGCAACGAGGCGTCGCGGGCGGTCGCGCTGCGGGCGGGGTTCACGATGGAGGGCACACTGCGCTCGTGGTTCGTCAACCACGGCACGCGGCGGGACGCCTGGGTGGGCTCGCTGCTGCCCTCGGACGCGGGGCTGGAGTCGCGGCTGCCGTATCTCCCGGCGCCGCCGGCGGCTTGATCGCCGTACGTACGGAAGGGCCCGGCCCGGGCCGGCCGCGCCGTGGCCGCCGCAGGGGCCGCCCGCGCCATCGCGGTGAGTGTCCGACGGCGTACGGGGTGTCCAACTGTGCTGCTGGCGCGGCCCGCCCGGGAAGCGGACAATCTTCACCATGGACCCGATCACGCTGGTCACCGACCGCCTGCTGCTGCGGCCCGCGGAGCCGGGTGACGTCGACGCCGTCCTGGCCGCCTGCCAGGACCCCGGTATCCAGCGCTGGCTGCCGGTCCCCTCGCCGTACGAGCGGGAGCACGCCGAGGAGTACGTATTGAAGATCATCCCCGCCGGCTGGCGCGAGGACCGGCAGTACGACCTGGTCCTCACCGACCTGGAGAGCGGTGCGCTGGTGGGCTCGGCCGGCGTCGGCCGCACGGCCGGGCCCGAGGAGCGCGTCCGCTCGGTCGGCTTCTGGACCGCCCCGGGGCACCGCGGGCAGGGGTATGCGGGAGAGGCGGTGGCGGCGCTGGCGCGGTGGGCGTTCACGGAGCTGGGCGCGGACCGGCTGGAGTGGCTGGCCCAGGTGGGCAACGAGGGATCGCGGTCGGTGGCGCGCAAGGCCGGCTTCACGATGGAGGGCGTGCTGCGCTCCCGGCTCGTCCACCGGGGCGTGCGGCGGGACGCGTGGGTCGCGTCGCTGCTGCCGTCGGACCTGGGCCTCGCCCCGCAGGTGCCGTACGAGGCCCGTACCGCACACAGGGCGGGCACGGCGGGCTGACCCGGGCCGGACGACCGGCGCGAAGGCGGACCGCCAGGGAGGCAGGCGGCCGGGAAGGCAGGCGGGCGGGGCTGCGGGCCCGGGTTGTCAGAGGCAGGCTCTACGCTCGCCGGCATGACCACGAACGTGTCTCTCTCCGCCGACGACGCCCGCCGTATCGCCCTGCGCGCCCAGGGGCTGCTCGGTGCGCCCGACCGCCGCGCCGGGGCCCGCGGTGTGCTGCGGCGGCTGGGCGCGGTGCAGTTGGACACGATCTCGGTGCTCGCCCGGTCGCACGAGCTGGTGCCGTACGCGCGCCTGGGCGCGATCGGCCGCGAGGCGGTGGAGTCGGCGTACTGGTCGGGGACGACCGCCTTCGAGTACTGGTCGCATGCCGCGTGCGTCCTGCCCATCGAGGAGTGGCCGCTGTTCGCCTTCCGCCGCCGGGACCACCGCGCCCGCGGCTACCGCTGGCACCGTCTGCAGGACCCGGCCGGCTCCCGCGCCGCCGTCCTGGACCGGCTGCGTGCGGACGGCCCGCTGACCTCCACGGACCTGGGCGGGGCGAAGAACGGCGGCCCGTGGTGGGACTGGTCGGAGACGAAGATCGCGGTGGAGACGCTGCTCGACGCCGGCGAGGTGGTCGTCACGGCCCGGCGCGGCTGGAAGCGGGTGTACGACCTGGCGGAACGCGCCGTGCCCGATGCCCTGTTCCACGACGACCTGGCGGACGAGGAGTGCCTGCGCCGGCTCGTGGCCCAGACGGGCCGGGCGCTCGGCGTGGGCACGCGCGCGGACCTGGCTGATTATCACCGCCTCAAGGGCGAGCAGGTCGCCTCCGTCGTGGGTGACACGGACCTTGTCGAGGTGGAGGTCGAGGGCTGGGGCAAGCAGGCGTGGGCCGACCCGGAAGCGCTGGCAGACGCCCCGCGGGGACGGCACCGGACGACGCTGCTGTCCCCGTTCGACTCCCTGATCTGGGACCGCCCGCGCACGGAGCGGATCTTCGGACTGACGCACCGGCTGGAGGCGTACGTGCCGAAGCCCCGGCGGATACACGGGTATTTCGCCATGCCGGTGCTCGCCGGCGGCCAGCTCGTCGGCCGGGTCGACCCGGGCCGCGAGGGGAGCACGCTCGTGGCCCGCCAGGTGACGCTGGGTGCCGACCGGCCGAACGGCGTCACGCCGGCGAAGGCCGTGGAGCCCACGGCGGCGGCGCTGGCGGAGGCGGCGACCTGGGTCGGTGCGCAGTCGGTGCGGGTGGAGCGGGTCAGTCCGCCGGAGCTGCACACGCCGCTCGCACGTGCGGCGGAGAAGGCCGTGGCCGCAGGCTGACCGGCCCGGTTCCTGAGCCCCACGGCATCTGCGTGCGGCGGGGCTTCGGGCGCCGGCGCGGCGCCCGCGGGGCTCAGCGGATTTCGAGGATCTTCTCGCGCATCGCGTAGACGACGGCCTCCATCCGGGAGTGCAGCTGCAGCTTCTCCAGGATGTTGCGCACGTGGTTCTTCACCGTGTTCTCGCTGATGAACAGCTCTTTGGCGATGTCGCGGTTGTTCATCCCGGTGGCCACGAGCTTGAGCACTTCCAGCTCCCGGTCGGTCAGCCGCGGGGCCGGCACGAGACGCCGCTCGTCGGTGCGCTGGATCATCGACTTGAACTCGGTCAGCAGCTTCGACGCCATCGACGGGCTGATCTGCGACTGCCCGTCGGCCACGGCGCGGATCGCGGTGGAGACCTCGTCGGTGGAGATCTCCTTGAGGAGGTAGCCGGTCGCGCCCGCCTTGATCGCGTCGTAGAGGTCGGCTTCCTCGTCGCTGATCGTCAGCATGATGATCTTCGCGCTCGGGGCGACTTCCTTGATGGCCGTGCACGCCTCGATGCCGCTGCGCCGCGGCATCCGGATGTCCATCAGCACGATGTCCGGAAGGAGGTCGGCGGCCTTGTCCACGGCCTCGGCGCCGTCGCCGGCCTCGCCGACGACCTGGATGTCCTCCTCCTGCGCGAGGACGATCTCCAAGCCGCGGCGGAAGAGCTCATGGTCGTCCACGACGAGGACCCGGATCGGCTCCTCCCGGGGACCGACCGACGCCTTCGGCTCACCAGCTCCGCTCAGCTCGAACTCCGCCACGCTTGCCCCCAGGCACCGATTTGCCGTGCGCGCACATGATTTCACGATCGGGCGGCGGGGTGACGCCCCCGCCGCCCGCCTACCGTCGCCTTTCAGCCGCCCAACGCGCCCCCAGCGCCATCGGGCATGGACTCCTCGATCGGATACGGGTCGAGGTGGATCACGCCGTAGTCATACGCGTGCCTGCGGTAGACCACGCTGGGCAGCTTCTTGTCCGAGTCGACGAAAAGATAGAAGTCGTGCCCGACGAGCTCCATCTCGTACAGCGCCTGGTCCAGCGTCATCGGCGGGGCGGCGTGCGTCTTCTCGCGCACCACCAGCGGGCCGTCGCCGTCCACCTCCAGCGGGCCGCGGCGAAGGAGCCGGGAGCCGTTCGGCCGCGTCTCGCTCTCCGCAGTCGTCTCCATGGACGGGGTCGTCAGCTCCCCGTCGTCGGTGAGCAGCGCCGCGTGCGCGACGACCTCGCCCACCTCGGCGGCGGTCCTGCGGTCCTTGCCGGGCCGCCTCGTCTTGCGCTTGTCGTGCTGCTTGCGCAGCCTCGCCTCCAGCTTGGCCGTCGCCAGGTCCAGGGCTGCGTACGGGTCGGCCGCGGCCGCCTCGGCGCGCACCACGGGCCCCCGGGAGTGAACTGTGATCTCCACCCGGTCGCAGCGGTCGGCCAGCCGCGGGTTGTGCTCCTTGGACACCTCGACATCAAGGCTGATCACCTTGCCGTCGAACTTCTGGATCTTGTCCAGCTTCAGCTTCTCGGCCACGTGCCGACGAAACCGCTCGGGAACCTCGGTCTTGCGGCCCTTGACGACGATGTCCACGCAGAACTCCGTTCTGGAGCGGCTCCGCGTACCGCTGAGCTGACGGGCGAAGCCGGTCCTTTGGTGCGCTGGGGCTCCGGTGGTTGCCGGAGCCTCGGGGTTCTTTGCCGCCGGAACCTCCTCGCGGGAGGACCGGCTTTCACCTCCTCCTCCCCCACCGACAAGATCGACACCCCATCGGATCCAGCGGATTCGGCCCATCCACTGTCCTCACACCCTCCTCACAATCGAACATAGCTCGCCTGAGATGCCACGGCACCCCCTGAGGCGGATGTGGTCCGATCAGGTACTTATACCTCCGTTCTACCTGCGGAAACGTAAGATTGCGATCAAGGGCGCGAACACGCGCGACCAGCTTCGAACGCGTCACGCGGCGCGGCCACGACGGCCGCCGCCGGCCCGCCGGGGCAGCCTGCCGCGCGCACGGCCCGGGCAGCCTCGGCGAGCGACGCCCCGGTCGTCATGACGTCGTCCACGAGCACCACCCGGCACCCGGGCGCCCGCAGCAGCAGCGCACCGGCCCGCACCGCCTCCAGCGCCCCGGAGACGTTCCGCCGCCGCGCCGCCGCGTTCAGCCCCGCCTGGTCCGCCACCGCCCGCCGCTGCCGCAGCACCGGCAGCAGCTCCGCCCGTATCCCGCTCCGCCGCAGCCGCTCCGCGGCCACGAGCGCGAGCCGCCGCACCGGGTCGTGCCCCCGCCGCACCACGGCCCCCCGCGCCGACGGCACCGGCACGAGCACGACGCGCTCACCGCGGTCCCCAGCCGCGGCCCGCGCCCCCGCCGCGAGGGCCGCGCCCAGCGGCCGGGCCAGCCGCAGCGCGCCCCGCTCCTTGTGCGCCAGCAGCGCTCCCCGGACCGCGCCCGCATACGCCCCGGCCGCGAACACCGCGGGCAGCCCCGGCGGCCGCGGCCGGGGCACCACCCGCCGCACCGCCCCCGCCGTCAGTTCCCCCGCGCACTCCGCGCACAGCGCCCCCGCACCCCGCCCGGCCCCGCATCCCGCGCAGCCGGCGGGCAGCACCAACCCCGCCAATTCCCGTCCTGTCCCCCGCATGCGTCCACCATGCCCGCCGCCACCGGCACCCGCGACCCCTGTGGACAACCGCCCGGCTGTGGACAACCGGCGGCACAACCCCCTGGCAGAACCCCGGGTCAGACCCCCGGCCCTACCCCGGGTACACCGGCGCCGTGCCGCCCTCGCCGCCCAGCACCGCCTTCCAGTACGCGTTCTGCGGCAGCCGCACGATCCCGTCCTCCGTCGCGGCCACCAGCGGCTTCGTACCGTCCTCCGCCGCCGCCACCGCGGTCACCCCGGTCAGCCCCTGCCCCAGCTCCGCCGCCGGCGGCACCGACCCGTCCGTCGAGACCAGCCGCATCTGCTGCACGCCCTCGGACTCACGCCCCACGACCAGCAGCCGGCTCTCGCCCGCCCACGACACGGCCCGCACCTCCTCCAGCGCCCCCGTGTCACGCAACTGCGCCACCACCGGCACGCCGTCCTTCACCGACACCGCCCCCAGCACCAGGCGGCTCTCCTCCCCCTCGCTGACGACCAGCGCTATCCGCGCCCCCTCCGCCGACATCCGCAGAGCCTCGATCCGCCCCTCCAGCCCTGTGACGTCGATACGCACCGGGTCACCGGCGCCGCCCGCCATCCAGTACAGCCGCGACTCGCCGCCGACCCGGTCGGCCACCCACAGGTCGCCCAGCCCGTCCCAGCTCGCCGCCGTGAGCCCGTCGCCGCGCTCGGCCTGCGCATCGGTGGCATCGCTGGTCAGCAGCGGCTCCCCCAGCGACGAGGACTCGTCCAGCGACGACACGTACAGCGACCGCCCCGTGGCCGTCACCCCCGCCGCCTTCTTCTCCGACCTGGCCACCGCCGCGGACCCGAACGCCGGCTTGCCGTCTCCGAGCGGGCTGATCACCGTCGCCGGGCCCGCCTCGCCCCCTTCCGGCCCCGTGGGGGTCCGTACCAGCCGGTTCTTGCCGTCGATGAAGTACAGCGACGCGGGATGGCGCGCCAGCCGGTCCGGCGCGTAGCGCTCGCCCGCCGCCGCGCTCAGGTCGCACATCTTGGTGTCCCTGGCCGTCAGCAGCTCCACATCGTCGACGCGCACGCCCTCCTGGCTCTCCGCGGTGTGCAGCACCTGCGCCGCCATCCGCTCGCACGTGTGCAGCCCCGGCTTCGTCTCCAGCGCGAGCCGCACCCGCAGCGTGCCCTCCTCGTCGACGGCCAGCCGCTGGTTCTTCGCCAGCGTCGTCCGCGCGGGGAACGTCGTCTCCGTGACCGACCCGATCAGACCGCCCGGCCCGTCGAGCAGCGTGCGCACCGCGTCCGTCACCGGGTCGATCCGCCGCCGCACGTACACGGGGTCGGCCACCAGCGTGTCCCGGCTGCGCGCCGTGAAGTGGTACGTACTGGCCGGCTGGAAGGTCCGCTCGAAGTCCGCCCGGCTGATCACCAGCCCCCGCGGCGGATCCGCGATCCGCCACTGCCCCGACTTGCGGTCCTTCGACAGCTCGATGTTCAGGCTGTACGGACGCTCGTCCGGCGTGTACGTGCCCGCCTCGTTGAGCCACGCGACCTTGGCCCCCTGCAGCCGGACGACCACCGAGCTTCTCTTGTCGTTGGTCACCGGCTTCGACCCGCTCGGCTGCTCCTGGATCACCGAGGGCGCCTCGGCGAGCACGATGGTCTCCCCCGGCGTCCACGTGCGCGCCTTCTTCGTCAGATACGCCTTGGCGACGGTGGCGTAGTCGTCGCTGCGCAGGGCCTCCAGGAAGTCGGACACGATGCGCTGCGGAGTGGCACCGGGCTCCGGCCGCTCCGCGTACGTACGCGCGCGTGGATCCTCGCGCTGCTCCGACAGCGGCACCTGGTGCACGCCCCCGCTGTCGGGCATGGACGCGCAGCCGGCGAGGAGCAGGAAGGAGCCGAGCAGCGCCGCGGCGGCGTACCGGCGCGTACGCGTCGGCATCCGGCGCCGGTACGGCCCCGGGGGACCCGACGCCGCCCCGCGTACCGCCGGCATCCCTTCCGCACGCCTAGACGCGACCACCGCGCTCCCCCTCGCCGCCGACCTCACTAGGGACCTCACCGCCGCCTTCGCCGCCCTCAGGCGCGCTCTCAGACCCGTTCCCGGGCCCATCCTCGCTCCCGGCACCCGGCGCCTCGTCGGCCGCCCCCGCATATCCGCTGACCCGCCGCCCGCTGCCCGGCAGCGCCGTCGGGTCCGCCTCCGCCCGCGCCGAGGGCCGCGGCGCCGCCGCCCGCGCGGCGGCGCCCGTGCCGCGCCCGCCCTGCGCCGGTACGGTCCCCAGCAGCTCACCGGTCGCCGTCGGACCGGCCGGCGCCACGGTCAGCGCACCCGGCTCCAGCGCCGTCCGCGCCGCCCGCCGCGCCCGCGAGTCCTCCGGCTCCAGCGGCACCGGCGAACCGTGCAGCGGCTCCCCGCCGGTCCGCGGCAGCGTCAGCCGGAACTGCGACCCGCCGCCCGGCTCGCCCCACGCCTGCAGCCACCCGCCGTGCAGCCGGGCGTCCTCCAGGGAGATCGACAGCCCCAGGCCCGTACCGCCCGTGGTACGGGCGCGGGCCGGATCGGCGCGCCAGAAGCGGTTGAACACCCGCGTCGCCTCGCCGGGCTTCAACCCCACGCCGTAGTCGCGGACGGCCACCGCCACCGCGCTCTCCGACGCCCCGAGGCGTACGACGACATCGCGGCCCTCGCCGTGCTCCACCGCGTTGACCACCAGATTGCGCAGCACCCGCTCCACGCGCCGCGCGTCGACCTCCGCGATCACGGGCTCCTCGTCGCCCTTGACCAGCAGCCGCCCGCCCTTGGCGTCCGCCAGCATCTGCGCCCCGCCCACGACCCGCCGCACGATCTCCCGCAGGTCGACGGGCTCGGCGTCCAGCGCCGCGGCACCGGCGTCGAAGCGGCTGATCTCCAGCAGGTCGGAGAGCAGCGACTCGAACCGGTCCAGCTGGTCGAGCAGCAGCTCGGCGGAGCGGGCGGTCACCGGATCGAAGTCCTCGCGCGCCTCGTGGATGACGTCCGCGGCCATCCGCACCGTCGTCAGCGGGGTGCGCAGCTCGTGCGAGACGTCGGAGACGAACCGGCGCTGCATCCGCGACAGCTCCTCGAGCTGCTGGATCTTCACCTGGAGGTTCTGCGCCATCTTGTTGAACGACTGGCCCAGCCGGGCGATGTCGTCCTCGCCGCTGACCTTCATCCGCTCCTGCAGCCGGCCCGCCGCCAGCCGCTCGGCGATGCCGGCGGCCATCCGCACGGGCGTGACGACCTGCCGTACGACGAGCCAGGCGATGGCGCCGAGCAGCACCACCACGAACACGCCGGCGGTCGCCAGCGTGCCCTTCACCAGGCTCAGCGTCTTCTCCTCCTGCGTGAAGGGGAACACGAAGTAGAGCTGGTAGGGGTTGTTGTTCGGGTCGTTCAGCCGCTTGCCGATGATCAGCGAGGACTCGCTCTCGCCCGAGCCGCGCTTCCAGACGCGCGCGTACTGCTCGTAGATCCCCGAGCCGCCGCCGTTGTCGACCTTCTCGCGGAGATCGGCCGGGATGCTGTCCACCGAGGTGTCGTCCGAGACGAGCGAGCCGCGCGGGTTGTCGGAGGAGCCGGTGGCCTCGTTGTTCACGCTGGAGCTCATCACCAGTACGGACACCACCCCCTGCCCGCTGCCCATGAGCTGCTCGACCAGGGCCGCCCGCCACTCGGCGGAGTTCACGGCCGCGGTCGCCTCACTGCCGCTGCCGGGCTCCTCCGCGGCACCCCGGATCTCCGCCTGCGCGAAGCCGCTCTGCGCCTGCCCGTGCGCGGCTCCGAGCTTCGCCTCCAGCAGCCCGTTGCGGACCTGCCCGATGACGACGATCCCGAGCAGCACGACGACGCCCAGCGACATCAGCAGCGTGGTGGCGACCACCCGCAGCTGGATGTTGCGCCGGTAGAGCTTCGTCGCGATACGCAACGGGCGGCGTACCCAGCGCACGCACAGCCGGACGAACGGCTGCACAGGCCCGCCGGGCACGCCCTCCCGCGGCAGCACGCGGAACACGTCAGCTCGGTCCCGCCTTGTAGCCGACGCCGCGGACGGTCACCACGATCTCCGGCTTCTCCGGGTCCTTCTCGACCTTCGAGCGCAGCCGCTGCACGTGGACGTTCACGAGGCGCGTGTCGGCGGCGTGCCGGTAGCCCCAGACCTGCTCCAGCAGCACCTCGCGCGTGAAGACCTGCCACGGCTTCCGCGCGAGCGCGACCAGGAGGTCGAACTCCAGCGGCGTCAGCGCGATCGGCTCACCGCCGCGCTTCACCGAATGCCCGGCGACGTCGATCACCAGATCGCCGATGGCCAACTGCTCCGGCACCGGCTCCTCCGACCGGCGCAGCCGGGCCCGGATACGGGCCACCAGCTCCTTGGGCTTGAACGGCTTGACGATGTAGTCGTCGGCCCCGGATTCCAGGCCCACGACGACATCCACGGTGTCGCTCTTCGCCGTCAGCATGACGATCGGCACACCTGACTCCGCCCTGATCAGGCGGCAGACCTCGATACCGTCCCTGCCGGGCAGCATGAGGTCGAGAAGCACCAGGTCGGGCTTCGACTCGCGAAACGCGGCAAGCGCCCTGTCACCGTCCGATACGAATGACGGCTCGAAGCCTTCCCCGCGCAGCACGATGCCGAGCATCTCGGCCAGTGCGGTGTCGTCGTCGACGACGAGAACGCGTCCCTTCATGTCGACATCATCCCATTTACACATCCCATACAGAGAATCCCGTGTCCCAGGTCACGCCCCGGCCACCGCCGCGACGCGCCTCTTTCCCCAGACGATCACTCTCGGTCAACGCACGACCAGCTCCGCGAGTGAATCCCCCGTCACCGGCGAGGCCACCCCGCGCTCCGTGACCAGAGCCGTCACCAGCTCCGGCGGGGTGACGTCGAATGCCGGGTTGTACGCCTGCGTGCCCGCAGGTGCGACCGCGTACGCAACCGCGGCCTGTCCCGGACCGGAGCCGGCGGCGTGCGGCACGGAGAACTCCGTGACCTCACCCCCGGCCCGCTGCTCCACCTCTATGGCCGAGCCGTCCGGCGTACTGAAGTCCACCGTCGTCGTCGGCGCGACGACGAGGAACGGAACCCGATGGTAGCGGGCGAGCACCGCCAGCGGATACGTCCCGACCTTGTTGGCCACCGACCCGTCCGCAGCAATGCGGTCCGCCCCGAGGACCACCGCGTCGACCTGCCCGTTCGCGAAAAGCGACCCGGCCGCGTTGTCCGTCAGCAGCGTGTGCGGCATGCCCGCCCGGCCGGCCTCGTACGCGGTCAGCCGGGCCCCCTGCAACAGCGGACGCGTCTCGTCCACCCACAGCTGCCGCAGTTCCCCGGACCGGTGCGCCGCCAGCGCCACCGCGAAAGCCGTACCCCCGCCACCGGACACCAGCGCCCCGGTATTGCAGTGCGTGAGTACCCGGTAGCCACCGCGGGGCACCAGCTCGCCGAGCAGCCGCAGCCCGTGCTCCGCCATCCGCGCGCTGGCCCGCGCATCGTCGGCGTGCAACCGCCGCGCCTCGGCAAGAGCGGCCCCGGCAGCACCGTCACCGCCGTCCCCGGCCTCCACAGCGGCCCGGAAGGCGCCCTGCGCCTTCCGTACGCCGTACGCCAGATTGACGGCGGTCGGCCGCGCCGCGGCAAGCACGTCGGCGGCCTGGTCGACGTCATCACCCCGCACGGCCGCCAGAGCGACCCCGTACGCCCCGGCAATACCGAGCAACGGAGCACCCCGCACGGCAAGCGTCTGAATCGCCCGCACCAACGCCGGCACATCGGCACAGACCAACTCCACCTCGTCGACGGGCAGTCGTGTCTGATCCAGCAGGACGACCACAGGGGCGCCCCCGTCCGACGGCTCATCCCAACGAAGCGCGGCTATCTCCTCGGCCATTGTCCCAGTCTGCAAGGACCCCGGAAATGACTCAACCCCTGGGCCGCAGCCCA
>NZ_JAINRD010000001.1 GCF_020400605.1 Streptomyces aculeolatus | reverse complement strand
GGCCCTGTCTGACAAATCCCGCCTGTGTCGCGACGCCTGGCACGCACGCTCGCCGCGTTGTCGGGCTCGACCGAATAGGCCCACTATGCGATCGACCCTCCGCCTTGCGATCGCACGCACCAGACGCCGCGACACCCGCCCTGCGGGCGGACGGCGCCATTTGTCAGACAGGGCCTAGCCGCCGACGGGACTGAAGACCTCGCCGGGCTGCCGGCCCTGGGTCCACACCCCCGCCGCGACGGCCGTCGCCGCCTCCAGCAGCGCGGCCCGCTCCAGTCCCCCGCCCTCCAGGGGGTCGGCCCCCGACTCGCGTACGAGCGCCGCCACCACCGCCAGCGCGTCCTTGTCGTCGCCGCACAGCGGCACGACGATCCGCGCGGCACCGGACGCGGTCGACGTGTGCCGCCAGACCTCGGCGGGGGCGAGGTTGAAGCCCTTGACGACATGCGCCCCGACCGCGAGGGCGGCGACCTGCCGGGCCGCGCTCGGGCCGCCCGCCAGCAGGTCCGGGTGCGGCTGCATGGTCGCCATGTCGAGGGGGTTGCTGCAGTCGACGACGGTGCGCCCGCTCAGCGTCCCCTCGCCGGCGCCCGCCCGGTGCAGGGTGTCCGCCAGCGCGGCGTACGGGACGGCCAGCAGGACGACGCCCCCGAACCCGGCCGCCTCGCGCAGGCTCCCGGCCTTGCCGCCGATACGCTCCGCCGCGGCCGCGGCCCGCGCCGCGTCGCGCCCGCCGACCAGTACTTCGTGGCCGGCCCCCGCCCACGCGCCGCCCAGCGCCTCCGCCATGTTCCCGGCCCCCAGCACGCCGATACGCATGGTTGCTCCTCCTTCGGTCAGGGCCCGCGGCATCGTCTCCGCGGGCTCTCCGGCGACACTAGGAAGGCCGAAAGACACCGTTCGGTGCGTATCGGATGAGCTACAAGGACGACGAGGACAGCGGGACCCCAGCAGCAGGTGGAGGAGTGGAATGAGCGACACGCTGCCGGCCGTTCCGGCGCACACCGGCCCCTTTCTCGCGGACTGCCGCGCCCGCGTGGGCATCGACGTGCTCGCGCACGCCTGGAACGGCATCGTGATCTTCGCACTGAACGACGGGCCGCGGCGCCCGGCCGCACTGCGGAAGGCCATCGGGGGCATCAGCCCGAAGGTCCTCAACCAGACGCTGCGGCGGCTGGAGGGGTACGGGCTGGTGGAGCACCGGCGGTACGCCGAGGCGCCGCCGCGCGTCGAGTACCGGCTCACCGCCAGCGGCCGGTCGTTGCTCGGGCCCCTGACGGCGCTCGGCGCCTGGTCGTGGGAGCACGGCGACTCGGTGCTGGCCGCCCAGGAGCGGGCGGAGCGGCGAGCACAGGGCCGGCGCGGGTAGCGCGGGACCGGCGCGGGCAGCGCGGGATCAGCGCGGGTAGCGCAGCAGCCAGGACTCGTTGGGCGCCGTCTCGCCGTGGAGCGCCGGGCCGAGGGTCATCTCCAGCGCGAAGTCGTCCGCGAGTTGCAGGATCGTGCCGCGGCCCTCGACCTCCGCGACCCACGCCGGCGGCAGCGACGTCTCGCCGTGCTGCGCGCCCAGCAGCCCGCCGCAGAGTGAGCCGGTGGCGTCGGAGGCGCCGCCGTGGTTGACGGCCAGGAGCAGTCCGTGGCGTACGTCGGTGGCCGCCAGCGCGCAGTACAGGGCGAGGGCGACGGCCTCCGCGGCGGTCCCGCCGGTGCCGAGGCCCTCCACCTGCTCCGGGCCGGGGTCCGGGCCCTCGCGGGCGTCGAGCGCGGCCCGTACGGCCGCCGTGGTCTCCTCGTGGCCCGGGCGGCCCGCGAGGATCTCCAGCGCCCGCGCCACCGCCTCCTCCGGCGCGTCGCCGCGGGCGAGGCCGTGGACCACGACCGCGTACGCGCCCGCCGCCAGATAGCCGGTCGGGTGCCCGTGGGTCTGCGTGGCGCACTCGGCGGCCAGTTGGAAGACCAACTGCGGCTCCCAGCCCACCAGCAGCCCGAACGGCGCGGAGCGCACCACGGCCCCCGGGTCCTTCGCCTCCGGGTTCCGCGGCTGCTGCAGGGTGCCCATGCGGTCGTCGGCCAGCCCGCGCAGGCAGGAGCGGGGCGCACCGCGCTGCGCGTACAGCCACTCCTCGCGGGCGAGCCAGCCGTCCTCGGCCTTGCGCTCGTCGGGGCCCCAGTCCTTCTGCGTCGCGTACCAGCGGCGGTACGCGGCGTGCACGTCGGTCGGCGGGTGCCACCGGCCGCCGTCGCGCCGCACCTGCGCGCGGATGAGGCCGTCGACGGTGAACAGGGTCATCTGGGTGTCGTCGGTGACCGCGCCGCGGCGGCCGTGGGCCGGGGCGAAGTCGGCGGCGCCCTGCGGCCCGTGCACGGCCCGTATCTCCGCCAGGGAGGCGTCCGCGACGCCGGCGCCGAGCGCGTCGCCTATCGCACCGCCGAGCAGGCAGCCGCGCACTCTGCTGCGGAAGTCCTGCTGCTCGGCGCGACCCCAGGTGCGGCGTGCGGTCGTCACTCGGCCCACCTCAGTCCGGACGTTCGGTCTCTCGCTGTCTGGTCTCGCTCGTCTGGTCCCCGCGCCGCCTGGCTCTCGCGCCCTGCGTGACGCGCTGTTCGCACGTGCTCCGGCCCAGCACTGTAATGGAGGGAAACCGAGAGGCCAGCGGGCGTATGCCCGTCAAGCGCCGGGGAGTTCGGGGAGCAAATCGCCGAGTACCCGCAGATACCCCTCGATCCGGGTGCTGTCCGCCGCCGCCAGGTCCCGGGCCGCGGCCAGCACGCGGAGCATCGCGCGTACGTCCTGGACCAGCAGCCAGTACGCCTCCCCGGAGCCCATCGCCGCCAGCGCCTCGTCGGCCGCCGCCCAGTCCCCCGCCGCTGCCCGGCACAGCAGCCGGCAGGCGTCCGCGTCCACGTCGGTGGAGCAGTCCGCCGTCATCCGGGCCTCCACGGCCGACCAGCGCTCCGGGGGCTGCGGGCCCCGCGTCATCCGGTCCAGCAGGGCGTTGTCGAACTGGAAGAAGCCGTCCTGCGGATCGGTCGCGAGCGCCGCGGCGGCGTCCGGCCGCGCCTCCTCGTACCGGCGCAGCACCATCAGCACCTCCGCCCGGTCGCTGAGCGCGACCTGGTGTGAGGGGTCCGCCGCGAGCGCCCGGTCGCACCACGCGAGCGCCTCCTGCCACCGCTCCTGAAGGGCGAGCAACTGCCCCCGCAGGACCAGCGCGCCCACGTGCTCCGGGTGGCCGGCGAGGACGGAGTCGATCTCCGCGTGCGCCTCCGCCGTCCTGCCGACGTGCCCGAGCGTGCGGGCCCTGCCGATGCGCGACCAGACGAGCGTGCCGTCGATCTCCAGGGCGCGCCCGTAATCCGTGAGCGCGTCGTCGAAGCGGTTGACGATCCGGTACAGGTCGCCGCGCTCCTCCAGCGCCCATGCCATCCCCGGGCTCATCTCCAGCGCGCGGTCGAAGTCCGCCAGCGCGTCGTCGGCCCGCCGCAGGGTCACCATGCACTGCGCCCGGCTGGCGATGGCCCACGGGCTGTCCGGCTTCAGCTCGACGGCCTTGTCGAAGTCCTCGACGGCCCGCTCGGTCCGGCCGGCGAGCCGGTGCACCTCCCCGCGCTCGCCCCAGCCCCAGGACCACTGCGGGTCGATCTCCAGCGCCCGGTCCAGGTCCGCCAGCGCCTCGTCCAGGCGGCCCAGGGCCCGGTAGCAGTGGCCCCGGTTGGCGTACGCCCAGTCGTAGGCGGGCGACAGCTCCAGCGCGCGGGTGTGGTCGGCGACGGCGTCCTCGTACCGCGCGGCCTCCTGGTGCATGCGGCCGCGTTCCGTCCAGCACCAGGACCACTGCGGGTCCAGCTCCAGCGCCCGGTCCAGGTCCGCCATCGCCTCCTCGGTCCGGCCCAGTTTGGCGTAGCACTGGGCGCGGCTGGCGATGCCGTACGGGTAGTCGCCGTCCGCCGTCTCGACGGCCTTGTCGAAGTCGGCGACCGCCTGTTCCAGGGCGCCGGTGAGGCGGTGCACCTCGCCGCGCATCGCCCAGGTCATCGGGGAGGGGTCCAGCTCGATCGCCTGGTCCAGGTCGGCCTTCGCGTCGTCGTAGCGCTCCAGGTAGAGCCGGACCCGGCCGCGGTGGGTCAGCGACCAGGAGCGGTCGGGGTCGTGCGCGACGCAGTGGGTGAAGTCCGCGTCGGCCTCCAGGTGGCGGTCGAGGAGCACGTACGCCTGGCCGCGGCCCGCGTACGCGCGGGTGAAGCCCGGGTCGAGGGCCAGCGCCCGGTCGAAGTCCGCGACGCTCGCGTCAAGTTCGTCGCCGTTGCGGCGCTCCCGCCCGCGCAGCGTGTACGCGAGCACCCGCTCCGGCTCCGTCAGCTCCGCCTCCCGCAGCAGGAACGTGCACACCCCGGCGACGCCCCGCGCGTCCTCCCCCAGCGCCGCCAGCAGCCGCCGGCCCCAGTCCCGTACGGGCTCGCTGTCCGCGTCCGTGCCCGCCTGCTCCACCGTCTGCGCCCACCGCCGGGCCTCGGCCGGGCCGGCGTCGGCGGCCTGGAGCGCGTCGCGGCGGGCCCGCGACAGGGCGCCCTGGGGGTCGGCGCACAGCAGGTGGTACGTCTCGTTGCGGCGGTGGCCGAACCACTGCTCGTCCAACCAGCGGTCCTCCGCCTGGTCGCCGGCGGGCAGGCTCGCCTCCAGCTCCGCGCACCAGGCGGCGTGCGCCGCGGCCAGCGCGCGGTGCTGCTCGCGCCAGCGCTGCGGCGAGCGGGTGCGCTGCACCCGCAGCATCGCCGAGCGCACCACGCCGTGGTACTGCACCCGGCCCGCCTCGTCGCTGACGAACGGCAGCGCGCGCAGCCACCCGTAGAGACCGGCGGCGGCCGGGGCGACGGCGACGCGGAACACGTCCTCGTCCAGCGCGGGCGGCAGCGCGGCGGCCTGCGCCGCGGCCTTCTGCACCGGGTCCGCCACCCACTTCAGGAACCGCTCCACCGCCGTGCCGCTCGGATCCCCGCCGCCGGCCCCCGCGGGCGGCGTCTCGGCGAGCATCGAGGTGAGGACGGGCAGCCGCCCGGACAGGTGCAGGATCTCGTCCACGACCCGGGTGTCGGCGATGCCCCGGGCGGCGATGAGCCCGCGGGCCTCCTCCTCCGTGAACACCTCCAGCTCCAGTTCCGTGGCGAAGTCCCCCGCGGGCCAGCGGGCGGGGTCGAGCCGCTGCTGCCCGGCGCGGGTCACCACGACGTTGGCGGGCAGCGCGCCGTAGCGGTCGCTGGTCATGACGTCGCACAGCCAGGCGTCGAGGACCGGGCCGGTGCGCTCGTACGTGTCGAAGAACAGCGCGAGCCACGGGACGGCGGTGCCGACCTCGCGCAGGTCCTCCAGGAACGCGGGAGTGAGGGCCTGGAGCGGGGAGAGGACGAGCTGGACGTCGTCGTGGCTGCGCAGCCGGGTGGAGAGCGCGGCGCGCCAGCGGTCGAGGCTCTGCGCGACCTGCTGCGGGTCCATGGCGCCGGCGACGGCGCCGAGTCCGGGGACGAGGCCGAGGCCCGCCAGGCCCGCCTGGGCGGCAAGGCCGGCGGCGGGCGAGGCGGCGGGCGCCTGGACCGCGGGGGCGGGTCCTGCGGCGTCCACCGGTCCGGCCGGGGCCGGCACACCGGGGGCCACGGCGGCGACCGCGCCGGGCGGGCTGTGGGCGCTGCCGAAGGCGGCGACGACGGAGTCCGCCTCGTGGCGCCGCTGACGGTAGCGCTGGAGCAGCCGGTCGAAGCCCTTCAGCGGGTGGCCCTGGCGGGCGAGTTGGGTGCTGATCGCCTCCATCGCCTCGGGCACGCTGGCCACCGCCTCGTCGACCTGCGCGGTCAGCGCCCCGTGCTCTCCGGCGAGCTGCACCAGCCGGCGCAGCAGCGACGTCTTGCCGACGCCGGCGACGCCGTGGAAGTGGAAGAGGAACCGGTGCGCCGGATCCACCGGGGGACAGCGGAAGTTGTCCCGGTACGCGGCGATCTCGCGCTGCCGGCCGACGAAGCCGGACCGGCGGCGGTCGCGGATCAAGTCCTGCATGGACGGACGCACTTCTGACACGGCGCCACCTCCCCCGGGGGCGAGCTTAGAGCCTCGGGGGAGGCGGCGCCGTGTCCGCACGGAACCGGGGCCGCCGGTCCGTGCCGGCGGCTACTGGCCCAGCACCGGGAGCAGTTCCGGCAGCCGGCCGTCCGCCGCCTCGGCCGCGCGCACGCGCTCCGCCGGCACCTCCCCGTACGTCGTCGTCCGCGGCCGGGCCGGGCGGCCCGCGGCGGCGGCGATGGCGACGAGGTCCTTCACCGAGCGGTACGACCCGTACGACGACCCGGCCATCCGCGAGATCGTCTCCTCCATCAGCGTGCCGCCCAGGTCGTTGGCGCCGGAGCGGAGCATGAGCGCCGCGCCGTCCGCGCCGAGCTTGACCCAGCTCGTCTGGATGTTGGTGATGTGCGGGTGGAGCAGCAGCCGGGCCATGGCGGTGACCGCGCGGTTGTCGCGCATCGTCGGCCCCGGCCGGGCGATGCCCGCCAGGTAGACCGGGGCGTTGGTGTGGATGAACGGCAGCGTGACGAACTCCGTGAAGCCGCCCGTGCGCTGCTGGAGTTCGGCGAGCAGCCGCAGGTGGCCCAGCCAGTGCCGGGGCTGGTCCACGTGCCCGTACATCATCGTGGACGACGACCTCAGGCCCAGCTCGTGCGCCGTGGTGACGACCTCGATCCAGTCGGCCGCGGGCAGCTTGCCCTTGGTGAGGATCCAGCGCACCTCGTCGTCCAGGATCTCGGCGGCCGTGCCCGGGATGGAGCCGAGGCCGGCCTCCTTGGCGGCGGTCAGCCAGTCGCGTACGGACATGCCGGTGCGGGCGGCGCCGTTCATGACCTCCATGGGCGAGAACGCGTGCACGTGGATGCCCGGCACGCGCTCCCGGACGGCGCGGGCGATGTCGAAGTACGCCGTACCGGGCAGGTCGGGGTGGATGCCGCCCTGCATGCAGACCTCGACGGCGCCCACGTCCCACGCCTGTTCCGCCCGGTCGGCGACCTGGTCGAGGGAGAGGGTGTAGGCGTCGGCGTCGGTGCGGCGCTGGGCGAAGGCGCAGAAGCGGCAGCCGGTGTAGCAGACGTTCGTGAAGTTGATGTTCCGGGTGACGATGTACGTGACGTCGTCGCCGACGGTGGCGCGGCGGAGGTCGTCGGCGATGCCGCAGAGGGCGTCGAGGGCGGGTCCTTCGGCGTGCAGCAGGGCGAGGGCCTGGGCGTCGGTGAGCCGGGTGGGGTCGTCGGCGGCGCGGGCGAGGGCGGCGCGCACCTCGGGGTCGAGCCGGTCGGGCGCGGATGCGGTGCCCGTACCGGGGCTTGCCGGGGTCGAACCGGCGGAAAGGGGCGGGGATTCCGCGGACGGGTCGCCGTCGGACCGGGCGCTCCCGGATGGGGACGCCGCGGACCGGCCGTCGTCGCCGGCCAGTTCCCGGGCCGTCTCGCGCAGAGCCTCCCAGTCGCCGTACACCGCGTCGAAGTCGGCGCGCCGGTCGCCCGTGCGGCCCTCGGTGTCGATGGTGCGGTGCAGGTCCGTACGCCCGCTCGCGGCGAAGCCGCCGTCCGGCTCCTGCCAGGGCAGCCCCCGCGGGCGTACGTCCCGTGCGAGGCCGGTCTCCGGGTCGGCCAGCGCGCTGACGTGCGGCAGCACCCGCGGGTCGAGCCACGGCTCGCCGCGGAGCACGAACTCCGGGTAGACCGCGAGCCGTTCGCGCAGCTCGAACCCGGCCGCCGCCGACCGCGCCGCCAATTCGTCGAGCCGCGGCCAGGGCCGCTCCGGGTTGACATGGTCCGGCGTGAGCGGCGAGACCCCGCCCCAGTCGTCGATGCCGGCCGCGATGAGCTTGCCGTACTCCGCGTCCACCAGGTTCGGCGGCGCCTGCACCCCGATCGCCGGGCCCAGGATGAGCCGGGTGACGGCGACGGTGGCGGCGAGGTCGTCCAGCTCGGCGTCCGGCATGCCGCGCATCGCCGTGTCCGGCTTCGCGCGGAAGTTCTGCACGATGACCTCCTGGAGGCCCTGGTACGCGCGCTGCACCCGGCGCAGCGCGAACAGCGACTCGGCGCGCTCGGCCGGCGTCTCGCCGATGCCGATGAGCAGCCCGCTCGTGAACGGCACCGAGGAGCGCCCCGCGTCCTGAAGGACCCGCAGCCGCACGGCGGGCTCCTTGTCGGGCGAGCCGTGGTGCGGCCCGCCGGGCTCGCTCCACAGCCGCTCCGCGGTGGTCTCCAGCATCATCCCCATGGACGCGGCCACCGGCTTGAGCCGCTGGAAGCCGGCCCAGGTCACCACCCCCGGGTTGAGGTGCGGCAGGAGGCCGGTCTCCTCCAGCACGCGGACGGCCATGGCGCGCACGTACGCCTGCGTGTCGTCGTACCCGTGGGCCTCCAGCCACTCGCGCGCCTCGGGCCAGCGGTCCTCGGGCCGGTCCCCGAGCGTGAACAGCGCCTCCTTGCAGCCGAGCGCGGCGCCGCGGCGGGCGATGTCCAGCACCTCGTCGGGGGACATGAACATCCCGTGCCCCTCGCGGCGGAGCTTGCCGGGGACGGTGACGAACGTGCAGTAGTGGCAGCGGTCGCGGCAGAGCCGGGTCAGCGGCAGGAAGACGCTGCGGGAGTACGTGATGACGCCGGGCCGGCCGGCCGCCGCCAGACCGGCGTCGCGCACCCGGGCGGCGGAGGCGGACAGGTCGGTCAGGTCCGCGCCGCGGGCCTGGAGGAGCACGGCGGCCTCGGACACGTCGAGGGCGACGCCGTCGCGGGCGCGCTTCAGCGCGCGGCGCATGGCGTTGGCGGTGGGGGCGGGGACGGGCGGGGGCTTCATCTTTCCGAGCATACGAGGCAGGTCGGACACCCGGGCGGGCCGCGGTGCGGGGGTGGCGGCTGCGGCGGGCGGGTTGCGATGTACGCGGTCGTGCCCTGGTCAGAGGAAGCGGGCGTACGCGTCAAGCGCGCGCAGCACCTCCGTCTCGCCGGCGGGCGGGAGTTGGACGACCGTCTCCCGTACGCCCTGCGCGGCGAAGTACGCGAGCTTGCCCTCGCTCGGCCGCACGGCGTACGGCACCACCTCGAGAGCCTGCGGATCCCGCCCGGCGTCCTCCCACACCTGCCGCAGCCGGGGGATGCTGTCGGTGAGCCCGCCGCCGCCGATGGGCATCCAGCCGTCCGCGTACTCGGCGACGTGCGCGAAGAGCTTCGGCCCGGGCCGCCCGCCGAGCAGGGTGCGCGGGCCGTGGAGCGGGGGCGCGTCCTTGCGCGTACGGGGGGCCCGAACGGGCTTGGGGTGCGCGTCGGAGGCCCGTACGGCGGTACGGGCGGTGGGGGCCCCGTCGCCTGTGCCGCCGTCGCCTGTGCCGCCGTCGCCCGCGTCGGCGGAGTCGTACGCCGTGGGCTCCGGTGCCCAGAGCGCGTTCATCAGCCCCATCCGCCGCCGCACCGGCTCCCGCCGCCCGCGCCAGTCGACGCCGTGGTCGTCCGCCTCCTCCTCGTTCCACCCGAAGCCGACGCCCAGCGTGAACCGGCCGCCGGAGAGGAAGTCGAGCGTCGCGACCTGCTTCGCCAGCACGATCGGGTCGTGCTGGGCGACGAGCGTGATGCCGGTGCCGAGCGCCAGCCGCTCCGTGACGGCCGCGGCCTGGCCGAGGGCGACGAAGGGGTCGAGGGTGCGCCCGTACTCGCGGGGCAGCGGCTCGCCCATGGGGGCGGGCGTGTCGCGGCTGACGGGGATGTGCGTGTGCTCGGGGAGGTACAGCCCGTGGAAGCCGCGTTCTTCCAGCTCACGCGCGAGGACCGGGGGGCGGACTGTCTCGTCGGTGAGGAAGATCGTCACGGAGATACGCATTCGCGCAGTATCCGGCGCGGGCCGTACGCTGGAAAGGACCGCAGCAGCGATTCCCCCGCACTGATCCGGGAGGTTCGTGGTGCTCGTCCGACGGCATCGGTTCGGGATGCTTCCGTTATGGCTCGCGTGCGCCGTCGCGTCGTGCGTGCTCCTGCTGCCGGGCGCCGCGGCGGCCCAGACGTCCGGCGGCGGCATCGGCAGCGCGAGCAGCGCCGCCGGGCGCTACGTCGACCCGGGCATGAACGCGGGGTCCACGATGGGGGCGACCGTGGGGACGGGGACGACGACGTTCTCCGGGGGTTTCTCGTCGGGTACGGGGACCGCCTCCTCCGGCGGCACGGGGACCACGGGCGGCGACGGCGACGTCGGCTGGCAGCCGCTGCTGCTCGTCGTCGGCGGCGTGTTCCTGGTCTACGCCCTGGCCGGGAGGGCGACGCGCCTCGCCGGCGCCGCGGCGAACGCCGTGCACCGCCGCCGCGGGCGCTGACGGCGGCCCCTGCCGCACCGCCCGTCGCTCGCGAACCACGCGTCCCGCACTGTTCCCTTCCGCGTCACCTGCCTATAGGACCCGTGTAGGACCGTATCGGCGACGGCCGAACCCACGCGAAGGGACCGCACCCGTGGACAGACGCGACCTGTTGAGGCTCTCGGCGGCCACCGCCGGAGTGATGACGCTCGCCCCCGTGAGCTTCGCCCGCGCGGCGGACGGCGACGCCGGCTCCGGCTCCGGCTCCGCAGGCGGGTCCGAGGACAGCCGGACCGTCACCGGTCATCTGGAGCCGGGCGCGCCGGACTTCGTCTACCTGCCGGTCGACGTGCCGCGCGGGGTGCGCGAGATCCACGTCTCGTACGGCTACGACCGCCCCCAGGTCCCCGCGGGCACGACGGGCAACGCCCTGGACATCGGCATCTTCGACGAGCGCGGCACGCGCGACGGCGGCCGCGGCTTCCGCGGCTGGTCGGGCGGCTTCCGCACGGAGTTCGCGATCAGCGCGGACCGGGCGGCCACGACGCCGGCGTATCTGCCGGGGCCGGTACGGGCCGGCCGCTGGCACGTGGTGCTCGGCCCGTACACGATCGCCCCGCAGGGCCTCGACTACGAGGTGACGATCACCCTGCGCTACGGCCCCGCCGGCGAGACCGCACCGCCGCGGTTCCCACCGGAGCGGGCGAAGGGCCGCGGCCGGGCGTGGTACCGCGGGGACTGCCACCTGCACACCGTCCACTCCGACGGTGCCCGTACGCCCGCGGAGACCGCGGCGGCGGCGCGGGAGGCGAAGCTCGACTTCATCACCACCACGGAGCACAACACGTCGTCCGGGCACGCCGCGTGGGAGGGGCTGTGGGGCGACGACCTGCTGGTGCTGTGCGGCGAGGAGGTGACGACGCGCAACGGGCACTATCTGGCGGTCGGCACCGACCCGGGCGTGTTCGTCGACTGGCGCTACCGGGCCCGGGACGACGCGTACCCGCGCTACGTGCGGCAGATCCACGCGGCCGGGGGCCTGGTCGTGCCGGCGCACCCCAACTGCCCGTTCGTCGGCTGCCAGTGGAAGTTCGGCTACGAGGGCGCGGACGCGGTCGAGGTGTGGAACGGGCCGTGGACGACGGACGACGAACTGGCGGTGGCGGCCTGGGACAACGCGCTGACGGCGGGCCGCGAGGGCGGCGGCGCGGGCCGCGGCTCGATGGACTGGCTGCCGGCGGTGGGCAACAGCGACGCGCACCGGGACGGGCAGGTCGTGGGCCTGCCGCAGACGGTGGTGCTGGCCGACGACCTGTCCCGGCAGGCGCTGCTGGCGGGCCTGCGGGCGGGGCGGAGCTGGCTGGCGGAGTCGGCGGACGTGGACGTGGAGTTCACGGCGTCGGGCCCGCGGGGCGAGCACGCCGGCATCGGGGAGCGGCTGCGGGCGGCGCAGGACGGGAAGGTGACGGTACGGCTGAAGGTCACCGGCGGCCCGGCGGAGACGCAGGTCCGCTTCATGACGGACGAGGGCCAGCTGTACGCGACGACGCTGCCGGACGGCGCGGGAACGGTGGAGTGGGGGACGACGCCGTCGTACGCGTCGTTCGTCCGCGCGGAGGTCCGGCACCCGGCGGCGGACGGCGGGGCGAGCGGGCTGCCGGGGGCGATGGCGGCGATGACGAACCCGATCTGGCTGGGCCGCTGAGAACTGGGCCGCTGAGAAGCGGGGCGGGGAGCGGCAGCGCCCCGCCCCGGCCATCCCCGCAGGAAGGGCGGGAACGCGGGGGCTTTACAGGACCCCCGCACACCGCCGCCCGCTTTCGGACACCCCGGTTTCGACCCTGCTCGAACGGACGGCGCCCCCCGCGGACATATAGAATCCAGCCGATCTGCTGTACACGACAGGTTTGGCCTATGTGGTTGTCCACCGAGATCGTCTTCGCCTTGGTGGTCTGCACGGACTCACCGCAGTCCTTTCCTGACGGAACGTCAGCTCACCCGCGGTGCGTGGACGGGGGCGCACGGCGAGGATCACGCGCCGCGCCACTGCGCGGGGTGTGCTCCCGAAGGCCGAAAAACGTCCACTTGCTGGGCCATTGGCCCAGCCAGAGCGCTGTCGCTGCTGACTAAAACACCCCCGGCAGGGCAGACTTGGCTATCTGGAATCACCGGGACCGGGGAGGGGGCGGCCATGGCCCACGAAGACGAGACGAGTGCGCTGCGCTTCGCCGTGCTCGGTCCCGTCCGTGCCTGGCGCGGCGAGGAGTCCCTCCCGGTCGGCACCCCGCAGCAGCGCGCGATGCTCGCGGCGCTGCTGCTGCGCGGCGGCCGCACGGCCACGGCGCAGGAACTGGTCGACGGCATCTGGGGCGAGGACCCGCCGCCGCGGGCGGTGTCGGCGCTGCGGACGTACGCGTCCCGGCTGCGCCGCACCCTGGGCGCGGACGCGCTGGTCAGCGAGGCCGGCGGGTACGCGATCCGGGCCCACGGCACCGAGGTGGACATCGCCACCGCCGAGGACCTGGCCCGCTCCGCGGAGACCGCCGCCACGGCGGGCGACTTCACGCAGGCGCGCGAGTGCTACGCCGGCGCGGTGGCGCAGTTCACGGGGGAGCCGCTCGCCGGCGTCCCCGGCCCGTACGCCGACTGGCACCGCGACCGCCTCGAAGAGCTGCGCCTGACCCTGCTGGAACACCGCATCGAGCTGGACCTGGACGCCGCGCGGCACGCGGAGGCGGTGTCGGAGCTGACGGCGCTGACCGCGGGCCACCCGCTGCGGGAACGGTTCCGCGAGCTGCTGATGCTGGCGCTGTACCGCAGCGGCCGGCAGGCCGAGGCCCTGGCGGTGTACGCGGACACCCGGCGCCTGCTCCAGGACGAGCTGGGCGTCGACCCCCGCCCGGAGCTGGCCGAACTCCAGCAGCGCATCCTCCAGGCCGACGAGGAACTCGCCGCCCCGAAGGCCGAACCCCAGACGGGCGAAACCCCGTTCCGCGTCGTACGCCCCGCGCAGCTGCCGGCGACGGTGTCGGACTTCACCGGCCGCGTAGGCGTCGTGGAGGAACTGGGCAAGGAGCTGGCGAACGCGCCGGACACGGTGATGGCGGTGTCCTCGGTCTCCGGCATCGGCGGCGTGGGCAAGACCACCCTGGCGGTGCACGTCGCACACGCGGCGAGGGAGTCCTTCCCCGACGGCCAGCTCTACGCGGACCTCCAGGGCTCCGGCCCGTCCCCGGCCGAACCGGCCGCCGTCCTCGGCGCGTTCCTCCGCGCCCTGGGCACCCCGGACGCGGACATCCCGGAACCGGTCGACGAACGCGCCGCCCTGTACCGCTCGGTCCTCGCCGGCCGCCGCATACTGACCCTCCTCGACAACGCCCGCGACGCCGCCCAGATCCGCCCCCTCCTGCCCGGCACGGAGGGCTGCGCGGCCCTGATCACGTCCCGCACGAGGATGACGGACCTGGCCGGCGCCCACCACGTCGACCTCGACGTGATGGCCCCGGACGAGGCGCTGCTGCTCTTCACCCGCATCGTCGGCGCGGAACGCGTGGACCTGGAACGCGACGCGGCCATGGACGTCGTGGCCGCCTGCGGCTTCCTGCCCCTGGCCATCCGCATCGCGGCATCCCGCCTGGCGGCGCGCCGCACGTGGACGGTGTCGGTGCTGGCCCGGAAGCTGTCGGACGAACACCGCCGCCTGGACGAACTCCGCGTGGGCGACCTGGCGGTCAAGGCCACCTTCGAACTGGGCTACGGCCAACTGGAACCGGAACAGGCCCGAGCCTTCCGCCTCCTGGGCCTGGCAGACGGCCCGGACATCTCGGTGACCACGGCAGCGGCAATCGTCGACCGCTCCGCGGAGGACGCGGAAGCCCTCCTGGAGGACTTGGTCGACGCCAGCCTCGTGGAGTCCGCCGCCCCGGGCCGCTACCGCTTCCACGACCTGGTGCGGTTGTTCGCCCGCGACTGCGCGGAGCGCGAGGAGCCGCCGGCCGAGCGCGAGGCAGCGCTGTCGCGGCTGCTTGACTTCTACCTGGCGACGGCAGCGCGGGTGTATGAACTTGGCCGTCCCGGCGACACACTGACCAAGCACCTGAACCCGGTGGCTTACAGAGGTCTTGCATTCGACGGCCGTGACGCAGCGCACGACTGGCTCTTCGCCGAGGCGGACTGCATGCTCGCCGTCGCCCGTCAGCTCGCCGAGGGGGAAACCCTCGCGCGCACCGTGGACCTGCTGCTTGTCAACAGGGACCTGGCCGAGTCCGGTGCCTACTCCCTGCTGTTCGTCCGCGCCGCGGCGTCCGTGCTCAAGGCTGCGCAGGAGGCAGACGACCTGCGCAGCCAAGGCCGGGCGCACACCGTACTGACGTTCTCTCACGTGTTCTCCGGCCGCTTCGAGCAGGCCGATCAACATGCTCTGCACGCGGTGCTCCTCGGCGAGTCGTCGGGAGACGGGTGGGTGTGCGGAGAAGCCTCCAACGAGCGCGGGCTCGTGGCCGCCATCCAGGATCACCCCGAAGAGGCCAACGCCTATCTGGAGCACGCGCTGCAGGCGTATCGGACCGACGGCAACCTCGACGGCGAGGCGGCCGCGCTCAGCAACCTCTCCCGGGGGCACACCGACGCCGGCAGGATCACCACGGCCGTCAGCCTGGCCGAGCAGGCGATTGCCATCTACCGGAAGCTCGACGCTCCGCTGGGTATGGCCAGCAGCATGTACGCGCTCGGGATCGCTCTCACCGAAGCGGGGCGCCACGACCAGGCGATCGAGCAGCTCAGCATGGCGCTGCGGCTCTTCCGGGCTGAGCGGATGCGGCTGTGGGACGGCATGACGCTCTTCCGCCTGGCACAGGTCTACTGCAGCGCGAACGAATCGGCGCAGGCGGCCGCCCACGCCGAACAGTCGCTGACCCGACTCCAGGGAATCGGTGGGGCGTGGCACCGTGCCAACGTGCTCACGATCCTCGGCCAAGCGCTGGACCAGCTAGGACAGTCGGATCGCGCACGTGCCTGCTGGAACGACGCGCTGGCACTCCACGACGCCAACGGCGCCGCGCAGGCAGCCGAGGTACGCGCTCTGCTCAGTTCCGGTGCGCGCGCCTGAGGCTGTCTCCCTCTCGCTAAATGTCACCGTTCATCGAACGTTTATCACCAAACGGCATTCTTCTTGTCAGAGGCCCGTCAGCCCGGGGGAATGATGGGCCCCAGGGTTGGTCGCTCACCAGCACCGTTTATGGTGAGCGACCACCCGACGCCCGTCCGGCGGCCCGCGGGGGAGCCGCCGGACGGGACGTCAGAAAGCACGCCACTGAACACAGGGGGTTAACAAAGATGCCGGACGAGAAGGAGCCAGAGGTCACGCCCAAGGGTGGCCACCGGCCGCAGCCGCCGGAGGACGACGCTCTTGTCGAGAGCAGCTCGACCAAGGGCGACGACCCTGACAAGGGAGATGACTCGGGGGGAACCGTAAAGCCGCTTGGCGGCCACCGGCCCTGACTATCCAAAGGACGGCCCGAGGGGGGGCCAGACGGCCCGGTCGCGGCAGCAAGATGGGGACTGCTGCGGCCGGGCCTTTCTTTTGTCTCGGAGCGCAACTTGCCATATCCCAACCACACCGTCCGTCGACATCAGGCCGTACGCCCCGGCGCTGCTGACACAGCACCGCGCCCCACGGCAGACTGTCGGCCTGGGCTGGGTGTACCGGAAGGGGTGGAGTATGGCCGGGCGTCCTGCGCCACCGCCGGGGCGCGGCGGGGGCGGCGGGTTTCTGTACTTCGGGCTGCTCGGGCCGGTTGCGGCGTGGCGTGGGGGCAGCCCCGTCAACGTCGGGCCGCCGCAGCAGCGCACCGTGCTGGCGGCCCTGCTGATCGGCTCCGGCCACCACGCCGCCACGCACGAACTCGTCGACGCACTCTGGGGCGAGGACCCGCCGCGCGATGCCGTGGGGATGGTACGGACGTACGTATCCCGGCTGCGGAAGGCACTCGGCCCGGACGCCGACCTCATCACCGGCCACGCCGGCGGCTACGTGCTACGCCCGGCATGCAACACCGTGTCGGACGTGGTGATCGCCGAGCAGGCCGTCGCCCTCGCCGACACTGCGGCGCAGACCGGGGACACCGGGAGGACCCGCGGCCTGCTCCGCGAGGCCCTCGGCCTCTGGGACGGCGAACCGCTCGCCGGGTTGCCCGGCGCGTTCGCGGAGGCCGAGCGCGCGCGGCTCACCGAGTGGCGGCTGTCGCTGCTGGAGCGCCGGCTGGCCCTCGACATCGAGGCGTACGACTACGCCGAGGCCATCTCGGAGCTGACGGCGTTGACGGCGGCGCACCCGCTGCGGGAGCGGCTCCGGGAGTTGCTGATGCTCTCGTTGTCCCGCAGCGGTCGGCAGGCGGAGGCGCTGGCGGTCTACACGGACAGCCGACGGCTCCTGATCGATGAGCTGGGCGTGGAGCCCGGCGCGAAGTTGGCGGAACTGCAGCAGCGGATCCTCCGGGGAGGTGAGCAGCCCGTGGCACCCGTGGCCACCGTGACCACGCTGCTGTCACCTGCCCAGCTGCCGGCGAGGCTGGCGGACTTCACGGGCCGGGACGCGTTCGTGGACGAGTTGGGCAAGCAGTTGGAGCAGGCGTCCGGCATGGTGATGGCGGTCTCGTCGGTCTCCGGCATCGGCGGCGTGGGCAAGACCGCCCTCGCGGTGCACGTCTCGCACGGCGTACGGGAGTCGTTCCCCGACGGCCAGCTCTACGCGGACCTCCAGGGCTCGGGCCCGTCCCCGGCGGAACCGGCCGCCGTCCTCGGCTCGTTCCTCCGTTCCCTGGGCACCCCGGACGCCGAGATCCCCGAGCCGCTGGAGGAACGCGCGGCGCTCTACCGGTCGATGATCGCCGGCCGCCGCGTCCTGGCCCTGCTCGACAACGCCCGCGACGCCGCCCAGGTACGCCCCCTCCTCCCCGGCACCGAGGGCTGCGCCGCGGTGGTCACCTCCCGGGCCCGCATGACGGACCTGGCCGGCGCCCACCACGTCGACCTCGACGTCATGGCCCCGGACGAGGCCCTGCTGCTCTTCACCCGCATCGTCGGCGAACACCGCGTCGCCCCGGAACGGGGCGCGGCGATGGACGTGGTCGCGGCCTGCGGTTTCCTGCCGCTGGCGATACGCATCGCCGCGTCCCGCCTGGCGGCACGCCGCACGTGGACGGTCGCGGTGCTGGCCCGCAAACTCTCCGACGAACACCGCCGCCTGGACGAACTCCAGGTCGGCGACCTGGCGGTAAAAGCCACCTTCGAACTCGGCTACGGCCAACTCGAACCCGAACAGACCCGCGCCTTCCGCCTCCTGGGCCTGATCGACGGCCCGGACATCTCCCTCCACGCGGCAGCCGCGATCCTCGACCGCCCGGAAGAGGACACAGAAGACCTCCTCGAAACCCTGGTCGACACCAGCCTCCTGGAATCCGCAGCCCCGGGCCGCTACCGCTACCACGACCTGCTCCGCCTCTTCGCCCGCACCTGCGCAGAACGCGAGGAACCTCCGGCGGAACGCGAAAGGTCGCAGTCCCGCCTCCTGGACTTCTACCTATCCACCGCCGCCCGGACGTATGAACTCGGCCGCCCCGGCGACACCCTGATCAGACACCTGAGCGCGGTGGCCCGCTCCGGCCTGGACTTCGACGACCACCATGCGGCACAGGACTGGCTCTACTGCGAAGCAGAGTGCCTGCTCGCCGCTGCCCGCCAGTTCGCCGACGGCGCGTCGCTCCCATACACGGTGGACCTGCTGCTGACCGCCAAGGACCTCGCGGAATCCGGCCTCTACTCCCCGCGGTTCGTGCCCCTGGCAACGTCCGCGCTCCAGGCCGCCGAGCAGCGGGGAGACCTCCGCAGCCAGGCCCGTGCGCACGCCGTCCTGGCATCAGCCCATCAGTTCACGGGTCGATTCGAGCTGTCGTACGAACACGCCGCAGATGCCCATCGACTGGCCGGAGCCTGCGACGACATCTGGGTGGCCGGTGAAGCCGCGAACGACCGTGGTGTGACGGCTTCCGTCCTTGGGCACCGTGAGGAAGCCGCAGACAGCCTCGAACAGGCCCTGGCCGCGTACCGCGAGGACGGGAACCTCGACGGGGAGTCCTGCGCGCTGGGCAACCTCGCCCGTCTCCACATCGACACGGGTGAGACGGCCAGGGCCATCGAACTCGCGGAGCAGACCGTGGAGATCGACCGGAGAGCCGGTGCGTGGCTCCGCATGGCGTGCAGCAGGTACCACCTGGCTATCGCACTCAACACCGCGGACCGGCACGCAGACGCCCTTGCCCAACTGGACCTGGCCGTCCCGGCCTTCCGTCAGCACCGGATGGGCCTTTGGGAGGGCCTGGCCTACTTCCGTATCGCCCAGATCCGCCTCGACATGCGGCAGCCGGCGGAGGCCACCTCGTACGCCGAGAAGGCCCTCTCCCAACTACGCGGCATAGGTGGCGACTGGCACCGCGGCAGCGCGCTGACGGTACTCGGCCGCGCGCTCGGCGAACTCGGCCAGACCGACCGCGCCCAGGCGTGCCTGTCGGAGGCCCGCGAACTCCGCGAGTCCGGCTCGACGCAGGCGCAACAGGCGTAAGAACCCGCCGCCGGGGGTGGTCAACTCGGCGCAATGGACGCCAGTAGGGCGCCGGCTTCGGCGGCTTCGGCGGGATCCGACTTCTGCAGCAGGGTGAGCGCTTCGGTCCAGCAGGCACGCGCGCGGCCTGGCTGGTCCAGCACCAGCAGCGTACGGCCCAGGAGGGTGAGCACGACCCCGCGATGCCATTCGCCGCCGATACTCCGCAGTGCCCCGAGCGCCTGCTCGGCGAGGACGGCGGCCTGGGAGTGCCGCCCGGCTGCGAAGGCCGCTTCCGCCATGCGGAAGTGGGTCAGGCCGACCCACGTGTGCATACGGTTCTCGCGGAAGACCTCCAGCGCCGCGTCGAGGTGCGGGAGCGCGTCGTCCGGCCGACCCGCCACAGTGAGGACCGTACCGAGGGCGTACATGCAGTTGGCCATCCGGAAGCTCGTGCCGAGCCCGTGGTGGAGTGCGACGGACTGCTCAGCCAGTTCGACGGCGAGCGTTGTCCGGCCGGCATCGCCGTGCATGCGTGACAGGTTCGCCAACGCACCGGCCTCACCTAGCAGGTTCCCGTCGGCACGGTAGGCGGTTAGGGCTTCCTCCAGGTGGATCGCGGCCTCGGCGGAGCGTCCCTGGAGGTCGGCGACGATGCCCCGGTCGGTGGCGGCGTGGCAGCGGACGACCGGATCTCCGCTTGCGCGTGCCAGCCGCATCGCCTCGGCGGCGTGTTTGTCCGCCTGCTCGAAGCGGCCGGAGTCGATGTGCGAGGCGGACAGCACATTGTGCGCCCGGCCCTCGCTCCGCGGGTCGCCCAAGCGCTGTGCTGCCTGCAGCAGGTGGTCGGCGACCTCCACGAATCGGTGCGCGTACGCGCCGGACTCGGCCAGGTCCACGGTCACCATCAGCAGGTCGACGGCGCGGGCAAGGGTGCCTTCTTCGCCCGCGAGTTGCCGCACCGTGGCCAACAGGCAGTCCGCCTCGCCCAGGCGCCAGTCCTGTGCGGTGTGCCGGTCGGCGAAGGTCAGACCCGGGTACTCCACCGGGGCAAGGTGCAGGGTGAGGTTGTCGCCGGGGCGGTCCAGTTCGTACACGTGCGTCGCCGTCGCCAGGTAGAAGTCCAGGAGGCGGGACCGGGCGTCCTGTCGTTCCGTTCGTGGTTCCTCGCGTTCCGCGCAGGTGCGGGCGAAGAGGCGGAGCAGGTCGTGGTAGCGGTAGCGGCCCGGGGCTGCCGACTCCAGGAGGCTGGTGTCGACCAGGTCCTCCAGCAGTTCCTCCGCGTCGTCCTCCGGGCGGTCGAGGATCGCGGCTGCCGCGTGGAGGGAGATGTCCGGGCCGTCGATCAGGCCCAGGAGGCGGAAGGCGCGGGCCTGTTCGGGTTCGAGTTGGCCGTAGCCGAGTTCGAAGGTGGCCTTCACCGCCAGATCGCCCACCTGGAGTTCGTCCAGGCGGCGGTGTTCGTCGGAGAGTTTCCGGGCCAGCACGGAGACCGTCCATGTGCGGCGTGCCGCCAGGCGGGACGCCGCGATGCGTATCGCCAGCGGCAGGAAACCGCAGGCCGCGACCACATCCATCGCCGCCGCGCGGTGCGGCTCCACCCGGTCGGCGCCGACGATGCGGGTGAACAGCAGCAGCGCCTCGTCCGGGTCCATCACGTCCAGGTCCACGTGGTGGGCGCCGACGAGGTGGGCCATGCGGGCGCGGGACGTGATCAGTGCCGCGCAGCCCTCGGTGCCGGGCAGGAGGGGGCGTACCTGGGCGGCGTCGCGGGCGTTGTCGAGCAGGGCCAGGACGCGGCGGCCCGCGAGGACCGAGCGGTACAGGGCGGCGCGTTCGGTGAGCGTCTCGGGGATGTCGGCGTCCGGGACGCCGAGCGCGCGCAGGAACGAGCCGAGGACCCCCGCCGGGTCGACCGGGGACGGGCCCCAGCCCTGGAGGTCCACGTACAGCTGGCCGTCGGGGAACGACTCCCGGGCCGCGTGGGCGACGTGCACCGCCAGGGTGGTCTTCCCCACGCCGCCGATGCCCGAGACCGACGACACCGCCATCACCATCTGCGGCGCCTGCACCAGCTGTTTGCCCAGCTCCTCCACCGCGTGCCCGCGGCCGGTGAAGTCCGTGAGCGTGGCGGGCAGTTGCGCCGGGGCGACCGGCTTGGCCGCCGGTGCGGGCGTCGGCTGGTCCATGCCGCGCAGGATCCGCTGCTGGAGCACCGCGAGCGCCGGGCCCGGTTCGACGCCCAGTTCGTCCGTGAGCTGGCGCCGGGTGTCCGTGTACACCGCCAGCGCCTCGGCCTGCCGCCCGCTCCGGTACAGCGCCAGCATCAGCAGCTCCCGGAAGCGCTCCCGCAGCGGGTGCGCCGCTGTCAGCGCCGTCAGCTCCGAGATCGCCTCCGCCCGCCGCCCCACCTCGACGTCCAGCTCCAGCCGGCCCTCCAGCAGCGACAGCCGCCACTCCGCCAGCCGCGTCCGCTCCCGCTCCGCGTACGGTCCGGGCAGCCCCGCGAGCGGTTCGCCGTCCCACAGGTCCAGCGCGCCGCGGCGCAGCTCCCGGGCCCGCTCCCGGTCGCCGGCCGCCACGGCGGTGTCCGCGTCGGCCGCGAGGCGGGTGGCGGTCTCCACGTCGAGTTCGGCGCCGGGACGCAGGTGTACGGCGTAGCCCCCCGCTTCGCCGCGCAGCAGGTCGGCGTCGGGGCCGAGGGCGCGGCGCAGCCGGGAGACGTAGGTGCGGATCGTGCCCGTCGCGTCGCGCGGCGGGTCCTCGCCCCACACCGCGTCGACCAGTTCCTCCACGGCCACGTGCCGGCCGCCGCGCAGCAACAGCACGGCGAGCACGGCCCGCTGCTGCGGCGAGCCCATGCCCAGGGGCTGCCCGGCGCGGCCGACCCGCACGGGTCCCAGCAGGGCGAAGCGCACCGACGCGCCTTCCGCCGGGCCGTCTTCCGGTAACCCGGCGCGCCGATCGTCGGACATCGCCACCCCCAGTCCAGTCCCCCGCACCCAGTCTGCCGCACCCCGGCATCCCCCGCCACCGGCCCGTTTGCGCCGCCGGGCGGCCCGGGTTGACAGCGGATTGACGGCCTTCGACGTACCGTCCACAGCGTGTCCATGGCGGTCCGTTTCGCTGGACGGCATGAGCGACTCGACTCCACGGAACGAAGCGCAGGCACACGGTCTCCGTCTCGTCGGCGGCACCTTCCCGGACGAGCTGTTCACCTCCCTGCCCGTACGGCGGTCGTCGGCGCCGCCGCCTCATCTGGTGCCGGTGCTGGCCGAGTTGTCGCGCGGCACGCCCGATACGGTCGCCTGCCGCAACCTGCACCTGTCCCCGCGGACGTACAGCAGGCGGGTGGCGGAACTGCTGGAGTGCCTCGGCGCGGAGAGCAGGTTCCAGGGCGGGGCGCAGGCGGTGCGGCGGGGGTGGCTCGTGGGGGCGTGCCTCGCCGACACGGCGGAGGGCGGCTGACGCGAGCGGCGGGGGCGGCGGGGCGGTCCGGCTTCGAGCCGCTACGGCCGCGGGCGTCCAGCCGCTACGTGCCGCCCGTACCCCGGCAGCGCGGGCAGCGGCACGGCGGCCAGCGCCGGGGCAGCGGCACCGGGTCCGTGTCGGAGGGCCGGTAGCGGGTACGGCTCGCGGGGCCGCGGCGGCCGGTCCGGGAGACGCGGTAGACGGTGAGCGTCAGGCCGGGGTGGTCCGGTGGCGGGCGGAGCGGCTTCGCGGGCGGCGGGCCGCCCCCGGGGGCGGTCACCGGCGGCCGGGCGCGGTTCGCAGCCTCGGTGGTTCGCGTGGGTCGCGTGGGTCGCGTACGTCGTGTGGTTCGCGTGCGTCGCGTGGGTCCCGTGGTGCCGGGATGTCGACGAGGTCCAGATAGGCGAACGCGAAGACCGCCGCCTCCGAGCGCGTACGGACCCCGATCTTCCGTACGGCGTTGCTGAGATGCGCCCGCACCGTCCGTTCCGAGATTCCCAGCCGGCGGGCGATGAGGCGGTTCCCCACTCCTGTACCGACGAGGAAGAGCGTCTGCCGCTCACGATCGGTCAGAAGCGGGATTCCGGCCGGATCTCCCGGCGCCCGTAAGCGCCTTTCCGCAGCGGTCCCACACGGGCTCGGATTCCTCTGGCCCACGACAGTCAGCCCTCCAGCCCCCCGGTTCGCAGTGGCACGGCAGCCGCGAAAGTATGCGGGCGGCCACAGCAGGGTCAAGGAATCCGGACGTCCCGGCGCAATGCTGGCGATTACTCGCCAACGTCGCCGGGGCGCCCCTGCGGCCCGTCCCGTACGCCCCGACAGACCCGCCCCACCCGCGGACAACACGCCCGGCACACCCCCGCGGAGGGGCTGAACGAAAGCTTGACGTGGCCGTTAACCAAACGTTGATCGGCCCCTGCCATTCTCTTCTCAGGCCCGCAACAGGGGGAAAAGTCGGGCCGAGCGGTCGGCCGCTTTCTACACCGATGAGGTGAGCGGCCAACACGGTGCCCGTCCGATGACCATCAGGGGAAGTCGTCGGACGGGCACCGTCCTCGTTTTCCGGCCGCGGGGCACCGGCGTAGCGGCGCGGTTCCTCTCCGGTGTTGCGGCAAGCGCCTCGGTTCTGGCGCGGTGGGCGATGTGCGGGGGTCAGGTTTCGGTTCTGGCTGCTTCTGTGGCGAGCTCGCAGGCCTGGGTGCTGATTTCGCGGAGGCTTCCGCTCACCGGTCGTGCGTAGCCCACGAAGTGCAGTCCCCTGGCGCCCTCCGGCGACCGCCAGCCGCGGGTGCGCGGCAGTCCGTCGGGGTCCAGTACATCCAGGTGGCCGACCAGTTCCTCCAGGCCCCGGCGCCAGCCCGTCGCCGCGATCACCGCCTCCGGTTCCGTGCGGTCGCCGTCCGCCAGGATCACGCCGTCCGTGTCCAGCGACGCCACCGCCGGGACCGGGAGCACCCGGCGGGCGCGTACCGCCGCGGCCAGGCCCGTGTCCACGACCGGGACCGCCCCCTCCCGCAGCCGGGTGTAGAGCCCGCTCGCCGGGCGGGGCAGGCCGTATGCGCCGAGGTCCGGGAGACCGGTCCGGCTCACCCGGCCGGCCAGGCGGTCCACCGTCCGGGCGGGCAGCACGCGGCTCAGGCGCCGGCCCGCCACCGCGCACCAGCCGGCCGCCGGCCTGCGGACGAGGTGGGGCAGCGTCCGTACCGCCAGCCGCACCCGCTTCGCGCCGCCGTCCGCCAGTTCCACGGCTATCTCGGTGCCGGTGTTGCCGCCGCCGACGACGAGGACGTCCTTGCCCTCGTACGGGGCGGGGCCGCGGTAGTGCGCGGCGTGCAGCAGTTCGCCGCGGTACGTGTCGCGGCCCGCCCAGTCCGGTACGTGCGGGGTGTGGCAGTAGCCCGTGGCGACGACGACGCGGCGGGCGTCCAGGACCCGGCCTCCGGTCGCCGCCACCGTCCAGCCGGAGCCGGAGCCGGAGCCCGAACCGGAGCCGGAGCCGGAGCCGGAGCCGGAGCCGGCGCGGTCTATCCGTGCCACCTCCACGTTGTGCACGATCTCCAGCTCGTGGCTCTCCGCGTACTCCTCCAGGTAGTCCGCGAGCTGGTCCCGCCCCACCCACCGCCCGTACCGGCGCGGGATCGGCGTCCCCGGCAGCCCCGACATCCCCCGCGGCGTGTGCAGCCGCAGCCCGTCGTAGTGCCGGCGCCACGAGTCGCCCACCCGGGCGCCCCGCTCCAGGACCACGGCCCGGATCCCGGCCGCACGCAGCGCCGCGGCCGTCGCGAGCCCCGCGGGGCCGCCGCCGACGACGAGCACCGGACGGTCGTCCCGGCCGGGCGGCGGCTGTGCGCGCTCTGCATGGACACGGTCAGAAGACATGCGGGTGAGCGTAGTGCGGCCACGGCCGCGGTCCGACGGCTTGCCCGGCTCGGTGCACTAACGATTCGGCAGCGGCTACGCTGCGCGCTCACACCTGCTTCGGCGGCTTCCGCCCGGTCACCCCGAGGTGCACCAGCAGCGCCAGCGACGGCTTCAGGTCCGCCTGCTTCACGCCCCACGTCTGGAACGCCTTCTGGTGCGCCGCGACCCCCGCGAGCATCACCACCAGCGACCCGGCCACGGCCGCCGGCTGCACCGAATCGTCGACCTTGCCCTTCGCCTGCAGCTCCCTGATCGACTCGGTGAGGGACTTGGTGACGGAGTTGAGGATCTTCATCCGGATCTTGTAGAACCGCTTGTCGCCCTCCGCGGCCCCGAGGTCGACGACCCGCAGGATCGCCTCGTTCCGCCGCCAGAACCCGAGGAATCCGTCGACCAGTTCCTCCGCGGCCCGGGCCCCGGACTTGCCGGCCCACGATCGGCCGGCCACCAGCCCGGTCAGGTCGGCGCCCTCCTTGGCCATCTGCTCCGCGAGCTCCAGGACTGCGCCCTCGACATCGGGGAAGTACTGGTAGAAGGTCGCCGGTGAGGTTCCCGCCCTGCGGGCGACGTCGATCACCTTCACGTCCCGGTACGGCGAGGAGTCGAGCATCTCGCCGAGGCATGAGAGCAACTTGGTGCGGGTCGCCTGGCCGCGCCGGCCGGCGACACGGCCGTCGACCGTCCGAACTTGACCTGTCATGCCGTCAGCTTACCGACGCGTGATCGAACCGCGATCTGACGAGGGCAAACGGGGAGGTCACACGGTCGGAAGTGCGCGAATTGCCACTCTCGAACAGAATTGACCCGACGTTCGGGGTATTTTCGCAAGAGCCGATGTCCGCCCCGGATACGTTGGCGATGCGACCCATCGCACGATCCACGTCCCGCCAGTCCCCCTCAAGCCAATCCCCACCACGGTCCACGGAAGGACTACGACGGCCATGGACGCATTCGCCGAGGGCTCACCCTGCTGGGCCGACGCCAGCCTGCCCGACCTCCGCGCCGGAGAGCGCTTCTACGGCGAGCTGTTCGGCTGGACGTTCACGGAGGGCGGCGCGGGGACGGATTCCAGCCCGGGTTTCCCCCGGCATTCGCGGGCGCTCCTCGACGGCAGACCGGTTGCGGCGCTCGTCGCCAAGAAGGACGGCCGGATGCCCACCGCCTGGGGCGTCCACCTGGCCACCCCGGACCTCGCCGGGACCGTGGCGAAGGTCCGGGAGGCCGGCGGCACCGTGCTCACCGAGCCGGAGGCGGCCTCGGACGCGGGCCGCTCGGCGGTGGTCGCGGATCCGGACGGCGCGGTGTTCTCCGTCTGGCAGGCCGGCGCGCGGCCGGGCTTCGGCGCGACCGACGTGCCGGGCGCCTTCTGCTGGGCCGAGGTCTACGTGCGCAACGCGGAGGCGGCGGACGCCTTCTATCCGGCCGTCTTCGGGTACGAGCTGACGGCTCCCCCGTTCGACGCGGGCGACTTCATGGCGTGGGCACTGCCGGACTCCGGCCGCCAGGTGGCCGGCCGGGCGCTCGTCGGCGACGTGCTCCCGGCGGAGATGCCGCCGCACTTCCTCGTCTACTTCCGGGTGGGCGATGTCGGCGACGCCCTGCGGACCGTACGGCGCGGGGGCGGGCGGGTGCTGGTGGACCGGCAGGAGATCCCGGGGGCGACGTTCGCGGTGGTGGTGGACAACCAGGGGGCGGCGTTCGCGGTGATGGACGGCGAGTCGGGCGGGGACGACGGCGAGGCCGCCGGCGAGCCGGCGGCGGAGGCCCCCTCCGCGGCCGCCACCAGCGCGGACGGGACCTGAGCCGGTGCGCTCCCGGGCCCCGCGGGCGGCACGGCCCGCGGGGCCCGGCCGGACCCGGCGGTTCCAGGGGCGGCGGTGTCCGGAGCCGCCCCCCGGGTTAGCCCCGGCGGGTTCCGGAGTGGAGAATCGGCAGGCGTACTTTCGGGACTGACGGCCGTACGCCTGCGGTGAGAGGCTGCAGGGGGGCCCGGTTACGGGAGCCCCCCACGGGGAGGTGGATGGTTACGTGGTCGAGCAGCTTGCGCAGCACGACCCGAGGCGGATCGGTCCTTTCGAGGTGCTCGGCAGGCTGGGCGCCGGCGGGATGGGTCTCGTCTATCTCGCGCGGTCGGCCTCCGGCCGCCGCGTGGCGATCAAGACTGTCCGCACCGAGCTCGCCGAGGACCAGCTCTTCCGCGTGCGCTTCACCCGCGAGGTCGAGGCGGCGCGGGCCGTCAGCGGCTTCTACACCGCCCCCGTCGTCGACGCCGACCCGCGCGCCGCCGTGCCGTGGCTGGCCACCGCGTACATGCCCGCGCCCTCGCTGGAGGAGATGGTCAACGACTGCGGGCCGCTGCCGCCGCAGGCCGTGCGGTGGGTGGCCGCGGGCGTCGCGGAGGCGCTGCAGTCCATCCACGGCGCCGGGCTCGTCCACCGCGACCTCAAGCCGTCCAACGTGCTGGTCCTGGAGGACGGGCCGCGCGTGATCGACTTCGGTATCGCCTCCGGCGTCTCCAACACCCGGCTGACGATGACCAACGTCGCCGTCGGCACGCCCGCGTACATGTCGCCGGAGCAGGCGCGCGACTCCCGCAGCGTGACGGGCGCGAGCGACGTCTTCTCGCTCGGCTCCACCCTCGTCTTCGCCGCTACGGGCCATGCCCCGTTCCACGGCGCGAACCCCGTCGAGACGGTGTTCATGCTGCTGCGCGAGGGGCCCGACCTGGAAGGGCTGCCGGGCGAGCTGCGGCCGCTCATCGAGGCGTGCATGCAGATGACCGCCGACCACCGGCCCACGCCGGAGGCGCTGCAGTCCGACCTGGCGCCGCACCTGTTCGGCGCCGCGGGCGACGACTCCGGTACGGCGTCGGCGTGGCTGCCGCGTACCGCGATCCGGATGATCGAGGCGCGCCGCGGGGCCGCGGCCACGCTGGGCGGGGCCGGGCACGGCGGGTCGGCGGGGCGGAACGGGGGGTCGCGGGGGTCCTCCGCGGCGCGCCGGTCGATGCCGCCGCGGCCCACGCACCCGCCGGGGCAGCCGCCGGCGGTGGCACCGTCCGCCGGGCCCGGAGGCGGACCGGGGGCCGGGGCCGTACCGCAGTCCCCGCCGCATTCCGCGCCGCACTCCCTGCCGCAGTCGGCGCCCCCTTCCGTACCGCAGTCCGCGCCGCACTCCGCCCCCGGGCGGCACGCCGGGCCGCCCGCGGGGCCCGCCCATGCCGCGCCCGCCGGTGCGCAGGCGGCTCCGGCGGCGCCGCCGGAGCACGCGCCCGCGCAGCCGCACGCTCCCGGCGCCGAGGTCCAGTTGGCCGGCTCCCCGGTGCCCATCGGCCCCGGCCCCCGCGTCGTGGACGCCCGTGCCGCGCGCGCCCGCGCCGCCGCGGACGGCGGCCTCGACCTGGGCTGGGCCCGGCCCCGCGGCTCGGCGGGGGCGCACGGCGGGCACCGGGCGCCCGCAGCGCACTCCGGCAGCCACCCGCCCGTCGCCTCCCCGCCGACCACCGCCCCCGCGCCCCCGGCCGAGGTCGCGCCGCAGGAGCCGGCGCGCTGGCGGCCGTGGCGGTTCCGGATGTCCAACGACGTCTGGGGCAAGCCCGTCGTCTCCGGCAACCTGCTCTACGTCACCTCCTTCGAGGTCCACGCCCTGGACGTGACCAGCGGCAGGCGGCAGTTCAAGACCCGCGAGGTCGCCTGGTCCATGGCGCTGGACGAGGGCCTGGTCCACGCCTCGGACGGCCCCAGCCTGTACGCCCTGGACGCCGCGGACGGCCGCGAGCGCTGGCGCCAGGCCACCGGCGGCTGGGTGTACTCGCTCCAGGTCGCCGCCGGCACCGTCGTCACCGGCACCCGCGGCGGCGGCATGCAGGCCCGGCACGCCGCGACCGGCGAGCCGCTGTGGGAGCTGACCGGCGCCCAGACGGAGTTCGAGACGCAGGAGGCCGGGCCGCTGGCCCACGACGGCACGGTCTACGTCTGGGGCGAGGGCCGGCTGCGCGCCCTGGACACCCGCTCCGGCGCCGAGCGCTGGTCGTACCCGGTCGGCGACGCCGCCGCCTGCGGCGGCGTGCCGGTGCGGCTGCTCCCGGTGGATGCCACCGCCGGTGCAGCCGCGGGCCCCACGGTCTTCGTGTCGGCGGGCAAGCGGGTCCTGGCCCTGGACGCGGCGTACGGCACGCTGCGCTGGACGTTCGAGGCCCCCGCGGTGCTGCTGAGCCCGCCCGCGTACGCCCCGGGCGCGGCCCTGACGGGCGGCGGCGTCTTCGTCGCCGACCACCTCGGCACGGTCTACGCCCTCGACGCCGCCGACGGCCGCGAGCGCTGGCGCATCGCCACCGAGGCCCGCCAGTCCATCGAGCCCGTCCTCGTCGCCGACGGCCACGTCCACGTCGGCAGCGGCGCCGCCCTCTACACCCTCGACGCCGTCGCCGGCACCCCGATGTGGCGCTTCGCCACCCGCGGCGACCTGATCGGCGCCCCGGTCGCCGCGGACGGCCGCGTCCACTTCGGCTCCGCCGACCACTGCATCTACGCGGTCGACGCGGTCGGCGGCCAGCTCCGCTGGAAGCTCGCCACGGACGGCGAGATCACCGGCTCCCCCGTCGTCGCCAACGGCGTCGTCTACGCCTGCAGCAAGGACCGCTGCGTCTACGCCCTCGACGCCGAGAAGGGCACCGCCCGCCGCTGACGCCGCGGGCGCACCCCCGCTCCCGGCGTCAGCGCAGCAGGAGGTCGACCATGCCCTGCGGGTTGTTCGCCTCGCGCTCCGCCAGGCAGCGGCGCATCAGCTCGAAGTACGGGGTGACGAGTTCCGGGCTGACGCCCTGCCCGCGTGCGGTGTCGAGGAACGTGGGGGTGCCGGCCACCTGCATGGCGAGGCCGGCGACCTCCTCCTCGGGGTCGGCGCCGGTGGTGAGTTCCCCGGCGATCCGGTGGGCCACCGGCGCCATGGCGGTGAGCCAGCCGGTCAGCAGCCCGGCGAACTCCGCCGGGTCCACGTCCTCCCGGCGGACCAGGGCGAAGGCGTGCGTGACGCCGGCGAACATGCCGTACATGGCGCTCAGCAGCGCCACGTCCTGCAGCGCCGCGAAGCCCGGGTCCGCGCCGGCGTAGGTGGCGCCGGCCGGGACGGCGAGGGTCGCGCGGTGGTCGTCGAAGAGGTCGCGCGGGCCGCTGTAGAGGACGTAGCCGCCGGCTTCCGGGACGCCGATCATCGGCGGGATGGCCATGATCCCGCCGTCCAGGTAGCGCGCGCCCCGCTCCTCCGCCCAGGCCGCGCGGTCGCGGGCCTGGTCGGGGGTCGAGGTGGTCAGGTTGACGACGTCCTTGCCGGCGAGGTCCGCGCCGGCCAGCACCTCGCCGACCGACACGTCGTCCAGCAGGCAGACGACGACCAGGGGGCCCGCGGCGACCGCCGCCGCGGCGGTGCCGGCCGTACGGGCGCCCTCGGCGGCCAGTGCCGCGGCGCGGGCGGGGGTGCGGTTCCAGACGGTCGTCGGGTGGCCGGCGGCGAGCCAGGCGCGGGCCAGCGCGGTGCCCATCGCGCCGAGACCGAGGAGCGTCACGGGGGCCTTCTCGGGGCTGTGCGGTTTCGTGTCGGGTGTCATGACGACAAGGCTGGTCACGGGCCCGCGGATGATCAAGTACGCACTTCGGAGTGGGTGGTTACCCTGGGGTGAGCGAGCACCCCGGCGGGGTGCGGAAGCGGGAGGCGACGGCATGACCACGCTGAACCGGCCCGGTGCACCGGACGGCCACGTCTGCGGCATCGACGCCGCGATGGAGGTCATCGGCGGCAAGTGGAAGGTGCTGATCCTCTGGGCGCTGGACGACCGGCGGGACCTCCGCTTCGGCGAGCTGCGCCGGCTGCTGCCGGGGATCACCGAGAAGGTCCTCGCCTCGCACCTGCGCGAGATGGAAGCGGACGGGATCGTGCGGCGGGTGTCGTACGAGGAGGTGCCGCCGCGCGTCGAGTACTCGCTGACGGAGTCGGGCACCCGGCTGAACGCGGCGCTGGTGCCGCTGGCGCACTGGGGCCGCGAGCGGCGAGCGGACGGGCAGGGCGCGGACGGGCAGGGCGCGGAGAGGCGGGTCGCGGACGGGCAGAGCGCCGATGCGCGCGCTGCCCGTACCCCCGTTGCCGACCCGACCGCCCCGCCCGCACCGCCCACCCCCCGTACGCCCGCCGCCCACGGCAGCGGGGAGCGGGCCCGCTAGGCCGCCGGCCGCCGGTGCGGTTCGCTTCCGGCGCCTGGACCGAGGGTGTCCGCCGCGGCGCGCGGCTGACAAGGCGGATCCCCGTTCGCGTACGTTCGGAACGTTGCTCACCTGTTCCGAACGCGCCCCAACAAGGCCGGTTTCAGGTCGCCGGGCACCCGCGGGTGCCGCCATGCTGGGGGCCATGAGCCAGGAGGAAGACGGCTTACCGGGGCCGCGGTCGGCGGCGCCGGAGCCGGCGCAGCTGCGTACGAGGACCGAATACGTCGCGGCGCTGCGGGCGTTGCGCACCTGGTCCGGGCTGACGTACCGCGAGCTGGAGGCCAAGGCCACCGCGCACGCCGACACCCTCCCGGCCAGCACGATCGCCACCACCCTCGGCCGCACGACGCTGCCGCGGGAGCGCTTCGTGGACGCCTACGCCCGCGCCTGCGGCCTGGCCGAGCGGGACGTCGGCGCGTGGCTGGAGGCCCGCCGCCGGATCGCGACCCGCGAGCACGCGCCCCCGCCGCCCGGCGAGGACCCCGCGCCCGCCGCCCCGCCGCCCGGCGACGAAGCGCCCCCGCCGCCGGCCGCGCAGGACGACCGCGGCGCACCGCCGCCCGCCGCCGGCGCGCGGTGGCGGTGGGCGGCCGGGCTGCTGGCGGCGGTCGGGATCGGCGCGGGCGGCACGCTGGGCGTGCAGGCGCTGCTGCCGGGCGCGTCCGAGTCCGGCGGGCCGCGGGCGGCGGTCAGCGACGATCCGGTGCCGGGGATCGAGGGCCTGAAGGAGTTGAGGGCCGTGGGCAGTTGGGCGCAGCTGCGGCCGGCCCGTACGCCCGGGCTGTGCGTCACGGAGGGCACGGACCGCACGGGCCGCTACCCAACGGCGGTCGCGGCCCAGCAGCCCTGTGCGGGGGCCGTCCAGCCGCGGGTCTACCTCGAACCCGTCGGGGGCGGCGAGGTGCAGATCCAGTGGCACCATCCCGAGCACGGCATCGGCTGCCTGACCGCCATGCTCGAAGGGCCCGGCCGCGCCCTGCTCGAGCCCCGCGACAGGTGCGCCGACGACGACCCCGCGCAGCGCTTCCGGCTCGAGCCGGCCGGCGGGCGGGGCGAGCCGCGCTTCCGGATCCTGCCGGGTACCGGCGCGTGCCTGGCGCCGCGGGACGAGGACACCGCCCCCGGCGCGGAGATCGTTCAGGCCCGCTGCTCCGGCGCCGCGGACCAGGTGTTCCGGATCAGCCTGACCCCGCCGCCGTAGCCGGGCCGCCGGCGTACCGGGCGGCGAGGGCGGCGGCGCGGTCGCGCAGGGCCGTACGCAGCCACTCGGGCGCCAGCGCCTCGGCGTCCGTGGCGAGTTGCCACACCGCCCACTCGGCGTGCCGCGCGTCCTGGAACGCCGCCTCCAGCCGCAGCCGCCCGTCGGGCTCCACGTCCTCGGCGAGTACGGCGAGGGCGGTGCCCACCAGCTCCTCGCGGCGCCGCGGCGCGACCCGTACCACTACGGCGACCTGGTCGCCGCCGCTACGGAACCGGGCGCTCCGCTCCTGCCAGGCCCGGTCGAGGTCGACGCGCTCGGGCCGCTCGGCCGGTTCTGCGAGTTCCTCGGCGGCGCGCACCCGGGAGAGGCGGTAGGTGCGATCCTCGCCGGCGCGGGCGGCGAGGAGGTAGCCCTTGTCCCGTACGGTCACCAGGCCGACCGGGTCCACCGTGCGCCACGTCGCGGCCCGGCCCTCGGGGGCGTAGCGGATCCGCAGCTTCCGCCCGGCGAGCACGGCGCCGCGGATCGCGGCGAGCACGTCGTCCGGCACGTCCTCGGCGGTGAGCGGGCGGGCGAGGAGGTCGGTCCCGGGGTCGACGAGGAGCCGTTCCGCGACGCCCGCGGCGGTGTCGCGGTAGCCGGGCGGCAGCGCGTCGACGACCTTGAGCATCGCCGACGCGAGCGCGGAGCCGAGCCCGAACGCCTGCGCGCCGCGCCGCGATCCGGCGATGAGGAGGGCGAGGGCTTCGTCGTGGTTCAGCCCGGTCAGCTCGGTACGGAAGCCGGGCAGCAGCGCGAACCCGCCGTGCCGCCCGCGTTCGGAGTGCACCGGGACGCCGGCGGCGGAGAGCGCGTCGATGTCGCGCAGCACGGTGCGGGTGGAGACCTCCAACTCGCGGGCGAGCACGGCGGCGGAGAGCCGGCCGCGCTGGCGGAGCAGCAGGACCAGCGAGACCAGACGATCAGCGCGCATACGAGAAAATCTAGCAAGATATACGACACAGGATGTCGTCATTCGTTGCGAGGCTGACGACCATGGAACGCACAGCGATTAACCCGGTCACCTGGTCCACGGAGATGGGCTTCAACCAGGGCGAACTCGTCTCCGGCCACACCCGGACCCTCTTCGTCTCCGGCCAGACCGCCATGAGCCCCGAGGGCCGGCCGCGGCACGCCGGCGACATGGCCGCGCAGCTCGCCCTCAGCCTCGACAACCTCGAAGCGGTGCTCGCCGGGGCGGGCATGTCCCTGGAGAACCTCGTCCGCCTCAACGTCTACACCACCGACGTCGACGTCCTCTTCGAGCACTACGGCGCGCTGGCCGGACGCCTCGCGGCGGCACAGGCGGCACCGGCGACGACGATGCTGGGGGTGACCCGCCTGGCGATCCCCACCCTGCTGGTCGAGTTGGAAGCCACCGCCGTCGCCTGACCCGCCCGCGGCCCGGACAGACCCTAGCGCGGCCGGATCTTCACGATGAGCCGGTCGTCGTCCGTCCACCGGAAGTCGGCGGAGATGTCGCCGGCCTGGACCTGCCCCGAGCCGCCCAGCGAGCCGCTCAACGGCGACGGCTGGTCGTCGGTCGCCGTGAACTCGGCGCCGCCGTCCGCGACCTGGCCGAAGGCCAGCGTCTCGGCCTCGAACCGGTCGGCGAACCGGATCACGTCGCCGGTCCCGACCACGACTTCGCAGGTGCGGTCCAGGCAGGCTTCGAGGTCCCGTCCGTCCGCCGCCTTCTCGGGCGTCGGCGTCGGCGTGGGAGTCGGGGTCGGGGTCGGCGTGGGAGTCGGCGAGGGGGACGACGAGGCGGCCTTCTCCCCGCCGGCCGGCGACGTGCCCGCCTCCGGTTCCCCGTCGTCGCCGCCGCACGCCGCCAGCAGCAGCGCGAGGGCGGGCGCGAGTATCCCGCGCGCCGCGGTTGCCGCGCGTCGGCGGGTGGCGTGGGTGTCCTTCATGCTCGTCTCCCGTCCCGGGGCGGTCCGGCGGATGTCCGCCTTGCGGCGGCCACTTTGCGGCACGGCACCCGGGACCGGTCCCGGCCCGCCCTCCCCCGGCGGCGGTACGGGCCTGCCCGGCGACTCCGCCGGGCAGGCCCGTAGGGGGTGCCGAGACGGGCTCAGCGTTTGAGGGTGAAGGTGAAGTCGCCGGTCAGCCTGGTGTTGAGGCGGACGGCCGAGACGAGCCTCCCTTCTTCGGCCAGTCGCTCCGCCTCGGCCCGCGTGAGGCCGCAGCCGTCGGCGATCAGCCGCACCGGGCGGACCGGGATGCGGGCCGCGAAGCGCACCGCGACGTCGACGACCTCGCGGTCCAGGTGGTCCGTGCCGCCGGTGTCGAGGCGCCAGGCGCCGGCCCAGTCGAGCGCCACGCGGTTGCGGCGCTGGAAGGACGGGTCCTGGAGCAGGGTGGCGGCCAGGTGGATGTCGTTGCGGTGGAGCCGGTCCAGGAGCCCGGGGGGTACGGAGCGTACGTTCACCCGCTCCAGGACGGTGAGCTTCGCCGTCTGCCCGCAGCCCGTGCAGAGCACGAGGAGCCAGGCGTCGAGGAGTTTGTGATGGGCGTTGACACGGAACTTGCCGTCCGCCCGGAACCGCCCGGACGTGCACGCGTGGCAGCGGCGGCGGACGAGCGGCAGGCGGGTGGGCATGACCAACCAGTCTGTGAGCACAGAAGTACACCGGAATCTGTGTGAGAAAACCGCAGCAAAAAGCAGCGCGGCGGCGCCCGCACGAAGCGGCGCACGACGCGCGACCAATCAGCGCTCGGGAGGTCTCACACGGTGTACAACGGCACGCCCTTGCCTCGACGACTCGGCCGCGGCCACCGTACGGGCACGTGACGGCGCCGCTCCACCCGTTTTCCCGGGGCCGCAGAAAAGCCGTGGACGGCCCGCGGGCGATCACCTAATGTGTGACGTCACGCCCTGAGACGGACGGAAGGAGGCGAGTGCCGTGAAGTTCACACCTGTCCAGCGCTCCCCTCGCCCGCAGTCCGGCGTGGTTCGTTAAATCCCGACGGGAGCGCGCCAAGCAGCACGTATCCCGGAGGAATCCATGACCGATCCGGTCATCCGCGCGCTCACCGAGAGCGACGCGCATCTCTTCGACGCACTGCCCGACCCCCTCGGCGCACGCGAGTCCCACCGGCGCACCCGTTTCCGTACGGAGTGGAAGCGCGTCGCCCTGCGCGACGGCGAGGTCGTCGCCCGCGGCGCCTGGTGGGGCGGCCCCGACGACAAGGAGCCGCTCACCGTCAACTGGTTCGACGTGGCCGAGGGCGAGGAGGCGGCGGGAACGCAACTCCTGCGCTCCGCACCCTGGCAGGTCGAACTCGAGATCAACCTGCCCGGCGACTGGCGCGACCGGCCCGCCCTGCGCGCCGCCGCCGAGGCCCGCTTCGCCGCCGCCCGCGCCGCCGGGTACGAACTCCTCGTCGAGCGCTTCCTCTACCGCTGGACGCCGGACCACGGCCTGCCCGAGCGCCCCGGCCGCCTGCGCTTCGGCGCCGAACCCGACGACGCGGTCTTCTTCGACGTCCTGCGCCGCATCCACTCCGCCACCCTGGACGCGCACGCGCTCAAGGCGGCCGAGGAAGGCGGCCTCGACCAGGCGGCCCAGGAGGAACTCGACATCTTCCACTGGTTCCCCTCGCCCCGGGAGTGGTGGCAGACCGCGTACACGCCGGACGGCGACCTGGCCGGCATCCACATCCCCGCCCACAACCCCTCCGGCCCGACCATCGGCTTCATCGGCGTCGTCCCGGAGCACCGCGGCAACGGCTACGCCTACGACCTCCTCGCCGAGTGCACCCACGTACTCGTCGAACACGGCGCGGAGTTCATCAGCGGTGCGACGGACCGGGGCAACTTCCCCATGGCCGCGAACTTCACCAAGGCCGGCTTCCCCGTCGTCAAGGAGCGCATCAACTTCCACCCGGCGGGCAGGGAGGCGTAGCCGGTGAGGCGCGGGGTCCGGTGCCGGGCGGCCGGACCCCCCGCCTCGCGGCGCCCGCCGGGCCGCTCAGGCGCCGACCGTGCCGTCGACGCCCTCGCGCAGGAAGTCCGCGTGCCCGTTGTGGCGTCCGTACTCCAGGAGCACGTGCACCATCACCATCCGCAGCGACACCTGTTCGCCCCACCTCGGCTGGTGCCCGAGGAGGTCGAGGGACGCGGCCTCCCGCTCGATACGGCGCGAGTTCTCCACCTCCGCCTCCCAGGCCCCGAATGCCTCCGCCCTGGTCGACCTGCTCGCGTCGTACGCCGCCTGGAAGTCGATCCGGTCGGACCAGACCATGGGCGCGTCGGCGTCCTCGAACACGCGGCGGAACCACGCGCGTTCCACCTCCGCCATGTGCCGCACCAGACCGAGCAGGGAGAGCGTGGACGGCGGCACCGACTGCTGCCGCAGTTCCTCGTCGGTCAGCCCCTCGCACTTCATGGCGAGGGTCGCGCGGTGGTAGTCAAGAAACGCCCGCAGCGTGTCGCGTTCGCTGCCCGAGCGGGGCGGACCCACGCGGTTGTCACCGGTCACCGGCCGTACTCCTCGCTCGCGCGCCTGCCGTTCCGGGCCAGTATCTCCCCAGACCCTAGGCGGCGCGGGGCGGTTCCTCGGGCCGGTCGGCGGGGGACTCCGGCTCGTCGGGCCGCCGCGGCTTGTCGGTGGTGGAGACGACACGGCGGTGGGCCTCGGTCGTGGTCCCCTCCGCGGTGAGGGGGCGGCGGTGCTCCTTGCCCCAGACGCCCGGGCCGATCAGCATCAGCGCGCCGCCGATCACCGCGAACGCCGTGCCGACGTCCAGGCCCGTGCCGTCCGTGCTGACCTTCAGGCCGCCGACCAGCTGGCTCTGCCGGAACATCCACAGCGCGCTGATGAACAGCACCAGCAGCCCCGCGAGGATGACGAGGACGCGCGAGCGCGTCAGGGTCCCGTAGAGCGCCAGCAGCGCGGCGAACGCCATGGGCAGGAAGATCGACCCGAAGAGCTGGGCGCGGGTGGTCGAGATGCCGTCGAAGACGTCGCCCAGCCCGTAGTGCCGCCCGTCGCGGCCGTTGTACCAGGGGAGCCAGGCACTCCAGACGACGGCCACGGCGCCGATCAGCACGAGGACGGATCCGACGACGTAGCGCTTCTTGTGCGCGGTGTTCTCCAGCATCTTCGTACTCCTCCGATGCCGTAGTCCCCCATCCGACGCTACGTCCCTCCCGCCCCTCCCGCCACTGGAAGAACCCGCGGGGCCCGTGCGGCGAAGAACTAGAGTCCTGTTCGACACCATCTGGGGGGCACGACCACGCATGCGTATTTCATTCCTGCTGCACAACACGTACGGAATCGGGGGCACCATCCGTACGACCTTCAACCTCGCCCGCGCGCTCGCGGAGCGGCACGACGTGGAGATCGTCTCCGTCTTCCGCCACCGCGACGAGCCCATGATGGGAGAGCCGGCCGGCATCCCCGTCCGCACCCTCGTCGACCTGCGCCGGTCGAGCCCCGACTTCGCGGGCGACCTGCCCGGCCACCGCAGGCCCGCCCGGGTCTTCCCGCGCGGGGACGGCAGATACGGCCAGTACAGCAGGCTCACCGACGACCGCATCGGGGCCCACCTGCGCTCCGTGGACGCCGACGTCGTCATCGGCACCCGCCCCGGGCTCAACGTCCACATCGCCCGCCAGACGCGCCGCGGCCCGGTCCGTGTCGGCCAGGAGCACCTCACGCTCGACGGCCACGGCCACCGCCTCCGCCGCGAACTCGCCATCCGCTACGGCCTCCTCGACGCCGTCACCACCGTCACCGAGGCCGACGCCCGCGCCTACCGCACCCGCCTGAACCTGCCCGGCGTACGCATCGAGGCCGTTCCCAACAGCGTGCCGAAGCCGGCCGTCGCCCCCGCCGACGGCAGCGGCAAGGTGGTCGTCGCCGCCGGCCGGCTGACCCGCGTCAAGCGCTACGACCTGCTGGTCGAGGCGTTCTCCAAGGTCGTCGCGGCCCGCCCCGACTGGACGTTGAGGATCTACGGCAGCGGCGACAGGACCGGCAACGAGCGCGACGCGCTCAGGGCGCTGATCGCACGACTGCACCTCGGGGAGCACGTCTTCCTGATGGGCAACGCCGACCCCCTGGAACGGGAGTGGGTCAAAGGCTCCCTGGCCGCGGTCACGTCCAGCAAGGAGTCCTTCGGCATGACGATCGTGGAGGCGATGCGCTGCGCGCTGCCCGTCGTCGCCACGGACTGCCCGCACGGGCCGGGCGAGATCATCGAGGACGGCGTGGACGGCCGCCTGGTGCCGGTCGGCGACGCCGAGGCCGTCGCCACCGCCCTGCTGGAGCTGATCGAGGACGACGGCCTGCGCCGCCGCACCGGGGCCGCGGCCCTCGCCGCCGCCGAACGCTTCGACCCGGCGCGGATCGCCTTACGGCACGAGGCACTCTTCACGGAGCTGGTCGAGCGGGCCGGGGCCCGGGGCCCGCGGAGCGCGGTACGCGACCTGGCACTGCGCTCCCGCGGCACGGCCTACGGCGGCGCGTACGCGCTGCGCCGTCTGACGGCGGCCGCGCTGCGCCGGGCGGGACGGAAGTAGGCGGGCGGGGGGCTACGCCGCCGCCCGTACCGGCTCGTCCTCCCGGGCCCGCCGCACCACCAGCGACATCATCGCCGCCAGCGCGCACAGCCCGCCCGACGCCAGCCACACCATGTCGTACGAGCCCGTCACGTCGCGCGCCACGCCGCCCAGCCAGGCGACCAGCGCCGCGCCTATCTGGTGGGAGGCGAGGACCCAGCCGAAGACGATCGCGCTGTCCTCGCCGAAGTGCTCGCGGCAGAGCGCGAGCGTGGGCGGGACGGTGGCGACCCAGTCGAGGCCGTAGAAGACGATGAAGAAGATCATCGGCGGGTGGATGGACGGGCCGAGCAGGAGCGGCAGGAACATCAGGCTGAGGCCGCGGAGCCCGTAGTAGACGGCGAGCAGCCGGCGGGCGTCGTAGCGGTCGGTGAGCCAGCCGCTGGCGATCGTGCCGATGATGTCGAAGATGCCGACGACCGCGAGAAGCGAGGCGGCCGCCGTCATGGCCATGCCGTGGTCGTGGGCGGAGGGCACGAAGTGGGTGCGGATGATGCCGTTCGTCGAGGCCCCGCAGATCGCGAACGCGCCGCAGAGGAGCCAGAACGTACCGCTGCGCGAGGCGTCGCGCAGGACCCGCAGTGCCCGCCCGGCGGCGCCGCGCCGGGGCGGCGGCTTGGGGACGAACTCGGCGGCGCCGTAGGGGGCGAGGCCGACGTCGGCGGGATGGTCGCGCAGGAGGAGCCAGACGAAGGGGACGGCGGCGGCGGAGACGAGGGCGACGGTGACCGTGGCCGGCCGCCAGCCGTGGGTCTCCACGACCCAGGACAGCAGCGGGAGGAAGACGAGCTGGCCGGAGGCGGTGGCGGCGGTGAGGAGGCCGGTGACGAGGCCCTTGTGCTTGACGAACCAGCGGTTGGTGACCGTGGCGGAGAAGGCGAGGGCCATGGAGCCGGTGCCGAGGCCGATGAGCAGGCCCCAGTAGAGGATCAGTTGCCAGCTCGCCGTCATCCAGTGGCTGAGCAGCGCGCCCGTGGCGATCATCAGGAGCGCGACGGCCACGACGCGGCGCATGCCGAAGCGGTCCATGAGCGCGGCGGCGAAGGGGGCGGTGACGCCGTACAGCGTCAGGTTGACGGAGGCCGCGAGGCCGATCGTGCCGCGCGACCAGCCGAACTCGTCGTGCAGGGGGCCGATCAGCAGCCCGGGGAGCGCGACGAAGGCGGCGGCGGCCACGACGGTCACGAAGGTCACGGCCGCGACGAACCAGGCGCGGTGCACGCGCCGTCCGGCGGGGCGCTTCCCCGCGGCGGGCGCGGGCGCATCGGTCCGGGTCCCGGTGCCGGCGGAGGGCATGGATGGCTGCGTCACCCGTCGAGGATGTCCCGGAGATCACGCCGGGACGAGTGGCCCGAGGGCCAAGGTATGCAAGGATCGGGCCACCTCGCGCCGGGGAACGCGTCCATCCGGCCACGCCCCTCCAGGCGATCGACACACCGCGCCGCTTCACCCGCAGAGGCCCACCCCCCACAAGGCTTTTGTTACTGTCCGCAATGGATCAAGCGCTCTCAGTAGCTGCACTTCTCTATGGCCGAAGCGCCATCGACACCGTATCCCTGGAGGATTCGTGGCCCGTTTCCGCAACCGCCTGGCCCTGCTCGGCTCGGCCGCAGCCCTCGCTGCCGGGGCCGTCGTCCCCGCGCAGTTCGCCGGGTCCCCGTCCGCCGCCGCGGCCGAGGAGTACCAGTGGGTCGCCCTGGGCGACTCCTACACCGCGGGGGTCATCCGGGCCGCGGGCGACGCCTTCGAGTACCCGCGCGACGGCTGCGAGCGCACCGACCGGTCCTACCCCCAGGTCATCGACCGCGATCTCGGCGGTCTCTTCGAGCTGACCAACGTCAGCTGCGGCGCGGCCACCGTCGAGGACGTCACCGACACACCCCAGCAGCCGATCGGCCGTCACCTGCCGCCCGTCTCCGAAGACCCGGACCACCCGTTCCCCGCTGTGCCCACTCAGTCCGAGGCGGTGGGCGCCGACACCGACGTCATCACGGTCGGCGCGGGTGGCAACACCCTCGGCTTCGCCGAACTCCTCAACAAGTGCATGCAGTTGGGCGGCGAGAACGACGGCGCGGGCACCCCGTGCAAGGACGGCCTGGCCGCCGGCGTCCCGGCCCGGCTGGACAAGGTGAGCCGCGAGTACGACCGGATGCTCACCGTGCTCAACGAGCGCGCCCCGCAGGCGAAGATCCTGGCCGTCGGCTACCCCACCGTCGTCCCCGCGGACACCGCCAAGTGCGGCTACGGCGACCTGACGAAGTTCGGCACGATCACACAGGGCGACCTGAACTGGCTGCGCCAGGACGTGCTGGAACCGCTCAACAAGGCCATCGAGAAGTCGACCGGCACCCAGGAGGCCGCAAGCTTCGTCGACCTCTACGACTCCTCCCGGAACCACAGCGCCTGCGACGACGGCAAGTGGGTGGAGGGCGTCATCACCCTCCCCGACCAGCTGTCCTTCGTGCACCCCAATGCCCTCGGCCACCGCAACGCCGCCGACCACGTCGAAGAGGCGATGCTCAACACCATCAGCTGACCCAGGCCCACTGCACCCGGCCCCCGGCTCTTGTGGCCCGGGGGCCGGGGTGTGCAAGGATTGGGCCATGGGTTTTGTGCAGCGGTCCGCCGGCGTGCCGGACGCCGCCCCGGTGCCCGTGTTCCGGTGTCCGGAGCGGCATCCCGTCGCGGTCTTCGTACGGCACGGGATGCTGCCCATCGAGATGGGCATCGTGCACCGGCTCTTCGGGCGCGCCCGGAGTGCGGCCGGGGACCCGCTGTACGAGGTTGTGACGTGTTCCGTCGCGCCGGGCGAGGTGCGCACGGACGCGGACGTGAGCATCAACGTGCGGTACGGGCCGGAGGCGCTGGCCCAGGCCCGTACCGTGATCGTGCCGGCGTCGCACGAGGCGGACGAGGCGTACACGCGCGGACAGCTGCCCGAGGAGCTGGCGGGAGCCCTGGCCCACGTGCGGCCGCAGACGCGGCTCGCGTCGATCTGCACCGGCGCGTTCGTGCTCGCCTCCGCCGGACTGCTCGACGGGCGGCCGGCGACGACGCACTGGGCGTCGGGCGACCGGTTCCGGACGCTGTTCCCGAAGGTGCGCTTCGACCCCGACGTGCTGTACGTGGACGACGGCGACATACTCACGTCCGCGGGGGTGGCCTCCGGCGTCGACCTGTGCCTGCACATGATCCGGCACGACCACGGCTCGGCCGTGGCCAACGACGTGGCGCGGCGCACCGTCGTACCGCCGCACCGGGACGGCGGGCAGGCGCAGTTCGTCCGCCGGCCGGTGCCGGAGCCGGCGGTGTCGACGACGGCGAAGGCGCGGGCGTGGGCGCTCGCGCGACTGCACGAGCCGCTGGCGCTGCGGGACTTGGCGGCGTGCGAGTCGATGTCGGTACGGACGTTCACGCGGCGGTTCCGGGACGAGGTGGGGATGAGCCCGGGGCAGTGGCTGACGGTGCAGCGGGTGGAGCGGGCGCGGCAGTTGCTGGAGGACACGGACCTGCCGGTGGACCGGATCGCGGCGGACGCGGGGTTCGGGACGGCGGCGTCGCTGCGGCAGCACCTGCAGTCGGCACTGGGCGTCTCACCCAGCGCGTACCGGCGCACCTTCCGCGCGGACGGGGACGGGGCGGTCGCCTGAGGCGCTGTGGATGCCCAGGCCCCGTTCTCCCTCCGCCAGTTCCGGCCGCAGCTCCAGCCCCTCGTCGTAGTCCCCGCCCCGCTCCGGCCGGTACGGCAGCGGGGCCGTCGTCCCCAGCCCGTGCAGCCGCTCGCGCAGCGCCTCCGCCACCGCCGGGTAGTCCTCCCGCGTCAGGCGGTCCGCGCCGTAGACGACGAACGGCGGGAGCGGTGCCATGCCGGTGTAGAAGAACGTGCCGTGGTGCAGCGGCCACAGCACCTCGTCGATGTGCCCGTGGATGCCGCGCGGGCCGAAGCTCGCCTCGCGGGCGCCGACCGACGTGACCACGACCGCCCGCTTGCCGGCCAGGCCCCCGTCCCCGTACCGCCGCGTGTTGCCCTGCGCGTCCTTCACCTTCGACGCGAGCCCCTGCACGAGCACCCGGTCGAACCACCCCTTGAGGATCGCCGGCGGCCCGAACCACCACAGCGGGAAGTGCACGACGAGCGCGTCCGCCCACGCCAGCTTCTCGTGCTCGGCCGCGATGTCGGCGCTGACCGTACCGGCCCGCCAGCCGTCCTCCTGGGCGTCGCCGACCAGCAGGCGGCCGCCGGCCGCGTCGCCGGCCGCGTCGTCGCCCGCGTAGTCGTCCGCGTCGAGTACGGCCTTGAAGCCCATGGCGTACAGGTCGCTCTGCCGGACCTCGTGCCCCGCGGCGCGCAGCGCGCGGACGCCGTCGTCGCGGAGCGAGGCGTTGAGGGAGCGGTGTTCGGGGTGGGCGAAGAGCCAGAGGATGTTCATGCTTCGAGCCTCGCGCCGCCCCGGACCCGGGACGAGAGCCGTGTCGCCATCATTCGCAATAATCGCGCCACGGGCCGGCCGCCCGCCCGCGACGCGCCCGCGACCGGAGAGGGTCGAGTGGCGGTGCGCCCGTGCAACCCCGAGCCCTGCACGGCGAACCGCCACCCGGCATCGGCGGATGGGGACGTGCGCCGGATGCGCGACCCGCCTTCGCCAAGGGCGTCCGACCGGCCGGCAGCCCTCGGCGTCCCCTCACGACGAATCGCTGCCCACAAGGGTGATCAGGCCCGTACGCCTCGTCAACACCTGTTCCGCACCGGAGGTGTCACGTGCTGTTCGTGCCGGCGCGTGCGTGTTCGTGCGCGCCCGCGAAGAGCGCGCCGTCCGCGCCGTCCGCGCGCTCCCCCGGCGGCCGGGCGAGGGCACAGGCGCGGTCGATCTCGCACCAGATGACCTTGCCGAATCCTTCCGCCTGCCACCCCCAGCGGTCGGCGATGGCGTCGACCAGCTCCAGTCCCCGGCCGTGCGTCTCGTACTCCTGCGCGCGCCGCTGCCGCGGCGGGGCGGCGCAGGTGTCGACGACCTCCACCCGGTACGGACCGCAGTCCGCCGGCGAGGCGGGGAGGGCGAGGCGTAGCTCGGCGGGGCGGTCGGTGTGCACGACGGCGTTGGTGACCAGCTCCGAGACGAGCATCACCAGCGACTCGGCGTACGGCTCGTCCGCCTCCACCCCGGTCCATGCCAACCGCGCCCGCGTCCACCGCCTGGCCCGGCCGACCTCGACGGGGTCGGGCCACACCTTGAGATGTACCTGCAGGGTCTGCACCGCTCACACCATCCTCGGGATCACGCTGCGTGATCTCTCTGCCGTCCAGGATGATTGACGTAGCGTCACGGCAACAAGCGCTTCGGGCATATCCCAGCGCGAAAGAGTGCGCGTGCGGCATACTGTGCGACGCTCGCGGCCGACGGTCGAACGCCGGTCCGGCGTCGACCACTCATGCTGCTGTGACCTTGCACGAGTCCGGCAATTCCGCACCGCCCCGGCCACCGATTCTCGGGCCGCGGGTCCGTGTCGCCGCATGACAACTCGCACCTGATGAAGGGTAGTGGAGTCGGGGCCGACTTCGTTGCGTAACGGAAGAGTTCGCCCATGCGTGTTGGGGCTCTGCCCAGTTTCGGCACTCTCCGTAGTTGAATCGCCGCCCCCTTCCTCTTGCGCTGCCGGGCATCGATGTATAACTTCTTATACATGAGCGAGCAGGTCCACAACAGACTGGCGGTGATCCGCGCAGAGCGGAGCGTGTCGCGGAAGCAGCTGGCCGAGGCCGTCGGCGCGCACTACCAGACGATCGGGCACATCGAGCGCGGGCAGTACAACCCGAGCCTCGACCTCGCTCTGCGCATAGCGGAGTACTTCGAACTGCCGGTGGAAGTGCTGTTCGCCCTCCGGCCGTTCCGCCCGCTCAGCGACGAGCTGTACGGGCCGCAGGGCCACGGGAACGCACGCGACAGGCAGGACAGCGCAGACAGGGGAGCACGATGACCCAGCCCACGACCGAGCGCGCCTTCGGCGACGCGAAGAAGGCCACCACGTACGACCGCGCCGTGTTCCGGGTGATGAACGACGCCGCCGTGCGCCCGGCGTTCGCCACCGCCGGGCGGCGCCGCGCCGTCGTCGGCGCCCATGCGGCGCTCACCGTCGCGACGCTGACGTGCACCAGCCTGCTGTACGTCCGCGATACCGCCTGGCTCGTCGCGCCGTTGGCCGTCCTGCTGGTGCTGTGGGTGGTCGCGACCGGCACGCTGAACGGCGGCACGCGCGGCCTGCTGGAGCTGCGTACGCGGATGCTGGACGAGCGGCAGCGCGCCGACCGCGACCGCGCCGGGGCCGTCGCGCACCGGGCGGCCACGGCGCTGCTCGCCGCGGCGGCAGGGGTGTTCGTGCTCGCCGAGGCGGTGGGCGCGGACGGGCTGCCGGGGGTGCCGGCGGTGTGGGTGCTGGTGTACGCGCTGGCGACGGTGTGGCTGATGCCGCTGTGGGTCGCGGGGCTGCAGGCGCGCGACGAGCCCGCGGACGACTTCTCGGACGACTTCGCGGACGAGTTCCAGGACGGCGCCGCGGACGGGGCCGGCTGAGCCCCAACTCCCCCGGCGGCTACGCCGACAGCGGCTCGGCCGTGCCGCTCGTCGCGTCGTCCACGTCCGCGTACACGGCGAACAGCCGCCGTACGCCCAGCGCCGCGAGCACCCGGTTCACGTGCGCCCCGCCGGAGACCGCGGTGCGCGAGACGCCGCCGGTCGCGCCCGCGGCGCCCACCCCGCCGTCCGCCGGCAGGATCAGGCGGAACTCGCCGCCGCAGGAACTCAGCAGCCGGCGCGCGGCGATGAGTACGCCGACGCCGCTGGAGTCGCAGAAGCGGACCGCGGAGAGGTCGAGGACGAGGCGGCGGCGGCCCTGGGCGACGGCGTCGTGCACGTGCTGCCGTACGCGTGGCGAGGTGACCAGGTCCAGCTCGCCGCAGACCCACAGGACGTACCAGTCGCCTCGGTTGTCGGTGGTCACCTGCAGCAAAGACACCCGGTCGCTGTCCTTCCGTCGCCTGTCAGCCTGTCGCGCCCGCTCGCCCGTCCGTTTCTGCCATTCGCGTCTGCCGTGTTGCACGTGTCACCTGCTGTGCCCACGGCACACAAGATGAAACACCGACCCTATGCGCAATCGCCCCACACGTCCCCCGCATTCCGGGCAGCACCGGATAACCGTTGGCAATTCGTTGCCTTCTGCTGCGCGCCATCCGGTACAGATAGCGCTCCGAGGGCATGCGCCCCCGCTCCCCGGCGCTACATTCGTGGGCAGCGGTAACCAGGGGCGGGCGACGGATAGGGGGCGCATGGCGCACGGCACCGGACCGCACGGCACCGGCCAGGGCGCCTTCCCGCCCCGCTGGAACCGCAAGATGCAGCAGCGGCTCGCGCGCGGCGAGGCCGCGGCGCTCAGCGAGCTGTACGACCGCTTCGCGCCCCTCGTCTACGGCCTCGCGCTGCGCGTGCTGGAGAACGAGGAGGAGGCGAACGGCGTGCTGTCCGAGGTGTTCTCGTACGTCTGGCAGCACCCCGACGCGTACGACCCGAAGCGCGGCCAGCTGCGCTCCTTCCTGGCGGGCCTCGCGCACAAGCACGCCGTGCGGCGGCTGCGCTGGGCCGTGATCCAGGCGGGTGCGGCCGGCGAGATCGCGGACAGCGAGGAGCGCATCCGCGCCGTCACCGCCGCCGCCCGCGCCGACTACATCGTCACGTCCATGCCGGAACCGCTGCGCGCCGCGCTGGAGCTGGCGTACTTCAAACGCCGCGACTACCGCCAGACCGCCGCGGAACTCGGCGTCTCCGCCGACGAGGCGCGCCGCCGGCTGCGCCTCGGGCTGCAGATGCTGGCCACCGCGTACACCGAGGCCGGGCGGCCCTCATGATCATGGGGCCCTACGACCACCGCCGGCTGAAGTCCCTGCTCGGCGCGTGGGCGCTGGCGGCCTGCGCCCCCGAGGAGACCGCGGCCGTGGAGGCGCACTTGACCGACTGCGCGCCCTGCGCGGACGAAGCACTACGGCTGCGCGATGCCGTACGCCTCCTGCACCCGCACGACAACCTCGACATGGACCCGGCCCTGCGCAGCGGGGTCCTGGAGCTGTGCCTCACGCGGCGGATGCCGGGGATCCCGATGCCGCGCTGGTCCGTGCCGTACGACGCGGAGGCCGCCCGGCTCGACGCGCTGCTGGACGACATGGGCGAGGCGGACTGGGGCGCTCCGGTCCAGCTCGCGTGGTACGACGACGACCGGCCGTCGGTGCGCGAGACGTCGGTGGCGGGGGTCATCGGCCACCTCCTGGCCGTCGACGGGCTGCTGGCCCTCGCGCTCGGCCTCCCCGACCCGCTCGCCGCCGACACGCCCGCCGACGAGACCCACCCGCGCACCGTCGCCTCCCCCGCCGGGCGCACCGAGGCGCTGTGGCGGGAGGCCGGGTCGTCGTACGCCGAACAGCAGTCGCTCGCACGGGAGTTCCGGCGCAGGCACGCGAGCAAGATGCGCGACGAGTGGCGGACCCAGACGTACGCGCTGATAAGGACCGCGGGGTTCGCCGGCGGCGGCGTCGCCGACCTGCTCGTGCCGTACGGCGGCGGGGCCACGCTGCCGCTGCGGGACGCCTTCCTGGACCGGGCCTTCGAGTGCTGGATGCACGCCTGGGACATCGCGGAGGCCGTGGACTACCCGTACGTGCCGCCGACTCCCGAGCACATGCACCTCATGATCGACCTGGCGGCGCGGCTGCTGCCGCAGACGCTGGCCGCCCGGCGCCGCTCGGGGCGCGCGGCACCGCCGCGCACGCTGGTGGCGGCGGGTGCGCCCGGCCGGACGCTGCACCTGGAGGTGGAGGGCAAGGGCGGCGGGAACTGGTACCTGCCACTGGACTCGCCGGCGGCGCTGGAGGGCCTGGAGTTCTGCCGGCTGGCGGCGGGGCACGTGTCACCGGAGGAGGCCGCGGTGGGACGCGACGGGGAGCGCGAGGCGGTGGACGACTTCCTGTACGCGACGGCGTCGCTGTCGCGGCTGTAGGAGCCGCGGCGGCGGGGCGGAGGCGTGCCGGCGGCTACGCGAAGACCACCGTGCGCGTGCCGTTCAGCAGCACCCTGTGCTCGCTGTGCCACTTCACCGCCCGCGCCAGCGCCTGGCACTCCACGTCCCGGCCGACCGCCACCAGCTGCTCCGGCGTCACCTCGTGCCCGACGCGCTCGACCTCCTGCTCGATGATCGGGCCCTCGTCGAGATCCGCGGTCACGTAGTGCGCGGTGGCGCCGATCAGCTTGACCCCGCGGGCGTGCGCCTGGTGGTACGGCTTCGCGCCCTTGAAGCTCGGCAGGAAGGAGTGGTGGATGTTGATGATCCGCCCCTCCATCTGCTTGCACAGGTCGTCGGAGATCACCTGCATGTAGCGCGCGAGCACCACCAGCTCGACGTCCTCGGCCCGGACCAGCTGCAGCAGCCGCTGCTCCGCCTCCGCCTTGGTGTCCTTGGTGACCGGCAGGTGATGGAACGGCACGCCGTAGGAGCCGGCCAGCTCCTCGAAGTCGGTGTGGTTGGAGACCACGGCGGCGATCTCCACCGGCAGCGCGCCGATGCGGGCGCGGAACAGCAGGTCGTTGAGGCAGTGCCCGAACTTGCTGACCATGAGGAGCACCCGCATCTTGGTGCCCCGCTCGTGGATCTGCCAGTCCATGGCCCACGACTCCGCCACCGCCGCGAAGCTGGCCCGCAGCTTCTCGACGTTCGCCTGCGACTCGGCGGAGAAGTGCACCCGCATGAAGAACAGGCCGGTGGTGGGGTCGCCGTACTGCTGGCTGTCCTCGATGTTGCAGTCCGTCATGAAGAGATAACTGGAGACTGCATGCACGATGCCCTTTTTGTCCGGGCAGGACAGCGTCAGTACGTACTCGCTCATGGGCCTACGATCCCACACCCGTCAGGCGGCGCCCGTCATGATCGCCAGCACCTCCAGGGAGCGCGGCGGGGCGTCGGGATCGTCGCCGTCGTTCTCCGCGAGCCGTACGTGCGCCTCCCGCGCCGCGCGCACGGCCTCGGGCCAGGCGTGGTTCTCCATGTACGCGGTGACCGGCGAATCCGCGCCGACCTGGTGCATGATGCGCAGCACGCGCAGCACGGCGACGTCGACGAGCGCGGCCTCGCGGGAGTCGCGGAAGATCGTCCCGACGTACTTCTCCGCCGACCAGTTGTCCAGCCAGGTGTCCTCGACGAGGCGGTAGACGGCGTCGGTGACGTCCCCGTACCCCGCCGTCCCCGCCGCCCAGTACTCCCGCTGGAAATCCTGGTCGGAGAGCATGTGCAGCGCGGAGCGCACATTGGCGCGCCAGCGCCACCACGGCATGTCGTTGATGGGCATGGGCACCATGGTGGAGTAACGGCGGTCGCGGCGGGAAGCCCTTTCACCGACGGGACCTCCGGCGTCCCTCCCGGTGCCGTTCGCGGGGCTCACAGCTGCGTCGCCTGGCGCTGCGTGAGGCCGTACTTCTCCGCGATCGGGTTCCAGAGCCCGGCGGCCTCCTCCTTGGCGGTGGTGGCGTCGCCGCTGGCGGCGTTCCCCGCCGACAGGTGGTTCCCGCCGCCGCCGCAGCCCTTGCCGCGCTTGGCGGCGTCGGCCCAGGCGGCGTAGTGGTCGTCGGCGGAGGCGCTGGCGTTCCAGGCGTCGGTCAGGGAGCGCGTCAGGTCGGCGTTGGACGGGAGCTTGTCGACGCTCAGGTCGGAGAGCCGGGAGACGAGGTCGCGGCGCTGGCCGGCCGCGTCGCGCAGGTCCTTGGCGGCCTTGCCGAGCGCCTTGCACTCGCGGATGTTCGCGACCGAACTGATCACCGCGTCGCGGCTGTCGTTGCTCTCCGCCAGCAGCGCGTCCAGCTCCTCGGCCTGCGCCTCGGCGGGGTCGTCCTTGACCGGCTTCTCGCCGCCGTCGTCCTTGCCGCCGCCGTCGTCCTTGCCGCCCGGGTCCTGGTCGGCGCTGGCGCTCGGAGTGGCGCCGCTGGCGGTGTCGCCGCCGCCGTCGCCGCTGCTGAGGAGCCAGCCGGCGGTGATGCCGACGGCGGCGCATGCGGCGGTGCCGATGGCGATGGCGGCCCAGCGGGGGATGCCGCCGCGGCGGTCGTCGTCATCGTCGTAGTAGCGGCCGCCGGGGCCCTCGGGGCCGTTGCCGTACGGGCCCGGGGGCGGGCCGGCGGCGTGCTGGCTGCGCGCGTGGGGCGGGGCGCCGTACGGGGGGTTGCCCCCGGGGCCGCCCGGCCCGGGGCCGGCGGGTCCGCCGGGGCGGACCGGGGGGAGCCGCTGCGTGGCGCCGGGGTCGCCGGCGGGGGCGCCGGGGCCGCCGGGGGTGTCGCGGAACAGGCCCTCGAACTGCGTGTGCACCGGCGCCGCGTGGCGGCGCGAGCGCGGGGAGTCGTCGTCGAAGGCCGGCGGGGCGAACGGCGGCTGGCCGGCGGGCTGCGCCGGGGGCTGCACGGGCGGGGCGCCGGGGTGCGGGGGCGGCTGCTCGCCGGCGGCCTGCGGGTCGTAGGCGCCGGGCAGGGGGCCCTCGTACGGACCGGGGAGCGGGGGGATGAGCTGCGTCGCGTCGGCGTCGTCCCCGGGTCTCTGCTGCGGTGCGGCGGCGACCGGGGGTATGAGCTGGGTCGCGGCCCCGTCGTCCGCCGCGCCCGGCGGCGGCCCCGCGGGCGGCTGGTGCGGAGGGCCGCCGTACGGCGGCCGGGGGGCGGTGGGGTGGCCCGTGGCGGCGGCGGCCTCCGGGCCGCCGAGCGCGCCGGGGCCGCCCGGCGCGCCCGCCGACCCGGGAGTGGCCGGGAGCGGCCAGGGCTGCGGGTCGGCCGGGGGGGCGCCCGCGGGCTGCGGGCGCTCCGGACGGTTGCCGAGGTGACGTATCTGCTGGGTCGACTCGTCCTCGGTCTCCGCGGCTGCCGCGGCCGGGGACGGGTCCTGCGCCCACCACGGCTCGCCGCCCGGGGGCGGCCCGGCGCCGTCCGACGCGGGGGGCACCGCTCCCGCGCGCTCCTCGCGCCGGGGCTCGCTGCCGTGTCCGTCGTGGGTCAACGGGACTCCTCAGGGGTACGGACTCTGACCGTCCGGACACTACCTGCTCGGTGCCGCGGTGAGCCAAGAGCCCAGCCCATGGCACCGGGCGGCGAACTCCCGGACCGCCGGCTCCGCCTCGTACGGCTCCAGGCTCCGCGCCAGCCGCGCGAGTTCGGCCGCCGCGCGGCCCGAGGCGAGCCCGTCGAGCAGCCGCAGCGCCCGCGTTCCCGTCCGGCACGCCTGCACCGGCTCGCGCCGCCCGCTCTGCGCCCGTCCCAGCGCCGCGAGCGCCAGGCAGCGCAGCCGCGCCGACGACTCCGGCAGCCCGGCGAGCGCCTCCTCCGCGCGCCGCTGCGCGGCTTCGTAGCGGCCGAGTTCGAGCAGGGCACAGGCCAGTTCGTAGGCGAGCGCGGGACGGCCGAAGCGGGCCAGCCACGCGGGCTCGCGCCCGCGCGCCGGGTCGCGCGCGGGCTCCCGTGCGCCGCCCGGCACGCCCGGCACTCCCGCAGCTCCCGCGGGGCCCGCCGGGCCCGCAGGCGCCGTCGGGCCCGCAGCGCCCGTCGCCGTACCGCCGCGCGTTCCGCTCGACTCCGCCTGCTCCAGCGCCGTCCGCGCCCGCGCCGCCGCCTCCCGGAACGCCGCCTCGTCCCCGAGCCCCGCCGCCCCGCGCGCCTCGGCGGCGCTGAACAGCGCCTCGGCGCGCGGCGGCACGCGGTCGCGGGTGCCCTCCCGGGCGGTACGGGCCAGTTGGACGACCTCGCGGTGGTTGCCCAGCGTGGCGGCCAGCCTGCTCATGCCGGCGGCCAGGACGTAGCCGCCGAAGGCGCGGTCGCCGGCGGCGTCGGCGAGGCGCAGGGCCTGGACGTAGTAGCGCTGGGCGACGCCCGGGAGGCCCGTGTCGGCGGCCATGCCGCCGGCAAGCTCGGTCATCCGGGCGGCGGCGGCGAGGAGTTCGCGCCCGACGCCGTCGTCGTAGCGGCCGGCGAGCAGGCCGGAGACGACGGAGTTGAGGTAGTGCACGGTCACCGGCCGGTAGTGGCCGCTGCCGTGCCGGCGGTCGAGGGCGGCGAGGGTCGCTGTGGTCTCCCGTACGGCCGTGACGTCGGTACGGGTGACGGACCGCCCCGAGGTGCGGGCGAGCGGCGGCCCCGGCGCGCTGATCAGCCAGTCGCGGCTGGGCTCGACGAGCGCGGAGGCCACCGGGGTGGCGCGGGTCAGCACCTCGCGCCGGCCCACGTCGGCGCGCCACAGCTCGCAGACCTGCTCGACGGCGGCGGTGACGGTCGGGGCGTAGATGAGCCCCAGGGCGGTGCCGGAGTGCCGGGAGTCGGCCATGCCGACCTCGTCCAGGGTGACCGCGCGGCCGAGCTTGCGGCCCAGCGCCTCGGCGATCATCGCGGGCGCCTGGCCGCGGGGGCGCTGACCGCGCAGCCAGCGGGCCACGGAGGTCTTGTCGTAGCGCAGGTCGAGGCCGTGTTCGCGGCCGCACATGTTGACGCGGCGGGCCAGCCCCGCGTTGGAGCAGCCGGCCTCTTCGATCACCACCTGAAGTCGTACGTTCGGCGTGCGTGCCTCGATTGGCCTGGCGGCCATGGGTAGTCCTCCCTCAGGGGGCCGTGCTCGGCCGGTTCCTGCCGGAACCGCCAGGACGATCATTTCCCGCGAAATAAGCGGAAAACGCCATGCTCCCCACCCGCGCATCCGTGCGCCCCGCTGCCGCAACGTTGCTGCGGGCGAACCCCCGGAAGGCCCGTAACCCCTGCTCACGGCTGGAGTTGAGCCGTCCGTGAAGGAGACCCTGGGAGCAGAGGCGACGCACGTACCCCGACAAGAGAATCCGCGCGGGCAGAGCGAAGAACTGCTGTCCGCAGCCCTGCGGTACGCGGAGGGCCGGCACTGGGACGTCGTGCCGGGCACATGGATGGAGACCGACGACGGGACCGGCGCACAGCGGTGCTCCTGCGGCGACGCGGCGTGCCACGCGCCGGGCGCGCACCCCGCGCGGCGCGACTGGAAGGCAGCCGCTACGGCCAGCGCCACCACCCTGCGCCGCATGTGGTCGAAGCACCCAGGGGCGGCGGTACTGCTGCCCACCGGGCGGGCGTTCGACGTCGTGGACATCGCGGAGGGCGCCGGGTGCCTGGCGCTGGCGCGGCTGGAACGGGAGCGCAGGGAACTGGGGCCGGTGGCGGCGGCGCCGGACCGGCGGATGTACTTCTTCGTGCTCCCGGGCGCCACGGCGAAGGTGATCGACGGACTGCACGCGCTGGGCTACGCCTCGTCGGCCGCCCTGGACCTGGCGGTACGGGGCGAGGGCGACTGGGCGGCGGCGCCCCCGACGCGGTTCGGGACGAGCGGCTCGGTGCAGTGGCTGCGCCGGCCGACGGTGTCGGACCCGTGGCTGCCGGACGTGACCGACCTGATCAGCACACTGGCGTACGCGTGCGGCCGGGACCGTCTGGGGCCGCGGCGCAGCGCGTAGCGCACGGGGGCGGGGCGGAGGGCCGCCGGAGCACCGGGCGGGGGGCGCGGTTCATGGGGGCGTCAGGCGCTCCCCGCGGGGGGCACGGCCGACGAAGGCGGCCCGACCCCCGGCGTCGCAGGCGCCGGGCGGCCGATGGCCGCGTACGCGGCGGCCCGCCGCCCGTACATGCCGGGCCCGTCCCTGCCCCGCGTCTTCCCCACCGCACGCAGACGCCGGCGATGCGGCCTCCGTACCGCGTCCGGGCCGGTGCCGTCCGCGTCCCGCCGGGCCCGCCGCAGGGGGCTAGCTCGCCGCCCCGGCGGAGCCGGCCTGGGCGCGCCAGGCCGGGAGGAGTTCGTCCAGCAGCGCTTCGGTGCGCGGCGGCAGGCCGCGGGCGCCGTGCAGGGCGCCCGCGCGGCCGAGCAGGTCGGCGGCGGTGGCCTCCAGCCGGGCGGTGTCGCCGGTGGCGTGGACGGCGCGCAGCAGTTCGTTCCACAGCCGCTCGTCCGCCGGCGCGACGACCAGCGCCGCCTGCACCGCCGCGACCGCGCCGTCCGCCTGCCCCGACTCGCGGCGCAGCGCGGAGAGCGCCAGGCCCGCGTCGGCGACGAGCAGCGGCAGCTGGGCCTCCACGATCTCGTTGGACAGCCACCCGTACCGCCCCTGCGGCCGGTCCGCGAGCAGCGGGCCCGCGGCCAGCGCCAGCGCGTCGTTCAGCAGCCGCTCGCGCGTCTGCGGGCTCGACTGCCTGGTGGGGTCGGTCGCTTCGAGGTGCAGGGTGCGCAGCACGTCCCAGTCGGAGACGACCGACGTGGACAGCGCGAGGCGCCCGTCCGCGTCCGGCGCGAGCCGCGCCGCGCCCGAGGGGTCCCGGCCCAGCCAGTTGACCAGCCGCTCGACGAAGGCGTCGCGCACGTCGTCTGTCACGCCGCGCGGCCACAGCGCGGCGGCGAGCACCTGCGGGTGCACGCCCTCGCGGTGGAACAGCAGCAGCGCCAGCGCCTCGCGCAGCAGCGGGCTGCGCTCGCCGTCCGGCTCGGTCAGGCCGGCGATCTCGTACGAGCCGAGCAGCCGCGCGTACACCGCGGGCCGCCCCTGCTCCGACAGGTCCACGGTGAAGCCGACCTCGCCCGCCGCGCGCGTGACGGAGATCCCGCGTCCGTCCGTGCCGCTGGTCGCCGCGCCTTCGACCTCCACCTGCGAGAAGAGCTCCACGAGCGCCTCGTGCTGCTCCTGCGGCAGCCGCTGCGCGGCCAGCTCCAGGCCCAGCAGCGGGGCGCGCAGCCGCCCGTCGCGGGTGATCTCGAACTCCCAGGAGGCGCCGCTCAGTTCCTCCTGGCCGGTACCGACGAGGTAGCCGATGCCCAGGCGCGAGGAGCCGCCCGCGAGGTGCGCGAGCTGGTCGGCCTCGGCGGCGGTGGGCTCGGTGGCGACGAGGACGAGGTGCGGCGCCCACTGCGTACGCCCCGTCTGCCCGGCGCGGCCGGTGAGCACGCTGTCGTGGCCCGCGTTGCCCAGCGCGTTGGCGCGCTGCGCGGACTCGGCCTCCATGACCTCGATGAGCGCCGGCACGTCCTCCAGGTAGCGCACGCGCGTCGGCGCCAGCTCCGTCAGCCGCTCGCCGAAGCCGACGACGGTCACCGACATCCGGTCCGACCAGCCGTTGGTGGCCAGCTCCGCGGCGATCGACGACAGCACGGCGAGCCGGTCCGCGGGGGCGCCCTTGACCGCGGCAATGCCGGGGACGGCCTCCAGGTTGAGCAGCAGCCGGGCCTCCTCGCGGGTGCCGAGGCTGGCGAGGCCGGGGTACGGGGCGGCGGCGTCGCCGCCCTCCTCGGGCTGCGGGTAGCCCTCGATGTCGGCGCGGTCGATGCGCCAGAACGTCTGGTCCTGCCCGGTGCGCCACGGGGCGGGCGGCTCGCCGGCCACACCGGCGAGCTGCAGGTACAGGTCGGCCTCGGTCAGCCAGGCGGCGTAGATGGTGGGCAGCGGGCGGGCGGCCTCGGTCAGCGACGCGGACAGGCCGCGCAGGGCGCGGTCGAGGAACCGCACGCCGCCGGGGTCGGCACCGACGAGCAGCGCGTCGCGGGCCAGCGCGGCGCGCCCGGTGGGCTCCGCGCCCGTACGGCCGGCGCCGCCGCTCTGGAACGCCGCCTGCCACAGCGCCTGCCGGCGCCGCCGGCTCAGCGCGCCGAGCACGCCGGCGGCGAGCAGCGGCGCGGCGATGAGCACCTCCGGCAGGCCGATGCCGCCGCCGTCGCTGTGCACCTCGGGGACCGCCTGGTCGCCGCGGTCGCCGCGGTCGCCGGAGTCCGTGCCGGTGCCGCCGCCGTCGCTCTCGCGGGTGGGGACCTGCTGGACCGACTGCTCGCCGCCGCGGTCGCCGCCGTCGCGGTCGACGGCCGGGGTGTCGGGCACGAGGCGCTCGCCGCGGCCGGAGGTGGCCTGCCGGTCGTCACCGCCCTTGTCGCGCTCGTCGAGCGTGGGGCTGGACCTGTCGTACTCGTTGATCTGCTCGGCCTCGGACTTGGACACCTCGTTGCGCTCGTCGGGCATCTCGACCAGGTCGCCGCCCTGCGCGTCCGCGGGCATCTCCATGATCCAGCCGGGGCGGATGAGGCTGGCCTGGCTGAGCTTGGAGCCGTCGGGCTGGATGCGGTCCTTGTTGAGCTGGTAGATCTCGCCGTAGCGGCGGCCGTCGCCCAGGTGGCGTTCCGCGATCTCCCACAGCGAGTCGTGGTGGCGGCCCTCGGGCGGCTGGATGCGGTAGAACTTCGTGTCCCGCTCGGCCTGTTCGCGGGTGTCCTTCTGCACCTCGCCGCCGGCGCCCTGGCCCCGGGGCGTCTCCACGTCCACGGCGGGCCTGGCGGTGTCGACCTGCTGGCCCGGGGTCTGCTGGGCGGCGGCGACCGGCGGCTGCTTGTGCTGGTCGAGCTGCTGGCCGAGGTCGGAGAGGCCGGGCGCGAAGCTGGCGGCGCTGGCCGTGAGCAGCAGCACGGCGGCGACGAGCTGGCGGGCGAGCGCCTGGCTGGCGCCGGAGCCCGGCACCCGGCCCGGCATGCCCATCCCGGAGACGGCGGCCCTGGCCTCGACGAGCACGCAGGCGGCGAACTGCGCCCAGGCCAGCCAGACGACGACCGCGAAGACCTTGACGAAGACGTCGGCGGTCACGTCCTCGTTGAGCATGCTGACGGAGGGCGCGGAGTCGGGCAGCGGCCAGCCGATGAAGTAGGCGAGCGCGCCCGGTACGCCGACGACGAGGACCACGAGCGCGAGGAAGGCGAAGAACGCCTTGATGACGTCGCCGAAGGTACGGCGCTGGATGCGTACCGGTACCGGAGTCCTGTTCGCACTGCTGCGTGCCATCGCTGGTCCTGAGCCCTCCCGGTCGGCGCGGCGCGGACCGCGACCCCCTGATGCGCGCGTTTCGCGCGCAGGCCGCTGGGCGGCGTCCCCGTACTTGCCCACCTGACGTTACCGAAGGCCGTTTTGGGGGTCGAGCCCAGGCAGGTGACTGCATCGTCACGACCTCGTCACCGCGGCCGTGCAGCGCACGGTGGCAGAGCAGCATGAGGGGGGCGGCGGCGGGCCCGCGCGCACGGCAAGGCCGCCGGCGCCGCCCCGCGTTCTGCGGTGCGGCCCCGGCGGCCCGGGCGTACGGGCAGTGCCCGCGCGCGGTCAGCAGTACGGGATGTGGTCCACGTTCTTGACGTAGCGCGCGGCGATGAAGCCGTTGTGGGAGCTGATCTTGTACCAGATGGCGTTGCCCCACACGTCCTGGCCGTCGACCTTGCAGTCGATCCAGACGATCTCGCCGCGCGGGATGAAGCCCTTCTCGTGCGAGGCCGTGGTGGGCTGCGAGCGGATCAGGATGCCGGGCTTGGCGATCACCACGCCGCGCTGCGAGTGGCTCCAGTCGTCCCAGGTCTTCATCGCGGGCGTGTGGCCCGCCGTGGTGGCGGCGACGGGGGCCGCGCCCAGCAGCCCCAGCGCCATGGCTCCCGCGGTGAGCGCGACGGCGGTCTTCGTTCTCTTCAGCACAGATGCCCCTTGACAGTCGATCGGAGTGAGGCGGTCGCCTCGGTCCGGTTTGTATGACTATCTGACCGATGTCTGGGGCGTAGCTCGCCGAGGAGGGGCTATTTCCCCCGATTGGCAGGACGGCCTCCCGCGTACGGCCCACAGCCCCCGCTACGCGGGGCCGCCGGCGGTCTCCACGAGGTGCACCAGCAGCGCGGCCGCGTCCTTGACGTCGCCGGTCGTGCCCGGGAGCACCATCGTGCCGACATGGTTGCCCCAGCCGGGCGAGACGTTGTACTTGGTGCCGTTCAGCGTCAGTGCCACGGTCTTGCCGCGCGTGAAGCGCACCATGGCGGCGCCCGCCACCGCCACCGGACCGCTGTCGATGATCTGCCCGTTCGAGTCGAAGAGGTTCAGCGTGCCGTTGTCCACGGTGATCGTGCCGTGCTGCGCCAGGGGGCGCAGGCCCTTGCCGATCTGCACCTGGTCGAAGACGTGCTCGGGCTCATTCACAGGCTCTGCCTCTCGGGTCTCGGATCCGCCGGACGTGCGCGGCCTACGGCTCGCCGACCTCCGTGCGGGGTTCGGCGCGGGCCTTGCCGGTGGCTTCCAGGGGCCCGCTGAGGGCCAGGCCCGTCAGCAGCGGGCGGTAGCTGAGGACGACCTCGACCTCGACGAAGGTCTCGCCCTTTGCCTTGCACGTCGCGGACTCGACGTCGCCGTTCTGGACCGTCACGTGGGCCATGAACTCCTGCACCCGGCGGTTGCAGTTCTCGTGCCGGATCGGAGCCTCGAACTCGGTCTGGCCCTCGTACAGCGCCTCCTTGTCCGTGTCCTGCGCCGCGTACCTGGCCGCCTGCTCGGCGATGTCCGCGGCCCGCTCGCGCTGCGAGATCGCCAGGCCGCCGTCGACGACGAACGCCGCCAGCGCCATGAACAGGAACGCGAAGATGATGACCGCGCCCGCGCCCGAGCCCCGCTCGTCCAGCCGGTCCGACCGCCGCGCAAGGCCGTCGCGCAGCCGCGCGGCCAGGGTCCGTACGCGCCTCATGCCGCCCTCCTGTACGGGTCGAGCGGCGCGGACGACGAGCCCGTCATCCGCGGGTCGATGTCCAGGCCCAGCATCCCCAGGCCCTTCACCTCGCAGGTCACCTCGACCGTGATGATGCTGCTCGCCTCGCCCGGCTCCGGCGGCGCGAAGTCCCCCGACAGGTCCACGTCCACCGGGCCCGTGCACACATCGCCCTCCAGCTGCGACTCCGCCGCCCGCTGCGCGGCGCGCTGCGCCTCGCCGACGGTGCGCTGCAAGGACGCGGCCCGTACGGCGTCGCGCGCCGCGCCGTCGACCCCGCCGCGGCCGTCGACCAACTGGCCGAACGCGACGAGGACGAGGATAAAGAGGAACATCACCGGGGCAAGGATCACCACCTCGATGGTCGTCACCCCCCGGTCGGACCGGAGGTCACGGCGCCCGCCCGGCTCCCCCTGCTCCCCCGGCTCTCCCGGTCCCTCCGGCGCCCGGGCCCCGTGCTCACCCAGGTCGCCGCGCGCCCCGTTCACAGCCATGCGTCCCCGTCCCCCGTCATCCCAAGTCCGGTACGAACCGCTCGATCGGCCCCTCCGACTCCGCCCGCGCCTTGAGGTCGATGAACGGGAAGACGTTGACCACATCGCCCTCCACCTCCACCCCGACCCGGTCGTCCGCGCCCTCGTACACCCGGATGTCCGGGCTGGTGAGCAGCTTCGGGCCGACCGTGTTCAGCCGATCATGCGCCGCCTGCCGGGCCAGGCCCTGCCAGCCGCCCGGGTTCGACTCGGCGGTCCTGCGCGCCTCGCGCGCCCCGTGCTGCGCCGTCGCCTGCGCGACGTGGTCGGCGAAGAAGTACAGCCCGAACTGCACGGTGGCGAAGATCATGAAGTACAGCACGGGGGTGAGCAGCACGAACTCGATCGCGGACATGCCGCGGTCGCCTCCGCCCACGCCGTGCCGGCCGCTGCCCGGCCCCGTGTCACCGCCGCCGCCGTCGCCGCGGCAGGCGTCGAGCCTGCGCCGCAGCCACGCCGGCGCCTGCCGCCGTGTCGTCGTCGTCATGATCGTCAACCCACCCGTGAGCCCGCCCCGTCAGCCGCCGGCTCAGCAGCCGTCGGCGCCGGCGTTCTGGATGCAGTCCTCCACATCCGACGCACCGTCGCTCAGCGCGCGGTTGATGATGACGGCGACCGCGCTGACGATCGCCACCACGATGGCGGAGATGATCACCCACTCCACGGCGGAGGCGCCGCGGTCCAGTTCGCCCGAGCGGGCCCGCTCCACGCGGCCGCGCAGGAAGGTGACCAGGAAGTCGATCGTCGGGTGTCCGGTGCTGGTGAAGCGGTTCTTCATGACGTCGTTACGTCCTCTCTGCGTAGCGGGGGGATGACTCAGACCTGCAGCACGCGGATGGCCGCGGGATAGACCAGGAAGACCAGGAACCCGGCGCACAGCAGTAGTTGTGCGACGAGCATGGACTGCGACTTCTCGCCTGCCGCCCCCTCGATTTCGGCAAGCTCGCGATGTCTCATGGTCTCCGCCCTGGACGCCAGCGACTCGCGCACCTTCGCGCCGTCGTCGGAGACCAGTGCCAGCGACGCCGACAGGTCCTTCAGCTCTTCGATCCCCAGCTCGTCGCCGAGATTGCCGAGCGCCTGCCACTGGCTGGTGCCGGTGATCCGGGCGTCGGCAAGTGCGTTGCGCACCCTGCGCAGGGCCCAGCCGTCGCTGATGTCGGCCGCGGCCATCAGGGCCTCGGGCAGGCCGCGCCCGCCCGCCAGGTTCATCGCCACCAGGTCCAGGTACGCGCCCACCACGCGGCGCAGGTCCTTGCGCTTGTCGGCGGCGTCCCTGCGTACCTCCAGGTCGGGCAGGAGGAAGAAGAGCAGGGCGGCGACCAGCGCGAGCCAGACCGGGATGACCGGGTTCAGGCCGAAGCCGGCCACCGAGATCAGCGCGTACACGCCGGGGCCGAAGACCAGCCCCACCGCGGACAGCAGCACCTTCGTCGCCAGGAAGCTCTCCCAGGACCGGTCCAGCACCGCCAGGTCGGAGCGGAGCGAGCGCTGCTCCCAGCCCTGCCGCAGGTAGAACTCCGCGGCCCGCTCCCCCACCTGCGCGCGCAGCCCCCCGAAGCGCCCTTCCTCCTTCTGGTGCGGCGAGGACGTCGTCGTCCGGCCGGAGCCGCGGGCGCGCATCGCGTCGACCCGCGCGACCGTCGCGACGGCGCCGCGGCGGCCGGGGGCGATGGCCCGTACGAGCAGGTAGATGCCCAGGCCCATCACCGCGCCGATGACGACGGAGTACGTCAGTGTGTCCGCACCCTGGAACTCCATCAGGAGACCTCCTCACGCGGCCGGACGAAGGCGACCTGCTGCGGCTGCTGCTTCGCGCCGGCCAGGAAGCGCTCGGGCGTCTCGATCGTCGACAGCTTGCGCAGCCACCAGAAGCCGGCCGCGAACAGCCCGCAGACGCAGGCCAGAACCGCCTGGCCGACCGGCGAGCCGTACGGCTCGACGAAGCCGCGGTTGAAGACCGACAGGCCGAGCACGAACGCCACCGAGACGCTGACGACGATCTGCACGCTGCGCCGCGTGGAGGCGCGCTGCGCCATCACGCGCTGGCGCATGTCGACCTCCTCGCGCGCCGACTTCGCCAGCGCGCCCAGCACCTCGCGCAGACCGGGGCCGCGCAGCCGGGCGTTGAGGATCAGGGCCGCGATGATCAGGTCGGCCGAGGCGTCGTCGAGGTCGTCGGCGAGGTGCTGCAGGGCGTCCGGCAGGGGCGTACGGGAGCGCAACCGGTCGACCATCGCGTCCAGATGCGGCCGCAGCGCGGGCGCCGAGGCCCGGGCGGAGGCCGGAATGGCCTGCTCCAGGCCGACCGCGCCGGCGATCGTGTCGCGCAGCGACTCCGTCCACTGGGCCAGCGCCTCGACCCGCTTCATCGCCAGCCGCTCGGCGGCGGCGCCGCCGAAGAGCTTGTCCCAGAACGCCACCAGCACGCCGGTGGCCAGGCCGGCGACCGGCCAGCGGGTCAGCAGCAGCACCAGCAGCCCGGCGACCGCGGCGAGCGTCGCCCGCTGGCTGGCGAACCGCACCAGCTCCGCGGCCCGTTCGCCCTCCTGCTGCTTCTCGTGCTCCGGCTTCGCCGGCAGGCCGCGGATCGCCACGATGAGCAGCGCGACACCGCCGCCGATCACCGCGCCGGCGAGCAGCCCGTAGCCCATCGTGACGGAGAAGACCGAGCCGTTCATGAGCCGCTACCTCCAATCCCCGCTGGGCTGGTATCCGAACGGAATGAGCTCGTCGATGCAGTGGATCGGCGCGTGCGGGTGCAGCAGTCCGTCCGGGCCCTCCTTGAAGACCTCGGACGACATCACGCGGCCGTCCACGCCGTTGACCTCGCGCACCGAGGTGACCGAGCGCTGGAGGCCGCCGCCCTGGTGGTAGAGGTTGCGGCGCTCGATGAAGACGACGAAGTCGATGGCGCCGGCGACCAGCATCTGGCTCGCCTCGACCGGCAGCCGCTCGCTGGCCTGGAGTGCGTACGTCGAGATGCGGTTGAACACCTCGGAGGAGCTGTTGGCGTGGATCGTGGACAGCGAGCCGTCGTTGCCCTGCGACATCGCGTTCAGCATGGTGACGATCTCGTCGCCGAGCACCTCGCCGACGATGACGCGGGACGGGTTCATACGCAGCGACCTGCGCACCAGCTCGGCCATCGTGATGGCGCCGTGGCCCTCGGAGTTGGGCAGCCGCTCCTCGAACGCGACCACGTTGGGGTGCAGCTCGGGGAACTGGTCCAGGCCCAGCTCCAGCGCGCGCTCCACCGTGATCAGCCGCTCGGGGGCGGGGATCTCGTTGGCCAGCGCACGCAGCAGCGTCGTCTTCCCGGCGTTGGTGGCGCCGGCGATCATGATGTTCTTGCGGGCCCGCACCGCGCAGGTGAGGAACGAGCCCAGCTCCGCGGAGATCGTCGCGTTGCCGACGAGGTCCGGGAGGAACACCTTGCCGAGGCGGGCACGGCGGATGGACAGCGCCGGGCGGCGGGTGACGTCCATGACCGCAGAGAGCCGGGAGCCGTCGGGCAGGCGCAGGTCGAGCTGCGGGTTGGCGGAGTCGAACGGCCGGGAGGACAGGCCGGAGTAGGCGCCCAGTATCTGGATGAGCTCGACGAGTTCCTCGTCGCTCTCGGCCACCGGATCGACCTTGGCCTCGCGGCCGTCGGCGTAGCCGACGAAGACGTGGTCGAAGCCGTTGATGTCGATGTTCTCGACCTCGGGGTCGTCCAGCAGCGGCTGCAGCCGGCCGACGCCGAAGAGGGCCGCGTGCACGGCCGCCGCGTACGCCTCCTCGGTCTCGGCGTCCAGCGGCGTGCGGCCGTAGTTGATCTCGGCGCGGGCGTAGTCCTCCAGGATCTGCGCGATGACGGCGCGGGCGAAGTGCCGCTCGTCCTCGGCGGACATGGGGGTGACGCCGGCGAGTTGGTCCTCGTGGCGCTGGCGGGCTATCCGGTCGCCGGCTTCCTGGCGGAAGCGCTTGACGAGGCCGTGGTCCACTGCGGGTCCGCTGGTCATCGGGCGGCTCCATGGCGGGGGCCGGGGCCCTGCGCGGTGCCCGGGCCGGGGTTGGCGCCGGGGTTGGTGCCGGGGGCGCCGTAGGCGGGGTGCTGACCGGGGGCGGCGGGCTGGCCGGGCTGGCCCGGCGCCGGGGGCTGCTGGCCGTGGGGCTGCTGCGCCGGGTGTCCGGGCCGGCCCGGCTGGGCGGGGTGGCCCTGCTGCGGTACGGCGCCCGTCCCCTGGGCCGGGGTGCCGCCGCCGTACGGTGCCTGCGGCGCCCCGCCGCCGTACGGCGCCTGCGGTGCGCCCGCGGCCGCCGGCTCGGCCAGCAGCGAGGTGCCGAAGTTCTGGTGCAGGTCGCTGGCGACCTTGCGGATGGAGCGTACGAGCATCGACTTCTCCGCGCGCCCGCGCCGCCGCCCCGCCAACTGCTCGGCGCCCGCGAGGTCGTCCGCGACCACCCCGAGCACCCGGGCGCCGGACTGCGACGCCGTGAGCATGTCGTTGACCTGCGCGGCGACCTTCGCGGCGCCGGACGGCTCGGTGACCAGCAGCACGCCGATCAGCGGCGTGCCCAGCGCCGCCGCGCCGCGCTGCGTGCCGTGCAGCCGCGCGGACAGGGACGACGCCCGGTCCCGTACCCGCGCGATCTGCTCGGGCAGCGCGCGGGCCACCAGCAGCACCAGCGCGGCGTGCGAGAACAGCTCGACGGTCCCCGAGTCCACGCCGACGCGCCCGCAGTCGGCGATCACGTCCGCGCCGCCGTGCGGCGACTCGGCGAGGGCGGCGAACGCCCGGCCCAGCGTGGGCCAGAGGCGGGTGAGGCCGGCGGACTGGTCGGAGTTGCCGAGGCCGACGATGACGTCGAGCCCGCCGGACATCGGCTGCGCGTGGTCCCACAGCTGCTCCGCGGCGATGCCGCGGCGGGCGGTGGCGGCCAGCGACAGCATGCCGGTGTTCGGGTCGAGTGAGCTGCCGTTCTGCCCGACCGAGCGGTAGACGAGGTCGCCGCCCGCCGGGTCCGCCTCGGCGAGCAGCGCACGCCGGGGCCAGACGGCGGCCAGCGCGACGGCGGTCGTCGTCACGCCGGGCGCGCCCTTGTCGGCCGCGACTGCGATCAGCGCCATGGTGAGTTCCCTCGCTCCCGTGAAGACCCGTTACGACGTCAGCTACCGCTGGATACGAGAGTCAGGCCGATCTCCTTCTCGGACGCCGCCGCCACGAGAGGACCCGCCTGTGCCTTGTCGACGAGGAGATTGACGGTGACGGTTCCACTGGTGACCGTGCCCTCGTCGCCGCGGCTGATGCTCTGCACCTTGACGCCCTCGGCGAGCACCTCGCCGGCCGCGACGCTGCCGGAGGAGCCGGTGCCGCTGTCGCCGCTGTCGCCGGTGGTCGGGCTGTCGCCGACGTAGTAGGCGTCGACGCGGGCGCCGTCGACCAGGCCGCCGGGCATCTGCGCGGCCTCCATGGTCACGCCGACCACGGTCTGGCCCTCCTTGAGGCCCTTGCCTTCCTGGATCATCTCGGGGACCAGGACGCTGCCGGGGACGAGGTCGGTGGTGGCGTAGAAGTCGCCGAGCTGGCTGCGCTGGTCCCAGCGGATGTACGGGACGTCGCTGTCCTTCGGCATCATCACCTGCTCGACGTCCGAGTCGGAGATGCCCTCGCCCGCGGGGACGCGGTCGGAGATCTGCACGGCGGCGACCTGGTTGCCCGCGCGCAGCACGAGCACGGCGGTGCCCAGCGCGCCGGCGAGGATCAGGAGCACGGCCAGTGCCGCCAGCGCCGGTTTGCGTTCGCGAGGAGCAAACGGCAGTCTGTCGCCGGACTGCGGAACAGGGGCGGCCGACCTGCCGCCCGCGGCTGCCGTGCGTTCCCTGGTCTTCACGGAATCACCCCGTAACTCGCCGTTTCCTGGCCGAAATTCCCCTACCTGATCGGCCGAGAACGCCGCAACAGGTTGTCAAGCCATCGAACCGTAGCAGTAGCCTAAACCCCCCTCAACCCGCGTCAGGCAACGAGAGCGTCACAGCCCATCGACAGTTCCGATAGCTGAGACGACAACCGTGCCGGGACCGCAAATCACCAGCTTGCAGGGGCGCGGGGGGCACGCACCGACGGGCGTACGGGCCCACGCGCGCGCCGGGTGCGGGGGCCGGCGGGCCCGTTGGCGGGCTCCTCTGTGACAGACGAGCGGACCGGGTATTGGCGAATCCGGATATGTGCACTCGCCAACTCGTCAAATGGATGGAATTCCGCGGGCGTCGGGGCGCGATTACGGATGTCGGTGGTCGTCGCTACGATCCGGTGGGAAAGGGGGATACACATGCGACGGCCGGTGCGGCAGCGGGTGCGCGGCGGGCTCGGGAGGTCCGGGGGGATGGTGAAGGCCGTGAGGGCCGCGGCCGCGTCGGCGTGCGCCGGGGGCGCCCGCCGGTCCGTGGCCGTCGGACTGCTGCTGCTCCTGGCGCTCCTGCCCGGGACGGCGGCGGGCGGCGCGGTCGCCGCGGGCCGGGCGGAGGGGGACGGCGCCGGGCAGGCGGCGTATCTGGCGGAGCGGTTGCGCGAGGACCCGGTGTACGTGACGGACCAGGCCCCCCGCGAGATCGCGCGGTCCTCCGCACCGGAGTTCGCGAAGACCGCGGAGAAGGCGGGTGTGCCGACGTACGTCGTACTGCTGCCCGAGCGCGGCCCGTTCGACGAGCGGCTGCTCGGCGCGGTGCACGACAGGCTGCGCCGGGACGGGCTGTACGTCCTGCTGGACAGCAGCGGCATCGGCGTCACCGCGGTGCCCTTCGGCGTCGACGTGCCGGCGGAGTCGGCGACGACCGTCGCGCAGTATGAACTGCCGTACGACGCCGGGCCGCTGCTGACGTTCCAGCGCTTCGTGGAGGCGCTGACCGACGACGACCCGGCGGGGCGCGCGGAGGAGGCGCGGGAGAAGTACGGCAGCGACGCTGGCAGCGCGCCGGACGAGGAGCCGGACCGGCTGCACATCACGCGTACCGACCGGGAGAACCAGTCGTTCCTGACGGGCATCCTGCTCGCCGGGGTGCCGCTGCTGGCGCTGCTGCTCGTGCTGTACGTGCTGCGCCGGCGGGCGCGGCGGGCGGCTCTCCCGGACGCCGAGTCCCGGGCCCGCGGCGGCGTCGCGGGTGCCCTCGGAGGCGGGGCGGGCGCTGCGGTCGCGACGGCGGTGGTGCTGGCCGGGGCCATCGCGCTGGGCGCGGCGGCGGTGTTCGACGACGAGACGACGGACCCGGGCCCGCCGCCGACGCGTGCGGACATGGCGGCCCGGCTGGACCGCGTGTCGGCGGGGCTGGCCGAGGACCCGGTGTACGTGGACCCCGAGTCGCCCGCGCAGATCGACGAGGAGGAGCGGACGGGGCTGCGCAGGAAGATCGGCAGCCTCGAAGTCCCGGTGTACGTGGCCTCCGTACCGATCGCGCCGGAGGACGAGTCCGGCGGGCAGGGGGACACGTTCCTGAAGTCGCTCGGGCGGGCGGTCGGCGAGGACGGCGTCTACGTGCTGGCCGATCCGCGCAGCGGCCAGGTGCAGGCCGTGGACCACGGGATCGGGCTGGACGTCGACCTCTATCTGCTGCCGCGGGAGATCGGGTACCCGCCGCGGGACGCGGACGACGACGACCTGCGGCTGGGCGAGCGGGTGGAGTTGCTCATCGAGGAGCTGACCGGCGCGCGGCCGGGCGGCGACCCGGGGGCGGCGCCATCGCCGATGGACCCGCCGGACCCGGTGGCGGAGGACGCGCTGCCGTCGGTGTTCGCGGCGGACTTCGTACCGGGGCTGGTCGTGGGGGCGCTGGCCGCGGGGCTGGCGTTCGGCCTGGTCGCGGGCGCGGTGCGGCTCGTCGGCGGCGGGCGGCGCGGGCCTGCCGGCGCCACCGGCGGCCCGGGGCCGCTGTACGAGGCGCCGGCCGCCCCCTCGGAGGCGTACCTGAGGCGGACGGCGCACGCGGAACTGGAGGCGCTGGCGGCGGAGTTCGAGGCGGCCGACCCGCGCGGGGCGGTGCGGGTCAGGGTGTGGGACTGCCTGGACGCGGCGCAGTTGCTGGTCGACGCGGAGGAGGACGGCCGTATCGACGCGGCCGCACCCCCGGAGGCGCTGGCCGCGGCCATCGCCCTGGCCCGCGCGGGCCGCGCGACGCTCGCCGGCCCCGGCACCCCGGTCCACCTGTGCACGCTGAACCCGATGCACGGCCCCGCCCGCGCCAGGCAGCGCACCCGCCTGGCACCGGGAGCCCCCGCCCGCGCCGTGCCGCTCTGCCCGGGCTGCCGCGCGGCGGCTGCGGCGGACCCGCGTGAGGCGCACGCGCTGCGCCTCACGCTCCCGGCGCCGCGAGGGCAGGCGCGTGTCCCGTACGAGACGGTCCCCGGCCCGCTGCGCGCGGCGGGCGAGGGAGTCCCCCGACTGATCCGCGAGGTACAGGAGGCCGCAGGTGTCCCCGACTGAGTACGGACCCGGGCGCGCCGGCGGGACGCCGGGGCGCGGCGCGGCTGTTGCCGCACTGACGACGCTGGCCGCGCTGGCCGCGCTGCTGCTCGTCCTCCTGCCCACCGCCGCCGCCCAGGCGGCGCCCAGCCCCGGGGAGCGGATCGCCGACCGGCTCCGCGACTCCCCCGTCTACGTGCACGACGCCTACACCGGGGCCGTGGACAAGGCGCGGCAGCGCGCCCTCGCCGCGCGGATCGAGGAGACCGGGCTGCCCGTCAAGGTGGTGCTCGTGCCGCTCGCCAAGGGCGACGACTTCGCCGGGGACCCCGGGACGCTCGCGGAGGTGGTGCGGGGGCGGCTCGGCGGCGGGGACCTGATCCTCGTCACGACGAGCGAACAGGCCGACTGGCTGGCGGGCTTCGAGTGGCCCGGCGACGCGCACCAGGCGCGTGACGCGGTCGGCGCCGTGGGGCACCTGGACGAGATGAGGGACGCCGGGCTCGCCGCGCGCGTGGAGAAGGCCGTCGACCTGATCGCCGCGGGCAACGGCACCGAGGTCTACGACGAGGCGGTGGCCGACCTCGGCGCGGGCACCGGCCCCGCGGAGAAGACGGAAGAACCGGAGCAGGAGGGGGACGAGGACGGCGGCGGTTCAGCCCTGCTGCTGATCCTCGGCGCGGTGGCGGTCGCGCTCGTCGTCGCCGCCGGGGTGCTCCTCCGCCGCCGCGGCTCCCGCACCGCCGCGGCGCCGTTCGCGACGCCGCAGGCGGTGTTCGCGGCGGCCCGCGCCGCGGACGAGGCGGAGCTGAGGCGCCGCGCGGAGGAGGAGGTCGTGGCCCTGGGCGAGGCGGTACGGGAAGTGGAGGCCGGCGCCCCCGACCGGGCCGCCCACCTCCACGCCGCGCTTGACGCATACGCCGCCGCGGGTACCGTCCTCGACGGCGCCCGCGGCCGCGCCGACCTGGCCGGCGTGCTGGCCCTGGTCGCGGAGGGCCGCGACGCCCTGGAAGCCGCCCGCACCACGCGCCCCCGGCGCAGCGCCCCGCTCCCGCTGTGCTTCTTCAGCCCCCTCCACGGCCGCGCCGCCCACCGCACCCGCTGGCGCCCGATGGGCAGCCGCCGCCAACTCCACGTCGCCGCCTGCGGCACCTGCGCCAAGGCGATCCGCGAACGCCGCGCCCCGGAGGTCCTGACGGACACGGCGGCCGGCCGGGAGGTCCCGTACTTCGAGGTGCCCGCGGAGTCCAGCGTCTGGGCGGCCACGGGCTACGGCTCCCTGACCCGCGACCCCCTGGCCCCCCGCATAGCGAGGGGCGACTTCACCCGCAGCCGGGACTGACGGCCCGTACGGCACGCGGTGTCAGCCGGGGGCGTTCCCCGGCGGCCACTCGATGCCCGCCTGCTCCAGCATCGTGCTGTACCTGCGCTGCCCCCGCTGCATGAGGGCCGACGCCAGCCACAGGTACAGCCACCACGCCACCGAGATCCCGCCCGCCACCGCCAGCGGCACCGGGTCCAGGGCGCCGTTGACCGCCAGGGCGAGCAGGACGCCGAGCGGGACCGCCACCGCGAGCATCCTCAGGCGGCCGCGGCGCGACGTGCCGTAGAGGTCCACCTTGATCCGGGCGTGCAGCAGCTCCACCTCCTGCCGCGCCTCCGGCAGCGGCTCGGCCCCGCGGCCCGGCGCCAGACCCGGGAGGGGGCCGCCCAGGGGGGCGTCCGGGTACCGGGCGCGGGTGCGGGTCGCCCGTTCCACCGCGTCCGGGAGGCGGCGGAAGGCGAAGACGGGGTGGCTGCGGCTCGTGCCGTGCTTCGCGGAGAGGCCCGCGTAGCGGTATCCGTACTGCTCGGCGAGGTAGGCGAAGGCCGCGAACGTCTGCCGGGAGTTCCAGGGGTTGATCGTCGTATACGTCTCGGCGCCCTGCTCTCCCGCCTTCAGCAGCGCCCCGAGCTGGGTCCGGAGTTGCGGCCGTAGTGACATCGCCGTCCTTCGTGTGGAACCGTACGTGCCCTATTCCGCTTCCTATCATGCGGCGACAGGCATCTTAGGTTGGGTAACAGTTCCGACCTCCGGGGGGATTTGTGTCATTTCTGAGGTTCTTCCATGACGACGTCATGGCGATGGCCAGGACCCTGGAGTCCAGCGGGGACCGCATGAAGGAGTCCTCGAAGAAGATCGCGAACACCGACGCGAGCCTCGTCGGCCACGACGAGCTGCGCTCGGCGTGCGACGACTTCGCGGATTCGTGGGACTACGGCTTCGGCCAGCTCTCCAAGCTCACGAAGGGTGTCTCGAAGTTCGTCGTCACGGCCGCCGACGAGTTGGAGAAGCTGGACAAGAAGCTCCACGACGAGTTGCAGAAGGCGGGCAAGAAGTGACGCGCCCGGAGGACTTCACGAACCTGGGCTTCGACCCGGCGCCCGGCGACCTCGACACGGTAAGCCGCCTCGTCACCGCGATAGGCGCGGTCACCGGCCAGAGCGGGACCGCGCAGTCCCAGCTCAAGCGGATCGGGGAGACGGACGGCATCTGGGTCGGCAAGGCGGCCGACGCCTTCAGCGACTCCGTGTCCGAGATCCCCCCGTATCTGGAGAAGGCCCTCACCTCCCTCAACGCCGCCCACCGGGCGCTGTCCTCGTGGGAGACCAGCCTGACCGGCTACCAGAGCCGCGCCCGCAAGCTGGAACGGGAGGCCGAGGACGCCGCCGCCCGCGTCGGCACGGCGCAGCGGGCGCTGGACGGGCTGTCGGGCGACACCGAGGGGATGACGGACAAGGAAAAGGAAGAACACAAGAAGGACAAGAAGGGCAAGAGCGATTCGCTCGACACCGCGAACGCCGAGCTGGAAGCGATCCGGGGCCGGGCGCGGACACTGAACGCGGAGTTCAACGGCGACGCCGAGACGGCCGCGCGGCAGATCAAGAACGCGGCGGACGACGCCCCGCCGGAGCCCAACTGGTTCGAGCGCCGCCTCGACGACCTCGGGAACCTCCTCGAAGCCGCGTGGGACACGATCACCGACCCGAACTTCTGGAAGCTGATCGGCGACATCCTGGCCGACGTCGCCATGGTCATCGGCATCATCTGCCTCTTCGCCATCCCGTTCGGCGGCATCGCGGGCCTGGCGCTGATCGGCCTGTACGTCGGCATCGGGGCGTTCGCGGCGCACGCCATCGCGCTGGCCGGCGGCGCGGAGGGCATGACGTGGCAGACCCTGGCCTGGGACGCGGCCGGCGTGTTCGCCGGCGGCCTCAGCGTCGCCGGGGCGCGGCTCGCGCAGGGCGGCCGGGCGCTGGTACAGGCCGGGCGGAACCTGCGCGCCACCGAAGGGCTCGCCGCCACCCTCGGCCGGATCGGCCCCGGCAACTGGGGCAACCTGGCCAGGCTGCCCAGCGGCATGGCCAACTCCCTGCGCGGCTTCGCCATGTCGGGCCAGGGCTGGGCGCACGTGGCCGCGGGCAACCTCGTCGACTGGTCCGCCACCATCGCCGGCGCGGGCTTCGCCATCGGCTCCAACATCAACCCCGGCCGGTGGACCGACGGCAACTGGAACATCGCCGACATCCCCGTCGTCGGGCCGATCTCCGCGCTGGCCGCCTACCGGCCGCCGGAGCCCGACGTGGTCGCGCCCGGTCCGCTGGGGCCGCAGGTCGACCCGCCGGCGATGCTGGCGTCGGCGGGCGACAGCTTCACCCGCGGGCTCAACCCCTCGCAGATGGGGACGGCGGCATGACGACACGGGAGGGTACGCGCAAGGTCCCGTACGCGTTCAGCTACCGGGTGCCGGACGAGTTCGTCCGCCTCCCCGAGGCGGACACCCTGGCGGGCTGGGACGAGGCGCTGGGCCGGCTGATGCCGGAGGCGAACGAGGAGGAACTGGCGGCCGCCGGGCTGCAGATGCGCAGGTTCCTGCCCATGCTGGAGGAGGGCGGCGAGACGACCGTCCTGACCGCCATGTGCGCCGGCACCGAGGACGTGGGGGGCGAGGAGCGGCTGTCCATGGGGCTGCTCGCCGTGTCCGCCCGGCCCAGCGACCACGACGACCAGCTCATGGCGGCCGAGGGGATCTACCGCGCCAAGGAGCAGAAGTTCTTCGCCGGGCAGAAGGAACCGGCGGAGCTGGACTACGAGTTGGGCAAGGGGCTCCAGGGCGAGCAGGACATGCTGCTGGCGGTGAAGCTCCCCGGCGGGCCCGGAGTGATGTCGGCGTCGCTGCGCTCGCTCACCCTGCCGGCCGGCGAGTCAGGGGCCGCGGGGCCGGTGATCCCGTTCGCGTCGCTCCAGCTCGTCGTGCCGGCGCCGTACGGCTATTGCGCGTACGTCACGATCGCCACGCCGTCCGTCTTCCTGCTGGACTCCTACTGCATGCGGCTCGCGCACGTCGGCCGCACCTTCGGCTTCGACGTGCCCACGGGCGGCGGCTCGGCGGAGAGCGGGGAGTAACGGGAAGCAAGGAGCGGGAGGAACGGGAGGAAGGGCCCGGCTCCGGCGGTCACTGCTTGCCGCCGCCGACCTGGCTCTCCTCCTTCTTCGTGCCTTTCTGCAGTTCCTTCTCCAGGTCCACGTCCACCTTGTGGGCCTCGCGCACCACGGTGTCGGACATCTCCGCCAGGCTCGTCAACTGGTCGTCGATGTCGCCGCGGCCGTCCTTCCAGCCGGATTCGAAGTCCTCCAGCTTGTCGACCACGCCGCCGTCACCGATGTCGTCGCGGTACGACTCGAAGGTGGCCTTGGTGCGGTTCATCCGGTTCTTGATGCTGCGCAGCCGCCCGCCGAAACCGTCGAGTTCGCTGAGCGGAATCGCCAGCCTGTCGCCGTCGTTGCCCATGAGCCTCTCCCCCAGTCCCTACGAAGCGGGGCGCCGCCGCACCGAACCAACGATGCCACGGCGCCCCGGCCAAGCGAAACGAACCGAACCGAATCGCGAAGGTCAGCCCTTGAGGCCCTTCTCCAGCTCGGAGTCCAGGTTCTCGAAGGCCTCGGCGGCGGACTTCAGGAAGTCGCCCATTCCCTCAAGGCCCTCGATGGTCTTCTTCGCACCGGTGGTGAACTCGTCGAAGGACTGGTCGAACTGCTTCGAGGACCGACCGGTCACGTAGCCGTCGCTCACCAGGCTCTGGATGTACTTGCGCAGGTCATCCAGCTTGCGGTCGATGTCCTGCCGCTCGTCCTTGAGTCGCTTGGCGGCATCCCGCATGTCCTGATATGTAACATCGACATCGGCCTTGCCCATGGCAGCTACCCTCCCGTTTTTCTCGTCGTCGCGAGGGCCCTCCCCGAGACGTCAGTCATGCATCGTTCGTATCTCGCAACCGTAGACGCAATCCGCCGCCCCCGCGGTTGCAGGGTCATATCCGGCCGCGGCGGCGGCAGTCACGCCAGCGGCGTCGTCACCGCGAACGGCTCGCCGTCGCCCAGGTGCAGCAGGCCCTTGCCGGGCTGCACCTGGTCGCCGACCGAACCGCGGTTGAGCCGGATGCCGATGAGGTCGCCCGCCGACGGGTCCTGCGGGGACAGGGCGACACCGCGGCGGGCCTTCTTGGCCTCCACCTGCCAGCCGGAGAAGCCCGAGGCGACCTCCTCCTCGTCGCCCGCGAGCACCAGCGCCCAGCCGCGCTCCGCGCCGCGGCGCGAGATGGCCTTGAACTCGTCGCCCGCGTCGCAGTTGGTCAGCATCTCCGCGTCGTCCACCAGCACCGCGATCGGCTCGTCCGGGGACGCCTGCTTGAGCAGGTCGTGCATCTCGTCCTCGTCGATGTCGTCCTCGGTGAAGACCTGCAACACGCCCTCGCGGTCCGCCAGATCGCGCATCGGCGACGGGCGCGGCGCGGCGATGACCAGGCGCACGCCCTGCTGGAGCAGGGTCAGCGCCATCGACTTCAGCACCGTGCTGCGGCCGGACTTGGCCGGGCCGCCGATGATGAACGCCGGGATGCCGTCGGCCAGGTTCGGCCCGAAGCCCATCAGCTCGTCGCCGCCGACGCCGACCAGCGCCCACAGCTTCGATCCCTCCTGGGCCTGCACGTCGCGCATCTCCCACGCCTCCTCGAAGCCGAGGCGGCTGGGCAGCACGTCGACGCGGAACGGGCGCAGCGAGCGCGGCACCGCCGCGTCCCGCTCCGTCGCCGCCTCGCCGATGGCGGCGACGGCGGCGGCCTGGGCGGCACCGGACAGGTCGTCGGAGAGGACCGCGATCTGCGTCTCCAGACCGCTCTCCGCGCGGAACATCCGGCCGGGCTCGATGTCCTCCGGGATGTTGCGGGCGTTGAGGCTGATCATGGAGAAGTCGGAGCGGTCGGGCAGCCGGAAGGCGAACTTGTCCTCCGTGAGCGTGCTGATCCGGCCGGTGAGCACGCTGCGGTCACCGGTGATGATCATGTGGATGCCGACGCTCGCGCCCTCGCGCAGCAACCCGTAGATCTCGTCGGTCAGATCGCCGTGGTTGATCTCGCCGAGGGTCGGCAGCCAGCCCTCCCAGCGGTCGAGGAGCACCACCGTGTAGGGCAGCTTCTGCTCCGGGTCCGACGCCGCGGCCCGCTGCTCGGCGATGTCGGCGAAGCCGTCGGCGGCCAGCAGTTCCTGGCGGCGGCCCAGCTCCTGCTTGAGCCGGCCGATGAGGCGCACCGCGCGCTCCGTCTGGTTGCGGCTGACGACGGCGCCGCAGTGCGGCAGCCGGGTCAGCGCGTTGAGCGCGCCGTTGCCGCAGTCGATGCCGAACAGGTGCAGGTCGGCGATCGAGTGCGTACGGGCCAGGGAGGCCGCGATCGTACGGAGCATCTGCGAACGCCCGCTGCGCGGGGCGCCGCCGACGATGAGGTGCCCGAAGTCGGCGAAGTCGATGGCGACGGTGCGCCGGGCCTGCTGCGCCGGCAGGTCCTCGATGCCGTACGGCGCCGGGGGCAGCGGTCCTGCGCCCTGCGGCGCGGGCAGCGCGTCCAGCTCGACGCTGTCGGGCAGCGCGGGCAGCCACGGGCTGTGCTGCTCGGGGATGCCCAGGCGCTCGTTCGCCTCGTTGACCGCGTCGACGAGCACCTTCAGGTCGGTGATCTCGTCCTCCTCCTGCTGCGCGCCCGCGGGCCGCTTCAGCGCGCCGCGCCCCAGCTCGGCCCAGCCGAGACGGCCGGCCCAGGGCCGGGCCGTCGCCGGGTCGGCGGCACCGGGGCGGCGGCCGCCGACGCGGCCGGACTGGAAGGGGACGAGGGAGGCGTGGCCCAGGCGCACATAGGCGCGGCCGGGCATGGACTTGGCGATGAAGCCGGCGTCCGGGGCGTCGATGACGTCCGCGGACTCGCCGCCGTCGGTGACGCGCAGCGCGATGCGCAGGTTGGTGTTCGCGCGGATCTCCGGGGAGACCACGCCGCTGGGGCGCTGGGTGGCGAGCATCAGGTGGATGCCGAGGGAACGGCCACGGGCGGCGATGTCGACCAGGCCGGTGACGAAGTCGGGCAGCTCGCGGACCATGGCGGCGAACTCGTCGATGACGAGCAGCAGCCGGGGCAGCGGCGCGTACCTCCCGGGCTCGCGGCGCAGCAGGTCCTGGAAGTCCTCGATGTCCTTGGCCTCGGCGTCGGCGAGGATGTGCTCGCGGCGGTGCAGCTCGGCGCGCAGCGACTCCAGGGCGCGGGTGACGAGGTGGTTGTCGAGGTCGGTGACCATGCCGACCGTGTGCGGCAGCTTGACGCAGTCCTTGAACGCGGACCCGCCCTTGTAGTCGATGAGGACGAAGGTCATGTTCTCGGGGGTGTTGGTCACCGCGAGCGCCGCGACGATCGTCTGCAGCAGCTCGGACTTGCCGGAGCCGGTGGTGCCGGCGATGAGGCCGTGCGGGCCGTCCTTGCGGATGTCGATGGCGAACGGGCCGTCGTACGACTCGCCGATGACCGCGGTCGTCGACTGGCCGCCGATCTGCCAGCGGGCGGCGATGGCGTCCCCGGTCGGCGGCTCCAGCTCCACCACGTCGAGCAGCCTGCTGGACGACGGGATGGCCGCGTCCTCGGCCTCGCCGCTGATGTCGCGCACCGGCGACAGGCCGCGCGCCACCAGCGCGCACCACGCGGGCGAGACGAAGTCCGGGCGCACCCCGCGGCGCCGCTCCGCGCCGGCCTGTTCGACGCGGAGCCGGATCGGCCCCGTGCCGTCGGCGGCGGCGGCGCGCTGCGCGGCGTCCTGCGAGTGGCCGGTGCCCCAGGCGCCGACCTGGAACGGGGGGAAGCCCCCGGCGCCGCCGGGCCCGCCGGCCCCGGCCACCTGCTGCATGGGGATGCCCTGCGCGGCGACTGCCCGCGGGCCGTGCTCCTCCGGCTTGGGCTCGGCGACGACGATCGCCTGGCACTCGCCCGGCAGGAAGCGGTCCTCGGAGTCGAGGCAGATGGCGAACATCGACACCGCGGGGCCCTCGCGCAGCAGCCGCACCACGCCGGGCAGCGAACGCAGCCGGCGCGAGCCGTCGAAGACGATGACGATGTCGGGGTCCTTGAACGACGTCGGCCCGCTGGCCCGCTGGTCCTTGGCGGCCTTCTGCCGGGCGTCGAGCAGCTGGGTCAGCTCGGCGATGCGCGCGGCGACGGTCTCGGTGTCGGTGCCGACCAGCGCGTTGGTGTCGTACTCCCCGGGCGGGCGGGCGTGCGGCAGCCAGCGCATCCAGTCCCAGCCGGACTGCCCGCCGGGCTCGGTCAGCACGTAGAACTGGACGTCCAGCGGGCTGTGCAGGACCGCGGCCTGCGCGACGGCCCAGCGGCCGAGGGAGCGCGGGGTGTCGCCGGCGCCGGCGATGCCCAGGACGCCGGCCTGCCGCAGCGGCACGGTGACCGGCGCGTCCTGGATCTTCCACAGCACCTGGCGGCGGTGCTCGTCCTGCTCGGGGTCCTCCAGCAGGACTTCGGAGTCCAGCTCCGCGGTGCCGAAGCGGATCAGCAGGTGGTCGGCGTCGGTACGGCGCCGCTCCCACAGCCGGGTGCGCGGACCGGTGGCGGTGGAGAGCAGCAGCGCGGGGTCGGGGCCGCCCAGCCGCCGCTCGTTGCGCTCGGCGACGAGGGCGTCGCGGGCGTCCTTCTCGATCCGGGCCTTGTGTTCCTTGTACTCGGCGACGGCCTTCACGTGGGACTTGCGGCCGTGCTTCTTGTCCATGAAGTAGTTGCCGATCATGATGATCGGGCTCATGAACGCCATCAGCAGGTAGTACCAGCGGCCCATGACGAGGCACATCGTCACGCCCATGACGGCCGGCATCAGCGCCATCAGCCAGGGCAGCGGCCGGGCCTGGCCCTCCTTGGGCGGCGCGGGCAGCTTGAAGCGGGTCTCGCGGTCGGGCGGCAGCAGGCGCGGCGGGCGGTTGTAGTCGAGCCCGGCGCCGTCGTCGGAGACGGCGACGGCGGCGTCCGGCGGGGCGTAACGCACCAGCTCGAACAGCGAGTTGCCCACGGCGACCTGGGACCCGTACGGCCAGGCGTCCTTGCTCTGCGGCGGCTCCTGCGGCAGCGGCGGGGCCGCGGGGGCACCCGAGCGCCGGCTGCGGCGCGCCTCCCGGCGGGCCTCGCGGCGGCGGCGCCTGCGGGCCCTGCGGGTGTCGTCGTCGTCCGACTTCTCCCTGGGCTTGGCCAGCTCCGCGAACGTGGTGCCGTCGAGGGTGGCCTTCTCCTGGTCGCCGTGGACGTGGACCTTGCACGTGCCGTCGGCGGAGACGGTGAGGCTGAAGGCGCGCTCGGGCAACTCCGGGTCGCCGACGCGGATGTGCGTCGCGTTGCCGCTGCCGACGTCGACGCGGCCGAGGCCCAGGCGGTGCACCGCGCCGGCCATGGGGCCACCGACGACGCGCAGCTCGACCAGGCCGGTGACCTCGCGGGGCGGGCAGCCCACCGGGTCGTAGAGGCTGACGACCGTGCCCTCGCGCAGGGGCGACTGGGCGACGGGCAGGCCGGGGTCGACGGCGAAGCCGTCGACGAAGACGGGCGGGGGCGCGGGCGCCACCGGTCCTGCCTGCTGCGGCGGGGCGCCGGGCGCGCCGAAGGGCGCGGCCGCCGGCGGCGGGCCGGCCGCGGCCCAGCCGCCGGGCGCCTGCGCCGGAGCTGCCTGGACGTGCGCGTGCTGGGCCTGTTGCGCATGCTGGGCCGGGACCTGGACGGCCTGCGGCGCGCCGTACGCCGCCGGAGCGGCCGGCGGTGGCGGCGAGTCGAGCTGCCCGGCCAGGACGCGGGCGACGTCGCCGACGGACGACTCCGCCTCGGCGTCGAGGACGACGTCGGCACGGTCGCCCCCGAGCGGATCGACGACGGTCAGGGTGAGGCGCACGCTGATCCTCCTCGAACGTCCCCGGCTGTTCCCCGGCTTTCCCCCCGCGGAAATGCGTTCAGCTCGGACACTAGGGTCTACGAAACGATATCCGCCCCGGGCTTCGCGGGAACAGCGCGTATCCGGGATTGTGGATAACTACGCCGCCGCGGCCCGGCCGCGGGGCACGGCGCGCGACGGGGCGTGCGACACGTGCGACAGAGGGGGCAGCATGAGCCGCTGGATGGAAGCGCTCACGATCGAGCGCGGAGGCTTCCGGATCCGGGTGCCGGAGTCGTGGTGGGAGTTCGACGTACGGCCCGAGTCCCGGGACGACGGCATCCGGCAGATGGTCAACGACCGGGTCCGCCGCAACCCCGAACTGGCCGAGCAGCGCGGCGTGCTGGAGGCGTTCCTGCGCAAGGCCGCCAAGGACGCCTGGGCCTCCGGCGCCCTGTACTGCGGCTGCATGGCGGAGACCTTCGGCGGCGAGGTGCCGGTGACCGGCTCGATCACCGTCTCCCTCATCGGCGCCCGCACCGAGAGCGGCGAGCTGCTGCCGACCGACCCGGCGCTGATCGTGGGCCAGATCAAGCAGATCCGGCCGAAGAAGGAGGGCGACGCCTGGCGGAAGGTCTCGACGGTCGAGATCGAGGGCATCGGCACCGCGGCCCGCACGCAGGGCGTCGAGGACGTCAAGATCCCCGGCGACGACCGCACGATCCGCGCCGTGCTGATGCAGACCTTCATCCCGGTTCCCGGCCAGGAGGGCAAGGTGGCGCTGGTCGCGGGCAGCAGCCAGGTGCTGGACCTGGCGGACTCGTTCTTCGACGTGTTCGACGCGATCACGTCGACCTTCCGGTTCGTCGGCGAGTAGCGGGCGGGCAACGCGCCCCGCTCCCCCGTCACTTCGGCGTGAGCACGTCCTTCAGGAACGGCTCCACCGCGCGGTGGAACGCCTCGGGGTCCTCCAGGTGCAGCAGGTGGCCGGCCTCCAGCTCGGCGTACGCCCCGCGGGGCAGGACGCGCACCATCTCCTGCGCCTCCGCCCGCCCCAGCTCGCCGTCGATGCCGCGGATCACCAGGGCGGGGCACTGCACGAGGGCCAGCTCCTCCCAGTGCGCGTCGTGCACCCAGGTCTCACGGGCCCGCAGCATCTGCCGGCGGGAGAAGACGGGGCGCCAGCCGTCCGCGCGCTCGGCCATCACCTCGGCGTAGAACTCGCCGCGCGCGGGGCGCGGACGCTCCAGGACGGGGTCGTCCTCGCCGAACCACCTGCGGACGTCGGCGAGCGTGGCGAAGGGGGTCGGCCAGGAGCGGAACCACTCCTCCCACTCGCGCTGCGAGGCCGCGCCCAGCGCGGAGGCCCGCATGTCGCAGATCACCAGCCCGCGTACCAGGTCGGGGCGGCGGGCGGCGAGCTGCCAGGCGGTCAGCGCGCCCATCGAGTGGCCTATGAGGACCACGGGCGCGAGGTCGAGCTGTTCGATGACGGCCTCGGCGTCCGCGATGTACGCCTCGCGGTCGAACGGGCCGTCCCCCGGTTTGTCGCTGCGTCCGTGCCCGCGCTGGTCGAGCGCGATGGCGCGGGAGCGGCCGGAGAGCCAGCGGGCGGTGGTCGCCCAGTGGGAAGCGCGGCCCATCAGGCCGTGCAATAACAGCACGCCGGGGCGGTCCTGCGGGGCCGTGCCCGGCGGGCCCCCGGCCGGGGCTGCGGCGGACCGCGCACGCGCCACGATGCGGTCGGCACCGCGCTTCGGCGGGTCTCCGTACTCCCAGGCGGCGAGACGCAGCCCACCCGCCCCCGTCACGTTGATACGACGAACCATGTGCCGACACCCCCAATCCGTTCGGCGAAGCTCAGGCTATCGAATATCTATTCGAACACCGCGGTACGGGCCCCAACACCCCTCGTTCGAGTGACCACGGCCGGGGATTGGCCGCGATCGTCGCGGGGAGACAGAGACCGGGAGGCGGACCCGCATCGGGGACATCGGGTCCGTGGGGAGACGACCCTGGGAGCTCGGGGCTCCGGGTCGGTACGGGGAGGCGGGGCCCCGGCGAGCCAGGCGCCGGGGCCCTCGGCACACCTCCGGAAGCCGCACGGGCGTCCGGATATGTCAGCGGCATGACCCACCCCTCCCTGGTGACGTCAGCGACAGCGTGGCACGCCCGGCCCCGGTGCGCTGCCGTTCGGACAGGAATCCCGCGGTCCGCTTAACGCCAACCGCGGGTACGGCGCAAACCCGCCACAGGTCTGGCCCGAACGGATCTAGCGCTTGGCCACGAAGACGTGCGAAGCGACCTCGGCGTCCAGCTCGGCGGCCTCGCCGCCGCTGCCGACGAGCACGCCGCCCGCCGAGTCCGTCACGCTCACCACGGCGCCCGGCTGCACACCCGCCCGCCGCAGCGTGTACATGAGCGCGGAGTCCTTCTGGATCGGCTCCCCGATCCGGCGGATGATCACCGTCCCGGCGTCCGGGCCCAGCGCGCCCAGGCTCACCATGCCCTCGTCCAGGAACGGGTCCGCCTCGGCCTCCTCGCCCAGCTCCTCCAGGCCCGGGATCGGGTTCCCGTACGGCGACTCGGTCGGGTGCTTCAGCAGCGTCAGCACGCGGCGCTCCACCGCCTCGCTCATCACGTGCTCCCAGCGGCACGCCTCCGCGTGCACGTGCTCCCACTCCAGGCCGATCACGTCGACCAGCAGACACTCCGCCAGGCGGTGCTTGCGCATCACCCGGGTCGCGAGCATGCGCCCTTCTCCCGTCAGCTCCAGATGCCTGTCCCCGGCCACGCGCACCAGGCCGTCCCGCTCCATGCGGGCGACGGTCTGGCTCACCGTGGGGCCGCTCTGGTCGAGCCGCTCCGCGATTCTCGCGCGCATGGGGACGACGCCCTCCTCTTCGAGTTCGAGGATGGTGCGGAGATACATCTCCGTTGTGTCGATCAGTCCGGACATGCGTGCCCCTAGATTTCTCGTGCGGTGGCCCTGCACCAATTCTGACTCATCCCAGTGACAAGTGGACCTGCCGCGTTCTCTTCGCCTGACTATCGCCGCCGATCTGCGGGAAAAAGACGATCTGCGCCCGGCCCCTGAGCACGGTCGCCAGGCCCCGCCCGGGCGGTTCCCTAACCCAGCAGCTCCGCCAGGTCCAGCGAGGCCGCGACCCGTACGGCCACGTCCTCCGCGTACGCCGCGTCCTGCCGCGTGAAGCCGCGCCGGCCGCCGCCGCGCAGGAACGTCACGACCCCCAGCGTCCGGCCGCGGCTGCGCAGCACCGTGCAGAGCGCGTGCATCGTGCCCGGCGGCCACTTCCGCGCCACCGACCAGCCCTCCGCGACCTCCGGGTCCACGCCGCCGCAGCCCGCGCGCACCGTGCCGCCGCGCTCCACGGCCTGCAGCGCCGGGTGCCCGGCCGGATAGCGCACGGGGAAGCCGTGCGGCCCGGCGGGCAGGCACGGTCCCGGGCCCTCGGCGGGGGTGGCCGCGGCCCGGGTGAGCTGCACCGGGCCGGGCGGCGCACCCGCGTCGTGCGGGGCGCCGGGGCCGGGCGGTGAGCCGGGCTCCGCGGGGGCGGCGGCCAGGTCGACCAGCGCGTGGTCGGCGAAGCCGGCGAGCGCGAAGTCCAGGTAGACCGTCGCCGCCTCCATCGGGTCCTCGCACTCGGCCGCCGCGCGCGAGGCGCGGTGCAGCTGGTGGTCGCGGAAGCGCAGCACGGAGGCCGCGTCCTCGGCGAGCTTCGCCTCGGTGACGTCCTGGAAGAGCCAGCCGACGCCGAGCGGCACCGGGTGCTCGGCCAGCGGCGAGGCGAGGCGTACGAACGCACCGCGCAGGCAGCGCCGCCGTGCCGCCGGATCGCCGCCGGCCTCGCCGCGCACCGTCACCCACACGTCGGCGGGGACCGCGGCGCTGCCCTGCGCCAGGACGTGCTGCAGCGCGCTCTCGACCTCCTCCGCGCCCTGCTCCAGCAGCTCGCCGAAGGGGCGCCCGAGCAGCCCCGAGCGCCGGGCGCGCAGCACGCGCGCCGCCTGGCCGTTGGCCAGCGCAGGCCGCAGGTCCGCGTCCACGAGGAGCACGCCCCAGGCGGCGTCCTCGCACAGCGCCTCGCTGAAGGCGATCGACCGCTCCAGGTCCATCTGCGCGTGGACCTCGCTGAACGCGCAGTAGACCCCGACCGCGACACCGCCCGCCTCGCCGCCGGCCCCGCCTCTGCCCGGGCGGACGGCGGACGTCTGGGTGCGTACGAGCACGCGGCCGCCGTCCTTGCGCACCAGGGCGAACTCCTGCACCTGCCGCCCCGGCGCGTCCATCGCGCCCATCAGGCGCGCCTCCATCTCGGCGGCGTCCTCCGCGCGGGCCGCCCAGCCGGCCAGCCCGCGGCGGCCGACGGCCTCGGCGGCGGTCCAGCCGAGCAGCCGCTCGGCCTCGCGGTTCCAGTGGGTGACGACGCCGTCGGCGTCGAAGGCGCACAGGGCGGCGTCCATGCCGTCGAGCAGCGCCACCAGCAGGTCGGGGGCCGCGGCGCGGCGGTCCTGCGCCGGCGCGTCCGCTGCCGCCGCGTCCGCCGCCGCAGGCGGGGACCCGGCGGCGTCGTCTCCCGCTTCCGGAGCGTCCGCGGCCTGTTCGCCGGAGGCGTTCCTGCGGTCCCGGTTGGTACGCCGGGTCGCGCTCATCAGGCACCCCCTGCTCGCCGCGGCGTCGTGTGCGTGGTGTGGTGCACCCGGATCATTCAACTCGAACGTGACGCAGCACACACCCCATTCCGCCGAAATCGTTGCGCAGCAGAAATCAGTTGAGTGGCCGCAGAGGCGTGCCTAGTGTGTGAGGCACACGAGAAGGGAGGTGGTTCGGCAGATGATGAAGTACCGGACGCGTGAGGTGACTGCGGGCTAGTGGTCCGCCGTCGCGCTTGAGCGCAATGCCGGACCGGGGCGCCTAGGACGCGCCCAGCCGGCCCTTATCCCAAGCAGTTCACCCGACCCGCGGTCCGCCGGTACGTCCGACCGGCTCCCCTGAAGGGGAATGGGCCGCGGGTCGCCCTTTTTCCCGGCGGGTACGGGTGCGCGGGTGCACCGCCGCCCCGGACGCCGCCCGCACCGCTACGGGCAGAGGCGCTCCACCGTCCAGCCGCCGGCCGCGCCCTCGGTGCGTACGTACCGGAGGCGGTCGTGGAGCCGGTTCTCGCGGCCCTGCCAGAACTCCACCGTCCGCGGCCTGACCCGGAAGCCGCCCCACTCCGGCGGCGCCGGCACCTGCTCGCCCTCCGGATAGCGGTCCGCCAGCTCCGCGTACATCCGGTCCAGCTCCGCCCGCGACGCCACCGCCGACGACTGCTCGCTCGCCCACGCGCCCAACTGCGAGCCGTGCGGCCGGGTGCGGAAGTACGCCACCGTCTCGTCCCGGCCCGTACGCTCCGCCGCCCCCGCGACGATCACCTGGCGGGCGACGGGGTGCCAGGGGAAGAGCAGCGACACATGGGGGTTGGCGGCCAGCTCGCGGCCCTTGCGCGAACCGTAGTTGGTGTAGAAGACGAACCCCCGCTCGTCCACGTGCTTCAGCAGCACGGTCCGGGAGCTGGGCCGGCCCTCGGCGTCGGCGGTGGAGACGACCATCGCGTTGGGCTCGTGCAGCCCGCTCTCGGCGGCCTGCGTGAACCAGCGGCCGAACTGCTCGAAGGGATCGGCGGCGAGGGAGTCCTCCGACAGTCCAGCGGCGCGGTAGCGCGCACGCATGGCAGCCGGATCGAGGGAGCGTTCGGTGTCAACGTCAACATGTCGCACCCACACATCTTGCAGTATGAGCGGCCGTCGCGGCGCGGGAGTTTGCCCGCTCGACGCCTCCCGTAACCCTCCGGGCCGGGATCCGTGGAGTGTGCCCGATCTCACGCCCGCCCGCATGTGCGCGACCCGACAGAACAGCCGCCCGACCACTGTAGAAAGCCCACACCCCCGGCTATGGTGGCCCGGAATGCACGCCCCGGACCGCGAGCGATGGCGCCGCGGAGCCTGGCCAGCAGGTACACCCCCCGCACCACACCACGCCCTGGGGCCGACCCAACCGCCGCTGCACACCCCACCGCAGCGCACGCAACACAGTAGGGAGCCGCCTGATGTCCGACTTCGTACCCGGGCTCGAGGGAGTCGTCGCCTTCGAGACGGAGATCGCCGAACCCGACAAGGAGGGCGGCGCCCTCCGCTATCGGGGTGTGGACATCGAGGACCTGGTGGGTCACGTCTCGTTCGGAAACGTCTGGGGTCTTCTGGTCGACGGCGCGTTCAAACCCGGTCTGCCGCCCGCGGAGCCGTTCCCCATCCCCGTGCACTCCGGCGACATCCGCGTCGACGTCCAGTCCGCGCTGGCGATGCTCGCGCCCGTCTGGGGCCTGCGCCCGCTGCTCGACATCGACGAGTCGCGTGCCCGCGAGGACCTGGCGCGGGCCGCCGTCATGGCGCTGTCGTACGTCGCGCAGTCCGCCCGCGGGCAGGGCCGGCCGATGGTGCCGCAGCGGGAGATCGACAAGGCCCGTACGGTCGTCGAGCGGTTCATGATCCGCTGGCGCGGCGAGCCCGACCCCAAGCACGTCGCCGCCGTCGACGCCTACTGGACCTCCGCCGCGGAACACGGCATGAACGCCTCCACCTTCACCGCCCGCGTCATCGCCTCCACCGGCGCCGACGTGGCCGCGGCGCTGTCCGGCGCGGTCGGCGCGATGTCCGGGCCGCTGCACGGGGGCGCGCCGTCGCGGGTGCTCGGGATGATCGAGGAGATCGAGCGCACCGGCGACGCCGAGGGCTACGTGCGCCGGGCGCTGGACGGCGGCGAGCGGCTGATGGGCTTCGGCCACCGCGTCTACCGCGCCGAGGACCCGCGGGCCCGCGTGCTGCGGCGGACGGCGAAGCAGCTCGGCGCGCCGCGCTACGAGGTCGCGGAGGCGCTGGAGAAGGCGGCGCTGGCGGAGCTGCGGGCGCGGCGGCCCGACCGGGTGCTGGAGACGAACGTCGAGTTCTGGGCGGCGATCGTGCTGGACTTCGCGGAGGTGCCGGCGCACATGTTCACGTCGATGTTCACGTGCGCGCGGACCGCGGGGTGGTCGGCGCACATCCTGGAACAGAAGCGCACGGGGCGGCTGGTACGGCCGTCGGCGCGGTACGTGGGGCCGGGGTCGCGGTCGCCGCAGGAGATCGAGGGCTACGCGGAGTCGGGCGGCGCGGCCTGAGCAGCAGGGCGCCCGGGCCTCCGCGGGGAGGCGGGGGCCGGGGCGCCCGACAGGGCCGTCGTCAGCAGGTGCGACCACCGCGCCACGACGCGGTCGCGGCGGGCGCTGTCGTCCGTGAGCAGGGTCGCCAGGCCCAGGCCCCGGGCCATGTCGAGGAAGCCCTGCACCGTCTCCCGTACGCCCGGCACCGACTCGTCGGCGCCGAGCAGCGCCACCGTCATGCGGTGCGCCTCGCGCCCGACGCGGGCCTCGAGCGCGGCGACTCGGGGGCGTAGCTGGTCCTCGTTCGCGGCGGCCACCCAGAGCTGGAGCGCGGCGCGGAAGAGGGGCCCGGTGTAGAGGTCGACGACGCCGCGCACGACGGCGGCGGTGGCGTCGTCGGCCCGTACGGGATCCTCCCCGTCCGCCCGTATCGCATCCGGCCCGTCCGCCCGTACGGGATCCGGCCCGGCCGCGCCCGCCCGGTCAGCGCCCTGCGCCGCCGTCCTCACCCCGCCGCGCGGCGGGAGTGCGCTCAGTGCCGCCGAGCGTTCCGCCGCCACGTGCTCCACCGCCGCCGTGAACAGGTCCTCCCGGGTCGGGAAGTGGTGCTGCGCCGCGCCCCGCGAGACGCCCGCGCGCTCCGCGACCACGCTGACCGTGCTCCCGCCCCAGCCCAGTTCCGCCAGGCACGCGACCGCCGCCTCCAGCAGCCGCTGCCGCGTCGCCCGGCTGCGGTCCTGCCGCGGGTCCCGGCCCCGCGGCTGGCGGGGGGCGTCCGTCAGCGGGACCACTTCGGCTCCCGGCGCTCCAGGAACGCCGTCATCCCCTCGCGGGCCTCCGGGGACGCGAACAGCGACGCCGACAGCTCCGCGAACGGCTCCGTGTCGCGGTCGAACGTGCGCAGCACCTCGCCCGTGACCAGCCGCTTCGACGCCGCCAGCCCCTGCGGCGACGCCGCGCGCAGCCCGTCGAGGACCGGTGCCAGCAGCGCGTCCACGTCGTCGCCCGCCAGCGTCACCAGCCCGATGCGGGCCGCCTCCTCCGGGCCGAAGCGCTCGCCGGTGAGGTAGTAGCGGGCCGCCGCGCGGGCGTCGAGGCGCGGCAGCAGCGGCATCGAGATGACCGCGGGCGCGAGCCCCAGCCGCGCCTCGGTGAACGCGAACGTCGCGCCCGTGCCCGCCGCCGCCACGTCGCAGGCGCCGAGCAGCCCCAGGCCCCCGGCCCGTACGTGCCCGGTGACCCGCGCGACGACGGGCTTCGGGCACTCCACGACCGCGCGCAGCAGCCGCGCCAGCGCCAGCGGCCCGTCCGTGGGGGCCGCGGCCGCCGTGGCCTCGCCGAGGTCGGCGCCGGCGCAGAAGGTGTTGCCGGTGTGGGTGAGCAGGACGGCCCGCACGTCGTCGTCCGCCGCGGCGGCGGCGAGGCCCTCGTGCAGTTCGGTCATGAGGCGGGTGGAGAGCGCGTTGCGGTTGTGGGGCGAGTCGAGGGTGAGGGTGGTGATGACGCCGCGGTCGTCGCGCGCGATCCGGACGAGGGGCGCGGGCGCGTCGGCGCCGGCGGCCGGCCCTGCGGGTGCGTCGGTCATGGCGTGGGGTGCTCCTTCGGTACGTCGGCGTCAGTACGACTTGGGCAGGCCCAGCGTCTGGTGCGACACGTAGTTGAGGATCATCTCCCGGCTGACCGGGGCGATCCTGGCCACGCGGGACGCGGTGAGCATCTGCGCAAGACCGTACTCGGTGCTGAGCCCGTTGCCGCCGAGGGTGTGCACGGCCTGGTCGACGGCCTTCGCCGCCGCCTCGGCCGCCGCGTACTTCGCCATGTTCGCCGCCTCGCCCGCGCCGGCGTCGTCTCCCGCGTCGTACAGCGCGGCGGCCTTCTGCGTCATCAGCCGGGCCAGCTCCAACTCGATGTGCGCCTGCGCGAGCGGATGCGCGATGGCCTGGTGCACACCGATGGCGCCGCCCTTCCACACCTGGCGCGTACGGGCGTAGTCGACGGCCCGCGCCACCGCCTGCCGGCCGAGGCCGAGCGCGAACGCGGCGGTCATGATGCGCTCCGGGTTGAGGCCGGCGAAGAGCTGGAGGAGCCCGGCGTCCTCGTCGCCGACGAGGGCGTCGGCGGGCAGCCGCACGTCGTCGAGGACCAGCTCGAACTGCTTCTCCGGAGCGTGCAGCTCCATCGGTATCCGCGTGCGCTGGAAGCCCTCGGCGTCCCGCGGGACGATGAACAGGCAGGGCTTGAGCTTGCCGGTGCGGGCGTCCTCGGTGCGGCCGACGACGAGCGTGGCGTCGGCGATGTCGACACCCGAGATGAACACCTTGCGGCCGGACAGCACCCAGTCGTCGCCGTCGCGGCGGGCGGTGGTGGTGATGCGGTGGGAGTTGGACCCGGCGTCGGGCTCGGTGATGCCGAAGGCCATCTTGCGGGTGCCGTCGGCGAGTCCCGGGAGCCAGCTCCGCTTCTGTTCCTCGGTGCCGAAGCGGGCGATGACGGTGCCGCAGATGGCGGGCGAGACGACGAGCATGAGCAGCGGGCAGCCGGCGGCGCCGAGTTCCTCCAGCACGATCGCCAGCTCCGCGATGCCGCCGCCTCCGCCGCCGTACGCCTCGGGGAGGTTGACGCCGAGGTACCCGGCCTTGGCGGCGTCGGCCCACAGCTCGTCGGTGTGCCGTCCGTCGCGTACGGCGGAGGTGAAGTACTCGCGGCCGTAGCTCGCGCCGAGCGCGGCGACGGCGGCGCGGAGGTCGCGGTGCTCCTGGGATTCGAGGATGGCACTGGTCATGGCTGTCGGCCTTCCTGGTCGCGGGACGGGGCGTCTTCGACTGCGGCTACGGGTTCGCTGCGGGTTCGGGTCCGGGTCCGGGTTCGGCTTCTGCTTCGACTACGGCGAGGAGGGCGCCCACCTCGACCTGGCCGCCGGGGGCGGCGTGCAGGGCGGTGAGCACGCCGGAGGCGGGGGCGGTGACCTTGTGCTCCATCTTCATCGCCTCCAGCCAGAGGAGGGGCTGGCCCTGCCGGACGGCCTGTCCGGGGGCGATCCCGTCGGCCAGCCGGACGACGGTGCCGGGCATGGGGGCGAGGAGGGAGCCGGGCGGGGTGTCGGCGCGGGGGTCGGGAAAGCGGGAGAGGGGGCGGAGGGCGTACGAACCGTGGGGGGTGTCGACGTACGCGGCGGGGGCGGTGGGGTCCGGGGCCGCGGGGGCGGCACCGTACGCGGTGTCGTACGCGGCGACGTCGAAGGCACGGGCGACGCCGGCGACCTCGAGCACCACGCGCCCGGGGGCGGCGGAGAGCACGCGCACGCCGGGCAGGTCGTCGGCGCGTATCCCGTCGCGGGTGAGCCGGTAGCGCACCTCGGCCTCGGCACCGCCGGGTTCGGCCCGGTACGCCTTCGCCTGCGGCTGCGACGGCACGTTGCGCCACCCCCCGAAGCGGGCGGGCAGCACGGCTCCGCCGGCCTGCTGCCGTGCGGCGGCATCGGCGAGCGCGGCGGCCAGGGCGGCGAGTCGGAGGGGGGCGGGCCCGGCGTCGTCCGCCGGAGGGTGTGTCAGCGTCGCCAGGTGGTCGTCGTAGAACGACGTCGTCATCCGCGCGCCGGTGAACTCCTCGTGCTCCAGCGACCGCACGAGGAGGTCCCTGTTCGTCACCGGGCCGTGGATCCGCGCCCCGCGCAGCGCCGCCGTCAGCCGCCGGATCGCCTCCGCGCGGGTCGGGGCGTGGACGATCACCTTGGCCAGCAGGGCGTCGTAGTACGGGGTGACGGTGTCACCCGACTCGTACCCCGTGTCGAGGCGGAGGACATGGGGCGCTCCGGCCCCGGCGCCCGGGAGCTCCAGGCGGTGGAACCGGCCCGTCTGGGGGGTGAAGGACGAGGCCGGGTCCTCCGCGTAGAGGCGGGCCTCCACCGCGTGGCCGCTCGGCCGCGGTGCCGACGGCGGCAGCGGTTCGCCCTCCGCGATCCTCAACTGCTGGGCCACCAGGTCCACCCCGTACACCGCCTCCGTGACGGGGTGCTCCACCTGCAGCCGCGTGTTCATCTCCAGGAACTGCGCCCGCCCGTCCGGCGCGAGCAGGAACTCCACCGTCCCCGCGCCCACGTACCCGATCGACCGTGCGGCCCGTACCGCCGTCTCCTCCAACTCGGCGGCCACGCCCGCCGGCAGGCCCGGCGCCGGCGCCTCCTCCACCACCTTCTGGTGCCGCCGCTGCAGCGAGCAGTCGCGCGTGCCCAGCGCCCGCACGCCCCCGTGCGCGTCCGCGAGCACCTGCACCTCCACGTGCCGCCCGCCCTCGACGTACGGCTCGACGAACACCTCGCCGTCCCCGAACGCCGCCGCGGCCTCCGCCGACGCCGACGCCAGCTCGGCGTCGAGCAGCGCCAGTTCGCGTACGACCCGCATGCCGCGGCCGCCGCCGCCCGCCGCCGCCTTGACCAGCAGCGGCAGGTCGGACTCGACCGCCTTCGACGGGTCGAACGGCGCGAGGCCCATCAGCTCCTTCGCCCGCGTCTTGGACGCCATCGCCTCCACGGCCTCCGGCGGCGGCCCGACCCACGTCAGCCCCGCCGCCGTCACCGCGCGCGCGAAGTCCGCGCTCTCGGAGAGGAACCCGTAGCCCGGGTGCACCGCGTCCGCGCCCGCCGAGACGGCCGCCGCGACCAGCAGATCGGCCCGCAGGTACGTCTCCGCCGCCGTCTGCCCCGGCAGCCGGACCGCCGCACCGCCGGCGTCCAGCGCGGTGCGTACGTGCAGCGCGCCCGCGTCGGCGTCCGAGTGCACGGCGACGGGCGTGATGCCCAGGTCGCGGCAGGTGCGGAAGACGCGGCAGGCGATCTCGCCGCGGTTGGCGACAAGAAGGGTGCGGATCATCGGTCCTCCCACGTGGATGCCGGTCGCGCGGTCACAGTCGGAACACCCCGTAGCCGTCGTGCACGCCCGCGTACGGCGCCGTGTGGATCGCCGACAGGCAGATCCCCAGCACCGTGCGGGTGTCGCGCGGGTCGATGACCCCGTCGTCGTACAGCCGCCCCGACAGGAACACCGGCAGCGACTCCGCCTCGATCTGCTGCTCCACCATCGCCCGCAGCGCCGCGTCGCCCTCCTCGTCGTACGGCATGCCCTTCGCCTCCGCCGACGCCCGCGCGACGATCGACAGCACGCCCGCGAGCTGCTGCGGGCCCATGACCGCCGACTTGGCGCTGGGCCAGGCGAAGAGGAACCGCGGGTCGTACGCGCGGCCGCACATGCCGTAGTGGCCGGCGCCGTAGCTGGCGCCCATGAGCACCGACAGGTGCGGGACGCGGGAGTTGGAGACGGCGTTGATCATCTGGGCGCCGTGCTTGATGATGCCGCCCTGCTCGTAGTCCTTGCCGACCATGTAGCCCGTGGTGTTGTGGAGGAAGACCAGCGGGATGTCGCGCTGGTTGGCGAGCTGGATGAACTGCGCGGCCTTCTGCGACTCCTCGCTGAAGAGCACACCGCGCGCGTTGGCGAGGATCCCGACGGGGTAGCCGTGCAGCCGCGCCCAGCCGGTGGCCAGGCTCGTCCCGTACAGCGGCTTGAACTCGTCGAAGTCCGAGCCGTCCACGATCCGCGCGATCACCTCGCGCGGATCGAACGGCACCTTCAGGTCGCCCGGCACGATCCCCAGCAGCTCGTCCTCGGGGTACGCGGGCGGGGGGGCCGGCGGCGGGTCGGGGTGCGCCTTGCGCCAGTCGAGGCGGGCGACGACGCGGCGGGCGGTGTGCAGGGCGTCGGGTTCGTCGACGGCGAAGTAGTCGGCGAGGCCGGAGGTACGGGCGTGCATGTCGGCGCCGCCCAGCGACTCGTCGTCGCTCTCCTCGCCGGTGGCCATCTTCACCAGCGGCGGGCCGCCGAGGAACACCTTCGCGCGCTCCTTGACCATGATCACGTGGTCGCTCATGCCCGGCACGTACGCCCCGCCCGCCGTGGAGTTGCCGAAGACGACGGCGACCGTGGGGATGCCGGCGGCGGACGAGCGCGTGAGGTGCTTGAAGAGCGCGCCGCCCGGAATGAAGATCTCCTTCTGCGACGGCAGGTCGGCGCCACCGGACTCCACGAGGTGGATCGACGGCAGCCTGTTGGCGAGGCTGATCTCGTGGGCGCGGAACGCCTTCTTCAGCGTCCAGGGGTTGGACGCGCCGCCGCGCACGGTCGGGTCGTTGGCGGTGATGAGGCACTCCACACCGGAGACGACGCCGATGCCGGTGACGAGCGAGGCGCCCACCGCATAGTCCGAGCCCCAGCCGGCCAGCGGGCTCAGCTCCAGGAACGGGGTGTCGGGGTCGAGGAGCAGCTCGATGCGCTCGCGTACGAGCAGCTTGCCGCGGGCGCGGTGCCGGGCGGTGTACTTCTCGCCGCCGCCCGCCACGGCCTTGGCGTGCTCGGCGTCGAGGTCGGCGAGCTTGTCGAGCATCGCGGCGCGGTGCTCCGCGTAGTCCGGGCCCGCGGTGTCCAGCGACGAGGCGAGGACGGTCACAGCAGCTCCTCGGGTATGTCGGCGTGCCGGGCGCGCAGCCACTCGCCGAGCGCCTTGGCCTGCGGGTCGAAGCGGGCCTGCGCGGCGACGCCTTCGCCGAGGAGGCCCTCGACGGTGAAGTTGAGCGCGCGGAGGCGGGGCAGGACGTGGCGTACGACGGGGAAGGGGGCGGTCTCCGGGAGGAGTTCGCGCAGCCGCTTGACGGTGAGGGTGTGGGCCAGCCACGGCCAGGCGGCGTCGTTCCGGGCCCACACGCCGACGTTGGCGCTGCCGCCCTTGTCGCCGCTGCGCGCGCCGGCCACGGTGCCGAGGGGGGCGCGGCGCGTCGGTCCCGGCGGCGGGGGCGGCGGCAGGGGCGGTTCGGGTACGGGGGCGAGGGCCCGGGTGCGCGGCGGCGGGTCGACGGGGACGCGGGTGCCGTCGGGCAGCACGGCGGTGTGGGGGACGTCGTCGGCGGGGACGTACGCGGCCTCGAAGACGCCGTACGGCTGCGCCCTGCCGGGCGGGGCGGTGACGTGGAAGCCGGGGATGCTGGCGAGGGCCAGTTCGATGGCGGCGCCGCTGACGGCGCGGCCGACGGCGGCCTCGTCGGGGTCCCGGACGGCGAGGCGGAGCAGGGCGGACGCCTCCTCCTGCACGTCGGCGTCGGGGCGGTCGGTGCGGGCGAGCGTCCAGCGGACGTCGGCGACGCCGGCGAGGGCGGGGGCCATCTGGGCGCGTACGAGGGCGGCTTTGGCGTCGATGTCGAGGCCGGTGAGGACGAAGACGACCTCGTTGCGGTAGCCGCCGAGGCGGGACAGGCCGACCTTGAGGTCGGGCGGCGGGGGCTCGCCCCGTACGCCCGTGATGCGGACGCGGTCGGGGCCGTCGGGGGCGAGGCGCACGGAGTCGAGGCGGGCGGTGACGTCGGGTCCCGCGTAGCGGGGTCCTGCGGTCTCGTAGAGGAGCTGGGCGGTGACGGTCCCTACGGTGACGGCGCCGCCGGTGCCGGGGTGCTTGGTGATGACGGAGCTGCCGTCGGGCTCGATCTCGGCGAGGGGGAAGCCGGGGTGGCGGACGTCGTGCTCGGTGAAGAAGGAGTAGTTGCCGCCGGTGGCCTGGGTGCCGCACTCCAGCACGTGGCCGGCGACGACGGCGCCGGCGAGGGCGTGGAGGTCGGGGTCGTCGGGCTTGGTGGGGTCGCCGGCGTCGGGGCCGCCCCAGCCGTAGTGGGCCTGGGCGACGCCGGTGACGAGGGCGGCGTCGGTGACGCGGCCCGTGACGACGACGTCGGCGCCTGCGCGCAGGCAGGCGGCGATGCCGCCGCCGCCGAGGTAGGCGTTCGCGGCGAGGGCGCCGGGCCAGGTGCCGCGGGCGGTGAGGTCGTCGCCCTCGACGTGCGCGACGCGGGCGGGCACGCCGACGCGTACGGACAGCTCGCGGACGGCGGCGGCGAGGCCCGCGGGGTTGAGGCCGCCGGCGTTGACGACGAGGGTGACGCCGCGGTCGCGGGCGAGGCCGAGGCCGTCCTCCAACTGGCGGAGGAAGGTCTTGGCGTAGCCGGCGGCGGGGTCCTTGAGGCGGTCGCGGGCGAGGATGAGCATGGTCAGCTCGGCGAGGTAGTCGCCGGTGAGGACGTCGAGTCCGCCGCCGGTGAGCATCTCGCGGACGGCGGCGAAGCGGTCGCCGTAGAAGCCGGAGGCGTTGCCGACGCGGAGGGTCACGGGCGGGCCTCCGGAGCGGCGGTTCCGCCGGTACGGGCCGGGCCGCCGGCGGCGTCGCCCGCCCGGTCCCGTCCGCCGCCCGGCGGGCCGGCGAACGCCTGGGCGATGCCGAGCCAGCGCTCCGCCTCCGCGCCCTCGGCGACGAGCGCGGTGTCGGCGCGGTGCACGCGCTGGGTGGCCAGGAGGCAGAAGTCGAGCGCGGGCCCGGTGACGCGCTCGGCGGCGTCCGTCGGCCCGTACGCCCACACCTCGCCGCCCCCGCCGGGCGCGGTCAGCTCCACGCGGAACTCGGCGGCGGGCGGGGCGAGCCGGTTGACGGCGTACGCGAAGTCCCGCGTCCGTACGCCGATACGGGCCACGTGCCGCAGCCGCGCGGTGGGCTCCCGCCGTACGCCGAGCGCGTCGGCGACGTCCTGCCCGTGCGCCCAGGTCTCCATCAGCCGCCCGGAGGCCACGCCGCCGACGCTCATCGCCGGCCCGAACCACGGCATCCGCACCCCCGCCGGCTGCGCCAGCAGCACCCGCCGCAACTCCTCGCGCCCCTCCCGCCACCGCCCGAGCAGCACCTCGGGCGCCAGCGCGGCCCCGCTCGCGGCGCCGTCGTCCACGAAGCCGTACGGCGCCTCCTGGGCGTGCGCCAGCATCCGCTGGAACTCGTCGGGATCCACGGCGGCGGCGAGCGCGGCGCGGTCGGTCCACGCGAGGTGGGCGATCTGGTGCGCGACGGTCCACCCGTCGGCGGGCGTGTCGAGCGCCCACCGCCCGGGCGGCAGCCCGGCGACGAGGGCGTCCAGCGCGGCGCCTTCGTCGCGGAGGTCGTCGAGCAGCGAGATGATCTCCGGCCCCGCCATGGCGCGCTCCCCTCGTGACTACTGCGCAGTAGGGTGGCAGGGGACCCAAAAACAAGCAAGCACGCTTGCCCGATTATTTGATCGGCTACTCCCCGTGACCGAGGGGCCGCACGTATCGTTTGGGGAGCGGCAGCATGCCACCCACGGAGCTTCGGGGAGGAGAGCCGGAATGACCCTCGTCGACGACAGGATCGAGATGGCCGACACCGACGACAAGACACACCTGGACGAGCTGTTCGAGGTGTTCGAGCGGACCCCCGCCTTCGAGGGCTATCGCGTCGAGGTCGTCGAAGGGGTCGTCTACATGGTGCCGCAGCGCAGCGTTCACTGGGAGATCATTCTTGAGATCATCCGCGCGCTGGACAGGACGTTCGACGGCAAGATCAAGGTTTTCTCAGACGTGCGGATCGACTTCCCCGGCGAGGAGAACGCCTTCTGTCCGGACGTGGCGAAGCTCCGCGACGACGCCAAGCCGGACGGCATGGGCCGCTGGCGCCACCAAGACGTCGAGTTCGTCGCCGAGGTGGTGTCCCGCGGCACCGGGAAGAACGACTACGGCCCCAAGAAGACCGCCTACGCCCTCGCGGGCGTGCCCGTCTACTTGATTGCCGATCCGTATCAGCGCAAGTGCCACGTCTACACCGAGCCCGGGGACGGCGACTACGTCAAGGAAGTCGTCGTCGCTTTCGGTGCGGCCCTGGATCTCAAGGTGACTCCTCTCGGCTTCGTCCTCCGCACCGACAGGTTCCCCTCCGACTGATCACTCCTCCTCCGGCAGGCCCTCCGCCAGGAGTTCCGCCAGGTGGCGGGCGCGGATGCCGGCGAGTTGGTCGAGTTGGGTGCGGCAGGAGTAGCCGTCCGCCACGACCGCCGCGTGCTGCGGGGCACTGCGTACCGCCGGGAGCAGTTGGTCCTCGGCGCAGGCCGCGGAGACCTCGTAATGGCCGCGTTCGAAGCCGAAGTTGCCCGCCAGGCCGCAGCAGCCCGCGGCAAGTCGCCCCTCCAGGCCGGCCTTCGCCATCAGGCGCCGCTCTGCCGCGTCGCCGAGGATCGCGTGCTGGTGGCAGTGCGTCTGGCCGGTGACCGGGCGGTCGAGGCGCGGCGGGGTCCAGTCGGGGGCGGCGGTTTCGAGGGCCTCGGCGAAGGTGCGGACACGGGCGGCGAGGCGCGGGGCGCGTTCGTCGTCGGGCAGCAGCTCCACGAGGTCGGTCTTGAGCGCGGCGGCGCAGGGGGGTTCGAGGACGACGAGCGGCGGGCCTGCGGCGTCCGCGGCCGTACCGGCAGCCACGTCACCGCCTGCCGGCTCCAGCGCGTCCAGCGTGCGGCGCATCACCTTCTTGGCCTGGTCCAGCTGCCCCGTGGAGACGTACGTCAGCCCGCAGCACACCCTCCCGGCCCCCCGCGGCAGCCCCACCCGCAGCCCCGCCGCCCGCAGCACGCGGACCGCCGCCGTACCCGCCTCCGGCGACAGGTAGTTGGTGAAGGTGTCCGGCCACAGCAGCACGTCCGGATCCGCGTCGACGCCCCGCCCGAGCGACCGCGTCAGCGGCACCCGCGCGATCGGCGGGATCGCCCGCTCCCCCGCCAGCCCCGCCACCCGCTTCGCCACGGCCGCCAGCGGCCCCACCCCGGCCAGCGCGTTCGCCGCCGCGGCCGCCCGCAGCGCCGCCGTCAGCCGCAGCCACTGCGGCAGCCGCCCCATCGCGTAGTGCGCCATCGGCCGCCGCCGCCCGGCGTAGTGGTGGTGCAGGAACTCGGCCTTGTACGTGGCCATGTCGACGTCCACCGGGCAGTCGCTGCGGCACCCCTTGCACGACAGGCACAGGTCGAGCGCCTCGCGTACCTCCTCCGAGCGCCACCCGTCCGTGATGACCTCCCCCGCCAGCATCTCGTGCAGCAGGCGCGCGCGCCCGCGCGTGGAGTGCCGCTCCTCGCCCGTGGCCCGGAACGACGGGCACATCACCCCCGGACTCCCCGCCGGGTTGCGGCACTTGGCGACCCCCACGCACCGCCGCACCGCCGCCGCGAAGTCGCCGCCCTCCGGGCCGTCGTGCGGATACCCGAACTCCACCGGCACCGGCCCGCGCGGCAGCGGCGCGAAGCGCAGGCCGGCGTCGAGGGGCGCGGGGCGGGCGATCACGCCGGGGTTGAGGGCGTCGTCGGGGTCCCAGAGGTCCTTGAAGCCGCGGAAGAGGCCGACGAGTTCGTCCCCGTACATCGCGGGCAGCAGCTCCGAACGCGCCCGCCCGTCGCCGTGCTCGCCGGACAGCGAACCGCCGTGGGCGACGACGAGGTCCGCCAGCTCCCCCGAGAACTCCCGGAAGCGGGCGACGCCGCCGGCCGTCAGCAGGTCGAAGTCGATCCGCACGTGGATGCAGCCGTCGCCGAAGTGCCCGTACGGCAGCCCGCGCAGCCCGTGCGCGGCGAGCAGCGCGCGGAACTCGCGCAGGTACGCGCCGAGCCGCGCGGGCGGCACCGCGCAGTCCTCCCAGCCGGGCCACGCCTCGCTGCCGTCGGGCATGCGGGTGGCGGTGCCGGAGGCGTCCTCGCGGATACGCCACAGGGTGCGCTGCGCGGCCGGGTCCGCGACCACCGCGTGGTCGACGGCGTCGGCGGCGCGGCACACATCGTCGGCCGCGGCCCGCGCGGCGGCGGGCGTGTCGCCGCCGGTCTCGACGAACAGCCAGGCGCCGCCGCGGGGCAGCGCGTGCGCGTCGGGTACGAGGTCGGCGGCCATGCCCTCGACGGTGAGGGGCCGCAGCGGCAGCAGCCCGGGGGCCGCCTCGGCGGCGGCGGACTCGTCGGCGTAGCCGAGGACGGCCAGGGCGCGGGCGGGGGGTGCCTCGACGAGGCGGACGGTGGCCCGGGTGAGGACGGCGAGGGTGCCCTCGCTGCCGGTGAAGGCGCGGGCGAGGTCGGGGCCGCGCTCGGGGAGGAGGGCGTCGAGGGCGTAGCCGGAGATGCGGCGGGGGAGGTCGGGCCAGCCGGGGGCGGCACCGCCGTCCCGTACGCCGGGCGCGGCCGCGCCCGTTGGCACACCCGCGTCCGCGCCCCCGGCCGGAACCCGGCCCGCGTGTCCGCCCGTCCGCAACGCGGCCAGATGCCGCGCGACGAACTCCTCCAGCCCCGGCAGCACCCCGAGGTCCCGCTCCAGCCGCACCGCCCGCCCCCGGTACGTCACCACGTCCAGGTCCCGCACGTTGTCGGCCGTCGTCCCCCACGCGACGCTGTGCGAGCCGCATGAGTTGTTGCCGACCATCCCGCCGATCGTGCACCGGCTGTGCGTCGACGGGTCAGGCCCGAACGTCAGCCCGTGGTCCGCCGCGGCGTCCCGCAGCCGGTCGAGCACGAGCCCCGGCTGCACGACGGCGGTACGCGTCCCGGGGTCGAGGTCGACGAGCCGGTTCAGGTGCCGGGTGAAGTCGAGGACGACGCCCACGCCCACGGCGTTGCCCGCGATGGACGTACCGCCGCCGCGGGCCACGACGGGCGCGCCGTACTCGCGGCACACGGCCAGCGCGGCGGCGACGTCGTCGGCGTCGCGGGGCGCGACGACACCGAGGGGGACGCTGCGGTAGTTGGAGGCGTCCATGGTGACCAGGGCCCGGTCCCGGGTGCGGAACCCCACCTCGCCCCTGACGGCGTCCCGCAGCCGCCGCTCCAGCGCCACGACATCCACACCGGTGTCCGTACCCGCGTCCGCGCCCGTCTGCGTATCCATGGCCCCAGCGTGCCGGACACCCCCGCCCCTCCGCGCGTATTGACGTGCCCCACTCGCGCCTCTAACGTCCGACCCCAGAAAGATTCGAAATCAGTCCCGAAATATTTCGAAGCTCCATCCCCCACCCGGCACACCCGCACGCACGGATCCGGCGCCATCACTCCACCACCGCCCGCGCCTCGCCCGCGGGGGAAGAAGGGGAACATGCGAAGACTCCGCAGCAGGCCGAGGACCCCCCGGGCCCTGCTCGCCGCGCTCGCCGGCGCCCTCTGCCTGTACGGCCTCGGCGCCGCCGCACCCGCGCAGGGGGCGGCCCCCGCGGAAGCCGCACCGCCTACGGCCGCCGCGACCCAGTCCGCCGCCGCCCAGCCCGCGCCCGCCGCCGCCTCGCTGAACCAGCTCGCGCAGGCGCACGGCAAGTTCATCGGCTCCGCAGCCGCGACATCGCACTTCTCCGACACCCAGTACACCGGGATCCTGGGCAGCGAGTTCGGCCAGGTGACGGCGGAGAACGAGATGAAGTGGGACACCGTCGAGCCGTCCCGCGGCCAGTTCAACTACGGCCCCGGCGACCGGATCGTCGACTTCGCGCAGCAGAACGGCCAGTCCGTCCGCGGCCACACCCTCGTCTGGCACAGCCAGCTCCCCGGCTGGGTCTCCGGCCTGCCGAGCGGCGAGGTGCGTACGGCGATGGAGAACCATGTCACGCAGGTCGCCGGCCGGTACGCGGGCGACATCGCCGCCTGGGACGTCGTCAACGAGCCGTTCAACGAGGACGGCACGTTCCGCAACAGCCCCTTCTACAACGCCATGGGCCGCGACTTCGTCGCCCACGCGCTGCGCGCCGCGAAGGCGGCGGACCCGAACGCGAAGCTGTGCATCAACGACTACAACATCGAGGGCGTCAACGCGAAGAGCACCGCGATGTACAACCTCGTACGCGACCTGAAGGCACAGGGCGTACCGATCGACTGCGTCGGCATCCAGGGCCACCTGGCGATCCAGTACGGCTTCCCGAACGACCTGCGGCAGAACATGCAGCGGTTCGCGGACCTGGGGGTCGACGTGGCGGTCACGGAGCTGGACGTACGGATGCAGCTTCCGGTCAGCTCGCAGAAGGAAGCCACCCAGTCGCAGTACTACGCGAACGTCATCGACGCCTGCCTGGCGGTCACCCGCTGCACGGGAGTAACGGTCTGGGGCTTCCCCGACAAGTACTCATGGGTGCCGGACGTCTTCGACGGCGAGGGCTCGGCGACCCTCTGGAACGACAGCTACCAGCCGAAGCAGGCGTACAGCGCGGTGGCCGAAGCCCTGGGCGGCGACCCCGGCCCGGGGCCGGGCCCGGGCGACGGCTGCAGCGCGGGCTACGCGGTACCGCAGGAGTGGAACGGAGGCTTCACCGCGGCGGTGACGGTGAGCTGCGACGGCGACTCGCTGTCGGGCTGGTCGGTCTCCTGGGACTACGCGGCGGGCCAGCGCGTCACCAACGCCTGGAACGCGACGTGCCAGCAGAGCGGCACGAGAGTGACCTGCACCAACGCCCCGTACAACGGCAACGTCCCGGACGGCGGCTCGGTCACCTTCGGCCTCAACGGCACCTGGACGGGCACCAACCCGACCCCGGCCACCCTCACCCTCGGCTGACCCCGCACCCGCCCGCCGGGACCCACCGCCACCGAGGTGGCCCCCCGGCGGACGGCTGCGCCCCGCCACCCCGGCAACCTCGGCCGCCACGAGACCGGTGCCCCCCAACAGGGACGTGGCTGCCCGACGGCGTCCCGGTCCGTCCCGGCGGCCCCCCGTCGCGCTCCCGCCGCCTGCTCGCACAAAGTCGACGGCGGTCACTCACGGGTGTGAAGGCGGGTCCGGGACCGCGGTGCCGGACGCCCACCACGTGGGTGTTCTCGTCTCAGAGCGTGGACGGGAGCGTCGTCGGCGGGGGGTCCCGCCGTAGGCTTCGGGCGTGGCTGAGATCGAGATTCCCGCTGACATCAAGCCCGCCGACGGTCGCTTCGGGTCGGGTCCTTCCAAGGTGCGCACCGAGGCACTCGAGGCCCTGGCCGCCACCGGTTCCTCCCTTCTCGGTACGTCCCACCGGCAGGCTCCCGTGCGGAACCTCGTCGGGCGGGTGCGTGACGGGGTGCGTGAGCTGTTCTCGCTGCCCGAGGGGTACGAGGTGGTCCTCGGCAACGGGGGGTCCACCGCGTTCTGGGACATCGCCACCCACGGGCTGATCGAGCGCAAGTCGCAGCACCTGTCCTTCGGCGAGTTCTCCTCGAAGTTCGCCAAGGCCGCCAAGCTCGCCCCGTGGCTGGACGAGCCGACGGTCGTCGCGTCCGAGCCCGGTACGCACCCGGAGGCGCGGGCCGAGGCCGGGGTCGACGTGTACGCGCTGACGCACAACGAGACGTCCACCGGTGTCGCCATGCCGCTGCGCCGGGTCGAGGGGGCCGACGACGGGGCGCTCGTGCTCGTCGACGCGACGTCCGGGGCCGGCGGGCTGCCGGTGGACGTGGCGGAGACCGACGTGTACTACTTCGCTCCGCAGAAGTCGTTCGCCGCCGACGGCGGGCTGTGGCTCGCCGCGTTCTCGCCGGCCGCGCTGGAGCGGGCCGCGCGGGTGCACGCATCCGGGCGGCACGTGCCGGAGTTCTTCTCGCTGCCCACGGCGATCGACAACTCCCGCAAGAACCAGACGTACAACACCCCCGCCCTCGCGACCCTCTTCCTCCTGGCCGAGCAGCTCGACTGGCTGAACGGGCAGGGCGGTCTGGACTGGGCCGTGCGCCGCACCGCCGCCTCTGCCCAGGCGCTCTACGGCTGGGCCGAGGAGGCGAAGGCCACCACGCCGTTCGTCACCGACCCGGCCCAGCGGTCGGCGGTCGTCGGCACGATCGACTTCTCCGACGACGTGGACGCCGCCGCCGTCGCCAAGACGCTGCGCGCCAACGGCATCGTGGACACCGAGCCGTACCGCAAGCTGGGCCGCAACCAGCTGCGGATCGCGATGTACCCCGCGGTCGACCCGGCCGACGTCGAGGCCCTGACCCGCTGTATCGACTACGTCGTCGAGCGGATCTGACACCTGTCCGTCTCACCGGGGGCCCGGCGCGGGAACGCGCCGGGCCCCCGGCGTACGGGCCTCGCTCAGAGCGACAGCCGCTGGTACTTGCGGACCGCCAGCGGCAGGAACACCGCCGTGATCACCACCGGCCACACCAGCGCCATCAGCATCGCGTGCTGCTCGATCCACGAGTCGCCCAGCCGCCCGGGGTTGCCGAACAGCTCACGCACCGCGTTGGCCGTGGACGACACCGGGTTCCACATCGCTATCGAGCCCAGCCAGCCCGGCATGTCCGCGGGTGAGGCGAACACGCTGGAGACCATGCCGAACGGGAACGCGACCGCGAAGAGGTTCCCCGCCGCTTCCTGGTTGGGCGTCAGCAGGCCGAGCACCACCCCGACCCAGATCAGCGCGAAGCGCAGCCACAGCAGCAGCCCGAACGCCGCCGCCGTCTCCAGCACCGAGCCGTCCGAGCGCCAGCCGATGATCAGCGCGATCGCCGCCATCACCGCCAGGTCCAGCGCGGCACCGATGAGGTCGGACACGCCCCGGCCGCTGACCACGGCCGAGGGGGACATCGGCATGGAGCGGAAGCGGTCGGTGATGCCGTGCTCCTTGTCGATGGCGATCAGCATGGCGGTGTTCATGAACCCGAAGGCCATGGTCATCGCGAACATGCCGGGCATCGCGTACGACTTGTAGGCGTCCGCGCCGCCTTCCATCGCGCTGCCGAAGACGTACACGAAAAGCAGCACGGAGACGACGGGGAAGCCGAGCTGCCAGGCGATGTTCGACGGCTGCCTGCGGTAGTGCAGCAGGCCGCGCCGCACGATCGTCCAGCAGTCGGCGAACGCCCACTTCAGCGCCCCGCCGGGGGCCTGCTCGCCGGCCGGGGGGCGGGGCCGCTTCTCCCCCGCCGCGGTTTCGGTGACGGTGGTGCTCATACGACCGGGGCCTCCTCTTTCTTGCCCTCTTCCGTGCCTTCCGGGCCTTGCGTGCCTTCCTTGCTTCCCTTGCCCGTCCTGCTGCCTCCCTTGCCCTGCTTACCCTGCTTGCCCTCCTTGCCGCCGGCGGTCCCGGCCGTCTCCGGCTCCGCCGCCGTGTGACCCGTCAGGCTCAGGAACACGTCGTCGAGCGTGGGCCGCCGCAGCGCTATGTCGTCCACCGTGACCCCCTCGTCCTGGAGCGTGCGCGCCACCTCCGTCAGCGCCGCGACCCGGTCCGCGACCGGGCCGTGCACCCGCAACTCCTCCAGGTCGATCGCCGGGTCGGCGCCGGAGACGCGGGCGACGGCCCGCACCGCGTCCGGGATCTCCTCGGCCGAGCCGACGACGACCTCGATACGGTCGCCGCCGACCGTGTTCTTGAGCGCGGCCGGGGTGTCGTCCGCGATCGTCCGGCCGTCGTCGATGACGGCGATGCGGTCGGCGAGCTTGTCGGCCTCGTCCAGATACTGCGTCGTCAGCAGCACCGTCGTGCCCCCGGCCACCAGGTCCCGCACCGCCTCCCAGACCTCGCCGCGGCTGCGCGGGTCCAGGCCCGTCGTCGGCTCGTCCATGAACAGCACGTCCGGCGCGAGGATCATGCTCGACGCCAGGTCGAGCCGGCGCCGCATGCCTCCGCTGTACTCCTTGGCGCCCTTGTCCGCGGCCTCCGTCAGCCCGAACTGCTCCAGCAGCTCCGCCGCCCGCTCGCGGGCGCGCCGGGAGCCGAGGTGGAACAGCCGGGCGAACATCTCCAGGTTCTGCCGGCCGGTCAGCACCTCGTCCACCGCCGCGTACTGCCCGGCGAGGCCGATCCGCCGGCGCACCTTGACCGGCTCCTTCATCACGTCGTGCCCGCCGACGCGGGCGCGCCCGCCGTCCAGGCGGATGAGGGTGGACAGGATCCGCACCGCCGTGGTCTTGCCGGCGCCGTTGGGGCCGAGCAGGCCGTAGACCGTGCCGTACGGCACGGTCAGGTCGAAGCCGGCGAGGGCCTGCTTCTCTCCGTATCGCTTGTGCACGCCGTCCGCCACGACGGCGTCGGCCGAGCTTGCCTCCACGCTCTTCCTCCCCTATCTGAGTACGCCGTACCCATTTACGCATACGGTGTACGCAGATCGCAAGCCGGTGGCTAGACTCGGGTCCATGGCGGCGAGGGAACACAGTGGCAGCGGCGACCTCAGCCGCAGCATGGCTCTGCTCTGGGGCATCGACGAGCGCGGCAAGCGCGGCCCGAAACCCGGCATCTCGGTGGACCGGATCGTCTTCACCGCGATCCGCATCGCCGACGCCGAGGGGCTGGAGGCGGTCTCGATGCGCAAGATCGCCGGGAGTCTGGGCGTCGGCACCATGTCGCTGTACCGGCACGTGCCCGGCAAGGCCGAGCTGCTCGACCTGATGCTCGACGGCGTCGGCTCCATCGAGCCGGAGGAAGTCGAGCGCTTCCAGAGCCGGCCGGGCTGGCGGGAGCGGCTGCGGGAGCTGGCCCACTCGTTCTGGGAGCACTACCTCGAACACCCGTGGCTGCTCCACGTCGACCAGGGCCGGCCCGTGCTCGGCCCCAACGGGCTGGACTCCTTCGAGCTGGCCCTCAGCGGCTTCGACGGGCTGCTGCTCACCGACCAGGAGAAGGTCGGCTTCATCACCTCGCTCGACTCCACCGCCGCCGGCCTGGCCCGGGTGCACGTCAACGCCAAGCAGGCGGAGGAGCGGACCGGGATAAGCGACCAGGAGTTCTGGGAGGCGCAGTCACCGGCGCTGGAGTCGGCGATGGAGTCCGGGCGCTACCCGAGGATCGCCGGGCTGTCCGAGGACTCCTTCTCGGCCCTGGACGAGGAGACGTACAAGTTCGCCACGGAGCGGATGCTCGACGGCCTGGAGGCGCTGCTCGAACACCGCCGCGAGACAGGATGGACCCTGCCGCAGGCCGGGGCGAAGGTCTTCCACTCGGAGGAGTGCCAGAGGGAGGACGCCTGAGGGAGGACGCCTGAGGGAGAGCGCCTTGGGGAAGGGCTTAGGGGGCTCCGGTCCGGTCAGTCCGGGCGCGGGCGCCGCGCCAGCAGCTTGCGCAGCCCCACCACCGCGCCGATGCCCCCGGCCACCAGCAGCACCGTCTTCACCGGGTCGCGGCCCTCGTCCTCCCCGGCCCCGCCCGAGCCGCCGCCCGACTCACCGGACCCCTCCGCACCGTCCGACGACGAGTCGCCGCCCCCCTCGACCTCCCGCCGGACCAGGTCGCTCTGCTCCCCCTCGCTGCCGAAGACGATCGCCGACCCGTCCGCCGTGTACGTCATCGACTCGCCCTGCCGCTGCAGCGGTACGTCCAGCCGCCCGTCCTCCGCCGGCTTGCCGTCCTCGAAGCGGTACATCCGCCCGCCGACGTAGCTGCGCAGCGCCATCCGCGTACCGTCCGGAGAGAACGCCCCGTCCGTCACCCACAGGTTGACCGGCGCGACCCGCCGGAAGATGTTCATCGACCCCGTCGACAGCTCCTTGGGCCCGGCGTACAGGGCCGCGCCGCCGTCCTTCTTCTTGCTCACGACGTACACCCGCCCCGTCTTCGGGTGGACCATCAGCGCCTCCGCGTCGCGCGGCCCGTCGTCGTACTGCGCCTCGTACTGCACAGCGTCCACGGTCGCGTCCTTGAGCTGCTTCGGCTCGGGGAAGCGGTAGATCCACACGTACGACCAGGAGCCGTCCATGTTGTCGCCGATGTCGCCGACGTAGAGCTGGTTGCCGGGCCCGAGGGAGATGGCCTCGACGTCGCGCGGTTCTCCTATGCCGCGCAGCGTGATCGTGGCCAGCGTCTCGCCCGTCTCCCCGTCGACGGCGTAGACGTACGGGCCGTCCTCGGAGTCGTTGTGCGTCCAGTACACGCCGTCGTGCTGCCGGCTGGCGGCCAGGCCGCTGGACTCGGTGATGCGGGGGTCGGTGAGTATCACGTCGTCCTGCGCCGCGGCGGGCGGGGCGTACGCGGCGGAGGTCACCAGCGCCGCCGCGGTGAGGAGGGCGGCGGCGGTCGGCAGGCGGTGGGCGCGCATGGCGCCAAGCCTGCCATGCGCCCGCGCGGGCACGGGGGCCGGTACGGGCAGGGGTCACGCCCCGCATTACGCGCGCACGATGCACTTGCTTCGAGCGCGCTCGAAGCAGTTGGCTTGATCCTCATGAGGTATACGCAGTTGGGACGTACGGGACTCAAGGTCAGCCGGATCGTGCTCGGCACCATGAACTTCGGGCCGCACGCCGACGAGGCCGACAGCCACGCCATGATGGACGCGGCCCTCGACGCCGGCATCAACTTCTTCGACACCGCCAACGTCTACGGCTGGGGTGAGAACAAGGGCCGTACCGAGAAGATCGTCGGCTCCTGGCTCGCCCAGGGCGGCGGCCGGCGCGACAAGGTCGTGCTCGCCACCAAGGTCTACGGATCCATGGCGGCGGACACCGACACCACCTGGCCCAACCACGACCGGCTCTCGGCGCTCAACATCCGCCGCGCGGTCGACGCCAGCCTCAAGCGGCTGCAGACGGACCACATCGACCTCTACCAGTTCCACCACGTGGACCGGCGCACGCCCTGGGAGGAGATCTGGCAGGCGGTCGACGTCCTCGTCCAGCAGGGCAAGATCCTCTACGCGGGCTCCTCCAACCACGCCGGCTGGCACATCGCGCAGGCCAACGAGGCGGCGCGGCGGCGCAACTCACTGGGCCTGGTGAGCGAGCAGTGCCTGTACAACCTGCACGAGCGGCGCGCCGAGATGGAGGTCATCCCGGCCGCCGAGAGCTACGGCCTCGGCGTCATCCCGTGGTCCCCGCTGGGCGGCGGGCTGCTCGGCGGGGCGCTGCGCAAGGAGCGCGAGGGCGGCGGCGCGCGGTCGGCGGGGGCGCTGTCGCGCGGTGGGGTGCGCGAGCAGGTGCAGGCGTACGAGGACCTGGTCGCCGAGCACGGCCAGGACCCGGCGGAGGTGGCCCTCGCATGGCTGCTGACGCGCCCGGGCGTCACGGGCCCGATCGTGGGCCCGCGCACGATGGAGCAGCTCACGTCGGCGCTGCCGGCGCTGGACCTGACGCTGTCGGACGAGCTGCTGGCGTCGCTCGACGAGATCTTCCCGGGCCCGGGTCCTTCACCGGAGGCGTTCGCGTGGTGAGCGCCCGGTAGGCCGGGGGCTCAGCCGCCGAAGGCGGCGGCGATGGCGACGACGGCGAAGATCAGCACGAGCGTGGCGCTCACGACGCGGATGCGGGTCTTGGCGTTCACGCGTACGAGCTTACGGGCCCGCCGCCCCTGGGGGAGCGGCGGGCCCGTGACGGTCCCGGCTCGGGCCGTGTCGAATGATCATTCATATCGTTGCACTGTCGACTGCAAGCAAGCGACAGGGATCGAATTGGTCGACGTGAGCAACGAACTGACCCTTGACTCGATGTTCGACTGGCTGGAGCGGCTGCCGGCGCCCGAGGGATACAAGGTCGAGATCGTCGAGGGGACCATCTACATGGTCCCGCAGCGGGACACCCACTGGGACATCACCATGGACCTCATCGAGCAGCTCCGCGCGAGCTACCCCCGGAAACGCCTCACCTCAGATGTCCGCATCGACTTCCCCGGCCCGCTCAACGGCTTCGCCTGCGATATCGCCGGGCTGGCCGACGGCACCGGGCACGAGGGCGAAGGCCGCCCGCGCGCACAGGACGTGGAGTTCGTGACCGAGGTGGTCTCGCGCGGCACCGCGGCCAACGACTACGGTCCGAAGAAGGCAGCGTACGCAGCGGCAGAAGTGCCCGTTTACCTGATCGTGGACCCGTACACCGCCAAGTGCCACGTCCACACCCTGCCCAAGGACGGCGCGTACCACGTCGAGACGACCCTCGACTTCGGTGTGGACGTCGACCTCACCGGCACCCCCGCCGGGCTCAAGCTGGCGACCGGCGAGTTTCCGCGCGACTGAGCCGACTACTCCCCGCCCGCGCCCAGGGGCCAGGCTGCTACGGGTTCGTAGTGGGGTTGCGCGCCGGGGTGGTTCGGGGGCGGGGAGTGGCTGCGGAGCAGGGTGAGGGTGGTGATGTCGCGCTGCGGGGTGGCGAAGTCGCGCAGGGCGTACGTGAACGGGGTCAGGTCCGTGCCGCCGCCGTGGCGCTGGCGCGCCAGGGTCAGGTGCGGGCGGTAGCGGCGCTCCGGGCCCCGCCCGGCGCGCCCGCCGCGCCCGGCGCCCCTGCCGCGCCCCGGCGCCCCGGGCACCCCTCGCGTACGGCGGCCCGCCGCCGCCGCGCCCGCCCCGAGCCGGCCCAGTTCCCCGACGTCCCCGGCCGTCCCCGTCCACAGCGCCGTGTCGGAGAACCGTCCGCCCCCCGCCAGCCCCAACCGCACAGGACCCCGGCGCCGCGCCGCCCGCGCCAGCCGCTCGCCCAGTTCCGCGACGGAGCCGGCCGGCACCTCCCCGTAGAACGCCACCGTGACGTGCCACCCCTCGGGCCGCACCCAGCGCAGCCGCTCCGCGTCCGGCAGCCCGCGCAGCCGTCCCACGGCCTCCGCCAGCACCGCCAGCACCTCCGGGGGCGGGACCACGGCGGCGAACAGCTTCACCGGAGCCACCTCAACGGAGCCACCTCACCGGGACCACCTCACCGGGGCCACCTCACCGGATCGCTTCGACGAGACCACCTCGGCAGGGCCGCCTCACCGGCACGCCCCACCCGTACAGCCCCATCCGCGACCCCGACCGCCGACCGCACCCGGCCACCGCCCTAGGGTCTGTCTTCGATCTCGCGTCGTTCGCCCGAAGGGCGGGCGGCGCGGCGTCTGGTGCGTGCGATCGCAAGGCGGAGGGTCGACCGCATAGTGGGCCTATTCGGTCGATCCCGACAACGCAGCGAGCGTGCGTGCCAGGCTCCCCCACAGCGCGCTGCGCGCACGTGGGCGGTGCCCCCAGCCGCAGACGCGAGATTGAAGACAGACCCTAGTCCGGGAACCGCCGCGTCACCCACCGCCACGCGAACTCCAGCAGCACCGCCGCCGCCACCGCGATCCCCACCGCCGTCCACGGCATCTCCGCGCCCACCAGCTTCAGCGCGAAGAAGTCCTGCAGCCACGGCGTGACCAGCACGATCACGAACCCCAGCGCCATCGTCGCGACCAGCCCCACGCGCCACCACGTGTACGGCCGCGCGATGATCACCAGCACCCACATCGCGATGAGGAACAGCGTCAGCGTCGCCGCCGACGTCTCCGCGTCCAGCGCCCCGTGCCCGGAGTAGTGCGTCCGCGCCAGCATGTACGTCACGAACGTCGCCGTCCCGGCGATCAGCCCCGCCGGGATCGCGTACCGCATCACCCGGCGCACGAAGTGCGGCCGCGCCCGCTCCTTGTTCGGCGCCAGCGCCAGGAAGAACGCCGGCACGCCGATCGTCAGCGTCGACAGCAGCGTCAGGTGCCGCGGCAGGAAGGGGTACGGCACCTGCGTGGCGACGACCAGCAGCGCGAGCAGCACCGAGTAGACCGTCTTGACCAGGAACAGGTTCGCGACCCGCTCGATGTTGCCGATGACCCGGCGGCCCTCGGCGACCACCGACGGGAGGGTGGAGAAGCTGTTGTTCAGCAGCACGATCTGCGCGACGGCCTTCGACGCCTCGGAGCCGGAGCCCATGGACACGCCGATGTCGGCGTCCTTCAGCGCCAGCACGTCGTTGACGCCGTCGCCCGTCATCGCCACGTCGTGGCCGCGGGACTTCAGCGCGGCGACCATGTCCCGCTTCTGCTGCGGGTTGACGCGGCCGAAGACCGCGTTGTCGTCGAGGACGGCGGCCATCTCGTCGCGGTCCGCCGGCAGCGTGCGCGCGTCGACCGTGCGGTCCGCGCCCGCCATGCCGAGCTTCGCGGCCACCGCGCCGACGGAGACCGCGTTGTCACCCGAGATGATCTTCGTCTCGACGTGCTCCTCGGCGAAGTAGCCGAGGGTGTCGGCGGCGTCCGGGCGCAGCCGCTGCTCCAGGACGACCAGCGCGGCCGGCTCGACGCCGCGCGCCACCTCCGGGTCGTCCAGCTCCCGTACGGCGCGGGCGAGCAGCAGCACGCGCAGGCCCTGCGCGTTCAGGTCGTCGATCTCGGCGAGGGAGGCGTCGCCGTCGGGCAGCAGCACGTCGGGGGCGCCCAGCAGCCACGTACCCGCACCGGCCCCGTCCCCGCTGAACGCCGCCCCGCTGTACTTGCGCGCCGAGGAGAACGGCAGCGACCCCGTGCAGCGCAGCTCCTCGGTGTCCGGGTACGCCTCGACGATGGCCTGGAGGCTGGCGTTCGGCCGCGGATCGGACGAGCCGAGCGCGCCCAGCACCCGCCGGACGTCCGCCTCCGCCGCGCCGCCCAGCGGCCGCAGCTCGGTGACGTCCATGCCGCCCTCGGTGAGGGTGCCGGTCTTGTCGAGGCAGACGACGTCGACCCGCGCGAGCCCTTCGATCGCGGGCAGCTCCTGTACGAGGCACTGCTTGCGGCCGAGCCGGATGACCCCTATCGCGAACGCCACCGAGGTCAGCAGCACCAGCCCCTCGGGCACCATCGGCACGATGCCGCCGACCATGCGCCGGATGGCGTCCCGCGGGCCCTCGTTCTCGACCACGAGCTGGCTGATGACCAGGCCGATGGCGGCCGGGATCATCATGTACGTCACGTACTTGAGGATCGTGCTGATGCCGCTGCGCAGCTCGGAGTGGACGAGCGTGAAGCGCGACGCCTCCTCCGCGAGCTGCACGGCGTACGCCTCGCGCCCCACCTTCGTCGCCGTGAACGCGCCGCCGCCGGCGACGACGAAGCTGCCCGAGAGCACCTTGTCGCCGGGCTGCTTGACGACCGGGTCGGCCTCGCCGGTGAGCAGGGACTCGTCGATCTCCAGGCTGTCGGACTCCAGCACCTCGCCGTCGACGACGACCTTGTCGCCGGGGCCCAGCTCGACGAGGTCGCCGAGGACGATCTCCGCCGTGGGGATCTCCAGGGTGCGGCCGTCGCGGCGCACCTGCGGCTTGGCCTCGCCGATGACGGCGAGGCTGTCGAGGGTCTTCTTGGCGCGCAGCTCCTGGATGATGCCGATGCCGGTGTTCGCGAGGATCACGAAGCCGAAGAGGCTGTCCTGGATGGGCGCGACGGCCAGCATGATGACCCACAGGACGCCGATGATGGCGTTGAAGCGGGTGAAGACGTTGGCGCGGACGATGTCGGCGGTGGAGCGGGAGGAGCGTACGGGAACGTCGTTGACCTCGCCGCGGGCGACGCGCTCGGCGACCTCGGCGGTGGTGAGCCCGTCGTGCCGCAGCGCAACGGCGGCCGCGCCCGCTCCGTTTGCCCCCGCGCCGCCCGCCTTGCCGCCCTTGCCGCCCTCGTCGCCGTTACCGCCCGTCGCCCCGCCCGGCCCGCCGCCGGGCTCCGGCCCCTCGCCGCCGTCGGCGGCCGTCTCGACCCGCTGCGTCATGCGTACGACGTTACGTGTTCGACTCTGCGCCTGCGCGCCCGCCCCGGGCGAGGGCGGCCTCGCGGCGGCGTACGTACCAGATGCCGAGGAGCCCGAGGCCGGCGCCCGCGAGGCAGGTCCACAGCCACCACATGCGGTCGTGGTCGTCCAGCCAGCCGACGAACGGCAACTGGACGAGGAAGAGCACGAACCACAGCACGGTGCCGCCGACGGTCACCGCCATGATGTCGCCCTCGAACGGCTCCGGCGCCGGATGCCTGTACGCCTTCTTGCCCATGTCATCAGGGTACGGGCCCGGGGCCGGCGGCATACTGAGTGGGCGCCGAAGTCCGGCCGCCGTACAGCGCGAAGGTCACGCATGCCCCCCACAGCGAAGACCGCCAGCACGGACCCCGGGGACGGCCCCCCGCCCCGGCCGTCCGCCCCCCGCTCCCGTATCGACGCCTACTTCCACATCTCGCGCCGCGGCTCGTCCGTCACCCAGGAACTGCGCGGCGGGCTGGCGACCTTCTTCGCCATGGCGTACATCATCGTGCTGAACCCGATCATCCTGGGCTCGGCGACGGACAAGTTCGGCCACAAGCTGGACCACGGCGAACTGGTCACGGCCACCGTGCTGGTCGCGGCGGTGACCACGCTCCTCATGGGCGTCATCGGCAACGTCCCCGTCGCGTGCGCCGCGGGCCTCGGCATCAACGCCGTCGTCTCGCTCCAGCTCGCGCCGGAGATGTCGTGGGCGGACGCGATGGGGATGGTGGTGCTCGCGGGGCTGATCATCATGCTGCTGGTGGCCACGGGTCTGCGGGAGCGGGTGATGTCCGCGATCCCCGACGGCCTGCGCAAGGCCATCGCAATCGGCATCGGCCTGTTCATCGCCCTCGTCGGCCTGGTCGACGCCGGCTTCGTCACCCGCAACCCGGACTCCGCGCAGACCACCGTCCCGCTCACCCTGGGCACGGCGGGTCACCTGAAAGGGTGGCCCGTACTGGTCTTCATGCTGGGCCTGGGGCTGACCTTCGTCCTGCTGGCCCGCCGCTTCCGCGGCGCGATCCTGGTCAGCATCGTGACGATGACGCTGCTCGCGATGATCATCCACGCGACCGGGAACCTCCCGGCGGAGGAGTGGGGCCTGACGGCCCCGGTGGTCCCCGACAACATCGTCGAGGCCCCCCACTTCGGCCTGCTCGGCGAGGCGAGCCTCTTCGGCGGCTTCCGCGAGGCGGGGATCCTGACGGGCTGCCTCTTCGTCTTCACCGTGCTGCTGTCGGGCTTCTTCGACGCGATGGGCACGATCCTCGGCGTCACCGAGGAGGCCCGCCTCCTCGACGAACACGGCCGCCTCCCCGAGATGAACCGGGTCCTCATGGCCGACGGCGCCGCCGTCGCCCTCGGCGGCGCCGCCTCCGCCTCGGCCAGCACCGCCTTCGCCGAGTCCACGGCGGGCGTCGGCGAGGGCGCCCGCACGGGCCTGGCGAACCTCGTCACGGGCGCGATGTTCCTGCTGGCGCTGGTCTTCACGCCGCTGGTGACGATCGTCCCGTCGCAGGCGGCGACGCCGGCGCTGGTGGTGGTCGGCTACCTGATCCTGTCGGCCAACATCCGCAGCATCGACTGGTCCGACCCGACGATCGCGGCCCCGGCGTTCCTCACGATCATCCTGATGCCCTTCAGCTACAGCATCACGGTGGGCATCGGCATCGGCTTCCTCGCCCACACCCTGCTCCGCACGGCGGTCGGCCGCCCGACGAGCGTCCGCCCGGCGCTGTGGGTGACGTCGGCGGTGTTCGTCGTCTACTTCGCCCTGGACCCCATCGAACGCTGGCTCGGCCTCAACTGACGTCCCGCCGGACCGCCTGCGCGGCATCGAGCACCAGTTCCCACGGATACGCCTCGGGCAGCCCCTCGCCGGGCTCGTTCGGCACGAAGCCGCCGTCGCCGTAGAGAACCCGCACGCCCATGTCGCGCAGCGCGGCGACGCTGCGGTGGAACTGGCTGTGCTGTACGTAGGCGGCGTTCACACACGGCATGGCGATCAGCGGGATGCCCTTGCCGATCGCTTCGGCGGCGAAGCCGACGACGAACTTCTCCGTGATCCCCAGAGCCCACTGGTTGAGCGTGTTGAACGTCGCGGGCGCGACGACCCCGACATCGGCGGGCGGCCACACGTCCGGCTCACCCGGCATCTTGTACGCGCTCCGCACGGGAAACCCGGTCATCTCCGCCAGCCGGTCGATGTCCCCCGCCAGCCACCGGGCGGCAGTGGGCGTCAACCCCAGACACACCGTCCACCCGAGCCCCTGCGCCCGTTGGATGACGCCTCCGACATGCAGCACAGGCGGAGCGGCACAGCCCATCAGGTAGAGCACACCCTTGTCGACCACCCGCGCAGTCCATCGCGCCGGAACGGCCCAGCGCAAGCGGGTAGCTTCGAAGGAGCAGCGACGGAACGGAGCCGTGGATGCCCCCCAATGACGATCACCCGGGCGCGCGCATCGCGTACCACCGGAAGCGGGCAGGGCTGACGCAGCGCGCCCTGGCCGGGCGGATCCCGTACTCGTACAGCCTGCTCACCCAGGTCGAGAGCGGCCACAAACCGGCAAGCCCCGACCTGGTCGCCACCGTCGCGCGCACGCTGGCCGTCGACGTCACGGCGCTGACCGGCCAGCCCTACGTGACCGAGTTGCAGCAGGACCGCCTGGCCGAGCTGATCCGCCCCATCCGCGAAGCCCTCGACCTCTACGACCTGGGCGCGGACCCGGAAGTCACCCCCCGGCCCGTGCCGCAGCTCCTCTCCGCCGCCGCGCACCTGTGCGTCCAGGTACGGGCGACGCGGCTCCACGACGCGGCATTGCACCTCCCGGAGGTGATCGCCGCGATCACCACCGCCGCCCACCGCACCGGGTCCTCGGAGCTGTGGGCCGCGCTCGCCAGCACGTATCGCACGGCGCACGACATCTCGGTGAAGCTCGGCTTCTACGACCTGTCGACGGTCGCACTCGACCGCATGGACTGGGCCGCCGCCCGCGCATCCGACCCGGTACTCGGCGCGGTTCGCCAGTACATGCGCGCGCTCGTCTATTTCCGCGAAGGTGAGTACACGATCGGCAAGCGCCTCATCTCATCCGGCCACGGCCTGCTGGACCAGGCCGCACCGTCGAGAGAGCGGAACGCGGTCACTGGCCAGCTCCACTTGGGCGCATGCATCATCGCGGCCCGGGCCCGCGACAGCGGCAGCGTGGACACGCACCTTGCCGAAGCACACGCACACGCGGAACGAGTGGGCGAGGCCGTGGACGTGCATTGGCTGTCCTTCGGCCCTGCCAACGTCGCCGCACACGCGGTGTCGGCGGCCATCGAAATGCGGGAGTACGGGCGGGCGCTCGCGTATGCGTCGGAGGTCGAATTCCCGGAGGACTGGCCGGTCTCACGGACGGCACACCTCCACATCGACCGCGCCCGAGCCCAGATGGAGACGGGCCGCAGCGAAGCCGCCATGGCCTCGATCGTGCAGGCGCGCCGGCTGGCGCCCCAGCAGACCCGCTACCACCCGGGCGCCCGCGAGACCATCAGGGGCCTGGTCCACCAGGCGCGGCGCACCCCGGACACCCTGGATCATCTGGCCGCATGGATCACTAGCCGGATTCACATTCCGTAGCCGCGCTTTCACTCAACAGTGAAAGTTGAAGGGCTACCGCCTCACCATCCTGGATCACGTGCCGGTCGAACCAGCGGCGCACGACCCACGTTTCGAGGCGATCAACGATGCGGGACCTGAGGACCGTTCAGTCGGAAACCACGCCAGAACAGGCGGTGGTATGGCGCTGGCGGAGGCACCGCCGATGCGTGGCACTGGCCCGTTCACAGCTCCGCAGGACGCTGGCCCAATGGAAGCAGCCCGACCTCACGGACAAGGCGGTGTCGGTCCTGTCGGAACTGCTGGCAAACGCCGTGGTCCACGCCCATGTTCCACCGGGCCGCGAGATCGAAACCCGCTTCATCCCGATGGGCACGGGCGTACGCATCGAAGTCCACGACGCATCCGACGAGCGACCAGTGCTGCGGGCCCCGGATGAATCGGGCGGCTTCGGCCTGCAACTCGTGGACAGGTTGTCCACCCGGTGGGGTGTCTCCGAGCGGAGCGGGGTGGGCAAGTGCGTATGGGCCGTGGTGAGCAGGGAAGGCAGAGGAGCGCGAAGTAGCAGCTCGTGATCGTCTCAGCTATCCGGTCTGGCCCGGACAATGGCCAGGTCCTTGCGGCTGGCGAGAGTGTCGGGGTGATCCGGCCCCAGAACGCGCGTTTGGATGCCAAGTACAGCACGGAGCTCGGCCTCGGCCTCCGCCCAGCGTCTCAGGCCCGCAAGGACAGACGCCAGGTTGTAGCGGCTGGTCAGCGTCTCCGGGTGCTCACCGCCCATCACCCGCGTACAAATGCCCAGCTCCGCACGGTGCTGGTCCGCGGCCTCCGCCAACCGACCCTGATGTCTCAGCACGATGGCCAGGTTGTTGCGACTGGTCAGGGTTCCTGGGTGCGCTGTGCCCATGGTGCGGGAACGGATTTCCAGAACGGCGCGGATCTCTGTCTCAGCTGCTTCCCAGTGCCCTTGGTCCGTCAGCACGGTGGCGAGCGTATCGCGGAGCGCCAGGGTGCCCAGATGGTCGGGACCCAGAACCCGGTTGGCGATTTCCAAGAGGACTCGAAGCTCAGCCTCGGCTTCCTCCAACCGTCCCAAACCTGCCAGCACGGTGGTGAAATTGCCGCGACTGTTCAAACTCCCGGGATGCTCTGCGCCCAGGACGCGCGTCTGGATTTCCAGAACGGCGCGGAACTCCCGCTCAGCTTCTTCCAGTCGCCCCAAAGCGGCAAGCGATGCGGCGTAGTGCCCTCGGCAGGCGAGTGTGTCTGGATGTTCCTCCCCCATGACCCGAGTAGTGACATCCCGGACGACCCGACCTTCCTCCTCGGCCTCGTCCAACCGCCCTAGCCGCCTGAGCGTGAGGGCCAGGTTGCTGCGACTCGGCAAAATCATCGAGTCGTTCTCTCCGCCGGCGGATTCCAAGATCTGCAAAACTGTTCGCCAACCAGCCTCCGCAAGACCGTAGCGGCCTTGGGCATGGGCGGTCATGGCGATTGCGTGGGCGTCTTGCGCGTCGCAGTCGGTCATGACCGTCCGGACGACGTGTTCGGGGACATGGTCATCCGGGGCGCTTCGACGCTGGACCGCGTCGGCCAAGTAGTCGAAGACACGGACGCAGTCGTCCTCCTCGGGCTGCAGCAGTGCCGTGGTGGCGCGGCGGGAACGGGTGGCCCACTCCCACGCGTCGGTCAGAGGTTCCGGCCGAAGGCGGGCGCCTCCGCGGGTATTGAGGTAGTGCTCGTGGACGGCCCGGAGGATGCGCCGAGACACGGGTGAGGTGTAACCAGCGCGGCGGATGTCAATGGCGGCGGCGATCAGTGCCGCAGCCCTGGGATGGGTGGGGGCCGCAGGGTCGGTGTTGGGACTCCAGGCGTCCTGCCAGTCGCGGAGAAGATCCGGGCCGGCGGCCATGCACTCGGCGATGCCGTAGTCATCCGCATGGGCCAAGGCGTCGGCGATCCGCGGGTCCCGGTCGTGGGCTCTCGCCCGGTCCCGTTCGGCAGCGCTGAATATGCGGTCCAGGCGCAGGGATTCGGCTTGTTCAAGCGTCTCCCGCGCTTCGTTGAAAGCCGTCCTTCCGGCCTCGTCCGGTTCCGTCCCGGCATCCACGAGGCGAGCCTGCTCGGCCGCTCGCAGGGTCGCCAAGATGACCCGGTGGTGGCCTTCACCGGCCACGACCCGCGCGACACCGGTACGAGTCAGTCCCTCCGCGCCGAGATACTTCTCCAGGTCACTCAGCCACAAGACGCAGCGCTTCATCTCTGCCGCCCGCGCCAGAGCCGCCGGGAGTGCCGCACGGTCCCGCGGGGCGATCAGCACGTGGTGCGGCAGCACCGCGCGCATCGCCTCGTACGCGGCACGGGACTTCCCCGCGGTCGAATCGCCGATCAGTAGAACGAAGCCACCGGCCGCCAGGCGCTCTCGTAGCTCCGCGTCGATGTCACGCCCGACGTATGCCGGGATTCTTCCCGGCACCAGGCCGCCGGTGAAGGCGGGGTGGACTCCGAGCTGTAGCGGATCCTTCGCCTGGGTGACTTTTGGGAGTCGGCCGGTGGAGAGTACGAGACAGCCGTCCCGGAGCAGCAGCGCGTGCTCATCGCGCTGCTGCGCGACGCGCTTATAGCGCTCCTGCCACACCACCACTACCGACACCAGTACCGCAGCGCCACCCGCTGCCAAAGTTACCGCCCAAGGATCGGTTACCTTCAGCGCCGTCAGCACGGCTGGCGTGCTTGCCAGAAGCGCCAGGGCGGCCACGATCAACAACAGGCGGCTCTCCCGCCATCCATTCCTGCCCACAAGCCCCCTCGGGTACGACAGCGGCCTGTGCGCGCCCGAACCACTACTCTCGCGTGGCGCCGACCTGCCAGGGCAGCGCCGTAGGCGTGGGCCAGTGGGTGAGGCGGGCGGATTCTTCTGTGGCCGTGCGGAAGCGTTCGTCGAAGTCGTTGCGCTGCAGCAGTTGCAGCACGTAGTCCTGCACCGGCATGTCCCGCTTCGCCGCGTGGGTGCGGATGCGGTCGAGGAGGTTGCCGTCTATTCGCAGACTCAGCACGTGTGTCCCCATGACGCCCAGGGTCGCCCGTCGCGTATACCGGGGGCGGGCTTTCCCGTACGCGGTCATCCTTTCGGGTGGCCCGCCCCACCAGGCCGTAACCTCCTCTGTCTCGGCTTCCGAACTTTACTTAGACAAAGTAATGAGGTACGCTAATGACCATGCCTGACCTGTCCCAGGAGGAGAACGCCGCCGCGGTGAACTCGCTCCGCTCCGCGATCATGCGGCTGACCCGCCGGCTGCGGCACCAGCGCGTGGACGAGTCGCTGAGCCCGACCGAGATGTCGGTGCTCGGCACGCTCTTCCGCTGCGGTCCGCTCGGCCCCGGTGAGCTGGCGCGCAAGGAGCACGTCCAGCCGCCGTCGATGACGCGCATCGTCGCCATGCTGGAGACCAAGGGGCTGGTCCGGCTGGAGCCGCACCCGGAGGACCGGCGGCAGAAGGTCGTCAGCCAGACCGAGCAGGCCGAGGCGATGCTCGAGGAGAGCCGCCGCAAGCGCAACGCCTGGCTGGCCGAGCTGGCCGGGGGCCTCTCCGAGGAGGAGTGGGCCACCCTGCGCGCCGCGGCGCCGGTGCTCGAAAAGCTCGCCCACCTGCCGATGACGGAGGCAGCACCACGCTGACGAAGGACGATGACCGGAGGAGAACGCCTTGAGTACGGGACCCGGAGCAGACTCCGCACCCGCACCCGCGCCCGATGACTACGAAGAAGAAGAGGACAGCAGCAGACGCGGCACCTTCAGCTCGCTGAGGATCCGCAACTACCGGCTCTTCGCCGGCGGCCAGGTGGTCTCCAACACCGGTACCTGGATGCAGCGCATCGCACAGGACTGGCTGGTGCTCAGCCTCACCGGCTCCGCCACCGCCGTCGGTATCACCACCGCGCTGCAGTTCCTGCCGATGCTGCTGTTCGGCCTGTACGGCGGCGTCCTCGCCGACCGGCTGCCCAAGCGCAAGCTGCTCCTCGCCACCCAGGCGGCCATGGGTCTCATCGGCCTCGCCCTCGCGGCGCTCACGCTGAGCGGAGCCGTGACGGTGTGGCACGTCTACCTCATGGCGTTCCTGCTCGGCCTCGCCACCGTCGTCGACAACCCGGCGCGGCAGGTGTTCGTCGCCGAGCTGGTCGGCAAGGAGCAGATGCAGAACGCCGTCAGCCTCAACGCCGCCAACTTCCAGACCGCCCGGCTCCTCGGGCCGGCCGTCGCCGGCGTGCTCATCACGGCCGTGGGCAGCGGCTGGGCCTTCCTGCTGAACGGGCTCTCGTTCCTCGCCCCCATCACCGGGCTGCTGCTCATGCGCACCGCGGAGCTGCACCGCGTCGAGCGCGCGCCGCGCGGCAAGGGGCAGTTGCGCGAGGGCCTGAAGTACGTCGCCGGGCGGCCGGAGCTGCTCTGGCCGATCGTCCTGGTCGGCTTCATCGGCACGTTCGGCTACAACTTCCCGATCTGGCTCACCGCCTACGTGGACGAGGTCTTCCACGGCGACGCCGGCACGTACGGCCTGCTGAACTCGCTGATGGCCGCCGGCTCCCTGGGCGGCGCGCTGTTCGCGGCGCGGCGCGGGGCCAGCCGGCTGCGGCTGACGGTGCTCGCGGCGCTGGCGTTCGGGGTGCTGGAGATCGTCGCGGCGGTGTCGCCCGCGTTCTGGCTCTTCGCGGCGCTGCTGGTGCCGGTGGGCGCGGCCGGGCTGCTCTTCAACACGACCGCGAACGCCAACGTCCAGCTCGCCACGGACGAGGCCATGCGCGGGCGCGTGATGAGCCTGTTCGTCATGGTGTTCGTCGGCGGCACGCCGATCGGCGGCCCGGTCGTGGGCTGGGCGACGGACACGTTCGGCGCCCGGATCGGCTTCCTGACCTGCGGGGTGGTGTCGGCGGTCGCGGCCGTCACGGTGGGCCTGGTGCTGGCCCGGGTCGGCGGGCTGCGGCTGCGGATAGACCTGCGGCGGGGGCGCAAGCACGTCGCGTTCGTGCCGTCGCAGCGGGCGGAGGAGCTGGCTCCGGCGGCGTAGACCCGCGGGGCGGGGGCGCTCGCGTTCCCCGGGGTCGTACGAGGCACCGGCCTCGTACGACCCCTTCGTACGCCCTCAGTCGAACCAGCGCGCCTCCCCCAGCTCCCGCGTCCGCGTCGGGTCCTCCAGCAGCGCCGCCGCCTCGAACCGCCGCTGCCACTGCCCCGTCGCCCACGCGAGCCCCGCCGCCAGGCCCTCCATCGTCGCCGCGTGGACCGTGCCGTCCGGGGTGCGGCGCCAGTCGAGTTCGGTGCCGCCGGCCGTCAGCTGCTCGTGCTCCTCGTACGTCGCCGGGGTGTCCGGACCCAGCAGCTCCCGTACGGGTCCGGGGACCTCGCGGGTCTCGCCCGCGGTCTCCACCGGGGCCTCGTACGCCTCCGTGAGCCGGCGGACCTGGAGCAGCTCCCCCAGCGCCGCCGCCTGCGGCGGGGCGACCGGGAGCAGCGGGTGGGCGGCGGCCAGGGGGACCAGGTCGGGGGCGTCCGCGATCAGCGCCTCGCCGGCCGGGACCACCTCCGTGGCGGCGTCGCGGACCGCACGGAGGTCGTCCGGGAGGGTGACGTCGGCGGGGTCGAGGTCGGCGAGCAGGGTGTACAGGGCGTGCAGCCGCGGCGGGGTGACGTCGGCGTCGGGGTCGGCGAGGCGGGCCAGCAACTCCGCGGCGCCGCCCGGCTCGTCGAGGAGCGCGGCGGCCGAGGTGCGTACGCCCAGGGCCCGCAGCACCTGCTCGTCGCCGACCGCGGAGGCGTCGGCCGGCTCGTACAGCCCGGTGAGCAGCGGGTCGCCGCCCGCGGCGCGCAGGCCGGCGGGCCGGCGGCCGTCGAGCACGGGGTTGCCGCGCAGCCACCAGGCGGTGTACGGGCGTACGGGGTACGCCTCCCCGTCGGGCAGCAGGACGCGCGCCGGCCGCGTCAGGGCCTCGCGCAGCGGCGGGCGGGAGAGCAGCGCGAGGGCCCGCGGCCAGTGCGCGTCGTCGACGAGGTCGAGGTCCCGTACGCCCACCAGCTCGGTGAGCACCGGCGGCACGGGGGTGTCCGGAAGCTGGTCGAGCACGTCCTCGCACCACACGTCGACGGCGTCGAGCAGCCCGGCGTCGTCGGGTTCGGGGTAGGCGGCGTCGCGGGGCTCCAGCTCGTCGGGGTCGAGGACGACGTCCTCGGCCCGTACGAGCACGAAGTCCGCCTGCACCCCCACCGCCGTCAACGGCTCCTCGCCCCACCGCTCGACCAGGTCGGCGGCGCAGGCCGCCAGCTCACCCGGTCGGATGACGGCGGCGAACGGGCTGCCGGGGTAGACGAGTTCGCCGGCGGGGGCCGGCTCGCCGTCCTCGTCGGGCAGCGCGAGGGCGGCCAGCCACGGCTCGTCGCCGGGGGCGAGACGGGCGTCGCGGACCAGCCCGAGGACGATGTCCGCCAGCTCCTCCGGACCCGGCGCGCCCTGCTCGGGACCCTCGTCGAACCAGACCTCACCCGCGTCCAGCGACCCCGCCACCGCCGCCCGCACCTGCGGCGTCGTCAGCACCGCGCGCGGCGTGGCGGGCACGGCGCCGAGCTGCTCCAGCACGGGGTGCGCGGCGACCGGGTCGGCGACGCGCAGCCCGAGGCGGGCGAGGCGCGCGGACCGCCGGTCGGCGGTGCCGGTGCCGGCACCGGTGTCGGTCCCGGTGTCGGTGGCGCCGACGGGCAGCAGCACCTGCCGCGGGCCGACGACGACGCGGCCGTCCGCCAGCGGCACCGGCAGCCCGCCCAGCTCCTCGGGGTCGGTGCCCGCGAGGGAGCCGTAGAGGCCGTGCCACCAGGCGGCGGGACGCTCGACGCTGCTGAGCCGCTCGACGAGTTCGCCGAGCGGCACCCGGGCCACGCCGAGGGTGCGCAGCTCGCCGCGGCGTTCGAGACCGGCGGGGAGCAGGTGCGGGAAGACGTCGCCGAGCCGGCGCACCGTCTCCGCGCCGGCGCCCTCGGCGACGAGCGCGTCGCGAGGGCGCAGCGGCTGCGGCTTGGCGCCTTCCTCGGGCGCGGCGGGCGGCAGGAACGCGACGTCGGGGAGCAGCCGCAGGATGCCGGCGCGCAGGGCGCCGTCCAGCTCGCCTCGGCCGAGGGGGCCCGGCACGAGGTCGATGGTGCTGGCGGACAGCGGCTCCCACTCGGCGAGGAGCCCGGCGTACGCGTCGGCGGCGCGGGCGACGAGGAAGTCGGTGAGCGGGCCGGGCGCGAGGTGGCGGCGGGTGGGTTCGAGGGGGAAGGAGGCGATGAGGAGTGCGGGGACGCCGAGGGGTTCGTCGGTGGGGGTGGGGGCGTGCAGGACGGGGGCGGTGGCGGGCGCGGCGGGGGCGCCGTCGGGGGTGACGGGGACGGCCCAGGTGACGGTCCAGGTGGGGCGCAGTCGCTCCTCGACGGGGCGGTCGGCGAGGAGTTCCGGTTCGAGGCGGCCGGCGGCGGTGCGGGTGCGGTAGCGGGTGGCGGCGGAGGCAGGGGCGGCGGCGGGGGCCGCGGGGTCTGCGGTCCCGGCGGCGGGCTGTCGGTCCGTACGGCCCGTGTCCTCGATGACCGTGTACGGGCCGTCCTCCCGGCGGCGCAGCGTGCGGACGCCTTCCTCCGTCGCCACGACGACCTCGGCGAGGCCCGGCAGGGCGAGCAGCAGCGCGTCGTCGATGCCCGCGAGCAGGCGGCGGGCCAGCGCGGCGGCGGCCTCGTCGCGCAGCGGGAGGCGGACGGCGGTGTCGTACCCCTCGGGTACGGTCGGGGCGTCGGCTTCCGCGAGGGGCAACGGGAGGCGGAGCAGGGGGACGTGGCCGTCGCGGCGGGCGGCCTCGTCGGCGAGCGCGGGGTTGCGCGCGGCGGTCGTACGGACCAGGTCCCGCGCCTGGGCCAGCGACCACCGCACCCGGGCGCCGCCGCGGGAGGCGGCCTCGGGGGCGTCGCTGACGGCGAGTACGGCGGAGAACCCGACGCCGAAGCGCCCGACGGCCTCGCCGGTGTCCTCGCCCCGCTTGGCGGAGGCCCGCAGGGTGGACAGCGACTCGACGCCGGCGGCGTCGAGGGGCGCACCGGTGTTGGCGACGGTCAGCACCCCGGGGGCGCCGCCGGAGCCGCCCGCCGTCAGCGTCAACCGCAGGCGGCCCGCCGCACCTGCGCGCGCCGCCGCGTCCGCCGCGTTCTGGGCAAGTTCGACCACGAGGCGGTCGCGGTAGCCGCCGAGGGCCAGGTCCTCCTCCGCGTTGGCGTCCTCCCGGAAGCGGGCGGCCGAGGCCGCCCAGGCGTCGAGCGCCGCGGCGCGCAGCCGGGCGGTGGGGTCGGCCACGGGGTCCAGGGGGTCCACGGGGTCCACTGAGGCTCCTTGTCGCGGGAGGTGCCGGTCCGCCGCAGCGTATTCGGTCGGCCGCCGCGTACGCGCGGCGCACCGGCCGCGGGGACGCCGGGACGGCGTGCGCGGGGGCGAGGGGGCGGCGTGCGCGCGGTACGGTCGAGAAGTCAACAGCGCACGGCCGTAGGGGATTCGGTGGGCATCGAGAGCGACCAGCTCGTGTACGACTACCTGAGCCGCGTCGGCGACATCGCGCAGCAGCGTGCCCTGCCCTCGGGGCAGCGCATGCGGCTGGTCAACGAACTGCGGGCCGGCATCGACAAGGTGCGCGCCGCCGAGGGCGCGCACAGCGTGTCCGCGGTGAAGCAGGTGCTCGCCCGGTTCGGCAGTCCCGGGGACATCGTCGAGGCCGCCAAGCGCGACCCCGCCACCGCGGTGCCGGAGGTCGCGGTGCAGCCCGGGGAGCCGCCGGGCGGGGGCGGCGGTCTCGCGTCGCGGCTGCCCCGGCCGCGGGTCGGCGGCTCCGAGGGGCGGCTGGGCCGGCTGCCCCGGCCGCGTACCGGCGGCGAGCCGGGCGGCCGGGAGCCGAAGCGGGCCGGCCGGCCCGCGCCGGAGGTGCCCGGGCCCGCGCCCGGGGACTTCACCCCGCCCGCCGAGCCGCCCCCCACCGCCGCCTCCCCGCCGCACCTCGCCGGCGAGGACGAACTCGGCCGCGGGCAGGCCGACCCCGACTGGTGGCGCGTGGAACCCGGGCCGTTCGGCGGCCCGGTGCCCGGCGCCGGCAGCGGCACCACGGACGTGCCGGGATTCACCGGCGGCATCGAACTCCCCGAGCTGTTCCGGCGGCCGGAGCAGCAGGACGGCGACGAGGACGAGGAGAAGGACGCGCGGGAGGACGGCCCGCCGGGCGCCATGGGCCGGGCCGCCCGCGCCGCGAAGGCGGCCAGGGCGGCGAACGCCGCGCGCGCGGCCAGGGCCGCCAAGGCCAAGCAGGCCCGCCGGGAGGCGGCGGAGGCAGAGGACGAGGAGGCGTACGAGGACGAGGAGCCCTCGCCCGCGCGCCCCCGCGGCGCCGCCACCCGCGAACTCCTGCGCAGCGCCGGCCTGCTGGAGGTGCTGGCGATGGGCGCGCTGCTGGGGGGTGCCGCGCTCGGCCAGTGGATGGCGTCGGTCGTCGGCTGGGCGCTGGTGTACGCCTCGCGCCGGCTGTCGATGACGGAGAAGAAGTGGGCGTCGCTCGTGGTACCGGGCACGGTGGGGTTCGGGGGGCTGGTGTGGCTGTGGGGGCGGAACCAGGAGCGGTGGGGCGAGCCGTTGAAGGAGGGGGCGATGGGGGACGAGTTCCAGGACTTGCTGCCCACCCTCGTGCAGTTCGCGGCGGTCGCCTCGACGCTGTTCCTGCTGTGGCGGGCGCGGCGGCGGCTGCGCAAGTAGGGCCGCGGGCTCCGGCTACGGCCGTACGCCCGTGAACTGCGGGGCGCGGGACGGCGGATGGCGGCGCGTACGACGGCGGCGTGCGCGGCGTACGGCCGCGGGCCGCCCCCGTACCGTACGGGCCCGGCTGTCTCGTGCAGCCCGCTGTACGGCGCCGTCCCCCGCCGCCACAATGAGCCCACCACTGCGCAGAGAGGCAGCCGCATGAGCAACTCGACCATCGGCCTCGTCGACCTCGAATCGTGGCGCTCCGGCGGCCCGGAGGAGCGGCGGGGGGTCCTCGCCCGGCTCGACGCCTCGCTGCGCGGCTCCGGGTTCGTGATGGTCACCGGCCACGGCGTGGACCCCGCCCTGCGCGCGGCCGTCAGGGACGGCGCGGGCGCGGCCTTCGGCCTGCCCCCCTCGGTCAAGGACGGCTACCGCAACGTGGGCAACGGCGGCTGGACCGGCCCCGGGGGCATATCGGCGGGCGCCATCCAGGACGCGGCGAGCCCGCCGGACCTGGTGGAGCTGTGGAGCTTCTATCCGCACCACCCGGGCGTGTGGCCGGCCGAGGCGCCCGCGCTGCGGGAGCCCGTCGAAGAGTATCTGCGCCAGATGCGGCGCCTGTCGCGCGAACTGCTGGAGCTCCTCGCCGCCGCGCTCGGCGAGCCGGCCGACTTCCTCACCCGGTACGACGCGGACGCGGCCTGGCAGTGCACCATCAACTGGTACGGGAGCCGGCAGCACACCGGCGCGCCGCGCCCGGGGCAGTTCCGCCTCGGCGCGCACCAGGACTGGGACCTGATGGCCGTGCTGGACCGCCAGCACGGGCTGGGCTGCCTCCAGGTCCGCACGGGCCCGGCGGACGGCTCGGCGGGTGACCCGGACGGCTCGGAGGCCGGGTGGGAGGACGCCCCGTACCACCCCGACGCCGACGCCCTGACCGTCAACCTCGGCGAACTGGGCGCCATGTGGAGCAGCGGGCGCTGGCAGGCGGGCTGGCACCGCGTGCTGCCGCCGCCCGCGGACGCCCCGGCGGAGGAACTGATGTCGCTGGTCTGGTTCTACAACCCCGGCCCGGACACCCCGATGCCGCCGGGCGCCGCCGCGCAGGGGGCGCACAATGCGACCGTGGGCGAGTTCCTGGACGAGCGGCTGCAGGCCGTCCTCCTGTCCTGACCCCCGCCCCGGGCCCGGCCCTGAGGCAGTCCCGGCCCGGTCCCGGCGCGGGTGCCGGCCCGGTCCCGACCCGGCACAGGCGGACCGCCTGTCCCGGCGAAATCCGCGGCGGGCAGAATCGACGTGTGCGTACTCCATCCCCGCCGCCGTCTTTCACGGTCGGCTTCGACCTGGACATGACCCTCATCGACTCCCGGCCGGGGATCAAGGCGGTGTACGAGGCGATCGTCGCCGAGACCGGCGTGTACGTCGACACCGACCTCGTGACCTCCCGCCTCGGCCCGCCGGTGGAGAGCGAGCTGGCGAACTGGTTCCCCGCGGACCGCGTGGCCGCCCTCGGCGACCGCTACCGCGCCCTCTACCCCGACCACGGCATCGCCCCCACCGCCGCCCTGCCCGGCGCGGCGGCGGCGATCGCGGCGGTGCGGGCGGCGGGCGGCCGGGCGCTCGTGGTCACCGCCAAGAGCCGGCCGCTGGCGCAACTGCACCTCGACCATCTGGGCCTGGCCCCGGACGCGGTGGTCGGCGGGCTGTGGGCGGACGCGAAGGCGGCGGCGCTGACGGAGTACGGGGCGTCGGCGTATGTCGGCGACCACGTCGGGGACGTCGCGGGGGCGCGGGCGGCGCGGGTGCTGTCGGTGGCGGTGGCGACGGGGCCGTGCCCGGCGGCGGAGCTGCGGGCGGCGGGGGCGGATGTCGTCCTGCCGGATCTGACGGCGTTCCCGGGGTGGCTGGCGGAGCACCGGGCGGCTGCGCCGCGGGGCTGACGGGCCCGGGGAGCCGGAGGACCCGGCGGCGGGCGCGGCCCGTACGGCCGTGGGCTCCGCCTCCGCGCTACGGCGCCGCCGCCTGCCGCGTCTCGCGCCGGGCCGCCGACGCGGAGCGGAAGAGCCCGGCCAGCGCCAGCCCGAAGCCGACGCCCATCAGCATCGACACGAGGTACGCCGCCGTCGGCAGCGGGTCCGCCCCGATGAAGAACGGGATGAACGTGACGAACGTGCCGAGTGCGCCGACGAGGAAGACGATCGCTCCGGCGCGTACGAGCAGATCCCCGGGGCGGGAGGTTCCGGTGTTCACGCAACCAGGGTAGAGGGCGCGCTCGGCGGCACGGGATATGCGCTGAGGAACCACCCGGCGACATCTTGTCACCACGCGGGGGACCATTAGCCTTGAGGTGGCGGGTCACTGGACCCGCTCTCCTGCTCTTTCGGCAGCGAGTACGAAAACGAAGACAGGGCGACGACACGTGCCTACCGGCAAAGTCAAGTGGTTCAACAGCGAGAAGGGCTTCGGCTTCCTCTCCCGCGACGACGGCGGTGACGTCTTCGTGCACTCGTCGGTGCTGCCGGACGGGGTGGAGACGCTCCGGCCCGGTCAGCGCGTCGAGTTCGGCGTGGTGGCCGGGCAGCGCGGCGACCAGGCGCTGTCCGTGACGCTGCTGGACCCCACCCCGTCGGTCGCGGCCGCGCAGCGGCGCAAGCCGGACGAGCTGGCGTCGATCGTGCAGGATCTGACGACGCTGCTGGAGAGCGTGACGCAGCAGCTCGAACGCGGCCGGTATCCGGACAAGGCACACGGCCGCAAGATCGCCGGGATGCTCCGTGCCGTCGCCGACCAGTTGGACGTCTGAGGGGGCGCGGGCAGGGGTACGAGCGCGCCGGCGGCCGGTCTGCCCGTGACGGCCGCGGCCGTCACGGGAACGCCAGCGCGTCCGGGGGGACGGCCGGCACCAGGCCCTCCGCCGCCGCCCGGGTGAGCAGGCCGCGCACGGCCGCGTAGCCGTCCTCGCCGAGGTCGGCGGTGAACTCGTTGACGTACAGGCCGATGTGCTGGTCCGCCACCGCGGGGTCCATCTCCTGCGCGTGCTCCATGACGTACGCCCGCGACGCCTCCGGGGCCTCCCACGCCATCCGCACCGAGGCGCGGGTCGCGGCGGCGAGCGCGTGCAGCGTTTCGGCGCCGAGGTCGCGGCGGGCGACGATGGCGCCGAGAGGGATGGGCAGGCCGGTGGTGGCCTCCCAGTGCTCGCCCATGTCGGCCAGGCAGTGCAGGCCGTAGCCCCGGTAGGTGAAGCGGGCCTCGTGGATCACGAGCCCGGCGTCGACCTTGCCGTCACGGACGGCCGGCATGATCTCGTGGAACGGCATGACGACGACCTCGCCGACGCCGCCCGGCACTTCGGCCGCGGCCCAGAGCCGGAAGAGCAGGTAGGCGGTCGACCGCTCGCTGGGCACGGCGACGGTGCGCCCGGCGAGGTCGCCGGGCCGCTGCGGCCCGGCGGTCAGCACCAGCGGCCCGCAGGCCCGGCCGAGGGCGCCGCCGCAGGGCAGGAGCGCGTAGCGGTCGAGGACGTACGGGAGGGCGGCGTACGAGATCTTGAGCACGTCCAGCTCGCCGCGCTCCGCCATGCCGTTGGTGAGGTGGATGTCGGCGAACGTGACGTCGAGGGGCGGGGCGCCGGGGACGAGGCCGTGGGCCCAGGCGTGGAAGACGAAGGTGTCGTTGGGGCAGGGGGAGTAGGCGATCCGGAGCGGGTCCGAGGGGGTGGTCGGAGTGCTCGGGGTGGTCGGCGAGGTCATCGGGACTCCTCTCCGTCGGGTGGTCGGTTGCGTCCCGGGGCGGCGGCGGGTCCGGTCGGGGGACGGGGCGTACGGGCTGCGGCGGCGGGGGGTGCGTGCGGGCGGCGGGCCGGTGCTGTCAGAGGGGCGGCCTACCCTTGGGCGGGCGTGCGGGTGAGGTGGGTGGGGGAACGGCGGAGCGGGGGATGGTGCCCGCGTCCGTACCCGTGACGGACTCGGGGCGGGCCGCGGACTCGGGGCGGGCCGCGGAGTCGGGATGGGCCGCTGAGCCGGGATGGGCCTCGAAGTCGGCGAGGGCCGCGGCGTCGGGGCGGGCCGGGAAGTCTCGGGGGGCCTCGAAGTCGGGGAGCGCCTCGAAGGCGGAGGTCAGGGCGGTGAGCGCCGCCGGGATGCGCCAGGCGGCGCGGTCGCGGGGACCCACGGCGTTGGACACCGCGCGGATCTCCAGCACCGGGACGCCGTGCCGGGCGGCGGCCTCGGCGACGCCGAAGCCCTCCATCGCCTCGGCGGCGGCGCGCGGATGGCGCCGGAGCAGCGCGGCGGCCCGCTCGGCGGAGCCGGTGACGGTGGACACGGTCAGCACCGTACCCAGCACCGCGCCGGCCGCCTCCGCCGCGGCCCGCGCCGCCTGCGGCGGCGGGCGGTGCGCGACGGTGCCGAAGCCCAGGTCCGTGACGGGCACGAAGCCCTCCGGCGTCTCGGCGCCCAGGTCCGCGGCCACGATCTCGTCCGCCACGACCACGCCGCCCACGGGCGCGACGCCGGCGAAGCCGCCGCCGATCCCGGCGGCGACGACGAGGCCGTACGGCACGGACGCGGCGGACGCCGCGGCCAGCGCGGTGGCGGCGCCCGCGGCGGCGGCAGCGGGTCCCACGCCGCCGACCACGACGTCGTAGCCCCGCCCGGCGCGCTCAACGGCTTCGGCCTCGGCGTCAACGGCGACGATCACCAGCACGCGCGCGCGGCCCCCGGGAACACCCGCGGCGGCGCCAGCGCCATCCGCATCGGCACCGGCATCGGTCTCGGCGTCAACGGCGTCACCACCGGACGCGGCACCGGACGCCCCGTCTCCGCTTCGCATCGCACCTCCCCCGCGCACCCGCCCAAGGGTAGGCCGACCCGCCGACAAACCCCGCCGGCCGCCGGGCGCTCGCGCCTCCGCGGCCGGGCGGGCCGAAGGCCGGCGTACCGTCAGGACTGCTTCCGCTTCAGGTCGAAGCTCCACGCGCCCTTGTAGTTGCCGTCATCGTCGATCTCCACGATGCCGACCTTCGCCTTCTCGCTCGGCACCGGCGCCTGCCCCGGCTGCGACTGCGCGTTGAAGAACTGGTCCGCGTTGTACGAGGCGTACGTGTGCTTGCTCGGCGTCGGCGTCACCAGCCGGCCGTCCACGAACAGCACCCACCCGTTGTCCGCGATGTCCGGCTCCACGCCGATCCTGACGGGGTCGCCCGAGTCCACGGTGATCGACTTCTCCGCGCGCTCCGAGACGCAGGTCTCAAGCTCCTCGTTGGGGATGTTCTTCCCGTCGTCGTAGCACTGCGCCTCCGTGGTCGCCGTCCTGGACCCCACCGTGATCTGCGCCACCGGCGTCGGCTTCTCGCACGCGGACAGGGCGAAGGCGGAGACGACGACGGCCCCGAGAGCCGCCGCGCCGCGGCGGCTGCGGAGGCCGCGGGCACGGGAGAACGCGGTGGTGGCGGGCGCTTGGGTCATGCGGGCAGGCTACCTGTCGGCCCCGGTCAGGCCACGCGCGGGTGCGGCGTGCCGTGGCGCCCGGCGGTGAGCAGCCCCCGTACGGTCGCCGCCAGCCCCACGGCGACGACGGCGGCGCCCGCGGCCATGCCGCCGACCCCGTTCAGCGGCAGCAGGATGCCGATCGCACCGCCCACGACCCACGACAGCTGGATCACCGTCTCCGAGCGCGCGAAGGCGGACGTGCGCACGAACTCCGGTACGTCCCGCTGGATCAGCGCGTCCAGCGACAGTTTCGCCAGCGACTGCGCAAACCCCGCCATCGCCGCGACGCAGATCAGCAGCGGCAGCGAGTAGAAGACCGCCGCCAGCACCGTCGTCGTCAGGGCGAGCGACAGCAGCACGGCGATCAGCTTCTCCGGCCCGCGGGACCGCAGCCAGGAGCCGATGACCGAGCCCAGCGCGTTGCCCGTGCCGGCAGCGACCGCCGCCATGCCGAGCGTCAGCTCCGGGCGCAGCCCGCCCGGCGGGTTGTCGCGCAGCAGGAACGCCAGGAACAGCGTCATCAGCCCGGACAGCACCCGCAGCGAGGAGTTGGCCTGGAGCGCGTACAGCACCGAGGGGCCGACGGAGCGCAGCCCCGGCTTCTGCGGCGTCCGCAGCCGGCCCTCCTCGCCGGACGCGAGCTGCGCCTTGCCCTCGCCTCGCGCGGAGTCGACGGCCGGCGGCATCCGGAACGCCAGGAAGACGCCGAAGCCGAAGATGACCATCGCGCCGTACAGCGGGAACCCGGGGCCGATGAAGTGCAGCAGCCCGCCGACCGGAGCGGCGATGCCGGTGGCGAGCAGCCCGGCGAGCGTCACCCGGCTGTTGGCCTTCACCAGCGAGATGCGCCGCGGCAGCAGCCGCGGCACGACGGCCGAGCGCACCACCCCGTACGACTTGGAGCACACCAGCACCCCGAGGGCCGCCGGGTACAGGCTCAGGTCCCCGGTCTGCACCGCCCCCGACAGCACCAGCGCCAGCAGCACGCGCGCCAGCATCGTGCCGGCCATGGCGGCGCGGCGGCCGTGCGGGATCCGGTCGAGGAGGGGGCCGACGACGGGGGCGAGCAGCGCGAACGGCGCCATCGTTATGGCCAGGTAGAGCGCGACGCGGCCGCGGGCCTCGTCCGTCGGCACGGAGAAGAACACGGTCGACGCCAGCGCGATGGTGATCATCATGTCGCCGGCGGCGTTGACCATGTGCAGTTCCATCAGCCGCCCGAGGCCCGACTCCCCCGCGCCCTGCGCGTCGGTGGCGCGGCGGATCCGCCGGCCCGCGCCGACGACCGGCCGGCGCACGGCACGCCCGACCGCCCGGCCCGCCTGCTGCAGCAGGCCGGCCGCCGGAGCCGTCCCCTCATCCGCCACCTCGCCATAGTGCCCGCATGCGGGACCGTAGGGCGAGAACCCCGCGGGGGCGCATGCGGTCATCGCGGGTGCCGGGGGTGGTCCGTACGGGGCACGCGGCAGGCCGGCGGGGGGCGCAGGGGCGCGGCGGGGCCCCGGGGCGGACGGTGGGCGTACGGGCCCGGCGCGGCGCCAGGTAGGGTGAACGACGCGCCTCTGAGTGTGTCGTGAGGATACGAGCGTTGACGCGGCCCCCCGGTCCGCTCCCTCGGCTCCCGCGTCCGCCCGGCCGTCCGTACCGAAAGACTGTGAGCCAGATGAGCCCTGCGAACAGCCCCGCCAAGACGACCGCCGTGCGCGGCGCCGCGGTCCGCGGCCGCGTCACCCCCGACCAGCAGTGCGCCGATGCCGTCGACCTCGCCCGCGCGGCGGCCGAGGAGGCCGCGGGCGCCGAGCAGATCGGCGACCACATCGGCGTCACCGCCGACGACACGCGCGTCGTGACCCACCTCTTCGAGTGCCGGCTGCCGGGCTACCGCGGCTGGCGCTGGGCGGTGACCGTCGCCCGGGCGTCCCGCGCGCGGACGGTGACGCTCGACGAAACGGTGCTCCTGCCCGGCCCGGACGCGCTGCTGGCGCCGGAGTGGGTGCCGTGGAACGAGCGGCTGCGCCCCGGCGACCTGGGCCCCGGCGACCTGCTGCCCACCGAGGGCGAGGACCTGCGGCTGGAGCCGGGGCTCGCGGTGGGCGACGAGGAGCTGGTCGAGACCGACGGCGTCGCGCCGGCTGCCGGCGAGGCCCCCGCGGAGGGCGCGGCTGCGGCTACGGCCGAGGGCGCCGGTGCAGGTGAGGACGCGGGCGCGGCAGCCGCGGCACCCGGCGGCGTACCGCGGCGCGCGGAGATCGCCGCCGTCGCCGACGAACTGGGCATGACCCGCCACCGGGTGCTCTCCCGCTACGGCCTGCACATCGCCGCGGACCGCTGGGAAGAGGAGTACGGCCCCAAGACGCCGATGGCGCAGGCCGCGCCGGCGTCGTGCGTGAGCTGCGGCTTCCTCATGCCGCTCGCGGGCTCGCTGCGCCGCGCCTTCGGCGTCTGCGCGAACGAGTTCGCCCCGGCCGACGGCCACGTGGTCTCGCTCGCGTACGGCTGCGGCGGCCACTCGGAGGCGGCGGTGATGCCGAAGCCGGTGGAGCCGCCGCCGCCGGTGCTGGACACGATGGGCGCGGACCCGACGTAGGGTCTGTCGTTTGGATCTTCGCCGGGCTCGCGGCGAAGATCCAAACGACAGACCCTGGTCCCGGCGGGCGTCCTTCCCGGCACCGTCGACCCGGCTCCGTCCGGTACGCCCCGCCCGGCGAGGACTACTGTGGAGCGGATGACGACCGGCAACCCCGCCCGGACCCTCGCCGAGGAGCTCCGCGGCCGACCGGACACCGCGCTGGCCGAGCTGCTCCACGCCCGGCCCGATCTGCTCACCCCGGTGCCGGGCGACCTCACCCAACTCGCCACCAGGGCCGGCACCCGCGCCTCCGTCGTCCGCGCGCTGGAACGGCTCGACCGGTTCACGCAGCAGACGGCCCAGGCCCTCGCCATCGCGCCGGACCCGTGCCCGTACGACGTGCTGGCCGGGCTGATGGGCGACGAGCCGGACACCGCCGCCGCGCTGCCGCACGCCGTCGCGCGGCTGCGGACGCAGGCGCTGGTGTGGGGCGACGAGCAGCGGCTGCGGCTGGTGCGTACGGCACGGGAGTTGCTGACGCCGCAGGCGTCGGGGTCGCCGACCGGCCTGGGGCCGGCCGCCGTGGAGGTGGCGACGGGGATGTCGCCGGGGCGACTGCAGCAAGTACTGGCGAACGCGGGGCTGCCGGCAACTCATGACCCCGTCTCGGCCGTCGAGTCGCTGACCGCGCTCTTCTGCGACCCGAAGCGGATGGCGGACCTGCTGGACCAGGCCCCGCCGGAGGCGGTGGCGGTGCTGGGCCGGCTGACGTGGGGACCGCCGCACGGGACGGTGTCGGCGCAGCCGCCGGCGTACGTCCGGTGGCTGCTGGACCGGGGGCTGCTGCTGCCGACGGCACCGGGCAGCGTCCTGCTGCCGCGCGAGGTGGCGCTGTACCTGCGCGACGGGCGGGCGCACCGGAGCGTGGCGGCGGTGCCGCCGGAGCCGGTGGCGGCCGGTTCGTACGGGGCGCGGGTGGTCGACGCGACGGCCGCGGGGCAGGCGGCCGTGGCGGTGGAGACGGTCGAGGAGCTGCTCGGGCTGTGGGCGACGGCGAGCCCGCCGGTGCTGCGCGCGGGCGGCCTGGCCGTACGGGAGCTGAAGCGCACGGCGACGGCGCTGGACGTCACGGAGCCGCAGACGGCGTTCTGGGTGGAACTGGCCTACGGGGCGGGGCTGCTGGCCTCGGACGGGGAGACGGACGAGCGGTACGCGCCGACGCCCGCGTACGACGAGTGGCTGGCGCTGCCGGCGGACCAGCGGTGGGCGGAGCTGGCGGCGGCGTGGCTGGCGGCGACGCGGACGCCGGGGCTGGTCGGCGGCCGGGACGGCAAGGGCCGGGCGCTGTCCGCGCTGGGCGAGGGCCTGGACCGCGGCGCGGCGCCGGAGGTGCGCCTCGCGGTGCTGCGGCTCCTCGCGGGGCTGCCGGAGGGCACGGCGGCGACGGCCGACTCGGTGGCGGCGCGCCTGCGCTGGGAGCGGCCCCCGCGCGGCGGGGAGCCGGCGGAGGGCGGGGAGGACGACCCGCGCACGCGGCTGGCCCGCTGGACGCTGGAGGAGGCGGAGCTGCTGGGCGTCACGGGCCGCGGCGCGCTGGCGGCCCACGGCCGCGCCCTGCTCCCCCCACCGGACGCCGCAGACCCCGCAGACGCAACAGATGCCGCAGGCCGCGCAGGCCCCGCAGACGCCCTCCCCCCGCGCACCCGCCCCAGGGTAGGCCTCCCCTCCGACAATCAGCCCGCGCCACCCCTCGCGACCAGCGCCGACGCCGCAACCCCCGGCGTCCCCGCCACCCCCGCCGAGGCCCACGCCGCCGCGCTGCGGGCCGCCCGGGTGCTCGCGCCGCAGCTGCCACCGCCCGTCGACCACGTGCTGCTCCAGGCCGACCTCACCGCCATCGCCCCCGGCCCCCTCAAGCGCGAACTCGCCGCCGTCCTCGGCGTCCTCGCCGAGGTCGAGTCCAAGGGCGGCGCGACCGTCTACCGCTTCACCCAGGGTTCCGTGCGCCGCGCGCTCGACGCCGGGCGGTCCCCCGCCGAACTGCACGACTTCCTCGCCGCCCACTCCCGCACCCCCGTGCCGCAGCCGCTCAGCTACCTCATCGACGACGTGGCCCGCAAGCACGGCCGGCTGCGGATCGGCGCCGCCGGCGCGTATCTGCGCTGCGACGACGACGCCCTCCTCGCCGAGATCCTCGCCGACCGGCGCTCGGAGGAGCTGCGGCTGCGCCACCTCGCGCCCACCGTCCTGGTCTCCCCCACCCCGCCCGACGTGCTGCTGGCCCGGCTCCGCGAGATGGGCTACGCCCCCGCCGCCGAGTCGCCGGACGGCGCCGTCCTCGTCGCCCGCGCCGCCGCTCACCGCACCCCGCCCCGGACGCCGCCGGCGCCCGTCCCCGACGGCCCGCCGGCCCCGGACGCCGCCCTCCTCGCGGCCGCGGTCCGCGCCGTACGGGCCGGGGACCGCGCCGCCACCGCCCCTCTCCGCACCCCCCAGGCCCCGCAGGAACCGCAGGCCTCGGAAACCCCGCGCGCACCTCAGGCCCTGCACGCCCCCGGCGGCCTCCCCCGCACGCCCTCGGCCGAGACCCTCGCCGTCCTCCAGGCCGCCGTCCTCGGCAACGCCGCCGTCTGGATCGGCTACGTCAACGCCGACGGCGCCGCCAGCCAGCGCGTCATCGCCCCCGTCCGCGTCGAGGGCGGCTACGTGACCGCGTACGACCACACCGCCGACGAGGTGCGCACCTATCCCCTCCACCGCATCACCGGCGCCGCGGAACTCGCCGACGAAGCCACCTGAGCGGCACACCGCGCTTCCGGCCGGCACCCCCTCCCGGGCCGCATACTCCTCACAGGGCGGGCACCCCTTGACCCTCACACCGTGTCAGCCCCTCCACTGGAGCACGCCATGTTCACCATCGGAGAGTTCGCCCGCCACGGCCGCGTCTCGGTCCGCATGCTGCGCCACTACGACGCCCTCGGCCTCCTGCGCCCCGCCCGCGTCGACGCCCGCAGCGGCTACCGCAGCTACGAGGCCGCCCAGCTCGCCCGCCTCAACCGCATCGTCGCGCTCAAGGACCTCGGCTTCACCCTCGACCAGGTCGGCTCGATCCTGGACGAGCAGCTGACCGCCGGGGAGCTGCGCGGGATGCTGCGGCTGCGCCGCGCGGAGCTGGAGACCGCCGCCGCCGACGCGGCGCGGCGGCTGGCCGGGGTGGCGGCGAGGCTCCGCACGATCGAGAGCGAGGGCCGCATGCCCGCCACCGACGTCGTCCTGAAGTCCGTCCCCGCCGTCCGGGTCGCCGAGCTGAGCGGCAGCGCCGCGAGCTTCGAGCCGGCCGACGTCGGCCCCGTGATCCAGCCCCTCTACGACGAGCTGTGCCGCCGCCTCGACGCCGCCGGCGTCGAGCCGACCGGCCCCGGTGTCGCCTGGTACGAGGACGCCGCCGACGGCACGGTCACCGTCCACGCCGGCCTCCAGGTCGGCGTCGGGCCCTCACCCGCGTACGACTTCGCCGTCACCGACCTCCCGCCGCTCGACACGGCGGCCACCACCGTCCACCGCGGCGACATGGACGCGGTCCTCCCGGCCGTCCAGGCCCTCGCCGCGTGGATCGACGAGAACGGCTACCGCTCCACCGGCTACCCCCGCGAGCTGTACCTCGAAGTCCACGAGTGCCACGCCGACTGGGTCACCGAACTCCAGGAACCGGTCACCCCCGCCTGACGCCCGCCCCCGCTGCCCCGCCCGCCCCGCCGCCGGACGTCGCCGGCCCGTACTCCCGTACCGCGATGCGCGCCAGCTTCGTCAGCATCATCCCGTTGCGCACCGCGACCAGGTAGTCCACCGGCAGCCCGTGCATCCTCGTCCCCGGTCCGCGCAGCGGGTGCCAGTCCAGGAAGAACAGCGTGTGCCCGCCCCACGGCTCCAGCCGCATCGCGATCCTGGCCGCCCCGAAGGGGTCGGCCTTCGCCTCCAGCTCCAGCCGCCGCACCGGCTCGCAGATACGGACCACGCAGGTGTCGTCGAGCACCAGCGGCCCGACGCCGACGCGGACCCGCAGCCGGGCGCCCACCTCGGGCCAGTGCGGTTCGGCGGCCAGGACCTGCCGGGTGCCGGTGACCCACTCCCCGTAGCGACGGCCGTCGCTCAGCAGATCCCAGACGTTCTCCGGCGGGGTCAGGATCAGACGGCGGGTACGTGCCACGGCCGGGCTCCTTCGGCGTCACTCCAGCGGTCGTCCGAGCGGTCAGTTTTGGAGAAGTCGTCGCCGCTGATTCTTCGTAGGCTGAGGTGCGGACCAGGTCGGACCCCAGAAAGGTACTGCTATGGCGGACGCGAAGAAGGCAGCCACGGCCGACGAGGGCGAGTCCTACGAGGGCTTCACCGAAGCGGAGATCGCGGCCATGAAGGACCGCGCGAAGGAGCTGAAGAAGGGCAGGCGCGGCGGCCCCAAGACGGACCCCGTGGCCGAACTGCTGGAGAAGATCGCCGAGATGCCGGAGTCCGACCGGACCATCGCCGGCAGGCTGCACACCCTCATCACGGAGGCGGCGCCCGAGCTGTCGCCCCGCCTCTGGTACGGGATGCCCGCGTACGCCTCGGGCGCCAAGAACGGCAAGGGCGGGAAGATCGTCTGCTTCGTGCAGTCCGCGGACAAGTTCTCCTCCCGGTACCTGACCCTCGGCTTCAACGACGCCGCCCACCTCGACGAGGGCACCATGTGGCCGACCGCCTTCGCCCTCACCGAGCTGACGCCCGCCCACGAGAAGACGGTCACCGAGCTGGTGAAGAAGGCCATGAGCTGACGGCCGCCGGGCCCTCTCCGGGACCGCCGCCGGACCGCCGCACGCCTTCGCCGCGCCGAGGTAGACTTCCCTGTTTCCCGAGTTTCCCCGAGTCCTGAGTGCCCGGGCGCGGCAGCAGGGGGAGGAGGTCCGTATGTCCTGTCTGATCGTGCAGTCGGACAAGACGCTCCTGCTGGAAGTCGACCACGAGCTGGCGGAGGAGTGCCGGCGCGCCATCGCGCCCTTCGCCGAGCTGGAGCGCGCCCCGGAACACATCCACACCTACCGCGTCACCCCGCTCGGCCTGTGGAACGCACGGGCCGCCGGCCACGACGCCGAGCAGGTCGTGGACGCCCTCGTCACCTACTCCCGCTACCCCGTGCCGCACGCGCTGCTCGTGGACGTCGCCGAGACCATGGCGCGCTACGGGCGGCTGACGCTCACCAAGGACCCCGCGCACGGCCTCGTGCTGTCCACCACCGACCGGCCGGTACTGGAGGAGATCCTGCGGTCCAAGCGGATCCGCCCCCTGGTCGGCGCCCGGCTCGACGAGGACACCGTCGCCGTGCACCCCTCCGAGCGCGGGCAGATCAAGCAGGCGCTGCTGAAGCTCGGCTGGCCCGCCGAGGACCTCGCGGGGTACGTGGACGGGGAGGCCCACCCGATCTCGCTCGTCGAGGAGGGCTGGGGGCTGCGCCCGTACCAGAAACAGGCGGTCGAAGGCTTCTGGCACGGCGGCTCCGGCGTCGTCGTGCTGCCCTGCGGGGCGGGCAAGACGCTGGTGGGCGCCGGGGCGATGGCCGAGGCGAAGGCGACGACGCTGATCCTCGTGACGAACACCGTCGCGGCCCGGCAGTGGAAGAGCGAGCTGCTGCGCCGCACCTCGCTGACCGAGGAGGAGATCGGCGAGTACAGCGGCGCCCGCAAGGAGATCCGCCCGGTCACCATCGCCACGTACCAGGTGCTGACGACCCGCCGCAAAGGCGTCTACCCGCACCTGGAGCTGTTCGACTCCCGCGACTGGGGCCTGATCGTCTACGACGAGGTGCACCTGCTGCCCGCGCCGGTCTTCAAGTTCACCGCCGACCTCCAGGCGCGCCGCCGGCTCGGGCTGACGGCCACGCTCGTACGGGAGGACGGCCGCGAGTCCGACGTGTTCTCGCTCATCGGCCCCAAGCGCTTCGACGCCCCGTGGAAGGAGATCGAGGCGCAGGGCTACATCGCGCCCGCGGACTGCGTCGAGGTGCGGGTCAACCTCACCGACGCCGAGCGGCTGGCCTACGCCACCGCGGAGGCGGAGGAGAAGTACCGCTTCTGCGCCACCACGGACACCAAGCGCAAGGTCGCCGAGGCGCTCGTCGCCCGGCACGCGGGCGAGCAGACGCTCGTCATCGGCCAGTACATCGACCAGCTCGACGAGCTGGGCGAGCACTTGGACGCGCCCGTCATCAAGGGCGAGACGACCAACGCCCGCCGCGAAAAGCTCTTCGACGCCTTCCGCAGCGGCGAGATAAGCGTCCTCGTCGTCTCGAAGGTCGCGAACTTCTCCGTGGACCTGCCGGAGGCGACGGTCGCCATCCAGGTCTCGGGCACGTTCGGCTCGCGGCAGGAGGAGGCGCAGCGCCTCGGCCGCGTGCTGCGGCCCAAGGAGGACGGGCACGAGGCGCGGTTCTACTCGCTCGTTGCGCGCGACACCATCGACCAGGACTTCGCCGCGCACCGGCAGCGGTTCCTCGCCGAGCAGGGCTACGCGTACCGGATCGCGGACGCCGACGACGTCCTGGCGGGCGACGACGCCTGAAGCCGGCGGGCTCCACGCCGCGTACGGGCCGTCCTCAGGCCGTCGTGTACGCGTACGCCAGCATCGCGTACGCCACCGCTGGCACCGCCAGCGCGCCGAGCACCAGCGCCACCCCGCGCCGCTCCCGGCCCGTCTCCGCCGTCCGCCGCCCCACGGCCTGCGCGACCGCGCCGGCCGCCAGCAGCGTGAGGACCCCCAGGCCCAGCCCGGCGGCGGAGCCGGCGCTCATCTCCTGGATGCGGTCGCACGGCCCCGTGTGGTCCGGCGGCGCGCAGTACTCCCGCTCGCCGCGGAACAGCGGGATCATGACGGCCATCAGCGCCGCGGGTAACGCCCCCAGCGCGTACGCCATCTGCCCCAGCGTCGTCGTCACGCCCACCCACGGCGGACGGCTCAGCAGCGGCGGCTCCCCCAGAGACATCCGTACCCCCCTTTGGATACCTGCTGCCTCAACAAGACGCGCAGGAGGAGGGCGGGGTTCCCGCGGCCCGGCCCCTCCCCCCGCGGTGGGGGCCGGGGCCGCGGGAAGTCGTCAGGCGTAGAAGGCCGGGCGCTCCACGAGCTTCACGTCCACCACCGCGCCCGTGCGCTGCGCCTCGACCGTCGCCGCCGCGACCGCCGTGGCGGCGTAGCCGTCCCAGGCGCTCGGGCCCGTGGCCGCGCCCGCGGCCACCGAGTCGACCCACGCCTGCACCTCGACGTCGAACGCCTCGGCGAAGCGGCCGCCCCACTCCTGGTCGATCTCCGTGCCCACCCGCGCCGCGGCCCGCACCTCGGCGCGCGCCGGGTCCGGCAGCCGGATCAGGCCCGTCTCGCCGACCGTCTCGCACTGGATGTCGTACCCGTACTGGCAGTTGACGAAGACCTCCAGGTCGATACGGACCCCGCCGGCGGTCTCGAAGAGCATGAACTGCGGGTCCTTCAGGTGCGGGTGCCGACGCTCGGTGGCGCGGGGCATGATGACCTGCGCCGAGACGATCTCGTCGTCGAGCAGCCAGCGGGCGGCGTCGATCTCGTGGACGCCGGTGTCCTGCGCGGCCATCTCGGTGGTGTACCGCTCGGGCGCCGACCGGTTGCGGTGCGCGCAGTGCATCATCAGCGGCCGGCCGATGCCGCCGCCGGCGATGACGCGCTTCAGCTCCCGGTAGCCCGGGTCGTAGCGGCGCATGAACCCGACCTGCACCAGCCGCCGCCCGTGCGCCTCCTCCGCGGCCAGCACGCGCAGCGCGTCGTCCGCGGTCGTGGCGAGCGGCTTCTCGCAGAGCACCGGCTTGCCCGCGGCGATCGCGGAGAGCACGTGCTCGGCGTGGGTGGCGTGCCAGGACGAGACCAGCACGGCGTCCACGTCGTCCGCGGCGATCAGCGTCCCCGCGATGTCGGCGGCGTCGGCGACCCGCGCGCCGCCCGCCTCCGCCGCGGCCTTCCCGGCCAGCGCCGCGTCGATGTCGGCGACGGCGCTGACGCGGGCGCCGCTGATGACGCGGCTGATGCGCTCGATGTGCTCGCGGCCGATGGCGCCGGTGCCGACGACTCCGATGCGTACGGTCATGACTTCCTGCTCCTCAGTACTCGTTCTCAGCGGGCCGCTTCAGCGGGGGCGGCGCGTGCCGCTCAGGCCGACGCCCGCCAGGTAGTCGCGGGTGCGGACCGCGATCGGCAGCGGCACGTCGGGCTCGCACGGCCACAGGTCCTGCTCCACGACCACGAACAGCTCCGCGTCAAGACCCGACAGGGCCTCGACGATGTCCCCCGGGTTCGGTACGCCCGCGGGCGGCTCCACGGCCACGCCGCGGCTGACGGCCTCGCTGAACGACAGGTTCTCGGCCCGGACCTGCTCGATGATCACCGGGTCCATCTGCTTGATGTGGACGTAGCCGATGCGCTCGGCGTAGCGGCGGATGAGGTCGAGGTTGTCGCCGCCGCCGTACGCGACGTGGCCGGTGTCCAGGCAGAGGTTGGCGTACCGGGAGTCGGTGGCGTTCAGGAAGCGCTCGATCTCCGGCTGCGTCTGGATGTGGCTGTCGGCGTGCGGGTGGACGACGAGCCGGACGTCGTAGTCGTCCAGGAGGATCCTGCCGAGGTCGTCGGCGGCCTTGCCCAGGGCCGTCCACTGCGCGGCCGTCAGCTCCGGCGGCTCGGTGAAGTCGCCGGTCTTCTCGTCGCGGTACAGCGGGGGGATGAGCACGAGGTGGTGCGCGCCGGCGGCGGCGGTCAGCTCCGCGACGCGGCGCACGCCGGCCAGCGTCTCGTCCCACTCCTCGGGGCGGTGCAGGGCGCCGAAGATCGTGCCGCCGGAGACCTGGAGGCCGCGGTCGGCGAGTTCGCCGGCGAGGCGCTGCGGGTCGGTGGGCAGATAGCCGTACGGGCCCAGCTCCAGCCACTTGTAGCCGGTCCCGGCCAGCTCGTCGAGGAAGCGGGTGTACGGGACCTGGTGCTCCTCCTCGGGGAACCAGACCCCCCAGGAGCAGGGGGCGGAGCCCAGGCACAGGTTGCCCGCGGCGGGGCGCGGGGCGCCGGGTGCGTTCGTCATGAGGGTGCGGCCTCTCGGTGGTCGGGGCTCGTAACGGGCTGCGGGGCAGCTCAGTTGGCGGTCGGGAACGCGAACGCCGCCCCGCGGGCCGCCGGGTTGCCGCCGGCGGGCCAGCGGGTGGTGACGACCTTGGGGCGGGTGTAGAAGCGCACGCCCTCCGGGCCGTGCACGGGGCTGTCGCCGATGAGCGAGTCCTTCCAGCCGCCGAAGGAGTACGCGGCCATCGGCACCGGCACGGGCACGTTGATGCCGACCATCCCGACGTGCACCCCGCGCTGGAAGCGCCGGGCCGCGCCGCCGTCGCCGGTGAAGAGCGCCGTGCCGTTGCCGTACGGGTTGGCGTTGATGAGCGCGATCGCCTCGTCCAGGGTGGCGACGCGGATCACCGCGAGCACCGGGCCGAAGATCTCCGTGCGGTACGCGTCCATCGTCGCGGTGACGTGGTCGAGCAGCGACGGCCCGGTGAAGAAGCCCTCCTCGTGGCCCTCGACCTTCAGGTCCCGGCCGTCGACCACGACGGTCGCACCCTGCTCGGCCGCCGAGGCGACCGCGCCGCCGACGCGCTCCTGCGCGGCGCGGGTGACGAGCGGGCCCATCTCGCTGGCCGGGTCGTCGCCCGGCCCGACGCGCACCGCGCGCGCCTTCCGCTCCAGCACCTCGACCAGCGGCTCGGCGGCGTCGCCGACCGCGACGGCCACGGAGATCGCCATGCAGCGTTCGCCCGCGGAGCCGTAGGCGGCGGCGACGAGCTGGTCGGAGGCGTAGTCGAGGTCCGCGTCCGGCAGGACGACGGCGTGGTTCTTCGCGCCGCCGAGCGCCTGGACGCGCTTGCCGGCGGCGGTGCCGCGCTCGTGCACGTACGTGGCGACGGGCGTGGAGCCGACGAAGGAGACGGCGGAGATGCCGGGGTGGTCGAGGATCGCGTCGACGGCGGTCTTGTCGCCGTGGACGACGTTGAACACGCCGTCGGGCAGCCCGGCCTCCGCGTAGAGCCGGGCGACCAGGTTCGACGCGGACGGGTCGCGCTCGCTGGGCTTGAGGACGAAGGTGTTGCCGGTGGCGATGGCGATGGGGTGCATCCACAGGGGCACCATCGCGGGGAAGTTGAACGGGGTGATGCCCGCGCACACGCCCAGCGGCTCGCGGAAGGAGAGGACGTCGACGCCGCGCGAGTACTGGTCGGAGTAGCCGCCCTTGAGCGCGTCGGCTATCCCGCAGGCGTACTCGACGACCTCCCGGCCGCGGACGATCTCGCCGCGCGCATCCGAGATGATCTTGCCGTGCTCGGCGGAGATGATGCGGGCCAGTTCGTCCTCGTGCCTGGCCAGCAGCTCGCGGAAGGCGAACATCACGCGCATCCGCTGGGACAGCGAGCTGTCGCGCCAGGTCTCGTACGCCTTGGCGGCGGCGCTGACGGCGGCGTCGACGTCGGCGGTCTCCGCGAGCAGGACGCGGGCCTGCTCGCGGCCGGTGGCCGGGTCGTAGACGGGGGCGGTGCGGCTGGACGCAGCCGAAACGGACGCGGCGGGGCCGCCGGCGATCCAGTGCTCGATCGTGTGCATGAGGGTCTCGCTTAACTTGCCGGGGAGGTACAGGGGTTGGCGGCTGTCAGAGGTACGGGCGCTGCGCGCGCTTGCCGTCGCGGTACTCCTCGTACGCCTTGCGCGTGGAATCCAGCTCGGACACCTCGCTCACGGGCACGTCCCACCACGCGGAACTCGGCGGGTTGGGCCCGGTCAGGTCGGTGACGACGTGCACCACCGTGGTGCGTTCCGCCTCCTTGGCGCGTACGAAGGCGTCGCGGAACTCCGCGACCGTCGCCGCCCGCAGCACGTCCGCGCCGAGGCTCGCGGCGTTCGCGGCCAGGTCCACCGGCAGCGGCCCGCCGTCCAGTTCGCCGGTGTCGGGGTTGCGGCCGGCGTAGCGGGTGCCGAAGCGCTGCGACCCGAGGGACTCGGACAGCGCGCCGATGGACGCGAAGCCGCCGTTGTCGACGAGGACGACGATCAGCTTCAGCTCCTCGGCGACGGCGGTGACGATCTCCTGGGAGAGCATCAGGTACGAGCCGTCGCCGACGAGGACGACGACCTCGCGGTCCGGGGCGGCGAGCTTCACGCCGAGTCCCGCGGCGATCTCGTAGCCCATGGTGGAGAAGGCGTACTCGACGTGGTACGCCTTCGGGTCGCGGGCGCGCCAGAGGGCCTGGAGGTCGCCGGGCATGGATCCCGCGGCGTTGATGACGACGTCGCGGTCTCCGGTCAGGTCGTTGACGGCGCCGAGGATCTCGGTCTGCGCGGGCGGCGGGCCGTGGCCGCGGTCGGGGTGGTAGACGGCGTCGGTGGTGCGGCGCCAGTCGTCGGCGAGTTCGCGTACGCGCGCCCGGTAGGCGTCGTCGACCTGCCAGCCGGCCAGCTCGGCGCCGAGCGCTTCGAGGCCGGCGCGGGCGTCGGCGACCAGCGGCTCCGCGGCGTGCTTGACGGCGTCGAGGCGGGCGACGTTGAGGTTGACGAACGCGACATCGGGGCGGGCGAAGACGGTGCGGCTGGCGGTGGTGAAGTCGCTGTAGCGGGTGCCGACGCCGAGGACCACGTCGGCCTCGGCGGCCAGCGCGTTGGCGGCGGCGGTGCCGGTGGAGCCGAGGGCGCCGACAGCGCAGGGGTGGTCCCAGGGGACGGCGCCCTTGCCGGCGTGGGTGTCGGCGACGGGGATGCCGGTGCGGAGCGCGAAGGCCCTCAGCTCCTCCCACGCCTCGGAGTACACCGCGCCGCCGCCGGCGACGAGCAGCGGCCGGCGGGCGCCGCGCAGCAGCGCGACGGCGCGGGCCAGCGCCGCGGGCTCGGGCGCGGGGCGGGGCACGTGCCAGACGCGGCGGCGCAGGAACGCCGCCGGCCAGTCGTACGCCTCGGCCTGGACGTCCTGCGGCAGCGCGAGGGTGACGGCACCGGTCTCGGCGGGGTCGGTGAGCACCCGCATGGCGGCGAGCGCGGCGGGGATGAGCTGCTCGGGGCGTTCGACGCGGTCGAAGTAGGCGGAGACGGGGCGCAGCGCGTCGTTGACGGTGATGTCGCCGTTGCGCGGGTCTTCGAGCTGCTGGAGCACCGGGTCGGCGGCGCGGGTGGCGAAGACGTCGCCGGGCAGGAGGAGGACCGGCAGCCGGTTGGTGGTGGCGAGGGCGGCGCCGGTGACCATGTTCGTGGCGCCGGGGCCGATGGAGGAGGTGCAGGCGAAGGTCTGGAGGCGGTTCGCCGTCTTGGCGTAGGCGGTGGCCGAGTGGACCATCGCCTGCTCGTTGCGGGCGAGGTGGTACGGGAGGTCCGCCTCGCCGGTACGGGCCGCCTGGAGCAGCGCCTGCCCGACGCCGGCGACGTTGCCGTGGCCGAAGATGCCCCAGATGCCGGGGATGAGGCGCTGTTCGACGCCGTCGCGTTCGCTGTACTGGTTGGCCAGGAAGCGCACCAGCGCCTGGGCGGTGGTGAGCCTGACGGTCCCCTCCGCGTGCTCTGCGGTCATCGCGTCCCTCCTCCGAACGGCAGCCTCGGGTCGGTGTCCTGGTCGTCCCAGGTGCTGCGGATCCAGCCGTGTGCCGGGTCGTCGCAGATCAGCCAGGCCCGTTCGGCACCGGGGCCGGCCATGACGTTCAGGTAGTACAGGTCGTAGCCGGGCACGGCCATGGACGGGCCGTGCCAGCCGTGCGGGATGAGCACGGTGTCGCCGCTGCGCACCTCGGCGAGCACCTCCAGGGGCCGTTCTGCGGTGCCGTAGACGCGCTGGTAGGCCATGCCGGGGCGGCCGTCGGGGCCTTCGGCGACCTCGAAGTAGTAGATCTCCTCCAGCTCGCTCTCCTCGCCGGGGCGGGCCTCGTCGTGCTTGTGCGGCGGGTAGGAGGACCAGTTGCCGCCGGGGGTGAGGACCTCGCAGACGAGGAGACGGTCGGCGTCGAAGGTCTGCGGGAGGCAGTAGTTGTGCACCTCGCGGCTGCAGGTGCCGGCGCCGCGCAGCTCGACGGGCACGCCGGCGGCGGGGCCGTAGCGCACGGGCAGCCGCTTCTCGCAGCGCGCGGAGGGCAGCGCGAAGCGGCCGCCGCGGGAGCTGGTGATGCGGACCTCGGCGTCGCGCGGCACGTAGGCGAAGTCGGTGGGTGCGCCGAAGACGCCGTCGCGGCCGGTGAGTTCGAGGGTCTCGCCGTCGGCCTCGACGGTGCAGCCGCCGGCGAGGGGGAGGACGAGGTGTTCGGCGTCGCCGGTGGCCAGGGTGTGGCTCCCGCCGGGGGCGAGTTCGAGGATGCGCAGGCCGGAGTAGCCCCAGCCGGCGGACCGCGGGCCGATGTCCGTGCGGTACGGGCCGGAGGCGGCGCCGCCGGCGGGTACGTACAGGTTGTCGTCGGTGCCGTTCACAGCAGGCCCACCGCCCGGTCCACCGCGCCGCCGACGTCGCCGTCCGCGGGGTAGAGCAGCGATCGGCCGACCACGAGGCCCTGTACGCCGGGCAGCCGCAGCGCGCCCCGCCAGGCGTCGAAGACGGCGCGCTGGCTGTCCGCGCCGCCGGCGTCGCCGCCGAGGAGCAGCACGGGCAGGGTGGTGGCGGCGACGACGCGCTCCATGTCGGGGACGACGGGGAGCTTCAGCCAGGTGTAGGCGCTGCGCCGGCCGAGTCCGGAGGCGATGGAGACGGATTTGACGACGGCGTCGGGGGTGAGGTCGTTGCGTACCCGGCCGTCCTGCCAGTGGGACAGGAAGGGCTCGACCATGGCGATGAGCCGCCGGTCGGCGAGGGCGTCGACGGCGCGGGCGCTGGCTTCGAGGGTGGCGGCGGTGGCCGGGTCGTCGAGGGCGATGCGGGTGAGCATCTTGCCGCCGTCGAAGCCCATGGCGGCGATGGTCTCGGCGTCGTACCCGGTGAAGCGGTCGTCTATCTCGAACGCGGCGCCGGCGAGGCCGCCGCGGTTCATGGAGCCGAAGACGGACTTGCCGTCGAGGACGCCGAGGAGCAGGAGGTCTTCGAGGATGTCGGCGGTGGCGAGGACGCCGGTGACCCCGGGGCGTTCGAGGGCCAGGCAGAGGCGTTCGAGGAGGAGGCCGCGGTCGGCCATGGCGTGGGCGTCGCCGCCGACGGCGTTGGCGCCGCGGGCGGGGTGGTCGGCGGCGATGATCATGGCCCGGCCCGTGTCGCCGCCGCCGAGGGGTGAGGCGGCCGGGCGGCGGGCGGCCGCCGCGACGGCGACGGCCTCGGGGTTGTGGACACGGGTGGCGGTCAGGTCGCCGATCTTCTCAACGGTCATGCCTGGATCTCCGGGGAGTGGGCGCGTACGCGGGTGGTCACAGCGGTTGCGGTGCGGACTTCGATCGTCGCATTGCGGGGCTGTGTACGGTGCGTGCGCGTGCTGTCACAGGGGCGGCCTACCCTTGGGCGGGTGCGCGGGGGGTGTGGGGGGTGGGGGGTACGGGTCACGCCTCGGCCCCCTGTGCTCGCTGCGCCCCCTGCGACTCCGTCCCCGGTGCCTTCGATCCCTGCGGCTGCGATCCCTCTGCCTGCGATCCCTGTGCCTGCGATCCGTCTGCCTGCGATCCCGGCGCCTGCGGTCCCTCTGCCGCCGCCGCCCGCAGCCGGGCCTCGACCTGGGCCGCCGTGGGCATGGCGTCGGAGCAGGCGAGTTCCCCGGCGACGTGCGCTCCCGCGGCGTTGGCGAAGGCGATCGTGCGGTCGAGCTCCCAGCCCTCCAGCATGCCGTGGATCAGCGCCCCGCCGAAGGCGTCGCCCGCGCCGAGGCCGTTGACGACCTCGACGGGTACGGGCGGCACCTCGGCCTCGGCGCCGTCGCGGTGGACGGCCAGTACTCCGCGCGGACCCTGCTTGACGACGGCCAGTTCGACCCCCGTGGCCAGCAGGGCCCGCGCGGCGGCACGCGGCTCTCGCTCCCCCGTGGCGACCGCGCACTCCTCCAGGTTGCCGACGGCGACGGTGGCGTGGGCCAGCGCCTCGCGGTACAGCCCGCGCGCGAGCCCGTCGGCGGACTCCCCCGCACCCTCGGGCCAGAACATCGGCCGCCAGTCGAGGTCGAAGACGGTGTGCGCCGCCCGCCCCCGCGCTTCGAGGGCCGCGAGGGTCGCGGTCCGCGAGGGTTCCTCGCTGAGCCCCGTGCCCGTCATCCAGAACACCCGCGCGGCGCGGACCGCGTCCAGGTCGACCTCGCCGGCGGCCAGGTCCAGGTCGGGTGCCTTGGGGTAGCGGTAGAAGTAGAGCGGGAAGTCGTCGGGCGGGAAGATCTCGCAGAACGTCACCGGGGTGGGCAGCCCCGGCGAGGTGCCGACGAAGTCGGTGCCGACCCCGAATCCGCGCAGCGCGTCGCGGATGAAGGTGCCGAAGGGGTCGGCGCCCGTCTTCGTGATCACCGCCGCGCCGTGCCCGTAGCGGGCGGCGGCGACGGCGACGTTGGTGGCGCTTCCGCCGAGGTACTTGCCGAACGTGCTGACTTCCGCGAGGCCGACGCCGGTCTGCAGTGGATAGATGTCCACTCCGACCCGCCCCATGGTGACCACGTCGTACGGCTTCGGCATCGGCTCTGCCACTCCCAACTCCCTTGCTCCTCTTATTCCTTCACCGCTCCGGTGAGCATTCCCTCGATGAACCGCCGCTGCAGCGCGATGTAGACGATCACCACGGGCAGTGCGATGAGCACGGCCGCGGCGGCGAGCAGCGAGGTGTCGGAGGTTTGCTGTCCCTGGAAGAAGGCGAGCCCGAGCGGTACGGTGCGCAGCCCCTCTTCGCTGATCATGACCAGCGCCATCAGGAACTCGTTCCACGTCCACATGAAGGTGATGACGATCATGGTGGTGATCGCCGGCCGCCCCATGGGGACGAGGATCCGCCACAGCGTCGTGAAGCTGTTCGCTCCGTCGACCCGCGCGGCCTCCATGACGGACTGCGCGCTGTTGCGGAAGTAGGTCCGCATCCAGAACACGCCGAACGCCAGGGACTGCGCGGTCTGGGGCAGGATCAGCGCCCAGTAGGTATCGGTGATCTCGTAGTGCCGCAGGTCGAAGTAGAGCGGTACGACCAGCGCCTCCTGCGGCAGCGTCAGGCCGATGACGAACACGTAGAAGAGGACGTTCGAGCCGGGGAAGCGCATGACGCCGAAGGCGTACGCGGCCAGGATCGACAGGACGGTCGCGACGGTGACCACGACCACGGCCACCAGGATCGAGTTCCCGAGGTACCTGCCGAAGTTGCCCTGGCTCCAGGCGTCGGAGAAGTTGCTCCAGTTCAGACCGCCTTCGGGCAGCGAGAACCCGGTGTTGAGGGAGCCCTTCTCCCCGAACGCGGTGGACAGGATGCCGATGACGGGCGTCAGCGATATGACGGCGAAGATCGAAAGGATGCCGTAAGTAAAGGTGCGTTCGATCCTGGAGCTCATGAGCGGCGTCCTTCGACGAGCCGGGAGACCGTGACGGTCAGGGTGAAGATCAGCACGGTGAGCGCGACGCCCACGGCCGCGGCGGAACCGACCTGGTTCAGCTCGAAGGCGCGGTGGTAGACCTCGTACGCCGGCACGGAGGTGGCCTCGCCGGGGCCGCCGCTCGTCATGACGTAGATGAGGTCGAAGTTGCGCAGCCCGGCGACGATCGTCAGGGTCAGCGCGACCGCTATCTCGGCGCGCAGCGCCGGGAGGGTGACGGCGAAGAACTCGCGGAACGCGCCCGCGCCGTCCAGCCGCGCGGCCTCGTACAGCTCCTTGGGGATGCGCTGGGCACCCGCGAGGAACAGGACGAGACACAGACCGGTCATCACCCACGTGCCGACGATGCCGACGGCGGGCAGCGCCCAGTCGTAGTCGCCGAGCCAGGGGCGGGCCAGGGAGTCCAGGCCCACGCCGCGCAGCACGTCGTTCAGCAGCCCGTCGGGCGCGAGTATGGACTGCCAGGCGACGCCGACGACGACCATGGCGAGGACCTGCGGGAGGAACAGCACGGTGCGGAAGAACGTCATGCCGCGTACGCGGATCCGGGACATGGCGGCCGCGAGCAGCAGGCCGATACAGACCGGGAGCGCCGAGTAGAAGATCAGCAGCACCAGCGCGTGCCCGAAGGGGGCGCGCAGGGACGGGTCGGTGAAGATGTCGGAGTAGTTGGAGAACCCGGCGGAGGTGGCCCGGGTCAGGCCGTCCCAGTGCAGGAACGACAGCCACACGGACTGCCCGAAGGGGACGAGCAGGAACAGCGCGTAGATGACGAGCGCGGGCAGGACGTAGAGGTACCCGACCGCGCGGGGTTCGCCCGGCGCGCGGCGGCCGTAGCCGGCGGTGAGGGACTTCATCACGACCCCGCAGGCTCGGTGCCGGCGCCGTCGCCGCGCTGCTTCTCCATGAACGGCCCGTAGTCGTCCTGCAGCTTCTTCGCGAAGCCGTCGGGCGAGGTCTTGCCGGCGATGAGGTCCTGGAGCGCGGCGGAGGTGGTGTCGTAGAACGTGGGCGTGGCGTAGTCCAGGTACGGGACGAGGCCGTCGTCCGCGTTCAGCCGCTTCCAGGTCGCGATCATCTGGCCGTCGGGGCTGTCGGGGTCGACCTCGTCGGCGGCCTTGCCGGGCACCGCGGGCAGCACGCCGTTCTCGGTCATCACGTCGGCGGCGTGCTCGTCGGTGATGAAGTCGAGGTACGCGGCGGCGACTTCCGGGTGCGCGGACTTGGACGTGACGGACCACGACAGGCCCTGGCCGCCGGTGGTGGTCGGGTTGCCGCCCTCGGTGGCGGGCGGCGGCGCCATGACGCCGAGGTTGTCGCCCATGGGCTTCTTCAGGTCGGCCTGCAGCCAGGTGCCGGCGATCAGGTACCCGCCCTCGCCGTCGGCGAACTGCTTGTAGGAGTCGTCGTAGCCGCGGCCGTTGGCGTCCTTGGGCAGGTAGCCCTTGTCGATCCAGTCGGCCATCTCGGCGGCGGCGTCCTTCGTGTACGCGTTGTCGAAGCCGTCGCCGCGGCCGAGGACGGTGTCGCGCGCCTCGGCGGCGCCGTGCTGGTCCTGGAGCACGCCGAAGTTGTGGATGGCGGGCCACTGGTCGAGGTTGCCGAACTGGATGGGCAGCTCGCCCTCTTCCTTGAGGGTGGCGAGGCTGTCCGTGAACTCCTTCCAGGTCTTCGGCGGCTCGATGCCCGCGTCGGCCAGCTTCTCCTTGTTGTAGTACACGCCGATGAACTCGCCGGTCTGGGAGATGCCGTAGAGGCGGCCGGTGCCGAACTGCTTGCCGTCGGCGGAGACCCGGTTGAGGTTGAGCAGGGTGCTGGGGTAGCGCGTGTTCCAGTCGTACAGGCCCGCGTAGTTGTCGAGCGGCATGAGCAGCCCGGCCTCCACGAAGGCGACCATGTCGGGGTAGCCCTGGTTGGCCTGGACGACGTCCGGCGGCCGGTTGCCGGACAGGGCGAGCTTCAGCGTCGTCTTGAGGTCGTCGAAGCTCCGGGAGACCCGCTTGATCTTGACGTTCGGGTACTTCTCCTGGAACTCCTTGTTGAGCTGCTCCAGCTCGGCGTTGGTGCCGCCCCGGACCTCCTGGTCCCAGACGGTCAGTGTCACGTTCCCCGCCTTGGCCGGGTCCGGTAGGCCGCCGGTACCGCCGGCGCCCCCGCCCTCGACGGCGCCGGAGCCGTCGGTGCCGGGCACGCAGCCGGCCGCTATGACGGCAAGTCCCGCGGCGAGCGCGGCGGGCACGAGTGCCTTGGTCCGCCTTCTACCGCCGCCCTTGTTGCGCAATCCCATCAGAACTCCTTCGTTCTACTCGTCCCGGAAGCCGATGGTCGGAATGGCGCGCCGGCGCGGACGCTGCCGCACCAGGGCCGGGACCAGGCCGTCCAGGAAGTCGTACCGCCGGGCCACCTCGGCGGCATCCGCGTCGCCGGCCTTGGCACCGGCGGCGGCCTCGATCCACCATGCGGCCACCTCCGTCCAGTCGGGCGCGGACAGCGAGCCGCCGAAGTGCTGTACGGACAGCGCGGCGGTGAGGTTGGCGAAGGCGAGCCGGTCGGCGAGCGGCCAGCCCGCCAGGGTTCCGGTCATGAAGCCGGCGACGAACACGTCGCCCGCACCGGTGGGGTCGAGGGCGTCCACGAGCAGGCCGGGGACGTCGGCGGTCTCGCCGGTGACGCCGTCGACGGCGACGGCGCCGTCGGGGCCCTTGGTCACCACGGCGATCGGCACCAGCTCGGCGAGGGCGCGTACGGCCTGCTCGGGGGAGTCGGTGCGGGTGTACTGCATCGCCTCGGCGGCGTTGGGCAGGAAGGCGTGGCTGTAGCGCAGGCCGGTCAGCGCGCCCAGGTCCCAGCGGCCGGTCTCGTCCCAGCCGACGTCGGAGAAGACCTGCGAGCCTTGTTCGTGCGCGTGCCGCACCCACGCCTCGTCGCGGCCCGGCTCCAGCGACGCCACGACGGAGCGGGCGCGCGGGAGCGTCGCGCAGACGGGGGCGGGCGCGGGGTGCTCGTGCGTCACCATGGTGCGCTCGCCCTCGTACGCCATGGACACGGTGACCGGCGAGTGCCAGCCCGCGAGCCGCCGCGAAGGGCTGAGGTCGACGCCTTCGCTCTCGGAGAGGCTCTCCCAGATGTAGTCGCCGTAGAGGTCGGTGCCGAAGCTCGCGCAGAGCGTGGTGCGCAGCCCGAGGCGGGCCAGCGCGGTGGCCATGTTCGCGATGCCGCCGGGGCTGGAGCCCATGCCGCGGGCCCAGTTCTCGCTGCCGCGCACGGGCGCGCCTTCGAGACCGGTGAAGACGATGTCCATGAACACGGTGCCGGTGAGGAGAACGTCGTGCTCAGGATCGCCGGGAGCCCGTGTGCCCGCCAGCGGGTCGATCGCTGTGCGGACCGCCGAGGGAGTGCTCAACGGCGTGTCCTTCCTGCTCGTGGTTCACATTGAGCGACACCTTGCACCGCCGCGACGGATTTTGCAAGAGGTCACTCACACTCGCGCAAACTCGCTCAGGTGGAGTACATTGCCGTCCATGCTGCGAGAGACGCGCCACGAGAAGCTGCTCAGCATCCTCGGCGACGAGGGCGTGCTGCCCGTCCGGGAGATCGCCACGCGGCTCGGCGTCAGCGAGGCCACGGCCCGCCGCGACCTCACAGAGCTGGGCCGCGCCGGCCGCCTCACCCGGGTCTACGGCGGCGCCGTAGCGGCCCGCGCGGACGACGAGAGACCCTTCGCCGAGGTCGCGGACGACGACCCCGGCGGCCGGGAGTCGGTCGCCACCCGCGCCGCGGAGCTGGTCGAGGACGGGGACGTGGTGCTGCTCGACATCGGCACCACGACGCTGGCCCTGGCCCAGCGGCTGCGGGGCCGGCCTGTGACGATCGTCACCAGCAGTCTCGCGGTCTACGAGGAACTCCGCGACGACCACGCGGTCACCCTGATCCTGCTCGGCGGCGAGGTCCGGCGGAACTACCGCTCGGTCGTCGGCGTACTCACCGAGTCCAACCTCCGTGAGCTCTACGTCGGCCGCCTCTTCCTCGGCGCCAGCGGGATCCTCCCCGACGGCAGCGTGCTGGACAGCACGCACGTCGAGGTCCCCGTCAAGCGCGCCATGATCAGGGCGTCCCGGCAGGTGGTGCTGCTCGCCAGCGCCGGCAAGTTCCCCGGCGACTCGGGGCTCGTCCGCATCTGCGGCCCCGAGGACGTGCACATGCTCATCACGAACACGTCATCGGACCCGGCGACCCTCGCCGCCTTCGGCGAGGCCGGTGTGGAGGTAATCACGGTTTGACGTCCGCCACCCCGCGAGGGGTGGATTGCCGCTCGTCTCACCCAGGAAGGAGGAGAGATCGCGTTGAGGTTCGCGGCTCATCGGCCCGGTCACCCGGGTACCCTCCCCGCGCAGCACCACTGCCCGCCCGGCAGCTGTAGCGGTATTGACCGCTGCATCGATGTTGACCGCGGCGTTCACGTCCGCATGGCCGCGATGCCCGCAGTTGCGGCAGGCGAAGGTCGCTTGGCTCTCGCGATTCTCCGCCGCCACGTGCCCGCACACCGAACAACGCCGCGAGGTGTACGCCGCGGGCACCAGGACCACCCGGCCCGGCGCCTTGTCCTTCGTCCGTTCGACCAGCCCGCCCCAGGCGTGGAGCCGGATCGACCGGTTCAGCCCTGCTTTTGCCGCCACTCCCGTCCGCGGCGCATGCCCGGTGCCCTGCGCCCTTCTGGTCATGGCGACGACGTCCAGAGCCTCAAACGCGATGCGGTCATAGCTTCGCGCCAGGGAGGTGGACGTCTTCTCGAGCCAGTCCTTCCGCCGGTCGGCCTGGCGGGCCTTGAGCCTGGCGATCGCGCACCTGATCCGCCGGCGCCTGCCCGAGCCGCCCTCCGCCTTGGACAGCCGGCGCTGAAGCCTGACCAGCCGAGCGGACTCGGACGGGGTGGGTGTCGGGCACCGGAGCAGTTCCCCGTTGGACAGCGCCGCCGAGACCGCCACGCCCCTGTCGACCCCGATCGTCGCGCCGCTGCCCGGGGCGGCGATCGGCGTGGGCAGAGCGGCGAACGCAAGGTGCCACCGCCCGGCCCGGTCCCGCGTGATGCGGTACGACTTCGCACGGGGCGGCCGCCGCGACCAGCGGAAGCGCACCCACCCCACCTTCGGCACCCTGACCGCACCCGTCCTGCGCGACAGTCTGCGCACGTCACGCGCCTGGACCGCGACGATACGGAACCCCTCGTGCACGCCGGCCTTGCGCCAGGTCGGTCTGCGGTGCGTACCGGCGAAGAAGGCGGTCATCGCCTGCGCGAAGTCGCGCAGCGCCTGCTGCTGCACCATCTGCGCACCGGCCGCCAGCCACCGGCACTCTGCCCGCGCCTCGGTCAACTGCCGCGCCTGCTGCACGAATCCCGGCGCGGGTCCGCGCCGGGGCGTCCACCAGGCGTGCTGCTCCACCGCAAGGTTCCAGACGAACCGCGCATGGCGGCAGTGCTCGGTGAGCAGCACCTCCTGCTCACCCGTCGGACCAAGCCGGAACCGTGACATGACGACAACCTACAAATCCCCACTGACAACGCGACACGGTACAGACGGCGGCAAGCCGGTGATCTGCACCCAAGGAGTAATCGGATGAGGCTGACAGTGCTGGGCGGCGGCGGGTTCCGCGTGCCGCTGGTGTTCCGGGCCCTGCTCGAAGACAGCGGCGACGAGTCCGGGCGGTGCACCGAACTCGTCCTGTACGACACGGAGCCGCGGCGCCTGGAAGCCATCGGTGCTGTCCTCGCGCAGCACGCGGCGGACGCGGCGGCGTCCGGTGCCCGGCCGCCGGCGGTCCGTACCACCACCGACCTCGACGACGCCCTGCGCGACACGGACTTCGTCTTCTCCGCCATCCGCGCCGGCGGCCTCGAAGGCCGCAGCCTCGACGAGCGGGCAGCGCTCACCGAGGGCCTCCTCGGCCAGGAGACCGTCGGCGCCGGCGGCGTGCTCTACGGGCTGCGCTCCGTACCCGCCGCCATGCACATCGCCGAACGGGTCGCGGCCGTCGCCCCGAACGCCTGGGTCATCAACTTCACCAACCCCGCCGGCATGGTCACCGAGGCCATGCAGCGCCTCCTCGGCGACCGCGTCATCGGCATCTGCGACTCCCCCGTGGGCATGGCCCGCCGCGCCGCCCGCGCCCTGGGCGTCGACCCGGAGCGCACCGAGCTGGACTACGTGGGCCTGAACCACCTCGGCTGGCTGCGCCGCATCCTCGTCGACGGCGAGGACCGGCTGCCCGCCCTGCTCGCCGACTCCGCGGCGCTGGAGTCCTTCGAGGAGGGCAAGCTCTTCGGCGCCGAGTGGCTCCAGGCGCTGGGCTCGCTGCCCAACGAGTACCTGCACTACTACTACTTCAACCGCGAGGCCATCGCCGCCCTGAGCAACGCCCCCGCGACCCGCGGCGAGTTCCTCCGCGAGCAGCAGGCGGCGTTCTACGCCGCCGCCGCGGCGGACCCGGGCGAGGCGGCGGCGGTGTGGGAGCGCACGCGCAAGGAGCGCGAGGCGACGTACATGGCGGAGAGCCGGGAGAGCACCGGCGGCTGGCAGCGCGACTCGTGCGACCTGGACGGCGGCGGCTACGACCGCGTGGCCCTGGCCCTGATGCGCGCCATCGCCCGCAACGAGCACGCCACCCTGATCCTCAACGTCCCCAACCGCGGCACGATCCCGGGCCTGGACGCGGACGCCGTCATCGAGGTCCCGTGCCGCGTGGACGCCAACGGCGCGCACCCGATCCCGACGCGCCCGGCGGCGGCGGACCAGCTCGGGCTGATGCTGACGCTGAAGGACGTGGAGCGCACCACGATCGCGGCGGCGGACACGGGCAGCCGCGGGAAGGCCCTCCGGGCGGTGGCGCTGCACCCGCTGGTGGACTCCGTGAACGCGGCGAACCGCATCCTGGCGGCCCGCGGCATCTGACGGCGGGCCCTGCCCGCCGCGGGGGCGCCGGTCGGCGGGACCGGCGCCCCCGGTGGGCGGCGCGTCAACGCGGTGACGGTAGCTCACTCGTTCGAGGGGCAAGATCGACGATCCCGGTGGGTACGCTGGTCGTACCGGCGAGGATCCGTCGTATGGGAGCACCTGCTATGAGCGTGGCACCGAAGAAGCCGGAGCACACGACCCCGGCCTGGCCGATGCCGCCAGTCGGCGGCTACACGGCCGACGACCTGGACACGCTCCCCGACCTGCCTCCGCACACGGAGCTGATCGACGGGAGCCTTGTTTTCGTGAGCCCGCAGACCGCCTTTCACGTCCGGACCATCCGCATTCTGGAGTACGGACTTCTGCGAACCATGCCGGACGGTTTCGACGTGATGCGTGAGATGACCGTCGTCATCGACGATCAGCAACGGCCGGAGCCGGACCTGATTCTGCTGCGCGCCGACGCGCTGGGCGACGGGAGCGAGACGAAGTACGACGCCGCCGACGTCACGCTCGCCGTCGAGGTCGTCTCGCCCGAGTCCCGTGGGCGGGATCGCGAGACCAAGCCGCTGAAGTACGCGAAGGCGGGCATCGAGCACTACTGGCGGGTCGAGAACCAGGACGGCAAGCCCGTCGTCTTCGTCTTCGAGCTGGAGCCCGCGACCGGCGCCTACGTGCCGACCGGGATCCACCGCGACCGGCTCAAGCTCAGCGTGCCGTTCGACATCGACATCGATCTGGCGCTTCCGCACTGACCGGGGGCTACCGCCGGGCCACGTGGACTCCGACCCGGGCCCCCACCAGCAGGAATCCCGCCGCGGCCGCTCTGACCAGCCACATCTGCTGCTCCGCCGTCACCTGCACCTCCAGCTTCGGGGACGCCTCGCCCCGGGGGTCCCAGTGGACGGTCAGACGGTCGCCGGTGCGGGTGTCCCCGTCGCATCCCGGCCCCGCGACCTCCCGTTCCGTGCCGTCGGGCAGGCGCATCCGGCAGTTGTGGCCGGTGTGGCCCGTCTTCGGATCTTCGATGGCGCGTACGTCCGACACGGTGGCCGTCACCCGCTCCCCCCGCCGGTCGAGGATCACGTCGTCTTCGAAGGCGAGCGGGAGCAGCAGCAGCACGTGCAGCAGCGCCGTCGCCACCGCGTAGGGAAAGGGGACGCCCAGGAGCGCCACGACGATCATCCAGACGAGGCCCGTCATGAAGATCGCGACGGCGAGCACCACCGGACCCTCCATGCCTGACGAGCGGTCCGCCACCCACGTGCCGGCGCGGGTCCACAGCCCCGTCACCAGCAGGCCGGCGCCCGCCCCCAGCACCCCGCAGAAGACCGTCCACCAGACCGGCGTGCGCTGCTCGGAGCTCCGTATCGCCGCCACCGGGACCTCCCCACTCCAGGCGTCGCAGGGAACGTACCCACGGGGGCCGGGGAGGGGTCCGCACGCGGCTCCGGGGCCGTGCCGGCCGGGTGCCCGTCAGGTGCGGCAGACGCGGGTGACCAGGACCTTCCAGCCCTCCGCCAGCGCCCGCAGGGAACGCTCCCCCTCCGCCTCCCCCGGGTCGGGGACGGTGAGGTAGAGCAGGACCGGGCCCTCCAGGGCTGCGGCGAGCTGCAGGGTCAGGGCGTCGAGGTGGTCCGCGCCCACCCCCGCCCCTTCCAGCAGCACGCGGATGTGCGGGCGCGTGAGCCCCGGGCCGGCGACCGGCACGGGCCGGTTCTGGCCCATGGCCGCGCGGGCCACGGCGTGGTTCTCCAGCAGGAACGTGATGCGCCCCTGGCCGTACGCGATCAGCCGGTCCACCGGGTCACCCCCGGGACCCAGCGGCGGCGGGCCGGACAGCACGCGCTGCTGGAAGCCGCGTTCCTCCGCGTCCAGGAGCGCGACGAAGATCCCCGCGCGGGTACGGAAGCGGCGGTAGACCGTGCCCTTCCCCACACCGGCCTGCTCCGCGAGGCCGTCCATGGTGACGTTCTCCGCACCCGCCTCGTCGATCATCCGGCGGGCCGTCTCCAGCAGCAGCCTGCGGTTTCGCGCCGCGTCCGCCCGCTCCGCACGGGGGCGCTCCAGGGGGATCAGGTCACCGTCCACGGTCGCCACCGTATCGCCCGGGAATCTAACCGGGGTAAAGTCCGTTTATGCTGGATCGACGGTGCGGCGCAAGCCGCGCTCTTCCCCCTATATGGAGATGAACCCCCAATGAACCTTTTCCGTATCGACGCCAGCATCCTCCCCGGCGCCTCCGCCTCCGCCGAGATCGCCGACACCGTCCAGGCCGAGTGGGCCCTCGCCCACCCCGACGCCCCGGTCGAGCGCCGCCACCTGGGCACCGCCCCGCTCCCCGCCGACGCCTGGGCGCTGGCCACCACCGCCGGCTTCACCGCCGCCCCCGAGCGCACCCCCGAGCAGCTCCGGGCCATGGAGCTGGCCGCGGCGCTCGCCGGGGAGCTGGACCGCGCCGACGCCGTCCTGCTCGCCGTGCCGCTCTACAACTACGGCGTCTCCCAGCACTTCAAGACCTGGGCCGACCTGGTCATCAACGGCGCCGGCGCCACCGCCCCCGTGCTCAGGGAGAAGCCCACGGTGCTGGTGACCACGAAGGGCGGCGGCTACCGGCCGGGCGCGCCCCGGGAGGGCTGGGACCACTCCACGCCGTACCTGCGCCGGCTCCTGGTCGACATGTGGCAGGCGGACCTCACCGTCATCGAGCGCGAACTGACCCTGGCCGCCGGCACCCCCGGCATGGAGGAGCTGCGCGAGGAGGCGGCGCTGCGGCACGAGGAGGCGCTGGAAGCCGCGCGCGGCGCGGGGCGCGTCCTGGCGGACGCGGTGGCCCGGGTGTGAGCGCGGGCCGCGCCACCGGCGGGGCGCGGGGGCGGTAGGGGCCTGGAGCCGGGTGGCCCGGGGCGGTTCCGGGCGGGGCCGTCCTGGGGCCGGGGCCGCGGGCGGGCGGTTTCGCGGTTCGTGGCGTACGGCCCGTCCGCCCCCGCGCGTACGTACGGCACCGCCCCGTACGTACGCCCCTCCTGTACCGCGGGCACCGTCCCCGTAGCCCGTTTCGGTTGTCTCTCCCTCCGGGCGGCGGGGCAGCCCCCACGCACCCCTCGGCGATCACACAATCCCTTCGTCTCCACCCACACGCTCCACCGCCGAAGGGGATCCGCGTTGCCGTACGTGAGTCGCAGGACCGCCGTCATCGCCACGGGCTGGCTCGCCGCCGCCGTCGTTCTCGTGCCCACCGCCGGGTCCGCCGCGTCCGCGGCCGAGGAGGACTGCTTCGACCGCCGCACCGAGCCGTACACCTCGGTCGTCGACGGGCACCTGCACTTCCGGCCCTTCGGGGGCGAGGCCGTGCCCTTCCGCGAGGTCGTCGGCTACCTCAAGCGGACCGGCGTGGAGCACGCCGGGGTCTTCGGCATCGGGCAGAAGCTCCCCGTGGACTCCTCGTGCACGTACTACCTCGACTGCCCCGGCACCCCCGTGCTGCCCAGCATGAAGAACGACGTCGTCAACGCCGAGAACGTCGTCGAGCACAAGCAGGAGGACGTCGACCTGGCCCTGTCCATGACGTACCCGGACCTCGCCCACCCCGGGACCGTCATGGACGGGATGCGGCTGCTCGACAGGGAATTCCCGGGGATGTTCCAGTGGATGGGCGAGGTCAACCTCATCAAGCAGGCCCTCCTGCCCAACAAGCACGAGCCCGCCGACGAGGCGGACATCCGGGAGTGGGCGCCGTTCATGGACGAACTGCGCCGGCGCGACATGCCGATCACCATCCACTCCGACCTCGGCAACGACCAGGACCCGACGCAGTATCTGCACCTGATGGAGCGCGTGTTGCGGCTCTATCCGCAGAACAAGATCGTCTGGGCGCACATGGGGCTCTCCAAGGAGCTGTCGGCCATGGACCCCGACGAGCACATCGCCCTCATGGAGCGGCTCCTGGAGGCCTACCCGAACCTCACGCTCGACCTGAGCTGGCGGGTGCTGGAGGACATGTACTTCGGCAAGCCGGGGGTGCGGGAGAAGTACGCGGCGCTGTTCGACGCGTACCCGGAGCAGGCGATCCCGGGGACGGACTTCGTCGCGTCGCGGGACAAGGACTTCGGGGTCTACAAGGCGGAGCTGGAGGTGACCAGCCGGATCAACAAGGCCATGGGCGACGAGGCGTTCCGGCGGATCGCGCTCGGGCAGAACTACTTCGACCTGCTGGGGATCAAGAAGCGGGCGCCGGAGATCTGCGAGGCGTAGGGACGCAGGGGTACAGGGGCGCAGGGGTCCGCCCGCGTTCGGCCGTAGCACTCCGGCCGAACGCGGGCGGGGTCCGCGGGACCTGCCGGGCAGGTCCGGTCAGGGGCAGTCGGACCAGCGGTGGGACGACACGCTGTTGTTGGCGGCTCCCCAGTCGAGGTCGCTCCAGTAGTCGCCGCGCCTGAGGCAGCCGATGCGGGTGCTCTCGCCGCTGCTCTTGTAGTAGCCCTTGTAGAAGATCACGTCGTCGTTGCGGGCGCTCCAGCCCAGGTTGGCGACGGAGCTGGTGGCGTTGTTGTCGCCGCCCTTGCAGGCACCGCCGCTGCCGTAGTTGCTGTCGTTGTCGTAGTCCTTGCACATGGCGGAGCCCCCGCAGTTGCGGGCGTTGTACATGTTGACCGTGCCGGTGTTCCCGTACCTGTCGACGGTGGCCGCGCACTTCAGGTCCTGCGCCGACACGTCGCGCACCTCGGTGCCGGCGGTCGCCCGGGCCGTGGCGGCCGCCGGGTCGGCGGCGGCGGTGGTGGCCGGGACCAGGGCCCCGGCGGAGGCGACGGCCGCCGCGGCGGCCAGGGCCAGTTTGTACTTGCGCATGGGTGATCTCACTCTCCTCGTTGTCGCGTCGGTGAACGTGCGGGGGCGGGAGGGGTCTTGGGGCGGAGGGGTGGCCGAGTGCGGCGGGGCGTCAGCGCGGCGCCAGCTCCCGGGCCCGGGTCTCCTCCAGCGCCGTCAGCCGCATCCGGTCGCGGCCCTCGATCTCCGCGGCGTACTGCTCGCGGTCGGGCCGCGCCAGCTCGCGCGTCAGGCGGTCGACCGTCGCCGCCAGCGGCGTACTGCGCGCGCACTCGGCCTCCGCCGTCGCGAGTTCCACCTCGACGGCGTCGGCCTCGGCCGGGCTCGCGCCCCGGGTGAGCGCGGGCAGCTTGCGCTGTACGTCGTCGGGGCTGCGGTACGGGTGGCCGCGGCGGGCCATGCAGTCCGACCACTCCCCGACGGCGCCGCGGAACTCCGGCGCGCCGTGTACCTCGGCGGCGCGGTCGGGGAGGTTCGCCGCGACGGCGTCGACGCGGAACCACTCGCGGAAGTCGCCGTACAGCTCGCCCTGCGCCTCGGCGAGGCAGCCGGTGCGGGACCTGCGGACGTCGAGGCCGGTCGGGACGGTGACCTCGACGGCCTTCGTGGCGTCGCCGTAGAGGGCGGTGGTGTAGGCGCGCCGGCGGTCGGGCGGCAGGCTGCGTACGTACGCAGCGTTGGGGTTGTCCTTGCGCTCGCGTGCGGACGCGCGGTCGAGCGCGCTGCCGTAGCCGTGCTCGCGGGCCCACGCCGGGTCGTCCACGACGTAGCGGAAGTCGCGCCGCTCGTCGGCGGTGGCCGGGGCCGCGGGGTGGTACTCGAAGCCGCCGCGGACCATGCACTGCTCGACGAGGGTCTCCTCGGCCCGGTCGAGGAGGGCGAGTTCGCCGGGAGTGGCGGCGCGCGGCGGGTTCCTGCCGTCGCCGCCTTCGGTGCCGCCCGCGACGCCGCAGGCGGTCGCGGCGGCGAGCAGCAGCGCGCAGAGCGCGGCTCTGCCCGCCTTCCCGTACGGGCCCGGCGCTGCGGCCGGGACCGGTGTCGCTGCTGTGGAGCCCGCGGGTGCGGCTGCGCTCCCCGTTCCGTACGTACGCACGCGCACGGTCGTCCCCCGTTCCCCCGTGGTGCCCGGTCGCCCGGTCCTGCTGGTCGCCCCCTTCCCCGTACGGGGAAGGGGGCCCGGCGCCGCCCCGTGGTCGGTCCGAACAGGCGGCGCCGGGCTCTGGCAGGAGTGTGCGGGGGCGGCCGGGGGCGGGGGGAGGTGTTTCGGGCGTCGTCGAAAGTCGGGCGGGGGCGCAGGAGGGGGGGCGGGCGCTCCGCGGCTACCGGCCCTCGGCGCCCAACTGCCGCAGCAGGTCCCGGTTGTCGACGCGTACCCACTCCTCGACCAGCCGCCCGCGCCCGTCGAACCGGAAGATGTTGATCAGGTCGAAGACCACCCGCCGGCCGTTCGGCGGCAGCGGACCGGCCGGCGACTGCGTGAACTCCCGGACGAACGTGCCCTCGATCCACGTCCGGCACGCCACCCGGTCGCCCTCGGCGACGATCACGCCGCGCCGGATCGACCGGTCGTCGAACGCCGCGCGGAGGGAGGCGAAGTACGCGTCGAGGCCGGCGAAGTCCGACTCGAAGCCGTCGGGGCCGTGGAAGCGGAAGCGGTCCGTGTCGAAGTACGAGGCGGCCTCGGCCGGGTCGTCGCCGGAGACCTCCAGCTCACCGGCGCGGACGAGGCGGGCGACGAGTTCGTCCGCCGTGAACGGCGGGGCCGGCGCGGGCTCTTGGGCCTGTGCCCCGGATGCGTACGTCGTGGATTCCTGTGTCATGCCCTCAAGGCTGCAGCCCCTCAGCCATGCAGTCCAACGATGATTCAGCACCGTTTCCATGTGCTGAACGCATGCTAATTTCAGCCCATGTCCGAGTTCACGCTCACCGGCCTGCGCATCGTCCACCGCGTCGCGACCGCCGGTTCGTTCACCCGCGCCGCCGAGCAGCTCGGCTACACGCAGTCGGCCGTCTCCCGCCAGGTCGCCGCCATGGAGGCGGTGGCCGGGGCGCCGTTCTTCGACCGCAGCCGGCGCGGGGTGGCGCTCACCCCCGCGGGCGAGGTGCTGGTCCGGCGGGCGACGGAGGTGCTGGCCGCCGTGGCGGCGACCGAACAGGAGCTGACCGGCCTGCGCGACCGGCTCGCGGGGCGGCTGACGACGGGCGCGTTCCCCACCGCCGCGATGGCGCTGGTGCCGCGCGCGATGGCGCGGCTGGCCGCCGACCACCCGGGGCTCGCGGTGGCCGTGGAGGAGGCGGCGACGCCGGCGCTGCTGCGGCGGTTGCGCAACGGGCGGCTGGACGTGGCGGTCGTCGGCGTCGGCCACGGGCTGCCGGAGTACGACCTGGGCGGGCTGCGCCAGACCACGGTGCTGCGCGGCGACCTGCTGCTGGCGGTCGCGGAGTCGCACCGGTTCGCGGGCCGCGGGCGCGTCGCCGTGGCGGACCTGGCGCAGGAGGACTGGATCGCGGGGGACGGCCCGGCCGGTGAGCCCCAGTTCGGCGCCTGGCCGACGCTGCCGGCCCCGCGGATCGCGTACACCGCGCGCAGTTGGCCGGCCCGCCTCGGCCTGGTCGCGGCGGGCCTGGGCATCACGGCGGTCCCGCACCTGGCGGTCCCGGCGCTGCCGGTGGGGGTGCGGACCGTGGCGGTGGACGACGACTGGCCGGGCCGGGCGACGGTGGCGGTGACGCGGATGGAGGCGTCGGCACAGGCCAGGGCGATGGTGGGGGCGCTGCGGGAGGAGGGCGGACGGCTGGCGGCACGAGCGGAGGACGAGCGGGGCCCGCGGACCGGAGGCTGAGTCGCGCACGGGAGCCCGGGGGTTGCCGGTACGGGTTGCCGGTGCGAGGGCTGCCGGCAAGTGCCGGGGCGGCGGGCGGTTGTTGCGGGGGTGTTGCGGGTGCGTGGCCGGGACCGTCCGGCCCTTACGGCCGCCGCGAGCGCGCGGCTACGTTGCGCGTACGTTGCGCGTCCCCCCGAGCACGCGGAGTGGCACATGACGACGGACCACGGCGACCACGCACCCGCACACCCCCACCACCGCGACGGCGGGCCCCCCGCCGACCCCACGCTCTACCGCACCCCCGCCGACGCCGCCGCCGCGCCGCCGGAACACCTGGCGTACGTCGTCGGCTTCGACCGCGGCGCCGAGCGCCCCGACGCCCTGTTCACCCTCGACACCGACCCGGCCTCCGCGTCGTACGGCACCGTCGTCGACGTCGCCGAACTGCCCACCCTGGGCGACGAACTGCACCACTTCGGCTGGAACGCCTGCTCCAGCGCCCTGGCCCACGCCGACCACCACAGCCCCGAGCGCCGCTACCTCCTCGCCCCCGGCCTGCGCTCCTCCCGCCTGCACGTCTTCGACACCCACCCGGACCCCGCGCATCCGCGGCTGGTGAAGACCGTGGCGGCGGACGAACTCGCCGCCCAGGCCGGCTACTCCCGCCCCCACACCCTGCACTGCGGCCCCGAGGGCGTCTTCCTCTCCTGCCTCGGGAGCGCCGACGGCACGGACGGCCCCGGCGGTGTGGCGCTGCTGGACCACGAGACCTTCGACGTGCTGCGCGCCTGGGAGACGGACCGGGGCCCGCAGCAGCTCGCGTACGACGTGTGGTGGCACCTGCACCACGACATCGCCGTGACCAGCGAGTGGGGCACGCCGTCGATGGTGGAGGAGGGTCTGGACCCGGAGCTGCTCCTGGGCCGCAAGTACGGCCATGCGCTGCACTTCTGGGAGCTGGGCACGGGCCGCCACCTCCAGCGCGCCGACCTCGGCGACGAGCACCAGATGGTGCTGGAGCTGCGCCCCGCGCACGACCCGGAGGCCACGTGGGGGTTCGCCGGGGTGGTGGTGAACGTGACGGACCTGTCGGCGTCGGTGTGGCTGTGGCACCGCGATCCGGCCGGCGGGGACTTCACCGTACGCAAGGTGATCACGATCCCCGCCGAGCCCGCGGAACCGGCCGGACTGCCCCCCGCGCTGCGGCCGTTCGGCGCGGTGCCGCCGCTGGTCACGGACATCAACCTGTCGGTCGACGACCGCTGGCTGTACGTCTCGGCGTGGGGCACGGGCGAGCTGCTGCAGTACGACGTGAGCGACCCCTTCCACCCCCGCCGCACGGCCTCCGCGCGCCTGGGCGGCATCACCGCCCGCACGCCGCACCCGGCGGCGCCGGACACGCCGCTGACGGGCGGCCCGCAGATGGTCGAACTCAGCCGCGACGGCCGCCGCGTCTACCTGACCAACTCCCTCTACGGCTCCTGGGACGACCAGTTCTACCCGGACGGGATCGAGCCGTGGCTGGTCAAGCTGGACGCGGACCCGCAGACGGGCGGCCTGACGGTGGACCACCGCTTCTTCCCGCACGGCGCGGAGTTCCGGGGCCGGCGCGTACACCAGACGCATCTGCAGGGCGGGGACGCGTCGTCGGACTCGTACTGCTACCGCTGAGGGGACGCGGCGGCCCGCGCGACCCAGTGGGCGTGATGCGCACGGACGGCCTCGACGTCGGCGTGGTCCGGGCCGAGGGCCCGCGCCATGCCCTCCAGCAGCCCGGCCAGGTCGCCGGCCGCACCGGCGGCGTCGCCGGCTTCACCCCGGTAGTAGGCGGTGCGGTCCCGGGCCACGTAGGTGTCGGGGTGGTCCTCGCCGGACAGCCGGCGGCGGGAGGCGAGCAACTCCCCGTACGCGGCGCCCGCCTCGGCGGCGTCGACGGGCGGCCGGGCGCACGCCTCGGCCAGGGCACCGGCGAGCATGTCGGCGACGAGCCCTTCGCGGTGGCGGTCGCCGAGGTCCCGGAATCCGGCGATCGCCCCGGCAAGGACGGCGACGGCCTCCCGGGGCCTGCCCGCCTGCCGCAGAGCGGCGCCGTGGTTGCTCAGCGCATAGCACTCCCCGTGCCGGTCGCCGAGGTCCCGGAAGAGTGCGACGGCCCGCTCGCTGACCCGGAGCGTCTCCTCGAACCTGCCCGCCACGGCCAGCGCGGACCCGAGGACGTTCAGGGCCACACCCTCGCGGTAGCGGTCGCCGAGATCCCTGAAGGTGTCGATCGCCGCGCCGAGGACGCCGATCGCCTCACCGGCCCTGTCCATGTGAGTCAGATCGGCCCCCAGGTTGCCCAACGCCTCGCTTTCGCCGTGCCGGTCGCCGAGGTGCCGGTTGATGTCGACGGCCCGGGTGCGCGCCCGGACCGACTCCTCGAACCTGCCCGACTTCACCAGGGGGATGGCGAGATTGTTCAACGCCGTGCCCTCGAACAGGCGGTCGCCGACTTCCCGTGCGTAGGCGACGACCTCGGTGAGGACGTCGATCGCCTCCTCGAACCGACGCACCTCGGCGAGAGCGGCGCCGAGGTTGCTCAGCGCGATGGCTCCCGAACGGCGGTCGCCGACTTCCCTGGCGTACGCCACGGCCTCGGTGAGGACGTCGATCGCCTCGTCGAACCGACGTGCCTCGACGAGCGCGGCCCCGAGGTTTCCCAGGGCCTGGCTCCGGCGTCCGCGATCACCGATGCCCTCGCACATGGCGGCCGCCTGCTCCTGGGTGTCGATCGCCTCCTCGAATCTGCGCATCTGCCGCAGCGCCGTTCCCAGGATGCCCAGCGCGAGGATCTCGCAGCGGCGGTCGCCGGCCTCCCGGCTGACGGCCAGGGTGATGCCCGCGAGTGCGTAGCCGTCTTCGAAGTAGCGGCGCTGGTCGAGGTATTCGGCCAGGTCGAAGGTGAGCTCGACGGTCGCGTCCCTGTCGCCGAGGCCCGCGGCCGCGGTGGCGGCGGCCACCAGGTTGGGGTGTTCGGCGTCCAGCCACCGCAGCGCGTCGTCGCGGTCGCGGAAGCGCGGGTCGGGATTGCCGGCGGTGGCGGCCACGTGGGTGGCGGCCGCTCGCGTGGTCCGCCGGTAGTAGCCGTACAGGCGGGCCCGGGCGGCCGGACGTTCGTCCTCGTCCGCGCCACCGCCTCCGTCCCGGCCACCGCGATCGCCACCGCGCTCGTCCGCGTACAGGCGTACCAGGTCGTGCATCCGCCACCGCCCCCACGTGTCGCGGGACGTCTCGATCAGGTGCGCCTCCGCCAGGTGCTGGAGCAGGGCCTCCGCCGCCGCGGTGTCCGTGCCGGCGAGGTGGGCGGCGGCTGCCGTGGACAGGTCGGGTCCCGGTGCCAGGGGCAGGAGGCGGAAGAGGCGGGCGTGCGCGGGGCCGAGGACGTCGTACGACAGGTCGAAGGCGGCGCGGACGGCGCGGTCGGGGCGGGTCAGGGTCCCCAGCCGGAGGTGCTCCTCGCCGAGGGCGGCGGCCAGCGACGCGGCGGAGCGGTGCGGCGCCACGGCCAGCAGGGCGGCGGCGATGTGCAGGGCCAGCGGCAGGCCGGCGCAGAGGCGGGCGATCACGGCGGTGCCGGCGGGGTCGTCGGTGAAGCGGCTGTCGGCGTCGCCGCGGGCGTGGCGCAGGGCCTGGTCGAGGAGGACCGTGGAGGCGGGGGCGTCGAGCATGTCGAGGTCGTGGAGGCGGGCGCCGAGGCCGTCGAGGGTGTGGCGGGAGGTGACGAGGGCGGCGGTCACGCCGTCGGTGGGCAGCAGCGGCCGGGCCTGCGCGCTGTCGGAGGCGTTGTCGACGACGACGAGCAGCCGGCGGCCCTCGGCGGCGTACGCGGCCAGGGCGCTGCGGTAGAGGCGCCGGCGGTCCTGGAGTCCGCCCGGGATGTGCTCGCCGGGTACGGCGAGGGCGCGCAGGAGGCCCTCCAGGGCGCGTTCTGGGGTGACGCGCTGGTCGGGATCGGGGTGGTAGCCGGACAGGTCGGTGAAGAGCACGCCGCCGGGGAACCAGCCGGGTTCGGCGAGCGCCCGGGCGGCGGTCTGCACGGCGAGTTCGGTCTTGCCGATGCCGGCAAGCCCGGCGACGGCCGTGACGAGCACCGGCCGCTGCCCGCCCCCGCCGGAGTCCTCGCCGGCCGCCCCGGCGGCCGGTGCCAGGTCTGCCAGCAGCCGCTCGACGGCCTCGCCGCGGCCCGTGAACGTCGGCGAGGGCGCCGGCAGCCCGGCGAGCGCCGGGGTGATCCGGGGCGGCAGGTGGACGGTGAAGTCCCGGCCCTGCAACAGGGGCCCGAACAGGACGCCGCCGGAGACGGTGTTGACGACCCGGTCGCCGCCGCCCTCCTCGGGCACCGTCACCCGCCCGCCCCGGAGGTGCCGCCGGGCGGGGGCGGGGCCGCGGGACGGGTCGGCGGCGGGGGCTGAGCCGGCGGGGGCTGAGCCGGGGGCGGCGGGGGCGGGGCGTGGAAGGTGAGGCCCGAGAAGTCGCGGCCCTGCACGACCGGCCCGTACTGGACGCCGCCGCTGACGCTGTTGACCACCGAGCCCCCGCCGCTGTCCGGCAGCGGCGGCAGGTCCTCCTGCCACGCCCGCAGCCCGGCCCGGAACTCCGCGTCCAGCGCGGCCCGTACGGCCAGCGCCGTACTCAACGCCTGCGCCCGCGCCTCGTCCTCCGGCTCCTCCGCCAGCCGCGCAAGCTCCGCCTCCCCCGAACCGCCTCCGGCGCCGTCGCCGTCCCCGTCCCGCCGGAACGGCGACCGCACCAGCCGCACCAGCCCCGCCCAGGCCCCCCGCCCGATCTCGCCCCCGGCCCCGCCGGCCAGTGCCACGAGTAACGCCACAGAAACCGGATCCACCCGAACCACCCCATCCACGGATAGGCCACACCCCGCAACAGGAGTGACGCCCACCCGCCCCCGCGGGTTCCGGCCGCACCCGCGGCGCACTCCGCGGCTACGGAGCGGGCACCCCGGGCGCCGCGGGCGCCGGGTGACCGTCAGGCCGGGACGCGGTCGTCCGGGGCCGTGGCCGCGGCCTGCTTGGTGCCGGGGGTCGGCTCGTCCGCGGGCTCGTCCTCGGGCGGGTTCTCCACCCGGCGGGGCAGCGTGGCCGCCAGGACGATCGTCGCCGCCGCCAGCACCGCCGCCACCCCGAAGGCCAGCTTCATGCCGCTGACCTGGGCCGGGATCGGGGCCGTGCCGTCCGCCACCAGGCTCGTCGCACGCGACGACATCACCGTCACCACCAGCGCCGTACCGAACGCCGCCGCGACCTGCTGGAGCGTGCCGAGGATGGAGCTGCCGTGGGAGTACAGGTGCGAGGGCAGCGCGCCCATGCCCAGGGTGAAGACCGGGGTGAACGTCGCCGCCAGGCCGACCATCAGCAGCACGTGCAGGGCCAGGATCTGCCAGTACGGCATGGTCGTCGAGATCTGCGTGTAGCCGAGGAGGCCCAGCGCGATGGCGGCCGAGCCCGGCACCACCAGGCGCCGGCTGCCGAACCGGTCGAACGCCTTGCCGACCGTCGGGCCCAGCAGGCCCATCGCCAGACCGCCCGGCATGACCAGCAGACCCGTCTGCAGAGGGCTGAGGTCGCGGACGTTCTGCAGGTACAGCGGCAGCAGGATCATCGAGCCCATCATCGCCAGGAAGCCGACGGACATCACGGCCAGCGACCGGGTGAACGCCCCGTACCGCAGCGTCCGCAGGTCCATCAGCGGGGTGCCCGACCGCTGCAGCCGCAACTGGCGGAGGGCGAAGAGGCCGATGGCCACGACGCCGGCGGCGGCGATCCCGAGGCCGAGGCTCCTGCGGTCGCTCTCGCCGATCAGGCTCAGCCCGTACACCAGGCCGCCGAAGCCGAGCGCGGCGACGCCGACGCTGACCCAGTCGATGGAGCTGACCTGCGGCTCGCCGATGTCCTCCAGCTTGCGCAGCCCGAACACCGTCACCAGCGCCGCGATCGGCAGCACCACCACGAACAGCAGCCGCCACGACCCGGCCTGGAGGATCACCCCGGACACCGTGGGGCCCAGCGCCGGTGCGGTCGACATCGCCAGGGTGACGTGGCCCATCACCTTGCCGAGATGCTCGGCCGGCACCACGGCCATCAGCGTGGTCATGAGCAGCGGCATCATCACCGCCGTCCCGGCGGCCTGCACGATCCGGCCGGCCAGCAGCACGGCGAAGGTCGGCGCGACGGCCGAGATCACGGTGCCGGCGAGGAAGGTGCTCATGGCGACGGCGTACGCCCTGCGGGTCGTGATCCGCTGCAGGAACCAGCCGGTGACGGGGATCACGGCGGCCATGGTGAGCATGAACGCGGTGGACACCCACTGCGCCGACTGCTCGGTGACGTGCATCGACTCCATCAGCCGCGGAATCGCGTTGATCATGATGGTCTCGTTGAGGATCACCACGAACGTCGCCAGCACCAGCAGCCGCACGACGGTCGGCGTCCGGCCGTCCTCGTCCGCGGCGGCGGGTCGTTCGGATATCGCAGCTCGCATGACAGCTCCTCGCTGGGTTCCTGATCACAGTCACCTGGCAGCCGGGGCCGCGGACTGGATGGTTTCGGTCGCTCCACAAGACAGACCGACGGACCGGCCGGAACTCATCGGCCCTCGGATAATCCCACGTCAACCCGGGAACCGCCTCCGAATAACCCCGCCCCCGGGCAGCGCGGAACACGCCGGACCGACCGTGCACTCGATGGGGGCGGAACCAGTCCCACGGCTCCGGTGAGTACGGGAGCCCGAGCCGGGCCGCACCCCAGGACCGGACGCCTCCGGCAGCGGAAAACCCCAGCTCAGGGTTGCCGAGCTGGGGTGTCTGAGCCCCCTGTCGGATTCGAACCGACGACCTACGCTTTACAAGAGCGTTGCTCTGACCAGCTGAGCTAAGGAGGCGCGCCCGTGCAGTGTAACCGGGGGCCGGTGCGCTGCGGTGATGCGTTTTCGGGACCTTCGAGGTGGTGACAACGGGCCTGACCGGCAGGTACGGTCGGCGCCAAGGTTCACTCAGTGGACTACACCACATCCTTTACTCGGATCGTCCGGCACGTTCCTGCCGGTGAAGGGAAACACCATGGCAACCGTTTCGTTCGACAAAGCCACCCGGATCTACCCGGGCTCCGAGAAGCCCGCGGTCAGCGAGCTGGAGATCTCCATCGACGACGGCGAGTTCCTCGTCCTCGTCGGTCCGTCCGGCTGCGGCAAGTCGACCTCCCTGCGCATGCTCGCGGGTCTGGAGGACGTGAACGCCGGCACCATCCACATCGGCGACCGTGACGTCACGCACCTGCCCCCGAAGGACCGGGACATCGCCATGGTGTTCCAGAACTACGCGCTGTACCCGCACATGACCGTCGCCGACAACATGGGCTTCGCGCTCAAGATCGCCGGCGTGCCGAAGACCGAGATCCGGCAGAAGGTCGAGGACGCCGCCAAGATCCTCGACCTCACCGAGTACCTCGGCCGCAAGCCGAAGGCCCTCTCCGGTGGTCAGCGGCAGCGTGTCGCGATGGGCCGCGCCATCGTCCGTGAGCCGCAGGTGTTCCTCATGGACGAGCCGCTGTCGAACCTCGACGCCAAGCTCCGCGTCCAGACCCGTACGCAGATCGCCGGCCTGCAGCGCCGCCTCGGCGTCACCACCGTGTACGTCACCCACGACCAGGTCGAGGCCATGACCATGGGCGACCGGGTCGCGGTGCTCAAGGACGGCCTGCTCCAGCAGGTCGCCACGCCGCGCGAGATGTACGACAAGCCGGAGAACCTCTTCGTCGCGGGCTTCATCGGCTCCCCGGCGATGAACCTGGTCGAGGTCCCGATCACCGACGGCGGCGTCAAGTTCGGCAACAGCGTCGTGCCCGTCAGCCGCGAGGCCCTGGCCGCCGCGTCCGACAAGGGCGACCGCACCGTCACCGTCGGCGTCCGCCCCGAGCACTTCGACCTGGCCAACGGCGACGCGCCCGCGGAGAAGAGCCTGTCGAAGGAGTCGGACGGCGCCCCGGCCGGCCTGCCCGTCACGGTCAACGTCGTCGAGGAACTGGGCGCCGACGCCTACGTCTACGGCTCCGCGAACGTCGGCGGCGAGGACAAGGACCTGGTCGTCCGCGTCTCCGGCCGCGCCGTGCCGGACAAGGGCGCCACGCTGCACATCATCCCCCGCTCCGGCGAGACCCACGTGTTCTCCACCTCCACCGGCGCCCGGCTCAGCGACTGACATGACGTACTGAGCCGCGTCACCCGGCAGTTCCTCCGGAACGGCGCCGCACCCTCGGCATCGAGGGCGCGGCGCCGTTCTGCTTTTCCGGCCCGAATCTGCAAGTGCGTCGGAAAGTCCGCCACTTCGTTCGACACGGGCGTCAACACGGAATTCGAATTTCCCGGCCAACCGCGCCCGTTGGAGTGACGCAATGTCGCCAAATCACTACCGCTCGCTACCATCGCCCTCGTGAAACAGGCAGCCCGCCGTATCGGCAGAACCATCGCATTCGTCCTCCCCGTCGTACTCGTTCTGTCGGGTACGCTCGCGGTCGCCACCGTCCCCTGGGCGTCGCCCTCGACCGACTCCCGGATGCTCAGCGCCTCCGCCCGGAGCGCCGCCGCCAAGTCCGGTGCCGGCGCCCCGCAGGTAGTGCTACGGGACCGGCTCATCGCCGAGTTGCAGGAGAAGGACCCCGGCGCCGCGCTCACGCAGTTGCAGCGCGAGGTGCACGCCCGGCCGTCGCTCGCACGGCACTGCGCCGGCATCGCCCGCGCGCTGGGCGAGGCTGCGGTCGCCAAGTACGGCGTCGCCCGCGCGCAGTCGTTCTCGCGCCCGGTGTGCGACACCGCGTTCGCGTCCGGGGTCGTCACGGCCCAGTAGGCCCTGTAAGCCCCCGGGCCGGTGGGCCCGAAGGGGCGTCCGGTACCGGTCGGGAGCGCAGGACCCCGCACCCGCGGCCTTGTTGCTACCGGCCGGTTAGGGTGCGGGGTATGACCGCAGCCGCAGCAGCACAACCCACTCAAGCCGTGGTCCTTGCCGGTGGGCAGGGGTCACGGCTTCGTCCGTACACGGACGACCGGCCCAAGCCGATGGTCGAGATCCCCGGCACCGGCGTGCCCATCATCGGGCACCAACTGGCGTGGCTGGCGGCCGAGGGCGTCACCGACGCGGTGGTGTCCTGCGGGCACCTCGCCGAGGTGCTGATGGAGTGGCTGGACACCACGGAGCTGCCGCTGAAGGTGAGCTGCGTGGTCGAGAAGGAGCCCCTCGGGCGCGGCGGCGGGCTGAAGTTCGCGGCGGCGTCGCTGCCGCGTCCCGACGAGCCGTGGTACGCGACGAACGGCGACATCTGGACCAGGTTCTCCCTGACCGAGATGGCGGCGTTCCACCAGGAGCGGGGCGCGGACGCCACGCTGGCGCTGGCGCGGCCGAACATGCCCTGGGGCGCGGTGGAGACGGACCAGTTCGGGCACGTCATCGACTTCATCGAGGCGCCCCCGTCGCCGTATCTCATCAACGCGGGCGTGTACGTCTTCTCCGCCGCCTTCCGCGACCTGCTGCCGGACCGCGGCGACCACGAGCGCGCCACGTTCCCGCGGCTGGCGCGGCAGCGGCGGCTGGCGGGCTTCCCGCTGCCGCAGGGGGCGTACTGGCGGGCCATCGACACGGCGAAGGACCTGACGGAGGCCGCGAAGGAACTGCGCCAGGGGTAGGGCGTACGGGGCCGGAGGCCCGGCCCCGGCCCGTACGCCCCGCTCCTAGCCCAGCAGTCCGCCGACCAAGCCCTTCGGCTTCTCCTCGCCGCCGCCCGTCGACCCGCCGTCCGACGGGCCGCCGCCCCCGGTGCTCCCCGCACCGTCCGCGCCCGACTCCGCCGGCCCCGCGCCCGTGCCCGGGTCCGCGCCGGACCCCGTGCCGGAGGGCGGCGGCGCCGGGTTCTCGGCGGACGGGGGCGGCGGCGCCTGCGACGCCCGGGGCGCCGCCGGCTGCTGCGCCGGGGGGACGCTGCCCGACTCCGTCGCCGGACCCGCCTCCTCCGTGCCCGCCTCGGCGCCCGCACCGGGGGTGGACTCCGCGCCGCCCGGCTCCGCGGAGCCGTCCCGCGACGGGGTGGCCGAGCCCGCGTCGCCGCCCCGGCCCTTGCCGCCGGGCGTGGCGGGCAGCGGGGTGCCCGGCAGGTGGTTGACGGGCGGCTCGTCGGGGCCCGGTACCCGTACCGTGCTCGACGACCGCACCGCCGCCCCCAGCATCGACCCGACCAGCAGCGCGAGGCCCACGATCACCGTGGCCAGCACCGTCCCGCGGCGCAGCACCCGGCGGCGCAGCTCCCACAGCTCCGAGCGCGGCCCCAGCGTCCGCCAGGCCTCGCCGGCGAGCCGGGCGTCGAGGGAGTAGACGGGGGCGCCGGCGATCACGAGCGGGGACCAGGCGGCGAGGAACAGGGCGTCCGTCGCGTCGTACGCGGACGACGTCTGCCACGCCACCGTCACCAGCAGCCCGAGCGCGAGCAGCCCGCCGATGCCCGCGGCGAGCCGCTGCCACAGCCCGCAGATCGTCAGCACGCCGACGATGATCTGGAGGAACGCCACCGTCAGGCCGGTGCCGACGGGGTGCGCGAGGGCGAAGTCGTACAGCGGCCGGGCGACGAACCACGGGTCCATCCGCTCCAGCCAGCTCCGCATCGAGCCGTTCTCGCCGCCGTCGAAGAACAGCGGGTCGCTGAGCTTGCCCATGCCGGCGTAGAGGGAGACGAGGCCGAGGACGATGCGCAGGGGGAGCAGGACGACGCCGAGGTTCATCCGGCGCCCGGGGTAGTAGGCGTGCCGCACCGGGTCGGCGCCGTGGCGCTGGGTGCGGCGGCCGTCGTCCCGGGCGGTGCCGGGGTCGGCCCCGGCGGGCTCGGTGTACAGGTCGTACGGCCCGTCGTAGCCGTCCTGCCCGGTACCGTACGCGCCGTCCGGCCCGGCGGGGGAGTAGGGCCCGGCGGGCTCCGGGACACGCGGGAGCAGCTGTGTGGCGTCCCCGGCGGCTCCCGGCGGCATGCCGGAGGGGTCGATGCGGGGCAGGCGCTGGGTGGCGTCGTCGACGGGCGGGAGGACCTGCGTGCCGTCGTCGTAGCGCGGCAGCACCTGCGTCCCGTCGTCGTAGCGCGGGAGGACCTGCGTGCCGTCGTCATAGCGCGGCAGCACCTGCGTCGGCATCGCGTCGGCGCCGCCCGCGGGGTACCGCGCGGCGTCGCCCCGGGGGACGGCCTGGAGCAGCCGCCCCGCCGCGGTGTCGTCGACGCGCCCGGTCCAGACGACGGGAACCCGCCGCCGCGCCGCGCCGCGGGCGCCCACGCCCCCGGCGCCCATACCCCCGGCGCCGGCGCCCAGTCCCGCGCCGACCCCCGCGCCCACGAGGGCCGGGGCGAGCCCGCCCCCGCCGCCGTACAGCGGTGCGGCCGCCGCGGCGAGCGTCCGGCGGGACGAGGGCCCGAGCTGCACCCGGAAACTGGGGTTGTCGACGTTGATCCGGGTAGGCTCGCTCGGCACCCGCACCATCGTCAGCCGGCCGGTGTCCTCGGGCTCCTGGGCGCTACCACCCGTGGGGGTGGGCGGTGTTCTGGTGTCCACGCTCCACTAACCGAGTGACACGCCATGAAGACACTGCCTGACACAGCCCTTTTGTGTCGGAGGCCGGTCAAACACACGGTTCGCCGGGGCTCGTGCCGTTTCGCTACGCGCCGCCCCGTACGGCGTTCACGCCCGCCGGCGTGCCGCCTCGTACAGCACCACACCGGCCGCGACGCCCGCGTTCAGCGACTCCGCGCCGCCGGGCATCGGGATCCGCACCCGTACGTCGCACGTCTCCCCCACCAGCCGCGACAGGCCCTTGCCCTCGCTGCCGACCACGATGCACACCGGGCCGTCCAGCAGGTCCAGCTCCGGCAGCTCGGCCTCGCCGTCGGCGGCCAGGCCGACGACCATCACGCCGGCCTTCTGGTACGCCTCCAGGGCGCGGGTGAGGTTCCCCGCCCGCGCCACCGGCGTACGGGCCGCCGTGCCCGCCGACGACTTCCACGCACCCGCCGTCATCCCCGCCGCCCGGCGCTCCGGGATGACGACGCCGTGCCCGCCGAAGGCGGAGACGGAGCGGACCACGGCGCCGAGGTTGCGCGGGTCGGTGACCCCGTCGAGGGCGACGGCCAGCAGGTCCTCGGCGCCCTCGGCGGCGGCGTCGAGCAGGTCCTCGGGGTGGGCGTACTCGTAGGGCGGGACCTGGAGCACCAGGCCCTGGTGGTTGAGGCCGTCCGTCATCCGGTCCAGCTCGGGGCGCGGGGCCTCCATCAGGTGGACGTCGCCGCGGTCGCCGGCGAGCTGGAGGGCGGCGCGCACCCGGTCGTCGCTGTCCAGGTACTGCTGGACGTACAGCGTCGTCGCCGGCACGCCGTCGCGCAGCGCCTCGTACACCGAGTTGCGGCCGACGACCAGCTCGCTGCTGCCCTTGCCGCCGCGGCGGCCGCCGGACGGGCGGCCGGAGGCGGCCTTCTTCGACCGCACCCGGGCGGCGCGCTGCTTGGCGTGCCCGGGGCGCTGCTCGGCGGGCGGCGTGGGGCCCTTGCCCTGGAGGGAGCGGCGGCCCTTGCCGCCGCTGCCCTTGGTCGCGCCCTTCTTGCTCGCCGTTCTGCGGCCTCGGCGCTGACTGTTCCCGGCCATGGGAGCTCCACCTGCTTCTGCGATCGTCGTTCTCTACGTCATGAGTGTGCCGCCCGGTCCCCCGGGCGGCACCACGGGGCTACCGCGCGCGGTCCGGGGCGGTCAGCACAGCGTCCAGCGCGGCCCGTCCGGGGTGTCCTCGATGGCGAGGCCCGACTGCTGGAGCTGGTCGCGGATGGCGTCCGCCGCCGCGTAGTCCTTGCGCGCCCGCGCCGCCTCGCGCTGCTCCAGCACGAGGCGTACGAGCGTGTCGACGGCCCCGTGCAGATCGGCGCCGCGGTCGGCGCCGCCGGTGCCCGTCCAGTGGTCGTCGAGGGGGTCGAGGCCGAGGACGCCCAGCATGGCGCGTACCTCGGCGAGCCGGGCGACGGCGGCTTCCTTGTCGTCGGCGGACAGGGCGGCGTTGCCCTGCCGGACCGTGGTGTGCACGACGGCGAGCGCCTGCGGCACCCCGAGGTCGTCGTCCATCGCCTCGGCGAACGCGGGCGGCACGTCAGCGGCGGGGGCGACGGTGCCGCCCGCCTTTTCGACCACACGCTGCACGAAGCCCTCGATCCGCGCGAACGCGGACTCGGCCTCGCGCAGGGCCTCCTCGCTGTACTCGATGGTGGAGCGGTAGTGCGGGGTGCCCAAGTAGTAGCGCAGGACGATGGGGCGCCAGCGCTCGACCATCTTGGAGACGAGCACCGAGTTGCCGAGCGACTTGGCCATCTTCTCGCCGGCGATCGTCACCCAGGCGTTGTGCATCCAGTAGTCGGCGAACTCGTCGCCGAAGGTCTTCGACTGCGCGATCTCGTTCTCGTGGTGCGGGAAGACGAGGTCGATGCCGCCGCCGTGGATGTCGAAGCGGGAGCCCAGGTACTTGTGGGCCATCGCGGAGCACTCCAGGTGCCAGCCGGGCCGGCCGCGGCCCCAGGGAGTCTCCCAGGACGGCTCGCCGGGCTTGGCGGCCTTCCACATGGCGAAGTCCCGCTGGTCGCGCTTGCCGGTCTCGCCCTCGCCCTCGGGCTGGCGGAGGTTGTCCAGCTCCTGGTTGGACAGCGCGAGGTAGCCGGGGTACGAGCGCACGTCGAAGTAGACGTTGCCGTCGGCGGCGTAGGCGTGCCCGGAGTCGATGAGCGCCCGCATCATCTCGATCATCTCGGGCACGTGCCCGGTGGCCCGCGGCTCGTACGTCGGCGGGAGGCAGCCGAGCGCGTCGTAGCCGGCGGTGAACGCCCGCTCGTTCTCGAACCCGATGGCCCACCAGGGGCGGCCCTGGTCGGCGGACTTGGAGATGATCTTGTCGTCGATGTCCGTGACGTTGCGGATGAACGTCACGTCGTAGCCGCGGTGGAGCAGCCAGCGGCGCAGGATGTCGAAGTTGAGCCCCGAGCGGATGTGCCCGATGTGCGGGGGGGCCTGCACGGTGGCGCCGCACAGGTAGATCGAGACACAACCCGGGATGATCGGGGTGAAGTCACGGATCTGCCGGGCGCTGGTGTCGTACAGGCGAATGGTCACGCCTCAAGGGTAGTAGGGCCGGGGCCCCTCGAGGGCCCCAGCCCGTGGATAGCCCGCGGAGGCCCTCAGTGCAGGTTTCCCTGGCCCGAGACCTTCTCCGGCGTGACGCGGACGACCACCCGGGTCCCGTCGCCGCCGTGGCCGCCGCTGAAGGTGTCGTAGTCCTTGCCGGTGTACTTCACCGACAGCTCGTCGATCAGCTCCCGGCCGCCCTCGGTGGTGACGCTCGCGGTCCCGTAGACCTGGGCGTAGTTGTACGGGGCCGCCGGGTCGATCACGACGACGCTGACCCGTGCGTCGCGCTTGAGGTTGCGGGCCTTGACGCGCTCGGCGGTGGTGCAGAACAGCAGTTCGTCGCCGTCGCGCTTCACCCAGACGGGCGATGCCTGCGGGGCGCCGTCGGGCTGCACGGTGGCGACGGTGACGAAGACCTGGCCGTCGAGTACCTGCTTGAGGTTGTCGGAGAGGGCGACAGACACGGGGGACTCCTCCGGTTGCGCGTCGGGTGGGACTACTTGCGTACCCAACAACCGGCGCGCCGCGGACCTTCCGCGCGGCGGCGCGGAGATCGCGTCACCCGGGCGGCGGCAGGACGAGCGCGGTGGCGACCGCCGCGAGGCCCTCGCCGCGGCCGGTGAGCCCGAGGCCGTCGGTCGTGGTGCCGGAGACCGACACCGGCGCCCCGGCCGCCGCCGACAGCGCCGCCTGCGCCTCCGCCCGCCGCTTGCCGATCTTCGGCCGGACGCCGATCACCTGGATCGCGACGTTGCCGATGCGGAAGCCGGACGCGCGGACGATACGGGCCGCCTCGCCGAGCAGCGCGACGCCCGCGGCGCCGGACCACTCCGGGCGGTCGGTGCCGAAGTGCGCGCCGAGGTCGCCGAGGCCCGCGGCGGAGAAGAGCGCGTCGCAGGCGGCGTGCGCCGCGACATCGCCGTCGGAGTGGCCGTCGAGGCCGTGGCTCTCGCCCTCCCAGAGCAGGCCGGCGCACCACAGCTCGCGCCCCGCCGCGAAGGCGTGCACGTCGGTGCCGACGCCGATGCGCGGCAGCACGCCGTACGCACCGGGCGTACCCGGCCCGCCGGGGGCACCGGAAGCACCGGCGGGGCCGGCCGGGCCGGTCTGCGAAGGCGGCACGTCAGAAGGCATCCGTCGCCCTCCTGCGCGCCAGCACGGCCTCGGCCAGCACCATGTCCAGCGGCCGCGTCACCTTGAACGCCTCCTCGTGCCCGGGTACGAGCACGACCTCGACGCCCAGCCGCTCCACCATGCCCGCGTCGTCCGTGGCGCCGTCGCCGGCGGCGGGCACCTTCTCGTGCGCCTCGGCGAGCACCCGGCGGTCGAAGCCCTGCGGGGTCTGGACCGCGCGCAGGGCGGCGCGCTCGGGGGTGGCGACGACCGGCTCCGGGCTGCCCGGTTCGCCGCCGGGCACGACCTGCTTGACGGTGTCGGTGACGGGCAGCGCCGGTACGACGGCGGGCGCCCCGGCCCGTACCGCTTCGGCGACGGCCTCCACGGTGTCGACCGGGACGAGCGGGCGGGCGGCGTCGTGCACGAGAACGACGCCGACGTCGTCGGGGAGCGCCGCCAGGCCCAGGCGTACGGAGTCCTGGCGGGTGTCGCCGCCGGGGACGACGACGACCTCGGTCGAGTCGAGCTGCCCCAGGTGGTCGTCGAGCAGGGTGCGCACCTGCGCCGCCTCATCCGGCGGGCCGACCACGACGACCAGGGACACCGCGCGGGCCCGGGCGAGGGCGCGTACGGCGTGCACGAGCATCGGCGTGCCGCCGAGGGCGCGCAGGGCCTTGGGCGCGCCCGGGCCGAGCCGGACGCCGCGGCCGGCGGCGGGGATCACCGCGGCGCATCTGAGCGGGGCGGACGGGTCCGAGTGGCCGGGCCGGGTCCGTACGGACGCGGCGGGCGAGTCGGACGAGCCTGACGGAGACATTGCGGTGTTCAGGTTTGTGTCCTTGGACGACATGGGTATGGCCAAAAGCGTGCCGGGCACGTGCTTCGTGCCCCCACCGCGGAGCTCGCTGCGACCCCCTTCCGTGACGCACATGGTCGCAGCAGCTCACCGGGCCCGGCACGGCGTGTCCACATGAAAAAAGGGACAGCCGTCGGCCCGATGCGCCGCACGCGAGCATACGCACGCGTGGCGCAGGAGCCTACGGCTGCCCCGAGACCCGGCACGCTTTCAGGCCGTCGGATGACGCGAAAGGACGAGCGGGGACAAACGGACGACCACGTAGGACGTGACCGGGCAGCGCCGACACGCCGGCGTCGGGATCGACACCGGGACCGACGGAGAGTGGGCGCTTTTACGCCACGCGGCTTCGCGCCGCACAGCCGACGGCCGGTACCACGGCAGCCGACGCAACGGCAGCCGATCACCGGACGACGACAGCAGGCACCGACGCGGTGGCACAGAACGCAGCCGCGCAACCTCACCGGGCAGCCACGGCGACGCCCGGCGATCGGGCGATGCCGCAGCCGTCACGGCCACGGCGCCCGGGGGCACCGCCGACGTGACGTGAGGCGACGTCAGGCGCCGTTCAGGACGCCAGCACCTCGTCGAGCAGCGCTTCCGCCTTGTCCTCGTTCGTGCTCTCGCACAGCGCCAGCTCACTCACCAGGATCTGACGGGCCTTGGCGAGCATCCGCTTCTCTCCGGCGGAGAGACCGCGCTCGCGCTCCCGGCGCCACAGATCCCGGACGACCTCCGCGACCTTGATCACGTCGCCCGAAGCGAGCTTCTCCAGGTTCGCCTTGTACCGCCGGGACCAGTTGGTGGGCTCTTCCGCATACGGCGCACGCAGCACCTCGAAGACCCGCTCCAACCCTTCCTGGCCAACCACATCGCGTACCCCGACGAACTCGGCATTGTCCGCCGGCACGCGCACCGTCAAGTCGCCCTGCGCGACTTTCAGCACCAAGTAGGTCTTGTCCACACCTTTGATCTGGCGAGTTTCGATGGCCTCGATCAGCGCGGCCCCGTGATGGGGATAGACCACGGTGTCGCCAACCTTGAACGTCATGTGACAGGTACCCCTTCCGTGGCTATCCAGGGTAACACGGCACAGGCCGCTTCTGAATGGCGTTTTCGCAGGTCAGGGCCCGTCTCGGGGCTTGACAAGCGACCCTGGAACGTGCTTCGGCCGCTGCCGGAATCACGGTTTCTGCAGGTCGGATGGCCTCTGCGGGAAACCCGAAACGCGCAGGCCACCTGCCGCCGGAAGGTTCGACAGAGCGGCGATCGTCCCGATTTGTCGGAGTCGGCCGGTGAAGTCGTGCTGCTCCGTTCGGCCGATCACGAATGAATCCGGCCGGATTCCCGGAATTGATCACGCAGGCTGTGATCGATATCCCCGATCTCCCTCCGCAGCTCTTCCCCCGGTACTTCCAACACCGCTTCCCACGCGAATATTGCCGGGCATTAGCACTGCCGTACGCGCGACCCCCGGCGAAGGCGCGCGGGAGGCGAGAGGGCGGGTCGGGTCCGTGCCCTCAGAAGGGGGTCGGTACTGTTCCCTCCAGCACCAACGTCACCGCAGCCAAGCCGAACCGGCCTTCACGTCCAAGGAGATGCCGCCGCCGTGAGCAGCAGCATTCGACGCGGCACGCTCGCCGCGACCGCCCTCGCTCTCTCGCTCGCCGTCCTCACCGCGTGCGGGGCGGGCAACAACGCCGAGACCCTGAAGATCAACCCCGACAACGCGCGTGTCACCGCCGGCGACATCAGGATCCAGAACGCGGTGGTCATCACGCCGGCGGAGGCCGACGGGCCGGCCGCGGTCTCCGCGCGCATCTTCAACAACGGCGACCGGGACCAGGCGCTCCAGCGGCTGACGCTCGCGGACAGCGGCGAGGAGCTGGAGCTGTCCGGCAGGAACGGCCGGGGCGGCGTGGTGGTGCCGGCGGGCGGCTCGGTGATGCTGGGCGGCGAGGGCCACGCCTCCGCGGTGCTGCCCGACGGGCACGACGCCGGGCACGGCGCGACGAAGAAGCTCGCGTTCGAGTTCAGCGGGGAGGGCGAGGTGGAGCTGGCCGCGTTCATCGTCGCGGACGACGGCGAGTACGCGCCGTGGGCCGCCACCGAGTCGCCGAGCCCGCTGGAGACCGGGACCTCCTCCCCCGACGCCGAGCCGGGCGCGGGCGAGCCCGGCGAGTCCGGCGAGGACGCCGACACGGGCACGGACGCCGCCGAGGGCGCGGACGGCACCGGCACCGACGACTCCTCGACGCCGGCGGACGCCGGCGCCACCGGCGACGCCGCCGAAGGCACGCCGGGCGAGGACGGGGCGACGTCCTCGGACAGCCCGGTCAGCGAGCACTAGGGTCTGTCTGCAATCTCGCGTCTGCGGCGCGACGCCTGGCACGCACGCTCGCTGCGTTGTCGGGATCGACCGAATAGGCCCACTATGCGGTCGACCCTCCGCCTTGCGATCGCACGCACCAGACGCCGCGCCGCCCGCCCTTCGGGCGAACGACGCGAGATTGCAGACAGACCCTAGGCAGCTCACGGGGCGGTACGCCCCGGCGCCCCGGCGCTGCCGCGCGCCGGGGCCGGGTTCCCCCTAGTTCCGTACGGCGCATGCGCACGCGCACCCGCCGCACCGGCCGCTCTACGGCTCGAACTTGTAGCCCAGGCCGCGGACCGTCACCAGGTACCGCGGCGCGCCCGGGTCCGGCTCGATCTTCGCGCGCAGCCGCTTGACGTGGACGTCGAGGGTCTTGGTGTCGCCGACGTAGTCGGCGCCCCAGACCCGGTCGATGAGCTGCATCCGGGTCAGCACCCGGCCGGCGTTGCGCAGCAGCATCTCCAGCAGGTCGAACTCCTTGAGCGGCAGGTCGACCTTGCCGCCGGCGACCGTGACGACGTGCCGGTCGACGTCCATCCGCACCGGGCCGACCTCCAGCGCCGCCGGCTCGGCCTCCTCCGGTTCGCCGCGGCGGCGCAGGACCGCGCGGATCCGGGCGACCAGCTCCCGGGAGGAGAAGGGTTTCGTCACGTAGTCGTCGGCTCCTATCTCCAGCCCGACGACCTTGTCGATCTCGCTGTCCTTGGCGGTCACCATGATGACCGGGACGTTGGACCGGCCGCGCAGCTGGCGGCACACCTCCGTGCCGGGCAGCCCCGGCAGCATGAGGTCCAGCAGCACCAGGTCGGCGCCGTTGCGGTCGAAGTCGTCGAGCGCCTCGGGGCCCGTGGTCGCCACGGCCACCTCGAAGCCCTCCTTGCGGAGCATGTACGACAGTGCGTCGCTGAACGATTCCTCGTCCTCGACGACAAGAACCCGGGTCACGCTCTGACCTCCGAGGGGGACGGACAGCACGGGGATGGGGAGGCCGGGCGGCGGGGGGTGGGGCCGCGCCGGGCGGTGGGCACGCGGGTCACGGAATGACCTCCGGAGCTGTGTCGGGCGCGTCGGTCCCGTCGAGCCGGAGCCGGTCCTCGCCGTCGAGGTCCTCCGGGCCGATGAGAGCTCCGCTGCGGCCGGTGTCGGGCCGGCCGGCCTTCGGACGTGCGGCCTCGGGCAGCCGCAGGGTGAACGTGGAGCCCTGGCCCTCAGCGCTCCACACCGTGACCTCCCCGCCGTGCGAGGCGGCCACGTGCTTGACGATGGCGAGACCGAGACCGGTCCCGCCGGTGGCCCGCGAGCGCGCCGGGTCGACCCGGTAGAAGCGCTCGAAGACCCGCTCGCGGTCTTTCTCGGAGATGCCGATCCCCTGGTCGGTGACCGCGATCTCGATGAGGTCGCCGCCGGGGGCGGGCAGCCGGCGGGCCGCGATGCCGACCCTGGTACGGGCCGGGCTGTAGTTCACGGCGTTCTCCACCAGGTTGCCCAGGGCCGCGGCGAGCTGGCCGCGGTTGCCCCAGACACGGAGTCCGGCCGTGCCGCCGGTGGCGATGGTTATCTGCTTGGCGCCGGCCTGCTGCCGGCACCGCTCTATGGCCTCGCCGACCAGCTCGTCGGCCCGTACCGGCTCGGCGTCCTCCAGCGGGTCGTCGTTCTGCACCCGGGAGAGGTCGATCAGCTCCTGCACGAGGCTGGTCAGCCGGGTCGCCTCGCCCTGCATCCGGCCGGCGAACCGCTCCACCGCCTCGGGGTCGTCGGCGGCGTCCATGACCGCCTCGGAGAGCAGGGACAGGGCGCCGACGGGGGTCTTCAGCTCGTGGCTGACGTTCGCGACGAAGTCGCGGCGGACGGCCTCGATGCGGCGGGCCTCGGTCATGTCCTCGACGAGCAGCAGGACGAGCCGGGAGCCGAGCGGCGCGACGCGGGCGGAGACCGCCAGTGCCTCGCCGCGTCCGCTGCGCCGCGGCAGGTCCAGCTCCACCTGCCGTATCTCGCCGTCGCGCCGGGTGTCGCGGGCCATCGCCAGCATCGGGTCCACCGCCAGCCGGCCGCCGCGGACCAGCCCCAGGGCGTACGCCGCGGAGCTGGCCTTGACCACGGCGTCGTCCTCGTCGAGCACGACGGCGGAGGAGCGCAGGACGGACAGGACGGTGTCCACGCCAGGCGGCAGCACCGCGTCCGTGTGCAGCGAGGTGCGCGTGGGCCTGGCCTGCTCACGCTCGCTCCACCGGAACGCGAGCACCGCGATCACGCCGGTGCAGAGCCCGGCGATCGCCGCCGCCGCGGCGACAGCTGCGTCCACGTCCATGTCTCCAGGTTAGGCACCTCGTGCACCCCTTCCACAGCCATCCGGGTGCGGTCTCGAACACTGGTCGCCAAGAGTTCACCCTCAGGTCGGTCTCGATTCACTAAGTGGCGCGTCGTCCCCTGCATGGTGGATGCTGCATAAATCGGCAAAGAGGACGGACGGACACTGGGATGCGCGACTCTTACCACGAGGAGCTCGACTCGATCGGCGAGGGCCTTGTCGACATGGCCCGGCTGGTCGGCTCCGCCATGGGCCGTGCGACGGCGGCGCTGCTCGACGCCGACCTGCAGCTCGCCGAGAGCGTGATCGCGGGCGACGAGAAGGTGGACGACCTGCAGCGCGAGCTGGAGACGCGGGCCATCCAGCTGCTCGCCCGGCAACAGCCCGTGGCCACGGATCTGCGCATCGTGGTGACGTCGCTGCGGATGAGCGCCGACCTGGAGCGCTCCGGCGACCTGGCCAAGCACGTCGCCAAGCTCGCCCGGCTGCGCTACCCCGGCCGCTGCGTCCCCGACGACCTGCACGCCACCGTGCTGGAGATGGGGCAGCTCGCGCAGCGGCTGATGGCGAAGGCCGCGGAGGTCGTCACCACCAAGAACGTCGACCTGGCGCTGGAGCTGGAGCAGGACGACGACAGGATGGACTACCTGCACCGCAAGATCTTCCAGCACCTGATGGACGACCGCTGGAAGCACGGCATCGAGACCGCGGTGGACGTGACGCTGATCGGCCGCTACTACGAGCGCTTCGCCGACCACGCCGTGTCCTGCGCCGGCCGGGTGGTGTACCTGGTGACCGGCGAGCACGCCGACGAGCTGAGCGCGACGGCGCCGGTCGAGGGGGCGTAGCCGCCGGAGCGCGGGGGCACGGCCCCCGCGCGCGCCCGGCGCGCCCGCAGGCGGCTCACGCGCCGGGCGCGGCTTCGGGGGCGTACGGCCGTACGACGGCCGGAGATGCATCCGCGCGCCCGCATGTGCGCCCCGGCCGCCGGGGCAGCCTTCCGGTGGAAGGGAACACCCTGCTAGGAGGTCCCGCATGCCGGAAGAATTCACCTCCCGCACCCGTGCCGACCCGCGCGCCACGGCACGGCCGCCGCGGATGCGCCCGAAGATGACCCCGCTGCCGAAGCTGAGGGCCTGTAGCTGCGGCCCCGGCTGCTCCTGCGGGTGCCAGTCGGGCGGGTCGTGCAACTGCGGCGGGAGCTGCGGCTGAGCCGCCGGACGACGCCTGCGACGAGACGCCCGCAGCCCCTGCCCTGACGACGCCGGGCAGGGGCTGCGGTGTACGCGTACGGGCTGTGCTCGCGGGCGGTCCGTACGCGGTGTCCGTGGCGGGGGCGCTCCCCCTACTTCTTGCCCTGGTTCGCCACCGCCTGGATCGCCGAGGCCGCCGCCTCCGGGTCGAGGTAGGTGCCGCCGCTGCCGACGGGGCGGAGGTCGGAGTCCAGCTCGTACGCCAGCGGGATGCCGGTGGGGATGTTCAGACCCGGGATCTCCTCGTCGGGGATGCCGTCGAGGTGCTTGACCACCGCCCGCAGGCTGTTGCCGTGCGCCGCGACGAGCACCGTCCGGCCGGCCTGGAGGTCCGGCACGATGCTGTCGTACCAGTACGGCAGGGCGCGCTCCAGCACGTCCTTCAGGCACTCCGTCTTCGGCCGCAGCTCGCTGGGGATGTGCGCGTAGCGCGCGTCGTGCGCCTGCGAGAACTCGCTGTCGTCGGAGATCGGCGGCGGGGGCGTGTCGTACGAGCGGCGCCAGGTCATGAACTGCTCCTCGCCGAACTCGGCGAGCGTCTGCGCCTTGTCCTTGCCCTGCAGCGCGCCGTAGTGCCGCTCGTTGAGGCGCCAGGAGCGGGCGACCGGGATCCAGTGCCGGTCGCAGGCGGCCAGCGACAGGTTGGCGGTCCTGATGGCGCGCTTGAGCAGCGACGTGTGGACGACGTCCGGCAGCCAGCCGGCCTCGCGCAGCAGCTCGCCGCCGCGCACCGCCTCCTTCTCGCCCTTGTCGGTGAGGTTCACGTCCACCCAGCCGGTGAACAGGTTCTTGGCGTTCCAGTCGCTCTCTCCGTGGCGGAGGAGGATCAGCTTGTACGGTGCGTCGGCCATGGCACCGAGCCTAATCGAGCGGCCGGGCCCCCACCCCGCGGGCCCGGATTGACGGCAGCCGTCAATTCGGTGGCGAAACGGCGACCCCGCTTCGTAACATCCCCTTACTTGTCGCGCCACTTACATCCGGGGGTTCCGCCGTGCCCGTCGCCCGCATCGGTCGCGCCACCCGCGAGACGGTCTCCGGCCTGCCCCGCGAGTTCTGGTGGCTGTGGACCTCCACGCTCGTCAACCGGCTCGGCGGCTTCGTCGCCACCTTCATGGCCCTGTACCTGACGCAGGAGCGCGGCCACTCCGCCTCGTACGCCGGCCTGGTCGCCGCGCTGTACGGGCTCGGCGGCGTGATCTCCTCGCTCGGCGGCGGCGTGCTCGCCGACCGCCTGGGGCGCCGGCCCACGCTGATGCTCGCGCAGTCCTCGACCGCCGTGACCGTCGCCGCGCTCGGCTTCACCACCCACCAGGCGGCCATCCCCGCCGTCGCGTTCGCCGTCGGCATGGCGTCCAACGCCTCCCGGCCCGCGGTGCAGGCGATGATGGCGGACATCGTCCCGCCGAAGGACCGCGTACGGGCCTTCTCCCTCAACTACTGGGCGATCAACCTGGGCTTCGCGATCTCCTCCGCCGGCGCCGGCTTCATCGCCGAGTACAGCTACCGGGCCGGCTTCCTCATCGAGGGCGCCATGACCCTGATCTGCGCGATCCTCGTCTTCATCAAGCTCCCGGAGTCCCGGCCGGAGCGCCCCGCGGGCGCCGCGGGCGAGGCGGCGGACTCCGTGCGCCTCGGCACGGTGGTGCGCGACGGGCGGTTCATGGGGGTCGTCGGGCTGTCGTTCCTGATCGCGCTCATCTTCATGCAGGCGTACGTCTCGCTGCCGGTGGCGATGGGCGATCAGGGCTTCTCCAGCTCGGACTTCGGGATCGCCATCGCCGTGAACGGCGTGCTGATAGTCGTCATGCAGATACCGGTGACCCGGTTCATCGAGCACCGCGACCCGCGGATGCTGCTGATCGTCTCCTCGCTGCTGGCGGGGTACGGGTTCGGGCTCAACGTGTTCGCCGGCTCGGTCGCCGTGTACGCCCTCGTCGTCTGCGTCTGGACGCTCGGCGAGATCGTCAACGCGCCGACGCAGACGAGCATCGTCGTCCGCCTCTCCCCCGTCCACGGCCGCGGGCGGTACCAGGGCATGTACACCACGTCCTGGGCCGTCGCGTCGCTCGCCGCCCCGCTGCTGGGCGGGTGGATCATCGACGAGGCCGGGGCGGAGTGGCTGTGGGGCGGGTGCGCGGCGATGGGCACCGTGGCGGCGGCGGGGTACGCGCTGCTGATGCGCGGGCTGCCGACGGAGGACCCGGTTCCGGCCACGGAGGCGGTCGTGGAGCCGGCCGCGCCGGCCGGGTCGGCTGTGGGGGCGCCCGTGGCGGCCCCCGTGGAATCGGCCGAAAATGCTGTTGAGGAATCGTCCACCAGGTCGATGTAGCAGCCTCATACGTCACACGGGTAGCGTCTGCCCCTCGGAAGAGCCCACCATTCCGGTCCGAGGGGGACGTACATGTCCGACCTTTACATCGACAACGCCATGCTCAAACGCGTCCGCCACAACCTCGCCCACATCGGCGAAGTCCTGGACAAGCCGGCCCGCGCCATGGCCGATGTGGACGCCAGGGCCATGGGGGCGAGCGCGCTGGAGCGGCGCATGGACGAGTTCGGCGACGAGTGGTCGTACGGGTTCGGCCAGTTGCGTAAATTCGCCAAGGGTGCGGCGGAGGCGCTCGACCAGATCGAGAAGGGCTTCGCCGACCTCGACAAGGACCTCGCGGCCGCGCTGTCCGAGGCGGCGCGGAAGTGAGCGCACCCACCGCCGCGGACTACCCCACGCTGGGCTTCGTGCCCTGCCCCGGCGACTACGACACGGCCAAGGACACCGCCGCCACCGTCCGCCGCACCTCCGACGCGCTGGGCGAGATATGCCGGGTCCTGGAGGGCGCCGACGAGGGCGACTGGCGCGGCAAGGCCGCCGACGCCTTCCGGGCGCTGCTGGCCGACGACTTCCGCCCGAAGGTGAAGGACGCGTACAGCGCCTTCTCCACGGCCCGCACGGTGCTCACCGACTGGGCCGAGAACATCGACCGCCAGCAGCGGGCGGCGGCGCGGCTGGAGGACGAGGCCGCGGAGCTGAAGCGGACGGCGGACGCGGAGGCGAAGAAGGAAGCGGAGAAGGAAGCAGAGGGGGACGGGAAGGGCGGGGACGGTAAAGGGGAGAAGGGCGCGGATGCGGGCTCCGGATCCGACGAGGACCCCCTCGCCGACGTACGCCGCCGGGCGCGCAGCCTGCACGACGACTACGAGCAGGAGGGCCGCGAGGCCGCCACCCGGCTGCAGAAGGCCCTCGACATCGCCCCGAACGAGCCCGGCTTCTGGGACAAGCTCGGCGACGCGGTCGGCGGGGCGCTGGAGGCCATCGGCCAGGCCGTGACCGACCCGATGGGCACGCTCGCGGAGCTGGCCCCGCTCTTCAAGACGCTCGGCGACATCGCCGGCCTGCTCAGCACCGTCACCGGACTCCTCGCGCTCGTCCCCGGGCTGCAGTTCCTCGGCGCGGCCTCGCTCGCGCTGGCGGGCGTCGCGCTCGTCGCCCACTACCTCTCCGCGGTCGGCACCACGGGCAGCTTCCTCAAGGCGCTCACCACCAAGGACGTCATCATGGACGCCATCGGCTTCGGCCTGGGCAAGCTCGGCGCGCGCTTCGGCGACGAGATCCTGGCCGCCGCCAAGGCGAGCAACCAGCCGACGCGGATGGTCGCCCAACTCGGCGGCCGGCTGCCGGCGATGGAGCTGCCGCAGGGCTACTTCCAGCTCGCGCGCGGGGCGTCGTACAGCATGAGCGTCCGCGAGTTCGGCATGCGCACCGGGCAGTACTTCACCACCTGGACCGGCAACGCCTTCACCGCCGAGGGCTCGCACGACACCATCGAGACCGCCGGGAAGCTGCTCACCTGGGACTTCGGCCCGCTGACGAACAAGGACACGGTGGCGCCATGGGCACGCTGACCCCCGGCAGGATCCAGTTGTACGCGCCCGTCGACTGGTTCGACCTGATGGCCGACGGCGGCGACCGCGAGGCGACCCGGGCCCGCTGCGCGGAGCTGGTGCGGCTGACGTACCCGCGGACGGCGGCGGAGCGGCGGGAGCAGTTCACCGACGCGCTGGTGGCGTGGCACGACGTGCTGTACGCGGACGGGGTGCTGATGAACGGCATCGTCACGGCGCCGCTGCCGAGCAGCGGGGAGCAGGCGGCGTGGCTGGTGTTCGCGGGCGTGGTGGCGGTGCCCGAGAGCCCGTCGGACCTGGACCTGGGCGAGTTGATGACGTCGGTGTTCGCGGAGCACTACGGCGCGGCGCCGGCGTACACGGAGGCGTACGCGACGGACATGGGGATGGGGTTCGGCTTCGTGGCGCAGCCGGCGCTGCCGGCGGCGGTGGCCGCGGGCGCGGCGGTCGAGGGCGCCGGGGGCGCCGGCGACGGGCCGGTGCAGGTGGGGCTGGCCGGTGCGCTGGCCACGCCGGTGGGCGGCGGACTGGGCCTGCTGGTCGTCGGTACGAGCCTGAATCCGCTGCAGGCCGGGGAGTTGGCGGGGCTGGTGGCGGTGATCGCGGGCCGGTCGGTGTTCGTGGACGAGGCACCGGATGCGTACGGGCCGACGGGGTAGCGGCTCGGGGAACCCGGTGAGCCCGGCCGAGATCGTCGACGTCCACTGGCGGGCGGTGCGGTGCAGCTCCGCACACCGCACCGCAAGGAACTGATCGCGGCCCTGCGGGCGGCGGGGGTCCGGGTCCCCCGCTGAGGCGCGGGTGCGCGGCGGTCGGCTCGTGCGGAGGACGCCTGGCGGTCGGCGGCCGCGCCCGCGCACCGACCCGCATGCCCCGCGCCGCGGGCGGGCCCGCGGAGGTGCGGCGCGCGGGCTCGTACGCTGGGGGTCATGGCCTCTCCGCAGCGACCCGGGCGCCCTCCGCGCCACGCGCGGGCCGCGCGGCCGGTCGGGGCGGTGACGCGGGGGACGACCAACCCCAACCGGCTGCGCCGCATGGACCGCTGGATCGCCGCCGCGCACGGGACCGCCCTGCGCCGCACCGCGCGGGCCGCGGGCCGGGCCGTCGCCGTCGACCTCGGTTACGGCGCCGCCCCCTGGACCGCCGTCGAGCTGCTGGAGCGGCTCCGTACCGCCTGCCCGCTGGCCGAGGTCGCCGGCGTGGAGATCGACCCGGAGCGGGTGGCGGCGGCGCGGCCGTACGAGCGCGACGGGCTGACCTTCGTGCGCGGCGGGTTCGAGGTGCCGCTCCCCGGCGGCACCCGCCCGGTACTCATCCGCGCCGCCAACGTGCTGCGGCAGTACGGCGAGGAGGAGGTGCCGGCGGCGTGGGCGCGGCTCACGGCGCGGCTCGGCCCGGACGGGTTGCTGGTGGAGGGCACCTGCGATGAGGCGGGGCGCCGCCACGTGTGGCTGGCGCTGGGCCCGGAGGGCCCCCGCACCGTCACCTTCGCCGCCCACCTGGCGAGCCTGGAGGCGCCCTCGGACCTGGCGGAGCGGCTGCCGAAGGCGCTGATCCACCGCAACGTCGCGGGGGAGCCGGTGCACGCGTTCCTCCGCGACTTCGACCGGGCGTGGGCCACGGCCGCCCCGTACGCGCCGCTGGGCGCGCGGCAGCGCTGGATCCGTACGGCGAGCGCGCTGTCCGCGGACTGGCCCCTGGCCGACGGCCCGGGCCGCTGGCGCCAGGGCGAGCTGACGGTGGCCTGGCGGGCGGTGGCCCCGCGGGGCTGGGGGTTGTAGCCGCCTGCGGCCGGGCGCGGACACCTGGCTCCGGCAGGAGGCGCGCCGGAGGCACCCGCCCGCGGCGTGCGCGGGCGCCGGGGGCGCCCGCCCGCGGCAGCGCGGCGGTCACCCGCACGCATGCCCGGCCGCGGCCTTCCGCGCGCGCCGCCTGCCGGCGGCAGCCCGCACCGCGGCCGGCCGCGGCCCCGGCGGGCCGTCGTGCCGCGCTCCCGCACCGGCCCTCCCGGGGGCCCTCCGCGGGGGCGGGAATGAAGCCGCCACCCCCGGTGTTCACTTCCTCACGGCGGGGATGACGGCGAATGCGAGGAGGAGACAGCAGCCGTGAGCCACCACCTGTCCCGGTTCCGCGCGCTCTCGCGGCACCGGCGACCGCGTCGCGTCGCCATGCTCTCCGTGCACACCTCGCCCCTCCACCAGCCCGGTACGGGCGACGCCGGGGGCATGAACGTCTACATCGTCGAGCTGGCCCGCCGGCTCGCCGAGATCGGCGTCGAGGTCGAGGTCTTCACCCGCGCCACCACCGCCGCCCTCCCCCCGGCCGTCGAGCTGGCGCCCGGGGTGCTCGTACGCCATGTGGCCGCCGGCCCGTACGAAGGGCTGGCCAAGGAGGACCTGCCCGCGCAGCTCTGCGCGTTCACCCACGGCGTCATGCAGACCGAGGCGAGCCACCGCCCCGGCTACTACGACCTCGTGCACTCCCACTACTGGCTCTCCGGCCACGTCGGCTGGCTCGCCGCCGAGCGCTGGGGCGTGCCGCTCGTCCACGCCATGCACACCATGGCCAAGGTCAAGAACGCCGCCCTCGCCACCGGCGACAGCGCCGAGCCGCCCGCCCGCGTCATCGGCGAGAGCCAGGTCGTACGGGCCGCGGACCGGCTCGTCGCCAACACCGACGACGAGGCGCACGACCTGGTCCACCACTACGACGCCGACCCCGCCCGCGTCGCCATCGTGCGCCCCGGCGTGAACCTCGACGTCTTCCGCCCCGCCCCGCCCGGCGGGCCCGCCGCACCCGGCGCCCGCGCCGAGGCCCGCGCCGCTCTCGGGGTGCCGCAGGACGCCTTCGTGCCGCTGTTCGCCGGCCGCATACAGCCCCTCAAGGCCCCCGACGTGCTGCTGCGCGCCGTGGCGCTGCTCCTGGAGCGGACGCCGGCGCTGCGCGAGCGGCTGGTGGTGCCGGTGGTGGGCGGGCCGAGCGGGAGCGGGCTGACCAAGCCGGAGGCGCTGCAGAAGCTGGCGGCGCGGCTGGGGATCTGCGACGTCGTACGGTTCACGCCGCCGGTGGCGCAGGAGGCGCTGGCGCGCTGGTTCCGGGCGGCGTCGGTGCTGGTGATGCCGTCGTACAGCGAGTCGTTCGGGCTGGTCGCGCTGGAGGCGCAGGCGTGCGGGACGCCGGTGGTGGCAGCGGCGGTCGGCGGGCTGCCGGTCGCGGTGCGCGACGGCGTCACGGGGCTGCTGGTCGACGGCCACGACCCGGCGGACTTCGCCGCCGCGCTGGGGCGGCTCGCCGCCGACGCGGCGCTGGCCGGCCGGATGGGCGCGGCGGCGGCCGGGCACGCGGCGGGCTTCGGCTGGGACGCCGCCGCCCGCGCGACGGCCGACGTGTACGCCGCCGCGATCGCCGGGCACCCCGGCGGCGTACGGCCTCGCCTACGATCGCCGCATGGCTGAGGCGAGCGAGGCGGGCGGGCACACCGCGGGCGAGGTAGTCGAGGACACGCTGCGCGAGGCGGGGATCGAGTACGAGTCGCCCGCGCCCGGCACGTACGTCGTCTCGCTGCCCGGCACCCGGAAGCTGTCGACGACCTGCCAGCTCATCGTCGGCCGGCACTCCCTGTCGGTCAACGCCTTCGTGATCCGCCGCCCCGACGAGAACGAGGCCGGCGTCCACCGCTGGCTGCTGGAGCGCAACACCCGGCTGTACGGGGTGGGGTTCGCCGTCGACCGGCTCGGCGACATCTACCTCGTCGGGCGGCTGCCGCTGGCGGCGGTGACGCCCGAGGAGTTGGACCGGGTGCTGGGCACGGTGCTGGAGACGGCGGACGGCAGCTTCAACAGGCTGCTGGAGCTGGGGTTCGCGACGGCGATCCGCAAGGAGTACGCGTGGCGTACCGCGCGCGGGGAGTCCACGCGCAACCTGGACGCGTTCACGCACCTCACACGCGCGGAGCAGCCGCCGGAGTAGCGCGGAGCGCGTCCAGCATCCGCTCCAGCGCCGCCCAGGTGTCGGCGAGGTCGCCGGGGCCGGCGTCGGCGGCCAGCCACAGCGCCGCCTCGTTCATCGCGCCGGACAGCAGGTGCGCCAGCGGCGCCACCGGCTGCGGCGCCACGACGCCCGCCGCCACCAGCTCCGCCAGCGCCTCCGTCAGATGCCGCGCGGAGGCGGCCTCGTCCATCGCCCGCCACTCGCTCCACCCCAGCACCGCGGGCCCGTCGACCAGCATGATCCGCTGCAGCTCGGGGTCCGTGCTCGCGGCCAGGAACTCGCGGCAGCCGGCGGTCAGCTGGTCCCACGGGTCCGGGTGCCGCTCGGCGGCCTCCGCGACGCGCCTGCCGACCTCCTGCTGCGCCTCCTCCAGTACGGCGCGGAAGAGGTCCGCCTTGCCGTCGAAGTGGTGGTACAGCGCGCCCTTCGTCACGCCGGAGGCGCGCACGATCTCGGCCAGCCCCACGGCCCCGTAGCCCCGGCTCGCGAAGAGCCGCCGGCTCTCGCGCAGCAGCACCCGCCTGGTCTGCGCCCGCTGCTCCGCCCTGACTCCGCCGCGCGCGGCCATACACGCCTCCCCATTTGACGTACCGATGGTATGCGAACTACGGTTTTGACATACCGATGGTACGCGAAAGGAGTCGGCCATGGAGCTGACCAGTTTCTATCCCGTGATCGGCACGAGCCGGCTGACCGAGTCGCGCGACTTCTACGTCCGGCTGATGGGCTTCGAGGTGACCTTCGAGGCCGACTGGTACGTGAGCCTGCGCCGGCCGGGTGACCCGCCGTACGAGCTGGCCCTGCTCGACCCCGCCCACCCCACGGTCCCCGAGGGCTACCGCGAGGCCGCGCGGGGGCTGCTGCTCAACTTCGAGGTCGCCGACGTGGACGCGGAGTGGGAGCGGCTCGTCGTACGCGAGGGGCTGCGGCCCGAGCTGGAACTGCGCAGCGAGGACTTCGGGCAGCGGCACTTCATCGTCGCGGACCCGAACGGGATCCTCATCGACGTGATCACGCCGATCGCGCCGACCGGGGAGTTCGCCGAGCAGTACGCGACGGCGTAGGGACGCCGGGGCCCCTCAGGCCGCGTCGGAGGGCAGGGCCGCCAGCAGCGCGTCGACGAGGGCGCGGTCGTGCGGTTGGCTCAGCCGCCGGCGGGCCGCGGCGGGCGGCAGCCACACGACGCGGTCCACCTCGTCGTTGGGGACGAACGCCCCGGCGCCCGCCCGCGCGGCCCAGTAGCGGACCTCCTTGGGGCGGCCGTCGGCGACCCGGTAGCGGGTCGTCGGCAGCGGGGCGCCGGGCTCGCAGGCCATGCCGGTCTCCTCGGCGACCTCGCGGAGTGCGGCGGCCAGGGGCTCCTCACCGTGCTTGAGCTTGCCCTTCGGGTGGGACCAGTCGTCGTACTTGGGCCGGTGGACGAGGGCGATCTCCAGCCCGCCGGGGGCCCCGTCGGCGGCGGGCGCGGTACGCCACAGGACGCAGCCGGCGGCGCGGATCAGGTGGACCGGGTGCCCCTTCACGGCTGCTCCCCTCTCGCCTGCCAGAGCCTGCCGAAGGTGAAGCGGGCGGCCTCCACCTCGTGGCGCTGGTCGGCGTGGAGGACACCGAGGGCGTAGGCCGTGGCGGGGGCGATCCGGGGGGTCGCGGCGGCGGAGGCGGCAGCGGCGGCGGCCTCGACGGCCTCGCGGTCGCGGTCGAGCGCGGCGCCCGCGGCGGGCAGCGGCGGGCCCGCGGGGCGTACGGGGACGGTGCCGGGCGGGCACGCGGCGAGGATCTCCGCGGCGTGCCGGGCGCGGCGGACAAGGGCGTGCACGTGCCGCCAGGGGACGTCGTCGCGGTCGTCGGCGGCGGGGGCGCCGGCGGCGGCACGGCGGGGGGCGGCCAGGCCGCGGGCGAGGGCGGCGGCGTTGTACGGGCGGCCGGCGCGGGCCAGCGGCAGCGCGGCGACGGCGGCGGCCAGCAGGCGGCGCAGCTCGTCGTGGTGCTCGGGCAGCGTGGCGGCGGAGCGCCGGGCGGCGCCGGTCAGCGGCGCGTCGGAGACGAGCAGGGCGACGGCGTCGGCGAGCGCGTGGTACCGCGCGGACGTCAGCGCGTCCAGCGCCTCGGAGTGCGCCCGGCTCCGCGCCAGCCCCAACCGCCGCTGCAGCAGCGCCCCGGCCCGCGCCGCCCCCACGGCTCGCGGGCCGCCTGCCGCGGGCACGGCGGCGGTGGCCACCCCGGTACGGCGCCCACCGTCGCCGGCCGTCCGCCCGGAACCGGCTCCGGACACCGCCGTGCCCGGCGCGGGCCGGGTGGAGGCGGAGACGCCGGGGGCGGCACCGGAGGAAGGGGAGATGCCGGAGGAAGGGGAGATGCCGGAGGCGGGTCGCCCGGCCCCGTCCCGGGACCGGCCACCGCGGGCCGCGCCCGCGAGCGCGCCGCGCGTGGCACCGTCCGGCCGCCGCTCCGCGGCGGTGGCGGCGCCTGCGGCGGTGGTGGCGGCCTCCGGGCCCGGCCCGCCGGGTCCACCCGCCATCAGGGCGCCGCCCGCGGGCGCGGCTCCCCCGCCGCTCCCGGACCGCGCCCCCGGCACCGCACCGCCGGCACGGCCCGTACCGGCCGGGCCCGGGCTCCCGCCCGGCCGTCCCGCCGCACCCCCGGCCGCGAGTTCCGCCACCGGGCCGGGGGCACCCGCACCCCCGGCCGTCGTCTCCACGTCCACGGCCCGGCCCCGGTCCGCCGCGCCGACCGCGAGGTCGCCCGCGCCGGCCGCGAGGTCAGCCGCCTCCTCCTCCCCCGACAGCCGGCGCAGCGCCGCCACCAGCCGGTCCCGGCGGGCCGCGTACACGTGCTCGCGCAGCACCGTCGTGCCCAGCCAGTACAGCTCGCCCTCCAGCCGCTCCGCCCACTCCGCGTCCAGTAACGGACCGAAGCTGCCCAGCGCGTCCGCGATGCGGAACGCCGCGTCGTGGACCGCGCCCGCGACGGCCGCGGCGTCCGCCTCCGCGCCCGGGTCCTGCGCCGGGAGGTCCCGCAGGCCGCGCAGCAGCTCCGTGGCCTGCGTGCTCAGGTACCCCGCCAGCACCTCGCCCGCGGCGGTCGTGCCGCCGCCCGGCGCCGCGGTGGCCGCCACGGATGTCTCATGCCGCGATGACACGCCGGCGCCTCCGGGCGTCGATGAGCATTTCCTGTACGTTCGCCAGCCGGCTCCCCGCGTCGTCCACCGCGTTGCGCGTCCAGTCGCCGTTGGAGTCCAGGTGCCAGGAGTCGACGGTGTCCGACATCCCCGTCTCCAGCAGCCGGCTCAGCGCCTCGCGGTGTGCCGGGTCCGCGACCCGGACCAGCGCCTCGATGCGCCGGTCGAGGTTGCGGTGCATCATGTCCGCGCTGCCGATCCACACCTCCGGCTCGCCCCCGTTGCCGAAGGCGAAGACCCGGGAGTGCTCCAGGAACCGGCCCAGGATGCTGCGTACCCGGATGTTCTCCGACAGGCCCGCCACCCCCGGCCGCACCGCGCAGATGCCGCGCACCCAGATGTCGACCGGGACGCCCGCCGTCGAGGCCCGGTAGCAGGCGTCGATGACGGCCTCGTCGACGATCGAGTTGACCTTGATGCGTACGTACGCGGGCTGGCCGGCCCGGTGGTGCGTGATCTCGCGGTGGATCCGGTGGACCAGGCCCTCGCGCACCGACGTGGGCGCGACGAGCAGCCGGCGGTAGTTCTCCCGCCGCGAGTAGCCCGAGAGCCGGTTGAAGAGGTCGGAGAGGTCCGCGCCGACCTGCGGGTCGGCGGTCAGCAGGCCCAGGTCCTCGTAGAGCCGGGCGGTCTTCGGGTGGTAGTTGCCGGTGCCGACGTGGCTGTAGCGGCGCAGGGTCTCGCCCTCCTGCCGTACGACCAGCGACAGCTTGCAGTGCGTCTTCAGCCCGACGAGCCCGTACACGACGTGGCAGCCCGCCTCCTCCAGCTTCCGCGCCCACTTGATGTTCGCCTGCTCGTCGAAGCGCGCCTTCAGCTCCACCAGCACCAGCACCTGCTTGCCGCTCTCCGCCGCGTCGGTCAGGGCGTCGACGATCGGCGAGTCGCCGGAGGTGCGGTACAGCGTCTGCTTGATGGCCAGCACGTCCGGGTCGGCCGCGGCCTGCTCCAGGAACGCCTGGACGGAGGTGGAGAAGGAGTCGTAGGGGTGGTGCAGCAGCACGTCCCGCTCGCGCAGCGCCCCGAAGATGTCGGGCGCCGACGCCGACTCGACCTCGGCGAGGTCGCGGTGCGTGCCGGCGATGAACTTCGGGTACTTCAGCTCCGGCCGGTCCTGCGTCGCGATGCCGAAGAGCCCGGTGAGGTCGAGCGGACCCGGCAGCGGGTAGACCTCGGCCTCGGAGATCTTCAGCTCGCGCACCAGCAGGTCCAGCACGTACGGGTCGATGGACTCCTCCACCTCCAGCCGCACCGGCGGCCCGAAGCGGCGCCGCATCAGCTCCTTCTCCAGCGCCTTGAGCAGGTTCTCCGCGTCGTCCTCCTCGACCTCCAGGTCCTCGTTGCGCGTGACCCGGAAGGTGTGGTGCGCGAGGACCTCCATGCCCGGGAAGAGGTCTTCCAGGTGCGCGGCGATGACGTCCTCCAGCGGCACGAACCGCTGCGCCCCGCCGACCGTGGCGGTCTCCAGGAACCGCGGCAGCAGCGGCGGCACCTTGACGCGGGCGAAGTGCCGGTGGCCGCTGACGGGGTTGCGGACGACGACCGCGAGGTTCAGGGAGAGTCCCGATATGTACGGGAACGGGTGCGCCGGGTCGACGGCCAGCGGCGTCAGCACGGGGTAGATCTGCTGCCGGAAGAGGGTGAAGAGCCGGGCCTGCTCCTTCTCGCCCAGGTCGGCCCAGCGGATGAGCTGGATGCCCTCGTCGGCCAGCGCCGGCTGCACGTCCTGCTGGAAGCAGGCGGCGTGCCGCGCCATCAGCTCGCGCGAGCGGTTCCAGATGAGGTCCAGCACCTCGCGCGGCTGCAGCCCGGAGGCGGAGCGGGTGGCGACGCCGGTGGCGATGCGGCGCTTGAGGCCCGCGACGCGCACCATGAAGAACTCGTCCAGGTTGCTGGCGAAGATCGCGAGGAAGTTCGCGCGCTCCAGCAGCGGGGTGGCCGGGTCCTCGGCCAGCTCCAGGACCCGTTCGTTGAAGGCCAGCCAGCTGCGCTCGCGGTCCAGGAAGCGGCCCTGGGGCAGTTCCTCGTCCGCCTCCCGGCCGTCGTAGTCGTCGGCGTCGGCGTCGATGTCCGGGTCGATCTGCTGGGCCGCCCGCTGCATGGCGGGGGCCACCGCGTGCGGGCGGCGGGCGGCGATCGAGCCCACCGACGGCTGGGCCGGCTGCGCGGGCTGGGCGGCGGTGACGAGGGGCGAGCTGTCGTCCATGCCCCTATTCTCCCGTGTCCGGGCCCGACCCGGCACGGCGGAGATGTTCGCGGCGGAGCGCTGCATCCACCGATGGTCGCAACCGCGGTTGAACCGAGGGTAACGACGCGGCCAACCCTCGGTGCCGGTACGGGCCCGCCCGCCCCGGTCAGCCCTCCGTGCGGTACATCAGGTCCGTCTCGTGGGTGCGGAAGCCCATCCCCTCGTAGACGGCGACCGCCGGCGCGTTGTCGGCGTCCACGTACAGCATGGCCGTCGGCATGCTGCGGTCGTACGCCAGGTGGCGCAGCCCGATGGTCGTCAGCGCCTTGCCGAGCCCGCCGCCCTGCGCGTCGGGGTGCACCCCCAGGACGTACACCTCGCCGAGCTGCTCCGCGCTGTGCACCTTCGTCCAGTGGAAGCCGACGACCTTCCCGGCGCGCTCGGCGAGGAAGAAGCCGCGCGGGTCGAACCACGGCTCCGCCTTGCGGTCGTCCAGGTCGGCCTGCGTCAGCGAGCCCTGCTCGGGGTGGTGGGCGAAGGCGGCGGCGTTGACGGCCAGCCACTCCGCGTCGTCCTCGCCCGGCCGGAACGTACGCACCGTGACCCCCGCCGGCAGCCGCGGCTCCGGCGCACCCTCCCCCGCGAACCCGTCGAGCGGCATGCGCAGCTGGCGCAGCTCGCGGAAGAGCGTGAGGCCGAGGAGCTGCGCCAGGTGCCGGGCCGCGGGGTGGCCGCCGTGCGCCCACAGCCGCATCCGCTGGCCGGACTCGGTGAGCAGCGCGCGGCCCAGCGCCCGGCCGTGGCCGCGGCGGCGGTACGCGGGGTGGACGACCAGCTCGGCGGCGGGCGGCTCGACGGGGTCGGTCTCCTCCAGCTGCGCGTAGCCCGCGGGTTCCGTGCCGTCGTAGAGGAGGAGGTGCTTGACGCCGTCGCGGTGGCCTCTGCGCAACGTGAGCCGGCCCTGCTCGGAGACGGCCTGCCGGCCGTCGGTCCCGGCGGCGGCGTCGATGATGCCGAGCACGGCGTGGGACTGGGACGGCGTGAGCTCGTCGAGCACGTCGATGCGCCTGCCGCGCGGCTTCCCCGTGTCGGTCGTACCTGACTCCGTCATGGAGTGAAGCCTAAGGCCAGCGGGGCGCCGGACAAGCTTTGGGAATAGTTCAGTCCTTGTTGGAGACGCGCTACGCGCGTCGACCCTAAGCTGCCGAGCGGTGTTTCCGCGTCGCGCCGAGGGGGCGTTCATGGTGAGGTCTCGAAGAGCACAGCGGCCAGGCAGCGTTCGTACGACCCGGAGGGGGCGCCGGGCCGCGGCGGGCGTGGCCGCGCTCGCGGTCGCCGGCAGCCTCTTCGCCGCCGCACAGCCGGCGGGCGCGGACAGTACGGACCGGGCCGGCGGGGCGGACCGCAAGGACCGCGGCCGCACCGTCGACGTCCAACTGCTGTCCTTCAACGACTTCCACGGCAACCTCGAACCCCCGCAGGGCTCCTCGGGACAGGTCACCGAACTCCAGCCGGACGGCTCGAAGAAGAACATCGAGGCCGGTGGCGTCGAGTACCTCGCCACCGCCCTGCGCGACGCCCGCGAGGGCAACCGCTACTCCGTCACCGCCGCCGCCGGCGACCTCGTCGGCGCCAGCCCGCTGATCTCCGGCCTCTTCCACGACGAGCCGGCCGTCGAGGCCATGAACGGCCTCGGCCTCGACGTCGCGGGCGTCGGCAACCACGAGTTCGACGAGGGCCTCGCCGAACTGCGGCGCCTCGAGGACGGCGGCGACCACCCCAAGGACGGGAGCTACCGGGAGGGCCGCACCTTCGGGGGCGCCGACTTCCCCTACCTCGCCGCCAACGTCACCGAGGAGAAGACCGGCAAGCCGGCCCTCGACCCGGTGTACGTGTGGAAGGAGCGGGGCGTGAAGATCGGCTTCATCGGCGTGACGCTGGAGGCGACCCCCGACATCGTCTCCGCCGAGGGCGTCGCGGGCCTGGAGTTCCACGACGAGATCGAGACGATCGACAGGTACGCGAAGCAACTGCGGCGGCAGGGCGTGGAGTCCATCGTCGCGCTGGTCCACGAGGGCGGGTTCCCCGCGGCCTCGGCGGGCGGCGCGTACAACTACGACTGCGACAGCCCCGGTCCGGGCGCCGGGATCTCCGGGCCGGTCGCCGAGATCGCCGAGGGCACGACGGCGAGCGTCGACGCCTTCGTCACGGGCCACACCCACCAGCCGTACGCCTGCACCATCCCCGACCCGGAGGGCAACGCGCGCAGCGTCACCTCCGCGTCGTCCTTCGGCCGGCTCTACACCGACACCACGCTGACGTACGACCGCCGCAGCGGCGACATCGTGCGCACGGCGACCGAGCTGCCGGACGCCGAGAACCACGTGGTCGACCGCGAGCGGCCGAAGGCGCCGGACATGACCTCGCTGATCGAGGAGTGGAACGCGCTCGCCGAGCCGATCGCCGCCAAGCCCGTCGGCTGGGTCTCCGGCGACGTGCCGCGCTCCGGCACCGAGTCGCCGCTCGGCGACCTCATCGCGGACGCGCAGCTCGCGCACGCCAGGACGCTCGACGAGAGCGCGGTGCTGGCGCTGATGAACCCGGGCGGGATCCGCGCGGACATCACGTACGCGGCGTCCGGCGGCGAGGGCGACGGGGTCGTCACCTACGGGGAGGGCTTCACGGTCCAGCCGTTCTCCAACACCGTGAACCTGACCACCCTGACCGGCGAGCAGCTCCTGAAGGTGCTCCGCGAGCAGGTCGGCGGCGCCAACGAGGCGTCGCCGAAGATCCTCCAGCCGTCCGCCGGGCTGACCTACACCCTGGACTTCACGAAGTCGGGCGCCGACCGCGTCGTCGCCGACTCGGTGAAGCTCGACGGGCAGCCGCTCGACCCCGCGGCCACGTACCGGGTCGCGGTGAACTCGTTCCTCGCCGGCGGCGGCGACGGCTTCCCCACCCTCGCCGAGGGCACGGACCCGCTGGTCGGCGGGGACGACCTGGCGGCGCTGGAGACGTACCTGACGGCGAACTCCTCCGCGGACGAGCCGCTGGCGCCGCCGGCCGCGGACCGGATCACGGTGGTCGGACAGCCGTAGCCGGGGCGGACCGCCTCGCAGGACGGAGGGGTGGGCGGCGGAGCGGCCGGAACCGCTCGCGCCGCCCACCCCCTTCTGCTGTGATGGTCCCCCGGCGCGTCCACCGCCGACTCCCCGGCGGGACGGGCCCTTTCCGGCCTTCAGCGCAGCCCTCTCCCGGCAGGACGGTCACCATGAGCAGCGACGAGGACGCCGTACCCGCGGCGGTCGACCCCACCGTGCCGCACGCGGCGCGGATCTGGAACCACTGGATGGGCGGCAAGGACAACTACGCGTCCGACCGGGCCGCGGGCGACGCCGTGGCGCAGGTGTACCCGGACATCGTCGTCATGGCCCGGCAGTCCCGCCAGTTCCTCATCCGCGCCGTGTCCCACCTGGCCGGCGAGGCCGGCATCCGGCAGTTCCTCGACATCGGCACCGGCCTGCCCACGATGCAGAACACCCACGAGGTGGCGCAGCAGACCGCCCCCGAGTCCCGCATCGTGTACGTCGACAACGACCCGCTGGTGCTGGCCCACGCCCGCGCCCTGCTGCGCAACAGCCGCGCCGAGGGCGTGACCTCCTACGTCCACGCCGACTACCACGACCCGGAGCGGATCCTCGCCGGGGCGGCGGAGACCCTGGACTTCGGCGAGCCGGTGGCGGTGATGTTCATGGGCGTCCTGGGCTACGAGCCGGAGCTGGGCGAGCTGCTCCGCATCACCGGCCGGGTCATGGCCGCCGTGCCGTCGGGCAGCCACCTGGTGCTGTGGGACGGCACCGACACCGGCGCGGCCGTCGTCGAGGGCGGCGAGAAGCTCATCGAGGCCGGCGGCGTCCCGTACCACCTGCGCGGCCCGGACGAGCTGGGCCGGTGCTTCGAGGGGCTGGAGCTGCTCGAACCGGGCATGGTGCCGATCACCCAGTGGCGCCCGGCCTCGGCGAAGGTGGGCGCGGCCAGGCCGATCGACGCGTACGGCGCGGTGGGGCGCAAGCCGTAGGCGCCGGCGCCCCACCCGGCCCTGCCGGACCTGCCGGCTAGAAGTTGAAGACGTGCCCGCCGGTCGCGAGGTCCGCCATGCAGGGGTTGGGGAAGACCTCGGAGACGTAGTCGACGGGCTTGCCGCGCCAGGTGCCGGTGGCGTGCAGCTCGACGGGGTCGTACTGCATCGTGCACGCGCCCTGCTTGTCGCTCAGGTCCTCGAACCGCCCGTCGACCTTCGTCAGGTCCGTGCAGGCCGACTCCGCCGCCGGGTGCGTGCCCCCGACGGGTTCGCAGTTCAGGTACGTGAAGCCGCCCTTGGCGCGGTCGCTGACGTACTTCGTCGTCAGCCGCAGGTGCGTGGCGTCGAACGGCTCGGGCAGCGGGCGCTCGGCTGAGGCGGTGGCGGCGGCGGTCAGCGGCAGCAGCACGGCGGCCGCGGTGGCGGCCAGGAAGGCGGCGAGGGGCCGGACGGTCATGGGGGGTTTCTCCTCGGTGGACGTGACGCGGAGGCGTCGGGCGTCTGGCACGTCAGAGATACCCCAGTCGGTCAGCGGCGCGCGGCACCGTCACCCGAAGGAGGCATGTCCTTCGATTCGGCTCCCCTGGCCCGTACGGGGGACGCGGCCGGTTCCGCGGCCCCCGTACGGACTACGCCGACCGGCCCGGCCCTGGGCCCTGTCTGACAAATCCCGCCTGTGTCGCGACGCCTGGCACGCACGCTCGCTGCGTTGTCGGGATCGACCGAATAGGCCCACTATGCGGTCGACCCTCCGCCTTGCGATCGCACGCACCAGACGCCGCGACACCCGCCCTGCGGGCGGACGGCGCCATTTGTCAGACAGGGCCCAGCCCCCGGATCGCGGCTAAGGACCCCGGCGGCGGCTCCGGCGCCCCCGGCAGGCGCAGCAGCGCCTCCGTACCCCCGCCGGCCGCCCGGCGCAGCTCCACGGTGCCGCCGGCCTGCTGCACCGTACGGGCGACGATCGACAGCCCGAGCCCGCTGCCCGGCCGGCTGCGGGCCGACGGCGAGCGCCAGAACCGCTCGAAGACGTGCGGCAGCTCCGCCTCCGGGATGCCGGGGCCGTGGTCGCGCACCCGCAGCAGCCCGTCGCGGCCGAGCCGCACCTCGACCCGGCTGCCCGCGGGCGAGAACTTCACCGCGTTGTCCAGCAGGTTGACCACGGCCCGCTCCAGTGCCGCGGGCTCGGCCCGTACGAACCAGGGCGCCAGCTCCGCGTCGATCCGCACCTCCGGCGCCCGCAGCCGCACCCGCCGCACCGCCCGCCCGGCGATCTCGTCCAGCGCGACGACCTCCAGCTGCGCCCTGTCCGGCGCCGCGTCGGGCCGGGACAGCTCCTGGAGGTCGCCGATGAGCGCGGCCAGCTCGGTCATCTGCGCGGTCACGGACTCCAGCAGCTCCCTGCGCTGCCCCGGCGGCAGCTCGCGACCGGACTCCTCGCTGCGGGCGAGCAGCTCGATGTTCGTACGCAGCGAGGTCAGCGGCGTCCGCAGCTCGTGCCCGGCGTCGGCGATGAGCTGCTGCTGCCGCTCCTGGGAGGTGGCGAGGGCGGCGGTCATGGCGTTGAAGGAACGGGACAGCCGGGCGATCTCGTCGTCGCCCTCGACGGGGATCTCGACGGCGAGGTCCTCGGTACGGGCGATGTGCTCGACGGTATGGGTCAACCGCTCCACCGGCCGCAGGCCCGCGCGGGCGAGCGCCACCCCCGCGACGCCGGAGGCGACGACGCCGCCGGCGGCGAGCAGGGTGAGGACGAGGGCGAGGGTGTCGAGAGGGTCGGTGACCTCGCTGAGGGGACGGCCGACGGTGAAGGCGGCGCCCGGGATCCGGTCCAGCGGGCGGGTGAGCACCCGGTACTCGGTGCCGTCGTCGGCGGTCGCGTTGTGGGCGGCCCACTCCAGCTCCCCGCTGGCGACCCGGGTGTCCTGGTCCTGGACCTGGATGAGCCGTTCGCCGACCTGGTAGCACCGCTGGCCGTCGTGGAGGACGAGCTGCACCGTCGGACCGCTGGGCGTGAACGGCCCCTGGTCGTCCGGCACCGTCTGGGGGCACCGGAGCCTGCCGTTGTCGATCTGGAACCGGGCCGTCGTCTGCTGCGTCTGCTCCAACTCCTCGTCGAGCGACGACAGGAGCTGCGAGCGCACCAGGAACCACGCCGTCACCGCGCACGCCGTCACCGCGACCGCGACGGCCGCCGCGGTGAGCAGGGCCAGCCGGGACCGCAGCGGGAGCCGGCCGAAACGGGAGATCACCTGCCGCCCGCCCGGCTCTCCCCCTCCGGGGCGCGCAGCACGTAGCCGACGCCGCGGACCGTGTGCACCAGCCGCGGGGCGCCGCCGGCCTCCGTCTTGCGGCGCAGGTACATGACGTACACGTCGAGGGAGTTGGAGGAGGGCTCGAAGTCGAAGCCCCAGACGGCCTTGAGGATCTGCTCGCGGGTGAGCACCTGCCGCGGGTGGTGGAGGAAGAGCTCCAGCAGCGTGAACTCGGTGCGGGTCAGCTCCACCGCCCGGCCGCCCCGGGTGACCTCGCGGGCGGCGAGGTCCATCCGCAGATCGCCGAACTCCAGGGTTTCGGCGGTGTCGGGCTGTTCGCCGCCGTCGGCGTACGCGCGGCGGCGCAGCAGCGCGCGGATGCGGGCGAACAGCTCGTCCAGTTCGAACGGTTTGACGAGGTAGTCGTCGGCGCCCGCGTCGAGCCCCGTCACGCGGTCGCCGACGGTGTCGCGGGCGGTGAGCATGAGGATGGGCACCCGGTCGCCCGCGGCCCGCAGCCGGCGGGCGGCGGTGAGGCCGTCCATGCGGGGCATGAGCACGTCGAGGACGACGAGGTCGGGGCGGTAGGAGGCGGCCTTGTCGAGGGCGTCGAGACCGTCGACGGCGAGTTCGGTCCCGTAGCCCTCGAAGGCGAGGCTGCGCTCCAGCGCCTCGCGTACGGCCGGCTCGTCGTCGACGATCAGGATGCGCTGCTGCTGCTCGGTCACGGCCTCAATTGTTCCTGAGGTCGTCGAGGATCTGCTTCACATCGTTGACCGGGATGGCGAATCCGAGCCCGACGCTGCCCGCGGAGGAGTCGTCCGGCGGCGCGTACATGGCCGAATTGATGCCGACGATCCGGCCGTTCATGTCGACGAGGGCGCCGCCGGAGTTGCCGGGGTTCAGCGAGGCGTCGGTCTGGATGGCCTGGTACGTGGTCGTCTCCGACCCGAGCCGCCCGTTGTACTGGCCGCCGCCGAAGCCGAACGGCCACTGCTCGCCGCCCTGCGGCTGCTGCTGCTCCTTCTCGACGGTGACGTCGCGGTCGAGCGCGGAGACGATGCCGCTGGTGACGCTGCCGCTCAGGCCCTCGGGGGAGCCGATGGCGACGACCTCGTCGCCGACCTTCAGGGAGTCGGAGTCGCCGAGGACGGCGGGCTTGAGGCCGGACTTGCCCTGCACCTTGACGAGCGCCATGTCGAGGTCGGGGTCGGTGCCGACCACGTCGGCGGTGGCGGTGGAGCCGTCGCTGAAGGTGACCTGGACCTGCTGGGCGCCGGAGACGACGTGGTTGTTGGTGAGGATCTCGCCGCTCTCGGTGACGACCACCCCGGACCCGGTCGACTGCCCGGCGGTCGAGGAGGACTGGATCTCCACGACGCTGGGGCTGACGGCCGCGGCGACCCCGGCGACGGAGCCGCTGTCCCCGGCGGAGACCTGGGTGCCGCTGGCGGCGCCGGCGGCGCTGCTGCTGCTCGTACCGGGCGAGTCGGTCAGCTCGCCGACGAGCGCGGCGCTGCCGCCCCCGACGACGGCGGCGACGAGCGCGGCGGCGGCGAGCACCCCGAGGGGGCCCTTGGCCCGCCGCCGCCGCGGCGGGTCTGCGGGGTGCGGCGGCGGGGCGCCGAACCCGGCGTAGCCGGTGTGCGAGGGCTGGGTGCTGGTGCCGTATGTGTGCTCCGTCATGTCACAGACGATCCCGGGGGATTCTGAGAGGCGTCTGAGATGGACGTAAGAAGCGGAATAGAACCGTGTTCGCCCGAAATAAAGTCGGCGGGGCCGGGGCCCGACTCGATGATCTCGGCCAGCAGGGCTCCGGCTCGCAGCAGGGCGAGGGTGCGCCGGGTGAGGGCGTCCAGGTGGGCGTCGAGGGCGGCGAGCGACCGGCTCACGTCGCCCAGGCCGCGGAGGGCGGCCACCGCCTCCCGTACGTCCGGGATGCGGTGGCCGCCGGCGCGCAGGGCGGCGGTGACGCGTGCTTCGCGGATGGCGGCGAGCGGGTAGCGCCTGGCCGTCCCCGCGCGCGTGGCGACCCGCTCCGGCGCCACCAGACCGGCCTTCTCCCAGAAGCGCAGAGTGGAGGCTTTGACCCCGAGCGCGTACGACAGCTCGGTGATGGTCATGGAGTCCGCGTCGACGGGCTCGGCATCGGTCGCCGCCTCGGCGCGCACGGCCGCCAGCGCCCGCCGCGCGGCCACCGCCCGCTCGCGCTCGCCGTTGAGCCGGGCGTGCAGCCCGCCGACCACCGCCGCCCCGGGGCCGGGCGCCGTGAGCCGGATCTCCCGCATCGCGTGCCGGGCGTCGACGGGACCGACGGCGTGGGCCAGCTCGCGGTACGCGCGCAGGGCGCGCACGTGCGCGGCGGAGAACCGCCGGTAGCCGTTGGGCGCGCGCTCCGCGGCGGGAATGACGCCCAGCGCCTCCAGATCGCGGACCTGCTGCGCGGAGTAACCCGACGCGGCGGCGACGGCCGAGGTGCGCACGGGCCGAACCCTCCACTAGCACTTCACCTACATGCTCGAACCATGAGTATGGACCTGCTTCTCCGCACGATCCGGACATTCGACGGCGTGCTCGAACTCGCCCCCCGCGAGGGCGACGCGTACCCCGAGATCGCCTGGGGCGACCACTTCTTCTACTACGCCCCCTCCGGCGAGGTGCCGCAGCACGGGCAGCCCTACGCCACCGTCGTCACGAAGAACTACCCCGGTGACACCCTGTGCGGCCTCGACCACCCCGGCCGCCGGCGGCTCAACATCCACGTCGGCAGGGCCGCGTTCGCCGACCTGACCGGCGAGGACCCCCGCGCCGACCCGGCCCCCAGGGACTACACGGCGACCGACGTGGTCCTCCCCCACCCCGTCCACCGCGCCGGGGGCTGGATCGCGATCACCAACCCGGCCGCCACCACCCCGCTTGCCTCGCGCCTCCTCCTCGAAGCCCACGGCAAGGCAAGAGCCCGGGCGCAACGCCGCGGGGGCCCCGCCCCGGGAGCGCGCGGCTAGCGGGCCACGCCTGCGGGCGCCCCTCCCGCTTGCTGTAGCTTGGGCCGCCACCCGCGCTCGAAGGACGACTCCGGCGGCATGGCCCGCAAACCCTGACGAGGGGGGTGCCGTGCTGGCACTGATCATCTCCGCGTTCGCCGTTCTGGTGTCGCTCGGCTCGTTCGTCGTCGCCTACATGTCCGACCGCCGGTCCCAGATGCCCGTCCTGCAGTTCATGTGGGAGAGCGCGCAGAACGACGCCGCGGAACCGAAGTGGTGGCTGATGAACGTCGGCAGGGGCCCGGCCACCAACGTCGTGGTCGCCCAGACCGCGCGTACGTCCCTGACCCGCGGCCTCAACCGCGAGGTCTGGTACAACCCCGTGCTCGTACCGTCGATCCCGGCGGACGGGAAGCTGGCCCTCACCTGGCTCGGCGGCACCATGGGGCTCGACTGCGGACTGGGGGCGAGCTACACGGACGGGCACCGGTGCTTCTACACGACCAAGTGCGGGGACGACGTCAACATGGTCTACGTCGGCCTCCACATACCGCGTTGGCCGCTGCTGAAGCTCCATGGCCGGAAGGCCGTCAAGACGTGGTGGGGCGTGGAGGACCTGTCGGGCCCGCAGTGGTCGCCCGCCACGGACGGCCACGTACGGAGGCGCTGGTGGCTCCCCAGGCGCTTCGGCCTGAGCCGCCGCCTCGGCGGCTGGGCCGACCCCGTGAGGTCGTACAGCCCCCCGCCGGCGACTCCGACGTCCGCCGAAACACCCCTCGCCTGACGGCTGGAAGCCCCCGTGCCGACGGCGCCCGGCCCCGTCTCCGCTACGGGCAGCCGCAGGAGCGGCGGGTGACCAGGTGGGACGGGAACTGCTTCAGGCGTTCGCGGCGGGTGGCCAGGGGGGTCTCGTCCAGGACCAGGTCCACCGCCGCGCGGGCCATCGCCGGGCGGTCCGAGGCGACCGTCGTCAGGGGCGGGTCCGTGAGGCCGGCCTCCTTGACGTTGTCGAACGCAGCCACCGCCAGTTCGCCCGGGACGTCGATGCGCAGCTCACGGGCCGCCCGCAGCAGGCCGATGGCCTGGTCGTCGGTGGCGCAGAAGATGGCCGGGGGGCGGTCCGGGCCCGCGAGGAGCTTCAGGCCGACCTGGTAGGCGTCGTAACGGTTGTACGGGGACTGGAAGAGCCGGCCCTCCGTCGAGCGGCCCGCCGCGCGCATCGCGATGCGCCAGCCCTCGACGTGGTCGGTGACCGGGTCGCCCGTCGTCGGGGTCGTCTCGACGCCGCCCAGGCAGGCCACGTACGCGTGGCCGTGCTCCAGCAGGTGGCTCGTCGCCAGCCGCGCGCCGCCGACGTCGTCCGTGACGACGACCAGGTCCTCCGGCTGGTCCCGGCGCTCGTGCATGAGCACCACGCGCGCGTCCCACGCGTCGATCTCCGCCGCCGCCGCGGGACTCGGGCCCTGGCTGACGAGGATCAGGCCGGACACGCGCATCCCGAGGAAGGCCCGCAGATAGTGGACCTCGCGGTCGTCGAGATAGTCGGAGTTGCCGACGAGGACCATCTTCCCGCGCTCGGACGCCGCCTGCTCCACCGCGTGCGCCATCTCGCCGAAGAACGGCTGCCGCGCGTCCGGCACGATCATGCCGATGAGGTCCGTACGCCGCGAGGCCATGGCCTGCGCCACGCGGTCCGGGCGGTAGCCCAACTCCTTTATCGCCGCGAGCACCCGCTCCCGGGTGGCCGGGGCGACCGGCCTGGGTCCGTTGTTGATGACATAGCTCACGACCGCGGTCGAGGTCCCCGCCAGCCGTGCCACGTCGTCCCGCGTCACCTTGGCCACGGCGCAAGTCTACGCGTGATGACTCTCCGCACTACCCCGCCTCTGTGATGCCCCGGCCACCGCCTCGGGGCTTACTACGCGCGGTGCCGCGCCTCCTGCGCCGCGCCCCTCTGCTCCCGGTTCTCGGCCTTCTTCTCCGCCTTCTCCGGCACCACGAAGCGGTAACCCACGTTTCGGACCGTGCCGATCAGCGACTCGTGCTCCGGACCGAGCTTCGCCCGCAGCCGCCGCACGTGGACGTCCACGGTGCGGGTGCCGCCGAAGTAGTCGTAGCCCCAGACCTCCTGGAGGAGCTGCGCCCGGGTGAACACCCGCCCCGGGTGCTGCGCCAGGTACTTCAGGAGCTCGAACTCCTTGAAGGTCAGGTCCAGCACCCGCCCCTTCAGCTTCGCGCTGTACGTGGCCTCGTCCACCGTCAGATCTCCGTTGCGGATCTCCGTGGGGCTCTCGTCCGCGGGCAGCTGCTGCCGGCCCAGCGCCAGCCGCAGCCGCGCCTCCACCTCCGCGGGTCCCGCGGTGTCCAGCAGTACGTCGTCCACGCCCCACTCGGCGGTGACGGCGGCGAGCCCGCCCTCCGTCACGACGAGGATCAGCGGGCAGCCGGGGCCCGTGGAGTGCAGCAGCTGACACAGGCTGCGCACCTGCGGCAGGTCGCGGCGGCCGTCGACGAGGATGACGTCGGCGCCGGGGGTGTCGATCAGGGCGGGGCCCTCGGCGGGCGCCACCCGGACGTTGTGGAGCAGCAGGCCGAGCGCGGGGAGCACCTCGGCGGAGGGCTGCAGGGCGTTGGTCAGGAGCAGCAGAGAACTCACGGGCGCACCTCCCGGTGGCCGGCGGCGGTGACCGTGGGGGGCGGGCTCGGGGTCGTCGCGGTGGTCTCGGTCTCGGCTCTGCCTCTGCGTTTGCCCATGGTGTCGGCCTCCTCAGAAGGTGGCATGAAAGCACGAAAGGACCCGGGGGCAACCTTGCCCGGGTCCTTCACACGTCAGAATAGCCCACATGAGCTCGACCTCCGCGGCCTCGTCCGGCCGGCGAGACACCGCACCCGGTCCTTCCGCCCCCGCCCCGCCCGGCGCGCGCACGGCGCTGCTGCGGGCGGCGGACGGGGTGCCGATCGAGGCCGCGTACGACCCGGGGCCGGGCCCGGACGCCCCCGCGATCGTGGTGGCGCACGGCTTCACGGGCGCGCTGGAGCGGCCGGCGATCCGGCGCGCGGCGGCGGTGTTCGCGCAGCGTGCGGGGGTGGTCACGTTCTCGTTCCGGGGCCACGGCGGCTCGGGCGGGCGCTCGACGGTCGGCGACCGGGAGGTGCTGGACCTGGCGGCGGCGGTGGCCTGGGCCCGGTCGCTGGGACACGGGCGGGTGGCGACGGTGGGGTTCTCGATGGGCGGCTCGGTGGTGCTGCGCCACGGTGCGCTGTACCGCGCGGGGGCGCGGGGGGACGAACAGGAGCGCGGGGGGCGCGAGGGGCGCAAGGGGGCGTACGGACGCGCTGCCGCGGGGCCCGGCACGGCCGGCCCGGGCCCGGCCGTGGACGGCCCGGCGGCGCTCAGCTCCGGTACGGACGGCTCGGTGGCGCTCGGTGCGGATGCGCTCGGCGCCGGCGCGGTCCGTACGGGCACGGTCCCCTACGCGGACGCGGTGGTGTCCGTCAGCTCCCCGGCCCGCTGGTACTACCGCGGCACGGCGCCGATGCGGCGGCTGCACTGGATAGTGGAACGCCGTACGGGCCGGGCGGTCTCCCGCCTCGCCCTGAAGACCCGCATCCACCACCGCCGCTGGAACCCCGAACCCCTCTCCCCCACGGCCGCGGTCCCCCTGATCGCCCCGGCCCCGCTGCTGATCGTCCACGGCACCCGGGACACGTACTTCCCCCTGGACCACCCCGAGTCCCTGGCCGCCGCGGCGGAACCGGGCACGGCGGAACTGTGGCTGGAGGAGGACTTCGCCCACGCGGAGAACGCGGCGAGCGAGGAGTTGCTGACACGGATCGCCACATGGGCGGTGAGGGCCGTCAGCGGACGTAGTTCTTGAGCACCTCGGTGTCGAGTTCGATGCCCACGGGATCAGGGATGACGACGGGCTCGCCGAAGGGTGCTGTGTGTGAGTCCCGGTAGCAGGCGCGATCCGCATCCGGGTACGTAAGGACGGTCACGGTGCACGAGGACCGGTCGATCATCAGGTGCACCGGGATCCCCACCGCCGCGTACGCGGACGGTTTCTCACGCCGGTCGCGGCGGTCGGTGTCGGAGTCGGAGTCGGAGGATGTGACCTCGACGGTCATCAGCACACCGTCCGGCTCCGCCCACTCCTCCTTGCCGGCGAAGTGCTCCCACGGAGCCAGCACACCGTCCACGCGGGCCCGCCCCTGCCTGTAGGCCTCCACCTTGAGCTGCTTTTCGACGAAGAGCCCGAGCTCCGGCCTGCTCTGCATACAGCGGCGCAACAGCCACATGATGATCGTGTCGTGATCTCCGTCGGCCACGCGCTTTACCCTGATCTTCCCAGCGATGAACTCCAGCCTGACCGCCCCGTCGGACACCTTGTCGGCGGACCTGGCGATCGCTTCGAACTCCTCGACCGTCGCGTCTGCCCTGCGCTCTGCCATAACCGTCATGGTGCACCCCCTTCCGGGCCGCAGCCAGTCTCTCCCGCCCGCGCCGGGCCGATCATCGGTCCGGGGCGGAGACCACACGCGTGGGTGACCTAGATCGTTTCTGCTACCGGTTCCGCGAACTGCGCCTGGTACAGGCGGGCGTAGGCGCCCTGGGCCGCCAGGAGTTCCTCGTGCGTGCCCTGTTCCACGATCGACCCCGCCTCCATCACCAGGATCACGTCCGCGTCGCGGATCGTGGAGAGGCGGTGGGCGATCACGAAGCTCGTGCGGCCCGTGCGGAGTTCCGCCATCGCGTGCTGGATCAGGACCTCCGTGCGGGTGTCCACCGAGCTGGTCGCCTCGTCCAGGACCAGGATCGCCGGTTCCGCGAGGAACGCCCGGGCGATGGTGACGAGCTGCTTCTCGCCCGCCGAGACGCCCGTGCCCTCCTCGTCGATCACCGTGTCGTAGCCGTCCGGCAGGGTCCGTACGAAGCGGTCGACGTGGGTGGCCTTCGCGGCGGCGACGATCTTGTCGTGCGGGGTGCCCGCCGGGGCGCCGTACGCGATGTTCTCCGCGATCGTGCCGCCGAACAGCCACGTGTCCTGGAGCACCATCCCGATCTGCGCCCGCAGCTCCTCGCGGCTCATCTCCGCCACGTCGACGCCGTCGAGCAGGATCCGGCCGTCCGCCACCTCGTAGAACCGCATCAGCAGGTTCACCAGCGTCGTCTTCCCCGCCCCCGTCGGGCCGACGATCGCCACCGTCTGGCCCGGGCGGACCGTCAGCGACAGGTCCTCGATCAGCGGTTTCTCCGGGTCGTACGAGAACGAGACGCCCTCGAACGCCACCTCGCCCCGCACCGGCTCCGCCGGGCGGGCCGGGGCGGCGGGGTCCGGCTCCTGCTCGTCCGCGTCGAGCAGCTCGAAGACCCGCTCCGCCGAGGCGACGCCCGACTGCACCAGGTTGGCCATCGACGCGATCTGCCCCAGCGGCTGGCTGAACTGCCGCGAGTACTGCACGAACGCCTGCACGTCGCCGATCGACAGCGCCCCGGAGGCGACCCGCAGCCCGCCGACGACGGCGACCAGCACGTAGTTGAGGTTGCCTATGCACATCATCGCCGGCTGGATCAGCCCGGAGATGAACTGCGCCCGGTAGCCGGCCCGGAACAGCTCGTCGTTCTCCTCGCGGAAGGTCTCCGCCGCCTCCTCGCGGCGGCCGAAGACCTGGACCAGCGAGTGCCCGGTGTACATCTCCTCGATGTGCGCGTTCAGCTTGCCGGTGGACGCCCACTGCGCCACGAACTGCGGCTGTGCCCGCTTGCCGACCCGGGTCGCGACCGTGATCGACAGGGGTACGGTCACCAGCGCGACCAGCGCCAGCAGCGGCGAGATCCAGAACATCACCGCCAGCACCCCGACGATCGTCAGCAGCGACGTCACGATCTGGCTCATGGTCTGCTGGAGCGACTGCCCGACGTTGTCGATGTCGTTGGTCGCACGGGAGAGGATCTCGCCGCGCTGGTTGCGGTCGAAGTACGACAGCGGCAGCCGCGACAGCTTCGCCTCCACCTCCTCGCGGAGGCGGAAGACCGCCCGCTGCACGACCACGGCCGTCAGCCGCGTCTGCGCGAGCGCGAAGCCCCACGCGGCGACGTAGACGAGGGCCGCCCACAGCAGCGTGCGGCCGACGGCGTCGAAGTCGATGCCGTCGGTGGCGCGGGCGGAGCCGGTGTCGACCCGGTCGCCGTAGACGCCGGCGACGACGAGGTCGGTGGCGTGGCCGAGGAGCTTCGGGCCGGCGACGGTGAGCGCGATGCTGGCGGCGCCGAGGGCGAGGATGACGCGGATCAGGGTGCGGTCGGGACGCAGGGTGCGCAGGAGGCGGACGGCGGAGCCGCGGAAGTCGAGGGAGCGCTCGACCGGCGGGCCGCTGAACATGCGCATGGGCCCGCCGCCGGCGGCGGGGCGCGGGCCGGGCGGCCGGTTCCCCGGCTTGCCCGGGCCCTCCGTGCCTCCGGGGCCTCCCGGAGACCCCGGACCTCCCGGAGACCCCTGGCCTCCCTCGTTCCCCGGTTTCGGCGGCTCCTTCGCCGGTGCGCTCATGCCGCCGCCTCCTTCTCCGTGAGCTGGGAGAGCACGATCTCGCGGTATGTCTCGTTCGCCGCCATCAGCTCCGCGTGCGTCCCCGTGCCCGCCACCCGGCCCTCGTCCAGGACCACGATCCGGTCCGCGTCGCGGATCGTCGCGACCCGCTGCGCGACGATCACGACCGTCGCGTCCCCGAGCCGGCGCGCGAGGGCCGCGCGCAGGGCGGCGTCGGTGGCGTAGTCGAGGGCGGAGAAGGAGTCGTCGAAGAGGTAGATGTCGGGGCGGTGCACCAGCGCGCGGGCGATCGCGAGGCGCTGCCGCTGGCCGCCGGAGACGTTGGAGCCGCCCTGGGCGACGGCCGCCTCCAGGCCGCCGTCCATCTCCCGTACGAAGTCCGCCGCCTGCGCGGTGCGCAGCGCGTCCCACAGCTCGTCCTCGGTGGCGTCGGGCTTGCCGTACCGGAGGTTCGAGGCGACGGTGCCGCTGAAGAGGTACGGCTTCTGCGGTACGTACCCGATGGCCAGCGCCAGCGCCGCCGGGTCCAGGTCCCGTACGTCCACGCCGCCCACCTCGACGCTGCCCGCCGTGGCGTCGAACAGCCGCGGCACCAGGGCCAGCAGGGTCGACTTGCCGCTGCCCGTGCTGCCGATGACCGCCGTCGTCCGCCCCGGGCGCGCCACCAGGTCGACGTCCGTCAGCACCGGCTCCTCGGCGCCCGGGTAGCGGAACTCGACGCCGCGGACGTCGAGCCGGCCGCGCTCGCGCGGCCCGGCCGCCGCGGGCACCGGGGCCGCGGGCGGGACGACGGACGACTCGGTGTCCAGCACCTCCTGGATCCGCTCGGCGCAGACCTCCGCGCGCGGGATCATCATGAACATGAAGGTGGCCATCATCACGCTCATGAGGATGTACATCAGGTAGGAAAGGAACGCCGTCAGCGCACCGACGTCCATGGCGCCGCTGTCGATGCGCCCGGCCCCGAACCAGACGACGGCGACGCTCGAAAGGTTCATGGCGAACATCGGGGTGGGGAACAGCAGCGCCAGCAGCCGCCCGGTCCGTACGCCCACGTCCATCAGGTCGGCGTTCGCCGTGCCGAAGCGGCCCTGCTCGTGCTCGTCGCGGACGAAGGCTCGGATGACGCGGATGCCGGTGATCTGCTCGCGCATGATGCGGTTGACCTCGTCGATGCGCTTTTGCATGCTGCGGAACAGCGGGCGCATCCGGCGCACGATCATCGCCATGAAGACGCCCATGGCCGGCACGACGACCAGCAGCAGGGACGTCAGCGGCACGTCCTGGTTGAGCGCCATGACGACGCCGCCGGCGCACATGATCGGCGCCGAGACCATCATCGTGAACGCCATCAGGCCCATCATCTGGATCTGCTGCACGTCGTTGGTGGTGCGGGTGATCAGGGACGGGGCGCCGAAGCGGGCCATCTCGCGGGCGGAGAAGGACTGCACGCGGTCGAAGACGGAGGCGCGCAGGTCGCGGCCGAGGGCCGTGGCCGTACGGGCGCCGAGGAACACGGCGCCGGCGGCCGCGCAGAGCTGCACCACGCTGAAGGCGATCATCCAGCCGCCGGTGCGCACGATGTAGCCGTTGTCGCCGGGGATGACGCCGTGGTCGATGATGTCGGCGTTGAGCGTGGGGAGGTAGAGCGTCGTCAGGGTCGCTATGAGCTGCAGCGCCACGATCCAGCCGATGTCCCGGCGGTACGGGCGCAGGTGAGCGCGGAGGATTCGGACGAGCACGTCCGCAGCGTACGTCGAAGGTTGCCCGGGGCGACGAGAATTTCGCCAGGGGCATGATGGGACGGGACGCACCGCGCGACCGCGCGCGGGAGTCGAGGAGAAGAAGGGGGCGGCGCGCCATGACGGCCAGCGGCACCATCCGGTACTGGGCGGCGGCCAAGGCCGCGGCGGGCACCGCGGAGGAGCCCTACGCGGCGGACACCCTGGCCGAGGCGCTGGCCGCGGCCCGGGGGCGGCACGGCGACGACCTCGCGCGGGTGCTGGCCCGGTGCTCGTTCCTCGTGGACGGGCGGGCGGTGGGCGCCCGCGACCACGCGGGGGTGGCGCTGGCGGACGGGGGGACGGTTGAGGTCCTGCCCCCGTTCGCGGGAGGCTAGGCGCACGATGAGCGACCAGAGACACGACCCCGCGCCGTGGTCGGCTGCCCCCTCGGCGCCCGCGGGCTGGGCCCCGTACGAGGACCAGCGCGACGGCGACGGAGCCGGCCCTCCGCCGAGCGGGCACACGCAGTTCCCGCCGGCGGCGGGCCAGGGCGACGACGGGTACGGCGGGCCGGAGACGCAGTTGGGGATGGCCCTGCACGAGGAGTCGGCGGCGGCGCAGCAGACGTCGTACCTGCCCCCGGTGACGGACGCGGGGCCCTACGACGGCGGCTACGCGGGTTCGTACGGCGGCGGGCAGCCCGGCGGGAGCGGCGGGCCCGGAGCGCCGTACGGCGGCGGCCAGGACCCCGCGGGCGCGGGGCAGTCCACCGGTGCCGGCGCGGGGTACGGCGAGGCGCCGTACGGCGGCGGGCACGGCTCCCCGGCAGGGGGGCAGGCCCCGGCCGGCGGGCACGGCCCGGGGTACCGCGGCGGCACGGGCCCGGCCGGCGGGCACGCGGCGCCGTACGGCGGGGGCGGCCAGGAGCAGCTCGGCGGGCCCGGAGCGCCGTACGGCGGCGGCTCGCCCGGCGGCGGTACGGGCACGGGCGGAGGCCCGCAGGCGTACGGCGCCGCGGGTACGGCCTATCCCTCGCCCGCCGGGAGCGACGGCCGCGGCGCCGCGGCGCCGCAGGGAGCCGCGGCGGTCGACGAGACGGCGTACCTGCCGCCGGTGACGGACGACGCCCCCGCCGGGTACGGCGGCACCGGCGCCGGAGCGGCCGTCGAGCAGACCGCCTACCTTCCGCCGGTCACCGGGCACGAGCCGCCGGGCGGGACCGGCGCCCAGTGGCCCGACGGCTGGGACCGCGGCGGCACGGGCGCCCCCGCGACGGGCCCGGGCCACCCCGGCGTCCCGGCAGGGCCCCACGGCAACGCAGCCGGCCACCCCGGCGACGTGGCGGGCCAACCCGACGTCCCCGCCGCCGGCCGCCACGCCCATCCCGGCGCCCCCTCGCACCCCGGCGCCCCCGGCGCCGGCCCCGGCTTCCCCGGCCCCGGCGGCCCCGAGACCGGCACCCTCTACGGCGCCCCCACCCTCCGCCGCCCCAAGCCCCCCGCCGAGGTGCTCCGCGAGGAGGGCACCTCCGTCCTGATAGCGCCCGGCCCGCAGCCCGCCGCGCTCACCGCCGTGCTCGCCGGCCTCCTCGCCGTCGCCGCGGCGCTCGACGTGCGCCCCGGGCTCGCCGCCGCCGTAGCCCTGCTGCAGGGCGTCACCGCCGCCGGCTGGTTCCGGCTGAACGGCATGTGGCCCGCCCGCGAGGGCATCGCGCTGGCCGCGGCCGCCGGGCTGACCGCGACCGGCGCCGTCCTCGCGGTCGACGAGGACGACGCCACGATCGCCGCGATCGGCTCACTCGCCGGCTGGTTCCTCCTCATCGCCCTCGTCCAGCTGCGCAGCACCAGCGCGCCCAAGGAGCGCCTCACCGCGCTGAACGTCGCCCTCGCCGCCGCCGCCCTCGCCGTCCTCGCCTCCGGCTACCTGGCCGCCGAGCGGCACGCGGTCGTCGTCGGCGCCGTCGCCGTGGCCGCCGGGACGCTGGGCCGCGGGGTGCCGCTGCCGCCGAACGCCTCGCCCGTCGCCGCCGTGGCCGCGGCCGGGGCCGGCGGGCTCGCGGCGGGGCTCGGCACCGACATGGGCGCCGCCGGCGGGCTGCTGGGCCTGGCGGCGGGGGTGTGCGTGCTCATCGCGGTCCGGGTGGCCAGCTACGACTACCCGTCGCGGTTCGTGCACATGACGGCCGGGGTGTCCCTGCCGCTGACGCTCTCGGTGCCCGCGGTCCACCTGCTCGGGCTGGCGCTGCTCTGACCCGTACCCGCAGGCCGCCGCTCCCGCCATCCTGCGGGTACGGAGCCGTACACATGTCTAAGCTCTCAGGCACGACCGACCGGGGGGCGGAGAACCGATGCGCGCGTTGAAGATCACAGCGGTGGTGCTTGTCGTGGTCTGCGTGCTCGCGCTGGCCGCCGACCGCATCGCCCTCAGGGTGGCCGAGTCGGACGCGGCCGAACGCATCGAGAAGGAGTACGGCTTCTCCCAGCGGCCCGACATCGAGATCAAGGGGTTCCCCTTCCTGACCCAGCTCATGGCGCGGAAGTTCGACACGGTGGACGTGCGGATCGACGGCATCAACGCCGTCGGCGGCGGTGGCCGGACCCTGCGTCTGGACGGGGTGCGCGGCGAGCTGGAGGGCGTGCGGATCGAGGGCGACGACTGGGACCGGGCGACGGCGGACAAGGCCGACGGCAAGGTGACGATCACGTACGAGGACATCTCCGCGGCGCTGCCGGTGGTGGACGTCTCGTACGGCGGGAAGGGCGCGGCCGGCGAGAACAAGGTCAAGGCGACGGTCGGGACCTCCTTCCTCGGGCAGCGGCTGGAGGAGTCGCTGCTCGGCAAGGTCAGCGTGGTCGACGGCAACACGATCCGGCTGCGGGCCACGGGCGTCGACAACCTGAAGGGCGTGCCCGGCCTGGAGGACTTCGTGCGCGACCGGATGGACTACAACTGGACGATCAACGACCTGCCGCCCGGGATACGCCTGACGGACGTCGAGGTGACCGAGGACGGGATCGTCGTCACGGGCAGCGGCAAGGACGTGGAGCTGGGCGACGAGCGCTCGGCCAAGGGCTGAGCGTCCCCCGCGGGGGCGCCGCGGACGGCCCCCCGTCCGCCAGCTGAGACCGCCGCGTCCGTACCGCAGAAACCCGGGCCCCGCCACCCCCGCCCGCCCCGTCCGGCGGGGTCCGCATCCCACCCCTCGTCCCACATTCCGGACGAAGGCGTCTCATAGTCCGACACGCCGGTGACACATGCGCACGTCCCTCCGTACGATCGACGGCATGCTGTGCTCGAAGAGCGGTCCCCGCCCCCGGGGACAGGCAGATCACCTGACCAAGCGGCGCGCGGTCGACCTGTGCCGCGTCGCCGCCATGCTCTGTCGCACCGCCTGACCGGGGTCCGGGCCCGCAGCTCCCGCCCCCAGCCGGGCCTGTGCCTCCCCGCACCGCCCGCCCGGCTGTCCGCACACTTCCGCCCCCGGCGCACCGCCCTGCCTGCTGCGCGCGCCGGGTGCACACCCGCCCGTACCCCTGTCTCAGCGCTCCGGAGGAGAGAAGCAGATGAGCCGCAGTGACGTCCTGGTGGACGCCGACTGGGTCGAGGCCAACCTCGACAACCCGAAGGTCGTCCTCGTCGAGGTCGACGAGGACACCGCCGCGTACGACAAGAACCACATCAAGAACGCCGTCCGCATCGACTGGAAGACCGACCTCCAGGACCCGGTGCGCCGCGACTTCGTCGACCAGGCCGGCTTCGAGAAGCTGCTGTCCGAGCGCGGCATCGCCAACGACGACACGGTCGTCCTCTACGGCGGCAACAACAACTGGTTCGCGGCGTACGCCTACTGGTACTTCAAGCTCTACGGCCACGGCGACGTGAAGCTCCTCGACGGCGGCCGCAAGAAGTGGGAGCTGGACTCCCGCGACCTGGTCGCCGAGGTGCCGCAGCGCGCGGCCACCGCGTACAAGGCCAAGCCGCAGGACACCTCCATCCGCGCCTTCCGCGACGACGTCGTGGCCGCGATCGGCACCCTCAACCTCGTCGACGTCCGCTCCCCCGACGAGTTCTCCGGCAAGCTGCTCGCCCCGGCGCACCTCCCGCAGGAGCAGTCGCAGCGCCCCGGGCACGTGCCCTCCGCGCGCAACATCCCGTGGTCGAAGTCGGCCAACGACGACGGCACCTTCAAGTCGGACGACGAGCTGAAGGAGCTGTACGAGGGCGAGGGCGTGGACCTGTCGAAGGACACCATCGCCTACTGCCGCATCGGCGAGCGCTCGGCGCACTCGTGGTTCGTGCTGCACGAGCTGCTGGGCCAGGAGAACGTCAAGAACTACGACGGCTCCTGGACCGAGTACGGCTCGCTCGTCGGCGTGCCGATCGAACTGGGCGCCAACGACTGACTGCCGGCCGCCCGGTCACACCCCGAGAAAGGACACGACTCCACATGTGCGGAGCCAAGGCAGGAGGCCCCGACGCCGCCGGCGTCAAGGCCGGCGAGACGACCATCCAGGGTTCCGTGACCCGCGACGGCGAGCCCGTCACCGGTTACGTGCGGCTGCTGGACGCCTCCGGCGAGTTCACCGCCGAGGTCCCGACCTCGGCGACCGGCCAGTTCCGGTTCTACGCCGCGGAGGGCACCTGGACCCTTCGGGCCCTGGTGCCCGGCGGCACCGCGGACCGCACCGTGGTCGCCCAGCAGGGCGGCCTCTCGGAGGTCGCGATCGCGATCTGAGGCCGCACGAGCCGGCAGCAGGCCGCGCCGTCGGCGCCGGAGCCCCGCACCGCCTCCCGGGCGTACCGTGGAGGTATGCGGGGCTTCCGCCGTTCTGGCGTCCAGCCGGACCCCCGCGTGCCGCGGAGCCAGCCGCGGCGCCGGAGGCGGTACTTCCTGCTGATGGGCACCGCGGTACTGCTGTTCGTACTCGCCGGTGCCGTCGTCCACCCCTTCTCGGCGACCGCCGCCATCGCCATGTGCGTGGTCGCGGCCGCCCTCCTGCCGGTCGCCGTCATCCTCGGCAACCGCCGGGAGGAGGGCGACAAGTGGTGGGACGAGAAGTGAGCCGCCGGAGCGCCGGCCGCGCGAGGCGGCGACCGGCGACGCCCGCTCAGTAGACGAGCGCCTGGCTGCCGTCCGCCATCGCCTCGCTGACGAACACCTGCGCCCCGGCGATCCGTACGCCCTCCAGCACGTCCTTCTCCTCGATCCCGCGACGCGCGGCGCACTGCGTGCACAACGTGACCCGCCCGCCCGCCAGCACACCGTCGATCAGCTCCGGCAGCGGCGCGGCGTGCGGCAGCTCGAACTCCGCGGCCCGCCCGGGCAGCGCGAACCACGCGGACTCGCCGGTCAGCCAGAGCGACACCTCCACGCCGCTGGCGGCGGCGACGGCCGCCACAGTGAACGCCTGGGAGCAGCGCTCCGGCGCATCCGTACCCGCGGTCACCTTGATCACAAGCTTCTTGGCCATGCGCCAACTGTAGGTACTGCCGCGAGCGTGACGTTCTCACGCCACCGCGCGCTGTACAGGTATGAACCTGAGCAGGGGGCGCTTGTGACCATTCCGTACGGACCGGGGGAGCCGCCGGGCCCCCCGCAGCCGCCGACGGCGCGGCCCCACGACGACGACCCGCCGACCACCCGGCTCAGACCCGTCGCCCCGGGGCCGGCAGCCCCGAACTCCGCGGCGGCGCAGGGCATTCCGGCATACGCCGCGCAGGACCACCCCCCGGCGCCGGACGCCCGCACCCGCCGCCCCGGCCGCCGCATCGCCCCGCTCCTCGCCGCCGCCGTGTTCCTCGGCGTACTCGGCGGCGTCGGCTACGGCTACACCCAGCAGGCCGGCGAACCGCCCACCCCGCTCCCGCCGCTCAACCAGGCGCGCCTGGACTACCCCGAGAAGCCCCTGTCGGCGGACGAGGCCCCGGAGCCGCTCTCCGCGAAGCAGGACCGGCGCGTGCGGACCGACGGCGACCTGCGCGAGTTACTGATCGCCGAGCCGAAGGGCGCCGTCCCCGACGAACTCGGGCCCGAGTGGCTGCCCGTCGAGCAGTTCGCCGGCGGCTTCGAGGACCCCAACTTCGTACTGGCCGACCTGGTGACCGAAGGATTCCGGCGCGCGGCGGCCACCTCCTGGACGCAGGACGGGGACACGCAGGTGACCATCGCCCTGCTGCAGTTCCGCGACGAGTCCGCTCTGCAGTCCGAGGAGTACCTCCTCGGCCAGCAGTCGTACATGCCGAGCGACCAGGGCGCGGGTACCACCGGCGTGCCCATCCCCGGCAGCGTCGGCGGCGCGCTCTTCGTCTCCGAGAGCCCGGTGCAGGAGCCCGGTTACGTCCCCGTCTACGAGGCCAGGGCGCTGGCACGGCGCGGCGACATCGTGCTGGACATGCACATCGCCTCGTCGCAGGCGATCGCCGAGGACACCGCGATGGCCATCGCGCAACGCCAGATGGAGCGCCTGTGACCCACCACTCCCCGTACGCGGCCCACCAGGAGCATCCCGAACCGCAGCAGCACGCCGGGCAGCAGCCCCCCGCGCACCAGGGGCAACCGCGCCGCCGGGCTCCCCGCGTGCTGCTCTCGGGCCTGCTGGCCCTCGCCGCCGTGGCCGGGACCGCCGGCTACGTCTACTGGCAGACCGACGGCGCGGACCGCACCGTGCGCACCAAGCTGTGGCAGGCGGAGAAGAAGGTGGCGAGCAAGAAATGGCGGACGGGGGCCGAGGACGGCCGCCAGGACAACCCCCTCAGCAGGCAGTTGCTCAAGCCCACCGACGCCCGCGCCTACGGCCTCGGCCCCGACGTCGAGGGCTACGGCAACGACTTCGCGCTCAGCGGGCGCCGCGCCGCCGCGGTCCTCAAGGAGGGCGGGAAGGGTCTCCCCCCGCAGGAGCGCCGGCTGCACGGCGACTTCGTCGAGCAGCTCGACGTGCAGGGCATGGCCATGCGCTCGTACGCCACCGGCCGCGAGGTCGTCACGATCCAGATCGCGCAGATGGACAACGAGGAAGGGGTGCTCGCCCTCCAGGCCGGGCAGCGGCAGCTCTTCGAGTCCCTCGGCGACTTCCGCGAGGGGCCGGACATCGAGGGCAAGGACGCCGAGTGCTTCCTGCCGCCGCGGGACGAAGAGGCCGGCATGGACCAGATGTACTGCTCCGCCGCCCGCGGCAACCTGATGATCCAGCTCAACGCGTACGGCGGCGATCCCTTCGAGCCCAAGGATGTGGCCATGCTCTTCGAGAAGCAGCTCGACCAGGCGGAGTCGCCGGGGAAGTCGATTTGACCGCCCCGCCCCCGCCCCCGCCTCCGCCGCCTCCGCCCCCGCCGCCGCCTCCGTCCGCCCCGCTGCCCGGCCGAGGGCCCGCCCCGGTGCCCGGCCAGGCGCCCGCGCAGTGGGGCACGCAGCAGGTCCTCGGCACCCCCGGGCCCGCCCCGCGCGACCGCCGGCGGCTCCGTGCCGCGGGCGTCTGGGCGCTCGCGGTGCTGGTCCTCGCCGTGACCGCCGCCGGCACCGGCTACGGGCTCACCCGGCTGGACCGCACCGACCTGCCGGGGCTCGCCACCGAGTCCGACGGCCGCTGGGACTACCCCGCCCTCGAACTGCCCGCCCTGCCCTCCGGGTCCCCGCCGCCGTTCGTCGCCGGCAACAGCGCCGAGGAGCACCACGCCGACCTCCGCGACCTGGTGCTGCCGCCCCCCGCAGATGCCGAGCCCGACAAGAAGCTGCCCGCCGAGGCCGAGTGGGTGCCCACGGGCACGTACCTCGACGCGTACGACGCACGCGACCGCGGCGAGCTGCGCCGCGCGCTCCGCCACAACGCCGTCCGGCACATCGCCGCCACCGGCTGGCTCATGCCGGACGGCACCCGGACGCGCATCTATCTCCTGAGGTTCAACTCCGGCGCGTTCGCGACCGCCTGGTTCGACGAGGTGATCTCCCGGGGCGACAGCACCGGCTCCGACCTCGCCGGGGCGCCCGAGGCCGTACTCGACGAGAGCTGGCCGGTGGAGGCGGGGCCCGGCGCCATCGAGACGCACGTCTTCGACGAGCCCGAGCCGCGCGAAGAGGACCACGTGCGCCAGGCGTACCTGCGTGCCGGGGACGTCATCGGCCTGGTGGTGCAGTCGCGGGCGGGCGAGGTGGCCCCGACTCCGTTCCGGCAGACGGTGGTCCTGCAGTCACAGCTCCTCGGCTGACCCCCGCCCCGGCCCCCGGCGGATGCCCGCCGGGCCGGGGGCGGGGCCGGCGGCTAGACTCGGCGCGGTACGTCCCTCGTCGTTACGGAGCGCACTCGTGCTTGTCGTCACCTTCGACATCCTGCTCGTGCTGGTCTGCGTGGCCACACTGGCCTTCGCCGGCCTGGTCGTGAAGAAGCTCTACCAGGGCCAGCGCTGACGATGCCGATCGAGATCCCCTCCGACCTGCACAAGGACCTGGTCCCGCTGGCGTTCCTGCTGGGCGACTGGCAGGGTGCGGGCGTCTTCGACTTCCCCGGCAGCGAGAAGTGCAACTTCGGACAGGAGCTGCGCTTCGGCCACGACGGCCGGGACTTCCTCGCGTACACGTCGTACACCTGGGTGCTCGACGAGGACGGCGGGAAGGTGCGCCCGCTGGAGAGCGAGTCCGGGTACTGGCGGATCCGGCCCGACCGGCAGATCGAGGCCGTGATGGTGCGCGACCAGGGCGTCGCCGAGGTCTGGTACGGCGAGCTGGCCGAGGGCAAGCCCCAGATCGACCTGGCCACGGACGCGGTCGCGCGCAGCGCGGCCTCCCCGCCGTACGCGGGCGGCAAGCGGCTGTACGGGTACGTGAACGGCGACCTGATGTGGGTGGGCGAGAAGGCCACGCCCGAGGTGGAGCTGCGGCCGTACATGTCGGCCCAGCTGAAGAAGGTCGTCGACCCGCGGGAGTGGGCGAAGGACCTGAAGGACCTCCCGGACGACGGGATCTCCTTCTTCCGCTGAGCCGCCTCCTCCGGATGCCGCGGGCGCCCCCCGGGGGCGCTTTCCGGCAACCGGCCGGGGTTCCGCCGCGGCGCTCATACACTTGAGCCGTGGAGACCACCGACTGGAAGCGCGACCTGCGCGAACGCGGCTACCGGCTGACGCCGCAGCGGCAGCTCGTGCTGGAAGCCGTCGACTCCCTGGAGCACGCGACACCCGAGGGCATCCTCATCGAGGTCCGCAAGACCGCCGCCGGGGTCAACATCTCCACGGTCTACCGCACGCTGGAGCTGCTGGAGGAGCTGGGCCTCGTCAGCCACGCGCACCTCAACCACGGCCCGCCGACGTACCACATCGCCGACCGCCACCACCACCTGCACCTCGTGTGCCGCGTCTGCGACCGGGTCATCGAGGCGGAGAACGCGGTGGCGGAGCCGTTCGCGGAGGAGCTGCGGCAGCGGTTCGGGTTCGAGAGCGACGTACAGCACTTCGCGATCCTCGGCCGCTGCGCGACCTGCACCGAGTCCGGCAAGCCCGACGCCTCCGCCCCGTAGCGCCCCCCCGCCTCCCGGCGGTCGCCCGCGCGCGGCTTGCATCCGGCCCGTGACCCCGGGTGGCCGCCCGGACGTACTCTTGAAGCATGAACGCGCCTTCCCCTCTCCTCTCCCTGCCCGGGGCGGTCGCCGCCGAGGCTCCCGACGAGGGCGTCGCCGCGCACTACGGCGATCTCTTCCGGGAGCAGCGCGCGCTGGACGCCGGCGAGGGCTTCGTCGACCTCTCCCACCGCGGCGTCGTGTCGGTCACCGGCCAGGACCGGCTGAGCTGGCTGCACCTGCTGCTGACGCAGCACGTGGAAGCGCTGGCGCCGGGCCACGCCACCGAGGCGCTGGTGCTGTCCGCCCACGGGCACATCGAACACGCGCTGTACCTCGTCGACGACGGCGAGACGACGTGGGCGCACGTGGAACCCGGTACGCAGAAGGACCTCATCGCGTACCTGGAGAGCATGAAGTTCTTCTACCGGGTGGACATCGCCGACCGCACGGACGACCTCGCGGTCGTCCATCTGCCGGCCGGGTCCATCGCGGAGGCGCCCGACGGCGCGACCGTCCGCGAGACGGCGTACGGGCGCGACCTCTTCCTGCCGCGTACGGAGCTGGCGGCCTTCGCCGCCGCCGCGGGCCCGCCCGCCGGGGTGCTGGCGTACGAGGCGCTGCGGGTGGCGGCGCACCGGCCGCGGCTCGGCCTGGAGACCGACCACCGCACCATCCCGCACGAGGTGGGCTGGATAGGCACGGCCGTGCACCTGGAGAAGGGCTGCTACCGGGGGCAGGAGACGGTCGCGCGGGTGCAGAACCTGGGCCGGCCGCCGCGGCGGCTGGTGTTCCTGCACCTGGACGGCAGCGAGGTGACGCTGCCGCCGCACGGGGCGGCGATCCGGCTGGCGGCCGAGGAGGAGGGGCGCAAGCTGGGCTTCGTCACGACCTCGGTGCGCCACCACGAGCTGGGGCCGATCGCGCTGGCGCTGGTGAAGCGGAACGTTCCGGCGGACGCGGCGCTGCTGGCGGACGAGACGGCGGCGGCGCAGGAGACGGTCGTCGAGCCCTGACGACCGCGGGGGCGGCGCCCCCGCGTGCGGGGGCGTGCTCCCGTGCGCCTCGGATGTCGCGTACGCCCCCCGCGCTCCGCGGGTCCGTACGCCAGTACGCCGCGCGTGCGTACGTCTGCCCCCCGCGCCGCGCGATACGGACCCGCTGCGGGCCCGTACGGCCCGGTCCCGGTCCGTCCGGCCGCGTACCGCTCAGACCTCGACCAGCACCGTGAACGGGCCGTCGTTCGTCAGCGTCACCCGCATCCGCGCGCCGAACGCCCCGGTCTCCACCTGTGCGCCCAGCGCCCGCAGCTGCGCCACGACCTCGTCGACGAGCGGCTCCGCCACCTCCCCCGGCGCCGCCGCCTGCCAGGTCGGCCTGCGGCCCTTGCGGGGGTCGCCGTAGAGCGTGAACTGGCTGATCACGAGCAGCGGCGCCGCCGCGTCGGAGCACGACTTCTCGTCGTCCAGCACGCGCAGCGTCCACAGTTTGCGGGCGAGTTGCGCGGCCTTCGCGGGGGTGTCGTCGTGGGTGACGCCCACGAGCACGCAGAGCCCCTCGCCGACCACCTCGCCGACCGTCTCGCCGCCGACCTCGACCCGCGCGCCGTCCACGCGCTGCACCACCGCTCGCATGCGTCGCATTATCCCGTCGGCGCCACGTGCGCCGCCGTGCCCCCGGGCGCCGCAACGTGCGCGGGGCCGAACGGGCGCCGTCTCCCTGCGATACGGCCCTGTGCAATGGCACGATTGCCTACGGTGTCCGGAAGGTCGCCACGCCGATGCGGCATCTTCGGACGAAGGGGACTGACACTCGCATGAGCTCTCCCGGAGCCGGGCGGCCCACGCCGCCCGTACCGACCGCGCGCAGCAGCCCGGCCGCCGACCGCCGGGCCCGCCCGCCGGGGCCGCGCGCCCCGGACGGCTCACCTGCGCAGGCCGCCCAGGGGGCGCGGGCCGCGGCACCGACGCCGGTCGGGGCCGGCGCCACCGCCGTACTCGCCGCCCCGGGACCCGCCGCGCCGACCGCGCCGCTGGACGCGCTGGGCCTGCCCGAACTGCGCCTGCTGCGCCGCTCGGCGCAGCAGGAGGAGGCCGACCTCAGCTACGTACGCCGCCTGCTCCACGGCCGCATCGACATCCTCAGCGCCGAGCTGGGCCGCCGCGCGAGCCCGCACTCTCCGGTGCTCGACCGGCTGCCCGAGATCCTCACCGACGGCCCCTCCCCGCGCCAGGCCTCGGCCCGGCACGTGACGCTGGGCCCGCCGCTGCGCGAGGAGTACCGCGAACTGGCGGAGGAGATGCTCGCGGAGGTCGCACTCTCCGACCTGTCGGCCCGAACGGACGAGGAGCTGCACCAGGGCCTCGCCCGGCTCGCCGGCTACGAGGCGCGGATCTCCGGCCGCCGGCAGCGGTTGCAGCGCACGGCGGACGAGTGCAGCGCGGAGATCGCGCGCCGCTATCGTGAAGGGGAGGCGCAGGTCGACGACCTGCTGTCCTGAGTTCTGACCGCGTGACGGCGCGGAGATCCCGAGGCCGTCCCCGGCACGGAAGGCGCCCGCCCATGCACGACGACACCTGGATATCCCCGCCGCCGCTCCCCGCCCCGGCGCCGGCCGAGGAGGGCGCGTACGGCGGCGGGCCCGCGCCCGTGCTGGCGGAGGTGGTCCGCTCCGGCTTCGCCGAGGGGCGGCACCGCGGGTCGCTGGTGCTGCTGGCGCCCGACGGCGGGGTGGAGCGGGTGTGGGGGGACGTGGCGTCGCCGATGTTCCCGCGGTCGGCGAACAAGCCGTTCCAGGCGGCGGCGGTGCTGCACGCGGGGGCCCGTACGGACGCGGGGCCGCTGGCGGGCGAACGGCTGGCGCTGGCCGCGGCCAGCCACTCGGGCGAACGCTTCCACCTCGATCTCGTACGCAAGATGCTCGCCGGCACCGGGCTGCCGGAGGACGCCCTCCAGACCCCGCCCGACCTGCCGCTGGACCCCGAGGAGCGGGAGGCGTACCTCGCCGCCGGGCTGACCCGGGACCGGGTGGCCATGAACTGCTCGGGCAAGCACGCCGCGATGCTCGCGGCGTGCGTCGCGAACGGCTGGCCGCGGGAGTCGTACCTCGCCGCCGACCACCCGCTGCAGCGGCTGGCGCGGCAGGTGGTGGAGGAGACGGCGGGCGAGGAGGTGCGGCACGTCGGCGTCGACGGCTGCGGCGCCCCGCTGATGTCGCTGTCGCTGACGGCGCTGGCGCGCGGCTTCCGGCAGCTGGTGCTGGCGGCGGCGGGCACGCCGGAGCGGCGGGTGGCGGACGCGATGCGGGCGCACCCGGAGTACGTCGCGGGCACCCGGCGGTGGGACACGTGGCTGATGCGCGGGGTGCCGGGGGCGCTGGCGAAGGTCGGCGCGGAGGGCGTGCAGGCGGTGGCGCTGGCGGACGGGCGGGCGCTGGCGTTCAAGGTCGACGACGGGGCGCTGCGGGCCGTCGGCCCCGTGCTGGCGCGGGCGCTGGAGCTGCTGGGCGTGCGGTCGCCGGTGCTGGCCAGGATCGGGGCGGCGCCGCTGCTGGGCGGCGGGGAGCAGGTCGGGGAAATTCGCGCGACGTTCTGACGTACGGCGCCTAGCGTGTACGGATGATCGAGAACCCGGCAGAGCTGTCCCCGCGAGCAGGAGCGCGGTCATGAGCGACGGCATCGAGATCCGTACGGTCGCCGAGGGCGACGTGGGCGACTGGATGCGCGCCCTGCACACCGGCTTCATCCGCGCCCCCTCCGTCACCGAGGAGGACGTGGCGCTCTTCGTGAAGGAGCGCGACCTGGCCAGGACCCGGGGCGCGTACGACGGCAGGCGGTGGGTCGGCACGTACCGCAGCTTCGATCAGGAACTGACGGTTCCGGGCGGGGCCGCGGTGCCCTCGTGCGCGGTGTCCGCCGTCACGGTCCTGCCGACGCACCGCAGGCGCGGGCTGCTGAGCCGGATGATGCGGGCGGACCTGGCGGAGGCGAGGGAGCGCGGCGACGCGGTCGCCAGCCTGATCGCCGCCGAGTACCCGATCTACGGCCGCTACGGCTTCGGTCCCGCCGCCTGGACCACCAGCTACGACGTGAGTACCCGGCGCGCCCAGCTCGACCCGCGCTACGCGGGCCCCGACGACGGCGGCACGGTCGAACTCCTCGACGCCGCCGAGGTGAGGGAGATCGCCCCGCCGCTGCACGACCGCTTCCGCAAGGTGATGCCGGGCGCGGTGAACCGGAGCGACTACCGCTGGCGGGTGCACACGGGCGCGAGCCGCTTCAGCATCGACGACCCGTGGAAGGAACCCTTCTACGCGCTGTACCGCTCGGCTTCCGGCGAGCCGGACGGCCTCGTCACGTACCGCGCCAAGTGGGGCGACTGGCCGGGCAAGCTCTCCGACGACGAGCTGACGGTGACCGATCTGTTCGCCGTCACCCCGGCCGCGGAGCGGGCGCTCTGGCGCTACCTGGTCTCCTTCGACTGGATCACGACCATCCATACGGGCCACCGGGCGCCCGACGATCTCCTCCCCCTCTACCTAGGTGACCCTCGGGCGGCCCGGGTGACCACGCACGCGGACTACCTGTGGCTGCGGCCACTGGACGTCCCGCGTCTTCTGGAGGCCCGCGACTACGCGGCCTCCGGCTCCCTGGTGCTGGACGTGCACGACCCGGCCGGCCTGGCCGGCGGACGCTTCCTGCTGGACGCCGGCGGCCCGGGCGGCGCCGGCTGCGTACCCACGGACCGGCCCGCCGACCTCGCCCTGAGCGTGGCGGAACTGGCGCGGCTCTGCCTGGGCGACGAGTCCGCGGTGCGGCTCGCCGCCCTGGGCCTGGTCGACGAGGAGCGCCCGGGCGCCGCCGCGCTGGCGGACGCCCTGCTGCGCACCTCGCGCCGACCGTGGTGTCCCGACATGTTCTAGTTGTCTTCCGGTTTCCTCCGCCTCACTGCCCGGCCGCGGCGCGGCCGGGCTCGGCGGACTGGAGCAGCAGCACGGCGAGCGCGATGCCGCCGATGGTCATGCACGTGACGTTCTGCGCCTTGAGCCCCACGAGCAAGGTGGTGAGCCCGATCGCTCCCACCGTGCCGAAGCGCCATTCGACGAAGCGCTCGAAGCCCACGAGCAGCGCGGACATGGCCAGAGTGATTCCGACCGGCATGGTGGGTCCCTCCCTTCTGCGTACGCAGCGGTCCCCCCTCCCCCCATGCGCCTTCGGACAGCGGGAGAGCGCGAGCCCCGGGCGACGACCATCACCGCCAACTTCCTCCAGTTGCCGCCAGGGTCGCAGAGTTGGTGACCAACTCTGCTTAACTTGTGCCCAGTTGGTGACCAACTCAAAACATTTTCGAGACAACCCCCGCCGGTTGGCCGGAAGTTGTAAGGTTGGCGGGGTGAGCAGGGACCAGCCTTCGGCATCCGGCGGCCGGATCGCGCGCGACCGCGTCGCCGACGCGCTGCGCGCACGCATCGACTCCGGCGATCTCCGCCCGGGCGACAGCCTGCCGACCCAGAAAGCCCTGATGGACGAGTTCGACGTGGAGCGGGGCGTCGTCCGCAAGGCGCTCGACCTGCTCAAGCGCGAGCAACTGCTCGCCGACGTCGGCCGGGGCTCACCCCCCACCGTCGCGGAGCCCACCGCCGCCCGCGAGGAAGCCCCGCCGCTCACCGCGGGCGTGGAGTTGGCAGAACGGCTCGACGTGGCATTTCAGGCCACCCACGTGACCCTCGACGCCTTCAGCCTGACCACCGAGACCCTCAACCAGGCGATCGCGCCCACCCTGATGGCCATCGCCGCCGGCCGCGCCGCCCCCCGCTCGGTCACCTGCCGCCTCATGGTCCCCAGCCCCGACGCCCACCTGGCGCTCCCCCTGCTGGTCGCGGACCCGGCCGACCCGCGCCCGCTCAAGCGCCTGGACCGCCTGGTCGAACTGCACGCGCGCGCCTTCGCGCACACCCTGCAGTACCTGCGCGAGCGCGGCCGCGTGAAGGACCTCTCCGTCGAGGTCCGCGGCGTCGCCCTCACCCCGACCACCAAGCTCTACGTCCTCAACGGCACCGAGGCCCTCACGGGCTTCTACGAGGTCGTCCCCAACCGCGTCCCGGCCCCGGCCGGCGACGAGTCCATGGACGCGTACATGGACATCTACGATGTACTGGGCGTCGACACCCCCCTGTTCCGCCACTCTTCGACCCACGACTCCCGCGACCGCCACGAGGCGGCGTACGTCGACAGCGCCAAACGGTGGTTCGAATCGGCATGGCAGAAAATCGCGAAGCCGCACCCAGGGATAGCCAGGGAGCTGTCATGACACCAGGACACGCTGCCTCGGAGGCGGTCCGCCATCCTTGTCGGCCCGCTTCTGGTCGGCAGCCAACCTGCCAACCAGACCACAACCCGTCAGAGTTGGCCGATAGTTGTACGGTACCCACGTGGACAAGGGTGATCGCGTGAAGCAGGGCACCCAGAGCAGGCGCGACCAGGTCGCCGACGCGCTGCGCACGCGCATCCAGTCCGGCGACCTGCTCCCGGGGGACAGCCTCCCGACGCAGAAGGCGCTGATGGAGGAGTTCGACGTCGAGCGCGGCGTCGTACGCAAGGCGCTCGACCTGCTCAAGCGCGAACAACTCCTCGCCGACGTCGGCCGGGGCTCACCCCCGAGAGTCGCCGAGCCGCGTTCTCCGGACACGGAGGCACCGCGGGCCGCCGGGGTGGAGTTGGCGGATCGCATCAAGCTGGCCTTTCGGGCCCCCCACGTGACCCTCGACGCACTCAACCTGACGACGGAGACACTCACCCAGGCCTTGGCGCCTACGGTCATGCGGATCGCGACCGGCGAGCAACGCGCGCCCGCGTCGATCACCGCCCGCATCCTGGTGCCCAGCCCGGACGCGCAACTCGCCATCCCCCAGCTGATCGGCGACCCCACCGACGACCGGCCGCTGCAGCGCCTGCACGACCTGGTGGAACTGCACGCCCGCAGCCTCCACCACACCCTGCGGAACCTCCGCGAGCGCAACCTCGTGCCGAAGGTGTCCGTCGAGGTCCGGGGCGTACCCCTCACCCCCACCAGCAAGCTCTACGTACTCAACGACACCGAGGCGCTCATGGGTTACTACCGGGTACTGCGGCGGGAGGTGGAATACAAGAACGAGATGATGGCCATCCACGACGTCCTCGGCCTCAATGCCCCGCTTTTCCACTACTCCTCGGGTCCCGACAGCCGCGACGAACACGACGCGGCCTTCGTCGAGCACTCCCGGATGTGGTTCGAGTCGCTGTGGACGAGCATCGCCGTGCCGTACCCCATCGGCTACTGAGAACGGCAGGCTGCGCGGCACGAGGCGAGACGCACCGGCGGCTCACGGTGGCCGGACACGACTGGGATGCCGGTTCCGTCCGATCGTGAGCAGCGCGGTGCATTGGCTGTACTGCCGACTGCCCGAAAATGACCGGCCGTTGTACGGTGCAGTCCGGGCACTGATCCCCCGGCGTTCGGCGAGTCAGAGCGGACTCGGAGAAACGTCACGGCATCCAGGACGCGTACGGGATGGAGACCCCCCTTGCGGCATTCTCACCGGCAGGTGCACGACGGCGGCGCGCACTCACCTCGTCGACCGGTTCCGCGGTCGGCCACTGAACCCGTGGGATGGCGGCCCCGTACGACGGATCGGATGCGGATGACCCCCCTCGCAGCAGCGCTCGACTCGGCCAAGTGCGTGTTCTTCGACTTCGACGGACCGATCTGCCGGCTGTTCTCCGAGCACCCGGCCGCCCTCGTCGCGGGGCGGCTGCGCAAGCTGCTGGACGACAAAGCACCCCGCCTGCTGGCGGGTGACGAGTACGAGCCGCACGACCCGCACAGCATCCTCCGTGCCGCCCTTCACGCGGCGCCGGGCCACGAGTTGATACGTACCGTCGAGCAAAAGCTCACGCAGGAGGAGGAGACGGCGGCGGGCTCGGCCGCCAGCACTCCGAGCGCCCACGCGCTGATCGAGGAGTTGCACGGTCAGGGCCGGACGCTGGCCGTCACGTCGAACAACTCGGCGACCGCCATCCGCGTCTATCTGAACCGGTACGGACTCGACAAGTACTTCTCCCCCCACGTCCACGGCCGTCAGGCAGACCCGATCCTGCTCAAACCCGACCCGGACTGCCTGTCGCGCGCGCTGAAGTCGACCGGCACCGAGCCCGGTGAATGCCTCATGATCGGGGACACCCCTTCGGACTGGGCGGCCGCCAAGGACGTGGGCGTCGCCTTCGTCGGCTACGCACGTACAACGCCGAAGGCCGAGGCCCTGAAGCAGGAAGAAGTGCAGCTCATCGTCGGCTCGATGAAAGAAGTACTCCAGGCGATACGCGGCACCGCCGGTGCCGTCGTCCGTCCCCCCGACAATTAGCTGGTGTCTCAGTGGCGTCGACGGGACGACACAGGTCGCAGCCGAGTAATCTTCCCTGATCACTGCAACACCCGCTCGCCACAGCCGAGGACACCCCGACCGATGCCGGCCTCCCAAGCATCCCCTCTTCAGGCCCTCTTCGCCGCGGCGGAGCAGGTCGTGGGGCCGCTGCCCGGATACCACCACGAGACATACGCGGTCCGGCTCAGCGCCGCGTCCGGCCTGTTCGGGCAGTCGGCCGGGTGGGTGAAGCTGCGGGACCCCCGCCCCGGACTGCTGTGGTTCGACCGCAGGTGCTTCGGCTCCGAGGACGATCTGCTCGCCAGGCTGGCGGGACGCGTGTCCCGTATCCCGGAGGTCGGCCGCATCGACTCCCTCACTGTCCAGAGCTTCATCGTGGGAAGCACGCTGGCGGAGGTCTCGCGGCCGGGAGAAGAAGTGCCCGCCGAGTTCGTCGACCAGATTTTCCGGCTCTTCCAGGAGCTGCTGGCCGTCGAATCCCACGATCCCGCGCTGCTCGCGCTCCACTCGCCCCTGCCGGAGGACCGTGGCAGCACGGCGTTCGCCCGGGATCTCGTCCGGTTCACCTTCACCGACGTGGTCGCGCACTCCCTCTCGCACTTCGAGGCACTTTTCCACAGCCTGGGCATCCATCCGGCGTCGGCCACCGCCTCGATGCGCTCCCTCCACACCGAGCTCGAGCGCATGACCCCACGCCCCTTCGGGCTGCTGCATGGGGACGTTCACCGCGCGAACCTCATCGTCGACGAGGACGACGGTCTCTGGACCATCGACTGGGAGCTGGCCCTGATCGGTGATCCGCTGTACGACCTCGCCACCCACCTGCACCTGATGCGCTATCCCGCGCGCCAGGAGAACCACGTCGTCGCGCGCTGGGCCGCCGTGGCGGAGGACCTCCGGCCCGGCGCGACCGCGGGCATCGAGGCGGACCTGCCTCGCTACCTCGCGTTCAAGCGGATCCAGTCGGTGTACACGGACGTGATCCGGCAGGCGTACTCGACGGAGCGGGGCGAGACGTCGACGGCCGAAGCCGCGAAGGTGATCAACACAGCTCTGGACCGGGCGGCGGACTCACTGCTGTTGCCCACGGTGGCCGGCGCCGGTGAGATCGAGCAGGAGTTGCTGCGGTGGCTCACCACACCGCGGAAGCGGCGACCGGACAATACCGGCGGATCGCCTTCCGCACCGTAGGGTGACGGCATGAGTGGAGCTCATGTGCCCGCGCACGACCCCGCCGTGTTCGAGCTGGCCACCAAGGCTTTCGAGCTCGCCCGGCAGGGGCGGACCGACACGCTGGCCGCCTATGTGGACGCCGGGGTCCCGGCCGGGCTGCGGGACGACGAGGGGGACACCCTCGTCATGCTCGCCGCGGTGCACGGGCACTCCGGGACCGTCGCCGCGCTGCTCCAGCGGGGTGCGGACGTGGATCAGGTCGGGGCCGCGGGTGCGACACCGCTGGCCGCGGCGGTACGGGCCGGGGCGGACGACGTCGTGCGGGTGCTGCTGCGGTACGGGGCGGATCCGCAGGCCGGCTCGCCGTCGGCGGTGGCCGCGGCCCGGGTGGCCGGCCGGACGGAACTGCTGGAGCTGTTCGGCGGGGTGTGAGGGCGTCACGTCGTCCGCCTCCTGAACAGCGCCGCCGCTGCCGCCACCGACGCCGCCGTCAGCGCCGCGCACCACGCCAGCGCCTCCCACGGGCTGCTCCCCACCGACTCGCCCAGCAGCAGCCCCCGCAGCGACTCGATCACCGGTGTCAGCGGCTGGTGCTCGGCGAAGCCGTGCAGCCAGCCCGGCATCGAGTCGACCGGGACGAAGGCGCTGGACGGGTACGGCAGGAAGGCCAGGAAGAACGTGAAGCCGCCCGCCGCCTCCGGGGAGTTGGCCAGCAGGCCGACGGCCGCCGCCACCCACGATATGGCCGTGATCACCGCCAGCAGGATGCCCGCGGACGCGAGCCAGCCGCCGACGCCCGCGTCGGGGCGGAAGCCGATGGCGAAGGCGACCCCGAAGACCAGCACCGTGGCGGCCAGGTTCCGCACGACGCTGGCGGCGACGTGGCCGGCGAGGACGGCGGTGCCGCCGACGTCGAGGGAGCGGAAGCGGTCGATGACGGCGCCCTTCATGTCGTCCGCGACGCTCATCGCCGTCGTGCCGGCGCCGAAGCCGGCGCACAGGACGAGGACGCCGGGGGCGACGTAGTCCACGTAGCGCCCGTAGCCCCCGCCGGTGTCGATCGCGCCGCCGAAGAGGTAGACGAAGACGAGCATGAGCAGCACGGGCAGCGCCAGCGCCGTGATCACGGCGTCGGGGTTGCGGGAGCTGAGCCGCACGGAGCGGCCGACCATCGTCGCCGAGTGGGTCAGGGCGTCAGCCATCGCGGGTCACCTTCAGGAAGACGTCGTCGAGCGTCGCGGAGTGCACGGCGAAGCGCTCGATCTGGGTGCGGTCGGGGTCGATGGCGTCGAGCAGGTCGCGTATGTGGGCGGCGCGGCCGTCGGTGGTGACGCCCAGGGTGCGGGTGCCCGGGTCGCGGCGCACGGCGAGGTGGTCCAGGGCGTGGGCCGCCTTCTCGTACGCCTCCGGCGAGACCAGCGTGAGGTCCAGCCGCTCGGCGGAGACCTGCTGCTTCAGCTCCGCCGCCGTGCCCTCCGCGACGAGCCGGCCGCCGTCGAGGAGCGCGATGCGGTCGGCGAGGCGGTCGGCCTCCTCCAGATACTGCGTGGTCAGGAAGACCGTCACGCCGGCGTCGGCCAGGCTGCGCACCTCGTCCCAGACGGCCTGGCGGCTGCGCGGGTCGAGGCCGGTGGTCGGCTCGTCGAGGAAGATCACGGAAGGGTCGCCGACCAGGCCCGCCGCGAGGTCGAGGCGGCGGCGCATGCCGCCCGAGTACGTGCCGACACGGCGGTCGGCGGCGTCGCCCGCGAGGCCGAACCGCTCCAGCAGCTCGGCCGCGCGGCGGGCGGCCGCCGGCCGGGACAGGCCCGTGAGGCGGGCGACCATGCGCAGGTTCTCCGCGCCGGTCTGCTGCTCGTCGAGCGCGGCGTACTGGCCGGTGAGGCTGATGGCCCGGCGGACCTCGGAGCGCTCCGCGACCACGTCGAACCCGGCGACGCTCGCCGTGCCCGCGTCGGCGCGCAGCAGCGTCGCGAGGATCCGGACCGTGGTGGTCTTGCCGGCGCCGTTGGGCCCGAGGAGGGCGTACACGGTGCCGGGCGGGACGCTCAGGCCGACGCCGTCGAGCACCTTCGTGCCGCCGTACGCCTTGGTGAGGCCGGCGGCCTCGACGGCGGGGCGGATGGGCTGGGGCACAGCTCCCCCCTTTCTCCGTAGAGCTGCTCTGCGTGGAACCGGTCGCCGCAGAGCTGTTTTCTGCGTATGCCTTACGCACTACTGCGTAGACCATACACGGCACTGCGTATGGCGTAAACTGAGCAGATGGACGCCATGGACACCGCCGGCGAGAGCGAACACGGCGAGGACAAGCGCGGCACCGGGGCCATCCCGGCCAGCGTCGAGGCCGCCTGGGGCCTGCGGCCCCGGCCGCACAAGGGGCCGAAGCGGGGGCTGACGCTGGAGGGCATCGTGGCGGCGGCGGTCGCGGTCGCCGACGCGGAGGGGCTGGAGGCCGCGTCGATGGGGCGGGTCGCCAAGGAGCTGGGCGTCTCGACGATGGCGCTGTACCGGTACGTGGCCACGAAGGACGAGCTGGTCACGCTGATGGTCGACGGGGCCTTCGGCCCGCCGCCGCCGCTGCCCGAGGGCGTCGGGGACGACTGGCGGGCGGGGCTGCGGCACTGGTACCAGGCCATCGGCACCGCGATGTTCGCGCACCCGTGGGCCGTGGCGCACATCCCGAGCGGCGGCCCGCCGGTCACGCCGAACCAGCTCGCCGCGCTCGACCAGGCCCTCTACGTCCTCCGCGACACCCCGCTCACGGAGTTCGAGAAGGTGGCCACGGCGCTGCTGGTGAGCAACCAGGTGCGCGCGGAGGTGACGATCGCCCTGGCGATGGGCGGGAGCGCGGACTTCGAGCGGCTTATGGGCGAGTACAGCCACTTCCTGCTCCGCGTCTCCGACACCGGCCGCCTGCCCCATCTGCGTACGGCGGTGGAGGGCGGTGCCTTCGACGAGCCGGACGTACAGGCGCCGCAGAAGCCCTCCGACTACGACGAGTTCGCGTTCGGCCTGGAGCGCGTGCTCGACGGCATCCAGGCGCTGATAGACGCCCGCCGCCCGGACTGACCACCGGACCGATCACCGGCCAGATCACCGGGCAGATCACCGGACCGGTCGAGGGCTTCCGCGCGGCCGCGGCCCCGGGGGATCATGCAGCATGCGCGCGGACGGCTGGCACTTCACCGATGACGTGGACGAATTCCTGGCCGAAGCGGGGGAGTTCCTGCGCGCTCGGCCCGTACCGCACATCATGGCGCTGACCTGGACCGCACGGCTGCGAGCGCGCGGCACCGGCCCGTACGGCGGCGGGCGCCCGCTGCTCGGCCGGCTCACCCGCGCGGGGTCCGTCCGCGGCGCCTGCCACCAGCTCCCGGGCCGCAGCCTCGGCCTCACCCCGCTCACCGCGGAGCAGGCCGGCTCCCTCGCCGCGCACCTCGCGGCCGCGGGCCACGCCCTGCCCGGCACCGGCGGCGACCACGACACCACCACCGCCTTCGCCACCGCCTGGCAACGGCACACGGGCGCCGCCCCGACCCCCGCCGTCCGCCTCCGGCTGCGCCGCCTCGCTGCACTCACGCCCCCGCAACCCGCGCCGGCGGGGCAGGCGCGGGCGGCCGGCGAGGCGGACCGGGACCAGCTCATGGACTTCTGCCGCGGCTTCGCCGCCGACGTCCGCGAGGACGTCGCCATCGACGCCGTGACCTGGCCCACGACCCGCTACGCCGACAAGGACTACACCTTCTGGGAGGCCCCCGACGGCACCCCGGTCTCCATGGCCGGCATCAACCCCACGGTCGCCGGCCTCGCCCAGGTCGACCCGGTCTACACCCCCGCCGCCCACCGCGGCCGCGGCTACGCGGCGGGGGTGACGGCGGCGGTGACCCGCGCGGCACTCGCCGCGGGCGCCACGGAAGTGACGCTCTTCACCGACGCGACCAACCCCACCAGCAACGCGCTCTACCAGCGCCTCGGCTACGACGTGTACGCGGACTGGACGACGTACACGTTCGCCTAGCGGCGCGCGCGACGGGCGCATCCCGTACCACTCGGCGTGCACCGCGCCTACTGCCGCTGGAGCTCCACGACGTCGGCCACCACACAACTCACGTTGTCGGGGCCGCCGGAGCCGTTGGCGAGGGCGACGAGCGCGCGGACCGTCGGCTCCGGCTCACCGCCCTCCGCGAGCACCCGGCGGATCTCCTCGCCGGGTACGACGGCCGACAGCCCGTCGGAGCAGAGCAGGTAGCGGTCCCCCGGCCGGGCGTCGTGCAGGCGCATCTCCGCGGTGCCGTCGGCGCCCGCGCCCAGGGCGCGTATCAGCAGGGACCGCTCCGGGTGCGACGCGGCTTCCTCCGGGGAGAGGCGGCCCTCGTCGACCATCGACTGCACCATGGTGTGGTCGTGCGTGATCAGGAACAGCTCGCCGTCGCGCAGGACGTACGCGCGGGAGTCCCCGATGTGGACGAGGGCGAGCTGCGACCCGGTCCAGAGCATCGCGGTGAGCGTCGTCCCAGCGTCCCCGGGGGCGGCGGCCGCGACGCCGTGCACGGCGCGCCCGGCCCGTTCGACGGCGTCCTCCAGCACGTTGAGGAGACCGCCCGCGGGGATGCCCTCTGTCTCCAGGCGCCGGAGCGCGTCGACGGCAGCCGCACTCGCGGGCCCGCCCTGCCCTCCGTACCCGTCGGCGACGGCGAGCAGCCGCTCCCCGGCGTAGGCGGTGTCCTGGTTGCTCTCGCGTACGAGACCGGCGTCGGACAGGGCGGCGTAACGGATTCCCAGCGGCATGGCAGGTTCCTTCCACGACAGATGACCGACGAGGAAGGCGGCCAGCTCCCGCCGCGCGGCGGTGTCGGCCTCGACCTGCGACCAGAACGCCCGGACCTCCGCCGCGGCCGCCCCGCCGTCCAGCGCGCACACGCGCCGGATACGGGCCAGGGGCATCCCGAGCCGCCGCAGCCAGGCGACCAGCCGGGCCTGCTCCAGTTGCTCCGGCGCGTAGAGGCGATAGCCGGTCACCGGGTCGACACGGGCGGGCGTCAGCAGCCCCAGCTCGTCGTAGAGCCGCAACGCCTTGGGCGACAACCGCGCCGCCTTCGCAAACGCCCCGATGGTCAACAACCCCACGCCGTCCCTCCTCGTACCGGACCCTCGCCCGGCCCGCCCGATGCTGCGGCTTCCCCAAGGGTGAAGGTCAAGCGGCACCCCTAGGCTCGGCGGAGCGACGTTTCCTGGTCGACTGCCCGGAGGTGCCATGGCCCCGCAGATGAAGCTGAGCGCGATCACCCTCGACTGCCCCGACCCGTCGGCTCTCGCGGCCTTCTACCAGCGGGCCACCGGCCTCCCGCTGCACCCGGACTCGGATGCGGACTTCGCGGCCCTCACCCGCGAGGACGGGCTCTCCCTCGGCTTTCAGCGGGTCGACGGCCACCGGGCTCCGACCTGGCCCACCCAGATCGTCCCCCAGCAGCTCCACCTCTGCTTCCGGGTCGAGGAGGAGCTGGACGATGCCGAGGCCCGGCTCCTGGAGCTGGGGGCGGGCAGGCCGGACGGCCAGCCCCGCGAGGAGAGGTGGCGGGTCCTCACCGATCCGGCGGGGCATCCCTTCTGCATCATCGGGAACTCGCGATAGTGTCGCGATATGTGGCGTGTGACACACTTGCAAGCAGGTGCTTGCAATAGTTAGCACGCCTGCGGCAGCATCGGGGCATGGGTTCGATACACGTCGGCAACCTCGGGGAGTTCCTGCGGGAGCAGCGGCGCAGCGCGCGGCTCAGTCTGCGGCAGCTCGCCGATGCCGCCGGGGTGTCGAACCCGTACCTCAGTCAGATCGAGCGCGGGCTGCGGAAGCCCAGCGCCGAGATCCTGCAGCAGCTCGCCAAGGCTCTGCGGATCTCCGCCGAGACGCTGTACGTGCAGGCGGGGATCCTCGACGAGCGCCGGGGTGACGGGGTCGACGGGATGGCGGTGCATACCGCGATACTCACCGATCCCACGATCAGTGAGCGGCAGAAGCAGGTGCTGTTGCAGATCTACGACTCCTTCCGCAAGGAGAACGCGCGCGACGACGCGGGCGCGGACGCGGAGGAGGGACCGACGAACGGGGATGCCCCGCGGCCGGGTGGCGGGCGGGGCGAGGGCGATGCGAAGCCCGCCAGTGACCGGAGGAGAACACCATGACCATGACGGACGACGTACGCAAGACGCTCAGCGACCCCACGCCCCTCTACGCGGTCGCCGGCACCGCCGACCTGGCGCTGGAGAAGCTGCGTGAGGTGCCGGCGCTGGTGGAGCGGCTGCGCGCCGAGGCGCCCGAGCGGCTGTCCGCGGTGCGGGAGACCGACCCGCGGGAGGTGCAGGAGCGGGTGTCGAAGCAGGCCAAGGAGGCGCAGGCGAAGGTCGCCGAGCGGTTCGGCGACCTGGACACCGACATCAAGAAGCTGCGCGAGACGGCGCAGGATCTCGCCCTGCAGGGCGTGGGGCGCGCCGCCGAGTACGCGGTGAAGGCCCGCGAGACCTACGACGAGCTGGCCGAGCGCGGTCGCGGGGCGGTCGCGGAGTGGCGCGGCGACACCGCCGACGCAGTCCAGGTGACCACCGAGATCATCCGGCCCGGCGAGGAGAAGGCCGCCGCCGGCGAGAGCGCTGCCGACGAGGCGGCCCCGCCCGCCGCGGGCAAGCCCGCCGACGACGAGCCCGCCGCCAAGCCGGCCGCCGCGAAGAAGGCCGCGCCCCGCAAGCGCGCCCCCCGGGCCGCCAACGGCACCGCGAAGAAGTCCGCCGCCAAGAAGAACACCCCCAAGGCGGACTCCTGAGCTCCGCGCCCCGGGCACCCCTCGCGTGCCCGGGGCGTTATCCGGGTACGGTGTCTGCGCCGGATCCCTGAACACTGTGTCGGACTCAATAGGCGGTGGACCGCGTGCTCATCTCTGGCTTCAACTCGTTGCTGGCCCTGCTCAGCCTGGCCCTGACGGTGTTCGCCGGCGTGGCACTGTTCTTCGCGGCCACGGCCCGCGAGGACGCTTACCGCGCCGCCGACAAGAACACCAAGCAGTTCTGGCTGATCATCCTCGGCGTCGGCTTCGCCGTGATGGTCATCTTCCCGATCATGTCGTTCCTGCCGATCATCGCGCTGATCGCGACCATCGTCTTCATGGTGGACGTCCGGCCCGCACTCAAGCAGGTCGGCGGCGGTCGGCGCAGCGGGGGCAGCAGCTCCGACGGGCCCTACGGCCCGTTCAACGGGCGCTGACCCGCCCCGGCGATCACGACCTCCGGTCCCCGGGTCCGCAAGGACCCGGGGGCCGATCCAGTAGCAGCACCGCCACGTCGTCGGTCAGGTCGCCGCCGTTGAGCGCCCGCGCCTCGGTGACCGCGCCGTGCAGCAGGTCGTCGCCGGCGAGGCCCTCGTCCAGCAGCCTGCCCACCAGCGCGAGCATGCCGTCCTGGCCGAGCCGGCCGCGGCCCGGCCCGGTGCGGCCCTCGATGAGGCCGTCGGTGTAGAGCATCAGGCTCCAGGCGCCGCCCAGCTCCACCTGCTGGCGCGGCCAGCGGGCGTGCGGCAGCAGGCCCAGCGCCGGACCGCCCAGCTCCTGCGGCATCAGCCGCGGCCGGCCGCCGGGGACGGCGACCAGCGGCGCCGGATGGCCCGCCAGGTAGAGGCCCGCGCGGCGGGCGTCGGGGGAGACGTCGACGGTGCACATCGTGGCGAATATCTCGTCGTCGGCCCGCTCGTTCTCCAGCACCTGCTGGAGCGTGGCCAGCAGCTCGTCGCCGACCAGGCCCGCGAACGTCAGCGCCCGCCAGGCGATGCGCAGCTCCACGCCGAGCGCGGCCTCGTCCGGGCCGTGGCCGCAGACGTCGCCGATCATGGCGTGCACCGCGCCGTCCGGGGTGCGCACCGCGTCGTAGAAATCGCCGCCGAGCAGCGCCCGGGTCGGGGTGGCGCCGGCCGCGGGCGGCGGCAGGCCGGGGCGGTAGCACGCGGAGAAGCCGAGACCGGAGCCGGCGAGCAGCGGCGTGGGCAGCAGCCCCCGCTCCAGCCGGGCGTTCTCCTGCGCCCGCAGCCGCGAGGCCGTCAGCCGGCTCTGCGCCAGGTCGGCCCGCTTGCGCTCGACCGCGTACCGGATGGCGCGGCCGAGCACCCGGCCGTCCAGCTCGCCGCGGAAGAGGTAGTCCTGCGCGCCGACGCGGACCGCCTCGGCGGCCAGCTCGACGTCGTCCTCGTCGGTGAGCGTCAGCACCGCGTGCAGCGGCGCCATGGCCAGCACCTCGCGCAGCGCCTCCAGCTCGTCGCCCTCCCGCGCGGGGTCGGCGTCCTCCGCGACCGCCTCCTCGCCGGACACGCTGAGGTCCAGCAGGATGCAGTGCACGTCCGGGCCGAGCAGCCGCTCCGCCTCGGTGAGGTTGCGTGCCGTACGCACCCGGATCCGCTCCCCGTGGCGGCCGGCACCCGCCTGCTCCAGCATCCGCGCGATGCCGGGCCCGCTGCCGGGCTCCGCCTCTATCAGCAGCAGCGTCAGCGACTCCGGGACCGCCCGCTCGCGTGCGTGCGGCTGCCCGGGAACCGGGCCGGGCTGCGCCGGCACCGCGCCGTGCCCCGAGCGCTGCGCCGGCAACGGCGCGTGCGATTGCGGCAACGGTGCGTGCGCGGCCGACGGCTGCGGGTGCCGTCGCCGCGTCGCGGCCTGCGCGTCGGCCACCCCGGCGCCTGCGGCGGACTGGTCAGGTCCGCCGGACGGTCCGGAGGCCGGGGAACGCCCGGGTGCGGGCATCGCTCTTCCTTCCCTCCCCCCGAGGGTGACGGCCGGGCGCGAGCGCGCCGGCGGCCGTGTGCGGCGGCTCGTGCTGTTCCTCCAGCGAAACCGCCAAGGAGGGACCCTAGCGTGATCACCCGCCGGTACGGAACGGGTGACGCGGCCCGGAACGCGGCCGCTCCCCCGGTCCTTTGCCCTGTTCGGAGGCCCCGCGCCGGGTCCGCCCGCCCCGCATCCGACAGGCCGGTCACATGACGCAGATCACGCCTCGGGGCGCACCACGGCCTTGATCGGCATGGTGCCCGCGCCGGCCACCGTCACCTGACGGCCGGGCCGCGGCGCATGCACGATCGCACCGTCACCGACATATATGCCGACGTGGCTGGCGTCGGAGTGATAAATGATCAGGTCGCCCGGGCGCATCTCCCGCACGTCGACCCGCCGCAGCCCCGCCAACTGGGTCTGCGACGTCCGCGGGATCCCGACCCCCGCCGCCTCCCACGCGCGCATCGTCAGGCCCGAGCAGTCGAACGTGTCCGGCCCCTCGGCACCCCACACGTAGTCCTTGCCGAGCTGATCCGTGGCGTACGCGATGGCCTTCTTGCCGGCGGGCGTCGCCTCCGCGTCGATCTCGTCCAGGATCCCGGAGTCCAGCCAGCGCGCCTGCGCCTCGCGGGCCCGCTCCCGCTCCAGCCGGCGCAGCCGCTCGCGCTCCTCGGCCTTGAGCTTCTTCTCCAGCTCCTTCGCCTCGTCGAGGCGCTCCTCGATCTCCTCCTTCGCCTCGGCCCTGGCCTCGCGGCTGCGCTCCAGCCGCTCGTACGTCCCGGCGGCCTTCTTCGCGTAGCCGTCCAACCGCTTCTGCGTGCCGGTGACCTCCGTGATCAGCCGCCGCTGCGCGTGCTGCCCCTTGCGGGCCAGCCGCAGGTCGTCCACGAACTCCTCCGGGTCGTCGCTCAGCAGCAACTGCGCCTCCATCGGCACCCCGCCGCCGCGGTACTGCGCCCGGGCCAGCGCGCCCGCCTCGTCCTTCAGCCCGGCCAGCCGCACGCTCGCGTCCGCCACGGCCTTGTCGAGCCGCTCGACCTCCTTGCGCTGCTTCTTCGCCTTCTCCTCCGCGTCGTTGTACGCGTCGGTGGCGGCCTCCGCCTCGCGGTACAGCCGCTCCACGCGGGCATGCACCTCCTCGACCGTCGGCTTCGGCTCCGCCTCGGCGGCCGGCCCGGTCAGCGGCACGAGCAGCGCCAGCAGCCCGGTCACGGCCAGGACGATGCCTCTGCGCCGGCGCGCTCCCGCCGCCCGCGCCTCCCCGATTCCGCGCATGCGTCTCCCCCACTCCCCCGATCGTGGTCCGCCGGGCCCTTCACTCAGCGGGCCCGCCCCGGGGCTCTGGCCAGCCCCGCGCGATCACATGCCCCGGATGCTGCCATATCACCCGCAACTCCCGCAGCCCTCCTCCACAGACCTGTGGATAACCCGGCGAGGACTTGCAACACGCCTGCGACACAGCGGGGTTCAGGGGGCGCGGGGTGCGGATGTTGCGGGATTTGGGGTTCGGGGGACTCCCGGGGCCGGAGGTTCGGGGTCTCAGCGGCAGCCGCAGGCCGCTACCGCCGCCGCCATCCGGTCCAGCGCGTCCCCCGCCCCCGTACGGTCCGTCGCGCCCATCGTGAAGAACGCGAACGCCAGCAGCCGCCCGTCCGCGTCCACCACCGTCCCCGCCAGCGAGTTGACCCCCGTCAGCGTCCCCGTCTTCGCCCGCACCACGCCCCGCGCCGCCGACGTGCCGCCGGCGTCCTGGCCGTCGCCGCCGCCGTCCCCGTACCGGTCGCGCAGCGTGCCGTTGAACCCCGCCACCGGCAGTCCCGTCAGCAGCGAGCGCAGCTCAGGCCGGTCCTGGTCCGCCGCCGTCACCAGCAGCCGGGCGAGCAGGTCCGCCGAGACCCGGTTGCCGCGGCTGATGCCGCTGCCGTCGGCGAACCGCGCCCCGCGCACCGGCAGACCCAGCTTCTTCAGCTGCCCCGCGACCGCCCGCCCCGCGCCCTCGAAGCTCGCGTCGCGGCCCACGGCGATCGCGGTCTGCCGGGCCAGCGCCTCGCCCAGGTCGTTGTCGCTGTACGTCAGCATCCGCTCGGTCAGCTCCGCCAGCGGCGCCGAGTACGTCGCCGCCAGCTCGTCCGCCCTCTCCGGCACCCGCGCGGCCTTCGGCTCGCCCGCGACCCGTACGCCCGCGTCGCGCAGCTCGCCGGCGAAGTCGTCCGCCGCGTCGCGCGCCGGGTCGGTGGCGCGCGGCGCCGGGCCGTGCCAGGAGTCGTCGAGGCGGGCCTCGTTGACCATGAGCGGGGTGACGGGCGCGATGTTCTCGTTGGGCCCGATCTCGTGCAGTACGTCGCCGGCGTACGCGGTGGCGTCGTACCGGACGGCCACCTTCCGCACCCCGTCCTTCTTCAGCTTCCGCGCCGTGTCGCGCGCCAGCCCCTTCAGCCGCTTCGCGGACAGCGTGGGGTCGCCGCCGCCGACGAGGAAGACCTCCCCGCCCTCGGCGAGCGACGCGGTCGGGATGCGGTGGTCGGGGCCGAGCGCGGCGAGGGCGGCGGCGCCGGTGGCCAGTTTGACCGTGGAGGCGGGGACGACGCCGGTGGTCTCGCGCTCGCCGTACAGCTCGCGGCCCGTGGTCACGTCCCACACGGCCGCGGTGGTCGGCGAGCCGAGCGCGGGGTCCTTCAGCAGCGGCGCAAGTTCCCTGGCGAGCCCGGCACCGGTCGGCCGGGGGGTACCGACGGGCCGGGTGCCGTCCTGCGGGCCGAGCGGGGTGAGCACCCGCGGGGCGCCCGCGCCGGCGCCCTGGAAGCCGTCGCCGGGGGCGCCTTTGCCCGGTACACCGTCCGAGGAGCCGTGATCCGCGTCACCTGTACGGCCCTGGGCGGCGTCCGCACGCGCGGCCGTCTCCTTCTCCGCCGTACGCTGACCCGAGTCCCAGGGCCCCGCCACGGCGATCAAGCCGCCGGCGAGGACCCCGCCCAGCGCGCCGGACGCGGCCACCAGCCGCACGGTACGGCGGGTGTGCAGGGGCTGTGCTTCCCACCGCCGGGTCCAGTGCCGTGCCCAGCGGGCGGCCTTCCGCCGTGCCACCGCGACCCCGACCCTCACCAGGGACCAGCCCCTTTCGCCACCACCCCGCTGCGTGGGGGACACTTAATCATCTGAACCATGCTGATCTTGAAGGAGAGCCACCCGTGGAGTTCGACGTCACCATCGAGATCCCGAAGGGTTCGCGGAACAAGTACGAAGTGGATCACGAGACGGGCCGGATCCGCCTGGACCGGCGGCTCTTCACCTCGACCAGCTACCCCGCAGACTACGGCTTCATCGAAGGCACGCTCGGCGAGGACGGCGACCCGCTCGACGCGCTGGTCCTTCTGGACGAGCCGACGTTCCCCGGATGCCTCATCGCGTGCCGCACGATCGGCATGTTCCGCATGACCGACGAGGCCGGCGGCGACGACAAGGTGCTGTGCGTCCCGGCGCACGACCCGCGGGTGGAGCACCTGCGCGACATCCACCACGTGTCGGAGTTCGACCGGCTGGAGATCCAGCACTTCTTCGAGGTGTACAAGGACCTGGAGCCCGGCAAGTCCGTGGAAGGCGCCAGTTGGGTGGGCCGGCAGGACGCGGAGGCCGAGATCGAGGCGTCCAAGAAGCGCCTGGAGGCCGCGGGCGGCCACCACTGACGTAGCCCCGGCACGGCAGTCGGCAGTCGGCAGTCGGCAGTCGGCCCACCGTCGGAGACGGCCCCTAGAAGCCGCGGGTGCGTTTTGCGCCGCGGCGGGCGGGGGCCGTCTTCTCGCCCGGGCGCTTCATGAACAGCCGGGCCATCTCGCCGCCCAGGTTCACCCCGATCGCGATCGCCAGCGCCAGCGCGGCGGCGGTCAGCAGCGAGCGGGCGCCGGCGTTCAGCTCGTCCTGGGCGAAGCCCAGGAGGCCGAAGTACGTGGCGCTGCCCGGCAGCAGCGGGCCGATGGCGGCCGTGACGTACGGCAGCGCGGAGATGAACCGGTAGCGCGAGAAGAGCTGGCCGAAGAGCCCGACGAGCCCCGCGGCCAGCGCGGTGGCCAGCACCGGCGACTTGTTCGCCTGGTGGGCGATGACGGCATAGATCAGCCAGGCGACGCCCCCGTTGAGGGTCACGACGATCACGGTGGAACGCTCCTGCTGGAGCAGGACCGCGAAGGCCAGCGTCAGCAGCATCGCCGCCAGCAGGGAGACCACCGGCCGCTCCTGGCGGTGCAGGGCCGCGTCCGGGCTCAGTTCTGCGCCGAGTTGCACGCCCACGTAGAGCATGATCAGCACCCCGACGACGATGCCGACGACGAGGTAGAGCACTTCGAGCAGGCGCGCCGAGGCGGTGATGTAGTAGCCGGTCAGGCCGTCCTGGACGGCGGCGACCAGGGCCCGTCCCGGGATCAGCGCGAAGAGCCCGCCGGTGATGACGGCGGAGGACTGGGCGTCGATGTCGGCGAGGTTGAGTGTGACGCCGACCGCCGCGGGGGCCATCGCCGCGGCCACGAACTGGTAGAACTCCGGCAGCCCGCGCCCCGCCGCCAGCCACGCGAGCCGGTCGCCGAGCATCGCGCCGATCGCCGCCGCGCAGAACACCAGCGGCCCGCCGCCCACCAGCGTCGCCGCCGCGCCCGACAGGCCGCCGCTGGCGAGGGTGAGCGCCCATTTGGAGTACGGGTGCCGGTTGCGGCGGATCTCGGCGAGGCCGCGGTACGCCTCCTCCAGGCTGACGGCGGCGGCCTCGTCCACGATGGCGTCGACGAGGCGGTAGACGGCGGAGAGCCGGTTGTAGTCGGTGCCGCGGCGGCGGACCGTGCGGCTGAGCGTCACCGGGTCGTCGACCAGGGACGGCTGGTACGTGACCGTCAGCAGGGTGAACGTGACGGTCGGCTCGCAGCGGTCGAGGCCGAAGGCGTGGGCGATGGCGAACATCGCGGCCTCGACGTCCTCCGCGCCCTCGCCGCCGGCGAGCAGCAGCTCGCCGATGCGCAGGGTGAGGTCGAGTACGCGCGGCACCGGCAGCGCGGTCTCCTCGGTGGGCGACAGCGACCGTTCGGGCGTGGGTCGTTCCGTCATGGGCGTACGGAGCATGACACGCATCCGGTCCTGCCACGGCGTGGATCGCGACAGCGGACCGGTGGCGGGCGGGGGCGGGGGCGCGACCCCGGCGGCGGCCGAGGGGCCGCCGCGCGGGGGCCGGAAGCCCGAGCCGGTGCTCTGGTCCTCGGGGGCGTGTTCGCCGATGCCCACGGGGCGTGCGAACTCCGAGGTCGTCTGCCCGTCTTCGGGCGCCGGGGGGAGAGGCACGCCGAAGGGCGGCGTGAAGGCGCTGTGCGCCTCGTCGGAGTGCGGCTTGTCTTCGCCGTTATCCGGTTCGGGCTCCTGACCCACTGGACCATCACCCCCCGCGGACGTGCCGAAAGGTTTACGCCCGCGAGCATAAGTCGGACGCATGAAGAACGCCCCCGGGGGGTCGGAAGGGTACGGAGGCACGGCGGCACATCAGATCAAGTCGTACAAACGGGGCGCCACTGGCGCGCAGCGGGGGCGCCACCCGCGTCGAGAGCGCCGTCGCCCACGCCCGCGGGCGACGCCCGTCGCCTGTCCGTACGCGCCCTCAGCGCCCCAGACTCCGGTACCGGCGCACCGCCAGCGGGAAGAACACGGCGAGCAGCACCAGCGGCCACACCACCGCCAGCAGCACCTGATGCTGCGCCGCCCACGAGTCGCCGGACCAGCCGGGGTTGTCGAACAGCTCGCGGATCGCACCCGCCGTCGCCGACATCGGGTTCCACTCCGCGACGGCGCCCAGCCAGCCCGGCATCGTCTCCGGCGAGGTGAACGCGCTGGACAGGAACGCCACCGGCCACACCAGGATCTGCACCGCCTGCACCATCTCCGGCTTGCCCGCCACCAGGCCGAGGAAGATCCCGGCCCACAGCATGGCGAACCGCAGGAGCAGCAGCAGCCCGAACGCGGCCAGCGCCTCCGCCCACGTACCGTGCCAGCGCCAGCCGACCGCGAGCCCCGCGCCGGCCATCACGACGAGCCCGGCGGCCGACTCGGCCATGTCGGTGAGCGCCCGGCCGACGAGGACCGCGGACGGGGCCATCGGCATCGTCCGGAAGCGGTCGACGACGCCCTTGCCGAGGTCGGAGGTGAGGGAGACCATCGTGGCCTCCAGGCCGAAGGACATCGCGAGCGCGAGCATGCCGGGCACCAGGTACTCGCGGTAGCTGCCGCCGCCGCTCACGGCCATGCCGCCGCCGAGCAGATAGGTGAAGACCACGAGCATCATCACCGGGAAGACGAGGCTCACCACGGCCTGCCCGGGCCGGCGGGCCCAGTGCGCGAAGCCGCGGCCGGTCATCGTCAGCCCGTCGGCGACGGCCCACTTCAGCCGGGCGCCCGCGGTGCGGGCGGGCGGCGGCGGGGCGGGGAGGGTGGTGGCGGTCATCGGGCGCTCCCTTCCGCTACGGCGCGCGCCCGGCCGGCGGCGCCGCCGTCCGCCCGGCCGTCGTCCCGCTCCGGGCGCCGGTCCTGGTCCTGGTCCTGCTCCTGGTTCAGGTCCTGTGTGCGGCCGGTGAGGTGGAGGAACACCTCGTCCAGCGTCGGACGGCGCAGGGAGACGTCCTCCGCCGCCACGCCCGCCGCACCCAGCCCCGCCACCGTGTCGGCCAGCGCCGCCATCCGGTCGGCGACCGGGGCGCTGATCCGCCGGGCGTCGGCGTCGACCTCGACGGCGTCCTCGCCGGCGCGGGCGGCCATGCCGATGACGGCAGCGGCGGCGTCGAGGCGGTCCGCGTCCCGTACGACGACGTCGATGCGGTCGCCGCCGAGCCGGGCCTTGAGCTCGTCGGCGGTGCCCTCGGCGACGGCGCGGCCGTGGTCGACGACCGAGACCCGGTCGGCGAGCTGGTCGGCCTCCTCCAGGTACTGCGTGGTGAGCAGCACGGTGGTGCCGTCGCCGACGAGCGAGCGGACCGCCTGCCACACCTCCGTACGGCCGCGGGGGTCGAGGCCCGTCGTCGGCTCGTCGAGGAAGAGCACCTGGGGCCGCATGATCAGGCTCGCGGCCAGGTCGAGCCGGCGCCGCATGCCGCCGCTGTACTGGCCGACCGGCTTGCCGCCGGTGTCGTCGAGGCCGAACTGCGCCAGCAGCGCCGCCGCCCGCTGCCGGGCGCCGGCCCTGCCGAGGTGGTAGAGCCGGCCGAACAGCTCCAGGTTCTGCCGGCCGCTGAGCACCTCGTCGACGGCGGCGTGCTGGCCGAGCAGCCCGATGCGGTACCGGACCTCGTCCGGCTCCCGTACGGCGTCGCGGCCCGCGACGCGCGCGGTGCCGGCGTCGGGGCGCAGCAGGGTGGCCAGGATCCGTACGGCCGTGGTCTTGCCCGCGCCGTTGGGGCCGAGCACGGCGTGCACCGTGCCCGCGGGGACCGCGAGGTCCAGGCCCGCGAGCGCCGCCTTCGCGGAGCCCTTCTTCCCGTAGGTCTTGCGCAGTCCTTCGGCGAGGATCGCCGTCATACGCCTCCTCCAGTCCCTCAGGTAGTCAAATTTGACCACCGGCCGAAGGTATCCCCGGCCTCCGCATTAGTCAAACTTGATTAGCTGGGGTTCCGGTCGTCAGGACCACCGGGGCTCGTCTCCACCCCGGCCCACGGATCGCCCTCGCCGGCCATCACGTACGCGCCGGCCTCCAGCCGCGCGATCAGGGCGCGCGTCCACTCGGCACCGGCCTCGGCGGTGTGCAGCCAGAGCCGCATGATCTCGCCGATGTGCCCGTAGTCCTCGCCCTCCTGCGGCGAGTAGTGCTGGAGGACCGCGGCCCGCCACTCCTCCATCGCCCCGACCCGCTCCTTCAGCAGCGCGACGGCCTCGGCGCGCGGCAGGTCGACGAGGAAGCCGACGCCCGCGGTGAGGAAGTCGATCTTCTCGTCGTGGCGGCGCAGCGCCTCGCGCAGCAGCCGGAAGTACTCGGCGTCGCCGGCGGCCGTCATCTCGTACTCGGTACGCGGCGGGCCGCCGGCGGTGCTGGGTGCCACCTCGTGGGCGACCAGCAGGCCCTGCTTGGCCATCTGCTTGAGCGCGTGGTAGATCGAACCGGCCTTGACGCTCGACCACTCGTGGGCGCCCCAGTACTCCAGGTCGGCCCGGACCTGGTAGCCGTGCGCCCGGCCGTGCCGCCGGACGGCGCCCAGGACCAGGAGGCGAGTCGCGGACAAATGGAGCCCCTTGTCTACCGCGGCGATGTGTGGCCTCCCAGCCTAGTCAACCTTGACTAGCAGCAGCCGCGGGGGCGGCACGACGCAGGGCCGGGACTCCCCGCGCGGGAGCCCGGCCCTGCGCCGGTCCGGTGGGCGTACGGAGGTCAGTGGTGGCCGCCCCCGTACACGCTTCGGCAGAAGGCCGCCATCTGCTCGTCCGTCAGGCCCCGGCTCAGGTCCGCCTCGCTGATCATGCCGACGAGCCGGTGGTCCTCGATGACCGGGACGCGGCGCACCCGGTGCTGCTCCATCGTGCGCAACACGTCGTCGACCGAGGCGTCGGCCTCGACGTACACCGGCCGGCCGGCCGCCAGTTCCGCGGTCGCGCAGGTCGTCAGGTCGCGGCCGCGGGCGACGCACTCCACCACGATGTCGCGGTCGGTGATCATGCCGGCGAGCTTGCCGTCCTGGCCGCACACCGGCAGGCAGCCGACGTCCATGGAGCGCATCTTCGCGGCGGCGGTGGCGACGGACTCGGTCGAGTCGATGCACTCGGCGCCTTCGTGCATGAGGTCGCGGGCGTTCCGCGCGGTGGTGGGAGCGGTCATCGCAAGGGCTCCTGTTCGTTCTGTCCCGGAGGTCCGGAGGGAGTGGAGGGGGGTGGAGGGGTACGGAAGAAACACGGAAGGGGTACGGAAAGGGGGTTTCCGTCACCGCCATGCTCCTGGCCCCCGACCGCCCGGGCGACATACGCGCCGCCGAACGGGTGACCCGGACGGGACAGAGGCCGCGGCGCCGCTCAGAAGGGGAAGTGCGTCCGGCCGTGCTGCACGGAGATCCACTTCAGCGTCGTGAAGGCGTCGACCGTCGCCTCCCCGTTCAGCCGCCCCAGCCCCGAGCACTTCTCGCCGCCGAACGGCACCAGCGGCTCGTCGTTGATCGTGCCGTCGTTGACGTGCACCATCCCCGAGTCGATCCGCCCCGCCAGCCGCACGCCCCGCTCCAGGTCCCCGGTGTGCACCGCGCCGCTCAGCCCGAACGGGGTGTCGTTGACGATCCGTACGGCCTCGTCCTCGCCCGTGAAGGGGAGCAGGAACGCCACCGGGCCGTAGAACTCCCGCCGCAGCAGCTCGCTGTCCGCAGGCAGCCCGGTCAGCACCGTGGGCTCCACGAGCGTGCCGTCCGTGCGCCCGCGCAGCAGCGCGGTGGCGCCGGCGGCGAGCGCCGCGTCGACCCGGGCGGCCAGCTCGGCGGCCTCACGGGCGCTGATGAGCGGGCCGAGCTGGGTCGCGGGGTCGGCCGGGTCGCCGACGGTCAGCGCGCCGGCCTTGGCGACGAACTTCTCCGCGAACTCCGCGAGCACCGCCCGGTCCACCAGCACCCGGTTGGCGGCCATGCAGACCTGCCCCTGGTGGGCGAAGCGGCTGAAGACGGCGGCGTCCACGGCGTAGTCCACGTCGGCGTCGGCGAGCACCACGATCGCCGAGTTGCCGCTCATCTCCAGCACGGTGCGCTTGAAGTGCCGGGCGGCGACGCTCGCGACGTGCCGGCCGGCCTCGGTGGAGCCGGTGAAGGACAGCACACGCGGCACCGGGTGCTCGATGAAGGCGTCGCCGATCTCGGCGGTGTCGGTGACGACGACGTTCAGCAGCCCGGGCGGCAGCCCGGCGTCCTGGAGCAGCCACGCGAGCAGCGTGCCGCCGACGACGGGTGAGTAGTTGTGCGGCTTGAGCACCACGCCGTTGCCGAGCGCGAGCGCGGGCGCCACGGACTTCGCGGCCAGGAAGAGCGGGAAGTTGTACGAGCTGATGACGCCGACGACGCCCGCGGGCAGCCGGTAGACGCGGTTCTCCTTGCCGGGTGTCGGCGACGGCAGCACCCGGCCCTCGGCGCGCAGCGCGTACGACACGGACTCGCGCAGCACGTCCTTGGTGAGGGCGATCTCGAACGCGGCCTTCAGCCGCGTACCGCCCAGCTCCGCCACGATCGCGCGGGTGATCTCCTCCTCGCGCTCCTCGACGAGGCGCAGCGCGCGCTCGAAGACCAGCCGCCGTTCGTACGGCGAGCGCTCCGCCCAGAGCCGCTGCGCCCGCTCCGCCGCGCGGTAGGCGGCGTCCACCTCGGCGGCGGTCGCGACGGTGACGGCCGCGAGCTGCTCACCGCTGTACGGGTCGAGGTCGATGACGTCCCACGAACCCGCGCCGGGGCACCACTTGCCGTCGATGTACTGCAGTGCCAGGTCGGAGAAGAGAGACATGAGCGAGGCTGCACCCCTGCGCACGGCGGACCGCGGGCACGGCTGTGACCGCTGACACGCCATCGTACTGGTGCGCGAAATGCGCCTCCCGGGGCCTCCCTACACCTCCCGGATGAGCCGGTGCAGCAACTCCCTTGACTCCGCCTCGTTCTGGGCGGCGACGCGCAGCAGGTCCATGGCCTTCGTGTACGTCGCGACGTCCTCCGGCTTGTCCAGGTAGAGGGCGCTCGTCAGATGCTCCACGTACACGACGTCGGAGAGGTCCTCCTCCGGGAAGCTCAGGATCGTGAAGGCGCCGGAGTCGGGGGTGTGGCCGTGCTGCGCCAGCGGGATGATCCGCAGCGACACGTTCGGCATCTCGGAGGCGTCGAGCAGGTGCTGCAACTGCTTGCGCATCACCTGGCGGCCGCCGTACGGGCGGCTGATCGCGGCCTCGTCGAGCACCGCCTTCAGCTCGGCGGGGTGCTCGGCGTACAGCCGCTTCTGCCGCTCCAGCCGGGCGCCCACGCGCTTGTCCGCCTCGGCGGGCGAGATGGGCAGGCCCGCGGTGACGACGGCGTGCGCGTACTCCTCCGTCTGCAGCAGGCCGTGCACGAACTGGACTTCGTACACGTCGATCCCGGCAGCGGCCGACTCCAGTCCCACATAGGTGGGGAACCAGCCCGGCAGCACGTCGCTGTAGCTGTGCCACCACCCTGCGGTGTTCGCCTCGCTGACGAGGCCGACGAGGGCGTCGCGCTCGGTCTGATCGGTCACGCCGTACAGCGTGAGCAGGTCCTCCACGTCTCGGCTCTTGAAACTCACCCGGCCCAGCTCCATCCGGCTGATCTTGGATTCCGAGGCCCTGATCGCGTATCCGGCGGCGTCGCGCGAGATCCCCTGTTCTTCCCGCAGCCGTCTGAGCTGAGAGCCCAGCAGGATACGGCGCACGACCGATCCGCTTGATCCGTCCACGGCCATCGGAGCCCTCCACCCACCTCGGCGACATGGCACTTACAAAAGGACATGGCACTACAAGCGCGCCCCCGGCGCCACCGGCCCATACTGCCACCACTCCGTATCATTGCGTGCCCGAACGGTTACCCAACCGAGAAAATTTTGCTGGACAATGCCCATGAACCAGTAAGTTGCTAGACATTCCTCCCTCGTGCACGTGCATCTGCCCTTGCATCTGCCAAAGGCATTCGGAAGCATGGGCATCCGCACGGTGACGACAGACACGCACGCGACTGGGGAGTGCCGCGCATGGGGACCGAAGCAGCAGCCGTGCTCGCGCCCTTATGGCGAGGGCTGCCCCCGCTGGACTCCGGCTCCGTCGACGGTGCCGCATCCTGTGCGATATCCGGCAGCCACGAGTCCGTGAGCGGCGCGCGCGCCTTTACCCACACCACGTTGCGGCACTGGGAGCTGACCGACCTCAGCGACGATGTCGCACTGGTCGTCTCGGAGCTGGTCACCAATGCGCTCCGGCACGCCCTCACCGGCTGCACCGAACAGGACCCGGCGGTGCGGCTGCACCTGATGCGCTGGGCGTCCCGGCTGGTGTGCGCCGTCCGCGACCCGAGCACCGCGAGTCCGGTGGCCGGGGTCGCCGACGTGGGCGCGGAGTCGGGGCGCGGGCTGTACCTCGTCGACTCCTTCAGCGACAGCTGGGGCTGGCACCCGCTGGACGGCTCGCTGCGCGGCAAGGTCGTGTGGGCCGTGTTCCACCTACATCCGCCCGCGGCTGACTGAGGGCCCGTACGCGCACGCCGACCGCATGATCGCCCGACGGCCGCAGGCCGTTAGGCTCTCGAAGTATGAGCGGGGGGCGCGGGGCACTGGTCGACGGGCGGTTCGAGCTGATCGAGCGCCTCGGCAGCGGCGGCATGGGCACGGTGTGGCGCTCGCGCGACACCGTGCTGGAGCGCGAGGTGGCGCTCAAGGAGGTGCGGTCGCCCGATCCCGCCCACGACGCGCGAACGGTACGGGAGCGGGTGCTGCGCGAGGCGCGGGCGCTGGCCCGGCTGAGCCACCCCAACGTCGTCACCATCCACCACATCGTCGCCGCGGAGCCGCACCCCTGGCTCGTCATGGAGCTGGTGCCCGGGCCGAACCTCGCCGACCGGATCGGCTCGGCGGGACCGCTGCCGCCGCAGGAGGCCGCGCGCCTGGGCCGCGACGTGCTCGCCGCGCTGACCGCCGCGCACGCCGCCGGGATCCACCACCGCGACGTCAAGCCCGCGAACGTCCTGCTGCGCCCCGGGGAGCCGCACGCGCGCGCCGTGCTCACCGACTTCGGCATCGCCGCGCTCGCCGGCGCCACCGCGCTCACCGCGACCGGTGAGGTCGTCGGCTCCCCCGAGTACGTGGCGCCCGAGCGGATCCGCGGCGCCCCGGACGCGCCGCCGGCCGACCTGTGGTCGCTCGGCATGACGCTGTACGTGGCCGTGGAGGGCGCGAGCCCGCTGCGCCGCGGGACGGCGCTGGCGACGCTGGCGGCGGTGCTCGACGAGCCGCTGGCGGCGCCGCGCCGCGCGGGCCCGCTGGCACCGGTGCTCGACGCGCTGCTCGTACGGGACCCGGGGGCGCGGCCGGACGCGGCGGCGCTGGACGGGATGCTGCGGGCGGCGGCCGACGGCGAGTACGGTGCCCCGCCCGCGGCCCCGCCCGCCTACGGCCCGGCGCCGGCGGTCCCGTTCCCCGCCCCGGTCGCGCCCACGGCCCCGTCCCCGTACACGCCGACCGCGCTGGACAGCCCGCGGCCCGCGCCGCCGCCGCCGCCCGCCGGGGGGCGGCGCGGCGGGGTGGTCGTCGGCGTACTGGCGGCGGCGGTCGTGCTGCTCGGCGCCACGGTGGCCGCGCTGCTGCTCAAGTCCGGCGGGGACGGCGGCGGGGCCGCCGCGGGCCGCGGTACGGAGAGCACCGCCCCGGCCGGAGGGACGGGGAACGACGGCGACGGCGACGGCGAGAACGGCGATCGCCCGGACGGGAGCGCCGACGAGGACGGCGGGAACGGCGCGGACGCCGGGAACGGCCCCGGCACGGGCGGGACTTCCGGGCAACCCGACGCGACCTCCCCGCCCTCGTCCTCCCCGCAGTCCCCCCAGTCGCCCCAGTCGCCCCCGCTGAACGATTCGTGGATCGCGGTGCTGGCCTCCGAACCGGTCCGCAACGGGCCGGAGGCACGCGATGACAGGCTCACAGGCGTCCTGGCCGAAGTGCCGGAGGCGGAACTGCTGCGCAGCGACGACTACCCTTCGCTGCTCCCTGGATACTGGGTGATTCACGCTCCGGGACCGTTCGCGGACGGAAAGGAAGCGATCGCATTCTGTGCGGATCGCGGCCGTACCGCGATCAACGCCTGCTACGGGCGATATCTCAGCCAGGATCCGGATGACCGGCGGCTGCAGTGTCACCCCGCCGATGGGGGAAGCGGACGGTGCAGCCGGGAATAGGGGGGTGTCAGTCAACTATCAGATGGTCGAACTCTCCGTCCTTGACGCCCAGCAGCATCGCCTCCACCTCGGCACGGGTGTAGACGAGGGCGGGGCCTTCGGGAAATCGGGAATTGCGAACGGCTATCTCGCCGCCGGGAAGCCTGGCGAACTCCACACAGGAACCCTGCGAGTTGCTGTGCCGGCTCTTCTGCCAGGCGGCGCCGTGAAGATCTCTGGCCGCAATGCCGTTGTATGCGTGGGCCACAGCGCTTCTCCAAGGTGGTTGCCAATGTCAACTGTCGGGGATCATAGCTGTGTTGGCGGCTAGGTGCACGCGCAAATGCACGTGCACACAGCGTGCGCGCGTGATTCCGATCAGGCGTCCACCAAGGTCATCCCCCGAAGGGTTCAACGCACAAGGCGGTACCGAATAGTTCCCGGAACGGCCACATTCACGGCCGGATGCTGCTCACCACGTTCGCCGTGGCCTCCAGACCGGACTGGATCGTCGGGGCCACGGTGGTCCCGGACAGATAGAAGCCGAGGAGCACGCAGACCACCGCGTGCGAGGTCTTCAGCGAGCCGCTGCGCAGAAACACCACGGCCAGCACGAAGAGCAGCAGCACGACCGACACCGACACGGCCATCTGATCACCTGTCCCCGCGTTCGCCGTCCACATACGTGGCAGTCTGTCCCACCCGTACCCCCCGTTACGTGCGAGCCGTGCCCGCCATCCGGGTGATAGAAGGGCCGTCCGGGGCGGGCGGGCGCGCGTCGCGCGCCGTGCGGTGGTGGGCACGCCCCCGGGCCGTAAGACTTGGCCGTACCGCCTACCGCCCCCTTCGTCGATGGGACGACGATGAAGAAGCAGGAGCTGGCCGACCTCGACGCCCACTGGCGCGCCCTCAACTACCTGGCCGCGGGCCAGATCTACCTCACCCGCAACCCGCTGCTCACCGAGCCGCTGACGCCCGCGGACATCAAGCCGCGGCTGCTCGGCCACTGGGGCACCTGCCCCGGCCTCAACCTCGTCTACACCCACCTCAACCGCGTCATCTCCGCCCGCGACCTCGACGCCGTCTGCGTCTGGGGGCCCGGACACGGCGGTCCCGCCGTCTACGCCGGCGCCTGGCTCGACGGCTCGTACGGGGAGGTGCACCCCGACGTCTCGCGCGACGCCGCCGGGATGGCGCGGCTGTTCCGGCAGTTCTCCTTCCCCGGCGGTACGCCGAGCCACGTCGCGCCCGTGATCCCCGGCTCGTTCCACGAGGGCGGCGAGCTGGGCTACTCGCTCGCGCACGCCTACGGGGCCGCGTTCGACAACCCCGGGCTCGTCGCGGCCTGCGTCATCGGCGACGGCGAGGCGGAGACCGGGCCGCTGGCCGGGTCGTGGCACGCGAACAAGTTCCTCGACCCCGCGTACGACGGCGCCGTGCTGCCCGTCCTGCACCTCAACGGCTACAAGATCGCCGGCCCCACCGTCCTCTCCCGCATCCCGCAGAGCGAGCTGGACGAGTTGCTGCGCGGCTACGGCCACGAGCCCCTGCACGTCAGCGGGGACGACCCCGCGCGCGTCCACCGGGACATGGCGGCCGCGATGGACACGGCACTCGACCGGATCGCCGAGTTCCAGCAGGCCGCGCGCGCCCGCGGCGGGCTGCGCGGGCGGCCCCGCTGGCCGGCGATCGTGCTGCGCACCCCCAAGGGCTGGACCGGCCCCGAGGACGTCGACGGCACCCCGGTCGAGGGCACGTGGCGCTCCCACCAGGTGCCGCTGCCGGAGGTCCGCGAGAACCCCGAGCACCTGGCGGAGCTGGAGCGGTGGCTGCGCTCGTACGGGCCGGAGCAGCTCTTCGGCGCCGACGGCAGGCCGAGCCGGCAGGTGCTCGCCTGCGTACCGCACGGCGACCGCCGCCTCGGCGCCAACCCGCACGCCAACGGCGGCCGGCTGCTGCACGCGCTGCCGCTGCCGGGGCCCGAGACGTACGCCGTGGCCGTCGACCGGCCCGGCGGCCGGCTGCACGAGCCGACCCGGGTGCTCGGCGCCATGCTGCGGCAGGTGATGGCCGACACCGCGGAGCGCCGCGACTTCCGCGTCTTCGGCCCGGACGAGACGGCGTCCAACCGGCTCCAGGAGCTGTTCGAGGTCACGGACCGCGCGTGGCAGGCGGAGACGGAGCGGACCGACGAGCACCACGGGCCGCACGGCCGGGTCATGGAGGTGCTCTCCGAGCACCTGTGCCAGGGCTGGCTGGAGGGGTACGTCCTCACCGGGCGGCACGGGCTGTTCTCGTCGTACGAGGCGTTCGCGCACATCGTCGCGAGCATGGCCGCGCAGCACATCAAGTGGATCCAGACCGCGCGGGAGGAGCCGTGGCGGGCCCCGGTCGCCGGGCTCAACTACCTGCTGACCTCACACGTCTGGCGGCAGGACCACAACGGCTTCAGCCACCAGGACCCCGGCTTCGTCGACCACATCCTCAACAAGAGCCCCGGCGTCGTCCGGGTCTACCTGCCGCCGGACGCCAACACCCTGCTGTGCGTGGCCGACCACGTGCTGCGCACCCGCGACGTCGTCAACGTCGTCGTCGCCGGCAAGCAGCCGTCGTTCGACTGGCTGACGCTGGAGCAGGCCCGCGCGCACTGCCTGCGCGGCGTCGGCATCTGGGAGTGGGCCGGCACCGAACGCCCCGGCGAGGCGCCGGACGTGGTGCTGGCCTGCGCCGGGGACGTGCCGACGCAGGAGGTGCTGGCCGCTGCGGGGCTGCTGCGCGAGCACCTGCCGGAGCTGGCGGTACGGGTCGTCAACGTCGTCGACATCGCGCGGCTGATGCCGCACGAGGATCATCCGCACGGGATGACGGGCCGGGAGTTCGACTCGGTGTTCACCCGCGACACCCCGGTCATCTTCGCGTACCACGGCTATCCGTGGCTGATCCACCGGCTCGCCTACCGGCACGCGGGGCACGACCAGCTGCACGTGCGCGGCTACAAGGAGATGGGCACCACGACCACGCCCTTCGACATGGTCGTACGCAACGACCTCGACCGCTACCGGCTGGTGATGGACGTCATCGACCGCGTCCCGGGACTGGCCGTGCGGGCGGCGGCGGTGCGGCAGCGGATGGAGGACGTACGGGGCAGGCACCACGCCTGGATCCGCGAGCACGGCACGGACCTGCCGGAGGTGGCGGACTGGACGTGGCCCGGCTGAGGGGGCGGAGCCCGGCGGGGGTGGCCCCCGGCCGGCACGTGCGGATGCCGGCCGGGGGGCCTTCGCGTACGGGTCAGTTGCTGCCGATCTGCACGTCCTCCAGGATGCCGAGCGCGTCCGGGACGAGCACCGCCGCGGAGAAGTAGACGCTCACCAGGTACGAGATGATCGCCTTGTCGCTGATCCCCATGAACCGTACGTTCATCCCCGGCCGGATCTCGTCCGGCAGCCCCGTCTGGTGCAGCCCCACCACGCCCTGGTCGGCCTCGCCGAGCCGCATCGCGATCACCGAGCTGGTCCCCTCCGCGGTGACCGGGATCTTGTTGCACGGCAGCAGCGGGATGCCGCGCCAGTTGTTGACCTCGCTGCCCAGGTACTCCGTGCGCGGCGGGTAGATGCCGCGCTTGTTCCACTCCCGGCCGATCGCCGCGATCGCCTTCGGGTGCGCCAGCAGCACGTGCGTCTGCCGGCGGCGGGAGATCAGCTCGTCCAGGTCGTCGGGCGTGGGCGGGCCCGAGCGGGTGTGGATGCGCTGCTTGAGGTCGGCGTTGTGCAGCAGGCCGAACGAGCGGTTGTTGATCAGCTCGTGCTCCTGGCGCTCGCGCAGCGCCTCGACGGTCAGCCTCAGTTGCTGCTCGACCTGGTTCATCGGGTCGTTGTACAGGTCGGCGACCCGGCTGTGGACGCGCAGCACGGTCTGCGCGACCTCCAGCTCGTACTCCCTGGGCGTCAGCTCGTAGTCCACGAACGTGCCCGGGAGGTCCGCCTCGCCGCGGTGGCCGGAGGCCAGCTCGATCTCGGCCTCGCCCTTGCTGTTCTGCCGCTGCTGCGGGACGGAGCCGAACGCCGCCAGGTGCTCGCGCAGCCCTTCCGCCTGCGCCAGCAGCTCGTCGAGGGCGGAGCGGGCGAGGACCAGCACCGTGCCGCGGGTCGTGGCGCGTACCGTGGCCGACCACGTGCCGTCGGCGGAGACGAGCACCTCCGAGCCGACGTAGTCGCCGTCGGCGAGGACGCCGAGGACGGTCTCGTCCCCGTACTTCCCGGTGCCGACCCGCTCCAGCCGCCCGTGCGCGACCAGCACCACCTGGTCCGCCGCCGCCCCCGCGGAAACGACCGCGTCCCCCGGCGCGATCTCCCGCTGCTCGAACCGGCCTGCCAGCGCCGTGAGCACCTCCTCGTCGTCGAACGCGCGCAGCTGCGGCAGCTCGCGCAGCTCCTGCGGGATGACGCGCACCTCGCCGCCGACCGAGGTGAACTCGACCTGCCCGTCGCCGAGCGTGTGGGTGAGGCGCCGGTTCACCCGGTACGCACCACCCTTGACCTCCGTCCACGGCAGCGCCTTGAGCAGCCAGCGGGAGGAGATCCCCTGCATCTGCGGGGGCGTCTTGGTGGTGGTCGTGAGGTTCCGCGCGGCGGCTGTGTCGAGGCTGAGGCGGTCGGGGGGTTCGACGGACGCGGACGTTTCTTCTGGCGTGGTCGTCATGGCACCGAAGCTAGGCTTCGGTGCAAAGCGGCAGCAATCGCTCGAAGGAGTAAGAATATCTGCCTTGATTCCTGGATAGGGCTGGGTCCTACGGGACGTGATTACCGGAGTGTGACGGCGGGCGTGGCAGTGGCCGCCCGCCGCGGCCGGCGACCCTAGGCTCGCCGCCATGCGCGTACTCGTCACCGGCGGCGCCGGGTTCATCGGATCGCACGTGGTCTCCGCCCTCGCGGAGCGGGGGCACGAGGTGGTGGTGCTGGACGTACGGGACGCGGGGCCGCCCGGTCGTACGTGCGACGCGTACCTGCGGGGCGACGTGCGCGACCGCGACGCCGTCGCGGCGGCGCTCGCCGGGGCCGACGCCGTCTGCCACCAGGCCGCGATGGTCGGCCTCACCGAGGACTTCGCAGACGCGCCCGCGTACGTCGGCGTCAACGACCTCGGCACCGCCGTGCTCCTCGCTGCGATGGCGGAGGCGGGGGTGCGGCGGCTGGTGCTGGCGGGGTCGATGGTCGTGTACGGGGAAGGGCGCTACGACTGCCCCGCGCACGGCACCGTACGGCCCCTGCCGCGGGCGGCGGCGGACCTCGCGGGCGGGCGCTTCGAGCCGCGGTGCCCGCGCTGCGGCGCGGAGTTGGCACCGGGGCTGGTGGCGGAGGACGCGCCGGCGGACCCGCGGAGCGTGTACGCGGCGACGAAGCTGGCGCAGGAGCACGTCGCGGGCGTGTGGGCGCGCGTCACCGGCGCGCGTGCGGTGTCGCTGCGCTATCACAACGTCTACGGCCCCGGGATGCCCCGCGACACCCCGTACGCCGGCGTCGCCTCCTTCTTCCGCTCCGCGCTGGCGCGGGGCGAGGCGCCGCGGGTGTACGAGGACGGGGCGCAGCGGCGGGACTTCGTCCACGTACGGGACGTCGCGGAGGCCAACGTCCGGGCGCTGGAGGCGGTGTACGGGGACGAGGCGGCGGCGGAGGTGCTCACGGCGTACAACACCGGCAGCGGGGACGTGCACACTGTCGGCGAGCTGGCCATCGCGCTGGCAGCGGCCTACGGCGGGCCTGCGCCGCTCGTGACGGGCGAGTACCGGCTCGGGGACGTACGGCACATCACGGCGGACTCGGCGCGGCTGCGGGCGGAGCTGGGGTGGCGGCCGGCGGTGGGGTTCGCGGAGGGGGTGAGGGAGTTCGCCCAGGCGCCGCTGGGAGCGGCGCCCTGACGGTCAGCCGTGGGCCGCGGGGAGGGTGACCTCGAAACGGCAGCCGCCGGGCACGTTGCGCACCTCCGCCCGCCCGCGGTGCGCCTCGACGATCCCCCGCACGATCGCCAGCCCCAGCCCGGCCCCTGCGGGCGGCACGGGCGTTCGGGCGTGGTTGCCGCGCCAGCCCGTGTCGAAGACCCGCGCCAGGTCCTCCTCCGGGATGCCGCCGCACTGGTCGGTGACCGAGACGACGACGGCCGCACGGTGCCGGTCGCCGTCCCGGTGCCGGTCGCCGTCCTGGTCCCGGCCCTGGTCCCGGCCCTGGTCCCCGTTCTGGTCACGGTCCTGCTCCTGCTTGCGGAAGGCGACGGTCACCGCGACCGTGCCGTCCGCGGGCGTGCGGCGGATGGCGTTGACCAGGAGGTTGCCCAGCACCCTGGTCATCTCCTTGCCGTCGACCTCCACCGGCACCGCCGCCCCGGGCTCCGGCGGCTCGCCCACGAGCCGTACGCCGTGCTCGCGCGCCAGCGGGTCCGCGCCCGCAAGCGCGTCGCCGACGAGGTCGTGGACCGACATCCGGGTGGGCGCGAGCGCGAGGGCGCCCGCGTGGATGCGGGAGAGTTCGAAGAGGTCGCCGACCATGGCGTCGAGGCGCTCGGTCTCGGCGCGGATCTGCCGGTGGTAGCGGCCGGGGTCCGCGGCCATGCCGTCCTCCAGCGCCTCCGCCATGGCACGCAGTCCGGCCAGGGGGGTACGCAGGTCGTGCGAGATCCACGCGACCAGCTCGCGCCGCGAGGCGTCGAGCGCCCGCTCCCGCTGCCGCGACTGCGCCAGCCGCTCGGCGGTCGCCGCCAGCTCCCGGCTGAGCGCCGCGAGTTCTGCGGTCGCGCCGCCCGCGGGGGGCGCGAAGGAGCCGCCCTCGGCGAAGGCGTGGCCGAACGAGCGGGTCGCGGCGGCCAGCGCGTTGCTGCGGGCGACCACCCAGCGGCCGAGCAGCACGGCGGTGGCGAGGGCGACGACGGCGGCCATGAGGCACACGATGCTGACCACGGTCAGGTCGTGGCCGGAGAGGAACATCTCCCGGGCGACGGCGAGGGTGCCCAGGAGCATCGCGGTGACGGCGGTCGCGGCGACGACGGAGACGGAGACGACGAGGGAGCGGTTGCGCAGCAGGCGCAGGGCGATGGCGCCGAGGACGCCGGCGACGGCGGCGCCGAGGAAGGCGAAGGCGGCCATGAGGAGGATGTCGTTCACGGTCGGGCCTCCCGGTCGGCTGCGGATCCGTGCTGCGGGCCGTCCTCCGGGTACGCGCCGTCCCGTACCGCACCGGCCGCGGCCGGGTCGGCGTCGAAGCGGTAGCCGACGCCCCAGACCGTCGTGATCAGGCGCGGCCGGGCCGGGTCGTCCTCGACCTTGCCGCGCAGCCGCCGCACGTGCACCGTCACCGTCGACAGGTCGCCGAACTCCCACCCCCACACCTCCCGCATCAGCTCCTCCCGCCCGAACACCCGCCCCGGGTGCCGCAGGAAGTGCGCCAGCAGGTCGAACTCCCGCAGGGTCAGCGCCAGCTCGGCCCCGTGCTTGGCGGCCCTGCGCGCCGCGGTGTCCAGGGTGAGCCCGGCGCCGCCCAGTTCGCCGCCGCGGGGCGCCGCGGCGCGGCTGCGGCGCAGTACGGACTCCACGCGCAGCACCAGTTCGCGCGGGCTGAAGGGCTTGGTGACGTAGTCGTCGGCGCCGAGTTCGAGGCCGAGGATGCGGTCGTCCTCGTCGCCCCGGGCGGTGAGCATGATCACCGGTACGGGGCCGGTGGCACGCAGCTTCGCGCAGACCTCCAGACCGTCCATGCCGGGCAGCATCAGGTCGAGCACGACGAGGTCGGGCCGCGCGGAGGCGGCGGCGGTCAGCGCCTGCGGGCCGTCGGCGGCGCGGTCGACGGCGTAGCCGGCGCGGTCGAGGTAGCCGGCGACGACCTCGGCGACGGTGAGGTCGTCGTCGACGACGAGCACGCGGGCCGGTCGGTCCGGGCGGTCCGGGCGGTCCGGGCGGTCCGGGCGGTCCTGGCGGCGGTCCGGTGGCCGGGGCCCGGCGGGCGGGACGGGGTCCATGGCGCCAGCCTGGCACGGCCGGGGACGGCGGGCGGGGGCCGAACGGATGGCGGCGGCCGACGTCCGTGATTCGTAAGAACCATGCGCCCGCTATGCGGCTTTTGCGCTCGTAGGGTGGTGGCCATGACCGACGTCGTACTCCCCTGTCTGGACGAAGCCGCCGCGCTGCCGTGGGTGCTGGCCCGTATCCCCGCCGGCTGGCGCGCGGTCGTGGTGGACAACGGCTCCACGGACGGCTCCGGCGACCTCGCCCGCGAACTCGGCGCCACCGTCGTGCACGAGCCGCGGCGCGGCTTCGGCGCCGCCTGCGCGGCGGGCCTGCGGGCGGCCACGGCCGAGCTGGTCTGCTTCTGCGACTGCGACGGCTCCCTGGACCCGGGCCTGCTGCCCCTGCTCACCGGCCGGATCACGGCGGGTACGGCGGACCTCGTCCTCGGCCGCCGCCGCCCGACCGCGCGCGGCGCGTGGCCCCTGCACGCCCGCGCGGGCAACGCCGCGCTGGGGCTGATGCTGTACCGCCGCACGGGCGTGCGGCTGCGCGACCTGGGCCCGATGCGGGCCGCCCGGCGGGCGGCGCTGCTGGACCTGGCGGTGGCGGACCGGCGCAGCGGGTACCCGCTGGAGACGGTGGTACGGGCGGCGGACGCGGGGTGGCGGATCGCGGAGCTGCCGGTGCCGTACGCGCCGCGGACGGGGAAGTCGAAGGTGACCGGAACGTGGCGGGGGACGTGGCAGGCGGTCCACGACATGAGCGGCGTCCTGCGCGGCGCCCCGGCGGGCGCGGGGGCCGGGCGGTGAGCGGCGGAGGCGTCACCCTGCTCGTCATCGCCAAGGAGCCCCGGCCCGGCCGGGTCAAGACCCGGCTCACCCCCGCGTACAGCCCCGCCGAAGCCGCGCAGCTCGCGGAGGCCGCCCTCGCCGACACCCTCGCCGTCGTACGGGACCTGCCCGCCCGGCGCCGCGTGCTCGTCCTCGACGGCGCCCCCGGCGACTGGCTGCCGCCCGGCTTCACCGTCGTACCGCAGGCCGCCGGCGGCCTCGACGCGCGCCTGGCAGCCGCGTTCGGCGGCTGTACGGGCCCGGCGCTGCTCGTCGGCATGGACACCCCGCAGCTCACCGCAGGACTGCTGGCACCCGCCCTCGCCGCGGACGCCTGGTCGGCCTGCGACGCCTACCTCGGCCCGGCGCCGGACGGCGGCTTCTGGGCGCTGGGCCTGTCGCGGCCGGACCCCGAACTGCTGCGCGGCGTACCGATGTCGACACCCCACACCGGCGCCGCCCAGCACCGCAGGCTGCGCGAGGCGGGCCTGCGCGTACGGGAGTTGCCGCCGCTGCGCGACGTGGACACCCCGGCGGACGTCCCCGAGGTCGCGGCGGCCGCCCCGGGCAGCCGCTTCGCCGCGACGGCACACCGACTGGGCGCCGGCGACCGGGCGCCGGGCAGCACCGGGGCCGACGCCACGGCTGCGGGCACGTCGCCGCGCAGCGCGACGGCAGCGGACACCTCCGCAGTCGGCAGCACGGCACTCGACCGAGCCGCCGGATGACGTCGCCCCCGCCCCGCCGCCCGTCCGATCCCGCAACACCCTCCGGTCCCGGCACGCCGACGCATGCGGATCCGGCCGGACTCCGGCCCGTCGCGCGGACGCAGGACGCCCAGGCCGGGCCGCGGCCGGGGGCAGCCGGGCCCGGCGCCTCCCAGCCGCCCACCGGCCGGCCCGCCGCGCAGCCGGCGGCCTCCCCGGACGACGCGCCCCCGACCGCCTCCGCACCCGGCCCGGCCCGCGTCCACCCGGCCGACCCCCGCCCGGTCCCCCCGCGGCCGGCCCACCCCCGCCCCGGCGTCGGCCGGCCGGCGGACGTCCCGCCGCCCGCGCCCGCCGCTCCGGAACCCATACCTCCGCCCACGGCTCCCCCGCCCCGGACCACCGCGCTCCCGCCCGCCCCGGGCACCCCCGACGCCGACTGGGACCGCGCCGACCCCTACGCGCGGGCCCTGCGCAGCGGCGCCGGTCCGCTCTTCCTGCGGCGGCGCGACGGGTGGCTGCTGCCGCTCGAAGTGGAGCGCTGGTGCGGGGTGCCCGACGGCGGCGACGTGACCGTGCTGCGGCGGTGCACGGGACCCGTACTGGACATCGGCTGCGGCCCCGGGCGGCTCGTCGCGGCGCTCGCCGCGCTGGGGCGTCCCGCGCTCGGCGTCGACGTCAGCTCCGAGGCGGTGGCGCACGCCCGTTCGCGGGGCGCCGCCGTGCTGCGCCGGTCGGTGTTCGAGCCGCTGCCCGGCGAGGGCCGCTGGGGCACCGCGCTGCTCATCGACGGCAACGTCGGCATCGGCGGCGACCCCGCCGCCCTCCTCGCCCGCGCCGCCGCGCTGCTGCGGCCCGGGGGGCGGCTGGTCGTGGAGGTCGCCGCGGACGACGACGTGGACGAGCGCGTGCACGTCCACGTCACGGACGGGGCCCGCGGCCACCCCGCGCCGCACCGCCCCGACCGCGCGCACCACGGCTTCCCCTGGGCCCGGGTGGGGCTGCCCGCCCTGCTCAGGTACGCGGCGGCGGGCCGCTGGCGGGAGGACGACCGCTGGACCGCGGGCGGGCGGCGGTTCGCCGCGCTGCGAGCACCAGGGCGGACGCCGCGAACAGCGCGGCGGTGAGCAGCAGCCAGCGGTGGAGGTAGGCGTCGGCGGGCAGGGCGGTGACGCGCTCGTAGCGGCCCACCTGGCGGGTGATGAGCGGGAAGTAGACGAGCAGCAGCAGCCCGGAGACGACTGCCGGGAAGCGCACGTAGTTCACCAGCCGCGGGCCCAGTACGCGCTGGGCGCCCCGGTCGGCGAGCGAGTACAGGGGCACCAGCGCCAGGTCGTGCAGCACCGCCGCTCCCGCCAGCCACAGGGCGACGCCCAGCGGGTCCTTGTCGAAGAGGCGGACACCGGCGTAGCCGGTGAGCGCGAAGGAGGCGAGGAGGAGGACGAGGGTGGGGAGCGGACCGGGCGCGAGCAGGCGGCGTACGGTCGCGCGCGTGGACGCGCGGCGGCGTACGGACGCGGGGGCCCGTTCCGTACGCGATCCGCGTGCCGGGCCCGCACCGCGCGGCTCGCCGGTTTCGCCCGAACCACCCGCACGGCCCGGGCTGTCCGGCCCACCGGCCCCGTCCGAACCGCCGGCCTCGTCCGGCCTGCCGGCCCCGTCCGAACCGCCCCGCGGGCCCTCCGGGCTCACGGCAGCTCTCCGAACGTCAGCCTGGTGACCCACTTCGTGTTGTGCACCCCGGGGTTCGCCGGGACGATGATCCGCGCCGGGTACCCGTGGTCCCGGGACAGCACCGCGCCGTTGACGTGGAGCGCCAGCAACGACCGCGGATCGTGTACTTGGTTGGCCCGCAGCGACGCCGCCCGGAACGCCCCCTTCTGCTGCGCCGACTCCGCAAACACCCCGTCCGACTCCCCCGCGCCCACCAGCGCCGCCAGGTCCGCCAGCCGGACCCCGCGCCACATCTGGTCGTCCGTCGACCACCCCTCGACGCACGCGATCGGCAACGCCGCCGTGTGCTGCGGCAGCGCCAGCAGCTCCGCCCGGGTGAACACCGTGCGGGGGCCGCTCCCGGCCCGTACGACCAGGCGCCAGCGCTCGCCGATGTCGGCCGGCTCGATGCCGAGGGCGGCGGCGGTCTTGTTGATCTGGAAGCCGTTCGGCCCCTCGCCCGGGTCGGCGCCGCCGTGCGGTGCGAGGAGTGCGGTGCGGCGCAGCGGGCCGCCGATGCTCTGCCCCGCGGTGACCGCGACCAGGCCCAGCGACCCCGCGCCCACCAGCGCCGCGGCCCCGCGCCGCGTGATCGTCGGCGGCGCGGGTTCCGTGGCCCGTAGCTCGTCCATCCCCCGGTCGTGCAGCCCGCGGCGCAGCTTGCCGACGCGGGTGGCGAGGTGGACGGCGAGGGCGGCGAGGAACACCCAGGCGCCGTAGAAGTGGAGGGCGTAGAAGGAGCCGGGGAAGACGTAGAAGAGCTGCATGTTGAGGATGCCGGTGGCGAACTCGAAGAGCGCGCTGCCCACGAGGAGCAGCGTCGAGGCGCGCTCCAGCGCGTGCCGGGCGGAGCGCAGCGGCGGCCAGGCGAAGAGGCGGGGCAGGACGGACCAGAGCTTGGCCAGCACGACGGGGACGAGGGCGACGCCGAGGGTGACGTGGACGCCCTGGTTGAGGCGGTAGAGCCAGTGGGGGTCGGTGGGCCAGGAGAACAGGTAGAAGCCGAGGAGGCCCTTGCCGGGGGTGGTGTCGTTGCCGGGGAGGTCCGGGTTGTAGGCGGCGTACGACAGGAGGCCGGTCAGCAGCATCAGGGGGAGGCCGGCGAGCAGGACCGTGCCGAGGAGCGCGGTGAACCACGGGCCGCGCAGCGGGCTGCGCCAGAAGGCGGGGCGGAAGGGGCCGGGCGGGGGGAGGGTGCCCCCCGGGCCGGCGGCTGTGTCGGGGGCGGGGTCGGGGTGCGGGCCGGGGCGGGGTTCCGGCGGGCGTACGGCGGGCATGGTCCGACCGTAGGCCGCGGATGCGCCCATATCCCCGCACCGACTCCTGACGAAAGCGTGACGTCGCCGCGCGTTCCCGGCGCGGGCGGGCCGCGGCTGCCTAGCGTGGCGACGTGACCTCCTCGCCCACCGGACCGCCCGCGGCGGGTACGGAACCGGAAGCCGGAACGGCCGCACCCGCGCCCCTCCTCCCCGCCGCCCCCGTGTCCGCCCGCACCGCCCACGCCACCGGCCGCCGCTGGGACCTGCTCGCCGCCGTCCTCGCCGCCGCGGCGATCGCCGCGGCCGTCGTCGTCGGGCGGGCCGTCAACGGCGACGACATCCTGCACGTGCGCTTCCCGCCCCTGTCCGCCGCCTGGGAGCCGCACTACGGCCCCGGCACCCCCGCGGCTGTTGCCGTGGCCGTCGCCGTCGTCGCGTACGGGCCCGGGCTCGCCGACCGGCTGCCGTGGCGGCGGCTGCTCCTCGCCGCCTGGGCGGCGGCCGTGGCGTGGATCTGGTCCCTGGCGCTCGTCGACGGCTGGCAGGACGGCGTCGCCGGCCAGCTGACGGGGACGAACGAGTACGCCCGGCCGGAGACCGTCGCCCGCTTCGCCGACCTCGGGCACGCCGTACGCACCTTCACCGACCACATCCTCATCCAGACCCCCGACAACTGGCCCGCGCACATCGCCGGCCACCCGCCCGCCGCGGTCCTCACGTTCGTCGGCCTGGACCGGGCGGGGCTGGACGGCGGGGCGTGGGCGGCGGTCTTCTGCATCGCGGTGGGCGGCTCCGCGGCGGTCGCGGTGCTGGTGGCGCTGCGGGCGCTGGGCGGCGAGGAGCGTACGCGGCGCGCGGCGCCGTTCCTGGTGCTGGGGCCGTGGGCGGTCTGGGCGGGGGTGTCGGCGGACGGCTACTTCGCGGCGGTGGCCGCGTGGGGCCTGGCGCTGCTGGCCCTCGCGGCGACGCGCACTGTGCGGCGGCCCGCGGTGGCGGCGGCGGGTGCGGGGCTGCTGCTGGGGTGGGCGGTGTACCTGTCGTACGGGCTGACGCTGCTGGTGCTGCCGATGGCGGCGGTGCTGTGGTGCGCGGCGCGGGGTGCGCCGGGGGGTGGGCCGCGGGGGGAGCCGGGGGGCGGGCCGCGCGTGGCCGTGCTGCGGGTGGTCCCGTGGGTGGTGCTGGGTGCGCTGCCGGTCGCGGTGGTCTTCACGGCGGCGGGCTTCTGGTGGTGGGAGGGGTACACGCTGCTGCACGAGCGCTACTACCAGGGCTTCGGCGGAGAGCGCCCGTACAGCTACTGGGTGTGGGCGAACCTGGCGGTCGCGGCCCTCAGCGCGGGCCTGGCGGCGGTGGCGGGCACCCGCCGCGCTGTACGCACCGCCTGGCCGCGCGGCGCCGGACGCTCCTCCGCGTACGCCCCGGCCGTGATGGCGGTCGCCGCGCTGGCGTGCCTGGTGGCGGCGGACCTCTCCGGGCTCAGCAAGGCGGAGACGGAGCGGATCTGGCTGCCGTTCACGCTCTGGCTGCTGCCGGCCGCCGCCCTGCTCCCGGCGCGCGACCACCGGGCCTGGCTGGCGGCGCAGGCGGGGGTGGCGCTGGTGGTGAACCACCTGCTGATCACGAGCTGGTAGGGCCGTCGGGAACGCCGGCCGCCGGACCGGGTCAGTCAGGGCCGCCGAGCGCCCGCCGGGCGTCGGCCCACAGCCGCTCGAACTCCTCCGCGGAGACCTCGGCCGCCCCGGGCTGGGTCTCCCAGCCGTCGAGGGAGCCCTCCGCGAGGACGCCGTAGCGCCGCTCGTATCGGCCCATGGCGGCGAGGTCGGCGTGGTCGCGCAGGTGCACCACCTCCGCGAGGGAGGCAGCGGTCACCGGCCGGGAGTCGGCCGCCCGGATCTCGACCTGCCGGGCCGCCCACCCCTCGTCATCGGCCTCGAAATAGAGCCACAGGTCCTCGTCCTCGTAATAGGTCCGGAACCGGACGGTCACCGTCGCCCCCTCGCCCGCGGCCGCCGCCGTTTGTCAGACCTGCGGCGTACCGTCGTAAGTATGTGCCGAAGCATCAAGACCCTGCGCCCCCCGTACGCCGACACCGTCACGGACGACGACATGCGGGCGGCGGCCCTGCAGTACGTACGGAAGATCTCCGGCTTCCGCCACCCCGCCCCGCACAACGCCGAGGCGTTCGACAAGGCGGTGGCGGAGATCGCCGCGTCGACGCAGGAGCTGCTGGACGCGCTGGTCGTCCGCGGCGGCAAGGGCGCCGCGTAGCCCTACGGCTTGCGGCCCACCGCGGCCAGGCCCAGGACCTGCGGGGGCGCGCCGAAGACGGTGTGCTCCGGGCGCCAGCGGCTCATGGACACCACCCCGGGTTCCTGGAGTTCGAGGCCGTCGAAGAAGCGGCCGAACTCCTCCGGGCCGCGGGGGAACAGCGGGGTCGCCGCGCGCTCGTCCCAGTCCTCGCGGGCCTCGGCGTTGGCCTTCAGCGACGTCTCGTCGGCGAGCGAGGGATCCATGGTGGCGTGCGTCGCCACCAGGAAGCTGTCCGGGGGCAGCGCGTCGAGCAGCCGGGCGACGATTCCGTACGCCTCGTCGAAGTCGGGGACGAAGTGCAGGATGCCGAGCAGCATGACGGCAACGGGCTCGTCGAAGTCCAGCGTCTTCGCCGCCCCCGCGAGGATGTCCTGCGGGCGGCGCAGGTCGGCCTCGATGTAGCTGCAGCGGCCCTGCGGGGTGCTGGTGAGCAACGCGCGGGCGTGCGCGAGGACCATCGGGTCGTTGTCGACGTAGACGATGCGCGCCTCCGGCGCGACGCGCTGCGCGACTTCGTGCGTGTTGTCCATCGTCGGCAGCCCCGTGCCGATGTCGAGGAACTGCCGGACCCCCGCCTCGCCGGCCGTGAACCGCACGGCACGGCCGAGGAACGCCCGGTCCGCACGGGCGATGTCGACGATCTGCGGGAAGACGGCCTTGAACTGATCGGCGGCGGCGCGGTCGACGGCGTAGTTGTCCTTGCCGCCGAGAAGGTAGTTCCACACCCGGGCCGAGTGCGCCACACCGGTGTCCACCCCTTGACGGGGGTCCTGATCCATGAGGAGTGCCCTCCCTCTCGTCCGTAGCGCCCAACCTAGAGGGTCTCGTGACGCATGGTGGCATGGTCATCCGCCCCGCGTTCTACGCGAGTTCGTGGAAGAACTCCGTGCCGTGGGTGACGGACCACCCGTCGGCGACCAGGCTGCGGGCGACGTCGACCAACGCCGTACGCCCGGGCGATCCGTCCTCGCTCCACAGCGACCAGTTCGCGGACACCGCCAGCTCCACCTGGCCGTGGTTCGAGGCGTGCAGCGTGATCGGCGCACGCGCGCCGACTTGCCGCATCTCGCGGGTCGGCCCGGCGACCCAGGCGGTTCCTTCACGCCACTGGAGGGGCACGTTCGCGACCCATCGCACCTCGGCGACGTCCAGGGCGACGTGTGCCGTTGCCTCCGGCGCGTACGGGCGGGGGACAAGGGCCCGAGTGGCGTTGAACCACAGGTCCGTCCAGCCCGTGTCGTGAGTCTCGGGCGCGGGAGACGCCTGCACCTGTGCGCGCTCCAGCCAGGTCCCGACGACCTCGGCGGACAGCTCCGGAACCGGCTCCACGACCGGATCGACGTGCCACGGGTCGACCACGTCGAGTGCCTGCTGCCCGGTCGGCCGGGCAGCCGCGCCGTCGTGGACGAACCAGTGCGGGCGCTGCGGCTTCACGCCGATGTCCGGGTAGCCGGTCTCGCGGTCGAGGCAGCCGATGACGGCCTCGGCACTGAGGGGCCGGACCAGCGGCCAGAGGCACCGGACGCCGTCCACGAGCCGCTCGCCGGCGACCACGGCGCTCCCCAACCCGGGCCCCGGAAGGGGCTCGGCGAACGTCAACACCGGCCCGCCGTCCTTGTGCTCGCGGACCATCGCTACACCCCGGCGCCCGGGCCCGTCCCGGCAGGGCTGACGCAGACCATGGCGCGGAGCGTACCCCGGGTGTCCGGGACCCGCCCCCTGGCCGGAGTACCCGGGGGCCAGGGGGCGGGGGTTCAGTGCGCGGGGTGCCGTCGGATGAGGACGTTGGCGTCGCTGACGGCGGACAGATCCCCCGCCGCGCGGGCGACGGCCCGCCCGGCGGCCAACTCGGCACACCGCCCGCACCCGTCAACGGGCGCGGGCTGCACGAGCGGCCACCCGTCGGGGAGTTGAACCGGCCCGGTGCTCACGGCCGCGCCCTGCGCGGGAGCGGCGCGGTGACGCTGATGCGTCCGTGGCCGGGTTCGAGGTCGTTCTCACCGCCGGTGGTCATGCAGTAACCACCGGTCTGGTGGACCGCCAGCCGCAGGACGGCGCTGGCCTCGCGGTCCCGGCTGATCCGGTCCCAGGAGTCGACCAGGCATACGGCACGGGCGGCGGACTGCCGTATGGCGTACGCCATCGCCTCCCACCGCGGCCGCGGCCAGTTCGTCAACGCGTGATCCCCGCGGTCCACCCACTCCCCGGCGATCACCCAGCCCCGCTCGACGGCATACCGGCGGCACCGCGTTATCCGCTCGTCCAGAGCGGCAGCCGCCAACGTGGCGTGCCGGTCGTAGACGAATGCGAGAGTCGGGCGGGTGGGTGTGGCAGTCGGGCAGTCCATGACGTTCGCCTGTCGTCGGTGATCAGGTCGTCACCGAACGTAATGCGGTCATGGCCGTGGTCGCCATGGGAGTCCGCCCCGAACCCCGGAGGGAGTATCAACGTGCAGGTCAGAGCGGCAGGTTGACCGCATCGGCCAGCTCGCGCATGTCCGGCGTCAACGTGCGCCTCTTGGTAACCATGTCGCCCATGATGTCCCTGGCGTACTTCTGCTGCGCCAGCCACTCCGGCGCCCGTTCGCGTACGCCTTGCAGCACGCTCACCGCCTCGTCGCACTGCCGCATCATCAGGTGTGCCCGCGCTACGTCGAGCCGGTGTCGATGGTGCTCAGTGCTGTCCGTCGGGCCGGTCTGGTGCAGTCGTTCGGCGGTCTTCAGAACGGTGTCGGGTCGGCCGGTGACGATGCCGCGCTCCGCCGTCTTGTACGCGACCGTCACCGGGCCCCACGTCGCCAACACCGGGGCTCCACGCGGCACTTCACGGCCAGTGAGGACTGCTGCGGCACGGGCCAGTCGCATCGCGTCCTGAGCCTCACCATCGCGGTTGTCCCGCAGCGCCGCGGCAGAAACCTGCAGCAGTAACCACCCCCACACCGTCAGTTCCTCCTGGGTTGCGCGGGACATCCGGGGCTCAAGGTCGTCGGCCCACCGCGTCGCGAGTTCCCGCGCCTCGCTCAGGCGACCCTGGCGCATGAACAACCACGTCCAGGTCGTGACGACGGACGCCGCGCGGAGTCGGTCCGTCGCGGTGTCCAGAGCGCGGGAGAGCGCGATCTCCGCGGCGTCGTACTGATGCACCTGGGTGAGAGTGCTGCCCGCAATCTGCAGGAGTTGCGCGCGGACCGCACGAGCCTCCGGGGCATCGTCGAGTGCGTCGGCGTCGCGGAGCAGGGGTGCAAGAAGACCGGCGAGTTCCGCCATACGGTTGCCGAAGTAGGCGGCCCGTACCTCCGGCAGGCGTGCCGCGACGCCTTCGACCGTGGGTGCCTCGTCCAGTTCCACGGGCGGGTCCTGCACCGCCTTCTGCAGCGGGCGCCACGGCTCCGGTGCCGGGCCCGCTTCCGGCTCCGGCCGCTTGATGAGCGCGGTCGTCGGCACGCGGAGTGCGCGGGCCATCGCATGCGCGGACTCCATGCGGGTGTCAGTGAGTTCGCCCTGCTCCAGTTTCGAGATGAGGGACAACGAGACACCGGCAGCCTTGGCCAGTTCCCGTTGTGTCAGCCCGCGGCGCTTTCGCACCGCCTTCAGTCGGTCGCCGATGTGATCTTCGGGGGTGCTCGGCATGCTGAACTCCCAGCTCTGCGGTGACACCAAAAACCGTACCCGCGGGACGCCCCACGACTACCCCGCAAACGGCCCCCGCCCCCAGGCGGTTACGCCGCCGGCCCCGGCTCGTCCAGGACCAGCATCACGTGTTCGTCCTCGCCGTTCCACTCCGAGCCCCGCCGCTGGAAGCCCAGCTTCTCCAGCAGCCGGACCGAGCCCTCGTTGCCCACGTACGGGTCCGCGTGCAGGGGGCGGTTCCGTTCCAGCTCCAGGAACGCTGCCACCGCGCGTGTGCCTATGCCGCGGCCCCAGAACTCCCGGCCGAGGACGTAGCCCAGGAACCGGCGGTCGCCGTCCCACCACGCCACCACGTTCCCCGCGACCTGCCCGTCCACCTCCACCGTCTGCACCAGGCCCGTCGGGTCCCCCAGGACCCGCCCCCGCCAGTGCGTCATGAAGCGCTCCCGCTCCCGTGGCGGGAAGTGGGAGCGGCGTACGTTCTCCGGGTCGTGCTCGTGTGCGAGGAAGACCTCCAGGTCCTCCTCCGCCACATCCCTCAGCCGCAGCTCATCCGTCATGCCGCCGAGTCTCGCACCCGCCACTGACATCCGCCCCGGCATCTTGTTGAAGCCCTGAATCGCTGCTTCAATCCTTCCCATGCCCTACCGCCGCACCCCCGCCGTCCAGGCGCGGATGGACGGCCGGCGCGACGCCCTCCTCGACGCCGCCCGCGCGCTGCTCGCCGACGAGGGGTACGCCGGCTGCACCGTCGCCGCCGTCGCCGCCCGGGCGCGTATCGCCACCGGCAGCGTCTACCGGCACTTCCCCAGCAAGTCCGTGCTCGCCGTCGAGCTGTTCCGCAGCGTCGTCACCGCCGAGGTCGACGCCGTGTCCGCCGCCGCCCGGCGGCCCGCCGACCCCGTGGCGGGCGTCGCCGCCGCCGCGGAGACGTTCGCGCGCCGGGCGCTGCGCCGCCCGCGGCTGGCGTACGCGCTGCTCGCCGAGCCCGTCGACACCGCCGTCGAGGCCGAACGCCTCGTCTTCCGGCGGGCGTTCCGCGACGTGTTCGCCGACCGCATCGCCGAGGGCACCGCCTCCGGGCGGCTGCCCCGGCAGGACCCGCAGCTGACCGCCGCCGCGCTCGTCGGGGCGTGTGCGGAGGCGCTCATCGGGCCGTTGTCCGGTGCGGCCGACGGCTCCTACACGCCCGGGGCCCATACCCCCGACCACCTCGTCGCCTTCACCCTGCGAGCCCTGGGAGTCCCCCATGCCGACCACCCATGAGGTCACCAACCAGCCCCCGCCCCTCACCTCCTACGACGTCGCCGCCTACCCCGCCCTCCTGGAGTCCCTCCGCGCCCACGGCGCCGGATGGGCCGAGGACGACCTCCACGCGCTGGGGCTCCTCGCCGGCGGGCCGCAGGCCCAGGAGTGGGCCCGCTGCGTCGAGGAGCAGCCGCCCGTGCTGCGTACCCACGACCGCTACGGGCACCGCACCGACGAGGTCGAGTTCCATCCGCACTGGCACGACCTGATGCGTACCGCCGTCGAACACGGCCTGCACGCCGCGCCCTGGCGGGAGCGCACCCCCGGCGCGCACGTCGCGCGCGCCGCGAAGCTCTTCGTCTGGGGCCAGACCGACGCCGGCCACCTGTGCCCCGTCTCCATGACGTACGCCGCCGTCCCCGCGCTGCGCACCTCGCCCGGTCTCGCCGCCTCGTACGAGCCCCTCCTGACGTCCGCCGACTACGACTTCGGCCTTCGCCCGCCCACCACCAAGTCCGGCCTCATCGCCGGGATGTCGATGACGGAGAAGCAGGGCGGCTCCGACGTACGCGCCAACACCACCCGCGCCGTACCGACCGGCGACGGCGACGGGCTCTACGCGCTGACCGGGCACAAGTGGTTCACCTCCGCGCCGATGTCCGACGTCTTTCTGACCCTCGCCCAGGCGCCCGGCGGGCTGTCCTGCTTCCTCGTCCCGCGCGTACTGCCGGACGGCACCCGCAACGCGATCCGCCTCATGCGCCTGAAGGACAAGCTCGGCAACCGCTCCAACGCCTCCGCCGAGATCGAGTACGAGGGCGCCGTCGGCCGGCTCGTCGGCGAGGAGGGCGCGGGCGTGAAGACCATCATCAAGATGGTCAACATGACGCGCCTCGACTGCGCGCTGGCCACCGCCGGCGGCATGCGCCTCGGCGTCGTCCAGGCACTGCACCACGCCGGGCACAGGCGCGCGTTCGGTTCGCGGCTCGCGGACCAGCCACTGATGACGAACGTGCTCGCCGACCTCGCCGTGGAGGCCGAGGCGGCGACGGTGGCGAGCATGCGCCTGGCGGGCGCCGTCGACCGCGGCGAGACGGGCGGGGCCGACGAGCAGGAGGCGCTGTTCCGGCGCATCGGGCTCGCGGTCACCAAGTACTGGGTGTGCAAGCGCGGCCCGGCGCACGCCGCGGAGGCGCTGGAGTGCCTGGGCGGCAACGGGTACGTCGAGGAGTCCGGCATGCCGCGGCTCTACCGGGAGGCGCCGCTGCCGTCGATCTGGGAGGGCTCCGGCAACGTCGCCGCGCTCGACGCGCTGCGTGCGATGGCCCGCAGGCCGGAGACCGTGGAGGCGTACTTCGCCGAGGTCGACGCGGCCGCGGGCGCCGACGCCCGGCTCGACGCGGCGATCGGGCGGCTGCACAAGGAACTGGCCGACCTGACGGCGGTGGAGTACCGGGCGCGGCGCGTGGTCGAGTCGATGGCGCTGGTGCTCCAGGGCGCGCTGCTGCACCGGCACGGCGACGCGGCGGTGGCGGACGCCTTCTGCGCGGGCCGCCTCGGCGCCGACGGCGACGGCGGCGGGCTGGCGTTCGGCACGCTCCCGCCGGGGGTGGACACGGCGGCGATCCTCGCCCGGGCCCGCCCGACGGGGGGCTCGTACGGAACGAGCTGAGGCGGAGAGCCTCGTACGGCACGCACCGCGCCCCCGCCGGCTCGTACGGCACCGGCCTGCCCTCACTCTGCGCCGGCCCCGCCCGCCCATACCCGAGCCGGCTTGCGCCGGGTGCTTCCTCAGCCGGACGGGTTCGGGCGGACCAGCGGGAGGAAGACCTCATCGACGATCTCGGCGATGGCCTCCGGGGTGATCGATCCCCGTACGAGTATCTCGTTGCGCAGAAGATCCAGCGGCAGTGCGATCCGTCGCTCGGTCAGCCGCGAGGGGTCGACCTCGCCGCGGGCGACGGCGCGGTCGACGAGCACCGCCGTAGGCCCGCGGTGTACGTCGCTGAGCAGTTCGGAGCGGATCAGGCCGAGGAGTTCGGGGTCGCGGGCGCTCTCGGCCAGCAGTCCCCACAGCACGTCGGTGTCGACGGTGGCGAATCTGCCGGCGATCTGCTGGAGCAACTGGGCGGTGTCCGACCGGAGGGTGCCGGTGTCGGGAAGGTCGTCCGGGGTCGGCACCCCGTGGACGATCGCGGCGAAGACCAGTTCTGCGCGGCTCGGCCACCGGCGGTAGAGCACCGCCTTACTCGTACGCGCCCGCGCGGCCACGTCCTTGACGGTCATGGCCGCGTAGCCGACTTCGGCGAGCTGCTCCCACACCGCCTGCATGATCGCCGTCTCAAGCGCCTTACCGCGGCGCCGGGTTGCAGGGGACTCGGTCATCCCACTCCTTAAGGATCGCCAGGTTTCTTATTGTGCCCGGCCGTGCCACCCTTTAAGATACTCAGAGTTTCTTATTTGAGGGCTTCCATGCCGGAAACGAACCCGACCACCCGTGTACGAGGAGTTCCAGACATGACCATGCCACGCGCCTTCCGCCGGATCAGCCGCGCCGTCAACCCGGTTGTGATCCCACTCGCCCGCCGCATGCCGCCACTGGCCGTGATCGAACACGTCGGCCGCCGCAGCGCCAAGCGGTACCAGACGCCGGTGCAGGCGTTCCGCACTGACACCGGTTGGGTCATCGCCCTGGCATACGGCAAGGACGTCCACTGGATCCAGAACGCGCTCGCGGCCGACGGCGGACATCTGGTAAGCCGCGGACGGCGCCACGAACTCACCCGGCCTGAATGCGTCCACGGCACCCCGGGACGACGGCTGCTGCCACGCTGGGCCCGCGCCGTGATGACGCTGGCACGCGTCCGTGACTACGCCACCTTCGCGACTGTCGAGGATCCGGTGGGACGATCCGGGAACTCCTGACCCTCTACACGATGTCGGCCTCGCAACGCGGATGCCCCCGGTATTCGCGACGCGATCCCGGAGGTGCGGCACAAGCCGACAGCCTGCCCCGCCCGCGCCGGACCCGGCCGCCTCTGCCGTACGCGGTCAACTCCCGTTCACCGCAGGCACCCTGTGCAAGTCGGCCCGGCCGTTCGATACTTCGGTCCATTCCTGCACGCCGCACCAGGGGAGGGACCCTTGTCCGCCTACTCCAGACGCCGCGCCGTCGCCACGCTGTCCGCCGCCATAGCCGGCGGCGGGCTCGCCGGGGGGCTCGCCTCGTCCGCCCGGGCCGCCGACCGCGGCGACGGCGACCGCGGGCGGGGCCGCGGGCCCGCGCCCCTGAAGCGGGCGCACGCGCACAACGACTACCTGCACGAGCGTCCGCTCCTCGACGCACTCGACCACGGCTTCGCGAGCGTCGAGTCGGACATCTGGCTGGTCGACGGCCAACTCCTCGTCGCCCACGACGAGTCGCAGCTCGACCCCGCCCGTACGCTCCAGCGGCTCTACCTCGACCCGCTGGCACGCCGCATCCGGGCCAACGGCGGCCGCGTCTACAAGGGCCACCGGCTCACCCTGCAACTGCTCATCGACCTCAAGACCGCCGGCGACCCCACGTACCGCGCGCTGTCCGAGGTGCTGCGCGGGTACGGCTCGATCTTCAGCTCCGCCACCGGCGGCAAGGTGCGGCGCCGCGCGGTGACCGCCGTCATCTCCGGCGACCGCGGCGCCCGGGCGCCGATGGAGGCCGAGAAGCTCCGGTACGCCTTCTACGACGGCCGCCACGACGACATCAACTCCGGTGTCCCCGCGTCGTTCATCCCGCTCATCAGCGGCAACTGGAACTCCAGCTTCACCTGGCAGGGCACCGGCACGATGCCGGCGGCCGAGCGCGGCTGGCTGGACCTCATCGTCCACACCGCCCACAAGCAGGGCCAGACGGTCCGCTTCTGGGCCACGCCCGACCTCCCGGGCGAGGCGCGCGACAACCTATGGCGCACGCTGCTCGACGCGAACGTCGACTGGGTCAACACCGACGACCTGGCGGGCCTGCAAGCGTTCCTGCGCAAGCACGACGCCTGACGCGCCCTCACACCACGTACGCCCCCTCCCGCGCCGCCACCGCCGCCGCCTCGGCGGCGCGGTCGGCGGCGGCGGTGTCGAGGGGGTCGCCGCTGGCGAGCAGGCGGTAGTAGAGGGGGGCGGAGACGGCGCGGACGACCTCGTGCGGGTCGGTGCCCTCGGGGAGTTCACCGCGGGCCACCGCCTGCTCGACGCAGGGGGCCCACTCGGCGATGCGGATCGCGTAGAAGCGGTGCAGGGCCGCCGCCGTGCGTTCGTCGCACGTGGCCGCCGCGATCACGGCGCGGAAGAGCGCGCCCTGCCGCGGGTCGGTCAGGGTGCCCAGGACGAGGCGGGCGTTGGCGCGCAGGTCGCCGAGGAGGGTGCCGGTCTCGGTGCGCGGTACGGACTGCTCCGCCATGTCCGCGAGCAGGTCGGCGACGAGCCCGGTGGCCGAGCCCCAGCGGCGGTAGACGGTGGTCTTGCCGACCTCGGCGCGGCGGGCGACGTCGGCGAGGTCGAGGTGGGCGAAGCCCTGTTCCGCCAGGACGTCGCCCGCGGCCGTCAGGACCGCCGCCCGGACCCGTGCGGTGCGGCCGCCGGGCCTGAGGGTGCCGGGATCGGACTCGGAACTCATTAACGGGTCTCCAGTTTCATTAGTGCCCCATTCTCTGCTACCTTCGACTCCAGCTTAACGGAACACAAGTCCCGTTAGCTCGGTCGAAGGGAACCTCCATGTCCGTCCTCGACAGAGCCGCCACGGCGCCCGCCACGCGCATGACCGGCTCCCAGAAACTCGTCCTCACCCTCCTCCTCGGCGCGCAGTTCATGGTCGCGGTGGACTTCTCCATCCTGAACGTCGCCCTCCCCGTCATCGGCGCGGGGCTCGGCTTCCCCCTCGCCCGGCTGCAGTGGATCGCCACCGCCTTCGCGCTCGCCGCCGCCGGCTTCACCCTCCTCTTCGGGCGCATCGCCGACCTCTTCGGCCGCAAGCGGATCTTCCTCGGCGGCATGGCCCTGCTCGGCCTGTCCTCCGTGCTCGGCGGCCTCGCCACCTCCCCCGGGATGCTGCTCGTCGCCCGCGTGCTCCAGGGCCTGGCCACCGCCGCCGTCGTCCCCGCCGGGCTGTCCCTGCTCACCACCGCCTTCCCGGAGGGGCCGCTGCGACAGCGGGCGCTCGGGCTCAACGGGGCGCTGATGTCCGCCGGGTTCACCGCGGGCGCGATACTCGGCGGGCTCCTCACCGACCTGCTCTCCTGGCGCTGGGCGTTCCTCGTCAACGTGCCCGTGACCGCCGCGATCCTCGCCGTCGCCCCCGCCGTCCTCACCGACTCCCGCCCCGCCGGCCGGCCCCGGCTCGACCTCCCGGGCGCGGTCACCGTCACCGGCGGGCTGCTCGCCGTCGTCTACGGGCTCACCCACGCCGGCGAGGCCGGCTGGACCGAGCCGCTCACCCTCGCCGCGCTCGGCGCGGGCACCGTGCTGCTCACCGGGTTCTGGTTCGTGGAGAAGCGGGCCGAGAAGCCGCTGGTGCCGGTACGCATCCTCCGGCGGCCCACCGTCGTGTGGGGCAACGCCGCCGGGCTCGTCGCCTTCCTCACCGAGACCTCCCTCGTCTTCCTGCTCACCCTCTACCTGCAAGAAGTACTCGGCTACACCCCGCTCGCCACCGGCCTGGCCTTCGGCGTCCTGGGCCTGGGCACCGTCCTCGGCGGCACCCTCGGCGGGCGGGTCGTCGGCCGCGTCGGCAGCCGCGCGGCGATCGTCTACGGCGGCGCGGCCCAGGCCGTCGCCACCACGGCGCTGCTCGCGCTCGGCACCTCGGGCGAGTGGATCTGGCTGCTGCTCGCGGCGACGTTCGCCGGCGGCGTCGGCAACATGCTGATGATCGTCGGGTTCATGGTCACCGCCACCTCCGGGCTGCCCGACTCGGAACAGGGCCTGGCCACGGGGCTCGCGACGATGACCCAGCAGGTCGGCATCACGATGGGCATCCCGGTGATGAGCGCCATCGCCACCGCCCGGATCGCCGCCGCCGGCGGCGACGGCCCGCAGGCCGTGCTCGACGGGGTCAGGACCGCGGTCGGGGTCAACGCCGCACTCGTCCTCGCCGGTGCACTGGCCGCGGGGGCGCTGCTGGGACGCCGGCAGAAGCCGCCGGCCGGCCGATGAGCTGCGTACAGCCGCACCGTCCGGTCCGTGCAGGCGGAGCACCCGGCGGCTCGCCGTTCGGGCGGAGCACGGTACGGAGCAACGGGGCGGAGACGTGCCGGTTGCCCGGCGGCGGGCCGCTCCCCGCGCCGCTACGCCGCCGCGCCCCGCGGCGTCAGCACCCGCTCCACCGCCTCGCGCGTCAGCTTCCGCAGCTCCCCCGCGTCGTCCAGGTCGTTGCCGACCACGAGCCCGTCGCGCAGCACCAGCAGGATGTCCGCCGTGCGCGCCGGGTCCGGGTGCCCGTCCGCGGCGAGCAGGTCCCGCATCAGCCCGCGGAACCACCGGCGGTACTCCCCCACCGCGCGGCGCACCGGGTGGGCCGGGTCGGGGTACTCGGCGGCGGCGTTGATGAAGGGGCAGCCGCGGAACCCGGGCCCCGCGCCGGCCTCGGCGATGTGGTCGTAGACCGCGAGCACCGTGGCCCGCGGCGGGCCGCCGGCGAGAGCCGCGGCCGCCTGCTGCTGCCGCGTGCACTGGTCGGTCAGGTACGCCGCGACCAGGTCGTCCTTGGTACGGAAGTGGTGGTAGAAGGTCGCCTTCGCCACGCCCGCCTCGGCGATGATCCGGTCGACGCCCACCGTGTGCACGCCGTCGGCGTAGAAGAGCCGCGTCGCGGCGTCGAGGACGCGGCTGCGGGCGGAAGACTTCACGGGGGCGGACACGCCTTGACCGTACCAGACAGATCTGTCTAATCTGAGCCGGAACCAGACAGAACTGTCTGTTCGCTACCGACTTCCGGAGAGGCACCTCCCCATGAGCGTTCTGTACACCGCGGTCGCCACCGCCAACGGCCGCGACGGCCGCGGCGCCACCTCCGACGGCAAGCTCGACGTCAAGCTCGCCCCGCCGGCCGAGCTGGGCGGGAGCGGCGACGGCACCAACCCCGAGCAGCTCTTCGCCGTCGGCTACGCCGCCTGCTTCACCAGCGCCATGGGCGTCGTCGCCAAGGGCATGGGCCTCGACGTCTCCGACGTCTCGACCACAGCAGAGGTCGGCATCGGCCCCAACGACGCGGGCGGCTACGGGCTGGAGGTGACCCTGCGGGTGGAGATGCCCGACGCCATCCCGGCCGAGGAGGGACAGAAGCTGCTGGACGCCACCCACCAGGTGTGCCCGTACTCGAACGCCACCCGCGGGAACATTCCGGTACGACTCGTCGTGGAGTGACCCCGGCGCGCCGTCGCCGAAAGGGGTGGGGCGCGCACCTAGCGTGACGCCGTGTCAACGAGACGTCACCTCCCCCCACGAAAGCGGCGCACCGCCGTCGCCGTTGCCCTCGCCGCCGTGCTCGCGGTCCTCACCGGAGCGAGCACGGCCGGCGCCGCGGGCGCGGCATCCGCCACCGCGACCGGCCCGCCGTCCGCGTACGCGCCGCACGCCGCCGGCGAGGCCCCAGCGGGACCGGAACCGCCCGGGTACCGCGTGGACAAGGGCGACACCCTCTACTCCATCGCCCGCCGGATGGGAGTGCCGCTGCAGCGGCTGTACGAGGCGAACAGGTCCGTGATCGGCGCCGACCCGAACCTGCTGCGCCCCGGCCAGTTCCTCGTCGTGCCCGAGCCCGGCTGGGTCGCCCCGGTCAGCGCCGAGTACGAGATCTCCGCGCGCTACGGCATCCCCGGCGACGGCTGGATCGCCGGCTACCACACCGGCGTCGACCTCGCCGTCCCCACCGGCACCCCGGTGTACTCCGTCGGCCCCGGCGAGGTGCACAGCACCTCCACCGAGGGCGACTACGGCAACCACCTCCTGGTCCGCATGGCCGACGGCCGGTACGTCCTCTACGCCCACCTCGACCGCACGGACGTCGCCGCCGGCGACCGCGTCGAGGGCGGCACCCGGATCGGCGACTCCGGCAACACCGGCAACTCCACCGGGCCCCACCTGCACTTCGAGGTCCGCACGGGCACCGACTACGGCACCGACATCGACCCCGTCGAGTACCTCGCGGAGCACGGCATCATCCTGTGAGCGGGACACGCGGGCACAGCGGCGCCCCGGGCCTCCGGGCCCGGGGCGCCGCCGTCCGTTCACCTCCTGCGCGCTAGCCGAACGTCACCGAGTCGACGTCGAACGAGTTGTTCTGCGGTGACGTGAACTTCAGGTACAGCTTGTGCGAGCCCGCCAGGGCCTCGACCGGCACCGCCTCCGTGGCCTGGTAGGTGTCCCAGTCCCCGGTGTTCGGCACCGGCGTCGTCGCCAGCAGCTGCCCGTCCGGGGAGTCGGCGCGCAGTTCGATCGCGCCCACGCCGTACGGGGACGACAGCTTGTACGAGACCTGGCTCATGCCCTCGACGGACATCGGTTCGAAGGCGACCCAGTCGCCGTCGGAGACGTCGCCGATGCGCTTGCCGTTCTCGGCCCCGGCCTGGCTGACGATCCGGGTGCCGGACTGGTCGTCGTAGTACTCGGCCTGCTTGTGCTTGGGCTGGAGCACCGACTTGGCGTACCCGGTCAGCGAGCCGGCGCCGTCGCCGCCGCCGTCCTGGTAGCGGGCGTTGAGGACGTACGTCAGGTCCGCGCCCTCCGGGTGGCCGCCGAGGTCACCGGTGTCGACGGTGCCCTCGCAGCCCGGCAGGTCGCTCGTCGAGTGCTCGTGGTCGTCGTGCCCGAGGGCCGGGTTGACGAAGACCTTGGAGCAGTCGATCTCGCCGTCCTCCGGGTCGGTCACGGTGACCTTGTACGGGACCTGGTCGCCGAACTCGATCAGCTTGCCGTCGACCGGGGTCTCGATCGTCACCTTCGGCGCGGTGTTGCCCGCGGTGATGGGGACGTTGGCGTAGCCGGTCTTGCCGGTGGAGTCGGTGACCTTGAGCTGGGCGGTGAAGTCGCCCGCCGTGTCGTAGGTGTGGCTGGGGTCGGCGTCGGTCGAGTCGAAGGTGCCGTCGCCGTCGAAGTCCCACTCGAAGCTCAGCGCGTCGCCGTCGGCGTCGCTGGAACCCTCGCTGGAGAAGTCGACGGCCAGCGGCACCGGCCCGTTGGTCGCCGAGGCGGTGGCCTTGGCGACCGGGGAGCGCTTGCCCTGGCTGTAGTCGATGCGGTACAGCCCCGAGTCGCTGTTGCCGCCGCCGAACGCGCTGCCCCACTCCAGGACGTAGAGCGAGCCGTCAGGACCGAACGTCATGTCCATCGGCTTGTTGAACTTCGCCGAGGACAGGAAGTCGTTGATCTTGAGGACCTCCTCGTTCGCGTCGAAGCGGACCTCCTTGACGTAGTTGCGGGTCCACTCGTAGAGGAAGCTGACGCCGTCGAAGTACTCGGGGAACTTCGTCTCCGAGGGGTTGTCCGCGTCGTAGTTGTAGACCGGGCCGCCCATCGGGCCCGAGCCGCCCTCGCCCATCTCGGGGAAGGCCTCGGAGGGGCCGTAGCCGTACCAGATGTCGGGCTTCTGGACCGGGGGCAGCTCGGTGAGGCCGGTGTTGTTCGGCGAGGGGTTGGTCAGGTTGTCGCAGTCGAACTTCGCGCCGATCTCGCCGGTGTCCGGGTTGTACGGGGCGTAGGGCTGGTTGTCACCGTGGCAGAAGGGCCAGCCGAAGTTGCCGGGCTTCTTGATGACGTTGTACTCGACCATGCCCTCCGGGCCGCGGTCCGTCGTCGGCAGCCCGCGGTCGGGGCCGTAGTCGGCCGCGTGGACGTAGCCGGTCTCCTGGTCGACGGTGAAGCGGAACGGGTTGCGGAAGCCCATCGCGTAGATCTCGGGCCGGGTCTTGTCCGTGCCCTGGGCGAACATGTTGCCCTTGGGGATCGTGTACGTGCCGCCCTTGGTGGGCTTGATCCGCAGGATCTTGCCCCGCAGGTCGTTGGTGTTGCCCGCGGTCCTCGCGGCGTCCAGCATCTCCTCGCCCTCGCGCCAGTCGATCGGCGAGTAGCCCTGCCAGTCGGGGCTGAGGTTCGGCGGCACGTCGTCGCCGGTGCCCAGGTACAGCGTGCCGTCGGGGCCGAACTCGACCGCGCCGCCGGTGTGGCCGGGCTCGGGGAAGGTGCGGTCCCGGTACGCGGGCACGTCGAGCAGCTTCTTCTCGCTGGCGGTGTCGAGCTTGCCGTCCTTGAGCGTGAAGCGCGACAGCCTGTTCACGTCCTCGGCGCTGCCGGCCGGGGCGTAGTAGAGGTAGATCCAGCCGTTCTTGGCGAAGTTCGGATCCAGCTCCATGCCGACCAGGCCGTCCTCGCCGCCGGTGTAGACGTCGAGCTTGCCCGCGGTGGTGGTCTGGTGGGTCTCGGGGTCGAAGACCTGGACCTCGCCGGCGCGCTGGACGTAGTAGACGCGGCCGTCCTTGGCCACGTCCAGCTCCATCGGGTCGGCGGTGTCGTCGTCGAGGGTGACCTTCTCGTAGCCGTTCCAGACCGTGCCGCCGCAGTCGCCGGCCTCGGCGCCGGCGGCCCACTTCACGCCGCCGATGACGTGGTCGCGGAACTCGGCCTCGCTGTACGCGGGGGTGTCGTGGCCCATGGCGGTGGCCCAGACCTTGCCGCCCTCGGCGTTGCGGCACCAGGAGATCGGGTGGTCGGCGCCCATGGCGTCGCCACCGGGGTTGTACGTCGACTCGTCGGCGGTGACCAGGACGTGCACGTCACCGCGGGGGTTGACGTCGAAGTTGTACCACTCCTCGGGGCGCTCCCAGCGCTCGGGCAGGCCCTTGGTCGAGGGGTGCGTCTTGTCGGCGACCTTCGCGGTGCCCTGGAGGACGCCGGGCGAGTGGCTCGGCATGTGGGCGCCGCCGTTGATCAGCTCGTCCCACCACGGGAACTCGTTCTCGATCCCCATGTCGAGCGTGTTGTGGATGGCCGCGACGCCGCCGCCGTTCTGCACGTACGTCTGCATGGCGGCGCGCTGCTCGTCCGTGTCCCAGACCATGCCGGAGTTCTGCAGCATGATGATCACGTCGTACTCGGCGAGGGCGGCGTCGTTGAAGACGGTCGAGTCGTCGGTCTGGTCGACCTCGAACCCGTTCTCCTCCGCCTCCTCCTTGACCATCTCGATGCCTGCCGGGATGGAGCCGTGGACGTAGCCCACGGCCTTGGTGAACAGCAGCGCCTTGAAGGCCGGCGCCTTCTCCGCCGCGGACGACGGCAGTGCTGTGAGTGCGAGCAGGACGGCGGCCAGCAAGGTGACCATCGACCTGCCTATGTCACGAGCATGACAGCTCATGAGTCGGTCCTCTCCTTCGGTGTGCGGGATGTGTTGGGCGTACCGGTCGGTGAGAGGGGGCATGGGCGCAGCCCGCGCGGGCTGGGGGTACGCGCGCAGGGCTGGTCCGCCGGGCCCGGATCGGGGTCGCGGATCTCCGGGCCCGGCGGCGTTCTGTGGGTGGTGCGCCGGGTGCGTACGCGGTCAGGGTGCGTACGGGTGCGTCGGGTACGTCAGCCGGGTAACGCGCGCCGCAGGAAGGCGAGTCCGTCCACCGCGATGGCGTCCTGGCTCGGCGCCAGTGCCCGCCACACCGACGCCGCGACGGCGATGGTGGCGTTGTGCGCGGTGAAGGACTCGATGCACAGCGGACCGCGGTAGCCGGCCTCGTCCAGGGCGCGGAGGAAGCCGGGCCAGTCGAGGTGGTCGGCGCCCGGGGCACCGCGGTCGTTGGCGCAGACCTGGACGTGCGCGATCCGGCCCGCCGCGGCGCGCACGGCGCCCGGCAGGGAGCGTTCCTCGATGTTCTGGTGGTACGTGTCGAGGGCGACCCCGATGGTCTCGCCGGGCAGCCCGTCCAGCGCCGTCACGGTCTGCGCGACGGTGTTGAGCAGGCTGGTCTCGTACCGGTTGAGCGGCTCGACGGCGAGCAGCACTCCGGCGGAGGCGGCGTGGTCGACGACGGGCGCGATGTTGTCGCGCCACTCCGCGTACGCCGCCGCCCGCTCGTCGGCGTCCATGCGCCAGGTCCGGCCCACCGCCGCGTACATGGGGCCGGCGACCACGGGCGCGCCGATCTCGCGTGCGGCGTCGACGCAGCGGCGCAGGTAGTCCTGCGTCGTACGGACCGCCAGCGGCTCGGCCCGTACGAGACCGCGCTCCGGCGGCATCACGGCGACGACGGCGGCGGGGGCGAGCCCGTTGTCGCCGAGGAGCTTCGCGGCGGCGGCGGGCTGCCAGTCACCGGCCTGCTCCAGCGGCAGTTCGACGCAGTCGAACCCCCAGCCGGCCAGCCGGGGCAGCACTGCCTCCAGGGCGCGTTCGGTGATCGGAGAGTGCCAGATCCACGGGTTGGCGCCGATCGGCCGTCTTCCCGCGGGCATTACTCACCGCCCCAGTCGCCGGGGTAGCCGGGCAGGTCCTCGCAGCCGCAGGCGCCGTAGTGCAGCGGGGGCATGCCCTCCTTGTAGTAGTCGTCGAAGTTGTCCTCGGTGACGACGGGCTGCGGCAGCGTCCACTCCTTCGGGACCTCCTCGCCGGCCAGGATCTTCAGCGCGGCGATGACGGGCGTGCGCCACTGGAAGGTCGGGTACGCCGGCGCGATGGCCGTGAGGTCCTTGTCCTTCCACGCCTGGAGGAAGTCCTGCTGGTCCTCGCCGGTGATCGGCGGGATGTCCTCGCCGGCGTCCTCGAACGCCTCGACGGCGGCGACGGAGGTGGCGCCGGAGTCCATCCACACGCCGTCGATCTGGCCGTGGCGGGCGATGGCGTCGGACACGATCGACTTGGCCTTGGACGGGTCGCCGTCGGTGAACTTCACCTCGACCACGTCGAGTCCGGCCTTCTCGAACGCGATCTCGGCGGCCGACCAGCGGGTCTCCAGCACGTCCACGCCGGGGGAGATGCGCAGGGCGACGATCTTGCCGCCCTTGTCGACCTCGTCGACGAGGAAGTCCGCGGCGGCGGCACCGTAGGCGTAGCCGCCGATCGGGCTGATGAACGTGACCGCGCAGTCGGTCTCCACCCCGCGGTCGAAGACGATCACCGGGATCTTCCCGCACGCCTCCTCGACCGCCGGGGTGAGGGTGGCGGTGGTGTTCGGCGAGACGATCAGCGCGTCGCAGTCCTGGCCGGACAGCTCCTGGATGTCGGAGATCTGCTTGTCGTCCTTGCCCTGCGCGTCCAGGACGGTGAAGTCGGCGATCTCGTCGTGCTGCGCGACCTCCGCCTTCATGGTCTTCAGGCCGACCTGCCGCCAGGGGTTGAAGACCCCGGCGTTGGAGAAGCACAGCTTCGCCCCCTCGACGCCGCCCTTCATGGCGTACTCGGAGGTGTCGACCATGCCGCCGGAGGCCGGATCGAGCATCTGCTCCCAGGGCTTGCCCTCCGGGCCCTCGGGCGTCGCCTTCGTCAGCTCCAACTGCCGGTCGTAGTCGGCCTGGTCGAAGAACTCCGACTGCTCGTCACCGTCCTGGGCCTGCTCGGAGGCGGCGGGGTCGTCGGCCAGGTCGTCCTTCGGCGCGTCGGAGGAACAGGAGGCGAGCAGAGCGGCGGCCAGCAGCGCGGCCGCCGGGGCGGCCAGTCGGCGGCTTCTTGCGCCGGGGCGGGTCGTGCGGCGCGTACGGCTCATGAGGAGGACTTCCCTTCCGAGGGTTGTGAACGGCGGCGGCGCAGGCGGGAGAGCCCCGGGAGACCCGTCGCGCCGAGGCCGACGGCCGCGATGACGATGAATCCCTGGACCGTGGACTCCAGTGCGCCGGAGACGCCTTGCAGGTTGAGGAGGGTGAACAGCGCCTGGAGGGAGAACGCCCCGGCCATGGCGGCGACGACCGAGCCGCGGCCGCCGCCGAGGATGACCCCGCCGAGCACCACGGCGGTGATGGCCTCGAACTCCAGCCCCCGCCCGGCCTGCGCCGAGACGCCGGAGAACCCGGCGACCAGCACCGCGGCCAGCGCCGCGGCGGTGCCGGACAGGACGAACGCGAGGGTGCGCACGCGCGGCACGCGCACGCCCGCGAGCGCGGCGGCGCGCTCGTTGTCGCCGGTGGCCAGGAGCGTACGGCCGAAGTCGGCGCGCATCAGCCACCAGGCGAGCGCGCCCACCGCGAGGACCGCGAGGACCGCCCACGGCAGCCAGCCCCCGGCCTCGCCGCGGCCGAAGTTGCGGAAGGACTCGGGCAGCACGCCCTGCGGGGAGCCGCCGGTCCAGTAGAAGACGGCACCTTCGAGGATCAGCATCATGCCGAGGGTGGTGATGAACGACGGCACCAGCAGCACGGTAGTGATCAACCCGTTGACCAGCCCGACGATCGCACCCGCGAGCAGCAGCCCGGCGGTCACCAGCAGCCAGGGCGCGTCGGGGTACGAACCGTAGAACTCCGCCCCGGCGACGACCCCCGCGGTGACGACGGCGCCGACGGAGAGGTCGAAGCCACCGGAGACGATCACCATGTACTGCCCGGCGGCGAGGATCACCAGCGGGGCGGCGCGCTTGATGAAGGCGAGGAAGGAGTCGGGCTCGTAGAACCCGGGATCGGTGATCGCCAGAGCTGCGAGCAGCACGGCGAGGAGGACGTAGACGGGGGCACCGGTGCCCAGGCGGCGGCCGAGGGCGCCGACGACGCTCGCCGGGCCCGCGGTGGTGGTGGGCGGGGTGGTCGTCGTCATGCGACCGCTCCCTTCTCCTTGGCCCGCGCCTCGTCGCGCTCCTTGGCCCGGCGGCGGAACGGCCTCGCGTAGAGGGCGACGGCGGCGATGATGACGACGCCGCGGACGACGTTCTTGAAGAACGGATCGACCGAGAGCTGGTTGAAGATGCTGTCCAGCACGGACAGCAGCAGCACCCCGCCGAGCGTGCCCGCCACCCCGCCGCGGCCGCCGGCCAGCGCGGTGCCGCCGAGTACGACGGCGGCGATGGAGTCCAGGTCGTAACGCGCCTCGGTCCCCGCCCACGGCGCGCCCGCGCCGAGCCGGGAGGCCAGGAAGAGGGCGGCGGCGCCGACGCACAGGGCGCACAGCACGTGCGCGTAGATCACCGTGCGCCTGGTCCGTACGCCGGACAGGCGCGCGGCGTGCTCGTCGCCGCCGGTGGCGTACATGTGGTGGCCCAGGCGGGTGCGTTTGGTGATCAGCCACAGCACGGCGGCCACCGCGATCAGCAGGAACACGGAGACCGGGATGAAGCCGACGCGGTCGTAGCCGAGGCGCTGGAAGGACGCCGGGACGTCGCCCGCCGGGCCGGTGTAGTTGTCCTCGATGTAGCCGCGGAGGATGAACGCCATGCCGAGCGTGGCGATGAAGGCGTTGACCTTCAGGCCGGTGACGATGAGGCCGTTGGCCAGCCCCACCGCGGCGGACAGCGCGAGGACCGCGAGCACCGCCGTGACGACGCTGCCGCCCTCCATCGTCTCCGCGGCGACCAGCGTGCCCAGGCTGATGAGGTACGCGACGGACAGGTCCAGCGACCCGGTGAGGATCACCGCGGACTGGCCCACGGCGACCAGGCCGAGTGCGACGGAGTTCTGCAGGATGCCGGTGAAGTTGGACTGGGTCATGAACTGGCCGCCGTCGATCGTGACGACGATCCAGCCGATGAGCGTGACCGCGGCGGCGGCCAGCCAGACGCCGACGACAGGGTCGGTGACCTTCAGCCGGCCCGCCCCGGGCAGCCGGCGCGGGGCCGCCGAGACCGGGGCCTCGGTGCGTACGGCGGTCATGCGGCGCTCCCCTCGGGGGTCGCGTCGGAGGCCGTCGCCAGGCGCATGATGTCCTCTTCGCCCGCCCCGGCGGGGAGTTCACCGGCGAAGGTGCCGTCGGCCATGACGACGATCCGGTCACTCATGCCGATCAGCTCGGGCAGCTCCGAGGAGACGATGAGGACGGCCATGCCGTCACGGGCGAGTTCGCGGACGAGGGTGTGAATGGCGGCCTTGGCGCCGACGTCGACGCCGCGCGTCGGTTCGTCGAAGAGCAGCACCCGCGGGCCCGCGGCCAGCCACTTGGCGATGACCACCTTCTGCTGGTTGCCGCCGGAGAGGTACTGAACCTCCTGGTCGTGGCCGCGCGAACGGAGGTTGACACGCTCCAGCAGCCCGTCGACGCCACCCGCCTGCCCACCCGCGCCGTGCACCGCGCGGGTGACGAGCAGCGCGTTGTCGCGTACGGACTGGCGCAGCGCCAGACCCTCGCCCTTGCGGTCCTCGGTCACCAGCGCCACACCGCCGCGGATGGCCTGCCGCGGGCCGGCCGGCCGCAGCGGGCGGCCGGCGACGGTCATGCTGCCGCGGGTGAACGGCGCAGCACCGAAGAGGGCCCGTACCAGGGAAGTCCGGCCCGAACCCTGGAGGCCGGCGACGCCGGTGACCTCCCCGGCTCTGAGCGTGAGGTCGATGCCGGCGAGGCGTTCGTTGCCGGCGCCCGCCGTCGTCAGCAGCGGCTCGCCGATCTCCGCGGGGTCGGCGCGGGGCGGGTAGTACGAGCCCAGCTCGCGGCCGACCATCGCGCGGACGACGTCGTCCGCGGTGGTCTCCGCAGTGGTGAGGGTGGCGACCTTCCGGCCGTCCTTGAGGACGGTGATGCGGCGGGAGAGGTCGAAGACCTCGCGGAGGCGGTGGCTGATGTAAAGGATGCCGATCCCGCGGGCGGCGAGACGGCGGATGAGCGCGTAGAGAAGTTCGACCTCGTGATCGGCCAGCGGTGCGGTCGGCTCGTCCATGACAAGCACACGGACATCGGAGGCCGCCAGCGCCTTGACGATCTCCACCGTCTGCTGGCGGGCCACCGACAGGTCCTTGACCAGGGTGTGGGGGGCGATTCCGGTCTCGTCCAGCTCGGCGAGGAGCTCGGCGGTACGGCGCTCCATGGCACGCCGGTCGACGAACCCGCGACGGACCGGCTCACGGCCGAGGAACACGTTCTCCGCGACCGTGCGGTGCGGCAGGAGCGCGAACTCCTGATGGATCAGACCGATCCCGGCGGCCTGGGCCTGAACGGGGTGCGAGAAAGCGTGCACCGTGCCGTCGAGCGTGATCGTGCCCTCATCCGGGGCGTACTCCCCGGCCAGCACTTTCATCAACGTCGACTTGCCCGCGCCGTTCTCCCCCACCAGGGCGTGGACCTCGCCCGGTTCGAGATCGAGCGACACCCCGTGCAGCACCCGCACCCCGAGAAAGCTCTTGGACACGTCCTGCATCGTCAGCATGAAAAGCAGAGTCCTCAGGCTTCTTTGGACTGTCAAGAGCCTAAGCAAGGCCTTTCTTTGATGAGTTGGCAAAGACTTTGGCCGAATGTCGAACAAAGAAGGTCTTGTTGGTGCACCTGGCGGTCTCTAAGGTGGTCGATGTGACAGCCGCTTCTTCGCCTTCCTCGCCGATGCCGCCACCGCCGCCGCCGTCGGCCTCCGGCGCGCAGCCGCCCGGGGCCCCGCCGTACAGCCCGTCCGCGGGCCAGTCCCCCGGCGAGGTGCTGGCGCTCATCAGCTCCGGCGCCGCCGCCACGCGCGCCGAGATCGCCCGCCTCACCGGCCTCGCGCGCTCCACCGTCTCCCAGCGCGTCGACGCGCTGATCGCGCACGGCTTCGTCGACGAGGACGCGGAAGCCGGCTCCACCGGCGGCCGCCCCCCGCGCCGCCTCTCGCTGCGCACCCGCGAGCACGCCGTCGCCGGCGTCGACCTGGGCGCCTCGCACTGCCGGGTCGCGCTGCTGGACATCGGCGGCACGCTGCTCGCGGTCCGCGAGGACCCGCTGACGATCGCCGACGGTCCTGAGGCGGTTCTCGGCCACGTCGAACGGACCATGCAGCGGCTGCTGGAGGAGGCGGGCCGCGACCCCAAGACCCTCCGCTCCATCGGCGCGGGCGTGCCGGGCCCGGTGGAGTTCTCCACCGGGCGCCCGGTGGACCCGCCGATCATGCCGGGGTGGCACCAGTTCCCCATCCCGGAGTTCTTCGACGAGCGCTTCGGCGTCCGCGCGCTCGTCGACAACGACGTGAACGTCATGGCCCTGGCCGAACAGCGCCGGGCCTTCCCCGACACGTCGTACCTGCTCTACCTGAAGGTGGGCACGGGCATCGGCTGCGGCATCATCGCCGACGGCCGCCTGCACCGGGGCGCGCAGGGCTCGGCGGGCGACATCGGCCACATCCGCGTGGGCGAACGCGAGGAGCTGTGCCGCTGCGGCAACTCCGGCTGCCTGGAGGCCATCGCGGGCGGCGCGGCCCTGGCGGTACGCCTGAAGGAGCTGGGCCTGGAGGCGTCGGCGGGGCTGGACGTCGTACGCCTGGTCAAGGAGGGCAACCGCGAGGCCGTCCGCATGGTCCGCGAGGCCGGCCGGGCGGTGGGCGAGGTCCTGGCGGGCCTGGTGAACTTCTTCAACCCGGAGACGGTGGTGGTGGGCGGCGCCCTGGCGGCGGTGCACGACCAGCTGCTCGCGGGGGTCCGGGAGGCGGTGTACCGGAGGTCGCACCCGCTGGCGACGCACGTGCTGCGGATCGAACCGAGCAGGACGGGCGAGAACGCGGCGGCGATCGGCGCGGGGATCCTGGCGATCGAGCACGCGCTGTCGCCGAGGCAGGTGGACATGGCCCTGGCGGGGGCGGCGGGCTGAACCCCCCGCCGCGCCGGGCCCGTACGGGCGGGTCGTACGCTCACCGTACGACGTCACGCGTCCGGGGGAGGGCCGGTGAAGATCGTGCTGCCGGGAGGGACCGGACAGGTGGGCGGCGTGCTGCGCCGGGCGCTGACCGACGCGGGGCACGAGGTGGCGGTCCTGACCAGACGCCCGGTGCGCGACGGCGAAGTCGGCTGGGACGGCCGGACGCTCGGCCCCTGGGCTGAGGCGGTCGACGGCAGCGACGTCGTCATCAACCTCGCGGGCCGCAGCGTCAGCTGCCGCTACACCGACGAGAACCTCCGCGCCATGATGGACTCGCGCGTGGACTCCGCCCGCGTCGTGGGCGAGGCGATAGCCGCCGCCGGAAAGCCGCCCCGGGTCTGGCTCCAGATGAGCACCGCCACCATCTACGCCCACCGCTTCGACGCCCCGAACGACGAGGCCGCCGGCACGATCGGCGGAGACGAGCCCGGCGTCCCCGGCTACTGGGCGTACAGCGTCGGGATCGCGCGGAACTGGGAGCGGGAGCAGGAGCGGGCCGCGACGCCGCAGACGCGCAAGGTCGCCCTGCGGTCGGCGATGGTGATGAGCCCCGACCGCGGCGGCGTCTTCGACTACATGCTGTGGCTGGCGCGGCTCGGCCTCGGCGGGCCGGTCGCGGGCGGCGCGCAGTACGTGTCGTGGATCCACGACCGCGACTTCGTACGGGCCGTGGAGTTCCTGATCGACCGGGACGACATCTCGGGGGCGGTCAACCTCGCGGCGCCCGGTCCGCTGCCGCAGCGGGAGTTCATGCGCGGGCTGCGCGGCGCGTGGGGCATGCCGGTGGGCCTGCCGGCGACGCGCTGGATGGCCGCAATCGGCGCGTTCGTTCTCCGCACCGACACCGAACTGCTCCTCAAGAGCCGCCGGGTGGTGCCGGGGCGGCTGCGGGACGCGGGGTTCGCGTTCGACCACGGCGCCTGGCCGGAGGCGGCGGCGGACCTCGTGGCGCGAACGCGACGGGAGCGATCCCGCTCGCGGCCCCGCCGCGCCGCATAGCCGCGGCCGTCGGCCGCGCCGGCGCACCGGCGCGGAGGCCTCCGTCGCTGGAGCCGCAGGTGCCCTGGGGGGTGGAGGTGAGCAGGGGCGCGGGCGTGGGTGAGGCCCCGGCGATGTCCCCCCTCATGCCGTGGACCCGCGTGTTCCGCCCCTCGCCCGCAGGAACTGATCGAGCGTCACCGCCGCGAGGATCAGCAGGCCCTCGACCGCCTGCTTGTACGTCGGGTTCCAGCCCAGCAGGTTGAAGCCGTTCGAGATCAGGCCGAGCAGCAGCACCCCGATCAGCGTGCGCCAGATCGTGCCCTCGCCGCCGAGGATGCTCGTGCCGCCGATGATGACCGCCGCGATCGCGGTCAGCTCCAGCAGCGTGCCCGTGTTGGCCTGGGCCGAGCCGCTGCGGGTCGCCATCACCAGGCCCGCCGTACCCGCGCACGTCCCGCTCAGCGCGAACGTGATCACCCGGACGGCGCCCGTCCTGACCCCCGACAGGCGGGCCGCCTCCGGGTTGCCGCCGATGGCGTAGATGCTGCGGCCCAGCGTCGTGCGGGACTGCAGGAGCCAGCAGACGGCGGCCACCCCGAGCAGCAGCAGCGAGGGCGCCGTGACGTCGGCGAGCACCGTGGGACTGGCCAACTCCGCGAAGGAGTCGAGCTGGTCCGCGTGCGGGTAGACGATGGCGCCGCCGGTGAGGATCACGGCCAGGCCGCGGTAGACGATGCTCAGCGCCAGCGTCGCGATGAACGAGTGCACCCGCGACGCCACGGTGACCAGCCCCGTCACCGTGCCCATCAGCGCGCCCGTCGCCACCGCCGCCGCGTAGCCCGCCGGGACGCCCGCGGCGCGGGTGGTCTCCACGGCGACGATCGCGCTGACCGCGAGGACCGCGCTCACCGACAGGTCGAACATCCCGCACGTGATGCAGAGCGTCAGCCCGCACGCCAACAGGCCGATGACCACCGCCTGGTCGAGGACGTTCACGAGGTTGCCCGAGGTGAGGAACGTGTCCGTCGTGAGCGAGAGGGCAGCCGCCAGCAGCAGCGGTGCGGCCACGATCCCGTAGTCCCGGATCTCCAGCCCGCTGCGTGCCCTCGCCCCTGCTGCCCCGCCCCTTCCCACCGGCCACCGCGTCCGGGCCGCCCCCGCCTTCCTCACCGCAGGCCCGCCAGCGCCAGTACGTCCCCTGCCCCCGCCGTCCCCCGCGCGAACTCCCCCGCCACCCGCCCCTCCCGCATCACCAGCACCCGGTGCGCCAGCCCCAGCACCTCCTCGACGTCCGACGACGCGACGAGCACCGCCACCCCCTCCGCCGCCAACTCCGCCAGCAGCTCGTGGATCTGCGCGCGCGCCGCCACGTCCACGCCGCGCGTCGGCTCGTCCGCCAGCAGCAGCCGCGGGCGGCGGATCAGCCACTTGCCGAACAGCGACTTCTGCTGGTTGCCCCCCGACAGCGTCCACGCCGGCCGGTCCGGCCCCGCCCCGCGAATGTCCAGCCGCTCCGCCGTGGCGCCGGTCGTGCGGCGCTCCTCCTCCCGCCGTACGAAACCCAGCCGGCGCCGGTCCGCCAGGCTGGCCAGCGCCAGGTTCTCCGCGGTGGACCGGACGAGGACGAGCCCCTCCTCCGCGCGCGACGCCGGGATGAGGCCCGCGCCCAGCGCCATCGCGCCGGCGACGCCCGTGACGCGGCGGCCCGCGACGGTCACCTCGCCGCCGTCGCGGCGGTCCGCGCCGAACACGGCCCGCAGCGTCTCCGTACGGCCGCTGCCCGCCAGCCCCGCCAGGCCGACGATCTCCCCGGCCCGCACCTCCAGGCCCACGTCCCGCACCGTGCGCCCCCGCGACAGCCCCCGCACCGCGAGCACCACCGGCGCGTCCTCCCGCACCGGTGCGGGCTCCGGGTACAGCGCCGCCACCGGGGTCCCCACCATGTCCCGCAGCAGCTCCCGGGGCGTCGTCCCGGCCGCGGGCACCGTCGTCACGCGCCGCCCGTCGCGCAGCACGGTGATCGTGTCGCAGGTGGCGACGACCTCGTCCAGGCGGTGCGAGACGAGGACGAAGGCGATGCCCGAGTCCGCCGCCAGCCGCCGCACGGTGGCGAGCAGCCGGGCGGCGTCGGCCTCGGCGAGCGCGGCGGTCGGCTCGTCGAGGACGACGAGGCGGGCGTCGTGGGCGAGTGCGCGGAGGAACTCGACGCGCTGGCGGGCGGGGAAGGGCAGATCGCCCACGCGGGCACCGGGATCCGGTGCAGGATCGGCGCGCATGCCGTGCGCGCCCACGCCGTACGGGCCTTCGCCGTGCGCGCCGCGCGCCCCGTCCGCGTACGGGACCTCCCACCCCGCGCGCGCCGCCAGCTCCCCGTACCGCCGCTTCTCCGCCGCCCCGTCCCGCACCCCGTACCGCCCGCCCCCCGTCCCCAGCAGCACGTTGTCCAGCACGCTCAGCGCCGGCACCACCGCCCCCTCCTGCGTGACCAGCACGATGCCCGCGCCCAGCGCGTCCCGCGGCGTACGGATCCGGATCTCCCGCCCGTCCACCAGGACCCGCCCCCGGTCCGCCCGCACCGCCCCGCACAGCACCCGGGCCAGCGTGCTCTTGCCCGCGCCGTTCTCGCCCACGAGCCCGTGCACCCGGCCTGCGGGCAGGCTCAGGGACACCTCGTCGAGGACGGGTGTGCCGCCGTAGCTCTTGCCGATCCGGTCCAGCGCGACGTGCATGACGCCTGCGTGCCCGTCAGTCGTCGTACTCGCCGGTGATGCCGAGGGAGGTGATCTCCTTCTCGGTGTACACGCCCTCCTTCTCGGCGAGCGACGCCATGTCCGTCGACGCGGGTACGTCCTCGCCCCGGGCGTGCGCCAGCCCCAGTTCCGCGGCCTTCGCGCCGGACGTCGTCACCGGCAGGTACGGAATGCCGTACCAGCGGCCCTCCTCGACCGCCGCCACCGCCTGCCGCGAGGCGCCGTTGCCGACGTACGCGATGTCCTTGCCGCCGGCCGCCGCCTCCGCGCCGAGCACCGCCTGCGAGGAGCCGATGACCACGTCGACGCCGGGGTGCGCCTGGAGGACGTCCTGCATCGCCGTGCGGCCCGACTCCCGGGTGTAGCCGCCCTCGACGCGCGCGACGACCTCGATCTCCGGCGCGCCCTCACCCGACCGGGCCGCCAGCGTGTCGACGACGGCCTCGGTGCGCGCGTTGTCCAGCGGGAGCGTCTTCAGCCCTTCCAGGTACGCCACCTCGCACGGGCCCTCGTCCCGGGCCGCGCACGCGCCCGCGCCCAGCTCACCGAGCCTGCGGCCGTTCTCCACGGGTACGTCCACGAGCGAGACCGCCCCGTCGACCTGCGGCGCCGCGGTGTCGTACGCCGTACCGACCGGGGTGAACTGGACCACCACGCTGATGTCCTCGCGGATCGCACCGCGCACCGCGGGGATCACGGCGGCCCCGTCGACCGCCTGGACCACGAAGACGTCGTAGCGCCCCGACGTGATCGCGTCCTGCATCTGCTGCACCTGGAGCTCCGGTTTGAACCCGGCGTCGAAGAACTCCGCCTCGGTGCCTTCCTTCCGCGCCTGCTTCTCCACGCCCTCGAAGGTGGCCGCGGTGAAGGAGTTGGCCTTGGCGAAGCCGAAGAACGCGACCCCCTCGGGTGCCGGGTCCCCCGCCGGCCCCTTGCCGGAGTCGCCGTCGTCCCCGTCCGTGCATCCCGCCGCCACCAGGCATAACAGCAGCGCCGCGGCCGTAGCCCGCTTCCCGGTCAATTCTTCCGCCCCATTCCCACGTAGAACCACTCTCCGCCCGGACGCAACCGGTCCAGGTCGTCCTCGGGCCGCCACTCGTTGACCCGCGTCACTCCCGGCTCCAGCACCTCGAACCCCTCGAAGAACCGCTCGACGTCGGCGTGCGAGCGGTGGATGAGCGGTGCGGTCGCCTTGTCGTAGACCTTCCGCGCCGCCGCGCCCTCCTCGGGGTGGGCGTCGTCGGTGAGGTGCGAGACGGCGATCATGCTGCCCGGCGCCAGCTCGCCGGTGAGGGCGCGGACCACGCCCCACGGGTCCTCGTCGTCGGTCAGGCAGTGCAGGATGGCGATGAAGAGCACCGCCACCGGCCGGGACAGGTCGATCGTCTTGCGTAAGTCCGCGTGGCCCAGCACCGTTTCCGGCTCGCGGACGTCCTGCTCGATGACGGTGACGGTGTCGTCGAGCATCCGCAGCGCCTGCGCGTGCGCGCGCACCACCGGGTCGTAGTCGACGTAGACGACCCGCGCGCCCGGGTCCTGCCGCTTGGCGACCTCGTGCACGTTCTCCTGGGTCGGCAGCCCCGTGCCCAGGTCCAGGAACTGCCGGATCCCCTGCGCCGCGGCGTGCCGCACGGCGCGGCCCAGGAAGCGCCGGTTGGCGACGCAGATGGACCGGCTGGGGCCGAGGGCCATGATCTTCTCGGCCGCGTCCCGGTCGACCTGGTAGTTGTTCTTGCCCCCGAGGTAGTAGTCGTACATGCGCGCGGCGTTGGGGACGCGGACGTCGAAGGGGAGGTGCGCGGGGTCCTGATCGGTCATATCAAGGGCTCCGGGAACGGGCAGAGGGTGCGTCTGGCGTGTCAAGTGCGCGCACATTACCAGCAGTTGACCAAAGCCCTCCATTACGCCCCAGGTCAGTCGGCGGCGGTCGCCCCGGCCAGGAAGTCCTCCCACGTGCGGTGACCCACCGCGTGGCCCGGCGCCAGGTTGGCGCCCGCGCGGAAGGCGGCGGCTGCCTTTCCCGGCAGGCGCACCGGCAGGACCGGGCGGCGGCGGCCCGCGGCCTCGAGGTAGCCGCGGAGCACGTCCTTCATGTCGTACGTGCGCGGGCCGCCCATCTCCGCGACGAGCCCCGCGGGCGCGGCGAGCGCCAGCTCCGCGAGGCGGTCGGCGACCTCCGCGGCGGCGATCGGCTGGATGCGGAAGCCGGCGGGCGCCGGGAGCACCGGCAGGCGGGCCATCGCGCGGGCGGTCGTCAGCGTCAGCTCGTGGAACTGGGTGGCGCGCAGCGTCGTCCACGGCAGCCCGGACCCGGTGATGATCTCCTCCGAGGCGCGCTTCGCGGCCACGTAGCCGAACATGGCGCGGTCCAGGCCGCTTGAGACCGGGGTGCGCTCGGCGCCGACGACGGAGATGTAGACGAGGTGCGGGCTGCCGGCGGCCTTCGCGGCGTCGACCAGGTGGCGGGTCTTCACGTCGTCGCCCTTGGGGGTGCCCGCGCAGTGGACGATCACGTCCGCGCCGGCGACCGCCGCCGCCGCGCCCTCGCCGGTGGCGAGGTCGCCCGTGACGTACTCGACGCCATCGGCTCCCCCGGCGGTCACCGTCCCCTCGGCGCCCGCCGCCCGGGGCTGCCGGCTGAGGACCCGCAGCCGTGCGCCCGAGGCGAGCAGCAGCGGTGCGACGAGCCGGCCGAGGGTGCCGGTGCCGCCGGTGAGCAGGATGGTCGATGCCATGGTCACTCCAGGTGGTTTCGCTGTCGTACGCGTGCCCCCCGATCACAACCCGCAGGTCGGATGGGGTCTACTGCAGGGACCCCCGCGAGTGAGGGATGTGACGGATGGACGAGCAGAAGTTGCCGGAGGAGTTTCCACCGGACCGTGTCCGCGGCCGGCACCGGAACGGGCACCGCCCCTCCGCCCCGGGACCCCGAGGAGGAGGCGCTGCTCGCCGACTCCGTGGGCGTCGCGCTGCTCGTCGTCCTGGACACGCTGGCGCCCGCGGAGCGGCTCGCGTTCGTACTGCACGACATGTTCGCGGTGCCCTTCGACGAGATCGGGCCGATGCTGGACCGCACCCCCGCCGCCGCCCGCCAGCTCGCCAGCCGCGCCCGCCGCCGCGTACGGGGCGGGGCGCCGCCCGCCACCGCCCCGGCCGAGGACCTGCGGCGCAGGCGCCGGATCGTGGCCGCCTTCCTCGCGGCGACGCGCGGCGGGGACTTCGAGGCACTGGTGTCCCTCCTCCACCCCGACGTGGTGCTGCGGGCCGACCGCGCGGCGATCCCCACGCCGGAGCCGGTCGAGGTCCGCGGGGCGGCGCCGGTGGCGCAGGGCGCGATGGCCGCGGCCGGCCGGGCGCAGTTCACCGGCCCCGGGCTGATCGACGGCGCGGTGGGGCTCGTGATGGCGCCGCTGGGGCGGCTGCGGCTGCTGCTGAGCTTCACGGTGGCGGAGGGGCTGATCACGGAGATCGACGTGATCGCGGACGCCGACCGGCTGGCGGGGGTGGAGGTGGGCGTACCGGCGGACTGAGCGCGGCGGGAGCACGGCGCCCCGGCGCACGGCGGGGCGGGACCGGCAACACCCGCCCCCCCAACGGGTGAAGCTCGCCCCTCCCGCGGGTGGCAGCCCGTCCGTCGGTCCCTCCGGCTCTCCGCGCCGCCCTACGGTGTGCGCCATGTTGATCTTGAAAGCCCGCCCCGCGGTCCCGCGCCGCCGGGCGCTCGCCGCCGGCGCCGCCGCGGTCCTGGGGCTCTCCCTGCTCTCCTGGACCGGCGCGTCCGCGGCCACCGGGCCGGCCGCCGCCCAACCCGGCCCCGTGCCCGTCCAACTCCTCGCCCTCAACGACCTGCACGGCAACCTCGACCCCGTCGACGGCCCGGCCGGCTCCGTCTCCCGGATCACCGACTCCGGCGACGTGGTGCGCACCCAGGCCGGCGGCGTCGCCGGGCTCGCGGCCCTGCTCAAGGACGCCCGCGAGGGGCAGCCCCACACCCTCACCGTCGGCGCCGGCGACCTCATCGGCGGCAGCCCGCTGCTCTCCGCCAACTTCCACGACGAGCCCACCATCGACGCCCTGGAGGAACTCGGCCTCGACGTCGCGTCCGTCGGCAACCACGAGTTCGACGAGGGCCCCGAGGAACTGCTGCGCATCGACCGCGGCGGCTGCCACCCCTCCGACGGCTGCGCCGTGCCCGAAGAGCCGTACGACGGCGCGGACTTCCCGTACCTCGCCGCCAACGTCACCCGCAAGGGCAGCGCCGAGCCGCTGCTGCCGCCGTACTGGGTCAAGACCCTGCCCGGCGGCGAGCGCATCGGCTTCATCGGGCTGATCACGAAGAACGCGCCCGACGCGATCTCCGCCGCGCGCATCCGGGACGTGGAGTTCCACGACGAGGTCGAGGCCGTCGACCGGTACTCGCGCGAACTGACCGCCATGGGCGTGACCGCGCAGACCGTGGTCCTCCACGAGGGCGGCAACCACGGCGGGAGCATCCCGTACAACGAGGACTGCGACGAGGGCGGCCCGGCCGCGAAGCTGGGGCAGCCGATCCGCAGGCTCGCCGAGTCGTTCACGCCGGCCGTCGACATGGTCCTCAGCGGCCACTCGCACGAGCCGTACGTGTGCACCGTGACCGACCCCGCGGGCGACCCGCGCACGGTCACGCAGGCCGCGTCCTTCGGCCGTACGTACACCGACGTGCGCTTCGCCCTCGACCCCCGCACCGGCGACGTGCTCCGCGGCACGGTCGAGGCGGCCAACCACCCCGTGCCCACCTCCGCCCCGCAGGACCCGGCGATGGCCAAGCTGATCGGGACCTGGCGGGAGCGCTCCGCCGAGCTGGAGAACAAGCCCGTCGGCTACATCACCGCCGACCTCCCGGGACGCGGCTCGACCGCGCCGGAGCGCCCGCTCGGCGGCGTGATCGCCGACGGGCTGGCCGAGGCGACCCGCGGCAGCGGCGCCGAGATCGGCTTCATCCAGCCGGGCGGGATCCGCGGGGACCTCACGTACGCCTCGTCGGGCGACGAGGGCGACGGGGTGGTGACGTACGCGGAGGCGTTCCGCGTCGCGCCGTTCGAGTCCGCGGTCGTGACGATGACGCTCACCGGCGACCAGCTGGTCGGGGCGCTGCGCAACGGCTTCGAGGGCCCGAACGAGGCGAGTCCCCGGTTCCTCCAGCCGTCGGCGGAGCTGTCGTACGCGGTGGACATGAGCCGCGCGGGCGGTGCCCGGCTCGACGCGGCGAGCGTACGGGTCGCGGGCGAACCGGTGGCGGCGGACCGGGAGTACCGGGTCACCGTCAGCGAGTTCCTCGCGGAGGGCGGCGACGGGTTCACCGCGTTCAAGGACGGTACGGGCCGCCAGGGCGGCGACGTGACGGACACCGCGGCCCTGGTCACGTACCTGCAGAACGCCAGCGCGCCCGAGGCCCCGCTGGCACCGCCGTCCCCGGCGCGCATCACCGTGCGGCAGTAGGGCGTACGCCCCCGGCCGGTGGGCGCCCGCGGCTACTCTCGGCGGTATGAGCGAGACGTGGGAGCCCACCGGGGCCGGAGTGATGCGGCTGCCGTCCGGTCGGTACGTGCGCGGGCGCGGGCTGCGCAAGCCGGCGCCCGCCGGTGCGGACCCCGAGCTGGGGCTGTACCTGCTGGGCCGGCCCGCGCCGGAGACGGCGTGGGAGAGCCGCTGGGTCCGCTGGCCCGACTTCCGCCTGCCGGCCGACCGCGCGGCGGCGGAGGCCGCGCTGCGCGAGGCGTGGGAGCGGGCGGAGCGGGAGCGGGTGGAGGTCGCGTGCGGCGGCGGGGTGGGCCGTACGGGGACGGCGCTGGCGTGCCTCGCGGTGCTCGACGGGGTGCCGGCGGGCCGGGCGGTGGCGTACGTACGGGAGCACTACAACCCCCGCGCGGTGGAGACCCCCTGGCAGCGCCGCTACGTCACCCGCTTCCCCGAGACCCGCGGCACCCCGGCGGGCTGACCTGCCGCACCGCGCACCGCGCACCGCCGACCCGGCCCGCCCACCCGGCACGGCCTCGCCGGCGCCCCGGCGGCCGGCGGCTTCTCCTACTCCAGCCCCGCCACCAGGATCTCCCCGTCCTCCTCCCGTACCTCGTACACCTTGATCGGCTTCACCGCCGGGGGCGACAGCGGCTCCCCCGTCGCGAAGTCGAAGACGCTGCCGTGGCACGAGCACAGCAGCCCGTCCTCCGTGACCTTGCCGGACGACAGGTGGCAGGCCAGGTGCGTGCAGTAGTTGGCGCTCGCGTACACCTCGCCCTCGAAGCGGGAGACCGCCAGTTCCTTGTCGCCGACGAAGAAGCGGCGCACCACTCCCTCCGGGACCTGGCCGGAGCGGGCGACCCGCACGTACGTCGCGTTCCCGGTGTCGGGCATCGTCACTTTCCTCCCGCCAGCGCCGGCTCCGCCGCCGCCTCGTCCGCCTGCCCGGCCAGCTCCGCCAGGTCCACGTCCTCGTCCGCCAGCCGCGCCGGATCCGGCGCGGCCCCCCGGGCGATCAGCTCCTTCGCCGCCATCACGTCCCCGCCGCGCTCCGCCGCGAACGCCGCCCGCAGCACGCCCTCTTCGAGGTAGAACGCGGTGAAGTCGCGCTCCGCCACCGAGCCGCGGACCACCAGCCGGTCCCAGGACCGCGCGTGCCCGACGTGCTGGAGGTTGAGGCCGAACTGGTCCGACCAGAACCAGTGCGGGTCCCCGTGCACCGCCGGCCGGCCCAAGATGTTCTTCGCCGCCACCATCCCCTGCTTGTTCGCGTTGTCGAAGTGCTCCACCCGCACCCACCGCCCGTACACCGGATGCCGGTGGTTGGCCACGTCGCCGGCGGCGAAGATGCCCGGGACGCTGGTGCGGCAGCGCTCGTCGACGAGGACCCCGTTCTCCACCGCGATCCCCGAGGCCCGCGCCACCGCGGTGTTCGGCACCGCGCCGACCGCGACGACCACCGCGTCGCCCTCGACCCGCAGCCCCGACTCCGTCGTGACGACGACGCCGTCCGGCCCGGTCCGTACCGACGCGACGGTCTCGCCGGTGTGCAGTTCCACGCCCGCGGCGCGCTGGACGTCCGCGCAGAACGCGCCCATCTCCTCGCCCAGAACCCGCGCCTGCGGCACCGGTGCCTGCTCGATGACCACCGGCCGCACCCCGCGCGCCAGCGCCGTCGAGGCGACCTCCGAGCCGACGAAGCCCGCGCCGACGATCACCAGCCGGCCGCCGGGGCGCAGCAGCGACCGCAGCCGCAGCGCGTCGTCCAGCCCGCGCAGGTGCACGATCCGCTCGTCGTCCTCCGCGACGCCCGGCAGCCGCCGGGCGCTCGCGCCGGTGGCGAGCAGGAACCGGTCGCCGGGGACGGTCGTGCCGTCGGCCAGCTCCACGGCGCCCGCGGCGGTGTCGATGCGCCGGGCGGGCGTGCCGAGGCGCAGCTCCACGGCGTTGTCACGGCACCACTGCTCGGTCAGCAGCGCCGCGTCGGAGTCGTCGGCGGCGCCCTCCAGCAGCTCCTTGCTGAGCGGGGGGCGCTGGTACGGGGCGTGCGGCTCGTCGCCGACGAGGACGATGCCGCCGTCGAAGCCGCGGCGGCGCAGGGTGCGCGCGGCGACGGCCGCGGTCTGGCTGGCGCCGATCACGACGACGCTCCTGGGGGTGTCGGACATGGGTCACTCCTGGGTGGCGGCGGTGGGTGGGGCCGGGAACGGGACGGACGGCGCGGCGGCGGACGGGGGAGCCGCGGACCGGGCGGACGGGGGCGCGGAGTTCACCGCCGCGGGTACGCCCGCGGCTGCCGCGGCGCTGCCCGCGAGAGCCGCGGGGCGCAGCCACACGCCGCCTTCCGCGACGCGTACCTCGTACCGCGGCTGGCACTCCTCGCGGTCGTCCGCCTGCCCGGTGCGCAGGTCGAACGCCCACTGGTGCCCGGGGCAGACGACCCGGCCGTGCAGCACGGTGCCGCGCGCCAGCGACTTGCCCTTGTGCACGCAGGCGTCGCGGAACGCGAACACCTCGCCGTCGGCGTAGAAGAGCGCGACCCGCTCCTCGCCGAGCGCCACCAGCTTCTTTCTGCGCCGGCTCACGTCGGTGAGTTCGGCGACCCGCGTCCATTCGGACATGTGCTCCTCCGGGTATGAAGAGACGGCGGCGGCCGGAATGTCGCGTCCGGCCGCCGCCGTCTGCCGGCTCGCGGTCCTTTCAGGCTGCGACCGCGGCCGGCTCCAGGTCCGGCCGGACGTAGTGGTCGTAGAGCGCCTGGGTGTACGAGAAGCGCATCTCCGCGCCCCAGCGCACGAATTGCAGGCACCGCTGCTGGAGCCGCGGGGTGTCGGCGTGGTCGAGCACGATCTGGTATCCGCGCTCGCCGTGCACGACGTCCGAGGTGATGTGCAGATCGAAGAACTCGATCTCGTCCTCGGTGAATCCGTAGCTCTCCCGCAGCGGCACGATCTGCTTCTTGTAGATGCTCGGCACCTGCGATTCCAGGCCCACCACGAGCGCGGCGGTGGCGACCACGAAGTGCTCGCGCATGGCGACCGCGTAGCACCAGGACTGCAGGCCGCGGGTGACCGGGTTCATGTTCGAGGGGTCCTCGATACGCTCCTTGGTGGTGCCGCACGCCTCCGCGAAGCGGATGAGGAGGTCGGTGTGGCGGATGTCGGCCAGCTCCTCCTCGTACATGTTCTGGAGGGTGAAGTCCTTGGCGCCGGTGAATTCGTCCGGGGTGTTTCCGTAGATGTACCCCAGGTAGTCGGCGAACGGGCCGACGTAGTGGTAGTGGTTCTCCGCCCAGCGGGCGAAGTGCTCACGCTTGAGCTGCCCTTCCGCCCACGCGGTGCTGAAGGAGGCGTTCTTCGCCTCGCGGCCCTTGATGGCCTCTTCCAGCGCGCTGCGGAATTCGTCTCTAGAGAGCAGTTCCGTCATCTGCTGCGTCCTTTCCGCGGTCCGTGTGTCACCAAAGTAGGGAGGGTGCGGGGGAGTCGAGGATGGTGTTTGTGCACAGGCCGGTGCGGAATCTCTGTGCACTGTGCCGGGTACGGGTGCGGCCGGGCGTCAGAAGAGCACGGTCGCCAGCGCCGTGGCCGTCACCAGCCCGGCGACGACCGGCACGAAGCAGTGCCGTACGACCTCCTGCACCGGCACCCGCGCCACCCCCGCGACCGCCAGCAGCGAGGACCACGCGATGAGCACGCCGCCCCCGGTCCACACCGAGCCCATCTGCCCCACGGCGGCCAGCGTCGCCGGGTCGACGTCCGCGGCCGGGCCGAGGGAGCCGGAGAGCGAGCCGGTCAGCGGCAGGCCGGCGAAGCCGGAGCCCTCCAGGCCGGTGATCATGCCGATGATCAGGATGGCGAACGCCACGATGAAGCCGACGTCGGGGATGTACTGGTCGACGGCGGTGACGAGGTCGAAGAGCAGCGCGGGCGGGTCGTCGTCCTGGACGCCGGTGATCTGGGTGATGAAGTCGACGTTGCCGAGGAAGAAGAACCCGGCGATCGGCACGACGACGCCCATGGCCTTGAACGCGAAGACCAGCCCGTCGACGACGTGGTCCGCGGCGGTGGTCAGGCCGTCCTTGCCGTCGCAGCAGAACACGGCGGCGAAGAGCAGCAGCATCGCGACGCCGCCGACGAGCCCGGCGGCCTCGCCGCCCTGGACCTCGGTGACGGTGTCGGTGAACTTGCCGAGGAGCATGTAGCCGACGATGGCGGCGAAGGTGAGCGGCACGATGAGGGCGAACGCGCGGGAGCGGCGCACGGGTTCGCCGGGGGCGGCGCCGCCGGGGTCCGTGCCCGAGCCGGGTCCCGGGGCCGGGCCGCGGTCGGGGTCCGGTCCGGGGCCGGTGCCCGGGCCCGTAGCAGAATCGGTTCCTCGCTTCTGGCCGTCGCCGTTCCCCGGTGGGCTGAGCAGCTTCGTCGCCGCCCCCGCGCCCCCGTCGGAGGCGGCCGCCGTACGCTCCCGGCGCCCCGACCCCGTACCGCCCAGGGAAACGTCCGAGCCCCCGCCGCCGTCGGCCGCCAGCGCCTCCGCCTGGGCCTCCCAGCGCAGTTGGTGCTCCTCGCTGGTCGTGCCGAAGGAGCGCCGCCCCTTCAGGTACACCAGCGTCAGCGCCACCACCCCGGTGATCACCGACAGGACCATGGCCCGGTCCGCGACCGCGGAGGTCTCCACCCCCGCCGCCTTCGCGGACAGCCCCGGCGCCACCTGGATCACGTAGTCGCTGGACAGCGCCATGCCCTGCCCCGCGATGGCGATGGCCGCCGCCGCGCTCACCGCCGGCAGCCCGGCCCTGATCGCCGCGGGCAGCAGGATCGCCCCGATCAGCGGCACGGCGGGCGTCGGCCAGAAGAACAGGCTGATGAAGTACGTGACGCCGGCGATGGCCACGAACGCCATCCGCCCGTTGCGCATCAGCGCCCGGAACGGCACCACCATCCGCCGCTCCGCGCCCATGGCGCGCATCGCGCCGAGCAGCGCGGTGATGAGGGCGATGATGAGGAAGATGCTGAAGAGTTCCCCGGCCGCGGTCAGGCTCGCGGAGAAGATCGAGGCCAGGCCCTTGACCAGGCTGCCGCTGTAGAACCAGGCCGTGAGGAAGGTCGCGACGACCGCGGGAACGACGACATTACGCCGCGCGATCATCACGCCGATGATGACGACAACCCCCGCGAGATACGTCCAGTGCGCAGCAGTCAGCTCCACGTCCGCACTCCCTACCCGGCGTCCGGCACTGCTGCCGGACCGCCGAAGTCCGATGGTTGTGCGGCACTCTGGCGACCGTTTCTGCCAGGCCACAGGGGGAGGGTGCACATTGTCCGGCACATTATTTGTGCAGTGTGCGGGCGGGAAGACCCTGGAGTTTCCGGGCTGTTTCCCGGCCGGGTCCGGGCCGTTGCCGGGCGGCTCGAATGTGCGGGGCGCACAAGGCGACCGCCGGATCCGGGGGCGGATTGCACATGGATCTCCGGCCCGGCCGGACGGATACTCGCCGTATGGCCGAGTCGTACGAGTCGCATCCGCCGTCCGTCCAGCAGCCGTCTGAGCAGGGGCAGCGCCCGCCCCGTACCCCGGTGCTCGCCGCCGGCGGCATGGCCGCGAGCGCGCATCCCGCCGTCACCTTCGCCGGCGCCGCCGTGCTGCGCGACGGGGGCAACGCCGTGGACGCGGCGCTGGCGATGGCCGCGATGTCGTGGCTCGCGCTGCCGGGCCAGTGCGGCGTCGGCGGCGACGCCTTCGCCGTCGTACGGGAGCCGGACGGCCGGGTGTGGACGGTCTGCGGCAGCGGGTACGGGCCCGACGGCGGCGACGCCGGCTTCTACGCGGACCGGGGCCACGCCGCCGTGCCGATCGCCGGCCCGCTCTCCGTCGCCGTACCCGGTGCGCCCGCCGCCCTCGCCGCCCTGCACGCCGCGGGCGCCACCCGCGGGCTGACCGAGCTGTGGGCCCCCGCCGCCCGCGCCGCCGAAGGCGGCCTGCCGTGCACCGCGAAGACCCGGCGCGACATCGCCGAGGAGGAGCAACTCCTCGCCGCCGACCCCGACGCGCTGCGGAACCTGCTGCCCGCCGGCCGCCCGCCCGCCGTCGGCCACCGCCTCGCGCAGCCGGAGCTGGCCGCGACGATACGCACCCTCGCCGCCGACCCCGCCGCCTTCTACACCGGCGCGTTCGCCGAGCGGGCCGTGGCGTTCCTGCGGGCGGCCGGCGCGCCGTTCAGCGGCGAGGAGTGGGCGCTGACCGGCGACGTGGCGCCGCAGCCGGCGATCAGCACCGCCTACCGCGGCCGTACCGTGCACCAGACCCCGCCCCCCACCCCCGGCTGGATGGCCCTCCAGCAGCTCGCCCTCTGCGACGGCACCCTCGGCGCCCTCGCCCCGCTCGGCGCCGACGCCGTGCACCTGCTGGCGTCGGCGGCCCGGCTGTCCTTCGCGGACCGCGTGGGGCGCTGCGCGAGCGACACCGACGTGTGGCGGGAGACGCTGACGGCCGCCGCGACAGCCGCGGCGCGCGACCGCCTCGCGCGCGGCGAGGCCCCGGCGGGCGCCGCGGGGCCCGCGGACGGCGACACGACGTCGATGGTCGCGGTGGACGCGGACGGGCGCGCCGTGAGCTACATCCACTCGCTGGCCTTCACCTTCGGCTCCAAGGTCACCGTCCCCGGCACCGGCGTGCTGCTCAACAACCGCCTGGGCCGCGGCGCATACCTCATACCCGGCCACCCCAACGCGGTCCACCCGCGCCGCCGGCCGCTGCACACGCTGAACGCCTGGATCGTCACGGACGCGGCGGGCCGGCTGGAGCACGTCGGGAACACCCCGGGCGGCGACGGCCAGGTGCAGTGGAACACGCAGCTCATCTCGCACCTGGTCGACCACGGCCTCGACCCGCAGGCGGCGGTGGAGGCCCCGCGGTTCTTCATCCACCCGGGCAGCGACGCGGACGTCATCGGGCAGCCGGAGGAGCTGCGGTGCGAGTCGCGGCTGGGCGGCGAGGTGCTGGCGGGGCTGCGGGAGCGGGGCCACGAGGTGACCGACGCGGGGCCGTGGGGCGGGGGCGGGAGCGCGATGGTGATCTCGGCGGACGCGGAACGGGGCTGCCTGCTCGGCGGCGCGGACCCGCGGCAGGACGGGGTGGCGCTCGGTGTCTGAGGGGGCTTCGGTGGGCGAGGGGGGTTCGGTGTCCGAGGGGGATCCGGTGCCGGGAGGGGCGGCGGGCGCGTCCGGCGCCGCACAGGCCGGGGCGGGGGACGGTGGGCCCGGGGCCGCCGCGCCCGTACCGCAGGGGGACTACCGGGCCGCCGTCGTCGACGGCGGGCTCGCGCTCAGCGCCGGGATGACGCCGCGGGTGGCCGGCCGGCTGACCGTCACCGGGCTCGTCGGCGGCGACGTCGACCCCGCGGTCGCCCGGGACGCCGCCGGGCTCGCGGCGCGCAACGCGGTCGCGGCGGTCGTCGCCGCGCTGGACGGCGACGCGGGGCGGCTGCGGCGGCTGCTGCGGATGACGGTGTACGTGGCGTGCGTCGACGGGTTCACCGACCTGTCGGCCGTCGCGGACGGCGCCACCGCCGGGCTCCGCGAGGCCGCGCCCGCGGCGGGGCTGCCGGTGCGCTCGGCGATCGGGGTGCGGTCGCTGCCGTCGGGGGCGCCGGTGGAGGTCGAACTGACGGCGGCCGTACGCCCATGAAGAACGTCCGCGCGTGGCGCCGCGGCACGGCGACGCGAGAGCCCGCCGCACCGCCCGGGAAGACCGGCACCGCCGAAGCCGGATCCGCCCGCCGGCCGAGCCGGTGGGGGCTGCTGCCCGTCCTGACCGCCACCGTGACCACCACGATGGCCAACACCGTCGTCAACGTCCCGATGACGTCCATCCTCGCCGACCTCGACGCCCCCCTCAGCCGCGGCGTCCTCGTCGCCACCGCCTTCCCCGTGACCCTCGCCGCCCTCATGCCCGTCTCCGGCTGGCTCGGCGACCGGTTCGGCCACCGCCGCGTGCTGTGCTGGGCGATGACCGGCGTGCTCGTCGGCTCCGCCGGGGCCGCGCTGGCGCCGAGCCTGCCGGTGCTCGTGGCGTTCCGCATGCTCCAGGGCCTGGCCGCCGCGCCCGTACTGCCCGTGGTGATGGTGCTGGTGGTGCAGGTGCTCGGCGAGGAGCGGCGCGGGCGGGCGCTGTCGCTGTGGGCGGCGGCCAACGGCGCCGGGCAGGCACTCGGGCCGACGACCGGCGGGCTGCTCGCCGAGTTCCTCGGCTGGCGCGCGGTGTTCTGGCAGATCGTCCCGCTGTCCGCGCTCGTCGTCCTCGGCGGCCGGCTGCTGCTGCCCAGACCGCCGCCCGCCGCCGGGCAGCGGGCCCGTACCCGCCTGGACTGGCGCGGCGCGCTCACCGTCACCGGCGGCGCCGCCCTGCTGCTGGCCGCCACCTCGGCGGTGCCGTCGCAGGGCGTCGGCTCGCCCGCCGTCTGGGGCCTCGCGGGCGGCGGGGTGCTGTGCCTCGCGGCGTTCCTGTGGGTGGAGCGGGGCCGGCCGGGGGCGTTCCTGCGGCCCCGGCACCTGGTCGAAGTGCGGTATCTGCGCTCGTCGTTCGCCGCCGCCGCGCAGATGTACGCGCTGGGGGCCACGCTGCTCGCCGCGCCGGTGTACCTGGTCGAGACGCAGGGCATGGCGGAGGGCACCACGGGGCTGGTGGTGCTGGCGCTGCCGCTGGCGATGGCGTCGCTGGCGCCCGTCGCGGGGCGGGCGACCGAGCGGTTCGGCGGCCGGGCCGCGATGCGCGGCGGGCTGCTGACGCTGCTGGCCGGGCTCGGCGCGCTGGCCGCCGTCGCCGGGTGGCGCGGGGCGGCGCCGCCGCTGGTCGCGGCGCTGCTGGCGCTGGGCGCGGGGGTGGCGTTCGTGCAGACCCCGGCGGCGACCGGGGCGTCCCGGTCGCGGGCGGGGCGTACGGGCGCGGGGCTGGGGCTCTTCAACCTCGTACGGTTCGGCGCCACCGCCCTCGGCACCGCCTCCGTCGCTTTGCTGGGCACCGAACCGGAGCGCCTCGTCTGGGTCTTCGGCACCGGCGCGGTCCTGGCGGCGGCGGCCTTCGTCTTCTCCTTCGCGGGCAGGGACCCGCAGCCCGTCGCCGCGGCCGTGCCGGAGCCGCACCTTCCGGTACGTACCCGCTGAGTGGACCCGCGCGAAGCCGCCGACCGGCGAGGGGGACCCGGCGTCGCGGCAGCACACACCGTCCCGGCCCCGCACCGTTCGCCGCGGGTGCGGGCGACGGCGCGCCCGGCCCGCCGGCCCCACCCCGGGTACGGCCCGCGCGGCGGGCGCTACGCCGGGGGCGACAGCTCCGCCTGGAGCACCCGCAGCGAGTCGTTGAGCGTCTGGATGCGGTGCGCCAGCCACACCGTGAACTGGGTCTCCGCGGAACGCACGTCCATCTGGAGCGCCCGCGAGGCCCGTTCGAGCTTGTAGAGCATCGTGTTGCGGTGGAGCTGGAGCCGCCGCGCCGCCGCGTTGAGGTTCCCGGACTCGGCGATGTACGCGAGCACGACCTGCTCCAGGTTGCCCGTCTGGCCGTCCGCGCGGCGCAGCGGCTCCAGCACCTCGTGCGCGAACTCCCGCCCCTGCGGGCTCGCCGCCGCCTCCTCGACCGCCGCGAACACCCGCAGCTCCGCGTACCCGCACACCTCCGGCACCTGCACCCGGCCCGACAGCTCCAGCGTGATCCGCGCCTCCCGGAAGCTCGCCGCCACCCCCGCGGCGCCCGCCGCGGCCCGGCCGTACGCGATCTGCGCGGCGGCGTCCGCCCGGCCCGTCACCAGCCGGTGCAGCCACCGGCCGTACCGCTGCAGCGCCGACTTCTCGGCCTGCGCGTCGAACGGTGCCGTGGCGTCGGCCGCCGCGAACTCGGCGACGACGACCAGCAGCCGGCCCATCAGCGTCGCCATGGTGAACCCCCGGCCGTGCCCCGGCGCGGCTCCCGCCGCCCCCTGGCCCGCGCCGGCCGAGCCGCCGGCGGCTCCGCCGCCCGCCGCGTCCGCCGCCCCCGCGACGGCCCGCTGCACCGCCTGCGCCCGCGCCGCGGTCGCCGCCGGCATGGAGACGACGAAGACCGCGTGGCGCGCCTCCATGTCGAAGCGGTAGTGCCGCGAACGCGCCTCCAGCTCGTGTGCATCCGTGAACCGCCCGTGCACCAGCGTGTCCAGGAAGTCGTCCCGCGAGCGCTCCTCCGCCTCCGTGACCGACCGCTGCCGCAGGATCTCCGACGCCACCAGCGGCGCCCCCTGCTCCACGATCACCCGGTGCTGCGCGAGCGCGTGCGACTCCGGCGCGAGCACCGGCTCGACGACGGCCACCGTCCCGTACGGCTCCCCCGCCACGCCCACCGGCGCGCACACCACGTGCAGCCGCTCGCCCCACGGCGCGGCGACGTCGAGGTCGCGGGCCGCGACGTGGTGGTGCCCGGCGCGCAGCGCGTGCGGCCGGGCCGTGCCCGCCTTGGCGTGGACGGCGTCCGCCAGCTCCTGCCACTCGGCGTCCGAGGCCGCCCGGTCGCGCTCCGCGCGGGCCAGCAGCTCGCCGCCGCGGTCCAGGATCAGCACCGAGCCGCCGGACAGCGTCGCCATCGACCGCGCCAGCGCGGGCAGTCCTGAGCCGGAGGCGAAGACCTCGCCGAGGGTGCGGTGGACGCGGACGCTGTACTCCAGCACGTGCGCCGTGTCGGCGATCGACTTCACCGCCACCAGCCGCCCGACCCGGTGGTAGTCCGCCTCGGGCGCCAGCCGCACCAGCGGCAGCCCGGCGGTGTCGGCGGCGCGCATCAGGGGACCGAGATCCGGTTCCGTGCCCTGCTGGAGCCGGGCCAGCACGACGGCGGCGCCGCGGGCGGCGAGCCCGGCGAGCAGCCGGCGGGAGTCGGGGGCGGAGACGAGTTCGGCGGCGGGGGCGTAGACCGCGATGCCCGCGAGGTCCTCACCGGCGGCGGGCCGGCCGGCGCCGGGCGGCGGCGGCAGCTCGGCCAGCGGCAGGCACCAGGTCACCTCGCGGCGCAGCCCGGCCTTGCCGCCCAGCAGCCGCCCGCGCAACACGGGCTCGGCCAGCAGCGATTCCACCGTCATGTGCAGTTTGTGCGATGTGTCGTGTGCCATCTGCCTACATCCTCCTGCGGCGATGGTGCGGATTGTACGAAGCCGCGTCGGCCGGAAACGCCAAAGCTAGGGGCTGTCTTGAGGAACCACGACACGCTGCCCGGCCGATGAGGACGTGGAGGTCATCTTGTCGAGAAAAGCACTTGCGCACCAGAGTCCGGGCAAAACGACCTGGCCCGGAGCGGGGCGATGACGGCGCCCGGTCCGACCGCCGAACCGGCGGTGCTCCGCTCGACCGACCCCGCGGCGCCGGGCGAGACCGTCACCGAGGTCGCCGCGGCGACCCCGGCGCAGGCCGCCGGGTCGGTGCGTACCGCCCACCGGGCCTTCGAGGGCTGGGCCGCGGCGCCCGCGGGGCGGCGTGCGGAGGCGCTGCACGGCGCCGCCGCCGAACTCGCCGCGGACGCGGCGCCGCTGGCGGAGCTGATCTGCCGCGAAGAGGGCAAGACGCTCGGCGCCGCGCGCGGCGAAGTGGCCAAGACCGTCGAGCAGTTCCGGCTCGCGGCGCAGCTCGCGTACCTGGTGGAGGGGGCGACGTACCCCGGCGAGAGCCCTGGTGTCGCGGCGTGGACGCTGCGCGTGCCGCTCGGCGTCGTCGTGGCCGTCACGCCGTGGAACTTCCCGGTCTCGCTGGCCGCCCGGAAGATCGCCCCCGCGCTCGCCGCCGGGAACACCGTCGTCTTCAAGCCATCGCCGGTCACCCCGGGCGTCGGCGCCCGGCTGGCCGCGGCCTGCCATCGCGGCGGAGTGCCGGAGGACGTGCTGCGGGTCGTCCAGGGCGACGACCCGGCGGCGATGGCGGCGCTGGCGGGGGCGCCGGAGGTACGGGCCGTGACGTTCACCGGCTCCGACCGGGTCGGCGCGGCGCTGCGCGCCACGGTGGGGCCCGCCGCCCGGGTCCAGTTCGAGCTGGGCGGGCACAACGCCGCCCTGGTCTGCGCCGACGCCGACCTGCCGCGCGCGGCGGCGGAGGTTGCCGCCGGGGCCTTCGGGCTCACCGGCCAGGTGTGCACCGCGACGGACCGGGTGCTGGTGGAGCGACCGGTGGCGGCGGAGTTCACCGCGCTGCTGGCGGAGCGGGCCGCGAAGCTGACCGCCGGGCGCGGCGACGACCCGGGCGCCGACATCGGCCCCGCCGCCACCGCCGCGCAGCGCACCCGCCTCACCGGGCTGCTCGACTCGGCCGTCGCCGCGGGCGCCGTCGTCGCGGGGCGCGGATCGCTGGCGCCGGGGGCGGATCCGGCGGGGCACTGGGTGCTGCCGGCGGTGCTGACCGGCGTACCGGCGGACCATCCGGTGAACACGGGCGAGCTGTTCGGGCCGCTGCTGTCGGTGGTGCCGGTGGAGGGCCCGGAGCAGGCGCTCGCCGAGATCAACGCGGACCCGCACCGCCTGGTCACCGCGATCCACACCCGCGACCTCGGCACCGCGCACCGCTTCCTGCGGGCGGCGCGCTGCGGGGTGGTCAAGGTCAACGAACGCACGACGGGCAACGGCGTCGCGCCGCCGTTCGGGGGCTGGGGCGCGTCCAGCTCCGGGGCGTTCCCCGAAGGGGGGCGGACGGCACTGGAGTTCGTGACGGACACGAAGACGGTCTACTGCGCGTACTGAGGAAGGAACCCCATGCACAGGATCCACCGACTGACCCTCGAAGACGCCCTGGTCATGCTGGAGGCCGCCGAGGCCGAGGCGGCCAGGATCGGCGTCAGGCAGACCATCTGCATCGCCGACGACGGCGCCCACCCCATCGCCCTGCACCGCATGACGGGCGCGCGGCTGACGGGCGTGGAGATCGCCATCGCGAAGGCGTTCACGGCGGCCGGCCACCAGCGCGCCACGCACCTGTTCAACGAGGAGCCGAAGGGCCCGGCGCTGCCGGGGAACGAGGCGTTCGGCATCCAGCACATGCACCCGGGCCGCTTCGCGGCGTTCGTCGGCGGGTTCCCGATCGTGTACGAGGGCGAGGTCGTCGGCGCCGTGGGCGTGAGCGGCGGCAACGGCGACCAGGACAAGGCGGTCGGCGCCGCGGCGCTGGCGGCGTTCGAGCGGAAGGTGGCGACGGGGGCCGCGTGACGACGACTGAGACGGAGCCCCGCCGGACGGTCGCGCCCCCGGGGCGCGGAGGGACCTTCCGAACCGACACGGCCCTGATCCTCCTCACCGTCACGGCGGGGATCACGGACGCGATCTCGTTCCTGGGCCTGGGCGGGGTGTTCACGGCGAACATGACGGGCAACCTGGTGCTCGTCGGCATGGCGGCCACGTCGGACGAGTCGTGGCAGGAGGTGCTGCGGGGCGACGTGCTGCGCTGCACCGCCTCGTTCGCGGGCTTCGCCCTCGGCATGCTCGCGGGCTTCCGCCTGCTCCGCACCCGCCTGCTGCGCACCCGCCCGGCCGGCTCCGCCCGGGTCCTCGCCGTCGGCCTCGCCCTGCACGTCCTCTTCCTCGCCGGCTGGGGGGCGGCGGACGCCGCCCCCGGCACGGCCGCCGGCGCCGGCCTGATCGCCGCGTCGGCGACGGCGATGGGCGTCCAGACGGCGGCGGCGCGGGGCCTGGACCGGGCGGGCATCACGACGACGTTCGTCACGGGCACGCTGACGTCGCTGATCTCCGGCCTGGCCCAGGGCGACCGCAAGCACGCCGGCCTGCGCACGGCGATCCTGGCGGCACTGCTGGCGGGGGGCCTGGTCGGCGGTCTGCTGCTGGCGTACGCCCCGAGGACGGCGGCGGTGCCGCTGCTGGTGGCGACGGCGGGGGCGATGCTGCTCCTCAGCGCCCGGAGGACCGAACCAGGTACTTGAGATGGGCGACCCCGTCCCCCTCGACGGCCCGGACCTGCTCCAGCCGTACGTCCGTATCCCCGAGGTCGTCGAGGAGGCGGGAGCCGCCGCCGAGGAGGATGGGGACGACGTGCAGTTCGAGCACGTCGAGGAGGCCGGCGGCCAGGTACTGCCCCACGATCTGCCCGCCGCCCCAGACCATCACGTCCTTGCCGCCGGCGGCCTCCTTCGCCTGCGCGAGCGCGGACTCGATGCCGCCGGTGACGAAGTGGAAGGTGGTGCCGCCCTCCATCTCGACGGCCGCGCGCGGGTGGTGGGTGACGACGAAGACCGGGTAGTGGTACGGCGGGTTGTCGCCCCACCAGCCGTTCCACGGCTCGTCCTCCGCCCACGGACCCCGGCCCACGGGACCGAACATGCCGCGGCCCATGACGGCCGCGCCGATGTTGTCGGTGGACTCCTCGAACACGGAGGTACTGGCGCTGACCGCACCGCCCTCCAGGTCATGCAGCTCACGCCAGGCGGCCAGCGGAATCGCCCAGTCGTGCAGCCCCTCGCCGCCGACACCGAGCGGCTCCTCCTCGCTCTGCCGGGGGCCGGCGACGTAGCCGTCGAGGGAGATCGAGATATGGCATCTGACCTTGCTCATGGTGCTCCTCGGGGAGTCGGGTCGACTGATGCGGAGAGCATGGCCGGACCGGAGTAATGACGTCCAATGCCAAAACACCGACGATCGCATCAATATCCTTGATATGTGCTGAACCTCGTCCACCTGAAGGTGCTCGCAGCGGTGGCGCGCCACGGCAGATGCCGCGCCGGGGGGACGCGGACGTGGCCCTGGTCTTCCGCTACGCACACGCCCCGCTGGAGGACGACGGCTTCCGCCTGACCCACGTGACGGACGACCCGATCCACCTGGTCAGCCGTCACCCGGACGACACCGTGGCCGACCACCGCGGTTCACCGTGGATCGGCGGCTGCGCACACTGCCGGAGCGCACTGACGGCGGTCTGCACCCGCCACGGCTTCACGCCGCGGATCCCCGCGAAGACCACCCGGGATGCGTGCCACCGCGCAGCAACGGCCTCAAGCGTGGTCTCGACGCCGCTATCGCCGGCAATCTGCTTCCGTTCAGGTCCAGTTCGGCAGATCGGTGCCCCACCGGGTAGGTGCGCGGTTCCAGTTCGCGGGTGCGCCGTCGTAGTGGACCGGGGGCAGAGCATGACGCAGCAGGCCGTAGGGCGATTCGGTCTCGGTGAGCCAGGGTTCGGGGTCGTGGAGGGCGGCTTCGCCCCGGGCGGGGGCGGAGCGGATGCCATGCAGCAGCCAGGACGCCGTGCCCGCCAGGGAGAGCCGAAGATGCCGCCCGCCGCCGGTGGCCTGGCGGTCGCTCAGCGCACGCAGGACGGCGGCGGCGAGCAGGTACCCGGTTCCGTGGTCCAGCGCCTGCGCGCGGGCAGTACGCCGGGGCGGCCGTCGGCCGCCGCCTCGATCGCGGCGATACCGGTACCGGCTTGGACCAGGCTGTCGAAGCCGCGGCGCTCGGCCCAGGGGCCGGACCAGCCCCAGGCGCACAGTTGCGCGACGATCAGGCCGGGGTGCCGGGCCTGGAGCGCGTCGGGAGCCAGTCCGTGCCGGTCCAGGGCACCGGGGCGGTAGCCGGTCACCACGACATCGGCCCGGCTGAGAAGACCCTCGAAGACGCGCCGGTCGCCAGAGCCGGCGAGGTCGAGCAGCGTGGAGCGCTTTCCCATGCCGGTGTCAGCGTGGGCGTCTTCGTCCTCCGCGAGCTGCGGGGCGTCCACGCGCAACACGTCGGCGCCCAGCAACGCCAGTGTGCGGGTGCCGACGGGGCCGGCGATGACGCGGGTGAGGTCAAGCACCCGCACTCCCTGGGCCGGCACGGACGCGGGCGCCAGCAGCCGGGGGCCGCCCCGGCCCACGTGCCGCGTCTCGACCAGAGCGGGTCCGGCCGGAGCGGGTGCGGTGGCCACGGCCACGGCCAGCCCGCCTCCCGCGTAGACGGTCTCCTGGACCTCCCGAGCCGGACGCGATGCCAGTTCCTTCGCGAGCACATCCACCAACACCTGGTCCTGCCCCGTGTCCGCGATGCCCAGGGCACGGAGCAGACGGGCACGGTGGTGCGGGTAGTTGGCATGGGTACGCACCCAGCCGTCGGCTGCCTGCCAGAACCCGGACAGCGGAGCGAACGACGTCGGCGCCCGGCCGTCGATCCGCAGGTGGCGTTCGCTGACGAACGCGGTGGCCACCGCCGCCTCGTTCACCCGCACCGCCGGCACCGGCACGCGGTTGCGCAGGGCCAGCAGTTCCGCCGCCGCCAGCGAAGACACCCCCACGCAGGCCCGCGCCAGTTCCCTCACGGGCAAACGCGACGGCAGGACAGTGCCGGCCCCCTCAAAGCACACCCTCTCGACCAGTTGGCCCCGGCCCCCCAGAGCCGCCCAGGCGTGTGCGGCGGCCGGATCCTCGGTGTACGTCATCCGCACATTGTGCGTCGCAACCCAGGATGACGCGCCCCAGCGGGCCGTTGCGGCTTTGCCCTCACCGTGGCGGCCCTCCACGCCCTCTCGTTCTTCTCTCGTTCCCTCTCTTGTTCGGGTTTCCACCCGCTGCTAGTTTGAACGATCAAATCTTGGGGGTTCCATCACATGAAACGGCAGCTTGCGTAATATGAACGATCAAATCGAGGCCTACCTGCGGCGCTTCCACGAGCCCGCCGGCTACCTCGACTTCGCCCGCTTCGGGCCCGTGTCCGCCGACGTCCGCGACGTCCTCGCCCGCGCCGCCCACTCCTCCATGCTGCGGCCCTACGAAGCCCTAGCCGAGTTCGAGGCCGAGGAAGCCGCCGCCTCCCGGGGAGCCGCCGAACTGCTGGACGCCTCCCCCGGGGAGGTCACCCTGCTCAGTTCCACCTCCCACGGGATGTTCGCCGCCGCCCACGCCCTCCGCGGGTCCGGTGACGTGCTCGTTTCCCGGGGGGACTTCCCCGCCGTCGTCTATCCCTGGCTCCGCGTCGCCGAGCGGCACGCCGGGCTCCGCGTGCGCATGGTCGACGGGCCGCTGACCGCCGACACCGTCCGGCCGCATCTCGACGACCGGCTCCTCGCCGTCTCCGTCTGCGCCGTCGACGCCGCCACCGGGTTCCGCACCCCCCTCGCCGAGATCAAGGACCTCATCGGTCCCCGCCGCGTCCTCGTCGTCGACGCCGTGCAGGCCCTCGGCGTCGTCGAGTTCGCCGTCGACGCCGCCGACGTCCTCGCCTCCGGGGGGCAGAAGTGGCTGCGTTCCGGGTGGGGTGCCGCCCTGTTCCTCGTACGGGACCGGGTGGCCGATCTGCTCCGGCCCGGGCTCGGCGGGTGGTCCGGGGTGCAGGATCCCCTCGGGGCGTCCGCCCACCCCCATCCCGCCCTGCCCGGCGCCGCCGCGCACAAGTTCACCAACCCCGACGGCCCCGCCGTCACCGCGCTGCGCACCGGCCTCGACCTCGTACGAGCCGTCGGCGTCAAGCAGATCGCCGGGCTCGCCGCCGAGTCGCTCGGCCACCTCCTCGACGCCGCCCTCGCCGAGGGCGCCGAGGTGGCGAGCGGCAGCCATCCCCGTAGCGGCGGCCATGCCCGCCCCCGTAACGGCAGCGCCCCCCGTGGCCGTAGCGCCCCCGCCGCCGCCATCGGGCGGCTCCGCCTCCCCGGGGTCGACCCCGCCCTCCTCCACCGCACCCTCCTCGACGCCGGCCTCGTCACGACCCTGCGCGGCGACTGGATCCGGCTCTCCCCCCACGCCACCACCCACCCCGACACCTCCGCCCTGCTCGCCTCCGCCCTCCGGGCGGCGGGCTCCCGGCGGAGTTGACCCGACCCTCGCCCCATCTGTGCGCCAAGGAGTCAGACATGTCAGGCATATCCCGTCGCCATCTGTTCCGCGTTTCCGGTGCCGGCCTCCTCACCCTCGCCTCCGGCTCCGCGCTCGGCGCGTGTACCGGTTCCGGCTCCCCCTCCGCCGCCGGCGGTGACGCCGACACCGGCAAGGTCACCGTCTGGTCCTGGACGACCGCCGCCGAGGCGCTCCGCGGCGTCGTCCCCGCCTTCGAGAAGGACAACCCCGGCATCACCGTCGACGTACGGGACGTCGGCAACCCCGCGATCTGGGACAAGATCACCGTCGGCATGGCCTCCGGCGGCCAGGGGCTCGCGGACGTGCTGCACATCGGCTGCGACTACTTCCCCGGCTACGTCGAGAAGTTCCCCGGCGGCCTCGCCGACCTGTCCGCCCTCGGCGCCGACGCGCACAAGGACCGGTTCGCGAAGGGCCTGTGGCCGACCGTCCTGGACGAGGACGGCAAGGCCCGCGCGATGCCGTGGGAGGTGAACCCGCTCGGCTTCTTCTACCGCAAGGACATGTTCGACAAGGCAGGGCTCGACCCGACGGCCTTCGCGACCTGGGACGACGTCATCGACGCCGCCGAGGACTTCACGTCGGCCAACCCCGGCGCGTACCTCATCGGGCTCAACAAGCCCGCCTCCCCCGGCCCCGACTGCGACTTCCTCCAGTCGCTCATGCAGCTCCAGGGCGCCTTCTACTTCGACCTCGACGGGAACATCACCCTCGCCTCCGACGAGGCCGTACGGGCCCTCACGATCGTCAAGCGCCTCGATGACGCCGGCCTGATCGGCGACTCCTCCGGCGAACAGGGCTGGTCCAAGCTCGTCTCGGCGGACAAGGTCGCCGTCTCCCCGCTCGCCGCGTGGGCGGCGCACTACATGGAGGACCAGTTCCCCGACCAGTCCGGCAAGTGGCGGCTCACCCGGCCCCCGGCCGTCACCGACGGCGGCAAGCGGTCCGCGATCGTCAACTCCACCTACCTCACCGTCGCCGGCTCCAGCCCGCGCCAGAAGGCGGCCTGGAAGTTCGTCGAGTACGCGCTCACCAGGCCCCGCTCGATGAACGACATGTTCGACTCCGGCGGCGTCTTCCCCGCCCTGTCCGCCGCGTACGACGACCCGATGTACGCCGAGGAGCGCCCGTACTACGGCGGCCAGGCCGTGCTGCGGACGTTCACCGAGCTCCTCGACGACGGCGCCGACGCCACGTACTACTCCGGCGACTACGCCCGCGCCCTCAAGCTCGCCAGCGACGCGCAGGTCAAGGTGCTCGTCAAGGGCGGCGACCCGCAGGCCGTGCTCCAGGACGCCGCGGAGCAACTGGCCCAGCAGACCCGGCGCTCGCTCGCATGAGCACCGCCGCCCTGGCCCGGCGGTCCCCGGCGAAACCGCGGCGCCTCACCATGCGGCGCGCCATGCCGTACCTCCTGCTGGCGCCCGCGCTGACCACCTTCGCCGTGTTCAAGGCGTACCCCATCCTCGCCTCGCTGCGGCTGTCGTTCACCACCGGCTCCGGCGCCGACACCCGCAACGCCGGGTTCGACAACTACCGCCGCCTCCTCGACGACCCGCTGTTCTGGACGGCGCTGAAGAACACCGGCCTGATCCTGGCCGTCCAGGTGCCGGTCATGCTCGGCCTGGCCCTGCTCCTCGCCCTCGGCCTCAACTCGGCGTTCGTGCGCTGGCGCGCCGTGTGGCGGCTCGGGGTGTTCATGCCGGCGGTCACCGGGCTGGTCGCCACCGGCGTGATGTTCGCGTACCTCCTCAACCGCGAGCAGGGCGCCCTCAACTGGGTGCTCGGCGGCGTGGGCCTGCCCAAGGTCGACTGGCTCGGCAGCCCCTTCTGGGCCCGGATGGCCGTCGTCCTCGTCATGACCTGGCACTACACCGGCTACAACGCCGTGATCTACCTCGCGGGCCTCCAGGGCATCCCCAAGGAGCTGTACGAGGCGGCCATGGTCGACGGCGCCGGCCCCGTGCGCCGGTTCTGGTCCGTCACCGTCCCGGCGCTGCGCCCGATCCTGCTGTTCACCGTGGTGCTGTCCACCATCGGGACGCTCCAGCTCTTCGACGAGCCGTACGTCCTGACCCGCGGCGGGCCGGACAACGCCACCCTCACCGTCTCGATGTACCTGTACGAGAACGGGTTCCACTACTTCGACTTCGGCTACGCCTCGGCGATCGCGTACGCGCTCACGCTGATCGTCGTCGTCTTCGGCGCCGTCCAGATGAAGCTGATGGGAGAACGCGAATGACCAGGGTGCTGCGGCTGCGCGGCCTGCCGCTGACGCTGCTGCTGGCCGCGCTCACCGGCCTGTCGGTGGCCCCCTTCTACTGGCTGATCGTCTCGGCCACCCAGGAGAACTCGGACATCTTCGCCTGGCCGCCGAAGCTCGTGCCCGGCGGCCACCTCGGCGAGAACCTGGCCACCCTCCAGGACAAGGTGGGCCTGGTCCGGGTGCTCGGCAACTCGCTGGCCATCGCGGGACTGCAGACGCTCGGGGCGCTGGTCATCGCGCTGCTCGCCGGGTACGCGTTCGCCAAGTTCCGCTTCCGCGGCCGTACGGTCCTCTTCGCCCTGCTGCTGTCCACGCTGGTCGTGCCCGAGCAGGTGATGCTGGTGCCGCTGTTCCAGATGATGATGGACTTCCGGCTGCTGGACAGCTACCAGGCGATCGTGCTGCCCGGCCTCTGCGTGCCGTTCGCGATCTTCCTGATGCGCCAGGCCCTCAGCGGGCTGCCGGACGAACTCCTCGACGCCGCCCGCGTGGACGGCGCCGGCGAGCTGCGGGTGCTGTGGAGCGTCGTCATCCCCGTGATGCGGCCGGTGCTCGCCGCCCTGTCCGTGTTCCTCTTCCTCGGCTCGTGGAACCAGTTCGTGTGGCCGCTGATCGCGCTGCGCAACCCCGACATGCAGACCCTGCCGGTGGCGCTGGCGACGCTGCACGGCATGAAGACCAGCACCGACTACGGAGCCATCCTCGCCGGCACGGCGGTGTCCGCCCTGCCGATGATGGTGCTGTTCCTGGTCCTCCAACGGCAGTTCATCTCCGGCCTGCTGGCCGGGGCGACGAAGGGTTAGAGGAAAGAAGGCATGGAAGAGATCTGGGAACCGCACGCCCCGGCGGCCGCCTCCGGCCGGCCGCGGAAGCTCTCCGCCGGCGGCCTCGACCTGCTGGTCACCGGCGAGGTGACGCGCAGCGCGGCGGCGGACGGCATCGTCGAGATCACGGTCTCGGGCCCCGGCGACGTCCGCGTCGAGTGGCGCGTGCCGTGCGTCGACGCGACCGCGTTCTGGACCCCCGACACCCGCGGCCACACCTGGCTGCCCACCGCCTGGGCCGCGCCCCGGCAGGTGTCCCTGGCGCGCGGCGCGCCCGTCGCCGCCCTGGTCGGCACGGGCGACGCAGGGCTGTGCGTCTTCGCCGCGGACCGCACGGAGGTGCTGGCCGGGGCCGGGGTCGTCGAGGAGAGCGGGGAGTTCCGCTGCTGGATGCAGGCGGCCGGGCATGTGACCGTACGCGTCGACACCTCCGGCCGGCACTTCGCGAGCTGCCTCGCCGGCGTCGCGGACTGGTGGCTCGGCGACCGTACGGTCAGCGTCCCGGCCGCGGCGCGCCGGCCCGCGTACTCGACCTGGTACGCGATGCACCAGGACGTCAGCCCCGCCGCCGTCGAGGCGCAGGCCGCGCTCGGCAAGGAACTCGGCCTGGACACGGTCATCGTGGACGACGGCTGGATGACCGCGGACCGCACCCGCGGCTACGGCCACTGCGGCGACTGGGAGCCGGTCTCCCTGCCGGACACGGCCGCGCACGTGCGGCGGGTCAACGAGCTGGGTGTGGCGTATCTCCTCTGGTACGCCCTGCCGTTCGTGGGGCGGGAGAGTTCGGTGTGGGAGAAGTTCCAGGACTACGCGCTGACCCGCGTCGACCACCTGCACGCCATCGTCGTCGACCCGCGCTATCCGGTCGTGCGGGAGCATCTCGCCGACCGCCTCGCGCGCGCCGTCGAGGAGTGGGGCATGGACGGGCTGAAGATCGACTTCGTGGACTGGTTCGTGGCCCCCGAGCCGCCCGCGCCCGGCCCGGAGGCCGACTGCGCGACGGTCTCCGAGGGCGTGGAGCGGCTGCTCGGCCGGATCCACGAGCGCATCACGGCCGCGGACCCGGAGGCGATGGTCGAGCACCGCCAGCCGTACGTCAGCCCGGGGCTGTGGCCGTACGCCAGCATGGTGCGCGCGACCGACTGCCCGCTGTCCACCGTCGAGAACCGGCAGCGCACGGTCGACGTGCGGCTGGTCGCCGGGCCCGTGGCGGTCCACTCGGACATGCTGATGTGGCACCCGGCGGAGCCGGCGGAGCGGGTCGCGTGCCAGCTCATCGACGTGCTGTTCGCCGTCCCGCAGATATCGGTGGACCTGGCGGCGCAGACGCCGGGGCAGCGGGAGGCGCTGGCGTTCTGGCTCGGCGTCTTCCGCGACCGCGCCGACGTCCTCCAGCTGGGCGCGCTGCGCCCGTCCAGGCCCGACCTCGGCTACCCGATGGTCACCGCGGACGGCGGCGCGACGGTGGTGGTCGCGCGGTACGCGCCGCTGCCGGTCGCGGTGGACGGCGGGCAGTGGCGCGAGCTGCTGGTCGCCAACGGTGACGCCGATCCGGAGGTGCGGCTCACCGGCGGCGAGGGCACGGCGGAGGCGGAGGTCAGGGATGCGCGCGGGCGGCTGGTGCGGCAGGGCAGGATCGACCTGGAGGCCGGCGACGTGCCGGGCGGGTCGACGGTCGCGGTGCCGCGCGGCGGGCTGCTGACGCTGACCAGGACCGGGGCCCCGGCGGCGGCTCCGGCCGCGGCCCTCGCGGCGACGGCCCGTACCGCGGACGCTGCGGCGGTCCGGACGGCCGCGGCGGGCTGACGCCCGTTGCGTACCGTACGCCCCGGCGGCACCGGCCGCCGGGCGCCGGCCGCCCGTACCGTACGACCAGTCCGAACCGTACGACCAGTCCGTACCGCACCGCCCCCACCGGCGGCCCCGCCCGGGCCACCGCGAGACACGGAGAACAGATGACGCAGGGAAAACGCCGGCCGCGCCGCGCCGGAGCCACCATCGAGGAGGTGGCGCGCGCAGCCGGCGTTTCCCGGCAGACCGTGTCCAACGCGCTCAACGCCCCCCAGCGAGTCCGCCGCGACACCCTCGCGCGCGTCATGGAGGCGATCGAGCGGCTCGGCTACCAGCCGGACCAGTCGGCCCGGTCGCTGCGCACCGGCTCGCGGCGCACGATCGGGTATCTCGCCCCCGTCGACGACCCGTTCGACCCCAACCCGCTGATGGGCGGCTTCCTGGAGGCGCTGGTCGACGCCGCGGGCGCGGAGGGCCAGCGGGTGCTGCTGTTCCGCCCGGCGCACGGTGCGACCGACCCGCGGCCGGCGATCGACGAGCTGATCGCCGCCCGCCAGGTGGACGGCTTCGTGCTCTCCGACGTGCTCAGCGGCGACGTGCGGGTGGAGCATGTCGCCCGCGCGGGCGTGCCGTTCGTGGCGTTCGGCCGGACGGCGCCCGACACCCCGCAGCACTGGGTCGACCTCGACAACACCGGCGCGATGGCCGACGTCGTCGCGCTGCTGGCGGAGCGCGGGCACCGCCGCGTCGCCTTCCTCGGCTCCCCCGCGGACCTGCCGTGGATGGCCGACCGCCGCGAGGGCTTCCGCCGCGGCGTGGCGGCGCACGGCCTGGACGCGTCCCAGGCGCTCGAACTGACCGCCGCCCGCGACGACGCCGCCGAGACCGTCGCCGCCGTACGCGCCCTGCTGCACGGCGGCGACCGGCCCACGGCGATCGCCGCCGCCGGCGACATGCTGGCGCTCACGGCGTACGAGGCCATAAGGGCGGAGCAGCTGGCCGTGGGCCGGGACGTCGCGGTCGTCGGCTTCCACGACAGCCCGATCTGCCGGCTGCTGCACCCGCCGCTCACCTCCGTGCGGCTGCCGCTGCGCCGGATCGCGGCCGAGCTGGTACGCCGCCTGCTGGCCCAGGTCCGCGGCGAGGCGGTGCCGGGCCGCGGGCTGCTGGTGCCGGCGGAACCGGTCGTCCGCGCCAGCACGGGCTGAGCCGTGCGCCCCCGGAGAGCGCCCGCGGACGGGGCCGGTGCCCCGCCCGCGGGTCGCGGACGGGGCACCGGCTCTTCGCGGGGTCTACCGCGCGGCGGCGGTGCCGCAGTCGCCGGCCGAGCACTTGCTCAGCCAGTCGGCGAAGTCGGCGTCGTAGCGGTTGCCGATGGTGCTGGTCAGCAGCGTGCGCGCGGCTTCCCAGTCACCGGTGCGGTAGTGGCCCAGCAGCGTGGCGACGTCATCCGGGTGGGACTGGATGAGGTAGCGGACGGCCAGGTAACCCCACTGGTAGGTGCGGGTGGTGTTGGTGTTCTCGTAGGTGGTGTCGAAGAGCGTGCTGAGGGCGTAGGTGTTGTTGCCCGCCTCCTCGATCGCCTTCTCGTTGGGCAGGTCGCGGTACGAGTAGTTGATGTACTCGGCGAAGCCCTCGACCCACATGACGGTCGGGGTCTTCATGTTCTCCTCGAAGTCGCCGTACATGTTGAAGCGGCCGTCGAGGTAGTGCGTGTATTCGTGGTTGAGGTTCCAGATCTCGAAGTCGTCGGCCCATTCGGCGCGGTAGGCGATGAAGCGCGGCAGATTGCCTTCCTTCGCCGGGTCGCCCTCCAGGTACATGCCGCCGTTGTTGGTGTCGATGCCGAAGATGACGCCGGCGTAGGTCTGGTAGTCGAGGCTGGAGTCGAAGGCGACGACCTCCAGCTTGGTGTTGTTGTCGTCCGCGACGGGGCCGTTGTCCTTGGCCACGCCGTGGAAGAACTCGTCCTGCCCGAGCATGCTCGTGCAGGCCAGTTCGAGCTGCTCGTCCGTCAGCTTCTGCGCCGCGATCTCCAGCGTGTCGGCACACGTGTGCTTGACCGGCAGCACCGCCTCACGTACGCGCTTCTGCAGGTCGCACGTGCCGAAGAAATCGCAGTTCTCCTTGTCGTACGCGTCGGTCATCTCGGCGACGCCGACCCACAGCGCCGCGGTGGCGGTGTCGTCGAGGGAGGTGGCGTCGAGGAGTTCCTTGGCCAGCGGGCGGACCGCCTCACGGAGCTGCTCGTGCTGGAGGAACCGGCCCAGCTCGCGGCCGGCGTTGGTGGTCAGGAACTGCTTGTCGGTGCCGATCAGGTCCTTGTGCTCGGTGGCGAAGTCGCGCAGGAGGGTGAGCAGGCTCTGGTCGGCGGCCACGGCGTCGATGAACTCCGGCACCCAGTTGCCGCGGAAGATCACGGTGTAGGTGCTGTTGACCGCGTTGACCATCCAGTAGAACTCGTCGTAGGAGGAGTCGTAGCCGGTCAGCAGCTTCTTGACGACCTCCAGGTAGCGGGCGTTCTCCATGGCGCTGTCGATCAGGATGACCGACTCGGAGAGCGTCTGGCCGTTGGCCTCCGTCACGTCGTACGCGCGGGACGAGTTGAAGAAGGCGTCCAGGCCGCCCTGGATGGCGGTCTTCAGCGCCGGGCCGTACTCGCCGACGCCGTCGGGGTCGCCGTACTGCACGTAGTAGCCGGCGCGCAGGTACAGGACGACCTGGGTGATCGACGAGCTGTTGTCGCCCTGGTAGGAGGAGGCGAGGTCGCGGTAGGCGTCGGCCACCGTGACCATCTGCGACTCCTGGAAGAGCGCACGCGCGTCACCGCCGGTGACGGTGAACAGCGTGTTGACGCACGCCGTCTCCGACGCCTTGATCTGGTCGACCAGCGCGGCGCCGGTCTTGGAGGTGAAGTCGCTGACGTTGCACTCCGCCGCATCGGGACCGGCCGCCGCGGTACGGGCCAGCTTGCGCGCGGTGGCGTCGGTGTTGGCTTCCTGGGGCGGGAGGAGGGTGGCGTCCGCCTTCAGCTCGGCCGTCGTCGCGGGATCGCCGGGCGCGAGGCTGGCGGCGACCGCGTCGGGGGTGGCCTGCTTGGGTGCGGGGAGCGACTTCGGCGCGGGCGCCCCGCCCGGCGCGGCGGTGGCTTTCGCGGCGGGGGCGACCAGTGCGTACCCCGCCCCCAGACACATGACCAGGGCGACTACCAGAAGGTAGAACCCCGTTCTCGAAATGGGGGGTTTGGCTATCAAGTGAGCCTCCGAGTTCGTGAGTTCCGCGTACCCGGCGCCGTCGTCTTGCGGACGGGCCGCTGCGACAGCCGGAGTTGACGTGGAGGGCCTGGCTGTCATGCACACGGGATGTTGTGCCATGTAAAATTACACACGTCACATGGCAAGCCAAGGTCCCCGTCACCGCGGGCACTTGCACTTTTGCCGGGTGGACATCCCGCCCGCATAACGGATTCGCATCGTCGCGGGACGAGCCGCCCGCGACCCGCTCTCTCCCCGACAAGCGTTCTTTCGCCCTCTCCTCCCTCATGGAATGACCGCCATGTCAGAAAGCCCGACCGCCTTTCCGGCGCCCGGCGCCGCCGCCGGCGACGCCGACCTCACCGCCCTGATACGCGAGGCGCTCCCCGGCACCGCCGACGCGGCGCTCGACGAGCTGTACCGGCGGCACCGCGCCGCCGTGCTGGCGTACGCGCGCAGTTGCACGCGGGACCCGCACACCGCGGAGGACCTGACGTCGGAGGCGTTCGCCGGTGCGCTGCGCGCGGTGCGCGGTGGCAGCGGACCCGACGGACCGTGGCGGCCGTACCTGCTGACGAGCGTGCGGCGGACCGCGGCCGCGTGGTCCCGTACCGCCCGGCGCACCGAGCTGTCCCCCGACTTCGAGGGCTGGCTGACGCGGGCGCCGACCGTGGAGAGCAGCGAGGAGGGGACGCTGCGGCGCGAGGACGCGAACCTGGTGCTGCGCGCGTTCCGCAGCCTGCCGGAGCGGTGGCAGACGGCGCTGTGGCACTCGGCGGTCGAGGGCGAGTCGCCGGATCGCATCGCGCCGCTGCTGGGCCTGACGACCAGCGGCGTCGCGTCGCTCACGGCGCGGGCGCGGGAGGGGCTGCGTGAGGCGTACCTCGCGGAGCGCGCGGGGGACGCCGGGGCGCCGGCGGAGTGCCGGCACTACACGGGGCTGCTGGCCGCGTCGGTACGGCGCGGTGGCCGGCGGCGGCGCGCGCAGCGGGGGCTGGAGCACCACCTGGCGGTGTGCCGGCGCTGCCGGCGGACGAACGCGGAGCTGCGGGAGCTGAACAGCTCGCTGAGCGCGGCGCTGCCGGCGAGCCTGCTGCTGTGGGCGGGTACGGCGTACGGGCCGCGGCCGGCGGGGAGTTCGGGGGCGGGGGATGCGGGCGCGTCGGCCGCCTCGGGCACGCCGGGCGTCTCGGGCACCCCGGCCGTCTCCGACGCCGCCGGTGCGCCGGGCGCTTCGGTCGCCTCCGGCGCCGCGGACCCCGCGGCGGCGGGCGCCTCCGGCGGCACGGGTTCCGGTACCGCGTCCGGTACCGCGTCCGGCGGCTCCGCCTCCGGTGCCGCGGGGGGCGCGGGCGGTGCCGTCACCACGGTCGGCTCCGCCGCCGCCGGCGGCGCGGCCGGCGCCGGGGCGGCCGGCGCCACCGCGGCCACCGGGCTGGCCGCCGCCGCCAAGGCCGCCGCCGTCGGCGCCGCGGTCCTGGTCATCGTCGTCACCGGGTACACCACCCTGCCCGGTGGCGGCGATCCCCCGCCCCCGCCGCCCGCCCCCACCGCGACGACCACCGGCCCCAGCCCCACCGCGGAGCGCAGCAAGTCCGGGGCCGGGGACGAGGACGAGGACCCGGACGACCCCCCGCCCACCGCCTCCGCCGACCGCACCGACGGGCTGAACGCCGGCAAGGACGAGGACCGCGACGGGGACGGCGACCCGGACCGCGGGCCCACCGCCTCCGGCAAGCCGCCCGCCGGCAACGACGACGACGCCGGCCCCCCGCCCGACTGGTCCCCGCCCGCCGACGACCGCACCATGCTGCCGGTCGCCTCCACCGGGCGGTGCATGGACATCGGCTCCGCCGCGGGCGCCCAGCCGTACGAGGCGGACTGCGACGGCGGCCGCAGCCAGCAGTGGGAGCTGCTCGTCTCCCTGCCGCCGGTGCAGGAGGTCCGTATCCGCAACTACGCGACAGGCATGTGCCTGACCCACTCCGGCAGCGACGCCGACGGCGCCCCCGTCAGCCAGCAGGAGGGCGCCTGCGCGTCCGACGCCGCCACCGCCCACTGGAAGTACTTCACCGAGGAGGACAACAAGGTCGCCTTCACCCAGCGCGACTCCTCCGGGCAGTTCCTCGGGCTGAACGACTGGCAGGCCGCCGCCGAGGGGCAGCCGCACTCCCCGGACATCGGCACGACGGCGAACTACGAGGCGACCGCCTCGCTCCGCTTCCGCTACCAGGGGCCCGCCTTCGGCTACTGACGAACTGCCGCCGAAACTTTGGTAAAGCAAGGGTAAAATCGCGGGACGGCCGGGCCCGTACGCGCTCTTCCCCTACAGAACCGATCACCGAGTCCGTACGGGAGAGGCATGAGCAGCGTTGCTCGGCTCGACGTCGCGAACACCGACTGGGCCCCTGGGTACGAGCGCCGTGAACGGTGGCGGCGGCGGCCGGTGCTGACGGCGATACAGCGGCAGGCGGGCCTGAGTTGCACGGCCCTCGCCATCCAGGACATGCCGCCGCGCGGCGTGGGGCCGCGCGTGGTGGACCACCATGTCGCGCTGGTCCTGCTGGCGGGCTCCGGCTGGTTCTCCTGGGGCGGGCGGGAGCGGATCTGCGTCGGCGGGCCGACGCTGCTGTGGCTGCTGCCCGGCGTCCCGCACTGCTACGGGCCGGGGAAGCCCGGCTGGACGGTGGCCTATGCCGGCTTCACCGGCCCCGCCGTCGCCGCCTGCGCCCAGCGCGGCCTCATCCCCGCCCCGGACGAGGCCGTCGTCCCCCTCGCCACGGGCGCCCCCGCGCGCCGTACGATCCGCAAGCTCGCCACCGTCTGCAACGAGACCGAGCCCACCTACGACGCCACCTCCGCCGCCGGACTCCACGAACTCCTCGCCGTCCTGCGCCGCTCCCGCGCCACCCCGCAGGCCCAGGCCCCGACCGTCGTCGAGGAACTCGCCCACGCCGCCCACCTGCCGGTCTCCGTGACCGAACACGCCCGCAGGATGTCGCTGCCGCTAGCAGAGCTGCGCGAGGAGGTCCAGTACACGGCGGGGTGCAGCCCGAAGGACTTCGTCCTCGGCACCCGCCTGAACACGGCCAAGGACCTGCTCGCCACCACGGACCTCAAGGTGGCGTCCATCGCCCGCCGCATCGGCTACGCCGACCCGGGGCACTTCACCCGGCTCTTCACGCGCCGCGTGGGACTCCCGCCGGGCGCCTTCCGGACCAGGCACGCGCTCCACCGCGGCACCGGGAGAGACGGCGCCGCGTGAAGGGAAATCTAAAAGCGCTGTTATATTAGCGCTGTGACATCTACGGACCCGACCAAGCTGCCCGACCCCTGGCAGGCCCTGCACACGTTGCTGGCCTCCCTCGACGCCGAGATCGAGCGGGTCTACACGGACCGCGGCATCGAGGGCGTCCGCCCGCGGTTCGCGTACCCGCTCATCCGCCTCGCCCACACCGGGCCCCTGACCATCCGCGAGCTGGCCGAGTCCCTGCACCGCTCGCACTCCGCGGTCAGCCAGACCATCGCGGCCATGCGCAAGGCGGACCTGGTCACCTCGGAGCCGGGGCCCGACGCCCGTACGCGCCGGATCGACCTGACCGAACGCGGCCGGTCGCTCGTGCCGTTCCTGGAAGCGGAGTGGCGCGCGACCCACGCGGCGGTCAGCGAGCTGAACGACGCGCTGCCGTACGCGATGACCGCGGTGGTGCGGGACGTCGAAGCGGCGCTCGCGGACCGGTCGATGCGCGAGCGCATCGAGGACCGCCTCACCGAGCCTCACCGATGAGCGGGCGCGTCCGCTTCCTCGACACCCGCCCGCTGCGCAGCAGTCCGCCGTACCGCGCCCTGTGGATCGGCACGTCGGCCGCCCAACTCGGCGCCCAGGTCACCCTCGTGGCCGTACTCGCCCAGGTCTGGGACCTGACCGGCAGCCCCGTCGGCACCGGCGCCATCGGCCTGGCCACCGGCCTGCCGATGGTGGTGTTCGGCCTCCTCGGCGGCACCCTGGCGGACACGGTGGACCGCCGCGCGCTCGTACGGGCCACGACGGCGGGCCAGTTGCTGGCCGCGGGCGGGCTGTGCGCCCAGGCGCTGGCGGACAACAGGAACGTCGTCCTCCTGCTCGCCCTGGTCGCCGTCGCCACGGCCTGCGCCGCCCTCGGCGCCCCCGCCCGGCGCACCTTCCCGGTCCGCCTGCTGCCGCCCGACCAGGTGGCGGCGGGGCTGGCACTGAACAACGTCTCCTTCCAGTTCGCGATGCTCGCCGGCCCGGCGGCGGCGGGCCTGATCATCGCCCGCTGGGGCCTCCCGGCCGCGTACGCCACCCAGGCCGCGGCGATCGCCGTCGCGGTGGCCGCGGTCCTCCGCCTCCCCGCGATGCGCCCCGAAGGCGTACGGGCCGAAGGCGGCAGGCGCCGGGCGGAACGCGGCGGCTGGCGCATCGTCCTGCGCCGCCACACCCTGTGGGGCTCGCTGGCCACCGACCTGTCCGCGACCCTCCTCGCGATGCCGATCGCCCTCTTCCCCCTCGTCAACGAGGTCCGCTTCGACGGCAACCCGCAGACCCTCGGCCTGTTCCTGTCGGCCGTCGCGGTCGGCGGCATCACGGCGGGACTGCTCTCCGGCACGGTCACCCGCTGGCGCCGCGGCGGCCTGGTCCAGTTGACCGCCGCCGCCGTCTGGGGCCTGGCCCTCGCCTGCTTCGGCCTCGCCGGCCCCCTCTGGCTGGCCCTCGTCTGCCTCGCCGCGGCGGGTGCCGCCGACACGATCTCGGTCGTCACCCGCAGCGCCCTGGTCCAGCTGGAAACCCCGGACGCCTACCGGGGCCGGGTCTCGTCGGTGGAACACGTCATCGGGGTGGCGGGCCCGGAACTCGGCAACTTCCGCGGCGGCCTGGTCGCTTCCGCCACCTCGGCCACCTTCTCGCTGGTGACGGGCGGCCTGGCGGCCCTGACGGCCATAGCGGCGATAGCCGCCGCCAACGCCCCGCTACGCGCGTACCGCACCCCGTCCGAAGACCGAAACCCCCCGGCACAGACCACTACGGCCCCCTCCGGCACCCCGTAAGCACCCCGCCGGGACGCTACGGCTAGCGCCCCGGCAGCGAACTCGTCGCGTCGCACGCCCCGCCTCTCGGCACCCCTCCGCCGGCCGGAAAGCCCCTGCCGGAAACGCCCATGCCTCAAGCGGCCGGCGGGTCTCTCCGCTCCGGACGCACCGCCGCAGGTCAACGTCTCGGCACGGCGTTCCTCACCTACCGAGCCGCCGGTGGCGTACCCGTTACTTCCCAGCAATTCCCTCGGTGACCGACATGCGGAGGGCTACGCTCCCTCGCAACATCCGCACCCAGCGGGCCCTTTGCGGGTCAATGTGGCGGAGTGCGCAGGCCGCGGAGGGTACGGGGGCACGGACCCGCGCCGGTGATCCCGTCCGGCAGGTGCCCAGGGGATGACGGCTCCGCGGCCGTCAGTGCCACCGCGCGTGCCTGGCGAGCCGAAGGAGAGATCTGTGCCCGAAAGACGATTAGTACGCGCACGTGCAGGGGGTACAGCCGCGCTGGCAGCGGCGTTCCTGTTCATGGTGACGGCAGTGGCCTGGGGGGCGGCCACCGACAACATGTGGCCGACGGCCAACCAGGGTGGCATCTGCCGTGACGATCCCGACGGCGGTGACGGAGTCCTCTCCTGCCAGACGGACAACGAGGCGCTGTACTACTACATGGACAGCTCAGGGACATACGAACTGGAGTCTCCGGACCGGACGACCGTGAGCAACATGCTGCGGGACGAGTACGCGCCCACCGACCTGGCGCGTCACTACGACTCGAATCCGCAGTTCAGCGGGACCAGCGAGACCGACATCATCTACCAGGAGGGATCCACCAACCTCCCCTCCAGCTCGGACGGCGTCACCTGGTGCAACGACGCAGCCGACAACCGCCGTTGCGACCAGCAGTACATACGGATCCGCGGCAACGGCAACTACACCCCCGGCCTGTCCTGCCACGAAACCGGCCACGCGGTCGGGCTGACCCACGGCAGACAGGCCAGCCCGCTGCTGTCCAACGACGACTCCCGCCTCGGGTGTCTGCGGACCCCCACGCGGTTCGACGCCGTACTGAAGGCCAACAACCGGGAGAACATCAATGCCACCTATTGAGCCCTCCCGCCTTGGCCGCACCCGGCGCAGAAGCCGCCTCACCGTTCTCGGCGCGGCGACGGCCGCGGCCGTCGCCTTGACCGCGGGCCTGCTGGCCAACGCCCGTCAGTCGCCGGCGGATTCCCCGGATGTCCTCCTCGGCCACGGCGCCGACCACCTGCCGAGCAGCACGGCTTCCGACTGGGTGACCTACGCCGACCACGTGGTGGCCGTCACCGCCGCAGAAGAGAGCGAGATCGCGCCCACCGCGGTGGAGCTGGAGCGCGGGGAAGGCACGATCGGCCGCACCGTCACTCTGACCGTCGACAAGGTGTTGTGGTCCCGGCCCGACGCGCCCCGGCCGGCTCCGGACGTCTGGGAGTACAGCGCCACGGGATGGCAGTTCCTCGACGGGGACACCGGAAACCGCACGAAGATGGCGCTGGTCGACCAGCCCCGGGTCGAGACAGGCCACCGGTACGTCATGGCGATCACCTGGGAGGAGGCCAGGTGCTCTCCGGGGGATGTTCCCGAACCCGCACAGTGGCGCGGGCTCGGAGAAGGCTCGGAGGTGCCGTTCGACAACGGCATCCTGGGCCGGGGCGAACTGGAGGGACACGTCCGGTCGGCCGCACGGCACCGCAGCGCGGCACATGCGGCTGACGAGGGCGCCACGCTGGAACACCAGTTGGCCGGCCGCGGTGAGGGCGCGCTCGTCGAGGCGCTGAACGCCGCCACGCCACGCACACCGGAGGTGTCCGGCTTCGTACCGCGGAGCGAAGGCTGTGCCTGACACGTGCGGCGCCACGCCGTCTCCCACTGCCGGAGACGGACAAGCCACCGGTTCTTCCCGGATCAAAGCACCCTCCGGCAACCGGCGGCGGCCGCCGCGTGCGACTGAACGTTTGCGGGTGCTGCTCCGTCATAGCAGGGACCAGACAGGGAGGGACCCATGTCCGCACGCCGCCGCGCGGCATCCCGCACCCGCCATCCCGGAGACACCCCCGGCGACCACAGGTCCGGTGGGGACGCCACCGCCGGCCGAACGGCCGAGGGAAGCGACGTCGATGTGGCCCGGGTACGGGCCGTGCTGGCGCTGGGCGGCGTGCCATGGGGTGATCTGGAGGACGGCGTACAGGAGGTACGGCTGAGGCTGTTACAGCAACAGGCCGATCCGAACCGGGCGGCCGTGCGCAACCCGTCCGCCTGGAGCAGCGTCGTCGCCGCCCGCGTCGCCGCGGACTGGCACCGAGCCGGCGCCCGCGACCAGGGCCTGCACACCCGGCTGGCCGCCCGCTGGGCACGGCAGGCGACCGCCGGGCACTCCGACGAGGACCGCGCCCTCGCTCTCGCGGTGGCGGACGGCCTCAGCTCCCTGCCCCGCCACCAGCGCCAGATACTCAGCCTGCGCTACTACGAAGACCTGTCGGTCAACGACATCGCAGAGCTGCTGGAACTACCCGGCGGCACCGTCAAAAGCCGCCTGCACCATGCCGTGGCCGCCCTGCGCGACCGTCTCCGCCGAACGGAGGTGATCCCCGATGACCGAACCGACCGAGGCTGAAGAAACCCGACTGCGGCGAGCGTTCACCCTCATCGGCGACGAGGCCGGACACCCGGACCCCGCGCCCACGGTCGGCCTGGTCACCCCGGCCCGTACGCAGCGTGCACGCCGGCGCGCGCGAAGGGCGCTTGCCGTCACCGCGGCCGCCTGCGCCGCCGCCGGCGTGGCAGTGGCGTTGGCGGTCGGTACCGGCGGCGACGGCGCGGAATCCCCCGCCGACGCCACCGGCCGGGGACAGACCCTCCCGGAGGCACTGGCCTGCGCCGAAGCCGTCGTGGAGGGCGAGGTCACTTCCGTGCGCCCGGCCGGCCGGGACCGGGTTCTGCTGACGATGGCCGTGGACCGGTGGTTCAAACCGGACACCGGCCCGGACACCACACAGTTCGACCTGGCCGATCCGGGCGCCACCGACCCTCAAGACGCGTATGAGACCGGCGAACACGTCCTCCTGTTCGTTCCCCGGAAGCCGGACGCGACCGCCGATCCCTTCCGCGGCAGAACGAGGGAATCGGTGCGGGACCAGATCATCCAAGCCATGCCGAAGGTCCAGGGCACCACCTGCCCCGAAGAGTTCCGCTGAGGTTCGCACGACGCTCCTCGTATTCCGGCAGAGCTCAGTCGGCGGCGGTCGCGTAGAAGGCGTGGACCGCGGGGGTGATCCACTCGGGGCGCTCCCAGTCGCGCCAGCGGTCGCGCGCGGAGCGGTCGACGGTGGCGGCCGCCTCGTCGGCGGGGACGCCGGCGGCACGCAGGCGGTCCGCTTCGGTACGGACGTACACGAGGTAGTCGCGGACGTCGTGGATCAACGCGGCGCCGGCGACCTCGCCGTGGCCTGGGACGACGACCTCGGGGGCGAGGGCGGCGAGCCGGTCGAGGACGCCGATCCAGCGGCGGGGGTCGACGTCGGTGTCGTGCGGGGGGAAGTAGGGCGCGATGGGGAAGATCCGGGTCTCCAGGAGGTCTCCGCCGAAGAGCACCCGGCCGTCGACGAGCACGACCTGGTCGCCGACGGTGTGCGCGGGGCCGACGGGACGCAGCAGGGCGGTACGCCCGCCGAGGTCGATCCCGGCCTCGCCGTCGTGGACGAGATCGGGAGCGACGAGTTCGACGCCCTCCAACTCGGCCGCGACCGCGGGGCGCAGTCCCCGGAACATGTCGAGGTACGCGGCACCCTTGCGCCGCAGCTCGTCGCGCTGCGCCCGGTTGCAGACGATCGTGGCGACGCCCTTGAACGCCTGCGCGCCGTAGCCGTGCTCGGGGTGGAAGTGGGTGAGGGTCAGGTACAGCCGCCGCCCGCCGGCCAGCCGGCGGGCCTGCTCCAGGACGTACGCGCCGTTGCGCGGCCCCATGCCGGTGTCGACGACGAGCACGGCGTCCTCGCCCACCACGATGCCGACGTTCGGCACCAGTTCCACTCGTCCGTCGGGGATCACGTGGACGCCGTCGGCGACCTCGACCGGCTCGCCGCGTACGACGGGCGGGGGCGCGCTGGAAGGCATGGCACTCCAATCTGAACGGTGTTGAGATCCACTTCGGACCGTACCACTTATCTGAACGCTGTTAAGATCCTGTCCATGGGCAAGAAGGGCTACCACCACGGGGACCTGCGGGGCGCGCTGCTGGACGCCGCGGAGGAACTCGTCCGCGAGCGGGGTGCTGCGGGCTGGTCGCTGCGGGAGGCGTCGGCACGGGTGGGCGTCAGCCCCAGCGCGGCGTACCACCACTTCGGCTCACGGGACGCGCTGGTGCGCGCCCTGTCCGTACGCGTCCTGACGAGGCTCGGCGAACGCATGGCGCAGGCGGCGGCGTCCGGGAAGGACCCCCGCGGAAGCCTCGTGGCAGCCTGCCGCGCCTACGTCCGCTGGACCCTGGCGGACCCGGCGGTCGCCCGCCTGGCGTTCGCCGCCCCCGCCCGCGACCCCGACGCGACCATCGCCCCGCACCCGCACGACGTCATCGACGCCGAGCTGGACCGCCTCGCCGAGGCGGGCGAACTGGGCCCGGAGGCCCGCCCCGCGGCGGAGTTCGCGGTCTGGGCGGCGGTGCACGGGGTGGCGACGCTCCTGGCCGACGGCCTGATGCGGCTGGACACGGAGGAGGCCGCGGGAGAGCAGACCGAGCGGGTGGTCGAAGCCCTGCTCACGGGCCTGCGGCAGGAACGCGGCAGAACCTGGCCGACCCCCCACTCCACCCACACGGAACGCCGCGCCCGGGACCGGGGATGACCCTGCTCAGGCCCGTCGGTCGGCGGCGGCCACGACGATCTCGTCGAGGCGGGCGAGGGCCGCGGTGTACTCGTCGATCTGCTTCCTGATGCGGTCCCGCTCGGCGTCGAGCATGGCGCGCTGCTCGGCGGTGGTCGTGCCGGTGTCGACACAGGGGAGCAGCTCGGCGATGCGGCGGCTGGGCAGGCCGGCCGCGTAGAGCTGCTGGAAGAAGCGGACCCGGTCGACGGCGTCCTCGCCGTACTCGCGCTGGCCGCCGGGGCTGCGCGTGGGCTTCAGGAGCCCCTGCTCCTCGTAGTAGCGCAGCGCCCGGACGCTCACGCCGGAGCGCCGGGCGACGTCTCCGATACGCACGCGCGTTCCCCTTCCCTTCGGACTTGCACCTGACGTCAGCGGTAGGTTCTACCGTACAGGCATGACCACACCGAACACAGCACCCGGCCCGCACTCCTCCCCCGCCGCCGACCCCGGCCTCCGCCTGGACGGCGCGGTCGCCCTGGTGACCGGCGCCAACCGCGGCCTGGGCCGCCTCTTCGCCCGGCAGTTGCTGGAGCGGGGCGCGTCCCGCGTGTACGCGACCGCCCGCCGCCCGGAGTCGGTCGACCTCCCCGGCGCCGTACCGCTGAAGCTGGACGTGACGGACCCCGGCCAGGCAGAAGCCGCGGCCGAAGCGGCGGGGGACGTGACGCTGGTGGTGAACAACGCGGGCGTCAGCCACTGGACGGACCTCGTCACGGGCGACCTGGAGGCCGTACGCGCGGAGATGGAGACGAACTTCTGGGGCACCCTCAACGTCGTACGGGCCTTCGCCCCCGCTCTGGCGGCCAACGGCGGCGGGGCCGTCCTCAACGTCCTGTCCGCCCAGTCCTGGTTCGCCTACCCGGGCACCAACGGCTACCACGCGTCGAAGGCCGCCCAGTGGGCCCTGACCAACGCCGTCCGCATGGAACTGGCCCGGCAGCACACCCTGGTCACCGCCCTCCACCTGGGCGCGGTGGACACCGACTTCAGCGCCGCCTACACCGGCCCCAAGGGCGACCCGGCCCAGGCCGTCCGGGCGGGCCTGGACGGCCTGGCGGCGGGGGCGGCGGAGGTCCTGGCGGACGACTGGAGCACCCACGTCAAGAAGTCCCTGTCCGAGGACCCCACCCGCCTCTACGACGAGATCCGCACCGGCATCGTCTGACGATGGACCCCGGGCATCCGGCGTCTGCCCGGGCTCTCCGCGAGAGGGCGCGCCGGATCCGCCGGTCCGCCGCAGCACCTTGCGACCTCCCTACAATTTCCCGGTATGCCCACAAATGAGGTAAATGTTGCCTTGGCCTGCACGGTCAACGGCCGGGACGTATCCCTCGACTTGGATCCCCGGGAATCCCTCCTGGACATGCTGCGCGAGCAGCTCGCACTGACCGGCACGAAGAAGGGTTGCGACCAGGGCCACTGCGGCGCGTGCACGGTGCACGTGGACGGCCGGCGGGTGCTGTCCTGCCTGACCCCCGCCGTGCAGGTGGCGGGGCAAGCGGTGACCACCATCGAGGGCGTTGCCGGAGAGGACAGCGGGCTGCATCCGTTGCAGCAGGCGTTCATCGACCATGACGCGTTGCAGTGCGGCTACTGCACGCCCGGTCAGATCATGTCCGGCATCGCGTGCATCGCCGAGGGCCACTGCGGGAGCGACGACGAGATCCGCGAGTACATGAGCGGCAACATCTGCCGCTGCGCCGCCTACGTGGGCATCGTGGCCGCCGTACGGCAGACCGCGGACGCGGTACGGAACGGGGCGTGACGTCATGCGTGCCTTCTCCTACGTCGCGCCCGACACCGTGGACGCCACCGTGGCCGCCCTGCGCACCGCACCGCCCGGCACCAGGATCCTGGCCGGCGGCACCACCCTGTACGACCTGATGAAGTTGGAGATCGAGACACCTCCCGCGGTCGTCGACGTGCACCGGATCGCCGAACTGGACACCATCGACGCCGGCGAGCGGGAACTGGTCTTCGGGGCCGGCGCGCGCATGGCCGACGTCGCCGACCACCCGGTGATCCGCACCGCGTACCCGGGCCTGGCGGAGTCGCTGTGGCAGGCCGCGTCGCAGCAGTTGCGGAACATGGCGACCGTCGGCGGGAACCTCCTCCAGCGCACCCGCTGCCCGTACTTCCGCAACGGCACCGAGTTCCCGTGCAACAAGCGCGACCCCGGCAGCGGCTGCGCCGCCGTCGGCGGCCACGACCGCGCGCACGCGCTGCTCGGCGGCAGCGACGCGTGCATCGCCACGTACCCCGGCGACTTCGCCGTCATGCTCCTCGCGTTCGACGCCGTCGTCGACGTCACCGGCCCCGCCGGCGAACGCACCGTGCCGCTGGCCGGGCTGCACGTCGAACCCGGCGACGAGCCGACCCGCGAGCACGTGCTCGCCCCGGACGAGCTGATCGTCCGCATCCGGGTGCCCGCGACCCCGGCAGGGCGGGGGTCCACGTACCTCAAGATCCGTGATCGCGAGTCCTACGCGTTCGCCCTCGCCGCCGCGGCCGTCGGCCTGACCGTCGACGCGGACGGCACGGTCGGCGACTGCCGCATCGGGCTCGGCGGCGTAGCCACCCGGCCGTGGCGGGCCACGGAGGCGGAACAGACCCTGATCGGCGGGCCGCTGACGCCGCAGACCGCTCGGCGCGCCGGAGAGGCCGCCTTCGCCGGGGCACGCTCCGGCGCCGAGAACGGATTCCGTATCGAACTGGGCGTGCGCACGGTCGCCGACGCGCTGCGCATCGCCGGAGAGCGAGCCACCCGATGACCGTCGCCGACGCTCCGGGCACCACCGGCCCGCCGCTGGACACCCGTCGCGTCGATGCCCGCGAGAAGGTCACCGGGCGCGCCCGCTACGCCGTCGACCGAGTACCCGAGAACGTCGCGTACGGGGCGTGGGCCACCGCGCGGATCGGCAAGGGACGCGTGGTACGCGTCGACACGGCCGCCGCCGAAGCCGTGCCCGGCGTCCGGCTGGTGATCACGCGGTTCGGCCCGGACGAGCTGCACGACGTCGGCTTCCTCATGGCCGGCGGGCACGCCGTGCAGAGCCTCCAGCCGCTGCGCGACGACCGCATCGCCTACCGCGGCCAGCCGGTCGCGCTGGTCGTGGCCGACAGCCTGGTCGCCGCCACCGAGGCGGCACAGCTGATCACGGCCGAGTACGAGGAGGAACCGTTCACGGTGAAGATCGGCGCCGAGGGCGCCGAGACCGTACTGCAGGAACAGGCGATCCCGCTGCCGTTCCTGGCCGATGTCAAGGTCGGCGACGCGGAGGCGGCGTTCGCGGCCAGCCCGGTGCAGATCACCGGCACCTACGAGCATCCCGCCCAGCACGCGATGCCGATGGAGCCCAACGCGAGCGTCGTGCACTGGGAGGGCGACCGGCTGATCGTCGACGACACCACCCAGAACGCGAACGCGGTACGGTTCGGGCTCGCCACCCAGCTCGGCATCGACCCGGCCGACGTCGAGGTCCGCTCGCCGTACGTCGGCGGCGGATTCGGCCAGAAGAACGCCATGCACCTGCACCTCGGGCCGATCGCCGTCGCCGCGCGCCGGCTCGGCAGGCCGGTGAAGATGGTGCTGCCCCGGCCGCAGGTCTTCCACCTCGGCGCGTTCCGGCCGAACACGGTGCACCAGGTGCGGCTGGGCGCGAACGAGAAGGGCGAACTCCTCGCCGCGATCCACGAGGTCGACCAGCAGACCTCGCGGCACGACCTGTTCCCGAGCGAGATCACCACGGTCTCGTCCCGGCTCTACGCGACACCCGCGTTCCGCGGCGAGCAGCGGCTGGTCCGCACCGACGTGCAGACCCCCGGCTTCATGCGCTCGCCGCACGAGAGCCCGTCGATGTTCGCGTTCGAGTCGGCCATGGACGAACTCGCCTACGCGACCGGCCGCGACCCGGTCGAGCTGCGGCTGGCCCACGACACCCCCACCGACCCGGTCACCGGCCTGCCCTTCTCCGGCCGGCACCTGGCCGAGTGCCTGCGCCGCGGCGCGGCCCGCTTCGGCTGGGACGCACGCGATCCGGAGCCGGGCTCGATGACCGCCGAGGACGGTTCGGCCGTCGGCTGGGGCGTGGCGGCCGGCTGCTATCCCGGCGGCATCGTGCCGGTCGTCGCGCACCTGTCCGCGGTGGCCGACGGCACCCTCACCGTCGGCGTCGGCGGGCACGAGTTCGGCCAGGGCCTCCGCTCGGCCGTCGCGCTGCTCGTCGCACGGGACCTCGGCGTGCCGGTGGACACCGTGATCGTACGGGCCGGCGACACGCGGGTGGCGCCGCAGCACCTCACCGCCGGCTCCTGGGGCACCGCGAGCGCGCTGCCCGCCGTGCAGGCCGCCCTCGGCGAACTGCGCGAGGCCCTGGACGTCCCCGCCTCCGGCGACGTGGACGTCGCGGCCGCGGTCCGCGCCACGGGGCGGCCGGCGGTGGCGGTCGAGGCGACCACGCTGGCACCCGGCCAGAGCCGGGACGACCTCGCGCAACTCGACAAGGGCGTCCTCGCCATCGGAGGGCCGGTCTACCCCGAGTTCGTCACGTTCAGCTGGGCCGCGCACTTCGTCGAGGTCCGGATCGAACGGACCACGCGGCGCATCCGCGTACCGCGCGTGGTCAGCGTCGTGGACTGCGGCCGGGTGGCCAGCCCGGTCACCGCGGCCAGCCAGGTCCGCGGCGGCGTGGTGTGGGGGATCGGGCAGGCGCTGCGCGAGGAGAGCGAGGTGGACTCCCGGTTCGGCGGGTTCCTCAACACGACGCTGGAGGACTACCCGGTGCCGGTCAACCTGGACGTCCAGCAGATCGACGTCGACTTCATCGACGAACCCGACCTGCGGTTCAATCCCGCCGGCGTGAAGGGCGTCGGCGAGATCTGCATGGTGGGCGTGTCCGCGGCCATCGCCAACGCCGTGCACCACGCGACCGGCCGGCGCATGCGCCGGCTGCCGATCCGGCTGGAACATGTCCTCTGAACGGCTGGTGACCGCACCACCCGCCGGCATCCCCGACGCCCGCCCCGCGGTCAGCCGGCCGGACGCGCTGAGTCCGGCCGCGCTGGCCGACGCCAGGGCGAACCAGCCGGTCCGCGGCCTGATCGGGCTGGCCTTCGTTCTCCCCGTCACCGTGCTGCTGTCCGCAGCCGCGGGCGGCGCCCTCCACTCGCTGGTCGTGCTCGGGCCCCTCACCACGTTCGCGCTGCCGATCATGGCCATGATCGCGTTCTGGTGGGAGGACTGGCCCGGCACACGGTTCTCCCGCCCCTGGTCCGGCCTGTACGACACGGCTCTCGTCGTGGCCGGCGGCGTGGTGCTGGCCGTACTCGGCCAGCTCATCGTCAACGGTTCCGACCTGGCCGGGGTGTTCGTCCCGGGCCCCGCACACCCCGGTCTCGACCCGGCCGCGAACTCCCTGGCCGGCAGCATCTTCACGCTCGTACTGCAGCTCACCCTGGTCTGCGAACGCCGCCCGCTGGGCCGCCTGCACCCCATACCGGCCGGTCTCGCCGCCGTGGCGCTGTGCTGGGTGCTCGGCCTGGTCGCCTGGCTTGCACTGGTGCGCTCGGACGCCGTCGAGTCGGAGAACTACGGCGCCTGGTTCACGTCGATCGGCGCGTGGCAGATGCTCTTCTGGGTCGCGCTGCGCGGCTGGCCGTTCGCCCGGGTCGACCGGACACCGCGGCGACTGCTGCTCGGCAACGTCACCGTGGTCGCCTGCGGATGGGCCGCCTACCTGCTCGCCTTCCACGTCCTCGACTGGCCAGGACCCCGGATCACCGCGACCGCCGGCGCCGCCATCGGCTGCATCCTGCTGGTGGCCATGCTCTTCGAGGCCTGGCCGGCGATCCGGCTGACCCCTGTCCCGGGCCGTACCCTCGCGGTGCTGATCGCCGTGGCCCTCACCGCGCTGCTGGTCTGGCTGCTCCCGAAGCTCGCCCACGCCCTCGATGTGCCGCAGGAGCGCGAGTGGAGCTGGACGACGCACGTCATGCTGAACGCCCTGAGCACCGCGGTGATCCTGCACGTCGCGGTCTGGAAACGGTGGCCCGTGCGCACGCCGCCCGCCGGCTCGGGCGCCCGGCATGACGACGCGCCGTAGCCTCCGGGTGCCGGGCGGGCCCGGACGGGGCAGGAGTAAGGTGCCGCGGTTCCGCGGCGGGAGCCGGTCGGGTTCTGCGGGCGGAGGCTGGATGCGTGCAGGTGTGGTGGTGGCCGCGCGGCCCGGGGTGGAGGATCTCGCCGTACGGGCCGAGGAGTTGGGACTCGACAGCTTCTGGGTCTACGACACCCCGATGGTCCACGGGGACCCCTTCGTCGCCCTGAGCCTCTGCGCGAAGGCGACCCGCCGGATCAGGCTCGGGATCGGGGTGACCTCACCGGCGCTGCGTTCGGCCCCGGCCGCGGCGAGTGCGTTCGCGAGCCTCAACGCGCTGGCGCCGGGCCGGATCATCTGCGGGGCCGGCACCGGGAACACCGCCCGGCGCACGCTGGGCATGGGGCCCACCAGGGCGGCAGAGCTGGAGGACTTCGTCACGGCGGTGCAGGACCTGTGCGCCGGGCGCCCGACCGCGTACCGCGAAGGGGACCAGGTACGCGACGTCCGGTTCCTGCACGCGGGAGCGCACGTGAACACCACCGACCCGATCGAGTTCGTCGTGGCGGCGCTGCACGGCCCCAAGGCGGCGGCGGTCGCCGGCCGCCGCGGCGCGGGCCTCATCTCGGTCGGCCTGCTCGACCCGGCCGCGTGGCAGGCCCTGCGCGAGGCCCGCCGCAACGCCGCCCCCGGCGCGCCCCGCGGGAACTGCTACCTGGTCACGGCGCTCCACATCCTCGACGAGGACGAGGACCCCCACGGCGCCGCAGCCCGCGACGCGACCGGCCACCTGGTCATGTCCCTGCTGGCCTACGCGGCCGACACCCCGGCCGCCGCAGAACGACTCGGCCCGGCCGAACGCGAGGCGGTACGCCGCCTCCTGCACCGCCGCGGCACCACCGCCACCGCCCCGGACCGCTACACCAAGCTGTACCCCGGCTACCTGGACCGCATCACCCCCCAGGACCGGGACCTGATCCTCCCCGAGCTGATGACCGCGCTGGCCCTGATCGGCACCCGCGAGGACCTCCGCACCCGCATCGCCACGCTGGAACAGACAGGCATCGACGAACTGGTCATCCAACCGGTAACGGACCCACCCACCGAGATGGCCCGTCTCGCCCAGCTCCTCGCCTGACCGACCAGCTCAACACAAGAACCCCAGCTCAGAGAATCTCTGAGCTGGGGTCCTGTGGAGCCGCCTAAGGGAATCGAACCCTTGACCTACGCATTACGAGTGCGTCGCTCTGGCCGACTGAGCTAAGGCGGCAGGTTGCGGGCCGGGGCCCTGGCAACGGCGACAAGTTTACACAGTTCCCCGGGGTCCTCTGCACGCGGTTTGCGGGTGGGGGGCCGGGGCGGTCACTCGCAGCGTTTGCCGTTCTGGGGCGGGGTGCCTTCCAGGAGGAAGGTATCGACCGCGTCGTCGATGCAGCCGTTGCCCCGCGCGTACGCCGTGTGGCCGTCGCCCTCGTACGTCAGCAGCACGCCCTCCTCCAGCTGGGCGGCCAGGCTCTCCGCCCAGACGTACGGGGTCGCCGGGTCGCGGGTCGTGCCGACGACCAGGATCGGCGGGGTGCCCGACGCCTCGATGCGGTTGGCCTCGCCGGTGGCGGTGACGGGCCAGTCGGCGCAGTTCAGGGCGGCCCAGGCGAAGTCGCGGCCGAAGACCGGGGAGTCCGCCTCGAAGTCCGGGACCACCTTCTCGACGTCCGCCGGGGTCTCGAAGGGGGGCGGCTGGTCGATGCAGTTCACGGCCGCGAAGCCGTACATCATGCTGCCGTACGAGCCGTCCGGCTCGCGCTCGAAGTACATGTCCGCCAGCGCCAGCAGTCCGCTGCCGTCCTTGCGCTCCATCGCGTCGGTCAGCGAGTCGCGCAGCTGCGGCCAGAAGTCCTCCTGGTACATCGCCATGAGCACGCCCATCGTCGCCAGCGGCTCGCCCAGCTTGCGCTGCTCCCCGGTCGGCACCGGCTTCGAGTCGAGGCGGTCCAGGAAGTCGCGGAGCTGCTTGGCCGCGTCCTCGGCGCTGCCCGTGCCGAGCGGGCAGTCCGAGCGCTGGACGCAGTCCTCGGCGAAGGCGTCGAAGGCCGTGGTGAAGCCGGCGTTCTGGTCCAGGTTGAGCTGGCGGGAGGTGAGGGACGGGTCCATCGCGCCGTCGAGGACCAGGCGGCCGGCGCGCTGCGGGAAGAGGCCCGCGTAGGTCGCGCCGAGCATCGTGCCGTACGAGGCGCCGACGTACGTCAGCTTCTTGTCGCCGAGGACGCCGCGGAACACGTCCATGTCCCGGGCCGCCTCCTCCGTCGAGACGTGGCCCAGCAGCTTGCCCGCGCGCTTCTCGCAGCCCTGCGCGAAGCGGTCGAACGACGCGGTCAGCGCCTCGACCTCGCCCTCGTCGTCGGGCGTCTGGTCGACCTGCGTGTGCGCCTCGAACTCCGCGTCCGTCAGGCACTTCACCGGCTGGCTGCCGCCCACGCCCCGCGGGTCCATCGCCACGATGTCGTAGCGGGCCCTGACCTCCTCCGGGTAGCCGATGCCCGCGAAGTTCTGCAGGAACTCGATCGCCGACGCCCCCGGGCCGCCCGGGTTCACGTGCAGCGCGCCCAGGCGCTCCCCGGGGTTCTCGGCCTCCTTGCGGGCCACCGCCAGTTCCAGGTCCCCGCCGCCCGGCTCCGCGTAGTCCAGCGGTACGCGCAGCGTGGCGCACTCGAAGCCGGGGGAGTCGCAGCCGGTCCAGCGCAGCTTCTGCTCGTAGTACGGCTCCAGGTCCGCGGGGGTCTGCGCCGGGAGCGGTTCGAGCACCTTGCTGACGCTGCCGGCGCGGGCGGCGTCCGCGCCTCTGCCGCCGGTGTCCGTACCGCCGTCGTCGGAGCCGGCGGAGTCACATCCGGCGGCGGCGAGCAGCACCGCCAGCGCGGTGACGGGTGCGGCCGTACGGAACAGGCTGCGGAAATCCATGGGCCTGAGCGTAACCGGTGGGGACCGGGCCGCCGGGCGGCCGTCCTCTCCCCGTACGGGTGAAGGTCGCGGGGCCCGCTACGGCTTGCGCAGCGTCACCGCCATCGCCTCCAGCGCCAGCAGCGGCGCCACGTTCCGCTCCAGCGCCTCCCGGCACTCCATGATCGCGTCGATCCGCCGCAGCGTCGTCTCCGCGGTGCTGTCCTCCGCGATACGCCGCAGCCCCTCCCCCACGTCCGCGCACGGCAGCAGCGAGATGTCGGCGACCGCGCCGAGCTGGAGGGCGAGGACGTCGCGGTAGAAGCCCGCGAGATCGGTGAGGGCCAGGTCGAGGCTGTCGCGCTGGCTGCGCGTCGCCCGCCGCTTCTGCCGCTCCTGGAGGTCCTTCATCACGCCCGCCGTACCCCGCGGCATCCGGCCGCCCGGCTGCGCGCCGAGCGCCGTGCGCATCTCCTCCGTCTCCTGCTCGTCCAGCTCCTCGGCCCGTTCCTTCGCCGCGTCCGCCGCGACCTCGACCAGCTCCTGCGCCGAGCGCAGGCAGCCGCCGATGTCCTCGACCAGCAGCGGTATGCGCAGCACCGCCGCCCGGCGCTCGCGGGCGCGGCCGTCGGTGGCCAGCCGGCGGGCGCGGTCGAGGTGGCCGCCGGCCGCGCGGGCGGCGGACTCGGCGACCGCGGGGGTGATGCCGTCGCGCCGGACGAGGACGGCGGCGACCGCCTCGACGGCGGGGGTGCTGAGGGAGAGGTGGCGGCAGCGGGAGCGGATCGTGGGCAGCACGTCCTCCAGGGAGGGCGCGCACAGCAGCCACACTGTGCGCGGCGCGGGCTCCTCGATGGCCTTCAGCAGGACGTTCCCGGCGCCTTCCGTGAGGCGGTCGGCGTCCTCGACGACGATGACCTGCCAGCGGCCCCCGGAGGGGGCGAGCTGGGCGCGGCGGACCAGCTCGCGGGTCTCCTTGACGCCGATGGTGAGCAGGTCGGTGGCGACGACGGAGACGTCGGCGTGGGTGCCGACGAGGGCGGTGTGGCAGCCGTCGCAGAACCCGCACCCGGGGCCGGCGGTCGCACGGTCGGGGCTGACGCACTGGAGCGCGGCGGCGAACGCGCGGGCCGCCGTCGTCCGGCCCGCGCCCGGCGGGCCCGTGAACAGCCAGGCGTGCGTCATCGCGGAGTTGGACGGCGGGTCCGCGGCGTCGGCCGGGTGCCCGTCGGGGGCGGCAGGGGCGGCGGCCCCGGACTCCGCCGTGACCCGGGCGTCGGCCGCGCGGGCCGCGGCGGCAAGCTGCTCGCCGACCCGCTGCTGCCCGATCAGCTCGTCCCACACCGCCATGGCACCGTCCTTCCGTCGTCCGCCGACCATTGTGCTGCACGCCACCGACAGCGGATCGCCGCTCGCCGGCCGTACGGCACCGGTCGCGCCGCCGCCCTCAGTGGTGATGCCCGTGGTGGTGGCCCTTTCCGTGGTGGTGGCCGTGCCCTCTGCGGCGCCAGCTGATCGCGTCGGGATCCCGCGGCGCGCGGTTGACCACCAGCGCGCCGGCGGTCAGCATCAGCCCCGCCACGGAGGCGGCGTTCTGCAGTGCGGTACGGGGCACGCGGACCGGGTCGAGTACGCCGGCCGCCGGCAGGTCGCCGTACGTACCGGTGTCCGCGTTCCAGCCGTGGCCGGGCGGGAGACCGGCCGTCTCGGCGACGACGCGGGCGCCGTCCGCACCGGCGTTGTCGGCGAGCTGCCGCAGCGGAGCGGTGAGGGCGGCCCGTACGGCCAGGGCGCCCGCCCGTTCGTCGGGGGACAGGGGTGCGGGCGGGCGTGTATCCGTCCCGGCCCCGTCCGACCCGGCTGTCGCGGTCGCCGATCCGGTCGCCGGTCCAGCCGTCGATCCGGTCGCCGGTCCCGTACCGCCGTGCAGCAACTCGTCCACCGCTGCCCGCGCCCCCGCCAGCCCCGTGCCGCCGCCCGGCGTGACGCCTTCCGCCAGCGCCGCCCGTACCGCCGCGACCGCCCCCGCGACGCGCTCCCGGCGCTCCGCGCGCTCCGGGTCCGTGGCGCCGCCGACCCGCAGCACCGCCACCCCGCCCGTCAGCCGGGCGAGCCGCAGCTCCAGCACCTCCCGGTCGAAGTCGGACTCCGCCCCGGCGAGCGCGTACTCCAGGTGCGCCACCCGCCGCGCCACCGCCCCGGCGTCGCCCGCGCCCCGCGTGACCGTCGTCGTCCGCCTCGTCACCACCACCCGCTCCGCCTGCCCCAGCGACGGCAGCTCCGTGCCGCGCAGCAGCATCCCCTTCTCCGGCAGCACCACCTCGGCGCCCGTCAGCGCCGCCAGGTCCTCCAGGTGCGCCAGCCGCCGCGCGCCCAGCGCCGGTGCCGGGACGGCCGCGCAGAGCAGGGTGCCGCGCAGCCGGTTGGCGACCAGCGCCGCGAGGGCGTCCTGCTGGACAGAGTCCGCGACGACCAGCAGGGGGCGGCCCGTGGCCGCGACGCGTTCCATGACCGGCAGCAGGTCGGCGGGCCCGGCGACGCGCCCGTGGTGCAGCAGGATGTACGGGTCCTCCAGCACCGCCGTGCCCTGTTCCGGGTGGGTCATCATGAACGGGCTGAGGAAGCCGCGGTCCAGCCGCAGCCCCTCCGTGAACTCCAGCTCCACGCCCGCCACGTGCGCCTCCTCCACGGAGATCGCGGCGTTCCGGCCGGCCTTGGCGAAGGCGCCGGCGACCAGCTCGCCCAGCTCGGGGTCGCGGGCGGCCGCGGCGGCGACCCGCGCGGTGTCCCGCTCGCCGGACAGGGGGCGCGCGGTGGCGGTCAGGTGCGCGACGGCGGCGTCCGCCGCCGCGTCGATGCCGCGCCGCACCGCGACGGGGTCGGCCCCGGCGGTCACGGCGCGCAGCCCGGCCGCGAACAGCGCCTGGGCGAGCACGATGGTGGTCGTCGTGCCGTCGCCGACCGCGCGGCGGGTGCGGGTGGCGGCCTGGCGGACGAGGGAGGCGCCGAGGTTCGCGTACGGGTCGGAGAGCCGGACGGCGCCGGCGACGGTGGCCCCGTCGCGGGTGGCGACGGGGCCGGAGGCAGCTCCGGCCCCGCCGCCGGCTCCCCCGGCCCCGCCACCGCCGCCCCGGGAGCCGGCGCCCCCGCCACCGGCCCCGGAGCGGTCGGGGCCGGCGCCGGAGCGGTCGGGGCCGGCGCCGGAGCCGCCGCTGCGGGAGCCGGCCGACCCCGGTCCCGTACCGCCGCCCAGCACCACGAGCCGCCCGCGCGGCCCGAGCGTGACCCGGGCCGCGTCCGCGACCGCGGCCACGCCGCGGCGCAGGGCGGCCCGCGCCGCGTCCTCGTAGAGCAGCCCGCTCACAGTCCGCTCACTGCCCGTCGTCGTCGCCGCGTCCGAACCGGCCCCGCTCCATGATCAGCGCGGCCTGCATCATCGCCCGCGCGTAGCCGGTGTCGTACAGCTCCATGCCGTGGCCGCCGCCGCCCACGTCCTTGTACTGGTTGCTCTGGTCGGAGCCGTTCTCCCGGTCGAAGTCGTTCGCCCGCGGGTGCTCAGCGAGGATGCCGCGCTGGTAGCCGGCGCGGACGAGCTGGCGCATGAAGCCGAACATGTCGGTCTCGCCGGTGTCGGGGAACACCTCGGCGTACTTCACCTGCGGCTCGTCCACGCGCACGTTGCGGTAGTGGATGTGGTTGACCCGGTCCTTGCGGCTCATCCAGCGCAGGAAGTCGACGGAGTCGAAGCCGACTTCGGCCGTCACGCCCGCGTGCACGGTCATGCCGTTGGCCGGGCTGTCGACGGTCTCGACCATCCGCTTCCAGTCCGGGACCGAGCCCATGATCTGCGGGTTCCCGCGGCTGATCGCGGCGGGCGGGTCGTTGGGGTGCACGGCCATGCGCACGCCCGCCTCCTCGGCGACGGGCATGACCTCGCGCAGGAAGTACTCGTAGTGCTCCCAGAGCTCCTCGCGGGTGAAGGCGGGCACGCCGTCGGGGCGGGGGAGGTCGCGGACCTTGACGCCGTCCACCTCGTGGTCGAGGTCGAAGGCGGTGTAGCCGGCGCCGATGCGGTCGGTCTCGTCGATCTCCTCGTAGTAGCCCTCCTTCAGCCGGTGGACGTACCAGTTGTATTCGACGACGCCGATGCGGGCCTCGCCCGCGGCGCGCAGCGAGGTCTTGATGTCCTCGATGGCCTGGTCGCGGCCGTCCTCGCCGCGTACGACCGCGTCGGGGGCGCTGATGAGGTAGGCGGTGACGTGCATGCCCATGTCCTCGATGCGCTCGCGGTCGGCGCGCAGTTCGGCGGCGTCCCAGGGGACCTCGGGCACGTCGGTGACGAGCGCGCCGGTGATGCCGGCCTGCCGCCAGCGGCGCACGGTGGCCTCGTCGGGGTTGCGGGACATCCACTGGCACAGCTTGGGGGTGTCGGGTCCTTCGCGGACGTCGTCGGGCCAGTTCAGCTGCGGGAACGGGGCGTTGCCGCCGGGGCCGCCACCGGGGCCGCCGCCCGGGCCGGGCGCCGCGAACGCGGAGCCGGCGGCGCCGGCGGAGGCGCCGATCGCCGCGGCCGCCGCGGCGGTCGAGCCCCGCTTGAGGAAGGACCGGCGCGAACTGCCGTCGTGCGCGGGGGATTCCATACGTCACCATCGCTTTCTGTGCTCTGCCGGCTGCCTGATGCTGCGGTAGTGCGGCGTACGGCGCGCGTAGTACGTGGTGCGTACAGGTACTGCGTCGTACGTGGTGCGTCGGTGCTGGGGTTGCGCGCAGCGTACGTACACCCACCCCCCGCCGTTAAGGGTGAGTTGCGTATACCTCCATTCGCCGCGCGAATCCTGCGGCCCCTCCTGCAATCATTCGCCTTCCTAATGAATGCATACGGAAACTAACGCGGCGGGACCGCTCCCAGCCCCTCGGCCCCGCCCCTATGGTGAGCCCGCAGAATTCCCGGAATCCTTACGGAGGACCCCCACATGCAGGAATCCGAGAACCGCCCCGGCAGGCGTTCCAGGCGTACCGTGCTGGGACTCGGGGCAGCCGCCGCCACCGGCGGCCTCGGGCTCGGCGCACTCGCATTCCGGCCGGCCGAGGAACAGGTCGAGTTCCTGACCCAGAAAGTGGGCAGGGCGTCGAAGCCGAGCAAGCTGAAGATCACGGATCTGCGGGTGGCGGTGCTGGACGGCGTGCCGTTCACCAGCCCGATCGTCCGCATCGACACCAACCAGGGCATCTCCGGCTGGGGCGAGGTGCGCGACGACGCCGACAAGCGCTATGCGCTGGAGCTGAAGAGCCGGCTCCTCGGCGAGAATCCGTGCAACGTCGAGATGCTCTTCCGCCGCCTCAAGCAGTTCGGCAACCACGGCCGCCGCGGCGGCGGCGTCTCCGGCGTCGAGATGGCGCTGTGGGACCTGGCCGGCAAGGCGTACGGCGTGCCGGTGTTCCAGATGCTCGGCGGCGCGTACCGCAGAAAGATACGCCTCTACACCGACACCACCGAGTCCGAGGACCCGAAGGTCTACGCGCAGCGCATGAAAGAGCGCGTCGAGATGGGCTTCACGTTCCTCAAGATGGACCTCGGCCTGGAAATCGTGCAGGACCTGCCGGGCGCGGTCGTCGGCAAGAGCCTGTACGACGGCAACCTCCAGCAGTACGACGGCACTCCCGGCGGCTACGGCATGACCGAGCACGGGCTCACCATGGTGCAGATCACCGACAAGGGCCTGGACGCCATGGCGGAGTACGTGGAGGCGGTGCGCGACGCCGTCGGCTACGACATCCCGATGGGCATGGACCACTTCGGCCACTTCGACGTCAACACCGCGATCCGGCTGGCGAACCGCTTCGAGCGCTACAACCTCGCCTGGCTGGAGGACCTGGTGCCGTGGTTCCGCACCGACGACTGGAAGGAGATCACCAAGGCGGTCAACGTGCCCACCATGACCGGCGAGGACATGTACGGGCTCGAATCGTTCCGCACCCTCGTCGACGAGGGCGCCGTCGACCTGATCCAGCCCGACCCGGCGACCGCCGGCGGCATCCTGGAGACCAAGCGCATCGGCGACTACGCGCGCGAGCAGGGCATGGCGATGCCGCTGCACTACGCGGGTTCGCCGATCGGCGCGATGGCCAGCGCGCACATCGCCGCCGCCACCGAGAACTTCGTCTGCCTGGAGTACCACGCCAGCGACGTGAAGTTCTGGAACGACCTCATCACGGGCGGTGAGCCGCTGCTGAAGGACGGCTTCTACCACGTGACCGACGCGCCGGGCCTCGGCGTGGAGCTGGACGAGAAGGAGATGGCCAAGCACCTGGCGAAGGGCGAGAAGCTGTTCGCGCCGACCAAGCAGTGGAACGACAACCCGGCCTGGGACCGCACCTGGAGCTGACCTGCCGGCACCGGCCCGGGCCGGAGCGGCTGCCCGAGCGGCGCCGCTCCGGCCCGGGCCGTCGAACAGGAGCCCGTACGCACCCGACCAGGGGAGTGCGTACGGGCTCCCGGCTTCAGCGCGCCGGCCGGGCGCTCACCGCGCCGCCGGCCGCTCGTCCTCCGGGGGCACGATGCGCTCGATCCAGTACTCCCGCGCCAGCGCGTCCACGCCCGCCGGCGCCACGCCGCGCAGGTGCACGACGTTGCCGTCCGTACCGGCGATGCGGCCGTGCTTCTGCATCCGCAGGATGTGGTACCGCTCCGGCGGGAAGCCCAGCTCGACGTCGGCGGAGAAGCGGCCGCGCATGTCGCGCTCGTCGCCGACCGCCGGGTCGACCTTCCCGCCCGCCTGCACGGTCAGCCAGACCTGGTACACGACGATGAGCAGCACCAGGATGAGCAGCCGGCGGATCGTGGGGCTGCGCAGCGCCCTAAACGCCAGCGACTGCCGTTCCGTCGGCATCGGTCGCACCCCCCGGGTCCTTGTCCGCGCCGGCCGCCGCGCCCTCGTCGTCGACGAGCAGCTCGTTGACCCGGTTCGCGATCTCCCGGAACTCCGGCATCTCGAGCGCCGTACGCCACTCCCGCGGCCGCGGCAGGTCGACGGTGACGATCTCCCGCACCCGGCTCGGGCGCTTGGACAGCACCACGATCCGGTCGGAGAGGAACACCGCCTCGTCCACGTCGTGGGTGACGAAGAAGACCGTCGGGTGCCGCTTCTCGAAGATGCGGGTCAGGTCCTCCTGCAGCTTGCGCCGCGTCTGGGCGTCGATGCTGGCGAACGGCTCGTCCATCAGCATCACCGCCGGCTCGTTGGCCAGCACGCGGGCCACGCCCAGGCGCTGCTGCATGCCGCCGGACAGCTCGTGCGGGTACTTGTGCTCGAAGCCGCCGAGCCCGACCAGCTCCAGGAACTCCTTGCCCTTGGCGTCCCGTTCCGCGCGCGGCACGCCCTTCATCCGCAGCCCGAAGACCACGTTGCCCAGCACCGTCTTCCAGGGGAAGAGCGCGTGGCTCTGGAACACCACGCCGCGGTCGGGGCCAGGCCCGCTGACCGCCTGGCCGTCGACGACGACCTCGCCCTCCGTGAGGTTCACGAAGCCGGCGACGATGTTCAGCACGGTCGTCTTGCCGCAGCCGCTCGGGCCGAGCACGGAGACGAACTCGCCCTCGTTCACGCTGAACGAGACGTCGCCGATGGCGGTGACCTCCTCGCCGCTGTACGAGTCGACGTAGTTCTTCTGCAGTCCTGTGATCTCCAGCGCCGTCATCCGTCGGCCTCCAAACTCCGTACCATGCCCCACCGTTCGACGGTGGCTCGCTCGAACGGCGCCAGGACCATGGCGTCGAGCGCGTACCACAGGATTCCCAGCACTGCCATGCCCAGGAACACCTGGCTGATGTCGCCCACCCGGCGGGCGTCGAACATCATGAAGCCGACGCCGCTGGTGCCGACGATGATCTCGGCGGCGACCAGGGCCCGCCAGCCGTAGCCGAGACCGGTGCGGATGCCGCCCGCCACGGACGGCAGTGCGCCCGGGAGGATGACCTCGAAGAACACCCGCGTGCGGCCGGCGCCGAGGCTGCGTGCCGCGCGCAGCAGTTCGCGCGGCACCTGCTCCACGCCCGCGACGACGCTGAGCATCAGCGGGAAGACGATCGTGTAGACGATCACGAAGGTGACCGCGGTGAGGCTGAAGCCGAACCAGACGATCACGATCGGCAGCCAGGCGATGTCGGCGACCGCCTGGAAGAACAGCAGGATCGGCCAGCAGAACCGGCGGACCTTGGCGAACATCGCCACCACGAAGCCCATCGGCAGGCCGATGGCGAGGCCGAAGCCGACGCCGTACGCCAGCCTGGTCAGCGAATCCGTCAGGTAGCCGGGCAGGATGCCCTTCTCCATCAGGTCGCCGAACTCCTCGACCACCCGCGGCGGGCCGACGAAGAACGCCTCGTCGAACACGCCCATCTCCGCCACCAGCCACCACAGCGCGACGACCGGCACGAACGGGCCGAGGTTGCGGAACGCGGCGCGGCGGGTGAGCCAGAGCCAGACCTTCCGGGCGCGTACCACACCCGGGCTCGCGCCGCTCTTGCGCGGCGTACGCCCAGCAGGCGCGCGCCGTACGGGCTTAGCCGTGTCCGACGCCATCAGCCCCTCCCTCCGGTCATGCCCCAGCGCTCCACCGTGCGCTTCTCCAGCGGGGCCAGCATCAGCCGGTCCATCAGCAGCCAGAGCACGCCGATGATGACCATCGAGGCGATGATCACGTCGGTCTGGAAGTACTTCTGGGCCTGGAACAGGGCGTAGCCGAGGCCCGCGTTGCTCGCGATGATCTCCGCGGCGACCAGCCCGCGCCAGCCGTAGCCGAGGCCGACCCGCAGGCCGGTCACGACGCTGGGCAGCGCGCCGGGCAGCAGCACTTCCCAGAACATCCGCAGCCGGCTGGTGCCCATGCTGCGCGCCGCGCGCAGCAGCTGGGTCGGGATCTGCCGGACGCCGAGCATCGCGTTGTACGTGATCGCGAAGAACATCGCGTTCCACACGATGAAGATCACGGCCTTGTCGCCGTAGCCGAACCACAGCGTGGCGACGGGGATCCAGGCGATGCCCGCGAGCGCCACGGAGAACCGCAGCAGCGGGGAGAAGAACGCCGACAGCGCGGCGCTGGAGCCCAGCGCGATGCCGAAGGGCAGGGCGGTGAGGATGGCGATCGCGGCACCGATGCCCATGCGCCGCAGGCTCGCGCCGAGGTGGTCGAAGAGCTCGCCGCTCGACCACATGTCGCCCAGCGCCGAGAGTACGTCCCCGACCTGGGGGAAGACCCGCAGCGGCGGATCGGTGATCGCGACGACCACCAGCCACACCACGACGAGCAGCGCGAGCGGGGTGAGGAACCACAGCGCGGAGACCGCGCGTGCGGCCGGGGTGTTGGACCCGCCCTTCTTGCGCTTGCGCTGCTGCCCCGGCGGTCGCCCGCCCGGCCGCGGCCGCCCCGTGCTGGGGGCGGTCGCGGCCGTGGCCTGTTTTTCGGTACGGGGCGTGGTCACGACGGGCAGGCCTCGGCGGCGGTGTCGCGGTCGAAGGTGTACCCGCCCTCGATCGCCGCGGCGTCCGGGACGGGCGGCAGGTCGGCGAAGAGGTCGGGGTTGTCCTTCATGACCTTCAGGATCGGCTCGGGCTGGAAGTACTTGTTGACGTCGAAGCCCTTCTCGACGTTGCCCTGCTCGGCCAGCAGCCCGGCGAGGGTGTCGAGCGCCAGGTAGTTGCAGGCGGAGAAGCGGCCGTCGAGCTGCTTGACGTTGTGCTTCATCGCCTCCGTCGCGACCTTCTTCTCGGTGCCCGGCAGCCAGCGCGTCGCCGAGTCGGCGGCGTCGTCGGGGTTCTCGCGCATCCACTGGTCGGTCTGCGCGCGGGCGGTGAGGAACTGCTCGATGACCGCGGGGTTCTTCTCGGCGTACTCGCGCGTGGTCACCAGGTAGCCGATGAACGGGATGTAGCCGCCGCCGCGCAGGACTTCCTCGGAGCCGTCGACCTGCTCGGTCATGGTGATCGGCCACGGGTCCCACACGATGCCCGCGTCGATGCCGCCGGTCTCCAGCGCGACCGCCATGTCCGGCGGCTCGGTGTTGACGATCTCGATGTCGCCGGCCTTCAGCCCCGCGTCCTCCAGCAGGCCGAGGAGGTAGAGGTGGTTGATCGAGCCCTCGGAGACGCCGATGCGCTTGCCGCGCAGCGTCGAGAGGTCCTTGCCGTCGATCCCGGAGTCGCCGCCGGCCACCACGGCCATCGTCTCGTCGATGCTGAGCTGCGAGGACGAGCCGGTGTAGTTGCCGACGAGCACCAGGTCGATGCCCTGCTGGGCGGCGGCGATGGCCGGGGTGCCGACCTGGACCACGTCGACCTCGCCGGCCTGGAGCGCGTTGAGCGCGTCCACGCCGGTGGGGTAGGGCTCCTTCAGCTTCACGTTGAGGTTCTGCTCGTCGAAGTAGCCCGCCTCGACGCCGGCCGGCAGGCCGATCTGGTCGATGGCGGAGACGTAGCCGGCGGACAGCTTGGTCGGCTCGGTGCCGCCCGAACCGCCGTCGACGTCGTCGTCCACGGTCGAGTCGCCGCCGCAGGCGGCGAGCAGCAGGGCTCCCGAACAAGCCGCCGCCACTGCTATGTGACGTGTTGCGCGAAACATGAGTCTCTCCTGATCCGTACGGCTACGGGGCTGGTGTGGGAGCGCCGGGGAGCAGCGCGTCCACCGCGGCCCGGTGCGGAATCGGCAGGACCGCTCCCGGTCCGGTGGTGGTGAGCGCGGCGGCGACGGCCGCGTAGCGGGCCGCCTCCAGCGGTACGGCTCCCTCCAGGAGCCGGGCCGCGAACGCGCCGTCGAAGGTGTCGCCGGCCCCTGAGGGGTCGACGGCCCGCACCGGGTGGGGCGGAATGCGGGTCACGGTGCCCTCGTGGGCCAGCAGGGCGCCCTGGTCGCCCATCTTGAGCACGACGATGCCGGGCCCGCGGCGCACGAAGGCGTCGAGGACCTCCCCGGGCTCGTGCAGGCCGGTGAGCAGCCTGCCCTCCTCCAGGTTCGGCAGTGCCACATCGCACAGCTCGATGCTGCGCATGACCACCGCGCGGGCCCGTTCCACGGGCCAGAGCGCGGGGCGGTAGTTGGGGTCGTAGCCGATCAGCGTGCCGCTGCCGCGGGCCAGTTCCATGGCGTGGAAGGCCGCGTCGCAGGCGGACGGGCTGATGGCCTGGGTGATCCCGGTGACGTGCAGCATGCGCGCCCGCGCGATCGCCTCGGCCGGCACGTCGGCCGGGGTGAGCCGGCTGGCCGGCGAGTCCGCCCGGTAGTACGTGAACCTGCTGGCCGCGGGCGTACGGGAGATGAAGTAGATCCCGGTACGCCCGCCGGCCTCCCGGACGACGTGTTCGGTGCCGACACCCTCGCGCTGCCACAGCCGCAGCAGGGCGTCGCCGAAGTCGTCGTCGCCGATGCGGGTGACGTAGCCGGTGCGCGCGCCGGAGCGCTGCGCGGCCACCGCGAAGTTCGACGAGTCGCCGCCGTAGCCGACGGCGAAGTCGTCGCCCGGCGCGACGGGCTCGCGGCCCTCGGCGCGGGCGTTGAACTCCAGCAGGGGCTCGCCGATGGCGAGGATGTCGTTGTCCATGTCCGCCGCCGTCAGATCCGCTGGTACTTCTCGAGGCCGCCGCGCAGCGAGCCGGACTCCCGGATGAGCCGCGTCTGCTCGCGCTCGCGCTCCTCGATGTCCGTGGCCAGCGCCAGCACCTCGGCGACCAGCTCCAGCGGCACGCACACGACGCCGTCGCTGTCGGCGACGATCAGGTCGCCGGGGCGTACGGACACGCCGCCGACCTCGACCGGCTCGTTGAGCGAGACGGTCCGGTAGCGGCCGACGGTGGTGGCCGGCACGGCGCCGCGGGCGTAGATGGGGAGTTCGGGGTAGTCGCGGCGGATCTCCTCGACGTCCCGGACGCCGGCGTCGAGCACGGCGCCGGCGATCTGGTTGGTGACGGCGCCCGCAGCCATCAGCCCGCCCCACACCGCGACGTCGGCACCGCCGGCGGCGATGCAGATGACGCTGCCCGGCGCCGACTCGTCGATGGCACGCAGCGCGTGCGTGGGGGGCTCCGACACGTGCGAGGGCACCTCCTGCACCGTCACCGCGGGGCCCACCAACTTGCCCGGCAGCACCGCTTTGATGCTCCCGGTGAGGTAGCCGCGTACGCCCTTCTGCTCCACGGCATCGGCCACCGACGCGGTGGCTATGCCGTGGAAGGCCGCGATGGTCTCCGGCGGGATGGTCGTCGTCATCTCGAGTTGGCTCCGATCTCGTACGTGCGTGCTTTGCCGCATCGGGGGGTTCAGCGCGACAGCCAGCCGCCGTCGACGGCCAGGACGTGGCCGTGGATGTAGTCGGCGGCGGGCGAGGCGAGGAACACCACGGGTCCGGCGATGTCGGCGGGGCGGCCCCACCGGCCGGCGGGGATGCGGGCGAGGATCTCGCTGCTGCGGACGCCGTCGGCGCGCAGCTCCGAAGTCACGGCGGTGTCGATGTAGCCGGGGGCCACGGCGTTGACGTTGACGCCGCGGCCGGCCCATTCGTTGGCCAGCGCGCGGGTCAGCCCGACGAGGGCGTGCTTGCTCGACGTATACGACGGAACGTACATCCCGCCCTGGAAGCTGAGCACCGACGCGATGTTGATGATCTTGCCGTAACCGCGCTCCAGCATCCCCGCGCCGATGGCCCGGGTCAGCTCGAATGCGGCATGCAGGTTCAACTCCACCACGTCGTACCAGTCGGCGTCCCCGAATTCCGCGGCCGGGGCTCTGCGAATGAGTCCGGAATTGTTGACCAGAATGTCCAGGTCGAATCTCTCGACGAGTTGACTGATCTCACCTCTACGGGCTCCGGCATCGGTCAGGTCGACGTGCACGCGAGTGACGGAAACTCCCAATTCAGCGGCCTCTTTGGCCACCGGGTCGAGATTGTCGCGCTCCGACAGCAATACCAAGTCGGCGCCGACGGCCGCGAGTCCGAGCGCAACTGCGCGCCCGATTCCGCTGCCCGCTCCCGTAATGAGCGCACGACGGCCGTGCAGATCCCCGGTCGGGGAATCAGACTCCTCCGTCAACGCCCCTCTCCCTTCATTCGGTCCCAGCCGTGCATGGTTCCGGCTACGGAAACATTAGAAGCGGACTGCCAGGGCGTTAAGACTGAATTGCGAATGACAGTATTCGCAAAGCTGATGTGCCGGGCCGCACCCGTCGGACACGTACGCACGCCCGGTCACGCCGCGGCGGGCACCGCGTGGGTGCCGGCCGGGATCCGGGCCCGGACGATGGCGCGGAGCAGCGTACGGGCCGACGGGGTGAGCGGGCGCGAGGAGTCCCAGCAGACCGCCACGCGGCGCTCCGGAGCCCCCTTCAACCGCCGTACGCGGACGCCGTCGACGTCGGCGACCTGGGCGGCCAGCGAGTTGGTCACGCCGACGCCGATGCCCTGGCGGACCAGCGAGACCAGCGTCTGCGGCTGGTTGGTGGCCTGCACGGGCTCGATCTCGTGACCGCAGTCGCGGAAGGTCCGGTACGTCTCGAAGTCGGGGGTCTCCGGCGCGTCGAGCCGGCCGATCGAGACGATCGGGTGCTCGGCGACGGCGTCGATCGACAGCGGATCGGGCACGTCGGCCAGCGGGTGCTCGCTGGGGTGGATCGCGACCAGCGACTCACCCCACAGCAGCCGGCTGCGCACGGAGGCGGAGGACGGCGGGGGCGACATCGGGCGCAGGTACACGTCGACGGCCCCCGAGGTCAGGGCATCGTCCAACTCCAGTGTCGACCGCTCCACCAGCACCACCCGCACCTCGGGGCTCGTCCGCGCCAGCCCTTGCAGCAGGGCCGGCACGAACGCGGCGCTCGCGCTCGGGTACGAACCGAGCGTCACCACGCCGCGGGCACCGCTGCGCCACGGGGCCATCGCGGCCTCCGCGGACTCCAGCGCGCGCAGTATCTCGTGGGCGTGGTCGGCGAGGACGACGCCGGCCTCGGTCAGCTCCACGGGGCGCTTGCGGCGGTCGAAGAGGGGCAGGCCGATCTCGCGCTCCAGCGCGGCGACGTGCATGCTGACGCGGGGCTGGGACCGCTTGGTGGACTCGGCCGCGGCGACGAAGCTCCCCGTTTCGATGACCGCGAGGAAGGAGACGAACCATTCCAGCCTGACATCCGGGTTCAACATCTTGCCCTCACCCCGCACCGAAGCAGCGCGTCTTCCCGCCCAAACCAGCCCGACCCAGCCCGATCAGCACAACGGCACCAGTGATCAACAGCCGTCCTCAGGCTAAGTTGCGGGCTACGCGGGGGCAACAGTCGTGCACGGCGTATTGCTCGTGACAGCCATATCCGCCCGATGAATGCGGGTATTCGAAAGTCGGCCCTTGACCAGCATTCGGACAACTGGCTTCGTTGGGGGATGGCCAATGAAGTAGCCCCAGCCGTCATCGCGGCGACCACGTCGCTGCCGCCCGAACTCGCCGTCGCGGCCGTCCCCGAGGACGAGCGCGTCTGGGTGCCGCAGGCGCCCAATGTGTGGTTCCGGCCGCTGCTCTTCAATACGGTCACGGGCCAGTGGTGCAACCTGTTGAAGGTCACCGCCGCGGGCATCGTCTCCCGGCACCGGCACCCGGGGGCGGTCTTCGGGTACGTGATCAAGGGCAAGTGGCACTACTACGAGCACCCGTGGGTGGCCGAGCAGGGCCACTTCGTCTACGAGCCGCCGGGCGAGATCCACACGCTGGCCGTGCCGGAGGACTGCGCCGAGATGATCACGTTCTTCAACATCAGCGGCGCGATGATCTACCTCGACGAGGAGAACCGGAACACGGGCTACGAGGACGTGTTCACCAAGATCGACATGGCCCGCGCCCACTACGCGGGCAACGGCCTGGGCGCGGACTACGTGGAGCAGTTCATCCGCTGACGGCCTGCGGCCGGCGCGTACGGACGAGGCGGGGTCGGGGGCGGGCGGTGCGGCGCGGGCCGCGCGGGCGACCCGCGGACAAGCGGGCCGCGTACGCCGTCGGCGCGAGCACCGTCGTCAGGGTGTGTACGTCGCTGACGCGACCGCCTTCAAGCAGCATGCACCGCCCGACGCGGACACAGCCGTAGCAGCACGTACGCCGTGGACAGGACCGCCTCGTAGCCGCCCGCCCGGCCGCAACGCCGGCCGGGGGCACGGGCCTCGCACGGCACACCTCCCGGCGCCGGTACGCCCCGCGCGTACCGGCGCCGGCGTGCTCGGGGACGGGGCGGCAGGTGCGCGCACCACCGGCGAGCCGCCGCCCGCGGCGGCGAACCCGCTGGCCGTCGCAGACCGGCCGCTCGCGGGCGAACCCGGTTCGCCGCGGAAGCGGCCTCGCGAGCCGGTCGCTTCGGGGGCGCTCCCCCGCAACGGCGAACCCCCGCCGCGCCCCGCGCGGACGTCAGCGGCGGCGGTCGTCGCGGTCGTCGTCGCCTCGGGGGCCCAGGAGTTCGTCGGCCAGGCTCGGGAGGTCGTCCAGCGGGGTCTCCTCCGCCCACTCCCGGCGGGGACGGCGGCCGGGGTCCTGGTCCGCCGGGTCCGGGACCTGCGGGACCTGGAGCGTCTCCTCCGCGTCCGGGTCGGGCACCTGCGGCATGACGCGGGTCTCCGACGCGTCCGGACCGCGGTCGTCATGGGGCTGCGGCAGTTGCGACGTCTCCTGCATGTCCGGATCGCCGGCCACCGGCAGCGGCTGCGTGGTGTCGTTCCCCGCGGGGCCGCCCGCGGGCCGCGCGGCTGCCGCCGCCGCCGCGGCCTCCGCCGCCAGCCGCTCCTGCTCGGCGCGCAGCAGCGCCTCCTCGGCCTTGCGCTGCTTCTCCTTGCGGCGCTCCTCCGCCTCGCGGCGCAGCCGCGCCTCCTCCTCGGCCTGCCGGCGGATCCGGTCCTCCTCGGCGCGGCGGGCGGCCTCCTCGGCCTCGCGGCGCTTGCGCTCCTCCTCCGCCTGACGGCGCGCCTCCTCGGCACGCTGCCGGGCCAGCTCCGCCTCCCGCTCGGCCTCCAGCCGCTTGGCCTCCTCGATCTCGCGGCGCTTGCGCTCCTCCTCCTCGCGGCGCAGCCGCTCCAACTGCTCCTGCCGCTCCCGCTCCAGCCGCTCTTCCTCCGCCTTGCGCGCGGCCTCCTCGGCCTCCCGGCGCTTGCGCTCCTCCTCCGCCTTGCGGCGGGCCTCCTCCCGGGCGCGCACCTCCTGCTCCGACAGCGGCAGGATCTGGTCCAGGCGGTGCCGCACGGTGGTGGTGACGAGCCCGGCGTCCTGCCCGGCGTCGACCACCAGATAGCGCCCGGGGTCCGCGGCGGCCAGCGCGAGGAACCCCGCGCGCACCCGCTCGTGGAACTCCGGCGGCTCGGACTCCAGCCGGTCCGGCGCCTCGGTGAAGCGCTCCCGTGCCGTCTCCGGCGCGATGTCCAGCAGCACCGTCAGGTTCGGCACGAGCCCGCCGGTGGCCCAGCGGTTGATGCGCGCCACCTCGGTCGGCGACAGCTCGCGCCCGCCGCCCTGGTACGCCACGGAGGAGTCGATGTACCGGTCGGTGATGACCACCGCGCCGCGCTCCAGCGCGGGCCGGACCAGGCCGTCGACGTGCTCGGCGCGGTCCGCCGCGTACAGAAGGGCCTCCGCGCGGTGCGAGATGCCGGCGGTGGAGACGTCGAGCAGGATGGAGCGCAGCCGCTGCCCGATGGACGTGGCGCCCGGCTCGCGGGTGACGACGACCTCGTGCCCCTTGTCCCTGATCCACTGGGCCACCGCCTCGACCTGCGTGGACTTCCCGGCCCCGTCGCCGCCCTCGACGGCGATGAAGAACCCGCTCTCCGGCAGCCCCTCGTCCGGGTCCGCGCCGCGCAGCGCATCGCGCAGGTCGACGCGGAGCGGCACCCCCTGCCGGTCGTCGGTGCGCACCAGCACGAGCACCGCCACCGGCAGCAGCAGCGCACCGGCCAGCATGTACGTGAACGCCGCACCGCCGTGCGCGAAGACCAGGTCGCCCGCCTCCAGGCGGTGCCGCCCGATGGCGGCGGCCAGCAGCGGCGCGCCGATCAGCGCGAGCGCCACGGCGACGCGGCAGACGGCGTGCAGGTGGTCGATGAGCCGGGGCCTGCGGGCGTCCTCCGTCTCCTGCTCCAGCAGCGCGTGCCCGGTGGCGGCGGCGACGCCCGCGGCGGTCCCGGCCAGCAGCGCGCACAGCACCCCGGTCGCCGCGTCGGCCACCAGGCCGACCAGCAGCAGCCCGATCCCGGCGACCCCGATGGCCAGCGCCAGCAGCCGGCGCCGGGATAGCCCGGGCAGCACCCGCGGCGCCGACCGCACGCCGAGCACCGGCCCTGCGGTGACGGCGAGCGCCAGCAGCGCGTACGCGATGGTGCCGTTGATGTCGTACGCCTCCTGCGCCTGCAGGACGGCGAGCGCCACGGAGGCGGCGAGCGCCGCGGCCGCGGCCGCGCAGGCGCCGACGAGCAGCGGCACCGCGCCCGTACGCCCGCGCTCCGGGCCGCCGTCCGCACCGCGCGGCCGGCGCAGCCCCTCCAGCGGCGAGCGGGCCCGCGCGCCGCCGTCGGGCAGCTCCATGAAGAACAGCACCGAGACCGACGCCGCGAAGAGCCCGGCGGCAAGATACGAGCCCACCGCGCCCGGGTGCCCGTCGAACCAGTCGAACCCGGAGCCCAGCAGCCGGCCGATCCACGCCGTCACCAGCAGCGCGGCGGCACCGAGCGGCAGCGCCCCGTACCCCGTGCGCAGCGACAGCCGGCGCAGCGCGGCGCCGTGGTCGGGCAGCGGCCTTATCGCCGCGCCCTCCGGCGGCGGCGCGGGCAGCAGCGCGGGGGCGACGCTGTCCTTGGCGACGATCCAGACCCGCTCGGCCGCGCCGGTGACGAAGACGGTGAGGAGGATCCAGGTCAGCGCCGAGTCCGGCGTCCAGTCGATCCACAGCGGGGCGACGATGAGCAGCCCCGCGCGCACCACGTCCGCGCCGACCATCGTCCAGCGCCGGTCCAGCTTCCCGGCCCCGGACAGCAGCGACCCGACCGGCCCCAGCAGCACCGCGCCGAAGACGACCGTCGACAGCAGCCGGACCGCGAAGACCACGCTGACGGTGACCGCCGCGCCGCGATAGCCGCCGCCGAACGACTCGTCCGCGAGCCCTGCCTGGAGCGCGAGCAGCACCAGGACGAGCAGCGCCAACGCGTCCGCGGTGGCACTCGTGAGATGGGCGCCCCACATCCGCCTCATGGACGGCACGCGGAGCAGCGCCCGTACGGCGCGCTCGCGCGAGTCCGCGACAAGGCTCTCGGTGGGGTCCGGCGCTGTCGTCGGCTGGTCGGCTCGCATGCGGTCAGCCTAGCGGGACGGGCCGGACCGATGAGCTCCGCACGAACACTTGCCCGGTTCTGTGGATAACCAGCCGGTTGTGGACAACCCGCGGCCTCCGTCCCACCGGACGTCCCAGGACCGGGCGCCCGCGCCACCGGGCACCCCCGGAACCTGGGCACCCGGACCGGGCACACCCCGGACCAGGCGCCCCTGACCAGGCGCCCGCGCAACCGGGCCCTACGCGTCCTCGTCCGGCACGTCCGCCTTCGCCGACACCGTCTTCTTCGTCGTCGCCTTCTTCGCCGCCGCCGTCTTCGTCCCGGTCGACTTCTTCGCCGCGGTCTTCGTCGCCGCCTTCTTCGCGGTGGTCTTCTTCGCCGCCGCCTTCTTGGCCGGCGCCTTCTTCGCGGGAGCCTTCTTGGCCGCCTTCTTCGCGGTCTTCTTCGCCGGCCCCTTCGCCCGCTTCTCCGCCAGCAGCTCGAACCCGCGCTCCGGCGTGATCGACTCCGGCTCGTCCCCCCGGCGCAGCGTCGCGTTCGTCTCGCCGTCCGTCACGTACGGCCCGAAGCGCCCGTCCTTGACCACCACCGGCTTGCCGCTCGCCGGGTCCTCGCCCAGCTCCTTCAGCGGCGGCTTCGCCGCGGCCCGCCCGCGCTGCTTGGGCTGGGCGTAGAGCGCGAGCGCCTCCTGAAGCGTGACCGTGAAGAGCTGGTCCTCGCTCTGCAGCGAGCGCGAGTCGGTGCCCTTCTTCAGGTACGGGCCGAAGCGCCCGTTCTGCGCGGTGATCTCCGTGCCGCTCTCCGGGTCGGTGCCGACGACCCGCGGCAGCGACAGCAGCTTCAGCGCGTCGGCGAGCGTCACCGTGTCCAGCGACATCGACTGGAACAGCGACGCCGTCCGCGGCTTCACCGCGTTCTTGCCGGACTGCGGCGTGCCCTCGGGCAGCACCTCGGTCACGTACGGCCCGTAGCGCCCGTCCTTGGCGACGATCTGGCGCCCGCTGTCCGGGTCGGTGCCCAGCTCGTACGCCCCGCTGGGCTTGGCGAGCAGTTCCTCCGCCAGCTCGACGGTCAGCTCGTCCGGCGGCAGCTCGTCCGGCACGTCGGCGCGCCGGTGCTCCTCGGTGTCCCGCTCGCCGCGCTCCACGTACGGCCCGTAGCGCCCGACGCGCAGCACGATCCCCTCGCCCACCGGGAAGGTGGAGACCTCCCGGGCGTCGATCGCCCCCAGGTCGGTGACCAGCTCCTTCAGCCCCGCCAGGTGGTCGGCGCCGGCCCGCTCCTCGGCGGAGGTGACGACGTCGTCCGTACCGAAGTAGAAGCGCCGCAGCCACGGCACCGCCTCGGCCTCGCCGCGCGCGATGCGGTCGAGGTCGTCCTCCATCTTGGCGGTGAAGTCGTAGTCGATGTAGCGGCCGAAGTGCTTCTCCATCAGGCCGACGACGGCGAAGGAGAGGAAGGACGGCACCAGTGCCGTGCCCTTCTTGAAGACGTAGCCGCGGTCCAGGATCGTGCCGATGATCGAGGCGTACGTGGACGGGCGGCCGATCTCCCGCTCCTCCAGCTCCTTGACGAGCGTGGCCTCCGTGTAGCGGGCGGGCGGCTTGGTGGCGTGCCCGTCCGCGGTGATCTCCTCGGCGCTCAGCCGGTCGCCCTCGGCGAGCTGCGGCAGCGGCCGGTCGCGGTTGTCCAGGTCGGCGGAGGGGTCGTCGGAGCCCTCGACGTACGCCTTCATGAAGCCGTGGAACGTGATGACCCGGCCGGAGGCGGAGAACTCGGCGTCCCGCCCGTCCGCCGCCGTGCCGCCCAGCTTCACCGTCACGGACTGCCCGGTGGCGTCCTTCATCTGCGACGCGACCGTACGCATCCAGATCAGCTCGTACAGCCGGAACTCCGTGCCCGAAAGACCCGTGTCCGCCGGCGTGCGGAAGCGGTCCCCGGAGGGCCGGATCGCCTCGTGCGCCTCCTGCGCGTTCTTCACCTTGCCCGCGTAGTTCCGCGGCCGGTCCGGCAGGAAGTCGCGCCCGTACAGCTGCGTGACCTGCGCCCGCGCGGCGGCGACCGCGGTCTCCGACAGCGTCGTGGAGTCGGTGCGCATATAGGTGATGAAGCCGTTCTCGTACAGCCGCTGGGCCACCTGCATGGTGGCCTTGGCGCCGAGCCCCAGCTTGCGCGACGCCTCCTGCTGGAGCGTCGTCGTACGGAACGGGGCCGAGGGCGAGCGCCGGTACGGCTTCGCCTCGACGCTGCGTACCGCGAACGCCGTGTCCTGCAGCGCGGCCGCCAGCGCGCGGGCGCCCTCCTCGCTCAGGTGCAGCACGTCGGCCGAGGAGCCGCTCTTGAGCTGCCCGTCCTGGCCGAAGTCGCGGCCCTGGGCGATCCGGCGGCCGTCGACCGCGGAGAGCTTGGCGCCGAAGCTGCGCGGGTCGGTGGCGTCGCCGGCGCGGCCGGATGGGGGCACCCCCTGCTCGAGCGAAGCCGAGAGCTTGGGGGAGAAGACGCCGGCCAGGTCCCAGTACTCGGCGGAGCGGAACGCGATGCGCTCGCGCTCCCGCTCGACGACGAGGCGGGTGGCGACGGACTGGACCCGGCCGGCGGACAGCCGGGGCATGACCTTCTTCCACAGCACCGGCGAGACCTCGTACCCGTACAGCCGGTCGAGGATGCGGCGGGTCTCCTGGGCGTCGACCAGTTTCTGGTTGAGCTGGCGCGGGTTGGCGACGGCCTGGCGGATCGCGTCCTTGGTGATCTCGTGGAAGACCATCCGGTGCACCGGGACCTTGGGCTTGAGCACCTCCAGCAGGTGCCACGCGATGGCCTCGCCCTCGCGGTCCTCATCCGTCGCGAGATAGAGCTCGTCCGACTCGGCCAGCAGTTTCTTCAACTTGCTGACCTGTTGTTTCTTGTCGCTGTTCACCACATACAGCGGCTCGAAGTCATGGTCGACGTTCACCCCGAGCCGCGCCCAGGACTCTCCCTTGTATTTGGCCGGCACCTCGGCGGCGCCGTTCGGGAGATCGCGGATGTGCCCGACGCTCGACTCGACCTCGTAGCCGGGGCCCAGATAGCCCTTGATCGTCTTCGCCTTGGCAGGCGACTCCACGATGACGAGTCGGCGGGTCTTGCTGGTGGCGGACAACTTCGGCTCTCTCTTCTCCGGTCGGAAGCTGGCAGCGATCTGGTGGGGGGATTCGCGGCGATCTTGCCGGTGGTCGTTATCGGTGGCCTGGTGGGCTCTCTTGTCGCGGCTGTGCGGGTCGTACGTCGCTGTGCTGGGCGTTGCTGCGGAGTGTGACGGTACAACCCGCCCCCGTGTCAAGCGGCTAAAACCCGGGGCGCCACTCGAACGGTAACCCGACAAGCCGCCTAGCTCCCGCACAGAGCACATTCCGGTCGCGGCGGTCTGTATCGCACAGCCCCTTGACAGCGGCCAGTACTACAGATGGGAGTATGGGCGTCCGACCACGCCGTGAGGCCGGTCGGAGCCCACCACCACAGACATCCGACCGGGGGGACGATCAGTGTCCGATCCGAATCAGAATCCATACGGCCAGCCGCCTGGCTATGGCTATCCGCAGCAGGGGCAGGTCGACCCCTCGCAGAACCCGTACGGCCAGCCCGCCGCGCCCCCGGCGAACCTGCCGCAGGCGCCGGGCATGCCGTCGGCCGACCCGAACGCACCGTACGGGTACGACCACCACGGCCGTCCGTTCTCCGACAAGTCGACGATCGTCGCCGGCGTACTCCAGATGACCCTCGGCAACATAGGTGCCGGGCGCTTCTACACCGGGCACACCGGTATGGCCATCGCCCAGCTCCTCACCTGCGGCGGGCTGTTCGTCTGGAGCTTCATCGACGGGATCATCCTGCTGACGAGCAAGGACAAGACCGATGCCCAGGGCCGGCCTCTCCGCTACTGAGGACGGGCCCACCGCCCGCAAGACGCCCGACGGTCCCGCCGGCAGCAGCCGGCGGGGCCGCTGGCGCCGCGTGCGCAGGCATCCATCCGCGCTGCCGCTCTCGCTCACCACGGCGGGAGCGGCGGGCGCGGTGTACCTCTACGGTACGAATCCCCACGAGCCGGGGCACTGGCTGCCCCGCTGCCCGTTCAACTGGCTCACCGGCCTGGACTGCCCCGCCTGCGGCGTTACCCGCATGGCGTACGACATCCTCCACGGCGACCTCGGCTCCGCCTTTCACAGCAACGCCCTGATGCTGCTGCTCGGGCTGCCGCTCGCGACGGTGCTCTACGGCCGCTGGCTCTACGAGGGCGTGCGCGGGCGCCGCTGGCAGCCGTCCTTCGGGCGGATCGGCACGGCGGTGGTGCTGGGTGTGGCGCTGGTGTGGGCCGTGGTGCGGAACGTGGCGTAACCCAGGCCCGCGCCCCGCCCCGTCCCCGTACCGCCGCCCCTAGGCCGGGGCCAGGAACCCCTGCTCCACCAGCAGCCGGATCACCCCCGGTGTACGCTCCCGCAGCACCCCCGGGTCCTCCCCCAGCACCTGCGCGATGGCGTCCAGGATGACCCCCGCCGGCAGCGTGCCGTCGCACGCCCCGGCGAACCCCGCGGCGACCGTGTCCGCGCGCGTCGCCCGCCGCATCCCCCGCTGCCGCCGCAGCACCACGTGCTCCGGATCCTCCTCACCCGGCCGGCCCACCTGCTCCTGCACGACGTCGTCCGCGAGCCGGAACGTCGTCGCCAGCAGCGCCGCGTCGTCCGTACGGCGCAAGAAGTCCTGCCGCGCGAAGTGCTCCACCACGGCCTCGCCGAGCGGCTGTTCGACGGCGTGCGGCCAGTCCTCGACGGTGACCGCGGGGTCCGCCGCGTCCGTACGCCGCAGGGTGATCCAGCCGAAGCCGACGGCCCGGGTGCGGGCGGCGGCGAAGGCGTCGAGCCAGTCGTCGTAGCGGGCGGCGTAGGCCGCGGGGTCGGCGTGGTCGCCCGCGTCGCGCAGCCACAGCTCCGCGTACTGCGTGACGTCCTGCACCTCCCGCTGCACGATCCACGCGTCGCAGCCGGGCGGCACCCAGGCCGCGACGCGCTCGCGCCAGTCCTCGTCCTCGACGTGCTGCCAGTTGGCGAGGAGCTGGCAGTAGCCGCCCTCGGTGAGGTGGTCGGCAGCCCCGCGGACGAGGGTGCGGCACAGTTCGTCGCCGGCCATGCCGCCGTCGCGGTACGTCAGCCGGGCGCCGGGCGAGATGACGAAGGGCGGGTTGGAGACGATCAGGTCGAACCGCTCGCCGGCCACCGGCTCGAAGAGCGACCCGGCGCGCAGGTCCGCGGCGGGCGCGCCGGACAGGGCCAGCGTGAGCCGGGCGCAGGCGAGGGCGCGGGGGTTGACGTCGGTGGCGGTGACGGCGTCGGCGCGGGCACCGGCGTGCAGCGCCTGGATCCCGGAGCCGGTGCCGACGTCGAGCACGCGCCCGCCGTCGAGGGGCACGGTCAGCCCGGCGAGCGTGGTGGAGGCCCCGCCGACGCCGAGGACGAGGTCCGCGCCGTACGCACCGGACCCCCCGGCGCCGTGCGCGGCCGCCCTGCGGGCCCCCGCCGCGCCGCCCACCGCGCAGCCCAGGTCCGAGACGATCCACCAGTCCTGCCCCGCGGGGCCGCTGTACGGCCGTACGTCGACCACGGCCCGTACGGCCTCGCCGTCCTCGCGCACCCAGCCGTCCGCGAGGCACGCGTCCAGCGGCAGCACCGCGGCGGCGTGGGTGCGGGGAACCGCGTGCTGGAGGAGGAAGAGCCGGGTCAGGGTGGCGGGGGCCGGCGGCGTACCGCCCGGCGGCCACCGGGTCGCCCGCTCCGCGGGGACGGTCTCGCTGCGGGCGAGGGCCGCGTAGGCGGGGGCGCCCAGGAGGTCCAGCAGGCCGTCCGCGGTGAAGCCGGCCGCCAGCAACGCCGCGCGCAGGTCGGCGGCACGGCCGGGGCGGGGAAGGTCCGTACGGGGGAGGTCGTCGGTCGCGCTCACGGGCACCATTGTGCTGCCGCCGCGGCGACCCGGCCGACCACCCCGCCGACGGGCCCGGCAGCCACCCGGACGACCGGCGCCCCGCGGGCCGCTACGCCTTCTGCGAGGGCTTGGCCTTCGACTTCTGGCAGCCCTCCTGCTCGGCCAGCGCCTGGCCGACCTCGCCCGCCTGGAGCTTGTTGAGCGCCTCGTCGCCGCTCTTGCTGATCTTGTCCGCCTCGCCCGCCAGCTCCCGCAGGCCCTCCGCGAACGCCGCCTGGTCCTTGACGTCCAGGTCCTCCACCTGCTTCTGCAGGTCCGCGTACGCCGCCGCCACCTGCTGCAGCTCGGTCACGGCGCCGCCGTGGGTGTTCTTGCCGTCGTCGACCGGCGGCGCGCCCACCTTGTTCACGGCCTTGCTCATGGCCGTGTACGCCTCGGAGATCTCGCCGAACGCCTGCGCGTCCGCCTCCTGCACCTTCCGCGGGTCCTTCTCCGTCGTCGCCTCGCTGATGGCGAGGTTGGCCTGATCCCGCTTCTGCAACTCCGGCTGGATCCGGTCGCAGAGCGAGCCCGCCCACTTCTGGACCTCCGCGCCGTTGTCATCGCTGCAGCCGGTCGCCGCGAGCAACGTGACGGCGGCACCGGCCAGGGCGGCGGCAAGCTTCTTGTTCACCGGATCATCCCTTCGAGACTGAGACACCCGGAACATACACCGGCACCCCGCCGGTACGACGAATCGTCGGGGCCGCACGCCGCGTCGTGCACCATTTGCCACGGCAGTCACAGCAGTCACGGCAGCAACAGCGGTCATCGGCGATCCCCCGGGAACGCCACACCCCGCCGGCCGGGAGCTTCTCTCGCCTCCCGGCCGGCGGGGTGTGGTGCCGTGGCCCGGTCTCAGCCGTTGACCACCGCCGGGTCGGTCGAGGACTTCGGCGCCGCACCGGCGGACGCCGCGGTCTCCGACTCCTCGTCGTCCACGGCGATGCCGCGGCGCTTGGAGATGTACACGGCGCCCGCGATGATCGCGATGGCCGCGACCGCGATGACGATCCGTACGCCGACGTTGGCGTCGTCGCCGTACGAGAACTTCACCACCGCGGGCGCGATCAGCAGCGCCACCAGGTTCATCACCTTCAGCAGCGGGTTGATCGCCGGGCCCGCGGTGTCCTTGAACGGGTCGCCGACCGTGTCGCCGATCACCGTGGCGGCGTGGGCCTCACTGCCCTTGCCGCCGTGGTGGCCGTCCTCGACGAGCTTCTTGGCGTTGTCCCAGGCGCCGCCCGAGTTGGCCAGGAAGACCGCCATCAGCACGCCCGCGCCGATGGCGCCGGCGAGGAACGAGGCGAGCGCGCCGACGCCGAGCGTGAAGCCGACCGCGATCGGCGCCATGACGGCCAGCAGACCGGGCGTGCGCAGCTCGCGCAGCGCGTCCCGGGTGCAGATGTCGACGACCTTGCCGTACTCCGGCTCCTCCGAGTAGTCCATGATCCCCGGGCGCTCGCGGAACTGCCGGCGCACCTCGAAGACCACCGCGCCCGCGGAGCGCGAGACGGCGTTGATCGCCAGGCCGGAGAAGAGGAAGACGACCGCGGCGCCGAGGATGAGTCCGACGAGGTTGTTCGGCTGCCCGATGTCCAGGCTGAGGCCCAGCGGGTTGCCGACGTTGGTCGCCTCCGCCACCGCCGTGTCCACGGCGTCGCGGTACGAGCCGAAGAGCGCCGCCGCCGCGAGGACCGCGGTGGCGATGGCGATGCCCTTCGTGATGGCCTTGGTCGTGTTGCCGACCGCGTCCAGGTCGGTGAGGACCTGGGCGCCGTCGCCCTCGACGTCGCCGGACATCTCGGCGATGCCCTGGGCGTTGTCGGAGACCGGGCCGAAGGTGTCCATCGCGACGATGACGCCGACGGTGGTCAGCAGGCCGGTGCCGGCCAGGGCGACCGCGAAGAGCGCCAGCATGATGGACGTACCGCCGAGCAGGAACGCGCCGTAGACGCTGAGCCCGATGAGGACGGCGGTGTAGACGGCCGACTCCAGGCCGATGGAGATGCCGGAGAGCACCACGGTGGCCGGGCCGGTCAGCGACGTCTTGCCGATGTCCCGGACGGGACGGCGGTTGGTCTCGGTGAAGTAGCCGGTGAGCTGCTGGATGACCGCCGCGAGCACGATGCCGATGGCGACCGCGACGAGCGCGAGCACCTGCGGGTTGCCGTCGTGCTCGGCGATGCCCGCGCCGACGCCGTCGAGGTCGGCGTACGACGAGGGGAGGTACGCGAAGACGGCGATGGCGACCATCACCAGGGAGATCACCGCGGAGATGAAGAAGCCGCGGTTGATGGCGGTCATGCCGCTGCGGTCGCTCGCCTTGGGCGCCACGACGAACACGCCGATCATGGCGGTGACGACACCGATCGCGGGCACGATCAGCGGGAAGGCGAGGCCCGCGTCGCCCAGGGCGACCTTGCCCAGGATGAGCGCGGCGACCAGGGTGACGGCGTACGACTCGAAGAGGTCGGCGGCCATGCCGGCGCAGTCGCCGACGTTGTCCCCGACGTTGTCGGCGATGGTGGCGGCGTTGCGCGGGTCGTCCTCGGGGATGCCCTGCTCGACCTTGCCGACGAGGTCGGCGCCGACGTCGGCGGCCTTGGTGAAGATGCCGCCGCCGACACGCATGAACATCGCGATCAGCGCGGCGCCCAGGCCGAAGCCCTCCAGCACCTTGGGCGCGTCGGCCGCGTAGACGAGCACGACGCTGCACGCGCCGAGCAGGCCGAGGCCGACGGTGAACATGCCGACGACGCCGCCGGTACGGAACGCGAGCTTCGTCGCCTCGTGGCTCACCGCGGTGAGGTCCTTGGCGGGCTCGCCCTCGCGCGGGGTGGCGGCGCGCGCGGCGGCGGCCACGCGCACGTTGCTGCGGACCGCCAGCCACATGCCGATGTACCCGGTCGCCGCCGAGAAGGCGGCGCCCACCAGGAAGAAGATCGAGCGTCCGGCCCGCTCCGACCAGTCGTCGGCGGGCAGCAGGAAGAGCAGGAAGAACACCACGGCGGCGAACATCCCGATCGTGCGCAACTGGCGGTACAGATAGGCGTTCGCGCCTTCCTGAACCGCCGCCGCGATCTTCTTCATATTGTCCGTGCCCTCGCCGGCGGCGAGTACTTGACGGAGCAGCACCACGGCGACCGCGAGTGCGGCTACCGCGACCACGGCGATGATCGCCACGATGGCCCGGTTGCCGCTGGTCAGTTCCACGGCCAGTAGGTGGTCCTGCTGTAGTGGGGTGAAATGCCCCGCCATTCGTCCTCCTTGACGTACGGCACATGGGCGCGCGGCAGCCCCGACTGCGGGTTTCGGCGGTCGGGGTTTGGGCGGCCGCAGCGCTCAGGCGTCCTGAGCTGCAAGTTGTGGACGGATTGTAGGGAGCGGAACTAGATCAAAACAGAGCGTCCCCAGGGGAATTCGGCTCCGACGACGATCAACGCGTCGGAGAGCCTCTGTCAATTCGCTCGAAAGAGGGATGCGGGAACGGCGGGGCAATGCCGGGAAAATGATCTCGGGGCCCCAAGAAAGTGCTGATCAGAAGCGCCTTGATCTTGAAATGCCCGGGTCAAGGGGTGGGTGGGGGGCGGGCCGCGAGCGGCGGACGCGGGCGGTTCGGCGGCGGACCCGGGCAGATCGGCGCACGCCGAGGAAACCCGCAGGAAGACAGGGGTTTGCCGACCGGGAACGAGGGAAGCCCCGCGCCGGGGTGCCGAAGCCGCGCGGGGCCGGTGAGTGCGTCAGGTGTGCCGTACGGCCGTCGGGCGGGCCGTACGCGCGTCAGATGTGCCGTGGGGCCGTCAGGCGGGCCGTACGCGCTCGGTCGGGCCGTACGGGCGCAGTCGGGCCGTACGGGCGCAGTCGGGCCGTACGGGCGCAGTCGGGCCGTACGGGCGTCAGTCGGGCCGTACGGGCGTCAGTCGGGCCGTACGGGCGTCAGGAGCCCGCTGCGGCGGGGGCGGCCGGCCAGCTCATCCGGATCGTGCCGCCGGCCTCGCCGGCGGTCACCTCGACGTCGTCCACCAGTCCGCTGATGACCGCGAGGCCCATTTCGTCGTCTATGCCGGACCCGTCGCCGCCCGGGCCGCTCGCGTTCCCGTCGCCGTCCGGGTCCGGGTGGGTCTCGGCGGTGCTGCGGGCCGCGGGCACGTGGCCGGAGGCCGCCGTCGCCGCGTCGTCGCCGACCTCGATGGAGAACTTCTTCTCCTCCTCGGTGAGCACCACGCGCACCGGGCCCGAGAGCCCGTTGTGCTGGTGCAGCCCGACGGCGCGCAGGCATGCCTCGCCGACGGCGAGACGCACCTCGTCGAGCACGGCCTCGTCGACACCCGCCCTGCGCGCGACCGCGGCCGCCACCAGGCGGGCCGTGCGGACGTGCTCGGGAAGGGCACTGAAGCGCAATTCAACGGTGGGCATGCCATCCCCTTCACGTCATCCCACGCCATCCCGTATCGCCACGGGAAGCATCCGTACCGGAGCCGACCGCGGAGGGACCCGGCGCGCGGCCCGGTCCCTCCGCCGTGTGCGGCGTCCTGTGTCAGTCCTTCGCGGCGACGGCTTCGTCGACCGAGGTGTGGATGGGGAACACCTTGGTCAGGCCCGTGATACGGAAGATCTTCAGAATGCGCTCCTGGTTGCAGACCAGGCGGAGGGAGCCCTCGTGCGCCCGGACCCGCTTCAGTCCGCCGACGAGGACACCCAGGCCGGTGGAGTCGAGGAAGTCGACCCGCTCCATGTCGACGACCAGGTGGTAGCTGCCGTCGTTGACCAGCTCGACCAACTGCTCGCGCAGCTTGGGGGCGGTATACACATCGATCTCGCCACCGACTTCGACGACCGTGCGGTCGCCCACGGTACGCGTCGACAGGGACAGGTCCACGGATCCTCCAGCACCTTTCAGCGAGCGGCTGCCCCGGGCGTCCCCCGCCGTCCGGCCGGAGACGGATCGGCATCCGCCATGGCATTCAATCACTTACCCCCGGGCGTGCACGACGCCTTGGGGGCATTGTCCGTCGCATCGGTGACACACTCGTGCCGATGGACGCGAACGAGTGGAGGGACGCGAACGAGCCGGGGGCGGCCCCCGCGCCCGACGGCACCCGGCCGGGTCACCGGCCCGGCGCGCGGTCCGGCGCACCGCACGTCACACCGGCCGGACCGGCGTTCGGCGCACTGCCCGACACGGCGGACCGCACGGCGGCGGACGGCGCCGCGGACGGCCCGGCGCATGTCGCGCCCCGCACCGCCCTGCGCCGGCTCGCCGCCCGGGAGGACCGCGCCGCTCGCATCACTCATACGGAGCACCTGCCCCCGCGCGGCGGGCGCCATGCCGATTGGCCTGCGGGCATCCGGCCGGAAGTGGTCGGCGCCATCGAGGCCGCCGGGATCGGGCGGCCCTGGGCGCACCAGGCGCGGATGGCGGAGCACGCACTCGCGGGCGAGTCGGTGATCGCCGCCACCGGCACGGCGTCGGGCAAGTCCCTGGCGTATCTGGCACCCGTCCTCAGCGCGGCGCTCGACGGCTCCGAGGCCCCCAACGGGCGGGGCGCGACGGCCCTGTACGTGGCGCCGACGAAGGCGCTGGCCGCCGACCAGCTGCGCGCGGTCAAGGCGCTGGCCGCCCCGCTCGGCAAGGCCGTGCGGCCCGCCGTCTACGACGGCGACACGCCGGCCGAGGAACGCGAGTGGGTGCGCCTCTACGCCAATCTCGTCCTGACCAACCCCGACATGCTGCACCGCGGCATACTCCCCGGCCACTCCCGGTGGTCCTCCTTCCTGCGCGCCCTGCGCTACGTGGTCATCGACGAGTGCCACACCTACCGCGGCGTCTTCGGCTCCCACGTCGCCCAGGTCGTACGGCGGCTGCGCCGGCTCTGCGCCCGCTACGGCGCGGACCCCGTGTTCCTCCTCGCCTCCGCCACGGCGGCCGAACCCGGGCAGTCGGCGGAGCGGCTGACGGGGCGGGTGGTGGCGGAGGTCACGGACGACGCGTCGCCGCGCGGGGAGGTCGCGTTCGCCCTGTGGGAGCCGCCGCTGACGGAGCTGCACGGCGAGCGGGGCGCCCCGGTGCGGCGCACGGCCACGGCGGAGTGCGCGGAGCTGCTGACGGACCTGGCGGTCGCGGACGTACGGACCGTCGCCTTCGTCCGCTCCCGGCGCGGCGCGGAGCTGGTGGCGATGATCGCCCAGGACCGGCTGGCGGCCGTGGACCGGACGCTCGTGGACCGGGTCGCCGCCTACCGAGGGGGCTATCTGGCGGACGAGCGGCGGGCCCTGGAGGCCGCGCTGCAGTCCGGCGAACTGCTGGGGCTGGCCGCGACCTCCGCGCTGGAGCTGGGCGTGGACGTGTCGGGGCTGGACGCCGTGCTGATCGCCGGCTACCCGGGCACGCGGGCCTCGCTCTGGCAGCAGGCCGGGCGCGCCGGGCGGTCCGGGCAGGGCGCGCTCGCGGTGCTGGTCGCGCGGGACGACCCGCTGGACACGTACCTCGTGCACCACCCGGAGGCGCTCTTCCGCCGCCCGGTGGAATCCACGGTGCTGGATCCGGACAACCCGTACGTGCTCGCCCCGCACCTGTGCGCCGCCGCCGCGGAACTGCCGCTGACCGACGCCGACTTCACCGGCGACGCCGCATCCTTCGGCGCCGAGGCCGCCGGGCTGCTGCCGCAGCTCGCCGACCGCGGGCTGCTGCGCCGCCGCGGCGGCGCCGGTCCCGGAGCCGCCTGGCACTGGACCCGGCGGGAGCGCGCCTGCGACCTCACCGACATCCGCGGCGGGGGAGGCCGCCCCGTCGACGTCGTCGAGGACGGCACCGGCCGCCTCCTCGGCACCGTCGACGCCGCGGCCTCCCACACCACCGTCCACGAGGGCGCCGTCCACCTCCACCAGGGCCGCACATACGTGGTCCGCACCCTGGACCTGGACGACAACGTGGCACTCGTGGAGCGCGCCGACCCCCCGTACACCACCGTCGCCCGCGACACCACCTCCGTCTCCGTGCTGGAGACCGAGCGCGAGATCCCGTGGGGCGACGCCCGGCTGTGCTTCGGGTCGGTCGAAGTCACCAACCACGTGGTCTCCTTCCTGCGCCGCCGGCTGATCACCGGCGAGATCATGGGCGAGACGAAGCTCGACCTGCCGCCGCGGACGCTGCGCACCCGCGCCGTCTGGTGGACCGTCACCGACGGCCAACTGGACGCGGCGGACATCGCCCAGGACCAGCTCGGCGGCGCCCTGCACGCGGCGGAGCACGCCGCCATCGGCATGCTGCCGCTCTTCGCCACGTGCGACCGCTGGGACATCGGCGGCGTCTCCGTGCCCCTGCACGGCGACACCCTGCTGCCGACGGTCTTCGTCTACGACGGCCATCCCGGCGGCGCGGGCTTCGCCGAACGCGCCTTCGGCGTCGCCCGCGACTGGCTCGGCGCGACCCGCTCGGCGATCGCCGCCTGCGAGTGCGACACCGGCTGCCCGTCCTGCGTGCAGTCCCCGAAGTGCGGCAACGGCAACGACCCGCTGGACAAGGCGGCGGCGCTGCGCCTGCTGACGACGTTGCTCACGGACGCGGAGGCGGCGGCCGACGCCGGGCGGGGTGCGGTGCCGAAGCAGGGCGCGGCGCCGGAGCCCGCGGCCGCGGCCGCGGTGACAACGGACGCGATGGCAACGGACGACGGCTGACCGGCCGAGGCCTGGCCGACGCCCCCCGGAGGCCGCCGTCCCGTTCGCGCGCCGGGCCGGCCGCACTGCGGCCCCGCGTTCGGCGCCCCGCCCGCGGGGGTCAGCCGGCGGCGTCGAGGCGGGCCCGCTGGTCCTCGGTCAGCTCCAGGTCCACCGCGGCCAGGCTCTCGTCCAGCTGTGCCACGGACGAGGCCCCGACCAGCGGTATCACCGGCACCTCCCCGCCTATCAGCCAGGACAGCACCACCTGGTTGACCGTGGCCCCGGCCTCCTGCGCCACCGCCCGGAGCGCCTCGAGCCGCGCCGGGGTCCCCGGGTGGTCCAGCTCGTGGCCGAGCGGCTTGTCCGCGCGGACGTAGCCGCCGGAGAGCAGCGGCGTGTACGCGACGAGCGCCAGCCCGGGGTTGTGGCGCAGGTAGCTGAGCATCGCCCCGTCCACGCCGCCCGGGGACCCGTCGGGGTCGATCTCGCTGGGCCGGTCGGTGCGGCGGCGCAGGTAGGTGTGGTGGTACTGCAGCAGCTCGTACCCGGCGAGGCCGGACGCCGCCGCGTGGGCACGGGCACGCTCCACCCGCCAGACCCACTGGTTGCTGACGCCCAGCAGCCCCACGGAGCCCTCCGCCACGAGCGCGCCGAAGGCCTCGACGGTCTCCTCCTGCGGCACGCCCATGTCGTCGATGTGTGCGTACAGGACGTCCAGCTTCTCCACCCCGAGCCGCTGCCGGCTCTCCTGCGCGGACTGCCGGATCACCTTCGCCGACAGGCCCTCGGCGTTGTCGACGTACGAGGTGCCGGGCGCGAGCGGCCGGGCGCCGAGCTTGGTCGCGATGACCACCTCGCCCCCGATGCCCCGGCTGCGCCGCCACCGCCCGAGCAGGCTCTCGCTCTGGCCGCCCTGCGAACCGTCCGCCCAGAACGCGTAGTTGTCGGAGGTGTCGACGAACGTGCCGCCGGCCTCGACGTAGCGGTCGAGGATCGCGAACGACGTCTCCTCGTCGGTCAGGGAGCCGAACAGCATGGCCCCGAGGCTGAGCACGCTCACCTCGCGCCGGTTCTGCGGGTCGGCGCCGATCGTGCGGTACTTCATGCGGAGTCCCTTCGTGTGTCTGCCAAGGCCGGAGTCTGAGGGCTGGAGCGCGCTCTACCGCAACCCCCGGCGGTCCGCCGGCGGTCCGGCGCGGGAGCGGACCTCGGCGGTGAAACGGCCCGTACGGGCGGAGGCCACCACGTCCGCGACCTCCCCGGAGACGGCGCAGCGCAGCAGCCGGGCACCCTGCGCCGCCGCCACCCGGCCGGCCGCGGCGCAGGCCGCAGCCTCGCCGAGCAGCGCCCGGTCCGCGGCCGCCAGCGCGGCCAGGTCGGCCGCCCCGCCGGCGCGGTGCCGGGAGTGCACCGCCTGCCCCAGGCCCAGCGCGGCGGCAAACACCGCGCACAGCGCGAAGCACGCCAGCGCCGACCACACGGTCGCCCCGCCCCGGTCATCGAACGGTCTCTTCCGCAAGGGCGACCGCCTCCCCTCCCAGGTCGAGGGAGAGCGACCCCGGTCCCGGCGCAGCCGCCCGCACCCGGACGCGCACCAGATCGCCGTCCCGCGCCACCGCCACGTCCGCGCGGCGGGGCGCCGCCGCCAGTGCGGCCCCGCGTACGTCCGCGGCGGACTCGCCCCGGGCCGCGGCCCGCGCGCCCGCGCGGGCGGCGTCCACGCACTGGATCTGCGCGGCGGCGGCCATGAGCGCCCAGACCAGCCCGAGGGCGAGGAACACCAGCGCCGGAACGGCCACCGCCGCCTCCGCGGTGACGACCCCCGCGTCCCTCCTCGCCCGGGCCGCCCGCGGGCCGGACCGCGCATCCGTCACCGTGCCGGCGGCGTCCGGGTCAGAACGGGACGTCCAGCGCCCGTTCCACCACTGCCTGCAGCGCACCGCCGACCGCATCGCTCGTCACCACCTTGTACAAGATCGCCGCGAACGCGACCGCCGCGATCGTGCCGACCGCGTACTCGGACGTCGTCATCCCCGCGTCCCCGCCGAGCCTCCGTGCGCACGCGCGCACCCTCCGGACGAACCTGCCGGCCATCTCGACCCCCGTGTCTTCCGATTCCGCTTCCGTGTCCGTCATGCACTGCCGCCCAGCAACCGCGTCGCCAGGCCCATCACCACCGGCGCCACCCCGACCGCGAGGAACGCGGGCAGGAAGCACAGCCCCAGCGGGCCCGCCACCGCGACCCCCGCCCGGCGCGCCCGGGCCGCCGCCGAACGGGTCTCCTCCGCCCGGCACTCGGCGGCCAGCCGGGAGACCGCGCCGACCACCGGTACGCCCGAGCGGCCCGCCTGCTCCAGCCAGTCCGCCAGCCGTGCCGCGCCCGGCAGCTCCGCGAGGGGCGCCCAGGCCGTGTGCGGGGCGGCGCCCAGGCTCAGCTCCGCTGCGCCCTGCGCCAGTCGTGAGCCGACCGGGCCGCCCAGCGAGCGCCCTACCTCCGCGGCGGCCTCGCGCGGCTCCGCACCGGCCGCGAGGCAGGCGGCGAGGAGGTCGGCGGCCAGGGCGAGGTCGGGGCCGGTACGTATGCGGGCATCGCGCCGTGCAACGGTGGCGGTCCGGCGCTGCCACCGCCGTATGCCGTACGCGGCGGCGAGTCCCGCCACCGCGCCGACCGCCCCGCCGACGAAGATGAGCACCGCGACCCCCGCGAGCAGAGCCGGCCCCCAACGCACCGCCGCACCACGGAGCCGCACCACGACCAGCACCTGCCCGGGGCCGCAGCGCCCGGCCGGCTCCGGGAGTACGGGCGACGCCATGGGGCCCAGCACGCCCTGGCACCGGCGCCGCGCGGCCCGGGCGCGCTGGCCCGCGAGGGCCGCGTCCGCCGCGCAGTACGCCGCGGCCAGAACCGAAAGCGCTGTCCACAGGCTGTGGATGAACTCAGCGCGCATGCGCACCCCGCACGATCCGGGCCACCCAGGCCAGCCCTGCCCACTCCAGCAGACCGCCCGCGACCAGGCAGACCAGCCCCGCCGGCGTATGCAGCAGCACCCGCAGCGGCGCGGCACCGAGCGCGGAGCCCATCAGCAGACCGAAGCAGGGCAGCAGCGCCAGCAGCAGCGCCGTCGCCCGCGGGCCCGCCAACTGGGCCTGCAACTCGTCCCGTCCGTCCCGCTGCGCGCGCAGCGCCGCCGCCACCCGGTCCAGCCCGTCCGCGAGACCGGCGCCGCCGCCCGCGGCCACCTGCCAGCACGCGGCGACACCCGCCAGCCCCTGCGCACCCGGCGCACCGGCCGCCGCACGCAGGGCGCCCGGCACGTCCCCGCCGAACCGCGCCGCGGCCAGCACCTCGGGACCGCCCGCGGGGCCGCCCGGCGCCGCGGCGAGCAAGACCTCCGTCGGCTGCCTCCCGGCCCGCAGCCCGCCCGCCACCGCCGCGCACAACTCGATGACCGCCGCCGCCCGGAGCACCTCCGCGCCCCGCCGCTCCCGGTCGCGCAGCCGCCGCCCGACGAGCGGCACCGCCACCGCCCCCGCGATCAGGGGCAGCCACGACGCACCCAGCAGCGCCACCGCACCCGCGGCCGGCAGGCACCACAACTCGCGTCGCCCACCCCACGCCCGTACGAGCCCGGCCGCCCGCCGCAGCGGCCCCGGGGGCACCGCACCGCCCGGCGGCCCCAGCAGCGCCCGGGCCCGCCGCACCGCGGGCGGCCGCCCGCCGCCCAGCACGACGGCCGCCCCCGCGCACAACGCCGCCCCGCACAGCGGCGCCACCGCCGCGACCTCCCCGCTCACTCCGCGCCCCCGCCCCGCTCCAACAGCCGCTCCAGCCGCGGCCATCCGGCCCGCCGCGCGAACCCGCCGGCCGCCCACACCGCCGCGGGCACCGCCGTCACCAGCCCCGCGCCGTCCCGCTCCAGCACGTGCACCTCCGCGATACGCCGCCGCCCCCGCCGGTCGCGCACCAGGTGCAGCAGCACCGACACCGCCGCCGCCAACTGGCTGTGCAGAGCGGGCCGGTCGAGGCCCGCGACCGCGCCCAGCGCCTCGAGTCGCGCGGGCACGTCACCGGCCGCGTTCGCGTGGACGGTGCCCGAGCCGCCTTCATGGCCCGTGTTGAGGGCGGCCAGGAGATCGACGACCTCGCGGCCCCGCACCTCGCCCACGACCAGCCGGTCGGGGCGCATCCGCAGCGCCTGCCGCACGAGGTCCTGGAGGGTCACCTCGCCGATGCCCTCCTGGTTCGCGGGGCGGGCTTCGAGGCGTACGACATGGGGGTGATCCGGCCGCAACTCGGCCGACTCCTCGGCCAGCACGATCCGCTCGTCCGGCCGCACCAGCGACAGCAGCGCACTCAGCAGAGTCGTCTTGCCGCTGCCCGTGCCGCCGCTGATCAGGAACGAGAGCCGAGCGTCGAGGAGGCCGCGCAACAGGCCCTCGCCGCCAGGCGGCACCGTCCCGGCGGCGGTCAGCTCCGCGAGGCCGAACGCCCGCCGCCGCACCACCCGCAGCGAGAGGCAGGCCGACCCCACCGCCACCGGCGGGAGGACCGCGTGCAGCCGCGTGCCGTCCGGCAACCGCGCGTCGACCCACGGGCGGGCGTCGTCGAGCCGCCGCCCCGCGACGGCGGCGAGGCGCTGGGCCAGCCGCCGTACGGTACTGGCGTCCGCGAACCGCACGTCGACCCGCTCCAGACCGCACCCCCGGTCCACCCACACCTCGTCCGGCGCGGTGACGAGCACATCCGTGACGTCCGGCTGGGCCAGCAGCGGCTCCAGCGGTCCGCTGCCGACCATCTCCGAGCGCAGCGCGCCCACGATCGCCAGGACCTCGGTGTCGCCGAGCAGCCGCCCCTCCCGCCGCAGCGCGGCGGCAACCCCGGCGGGCGTGGGCTCCCCACCGCTCTCCGCCAGCCGCCGCCGCACCGCGCCGACCAACTGCCCCGAAACGACAGGGATCTCCCCGTCAATGCGCGCCGTACGGGCCGGGGCTGTCGCCGCTGGTCGTCCACCGCCCGAGTCGTACACCGCCCGCAGGGAATCCGGCCGCAACTCGCGTCCGGGTGCCGCGAGATCCGCGCCGGGCGCCTCCTGGCCGTCCGCATCACACCCCGCACAGGCAGACTCCGGCCGGACGCCGCTCCCACCGGCCGTACCGGATCCGGCAGCCGCCGCCCCGCCGCCGTCCGCGTCCCGGCCATACCGCAGCAGAGTCCACCCGGACCTCGTGACCGGCCGGTCCGCCTCCTGCTCCGTGCACCTCATACCGCTGCCCCCTCCGTGCTCGCGCCGGGCAGGGCCCGGGCCCAGAAGTCCGCGCAGAAGCGGGACAGCGGCGTGCGGGGGCGGGTGCCCGGAGGAGGGGCGCCGCTCTCGGCGGCCTGCGGCAGACCCGGTTCCGCGGGGAGTTCGCCGGCGAGCGGGAGGCGCAGGAGGTCGGCGACGTCCTCGGCCGCCAGACCGCGCCGCGCCGGGCCCCGGACCACCACCCGCAGATCGCCCAGCACCATCCGCACGGCATCCGCCACCCGGTGCGCCGCCGCGACCGCGCGCAGTTCTGCCGGCACCACCAGCAGCCCCACGTCCAGCTGGGCCAGCGCCTCGGCCACCGGCTCGTCCACCCGCCGCGGCAGGTCGACCACGACCACACCGCCCCGCCGCCGGGCCGCCGCGAGCACCGAGCGCATCGCCTCCGGCGCCACCGGCGCGGCCCCCGCCTCGCCGCCGCCCCGGTCCCAGCTCAGCAACCGCAGGTCGTGCAGCCGCGGCAGCGACTCCTCCAGCGCCGCACCGCCGATCCGCCCCCGCGACGCCGCGAAGGCCGGCCAGCGCAGCCCCTCCGCCTCCTCACCGCCGAGCAGCACGTCGAGCCCTCCGCCCAGCGGATCCGCGTCGACCAGCACAGTCCGCCGTCCGGCCCGCGCCGCCGTCACCGCAAGCGCGCAGGCCAGGGTGGACGCCCCGGCGCCGCCCCGGCCGCCGACCACGCCGACCGTGCGGGCCTGCGCGCCGACTCCCTCCGCGGCGTCGGCGATCCGGTCCACCAACTCCGTCTCCCCGTCCGGCAGCACGAGCACCTGCTCCGCCCCGACCGCGACCGCGCGCTCCCACACCCCGGGGTCGTCCTGATCCCGGCCGACGAGCACCACCCCGTCCCGCCGGGCCGGCCCCGCCGCAGCCAGCCGCCCGGCGGTGTCGTCCCCGACCAGCACTAGCGGCGCCGCGGCCCAGTCCTGCCGCCCGGGGGCATGCGAGACCTCCGCCTGCGTGCCCGCCGCGGCGCAGAGACGCAGCAGGTCATCGAGCAGGTCCTCGTCCTCCGTGACCACCAGCGGCCGCCCGTCGGCGCCGCCATCGCCGGCACCGCCCCCGGAGCCGGCGGACGCACTCCCCGCGCCGCCCACCGCGCCTCCGGCACCGCGCCGACGACCGGCGGCCCCGGAGCCGTACCCCCGGCCCGACAGACTCCTGACCGACAGCCCGCCGCCCGGCAGACCCACCCCCGACAGCGCGCCTCCCTGCAACCCGCCGCCGGACAGCCCGTCCCGCAGCCCGCCGCTCCACACCCGACTCATCACGCCGACTCCCCCGCTTCACCCGGCGGCCCACCCGGCACGCCGTCCGCCTCGGCCCGCGCCAACCGCCCTCCGCGGCGGCACCGGACCCGCTTCCGACCCCACCGTGCCCCCGACGCCCCACACCTCGTGGATCTTGGTCGGGATCTGTGGATAACCCACCAATTGTGGACAACTCCGTCACTCGATCGGGGGAGCGTGCAGATCGAGGGCAACGGTTACCCACGGTGATGCGTCTAGTTCCACGACAGCGCTGAAGACCGTTGAAGACAGCCCGAAGGACGGCTCGAAGCAAGGAGCGACCGGGAAGAGCGGGAGAAGATCCGGCAAGACCGGAGAAAAATTCGAAAAAACCGGAGTCCGGACATGCGACGACCCCCGCCGGGGGGGAGAGCGGGGGTCGTCCCCACGGCCGACTCGGGGGGGGAGGAGCCGGTCCGGGTTAGCACGGTCGCGAACGATCCGTGACTTCCATGGTGTACCCGAGAGCCTTCTCAGGCAAACCCACGCGCCACACCTTACGCCGAATGGTGGGCGCCTATGCTCGCACTCGTGGAAAACCACTCGCTGCCCAGGACAGCCGCGTTCTTCGATCTGGACAAGACGGTCATTGCGAAGTCGAGCACGCTGACCTTCAGCCGCTCCTTCTACCACGGCGGGCTGATCAACCGGAGGGCCGTACTCCGATCCGCCTACTCCCAGTTCATCTACCTCCTGGGCGGCGCCGACCACGAGCAGACCGAGCGCATGCGCGCCTACCTCTCGGACCTCTGCCGCGGCTGGAACGTGGCCCATGTGAGCGACATCGTGGCCGAGACCCTCCACGAGCTCATCGACCCGATCATCTATGACGAGGCCGCCTCCCTCATCGAGCACCACCACCTCGCCGGCCGCGACGTCGTCATCGTCAGCAGTTCGGGCGCCGAGGTGGTCGAGCCCATCGGCGAACTGCTCGGCGCTGACCGCACCATCGCCACCCGCATGGTCGTCGAGGACGGCCGCTACACGGGCGAGATCGACTACTACGCCTACGGCCCCGCCAAGGCGGAGGCCGTGCGGGAGCTGGCCGCGGCCGAGGGCTACGACCTCGCGCGCTCGTACGCGTACAGCGACTCGATCACGGACGTACCCCTCCTGGAGACCGTCGGCCACGCCTACGCCGTGAACCCCGACCGGGCGCTGCGCCGCGAGGCGGAGCAGCGCGACTGGCCGGTACTGTCCTTCGCCCGTCCCGTACGGCTGAAGCAGCGGCTGCCGCAGTTCTCGCTGCCCTCCCGGCCGGTGCTGGCCGCGGCCGCCGCGGGGCTGGCGGCGGCGACCGCGGCCGGGGTGGTCTGGTACGCGTACCGCCGCCGCCTCCAGGCCGCCTGAGAGCCAGAGTTTCCGCCCTGACCTGCACGCCTTCCGCTTCGCCCGATAATTAACCTTCGCTCTTATTTGCAGGAGAAAGTAAATATCTGAGCGCTGGGCTTCCCTCTCACCGCGGGTAGGAGTACAAAGGGATTACGGCCCGCGAGAGCCAGGGCATCCGAGGAGGATCCCCCAGCAACCACGGCCCCACGGACCGCACATGGAAGTCGGGAACCCACGCGACGCCGATCCCTCGAATAGGGACCGCCACACCAGGCAACGGACGGGTGCCGGGCCTGATGGGCATATATCTCTGCACGCACTGGTACCCCGGCCGACATGAGACAGCGGCGGTGCCCCAAGGGCGCCGCCGCAACTCTGTGCCCGCGCCCCCGTAGAAGCCGCCGCCGCGCCCGCGCGGGGCTACGCCGCTCCCCGCTGCAGCGCCTCGCACACGGCCGTGCTCTCCCGCGCCCCCAGCTCAACGGCCCTGCCGCAGTGCGCGATCCACCCTCCGACGCCCTCCGGCGTCCCGCTCGCGTAGCCCGCGAGGGCCGTCTCGTACGCCCCGCGCCCCTGCTCCGCGTGCCCCACCTCGGCCGGGCAGACCCCCTTCGGATCCAGCCCGCTGCCGACGAGCACGATCCGCTCGGCGGCCCGTGCGACCAGCCCGTTGGCGGTACGGAACGGCCGCAGCGTCAGCAGTTCGCCGTGCACCACCGCGGCCATGACCAGCGCCGGAGCGGACGAGCCGGCGACGACCAGGGCCGCCAGCGCGTCCAGCCGCGCCGCCGCCTCCTCGGCGTCCGGCAGCGGCGACGGCAGCGCCGCACCCGGCTCCGTGACGCTCTCGCCCGCCAGCCGCGGCCGCCCCACCGCCTCGGCGGCGGCCTCCGCGCCCCCGGCACGGCCCGCGTCCGCATCGACGCCCCCCGACGCCACCACGTGCAGCCGCGCCAGCACCTGCATCGGCGACTGCCGCCAGGTGCTCAGCAGTTGCCCGGCCTCGGCGTTCGCCCGGAGCGCACCGCCCACGGTCCGCGGCTCGCCCGCACCCGAGAAGTCGCTGCGCCGCCGCACCTCCTCCAGCGCCCAGTCCGCGCCCGACAGCGCCGCCGAGGCCCGTGCCCCGCGCAGCGCCGCCTCCGCGGACACCTCGTTGCTGCGCCGGCGCATGACCCGGTGCCCGTAGACACGATCGACCGCCCTCCTTACAGAGGACACCGCCTCCTCCACTCCCGGGAGGGTGCTCAGGGCCGCCAGCGGGTCGGTCACGCTCGTCATGCGTACGAGACTACGCAACCCGATGGGGTGGACTTGTCCAGCCCTTTCCCTGACCGCGGGGCAAGATCCCGCTACCGTTTCTGAACATGAAGATCGCTTTCGTGGGAAAGGGCGGCAGCGGCAAGACCACCCTGTCGTCCCTCTTCGTCCGGCATCTCGCCGGCACCGGCCGCCCCGTGCTCGCCGTCGACGCGGACATCAACCAGCACCTGGGCGCCGCCCTCGGGCTCGACGAGGAGGAGGCGGCCCGGCTGCCCGCGCTCGGCGCCCACCTCCCGCTTGTCAAGGAGCACCTGCGCGGCACCAACCCGCGGATCGCGGACGCCGCCGGCATGATCAAAACGACACCCCCCGGCGCGGGCTCCCGCCTGCTCACGGTCACCGGGGACAACCCGGTGTACGCCGCGTGCGCCCGCCCCGTGCGGTTGGACAACGGCTCCGTACGCCTGATGGTCACCGGCCCGTTCACCGAGGCCGACCTCGGCGTCGCCTGTTATCACTCCAAGACCGGCGCGGTGGAGATGTGCCTCAACCACCTGGTCGACGGGCGCGAGGAGTACGTCGTCGTCGACATGACGGCGGGCAGCGACTCCTTCGCCTCCGGTATGTTCACGCGCTTCGACATGACATTCCTTGTTGCCGAGCCGACCCGCAAGGGCGTCTCCGTCTACCGCCAGTACAAGGAGTACGCCCGCGACTTCGACGTCGCGCTGCGCGTCGTCGGCAACAAGGTGCAGGGCCCGGACGACCTGGAGTTCCTGCGCGCGGAGGTGGGCGCCGACCTGCTGGCCGCCTTCCCGCACTCCGACTGGGTGCGGTCGATGGAGAAGGGCCGCCCGCCGGCGTTCGCGATGCTGGAGGAACCTGCCGCGCAGGTCCTGCGGGAGCTGTACGGGGCCGTGGACGCCTCGTACGAGCGGCGCGACTGGGCCCGTTACACCCAGCAGATGGTGCACTTCCACCGCAGGAACGCGGAGAGCTGGGGCAACGCGAAGACCGGGGCCGATCTGAGGGACCAGATCGACCCCGGCTTCGTCCTGGGCGAGACCGCGCACCTTGAACCCGCACAGCCCGAGCAGGCCGTACGGGGTGGGGCCGCCGCCCCTCAGCCCGCCTGACCCTGCTTGGCGTCCGCGGTGCCGGCGTGGTCCTTCTGCGCGGACCCCGCCGGTCCGTCGGCGCGCTGCGCGCTGCCGCGCTTCGCGGGCGCCGACAGGAACTTCTCCCAGCCCTTCGCCGGCTGTTCGCCCACGTCGAGGGTCTGCAGCCGGGCGAGCGCCGCCGGGTCCTGGGCGTCCAGCCAGTCCGCCAACTGCCGGAAGGAGACGCAGTGCACGTCCTTCTTCTTGCAGACGGTCTTGATGGTGTCCTCTACGGCACGCATGTACGCGCCGCCGTTCCAGCTCTCGAAGTGGTTTCCGATGACGAGGGGCGCGCGGTTGGTCGTGTACGCACGCTCGAAACCCGCCAGTAGCCCCTCGCGCATCTGCCGTTCGAAGGCCTCGTGCTGGGCGGCGGGCGCATAGGCGGTGCCCGACTGGTTGGCCATGAAGTTGTAGTCCATGCTCACGACTTCGAAGGCGCGGCCAGGGAACGGGACCTCCTGCAACGACAGGTCCCAGATGCCCTCCTTCTTCTTGGGCCACACCTGGCTGCTGACACCGCTGGTGTCATAGCGGAAACCCATCTCCTTGGCGGCCTTCATGAGGTTCTCCTGCCCCTCCAGGCAGGGCGCGCGACCGCCGACCAGCTCCTTGTCGTAGTCGAAGGGAAGCGGGTCCGCCTTCTTCCGGCCGGTGTTCGTCTTCCACTGCTGCACGAACTGCTTGGCCTGCGCGATCTCGCTCTTCCAGTCCTCCTTCGACCAGCTCGCGACGCCCGTGCGGCCGCAGAAGTGGCCGTTGAAGTGGGTGCCGATCTCGCTGCCCTCCAGCCATGCGCCGCGGACCTGCTCCAGGGTGGCCGCGACCTCCTCCTCGTCCAGGTAGCCGATGTCGGAGGCGCCGCGGGCGTGGCCGGGGGGCGCGTACTGCATGCGCTTCTCCCGGGGCAGGACGTAGACGCCGCTGAGGAAGTACGTCATGGCCGCGTCGTTCTCCCGCGCCACCTTGCGGAAGTGGGAGAAGAGCCGCTGGCCGTCCTCGCCGGCCCCGTCCCAGGAGAAGACGACGAACTGCGGCGGCTTGCTGCCCGCCGTCATCCGGCTGACCGTGGGCTGGTTGGGCTGGGCGCCGGTGTAGGCCGTGGAGCCGTCGCCGATGAGCTTCATCGGCCGGCCGTTGCCGGGTGCCGCGTCGTCGCTGCCCGAACCCCGCGAATCGCCGTCCGATCCCGTACCGGGAGAACAGCCCGCGACCGCCACACCTCCCAGTGCGAGAACGCCGCAGATTCCCACGGTCGCCCGCCATGTTCCGAACAAAGCTCCCACCTCTTCCCGACGCCGCCAGGGACGCACTGACACGAATGGCCGAATGCACACGCGATTTCTCACGGCACGCTCAGAAAGAGGGATAACCAGGAATTCAGATTATCTCTCTGTATTCACTCGATGGATGGGAGAAGTGGGCCGTCCAGCGCAAAACGCTTCGCTCACTCTTTACGTGGCATTACGATTCGTTTACTTGACCTTGAGGGTCACCGAACCGTCACACTGTGTGACGTAACCCGTGTGCCCGTGCTGCACGACGCCCCCTCCACACCGAGGAGACGCCACATGCCCGCAGGACGCCCGACCCCCCTGGGAAGCCCTCCCGCCGAGCGCGCGAAGGACCCGGAATCCGAACCGGAACACGACCCGGAACACACGGCAGACCCCGAACCCACGCGGTCCGGACCGCACACCGCCGTCCCCGGGCCCGCCGCCCCTCCCGAACGCACCGCCACCCGGCGGCCCTTCGTCGCGGACCTCTCCGCCTCCGTGACCGTCTTCCTCATCGCCCTGCCGCTCTCCCTCGGCATCGCGCTGGCGACCGGGGCACCACTGCAGGCCGGGCTGCTGTCCGCGGCCGTGGGCGGCATCGTCGTCGGCCTGATCTGCGGGGCTCCGCTGCAGGTCAGCGGGCCGGCAGCCGGTCTGACCGTGATCACCGCCGACCTCATCCAGCAGTACGGCTGGCGCACCACCTGCGCCATCACCGCCCTCGCAGGTCTCGCCCAACTCGTGCTCGGCTCGCTCAGGGTGGCCCGGTCCGCGCTGGCGGTCAGCCCGGCCATCGTGCACGGCATGCTCGCGGGCATCGGTGTGACCATCGCACTGGCCCAGTTGCACATCGTCCTGGGCGGCAGCCCGCAGAGCTCGCCGGTCGACAACGCCCTGGCGTTGCCCGGCCGGTTCGCCGACCTGCACCTGGGGGCGGTGTCGGTGAGCGCTGTCGTCATCGTCGTGCTGCTGGGCTGGCCGCGGCTGAGCGGGTGGGGCACGGGTCCGGTGCGGTACGTACCGGGGGCGCTGGCCGCCATCGTGCTCGCGACCTGCTTCGCCTCCGTCGCCGGACTGCGGCTGCCGCGCGTCGACCTGCCGTCGTGGAGCAACCACGCGCTCGCGGGGATGCCCGAAGGACCGGCGCTGGGGCTGGTGGCGGCGGTACTGACGATCATGCTCGTGGCCAGCGTGGAGTCGCTGCTGTCCGCGGTGGCGGTCGACAAGCTGGCGGGGGCCCGCGGCGACGAGCGGCCCGTACCGCGCGCCGACCTGGACCGGGAGTTGCGCGCACAGGGTGCCGGCAACTTCGTCGCCGGCCTGCTCGGCGGGCTGCCGGTCACCGGCGTCGCGGTGCGCAGCTCGGCCAACGTCGCGGCCGGTGCGGTCAGCCGCCGGTCCACCGTGCTGCACGGAGTGTGGGTGGTGCTGGCGTCGCTGCTGCTGGTGGGGTTGCTGGAACTGATCCCGCTGGCGGCGCTGGGGGCGCTGGTGATGGTGGTCGGCATCCAGATGGTGAAGATCAGCCACGTACGCTCGGTGCGCCGGCACCGGGAGGTCCTCGTCTACGCGGCGACCGTTACCGGCGTCGTGATGCTGGGCGTTCTCGAGGGCGTCGCCGTGGGGATCGCCGTGGCGGTGGCGGTGTCGCTGCACCGGCTGTCCCGTACGAAGGTGACGCTGCACCGCCACGACGGGGGCGCGGCGCCGGAAGCGGCGGACGGGACCGGGGAGGCACCGGAGGACACGTATCTCGTGCACGTGCGCGGGCAGCTCACCTTCCTTGCCGTGCCGCGGTTGAGCCGGGTGCTGGCGCAGGTACCGCCGGGTGCGACGGTGGAGGTGGAGCTGACCGGCTCGTTCATGGACCACGCAGCGTTCGAGACGCTGCAGGACTGGCGCCGGGCGCACATCGCGCAAGGCGGCACGGCGGAGCTGACCGCCGCCACGGGCCGGCGCATCGCCGAGCCGGCCACCGCGCACCACTGCACTCCCTGGTCACCGTGGCGCAACCACTGCTGTGTCACGACGCCGGAGCGGCACGCCCCGGCGCACCGGCTGCTCAGCGGGATCAGCAACTTCCAGCGCAACACCGCGCCGCGGGTGCGCGAGGAGCTGGCGCGGCTGGCCCGCGAGGGGCAGCGGCCCACCCAGCTCTTTCTCACCTGCGCGGACTCCCGGGTGGTCACGAGCATGATCACGTCGAGCGGGCCGGGCGACCTGTTCACGGTGCGGAACGTGGGGAACCTGGTGCCGCTGCCGGACGGAACCGGAGACGACGCCGACGCGGCCCTGCCCGACGACTCCGTCGCGGCGGCGATCGAGTTCGCGGTCGAGGTGCTGCGGGTCGAGTCGATCACGGTGTGCGGGCACTCCGGCTGCGGCGCGGTGCAGGCGCTGCTCGACGAGGAGGCCGCGCGCGGGGACGCCGGGGACGCCGGCGTACCGCCCACTCCGCTGCGGCGCTGGCTGCGGCACGGGCTGCCGAGCCTGGCGCGGGCCCGGGCCGACGGCCCCCGGATCGTCTCCCGGCCGTACGCGGACGACGCCGAGCGGGTGAGCCTGGCCAACGTCGCGCAGCAGTTGGACCATCTGCGTCGGCACCCGTGCGTGCGCCGCCGGCTGGCGGACGGCTCGCTGAGCCTGCACGGCATGTACTTCCACGTCGGCGAGGCGCAAGCTTATGTGCTGGGCGCGCAGGGCGACTTCACGGCGGTACGCCCCGGCCCGGCCGCGCTTCCGGGGCGGGCCGCCGCCGATGTCCGTTAGCACACGGCGCCTGCGGGTACCCACAGGTCTAAACCATTTTATCCCCAGGCCCTTGTCACGCCCTCCCCGCGCCTGATGAGCTAGGCGCGGGACTGAGGCGGACATCCTGGAAAGGGAGATGTCGTGAGCAACGAAAGCCTGGCCAACCTGCTCAAGGAGGAGCGCCGGTTCGAGCCGCCAGCCGAGCTGGCCGCGCACGCGAACGTCACGGCGGAGGCGTATGAGCAGGCACGTGCGGACCGGCTGGGCTTCTGGGCGGAGCAGGCCCGGAGGCTCAGTTGGGCCACCGAGCCCACCAAGACGCTCGACTGGTCGAACCCGCCGTTCGCGAAGTGGTTCGAGGACGGCTCGCTCAACGTGGCGTACAACTGCGTGGACCGGCACGTCGAGGCCGGCCTCGGCGACCGCGTCGCGATCCACTTCGAGGGCGAGCCGGGCGACTCCCGCTCGATCACCTACGCCGAACTGCAGCGTGACGTCGCCAAGGCGGCCAACGCGCTGGTGGAGCTGGGCGTGCAGACCGGCGACCGGGTCGCGATCTACATGCCGATGATCCCGGAGACCGTCGTCGCCATGCTGGCCTGCGCCCGGGTCGGCGCGCCCCACTCGGTGGTCTTCGGCGGCTTCTCCGCCGACGCGCTCGCCACCCGGATCGCCGACGCGGACGCGCGCGTGGTCATCACCGCCGACGGCGGGTACCGGCGCGGCAAGCCGTCCGCGCTCAAGCCCGCGGTGGACGAGGCGGTGGAGCGCACCGAGCAGGTGCGCAACGTCCTCGTGGTGCGGCGTACGGGCCAGGACGTGGCCTGGACCGAGGGCCGCGACGTGTGGTGGCACGACGTCGTCGACCGGCAGGAGGAGACGCACACCCCCGAGGCGTTCCCCGCGGAGCACCCGCTCTTCATCCTCTACACGTCGGGCACCACGGGTAAGCCCAAGGGCATCCTGCACACCACCGGCGGCTACCTCACCCAGGTGTCCTACACCCATCACGCGGTCTTCGACCTCAAGCCCGAGACCGACGTGTTCTGGTGCACGGCCGACGTCGGCTGGGTCACCGGCCACTCGTACATCGTGTACGGCCCGCTCTCCAACGGCGCCACCCAGGTGCTCTACGAGGGCACGCCCGACACCCCGCACCAGGGCCGCTGGTGGGAGGTCATCCAGAAGTACAAGGTCTCGATCTTCTACACCGCTCCCACCGCGATCCGCGCCTGCATGAAGTGGGGCGACGCGATCCCGGCCAAGTTCGACCTGAGCAGCCTGCGAGTGCTCGGCTCGGTCGGTGAGCCGATCAACCCCGAGGCGTGGATCTGGTACCGGGACCACATCGGCGCCGGGCGCACCCCGGTCGTGGACACCTGGTGGCAGACCGAGACGGGCGGCATCATGATCAGCCCGCTGCCCGGCGTGACGAGCACGAAGCCCGGCTCGGCGCAGGTGCCGCTGCCCGGCATCGAGGCCACCGTCGTGGACGACGAGGCGCGCGAGGTGCCGGACGGCTCGGGCGGCTACCTGGTCCTCACGGAGCCGTGGCCGTCGATGCTGCGGACGATCTGGGGCGACGACCAGCGCTACAAGGACACGTACTGGTCCCGCTTCGAGGGCCGGTACTTCGCGGGCGACGGCGCCAAGAAGGACGACGACGGCGACATCTGGCTGCTGGGCCGGGTGGACGACGTCATGCTCGTTTCCGGGCACAACATCTCCACCACCGAGGTGGAGTCCGCCCTTGTCTCGCACCCCAAGGTCGCCGAGGCCGCCGTCGTCGGCGCCACCGACCCGCAGACCACGCAGGCCATCTGCGCCTTCGTGATCCTGCGCGGCGGCGCCGAGGAGGCGGACGGGCTGGTGGAGGAGCTGCGGGCGCACGTGGCGAAGGCCCTGGGCCCGATCGCCAAGCCGAAGCGGATCCTGCCTGTCGCGGAGCTGCCCAAGACCCGCTCGGGCAAGATCATGCGCCGCCTGCTGCGGGACGTCGCCGAGAACCGGAAGATGGGCGACGTCACGACGCTGACGGACACCTCGGTCATGGACCTCATCCAGGCCAAGCTGCCGAGCGCGGCCTCGGAGGACTGAGACCGGACGGGCCGCGCAGGGCCGTACGGCCCCGCGCAGGCGGCCCGGGCGCGCGGTCAGCGGCGCCGGCGGCGGGGGCACCCTGTCGCCGGCAGCCGCACCGTCCAGCCGCACCTTATATCCCTTTTTGGTCGTAGTATTACCCCAGGTTGATCGACTGGTGCCGCCCTGTAGGGTGGCGGAGACATGTGAAGAAAGCGATAAAACCCTGAGGCGCGCCGGGAAGTCTGGTCGGCACACAGCACCCGTGTATCCGTCGCCCACCGCCCGGGAGGCCTCGTCATGACCGCGCCCCAGCGCCCTCAGCAGTCCCAGTTCCTGCGCAGGCCGTCCCTCAAAGAGAGCAAGTTCCTCGCCGAGGCCCTGCGTACGGAGACCGTCGGCGGACTGATCCTGCTGGCCGCGGCGGTCATCGCCCTCGTCTTCGCGAACAGCGGCCTCAGCGGCACGTACGAGGACATCAAGGGCTTCACCTTCGGCCCCTCCGCGCTCGACCTGCGCCTCGACCTCGCCCACTGGGCCAAGGACGGGCTCCTGACGATCTTCTTCTTCGTCGTCGGCGTCGAGCTGAAGCGCGAGCTGGTCGACGGCGAGCTGCGCGACCCGCGGGCAGCCGCGCTGCCCATCGTCGCCGCGCTCTGCGGCATGGCCACCCCCGCCCTGTTCTACGTCGCCGTCAACGCCGGCCGCGGCGACCTGGGCGGCTGGGCCATCCCCACCGCCACCGACATCGCGTTCGCCCTCGCCGTCCTCGCGGTCATCGGCAGCAACCTCCCCTCCGCCCTGCGCGCCTTCCTGCTGACGCTGGCCGTCGTCGACGACCTCTTCGCGATCCTGATCATCGCGATCTTCTACACCGCCAGCATCAACCTCGTCGCCCTCGGCTTCGCCGTCGCCGGCCTCGTCCTCTTCTGGTTCCTCCAGCGCCACGACGTCCGCGGCTGGTACGTGTACGTACCGCTGGCCCTGGTCATCTGGGCGCTCATGCACGCCAGTGGCGTGCACGCCACCATCGCGGGCGTCGCCATGGGCCTGATGCTGCGCGTCACCACCCGACCGGGCGAAGAGGTCTCGCCCGGCGAGCACATCGAACACCAGATGCGCCCGATCTCCGCCGGCCTCGCCGTCCCCGTCTTCGCGTTCTTCGCAGCCGGGGTGGCCGTGAACGGCGACTCGCTGGGCGGCGTGTTCACCGACCCCGAGCCCCTGGGCGTCGTGCTCGGCCTCATCCTCGGCAAGATCCTCGGTATCTCGATCGGCTCCTGGCTCGCCGCCCGGTTCACCCGGGCAGAGCTGAACCCGGCACTGAGGTGGCCCGACGTGTTCGCCGTCGCCACGCTGGCCGGCATCGGCTTCACCGTCTCGCTGCTCATCAGCGAACTCGCCTTCACGGAAGACGCCGCCCTCGCCGAGGAGACCAAGGCGGCGGTGCTCACCGGCTCCTTCATAGCCGCCGTACTCGCGTGCGTCCTGCTCAAGATCCGCGACAATCGCTACAAGGCGATCGCGGTGGAGGACGAGCGCGACGAGGACATGGACGGCATACCGGACATGTATCAGCAGGACGACCCGGAATACCACCTCCGGATGGCCGCGATCCACGAGGCAAAGGCCGCGGAACACCGGAGGCGTGCCGAAATGGGCCACCCGCCCGGCGAGGCGGGTGACCGTCGGGCATGATGTGACTTCAGGCGGCGAAGGGACGGACGATGAGCGCAGCCGGTAACGGTGCAGCAGGAAGCCGGACGGCCGCGGACGCGAGCAGCACGGCGAACGCCACGACGACGAAGGTCGGCATGGCGAAGACGACAGTGGGCGTCGACCTCGACGCCGACGCCCACCTCGACGGGCAGCAGAGCCTCGGGCAGCTCGTCTCGACCGCCACCACCAACCTGAGCGCACTGCTCCACGACGAGATCGCCCTGCTCAAGGCGGAGACGCGGGAGGACATCAAGCGGGCCGGCGCGGGCGGCGCCGCCCTGGGCGTCGCCGGCGTCCTCGTCCTCTTCGGCATCCCGGTGCTCAGCTTCGCGGCCGCGTACGGGCTGCACGCCCTGGGCCTCCACCTCGCCTGGTCGTTCCTCATCGTCTTCGGCGTCCACGTGCTGCTCGGCGCGCTCGCCGCGCTGTGGGGCATCGCCAAGATGCGCCAGATGCGCAAGCCGGAGCGCGCGATGAACTCGACCAAGGAAACCGCCACCGTCATCTCCGACTCGCTGCGCGGCCGAGGTCATCCGGCGGACCGACGCAAGCCGGCCGCGGGCGTGGCACGCTCGGAGTCATGACGGCACCGTCGCCAGTCGACCCGGCAGTCCACATCGAGGGCCCCTGGACCCACAGGGACGTCGCGGCGAACGGCGCCCGTTTCCACATCGTGGAGATGGGCGAGGGGCCGCTGGTGCTGCTGCTGCACGGGTTTCCGCAGTTCTGGTGGACCTGGCGGCATCAACTGCCCGCGCTCGCCGAGGCCGGCTACCGCGCCGTGGCCATGGACCTGCGCGGTGTCGGCGGCAGCGACCGCACGCCCCGCGGCTACGACCCCGCGAACCTCGCCCTCGACGTCACCGGCGTGATCCGCTCCCTCGGGGAGCCGGACGCCGCCCTCGTCGGCCACGACCTCGGCGGCTACCTAGCCTGGACCGCCGCCGTGATGCGGCCCAAGCTGATCCGCCGGCTGACCGTCTCCTCGATGCCGCACCCGCGCCGCTGGCGCTCCGCGATGCTCACCGACCCGCGGCAGAGTGCCGCGGGCTCCTTCGTCTGGAGCGCCCAGCGCCCCTGGCTTCCCGAGCGGCAACTCGTCGCCGACGACGCCGCGTTGACCGGCCGGCTGATCCGCACCTGGTCGGGGCCGCGGCAGCCGGACGACAAGGCCCTGGAGATCTACCGGCGCGCGATGACCGTCCCCTCGACGGCGCACTGCTCGGTTGAGCCGTACCGCTGGCTCGTACGGTCGCTGGGGCGGCCGGACGGCATACAGTTCTACCGCCGGATGAAGCTGCCGGTACGGGTGCCGGTGCTGCACCTGCACGGATCCCTCGATCCGGTGATGCGCACGCGGAGCGCGGCGGGCTCGGTGGCGTACGTCGAAGCGCCGTACCGGTGGCGGCTTTTCGACGGTCTCGGGCACTTCCCGCACGAGGAGGACCCGGTCGCGTTCACGACCGAACTCGTCAGCTGGCTACGGGATCCCGAGCCCGACCGCTGAACCACCGCAGCTCAACGGCCGGTCCACCGCCCGTTGCGCACCCTCCGCCACGGACGCGCCGCGGACCCCGCGCCGCCGTCGCCGGAAGGGCGCCCGTCACTTGCACGTTGCATAGGCCGATGGGCCCGGGAAAGGGCGATTACCGGCCGCCCGGCGGGGGGAGGATCCGGGGTATGGGTTGGACGCATGACTACAACGACGTAGGAACCCACCGCGCCCCCGCCTCGGACGCCAGACCGCTCCGGGGCGCCGCGGCGCATAGCGAAGCGGATCTCCGTCTGGGGATCCCGCACATCCTCCGCCGCCGGGCCCGCTGGATGAGCGCCCGGCTGCGGCGCGTGCACTGAGCGGCTCCGTCCGGGCCGGTCCCGACGCGGGCTCCGGGGGCTCCGCCCCCGGACCTCCGGCATCTCACATGGCACAACTGTCGCTGTCCACGCGCTGCGACGCCGTGCGCCCGCGCTCGATGTCGTCGCGGACCTCGTCGACGGTCAGTGCGTAGCCGGTGTCCTTGTCGTCCATGGACCTGGCGAAGATGACGCCCACGACGCCGCCCTCGGGGTTGAGCAGCGGGCCGCCGGAGTTGCCCTGGCGGACGAGGGTGTAGAGCGAGTAGACGTCGCGGTTGACCGTGCCGCGGCGGTAGATGTCCGGGCCGTTGGCCGTTATACGGTCGCGCACGCGCGCCGCCCGTACGTCGAAGCCGCCGTTCTCCGGGAAGCCGGCGACGATCGCGTCGTCGCCGCGCCCCGCGTCGTCCTGGTCGAACGGCAGGGCGGGGGCGCCGAGTCCGGGGACCTCCAGCACGGCGATGTCCCGCTCCCAGTCGTAGAGCACGACCTCGGCGTCGTAGAGCCGGCCCTCGCCGCCGATCTGCACGGTGGGCTCGTCGACGCCGCCGACGACGTGCGCGTTGGTCATCACGCGCTGCGGCGCGAAGACGAAGCCGGTACCCTCCAGCACCTTGCCGCACGACGGGGCCGTGCCGACGACCTTGACGATGCTCTTCCTTGCCTGCTCCACCACCGGGCTGCCCACGAGCGCCGGGTCGGGCGCCGGGACGTTCGTGATCTGCTCGCTCTGGAACGGGGCGAAGACCTGCGGGAAGCGGTTCTCCGACAGCACGGAACTGAACTCGCCGAACCAGGTGTCGGCGCTCTTCGGCATCACCTCGGCCACGCCGTTGAGCACCTTCGACGCGCGCACCTCGCGGGCGACGGTCGGCAGCGTCGTCGACGCCAGCGCCGTCCCGAGCAGCCAGGCGACGAGCAGCAGCGCCACGACGTTGACGAGCGCGCCGCCGGTGGCGTCGAGGGAGCGGGCAGGGGACCAGGTGATGTACTGCCGCAGCTGGTTGCCGAGGTGGGTGGTGAGTCCCTGGCCCACCGAGGCCGCTATGAGGACGAGGACGATGGCGCCGAACGCGGCCGTCGGGCCGAGGGCGGCGCCGTCGGTCACCAAGTCCCAGATGACGGGCAGCAGATAGATGGCCAGCAGTCCGCCGCCGACGAAGCCGCACACGGACAGGACACCGACCACGAAGCCCTGGCGATAGCCGACAACGGCGAACCACACGGCGGCCGCCACCAGCAGGATGTCCAGCACGTTCACCCGGTCACCGTCTCATGCGTGCCAGTCGAGCGGCACCCGGCGTTCGCGATCCCACGGGCGCTCCCACCCGGCCAGGTGCAGGATTCGGTCGATCACGCCGGCGGTGAAACCCCAGACCAGCGCGGAGCCGACGAGGAAGGCGGGGCCCAGGTGGCCGCGCGGATGGACGGCCATGGCGCGGTTCGCCGGGTCGGTGAGGTCTGCCACGGTGACGCTGAACACCCGGGCCGTCTCGGCCGGATCGACGACGCCGACGGGGCTGGGCTCGCGCCACCAGCCGAGCACGGGCGAGACGACGAAGCCGCTGACCGGGATGTACAGCCGGGGCAGCACCGAGAACACCTGCACGCCCGCCGGGTCGAGCCCGGTCTCCTCCTCGGCCTCGCGCAGCGCGGCGCGCAGCGGGCCTTCGCCCGCGGGGTCGCCGTCCTCCGGGTCGAGGGAGCCGCCGGGGAAGGAGGGCTGGCCGGCGTGCGAACGGAGGGAGCTGGCCCGCTCGGTGAGCAGCAGCTCGGGGCCGTCGTCGCCGTCGCCGAAGAGGACGAGCACGGCGGCGGGCCGGCCGCCGTCGCCGTCGGGCGGGAGGAAGCTGCTCAGCTGTTCTGCCCGTACGGTACGGGCCGCGTCGGCGACCGGCGCCAGCCAGCCGGGCAGCCCGGCGTCGCTGACGCCGACGGGGCGCCCGTCCGGGGCGCCCGCGGCTTCCGCGCCGCCGCGCACGCCCCCGTCCGCTTCACCGCGCGCCTCAACCGCCCCCCTGCGCGCCGGAGCGCCGGGCGCCGCCTCGTCCGCCGTGCCACGCGCCGCCCCCGCGGTCGCGCCGCCGCCCGGTCCCCCGGGCGTTCCGCGTGCGCGCGTCATGCGGCGCCCAGCGGGGGCGCCGGCTTCCCGGGGTAGTCCGGCGGGGGCTTCAGGCGCTGCCCGGGCATGCCGCCCTTCTCGTACTTCAGCAGCTTCTGCGCCTTCTCCGGATCCGTCTCCCCCTCGCCGTACGCAGGGCAGAGCGGGGCGATGGGGCAGGCGCCGCAGGCGGGCTTGCGGGCGTGGCAGATGCGCCGGCCGTGGAATATCACGTAGTGCGAGAGCATCGTCCAGTCCTTCTTCGGGAAGAGGGACCCGACCTCCTGCTCGATCTTCTCGGGGTCGGTCTGCTCGGTCCACTTCCAGCGCCGCACGAGCCGGGCGAAGTGCGTGTCGACCGTGATGCCGGGGACCCCGAAGGCGTTGCCGAGGACGACGAAAGCCGTCTTGCGGCCCACGCCCGGCAGCTTGACCAGGTCTTTCAGGTTCCCCGGGACCTCGCCGCCGAAGTCGTCCCGCAGGGCCTGCGAAAGACCCATGATCGACTTGGTCTTGGCGCGGAAGAACCCGGTCGGCCGGATCAGCTCCTCGACCTCCTCGGGGTTGGCCGCGGCCAGGTCCTCGGGCGTCGGGTACTTCGCGAAGAGCGCGGGCGTCGTCTGGTTCACCCGCAGGTCGGTGGTCTGGGCGGAGAGCACCGTGGCGATGAGCAGCTGATACGGGTTCTCGAAGTCCAGCTCCGGGTGCGCGTACGGATACACCTCGGCCAGCTCGCGGTAGATCCGCCGGGCCTGCCGCACCAGCCCCGTCCGCGTCGGCGCCGGCTTCGCCTTGCGCACCGTCGCGCGGCCGCCGGCCGCGGGCGCTGCCTTGCCACTCTTCGCCATGGGCCCAGCCTACGGGCCCCGACTGACACCGAAGAGCGAAACCGCTGGGGCCCCCTCCCGGGGGAACGAAACCAAGATTGAGCGACCGTCGTCGTGAGTAGGGTACGCATGAACGTCGCGAGCAGGGTGATGGAGGGGGATCCATCGATGGTGCCTGACGACGCCGTGATCGGCTGTCTGGGCGTTCTCGTCATCCCCACCCGCGGATCCGCCGGCCCCGGCGAGGTGCTGGTGCGGGTCAGGGGTGGCACGGAGACCTTTCTCGCCTGGTCCGCCGAGCCGCTGCCGCAAGGCGCGGAGGTGCTCGTCACCGAGTACTGCGGCGGTCGCCAGGTCACCGTGATCGCGTGGGCCGATCCGCTGGACGAGCTGACCGGCGGCACCGGCCCCGTGGAGTGAGGAGGTAAGCATGTTCGGCTATCGCGTTCCGGCCCCCGACCAGGCCATGCTCGTGTCGGGCGGCAGGCGCCGGCGGGACGGAGCACCGTTCCGCGTCGTCGTCGGGCACGGCAGGTTCGTGTTACCGATCTTCCGCAAGACCCGCTTCCTGTCGCTGGCGATGCACGAGTCCGAGGTCGCCGAGTACTGCGTGACCAGGCAGGGCATCCCCCTGACCGTGCGGTCCGTGATCGCCTTCAAGGTCGGCAACGACATCGAGAGCATCGTCAACGCCGGGCAGCGCTTCCTCTCCGAGCAGAAGGAGATGTCGGTGCTGACCGGGCGGATCTTCGCCGGGCACCTGCGCGCCATCATCGGCTCGATGACGGTCGAGGAGATCGTCACGGAGCGGCAGAAGCTCGCCTCCGAGGTGGTGGAGACCTCCAAGAGCGAGATGGGCCGGATCGGCCTGATCGTCGACTCGTTCCAGATCCAGTCGATCGACGACGGCGACACCGGCTACATCAAGGCCATGTCGGCGCCCCATCAGGCGGCCATCCAGCGCGAGGCGAAGATCGCCGAGGCGCAGGCGGCGCAGAAGGCGTCCGAGGCGGAGCAGGAGTCCGCGCGGAAGCAGGCCGAGTACGCCCGGCAGACCGCCATGGTGCGGGCGCAGTACCAGGCCGAGGTCAGCCGCGTCGAGGCGGAGGCGGCTCAGGCCGGGCCGCTGGCGCAGGCGCACGCCCAGCAGGACGTGCTCGCCGCGCAGACCGAGCTGGCCGAGCGCGCGGCCCGGCTCCGCCAGCAGGAGTTGCAGGCGGAGGTGGTCAAGCCCGCCGAGGCGGAGGCCGAACGGGTCCGGGTGCTGGCGCTCGCCGAGGCGGAGCGGATGAAGATCCAGGCCGAGGCGGCGTCCTCGTACGACAGGGTCGCGCTGGACCAGCAGTTGATCGACCAGCTTCCGAAGATCGTGGAACGGGCCGCGGCCGGCCTGCAGGGCGCGAACATCAACGTCCTGAACGGCGCCGACGGGCTCGGCGAGCTGACGGCGGGGCTGGTGGGCCAGGGGCTGAGCATCCTGGACTCCGTCAGGAACACGATGCCGCAGCAGCGGTCACCGGAGGACGAAAGGCAGGCTCGCTAGGGTCTGTCGTTTGGGTCCGACACGACCCAAACGACAGACCCTCGGAAGCGTCGGCCCGGGTCCGGGCGGCCCGGGCTTCCTCCCCCGCGTACGGCTGGGGGAGGCTGGCCGCATGGACGATCGACTGGACCGGGCGCGCCCGGCGGGGGACGCGGCCGCCTGGAGCGACGCGCAACTGGCCGTGACGGCGGCCCTCGCGGGCGCGGCGGTGCTCCGCGAGCTGTACGGCACGTCGCTGCGGCGGTACGAGAAGTCCGCGGGCGACTTCGCCACGACCGCGGACGTCGAGGCCGAACGCGCCGTCCTCGCCGTGCTCCGCGCCGCCCGCCCCGGCGACGCCGTGACCGCCGAGGAGAGCGGCGCGGGCGGCACGGCGGGGGCGCGCCGCAGGTGGCTGGTCGACCCGCTGTGCGGCACGCTGAACTACGCCGCCCGCACCGCGCTGACCGCCGTGAACGTCGCCCTGCGGACCGGGGACGCGACGACCGCGGCGGCGGTGGTGGACCCGTTCGCGGGCGAGGTGTTCTGGACCGACGGCGTACGGGCCGTACTGCGCCGCGACGGCGCCGACGAGGAAGCGGCGCCGGCTCCCGGGACCGGCCTGGTCGACGTCAACCTCGACCCGCCGTTCCCCCACCACCCCGCCTACGACGCCGCCGGCCTGCCGGCCGCCCCCGGGTTCGCGCCGCGTTTCCGGCCGCGGGTGCTGTCGACCACGCTCGCGCTGGCCTGGGTCGCCGCGGGCCGCCGCGCGGCGTACGTCACCGACGGCGGCGACCTGCGCGCCAGCGTGCACTTCGCCGCCGGTATCGCGCTGTGCGGGGCGGCGGGGTGCGTCGTCACCGGCATCGACGGCCGGCCGCTGGACGACAGCGCGGGCGGGCTGATCGCGGCGGCCGACGGCGACACGCACGCCGCGCTGGTGGAGCTGGTCGCACGCGGGCGGCGGGGGTGACGGGGCCGGCGGGGTGATGAGGCCGGCTGGTCGGCCGGGCCGCCGGCCGTTGCTTGACCTGAACCTCCGTTGAACTTCTACGTTTGGCCGCGTCGAGTCGATCAAGACGGGAGCGTGGTCGCGGTGCGTGCGATCGAGGTACAGGAGTTCGGCGGGCCCGAGGTGCTGGTGCCGGCGGAGGTGCCCGAGCCGGTGGCCGGGGCGGGCCAGGTCCTTGTGGGGCTGGAGGTGGCCGACGTCATCTACCTGGACACCCTGCTGCGCAGCGGCTGGGGCGGCGAGATCTTCCCGCTGCGGCCGCCGTACGTGCCGGGCCACGGCGGCGCGGGGACCGTGCTGGCCGTCGGCGAGGGGGTCGACGCGGCGTGGGTCGGGCGGCGCGTGGTCGCCCCGGCGTCCGCCGGGTACGCGGAGCGGGTCGTCGCCGAGGCGGCGGAGATCGCCGCCGTCCCCGACGCGCTCGGCCTGTCCGAGGCGGCGGCCCTGCTGCACGACGGCACCACCGCGGTGCGTCTCGCTCGCGAGGGGCGGCCGCGCGAGGGCGAGACAGTGCTGGTCGCCGCGGCGGCGGGCGGGGCCGGGTCGCTGGTGCTGCAACTGGCGCGTGACGCGGGGGCGCGCGTCGTCGCGGCGGCGCGGGGCGAGCGCAAGCTCGCGCTCGCCCGCAAGCTGGGCGCGGAGCACACCGTCGACTACTCCGAGGACGGCTGGCAGGACCGGGTCCGCGAGGCCGCCGGCGGGGACGGCGTCGACCTGGCCTTCGACGGCGCCGGGGGCGAGCTGGGCCGGGCGGTGTTCCGGACGGTGGCGAGGGGCGGCAGGTTCGTGACGTACGGGACGTCCGACGGAGGCTTCGCCGAGATCGACCCTGGCGAGGCGCAGGAGCGCGAGGTGCGGGTGTTCAACCTGCTGGCGGGCGGCCCGCCCCCCGCGTCCGTCTCGCAGGCCGCGCTCGTCGAGGCCCTTGACCTCGCTGCCGCGAGCCGCATCGGGCCCGTGATCGGCGCGACGTACCCGCTGGAGCGCGCCGAGGAGGCGCACGCCTCGCTCGCCCGCCGGGCCACCGTGGGCAAGTCCCTGCTCGTCGTGTGAGCTGTGGGGGAGCGGCAACCCCCGCGCGTGCAGGTGTGCGCGCGGGGCGTTGACGCGTGGACCGGGGGTTCGCGGAACTCACATGTGGATCGTGGGTGCACCGCCCTTCAGCTCCCGTGGTGCGCCGGACCGGTACAGGAAGACGGTCACCAGGGCGCCGACGGCGAAGAAGCCCGCCGACCACCAGAACGCGGTGTGGTAGCTCTCCAGCGCCGCCTGCGCCCGCACCGCCGGGTCCTTGGGGTTGCGCCCCGAGATGTAGTCGGTGGCGGCGCTCGCGGAGATGGTGTTGAGCAGGGCGATGCCGATGGAGCCGCCGACCTGCTGCATGGCGTTGACCGTCGCGGAGGCGACGCCCGCGTCGTGCACCGAGACGCCCAGCGTGCCCAGGCTCATCGCCGTCGCCACGACGAGCCCGAGGCCGAAGCCGACGATCACGGTCATCGGCAGGATGTGCGCCGCGTACGAACTGCTCAGGTCCAGCGTCGTCATCCACACCATGCCGACGGTCGCGATCGCCATGCCCGCCGGCACCACCAGCCGCGGCCCGATGTTCGGTACGAGGACGTTGGTGGCGAGCGTCGCGGCGATCACCAGGCCGCCGACCATCGGCAGAAAGGCGACGCCGGAGTCGATCGGCGTGTAGTCCAGGCCCGTCTGCAGGTAGTACGTGAGGAACAGGAAGACGCCGAACATCCCGCCGGCGGAGATCAGCATGCCGAGGAAGGACGCCCCGCGGTTCCGGTCGGTGACGATGCGCATCGGCAGCAGGGGATGCGGGCTGCGCGTCGACCACCAGGCGAATGCGGCCAGCAGCACGGCGCCCAGGATCAGCAGCCCCCAGGTGGCGGGCGCGCCCCAGTCCTGGTGCTCGGCGTTGGAGAAGCCGTAGACGACGCAGAACAGCCCGGCGGTGACCAGGGCCGTGCCGGGCACGTCGAGCCGGACGCTCCGGTCGCGTGCGGTGTGGGTCAGCAGCGCGGAGGCGAAGCTGAAGGCGACGACGGTGAGGACCACGTTCACGTACAGCGTCCAGCGCCAGTCCAGGTACTCGGTGAGCACGCCGCCCAGCAGCAGGCCGATGGCGCCGCCCGCACCGGACACGGCGCCGTAGACGCTGAACGCCTTGGCCCGCTCGCCCGGGTCGGTGAACGTCGTCGTCAGCAGCGACAGCGCTGACGGCGCGAGGAGCGCGCCGAAGGCGCCCTGGAAGGCGCGCGCGCTGATGAGCATGTCGAAGTTCACGGAGGCGCCGGCCACGGCGGACGCGGCGGCGAAGCCGACGAGGCCGATGAGGAAGGTGACCTTGCGGCCGACGAGGTCGGCGATGCGGCCGCCGAGGAGCAGGAGGCTGCCGAAGGCCAGCGAGTACGCGGTGACGACCCACTGCCGGTCGCCGTTGGTGAAGCCGAGGTCGGCCTGGGCGGACGGCAGGGCGATGTTCACGATGGTCACGTCGAGCACGACCATCAGCTGGGCGAGGCCGAGGACGCCGAGGATCAGCCACCGGTGGCGGTGGCTGCGCTCGTCGTGGGACGAGTCGGCGGCGCCGGACGGACCGGGGTCGTCGGGGGGACCGCTGCCGGCTTCGGCGCGGGTACGGGACATGGCGGGCTCCGTGTGGGGGGTCGGATGCTCGGAGGGCCGGACTCGGTGCGTACGGCTACGGGGTAGGGGTATGCGTCGGTTACGGACCGAGGCGGCACCGGCCGGCAGGGCGGCGTACCGCTGCCTGCGGGACGGCGGGGGACGTACGGGTCAGGAGTGGCGCAGCGCCGGCAGGACCACCAGGTCGACGAACCGGGCGAGGTACGCGGAGTCGGCGAACGCCCCGTCGATCAGCGGGCGTATGACGACCGCGCCGAACAGCAGCTGCGGCAGGAACTCGGCGGCGCCCGGCTGCCCTTGCAGCTCGCCGCGCTCCACGGCGCGGTCCAGCAGCCCGGACAGGTGCGTCAACTCGTAGTCCGCGAGGGAGGTGTGCAGCGTCGCGGCCAGGTCGCCGTCGGTGAGCGCGGCGTGGTGTATCGCGGCGATCAGCGCGGTGTCCTTCTCCGCGGTGGTGGACAGCTCCTCGACGAGGCTGATCAGATCGCCGCGGAGCGAGCCGGTGTCGACGGCGCCCGGGTCCACCGGCCGGTTCGCGACCATCGCGGCCACGACCATCTCCGCCTTGCTGTGCCACTGCCGGTACAGGGTCGCCTTGCTGCACCGCGCGCGGGTCGCGACGAGGTCCATCGACAGCGCCTCGTACCCCGACTCGCGGAGCACGCCCAGCGCGGCTTCGAGCAGCTCGCGCTCGCGCTCGGGGGTCATGCGGGGGCGGCGGATCCGGGTGTCGGAGGTCTGGCCGACGGGTCTGCCGGGCATGACGGGCGATCCTATCCGTACGAGACGGTTTCGTACCGCCCACGCTAGATCGCGGTCGAGTGAAACGCAACCGTTTCACCCGGCGACTTCACGGAGCCACCTCCACCCTGCCAATCCCCCTTTTATGCATACTCTTTCGAGCGATTGCCGCACTCGGCGCAGATGCCTAGCGTCGAAGTATGACGATCTCCTCGCCGGCCTCCGCGGAGGCCGGGTGCCGCGCATGACCGGAGCACCCGCCGAAGCACTCCGCGCCCTCCTGCCCCCCGGCCCCACCGGCCTCGGCATCGCCGCCGCGCACCCGCTGGCCCGGTTCGTACCGCACCTCGTCCCGCCGCCCGGGGCGGAGCCCTCCGCCCCTACGGAGCCGGCCCCGGAACCGGCGTCCGAGAACGGCACCGGCACCGGCCCCGACGCCGGCTCCGCGCCCCCGCCCGACGGCGGCACGGAGCGCGGCGGCCTGCGCATCCCGCCGCTGTACTGCCCCGAAGCCCTCCGCAACGACCCCGCGCTCGGCGAGGAGGTCAACGAGCGGCTGGTCGAGTGGGCCGAGGAGATCGGCATCTTCACCGGCCGCATCGAGCGGCTGCGCTCCCACCAGTTCGGCAGCCTCTTCATGCTCGCCCACCCCGACTGCGACGACCCCGACCGGCTGCTCGCCGCCGCCAAGTGCGGCCTGTCCGAGTGGTCCGTCGACGACCACTGGGTGGACGAGGGCGAGGACCCGGACCCCGCCCTGCTCGGCGAGCGGATGGCGCTGGCGCACGCGGTCATCGACCCCGTGCGGCTTCCCGCGCGCTACATGCCGCAGTTCGAGGAGACCGTCCAGCGCGAGCCGGTGCTGCGCGCGTTCCGCTCCGCCCTCGCGCACCTCTCGCGGTACGCGAGCCCCACCCAGGTCGCCCGGCTGCGGCACGAGTTGGCGGTCATGTTCGTCGGGTACGGCCAGGAGGCCGAGTGGCGCTCCTCGGCGCGCACCCCCGCGGTGTGGGAGTACTTGCTCCACCGCTACGAGAACGCCTTCTTCCCCTGCATGGTCCTCGTGGACCCCGTCAGCGGGTACGAGCTGCCGCCCGACGAGTTCGCCGACGCCCGGGTCCGCCGCACGTACCTCTACGCCGGCACCGCCAGCGTGCTCCTCAACGACCTGTACTCGATGGGAAAGGAAGACCCCACGGACACCAACCTGCCCAATCTGATCGCTGCCGAAGAAGGCTGCACCCTCCAGGAGGCCGTGGACCGGACGGCCCTGATCCACGACGAGCTGATGCACACCTACGAGGCGGAGGCCGCGGCGCTGACCGCCGCCGGCTCACCGCACCTCGGCCGGTTCCTGGCCGGGGTGTGGGCCTGGATGGGCGGCTGCAAGGAGTGGCACGCCACCAGCGCGCGCTACCAGACCTCCTGACCCGCCCGGCCCGTCCCGCCCGCCCCCTTCCGTCCACCGACGCATCCGCAGGTCCGCCTGACGGGCCCACGCGTCCCGCATCGGCACGTCCCTGACCACCCCTCGAACAGCCCCAGCGGCCTTTGCACGCTTCAGCACGCTCAAGCACGCCCTCAGAAGGAGAACGACCATGGCGGCTGCCGCCGACACGAACGTCCTCACCAGCCCGTACCAGCACTCCATCGCCGACTACTGGAACCGGGAGAAGGACCCGGTCAACCTGAAGCTCGGCGACGTCAGCGGGACGTACCACCACCACTACGGCATCGGGGACGTCGACCAGTCCGTGCTGACCGGTCCGGAGGAGACCAGGGAAGCGCGCATCATCGCGGAGATGCACCGCCTGGAGACGGCGCAGGCCACCCTCCTGCTGGACCACCTCGGCGAGCCCGACGCCTCCGCCCGGCTGCTGGACGCCGGCTCCGGCCGCGGCGGGTCGAGCTTCATGGCGCACGAACGATTCGGCTGCCGCGTCGACGGCATCTCGATCTCGCAGTCGCAGGTCTCCTTCGCCAACGACCAGGTGCAGCGCCGCGGCCTGGGCAGCTCGGTGCGGTTCCACCTGAAGAACATGCTCGACACGGGCTTCGAGACAGGCGCGTTCCGCGGCATCTGGAACAACGAGAGCACCATGTACGTGGAGTTGGCCCAGCTCTTCAAGGAGCACTCCCGGCTGCTCACCCGCGGCGGCCGGTACGTGACCATCACCGGCTGCTACAACGACGCCTACGGCCTGCCGTCCCGCGCCGTCAGCCAGATCAACGCGCACTACATCTGCAACGTCCACCCGCGGTCGACGTACTTCAAAGAGCTGGTGGCGAACCGGCTGGTGCCCGCGGCGGTCATCGACCTGACCGAGGCGACGATCCCGTACTGGGAGCTGCGGGCCAAGTCGTCGGTTGCCACGGGTATCGAGGAGGCGTTCCTCACGGCCTACCGCAGCGGGAGCTTCCAGTACCTGCTGATCGCCGCGGATCGGGTCTGATCGGACCCGACCGGCTCGCCCGGTGGGCGCCCGCGGCCGGCGGGACCCACCGGGGCGGCCCGGCGCCGGTGTCCGCGTCCGCGCCGGCGCCGGGGCCGGGGCCGGGGCCGGCGGCCTGATGCCCGCCGGCCCGGTGCGGGACCGGGGAAGGCCCGCGGTCAGGGGCTGGTAAAAGGAGATCGGCCGCTCACGGCGTGCGTGAGAGGCTGGCGTACGTGCGCATTGGGGTGCTGGGCCCGCTGGAGGTGGCGGTCGGCGGGGTGCCGGTGGAGATCGCCGGCGGCCGGCTGCGCGCCCTGCTCGTACGGCTCGCGCTCGACCCCGGCCGGTACGTCGGGACCGCACTGCTCGCCGACGACCTCTGGGGCGACGCCGCCCCCGCCGACCCCGGCAACGCGCTGCAATCGCTCGTCTCCCGGCTGCGCCGCGCGCTCGGCCGGGCCGACGCCCTCGCGTACGGGCCCGCCGGCTACCGGCTCGCCCTCCCGCCGGAGGCGGTGGACGCCGTGCGCTTCGAGCGGCAGGCGCACGCCGGGCGCGAAGCGCTGGCGGCGGGCGACGCCGCAGCCGCACGGCGGCTGCTGGAGGAGGCGCTCGCGCTGTGGCGGGGGCCCGCGCTCGCGGACGTGGCGGACGCGCCCTTCGCGGCGGCGCCCGCCCACCGGCTGGAGGAGCTGCGGCTGGCGGCCACCGAGGACCGCATCGAGGCAGGTCTCGCGGAGGGAGGCCTGGCGGAGGCGGGCCTCTCCGAGGGCGGTCCCGTCGGCGCGCGTGCTGGTGCCGCGGTCCCCGAGCTGGAGGCGCTGACGACCGCGCACCCGCTGCGCGAGCGCCCGCGCGCGCTGCTGATCCGCGCGCTCTGCGCGGCGGGGCGGCAGCCGGAGGCGCTGGGCGCGTACGAGGAGTACCGCGCGCTGCTGGCGGAGGAGCTGGGCACGGACCCGTCCGAGCGGCTGCGGGACCTGCACGTGGCGGTGCTCAGGGGCGAGGTGCCGGGGTGGGGTGGCACCGGCGGCCCGCAGGGTCCGTACGGTACGCAGCCGGGCGGCGCGGGCGGTTCGTACGGTACGCGCGCGGGCGGCCCGCACCCTACGGAGCCTGGCGCCGGAGGCGGCGCCGTGCCGCCCGCCCCCGACGAGCCCGCGCCCCCGGTCCGTACCAACCTGCGCGCCGCCCTCACCAGCTTCGTCGGCCGCGACGGCGAACTGCGCCGCGTGCGCACGCTGCTCGGCGGCTCGCGGCTCGTCACCCTCACAGGACCCGGCGGCGCCGGCAAGACCCGGCTGGCCACCACCGCGGCGGCCGCGCTGCTCGACGCCTCCCCCGGCGGCGTGTGGCTCGTCGAACTCGCGCCCGTGACCGGCGGCGACGACGTCCCGTTCGCCGTGCTCGGCGCCCTCGGCCAGCGCGAGACCGCCGTGCTCGACAACCGCCACCTGCCCCCGCGCGACGTGCTGACCCGGCTCACCGAGACCCTCTCCGCCGCGCCCACCACGCTCGTCCTCGACAACTGCGAGCACGTCGTCTCCGCCGCCGCGCACCTCGCCGACCACCTCCTGCGCCGCTGCCCCGAGCTGCGCGTACTCGCCACCAGCCGCGAACCGCTGGGCATCGACGGCGAGGCCCTGTGCCCCGTCCCGCCGCTCGGCCTGCCCGCGCCGGACGCGCACGATGCCCCGGACATGCAGGGCGCGCCGGACGAGACGGCCGCCCCCGCCGTACGGCTCTTCGCCGACCGCGCCCGCGCCGCCCGCCCCGACTTCGCCGTCGGCCCCGGCAACGCCGCCGCCGTCGCCGAGATCTGCCGCCGCCTCGACGGCCTGCCGCTGGCCATCGAGCTGGCCGCCGCCCGGCTGCGGTCACTGCCCGTCGAGCAGGTCGCCGCCCGACTGGACAACCGGTTCCGGCTGCTGACCACAGGAAGCCGGACCGCGCTGCCCCGGCACCGTACGCTCCAGGCGGTCGTCGCCTGGAGCTGGGAGCTGCTGGACGACAGGGAGCGGCGGCTCGCGGAGTGGCTGTCGGTGTTCCCGGGCGGTGCGACGCCCGAGTCCGTCGCGGGGGTGTGCGGCATGGACGTCGTCACCGCACTCGACCTGCTCGCGGCCCTCGCCGACAAGTCCCTGCTGCAGATGCAGAGCGCCGAAGCACCGCAGGGCGCGAATACCGAGCCGAGCGCCGGTCCGCGCTACCGCATGCTGGAAACCCTCCGCGAGTTCGGCCGCGACCGCCTCGCCGAGGCCGGCGACCTCGACCGCGTGCAGGCCGCCCACGCCGCGTACTTCCTCCGCCTGGCCGAGACCGCGGATCCGCACGTACGCGCCCGCGAACAACTCGGCTGGATCGCCCTGCTCGACGCCGAACACGACAACCTCCTCGCGGCCCTGCGGCACGCCGCCGACGCCGAGGACGCCGGCACGGCCGTCCGCCTGGTCGCCGCCCTCGGCATCTACTGGATGATCCTCGGCCACCACAGCGAGGCCGCCGACTGGCTCCGCCTCGCGCTCGGCGTCCCCGGCGACCCCCCGCTCGAAGCGCAGGCGGTCGCCCTCGGCTTCCACCTGATCAACTCCGCCACCGCCGGCCACACCCAGCCCACCGCGGAGACCATCGAGGAGCTGATGGCGCTGGTGGCCCGCGTCGACCCCGAGGGCGGGCATCCGATGCTGGCGGTGCTGGAGCCGGGCATCGCGGTGTTCACGGATGACGACGAGCGCGGGCTCGCCGCGATCGAAGAGCGGCTGGGGCACCCGGACCCGTGGGCGCGGGCACTGCTGCGGATGATCCGGGCGGCGTTCCGGGAGAACCGGGGGTACGCGCAGGGGCTGGAGGAGGACCTGGAGGCCGCGGCCGCGGGGTTCCGCGAGGTCGGCGACCGGTGGGGGCTGGCGATGGCGCTGCACCAGCTCGCCGAGTACCGGGCGCTGCTGGGGGACACGGAGCGCGCGCGGTCGGGCTTCGGGGAGGCGCTGGAACTGATGCGCGAGGTGCACGCCGCGGACGACGTGGGGCAGTTGCGCGCCCGGCTCGCGCAGCTCGAGGCGGCGCAGGGGCGTACGGAGGCGGCGCGCACGGAGTTGCACCGCGTGTTGCGCGCGGCGCTACGCGACGGGCGTTCGCACGTCGCGGCGCTGTGCCGCGACGTACTGGGCGACCTCGCGCGCTGGGCGGGGGAGTGGGACGAGGCGGCGCGGTGGTACGAGGAGGCGCTGGCGACGCTGCAGCGGGGCGGGGTGGCGGTGCCGCAGATCGAGGCGATCGTACGGACCGGGCGAGGGCTGCTGGCCTGCGCGCGGGGCGACTTGGCCGGTGCGCGCGACGAGCTGGCGACGGGGCTGGGCATCGCGATCGGGGTCAAGGACATGCCGGTGGTCGCGATGGTCGGGGTCGGCGTGGCGGCGCTTGCGGCGGAGCCGGGACAGGAGGAGGAGCCGGGCCAGGAAGAGGGGCGGGGACGCGGGACGGAGCCGGTCGTACGGACAGCCGGGGCCGCCCGCGCCGCCGAACTGCTGGGCGCAGCCGACGCCGTCCGCGGGGTCGGCGACGTCGCGCTGCCGGACGCCGCCGGGCTGGCCGCCCGGCTGCGCCGCGGACTCGGCGCGGAGTTCGAACCGGCCCGCGCCCGCGGCACCGCGCTCAAGCAGGGCGACGCCATCGAACTGCTCCGCGCGTACGTGGCCGGGACCGCGGCCACCGCCGAGGACCCGGACTCCCCCTAGGTGCGCCGCAGGTAGGCCCGTACCGCCAGCGGGAAGAACACCGCGAGCACCCCCACGCTCCACAGCACCGTCTCCAACACCGGCCCCGCCACCGCGCCCTCGACCATCAGCCCCCGCGCGGTCTCCATCACCGCCGTCACCGGGTTGGCGTCGACCCACGCCTGCAGCCAGCCGGGGAGGGTGTCGGTGGGCACCAGTACGTTGGTCCCGAAGGTCAGCGGGAACATCGCCATGAAGCCGATGCCCTGCACCGCCCCCGGCTCCCGCGCCAGCATCCCGATCATCACGAACACCCACGTCAGGCAGAACGCGAAGAACATCACCAGCAGGCAGGCCGCCAGCGCCGACAGCGGATCCGTCTCGATCCGGAAGCCCACCGCGTACCCGAAGCCGAGCTGCACCACGATCAGGAGGACGAACCGGATCAGGTCCCCGAGCACCGAGCCGACCAGCGGGGCGGAGCGGGCGATGGGCATGCTCCGGAAGCGGTCGAAGACGCCTTTCTTGATGTCGTCGTTGAGGTTGATGCCGGTCTGCACGGAGGCGAAGACGGTGCTCATCACCATGAGCGCCGGCAGCAGGGTCTGCAGGTACTCCTGCGTCGAGCCGGCGACCGCGCCGCCGAGCAGGTAGAGGAACATGACGACGAACAGGATCGGCTGCAGCGTCACGTCGATCAGCTGCTCGGGCGTGCGCCTCGTCTTGGTGAGGCTGCGGCCGGCGAGCGCGACGCTGTGCCGTACGAGCGCGAAGGGGCGCGCGGCGCCCTCGCGGCGGGACGGCACGGCGGTCCGCTCGGGAGGAGCGGTGAGGGTGGTCATCGGACGGCCTCCTCGGTCTGCGCGGTCTGCGCGGTCCTCGCGGTACGGGCTTCGCCGGCTCCCCCGGTACCGGCCGGGGCGGCGGCGCCGTGGCCGGTGAGGGTGAAGAACACGTCGTCCAGGTCGGGCAGCCGCAGCGACAGCTCGGCGACCGCGATCCCCGCCTCGTCGAGGCGGCGTACGGCCGCCGTGAGCATGCCGTCGTCCTCGACGGGGACGGTCAGCGTGCCGCGCGTCGGCGACTCGGGCTGGGTGCCCGCCACCGCCGCGAGGATCCCGGCAGAGTCCAGCAGCCGCGCCGGGTCCAGCGGGCGCAGGTCGAGGTGGCGGCCGCCGACCCGCTGCTTCAGCTCGGCGGGGGTGCCGTGGGCGATGACCCTGCCGTGGTCGATGACGGAGATCTCGTCGGCGAGCGCGTCGGCCTCCTCCAGGTACTGGGTGGTGAGCAGCACGGTCACGCCGTCCCCGACGAGTGAGCGGACGATGCCCCACACGTCCTCGCGGCGCACCGGGTCCAGGCCCGTCGTCGGCTCGTCGAGGTAGATGACGTCGGGCCGGCCGACGAGGGAGGCGGCGAGGTCGAGGCGGCGGCGCATGCCGCCGGAGTACGTCTTGACGGGGCGGCCGGCGGCCTCGGCCAGCTCGAAGTACGCGAGCAGCTCGCGGGCGCGCGCCCGTGCGGCGGCGGTGCGCATGTCGAGGAGCCGGCCTATGAGCACGAGGTTCTCCGTCCCGGTCAGGTCCTCGTCCACGGAGGCGTACTGGCCGGTGAGCCCGATGAGCCGGCGCACCTCGCCGGCGTCGCGCACGACGTCGAGGCCGCCGACGGTCGCCGTGCCCTCGTCCGGGCGGAGGAGGGTGGCGAGGATGCGTACGGCCGTGGTCTTGCCGGCGCCGTTGGGGCCGAGGACGCCGAGGACGGTGCCCTGCCGGGCCGCGAGGTCGATGCCGGCCAGCGCGACCGTCGCGCCGAACCGCTTGACCAGGCCCTCGGCCCTGAATGCGTAGGTCATACGGGTGTCTCCTTCTCGGTCTGCGGGAAGGAGCGTGCCGAGGACCGCTGGCACGGCGCGCACACGACGCTGTCACGGCAGCGTTATGTCCGGTTTATCGGATTGCAGGAGGTGCGTTCGCTGAGAGCGGAATAGGGCCGTACGGGTCAACCCACGCGTCCCGCACGACGGCGCCCCGACCGGCTCGTTGAGCGTCCGTCCAGGCCTCGACGCGCAACCGCGCGCCCCCGTGCAACCCCCCGAGCGCCCGCCGCTGAGCACCGGAAAAGTGCCGCCAATCGGACCCCTGGCGTACGGTTCACGCTGCGGTACGTCAAACTTGTGACTGATCGCACTGTTTTACTGTCCGGCATCATGGAAAGCGACGGGGCCGACCGAGCAACGGCCCGCGGGTCGCCCGGGCACCCCGACAAGGAGAGAACTCGTGGACGACGTTCTGCGGCGCGCGCCCCTCTTCGCCGCGCTCGACGACGAGCAGGCCGCGGAGCTGCGTGCCTCCATGACCGAGGCGACGCTGTCCCGCGGTGACGCGCTCTTCCACGAGGGCGAGCCCGGCGACCGGCTCTACGTCGTCACCGAGGGCAAGGTCAAGCTCCACCGCACCTCCCCCGACGGGCGCGAGAACATGCTGGCCGTACTCGGCCCCGGCGAGCTGATCGGCGAGCTGTCCCTCTTCGACCCGGGCCCGCGCACGGCCACGGCCTCGGCGCTGACCGAGGTCAAGCTGCTGGGCCTCGGCCACGGCGACCTCCAGCCCTGGCTGAACGCCCGCCCCGAGGTCGCCTCCGCGCTGCTGCGCGCGGTCGCCCGCAGGCTGCGGCGCACCAACGACCAGATGTCCGACCTGGTCTTCTCCGACGTCCCGGGCCGCGTCGCCCGCGCGCTGCTGGACCTCTCGCGGCGCTTCGGCGTGCCGGGGGACGAGGGCATCCATGTCGTGCACGACCTGACGCAGGAGGAGCTGGCCCAGCTCGTCGGCGCCTCCCGAGAGACGGTCAACAAGGCGCTGGCGGACTTCGCCAGCCGCGGCTGGCTGCGCCTGGAGGCGCGGGCCGTGATCCTGCTGGACGTCGAGCGCCTGGCCAAGCGCTCGCGCTGACACCCCGGTCGCCACAGCAGCCCATTGCGGCGCGAACGCGACGGCGAGCCGCCAGGGCGCCGACGACGCCGGGCCCACCGCGGCACCGACGGGACCGGGCCGGTCCGGGCCGGTCCGGCTACGAGATCAGGCCGTGCTCCTCCAGGTACTCCAGTTGGGCCCGCACCGACAGCTCCGCCGCGGGCCACAGCGTGCGGTCCACGTCCGCGTACACGTGCGCCACCACGTCCGCCGGCGTCCGGTGCCCGTTCTCGACCGCCGTCTCGACCTGTGCCAGCCGCGTCGCGCGGTGCGCCAGGTAGTACTCCACCGCGCCCTGCGCGTCCTCCAGCACCGGCCCGTGGCCCGGCAGCACCGTCGCGACGCCGTCGTCCACGGTCAGGGACCGCAGCCGGCGCAGCGAGTCCAGGTAGTCGCCGAGCCGGCCGTCCGGATGGGCGACCATCGTCGTCCCGCGGCCGAGGATCGTGTCCCCGGTGAGCACGGCGGAGTCGGCCGGCAGGTGGAAGGAGAGCGAGTCAGCGGTATGCCCCGGCGTGGGTACGACCCGCAGCTCCAGCCCGCCGACGGATATCACGTCCCCCGCGCCCAGCCCTTCGTCGCCGAGGCGCAGCGCCGGGTCCAGGGCCCGCACCTTCGTCCGGGTCAGCTCGGCGAAGCGGGCCGCGCCCTCGGCGTGGTCCGCGTGCCCGTGGGTGAGCAGCGTGATCGCCACCCGCAGGCCCGCCCGCTCCGCGGTGTCCACGACCGCCGCCAGGTGCCCTTCGTCCAGCGGCCCGGGGTCGATCACCACGGCCCGCGCGGCATCCGGCTCGGCGACGATCCACGTGTTCGTACCGTCGAGCGTCATGGGCGAGGCGTTGGGCGCCAGCACGCACGTCGCGCGGGCGGTGGCCGCCCCGGCGATCGCCCCGCCCCGCGGCTGCCCCGGCAGCGCCGCCGCGTCCGTCACGAGACCACCCCCGCCGCTCCCGCGGCCGCCACTCCACTGGCCGCCGCACTCGTCCGCCCCGCGTCCGCACGCGGCACCGGCGCCGCCGGCTCCCCCGGCGCTACCGCCCTCATGACGGCAGCCTCCGCGTGAACTCCTCGTGCCCCGGGGCGCTCAGCACGACCTCGTCCCCCTCCATCCTGGCCTTCACCAGCACCGCCGACAGATCCCGCTCCCCGGCCGCGCCCAGCGCTTCCGCCGCCGATCCGTACGCCCGCAGCCCGCGCAGCGTCGAGATCGTCGGCGGCAGCATCGTCAGCTCTCCCCGCTCGTAACCCGCGGCGGCCTCCGCGGGTCTGACCCACTCCGCGCGGTCGGCCTCCGTCGAAGCGTTCCGCGTGCGCTGGCCCTCGGGGAGCGCGGCGACGAAGAACCACGTGTCATACCGCCGGGTCTCGAACTCCGGGGTTATCCAGCGCGCCCAGGCGCCCAGCAGGTCGGTCCGCACGACCAGGCCGCGGCGGGCCAGGAAGTCGGCGAAGCCCAGCTCGCGGGCGACCAGCGCCGCGCGGTCGGCCTCCCAGTCCGCCCCCGTGGTGTCCGCCACGACCTCCGCCGCCGAGGCCCCGGCCAGCAGCACCCCGGCCTCCTCGAACGTCTCCCGCACCGCCGCGCAGACCACCGCCTGCGCCACCGGCTCCGCGACCTCCAGCCGCGCCGCCCACTGCGCCGGGGACGGCCCGGCCCAGGCCCCCGGATCCAGCGGGCGCTCGTCGCGCGGATCGACTCCCCCGCCCGGATAGGCGTACGCACCCGCGGCGAAGGACATGGAGGTCTTCCGCCGCAGCATGAACACCCACGGGCCGTCGGGCGCCGCGCCGCGCAGCAGCAGCACCGTCGCCGCGCGGCGCGGCGTGACGGGCGTCAGCTCGCCGCGGGCGAGCGCGCGGATCCGCTCGGCGGGCGGAACCCACCGGGCGTTCGCGCCGGCCGCAGCGTTCATTTCGGACATGACCGGGAGCCTACGGGCTGCCGACGACATGTTCGAGTGGGCAACTTCAGCCTGTGGACAACCGACCGTATGTGGATAACTCCGGCCGCGCCGCCGGCCCGGACACCCGTCCCGGCCGGACGGCCCGACGCCAGCCGCCCCCGGCTAGTCGCCCAGCTCCGCCTGGAACTCGATCTCCACCGGCGCGTCCAGCGGCAGCACCGCCACCCCCACCGCGCTCCGCGCGTGCACACCCGCGTCGCCCAGCACCTCGCCGAGCAGCTCGCTCGCCCCGTTGACCACGCCCGGCTGCGCCGTGAAGTCCGGCGCCGAGGCGACGAAGCCGACGACCTTCACGACCCGTACGACCCGGTCCAGGTCCCCGGCGACCGACTTGATCGCCGCCAGCCCGTTCAGCGCGCAACGCGCCGCAAGCTCCTTGGCCTCTTCCGGCGTGACCTCGGCCCCGACCTTCCCGGTCAGCGGCAGCGTGCCGTCGACCATGGGGAGCTGCCCGGCGGTGAACACGTACCGCCCGCTGAGCACCGCGGGCACGTACGACGCCAGCGGCGGCACGACCTCGGGCAGGCTGAGCCCCAGCTCCGCGAGCTTCGCCTCGACCCGCCCCGCCATCAGCTCTTTTCCCGCTTCAGATACGCCACGAGCTGCTCCGGGTTCGGCCCCGGCACGACCTGGACCAGCTCCCAGCCGTCCTCGCCCCACTGGTCCAGGATCTGCTTGGTGGCGTGTACGAGCAGCGGCACGGTCGCGTATTCCCACTTCGTCATGGGCCAGACTGTAGCCCGCCGCGCCCGGCCGCCGCTCGGGGCCGTCGGGCGGAGGCGGTCTGCTGAGTCGCGCGCCGAGGAATTAGGCTCGCGGACATGAGCGGGCTCCAAAGGCTGCACGTGGTGACCGGCAAGGGCGGGACCGGCAAGACGACCGTCGCCGCCGCCTTGGCGCTGGCTCTGGCCGCGGACGGCAGACGCACGCTGCTCGTCGAGGTGGAGGGGCGCCAGGGCATCGCCCAGCTCTTCGAGACCGAGCCGCTGCCGTACGAGGAGCGGCGCATCGCCTCGGCGCCCGGCGGCGGCGACGTGTTCGCGCTCGCCATCGACGCCGAGCAGGCCCTGCTGGACTACCTGCAGATGTTCTACCGGATGGGCAGCGCAGGACGCGCCCTGCGGCGCCTCGGCGCCATCGACTTCGTCACCACCATCGCCCCCGGTCTGCGCGACGTCCTGCTCACCGGCAAGGCGTGCGAGGCGGCCCGCCGCCAGGACAAGCACGGGCGGCACGTGTACGACGCGGTCGTCATGGACGCCCCGCCGACGGGCCGCATCACCCGCTTCCTGGGCGTCAACGCCGAGGTCGCCGGGCTGGCGAAGGCCGGGCCCATCCACAACCACGCGCGGTCCGTGATGCGGGTGCTGACCTCGGCCCGCACCGCCGTGCACCTCGTCACCCTCCTTGAGGACATGCCCGTGCAGGAGACCGTCGACGGCGTCGCCGAACTGCGCGAGGCCGGGCTGCAGGTCGGCGCCGCGGTGGTCAACATGGTGCGCCCGGCCCTCATGGACGAGGCGGAACTGGAACGCGCCGCGGCCGACCCCGCCGCGCTCGCCGCCGCGCTGTCCGCCGCCGGGCTGGGCGGCGCGAGCCGGGGCGCGCGGGCGGAGCGGCTGGTCGCACCGCTGCTGCGGCAGGCGCGCGAGCATACGGAGCGGCTGGCCCTGGAACGTACGCAACGAGCGGCGCTGGCGCGGCTGGAGCTGCCGCAGTACGAGCTGCCGCTGCTCACCGAAGGAGTGGATCTGGCCGGCCTCTACCGGCTGTCCGGCGAGCTGGGAAAGCAGTGGCCCCTATGAGCCTCGACACCGCGCCCCGGCTGGACGCCGACGCGCTCCTCGACGACCCGCAGACGCGCATCGTCGTCTGCTGCGGCGCCGGCGGCGTCGGCAAGACGACGACGGCCGCCGCCCTCGGCGTACGGGCCGCAGAGCGCGGCCGGCGCGTCGTCGTCCTCACCATCGACCCGGCGAAGCGGCTGGCGCAGTCCATGGGCATCGACGCCCTGGACAACAGCCCGCGGCAGGTCGAGGGCATCGAGGGGCCCGGCGAGCTGTACGCCATGATGCTCGACATGAAGCGCACCTTCGACGAGATCGTCGAGGCGCACGCGGAGGGCGACCGGGCCCGCGCCATCCTGGAGAACCCCTTCTACCAGTCGTTGTCGGCCGGCTTCGCCGGCACGCAGGAGTACATGGCGATGGAGAAGCTGGGCCAGCTGCGCGCCCGGGACTCCTGGGACCTGATCATCGTGGACACCCCGCCGAGCCGCTCCGCGCTGGACTTCCTGGACGCGCCGAAGCGGCTGGGCTCCTTCCTCGACGGGCGCTTCATCAGACTGCTGACCGCGCCGGCGAAGGCGGGCGGCCGGGCGGGGATGAAGTTCCTGAACGTCGGGATGTCGATGATGACGGGCACGCTCGGCAAGCTGCTGGGCGCCTCCCTGCTGCGCGACGTGCAGACGTTCGTCGCGGCGATGGACACGCTCTTCGGCGGCTTCCGCACGCGCGCGGAGGCGACGTACCGCCTCCTTCAGGCGCCGGGCACGGCCTTCCTGGTGGTGGCGACGCCGGAGCGGGACGCGCTGCGGGAGGCGGCGTATTTTGTCGAACGGCTCGAAGCGGACCGGATGCCGCTGGCGGGTCTGGTGCTCAACCGGGTGCACGAGAGCGGCGCCGCGCAGCTGAGTGCGGAGCGGGCCCTGGCGGCGGCGGAGACGCTGGACGAGCGGGGCGTGGACGACGCGGGCTCCGGCGCGAAGAGCGCGGGGGCGGCGGGTACGGACACGGCGAGCACCGGCGGCACGGACACCGCGGACACCACGGGCGGCACCGGCGGCACGGACAGCACCGGCACGGAGGGTGCCGCGGCGCTGCTGCGGCTGCATGCGGAGCGGATGCAGGTGCTGGCGCACGAGCGCCGCACGCGGGACCGCTTCGCGGCCCTGCACCCGGAGGTTCCGGTGACCCAGGTCACCGCGCTGCCGGGGGACGTCCACGACCTCGCGGGGCTACGGGACGTGGCCGAGCTGCTGACGGCACAGGAGGCGCCGGGCGCGTAGGCCGGAGCACGCGTGGGGGAGCGTAGCGGGGGCGTACGGCGCACGTCGGCGCTCGGGCCCGTAGCGGCGGCAACGGGCGCAGGAGAGGCTCACGACGGGGCTCGCGGCGGTCTCACGACGGACGCGCGGGCAGGCTCACGCGGGGCCCTGGGCCCCCGGAGCCCGGTCAGCCCGCAGCGACCGGAAGCTCCTCCGCCGCGCGCAGCGCGTCCTCGTGCAGGGCGCCTTCGTGCAGCGGCGTCCCGGCGCTCTCGTACTCCTCGCGCGCCGTCTCCAGCAGTCTTCGCCACGACGTGACCGTCGGCCGGCGGCGCAGCAGCGCGCGCCGCTCGCGCTCCGTCATGCCGCCCCACACGCCGAACTCGACGCGGTTGTCGAGCGCGTCGGCGAGGCACTCGGTGCGCACCGGGCATCCGGTGCAGACCGCCTTGGCTCTGTTCTGTGCCGCGCCTTGCACGAACAGTTCGTCCGGATCGGCAGTGCGGCAGGCTGCCTGTGCGCTCCAGTCGGTAACCCAGCTCATGCTGGCGCCGTCCTCTCCCGAATTGAGGCTCCCCCACGGCGGCAAAGGGCATATGCACCGTTGCCAGTTGAGGACGTTACGGAAGGAGTGCGGCCACGCAACACCCCCGTCAGGCCCAAAGTTGAATGGCCCGAACGGACTATGCGTACGCACCAGATCACCCACCGGAGTGAGCCCTCCCGGCCAAGGATGATCCGGTCAAAGCAGGCAGTTCGCCCGCTCGACATCGGCCCCGGGGGCGTCACATGTCGTCAATTCGGTCAAGCCTCATCACCCACAGGAGTGAATCAAGGGACGAGCTGGACCGCGGCCGGTGGTGATGGCCGAAAACAGAGTAGGCGAACAGACGGGCGGCTGTCCGGGGAATCAGAAGTTAGGGTGGGCCCCATGGCCTACAAGCGCCCGGGCGGCGGACTCACCGCCACGCAGCAAGCCGCGAAGTTCCTCGGCGTCAGCGTTCTCGCAGGCTCCGTGCTCGCGGGCCTCGCGCTGCCCGCCGCCGGCCTGCTGGGCCTGACGGCCAAGGGCACGGTCTCGGAGTTCGACGACATCCCCGCCGACCTCAAGCGCCCGCCGCTCAGCCAGAAGACGACCATCCTCGACAGCAAGGGCGGCCATCTGGCCGACGTCTACTCGCGCAACCGCACGGTCGTCGAGTTCGACGACATCGCGCCGGTGATGCGGCAGGCGATCGTCGCGATCGAGGACGAGCGGTTCTACGAGCACGGGGCCGTCGACCTCCAGGGCATCCTGCGCGCGCTCAACAGCAACGCGCAGTCCGGCACGGTCTCCGAAGGCGCCTCCACGCTCACCCAGCAGTACGTGAAGAACGTCTTCGTCGAGGAGGCGGGCAACGACGCCGAGAAGGTCGCCGAGGCCACCCGGCAGACACTCGGGCGCAAGATCCAGGAGCTGAAGTACGCGATCCAGGTCGAGAAGGAGCTGACCAAGGACGAGATCCTGGAGAACTACCTGAACATCGCCTTCTTCGGCCAGCAGGCGTACGGCATCGAGGCCGCCGCCGAGCGCTACTTCAGCAAGTCCGCCGACAAGCTGACCCTCGCCGAGTCCGCGATGCTCGCCGGCATCGTGCAGTCCCCGAGCCGGTACGACCCGATCAACGACCCGGAAGAGGCCGAGAAGCGCCGCAACACCGTGCTGCGGCGCATGGCCGGCAACGACTACGTCACGCGGACCGAGGCCGACAAGGCCATGAAGGAGCCGCTGGGCCTCAAGGTCAGCCAGCCGCGCAGCGGATGCACCACCGCCGTCAGCGGCGCCGGGGCCTTCTGCGACTACGTGCGCGAGGTACTCCTCAAGGACAAGGGCTTCGGCAAGACGCGGGAGCAGCGCCTCATGCGCTGGAACCGCGGCGGCCTGACCATCCGCACCACCCTCGACCCGACGGCCCAGAAGTCCGCCAACGAGTCGATCAAGAGCCACGTCTACCAGGACGACAAGGTCGCCACCGCCGTGAGCATGGTGGAGCCCGGCACCGGCAAGATCCGCGCGATGGGGCAGTCCAGGCCGTACGGCTCGGGCAAGAACGAGCTGATGTTCAACCTGTCCGTGGAGAAGTCCATGAACGGGTCCAACTACGGCTTCCAGGTCGGCTCCACCTTCAAGCCGTTCACGGCCGCGGCGGCGCTGGAGAAGGGCGTGCCGAACACGAAGGTGTACCCGTCGCCGAACGAGATGCCCTATCCGAGCCCGGTGACGACCTGCCAGGACGGCAAGGACTGGGTCAACACCGAGGGCTCCGACGTCGCGAACGAGACGGAGGAGGAGGTCGGCCCGTACAGCATGCGCGAGGCCACCGCCAAGTCCATCAACACCTACTTCGTCGACCTCATCTCGGACATCGGCATCTGCCCGGTGAAGGAGCTGGCGCAGAGCATGGGCGTCATCCGGGGCGACGGCAAGGAGCTGGAGGAGTCCCCCTCGCTCACCCTCGGCGGCCAGACCATCTCGCCGCTGGCGATGGCCGGCGCGTACGCGACCTTCGCCAACCGCGGCGAATACTGCAGCCCGATCGCCATCGAGTCGATCAAGGACGCCAAGGGCAAGAAGATCCCGGTGCCGAAGTCGCGCTGCAATCGCGCCATGTCGGAGAAGACGGCCGGCACGATCAACACCCTGCTGTCGGGCGTCGTCGAGGACGGCACCGGCCAGGAGGCGGGGCTGACCGGGCGCGACAACGCGGGCAAGACCGGTACGACGGACGAGCGGAAGGCCGCCTGGTTCGTCGGCTACACCGCGGACCTCGCCGGCGCGGTGTGGGTCGGCGGGCCCACCGACGACGTCTCCATGGAGAACATCCAGATCGGCCCGACGTACCACGCCCGCGTCTTCGGTGGCGCGGTCCCCGGCCCCATCTGGCGCGACGCCATGGACGGCGCCCTGGCGGGCAAGACGTCGCCGCCGCTGTACAAGGTCCCGGTCGCGGCGGACCGCCCGGACAAGGGCAGGGGCGACGATGACGACGACGAAGAGGACGACGACAAGCCGGAGAACCCGCTCGGCGGTCTCCTCGGTGGCAACAACGGAAACGGCGGCGGGAACGGCGGCCCGGGCGGCCCCGGCGGCGGCACGGTCGACGGCGGCGGGACCCTCGACGGGGGCTCGCTGGACGGCGGCTGGTCGGACGGCGGCGAGACCGGAGGCTGGCCGGACGGCAGGTGAGGGGCGCCCCCCGCGAGGGCCGGCGCAGCACCTGGCGGCGGCAGCCCCGGAGGTCACCCCGGGACCGGGACCACCCCCGGGTCCCGCGGCCGGTCACCCCCCGGCGAGAGCCCGCTTGACGGCGGCGGCCACGCGCCCGCCCTCGGCCCGCCCGGCGACCTTGGGGTTCACGATCTTCATCACGGCGCCCATGGCCCGCGGCCCCTCGGCGCCGCCCGCCTTCGCCTCGGCGACGGCCTCCTCGGCCAGCGCGGCCAGCTCCTCGTCACCGAGCTGCTTCGGCAGGTAGTCCGCGAGCACCTCGCCCTCCGCGCGCTCCCGCTCGGCGGACTCCGTACGACCGCCCTGCGCGAACGCCTCCGCGGCCTCGCGCCGCTTCTTGGCCTCGCGGGTGATCACCTTCTGCACCTCGTCGTCGGAGAGAACCCGCGCCTCCTTGCCGGCGACCTCCTCCTTCGTGATCGCGGTGAGCGTCATACGGAGGGTGGCGGCGCGCAGCTCGTCCCGGCCCTTGATGGCCGCCGTGAGGTCGTCCTGCAGCTTCGACTTGAGCGTGGTCATGGTCGGAGTCTCCCATGCCGCCCCGACAGCCCGCCGACGCCGCGGGATCCGGCCCCGGGCCACCCGTACCCCGCACCTCTGCGACGATAGGAGGATGCGCGCGCGATACGGAGTGCCCCTGGGTCTGGCCGCTCTCTCGGCCGGCGGCGTCGCCTACGCGGCCGTGGTCGAACCCCGCGCCTTCCGGGTCCGCCGGGTCACCGTCCCCGTACTCCCGGAAGGCATGCACCCGCTGCGCGTGCTGCAGATCTCGGACATCCACATGGTCTCCGGCCAGCAGGCGAAACGGCGCTGGCTGCAGTCCCTGGCGGGCCTGCGGCCGGACCTGGTGGTGAACACCGGCGACAACCTGTCGGACCCCGACGCGGTGCCGGAGCTGCTGGACGCGCTGGGCCCGCTGATGGAGTTCCCCGGCACGTACGTCTTCGGCTCGAACGACTACTACGCCCCGACCTTCCGGAACCCCGGCCGCTACCTGATCGAGAAGGCCCGCGGCATACACGGCCTCAACGGCCGCAACCGCCTCCGCCACAACGTCCCCCGCAACCCCTGGGAGGGCATGCGCGACGCCTTCGACGCGGCGGGCTGGGTGGGCCTGGACAACAGCCGCGGCCGGCTCAAGCTGGACAGCGGCGCGGTCCTGGGCCTGACGGGCCTGGACGACCCGCACATCAAGCACGACCGCTACACCGCGGTCGCCGGCGGCCCCGACCCGGAGGCGGACTTCTCCCTCGCCCTGGTCCACGCCCCGTACCTGCGCGTCCTCGACGCCTTCACGGCCGACGGCTACCCCCTGATCCTCGCCGGCCACACCCACGGCGGCCAGCTCTGCATCCCCTTCTACGGCGCCCTGGTGACCAACTGCGACCTGGACACCAACCGCGTCAAGGGCCTCTCCACCCACACCGCCGGCTCCCACCGCGCGGCCCTCCACGTCTCCGCCGGCTGCGGCGCCAACCGCTACACCCCCCTCCGCTTCGCCTGCCCCCCGGAAGCCACCCTCCTCACCCTGACCCCCACCCCCGGAAACGAATTTCACCCGACCCGCCCGGGTGGGCTACAGTAGTGCTCGCAGTCACGGGGTGTGGCGCAGCTTGGCAGCGCGCTTCGTTCGGGACGAAGAGGTCGTGGGTTCAAATCCCGCCACCCCGACAGCAAAGCACCAGGTCAGGGGCTTGATCCGTTTGATGGATCGGGCCCCTGAGTGGTTTCCGGAGATCGTTTCGGGAGAGTTCCGGGTGAGGTCTCGAACGGCTCCTGGCAGGCGTGGTCTCCGGCGTCGCCGGCGCAGCGTCGCGTGCGGCCGGCCGTCGCTCAGTGGTTCGGCGGGGAGCGGCAGTTGAGCGGTCAGGCCGGGTTCTCCACGGTGGCGGCGAGGAACTTGATGATCTCCTCGGCGCCGGTGCGGGTGGTCTTTCTGTCGTTCTCTTCGGGGTCGTCGCCGCGCGAGCGCATGTAGATGATCTTGATGAAGAGATTGCTGTCCCGGAACGCGGCGCTGGTGGAGTTGAAGCTGTGGAAGACGTCGCCGCCGACGGTCTTGTCGATGCTCTCCTTGTCCACGCGGATGACGGCCTCGTCCCCGATCTCGCCGGGCATTCCCAGGCTGACGTACGATTCCCCGCCCAGGGACTCCCTTCCCTTCTCCTCTTCCATGTGCGCCCGCGCCTTGCCGGTGGCGCCGAATCGGTATGCGTAGACGATCACGTGGCCGTCGACCGGTACCGACGCGAGTTCGTCCGTGTCCCACTCGCACGAGCGGTAGCCGGCCTTGTCGCTGAACTCGCCGGGGCGCGGCTGCTCCACCAGCCCGCCCAGCAGCGCGTCCTTCGACAGTGCGCCGCAGACGTCCGGGATGCTCTTGAAGCCGACGGGCGGCGGGGTGGATTCCTGTGAGGCGCCCAGGTCGTCGTCGCCGTTTCTGTCGGCGTCGTCGGTGAGGAGGATTGCCGCGCTGGCGGTCACGGCGGCGGTCAGGACAAGTGCCGGAACGGCGACTCGTGCCTTCCGGAAGGCGGGGCGGGGCGTTGCCGGTGGCGCGTCGGGGGCGGCGTCCTCGCTCGCCTCCCGGGTGGGGTCCACGGGAGGGAGCGGGGTCGTGGTGCCCGGCCTCGTGCCCGGCCGCGTCCGGTCGTCCGCCGGGCCGGTGGGTTCCGCCGCGCCGTCGAGCCGGCGCAGTGCCTCGGCCACGTCGGCGGCGTTGCCGTAGCGCTGGTCGGGCTCCTTGCGCAGCAGCGTCAGCACCAGGTCGTCCCAGCCGGCCGGGACCGAGGGGGCGAGTGTGCCGGGGGCGGGTGGTTCGAGGGTGAGGTGGGCGGAGAGGTAGCCGACGGCGTCGGGGGCCTCGAAGGGGAGCCGCCCGGTGATCAGCTCGAAGAGCAGGCAGCCGAGCGTGTACAGATCACTTCGTGGCTCCGCGTGGCCACGGGCCTGTTCGGGTGCCATGTACGAGGGCGTGCCCACGATGTAGCCGGTCCGGGTGAGCCGGTCGGAGGTGGCGTACGGGTCGGCGGCACGGGCGACACCGAAGTCGAGGACCTTCGCGGTGCCGGACGGGGTGATGAGGACGTTGGAGGGTTTGATGTCGCGGTGCATGACGCCCATGCCGTGGGCTTCGGCGAGCGCGTCGCATATCTGCGCACCCCAGCGGGCGGCGTCCGGCAGATGCACGGGTCCGCGGCGCAGTGTCACGTCCAGGCCCTCGCCCCGGACCAGCTCCATCACCAGGAACGGGATTCTGGACCCGCCGTCGCCGGCCTCGCCGAGGTCGTGGATGGTGACGATGTTGGGGTGTTGCAGGCGGGCGGTGATGCGTGCCTCGCGCAGGAACCTGGCGCGGGCCTCCTCGCCGCGGCTTCCGCCGCCGCTGAGCAGGGAGACGACCTTGACGGCGACGGGCCGGTCCAGCGTCTCGTCCCTCGCCTCCCACACCTGGCCCATGCCGCCTTCACCGAGCTGCCGCACCAGCCGGTAGCGCCCGTCGAAGAGCTCGTCCCGCACTGTCGCCTCCCCCCGTCGCGAACCACCCGATGCCGAAAGGGCGTGACGACGATCATGGCGCAAAGACGCTTCCGCCAGAGCCGATAGCCGAAAAACCCGGGCGAGGCCCCCGGGATTCGAGCGTGATCTCTCACGTCCCAAGCGGTCGGTCCGGTGGCCTCGCGGGGCCGGTCCGCCGGGGTTTCACAGCACCCTGCGGAAGCCGGGCAGCCGTCGTATGCGGTCGGCCAGCGGGAAGCTGATCAGGAGCGCGAGCGCGGCCACCAGGCCGAAGGACAGGGGCGCTTGGAGGCCGCTGCCGCTGAGGGCGAATTGCAGGGCGACGACGACGGGGACGTGGACGATGTAGACCGTGTACGAGGCGGAAGAAGCCGCCCGGGACAGGCGGTTGCCGGCCGTCAGCCGCTCCCGGAAGAGGACGAGCAGCCCGGTGATCAGGGCTGTGCACAGGGCGCTTTCGTACGCGGACCAGAGCAGCGAGGGGCCGTTCGCGCCGCCGGGGCCGAAGAAGCCGGCATCGGAGCCGACGGCGAACAGCACCGCCGTCAGCGCGGCTCCGATGCCCAGCCAGATCCAGCCCACCCGGGCCGGAAGCCGGTTGAGCCAGTCCTGGCGGAACGCGACGATGCCCAGGGCGAAGAACGTGGCGTACTGCGCCACCCGGGCCGGCTCGACCTGGATGAAGTCCAGGAAGGGGATCCACTCGTCGAGGGGGTAGCGCAGCCGTATGGCGAACGTCGCGGCGGTCACCGCGACGGTGAGCAGGACCAGCGACCCGTGGCCGGGCACCGGGCCCCGGGCCGGCCGGGCGCCGGTACGGGGACGGGGACGGTGCCGGTGCAGCAGCCGGGCGGCCTGCCGGCACAGCAGGTAGAGCACGCTGTAGGCCAGCAGGTTCTGGATGAACCACAGGTGCCCGAACTGCAGGTCCGGCCAGGACGGGCCGCTCCAGTCGGCGGGCTCCTCGCCGAGGCCCAGGTAGACGTCGGTGAAGTAGCGGGGGAACGAGATCGCGGGGTAGTCGCGGTAGCGGACGTAGTACGCGTACATCAGACCCGGGACGAGGGTCAGCGCGCCGACGACCACGGGGATGCCCAGCCGCTTGAGCCGCCCTGTGAGGAACGGCCGGCCGCCGCGGCGGTCGTAGGAGGCCGGCACGAAGTAGGCGGAGATGAAGAAGAACAGGCTCATGAAGAACGCGCCGTCGAACGCGGACAGGGTGCCCAGCACGCTGGTGCGCGGCTGGTTCTCCACGTACCACCAGTCTGCGGGGCCGTACGCCTGGGCCGCGTGGTGGACGACGACCAGGGCGATGAGGGCGATGCGGAGGTTGTCCAGCCAGTCCAGGCGCCTGGCCGGCGCGAGTGTCGAGGTATCCATGCGTTGAGGATGCTCAACACGTGTACACCTCGCGATGGTGCTAGCCCCCCTCTTGCCCCCCGAGCGCCCGCTCCGGGTGCGCGAGCAGGCCCCGGGCGAGCAGCCGCTGGTTGGCGGCGCTCCGTGCCGCCAGCACCTCGGGGTCGAACATCGGACGGTCGAGGTTGGGCTGCATCACGGGCTCCAGCAGCAGCGGGCCCAGGATCAGGCACAGCATCTGGAACGGCGCCCACTCCTCGTCCGCGCCGTCCGCGAGCCCGCCGGCCCGCCGGCTCAGCCGTTCCAGCTCCGCGCCCGCGCCCCGCAGCAGCCGGCCGAACAGCCCGGCGCTCGCCTCGCCGTCCTCGGCGAGCGCGTGCCGCAGATAGCCCCGCAGCACCGGGTCCGCGCCGAACAGCCGCGCCGAGACCTCGCCGAGCGAGACCATCAACGCCTGCGGCCGGGGCTCTCCCGGTGCCGGTTCCAGTTCGCTCAGCGCCGTACGGATCCGCTCCAGCACATCCGCGTCCACCGCCGCCCGCAGCCCGTCCCTGGAGCCGAAGTGCCGGGTCACCAGGGCGGGCGACAGCCCCGCCCGCGCCGCCACGGCCCGCGTGGACGTCGCCTCGAACCCGCGCTCGGCGAACAACTCCAACGCCGCCCGCCGCAGCCGAGCCCGCCCGGTCAGATCCCCCTGCGCCACACCGTCCATGCCCCCGCACACTACGGGGCAGCCGCTGCGCGGGGGATCACGGAATCCCTGCCCGGACGCCGCCACCCTCCCCTCGGTGTACGGACCGCATGCCCGAGCGGCGCCGCGGCGTTCTCACGGCGGCCGGGGAGAGCGCCGCCGGGCGGGCGTACCGGTCAGCCCTCCTCGTCCTCCTCGCCCTCGAAGAAGTCCCCGACCTCGTCGATGACTTCGGCCGCCGCCCAGCCGCCCACCGCCCCGACGGCCAGCCCCGCCGCCCCCGCGGCCACCACCGCACCGGCCCCGGGGCCATGGCCGCCCTCGTGCGGGTGCTTGCCCTGCCCGTACGGCGAGGGGTGGCCGCCGTGGCCGGCACCGGACAAGGCCCCGCCGGGGAGGCCGCCGCCCGGCTGGGCGAGGGCGGAGCGGTGGTCGACCAGCTGCCGGATCCAGTCGTCGACCTCCGTGCTCCAGTCGCGGTCCACGGCACCGTCGTGCCGGACGGCGTGCCGGGCGAGCGCGTCGTGCCCCGCGGCGAAGAGGCCGCCGCGCTTGTCGGCCTCCAGCACCACCTCCATCCGGGCCGGGTCGGCGAGGAAGGTCACCTCCAGCTCGGCGAGGGCGTGGGAGTACTGGGGAGCCGCGTACAGCTCGATCTCCTGGTAGAACGGCAGCGTCTGCCCGGTGCCGGGGATGTGGCCGAACTCCAGGTCCGCCGACTTGAAGGCGAAGCCCAGTTGCCCGAGCGCCTCCAGCACCGCCTCCTGGGCGGGCAGCGGCCGTACCGTGAGCGGGTCGAGGTCGCCGGCGTCCCTGGCCCCGGCCACCGCGAGCTCGGTGCGTACGCCCAGGACGACGCCCAGCTCCTGCCCGTACAGCTCGGTGATCGGGGTCTCCCACGGCACCGGGAGGCTGAACGGGAGGGCGGCGTACTCCCCTTCGGCCAGCCGGAGTCCGTGGCCGACCACGGCCCGGTGGAAGACCACCGCGCCCTCGTGCTCGCCGTCGTCGCTCTCGGCCTCCACCCGGGCGACGAACTCGACCGAGATGTGCTCGATCTCCGCGTCGGCGCTGCCGCCTTCCAGGTGCACCTGCCCGGTCAGCGCGCCGCCGGGGACCACCGGTCCGCCGTCCAGGACCGTGTCCACCTTCGGTCCGCCGACGCCCAGTGCACCCAGCAGCCGTTTGTACACCATCGTGGTGTTCCCCTTCTCCGTGTCACGTCTCGTTCCGTCCCGGCGGCCCGCTCCACCGGGCCGCCGTCAGAACTACCCCGAAAGGTAAAGGGTTTCCCAAAGACGGTGGGTGAACGGCTACATTCAGCCGGACGGAGCAACACGTGCCCGGCAGCCGCGGCGCGGAGCGGCCGGCCGGTGGGCGTGGCCGGCACGGCCGGTCGGCGTGACTAAGGTGTCCGGACGTCCGGCGCCGTACGCTGCCGGGGCGACACCGCCATGAGGGGAGCTGCAGTTGTCCGCCACATCCACGGACGCCCGGCCCGGGCTGCCGCGGGGCGGTGAGCGGTGAGCACCGCCCTCGGCCTGCTGGCCGTGCTCGTCCTCACCGCCGGCACGGGCTACTTCGTCGCCCAGGAGTTCGCCTACGTCTCCGCGGACCGCATCGCCCTGACCCGCGACGCCGAAGCCGGCGACCGGCGGGCGGCCCGGGCGCTGCGGGTGCTGGAGCGGCTGTCGTTCATGCTCTCCGGGGCGCAGCTCGGCATCACCGTCACCGGCCTGGTCGTCGGCTTCCTGGCGGAACCGGCACTGGCCGAGCTGGTGCGACCGGCGCTGACCGGTCTCGGCGTACCGGAGTCCGCGGTCGGCGGGATCGCGCTGACGGCGGCGTTCGTGCTGGCCACCGTGGTGCAGATGGTGCTCGGGGAACTGGCGCCGAAGAACCTCGCGCTGGCCGTCCCGGAGCGGCTGGCGAAGTCGCTGGCCTCCTCCACCCTGCTCTACCTCAAGGCCGTCGGCCCGGTGGTCGCCGTGTTCGACACGGCCGCGAACCGGCTGCTGCGCCTGGTGGGCATCGAGCCGGTCGAGGAACTGCACCACGGCGCCGGGCTGGAGGAGCTCGGCCATCTCATCGGCGAGTCGCACGAGCACGGTCAACTGCCGAAGGAGACCGCCGAACTGCTCGACCACGCCCTGGACTTCTCCGAGCACACGCTCACCGAGGTGATGGTGCCGCGCGTCAACGCCGCGTACGTACGCGCCGACGCCCCCGCCACCCGGGCCGTCGACCTCATCGCTGAGCTGGGGCACTCCGCGTACCCCGTGGTCGGCGACCGCGACGACGACGTGGTGGGCGTGCTGGGCGTACGCGAGCTGATGGGCCTGTCCGCCGAGCGCATCGCGGCGGCCCGCTGCGGCGAGCTGGCCCGGCGGCCCCTGCTGCTCCCGGACACCCTGCCGCTGCCGGGCGCGGTGGAGCGGCTGCGCGGAGCGGACACGGAGTTCGCCTGTGTACTGGACGAGCACGGCGGGCTGGCCGGCATCGTCACGTTCGAGGACATCGCCGAGGAACTGGTCGGCGAACTCGCCGACGAGACCGACCGCGTCGAGGCGGCGGCCATCCCGGACGGGACCGGCTGGATCGTCGACGCCGGCCACCGGCTGGACGAGATCGAGGAGGCCACCGGCATCCCGCTGCCGCAGGAGGAGGACTACGAGACGGTCGCCGGCCTCGTCGTGGACCGCCTCGGCCGCTTCCCCACCGTCGGCGACCGCCTCACCGTCGTCCTGCCCGACGGCGGCCGGGCCGCGCTCGACGTCCGCGGCCTCGACCGCCATGTGCCCAAGCGCGTACGCCTGGAGCGGCTCGGCGACGCCGTCGCGGACCGGTCCGGGGACTCCCCGAAGGAGGGCACCGCGTGAGCCTGCCCCTCGCCCTGTTCGTCACCCTCCTGCTGCTGATCGGCAGCGGCTTCTTCGTGGCCGCCGAGTTCGCGCTCGTCGCCGCCAAGCGCCACCGCGTGGAACGGGCCGTCGCCGACGGGCGGCGCGGCGCGAAGTCGGCGCTGGCCGGGATGCGTGAGCTGTCGCTGATGCTCGCGGGCGCCCAGCTCGGCATCACTCTGTGCACGCTGGGCCTGGGGGCGGTGTCCAAGCCGGCGATCTCGCACGAACTGGACCCGCTGCTGCACGACCTGGGTCTGCCGTCCGCCCTCAGCTACGGTGTCGCCTTCGCCGTCGCCATGTTCGTCGTGGTGTTCCTGCACATGGTGCTCGGCGAGATGGCCCCCAAGTCGTGGGCCATCGCCCACCCCGAGTCCTCGGCGATGCTGCTCGCCCCGGCCTTCCGTGCCGTGACCCTGGTCGTCCGGCCGCTCATCCGGGTACTGAACACGATCAGCAACGGTCTGGTGCGGCTCGCCCGCGTCACCCCCCGCGACGAGATCGCCTCCGTGCACAACCGCGAGCAGCTCACCGCCCTGATCACCGAGTCCCGGCGCCTCGGACTCATCGACGCCGCCGACTCCGCGCTGCTCACCCGCTCGCTGACGGAGCCCCAGACCCCCGTACGCGACCTCCAGGTGCCCGCCGACGCCATCGACGCGGTGCCCGCCGCCGCCGACGTCGGCACCGCCCTGGCCGCCGCCGCCACCGCCGACCGCACCCGGCTGCTGGTCCGCGACGGCGCGGACATCGTCGGTTCGCTGCACGCCCGCGACGCCCTCGTCGCCCGCGCCCGCGGGCGCGCGGTCACCGCCGGCGCCCTCGCCCGGCCCGTACCCGAACTGCGCGAGGACGACACGGCCGCGCACGCGCTGGAGACGCTGCGCCACCGCCGGGCCACCCTCGCCGTCGTACGCGACGGGGGCGGCCGGCTCACCGGACTGGTCAGCCTCGACGACCTCCTCGACCGCCTGCTCCAGCCCACCGCCACCTGACGGCCGGGGGCACCGGACCCGGTCCGCCGGGCGGGGCCTTCGCGGGTGCTTTCCTGATCGTTTTCCGGGCATGCCTCAGGTGTTCTCGCCGGGCCGCCGTCGACGAAGGGACCGCGCGTGGAGAGCATCACCAAGAACAGGCAGTCCCCCGCCGCCCTGCGGGCCATGGTCGGGCGCGCCTACGGCGCCGACCGGGTCCCCGACGGGGACGGGTGGGCCGCCGAGCTGGGGCACGGGTGGTTCAACGTCGCGTACCGCATCCGGCTGCGGGACGGGGCCGAGGTCGTGGTGAAGGTCGCCCCGCCGCCGCAGGTGGAGGTGATGACGTACGAGCGCGGCGCCATGGCGGTCGAGCTGCGCATGCTGGAGCTGCTGCGGACGCGTACCTCCGTGCCGGTTCCCGCCGTCGACTTCGCCGACCGGAGCCGCGAGGTGTGCGACGCCGACTACTTCTTCATGCCGTACATCGACGGCGACAACCTCGGCGTCGTCGCGGAGCGCCTCCCCGGTGCCGCGCGCGACTCCCTGATGGAGCAGGTCGGCGCGGCCAACCGGGAGATCAACTCCGTCCGCGGGGACGCCTTCGGGCCGCTCGCCGGGTCCGGGGGGCCGAGCTGGCGGGCGGTGTTCACCGGCATGGTCGAGGACGTCCTCGCCGACGGTGAGCGCCGGGGCGTCGACCTCGGCTGGGACTACGGCGCCGTCCGTGCCGTCTTCGACGCGCACGCCGGCAGCCTCGACGAGGTGACCGAGCCGCGCCTCGTCGAGTGGGACCTGTGGGCCGGCAACGTCATGGTCCGCGACGGCAGGATCGTCGGCGTCATCGACCACGAACGCGCCTTCTTCGGCGACCCGTTGATCGAGTCCGGCTTCGCGGGCACCCAGCTGGCGGCCTTCGGGCACCCGGAGCCCTTCATGCGCGGGTACGGCCATCCCGAGCTGACCGGCACCCAGCGGGTGCGCCGCCGCCTGTACTGCCTGCATCTGATGCTGATCATGGTCATCGAGACCGTGTACCGCGGGCACACCGACAGCAAGCAGTACGACTGGGCCCGTATCCGCCTCGACGAGGCCATGGCACTGTTCGGCCGCACCCGGCGCTGATCTCGCCCCGCTCACTCACGGCGCACGCGCCGCTCCAGCCCGTATGCTGGACATGCGGAGCGATGGCGCGTCTCGGCGAAGGGGAACGGCGTGGCGGACGTCTTCATCTCCTACGCGGCCGAGGACCGCGCGTGGGCAGGGGAACTGGCGGCGGGGCTCCGGCGCAACGGGGTGCGGGTCTTCTTCGACGAGTGCAGCCTGCTGCCCGGCGACGTCGTCGTCCATCAGCTGGAAGCGGCCATCCGCCGCTCCACGCACGGCATCCAGGTGCTCAGCCCGGTGGCCGTGCACAAGCCCTGGGTGCTCCAGGAGTACGCGGCGCTGCTGACCGCCTCGACGGAGCGCGGGCTGCGGCTCATTCCCGTACTCCACAGCGACGTCGACATCGGTGCGCTGCCTTTCGCCGCCACCCGATTATGGGTCGACTTCCGGGACGCCGCCGGGCAGGCCTTCCACGACAAGGTGGGGGAGCTGGCCCGGGTGATCCTGGGCGAAGGGGCCCGCGGCGACGGCGAGTCGGAGGCCATGGCGCTACGCGACCGGGCCGCCCGTTCCGTCGACGTGCCGGCGGAGCCCTCCTTCGTCGTCTGCTACGCGCGTCAGGAAAGCGACTACGCGCGCCGGCTGCTGCCCGCGCTGTCCCGGGCCGGCCTTCCCGTATGGTCCATCAGCCATCTGACGTGGGGCGACGATGTGCTGTCGACGATACGCGCGCAGATCCGGCACGCGCTGGGGATCGTCGTCCTGATGTCCCCGGAGGCCGAGAACTCCGAGGACATCACCCGGGAAATCCTGGAGGGGCAGCGCCACAGCCGCCCTTTCTTCCCCATTCTGGTCCGGGGCGACCGGCACTTCCTGCTGGCGAGCACCTGGCATTTCGACGCCCGTACGGGCTCACTCCCCGGGTACGTGGAACTCGATCTGCTCCGCCGGCTCCGGGACTCGGGGCTAGCGGTCGCGCCGGCTCCCGACCGGAGTGATGCGGCTGCGGCCCGGCCGGCCGCGCCGCCGGTCGCCGTGCCTGACTCGCCCTCCCCTGCCCCGGTCCCTGCCGCGAGCCTCCTTCCCGACGCCCCTGTCCGCGCTCAGCTCGGTGCGCTGCTCGCCGAGCACGAGTGGGAGCACGCCGACGTGCTCACCACCGCCCTGATCCTGCGGGCCGTCGACCGGCTGGAGAGCGGCTGGCTGCGGCGCGGCGACGGGCGGCGGCTGCCCGCCGGGCTGCTGCGCGAAGTGGACGCCGTATGGACGGAGTTCTCGGACGGCAGGTACGGATTTCGGCCACAGCGGGAAAGGGCGCGTCCCGCGAGTGCGCGGCACCGGGATTTCCTGGCACTCTCGTTGGCGTACGGCTGGCGTGGTTCGGTCGAGGACGCCGTCTCGGAATACCGCGCGTTCACCGGTCCCGACCGGCCCCCGGGGTTCTTTCCCACGCTCCGCAACCCCCAGAACGAGCGCTATCCGGACTGGTACGACCAGTGGACCGAAACCGTGCTTGCCGTACACCTGCGTATGCGAGCGGAGGGCGGAGTCGAATGATCACCGTGTTACTCGTGGTGCTTGTCGTCGTGGCCGTCGTATTCGTCGTCCTGGTCGCCCTGGCCCGGCCCGAGCGGAATTCCGCCGCCGGCCCCAGGAACCGGTCGGGCTCGCCCGCGCCGCCCCGCCCTCCGCGCTCCGGCGGCCCGCGGATCAACTTCGGCGTGCACGTGGTGCCCGCGGGCAAGGTCGGCATCGTCACGCGCCGCTTCGGCCGCGGGGATCCGGAGAGGCGCTTCAAGTACGTCACGCCGCACCGGGACGGCCGCGGCGTACATGCCCGCGTGCTGCTCCCGGGCCGGGCCTACTGGCTTCCTCCCCTGCTCTACCGGGTCAGGATGGCGCCGCGGACGTACGTGCCTGCGGACAAGGTCGGTCTCGTGACGGCACGCGAGGGCGCCAGGCGGCCCGCGCAGCGCACGCTGGGCCGGCGGGTGGAGTGCGACTGCTTCCAGGACGGCGAGGCATTCCTCCGTGACGGCGGCGAGCAGGGCAGGCAGATCGCGGTTCTGCCGGGCGACTCCTCGTACGACATCAACAGGGAGCTCTTCGACGTCGAGTTGGCTCCCCGGACGTATGTGGAGCCGGGGACGGTGGCCCTCGTCATCGCGAAGGACGGCAATATCCGGCCGCCGGACCGGCCTTTCGGCCGGTATGTGGAGTGCGACAACTTCCAGGACGGCGAGGCTTTCCTCCGCGAGGGCGGCGAGCAGGGCAGGCAACTGGCCATCCTCACGGGCGGGTCGTACTACAACATCAATCCGGACCTCTTCGAGGTCATCACCACGGCCACCGTTGGCGGCACCCGGCAGGACGGACTCACCGCGGACCACCTGAAGGAAATCGCCATCCAGATCGGCGAGACCGGGGTCGTGGTCACCCTGGACGGCGCGGAGGCCAGGAAGGACGAACGCCCCATCGGGCCGATCATCCCGGGCCACAGCAACTTCCGGCTGCCCTGGGAGTTCCTCGCCAGGGGCGGGCAGCGGGGCGTGCAGGAGGAGACGCTGGGCGAGGGTTCCGTATACGCCCTGAACCCCTGGTTCGTGCGCGTCGTGCTCATTCCCACGCGCACCCTCGTCATCGAGTGGACGAAAAAGGAACGCTCGCCGAGCAATTACGACGCGGCGCTCCGGCCCATCCTGGTGAACGTCCAGGGGCACCGGCTCCAGGTGGACATCTCGCAGACCCTGGAGATCCCGGAGCCGGCCGCGCCCACGCTGGTCAGCCGGTTCGGCGGCGCCCACACCTCGCGCCTGGGCGGGCTCGTGGACGACCCCCTTCCGGTGCAGCGGTTCGTGGAACGGGTGCTGGGGGGCATGGTCGAGACGTACTTCAACGCCATCGCCTCCGCCTCCACGGTGGAGGAGTTCCTCAGCATGTACGCGAGTACCCGGACGGACCTCTCCTCCCAGGTACGCAACGCGCTCGCCGCCTGGGGAATCGAGGCGCGGGGGACGACACTGGGCGAGTTCGAGTCCTCCGACCCCGAACTCGACCGGGCGCGGCGGCGGCTCGCGGACAAGCAGATGGAGACCCGCGAACTGGAGGCGGAAGAGGAGGCCTCGGTCATCCGGGAGCGTATCCGCGACCGCGAGCGGCGCGGCGAGCGGGAGGACCGGATGCTGGAGACGGTGGTGCTGGAGCGGAAGATCGAGGTCCTGGGCCGCGACACCATCGCCATGGAGATGTTCCTGCGCCAGCTGAAGGACATGGGCGTACCGGAAGTCGTCAGCGGCAACGCGAACGAACTGCTGCGGCATCTTCCGCTGCAACGCGCCCTCGAACTGGTCGAAAGCGCCCAGCGGCACGCCAGGAAGGCGTCGCTGGTGAAGGGCGCCGAGGCCATGGGGGTCCTGGACGCGGTGGGTGCGGTGGACACGGTGGACGCGGTGGAAACCGTCGATATCGCGAGGGAGGAGGAAGACGGTTCAGCCGTGCTGTAACGCCCGGACGATCTGCTCCAGTCTGCGCGTGTACGCGTCGTCGTCCACGTCGCGGAAATCCGCGCTGAACCGCGTACGCGCGAACTCGGGCAGGACCGCGTCGCCGGCCAGGACGGGGATGAACAGCCTGCCCGACTCGATCGAACGCTCCATCAGCGCCGCGTACTCCTGGAGCGCCCACCCGTCGTCCGCCGACCGCGCGCCGAAGACCAGCAGCCCGTGCGCGGAGTCGCGGATGGCCTGCTCGACGGCGTGCACCCGCACGCCGCCCGGGGCGCGCACCACCTCGTCGTCGGCCACGCGCAGCCCGTACGCGCGCAGCCGGCCCGCGAAGGTACGCGCCCAGTCGGCGTCGGCGGGGCTGTGGGACACGTAGACGTCGTACGCCGCGGCGCCCTCGGCGGCGGCCCGTTCCGGTTCGGGGGCGGTGACCTGGGCGGGCGGGGGGCGGCGGCGGGCGGCACGCCCGCGGACGGAGACGTAGGCGAAGTACGTGCCGACGACACCGGCCAGGGTGCCCACCGCGGTGAGGACGAACTCCGCCATGCCCATCCCAGCAGGCTAGCCATCGTCGGCCGGTGCCGCACCGCACCGTTTAGGCTGGCGGGTTCACGTCGGGCCGGGGGTAGGGCTGTGGGGGGCGGATGACGGAGGCGCGGGAGGGCTGGGTACGGGTCCCGGTGGGCGAGGACGCCCGGCGGTGGGCCTCCCGGGGGCGGTGCCGGCGGGTGCTGTTCGTCGTGCACAACGTCACGTCGGCCACCCGGTTGCTGGACGTGATGCCGCTGTTCGACGACGACCTGCGGGTGCAGATGCTGGCGACCTGCACGGGATCGTCGCCGTTCCAGGGCGGCGTCGGCGAACTGCTGGCGGCGGTGGGGGTGCCGGTGCTGCCGTGGGAGCAGGCGGTCCGTACGCCCGTCGACCTGGCCGTCTCCGCAAGCCTCGGTGGCCAAATAGGCGCATTGAGTGGCAAATTGGCAGTTCTGTCACATGGCGTTGGATACACTAAGAGGCTCAGGTCGCCGGTCGCCGGTCGCCGGTCGCCGGTCGCCGGTCGCCGGTCGCCGGTCGCCGGACGCCGGGCTCCCGTCTTCGGATTGGCGCCGGAGTGGCTGCTCGACGACGGGCGGCCCGTGGCCGACGCTTTCGTGCTCTCGCATCCCGAGCAGGCCGAGCGCCTGCGCGAGTCCTGTCCCGAGGCGGCCGGGGCCGCGGTGCTGGCGGGGGATCCGTGCTTCGACCGGATGCTCGCCGCCCGCCAGTACCGCGACAGGTTCCGGCGGGCGTTGGGCGTACGCGGCGGGCAGCGGCTCGTCGTGGTGTCCGCCACCTGGAACCCGGAGGGGCTGTTCGGCGACGGCGGCGCGGGCGACGTGCTGCCGGACCTGCTGCCGCGGCTGACGGGCGAACTGGCCGCCGACGAGTACCGGGTGGCGGCCGTCCTGCACCCCAACATCTGGCAGGGCCACGGCCCCGGGCAGGTGCGGGCCTGGCTCGACGGCGCCCGGCGCGGCGGGCTGGCCCTGGTCGACCCGCTCGGCGGCTGGCGGCAGGCGCTGCTCGCGGCGGACGCCGTGCTGGGCGACCACGGAGCGGTGACGTACTACGCGGCGGCCCTCGGCGTGCCCGTGGCGCTGGCGGCGGCGCCGCTCGACCACGTCGACCCGCGGGCCCCGCTGGCCGGCTTCCTCGCCGACTCGCCGCGGCTGGACCCGTACGCGCCGCTGCCCGCGCAGCTCGACGCACTGATCGCCGGCCACCGGCCGCAGCCGGGGCCGGCGCGGTTCACCTCGTCGGTGCCCGGGGAGTCCGCGGCGCGGCTGCGGGAACTCTTCTACGGGCTCATGGAACTGCCCGAACCCGAGCGGCCGGCGCTGCTCGAACCGCTGCCGCTGCCCGCGCACGAACCGGTCCGGCGCAGCGCGCCGATGCGCGTGCTGACCCGGCTGCTGCCCGCCGGAGCCGGCGGGGCCGCCCCGGGCGCGGGCGTCGTGGAGGTGCGCCGTTGGGCCGACCCCGCGTACGAGCCCGGCGGCGACGGCGCCGTGCACACCGGCGTGCACACCGCCGTGCCCGAGGACACCCGCGACCCCGGCCGCCGCGACCTCGCCGACGTCATCCTCCGCGACGGCGCGCCCGACGACCCGCGCTTCGGCTCACCGGCCGCCTGGTGCGCGGAGGTCCTGCGGCGGTACGCGCACTGCGCGTTGGCCGCCTACGTCACCGGCCCCGGCGACTGCACCGTCCGCACTCGCGACGGCGGCATGCTCGCCCTCACCGGCGACCCCGGGGCCGCCGGCGCCGACCCCGCGGCCTACGCCTCCGCCCTGCACGCCTGGCTCGCGGCGGGCCGCGGCGCAGCCGCCCTCGCCGAGCACGGCCTGCTGGTCCGTACCGGCGCGAGCGAGCACCGCGTGCGCGTCGCCCCGCTCAGAGCGTGACGCAGCGCGCCCGCACGGACCGCGCGTAGGCCAGCGGGTGGTCGGCCTTCTGCGCGTCCAACAGGGCTATGGCCTCGTCGATCAGCGGCAGGGCCGCGGCGGGTGCGGCGGCGAGCACGTGGGTCTCGGCGAGATCGGTCAGAGCACGCGCGCGGTTGTAGTCGTCGCCGATGGCCTCGAAGGACTCCACGGCCGTACGCAGCAGAGCGCCCGCCTCCCCGAACCGCCCCGCGCCGCGCAGCGCGCGCCCCCGGTGGCGCTCGATCAGCGGCAGGGCCCGGGCCAGGTCGGCGTGCCCCTCGTCGCCGGGGGAGATGGTCCCGTACAGCGCGTGCGCCTCGTCGAAGAGCGTCAGCGCCTCCGGCCACTCCCACTGCCGCAGCCGCAGCAGGCCCAGCGCCTCGACCACCGAGGCGTGCCCGCGTATATGGCCCGCCGCCCGCTCGTCCTCGGCCGCGGCCCGGAACTCGGCCTCGGCCTCCGCGTCCTCGCGCAGCTCCGTCAGGCTCATGGCCAGTTGGAAGCGCAGGGCCGCGCGGTCGCGGAGGCCGGTGGCACACGCCTCGCCGTCCGCCGCGGCGAGGCGTACTGCCGTGCGGAGGGCGGGGACGGCCTCGGCGTGCCTGCCGGCCTTGAGCTGCAGCGGCCACAGGGAGCGCGCGAGGCGGACGGCCGCTTCCCGGTCGCCGGCGTCCGCGGCGGCGTGCACGGCCTCGAAGAGGTTCGCCGCTTCCCGCACGAGGGTTTCGAGGGCCTCGGCCTTGCTCACGGGCGGGCCGGGCCTCGCGGGCCGCGGTACGCGCCAACTCTGCGGCAGCGCCCGGTGGGCGGCGTCCTCGGCGAGGTCCGCGTGGCCGCGTACGACACGGGCGACCGACGCGGCGCACGCCTGCGGGCCGTCCTCGTGCCGGGCGAGCAGCTCGGCGTGGCGGCGCACGGCGGGCCGGAAGCGGTAGCGCCCGGGGCCGGCGGGCTCCAGCAGGCCGCGGTCGGCGAGCACGCCGAGCAGCACCGGGGCGGTGGCCGGATCCGTCCGCGTCGCCCATGCGGCGGTCCCGGCGTCGACGTGGGGCCAGTCCCGTAAGGCCAGCAGGCGGAACACCCGTGCGGCGTCGGCGTCGAGCGCGCGGTAGGCCGACTCCGTGAGAGCCGCGACGGGCTCGGCGTCGCCGGCCCCCGGGCCGGGCGCGCCGTGCACCGACAGCAGCGGCGCCGCCGTCCGCAGTGCGTAGGGCGAACCCGCGCAGCGCACCAGCAGGTCCTTCGCCGCGTCCGGCGCCGCCGCCACCGCCTCGGAGCCGGCGAAGTGCGTGAGCAGCCGCCGGGCGTCCCTGGCCGCCAGCGGACCCAGCGGGACGGGCACCGCGTCCAGCCCCGGCAGCGGATGGCGGGCCGTCACGAGCGTGCACACCCCGGGTGCGGAGGTCAGCAGGGGGCGCACCTGGGCGGCGGAGTACGCGTGGTCGAGCACGACCAGCAGCCGCAGGTCGGCGACGAGCCGCCGCCACAACTCCAGCCGCTCGTCCGCCCCGTGCGGGTTCGCCTCCGCCGGCAGCCCCAGCTCGCGCAGCAGGCGGCCGGCGACCGCGGCGGGGCCGAGGGCGCTCCGCGCCGACCAGCCGTGCAGATCGACGTGCACCTGCCCGTCGGGGAAGTCCCCGGCGCGCCTGCTCCCCCAGTACAGCGCGGTGGCCGTGGTGCCGATCCCCTCCGGCCCGTGCAGCAGCGCGACCCGCGGCCGGCCGTCGAACTTGCGGTCCGCCTCGCGGTCCAGCAGCCGTAACGCCTGGCGCCGGTCGGTGAAGTGCCGCGTCGCGGCGGGCAGCCGGGGCGTACCCACGGGGCTGAGGCCGGGGGCCGTCGGGAGGGTGGAGGCGAAGCGCTCCCACATACGGGCGAGTTCGGGATCGCGCTCCGCGCCCTCTCGCAGCAGCGCGGCGACCCGCTCCACCTCCGCGGACCGCCGCGGCGCCGGCACCGGGCGGCCGACGGCCCTGCGCACGAGCGCGCCGGTGTTCTCCCAGGCCGCCCTGCCCGCCTCGTTGGCCATCCCCATGCCGATCGCGCCGAGCACACCGGAGATCGCGGCCAACGACACCGGATCCGTCATCACAGCCCCCTCCCCCTGCACGCCTCAGCGAGTCGGTACGACTCCGAAGAGTAACCCGGGTCACCGACATCGGAGGCGGGCGCGGCGACGGCCCACGTCCCTGCGGCTCCGATCATCCACCCCACGGCGCCCCCTTGCCGCTCCCCGCCGAACTCACTCTCCGTCACCACACGATAGCGGCCAGGTCCGACAACGGCGCCGGGGTCAGCGTGCGAGCCAGTCCCCCGGGCCCAGGACCGCCACCGGGCGCTTTCGCGGGTCCAAGGTCCGCAGGAGCGTGCGCATGTGGGGCTTGGCCAGCGATACGCAGCCGCTCGTCGGGCCGCCGTGGTCGACGTGGACCCAGATGCCGCCGCCGCGGCCGTCGCCCAGGGGGCGGGTCCAGTCGAGCGGAGTGGTGCCGGGCTTGCGGTTGTAGTTGATCGCCACGACGTAGTCGAAGGAGCCGGCGAGGGGTTCGCCCTCGTAGCCGCTGCCGGTGGCGGTGAAGGCGGGACCGTGGTCGTACGGCAGCTTCGTGCCGGGGTCGGGGTCGAGGCCGCCGGCGTCGGTGAGGCCGTAGACGCCGGCCGGGGTGCGGAGATCGCCGGCGGTGTGGTGGCGGGTCCAGCCGCGGAGGGCGTTGTGCGCGGGCCAGGCCGGGCCGCCGCGCCAGCCGTCGGGGCCGCGTTCGTAGAGCACGGCGGTCGCGTCGGACGAGCGCCGGGAGGTGCCGGTGACGACGAGGGCCTGGCGGGCGCCGGCCGGGATGCGGGCACGGGTGCGGCTGCCCAGCCCCGGTATGTCCCGCGGCAGTCGCGCGGGCGCTGCCGCGACGGGCGAACGGGTCGGCTCGGGGGCCGGCGGCGGGGTCTCCTCCGCAGCGGACGGGTCGTCCTGTGTGCAGCCCGCCGCCGCGAGCGGGGGCAGGGCGGCAGCGAGTAACAGGCGGCGGCGGGGCAGCATCAGCGGGCGTTCCGTTTCGGTTGGCGGTATTTCGGGCCCGGTTCGAAGCGCATCGAGCCGAGTACGGTGCGGGCCTCGGCGACGTCTCCGGTCGCCGGGGTGGCCAGGCACACCGTGGCCAGCACGTGGACTCCCTCCGCGGCGCCCGCCGGGCTGCGCACCGCCCACAGTTCCTCGGTGCCGCCCGCGACCACGCACGCCTTGCCCACCTCGCGCGCCTGCAGGCCGGGGTCGGGCTTCTTCGGCCCGTAGAGCAGCCGCAGAGTGATCAGGGTGCCGCGGCGGGGCAGTTGCCGCGGCGGCGTGGTGCAGGTGCCGTCCGCGCCGGTGGGGCAGGGCTCGGGGGACGGCCGGAGGGAGAGGCTCGCGACGTAGCCGACGTAGTCGCCCTCCGGGGAGTCCGTACGGACCGTGCGGCTGCTCCAGCCCGCGGGCACCTGCAGCGTGAGGTCGGACAGCTCCGCCAACCGGGTCTCGGCCTCCGGCCGTTCCGGCGTCCCGGCGCCGGCGGCGGGCGGTGCCTGGCGGGGAGGCGGGTCGCCGGCGGGAAGCACCTGGGGCAGCAGTACGCCGACGGCCGCGGCGGTCGCGGTCGCCCCCCATACCGCACGCCGGCGGCGGCGCCGGCGCAGCACCCGCCGGCGTATCCGCTCCATCCGCTCGGCGGGCGCGGCGGGCCGCGGGACGGCCTGCTCCAGCAGCGCCCGCAGCGCGCGCTCCTCCTCGGCGGAGCCCGCGTACTCGACGGAGCCGGCCGGCTCGCCCGGACCCGCCCCCGCCGTCTCAGCCGCGTTCCCGGCCACCGGACTCACCGCCCTCCACCAGCTCGGCCGCGGGCAGCAGCCCGCGCAGCGTGCGGAGCGCCTTGGCGGACTGGCTCTTGACCGTGCCCGTCGCGCAGCCGAGGGTCGCCGCGGTGTCCTCGACGCTCAGGTCCTCGAAGTAGCGCAGCACGACCACCGCGCGCTGCCGCGGCGGGAGGCGCCGTATCGCGGCGGCGAGCGACTGCTCCAGATCCACCTGGGCGAACGCGTCCGAAGGCGCGGCCGTGTCGGGAAGCTCGCCGTGCGGCACCTCGCCCCACCAGTGGCGGCGCCACCAGGAGATGTTGGTGTGCACCATGGCCGTACGGACGTACGCCTCGGGGCTGCCGTCCGCTATCTGCTCCCACTTCGGCCACACCTTGGCCAGCACGGTCTGCAGCAGGTCCTCGGCGAGCTGGGCGTCCCCGGTGAGCAGCCAGGCGACGCGGAGCAGCCGCGGCCCGCGGGCCGCCACGAACTCCTCGAACCCCGGCGGCTGCGCCGCGCCCCGCCTCAGCATCCTGCGCCTGCCATCCGGTCCTCACTTCACGTCGCACACTGGTCGAACGCGATGAGGTCCGCACCGGGTTGCCTCGCCCCGGCTACCCGCCTTCCGTCACTGCCCCGCGGTGGACGGCCGCCCGCCGCCCGGCCGCTTGCCGCCCGGTGCTGCCGGGCCTACTGGCCCACCCGCCCGTCGACGCACTCGCGCAGCAGGTCCGCGTGGCCGCAGTGCCGCGCGTACTCCTCGACGCGGTGCACCCACAACTCGCGCACCGAGGTGCCGTCCTTGGGCAGCCGGGCACCGAGATCGCTGTACGCGGCCAGCACGGCGTCGCAGTCTGCCTGCTCGCGGGCGAGGTCGGCGAAGGCCGCGTCGACGAGCGCCTGGTCGGCGGCGGCGCCGTGGAAGTCGGCGTCGCGCTCGCCGTAGATCTTGGGGGCGGGGTTCTCCGGCACGACCCAGTTGCGCCAGTCCCGTTCCACCTCGGCGAGGTGGCGTATGAGACCGAGCAGCGACATGGTCGACGGCGGCACGGACCGGCGCGCCAGCTGCTCGGCGGTCAGCCCCTCGCACTTCATCTTCAGCGTGAGCCGGTAGTTGAACAGGAAGTCCTGCAGCGTGGCCAGCTCGCCGTCGGGGCTGGAGTCGTTGTTCCGCGGATCCTTGTCGGGGTCCGCCCACATGTCGGGGTAGACGCTGGCCTCGGTCCACCGCGCGGGTGCGTCGTCGTCACTCACCGTACACACGATGCTGATCGGCGACCGGACACGCAAGCGATTATCGCCGCGCGTGCGCCGGGCCCACCGGGGACGACCGGCGCATGCGCCGCCGTGGCGGCGGCGTGCGGGAGTGCTGCGGCGGAGCCACGGCCTCGCGCCGGACGTACCGCCGAGGACCAAGTCGGCCCAGGGGAGAGGCCCGGCTGTCAGGCCGGTGCGTCGTGGACGAGGCTGTAGCGCCAGAACAGCCGGCGGCGTATCCGCGCGCCCGGCAGCTCCGCTGCCGCGGCGTTCCGGATCTCGGCCAGGGTCTCCCGGGGCTCGGCGGTGGGCGCGGTCATGTGCACGGGTGCGGTGTCCGCGCGGGCCGGGTGCTTGGCCAGCCCGACGAGCGGGTTCGCGAGCGCGGCCGGCAGGGCGGCGGCGATGTCGGCGGCCCCGGCCTCGCGGTAGCACCCGACGACGACGAGCCGCCCGCCCGGGGCGAGGCAGTCGCGCAACTCGCGCAGGGTGGGCACCAGCGGCATGTGGTGCAGTACGGCGACGAGCGTGACGGCGTCCCAGCGCCGGCCCGGTTCGCGGCCGGCGAAGCCGGTGCGTACGACGGTGGCCGCGGGATCACCGTCGAACCGCGCGGCCGCGACGGCGGCGAGCGCCGCGTCGGGTTCGAGCCCGGTCACGGATGCCCCGTGCCGCCGCAGCAGGGCCATCAGGTTCCCCGCCCCGCACCCGACGTCCAGCACGTCCCGCGCCCCCGCCTCGGCCACCCGCCGGGCGATCCACGGGCCGTAGTGGTCGTTGTGGCTCCAGGGATGCCGCTGGTTGAAGCGGTCGAGCGCGTCGAGTACGGGCATGCGCCACACGTTAACCGGACGCCGCACAACCGTGTTGACTTCACCCGGCGAGGCGATTACAACGTTGCACCTTGCTGTCGGCGTGCGGACGGGAGCTGCCGGCGGGGACCGGAGGGCAGATGCGGCAGCCGATGCGCGGGCGGGACGGGGCGGCTTGGGCGATACCGGCGGCGCTGGGGGTCGACGCCGTCGGATCCGGGCTCTATCTGCCGCTGTCCATGGTCTACTTCCTCTCCGCCACCGACCTCTCCGAGGCACGCGTCGGCCTGCTCATGACGGCCGCGAGCGCCTGCGCGCTGCTGCTCCCCCTGCTCGTCGGGCGGGTCGTCGACCGCATCGGCCCGCGGCCGGTGGTGATCGCGGGTCAACTGCTCCAGGCCGGCGGGTTCCTGCTGTACCTGGCGGTGGACGGGCCGGCGTCGTTGTTCGCCGCCGCGCTGGTCGAGTCGGCGGGGCTGCGCGTGTACTGGTCGTCGGTCTTCGCGCTCATCGCCGAGCAGGGCGACGACCGCGCCCGCGACCAGTGGTTCGCCCGCACCGCGATGATCCGCACGGCCGGGACCGGCGCCGGGACCGTGCTCGCCGGGCTGCTGCTGGGACTCGCCTCGCAGAACGCGTACCGGGGGATGATCCTGGCGAACGCGCTGTCCTTCCTCCTGGCCGCCGCCCTCGCCCTCTTCGTCAGGAGCCGTCCGCGGCCGGCCGCGGACGGCGTGGCCGGGAAGCCCGCGGACGGCGTACGGCACCTGCTCGGCAACCGCGCCTATCTGTCGCTGATCGGCGTCAACGTGCTGTTCAACATCTGCACCGTCCTCCTCGCCGTGGCCACCCCCGTCTACGTCGTCCGCGGGCTGGACGCGCCCGGTTGGGCGGTCGGCGCCTTTCTGACCCTCACCACCGCCGTCGTCGCCACCTCCACCGCCGCGGTCACCCGGGGCATCCGCCGGCGGACCTCCCGCGGGGGCGCGATGGCCTGGGGCGGGGTGGCGTGGGCGGCATGGTGCGGGGCGATCGCGCTCGCGGTCCTGCTGCCCCGCGGCCTGGTGCTCGTCGGCTACCTCGCGCTGGTGATGCTGCTCTGGGCGGCGGCGGAGATGCTGCACGGGCCGGCCTCCAACGCGCTCTCCGCGGACGCGGCACCGGAGGGGGCGCGGGGCACGTACCTGGCGGCGTTCCAGTACTCGTTCGCGGCGGCGGACATGGTCACGCCCGGCCTCTTCGGGCTCCTGTACGGCGTGGAGCGGGTGCTGCCGTGGGTGGTCATCGGCCTCCTCGCGCTCGTCGCGAGCGCGGCGATACGGCCGCTGGAGAGGCGGCTGACGGCCGGGAGGGCGGCGGCGGGAGCCGCGGGGGCCTGACGCTCCGCGAGGGCCGCCACCGCGGCGCGTACGGGCCGCGCGTACGCGGCACGAACACGGACGAGGCCGAGCCGGCGGCAGACGGCGCGGAGAGCCCGGGACGCGCCCCGCACGCCGACGCACCGCGCACCGCGTGATCTGTTGTTCCCCACCCCCCGCACCGCCGTTCACCCGCCGTTCCGCTCCGCCGTCGAAACTCGCTGGTCGCCCCCCGCAACGCGAAGGAGAGGCCCGCATCATGAACGACGGACACATCGAAGGCGCCGAAGGCTCCGAGCGCACCGGGATCTCGCGGCGCCGCCTCGTCCGGTACGCCGGCGTGGGGGCGACGCTCGCGGCGGCCAGTCCGCTCGTCGTGAGCGGGGAGGCGGCAGCAGACGACAACGAGGCCCGGGGGAACGACCGGGGCGGGCACGGGAACGACCGGCGGCGCACCTGGCGGGCCGGTGACCACCACGTGCACTCCGAGTACAGCGGCAGGTTCGACACGTCCACCAACCCGCCCACGTTCCACAAGGGCGCCGACGCGGTGTACCCCATCGTCACCAACGCCATCATGGCCAAGCACTTCGGCCTGTCCTGGGTGATGTGCACCGACCACGGCGGCCCGACGCACTCGAAGGTCAACCTGGAGCAGGCCTACCCCGACCTGCTGCGCTCGCGCGTCCTCGTACCCGAGGTGCTGCAGTTCTGGGGCATGGAGTTCGACGCGCCCGCCCTCGACCACCACACGCTGATGATCCCGCACCACCGCGAGGAGGCGCAGCTGCTGTACGAGCTGGAGAGCCGCTTCGCCAAGCTCGACCCGTTCCCCGCGGACCCCGGCCGCGACACCGAGGCCAAGATGGTCGAGTTCCTCAAGGCCGCGAACACCGTCGACCGCAAGCCGCTGGTGATCGCCCACCACGCCTCGCGGTCCGCGACCGGCCTCGGCGTCTACGGCCAGGACACGCCGCGCGAGTTCCGCAACGGCAACGACGTCGCCCCGGACGTCTACGTCGGCTTCGAGGGCGCCCCCGGCCACCAGGCCGGCCCTCTCGTCGGCGGCGCCCGCGGCGGCTACGGCAACCACCCCACGTACGGCGGCTTCGACCAGATGACGGCCCGCCTGGGCGGCCTGTGGGACGCGCTCCTCGGCGAGGGCCGGCGCTGGTGGATCACCGCCACGTCGGACTCGCACGTGCACTGGACGCGCGGCGGCTCCGACTTCTGGCCGGGCGAGTACAGCAAGACGCACGTGCTGGCGCGGCAGGACTACGCCGACGTCATGGACGGCCTGCGCAACGGCCGCGTCTGGGTGGGCACCGGCGACCTCATCACCTCCCTCGACCTCACGGCGGGCAACCGCGGCCGCGGCGCGGCCATGGGCGAGACGCTGACCGTCAGCGGCCGGGGCCGCACCGACGTGGAGATCGAGATCCGCTTCCGCCCGCTGGACGGCAGGAACGGCAACGGCGACCGCCCCGAGGTGCGCCGCGTCGACCTCATCACCGGCAGCATCACGGGCCCGAGCGCCGACCGCGACGCCGACACCAACCCGACCACCCGGGTCGCCGCCCGCTTCGGCCCCGGCGACTGGCGGCGCCAGGGCAAGGAGTACGTCATCCGGCACACGCTGCGTGACGTGGACGGCGACATGTACGCGCGCGTACGCGGCACGAGCACCGACGAGGCGGAGCCGGTGGCGGACGGGCTGGAGAGCCCGTGGGAGGACCTGTGGTTCTACTCCAACCCGGTCTTCGTCCACGTCCGTTAGGGGCGCCCACGCGCGCGGTACGGCGCACGCCGGCGCCCCCGTAGGACCCCCGGGTCAGGCGGGCGCCGGCTCCGGCCGCGTCGCGCGCAGCCGCCCGCCGCGGGCCAGCGCCGCCAGGGCGCCGGCGCAGGCCGCACCCGTCGCGGTCAGCGCCAGCCACGGCAGCCGCGGGTACTCCTCCGCCACGCCCCACAGCGCACCCGTCGCAAGGTTGCCCAGCGTGATGCCGAGTCCCGAGACCGTGTGGTAAAGGCCGTAGTGCGTGGCGACGAGACGGCCGCCGGAGAGCGACACCACGGTGTCCATCTCGAACGGGTACGCCAGGGCCGTGCCCAGTGCCAGCAGGGCGGCGGCGAGCAGCAGGGGGACCAGTGCCACCGTTCGCGCCGCCGCCCCGCCGCCGCCCGGCGGGGCGCCGGCGAGCAGCAGCGGCAGAAAGGCGACGCCCATCAGGGCGATGCCGTACACCAGGGCCCGCTGCGCCGGCCAGCGCTTCTTCGCCCAGCCCGTGACGCGCAGCTGGCCCGCCGCCGCCACGCCCGCCGAGACGGCGAAGAGCGCGGTGGTCACGGCGTCGCCCGCGGCGGGGAAGGCGCGGTGGGCCTGGAGGGGCAATGCCAGATACACCTGGAAGGACAGGACGTACGAGCCGATCATGGCGGCGGAGAAGAGCATGAAGGGGCGGTTGGAGACGACCGTGCGCCAGTCGGCCAGCACCCCGCGCGCCCCCGGGCGCTCGGTCCGTACCGCATCCCCCTCGGGCAGCGCCAGCACCTGTACCACCGTGAGCCCCAGGAACAGCAGCGCCGCGACCGTGCAGACCAGCCGGAAGTCGGCCGCCAGCAGCGCCAGTCCGACGAGCGGGCCGACGAACATCCCCGTCTGGTAGAAGACGTTGAACAGCGCGAACGCGCCCACGCGCCGTTCCTCCCCCACGGCCTGCGCGAGATACGTCCGCACCGCCGGGTTGAACAGCGCACCCGCGAAGCCCGTCATCGCCGACGCGGCGACCAGCGCCGGCAGCGACTGCACGAAGCCCAGTAGCCCGAAGCCCGCCGTGCGCAGCACACACCCCGCGACGATCATGGGCTTGCAGCCCAGCCGGTCGGCCAGTGTGCCACCGACCAGGAACATGCCCTGCTGGGAGAAGTTCCGCACGCCCAGGACCAGGCCCACGGCCCACGCGGCCAAGCCCAGCCCGTCGGCGAGATGGGCGGCGAGGTACGGCATCAGCATGTAGAACGCGGTGTTGATGGTGAACTGCTGCACCATCAGCAGCCGCACCCCGCCGGCGTACGAGCGGAACTCCCGCGCCAGGTTTCTCATCGGGCCGGCACCCCCGTCGGCACGCCCGCGGCCGCCGCGGCCGTCCCCGCCGCCGGCACCGCCGCGACGTTGCCGCAGCGGGTCCACCGCTCGACGGTCCGCTCCGCCGGGTGTGCGATCTCGTCGGGGTCCGCGGCCGGCGGGCGGTCGAGCAGGTCGTGGGTGCGGCAGTGCTCGTCGCTGAAGACGGTGTTCCAGTAGCGCTGCACGCCGTCGGGGAAGACCGCCGCGATACGGACCGAGGGCCCCTGCGTACGCGCCAGCCACCCCGCGACCAGCGCCACCGCGCCGACGCTCCAGCCGCCGCCCGCGTAGTGGTGCCGCACCAGCCGGCGGGCCGCCCACACCGCCTCGTGCGCCGCGACCCAGTGGCACTCCTCGAACGCCGCGTGGTCCACGTTGCGTGGGTGGATGCTGCTGCCGAGCCCGCGCATCAGCCGCTCGCCCGCCGGCTGCCCGAAGACCGTGGAGCGCACCGAGTCCACCCCGACCAGCCGCATCCCCGGCGAGAACGCGCGCAGCGCGCGGGCGACGCCCGCGGAGTGGCCGCCGGTGCCGACCGCGGTGACGAGGACGTCGACGCGGCCGAGCTGGACGGCGAGTTCGAGGGCGAGGGCGTCGTACGCCGCGGGGTTGTCGGGGTTGTGGTACTGGTCCGGGCACCAGGCGCCGGGCTGCGCGGCCAGCAGTTCCGCGACCCGGTCGCGGCGGGCCTGCTGCCAGCCGCCCGAGGGGTGCGGGGCGCGTACGACCTCGACGCGCGCCCCGTACGCGGCCAGTTGGTGCCGCATCAGCGGTTCGAGGCCCGGGTCGGTCACCAGGGTCACCGGATGGCCGAAGGTGATCCCGGCGAGCGCGAGGCCGAGGCCCAGGGTGCCGCTGGTCGACTCGACGACGGGCGCACCGGGCGCCAGTTCGCCGCGGCGGCGGGCGGCGGCGACCATGTGCAGCGCGGAACGGTCCTTGAGCCCGCCGGGGTTGGCGCCCTCCAGCTTGGCCCAGAAGCCGTGGCCCGCCGGGCTGAACGGCTCGCCGATCCACAGGACGGGGGTGTTGCCGACGAGGCCCGCGGGGGTGCTGCGGGCGCCGTCCGCGGGGTCGGGGAGGTGGCGGGCGGCGGCGAAGCCGCGGAGGTCGCCGGGGGAGACGGTGCGCAGAGTGGAGTGCATGGGTGGTCCTTCCGCGGCCGCGCGGGTACGGGGCCGGGTGTTCGCGTACGTACGTGGGGGGGCCGGGCGCGCCGCGGCGCGCGGGGGCCGTCACGTACGGCTGACGCAGACCAGGCGGAGGAGGGCCGTGCCGGGGCGGCCCGCCGGGCGGCCGCCGCCGTGCGGTGGCGCGGCTCGGGCCTCGCCGGCTGCCCGCGGTGCGGCGAGGGCGGGGGCGGGGAGGACCGGCGCGGGGTGGGCGGCGGAGTCGGCGGGTTCGTCGCGTACGACGGCGTGGGGGAGGGCGGCGGAGGGCTCGCAGCACGGCTCGCTGCAGTCGGCATGGCCGGCGTGGTCGTCGAGGTGGTCCCCGGTGTGCACGGCCGGGTGCTCGGGCGCCGCCTCCGCGTACGCGGCCGGCGCCAGTGCCACCGCGAGCGTGCTCCCCCGCAGGCTCCCGGCGCCCTCGTGGTGCGGCGTACCGGCGTCCACGCACGCGAACACCGGGGCCAGCACGACGATCGCCAGCCCTGCGAGAAGGGCGGTCACGGCACGGCAGAGTCGCGGCAGAACGGCGGCATGAGTACCCGGCACGCGACTGAGCGTAGGGCCTTCTGTCCCATCCGCACTTTATTCACCCCTTCCGGGTGAATAGCGGGGACGCGGATTGACCGGCTCCCGCGGCCGGTCCGGGCCAGGGAGCGGTCGGTCGGGCTGAGGAGCAGGTTCAGCACCGCCACGCCGGTGCGCCCTTGACGACCGGGCCCGTACGGCTTACCTGTGCGTCCAGAGGTCCAGCGGCGGCACCGGCGGTACCGGATGGAGGCTGCCGGTCCTGGACCAGCCCCAGGTCTGGTACGCCGCACCCGCCGCCGCGTTGTCCTGCGGCAGCAGCGCCACCGCGGGGGACGGGGCCCAGCGGGCCAGCAGGTGCTGCTGCAGTCGCGTGGCGATGTGCCGGCGGCGCTGGTCCGGCACCACCATCAGCTCCGCCACCACGAACGCCCGCGGCGACGAGGTGACCTCCGCCAGCGCCAGCGGCGGCCCCTCCGGGAAGTCCGGCCACCACACGCCGGAGCGGTCGGCCCGGAACCCGTACGCGCAGCCCACCGGGCGGTCGCCCCCGGCCAGCACCATCTCGAACCCCGGCCGCTGCACGTGGTCTTCGAGCCGGCGCAGGAAGCCCTCCCGCTCGGGCGCCGCCCCGCCGACCGCGCCGTTGTACGACGCGACGTACACGTCCGCCACGGCCTCGCGCTGCGTGTCCGCCTGCCACCGGCTCAAGCCGCGTAAGAACAACTCAGACACTCGTCCTCCCCCGGTCAGGCCGGCCGCCCATGTCCGAGCCCCTGTGACCACAGGGTAGCCCCGCGGCCCCGTGAGCACATGGCCCCGAACCGGACGATGTGCCCCGGCTGCCCGCCTACTTCTCCAGGCTCACCGTCAGGCTCCTGCCGTAGGCGTGATGCGTGTCCACCACCAGCTTCGTCCCGCCGGGCACCCGGCTGACCCGGACCCCGTCGTCCCCCGCGGCCTTCCGCAGGGGCCCGCCGCGCAGCACCACGGTCACCGTGTCGCGGTCCATCGTCGGGTCCGCGACGGCCACGCCGACGCGCCCGTCCTCCCCGGTCCGTACGAGCACCGAGGCGGGCCCGTCGATGCTCAGCCCCGCGGTGTCGTGGCGGCCGGAGGTGAAGGAATTCGCGGCGGTCAGGCGGAGGCCGGAGTGGCGGACGGCCTGGAGGCGCGGGGAGTTGGCGGTCACGGTGAGCGGGCCGCGGCGCCGGTACGCGTCCAACTGCGCGGCGGAGGCGTGCGGCACCAGGGCGTACGCCAGGCGCGCGAGCCCGTGCCGCGGCTCGTGGTCGACGGCGGCGCTGAACACCGTGCGCGTCACCGCCGTGTCCGGGTTCCCGGTGCGGACGACGCGGCGGCTGCGGGTGACGTCCTCGAGGCCGACCCGGACGCGGGGGGCGTCCAGGAAGACGTACCCGACGGCGGTGCCCTCCGCGGCGTCCGCGTAGCGCAGCCAGTTCAGTTGCGCCGTGCCCGGGCCCTCCCAGGCGCGGCCGTCGCGGCGCGCGCCGGTGACGGTGACGGCGGCGGAGGGATCGGCGGTGCGCGCGTCGACGGCAGTAGTTACTGTGCGGCCGGCGGGGTCGCCGATCCCCGCGGCCAGGACGACGATCTCGTCGTCGAGCATGAACCACGACTTGGTGGCGGTCGCGTTGCGGTAGACGACGAAGTCGTCCGGGAGGAGCCCGCGTTCGGCGTACGCGACGTCGTCGGACTGCACCATCGCGGAGGCGCCGTACGCACCGAGGACGGCGCCGCCGGAGTGGCGGTTGGTGCCGCGCGGGAAGTAGACGTACTTGTTCTGCGACTCGGAGGACGACGTGAAGTTCAGCGGGTGGCCCGGGTTGTCGTACCAGAGCTTGCCGTCGTACAGCTCCGGTATCGTCCCGCGCCGCTCGACGGGCGCGGTGGCGCCTGCGAGGCCGTAGGGGGAGACGACGGTGTAGTAGTCGACGCCGTACGCGCGCGTCTGGTCCTGCCCGGAGAGGTACAGGTAGTACGCGCCGTCCCCCTGGAACCAGGGCATCAGGTTCTCGCCGCTCATGTACTCGTACTTGCTGATGCGGTCCGAACTGCGCGCCAGCGCGAACGCGAAGCCGGGGCGGCGGTGGACGTGCTTGTCCATCGCGTTGAACGCGACGCTGCGCGCGGCCGGGTTGAGGTCGGCGGGCGGGACGGCGTCGTCGCCGACGATGTCGGCGTAGCGCACGACGCTGACGGGCGAGACGAAGCCGGCGGGGTCGAGGGCGGCGCGCGAAGTGGCCCGGATGTGCTTGACGTAGCTCTTGAGCGCGGTCGCGTCGGCGCCGGACGTGTAGTCGGCGAGGTCGACGACGGCTTCGACGACGGCGGCCACGTCGGTGTATCCGGAGGTGGTGCGGACGACGGCGCGGCCCTTGACGACCTCCATCATCCAGCCTTCGAAGATCAGCGGCGCGAAGCCGTCGCGCACCCAGCGCTGCACGACGGGCACGAGCGCCTCGGTGTTCGCGAAGCCCGTGCCGTCGAGGATCTTGAGCGTCTGGACGACGCGGGTGAGCAGCCCCTTGCCGTACGAGCCGGTGTACGCGACGGAGTGGTGCTGGATGAACGACCCGTCGGCGTAGTAGCCGTCGGTGTTGCCGTGGCGGATGTCGTACGGGTCGATGGTGGCGAAGACGGTGAGCTGGTCCTCGAGGGCCTTGGCGATACGCGCCTCGCCGCCGGCCTCCTGGGCGGCGGCGAGCAGGGCGCCCTGGATGATGCGGTTGGTGGTGATGTCGGCGAGGTTGGCACCGGTGTGGAAGCGGGAGTCGAGGTCGACGTCGCCGTCCTTGCCGTTGCGCAGGTACGCGTCCATCGATGCGACGTACGTCGTGAGCAGCCCGGCGGGGACCGCGTCCGGGACGTCGGCGAGGAGCGCGAAGGCCTTGCCGACGTGGGTGGAGATGGCGATCTCCCAGTTGTGCCAGTTGCCGTAGTAGCCCTGCGACTGGTCGCCGTAGTAGTGCTCGTGCAGCCACACCAGGCCGTCGACGGCGCGGCGCTGGGCGGCGGCGTCGCCGTGGAGGTCGCCGCCGGGGGCGCGGGTGGCCAGGGCGATCTCGTAGAGCATGCGGTACGAGGTGGCGAGGTTGACGTCGCTGGTGCCGAGGGGGACACCGGCGAACAGTTCGCCGGCGGCGGTGCCGGTGTCGGCCATCGCGGCGAGGTTGGCGCGGGCGGTGGCGTGGAGGGCGGCGACCTTGGCGGCGGCCTCCGGCCGGGCGTTGGTCGCGGGGGTGCCCGCGAAGACGTCGCGGGTGTGGGCGAGGAGGAGGGCGGGGTCGGCGGCCCGGGCGCTTCCGGCGGCGAGGGCCGGGCGGGCCGGGAGGACCGCCAGCAGGCCGGCGGCGGGCAGGGTGGACAGCAGGCGTCTGCGGGTGAACTCCATGGGGTCCTCCCCCGGTGCGTTGGGGCACTGGCAGCCGGAGTCAAGCAGATGGGGGGTGCGCCGACAAGCGCTTGCGAGCCCGTACGGGGAGATCGCACCGGGGAAGGAGCCGCGGATCTGCCGGGCGGGGCCCGGCGCACAGGTAGCCGGAGCGCACCGGCGGGAAGACGATCGCCTACCGCCGGACCCCGCCCGGCGGAACCAGCTTGATGCATGCCAGGAGTTGTTGCAAGTACTATGCAATAAGCGCGTAGGGTGATCGGGCACGGATGTCCCACGAAAGGAGCAGCGCCTGATGAGCACGTACGCGCTACCCGATCTGCCCTACGACTACGCCGCGTTGGAGCCCGCGATCACCGGGCAGATCCTCGAACTGCACCACGCCAAGCACCACGCCGCCTACGTCAAGGGCGCCAACGACACGCTGGAGCAGCTCGCCGAGGCACGCGACAAGGAGCAGTTCGGGAACCTGGTCGGGCTGGAGAAGACGTACGCCTTCAACCTCTCCGGGCACGTCCTGCACACGATCTTCTGGGAGAACCTCTCGCCGGACGGCGGCGACCGCCCCGACGGCGCCCTCCGCGACGCCATCGACGAGCACCTGGGCGGCTTCGAGGCGTTCCGGAAGCAACTGAGCGCCGCCACCGCCTCGGTGCAGGGCTCGGGCTGGGGCGTGCTGGCGTGGGAGCCGCTGGGCAAGCGCCTGATCGTCGAACAGGTCTACGACCACCACGGCAACGTCGGCCAGGGCAGCACCCCGCTGCTGGTCTTCGACGCCTGGGAGCACGCCTACTACCTGCAGTACAAGAACGTCCGCCCCGACTACGTCCAGAAGCTGTGGGACCTCGTGAACTGGGACGACGTCTCGGCGCGGTACGCGGAGGCGACGGCGCGCGGCTGAGACAGCGGCTGAGACCGGGGACGCGGCGGGGGTTTCACGGGAAACACCGCCAGAAGGCGACAGGCCGCTCTCTCGCGTACGGCGAGGGGGCGGCCGCTGCGTACGCGCGCTTCGTACGGCAGTGCAACCTCGTTCCGTACGACGAGACTTGCCCGTTCACGCCGGGCAACCGGCCGCCGCACACTACGATCCACGCTACCCCCCACCCCCATCGGCGAGAGCGAGAGCATGCGGTCGGGCACACGTCAGAACGCACACCTCACCTACCGAGCCAACACGGGCGCCGGCCGGCACGGCTGGCTCCGGCTGACCCCCGCCTACTCCGTGAGCCTCGTGCGCCGCTACGCCGCCGAGATGCCGCCCGGCTCCGTCGTCACCGACCCCTTCTCCGGCACCGGCACCACTCCCCTGGCCGCCGCCGAGCACGGACTGACGGGGCAGTCGCTGGACGTGAACCCGTTCCTGATCTGGCTGGGGAAGATGAAGACGGCCGCCTACGAGCCGGAACACCTGCGCGAGACGCGGCGGGCACTCGCGCCCCTGGTGCACCGCGCCGAGGAGTTACTCCCCGGGGCCGGCGAGCTGTGGGAGCCGGAGCTGCACAACATCGGGCGGTGGTGGGCACGGAGCGCGCTGGACGCGCTGAAGGCGGTACGGCGGGCGCTGGACGTCGCGGCGGGCGGGCTGCCGCCGGGCGGGCGGGACCTCCTGGACGTGGCGTTCTGCCGGACGCTGATCGCGTCGAGCAACGCGGCGTTCAACCACCAGAGCATGTCGTTCAAGGAGGACGGGGAGAAGGACGGGGCCGAGGGGGCGGGCGGCGGCACCGTCCAGGCGCTCGACCTCGACGCCGCGCGGGAGGTGCTGGAGACGTTCCGCCGCGAGGCCGGCACCACGCTCGCGAACGCCGCGGACCCGCTGCCCGGCACGGCGCGCGTCCTGCACGGCGACTCCCGCGACATGCAGCCCGCCGCCGGCCGGCTCACGCCCTGCGACCTGCTGCTGACCTCGCCGCCGTACGTGAACCGCATGTCGTACATCCGCGAGCTGCGCCCGTACATGTACTGGATGCGGCACCTGCGCCGGGCCGAGGACGCGGGCCGGCTGGACTGGCAGGCGATCGGCGGCACCTGGGGCGCGGCCACCTCGCGCGTACGGGCCTGGCGCCCGCCGGGGCCGGAGGCCGACGGGGTGCCGGAGCCGGTGGCGGGCGAGCTGGCCCGGACGCAGGCGGCGATCCGCCGGGACGGCGGGCGGAACGGGCCGCTGCTGGCGAACTACGTGGGCAAGTACGTGCACGACATGTGGGGGCACTTCCGGGCGGCGTACCGGAACGTGCGCGGCGGCGGGCGGGTGGTCTACGTGATCGGCAACTCGACCTTCTACGGGAACCAGGTGCCGGCGCAGGAGTGGTACGCGGCGCTGCTCCGCGAGGCGGGGTTCGCGGGGATCGAGGTGGAGGTCATCCGCAAGCGGAACAGCAACAAGGCGCTGTTCGAGTACGCGGTGTCGGGCGGACGGCCGTAGGACTCGCGGCGGGCGCCGGGGCGGTGGCGCGGGTCCGCGGCGGCGGGGGTTTATCCACAACTGGGGAGTAATCCACAGATTGGCGGTGCGCGCTCCACTCGGCTCCGGCGAGGCCGCAGAATGTCGGCATGAGCGAGATCGACGGGGGCAAGGCGGGACATGCGGGCGACGGCGCAAGCATCGGCCGCGAGGGCTACGGAGCCGACGGCGGGACCGGCCGGAGCGACGGCACCGGCGCGGACATGGCGGACGGCGGCAGGACAGTCGGAAAGGCGGGCGCCAGCGGGGCAGGCGGCAGCGAGTCGGCCGCGGGCCCCGGCGGGCAGGCGAGTGCGGCGCCGGCGTGGGAGCGGCGGTTCCGGGCACCGCGGATCAGCCTGCCCGGGTGGGCGGAGGACGCGCCGGACCGCGCGCTGTACGTGTCGAACGTGACCGGCACGTTCGAGCTGTACGCCTGGGACCGCCGCACGGGCGGCATCCGCCAGGTCACCGACCGGCCGAACGGCACGACGGACGGCGCGCTGACGCCGGACGGCGAGTGGGTGTGGTGGTTCTGCGACACCGACGGGGACGAGTTCGGGGTCTGGCGGCGGCAGCCGTTCGCGGGCGCCGCCCCGGGGCAGGACCGGGCGGCGGCGCCTGGTCTGCCGGCGGCGTACTCGGCCGGGCTCGCGCTCGGGCGGGACGGCTCGGCGGTGGTCGGCAGGTCCACGGAGGAGACGGGCACGACGATCCACCTCGTGCGGCCCGGCGGCGAGCCCAGCGAGATCTACCGGCACCGGGAGTCCGCAGGCGTCGGCGACCTCTCGCACGACGGCAGGCTGCTCGCCATCGAGCACACCGAGCACGGCGACGCGATGCACGCCGCCCTGCGCGTGCTGCGGCTCGGCGGCTTCCCCGGCGTGGACCCGGTGGTCGCCGATCTGGACGACACCAAGGGCGGCCGGGAGGAGCTGGGCCTGGAGGTCCTGGGCTTCGCCCCGGTGGCGGGCGACTCGCGGCTGCTCGTCGGGCACCAGCGGCGCGGCCGGTGGGAGCCGATGATCTGGGATCCGGTCACGGGGGAGACCCGGGAGCTGGAGCTCGACCTGCCGGGGGACGTGTCGGCGGAGTGGTATCCGGACGGCAGTGCCCTGCTCGTGCTGCATACGTACCAGGCGCGCAGCGAGCTGTGGAGGTACGGGCTGGAGGGCGCCGGCTCCGGTGCCCTGACCCGGGTGGAGACCCCGCCGGGGACGATCTCGGGGGCGACGGCACGGCCGGACGGCACGGTGGAGTTCCACTGGTCGTCGGGCGCGGAGCCGCCGCAGGTGCGGTCCTCCGAGGGGGCCGTGGTGCTCCAGCCGCCGGGCCCCGCGGCGCCGGGTTCGGTGCCGGTGGAGGACGCCTGGGTCGACGGGCCGGGCGGCCGGATCCACGCGCTGGTGCAGCGGCCGGCGGGCGAGGGCCCGTTCCCCTGCCTGTTCGACGTGCACGGCGGCCCGACGTGGCAGGACAGCGACGCCTTCGCGGCCGCCCCCGCCGCCTGGGTCGACCACGGCTTCGCCGTGGTCCGCGTCAACTACCGCGGCTCCACCGGCTACGGCCGGGAGTGGACCGACGCGCTCAAGCACCGGGTGGGGCTCATCGAGCTGGAGGACATCGCAGCGGTGCGGGAGTGGGCCGTGGCCTCCGGTCTGGCGGACCCCGAGCGGCTGGTCGTCGGCGGCGGTTCGTGGGGCGGGTATCTGTCGCTCCTCGCCCTCGGCACGCAGCCGGACGCCTGGGCACTGGGCCTGTCGGCCGTGCCCGTCGCGGACTACGTGTCGGCGTACGAGGACGAGATGGAGGCCCTCAAGGCGATGGACCGCACGCTGATGGGCGGCTCGCCGCAGGACGTCCCCGAGCGCTACGCCGCGTCGTCACCGCTGACGTACGTGGACCAGGTGCGGGCCCCGGTGTTCGTCTCCGCGGGGGTCAACGATCCGCGGTGCCCGATCCGGCAGGTGGAGAACTACGTCGGGCGGCTCGCGGAGCGCGAGCACCCGCACGAGGTGTACCGCTACGACGCGGGGCACGGCTCGCTGGTCGTGGACGAGCGGATCAAGCAGTTGGGGCTGGAGCTCGACTTCGTTCGCCGTCATCTGCTTCCGGACCTGGCTCCGCGGCAGCAGGGGCCGGATCCGGAGCCGCAGGACCGCTCCCCTCGGGATCGGGGGAGGTGAGGCCGAGGGCCATGTCGCGCGCGACCTCCGCCTCACGGCGGAAGAGGCGGTACCACATGAAGATCACGAAGCCGGCGAAGACGAACCACTGGGCCGTGTAGCCGAGGTTCTGGAACGCCTTGAGGTCGAGCCCGCTGCCCTGCGGGACCTCGGCGGGGACGGGCCGCATCCCGCCGTCGGCCTCGAAGAGGGTGATCCAGGCCGTGGAGACCCGCTCGTCCACGACGTTGATCAGCGCCGCGGCGCTGATCATCCCGACCTGGCCGCGGGGCAGCCCGCCCTCGGTGTGCACGCCGGGGGAGCCCTGGTGCTCGGACGCCTGCAGGGCGCCGGTGACGGTGACCTCGCCGGCCGGCGGCTCGGGGGCCTTCGCCGGGTCGGCCTCGCCGGGCAGCCAGCCGCGCAAGACGGGGACGGAGGTGGGGGTTCCGGCTGCGCTGTCGTCGCTGTCGTCGCTGTCGTCGCTCCCGGCGCCGTCGTCGCCCACGGGGGCGTCGGTGCGCAGAAGGGTCAGCACGTAGAAGCCGGTCTCGCCGTCGAGGGTGCGGTCGGGGACGAGGAGTTGGGGGCCGTAGCGCCCGGTGACGCTCGCCGCGTCGCCGGTCGTCTCCTGGGTGACGGGCAGCAGCTCGCCCATCGGCCGGGCGGCGGTGGCGTCGCCGCGGTCCTTCTGCTCCTGCTGTTCCTGGTGGGTTTCCACGCGCGTCTCGAAGCGGCCCATCTGCCAGCTGCCCATGACGAGGCACACCGGGATGGCGAGTGCGGCGAGGATGTTGACGACCCACCACCGGGGCGTCAGCAGGAACCGGTACACGCCTCCACGGTACGGCCTCCCCCGGCGGCCCCCCGCCCGGGGGCCGGTCGGCGCCGGGGCCCGGACTCAGGCCCGGGCCCGCGGCGGAGCGGAGCGCGTGCGGCCACGGGCCGCTCCTGCCCCGCCGCGGTACGGGTCAGGCGCTCGGGAGCGGTTCGGTGTAGTAAACCGTGCCCGCGCAGGCGTTCTGGACCGTGACGCTGGCCACGGCGGAGGAGTCGGCCTCGGGCGAGTGGGTCAGGGTGACGGAGCCGTCGGTGGTGCCGTCGCCTTCGCCCGGCTCACCGGTGCCGCCGGTGTCGCCGCCGGTCTCGGTCCCCTGGTCGGTCTCGGACTGCGTCTCGTCCGGCGACGACTGCGTGTCGTCGCTGGGGTCCGGGGCCGGGGTGGTGGCGGTGGTGGTGCAGCCGCCGTCGCTGCTGGGCTCCGGCACCCAGGCGAACTCCACCACGTACGACTCGCCGGCCGCCAGCACCAGCGTGCCGGTGGTCTCGGGCGCCGGCAGCAGGTCCGTGGCGGCGTCGCCGACGGTGTGCGTCCGGGTGTCGACCGCGCTCGCGCTCGCCGCGCCGAACGTACCGCCCACCCGCACGCCGTCGGACGACTCGACCACGCAGGCGGTGGCGGAGACGTTGGTGACGGTGAAGGAGCCGGTGACCCGGCCCGCCTCGTCGGGCGTGCCGCTGGCCGCGACGGGCTCGCTGACCTGCGCCGGAGCGCACGGCTCGGTGGCCGTCGTGCCCTCGGAGCCGCCGGTCGGGGCGGCGGTGTTCTCGTCCTCCCCGGGGGGCTCGGTCTTCTCTTCCTTGTCGCTCGGCTCCTTGGTGCCGGCGGTGGCGTCCGAGTCGTTGCCCTCGACGGCGCCGCCTCCGCCCTGCTGCCCGGCACCGGGCATCTGGCTGTTGGCGATGTCCTGGCGCGGGTTCTTCTCACTGGTCGAGCCGGCGACGTTCATCAGCGCCGGCACCGAGACGGCCAGCGCGACCACCGCGACCGCGGCGACCGCGACCAGTTGCCGACGGCGCGTACGCCGCGCGGGGACCGCCCGCTGGAGGTACTGCAGCGTGCCGGGCGCCGGCTCCAGGCCGTCGACCGCGGAGTGCAGCAGCAGCCGCAGCTCGTCCTCGCGGCCCTCGTCGTCGCCGCCGTCCCCGGCACCGTCGCCGAAGCCGCCGGGCCACCGCGGGTTCCCGCCCCCGCCGGTACCGCCCGCACCACCGGAGCCGGCGTCGCCACCCGGGCCGGCCGCACCGGGCAGACCGTCCGGAGCACGACGACTGCCGGGAATGCGGGGACCGTCCGGGCCGCCGGGGCCGGCCGGCCCCTTCGGACCACCGGCCTCCGCGGCACCACCGGCCTCCGCGGCACCGCCCGGCTCACCGGAGCCCGCGCCCGAGTCCTTCGACGCACGCGCCGTTTCCGACGCACCCGGCGTATCCGACGCGTCCCGCGCCGTCGTCCCGTCGTCCGGCCCCGCAGCCTCCGACTCCGCAGCCTCGGGCACAGCCGCCTCCGGCACCGGCACCGTCACCTCGTCCGAGTCCGCCGACACATCCGGCAGCTCCGCCGTCTCCGCCACGTCCACTGCCCCGCGTCCGGCCCCGGCCCCTGCTCCCGACCCGCCGGATCCCTCGGAGCCCCGCTCCCACGGGGGCCCCGATCCGTAGAAACGCTCGCTCATGCCGGCGCTCCCATGGCTGTTCGCAGTGCGGCGATGCCCCGGGACCCGTACGCCTTGACGGAGCCGAGCGAGATGCCCAGCGCCTCGGCCACCTGAGCCTCGGTCATGTCCGCGAAGTAACGCAGCACGAGCACCTCGCGCTGCCGGCGCTGCAGCCCGCGCATCGCCTGGATCAATTGGTCGCGCTCCAACTGTTCGTACGCACCCTCTTCCGCGCTGGCCATGTCGGGCATGGGCTTGGAGAGCAGCTTCAGCCCGGTGATGCGCCGACGGAGCGCGGAACGTGAAAGGTTGACGACCGTCTGCCGCAGATAGGCGAGGGTCTTGTCCGGGTCCTTGACCCGCTTGCGCGCGGAGTGCACGCGGATGAAAGCCTCCTGCACCACGTCCTCGCAGGAGGCGAGGTCGTCGAGCAGCAGCGCGGCGAGACCGAGCAGCGACCGGTAGTGGGTCTGGTACGTCTCGGTGAGGTGGTCGACGCTGGTGCCCTCTGCCATGGCGTCGTCAGCGTCCGCCGCGGACTTCTTCGCGGCGGGCCGCGCAGACCACGGCGCGATCACCGGCAGCCCCCGGGACGCCGCGGGAGAACCGGGGCGCAGCGCGGGGCCGGCCGGAAGGGTCGCAATGCTGAGTGCCTCTGCCACGCCTGTTTGACACACCGACCCCCGTCAAGGTTGTACGCGCACGGCGGCAACGCCGGTGGTGTTACCGCGCGTACTGCCATGCCCACTCCCTCGCTACCCGTGCGGCCGGCCAATGCGGGCAGGGACAGAGACGCTCCGCGGCGCCGCCGCGGTTGCAGACGGCGCGAACCGAAATCGTCGGATGGCAAGGGTGTTCGGCGCAAGCGGTATGGACCAACGGATCGATTACGACTGGCTTCAGCGGCCCGTACCGCCGTAGACGACCGCCTCGTCGCTCTCGCTGTCGAGGCCGAACGCCGTGTGCACGGCCCGTACCGCGTCCTTGACGACGTCCTCGCGGGTCACCACCGAGATGCGGATCTCGGAGGTCGAGATGAGCTCGATGTTGACCCCGGCGTTGGACAGCGCCTCGAAGAACGTGGCCGTGACGCCCGGGTGCGAGCGCATGCCGGCGCCGACGAGGGAGATCTTGCCGACCTGGTCGTCGTAGCGCAGCGACTCGAAGCCGATCGACGGCTGCGCCTTGGTCAGCAGTTCCATCGCGCGGTGGCCGTCGGTCTTGGGCAGGGTGAAGGAGATGTCGGTCAGGCCGGTGGCGGCGGCCGAGACGTTCTGCACCACCATGTCGATGTTGATCTCGGCGTCCGCAATCGCCCGGAAGATGGCGGCGGCCTCGCCCGGCTTGTCCGGGACCCCGACCACCGTGATCTTCGCCTCGGAGACGTCGTGCGCGACTCCGGAGATGATCGCGTGCTCCATGCCTTCTGCTCCCTCGGAGATATTGCCTACCCAGGTGCCCGGATGCCCCGAAAACGAGGAGCGGACATGAATGGGCATGTTGTACCGGCGGGCGTACTCGACGCAGCGGTGCAGCAGGACCTTCGACCCGCTGGTGGCCAGTTCGAGCATGTCCTCGTACGGGATCCGATCGATCTTACGGGCCTTCTTGACCACCCGCGGGTCGGCGGTGAACACGCCGTCCACGTCGGTGTAGATCTCGCAGACCTCCGCCTCGAGCGCGACCGCCAGCGCCACCGCCGTGGTGTCCGAGCCGCCGCGGCCGAGCGTCGTGATGTCCTTGCTGTCCTGCGAAACACCCTGGAAGCCGGCGACGATCGCGATGGCGCCCTTGTTCACGGCCTCCTGGATCCGGCCGGGCGTGACGTCGATGATCCGCGCCTTGTTGTGCACGGCGTCGGTGATCACACCCGCCTGGCTGCCGGTGAACGACAGCGCCTCGTGGCCCAGTTTCTTGATCGCCATCGCCAGCAGGGCCATGGAGATCCGCTCGCCCGCGGTGAGCAGCATGTCGAGTTCGCGGCCGGTCGGGATCGGTGAGACCTGCTCGGCGAGATCGATCAGCTCGTCCGTCGTGTCGCCCATCGCGGACACCACGACGACGACCTGATGGCCGGCCTTCTTGGTCTCGACGATCCGCTTGGCGACGCGCTTGATGCCCTCGGCGTCGGCGACGGAAGAGCCGCCGTACTTCTGCACGACAAGGCCCACGTGCGCTCCTCGCAATGGTGTTTCGGTCGGCTCAGTCTACCGAGCCGGCCAGTACGCACTGGCCGGGCCGGTTCGGAGACGTACCTGCCCGGGACCACCGCGGGCACACGGAAACGTAAGGCAGGTCACATCCGGAGCCCCACAATCCGGACGCGACCGCGGCACACGAACACGGGACGACCGCGGTACGCACACCCGGCGCGCAACCGCGGCGCACGAACGCAGCGGACGAACTCGGCACGTACGCACGGCGCACGCACCCCTCCGCGCGCCCGGCCCGTCCCCCGCGCCCGCAGCCCGTCCCCCGCGCCCCGCGCCTCTTGCTACGCACCCAGCGCTCAGGTGCGCCGCAGCCCCAGCGGCTCCGCGATCTCCTCCGCCATCACGCGGCCCGCTTCCTCCTCCAGCCGCCCGTCGTCCAGCGCGGCGTCGCTGTCGGTGTCGAGCCCGTCCAGCTCCCCCAGCGGCGTGTCCAGCCGCACGTGCGCCACCAGCGACTGCAGCGCGCGCAGGCAGGCGCTCGCGGTCGGCCCCCAGTTGGACAGGTACGAGAACTGCCACCACCACAGCGCCTCGTTGACCCGCCCCGCCGCGTAGTGCGCGAGGCCGTGCCGCAGATCGGTGATCACGTCGGCCAGGTCGTCCGAGATCCGGCTGGCGACGGGGGTGCTGCGCGGCACGTACGGGTCGAAGACCTCGGAGTAGACGTCCACCGGGTCCAGCAGCTCGGCGAACCGCTCGCGCAGTTCGTCCACGTCCGGCTCGGGGCCGGTGTCCGGCTCGTACCGCTCGTCCGGCACGAAGTCCTCGTGCGCGCCGAGCCGCCCGCCGGCCAGCAGCAGCTGGGAGACCTCCAGCAGGAGGAAGGGCACGGCGCTGTTCGGCTCGTCACCCTTGGCGACCTCGGTGACCGCGACGATGAAGCTCTCGATCGAGTCGGCGATCTGGACCGCGAAGCTGTCCGGGTCCTGCGTCGCCTGGTGCATGGTGGCGTCAGACATCGAGCAGACCTCCTCTGTCGGCGCCCCGCGCACCACCCGGCCGCGTGCGGCGGCCTGCCGGTCTGCCGGGCGCTGCGCCGGGCTCCAGCCGGCGGGCACGTGGTTCCGTTTCAGACATCGAGCAACCGCCTGCCTTCGAAGGCACGGCCGAGGGTGACCTCGTCCGCGTACTCCAGATCGCCGCCGACGGGCAGACCACTGGCCAGCCGGGTCACCTTCAGACCCATGGGCTTGACCATGCGGGCGAGGTACGTGGCCGTGGCCTCGCCTTCGAGATTGGGGTCGGTGGCGAGGATCAGCTCCGTGACGGCGCCGTCGGCGAGCCGGGCGAGCAGCTCCCGGATCCGCAGGTCGTCCGGGCCGACGCCCTCGATGGGGCTGATCGCGCCGCCGAGCACGTGGTACCGCCCGCGGAACTCACGGGTGCGCTCGATGGCCACGACGTCCTTGGGCTCCTCGACGACGCACAGGACGGCGGGGTCGCGCCGCGGGTCGGCGCAGATCCGGCACTGCTCCTCCTGCGCGACGTTCCCGCAGACCGCGCAGAACCGGACCTTCTCCTTCACCTCGCTCAGCGCATGCGCCAGCCGGCGGACGTCGGCCGGCTCGGCCTGCAGGATGTGGAAGGCGATGCGCTGCGCGCTCTTGGGACCGACGCCGGGCAGCCTGCCCAACTCGTCGATCAGATCCTGGACCACGCCTTCGTACACGCAACGCCTCTCTCGTGTCCGCTCTCCTGCACCAAGCTAGCCGCTACCGCCGGGTTCAACCCGCCTCCGCAGCGGCCTCCGGTTCCGGAACCCGGCAGATCCGGACGGCCGGGAACGACCCCGTGGGACGACGCAAGCGGGGGGGGATCAGAAGGGCAGCCCCGGCATTCCGCCGAGCCCCTGCGCGAGCGGGCCGAGCCGCTCCTGCTGGAGCTGCTGCGCGGCGTTGTTCGCGTCCCGCACGGCGGCCACGACGAGGTCGGCCAGGGTCTCCGTGTCCTCGGGGTCGACGGCGCCCGGGTCGATCACCAGGCCGGTCAGCTCGCCGGAGCCGGTCACCGTGGCCTTCACGAGCCCGCCGCCCGCGCTCCCCTCGACCGGCGTCTCTGCCAGCTCCTGCTGGACGGAGGCGAGCTCCTGCTGCATCTTCTGGGCCTGCTGCAGCAACTGCTGCATGTCGGGCTGGCCACCACCAGGCATCACGTCGCTCGCTCCTTGTCGCGCTACTGCAGTTCTCTGTGCCTACGTCATCGCGGTCGCCGGCCGGGTGTCGGGCCGGTCCAGGCGAGCCTACGTTCTCCGCCGCCGCGCTGCCGTCCATCGCAGGGAGGACGCGCTCCGGAGGGGTTGCCCCGCCGGGAGTCGCCGCTTCCCGCCGTCCTCATCCTTCCGGAGTACACGGGCGGGCGGGGCCGAACGGCAGGCCCTACTCGTGGCGGATCTCCTCTATGACGGTGGCGCCCAGCTCGCGGACGATGAGGTCGTGCCCGGACAGGGCGGTGTCGACGAGGTCGGGGTCGTCGTCGTCGGGGATGTCGTCCTCCAGCGGCGGCGGAGGCGGTCCCGGATCGGGGGGCGGCCCGGGGTCGGGCGGGGGCGGCCCGCCGGGTCCTGCCGCGGAGGGCCGGGGCTGCTGGGGAGGCGCGGGCGCCGGTACGGAGGCCGCGGGCGAGGTCTGTACGGACTGCCGCAACCCGGCACCGCCGCCGAATCCCCCGCCACCGGAACCACCGGGACCGGAACCACCTGCCCCGCCCCCGCCGGGCCCGGCCGCGGGCCCGCCGCCACCGGGACCGCCACCGGCACCGCCACCGCCGGTCGGGTCCACGATGGCCTCGACCTTCCACTGCACGTCGAACCGCTCCGCCAGGGCCTCGCGCAGCACCTCGTCGCTGCCGCCGTTGACGAAGCTGTCCCGGGCGCCGACGTTGGCGAAGCCGAGCTGGAGAGTCCCGCCGTCGAACCCGGTGACCTGGGCGTTCTGGCTCAGCAGAATCCAGGTGAAGCGCCGCCGGTGCTTGACGGCGTCAAGGATGTCGGGCCACATCTGCCGCACGGAAGCGGCCCCGGCAACCCCGCCCCCCTGCTGCGCGGGCACGCCCTGGGCGGTGGCAGCGGCAACGCCACCGGCGGGAGCCGCGGACGCGGGCGCAGGCGCGGAAGGCGCAGAGGCGGGCGGCGCAGAGGATGCCGCTCCCCCGGAGGAAGCCGCTGCCCCGCTACCGGGCCAGGCCCCGGGCCGACGGGCGCCCGCGTCACCGACAGGAGCCCCGGAGGAACCACCGTCAGAAGCCCCGGCAGCCCCGGCCCCAGCAGGCCCACCGGAAACCTCGGCACCACCGCCCGGAGCCGCGGAACCACCACCTGCGGCCCCGGACCCACCACCCGCAGACCCGGAAACACCATCACCGGGCCCGGAAACCCCACCGCCGGGCCAGGAGCCACCACCCGCAGACCCAGCAGCACCGCCCCCCGGAGCCCCGACCCCGCCGGACCCGGCGCCACCCCGCTCGGCAAGAGCGGCACGCGCGGCCTCGGCACCACCGCCGGGAGCCTCGCCACGGCCACCGCCACCGGCGGCGCCCCCGCCCCCGCCGGAAGGCTGGTGGGCGTCGGGCCCGGGTACGTACCCCACGGTCGGCGCCCCCGCGGGGGCGTTGCGCTCCAGGCGGTCGAGCCGGGCCATCACCGAGCGCTCGTCCCCGTACGCGCCGGGGAGCAGCACCCGCGCGCAGATCAGCTCCAGCTGCAGCCGCGGCGCGGTGGCGCCGCGCATCTCGGTCAGCCCCTCGTTCACGAGGTCGGCGGCACGGCTCAACTCGGCCGCGCCGAAGGTGTCGGCCTGGCGCCGCATCCGCTCCAGCACATCCGCCGGAACGTCGATCAGCCCCTTGTCGCCGGCGTCCGGCACGGCGGCGAGGATCACGAGGTCCCGCAGCCGCTCCAGCAGGTCGGTGACGAACCGCCGCGGATCGTGCCCGCCCTCGATCACCTGCTCCACGACCGCGAACGCCGCCGCCCCGTCGCCCGCCGCGAAGGCGTCGACGACGGAATCGAGCAGGGCGTCGTCCGTATACCCGAGGAGGGCGGTGGCCATGGCGTACGTCACACCCTGCGCACCGGCGCCGGCGAGCAGTTGGTCCATGACGGACATCGAGTCCCGCACGGAGCCGGCCCCGGCCCGTACGACCAGGGGCAGCACCGCGTCCTCGACGGGGATGGCCTCGACGCGGCAGACGTCCGCGAGGTAGTCGCGCAGGGTGCCGGGGGGGACCAGGCGGAAGGGGTAGTGGTGCGTCCGGGACCGGATGGTCCCGATGACCTTCTCCGGCTCGGTCGTGGCGAAGATGAACTTCAGATGCTCGGGCGGCTCCTCGACCACCTTCAGCAGGGCGTTGAACCCCGCGGAGGTGACCATGTGCGCCTCGTCGACGATATAGATCTTGTACCGGCTGGCGGCGGGACCGAAGAACGCCTTCTCGCGCAGCTCACGCGCGTCGTCCACACCGCCGTGCGACGCGGCGTCGATCTCGATGACGTCGATCGACCCCGGCCCGTTCCGCGCGAGGTCCAGGCACGACCGGCACTCCCCGCACGGCTCCGGCGTCGGCCCGCGCTCGCAGTTGAGACACCGGGCGAGGATGCGCGCGCTCGTCGTCTTCCCGCAGCCGCGTGGCCCGCTGAACAGGTACGCGTGGTTGACCCGCCCGTTCCGCAGCGCCTGCTGCAGGGGGCCGGTCACGTGGTCCTGCCCGATGACCTCGCCGAAGGTCTCGGGCCGGTAGCGGCGGTAGAGAGCGAGCTGTGACACGACTACGACGATATCGGTGACCGCCGACAACGGCGCCCACCCGCCGAAACCCCCACCCACCCCGCACAAAGAGGTGCCCCCCACGCACCCGCCAGAGCCCACCTACCCTTGCTGCCTTCCGGCCCTGGGGGAGTTCAGCGAGATAGCGCCGCGTGAGGGGCGAGTCCACCTTAACCGATCCCACCCCTGACGAACGAGTTCGCGACCACCCCGCCCTGTCTTGTACTGTGGCCCGCGGAGGATTCGCCTAGAGGCCTAGGGCGCACGCTTGGAAAGCGTGTTGGGTTCACACCCTCACGAGTTCGAATCTCGTATCCTCCGCACCCCGCCTGACCAGGCAAAACGAGGCCCCGCTGCGACATGTCGCTGCGGGGCCTCGCGCATGCACTGGTCTCAGTTCTGGGCTCAGCAAGTCCGACGAACCTGTCCCCATCCGTTCCCTCTCCCGCACTCGTCCCGCTGGATACGATGGTCACGCCAGTCAGGACGGCCACGGTGTCAGGCGGCCGGTCAGTCGGCTGCCAAGGGGAGCAGCGATGACCGAGCAGCACTTCACCTCCAGCGGACCCTTGATCGCCATGCCCGCGCTCACCCCGGCCGCACTGCGCACCGCCATCGCACAGATCGCTCCAGCCCAGCTGCCTGCCTTCGCCGACCACCTCGACCGAGCGGCCGAGCAGGCGGCCGCACAGAGTACGATCACCCCTCTTCGCGCGTTCCTCCAGTACTGGGGCGAGTTCGTGGCGATACAGCGCCGCCCGGAGCGGGCAGCCCGCCTGCGAGAACTGGAATCGGCTGTGGAATCAGCCGACACCCCTGAAGAGCTCAACCCACTGGTGTCGGAGATCCAGCAGCTCCTGGCCGAGGCCCAACGCGAGGTCGCCGGGTGAGCGACGACTGGACCTGGCACTACAACCCTGACGCCGCGCACGTCACCGACGGCCTTCCTATCGAGGTCATCACAGAGGTCGAACGACTCGCAGAAGAGCTCACAGTCCTCGGCTACGACGCAGCAGCCGCCGGCCGCGGCCCTGCTCACGGCGGCGGCCTCCGGACCCTGGACATTTTCGGTGGCCGCGGCTATTTCATGTACCCCGCCCCCGAACGCCTGCGCGCAATCTCCATCGTCCGCGTCGTCTGGATCGGCTGACCGCACCGTACGCCCAACCGCCCAGCCCTGCTTTCAGCGTTGCGTCGTGGCACGGTTCACCCTCCTGCAAGACCTGTTCGCTCTGGCAGCCCCTGCCAGTCCTGCAGCGCACCTTTCATCAGCTGCTTCAGCCGCGCCTCGCCTTCCGTCTTGAGCACATCGCGCAGGCAAGCACAGTCGGTGAGGTTGCCGTTCCCCATCATGCAGATACAGATGCCCGCAGCCTGCGGCCCTCGCGCAGCGGCTGAGAGCTGCGCATCTACAGGCAGCGGTATCCTGGTCGCCAATTCGTACGCGAAAGCCCGTCCGATTCTCGAACGGTTCACTCGAGCGAACAGCCCGCCTGCCGCGTGTCCGACAATATCGTGCAAGCGTTTCTTCCCCTCGAGGATGGCCCGCGCCAGCTTGGCAAGGTCACCGCAACCGCTCCTGCGATGGCTCTTGACCAGTTGCCCCCACATCTCCTCTGACACGTAGGCCGTCGCACGCTCAGCGATAACCGCCGTACCACCTTGGCCAGCGATGTCGGCACAGAGAGCCGCAGCGCTCTCCAGTCGCCTACGCTCCCGCGTGGCTCGCGCCGATCCGCCCTGATCTCCCCGATGGTGTGTTGCCCGTGCAGGCATCGCGCGCCGAGGCGTCGTCCGACGGCCGGGTTGCCCACGACTCGGTGCACGGGTGGCCGAACGCCGGGGCGGAGCAGGTACGCGACCCGCCGGCCTCCCGCGGTGGTGGTAACACCTCTGGTCAGGACCTGAGACGGGGTTCTTGCATAACGTTCCGTCCTCAGTCTGTGCACGGCATTTGTAGGCCATACCCCAGCGTGGCTGCTCAACTTCGCGCTGAACAAGCGCGCAAACCAGTCACACCGAAGAAACTCACAAGGTGAATCCCTCCCGTCCTCCTCAGCTCTCCCTTCCGCATCAGCCGCCCCTATGAACAATTGCCGCTACGTCCGCTCAGCGCACGGCCGTGATGCCTCCCTCCGTGCCCACAAACTTGCCCTTTTCGTAGAGGTACCTGATTTCAGTCTCCAGGAACCCGCGAATGTCACGACCCACGCGCCGCCAGCCAAAGAACTCGCAGGCTTGGCGGATCAACTCGTCGCGGGACATCCCAGGGCACTCAATCGCCAACTCGAACAACGCGAGTCTCCGTGCCGTCTACGGCCGGGTTCTTCCTCTGTGTCGATCACGCCCACCGCGTCAACGGTCTCGCCCGCGCCACCGGCCGTAGACGGGTCCGGTATGGGAAGCGAGGGTCGGACTGACGGTCCCGGTCCTCCCTGTCCTCACTTGTCGTCGGCGGGAGTAGTCGCTGCATCTTCGACTTCGGCGATCCGTGCCTGCACCGCCGAGTCTTCCCGAACATGTGGCGGAAGGGCGGTGAGTGAGGTGATGCGAGCGGATACGACCTGCCGTACGGTCACCTGTGCCTGGGCGAGGTTCGCAAGCTGCAGGTCCGCACCCGTGAGGTCTGCCTCGGTGAGGTTCGCACCCCTCAGGTTCGCGAGTCTGAGATCCGCGTCGCGGAGAGTCGCACGGCGCAGGTCCGCGTCCGTTAGGTCCGAGTCGGTCAAACCCGCACCCATCAGGTCCGCGTCTCTGACGATCGCGCCCTTCAGATTTACGCTCGTCAGGGTCGCCCGGTTCAGGTTCGCATCGGCCAGGAGTGCGCCCTCCAAGTTCGCACCGGGCAGGAACGCGCCGTACAGGTCGACATCCGACAGATACGCGCCTTTGAGGTTCGCTTCCCGTAAGGTCGCCCCCCGCAGGTTCGCAGCAAGCGATGGGGTGCCTTCCCGGTCCGCCTCCGGCTTCTCGGCACCTCGCCCGCTCAGCTTTCCCAGGAAGGTCTGCTCCAGGTTGGCGTCGTTCAAGTTCGCGCCCTCCAAGTCCGCCCCGCCCAGGACAGCGCCTTTCAGATCAACGCCGCTCAGGTTCGCGCCGGCGAGCCGTGCGCCGTGGGCCGCGCCTGCATCCACCAGGGCGACGCCGGGCAGGTGGGCATCGCTCAGGTCAACCCTGACACCGCCATCGTGTACGGGATCACGGGTGGTAAGGATGGTGAGGGCCGCTTCGACGTCGGTCGGGATGCTCTCGTCCTTGCCGAGGGGCGCGTCAGCGTGGGTGCGCACGTATGCGGACAGGACGTTGACCAGGGTGGGGTGGTCGCGAGGCGAGTCCTCCATGATGCGCTGCAGGGCATACAGACCGCCGAGGCGGACGTCTATTGCGTCGTCGCCCAGGTTGGCGATGGCAGCGGTGTAGCGGTCGGTGATCTGCCCCTCCTCGGAGAGGTACAACTCCTGCCGCACTTGGCTCACCTGGACGTTGGAGTACCACAGGCCGGCCACTGCCACCAGAGCGGTGATCAACACCGTCACCAGCTCGATCCTCCGCGGCATGTCCAGTCCCGATCCAGCGGATGTCGCTGCGCTTGACCGGGCGGGGAGGCGGGCGCGAACAGGCCGACCGGTGCGAGTGCGCAGCCGACGGGACGACCGCCGCCCACCCGTGGCACGACGCGCCCGGGCGCGGTGGAGCTGCTGAGTGCGGCGGTAGGGCATGGACCCATTCGACCGTTCCCGAACGTCCGACGGGGGCGGTTTGGCCCACCTCATAGGAGCCGGGACCACGCATGGCACCTCGACCAGTCCCACCAGGAGCGCCGACCCTATGACCGCGGGGCCTCACCGGCAATGCGAGATCACAAAATCTACCTGCCCAGGTACTGACTGCGGTCTGCTGATCGGCGAACCTGACGATGGCGTACTCCGGCCGTACGCCCGGCGCCAGACGGGGTCAGAGCAGGGGGCGTTGACCAAGCGTAGGCACCAGTGCGCTGCGCGCCCCGAAGGCGATAGGTGAGGCGGAAGTTGGTCTCAGTTCTGGTCTGGAACGGAGGTGCGGATGGAGCTTGCCGGTGTGACGCTGGCCGGGCGTTACGAGCTGCGGGAGTTGCTCGGTCGCGGCGGTATGGGCGAGGTGTGGCTGGGGCGTGACTCCTCGCTGCCGCGGCGGGATGTGGCGGTCAAGGTGTTGCCGTCCCTGGCCGGCGGGCGCGGGGTGCGGCGCTTTCAGCGGGAGGCGGCTGTCCTTGCCGGGCTGCAGCACCCGGGCATCACCGTCGTGTACGACGCCGGGGAGCACCACGGCTTCCTGTTCATCGTCATGGAGCTGCTGCACGGCCAGGACCTGGCGCGGCTGCTGGCCGGCCACGGCGGGGCCCTGCCCGTCGCGCGGGCCGTGGACGTGGCTCGGCAGACCGCCGTCGCGCTGGAGGCCGTACACGGCTGCGGCGTCGTCCACCGGGACCTCAAGCCGGGAAACCTGTTCGTGCAGCCGGGCGACCGGGTGAAGATCTGCGACTTCGGCATCGCCCGGCCCGCCGACGCCTCGACCGTGCTGACCGTGTCCGGAGCCGTGCTGGGCACTCCGCGCTACATGTCGCCCGAGCAGTGGAGCGGGACGGAGGTCGACACCCGCGCCGATCTGTACGCCCTGGGCTGTGTCCTGTACGAACTGCTCACCGGCCGGCCGCCGTTCACCGGGGCGACGGTGTACGCCCTGATGCGGCAGCATCTGGAACAGCCCCCGCCGCCGCTTCGCGAGCTGCGACCCGGCCTGCCCGGACACCTCTCAGATCTGGTCCTGGCGCTGCTGGCCAAGGACCCGGCCGGGCGCCCCGACGCCCAGGACCTGACCCGCGAGCTGGCGGGACTCGGCGTACGGGACGCGCCCCCGCCGTCGTCCATCCCATCCGATGCCGCGGCCGGGTCGGACGCACCGCCCAACCTTCGTGCACAGGCTCTGCGCGGCGAGCACCACCTCACCCTCTCCGGTCACCGCAGCGCGGTGGGGCACCTTGTGTTCAGCCCTGACGGCCGCACCCTCGCCAGCGGCGGCTGGGACAAGTCCGTACGCCTGTGGGATCCGCGCAGCGGCGAACCGCGTACCGCGCTGCGCATGAAGGACTCCCGCTCGACCGGTGCCGCCTACGCCCCCGACGGCCGCATCCTCGCGACCCGGAACGGAAGGGACGTCGTTCTGCGGGACGCGGACACCGGCGAGCAGCGCCTGGCCCTGAAGTACCCCGGATGGGCCGCTTCGGTGGCCTCCGTGGCGTTCAGCCCCGACGGACGCACCCTCGCCACCGGCGGCAGTGACAGGGCCATCCGGCTCTGGGACGTGCAGACCGGTGACCCCGGGCCGGTGCTGAAGGGGCACGGCGGGTGGGTCAGTTCGCTGGCGTTCAGTCCGGACGGCCGCGGCATCGTCGGAGGGGGCGACAGCGGTACGCCGCGGATGTGGGACGTCGGCACGGGGGAGCCGCGCTGGGAGCTTCCCCGCGGCGCCTACATCAGCCTCGCGTTCAGCCCGGACGGGGCCGTCCTGGCCGCCGCCTTCGGAGGCACCCCCGTGCACCTCAAGGACGCCCGCACCGGCGAGGACCTGCGCGTACTGGAGGGCCGGACCGAGGGTAGGACCGCTCTGGCCTTCGGCCCGGACGGCCGCACCCTCGCCACCGGCGACGACAAGGGCGTCATCTGCCTCTGGGACACGGCCACCGGCGACCAGCGCCTCGCCATCGACGCGCACCAAGGGCCCATCCTCTGCCTGGCGTTCGCCCCCGACGGACGCATCCTGGCCAGCGGCGGTCAGGACCGGGTGATCCGGCTCTGGGACATCCGGGCCCGGTAGTCCCGGGTCTGTCGGTGGGCACCTGTCGGTGTGCGGCATCGTTGTGTCCGTGGAGGACGGGCCGGGCGGTGGGGCGGGGGCCGCTTTTGATGTGGGGGTGGGCATGGTGCACGTGGAGTCGGTGCGGGTCGTGTTCGTGGATGCCGAGACCGGGGAGGAGTTCGCGAGGACCGAGCTTGCTCCCGGGCAGCTGCCCGACTCTTTCGAGTACGAGACGCGTCTCGACCTCGGAGGAGAGCCGTGGGCCGTTGTCCGGGCCGAGCCGCCGGCCGCCGCGGAGTTCCTCCGGAGCGGCAGCCTCGTGCTGACCCTGAGGCGGATCCGGACGATGGACCCGCAGGAGATGAAGTACTCCCTGCCGACGATCTACGATCCGCTGCCGGCGACCGAGGAGCCGGCCGGTCCCGGGGAGCACTTCGTGATCCACGAGGACGACTGGCGGCAGGCCGAGCTGGTGTCCCGTCAGCTCGCGGGCCAGGTCGAGGGCGAGCTTCGCGCGATCCACGAGATCTTCCAGCAGCATTCGCAGGTGGTCGGCGACGGTGCGTCGTCGATGCGCGTCTTCGACAGGATTCACGTTCGCATGGCCCCGGCCGCCCCCCTCTCCACCGGGGTTTCGCGGCGGCGGCTGTCAGAACTGCTGCCCGTCGGCGGCAGGCCGTACGCGGGCGTCCGCTTCCCCGAAGACCCGGGCCGCGTGGTCGACTCGTTCGCGATCGACTCCGGTTCGTTCGTCGTGTACGGGCAGGCGCACGGCGACCGGGTCACGACGCTGTGCCTGGCGCTCTCGCCCGACGCCGCGACGGAGTCGGTGTCCGGCCTGGAACAGGCGATGCGCGAGTTCGATCTGTTGCTGGCCGACTGGTGCGGCGGGCGGCTGCTGGACGCCTCGGGCATCGGCGCCTTCGTGAACCCGGCGTAGCCGCCGGGGAGGGCAAGTGGCCGAAGGGGCCGGCGGGGCCCGAGCAGCACACGCCGTATCCGTACGACATCTATACGCACTGCGGGATCAAATGGGTCGAGTTCGGCGGCCGCTGGTGGGTGCTGGACTCCGTCTTCACCGGCGCCGAGCAGGTCAGGGGAGAACCGGCCGCCCGCGACGGTCAGAGAATCGCCGGATACATGACCCTCATCGGTCCGGAGACCGCCGACTTCGACGCCGCGGGGATGCCCACGATGCAGTTCGTACCGACCGGGAAGGAACCGCCGGGCTGCGCCTGACCCCGGCGCCTCAGGCGGGGTTGAGGAGCGTTTCGGCTCGCCGATAGCGTGCGTCCGCATGATGCGCGCTTGGAGCCGGCCCGTGCTGTTCGCCCTCGGCGGTGCCGTCGCCGCGGTCGGGCTGGTCTCCGGCGGGAGCACCGGCGCCGCCGTGGCCGTCCTGTCGGTGTTCATGCTTCTCGCAGTCGTGAACTCGCCGCTGCCGTTCCCGAGGTCGGTCGGTGCGCTGGAGGCGCAGCGCCGTAGCGCCGTCGACGGCCGGCCGGTCGTCTTCTGGCGGCCGGGGTGCACGTACTGTCTGCGACTGCGCCTCCGGTTGGGCCGCACTGCCCGCCGGCTGTACTGGGTCGACATCTCGCGTGATCCGGCCGGAGCCGCCGCGGTGAGGGCGGTCAACGACGGCGACGAGACCGTGCCGACGGTTGTGGTGGCGCAGAAGTCCCGCACCAATCCCGATCCGGACTGGGTACGGGAGCAGCTCTCCCCTTCCCCGTGATCCGGAACCGGGGTCCGGCGGCCGGTCGGAGCGGGCTCCGAAGGTCGCGACCGCCCGCCCCATGAACAACTCCCCGGTACCTGGTCCGGCTGGCCAAGCGCGCACAGACCACTCCCGACGTGGTCGCCGAGCGCCTCCGCTCGCATCTCTGTGAGGAGGAGCTGATGAAAGCCGACGACTTCGACGCGTTCTTCGCCGCCCGCAAGGCCGCGCTGCCCAGCGGCATCTCCACCGAGATGGGCAAGGTGATCGTGGACGACGAGGCCGAGGGTCAGGTGGAGGTCAGCCTCGACGCGCTGGACGACACCGACGACCTGTGACCGCCGGCGGACGGAGGGCTACGCGGGTCTCACCAGGCCCGTGTCGAAGGCGAAGATCACCGCGTGTACGCGGTCCCTGGCGCCGATCTTCGCCAGCACCCGGCCCACGTGCGACTTGACCGTCGACTCGGCGAGTGAGAACCGCTCGGCGATCTCGGCGTTGCTCCAGCCGGTGGCCATCGCGATGAGGACCTCGCGTTCGCGGTCGGTCAAGGCGGCGAGCAGGCGCTCCTGTTCGAGGTTCGCCGGTCCCGGCATGCGGTCGGCGAAGGCGTCGAGGAGCCGTCGGGTCAGGCCGGGGGCGATGACGGCGTCCCCGGCGGCCACGGCCCGTACGCCGGCGATGAACTCGTCCGGCAGGGCGTCCTTCAGGAGGAAGCCGCTGGCGCCGGCGCGCAGCGCCGCGTACGCGTACTCGTCCAGGTCGAAGGTGGTCAGGACGAGGACCCGGGAGCGGCCGCCGGACTGCACGATGCGGCGCGTGGCCTCGATGCCGTCCATGCCGGGCATGCGGACGTCCATCAGGACGACGTCGGGGCGGAGTTCGGCGGCCTTGCGCACCGCTTCGGCGCCGTGCGTCGCCTCGCCGACCACCGTCAGATCGGGGTGCTGCTCCATCAGCATGCTGAAGCCGAGCCGCTGCAGGGTCTGGTCGTCGACGATGAGGACGGTGGTCATACGGGGCGCTTCTCCCTGGGTGCCGAGGTGGTCGTGATCACGAAGCGGGCGTGTACGGTCCAGCCCCCGCGGTCGTTGGGCCCCGCGGTCACGCTCCCGCCGTAGAGGGCGGCCCGCTCGCGCATGCCGACCAGGCCGCGGGCGTCGTCGTTGGACTCGGTGGACCGTGGCGTGAGCGGGGGTCCGGTGTCCTCGACCGTGGCGTGGACGACGGTGTCGTCGGACGTGATCGTCACCTGGACGGCCGTGTCGGCCGCCGCGTGCTTGAGCGTGTTCGTCAGGGCCTCCTGGACGACGCGGTAGACGGCGAGTTGGAGGCCGGGCGGCAGGTCGGGCCGGGCGCCTTCGGTGTGCAGGGCGACGGCGGGTCCCGCGGCGCGTACGCGCGCCAGGAGCGCGTCCAGGTCGGCGAAGCCCGGCTGCGGGGCGAGCGGGGTGCCCTCGGTGGTGCTCCGGTCGTCGTCGCCGATGACGGCGAGCAGGCGGCGCAGTTCGGACAGGGCGTCGCGCCCGCTGTCGGCGATGATGCGCAGGGTCTCGGCGCCCCGTTTCGGCTTCGCCTCGGTCAGTCCGGCGGCGCCGTTCGCGAGGCCGACGATGACGGCGAGCGTGTGGCCGAGGATGTCGTGCATCTCCCGGGCGACGCGCGCGCGTTCCGCGGCGGCGGCGAGCCGGGCCCGCTGGTCGCGCTCGACCTCCAGCCGGACGGCGCGTTCCTGGAGGGTCCTGATGTACGCGTTCACGACCCGGGCCACCAGCCCCGCCGCGGCGACGGCCACCACGAGGGCCGCCTGGATGAGTGCGATCACCCAGGTCTGCAGGCCGATGTCCTGTCCGTCGCCGCGGACGGCGGTGGCGAGGGCCGTCTGCGCGGCGGCGATCGCCACGCAGACCGCGAGCGATACGGGCCGCACGGCGCGGCCCACGTTGAGCAGCGCCACGACCCGCGCGGTCTCGGACCCCGTGTTGGCGTCCAGGGCGAGGGCCCCGGCGGCCACGGCCGAGGTGACGGCGAAGATCAGGATGGGCCGCTGCTGCCGCCACAGCAGCGGGATGCAGAAGGCGGCCGTCAGGACCAGCAGTACGGGGACGCCGGGGCCCGGGTCGGTGTCGGCGTTCTGCAGGGCCGGGATGCCGAACAGCACGCACAGCAGCGGCACGCCCCAGCGCCTGACCCACGGGTGGCCCTGGTCGGCCTCGAAGATCCGCCTGATCTTGCGCATGACCAGCGCGTCCGAGGGCCGCTCCGCCTCGCCCAGCAGTACCTCGGGCTCGACCGGGGAAGCGTGCTGCTCGGCCGCGGTCGGTGTGGTCACGTCGTACGCCCTCTCGGTGCGGGGACCGCCGCCCGCCGGTTCCCCCGGAGGGCCGGCGGGCGGGGCGGTGGTCGGTCACGGGCGGGCCGGCCGCAGCCCCTGCCCCGGATCGTACGGCCGGAAGGTCAGCCCTTTCCGGTGGGCACGCGCTCGGGCTCCGGCGCGGGCTCGGGAACCCCGCCCAGCCGGGACCGCAGCTTCTCGCCCTCCACGTCCACGTTCGGCAGCAGCCGGTCCAGCCGGCGGGGCAGCGACCAGGCGCGGCGGCCGAGGAGCGCCATGATCGCGGGGACGATGGTCATCCGCACCACGAAGGCGTCGAAGAGGACGGCGGCGGCCAGGCCGAGACCCATCGACTTGATGATCGACTCGTCGCTGAAGACGAACCCGGAGAACACCGCGATCATGATGACCGCCGCGGCCGTGACCACCCGGGCCCCGTGCCGGAACCCGGCGACGACCGCCTCGTCCGGCGAGGCCCCGTGCACGTACTCCTCGCGCATGCGCGTCACCAGGAAGACCTGGTAGTCCATGGCGAGTCCGAACACCACACCGATCATGAAGATCGGCAGGATGCTCACGACCGGTCCGGTCTGGTCGACACCGAAGACGTCCGCGAGCCAGCCCCACTGGAAGACGGCGACGACGACGCCGAGGGTCGCCAGCACGCTCAGCAGGAAGCCGGCGGCCGCCTTGAGCGGGACCAGGATCGAGCGGAACACCAGCATCAGCAGGATCAGCGCCAAGCCGACGACCACGCACAGGTACGGGACCAGGGCGTCGGTCAGCTTGCCGGAGACATCGATGTTGAGGGCGGTGGTTCCGGTGACCATCACCTCCGCGCCGGTGCCGTCCCGCAGGTCCGCGCTCCGGTCGCGGATGTCGGAGACGAGGTCGACCGTCTGCCCGCTGCTGGGTGAGGAGCCCGGGGTGGCGCTGATCAGGGCGACGTCGCCGCCCTCGTTGAACGTCGCGGGGCTCACCGAGGCGACGTCGGGCAGCGAGCCGAGCAGGGCGCGCGCCTCGTCGGCGGCGGCCCGGGGGTCGTCGCTGCCGCGGGCGTCGACCACGACCGACAGCGGTCCGTTGTAGCCGGGGCCGAAGCCGTCGGTGATGGTGTCGTACGCGATCCGCTGGGTGCTCCCGGGGGCCGCCGACTCGTCGCTCGGCATGCCCAGCTCCAGCGACAGCGCGGGGGTGGCGAGCAGCAGCAGGCCGGCGACCGAGGCGACGAGGACCTTGACCGGGTTGCGCAGCACGAACGTCGACCAGCGCACGCCCATGGGCTCGCGCTCCCCGCGCTCGACGGAACGCATCCGGCGCGTCCTGAGCTTCCCGGTCGCGATCCGGCCGCCGGCGAAGCCGAGCATCGCGGGCAGCAGGGTGAGGGCGATCACCACGGCGACGACCACGGCGAACGCCGCGCCGAGCCCGATGTCGGTGAGCACCCTGATGCCGATGACGCTGAGCCCGGCGAGCGCGATGATCACCGTGAGCCCGGCGAACACCACCGCGGAACCGGCCGTGCCGACCGCCCGCCCGGCGGCCTCCTCGGGCGGGTGCCCGCCCTTCAGCTCCTCCCGGTAGCGGGAGACGATGAACAGGGCGTAGTCGATGGCCACCGCCAGGCCCAGCATCAGGGCGAGGGTGCTCGTATTCGAGCTGAGGTCGATGAACGAGCCCGCGAGGGTGATCGAGAGGATCGCCAGGCCGACCCCGAAGAGCGCGGTCAGCAGCGGCAGCCCGGCCGCGACCAGCGAGCCGAAGGTGATGACCAGGACGACGGCGGCGATCAGGATGCCGATCAGCTCGGTCGTGCTCTGGTGGACTTCCCCGGCCACCGCCGTGCCGCCCATGCTGACGTGGAGGCCGGTCCGCTCGCCCTGGGCGGCGATGTCCTCCAGGTCCGCGCGGGCCCGGTCGCTGACGTCGGTGTCCGCGACCTCGTACGTCACCTGCGCGTAGCCGATCGTGCCGTCCTTGCTGACGGTGCCGGCGGCGTACGGATCGGTGACCGCCGCGACCTGGTGCGCCTGCCCGAGGTCGGCGACGAGGGCCTCTACCCCGTCCTTGTGGGCGCCGGACGTCAGCCGCTGCCCGTCCGGCGCCTCGAAGACCACGCGGGCGGTGGCGCCGTCGGCCGAGGCCTGCGGAAACTCCTCCGTCAGCAGGTCGAGGGCCTTCTGGGACTGGGTGCCGGGGATGCTGAAGGAGTCCGTCGTCTTGCTGGTCGCCCCGGCGGCGGCGATGCCGACGACGGCGAGGACGGCTATCCACAGCATGAGGACGAGCCTTCGCCGCCGGAAGGAGAACCGGCCCAGCCGGTAGAGGAACGTGGCCACGGAGAACTCCCGGGAGGCGTGCAGAGGACGGGAAAGGGCCGCGATCGGACCCGCTGTCCACGCTAGGTACGCCTCACCCCGGTCGACTGGGTCCACGGTGGCGAATGGGGCGGGAACGACTGGTACCGCGGTGCCATACAGCGGTCCTCCCCGAGGCGTAGCCCGGGCCGCCCCCGCCGGCCGTACGCGGCCGGGCCACCGGCGCGTCGGCTGGCGGCGCTCAGGGGCAGGTCCCGCCGGAAGGGGGCGTTCCGCATTCGATCCGCCCGCGGATCGGGGCGGAGGGCGGGATTCAGAGAGAGTGGTGCTGATCTGACTGATCGTAAAACTACACCCACTTGAGTGGGGCCGGGGGTTTCCTCGTTTTCGGCGCGGCGCTTTGGAGAAATCACCTGGCGTAGCTGACCCTTATCTGTTCATCTCCGATGCGCCCGGGGGGAGTTCGGACCTCGTCGAACTCGGTCCCGGGCTGCCGTTTCCCGGTTTGTTTCTTTCCGGTTTTGCCTCCGAGTCACTCCTACCAATGACCGGATCAGTCTCGTACCTGGAAAGGGAGGACAAGTCATGGCAGACAGTGGGGGGTCGGCCGCCAGGGTCGCCCTGGTGGACGTGGTGGCCAGCCGGCGGCAGGGGGGCCGGGTGCGGGCGTTGCTGACGCCTGGTTCCGTGGGGGCCGTGTCCGGTTTCATGGGGCACATCGAATTGGGACCCGGGGAAGTCGTCACCGAGCATTACCACCCGTTCTCCGACAAGTTCCTTTACGTGGTCGAGGGTTCGGCCGTCGTCCGGGTCAACGGCGAGGCGGTGGCGGTGGAATCGGACGAGGCATTGTTCATCACCCGGGGGCAGCGCAACCGCATCGAGAATTCCGGGGACGGCGTCCTGCGGGCCGTGTTCCACGTCGCGCCGCTCGCGCCGCGGCCCGAACTCGGCCACGTCGACACCGAGCCCGTGCCCGAGCCCGGGTGTGTGCCGCCGCGTGTGGGCGGCTGACATGGGGGGTGACGCGGAGAGGCGTGCGGTGATCACGGGCATCGGCGTACGGGCCCCCGGCGGGGTGGGGACGGAGGCGTTCTGGCGGTTGCTGGTCTCGGGGCGCACCGCGACGCGGACGATGAGCCTGATCGACCCCGCGCCGTTCCGGTCCCGGGTCGCCGCGGAGATCGACTTCGACCCGGCGGCCGAGGGACTGTCGCCCGAGCAGGCGGCGACGTACGACAGGGCCACGCAGCTGGCGCTCGCCGCGACCCGCGAGGCGGTGGCGAGCAGCGGGCTCGACACGGGCCGGCAGGACCCCGCGCGGGTCGGCGTCAGCATCGGGACGGCCGTCGGCTGCACCGCCAGTCTCGACCAGGACTACCAGCGCGTCAGCGACTTCGGGTCGCACTGGCTGGTCGACCACACGGCCACCGTCGCGCAGGTCTTCGACTACTTCGTCCCGTCCTCCATCGGCCGCGACGTCGCGTGGGAGGCGGGGGCGGAAGGGCCGGTCACCGTGATCTCCACCGGCTGCACCTCCGGCCTCGACGCCGTGGGGTACGGGGCCGGCCTCGTCCGCGACGGGCGGGCGGACGTGGTCGTCTGCGGGGCGACCGACGCCCCCATCTCCCCCATCACCGTGGCCTGCTTCGACGCGATCAAGGCGACCTCGGCGAACAACGGCGACCCTGCGCACGCCTCCCGGCCCTTCGACCGCAACCGCGACGGCTTCGTCCTCGGCGAGGGCGCCGCGGTGTTCGTCATCGAGGAGCTGGCGGCCGCGTACCGGCGCGGGGCCCGCGTCTACGCCGAGGTCCGCGGCTTCGCGACCAGGTCGAACGCCTACCACATGACCGGTCTGACCCGGCACGGCCGCGAGATGGCCGAGGCCATCCGGGCCGCCATGCGGCAGGCCCGCCGCGACGGTGCCGATCTCGACTACATCAACGCCCACGGCTCCGGGACCCGGCAGAACGACCGGCACGAGACGGCAGCGTTCAAGCGGAGCCTGGGCCGCCGCGCCTACGAGGTCCCGGTCAGCTCCATCAAGTCGATGATCGGGCACTCGCTCGGCGCGATCGGCTCGCTGGAACTGGCCGCGTGCGCGCTGGCCATCGAGTACGGCGTGATCCCGCCCACCGCGAACTACGAAGAGCCCGACCCCGAGTGCGACCTGGACTACGTCCCCAACACGGCCCGGGAACAGCGGGTGGACACCGTGCTCAGCGTCGGCAGCGGCTTCGGCGGGTTCCAGAGCGCCGCGGTGCTCTGCCGCCCCCCGGCGAAGGCGGTGGCGCCGTGACCGTCACCGCCGGCCCGGCCGTCGAGGGCGCGGACGGCCGGCGTACCGGGCCGGCAAGGGCCGTCGTCACCGGGGTCGGCGTCGTCGCGCCCAACGGCATCGGCACCGCCGAGTTCTGGGCGGCAACCCTCGCCGCCCGGAGCGGCATCGGCCTCCTCCAGCGCTTCGACGCGAGCGCCTACCCCGTGTGCGTGGGCGGCGAGGTCCTCGACTTCGACGACGCCGCGCTGCTCTCCCAGCGGCTGCTGCCGCAGACCGACCGCATGACGCGCTACGCCCTGGCCGCCGCCGACTGGGCGCTGGCGGACGCCGGGCTGGATCCCGCGGGCCTCGGCGAGTACGACCTGGGCGTCCTGACGGCCGGCGCGTGCGGCGGTTTCGAGTTCGGGCAGCGGGAGTTGCAGAAGCTCTGGGGTACGGGCCCGGAGCGGGTCAGCTCGTACCAGTCGTTCGCCTGGTTCTACGCGGTCAACACCGGCCAGATCTCCATCCGCCACGGCCTGCGCGGACACACCTCGGTCTTCGTCTCCGAACAGGCCGGCGCCCTCGACGCGGCCGCCGACACGGCACGCCTGCTGCGTACGGGCACCCTCCGCGCCGCGCTCACGGGCGGCTTCGACGCGCCGCTGTGCCCGTGGGGCCTCGTCGTCCAGCTCCCCGGCGGGCTGCTGAGCACGTCCCGCGATCCCGAACGGGCCTACCTGCCCTTCGACGCCGACGCCGCCGGCTACGCGGCCGGCGAGGGCGGCGCGCTCCTGGTCGTCGAGCGGGAGGACACGGCACTGCGCCGGAACGCCGCCGGGATCTACGGGCGGATCGCCGGGCACGCCTCGACGTTCGACCCCCGTCCCGGCTCCGGCCGGCCCCCCGCGCTGGCGGGGGCGATCAGGGGCGCCCTGCGCGAGGCGCGCACGGATCCCGCGGACATCGACGTGGTCTTCGCCGACGCCCTCGGCGTACCGGACCGGGACCGGGAAGAGGCGGCGGCCCTCGCGGAGGTCTTCGGCCCCGCGGCCGTCCCGGTCACCGCGCCCAAGACGCTCACCGGCCGGCTCTACGCGGGCGGGGCGGCCCTCGACATGGCGACCGCCCTGCTGTCGATGCGCGACTCGGTCATCCCGCCGACCGCCGGCACCCGCGCTCCCGCCCCCGGCCCCGGCATCGACCTGGTGCTCGGCGAACCCCGCGAGACGCCGGTGCGCAACGCGCTGGTCGTCGCCCGCGGCGCCGGCGGCTTCAACTCGGCGATCGTCCTCAGTCGCTACGTCCGGTCCCCTCACCATCGCGCGGTCACGCGCCCTGCCTAAGGAGGTCACCCGTGTCCGGGATCACCCTCTCGCAACTCGTATCGCTCATCAGAGACTGCGCAGGAGAGTCCGACGTGGCCGATCTGGACGGCGACATCGCCGACATGGGCTTCGACGAACTCGGCTACGACTCGCTCGCGCTGCTGGAGCTGTCCGCGCGGATCAAGCAGACCCTCGGGATCGAGGTCCCGGAGGGGGACATGAGGACCCCCGGGGGCACGGTCCGGCTGATCAACGACTTGGCCTCCGGAAAGGACGCCTGACATGGGAGCACGCACCGAGCACTCCGTCGTGATCGACGCCCCGGTCGACCTCGTGTGGACCATGACCAACGACGTCGAGACCTGGCCCGACCTCTTCGCCGGCTACGCCGAGACGGAGATCCTGCGGCGCACGGACGACGGCATCGACTTCCGGATCAAGACGTGTCCGGACGCGAACGGGCGGGTGTGGGAGTGGGTTTCCCACCGCGCGCCCGACCGGGACGCGCTCACGGTCGAGGCGTACCGGATCGAGACCGGCCCGTTCGTCTACATGAAGCTGCACTGGACCTACCGCGTGACCGGCGAGGGCACCGAGATGCGCTGGGTGCAGGAGTTCGACATGCGGGCCGGCGCCCCGTACGACAACGACCAGATGACCGACCACCTCAACGAGATGTCGCAGATCAACATGGCGCGGATCAAGGAGATCGTCGAGACGGCGCACCGGGCGGGGGAGGTGGACGCCGCCGGGGGCTGATCGGCGGGGGCCGGGGCGGTCGCGTACGGCCTGTCGCGTACGGGCCGGTTGCGTACGGCCGGTGTCACAGGGAGCGGTTCCGCGGCGTCTGATGTACGACCGCCCTGCGAGGAGGACGCCCGTGAACGTCGCCCTGTGGATCGCCGCCGGAGTGCTCTGTGCCGTCTACGCCGTCGGCTCCGTCTCCAAGTTGTTCCTGCCCAAGGAGACGCTCGCCGGCCACCGCAGCGGGAGATGGGTCGAGGACTTCGACGCCCGTGCCGTCAAGGCCATCGGCGGCGTCGAGGCCCTCGCCGCGGTGGGCCTGGTGCTGCCCGCCGTGCTCGACATCGCGCCGGTCCTGGTGCCGCTCGCCGCCCTGGGCGCGACGCTGCTGATGGCCGGTGCGGTCGTCACGCGCCTGCGCCGCCGGGAGAAGGAGGTCGTGCTGGACCTGGCCTACTTCGCCCTGGCCGTCTTCGTGGCCGCGGGCCGCTTCGGCCCGGAGTCCTTCACCGGCTGACCGGCCGGCGGCCGGCGGAGCGGGCGGCGTGACGGGTCAGGACGCCGGGCCGCCGGTGGCCAGGCGCATCAGGTCGGTGTCGAAGTCGACGTCCGTCGCGCCCTGTTCGGCGCGGGTGGCCTGGCCGGCGAACCGGTGCCGGTAGCCGCCCCAGTTGTCGTCGGCGATCTGCCGCGGCGCGTCGGTACGCAGCAGGGCGGCGAGTTCGCCGGCGGCCCGGGCGATCCGCTTGCCCAGCTCGGGGGAGCCCCAGTCCTCCGGGGCCGCGTACAGCGACGTGGGGACCGGCAGCGCGCGGAGGAAGGCGAAGAGCGGGCGGAGCTGGTCGTCGGTGACCATCGCGTGGCGGGCGGTGCCGCCGGTGGCGGCGAGGACCACCGGCACGGCGATGAGCAGGTCGTTGTCGATCAGGTCGGCGAACGACTTGAACAGGCCGCTGATCCCCGCCTTGTACACCGGCGTGGCCGCGACCACCGCGTCCGCGTCCGCGAGCCGGGCGATGGCGTCGCTCACCGGCCCGGTGGGGAAGCCGGAGACGAGCGAGCGGGCGATCTCGGTGGCCAGCGGCCCGAGGTCGAGCATGGTCACGGTGGCGGGGATGCCGGCCGCGCCCAGGGTGTCGATGCTCTGCTGCGCGATCCGGCCGGCGAGCCGGCGGGTCGACGACTCCTCGCTGACACCGGCGTTGATGACGACGATCTTCCGTTCGGTGGTCATGCCCGGCTCCTTCGCTGCGATCGGGCGGACGGGGAAGTGGCTGCGGGCGTCGGGGACGAGGTGGGGGCGGGGCTCGCGGCGAGCAGGGCCGCGGTCAGCTCCCGCAGGGTTTCGAGCTGCTCCGGGTCCAGGGCCCGCGTCATCGCCTCGCGCACCTGCCGCGCGTGCGCGCGCCCCAGCCTGCGGTACGTCTCGCGGCCCTCGGCGGTGAGCGCGACGCGGCAGGCGCGGGCGTCGGCGGGGTCGTCGCGGCGCTCGACGTACCCGCGCTTCTCCAGCCGGGCGACGAGGCGCGAGACGCCGGCCTGCGTGAGCAGGGCGTCCTCCATCAGCTCGGTGATCCGGCGCCCGTCGTCCGCGTCGGACAGGGCGTGCAGGACGCCGTACTCGCGCGGCAGCACGTCGCCCCAGTCGCCGGTGTACTCGAACTCGCGGGCGAGCGTGGCCTGGGCGCGGAACAACGACTCCCAGGCCGCGAGCGCGAGCTGCGTCGTGCCGGCGGCCATCAGCCCACCACCGGGAACTTCGCCTGGACGGCGGGGTCGCTGTCCTGGTACGGCATGGTGCCGGACAGGTTGTCACCGCGGTTGGGGTTCGGCCGCGGCCGGCGCGGCTCCCCGTCCCCGTACTTCGCGGTGACGAGCGAGGCGTGCGTCGGCGCGTCCGGCACGCCCTCCGCCCGGCGGGACTCCAGCTCCCTGCGCAGGACGGGGACGACCTCGGTGCCCAGCAGCTCGACCTGCTCCAGCGCCGTCTCGACCGGCAGCGCCAGGCCGTCGAGCGCGAACAGCTGCCGCTGGTAGTCGCCGAAGCCCTCCTGGAAGGTGAGGACCTTGTCGATGACCTGCTGCGGGCTGCCCACGGTCAGCGGGGTGGCCGCCATGTGGTCCTCCAGCCGGGACCCGCGGAACATCGGGTAGTTCTCGAAGTACGGGCGGAAGCGCTCCACCGCGTCCTGCGACCGCGGGGCGATGAACGACATCCCGCCCAGGCCCACGACGGCCTGCTCCGGCGTGCCGTGCCCGTAGTGCGCGTAGCGCTGCCGGTAGAGGTCGACGAGCCGCTTGAAGTGGAAGTTCGGCGCCAGGATGTGGTTGGCGAAGAACCCGTTGCCGTAGTACGCGGCCTGCTCGGCGATCTCCGGCGAGCGGATGGAGCCGTGCCAGACGAACGGCGGTACGTCGTCCAGCGGCCGCGGCGTCGCGGTGAACCCCTGCAGCGGCGTACGGAACCTGCCCTCCCAGTCGACGACGTCCTCGCGCCACAGCCGGTGCAGCAGGTTGTAGTTCTCCAGCGCCAGCGCGACGCCCTCGCGGATGTCCTTGCCGAACCACGGGTAGACCGGCACGGTGTTGCCGCGCCCGACCATCAGGTCCAGCCGCCCCTTGGCGACGTGCTGGAGCATGGCGTAGTCCTCGGCGATCTTCACCGGGTCGTTGGTGGTCATCAGGGTGACCGAGGTGCTGAGCACGATGCGCCGCGTCTGCGCGGCGACGTAGGCCAGGAGGGTCGGGGGCGACGAGGGGATGAACGGGGGGTTGTGGTGCTCGCCGAGCGCGAACACGTCGAGGCCCACCTCGTCGGCACGCTTCGCGACCCGGACGATGTTGTCGATGCGCTCGGCCTCGCTGTAGGTGCGGCCGGTCACCGGGTCGGGGGCGATGTCGCCGACGCTGAAGATCCCGAACTGCATGATCCTCTCCTCCTCACTCCGCGCGTCCGTCCGGGCGCACACCCCCTCAACAACATGACTGCTCATGTATTCCGGGTGGGCGGAGGGAGGGCCCGTCGTCATGCGATCGCGTTTCGATCGGGCACGAGTGGCACGCCGACCGCCGCGGCGGCCCATACTGGGCTTCCCATGAAGAAAGCATCCGCGCCGCGGCGCCACCTGCCCACCAGTCCCTTCAAGGCACCCGCCGTCCCCACGGCCAAGACCTTCGCACCAGGCGACCGCGTCACACACGACCGGTACGGCCTGGGCACGATCGTCGCCGCCGAGGACGGCGTCGCGATGCTCGTCGACTTCGGCTCCCGCCAGGTCCGGGTCACCGCTCCGTACGACCACATGGAAAAGCTCTGACTCCGCGCCCGTGAGGAGCAGGGCGAGCGGGCGCCGGAGCGCACGAAAGCGGGCAGGGGCCGTGCCTTGCGGCACGACCCCTGCCCGTGGCTTTCGCCGCGGTACGCGGACCGCGGATCAGACGACGCGGATGTTCTCCGCCTGCGGGCCCTTCTGGCCCTGCACGAGGTCGAACTCCACCTTCTGGCCCTCGGCCAGCTCGCGGAAGCCCTGCGCGTCGATGTTGGAGTGGTGGGCGAAGACGTCGGCGCCGCCGCCGTCCTGGGCGATGAAGCCGAAGCCCTTTTCGCTGTTGAACCACTTCACGGTTCCGCTGGTCATATCGGTGTCTCCTTCTGGGTGGCATTCCCGGAATCGTGCTTGTGCGCGATCCCGCGTCGCCGCGATGAATTCCCGATCCGGAGCAAGCACCGAAAAACAAAAAATGCGCCCGAAGGCAAAGCCAGTAGGCGCACATAAGTACATGGGAACCACAACTGCAACTTTTCTCAGCCTAACACAGAACGCACCGCGACGACCGACCGTCAGTGCGCCGGAGGGAAGCGGAGGGTGACGGTCAGGCCGCCCCGCGGGCCCGGGGCCGCGGTCAGGGTGGCGGTGTGGGCCTCCGCTATGGAGGCGGCGATGGGCAGGCCCAGGCCGTGGCCGGGAGTGGGGGCGGTGCGGTCGGGGGCGTGGCGCCGGAAGGGTTCGAAGAGGGCCGGGATGTCCTCCGCGGGGACCGTGGGGCCGGTGTTGGTCACCGTCAGGGTGCGGTCCCCGACGCGTACGCGGACGTGGCCGCCGGGGTGGTTGTACTGGACCGCGTTGCGGACGACGTTGGCCAGCAGGTGCCGCAGCAGGATGCGGTCCCCGGCGACGGGCGGGGTGCGGCCCGCCTCAACGGTGACGTCCACCCGGCGTTCCCGCGCCGCGGGGGCCAGCTCTGCGGCGACCTGACCGGCGGTCGCGGTGAGGTCCACATCCTCGGATCCGGCCAGGCCGCGGTCGCTGCGGGCGAGCAGCAGCAGCGCGTCGACCAGCTGCTCCGCCTCGCGGTTGGTGGCCAGCAGGTCGGCGCGTACCTCCGCGAGGTGGTCCGGCAGCGGATCGGGCAGGCCGACCTGGATGCCGGCGCGCTGGGCCGCGAGCGGCGTCTTGAGTTCGTGGGAGGCGTTGGCGACGAAGCGCCGCCGGCTCTCGAAGGCGCGCTCCAGGCCGTCGAGCATGGCGTCGAAGGTGTCGGCGAGGCGGTGGAGCTCGTCGTCCGGGCCGGTCAGGGCCAGCCGCTCGTGGAGGTTCTCCTCGCTGATGCGGCGCGCGGCGGCCGTCATGGAGGCGACGGGGCGCAGCGCCCGTCCCGCCAGCCACCAGCCGAGGAACCCGGCCAGCAGCGCCAGGACGAGGACGCCGACCGCGGACCAGACGACCATCTGGCGCAGGGCGGCGTCCTGGACGGCCTGGACGGTCTCGCCCATCTTCCTGATCTCGGCGACGTCGTCGCGCGCCGTCGGCACCGCGGCGTACGTGGGGTGGGCGCCGGTGAGCGGCCGGTCCGGGGTCTCGTCGTACGTGATGTCCAGGCCCTGGACCTGCTCGGCCGTCCCGTACCGGGCGAGGAGGACGACGAAGGCCAGCAGGCCGGTGCCGGTGAGCAGGAAGAGGCCGGAGATCGCCGCGGTGAGGCGGGCGCGGAACGGCAGCCAGCGCAGGAACGCGCGCGGGTTCAGCCGCACAGCCGGTAGCCCTCTCCGGTGTCGGCGGCGATCACGCCGGGGGCGCCGAGCTTGCCGCGCAGTCGGCTGACGGTGGCGCGGACGGCGCTGGTGCGCGGGTCGAGGTGCTCGTCCCACACGGTACGGACGAGGGTGTCGTGCGGCACCGGTGCGCCCCCGGCCCGGAGCAGCAGGTGCAGGACGTCGAACTCCCTGGGGGTCAGCGCCACGGGCCGGCCGTGCGCGTGGACGCGGTGCCGGACCGGGTCCAGGACGATTCCCGCGTGCTCCAGGACGCCGGGGGCCGGTCTGCGCGGGCGGCGGCTCAGGGTGCGTACGCGGGCGACGAGTTCGGTGAAGTCGAAGGGTTTGGCGAGGTAGTCGTCGGCGCCGAGGGCGGTCAGCCCGTAGACCTTGTCGGAGACCTCCCCGGCGGCCGTGAGCAGCAGGATCTGCGGCGGCCCCTCGGTCGCGCGCAGCCGCAGGCACACCTCGTCCCCGCTCAGGCCGGGCAGGTCGCGGTCGAGGATGAGCACGTCGTAGTCGGTGACCGCGCACATCCGGTCGGCCTCGGTGCCGGTGTGGGCGACGTCGACCGCCATGGCCTGGTGGCGCAGGCCGGTGGCGAGGGTACGGGCCAGGATGCGGTGGTCCTCCGCTACCAGGACTCTCATGGCGCCATCGAACCAGGACGGCGATTGCAGCCGCGTAAGTGCGCTCCCTGCGGTGCCGCCGCCCGTTCAGTCCTGCGGCGGCGGGCGCAGCGGTATCGTGCCGCGGTCCCGGGCGCTGTCCAGCACCGCGCGGTTCACGGGCGGGCGGGGTGCCGGTTCTGCGGCGGTGAGCCGGATGACGTCGCGGCCGACGAGGGCCGTGCGCCACTCGGCGAGGGTGGGGCGGGTGCCGTACGCGCCGGCGGCCTGGGTGTAACGGGCCCGTACGGCCGCTTCCTGGCGGTCGTCCAGCTCGCCGGGGACCACGTCGAGTTGGCGTCCGGGCGCGGTGTACGCGTCCTGCGCGAGGATGCGGCCCGTGGCGAGGGCGGCCTTGTAGCGGTCGCTGTCCACGGTGGCCGAGCCGACCGGGGCCAGCGGGTCGCCCCAGTCGGGGGTGTCGGCCTGGGCGAGGACGGGGGAGCGGCCGGCGACGCGGAAGCCGTCGCAGTCCAGCAGGTGGACGGCGGGCGCGGGACGTACGGTCCACAGGATGTTGGCCTGCGAGACGTCGCCCAGCACCAGGCCCCACCTGTGCAGCCGCTCCAGCAACTCGACCAGCGCCAGCGCGAGTTCCCGGCGCTGGCCGGGGGCGGGCTGGGCGATGCTCTGCCAGGAAGCCTTGGGCTCGCGCAGCAGGAACTGCAGCTCGGTGAGCTTCGTGGCGCCGTTGGGCGTCTGCCAGGTCATCGCCGCCGGGGCCCGGTACATCAGGAAGCCGACCGCGCGCCCGCCGTCCACCACCCGGCACAGCGGCCACGCGGCGCGCGCGTCCAGATACGCGCGCTCCTCGGGCGGCAGCGTGCGGTGGACGGCGACGAGGGCGGCCAGCGCCTGCCCGTCGACCTCGTGCGGCGCGCGGTAGCTCTTGTACAGCAGGCCGGGGACGTCCCGTAGCGCGTGCACCTCGCCCTGGCCGCCGTCGCCGATCTTGCCGCCGAAGGACAGCGAGGACAGCGGCACGTCCGTACCGTCGTCGGCGGTCACCGGACCCCCTCCCACAGGCAGATGACGGTGCGGTCGTCGTCGTACGACTTCAGCCTGGTCTGCGCGTGCCAGAGGAAGTCGGAGGGCTGCGGTACGCCGGCGGTGTGCCCCCACTGCTCGGCCACGTGCTCGCGGAACTCCTTCTCGCCGGCGAGCGGTCCGGAGAAGCCGTCGGTGCACAGCACCAGCACGTCCCCGGCCTCGGACGGGTCCAGGAGGCGGGCGTCGACCTGCTGGTACGCGTCGGGGAGGGCCGCGGTGCCGGTGTCGATGACGCCGGTGCCGGGGGCGGTGCCCGGGGTGGCGGTCGCGGGGTGCTCCAGGTTCCACCAGCCGCGGTCGCGCAGCCGGAACAGGCCGCCGTCGCCGACGCCGAGGAAGCCGCGTACGCGGACGGCGGGGTCGAGCGGGACGACCAGGGCGCGGAAGGTGGTCGCGTACGCGGACACCGGCCCGTCGGCCGACGCCCGCAGCTCCGCCGCGGCGGCGGCGACCGCCCGGTCCGCGAGGGCGTGGAAGCGGGGGCCGTCCCCGGCGCGCAGCGCGTCGGCCAACTCGGCGGCGGCCCCGTCGAGGTGCCCGGCGACACCGGCGACGACGGCGTGCGACCCGCGGTGCGACAGGGGCGCGGAGCCGACCCCGTCGGCGACGGCGAGCAGCAGCAGGGCGTCGGTGCCGGCGAAGTCCTGCCGGCCGCCGCCCGCGCCGCCCCCGCCCCCGCCGCCCGCGGGGCCGAGTCGGGTCACGCCGAGGGCGTCCTGCCGGCACTCCCCGCGCCACCGGTGGGAGTCGCCCCGTACGGACGCCGCCCGCACGGTCAGCGGCCCCAGCTCGGCGCCGTCGACGACGCTGTCGGGCAGCACGGCGGCGAGCAGGTCGCCGTCGCGTACGGAGGGCGGGCCCAGGGGGCGCGGCGGGTAGCTCGGGGGGCGCCCGACGTACTCGGGGTCGCCCCGGAGGGCTTCGGGCGGGGGCGCGGGGTCGCGGGGCTGGACGATGGCGCGCTGAATCTCGGGCGGAAGCCCTTCGAGCAGTCCGTCGCTGCCTCCGTGGGCGGTGGCGTGGCCGGCCGCGGGGCTGTGGCTGTCCGCGCCCTGCGTCCGCCGCGGGTCGCCGTCCGGCGGTATCTGGCGGTCCATGAGACGGTCCGAACCCTCCCCTCGCGTCAGAGCTTGTCCAGCGTGACCGTTTCGAACCCGGGCACCTTGTCGTCCACGGCGAGCGTGAAGTCGCCGCTGCCGTCCGCGGAGATGCTGCTCGCCGAGCGCACGATGGAGCGGGTCAGGCTCGCCGCGAACTCGCGCAGCGCGGCGGCCGGCGAGATGGCGGAGTCCTGCTGCATGAACGCGCGGAAGTTCGCGACCTGGCTGATCGTGGCGGTGTCCGCCTCGCCGATGCCGAACGCGATGATCTTGGGGCAGTAGCGCGACTCGGTCAGCTCCCGCAGCGCCTCCTCCCACTGCCCGTCCGTGGGCACCCCGTCGGAGAGGAAGAACGCCACCGGCCGGTAGACCTCGTGGCCCTCGGCCTTCAGATCGCCCACGTCCGTCTCGATGCACGCCTTGAGGACGCGGAAAGCCTGCCCGTACGACGTCACTCCCCCGGCGGCGAGCGCCGGCAGGGTGTTCAGCTCGCTGAGGTCCGCCAGCGGCTGGAGCACCTGGGCGTCGTCGGAGAAGCCGATGAGGGCGAAGCGGGTCTTGTCGGCCACCGTGGGGTTGGTGCTGATCTCCTGGTGCAGTTCGGGCAGCGCCTTGTTGATGGCCTCGATGGGCGCGCCGCCCATCGAGCCCGACTCGTCGCACACCAGGTAGAAGGGCAGGATCTGCACGGGCTGTTCCTCCGGTTCGGGGCGGGGACGGCGTCAGTAGGTGTAGAAGTAGATCTCCAGGTCCGCGCGCCCGCCGGCGCCCTGGAGCAGCACGAAGTCGCGGGTGGTCGCGCCGCGGAACATCTGGGGGCGGGCGTCGTCGAGCAGGGAGTTGACGCGGCGCGCGTAGTCGACGCCGGCGCCGGCGTCCTGGTGGTGCCCGAAGGTGAGCACCATGGCGGCCTGCCGGCCCTCGTGCTTCGCGGTGGCCTTGCGGAGCTGCTCGACGAGGCGCGTACGGTCCGAGGCGTCGGCCTCGACGGCGACCTTCACCGGCTTGCGCTCCACGGCCCGCGGACCCGACGGGCTGGGCGACGGCTCCGGCTTCTCCCCGGCGTCCTTGCCGGGCGACGCCGAGGTGCCGGGCGAGGGCTGCCGGGCGGCCGCCGGATCGCCCTGGTCGCCCATGGCGATGAGGGCGAGGACCAGCAGCACGTCGGCGAAGAGCCAGCCGGCGAGGTGTAACGGGTGCAGCCGGCCGGACCGGCGCCCGGACCTCACGGCGCTCCCCCGCCGGCGGGTCCCGCGGCCTTGGGCCGGCCGCCGGTGCCGTCGGCGAGGGCGTCGCCGGAGGCGTCACCGGGCTGATCACGGGGCTCGTCATGGGGCTCGCCACGGGGCCCGTTGCGGGTGCCGTCGCCGGGGCGCAGGTCGGAGATCGGCGCGGGCAGGGGCACGGTAGGCACGGGTGCGGTCGGCGCGGGTACGGGCGCGGTACGTACCGAAGCGGCCAGCTCGCCGACGCTCTGCGCCATCGCGTGCAGCGCGTCGGTCTGCTCGGCGATCAGGCGGGCCGTGTCCTGCGACGCGGTGACCGCGAGGGCGGTCTGCTCCGCCACCTCCCCGAGCCGCGCCAGGGTCTGCCCGGTCACGTCGGCGGCCAGCTCCGTGCTCGTCGTGAACGACCGCTGGGACGCGGCCAGGACGGTGACCGCGTCCTCGACCCGCTCGCCCGCCCGGTCGAGCTGGTCGCGGATCTCGCCGTTGACCGCGCGTACGTCGCCGAGCGCGCCCTTCATCCGGTCCCCGCTGGCGAGCACCGCCTTCGCGACGCCCTCGGTCGCCTGCTCCAGCGGCGCCACGGCGGCGTCGACGCCCGCCAATCGGCGCTCCGCGCCGCGTACGGCTTCGCCGACCTGCTGGGACGCCTTCTCCAGCCGCTCCTGCGTGGTGACGGCCTTGCTGGTCAGCCTGTTGAGGTTGGTCGCCGACTTGCCCAGCTCCGCGGCGAAGCGCGCCGGTGAGCCGAACCGCTCCTCGTTGAGCAGCAGTTGGGCCCGGGTGAGCACCGGCAGCAGCCGGGCGAGCAGCCGGTCGCCGTCGTTGCGCGCCGCCTCCTCCGCGCGGTCCGCGGCGGCACGGCCCCAGCCGTGCAGCAGGGCGAGGAGCAGCAGGCAGGCGATGACCGCGGTGGCGGAGGCGACCACGTGCCCGAAGGTGAACCAGCCGGTGAGGTGGCCCTCGAAACCCGTCTGCCAGAGCTGCAGGAAGGGGCGTTCGGCCTGCTCGGGATCGGCGTCGGTCAGTGCGTCGTACGCGCTGGACGCCCGGGTCAGGCCGAACCACGTGAGCAGCAGCGGCACGAACACCAGGGCGCCGAGGGCCGCCTCCACCCAGGCGAGGTACCGCGGCTGCGGCGGCGGACGCAGCGCCTCGTGGACCGACTCGGGCCTGGCGTAGGCCGCGATGAGGTCCAGCTCCGTCCAGGGCTCCAGGTCGCTGGTGCCGATGCCGCGCAGCGCGTCGGCGAGGGCGGTGAGTTCGTCACGCCGGGACGCGAGTCCGGGTTCCTCGGCGAGATCCGTGAGATGTGCGGCGACGCCGTGACGATCTCCCAGAGCCCCTAACGGCATGCAGCTACCCCCCAGCCGACCGACAGGGGAGCCTGCTTTAGCCGCGCACCCGTCGCGGCCCGGCCCCGGAACTCCCCCCCCACCAGCCGCGGAGTCACCCGCGGCACCTGCGCCGATGCTAGCGCAGCGGCACGTACCTGACCGGTCACTCTGCGGAATCCGGTGGGCAGGACCGGTCCCGGGAACCGGGGTCAGCTGCCCGGGTTCTCGAAGTGGGCTGCCGTCCGGGCGTCGGCCGGGTAGTACGACTCGATCGAGACCTCGGCGAGCGTGACGTCCATCGGCGTACCGAACGTGGTGATCGTGGAGAACAGCCGCAGCTCCCGCCCCGCCACGCGGAGGATCATCGGGATCACGACGTCGGACGCTTCCGTCCGGCCCGGCGGGTCCTCGGCGCCCGGCTCCAGCAGTTCTTCGTAGAGCGCGGTGACTTCGGGGTCGGGTGCAACGGCGAGCTGGCGGCCGATGCGGGCGCGGAACACCGCGCGGACGTCGTCCAGGTTGACCACCATCGGCGCGAAGCCGCGCGGGTCCAGTCCCAGCCGTACGAGGTTGACCGGCGGCCGGAGCAGGTCGGGGTCGACGCCGGCGAAGAACGGCTCGACCGCGCGGTTGGTCCGCACGATGTTCCACCGGCGGTCGAAGGCCACCGCGGGGTACGGCTCGTGGGCGCGCAGCACGCGCGCGACCGCGGCCCCGGCCGCCGCCAGCGCCTCGTCGTCGAGCGGCCGCTCCGGGTAGCGCGGCGCGAAGCCGGCGGCGAGGAGCAGCCGGTTGCGCTCGCGCAGCGGCACCGCCAGCCGCTCGGCGAGCCGGAGCACCATGTCGGCGCTCGGGTTGGTCCTGCCCGTCTCGATGAGGCTGACATGGCGGGCCGAGACGTCTGCGGCGATGGCGAGGTCGAGCTGGCTGAGCCGGCGGCGGTGCCGCCACTGCCGGAGGAGGTCGCCGATGGTGTGCACGTTCGCCGAGGGTACGCACCGCGGCGCCGTACGCCCATGAAATGCCATGTCATCGACAGCCGCCGCGACCGCCGAAAGACTGCGCCGCATGAGTACCGACAACAAGGCGGTCGTCCAGCGGGCGCTCGCGCAGCTGATCGAGACGGGCAGCGCCGACGGCCTCGGGCCGCTGCTGAGCGACGACTTCGTCCACCACCGGCCCGACGCGACCACCTCGGACAAGGCGGGCTGGCTTGCCGCCGTGGAAGCGGCGCTGACCCCGCTCGCCGGGATGCAGGTCGAGATCCACCACCTGCTGGCCGAGGGGGACCACGTCGTCATGCACTCCCGGCGGTGGCTCCCCGGGGGCGGACCGGAGATCACGGTGGTCGACATCTGGCGGGTCGACGGCGGGCTGATCGCCGAGGGCTGGGAGATCATCGAGCCGACGGCGCAGGCCGGGGCTCATCTCTCGTGGTGGGCGGAGACCGCCGGGCGGTGAGTCGCTTCGTACGGGCCGTGCGCCCCCGGCGGCGTCGTGCGGGCCGGGGGCGCGGTGCGCCCAGGGACGCGGGGTGGGCGCCCTGCGGGGCTGTCGCGGTGGGTGCGCAGGGGTGCCCTGCGCGGGGGCGGGGCCTGGGCCCGCCGGGGCCCGCCCGGGGTCAGGGCGTCCGGCGTATCGACCGTGGGCGGGGTGTCATCGGGCGGGGGACGGGTCGCAGGGCCGGACGGGGCCCGTGACGAGTTGGCTGCCGATGAAGGCGCTGGCCAGCTCGCCGTCCTGCGACCAGGCCGTGTCGATCACCAGCGTCTCCCCCGGCTCGAAGTCGGCGGGCCGGACGGTGAAGGACCACGAGCCCCCCTGCTCCTTCGGGCTCTGCTGGTCGAAGAGGAAGTCGCGGTCGACGGTCTCACCGCGGTCCTGCCGGCACCACTTCCCCCACTCGACGTAGTCCACCTCCGCGGACACGCCGTGCTCCTCCAACTGCCGCTCCAGCCCCTCGGCGTCCTTGAACTCCTTGATCGTCGCCGTCACCGTCCCGTCCTCGTTCGTCTCGACGGCGTACGCGGCCGAACCCCCCATCGCGGGCAGGGCGACCACCGCCGCGGTGCCGGCCGCCGCGACGCCCACCGTGGCGGTGAGCCCCGCCCACACACGGCGGCGCGGGCGCGGTGCGCGAACGGCCACGGCGACCGGCCCGGGCGCCGTGCCCTGTGCCGCCGCGCGGTCCGCGACGACCTGCTTCAGCTCGCCGAGCAGCCGCTCCTCGAAGCCGGTGAGCGGGCCCTCTGTCTTGCTCATGGTGGTTTCTCCTACTGTCTCGGTCCGGAAGCCGCCGGCACGGCCGGCGGTGAGACGGGGGCTGCGAAGTGGTCGCGGACGCGGCGGCGGGCCCGGTGCAGGCGCACCCGCGCGGTGGGCGCCCGGATGCCCAGCGCCCTGCCCGCCTCGCTGACGGTCAGGCCGTCGAGCGCCACGAGCTCCAGCACCGCCCGCTCGTGGGCGGGCAGTTGCTCCATCGCCTCGTACAGCGTGCGGGCCTGGGCCTCGGCGTCTATCCGCTCGTCCAGCCGGGCGATGTCGTCCGCCTCGACGAGCCGCCGCCCCGCCAGCCGCAGACCGGCGTCGCGCTCGCGAGCGCTGCGCCGCCGGTCCCCCGCCAGCACGTTGCGCGCGACGCCGTACAGCCAGGCGATCGGCGCCCCGCGCGACGGTCTGTACCCCTCGGCCGACTCGATCGTGGCCAGGAACACCTCCGCCGTCAGATCCGCGACGCGATGCGGATCGGCCACCCGGCGGGCGATGAACCGCTCGACCGCGTCGACATGGGCGCGGTAGAACGCCTCGAACGCCTGCGGGTCCGTGCCGATCCGGCGGACGGCCTCACCCGAGCTGCTGACCATGTGCGATCCCTTCAACCCCTGCCTACATCACACACTTGGCCGGCAGCCCCCGAAGCGTTACCGGGTGCCACCACCCGCGAACCGCGCCACGCGTAGCCTCGTCTTCCACCCGACGGGTGGACTGCGGGAGGGGAAACGCATGTTCGGCATTATTCGTCCGTGCCGCTGCCGGCTGCCGAAAGGCCTGGCCAAGGAGTGGCTGGGCCACTTGTGCGGGCTGTGCCTGGCGCTGCGCGGCCAGGGCGGGCAGGTCGCTCGGGCCGCCACCAACCACGACGGGCTCCTGATATCGGTGCTGTACGACGCGCAGGCGGCCAGGGCCGAGGGCCGCAGCGGCGGCGGCTGGCGCACCGCCGGGCCGTGTCCGCTGCGCCGGATGCGGCGGGCGGAGGTCGCGTACGGGGAAGGGGCGCAACTGGCGGCGGTGGTGTCGCTGCTGCTGGCTTCCGCGAAGATCCGCGACCACGTCGCCGACGGCGACGGTGCGCTCGCGCGGCCGGTGCTCGCCGCGCCGGCCCGCCGCGTGGCCGGGGGCTGGGAGGCCGCCGGGGAACGGGGCGGCGCGGGGCTGGGGTTCGACACCGGGGTGCTCGTCGAGGCGGTCGAGCGGCAGCGGGAGGTGGAGGCGCTGGCCGGGCCCGGGACGTCCGTGCTCGCGGTGACCGAGCCCACGGAGCTGGCGACGGCGGCGGCGTTCGCCCACACCGCGCGGCTGGCGGGCCGGCCCGGAAACGAGGCGGCGCTGGCCGAGGCCGGCCGCCTCTTCGGCCGCGTCGCGCACCTGCTGGACGCCGTGCAGGATGCGGTGGAGGACCGGCGTACGGGCGCGTGGAACCCGATCACGGCGACGGAGACGGAGCCCGCCCGGGTGCGCCAGCTCTGCGACGACGCGACGCGCGGCGTCGCACTCGCCCTGGCGGACGCGGAGTTCACCGACGACCGGCTGGTCCGCGTGCTGCTGGTCGGCGAGTTGGAGCGCGCGGTGCGCCGCACCTTCGCGCACGCGGGCGGCGAGTTCGGCCCGCCGCCGCCCGCCTTCACACCGCTGGGGCAGGGCCCGGAGGGGGAGCAGGAGGAGGAGCACAAGCAGAAGGGCGGCTGCGACTGCAGCGGGTGCGGCAGTTGCGACGGATGCTGCAACTGCTGCGAGTGCTGTGAATGCTGCGACTGCAGCTGCTAGCGGTACGCGGCAGCGCTGTGGCACAGCACCAGCGGTGGCGTCACGGCCGCAGCACAACCGACTGGTTCGGTGGTTCCGTAATGCCAGGATGGTGTAGACACGTCGCGTGGGCAGAGGGGAACCGATCGACCGCGGCAAATGGCCGGAGTCCGGAGCACACCGCAAGCTGCTGGAATTCCTCGACCGGGTCCACGCCGGCAACGGGCTGAAGAGCCGCCGCGACATCACCGCGGCCATGAACCTCGAATCCCCGTCCTACGTCAACGACATGCTGCGCGGCATGCGCCTGCCCGTCGACGACCGGCAGGTGACGGCGCTCGTACGGGCCCTGGGCGGCGGCACCGACGAGGCGGCGAACGGCCGCCGCCTCCTCGACCGGGCCCGCGCCGAGGAACGAGCCGTGGAGCGGGGGGAGAAGAGGAGCCGACCGCAATCCGGGACGCAGCACCCCTGGGCGCGGTGCGTAGCAGAACACGCCGCCTGGAACCTGGTCGACGGGGACTTGGACACCGCGGACCTCCGCGAGCAGTCCGTCTCCGTCGCCGAACGCCTGGCCGCGCTGAGTGCCGAGGCCGAGCGCACCCTCGCGGGCGATCCCTGGCTCGACACCGACCTCGCCGACCGGTTCGCCAGGCGGGCGGACTGGCTGGTGCGTACGACGTGGGAGGACACCCCGGATCTCTCGCCCGCCGAAGCGGCGCTGCTGGCGCTGGTTCCGCTGCTGCACCACACCCACATGGCGCGGACGCTGGCCGCCCTGCACGAGATCCGTCCCCTGGAGCTGGGCGTCGCGGACCACGCGGAGGCACCACGGCGCGACTTCGAGGCATTCTGCAACGGACATCAGGAACTCGTCGAACGCGCCCAGGCCCCCGCGCTGCCCGACCGCGACTCCGCCGGGCCCGAGATCGGCTGGTGGCTGTTCCGCCGCTGGGCCGCCCGCTTCCCCGACGCGTACCGCCTCGGCGCCATCCGGCGGCTGCTTCAGGACGCGGACGTCACCGACCCGCGGATGCGGGACGAGGTCCTGGAGGCCAAGACCGTCCAACGCTTCCTCGCCGGGCTGCGCCTCGACCCCGCCGAACTCGCCGACACCGACCGGCAGCACACCCCGCAGCCCGTGAACGTCCTCTTCGCCGGCGAGCCGGACCAGCAGCGGGTACGGGAGCTGCTGCTCAGCCACCTCCTGGCCGTCGCCTACGCGGTCGCCATCGACGTCATCCGGCTGCCCGACATCGTCGTACGCCACCTCGGCATCCCCAGCGCGGTGGAGCTGGACCGGCTCCGCGACACCGTGACGAGCCGCGCGAAATGGGTGCTGCAATCGGACTGCCTGGTGCTGCGGACCGACTGCCACCACCCCGCCGAACTGGAGGGGTTGCGGCAGTACGCCCGCCAGGTCGACACGCTGCTGCACGCGGTCCGGCGCGTGTGCGCCGACCGGCCCGCCATGGAGATGCTCACCCGGCTGCCGTCACGGGCCTCGGCCGACGACGTCAGGCCGGACATCGACGAGGACGGGCGACCGCTCTTCCAGCACGTCAGCCGATTCCGCCTGGACGAACGGCGGGTACAGGGCCTCCTCATGGGCGAACAGCTCTACAAGGACCGCGGCCTGGCCGTCCGCGAGCTGTATCAGAACGCGCTCGACGCCTGCCGCTGGCGCCGCGCCCGGCTCGCGTACCGGCGGCAGCGCGGCGACTGGCCCGACGACTGGAACGGTCGCATCCACTTCGTCCAGGGCTTGGACCACGACGGCCGCGCCTACCTCGAATGCCGCGACAACGGCATCGGCATGACCGAGGCCGTGCTCACCGAGGTGTTCGCGCAGGCAGGAGTGCGCTTCACCGACCTGACCGAGTTCCTGGTGGAATCGGCGGAGTGGAAGGGCGCCGCAACACAGGTCCCCTTCTACCCCAACAGCCGTTTCGGCATCGGCGTGCTGAGCTACTTCATGATCGCCGACGAGATCGAAGTGGTCACCCGCCCCCTGGAACGCGGCAACCGCCCCCATCCGGCCATGAAGGTCTCCATCTTCGGGCCTGGCCACCTGTTCCGCATCGAGCACCTCCCGGAGGGCCGTTCCCCGGGCACGTCGGTCAAGCTTTACCTGCGGGATGCCGAGCAGGCGCCCTCGTGCGTGGAGGAACTCCGGCAGCTGCTGGGCGTCGCCGAGTTCGAGACGGTCGCCGAGCACGGCACCCAGCGCGAGCGCTGGGACCCGGGCGTGCTGAACCCCCGGGTACGCCCGGCGTGGCAACCCGACGGCCTCGACGCTCACGGGACCCTCGTGCCCTGGCAGGACGAGCAGGGCGACGGCCAGGTCGTCTGGTGCGAACACGGCGGCGGCCTCCTGGTGGACGGCCTGTACGTCAGGCCGTCCGTCCGCAACGGGGTCTTCGCGGGCTTCCGCGACGGCATACTGCGCGGGGCGGTGGTCAACCTCACCCGACGCAACACGCCGGACAGGCTGTCGGTGGACCGCAGACAGGTGCTGTCGGACGTCTCGGCGAACGTGGAGGAGCTGCTGAGTGCGGCGACCGGGGCGCTGATGACGGACGGCCAGGAGTTGCTGGACGTCCGGTGGGTGAGCGCCGTGACGGAGGCGAGCCCCCGGCTGGGCGACCTGGTGACGGAGGCGGCCATCGAGGCGGGTGCGTCGTTCAGAACGAGGACGGGGGAAATCGAGGTTCGGGAGGTCGGGTGCTTTCTCCAGGATTCGCATCTGGTCCTGGAGGGCGACGAGCATGCACACGGGCCCGCCTCCGATGACGTGCCGAACAATCTGTGGAACTGGGATTTCGGTGACAAGCCACCCGACCAGGTACTCGTGTGGCGTCTGATCGCACACGGCGTCCGAACCGATCTCGATGCGCTGGGAGTGGAAACCACCGGTCCTGTGCGTCCCGCGCTTCCCACCGACACACTCTTGCTGGGGGCTGTACGCGACGGGTTCGACGCCGGTGACCGGCTGCATGTGAGTTCATGGCTATGGGATGACACGGAACTGCGGAACCGCCCCGGGCACATCCTCTGGACCGCCATGCATACCGGTGGGTCGCCGCGTGAGGTCGCCCGCCGCGCCGTCGACCTGGGCTGCCACGAGATAGTTCCCGAACACTTCTCAGCGGCCGCACAGGTCGACCGCATCGACCTCGCCCTGCTCAGCCGGGGACGGAACGGCCTGCCTGGATGGCTGGATCTCACCGACCCCGTGCCGGTCGGGCATCTCCTTGCCGTCGCGCTCGAATACGGGATCGGACTGTCCGAAGGGCAAGGGCGGCTGGAAGGCTACGGCTTCCGGCTCACCTCCCGTCCGCGCACGGAGTCCTTCTCGGCAGCGGACTTGCCACTCCTGAGCTGGTCGGTGATCGACACGGCAGGCGGGGATCACTACGAATGGTACGAATGGCTGGGAAGCGACTCTATTCCGGCGTCCCATGTCGTACGGGTTGCTGGACAAACCGGTCTGCCCATTCCCCAGGTATGCGACAGGCTCGCAGACTTCGGCCTCCGCACCGAAAGGCTCTCGCTCCCCGATGCGCCGCGCGCGGACGACCTGGTGCTGTTCGACTGGAAGCCCACTTACAACGAGCAAGCGGATCACCGCCTCCCCGTCGCATACAGGCACCTTGTCCGCGCTGCAACCGAACTGGACATGCCCTTGCCCGAGGTTGCGGAGCGCCTTGCCGCATACGGCGTCGTGGTCCCTGAACGCCTGCCGGACCGGCCGGAAGCGGACGACCTGAACCTTCTCAGCTATTTTCACCCTCAGGCTGCGTCGGGGGAAGCAGGCGGCGAGCGGGTTCATCTCCCACAACTCCTCGTGATGAGCAGCCGTGCCGAGGTGGAGCCCAGCAGAGCCGCGGAGCGACTGGCGGAGTACGGGATAGAGGTGCCGCCGGGTGAGCTCCCGCCCGGGATCGACAACCTCACGCGCCGAATGATGTCCAGGGATTTCGACGATATGGGCCCGTGGCTGGACGAGTCCGCCACCATCCCGCGAGCACATTTCGCCTTCGCCCTCGTGGAGTTCGGAGTCGCCCCGCGCGCGGCGGCCGAGCGCCTCGCCGGCTGTGGCCTGCGAGTGCCGACCGATCTCCCGGAACATCCGGATCACGACGACATCCGGCTTCTCTACCACCTCGGGGAGAAAACCGAAGTGAGCCGGCTCGCCCTGGACGTAGCCGTGCCCCTCCTCCACCTGCTGGATTCGGCACGGGAGACCCGTTTCACCGTCAGGGAGGCCGCGGCGCGGTTGCGGTGGCTGGGCGCTACCGTCCCCGACGTCGACCAAGTCGTCGCGGACGCCCTGGCCAGGCTGCCCCGGCCCTAGCTTGATCTTTAACCTGTGCGCCGAATGTGCGCTCCGCGTACCGTACTTCGCCCTCACACGTCCAAGTGAGAGGTGTGCCGCCGGCGTTGCCCGGTGTGCTGTCACACCCGGCGGCCTCACCAGACCCCACCGCGCTCACACCATTCTCTCGTCCGATCCGCACCGAGACGGGAGTCAGAAATGCTGGAGCAACTCGCACTGTTCGCACCTGTGGTCGGCGGTGTGCTGAACCTGGCCGCCGCGGGCATCCGCTTCGCCGCCGCCGCGTTCGCCCACCGGCACAAGGAGAGGGGGTCGGGGTGATCGATCCGCGGTGGGTGTTCGTCAGTGCTGTGCTCGGCATGGCCGGCAGTGTCCGGTACGCCGTCGCCGTGGTGCGCGGCACCGTGCGGCCGAACCTCGTGACCTGGTCACTGTGGGCCGCGGTGCCGCTGATCGCGTTCTCCGCGCAACTCGACTCCGGTGTGGGGCTGCCCGCGGTGCAGACGCTGGTGGCCGGGGCCGGGCCGCTCGTGGTCGTGGTGACCGCGGTGTGCACCCGGCGGAACCTGGCGCGGCTCGGCGTCTTCGACCTCGCCTGCGCGGTCGTCGCCGGCGCCGCGCTCGGGGCGTGGCTGGGGCTCGGCGAGGCGGCGCTCGCCGTGGTGTTCTCGGTGGCGGCCGACGCAGCGGCGGCGCTGCCGACCGTCGTGAAGGCGTGGCGCGACCCCGCCTCGGAGAACCTCCTCTTCTACGTCCTCGTCGGCACCGGCGCCGCGGTGACGCTGCTGACGATCTCCTCGTCATCCCCGGCGGCCTGGGCGTTCGCGGCGTACGTCCTCACGCTGAGCGCCTCGCTGGTGGCCGTCGTGTCCGTACGACGGCGGGTGCTGCAGTACGCGTAGGGCGGGCGGCGGGGCCGCCGCCCGCCCTGCGCACGGACCGCGTCAGCCCTTGTCGAGCAGCGACTTCATCGCGTCGATCTCGGCTTCCTGGGCGCTGATGATCTCCCCGGCCATCTTCTTCGCAGGCGCGTACGAGCCCTCGGCCTGCTCCGTCTCGGCCATGGCGACGGCGCCCTCGTGGTGCTCGATCATCATCTCCATGAAGGCGGTGTCGAACGCGGCGCCCTTCGCCTCCCGGAGCTTCTCCATGTCCTCCGCGGACATCATGCCGCCGGCGGAGCCGTGCATGGAGTGGTCCATCTCCCCTTCGGCCGGCACCTCCTCGCCCCAGGAGTCGAGCCAGCCGGAGAGCGTCTCGATCTCCGGGTCCTGGGCCTTCTTGATGTCCGCGGCGAGCTTCTTCACCTCGGCGGACGCGGCCCGGCCGGGCGCGAGGTCCGCCATCTCCACGGCCTGGCGGTGGTGGGGGATCATGCCCTTCGCGAAGGTGACGTCGGCGGTGTTGTGGTCCTCCCGGGAGGCGGCGGGGCCCGACGCCGGGGCGCCGTCCTTGCCGTGGTCTCCCGAGCCGTCGTCGCTGCCGCCGCAGGCGGCGAGGAGGAGGGCCACCGCGCCGGCGGCCGCCGCCGCGGCGCCGCGGCGGAACAGGGAACGTGTACGGATCATGACTGTGCAACTCCTTCGCGCACGCCGGGTGCCGGCGCGCGGAACGTACGGATGTGAAGGCATGCGGCAGCGCGGCACCCGGCCCCGAACAGGGCGTGGGCGTACGAGGTCGTACGGGGGTGCCGGGCGGGCCGCGCCTATATCCGCAGGAGTTGCAGCTCGGCGAGGTCGGGCGGCGCCCGGTCCGGCGCCGTCGCCGCGGGCCGGGCCTTCGGTACGCGGGCGGCGTCCGGGACGCCGGGCAGCGCGTCGGCGGCGGGGGCGGGCGGCGCGTAGGCGGAGGCCGTGCCGGCGGCGGCGCACGTGCGGTCGGCGTGGGCGAGGTGCCCGGAGCCGCCCTCGGTGTGGGAGCAGGCGTCCCCGGCGGGCTTGGCGACGGGGGTGGGCTCGGCGGGTGTGTGCCCGGTCACCGGCGCCTGTGCCGGGGGCGCGTGGTCCGTCCCGGGCGGCTGCGGCGTCGCCGGTGCTCGAAACCCGGGCTCCGCCTGTGCCTGCGCCGCACCGCCGTGGTCCATCTGCATCGCCGGCCGCGGCTTCGCGGCGGACGTGCCGCCCGGCCCCAGCGCGTGCATGCCCAGCACGCCCGCCAGCACCGCGAGCACCAGCAGCACGAACAGCCGCCCCGAGGGGCGGTCGCTCGGTCGGATGCCGACGCTCCCGGTCATGCCGCCAGCGTACGCACCCCCACCGACATCCCCCCACCACCCCTCACGCCACGCGCTTGAGGCCCCGCACCGCCGGTATCGCCAGCAGCAGCAGGCACGTGAGAACGGCCATCGTCGCCGACACGAACAGCAGCGGCACCGTGCCCACCACCCCGGCCATCGGCCCGGCCGCCGCCTGGCCGACCGGCTTCATCACCAGCGAGCCCGCCGCGTCGTACGCGTGCACCCGGCCGAGGACGTCCTGCGGCACGTGCGTCTGCACGCTGGTATGGAACATGACAATCCAGAAGGCGGCGCCGATACCGCTCACCCCGTAGCAAAGGGCGACGAGCGGCGTGGAGAGCCCGAGGGCGACGCCCAGCGGCATCAGCGCCCACACCGTCATCGACAACGCGCCGGCGCGCAGCGGGTGCCGCGGGCGCAGTCTGATCGCGACGAGCCCGCCCACCACACTGCCCGCCCCGAGCGACGACATGACCAGGCCGAACGTCGAGGCGCCGTAGTCGGTGACGAGCGTGCTGTTGCCGAGGGTCGTGGTGGGTCCCGCGCCCGCGAGCTGCCAGAGCATGAAGACGACGATGACGCTCCACAGCCAGGTGCGGGCCGTGAACTCCCGCCAGCCCTCGACCAGGTCGGCCCGGAACGACGGCGCGCCGTCGCGTGCCGCGCCGGGGCCCATGGGGACGGTGCGGAGTGCGAGGAGGCAGGCGCCGCTGACCGCGTACGTCACGGCGTCGAGGGCGACGACGACGGCGGGTGAGGAGACGGCCAGCAGCAGCCCGGCGAACGACGGGCCGAGCACGAGGGTGACGGACTCGGCGATGCGCAGGGTGGCGTTGGCCTTCTGCACGTCCTTCGCGACGCGCGGCGTGATGCTGGCGACGCCGGGCTGGAACAGGGCGCTGCCCGCACCGACGAGGGCCAGCAGCACGAGGATCTGCCACAGCCGGGGCGTACCCATCAGGAACAGCAGCGCCAGCGCCATCTGGGAGACCAGGCGGGAGGCGTCCGAGACGACCATGAGCCGGCGGGCGCCGAAGCGGTCGGACAGCACGCCGCCGAAGATGATCAGCGCCGCGAACGGGCCGACGAGCGCGGCCAGTGCGTACCCCACGCCGCTCGCGCCGTACCCGGCACCGAGCACGGCGGCGGTGATGGCGACGGGGAGCATGGCGTCGCCGAGGAGGGAGGTGGTGCGGGCGGTGAAGAAGAACCGGAAATCCGTCGTCCACAGCGGGGCAGGGGGAACCGCCTCCCCGGCCCGCAGCTCACCGGCCATCTCCGAACCAGCCACCGCACACCGCCCCAGGCACGCCGCCGACCCCGACCGGGTCCCCACTCTTGCGCCGGGGCGGGCCGGGGGTCAACGGAATATCCACGGCGGCAGCTTCAGCCGTGCCGGGGAGCGCCTCGGTGCGCATGAATGGGCGAAAGTCGGTCCGTGAGGTCGTTTTGCCCTGCTTCTCAGGGGCGTTGAGCCGAGTTTCTACCGGTTTCCTTCAGCCGTTACAGCAGATGGTCCGCCTTGCCGGCCTTGATGTCACGGATGAGCGTGCGGAGGGCTTCCATGGAGTCGGTGATGTGACGCTCCTCGCTGCCTGCCACGGCGATGTGCGCGTTGCCTTCCGCGTCCGTGCCTATGCGGAAACAGTTCCCCGAGTCCTGGCAGAAGGGCGGTTCCCACGTGATGTCCGGCATAACGGCTCCCTAAAGCTGGTGAGCGAGGGCGTGAATCAAGTCGCTGGTCTCGGTGGGCGACAGCGCCATGTGCTGCATCCGGTCCAGATGGAGCCGGAACTTGCGGAGTTGCCCCTCCAAGTGGAGGAACTCGGCCGCGTTGGTGCGGTCCAACTGCGCCGTATCGAGGCTCCGCACGTCACCTTCGGCGTACAGGATGGCCTGGCCCGAGCCCGGGATTGCGCCCGCTGAGAACGGTATGGCCTGAACGGTGATGTTGTCGTGCTCGGCCATCGCCAGCACGTGCTGGAGCTGCTCACGCAGAACCTTGCGGCCACCCACTTCGGTCCGCAGCGCGGCTTCGTGGACGAGAGTGGTATAGGCCGGACCGTCCGGGCGGGTGACGGCTTCATGCCTGCGGACACGGTGGGCGACGCGGGCCTCGAACTCCTCCGGAGGCAGTTGCGGAATGGACGCGTCGAAGAGGGCGCGGGCGAACGCCTCCGTCTGGAACGGGCCCGGGATGTGCGTCATCGTGGCCATGCGCAGCGCCGTGGCGAACCACTCCAGTTCGGCGATGTCCAGGAACGTCGGGGGCAGGACGCCACGGAAGTCCTCCCACCAACCCTTGGTGCGATCCGCAGCCATGCGCACCAAGGCGTCGACCAACTCCTGGTCCGCGCACTCGTAGTTGTATGCCAGCCGGCGTACGCGCTCCGGGCTGATGCCGTGTCGTCCGGCCTCGGTGCTGGTGATGACGGTGCGGTTGGTCGCGAGCACGGCGGCGGCTTGCTCGGTGGACAGCCCGGCCGCTTCGCGCAGCTTGCGCAGCTCGGCACCCAGGCGTTTCTGACGCGCGGTGGGATTACTCCTTGGCGGCATCTGATTCCTCTCCGTGTGCGCGAGCCAGTCTGCCTCGCGTACCGGGCATCGACCAAGCCGCCCCCCGCAGCTGGTGGCACATGTGACACCAATGCCCTACGGTGGGTGATGCGCAAGGTACTCACAGCAACGCCGGAAGCGCACCGCGCGAGCATGCCCGCTCTCCCTGGGGCGGGCGTGCTCGCGCCCAGGGAGGCATGCCACCGGCACGTCAACGACCGATCCCGGCCCAGGAGTCCGCCATGCCCCCACACCGCCCCAGCCCCACTCCGCCCACTCCGCCCACTCCGCCCATTCCGCCCCTCCCCGTCCGCTGGACCTTCCCCGCCCACCCCCTCTGGGTCCAACGGGCCCGACACGCCGTCCTCGACGCCCTGCCCCGCGCCCACCACCCCCGCCTCGGCGACGAACTCCAGCTCCTCGCCTCCGAACTCGTCACCAACGCCGTACGCCACGGCACCCACCCCACCGGCGACCATCGCGTCGAACTCCTCCTCTGGCCCGCCGACGGCCACTACTGGCTCGCCGTCTCCGACCCCGGTCCCGGCCGCCCCGCCCTCACGACCGCACCCGACAGCGCGGCCTGCGGCGGCCGTGGCCTCCTCCTCGTCGACGCTCTCGCCGCCGCCTGGGGCGTCGTCCCCCGCCGGGGACGCGGCAAAGCCGTCGTCGCCGGGGTGCCGCTCCCCGCACGGTGACCACGCCCGGCCCGGGGCCGTCGGCCCCGGGCACGGCCCGGCCCCGGCGGCATGGGGGCACCGCCGGGGCCTGAGGGGTCGGGGAGAGGGTCAGCCGAGGGCGCGGACGGCCTGGTAGTAGACCCAGGCGGTGCTGTTGCAGGAGGTCTTGGTGGCGCCCGAGTAGCGGTTGCACACGCGCTTGAGGTCCTCGTAGAAGGCGCTGTCGAGACGGGACTTGTTGGCGTCGAAGGTGCCCATCTCCTTGTAGTTGCGGTAGCCGAAGTCGTGGCGCTGGCAGGACTTCTGGAACGGGAAGCCGAAGGGGTTGTCCGGGGAGCTGCTGCAGTAGTCGGTCGACCAGTTGAACGCGTACGCGGACCAGGCGCCGCGGTTGGCCTCGGCGGCCGCCCAGGCGTTGTAGCTCGTCGCGCTGGTCTGCGTGAAGCTCGCGAGCACCTGGGGCTTGTCGGCGGGGGCGGCCTCGGCGGGGGCGATCGTTGCCAGGAGGGCCGCCGCGGTGGCGCCGGCGGCGACAAGGCCCTTCGTTGCGGTGGGGCGCATGGGGACTCCTCGGGTAGGTGCGCCGGGTCGCGGCGCACGGCCTGGGGGTGCGCCAACTGCCGCCGGAGTGCCGGCAGTCGGCCGTGCCGGCGCTCAGACTATGCGCGTAGAATGGCCGTGGGAAGTCATGCTCCTGACAGAATCATGAAGTCGGTGTACGTCCTCCGGCCCGCGCAACCGCCCCGCAACCGCCGTGCATTACAAGGGATAACGGTCAAGACCCCACCGACGAACGGACGGACGGACGATGAAGCGACGCAGTCTGATCGGCGGAGCCCTCGCGGGCGCGGTCGCCGCGCCCGCCGCCGTGACCCTCGGCGCGTCGACGGCGCGCGCCGCGGCGGCCGACTACCCCATCGCGCTGACCGACCAGGCCACCAACAGCTTCCAGGTCTTCGACCGCAACGGCGACTGGTCGGGGACGTCGGACTGGAGCTTCACCCCGGGCACCACGAACGGCTGGGACGATCCCTTCGAGATCCGCTTCCGCGCGACCACCCGCTACGGCACCATCGCGCTGATGACCGCCGGCCAGCCCGGCAACGGCCGCGCCGGCATCGTGGCGGTCACCGGCAACGGCAACCGGCTCGACCGCGGCGACCTCATCTGGGAGACGTCCGTGGCCAGTTACCCGCACTGCATCGAGCGCATCCCGAACCTCGCCGCCGTCGTCGTCGCCGGCACCCGCGACCGCATCCACGTCTACGGCGGCGCCAACAGCGACCACTCCACGCTCCGCGAGGTGCAGACCATCACCGACATGCCCAAGCCGCACGCCGTGCTCTGGGACGACGTGAACGACCTGCTCTGGGTCACCGGCGGCAAGGTCATCCGCACCTACCGGGTGACGGGCGCCAACTCGACGGCCAGGCTGGTGAAGTCAGGCACCGACATCTCCTTCGCCGGCAACGGCCACGACATCCAGCCCGACTACACCGACCCCGGCAAGCTGTGGGTCACCGACAGCGGCCGGGTGTACTCGCTGGACAAGGCCACGCGGAAGGTGACGGTCATCTCCGAGGAGAACTACGTCAAGTCCTACGTCCGCTACACCGACGGCGAGGCGATGTGGACCCTCGACCCGACGCCCGCGGACCCGCCGTGGGGCGGGCCGACCGTCTACTTCTCGGGCGGCCAGTCCAAGACCCGCCCCGGCGCGCAGATCTACAAGGCCCGCATCGTCACGACCCGCTTCCACTGACCCCTTCGGTCCCGGCGTCCCCTTCGGCCCCGGCGGCGCCCGCGTCCCGGCGGCGGAGGTACAGCGCCGCGCCCAGGGCGCCCGCCGCGAGGGCCGTGATCGCCCACTCCGGTGCCGAGCCCACCCGCGTGGCCAGCGTCTCGTCCGTGCGCAGCGGCACCTCCGCCGTCAGCACCTCGCGGCGCCACGGGCCCGTCTCGTCGACCGTCTCGCCGTCCGGCGTGACGATCGCGCTGATGCCCGTCGTGGAGGCGACCAGCGTCGAGCGGTTGTGCTCGACCGCCCGCAGCCGGGACATCGCGAGCTGCTGCTCGGGCTCGCCGAGGTTGTTGTCGCGCATGTACGTGGCGTTGTTCGTCGGTACGGCCAGCAGGTTGGCCCCGGTACGCACCTGGTCGCGGACCTGGCCGTCGTACGCGACCTCGTAGCAGATCGACTCCGCCAGGTGCACGTCCCCGGCGTCCAGGCGCACCGCCTCGTCGCCGGCCTCGAAGTCGCGCGGGATGAGCTGGAGGTCGCCGAAGCCGCCGAGCAGGGAGCGCATCGGGATGTACTCGCCGAAGGGCACGAGCTGCCGCTTCGCGTAGTAGTCGCCGGGGCCGCTGCCGGGCAGCCAGAGGAGGCCCGCGTTGCGGATGCGGTCGCCGGGGGCGTCGAGGATGGCGCCGACGACGACGGGGGCGCCGAGGTCGTCCACGACGCGGGAGATCTCGGCGCTGAGGTACGGATCGTTGCGCGGGTCGCGGTCGGTGGCGTTCTCCGGCCACAGCACCAGGTCGGGCCGCTCCACCCGGCCGGCGTCGATGTCCTCGACCAGCTCCTCGGTGGCGGCGATGTGGTTCTCGGCGACCATCTCGACCCGGGCCTGCTCCTCCAGGCTGCGGGCCCGCGGCACGTTGCCCTGCACCACCGCCACGGTCGCCCGCTCGTCGTCCGCCTCCCCCGCGCTCGGCAGCAGCAGCGTCCCGCAGGCCCCCAGCGCGACCGCCGCGGCCAGCGCGACCGCCGGCACCGTCCGCCGCGCGGCCCGCGCGGTGGCCAGCGCCGCGAGCGCACCGGCGGCGACCGCGACGACGGCGCTGACCAGCGGGGCGCCGCCGACCGACGCCCAGCCGAGCGTCGGGGCGTCCGCCTGGCTGAAGGCCAGCCGGCCCCAGGGGAAGCCGCCCAGCGGCACCCGCGAGCGCAGCGCCTCGACCGCCACCCACCAGGCCGCCGCCCACAGCCACCACGCCGGCAGCCGCACCAGCGGCGGCACCGCCAGGCACAGGCCGCCGAGCATCAGCGCCTGGATGACGCTGAGCAGCAGCCACGGCAGGATGCCGAGATTGGACAGCCACCACAGCAGGGGGACGAAGAACGCGACGCCGAAGGCCGTGCCCAGCCAGAACGCGTCCCGCTTGCGGCGGGCGCCGCGCAGCAGCACGAAGAGCGCCGCCGGCGCGACGGCGGCCAGCGGCCACAGCCCGTACGGCGGGAAGGCCAGCGCGAGCAGCACGCCGGCCACCGCGGCCAGCGCCGGGCGGAACCACGCCCGGCGGCTCGCGGACTCCAGCCAGGGCGCCCGCGACCGCACGGCGGCGGCCCACGGCGCGGCGGCCGGCGGCCCCTCCCCGCCGCGGGCGGGGGCGGCTGTCGTACGCGGTGGTGCGGCGGTCACTGACCCTCCAGGGTGTGCTCGTCTTCGGGCGCCGCGGGGTGCCTGCGCGCCCGCGTGTGGGTCCGGCATCCGCACGCCGCCCACCCGTATTCTCGCCCCGCCACCCCCGTCGCGCGCCAGTGATGTTCGACTCCGTACGTTCACGGCCCCGCCGGCAGGTCCGGCAGGGGTGCAGCACGACGGTGCCGCCGCCGTGGGGCGCGGGCGACGGGAGGGTCCGGTCGGCGGCCGGGACCAGGAGGTGGAAGCCGCTCAGCGGGCCGGTCCCGGCGGCGGGTCGGCAGGCCGCGGGGGAGCGCGGGCGGCCGGCCGGCAGGCGGTGGGGAGGAGGCCAGGGGCGGCGGCGCGCACAGTTCTCTCGTGCACCGGCTGCCGAGGCGGGGTGAGGTTAGGTTAGCCTAAGCTCTCGTGAGAGCCGGAGAGAGCACGCTCAGCGCCGCGGGAGCCCGCGGGCACGCCCTGTCCGCCGCCGACGTCACCGTGGCGTACGACGGCGTCGACGTCGTCCACGACGCCTCGCTGCGGCTGCGGCCCGGGGAGGTGACCGTCCTCGTCGGGCCCAACGGCAGCGGGAAGTCCACGCTGCTGCGCACGCTCGCGCGGCTGCAGCGGGCCCGCAGGGCGCAACTCGTCATCGACGAGGACACCGACGGGTTCGCACTGTCCACCCGGCACTTCGCCCGGCACGTCGCGCTGCTCACGCAGGGGCGGCCGACGCCCAGCGGGCTGACCGTCCGCGACGTCGTGGAGTTCGGGCGCTACCCGTACCGCGGCCGGTGGGGCGCCTCCGACCCCGGCGGGCGCACGGCCGTCGACCGGGCGCTGGCGATGACCGGCGTCACCGAACTCGCCGAGCGCGGCGCCGAGCACCTGTCCGGCGGGCAGTTGCAGCGCGTCTGGCTGGCCGGCTGCCTCGCGCAGGACACCGGCGTGCTGCTGCTCGACGAGCCCACCAACCACCTCGATCTGCGCTACCAGGTCGAACTCCTCGACCTGGTACGCGACCTGGCCGACGACCACCGCATCGCGGTGGGCGCCGTCCTGCACGACCTCGACCAGGCGGCGGCCGTGGCCGACCGCATGGTGCTGCTCGACGACGGCCGCATCGTCGCCGACGGCCGCCCCGAGGACGTCCTGCTGCCCGAACTGCTCAGCAAGGCGTACGGGATCCGCATCGACGTCGACGACGACCCCCTGACCGGCCGGCTGCGCACCCGCGCCATCGGCCGGCACCACAAGCGAAGCGAAAGGCTCAGCACTTCCTCATGACACGCCTCCTGCTGACCGCGGCGGTCGCCACCGCCGCGACGCTCACCCTGGCCGCCTGCGGCACCACAGAAGACGCCGCGGACGACGACGACAAGGGCGGCGCCGGCAAGGGCGCCGCGCAGCCGATCACCCTGACCGACTCCACCGGCAAGAAGGTGACGCTGGAGAACGGGCCCGCCACCAAGGTCGTCGGCACCGAGTGGAACGTGGTCGAGAACCTCATATCCCTCGGCGTCGACCCCGTCGGAGTGGCCGACGTCAAGGGCTACAACACCTGGGACTCCGCGGTCCCGCTCAAGGGCGAGCCCAAGGACATCGGCACCCGCGGCGAGCCGAGCATCGACACCATCGCCGCCCTCAACCCCGACCTCGTCATCGCCACCAACGACCTGCCCGCGTCCGCCGTCAAGCAGTTGAGCAGCAAGACCACGGTGCTCACCCTGCGCTCCGCCGACGCCTCCGACCCCGTCGGCCAGATGACCGAGAACCTCGACCTCATCGCCAAGGCCACGGGCACCACCGACCGGGCGGAGGAGCTGAAGAAGGGCTTCGACGCCAAGCTCGCCGAGGGCAAGAAGGCGCTCGACGACGCCGGCCTGGGCGGCGGGAAGGTCGCCTTCGCCGACGGCTACGTCGTCTCCAACCAGGTCTCCATCCGCCCCTTCACCAGCGGCTCGCTGCTGGGCGGCGTCAACGAGCGGCTGGGCCTGGAGAACGCCTGGGACGTCGAGGGCGACAAGGACTACGGCCTCGGCTCCACCGACGTCGAGGGGCTCACGAAGCTCCCCGACGACACGCAGTTCGTCTACATCGGCAACGAGGAGGACGAGGCCAGCACGCCCTTCACCGGCGAGCTGAAGGACGACTCCGTCTGGAAGTCGCTGCCGTTCGTCAAGGCGGGCGACGTCCACCGGCTGGACGACGGCATCTGGATGTTCGGCAGCGTCGAGTCCATGAACCAGTACGTCGACGCCCTCGTCGGCGCGCTGACGAAGTAGTCGATGGCCGTCACCGCCACGACCGCCCCCGAGGCCGCGCCCGCCCCCCCGCCCACCGTGCGGTCCCGGACGGGCGCGGCCGCGGTGGCCGCGGGACTCGCGCTGGTGGTCGCGGTCCTCGCGGTCGTCGACCTCACCCAGGGCACCTCGGACGTCGGCGCCACCGAGGTCTGGAAGGCGCTCACCGGGCAGGCCGACGCGACCGACTCCTCCGTGGTCATCGCCTCCCGGCTGCCCCGGATGGTCGCGGGCCTGGTGGTCGGCGCGGCGCTGGCGATCGCGGGCACCGCGCTCCAGGCGGTCAGCCGCAACGTGCTGGCCTCGCCGGACACGCTCGCCGTCAACGCCGGTTCGTACGCCGCGCTGGGGCTGGCCGCCGCCACCGGGGTCTCGCTGCCGATGCTCGCGTCCTCCGGCGTCGCGTTCGCCGGCGGGCTCGCCGCCGCGGCGGTGGTGCTGGGGCTCTCGGGCCTCGGCTCGGGCACCGTACGGCTGGTGCTCGCGGGCACCGCGCTGACGCTCGGGCTGTTCGCGGTCACCGAGGGGATGCTGCTGCTCTTCCCCGAGGAGACCGAGGGCCTCTACGACTGGCAGCAGGGCAGCATCTCCCAGACCGGCTGGGACGGCGTCCTCACGATGCTGCCGCTTGCCGTCGCCGGGCTCGCCGGGCTGCTGCTGCTCGCGCGGCGCATCGACGCCCTGGCGCTGGGCGACGACGCCGCCCGCGGGCTGGGCGTGCCGGTGCGCGCCACCCGGGTCACGGCGGTGCTGCTCGCGGTGCTGCTGTCCGCGGCGTCGGTGACGCTCGCCGGGCCGATCGGCTTCGTCGGCCTGTGCGCGCCGGCGCTGGTACGGGGGTTCGCCCGCCGGTTCCGTACGTACGGGAAGTCGCGGGCCGGCATTCCGCTGGCGGCCCTGCTGGGCATGGGACTGGTGCTCGGCGCGGACGTGCTGCTGCGGGCCCTGGTGCCCGCCGACACGGCGGTCTCCGTGCCCACGGGCGTGGTCACCAGCCTCGTCGGCGCGGTGTTCCTCGTGGTGATGGCCACCCGGCTGCGCGACAGCGCGGGCGCGGCCGACACCGACAAGCTGCGCATCCGCAGCCACCGGACGTTCGTGGTCACCACGGCGGCGCTGGTCGCCGCGCTGGTCGCCGCCACGCTGGTCGCGCTGCTCGTCGGCGACACCAAGCTGCTCCTCGGCGACGTGTTCAACTGGCTCCAGGGCCGGGCAGGGCCGACCACCGAGGTCGTCCTCGACACCCGCGTCCCGCGGGTGCTCGCGGCGCTGGCGGCCGGTGCCGCGCTCGCGCTGTCCGGCACGATCGTGCAGGCCGTGACCCGCAACCCGCTGGCCGAACCGGGCGTGCTCGGCGTCTCCAACGGCGCGGCGCTCGGCGCGGTGCTGCTGGTGACGACGGTGGACGTGCCCAGCTCGTGGGGCCTGTCGGCGGCGGCGCTGGGCGGCGCGGCGCTCACCTCGGTCGGGGTCTTCGGGCTCGCCGCGCGCGGCGGGTTCCAGCAGAACCGGCTGGTGCTCGTCGGCATGGGCTTCGCCACCGCGTCGACGGCGCTGATCAGCCTGCTGATCGTGCTGACCGACCCGTTCAACGCGACGATGGCGCTGACCTGGCTGTCCGGCTCCACGTACGGGCGGACGCTGTCGGACGTCGTCCCGCTGGCGATCGTCCTGGTCGCGGGGCTGGCGATCGCGGCGGCGCGGCGCCGGGAGCTGGACCTCGTCTCGCTGGACGAGGACACGCCGCGGCTGCTGGGCCTGGACCTGGGCCGCAGCCGGTTGTGGCTGCTGATCCTCAGCGTCGTGCTGGCCGGTACGGCGGTGTCGGCGGCGGGCACGATCGGGTTCGTCGGCCTGGTGGCGCCGCACGCGGCGCGGGCGCTGGTGGGCCGGCAGCACACGCGGGTGCTGCCGGTGGCGGTGCTGCTCGGCGCGGTGCTGGTGTGCACGGCGGACGTCACCGGCCGCTCGGTGATCGCACCGGCGCAGCTCGGCGCGGGCCTGATGACGGCGGTCATCGGCACGCCGTACTTCATGTACCTGCTGGTACGCAGCCGGGCGGGCCGGTAGCGCACGGGGCCCCTCCCCGGCGGCCGGGGAGGGGCCCTGCTCCGCGCCGGCCGGGGTCAGCTCCCCGCGGGCGGGCCGGCGTCGGGGTTCTCGGCCAGTTCCTTGATACGCAGGAGGCGGGTCTCCCAGACCCGGCCGATCCGGTCCAGCTCCCGGGCAAGCGCGTTGAGGCGGGCGCCCACGGCCACGTACACGACCTCCCGGCCGCGCTGCTCGGACTCCACCAGCCCGACCTCGCGCAGCACGTCGAGGTGCTTGCCGATGGCCTGGCGGCTGACCGGCATGACCTTGGCCAGCGCGGACGCCGACATCGGGCCCTCGCCGAGGCGGGTGAGTATCTTCCAGCGCGTCGGTTCGCCGAGCGCGGCACACACGACGGCGGGGGCGGCGTCCGCGGTCACGACCGCGGCGCCGCGGCGGCGGTCTGCTCGGCGAACGTCTTGGCGGCCGCCAGCTCCTCCACCCAGCCCTTGTCGTTGATCTCGCGCTCCCTCACCCACGCCGACTGCTCGTCGAAGAGGCGGGAGAAGCCGCTCTCCACGACGCGCAGCGTCACGCCGCCGGGGCGCTCGTCGATCCAGAACTCCACCAGGGTCGAGCCCTTGGCTCCCTCCTGGTTCCGGCCGGTGAGCCACCGGAACGCGGCGTAGCGGGGCTCGTCCAGCTCCACGGTGCGGAACCGGAACTCGGCGGACCCGTGCCGGACGACGGCCACATCGTCTTCGTGGCGCAGGTCGGGCTCGGGGTCGACCACCCCGTCGTTGATGTACCAGCCGGGGCGTACGACCAGGTCCCAGACCCGGGCAGCGGGGGCGTCGATGTCGATACGGCGGGTGACCCGGTCCAGCTCCGCCAGCTCTGCGTCGGTGTATGCGGTGTCGTTCACGGTTCCTCCTCGTGCGTCTATCTGCAACCACAGCATTGCACATTAATCGCGAACTGCAATCATAGGGTTGCAGTGATGCGGGTCACCTCCGGCGGCGATGAATTCACCCCGGCCGAACCGTCTGCACGGACATGGACACACACACGCTGACCACCCCCGACGTCGACCTCGTCTACGACGTGCGCGGCCCCCTGCCCACCGCCGACGGCCGCCCCCCGCTGCTGCTCATCGGCCAGCCCATGGACGCGAGCGGCTTCCGCGCACTGGCCGCGCAGTTCGAGGACCGGACGGTCGTCACGTACGACCCGCGGGGCCTCGGCCGCAGCACCCGCAAGGACGGCCGGCTCGACAACTCGCCGCAGACGCAGGCCGAGGACGTGCACGCCGTCATCGCCGCGCTGGGCGCGGGCCCGGTGGAGCTGTTCGGCAGCAGCGGCGGCGCGGTGACGGCGCTGGCCCTGGTGACGGCGTACCCCGACGACGTGACCACGCTCGTCGCGCACGAGCCGCCGATCATCCCGGCGCTCCCGGACGCCGAGGCCGCGGAGCGGGCGCGGCAGGGCGTCACGGACGCGTACAACGCCAAGGGGTGGGGCACGGGCATGGCGGCGTTCATGGGGCTGGGCGCGTGGCAGGGCGAGTTCACCGACGCGTACTTCGCCCGGCCCGAGCCCGACCCCGCGGCCTTCGGCATGCCCGCCGAGGACGACGGCAACCGCGACGACCCGCTGCTCTCGGACCACTCCTGGGCCGTCAGCAGCTACCGCCCGGACCCGGCCGCGCTCGCCGCGGCGCCGACGCGCGTGGTGATCGCGGTGGGCGAGGAGTCCGGCGACACGTTCACCGCGCGTACGGCACGCGGCACGGCCGCGCTGCTCGGGCAGGAGGCGACGGTCTTCCCCAGCCACCACGGCGGCTTCCTCGACGCCGAGTTCGGCTACGCGGGGCAGCCGGAGGCCTTCGGCGCGATGCTGCGGGAGGTCCTCGACGCGGAGCGGTGAACGGACACCGCGTGCTTTCCGTACGTCACTCGCACCACACCCCCCACCTCCACCACGCAGACCACCGCCACCGCACCGGGACAGCCGCGGCGCGGGCCGGACACGGGGCCGGCCCCCGCCGCGGCGTATGCGCGGGCGCGGGCACCGCGGGCTGACCGCGGGCACCGCGGGACGCGGTACGCCGACGGTCACGCCCCACCGCGCGCCGGCCACGGCACACGTGCACGGCCGTCGTACGTCCGTCGCACCCCCCGGCGCCCGGTCCGTGGCTCCCACGGGCCCCACGCGGCCATCCCGGCCCCGCCCCGGAGGGTCCCCGTGCATACCGGCCCGACCGGCGGGTAACCGCCCGCTCACACCGCGCCGGGCAGCCCGCCCGGCCAACGGAAGGGAGGGCCCATGTCAGCCACGCCCCCGTCCGCCGACGGGGACAAGACCGCCACCGCCCCCGCGGCCGGAGACCCCGCCGCGCAGCCGGCCGGCGCACCGCCCGCGGCGCGGTGGGTGCGCGTCTGCGCGATGCTGCTGGCGTTCGCCCTGATGGTGGCGTTCGCCGCGGTGCTGGCGCGCCTCACGCTGGAGTCGTCCGCCGCCTCCGAGCCCGTGACGCACACGAACCTGAAGCCCGGCGACTCCATCCGCGACTACGTCACCCAGCCCGCGTTCGTCGACACCCTCCGCCAGCTCGGCGGCAACATCCTGCTCGGGGTGCCCTTCGGGCTGCTGCTGCCCGTGCTCGTGCCGCGCGCCCGCGGGCTGCTGCGGGTCGGGCTGTTCACCGCCGTGGTGATGACGTCGGTCGAGGTGGTCCAGGGCACGTTCATCACCGGCCGCGCGTTCGACGTCGATGACGTCATCCTCAACACCACCGGGGCCCTCCTCGGCTATCTGTTCCTCGGCCGCCGCCTCGGCCGCGCCGTCCACCCCCCGCGCCGCCGCTGGTGGCAGCGGCTCCTCGGCAGGCCGCGCCCGGCCGGTTGAAGAGCCGGCGGCGGCCCGCACACGGTAGACAGGGACAGAGCACGGCGGAGTGCCGGGCGGGCGCGGAGCGAACGAAGAGCGGAGTCTGGGCCGATGAAGCGTGGGGTGCACGCGCGGAGCGGGCGGACGGGCTGGGCGCGTTACCGGGGCGCCCTGCGCCGTACCCCCGTGGCTCTCTGGAACGACGACATCAGCGACTGGGCCGCCGCCCTCACGTACTACGCCATACTCACCGTCCTGCCCACGCTCTTCGTCACCCTCACCGTCATCGGCCTCGCCGACCCCTCCGGCACCGAGGCGCTCATCGCCTACGTCGCCGGGGTCGCCCCCGCCGGCACCGACACCGCGCTCAACGACGCCCTCCACGACGTCGTCCGCGGCCACTCCGCCGCCTGGATCCTGACCACCGTGGGCGCCGCCAGCGCCGTCTGGTCCGCGTGCAGCTTCCTGTCCGTCTTCCGCCGCGCCCTGCACGCGATGTACGGCACGCCCGACAGCCGGCCCGTGCTGCGCCGTGCGCCCGCGATCCTCGCGATGGCGCTGCTGCTGCTCACCCTGCTGGTGTCCGCCGCGCTGACCCTGGTGCTCACCGGCGCCGGGGCGCGGGCGCTGGGGCGGCCGCTCGGCCTGGGCGAGCAGACGGCGGCGCTGTGGGACTTCCTGCGCTGGCCGTTCCTGGTCTTCGTCGCAGGGCTGCTGGTGCTGCTGCTCTTCCGCTCCGGGCCGCCCGAGTCGCGGACGGTCTCGCACGCGGTGCCCGGCGGGCTGCTCGCAGGCCTGCTGTGGCTGCTGGCGTCGGTGGGCTTCGCGATGTACGCGTCGTACGCGGCGGGGACGTACAGCAGGCTGTACGGGTCACTCGCCGGAGTCGTCGTCTTCCTGATCTGGCTCTGGTTCTCGAACCTGGCGCTGCTGGCGGGCGCGCAGTTCAACGCACTGCTGGCCCGCACCGCGGCCGGTGCGGAGACGGCCCGCCCGCCGCGGCGCCCGGCGGTGCCGGCCGTACCGCGGTGAGGCGCCGCCGCGGCCGTACGGGCGGCGGCGGCGCGCGGCCCGCGGGGTCAGCGCCGGGCCAGCCGGCGTTCGCCGGCGGCGCCGGGCTCGTAGTCCAGCTCGTAGTGGCTGTAGACCGCGGGCTCCTCCTCGAACGCCAGCTCGCCGTCAGTGCCGATCGACGGGGCGCCCTTGACCTGGCCCTTGTCGTAGGCGACGGTCACGTACCCGGGGCTGACGGAGGCGCCGTCCAGCGGGACGAACACCAGGCGTTTGCGCCCCGGCACGCCCGCCTTGACGGTGGCGAAGGACGGCACGTCGGTGCGGGTGTCGACGTAGACGGCCTCCATCTCGCCGATCTTGCCGCCGTCCGCGCCGCGGACGGGGTGGCCGCGCCACTCGCGGATGTCGTGTGCCTCGAACATCGGGCCTCCCGGGGGATGCGTCAGTCCTTGGCCGGCCGGTAGACGGTCAGCGCTCCTTCGAGCTTATCCAGCACGAAGGAGGTCGGCGCGGGGACGACCTCCCCGTCGTAGGCCATCCGGGTGTCCCCCGGCAGCCCCGAGACGACGACGCGGCGCAGCCGCCCCGCCGCGTACAGCCGGGTCCTGGCCAGGCCGCCGGCCAGCGCGGTGGCCAGCAGCCGGGCCCGGCCGAAGCGCCCGGCGCGGGCGGCGCGCACGTCCAGCACCCCGTCGGCGAGGTTGTCGCGGCGCACCGGCGCGATGCCCACGTTGTGGTACGCGCCCGAGCCGGCGAACAGCAGCCACAGCTCCCGCCGCCGGCCGTTGATCCTCGCGCTGAGCGGCTCCGCCGTACGGATGACGCGCAGCACCGCCGCGACCGTGCCCAGCGGCCCGCCGAGCCGGGAGCGCTCGCGCCACCGCACCAGCTCGGGGTAGACGCCGAGGCTGAAGGTGTTCAGGAAGTACGTCGCCGGGCCCGCCGGCGTCCGCGGCCGGAGCCGGCCGACGTCGACCGCGACGGCGCTGCCGTGCGCGACCGCCCGGCAGGCGTCGGCCACGCTCTCCACCCCGAGGTCGGTGGCGAAGTGGTTGAACGTGCCGCCCGGCAGCACCGCCAGCGGCACGCCGTGCGCCATGGCCGCCACCGCCGCCGCGGCCACCGTGCCGTCGCCGCCGCACACGCCCAGCGCACCGCCGTGCCGCGCCGCCTCCTGCGCCGCGACGTCCAGCAGCGCGGGCAGCGGGCCGTGCTCGGGCCCGGCGATGGCCACCGAGGCTTCCGGCAGCACGTCCGCGAGCTGCCGTACGGGGTCGAGGAGCTGCGGCTGCACGCCGGAGGACGGGTTGACCACGACGTACAGCCCGGTCCCGTCGGCCAGGGCCGGCGCCTCCGCGGGCGGCGGCGCGGGGTGCTTGCGGTGGGAGCGGGGCGGCACCAGGCGGCGCACGACGAGCGCCGCGCCGAGGCCGAGCGCCGCGCCGGCGAGCACGTCGCTGGGGTAGTGCACGCCGGTGTAGATGCGGGAGAAGGCGACCGACCACGCGACCGGCGCCAGGGCCGCGCCCCACCGCGGCGACTCCATCGCCACCCCGCAGACGAACGCGGCGGCGGAGGCGGAGTGGCCCGAGGGGAAGGACGAGGTGATCGGCTGGCGCGCGAGGTGCCGGATGCCGGGCACGGCGTCGAGTACGGGCCGGGTCCGGCGGAACGCGCCCTTGCCGGCCGTGTTCACCGTCGCGGAGGCCAGCGCCAGCGAGGCCGCGCCGCGCAGTGCGGCGCGGCGGCCGCGCGGCCCGGCGAGCGTGCCCAGCGCCGCGGCCGTACCGAACCAGAGCAGGCCGTGGTCGGCGGCGCGGCTGAGCCGCGGCAGCACCGGCTCGGCGAAGGGCCAGCGGGTCGTGGCGACCCGCTCGAAGAGCACGTGGTCGGCGCGGCGCAGCCGCGCCGCCGCCGACCGGTGGCCACCGCCCTGACGGGCGAACTCCTCGTACGCGCTGCGCCCCGCGGCCCGCAGCGCCCGCCCCGCCCCCCGCACGCTCACGCCTGCTCGGTCAGCCCCTCGCGCAGCCGGCGGAGGATCGAGGTCAGCAGCCGCGACACGTGCATCTGCGAGATGCCCAGCTCGGCGCCGATCTCGCTCTGCGTCATCTCCGCGCCGAACCGCAGGTCCAGCACCTTCCGGTCCCGCTCGGGCAGCGCCTCGACCAGCGGCTTGAGCGACACCAGGTTCTCGACCTTCTCCAGGTCCGGGTCCGGCGCCCCGGTGCGGCGCGCGAGGAAGGACTCGCCCTCCTCGTCGGCGGCGTGGTAGTCGAGCGACGAGGTCTTGTAGGCGTTGGCGGCGACCAGCCCCTCGACGACCTCGTCCTCGCCCAGCCCGGTCTGCTCCGCCAACTCCGCGACGCTCGGGGCGCGGCCGAGGTCCTGCTCCAGCCGCGCGCTCGCCTTCGCCAGCGTCAGCCGCCGCTCCTGCATCCGGCGCGGCACCCGCACCGCCCAGGAGGTGTCGCGGAAGTGGCGCTTGATCTCGCCCACGATCGTCGGCAGCGCAAAGGTGGGGAACTCGGTGCCCTCACCGAGGTCGTAGCGGTTGATCGCCTTGATGAGGCCGACGGTGCCGACCTGCACGACGTCCTCGCGGGACTCGCTGCGCAGCCGGAAGCGGCTGACGGCGTAGCGGACGAGCGCGAGGTTCAGCTCGACGAGGGTGTTGCGGACGTAGGAGTACGCGTACGTGCCCTCCTCCAGCTCCGCCAGCCGCACGAAGAGGGCACGGGACATGGCACGCGCGTCGGCCGTGCTCGCCTCGCGCAGCTCGGGCAGCGGCGGGAGGTCCAGGCCACCGAGCGGGTCGGCGGCAGAACTCGTCTCGGAACCGGTCTCGATCCCGCTGTCGCGAGTCACGGATGTCGTCGTCATGTCGTCCCCCAAGTGGGCTTCGGCTGGACAAACGTTGTGTGCGCTTACCCGCCCGCACGGACGGTATACCTGACCGTTACTTTGCCACTGGAATCATCTCGCCCCGGCAACACTCCCTCCATCAGGTATTTCTGACCGTTCATAGGCCATTTGCAGCACGCCGGAATTAGCTATGGAGAAGGGGGGCGTGTGACTCCAGGGACCGTCCCCGGGGGCCAGCTCGCCCGCAGCGGCTCCGGCACGTGCGCCAGCGCCTCCCGCACGGTGCGGTACGTGGCGATCACGTCGGTGCTGCCCGTCTGCTCCAGCAGGTACGTCACCCGGCGGCCGACGGCGGCGAGCAGCAGCTCGCCGCCCTGCCGGCGCAGCAGCCAGCGCACCGCGAAGAGGCAGTTGAGGCCGCGGGAGTCGCAGAAGGTGAGCGTGGTCAGGTCGAGCACCAGGTAGCGGTGCCCGGAGTCCACGCTCGACCCGAGGGTGTCGAGGAACAACCGCTCGCCCCCGTGGTCCAGCTCGCCGCCGACGCGGATCACCGCGCACTCCGCGGTGGAGCTGAGCGTGTCCAGCGTCAGCCGGTGTCCCTTCATCAGCCCTCCCTGCGCCTGGGGTCTGTCGTTTGGATCTTCGCCGGGCTCGCGGCGGCTCCCTGATCCGGCAAGACCCAAACGACAGACCCAGGGGCAGCGGTACACGGCTTCAGCTCACCACCGTTTGACCGCCCTGGCGGCCACGTGTCCGATCATGAGGTACACGACGGCGGCGATCCCGTAGTTGAGCATCACCCGCCACCAGTCGGGGTCGACGGTGAACATGTCGCGCGACCAGCCGGCCAGCCAGCCGGCGAGGTCGTGCACGAAGTCCACGAAGTCGTTCGTGCGGTTCGCGTCCAGGATGAAGAGGAGGATCCAGAGACCGATCACGAACGCGGCCAGATCCGCTATCGCGACGAGTACCGCCGCCGCACTGGGTCTGCTTCTGTTCGACATGGACGGCGTCTTGCCAGGTAACGAATCGATAAACGCCGCTCCGGTACGGTCTCCGGTGGCGTGCGTCACGGGCCGAACCGGGCGTACGACACCGGCATGGCGGGGACGCGCGCGGCCCGCGGCGCCGTGAGAATGCCGCCATGAGCGTCGCCGTCTGCCTCTTCACGTCCGACCTGCGGCTGCACGACAACCCCGCGCTGCACGCCGCCGTACGCGCCGCCGACGAGGTCGTGCCGCTGTTCGTGTCGGACGACGCCCTCGCCCGGATCGGCTTCGCGCCGCCCAACAGGCGGGCGTTCCTGGCGGACTGCCTGGCCGGCCTCGACGAGGGGCTGCGGGCGCGCGGCGGCCGGCTCGTCGTCCGCACCGGCGACCCGGTCCGCGAGGCGGTCCGGGTGGCGGCGGCCGCGGGGGCCGACGGGGTGCACGTCGCCGCGGGCGTCAGCGCGTACGCGCAGCGCCGCGAGGCCCGGCTGCGCGAGGCGCTCGCGGCGGACGGGCGGCGGCTCACCGTGCACGACGCGGCCGTCACCGTCCTGGCGCCCGGCGCGGTGACGCCGCAGGGGCGGGACCACTTCGCGGTGTTCACCCCGTACTTCCGCCGCTGGTCCACCGCCCCGCAGCGCACGCCGCTGCCCGCGCCGCGCCGCGTCCCGGTGCCGGCCGGCGTCCGCTCCGCGGCCCCGCCCGCCCGCGCGGCGGTCTCCGGCACCTCCCCCGGCCTCGCCCGCGGCGGCGAGAAGGAGGGCCGGCGGCGCTTCACGGCGTGGCTGCGCGCCGACGCGGCCGCGTACGAGGAGCGCCACGACGACCTCCCCGCCGACGCCACCTCCCGGCTCTCCCCGCACCTGCACTTCGGCAGCGTGTCCGCGACCGAACTCGTCCACCGCGCCCGCGCGGCCGGCGGACCGGGCGCCGACGCCTTCGTCCGGCAGCTCGCCTGGCGCGACTTCCACCACCAGGTGCTCGCCGCGCGCCCCGACGCCGCCCACGCCGACTACCGCCCGCACGGCGACCGCTGGCGCACGGACGCCGCCGAGACCGAGGCGTGGCGCGCGGGGCGCACCGGCTACCCGATCGTCGACGCCGCGATGCGGCAGCTCGCGCACGAGGGCTGGATGCACAACCGCGGGCGGCTGCTGACGGCGAGCTTCCTGACGAAGACGCTGTACGTGGACTGGCGGGTCGGCGCCGCGCACTTCCTCGACCTGCTGGTCGACGGCGACATCGCGAACAACCAGCTCAACTGGCAGTGGGTGGCCGGGACCGGCACCGACACGCGGCCCAACCGGGTGCTCAACCCGCTCGCGCAGGCGCGGCGTTACGACCCGCGGGGCGAGTACGTGCGGCGGTGGGTGCCGGAGCTGGCGGGGGTCGCGGGGGCGGCGGTCCACCGGCCGTGGACGCTGCCGGAGGGGGAGCGGGCGGGGCTGGGGTATCCGGAGCCGGTGGTGGGGCTGGCGGAGGGGGCGGACCGGTTCCTGCGGGCGCGGGGGAAGCGGTGAGGCGTGGCGGCGTGGTCGTAAGGACGCGTACAGCCGTCACGTACGCAGGGAGCAGTCGCCGCACGTGCCGCCGCCGGGCACCCGGTAGTAGAGGCAGCAGCTGCGGCGCCGGAAGGCCGGGCCCGGGCCGGTGAACAGCCCCGTGCCGGCCAGCCGGCCGGTGCGCAGCAGGGCGTCGGTGAGCCGGGTCAGCGGCTCGGCCTGCGCCGGGCGGGCGGCGCGCAGCGCTGCGGCGGCGCCGACGAGTGCGGAGGCGGCGTTGCCGTGGAGCAGGCCGGCGGCGACCTTGACGCGCAGCCCGGCGGCGAGCGGCTCCAGGTGCCGGGTCACCACCGCGTCGTACAGCACCTCCGGCAGCCGGTCCGCCGCGGGCGCCGGCCACCCGGCGGGCGCGGGGAGCCGCAGCGCGGGCCCGTCGTCGGCGCGCTGGAGGCCGGCCAGGTCCGGTACGACGCCGTGGAGGAGGGCACAGGCGAGCACGGGCGACCAGAGCCGGGAGGCGTGGCCGAACTGGACGAGGGAGGCGCCGATGCGGAGTTCGGCGGTGCCGTAGCGGCCGGCGGTGGCGGCGACGAGGTCGGCGGCGCCGCGGGCGTAGGTGTCACCGACGGGATGCCAGCCGTCGCCGGATCCGCCGACGGCGAGGGCGAAGAACGGGCCGATGCCGGCGACGTCGTCGAGCGCGGCGGCGACGACGCCACCGGGCAGCGGCGGTTCGGGAACGGGACTCACGGAGCTGTTCACAGGGCTCCTTCCGGGGCGGGGTGGGGCGGATCGGGTGGCTGGACGGCCGCCGCGGGCGGATTCCCGTACGGGAGCAGTGTGATGTGCGGGCGGTCCGTGGCCGGGTGGACGGCCACCTCCGCCGCCACCCCGTACACGTCCGCGAGCAGCTCCGGCGTCAGCACCTCCGCCGGTGGCCCGGCGGCGACCGTGCGGCCGGCCCGCAGCACGCAGATGCGGTCGCAGAACGCGGCGGCCAGGTTGAGGTCGTGCAGCGCGACGAGGGCGGTGGCGCCGAGGCCGCGGACGAGGCGCAGCGCGTCGAGCTGGTGGCGCAGGTCGAGGTGGTTGGTCGGCTCGTCGAGGACCATCGTGCCCGCGCGCTGAGCCAGCGCACGCGCGATGAGCACCCGCTGCTTCTCGCCCCCCGACAGCCGGTCGAACGGCGCCCCGGCCAGCTCCCCCGCCCCGACCGCCGCGAGGCTGCCGGCGATGACGGCGCGGTCGGCGTCGTCGTCGCCGGCGAAGGCGCGCTTGTGGGGCGTACGGCCCATGGCCACCACGTCGTACACCGTCAGCTCGAAGGCGCCCGGGATCTCCTGGAGCACCGCGGCGAGCCGCCGCGCCAGCCGCTTGGCGGGCAGGTCGCGGACGTCCTCGCCGTCCAGGAGTACGCGCCCGGACGTGGGCCGCAGCGCGCGGTAGACGGTGCGCAGCAGCGTCGTCTTGCCGGCGCCGTTGGGGCCGACGAGGCCGACGACCTCGCCGGGCGCGACGTCGAGGGACACCGCGTCGACGAGCGTGTGCCCGCCCGCGGCCACGGTGACGGACTCCAGCCGCAGCGCGCCGGGGGCACCGGGCGGGGCGGCGGTCACCGGGCCGCCCCCCGCCGCATCAGCCAGAGGAAGAACGGCCCGCCCGCCAGCGCCGTCAGCACCCCGACGGGGATCTCCTCGGGGCTGACGACCGTACGGGCCGCCAGGTCGGCGGCGATCAGGAACGCCGCGCCGAGCAGCGCCGCCGCGGGCAGCGCCCGCCGGTGGTCGGCCCCGACGAGCAGCCGCACCACGTGCGGCAGGATCAGGCCGACGAACCCGATCGCCCCGCTGACCGCGACCGCCGCGCCGACCATCACGGCGACCAGCGCGAACATCGCGGAGCGGAAGCGGTGCACGTCCAGCCCGAGGGCGGCGGCGGCCTCCTCGCCGGCGAGGAGCAGGTTGAGCGGGCGGGCGACGGCGAGCAGCGCGACCGTGCCGAGGACGGTGACGGCCAGCGGGATCCAGATCAGCCGCCACGTGCTGCCGGCCAGCCCGCCGAGCATCCAGCGCAGGGCGGCCTGCGTCTTGTGCGGGTCGCCGGAGGTGACGATGAGGAAGCCGACGACGGCGGACAGCACCTCGGCCATGGCGACGCCCGCGAGCACCAGGCGCAGCGGTGTCATGCGGCCGTCGGTGCCGAGGGCGAGGAAGTAGACGGCGACGAGCGCGCCGAGGGCCCCGGCGAAGGCGGCGAGCGGCAGCGTGAACATGCCGAGGACGGTGACGTTGAGGACGACGACGAGCACGGCGCCGACCGTGGCGCCCGAGGAGATGCCCAGCAGCATGGGGTCGGCGAGCGGATTGCGTACGAGCGCCTGCAACGCCATGCCGCACACCGCGAGCCCCGCCCCCACCGCCCCGGCGAGCAGCACCCGCGGGAGGCGTACGTCCCACACGATGGTCTCGCGCACGGGGGCCCAGGCGGGCTCGGCGAGGGCGGGGTGGATGCGGTGGAGGAGGATGCCCCAGACCTGGCCGGCGGGGATGCGGACGGAGCCGAGGGCGATGGCGGCGGTGGCGGCGAGCAGCACGAGGGCGCCGAGGGCCAGGAGGACGAGGAGGAAGGAGAGCCGCCGCCCCTTCCCCTCCGTCGCCGCCACCGTCACCGGAAGCGGTCGGGGTGGAGCTGGCGGGCCAGCGAGTCGACGGCCTCCGGGACCCGTACACCCAGGACGGTCGAGGACAGCGGGAGGACCGCGAAGCGCTCGTTCCGTATCGCCGGGACGTCCTTGAGCGCGGGGTGGGTGAGCAGGAACCGCTTCTTGTCGGCGACGGACTGCTCGCCGTAGTCGTAGATGAGGACCACGTCCGGCGCGCGGGCGGCGACCTGCTCGAACGACACGTCGCCGAAGGGCTTGCCGAGGCCGGCGAAGACGTTCGCGCCGCCGGCCAGCTTCATGATCTCGTTGCCGATGCCGCCGCCGCCCGCGGTGAACGCCGTCCTGTCCCCGCTGTCGTAGACGAAGACCTGCGCGGGCTCGGCGCCGGCGACCGCGCCGCGTACGGCGTCGAGCGTCTGGTGCAGCTCGCCGAGCAGCTTCTCGGCCCGCCGCGGGACGCCGAACACCTCGGCGACGGTGCGTATCTCGCGGTCCATGAGGTCCACGGTCACGGGCGGCTCGGCGCACGCCTCCAGACTGAGGTACGAGTCGATGCCGGCCCCGGCGAGCGCGTCGCGGCTGCGGCCCTCCTCGAAGGTGCTGGCGAACCCGCCGTAGACGAAGTCGGGTTCGGCGGCGAGCAGCGCCTCGTACGAGGGGTACTCGTCGGCGATCACCTCGATGCCGTCGTACGCCTCGCGGTACGCGGGCGGGATCTCGTCGTCGAGATAGCCGGTGCCGGCCATCGACTCCTCCAGCCCGAGCGCGAGCATGATCTCGGTGACGTGCTGGTTGAGGGTCACGGCCCGCTCCGGCGGCCGCTCGTAGACGGTCTCGACCCCGCAGTTGCCGACGGTCACGGGAAACCCGGCCGGCGACCCACCGCCGCTGTCCTCCCTGGCGGGACCGCCGCAGGCGGCGGCGCACAGCAGGAGAGCGGGAACGAACACACGCAACGGCCGCACCACCGGGCCGCGCAGAAGGGCACGCACGACGACGCACGCTCCTCTCCGGGGAAATCCGCCCCAGATTCGCCGAGGAGGCGACGACGTGAGTCTCCTGGCTCTCGGTTCACCGCCGGCCCCTGGCCTTCCCACCCGCACGGGGCAGTGGCCTGTTTCGGAGCCGACTCACCGATCACAGTGGCGGGACCGCACCGGATTCACACCGGCTTCCTCGTTCCGCCGTCACCTTTGGACCGCCATCATCGCAGACGAACCCCGGCCGGGGGGAGAGGGGGTGCTAGCATGGATATCAAAGATGGCGCTATTGATATCAGCGGAGGTGCATGGTGAGTCGTACGGTGATCGACCTGGACGACGACCTGCTCGCCGACGTCGCTCAGACCCTCGGCACGAGCACCAAGAAGGAGACGGTCAACACCGCTCTGCGCGAGGTGCTGGAGAACCGGCGGAGGGCTCTGGCTCTCACGCGGCTGCGGGCCGCGGCGGAGGAGGGGGCCTTCGAGCTCGACCTTCTCGAGGACAAGCGGAACTACCGCGGGTGAACGCGGCGCAGTACCTCATCGACACCAGCGCCCTCGCCCGGATGATGCGCGGTGACGCCGAGCAGTTCGGGTGGGACCGCGCGGCCGCGGCGGGGCTCGTCGCGGTCTGTCCCATCACCGAGCTGGAGTTCCTCTACAGTGCCCGCTCCGCCGACGACCGGGAGCGGGGCGTGGAGGACCTGCGGACGCTCTTCGGCTGGGTGCCCGTCGACGACCGGGCGTACGACCGCGCCTGGCAGGTACAGGAGGCGCTCACCAAGCGGGGGCAGCACCGCGGTGCGGGCCCGGTCGACCTCGTCGTCGCGGCCACCGCGGAGTTGCAAGGGCTGACCCTGCTGCATCGCGACCGGGACTTCGACTGCATCGCCGCCGCAACCGGGCAAGCCCTGCAGTGGTACGGACCCGAAGCGGGGAAGTGATCGTGCACCCAGCTAGGATGTAATGCATGGATTCCGTGCGTGACCCTTACGAGATACGTCCCGGGGTGCCCTCCGTCGAGGTCTACCGGCGGTTGCGGACCGGGGCCGGGCTGTCGGACAAGTCGGCCGAGGCCGCCGCCGTCGCACTGCCGAACACCTGGTACGGCGTCGTCGTGCACCACCGCGGGGCGCCCGTGGGGATGGGGCGGGTCGTCGGGGACGGCGGGACCGCGTTCCAGGTGGTCGACATGTGCGTGCTGCCCGAGCACCAGGGGCAGGGGCTCGGGAAGCAGATCATGGCCGCGCTGGTCGCGGAGCTGGACCGGCGGGCGCCCGCCACCGCGTACGTCTCGCTGATCGCCGACGGGCCCGCGCGGTTCCTGTACGGGAAGTTCGGCTTCGCCGACGTCGCCGGGCACGGCTCCGTCGGCATGTACCGCACCGCCTGAGCCGCCCCGCGCCCGCGCCGCCGCCCCCGCGCGTCCCGCCCCCCGCCTCGTACGGCCATACGATGGGCGCATGCCGGAGCGCGACACCGCCCCCTCGCCCACCCCCGCCGTCCACCGTCACGAGTGGACGCCCGACCGGGACCAGCTCGAAGCCGCGAGCACGGTGTTCGCCCTGCTCGCCGACGCGACGCGGCTGCACCTGCTGTGGCTGCTGGCCGAGGGCGAGGCCGACGTCACCGAGCTGGCCACCGCCAGCGGCGCCGCCCGGCCGGCCGTCAGCCAGCACCTGGCCAAGCTGCGCCTCGCCAACCTCGTGCACTCCAGGAAGGAAGGCCGCCGCGTCGTCTACTCGCTGCGCGACGGGCACCTGCGCGGCCTCGTCGTCGAGGCGCTCAACCACGCCGACCACCTCATGACCGGCGAGCCCTGGCACTCCTGAGCCCCACCCGGGCGACACCCGGTCCACGCCTGATCCACATCTGAGCCACGCCCTCACACCTTCTTTCCACCCCCGGGAATACCGCCCGCGCCCCCCTCTGTTTAACATGTGCGTATATGCGCACACGAGCAAAGGAAGAGGCCAGGGCCATGTTCTCCGTTCTCCGCAACCGCACCTACAGACACCTCTTCACCGCCCAGGTCATCGCCCTCGTCGGCACCGGCCTCGCCACCGTCGCGCTCAGCCTCCTCGCCTACGACCTGGCCGGCGGCAACGCCTCCGCCGTCCTCGGCACCGCCCTGGCCGTCAAGATGGTCGCCTACGTCGGCATCGCCCCCGTCATCGGCGCCTTCGCCGACCGCATCCCGCGCCGCGCCCTCCTGGTCGCCGCCGACCTGCTGCGCGGCGTCGTCGCGCTCGCGCTGCCGTTCGTGACCGAGGTCTGGCAGATCTACGTGCTGATCTTCCTGCTCCAGTCCGCCTCCGCCGCGTTCACCCCGACCTTCCAGGCGACCATCCCCGAGGTGCTCCCCGCCGAGCGCGACTACACCCGGGCGCTGTCCCTGTCGCGGCTCGCGTACGACATGGAGAGCCTGTTCAGCCCCGTGCTCGCCGCCGGGCTGCTGACGCTCATCACCTACGACCGGCTCTTCCTCGGCACCGCCGCCGGCTTCGTCGCCTCCGCCGCGCTGGTCGTCTCCGTGGCGCTGCCGAAGCCGGCGCCGCGCGAGGAGGGCGCCGACGGCGGCGGGGTCTTCGCCAAGGCCGCGTACGGCATGAAGCTCTTCGGCTCCGCGCCGCAGCTCCGCGCGCTCCTCGCGATCAACCTCGCGGTCGCGGCGGCCGGCGCGATGGTCGTCGTGAACACCGTCGTGCTGGTACGCGACCACTTCGCCCGCTCGGTCGGCGACGTGTCGCTCGCCCTCGGCGCCTTCGGCGCCGGGTCGATGGCCGTGGCGCTGGCGCTCCCCCGGGTGCTGGAGCGGGTCGGCGACCGCGCGGTGATGCTGCCGGCGGCGTTCGTGCCGGCGCCGGTGCTGGCCGTCGTCGGGGCGGGCCTCGCGGCGGGCGTACGGACCTGGCCGGCGCTGCTCGCCGCGTGGGCCGTGCTCGGGGCGGCGACCTCGGCGATGGTGACGCCCACGGGGCGGCTGATCCGCGGCGCGGTGCCGGGGCGGGCGGACCTGCCGGCGGCGTTCGCGGCGCAGTTCTCGCTGTCGCACGTCGCGTGGCTGCTGACGTACCCGCTGGCCGGGTACCTGGCGGCGCGGGCGGGGACGGGCGTGGCGGCGGGCGTGCTGGCGGCCATCGGGCTCGCGGCGGCGGTGGCGGCGGTGCTGCTGTGGCGGCCGGCGGGCGCGGAGCGTACGGCCGGTTCGTATCTGCCGGCCCGCCGGGAGCGGCTCACCCGGGACCGCACGACCACCGCGGCGTAACGCGGATCACCCCACTCGTCATACCCCCGGGGGGTATATCTGCTACGCTGATCACCAGAAGCACGGCACCGGACTCGAAGGGCAGGAAACCCACCATGAACGCCACGCACCACCAGCACGACGCCGCAGCCCACGGCCACCACGACGCCCACGCGCAGCACGCCCACCACGTGCCCGCGGGCCCCGCCGGCCTCACCGGCTCCGAGGACGGCTACACGCTGGAGCTGGTGACCACCGCGCTCCCCGCGGGCACCGAGACCGAGCTGCGCTTCCGCCTCCTCGGCGCCGACGGCAGCCCCGTCGCCGACCTCGCGCCCATCCACGACAAGCTGGTCCACCTGATCGTCGTACGCCGCGACCTCACCCGCTTCGTCCACGTCCACCCCGCGGTGGCGGACGACGGCACGTGGTCCGTCCGCGTCCGCCTCCCCGAGGACGGCGACTACCGCGCCTACGCCGACTTCGCCCCCGCCGCCCTCGGCCGCACCCTCACCCTCGGCGCGGACCTGACGGCCGGCGACGGCGCCGGCCCCGCGCACGAACTCCCCGCGCCCGCACCCGCCTTCACCGTCGACGGCCGCGAGGTGACGCTCACCGGCGAACTGGCGGCGGGCGAGGGGCGGCGCCTGGAGTTCTCGGTCGCCCGCGACGGGCAGCCGGTCACCGACCTGCAGCCCTACCTCGCCGCGTACGGCCACCTCGTGGCGCTGCGCCTGGAGGACCTCGCGTACGTGCACGTCCACCCCGACGGCTCCCCCGGCGACGGCACGACCGCCCCGGGCCCCGTCGTGGCGTTCCATGCGCAGGTGCCGGGCCCGGGGACGTACCGGCTGTTCCTCGACTTCAAGCACGAGGACGCCGTGCGCACCGCGGAGTTCACCGCGGTGGTCGCGTGAGGGCGGCCGGCCCGTGCCGGCGCCCCCGCCGGGCTACCCGCCGACCGGGTAGTTGCTGCGGAACACCCCCTGCGGGTCGCGGGCGCGCTTGACGGCCCGCAGGCGGGCCAGGCTCCCGGCGCCGAAGGCGTCGGCCGCGCTCTCGCCGGGCCCGAGGAACGTGTACGGCTTGCGGCCCGACACGTACGAGCCGAGCGCCTCCAGCAGCCCGTCGCGGCGCGGGGGGATGCCGGCGGCCACCTCGGGGGAGAACGGGACGCCGAAGAAGTACAGGAGGTACGGCTCCGCCAGCGCGCCGTGCGGCGAGTCCGAGGGGCGGGCCAGCGCACCGCCGACGTGCCGGAGCTGGACGCTGAGCAGCGGGTCGATCGGCTCCGCGAGGAGCGCGTCGACCACGGTGTCGTCCAGCGCGGTGAGCAGTTCGCCACGGCCGATGCCAGGACTGGGGTCCGTGGGCTCGCCGGTGATGGTGCCCAGCTCGTGGACGGGCAGCACGGTGCGGGTGTCGCCGATCCGGCCGTCGATGCCGTCGAACGGGCGCAGCAGCGCCGCCCCCGCGTCCCCCGCGCCCTCGCCGAGGTACGTGGCGTGGACGGCGATCATCGGGTCGGCGCCGGGGATGTTCAGCAGGCCGGTCCAGACGGTCAGCTCCTCCGGCGCGGCGGCGGTCACCGCGCGATAGGCGTCCAGCACCTCCCGGGCCCGCGCCGCCGGCCAAAGCATCTGGCCGCCGTAGAGGGCGGGCGCGGGGTGCAGGCGGAACTCCGTGGCGGTGACGAGCGCGTAGTCGCCCCCGCCGCCCCGCAGCGCCCAGAACAGCTCGGGGTCGGACTCGGCGGTCACCCTGGCGGGCACGCCGTCGGCGTCGACGACCTCGAAGGCGGTGACGGAGTCGGCCGCCCAGCCGTGCGCGCGGCTGAACCAGCTGACGCCGCCGCCCAGCGTGTAGCCCGTGACGGAGACGACGGGCGAGCTGCCGGGCAGCCCGGTCAGCCCGTGCCGCGACGCCTCCTCCTGCACGTGCCCCCACTTCACCCCGGCGCCGGCCCGTGCGGTCCGCGCCGCGGGGTCGACCCGCACCTCGTCCAGCAGCCGGGTACGCAGCAGGACGGCGCCCTCCACCGCCCCCGACGCGCCGTGCCCCGCGGGCTGCGCGGCGACGGCGACACCGGCCCGGCGCGCGTAGCGGACCAGGGCGGCGACGTCGTCGGCGTCGGCCGCCTCCACCACGGCGGCGGCGGACGGCTGCGGAACGGCGACATTCCACGGCTGGGTGGCCGGCTCGAAGCCGTCGTCGCCGGGCAGGAGCACCCGGCCGCGGACTGCGGAGCGGAGTTCGTCAAGGTTGCCCATCTCGGATCCTTACGGAAGTCGCCAACAAACGGTGCAGATACGAGCATCGCGCGCGGGTCTGACACCGGGACACCCGGGACACCCGCACCGGCAGGATCTTCCGGGACGAAGAGGACGACGCGGCCGGCCTCGGGAGGCCTAGAAGCGCCCGGGATCCCGCGCCAGCCGCCCGCGGACGTACACGAGCGCCGCGCCCGCGTCCAGCTCGCCCGCGTCCACCGGCACCGTCCGCCACGGCGTGCGCGCCAGCACCCGGCGGGTCAGCTCCGTCTCCTCCCGCAGGTGCGCCGCCGCCGACTCCAGGTCCCGTACGTGCCGCGTGCCCGGCGACGAGCCCAGCTTCGCCACGTACCACTGCGCCCACCCCTCGCCCTCCCGGGCCACCGCCCGGCGCAGCGCCGCCTCGGGGTCGTCGTGCACGTAGACGACGCTGACCTCCGCCGACGCCAGCGCCCGCACCAGGTCCGCCACCACACCCGCGACGGCGTCCTCGTCGTGGCCCCACGCCACGAGCGACGGCACGAACGGCACCAGCGCGTCGGTCACCAGCACCTCGGTCCCGGCGGCGACCGCCTCCGCGACGTACGCGCGGACGCACGCGACCAGCGTCGCGGGGCGCACGGAGCCCGCGCCGTCCGCGAACTCCCCGGCCACCGGGCGGAACGCCTCCCGCGCGAGGATGTCGGCCTCCTCGAAGTGGTCGACCACCGCCCCGCCTTCGCGCAGCGCCGCCGCGAGGCCGCGGCAGAGAGTGGACTTGCCGACCCCGGGACTGTTCCCGATCACGGACACGAGCTGAACGGTCATCGCCGCAGTCTCGCAGCCGTCGCCGGGGCGCGCGGCGGGAGGGCGGCGGTGGGTGCGATGTCCGGACGTGCTGTGGTCTGCACCACCTCCGGCAGTGTGAGATAGGTCTCACCGCCGCACTCCTTATGGGGATTCTTCGTGCTCCGCGGGATTCCGGCGCTGGCACATTGTTGCGGCGTCGAGGACCCTCCCCCCTCGCGACGGAAGGGACGCCAGGACAGTGACGACGATCTACTGCCCGCGTTGCGACAGCCGGCACGACGCGTCGGGAGCGCCGTGGTGCGCGCCTGCGCGGAACGTGCCCGCGATCCCCGAGGTCTACGGGACCCTGGGCTCGCCGGCGCTGCAACTGCCCGCCGCCACGCAGCCGGGGCCCGCGCCCGGGGACCTGGAGCTGTTCGAGGACCACGGCAGAACGGCACCCGCCGCGGAGGAAGCCGCCACCGCGGACGCGGGCGACGGCGGCGTGGGGGCCGAACTCGTGCCCGTACAGCCGCGGCCGCGGTCGCGGCACCGGCGCTACAAGCCCCGCAACAAGCGGCTCGCCGGCCTCGCGGCGGCCGGGATGACCGTGCTGTCCGGCGGGCTGCTCGCCGCGAACGCCATGGGCGGCGGCGGAGGCCCCCGTACGGACGAGGCCGTGGCCCGCGCCGACACCCCCGTGCAGCCGCTCCCGTCCGAGGAGCCCGACACCGACGACGGCGGCCCCGGCCCGGACGGCGACCGCCCCACGGGCGCGGCGCAGCCGGACGGCGCGGAGACCGCCGACCCGCGGACCGGGCCGACGAAGGCGGCCCGCGGCGCCGACCGGCCCACCCGGAGCACGGAGCCCACGACGGACAGCCCGGAGCCGACGACCACCACTCCCGCGGAGGGCCGCGTCACGACGCCGGACACCGCGGAGCCGGAGTCGTCGTCCCCGTCCGCCGGCACCGAGACGCCGACTCCCACGCCCACGCCGAGCGACGAGGGCGACAGCGGCGGCGGTTCGGGCGGATCGGGCGGCTCCGGCGGCGGCTCGGACGAGGACTCCGACCGCGGCGGCATCGACCTCGACATCCCCCTCCTCCCCGGCCTCCTCTGACCCCGGCACCGATCCCGGTACCGACACGGACTCCGGAACGCGTCACCCGCCGCTCCGCGCCGCCACGACCACCCCGCGGAACGGCACCGCGACGGCCAGCGCCACCAGGACCAGCGCCCCGCTCGCCCACAGCGGCCCGCGGTTCCCGCCGGCGCCGATCGCCGCCGCGGCGACCAGCGGCCCGGCCACGGCACCGACGTTGAGCGCCGCCGTGGCGTACGCCCCTGCCATCGTCGGGGCGCCGGCGGCCTCGTACAGCACCCGCGTGATCAGCGTGCTGCCCACCGCGAACGACAGCGCCCCCAGCACGCACACGAGCCCCAGCAGCGCGACCGGGTACGCGGCCAGCAGCGCCAGCGCCGGCCAGCCGGCCAGCAGCAGCGATCCGCCGACCGCGACGACCGCACCGGGGCGCACGTCCGCGAGCCGCCCCGCGAGGGTGACGCCGGCGAACGACCCCGCTCCGAAGAGCACCAGCACGACCGAGATCCACGGCTTGGCCAGCCCCGCGGTGTCGGTCACCAGCGGCGCCAGGAAGGTGAAGCTGCCGAACGTGGCCGCGTTCACCAGCGCGCCGAGCAGCATGACGAGGATCAGCCGCGGGCTGCCGAGCCGCGCCAGTTCCGACCGCAGCGCCGGCCCGCCGGCCCCGCCCGCCCGCGCCCGGCGCCCCGGGATCCCCACGAGGATGCCGAGCGCCGCGGGCAGGCACAGGACGGCGACCGCCCAGAACGTGGCCCGCCAGCCGAACGCCGCGCCCAGCAGCGAGCCGCCCGGCACCCCGGCGATCGTCGCCACCGTCGTGCCGGACAGCAGGACGGCCAGCGCACGCCCCTTCCGGTCGGCCGGTACGAGCCCGGCGGCGGTGGTCAGCGCGACGGCGAGGAACCCCGCGTTCGCCAGCGCGGCGACCACCCGGGTCGCGAAGAGCACGGCGAAGCTGCCGGTGACGGCGCCGGCGACGTGCGCCGCCGAGAACACGAGGACGAACGCGAGGAGCGTGCCGCGCCCCGGCCGGTTGCGGGCGAGTGCGGCCACGAGCGGGGCACCCACGACCATCCCGACGGCGAAGGCGGAGGTGAGGGTGCCGGCCGTACCGACGGAGACGTCGAGGTCGGCGGCGATGTCCGGCAGCAGGCCGGCGAGCATGAACTCCGAGGTGCCCATGGCGAAGACGACCAGGGCGAGCAGATAGAGCGGGAGGGGCATCGAGGGGCTCCGAGACGAGGAGAGGCGGGGAAGGAAGGCGTCTCGGTCACCACGGTCGGCCCGCGGGGGGGGCGCACCCGGGCCGGGCCGCGGTCAGGCGGCGGTACGGCGGGGCTGCGGACTCAGTGGTTCAGGGGGCTGACGGCGTGACCGAAAGCCCCCGGCCTGTCCGACTCGGGGCTCGACATGGCGCGCACGCTACCCGACGGGCGGCGGGGAGGGCACGCGGGTTTCCGGTACGCCCCGCCGGTAGGCACACCGCGCACGCACACGGCGTACGCCCGCGCAACGCCCGTACGCCGCACTCCCCCCGAACCCCGACCCCCCGGCACCGCCCACCCGGGGCAGCCCTCACCCCCAGGCCGCCTCCCCCACCACCGCCGCCAGGAACGCCGCCCCGAGCCCCACCGCGAGGCTCGCCCCCACGTACGCCGCCGCGTACCGCCCCCGGCCCTTCTCCGCCAGCCGCAGCGTCTCGTACGAGAACGTCGAGTACGTCGTCAGCGCCCCGCACAGCCCCGTGCCCAGCAGCAGCCGCACCGACTCCGACGTGGCGCCGGCCAGCGTCGCGCCCGTGAGGGTGCCGAGGATCAGGCAGCCGGTGATGTTGACGACGAGCGTGCCCCAGGGGAACGGCGAGCCGTGGCGCAGTTGCACCGCCCGGTCCGTGACGTACCGCAGCGGCGCCCCGAGCATCCCCCCGGCGACGACGAGCAGCCAGTTCACGCGTCCCCCTCCCCGCCGGCCGCACCGGCCGCCACCCGCGGGGCGCCCCCGCCGGACGACGACCGCCGCACCGCGCTCCGCGTCACCGCCTGCGCCGCCCACACCGCCGCCACCGCCGTGACGAGCGTCAGCGCCAGATAGCCGACGCCCGCCGCCGCCCGGCCCTCCTCCACCACGAGGCGCTGCACGTCCACCGCGTACGTCGAGAACGTCGTGAACCCGCCGAGCACCCCCGCGCCCAGGAACGGCCGCACCAGCCGGTGCGCCGTGCGGGCCTCCGTGATCAGCACCATCAGCACGCCGATCGCCGCGCACCCGGCGACGTTCACCCCCAGCGTCGTCCACGGGAAGGCCGCCGGCGCCGTGGGCCACAGCTCCCCGGCCCCGTACCGCGCCGCGGACCCGAGGCCGCCGCCGAGCGCCACCATCGCCACCGGCGCGCCCTGGCCGCGCCACCGGTGGTCGGGCGGCACGGGCAGCGCCACCTCGACATCGGGGTCGATCGGTTCCACCGGGTGTACCCGGCCGGCACGTCCGCCGGGCTGCGGGACCTCTGTCATCGCGCACCTCGCCCACTCGCCGCGGCGCGCGCGGCAGCGCGCGCCTTCCGTCGCAAGCAGGGACCGTTGGCGGCGTCCGGCGCCGCGGTTCGGGTACGGCGGGCCCCACCGCCGCGGGACGGCCGTGCCGGCGCACCGGCGGCCGTCTCCGCACCCCAGGCTACCCACCGCCGGCACCGCACCCCCGGGCCCGCGCCCCGCACCGCCCCGCCCGGACCACCCCGGCACCCCCCACCTGCGTATGGATCACGTCAACGCCGCCCCCGGCCTCGTCAGGGCACCGTCAACGACCACCGCATCCGCCCTCCGCCGGGCGTTCCCTGGAGAAGTCAGTTCGATTCGACACCGTCTAGGAGCACCCGATGGCCGACGCGGCCTTCGTCGTCACCACACTCGCGGTCTTCGCGCTGGTGGCGCTCATCGCCCGAGGAGTGGCCAAGCTATGACCGCCGACAACGTGGTGGGTCTCATCGTGGCCGTCGCCCTGCTGGGCTACCTGGTCCTCGCCCTCGTCTTCCCCGAGAGGTTCTGAGGTCCCGCCCATGAGCCCGATACTCGCTGACGTGCTCCAGGTGTCGGCGCTGGTCGCCGCCCTCGCGCTCGTCCACCGCCCGCTCGGCGACTACATGGCCCGGGTCTACGCCGGCAAGAAGCACAGCCGCGTCGAGCGCTGGATCTACCGCGCCGTCGGCGCCGACCCCGACGCCGGGATGCGCTGGCCCGCGTACCTGCGCGCCGTGCTCGCCTTCTCCCTCGCCGGGGTGCTCTTCCTCTACCTGCTCCAGCGGCTCCAGGACCGGCTGCCGCTCTCCCTCGGCTTCGCCGCGATCAGCCCCGACCAGGCGTTCAACACCGCCGCGTCGTTCGTCGCGAACACCAACTGGCAGTCGTACTCGGGCGAGTCCGCGATGGGCCAGCTCGCCCAGACCGGCGGCCTGGCCGTGCAGAACTTCGTCTCCGCCGCCGTCGGCATGGCCGTCGCGGTGGCGCTGATCCGCGGCTTCGCCCGCGCCCGCACCGGCGAGCTGGGCAACTTCTGGGCCGACCTGGTGCGCGGCACGCTCCGCATTCTGCTGCCGATGGCCGCCGTCGCGGCCGTGCTGCTGATCGCGTGCGGCGCGATCCAGAACTTCTCCGGTACGCAGTCGGTGACGACCGTGACCGGGCAGACCCAGCACCTCACCGGCGGCGCCGTCGCCTCCCAGGAAGCCATCAAGGACCTGGGTACCAACGGCGGCGGCTACTACAACGCCAACTCCGCCCACCCCTTCGAGAACCCGAGCGGCATCTCCAACCTCCTGGAGATCTTCCTCCTGCTGGTCATCCCGTTCGCCATGCCGCGCACCTTCGGCCGGATGGTCGGCAGCGTCCGCCAGGGCTACGCCGTCGTGGCCGCGATGGCCGGCATCTGGCTGGCCGGCGTCGTCGCCGTGACGTGGCTGGAGGCCGCGCACCCGGGCACCGCCGCGCAGTTGGCGGGCGGCGCGATGGAGGGTAAGGAGCAGCGGTTCGGCGAGGGCGCGTCATCGCTGTTCGCGGTCTCCACGACCATGACCTCGACCGGCTCGGTCAACTCCTTCCACGACTCGTTCAGCGGGCTGTCGGGCGGAGTGCTGCTGTTCGGCATGATGATCGGCGAGATCGCGCCCGGCGGCGTCGGCTCCGGACTGTACGGAATGCTGGTCATGGCGGTCGTCGCGGTGTTCATCGCCGGGCTCATGGTGGGCCGTACCCCCGAGTACCTCGGCAAGAAGATCGGGCCCCGTGAGATGAAGCTCGCGGCCTGCTACATCCTCGTCACCCCCGCGCTGGTGCTCACCGGCACGGCGCTGGCGATGGGGACGGGCAACGGCGAGTCGTCGATGACGAACACCGGGCCGCACGGCTTCTCCGAGGTCCTCTACGCCTACACCTCCGCCTCCAACAACAACGGCAGCGCCTTCGCGGGCTTCGCGGCGAACACCGGTTTCCACAACACCGCGCTCGGCCTGTGCATGCTGCTCGGCCGGTTCCTGCCGATGGTGTTCGTGCTGGCGCTGGCCGGCTCGCTCGCCGGGCAGCGGCCCGTGCCGGCGTCGGCCGGGACGCTGCGTACCGACAAGCCGCTGTTCACCGGCGTGCTGGTGGCGTGCATCGCCATCGTCGCCGGGCTCACCTTCTTCCCCTCGCTCGCACTCGGGCCGCTCGCCGAAGGACTGGCCGCATGATCACGCAGACACGGACACCCCCGCACACCCCCGTGGATCCCGTACGGAACGAGGCCCGGCCGCGGGTCGCCGGCGGCCTGTTCGACCCCGGGCAGCTCCTGCGGTCCGTACCCGACGCGGTGCGCAAGCTCGATCCGCGCGTCATGGCGAAGTCGCCGGTGATGTTCGTGGTCGAGGTCGGCTCGGTGCTGACCACGGTCCTCGCGGTCACCGACCCGGGCGACTGGTTCGGCTGGGTCATCGCCGCGTGGCTCTGGCTCACCGTGCTCTTCGCCAACCTGGCCGAGGCCGTCGCCGAGGGCCGCGGCAAGGCGCAGGCCGACACCCTGCGCCAGGCGAAGACGGACACGGTGGCCCGCCGCCGTACCGCCGCCGGAGAGGAGCGGGTGCCCGGCACCGACCTGCGCGTGGGCGACCTCGTCGTCTGCGAGGCCGGCGACGTCATCCCCGGCGACGGCGACGTGGTCGAGGGCGTCGCCTCCGTCGACGAGTCCGCGATCACCGGCGAATCGGCGCCGGTGATCCGGGAGTCGGGCGGCGACCGCTCGGCGGTCACCGGCGGCACGAAGGTGCTCTCGGACCGCGTCGTCGTACGGATCACCGCCAAGCCCGGCGAGACGTTCATCGACCGCATGATCGCCCTGGTCGAGGGCGCGGCCCGGCAGAAGACGCCGAACGAGATCGCGCTGAACATCCTGCTCGCCTCGCTCACGGTCGTCTTCCTCCTCGCCGTCGTCACGCTCCAGCCGTTCGCGGTCTACGCGGGCGCCGAGCAGTCGCTCGTCGTGCTCGCCGCGCTGCTCGTCTGCCTGATCCCCACGACCATCGGCGCGCTGCTGTCCGCGATCGGCATCGCGGGCATGGACCGGCTGGTGCAGCGCAACGTGCTCGCGATGTCCGGCCGCGCCGTGGAGGCCGCCGGCGACGTGTCGACGCTGCTGCTGGACAAGACGGGCACCATCACGCTCGGCAACCGGCAGGCGCACGAGTTCCTGCCCGTACCGGGCACCGGCGAGGCGGAGCTGGCCGACGCCGCGCAGCTCTCGTCGCTCGCCGACGAGACGCCGGAGGGCCGCTCGATCGTCGTACTCGCCAAGTCCCGCTACGGGCTGCGCGAACGCGAGCCCGGCGCCCTGGCGCACGCCGACTGGGTGCCGTTCACGGCGCAGACCCGGATGTCGGGCGTCGACGCCGACGGCCGGCAGGTCCGCAAGGGCGCGGCGGGAGCGGTCGCGGCGTGGGTACGGGAGCGGGGCGGCGAGGTCCCCGACGCCGTACGGGACACGGCCGACACCGTCGCCGAGTCCGGCGGCACCCCGCTGCTCGTCGCGGTGGCCGACGACCGCGGCGCGCGGGTCCTCGGCGTCGTCCACCTCAAGGACGTCGTCAAGGAGGGCATGCGCGAACGCTTCGCGGAGCTGCGCCGGATGGGCATCAGGACCGTCATGATCACCGGCGACAACGCGAAGACGGCGAAGGCCATCGCCGCCGAGGCAGGCGTCGACGACTTCCTCGCCGAGGCCACGCCCGAGGACAAGATGGCCCTCATCAAGCGCGAACAGGCCGGCGGCAAGCTCGTCGCCATGACCGGCGACGGCACGAACGACGCCCCCGCGCTGGCCCAGGCGGACGTGGGCGTCGCCATGAACACCGGCACCTCCGCCGCCAAGGAGGCCGGGAACATGGTCGACCTGGACTCCAACCCCACCAAGCTCATCGAGATCGTGGAGATCGGCAAGCAGCTCCTCATCACCCGGGGGGCGCTGACGACCTTCTCGATCGCCAACGACGTCGCGAAGTACTTCGCGATCATCCCCGCGATGTTCGCCGCCGCCTACCCGAGCCTGGACCGGCTCAACATCATGCAGCTGTCCTCGCCGGAGTCGGCGATCCTCTCGGCGGTCGTCTTCAACGCCCTGGTCATCGTCGCCCTGGTGCCCCTGGCCCTGCGCGGCGTGCGCTACCGCCCGGTCAGCGCCGACCGGATGCTCCGCCGCAACATCGGGGTCTACGGCCTCGGCGGGCTGGTGGCCCCGTTCGTCGGCATCAAGCTGATCGACCTCGTCGTCTCGCTCATCCCCGGAATCGGCTGAGGAATCCCGATGAACACTTCCGCACGCTCCACCGCCCGGCTGCTCTTCAGCGCGCTGCGCGCGCTGCTGGTCCTGACGGTGGTCACCGGCGTGATCTACCCCCTGGTGATCACGGGCATCGCGCAGGGCGCGTTCTCCGACCGGGCCAACGGCTCGAAGGTCGAGCACGAGGGCCGGGACGTGGGCTCGAAGCTGATAGGCCAGAGCTGGAACCTCAAGGGCACGGACACCCCCGACCCCCGCTGGTTCCAGCCCCGCCCCTCCAACAGCGCCTACGACCCCCTGGCCACGGGCCCGTCGAACCTGGGCGCGTCGGACGCGACGCTGGTGAAGACGGTGAAGGAGGCCAAGCAGCAGGTGGCGTCGTTCAACGATGTCCCCGTATCGGAGGTCCCGAAGGACGCGGTAACGGGCTCGGGCTCGGCGATCGACCCGCACATCTCCCCGGCGTACGCGCGGATCCAGGTGGACCGCGTGGCGAAGGAGAACGGCCTGTCCGAGCCTCAGGTGGAGAACCTGGTGAGGGACCACGAGGAGGGCCGCGACCTGGGCTTCCTCGGCAACGAAAAGGTCAACGTCCTGGAGCTGAACGTGGCGCTGTCCCGCCTGACGGACAACTGACGCCACGGCGGCCCGGTGCAGGGACTCCCGACCGGGCCTCCCGTCAATGGCAGCCCAGCATTCCGGGCGAGTTGATGAGGAACGCCCCCCGGACTCGGGCCTCTTCGCCGTGACGGAACCCCCGGGGTCAGCGCGCGCCGGTGAGCCGCTTGACCATCACCGTGTACGGAGGGGAGTCGTCGCCCGCCGCGTACTGGTCGACGCTCCGGTACCCCCAGCTCTCGTAGAGGCGGACGACCTTTGCGTGCCCGGTCTCCACCTGAAGCGACACCACATCTGCCGCCAAGGGCGCGATCAACGCATCATGAATCCTCCGGGCTCGCCCGGTTCCCCGCCACTTGGGCAGCACCATCAACTCCGAAAGCGCGAACACGGCCCCCCGAACCTCCCGCCCCCGCACACTCCCCTTCCACCACCCACCCGGCGCGAGCACGGCCCCGTAGGCATAGCCCACGGCATCACCACCCTCCCGCCCGACGACGCACTGCCAATTCTTGCGGGAGGACCAGAGGTCGAGGAAGTAGGTGAAGCGCTCGCGGGAGTGAAAGGGGTCGGGATTGTCCGCGTACACCGCATCATGAACGTCGAGCAACAACCCCCGCACCCCCGCGGCCCCACCCTGCCCATACCGCCTCAACTCCACCGACCCTGCCTTCCTTGTGGTTGCGCCACCGGACGTGGGCGGGCTCGGCTGAGGCTCCTGCAGGGGGTCAGGCTGGGAACTCCCCGCCCTTGACGGCGTTGACGAACGACGACCAAGCGGCCGTCTCGAAAATGAGCGCAGGGCCGTGCGGGTCCTTCGAATCACGGACCGGAACGCCGTCGAAGTATCCATCGGACACCTCTACACAACCGCCCGCCGAGTTCTCGCTGTGGCTGGACTTGCGCCAAATAGGGAGAGCCGATGCGTCAGGAATCATCTTCATCTGCGTACTCCTTCGCGTATGCGCGGATCAGATCCAGGGATTCATCTTCCGTGAGAGCCAGCGAGCGGGCCGTATCAAACTTCTGCGTCAGCTCAAGAACCCGTCTCGGGGACTCCACTGGTTCACCGGAGTCGAAGCTCTCGACCACGGCGATCGTCGCGCCATCGGGCAGCGTGTGCAAGGTGAGGCTGCCCCCCATCATGGGGTGCCCCCCTCTTCCGAAGGGGAGTACCTGGACGGTTACGCACGGACGGACCGCGAGCTGCAACAGATGCTGTATTTGGACCGTCATGCACTGTGCACCACCAATTTGGCGCTTAAGTGCTGACTCATCCATAATTCCCCAGTAATATGGTGGTTCCTGTCGGTCCAGGATCCGCTGCCGCTTCACGCGGAAGGCGACGCGTTCGGCGATCTGCTCTTCGGACTCACCCAAGAGGACTCTCTGAAATGCCGCCCGCATGTATTCCGGGGTCTGCAAAAGGCCCGGGACGACGCTGCTGTTGAAGACTTGGACACGCTCGGCCTGGGGCTCCTTGTTGAAGGCTTTCCGACTATAGTCCGGAATCATCGTGTCGTGGGCCAGCTCCAGCAGCTCGGCCAACACTCCGTCCACATCGAAGAATTCGTCGAGCGTGTTTACCAGCGCTTCGGACGGTAGCTGCTCCCCTAACTCCACTCGCCCCAGGTAGCTGTGCGAGTAACCGCCCACGCGTTCGGAGAGCTGCCGCAGCGACAGCCCTCTGCGCTCCCTGAGCCGGCGAAGCCTTCTGCCGAGCCTGACCCGCGGTGTGAGCTTGCCGTCTTCTCTGTTCAGTTCCACCGCATCGGCCTCCTCCAAGTATCAACTCGCCGTCCACCCCGGCTATTCGGTGACAGCTCTTGCACGTTCCCAGCGGCCACCACCGAAGAATTCGGTGAAGGTAGGGACACGCCGGTAATCAATCGCCCCGGCAGGGGCTCACACAAGGGGCGTACAGGCGCACGCCTCGCCCACCGCACTCGCCGACCACACTCGGCTCCACCCGGAACGGGGTCAGCACCATGACCACCCACGCGCGCGGATTCCCCCGCAGTGCCCGATCCATCGGAAAAGCGCGCGACTTCGTCGCGGCCCTGGTCGGGGCGGGCGACCGAGCCGACGACATCCGCCTCTGTGTCTCCGAACTCGCCACCAACGCCCTGGTGCACGGCACCCCCCGGGGCCGCGAGTTTCGCGTGTACGTCACCGTCGAGGACGGCTCCGTGCGCGTCGAGGTCCACGACGCCAGCGGGACCCGCCCGTACCTGTGCGCCCCCGACGACACCGCCGACCGCGGGCGCGGGCTGCGCCTCGTCGACGCGCTCGCCGACGACTGGGGCACCTCCGACCGCACCGGCGTCGGCAAAGTCGTCTGGGTCGTGTTCAAGGTCCCCGCCGGGCCACCTCCCCGCAAGTGGCCGTTCACCCCGCCGCCGGGCAGGTCGTAGCGTCGGTCGCCACGGGGCGCCGGTCGTGGCGTGCCGGGGAGGGGAGTACGTCGTGGCCGTTATCGCGCATCTCAGTGACATTCACATCGACGACGAGCGCAGCGTCCACCGCACCCGTGCGGTGGTCGACTACCTGGAGGATCTGCCGTACGACCTGGATCTCGTCCTCGTCAGCGGTGACGTCGCCGACCACGGCACGCCCGAGGAGTACGCCGTCGCCCGGGGGCTGCTCGACTCGCGGCATCCGGTGCTGGTCTGCCCCGGGAACCACGACGACCGGGCCGCGTTCCGGGAGGGGCTGCTCGGGGAGCCGGCGGATGCGGCGCCCGTTGACCAGGTGTTCCGCGGGGCCGGGTTCACGGTGCTCGCGTGCGACTCGTCGGTGCCCGGGAAGCCGGAGGGGTGGCTCGGGGACGAGACGGTCGCGTGGCTGGAGGGGGAGTTGCGGCGGGTGCCCGAGGGGGAGGCCGTGCTCGTGGCGTTCCACCATCCGCCGGTCCCGCTGCACGTTCCGTACGTCGACGGGATCCGGCAGTTCGGCGAGGAGCGGCTTGCGGAGCTGGCCGGGCGGCATCCGCGGATCACGGCGTTCCTCGCGGGGCACGCGCACACCGCCGCCGCCACCACGTTCGCCGGGCTGCCGCTGCTCGTCGCGCCCGGGGTCGTCAACACCGTCCTGCTGCCCTGGGAGCAGCGCACGTACGCCGGCCAGCAGGTGCGTCTCGACCAGCCGCCGGGCGTGGCGTTCCACGTCCTGGACGAGGACCGCCGGCTGACCACCCACTTCCGCACGGTGTCAACCCAGGGTTGACGCGCCGCGGGGTGTCAACCTACGGTTGTCAGCATGACGGAACCTGACCGCTCCACGCATCCCGTACGCCTCGACGACCTCATCGAGGCCATCAAGAAGGTCCACCCCGACGTCCTCGACCAGCTCACCGGAGCCGTCGTCGCCGCCGACCACCTCGGCGACGTCGCCGACCACCTCATCGGCCACTTCGTCGACCAGGCGCGGCGCTCCGGCGCGTCCTGGACCGACATCGGCAAGAGCATGGGCGTCACCCGGCAGGCCGCCCAGAAGCGGTTCGTGACCAAGGGCTCGGACGAGGGCCTCACGCTCGACCCGAGCGAGGGCTTCGCCCGGTTCACCCCCCGCGCCAAGAACGTGGTGATGGCGTCCCAGGACGAGGCCCGCGCCGCGGGCAACACCGAGATCGGCCCCGCCCATCTCGTCCTCGGGCTGCTCGCCGAGCCCGACGCCATCGGCGGGGCGTCGATCAAAGCGCAGGGCATCCTCCTCGACACCGTGCGGCAGGAGGCCGCCGCGGCGCTGCCGCCGGCCGCCGGGGGCGCGGTGCCGGAGCTGATCCCGTACAACGCGGAGGGGAAGAAGGCGCTGGAGCTGACCTTCCGCGAGGCGCTGCGACTGGGCCACAACTACATCGGTACGGAGCACATCCTGCTGGCGCTGCTGGAGCAGGAGAACGGCGACGGCGTGCTCTCCCGCCTCGGCGTCGACCGTGCGGCGGCCGAGGCGCACATCGAGGCGGCACTCGCGCCCCTGCGGAACCCGGGCGCGTAGGCCCGCCCCGTCATACCTGTTCGAAGTGGAACGCCTTGATGAAGCAGTCCCTCGGCTGGGAGACCGCGAAGAGGACGCATTCGACGAGTGACTGCGCCGTGAGTGCGTCCTCCGCCCCGCGCGGCGTGGTCTCCCATTCCTCCGAGAGCGGGTCCGGGTTGTCGAAGTCCGGCGGGTAGAGCGAGATCACCCGCACTCCCCGCGGCCGCAGCCGCTTGGAGAGGATCTCGGCGAAACCCGCCTGGGCGTTCTTGGCGGCGTAGAAGGCGTCGTGTGCGTCCGAGCGGTGGTGCCCGGCGGTGCCGGCGGCGGAGACCATCGTCACGATGTCCGGCTTCGCCGAGTCGAGCAGCAGCGGCAGGAAGTTCTTCACGGTCAGTACGGTCCCGGTGGCGCCGGAGGCGAGGGTGTCGACGACGTCGGCGTCCGGGACGGACAGCAGGTCCGGGCCGTGCAGGTAGCGGGAGCCGTTGTTGATCAGGACGTCGACGCGGTCGGTGTGCCGCCCGACGTCCGCCGCGAACTGCCGGATCGACGCGGGGTCCGTCAAATCGCAGGAGAAGGCGTGCACCTGCCGGTGCCCGCGCTCGCGGATCTCGTCGCGGACCCGCTCGGCCGCGGCGAGGTTCCGGGCCGAGAGGAAGACCTCCGCGCCCAGGTCCGCGAACCGCAGCGCCAGGGTGCGGCCGAAGTCGCGGCCGGCCGCCGTGATGACCACGCGGTGGTCGTCGAATCTCATGTCGGCGCTCCTGCCTGCTGGATCGGGCCTCGTGTCCCGATCTTCTCAGTACGCCACCGTGAAGCGGGTGCGGTGGTGCTTCGGCCGCTCGGCCTCGTCCAGGAGCGCCACCGCGAAGTCCTCCATGGAGATGGCCGACTCGCCCTCGCCGTCGACGACCAGCTCGTCCCCGCCCAGCCGGTACGCGCCCGTGCGCGCGCCCGGCAGGATCAGGTGCGGCGGGCTGGCGTACGCCCAGTCCGTATCCGGGCCCGCGGCGCGGCAGGCCTCCAACTGGACGGCGCAGGCGCGGGCGATGGGCAGCCACGCGGCCGGGAAGTCCGGCCCGTCCATCACCGCGACCCCGCCGCTGTCCGGGAGGGTCAGCGTCGAGGACCCGCCGACGAGCAGGAGCCGCACCCCGGACGCCGCCGCACCGGCGAGCAGCGCCCGTGCCATCACGGGCAGTTGGTCCTCGGCGCCCGGTGCCGGGCGCGTGGCGCTCACGATCAGGTCCTGTCCGGCGCCGAGCGCCGCGACGTCCGCGGCGCGGGCCGCGTCGCCGACGCGTACGTCCACGTCGGCGGGCAGGGCGCCGGGCGGGCGCGGGGTGCGCACGACGGCGGTGACCTCGTGGCCGCGGGTCTGCGCCTCGGTGACGATACGGCTGCCGATCTCACCGGTGGCGCCGAAGACGGTGATGCGCATCAGACGGCGCTCCTCTGGTGTGCGGGGCGGGTGGTGACCGTGGCCGCGTCGTGCACGGCCGGCTTCGTGATCGCGTCGCGCACCGCCGCCTTCGCGGCCGCGTCCTGCGCCGCGCGCTCCGGCGCCGTCCCCGGTTCTGTGCCCGGTACCGCTTCCGGCTCGGTCCGCGGTACCCCTTCCCGCGCGGCTCCCCGCGCCGTACGCGCCGCGCCCACCCGTTCCGCCACCCACAGCACCACCGTCCCGGCCGCCAGCACCGCGCCCAGCGCCGACACCGCCGGCCACCCGCCCCGCGCCCAGACCACCGACGTCAGCGCCGAGCCCACGGCCCCGCCCGCGAAGAAGCTGGTCATGAACGCGGAGTTGATGCGGTTGCGGGCGTCGGGGCGGATCGCGTACACGACCGCCTGGTTGCTGTTGAGCACCGCCTGCTGCGCGACGTTGAGGCCGACGATCCCGACGACCAGCCAGGGCAGCGACTCGCCCGCGACCCCCAGCAGCACCCACGAGCCGGTCAGCAGCAGCACGCCCGCGCCCGTCACCGCCTGCACGTGGCCGCGGTCGTTGAGCCGCCCCGCGAACGTCATCGTCACCACGCCCAGCGCCCCGACCAGCCCGAAGAGCCCGATCCCCGACTCCGACCAGCCGTACGGCGGCCGGGCCAGCAGGAACGTCAGCGCGGTGAGCTGCACGCTGTACGAGGCCAGCGACAGCGCCCCGATCGCGGACCGCCGCCGCAGCACCGGCTCCTCGCGCAGCAGCGCGACGGTGGAGCGCAGCAGCGCCGGGTACGACATGCCCGCGCCCGGAGCCGGCAGGCGCGGCAGGTTGCGGTGGAGGAGGACGGCCATGCCCGCCATGAGGAGGGCGTTGACCCAGTAGATGGTGCGCCAGCCGCCGAGTTCGGACAGCGCGCCGGAGGCGGTACGGGCCAGCAGTCCGCCGAGCAGGATGCCCGACATCACGATGCCGACGACCCGCCCCCGCTCCTCCGGCGCCGCGAGCCCGGCCGCGTACGGGACGACGACCTGCGCGCCGACGGACGCCAGCGCGGTCAGGACCGTACCGGCCAGCAGCACCGGCCCGTTGGGAGCGGCGGCGGTGAGCGCGAGGAACGCGGCGGTGGCGACGAAGAGGCCGACGGACAGCCGCCGCCGGTCGGTCACGTCGCCGAGGGGGACGAGGAGGATGAGGCCCAGCGCGTAGCCGGTCTGGGCGGCGGTGACGACGAGCGCGGCCAGCGTGCTGCCGACGTGCAGGTCGCGGCCGATGAGGTCGAGGAGGGGCTGGGCGAAGTAGTTGCCCGCCACGGACAGGCCGGTGGCGGTGGCCATGAGCAGCAGGAGTCCGCGCCCGAGGCCGGCGGGTTCCTCGCGAGCGGATACCGAGTCCGTTGTCATGGCCTCAGACTGCGCTCACCACCATCGATGAGTCCAACACATGGTTGTCATCTGATCCATCTCATATCACGATGGATCGCATGGAGCTGCAACAACTGCGCTACGTCGTCGCCGTCGCGGACACCGGCGGATTCACCCGGGCCGCCGAGCGCTGCCATGTCGTCCAGTCGGCGCTGAGCCACCAGATCGGCAAGCTGGAACGGGAGCTGGGCGCCCGGCTGTTCGACCGTACGAGCCGGAAGGTGCGCCCCACCCGCGCCGGCGAGGCGTTCCTGCCCGCGGCCCGCGCGACCCTCGCGGCGGCGGAGCGGGCCCGCGCGGAGGTCGCGGCGGCGACGGGGGAGGTGCGCGGTCGGCTGGCGATCGGGGCGATCCCGACGGTGGCGGCGGTGAACCTGCCTGCGGCGCTGCGGGAGTTCCACGACGCGTACCCGCAGGTGCGGATCAGCCTGGCGGTGGGGGCGAGCGAGAACCTGGTGCGGGCGGTCGCGGAGGGCACGTACGACCTGGCGCTGCTCGGGGTGCCGACGGGCTTCCGCGCTGCGGGGGTCCGCGAGCGGGTGCTCGTACGGGACCGGCACCTGGCCGTCGTCCCGCCGGACCACCCGCTGGCGGGCGCGGAGGAGACGGACCTGGCGCGGCTGGCGGAGGAGACGTTCGTCGACTTCGCGGCGGGCACGGCGGCGTGGGCGCAGTCGGAGGAGGCGTTCGCGGCGGCGGGGCTGCGGCGGACGGTGGGCTTCGAGGTGTCGTCGATGGACTTCATGGCGGACCTGGTACGCGCCGGGCTGGGCGTGGCCCTCCTGCCCAGCACCTTCGCGCCCCGCCTCACGGGCCTGGCGACGGTCCGCGTCGCGGGCGGCCCGTCCCGCGAGGAACGCCTCGTCTGGCCCCGCACCCGCCCGTCCCCCGCGGCAGCGGCGTTCCTCCACAGCCTGGGGGTGGACCCGGACGAGGAGGACCCCGGGGAGTGAGCCCGGGGAGTGAGCCCGGACGAAAGCGGACCCGGGCCTGACCGGCCCGGGTCCGCTGCCCCCGCTTCCCCGTGGTTTCGGGCGGCGGTGGTCAGTCCGCCGCGTAGACGTACTCGCGGTCCTCCGCCGGCTTCGGCTCCGCCTGCGGCCGGCGGCCGCCGCGCAGGCCCGACAGGGCGATCACCAGGCCGACCAGGGCCATGCCCGCGACCACGTACAGCGCCGGGTCGAAGCCGTTCAGCAGCGCCTGCGAGCCGGTCGCGCCCTCCGCGTTGGCGGTCAGCACGGCCGTCACGATCGCCAGCCCGATCGCCCCGCCGACCTGCAGCGAGGTGTTCAGCAGACCGCCCGCGAGCCCCTGCTCGTGGTCCGGGATGCCCGCGGTGCCCTGGATGTTGAAGGACGCGAACGCCAGCATGAAGCCGACGCCCAGCAGCACCATGCTCGGCAGCGTGCCGACCAGGTACGGCGCGTCGCGGTCGAGGGCGAGGAAGAGCACGTACGCCACCAGGTGCGCGACCACGCCGCCCGCGATGGTGACGGTGGTGCCGAACCGCTCGATCAGCGGCTCCATCCGCGGCGAGCCGAACGCGACGATCAGCGCCGCCGGCAGGAAGCCGAGCGCCGTCTCCATCGCGGACCAGCCCAGCACCGACTGCAGGTACTGCATGACGAGGAACTGGAAGCCCAGGTACCCGCCGAAGAACACCGCGGCGCCGAGGTTGGCGCGGGCCAGCGGCCCGGAGCGCAGGATGCCGAGCCGGATCAGCGGGTGGCTGCTGCGCCGCTCGATGGCCAGGAACGCGGCCAGCAGCACCGCGGCCACGGCGAACTGCAGGAGCGTACGGGCCGCGCCCCAGCCCACCTCGGGCGCCTCGACGACGGTGTAGACGAGCAGCAGCATCGCGCCGACGCCGGTGACCGCGCCGGGGAAGTCGTAGCCGCCGGTACGCTCCGGCCGCCCCTCCTTCGGCAGCACGCGGAAGGCCGCGACGAGCGCGATCAGGGCGATGGGGAACGGCAGGAAGAAGGTCCAGCGCCAGCCGACCTCGGTCAGCAGGCCGGAGAAGACGAGGCCGGCGCTGTAGCCGCTGGCGCCGAAGACGGCGAAGATCCCGAGCGCCTTGTTGCGGGCCGGGCCCTCGGCGAAGGTCGTGGTGATGATCGAGAGCGCGGCGGGCGCGGTGAACGCCGCGGAGACGCCCTTCAGCAGCCGGGTCGCGATCAGCAGCCCGCCGTCGTCGACCAGCCCGCCGAGCAGCGAGGTGACGGCGAACACCGCGACGGCGACGAGGAACACCCGCCGCCGGCCGAGGAGGTCGGCGGTGCGGCCGCCGAGGAGGAGCAGTCCGCCGTAGGTGAGGACGTACCCGCTGACGACCCATTGGAGGGTGCTCGTGGACAGCCCGAGGTCGGCCTGGATGGAGGGGAGGGCGACCCCCACCATCGACACGTCGAGAGCGTCGAGGCCGACCACGAGGGAGACGGTGAGCAGGATGCCCCACAGGCGGGCGTCCCACTTCGTCGACGTCGTGGACAGATGTGGTGCGGAAGAGCTCATGAGGGACGACAGTACATGCAGAGACATCTAATGCCAACGCATTTAATGAAGTCGCATTAGGTTCACGCGCATGTTACCTTGGGGTCTGTGAGCGTGAGCGACGTCGGCGCCGAGCGCGCCCTTGTGGACCGCTGGCACGGCCTCCTGGCCTGTCACGCGGCGGTGTGGGGTGCGCTGGAGCGCGAGTTGCAGAGCAGGCACGGCATCGGCGTGAGCGAGTTCGAGGCCCTGGAGGGCCTGGCGGGCTGCGACCACGACAAGTGCCGCGCCGCCGAGCTGGCCGAGGCGGCGCACCTGAGCCAGAGCGCCACGTCGCGGCTGACGGCCCGGCTGGAGAAGGCGGGGCTGGTGCAGCGGGCGATGTGCGACGTCGACCGGCGCGGCATCTTCGTCCTGCTGACGCAGAAGGGCCGCGACCTGTACGAGGCCGCCAGGCCGACGCACCGCGAGGTGCTGGCGGAGGCCCTGCCACGCACGGACCGGGCGGTCGGCATCTAAGGCACAGAGCCTAGGCCCGCCTCACGGACTCAAGCACCCCGGAGACCCCCGGAGCCGCCGAGCGGCCGCGGGGGTCTTCGATGTGACGCCGCGTCAGACGTCGAACGCCCCGTCGCGCGCGGCCTGCAGGCCGGCCTGGAAGCGGGTGCGGGCGCCCAGGCGGTGCATCAGCGCGCTCACCCTGCGGTTGAGCGTACGGGCGCTCACCCCCAGCCGCCGCGCCACCGCCTCGTCCTTCAGCCCCACCGCGAGCAGGGTGACCAACTGCCGGTCCGCCTCGGCCTCGGCGGCCTTCTCGGCCGCCGCGTCCACGGCGCCGGGCACCGGCACGGCCGCCGCCCACAGCAGCTCGAAGAGCTGCACCAGCGCGTCCAGCAGGGCCCCTTCGTGGATGACGAACGCGCTGTCGACCATCTCGTGGGCCTCGCGGCTGAACGGCAGGATCGCCGTCGAGGCGTCGGCGACGGCGAGCTTCAGCGGCACGTCCGTGTGCACCCGGGCCTGCTCGCCGGCCGCGACGACCGCCTCGAAGACGTCGAACGCGCCCGGCACCTCCAGCGCCTCCGGCGCGTACAGCCCGCGCACCCGCGCGCCGCGCGCCAGGATCTCCAGCTCCGCCCGGTTCGGCTCGGCCGGCTCCTGCGCGTACGGCGGCCGGTCCAGGACCAGCAACTCCCGCCGCACCGACCGCTGCAGCCGGTCGAAGGCCGCCGCGACCGAGCCGCGGCCGAAGAGGATCTCCACCTGGTCCTCGGGGCGGTGCCTGCGGTCGACCGGGAGGTCGGCGAGCAGCGCGGTGGCCGCGGTCCTGGCCACCGCGACCTGGTCCTGCCAGCGCACCGTGAGCTGGTCGACGGCCGCGTCCGGCCGGGTCGCGACGAGCCGGACGGGGGCGCCGGGCAGCAGCGTCACCAGGCCCAGCTCCGCGAGCCGCTCGACCGCCGGTGCGGTCTCGGCCTCCGTGCGCCCCGCCGCCGCGGCCAACCGGGCGGTGTCGAGGGGCGGGTGGCGCAGCAGCAGGCGGTACAGGGCCTCGTCGGACGCGAGGACGCCGAACGGTTCGAACATGGGCAGTGCACCCCCGGGCGCGTATGGGAAATTTCCCGCCTGATGGGGGCAGAGCGAGCGGCGCATGGGCGCCATGGCGTCCGTTCGCCAGCAGCAGGACGTGGACATCCAGACGATCACGGTACTTCCTGGTGAGGACAACGTCATCGAGGAGGAGATCCTGGTGAGACCCCTGCACCGCGCGATGGGCACCGTGACGGTCGGCGCAGCGCTCGTGGCGAGCCTGTTCACGGCCGCCGCTCCCGCACAGGCCGGCACCGGGCACGGCAAGCCGGGCAAGCACTGGGACGCACCGGCGTGCGACCGGGTCGTCAGCGACGGCTCGCTCTCCCACACCCGGGACGGCGGCGCCAGCTTCGCGCCGACCACCACCGCGGAACGCCCGCCGTACTACCAGCTGGTGACGGGCCTGGAGACGCTGGCCGCCCCGAACCGGCTGCTGGCCACCGACATCAACGGCCGGGTGACCAGGTCGACCGACTCCGGCTGCAGCTGGGAGACCATCGCCAAGCTCGGCAGCGGCCACTGGTACGTCTCCCCGGCACGCGACGGCGGCGCCTACGTGTGGGAGCTGCGCGGCGACCGCGTCTACCGGGTCGCGGGCAGCACGGTCACGGAGATGCCGGCCTTCGACGGCGAAAAGCTCGGCGGCCTCTACGGCCTGACCGCCAACCCGCGCCGCACCGGCCACCTGCGGGCCGTCACCGACGAGGGCCGGGTGCTGGAGTCCAGGGACGCCGGGCGCACCTTCCGCGCCATCGGCACGCCCGTCCCGCTGGCCGAGGTCGGCCCGCACACCATGTTCTACGACGCGAAGGTCGCCACCGCCGACTTCGACCGCATCGTCGTCGGCGTGAGCGACGCCGGCCTCTTCACCAGCGACAACGCCGGCCGCACCTGGCGCCGGGCCAAGCTCGGCGCCGCGGGCGACAAGGTCAACGGCTTCTCGCTGGCCATCTCGCCCGTCAATCCGCGCGTGGTCTACTCGAAGGCCCTGAACGTCACCGAGCTGGAGGCGGGCGAGAGCGGCCGGCACCTCTACCGCTCCACCGACGGCGGCCGCACCTTCAAACCCGTCGTCGACCAGTTCCAGGACGGCGAGGACGTGGTGATCCACAACGGCGGCTGGATCCGCCCCGATCCGACCGACGCCGACGTCGCCTACTTCGAGTACGGCGACCCGTGGAGCGGCACCAACCTCTACCGCTTCGACGCCGACGACGACGAGTTGACGATCCGGCACTCGAACCACCACGGCATCGGCGCGCTCGCCGTCAGCCCGGCCGACCCGGACGTGCTGCACGCCGGCCTGACCTCGGTGCCCGGCGACGCACCGCTGTCGGGGGACGGCGCGTAGCCGCATCGGGGACCGGTGGCGGGGACCGGCGTACGCCGCCGGTCCCCGCCGCCGTACGCCGGACCACCCCTCCCCTCTCACCCCCCGCCGCGCCCCCCGTCACGCCTCCGGCCGCGCAGCAGCAGCAGCGGCGCGATGACCAGGTACGGCAGCGCGCACACCGCGAACGCCGCCCCGTGCCCGAGCCCGGCCGCCGAGCCGAGCACCCCGTACGCGCCGTAGACGGCGATCGTCCCCAGGTCCGTACCGACACCGGCCAGGGAGGTCAGGGTCGCCCGCGCCGGCCCGGTGATCCGCTCCTGCAACCGGGCCTCCGCGAGCACGGTCGCCACCTGGAACCCGCCGAACGCGACACCCACCAGCACGATCCCCGCCGCCGTACCGAGCAGCCCGCCCGCGCCCAGCGCCACCGCCGAGCCGGCGAGCAGCGCCGCGAGCACCCCCGCCGGGGTCCGCCCGGCCCGGCCCCGCTCCTCGACCCGCCCGGCCAGCAGCCCGCCGGCGGCGACGCCGGCCCAGACGAGCAGCAGGTACAGCGGGACCCGGGGGTCGGCGACGCCGGACTCGCGGACGAGGTAGGGGGTGTACTCGTCGAGGGAGCCCCAGACGGCGAAGACGGCGGGGACGAGGAGGACGGCGCCGCGGACGGAGCGATCGGCGCGCAGCTCGGCGAACCCGGCACGGAGGGTCCCGGCCCAGCCCAGCTCGGGGTAACCGGACTCGGGGTCACCGGACTCGGCGTCACCGGATTCGGGGGAGCCGGAGGACTCGGGACCGGCGTCGGCGCCCGGGGGCGCGCCGTGCTCGCCCCGGGGGTCAGCGGCGGTGCCGCCCGCGGCCCCGCCCGGCGGTGGCTCCCCTTCCAGCGCCGCCTCGCCACCCGCCGGACCCGGCTCTTGCGGGGTCTCCGCGCCGGCGGCAGCTGCCCGGTGCTCCGGGAACCGCGTCGCCACCGCCGCCGCCAGCAGGCAGGACGCCACGCTCGCCGCCCCCACCGCCGCGTACCCGCCCACCGCGAACACCGGCGCCGCCACCGCCATCGACGCCATCACGCCCAGCGTGCCCGCCGCGCGCCCCCGCCCCAGCGTGCGCGCGTACCGGTCCCCCGCGCCCGCGCGGACCGACTCCTCGTAGAGCAGCGCCTCCAGCGCCCCCGACGCGAACGCGCCCTTCGCGCCCCACAGCACGAACCCCGCCGCGAACGCCCAGTACGACGGCGCCAGCACCCACAGCGCGAACCCCGCGGCCGCCAGCAGCGGACCGGCGCAGAGCAGCAGGCGCCGGGAGAACGCGTCGGCCCAGGCCCCGGAGGGGACTTCGAGCAGGACGGAGGAGAGCGACCAGATGGCGAAGAGGGACGAGATCTGCCACAGCGACAGTCCGTGGTCGGCGAAGAGCAGCGCGTACACGGGGTAGAGCAGGACGAAGTCGTCCAGGAACGAGTACGCGTAGAAGCAGGCCGCAAGCCGCCCCGCGGGACGGCCGGTCCGCCGGAATGTCCGTGTGAATCAATGTCGCCGGGTCATGCGCACCACCCTAACCGTCCGCCAGCACCTCGTCGATGACGAACTTCGAACTGGCGACCATGGCCGGGTTGGTGTGCCGGTAGTACGGCAGCTGGATCAGCGAGATCGACAGCGCCCACCCGCGCCCGCGCGCCCACGCCGCCTCGTCGACGCCGCGGCCGTCCGCGCCCGCCAGGGCGGCGCGGAACGCCTCGCGCGCCGGGCCGGTGAAGAGGTTCCAGGCGGCGATCAGGTCGACGGCGGGTTCGCCGAGGCCCATGCAGCCGAAGTCGATGACGCCGCCGAGGCGGCCGTCGTCGGTGAGCAGGATGTTCCCGGGGGACAGGTCGGCGTGCAGCCACACCGGCGCCCCGGCGTACGCGGGCGCGCGCAGGGCGGCCTCCCACGCGGCGGTCACGGCGGGCACGTCCACGCCGTCCTCGGGGACGAGCCGGGCGAGGGCGTCGCGGGTGCCCGCGTCGCGGTCGGCGAGGGTCTCGCTGCGGTACGAGGCCGGGGCCCCGGCCGGGTCGGCGGCGCGCATGGCGTTGACGAAGCCGGCGAGCTGGCCCGCGAGCGGCCCGGGGGCGGCGACGCCGGCGTCGGGCGGCAGGATCGTACCGGGGAGCCAGCGGCAGACGCTCCAGGGATACGGGTAGCCGCCGCCCGGCTCGCCCTTGGCGACGGGCTCGGGCACGGGCAGCGGCAGGAGGGCGGCGAGCCTCGGCAGGTGGGTGTGCTCCAGGTCCACGTCCTTGGCGCCGCCACCGGTCAGCGGCATCCGCACCGCCAGCTCGCCGCCCAGCCGGAAGACGGCGTTGACGGTGCCGCCGGAGGGGACCCGCTCGACGGGCAGCGCGGCCCACTGCGGGAACTGGTCGGCGATCAGGCGTCGTACGAGGCCGGCGTCCATCTCCGCCTCGTCGGCGTGCATCCGGGCAGCAGACATGGGCGCGACCCTACGCCGGTCGGCCCCGCCGCTCACACCGTATATTCGGCGGTCATGCGCACCGTCGACCCCGAGCAGCACGCCCGCAAGCGGGCCCGCATCCTGGCCGCGGCGGCCGAGGAGTTCGCGGCGAACGGGATGGACGGCACGTCGACGGCGCGCATCTGCCGGCGGGCGGGCATCGGCTCGGGGACGCTCTTCCACTACTTCCCCACCAAGAAGGCGATCTTCCACGCCCTCTTCGCCGACGACCTGGCCCGGACGGCGGAGATCCGCGACCGCGCCCTGGCCGCCGACGACCCCCGGGAGGGCTTCGCCCTCCTCTTCGACCGGCTCACCGCGGACTTCGACGACCCCCAGGCCCCGGGCCTGATCGCCGCGGCGCTGCTCCAGGCGAGCCGCGACGAGAAGTTCGCCGGGCTGCTCGGCGACGACGAGTCCCGGACCCTGGCGGCCCTGACCACCCTCCTCGACCGGCTGGCGGCCCGGGGCCACCGCCCCGCGTTCCCGCCCCCGCGCGCGGCCCGCTGGCTCGTCACCCTCATCGACGCGGTGTACCTGGCGGCGACGGACGACGGGTTCGACCCGCGGGCGCACGCGGCGGAGCTGCGCGAGGTGACGGCCTGGCTGACGGGCGGCGCGGTGGACCCCGCCGGGGCGGCGGGGACGCCGGGAGCGTCGGAGACGGCTGAGGCGGCCGAGGCGGCGGCGGCGGCGGAGAAGTCGCCCTAGGCGCTGCGGCGCAGGTCCAGCATGTCCGGCAGCTGCCGGAGGCCGGCGGACCGGTAGGTGGCGACGGCGGCGGTGTTGGACGCGAGCGTGTCCACGACGACGCTGGAGGAGCCCAGCTCCCGCAGCGCGCGGGCCGCGGCGACCGTGATCGCCCGGCCGTAGCCGTGGCCGCGGTGCTCCGCGTGGACGCCCATCGGCTCGATCAGCCCCGGCCTGCCCTCGCCCGCCGACCACACCGTCACGGCGGCCACGGCCTCGCCCCGGTCGTTGCGGGCGAGCAGGCAGCGGGCGTCGGCGTACGGCGGCGCCGCCGCGACCAGGTGCCAGCGGTCCTCGGTGAACGTGGACTTGCCGAACGCCGCGCGCTGGACCGCCGCCCGCTCGGCCGCCTGCGCGGGCCCGACCACCTCGACGTGCACGCCGGGATCGGGTACGGGCTCGCGGAGGTCGCGGCGCAGCGGCGTCCAGGGCTCGTCGACCGCCCAGCCGTCCCGCGCCAGCAGCTCCGGCCCGAGGGCGCCGGCCGGGGCGGCGACGTACACCTCGCCCGCCGGCAGCACACCCCGCTCCGGCACCGCCACGTCCTCGGCCATCCGCCGCGCCAGCTCCGCGTCGTGCAGCGCCCCGGGGGCTATGCCCAGCCGCAGCAGGTCCGGCCCGTCGAGCAGCCCGACGGCCAGCACCTCCCCGTCCCGGCTCCAGGTCCGCACGGCCGCGGCCGTCCGCTCGGCCCCGAACCGGCGGAACCAGCCGAGGTCGCCGGGGTGGAGCTGCACCGGCCCCGCGTCGTCCTGCCATGCGGCCAGCATCCGGCCGGCGCCGTCGAGTCCGGCCACCTCGGGCGTACTCATCGTGATCACCATCCCCCGATCAGACACCGGCGGGCCGCCCGCGCGCACCTGATATTCGCGGGGGCGGGTGGGACACCCGGCAAGGGGGGCGGCGGGGCGTCCGGGCTCCGACGCTGTTTCACTGCCGGAATCGTGCAATGACCATGTACCCGTGTTGTCACGATCCGCGACTGTGCTTGCGTACGGCTGTACGAAACAGTTGTGATTGCGGAGAGTGATCACGCGACTTGAGGAGGGGGACGATATGGCACGTTCGCGCGCGCAGACCGTAAGAAGCGCGGCGCAGGCCGTGATGCAGGGGAACGACCCGAGGCAGCTCGCCCAGGACGAGCTGCGCCGCCGGGGCGTGCTGCCCGACGGGGAGCAGGGCCGCGAGGGCAGGGAAGGCGGCCGGGGCCGGCGTACCGACGCGCCCCGCGAGGACGGGATGGACCCGGCCGACTTCCCCGCCGCCCGCGACCAGGGCGGCAGCCTCGACACCGTCATGACGCAGCAGTCCGTGCCGCTGGACGAGGCCGGGGAGGTGCTGAACCGCAGCGAGCTGAAGCGCGAGGGGCTGGAGCAGGTGCACGCCATCTGCCCGATGGTGCTGCCGCGCGGGCGCTCGTTCCTCAGCATGCTGCCGGTCTCGCTGCTGCTCGTCATCGGCGCCATCGGCACCATCGCGGTGGCCGCCGCCGGCGACGACGTGCTGACGAACCCGATGTTCGGCGCCCACTACTGGGTGCTGGCGATCTTCGCCGTCGGGTTCGTGTGGTGGCGGCAGGGCATGGTGATGGTGCCCGACGGGTGTCATGCACTGATCACCAAGTTCGGCAAGCTGGAGCAGGTCACCGGCCCCGGCCGGGTCATCCTGCTGAACCCGTGGAAGCGGGTCTCGTACATCCTCAACACCACCCGCGAGTACCCCTTCAACGCGCCCGTGCGCGAGGCGCCGACGAAGGGCGGGGTGAAGGCGTCCATCGACCTGTTCATCCAGTTCCGGATCAGCGACCCGGTCGAGTTCGTCTACACCCTCGGCGCCGTGCGCGGCTTCGAGGAGAAGCTCAACAACGCCGTCAGCGAGACGATCCGCAGCCTCATCTACGAGCAGGAGGCCGCCGGCATCTACGACATGGTCGGCGAGGACACCACCCGGCTGCTCGACGCGCTCAACCACCAGTTCCGGCCCGCGGTCGAGCTGACCAACGCCAACATCACCAGCGCCGAGCCCTCCGACCAGCCGTACCGCATGGACCTCGCGGCGCCCGAGATGGTGCGGATGGCCAAGGAGGCGTACACCCACGAGTACTCGCTCCAGCTCCGCAAGGAGCAGGACGAGGGCGACCTGAGCAAGGAGCTGGCCACCCGCGAGGAGGAGCTGTCCGCGATCCAGGCGGACATCGCCCAGTACCAGGCCCAGATGGACACCGCCGTCGAGCGCGAGACCAACCGCGCCGAGGCGCTGGCCAGGCAGCGGTACGTCCAGGCCGAGTCGGAGGCGCGGGCGAACGCCGCGCTGCTGGAGGCGCAGGCGCTCGACATCCGCGCGGTGACGACGGCCGAGGCGCCGGAGATCCTGGAGTACCGCTACCAGCAGCAGGTCCTCGACACCCTGGAGCAGGTCGCCGACCACCTGCCGCAACTGCTGCGCATCGGCGGGCCGGTGGACGGCAAGGACGGCGGCGCGGCCGGCGTCGACTTCCTGGCCCTGGCCCGGGAGCTGATCGGCGAGCACGGCGCGGACCTGTTCTCGGAGGCCGAGATGGCGGCCGTACGGGAGCGGCTGACCGAGGTCGCGGCGCGGATCGCCGAGCGCGAGCCGGAGATCCGGGCGCTGCGCGAGGCCGAGCGGCCGGCGCCGGTGCCGGCCCCGGCGGGCAGCACGGACGGGGCCCCGCAGACGGAGGCCCCGCAGGCGGCCGAGCCGCAGCCCCTGGCGGCGCAGGCAGCGGGGGCGCAGCCCGTGGAGCCGCAGGCCGCGGGCGCAGGTGCCGACGGCGGTGCCTGGTTCGGCGCCGCGAACAAAGGTTACGGACACGAGAGCACGGGCTTCGGGCCCGCGCCCGAGGGCTACGGCAACGAGGAGGCGGGAGCATGAGCACGGCGGCCATGAAGCGCAGGTCGGTCATCTCCGAACTCGTCGCGGCCTGGGGCGACATCCCCCAACTGCTGCGCGGCGGCGAGGCCGGCACCCTGATCCCCGTCATCATCCCCCGCCACCGCCGCCGGCTGTGGTGGATGGTGCCGCTGTGGCTGTCGCTGCTGGCGCTGGCGACCGGCGTGATGGCCGGGCTGCAGAGCGGCAGCGAGGACGGCTGGAGCTCCGGCGCGTACGACGCGCTGGCGGCGGCCTCGTACGCCACCGGCGTCGTCCTGCTCATCGGCGGCGTGCTGTGGTGGTGGCGCTCGTCGATCGTGAAGATCGAGCAGGGGACGAACGGCGTCCTCACCCGCTACGGCGCCATCGCCCGCACGCTCGGCCCGGGCCGGCACTTCGTCTGGCACCCCTGGTCGCGCGTCGACTTCGTCGTCGACACGGCCACCGAGATCCCGTACTCGGCGCCGGTCATGGCGTGCCCGACGCAGGAGAACGTGCCGCTGCGCTCGATCGAGTTCTTCCTGAAGTTCCGGATCACCGACGCGGTGCTCTTCGTCCGCACCATCGGCGCCGGCAACTTCGACCTGGTGCTCTCCAGTGCCGTGCAGGACGCGATCCGCCAGCGGGCCCGCCGGGTGCGCACGGAGCGCGCGTACGACCTGCGCGGCTCGGACGTCGCGGACATGCAGGACCTGCTCAACCACCAACTGGCCCGCTACGGCGTGCGCATCACCGGCTCCAACATCCCCGACGTGCAGCTGCCCACGCAGTACCAGCAGCACCTCGCGACCCGCGAGCGGGTCGCGAAGGAGCGGACCGCGTACGAGCAGGAGTGGGGCCTGACCCGCAAGCGCCGCATCGACAACCTGCAGATGGACATCGAGCGGGCGAAGAAGGCGCGCGACGCGCGCTTCGTCGAGGTCAAGGCCGCGCTCAACCGGGCCCGCGAGGAGGTCGCCCGGCTGCTGGAGCAGCAGGAGACCGAGGCGCAGAAGGTCCGCTTCGAGATCGAGACCCGCGGGCGCAGCGGCCTGATCGCCGCCGAGAACGAGGCGAAGGCGCAGCGCCGGCTGGCGCAGGCGTACCGCGACAACCGCGCGGTGCTCCAGTACGAGCTGGCCAGGCGGCGGCTGGAGGTGGGCGCGACGCTCGCGGGCAGCGCGCCGCAGCCGACGGTCATCCGCACGGACGGCGGCGGAGGCGGCGGCGACGGATCCGCCCTCACGACCCTCCTCGCGGCACAGCTGCTCCCCCGGCTGGCGGCCGGCTCCCCGGCGGGCGGTCACGTGCCGCCGGCGGGCGGGCTGCTCCGGGCGGTGGCGGCGGAAGGACACGGGGCCGACGAGGAGTGAGCGGTGCCGTGCGGCGGGCGCGGGGGGCTCGCCGCACGGCTACCGTGGACGTATGACGACAAAACACGCACCTCCCCGGATACGGCGTGTCTACGACGACCCCGAACCCGACGACGGCACGCGCGTCCTCGTCGACCGGCTCTGGCCGCGGGGCATGGCCAAGGAGAAGGCGCACGTCGACGAGTGGCTGAAGGCCATCGCGCCCTCGGACGACCTGCGCCACTATCTGCACGCGGACTTCGACCGCTTCCCGGACTTCGCCGAGCGCTACCGCGCGGAGCTGTCCGAGGACGAGCACGCGGCGGCGCTGGCGCGGCTGCGCGAGCTGTACGCCAAAGGGCCGCTGACCCTCCTGACCAGCACGAAAGAAGTGCGGCGCAGCCATCTGACGGTGCTCGCCGAGGAGCTGGAGCAGGGCTGAGCAGCGGCCGTACGCATCACCCGTACGGCCCAACGCCGGTGGCAGTCCGGCCGGACCCGCTCACAGCCTGGAGCATGAGCACCGACCCGGCACCGCACCGCCCCGGCCACTCCGCGGACGAGGGCATACGCCCCGCCGACGACGGCGTACACCCCGTCGGCGACCGCACCCGCCGCGTGGACGAACCCCGAGCCGCGTCCCCCGCCACCCCCCGGGAGCGCCGGTTCACCGTCGTCGAAGGCGACGAGCACCGCGGCCCGCCCCCCGAGGGCGGCGGCGGCCCGGAGCGCACCGCCCACCGCGACCGCGACACCGTCCCCGAAGGCCCCCTCGGCCTCCTCGCCAGAGGCGCCTGGCAGGCGGTGCTGCTCGCGGGCGTCGCCGCCCTCGTCCTCGGCGTCCTCGCGCTGGCCTGGCCCGGCGAGACGCTCCGCGTCGTCGGCATCCTCTTCGGCCTGTACCTCCTGGTCATCGGCGTGATGCAGCTCGTCGCCGCGTTCGGTACGCACGCCTCCACTGCGCTGCGCGTGATGGCGTTCATCAGCGGCGCCCTGTGCATCCTGCTGGGCCTGCTGTGCTTCCGCAGCGCCCTGCAGTCCATCCTGCTGCTCGCCCTGTGGATCGGCATCGGCTGGCTCTTCCGCGGCATCACCCAGGCGGTCGCCGCGAGCTCCGACGAGGCGATGCCGGCGCGCGGCTGGCAGATCGGCCTCGGCGTGATCTCGGCGCTCGCCGGCATCGTGCTGATCGTCTCGCCGCTGACGTCGATCGCGATCCTCACCTACCTCGCCGGCGCCTGGCTGCTGGCGGTCGGCGTCATCGAGATCGCCACCGCGATCCGGATCCGCCATCGCGCGAAGCACCTCCCGGCCGGCGCCTGAGCAGGCCCCCCGTCCGCCCCCGGCGCGCAACGGCGCGTGCCGGGGGCCCGCGTGTGCCCGGCGGCCCGTGTGCTGCCCGGCCGCGTGCCGCCGCGCTGCGTACTGCCCGATGCGTACTGCCCCGCTGCGTGTTGCCCGGCGGGCCCGCGGCGACGTGCTGCCATGATGCTCGTATGAACGTCACCGTCCGTCTCGCACAGCAGCCGGAGGCCGACGCGCTGCTCGGCCGCAGCCCGCTGGCCGCCCTGGTCGGCATGCTCCTCGACCAGCAGGTGCCCATGGAGTGGGCGTTCTCCGGCCCGTACACGATCGCCCACCGCATGGGCGGCGACGACCTCGACGCCCACGCCATCGCCGCGCAGGACCCCGAGGCGTTCGCCGCGCTGCTCTCCGAGAAGCCGGCCGTCCACCGCTACCCGGGCTCGATGGCCAAGCGCATCCAGCAGCTCTGCGCGTACCTCGTGCACGAGTACGACGGCGACGCCGAGGCGCTCTGGCGCGGCGTGGACGACGGCAGGGAACTGCTGCGGCGGCTCCAGGCGCTGCCCGGGTACGGCAAGCAGAAGGCGCAGATCTTCGTCGCGCTGCTGGGCAAGCAGTACGGCGTCACGCCCGCCGGCTGGCGCGAGGCGGCGGGCGCGTACGGCGACGAGGGCAGCCGGCGGTCGGTCGCGGACATCACCGGGCCGGACACGCTGGCGGAGGTGCGGGCGTTCAAGCAGGAGGCGAAGGCGGCGGCGAAGGCGGCCAAGACGACACAGGCGAACCCGAAGTCCTAGATCCGAGGGCGAAGAAGGCGCCCGGAACCGGGACGGGTTGGCCACCGGCCCATTCCGCAACGCCGTTCGAGTCGCTAGGTTGCTCGCACCCCGTCCGCCTTGCGGACAGGAGACCCCACACGCCGGACAGGTTCGCCCACCTAAGACGTCGGAAGGACTCCTGTGTTCCCTCGAAGATTCACGGCTGCGCTGGGCGCGGCCGCCCTCGCCGTCCCCCTGCTCCTGGCCAGCTCGGCGCCCGCCGGCGCCGCGGCTCCGGCGAAGGACGGCGCGAAGCTGGCCCGTGAGCTGGTGCGCACGTCGAGCGCCTCGGACGCGTACAAGCACCTCAAGGCGTTCCAGCGGCTCGCCGACCGCAACGGCGGCCACCGCGCGGCCGGTTCGCCGGGCTACGAGGCGTCCGCCGCGTACGTCTACGACCAGCTCAAGAAGGCCGGCTACGACGTCGAGTACGACACCTTCGACTTCACCTACTCCGAGACGCTGAAGGACGAGTTCGCCGTCGTCTCGCCCGAGGCGCGGGACATCGAGATATACGCGATGACCTTCTCGAAGGCGACCCCCGAGGGCGGTCTCGAAGCACCGCTGGCCGCCGCGCCCGTCGACGCGGACGGCACCTCGGGCTGCGAGCCCGGCGACTTCGCGGGCGGCGACTACACCGGCAAGGTCGCGCTCGTCCAGCGCGGCGGCTGCGACTTCGCCGTCAAGCAGGGCAACGCCGCGGACGCGGGCGCCGTCGCCGCCGTGATCTACAACAACACCGCGGGCGCCCTCAACGGCACCCTCGGTGACGCCGACGCCGTCAAGGTGCCCACCGGCGGCATCACCAAGGCCGAGGGCGAGGCGCTGGCCGCGCTGCTGGCGCAGGGCGAGGTCACCGTCAGCGTCGACATCCAGATGATCGTCGAGCCGCGAACGACGCGGAACGTCATCGCCGAGACCAAGCGCGGCGCCGAGGACCGCACCGTCATGCTCGGCGCGCACCTCGACTCCGTCCCCGAGGGCTCCGGCATCAACGACAACGCCTCCGGCTCGGCGGCGCTGCTGGAGGTCGCGAAGGAGCTGGCGAAGGCGGAGAAGAAGCCGCGCAACCAGGTGCGCTTCGCGTTCTGGTCGGCGGAGGAGCTGAGCCTCGTCGGCTCCACGGACTACGTCGGCCGGCTGACCCCGCGCGAGCTGCGGGACATCGAGCTGTACCTCAACTTCGACATGGTCGCGTCGCCGAACTACGGCCTCTTCGTCTACGACGGCGACGACTCCGACGGCGTCGGCGAGGGCCCGGGCCCGGAGGGCTCGGCGCAGCTGGAGCGGCAGATCACCGACTTCATGGACAAGAAGGGCATGCCGCACGAGGGCACCGACTTCACCGGCCGCTCCGACTACGGCCCGTTCATCGAGGTCGGCATCCCGTCCGGCGGTACGTTCACGGGCGCGGAGGGGACGAAGACCGAGGCGCAGGCCGTGAAGTTCGGCGGCACCGCGGGCGTCGCGTACGACCCGTGCTACCACGCGGCGTGCGACGACCTGGACAACATCAGCATGCCGGCGTTCGACGCGAACATCGACGTCATCGCCAACGCGGTCGGGACGTACGCGCACGACGTCAGCTCGCTGCGCGAGCCGGTGTCGTTCGTGCCCACCGAGGGCGACGAGGGCAGCGGCGGGGGTGCGCACGACGACCACGCGGAGCGGTGAGCGCGTGACGGCGTAGCACAGCCGCCGGGGGAGCCCGGGCCGAGGACGGCCCGGGCTCCCTTCGTGCCTCCCGCCGCTCCGGCCCCGCCCCTTCCTCTGCTTTCGCCCGCTTCTGCCTCCTCCCGCTTCGCTCCTGCCGCTCTCCCCTTGTCTGCGCCTTGCCTCGTACTTGCCGCTGACTTGGTGCTCCTGTGCATCACTGCTGCGCCCGGAGGCGCATCCCCGGTAGGCTTTCCGTGTGATCTTCAAGCGCATCGGAAACGGGAGGCCGTACCCCCACCACGGCCGGGAGTCCACCCGCCAGTGGGCTGACGTCGCGCCACGCCCGGTACGCCTCGACCAGTTGGTGACGACGAAGCAGCAACTGGACCTGGAGACACTGCTCGCCGAGGACTCGACCTTCTACGGCGACCTCTTCGCCCACGTCGTGAAGTGGCGGGGCGACCTCTATCTGGAGGACGGACTGCACCGCGCGGTGCGGGCGGCGCTGCAGCAGCGCCAGGTGCTGCACGCGCGCGTGCTTGAGCTGGACTGACCAGTCCGTTGCCCCTTTCGAGGGGACCCGGGCCCCCCGCATAGATCATTTAGTAGGCACGGCCCCTTCCGGCTACTACGCTGCCGCCATGAGCATGCTGACGCCCCCCGAGATGGGCGGGCCGTACCGCATCAAGGGCACCAAGTATCCGCGTATGCGGCGAAACCGCCGGCGCCGGAAGGTCATGGCCCTGCTCGGTGCCGTGCTCGCGGTCGCGGTCGTCGGCTGGGGCACGCTGCAGCTCGTCGACGCGTTCACGGGCGGCGGTGAGGACGAGCAGTCCGTGCAGGCCCGTACGCCCCAGGACTGCGGCACGGGCGACACGGGCGCGAAGTCCGGCGAGGGCAAGAAGCCGGAGAGCAGTCCGGGGACCGGACCGGAGAAGAAGCCGTCGAGCCTGCCCGCGCCCGCACGGGTCGAGGTGAACGTGCTCAACGCCACCGCCAGGACCGGCCTCGCGCAGAAGACCGCCGACGAGCTGAAGAAGCGCGGGTTCAAGATCGGCAAGGTCGACAACGCGCCCGCTCAGTACGACAAGAAGGTACGCGGCCCCGGCGTGCTGCTCGGCGCCCCGGGGACGGTGGACGGCGAGCTGAAGGTGCTGGGCACCCAGCTGGCCGAGGCGGAGCCGAAGGCCGTGGAGCGCAAGGGCGCGGTGGTCGACCTGATCATCGGCGACGAGTTCCGCGGGCTGGCGAAGCCGGCGGAGGCGAAGGCGGCGCTGAAGGCGCTGGTCGCACCGGCGAAGGCGAAGCCGGGGGCGTGCGACTGAGGACGGGGACGCAGGAGGGGCGGCACCCGGTCCCGTAGCGAAGCCGGCGACCGCACCGCCCGGCCCAGGAAACCCCGGGGACCATGCCGCCAACCGGGCGACGGCACAGGGGCCCGCCCGCCTGCCGCTAGGCGGTCCCGTACATCCGGTCCCCGGCGTCGCCGAGGCCCGGCACGATGTACCCCGCCTCGTTCAGCCGTTCGTCCATCGCCGCCGTGACCACCGTCACCGGCGCGCCCGCCAACTCGTGCTCCACCGCGTCCGTGCCCTCCGGCGCCGCCAGCAGGCAGATCGCCGTGACGTCGTCCGCGCCCCGCCGGATCAGCTCGCGGATCGACGCGACGAGCGTGCCGCCGGTGGCCAGCATCGGGTCCAGGACGTAGACCTGCCGCCCGGACAGGTCCTCGGGCAGCCTGTTCGCGTACGTGCTGGGCTGCAGGGTCTCCTCGTCGCGTATCAGCCCGAGGAAGCCGGCCTCCGCCGTCGGCAGCACCCGCATCATGCCGTCGAGCATGCCGAGGCCGGCGCGCAGGATCGGCACGATGAGCGGCCGGGGCCGCGCCAGCCGCACGCCGGTGGTCTCGGCGACGGGCGTGCGGACGTCGACCTGTTCGGTGCGGACGTCGCGCGTCGCCTCGTACGCGAGGAGCGTCACCAGCTCGTCGGCCAGCCGACGGAAGGTGGGAGAGTCCGTGCGCTCGTCGCGCAGCGTGGTGAGCTTGTGTGCCACCAGGGGGTGGTCGACCACGTGAATCCGCATGCTCCCGAATCTATCCGAGTCCCGGCCGGACACGGATACGCGTGGGGGCCGGGGGGTACGCGTGGAGGAACGGGCCGCGGTTCGCACACAACCGCCAACCGGGTGCAAGGTGGATATGTCCCCCGGCCCGTCCGGACGCTGGAGGTGTGGGATGCCGGATCGTGATCTGCGCAGCGGTGATCCGCTGACCGAGACGTCCGACGCCCGCAGCCGGCGCCGCGCCGCCTTCCTGCGCGACCTGCACGAAGCCGAGCAACTGCGGGCGCGCGTCCAGCCGCGGCGCGCCCGGGCGGCGCGGCGGCGGCACGTCCACCGCATGCGGACGTTCCGCTGGTAGACGGCCGATCGGCGGCGGAAGGCGGGCCTCGCGGCAGCCCAATTCACGACGCACAGCGGAAGACCCCGCAGACAGCGCAGGTTTCTGTCACGATTCCGGTGAGGGCGGGTCCCCCGCCCCAGGTCGGGGGGAGAGAGCAGGCAAGCTCGACCACCCGGCCCGGCACACCTAGGACCAGTGGGAGAGTCACGGTGTACTTCGCCGCACTGCTCGCGCGCACCGAAGACGGGTGGGAAGCGAGCGATACAGAGCTCGACGACGTGGAGACGCTGGACGACCTGGCCGACCTCGCCCGCGAGGCGACGGCCGACGCAGACGAGACCGTACTGGTGCTGCTCGAACAGGAGGACATCTGGTACAGCGTCATCCGTATAGACGGTGAGGACGACCCGCGCGTCTTCGTCTCGAACGCCGCCGCCGCGGGGCGCAGCGCGTACGGGGAGATCCTGCTCACCCCCGAGCTGCTCGGCCGGGAGCCGGAGGACGACAGCGCGCTCGACAGCCTGACGGACCTGGACGGCACGGAGGACGGCGAGCCGGACGCCGACACCGGCGCCGACGCGGACTCCGACGCCGACCCGGACGCCCCTCCCGGCACGCCGGCGGGCCCGGTGGGCGACTCGGAGCTGCTGGCGGACCTCGGGGTCTCGGAGAAGCAGCTGCTGGCGCTGCACGGCGACGCGGTCAACGAGATCGCCGACCTGCTCGGCGCGGCGGACGTGCTGGAGACGGTCCGCTGACGGAGCCCGGCGGCGGAGCGGAGACCGGCCCGTACGAGGAGCTGTGGGCACCGCCGATGCGCGCGGCCCTCGCGGAGGCGGAGCGCGCCCTTCTGACGGGGGACGTCCCGGTGGGCGCGGTGGTCGTGGGCCCGGCCGACGCGTCCGGCGACCCGTACGAGACGCTGATCTCCGCGCCCCCCACGGGCCGGATCCTCGCCAGGGCCAGGAACGAACGCGAGGCGACGGGCGACCCCACGGCGCACGCGGAGGTCCTGGCGCTGCGCGCCGCGGCGGCGGAGCTGGGCGGCTGGCGGCTGACGGGCTGCACGCTGGTAGTCACCCTGGAGCCGTGCACGATGTGCGCGGGCGCCGCGGTCCTCGCCCGCGTCGACCGCGTCGTCTACGCCGCCCGCGACCCGAAGACGGGCGCGGCGGGCTCCCTCTGGGACGTACTCCGCGACCGCCGCCTGAACCACCGCCCCGAGGTCGTCCCCCACGTCCTGGCCGGGCCCGCCACCGCCCTGCTGACCGCGTTCTTCCGCGACACCCCGGCGACGGACGAACCGCGCCCGTAACGATTTCTGCTCACGGCGGCAGGTGGGCTAAGCTGCGTGGCGGTAGCGTGTCCGAGCGGCCGAAGGAGCTCGCCTCGAAAGCGAGTGTGGGGGCAACTCCACCGTGGGTTCAAATCCCACCGCTACCGCCACTGAAGTGCAGAAACACGAAAGGCCGGGCCCGCGACAGGCCCGGCCTTCGTGTATCTGGTCTCAGTTTTGGTCTCAGTTGGCCGGTACGAGGGCTCCCGCAAGCCCGTCGTCATCGTCGTCCGGCCCGTCTCCGTCCGGCTTCCAGATGAGCCCGTCAACCTGTCGCGCCACGTTGCTGCGGACAGAATCGACCATGTGCTGATACCGCGCGGCCATGGCGGTGGTCGACCATCCCATGAGCCCCATGACGGCGCGCTCGGAGACTCCGAGGATCAGCAGCACTGTCGCCGCCGTGTGTCGGGCATCGTGTAGCCGGCCGTCGCGTACCTTCGCGTCGCGCAGCAACTCCTTCCACTCGTCGTAGTCGGTGCGCGGAGGCGATCCCAGACCGGTCGGCGTCGCGAACAGCCATCCCTCGTCATGCCAGGCGTCCTCTGCCGCCTCCCGCTCGGTGTCTTGACGGATCTTGTGCTTGCGTAGCAAGTCCACAAGCTGTGGAGGGAGCCCGACCGCACGCCGACCGGCGCGAGACTTCGTGTCGGCCGTCTCGGGATTGGTCCGCTGGCGCTGCGGGCAGTACCCGGCCTTGCGCCCACACGGGCGGCTCCCGCATCCGTGCGTGTAGCGGGGCCGCCGCCGACTACGCCGGACCATGAGAACCCCTCGGTCCAAGTCCACATCGGTCCACTTCAACCCGAGCGCTTCACCCTGCCGGAGCCCGAGGGCAAGGGCCACGGCCCACCGTGCCGAGTTGCGGCGCCTGTCGGCCGCGCGGAGCAACCGCCGCACCTCTTCGACGCTGTATGGCTCCACCTCTTCTTCGCGCACCCTCGGCGCCTTGGCCAACTGCACCGGGTTCCTCGCCAGGTGGCCACGGCGCACCGCCTCGTTGAGAGCGGTGCGGAAGGTGCGGTGCACCTGGTGGGCGGTCGCGGGCCTGCTTCCGTGGGCCTGCATCTTCGCGTAGAAGACCTCGATGTGCTCCGGCTTGAGCTTGTCGAGACGGTGAGCCCCCAAGCCGGGGATCAGGTGCTTCCGCACGGCCACGCCGTACCCCACCATCGTGTTCTCGTTGACCCCGAGCGGAGCAATGTTCTCGATCCAGTGCGTCAGCCACGCCTTCACCGTCCACGGCTTGCCCGGCTTGCGCACGGCGTCGGCGTCACGCATGCGCTCCAGCTCCCTCACGGCCTCGACGACTTCCGCTTTCGTCTTCCGGCCGACGTGGCGCCGGTCCGGCTTGCCGTCGTCGCGTACACCAACCGTGACGCGGCCGTGCCAACGGCCGTCGCGACCGAGGTAGATCGAGGACCGGCCGTTGGGCTGCCGGACGCGCTTCTTGTCGTCTCCCACGGTTTCTCCTCTCTCAGGCTGCGGACTGGACGAAGGGACGGCCAAGCGCCCGCAGGCGGGCGACGTACTCGGGAATCGCGTCTGCGGGGACACGCCGGAGGCGGCCGACCGTGACCGACTCCAGCTCTCCAGCGCTGATGAGCCGGTAACAGACGGTCCTGCCGATACCGAGTCGGCGGGCAGCCTCCTCAACCGGGAGCAGGGCAATGGTCGGGTCGATGTCGCCGTGATCACGAGGGTTCAGGGCGTGCTGCACGGTGATCCCTTCAGCGCTTGGGGTACGGACGTTCGCCGCAGAAACCGCAGAATCCGCAGAAACCAGCGGACTTGGCTCCTGACCTGGGGTTTCGTCGGCGACAGGGCGGCTTCCGTAGAAAGCATCGAATGCGCCGCAGAAATACGGGTCGGCTTGGCCGTCCAGGCTGCGAGCAGCGATGCGCGGGTATTTGTGCGGCGGTTCCGTCGCTTTCTGCGGCGGCTGGCTCCGCACGGGGCCGAGGGTGCTGCGCTGCTGGTCAGCATTGGAAGCGCGGGGTTTTTGTTGTTTCTGCGGTTTGTGCGGCCGGACGGTGCCGCGCAGGGCTGTGCGTGTGGTCATGCCAGCCCCTCCCGTACCTGCGGGTGGATGAGGTAACGCGGCGCCGGCGGACGGCCGCGCTTGCCGTTCCGGGGTGGTGTGTGGATACGCAGGTAGCCGTGTTCCTCCAGGAGGGAGACGGCCGGCTCCATGTCGGCCACCGTGGGGAACTCGGCGCGGGAGAGCTTGGCGAAGAGGTCGCGACGGCTGACCGTCTCCCAGCCGTTCGCTGCCAGCACCTCCAGGAGCGTCTTGGCCCGCGACTGGGCCGCGTCAGCGCCCATGAGGTCAAAGACGTTCAGCGCGTGGCCGGCGAAGTACTCGCCGAGTTCGATGGCACCCAGCATGGTGCTGTCATCGATGGCCTTGCCGTAGCCGTCATGCAGGTGGGCGGCCAGGTGCAGCAGCCCGGCGATGCGCGCGACGGTGCCCACCAGCTTGCCCGCCCACTTCTGGAGGTGACCCAGCTTGCCGCCCTTGGGACGGAGTTGGATCTCCAGCTCTTCCTGGTAGCTCTTCAGCGTGTTGTCGGCGGCCGGGGTGAGCTGGAGTACGGCCGGATCCGTCCAGTCCGCGAGGGAGAGCGTGAGCGCGACGATATTGCGCTCGTATCGAGTGGCGACGACGTCCGCCACGGGGTCGGGGTCGCTGTTCCGGTAGCCGACGAGAGATTCCGGCATGGAGTAGAGGAACCGGGCCAGGAGGCCGCGCCCGTCGAATCCGCGGTGCTTGCCGATGTCCTCCAGGACGGTCGGCTGCACTGCCAGACCCATCGTGAGAGCGGGGGCTTCGATGGACTCCTCACGGGAGCGGCGGTCGACGCGCAACCGGTCCCCGGCGTGCCCTTTCAGGAACACCTCCATGTTGGGGGTGCCGGAGTAGCGCCCGGCGATGATGTCGAAGATGCCGCCCTCGGCGGACATGACGGCCAGGCGCCCACCCTGCTCGGCCATGAGGGAGGTGACGGTCTCCGGGGTGGAGTCGTCGGCCAGCAGCCGGGGCCGCGCGGGCACGGTGAGCCCTTCGGCTTGCTGTGCCAGACCGATCGCCTCGGCGACGAGCGAGTCATGCTCGGGACCCTCGGCCGACGCGGCGCGAGCGGCGGCCTTGTCGGCCGCTTCCTGTGCCATCCTGCGGGTCAGGTTGGCCTCCAGAATGCGCCCGGCCATTTCGTCCGCGAGCGACCTTTCCGCTTCGTAGAGCGGGCCGGTCATCGCTGCGAAGACGGCGCTCTTGCGGTTGGCGGGCGGGAGAGCGACGACCACGTACAGATTGGTCGGCTCACGCCACCGGCCGCGCACCTGCACGACGCAGCGACCACCGGCAGCCGTCGCCAGAACGGACAGGGCCAGGGAGCCCGCCATATCGACGGGTGTCTGCGTCTCCTCGGCGATGCCGGCAGCGAACTCGCGCAGCCAGCCGGGGAAGGTGTGCAGCGGGAAGGGCGGGAGCGTCGGACGGGTGTTGAGGGGGACGGGTTCCTGCCAGGTGTCCGGAGGCTTCTCGTCGCTGAGGGCGAGCGCTTCCCGTACTTCGGCCGCAGAGGCGTCCGGAGTCGAGGCGGCCTGTACGAGACGCGTTCCGGCTTCGATAAGGCGGCGGCGCTCGGCCAGTTCGTGAACGATCTCGGCGTAGTACCCGGCATTCGCGGCCGTGGGCACGGCCTGGACGAGGGAGTGAACGTGGCTGGCGCCACCGACGCGGCGCAGGTCGCCGATGCGGTCCAGGTGGTGCGTGAGGGTGATCGGGTCGACCGGTTGGCCCTCTTCGTGCAAGGCCAGGATGACGCGGTGAATCGTCTCGTGGGCGGGCCGGTAGTAGTCCTCCGGGTTCAGGGTCTCGGTCACCTCAGCGATGGCCTCGGCGCGGAGCATCATGGCGCCGAGAACGGCCATCTCGGCTTCCACGTCGTTCGGCGGACCGCTGTTCTCGGATTGATCGAACAGAGCGCGCACATTGCTGTACGGCGCGTCTGCGGACCCAGATGGCATCCTGGTGCCCTCCTGTTTCCTGGTTGGGATAGGGAGACCGGAGGCGGCGGGCGACCTTGGTCGGGAGTGCCGCCGCCTCCGGGCGTAGCTAGGAGTCGGTGTGAGCCGTGAGCCAGGCCAGATACTCCTGGCGGACGTAGGGCCGGTAAGACCGGCCGGGCGGGTTCAACAGCGGCTTGATGGGGCCGTGCGTGGTGTAGTGGGTGTGATCGAAGTCGGCGAGTCGTCCGGCCGCGTCTTCCGCCGTCTCGACTGCTGCGGCGGCGACTTCGGGCGCGTACACCTGGACCTCGGCAAGAGCGATGCGGTCAAGCAGGGCAGCCTTTCGGAGCCAGAATTCGCGCCCCATCGGGACACCGAATTCCTTGTCGGCTGCCGCGCCGGCCACCCACGAAATCTCAGGGACGATGCGCGGCGCGTTCGCGTAGGCGACCTCGGGCGGCGGGCACGCCGCAGTGTTGGGATCGGATGTCACTTCTTCTCCCTGGCTTGCTCGGATGGGCTCACGGCTCGATTTCGAGGGCGCTGAGAAGGTCGGCGACGCTTCCGCCGAGGAGAGTCAGCCGCCGCTCAATGGCCTGCCATGACTCGGCATCGATAGCCATGAGGCTGGCGACGGCGGTGCCTCGGTCACCGTGGTCGAGAGCGGTGAAGGCGTCGCGCAGCTCGCCGACGGCCATGAGAGAGATGTGCTGCGGACGGGGAGAGATGGCGTTCAAACCGTTCTCCGTTCCGGTCAGTTGCCGATGCCGCGGACGGCGTCGGCGATGGCAGTGACGAGTTCGTTGACGGTGGGGGCGGCGTCGGTGTCGGCGAGGTAGAAGCCGAACAGGACGGCGATGACGGCGCCGGTGAGAGTGGCGGACTTCAGGCGCAGCACTACGGCCAGGGCGATGCCGGCGAGCAGCACGACGGAGATAGTCAGGTTCATCGGCGGGGTGTCCCTTCCGTGCTCCTGGTCCCCGGGCGGGTGCCGGGGGCGGGGGTGTGGGCATCGCGGTAGATACGGGCGGCGCGGTTGTAGATCCAGCGGCCTATGCGGATGCGGCGGCCGTGGCCGTGGCAGCGGCGGCAGTCACGGCCGCGCTTGACCCGGCCGCGGCGGGTGATCTTGGTCTTGAAGCCGAAGCCGCGGCACTTGCGGCAGTTGCCGTACGGGCTGGCCACACACAGGCCGATGTAACAGAGAGTGACTATGAGTGGGATGGTGGTAGCAGTGAACATGGGAGCCTCCGAGGCTGGTTTCGCGGGGTTGCGTGGGGTTGTCGCAGGTAGGTGCTGTGCGCTACGTCGCTGGTGGGATCGGCTTCTTGGTGCTAGCGAGGGTGCTACCGGTAGCAGGCTGCAGTGCTACCGGTAGCACCATCCGACCGTCAGGCCGCGTCCCGCTTGTCGTCACGCTCCGCAATCGCTTTGAGGATGTGGGCACGGACGATGCCGCGGCGGGTGGTGCGCTCCCCGGCGTCCGTCGTGCCGGCGACACCGGTGGTCTTCACCCCGTACGGCTTGAGCGCGGTGGTGACGTTCTCGGTCTTCCACCCGCCGTAGACCTCCGGGCGCAGTTCGGCCAGGCGGGCGGCGATCCGCTCGTTCCAGATCCGCTCTTCCTCCGCGGTGGTGACGGTGCGGATGTCGGCAAGCAGGTCGTAGCCGGCCGCAGCGTCGGCGGTCAGGTCCTCATCGGCGGCGATGCCGGTGACGTTGCCGTAGTCCTCGCGCAGCTTCCGAGCGCGGGCCACGATCGTGTCCGCCATCGGCGCATCAACCTTGGTGCCCCGAATGATGGTCGGTTCGTCTTCCTCGCCGGACATCCAGGCCATGCCCTTGTCCCGTTTGAACGAGAAGATCGTGGCCCGGTAGCCCGCCTTGTACATCGACGTGCCAAGGATCATGTCATTCTCCATCTGGCCGGTGACCTTCAGGCAGAACCGCAGCACCGCGTTCGCGCTGATGGGCGTGGGGATGGAGTGCTTGTCCACACGCTGTGTGGCCAGCACGGTGATGAAGCCCAGCGCCGGACCGCGCTTGACGAAGTCCGTGACGATCTCCTGGATCTCCTTGCCGTACTTGTCGTGCTCGAACGCCTTCTGGCACTCGTCCATGACCACCATCACCGGGTGCAGCCGCAGCCGCTTGTCCGAGGCCAGCTCGGAGGTGACTTTGGACTCGGGGCAGCGCGACAGCGGGAGCGAGTTGATGACCTTCGCCCGGCGCCGCAGCTCGGTCTTCAGCTCCCGCAGGTCATCGAGGCAGTACTTGATGTCCTCGTCTTCCTCGCCGGAGCGGTAGCGGTGGCATACCGGCTTGAGCGGGCGGAAGTCGCCAGTGCCCTTGAAGTCGTAGGCGTGCAGCTCAGCGCGCGGATCCAGGGCGGCGATTAGCAGCAGCAGGCGCATCAGAAACGTCTTGCCCATGCGCGGGATGGAGCCGATGACGCACGCGACAAACATCAAACTGACGTTCACCCAGCGCATCTGCTGGTTGTTCGCGAACGGCACCGGCTTGAACAGATCCACCGTGCCCGACTTCGCCAGCGGCCAGACCGGCGCCTTCGCCTCGTGCATCGGCCGGTCCCCCACCCACAGAATCACGGTGCCCTCGTGGTCGTCCGGGTTGGGCATCGGCCACACGCACCCCAGTTTCCGACGCAGCCCGGAGGCCAGTTCCTTGCGCTTGTCGATGACGTCATCCGGCGTCACCCCCGGGGGCAGTTCGATGTCCGCCCGCCAGCCCGGTCCGTCGCGGTGGATCTCCGAGGTGAAGCGCAGCCCCGCGCCCTTCTTGATGGCCGCGTTCAGCTCCGCGTTGCCCAGCGCCCCCAGCGCGATAGTCACCATCGAAGCGGTGAGCTTCGGCGCCTCGGTCTTGACCACCGCATGCTGCGAGATCGGCGCATCGGCCGGCGCCCCGACCACACCGAACACCCCGACCGCCGTAGCGATGGCGAGCGTCTGGATCCACCACGGGGCGGCGAAGGCCAAGAGCAACGCAACCGTGGTGAGGATCGGCAGCATGACCACCGTCACCGCGCCGCGCCAGCGCACGCGCCGATCCCGTTGCCGGGACAGCTTCAGGTACTCGCCGGTGTGCTCCCGAAACGCCTCTGCGGACCGCAGCCCCGCGCCCTCAGCGTCGGAGGCCCACCGGCGCCAGCCGCGCAGACTGCGTCCGATACCACGCGGGGTGTGCCGCAGCAGGCGGCCGGCGTAGACCGGCGAACGCAGAGCGTGAAAGGCCACGATGTGCCCCACGTACGCGGCCAGCCACCGCACCGCCGTACCCAGTTCGGCACGGGTCTTCAGCCAGGACGGCACCAACTCCCGCCGCCCGGCCTCACGCGCCTGGCCCATCAGCCCCGGGTCCTTCGGCTGCGGGCCGTCGACCGGCCGCGGCCGATCGGCGTCATCGTCATCCGACTCGACACCAGGCCCGTCCGCCGATCCGTTCGTGTCGGATCGGGTCGTCCGGGCCTTGTCGAAGTCGACTACATCGCCACTCTCTTCGGCGGGTGAGTCGGCGAACACTTCGGCTTCAAGCCGCTTGAACAGCTCTCGCTCGTTGTCCTCGTGATTCACTTCCAACTGTCCTTCCACTGGGAGGAACGAGCGGGGTCCGGCCGCTGCTTTGGTCGGTTGAGACCGGACCCCGCGGGCTACTGAGATGCTGTGGCCGGCTCTCCGGCCACGCTTTGAAGTTCGCGCAGGCGCACGCTGACCCAGCCGACTGACCAGCCGGTTCGCTCGGCGAGCTGTCGCACGGTGTTACTCGGATCGGCGGTACGGATGACCTCCAGTGCCTCCTCCTCGCTCAGCTTTGCGGGCGCAGCGACGACCATCGGCGACGGCTGATTGCCCGCTGTGCTGGGCTGCGGCTGGCGGTCAGGAGCGGCGTTCTGCGCGCGTTCATGAACGGAGCGCTGCTGCTGTTCACGGTGCTCGCGGTCGGCCCGTTCACGTGCCTCGCGGGCCAGCTCGAACTCTCGCTGTTCACGACGTTCGCGCTCCTCGCGCTCCAGGTCGAAGCGGCGCAGACGCTCTTCGTGCTCACGCTGCTCACGACGCTCGGCCGCTTCTCGCTCGGCGCGCTGCTTTTCCAGTTGGGCGGCGTGCTCGCGTGCTTCCCGTTCGCGGCGCTCAGCAGCTTCGCGCTCCTGTTCACGCTCCTTGCGAGCCAGACGCATCCGTTCATCGCGCTTGGCCTGCACACGCTCGGCCTGTTCACGGTGCTCACGCTCGATGCGTTCAAGCGCGGCAGTGATCGCGCGCCGGTAGGCCAGTCCCGCCTCGGCGGTGACGATCAGCAGAGTGGGTGCGACTGCGTGAACAGCGACGCCGACCAAGTCACCATGGAGCGCCGAATACCCGATGTTGAGGGCTAGGGTCATGACGCCGGTCAACCAGCGCAGCGCTGTCGGCCAAGGTCCAGCCGAGCCGCCGAGACGAGCGACGGTCGAGTCGAGACGTACGACGATCACGACCGCCGCGTCGACCACCAACGGCAGTACCGGCGCAGTCAGTTCCCACCCATCCGGGGTCACGCTGCGGACGAGGGGAGTGACGGTCAGAACGGAGTACAGGATCGCGCCGAAGATGACGCTCCATGTACCGGCCGAGAGCGTCCGTTCGGCGGAACGGATCTGCTTCGCGCTCGGTCCGGCAGCCGAGCTCAAGCCGCCTCACCACCCGGCAGCGGACCGACGAAGACGACGGTCGGGGAAGGCGAGACCAGCGATGTGAGCGCGTGGGCCAGCCCCTCGGCCACGAGAGTGGTGACCCGGTCGTACAGCTCAGGCTCTTCGGCAAGGATGTCGCGTGCCGCGTCCAGGCGGGCCGCGCGCTCCTCGGCACTCTCACCGTCCACGCCCAGCCACAGCTCCAACGGCGTACCAAGCGCCAGCTCCAAAGCATCGTCCACGGTGACGACCTCATGGCCGGCGATGAAGGACTTCATCGTCATGATCCGAACTCCTGCTTCCTGGTTGGGATAGGGAAGACAGCGACGGCGGGCGCTGCTTGGTCGGGAGTGCCGCCGTCCGCTGCTGGACGCCTGCAAGTCAGACGCGAATGCGCCGAGGACGCAGAAAAGCGCCCTTCAGGCCGGAGGACACGGCCACGGCGAAGGTGAAGGTGACCGAGAAGACAAGGACCGCGCCCCCACCGAGCTGAGCGACGGCGGTACCCATGACGACGCCGGTGATCAGCCCGAGCGCGACGAAGCAGAGGTTGGCGACGTCCGTGGACGGAGTCCGCGGCTGGACCGCACACGCCACCATCTCGACGTTCGCCGAGGGCACCGGTCGGACCGCGTCGTTGAGCCTCAACAGCACCGTCCCCGAGGCGATGCCGGCGACCGTGCCCACGGCATCGTCCCGGCGGTCACGGACGACGTCGCCAATGGCGAGCAACATGATCGTTCTCCCTTCCGAGTCGGGGCCAGGGATCCCCCGGCCGCGAACCTCTCGTCTCAGACGAGTGGCCATGACCCGCGACGCCGCAGCTCAGGCGGCATCGCGGACCAAAATCACTCGGCTTGACACTCTGTGGAGTTCTCAAAGAACAGCCGCTTCCTTCGGGTCCGTTTCACGGGCCCCCCCGGGCGGGTTCACGTAGCACTATGTAGCAGTACGTACTGTCGCGCAAGCCCGTTGAAGCTGCGAGCGTGCTAATACGTGTCAGGCGTGGGTACCCTCAGAGGCGTGAGCAGAGCTGATGACGACCCCCGGCCCGCCTTTGAGCAGCTAGCCGATGCCCTGCGCGAAGAGATCAAGAACGGTGCACTTGAACCCGGACAGAAGCTGCCTTCTGTCCGGCAGCTCATCGAGCAGTACGGCTTCGTGTCGGCGACGGTCCAGAAATCGCTCACTCGCCTGCGGAACGAAGGCTGGATCTTCACCACCAGTCGCGGGAGCTTCGTCCGTGACCCCGACTCCCCGCGTGGGGCGTCGGCCGCGCCCGTCACCGCGGCTGAGTTCGCAGAACTTCAGGCCCAGCTTGCCGCGTTGGCCGAGCGCCTGGAGCTCATCGAAGAGAGGCTTCCGGACCGCTCCGACTCGTAGCATCCTCACCCCCTCTCCTTCCGTCCTCTTCGCTGCGGTGCCGACTCAGCGTCGATAGGCTGTGTTCGGCTTGTGCATCTGTTGTACGGCCGGCGACGGGCCGTCAGAAGACTGTCCATGTGGCCTCGATGGAGCCGCCACAAAGGACACAAGGGTGGAGATCGCGTGGGACAGAAGCCCAAAGCGCTCACGCCAGAAGCGGGGCCTCACCACGAGTTGGGCGCAGAGATGCGGGAGTGGCGCACCCACCGGGGCCGCTCACTGGGCAAGCTGAGCGCGCGAATCAACTACACCCCCAGCTACATGGCCCGAGTCGAGCGCGGGGACCAGGCCGCGTCCGCTGACCTGGTGACGGCCTACGACCACGAGTTACGCGCCGAGGGAGCGCTGGTCCGCAAGTACCGGCGCATCCAGGCCGCAGCCTCGACAAGCCCTGAGACACGTGACCAGCCACGTGTCCATGTGTCCAATCACGGCCCCGATGTGTCCAACGGCTCTGTCCTTCTGGAGGACAGCCCAGAGAGTGAGGCAACGTCGTCGGAGGGGATTTCCATCCCTGCCCGCACCGATGACGGAAGGATCATCTTCGTGTCGATATCGCGTCGTGCGCTGCTCGGCACGCTCGGGACGGCGGCGGCAATCGCCGCGCTCTCGGATGCTCCGGCTGTCGCCACCTCGCCGACACCTGGGACGTTGCCCGCGATGAATCCGATCGAGCACCTGCAGGCCACTCGTCGCGTACTGATCGACAACGACAACATGTTCGGGCCATACCAGAGCATCCCGGTCGTTGAGCGTCAGATGGCAGCCATGCGGTCGTTACGGCGGGAGCTTCGAGGCGAAGACCGCCGACAGCTCCTCCAACTACAGACGCAGTACGCCGAGCTGGCCGGTTGGCTCCACCAGGACGCGGGCAACTTCCGCGCATCCCAGCACTGGACACGCGAAGCGCTGGAGCTTTCCCATCTGACGGGGGACGCTGAACTCACCACCTACATCCTCGCCCGCCGCAGCCAACTCGCCGGCGACATGCGCGACCCCATCGAGGCCCTGGACGTCGCAGAGGCCGCCGAGGCTCGCGCGGAGCCTGGCAGCCGCCTCGCCGCGGTGGCCGCGACGTTCGGCGCCCATGGGCACGCACTCAGCGGCGACGCAGACGCCTGCAAGCGTGCCTACGACCACGCTCACGAGCTGCGAGAGGCTATGGATCCCGACCCGGCGTCTCCGTGGGGGGTCTGGCTCGACGCCGCTTACATCGAGGTGCACCGCGCACAGAGCCTCAACGCCCTCGGCGACCACCAGGCAGCCGCCGAGAGCTTCGGTCACGCCATCACCAACCTTCCGGCCGAGTTCCACCGCGACCGAGGCGTCTACCTGGCCCGCCAGGCTGTAGCCCTCGCAGGAGCAGGTGAAGCAGAAGAAGCCGGCCGCACAGGCATGCAAGCTCTCCGTATCGGCGTGGAGACCGGTTCCGGGCGCATCACGCGAGAGCTGGCCCGCCTGGACGAAGACCTCGGCAAGTGGCATAGCGTCCTCACCGTGAACGAGTTCAAAGACGCCATGAGAGACGCCGTACTCAAGCAAGCCTGAGCCTCGTATCGTCCGCCTCAGTCAGCTCAGCCACCGAGGAGATATCGTGCCCCGCCCGTACGTCACACTCAGCGTCGCGACCTCGATAGACGGCTACATCGACGACACCAGTCCGTCACGGCTGCTGCTGAGCAACGCCGACGACTTCGACCGCGTCGACCAGGTCCGCGCCGACTCCGACGCCATCCTGATCGGTGCCGGAACGATGCGGGCCGACAACCCGCGGCTGCTGGTGAACAGCGAGGAGCGACGCGCGACCCGCGAAGCGGCCGGCAAGCCCGCCTACCCGCTCAAAGTCACCGTGACGAAGACCGGCGACCTTGAGCGCGAGCTGAAGTTCTGGCACCACGGTGGGGAGAAGGTCGCGTACACAACGGACGCGGCCAAGGACAAGCTACGTGCACGCCTGAAGGGTCTCGCCGATGTCGTCTCCACTGGGGAAGACCTGGACTTCGGCGCCCTCCTGGACGACCTCGGCGAGCGCGGCATCCAGCGCCTCATGGTGGAGGGCGGCGGCCACATCCACACCGCGTTCCTCTCGCAAAACCTCGTTGACGAGATCCACTTGGCCGTAGCCCCGCTGGTCGTCGGCCAGTCCGACGCTCCACGCTTCCTTCACCCCGCCGACTACCCCTGGGCGTCCACTCGGCGCATGGCACTCGCCGAGGCCCGATCAATCGGCGACGTCGTGCTCATGCGCTACCTCCCCAAGCAGGAGAGCCACACATGAACGCGGAGCCGTCCACCGCCGACGAAACCTGGATGCGCCGAGCCATCGAACTCTCCCGCCTCTGCCCGCCGAGCGAGACGGCGTTCTCGGTCGGCGCGATCATCGTGGACGCGGCCGGCAACGAGATCGCAAACGGCTATTCCCGCGAAACGGATCCGCACGTTCACGCCGAGGAGTCAGCTCTCGCCAAGCTCGCGCCGGAGGACGTGCGCCTTGGCGCGGCGATGATCTACAGCACCTTGGAACCCTGCGCCAAGCGAAGCTCACGACCGCAGACGTGCACCGAGCTGATTCTGGCTGCTGGGATTCCCCGGGTCGTCATCGCGTGGCGAGAGCCGGACTTGTTCATTTCTGACGTCGATGGAGTCGAGATCCTGCGAGCCGCCGGGGTGTCGGTCGTTGAGCTGCCTCACCTCTCCCCCGGCGTCCGCGAGGTGAACGCACACCTGCCAGGCGTCGCAGGCTGAGCTACAGCTAGACCCAATACTACTTTCCTATCCCGGCGGAGCGTGGCTGAGAGTCGTTCGCGGGGCCGTCAACCGTAGCGGCGCGTCCGTTTCTGCACAGAGGGTTAGGCCGTGGCTACGATGCTGGTGGTGCGTGCGGTCGGTCGTTGGAAGGGGCACCGGATGGCGCAGCGGCGGCCCACGCGGCAGGAGCTGTTGCGGCGGCAGCGGCGGGGGAGCTTCATCGGGCGGGGTGAGCAGCTCGCGGCGTTCCGGGAGAACCTGGCGCGTGATCCGTTCGAGGGGGCGTCCCTCTTCCGTCACCTGTGGCACGTGCACGGTCAGAGCGGGGTGGGGAAGACGGCGCTTGTGCAGCAGTGGCGGCAGCAGGCGGAGGAGCGTGATCAGGTGGTGACCGCGGTCGTCGAGGACGATGTCCATGACGCGGTCGAGGCTATGGAGTCCATTGCCGTCTCGCTGCGCCGGCAGGGCGTGGAGCTTCGGGAGTTCGAGAAGAAGTTGGAGGAGTACCGCAAGCACCGGCACGAGGCTGCGCGCGCGGTCGTGGCGGATCCGGAAACGGCCGAGGGATCGCCTGTGGTGTCGGCGGGCAGCGCGGTCGCCGCTCGTGGGGCGTTGGTGGGCCTGGGTGCGGTGCCGGGAATCGGGGGACTGGCCGGTGTGCTGGACCCCGAACGAATGGCGATGGGGCTCGACCGGGTGTGGATGGCGTTGTCGGCCCGGCTGGGCGGGGTCGAGGGCGTGCAGTTGGTGATGTCGCCGCTGAAGGTGCTCACGCCTGTCTTCCTGAGGGATCTGGCGAAGGTGGCCGACGCGCGGGAGTTGGTGGTGCTGTTCTTCGATGTCTACGAACGCACCGGCCCCGTTCTGGACGCCTGGCTGCGCGAGATCACCTGCAAGGACGGCTACGGCGAGTTGGCAGCCAACGTCATCGTCGTGCTCGCTGGACAGGGACGGTTGAATCCGCAGTGCTGGGGCGACTGGGCCCAGGTCCTGACGGAGGTACCCCTGGAGGTCTTCACCGAGACCGAGGCCCGCGACCTTCTTGCCCGACGCGGTGTACGTGAGGAGTCCATCGTCGAGGTCATCTTGCGCCTGTCCGGCCGTCTCCCGGTCCTGGTGGACATGCTCGCCCAGCCACACCCCACCGCCCCGGGCGAGGTCATCGACCCATCCGAAACGGCCGTTGATCGCTTCCTCAGGTGGATCGGCGACCCCGCACGCCGGGCAGCAGCCCTGGCCTGCGCCCTGCCCCTCCAACTGGATGAGGACATCTATCACGCGGCTGTCCCCGGTGAGACCGCCGACTCCTATGCCTGGCTGCGGACGCTGCCCTTCATCCGCCAGCACCACGGCCAGGTCCGCTACCACGACACCGTCCGTGCCCTCATGCTCCGCCACCAGCGCACCCACACCCAGGGCCAATGGCGCGAACTCCACACCCGCCTCGCTGACCACCATCGGCAACGCCGGGACGCCATCGAAGAAGCATCCCCCGACGGCGACCTCGACCGTTGGCACGACGGAGAGTGGCGCGCTCACCACTTGGCCGAGACCTACCACCGCCTGTGCGCCAACCCGCGACACGCCCTGACCGCCGCTCTCGCGGAGACTATCCATGCCTGTGACCACGGCCTGCCCACGCTCCGCCGCTGGGCTCAGACTCTCCACCAGGCAAGCCAGGACACCAACGATCCCGCCCTTAGCCACTGGGGCCGGCGCCTGGCCGAAGCGGCGGATACTGGTGCCAACAGCACTCTGCCAGCCCTCGAACACCTCACCACCGCCCCCGGTCTCGACACCACCACCCAGGCGCGCGCCCACGCTCTCCTCGGCCGCGAGCACCACAACGCGGGCAACCGCCAAGAGGCCCTCGACGCATATGCACACGCCTTGGCCCTCGACCCGGAGACTGAACTAGCCCTCGCCGGACGCGGCGTGACCTACAGCCTCATGGGCGATCACGAGCGGGCGCTCGCTGACTTCGACCGCGCCCACAGCCTCGACCCCGACGACACCTGGGCCCTTACGATGCGCGGCATGGTCCACCGGCTCGGGGGCAATCACCAGCGGGCCCTCGCAGACTTCGACCGCGCCCACAGCCTCGACCCCGGCGACACCCAGGTCCTTACCCAGCGCGGCATGGTCCACCGGCTCGGGGGCAATCACGAGCGGGCCCTCGCTGACTTCGACCGCGCCCACAGCCTCGACCCCAACGACGCCCAGGTCCTTACGATGCGCGGCATGGTCCACCGGCTCGGGGGCAATCACCAGCGGGCCCTCGCAGACTTCGACCGCGCCCACAGCCTCGACCCCGACAACGCCCAGGTCCTCACCCAGCGCGGCATAACCCACCGGGAGATGGGCGGCCATGTCCCGGCCCTCGCAGACCTCGACCGCGCCCACAGCCTCGACCCCGACGACACCTGGGTCCTTACCCAGCGCGGCATGGTCCACCGGCTCGGGGGCAATCACCAGCGGGCGCTCGCAGACTTCGACCGCGCCCACAGCCTCGACCCCAACGACGCTTGGGTCCTCACGCTGCGCGGCATAACCCATTGGGAGCTGGACGGCCATGTGCCGGCCTTCGCAGACCTCGACCGCGCCCACGACCTCGACCCCAACGACGCCCAGGTCCTCACCCAGCGCGGCATGGTCCACCGGCTCGGGGGCAATCACGAGCGGGCCCTCGCTGACTTCGACCGCGCCCACGACCTCAACCCCAGCGACGCCTGGATTCTGTACGAGTTGGCCTTGTTGTACCGGCTCATGGGGCGGGAGGATGAGCACGAGTGCTGGCGTCAGGCGATATCCCTGCTCAAGAGCCAAGGAACCGGGCACGATCCTGACGCGGCTCACGCATGGGGCAATCTCATCGTCGTGGCGTGTGCGAAGCCCGACTGGGACCAGGCGCTAGCCGCTCTGGAACAGTTCCTGCGGCGAGAACCCACCTGGCGGCAGGTGAATGGCACCCTGAACGACCTGAGCCGCCTCGCAGAGGCGCTGCCGGTCGACGCGGCTCGGCTCCAGCGCGTACGAGAACAGCTGGAAACCGCACTGAGCTTGTCGTTAAACGGCTGAGGTCGAATCGTCCCTCGAAGTGGTTCGCGCCACCTGGGAGTCTGCCACATTTCGAAGCGGTGTACCGCCAACATGGACATCTCGCCGAAGACTCAACGCGACGAACTCCAGTGAGCACATGCGGAAATTGCACGCTCGGGATACAGCCGATGAACTTGGAAACTCGTTGGCAGGAGTCAGGCCAGCTCTGGAGGGGCCAGCCGTCGATGAGACTCGGACGGTATTGCATCGCACACAGTCCCCACGGCTGATCTAGATCGGGTGGTCGGCGGCTGTGAGAGGGGTTACGCGACTGCTCGATGTGCATTAGCGACCATCGAACCGCGGGCTATCACAGGTACATCGAGACGGGGGCGATCATTCTGTGGGCCAATCACCACGTCGCTTTCTATCATTTTCAAGACGCCGGCAGAGTGTAACGTATCCGTGCTTCAATCCTGCTATTTATACAACCACATGTTCGGCGCGGGGACGTGAAGTCCTTGGTCACAGAGAACGACGTCTGGACCCGCCGCGAAGGCGGATGATTGTTCTGTGCAGCAGCCGGGAGGCTCCAAATACTCGCCCTTAGGGGTCCGCTGCGAGCATCGAAGCCGCGTCTGTGCTCGTCGCCGGAACTTCTTGGTTCGGGGCATCCGGTCGCGCTGCTCCTCACTGGCGAAGATCATACGCTCCCGCCCCTGTTCCACGCCGGTTCGCACGATGCCCACGAGCTTTCCGGTGGCTTCACGTATGACGGCCTTCTCGCCTAGGAGATCATTACCCAGTGCCACGACGCGATGCGGGCTGATCGGCCAGAGGACGTAGGGCGCAGCAATCAGGCTTGGGCGTACGTTGCGCTTGAACGGGACAAGCACCGGTGCATCGCAGGTCATGAAGCGCCCCTGGTGGTCATGCCATACCTCAATCTGCCGAGTAGTAAGCACGTCGGCGGCTTCCCACATGGCCGAGAACAACAACTTGGTGTGGGTGCCCGCGGCCATGTGCGGGTTCTCGGGATCGTTCATCGGTTTGAATTGGCGTGGATTCTGTGCGACGAGCCAAGCGTTGTGCTGCTGACGAAGGCGGCGCTCTTGCAGGGTGCGCATGCGCTGGACAGCCATAGTGACACCAAGCGCGATCAGGTCATCGAAATTCAGCCCGTCTGGTTCTTCAAGTTTATTGAACAAATCTTGAACCCGCCGAAGTTCAGCGTCCACGACACCGAAGAGTAGCTCTACACGGTTGTGGGCAGTGCCATCCGGCCCGACGACCCGATAGAAGTCCTCTTCGACGCAGACGTCAGCAAGACCGAGTTTCTTCACCGCCCCCGTGGCGGTATCTAATGCCCACACCCGCTTAGTGCCCGCGGACCACTGGCGAAGATACGTCTTTGGGACGTAGTGGTGCCGACGGCTGACCGGGTCCTTACCCCGCTGCAAGCTCAACAATTTGTCCATGTAGTCACGTGAACGTCCATGCAGAGATCGGCCCCCCGCGGTGAGGGGGACCTTCCCCCACGGGTTCCGGACCCGCTCAACGAGCTTCCAGGCATCATCACCGAAAGCTTCGGCGTCTGTTGTCACGTCACCAAGGTAGTCACCCAACTGTCCCAGCGCTGCCGTTCAAGGGTGAGGACGGCTGCAGCGATTGAGGACATCCATTCAGCTGCACCGAAGATCTGCCACGTCTGCAGGCTGGTGCAACCCCGCTCGACCTGCGCATTGGCCCGAGCAGCGCGCGCCCGACGGTGCGTTCGCCGAGCCTGAGCACGCTTCCACGCCCGCGAGTGCGACGAGGCCGTGATGACGTCGCCTCGCTCGCTGGCAAACAGCCTTTCCGTCCTTGACTGTCCCGAACTCCCCCGCGCGCTCGCACAACATCCGCATGAGCGGCGGCGGGGCCGGCACGATGCGCACCAGACAATCCACACGCTGCATCAGGCCCCGCCGGGCATGCGCCTCGCCGGAGTCGGTCCACGCCTTGCGCATCGTAGGCCGAGTCTCCGCAAGTTCGATACGGTCCCAGCCCGTCGCCGGAAGAGTGCAGTCCGAGCGCCGCAGGCCCAGCTCACCCTTCGGGGTTTATCTCCAGTTCGTACACGATCTCCGCACGGGCGGCGGGAATGATGATGTCGGCAGTTTCGACCGGCCGTCCGTCGTCTGCGTAGTACGTGCGCTCGATGCGCGTGACGAGAGCCCCACGCGGGATGCCGAGCAGTTGCGCTTCGCGGGCTGACGCTTCTCCGGGCTCCGGCCGCTCGACGGAACGGCTCACCTCGACGCCGATCACGGCCATGCGCTCCAGCACGCCGCGGCCGGCATGCGGGCCGCCTTCCGGCAGCACGATGATCGTGCCGCCCGTGATGCTCAGCGGTTCCCAGCTTGACGAGAGCTGCACCGGCTTGCCCTCGGCCATGAACTCGTAATCCGTCCGGACACAGGGGTCGCCCTCCGTGATCCGAAGGCGGCCCGCGATGGCGGGTGGCGCCGGCACCTTCGCTTCGCTCTGGGCCTCCCAGGTTCCGGTCTTGCCGAGGTCGGCCATGTCCGCGCGAAAGGGCGAGCCGTCCCGCCGCGTGCGCTGGAGCGAGCGGACCATGCGCAGGCGCTCGCGCGGCTCGGCGACGTACGTGCCTGAGCCTGCACGTCCCTCCAGGAGGCCCTGGGAGATGAGTAGTTCCTGGGCGCGGCGGACCACTGCGTCGCCGACTCCGTAGTCAGCGGCGAGACGCGCCCGGGACGGCAGCCGCTCGCCCGGCGGCCACTCGCCGTCCGAGATGCGGCGCCGGAGCAGGTCAGCGATGCGGAGGTAGGGCGGCTGCTCAGGCATGTGGAAAATCTAGCTCACCAGCTTTAATCTAGATAGCTAGCTTTACTCACCGTGAGCCCTAGCTGGCGGAGGTTCCGCATGTCCCGACCCGAGGCCGTGGCCCGATCGATCGCGTCTGCGATCACCGCGGCTGGGCTCACCCCACACATCAAACGCCAGGCCGGTTCCATCCGTGTCGAGGCCGTCATGCCTGAAGCCATGTCGTGGGCGGCATGGGACCAGCTCTTAGCCGCGCTGGGCAGAGGCGACCGGTTCGGGATGGAAGTCAGTGCGCAGGGCTCCGTGGCGTGGGCCGTCGTCCTCACCGACACCCCACCGAGCGAACGCCCTGCCACACCTGAGGAAACCGGACCGCCGGCGTAGGGAGCTGTTTGTCATGAACCGATACCTCCTCCGAGCCTTAGAACGGGCGGCTCGCTGGCTCTTCCCAGCCACCGGACGCCACCGATCGGTTCCGCCTCCGCGGGTGAGCGGACACCTCGATGCCTCACCAGAGCCCCACAGGACGGCCGCGTACACCGAGGGCCATCCCAGCGCCCTCGTTCGCCCGTATCTCCTGGCACACGAGGCCCGTACGCGACAGAGCAACGCGCCAGGCCACACGCTTCCGCTCTGCCCTCGTTCGGGCACGGCGTATCTGGGCGGTGGCCAGGCGTGAGCTACCGGTCCCCCGTTTGTCACGTCGGGCAGCACCAGGAGTGCCGCCACGCCGGCCACAAGCAGCCACGAGCCACCGCCGGCATCTCCTACGAGCAGTGCGATTGCCCGTGTCACCGCGCCAGCGCCGAGCGCGCGGTGCCCGACGAAAGGGCCACGCATGGCGCGAAGTGAGAAGCAGGTCGCCATCGAGGTCGACGCGGCTTCGGTCCTCCTCGGCGACGAGATCCGGATAGGCGGTCGAGTCCTGAGCGTGCATGACCTCGTCCATCTCGCCGGAGGCGGCAAGCGGGTCACGTTCACGAGCGGCGAGACCTTGATCATCACCCCCACGACCACACTCACCGTCCTTCGGACGGCCAAGGGATGGGACGGACCATGCTGACCACGATCACCGATTCCCGCGTCGGAGGGCGAGAGCGTTGAGCTACGAGCGGGAAAAGACCGCCGCACCCTGCCCGGGGCTCCGCCTCTTGCCATGGGTGACCGAGACGGGCAAGCCCTGCTTCCTCAGCTCCGGAGACGGCGAGAGCGTACTCGCGCCCCTCGCCGATGCAACCGAGGAGGAACAACTGTGCGATGCCGATGCGGCGCGCAAGGATGTGCAGGAGGTGCTGAGCGACAGCACGGCAGGAGTGCCCGCGCTCCGCCGAGCGCTCGAAGCCTCCAACCGCGCGTTGGCCAACGCGCTGCGCGTCGCCGATAGCAGAGGTGCCCGTCTGGCGGACTATGAGGACGCTGACGACGACGGGGACGACGACCAGGGTGGAACTCCTGGTCCCCGGGCAGAAGCCTCAGGCTGAACGGGTGTGGGGAGGCTGCGTTACTGGTCTCACTTTTGGTCTCATTCACGAACGTCCGGCGCCGTTCACCAGGGTTCGCCCGACGCGGCCGGAACCCGCTCTGAACCTTCCTGAACGACCCCGTACAACCCTCTGACCAGCCCGAACAGACCTCGAAAGCGAGTGTGGGGGCAACTCCACCGTGGGTTCAAATCCCACCGCTACCGCAGGTAGGCGAAAGGGCGGACCCGACAAGGTCCGCCCTTCGTGCTGCCGGGGGTCCCGTTTCGGGCACCCGCGGGTGGAGTCCCCCCTCGTCCGCGGTTCCGCGGCGGACGGCGGGTCTGTCGGTCCGCGCGGCCCTTCGGTCCCGAACCGGGCTTGTCCACAGGCGTGGTTGGGGAGGTCGGCGGCCGTCTAGGGTGGATCCGACGGCCCCTCACCGGAGGCAGGGATGGAGCGCGGCACGCGCATAGCGGGCAAGTACGAAATGCGGGAGCGGCTGGGCCGGGGCGGCATGGGCGAGGTGTGGTCCGCGCGCGACCGCGACCTCCACCGCGACGTGGCCGTCAAGCTCCTGGTCCGCGACGACGCCGCACCCGACCTGCTGCACCGGTTCGAGCGGGAGGCCATCGCCGCCGCCCAGATCAACCACCCCAATGTGGTCTCTCTCTACGACCGGGGTGTCCACGACAGTCTCCAGTTCCTGGTGATGGAGCACGTGGACGGCGTCACGCTCGCCCGGCACATCCGCGAGCACGCCCCGCTGCCGCCGGCACGGGCGCTGGAGATCGCCCAGGAGATCTGTGCCGCCCTGGTCGCCGCCCACCTCGCCGATGTCGTCCACTACGACATCAAGCCGTCCAACGTCATGCTCACCCCCGACGGCCGGGTGAAGGTCGTGGACTTCGGCATCGCCGGGTTCACCCACAGCCACACGTTCACCGTCGTCCCCACCTCGGCGCTCTCCCCGGTCGGCACCGCACTGTACGGAGCGCCCGAACAGTTCCTGGACGAGCGCGGTGACCACCGCTCCGACCTCTACGCCCTGGGGGGCGTCCTCTTCGCCCTGCTCACCGGCGAGCCCCCGTTCGGGGAGGGCGGCGCGCTCTCCGTCATCCACCGCAAACTCAACGAGGAGCCCCGCCGGTTGCGCGATCTGCGCCCGGACGTTCCGGAACAGGTCGGCGCGCTCGTCGCCGAGCTGCTGCAACGCGATCCGGAGCGGCGGCCCCAGTCGGCCTCGGCGGTCCACGAACGCATGGAACGCCTCCGTTCCCCCGGAGCCGCCGCCACCGAGGGAGAACCCGGCACCGAGCGACTGGTCCCGCCCGCGGTGCGCCGGGTCGTCACCGCCCGGCTCCCGGAGCCGTACGGGACGGCGGAGACCGGAGCGGGCGCGGACGCGGGCGGGGGCGATGCGTTCGAGGTCAGGTGGACCGGCCGGGAGCCCGTTTCCAGCTACGTGACCTACCGTCGCCGACCGCCGGGGACGTGGCACTGGGCGGCCTTCGCGGTCCTCACCCTGGCGGCGCTCGGTCTGCTCATCCCGATGACGTTCATGTGGCTCGATCAGGGGCAGCTCAACTCGGACGGCGAAGTGCTGGCGTGGCTCGCCGTCCCGGCCGTTCCGCTGACCGTCCTGTACGGCCAATGGCTCATCAGGCGGACCCGCGCCTGGTCAGGGCACCACCGGTCCGTTCGGCACACCGCTCCCTGGTCGCTCCGGATCGACGCGGACGGCATCACCACCACCGACCGGCGCCGTGCCACGCCCTCCGACGGGCCCGCGGGTCGCCGGACGTACGCCTGGAGCCGGGTGGGAGCCTGCACGCTGGGATACGTGACGGAGTTCTCCGGAGGCCCCCGCTACAGCGCGCTCCAGATCGAGTACGGGGCCGGCAGCCGGCCGGCAGCCTCCTCGCCCCCCGCCGGGCTGTCCCACATCCGGCCGCCCCGGCCCCTGAACGAGCGCCGGCCGCTGTGCATCCTCGGCCCGCTCTCCGAGCCGCAGCACCACGCCTTGGTCACCGCCCTCGCCCGGCACGCCGGTGGTCGGTGGGACCCGGAATCCGGCGCATAGCGGGCCGCGCCCCGGTCGAGGGTCCGGCACCGGGCCGCCCGGCGGGGGACGGGGCAGTGGGCCGTCGGCCGGGGTTGCCTCAGCCCTCGCCGCGTACGCCCGTCAGGGCTTCACGCCGACGCCGCAGAAGTGGGTGACGTCCACGATGCGGCCCAGTTCGGCGTCCTCCCGGGGGCGCCAGCGGGAGCAGGACACCACGCCCGGCTCGACCAGCGTCACGCGGTCGAAGAGGCGCGCCAACTCGTCGCGCGTGCGCAGCCGCATGGGTGCGGTGCCCTGGGAGTTCCAGTAGTCCACGGCGCCCGTCATGGCCTCGCCGTCGACCTCCGTGGTGGGGTGCGAGACGACCAGGTGGCTGCCCGCGGGCACGCTGTCGAGGAGCCGGTGGACGATGTCCCGGGCCTGGTCGTCGTCGAGGACGAAGTTCAGGATGCCCAGCATGGTGATCGCCACGGGGCGGTCGAAGTCGAGGGTGCCGGCGGCTGCGCGCACGATGGCCTCCGGGTCGCGGACGTCCGCGTCTATGTACGCGGTCGCCCCCTCGGCGGTGCTCGTCAGCAGGGCGTGGGCGTGGGTGAGGACGAGCGGGTCGTTGTCCACGTAGACGATGCGGGACTCCGGCGCGACGCGCTGGGCGACCTCGTGGGTGTTGTCCACGGTCGGCAGGCCGGTGCCGATGTCGAGGAACTGCCGTACGCCCGCTTCGGCGGCCAGGTAGTGGACCGCGCGGGTGAGGAAGTGGCGGTCCGCGCGGGCGGAGCGGACCAACTCCGGTACGTAGGCCAGGATCTCGTCGCCGACGCGGCGGTCGACGTCGTAGTTGTCCTTGCCGCCGAGCCAGTAGTTCCAGATCCGCGCCGAGTGCGACACCGTCGAGTCGACGACGTCGAGGGGCGATAAGGGCTTCGGTGAGGCGTCGTCTGCCACGGCGGTCATCCCTGTCGGCATCGTCGGGTCGGCGGACCAACGGTCAACCTACAGCAGCGGGTTCGGCGGCGGGGAGGTGTGCCGGGGCCGGCCTGCGGAGGGGGAGGCGGCCCCGGGGGGAACCGGCCGCCTCCCCCCGCGGCGGGCGGGGCCGTACGACCGGCCGCGGCGAGGGGGGAGTGCCGCGGCGGACGCGCAGTGGCTCCGCCCCGAGCCCACCGGGGTCCTGCCAGGCCCGGCGGGCTCACCGTCCATGGTGCGCCGCGGGCGGCCCCGGGTGTGACCTGCAAAAGCCCTCTGTGACCGGGCCTTTAGTCCATAAAACGTGGGTACGACTCCAAGCGCGGATAGAATCATCGCGACTGCGCCTGGGGAGAGAGCAGGAAACGGGCGTGTGCCGCACAGGGGAGGCATCGACGCTCGTGGACTACAAGAAGATAGCGCTGGGGCTCGTCGGGCTCTTCGCCGTCTACTCGATCATCAGCTCCCCCTCGCAGGCGGCCGACGTCGTGCAGGTCGTCTTCGAGTGGATCTCGGAGCTGGCCAAGGGCATCGGCGACGTGATGTCCGACCTGCTGGACGACGCCTCCTCGTCGGAGTGACGCCGGGGGCCGTACGCCCCGTCCTCCCGGCCCGCGGCGGCCGCCCCGCGGGGTGCCCGCCCGGGCGCCGGGTGCCGGGCCGGCTGCCGGTCGGCTGCCCGCCCGGGTGATCGCCGACCACGCGATCGGCCGCGTACACCCGTACGCGATCAGCCCTCCTGCCTGGCCGAACGGCCCTCCGCCGGGGCCCGCGGCGGCGGCCAACTGGCCGCCAACACGGCAAATTACGGTGCTTGCACAGAGTGCGCATCTCTTGTGATGCTATGACCGCTTTGCCAGATTTTCCGGTCCCGGCTGCGGTACGCGCCGTGGCGCCGGTCGTCGTACGTCACGTGGTCGTGAAGGGGTGGTGGTGTGGTGCAGCCGTTGTCCGCGCGTACCGCCCCGCCTGCCCCTGGACCGCCGCCCGGGCCGCCCGGGCCGCCCGGGCCGCCCCCGCCGCCCGCCGCCGCGGCGCCCGCCCCGGGCCCGCCCGCGGCGGCTCCGGGCCGCCCGCCCGCTCCCGCCTCCGCTCCCGCCCCCACGGCGCCCCGGGCCCCGGCCCCCGCGCCCGGGTCGCCCAGGCCCGCAGGCCCTCAGGACGCCCCCGCCCCGGCTCCCGCCCCCGGCGGCTCCGCCGAGCCGGCCGCCGGGCCCGCGGGCCCCTCGGGCCCCGGAGACCCCGCGACCACCGGAGACCCCGCCGACCCGGTCGACACCACCGACCCCGAAGAGACCCGCAAGCCCGACTCCCGCGCCCTCACCCGCGCGCTCTTCGCCCAGCTCACAGCGCTCGAACCCGGCACCCCCGAGCACACCCGCGTCCGTACCGCGCTCATCGAGGCCAACCTGCCCCTCGTCCGCTACGCCGCCGCCCGCTTCCGCAGCCGCAACGAGCCCATGGAGGACGTCCTCCAGGTCGGCACCATCGGCCTCATCCACGCCATCGACCGCTTCGACCCGGCCCGCGGCGTGCAGTTCCCGACCTTCGCCATGCCCACGGTGGTGGGGGAGATCAAACGTTACTTCAGGGACAACGTCCGCACCGTCCACGTCCCCCGCCGGCTGCACGAGCTGTGGGCCCAGGTCAGCGGCGCCACCGAGGACCTGACCGTACGGCACGGCCGCGCGCCCACCACCGCCGAGATCGCCGCGCACCTGAAGGTCGGCGAGGACGAGGTACGGGCCTGCCGCGAGGCCGGCCGCTCGTACTACGCCACCTCCCTCGAAGCCGCCCAGGAGGGCGACGGCATGCCGGGGCTGCTGGACCGGCTCGGGTACGAGGACCCGGCGCTGGCCGGCGTCGAGCACCGCGACCTCGTACGGCATCTCCTCGTCCAACTGCCGGAGCGCGAGCAGCACATCCTCATGCTGCGCTACTACCGGAACATGACCCAGTCGCAGATCAGCGCGGAGCTCGGGCTGTCCCAGATGCACGTTTCCCGGCTGCTGTCGCGCAGCTTCGCACGACTGCGATCCGCAAACCGGATCGATTCCTAACCGGATCGGGTAGGACTCTTCGGGGTCGTCGCTGACGCCCAGGCTCCGTATCTGCGCGTATATGTCGACTTGGCGCTACAGCGCGTTGCCGACTTGTGACATTCTGCTGGAACGGTGTTTGGCGTGCCCCGGCACCCGGTATCTCAGTCGGAGGCTGCTTCTCTCGGCAGTCCGGCGGGAGTCGAGTCTCCACCGGTACAAACGGGAGGGGCGGCCTGGAACCGTCCGCGACCTCAAGGGGGTGGCATGTCCGCAGAACTGGGCAGCTCGCAGATGCTCACCGAAGTCGCGCCTCTCGGCGCACAAGCGGCTTTCCCCGACGCCCGGGCCGCCACGGCCCAGGGCCCGGACCGTACCCTGGCCCCGTCTCCCGACCCGGCGGCAGCCGGCCACGCCCCGGCGCCACCCGCGCCCCCACCACTACACGGGGCCGCGGTGCCCGAGGCCGGGCCCGACGCCGCCCCGGCCGCCACCGCCGCCCCGGGGCCCGCCGTGCCGGGCGCCACCGGGACGGCCCCCGTCGTGCCGGCCCCCGCCGCCCCGGCGGACGACGCCGACCCGGGCCCCGACGCGCCCCCCGACCCGGACGCCGCGCCCGAGCCCGCGGCCGCCGAGGCCGGCACCTCGACCTCGGGCAGCCTCGACACCCGTACGCTCTCCCGCGCCCTCTTCCTCCGCCTCGCCGAGCTGCCCCCCGGGGACAGCCCCGAGCGGTCGTACGTGCGCGACACCCTGATCGAGCTGAACCTGCCCCTCGTGCGGTACGCGGCGGCCCGCTTCCGCAGCCGCAACGAGCCGATGGAGGACATCGTCCAGGTCGGCACCATCGGCCTGATCAAGGCGATCGACAGGTTCGACTGCCGGCGCGGCACCGAGTTCCCGACCTTCGCCATGCCCACGGTGATCGGCGAGATCAAGCGCTACTTCCGGGACACCAGCTGGTCCGTGCGCGTCCCGCGCCGGCTCCAGGAGCTGCGCCTGGCGCTCACCAAGGCGAGCGACGACCTCGCGCAGCAGCTGGACCGCTCCCCGACCGTGCCGGAACTCGCCCAGTACCTGGGGGTGTCCGACGAGGACGTGGTCGACGGCCTCGCCGTCGGCAACGCGTACACGGCCAGCTCCCTCGACTCCCCCGCCCCGGAGGAGGACGGCGGAGAGGGCTCGCTCGCGGACCGCCTCGGGTACGAGGACACGGCGCTGGAGGGCGTGGAGTACCGCGAGTCGCTGAAGCCGCTGCTGGCCCAACTCCCGGCGCGGGAGCGGCGGATCATCATGCTGCGGTTCTTCGGGAACATGACGCAGTCCCAGATCGGCGACGAGGTGGGCATCTCGCAGATGCACGTCTCCCGGCTGCTGACGCGGACGCTCGCGCAGCTGCGGGCAGGGCTGATCGCGGACTGACGACGGGGGCCGGCGCGGGGCCGGCCCCGGCTCGTAGAACGCGGTGGCGAGGACCACGGCGGCGGGGCGGCCGCAGCGCCCGTGGGCCGCAGCGCTCCCGGGACCTCAGCACCCGAGGGTCCCGGCGCTCCCGAGGGGCCGCAGCGCCCGTGGGCCGTACGCCGTACGCGACGGGCCGTAGACGGCGCCGTACGCCGCGTCTACGGGAGCACGGAAGGCAGGGCCGCCCGAAGGCCGCCCGCGGCTACGAGAACGCGCACCCCGGGACTCCGCGGGCCCGGCGGGCCGGGCCCGAACTCGGGCCTCCGCACCCCGCGTTCAGGCTTCCGGCGGCAGGCTCAGCCCACCGCGAGCCACACCACTCCCGCCAGCACCGCCACCGCGACGATGATCCCGACGATCAGCCCCACCCGCGGCCCCGAGCTGGCCGCCGCGGCCGCCGGCTGCTGCGGCCGCCGCGCCTGCGGGCCGCCGCCCTCGTCCACGAAGGCGCGGAACATCTGGGTGCTCCCGGCCGGGTCGTAGTTGGGATCGGGCTGTTGACCTTGCGGATTGTGAGCCATGGAGCAGGACACTAGCGAACGCCCCGCACGCCTGTCAGCGGGGGGAAGCTCCCCTTCCGGTCGCCTCCGCCCGCCTCGCCCCGGCTTCGATTGCCTTCGGCAACCATTCGTCATACAGTTGCTTAGTGCAACAAACTAAAGTCGAATCTCCCGGCATGACTCACCGGCAGATACTGGAGGCCCTCTCCGGCCTGCTGCTCGGCATGTTCGTGGCCATCCTCTCCTCGACCATCGTCAGCAACGCCCTCCCCCGGATCATCGCGGACCTCGACGGCACGCAGAGCGCGTACAGCTGGGTCGTCACCGCCGCCCTGCTCGCGATGACCGCCTCCACCCCCCTCTGGGGCAAGCTCGCCGACCTCGCCAGCAAGAAGTTCCTGGTCCAGCTCGCCCTCGTGATCTACGTCGCCGGCTCGATCGTCGCCGGCCTCAGCCAGAGCACGGGCATGCTCATCGCCTGCCGCGTCGTCCAGGGCATCGGCGTCGGCGGTCTCAGCGCCCTCGCCCAGATCATCCTGGCCGCGATGATCTCCCCGCGCGAACGCGGCCGTTACAGCGGCTACCTCGGCGCCACCTTCGCCGTCGCCACCGTCGGCGGCCCCATCCTCGGCGGCGTGATCACCGACACCAGCTGGCTGGGCTGGCGCTGGTGCTTCTACATCGGGATCCCGTTCGCGATCCTCGCGCTCGTCGTCCTGCAGAAGACCCTGCGGCTGCCGGTCGTGCGCCGGAAGGTGTCGATCGACTGGCGCGGCGCCGTGCTGATGAGCGCCTCCGTCTCGCTGCTGCTGATCTGGGTCACGCTGGCGGGCGAGTCGTACGCGTGGCTGTCCTGGCAGACGTTCGCGATGACCGGCGGCGCGATCGCCCTCGGACTCGCGTTCCTGTGGGTCGAGACCTGGGTGCCGGAGCCCGTCCTCCCGCTGCGCCTCTTCCGCAACCGCACCATCACCCTCGCCTCGCTCGCGTCCCTCTTCGTCGGCATCGCGATGTTCGGCGCGACGGTCTTCCTGAGCCAGTACTTCCAGCTCGCCCGCGGCGAGACCCCGACGAAGTCGGGCCTGCTGACCATCCCCATGATCATGGGGATCTTCCTGGCGTCGACGATCTCCGGGTGGGTCATCACCCGCACCGGCCGCTGGAAGGTCTGGCTCGTCGCCGGCGGGCTGCTGCTCACCTCGGGGCTGAGCCTGCTGGGCACCATGCGCTACGACACCCCGTACTGGCACATCGCCGTCTTCATGGCCGCCCTCGGCACGGGCATCGGCATGATGATGCAGAACCTGGTCCTGTGCACCCAGAACCAGGTCGACCCCGCCGACCTCGGCGCCGCCAGCTCGGCCGTCGCGTTCTTCCGCTCCCTGGGCGGCGCGGTCGGCGTCTCCGCCCTCGGCGCCGTCCTCGGCAGCCGCATCTCCGGCTACATGCGCGACGGCATGACCGACCTCGGCATCCCCCCGGCCCGCGCCGCGAGCGAGGCGGGCGGCGACGGCACGGCGATCCCGAACCTCGCGGAACTGCCGGTGCCGGTGCGCACGGTGGTGGAGAGCTCGTACGGGCACGGACTCGCGGACATCTTCCTGTATGCGGCCCCGGCGGCGCTGCTGGCGTTCGTGATGGTGGCGTGCATCAAGGAGGTGGCGCTGCGGACGCGCAGCGGCCTGCAGCAGGCGGGCTCGCCGGAGCGCAGGGAGACACCGCTGAAGGCGCGGGTCTAGGCCCCCTCACGCGGGCGTGATGGTGGGCCGCACCTGCTCGGCGACGCGGTCACGCATGGCCGCCAGGCCGGCGAGGACGCACTCCAGGGCGAAGTTGAAGTCGCGGTCGCGCTGCTCGTGCCCGGCGGGCAACACGGCCGGCACCGGATCCACGGCCGCCGGCGGCTGCACGTACTCGGGATGCTCGCGCAGCGTCCGTACGAACTCGCCGTAGCACTCGTCCTCCGTCACCCCCGCCGCCCGGCACAGCTCCGCCAGCCGCCCGCCGGCGCCCCCGAACCCGTACGAGAACGGGAACAGCAGCGACAGCCCGCCCGTCAGCGCCTCCTCCGGCAACCCGGCGCGCCGCATCGCCCGCTGCGCGGCGGCGACGCACGCCATGGCGTGGGGCCCGACGTTCAGGTACTCGCCGGCGAGGCGGGAGACCCAGGGGTGGGCGACGAGGATGCGCCGGTGCTCGTGCGCGAGCTGGCGGAGCTGCGCGACCCAGTCGCCGCCGTCCTCGCCGGGGAGGTCCAGCTCGGCGTAGGCGTGGTCGAGGGCCAGCTCCAGGAGCTCGTCCTTGGTGTCGACGTACCAGTAGACGGACATGGCCGTGACGCCCAGCTCGGCGGCGAGCCGGCGCATCGACAGCCGCCCCAGCCCTTCGGCGTCGAGCAACCGCACGGTGGCCTCGACGATCTTCCCCAGATCCAGCCCGTCGGCCTCCCCCACGGCGGGCGCGTACCCCCTGCGCCGCCCCTTCGCCCGCCCGGTGAGCCAGATGCTCACGCGGGCGCCGCGGACCTTGCTGCGGACGGACGCCATCGTGCGCCTCCCAGCGGTGCTGTCGCATCGTGACCATCGGCCTACGAACCGAAACGGCCCGTACACCGATGCTATGCCCGCTCCGCCCCGCCTCCTCCCCTTCGCCCCGACCCGGCACTCCGACAAGGGCTTTGCCCCGGCGGCATGGTGACCGGTACGGTAGGTGCGATTGGCAGCGGCCCCGCCGCCTGTGCCATCATCTGCACACACCTGCTTGACCGGCAGGTGTGCGGGAGGCGTCGCCTAGTCTGGTCTATGGCGCCGCACTGCTAATGCGGTTTGGGGTTTACCCCCCATCGAGGGTTCAAATCCCTCCGCCTCCGCCATCGCACCAGCGAGCCCGTGCCCCGCGGCGCGGGCTCTCTGCATGCCGTGGCGACGACGGTTTCCGCAGGTCGGCGGGGGTGCGGGAATCGGATTTCACCTGGCGCGGAGGGTCATGTAAGGTTGTTCCCGCAACGCAGCCGGGCCGTTAATGCCCGAAAGCAAGCGCTCGTAGCTTAACGGATAGAGCATCTGACTACGGATCAGAAGGTTGCAGGTTCGAATCCTGCCGAGCGCGCACCACCCGAAAGCCCCGCAGCCCCTGCGGGGCTTTTCGCATGCCGCCGGCGACACCGTCACCGGCACGGCCGAGGGGACCGAGGACCGTGAGTAGCGCAGAGCGCCCCCACTCCGTGAGCGTCGCCGGAGTCATCGTCGACGACGAGGGCCGGGCCCTGCTCATCCAGCGCCGGGACAACGGCCGGTGGGAGCCGCCCGGCGGAGTCCTGGAGCCCAGGGAGACGGTCCCGCAGGCGCTTCAGCGGGAGGTGCTGGAGGAGACGGGACTGACGATCGCCCTGCCCGCCGCCCTCACCGGCGTGTACAAGAACATGACGGGCCTGATCGTCTCGCTCGTCTTCCGCTGCAACGCCACAGACGGCACGCCGACCACCGGTGACGAGACCTACGCCCTCCGCTGGGCCACCCGCGCCGAGGTCACCGAACTCGCCGACGAGGCTTACGCGATCCGCGTCCTGGACGCACTCGACGCCCCATCGCCGCCGGCCGTGCGCGCGCATGACGGTGTGAGACTCCTCTAGCTCGAACCCGGATTCCATGGCGGCACATCTCGCCTGCCGTACAGCAGGGCTCACCGCGGGCCCCGCCCGCGCGTACCGTGACAGCGTGGCAAACGAAGACCTGGGACGAACCCTCCGTCGTCTCCGCCGTCTGGCCTCCCTGACGCAAGAGGGGCTGGCCGAGCGCTCCGGTGTGTCCGTTGATGTGATCCGTCATCTTGAGCAGGGGCGGAAGCACTCGGCGCGCCTGCCGACGCTGCACGCGCTGGCGAACGGTCTCGGTGTGGAGCTGACGACGCTCCTGGGCGACCCACCCGCGGTCGCGTCCACGGGCGAGAGCGACGGACCGCGCTTCGTCGCCGTACGCCGTGCCATCATGCCGGCGCTCTGGAAGCAGGAGCCGGAGCCGGTTCCAGGCCTCTCCCCGGGCAGGCTGCGCGATCAGATCGCGGAGAGCTGGACGCAGTACCACTCCGCCGAGTTCGACACGGTGATGAAGGCGCTCCCGGACCTGATCTCGGATGCGCGCAGCGCCACGGCTTCGAGCGACGAAGACGACCGCAGAGGTGCCTTCGCCGCCCTGGGGAAAGTGCTTCAACTCGCCGGACACGTAGCCGTACGCATGGGGAAGACGGACCTCGCGCTCATCAGCCTGGAGCGCGCGATAGATGCCGCGGAGCAGTCCTCGGACCCACTGCTCGTACCGATGATCGTCAACTCCACGGCGTGGACCTACCAGCGGCAGGGACGCCTCGAAGACGCCCTGAGCGTGGCGCTGCGCGCCGCCGACGACCTGCTGAAGGCGGGTCGTGCCGACACCGCTGACGGCCTGAAGGTGTGGGGCGCGCTGACCATGAGCGCCGCCACGTCGGCAGCACGCAGCGGCCACTACGAGCGCGCAGCCGCGATGATGCAGACGGCGGAAAAGGAAGCCGCTCGCGTCGCGAAGCTGCCCGACGCCGGCGACAACCGCATGGTGAGCGTCTTCAGCCCTTCCTCGGTACGCATCGAACGTGTCCGACTCGCGGTCCAGTACGGGCATCCCCAGGATGCGCTGGCCCTGGCCAAGGGGATGCGGCTGAGCAAGGACACGCCACCGTCGTGGCGGACGTGGCTCCTGCTGGACGTGGCGCGCGCCCACACGGACATCGGCGACGCGGCCGGCGCGGTGAAGACTCTGGAGTCACTGCGACGCGTGGCGCCGACGTGGATGCAGCACCACACGCTGGCCGTGGCCATCGTGCGCGACCTCTGGACGCTCCCCAACCACCCGCCGGGCCTCCGGCCGTTGGCGGAGTTCCTGGGGGTCAGCGAATAGCCTGCTGAAAGTGGGACGTTACGCCCCTGTCAGCGTGCCCGGCATGCCGCTTGCATGGACGGCCAGCGCCCCGGCGACCGCACGACCGGCTCCGTGGCTTGGCCGACCTGAGGAAGCGGACCGACATGCCGCAACGCACGACGCGAGATCGTCCCAACGGCTGCCCACGGCACAGCAAGACCCTCCCACGCGAACCCGAAAGCGCCGCCATCGCCCGGCGCCTGGTCCGCGCGGCGCTCGCTGACTGGGGCCTGGAGAACTTGGCGGACGACGGCACCGTGGTCGTCTCCGAACTGGTGACGAACGCGATCCAGTACGCACGGCGAGAGTCCATCCGCGTCACGGTGGAGTGGGCGGATGCGGAGTGCGTACGCGTAGGCGTCGTGGACTTCTCCCAAGCACCCCCGGTGAAGAGGACGTCAGCCCTTGAGGAAGAGAGCGGGCGCGGACTCGCCCTCGTGGGCGAACTGGCCGAGGCCTGGGGCACCCAGTTGCTGCCTTGGGGCAAGCGGGTGTGGGCGGACCTGGCGGGTCGGGAATGACCGCGGAAGAGCGCCGGTGCTGGGCAGGCGAGATGAGCCGTGACGAGGGCACCAGCCGGCACGGAGCCGCTGAGTCTGTGGGTGGCGGCGAGACGGAACCCCACAAGGTAGCTGCGGCAGAAGGGGACACCCACGGCTGTGGACTCACGCTCGGCTCATCGCTCGGCCGCCGGGTGGAAGTGAACGGGGGACGACGCGGGCTGCGCGGTCATGGCCGACCTGGACGCCGGCACGACAGAGCCAGAGCCGCAACCGGCGGCCAGCGTGAGGCCGAGCACGCAGAGGCGGCACCAATGAGCCAGCGAACTCCTCCGGAGCCGCGTTGGTTTCACTGCGAGTGCCACGTGGACGAGCGCCGGTCAGGCATCTTCGACGCCCACAGCACAGGCGAGGCACTGCGCTGGCTCAAGGCCACGCTGATGATGGTCGCCATCAGCATGGACGAGGAGCCCTACCGCCAGGCCCGCGATTGGATCGAACACGGCCAGGACGAGGCGACTCGCGACCTGTCGCAGGGCCAGCCCCACACGCTCACGCTGAAGCAGGGCACGATGCACGCGACGTGGACAGTCACGCCCGTGCCCTACCTCCCACCGCCGCAGGCAGACACCAGCATGTAAGCCCCACGCGTAACAACCTTCTCTACCACTTCAAGGGCGGCCCGCTGCCGCGGACCGCCGCGCGGCCCGGCCCCCCGGGCCGCCGCTCCTGTCTCCGCCCCGCTCCGGCCCGGTCCGCCGGCCCGCAACGGGAGGCGAGCCTGCTCAAGAGAAACGACTCATGGCGGGTCCGGTCGGCTCCGCGGCTTTGGGCAGCCACCATGGGGCGGGGCCCTAAGATCATGGGGCCACATCGGCCCATTACGGGCAGGTCCACAACCAGCCCGATCGCGGGTCAGCTTAAGGCCCCATGATCTCCCACCCATGGCAGCTCCCGCCCAAAGCCGCTCCACCGACCTACCGCTGACGGGGCTATGCGTCCTTCGCTGGGGAACCCGGGCATGAGCCGGGGAAGGAACGCTGGAACCTTATTGGGTAGGGCATTGACTAGTGAGTCGAATCATCTTGAATAGAGCATTGATTGGCTATTTGAATCATCTTGAATAGAGCGTCGATAGCGAGTCGCTTCTATTGGATAGATCATTGATTGATGATTCGAGTCGGGGCGCCGGGTGCGAGGTCTAGCGCAGCGATTTCGGCTCTGACCTCGAAGCTTGCAGGATTCCTCTTGGCGGTGCAGAATTTCGCCTGCCCGGCGTCAGGGTGCTTTATTGCTGAGGCCACCCGCGTGGTTGTCGAGTCCGCCGCGGGTGGCCGAGGCCCCTACCATTCGATAGACGGGAGCCGTCCCCATTATGCGACAGCGAATCAAAGACGAACAGCCACCGAGCTCACTGAGGCTGACAGTTCCTACGAGCACCGCCGTGATCGTCGCTTGTGCGGTGAGCCTCATGGGGGGGCGTGCTCATCGGCAACGAGCAGGCAGCATCGGCGGACGGGCCATCGTGCGTCGACGGCCCGCAGTACAGCAGCGAAGTACCGCAACCTCGTGGACCGGCCCCGACCGGCAGTGTCCGGGGAGGATCGGCCGAGGGCCAGCCTGCCCCTCGCTGACCGATCCACATAGAGCTACGGATCAGAAGGTTGCAGGTTCGAATCCTGCCGAGCGCGCACAGGTAGAAGCCCCGCAGACACATCTGCGGGGCTTTTCGCATGCCGCACGGCGACACCGTCACCGGCACGGCCGAGGGGACCGAGGACCGTGAGTACCGCAGAGCGCCCCCACTCCGTGAGCGTCGCCGGAGGCATCGTCGACGACGAGGGCCTCGCCTTGCTCATCCAGCGCCGTGGCAACGGCCAGTAGGAGCCGCCCGGCGTAGTCCTGGAGCACGGGGAGACGGTGTCGGAGGGGCTTCAGCGGGAGGTCTTGGAGGAGACGGGGCTGACGATCGCCCTCCCCGTCGCCCTCACCGGTGTGCACAAGAACATGACTGGGCTGGATCCATCTGCGGGCCACGAATTCCATCGAGTCGACGTTCGCCGCCGTGCGGTTGCGGACCAAGGTGACGAAGGGTGCCGGCAGCCGGGTCGCCGGGCTGGCGATGGTTCTTTAAATGGTCGAGTCGGCCCAGGTCCGCCAGCGGGCTGTGGACGCGCCCCACCTGGGCGCTCCGGTCCGTGCCGGGACCCGCCTCGAACGCCGCGAGACCGTCTCGGCGTGAGCAGCCTCAGCCGATCCGCGCAAGCCGGGAGGGTCTCAGGCGCTCGTGCGCCGTGTGTGCAGGTGGCCGTCGCGGGGGAAGGCGGGTGGTGCCGCTGGCAGGGTGGTGTTGAAGTTGTAGCGGCTCTTTTGTGCAACCCGGCACGATGCCAGGTTGTCGACCTGGTGCAGGAGTTCGAGACGCTCCAGCCCGTCGGCTTTGAAGGTGTCGAAGGCCCAGTTGGTGAGTGCCTCCAGAGCGCGGGAGGCCACTCCCCGCCCGCGAGCGTGTGCCGCGGTCCAGTAGCCCACTTCGGCCGCCGGTTTGCCGGCGGCGACTTCCTTGAGGACCACGTTGCCCAGCAACTGTTCGCGAACTGAGCCGGGTTGTGTCTCAAGGACGGCGAAGCCGAACCGGTTCCCCGCTGCCCAGCCCTGCTGCTGCGCCTGCACCCAGCGTGCCCCGTCGGCATCGTCGTCCACGACGGAGTTCGCCCACTGGCGCAGTGCGGGATCCCGGCTCACCTCGACCAGTGCGGCAACGTCCTCCATACGCCAGGGGCGAAGAACGAGAGCGGGAGAGACCGGCGACGCGGCCGCCTGAAGTACGACCGGGGCATTCATGAACCCATCATGTGCGGCGGCGTTCTCACCTGGCGCCAGCCGCGTCCGGTCCATGCCGCCTTGCGACCGCACCGTCATCGCTGTGTCCGGACGCGCAGAGCCTGGACGGACCAATCGAACACTGGAGCCAGACTCTCCGGGGCCGGCCAGCCGTTGACCACTGCGAGCAGCTGGAGGTATCGCTCCCTGCGCGGGTCGTTCACGCTCTCCAGCCGAGTCGCCAGTCGGCGGCGGAGCTCGACGTCGTCGGGGCGGCCGAGGAGGTGCGCGTAGTACGCCGTGAACTCCGCGACGATCGGATCGGCCTGGGGCGAGGCCGGGTCGATGCCTGCGGTCAGGGCCGGGCCGGCCTGGTCGCGGACGGCTGCGGCGATGTCACGGCGCGGGCCCGTCATGCCGCTTCGGGCCTGCTCGGCTGCCTGGTCCTCGGTCATCCGCCGCACCATGGTGCGGAAATCCGGGTCCAGGGACATTTCGGCCAACTCCACCCACGCCTGGACCTGCTCTGCCTCCGGGTCGTCGGGCAACTCGGGGGTCATCGAGCGCATGACCCCCGCGAATGCGGGGGCGGCGTCAAGACCGCCGAAGACGGCGTCGAGGAAATCGCCGATCAGACGTCGGCGTTCGTCCTCGGAAAGCTGGGCCAGCCGGTGCATGAGTTCCGTCTCCTCAGGTGTGGACCCGCGCTCGGCCACCGCCGTCAGCACCGCGCGTCGCAGGCGCAGGACGCGGATCTGCACTGCCAGTGCTTCGGCGTGCGCCGCGGCGACCTCGGGGAGCGAGAGCTCGCGGTCCACGACCTTGCGGATCGTGGGAAGGTCCAGTCCCAGCTCGCGCAGCGTCCGCACGAGGTCCAGGCGTGCGACGGCGTCGATGCTGTAAAGGCGGTAGCCGGCCGGGCTGCGGTCCGTCGGCGCCACGATTCCGCGATCGGAGTAGAACCGAATGGTCTTGACCGTGAGACCGGTCCGCCGAGCTAGTTCGCCGATCGAGTAGAGCGTGTCGCCGTCCATGACCCCACCTTTATGTCTCCCCCTGGTGGAGACTCAAGTCCCTTCGCCTGCCAGCAGGAAACCACTCCTCATCCACACGTCTTGACAATTCTTCGTTGCTCTCGCCTGCGTGGAGCTTCGCTTGCTGTGTGGTGCGTCAAGGTCAGTCCACCCAGGTGAGGATGGCTTGGTTGCGTTGGCTGGCTGTGTTGTAGAAGTCGCGCAGTGCTGTGAAGTGCCGGGTCAGGTAGGCGCGGGGGTGGGTGTCCTTCCACTCGAAGCCGCAGGCTTGGGCTGCCTCCTTGGCGTCCTGGGGGAGGTGGGTGAGGGTCTGGTGCAGGTCGATGGTGTTGAGTGCTTCGGCGAGCTTGGCCACCGCCGCTGGACTGTGCAGCGCCGGCGGGGCGTCGAAGCCGTCGTGGACCTCCCGGTGATCGAGGAATTCCACACCCCCCGCGTCCCCCTCGATGCTTCGCTGGAGTGTGTCTCGGTGGTCCGCGTCCGTCTCGGATCCGCCGCAGAACCGGATCAAGCCCCAGATCGCCCAGTCCAGGTCCAACGTGTCCTCGTCCGGCGGGTCCCACTGCGGATCGCCGTCGGGCGCGGCCGCGGCGGTCCTGCGGCACTGTTCCAGGTATTCCGGACTCACCCGGGCGAGTTGCTGTGTCAGGGCCATGCGCACATTATCGGCTCCGGGGGTGAATGGTTTCGCTTTATCTCGGCTTTTCCTTTTCCAGTTTGATCAGGTACGTGGGGGTGCCTGACAGGTGTATGCGCTGGGTGTGCGTGGGGAGGAGGCCCGCCTCTATGGCTGGGGACACGGGGGTTGGGGTGGGGAGGAGGAGTACTGCTGTGCCCGTGGGGGTGAGGAGGCGGGTCAGTTCCCTCCACCAGGCCGTCGGGACTTTCGCCAGGCTCGCCTTCACCTCCACCTGCGTGCCCCACGGCGGGTTGCACACGATGCGGTCGACCGTCCCGTTCGGGAGGGGGAGTCTGCCTGCGTCTCCTCGTTGGATACGGATGCGGTCCAGCGACGCCGTCGTCCTGTTCGCGCGGGCCGCCTCCAGTGCCGTCGGGTCGATGTCGTAGCCCCGGTAGCGCCCCGCCTCCGGGTGCGCCAGTGCCGCCTCGATGAGCAGGGTGCCCGCGCCGCAGCAGGGGTCGAGGACCGTGTGGCCCGGGCCGATGTCCGCCAGCCTCGTCATCGCCGCCGCCAGCGGCGGGTGCAGGCTCCCCGGTACGGTCGACTGCTTGTACGGGCGGCGGTGGAGCGGGCGCGGCGTGACGCGGAGCAGCAGTGTTGCCCGGGTGCCGTCCAGCGTCAGACGCCACGGCGCGTAGTCCGGCGGGGGCGCTCCCTGCGTACGCCGTGGGTGGTACGGCACCTTCAACCGCGCCGCCAACGCGTCGCCGACCGCGTCCTCCGCGTCGTACCTGTTGAAGCTCCGCCTCCCCAGGAACGACGCCGACACCTCCACCCCCGGTGGCCTCTCGGTGGTGGCGAGAACGGTGCGGTGGCGGAGGAGTTCCTCCGGGTCGGCTTCCCTCACCAGTGCCGCGAGCTCCGGCAAGCCCGCCTTCGTCCTCCCCACGTCCCTTCCCCTCGCCCCCAGCAGGAACACGTCGTCCGCCGTCCGCAGCCCCGTGACCCCCGTGTCGTACGGGCGCCAGGCCCGGAAGTGCACGGAGCGGTGTCCGATCGCGGTGATGCTGCCCAGTTCGCGCTGCAGGATCTCGGTCGCCAACTGCGGCTCCAGGCCGCGCGCGCACCGAGCGACGAAATGTACGTCGTCGCGCATGTTGTCTTCTTCTCCCACGCCAAGGCCCGGGACGGCGCCACGCCGCCCCGCCTCGTCGGCGACGGGTCGTCCTCGCCTCGCCGACGGCGCCTAGCGCAGGTGGAAGAAGTACATGCCCTCGATCCTACGGGCCCGCCCCCGGTGCCCCGGGCGAGCGCGGGGGGCCCATCCCCTGGTGCGCTGCCGTGCAGTGCCATGCTTTGCGCATGGCCGACACCGATCCCAAGGCGGACCTCCACCGCTACCTCCAGGCCGCCCGCGACGCGCTGCTGTGGAAGCTCGACGGGCTCTCCGAGTACGAGGTACGGCGGCCGCTGACGCCCACCGCGACCAACCTGCTGGGGCTCGTCAAGCACCTGATCGGCTGCGAGACCGTCTACTTCGGCGACACCTTCGGCCGCCCCTTCGGCGAGTCCGTGCCCTGGCTCGACGGCGCCGACGCCGAGGTGCCCAACGTCGACATGTGGGCCACCGCCGACGAGTCCCGCGAGTACATCGTCCAGCTCTACGGGCGCGTCTGCGCCCACTCCGACGTCACCATCGGGGACTTCGCGCTGGACGACCTCGGCCGCGTGCCCCACTGGCCCGACGACCGGGCCGAGGTGTCCCTGCACCGGGTACTCGTCCACATGCTCGCCGAGACCCACCGGCACGCCGGACACGCCGACATCGTCCGTGAGCTGGTCGACGGCGCCGCCGGGCTGCGGCGGGGCAACGAGAACCTGGCCGACGGCGACCGCGCCTGGTGGGAGTCCTACCGGCGGCGCGTCGAAGACGCCGCCCGGGAGGCTCAGGGGCGGCAGTGAGCCGGCCGGCCGGCCCGGGTGGGTCCCGGGGGGTCCTGTGGGGTCCTGTCGGAGTCCAGTCGGGTTCTGGCCGGTGGGTCCGGGTCCGGTGGGGTTCCGACCCGGTGGGGTTCGGGGGCCGGTGGCCTTCGGGCTGAGGGTTCCTGCTGAGGGTGTTCCCTCCCGTGGGTCTCCACTGTTCCTGCTGGTTCCCGTCCTCCGCCGCGTTCGCCTTCGGCGATTCTGCCGTAGGCAGATCGCCCACCCCTTCCCTCCTCCCCTCACCCGCCTACGCTGGGAACGTGACCGACCACGCGCCCAACCGCCACGCCCGCGTCCTCCCCCTGCGCCCTCCCGGGTCCGAGGCGACCGACGGGCGCGAGCCCCTCTGGCGGCAGGTCGTCGGGGGTGTGCTGCGGCGGGAGCGGTTGGCCCAGGAGCGTACGTTGAAGGACGTCGCCGACGCCGCGCGGATCTCCATGCCGTACCTCTCCGAGGTCGAACGCGGCCTGAAGGAGGCCTCGTCCGAGGTCCTCGCCGCCGCCGCGCAGGCCCTCGGGCTGCGCCTCGCCGACCTGCTCGTGCTCGTGCACGGCGAGATCATCCGCCTCTCCGCCGTACGCGACCGGGAGCGGGACCGCGAGCGGGGCCGGCAGACGGCCGCCGGCCTCTCCTCCGTCACCGAGCTGCCCACCAGCCGTTCGCGCCCCGGCGACGTGCGGCTCGCCGCCTGAGCCGACCGGCATCCGGCCCGCCGCCAGCCCGCCCGCCGCCAGCCCGCCCGTAGTCGGCCGCGGGTACGGCGGCCCCCGTCCCGCCGTACCCGGCCGCGTCCCCGGCTCCGTCACAGTTCGCGTTTGCTGATCACCTGGTCCGCCAGCCCGTACGCCACCGCCTCCGCCGCCGTGAACACCTTGTCCCGGTCCGTGTCCGCGCGCAGCGTCGCCACCTCGTGCCCCGTGTGCCGCGCCAGCACGTCCTCCATCTGCGTCCGGATCCGCAGGATCTCCTTCGCCTCCAGGCTCAGGTCCGACACCGTCCCGCGCCGCACGCCGCTCGCCGGCTGGCCCAGCAGCACCCGCGCGTGCTCCAGTACGAAGCGGCGCCCCTTCTCCCCGCCCGCGAGCAGCACCGCCGCGGTCGACGCCGCCTGCCCCACGCAGAACGTGGAGATGGGGGCGCCGACGAACGTCATCGTGTCGTAGATCGCCATCAGCGAGGTGTACGAGCCGCCCGGCGAGTTGATGTAGATCGAGATCTCGGTGCCGGGGCTCGCCGACTCCAGGTGGAGGAGCTGGGCGATGACGACGTTCGCGACGCCGTCGTCGATCTCGGTGCCGAGGAAGATGATCCGCTCCGAGAGCAGCCGGCTGTAGATGTCGTACGCGCGCTCGCCGTGCGCGGTGCGCTCGACGACGTTCGGGATCGTGTACTGGCTCATGGTCACAGCCCCATCCGTCGCTTCGAACCTGCCGGGCGGATGTCGGCGAGCGACTCGACGACCTGGTCGACCATCCCGTACTCCTTCGCCTGCTCCGCCGTGAACCACCTGTCGCGGTCGCCGTCGCGCGAGATCGTCGCCTGGTCCTGGCCGGTGTGCTCGGCGAGGAGGCGTTCCATGAGCGTCTTGCTGTATTCGAGGTTGTCCGCCTGGATCTCGATGTCGGCCGCGCTGCCGCCGATGCCGGCGGAGGGCTGGTGCATCATGATCCGCGCGTGCGGGAGCGCGAAGCGCTTGCCCTTGCTGCCGACCGTGAGCAGGAACTGCCCCATGCTGGCGGCGAAGCCCATGGCGAGCGTGGCCACGTCGTTGGGGATCAGCCGCATCGTGTCGTAGATGGCGAGGCCGGCGTGGACGGAGCCGCCGGGGCTGTTGACGTAGAGCGCGATGTCGGTGCGCGGGTCCTCGGCGGAGAGGAGCAGGAGCTGCGCGCAGATGCGGTTGGCGGAGGCGTCGGTGACCTCGGTGCCGAGGAGGACGATGCGCTGGCCGAGGAGTTGGGCGGCCAGGTGGTCGTCGAACCTCGACGGGGGCGGTGTGCCCTCTTCTTCCTCGGCGCGCGGGGTCAGAACCGACGGCCGGGCTGTGGTGCGGGGCGGTGGTGTCATCGTGCCTCCCTCGTGGCTTGCACTGCTTCCTGTTTCCACAGTCGGCGCGAGGCGGCGCAAAGGGGAGGGATCTTTGCCCCGGGCAGATTCGCCCTGGGCAGAGGAGCGGATCAGGATCTTGTGTCCGGCCGGTGAAGAAACTGCCGACCGACCGACGTCAGGCCCGGTGGTGCGGAGGGTGGTGCGCAGGCGGTGGTCGCCGCCCGTGGGAACGAAGCGGCGGAGGTGGGTGCGCGCCGGGGGCGTACGGGAGTGCGCGTCGGGGTGCGTACCGGAGCGCGTACGGGAGTGCGTTCCCCGGCTTCCGGAGCGCTTTCCGCGGTGCGCCCCCGCGCCTCCGGGGCGGGGCCGCGGCGGCGCCACGGCGGTGCCGCGGCGGCTTTCGGGGCTGCCGGGATCGTCGCGCCCCGTCCTCCCGGCGCCCGTCCCCCGGTTCCGTTCTTCACGTACTCTGCCGCCTGTGCCGGGCAGTTGAGGGCCCGGGGCCGCACCCGTGCCCCGTGCCCCCCGTTTCCACCCCGCGTCCCGTACGACCTGCCCGTGCTGTCGGCGGACCGCACGACACCCGGGCGCCCCCGGCCGCTCCCCGGCGGAACCCGGCGGAGATGTGGTGGCGGCGTGACGATTCTCATCCGCCGTCCCCCGGGCAACGGGGGACCGTAGAATCCTCTCGTGGCACGGCCACCGGCGCGCACGGGGCGCGTACGGGCCCGCAGAAGGGCGCGTACGACAGGCGCGACGGCGTGAGGGCCGGCCGCGGAGCACAGCAAGAACGGTCGTCGAGGAGGAAGTTCGTCGTGAGCAGCAGGCCATCCCGAGGCGCTGCTCGCCTCGCCGCCATACTCGACGCACTCCCCGACGCGCTGCTCCTCGTCGACACCAACGGCACCGTCGTCGCCGCGAACCGCGTCGCGCTGGAGACCTTCGAGCGGCCCGGCGCCGCCGTCGTGGGCCGCGGGCTGCTCGACCTGCTGCCGGACTTCGACCCGCAGCTCATCCCCGGTTCCATGCGCCGCCCCCGCGGCGACTCCACGGGGTCCGTCGCGCCCGACGCGGGGATGCGCGCCGAGGAGCGTACGAAGCCCCTGCGCATGGCCGCCCGCCGCACCGACGGCAGCGGCTTCCCCGCCGAGGTCACCAGCGCGGACCTGGAGGACGGCCCCGGCGGCGAGTCCCCGTACGCGCCCGGGCACCACTACACGGGCGACGAGCTGCTCATGCTCGTCGTACGGGACCTCACGGGCTCGGCGGAGATCGAGGCGGAGCTGCACCGGCAGCGCCGGCAGACCGAGATGATCCTGCGCGCCGCCGCCGAGGGCATCGTCGGTACGGACACCACCGGCAAGGTCGTCCTCGTCAACCCCTCCGCCGCGCAGATCCTCGGCTACCGCGCCAGCGAACTCGGCGGCGCCGACCTCCACCCCCTCATCCACCACTCCCGCCCCGACGGCACCCCCCTGCCGTACGAGGAGACCCCCATCGCGGACACCCTGCGCTCGGGGCGCAAGCACCGCGTACGCGGCCAGGTGCTGTGGGGCAGCGACGGCCAGCCGGTACCGGTGGACATGACGACCGCCCCGGTGCGCGACGGCGACCAACTCGTCGGCGCCGTCCTCGCCTTCACCGACCGGCGGCGGCGCGACGCGCTGGAGGCGCGGCTCGCGCAGTTGCAGGCGGTGCTCGCCGTCGCGCTGCGCAGCCCGCTCGACACCCTGCGGGCGGAGCTGAACACCCTCGTCGACGACCCGGCCGGGCAGCTCTGGCCGGAGGCCAACCAGACGCTGCGGCACCTCTCCGCCGGGTACGGGCGGATGACCGCGCTCATCGACGGCGTCCTCAACTTCCAGCGGCTGGACTCCGGCAAGGAGCGGCTGGTGGTGGAGACGGTGAACGTCGAGGACGTGGTGCACGCTGCGACCGAGGGTGCGGACGAGCTGATCGGCCCCGGGCGGGCGCAGTTCGTGGTGCACGCGCCGCAGTTGGAGATCGAGGCGGACGGGCGGTGGCTGGCGCTGGCGCTGGCACACCTGATCGCGGAGGTCGCGGGGGTCGACGCCACGGGGCAGCGGACGGCGGGGGCGTCGGACGCGCCGGTGGTGGTGGCGGCGGCCCGCCGCGGGGATGTGGTGCGGATAGAGGTGCAGGGTCCGCGGGGGGTCGGTGCTCCGGGTACTGCTGGTGCTTCCGGTTCTCGTGGTGCGGGCGGGGCGGGTGCGGCGGGTTCGGTGCACGAGCCGCTGGCGCGGGGGGTCGCCCTCCTGCACGGCGGGATCCTGCAGACGCACGAGGTGCCGGGGCAGAGCGGCGGCGCGTACCTGCTGGAGGTTCCGGTACAGGCCGCCGGGCCGGCGGCGCGGGCCGCGCGGGCGCGCGACACGTCGGGGCGCGGGCGGGACACGGGGAACGAGACGACGGTGATGCCCGGCGCGGAGGCACCGGCGCGGGGGAGTGCGTCGAGGGGCGCGGGGGCCTCGGGTGCGGCTGCGGGCGGTTCCGGGGCGGCCGGCGGGGCTGTGATGTCGGCGGGGATGTCGGCCGGCGACTCGGGCGAGTTGGTCGGGCCCGGAGGCATGGGCGGGCCCGGTACGGCTGCCGGTGCTGCCGGGGATTCGGCGGGTGTCGGGGCCGAGGGCGGTACGGCCGGGGGCGGGGCCTCCGGTGGTGAGACTTCCGGCGGCGGGACTTCCGGTGGCGGGACTTCCGGTGGTGGGCGTACGGGCGGTGGGCGGCGGCGACGCGCTGCTCCCGCCGCGGAGTCCGGTGACGGAGCGGGGACACCCCCGCGCGGTACGGGCGTTGGCGGTACGGGTACGGGCCGGCGCCGGCGCGGAGCGACACCGGCCGCGGGGGTGCCGGCGGCAGCCGGGGGGCCCGCGGAGGGCGTTGCGGCGGCGGGGTCGGCGCCGGGGCACGGTGCGGATCGTTCTGCGGATGGCGGCGCGGACGGCGGTGCGGGGCACGGCGGTGCGGGTGCGGGAGGCGGTCGCCGGGCCGGTGCGGCGGAGGCCGGTGGGCCGGCGGGTGTCCAGGAGCCGGGTCGTACGCCGGGGCACGGTACGCCGCAGGCTGCGGCGGCGCCCGAGGCGGCCGGCGGCGTCGCCGGGCAGGCGGCTCCCGGTGGCCCGACGCCGGTGCACGGCGCGAACGGGACCAGTGGACACCGGCGCCGCGCGGTGCCGGATGACGGGCAGGGCGCGTACGACGGCGGGAGTGGTGTGCCGGCGCCGGGTGACGGCGCGGACGGTGCGCAGGACGGTGTACCGGGCGGAGTGCCGGGCGATGTCGGCGCCGCGGCCGGCGGTACGGGCGATGCCGGGGAGTCCGGCGTCGTGGACACCGGCGCCGCGGCGGTCGGGCACGCCCTCCCCGGTACGCAGGGTCGCGGCCGTCGTCGGCGGCCCGTGGGCCAGGGCCCGGGCAGCCAGGCGCAGCAGGACCGCACGGAGTCGGGCGAGCCCACGACGGGCGGCCGGCGCCGCCCCGTGGGCCGCGGTCCGGCGGGGCCCGAGGGACCGGGTGGGCCCGGGTCCGGCGGGCAGGGCGGCCGTGGCGGCCCGGACGCGCAGGGCGGACTCGGCGAGCCGGGCGGCTTCGAGGGGCAGGGCGCCCCGGGCGGTCCCGGCGGGCCGGGTGCGCACCACGGGCCGGGCGGCCCGGGAGGGCCGGAGGGCCGCGGTGGCGCCCGAGGGCGCGGCGGCCAGGGCGCGTACGACGGTGAGGGCGGGCCCGAGGGCCACGGCGGCCCGGGTGGTGCCGGTGGCCCGGGGGGTGCCGGAGGTCGAGGCGTACCCGGAGGGCCGGGAGAGAACGGCGGGCAGATCGGACCGGGTGGGCCGGAGGGCCAGGGCGGTCCGGGCGGCGCCGGTGGTCACGGCGGGCGCGGGGGTCCGGGTGGACCCGGTGGACGCGGCACCGGCGGGCAGGGCGGGCCCGGTGGACCCGTTGGTCCGGGCGGGCGCGGCGGGCAGAGCGGCCCGGGCGGGCCCGGCCCGCAGGGTGCCTACGACGGTCCCGGTGGGCCGGGCGGACCCGGTGGGCCGGTTGGTCCGGGCGGGCGCGGGGGACACGGGCCCGGCGGGCAGGGTGCTTACGACGGCCCCGGTGGACCGGAAGGTTACGGCGGGCCGGGCAGGCAAGGCGGTCCGGGCGGCGCCGCTGGTCCCGGTGGTCCGGGCGGACCCGGTGGGCCCGGTGGGCCGGCAGGTCACGGCGGCCCGAGCGGGCACGACGGGCCCAACGGTCCGGGTGGGCCCGGCGGGCAGGGCGGTCCGTATGACGGGCCCGGCGGGTCCCGCGGGCCCGGCGGGTATGACGGGCCGGGTGGGCCCGAGGGTCCTGACGACCCCATGAGTCCCGGCGGTCCGATGAGTCCGGGAGGTCCCGGTGGTCCGACCGGGCCCGGTGGGCCCGGCGGCCCCGGTGGTCCCGGTGGGCAGGCGGGCCCCGGCGGGCCCGGCGGCCCGGTCGGTCCCGCCGCGTCCGGTGGGCCCGGTGGACGGGTCGGCCCGGCCGGGCCCGGTCCGGTGGGGCCCGGCGGCCCCACCGCGCACACCGGCACCGGCGCGCACATGGGCCCCGGCGGTCCGGCAGAGCCCGTGGACCGTACGGGCCACGCCCCCGGCGGCGCCGAGCCGCTGGGACCCGGCGGGTACGACGAGGACGCGCCCGCGTTCACCACGGGCCCCGGCGAGTACGACGACGCCGGCCCCGGAACGCCCCGTAGAGGGCAGACGCCCGCCGGGCACCCCAGGCCCGGCTACACCGCGGGCCCGGGCGAGTACGACGCCCCGGCGGCGCCCGGTCGCGGCCCGGCCGCCCGGCGGGACGACCGCGACGGCTACGCGGACCCCGACGGCCCCGTCGGCGAGTACGGCGACTCCGCCGCGCCCGGCCCCCGCACGCGGGGCAACCCGGGCGCGTACGCCGGCCGGGGTGACCCCGGCGACCCCGGCGACCCGGCCACAGGCGAGTACGGCGACGACCCGGCGGTTCCCGGCCACGGCCGGTCCCGTACGCGGGGCAACCCCGGCCGCGCCCAGGCGGCGCAGGGCGACCCCGACGTGCCGGCGGCCGCCGGCGACTACGACGACCCGGGGCAGCACCGGGGCGGCAACCCGCGCGGGCGCTCCGGCCCCGGCGGCTACGACGACCCCGCGACCGCCGGGCAGTTGGAGCCCGCCGACCCCGCCGGGCGCCGGCCCGCCGCGGGCCAGCCCGCGGCTCTCCCCCCGGCGCAGAACTCCGCGGCGCCGCAACTGCCCCAGGGCACCGCCGACTCCGCTGTACGCAACGCGCCCGGCACACCCGTGCCCCCCGCCGGCGTCGGGCCGGCCCAGCCGCAGCACCCCACCGGCCGTCGCCGCCGCCCCGGTCCTCCCGCCGAGGAGCCGGACACCGGCCCGTACCCGCACTCCCAGACCCCCGGCGGCTACGACGACGCCCCGCCGCCCTACGCCGCCCCCGGCCCGCGCCGGGCCACCGGCCGCCCCGTGCAGGACCCGGACACCGGCCCCTACCCCCACGACGGCAACCGCGCCCCCGCCACCGGCGACGACACGGGCGAAGTCCGCACCGTACGCACCTCGCAGACCCCGCACCCCGCCCACGGCACTCCGGACGGCCCGCAGCCCCGGCGCGGCAACCCCGCCCCGGCCGTCCCCGCCCAGCACGACCCCCGTATCCAGGGCGACGGCCGCGCCCAGAACCCCCGCGCCCAGCACGACCCCCGAACGCAAGGCGACCACCGCACCCAGGGCGACCCCCGCACCCAAGGCGGCAACGTCCCCCGGCAGCCCGGCCCGCAGGCCCCCGCCGCTCAGGCCCCCGCGCAACCCGCCGCCGCCCAGGCCCCCGGCGCCGGCCCCCACACGTCCGGGCACGCCCCCGCGCCCGTGGACCCGCGGCACGAGATGCAGACCCCGGCCCGCGGCGTCGACCCGCGCCAGGCCGCGGCGAACGCCCCCCGCACCCCCGCGCAGGACGCCCCGCCCGCGGCCCCGGCCCCGCCGCGGCCCGGCTCCGCGCCCACCTCCTCCACCCGCGGCGGCGCCACCCGCTTCGCACGCTCCGCGGCGACCCCCGCGATGCCGGCACTGCCGTCGCAGCAGTCGGGCCCCATCAGCGTGCGCACCCTCGGCCAGGGCGTCGCCTACGTGGACCAGCCCTCCGGCCGCCCCTCCCAGGACGGCCCGCCCTCCCAAGGCGGCCAGGGACCGAACCCCCCTCAGGACGCCGCACCCCAGACCAGCGACGGCCAGGGCACCTCAGGTGGGCAGGAAGTCCGGGGCGTCCACGGCCAACACGGCACCCCCACCGGCAACACGGGCAACACGGGCAACACCGGCGCCCACCCCACCCACGATCCGCACGACCCCTACGACCCCGCCCACGACTCCGCGTACGACCCGTACGCCGCCGCCGGCGACCCCGCGCACGCGCCCACCCACGAGCCGTACGACTCCGCCGACGAGCACACCGGCGGTCGCCGGCGCCGCCTCGGCGCCGGCAGCCCCGCTGACGGCACGCCCCCGCAAGGCACCCACGCACCGCACGCCCAGCACCCCCACCACCCCCAGCCCCCGCAGCAGCCCGCCCCGCCCCACCGGCCCGCGCCGCGCCCCGGCACCGCCGCCCGGCGGGACGCCATCGGACGCGCCTTCGCCATAGGGGCGCCCGACGCCTCCGCCGCCGAGGGCCCCGAGCCGCTCGACGGGCGCCACGGCGTGATCGAGGTCGCCGCGCAGGACCCCGAGACGACCCCGCTGCGGCTCGACGACGAGATGCCGCCCGAGCCGCTGGACAACCCGCGCCGGCTGCTCGTCTGGCCCGAGCCCGACGCCGCCACGCAGCAGGCGCTGACCGCGCGCAACTACCGCCCCGTCGTGGTCCACTCCCGCGAGGAGCTGGACGCGCAGATCTCCGTGTCCCCCGCCGGCCTCTTCGTGGACCCGCTGACCGGCCCGATCACGCGCACCGCGCTGCAGTCGCTGCGCAAGGCGGCGGTGGCGGCGTCCGTACCGGTGCTGGTGACCGCCGGACTCGGGCAGGCGACGCGGGAGGCGGCGTACGGGGCGGACCCGGCGGTGCTCCTGAAGGCGCTGGCGCCGCGCGACAGCGAGCAGCACCCGCCGCGCGTGCTCCTCTTCGAGGAGAACCCCGACATCGCGGACGCGCTGGCGGCGACGCTGGAGCGGCGCGGGATGCAGGTCATGCACGCCACGTCGGACGAGGCGGCGGTGGACCTCGCGACGCGCTTCCGGCCGAACCTGGTCGTGATGGACCTGATGCGGATCCGCCGCCGGCGTACGGGCATCGTGGACTGGCTGAACGCGAACGGGATGCTCAACCGGATGCCGATGGTGGTCTACACGGCCGTGGACATCAACCGCGCCGAACTGCCGCGGCTGCGCTCGGGGGAGACGGTGCTGTTCCTGGCGGAGCGGTCGACGAGCGCGGAGGTGCAGAACCGAATCGTCGACCTGCTGGCGAAGATCGGCACGACGTAGCCCGCAGCCGGCAGAGGCCTCACGGCGTACCACCGGCACGGCGTACCACCGCACGGTGCAGGACCGGCACGACGCAAACCGCACCGCCCGGGACCGCACAGCGCAAGCGGCACGGGGCCGGCCAGAGCCCCGTGCCGCCTCACATCCGCGCCCCGCTCACAACTGCGTCACCGTCAACTCCCCGTCCGCGTACCGCCTCCGCAGCACCTTCTTGTCGAACTTCCCCACGCTCGTCTTCGGCACCTCACCGATCCGCGCCCACCGCTCCGGGAGCTGCCACTTCGCGATCCGCTCCCCCAGATACAGCCGCAGTTCCTCATACGTCACGTCCGCGCCCTCCCGCACCACCACCGCCGCCAGCGGCCGTTCCTCCCACTTCTCGTCCGGTACGGCGATGACCGCCGCCTCCGCGACGTCGGGGTGGGCCATCAGGTGGTTCTCCAGCTCCATCGACGAGATCCACTCGCCGCCGGACTTGATGACGTCCTTCGACCGGTCCGTCAGCGTCAGATAGCCGTCGGCCGTGATCGTGCCGACGTCGCCGGTGCGCAGCCAGCCGTCCTCGCTGAACTTGTCGTCCGGCCGGAACGGCTCCCCGTCCGCGCCGCCGTAGTACGCGCCCGTGATCCACGGCCCGCGTACCTCCAGCTCCCCCGCCGACTCCCCGTCCTTCGGCAGCAGGTTCCCGTCCGGGCCGCGCAGCCGCGCCTCGACGGTCGCGGGGAAGCGCCCCTGCTTCAGCCGGTACGGGTACTCCTCCGCCGGTTCGAGCCCCGGCGGCGGGTGCGCGATGCAGCCCAGCGGCGAGGTCTCCGTCATGCCCCACGCCTGGACGACGCGGATGCCGTGCCGCTCCTGGAAGCCCTTCATGAGCTGGGCCGGGCAGGCGGAGCCGCCGATGATGGCGGTGCGCAGGGAGGAGACGTCGCGGGGGTGGGCGTCGAGTTCGTTGAGCAGGGCCTGCCAGATGGTGGGGACGGCGCCGCTGATGGTGGGCCGGCAGGTCTCCATCATCTCGGCGATCGGGCCGGGCTGGAGGAAGCGGTCGGGCATCAGCAGGGACGTACCGGCCATGAAGGCGGCGTGCGGCAGGCCCCAGGCGTTGACGTGGAACATCGGCACGATCGGCAGCGCGAGGTCGTGGACCGTGATGCCGAAGGACTCGGCGGCCAGCACGCCGAGGGAGTGCAGGTAGACGGAGCGGTGGCTGTAGAGGGTGCCCTTGGGGTCGCCGGTGGTGCCGGAGGTGTAGCAGAGGGCGGCGGCCTCGCGTTCGTCGAGGACGGCCCAGTCGTACGACTCGGGGCGGCCGGCGAGGAGTTCGTCGTAGTCGTGGACGGCGGCGTGGGTGCCGTCGAGGAGCGAGCGGTCGCCGGGGCCGGCGACGACGACATGCTCGACGGCCGGGAGCTGCGGGAGCAGCGGGGCGAGGAGGGGGAGGAGCGTGCCGTTGGTGAGGATGACGCGGTCGCGGGCGTGGTTGATGATCCAGACGAGCTGGCGCGGGTCGAGGCGCAGGTTGAGGGTGTGGAGTACGGAGCCCATGGCGGGCAGCGCGAGGTACGCCTCGAGGTGCTCGGCGTTGTTCCACATGAGGGTGCCGACGGGCTCCTGCTGCCGTACGCCCAGCTCGTCGCGGAGGGCGTGCGCGAGCTGCGCGGCGCGGGCGCCGACTTCGGCGTAGGTCCTGGTCCGGGGCGGCTCGCCGGATCCGGTCCAGGTGAGGACCCGCGCGGAGCCGTGGACGGTCGAACCGTGGGTCACGATCCGCGAGATGGTCAGCGGTACGTCCTGCATCGTGCTCAGCACGGAGGGCCTCCCGGGGGTCAGACACGCAGAGACACGCAGCGGCTACGCGCCAGTAGACGGTGGCGCTGATTCTGCTGGTGACCGGGCCCCTTGTCACTACCTCGGGAAGACCTACGCCGCCTGCGCCATCTCCCCCAGCCCCGTGTCCTCCCGGAGCTTCGCGAGCGCCCGCGAGACCGCGCTCTTCACCGTCCCGACCGACACCCCCAGCACGGCCGCCGTCTGCGCCTCGCTCAGGTCCTCGTAGTACCGCAGCACCACCATCGCCCGCTGCCGCTCCGGCAGCCGCAGCACCGCGCGCCACATCGCGTCGCGCATCGCCTGGTGCTCCGCCGGGTCGGGTCCCGGCACGGGGGCGGGCTCGGGGAGGTCGTCGCCCGCGGCGTACTCGTCGACGCGGCGCTTGCGCCACTGCGAGGTGCGGGTGTTGAGCAGCGCGCGGCGTACGTAGCCGTCGACGGCGCGCGGGTCCTCGATCCGGTCCCAGGCCAGGTAGGTCTGCGCCAGCGCGGTCTGCAGCAGGTCCTCGGCGTCCCACGGGCTGGTGGTCAGGGAGCGCGCGGTGCGCAGCAGCACCGGCCCCCGCAGGTGCACGTACGCCGCGAAGGTCGGCAGGGGCGGTCGCGCGGTGTCCGCCGCCGCGGGGGCGTCGGTGGTGCTGGCTGTGGACATGGCTCCACGCTAGGAGCGGTACCCGGGTCGGCGGATCGGCCGGAGGTCGCGATGCTGGCTCCACCCGAGGGAGTAGGTGCCGAGCCGGCCGGACCTCCCGTAGGTGGAGGTACGGCCGGCCGACCCTTCGGGGTACTACGTCCGGGGTCCCATGATCGCGACCGGCGCGTCCACGACGTCGCGGTCGATGACCATCCGCTTGCCGCCGTGCCGCTCCCCGACCATGCCTACGTACTGGTGGAGCCGGCGGTGCGGCCGCCAGGCGGCGGGGTCGACGCGCGGCTCACCGTACAGCGAAGGACTGGTGCGCCAGCGGGCCACCCAGATCATGGACGGCAGGCCGTCCAGTCCGGCGCGGCGGGCCTGCTCGATCACGCGGATGCCCGAGTTCGCGCTGCTGTAGAGCCCGGGGAACCAGCCGAGGCGGCGCACCTCCTTGTTCCACGCGCGGATGTACGCGAGCGTCGTGCGCTCGCAGGCCGTGGGGCCGCGGAAGTGCTCGATGTCGAGGTAGACGGCGCTGCGCGCGGCCATGCCGAGCGCGCGGGCGCTGCGCACGGCGTCGCGGGCCTCGGCGCGGGCCTGGCCGCGGGGGCGGGCGGGGTCGATGCGTACGTGGTGCTTGTTGGCGGCGGTGACGCAGGGGGACTGGGAGCCGACGTAGAGGGGGAGTACGCGCCAGCCCGTGCGGTGGACGTCGCGGAGCCAGGAGGCGGTGAGGTTCGGCTGCTCGGCGCAGGCGCGGCCGCGGCCGGCGTAGTAGACGCCGACGGCGCGGTAGGGGGAGGCGCGCCAGGCGGACATGGCGGCGCGGGAGGGGGTGTGGCAGGTGTCGAAGGCCCGGCCGCGGAAGACGTGGGCGCCGAGGTCGCGGGGGTCGCGGAGGTCTTCGGGTACGGAGCCGGGGGCGGCGGCGGCCGGGGCGGCGGGGGCGGCGGCGGGGGCAGCGGCGGGGCGGTCGGCGGGGCGGTCGGCGGGGCTCGGGGCGGCGGCGGTGGGGCTGCCGGTGAGTGCACCTGCGAACACGGCGAGGGCGGCGGCGAGGGTGCCGGGACGGCGGCGGGAGGGGCGGCGGCGGGGCTCGGGGGGCATGCCGAGCAGTGAACGGCGCGGGCGGGCGGGGCGGCCGGTGCGACACGCGGGGGTGGGCCGTCCGGAGGGGGAGGGAGGCCCGTACGCGGGAGGGGACCGCACCCGCACCCGCACCCGCACCCGCGAAAACGACCGGCCCGCCCGCCCAGGAGTCGACGAGCCCCCGCCCCGCCCGCACACGCGACCGCGCGGCCGCACCGTGCCGGGGCGGCCGCGCGGCCATCCCCATGAGCACCCCGAACTGCGTGAGCCTTACCAGAGGTTGGTGAAGACGACCACGGTGTCCGACTGGTCGACGGCGTTGCCGAAGCCCTGGACGTTGGCGGTGTTGGACTCGTTGTATCCGCCGCCGTTGTTGACCTGCTGGGTCTGGGCGTTGTTGCCGTAGTTGTCGTCACCGACGCCGCCGAGCTGGCCGACGATCGCGGAGTGGGAGTCGTCGTTGGCGAACGCCCCGGCCCCGTTGTCCGCCTGTGCGACCCCTCCGAAGAGCGCGACAGCGAGCGGCAGTGAAGCTGCCGCGGCCAAGATACGGGCCGTGCGAGTGCGTGCCATCTGCTTCCTCCTATGTAACGGAAGACGGTTCCGTGGCCGGGGCCGGCCGGGACTCCGGCCGCCCTCCGGCGGTTTGCGACGTCGCGAAAGCATCGTTGCCCATGGAACCCGGCTCTATCGCGCGCCGATGCCCATTTCCCCCGCAGGCATGATCGGCGCCGGGTAAACCCGCACAGGCGTGACACTTTCGCGTATCGAACACTTGTACGAGACTGGAGGCATGGACAGCTCCGTACACAGCCATGCCCTCACCGCCGCGCTGGCAGCCGCCCGCCGCGGCCTGCCCGTCTTCCCGCTGTCCCGCGCGAAACAGCCCGCGGTCCGCTCCCCGCACCACGCGGACTGGCCGCGGGTGCCCTGCCGCGGGGAGTGCGGGCGCATCGGCCACGGCGTGTACGACGCGACGACCGACACCGACGCGATACACACCCTCTTCGCCGCCGCCCCGTGGGCCACGGGGTACGGAATCGCCTGCGGCCGGCCGCCGCATCACCTGATCGGGCTGGACCTCGACGTGAAATCGGGGGCGGACGCGCCGCGGGTGTTCGAGTCGCTGCTCGTCGCGCGGGGGATCGTGCTGCCGCCGACGGTGGTGATCCTCACCCCCGGCGGCGGCCGCCACATCTGGCTCACCGGCCACTCCGAGCACACCGTCCCCAACTCGGTGGGCCGGCTGGCGCCCGGCGTCGACATCCGCGGGGCGGGCGGGTACCTGGCGGGCCCCGGCTCACGCACCCTGCACGGCACGTACCGCCTGGCCCCCCGCTCGGCCCGCGCCCCGGCGCCGGCCCCCCGGGCGCTGCTCCGCCTCCTCACCCCGCCCCCGCCGGAGCCCCCGCCCCCACCACCGCCGCCCGACGCCGGCCACCCCCCGGCGGCGGAACGCCGCCCGGACGCCCTGATCCGCTTCGTCGCCGCCTCCCACCCGGGCGAACGCAACGCCCGCCTGTTCTGGGCGGCCTGCCGCGCGTACGAGACGGGCCACGGCGGGGAGGTGGCGGAGGCGCTGATCCGCGCGGCGATGGCGACGGGCCTGCCGCAGCGCGAGGCGACGGCGACGGTGGCTTCGGCGGCGAGGCACATGCCGCGGTGACGCAGGAACGCAGGGAGCACAGGGACGCGGGGGACACCGGAACCGCCGAGAAGCCCCAGGCCACAGAACCCGAGAAAATAATCCCGGAGCCGGGCCCGCCGACCGATGAGTTCCGCGACCCCGCTCCGTCTACCCCACAGACAGCGTGCTCCAGGAGCCGACGACACTGCCCGGAGAGGGGCCACCACGATGCCGCACAAGATCTTCGTCAACCTGCCCGTGAAGGACCTGGACCGCTCGATGGCCTTCTTCACCGCCCTCGGCTACCGCTTCGACGAGAACTTCACCGACGAGAACGCCACCTGCCTCGTCATCACGGACGACATCTACGCGATGCTCCTCACGGAGCCGTTCTTCAAGGGCTTCACCAAGAAGGAGATCGCGGACTCCGCCACCTCCACGGAGGCGATCCTCGCCCTGAGCGTCGACACCCGCGAGGCGGTGGACGAGATCGTCGACAAGGCGCTGGCCGCGGGCGGCGGCGTCGCGAACGAGCCCAATGACCAGGGCTTCATGTACGGCCGCAGCTTCCTCGACCCGGACGGCCACCAGTGGGAGATCTTCTGGATGGACCCGGCAGCCGCCACCGCCGCCTGACCCCCGCCCACCGCCCCGCAGCCCGCCCCGAACCCGGAGGCGACGCCGCCGCACGAACCGCTAGCCTTGGTCCCTGCCGCCGCCGAGCGACGGCAGGGAGAGTTGCCCGAGCGGCCTAAGGGACCGGTCTTGAAAACCGGCGTGGCGTACCCCGTCACCGTGGGTTCGAATCCCACACTCTCCGCCGACGCGCCTTCCTGACCGGCGGGAACGTGCGTGTAGCGGCTTCGTACCGCCGTCAGGCGAAGGTGATGACCGAGCGGTTGGGCGGGCTGGTCTTGGCCATCGCTTCGAGGGCCGCGCCGGCGCCCTCCAGGCCGATCGGCGTGTAGTCCGGCACGATCCCGTGGGCCGCGGAGAACGCGAGGGTGTCGCGGGCGTCGTGGGGGGAGCCGGAGGGGTTGACCATCACGTGGAGGCGGCCCAGGACCATCGGGGTCGGGGGCAGGACCAGCGGGGTGTCGTCGTAGCCGCAGAGGACGAGGGTGCCGTCGGGCGCCAGGCCCGTCAGGGTCGCGGTGGCCGCGGCCGTGGAGGGGGCGGCGTTGAGGATCAGGTCGGCGCCGCCGTCCCAGGCGCGCAGCGCGTCGGCCGGGTCGGTGTCGCGGGTGGCGATGTAGCGCTCGGCGCCCAGGTCGCGCGCCGCCGCCTCACCGTGCGGCGAGCGGCCCACGGCGGCGACGCGGGCGCCCATGGCGACGGCGTAGCGGATGGCGAGCGCCCCCACGCCGCCGGTGCCGATCACCGCGACGCGGGAAGTCGCCGTGATCCCCGCCTGGCGCAGGCTGTTGAACGCCGTCAGCCCCGCGCACATCAGCGGCGCCGCGGCCACCGGGTCGAGCCCGTCGGGCAGCGGCGTGACGAAGTCGGCCTTGAGGACGGCGTACTCGGTGTAGCCGCCGTCCATCACGATGCCCGTGATCCGCTTGGCGGGGCAGAGGATCTGCTCGCCGCGTACGCAGTAGTCGCAGTGCCGGCACGAGTCGCCGAGGAACTGCGCGCCGACCGCCGTCCCGACCGCGGGCCAGGAGACGCCGGGGCCGAGGGCGGCGACCTCGCCGGTGATCTCGTGCCCGGGGACGACGGGGAAGCGGGCGATGGGCCAGTGGCCCTGCAGCAGGTCCAGGTCGGTGTGGCAGACGCCGCACGCGATGATCCTGACGAGCACCTCACCCGGCCCGGGTTCGGGCACCTCGCGTTCGGTGAGGGTGAGCGGCGCGTCGGCCGCGGTGGCTACAGCCGTGAGCATGGGGCGCTCGTTCCTTCCAGGTTCCTTCCGGCGGACGTCCGCCTCTTGGGGACGAATCTAGTCCGCGCTCCCCGTATCCGGCCGATGACCGGCCGTGCACGGGCCCGGTTCGCTACCGTGCCCGCGTGAACCCGGATTACGTTCTCCAGGGCGCGGCCGCCGGCGTACTGGCCCGCGTCGTCGCCGACACGTCCGTACGCCTCGGTGTCAGCCTGCGGGCACTGGGCAACCGGGCGCTGAAGGCGGACCAGAAGCTGGTCGAGTGGTTCGACACGTACGAGCTGGACGCACCCGGCCCCGACGTGTCCGGCAGCCTCCCCGCGGGCGTCCCCGAGGACGCGCTCGAGGCGGTCGTCGCGAGCGACGAGTTCCACGCACTCGTCCACGAACTGCTCGCCGCCCGGCTCACGGACGCGCCGGAGGCGGACGTCCAGCGGCTGCGGCCGCTGCTGGAGACCGTACTGACCCCGGCCGATCCGCGGGCCGACTGGCCGGCGTTCGCCCACGCCCTCTTCGACTTCTACGACGAGCAGATCTGCGCGCTCGTGGGCCGCCTCGAGGGCGCGGACGGGGAGTTGCTGCCGCGGCTGCGGAGCGAGGCGTTCTCGGCGCGCATGGTCGCGTCGTTACGGGCCATCGAGCGGAAGCTCGCGGCGTACGACGAGCGGGATCCGGAGCGGGAGCGGGAGTACCTGGGGCGCTACCGGCGGCACGTGGTCGAGGAGTTCGGGAAGATCAAACCGCCCGACTTCGAGCGGCGCCGCCGGGTCCCGATCGACGACCTCTACGTCTCACCCGAGATCCTCCCCATGCCCCCCGTGGGGTCCTTGCTCGCGACCGAGGCGATCTCCCTGTGGCAGCTCGGCGAGGCGCTGGACCGGTCGGTCCTCCTCGGCGACCCGGGCGGCGGCAAGACGACGGCGTCCGGCGTGCTCATGCACTGGCACGCGCAGGCCGCGGACCGGCGGGTGCCCTTTCTCGTCACCCTGCGGGAGTTCGCCGCGCAGGACCCGCCGGAGCGGTCGGTCGTCGGCCACATCGAGCACCGGCTGGAGACCTTCTACCAGTGCCCCGCCCCGCCCGGTCTCGTCTCCCGGCTCTTCCTCACCGGCTCGGCGGTGGTCATCTTCGACGGCCTGGACGAGCTGACCGACACGACGCGGCGCGCCGAGGTCACCGCGATCGTGGAGCGCTTCTGCTCGGAGTACCCGATGGTGCGGGTGCTGGTGACGTCCCGCCTGGTGGGATACGACCAGGCGCGGCGCCGGGCCTGGGTGTTCAGCGACGCGGGGACGACTTCGGCGGGCGAGAAGCTGTACACGTTCACGCACCGGACGTTCCTGGAGTACTTCACGGCCGGATATCTGGCGAGGGCGCACGACACCCCGGAACAGCTGGCGAAGGAACTGGCCCCGCGGATCATTAAGCAGGAGTGGCCGGTCGTCGCCGAACTCGCCCTGCAGATGAAGGACGGCATGGCCGACCAGGGCGCCGAGCGCTTCTACCGCAGCCTCCTGGGCGACAAGAGGTACCGGGCCGCCGAGAGCAGCAAGAACCTGCTGAGCTTCCTGGCCTCCGCGCTCGCGTCGGTCGACCCGCCGCCGGCGGTCGTCCGGGAACTGTGCCGGCGCTGCCTGGACCACTTCTTCCTGGGGCAGGGGAACGACGCTCGGTATTACGAGCCGCTGGATCTGCTGACCCGCTCGGGGAGCGCCTACCTGCCCGCTCTCGGCGAGGAAGTGAGGAAGCACATCGACATTGCGGTCGCGGACGGCCACGAGCCTGCCCGGACCACAGCGCTCAGCTTGGCGCTCCGCTGCTACGGGGTCCGGTTCACTGCGAAGGCCACCGACGAAGACATGCTTGCCTTCTGGGCGGACTTCGCCGAGGAGAGCCGTCGCAGATACCGCGCGGAATACGCCGCGGCGGCGGGGTCGAGTGAGAATTTCATGTACGAGGCGGTGCGGCAGGGCACGATCCCACCGGGGGATCTACTAGCCGAGCCGGACGGCTTCGAGAATTTGCTGAATGAGCCGTACGACCTAGGAGTGTTCGCAATCCGACGAGCGCCGTTCCTGCTCTCCGAAATCCAGCACGCGATGAACGCGTCGGAGCCGATCCCACCTGAACGGATTGCCCTTCTCAGGGCGGTTGGAGAGTACCTGTCGGACAAGGCGGATCCGCCTTGGGCGCGGTGTACGCTCACGTGGCATCCGCGGCCGATCAGCACGACCACGGTGCGGCTCGACGGTATGGCCTTCCTGGGCGCGGCGATCCCGTACCTCATCTTGGCCGAAGAGGGCGCAGGTTTGGGGTTGCGCCGCAGGTACCCGGAGGAACTCGGCTCCTTGGCGCCCCTCTACCCCTACTTGGTCAGACGGCTGGGCATCGATCCGGACGCCGAACTCCCCGCGCTGCCGGTCCGCGCCGACATGCAGGCGCTGTTGGAGGCGTGGGCGGACGGCCGGCAGGACTTCGTCATCAAGGAGGCGAAGCAGTCCCCGCGCCGCCTCCCGGCTCAAGCTCGGCGATCAGCTCCCGCACCCGTCTCCCGACCCCACCCCGACTAGCCCGTACCCCTACAGCGGCAGGTCCCGGCCGAAGACCACCATCGGGCGTCCCGCCCCGTCGTAGTCCTCCACCACCCGCGCCGCGAACCCCAGGCTGCGGTGGAACGCCTGCGAGCCCGTGTTCGCCACCGACGTGATCGCCTTCAGCCGCTCCGCCCCCTGCCGGGCCGCCGCCGCCGCGAACGCCCCGTACAGCCGGCGGCCCAGGCCCGTGCCGCGGGTGTCGTCGCGGGTGGCGATCAGGTGGACGTACCCCGTGCGGGCCGGGGTGACGAAGCCGAAGACGTAGCCGCGGATGCCGTCCCCGGCGCGGGCGACCAGGCAGGTGTCGCCGAACTCCTGCACCATCGCCAGCAGATGCAGCGCGCGCATGTCGCGCTCGCCCCAGTAGCGGGGGTGGTCGGCGAGCACCTGGTGGAAGGCGTCCGTGTCCGCCGGCTCGATGTGCGTGCCGTCGATGGTCATACCTGTCGCTCCCTCGGTCCGTCCCCCCGCAGTCGGCGCCCCCGGCGCGCGCGCCGCCGCTACGGCGTCGCGTCCGCCAGGGCCTCGGTGATCTGGCGGGTCGTGTTGCGCGCGACGAGCGGGTGCGTCGCCGCGTACGCCGTGTATGCGCTGAGCGCCGTCGTCACCGCCCAGCCCCGCCCCCGCGCCCACGCCGCGTCGTCCGCGCCGAGCGCCTCGCGGAACACGGCGCGCGGGCCCGGCTCCAGCAGGGTCCAGGCGACGACCAGGTCGCAGGCGGGGTCGCCGACGCCCAGGCCGCCGAAGTCGAGGACGGCGCTCAGGTGCCCGGCCCGGGTCAGCAGGTTGCCGTTGTGCATGTCGCCGTGGAACCACACCGGCGGCCCGCCCCGGTCCCCCGCCTCCAGGGCCGCCTCCCACACCGCCGTCAGCGCGCGGGCGTCGAACGCCCCGGCCGCGCCCACCGCCGCGATGTGCGCCCGCGTCGTACGGTCGCGGTCCCGCAGCGGTACGGCGGGGGAGAGCAGCCCGTACGCCCCCTCGGCAGGCAGCGCCAGGCCCTGCAGCGCGCGCAGGAACGCCGCCACGTCCGCCGCCGCTTCCTCCGGGTCCGCGAGGCTGCCGTGCGTCGGCGTCCCGCCGTCGAGCCAGCGCGAGACCGACCAGTGCCAGGGATACCCGAACGCCGGCTCGCCCACCTCCAGCGGCGCCGGTACCGCCAGCGGCAGGTGCGGGGCGAGGCGGGGCAGCCACAGGTGTTCCTTCTCGGCCTGGCCGGCCGCCCAGTCGCCGCGCGGGAGGCGTACGGACATGGCGTCGCCGAGCCGGAAGATCACGTGGTCCGAGCCGCCGGGAAGCAGGGGGCGCAGCGGCAGATGCGCCCACCGCGGGAACTGCGCCGCCAACAGGCGCCCGGCCAGTTCCTCGTCGACCGCGGAGACCGCGGGGACCGCCGGGGCGGCGGCGGTGTCAGCCGTGACGGCGGTGGCGGCACCGGCGTCCGCGTCGGCGCTCGCGGTGGTCTCGGACGGCAAACGACTCTCCTCCCGGCCTGCGGTCCGCCTCATCCCATCTTCCCGACGCCCGCGCTGTCGAACGGTTTTCTGCCGCGCGGGCGGGCCGACGCCGCCAGACTGGAGGGATGCCCTTCCCTGACGAACCGCAGGTGGCGGCCGTGCTGGCGTACCGGCCGACGTGGCCGGAGGACTTCGCACGGCTGGCCGCCGAGCTGCGCGCCGCACTCGGCCCGCACGCGCACGCCGTCGACCACGTCGGATCCACGTCCGTACCGGGACTGGCGGCGAAGGACTGCGTGGACATCCAGATACGGGTGGCCGCGCCCCTCGACGAGGAGCTGCACACGGCGCTCCTCGGCGCCGCCGGCTACCGCCGCCGTCCCGAGCCCTGGAACCGCACCGAGGTCTCCGGCGGGCGGGAGTGCCGCAAGCTGGTGTTCGCGCCGCCGGTCGGCGCCCGGCGGTGCAACGTCCACGTACGCGAGGCCGGCGGGCCCAACGCCCGCTTCGCGCTGCTCTTCCGCGACTATCTGCGCGCGGACGGCGCGGCGCGCCGGGCGTGGGGCGAGTTCAAGTCGCGGCTGGCGGACGGTTTTCCGGAGCTGGCGGCGTACGGGCAGGTCAAGGCGCCGGCGACGGAGGTGCTGATGATCGCGGCCGAGCGGTGGGCGGCGGCGACGGGGTGGGATCCGGGGAATACGCGTGACTCGAAAATCGAACACGTGTCAGAATAACTGCGTGACCCACACCTTCCCCGAAGACCTCGTCCAGACCCAGCGCGACTGGTACGCGGTGTACCGCAGGCTCGCCGAGGAGCCGCGGCACAGCGCCAGCGAAACCGCGGTCCTGCGGCGGCGATTGCTGCGGCTGTCGGTGCGGGTGTCCACCCATCCGTACTGGCAGACGGCCGGCGGACGGCTGCCGTCGGCGCGGATGGCGCTGAAGGAGGCGGCCTGGGCCCAGGTGCGGGCGGAGGCCGCCGGCAGGGGCTGACCGGCAGGGGCTGACCGGCAGAGACGCCGGAAGCCGCCGCATGCCCTGCGGGCCGGTGCGTACGGGCCGGGCGGGCACAGGAGTTCCGGCCGGGGCAGTGACGGGTCCCGGCCGAGCCGGTCCGGGCCGGGTGAGGGGCGGGGCCGACGAGGGACGGCCCCGGACACCCGGCCCGGACCACCCCCACCACCGCACGCCCTCACCGCGCCCCCGCGCCCTCCCGTCCTCCCGCCCCACGCAGGCGTCCGGCGCGCCGCCCGCGAGCGCGGACAGCCCGTCGCCGGCAGGCGGTCGACGCCGGCGGGCCGCGCACCACAGCGGCCGGGCACCCGCCTCGGGTGCCCGGCCGCCTCGGTTGCCGGTCCGTCAGTCGTCGCCCTCGCGCTCGCCGAGGGTGATCTCCGCCGTCTTCTGGTCGCCGCCGCGCTCGTAGGTGATCTCCACCTTGTCGCCCGGCTTGTGCGCCCAGAGCTGGGCGATCAGCGTCGGTCCGCTGTCGATGATCGTGTCGTCCAGCTTCGTGATCACGTCGCCCGGCTGCAGACCCGCGTCGGCCGCGGGGCCGCCGGGCGTCACCGGGTCGCCGGCCGCGCCGCTGCCCGACTCGCTGACCTTCGCGCCCTTGCCCTGGTACGAGTTGTCGACGGAGACGCCGATGATCGCGTAGACGGGCTCGCCCGTGTCGATGAGGTCCTGCGCGACCCGGTCCGCCTGGTTGATGGGGATCGCGAAGCCCAGGCCGATGCTGCCGCCCTGGCTGCCGCCGAAGGGGCTGCCGCTGTCCGCCGGGCGGATCGCGGAGTTGATGCCGATGACGTTGCCGTTGCTGTCCAGCAGCGGGCCGCCGGAGTTGCCGGGGTTGATGGAGGCGTCGGTCTGCAGGGCGTTCATGTACGACTCCTGCTGGCCGCTCGCGTCGCCGGAGGCCACCGGGCGGTTCTTGGCGCTGACGATGCCCGTGGTGACGGTGCCCGACAGGCCGAACGGCGAGCCGATGGCGATGGTCTGGTCGCCGACGTCCACCTTGTCGGAGTCGCCGAGCGGCAGCGGCGTCAGGTTGGCGTCGGAGGCGTCGGCGAGCTTGATGACGGCCACGTCGTAGCCGCTGGCCTGGCCGACGACCTCGGCGTCGTACGTCTTGCCGTTGGAGAACGTCGCCGTCAGCGACCCGCTGCCCTCGGCGCCCGCCACGACGTGGTTGTTGGTGAGGATGTGGCCCTGCTTGTCGTAGACGAAGCCGGTGCCGGTGGCGGCGCCCTCCTCGCCGCTGGCGCCGTCCCCGCCGCTGCCGCTGGCCTCGATGGTCACGACGCTGGGCAGCGCGTTGCCGGCGATGCCGGCGACCGAGCCGGGCGGGTTCTCGATCTTCTGGCCGTCCTGCGAGCCCGAGACGGTCGTGGACGTACTGCCGGAGTCGTCGTCGGCCGCCCAGTACCCGATGCCGCCGCCGATGCCGCCGCCGATCAGCGCGGCGACGAGGGTGGCCGCGACCACGGTGCCGATGCGCCGGCCGCCGTTGCCGGGGGGCCTGGGGGCGGAGTCCCAGCCGCTGCCGCCGGGCGGCGGGGCGCCCCAGCCGGGCTGGGTGGGAGGCGGCGAACCCGCCGGGGAGGTGCCCCCCGACAGCGGGGGCGGGGGCCACTGCGGGCCGGCGCCGCCGGACGAACCGGCGGCGCCGCTGGGCCCGGCCTGACCTCCGGCGGGCCCGGTGTGGCCGCCGGAGCCCGTGCCGCCCGCGGCGCCGACCGCGGCGAACTGCTCCGTACGTGCCCCACCGTGGCCCCCGGCACCCGGGCCACCCGGGGAGCCGGCAGCGTCCGAACCACCCGGCCCCTCCGGTCCCGCCGGCCAGGCGCCGCCGGCCCCTGTGCTCGCGCGCTCAGGAGACTCGACCGGAGACCTCGCTCCCGCGTCCGGCGGCGGAAAGTCCGGCCGCCGGGGCGTCGCGCCGTCGTTCTCGGTACTCACAGCTCTCTCCTTCACGTTTCACGCCAGGTGCCAGTTGCGCCTACCCGCCCAATCAGGGTCCCGCACCGCTTGTCAGCGGACGGTAAACCGGACCTGGTCTTTGGCTGACATCCTTTACTTCGGACATTCCCGGCGCATCCCCTGGGTGGCAGACGAGGGCCGGGCCACCCGGCGCGCCGGGTGGCACGATGAGCCGGTGAGCCAAGCACCCGCGGATGGGCCGTACGGGCGTACGCGGCCGGATCCGCCCGCCGTCGTCGCGCACCGGGGCGCGTCCGAGTCGGCGCCGGAGCACACGCTCGCCGCGTACCGCACGGCCATCGAGGAAGGCGCCGACGCGCTGGAGTGCGACGTACGGCTCACCGCCGACGGTCATCTCGTCTGCGTCCACGACAGGCGCGTCAACCGTACCTCCGACGGCCGCGGCGCCGTCTCCGCACTGGAACTCGCCGACCTCGCCGCCCTCGACTTCGGCTCCTGGAAGGCCCGCGAGGAGCGCCGCGACGAGGTGGGCAGGCGCCAGCGCGAGACACCGGAGGAGCCCGACTGGGAACGTACCTCGGTACTCACCCTGGAACGCCTGCTGGAGCTGGTGACCGACGCCGGGCGCCGGGTGGAGCTCGCCATCGAGACCAAGCACCCCACCCGCTGGGCCGGTCAGGTCGAGGAGAAACTGGTCGAACTGCTCCGCCGGTTCGGCCTCGCCGGCCCGGCAGCCCCGCGCGCCCCCCGCGCCCCCCGCACCGGCCGGAACGGGCCGCGCACCGGGCGTGCGAAACCCGGCGCCGAAAGCTCCGCACCCCATACCGCCGCCGGCCCCCACCCGGAAACCGACGAACCCTCCCTCGTCCGGGTGATGAGCTTCTCCGCCCGCTCCCTCCACCGCATCCACGCCGCCGCGCCCGCCGTACCCACCGTCTTCCTCATGCAGTTCCTCCTCCCCCGCTTCCGCGACGGCCGCCTGCCCCGCGGCGTCGGCATCGCGGGGCCGAGCATGCGCATCGTGCGCGCCAACCCCGGCTACGTCGCCCGCCTGCACCGCGCCGGCCACCGCGTGCACGTCTGGACCGTCGACGAACCCGACGACGTCGCCCTGTGCGCCCGCCTCGGCGTCGAAGCCCTCATCACCAACCGCCCCCGCCAGGTCCGGGCCCAGCTGGACCGCATCGGCTACGACACACCGCCCACCGGTGATGCATGACTACGCGTAGTACCGCGGCGCGCGCACTGCGTTCGGTTACGTAACGAGTGCATCAACGGTCGCCGGTTGGCCGGTTTCCGATCCACCCCGCGGGGGCATTGACTCCCTGTTGCGGGGCGAGGAGATCGCTGGGGGTGGTGATGTTCGTGGTGGCACAGCAGGCGCCGGCTTCGTCCATGGCCGTTCCCCACGGCCCGGACGGAGTGGGGCTGGCGCGCCGCCGCCTGCGCGCCGACCTGCGCGCCCGCGGCACTGCGGAGACGACCGTCGACGACGCCGTCCTCGTCCTGTCCGAGCTGCTCAGCAACGCGTGCAGGCACGCCAGGCCGCTGGCCACGGCCGCGGCGACCGCGGACGCCGAAGTGCTCGTACCCGCCCGCCCGGACGCCCGGCCCGCCGCCGGCCCCGGCCCGGACCGGGCACCAGGCACCGAGGCCGCACCCGCCGCCGCCCCGGGCCGCGAGGAGGCGCCCGCGGCCGCGGGCCCCGGTACCGGGGACACGCGCGTACGCGCCGACTGGCACGTCGATCCGGACGGCCGCGTCACCGTCGCCGTCACGGACGGTGGCGGCCCCACCCGACCACTTCCCGCCACACCCTCGGTCACCGCCAAGGGCGGCCGCGGGCTGGCCATCATCTCCTCCCTCGCCTGCGACTGGGGCGTGCGCTACGACGCCGGCCCTCTCGGCGAGGTCACGGTCTGGGCGTCCCTGCCCGGCCACTGAACCGCCGGCGGAACCGGCCGCGGAACCGCCCGCACCCCGCTGACCACCTCCGGGCCGCCGCACGGGCGCCCCGGTTGCCCGCCCCGCCGGCGGCCCGGCCGGCAACCGGGTACGCCGCCGAAGGCGGGCACCGGGCCCGTACACCCCGCGCTGGGACTAGGCTCCGGCGGTACGTGACACCGTCCGTACGTGACACGATCCGCGCCCGAACGGAGCATTCCAGCCATGGCGAAGAAGCGCCGCCCCCGTACGAAGGCATCCCAGCCCGCCGCCGTGCCCGACGGCGACATCCCCGTCGTCGGCGCGCGCGAGCCCTGCCCGTGCGGCTCCGGCCGGCGGTACAAGGCATGCCACGGCCGCGCCGCCGCGCAGGCCGTCACCGAGCTGGTCCGCCGGCCCTTCGAGGGGCTGCCGGGCGAGTGCGACTGGGTGGCGCTGCGCGAACTCGTCCCCGCCGGCACCGCGTCGCTCACCCTCGCCGCCGGCCTCCCCGACGACGTGCCGTCGCTGACCCTGGCGACCGTGCTCCCCATGGCCTGGCCCGCGCTCCGCCGCGACGACGGCACCGTGCTCCTCGGGCTGCAGAACGACACCGCCTCCGGCGACATCAGCCGCGACCTCGCCGACGTACTGCAGCGCGCGCTGACCGCCACGCCCGGCTCCCCCGTCGAACCCGCCGCGCCCACCGGCACCGGCGACGGGCCGCGGCTCCAGGACCTCCTCGACACCTCCGCGGCGCTGGAGCCCGTGGTGCACGACGGGTTCGAGTTCTGGATCGACGACGCCGAGTCGGCCTCCGGCGAGGTCGCCGCCTCCCTCGAACGCGCCAACGCCGCCGCCATCCCCACCGCCCGCCTCGGCGGCGTGGAGGCCGCGTACTGGTGCGAGGCGCCGGAGAAGAACCACCTGCGCTGGGTCATGCCCCACCCCGAGGAGAAGCTCCTCGACGCTCTCGCCCGGCTGCACGCAGCGGGCACCTCCGCGCTCGCGGAGGACACCCGCCTCGTCGGCTCGTTCCGCGCCCACGGCCTCGTGGTGCCGGTGTGGGACCTGCCGTCGTCGATGACGGCGGAGGACTGCGAGAAGCCCGCGGCCGAGTTCGGGGAACGGCTGGCGGAGGCGCTGGCCGTCACCGAGCCGCTGACAGGTACCGAACGCAAGGCCCGCGGCGGACTCGCCAACCGCCAGGTGACGCTGAGCTGATCACCTGCATACCGTGCGGTATGACGGGTCCATCATTTGACGGGAATTACGACGTTCGAATTTGCGAAACGCCAAAGTGTTGTTACCGTCGCTTGTAGCCCGGTCGCTGGTGCATCCCCCGTCGCCAGCGGCCGGGTCTTTACATGCCCGGCCGCCCGCCTTTAATGGAATTTCACGCGGCACCGCGAAGCCCGGGTTCATGCGGCACAGAGCCAATTAGGTGGAACACGGCGTACAGGCGCCACTACGGACCGCTTGAGCGGCACACCTGCCCGTACGCACCGCCCGACCGCCACCGCACGCCCACGGGCGCCCCGCGTGCATACGCGGGACGCCCGTCGCTCTGCGTGGCCCTGCTCGGCCCGGGGTGGCTCTAGGGCCTCAGCCGACGAACCTGCCGCCGCCCGGAGCCGCCGCCACCGCCTCCACGAGCACGCCGACCACCGACGCCACCGGCGGCAGCCACGGCGCCCTGCCGTGCGGCCGCGGCGCCCGCTCCCAGCGGACCCGCCCGGCGCCCGTCTCCGACGGCGGCAGCGCCAGATAGCCGCCCTCGCCGTGGAAGCCCAGCGACGCCGGCACCCAGCCGTGCTCGCCGAGCAGCTCGCCCAGCTCCTCGTAGCCGTAGCTGGCCACGAGCAGCGCCCAGCGCTCCGGCGTGGCCACCACCGGGCCCGTACGGACACCGAGCCGGTCCAGCCGGGTCAGCGCCTGCGCCGCGGTCACCGCCGGCAGGCTCACCGCGCTCGGCGCGAAGCCGCCCGTGGCGAGCAGCACCGGCGCGTCCGGCTGCTGCTCCCACCACCAGCGGACCATGCGCGGGTCCGTGGTCGCGGCGAGCACGCCGGGATCGTAGGGATGCGCCCCGGGTGCGGCGCACTCCGGGTAGGGACAGGCGCATTCGCACTCACGCGGCCGGGCCGGCTCGCGCGTGCGGTCCTGCGTCAGGTCGTGCGTGCGGTCCCGCCGGCTGCTGCGCCGCTGCGGTTCCAGGCCCGCTCCGGGTACGACGGGCCACTGCCACTGCGAAGCGAACGTCAGCGCCGCGTCAGGCAGCGCCCGCTGCCCGTTACGCCTGCGCCGCTTTCCGGGATATTCGCGCATAAGCGCTCATCCTTCCGTGGCACCAGGGTCTGCTGGCCGATCACCTTGCGAGGTCATACAGTCACTGCGGTCTCGGTGCGGTGTCTGTGCTGCGTCGGTGCGCTGCTTCGGTGCGTCGGGTGCGTGCATCGGTCGTTGCGATGGCGCGCCACGCGTGGGCGGGGCCCGGGCTCTGTTCTGTAGGACGCACTGCCGCCTGGGCGGGTTCCTGCCGTTGCCGGCTTGTGTGGGGACCTCCGTGTCGAAATCCAGTCGACCGCAATTGAACAGAGCACCCATCGATTTTCAGCCAAACACAGATGCCCCGCGGACACCACCATGCCCGGGCCGACAACACTGGACATCGCATCACCAGTCCGTGTAAATGTGGATCTATTGGGAGTGGTACAGCACGAGATGGGGGTCCGCGATGCTGTTGAGCGCGATGCCTGTGCCGGTCAGGCCCGTACGGACGGGCCAGGCCGGAGCGCGGGCCGCGAGTGCGGAACCGCTGCGCGAAAGCCGCCGACGGTGAGCACCCCACCGTTCCCGAATGTGGCCGGAATTGAGCTACAGCGGCTGCTGCGACCCGCGATCGCCCACCCCGCCGAGTCCCCCGCGGCGTCCTACGACCGCCTCTCCGCCTGGGCCGACGACCTCACCGCACTCCACGAGCTGACCGGACGCCTCGCCCGCACCACCGAGTTGGCACAGGCGCTCCACGAGATCCTCCGCGCCGGCGCGGAACTCGTCGGCGCACGCCGCGGCTTCGCCGTCCTGCAACCCGCCGACGGCCGCGGCCCCGACGCCCGCGTCGGCTACGGCATCGGCGCCGCCGACCTCGGCGCCATGGAGACCGTGCCACGCGCGTCCACGTCGTACGGGCGCATCCTCGACGCCCCCGCCGCCACCCGCCCCGCCGACGTCTGCCGCCCCGACCTCGCCGCCGAACCCGGCCTCCACCCCCGCCACCTCGACGTCGCCATGCGCCTCGGCTACGCCGCCGGCTACGCCGTCCCGCTCACCGCGACGGACCCGGCGGCAGCCCCCGGCACCGGCGCGCCGACGGGCCCGGGGACGGCGCCCGCGGGGCCCGCCGCGGCGCAGCCCGCGGCCCGCCCGGGCGGCGGCACATGGCCCGCCGCGGGCCCGCAGGCAGGACCGGAGCGCCCGGGACCGGGACAGCCGCACCACGGCGGTATGGCACAACCGGGCCAGGCGGGAACCGGACACCCCGGACACCACCACACCACCCCCGGCGCCGTGCCCGGAGGTCCCGCCGCCGCCATGCCCGTCCCCGCTCCCGCCCACGCGCCCGGCCCCGGGCACGTGGGCGGCCCCGTGCCCGGGGGCCCCTCCGGCCCCGTACACCCGGAGACACCCCGCCCCGCGCCACCCGCACCACCCGCCGGACACGCCCACGGCTCCGGCGCCCCGCCCCCCGCGCTCCTCGGCGCCGTCGAATGGCTCTACGACGGGCCCGCCCGCCCCACCGACCGGCAACGCCGCATCGCCGGCCTCTACGCCCGCCACGCCGGCGACCACCTCGCCCGCCTCCTCGACCTCTCCCGCGCCCGCACCGCCGCCGACGGCGTACGCACCGCGCTCCTCCCCGCCCGCCTCCCCCGCGTCCCCGGCGCCCGCGTCGCCGTCCGGCACCGCACCGGACCCCTCGGCGGCGGCGACTTCTACGACGTCCTCCCCCTCCCCGACGGCGCCCTCGGCCTCGCCGTCGGCTCCGCCGGCGGCGGCGGACCCGCGGCCGTCGCCGCCATGGGCCAACTGCGCGCCGGGCTGCGCGCGTACGCCGTCATGGAGGGCGAGGACCCCGTCGCCGTCCTCTCCGACCTCGAACTCCTCATGCGCCTCACCGAACCCGGACGCCGCGCCACCGCCCTCTTCGCGTACGCGCCGCCCGGCCGCCGCAGCATCGTCGTCGCCGGCGCGGGACACTGCCCGCCGCTCGTCACCGGCCCCTGGCGCACCGAGTACGCCGAGACCACCCTGTCCGCGCCGCTGGGCATGCTGACCTGCTGGGAAGCGCCCAGCGTCACCATCGACCCGGCACCAGGAGAAACCGTCCTCCTCTACACCGACGGCCTCCTCCACCGCACCGGCCGGCCCACCGACCAGGCCATGGCCCGCCTCCACCACGCCGCCGCCACCGCCCCCGCACCCGTACGCGACGACCCCGAAGCGCTCACCGACCACGTCCTCGCCCGCCTGCTGCCCCCCGGCCCCGACGACGGCGCCGGCCACCCCGAGGACGTCGTCCTGCTCGCCGTACAGCTCACCGGCTGACCGCACCCGGCCGCTGCCGCGCGCCGCCGCGCCCGCGCCGCGCCCGGTGTCGTTCGAAACGTCACTGCTCGCGGGGTCTTCGAGGCGCGCCCCCGGCCGTACGCTGGAGGCGGCCGACGCATCGCAGAGGAGGAAGCCGTGACCGAGGAGCAGCCGCAGACCCGGACGCCCGAGACCGCGGAGACCGCGGGACCCGGGCAGACCCCGCCCGGGGAGATCGCGGAAGGCGCCGGAGGCGCGGAGGACACCGACGGCGCGGAAGGCACCGAGGACACGGGGGACACCGGGGACAAGCCCGTCAAGCAGCGCAAGAACGGCCTCTACGGCGGCCTCTCCGACGAACTCGCCGAGAACATGAAGTCCGGCTGGGCCGACACCGAGCGCCACGACCTGGAGCCCGTCCCGCAGGCCGGGTTCGCCGCCGACCGCCGCGCCGCGCTCTCCGCCCGCTTCCCCGGCGAACGCCTCGTCGTCCCCGCCGGCAACCTCAAGGTGCGGGCCAACGACACCGAGTACCCCTTCCGGCCCTCCTCCGACTACGCCTACCTGACCGGCGACCGGACCGAAGACGGCGTGCTCGTCCTGGAGCCCGTCACCACCGGCGACGGCAAGCTGGGCCACGAGGCGACCGCGTACCTGCTGCCGCGCTCCGACCGCACCAACGGCGAGTTCTGGCTCTCCGGCCAGGGCGAGCTGTGGGTCGGCCGGCGCAACAGCCTCACCGAGAACGAGAAACTGCTCGGCCTGCCCGTCAAGGACGTACGCAAGCTGACCGAGCACCTGGCGGAGGCCACCGGGCCCGTACGGCTGCTGCGCGGCTACGACGCGGCCGTCGACAAAGCGCTCGTCGACAAGGTCACCGCGGAGCGGGACGAGGAATTCCGCGTCTTCCTCTCCGAGATGCGGCTCGTCAAGGACGAGTTCGAGATCGCGGAAATGGAGTACGCCTGCGAGTCGACCGCGCGCGGCTTCGAAGACGTCGTGAAAGTCCTCGACCGGGCCGAGGCCACCAGCGAGCGCTACATCGAGGGCACGTTCTTCCTCCGCGCCCGCGTCGAGGGCAACGACGTCGGCTACAGCTCCATCTGCGCCGCGGGCCCGCACGCCACCACTCTGCACTGGGTGCGCAACGACGGCGCCGTCCGCTCCGGCGACCTGCTCCTCCTCGACGCCGGCGTCGAGACCCGCAACCTCTACACCGCCGACGTCACCCGCACGCTGCCCATCGACGGCACGTTCACGCCGCTGCAGCGGCGGATCTACGACGCCGTCTACGACGCGCAGGAGGCGGGCATCGCCGCCGTCCGGCCGGGCGCGGCGTACCGCGACTTCCACGACGCGGCGCAGCGGGTGCTGGCGGCGCGGCTCATCGAGTGGGGGCTGCTGCAGGTCGAGGACGTGGACAAGGTGCTGGAGCTGGGCCTCCAGCGGCGCTGGACCCTGCACGGCACCGGGCACATGCTCGGCATCGACGTCCACGACTGTGCCGCGGCCCGCACCGAGGAGTACGTGGGCGGCACGCTGCGGACGGGGATGTGCCTGACGGTGGAGCCGGGGCTGTACTTCCAGTCCGACGACCTGACGGTGCCGGAGGAGTACCGGGGCATCGGGGTGCGGATCGAGGACGACATCCTGGTGACGGAGGACGGGCGCCGGAACCTGTCGGATCAGCTGCCGCGGCAGGCGGACGAGGTCGAGGCGTGGATGGCGCGCCTGCGTCCCTGACGTACGCGGAGCGGAGCACCGGCCGGTGCGTACGGGCGGACACCGGCCGGTGCACTGGAGAAGACGCAGGGCGGGCGCGGAAGGTTTGCACGAATTCCCCCGCGGCCCGGGCAATGACGGCTGACAGATTTTGAAATCCGTCAGCCGTCATCTGCTAGCCGTTAGCCGTTACTCGCCCTCCGTCGACCCGCTCAGCGGCAGCCGCACCGTGAACAGCGCCCCGCCGCCCAGTGCCTCGGCGACGCCGATCGTCCCCCCGTGGCGTACGACCACGTCCCGGACGATCGCCAGGCCCAGGCCCGCGCCGCCGTCGTCGCGGCTGCGCGCGTCGTCGAGGCGGACGAACCGTTCGAAGATCCGCTCCCGGTCCGCCGGCGGCACCCCCGCGCCGTCGTCCGCGACCTCCAGCACCGCCCACGCACCCTCGCGGCGCACCCGGACGTCGACCCGCCCGGCGGCGTGCCGTGCCGCGTTGTCCAGCAGGTTGCCGAGGACGCGCTCCAGTTGGCTTCGCGAGCCGGACACCGTGGCGTCCGCCAGTTCCCCGGCCACGACCGCCACCCGGCCCTCGGGCCCCTCGGCGCCACCGATACCGCCCTCCGCGTTCCGGCGCTCCACGTCCTTCCGCACCAGCGCGCCCAGCGCGACCGGCTTGCCCGCGGGCTCCTCCCCGGCGTCCAGCCGGGCCAGCAGCAGCAGGTCGGCGGCGAGGTGCTGGAGCCGCACGGTGTCCGCCACCGCGCCGTCGAGGTCGAGGAGTTCGGGGTGGGCGGCGGCGACCTCCAGCTGGGTGCGGAGCGAGGCGATGGGGCTGCGCAGTTCGTGGGAGGCGTCGGCGACGAAGCGGCGCTGGCGTTCGACGGACTCCTCCAGCGCGGTCAGGGTCTCGTTGGTGGTACGGGCCAGCCGGGCGACCTCGTCGCGCGTGGCCGGCTCGGGCACCCGGCGGGACAGGTCCGTGGACGCGGTGATCGCGGCCATCTCGCCGCGGATGCCCTCGACCGGCCGCAGCGCGCGCCGCGTGACCAGCCAGGTCACGCCGCCCACGACGGCGAGCAGCGGCAGCAGCCCGGCGAGCATGGCGCGGCCGGCGGTGCCGACGGCGTTCTGCTCGGTGTCGAGGGGGACGCCGGCCCAGACGGTGTAGGTCCGGCCCTCGGGGGAGGTGACCTTGAGGCCGGCGAAGCGGTAGTCGGCGCGTTCGCCGTCGAGTACGGCCGTGCCGTCGGAGCCTTCCGGCGAGTCCTCGACCTCGCCGCGGCGCGGCGCCGGGTCGTCGTCCCCGGAGTCGTCGGAGTTCGAGTCGTCGGCGGAGTCGTCCGAGGAGTCGTCCGAGGAGTCGTCCGAGGAGTCGTCGTCGGCGTCATCGGCCTCGTCGGCGTCATCGTCCGCGTCGTCGTCGCGCTCCCCGCCCTTGTCGTCCCCCGAGTCCCCGGAATCGCCCGAATCATCCGAGTCGTCCGAGTCCCCCGTGCGGCTCGGTGTCGGCGTCGGGGTCGGCGTCTGCGGTGTCGGGCTCTCCCCCCGGGTCTCCGGCGGCGGCGTGGTGGCGGGGCCGCCGGCGCCGGTGATGCGGCCGAGGTCCTCACTGGCGAGCACGATGCCGTCGTTGTCGTCGCGTACGACCACGGGGTTGTCGCCGGGGAGGTCGAGGTCTTCGAGCGGAACGCCGTTGCTCAGCTCCGTGGCGGTGCGGCGGGCGTTGACCTCGGCCTGCAGGGCGGCCTGGTCCTGGAGGTTGGAGCGGAGTACGAGCAGCACGGCGACGCCCGCGGCGACGAGCGCCAGGGCGACGACGGCCGTCGCGCCGACCGCGGCCTTGGCGCGTACGGAGGAGAACGGGCTACGCACGGGAACTGCCGCCCGCGTCCGGGTCGGTGAGGCGGTAGCCCGCGCCGCGTACGGTCTGGATGGTGCGGGCGCCGAGTTTGCGGCGCAGGGCGCTGACGTAGACCTCGACGATGTTGGGGTCGCCGTCGTACGCGAAGTCCCAGGCGTGGTCGAGGATCTCGGACTTGGAGACGACCTCGCCGGCGCGCTGCGCCAGCACTTCGAGGACCGCGAACTCCTTCGTCGTCAGCGTCACCTCCGTCTCGCCGACGTGCACCCGCCGGGCGGCGGGGTCGACGGCGAGGGAGCCGATGCGCAGGACGGGGGCGGCGGTGCGGCCGCGGCGGCGCAGGAGTGCGCGTACGCGGGCGAGGAGGACGACGTAGCTGAAGGGCTTGGTGAGGTAGTCGTCGGCGCCGGTGTCGAGGCCTTCGGCCTCGTCGTACTCGCCGTCCTTGGCGGTGAGCATGAGGATCGGGGTCTCGTCGCCGGCGGCGCGGAGTGCGGCGCAGACGCGGTAGCCGTTGAGGCCGGGGAGCATGATGTCGAGGACGATGAGGTCGTAGTCGGTCTCGGTGGCGCGGTGGAGACCTTCGACGCCGTCGTGGACGACGTCCACGGCGAAGCCCTCGGCGGCGAGCCCGCGGGCGAGGGAGGTGGCGAGGCGTCGTTCGTCCTCGACGATCAGCAGTCGCATGCCCCAAGGGTCGCAAACGGAAGCTGAAGAACCCTTCAGGTGGCTTCAGGGTGCCTTCAGGGTCGCTCAGGCAGCTTGGTCTCTGTCAGCACACAGCGGCACGAGCCGTCGGATGCAGGAGGAACCCTCATGAAGCGCAACATCGTCATCGCCGCCGTCGCCTCGGCCGCTCTGATCACGGGTGGCACGGTGACCGCGGTCGCGGCCTCGAACGGGGACAGCGGGGCGGACGCCGCCTCGGTGCCGGCGGACGTGCAGGTGGGCGACGACGACCGGGACGACGACGGTGACGACCGCGACGACGACCGGGACGACGACCGGGACGACCGGGACGATGACCGCGACGACGACGGCCGGGACGCCGACGACCGCGCCGAGGCCGAGGCGCTCGCCGCCGCGAAGGTCGGCGTCGACGACGCGATCGCCGCGGCGCTCCAGGAGCGGGCCGGCACGGTGGAGTCGGCGGAGTTCGACGGCGACGACCGCGGCGGGGCCCACCAGTGGGAGATCGACATCCTCGGCGAGGACGGCAAGTGGTACGAGGTGAACGTCGACGCCGCCAGCGGTGACGTCGTGGCCGACCGCGCCGACGACAGCGACGACCGGGACGACGACCGGGATGACCGGGACGACGACGGTGACGACGACGCCGACGACCGCGACGACGACTGACCCGTCGGCGTAACCACCCCCCGGGCCGGCTCGACGGCCGCACCCCGTCCCCATCCCGGATCCCCATCCCGGGTCCCCGTCCCGCGGCCCCCCCCGGACCCCCTGATCCATCCCCCCGGCCCCCGGCGGTCGGCGCCCCGTGAACTCCCCCGGTTCACACGGAGGCGCCCCCGCCGGGGGCTTCCCCTGTACGCCCCCGCACACGACGGAGGCCGGCCCCGGGGCCCCGTGCCCCCGGCGCCGGCCTCGTGCCGCCACCCGCTACCCCTTGCCGGTGGCGCGTCCGTACTGGAACAGCGCCCAGCTCACGCAGCCGAAGGAGAGCACGGTGACGACGGAGCGGACGTTGTTCCAGCGCACCCACCTGTCCTCCACCCGTTCGCGCAGCCCGGCGAGGTCCTTGATCTGGTCGACGGCGCCGGCGGCGTCGAGGTCGTTGTTCATCGGCACGTTGACGGCGAAGGTGATGACGAACATGGCCACGTACAGGACGAGTGCGGCGATCAGCCACGGCAGTGTCCTGGACCTCTGGTCGCCGTCCGCGCCGAGGAGCAGTCCGCCGGCCAGCAGCAGGAAGAGGAAGGCGCCGCCGAAGGTGAGGGCGAACCAGCCGTTCATCATGGCCCGGTTCATCTGCTGGAAGCTCTCGACGAAGGTGCGGTCGGAGGCGCGGGCGAGGCCGGGCATCACGGAGTACGACCAGACGTAGAAGAGTCCGGCGCTCAGTCCCGTGGTGAGGGCGGCCGCGAACAGCACCGCCGTGCGGAAGTCAGACATTCCAGGCTCCTCTCCCGGCCGCTTCGCGCACGAAGTCGGCGAAGTCGCGGGGGGCGCGTCCCAGGGCCTGCTGGACGCCGTCGGTCAGGTGGGCGTTGCGGCCGTCGAGTATGCGGGTGAAGAGTTCGGCGAAGATCTCGACGACGTCGGGCGGGAGGTGCGCGGCGGCGGCGGTGCGGAATCCGTCGGGGGTGACGGGCACGTAGCGTACGTCGCGGCCGGTGGCCCGGCTGATCTCGGCGGCGGCGTCGCCGAAGGTGAGCAGACGGGGGCCGCTCAGTTCGTACGTGGTGCCGCTGTGCCGGTCCTCGGTGAGGGCCGCGACCACGACGTCGGCGATGTCGCGGGTGTCGATGAAGGGCTCGGGGACGTCGGCGGCGGGCAGGACGAGTTCGCCGGAGAGTACGGGGTCGAGGAGGAAGTCCTCGTCGAAGTTCTGCATGAACCAGGCGCAGCGGACGATGGTCCACTGGGCGCCGGAGTCCTTGACGGCGTCCTCGCTGGGGATGCACTCGGGTTCTCCGCGGCCGGAGAGGAGGACGAAGCGCTGTACTCCGGCGCGTGCGGCGGTCTCGGTGAAGGCGCGGACGGCGGGGGCGGCGGCGGGGTCGGCGAGGTCGGGGGCGTAGGTGAGGTAGGCGGCGCGGACGCCGTGGAGTGCGGCGGTCCAGGTGCCGGGGTCGTGCCAGTCGAAGCGGGTGTCGCTGTGGCGGGAGACGGCGCGTACGGCGTGGCCGCGGGCGGTGAGCGTCTCGGTGACGTGGCGGCCGGTCTTGCCGGTGCCGCCGATGATGAGGTTGATGTTCCGCTCGTTGTTTGTCATGGGTCCAGTGAAGCGGCGGCGGGCTGGACGCTCCATGGCTGAAAGGCTCGCCGGCATACGTGAGCGTCTACTCTGGTTCGTATGGACTCGATTGCCGGTCTTCTCGACAGTCCCCGCGCACACGGCGCTTTGATGATCCGTGCGCTGCTGGAGCCGCCGTGGTCGGTGCGGGTCGTGGACCGGGCGCCGCTGTCGATCGTGGCGCTGGCGAGCGGCTCGGCGTGGGTGACGTACGACGATGCGGAGCCGGTGCGGGTGGGGGAGGGCGAGATCGCGATCATGCGGGGACCGGATCCGTACGTGTTCTCCGACGATCCGGCGACGGCGCCGCAGGCGGTGATCCATGCGGGCGGTCGCTGTGAGACACCGGACGGGCAGAGCCTCGCGGAGGAGCTGGATGCGGACGTGCGGACGTGGTCGCACGGGGGTGGCGGCTCGGCGCGGATGCTCATCGGTTCGTACGAGAACGCGGGGGAGATCGGTGCGCGGCTGCTGGATGCGCTGCCGCGGCTGGTGGTGGTGACGAAGGAGATGTGCGACTGCCCGGTGCTGCCGGTGCTGGAGGAGGAGATCGGGCGGAACGGGCCGGCGCAGCGGGTGGTGCTGGACCGGTTGCTGGACCTGCTGGTGGTGGCGGCGCTGCGGGCGTGGTTCGCGCGGCCGGAGGCGCGGGCGCCGGGGTGGTACCGGGCGCAGGGTGATCCGGTGGTGGGGCGGGCTCTTAAGTTGTTGCACAACAATCCGGCGCATCCGTGGACGGTGGCGGAGCTGGCGGTGCGGGCGGGGGTGTCGCGGGCGGCGCTGGCGCGGCGGTTCGCGGAGTTGGTGGGGGAGCCGCCGATGACGTATCTGACGGGGTGGCGGCTGGCGTTGGCGGCGGATCTGCTGCGGGAGCCGGACGCGACGGTGGGTGCGGTGGCGCGGCGGGTGGGGTACGGGAGTCCGTTCGCGCTGAGCACGGCGTTCAAGCGGGTGCACGGGGTGAGCCCGCAGGAACACCGGCTGGCGGCGGTGGAGGCGTAGGGGCGTCGGGCGTAGGGGCGTCGGACGTCGGACGTCGGACGTCGGGCGTAGGGACGTCGGGCGTAGGGCCGTCGGCGTGAGGGCGTAGGGCGTGGGCGCGTAGGGCGTACGTGCCGGGGGCCGGCGGCCGGGCGCGTACGGGCCGCGCCCGGCGGTGCGGGAGACCGCCGTCCGGCCGCGCATGATGAGCAGGGGCGCGCACCGCGTGCCAGTGTCGGAACATGACCGTCCGTACGGCTTCCCGGCGCATCCACTGGTCGGTCGTCGTGCCGCCGGTCGCCGCCGTGCTGCTCGTCTTCACCTGGCAGCGTTCGCTGTCCGGCGTGCTGACCGGCGTCGTCTGCTTCTTCCTCATCGCCGCCGTGCTCGCCGCGGTGCATCACGCGGAGGTGGTCGCGGAGCGGATCGGGCAGCCGTACGGGGCGCTGGTGCTGGCGGTGGCGGTGACGGTCATCGAGGTCGCGCTGATCGTCACGATGATGGTCGACGGGGGCGAGAAGGCGAGCGCGCTGGCCCGTGACACGGTGTTCGCCGCGGTGATGATCACGTGCAACGGGATCGCTGGTGTCAGTCTGCTGCTGGTCGCGCTGCGCCGCGGGGAGGCGTTCTTCAGCGCGGAGGGTACGGGGACGCAGCTGGCGACGGTGACGACGCTGGCGGGGCTGAGTCTGGTGCTGCCGACGTTCACGACGAGCGAGCCGGGTCCGGTGTTCACGACGCCGCAGCTGGCGTTCGCGGCGCTGGCGTCGATCGCGTTGTACGGGATGTTCGTGGCGACGCAGACGGTGCGGCACCGGGAGGAGTTCCTGCCGGTGACGCCGGGCGGCGAGGTGATCGACGACCTGGACGATCCGGCGCACCGGCCGTCGGCGCGTACGGCGTGGCTCGCTCTCGGGCTGCTGATGCTGGCGCTGGTGTGCGTGGTGGGGCTGTCGAAGGGGGTGTCGCCGGCGATCGAGGACGGGCTGAACGCGGCGGGGCTGCCGCGGTCCGCGGTGGGTGCGGCGATCGCGCTGCTGGTGCTGCTGCCGGAGTCGATCGCGGCGGTGCGGGAGGCGGGCCGGGACCGGGTGCAGACGAGCCTGAATCTGGCGTACGGGTCGGCGATCGCGAGCATCGGGCTGACGATCCCGACGGTGGCGATCGCGTCGATCTGGCTGGCGGGGCCGCTGAAGCTGGGGCTGGGGGAGAGCCAGTTGGTGCTGCTGACGATGACGGTGCTGGTGGGGACGCTGACGGTGACGCGGGGGCGGGCGACGTTGCAGCAGGGCGGGGTGCATCTGGCGTTGTTCGCCGCGTATCTGGTGCTGGCGGTGCTGCCGTAGCGAACCGGCCGGGTGCGGCGTGGCGGCGGCCGGGGAGTGCGGGCCTCGTTCGGGTGTATCCGCGGTGCGGGGGCGGGGGGTGTCGCGGACGCTGGGGTCATGCGTCTGGACAGCGGGGACGGCCTGGGTGGCAGCGGGGCGGCTGACGGCGGGATGCCCGTGGGCGGTGCGGGCGGCGGGCGCGGGGCCGGGGGGTTCCTCCGCGAGGTGAGGGACGCGGTGACGCCGCGTTCCGCGCTGCTGGTGCTGGGGGTGCTGGCGCTGGGGGTGTTGTTCATCGCCTCGTACGCGGGTGCTTTCCACTCGCCGAAGCCGAAGGACATCCCGTTCGGGGTGGTCGCCCCGGCGCAGGTGCGGGGCGAGGTGGTGGGCCGGCTGGACGGGTTGCGGGGTTCGCCGCTGTCGGCGCGGGCGGTGGCCTCGCGGGAGGCGGCGGTGGGGCAGATCCGGGACCGGAAGCTGGACGGCGCGCTGGTCGTGGACCAGCGGGGGCGACAGGACGTGCTGCTGGTCGCGAGCGGCGGCGGGCAGTCGCTGGCGGACGCGGTGGAGAGGGTCGTGGCGTCGGCGGAGGGGGCGCAGGGGCGGGACGTACGGACGGTGGACGTGGCCGCGGCGGACTCGGGGGACGCGCGGGGGCTGTCGGCGTTCTACCTGGTCGTGGGGTGGTGTGTGGGCGGGTATCTGTGTGCGGCGATCCTCGCGGTCAGCTACGGCGCCCGGCCGTCGTCGCCGCGGCGGGCGGTGATCCGGCTGGGGGTGCTGGTGCTGTACGCGATCGCGCTGGGGGTGCTGGGTGCGGTGGTCATCGGGCCGGTGCTGGGGGCGCTGCCGGGCAGTGTGGCGGGGCTGGCGGCGCTCGGGGCGTTGGTGGTGTGCGCGGCGGGGGCGACGACGTTCGCGTTCCAGGGGATGCTGGGCGTCGTCGGGATCGGGGTGACGGTGCTGGTGATCGTCATCGCGGGCAATCCGAGCGCGGGCGGGGCGTATCCGTATCCGCTGCTGCCGCCGTTCTGGCGGGAGCTCGGCCCGGCGCTGATCCCGGGGGCGGGGACGTGGACGGCGCGGTCGATCGCGTACTTCGGGGGGCGGGCGATGACGGGTCCGCTGCTGGTGCTGGCGGCGTGGGCGGTGGGCGGAGCGGTGCTGACGCTGCTCTTCGCCCGGGTCCGCGCGTCGGACGCCCAGCGCCCGGTCTGAGCGCCCGCACCGCATCGCCCCGGCACCGCGAAGTCCCAGCACCGTCCGGTCCCGCATCGCGCCGCCCCGGCACCGTCCGGTCCCGTACCGGCCGTACCGGCACGTTCCGGCCCCAACCGCTACCCCCCGCGCACCCGCCCAAGGGTAGGCCGCACCACCGACAAGATCCGCCGCCGGCTCCCGCCGCCCCCCGGTCCCTGTCCTCACGAGCCGGAGGGCTCGTCCTCCTCCAGGTTGTGGAGGATCGTGCCGGCGATGTCGGCGAACCTGTCGAGTTCCTCCGCCGTGAGCTGGTCCACGAACAGCCGCCGGACCTCCCGCGCGTGGCCCGGTGCGGCCTCCCGCAGGGCGTCGCGGCCCTTCTCCGTGATCACCGCGTACATGCCGCGTGAGCCGCACCGCTCCCGGGCGACGAGTCCGCGCGTCCCCATCCGGGTGAGCTGGTGGTGCAGGCGGCTCTTCTCCCAGCCGGCCACCCGGCCGAGTTCGTACGGGCGCCGCCGACCCTCCGGCGCCTCGGAGAGCAGCACGAGCACGGTGTAGTCGGCGTTGGACAGGCCGCTGCCGGCCTGGAGTTGCTGTTCGATCCGGGTCCGCAGCAGCTCCAGCATGCGGAAGGACGTCCTCCATGCGCGGAGTTCGCGTTCTGTCAGTGCCTGCGGCGCCATGCGGCCATCCTACGTCGAGTTGACGAATCAACTCAACGGAGCCTAGCTTCGAGGTGACACATCAACTCGATGGGTCGACCACCATCCGGAGGGAACCCCGTGACCAGTCGTCACGCCCGTCGTACGTTCCTCACGACCTCGACCGCCGCCGCCGCGGGCGCCGCCCTGCCCGCCGCGGTCCGCCCGGCCACCGCCACCGCCACCGCCACACCCGACCGCGGCCAGGCGCCGCCCCGGGGGCGCCGGTACGTCCTCCGCGGCGGCGCGGTGATGTCGATGGACCCGAACGTGGGCGACTTCGAGACCGCCGACGTCCTCGTCGAAGGCAGCCGGATCGCCGGCATCCGGCCCCGTATCGAGGCGGGCGGCGCCGAGGTGGTGGACGCACGCGGGCGCGTCGTCATGCCCGGCTTCGTCGACACCCACCACCACCAGTTCGAGACCGCCCTGCGCGCGTTCCTCCCCAACGGGCTGCTGATCGACGACGGATCGGGCTCACCCAGCGCCGACCCCTCCTACGTCGAGTACGTGCTGAACCGCTTCGCGCCCGCGTACCGGCCCCGCGACGTCCACGCCGGCATCCTCTTCGCCGGGCTGTCCCAGCTGGACGCCGGCGTCACCACCGTCCTCGACGTCTCGCAGATCCACCACTCCCCCGAGCACAGCGACGCCGCCGTCCAGGCGCTCGCCGACACCGGCCGCCGCGCGGCCTTCGGCTTCTTCGAGGGCGACGGCCGCGCCGGATCCCGCTACCCGCGGGACGCGTACCGCATCAGGGACGAGTGGTTCCCCTCCGACGGCCAACTGCTCACCATGGTCATGGGCGGGGAGATCCACCAGGCCGAGGAGGTCTACACCCGGTCCTGGCGCATCGCCCGCGAACTCGGCCTGCCGATCGCCGCGCACGCCGTCTCCAGCGCAGGCCACCGGCCGGTCATCGACGACCTGGCCCGCGGCACCGGCGGCACGGACGGCGACCTCGGCTTCGGCCCCGACGTCCTGCTCATCCACATGACGGGCATGTCCGACCTCGCCTGGCGGCGGGCGCGCGACGCCGGAGTGCGGATCTCGGTGGCGTTCCCGATCGAGATGGCCATGCGGCACGGCGTACCGCCCGTCCTCACCATGCAGAAGCTCGGCATGGAGCCCTCGCTCAGCTCCGACGTCGAGACCACCATGGCCGCCGACCCCTTCACGCTGATGCGTTCCGCGATGACCATGCAGCGGATGCTCGTCAACCAGATGGTCCTGGAGCAGGGCGACTTCACACCCCCGAACGACTATCCCGTCCCGGCCGCGGGCACCCCGCCGCTGCTGACCGTCCGGGACGTCCTGCGGTACGCGACCGCCAACGGCGCCGAACACCTGGGGCTCGGCCGCAGGACCGGCACCCTCACCCCCGGCAAGGAAGCCGACATCGTCCTGCTGGACGCCACCGCCCTCAACGTCGCCCCGCTCAACAACGTGCCGGGCGCGGTGGTCAGCCTGATGGACCGCACCAACGTCGACACCGTGATCGTCGCCGGCACGGTACGCAAGTGGCGCGGGCGCCTGCTCGACACCCGCCTCGACCGACTGCGCCGCGAACTCGAAGCCTCCCGCGACCACCTCTTCGACGCGGTGGGCATCCGCCCGGACCTCTTCGCCTGAACGCCGCGGAACGCGCCGGACCGCCGGACCGCCGGCCCGCTGAACCGCCGGCCCGCTGGACCGCCGGAACGCCGCCCCGCCCGCGCCGTCAGTGGTGGAAGCCCGGCTGGTGCGGCGCCGGCGTCCCGGCCCCGTCCTTCAGCCGGTCCAGCGCCGCCCGCACGTCCGCCGCCAGCAGCTCGATCTTGTCGTGGCTGATCCCGTGCCTGATCAGCACCCGCTGGATCACCGTCTCCTGCCGCCGCGGCGGCAGCGGGTACGCCGGCACCTGCCAGCCGCGCACCCGCAACTGCTCCGTCACGTCGTACAGCGTGAAGCCCGCGCCCGCCGGGTCCGTCAGCGTCCACGACACCGCGGGCAGCGCGCCGCGCCCGTCGTACAGCAGCGTGAACGGGCCCATGCCGGAGATCTGCCCGCCCAGCCAGTCGGCGCTGGCCGCCGCCGCGCGGTAGATGCGGCGGTAGCCCTCGCGGCCCAGCCGCAGCAGGTTGTAGTACTGGGCGACGACCTCGCCGCCCGGCCGGGAGAAGTTGAGCGCGAACGTCGGCATGTCGCCGCCGAGGTAGCTGACGCGGAAGACCAGGTCCTCGGGCAGCAGGTCGGCGGAGCGCCAGATCGCCCAGCCGACGCCGAGGGGCGCCATGCCGTACTTGTGGCCGGAGGCGTTGATGGACGCCACCCGCGGCACGCGGAAGTCCCACTCCAGCTCGGGGCGGAGGAACGGGGCGACGAAGCCGCCGCTGGCGGCGTCCACGTGCACGGGCACGTCCAGGCCCGTGTCGGCCTGGATCGCGTCGAGTTCGGCGGCGATCTCCTTCACGGGCTCGTAGTCGCAGGTGTACGTGACGCCGAGGATGGCGACGACGCCGATGGTGTTCTCGTCGACGTACTCGCGCAACTGATGCGGGCGCAGCCCGGTGGCGTCCGGCTCCAGCGGCACCTGGCGCAGCTCGACGTCGAAGTAGCGGGCGAACTTCTCCCAGCACACCTGCACCGGCCCGCACACCAGGTTCGGCCGGTCGGCGGGCTTGCCCTCGGCCTCGCGGCGCTTGCGCCAGCGCCACTTGAGGGCCAGGCCGCCGAGCATCGCGGCCTCGCTGGAGCCGGTGGTCGAGCAGCCCATGGTGGTCTCGCCGTGCGGCGAGTGCCACAGGTCGGCCAGCATGTGCACGCAGCGGTTCTCGATGTCGGCCGTCTGCGGGTACTCGTCCTTGTCGATCATGTTCTTGCCGAGGCACTCGTCCATGAGGGTGTGGACCTCGACCTCGGCCCAGGTCGTGCAGAACGTCGCCAGGTTCTGCGCGGCGTTGCCGTCGAGGGCCAGTTCGTCGCGGATGAGGGCGTTGACCGCGCGTGGGTCGGAGACCTCCTCGGGCATGCGGTACTTGGGCAGCGCGTGCTCGCTGATGGGCGTCGCGTAGACGTCCTCGTACGGTCCGGCGCCGCCGCGCTCGGTCTGGTGCAGGGCCACGGTGCGGCTCCTCTCGCCTCGGCGCACCCATCGTGGGCACCGGGAGCGGCAGGGCGCGGACCGACACGCCGCCCGTGCGGACGCGGGTGGCGTCCGCCCCGGTCAGTCCGTACGCGCGCGGGGCAGGCCGGCGAGGGCCGCGAGCGGGAACGCGGGCACGTGGTGCCCGTCGCGCCCGGTCATGGGGGCGGCGGCGGTCAGCACATTGAGCACGGCCTCCTCGACGGCCTCGACGACCGCGGTGTGGAAGGGGTCGACGCGGCCCCAGGGTATGAAGCGCAGCGTCTCGTACGGAGCCTCGTCACCGGCGCCGCCCGCCTCGCCGCCCGCGGCCGGGCGGGGCGGGAACGTGCTGGTGAGGGCGCCGGGGTTGGCGGTGGAGAAGGCGAGGAAGAGGTCGCCGGAGAAGTGGCTGCCGGTGGTGCCCGTACGGGCCAGGCCCAGCGGCACGCGCCGGGCGAGGGCCTTGCACTGGCCGGGCAGCAGCGGGGCGTCGGTCGCGACGACGACGATGACGGACCCGGCGCCGGGCGGCACGGGCCGCTCGGGATCCACGCCGCCGAAGCCCTCGGCGCCCGCGCCACCCGCGGCCCCCGCGCGATCCACCGGACTCCCGCTGCCCGCCGGCAGCCCGCCACCCGCCGGGCTCCCGCTGTCCGGGCCGCCGCGGCTGCCGCCGCTCCCCGCTCCCTCGCGGCTGTCGTACGAGGCGGCCGCCCGGCCCAGCGGCGTCCCCGCCACCACCAGCTCGCGCCGCGCCCCGAAGTTGGCCTGCACGAAGACCCCGACCGTGTACTTCTCCGCCCCGTACCGCACCACGCGCGATGCCGTTCCCGAGCCGCCCTTGAACCCGTAGAGCCGCATCCCCGTGCCGCCCCCGACGTTGCCCTCCGGGACCGGCCCGCCCGCCGCCGCGTCGATCGCCGCGCCCGCGTGCGCCGGCGTGACGTGCGCCCCGTGGATGTCGTGCAGGTACCCGTCCCACGTCTCGGTGACCACCGGCAGCAGCCACTCCGGCGCCATGTCCCTGCGGTGCCGGTGCACCCACTCCACCACGCCGCGGTGCACCGGCCCGACCGCGTACGTGTTGGTGACGAGCACCGGCACCGCCAGCGAGCCGCTCTCCTCCAGCCACGCCGTGCCGGTCATCTCGCCGTTGCCGTTCATCGAGTGCCAACCCGCCGCACACGGCGTACCGACGCCGTCGCGGCCGCGCGGCAGCAGCGCCGTGACGCCGGTCCGTACGTCGTCGCCCTCGACCAGCGTCACGTACCCGACCTGGACGCCGGGGACGTCGGTGATGGCGTTCCACTCCCCCGGCTCGCCGGTCAGCGGGATGCCGAAGTCCCGTGCCCGCCCGCGCTCTTCGCTCATGCGCCCAGTCTCACATCCGGGACCGACATCGCGGCAGGGCGAACGCGGGCGGGCAGGCAGGCCGTGGCCCCCGCGGGGGTCAGGCGCCCCAGGGGACGGTCTCGTCGGCCGACGGGGTCTTGTCGGGGACGGGCTGGTCGAAGGTGAAGTTCGCGGTCTGCTGTTCACCGTCGGCGGTCGACGCGGCCCGTACCGGGAACGGCGTGCCCCGGGTGGCGACGGCGAGGGTCATGTCCGTCCCGTCGTGCTTGCCCGTGATCTCGATGACGGGCACGCCGTCGGCGGTCGTCTCGCTGCCCTTCTTCAGGGTGCCCGCGGAGGTCGCGTCCTTGATGGCGTCGCGGTAGTCGTTGATGCTGCAGAGCCTGGCGAGGTCGGACAGGCCCTGGTCCTGGGCGGTGCCCTGGAGGAACTTGCCCTCCAGCTTCTGCACGTCCTTCGACTGGTCGGCGGGAAGGTTGTTCCGCAGCCAGGTGGCGTCCGGCTTGACCCACACCTTGTCGGCGTGCCGGATGACCTCCAGGCTGCCGCCGTCCGCGGCGTACTCGACGGTGCCGACGCAGTTGTCCTTGCGGTCCGCGGAGACGTCCAGGCGTGCGGGGTCCTGGCGGTCGAGGCCGGAGCCGTCCCTGCTCACGGTGGCGTGCATGGACCGGGCGCCGTTGAAGGCGTCCGTGGCTGCGGTGGCAATCTCGGCGGCGCTCTTCCTGGCGACGCCGTTGTCGTCCTGTGCCTGGGCGGCTCCTGCGGTGCCGACCAGTGCGGTCGCGCAGAGCGTGGCGCCGAGGGCGCCGAAAGTCGCTTTCCGCGTGCGGGGCATCGGACTTCCTTCCAGGAGGAAACAGCAACGCCAAGAATCGTACATTCAGGGCAAAGCGGTCGCACGACCGGTGCAGCGGACGGGCGAACGCCCCCGCGGACACGCCGATCCGCGAGGGCTCACGCCGGGGCGTACGCCGGGGTGAACCAGGCGCACTGTTCGTTCGGGAGGGTGTCCGGAGGTAGAACGGAGTAATGAGCCGCGCCCTGGCCGCCACCGTGGCAGCCGTGACTGCCGTGGTGACCCTGTTATCCGGCTGCACAGAGGTGTCGCACCGCTGCGACGACCGCCCCGAGCCGACCGACGTCCGCGGCCACCGGCGCCCCGTCGAGATCCGCCCCGGCGGCACGGACCCCGCCCTGCCCTTCGCCGCCGCCGCACGGGCCGTACCGGCGGCGGGCCGCGGCGCGAGCGACACCGACCGGATCCTCGTACGCCTCCAGCGCGAGACGCTCCTCATGGCCGACGACCTGCGCCCCGTCCGCCCCGGCCGCTGCACCGGCGGACTCCCCGGCCGCGCCGGGGCGGCCACCCGCTGCACCGTCAGCTACGCGGGCGTGGAGGTGCCCTGGCAGGTACGGCGCACCGACCCCCGCCCCGGGACGCCCGTGGACCGCCCCCGCTACGCCGTCCGCCCCCTGGCCACCGTCCACACCGCCGAGGCCGTCTACGCCGCGTACGCCTGGCACCTGGCCCGCAGCGACGCCGACGGCCCCCTGGCCCCCCGCGACCCGCGCTGCGACCGGCTGCCGGACGTCGTCACCGCGGCACCGGGTGAGAACACCGGCTACTTCTGCCAGGACATCCTGTGGAAGTGCCGGAGCGGCGACTACGACTTCGCCTGGAACGACCTGCCCGTCCGCACGGACGAACACGGCGGGATCAGCTTCGAGTAGCCGGTAACGACCTCTCAGGCGCGACGGGCGGGCATCACGCCGCCTGGAGGGGGGCGTCCTCGCGCCATTTGAGGATCAAGTGCCTCCGGCACCGCGGTGACCTGCGACTTCATCACCGGAACGCCACTGACCAGCAGGAATTCCCTTCACTGGTACCTGCTGGTCGGTGGCGTTTTCGAGCCCCGTGTGCCCTACATGTGCCCCCAGGGCAGAGACATCTCGCGGGGCGCCGACGCCCTGGCGTGTGCGGCGGCCACAGGATCGAGACGTCAGTTGGAGGCCGGCAGAAGTGTCGTCACCGTTGACTGGACGAGTTGGGCTGCTGCGAGCAGGCCGGGAACACCGCCGCAGTGCCGCATGAGGGTGTCGAGCATGATCCGTAATGCTCCGACTTCCCGCTCAGGCTCCTCGATCCTGGGGGCGATCTCGTCAAGGATGCGCCGGATCGCGGCTGCGTCGTCCTCCTCCACGTGCAAGTCGCGGAGTGCCTGGCGCAGCTCGCTGATGCTGGCTCGGGCGCGATCGAGTGCAGCGGCTCGTTCGGCCGGGGGTAAGTGGTTAGTCTGGGAGACGTTCTGCGAGAACGCTGCGGCCTGCACGTTGCCGGTGATGTCGCCGCTGTTGATCACGCCGAAGTTGGTCCCACCGGGCGTGGGGTCGGAGCGGCGTCGGCGGGGTGTCATGAGGGCTCCTAGCTCATGTGGGTGTCGGATGCGAAGGGTGCGGCCTGGACGTTGCCGGTGATGGTGCCGCCGTTCATGACGCCGAAGTTGTAGATCGCGGTGGCCTGCTGCCGGTAGGCGGCGATGTCCACGTTGTGATCGCGCAGGAAGATCTCGGTGGAGTCGAAGACGCGGCGCTGCATCATCTGCACGTAGTACCGGGCGTCGTCGTTCATGTGCATGTCGTCCATCCAGCGCACGCTGTAGACCTCGCGCAAGCTGACAGGTCCGCCGGCGTCCAGCTCGGGCTTGGTCCGCGGGGTACGGCGGATCAGTCGGCCGGTGGCGGCGGCTACGTCACCCACGGCGTTTACGGCGGCACGGCCAAGCCAGCCGATGTTCTGAGGGTGCGTTGGCGCAAGGTCTGCCACGGCGGGGTTGAGAGGGGTCATGATGTGCGGGCGTACGGTCACCCGCAGGAACCCGCCCTCGTAGGCGAAGTGCACCAGCACGGAGGCGACCATCTCGCCGTTCCAGGAGACGATGCGGGCCCATATGTACCGCCGCGCCACCTCGGTGGCTGGCAGCCCGGCCAGGCTCCGATTCTCCGCCAGAGCCTGCAGGCCCGCCCACTCCTTCTCGCCTAGCTTGCCCCAACGGTGGTCGGCAATGCCCGCGATGCCGAGAACTTCGACGCGGGGGATGGGATGTTGCCGGTCGTGCGAGGGCGCAGGTTCCTGAAGGCGCCGGGCTACATGCTCATGCAGCTCGGTGACTTTGAACTGCTTCAGCGGCTTCCGTGCCCCACTGCGTTTGCCCTGCTGACCGAGAGCGGCGAGCACCGCAGCAGCCGTCTTCTCGACGCTGCCGTCGGCCGAAGGAGGGCCAGCGTAGAGATCGGGAGGCTCATCGTCGTCCTGCCACTCTGGCGCCGGCTCGACGTCGATGCCGATGACGGCTGGCGGCCACGCTTGCGGACCGGCGCCGATGAAGCGGTCCCTGGGGCGGTCGTTGCGCATCTCACGCGTGTAGGGCAGGGCCGGCGACGGTGTGGGCACGGCTGCCGTAGGTGCCGGGATGTCGAAGGACCATTCGCTGGTGTGCGGGGAGTCGGCCAGTGGTTCTTGCAACGCGGCATTGAAGGCACGCTGGGCCAGCACGCGGTCCACCAGGAAGGACAACCAGCACCCCAGGGCCAGCGACAACGCCGCCGTGCCTACGGTCACGGTGCCGGTGATCGCTCCCGCGATGCAGCCGACAGCTAGGAGGATGACGACGGCGCGCCGCCTCCGAGTGAGACGCACCGCGCGATCACAGGCTCGCTCTATGGGTTCCAGCTCGTAGGCGAAGGCCGGAACGGGGTGCGACTGACGCGCTATGCGGTCACGCACCCACACCGCGAAGTCCTCACCCAGCACGACCCGCGGAGGCTTCCTTCCGCTAGCAGTGCCCTTCTCGGCATCGGTCGCGGAACGGAGTCCCAACCGATGACGCACCTTCTGCTTCGCCGCGGCGAGCGTCTGCCGCAGATCCTTCCGAACCGCTGCCGCCCAGTTCGGACGCGCAAACGCTGCGGCACATAAGCGTCGCGTGATCGGCTCCGTATAGGAGACGCGTGGCACGGCGGCCTCAACCGGTACCTCCGGCCAAACGCCCCCCGGCTCCCGTCCCATGGAATGCGACATCGCCGCCTCCCTTCCCCCGTCCACCCGCGGGCACACCTGCGGTCAGTACAGTGAGCGGAGAGTCGATGGTGTCGAGAACCACACGTGTGCCGCCATCCCGCAAATCAGCCGATGTCACGCACATGCCTCGGAGTTCCGAGATTGGCTGAAACTGCATCATCATGTACAGCTAGAAGGACGGGGTCATTCGTGTCGCGGCAATAGACTTGATACCGCGCTTCGCTGAGTACCCCATCCGCAACCCCGATGCTGGGCTCCGGTGGGGGTGCGTGCCAGGCAGTGCTACTAGCGGTACGCACGAGCTACGCTGGCTTAACTGGATGGACAGGACCCCCCACGCGCAGGTGTCAGGGTGACGTCTCCCGCCGGGACGCGCAACGCGTGGCGCTGCAAGTCCTTTCCTCGGGACGAAGCAGGATCCCACAGCCACAGGTCGTCGCCACTGTTGCCGTACGTCAACACCGGCCTGTCTACGGGAAGCGGCCCATTGAAAACGGGGATCTTCCTGCGGTGCGGATGCACGCACATAAGCTCGCCCTGGAGGCCGTAGTAGTGGCCGGGGCGCTTACCCGCACGGGCGTCAGCCGCTGCCATCTCCGCTGCCTCGTCCACCCGGCCCACCGCGGTCACCATGACCAGCAGGAAGTACAAGGCGAGGATCATTGGAAGGACGACGACGACGAGCCACCGCGTATTGGCCCACCAGTGGTGGTAGCGAGCCCAGCCTGCGAGTCCAAGTACGCACAGGACGACCAACCCGGCGATGGCCAGAGGCTTCACCGTGATGAAGAAGTGCCAGTAGAAGGGGATATGCACGGCGTCGACGGGGATACCCAGCACTTCAGAAAGGTAGGCCGCATGCAGAAACCGCCCGGTCCAGGGCAGGACCAGCGGGAACGGCACCATTAGTGCAGGTACCAGCCAGTGGGCATTTCGGCTGATCCAAGACCGGCGAACCGCGAACCACGTGCCGATCGCCGCCACAGCGAGAACGGCCGTGACCGCAAGCATGGTGATCTGTTGACTAAGCCCGTCCGGCTGGTTCTGCGCCCAGAAGTAGCCGACAACCGTCGGACTACCTGTCAGCATCACGCCTGTCCCCAGCCGGACAAGACGCGGTCGGTGTGCGTTGCTCGTTGCCCATACCCCGGCCGGCCAGCACAGGAGGGTCGGAGGAAGAAGGACAACCCAACGCCAGTGCGGCCCGAGGCTGCTCAGCCACGCGCCGCTGAAGAGGCCGCCGCTGACAAGACACAGGACGGCGAGCATCAGGAAGACGGCGACTCTCGGCCAAGGGATGCTGCGTGACTCATCACCTTCCGCTGCACCTGCGGGCGACCTGGGGCCGAGCGCCATCCTCACGTTGCTTTCATCGAACCGCGTCGCGTCATGCGGACTGCTCCACTGTGTGAACTCCTCCGCGGCAGCGGCCTGCGTGTACGCCCCCTCCGGCAGATGAAGGGTGCATGACAGATCGCGACCTCCGACAGCGATCCAGTTCTGCACCCACCAACGGCGAAGCCGGTTCGCGTCACGCGGGAGCGGGCGATGCGCATGGAAGGCCGTCCTGCGAGTCGCAGGGGGCGATGCCAGGAGCCTGCTCCCTCGCACCTCCATGGCTACCCGGGTGGCAACCTCGTGAAGGATGTCCTCCGCACCCGATCGAGCGGTCCGCTTCGCGCCGTCCAGCCTGACCTCAACGCTCTGTGTCACATATCCCGGCCGTTGGGGTACTCCCGCTGGAGCCGGCCGGACAGCGCACCCCCGAGCCTCAAGGAGTTGCTTAGCCAGCTCGACCTCACCAGGCGCGTCGAGCACCTCGACCAACGCCTCAACCCGGCGATTGAATGACTCCGGCAGTGGTGGCAACGGCTCCACGCCGACGGGATTCGCGCCCTCCTCCTGCGGTGCATCAGGCTGCGTTTCTCTGCGCCCCACACCGGAGCCGACGAAGGCTCGGAGGCCCGCCGTCACCATCCATAAGCGCCTGACCACGTCGCTCTCCTCTCATGGGACTTCAAGATGCGACCCAGATTCTGACAGCAGGCACTGACACCACCCTCCACAGCCTGCGACCCGGCCCCCTGTCGCGATCACTGGCCGTCGAGGGAGACGGGACTGCTGGCAGCCGTCGAGGTAGGGGTGTAGAGCATTGGTGGTGCTAGCAAACGGAGAGACCGGTGGCAGCCTCGGGAAAGTCAGTGCCCCTGGTTCTGGCCGGGAAGACATGGACGGGCGTTGTGGGTGGTCACATCTCGTCTGCGCCCTTCCTCAGGGTGGCGTTCGGGTTGGTGCCGCAGTTCAGAAGGACCACGCGGCGGGGGAGGCGCATCGATAGCGAGTTCTACGGTTCGTGCCCTTTCCATAGCACAGAGTTCCTCTCCACACGAACACGAAGGAAATGCCTCCATCGCTCCACTGGGCGATTCCATGCTAGAAATCAAACCGACCAGCAGGCGCTGCTCACTCTTCTTTCGCCTGATCGATCGCTCTCAGGAAGGGTCGCGTCACCACGAACTGGCGTCCAACCGTGGCGGCAGAGCGGACGGGCACAGCAACGGTCAGGAGGTCGGTGCCGGCCGCTCAGACGTGCCACTGTTTCAGACCAGCGATACGGCCCCATTCGCCTGTGGTGCACCATTGGATGCCGTCGTGCCAGATGAGGTCGGCTCCCATGTAGAGGGCGGTCTCCCTGAGGTCCTGACCGGGGTCTTCGGAAAGGAGGACGGCTCTGCGTAGGACGCCGGGCAGCCGGCGTGTGTAGTGGCCGAGTTGTCCTAATGCGTACCGGACGTCGTCGACCGGATTCCTGCCCGCTTTGGCCTCGATGAGCAGACTCAGTTGGGCGATCCAGATATCGGTGAGCATGGGCGGGCGGCTCGGCGTGTGGTGGATTGCCAGACGGTGCACGGCGTATCCCTGGCGGATCAGGAAGCGTTCGAAGGATTTCGACAGACGCGTCTCTGGCCTCTCATGGTCCAGGGACTTGCTGCGGGTGTCGCGGTGCAGCAGATCGGACCTCTCGACGCGGCGGACGTGTACATACCGAGGGTCGCCGGGTGGTGTCATGACGTCCGGATGGCGGGTGAAACTGTCAACGCTGCGCAGCCGGAAGACGGGGTAGCGCAGGAGGCCGCCTTCCTGGCTGTTCCTGTGTCCCTCCTCGACGGCATCGTCGAGGACGAAGGAGTCGACGAAGCGGTAAAGCCCTCGTCTTTCGCAGCGGGGGGCTTCGAGTAGCCTCAGGCGCCATCCCCTGCTCCATGCCTTCTCGACCGCCTCGTTGTAAAGGCTGCCGGTGCCTGATGCCGCAGCACCCTCGTAGTAGTAGAAGCCGTCGTTTCGCCACCCGATGCCGGATGCACCGCCGCGGCTGAAGAGAAGCACGTGGCTGCTCGCGGGGGACACCGCGATGCCCGTCATCAGGGAACCGCCGAACTGGTGGTGCAACAGCCTGCGGGACGTGAAGTCGCCATAGTCGTAGTCCCACCGGTGTGATGCCTGAGTCGCCAACTCCCTTGTCCCTTACTCCGGTCCGAGATGGTTGGGTCCACGCTAGTACTGCAGCCGCGGTTATGGCGGTGGGTGGCCTCGGCGGCGGTAGTGGCTGAGGCGGGCTCGGTGTTGGTGGCGGTGTCGCCAGCGTGACCAGTGCAGGATGTGGTCGGCTTCGTGCCGGACGATGTGGGTGAACTTGGCCGTCAGGCGGCGGATCTCGTTCACGCTCAGTCGGATCAGGTCGTGGCGGTGTCCCCTTTTTCGTCTGCTGCAGCGCGGATCGCGGTCAGGTGGGCGGCGGCGGCCATGGCCAGGGTGATGTGCCGGTACCAGGCCGGATAGTGGCGGACCTGGTAGTGGTCGAGACCGACCCCGTTCTTCGCGGCCTGGAAGCACTCCTCGATCGCCCAGCGGGACCCGGCGGGCCCTCACGATCTCCGGAAGCGAGGTGCCCGCTGGTGCGTGCACGAGGTAGTAGGCCCGTTCGCCGTCGGCGAGGTTGCGGCGGATCAGCAGCGCGTCCTCGAACCCGTCGGTAGGTTCGTCCGCGTCGAGCAGCGGGGCCAGGGCCCAGGCGTACTCGCGCAGGCCGTGGGCGCCGTGGCCGGCGGAGCGGATCTCCCAGGCATGCTTGGGCAGGATCGGCGAAATGGTGCGGGCGTTCTGCCCGCGCGGCCCGCACCGGTGCTGGTAGGCGATGGCCAGCACCGAGGCGACGTTCTGACTGGCCGGCCAGGACCGCAGGGCCGAGGTGCCGCCGTAGACCTCGTCCCCGGTCACCCACCGAAACGGCACCTGGGCCTCGATTGCCCGGGCCAGCATCGCCATGGCCAGCGCGGGCTTCTGGCGAACGTGATCTCGTCGCCGATCCGGGCATCCGTCCGGCGGGCTGCGTCCTCGGTCAAGGAGGTGGGTAAGTCCAACTCCCGGTCGATCAGCGCCCGCCCGGCGGCGGAGTTACAGGCCAGGAACACCCCGAGCTGGCTGTTGTCGATCTTCCCAGAAGTGCCGGTGTACTGCCGCTGCACTCCGGCCGACCCGGTGCCCTTCTTGATGAACCCGGTCTCATCCACGATCAGCACGCCGCCCTCACCACCGAGATACTCCAGCACGAAACCGCGGACCTCATCGCGGACCGCGTCCGCGTCCCAGCCGGCCTGGTTCAACAGACGCTGCATGCCGTCAGGGCAGAACTCGCCAGCCTGCTCAGACAGTGTCCAGCCGTTCTTCCGCTCCAGCCGCGCCAGCAGCCCCCGCAGATACTCACACGCCCGCCTACGCGGCTCCGACCTGCGGAAGTGGCCGCCGATCCGGCCACGTTCGGGTCGTGTACTTCCTCGACCCCTCCGTGCCCCGCTCCCCTCGCGCTCACCGGCAACGGGGAGTAACCGGCGGTGATACCGACGCTCCCGTATCCGTCCAGCCGTCCATTCTCGGCGGGGCACACCAAGGTTGCGTGGAGTTCCGGGCTGAGGAGCACTGTTCTGGGCAGAGCATCGCTGCCCAGAACTGGGGATCCACCAGGCACACGACACGCCAACAAAGAAGGTTACTGCCCCCATGCATGCTCTGCGGAATATTTATGACTCACACCATAGGTGATGAATCAATCGCAGCTAGATAGTTCTCGTCGAGCTCCGGGCCAAGCAAAACCAGTTCGGCGAGCCGCCGACAGATGGCGGCGAATTGCCGGACTTCAGGAACGGCCAAATCGCGGCCGAGGATTCTCCTTTCCCGATAGGAGAGCCATTTGCGTAGAACCTGGTATCCGCCGATCTTTAGATCCCACACCGCTTGCGGAACACCGCGCCAGCACACTTTATCGTTGAGGTAAACGTCGATCACCTCGGCACCCAAAAGTTCTCGTTCTCGATCCGTCAGCGCCTGGCGCTCCGCATCTGTACGTTCGCGTACCTCGACTCGGCCTCGGCCGGGCATGACGATTCGCGAGGTGGCACCGCTCCTCTGCCGGCGCGTCTGTTCAATGGCCCAGCCAGCTGTGACGGAGAGGTCACCCGCATCGGGTGACAATGGATTTCCGTCCATACGCGCCAACGGAGCAATCGTTCGCCGTCCCTGCAGGGTTGTCGCCAGGTCGAGCTCGGACTCGTCGCTGTCAATATCCAGCAGACCTGCAATACGTTGCCCGAGCCGGGCCGAAGTCATCAGTTGGTCAAGCGTCGAGGGGAGTGGCACGCGTGGCCAGTCGTTCCGAATCGCATCGCCGTTCTCTTCAAGATACAGCGGCGAGTACCCGATAGCCAGGACGTGCTGCCAGATTAGCTGGGCGTTCCGTTGTGAGGTCTGGGCATCAGTGACGCCCAGTTCAGCGAGATAGTCCAGAGCAAGTTCTGAAAGGTTTGGCCTCCAGTTTGATTCGTCCGCAGATTCCACATCTACGTCAAATAGTGAAATAGCGCCACCGGCTTCATTTCCCCGGCTGTTACCCACTTCTGTGGCTAGATAGAAAGGCACAACGTAGGCGTCCTTATGCATTACATGCTGATCAATGAGGCTGCGCGAGAGCAGGAACGCGGCCCCATCGAGTGCGCGCGGCGCGCGACGACGTAGCAGGAGGAAGTCACTTCCAAGGGATGCGGCTCGAACCAACTCATCTCGAGATTCGTTCCAAAGCTTTCCCGCGGTATCGACGTATGCCCAGCGAACATCGAATGGTTTGACGCAGAAACGAACAACTTTGGATGGATCAAAGGGACTGTCAGCTAGTAGCCTGGCCCTGACCTTTGACGGATCAAAGCGGGCCCATGTCTGGGTAAGTGCGCTGACTCGATCATCGAGATCAGCGAACTCGATATCTGGGTTTAGGAAGTGCGCCATACGGTCCAACAACTGTCCCTGATCCAGAGAGATGAGCGAATCCCCTCGATTTTCATTGAGCCCGAGGAGCGGATCTCTTAGCGCAAGATCGGGAACTGCTGGCCATTGTTCGTAGCCCTGGCGCGGCGCCCACCGGCGCAGGCGATACCAGTTCTCCTTGTTGGGAACCAGGGGGATGTACTCGGCGACATTAGTGGGTTCACTCAGCGATGCTTCGAGATCAACCCGCTTGTTCAACCCCCAAAAGTCTCGGTAGAAGCCTTCAAATGCGTTAGCAGTATGCGACTCTGTTCTGACCAACAAGCTGACGGCCGTGCCTACCTGGATGCCAGAGGGTTGGAGTTTTGTCGAGAAGATACTTGGATCGGGCAGACCGTCAGGGGTGTTCTTTCCAGTCTCCCGGCTATCCCCGTTGAGGTTATCGACGTAAAGGCGGTCAAATTCTGTGACTAGATGCTTCCGCATAACCACTGCCGAGGGATCGCCAAGCCATGAGAAATTTGAGATGAAGCACACGATTCCCTTGCCGGTTTGCTCGGCGATACGCCGCTCGGCGACCCGAAAGAAGCGCACGTATAGATCGTCGAGTTTGTTCTTGGTGATCTCCCAATGGTCGACCAAGCCCTGCTTGTAGGGCTCGACGAGACCTCCTTCCTCCCGTCCACTAACACCGGCAAATCCGTTGTACGGCGGATTACCTAGGACAACGAGGATCGGTTGGGACCTCTTTATGTCGGTGGCAGCATCCCGCTCTTCCTCGAACTCAGGGAAGGGAAGTCTGGGATGCTCATCGGTCTCAACCCAGCCGGTCAGAGCATTGGTCAAGTAGACCTTCGCCCGTTCGTCGGAGGAGAGCGGTGCACCAAGTCGGTCAAGGGCTAGCCCGATATTTAGGTGAGCGATAATAAACGGTGCCGGCAGCAACTCGAACCCGTGCACTCGGCTCAATGCGGCTGCTTTTGCGTCCTGGGCAACTAGCGCATCGCCCTCCCGTTCCTCCAGTATCCGTGCGACGAATTCGATGATCTCGACCAGAAAGGATCCGGTGCCCGTGCACGGGTCGAGCACGTGAACGTTGGGATCGGCCAGACCGAGCTCCAGGCGGAGATCACGTTGAAGTGCCTGGTGAACCCGCATGACCATGTAGCGCACGACCTCGGGCGGGGTGTACCAGACTCCCAGCTGACGCCGAAGGTCCGGATCGTATGCCTTAAGGAAGGGCTCGTAGAAGTACTGCACGGCGTGACCAGACTCAAAGCTATCGAAGAAGAGCGTGGGATCGACCCGAGCTAGCACGTCCTCGGTCCAATCCAGCACTTCGTCGAGGCCGACCGGTAACGTCGCTGGCGTCGCCAATTGCTGAAACAGGACGCGAACCATCGGGACTTTGAGGGTCCATTGGGCCGACTTCCAACTAAACCGTCGGCGACTACCGGAAGTCTGCGACTCGTTCCACACAACCCATGCGGCGAAGACGCCATAGAAGAGCGTCTGCACGAGCGCCGACCGGAAGAATCTCTCTCCGTCTTCTCCTTCGAAACGCAGCCCGAGGCCATCCTCCATCGCCTCGCGCAGCGTGGTAAGGGCCCCCAGGTCTCTAGCATCAGCTGACTCCAGGCGCCTCAGTCCCTCCCGCGCGTAGGCCGCTAGAAACCATGCCAAATCGGCGGGTTGCGAAAGCGGTGCATCGCCTAGTAGCGCCCGTGTCAGGTAGTCCTCAAGTTGGGCTTCCAGTGCAGGAGTGACACGATTAGGCGCATGCGCTAGCGACCAGAAACTGTCTTCGTCTCTCGCAAGAGTGAAGGCTTCGCCTACGACTGCCTGGCCATCCGCGCCGAGGCTCACCACCAGGAACTCACGGTAGGTCGTGACCAGTACCTTCCCATACCTGTCGAGGTATCGTGCCACTTGCTGGCTCCGCGCGATCCGACGCACATCCTTGGCTGGCCCTTTGACCTCCATTGCGCCCCGTTCCGGGGCCCGTGCCGCCATAGCCTCATGCCCGGCCGCCACAACGGCGCGAGTGCCGACGAACAGGCCGCCGTCAGGAACACCAGCACCGCGGTTGCGGATAGTCAGCACACACATGACCGTCGGTGACAATCGGCTACCCACGGCGTTGAGCAGTCTCTCCAACTGCCCGTAGTAGGGGGTTTCCTCGGTGGCCTCGCCGGTCGCATGGATCCTGGCCAAGCCCTGTAGGTAGTCGCGAAGCGCGCCCATGTTCTCGATCCTGTGATCACTTTGCTGCATGCGTTCTGACCAAGTCAGAATAGTGCGTCAACTCGGCGTTGGAAGCTGGCGTGAGCGAAATTGGTCAGCCCGCCCTTCGCAGGAGCAGTTTGCAACTGCGCGACGTCTACGAGCCGGAAAACACCCTGCAGGGCGCAGCTCGCACACGCTACGCCTCACCCAGCCCATCGCGACCACCATGTTGGGTGTCACTAAGGTGTCTGCCCCGTGCTTACCCATCTCCCTGTGCAGCTCGACGGAGGTGGCAACGCGTCCACGAAGTTCTGGAGCAACGACGGCACTCAACGGATCCCGCATGTACGCGACGGAGTCGTAGCAGCCTGAGTATTCTGGTCGATCGCGTGCGTCGTGGTCACGCCGGTGACGCCGGCTGTTGCTTGTTGGTGAGCATGCGGTGGACTTCGCGAGCGCAGCCCCAGGAGAGGGTGACGCCGGCGCCGCCGTGGCCGTAGTTGTGGATCACCGGAGTCCCGTCGGTTCGGCGATCGACCGTCACCCGTACTCGGGGCCTGGTGGGCCGGAGACCTACGCGGTGGTCGACAACCGTGGACTGGGCCAGCCTGGGTTCCACAGCCGTGCAGCGGGCGAGGATGTTGGCTGCGGCTTTCGCATCCGGTTCCAAGCTGCCGTCGCCGTCGAGGGCGGTGCCGCCGAGGACCACGGTGTCGCCGTGGGGGTAGATGCAGAGCAGATCCGGCGATGGGCCGGTGTCTTCGGAGAAGAAGTCGGTCAAGCCCGGATTGGTGACCACGACGTGTTGGCCACGGATGGGCCGCATGGTCGCATCGGAGACCAGGGACGCCGCGCCCATGCCCGTGCAGTTGATGATCGTTGACGCCTCGGGGGCGTCATCGAGTGTGGGTACCCTCTGCTGCACGATCGCGCCGCCGGCCGTTCGCAGGCGGTGCTCCAGGTACCGCAGGTACGTCGGCATGTCGATCAGCGGGACTGTGAAACGGTAGCCGGAGGCGAAGCCAGGCGGGAGATCGGCGCGGGAGACCGGCTGGAAGCCAGGTAGCGCGGTGGCCCAGTCTGGTGCCTCGTCAGCGCTGCGGGACGCCTCAATGCCGGACGCTGCCCGGACTCCAGTTGCCGAGTCGGCTGCAAATCCGCGAAAGGTCTCCAGCGAGTGCTGGCTCCACTGGTCTACAAGGTCCTTGGGCTCTACGAGGTACGGGCCCCACATCGCGCCAGCGGCCGTTGAGGTCACGCCGGGGATCTCTTCCGCAATGACTTGCACGACCAGACCTGCCTCGGCCAGGACGACGGCCGTGGTGAGGCCAACGACCCCAGCGCCCAGTACGACAGTGTCGCCTTGGAAGGTCATGTTGGTGACTCTACCTGGCCGGGGAAACGGGCGAGTTGTATCGGATGAGGGCCTGTTCGAGGCCAGGGAGGAAGCTCGCCACGTGGGGGTTGCGCTGCCGCCTTCGCAGGTCCTTGGCGAGCTGCTGGAGCAGGGCGACGCTGCGTGGAGAGCGGACAACGTCCAGACGGTCGGCGGCGATCTGGCCGACCTTGCAGGCCAGTTCCAGCTCCCCCCGGGCGCCGTAGCCCAGTGCGAGCCAAGCCCCTTCGAAGAGGGCTCGACGTTGGCTGGGGTCGCCACGCGGCACGGTATAGGCGCCGCTCTCCAGGAGGGAAGTCCCCTGGGTGATGAACGCTCTGGACGCCGTGACACCCTCGCGCTGCTTGCTTCGTCCGAGCTGGACCAAGGCGTAACCGGCTTGGCAATCAAGGTGGTTGTCGGTGAGGAAGTACATCCAGCGAGGCTCCTCCTCCCGGCCGCGTCGGTCGATGACTTCCCGTGCCGCGTCACGGGTCCGGTAGAAGTCGATTGCTCGGCCGGCAGAGGTGTAGGCGTAGGCCAGTCGCGACAGAACCGAAGCTCGCACGGCAGCGGGCGCTGCGTCTGCGGCACGTCGGGCGGCTTCGCCCAGGGTGACGGCGTCCGCTGGAAAGCCTCGGCTTGCGGCCTGGAAGGACAGATCGGCGAGGACGTGCGCGCATAGTGGCAGGTCGTTGATCTGGTGGGCGGCGCGCAGTGCGGTGATGAAGTAGCGCTGCGCCAGTCCGTGGTCGGCCGCGTCGAACGCCATCCACCCGGCGAGCTGGCCAATCTCGGCCAGTGCGCGGATGAGCCGGATGGTTGACGGCACGGAATGTTTTCCTTCGTGCAGGAGGAGGCCGACCGCACGGAACTGTGCGCTGACGTACGGCAGGTGGCGGGCTCCGCCGTGCTCGTCGTCGAGTTGCTGAAGAAGTGGGACATGCTGCTCGACCTGGTCTACCAAGGGGTCTGCGTGGCGCTGATCGACCGCTCCTGGGGCCAACGAGCCACGTCCAGCCGTGCCGTCGAGGTAGTGCCCGACGATCTTGGTCAGTCCGGTGCCAGAGATAGCCAGGAACCGTCTCCGGTCGACGAGTCCGCCGAGCACCCAGTCCTCCACGACCTGCCCCAATCGCTGCAGGGTCCAGTGCCCGGACAGGTTGGTGTCCGCAGGCAGCAGCGTCGGAGAGTCTGCTGCCCGTCCCTGCCAGAGCTCTGTAACGGACACCACTCGGCCCAGCTCCTGCGATAGCACGTGAGCGGTCATCGCAGGCAGGGGCGAGCGGGGTAATGAGCCTGCATCGCGCCAGTGGTACGGCGCGGACTCTGCCGCTGTCCCGCTGCCGAACACCCGGTTCAGCTTGCGGGCCAGCATCTTGGGACTCCACCCCAGTTCGTCGAGCGCCATTGCGAGTGCGGCGTTCGGCTGTCCGGACCGTGTGCCCATCACTCACCTCACGCCTGTCCGGTGGGCTGATGCCCTCAATGGTGCCGCTCCTTGTGCTTCAACGGGCGGCTCCTCCACGGAAGTTGACCGAGTTGACCGGATATTCGGGTGCCGCAGCCCGCTGACGATCCGCTGTTCTTGCTTATACCGAGCCACCCCTTCACCACGAGTGGGCTGTGTAGGAGACGGATCTTGAAGGCACGCACAGAAGCGCCGAGGACCTGGCCGAGCGTCTCACTGTCCAGGTCGGGAGCCAACGAAGGCGTGCCCCCTGAGTACGCACAGGAACCTCGTCTCGGCGGCTTACTCAAGTCTGGACGCTCCGCCGCACGGGCGTTATGGGACTGGCACGACTGGGCCCGCGGTGAGTGCTGGCTGTGGTGCGGCCGCATCGACATGGACGTGACCTGGATCGGCTCCATCCGCTCCAGCGGCTTGGATTCCGATCTGTATGCCTGCCGCGCCTGCCTGCACCAACTGGACCAGCGGGTATGGCTGGCCCAGCTCCGCAAGGACACCCTTGAGACTCCTGTCCCCGCCGTGCGTCGACCTCGCCAGGCGGGGGCAGGGCAGCACCATGAAGGAGGGCCAGCGCAGTGAGCCCGGTCCTCGCCCCGGCCGTCGGCCGCCGACACCCTCGTCTGCTCCCGCTGAATGGCTCCCAGAACCTGGATCACCGTGCAGTCGCACTGCCCCGCCGGCCTCGCTGTCCGCACCACGTTCGGCTGCCGGACCTCAAAGCTCCCGCTGTCCTCCCGGAGGCCCGGCTTCTCCCATCGCGGCCGGGCAGCTCTCCCCGGCGGGGCAGCGGGTTCGTTCCCACGCAGGTGCTGATGACGCGGTTCGCTCCACCCCTTGTGGGGCCGATCGCCCAGCGCTTCCGGTTCAACGAGCGGCGTGGTCAACATCCGCTCTTCAAGGCTGCCGTCCGGGGTCTGCGGGTCTCCGATCCCCGTACCTCCGAACGGCACTGTGGCCCGCTCCCATCCCCCCGGTGGGGGCGGGTCACACCTACTCGATGCCGTAACCGTCGTGCCGCACGCTCGACCGCTGGAGTTCGTGCGGTCGTCTGCTGCACCAGTGCAAAGGAGGTCATGAGCAAGTCCCTGAACAACCAGCGCAGAGAGAGGATCAGCTATGCCGCAAGCCAGGCGAGAGAAGAATGACCACCTGATCTACGCGGACGTCGTGGACTCCAAGTCCAAGGCGGGCGTGTGGATGGGGGAACAAGCCTCCTTCCAGGAGAATCAGAGCCGCATCATCGAGGCGGTCAAGGAGCAGACCGACTGGGTCGAGCTGAAGAACGCGATCATGGTCATCACCACCGACCCGGCCGGCATCACGGTCATCGCTCCGAACCCGACGCTGCCCGGCGTCATCGTCTTCGCCGACGGTGGTTCCCCGGGCGCCACCGCGAAGCTCCAGACCACCGCCGAAGAGAACATCCGCGCAGTCATGGACGAGCTCGGAATCGCCGAAGAGGAAACGGCGGCCTGACCAGATGGCCGTCCCCCGAATGCTATGGGGGAAGTACTTCCAGTACGAGCGGGATGGGGAAGCGGTTCTCCTCGACCCGGTCGGCCTGGACAGTGTGTACATCGACTCCGGCGAGGTCGACGACCTCGCCGGAGTCCCCCCGACCGCGACCCATGAAGCCCTCTACGGGCTCGGTTTCACGCCCGGCGGTTCTACCACCGATCGGCGTGCGGCACTCCACGACCGGCTTCGACTCCTCGACCTCTATGCCGCCCCAGTACGCATCAGCGGGTTGCGCGTGGTCCTCACCGACCGCTGCAACATGTCCTGCACCTATTGCTTCGTCGATACGAACAGCGGCAAGCCGGATATGACGAAGGAAGAGCTGTCGCAAGGGCTCCAGTTCCTGTTCGAGCAGAACACTGGACAGGCTGAGGTGTCCATCCAGTGGTTCGGCGGAGAGCCCACCATCCGCTTTGACCTCATGCAGTACGGGGACCAGCTCGCCGACGCTCTCGCCGACCGCTACGACGTGGCGAGTGTGCGACGCACCGTCGTCACCAATGGCGCCCTTCTGACGGACGAGGCGCTCGACCACTTCGTCGCGTACGAGTACGGGGTCGGCATCTCCATCGACGGCCCCCCGGCCATCAACTCAGCGAATCGTCTCCTCCTCGGCGGCCAGCCCGCCGACGACCGGATTCGCCGGAACGTCGCCCGGTTCGTCGAGGCAGACGGTCTCCATGTGGGCTGCAACCTCACCCCCACGGCCGCGAACATCGGACGCCTCGCCGAGACCGTCCGGTGGATCATCGACGATCTCGGGCTGAAGTTCATCTACGTCAACACGCCCATCCCGACCGCAGGCCGCTGGCAGGTGGACGGCGCCGACCTGGCCCGCGAGCTGTACGAGGCCCGCCTGGCAGCGCTCGCGCGGGGCGGGATGCTGTTCTCCGTCCTGGACCGCGCCTTCCAGGCACTCGACACCCGGCGACCGATGCTGTTCGACCACATGCAGGGCGACCGCAGCCTGAACGCCGCGCTCCTGCCCGGCAACCAGATCAGTCTGTGCGACATCAACTTCACCGAGCCGTCGTTCCTGTACAGCCCGAACGAACTGCGCGCCGATCCTGGCCTTCTGGCCGGCGTGGCCAAGAAGGTCGCGCCGGTGCCCGAATGCGAGAAGTGCCCCGCGCTCGCCATCTGCGGCGGCCCGTCGCGCAACGAGCAGGTCCTCGTCGGCGGCAGCACCCCGGACCCCGAGATGTGCACGTTCTACACGAGCACCGTGGAGATCGCGGTGTGGGACAACACGGGGGTGCAATGAGTACCCAAGTCCGTACAGCTCTGATCTCCACGGCCGGGCACTGCCGGGTGGGCTGCGGGTTCTGCTTCCGGGCCGACCGCGCCCACGGCTTCCTCGACACCGCCACGTACACCCGTGCCCTGTCGCGGCTGAGGGAGGCGGGAGTGGAGGGGGTGTGCCTGACCGGCGGTGAGCCGACCCATCACCCGCACATGCGGCAGCTCGTTCGGCTGGCCCATCAGTTCGGGATGTCGGCGTCCATGGTGACCTCGGCGCGCGCCGAGGCCGAGGTCGCCGCCCTCTCCGAAGTAGGGCACCTGCTGGTCAACGTGACCGTCTCCGCCGACTCACATCGCGCGATGCTGCTGGGACGTACCACCCGCACCGCAGCCTCGGGCATCGCCACGTTGGGCGCCATCAGCACCGAGACCAAGATCCTGCACGTCACCTGCTGGAGCCTGAGCAACGACGAATGCCGAGACCTGGCCGGCCTCGTCGCCGAGGCGGGGGTGGCAGTCCAGTTCAGTCCGGTCGTCCTCGACGAGCGCATCCTGCGCCGCAACGGGAGGTCGGTCCAGGACTACCTGGTGCAGCAGCGTCTGGACGCCGATCTACTGGGCCGCCACTTCGACCTGTCCGATCGGTATCGGGCCTACCTCGGTGAACTGCGAGCCATGCAGTTCCCCGCGGGTGGCGGCGCGCGGTGGTCATGCCGCTCGACGACCGCGTACGTCTCCGCGGACGGCGGCATACGGCGGTGCCCCTACGGCCAGGCGGCAGTCAGCGTCCACGCACCCCGATCCGAGATCAGAACGTTCCTGACCGCTCCGGCACAGGACCGGGTGACCCCTGACTGCGCCGCCATCTGCCGCCCTTCCGCCACGTACGACGACCGCAGCGCATCGTGCGCCGCGCCGGCGTGAGTGCCCGATGCACCCGACTACTTGGACGGCTCTATGACGATCACGACGCCCGATGACTTCGCCCAGCGATGGCGGCAGCCGCCGAACTTCCCGCTGGATGTCGCTTTCGACTACACCTTCCTGCCCGCCGTCGACATCCTCGACCACGTCCGCAGGGACAAGGAGGTCCGGTTCACGATCCTCGGGGATGACGACTGGCAGGTGCGCATGGATCGCACCGCCGCCTTCCGCACCGCGCCGATCGAGGAGATCGTCACCTGGACGTTCCGGCTGGTGCACTTCGACCTCAGTCGCATCTACGACGCAGTTCTGCACGGGTTCCAGGAGGAGGTCATGATCCCCTGGCGTACCCATCTGTCCGTCCGGGGCTTCACCTGGCAGCGCCTGGCACCCATCCTGTTTCTGTCCACCGAGGGCGCCGCTTCGACGTACCACAACGACAACTCGCATGGGCTCGTCTGGCAGGTCCACGGCGTCAAGACCTTCCACAGCTACCTCGACCCCGGCGAATACTTGTCGGCGGACGAGGCAATCATGGGCGAGACCACCGGCGAAGACCCGCCCGAGCACGACGAGGCCGACCGCCATTCCGTCACCATGCAGCCCGGAGACCAGCTCTGGAGTCATGCGCTGACGCCCCACTGGGTCACCACCGAGTCGCCGCTCGCCATGAGCGTCACTCTCTCCCACGGCGGCCTCTCCCATCAGGGCCGCTTCTCCGATCGGGAGCTGGCGCTGCGGGCGTACTGGGACAAGAACCCCGCGGAGGCGTGGACGCACGACCTGCGCAATGTCCGCTACTGAAACCGCGTCCCACGACACGAAGATTCTCGCCCGTGTCGTGGGACGCAGTCCGTGGCCGGTTACGGGGTGAGCCGGTTCGGCCCGCGGAAGAGGAAGGTCGCCTCGCGGATGGAGTCCAGGCCGAGCAGCACCATCAGCACCCGCCCCAGCCCCATGCCGAGCCCGCCATGTGGCGGGCACCCGTACCGGAACGCGTTCAAGTAGTCCTGCAACGGTTCGGGGCTCATCCCCTTCTCGGCGGCCTGCTTGAGCAGCACGTCGTACCGGTGCTCACGCTGAGCGCCGGTGGTGATCTCCAGCCCTTTCCACAGGAGGTCGAAGCTCAAGGTCACGCTCGGGTCGTCGGCCGGCCTCATGTGGTAAAAGGGCCGGATGCTCACCGGGTAGTGCGTGATGAACACGAACTCGTGCCCGGTGGCCTCTTTGATGTGAGCCGAGATGCCCCGCTCGCCCTCGGGGTCCAGGTCCTCCTTGGCTCCCTCCGGGTCCCAGCCGTCCTTGCGCAGGATCTCGTGCGCCTCGGCCAAGGTGAGCCGGGGGAACGGCGTCGCAGGGACGGTCAGCTCGACGCCGAAGCGCTCGGCGATCGCCTCGCCGTGCGCGACGGCGACCTTGGCGATCGCGTGGGCGAGCATCTGCTCCTCGAACGCCATCACGTCCTCGACGCCATCGATCCAGGCGAGTTCTACGTCCACGCCTGTGAACTCGGTCGCGTGCCGGGAGGTGAACGAGGACTCGGCTCGGAAGACGGGACCGATCTCGAAGACCTTCTCGATCCCGGCAGAGATCGCCATCTGCTTGTAGAACTGCGGCGACTGCGCCAGGTAGGCGACGCGGTCGAAGTAGCCGAGCTTGAAGACCTCCGCTCCAGACTCTGACGCCGTGCCCATGAGCTTGGGCGTGTGCATTTCCGTGGCGCCCTGCGCGTAGGCGTACTCGCGCATCCCCTGCTCCAGGGTGGTCTGCGCGGCGAACATGAGCTGGGCGGCGGGGCGGCGGCGTACGTCGAGGAAGCGCCAGTCCAGCCGCTGTTCCAGGCCGGTGTGTTCGTCGATGGGCAGCGACGTGGCCGCCCGGTTCAACACCTCGACCGACTCGGGCACGATCTCCAGGCCGCCGAGTTTCACCTGGGCGGCGTCGACGACGCGGCCGGTGATACGGACAGCAGATTCCGGGGTGAGAGCTTGGAGCTGCGCTTCCAGGGCTCCACCGTCGCGCTTGTGGGTCACCTGCGTCATGCCGGTGCTGTCCCGCACGATGACGAACTGCATCTTTCTCTGTAGACGGAGGGTGTTCACCCACCCGCAGACGGAGACTGTACGGCCGATGTGTTCTCGCAGGTCGGAGACGTGTACGCGACTTTGGATCATTCGGTCCTCCGAAGGACGTCGTCATGATCCCTTGGGAGTGCGGGCGAGAAGGGCAACTCGCGGTACCACCGCACTTTCGCCGCCACCCGGTGGCGGCCTCGTTCAGGCCCGATGACGGGGGCCGGCCGGCGGGGCATTGGACCACCGAGCGCGGTCGTTCCTCCCCGCGCTCAGGAGGGTCTTCACCTCGGAGCGCGAGACCGCCTTTCCAGCTTCCGGCGGCTCTCTCGGCTCGCGTGATCCGCGGCTACTCGTCTCCGTCAACGCGTTGTCTGAAGGATACGAACACCGCGGCTGCGGTCGCAATCAAGCGAGACCACGGTCTGCCGCGTTCTAAGATGGCGAGCGCCTCGGCCGTCGGAGACTCGCTTGGCCGCCTGTCTCGGACGGCCGAGCGCCCTTCGCCGTACGCGGGCCACGGCGAAATCCGGCGGAAGGGCAGACCGCCGGTTCGCTACGATGACGGCGGTTTGTGGCCCCAATCCGTCGCAGCGTGTGACGCCATTCGCAGACGAGTGATCGCGGCGGATGCAGCTTGCCGACCTGGGCCCGCCCGCTGCCCCGCCGATGGCGCCGTACGTACGAATTGGAGCATCCGAGGATGGCTCGACACCTGGTCACCAGCGCGCTTCCCTACATCAACGGGATCAAGCACCTGGGCAACATGGTCGGGTCGATGCTTCCGGCGGACGTGTACTCCCGGTACCTCCGCCAGCGCGGGCACGACGTCCTGTACATCTGCGCCACCGACGAGCACGGCACGCCGGCCGAGCTGGCTGCCAAGGAGGCCGGCCTGTCGGTCGCGGAGTTCTGTGCTCAGGCACACGAGGCGCAGAAGGCCGTCTACGAGGGCTTCGAGCTCGCCTTCGACTACTTCGGGCGCAGCTCGTCGCAGCAGAACGCCGAGATCACCCAGCACTTCGCGCGGAAGCTCAATCAGAACGGGTTCATCGAGGAACGGGAAGTCCGGCAGGTGTACTCGCCCGTCGACGGCCGCTTCCTGCCGGATCGCTACGTCGAGGGCACCTGCCCGCACTGCGGCTACGACAAGGCCCGCGGCGACCAGTGCGAAAACTGCACCCGCGTCCTGGACCCCACCGATCTGATCGACCCGCACTCGGCGATCAGCGGCTCCACCGACCTGGAGGTCCGCGAGACCAAGCACCTCTTCCTTCTGCAGTCCAAGCTGCAACACGAGGTCGAGGCGTGGATCGACACGGTCGGGGATGACTGGCCGCAGCTCTCCTCCTCGATCGCCCGCAAGTGGCTGACCGAGGGCCTGCAGGACCGGTCGATCACCCGCGACCTGGACTGGGGGGTGCCGGTGCCGGCCGACACCTGGCCGGAGCTCGCTGCCGAGGGCAAGGTCTTCTACGTCTGGTTCGACGCCCCGATCGAGTACATCGGCGCCACCAAGGAGTGGGCGGACGTGGCCGGTGACGGCGAGACTCGCGACTGGAAGTCGTGGTGGTACGAGGCCGACGACACCGTTCGCTACACCCAGTTCATGGCCAAGGACAACGTCCCCTTCCACACCGTCATGTTCCCGGCCACCGAACTCGGTGTGCGCGAGCCGTGGAAGAAAGTCGACTTCGTCAAGGGCTTCAACTGGCTGACGTACTACGGCGGCAAATTCTCAACGTCGCAGAAGCGCGGCATCTTCACAGACGCGGCGCTGGAGCTCCTGCCCGGCGACTACTGGCGCTACTTCCTCATCGCCAACGCCCCGGAGTCCGACGACTCCTCCTTCACCTGGGAACACTTCGCCGCCACCGTCAACAAGGACCTGGCCGACACCCTCGGCAACTTCGTCAACCGTGTGCTGTCCTTCTCCCGCAAGCGGTTCGGCGACGAGGTGCCGGCCGGCCAGGCGGCCGGCGAGGCGGAGGGGAAGCTCGGCGAGGACATCGCCCGGCTCCTCTCCGAGTACGAGGAGCACATGGAGGCCCTGCAGTTCCGCAAGGCCGCCGCCGCACTGCGGGCCCTGTGGTCTGCGGGCAACTCCTACCTAGAAGAGAAGGCCCCCTGGCTGGAGATCAAGACCGACCAGGACGCCGCCGCTCTGACGCTGCGCACCGCGATGAACCTGATCCACCTGTACGCGGTCGTCTCCGAGCCGTTCATCCCGGCCGCTGCCGCCGCCATGCGTGGAGCCTTCACGTTGGACGACGACACCGCGAGCTGGGTTACGGCTGAGCAGGCCAGGGCTTTGAACACCGTCCCGGCTGGGACTGGGTTCACAGTTCCCCCGGTGCTCTTCGCGAAGATCCCTGAGGAGGACCTGGCCGGCTACCGCGAGCGCTTCGGCGCTGCCGGGGGCGCCTGACGGCATCCCCTTGAGGCATACCGTTCCGGCCGTCACCGGACAATCCCGCTGGTGCGGGCGCCGGGCAGGCATGCGGGCGTCACGTTCGGCCTTCATCAACTATCAGCGCTCCGCCCGCGTCCTCTCTGCCCTTCCCAACACCCTCGCCGATAGCTGTGAGACTCATGAACGAACCTCTCGTCGAGGCTGGGGAGATGGCGAATGACCACCTCACGAATCCCAGCTACCTGACCTCCGTCGCCGCCCGTGCCTGGCGCGAGGAACCCGAGCTGCACGAAGTCGGAGTCACCGCCTGCAGGACACTCCATGATCGAAACTAGCTGCCGTCTGCGACCTTGCCATCCGTCACCCAAAGGAGGCAACATCTACGTTGTGTGATTGTGCGAACACGTAGGGGGCCTCGCGTGGCGACAAGGAACAACGATCAGCGTCTGCTCGACCGTGTCTTGGAGGAACAGCGCATCAGGATCGCACCGAACCAGAAGTCCGATGACTTCTTTAACTACTTCGCCGCGAGCACAGCTCTTCAGGACCTCGACCTCGACACCGATGAACTCCGAGACGGGCTAGTCGACGGATCGCACGACTGCGGAGTCGACGGGATTTGGGTGCTTGTCGACGACCGCTACGTATCTGCGGAGATCGGCCGTCATACGAACCTACGTGCAGGGAAAATTGAGCTCGTCATCTTCCAGGCAAAAACATCTCCTGGATACCAGGAAACCGCTTTTGAGAAGCTGCACTACCATTTACCCTTGCTGCTTGACATGGATCGAAATATCGGCGAACTAGCTGAATCGACAAACGCGAAACTGCTGGAGCGGACAGGACGCTTCCTAAGCGTCTTGGAGGCTCTGGCTATTTCCTTCCCCAAGGTGTTCGTCAGGGTAATTTATGCTAGCCGTGCAGCAGATCAGCCTCACCCAAACGTACGCGCAAAAGGAAATAGGCTTGCTAGAGAGCTAGAGAAAATAACGTCGGAAACAAGATGCACCGTAGAGTATCTCGGCGCAGCAGAACTTCGAGCTTTGTCTGCGAGGGGTGCCGTAGTTGTTTCTGATCTGGTTTTCATGGAGACACCGATAAGCACATCCCTTGGTGAAGGGTACGTGTGTCTCGCGCGGCTCGATGAATACTACAATTTCATCTCCACCCCGAGGGGAGCACTCCGGCTAGAGCTATTTGAATCAAACGTCCGAGATCACGCGGGTCGCACAGCGGTCAACACAGCCATCGGGGAGACCCTGAGATCCTCGTATAGAGAAGACTTCTGGTGGTTCAATAATGGCGTAACAATTGTCGCCGAGTCGGTGCAAATCGCTGGCAAGAAAATTGTTATGCGAGATCCTCAGATCGTAAACGGTCTTCAGACCAGCCATGAGATCTACAACTACTTCCAGGATGCTGGACTGCACAAACAGGACCGTTCGATCCTCGTGCGAGTGATGGTGCCTCCCCAGTCAGGCCGCGCCCGAGATGGAATCATCAGAGCTACAAACAGCCAGACACAACTTCCTCCTGGAGCCTTGCGAGCTACCGAGAAAATCCAGAAGGACATCGAGGAAGCACTCCAAAGGTACAGCTACTACTATGAACGGCGCGCGAACTACTACAAGAATTTGGGGTGGCCGCTGGAACAAATCGTCAGCGTTTCCCGCCTCGCGCGCGAATTTACGGCCTTCGCGTTGGGAGAGCCGCACGCGGCGCTGACGTACTCAGAGTCTCAACTACTAGAAGACCCGCACTACTCCCAAGTGTTCTCTAACGATTACGACCTAGACTTATACACGCTAGTCCTGGATGCGCACAAAAGAATCAGCGAATTTTTGGCAGAGTACGCGGAAGATAGGCCGCTGCTTGGCGAGACAACAGAAAATTGGCGCTATCACCTTGCCTACATGGCCAGGTTCACTCTCACACGCCTACGCAGACCTTCTCTGAACGATCTATCGAGCATCAGGATCGAGCATCTCTCCGACGAGCTACTGGACACTATGACTCGTGTCCTCGATCGCGAGTACAAAGGCGCTCTGCGAGGGGATAAGGGGAAAGGTATCGATCGGGTGGCTCGTAGCGCAGATTTCACTCATAGGATTCGTCAGGCCACCATTGCCACCCGTCGGCTCAGTATCGACTGAGATTCCCACGAGTTCGGTTCACGGCTCATGGCTGCGAAGTGCACCGTGTTCACGTGTCCGGCTCACCGGGGAACTTCAGGGTTCTGACCGCGATTCCGCGAGCGCTTGTAGGACCGCCTCAGGGAGTTGTTGAGCAGGCCGCGCTTACTGTAGCCGCCGCCCTGCGTCAGGGCTTTCTGCCGATCCCGCAGACCGCGTCCACCTCGACGGGGGTACCGATAGCGCCAGGAGCCAGCCGCCACTCCGATGTCATGACGACTCCGGGCTCGATCAATTCCAGCCCGTCGAAGAATGCGGCGATACGTTCCGGGCTTCGCAGATGGTACGAACTGGCCGAGCCTGCGTTGTAGGCGGCGATGGCCGCGTTCAGCGCCTCGTCGGTGTCGGTGCCATCGTTGAGCGCCAAATAGCTGCCCGACGGGAGTCCGCCCAGGAGCTGGCCCGCGATGCTTTGGGCGTCATCGTCGTCGGGGAGCTGGCCCAGGATGCCCAGCATCATCAGACCGATCGGCTGGTCGAAGTCCAGCGTGTCGGACGCGGCTTGCAGAATCGCCCCGGGATCGCGCACGTCGGCGTCAAGGTAGGCGCACGCCCCCTCGGGCGTGCTGGTCAGCAACGCCCGGGCGTGCACAAGCACCAGAGGGTCGTTGTCGACGTAGACGATCCTGCACTGGGGTGCGGCAGCCTGAGCCACTTCATGGGTGTTGTCCGCGGTCGGAAGGCCGGTGCCGATGTCCAGGAACTGGCGTATGCCTGCCTCATGGACCAGGAAGCGGACCGCGCGTGCGAGGAAGGACCGCTGCTGACGAGCGATGTAGGCGATGCTCGGGAACGCCGCGAGGATCTGCTCGCCGACCTCGCGGTCGGGTGCGTAGTTGTCTTTTCCGCCCAGCAGGTAGTTCCAGACCCGTGCCGAGTGCGGCAGGGTGAAGTCGATCCTGGATAACGTCTCCTCGGCAACGCGCGCCGGCTCGTCAGTCATGGCCCTCCCATGTTCCGCTGGTGCGTCACAAGCTAGTCGACGGACACACGAGACAAGTTGGGTTTCGGCCCGCTGAACAGAAGCATCGTGCGCCGCCAAGGTGGATGGGCGACGAGTCGGAGCGACTGGGCGAGAGGCTCGGGTCGGCGCGGTCCCGACGCGATCTCCGCACGGGCGGCAGCTACGAGGCAATCACCGTTTTCGGCTGGGGTGACCTGGATTGGGGGCCGGCGCCGACGAGCGATGTTCAACGGGCATCTGCACGCGCTGCGGCTGACCCGTGCGGATGCGGGTGGTGGTACGGGTCCGTGCGCCTTCGGCCCGTCGGGACTGCATGCCCGCGAAGTTGTGCATACGCCAGATGAGGACCTCGGCGACGGAATCGGCGGTGTCGAGTTCGCGGCTGTCGACGGCCTTCTTCAGAGCGTCGGCTGGACGGTGACCACCAGCCTCGACCTCGTGGAGGGTGGCGGCCAGGGCTGGCCAGGCGGGGTCGGTGAGGATCTGCTCGGCATGATCTGGGAGGGCCCCGCGGACGAGGGTGGCGTAGTGGTCGGCGGCCTCGACGGCCGGGGCGCGCTGGGTGAGGTTGTTCAGGGCTGGGTCGGCGCTGTGGCGGTAGGTGGCGCGGAGGTGGGGCAGGGCGGCTTGGGCTGCGGTGGCTTGCTGGGTGTGGCGTTGGGCGCGGTGCCAGCGGGCGGCGGCGATGGTCAGGAGGGTGAGGGTGAGCAGCAGGTCGAGGGCGGTGGCGTCGGGGATGGGTTGGCCTGCGGTGCGCAGGAGGTGTTTGGCGGAGGTGCGGAGTTCAGCGGCTTGGGCGTAGTCGAAGCGGATGGCCGAGCGGGTGGCGCGTTCGAAGGTCTGGGCGGCGGTGAACAGTTCGCGGCGGGCGGGGCCGGTGGTGAGGGCGGGCAGGATGTCCAACAGCTCGCCGGCGGCGGCCAGCTCGGCTTGGGCAGCAGAGGGGTTGCCGTTCTCGTGCAGGGTGCGGTGGGCGTTGCGGAGTGCTGAGGTTGCCTGGCGCCAGCGCTCGGCGGGCTGGACCTGGCGGGTGGTGGGGGTGTCAGAGGACGGTCCCGTGAGACGGGCGCGGATCTTCGGCAAGGACAGGTCGGGGGCGAGCTTGCCGCCCGGGAACCAGATCGGCTCTCCGGCGGCGTTGGTGTCTCCAGCGAGGGCGACTTTGTAGCCGGTGGTGTCTCCGGAGGGGGCGATGCGTTTGTCGACGAGGACGTCGGCGCCGGCAAGGAGGGCGAAGAAGTGGTCTTCGTTCTGGGCGTGGGCGGCGGCGGTGCGGACGGTGGCGCGCAGCTTCTCCCGTGGTGTGACGGGGCTGCCGGTGCGGCGGGTGGCCTTCTCGGTTTCGGCGCGGGTGGGGCGTGTGGCGGCAGTGCGGTCGCCGCGGTCGTAGACCCGCAGCCCCCACTCGGTTTCGATCTTCGCCAGCTCGGTGTCGGCGCGGTGGTAGTCGTTCCAGTGGCGAGGGCGGCGCAGGTCGCCGCGCATCTTGGTGGCGACGATGTGGATATGGTCCGGCGCGTGGCGGGCGGCGATCCAGCGGCAGCCGTCCGGATCACCGGTCGGGGCGATGCCGGTGGCGTGCACGATGCGGCGGGCGACCTCGGCCCACTGCTCGTCGGTCAGGATCGGGTCTTCCGGTGCGGCCCGGATCGCGCAGTGCCACACGTGACCCTTCGGTGCGCGGTCGCCGGCCTGTTTCACCCGCAGATCAAGGGCCTGCACCAACTGGCCGAGGGCTTGCTGGGGGTTGTCGGTGCGGCCGGGGTCGGGGACCAGCTCGTCCCAGGCGACGACGAGGTGCGGGTCGGTGTGGTCGTTGGTACGGCCGGTCTTGTACAGGTAGGCGATCGTGTTGCGGGTGCTGTGGCCCGGCTTCATGATCTTCGCAATCATCAGCGCGCCCGGCTGCTCGCGGCCCGGTCGGCCGAGGAGTCCACGGACTCCAGAACTTCCTGGATGAGCGTGATGGCCTGCACTGCGGCGGCCAGCACAGCCGCGTCCGTGGGGTGGGTGGGGCCGCGGGAGTTCAGTCGCTTGGCGATCTGGTTGACGTTCTTACCGACCCGGGATAGGGCGGTGCGCAGGGCCGCGAGTTCGTCGATCAAGTCGTCGGTGGAGGTGCGCTGCCCGACGAGCGGGATGGTGTGGTCGACCACGGCCATGGTGGCGTCCGCCATCAGGTGCGCGACCGCGATGTTCAGCTCCCTGGCCCGCGTCTTGACCTGGGTTTCCTCGGCGTGGCTGAAGCGGACCGTCAGGCGTCGGGTGCGCTGGCGGGTTTCGCGGCGTCGGCGGCGGGCGGCGCGGTGCACGGCGGCGGCGATGGCGGCACGGATCGGCAGGGGCTCGGCGGACTCGCTGCCCGTCCCGCTGTGGTCCGGCTCCCCCTGGAGCCGGACTGTCTCCGCCACCCCTGGGGCGGAGGCACCCCCGATGGGACCGGCCTTGGACGGTCCAGGGGGATACCTTGCTGGCCGGTGGTCACCCAGGGATGAGGCTTGCAGAACGCTTCGGGGCAGTGGTGGATCGGCTGCCGGTTCGAACCGGTTGGTCTCGCGACCGGGCTTGGCCTTGGGATCGGGCATGAGGTCTGCGCTCCTCGGGGAGGCCGGAAGGACTGGGTGGACGAGTAGAGGGGGCAGCGTCAGTGGCGACGTGTGCTTTCAGGTCCGACGCCAAGTGCGAGGTGCGAGGCCAGCGGTGGATGCGTCGTGATCTCTCACGTGCCGGTCGCAACGGTTCCGGTCGCCCTGGTCGGTTCGGCGAGGGCTGGCAGGGGCGGGCGGATGTCAACCGACGAGGTGGTCGGATGGGGTGTCGGCTTCGGCACGCACGACCTTCATGATCTCGGTGAGGCGTTCGCCGCCGAGGGGTAGCCCTTCGGCGCGGATAGCGGATTCGACCACCGAGCGGGAGACCTTGCCTTGGCTGGCGACTGCGTTGCGGGCGATCTCCAGGAGCCGGTCGAGGTCGGCGCCCGGTGGACGGCCCGTGCGGCGCTGTCGCGCCTGATCAGAGGCCGGAAGGGCTGGTTGGGCCGGGTGGCCAGCGTCGGCGGCTATCGGGGCGCCTGTGGTTTCGTTCACCTGCCCGGAAGGGACCAGGCGGGTGGACGGGGTTGCGTTGGGTGGGTCGGGATCTGCCGTGTGCTGTGCGGAAGTTTCGTTCGGGTGGGCGGTGCGGCTGTGGCGGGCGATGTGGATGTAGAGATGTACGGCTCCGGCGAGGGCGAGCGGGGCGACGGCCGAGAGCAGCCCCACCGGAAGGTCCCCGAGTTGCAGGCCGCGCTGGCGGTTGGGGAGTTGGTTCAGGCGTACGGCGTGCAGAGCGTTGGCCCAGATGCTGGTAGCCGTGGCGGTGCCGACCAGTGCCCATACGTACAGGCGGGCCCGGGTCGGGGCGGTGCGCAGGATGATCAGTGCGCAGACGCCTATCGCGATGAAGCCGTCGATGAGTAGAGGGAAGAGGTAGGTCAGCGGCCCGGCGATGTGGACGGCGACAGCCATCTGGCGCAGGGCGTCGTACGACAGGGCGAAGCCGATGGCGCCAAGGGCAGCCACGCTGAGCCGGATTGCGACGCTGCCGGGCACGGAGTGGGTAGCTGCGAGCTGGGCTTCGGTCATCAAAGCAGGACTCCACGGATGAGGTGAGCGGCTGGTGCCGACGATGTGGGGTGTCTGGAGAGGGCGTGCGGGCCGCATGCCGTCCCACTCGTCCCACTCGTTGCACGGCTGGTCAGCTTGGTACGGGTGAGGGACGCGGGACGGGTTGACTCGTCCCAGCTACGCCACCCGTCCCTGGTGTGAGCTGGGCAGGGACGGGTGGGACGAGTGGCTACGGGTGCAGGGCTGTGGCCAGCAGGACCGTGACTACCGGCCGCGGGCCGGGCCCGCTCCTCCAGTCGGCTTCGGCGGTGGGAGTGGTCCAGGCAGCAGGGCGGGCGGTGGCGGCGGAGCAGGTTGCCGGACGATCGGGATCGGCTCGGTGGCGGCCGTCGGTTCCTGCGCGGGCTGGGGTGAGGTGGGGGTGTACCGGTCCCAGGCGTCGACGAACTGGGCTCGGGTGAAGCCCTTGGCCTGGCTGCCGTCACGGAAGCGGCGGTTGGCGGAGGAGATGCCGTAGTCCCGCAGCAGCAGTTGCAGTCCTCGCGGGCTCAGCCCGCCCGTGCCGTACTCCGCCCATGGCGCCTCGGGGTCGGCTTTCAATGTGCGGAGCAGGGTGGCGGTGGACAGCGCCTCAGGGTCGTCGTGCTGTGCGAAGGCGGCGCGGATGTCGACCAGGATGCGGGTCTTCAACCCGCCGTCCTCGTCCCGTCCGGCCTCCCGTTCGCACATCGTCTTGCACGCGCTACGGGCCAGCGTGGGCCACGGCCCGCCGGCGAGGTCGGCCACCGCGACCAGGGGCTCCCAGGTGTCCGCTGCCCGGTCGGCCACCGGCATCGCCGGCGCATGCGAGGCAGCGTCCTTGCGCTGGGCTCGCATCCAGCGGGCCAGGTGTCCGCGCAACTGGTGCAGGGACGGGATGTCGCGGCTGGAGCGGAAGTCGGAGACTTTCTCGCCCTGCCCCCGGCGCCGCATCCGGATCACCACCGCGCGGTCCATGATGGTGTCCGGGAGGTCGCCGATCCCGGCGAGGGCGGCCATGGCGAAGGTGGCGAACTTCTGCACCCCGTTCTCCGGGCCGCTGGCGCGCAGGGTAGGGCGGTTTCGCTGGTGTCCGGCGTTGAGCAGGCCGCGTAGCTCCTCGTTCTTCTCGGCCATCTTCAGCGTGCCGAAGAGTGTGTCCGCCTCGTCAACCAGAAGGGTCGGCGGCTCCTTCTCGCCAATGGAGCGGAAGATCGCTGCCGGGGAGGCGTTGACCGTGATGACGGGGTCGTGAACCGTCTCGGTTATCACGTCCAGCAGGCGGGACTTGCCGCACCGTTTGGCCGGGCCGACCACCGCGAGGCGGGGCGCGTGCTGCCAGACGGGCTGTAGGTGGGTGGCCGCCACCCACAGGGTGACCGCGGTGAGAGCCTGTTCATCGGGTAGCACCACGAACTTCGCGATCACGGACCGCAGCTCGGCCAGCACCTCATCCCCGTTCTGCGCTGGCTCATCTGCGCTTTCGCGAGCGTTTCCTTCACCAGAGGCAGTCAGCGATGCCGGGCTCTCGTCGGCCGGAACCGCCGCGGTCGTGGGGTCGTCGGCGTCGGCAGGTTCTCGGTCCTCCGGCTCGTCTGCGTCTTCCAACCGTGGCCCGTTGCCGGCTGCTGACGCGGCCCCGGAAGGTTCGGCGGAATCGGGCTGCTGGGCTGCCGCGCGGCGCGCATTAGCCGCCGCTCGCTCGGCTAGCGCCTGGGCCCGCACATGCTGTCGCTTCTCCTGGCGGGACAAGGGCGCCCGGCCGGCCTGCCGGTAGTTGCTAGCCGCAGCCGCATCGAGTAGATGCTGCCCCGGCCGACCGGACGCGGTGGCTGCGAGTGGGGATGCACCGGAGGTGGCGGAAGCCTTAGTCTGTGGGTCCATAGACAGTCCTCTCCGGTGAGGGCCGGGCGGCTACCCGACCTTCACCGTGTGGCAGATCGCTTACTGGGCGGTTTCTTGAGGTGTCTTCGGCCCCTGGTGTTGGCGCACCGGGGGCCGCTTCGTGCCCGTGGTCAGGCCACGTCGTGATCCGTCGTCTGGGCGTCCAACCATGCCTCCACCTCCTGCCAGCGGTAGCGCAGGTGGCGGCCGACCTTGGTGGCCTTCGGGCCGATGCCGCGGTGATTCCAGGAGTAGAGGGTGCCGAGCGGGATGCCGAGGTAGGCGGACAGCTCCTCCGGAGAGGCCAGCGGGCTGCGCTCGGAGCTGGACGAGGCGGTACGGGATGTCACTTCGGCGGACCGGGCGGTACGGGATGAACGCATCCAACACTCTCCATCATGACTAGGCGACGCCGCGGGGCACGAACAGTGCCACACGATCGGGGACACATCCAGCGGCATTGTCCGCGGAAACCATGTATCCCCTCCAAACGACGTCGGGCGGTGTGCGCGACCCCTCAATAGTCTGGAGAAACGCCGGTTTGGCCAACCGGCGATCGTCGGCTATGTTGCCCCCACCGCATTCGCTGGCCACCTCGGATCGCCACTTCGAAGCCGTACACTGGGACTTGCCCAAGCCCCGCCCTCCAGGTCAACATCGCGGTCATGGCAACCCGCCCCGTGGAGATCGGCCCTACCGGCCGTCAGACCGCCACCAACATCGAACGCATCCGCTCCCTGCTGGGCGTCTCCCAGCGCGAACTCGCCGAGCGCCTCACCGACTTGGGCCGCCCCATCCCCTCCACCGCACTGAGCAAGATCGAGCGTGGGGACCGCCGCTGCGACGTCGACGACCTCGTCGCCATTGCCATCGCCCTCGGCGTCTCCCCCGCCACCCTGCTGCTGCCTCCGGTCGCCGACGAGACCACCACCACCGTCACCGGCGCCGGTGAGGTGACCACCGCGGACGCCTGGGACTGGGCCGACGGCATCCGCCCCCTGCTCCCGCGCGAGGACCACAGCGCGCTCGACCACGCCATCCGCACCCGCCCCGAAGGCCGGCGCACCGACCACCTCATCGCGAAGGGGGGTGATGCGTCAGTCCCGAAGCCGCTCGGCCGTCTGACCAAGACCGAACTCATCCACCTGCTGGACGACCTCAAGGAGGTCCTTCTAGATGGCTGACGTCTACGACCGCTGGCACAAATCCCACCCGAAGAGCGACGACGAGGAGTGCAGCGAGCACAAGAGCCGCACCCGGCGTCTGGTGCCCACCAAGGACCACGGCACGGGCAAGCGCTGGCAGGTCCGCTACCGCGACCTGAACGGCCATCAGCGCAAGGAGAACTTCGAGATCAAGGCCAGGGCCGAAGCCCGCGCGGCCTCGGTCGAGACCGAGTTGCAGCGTGGCACCTTCGTGGACCCGAACGCCGGGAAGGTCACCCTCGCCACTTACGCGGAGCAGTGGCTCCAGGCGGCTACTGCGGGGATGGGCACGGTCGACCTGTACGAGGGCGTGGTGCGCAACCACATCAAGCCGCACCTCGGAGGGCGCCAGTTGCGATCGATATCGCAGCCGTCGCTGATCCAGGCGTGGCTGAAGAAGCTCCAGGACGCGGACCTGGAAGCGTCCACGATCAGTTGGGTGCACTCCATCCTGACGGCAATCCTCGACTCCGCCGTCGAAGACGGACTGATCGTCAAGAACCCGTGCAAGGCCAGCACGGTCAAGCTGCCCAAGCGCCCCAAGAAGAAGATCGTCCCGTGGAGCGTGGAGCGGGTGCACGCCGTCATCGCCGGCCTGCCCGAGCGTTTCCGGGCAGGCGGCAAGCTGACCTTCGGCTGCGGGCTGCGGCAGGGCGAGGTCTTCGGCATCGCGGTCGAAGACATCGACTTCAAGCGTCGGCTGCTGCACGTGAACCGACAGGTCAAGCTGGTCCGGTCGAGCATGGTCTTCGCGCTGCCCAAGGGAGAGCGGCTGCGCTCGATCCCGCTGCCGGATGAGCTGGCCAAGGTGCTGAAGGAGCACGTCAAGGAGTTCCCGCCGAAGCGAGTCGCCCTGCCGTGGCGGGTCCCGGACGGCGAAGAGCGTACGTACCGGCTGCTCTTCACCACGGACGAGGGCAAGGCGTACCACCGCAGCGTCTTCAACCAGTACGACTGGAAGGCCGCCCTCGCCACGGCCGGCGTCATACCGCCGCGGGAGAAAGGCTCACCGCGCTACGCCGCGGCGCCGGACGACGGCATGCACGCCCTCCGGCACGCCTACGCTTCGGTACTCCTCGACGCTGGGGAGAGCATCAAGGCCCTGTCCGAATACCTCGGGCACTCCGATCCCGGCTTCACCCTGCGGACGTACACCCACCTCATGCCGCAGAGCGAGGCCCGCACCCGCCAGGCCATCGACGCGGCCTTCGTCCCGCCGCCTACCGAGGGCACACCGGATCAGGGCCGCGAGCAGGTGTGCCCTCATTGTGCCCTGGCAGCTTGATTCACAGTCGTTGACGGTGGCCCACTACCCCAGGAATCTGGGAAAAATAGCAGGTCAGACCGATACTCTGCCAGTCACGCCGCCTGGAGCGGCGCGTCCTCGCGCCATTTGAGGATCTTGTCGAAGCTCACCACCGCGCCGCGGCCCGGGCGGTCGCGGATGTCGACGTGGTCGCTCAGCTCCGCGATCAGGAACAGGCCGCGGCCGCCCTCCGCGCCCGTGTCGGTCAGGGGGGCGGCGGTGGCGGGGGCGCGGGGGGTCTCCGGGGGCGGGGCGGAGGTGGCGAAGCCTGGGCCGGAGTCGATGACCTCGATATGGCAGCGGTCGCCGTCGAAGCAGGCGGTGACGCGGTAGTCGTCGCCGGATGCGGCGCCGCCGTGCTCGACGGCGTTGGCACACGCCTCGGTGAGGGCGAGGGAGAGGTCGAAGGCGACGTCCGGGTCCACCCCGGCCGTCTCCATCGCACCGACCAGCAGGCGGCGGGCGAGCGGGACGCTGGCCGCCTCCCGGCGCAGTCGAAGTGACCACCACATGCTCATGCGTTCAGCCTCCTGGCCGCCACCCCGACATACGGTACGTATAACCCTTGTGTCGGCACCGTAAGCACGCGAGTTGCGTGAGAACCCTCATTCGGCGGAGGGGTTTCTTCCGCCATTCGGGGTGGGACATGACATGGCCCGAATCCGGCCGATCGGCGCCCCGCCCGGGCCCGTACGGCTGTGCGGTGAGATGATGGCGCCCGCCATGGCTGCCCCTCACGCGCCCGCCACCGCGGAGCTGCGCCTCCTACGGGCCGCGGTGTTCACCGCGGTCTGTGTCGTGCTGTCCGCCGGGGGGCACGTGCTGGCGTCGAACGAGACGGTGCCGCTGTGGACCCTCGGGGTCGCCGCGGCGCTGGTGTTCGCGGTGGCCGTGCCGCTGGCCGGGCGGGAGCGGTCGCTGCCCGGGATCGCGGCGCTGCTGGCGGTGGGGCAGATCGGACTGCACGGGGTCTTCGGGCTCGGGCAGCACCGCGCCGTCGCCGCGGGCGCCGGTGCGGGCGGTGCGGGCGCGGGCGGTGCGCACGGGAGCGGCGCGGGCGGCGAGGGCGGCAGCGCCGCCGTCGAACTCGCCCGCCGGCTGCTGTGCAACGACGCCGCGATGAACCTCAGCGAGGGCCGCGCCCGCCGGATCGTCACCAATGCCGGGCTCGACCCGGACGCCGGTGTCGGCGGCGCAGGCGGTGCCGACGCTGCCGGCGGGGTCGCGGACAGCGCACACGCCGTGCACGGCGGCGGCCTCGGCGCCGTGTTCGACCCGGCCACGTACTCGCTGCCCATGGTCCTCGGGCACCTCCTCGCCGCCCTCGCCGCCGGCTGGCTGCTGCGCCGCGGCGACGCGGCCCTGACGACCCTGCTGCGCCTCGCCGCCGGCACCGGCGCCGGCCTCGCCCCGCTGCGCGCCGCCGTGCGCTACGTGCGGGCCCTCGACGCCGGGTTCGACGGCGCGGGCCGGCCGGCCGCGCGCGTCCGGGCGCGGACGGCGTACGACGGGCGGAGCGCCCGTACCGTACGCGACCTGCAGCACACCGTCGTACGCCGCGGGCCTCCGGCCTTCGCCCTCGCGGCCTGACGCGACCGCACCCCCTCCGGCTTACGGCCCACGCGCCGCACGCCCCGTACGACACGGGCGGACGCGGACGCGGGGGCCTCGGGTGAGCGGGTGGTCGCGCCGCTGCCGCACGCGCGCCAACCCCCAATCCATCCACACCGACCGGAGTGTGTCACTCATGAAGTCATCCCGTATGCGGCGGATGTCCGTCAGCACCGCCGTCGCCGCCGGCGCCGCCGTCCTCGCGTTCGCCGGGCCGGCCGCCGCGCACGTCAGCGTCGACCCGGGCGAGGCCGAGCAGGGCGGGTACGCCACCGTCAACTTCAAGGTGCCCAACGAACGCGACGACGCCTCCACGATCAAGCTGGAGGTCACGCTGCCGACCGACCACCCGCTGACGTCCGTCATGCCCGAGCCCGTGCCCGGCTGGGACGTGAAGGTGGAGCAGGCCGAGCTCGACACCCCGATCGAGTCGCACGGCGAGAAGATCACCGAGGCGGCCAGCAAGGTCACGTGGTCCGGCGGGGAGGTCGAGCCGGGGACGTTCCAGCGGTTCCCGGTCTCCATGGGCGCCCTGCCCGAGGACGCCGACCAACTCGTGTTCAAGGCGATCCAGACGTACGACAACGGCGAGGTCGTCCGCTGGATCGAGGTCCCCGAGGAGGGTGCGGAGGAGCCGGAGAGCCCGGCGCCCGTGCTGGCCCTGGTGCCCGCCGAGGACGCGGACGACGACGCCGACGCCGACGACGCCGGGAACGGCGACGACGCCGAGCCCGCCGCCGCCGAGGGCAAGGGCGACGACGGCGACGACACCGCCTCCGACGACGACGGCTCCTCCGACACCATGGCCCGCACGCTGGGCATCGTCGGCATCGCGCTCGGCGCCGCCGGCGTCGCGTTCGGCGTGCAGTCGCGGCGGCGCGGGGCGGGCGGTTCGTCCGCGGCGCAGTAGGCGCGGCACCCGCACCCGTACGTAAAGGCAAGCGGTGGCCCGGCCGGCGATCCCGTCCGGGCCACCCCACCCCTCAAGGGAACACAGCATGCGCACAACCCGTACCACCACCGTCCACGCCGCCGCGGCCCTCGCCGCCGCCGCGGCGCTCACCCTCACCGCCTGCGGCTCCGACTCCGGCGACGACGGCGCCAAGCCCGCCGTCGAGATCTCCGGCGGCAGCACGAAGCCGGGTGTCGTCCTCGACACCCCCAAGGAGAAGCCGGACCTCGTCCTCACCGACACCGAAGGCGAGGAGTACGACTTCGTCGCCGAGACCGCCGGCAAGCCCACCCTGCTGTTCTTCGGCTACACCAACTGCCCCGACGTCTGCCCCACGACGATGAGCGACATCGCCATCGCCAAGCAGAAGCTGCCCCGCGCGGAGCAGGAGAAGCTGCAGGTCGTCATGGTCAGCACCGATCCGAAGCGGGACACCCCGAAGCGGATGGGCGAGTGGCTCGACGCCCAGGACAAGGACTTCATCGGCCTCACCGGCGACTTCGACACGGTCAAGGACGCCGCGCGCAGCGTCGGCGTGCACCTGGAGAAGCCGGTGAAGGAGAAGGACGGCAGCATCACCGTCAGCCACGGCGCGGAGGTGCTGGCGTACTCGCCGAAGGACGACAAGGCGCACGTGCTCTACCTGGCCGGAGTGACGGCCGACCAGTACGCGAAGGACATGCCGAAGCTGGTCAAGGGACAGAAGCCGTGAGGCGTGCCCGCCGGGGCGCAGTAGTTACTGCTGCCGCCCTGTCCCTCGCCCTCGGCCTGGCCGCATGCTCCGGTGAGGACTCCGGTACGCGGACGAAAGCGGAATCCGGCGACGGCGGCGGCAGCGGCGCCGGCCCCGGCTCCGGGCCCCGGCTGCGCGCCGAGGCCGGCTTCGTACCGCAGCCGGTGATGAAGGACCTCGCCGCCGGCTATCTGACCGTACGCAACGACGGCGCGGCCGACGACCGGCTCACCGGCGTCAGCACCGACCTCGCCGACGACGTCACCATGCACGTCACCGAAGGCGAGCGGATGCGCGCCGTCGACGGCCTCGACGTGCCCGCGGGCGGCGAGCTGACCCTCGCCCGCGGGGGTTCCCATCTGATGCTGGAGAAGCTGGATCGCAAACCGGAGGTTGGCGAGAAGGTGTCCTTCGTGCTGCACTTCGCCGAGTCGGAGCCGATCGAGGTCGAGGTGCCGGTGCAGCCGACGACGTACCGCCCCGCGGAGTGAGAGGCGTGTCATGACCCCAACCGGACAGCTCCACCGAGCCCGCCGCGCACCGATCCGCCGGCGCTCGACGCACGCAGGGCGCGCACAGCGCAGGCGCGCGCTCGGGGCCCTGTGCGCCGCCGTCGCCGCCGTGCTGTGCGTCCTCGTACCCGGCGCCACCCCCGCCGCGGCGCACGCCGCCCTCACCGGCACCGACCCCGCCGAGGGCTCGGTCGTCCAGGAGGCGCCGCAGGCGGTCTCCCTCACCTTCTCCGAGGCCGTGCAGCTGAGCGACGACGCCATCCGCGTCCTCGACCCCGACGGCAACGACGTCACCAAGGGCGGCGCCGCCCACGTCGACGGCAACTCCAAGACGGCGACCACCGCGCTGCGCCCCGGGCTGCCGGACGGCACGTTCACCGTGGTCTGGAAGACGGTGTCCGCGGACAGCCACCCGATCTCCGGCGCGTTCACGTTCTCCGTGGGCAAGCCGTCGAAGACGACGGTGGCCGTGTCCGAGGCGGGCGAGGACAACGGCAGCGCCAAGGCGCTGTACGACACCGGGCGCTACGTCGCGTACGCGGGCTTCGTGCTGCTCGTCGGCGGCGCCGTGTTCGCGGGCGTCTGCGGCGGGCGGGGCCGGGTCGTGCGCCGGGTGGCGAGCGCGGGGTGGGCGCTGCTGTTCGCCGCCACCGTGGCGCTGCTGCTGCTGCGCGGGCCGTACACGGGCGCCGACTTCGGGCTCGACTCGGTGCGCGACGTACTGGAGACCCGCCCGGGGACGGCGCTGCTGTCGCGGTTGCTGCTGCTGGGTGCGGCGGCGGTGGTGCTGGCGGTGCTGTTCGGGGTGTACGGGCGGGAGAACGCGCCCGGCGCGAAGGGCGCGCGCGCGAAGGCAGCGGCACGCGTGGGCGGCGCGGGCGCCGACGAAAGCGCGGAAGCAGACACAGACAGGGCTGCGGGCGGGGACGCCGGCTCCGCCGCGGCCGACGGGCCCGACGCGGCCGGGCCCGTCGCCGCCGACCGCGCGGATGACGACGCCGCGCGCAGCCGCGACCTGGCCATCGGCCTCGGGCTCGGCGGCGGCGTGGTCGCCGTCGGCCTCGCCGCGACGTGGGGCATGGCAGAGCACGCCTCCACCGGCATCCAGCCGTGGCTGGCCGTGCCGATGTCGATGGTGCACCTGCTGGCCGTCGCCGTCTGGCTCGGCGGCCTCACCTCGCTGATGCTGAGCCTGCGCCTCGGGCCGCGCGTCCCGTCGTACGTCATACGCCGCTTCTCGCGGCTGGCGCTGACGTCGGTGACGGTGCTCGCCGTGACGGGGCTGTACCAGGCGTGGCGCGGGCTGGGGACCTGGGGCGCGCTGACGGACACGGCATACGGGCAGTTGCTGCTGGTGAAGCTGGGGCTGGTCGCGGTGCTGATCACCGCGGGCTGGACGTCGCGGCGGTGGACGCAGCGGCTGGCCGGCTCCGGTCTTTCGGCGGGCGCGGAGCCCGCCGGCGCGACGGCGGAGGCGCCGCTCGTGCACGCCGCCGCGACAGCGGAGGCGGACGCCGGTGCCGCATCCGGTTCTGAATCCGGTTCCGGTTCCGACGGCGATCCCGACCGCGCCGCGCAGCTCGCCCGCCAGCGGGCCGCCGTCGACGCGAACCGCGCGCGCAAGGAGCGCGACTCCGACCCCGTGCGCCGTGGCCTGCGCCAGTCCGTCCTCGTCGAGACCGTCCTCGCCGTCGTACTGCTGTCGGTCGTCACCCTGCTGACGGGCACCCAGCCGGGCCGGGCCGAGACCGAGCAGGCCGCGGCCGAGTCGGCGCAGCGGCAGCCGGCCGGGCCGGTCAAGGTGAAGATCCCGTACGACACGGGCGGGCAGGGCGGCGCCGGGACCGCGGAGATCACCGTCGACCCCGGCAGGACCGGCGACAACCAGCTGCACATCTACCTCACGGACGCGAACAACCAGCTCCTCAACGTCCCCGAGGTGCGGCTCTCCTTCACCCTGGAGGAGAAGGACGTCGGCCCGCTCGCCGTCACCCCCACGCCCGTCGAGAACGGGCACTGGGCCGCCACCGGCGTGCAGCTCCCGATGGCCGGGGAGTGGACCCTCCGGCTGACCGTGCGCACCTCGCCCATCGACCAGGCGACAGAAGAGAAGAAGTTGACGATCCCGTGAGCCCGACCCGTTCCACCCGCACAGAACCAGAGAAGAGCACCGGCGCCGCCACGGCCGCCTCCCGGCACCCGGTCTCCCGCCGCCGCCTCGTCGGCGCGGCGGGGGCCGCCGGGGCGGCGGGGCTCCTCGCCGGCGGCGCCTCCGGCGCGGCCGCCGCCGAGGCGCTGCGGGACGCGCCCCCCGCGCCCTTGACGTCGATCGGCGCGAACGGTGTGCCGTTCCACGGCCCGCACCAGGCGGGCATCACCACCCCGCTGCAGGCGGCAGGCCACTTCGCCGCCTTCGACCTGGCCCCGGGCGCGGGCCGCAAGGAGGCCGCGGCGCTGCTCAAGCGGTGGTCCGCTACGGCCCGCGAGCTGAGCGAGGGGAAGGCGGCGGCGTCCGGCACCGGCAGCGCGCTCGACGCGGGGCCCGCGTCGCTGACCGTGACGTTCGGCTTCGGGCGGACGTTCTTCGACCGTACGGGCCTGGCCGCCCGGCGCCCCGCCGGGCTCGCCCCGCTGCCGGCGTTCTCCGCCGACGCGCTGGACGCGCGGCGCAGCGACGGCGACCTGTGGCTGCAGATCGGCGCCGACGACGCCCTCGTGGCGTTCGACGCGCTGCGCACGCTCCAGCGCCGGGCGGGCGACGCGGCGGTCCTGCGCTGGCAGATGAGCGGCTTCAACCGCACCCCGGGGGCCACCGACCGGCCCCGTACGGCACGCAACCTGATGGGGCAGGTCGACGGCACCAACAACCCCCGGCCCGAGGACCCGGACTTCGACGGCCACGTCTTCGTGCCGGCGGACGCCGGGCAGGAGTGGCTGGCGGGCGGCTCGTACGCCGTGTTCCGCCGGATCCGGATGCTGCTCGACACCTGGGACCACCTGTCGCGGGAGCGGCAGGAGCGGGTCATCGGCCGGCGCAGGTCGGACGGCGCACCGCTGTCGGGCGGCGAGGAGACGACACCGGTGGACATGAACAAGCAGCTCGCGGACGGCTCGCTGGCCATCGCGGGAGACGCGCACGTACGGGTGGCGGCGCCGGAGTCGAACGGCGGGGCGACGATGCTGCGACGCTCGTTCTCGTACCACGACGGCTATCTCGACACCGGGGACGGACCGGTGCCCGACGCCGGGCTGCTGTTCGTCGCCTGGCAGGCGGATCCGCTGAAGGGGTTCGTGCCGGTGCAGCGCAAGCTGGACCGGGGCGACGGGCTGTCGCGCTTCCTGCGGCACGAGGCGAGCGGGCTGTTCGCGGTGCCGGGCGGGGCGCGGGAGGGCGAGTACGTGGGGCAGCGGCTGCTGGAGGGCTGAGCGGGGCGGCGGGGCGGCGGGGCGGGCCCATGATCGTCCGTTCCCCGGACCGGCACCCCCCGCCCCGTGCCCGTGGGTATCGTGGCCGTCTCGCCGAACGCCCACGAGGAGCCGCCCCCATGTCCGCCAGCCGCTTCACCTACCTCGGCCCCGAGGGCACCTTCACCGAGGCCGCGCTGCGCACCCTCCCCGAGGCGGCGACGCGCGAGCTGGTGCCGATGGTCTCGGTGCCCGCGGTGCTGGACTCGGTGCGCGGCGGGGCCGCCGCGGGCGCGCTGGTGCCGATCGAGAACTCCGTGGAGGGCGGCGTGACCGCCACCCTCGACGAGCTGGCGCTCGGCGAGCCGCTGATGATCTACCGCGAGGTGCTGCTGCCGATCGCGTTCGCCCTGCTGGTGCGGCCGGGGACGGAGCTGGCCGACATCAAGACGGTCACCGGGCACCCGGTGGCGCAGCCGCAGGTGCGGCGCTGGCTGGCCGGGCACCTGCCGGACGCGGTGTGGGAGTCGTCGGCGTCCAACGCGGACGGCGCGCGGCAGGTGCAGGAGGGCCGGGTGGACGGGGCGTTCGCAGGCGAGTTCGCGGCGTCGGTGTACGGGCTGGAGCCGCTGGTCTCCGACATCCACGACGCGGAGAACGCGGAGACCCGGTTCGTCCTCGTCGGCCGCCCGGCGCGGCCGGCGGCACCGACGGGTGCGGACAAGACGTCGGTCGTGATCTGGCTCGGCGACGACCACCCGGGCGCGCTGATGGAGCTGCTCCAGGAGTACGCGGTGCGCGGCGTCAACATGCTGCGCATCGAGTCGCGGCCGACGGGTGAGGGCATCGGGCGGTACTGCTTCTCGGTGGACTGCGAGGGGCACATCACCGACCGCCGGGTGGGCGAGGCGCTGATGGGGCTGAAGCGGATCTGCCCGCGGGTGCGGTTCCTCGGCTCGTACCCGCGCGCGGGGCTGTCGCCAGCGGACGTCGGGCCGCTGCGCCCGGAGACGTCGGACACGGCCTTCACGGAGGCGTCGGACTGGCTGACGCGGTGTCTGGACGGCCGCGCCTGACCTGGGGTCTGTGCACAGCTCGCGGAGTTATCCACAGGCTGTCGGGGTCGGCTGTGCATAACTCCGGTACCCGAACGGGCAATGTCGACAAATCTGTCTAGTGACTGATTTCCGGCGTCCAACTGCTCAGATGGTTACTCGTCACGGCAATTCCCTTGATCCACTCTAAGGCGGTAGGCAATTCCGCTCCAAAGGGTGTGTAGCCGGAGGCGAAACGGGGAATTCCTGCGCCAGCACCGGCCCTACGGAACGATCTTCCCCGGCTTCCACAGGCCCCCTCCCCGCCCTGTGGATAACTTTCCGGATCCGCGGCCACCTGTGGAAAAGGATTCCCCAACTGCCGTGCACGCCACGGACGTACACCGACCTTATGTCCCGATTGCTCCGCTGTGCACCTTTTCTCCATCCGCCCAGAAGCGGGATCCGCGAAACCGGTCATTCACCACAAAACGCCGAGAAATCCACAGGGGTGGAATTCGGCGGAGAACCGGTCGGCGCACCCCGGTAACCTGGCTGCGTGATTGACCTTCGCCTGCTTCGTGAGGACCCCGACCGAGTGCGTGCGTCGCAGCGCGCCCGTGGAGAGGACGTCGACCTCGTCGACGCGCTGCTCTCCGCCGACGAGCGGCGCAGGTCGTCCAGTACGCGCTTCGACGAACTGCGGGCCGAGCAGAAGCAGCTCGGCAAGCTGATCCCGCGCGCGCAGGGCGAGGAGAAGCAGGACCTGCTGCGGCGCACCGGCGAGCTGTCCGCCGCCGTCAAGGCCGCGGACGCCGCGCAGGACGAGGCCGCCGCCGAGACCCAGGCGCTGCTGCTGCGCCTGGGGAACGTGGTGCATCCCGACGTGCCCGTCGGCGGCGAGGACGACTTCGCGCTGCTGGAGACCGTCGGCACCCCGCGCGACTTCGCCGCCGAGGGCTTCGAGCCTCGCGACCACCTGGAGCTGGGCCGCATCCTCGGCGCCATCGACACCGAGCGCGCCGCGAAGGTCTCCGGCTCGCGCTTCTACTACCTGACGGGCGTCGGCGCCCTGCTGGAGCTGGCCCTCGTCAATGCGGCGATCGCCCGGGCCACCGCCGCCGGCTTCACCCCGATGCTCACGCCCGCGCTGGTCAAGCCGCGCGCCATGGAGGGCACCGGCTTCCTCGGCCAGGCCGCCGAGGACGTGTACTACCTGGAGCGCGACGACTTCTACCTCGTCGGCACCTCGGAGGTCACGCTCGCGGCGTACCACATGGACGAGATCATCGAGGCCGACCGGCTGCCCCTGCGGTACGCGGGGTTCTCGCCCTGCTTCCGCCGCGAGGCGGGCTCGCACGGCAAGGACACCCGCGGCATCATCCGGGTGCACCAGTTCGACAAGGTCGAGATGTTCTCGTACGTCGACCCGCAGGACGCCGAGGCGGAGCACGCGCGGCTGCTGGACTGGGAGAAGCAGTGGCTGTCCGCCCTCGGCCTGGCGTACCGGGTGATCGACGTGGCCTCGGGCGACCTGGGCGCGTCGGCCTCGCGGAAGTACGACTGCGAGGCCTGGATCCCGACGCAGGGCAAGTACCGGGAGCTGACGTCGACGTCGAACTGCGGCGAGTTCCAGGCGCGGCGGCTGTCGGTGCGGATGCGCGACGGGCAGGGCCAGAAGAAGGCGGCCCGCCCGCTGGCGACGCTGAACGGGACGCTGTGCGCCGTGCCGCGGACGATCGTGGCGATCCTGGAGACGCACCAGCAGGCGGACGGCTCGGTGGCGGTGCCGGAGGTGCTGCGGCCGTACCTGGGCGGGCGCGAGGTGCTGGAGCCGGTGGCGAAATGAGCGGCGCCCTTCCGTACCGGCTCATCGCCACGGACCTCGACGGCACACTGCTGCGCAGCGACGAGACGGTCTCGCCGCGCACGCGCGCGGCGATCGAGGCGGCGTGCGCGCGGGGCGCGGCGCACATCGTCGTCACCGGCCGGGCCGTGGCCTGGACCCGGCACATACTGGACGGGCTGGGCTACGAGGGCCTGGCCGTCTGCGGCCAGGGCGCGCAGGTGTACCACGCGGGCGAGGACCGGCTGCTGACCTCCGTGACGCTCGACCGGCGGCTCGCCGCCGACGCGGTGGCGAAGCTGGAGGCCGAGGTCGGCGAGGTGGTGGTGGCCGCCAGCGCGGACGGCCTCGCGGGCGAGGTGCTCTTCGGCCCCGGCTTCCGCGCGGTGGCCCGGGAGGACCTGCCGGTCCGGCGGGTGGCGGAGCGCGCCGAGCTGTGGGCCCAGCCGATCGGCAAGCTCTACCTCCAGCACCCCGACCTGGACGACGACGCGCTGACGGCCGCGGCCCGCGACACGGTCGGCGGCCTCGTCGAGGTCGTCCTCGCCGGCGCCGACACCGTCGAGGTGCTGCCGCTCGGGCTGAGCAAGGCCACGGGCCTGTCGGTCGCGGCGCGCCGGCTCGGGGTCAGGGGCGCGGAGACGATCGCGTTCGGGGACATGCCGAACGACATACCGATGTTCCGCTGGGCCGGCCACGGGGTGGCGATGGCGGGGGCGCACCCGGAACTGGCCGCGGTCGCGGACGAGACGACCGGGTCGAACGACGAGGACGGCATCGCGACGGTGCTGGACCGGGTGTTCGGCTAGAGCCTGCCCAGGCGCGTGCGGCCGAAGTACACGGGAGCGGGTGTCCGGACTTCCGGCGGTCGAGAACCAGGAGGCCGGACCGGGCGTCTACGTCTGCGAGTCGGTGCCCGCGACCGGAGCCGACGTGCCGACCGGTGGCCACCGCGGCCGGCGCCGGCTCAGCGCATCGGTCGGCATCGATCCGGAACGGGGGGAGCCGCACCACACCGCCGCGACGTCCCCGCTCCGCCGGCTCGTAAGGCGCGCGCGCCGTCAGCGGATGATCATGGTGAGGGCGGCGGTGGTGCCGACGGTGACGATGATCGTGCGCATCAGCGCGGGGGTGAGCTTCCGCCCCAGGTGGGCGCCGAGAAAGCCGCCGAGTGTCGAGCCGATGGCGATGATGCCGGCCGCGGTCCAGTCGACGTCCGTGACGATGATGAAGACGATCGACGCGACCCCGTTGACGAGGGCGGCGAGGACGTTCTTGACGGCGTTGAGGCGCTGGAGGTCGTCACGGACGAAGGTGCCGAACAGGCCCATGAGGATGACGCCCTGCGCGGCGCCGAAGTAGCCGCCGTAGACGCCCGTGCCGAGGACGCCGATCCACATCGGGGTGCCGCCGTCCGAGTCGTCGTCCTCGCTGCGCGCGGCGAGGCGGCGGCTGAGGACGGGCTGGAGGAGGACCAGGGCGCAGGCCGTGAGGATCAGGACGGGGACCACGGCCTGGAACGCCTCGGCGGGCAGTTGCAGGAGCAGCAGCGCGCCGGCCAGGCCGCCGATGAGGGAGGCGGTGCCGAAGCGCAGTATGCGGCTGCGCTGGCCGCGGAGTTCGCGGCGGTAGCCGTAGACGGCGCCGGCGACGCCGGGGACGAGGCCGACGGTGTTGGAGACGTTCGCGAGGACCGGCGGATAGCCGAGGGCGAGGAGCGTCGGGAAGGTGATGAGCGTGCCGGAGCCGACGACCGCGTTCATGCCGCCGGCGACGAGTCCGGCGCCGGCGAGCGCGGCGGCTTCGAGCGGTTCCACGGCGGCGTCCTCGTTCCGTAGGTCGGTCTCCCGGGCGGGGGGCGGTCCCCTTGTTCCTGCGTCGTGCGGGCGGTCGGGCCGGGTGCGGGCGTACAGCAAAGATCGTGGTCATCGTGGGCGCGGCGATCCGTCCAAGTCAATCCTCGGGTGTCCTTGGGCGTCCCCAAGGGTTAGCTTGACGCCCATGACTCTGGACGACCTGCGGGTGTTCGTCGCCGTGTGCCGGGCGGGGAGCCTGAGCGCGGTGGCGCGGGAGCTGGGCTGTACGCAGTCGGCCGTCAGCCAGCACGTCAAGCGGCTGGAGCGGGAGGTCGGCCTCAGCCTCGTGGAGCGGCATCCGCGCGGCGTGGTGCCCACGCACGCCGGGGAGCTGCTGCGCGGTGCCGCCGCCGAGGGCATCGGCGGCGTGGACCACGCGCTGCGGCGGCTGCGCGACCTGGCGCGCGGGGACGGCGGGTCGGTGCGGGTGACGACGGGGGCGACGACCGTACGGCACTTCATGTCGGCGGCGGTCGTCGCGTTCCGCGAGCGGTATCCGCAGGTCAGCCTGGAGTTCCAGACGGAGAACTCCAGCCGCGGCTGCGTCGCCGCGCTGGCCGCGGGCGGCGCCGACCTGGCGTGGATAACCATCGCCGCGCCGGTACGGGGCGTGGAGTTGCGGCGCGCGGCGGAGCTGCGGTGGGTGCTGGCCGTACGGGAGGGCGATCCGCTGGCGGAGCGGTCGGCGGTGGGGGCGGCGGACCTGGCGGCGGTGCGGCTCATCGGGCTGCCGGGGAACTCGAGTTCGCGGGCGCACCTGGAGGCGTGGTTCGCGGAGTCGGGGGTGCGGCTGCCGGCGTTCGACACGTCGGTCGCCGACTGGGACACGGCGATCCTCCTCGCGGAGCTGGGGCTCGGCTACGCCGTCGTACCGGAGCTGCCGGGGTGGCGCGAGGGGCGGCATCCGGGGGTGCGGCTCGTGCCCGTACCGGAGCTGCCGCCGCTGTGGGCGGGGTGGGCGGTGCGGCGGTGGGCGGCGCTGTCGCCGCTGGCGCGGGTGTTCGCGGACATGGTGGCGGCCGGGGTGGACGCCCAGGGCTCCCCGGTTATGGACCAGTGATCTCGCTCCTCTTTGGCTCTGCCCGTCAGGCCATCGGCGGGTGAGGGTGGTGGTGTTCCGCAGTAGCCGATCACCACCGCCGGAGGCAGTCCCGTGAGCATCGCCTTTCTGTTGACCACGCTGATCGTGGTCGCCACCCCGGGCACGGGGGTGGTCTACACCCTCGTCGCCGGGCTCTCCCACGGCAGGCGCGCGAGCGTCGTCGCCGCGTTCGCCTGCACGCTCGGCACCGTCCCGCACGTCCTCGCCACCGTCACCGGGCTCGCGGCGCTGCTGCACACCAGCGCCGTGGCGTTCGAGGTGGTGAAGTACCTGGGCGTCGCGTACCTGCTGTACATGGCGTGGTCGACGCTGCGCGACAAGGAGGCGCTGGTCGTCGAGGCCGACGCGGCGGCCGGGCCGAAGCCGGTGGGCCGGGTGATCGTCTCCGGTGTGCTGCTCAACCTCCTCAACCCGAAGCTGACGATGTTCTTCGTCGCGTTCCTGCCGCAGTTCATGCCCGCGGGCCAGGAGGGCTCGGTGGCGGCGATGCTGCGGCTGAGCGCGGTGTTCATGGGGCTGACATTCGTCGTGTTCGCGGCGTACGGGATGTGCGCGGCGGCCGTACGCGGCCACGTGCTGCGGCGGCCGCGGGTGATGGCAGGGATCCGGCGGGTCTTCGCGGTGTCGTTCGTCGGGCTGGGCGCGAAGCTGGCGGTGGCGTGACGATGCGGTTCGGACATGCGGCAGAGCTGCGGGCGGAGTTCCCCGAGCTGGTTGCGGGGGTGCTGTACGGGGACGCGGGGAGCGGCGACGCCTTCGGTCCCGGCGGGGGCGCGGAGTTGGAGGCGCGGATCGCGGCGTACACGGACGTCGCGCGGCGGCGGCTGGCGGCGGGCACGGAGGCGGAGTTCCCCGAGGTACGGGCGTGGCGGCGGACGTACGCGCGGCTGGGGCTGCGGCCGACGCAGTACCGGTGCGCGTCGGAGTCGCTGCTGCGGCGGCTGCGGCGGGAGGGGTCGCTGCCGCGGATCAACCCGGTGGTGGACCTGTGCAACGCGGTCTCGATGGCGTACGCGATCCCCGTCGCCGTACTGGACGTGGACCGGATCGCGGAGCCGTGGCTGCAGGTGCGGCGGGCGGTGGGCGACGAGACGTACACGACGTTCGGCGGCGGGACGGAGCATCCGGCGCCGGGGGAGGTGACGTTCGCCGACTCGGCGGGGCGGGCGCACGCGCGGCGCTGGACGAACCGGCAGAGCGGGTACTCGGCGGTCGGCACGGAGACGCGCCGGGTGCTGGTGGTGGCGGAGGGTATGCACGAGGCGGCTGCGACGGATGTGGCGGAGCTGACGGAGGCGGTGCGCGGGGAGCTGGCGGGCCTGTGGGGCGTGAAGGCGAAGGCGGCGGTGCTGGAGGGAGCGGGAGCGGGGGAGTTCGAGTTCGGGGAGTGAGAGGGCCGGCGATGGGGGGCGTGGGCGTGAGAACCGTTCCTGAGCTGCGGCGACGCGGCTTCGGAAGGGGCGTTGTCAGTGGCGCGTGCCACGATGGCTCCATGAACGGGGTGGAAGAAGCGACCTCTGAGAGGTCCAAAGCGTACGGTTCGGATTTCCTGCAGCTCGACGTCGGGGAGGCGCCGGCGGGCGGGATGGCGGACTGGCTGGCGCGGCGGCTGCGGGAGGCGATCGCGGACGGGCGGCTGCCGGTCGGCGGCCGGCTGCCGCCGACCCGGGTGCTGGCGGCGGAGCTGCGGGTGTCGCGCGGGGTGGTCACGGAGGCGTACCGGCGGCTGACGGAGGACGGGCACGTCGAGGGCCGGCGGCGCGGGGGGACGGTGGTGGTCGCGGCGCCGGTGGGAGCCGGGGCCGTAGCGGAGCCCGGGGCGGCGCGGCCCACCGTGTTCTTCCCGGCCGCGCCCGGCCCGGACGCCTTCGACGCGCTGCGTGCCGCGCCGGCCCGCATCGACCTCACCCCCGGGCTGCCGGACCTCGCCGCGTTCCCCCGCGCCGCGTGGCTGCGCGCCGAGCGCGCCGTCCTCGCCGAGATGTCCGCCACCGACCTCGGCTACGGCGACGCGCACGGCGCCCCCGCGCTGCGCCGTGCCGTGTCCGGCTGGCTCGCCCGCAACCGCGGCATCCGCGCCGACCCCGACGACGTCGTCATCGTCGCCGGCACCGCCCAGGCGCTCACCCTGCTGCACCCGGTGCTGCGCGCGGACGGCATGGAGGCGGTGGCGCTGGAGGACCCCGGTTCGCTCGGTATGCGCCAGCATCTGGAGAACGGCGGGCTGGACATCCTCCCGGTGCCGGTGGACGCCGACGGCATACGTGTCGACGCGCTGCGCGCGACCGGCGCGCGTGCGGTCCTGCTCACCCCGGCGCACCAGTTCCCGACGGGCGCGGTGCTCAGCGGTGAGCGCCGCCGCGAGTTGCTGCGCTGGGCCGAGGACGGCGGGCTCGTACTCGAAGACGACTACGACGCCGAGCACCGCTACGACCGGCCGCCGGTGCCCGCGCTGCGCGCGATGCTCGCGGAGCGCGTCTGCTACATGGGCAGCGTGTCGAAGCTGCTGGCGCCGGCGCTGCGGGTGGGCTGGGTCGTGCCGCCGCCGGGGTACCGGGACGCGCTGGTGAACGCCAAGCGGTTCACCGACCTGGGCAACGCGGTGCTGCCGCAGCTCGTGCTGGCACGGCTGATGGAGTCAGGGGAGATGGAGCGGCACCTGCGGCTGCTCCGGGGGCGGCACCGGCGGCGCCGGGACGCGATGATCACGGCGATCGCGGAACACCTGCCGGGAGCGGTGGTGCACGGCGCGGCGGCGGGGCTGCACCTGACGGTGACGTTCGACGAGGCGGGCGGCCCGGTTGCGTACGGACCGCGACCGGACGACGGGCACGCACCTAGCGGCGGACGCGGGGCAGGTGGGCGCGGGGCGGGCGGGCGCGGGACGGGCGGCGGGCGCGGGGCGGGCTGGGAGGTGCCGGCGGGGGTGACCGACACGGAGCTGGCGGCGGCGGCCCTCAGTTGCGGCGTCAAGGCGCAGCCCCTGTCCTGGCACCGGCTGCGCCCCGGTCCCCCGGGCCTGGTCCTCGGCTACGCGGCGAGCCACCCCGACGCCGTGACCGAGGGGGTAAGGCTGCTGGGGCAGGCTCTGCGCGGAATGTAGCGGGGCGGCGGGGCGGAGGGGCGGGGCAACGGCGCGGATAGCTTGGGGAGATGGGTGGTGAGGGCACGGGAGGGACGGGCGGCCCCGCGGTGGTCACCGGGGACGGGGTGCGGCTGTGGGCCGCGCGGCAGGGCGACGGCGCGGTGCCGGTGGTGTGCTGCCACGGCGGGCCCGGGCTCTGGGACACCCTGGAGGACGTCGCGGAGCTGCTGGCCGGCACGGCGACGTCGTACCGGTGGGACCAGCGCGGGTGCGGGCGGTCGGAAGGACGGGGCGGGCCGTTCACGATGGCGCGCGCGATCGCCGACCTCGACGCCGTGCGGGCGCACTTCGGGCTGGAGCGCCCCGTGCTCCTCGGGCACTCGTGGGGCGCGAGCCTCGCCCTGCGGTACGCGCTGGCGCACCCGGAGCGGGTGAGCGGGCTCGTCTACGTGTCGGGCACCGGGATCGACGCGCAGCGGACCTGGCAACCCGCGTACCGCCGGAACCTCGACGCGGCGCTCGGCGCACGGCTGCCGCGGCTGCGGGAGCTGGGGGAGCGGGGGTCGCTGGGCGGCGGCCGGGGTGCGGCGGAGGCGCGGGAGGCGTGCGTGCTGCAGTGGTCGGCGGACTTCGTACCGCCTGCGGGTCCGCGGGCGGTGGCGGCGGCCGAACGGATGGCGACGCCCTTCCGCGGGGTGAACACCGAGGCGAACGCGGCGCTCGTCGCCGCGGAACGGGAGGAGTCGGGCACGGCCGGCCTGCGCGGGAAGTGCGCGGGGTTGGCGGTGCCGGTGCTGGTGGTGGACGGGGAGGCGGACATCCGGCCGCGGTCGGCGGTGGATTCGCTGGTTACGGCGCTGCCGCAGGTGGACCGGGTGGTGCTGGGCGGGGCGGGGCACCTGCCGTGGTCGGAGGCGCCGGAGGCGTTCGGGGAGGCGGTGGCGGGGTTCCTCGGCGGGGTGCGGGAACGGCGGACGTAGCGCCGGATCCGCCGCCCGGGCACGTACCCCGCGGATGCGCCGCCCGGGCGCCTACCCGGCGGATGCGCCGCCCGGGCACGTACCCGAGTCTGCTGCTACGCGTCCCGCCGCCGCAGCACCGCCGCGCCCAGCGCCAGTGCCGCCGCCGACCACGCCGCCAGCACCCCCAGCCCCGCCCACGGCCCGATGGGCAGCGCCGCCGTGTCCACCGTCGACTGCACCGCAAGGCCCGCGGACGACGGCCCGTACCGCTGGAGCCGCTCGACCCACTCCGGATCCGACAGCATCCCCGCCACCAGCGGCGACGCGTACAGCACCCCCAGGCACGCCGCGACCGCGCCCGCCGTGTCCCGCAGCGCCGCGCCCAGGCCCAGCGCCAGCAGCGCCACCAGCACCAGGTACAGCGCCGTCCCGAAGCCGGCGCGCAGCACCGGCCCCGCCCCGAGGTCGTACGCGGTGAAGCCCGCCGGCACCAGCGCCCGCCCCGCGAGCAGCGCACCCAGCACCCCCGCGCCGCCCGCGACCAGCACCGCAGCGCCGACCACCGCGGACTTCGCGGCCAGTACGCGCAACCGGCCCGGCACGGCGGTCAGCGTCGTCCGGATCGTGCCTGTGCCGTACTCGGCGGTGAACGCCAGCGACGCGAGCGCCGCGACCGCCGCCTGCCCGGCCCACACGCCTGCCAGGCTGGTCTTCACGACGTCCTCGCGGCAGCCGGCCGGCGGGCAGTGCGCCGTGGACAGCCCGCTGACCGCGCCCGCACCGATCGCCGCCGTGACGGCGGCGACGGCGAGGAGGAGCCACCACGTGCTGGGGACGGTACGCAGCTTGGTCCACTCCGCCCGCGCCGCGTACCCCGCGTCCCGCAGCCCCGCGCGCACCGACCGGCCCCCGGCCGCGTACCGCACCTCCCGCACCCGCTGCCCGCCGCGCCCTCTCGGCTCCCCCGCCCCCGCCTGCTCCGGCTCCTCCGCCGTACCCACCGACTCCACCGGCTCCACCGGCTCCCGCAGACCTCTCCGCCCGTCACGCATCACGCCGCCGCAGCCGCCACGCCGCCAGCGCCAGCACCACCGCCGCCCACACCGCCAGCACCCCGAGCCCCGTCCACGGCCCCTGCGGCATGCACCCGTCCTCCGGCAGGCACACCGTCTCCACCTGCTCGTAGTGCGGCGTCGTGCTCTGCACCCCGAACCCCGCCACCGGTGTCACGCGGAACAGCCACTCCACCGCCCCCAGCGGCAGCCCACCGCCCAGCACCAGCGGCAGCACGAACGGCACCACCACGAGCGTCACCGCCGCCGCCGTGTGCCGCAGCAGCGCCCCCAGCCCCAGCGCGAACAGCGCCACCAGCGCCAGCAGCAGCCCCGTGCCCACCACCGCCCGCAGCGCCGGCCCGTCGGCCAGCGACACCTCCGGGAACTGCGGCGGCCGGTGCCCGCCCGCGCGCAGCGCCCGCTGCCCCACCAGGAACGACACCACCGCCGCCGCCAGTCCCGCCGCGAACGCCGCCGCCGCCAGCACCACGCCCTTCGCCACCAGCACCCGGCCGCGCCGCGGTCCCGCGGTGAACGTCGTGCGGATCATGCCGCGCTTGTACTCGGCGGTGATGAACAGGACCCCCAGCGCCGCGAACGCGATCAGTCCGACCTGCGCCCCAGCCAGGCTCATCCACGTCAGGTCCCCCGCGGGCGGGCGCGGGCCGATGTCGCCGGAGCCGGTGACGGTGAACGTGCCGCCGGCGCGCTCGGTGCCGCCGACCGGGCCGTTGGCCGCCGCGGGGCCGGACGGCGGACCCACGGCCTCGTCCTGCCACGCCCCCGCCCCGGACCCGCCGCCAGCCCCGCTCGAGGAACCGCCGGAACCGCCGCCTTCGAGCCGTACGTTGTCGAACACCCCCGTCGCCTCGCTCGGCCCCGCCCCGATGCTCAGCGACCCGAACGACCGCTCCACCCGCACCGTCTCCGGCGCCGCCACGAACAACCCCGCCCGCGCCGTCCGCGGCAACCCGGCCGCGGAGACGCTGCCGACCTCGCGCCACCGCTCGCCGTCGGCGGACTCGTAGCCGGTCAGCCGGTCGCCCTCGCGTGTCAACCGCAGCCACACCGGGGCGTCCCCGGCCACCGCGCCGCCGGCGACATCGTGCTCGAACCCGTACTGCAGCCGCACCCCGTGTTCGTGCGTGCGCATGAGCGCCACGTACGGACTCCCCGGTTCCGTACCCGCCTTCACGATCAAGCCGGCCTTCGCCCACGGCGCGTCCGTGCCCCTGCCGAGCGTCAGGTCCGTCACGCGCGCGGTGACGCTGCCGTCCCCGGCCAGCGGTCGGTGCACGAAGCGGAACGAGTCCGCGACCCGGTCCGCCGCCTCGGTACCGGAGCCGCCGCCGTCGTCGGACGTGGCCATCTCGCTGCCGCCCGCCGACACCAGCGACACGAGCACCGTCACGACCACACCCGCGAGCAGCGTGAGCAGCCACCGGTCGACACTGCGCAGCTTCGTGAACTCCGCGCGCAGCAACTGCCAGAACCCGTCACGCGCGGGCGGCAGCTTCGAACGGTACGGGGCCGCGCCCCCGGCGCCCGTCCCCGTACCCGTACCCGTATCAGTCCCCGTGCCCGTGCCCGTACCCGCACTCATCGCGGATCCTCCCCCTCCGGGCCGGCGGCGAACTCCGCCTCCCCGCGCGTCAGCTCCATGTACGCCTCCTCCAGCGACGCCCGGTGCGCCGCCAGCTCCGAGAACGGCACCGCCTCCGCGCCCAGCAGCTCCGCCACCCGCTCCGCCGCGAGCCCCGACACCGTCAGCGACTCCCGGCCCGTCGCCGCCACCGTCGCCCCCGCCGCGGCCAGCACCGTCATCGCCCGCTCCCGCGCCCCGGTACGCAGCGCGACCCGGCTGTCCGAAGCCGCGGCCAGCACCTCGGCCACCGGCATGTCCGCGACAAGCCGGCCACGGCCGATCACCACGAGGTGGTCGGCGGTGTCCTGGAGCTCGCTCATCAGGTGGCTGGAGACGAGCACCGCCCGGCCCTCCGCCGCCAGCCGGCGCAGGAAGCCGCGTATCCAGCGGATGCCCTCCGGGTCCAGCCCGTTGACCGGCTCGTCGAAGAGCAGCACCGGCGGATCGCCGAGGAGCGCGGCGGCGATGCCGAGGCGCTGGCGCATCCCCAGCGAGTAGCCCCCGACCCGCCGCCGGCCGGCCGCGGCGAGACCCACCTGCTCCAGCAACTCGTCGACGCGGCGCGGCGGCAGGCCGTGCGAGTGCGCCAGCCACAGCAGGTGGTCGCGCCCGCGGCGGCTCGGGTGCACGGCCGCCGCGTCGAGCGCGGCGCCGACGTGCTGCAGCGGGCGGCGCAGCGCCGCGTACGGGCGGCCGCCGACCAGCGCACTGCCCGCGTCGGGCGCGTCGAGGCCCAGGACGATGCGCATCGTGGTGGACTTCCCGGCCCCGTTGGGGCCGACGAACCCGGTGACCTGACCGGGGACGACCGTGAACGACAGACCGTCCACGGCGGCGACGGGACCGAAGCGCTTGCGCAGCTCCCGGACCTCGATGGTTGCTTCTGACGCTGCCATGGTGAGGAGGCTACGAAGCGGGCGGCGGGCAGGTCGTCACGCAGGGGAGGAGTCTTGCGGGCGGCGGGGTAGCTCGTGTGGGGGAGGCGGTCGTCCTGGGCGGGAGGGACGCCGGGAGCGGGCGGGCGCGGGGACAATGGCGCGTGTGACGGGCGTACGGGGAGAGCGGGCGGGGGGCGCGGGCGTGCCGCGTACCCGCCGCCCCCGCGCCCCTGCTCCCCCGCTCCGCCGGATAGCCGCCTCCCCCGACGGCCCCGTCGCCGCCGCCGCGCTCCTCGCGCTCCTCGCCGCCGTCGACACCGTCCTGCGCGCCGGCGCCGGCGACCGCCTCACCGCCGCCCTGCTCCTCGCCTTCGGCGCCACCGCCCCCCTCGCGCTGCTACGCACCCACCCCGCCCCCGCCGCCGTCCTCACCACCGCCGCGAACGCCCCGCTCCTCGCCCTCCTCGGCGCCCCCGCCGCCGCCGGCGTCGCCGCCCAGGCCCTCCTCCTGCACCGCCTCGCCCGCCACGGCACCCGCCGGGCCCGCACCCTCGCCGTCCTGCTCGTACTGCCGCTCGCCGGCTACGCCGTCGGCGACCCCGGCACCGCCGCCGGCGGCCGGCTCGACGACACCGGCCGGCTGCTGGCCGTCGCCGCCGCCGTCCTCCTCGCCGCCGCCACCGGCACCGGCCTCGCCCGCCGCGCCCGCAGCGCCGCCGCCGCGCACAGCGCCACCGAACGCGCCATCGCCCACACCCTCTACGAGCACGCCGCCCGCGGCGAACGCGCCCGCATCGCACGCGAACTCCACGACGTCGTCGCCCACCACATCTCGATGATCTCCGTCCAGGCCGAGACCGCCCGCCTCACCACCCCCGGCCTCCCCGACGAAGGCGCCCGCCGGTTCCGCGACATCGGCGACACCGCCCGCACCGCGCTCACCGAGATGCGCCGCCTGCTCGGCGTCCTGCGCGAGGACGCCGGCGCCGCCCCCGCGGAACGCCGCCCCCCACCCGGCCTCGCCCAGCTCAACGAACTCCTCGACGAGGCCCGCGACGCCGCCGGCGCCGCCGTGCGCCTCATCGTCAGCGGCGCCGTACGCCCCCTGGACACCGGCATCGAACTCACCGCGTACCGCATCGTGCAGGAAGCCCTCACCAACGCCCGCCGGCACGCCCCCGGCTCCGCCGTCGACGTCGAACTCCACTACGCCGACGCCACCCTGCGCCTGCGCATCCGCGACAACGGCCCCGGCCCGGGCCCCGCTGACGGCGGGCACGGGCTGGTCGGCATGCGCGAACGCGCCGCGGCCGTCGGCGGCCGGCTGCACAGCGGGCCCGCCGCGGGCGGCGGCTTCCTGCTCGAAGCGACGCTCCCGGCGCAGACCCGTACGAGCAGGGAGGAACCCGCCGCATGACCGGCCCCACCGACCCCGCCGACCACGCAGGCCCCGCCGCCCACCCGGACCCCGCCGGGCCTGCGGGACGCGCCGGCCCGGTGCGCGTCGTCGTCGCCGACGACCACGAAGTCGTACGCGCCGGCTTCGCCGGACTCCTCGCCACCCAACCCGACTTCGACGTCGTCGGCACCGCGCACGACGGCGCCGACGCGATCCGCGTCTGCCGCGCCCGCCGGGCCGACGTCGTCCTCATGGACGTCCGCATGCCCGGCGTCGACGGCATCGAGGCAACCGCCCGCCTCACCGCCGACCCGCCGCACCCCAGGGTGCTGATCCTCACCACCTTCGACCTCGACGAGTACGTCTACGACGCACTCGCCGCCGGTGCCAGCGGCTTCCTGCTCAAGGACGTCACCGCGGAGCAGCTCTTCGCGGCCGTGCGCGTCGTCGCGGCCGGGGAGGCGCTGCTCGCGCCGGCGGTCACGCGGCGGCTCATCGCCGAGTTCGCGCGGCTGCGCGCGGCGCGGCCGGAGCGCGACGGGGCGGCGGCGCCGCTGGCGGCGCTGACACCGCGGGAGACGGAGGTGCTGCGGCTCCTCGCCGAGGGCCTGTCCAACCCCGAACTGGCCGCGCGCCTCCACGTCGGCGAGGAGACCGTGAAGACGCACGTCAGCCGGCTGCTGGCCAAGCTCGGCCTGCGGGACCGGACGCAGGCGGTGGTGATGGCGTACGAAACGGGCCTGGTCGTCCCCGGCTCCCGCTGACGCCCCTTCGCGGCACACCCCGGCACACTGTGGCGCCGCGGCGCCGCGGCCGCCCGGCCCGTACCGGCGGCGCTCGGTTAGCCTCGTGACCATGCCCGGAGCCATCGAACTCGTGATATTCGACTGCGACGGAGTCCTCGTCGACTCCGAGCGCATCGCCGCCGCCGCGCAGGTCACCGTGGGCGCGGAACTCGGCTGGCCGCTCACCGAAGCCGACGCCGTCGACCTGTTCATGGGCAAGTCCCAGGAATCCGTCGGCGCCATGGTCGTCGAACGCCTCGGCCCGGGCGCGGACAAGACCTGGCGCACCCGCTACTACGAGGAGTTCTTCGCCGGCCTCGACCGCCTCGAAGCCGTACCCGGCGTCGTCGACGCGCTCGACGCCATCGCCGCCGCGGGCCTGCCGACGTGCGTCGCGTCCAGCGGCGACCACGAACGGATGCGCCGCACCCTCGGCCGGACCGGGCTGTACGACCGCTTCGCCGGACGCATCTACTCCGCCGCCGACGTCGGCGGCCGCGGCAAACCCGCACCCGACCTCTTCCTGCACGCGGCGCGGGAGATGGGCTACGCGCCGCAGGCGTGCGCGGTGGTGGAGGACAGCCGCTACGGCGTGCAGGCGGCGCGCGCCGCAGGCATGCGCGCGTACGGCTTCACCGGCGGGCTGTCACCGGCGGACTGGCTGGCGGGACCCGGCACCGTACTCTTCGACGACATGCGCAAGCTGCCGGTGCTGCTGGAGACGGAGTCAGCCGGAGCGCCCGACTGACGGTCGGCGGGGACACGCCCCGAGGGCACGACGGGGCACGGCCGGAGGGGGCACGGCCCGTACGCACAGGAGCCGGCGCTACGCCTCCTGGCCGGCGACCCACTCGTCCGCGAGCACCGACCACACCTCGGTGTCCTGCCGCACCCCCCGGTACAGGAACTGGGAGCGCAGCACCCCGTCGCGGCGCATGCCGAGGCGCTGGGCGACCCTGATGCTCGGGGTGTTCTCCGCGGACACCAGCCACTCCACGCGCTCCACACCGCGCTCGCGCACCGCCCAGTCGACGATGACGCGCACCGCGCGCGTGACCAGCCCGCGGCCGGCGGCGTCGGGCTCCACCCAGCAGCCGGCCTCGCAGGTGCGCTGCCGCGCGTCGAAGACGCGGAACAGGACGCCGCCGACGAGGAGGCCGTCGAGCCAGATGCCGTAGAGGCGGCCGGAGTCGGCGGCGGCCTTGTCCGCGTACGTCTGGAGCCAGGCGCGGGCGGAGTCGAGGTCCGCGGCGGCGTCGGGCAGGCCGACATGGCGGCCGATGAACGCGCGACCGCGGTCCATGTGGGCGAGGAACTCCTCCGCCTGCCACGGCTCCAGCGGCCGCAGCTCGGCACCGTCGTCACCCAGGGATATCGCGAACATCGGGTCCTCCAGTGGCTGTGCTCGACACCGTGATCCTCGCACGGCCCACTGACGGTCCCCAGGTCACCCGCCCGCAGCCGACACCTCCTGTACCTGCGCCGTGGGGGCCCGCGCCGACCGGCCCTGCGCCTCCTGCGCGAGGGCGGCGACACAGGCCCGTACGGCCGGACTCTCCCCCCGCGACCGCCACGCGGCCTGCACCGTACGCCGCACCGCCGGCCGCACCGGCACGAACCGCACCCCCGGCGGGCACGGCCGCTGCGCCATCTCCGGTACGAGCGACACGCACAACCCGCCGCGCACGAGCGCGAGCTGCGTGGCGTACTCCGTCACCTGATACCGCACCTCCGGCTCCAGACCCACCTCGCGCAGCGCCTGCGTCAGCCCCTCGTACGGCTCGGTGCCGACCGGACAGCTCGCCCACACCGCAGCCCCGGTCGCGTGCGCGAGACCACCCAGCTCGGCGAGGCCGACGCGCTCGCGGCCGGCCAGCGGATGCGCGTCGGGCACCGCCAGCTGCACGTCCTCGACCACGAGCGTCCGCACCGTCAGCCCCTGCGGCAACCGGATGGGCCGGGTGCTCCAGCTCTCGATGAGCAGCAGATCCAGCTCCCCGCCGACCAGCCCGGGCACCAGCTCGACGACCTCGCCGTCGACGACCGTGGGGACCAGCCGCGGATGCGAGGCGGTCAGCGCGGTCAGCACCTCGGGCAGCAGCGCGCGCAGCGAACTGCCGACGCCGCCGAGGCGCAGCGGGCCGAGGATCTCGTCCTGCAGGTCGGCGAGATCCGCCTCCGCCTCGGCGACCTGCGCACACACCCGGGCCGCATGCGCGGCGAGCACCTTGCCGGCGTGGGTGAGGCGCACGCTGCGCCCGTACGGCTCCAGCAGCCGGTGCCCCGACTCGCGCTCCAGCTTGGCGAGCTGCTGCGAGACGCCGGAGGCGGTGACGTGCAGCGACTCGGCGGCGCGGGCGATGGTGCCGTGGACGGCGACGGCGTCGAGGGCGCGCAGGCGCTCCAAGCTGAACACGAAGCAAGCCTAATGCTTTCGACTAAGGAATCATCGCTTTTTCTTGGGGGACCGGGCAGGCAGAGTGAGGAGCATGCGAGTCGACGGGGACGGCCAGGACAGCCCAGGCGGCATACCGACCCAGAACCCCCAGCCCCCGCCCGCGACCACCCCCGGCACGGCCACCCCCGCCCCGGACGCACACCCGGGCGGCCCCGGGCTCCTGACCCGGCTGGCCACCCCGGTCACGATGGTCATCGGCGGCTCGGCGTGCATCTCGCTGTCGGCGATGTTCGTGAAGCTCTCCGACGTGAACGCCGGCACCGCCGCCTTCCTGCGCTGCCTCCTCGCGCTGCTGCTGCTCGCTCCCCTGGCGGTCGTCGAACTCCGCCGCCTGGGCCCGCGGGCCCGGCGCCCGGTGCTCACGGACCTGGCGGCCGGGCTGCTGCTCGGCATCGACTTCGTCTTCTGGGCGGCCAGCATCAGAGACGTCGGCGCCTCCATCGCGACCGTGCTGCTCAACATCCAGGTGATCGTCTTCCCGCTGCTGGCCCGGCTGCTGACCCGCACTCCGCTGCCGCGCGGCTTCTGGCTCACCACCCCGGTGCTGCTCGCCGGGGTGGCGCTCGCGGGCGGCGCGATCGGCGACCCGGAACCCGGCAGCAGCCCCGTCACCGGCATCCTCTACGGCACGGCCGCCGGCGTCGCCTTCGCCGGCTACCTCTTCCTCACCCGCCTGGGCGGCACCCACCCCCGCCCCCGCACAACGACCCCGCCCCCCGACGAACACCCCCGGGGCCAGGGCCAGAGCCGGGACCAGGAGCAGCGCAAGGCCCAGGACCAGGCCCAGGGCCAGGGCCAGGGCCAGGGCCAGGGCCAGAAGAGCCAAGCCCGGGACGGGGGGCGGGCCCCCCACCCCCCCACCCCCCGTCCCCTCCCCGCCGCTCCCTCCCGTTCCCGTGGGCACATCGCCGTGCCGGTGTGCACCGCGACGTTCTCCGCCGGCATCGCCTCCGGCATCCTCGGCGCGCTGTGGACCGGTATCGATCCGATGCCCGAGCCCGCGGCCCTCGGCTGGCTGGCCGCGATGGCCGCACTCGGCCAGGTCCTCGCCCTGCTCCTCATCACCCCCGCGTTGCCCCGGCTCGCCCCGGCCACCGGGGCGGCGCTGCTCCTGCTCCAGCCGGTGCTGGCCATCGGCACCGCCGTCGCGTTCATCGGCGAGCGGCCCACGGTGACGCAGTACGCCGGCTGCGTACTGGTGATCGCCACCGTCTGGTACGCCACCCGCGTCGGGGGCGGCCGCCGCGCACAAACTCCCGTGCTCCGCGCGGCCGGCCGCGGTTAGGCTGCGCGCCATGCCGCCGTATGACGACGCCCTGCTCCCCACCACCGCCCGCGCCCTGCGCCACCGGCTCGCCGTCGCGCAGAGCGAGGGCCGTACCCCTTCGCTCGTCGCGGCCGTCGTCCGGGACGGGGAGACGGTCTGGTCCGGCGCCCGCTCGATGATCGACGGGCACGAGCCGACCACCGACACCCAGTACCGCATCGGCTCGATCACCAAGACGTTCGTCGCCGTGCTGGTGCTCCGGCTGCGCGACGAGGGCCTCGTCGACCTCGCCGACCCGCTGGGAAAGCACCTCCCCGGCACTCAGGCTCCCGCGGTGACCATCGCCCAACTCCTCTCCCACAGTTCCGGTATCGGCGCCGAGCCGCGCGGCCCCTGGTGGGAGCGGACCCCGGGCACGCTGCGTCCCGAGCTCGGCGAACTCTTCGACGGCGACCCGTCCCGCCACCCGGCGGGCCGCCGGTACCACTACTCCAACCCCGGCTTCGCCTACCTCGGCGCGCTCGTCGAGGCGCTGCGCGGCGCGCCGTGGGGCGAAGTGCTGCGGCGCGAGGTGCTGGAGCCGCTGGGGCTGCGCCGCACCACGCTGCTGCCCGAGGCCCCGCACGCCGGCGGGTTCGCCGTCCATCCGTGGGCGGACGTCATGCAGCCCGAGCCGCTGCACGACACCGGCCGGATGGGCCCGGCGGGCCAGTTGTGGTCCACGGTCGGCGACCTGGCCCGGTTCGCGGGCTTCCTCGTGCACGGCGACGACCGGGTGCTCTCCGCCGAGACGCTGGCGGAGATGCGCACCCCCGCGGTGGCTCCCGAGACCGCGGAGTGGGACGTCGCGTACGGGCTCGGTTTGCAGCTGATCCGCCGCGACGGCACGCTGTTCTCCGGCCACACCGGCTCCATGCCAGGGTTCCTCGCCTGCCTCCTCTCCGATGTCGACGAGGGCGTGAGCGCGGTCGCCCTCACGAACGTGACTTCCGGTGTGTCCGTCTCCGGTCTCGCCACCGATCTGATCGGCACCCTGCTGCGGCACGAGCCGCGTATCCCCGAGCCGTGGCGTCCGCTGGCCGCGGACGAGGTGGATCCGGAGCTGCTCGCGCTCACGGGCCCTTGGTACTGGGGCGCGAACCCGCACGTGCTGCGGTTGAAGGAGGACCGCTGGCTGGACCTGAGTCCGCTGCACAGCAGCGGGTACGCCTCGCTCCTGCGCCCGGAGGCGGACGGCACGTGGACGGCGGTCGACGGCTACTGCGCCGGTGAGACGCTGCGGGTGGAGCGGACGGCGGACGGCGAGGTGTCGCACCTCGACCTGGGCACCTTCGTCTTCACCCGCGAACCGTACGGCCGGGACGCCCCCGTCCCCGGCGGCACCCGCGGCTGGACGTAGTCCCTCCTGCCGCGGCCCGGGCCCGGGGTCACGCGGACGGCTTCGCCGCCGCCCCTATGCCGTCAGCTCCTTCTCCAGCGGCGTGCGGAACCGGGGCGTTATCCGGGCGTCGCCGACCCACGCCGACAGCCGTTCCGCCGCCGCGGCCACCGCGCGTTCCGCGTCGCCGCCCACGTCCGTGAGCATCCGCCACACCACCTCTCCGTCCTGTCGTTGCGCCCAGCCGCCGACGACTTCGCCGTTCCACCACACCGTCGGCCCCACGTTGCCGCTGCCATCGAACAGCGCTTTGCGGTAGCCGGCGTCGAGGTGCCAGTCGCGTTCCTTCCAGCCCATCGGCGTCGGGTCGAGTCCCGGCAGCAGCGCCGCCCACGGCTCCGGTGCCGCGACCGGCCCGGTGTCGTCGGGCAGCACGTACCCCGTGCCCTCGTGCAGTTCCACCGGCACGGCGCCGGTCGCGGCCAGGGCCTTGCGCGCGGCGGTCTTCGTCCAGCCGGTCCACCACACGAGGTCCGCTTCGGTGGCCGGCCCGTACGCGTACAGCCAGCGTCTGGTCAGCTCCGCCTGCGCGTCGGCGACGTCCATGCCGGCGAAGTCCTCGCCGGGCGCCCACCGGAACTGGCTCGACGTCCACGACCCGCGGGGGTGTCCGCGGCGTATGTGCCCGTCGCAGGCGAGCATGCGCAGCACGCGCGTGGCCACGCCCTGCTGCGTCTCCTGGCGGGTGCCCGGGAAGACCGTGATCTTCGTGCGCAGCAGCGGCTCTGCGGCGGATATCTCGCTGCCGGTCGCCTCGCCCTTGTCCTTGAGGACCGCCAGCGCGGCGGCTTCGGCGCGCTGCAGCCACGCCTCGTCCAGGCCGTTCCAGTCCTTGAGGTGCTTGAGGAACGTGGCGCGCTCGCGAGCCGCTATGGCGCGGGCCGCGGCCGCGTCCACGGCGGGCGCCAGTTCGCGGCTGACCGCGAAGAGGGTGCGCCGCATGGACAGCAGCTTCACCAGCGACACGTCTTCGTAGAGCGCGCGCTCTACGGGCGTGACGCCGGGCTCCCGCATGCGCGCGCAGGCGGAGAGGAAGACCGTCGCCGCGTCCGTCGCATGCAGTGCGACGACCGCGTCCGCGGCTTCGACGGGCGTGGCCGCGCGGGCGGTCGGCGCCAGCGCGTGCCGCACGCCGATCCGGGCTCGTCGCTGCTCTGTCGTGATCTGCATAGTGGCAGTATGCCGAAGCCCGCACCGGCCCGCTCGGGCCTGTGGATAACTTCGGATCATGCTCACTGAAGTCGCTCTCACCAGCGGAGATGTCACGCAAGGGGGCTGTCGGCAACCGGGTGGACCCGGCCCCTAGAGCATTCGCTTGAATCCCACGTGCGTCGCCTCGAATCCCAGCCGCTCGTAGAAGCGGTGCGCGTCCGTGCGCGTCGCGTCCGACGTGAGTTGGACGACCGCGCATCCCTGCCGTCGCGCCTCCGCCACGGCCCACTCGATGAGTTGCGTCCCCAGCCCGCTTCCGCGCTCGTCGCGGTGCACGCGCACCGCCTCGATGAGCGCGCGCGTCATGCCCCGCCGCGACAGCCCCGGGATGACGGTGAGCTGGAGTGTGCCGACGACGGTGCCGTCCCGTTCGGCGACGGCCAGGTGCTGCGCGGGGTCGGCGTCGATGCGCGCGAAGGCCTGCTCGTACGGGGCGGGGTCGTCGGGGGTCTCGCGGGTGGCGCCCAGGGGGTCGTCGGCGAGCATCGCCACGATGGCGGGCACGTCGGCGGCCGTCGCGCGCCGTATTTCCAGGTCGCTCATGCCGCCGACTCTACGCAGCCGCCGGGGGCGCGCTTCCGTGCCCCGTGCGCCCATCTCCGCGGGCAGCCGCCCCGGGCGTCGTACGCGCGCCGCCGCTTCCCGTACGCGCTCCTACGTCGCGTACGCCGGCGGGGCCTCCAGCGTCTCCACCGCCGCGACCAGCGGCGCCAGCTCGGGCCGCTTCGCGGCCTCGTCCAGCGCCGCGCGCAGGGCGGCCTCGTACCCGGGCCTGGCCTCGGCGAGGAGGTTGCGGCCGGCGGGGGTGACCTCGGTGTAGATGCCGCGGCGGTCGTCCGGGCAGAGGTAGCGGCTGAGCAGTCCGCGGTCCTCGAGGCGGGTGACGAGGCGGGTGGTGGCGCTCTGGCTGAGGACGACGGAGTCGGCGAGCTGGTTCATGCGCAGGTGGAAGTCGTCCTGGCGGCTGAGGGCGTCCAGTACGGAGTATTCGCGGGCGCTCAGCCGGTGTGCGCGCTGGAGTGTGCGCTCCACGTGGGTCTCGATGCGGGCGTGCAGGGATGCCAGGGCCGACCAGCCCCGGGCCAGTTCGTCGAGCTGCTCGGCTGTGGCCGCCATGAGCGCCTCCGCGTCCCGTGAGTGCGTGCGTTCGCCGTCCTGACCCCGAGTTTACTCCACGACCGCAATAGCCCGCGCTTGCAAGGATCGGCGTGCGCAATTATTGTTGGCGCTTGGTAAATGGCAGCACCCGCATCCCTCTCAGGAGTCCCCGCATGCCTCTCGCGCTGCTCGCGCTGGCCATCGGCGCCTTCGGAATCGGCACCACGGAGTTCGTCGTCATGGGCCTGCTCCCGGAGGTGGCCGACGAGTTCTCCGTCTCCGTCCCCACCGCCGGCTGGCTCACCACCGGCTACGCCCTCGGCGTCTTCGGCGGCGCCCCGCTCCTCACCGCGCTCGGCACCCGGATCCCGCGCAAGCGGATGCTGATGAGCCTCATGGGCCTGTTCATCGCAGGCAACGTCATCTCCGCGCTCGCCCCCGCCTTCGGCATCATGCTCGCCGGGCGCATCGTCGCCTCCCTCGCCCACGGCGCGTTCTTCGGCATCGGCGCGGTCGTCGCCGCCGGGCTCGTCGCCAAGGACAAGCGGGCCGGGGCCATCGCGATGATGTTCACCGGCCTGACCGTGGCCAACGTCGTCGGCGTCCCCGGCGGCACGCTCCTCGGGCAGACCGTGGGCTGGCGGGCCACGTTCCTCGCGGTCGCGGCCATCGGAGTCGTCGGACTGGCCGGGGTCGCCAAGCTCGTACCGGACCTGCCGCGGGCACCCGAGGAAGCCTCCTCACCCGGCGGCACGGGACTGCGCCGCGAACTGGCCGCATTCCTCAACGGCCAGGTACTGCTGGCCATGGGCATGACCGTCCTCGGCTTCGGCGGGGTCTTCGCCGCCATCACCTACATCGCACCGATGGCGACCGAGGTCACCGGCTACGCCGACAGCTCCGTCACCTGGCTCCTCGCCCTCTTCGGCCTCGGCATGGTCGGCGGCAACCTGGTCGGCGGGCGCTTCGCCGACCGCGCCCTGATGCCGATGCTCTACGTCGCCCTCAGCGCCCTGACCGCGACGCTGGCGCTGTTCACGCTCACCGCGCACAACAAGCCGGCCGCCGCCGTGAGCATCTTCCTCGTCGGATTCTTCGGCTTCGCGACCGTGCCGCCGCTGCAGAAGCGGGTGCTCGACCAGGCCGCCGCCGCGCCCACCCTCGCCTCCGCCGTCAACGTCGGCGCGTTCAACCTCGGCAACGCGCTCGCCGCCTGGCTCGGCGGCCTGGTCATCTCCGCGGGCCTCGGCTACACCGCCCCCAACTGGGTCGGCGCCGCCCTCGCCGCCTCCGGTCTGGCACTCGCGGTCCTCGCCGCACGGCTGGAGCGCCGCACGGCCGCTGCGACGCCTGCCGTGGCCCCGTCGCGGACGGTACGGGTGGCGGGCAGCGCCGTACGCGACGGAGCCGAAGAACCGCGGAAGGACGTCGGCACCGTACGGGACGAAGACCCCGCCTCCGCACGGACCCACTCGACCGCAGGCTGACGCCCCGCGCCGGCGCCCCGGCCGGCGCTCATCGTCGACGTACCGGCGCCCGCTACTCCGCCCACGGCAGCCGGTGCCGCGTGCCGTCCTCGGTGACGGCGCCGCCCCCGGCCTCCATCACCACCAGCGCCTCCACGCCGCCGTCGCCCGGCGTCGTCCCGAGCCGCCGCAGCACGTCGGGCGGGAGCAGGACGGCCTCACCGGCTTCGGCGGTCTCGGTGCGGCCGTCGCAGGTCACGGTGAGGGAGCCGGATATGACCATCCAGACCTGCTCGCGGTCGACGGCGTGCACGGGCCCGGCCTGGCCGGCGTCCATGCGCACCCGCCAGGTGCTGAGCGCGGTGCTGCCCCGGGAGGGGGTGGCGAGGGACTCCATGGCCGCGTTCGGGGTGGTGACGGTGCGGTCGGCGGTGGGAGTGATGACCTTCATGCTTGTAAAGCTCCTTTACTTGGATGGATTGAGTAAAGGAGTTTTACTCACCTGTGTCAAGATGTCCCCGTGACCCGCGACGACGACAGCCCGCCGACCCCCGAGCTGCTGTTCCTGCTCGGGATGGCCTTCCAGCTCGTGCTGACCGAGTTCAACGAGCGTGTGGCCGCCGCGGGTTACCCCGACCTGCGGCCCGTCCACGGCATGGCGTTCCAGATCCTCGGCGCCGAAGGCGCCACCAGCAGCGAACTCGCCGCCCGCCTCGGCGTCACCAAGCAGGCCGCCGGCCAGCTCGTCGACGACCTGGAGCGCCGCGGCTACGTCCTGCGCACCGCCCACCCCGCCGGCGGCCGGCGCAAGCTCGTCGTCCTCACCGACGCCGCCCGCCGGCACCTCGGCATCGCCGGGGACGTCCTGCACGACCTCGAAGCCGAACTCGCCCGCCGCGCAGGCGCGGACACCCCCCTTCTCCGCGCCGAACTCCTCCGCCTCGTCCACGGCCTCGCCGGCGACGACCTCCCCCCGCTACGCCCCGTCTGGTGACCCCGCGGACACGGCGAGTGCGCAGGTCGGGGCCTCAGCGCCGCTGCACCGCCGCCACCAGCCGCTCCATTACCTCCCCGTCACCCTCGACCCTCAGCTCCCCCGCCTCGACCGCCTCGGCCAGCGGACGCTCGTGGGACAGAACCGACTGCAGCGTGTCGTGGTCCGTCGTCACCGCGACGTCCGGAGACCTCGGCTCCTCGCCGCGCCGCACGGCGGTCAACTCGCCGTCGGCGACCTCCACCCCGTACACCTCACGCTCCAGCTCTATGCGGTAGCTCGCCGACCACGCCGCATGCGGCTGCGGCTGGAAGTAGGCGCGCAGCCCGAGCAGAACGGTGTCGGAGGTCAGCACCCCCTTCAGCGGTATCACCGGCGAACGCAGCCCCCACCTGCGCAAAGCGGCGAAGACCGGCTCCAGCTCGCTGCCCCACTCCGTCAGCTCGTACACCTTCGCCGAGGCGGGTGGCGGCAGCGCTCGGTGCGCGAGCACACCGAACCGCTCCAGGTCCCGCAGGCGTTGGGACAGCACGCTGGGCCCGATGCCGGGGAGCGCGGCCTGCAGGTCCGCGTAACGCCGGGGGCCCAGGCGCAGCTCGCGCACGACGAGCAGCGCCCAGCGCTCCCCGATCATGTCGAGCGCATGGGCGATCGGGCACGCCTGCCCGTAAGTCCGCCTCTCGTCGCCGCTGCCCCTCGCCATCGCCGCTCTCCTTCCGCGCTCCCAATTTCGCTACGAAAAATGTAGCACGAGCTTTGAGAAATGTAGTAACCTTCGGAAAAGCCAGGTGAGGGAGGCGAGTCATGAACGGCACGGCGGAAGTCCGGCCCGCGGCCGAGCGGTTGGTGCGGGTCGGGGATGTCGAAATCTGTACGCAGGCGTTCGGTGCGGCCGCGGATCCGCCGATCCTGCTGATCGGGGGCGCCGAGGCGTCGATGGACTGGTGGGAGGACGGCTTCTGCTCACGCCTGGCCGCGGCCGGGCGGTACGTCGTCCGCTTCGATACGCGCGATACGGGCCGGTCCACGACCTTCCCCGTGGGTGAGCCGTCCTACGGCGGCGAGGACCTGATAGACGACGTGGTCGGACTGCTCGACGCACTCGGCCTCGACTCCGCGCACCTCGTGGGCGTCTCGATGGGCGGCGGAATGGCGCAGCTCATCGCGTTGCGGCATCCGGGCCGGGTCGCCTCGCTCACCTTGATCTCCACGAGCCCGGCGACACCGGGCGGGCCCGACCGTCCCGGGTTGCCGCCGATGAGCGAGGAGCTGTCACGGAAGTTCGCGGAACCGCAGCCGGGGCCGGACTGGTCGGACCGGGAGTCGGTCATCTCCCATTTCCTCGCCGGTGAGCGCACCTTCGCCGGTGCCATCCCCGTGGACGAGCAGCGGGTACGCCGCGTCGCCGGCCGGGCTTTCGACCGCAGCCCCGTCCCCGCCGCGGCCGCCAACCACTGGGTCCTCGACGGCGGAAAGGAGCCGCCCGCGCAGTCGCTGGGCGACATCACCGCACCGACCCTCGTGTTCCACGGCACGCACGACCCGCTGTTTCCCTACGCCCACGGCGAGGCGCTGGCACGCGAGATCCCGGGGGCCGAGCTCGTACCCCTGACCGGCATGGGGCACCAGATGCCACCACCGGAGCTGTGGGACGCGGTCATATCCGCACTCGTCCCGCACACGGCCGCAGCCGCAGGCTGACCGGCCCGCGGCCGACGCCCAACGGGCGGTGGCGCGGTGGCCCGGCCCAGGCACGGGAGGACAGGCCGGCCGCCCGGAAGTGCCGGGACCGAGACCGCGCGCGGGCCGGGCGCGGGCAGGGCCCGGACGGGGAGGTCAGAGGATGCGCGCGGCGCGGGCGGCGGTGATCCAGCCGGGGAACTGTGAGAGGAGGCGGTCGTAGAGCTGGGGGTCGGGGAGGCCACTGATGTCGTCGACGGCGAAGAACCCGACGTTGTCGACGCGGCGGCCCACAAGGCTGTCGAACCGCTCCAGTACGCCGTAGTCGGAGGCACCGAGGCCCACGAACTGCCAGAAGATCGGCTCCTCGACCGCTTCCCGCAGCTCGCGCTCGATCTCCGCGTTGCGGTAGACGCCGCCGTCCGAGAAGAACAGCACGAGCGTGGGATCCGGTGCCGGGTTCTCGCGGACGTAGGCGCGGACTTCGGCGATGACCTTCTGCTCCTCGTTCTGGATACCGACCGTCCGCATGTCGATCTGGCCGTTCTCCAGGCCCTTGCGCTTCTTGCGGGGGCGGAAGAGGGCCAGCTGCCCGACCCGTACGTGCAGTCGCAGCCAGTCGGGGAGATCCCCCAGAAGCAGGTCCGGAAGCCGGGCCGGATGGGAGGCGAACGTCCACGCCTGCATGGCACCGTCGTCGTCCAGCTCCGCGGCGACCGCTGCCACCCGCTCGACGACGTCGGCGACGACGCCCTGGGCGTAGAGGCGGGTCATGGAACCGGAGGCGTCCAGGACGACGATGACGCGGGCGGAGACGCCGGCGGCCCCGTGCTTGCGCAGGCTGACGGCCACCTGCTCCTTGCGCAGCGACAGCCGCTTGCGCATGTCGACCGGCAGGTGCTCCTCGCCCTTGACCAGACGCGGCCCGCCGGACGCGGCGGGTGAGGCGGCGGCCGTCGGCGCGGGGTGGCCGCCGGGCGCGGGATACGGGCCCGGGGCAGGAGGTGCGGCGGCGGGGGGAGCCGGCGGGTAGGGAGCGGTCGGCGGCCCCTGCCCGGGAGCGGGCGCGGGCGGCACGGGCGCCTGAGGCATGGGGGCCTGCGGGGCGGGTGCCTGAGGCATCGGCGCCTGCGGGGCGGAGGCCTGCGGGGCGGAGGCCTGCGGCATCGGGGCCTGCGGGGCGGAGGGTGCCGGGGCGGCCGGGGGCGGGGTCGGCGGGGCGGGGGTGGGTGTGGGCGGGGTGGGGGAGGGAGGGGGCGGAGGGGTGTCGTCGACCGTGATGCCGAAGTCCGTGGCCAGGCCGGCGAGGCCGGAGGCGTAGCCCTGGCCCACCGCGCGGAACTTCCAGCGGCCGCCGCGCAGGTACAGTTCACCGCCGACGAAGGCCGTCTCCGTGGTCGCTTCCATGTCGAAGCGGGCCAGTTCGGCGCCCGTTGCGGCGTCCAGGAGCCGCATCGACAGCCCGGGTACCTGGCCGAAGGTGCCGTCGTCGGCCGAGGCGCACAGGACGACGCGTTCGATGTCCGGTCCCAGGGACGTCAGCAGGACCTCGACGGTGTCGGTGTACCGGCCGCCCGCCTGCTGTTTCCCGAGGTGGGTGACCGCCTGGGAGGTGTGCTGCGGCTGGTTGTAGAAGACGAAGTCGCCGTCGTCGCGGACCCGGCCGGCCGCGGTGAGCAGCAGCGCGGAGGCGTCGACGTCGGGTACGGCGGGGCCTGCGGACCAGGAGAGTTCGGCGCGTACCGCGGGGGCGTCGACGGGCAGGTTGGCGCCTTTGGCGAGCGGTCCGGTGGGCATGGAAGCGGCCCCTCTCCGTTGCGGTCGTGCGGCGGCTGCGGCGGCGGCTCCGGCGCATCCCGGTTCCGTGGGGAACTCCCGACGCCGTGGCGGGGTTCCGCGGCCGGCGGTGGGAAGCTTCCCTGGTCACGTACAGCGTGTCATGCCGGGGAGGTAGCCGGGCGGGGTGGTGCGGCAGACCGGGGAGGTACGCCGTTTGCCGCCGCGGTCTGACGCGGTGCGTGCCCGCGGCGGGCGAGGCTGCTGGCACCCGGACCGTCCGGGCAACAGCCCTTGAGGAGCACGCCTCTTGCGTTACGTACGCAGCAACCGCCTCCGCACCGTCGCCCTCGCCGCCGCACTGCTCGCCACGGCCACGTCCGGTACCGCCGCCGCGGCCGGCGACGGCGGCGCCGGCAGCGCCGAGAGCGGCAAGAGCGCCGAGAACCCCGCGAGTGCCGACCGCGGGCAGCGGCCCGCGGCCTCCCTGACGGGTACCGCGAAGCTGACCCGCTCGCTCGGCGACGACATCACCTTCTCCTTCGACGCCCGCCTCGCCGCGAAGCACAACGACGACCCCCTCCGGGCGACCGGCACCTTCCGCTTCAGCCACTACCTCAACGGCGAGGGCGCCTGGGCGGAGGCCGACGTCGACTGCCTCGTCACGGGCGGCAAGGTGGCCGTCGTCTCCGGCGTCATCACCGACACCGACCTGCCGGGCGCGAAGGGCCTGCGCGTCGGCGTCACCGTCCACGACCAGGGCCGCAACGACCGCCTCGGCTACAGCTGGGCGGCCACGGGCAGCCCGGTGGAGGACAAGGACCTGGCGCCGTGCGTGAGTTCGGCGCCGTTCGAGAAGGTCAAGCGCGGCACGGGCGACTTCCGGGTCCTCCCCTGGCAGCCGGAGCTCTGACCGGCCGCCGAAGCCGCGCCGGCGGGCGGCTCCCGCAAGGGGGGGAGCCGCCCGGCCGGGTCCGGGTCAGGCGGGCGGTGCCGCGGGCAGGGAGACGTACAGGCGGGTGCCGCCGGGGCGGTAGCCGACGCGGGCGTACGTGCCGCGTGAGCTCTCGCCGGAGTACTCCAGCCACACCGAGCCGGCCCCGCGGGCGAACATCGCCTCCGTCAGCGCCGCGGTCACCGCCGCGGCGACACCGCGGCGCCGGTGCGCGGGGCGGGTGCCGACGCCGGCGAGTTCCGCGGTGTCCTCGGCCGGCGGCGAGCACGTGGCGCCGCCGGCGCAGCCGCCGTCCCCGGCCCGTACGAACCGCACCTCCCCGCCGTCCTGCCCCAGCCGCCGCAGCCGCGCCGCGCCGTCGGCGGACGCGGCGAACACGCCACCGAACGCCTCGGCGAGCGCCGCGTCCAGCGCCTGGAACTCGGCGTCGGTGGCGGGCGTCTCCACCCGCGGCCCGTCACCGCCGGGCAGCGGGTCGGTGTACGTGTCGGGGGTGCAGACGAGGTATTCGTGGACGGCCTCCGTCCCGAATCCCGCTTCCCGCAGCGCCGCCGCGGCCGCGGGCGCGGCCTCGGGTGCGAACTCCAGCCGGGGCAGCAGCCCCCGCACCCGGAACGCGCCGACCAGCGCGGCGATGTCGGCGCGGGTCGGGGAGGTGCCGGGCAGCGGGGTCGCGTAGTTGAGGTACGGGCTGTCGGTGCCGGGGGAGAAGCCGGCGACGAAGCCGCCGGTCATGACGACGTCGGGGCGGCGCCGGAGGTTGGCGACGGCGAAGTTCTGGACCTGCTCGTCCAAGGGAGTAGCCACGGTGGTGTCGACCTCACGAAAGTCTCTGGTGTGTGAACGCAGGACAGAGCGCCCACGGCTGTGCGCGTGGGCATCGTGGGGCCGCCGTACGGGACGGTTCGTGTCCGGCGGTTCGAGCGTGCGGGTCCGCTACGGAAGCGGGCGCGCCGCTCGGCGCCGACGGCGGCCGCTGACGGGCGCCGGGATCAAAGGCTTCGTTCCTCACCGTGACTGCGCCGGCCGGGACGGCCGACGGGTTCGCCCGTGGGAGCACGGACGGGCGCCAATGTGCCATGCCCGCCGCGCCCGTGCAACGCGTTTGCTGGATGAGACCGGAATGTCAGTGGCCGGTGCCACAGTACGGGCCATGGACATCGATCGGTTCTGGCACCTCGTGGAATCGGCGCGCTCCTCCGCGGCTGCGGGCGGTGTGACGTTCGACGAGGCGCTCGTGCGGCTCCTCGCGGGTCTCCCCCCGCAGGAGATCCTCGAGTACGCGGAGCGGTTCGGCGAGGTGCACGGTGCGCTGTACCGCTGGGATGTGTGGGCTGCCGCGTATGTGATCGGCGGGGGCTGCTCGGACGACAGCTTCATGGACTTCCGCGCCGGGGTGATCGCCCTGGGCCGCGAGTGGTACGAGCGCGCGGCCGCCGCGCCGGACAGCCTCGCCGGGCATCCGGCCGTCGCCGAGGCGGCGCGGGCGGGCCACGACGACGTGCTGTTCCTCGAAGAGGTGAACTACGCGGCGGGCGCCGCCTTCGAGCGCCTGACGGGCAGCAAGGAGGCGTTCCACGAGGCGTGGGCCGCGTACCGGCCGGCGGACGGGCAGCGCGGCGCGGCGCACGACATGGGGGTGCACGACATGGGGGAGGACTTCGACTTCGACGACGACGGGGAGATGCACAGGCGCCTGCCGCGGCTGGCGGGGCTGTATCTCGGTGCGGCGGACCGGATATAGCGGGGCGCGCGGGTACGCCGCGGGCGTGCCCGGCGACGACGGGGAGCGAGTGCGGGTCGCGGGCCGGGGTCGGAAGAAGACTCAGAAGAAGACGACGGCGACCACGATCGCGATGAGCGTGGCGCCGACGGCGAGCAGGCCGAGGAGGAGGAAGCCGAGCCCCGCGCAGTTCCCGACCAGGCTGCCGGCGGCCCGCCAACCCCGGGGCGTCAGCCCGGCGTAGCGCCGCGCGGGCCCGCCGGTCGAGGGCTCCGGGGTGCGGGCACGGGCCCTGGCGGCACCGGGATCCACAGCCGTCGCCTCGGGTACGGACACCTCGGGCGCGGGCGCTTCAGGCGCGGACGCCTCGGGCGCAGGCGCCTCCGGTACGGGCGCCCGCCGTGGCTGCGCCCCCGCCCCGCCGCCCCTGCGGGGCCCGCCTGCCCGGCCGGCGCCGGCCCGCCCGGCGGCGCCGGTTCCGTGCCCCCGTACCGTTCCGCCAGTTCCCGCCCCTGCCGCTGGTACGCCAGGACGATCCCCGCCCACCGGTCCGGCATGCCCGGCCACGCCGACCCGGCGGCACCGCCTCCCCCGCCACCGTCCGAAGCGGCGGCGGCCGCGCCCGCCTCCTGTGCCAGCTCCCGCAGTTCGCCCGGCTGCGGCCGGGCCGTCGGGTCGAGCACCAGGCAGGCGCGTACGAGGCCGAGCAGCGGCTCCGGTACGGCGTCGAGTTCGACGGCGCCGCGCGCGACGAGTGCCAGCAGCCGGACGGGGTCGCCGGTGTCGGGGGCCGGCGGGCGGCCGGTGGCGAGGGTGCAGAGGGTGGCGCCGAGCGCGTAGACGTCGCAGGCGGGGGTCGCGGGTTCGCCGCGGGCCTGTTCGGGGGCGATGTAGGCGAGGGTGCCGAGGGTCAGCCGGGTCCGGGTGAGGTCGGTGGCGTGCGAGATGCCGAAGTCGATGACGCGGATGCCGTCGGCGGGCAGCAGCACGTTCTGCGGTTTCAGGTCGCGGTGGACGACGCCGGCGGCGTGCAGTGCCTCCAGGGCGGTCGCGCAGTCGGCGGCGAGTCCGGCGACGGTCGCGGGGTCGGCGGGGCCGCCGCGCGCGGTGAGTTCGGCGAGGGAGGGCGCCGACACGTAGTCCGTGGCGAGCCACGGCCGCGGCGCTTCGGGGTCTGCGGCGCGTACCCGCGCGGTGTGCGGCCCGGCGACCCGCCGGGCCACGCCGACCTCGCGGGCGAACCGCGCCCGGTCCGCGTCGCCGGCCTCCCCTTGCGCCAGGAGGGTTTTGACGGCGGCCAGTTCGCCCGTGCCGGTTTCGACGGCGAGGTAGACGCGGCCCATGCCGCCTGCCGAGAGGCGGGCGACGAGCCGGTACGGGCCGAGGTGGCGCGGGTCGGCGCGGTGCAGCGGGGCGGGGGTCACGCCGAGGTCAGGCACAGGGTCCGCCCCCGTTCGCTGAACAGGTACCGCACCTGTGTCTGCGCCGGGCACTCTTCTGCGCCCGTGACCTGGGCCAGTACCTGCAGCACCGCGCGGCCCTCCGGTGCGGTGTCGGAGCATCCGACGGTGGTGGCGAACACGGCGTCGTCCGTGATCGGCGTGACGTCGAGGAGTGAGCCCTGCTGCGGCGCGGTGCCGATGACGCATTCGCCCTCGGTGAACCGCCGTTCCAGGCAGATGCTGACGATGCCCGCGTCGCTCTGCCGGTTCCACGCCACCGCCGCGTCGGTGCCCATGCACCGCTCGACGTGGCCGCCGCTCTCCGTGGCGATCACCCGCCACGGTGCGTCGGGCGCGGCGCCGCAGGCGACGGCGTCGGGCGCGGTGCCGGTCCAGCCGCTCGCCGGGTCGAGGCCGGTGCGTACGCACTCGCCGGTCGCCACGTCGGCGAAGGCGCGGTCGGTCGCGTCGGGTTCGGCGGACTGCTGGGAGCGGAAGTAGGAGTAGGCGCCGCCGCCGAAGAGGACGAGGAGGATGAGGGCCATGAGGGTCCGTACGGAGCGTACGAAGACCCGCGCGCCCCGCCCGTGCCCCTCGCGCTCTTCACCCTCTTCACCTTCTTCGTCATTCCCGCCCTTTTCCGCTACGGGACCGGGGGCACCCGCGCTCCGCCGCGGCCCGGGAACCTCGGAAGCCGGTGCCGCCGGCCGGCCCGGGTCCGGTGCGGCGACGGCTGGCTCCCGCACCGTGTCCGGCGCCTCCCGTACCGTCTTCGGCGGCAGTTGGGTGGCAGCCGCCGTCGCACCCGCTGCCCCGCCCGCCGGCGCGGGCCAGGCCTGCCCGCGCCCCTCCGTGCTCCCGGAAGCGCCCCCGTCCTCCCGCAGCACCCGCGGGTCCGCCGCCAGTGCCCGCCCCTGCCGCGCGTACCCGTCGATCAGCCCGGCCCACGGCGCCGGCAGCCAGCCGCCCGCGTCCGGCACCGTCGGGAGCTCCGCCAGCTCGGTAGACGTCGGAGGCGGCGGTGGACGGTTCGCCGGCGGCCTGTTCGGGGGAGGTGAAGGCGACGGTGCCCAGGGTGAGCTGGGTGCGGGTCAGGTCGGCGGCGTGCGAGATGCCGAAGTCGATCAGGCGGGGTCCGGCGAGTTCGAGGAGCAGGTTCTGCGGCTTGACGTCGCGGTGGACGATGCCCTGGCGGTGCAGCTCCGCGAGCGACTCCAGCGCGCCGCGGGTGACCCAGCGGGCGGCGGTCCCGGCCAGCGGCCCGGCGCGGCGTACGAGTTCGGCCACCGAGGGGGCGGGCACGTACTCGGTCGCCATCCAGGGCCGCGGCGCGTCCGGGTCGGCGTCGAGGACACGCGCGGTGCGTACGCCCTCGGCGCGCCGGGCGACTTTCACCTCGCGCGCGAAGCGCCGCCGGTCGGTGGGGTCGACCTCGCCTTCGGCGAGGAGTGTCTTGACGGCGGCGAGGGAGCCGTCGCGTACGGAACGGGCGAGGAAGATACGTCCCATGCCGCCGGAGGCGAGCCGCCCGAGCAGCGTGTACGAGCCGAGTGCCGCGGGGTCGTCCTCTTCCAGCGGCCGGATGTCGGCACCACCGTGCTCACTGCCATCGTGCGCACCACCGCGGTACTCACCACCGCCGGCAGCAGCCCCGGTACCGCTGCCCCCGCCCGCAGCGGACGCGCCCGCTGCCTCCCCCTCCGCGGTCAACGGCCCCTCCCCCGGGTCGCGTTCGGTGGGGAAAGAGTGTAGACCCGGCCGCCGCGGCGGGGAGAGACCGCGAGCCCCTCACGCTGGGCGGCGGACCCGTCGGACCGGCTCAGGCGAAGTCCGCGGCGGTGAGGCCGTCGGGGTGCCCGGGCGGCCACTGCACCAACTCGATCCGGTAGCCGTCCGGGTCGGTGAGCCACGACGTCCTCGGCCCGTCCGGACCGCCCGGGTACTCGACGGGCCCCGGCTTCAGGCCGGCGCCGGCCAGCCGCTCCAGGGTGTCGGACAGCGCGTCCGTCTGGATCGCGAGGTGGTCGACGCCGCTGCCCACGTCGACGGGTCCGCCGGCGGGGCGGTGGACCAGTTCGAGGGAGGCCGCCGGTTCGCCGGGGAACCGGAGGATCACGAGGCGACTGCCGTCGCCGGGCTCGACGCGGCCCAGCACCTCGTAGCCGAGGGCGGTGTAGAAGCCGAGGGAGCGGTCCAGGTCGGTGACGCGGTAGGCGACGAACAGGGTCTTCACGCGGCCTCCTCGGGTCGGCGCACACGGTAGCGGAGGTGGGTGACGTCCCGGTCGTCGAGCCGCCGGACGAGGTCGAGTTCGATGTGCCGGTCACCGAGGTGGTCGAAGAGCCGCCGGCCGTCCCCGAGGAGGACCTGCACCAGGTGGATCTCCATCTCGTCGATGTGCCCGGCGCGCAGGAGCGCCTGGGCGGCGCCCGCCCCGTGGACCATGACCGGCCGGTCCCCGGCGGCGGCGCGGGCCCGGCGGGCGCACTCCTCGACGTCGGTGACGAAGCGCGCGTGGCCGGGTGGCACGTCCCCGTCGTCCGCCCGGTGGGTGAGGACGAAGATCGGTACGCCGTCGTGGTGGTCGCCCTGCCAGCGCCCGGCGAGTTCGAAGGTCCGGCGGCCGGAGATCACCGCGCCGGCCACCCCTGCGATCAGGCCGGCGACGGCGCCGAAGGCGGCGCCCAGGGACAGGGACAGGGACAGGGGTGCCGGGCGTCTCGTGATGGTTCGGGCGCACGGCCGGCCCGCGGCCCTCCTGGGGGCGCGGGCCGGTTGTGTGTCGTCGGGTCAGTCCGTCAGGGGGAGGTAGACGCGGTTGCCCGCGTCGGCGAACTCCCTGGACTTCTCCAGCATGCCGCGTTCGATCTCCTCGGCGCTCAGCTCCGCCGATTCGTCGGCGCCGAAGCGTTCCGTGATGCTTCTGCTGATCTTCATCGAGCAGAATTTCGGGCCGCACATCGAGCAGAAGTGTGCCGTCTTCGCCGGTTCCGCCGGCAGGGTCGCGTCGTGGTACGCGCGGGCCGTGTCCGGGTCGAGGGCCAGGTTGAACTGGTCCTCCCAGCGGAACTCGAAGCGGGCGTCCGACAGGGCGTCGTCCCAGTCCTGGGCGCCCGGGTGGCCCTTGGCGAGGTCCGCGGCGTGGGCGGCGATCTTGTACGTGATGACGCCGGTCTTGACGTCGTCGCGGTCGGGCAGGCCCAGGTGTTCCTTCGGGGTGACGTAGCAGAGCATCGCCGTGCCCCACCAGGCGATCATCGCCGCGCCGATGCCGGACGTGATGTGGTCGTAGGCGGGCGCGATGTCGGTGGCCAGGGGGCCGAGGGTGTAGAACGGGGCCTCTTCGCAGATCTCCTGCTGGAGGTCCACGTTCTCCTTGATCTTGTGCATGGGGACGTGTCCCGGGCCCTCGATCATGGTCTGTACGCCGTGGGACTTCGCGATGCGGTTCAGCTCGCCGAGCGTGCGCAGCTCCGCGAACTGCGCCTCGTCGTTGGCGTCGGCGATCGAGCCGGGGCGCAGGCCGTCGCCGAGGGAGAACGTCACGTCGTACGCGGCGAGGATCTCGCACAGCTCGTCGAAGTGGGTGTAGAGGAACGACTCGCGGTGGTGGGCCAGGCACCAGGCGGCCATGATGGAGCCGCCGCGGGAGACGATGCCCGTCTTGCGGCGGGCGGTGAGCGGGACGTAGCGCAGCAGGACGCCGGCGTGGACGGTCATGTAGTCGACGCCCTGCTCGCACTGTTCGAGCACGGTGTCCTTGTAGACGTCCCAGGTCAGTTCCTCGGCGCGGCCGTCGACCTTCTCCAGGGCCTGGTAGAGCGGCACGGTGCCGATGGGGACGGGGGAGTTGCGCAGGATCCACTCGCGGGTGGTGTGGATGTTGCGGCCGGTGGACAGGTCCATGACCGTGTCGGCGCCCCAGCGGGTGGCCCACGTCATCTTCTCCACCTCCTCCTCGATGGAGGAGGTGACGGCGGAGTTGCCGATGTTGGCGTTCACCTTCACCAGGAAGTTCTTCCCGATGATCATCGGTTCGGACTCGGGGTGGTTGACGTTCGCGGGGAGTACGGCGCGGCCGGCGGCGATCTCGTCGCGTACGAAGGCGGGCTCGACGCGCTCGCGCAGCGCGACGAACTCCATCTCCGCGGTGATCTCCCCGCGTCTGGCGTACGCGAGTTGCGTGACGGCCGCGCCGCGGGCGCGCCGCGGCTGGCGCGGGCGGCCGGGGAAGACGGCGTCGAGGTTGCGCAGGCCGCCGCGCGGGGCGGTGTGTTTGAGGCCGTCGTCCTCGGGGCGGGGCGGGCGGCCCGCGTACTCCTGGGTGTCGCCGCGGGCGATGATCCAGGTGTCGCGCAGCGGGGTGAGCCCGCGGCGTACGTCGGTGTCGGTGGTCGGGTCGGTGTACGGCCCGGACGTGTCGTACAGCGTCACGTCCCGGCCGTTCGTGAGGTGTACGCGCCGCACGGGGACCCTGATGTCGGGCCGTGCGGGGTGCTCGACGTGGTCCTTGTGCCAGCCGATCGCCGTGGATTCCGCGGACTCCGCCGGTGTCGCGGCGTCCCCGGTGGCGGGCGTACGTGCATCCGAAACGGTCATGGAGACCCACTCCCTACGCCGGCATTACCCGGTAACAGGTTCGGCGGTCGGCGCAGCCTCGGTCCTTTGCGGATCCGTCAGCGCCCTCTCAGCCCGGTGCTCCGAGCTCCCGCGGTGTGCAGTTCTCCGCCTACGCTAACCGCCCTGCGTCCCGGCGCGGAAGGGGGCCCCGGGGCGGCTCCTGCGATGATCTGGCCGTGACACATTCGCACGGCCACTCCCACGACCACGGCGGCGCTCCGGCTCCGCCCGCCTCGCACCGGCTGCGTACGGTGATCGCCGCGGTGCTCGTCCCGTTCGCGCTGGCGGTGCTCGCCGGGCTCATCGCGCTGTGGCCGGGTGACGAACCGGCGGGGGAGCGCAGCGGCATCGGCTTCGACCAGGAGCGGCAGCGGGCGAAGGTCACGAAGGTCGAGGAAGTGAAGTGCGCGGACGTGGGCGCGCAGATCCAGGAGCAGGGGCCGCCGGGCGGCGGCGGCGACGCGGACGAGCCGCGTCCCGACGAGGACGCGGTGTGCGAGCAGGCGACGATCGAGGTGACGTCGGGCAAGCACGCGGGGCGCACGTTCACGGAGGTCGTCGCGCCGGACGCGTCCCGGCGGTACGACGTGGGGCAGGAACTCGTCGTCTCCTACTCGCCGAAGGCGCCGCGCGAGCTGCAGTACGCCGTCTCCGACGTGGTGCGTACGGTGCCGATGGCGGCGCTGGCGCTGGTGTTCGCGGGGGCGGTGGTCGTGGTGGGGCGGCTGCGGGGGCTGGCGGCGCTCGCGGCGCTGGCGGTGAGCTTCGCGATCCTGATCCTGTTCATCCTGCCGGCGATCCTCGACGGGTCGAATCCGCTGGTGGTGGCGGTGGTCGGCGGCAGTGCCATCATGCTGATCGCGCTCTACCTGTGCCACGGCTTCAACGTGCGTACGTCGGTGGCGGCGCTCGGCACGCTGGCGTCGCTGCTGCTCATCGGGCTGCTGGGCTCGCTGTTCATCGGCTGGTCGGAACTGACCGGGAACACCGACGACTTCACGGGGCTGATCCACACCCAGTACCCGGACATCGACATGAGCGGGCTGCTGCTCGCGGGGGTGCTGATCGGCTCGCTCGGGGTGCTGGACGACGTGACGGTGACGCAGGCGTCCGCGGTGTGGGAGCTGCGGCAGGCGGATCCGTCGGCGCCGTGGCGGAAGCTGTACGCGTCCGCGATGCGGATCGGGCGCGATCACATCGCGTCGGTGGTGAACACCCTGGTCCTGGCGTATGCGGGGGCGGCGCTGCCGCTGCTGCTGCTCTTCACGATCGCCGACCAGGGCGTCGGCACGGTGGCGACGAGCGAGTTCGTCGCGGAGGAGATCGTACGGACCCTCGTGGGCAGCATCGGGCTGGTCGCCTCGGTGCCGCTGACGACGGGCCTCGCGGCGCTCGTCGTCTCGGCCGACCGTCACCGGGGACCGGGGACGAAGCCGGGGCCGGGGGCGGGTCCGGGGCCGCGGCCGGTGCCTGCGGAGCCGGGCCCGGGTCCGGGACCCGGGCCGGGACACGGATCCGGGTCGGGACAGGGGCCAGGGCAGGGGCCGTGGTCAGGGCCCGGGTCCGGTACGGGACAGGGGCCGGGCGGCTCCTGGGCGGGTACGGGCTCCGGCGCTGCCGCGGCTCCTCCCGAGGGCCCCTCCCGCCGCCGGGGCGGCGGCGGTCGGCGGCGCCGGAGGTAGCGCCGGAGGCGGGGCGGGGCGGGTCGGCTACCAGTCGCTCTTCGACGACGACGCGCTCATGAACTTCCGCACCAGGAAGATCGCACCCGCGATCAGCGCCGCGGCCAGCAGGACCTTGAACAGCAGGCCGATGATGATGCCGACCACCCACATGATCAGGCTGCCGAAGACCACCAGCACGATCGCCGGGATCAGCACCCACGTCACCCACCACGGCAGTCCCGCAGTGATCTCTTTCACGGACACGGTCATTCCTCCTCGGGTACGCCGGGGTTGTCCCGGTGCCTCCGATGCTAGGTCGCCGGGCGGGCGGACGGGAGTGCCCCCTGCCCCGGTCCACCCCGGAACGAACCCCGAGGCGACCCTGAGGGACTGATTCACGCCTCGGGTGGAGAGAAGACCACCAGAACCCGGAGATCCTCGGTGATGTGGTGGAAACGATGCGGCACGCCCGCCGGTACGTAGACGACGCAGCCCCTGCCGACCTGCAGGGTTTCGTCGCCGACGGTGACGGAGCCGCGACCGCTCATGATCACGTAGACCTCGTCCTGGCTGTGCGGCTGCTGCGGATCGGGCGATCCGGCGTCCAGCGCGTACAGGCCCACCGACATGTTCCGCTCCCGGAGGAACTGGAGGTACGCTCCGTCGTTCGCACGGCGCTCCGCCTCCAGGTCGTCCAGCCGGAATGCCTTCATCGTGCTCCGCCCTCCGCGTCCATGGTGCTCCCGACTACCTCTGGAACGATCACACCCATGAAGACTTTTCTGATCAAAACACTCGCCAACGCCGCCGCCCTCGCGGTCGCGGTCTGGCTGATCCCCGACATCGGGCTGACCGGTCACGACAACGCCGACAAGGCCGTCACACTGCTGCTGGTCGCGTTGATCTTCGGCGTCGTGAACTTCGTCGTCAAGCCCCTCGTGCAACTCCTGTCGCTGCCGCTACTGCTGCTGACCCTCGGGCTGTTCACGCTCGTGATCAACGCGCTGATGCTGATGCTCACCTCCTGGATCGCGGACAAATCGGACTTGAGCTTCCACGTGGACGGCTTCTGGACGGCGGTGCTCGGCGGACTGGTGATCAGCATCGTGTCGTGGGCGACGAGCATGGCGCTCGACCGGGACTGACCCCCCGCGGCCGGCGCGGAGCGGCGGACTCCGGAAAGTCGGGAACCGGCCACCGGCACCGGGCGCCCCCGCCCCGGCTGAGGCAGGATGGAGCGCATGCGAACGAGCGAACGCCCACTCCCCCCGCCTTTCCGCGTCTGCTTCGTCTGCACCGGCAACATCTGCCGCTCGCCGATGGCCGAGGCCGTCTTCCGCGCCCGTGTCGCGGAGGCGGGGCTCGACGGCGAGATCGAGGTGGACAGCGCCGGCACCGACGGCTGGCACGTCGGCGAGGCCGCCGACCCGCGCGCCGCCGCCGTGCTCACCGGGCACGGCTACGAGCTGGCGCACACCGCCCGGCAGTTCACGACCGACTGGTTCGCCGAACGCGATCTCGTCCTCGGGCTGGACGGCGGGCACGTCCGCCGGCTGCTCAAGATCGCGCCGACGCCCGCGGACGCCGAGAAGGTGCGGCTGCTGCTCTCCTTCGTGCCCGACGTCGACCTGACCGACGTCGAGGACCCGTACTACGGCGGCACCCGCGGCTTCGAAGAGGCTCTCGACCTGATCGAGACCGCCGCCGACGGCCTGCTGCAGGCCGTACGCGACGAGCTCACCGCCCGCCCGTGAACCCCCCGGCAGCCGGGCCGCCGCCCGGCGGCCCCGCCCGGCGGGCCGGCGCACCCCAGGGCGTCACGGACCGCGCCGCCGCGCTCGCCGGCACGCACGTACGCGCCGCGCGCCCCGTCGGCGGCGGGGACATCTCCGCCGCGCACCGCCTCGAACTCGCCGACGGCCGCCGCGTCTTCGCCAAGACCCGCCCCGGCGCCCCCGCCGCCTTCTTCGCCGCCGAGGCGCACGGCCTGCGCCTGCTCGCGGACACCGGCACAATCCCCGTCCCCGCCGTCCTCGGCGCGGAGCCCGGGATGATCCTGCTGGAGTGGATCGAGCCCGGCCCCGCGACCCCGGCGCAGGCCGAGCGGCTCGGCCGCGACCTCGCCGCCCTGCACGACACACCCGCCGCCGCCTACGGCACCCCCTGGCCCGCCTACATCGGCTCGCTCCCGCTGCCGTCCCCGGGAGCCCCCGATCCCCCCGGCACCCCCGATACCGCGGTCGCCCCGACCGGCCCCGGCACCCCGGATCCGGCCGCGGAACCACCCCCTGAGCACGCCGAACATGCGCCTGCCTCCCCCGATGACTGGCCCGCCTTCTACGCCGGGCTCCGGCTGCTTCCCTTTCTACGCCTCGCCACTGACAACGGCGCCCTCACACCCGCCGACACCCGCGCCGTCGAGCGCCTCTGCGCGGTGATCGACCAGGTCGCAGGCCCGCCGCAGCCGCCCGCCGTCATCCACGGCGACCTGTGGTCGGGCAACGTGCTGTGGTCCGCGGGCGAGCGCGCCCACCTCGTCGACCCCGCCGCGCAGGGCGGCCACCCCGAGGTGGACCTCGCGTTCCTGGAGCTGTTCGGCTGCCCGCAGCTCGGGCGGCTGCTCGGGGCGTACGAGGAGGTCCGCCCGCTGCCCGGGCGGCGCGGCCGGGTGCCGCTGTACCAACTCCACCATCTGCTCGTGCACGCCGCGCTGTTCGGCGCCGGCTACGGCGCGCAGTGCGGCGCCGCGGCGCGCGCGGCCCTGGAAGGAGCCGGCCGATGACCCCCGACACCACCCCGCCCGAGGACACCGGCGCAGAAGCCGCCGACGCCACCCGCGTCGTACGGGCCGGCCTCCCCGCCCCCGAGCCGTACGAACCCGCCCTCCCCGGCCCCGCCTTCGCCGCCCACTACCACCTCCCCGGTGACGTCACCGCCGCCCCCTACGACTACGGCCGCGACGCCAACCCCACCTGGACCCGCCTCGAAGCCGCCCTCGCCGAGCTGGAGTCGCCCGGCGTCCCCGCCGAGGCCGTGGCCTTCGCCTCCGGCATGGCGGCGATCACCGCCGTCCTCATGGCCGTCCCCGCCCCGCCGCCGGACGGCGCACCGCGCGGCCACGTCGTCCTGCCCGCCGACGGCTACAACCTCGTGCCCGGCGGCCTGCGCACCCTCCTCGAAGAGCACGGCAGCGAGGTACGCGCCGCCCCCACCGCCGGCGACGCGCAGGCCGCGCTCCTCGACGGCGCCCGCCTGCTGTGGCTGGAGACCCCCTCCAACCCGGGCCTCGACGTCTGCGACATCCGGCGCCTGGCGGCCGCCGCCCACGCCGCCGGTGCGCTCGTCGCCGTCGACAACACCCTGCCCACCCCCCTCGGCCAGCGCCCCCTGGAACTCGGCGCCGACCTCTCCGTCGCCAGCGGCACCAAGGCGCTGACCGGCCACGGCGATGTCCTCCTCGGCTACGCCGTCACCCGCGACCCCGCGCTCGCCCGCCGGCTGCGCACCTGGCGCAAGACCGCGGGCGCCATCCCCGGGCCGATGGAGGCGTGGCTGGCGCACCGTTCGCTGGCGACGCTGGAGTTGCGTACCGCGCGCCAGGCGGCGAACGCCCTCGCCGTGGCCGAAGCGCTGCGCGCGACGCCCGGGGTACGGGACGTGCGCCACCCCGGGCTGCCGTCCGACCCCGCACACGCGCTCGCCGCGCGCCAGATGCGCGGCGGGCGGTACGGGTGCGTGGTGGCGTTCACGCTGCCGGACCGGGCGGCCGCGGAGCGGTTCCTCGGCGCGGCGCGGCTGGTCGACGAGGCGACGAGCTTCGGCGGCGTGCGCACGACCGCGGAGCGGCGCGGACGGTGGGGCGGGGACGCGGTGCCGGAGGGCTTCGTCAGGTTCTCCGCGGGCGTCGAGGACACCGCGGACCTCGTCGCCGACCTGCGCGAAGCGCTGGCGTACGCCCTCGCCCGCTGAGGCCGTACCGCCCGGGCAAAGGGGATAAAACTCGCGTAACCAGGCAATGCATGTGTTCATGGTGTGTGGGGGAGCCGCGGGCACGCGGGTCGAGAGCCGCGTTCGAGACGCCCGTCGGCACAGCTCTCAAGGGAGATCACACCATGCGTAAGATCGCCGCAACACTGGGCGCGGCCGGGATCATCGCCCTGGCCCCCCTGACCGGCGCGAGCGCGCAGCCCGCCGCCCCGGCGGACAGCCCCCAGACCACCGTTCAGCAGCAGCAGGGCCCGCGCGGCCCGAAGGGCGACAGCGCCAGCAACTGGGGCCTGCTGGGCCTGGCCGGCCTCCTCGGCCTCGCGGGTCTGGCGAAGAAGTCCGGCGCGAGCAGCAGCCGCCGCGGCGACGTCTCCAACCGTGCCGCCCAGACCACGGGCACGCGCCGCGAGTACGGCACCGAGCACGGCCACGGCCACGGCAAGGACGCCGGCCACATGCGCAAGTCCGACGAGGACATGCGCGGCGGCCACGGTGAGCACGAGCACGGCAAGCACGGCAAACACGGCATGCGCGGCGGCAAGCACGGCATGTCCGGTGACACGTCCGGCACTTCGGGCTCGGCCGGCATGAAGGGCGGCGAGTCCGGCACGTCCGGCGGCACGTCGTCCCGTACGTCGCCCGCGCCCGGCGCCGACGACCGGTCCGGCCGCACCACGCACAGCGACCTCACCGGCGGCACCGCCCACGAGAGCAGGCCGGGCACCGACCAGAGCGGCACCACGCACCGCGTCTACGGTACGGACGACCCCATGCCCGGCGACGACGACAAGCGGCGGTGACGGCCCAGGCGCCCCACCCCCGGCTCCCGCCCGTCCCGCCGTGCCGCCGCGCCCCGTGCGCGCCCGGCGCGGCGGGACGGGGGTGTTTCCGCCGTACGCACCCGCCCGCCGGTTTCCCGCGGCGGCCGCGGGTTTCGACGGGCGCGCCGCGTGCCACATACTCCCCATGACCGTGTCCCACCGGCCCGTGGTCAAGCGCACCGCCCGCGCCGTCCTCCTCGACGGCGACGAGATGCTGCTCATCAAGCGCACCAAGCCGGGCCGCGAGCCCTACTGGATCACCCCCGGCGGCGGCGTCGAGCCCGCCGACGCCTCCGTCGTCGCCGCGCTGCACCGGGAGGTCGACGAGGAGCTGGGTGCCCGTGTCACCGGCGTCGTCCCCGTCTTCGTCGACACCGTGCCCGAGGGCGAACGCGGGGTGAAGGTGCAGCACTTCTTCGCCTGCCGGCTCACGTCCATGGACCTGACGCGGCGCCACGGGCCCGAAGTCGACGAGCCCCGCGGCGAGTACGAGGCGGTACGCATCCCCTTCTCCCGCGAGGGCGTCGACTCCGTCGACGTCGTCCCGCCCAGCCTGCGCGCGTACCTGCGGATGAACATCGAGGGCGTCCTCGCCGTCCTCGCGGACGACTTCCTCACCGGCGGCTCCCCCGGCGGCTAGCGGCGCGTCATCCGGTGGTACGCGTCAGCGCGTAGGCCTCCCGCAGGTCCCGCCCGCTGTACGCGTGCGACGCGAGCCCGCTCACGTGGTGGTCGGCGTTGACGGCGACAGAACGCGGCACCACCGCGAACAGGTCGGTGTCCGACATGGAGTCCCCGTACGCCACGCAGTCCGCGCGCGTCAGCCCGTACTCCGCGCAGAGCAGATCCGCTATCCGCACCTTGTCCGGCGGCCCCAGGATGCCCGCCATGTCCACCGGCTCGCGGAACGGCAGCGCCGGGAAACGCGACCCGTGCGCCGCGTGCACCCCCCACTCCAGCAGCCGTTCGACGAAGAACCCCGGCGCCAGGGAGATGACCGCGCAGTGCTCCCCGCGCTCCGTGATGTCCGCCCACACCTCGCGGATCCCCGCGAGCCACGGCGCGCCCGCGAAGGCGCGGGCCAGGATCTCGGGCGTGAGGCTGCTCCACATGCCGTGCGCGTGGCCCGCGTACTGGTACGTGTCGATCTCGCCGGAGCCGAACGCCGCGTCCAGCGCCTGGAACTCGGCGACCAGTCCCAACTGGCGCGCCAGCTCGATGTTCGCGGAGGAGCCGTGCAGCAGGGTGCCGTCCATGTCGAAGATGTGCAGCCGGGACATGGTGCTGAATCTAGGACGCGCGTACGGGCGCGGACAACCGATTACTCGCGCGGCACCGCCGCCCGGCCGGGTCAGTCCGGGTCGTGCTCGGGACCGCCGTAGTCGGGGCTGGTGAAGTCCGGGCTCGAGTAGCTCGGCCCGTCCGCCGACTGGCCGTCGTCGGGGCTGGAGAACGCCGGGCGGGAGTAGCCCAGGCGCGGGGTGCGGGTGACGGTGGGGTCGGTCGTACGCACCGCCGGGTACGCCCCGCCGCCACCGCCGCCGTCGGGTCCGCCGCCGTCGAGCCCGTCGAGCCCGTCGAGGTCGCCGCCGTCGAGGCCGTCGGACCCGCCGGCGCCGTCCCCGCGGCCGGACTCGCCGCCCGCTAGGGCCTGTTCGATGAAGGGCTCGATGCCCCGTTCCAGCAGCGCCGCGCGCCACTCCTCACGGGCGCGGTCGACCTGCTCGGTCAGATCGCGGCTGGCCGCCGCCCTGATGGACGTCGAGCCGTTGCGCACCGCGGTCAGCAGCAGCGCGACCATCGAGATGACGATGGCGGCGACGGCGAGAATCGCGAAGATCCAGCCCGCCGTGCGCATCGAGGACGCCACGGAGGGCTCGGGGTCCATCAGGTGCAGGAGATAGCCGACGAGGAGGAAGATCACCGCGGCCGTACCGGCCAGCACGGGCACCAGTACCGCCGCCGCGGCGGCCACGCCCGCGCTGGAGCTGCCGCCCTGGCCGCCGGCCCGCGCGCCGCTGAAGCGGATGCCCTCCGCGCCGCCCAGGGTTCCGCCCCCGCCGACGCCGCCGCTCACCGAGGGCCGGCGCAGCTCGGCACGCAGCTCCACGTAACGCTCGTATTCGGCCGACGCGCTCGCGGAGATCTCCGCCGTGGCACCGAGGGCCCGGGCCCGGAGCTGTTCGGGGGCGAGCGGCCGGCCGCGGCCGGCGCCGACCGTGAACTCGGCACTGTGCAGCGCGGAATCGAGGAGCCGCTCGAAGTCCGGGCGGTCCTCCGTCAGCAGATGCGACGCACTGGTCATGTGCTTGTGCTCCCCCGGATGGGCAGGCAACAAGGCAAACGGGGACGGAGCGTGCCTGCGGCGCTAGGCCCTGGGCGGCAGAGCCTATTACCGATGGTAGAGCGCTTCGCGTATGGCGGATAAGTGTCTTTTCAGAAAAGGAGGTTCCGTATTAGAGCACGTGAGGCTGATGTGCCGCTACCGCCCGACCAGCGGAAGTCGCACGACAAGCAGTTTTCCGGCCATGGTGACCCCGCCGTCCATGGCGATGGCCAGGCCGTCCGCGTAGATGTGCGGGCCCTGCACCGCGGCGCCCCGCTCCTCGCCGTCGGTGTCCTCGCTGGGCACCTCCCCGAGCAGATACGGGATCGGGCTGTGCCCGTGCACCAGCCGCTCGCCGCCGTACCGGCCGAGCAGTTCCCGTACCGCCGAGGGGCCCGTCTCCTCGTCGCGGAAGGCGAAGCGCTTGGTGAACTTGCGGAAGAGGTCCCACACCTCGTCCGCGTCGGAGCGGGCGAGGATGTCGTGGATGGTGTCGTTGACGCCCTCGATGGAGTCGCCGTAGTCGAGGTACGCGGTGGTGTCGGAGTGCACCAGGAGGTGGTCGTCCTCCTCGTGGATGGCGTCGAGCCGGGCCATCCACTGCAGGTGGACGTCCTCCAGCCGCTCCATGTCGGTGCGCTGCCCGCCGTTGAGCAGCCAGGCGGCCTGGAAGGAGGCGGTGCCGGCACCGGAGTTGACCGGCGTGTCGCCGAAGCGCTTGGCGCCGAGCAGCAGCAGCTCGTGGTTGCCCATGAGCGCCTTGCAGTAGCCGCCGGCGGCGGCCGCCTCGGCGGACAGCCGCATGACGAGGTCGATGACGCCGATGCCGTCGGGGCCGCGGTCGGTGAAGTCGCCGAGGAACCACACGCGGGTGTTCCCCGCGGTCCAGCGGTCGGCCTCGTCGATGATGCCCTGGGCGCGCAGGGCGGCGCGCAGCTCGTCGAGATAGCCGTGGACGTCGCCGACGACGTACAGCGGGCCGTAGCCGCCGCTCTCCCCGGGCCTGATCACCGGCAGGTCGGCCTGTGTCGGGGTGTACCCGTCGTCGGCCTCCCCGTAGGCGTCGCCGGCGGCGGGTGCCGCGGGGACGGGGGGTGCCGCCCCGGCGGGCACCCCAGCCGTGGTCCGCAGCCCCGGCGTCTGACCGGCCCCCTGTTGCATCGAACCCCTCCACCGCCTAGCCGTTCTGCCACCGGGACACGACCGGGCCGCCATGGGACCAGGTGCCGCTCCCCCGTGCCGTGGGGGAGATCCGCGGTGTGCGTGCGCCCATCATAGAAATGCCTGTCGCAGCTTGTGCGGTACCAGGGGCCGCCAATTGGCTCCGGCTGCGGAAGACGCCGCCCGCCGACCCACCAGAACCGGGCAAACGGGGCAGGACCGGCACGGGAATCGGCGGGGGCGGGGCCGCAAGCGGTCATGAGTTGTCGTACGGCACGGGGCGGGCGGGCCCGAAGGGCCGCGGAGCACCGCCGCGGGGCACCCCTCGCCGCGTCGCACGGGGCGTACGGCGGGGGGTGGACGGCGGTGCGGACAGCGGACAGCGGACGGCCGGGCGCGCGGGGGCCGTACGGCCCGTGGCGCTGCCCGCGCCGCTACGCCGGGCGGCGCGGGGCGCTGACGACCGTACGCGGCGGGCGCCGCTGCGAGGACGCCCGCACGATCAGGTCCGTCGGTATGACCTGCTCGATGGGACGGCCCGCGTCGACTCCCTCGATGGCGTCGATCAGCAGCTGCACGACGGCCGTGCCGATCCGGCGCGGCTTGAGGGAGAGCGTGGTGATGGGCGGGTCCGTGGAGGCGTAGCCCGGGGACTCGCTGCAGCAGACGAGCATCAGGTCGTCGGGCACCCGCAGGCCGTAGCGCCGGGTGGCGGCCAGGAGGTCGGTGCCGTTGGGGTCGAAGAGGCCGTAGACGGCGTCCGGCCGGTCGGGGCGGGCGAGCAGCCGGTCGGCGGCCACGGCCCCGGCGCGCGGGTCGTGGGCGGGGTAGGACTCGTAGACCGGGTCCTGTCCGACGCGCTCGCACCAGGTGAGGTACGCGGTGGTGGACAGCCGGGTGTACGTGTCGGTGCTGGTGCCGGTGAGCAGCCCGATACGGCGGGCGCCGGCATCGGCGAGGTGGTCGAGCAGCTCCATGACGGCGGCCTGGTGGTCGTTGTCGACCCAGGCGGTGACCGGCAGGGAGCCGCCGGGGCGGCCGTCGCTGACGACGGGGATGCCCTGGCGGACGATCTCGCTGACGACGGGATCGCCCTCGGCCGGGTCGATGACCACCGTGCCGTCGAGGGCCACGTTGGACCACACGTCGTGCCGGGAGGTCGCGGGGAGGATCACCAGCGCGTAGCCGCGGGCGAGGGCGGCGGAGGTCGCCGCACGGGCCATCTCGGCGAAGTACGCGAACTCGGTGAAGGTGAAAGGTTCTTCCCCGTACGTCGTCACCGTTAAGCCGATGAGCCCCGACTTGCCGGTGCGCAGCGCGCGGGCGGCGGCCGACGGCCGGTAGCCGAGGCGGTCCGCGACCTCGCGGACGTGGCGGCGGGTCGCCTCCGGCAGCCGGCCCTTCCCGTTCAGCGCGTCGGAGACGGTCGTGATCGAGACGCCCGCCGCGGCGGCGACATCGCGGATGCCCGCCCGCGCCAGCTTGCGGCTGGGCGGCCGGCTCACTTGCGGTTGGATCGAGCCGGTCATGCGCCTTCTTTCTTCAAGCACGTACGTAGTCCCCCGTGCAAGCCGCATAGTCAGGCAGGCTTGTCATCGCGAGCTGATAGTAGGGCTCGGATGGCTCGATTGCGGGAGAATCCGAACCGTAACTGACAGGCACGATTCTGCAGGAGCGCATCGGTCAAACGACCATGGAATGCCAAGTGGTTGCACCATTGTCGACCATGGGTCCATGGCGCAAGCTGGGTGACACCTGCCGTGGTACGAAGGTCTCGAAGAGGTCTCAGTCACCTTCACGGGTGATGCGCGCCATGGCGTCCGCCACCCGTGCGCGCGAGGGTGGATGCGCCCCCCGCGGGTGCGGCCCCGTCCGCGGGGCCCGGCGGGGGCGGCAGGTGTGGCGCGTAACGGCAGGGTACGGGCTGGGTCGAGGAGGACCGCGGTGACGAACGACAAGACTCCCAGGGCTGCTGAGACTGCCGGGACTGCGGGGGATGCGGGGGCTCCGGGGGAGGCCGCGGCTCCCCGGCTGCGGGCTGCGCTGGCGGGCATCCCGACGTACAAGCCGGGCAAGCCGGCGGCCGCCGCTTCGGGTGCGGGGGCCGCGGGGGCCGGGGCCGGGGCGGCCGCGTACAAGCTCTCCTCGAACGAGAACCCCTTCCCGCCGCTGCCCGGCGTGCTGGAGGCGGCGATCGCGGCGGCCGGGAGCTTCAACCGCTACCCCGACATGGCCTGCGCCGCGCTGACCGCCGAGATCGCCGAACGCCTCGGCGTACCGCCCGAGCACGTCGCCACGGGCACCGGGTCGGTGGGCGTGGCACAGCAGTTGCTGCAGGCCACGGCCGGGCCGGGCGACGAGGTGATCTACGCCTGGCGGTCGTTCGAGGCGTACCCGATCATCACGCAGATCTCGGGGGCGCGGTCGGTGCAGGTTCCGCTGACGGCGGAGGAGCGGCACGACCTGGACGCGATGGCGGACGCGGTGACGGACGCCACCCGGCTGATCTTCGTCTGCACCCCGAACAACCCGACGGGCACGGCGGTGCGCCGCGGGGAGCTGGAGCGCTTCCTCGACCGGGTGCCGCAGGACGTGCTGGTGGTGCTGGACGAGGCGTACTGCCAGTTCGTCCGGGACGACGGCGTGGACGGCGGGATCCCGGACGGCCTGGAGATCTACCGGGACCGGCCGAACGTCTGCGTGCTGCGCACCTTCAGCAAGGCGTACGGGCTGGCGGGGCTGCGGGTCGGCTTCGCGGTGGCGCACGAGCCGGTGGCGGCGGCGCTGCGGAAGACGGCGGTGCCGTTCGGGGTGAGCCAGATCGCGCAGGAGGCGGCGATCGCGTCGCTGCGGAGCGAGGCGGCGCTGCTGGAGCGGGTGGAGTCGCTGGTCGCTGAGCGCACGCGGGTGCGGGAGGGGCTGCTGGCGCAGGGCTGGACGGTGCCGGAGACGCACGCGAACTTCGTCTGGCTGCGGCTGGGGGAGCGGAGCATGGACTTCGCGGCGGCGTGCGAGGCGGCGGGCGTGGTGGTCCGGCCGTTCGCGGGGGACGGAGTGCGGGCGTCGGTGGGCGAACGCGAGGCGAACGACATCCTGCTGGCGGTGGCGGAGGAGTTCCGGAAGGAACTGTAGACCGGGGCCGCAGGCCGGGCAGGCCGGGCAGAGGTGGGCCGAGGCAGTGAGCGCCGCTCTCGGCGCTGAGCGGTGCTCCATGCCGAGAGCACCGCTCTCGGCGGCCCCGCCGTCATGCCCCCAGACGCCCCGAAACCAGACGTAGGGGACCCCCCTGAAAGGTCCGGGAAGCTCTGTGCCACACTGGGCCTTGTGAATGTGAACGCATTCACGAGCGGTGCTGTTCGTAGGGGTTTACCCCCGTATGCCATGCCGCCACGGCCCCACCGGGCCGACCGGCGCGTGGATCATCGTCAGTGCCGTGCCCGTGATCGCGGAGAGGAGCCCTCGTGGATCTGGCACTCGCCCCGGAGACCCTGGCGCGTTGGCAGTTCGGGATCACCACCGTCTACCACTTCCTCTTCGTCCCCCTGACGATCTCCCTCTCCGCCCTCGTCGCCGGCCTGCAGACGGCCTGGGTGCGCACGGGCAAGGAGAAGTACCTCAGGGCGACGAAGTTCTGGGGCAAGCTCTTCCTGATCAACATCGCCATGGGCGTGGTGACCGGCATCCTGCAGGAGTTCCAGTTCGGCATGAACTGGTCGGACTACTCCCGCTTCGTCGGCGACGTCTTCGGCGCACCCCTCGCCTTCGAAGCCCTGATCGCCTTCTTCTTCGAGTCCACCTTCATCGGCCTGTGGATCTTCGGCTGGGACCGGCTGCCGCAGAAGATCCACCTCGCCTGCATCTGGATGGTCGCGGTCGGCACCGTGCTCTCCGCCTACTTCATCCTCGCCGCCAACTCCTGGATGCAGCACCCGGTCGGTTACCGCATAAACGAGGAGTCCGGCCGCGCCGAGCTGACCGACTTCTGGCGCGTACTCACCCAGAACACGGCCATCGCGCAGTTCTCCCACACCATCACCGCGGCCTTCCTCACCGGCGGCGCGTTCGTCGTCGGCATCGCCGCGTACCACCTGATGCGCGGCCGGCACGTCGCCGTCATGCGGAGTTCGCTGCGGCTGGGCCTGCTGACGATGGTCGTCGCCGGGCTGCTGACCGCGTTCACCGGCGACCGGCTCGGCAAGATCATGTACGACCAGCAGCCGATGAAGATGGCCTCCGCCGAGGCCCTGTGGGAGACCGAGGCGCCCGCGCCCTTCTCGCTCTTCGCCATCGGCGACGTCGACAAGGGCCACAACAGGGTCGCCATAGAGGTCCCCGGCGTGCTGTCGTTCCTCGCCCACGACAACTTCTCCGACGAGGTCCCCGGCATCAACCCCACCAACGAGGAGCTCAAGGAGAAGTACGACGACACGTTCGGGCTCGGCGACTACCGGCCCAACATCCCCGTCGCGTACTGGAGTTTCCGCTGGATGATCGGCTTCGGGATGTCCTCCCTCGGCCTCGGCATGCTCGGGCTCTGGCTCACCCGCCGCCGCTTCTGGCTCGCCGACCGGCTCCGTACCGGCGAGGACGAGGTCCCCCGGCTCGCCCTCACCAAGGACCGCGAACTCGGCGCGCGCCTCGGCGGCTGGTACTGGCGGCTCGCCTTCTACACCCTCCTCTTCCCGCTCGTCGCCAACGCCTGGGGCTGGATCTTCACCGAGATGGGCCGCCAGCCCTGGGTCGTCTACGGCGTCCTGCCCACCTCCTCCGCCGTCTCCCCCGGCGTCTCGCAGGGCGAGGTCATCACCTCGCTCAGCGTCTACACGCTCCTGTACGCGGCCCTCGCCGTCATCGAGGCCAAGCTGATGATCAAGTACGTGAAGGCGGGGCCGCCCGAACTCACCGAGTCCGACCGCAACCCGCCGACGAAGATCGGCGGCCACGACCGCGAGGACTCCGACCGGCCCATGGCCTTCTCGTACTGAGGGAGAGGGGATCACACCATGGAACTGCACGTCGTCTGGTTCGTCCTGATCGCCGTCCTGTGGACCGGCTACTTCTTCCTGGAGGGCTTCGACTTCGGCGTCGGCGTCCTCACCCGGGTGCTGGCCCGCAACCGCGCCGAGCGGCGCGTGCTCATCAACACCATCGGCCCCGTCTGGGACGGCAACGAGGTCTGGCTGCTCACCGCGGGCGGCGCCACCTTCGCCGCCTTCCCCGACTGGTACGCCACCCTCTTCTCCGGCTTCTACCTGCCCCTTCTCCTGATCCTCGTCTGCCTCATCATCCGCGGCGTGGCCTTCGAGTACCGGGCCAAGCGCCCCGAGGAGCACTGGCAGCGCAACTGGGAACTCGCCATCTTCTGGGCCTCCCTGCTGCCCGCGTTCCTGTGGGGAGTGGCGTTCGCCAACATCGTGCGCGGGGTGCAGATCGGCCCCGACAAGGAGTACGTCGGCGACGTCTTCGACCTGCTCAACCCCTTCGCGCTGCTCGGCGGGCTGGTCACGCTCTTCCTCTTCACCTTCCACGGCGCGGTGTTCACGGCGCTGAAGACCGTCGGCGACATCCGGATGCGGGCGCGCCGGCTGGCCACCGTCCTCGGTACGGCGACGGCGGCGCTGGCGCTCGGCTTCCTGCTGTGGCTCCAGTCGGACACCGGCGACGAGCGGAGCCTGGTGACGCTGATCGCGGCGGTGGCGGCGCTGTTCTGCGCGATCGGCGCGGTGGCGGCGGGCCGGGAGGGATGGTCGTTCCTCTACTCCGGGGTGACGATCGTGGCGACGGTCGCGACGCTGTTCCTCGCGCTGTACCCGGACGTCATGCCGTCGAGCCTGAACCCGGCGTGGAGCCTGACGGCGGAGAACGCCTCGTCGACGCCGTACACGTTGAAGATCATGACGTGGTGCGCGGGGATCGCCACGCCGGTGGTGCTGCTGTACCAGGGGTGGACGTACTGGGTGTTCCGCAAGCGCATCGGTACGCAGCACATCGCGCCGGAAGCGCACGCGGCGGTCGCCGCGGGCGGTTCGGGTGCGGACGGTTCGGGGGCCGGCGGTTCGGGTGCCGGCGGTTCAGGTGCCGGCGGGGCGGGCCGGTGACATGAAGCCCGTCGACCCGCGCCTGGCCCGGTACGCGCGCGCCACCCGGTGGTTCCTGCTCGCCACGGTCGCGCTGGGCGCCGCCGGTGCGGGGCTGCTCATCGCGCAGGCGGTGCTGATGGCGGAGATCGTCGTCGGCGCCTTCGAGGACGGCATGTCGGCCACCGGCCTGCGTACGCCGCTGCTGCTGCTCGCGGCGGTCGCCGTGGGGCGGGCGGTGGTGAGCTGGCTGACGGAGCTGGCGGCGCACCGGTCGAGTGCGGAGGTCAAGTCGGAGCTGCGGATGCGGCTGCTGACGGAGGCGGTACGGATCGACGGTTCCCGCGCTCCGGCGGGACAGGACGCGGGGGACGAAGCCCGCACCGGCGAACCGGGAACGGACCCCCGTACGGACGACCTCCCCGCCGACGACCTCCGTACCGGCGAACTCGCCGCACTCGCCACCCGCGGCATCGACGCCCTGGACGCCTACTTCGCCCGCTACCTGCCCCAACTGGGCCTCGCCGTCGTCGTCCCCGCGGCCGTCCTGGCGCGCATCGTCACCGACGACTGGGTCTCCGCCGCGATCATCGCCGGCACCCTGCCGCTGATCCCGGTCTTCATGATGCTCATCGGCTGGGCCACCCAGGCGGCCACCGACCGGCAGTGGCGCACCCTGTCCCGGCTCTCGGCCCACTTCCTCGACGTGGTCTCCGGCCTGCCGACGCTCAAGGTCTTCGGCCGCGCGAAGGCGCAGGCCGACAACATCCGCACCATCACCGCCGACTACCGCCGCGCGACGATGCGCACGCTGCGGATCGCCTTCCTGTCGTCGTTCGCGCTGGAGCTGCTGGCGACGATCTCGGTGGCGCTGGTCGCCGTCACCATCGGCATGCGGCTGGTGCACGGCGAACTGGACCTGTACACCGGGCTGGTGGTGCTGATCCTGGCCCCGGAGGCGTACCTGCCGCTGCGCCAGGTCGGCACGCACTACCACGCCGCGGCGGAGGGCCTGGCGGCGGCGGACCGGGTCTTCGCGGTCCTGGAACGGGGAGGGGCAGAAAAGACCACGGCCGCCCCCGCACCAACGCAGTCCACCCCGCACGCCCGCCCAAGGGTAGGTCCCCCCGCCGACAGCGCCTGCCCGGACGCACGCGACGCCGCCCTCGCCCTCGACGGGCTCGTCGTGCGGCACGACGGCCGGTCCGAGGACTCCCTCCCGCGTACGAGCCTCACCCTCCGCCCCGGCGAGACCGTGGCGCTGACCGGGCCCTCCGGCGCCGGCAAGTCCACGCTCCTCGCCGCGCTCCTCGGTCTCGTACGGCCCGCGGCCGGCCGGGTGCTCGTAGGCGGGCGCGACCTCGCCGCCCTCGACCTGGCGAGCTGGCACGCACAGGTCGCCTGGGTACCGCAGCGGCCCGCTCTCTTCGCCGGCACCGTCGCCGACAACGTCCGCCTCCCGCGCCCCGACGCCACCGACGCCGAGGTCGCGCAGGCGCTCCGCGACGCCGCCGCCGGCGACCTCGACCCCGCCGCCGTCCTCGGCGAGGCGGGCGCCGGGCTCTCCGCCGGCCAGCGGCAGCGGGTCGCCCTCGCGCGGGCGTTCCTCGCCGACCGGCAGGTGGTCCTCCTCGACGAGCCGACCGCCACCCTCGACGGCGACACCGAGGCCACCGTCACCGCCGCGATCGGCCGGCTGGCCCGGGGCCGCACGGTGCTGCTCGTGGCGCACCGCCCGGCGCTGCTGGCGGTGGCGGACCGGGTGGTGCGGCTGGGGGAGGGCCGTACTCCGGCCGCCGCGAGCACACATGCCGTACGGGCCGCGGCGCCGGCGCAGGCCGGGGTCTCGGCACCGGTGCTGGCCGTGCCGACGACGGCCGTGTCGGCAACGGCCGTGTCGGCGGCGGCCGTGTCGGCGGCGGCCGTGTCGGCGGCGGCCGTGCCGACGACGGCCGTGTCGGCGGCGGTGCCGGCGGCCGTGTCCGTACGGGGCGAAGGCGCCGACGGTGCCGCCACCCGCCGCGGCGGGTCGGACGAGCCCGGCCCTCCGCGCCGGGGCGGCAGCGCGCTCCGGAGCAGGACCGCCCGGGGGCGGCTGGCGCTCGCCGCGCTGCTCGGGGCGCTCGCCCTCGCGTCCGCGGTCGGGCTCATGGGCGTCTCCGGGTGGCTGATCTCCCGCGCCTCGGAGCAGCCGCCGGTGCTGTACCTGATGGTCGCCGTGACCGCGACCCGCGCGTTCGGCATCGGGCGCGCCGTCTTCCGCTACACCGAGCGCCTCGTCTCCCACGACGCCGTGCTACGGATCCTCGCGGACCTCCGCGTCGCCGTGTACACCCGGCTCGAACGCCTCGCCCCCGCCGGCCTCGCCCCGCACCGCCGCGGTGACCTGCTCACCCGGCTCGTCGCGGACACCGACACCCTTCAGGACCGCTACCTGCGCTGGCTGCTGCCCGTCTCCGCCGCGGCCCTCGTCGGCGCCGCGTCGGTCGGGACGGCGGCCGTGCTGCTGCCGGAGGCGGGTGCCGTGCTCGCGGTCGGGCTGCTGGCGGCGGGCGTCGGGGTGCCGCTGCTGGCCGTGGCCACGGCCCGGCGTACGGAGGCCCGGCTCGCGCCGGCGCGGGCGGCGCTCGCCACGGAGGTCGTCGACGTCCTCACCGGTACGGCGGAACTCGCCGTCGCCGGCGCCCTGCCCCGCCGCCTCGCCGCGCTCCGCGACGCCGACCGCCGGCTGACCCGTATCGCCGCCCGCAGCGCCGCGGCGCTCGCGCTGGGCGCGGGTCTGTCGGCGCTGATCTGCGGACTGACGGTGGTGGGTGCGGCGGCGGCCGGAGCGCAGGCGGTGCACGAGGGGCGGTTGGGCGGCGTGTGGCTGGGGGTGGTGGTGCTCGGGACGCTCGCGGCGTTCGAGGCGGTGAACGGGATGCCGCTGGCGCTGCAACAGCGGGCCCGGGTGCGGCGGAGCGCGGAGCGCGTGGACGAGATCCTCGATGCGCCGCCGCCGGCCGCGGAGGGTACGGGGCGGCCGCCGGCCGATCCGTACCCGGTGGCGCTGACGGGGGTGTCGGCGCGGCATCCGGGGCAGGACGGGCTGGCGCTGGACGGTGTGGATCTCACGCTGACGCGCGGGCGGCGGGTCGCGGTGGTGGGTGCGTCGGGGTCGGGGAAGACGACGTTGGCGCACGTGCTGCTGCGGTTCCTGGATCCGGTCGCGGGGACATACCGGCTGGGCGGCGACGCGGTCGAGAGCACCGCTCTCGCTTCGGAGCACCGCTCACCGGAGCACCGCTCTCCCACGAGAGCACTGCTCTCCAACGAGAGCACCGCCGACGCTCTCGCCTGCGACCCCGATGCCGTACGCCGCCTCGTCGGCCTCTGCGCCCAGGACGCCCACCTCTTCGACAGCACCCTGCGCGAGAACCTCCGCCTCGCCCTCCCCCATGGCCTGAACGGCATGGGCGGTACCCCCACCGACGCCACCGACGACGACCTGCGCGCCGCCCTCGCCGCCGCCCGCCTCCTGGACTGGGTCGAGACCCTGCCCAGCGGCCTCGACACCCCCGTCGGCGAACACGGCGCCCGGCTCTCCGGCGGCCAGCGCCAGCGCCTCGCGCTGGCCCGCGCGCTGCTCGCGGACTTCCCCGTGCTCGTACTCGACGAACCCGCCGAGCACCTCGACCTGCCCACCGCCGACGCCCTGACCGCCGACCTCCTCGCCGCCACCGAGGGCCGGACGACGGTGCTGATCACCCACCGGCTGACGGGGCTGGCCGCGGTGGACGAGATCGTGGTGCTGGACCGGGGCCGGGTGGTGCAGCGCGGTTCGTACGCGGAGCTGGCGGAGGCGGACGGCCCGTTCCGCCGCACGCTGGCACGGGAGCGGGCGCACCCGTCCCCGTGCCCGCACGAGGACGCGGACAGCCCGCGGACATCGAACGTAAGCGACAATCCCGACTTTCCCCACCGAGAGCCGCTTATTACCCTCGGGACATGACCGCTGCCGACTCCATGGACGCCGCCGCCCGCGCCACCCGGGGACTCCAGGGGGTCTCCAGCGAACTGGCCGAGCGCGTGACGCAGCTGCTCGCCGCCATGCGCTCCATCGGCACGGGGCTGCAGCTCCACCCCACGCTCGACGTGATCGCGCAGACGGCGGCGGAGCTGGCGGGGGCGCGGTACGCGTCGATCGTGGTGATCGACGAGCAGAGCGGTGATCTCGACGAGTTCGCGTCGTACGGCGTGGACGAGGTGGACCGGGCGCGCCTCGACGAGATCCCGGACGCGCCGGGGACGACGCTGACGGTGCCGATCGACGTGGACGGGCGGTACTTCGGGGACCTGGTGCTGTCGGAGAAGCGCGGCGGCGGCCGGTTCCGGGACGACGACCTGCACCTCGTACGGATCATCGCCACCGAGGCGGGCATCGCGATCGGCAACGCGCGGCTGCACCTGGAGACGCGGCAGCGGGAGCGGTGGATCGACGGGGCGCACGCCGTGACCACCGCGCTGCTGTCGAGCGCCGACGCGCGGGACGCGCTGGGGGTGATCGCGGAGCAGGCGCGGGGACTCGCGGACGCGATGGCGGGGGTGGTGCTGCTGCCACGGTCGGGGGGCGAGGTGGCGGTCGGTGCCGCGGGCGGTGCCGGTCCCGGCCCGGGCGGCGGGGGTGCCGGCGGCGCTGCGGGTGGCAGGGCTGGTGCACCCGGCGAGGCCGGTGCGGCTCAGGGGCCGGAGTGGCTGGAGGTGGTGGCCGTGGCCGGGGAGGGGGTGGACGACCTCGTCGGGCGGGTGCTGCCGTCGTACAGCCCGACGGTGCGGGCGCTGCTGGCGGGCAAGGAGGTGTTCCTCGACGACGCCGCCGCCGACCCGCGGGCGGTGAGCGACGGCGCGGGCCGCTTCGGGCCGTGCATGATGCTGCCGCTGCGGAGCGGCAAGAAGGTCCTCGGCGCGCTGTCGTTGCCGCGGGCCCCGGGCGGCCGGCTGTACCGGGAGACGGAGAAGCAGTCGGCGACGCAGTTCGCCGGGCAGGCCGCGCTGGCGCTGATGCTGTCGGAGGTGCAGCGGGACCGGGAGCGGCTGGCGGTGTACGAGGACCGCGACCGGATCGCGCGGGACCTCCACGACCTGGTGATCCAGCGGCTGTTCGCGACGGGCATGCAGTTGCAGGGCGCGAAACGGCTGGAGCGGGCGCCCGAGGTGCGGCAGCGGATCGACGCGGCGGTGGACGCGCTGGAGCTGACGATCGAGGAGATCCGCGGCACGATCTACGCGCTGCAGCAGGAGCCCGAGCAGGCGCCGACGGGGCTGCGGGCGCTGGTGCTGCGGGAGGTCGCGACGGCCGCGGCACCGCTGGGGTTCCAGCCGTCGACGAGCTTCGTGGGGGCGGTGGACGAGCGGGTGGACGAGCGGATCGCGCGGCAGTTGCTGGCGGCGCTGCGCGAGGGGCTGTCGAACGCGTCGCGGCATGCGGGGGCGGGGCAGGTGGGGGTGGTGGTCGACGCGACGGCGGAGCTGCCGGACGGGCGGGACGCGGTGCGGCTGACGGTGGCGGACGACGGGCGGGGGCTGTCGCCGTACGGGCGGCGCAGCGGGCTGCGGAACATCGAGCGGCGGGCGGAGGAACTGGGCGGCCGGGCGACGTACGGGCCGGGGCTGGGGGACTGCGGCGGGGGGACGTCGCTGATCTGGGAGGTTCCGCTGACGGCGCCGGCCGGCGAGGCGGGCGGCGGCGGCCCGGGAGCGGCAGGGGCGACCGGGGCGACGGGGGCGGCTGCGGCGTAGCCTCAAAGTCCGTGCAGCAACTGCTCGATGACCAGCGCCACGCCGTCCTCCTCGTTCCCCGCCGTACGGTCCGTCGTCGCGGCCAGCACCTCCGGGTGGGCGTTGGCCATCGCGTACGACCGGCCCGCCCACGTCAGCATCTCGATGTCGTTCGGCATGTCGCCGAAGGCCACGACCTCCTCCGCGGCGATCCCCCGCGCCGCGCAGTAGCGCTCCAGCGTGCTCGCCTTGCTCACGCCCCGCCCGCTCACCTCCAGCAGCGCGCTCGTCGTCGACCGCGTGAACTCCCCGTGCTCCGCCGCCCCCTCCCGCGCCGCGTGCAGGAACTCGTCCGCCCCCAGGGTCGGGTGGTACGCCAGCAGCTTCAGCAGCGGGTCACCCGCCCGCTCCCCGTCCTCCGCCAGCAGCTTGTGCACCGGCGCTATCGGCCCCGCCGCCCGGTGCAGCGGGTACGCGGCCTCCCGGCCGAAGCCGCCCGTGAACTCGACCGCGAACGACGTGCCCGGCGCGATCGTGTGCAGCACACCGACGATCGCCAGGGCGTCGGGGAGCGGCAGCGGGCAGACCTCCGCCAGTTCGAGCCCGCGGTGCAGGTCGACGACGGCGGCGCCGTTCGCGCAGATCGCCATCCCGTGCCCGTGCACGTGCTCCGCGACCAAGCCCATCCACCGCGCCGGCCTGCCGGTGACGAATACCACCGCCAGCCCCGCTTCCTCCGCGGCGGCCAGCGCGGCGACCGTGCGGGCGGAGACGGTCTTGTCGTCCCGTAGCAGGGTCCCGTCGAGGTCCGTGGCGATGAGCCGGGGACGGGAGGCGGGAAGGGAGGCGGAGGCTGCGGCGGCGTCGGTCACCCGGCCATCATCGCCCACCGCCCCCGAAGACCGCACAGGCGTACGGACAGCCCCCCGTCCCGCCACGGTATCCACCGCACGGCACCGGCGACGCCACGGCACCCACCGCCGCAGCGTCCGCCGTCACAACACCGGCCGCCACGGCACCCGCCGTCACCGCACCCGCCTCATCCCACCGCCTCCAGCACCTCCCGCACCACCGGCCCCGCGTCCCCCGACCCGCTCTCCGCGTCCTCCACCACGCACGCCACCGCGACCCCGTCGCGATACGCCACCAGCCACCCGTTGTTCGGCCCCGTCGCCGTCACCTCCGCCGTCCCCGTCTTCGCCCCCACGTCGCCCGGCAGCCCCGCCAGCACCTGCGCGCTGCCCTCCGTGACCGTGTCCCGCATCAGCGCCCGCAACTGCTCGACGACCCCCTCCGGCAGTTCCTCCGCCGACGCCGAGGTCTCCTGCCCCGACACGATCACCGGCTGCCGGAACGTGCCCGTCGCCGCCGTCGCCGTGACCGACGCCATCACCAGCGGGTTCGACCGCAGCCGGCCCTGCCCGAAGAGCGACGCCGCCTTCTCCGTCTCGTCCCCGGGCACCGGCACCTCCCCGTCGAACGACGGCACGCCCGTGCTCCACTCCTCCCCGATCCCGAAGTACCGCCGCGCGAAGTCCGTCATCTCCTCGTTGCCGAGCGAGCCGCGCAGCGCGACGAAGGCGGTGTTGCAGGAGTGGATGAAGTCCTCGCGGAACGTCGCGCCGGGTATCTCGGAGGTCTCCACGTTGTGGAACTGCTTCCCGACCGTCAGGTACTTCGGGCAGTCCACCGTCGTCTCCGGGGTGACCGCGCCCTTGTTCAGCAGCGCGGCCGTCGTGACGACCTTCCACGTCGAGCCGGGGGCGTACGTGCCCTGGAAGGCCCGGTTGAAGCCCGCGGCCGGCGAGTTGGCCGCGGCCAGGACCTCGCCGCTGTCCATGTCGAGCGCGACAAGCCCGGCGTTGCGCCCGCCGACGTGCCGCTCCAGCGCCTCCTCCGCGGCGCCCTGCAACTCCGCGTCGACCGTCGTGCGCAGCGTCCCGTCCCCCGCGCCGCGCCGCGGCCCGAAGCGCGCCTCGGTACTCCGCACGTCCCCCGAGTGCCGGTCGACGACCTGCACCGCGCCCTGCGGCCGCCCGCCGCCCAGGCCCAGCACGCCCGCCAGCGACGGGTGGTCGGCGGCGGAGATGTCGGCCCCGTCGCGGTCGACGGCGTTCAGCTCGGCGGACTCCTCCCGTACCAGCCGGAACTTCTCCGTCTCCGTCAGCTTGGGGTGCACCGCCCCCAGCTCCCAACGCACCCGCCACGCCCCGCCGTCCTCGCGGACCAGCGGCAGCGTCGCGTCGTACGTCCAGGTGCCGAGGCCGCGTACGGGCATCTTCGCGGTGTACGCCACCTGCGCCCCGCCGTCGCCGTCTGCCCGGGCCTTCCCCACCGTCAGCTTCGGCTCCGCGATCTCCAGGCCCTCGGTGAAGCTGGCGAGGATCCGTTCCGCCTCGGCCGGCGAGTCCGTCAGCCGGGCCGCCGCCTTCATCTCCCCCGCCGACCAGCCGGCGAGGAACCGCTCCGCCGTCCGCCGCGCCTGCGGATCCGCGGCCCCGCCGCCGTCCGCGCCGCTGTCGAGCGGCCCGGCCGTCGCCGCCCAGTACCCGCCGCCGGCCAGCACCACCGCCACCGCGGCGAGCACCGGACCGCGGCGCCGCCGCCGTCGCCGCCGCCCGGGCGGTTCGCCGTACGGGTCGACGCCGTAGGGGTCGACTCCGTACGGGTCGACGCGGTAGGAGTCCGCGCCGTCGTTCGGATCCACGCCGTACGGATCGGCTCCGTACGGGTCCGTCCGGTACCCGTCCCCGCCGCCGTACGGCTCCGCGTGGGCACCGTCCTCGTACGAGCCGTGCGCCCCGTCCCCGTACCCCACCCCATGTCCTGTCATGCCGGACAGCAGATCAGTCGCCGCCCGCCCCAGTCCAAGACCAATATCCTCATCGATCCGATAGCGAATTGACTATCCTTGCTGTTCATGGACCTCCTTCGGCATCTGCGCTACTTCAGGGCGGTCGCCGAGGAGCGCCACTTCGGCCGCGCCGCCGAGCGGCTGCGCATCGCGCAGCCGTCGCTGTCCCAGCGCATCCGCCGGCTGGAACGCGAGCTGGGCGTGCGGCTCTTCGACCGCGGCAGCCAGGGCACGGCGCTCACTCCCGCCGGCCGGCTGGTCCTGGCGGAGGCCGACCACGTGCTGGCAGCCGCGGACCGGCTCGCCGCGGCGGTGGCGCGGATCGGCAGCGGCGCCGCCGGTACGCTGCGCGCCGCCGTCCCGCCGCACCTGGGCCCGGCGGCCGTCGCCGCGCTCATCACCGGCTACCGCGAGCGCTCCCCGGGCGGCGAGCTGGAGCTGCGCGAGCTGACCACCACCGCGCAGGCCCGCGAGCTGGCCGCCGGCACCCTCGACGCGGGCGTCGTACGGCATCCGTGCCCCGCACCCGGGCTCGCCTTCGGGCCCGTACTCCATCAGCCGCTCGGCGCGCTCCTCGCCGAGGCCGACCCGCTCGCCGCGGTCGAGCGGCTGACGGCGGCCGACCTGAGCGGGCGCGCGCTCGTCCTCACGCCGCGGGCCGACGATCCGGCGCTGTACGACGAGGTGCTCACCGCGTGCGCCCGGCACGGCTGCACCCCGGCCGCCGTCCACGAGGCGTCCGGCGCCGACTTCACCCGCGCGCTCGTCCTCTCCACGGCCCCGCCGGCACCGGCCGCACCTCGAACACCCGGAGCAGCGGAAGCACCCGGAGCACCACCCGGGTCCGAAGAACCCCCGGCACCCGCCGCACCCGCACCCGGCGGCGGCGCCGTCGCCCTGCTGCCCCGTACCACCGCCGGCCCCGGTACGGTGTGGCGCCCGCTGGCCGGCGATCCGATCGGCTGGCGTACCTCCGCGGCGTGGCCGGCGGACGGCCACAACCCGGCCGTGGCCCGCTTCGCGGAGGCCGCCCACGAGGCGATGCGCGACCACGCGGGCATGCGCCCCGCCCGCGCCGCGGCCGTCCACCCCCGCCCCGCATCGGAGTTCCCGCTGTGACCCCGCCCCAGCCGCCACCGCCGCCGGAGCGCCCCGAGCCCGCGCGCCCCCCGGACGCCACCGCGCCCCCCGCCCCCCGTACGACGGCGCCAACGCCCCCCGCCCACCGCACCGCCAGGTCCCGCATCCGCCGGGCGTTCACGGAAGCCGGCGTCACCGGCCAGCTCCACGCGCGCGACATCGACACCGGCGCCGGCCTCGCCGTGGCCGCCGACACCCCGGTCAGCACGGCCAGCGTGCACAAGGTGTGCCTCCTGGCCGCCCTCTACCGCGAGGCAGAGCACGGCCGCGTCGACCTCACCGCCGCCGTCGACATCCCCGCCGACGGCCGCACCCCCGGCCCCACCGGACTCGGCGCCATGCGCGACGCCGCCCGCCTGTCGCTGCGCGACCTTGCCGTCCTCGCGGTCTCCGTCAGCGACAACACCGCCGCCGACGTGCTGTGGGACGCCGTCGGCATCGAGGCCGTCAACCGCACCATGACCGCCCTGGGGCTGACCCGCACCACCGCCGTGCAGAAGGTACGCGACCTCTACGCCGCACTCGCCGAGGACGCCGGCGCCGCCGGTGCCGCCGCACTCCTCGACCCCGCCCGCGTCGCCCGCCTCCGCGCCCTCGACCCGGCCCGTACCAACCGCTCCACCCCGCGCGAACTCACCGCGCTCCTCGCCGCCGTCTGGCGCGACGAGGTGTGCACCGGCGCGTACGCCGCCGACCTGCGCCGCACGCTGGGCACCCAGGCGTGGGGGCACCGGCTGGCGTCCGGCTTCCCCTTCGACGACGTACGGGTCAGCGGGAAGACGGGCACGCTGCCGACGCTGCGGCACGAGATCGGCGTCGTGGAGTACCCGGACGGGGGCCGCTACGCGGTCGCCGTCTGCACCCGCGCCGCCGCGACGGCGGTGACGCTCCCGGCGGCCGACGCGGTGATCGGCACCGCGGCCCGGCTCGCGGTGGACGCCCTGCGCGCCCCGTGACCGGTCAGGCCGCCAACTGCCCCGGCGCCTCGGTCGCGATGCGCTCGAAGACGGTCTCGTCGGCGGCGAAGACCGAGTCCGGGATGGGCCAGTGCAGCACGATCTCGGTGAAGCCGAGGGCGGCGTGGCGGCCGGCGAAGTCGACGAAGGCGTCGAGGGATTCCAGCGGCCGGTCCGGGGTGAAGCCGGCGAGCAGCACCTTCTCCATGGCCGCGGTGTCCCGGCCCACGGCGGCGCCGGCCTCGGCGAGCCGGGCGACCTGGGCGCGGATGGCCGCGAGGGAGTCGGCGGCGGTGCCGGTCGCGGAGGTCTGCGGGTCGCCGGTGGTCACCCACGCCTGCCCGTACCGGGCGGCCAGCCGCATCCCGCGCGGCCCGGTCGCCGCGACGGCGAACGGCAGCCGGGGGCGCTGGACGCACCCGGGGATGTTGCGCACCTCGTGCGCGGAGTAGTAAGTGCCCGCGTACGACGTGGTGTCCTGCGTCAGCAGCGTGTCCAGCAGCGGTACGAACTCCCCGAACCGCTCCGTCCGCTCCCGCCCCGCCCACGGCTGCTGCCCCAGCGCCGTCGCGTCGAACCCGGAGCCCCCGGCTCCGATCCCGAGGGTCATCCGCCCGCCCGACACGTCGTCGAGCGAGATCAACTCCTTGGCCAGCGTGACCGGATGGCGGAAGTTCGGCGAGGTCACGAGCGTGCCGAGGCGCAGCCGGGAGGTCGCGCAGGCGGCGGCGGTCAGGGTCGGCAGGGCACCGAACCAGGGCCCGTCGCGAAACGTGCGCCAGGAGAGGTGGTCGTAGGTGTACGCGGCGGAGAAGCCCAGCTCCTCCGCCCGCTGCCATTGCGCACGGCCGCCGGAGTGCCACCGCCGGACGGGCAGGATCAGGGTGCTCAGTCGCATACCGCGACCCTACGGCCTGCGTTGCGGGGCCGCAGGGTCGCGGTGCGGGGCGCTCCGGGGGGTCAGCAGCCGCCGCAGTTGTAGTACGTGACGTCCCAGTGGTTGCCCTCGCGGGCGTAGATGTTGCCGGAGCCGGACTGGTACATCGCGGCGCCGTCGCCGCGCTGGCCGATGTAGGCGAAGTTGCCGGTCACGTAGTTGTTGACGCAGGTGCTGAGGGAGAAGTCGAGCTTGTAGCCGTTCCAGTGGCTGTACGTGCCGCCGGCGTGGCCGGTCTCGGTGCCGCCGGTGATGTTCAGGGCGCAGCCGCTCGCGGACTTGAGGGTCTGGGCGCCCTGGGCGGAGGCGAGGTTGAGCTGCTCGAAGGAGGTGCAGGTGGAGTTGTTGCGGTCGGAGCAGCCGCCGGAGGAGGACCAGGTGATGCCGGAGGAGCGGAACATCGACGTGGCCTGGGAGTGGCTGATCTTCGTGACCAGGGGTGCGGCCGGCGAGGCGGCTGCCGCGGGCGCCGCTGCCGCCGGAGCGGCCGGGACAGCGGCGGCCTGGGCGGGGGCCGCGGCGACGCTCACCGAGGCGCCGGCGACGAGGGCGAGTGCGGTGAGTGCGGAACGTACGCGCATGTGGAACCTCCTGCTGGGGTGGGGAGTTGTGGGGGTCCGGCTGAGCAGGTGGTACACCGCAGGATGATGCCCGATGTCTACGCGCGTCGCCAGGGGTTGCGGGGCCGGAGGTGGGGGAACTTGGCGGCGGGGCGGGCGCGTCTGTGTGTCCGGCGATGAAACGGAAGGGGCGGGTGGTGCGGGCGTGAGTGGCGCGGATGCGAGCGGCGCGGGTGCGGGGGACGCGGGTGCGGGTGGCGCCCGTGTGGATCGTCGGGGTGTGCGCGGGGGTGCGGGTGTCGGGCTGGGCGGGTGTGCGCTCGCGCTGGCCGGGGCCGCCGTCGCGCCGCTCGCGTGGGCGCCGCAGGCCGCGGTCAGCGTGCGCGGCGGGTTCGAGGGGCACGCGCGCGACCTGAGCGTGCTCTACGTCGACCTGCCGCTCGTCGTCCTCGGCGGTGCGCTGCTGCCGCTGGGCGTCTGGGCGCTGGGGCTGCGGTGGGTGGGGCGGCCCTGGGTGGTGGCGGTGGCGGCCGTGGCGGCGCTGGGACTGGGGGTGTGGGGGCTCACCGAGTGGTGGTCGCCGCGGCGGCCGCCCGACCCCGGGTACGGGCCGGGGATCTGACTGCGCGTACCCGGGGGTGGGGGGTCGGGGTGCTGGGTGCGGGGCGGGGCGGCGGTGCGGGGTTGCTCAGGCGAGGACGCCGGTGAGCGGGTCGTAGCGCAGGAGCGTGAAGTCGTTGTCGGCAGGGTTGCTCAGGCCCTTCGTGCGGATGGTCATGACGCCGACGCGGTAGCGGTCCTCGGTCGCGACGCGCAGCCAGGGGCGGCCGTCGCGCAGGACCGTGACCTCCTCGGTGAGCGTGCCGTCGCGGCCTGCGGCCAGGGCGTACGCGGGGCCTTCGGGCGGGGCGATGTCGATGCCGCCGTCCTCGCGGATGGTCATGGTCGCGACGAGTTCGCCGCGGCCGTCGTTGGCGTCGCCGGCGAAGTCGTAGAGGTGGGCCGGGTCGCCGACGTAGTGGCGGAGGCGGCCGAGGCCGGTGACGTCCATGCCGTTGTAGAAGTTCTTGGCGTCGGCGTCGAGCCAGAAGTGGGTGTTGTGGGTGGGGGAGTTGAAGTCGGGGCCGGAGTTGTACGAGATGTGCCAGTGAGGTGGGTTGTCGGCGTGCAGGGTGTTGTTCGTCTCGAAGCCGGCGACGAACCAGCGGTGGCCCTTGGCCGCCGCGGTGGTCTTCAGCCCGGAGGCGACGAGGATGCGGTGGGCGGCGACGAGTTGGTGGAGCTGGGAGCGGGCCTCCTTCGCCGGCCACGGGACGGTCGCCCAGGGGCCGGCGACGCGGTCGGGGTCGTTGTGGTCGAGCTTGTAGTACATGCCCGGGGATATGTCGGGGTGGCTCCAGATCTGCAGGGTGGGCTGGTTGGCGTCGGCGGAGGGCTGGGTGACGGGGAGGGTGAAGGCGAAGCGGTGGCGGTCGGCGCGGTCGCGTCTGATGCGCAGCCGGGTGTCCATGTGGACGACGGCGGCCACGGTGACGCCGGGCCAGCGGACGGAGACCTCGATGCCGTCGGCGGTGGCGGGGCCGCGGACGAAGGAGTAGTACTCGGCGCGGCTGGCGACGTGGTAGCGGTCGCCGGGCACGAACTCGTAGCCGTCGGGGAGCGTCATCTCGGGCGTGGCGGGGTCGCCGGGGCGGAGACGGACGAGGCGGAAGGCGGCGTACGCGACGTCGGCGCCGGCGGCTGCTGCGGCAGCGGCGGGTGCGTCGGCGGCGGGCTCTGCGGCTGTGGCGGTACGGGACAGCGCCAGGGTGAGGCCGGTGGCGGAGGCCCCGGTGACCAGGGCGCGGCGGCTCAGCGTGCTCATGCGGGATCCCTCTCGGTACGGGTGCGCGACGTGGGCCAGCTTGCAGCGTCTCGGGGCCCGCAGACTTTCTGTCCCCCAACGGGCAGTTGAACCCGGGTAGCCTCCTACGCCCCGGGGTCCTCGTCCTCGCCCTCGTCCCCGTCCACGTACCGCAGGACTCCCCACATCGCATCCTCGCCGCCGTCCTGCGGGCCGTGGCCGCGGCAGGCGTCGAGTTCCTTGCGTACGGCGTCGGCGTCGATCCCGGAGCCGATCAGCACCAGCCGCGTGGCCCGCTCCTCGCCGCGGCCCCAGGGGGCGGGGCGGAAGCGCAGGAAGCGGCCGACGGCGTGCAGCCCGTACTTCTGCGGGTGGCCGGGGACGCCGAAGTGGACGAAGCCCTTGATGCGGTAGAGGCCGGCGGGGCGGGTGTCGAGGAAGTCCAGCAGGCGGCGGGGGCTGACGGGCTCGCCGGTGGCGAACTCGACGCTCTGGTACGCCGCGTGGAGGTGCGCACCGTGGCCGCAGCCGCTGCCGGAGCAGGCGCCGTGGCCTGCTTCGTTGGCGGCGGCGCGGCCTGCGTCGTGCCTGGTGCCGTGGCCGGTGCCGTCCGTCCCGGCGGCGTCGGCGTCGTCGTCCGCGGCCAGGTCGGCGAAGGAGAGCTGGCGGTGGCGGGGCGCCGCGGCGGCCGGGCGGTCGTCGCGTCCCGGGTCGAAGAACAGCCCGGGGTCGACCCGTCCGTAGGCGGTGGCGACCACGGGCGTACCGGGGGCCAGTTCGCCGAGGGCGTCGTGGAGGCGGCGGCGTTCGGCGTCGTCGATCCGGTCGGTCTTGTTGAGCACGACGAGGTCGGCGACGGCGAGGTGGCGGTCGATCTCGGGGTGCCGCTCGCGGGTCGCGGCGAACTCGGCGCCGTCCACGACCTCGACCAGCCCTCCGTACACGATGCGGTCGTTCTCGCTGGCGAGCACCATGCGGACGAGTTCCTGCGGCTCGGCGAGGCCGCTGGCCTCGACCACGATGACGTCGATCCGGCCGGTGCCGGCGAGCCGGTCGAGGTAGGCGTCCAGCTCGGCGGTGTCGACGGCGCAGCACAGGCAGCCGTTGCCGAGGGAGACCATCGAGTCGACCTGTCCCGCGACGGCCATGGCGTCGATCTCGATGCTGCCGAAGTCGTTGACGACGGCGCCGATCCGGGTGCCGTCGCCGTTGCGCAGCAGCCGGTTGAGGAGGGTGGTCTTGCCGGAGCCGAGAAACCCCGCGAGTACGACGACGGGGATCCGTCCGCTGCCCACCAGCCACCCTCCCGGCGCCGTCCGTTCTGCCGGCGTCCAGCGTAGAGGGCGGGACCGTCAGCCGTAGCGCTCGATGCGCGCCTGGGCGGGCGGGAACGGGGACTGCGCCGTGGTGCCCGCCGACCAGAAGCCGCCGGTGCCCGGTATGGGGGCCAGCGCGGACATCACGGGGGTCACGCCCTGCGCGGCGGCGGGGCCGCGCTCGCTGGTCCAGGCGGTGCCGTCCCAGCGGAGGTAGTGGGCGCTGGCGCCGTCCCAGAAGTCCCATCCGGCGATGAGGGCGGGGCGGCCGGCGGCGTCGGGCGCGATGGCGCCGAGGGAGCCGACGGTGAAGGGGGCGGCGACGTCGCTCCACGCCGTGCCGTCGTAGTGGCGCAGGACGACGCCCGGCGGCTTGCCGGGCGGGCCGCCGGCGCCGTAGTCGTGGCCGGTGAGCCAGATGTCGTCGGGGGTGGTGGGGAGCAGGTCGGTGACGGACAGGCGCAGTCCGGCCAGCCGGGGCAGGACGTGCCAGGCGCGGTCGTCGTACCGGGCGACGTCGACACCGCCGGAGACCCACGTGGCGCCGGCGCCGTCGACGTGGACGTTCCACAGGCTGGGGGCGGTGCCGTCGTCGGTGGGCAGCGGCGGGGACCAGCTCCAGCGGGTGCCGGCGGCGTCGTCGGAGCGCAGCACGCGGGAGCCGCCGTCGCGGGTGCCGGAGATCCGTACGGTGCCGTCGGGGGCGACGGCGACGGCCCACAACTCGGTGCCGGACTCGCCGCGTCCGGGGAAGTCGTGCTCGCGCCAGGTGGCGCCGTCCCAGGCGAGGAGGTGGCCGGCGCCGGCGCGGTCGTACGCCACGGCCCAGGCGGCGACCGCACCCGCGGCCCCGGCGGGGGCGGCGGCGACGTTGCGCAGGCTGCCGGCGAACGCGAGGTGCGACACGTCGGTGGCCTGCCAGGCGGAGCCGTCCCAGGTACGGGCCAGGGGCCGGCCGGAGGTGGAGCCGCTGCGGGCCTCCTCGCCGACGGCCCAGGCGAGATCGGGCCCCGCGGCGGCAACGGCGTTGAGCAGGACGGCGGGTTCACCGGCGGGTACGGGAACCTCGCGCCAGGCGGCGGCGCGGGGCCGGGCGTTGCCGGCCGGCCGGTTCCCGCCCCCGGCGGCAGCGGTGGCGTGGCCGTGCCCGGCGGCGGTGAGGCCGAGCCCGGTGGCGGCGGTCGTGGCGGTTAACCCTCGTACGAAGCTGCGTCTGCGCATGCGTGTTCTCCTCCCGTGTACGGCTGAGCCAGAGTGACCCGCGGGTAACCAGGGGTCAACCCCACGTCGGGCCCCCGGCCGGCCCGCCTCCGGCCGTGCCGCTCATCCCGCAGCTCATCCCGCAGCATCCGGCCGCTCACCCGGGCAGGCGCCGGCCGCCCGGTCCCGGCCCGCCGGGCCCGGCCGCTCACCCCACGCCCTCCTCCCGGCCGCCCGTCGCCAGGGTGTCCATGCGGCGCTTGTGGACCTCCCGCTCCGTCGCCGAGGTGACGAACTCCGCCGTCGCCGCCGGGCCCACCAGGTCGCGCACCGCCGCCACCGTGGCCGCCGGCAGGCTCACCGGCACCGTCGCCGGACCGGCGGCCGGCGGCTGGGGCGGCGGGCCGGCAAGGTGGTCGTGGAGCTGGCGGGTCGCCAGGGTGCGCATCGCGCGGGCCAGCTCCGCGTCCAGCGTCTGCTGCGCCAGCGGGCGCAGCCGGCGGACGAGGCCGGCGGCCTCGGTCGCCTCCGCGTCCGACGGGGGGTGGTCGAGGTAGCGCTGGAAGACGTACTCGGCGGTGAAGTCGAGCAGGCCCGCGGCTATCTCCTCCACCCGCAGCCGCAGCTCCCGCAGCTGGCCGGTGATGGCGGAGAACGGGACGCCCGCGGCGTGCAGTTCGGCGGCGACCGTGAGCTGCTGCGGGCTGGGCACGAAGAACACCTCCGGCTCGCCGGCCACCCGCTCCAGCACGCCCAGCTCGACGGCCTCCTCGACCGCGGACTCGTCCGCCGCCCCGCCGAACAGCTCCTCCAGCTCCGCCCGGCTCAGCTGCCCGGACTCCTCGTCGCTCCACGGCCCCTGCACCTCCGCGACCAGACCCAGCACACCGCCGAGCCCGCGGCCCGCGTCCCACGCCTCCAGCAGTTCCTTGATGGACGCCAGGGTGTACCCGCGGTCGAGGAGCCCGGCTATCTGGCGCAGCCGGGCGAGGTGTTCCTCGCCGTAGACGTTGGTCCGCCCGCGCCGCTCCGGCCGGGGCAGCAGACCGCGGTCGGCGTACGCGCGGATGGTGCGTACCGTCGTGCCGCTGGCGTGCGCCAGCCCCTCGATCCGGTACTCGCCGTCCGTCTGCTGCTCCTGCACCGCTCTCCCGCCCCTCGGCCGGTCGCCCGGCCCGTACGCGAGCCTGCCCCCCGGCCCGCTCGTCGCCCCGCCCACCGCCGCGTGCCCCGCCCCTCCCGCCGCGGCGAGCCCTGTCGGGAGGGATGGTACGACCGGCGCGGAGACGGGGGCCCCGCGCCGGTCGTACGGGACCAGGTCCGGCGTACTCGCGCGGCCTTCTGCGCGCGGGAGGGGTGTTTCGGCACTCACGATGCGGCTCCTGGAAACGGGTGGCTCTGGTCGTCGCCCTCTAGAGCTTCGGCTCCACCCGGGCTATCGCCCGCAGCGCGCGCGGCGCGAACCTCGCCAGCAGCCGCGAGCCCCGCGCCTCCGGGGTGACCGGCACCACCGCCTGGTTGCGCGCGACCGCACGCAGCACGGCCTCCGCGACCTTCTCCGCGGGGTAGTTCCGCTTCCCGTACCAGCGGTGGGCGCTCTTGCGGCGGCGCTGCTCCTCGTCCCCGGAGACACCCGCGAACCGGGTGGTGGCCGTGATGTTGGTGTGCACGAAGCCGGGGCAGACGGCCGAGACGCCGATCCCCTGCCCGGCCAGCTCCGCGCGCAGGCACTCGGAGAGCATCAGCACCGCCGCCTTCGACGTCGCGTACGCGGGCAGGGCCCGCGACGGCGCGTACGCCGCGGCCGAGGCGGTGTTGACGATGTGCCCGCCCTGGCCGCGCTCGGCCATCTGCCTGCCGAAGAGCCGGCAGCCGTGGATGACGCCCCACAGGTTGACGTCCAGCACCCGGCGCCAGTCCGCCGCCGAGGTGTCGAGGAAGGGGCCGGACAGGCCGATCCCGGCGTTGTTCACCAGCACGTCCACCACCCCGTACGAAGCGGCGACGCGCTCGGCGAACTTCTCCATCGCCTCCTCGTCCGCGACGTCCACGGCCTCCGCCCAGGCCTCCGCCGCGCCGATCATCCGGCACAACTCGGCGGTCGTGGCCGCCCCCTCGGCGTCGACGTCCGCCGCCACGATCCGCGCACCGGCCTCCGCGAAGGCGAAGGCGGTGGCCCGGCCGATGCCGCTGCCCGCACCGGTGATCAGCACCAGCCGCCCGGCGAACCGGTCCGCGTACGCCCCGCCGGGGACGATCTCCGCCACCGGTGTGCCGTCCTCGTGCGCGAGCACGAACTCGCCGATCCACGCGGCGAGCTGGTCGGGCCGGGTGCGCGGGACCCAGTGGCGGGCGTCGATCGTGCGCCGCAGCAACTGCGGCACCCAGCGGTCCAGGTCGTCGTAGAGGCTCGGGGAGAGGAAGGCGTCGCCGGCGGGGGTGATGAGCTGCACCGGCGCGTGCGCGTAGGCGTCGGCGCGGGGGCGGCGCAGCCGGGCGCGGACGTTGTCCCGGTAGAGCCAGGCGCCGTGTGCCGCGTCGTCCCCGAGGGAGGCCGTCGGATAGCCGTCGCCGGGGACCTTCTCCAGCCGCCGCAGGATCGCCGGCCAGCGCGCGCCGAGCGGGCCGCGCCAGGCCAGCTCGGGCAGCACGGGGGTGTGCAGCAGATACACGTACCAGGACTTGGCGGTCTGGCCGAGCAGTTGGCCGGCCCGCCGCGGCGTGGGGCGGCGCAGCCGGCCGTTGATCCAGTGCCCGAAGTGGTCGAGGGACGGGCCGGAGAGGGAGGTGAAGGACGCGATACGGCCCTCCGTGCGCTCCACCGTGGTGAACTCCCAGCCCTGCACGGAGCCCCAGTCGTGCCCCACGAGGTGCACCGGGCGGTCCGGGCTGACGGCGTCGGCCACGGCGAGGAAGTCGTCCGTGAGCTTCTCCAGCGTGAACCCGCCCTTCAGCGGCTTCGGCGCGGTGGAGCGGCCGTGGCCGCGGACGTCGTACAGCACGACGTGGAAGCGCTCGGCGAGCCGGGACGCGACCTCGGCCCACACCTCCTTGCTGTCCGGATAGCCGTGCAGCAGCACGACCGTCGGCTGCCCGGCGTCTCCCAGCTCCGCGACGCACAGCTCGACCCCTGCCGTACGCACCCACCGCTCCCGCACGGCCGCGCCGCCCCACTCGCTCATGCCACCCGCCCCTTCTCCGGCTCCCGCCCCTGCACCGCGCCCTGCGCGCCGTCCGCCGCCAGCTCGCGGTCCGCTTCCGCCTCCGCCCACCGCCGCACGTGCGGCAGGTCGTCGTCGAGCCAGAACGCGCTCTCCTCCTCGTCCCGCGAATCCGTCACGACGAGCAGCTCCTCGAACTTCGCCCCCGTCCCCCGGAAGCCCAGGTGCGGCTCCACCGCCCACAGCCCGGGCCGCGGCGGGTGCGCGGAGAACCGGTACGGGCTCCACAGCGGCGACCAGCCCTCGCGGTGCCCGCGCAGCGCGTCCTTCGCCAGGCCCTTGAGGCTCTGCGTGCCGAAGCCGAACACGTGCGGCGCGAAGCGCCGCTCGCGGACCCGGTCGACCTTGTGCGCGATGACGCCGAACGGATAGGCCCGGTGCCGGTTGTGATAGCCCTGGCGGACCATGAGGCGCTCCACGTCCTCGTAGATCTCGCGCAGCGGGCGGCGCTCGCGCACCTCGCGCAGGATCAGCTCGCGGTGCACCCGCAGGTCGCGCATCAGCCGGTCGTGCACGGCGTTCGGCCCGAGGGAGCCGGAATAGCCCACGTCGGCCGTGTGCCCGCCGTGTACCGGGGCGAGGTCGAGGATGAACGGCATGCCCGGCGCCAGCTCCCGGTTCGTCGGGAAGAACTGCAGCGGCACCCTGAACCCCGCGAACGCCGTCCGGTCGCCGAACCACGCGAACGGCAGGTGGAACCAGTCCCGCACGCCGCGCTCGCGCAGCCACTCCCGCTGCATCCGCGCCGCCTCCCGCTCCGTCACCCCCGGCCGGAGCTGCGCCGCGACCGCCTCCGCGCACTCGTACGCCAGGCGCTGCACGCTTCTGAACCCGCGCAGAGCCGCCGAGGACCCGCTGAGTCCCATCAGTCCGCCCCTCCCCTTTTCCGCCGGCATTCCCGGCGCGTTTCCCGCCGCCCGGATGTCCCGCAAGCCGAGTCTCCCGCAACCCGGGAACCGCACCGCCGCGGCCGCCCCTCCCGGCCGGCCCCTCCCTCACATCCACACCGCCCGGGCCGACTTCACCCGAAGCCGGCCCCGCCCGGAAAGCTGACACCAATGACTGTGACATCGCCCCATGGCTCCGTCAATGCCCGCAGTCAGCCTGTGGATACCGCGGGTAACCTCAGGGTTCCCGCCCCCTTCCCCCTACGGGTCCGTCACTCCCCGGTCGTATCCCCCAACCGTCACCAGGTCTGACGCCCCCGCGCCCCCGCACCACTACCGTCGTGCAACGTGACAGTCATCGCCACCGAGAACCTGAGCAAACGGTTTCCCCGGGTCACCGCGCTCGACGGCCTCACCCTCGACATCGGCCCCGGGGTCACGGGACTGGTCGGCGCCAACGGCGCCGGCAAGTCCACGCTGATCAAGATCCTCCTCGGCCTCTCGCCCGCCTCCGAGGGCTCCGCCAGCGTGCTCGGCCTCGACGTGGCCGCCGGCAGCGACACCGCGGCGACCATCCGCGAGCGCGTCGGCTACATGCCGGAACACGACTGCCTGCCGCCCGACGTCTCCGCCACGGAGTTCGTCGTCCACATGGCGCGCATGTCCGGCCTGCCCGCCACCGCGGCCCGCGAGCGCACCGCCGACACCCTGCGCCACGTCGGCCTGTACGAGGAGCGCTACCGCCCCATCGGCGGCTACTCCACCGGCATGAAGCAGCGCGTCAAGCTCGCCCAGGCCCTCGTGCACGACCCGCAGCTCGTCTTCCTCGACGAGCCGACCAACGGCCTCGACCCCGTCGGCCGCGACGACATGCTCGGCCTCATCCGCCGCGTACACGCCGACTTCGGCATCTCCGTCCTCGTCACCTCGCACCTCCTCGGCGAGCTGGAGCGCACCTGCGACCACGTCGTCGTCATCGACGGCGGCCGGCTGCTGCGCTCCAGCTCCACCAGCGACTTCACGCAGAGCACCGCCACCCTCGCGGTCGAGGTGACCGACACCGGCGCCCACCCCGACGGCACCGCCACCCTGCGCAAGGCGCTCGCCGGTGCGGGCCTGGAGATCACTGCGGACGGCCGGCTGCTGTACGTCCAGGCCGAGGGCGACGACACCTACGACGTCGTACGGGACGCGGTGGCCGGACTCGGCCTCGGGCTGGTGCGCATGGAGCAGCGCCGGCACCGCATCGCGGAGATCTTCCGCGACGACGACACCCTCCCGGCGAGCAACCAGGCGGGCACGCAGGCAAGCACCCCGACGACCGCGAGCACGTCCGCGACCACCCCCGCGACCGACCCCGCAGGAAGCCCTCATGCCCTCTGACGCGCCCGCCACCGGAAGCCCCGGCAGCACCGGAAGCACCGGAAGCACCGGCGACTCCGGAACCACCGCCGCCACCGACGTCATCCACGACATCGGCTACCGCCACTACGACGGCCCCCGCCTCGGCCGCGGCTACGCCCGCCGCTCGCTCTTCACCCAGTCCCTGCGCGCCGCGTACGGCCTCGGCCGCTCCGCCAAGTCCAAGGTCCCGCCGGCGCTCCTCTTCGGCATCATGTGCCTGGTCGCGCTCATCCTCGTCGCGGTCGCCATCGGCACCGGCATGGACGAGCTGCCGCTGGAGTACACCGACTACGCGATCTACCTCCAGCCCGTCATCTTCCTCTTCATCGCCGCCCAGGCCCCCGTGTCCGTCTCCCGCGACCTCCGGTTCCGTACGGTCCCGCTGTACTTCTCCCGCCCCGTCGAGCGCCTCGACTACGTCTCCGCCAAGTACGCGGCGATGGCCTCCGCGCTCTTCGTCCTCACCGCCACCCCCCTGCTGATCCTCTACGTCGGCGCGCTGCTGGCGAAGCTCGACTTCACCGACCAGACCAAGGGCTTCGCCCAAGGGCTCGTCTCCGCCGCCCTCCTGTCGCTGCTCTTCGCCGGCATCGGCCTGGCCATCGCCGCCCTCACCCCGCGCCGCGGCTTCGGCGTCGCCGCCGTCATCGCCGCGTTCACCGTGCCGTTCGGCGCGGTCAGCGCGCTGCAGGGCATCGCGTGGGAGCAGGACAACCTCGGCGCCATCGGCTGGTTCGCGCTCTTCTCGCCCATCGGCCTCATCGACAACGTCCAGTCGACGTTCCTCGGCGCGACCCCCGCCACCGCCTCCCCGGAACCCGTCGACCCGTCCACCGCGGCCGGGACCGCCGCGCTGCTGGTCGCGCTCGCGCTCGCCGCCGGCTGCTTCCTCTTCCTGCTGCGCCGCTACCGAAAGGCCGGGCTGTGACCACCATCCGGATCGACAGCGTCTCCCGCTGGTTCGGCAACGTCGTCGCCGTCAACGACGTGACCATGGCCATCGGCCCGGGCGTCACCGGCCTCCTCGGCCCCAACGGCGCCGGCAAGTCGACCCTCATCAACATGATGGCCGGCTTCCTCTCCCCCTCCACCGGCGCGGTCACCCTCGACGGTGTCCGCATCTGGCGCAACGAGCAGGTCTACAAGCAGATCGGGCTCGTCCCCGAGCGCGAGGCGATGTACGACTTCCTCACCGGCCGCGAGTTCGTCCTCGCCAACGCCGAGCTGCACGGCCTCGGCGCCGACGCCGCCCGCAAGGCGCTGGCCACGGTCGAGATGGAGTACGCGCAGAACCGCCGGATCAGCACGTACAGCAAGGGCATGCGCCAGCGCGTGAAGATGGCGTCCGCCCTCGTCCACGAGCCGGACGTGCTGCTCCTCGACGAGCCGTTCAACGGCATGGACCCGCGCCAGCGCATGCACCTGATGGACCTGCTGCGGCAGATGGGCGCCGCGGGCCGCACCGTGCTGTTCTCCTCGCACATCCTGGAGGAGGTCGAGCAGCTCGCCGCGCACATCGAGGTGATCGTCGCCGGCCGGCACGCCGCCTCCGGCGACTTCCGCAAGATCCGCCGGCTGATGACCGACCGCCCGCACCACTACGCCGTACGCTCCAGCGACGACCGCGCGCTCGCCTCCGCGCTCATCGCCGACCCCTCCACGGCCGGGCTCGAACTCGACCGGAGGGACGGGATCCTGCACATCCAGGCCGTCGACTTCGCCCGCTTCACCGAGCTGCTGCCGCGCGTCGCCAGGGACCACGGCATCCGCCTCTACGAGGTCTCGCCCTCCGACGAGTCCCTCGAATCCGTCTTCTCGTACCTGGTCGCGGCCTGAGAAGGAGCGAAGAACGCGATGCTGTACCACCCCACCGTCGCCCGGCTCACCCAACGGGCCATCCTCGGCCGCCGCCGGGCGCTCATCCTGCTCCTGCTGCCGGTCCTGCTCATCGTCATCGCCATCGTCGTACGCGTCCTCGTGGGCGCCGACGACGAGGTCACCGCCGACCTCCTCGGCGGCTTCGCGCTGGCGACCATGGTGCCGCTCATCGGCGTCATCGCCGGCACGGGCGCCATCGGCCCGGAGATCGACGACAGTTCGATCGTCTACCTGCTCGCGAAGCCCGTACCGCGGCCGACGATCATCCTCACCAAGCTGACCGTCGCGGTCGGCGTGACCGCCGCGTTCTCCGCGCTGCCCACGCTGGTCGCCGGGTTCATCCTCGGCGGCAACGGCAGCCGCCTGGCCGTCGCGTACGCCCTGGCCGCCGCGGTCGCCTCCGTCGCGTACGCCGCCTTCTTCCTGATGCTCGGCACGATCTCGCGGCACGCGGTGGTCTTCGGACTCGTCTACGCGCTGGTGTGGGAGGCCCTGCTCGGCAGCCTCGTCGACGGCGTGAAGACGCTCAGCATCCAGCAGTGGGCGCTGGCGGTGGGCGAGAAGATCGGCCAGGGCGGGCACGTCGTCTCGGACGTGGCGCTGCCGGTGGCGACGGTGCTGCTGGTCGTGGTCACGGCGGGCGCGACGTGGTTCGCGGCGCAGCGGCTGCGGTCGCTGACGCTGGCGGGCGAGGAGTAGATCCGACGGCGGATCGGTCCCGGTCCGCGGCGTCCTGAACGGTCAGGATCCGGTGCCTCCCCTCGCCTCCACCCGGTCGGTCGGCTGGAGGCGGGCGATCTCGATACGGGCGATCGTCCCGCCCTCGAAGTCGAAGGTGAGGGCGGCGAGCGCGTGACCGCCCGGGGCGACGACCACAGCCGGAGCGCCGTTGACGAGCATCGGGATGCCGGCGTGGATCCGGTCGGTGAAGAAGCGGGTCTCCTCCGCCACGGCACGGTTCCCGACGACCTCGACGGCTCCGCCCTCGGGAAGCAGCGCCGGGTCGGCGGCCCGGACGACGTCGGGTGCCATCAGCGCGACGAGCGTGTCGATCCGCCCTCCCCGGGCGGCCGCGAGGAACGCGTCGACGATCCGCCAGTGACCCGATACCCGCGCGGCCTGCGCGGCCTCGTCCGCGGACGCCGGATCCACGCCTTCGAGGCGTCGCCGCGCACGGCTGGCCAGCTTCTTCGCGTTCGTCGGCGTGGTGTCCAACACGACGGCGACCTCGCCGAACGGTACGCGGAAGAGGTCGTGCAGGACGTAGGCCACCCGCTGGGCGGCGGTGAGTCGGCTCAGGAGCACCAGGAGCGCCCGCGAGACGTCCTCGCGCCGTAGGTACTCCTCGTCGGCGGCGAGCTGACCACCGGGGATCGCGTCCGCGAGGAGGGGCAGCTCCCCGCGTCGTTCCCGCGATCGCAGCTGGTCGAGACAGAGGCGCGCGGTCACGGTGGTGAACCATGCGGCCGGGTTCGCGATCTGCGTACGGTCCGCGGCGTGCGCACGCAGCCAGGCGGTCTGGACGGCGTCGTCGGCGTCCTCGAACGAGCCGAGGATCCGGTGGGCGAGTGAGAGCAGCCGGGGCCGTGCCGCCTCGAATTCGTCGGTCAGGTCCACGTGAGCGGTCACCTTTCGGTCGTGCCGGGCGTCATGACGGGCGACCAACCGGACAACGACAGGCCCCTGCACGGAGGAAACCCTCATGAGCGTACAGACCGCCCCTTTCGGTACCGGCCCTCGGCGGGCGGGCCGCCCGGCGCCGCCGTCGGCGCTTCGCTCCACCGGGCGGTACACGGCATGAGCGGCACCGCTTCGACGGCGTTGGCGGCCGCGACGGTCGCGTGCGTCGCCGCCAACGCCCTCATCGTTGCCGCGGACGTGGCACGGGCCGGATTCGTGCTCGCGAACTCGGCCGAGGTCGGGTTGCGGCCGGCAGCACTGCCCTACCTCGCCGCCCTGAAGGGAGCCGGCGCAGCCGGCCTGGTGGCCGGGCTCGCGGGCGTCACACCCCTCGGCCTGGCCGCGGCGGTGGGGCTGGTGCTGTTCTACCTGTGCGCGGTCGGAGCCCACGTCCGGGCGTCGGTCTTCCACAACATCGCATTCCCGGTGCTCTTCCTGACACTGGCACTGAGCGCGGCCACCTACTTCACCACGGCCACCGTGTGACGCGGAGCCGGACACGTAGTCCCGGTCGCGGTTTCAGCGGGTGGCTTTCCGGGGGTGCGGGTGCTGTGTGCGGGTGGCGTTCCTGGGCTCGCTCACCTGGCGTAGAAGCGTGAGGGCCTCCTCCGAGGCGGAGCCGGCGGCCGCCGTGCAGACGACCAGCACCTGGTCCGGTGAGCGGGCGATCGACAGCGTCTGCTGCGTCACCGTCACCGGGCCCACCACCGGGTGGTGCAGCTCGTACGCGGCCGCGTCGCACGGCGCCACGCGGTGGTCCGCCCACAGGGCGACGAACTCCGGGCTGCGCATCGACAGTTCGCCGATCAGCCCGGCGAGCAGCGGGTCCTCCGGGTGCCTGCCGACGGCGACGCGCAGGTTGCCGACCACCGCGCGGGCCTTGCGCTGCCAGTCCGCGTACAGCTCCCGGCAGTGCGGGTCCAGGAACAGCATCCGGCTCGTGTTCGGCCGTCCCGCCGGGTCGTCGGGGCCGTGGAAGTCCAGGTGCCCGGCGAGCAGGGCGTGGCCGGGGGCGTTCCAGGCCAGTACGTCCGTACGGCGGCCGAGCACCACCGCCGGGGCGCCGTCGACGGCGCGCAGCAGGTCGCGGGTCTCGTCGGCGAGCTTCTCCGGCCGCGGGCGGCGCACCCGGGGCGCGCGGCGGGCGGCGCCGGCGAGCCGTACGAGGTGCTCGTGCTCGTGGTCGTCGAGCCGCAGCGCGCGGGCGATCGCGTCGAGCACCTCGGCGGAGGCCCCGCGGGACAGGCCCTGTTCCAGCCGCGCGTAGTACGAGACGCTGACGCCCGCCAGCTGGGCCAGCTCCTCGCGCCGCAGCCCGGCCACCCGCCTGCGGGGGCCGAGGTCGCGCAGTCCGACGTCCTCGGGACGCAGCCGCGTCCGCCGGGCCTGGAGGAAGGTGCCGAGTGGGCCGGGTCCGCTCATCGCCCCAGTATTCGGCGTACGGCCCGCTCCCAGCCACACCCTGCGCGGGGTAGGAAAACCGGGGAGTGGTGCGTACCCGTCCGCGTGTCCAGGCTCGGTTCTCCTACGGACCACACGACCCGGACCCGAGGACGGACACATGGACACCACACCGGAGCAGCTCGTCCTGGGCGACGTCACCGTCACCCGCATCGAGGAGTTCTACGGCCCCGTCGGGATGACCCCGGCCCAGTTCTTCCCGGACAGCGGCCAGCACGCGTGGGACGAGCACCGCGCCTGGCTGGCACCCGACTTCTGGGACCCGGACACGGACGAGTGCCGTACGGCGCTCCAGTCCTGGCTGCTGCGCAGCGAGGGCCGCACCATCCTCGTCGACACCGGCGTGGGCAACCACAAGGAGCGCCCCTACGCACCGGTGTGGAGCCGCCTGGACACCCGCTACCTCGACCGCCTCGCCGCCGCCGGAGTACGGCCCGAGGACGTCGACCTCGTGGTCAACACCCACCTGCACATCGACCACGTCGGCTGGAACACCCGCCTCGACGGCCGGGACTGGGTGCCGACCTTCCCCAACGCCACGTACCTGATCAACCGGCGGGACTTCGACTTCTGGAACCCGGCCAACGAGCACCCGACCGTACTGGGCCGCGGCAACCAGAACGTCTTCGAGGACAGCGTCGCGCCCGTCCACCGGGCCGGACTCACCCGCCTGTGGGAGGGCACGTACCGGATCGACCGCAACCTGCGCCTCGACGCCGCGCCCGGCCACACCCCCGGCTCGTCCGTCCTGACCCTGGAATCCGCCGGCGGGCAGGCCCTGTTCGTCGGGGACCTGGTGCACACCGCGCTGCAGATCGCCGAGCCCGCGACCAACTCCTGCTTCTGCGAGGACCCGGCCGAATCCCGCGCCACCCGGCACAAGCTGCTCGGCCGCGCCGCCGACCGCAACGCGCTCGTCTTCCCGGCGCACTTCGGCGGCCACGGCGCCGCGGAGGTCGCCCGCAGCGGATCGAAGTTCGTGATCAAGGAATGGGCCCCCTTCTCCCGCATCTCCTGACCCCCGCGCCCCGCGCACCTCGCGCGCCCTGCCCGCACCGCCCGCACAGGGAGGCCCTCCCATGCCCCGGCAGACAGACCCGGTGGTCCGCACCCCCGCCGGCACCGTACGCGGCCAGCGCACCCGGTCCGGCGAGCGCTACCGCGCGCTCCCCTACGCCGCCGCACCCGCCGGCGCCGGCCGCTTCGCCCCGCCCGCCCCGCACCCCGGCTGGTCCGGCGTCCGCGACGGCACGCGCCCCGGGCCCACGGCCCCGCAGCCGGCCCGCGACTTCGGCCGGCTCGACATGACCCCCTACTTCGGGCCGGGCTGGGTGCCCGGCCCGGAGTACCTCACCGCCGACGTCCACACCCCCGCCGCGGACGGCGGCGGTCGCCCCGTCATGGTCTTCGTGCACGGCGGCGGGTTCGCCACCGGTTCGAGCCGCGCCGCGCTCTACGACGGCGGCGCGTTCGCCCGCGACGGCGTCGTCCTCGTCACGGTCAACTACCGCCTCGGCATCCCCGGGTTCCTCGACCTGGCCGGTGCTCCCGCCAACCGCGGCCTGCTCGACGTACTCGCCGCCCTCACCTGGGTACGGGACACAGTCGCCGCATTCGGCGGCGACCCCGGCAACGTCACGCTCTTCGGCCAGTCCGCGGGCGCCACGCTCGTCGGCGCGCTGCTCGCGGCACCGCGGGCCCGCGGGCTGTTCCGCCGGGCCGTCGTGCAAAGCGGCAGCGGTACCGGCGCGTTCACCCCGGAGCAGGCGCAACGGGTCACCTCCGCCGCGGCCGCCGCGCTGGGCGTCGCACCGACCGCCGAGGCGTTCGCACCGATACCGGACGAACACCTCCTGGCGGCCCTGCCCGCACTGGCCGGCCTCGACCTCCGTACGCGCACGGCCCCGGACCCGCTGGCGGGGCTCAGCCCGTTCAGCCCCGTACTCCCCGCCCAGCCCGCGGACAGCCTGGCCGACGGCCCGGCGGCCGGTGTCGACCTGCTCATCGGCACCAACACCGAGGAGGGCAACCTCTACCTCGTACCGCAAGGCGTCCTCGACTCCACCACCGCGGCCGACGTCCACGCCCTCGCCGCCCGGGTCCACCCGGACCCGGACTCCGCCCTCGCCGCGCACCGCACGGCACGCCCGGACGCGACACCGGGCGAACTGCGCTCCGCCGTACTCGGGGACGCCCTGTTCGCCGCCGGTACGGCGCGGCTGGCGCAGGCCCACGCGCGGATCTCGGGCGGCCGCACACACCTCTACTCGTTCGCACACCGCTCCACCGCCCTGGACGGCAGACTCGGCGCCGCCCACACCGTCGAACTCCCCTTCGTCTTCGACACCGCCGACGCCCCCTGGCTCCACGGCGACACCGGCCTCCTCGGCCCCGCCCCCGCCCCACCGGGACTCGCCGCCCGGATCCACGGGGCGTGGATCGCCTTCGCCGCCACCGGCGCCCCGGGCTGGCCCCCGTACGCCCCGCAACACCCGGCGCCGGAAACCCTCGGCGGCCCTCCGGGGTCTCCCCGCCCACGACCCGCCGGATGATGGAGAGGTGCGACTCCCCTATGTCTACCGCGTCACCAAGTACGACCCCGCCGACCGCGACGACCGCGGCCACTACACCGGCTCCGAGGACGTCTTCAGCGACCACGGCGAGGTCGAGGCCGCGTACCTCCGTGCGATCGCGGCGTTCGCCGCCGACACCGGCGTCGACCACCTGGCCGTACGCGAACCGCAGATCCCGTCCTTCGTGCACTTCGGCGTCGAACCCCCGGTGGACGGCTACGGGTTGACCGGACTCTTCCCCGCCGGGCCCACCGGGTTCTTCGACGGGGCGGAGGTCACGCTCGGAACCGGTCTGGAACTCGTACGAGCCATGCTGCGCGACAACGGCGCCTGGTGCCGGCTGGAGGTGGAGGGCACGTTCGCGGTCCACGTGGGATGGGACCAGTACGTCTACGTCGGCAGCAGCCGGCCGTGCGACGAGGCACTCGCCGGAACCCGCGCGCTGGGGCTGTTCCCGGAACGCCTGGACGCCTCCCCGTACGACATGGAGACCGGGGAGGACGTCCAGCGCCCCGGCGACGACGACTTCTGGGCCGCTCTGCACTCGGCCGTCAGGGCCGGCCGCGCCGGGCTCCTGGAAGAGATGCATCTCGAAGGCTCCTCCCGGTGGCACCGCCTCACCTGCGACACCATCGACACGGTCCGCGCGGGCCTCGCTCCCCGTGCCCGTCTGGCCGTGTGGCCGGACCTGTCCTCCGACACCGACACGGTCCTCGGCGCCCTGCCCGCCGACGGCCTCATCGAAGGCGTCTGGCAGGACGAGGACGGCCGGGTCCACAGCGCCGTCGCCGACGAAGACGCCTTCCCGGAGCTGACCGCCCGCATATCCCGTGCCGAAGCCGCGGCGCTCCTGTCCATGTACGCCGACGAGCGGTCTCCCCTGTGCACGGCAGTCATGCCCGACAGCGACGGAGTGGTACGGGCACGCTGGCAGACCGACCCCACACCGAGCGACCGGACCTGGGCCGAACAGGCCGCCAACAGCCCGGACACACCTCCTGAACCCCCGGACCGGTAACGTCCCACCGTCCGGCTGCCGTGCTCCCTGCAGGGTCTCGCCGCCGATGAGTTTTCCGCGCCGCGCCGGTCTGTACGCGTGAGCCCGACTCACGGAAAGCTGGCGCCATGCGGAAACTGATCTACGGCATGAACCTGTCCCTGGACGGCTACATCGCCGCGCCCGGCGACGACATCGGCTGGGGCGTGCCGGACGACGAGCTGTTCCAGTTCTGGTCCGACCAGTTGCAGGCGACGGACCTGACGCTGTACGGGCGCAAGCTGTGGCAGACGATGAGTTCCCACTGGCCGACCGGCGACGAGCAGCCCGACGCCACCCCGGCGCACATCGAGTTCGCGCGCCGCTGGCGGGACATGTCGAAGGTGGTGTTCTCCTCGACGATCGACAAGGTCGACTGGAACGCCCGCCTGGTCACCGGCGACGCGGTCGCCGAGATCACCCGGCTCAAGGCCGAGGACGGCGGCCCGATGGACATCGGCGGCGCGACACTCGCCGGGGCGGCCATGCGCGCCGGGCTGATCGACGAGTACGTACTGGCCACCGCGCCGGTCCTGGTGGGCGGCGGCACGCCGTTCTTCACCGCACTGGACAACTGGGTGAACCTGAACCTGGTGGAGACACGGACGTTCCCCAGCGGCGTGGTCCTGACCAGGTACGAGACGAGGCGCTGAGCACCTTCCCGCTCTCCCACGCTGTAGGATCTCGCCGCTCGTGTCAGAAAGCATCGCGCTGACCTGCCGCTTCCCTGTCAGTTTCACAGCGTGGCGGGCCTGATCAATCTCACGGACATGGCGGATTCCTCAGCACGAGGGGCAGACTGCCCCGGTGACCTCGAACGCGACGCCTCCTGCCCGGCAAGAGCCACTCCCGGCCGACGCTTCCTTGTATCCAGACCTGGCGTCCGCCGGCAGCCTCGCCGGAGCGCTGGAGACCGTGGCCGCTGAACTCGGTCTCTCCCTGGGCAGAGTTCTTGTGGATGGTTCGGACCCGCTCCGGTCGGCAGGCGTCGAGAGCACGACGGCTGACCGTGAAGTGTCCTGGATCAACCTGGGGTCTGTGGAGCGGTGGTTCATCTTCAGCGGTTGGTCCATGGGGGTGCAGTTGGTCTCGGGCGCGACTCAGGACTTGGGCGAGATGGCACGGGCCCTGGAGGCATGGCGAAACGCCATGAGGCTCGAAGAGATCCGCGAGGCGAGCCCATTCGTCAAGGTCACCGAGCTGGCCAAAGCCCATGAAAGGGGTCCGGCCGAGGCAGTCGCAGAGAAGTGGCGCTTGCTCCTTGAAGGCCTGCGCCAAGAGTCGGACCACTTGGAGCTCGCCCATCGGACGCTGGAGGTTGCCGAGCTTGCGCATGCCGAACCACAGTTGCGACAGCTGCTTCCGTTCACCAGTCACTGGTCGCTTCATTTCTCAACCTGCACTGGGTTCCCGTACTCGTGGGACGTGCCGTTCATCGATCCGCTGAGCGACGGACGATATCGAGTCTGCGGCCCCTCACGAGGAAGAGTGATCGGTGAGGCGGCCACCGCTGAGCACGCGATCACTTTGGTGGTGGGCGGGCTGCCGGCGAACTGCGGACCAGCAGTCGCCGGCGCCGTCAACGATCAACAGCTCTCGTAGTTCCTCCTCCACCCGTCCGATCTCATGACGGCCGGGCTGCGATCTGCCGACGGGCGGAGTTCCAGACCTCCTCGAACTCGTCGGAGGTCAGCTGCTCCGGATCGTGGCCCTCCCACTCGGATACGGGCTGTTCGGCTGTGATCCCGAACCTGCTGTCGTACTCGTCGAGGCGGCCTGCGTCGTAGAACCGCTGCCACTCCGCGAGGGAGGCAGCTGCGATCGGGGTCAGTTCCGGTCCTTCGAGTTCGATCTGCCGCATCACCCAGCCTTCGGCGTCGACCTCGAAGTAGAACCAGGTGTCTTCCTCGTCCCAGTAGCAGCGCATCCATGTGGTCACCGGTCAATGATGACGATGCTCGCCGCTGCCGTGCCTGTCTCCTCGGCTTCATCGGCGGCGCGGAGCGCAGAGGTACGGCAGCGACCTGCGAATCTCAGTCCAGCGTCGGATCCGACTTCAATCTGACATCGGTAGTGAGATTCCGACACGAAATGCGAGACCCTACAACACGCGGGTCAGGTCTGGGCCATGTCCACGAAGCGGGAGTAGTGGCCCTGGAAGGCCACCGTGATCGTCGCCGTCGGGCCGTTGCGGTGCTTGGCCACGATCAGGTCCGCTTCGCCGGCGCGTGGCGACTCCTTCTCGTACGCGTCCTCGCGGTGCAGCAGGATGACCATGTCAGCATCCTGTTCGATGCTGTTGTGCACGCTGATCCCGTTGGCGATGAAGTTGTGCGTGCCGAGCACGGTGGCGTCGTAGACCTCCTGCTCGCCCAGGGCCTCGATCGAGACAACCTCGTCCCAGAACACGTCGCTGGTCGCAAGCATCTCCAGATCCGCGCTCTGCAGGATCTCCGCGATGTGCCCGAGCCGGACTCGACCGGGCGACCTCTTGTAGAGCGCGCTTCCACAGTGCTTGGTGCCCAGTGCGGCCTGGAAAGCACGCGTCGTCAGGGAATGCTCACGCATCTGCTCGCGGACCTGCTCCCAGACATCGCGCGGGACGGTATCGACGTTGGGGTTGGCCTGCACGTGGCGTAGGCGCTCCACCGCGGAGACGACATGGCGGGAGCGGTCGCCGTGGACGCCGACGTTCTGCAGGAACCGACGCTGGTCGTCCACCCCGGAGACATCCACGGTCCAGCCGGGACGGCCGATGGTGTTGCCCACCGCCCGCAGTCGGGCGCGGATGTCGAGACGCAGCAGGAGTTGCTGCAGGTCCCGGGCGAGACGTTCGCTCGTTGTCGCGTAGTAGACGCGGACAGCGCCGGAACCCGACACCGTCACCGAACCGTCCGTCGCCCACAAGTGGCGCAGGAAGAGCCGCACCTGCTCGTCGGGCAGGGCGAACAACCCGCGCGGGAGGAATTTCTCGTGCGCACGCTTGCCGTACAGGCCCATGCCGTCCAGCCAGGCGGCGATGGGGTTGCGCCGTCCGCGTGCGAGGCGGAAGGGGGCGGGCAGATAGACGTGCGACCAGGTGCCTTGGGCAGTACGCCTGGGAGTAATGCCGAAGTGTGCCGCCGCCTCTTCCACTGCGGCGAGGTTGGCCTCGTCGTTGCTCGTGTAGTGCACGGGCTGACGCGGTGCGATGCAACCGTCTCCGAGGAGGTGTCCGAGCATGATCACCTCGGCCTCGGGCCAGGCCCTCTGCTGCACAGGCCCGCTGATCTGCCGCGGTGTGGCGATACGTGAGCCGGCGGCGAGTTCGCCGAGGGGGGTCCAGCCGTCGTACGTCAGGAACGGGTGGTTTGCCGTCGCCTCGATCTCCCGGCCCGAAGCGAGCCGCAAGCGGAAGACCTCCTTGACCCCGCTGGAGAAGACGTGCGTCATTGTCCGTGGGACGACCCGGAGTTGCTCGTCCAGCGACCAGACCGGGATGTCCTTCTCGCCGCGAGTGAGTAGCTCACCGATGGTGACCTCGCTGCCGGTGTCGGCTCGCAGAACGCGGGTCGACGCGGTGACGCATCCGGATTCACGCAGGTCGGAAACCATCGGCTTCTTGTCCGTGCGCTGTTCGGGGCCGCGGTTGAGCTGGGACAGCGCGATCACCGGGACCTCCAGCTCCTTGGCGAGCAGCTTGAGGTTCCGGGACATCTCCGAGACCTCCTGCTGCCGGCTCTCCGGGCGGCGCGAGCCGCCCGTCTGCATGAGCTGGAGGTAGTCGATGACGATCATCCGCAGGTCATTGCGCTGCTTCAGACGGCGGCACTTGGCGCGGATCTCCATCATCGACAGGTTCGGCGAGTCGTCGATGTAGAGCGGGGCGCCCGTCACCTCCGGCATCCGGCGGGCGAGGCGGGTCCAGTCGTCGTCGGTCATGCTGCCGGAGCGCATGTGGTGCAGCGCCACGCGGGCCTCCGCGGAGAGCAGCCGCATCGCGATCTCGTTCCGGCCCATCTCCAGGGAGAAGATGACGCTGGGCAGGTTGCTCTTGATCGAGCAGGCACGGGCGAAGTCGAGGGCGAGCGTGGATTTCCCCATGGCGGGGCGGGCGGCTACGACGATCATCTGGCCCGGGTGGAGGCCGTTCGTCAGGGAGTCGAGGTCGGTGAAGCCCGTGGGGACGCCGGACATCTGGCCGCTGCGGGACCCGATGGCCTCGATCTCGTCGAGGGCGCCCTCCATGATCTCGCCGAGGGGGAGGTAGTCCTCCGCGGTGCGCTGTTCTGTGACGGCGTAGATCTCGGCCTGGGCGGAGTTGACGATGTCGTCGACCTCGCCGTCGGCGGCGTATCCCATCTGGGTGATGCGCGTGCCCGCCTCGACCAGGCGGCGCAGGATGGCGCGCTGGTGGACGATCTCGGCGTAGTACTCCGCGTTGGCGGCGGTGGGGACGGACTGGACGAGGGTGTGCAGGTACGACGCGCCGCCCACGCGGGCGAGTTCGCCGCGCTTGGTGAGCTCGGCGGAGACGGTGATGGGGTCGGCGGGCTCGCCGCGGGCGTAGAGGTCGAGGATCGCGGTGAAGACCGTCTCGTGCGCCGGGCGGTAGAAGTCGAGGCCCTTGAGGACCTCGACGACGTCGGCGATGGCGTCCTTGGACAGCAGCATGCCGCCGAGGACGGACTGCTCGGCGTCCAGGTCCTGCGGGGGTACGCGCTCGAAGGCGGCGGGGGCGCCGGGGCCCCAGGGGTCCTCGGGGGCGGGCTGGTCCTGCCGGCCGGGCTGGTCCGGCTCGCGGCGCAGTGGACGGACGTCCCCGGGCATGGTGTCCACGTAGTCCCGGTGCTCGGACACGGCTGCCCCACCTCCTCCCACCCGCCTCTCGGCGGACCTCTCAGGGCGCCCCTCTTTCTTACGGCACGCCGCTGACAATTCGTCCGCGGCGTTCCGGTTACGGCGCGTCGGTCCGCCCCCCGGACCGCGGGGCGGCGGCGCCGGTGTCGGCAGGGGGGAGGGTCCACCGTAGGTCCGCGGCGGGCTCTCGCCAATTGCGCTATCCACAGGGGGTGTGGAAAGCGGCCGCCAACCTGTGGATTACTTGGGGAAAGCTGTGTACGAGCCGGGGGACAGTGCTGTGGACAAGCACACTATCGCTCCGCCATCACCCGTTTGACCTGCTGTTTCTTCGTCCACCCCCGGTGGAGGAGAAAAACTTTCCCCTCCGGGGCGAGGTCGGGGCGCAAGCCGCGCGCACTCACCCCGTACACGTCACACTGTAAGTGTCCTCTGGCTGTTGCGTCTGTTACCTGTGGACTATTAGATTTGCTGCATGCACGACGTTCCCGCGCCCGCCGCCACCGACGGGGCCACCCCCGGCGAGCAGCGGCGCCGCACCCGGCGGCGGCACGACCGCGAGATCGTCGCCCTCGCCGTCCCGGCCTTCGGCGCCCTCGTCGCCGAGCCGCTCTTCGTGCTCGCCGACAGCGCCATCGTCGGCCACCTCGGCACCCCGCAGCTCGCCGGGCTCGGTGTCGCCGCCGCCCTCCTCACCACCGCCGTGAGCGTCTTCGTCTTCCTCGCCTACGCCACGACCGCCGCCGTCGCCCGCCGCGTCGGCGCCGGCGACCTGCGCTCCGCGATCCGGCAGGGCGTCGACGGCATCTGGCTCGCCGCGCTGCTCGGCGCGGTGCTCGTCGCCGTCACCGTTCCCACCGCACCCGGCCTCGTCGGCCTGTTCGGCGCGTCCGACACCGCCGCGCCGTACGCCGTCACGTATCTGCGCGTCAGCGCCTTCGGCATCCCCGCGATGCTCGTGGTCTTCGCGGCCACCGGCGTGCTGCGCGGCCTCCAGGACACCCGCACCCCGCTGTACGTCGCCATCGGCGGCTTCACCGCCAACGCCGTGCTGAACGTCGCCCTCGTCTACGGCGCCGGCCTCGGTATCGCCGGCTCCGCCTGGGGCACCGTGCTCGCGCAGTGGGGGATGGCGGCGGTGTACCTGGCCGTCGTCGTACGGGGCGCCCGCCGGCACGGCGCCGCACTGCGCCCGCACCCCGCGGGCATACGGGCCTCCGCGCGCGCCGGGGTGCCCCTGCTGATCCGTACGCTGTCGCTGCGCGCCGTGCTGCTGATCGCGACGGCGGTGGCGGCCGGGCTCGGGGACGAGTCGGTCGCGGCGCACCAGGTGGTGTTGAGCATCTGGTCGCTGCTGGCCTTTGCGCTGGACGCGATAGCCATCGCCGGGCAGGCGATCATCGGCCGGTACCTGGGCGCGGGGGACGTGGACGGCGCGCGGGAGGCGTGCCGGCGGATGGTGCAGTGGGGAGTGGCGACCGGCGTGGTGCTGGGCGCGCTGGTGGTGGCCGCCCGGCCGCTGATCCTGCCGCTGTTCACGGACGACGCGGGGGTGCACGGCGTGCTGCTGCCCGCGCTGCTGGTCGTCGCGGTGACGCAGCCGCTGGCGGGGGTGGTGTTCGTGCTCGACGGGGTGCTCATGGGCGCGGGCGACGGGCCGTATCTCGCCTGGGCGATGCTGCTGACGCTGGCGGTCTTCGCGCCGGTGGCGCTGGCGGTGCCGGCGCTGGGCGGCGGGCTGACGGTGCTGTGGTGGTCGATGGGGCTGATGATGCTGACCCGGCTGGTGACGCTGTGGCTGCGCGCGCGGTCGGGGCGGTGGCTGGTCACGGGCGCCGTCCGGGCGTAGGCGCGCTGCGGGCGTACGCGAACGGGCCGCGCCCCCGCGGGGGCGCGGCCCGTCCCTTGCTCTACCCGTCGCCGAACGGCGTCAGCCGGCCACGACCTCGACGCCGACCCTCGCGTCGACCTCGGGGTGCAGCCGTACGGACACCTGGTGGGCGCCGAGGCTCTTGATCGGCGCGGACAGCTCGATGCGCCGCTTGTCGACGTCCGGGCCGCCGGCCTGCTTGATCGCCGTGGCGATGTCGGCCGGGGTGACGGCGCCGAAGAGGCGGCCGCTGGCGCCGGCGCGCGTGGACAGGCGGACCTGCACGCCCTCCAGCTCCGACTTGACCGCGTTGGCCTGCTCGACCGAGGCGATCTCGCGCAGCTTGCGGCCGCGGCGGATCTGCGCCACGTCCTTCTCCCCGCCACGGGTCCAGCGGATCGCCAGACCGTTGGGGATCAGGTAGTTGCGGGCGTACCCGTCCTTGACCTCGACGACGTCGCCGGCGGCACCGAGGCCGGAGACCTCGCCCTTGAGGATGATCTTCATGCTTTGCTCACCCTCCCAGTCAGCGCGCGGTCGAGGTGTAGGGCAGCAGCGCCATCTCCCGGCTGTTCTTCACGGCCGTGGCGACGTCGCGCTGGTGCTGGGTGCAGTTGCCGGTGACCCGGCGGGCACGGATCTTGCCGCGGTCGGAAATGAACTTCCGCAGCAGGTTCGTGTCCTTGTAGTCGACGTAGGAGATCTTCTCCTTGCAGAAGACGCAAACCTTCTTCTTCGGCTTGCGCGGAGGCGGCTTCGCCATGATGTCTCTTACTCCAGTGTGATCAAGAAGTGTGGTGTACGAGCACGCTCGTCACGCCCCGGGAGTCCCGGGATCAGAACGGGGGCTCGTCCGAGTAACCGCCGCCCTGGCCGCCCTGGCCGCCGCCGGGGTTTCCGCCCCAGCCGCCGCCCTGGCCGCCCTGCTGACCGCCGCCGCCGGACGTCGCCCACGGGTCGCCCTGCGGGCCGCCGCCACCCTGGCCGCCCTGGCCGCCGCCGGGGTTTCCGCCCCAGCCGCCGCCCTGGCCGCCCTGCTGGCCACCGCCACCGCCGCCGCCGAAGCCGCCGCCCTGGCCGCCCCTGCCGGTGGTCTTGGTGACCTTGGCGGTGGCGTACCGGAGCGCGGGGCCGATCTCGTCGACCTCCAGCTCCACCACGGTCCGCTTCTCGCCCTGCTGGGTCTCGTACGAACGCTGGCGGAGCCGGCCCTGGGCAACCACGCGCGTGCCGCGCGTCAGCGACTCGGCGACGTTCTCCGCCGCCTGGCGCCAGATGGACGCGCGGAGGAACAGCGGGTCGCCGTCCTTCCACTCGTTCGTCTGCCGGTCGAACGTCCGGGGCGTCGACGCGATCGTGAAGTTCGCGACGGCCGCGCCGGACGGCGTGAAGCGCAGCTCGGGGTCATCGGTCAGGTTTCCGACGACGGTGATGACGGTCTCGCCTGCCATGTCTTGACCTCTCGCGGTTGCTGCCGGGTGGTGCGGTCTGGCTGTCGTCCGTGCCGACGGTTCAGTCGGTCGGTTCGGTTACTCGTACGCGGCCCGTCCGTGCGGACAGGCCGTACGCGGTCTGCTCGTCGGTTGTCGTCAGTGGATTGCGGGGCGCAGGACCTTGGTCCGCAGCACCGACTCGTTGAGGTTCATCTGCCGGTCGAGCTCCTTGACGACATCGGCCTCGGCCTGGATGTCGATGACCGAGTAGATGCCCTCGGGCTTCTTCTTGATCTCGTAAGCGAGACGACGACGGCCCCAGGTGTCGACCTTCTCCACCTTGCCCTTGGCCTCACGGATCACGGACAGGAAGGACTCGATCAACGGGGAGACTGCACGCTCCTCGAGATCGGGGTCGAGGATGACCATCACCTCGTAGTGACGCATTGTGGAACCCACCTCCTCTGGACTCGGCGGCCACGGTCTCTCCGTGGCAGGAGGTTCTTCATTGCGTCGCAACGGTAGCGCCCGGCACTGACAACCCGCCTCGGCGGCGCCGGATGGGCGCCGGTGCGGCGGGGATGGCCTGGGCAGACTCCGCTACAGACCGTACACAGTACCCGCAGCGGCCCTTCCGGTTGAAATCCGGCCACGATTCCCGGCAATCTGTACACAACGGGTGTGAGCGGCGTCACGCACGACAGAGCCCGCGCCGCCATACGGGCATGGAGGTGCCCTATGCCTCAGGCAGTACAGCCCCCGCAGCGCAACATCGGCCTCTTCGCCAGCGACGGCGAACACCACGTCGCCCAGGACACGCTTCTCGCCATCACGCTCGCCGTCGGCGCCGTCGCGCTCGTCCTCTCCCAGTGGAGGGGTCTGCACGTGCCGGCGACCTGGGCGGGCCTGATCGGGATCGTCACCGGCGCGTGGGCGCAGATGATCTCCGTGACCACCCGGGAGCGGTTCCTGATCCTCCTGGGGCTGGGGGCGTCCGCCCTCGGCTTCTTCCTGGCGATGGCGCGCGGCGGCTTCTACCTCTGATCCCCCGGATCGGTCGTAGGCCGCCGCCGTACACCACCGGCGCTCCCCGAGCCGCGCAGCCTGGCGGCTTGGGGCCTTCCCTCCTGGGGCGAGGCGCGCCCGCAGTAGGCTTCACCCGCGAGAAGCCTGCCGCAGTCGGCAACCCGCCGCAGCACGAGGAGCGCCGCCATGAGCCTGACCCTGCAGCCCATCAGCCGCGAGCAGCATCTGGCGTACATCCGCAGTCTGCCCGCCGCGAGCCACTGCCAGATCCCGGCGTGGGCGGACGTGAAGTCCGAGTGGCGTGCGGAGAACCTGGGCTGGTTCGGGGCCGACGGCCGGCAGGTGGGCGCGGCGCTGGTGCTGTACCGGCAGCTGCCCAAGGTCAAGCGGTATCTGGCGTACCTCCCGGAGGGGCCGGTCATCGACTGGTACGCGCCGAACCTCGACCAGTGGCTCAACCCGATGCTGGCGCACCTGAAGAGCCAGGGCGCGTTCTCCGTGAAGATGGGCCCGCCGGTGATCATCCGCCGCTGGGAGGCGCCGACGATCAAGGCGGGCATCGCCGACCCGGACGTCAAGCGGCTGCGCGACGTGAACGCCGACGTCGTCGAGCCGCAGGCGTTCGAGGTCGCCGAGCGGCTGCGGCGGCTGGGCTGGCAGCAGGGCGAGGACGGCGGTGCGGGCTTCGGCGACGTACAGCCGCGGTACGTCTTCCAGGTGCCGCTGGCGGGGCGGTCCCTGGACGAGGTCTTCAAGGGCTTCAACCAGCTCTGGCGGCGCAACGTGAAGAAGGCCGAGAAGGCCGGCGTCGAGGTGGTGCAGGGCGGTCTGGAGCACTTCGGCGAGTGGCAGCGGCTGTACGAGATCACGGCCGAGCGCGACAAGTTCCGGCCCCGTCCGCAGGGGTACTTCGAGCGCATGTGGAAGGTGCTCAACGCCGAGGAGCCGGGCCGCATGCGGCTGTACTTCGCGCTTCACCAGGGCGAGTGCCTGGCGGCGACGACGATGCTGACGGTGGGCGGGCACGTGTGGTACTCGTACGGTGCCTCCGCCAACCACGGGCGCGAGGTGCGCCCGTCGAACGCCATCCAGTGGCAGATGATGAAGGACGCGCACGCCGCCGGCGCGCACGTGTACGACCTGCGCGGCATCGGCGACGCGCTCGTCGACAGCGACCACCTCTTCGGGCTGATCCAGTTCAAGGTGGGCACGGGCGGGCAGGCGGCCGAATACCTGGGCGAGTGGGACTACCCACTGAATAAGCTGCTCCACAAGGCTCTCGACATCTACATGTCCCGCCGCTGACCACGGCGACTTGCGCGTGAAGCAGCGGACTTGCGCGTGAAGGAGAGGGCCCCCGACACCGCGAAGGAAGGTACACCGACCGCCATGCCGCTCACGCTCTACGTCGATTCCGCGCGGTGGCGCGCACACCAGCAGCACATCCTGGAGCAGTTCCCCGGACTCGTCCCCGTCTGCAAGGGCAACGGCTACGGCTTCGGCCACGAGCGCCTGGCCGCCGAGGCCGCCCGGCTGGGGACGGGCCCGCTCGCGGTGGGCACGGTGTACGAGGCGGCGCGGGCGCGCGACTTCGTCAGCGGCGACCTGCTGGTCCTCACCCCGTACCAGCTCACCGAGGAGCCCGTACCGCTGCCGACGCGGGTGATCCGCACCGTCGCGTCGGTGGACGCGGTGGGGCGGCTCGTCGGGGCCCGGATCGTCATCGAGGTGATGAGCTCGATGCGGCGGCACGGGGTGACCGAGGAGGAGCTGCCGAAGCTGGCCTCGCTGCTCTCGGACGTGACCCTGGAGGGTTTCGCGATCCACCTGCCGCTGGACCGCACGGACGGCACCAGCGCGGTGGACGAGGTCATCGCGTGGATGGACCGGCTGCGCGCGGCGCGGCTGCCGCTGCACACGATGTACGTCAGCCATCTGCGGGCGGACGAGTTCGAGCAGTTGCAGCGGCAGTTCCCGCAGACGCGCTTCCGGGCGCGTATCGGGACCCGGCTGTGGCTGGGCGACCACGACGCGACGCAGTACCGGGGCACGGTGCTGGACGTCACGCGCGTGGCGAAGGGCGACCGCTTCGGCTACCGGCAGCAGAAGGTGTCGGGCGACGGCCACCTGGTGGTGGTCGCCGGCGGCACGTCGCAGGGCGTGGGGCTGGAGGCGCCGAAGGCGATGCACGGGCTGGCGCCGCGGGCGAAGGGCGTGGCGCGGGCGGGGCTGGCGACGGTGAACCGCAACCTGTCGCCGTTCGTGTGGGAGGGCAAGCAGCGCTGGTTCGCGGAGCCGCCGCACATGCAGGTGTCGATCCTGTACCTGCCGGCGGAGACGTCGGCGCCGGTGCAGGGGGACGAGATGGTCGCGCACCTGCGGCACACGACGACGCAGCCCGACCGGGTGGTGGAGCGCTAGGCCCTGTCGGCCGCCTACCACGCGGTACGCAGCACCGAGGAACGTACGAAGGGCCCGGAGCCGCGGCTCCGGGCCCTCGCCCGTGTCCGGGGCCGGTGATCCCGCTGACCAACCGCTCGGAATGCCCGGTCGGACGCCGGATGCCGTCACTCGATGGGGGACACCCGGCCCGGCTTCGCGCCGCGTTCGGCCCCCCACCGCACCCGTAGCGCGCCCGCCCCGCCGGCGGCCTCCGGGACGCCCGCCGCGTGCCGCCCATGGCCGGCCGCGGCGAGCACCCGCGCGTCCGGCGCCCGGTCCAGGACGCCGCCGCCCGGATCGTCGTCGCCGAGGCGGCGTACGGGATCGCGGTCCGGCATCACGATGTCCCGTACGACCACCGCGCACAGGTACAGCGTGCCGATGAGATGCGCGGCGATGGCCACGTGGTAGCCGTCCGGCGGCAGGCCCTTGGCGTCGTCGCCGCCGTTGGTGTAGGCGAGGTACAGCCAGATGCCCAGGTAGTACGCGACCTCGCAGCCCTGCCAGATGAGGAAGTCGCGCCAGCGCGGCCGGGCGAGCGCCGCGAGCGGGATGAGCCACAGCACGTACTGCGGCGAGTAGACCTTGTTGGTGACGATGAACAGCGCCACGACCAGGAACGCGAGTTGCGCGAAGCGCGGGCGGCGCGGCGCGGTGAGCGCGAGGGCGCCGATGCCGAGGCAGCCGAGGAGCATCAGGCCCGTGGCGTAGACGTTGGCGTCGTCCAGAGGCTCGCCGGAGCGCTGGGAGATGATCAGCCAGAACGAGCCGAAGTCGACGCCCCGTTCCTGGCTGAAGGTGTAGAACTTCGCCCAGCCGTCCGGTGCCCCGATCATCACGGGCAGGTTGACGGCCAGCCAGGCGCCGGCCGCGGCGGCGGTCGCGGTGCCGAACTGCCGTAGCCGTCCGGCGCGCAGACAGAGCAGCAGCAGGGGCCACAGCAGCAGCACTGGGTACAGCTTGGCGGCGGTGGCCAGGCCCAGGAGCACGCCGGCGGCGGCGGGGCGGCTGCGGGACCAGGCGAGCATCGCGGCGGCGGTGAGGGCGACGGCGAGCAGGTCCCAGTTGATCGTGGCGGTGAGCGCGAGCGCGGGGGCGAGGGCGACGAGGAGCCCGTCCCAGGGTCGTCGGCGGTGCGTACGGGCGACGCAGACGGCGACGATCGCGACGCAGGCCATCAGCATGCCGGCGTTGACGAGCCAGTAGACCTGCTCGCGGTGCACGAGGTCGTCGCCGCCGGGGGTGAGCCAGGAGGCGACCTCCATGAACAGCCCGGTCAGGACCGGGTACTCCAGGTACTCCATGCCGCCCGAGGTCGCCGGCGGGATGCGGTCGAAGTACGGCGTGAGGTCGTCGGCGAAGCCGCGGCCCTGGTAGAGGTGCGGGATGTCGGAGTAGCAGGCGCGGGTGTACTGCGCGTTGGCGCCGGAGAACCAGGCGCCGTCGTAGCACGGGTACTTCTGCACCATGCCGAGCGCAAACATCCCGATCGCCACGAGTGCGATCACCCGCACCGGTGTCCACCAGGAGCCGCCGGGCAGCGACCGGCGGCCCAGCGGTCCGCCGAGGACCTCGCTGCCGCGGGCGGCGATCTCGTCGTGCCGGGTGGGGGCGACGGGCGGCTCGTCCGGCGCCCCGGCGGCGGCCGGCCGCCGGGCCGGGTCGTGGTCCACGCTCGTCATGGGGTCATCCTGCCGTACGGGGGCGGGGCGCCGGCGGGCGTACGGGCACGCGCCGGTGAAGCGGGCCGACCCCGGCCGCGTAGAGGCGACCGGGGCCGGGGGAGGGCTTGCGGGGTGTGGCCGCCCGCCGCGCCGGAGCCGCTCAGGGCACGTCGGCCGGGAAGCGGGGCGCGGGGGCGGCCGTCATGGGATCAGTCCGCCGCCGTCGTCGCCGCCGTTCGATCCCCCGTTGCCGTTGCCGCCGCCGGGTTGGCCGCCGGTGGTCGTCTCCCCGGTCGTCTCTCCGGTGGTCGTCTCCCCGGTGGTCGTCTCCCCGGTCGTCGTCTCCCCGGTCGTCTCGCCGCCGTCGTCGCCGCCGTTCGTCGCGCCGCCGGTCTGGCACTCCAGGTCCCACGGCTCGCAGGTCTGGCTGGGCGGGGGCGAGGTCGAGGGCGGCGGGCTGCTGGTCGGGTCGTCCGGCTCCTCGGTGGGCTCGCTCTCGGTCGGCTCGGGGTCGATCGACGACTGGGTCGGCGAGGGGACGCCGCCGCCGTCGACGATCTCGCCCAGCTCGCCGGGCTCCGGGAACTCCATGACCTTCTCGCCCTCCAGGGCGGCCCTCATGTAGTTGGTCCAGATCTCGGTCGGGATCTGGCCACCGTGGATGGAGTCGAAGCCGCCGGTTCCGTTCATGGACAGCAGTTCCTGCTTGTCGCTGCGCGGGTCGGTCCGGAAGAGGGTGACCGCCGTGGAGAGCTGCGGGGTGTAGCCGACCCACCAGGCGGACTTGTTCTTGTCCGTGGTACCGGTCTTGCCCGCCGCGGGCCGGTCGAGGTCGCGCGCCGCGACGCCGGTGCCGGAGCCGTACTCGCCGAACTCGCCCTCGATGACGTTCTCCTTCATCACCTTCGTGACGGTGTCGGCGACGTCCGAGTCGATGCCCCGCTTGGTGGGGTGGTCCTGGTACCCGTCCAGCTCCTTGCCGTCCTTGACCACCTTCGTCACGGAGTACGGCTCGATGTGCTCGCCGGAGGCGGCGAACGTGCCGTACGCGCTGGCCATGCGGATGGCGCTGGGGGTCGAGGTGCCGATGGAGAACGAGGCGTTGTTGTTCGGGTCCATCGAGTCCTCGAGGATGCCGAGGTTCTCGGCGGTCTCGCGGATGTTGTCCAGTCCCACGTCGATGCCGAGCTGGACGTACGGGGTGTTGATGGACAGCCCGGTGGCCATGTTCAGGTCGACGTATCCGTAGCTCTGGTCGGCCTCGTTGACCTGCCGGAAGTCCTCGCCTCCCGGTCCGGGCATCGGGTCGCCGTTCTGGTCCCGAATAATGATCTTGTTGTTGCCGTTGTACTTGCTCTCCGGCGAGATCGGCTGCCCCTCGCTGCGGTACGTGCCGTTCTCGAAGGCGGAGGCGAGGACGAACGGCTTCCAGGTGGACCCGACGGGGACGCCGAGGGTGTCCGCGTTGTTGGTGAAGTGGTCCTTGTCGAAGCCCTCGCCGCCGTAGAGGGCGACGATCTCCCCCGACGTCGGGTCGACGGAGGCCCCGCCGAACTGGACGTACTTGTCCTTGTCCCGCTTCTTCGGGTCGAGGTACTCCTTGCGGGCGTCGTCGACCGCCTCCTCCATCTGCGCGACCTTCTTCTTGTCGAAGGTCGTGTAGATCCGGTAGCCGCCGCGCTCCAGCTCCTCCTTGGTGATGTTGGAGGTCTTCAGCACGTATCTGTTGGCCGTCTCGATGAGATAGCCCTTCTGCCCCGTCAGGCCCGCGCTGGGGTTGTACTTCTCGATCTTGGGGAACTTGTCGAACTTGGCCCGCGCGGCGGGCGACATCATCTTCTCGCCGTTCTCCATCTCGACCTCGGTCTGCCGGTCGAGGATCCACTCCCAGCGCTCCATGGCGCGCTTGCGGTTGTCGTCGGGCGACGCGCCCGGGACGGAGCCGCCCTGGGGGTCGTAGAGGTCCGGGCCCTTGAGGACGGCGGCGAGGAAGGCGGACTGGTCGGGCTTGAGGTTCTCGGCGTCGACGCGGAAGTACGCCTGGGCCGCGGCCTGGATGCCGTAGGCGCCGCGGCCGTAGTACGCGGTGTTGAGGTAGCCGGCGAGGATCTCGTTCTTGTCGACCTTCGCGCCGACCTTGATGGAGATGAACAGCTCCTGCACCTTGCGGGAGATGGTCTGCGACTGGTCGTCGAGCCGGGCGTTCTTGACGTACTGCTGGGTGATGGTCGAACCGCTCTGGGTGGAGCCGCCGGCGGCCATGTTGAACATGGCGCGGATGATGCCCTTGGGGTCGATCCCGGGGTCGGAGTAGAAGGTGGCGTTCTCCGCGGCGATGACCGCGTTCTGCATCTCCATCGGGATGTCTTCCAGATCGACGATCTGGCGGTTCCGCTCGCCGCCGTACGTCGCCATCTGGGTGCCGTCGGACCAGTAGTAGACGTTGTTCTGGGCGCGGGCGGCGGCGGCGACGTCGGGGACGCTCACCAGCATGTAGCCGAGGAAGAACAGGCCGACGAGCAGCCCGATGCCGGCCACGCACATCCCCATGACCTGCTTCCAGGAGGGGAGCCAGCGGCGCAGGCCGGTGTGGTTGGAGCGGGGGTAGTCGATGAACCGCTTCCGCGGCGGCGGCTCGGGGCGGCGCCGGCGGCGCGGTCCCTCGTAGCCGCCGGCGGCGGAGTGGCTGCGGCCGTGTCCGGCTGCGCCGGCCGCCGCTCCTGCCGCGGCACCCGCGCCGGCGCCCGCGCCCGCGCCGTAGCCGGCGTTCGGGCCGGGGGCTCTGCGCCGGCCGCCACCGCCACCTCCGCCGGCGGCGCGGCGGCCGACAGGGTTGCCTCCGTCCGCGCCGGGCGTCCCGCGGCGGCCGGAGTGCGCGCCGTGACGGCCTCCTCCGCGGCCGCTGTTGGGCGGCTTGCGACGGTGCTCGCTCATGAAGGGACTACTCCTCGAACAGGTGGCATCGCCTGTCGGCGTCTTCTGTCAGCCGGTCCCCCCGATGCACGACCGGTTCTCTGTCCTCTGGCAACCAGCCGCACTGTACCGAGGACGAAGACGTCCGGCTGCGGCTCCCGGTTCCCTTCAGACAGCATGCGGAACAGAGTACGCACCGGCGTTGCCCGCTTTGCGCCGGGTATTACGCGCTATACCGGACACTTCGGCGCGCCCGGTCAAGCCGATGTGACGCCGTTCACAACACCCTCACTTGCCGCTGCCCGAGCCCCGTTCTATCGTCGAGATGTATCGAGTCGATACATCAGCACGACACATCGGCGCGACACATCGACTCGACACAACCAGAGCGGGACATCCGCGGCACGGGAGGAGGCGGCGATGAGCAGGCGCTCAGGCATCCTGGAATTCGCCGTCCTCGGCCTGCTCCGCGAGTCCCCCATGCACGGTTACGAGCTGCGCAAGCGGCTCAACAGCTCGCTGGGGGTGTTCCGCGCGTTCAGCTACGGCAGCCTCTATCCCTGTCTGAAGACGCTCGTCGCACAGGGATGGCTGACGGAGGAGACCGCTCCCGCACCGCAGGACGGTCCCGCCGTACCGCTGGCGGGCCGGCGCGCCAAGATCGTCTACCGGCTGACGGCCGAGGGCAAGGAGCGCTTCGAGGAGCTGCTCGCCCAGACCGGGCCCGAGGCGTGGGAGGACGAGCACTTCGGCGTCCGCTTCGCCTTCTTCGGCCAGACGTCGCGTGACGTACGGGTCCGGGTGCTCGAAGGCCGGCGCAGCCGGCTGGAGGAGCGCCTGGACAAGATGCGCACGTCGCTCGCCCGCACGCGCGAGCGACTCGACGACTACACCCTGGAGCTGCAACGGCACGGGATGGAGTCGGTCGAGCGCGAGGTGCGCTGGCTCACCGAGCTGATCGAGAGCGAACGGGCGGGGCGCGACGAGCGCCCTTCGGGGAACGCCGGTTCAGCAGAGACGGGCGGCCTGCCCCGTGACCGGGACAGCACCCGGCCGGATCCGTCCGACGACACCGCCAACTGAGGCCCTGCCCTGGCACGGCCTCAACGAAGAACAGGGAGCAACCGTCAATGGGTTCGGTACGTGTAGCCATCGTCGGCGTGGGCAACTGCGCCGCGTCCCTCGTGCAGGGCGTCGAGTTCTACAAGGACGCCGCCCCGGGCAGCCGGGTGCCCGGGCTGATGCACGTCCAGTTCGGCGACTACCACGTCCGTGACGTCGAGTTCGTCGCGGCGTTCGACGTCGACGCCAAGAAGGTGGGCCTCGACCTCGCCGACGCCATCGGGGCGAGTGAGAACAACACCATCAAGATCTGCGATGTGCCCAGCAGCGGCGTGACCGTGCAGCGGGGCCACACGCTCGACGGCCTCGGGCGCTACTACCGCGAGACGATCGAGGAGTCCGCCGAGGAGCCCGTCGACGTCGCGCAGGTGCTGCGGGACCGGCAGGTCGACGTGCTGGTCTGCTACCTGCCGGTGGGCTCCGAGGACGCCGCCAAGTTCTACGCGCAGTGCGCCATCGACGCCGGCGTGGGCTTCGTCAACGCGCTCCCGGTGTTCATCGCGGGCACCAAGGAGTGGGCGGACAAGTTCACCGAGGCGGGCGTGCCGATCGTCGGCGACGACATCAAGTCGCAGGTCGGCGCCACCATCACGCACCGCGTCATGGCCAAGCTCTTCGAGGACCGGGGCGTCATCCTGGACCGTACGATGCAGCTCAACGTCGGCGGCAACATGGACTTCAAGAACATGCTGGAGCGCGACCGGCTGGAGTCCAAGAAGATCTCGAAGACCCAGGCCGTCACCTCCCAGATCCCCGACCGCGACCTGGGCGAGCACAACGTGCACATCGGCCCGTCGGACTACGTCGCCTGGCTGGACGACCGCAAGTGGGCGTACGTGCGTCTGGAGGGCCGCGCCTTCGGCGAGGTGCCGCTCAACCTGGAGTACAAGCTGGAGGTCTGGGACTCGCCGAACTCCGCGGGCATCATCATCGACGCGCTGCGCGCGGCGAAGATCGCCAAGGACCGCGGCATCGGCGGCCCGGTGCTCTCGGCGTCCTCGTACTTCATGAAGTCCCCGCCCGTGCAGTACTTCGACGACGAGGCGCGGGAGAGCGTGGAGAAGTTCATCCGCGGCGAAATCGAGCGCTGAGCGCCGCACCACCGTCACGACTCGCCGTCTTCAGGGGCCCCGGGCTGCAGCCCGGGGCCCCTGGGCATGTGATGCTGAGCGCCATGCCCGTTGTCCGCGACCTCCGCAGCCTGCTGCGGCTGCACGGCTTCCGCCGGCTGCTGGCCGTACGACTGCTCTCCCAGGGCGCCGACGGCGTCTACCAGGTGGCGCTCGCCGCGTACGTGGTCTTCTCCCCCGAGCGGCAGACCTCACCGGCCGCCATCGCCTCCGCGATGGCCGTGCTGCTCCTGCCGTACTCGATCGTCGGCCCCTTCGCCGGTGTGCTGCTGGACCGCTGGCGGCGCCGGCAGGTGCTGCTGTACGGGAACCTGCTGCGCGCCGTCTTCGCCGCGGGCACGGCGGCGCTGCTGCTGGCCGGGGTGCCGGACTGGCTGTTCTATCTCTCCGCGCTCTCCGTCACCGCGGTCAACCGCTTCGTGCTGTCCGGGCTCTCCGCCGCGCTGCCGCGGGTGGTGGACACCGAGGAGCAGCTCGTGGTCGGCAACTCGCTGTCGCCGACCGCGGGCACGCTCGCCGCCACGGCCGGCGGGGGCGTCGCCTTCCTCGTCGGCCTGGCCGGGCCGGAGGGCGGCACGGCGGACGCGATGACCGTGCTGGTCGGTTCGGGGCTGTACCTCTGCGCGGCGCTGGCGTCGCTGCGGATGGCGCCGGGGGCACTGGGGCCGGACCCTGAGCTGGTGCTGCCGCGGATAGCGGCTGCGGTCGCCAGCACCGCGCGGGGGCTCGTCGCGGGCGTACGGCACCTGCGTGAGCGGCGCGAGGCGGCACAGGCGCTGTCCGCCATGGGCCTGATGCGCTTCTGCTTCGGCGCGCTGACCGTGATGCTGCTGATGCTGTGCCGCTACGCCTGGTCCGACGGCGAGGACGACGGCATGGCGCTGCTCGGTGTGGCCGTCGGCCTGTCGGGGCTGGGGTTCTTCGTCGCGGCGGTGGTGACGCCGTCGCTGGTGACGCGGCTGGGGCGGACCGGCTGGATGACGCTGTGCGCGGCTCTGGCCGCGGTGCTGACGCCGCTGCTGGCACTCTCGTTCGCGCGGGGGCCGATGCTGGTCGCCGCGTTCGTCCTCGGGGTCACGACCCAGGGCGTGAAGATCACGACGGACACAGTGGTGCAGTCGTCGGTGGACGACGCCTACCGCGGCCGGGTCTTCTCCCTCTACGACATGCTCTTCAACGTGGCCTTCGTGGGCGCCGCGGCGGCCGCGGCGGCGCTGCTGCCGAAGGACGGGCGCTCGGCCCTCCTTGTGGTGGGCGTCTCGGTGATCTTCGCGGGCATCGCCTTGTCGATGTTTCACGTGAAACACGCGCCGGCCGAGGAAGGGCCGCCGGCGGCACTGGAGGGCGGGGCCGGCGGCGAGCCGCATGTTTCACGTGAAACGTGACGCCCGCGCCCGGCGCGGCCGTGGTCGTGGCGCCGTGGCGCCCGTCTCCGTACGCCGCCGGGCTTCGGGGCCGTAGAACCTGGGCGGACACCCTAGGCGGGCGGAGCCTGCTCCGCCCACCACGCGCGCAGGGCCTCGACCGCCGCCTCGTGCTCCATGGGGCCGTGCTCCAGCCGCAGCTCCAGCATGTGGCGGTACGCGCCGCCCACCGCCGGCCCGGGGCCGATGCCCAGGATCTTCATGATCTCGTTGCCGTCGAGGTCCGGACGGATCGCGTCCAGCTCCTCCTGCGCCTGGAGGCGGACGATGCGCTCCTCCAGCCCGTCGTACGCGCGCTGCAGGGCGAGCGCCTTGCGCTTGTTGCGCGTCGTGCAGTCGGAGCGGGTGAGCTTGTGCAGCCGGTCCAGCAGCGGCCCGGCGTCGCGCACGTAGCGGCGCACGGCGGAGTCCGTCCACTCCCCGGTCCCGTAGCCGTGGAAGCGCAAATGCAGCTCGACCAGCCGGGAGACGTCCTTGATCTGGTCGTTGGGGTACTTCAGCTTCGTCATCCGGGCCTTGGTCATCTTCGCGCCCACCACCTCGTGGTGGTGGAAGGAGACCCGGCCGTCCTTCTCGAAGCGGCGCGTGCGCGGCTTGCCGATGTCGTGGAGCAGCGCCGCGAGCCGGAGGACCAGGTCGGGGCCGTTCTCCTCCAGCGCGATGGCCTGCTCCAGCACGATCAGGGAGTGCTCGTAGACGTCCTTGTGCCGGTGGTGCTCGTCGCGCTCCAGCCGCAGCGCGGGCAGCTCCGGCAGTACGTGGCCGGCCAGGCCGGTGTCGACGAGCAGATGCAGCCCCAGACGCGGGCGGGGGGCGAGCAGCAGCTTGTTCAGCTCGTCCCTCACCCGCTCGGCGGACACGATTTCGATCCGCGCCGCCATGTCGGTCATCGCCGCGACGACCTCGGGCGCCACCTCGAAGCCGAGCTGAGCCGCGAACCGCGCCGCCCGCATCATGCGCAGCGGGTCGTCGCCGAAGGACTCCTGCGGGGTGCCGGGGGTGCGCAGGACCCGGGCCGCGAGGTCGTCCAGTCCGCCGTGCGGGTCGACGAACTCCTTCTCCGGCAGCGCGACGGCCATCGCGTTGACCGTGAAGTCCCGCCGGACGAGGTCCTCTTCGATGGAATCGCCGTACGACACCTCGGGCTTGCGCGACGTGCGGTCGTACGCCTCGGAGCGGTACGTGGTGATCTCGATCTGCAGATCGCCCTTGCGGCAGCCGACGGTGCCGAACGCGATGCCGACCTCCCACACCGCGTCGGCCCACGGCCGGACGATGTCGAGCACCCGCTCCGGGCGGGCGTCGGTGGTGAAGTCGAGGTCGTTGCCGAGCCGGCCGAGCAGCGCGTCCCGTACGGAGCCGCCTACGAGTGCCAGCCGGGCGCCGGCGTCCTGGAAGCGGTGCGCCAGGTCGTCGGCGACGGGGGAGACGCGCAGCAGTTCGCTGACGGCGCTGCGCTGGGCACGGCTGAGCGTGGCCTGCTGGGTTCGGTGGTCTTCACGGGCATTCGGCACAACAGAACAGGGTACGGCCCGCGCGCCGCGGGACCGCAACTGGCCACCCTCCGCGGCATCTCCGTACGGCCCCGGTGCCGATCACGTGGGAGAGGGCCGGGAGGTTGACGCGGTCCCCGCCACCCGGCGTCCCGTACCTCGTTACCATCGGGGTCCAAGGCAGGCGGCACAAGGCCGCGGGCCGGGCACGAGGACAACGAGGACGGGCGAGCGCGTGGCCGAGCTGGCACATTTGACCGGGTCCCCGGGCGGCCCCCCCGCCCGTCCCCCGGCCCACCGGCGGCTGCTGACCGCCCTGCTGCTCGTGGCGCTGCTGCTGCCGGCCGCACTCGCGCAGGTGCCCGCGGCCGGCGAGGCCCATGCGCAGCCGTCCGGCTCGCGCTCGGTGAACGTCTCCGTGGACTATCTGAACCCCTCCGTCCCCTCCGGCGGGGACGACCTCACGGTCTCCGGGAAGGTCACGAACAAGACCGACGCCAAGATCACCGACCCGCACGTCTCCCTGCGCCTCAGCGGGCCGCTGACGAGCCGCAGCGAGGTCACCCAGGCCACGGAGCGCACGGGCTGGCTCTCGGAGTACGACGGGGCGGAGATCGACGGCCCCGGCACCGAGGAGCTGAAGACCCTGGCCCCCGGCATGACCCGGGACTTCAGCATGACGATCCCCGTGAACCGGCTGCCGCTGGACGACCCCGGCGTCTACCAGCTCGCCGTCTCCTTCAGCGGGACCTCCGCCGAGGCCGGCTACGAGCAGGTCCTCGGCATCGAGCACACCTTCCTGCCCTGGCAGCCCGACGACCTGTCGACCAAGACCCGGCTCACCTTCGTCTGGCCCGTCATCGCCACCCCGCAGCTCACCGCGCGCACCGAGCCGGACGAGCAGCAGACGCCGGTGCTCGCCAGCGACCGCCTGCTGGAGCAGATGGAGCCCGGCGGCAGGCTGCAGCAGATGGTCGCGCTCGGCGAGGAGCTGCCCGTGACGTGGGTCATCGACCCGGAGCTGCTGGCCACGGCGTCCGCCATGACGGAGGCGTACAACGTGGTGGGTGAGGACGGCGAGACGGTCCCCGGCAAGGGCCAGAAGATCGCCGAGCAGTGGCTGGCCGACCTGCAGAGTGCCGTGAAGGGCCGCGAGGTCGTCGCGCTGCCCTTCGGCGACCCCGACCTGGCCTCCATCGCCCACCGCGGCCGCAAGGTCTCCGGCACCCTCGACCAGCTCGGCGACGCCACCACTCTGGCCCGTACGACCGTGGAGTCGGAGCTGCACGTCGAGCCGGAGACCGACCTCGCCTGGCCCGCGGAGGGCGCCATCGACAAGCGCATCGTCGGCGTCGCGGGTGCGGCCGGCGCGCAGTGGATCCTCGCCCGCAGCGACAGCATGCGCGAGAGCGGCCTGACATACACGCCCACCGCCGCCCGCCCCATCGGCGGCGGCCGGACGGCGCTGGTGGCCGACGCGCAGCTCTCCCGGGCCTTCGAGGGCGACATGAGCCGGGCGGAGACGTTCTCCCTGTCCATCCAGGAGTTCCTCGCCCAGACGCTCGTGACGACGCTCCAGCAGCCGAACCTGCAGCGGAGCATCGTCGTCGCCCCGCAGCGCACGCCGACGCTCGGCCAGGCGCAGGCGATGGCGGAGGCGCTCGGCGACCTGGACACCAGCACCTGGTTGACGCCGCTGAACCTCAGCAGCGCCGCGGTGGAGCCGGCGGACCCGAGCGCCAACCGGACCGTGCCGGGGACGGGCGCGTACCCGAAGAAGCTGCGGAAGCAGGAGATCCCCCGCGAGGCGTTCGACCGGATCCTCGCCACCCGGCAGCAGCTCGACGACTTCTCCGAGATCCTCGACCGGAGCCGGCGGGTCATCGTCCCCTTCGGCAACGCGCTGCTGCGTGAGATGTCCACGCAGTGGCGGGGGCGCAAGGCGGAGGCGGAGTCGTTCCGCCGCGGGGTGCAGGACTACCTCCAGGACCTCACCTCGGAGGTGCAGCTCATCGACAAGTCGGACCTCACGTTGTCCGGCAACAGCGGCACGATCCCGGTGACCGTGCAGAACAACCTGGTGCAGAACGTCCGCGGGCTGGAGCTGCGGCTGACGTCGGACGTGCCCAGCCGGCTGCGGATCGAGGAGGAGACGCAGTCCATCGAGGTGGCGGGCGGCCACAGCACCTCGGTGAAGTTCGAGGCGTCCGCGCGGGCCAGCGGTCCGGTGAACATCACCGCCCAGCTCTTCACGAAGGACGGGAAGCCCTTCGGCGCGGAGAAGACCTTCAAGGTGGAGGTGACGTCCATCACCTCCACGGTGCTGCTCGTCATCGGCGCAGGGATCCTGCTGCTGGTCCTCGCCGGGGTACGCATGTACTCGCAGCGCAAGCGCGCCGCCCGGACGGCGGATGCGGGCGAAGGCACCGACGGGAACGGGGAAGAGAACGGAAACGGGGACGGGGGCGGCGGCACCGGCGGTGCCGGCAGCCCGGAAGACACGGCGGATGCCGGTAGCGACGGCGATACCGGGGAAGCCGACAAGGAGGCACACGGAACGCACCTCACCGGGGGCGACCGCGCCGACGACACCGACACGGAAAGCGGTGCCCGGTCCGGTGCCAGTGAGAGAGTGGAGCGGTGAGAGCGATCAGGCCGTTTTCAGGCCGGCCATGACCCTTGTGGGGTGTCGATGAACGCGCCGTACGACGGTGACCGCAGTCAGGGCACCGGCGATCCCGCGAACCTGCCGCCCGCCGGGTCCCCGCCTCCGCCTGCCCACCAGCAGCCCCCGGCCGACCAGCAGAACGCCGACCCGTACGCGCACGACCCGTACGCGCAGGGCGGTCAGGACCCGTACGCGCCGTACCCGCAGGAGCACTACGCCCCGCCGGCCGCCGACCCGTACGGGCAGGGCGGCCACTACGCGCACCCCGGCACGCCCGACCCCTACGCCCAGCACGCGCCCCAGGCCCACCCCGCGACCCCGGACCCGTACGCACAGCCCGGCCAGCACTCACAGCACGGTCAGCAGGGCCAGCACGCACAGCAGCCGCCCCACTACGGGCAGCCGCAGCCCCCGCAGCACGGCGGGCCCGCGCAGCAGGGCCACCCCGGCCAGTACGGCCGGCCCGCGCCCGACCCGTACGGCACGCCGGGGCAGGACCCGTATGCCCAGCACGCCGACCCGTACGCCGCCGGCCCCCAGGCCCCCGCCCCGCAAGGGCCGCCGCAGGACCCCCGCTCCCCGTACCAGCAGGGGGCGCCCGGGGCCCCGCACTATCCGCAGCAGCCGCACCACCCCCAGGGCGGGCAGCAGCAGTCCCCCCACGCCGATCCCCGGAACCCGTACGGCCAGGCCGCCGCCGCCCAGCCCGGGGCCCATCCGGGGCCGCCCTACCCCCAGGACCCGTACCTCCAGGACGCCTACGCGCCCGACCCGTACCAGCAGCGCGCCGACCCCCTCGGCGACGCGCTCTACGACCACGCCGCCCACCCCCCGCCGCCCCCCGGCAGCCAGCCCCCCGCGCAGCAGCCGTACCAGCAGCCGGCCTCCCCGCACTACCGCCCGGACCCGCGCCAGTGGGCGGACCCGCCCGCGCCCGAGCCCGACGGCCCCACGCGGCACCTGCGCTACGGCGACCAGACCACGCAGTTCATGGGCGTCGACGACCTCGTCACCGGGGCCGGCCAGCAGGCGCAGCCGGAGCCGGACGCCTTCGCCCACCTCTTCCGCGACCAGCGCGCCCCGCAGCCGCCGCCGACGGGCGCCCAGCCGCAGCCCGCGGCGCCCGCGCCCGTACCGCCGCAGCGCCGCGGCGGCCGGGTTGCGAGCCTGGCCCGCTCCAGCGCGGTCATGGCGGCCGGCACCCTCGTCTCGCGCATCACCGGCTTCCTGCGCACGCTGGTGATCTCCGCGGCCCTGGGTGTCGCGGTCCTCGGCGACACCTACACCGTCGCGTACACGCTGCCGACGATGATCTACATCCTCACCATCGGCGGCGGCCTCAACTCCGTCTTCGTCCCGCAGCTCGTCCGCGCGATGAAGAACGACCCCGACGGCGGCATCGCCTATGCCAACCGGCTGCTGACCCTCGTCTCGGTCATCCTCGGCGGGATGGTCCTCGTCGCGGTGTTCGCCGCCCCGCTGCTCATCCGCGCGATGTCGGTGAAGATCGCCGACAACCCGCAGTCCAACGAGGTCGCGATCACCTTCGCGCAGTACTGCCTGCCCACCATCTTCTTCATGGGCATCCACGTCGTGATGGGGCAGATCCTCAACGCGCGCGGCAGCTTCGGCCCGATGATGTGGACCCCCGTCCTCAACAACATCGTCATCATCGCCACCTTCGGCCTCTTCCTGTGGGTCTACGGCACCTCCGACTCCTCGGCGATGGACGAGAGCACCATCCCGGCGGAGGGCGTGCGGCTCCTCGGCGTCGGCACGCTGCTGGGCCTCGTGGTGCAGTCGCTGGCGATGATCCCGTATCTGCGGCAGACGGGCTTCAGGATCCGGCCGCGCTTCGACTGGAAGGGCCACGGCCTCGGCAAGGCGGCCAAGCTCGCCAAGTGGACGTTCCTCTTCGTCCTCGCCAACCAGGCCGGCATGCTCGTCGTCACGCAGCTCGCCACCTGGGCCGGCGAGTCCGCCTCCGAGGTGGGCCACGACGGCACCGGCATCATGGCCTTCCAGAACGCGCTGCTGATCTGGCAGATGCCGCAGGCGATCATCACCGTGTCGGTGATGGCCGCGATGCTGCCGCGCATCTCGCGGGCCGCCGCCGACGGCGACCCCAACGCGGTGCGCGACGACATCTCGCACGGCCTGCGCACCTCGGCCGTGGCCATCGTGCCGATCTCCTTCGCGCTCGTCGCGCTCGGCATCCCGATGTGCACGCTGCTGTTCGCGGCGGTCGGCAGCGACGCCGCCTCCTCGATCGGGTACGTCCTGATGGCCTTCGGCCTCGGGCTGATTCCCTTCTCGGTGCAGTACGTCGTGCTCCGCGGGTTCTACGCCTACGAGGACACCCGCACGCCGTTCTACAACACGCTGATCGTCGCCGCGGTCTTCGCGGCCGGCTCGGCGATCGCCTTCGTCCTGCTGCCCGACCGGCACGCAGTCATCGGCATGGCCGCCACCTACGGCGTCGCGTACACCGTCGGCGTCGGCGTCGCCTGGCGGCGGCTGAAGCAGCGGATGGGGACCAACGACCTGGACGGCGCCCACGTCGTCCGCACGTACGCCCGCCTCGTCGGCGCCAGCATCCCGGCGGCGCTCGGCGGCGGCGCCGCCGCGTGGGCCGTGACGGACAAGCTCGGCAGCGGCGTCACCGGCTCCCTCGCGGCGCTCGTCGCCGGCTCGGTCGTCCTCGGCGCGATCTTCTATGTCGCGGCCCGGCGGATGCGGATCCAGGAGCTGAACGCGATGATGGGGATGGTCCGCGGCCGCCTCGGCCGGTAACCGGGGGCACAACCTTCCGTCATCGCCGTGTGTCGAGGATGACGTGAGGCTGTGGGCACAATTGTCATGGCGCGGCTGCACGGCACGAGAGTTGGGGAGGCAGGAACGGCGGTGGCGGAACGGAGCACGGCAGCCGTCGACGGCTCGGCGGCGAACCGCAGCGATGCGGCCGACACGACGGACGCGACGGAAACGGAAGATCCAACCGGCGCTGCGGAGACCCCCGCTGCCGAGGCCCCTGCCACGGCAGCCCCCGACTCCGGCGCCGAGGACGCCGGCGATACGGAACCTGCCGGGACGGAAGCCGGCGATGCGGAACCCGCCGCCGAGGCTCCGGCGGCCGACGCCGCGGAGGCCGACGCCCCGGCCGCGGAGCCGGCCGCACCCACGACCACGCGCCGAGCGGGCGTCCCTGCCGCCGAGATGCACAGCGGCCACAAACTCGCCGAGCGCTACCGCCTGGAGGAGTGCGTCACCCGGCTCGACGGCTTCAGCAGCTGGCGCGCGGTCGACGAGAAGCTGCGCCGCGCCGTCGGCGTCCACGTCCTGGCCGCCGGGCACGACCACGCCGAGGCGGTCCTCGACGCCGCCCGCGCCGCGGCTCTCATCGGCGACCCGCGCTTCGTCCAGGTCCTCGACGCCGTCGAGGAGAACAACGTCGTCTACGTGGTCCACGAATGGCTCCCCGACGCCACCGAGTTGTCGACGCTGCTCGCCGGCGGCGCGCCGATGGAGCCGCACGAGGCGTACGAACTCGTCACGCAGGTCTCCCAGGCGCTGGCCGCCGCCCACCGCAAGGACCTGGCGCACCTGAGGCTCACGCCGTCCGCCGTGCTGCGGACCGGCAGCGGGCAGTGGCGCATCCGCGGGCTGTCCGTGCACGCGGCGCTGTACGGCACGGAGGCGGACGACCCGCAGCGCACCGACACCGAGGCCGTCGGCGCCCTGCTGTACGCCGCCCTGACGGGCCGCTGGCCGTACGAGGGCGACGCCTACGGGCTCGCCGGGCTCCCCAAGCACGTCGGCCTCATCGCGCCGGACCAGGTGCGTGCGGGGGTGCACCGCGGGCTGTCGGAGCTGGCCATGCGCGCGCTCGCGGCCGGCTCCCCCGCCGCCGCGGCGCACCCGCGGCCGTGCACGTCGCCCGCCGAGCTGAGCGCCGCGTGCGCCGAGCTGCCCCGCATCCGCCCTCCGGAGCCGCAGTACCCGCGGCCCGCGCCGTTCCAGCAGACGACGTACCAGCAGGGCTACGCGCAGAGCGGCGGCGGCCGCCCCGGCGGGCCCGCCGCGCGCCCGGCCGGCGCCATGCCGCCGCCCGCTCCGCCCACGCTGCCGGGACGGACCGGGAAGGCCGTGAAGTGGTGCGTGTCCGTGCTGCTGATCGTCGCGCTCGCCCTGGGCAGCTGGCAGCTCGCCGACGCCCTCATCAACCACGACGGCCGGAGTGGCGACACCGGCAACTCCGCCGCGCAGCCCGGTGGTGGCGGAGGCTCCGGCGGCCGCGGGGGCGGCAAGCCGGTGGAGATCGAGAGCGCCACGGATTTCGACCCGTACGGCACCGGCAGCGAGTCCCCGAGCAGCGTCCCCGCCGCCTACGACGCCGACCCGTCGAGCTACTGGGAGACCAAGTGGTACACGAGCGAGGTCTTCGGGAACCTCAAGGAGGGCGTCGGGCTGGTCCTGGACCTCGGTGAGCCGAAGCGCGTCGGCAGCGTCGAGGTGTCCCTCATCGGCGACAGCAAGCTGACCGCCATGGCCACCCCGCAGGACACGGCGTCGATGCCGACGGACCTGTCCGGCTTCGAGGAATTCGATGCGGCGGACGGCACCAATCTGACGCTCAAGCCCACCAAGCCGGTCGTCACCCAGTACGTTCTGCTGTGGCTCACGGAGATTCCCCCGTCGAACGAGGGCAACTTCCGTGGCAAGATCTCCGACATCCAGATTCGGAGCTGAGCGGGCAGCACTCGACCGGGGGGAGGGGTCGGCGTTGGAGAACGCCAGCGGCGACATGGACGACCGCACACTCCTCGCCCGGCATGTCTCCGGCGAGGACCCGCACGCCTTCGCCGAGATCGTCAGACGCCACCGGGACCGGCTGTGGGCCGTGGCCCTCCGTACCCTCGGCGACCGCGAGGAGGCGGCGGACGCGGTGCAGGACGCGCTGCTGTCGGCGTTCCGCGCGGCGCACACCTTCCGCGGGCAGTCCGCCGTCACCACCTGGCTGCACCGCATCACCGTGAACGCCTGCCTGGACCGCGCTCGTAAGGCCGCCAGCCGCCGCGCGGCACCGGTCGGGGATACCGAACACTTCGAGCAGCTGCTGGAGCCGGAGGAGTCCGCTGAGGCGCCCGCGGAGCGGGAGGACACCGGTCGTGAGCTACGTGAGGCGCTGGCGACCCTGCCCGTGGAGCAGCGTGCCGCCCTGGTGCTCGTGGACATGGCGGGCTATCCCGTCGCGGAGGCGGCCGACATCCTCGGCGTTCCCGCGGGTACCGTGAAGAGCCGTTGCGCCCGCGGTCGCGCCCGCCTCCTTCCTCTCGTACGTCATCTGCGGCTGTCCGCGGCCGGCTCCGGAACGGGAGGACGGAACCCGGCGCAGGGGACATCCGTCCCACCGACGGCAGAGCAGAACGACGTACGTGCGGCGAAGGGCGGAGGTGAGAAGTCGTGACGCAGATCCCGCAGCCCTCCGGCTCCGACGACGGGCACCCGGAGGTCGAGGAACTGGCCGACCTCTCCGAAGGCCTGACGTCCCCCGCGCGCAGCCAGCAGCTCCACCGCCATCTCGACGAGTGCGCCACCTGCCGCGAGATTCAGGAGGCCCTCGACGGCGTACGCGGCCTCCTCGGCACCCTCCCGGATCCGGGGCCGATGCCCGCCGAGATCGCCGGGCGCATCGACGCCGCCCTGGCGGCCGAGGCGCGCTACGACGCGGACGGCTCGGCCGTCGATGTTTCACGTGAAACCGCGCCGCCCGCGACCCACGTGCCCGGTCCGCGCGAGGCCGTTTCACGTGAAACACGTGCCGCCCGCTCGCACCGCCGGCCCGCGGGTCACCGCGCGGCGGACGCCACCGGCCCCGGCCGGCGCGCCCGGCGCTGGCCCCGCGTGCTCCTCGGCGCCGCGGGGGCGGTCGCGATCGTCGCGCTGAGCCTCGTGCTCGTCCAGCTCCCGACGGGCGACGGAGACGACAGCGGAGCCTCGGAGACGTCCGCCGTCCAGGACAACGCTCAGGGGAGCGCCGAGGAGAACGCCCCGAAGGCAGTCCCGAGCGACGCCTCCCGGGGGCCGCTGAGCCCCGGCACCCTGGAGTCCCGGGTGCTCGGCATGCTCCAGCAGCCGGAGCGGCGGGAGTCCGGTGACGCCGGCGAAGGCACGGCCGACGCCGGTGACGATCCGTTCGTCGCCGAAGGCGACGCCCCCCAGGTGCCCACATGCGTACGGGCCGCCGTCAACCGCTCCGACGCGCCCCTGGCGGCCGAGAAGGACACGTACGAGGGAACACCCGTGTACGTCGTCGTGCTGCCGCACACCGGCGACCCACAGCGAGTGGACGCCTACGTGGTGGATTCGTCCTGTGCGGGCTCCCCGGACCAGCCGGGCAAGATCCTGCACCGCGACACCTTCCAGCGACCCTGAGCCGCGCCCAACCACCCAAGGGAATGTCCGGCCCGTAGGATCCGTTGGGTGGGGAGAGAGGGACAGGACGCAAGCGGTCCCCGCCCCTTCAGGCAGCCGGTCGTAGACAAGGAAGAGTCCGTGAGCGACGTTCGCAACGTGATCATCATCGGCTCGGGGCCGGCGGGGTATACCGCCGCGCTGTACACCGCCCGCGCCGCGCTGCAGCCGCTGGTCTTCGAAGGCGCCGTCACCGCGGGCGGCGCGCTCATGAACACCACCGACGTGGAGAACTTCCCGGGTTTCCGCGACGGAATCATGGGCCCGGATCTGATGGACAACATGCGGGCACAGGCGGAGCGCTTCGGCGCCGAGCTGGTACCCGACGACGTGGTGTCCGTCGACCTCACCGGCGACATCAAGACCGTCACCGACACCGCGGGCACCGTCCACCGCGCGCGGACCGTGATCGTCTCCACCGGGTCGCAGCACCGCAAGCTGGGGCTGCCGCGGGAGGACGAGCTGTCCGGCCGGGGTATCTCGTGGTGTGCCACCTGTGACGGCTTCTTCTTCCGCGAGCAGGACATCGTGGTCGTCGGCGGTGGCGACACGGCGATGGAGGAAGCCACGTTCCTCTCCCGCTTTGCCAGCAGCGTCACGGTGATCCACCGCCGGGACAGCCTGCGTGCCAGCAAGGCGATGCAGGAGCGGGCCTTCGCGGACCCGAAGATCTCCTTCATCTGGGACAGCGAGGTCGCCGCCATCCACGGGGGCGACAAGGTCTCCGGCCTGACCCTGCGGAACACCAAGACGGGTGCGGAGTCCGAGATCGCGGTCACGGGTCTGTTCATCGCCATCGGACACGACCCGCGCACGGAGCTGTTCAAGGGGCAGCTGGAGCTCGACGGGGAGGGCTACCTCACGGTCGACGCCCCCTCCACGCGCACCAACCTCCCCGGGGTCTTCGCGTCGGGCGACGTCGTGGACCACACCTACCGCCAGGCGATCACCGCCGCCGGGACGGGTTGCTCTTCGGCGCTGGACGCCGAGCGCTACCTCGCCGCGATCGCCGACCAGGAGAAGTCGGCGGAGCCGGAGAAGGTCGCAGACGCCGTCTGAGACCGCGCAGCCATCAACGCACAACGACGTAAGGAGTACGCCATGGCCGGTGCCACGGTGACCGCAACCGATGCGGACTTCGAGGAGAAGGTCCTCAAGAGCGACAAGCCCGTACTGGTCGACTTCTGGGCTGCCTGGTGCGGTCCGTGCCGCCAGATCGCTCCGTCGCTGGAGGCCATCGCCGCGGAGAACCCGGAGAAGATCACCATCGTCAAGCTCAACATCGACGAGAACCCGGCGACGGCCGCGAAGTACGGGATCATGTCGATCCCGACGATGAACGTCTACCAGGGCGGCGAGGTCGTGAAGACCATCGTCGGCGCCAAGCCCAAGGCGGCCCTGGAGCGCGACCTCACCGAGTTCATCGGCTGACCCAGCGCTCCTCGTTTCACGTGAAACGTCATCGTGGCACGTGAAACGCAGTAGCCGACAGACGAAGGGCCCGTCCTTGCGAGGACGGGCCCTTCGTCGTGCCGGGCGGCGATCAGAGCGGCCGCAGCACCGGGTCCTTCCTCGCGGCGCCGAGCAGCTTGTCGAGCGCCAGCTCCACGTCCTCCTTCCAGGAGATCGCGGAGCGCAGCTCCAGCCGCATCCGGGGATAGCGATGGTGCGGCCGTACGGTCTTGAAGCCGACCGACACCAGATGATCGGCCGGCAGCATGCACGCCGGCTCCTTCCACGCCGCGTCTCCGAACGCCTCGACGGCTTTGACCCCTCGGCGCAGGAGATCCTTCGCGACGGTCTGGACGATGGTCCGGCCGAGCCCCTGCCCCTGATACCCGGGGTTGAGCCAGGCGGTCATCAGCTGGACGGCGTCCGCCGACACCGGGCTCGTCGGGAAGGCGAGGGAGCGGGGCACGTAGGCGGGCGGGGCGTACATCACGAAGCCGGCCGGCACATCGTCGACGTAGACGACGCGGCCACAGGATCCCCACTCCAGCAGGACGGAGGAGATCCACGCCTCCTTCTCCCGCTCCGGGTGCCCGGTCTTGGCGGCGGCTTCACCGCTGACGGGGTCCAGCTCCCAGAAGACGCACGAGCGGCACCGCCGGGGGACATCCGGCAGATTGTCCAGGGTGATCGGTACGAGCCTTCGCCCCATGAAGCCCGATCCTCTCCTTCACCGGCATCCCCCTCGATACCCGTATGCATCGTATCCGGAGACGACAAAACAGGCCGCGGATTCCATCCGCGGCCTGTCTCGTCGGGAGAGAGGGGGGAGTGGTCTACTCGTCCTCGTCGGCGTCCTCGTCGCTCAGCTTCTTCTCCAGCACCCTGCCCTCACCGGGTGCCATCGAGCCGAGGATGCGCTCCAGATCCTCTATCGACGCGAACTCGACGACGATCTTCCCCTTCTTCTGACCGAGGTCGACCTTCACCCGGGTCTCGAAGCGGTCGGAGAGCCGGGACGCCAGATCGGTCAGCGCCGGCGACATCCGGTTGCCCGCTCGCGGCGCCTTCGGCCGGCGCCCGCTCTTGGGCTCCGACCCCATGAGGGTCACGATCTCCTCGACGGCCCGCACCGACAGCCCCTCGGCCACGATGCGGTGTGCCAGCCGGTCCTGATCGCCCGCGTCCTCCACGGACAGCAGTGCCCGGGCATGGCCCGCGGAGATCACCCCGGCCGCAACCCGCCGCTGCACGGGCGGCGAGAGCCGCAGCAGCCGCAGCGTGTTGGAGACCTGGGGACGGGAGCGGCCGATCCGGTCGGCGAGCTGGTCGTGCGTGCACTCGAAGTCCCGCAGCAACTGGTCGTAGGCAGCGGCCTCTTCCAGCGGGTTGAGCTGCGCGCGGTGCAGGTTCTCCAGCAGCGCGTCCAGGAGGAGCTTCTCGTCGTCCGTGGCGCGGACGATCGCGGGAATCCGCTCCATGCCGGCCTCACGGCAGGCACGCCAGCGGCGCTCACCCATGACCAGCTCATAGCGGTCCGAGCCCAGCCGTCGGACGACGACCGGCTGGAGGAGACCGACCTCCTGGATGGAGGTGACCAGTTCGGCGAGGGAGTCCTCGTCGAACACCTCACGCGGCTGCCGCGGGTTCGGCGTGATGGCGTCCAGCGGAACCTCGGCGAAGTGCGCACCGGCCACTTCGCCGCTGTCCGCGGCAGCCTCGACGACCGGCGGCGCCTCGTAGGCGTGCTCCGGCGGGACCTGCTCCTCGTACCCCTGTGCCTCGGGCTGCGGCGTCCGCTCCGACACTATGACCGGCACCGCGCCCGGCGACATGGTGGCGCCGCCGACCAGCGGTCCCGAGTCATCGGCGGGAGTGGGAGCGGCGGGGATCAGCGCCCCCAGCCCGCGGCCCAGTCCTCTGCGTCGTTCCGTCACTGAGCCCCTCCGTCGTGCCGCTCGTGATGAGCTTCGCCCTGTCTGGGCATACCGCGCAGGGCCATCTCGCGGGCCGCCTCCAAATAGGAGAGCGAGCCGCTCGACCCCGGATCGTAGGTGAGGACCGTCTGCCCGTAGCTCGGTGCCTCGGAGATGCGCACCGAGCGCGGGATGCTGGTCCTCAGTACCTCGGCGCCGAAGTGGCCGCGGACTTCGTCCGCCACCTGGGAGGCCAGGCGCGTCCTCCCGTCGTACATCGTGAGGAGGATCGTCGACACATGGAGCCGGGGGTTGAGGTGTCCGCGCACCAGGTCGACGTTGTGCAGGAGCTGCCCCAGCCCTTCCAGCGCGTAGTACTCGCACTGGATGGGGATGAGCACCTCGTTGCCCGCCACCATGGCGTTGACCGTCAGCAGGCCGAGTGAGGGCGGGCAGTCGATGAAGATGTAGTCCAACGGCTGCTCGTAGGCGTCGATCGCCCGCTTCAGCCGGCTCTCCCGAGCCACCAGCGAGACCAACTCGATCTCCGCGCCCGCGAGATCGATGGTCGCCGGCGCGCAGAACAGCCCCTCGACATCGGGGACCGGCTGCACCACCTCGGCCAGCGGCTTGGCTTCCACCAGCACGTCGTAGACCGACGGGACTTCGGCGTGGTGGTCGACGCCCAGTGCGGTCGAGGCATTGCCCTGCGGATCGAGGTCGATGACCAGCACCCGGGCCCCGTGCAGGGCCAGCGATGCCGCCAGGTTGACCGTGGTGGTGGTCTTGCCGACCCCACCCTTCTGGTTGGCGACGACCATCACGCGGGTCTGCTCGGGGCGCGGCAGACCCTGACCGGCCCGCCCGAGCGCCTCTACGGCGAGTTGAGCGGCACGGCCGATCGGAGTGTCGTCCATCGGAGGCGGAGTTTCACGTGAAACATCCGCCGATTCGGAGCGGGGACCGGGGACCGGATCGGCCATCGGCCCCGCGACATTGGCGTCGGACCGCAAGGATTCACTCTCCTCGACTTCAGACTCGCACTGCACAGAGCCTGCCATGCTTTCGGGGTCGCGAACCAGCGAGGCCCGTTCTCCTGTGGATGATTCCTTATCCACAGCCGACTCGCGGGCCTCTGCGGCACCGCGTCCTCGGCTGAGGATCCCGGGGAGCAACGAACGATGTTTCACGTGAAACACGATGCACAGCCCCGTGGGGGCACCACCGCAGCGACACTCCGGTGTATGTACGGTAGGCGGCTTTAATGGACCGATCGGCCCTCTTTCGGATACGAGCAGACTAACGGCGTCGGCCGTGCCCGCCGCGACCGCCCTTCCGAGCGGCCCGGGCCCGCTTGGCGGCGAAGCGCACGCCCCCCGGGCTCTCGCCCACCACGGCCCGCACCACGGTCGCCGGCGGGTCCACCACATCGGCTCCGACCTGCACGATCTCGGTCTCCGTGACGCCGAGCTTGTGCAACGCGGCCTTCGAGGCGCGCAGTTCCTCCTCGGCGCTCTCGCCCTTGAGCGCCAGCATCTCGCCGTACGGGCGCAGCAGCGGAACGCCCCAGCCGGCCAGCCGATCCAGCGGGGCAACTGCCCGCGCGGTGACGACCTGGACGGGCTCCAGCGTGCCGAGGACCTCCTCGGCCCGGCCGCGGACGACGGTCACCTGCTGCTCCAGGCCCAGCAGCTCGGTGACTTCCTGCAGAAACCGGGTTCGCCGCAGCAGGGGCTCCAGCAGAGTGATCCGCAGGTCGGGGCGGACGAGCGCCAGCGGGATGCCGGGCAGTCCGGCACCCGAGCCGACGTCGCAGACGGCGACGCCGTCGGGCACCACCTCGCCGAGCACCGCGCAGTTCAGCAGGTGCCGCTCCCACAGCCGGGGGACCTCCCGCGGGCCGATCAGCCCGCGCGTCACCGCCGTGTCGGCCAGCAGCTCGGCGTAGCGCACCGCGTCCGGAAGGGCACCGCCGAAGACCTTGCCGGCGGCTTCCGGCACCGGCGGCAGATCCGCAACTTCGGACACGGGTACGTCCTCTCGCTGGAGCTGGGGCGGACGGGCGAGGGCAGGTGACAGGGGAGCAGTCTGGGCCGGTCGGGTCAACCGGCCCAGGGGTACAGCAGCGGGGTTCCGGTCAGGCCGGGAGCACGACCACGCGACGCTCGGGCTCCTCGCCCTCCGACTCGCTGCGCAGCCCCGCGGCCTTCACCGCGTCGTGCACCACCTTGCGCTCGAACGGGGACATCGGGCGCAGCTTCTCCGGCTCGCCGCTCTCCTTGACCCGCTCGACGGCCTCGGTGCCCAGCTCGGTCAGCTCGGCGCGCTTACGGGCCCGGAACCCCGCGATGTCCAGCATCAGCCGGCTGCGGTCACCCGTCTCCCGGTGCACGGCCAGCCGCGTCAGCTCCTGCAGCGCCTCCAGCACCTCGCCCTCGCGTCCCACCAGCTTCTGCAGGTGCCGGTCCGACGCCCCCTCGCTGATGATCGACACCGAGGCCCGGCCGCCCTCGACGTCCATGTCGATGTCACCGTCGAGGTCCGCGATGTCGAGCAGTTCCTCCAGATAGTCGGCGGCGATCTCGCCTTCCTGCTCCAGGCGCGTCAGGACGTCCTCGGCCGTGGCCTCGGGCTGCTCGGGCTTGGACTCGATCTCCGAACCGGCTTCGCCGGTCGCGGACGCGGTGTCCGTCACGTGGGGACTCCTTCTTACTTCTTCGACGGGTGCTTGGGCCGCTGCGGCCCCTTGCGCTGACCGGACTTCGCGTTACGGGCGTTCCCGCCAGCACCGCCGCCGCCGGATGAGCCGCCCGCCTTCTTCTTCGCGGCGTTCGACGCGGGCTTCTTGTCCTCGGGCTCCGCGGCGTCGCCCTCGCCGTCCTGCCGCTGGCCGGAGCCGCCGGCCTGGGCGTGGCTGCGGCGCTGGGACTTCGACTGCCGCTTCGGCTGCTGCCGCCGGCCGGGGTCGCCGCCGCCGGGCTTGGCGTCCGCCAGCGGCGTCTCGCTCTTGATCACGGTGCCGTCCGCCTGGGGCAGCAGGTCGTGCTTGGCGAGCGCGGAGACGAACTTCTTCTCGTCGTCGTTGCGGTCCTTGCCCTTGGCCACCATCTGCTTGACGACGTAGCGGTCGCGGCGGCCGCGCACGCCGCCGCGGTCGATGACGTGCTTCTGCATGCGCTCCAGCAGGTGCGCGTAGGACTTGCTGCCCGGGGTGGGGTTCCGCTTGATCACGTACATCTGCTGGCCCATGGACCAGACGTTGGTGGTCAGCCAGTAGATCAGGACGCCGACCGGGAAGTTGATGCCGAAGACGGCGAACATGATCGGGAAGATGTACATCAGCATCTTCTGCTGCTGCATGAAGGGCGTCTTGACCGTCAGGTCGACGTTCTTCGTCATCAGCTGGCGCTGCGTGTAGAACTGCGACCCCGACATCAGCACGATCATGATGACGGTGACGACCCGCACGTCGGCGAGCGTGGCGCCGAGGCTCTCCACCTTGCTCGCGCTGTCCATGAACTTCGCCGCGATCGGGGCGCCGAAGACGTGGGCCTCACGGGCCTGCTCGACCTGCGTGGCGTTGAGGACGCCGACCTCGTTGTTACCGGCGATCTTGTTCAGCACCTGGAAGAGCGCCAGGAAGAACGGCGACTGGGCGAGGATCGGAAGACAGCTCGAGAGCGGGTTGGTACCCGTCTCCCGGTACAGCTTCATCATCTCCTCGGACTGGCGCTGCTTGTCGTTCTTGTAGCGCTCCTGGATCGCCTTCATCTTCGGCTGCAGCACCTGCATGTTCCGCGTCGCCTTGATCTGCTTCACGAAGAGCGGGATCAGGGCGATACGGATCACGACCACCAGCGCCACGATGGACAGCCCCCACGCCCAGCCGCTGGCCTCGTCGAATACCAGGCTGAACAGCGAGTGGAACTGGACGATGATCCAGGAAACGGCGATATAGAGAGGTTTGAGGACCGTGTCCACGAATCAGGCTCCTTGGGCCTTGGGCTGCGTCTTGCCCAGGCGGCTGCGCAGCCGCTGGTGCCAGACCGGATGCTTGCGGGGCGGAACGTGGTCGACCCCGCCGAGCGACCACGGGTTGCAGCGCAGGATGCGCCAGGCGGTCAGGCCCGTGCCTTTGACCGCTCCGTGCAGCCGGATCGCCTCATAGCCGTAGTGCGAGCACGACGGGTAGTACTTGCAGACCGGCCCCAGCAGCGGGCTGATGGTCCACTGGTACAGCTTGATCAACCAAAGCAGCGGATACTTCATCGCGGCGCCCTTCCCAGCAACCGCCCCAGCGCTGCGTCCAGGTCATCGCGCAGCCGGTCGTAGCCGGCCTCCGCGGCGCCAGGCAGCGCCCGTACGACCACCAGGCTACCTGCGGGCAGCTGATCCAACCGATCCCGTAGGAGATGACGCAGACGACGCTTGACGAGGTTGCGCGAGACCGCCGGTCCGACGGCCCTGCTGACGACGAAACCCGCACGCGGCGGGGAGGCGTCCTCCCCGGCGGCGTGCGGGTCACCGCCACCGTTCAGATGGACGACGAGCAGCGGGCGACCGGCCCGTCGTCCGCGGCGTACCGCTCGGGCGAAGTCCTCGCGCCGCCGCAGCCGGTGCTCAGCGGGCAGCACGAGCACACCACCGGATCAGGCGGACAGGCGTGCGCGGCCCTTGTTGCGACGGGCCGTGACGATGGCACGGCCGGCGCGGGTACGCATACGCAGCCGGAAGCCGTGCGTCTTGGCACGCTTGCGGTTGTTCGGCTGGAAAGTGCGCTTGCTCACTCGGGGGCTCCAGGAGAGTTGTCACGGGTAGTTAGGCGCCGAACGGCTGCCACCGTGCGCCCTCGAGCCGGCTCGTCATCGCCCGACACGTGACATGATCACTGTCGCGGCCTGAGACTGATCGGAGGCAGGCGGCAGCAGCCGTCGACATCTCGACCTCGACACGGTACGCGGGCGGCCGCCGTCCGGTCAAACCCGCCCTGTGCGGCCGACACGCCACCGGACACTGTGCACAGCCTGTGGACAGCGACTTGAATGGTGCAGCTCGGCGTGACTACCGTGGCTGGACTTCCGACCCTTGCGCGGATCCATCCCACCCGTCCCGAGATCACACCTTCGTGACTGCCGTGACCCTGAAAGAGCGTGCCCCGTGGCCGACCTGCCTGCCGATCTCGCTGCAGTGTGGCCACGCGTGCTCGAGCGGCTGCTCGCGGACGACCAGGGCATCGAGGCCAAGGACCACCGGTGGCTGCGCGACTGCCAGCCGCTCGTCCTCGTCGCCGGCACCGCCGTGCTGGCCGTGCCCAACGAGTACGCGAAGGGCGTCTTCGAGGGCCGTCTCGCCTCCAAGATCACGGACGCGCTGAGCCACGCCTGCCGCCAGCCCATCGGCCTGGCCGTCACGGTCAGCCCCGGCGAGCCGGAGTCGAAGCCGCCGCAGCAGGCACCGCCCCCGCAGCCGGTCCCCGAGCAGGGCGGGCACGGTCCGCACGTATCCCACAGCCCGCAGGGTCCGCACGCTCCGCACACCCCGCAGGGCCAGCAGCCGCCGGCACACGAGCAGGCCGCGCACCCCGGTGCCCCCCTCCTCCCGCTGCCCCACACCGCCGCGCAGCCCACGCACCAGAGCCACCCGAACCACCAGCCGAGCCATCAGCCGCCGCACCAGCCCCACGGCGGCACGCTGCCCGAGGCGCCGTACGACGCGTACAGCCGCCCGGCGCCCGGGGACGACCGGCTCCCCACCGCCGCCCCGACGTACCCCGAGTACGCCCAGCCGCGCCCGGCGCCCGCCGCCTGGCCCCGGGCCGACCACCATCCGGGCCCGCCCGGCCCCCAGCCGGACGGCTCGGGAGGCGCCGACGGCGGGGACTACTACGCGGCCCACGACCACCTCGCGCAGCGCCCCGCCCACGACAGGTACGCGCACCCAGGCGGGCACCCCGGCGCGCACACGGCCGGCCACCCGGGCGGGCCCGGCCCCGCCGGCGCCCCGATCCCGCCGCTGGTGCAGGCCATGGGCAACGTCGAGCTGCCCGCGCCCAGCGGCGCGCCCGGCCCGCTCGCCGCCCAGCCCGCCCCGGCCACCGGACCCGGCGAGCCGACCGCGCGGCTGAACCCGAAATACCTCTTCGACACCTTCGTCATCGGCGCCTCCAACCGCTTCGCGCACGCCGCCGCGGTCGCCGTCGCCGAGGCGCCGGCGAAGGCGTACAACCCGCTGTTCATCTACGGCGAGTCCGGCCTGGGCAAGACGCACCTGCTGCACGCCATCGGCCACTACGCCCGCAGCCTCTACCCGGGCACCCGGGTCCGCTACGTGAGCTCCGAGGAGTTCACCAACGAGTTCATCAACTCCATCCGCGACGGCAAGGCGGACACGTTCCGCAAGCGCTACCGCGACATGGACATCCTCCTGGTCGACGACGTCCAGTTCCTGGCGAGCAAGGAGTCGACGCAGGAGGAGTTCTTCCACACCTTCAACACGCTGCACAACGCCAACAAGCAGATCGTGCTCTCCAGCGACCGGCCGCCCAAGCAGCTCATCACCCTGGAGGACCGGCTCCGCAACCGCTTCGAGTGGGGCCTGATCACCGACGTGCAGCCGCCGGAGCTGGAGACCCGGATCGCGATCCTGCGCAAGAAGGCGGTCCAGGAGCAGTTGAACGCACCGCCCGAGGTGCTGGAGTTCATCGCCTCCCGGATCTCCCGCAACATCCGCGAGCTGGAGGGCGCCCTGATCCGGGTCACGGCCTTCGCCTCGCTCAACCGGCAGCCGGTCGACCTCGGGCTCACCGAGATCGTGCTGAAGGACCTCATCCCCGGCGGCGAGGACGCGGCCCCGGAGATCACCGCGGCCGCGATCATGGCCGCGACCGCGGACTACTTCGGGCTGACGGTGGAGGACCTGTGCGGCTCCTCCCGCAGCCGCGTGCTGGTCACCGCGCGCCAGATCGCCATGTACCTGTGCCGGGAGCTGACGGACCTCTCCCTGCCGAAGATCGGCGCGCAGTTCGGCAACCGGGACCACACCACCGTCATGCACGCGGACCGCAAGATCCGGGCGCTGATGGCCGAGCGGCGTTCGATCTACAACCAGGTCACCGAGCTGACCAACCGCATCAAGAACAGCTAGCGGCCCGCCCACCGCTCCGTACGCCCTCACCGCTCCCGCGCCGTCCCCAGACGTCCCCCGGACGTCCCACAGGCGTCCCCAGGCGCCTCTACGCGTCCTGTGGATCCCCCCGCGTCCGCTTCTGCGCCGTGCTCATGCCACGCCGTCGCCGTGCGTCCACCCGCTCCGACACGCACCCGAACAGCCGAGCCCCCCGTGCACCGTTCGATTCCCGGCCCTGACCAGGCAGTTCTCCACACCTCGGCGCCCTTTTGCTCGTCCACACCCTGGGGATCGGCGAGTTACCCACGGGCGGGTGTGGACGCGATCTGGACAACTCGCGTCCGTGCAGCTCATCGGGGTGTGGATTTGTGGGCGGCCGTTGCCCACAAGCTGTGGACACCGGCCGGCGGCTCGATCGGCGCCGAGCGCTGTCCACCGCGGGAGACCACTCACCCACAGAAAACCCCGCTCTGTACACAGCCTGTCCACAAGTTTGTCCACTGTTCGGCAACGCAACGCGCGCCTTCACCGGGTCGAGTGAAAGCCGTCACACCGAACGCGAGGATTGGCTGTGCAGAAACCCGGGTAACTCTGGGGATGGAGCTGTGGCTAAGTGGCCCCTGCCTGTGAACGGCCTGTGTACAGCCGGGCCCCATCCACAGGAACCGAGGGTTTTCCACTCCTCGTCCCCAACCCGCCTGTGGGCAAAATTTGCGGGCTGACCTGCGCAGACGGGGTTTTCCACGGTTTCCACAGGCCCTACTACTACCTCTACACGTATCTAGCTCGGAATCCGCTTCGAAGCGGGGCCTGTGCACAAGTGCGGTCGACGGCGTCCAACGGCGGCTGCGACGAGTTGACCCCGACCTGCCCCCTGTGTCGGTGCCGTGCGTCAGACTGGTGCCCCACACCAACCGAGCCGGCAAGGGCCGAGAGCACCAGGAGGCGGTCTCCGTGAAGATCCGGGTGGAGCGCGACGTACTCGCGGAGGCAGTGGCGTGGGCAGCGCGCAGCCTCCCGGCCCGGCCGCCCGCGCCGGTGCTCGCCGGACTGCTGCTGAAGGCCGACGGCGCGGACGGCGGGTCGCTCAGCCTCTCCGGCTTCGACTACGAGGTCTCCGCCCGCGTCTCCGTGGAGGCGGACGTGGAGGAGGACGGCACCGTCCTCGTCTCCGGGCGGCTGCTCGCCGACATCTCCCGGGCGCTTCCCAACAGGCCTGTGGAGATCTCCACGGACGGCGTCCGCGTCACCGTGGTCTGCGGCTCCTCGCGATTCACACTCCACACCCTGCCTGTGGAGGAATACCCGGCGCTGCCGGAGATGCCGACCGCGACCGGCACGGTCTCCGGCGAGGTCTTCGCCTCCGCCGTCGCGCAGGTCGCCATCGCCGCCGGCCGGGACGACACCCTGCCGGTGCTCACGGGCGTGCGGATCGAGATCGAGGGCGACACGGTCACCCTCGCCTCGACGGACCGGTACCGCTTCGCGGTCCGGGAGTTCCTGTGGAAGCCGGAGACCGCGGACGCCTCCTCGGTGGCGCTCGTACCCGCCAAGACGCTGCTGGACACGGCCAAGTCGCTGACCAGCGGTGACATCGTGACGCTCGCCCTGTCGGGCGCCGGTGCCGGCGAGGGCCTGATCGGCTTCGAGGGCGCCGGGCGGCGGACGACGACGCGGCTGATCGAGGGCGACCTGCCGAAGTACCGCACGCTGTTCCCCACGGAGTTCAACTCGGTGGCGGTCATCGAGACCCCGCCGTTCGTCGAGGCCGTCAAGCGCGTGGCGCTGGTGGCCGAGCGGAACACCCCGGTGCGGCTGAGCTTCGAGCAGGGCGTGCTGACCCTGGAGGCCGGGTCCAGCGACGACGCACAGGCTGTGGAAAGGGTGGACGCCCAGCTCGAGGGCGACGACATCTCGATCGCCTTCAACCCGACGTTCCTGCTCGACGGGCTGAGCGCGATCGACTCGCCCGCGGCGCAGCTCTCCTTCACGACGTCGACGAAGCCGGCGCTGCTCAGCGGCAAGCCCGCGCTCGACGCCGAGGCGGACGAGGCGTACAAGTACCTGATCATGCCCGTGCGACTGAGCGGCTGAGGTCCGGCGTAGGCTCGGACCCGATAGGGCGCACAGACGGACGAAGGGGCAGTGATGGAGCTCGGTCTTGTGGGTCTCGGCCGGATGGGCGGGAACATGCGTGAGCGCATCCGGCGCGCGGGTCACACCGTCGTGGGGTACGACCGCAACCCGGACGTCGCCGATGTCCACAGCCTGCGGGAGCTTGTGGACGCGCTGCCCGCCCCGCGTGTGGTCTGGGTGATGGTGCCGGCGGGCGCGGCCACGCAGTCGACGGTCGACGAGCTGGCCGAGCTGCTCCAGCCCGGGGACGTCCTCGTGGACGGCGGCAACTCGCGCTGGATGGACGACGAGAAGCACGCCGCGGAGCTGGGTGCCAAGGGCATCGGCTTCGTGGACTGCGGCGTCTCCGGGGGCGTGTGGGGCCTGGAGAACGGCTACGCGCTGATGTACGGCGGGGACGCCGAGCACGTGGCGCGGGTGCAGCCGGTCTTCGACGCGCTGAAGCCCGAGGGCGAGTACGGCTCCGTCCACGCGGGCAAGGTCGGCGCGGGGCACTTCGCGAAGATGGTCCACAACGGCATCGAGTACGCGATGATGCAGGCCTTCGCCGAGGGCTGGGAGCTGCTGGAGGCCGCGGACTCGGTCACCGACGTGCGCGAGGTGTTCCGTTCGTGGCAGGAGGGCACGGTCATCCGCTCCTGGCTGCTGGACCTGGCGGTCCTGGCGCTGGACGACGACGAGCACCTGGGCAAGCTCCGCGGGTACGCGGAGGACTCCGGTGAGGGCCGGTGGACGGTGGAGGCGGCGATCGACCACGCGGTGCCGCTGCCGGCGATCACCGCGTCGCTCTTCGCCCGGTTCGCCTCGCGCCAGGACGACTCACCGCAGATGAAGATGATCGCCGCGCTCCGGAACCAGTTCGGTGGCCACGCGGTCAAGGAGGAGAAGTAGCCTGCCGGGCGGCCGGCCACAGCGCCGGCCCGCTGTTCGCTGAAGCTGAATCGGCCGTGTGCCTGGGGAGGTCGGCGTCGGGCCATGCACGTGTCTCATCTCTCGCTGGCCGACTTCCGTTCGTATGAGCGGGCGGAGGTGCCCCTCGACCCGGGGGTGACGGCCTTCGTCGGACCGAACGGCCAGGGCAAGACGAACCTGGTCGAGGCCGTCGGCTATCTCGCCACGCTGGGCAGCCACCGGGTGTCCGCGGACGCCCCGCTGGTGCGGATGGGCGCGGCGCGCGCGGTGGTGCGGGCCGCGGTGACGCACGACGGCCGGCAGCAGCTCGTGGAGCTGGAGCTGAACCCGGGCAAGGCGAACCGCGCGCGGCTCAACCGGTCGTCGCAGGTACGGCCGCGCGACGTGCTGGGCGTGCTGCGCTCCGTGCTGTTCGCGCCGGAGGACCTGGCGCTGGTCAAGGGCGACCCGGATCAGCGGCGCCGCTACCTCGACGAGCTGATCACCGCACGGGCACCGCGCCTCGCGGGGGTGCGCAGCGACTACGACCGGGTGCTCAAGCAGCGCAACACGCTGCTCAAGACGGCCGCGATGGCGCGGCGGCACGGCGGGCGGCAGCTCGATCTGTCGACGCTGGACGTGTGGGACCAGCACCTGGCGCGCGCCGGGGCGGAGTTGCTGGCGCAGCGGCTGGAGCTGATCGCCGTGCTGCAGCCGCTGGTGGACAAGGCGTACGAGCAGGTGGCGCCGGGCGGCGGCCCGGCGGCGTTCGAGTACCGGTCGCCGGCCGGCGACCGGTTCGCGGAGGCGCGCACGCGCGAGGAGTTCGCGGGGCTGCTGCTGGAGGCGATGGCGGACGCGCGCAAGCAGGAGATCGAGCGGGGCGTGACGCTGGTGGGTCCGCACCGCGACGACCTGGTGCTGAAGCTGGGTGAGCTGCCCGCGAAGGGCTATGCGTCGCACGGGGAGTCGTGGTCGTACGCGCTGGCGCTGCGGCTCGCGTCGTACGAGCTGCTGCGCGGCGAGGGCGGCGGCGAGCCGGTGCTGGTGCTGGACGACGTGTTCGCGGAGCTGGACACGCGGCGGCGGGAGCGGCTGGCGGAGCTGGTGGCGCCGGGCGAGCAGGTGCTCGTGACGGCGGCGGTGGCCGAGGACGTGCCGGGGGCGCTGGCGGGGGCGCGGTTCACGGTGGCGGACGGGCGGGTGGAGCGCGGATGAGCGAGGAGCCCGTACGTCCCGAAGGTGCCGGCAGCCCCGACGCGCCCGCGGACTCCGGCACACCCGGCGCCCCCGGGTCTCCCGGTTCCGCCGCCGCTCCCGAGCCTTCCGGGGTCGACTTGGCGCGCGTGGCCCTGCGGGCGGCGCGCGCGGAGGCCCGCGCGCGGGGTGCGGCGGCGCAGCAGCGCCGGCAGGCGCGCCGCGGCGGCGGGCTGCGTTCGGGCGCCCGCGCCGACGGCCGCGATCCGCTGCCGCTGGGCGCGGCGGTGAGCCGGCTGATCACCGAGCGCGGCTGGGAGGCTCCGGCGGCGGTGGGCGGTGTGATGGGCCGCTGGCCGCAGCTCGTCGGTCCCGAGGTGGCGCAGCACTGCGCGCCCGAGCGGTACGACGAGCAGGAGCGGGTACTCGTGGTGGCGTGCGACTCCACGGCGTGGGCGACGCAGCTGCGGCTGCTGGCGCCGCAGTTGGTGGCGCGGCTGAACGAGGAGCTGGGCCACGGCACGGTGAAGCTGATCAAAGTGGTGGGTCCGGGGGGCGGCGGACGGCGTTTCGGGCCGCTGCGGGCGCCGGGCAGCCAGGGCCCCGGGGACACGTACGGGTAGGCCCGAACCTCCTGGTGAACCCGCTCGGTAAACCTGTGATGGAGTGAGGTCGGTCACAGTAGCTCATGGTTGACGCCCCGAAGCGCTGAGTGGCGCTCAGAGGCTCCGCAGGCCCCGGTGTGTGCAGCCCCCCTCGGCGGGCAGATGTTCAGGGCGCCACATGCGGGTTCAGGCACCTGCAAACCGCCATTCTGTCGTGCGCTACCGGTAGACTGGGGAGCAACCCGCCCACTTGCGGAACACGCTGACCAACAACGACGCGGCCGCTCCCGCTCAGCCAGGAGAGTGGCCCGTGCTGTGCCAGAAAGGGCGCTTCGTGGCCGATTCCGGCAACTCCAACGAGAACATCCCTGCCAGCGAGAACGTGCCTCCGGGCGCCGACGGCGCCGCGGAGGCGGCCGCTGCGGCCGCCGAACGGGCACATGCCCGCGCGGAGGCGGAGGCCGTCGAGGACGCGGCGTACGACGCGAGTGCGATCACGGTCCTGGAGGGCCTCGACGCCGTACGCAAGCGCCCGGGCATGTACATCGGCTCGACCGGTGAGCGCGGTCTGCACCACCTGGTGCAGGAGGTCGTGGACAACTCGGTGGACGAGGCGATGGCCGGCCACGCGGACTCGATCGAGGTGACGCTGCTCGCCGACGGCGGCGTGCGCGTCGTCGACAACGGCCGCGGCATCCCGGTGGGCATCGTGCCCTCGGAGAACAAGCCGGCCGTCGAGGTCGTGCTGACGGTCCTGCACGCGGGCGGCAAGTTCGGCGGCGGCGGGTACGCGGTCTCCGGCGGTCTGCACGGCGTCGGCGTCTCGGTGGTGAACGCGCTCTCGACCCGCCTGTCGGTGGAGGTCAAGACCGACGGCCACCGCTGGACGCAGGACTACAAGCTGGGCATCCCGACCGAGCCGCTGGCGCAGAACGAGGCGACCGACGAGACCGGCACCACGGTCACGTTCTGGGCGGACGCCGACATCTTCGAGACGACGGACTACTCGTTCGAGACGCTGTCGCGCCGCTTCCAGGAGATGGCGTTCCTCAACAAGGGCCTGACCATCTCGCTGACCGATGAGCGGGCGGCGGCGAAGCAGACCTCGGGCGCGGACACCGCGGGCGACGAGGACGAGGACAAGGCGCGCAGCGTCACGTACCACTACGAGGGCGGCATCTCCGACTTCGTACGCCACCTGAACTCGCGCAAGGGCGAGCCGGTGCACCCCTCGGTAATCGACTTCGAGGCCGCCGACACCGAGCGGCTCATGTCGGTCGAGATCGCGATGCAGTGGAACACGCAGTTCAGCGAGGGCGTGTACAGCTTCGCGAACGTCATCCACACCCACGAGGGCGGTACGCACGAGGAGGGCTTCCGGGCCGCGCTGACGGGCCTGATCAACCGGTACGCGCGGGACAAGAAGCTGCTGCGCGAGAAGGACGACAACCTCACCGGCGAGGACATCCGCGAGGGCCTGACGGCGATCATCTCGGTCCGCCTCGGCGAGCCGCAGTTCGAGGGCCAGACGAAGACCAAGCTGGGCAACACCGAGGCGAAGACCTTCGTCCAGAAGGTCACGCACGAGCACCTGACGGACTGGCTCGACCGGAACCCGAACGAGGCGTCGGACATCATCCGCAAGTCCATCCAGGCGCAGACCGCGCGCGTCGCGGCCCGCAAGGCGCGCGACCTGACGCGGCGCAAGGGCCTGCTGGAGACGGCGTCGCTGCCGGGCAAGCTGAGCGACTGCCAGTCCAACGACCCGTCCAAGTGCGAGATCTTCATCGTGGAGGGCGACTCCGCGGGCGGCTCGGCGAAGTCCGGCCGCAATCCGCGGTACCAGGCGATCCTCCCGATCCGCGGCAAGATCCTGAACGTGGAGAAGGCCCGGATCGACCGGGTGCTGCAGAACACCGAGGTGCAGGCGCTGATCTCGGCGTTCGGCACCGGCATCCACGAGGACTTCGACCTCGACAAGCTGCGCTATCACAAGATCGTGCTGATGGCCGACGCGGACGTCGACGGCCAGCACATCCAGACCCTGCTGCTCACGCTGCTGTTCCGCTTCATGCGCCCGCTGATCGAGGGCGGCCACGTGTTCCTGGCCCAGCCCCCGCTGTACAAGATCAAGTGGGGCCGGGAGGAGTTCGAGTACGCCTACTCCGACCGCGAGCGCGACCAGCTGATCCAGCTGGGCCGCTCGCAGGGCAAGCGGATCCGGGACGACTCCATCCAGCGCTTCAAGGGCCTGGGCGAGATGAACGCGGAGGAGCTGCGGATCACGACCATGGACCAGGCGCACCGCGTGCTGCGCCAGGTGACGCTCGACGACGCCGCCGCGGCCGACGACCTGTTCTCGGTCCTCATGGGCGAGGACGTCGAGGCACGCCGCTCGTTCATCCAGCGCAACGCCAAGGACGTCCGCTTCCTCGACATCTGAGTCGGCCCCTGCCCGGGCGGCCGCCGCCCGGGCTCCCGGGGGCTCCCCCGCCCGGGAGCGCGACCGACCGCCTTCGAGACCTCTTCGAAAAGGTAGAAAAGACCCGCAATGGCCGACGAGCTCACTCCCCAGAACCCCGACCCGCAGCCGGACGGCGAGGGCGAAGACGGCGGCATCGTGCTGCGCGTGGACGCCGTCTCGCTCGAGACGGAGATGCAGCGCAGCTATCTCGACTACGCGATGAGCGTCATCGTCTCGCGTGCGCTGCCGGACATCCGCGACGGTCTGAAGCCGGTGCACCGCCGCGTGCTGTACTCGATGTACGAGGGCGGTTACCGCCCGGAGCGCGGGTACTTCAAGTGCGCGCGCGTCGTCGGCGACGTGATGGGCAACTACCACCCGCACGGCGACTCGGCGATCTACGACGCCCTGGTGCGGCTCGCGCAGCCGTGGTCGATGCGGATGCCCCTCGTCGACGGCAACGGCAACTTCGGCTCCCCGGGCAACGACCCGGCCGCCGCCATGCGCTACACCGAGTGCCGCATGGCGCAGCTGGCGATGGAGATGCTCCGCGACATCGACGAGGAGACCGTCGACTTCGGGGACAACTACGACGGCCGCTCCCAGGAGCCCGCCGTCCTGCCCGCCCGCTTCCCGAACCTGCTGATCAACGGCTCGGCCGGGATCGCGGTCGGCATGGCGACGAACATCCCGCCGCACAACCTGCGGGAGGTCGCCGAGGGCGTCCAGTGGTACCTGGAGCACCCCGGGGCGTCCAACGACGAGCTGCTCGAGGCGCTCCTGGAGCGCATCAAGGGCCCGGACTTCCCCAGCGGCGCGCTGGTCGTCGGCCGCAAGGGCATCGAGGAGGCGTACCGCACCGGCCGCGGCTCCATCCCGATGCGCGCGGTGGTCGAGGTGGAGGAGATCCAGGACCGGCAGTGCCTGGTGGTCACCGAGCTGCCGTACCAGGTCAACCCCGACAACCTCGCGCAGAAGATCGCCGACGGCGTGAAGGACGGCCGGCTGACGGGCATCGCCGACGTCCGGGACGAGACCTCGTCGCGTACGGGCCAGCGGCTGGTCATCGTGCTGCGCCGGGACGCCGTCGCGAAGGTCGTGCTGAACAACCTCTACAAGCACACCGACCTGCAGACGAACTTCGGCGCCAACATGCTGGCGCTCGTCGACGGCGTGCCGCGCACCCTGTCGCTGGACGCGTTCATCCGGCACTGGGTGGACCACCAGATCGACGTCATCGTCCGCCGCACCACCTTCCGGCTGCGCAAGGCCGAGGAGCGCGCGCACATCCTGCGCGGCCTGCTGAAGGCCCTGGACGCCATCGACGAGGTCATCGCGCTGATCCGGGCCTCGCAGACGGTCGACGTGGCGCGTACGGGCCTGATGGACCTGCTGGAGATCGACGAGATCCAGGCGAACGCGATCCTGGAGATGCAGCTGCGCCGGCTGGCCGCCCTGGAGCGGCAGAAGATCACCGCGGAGCACGACGACCTCCAGGCGAAGATCGACGACTACAACGCGATCCTCGCCTCCCCCGAGCGGCAGCGGCTGATCATCAGCGAGGAGCTGGCGGCGATCGTCGCGAAGTTCGGCGACGACCGGCGCACGCAGCTCGTGCCCTTCGACGGCGACGTGTCCATCGAGGACCTGATCGCCGAGGAGGACATCGTCGTCACGATCACCCGCGGCGGCTATGTGAAGCGGACGAAGAGCACCGACTACCGCGCGCAGAAGCGCGGCGGCAAGGGCGTACGCGGCACGCGGCTGCGCGAGGACGACATCGTCGACCACTTCTTCGTCTCCACCACCCACCACTGGCTGCTGTTCTTCACGAACAAGGGCCGGGTGTACCGCGCCAAGGCGTACGAGCTGCCGGACGCCGGCCGCGACGCCAAGGGGCAGCACGTCGCGAACCTGCTGGCGTTCCAGCCGGACGAGCACATCGCCGAGATCCTGGCGATCCGGGACTACGCGGCCGCGCCGTACCTGGTGCTCGCGACCAAGGCCGGGCTGGTGAAGAAGACGGTCCTGAAGGACTACGACTCGCCCCGCCAGGGCGGCGTGATCGCGATCAACCTGCGCGAGATGCCCGACGACTCGCCGGACGAGGTGATCGGCGCCGAGCTGGTCTCGTCCGAGGACGACCTGCTGCTCGTCAGCAGGAAGGCCCAATCGATCCGGTTCACCGCAACGGACGAGGCGCTGCGCCCGATGGGCCGCGCCACCTCCGGTGTGAAGGGCATGAGCTTCCGCGAGGGTGACGAACTCCTCTCGATGAATGTCGTGCGGCCCGGTACGTTCGTGTTCACCGCCACCGACGGCGGGTACGCGAAGCGTACGAACGTGGACGACTATCGCGTTCAGGGACGTGGCGGACTCGGCATCAAGGCGGCGAAGCTGGTGGAGGACCGGGGCTCGCTGGTGGGCGCGCTGGTGGTGGAGGAGTCGGACGAGATCCTCGCCATCACGCTCGGCGGCGGCGTGATCCGTACGCGGGTCGACGAGGTCAGGGAGACGGGCCGTGACACCATGGGCGTCCAGCTGATCAACCTGGGGAAGCGGGACGCCGTCGTCGGCATCGCGCGGAACGCCGAAGCCGGCCGGGAGGCGGAGGAGGTCGAGGAGGCCGCCGACGCCGCCGTCGCCGCGGACGAGGCCGGGAGCACGGACGCCGGGGCCGAGGGCCCCGCCGCGGACGGTGAAGGCGAGGAGTAGGTCGTGAGTGGAACGGGTGCCGGCGCCGGGCCGGCGAGGGCCGAGGGGTACGCGCAGCCGAACCCCCCGCCCGGTCCGGACGACGCCGGCGGCGGGCACGGCGGCCGGCGCGGGCGCAGACGCGGCGCCTCCGCTCCCCCGGGAGCCGGGGGCACGGAGGCGGACCCGCAGGGGCACGCGTACACGTACGACAGCGCCCCCGAGGGCCCGATGCCCCCGCCGGCGGCCGGCCCCGCGGCCCCGCCGGCGCCGCACCACCCCCCGCAGGCGTACACCCCGCCGGCCGGTGTGGGTGCCGGGGGCCAGGGCGGCGGGCACACGGCGGGGCGCGGCGGCCAGGCGTACGAGCAGGCGCAGCAGTCCGCCGCCGGCGTACGCAGGTCGCGTACCGGCGCCCGCACGGTGCCCCGCACCCGCAAGGCGCGGCTGCGGGTGGCGAAGGCCGACCCGTGGTCGGTGATGAAGGTCAGCTTCCTGCTCTCCATCGCGCTGGGCATCTGCACGATCGTGGCCGTGACGGTGCTGTGGATGGTGCTGGACGCGATGGGCGTCTTCAGCACGGTCGGCGGCACGATCAGCGAGGCCACCGGCTCGGACGACTCGGCCGGCTTCGACCTGGAGTCGTTCCTGTCGCTGCCCCGGGTGGTCGGGTTCACGGCGGTGGTGGCGCTGATCGACGTGGTCCTCGCCACGGCGCTGGCGACGCTGGGCGCGTTCATCTACAACCTCTCCGCCGGCTTCGTCGGCGGCATCGAGGTCACGCTGGCGGAGGACGAGTAGCGCCCGCCGGGTACTCCCGCTATCGATTTGGGCCGCGGCTCGGCGGTGGGGTAATCTCTGTGCAGCGCGCGGCTATAGCTCAGTCGGTTAGAGCGCATCCCTGATAAGGATGAGGCCCCAGGTTCAAGTCCTGGTAGCCGCACCGGAAATGGCGAAGGGCGCCTCCTCGTGACGAGGAGGCGCCCTTCGCCTTTGTCATGCGGGTACGGGCCCGGTGACGGACCGGGTCCGCTTGCCCGGCCGGGGGAGGAAGGGGACCAGGAGCATCGAGGCGGCGGTGATGACGCCGGCGGCCAGGAAGGCGCGGGCGTAGCCGTCCTCGGGGCCGCCGGCCCCGCCGGAGGCGACCGCGCCGAGGATCGCCAGACCCAGTACCGCGCCGATCTGGCGGGAGGTGTTGACCAGGCCGGAGACGCCGCCGGCGTCCCGCTCGCCGACGCCCGAGGTGGAGACGTCGGTGAGCAGCGCCATCAGTACGGCCATGCCCGCGGCCATCGGCAGTGCCGGACCGAGGATGGCGGAGGCGAACGTGCCGTCCGTGTCCAGCACCGCGGCCTGCCACAGGAACCCGCCGGCCGTGAGCAGCCCGCCCACGACCGTCATCGTGCGGCTGCCGAAGCGGGCCGTGAGCCGGGGCGCGAACTGGGAGGCGAGGATGAGCGCGGCGGTGTGCGGGAGGAAGGCCAGGCCGGTGCGGATGGCGCTGTAGCCGAGGACCGTCTGCATGTAGAGGGTGAGGAAGTACCACATCGCGAAGCCGCCGACCATGCTGACGAGCGTGACGACGTTGCCGACGGCCACCGCGCGGATGCGGAAGAGCCGCAGCGGCATCAGCGGCTGCGCGGAGCGCGCCTCCACGGCCACGAAGCCCGCCAGCGCCGCGAGCCCGGCCAGCACCGGCAGCAGCGCGGAGCCGGCGGTCCAGCCGGCCGACTCGGTCTCGGTGATGCCGTACGCCACGGCGCCGACGCCGCCGGTGACGAGCACGGCGCCGGGGAGGTCCAGGGCGGGGCGCTCGGCGCCACGGTGCTGCTCGCGCAGCCAGAGCAGGACGACGGCGCCGACGGCGACGCCGATCGGCACGTTGATCAGCAGCACCCAGCGCCACGACGCCAGGTCGGTGAGCACGCCGCCGATGAGCCCGCCGGTGGCGCCCCCGGCGGCGCCGACCGCCGTCCAGGCGGCGATGGCCCGGGTGCGGGCGGCGCCCTCGGGCAGGGCCCGGGTCAGCAGGGAGAGGGTGACGGGCGCGAGGAACGCGGCGCCGATGCCCTGGGCGGCGCGGGCGGCGATGAGCAGGGCGTCGTTCTGCGCCAGGCCGCCGGCGAGGCTGGCGGCGGCGAAGAGGCCGAGGCCCGCGAGGTAGACGCGCTTGGGGCCGAAGAGGTCGGAGAGCCGGCCGCCCAGGAGCAGGAAGCCGGCGAAGGTGAGGGCGTAGCCGTTGACGACCCACTGCAGCGCGGTGCCGCTGAGGGCGAGGTCGTCGCGCATGCTGGGCAGGGCCACGTTGACGACGGAGACGTCGAGGACGACGAGGAACTGGCCGATGTACGAGGCGAGCAGCACCGGCCAGAGCCGCCCCGGGAGTGCCGCACCCGCCGGTGCGGCGGCGGGGGCGCGGGACCGCGGGCTCCCGGTCGGACCGGCCGGCTCGGCGGTGTGCGTCGTGTCGGCGGTGTCGGCTGCGTCGGCGGTGTCTGTCGTACCGGTGGCGTCGGGCGTGGTCATGAGCGCCATCGTGCGCGCCCGAGGGGTGCGTGCGGATCGGGCGCCGGATGGAACCGGGCCGGGGACCTTGGTCCTAGAGCGGTCCTAGTGCCACGGTCCTGAGCCCGCTCCGGTGTCGTTTGCGCTGTGTATCATCGGGCGTCGTAGTCCAATGTCTCTGGAAGGACGAGGTAGCGCGGTGAAGAAGCTGTTCCTGATCGCATTGGCCGCTCTGGGCGGGCTTCTCGTGTACCGCCAGATTCAGGCGGATCGCGCCGAGCAAGACCTGTGGACGGAGGCCACCGACTCGGTGCCCTCCTCTTCGGGCGTCTGAGACGCGAGAGTCCCGAGCGGGACCGCCCCTTTGCGGGTCGGTCCTGGGCCCCGGCCCCGCCGCTTGCGCGGCGGTGCGGCTGGGGCCTCGGCATGACCGGAGCCCTGTTGCACGACCGTGACGCACGTCCCCTGTTATTTGCTACTGCACACGTTTTACGGTGCATGAGCACATGGCAGAGAACGAGGGGGACATGTCATGGGACGACCACTTCACGGCCCCGGCGGACGGTCCGTGTACGCGGGCGTGGCCGCGGTGCTCGGCGCCGCGCTGGCCGCCGGCCCGCTGCCGGCGGCGACCGCCGCACCCGCCGCACCGGCGACACCCGCCGCGCCTGCCGTACCCGCTGAGCGGGCGCCGACCGGCGGCGGCCTGGTCATGGTGCTGGACTCCTCCGGCTCCATGGCCGACGACGACGGCTCCGGCGCCACCCGTATCGAGTCCGCCCGCGAGGCCGTCGGCACCGTCGTCGACGCCCTGCCCGACCGCTATCCGACGGGCCTGCGCGTCTACGGCGCCGACCGCACCAGCGGTTGCACGGATACCCGCCTCGCCGTGCCCGTCGAGGAGTTGGACCGGGGCGCCATCAAGGATGCCGTAGCAGGTGTGAAGCCGAAGGGCGATACCCCGATCGGTTACGCCCTCCAGCAGGCCGCCCGGGACCTCCCCGAGCGTCCGCCCGGCGCCCTCGGCCACCGCTCCATCCTCCTCGTCTCGGACGGCGAGGACAGCTGCGGCACCCCCGACCCCTGCGAGGTCGCGGAGCAACTCGGCGAGACCGGCGGCGCCTTCGGCGCCCTGCGCATCGACACGGTCGGCTTCCAGGTCGGCGGCAAGGCGCGGGACGAGCTGAAGTGCATCGCGGAGAAGGGCCACGGCGCGTACTACGACGCCCCCGACGCCGACGCGCTCGCCCGGCAGCTCCAGCGCGCCGCCCGGCTCTCCGCCGACGGCTACCGCTTCCGCGGCGACCCCGTCGAGGGCGGGCTCGCCCGCAGGGGCGCCGCGGACATCGCGCCCGGCCAGTACCTCGACAGCATCGGCGCCGGCGAGACCAAGTGGTACGCCGCCGAGCTGGACGCCGGGTCCGCCGCCGACTTCGGCGTCACCGCCGTGCCGCAGCCGGGTGTGCCCGTCGCGTACGGGGACGGCATCGAGCTGGAGCTGCACGCCACCGACGACTACGACACCCGGTGCGACGCCCAGCGGGACCGCTTCGAGCAGGACGAGGGCGCGCAGCCGCTGACCAACGCCGTCAGCCGCATCCCCAGCGCCGAGGGCGGCGAGCCCTGCGACGCCGCCGGGCGGTACCTGCTGAGCGTCCACCGCACCAGCGACACCACCTCCGACCAGGCCCGCTGGCCGCTGGAGCTGGCCTTCGGCCAGGAGGAACCGCTCGCCGCGGACGTCACCCCCGCGCAGTCCGAGACCGACTACGGCCCGGCCGGCGACGCAGGTGCGGAACTGCCCACCGCCGAGCCGGAGGACATCACCGGCGGCACCGGCTTCAACGACGCCGAGGCCCTCGGCCCCGGCGTCTGGCGCGACGAACTGCTGCCCGCGCAGATGCGCTTCTACAAGGTCGACGTCGGCTGGGGCCAGCAGCTCCGCTACCGCGTCGAGTTCGCCAACGAGCCCACGCTCGACGGCGCCGCGGGCGTCTCCAGCTTCGCCGACACCGACCTCTACACGCCCGGCCGCGCACTCGTCGGCGACGGCCCGTTCAGCAGCACCCAGCGGTACTACGGTGAACCCGTCGCCTCCGACCTCGGTACGGTGCCGGTCAGCTGGACGAACCGCTACGAGACCGCCACCGAGGTCGTGCCCGTGCGCCGCGGCGGCGAGTACTACCTGTCGGTCTCGCTGGGGCCCGACGCCGCGCGGTTCGCGGAGAACACGGCCATCGGCGTCGTCCTGCGCGTCGACGTGCTGGGCGAGGAGAAGTCCGGCCCGCGGCACGGGGCGCCGGCCGTCGCGGACGGCAAGGGCGACGGTGACGGCGACGGCGGCGGGAAGGATGATGCGCGGGCGGGGGCGGACGGGGAATCATCGGACTCCGTCCTGCCGCTCGCCGGCGGGATCGCGGGAGGCGTGCTGGTCGTCGGCGCGGGGGTCGCGTTCGTGAGCGTACGCAACCGGAAGCGGGCGGCGGCGGCGTCGGCAGCAGCGGCAGGCAACGGTATGAGGGGTGGATGGTGAGAACGCGAACGAAGGCGGGCCCGGCCGCGGCGCTGGCGGTGGGCGCGCTGGGCGTGCTGGCCGCGCTGCCGGCGGCGGCTCCCGCCGCGGCGGCGCCCGCGGGGGCCCCGGCGGCGCCCGCCGACAAGCCGGCGGACGGGCACGAGTACCGGCCCGCGAAGGACGCCGTGCCCATCGAGGGCGCCGAGAGCAGCACCGGCGGCGAGAAGGTGGAGGCCGGCAAGACGTACTCCGACTCCCTCGCCCCCGGCGACAAGCTCTACTACAGCGTCACGCTCGACGCGAAGTCCAATGCCTGGATATCCGCCGTCGCCGCGCCGGAGCCGGGCGCCAAGGTCGCGTACGGCGACGGCATCGAGCTGGAGCTGGAGAGCAAGGGCGGCGAGCGGTGCAGCAACTCCGACGCCGAATTCCGTGCGGACGGCGGCGCCCGCCCGATCGCCAACTACGTCTGGCGCGTGGCCCAGCCCGACGGGCCCTGCCAGGAGCCCGGCGTCTACAACCTCATCGTCACCCGCGTCAGCGAGGCGACCTCCACCCCGGAGGACTGGTCGCTGGAGCTGCGCTTCATGGAGGAGCCGCCGCTGGCGAAGGCGGGTTCCACGACCCCGCCCGACCCCGAGTCGGTCCCCACGAAGCAGCCGCCCCCGCCCACGGGCAACGCGGAGCCGCGCGAGGGCGGCACCGGGTTCAACGACGCGGTCGGCATCGACCACGGCGTGTGGACGGACCGGATCCGGCCGGGTGACACGCACTTCTACCGGGTGCCGCTGGACTGGGGCCAGCAGCTCTTCCTGCAGACCGAGTTCGGTACGACGCCGGTGAGCGACGAGTCGGCGTACGCCTCCAACGGGGTGCGCGTCGACTTCTACAACCCGGCGCGCGGCTACATCGCCTCCACGGACGAGACGTACTACGGCGACGACCCCGCGGCGATCCCGGCGCTGAGCCCCCCGATCGCGTACGAGAACCGCTACGCGGTCTACGACCGCGACTTCGGCAACGTGGGCTTCGCCGGCTGGTACTACGTCGCGGTCACCGTGTCGGAGGAGGTCGGCGAGTTCGCGGACGGCCCGGTGCCGGTGGAGCTGCGGACGACGATCAAGGGCGAGCCCCAGGAGGGCCCGGCGTACGACGGGGACGCGGCCGCGGCCGGGTTCGGGGTGACCGACGACGACCGCGACACGGCGGCGAAGGGCACGGCGGCCGGCGAGGACGGCGACGGTGCCGGGAAGAAGATCCTGGCGATCGCGGGGATCGGCGCGGGCGTGCTGCTGCTGGTGGGCCTGGGGCTGTGGACGCTCCTGGCGCGGCGCCGGCAGGTGCCGGCCGCGGCGGTCGGCCCGCGGGTCGCGGGTGAGGACACGCAGACGGCGCCGGGCGCGTACGGGAACGGGCCGGTGGGCCCGCCGTACGGCGGGCAGCCCTACGGGGACGGCCGGCCGCCGCAACCGCCTCCGCCGCCGCAGCAGAACTGGCGGCAGTAGGAGGGGAGCGGGCAGGCGTCCCTCAGGGCTGTCTACGGGCGTCAGCCCGAGGCCAGCGCCCAGACGCCGGCCGCGAGCAGCAGCACCGCGAGCACCACGACCGGGACCGCCACCTTCGCCGGCGGTCCCGGTCGCCGTTGCGGCGCGCCGGCGCCGGGCCGGGGCTGCTGCGGCGGGGGCTGCTGGTGGTGGGGCTGCTGCGGGTGGGCCGTCGTGTACGGGGCCGTGGGCGTCGGCGGCTGCGACGCGGCCGGCGGCGCGATGCCGTAGCTGGTCGCCTCGCCCGGGTCGCCCGGGTGCGGGGTGCCGTGCCCGGCAGGGCCCGGCCCGGCCGCGGCGGCCCTCGCCGGGGGTACGTATCCGGTGCCGCCCGAGGCGTACGCGGGGCCGGGCGCGCCGGTGGACCCCGCCGGGCCCGTGGCGGCGTCGCCGGCCGGCGCCTGGCCCGTACCCGGGCCGTGACCCGGACCCGGACCGGGCCCGTGGCCCGGACCTGCGTCGAATCCCGTGCCGGACCCCGCGCCGAGATCCGAACCCGGACCGCCGCCCAGCCCCGGCGCGGCCGTCACGTCCTCCCCGGCCCGTCCCCCGGACCGCTCGGGACCGTCCGCCCCGAAGCCCACCGGCAGCGGCCCGAGCTGGTCGAAGACCTCCACCGGCTCCTCCGCCGGATCCAGCTCCGGCAGCAGCTCCGCCGCCTCCGCCAGCGCCTTCCGCGTACCCGTCGCCGTGCGGAACCGCAGCTCCGGGTCCGGCTGCAGCAGGCTCGCGAGCACCTGCCACAGCGGCTCCGGCACCCCCTTCGGGGCCTGCGGCACGCCGTTGTTCAGGTACATCTCCACCAGTGCCTGGCTGTCCGGACGCTCCCCGGTCAGCAGGTACAGCGCCACCAGGCCCACCGCGAACAGGTCCGCGGGGAAGTCCGGTTCCGCGCCCAGCATCTGCTCCGGCGCGAAGTAACCGGGCGTGCCGACGACGAAGTTGGTGTCCGTCAGCCGCGGCTCGCCCTTGCGCATGGAGATGCCGAAGTCGGAGAGCCGCAGGTGCGGACGGCCGGTGCCGGTCGCCTCCAGCAGCACGTTCGCCGGTTTGATGTCGCGGTGCACGACGTTCTCGCCGTGCACCGCGGCCAGCCCGGCGAGCAGCTGGTCGAGCAGCAGGCAGACGAACCGCGGCGGGAGCGGCCCGTAGTCGCCGATCAGATGGGCCAGTGAGCCGCCGCCCACCAGGTCCATCGTGAACAGCACCTTGTCGTCGTCGGCCGCCCAGCTGGCGGGCGCCAGCACATGCGGGTGGTCGATGCGTACCGCCTGCTCGCGGACGAAGCGCAGCAGCGTGTGCGCGTCGCTCTGCTGCAGCACCTTGGCCGCCACATAGCGCCGTCGCCGGTGATCCCAGGCGCGCCAGACCGCGCCCACCCCGCCCCGGCCGATCGGATCGATCAGCTCGTACCGCCCAGCGAAGACCTCACCCATGCTGCTGCGCCCGCCCCTTGTACGGTTTCTTGGTAATCAATCCGGTTATGACTGATGCGCTTCGTAATGTGCAACTGCGTCGGCGGTGCGGCCGGCGCCGTACACCCGGAGGAACTCTGCCAGCTCCGGATGCGTCGGCGCGAGCCGGTCCGCCGCGTCGATGATGTCGCCGGCGGCGGCGACCGAGCGCAGCAGCGACTGGATCTCCCGGACGACGCGACGCACCGTCGTCGATCCGGTCGACGACTGCGTCTGCGTCGTCCCGAGCACCGCCCCGCCCGCGCTCTTGCGGATGCCCTCCATCCGTTCCGCCGCCTCCGCCGCAGAAACGCTGCCGCTCGTGACCTCCGCGGCAAGCTCCTGCAGCGCCTGTACGCGTTGCACCACCGACGGATTGCCGATCTTCGCCCGCTGCCCGCTCATGAGCTGCGACAGCATCGGCGCCGAAATACCGAGCACGGCGGCCAGCCGTGCCTGGTTGAGGCCGAGATCGTCGATCAGCCGCCGGAACAGCACGCCCAGCGGTTCGCCATACCAGCTTCGCTGTAGCTCTCGTGCGCGTTCGCTGGTGTCCTGCCGTGGAGCTCCCATGCCGTGCGGCCTCCCCAGATGTCCCCGAGTCCAGATTCGCGCTTGCGAACTGCATCCTACGGAGCGGGACCGCCCCCAGACAGACCTCGGGGCGGTGAGATAACCGGGACGCGTTCTTCCACGTCCGCGAGGGTCTACGCGTGCCAATCCCGGGGGCTGCCCGCGGTGCTCAGGACAGCTCGGGCGGCGGGGTGCGCTCCTCGTCGACGCGGTCCACGCGCTCCAGCTCGCCCCAGACGACGTAGCGGTGCCGGGAGGTGTACATCGGGGTGCATGTGGTGAGCGTGATGTACCGGCCGGGCTTCGTCTTCCCGGACTCCTCCGGGACGTCGTCCAGCACGCCGGTGTTGTACTTCGAGGTCTCGGAGAGCACGGCGTACGTCTTGTAGACGAACCAGCGGTCCTTCGTCTCGAAGACGATCGGGTCGCCCTCCTCTATGCGGTGGATGTCGTGGAACTTCGCGCCGTGCCCGTCGCGGTGGGCGGCGAGGGTGAAGTTGCCGCGGCGGTCCCAGGGCATGGCCGACTTCCGCGGCTCGGTGTAGTAGCCGGCGACGCCCTTGTTGAGGTCCTCGGTCGCGGTGCCCTTGCGGACGAGGATGTTCTCCTCCATCGCGGGCACGTGCAGGAACCCGATGCCGCCCTTGAGGTCGCCGATGTCGACGGGGCGCGGCTTGCCGTCGTCCGGGGTGTTCTCCCAGGAGTCGCGGAGGTCGTCGGTCATGCGGCCGGCTTCGCGGTTGGCCTGGACGTTGGTCCAGTACAGGGAGTAGACGACGAAGAGCGCCATGAGGACGCCGACGGTGATCAGCACCTCGCCGAAGAGGCTGACGGCCCCGGCGAGGAGGCCGCGGCGGCCGCGGGCGCGGGGACGGGGCGCGGCCCCGTCCTCCCCCGCGGACTCGGCCGGCTCCGCGGACTCCGCGGACTCCGCCGGCTGCTCCGGGGCCTCTTCTTCTACGGTCCGCTCCGCGCCCTTCTCCGGGGCCTTCGGCGCAGCCTCTTCCGCGGCCTCCGCTGCGGGTCTGCTCTCCCGCTCGTCGTCCGTCGCTGCCACCGCTTCCCCGTTCGTTCCGTCCCGCCGGCCGCCGGGCCGCCCGTACCGCTCAGTCCATGAGGGCGTCGGGCTTGCCCTTGCTGCGCGGACGCTCCTCGATCATCTTGCCCCAGACAATAAGCCGATATTTGGACGTGTACTCAGGCGTGCAGGTCGTTAGTGTGACGTAGCGCCCCGGCTCGGTGAATCCCGACCCCTCGGGCACCGGGTTGATGACGTCGGTGTTCGACGGCGAGGTCGACGGGAGCGTGCTGGACACCTCGTAGATGTAGTAGGTGTCCTTGGTCTCGACGATGATCTCCTCGCCCTGCTCCAGCTTGTTGATGTACCGGAAGGGCTCGCCGTGGGTGTTGCGGTGCCCGGCGACCGCGAAGTTCCCCTTCTTGTCCCACGGCATCGCGGTCTTGAGGTCGCCCTCCGAGTAGTGGCCGAGGAGCCCGCGGTCCAGGACGTTCTGCTTGTCGATGCCCTGCGCCACCGGGCGGTTCACGTCCAGCGAGGGGATGTGCATGATGGCGAAGCCCTCGCCGGCCTCGAACGCCCCCGGGTCGCGGGCGTCGGCCTTGCCCGCGCCGTCGCCGCGCTCCCACTGCTCCTCCAACTGCTGGGCCTCCTGCCGCGACTCGCGGTCGGCGAGGACGTTGGTCCACCAGAGCTGGTACACGACGAAGAGGAGCATCAGCACGCCGAGCGTGATGAACGACTCGCCGGTGATGCGGCTGATCAGCACGGTGCGCTGCTGCTTCGCCGCACGGGCGGCCTTGCGGGCGGCCATGCGGGTGCCCAGGGCGCGGGCGACGTTCAGGGACATCGTCTGAACGGTGCGGTCCTCGCGGTCGCCGCGGCCCTCGCCCGGGGGTATCCCGCGGCGGCGGGCGGCGGGGGCCGTGCCCCAGGTGAGGCGCTGGTCATCCGCGGTGGCGTTCGCGGGCCGGTCGGGGGTACGGGCCGCGGGCGCGGGGCCGGACGCCGGGTCGCGGCGGCGGGCGCCGTCACGGGTCGGCGCCGGTGGCTGCGCCTGCGCATGGGCTTGTGCCTGGGCCTGGGCCTGTGTCTGCGCCGGGTCGGCGGGCGCGGGGGCGCCGGCGTGGGCGGCGGCGGAGAGGTCGCCCCAGGGGGAGGGGTCGCGGTGGGCCGCCGGGGATCCGGTGCCGGCGGGGGGGCCGGCCGCGCCGGCGGTGTGGGCCGCGTCCGTGCCGCCGGCGCCTCCGGCGTGCCGGCCGTGGGCGGGCGCGGGGTACGGCTGCTGCTCCTCGACGGCGGGCCGTCCCGCATGGCGGCGCGGGGCCGACTGCGGGCCGGCGCCGGGGAGCGGGTCGGTAAGCGGGTCCGTCAGCGGGTCGGTCAGGGGATCCGTCAGCGGGTCGCCGGCCGGTGCGGGGCGGGGGGTGCCGAGGGGGTCGGCGGGGGCCTGGTCGTAGCCGAGGAGCCCCGGGGCGTACGACGCCGGGGGCTGCTGCTGGTCGTACGCGGGGGTGGTCTGCCCGTACGCGGCCGCCTGCGGCGCCTCCGCGTACGGGGACGGGTGCGGGCCGCCGCCGTAGGACGTCATCGGGTACTGCGCCGCGGTCCCCTCCTGCGGCACGATCGCCGCCGGGTCGGCCGGTGCATCGGCGTGTGCGGGGTACGGCGAATGCGCCTGGGCGCCGGGGGCGGCGCTGTCATCCCGGCGGTGCGAGCGCGGTGCCGGAGCAGGGTCCGGGGCGGGGGCGTAGGCGTCGGGGTGGGGTGGCGGATCGTTTCGGGGGGCGCCGCCCTGCGCGGGGTCAGCCGGGCGCGCGTAGTCGCCGGGGCCGGCGTCCGCGTCGCGGGCGTCCGGCGGCGTGTGCGGGCGGAACCAGCGGGAGACCGCCGAGGTCGGCGAGTCGGGCCGGGGCTCCAGCGGCCGCGGCCTGGGGCCGTCGGCCGCCGCGGGCTCGTGGCCCGCGGCGTGGGACTGCGCGTACGGGTCCTGCGGGTACTGCTGCTGCGGGGCCCCGCCCTGCGGGAGGTGCTGGTGCGCGAAGCGGCCCTGCTGTTCCGGGGCGTGCTGCTCCGGGTGCGCGCCGGGCTGCATCCCCGGCTGCGGCCCCGCGTCGGTGCCGCGCGGCGGCGGCAGGGGGTCGCCGCGCAGCGGGTTGCGGTGCGCGTACTCCGGCAGGTGGCCCTGCTCCAGCGGATCCTGCCCGCCGGCCCCCGCCCCGGCACCGTAGCCGCCGCCTCCCGCGCCGTAGCCTCCGTGCCGCGCACCCCGGCCCCGGGCGCCCGGCGCGGGTTCGTACGTCCCGGATCCGCCCGCGCCGTAGCCGCCGGGCCCCGGCCCCGTACCGGCTCCGGCACCGTCGGCACCGCCACCCCGCCCGTGTCCCCACGCGCCACCGGAACCCGAACCCGAACCCGAACCCGCACCACCCGCACCCGGCCCCGCGCGCCCGCCCGCGCCCGACGCGTCCCGGCGCGGCAGCGGCGGACGGCCGCCGGACAGCGGGTCGGTGAGCGGGTCCGCGGCGTCGTCCGCGGGCCGGTCGGGGGCGCCTGAGTCGTGGAAGCCGCGGTGACGCGCTTCGCGCCCCGGTTCGCGCCCCTCCGCGCGCCCCGGTGCGTTGCCGTCCGGCCGGGTGTCGGTCACCCCGCGGTCCCGGCCGTCCCGCCCGCCGGTGCCAAGGCTCCCGGCGCCGGGCCTCCCCGGGCCCATCCGCCCGTCACCGGCGCCAGCCCCGCCGACCGCTCGACGGCCCCGCCGTCACCGCACTCGACCAGCCAGTTCGCCAGCATCCGGTGGCCCCACTCGGTGAGCACGGACTCCGGGTGGAACTGCACGCCCTCGACCGGCAGATCGCGGTGGCGCAGCCCCATCACCAGGCCGGTGTCCGTCTCCGCGGTGACCGCCAGTTCGTCGGGCAGCGACTCCCGCTCGACGGCCAGCGAGTGGTACCGCGTCGCCGTGAACGGCGACGGCAGCCCGGCGAACACGCCCGCGCCCCCGTGCACCACCGGCGACGTCTTGCCGTGCAGCAACTCGGGCGCCCGGCCGACGACACCGCCGTACGCGATCGCCATCGACTGCAGCCCGAGGCAGACCCCGAACACCGGCAGCCCACGGGCCGCGCAGTGCCGCACCATCTCGACGCAGACCCCCGCCTGCTCCGGCGTACCGGGCCCGGGCGACAGCAGCACGCCGTCGAACCCGTCGTCGCCGTGCTGCGGCGTCACCTCGTCGTTGCGCAGCACTTCGCAGGTGGCGTCGAGCTGGCACAGGTACTGGACCAGGTTGAACACGAAGCTGTCGTAGTTGTCCACGACCAGAATGCGCGCGCTCATCGCCGGGCGGCTCCCTCGTCGACGGTGACGTCGTTGAACGGCAGCAGCGGCTCGGCCCAGGGGAACACGTACTGGAAGAGGAGGAAGACGACGCCGAGGACGAGGATGAGCGAGATCAGCGCCCGTACCAGCGCGTTGCCCGGCAGATGCCGCCAGATCCAGCCGTACATGCGTCCCTCTTCGCCGATCTTCGCCGTTGCCCTTGCCGTGGCCCGTCCCCGGCCCGTATGTGGCCTTGTGCCGCTGCCGAATTCGTCCGTACGAGTCACCAGACTAACGACCCGCCTCCCGCGAGGCGGCAGCCTTGGCACGCGCCACCGGTCGGGGGGACGTGGGAGTCGTCACTCCACGGGGCGGGCCTGGTGGAGGTCGACGGTGCCGGAGTAGCCGGGGAGCGTCACCGAGTCGTGCGGGTCGACCTCGTAGCCGAGGCCGTACGCCTCCACGTAGCGCAGGTAGTTCTGCACCGCGGGCTCGGCGTCCAGGGCGGCCTGGAGGTCCCGCGGGTCGCCGACCGCGGTGATCTTGTACGGGGGCGAGTACACGCGGCCCTGGAGGATCAGGGTGTTGCCGACGCAGCGCACCGCGCTGGTGGAGATGAGCCGCTGGTCCATGACCCGGATGCCCTCCGCGCCGCCCGCCCACAGGGCGTTGACGACGGCCTGCAGGTCCTGCTGGTGCACGACGAGGGTGTCCGGCGTCGGGTCCGGTACGCCGGGGATGAGCGCGGTGGCGTCCGGCGGGGCGTCGGTGAGGGTCACGGTGAGCCCGGCGCCGTCGACCTCCGTGGCCCCGGCCGCCCGCTCCGCCTCGCGGAGTTCCTTGCCGGGGGCGGTGCCGGCGCCGTGGTCGCGCTCGGCGAGGGAGTCGACGTCCTCGCGGAGCGAGGCGTTGTCGCCGTCGAGGCGCTGGTTGGCGCGGTCGCGCTCGTAGATGAGGTCCGTGAGGCGGAGCATGGAGTCGTCGGTGCGCAGGTTGGTGCCCTGCGCGGTGTTGAAGCTCGTCCAGAAGATCAGCCCGGCGAGCCCGAAGGCGGCGAAGGTGAACAGCCGCGCGGGCCTGATACGGAGCCGCTGTGCGGAATTGGTCACCGTACCCTTGTCTCCTTACCCCCGGTGGAAGGACTACGCTAACGGACACGCCCGGGGAAGGAGCCGCCCCCGCGGCTCGGGGCCTCCCCGACAGGCCCGCAACCGCAGCGTCGACAGGAGAGTCTCTCGTGCCGAAGTCACGGATCCGTAAGAAGGCCGATTACACCCCGCCGCCGGCGAAGTCGGGCGAGTTCAAGCTGTCAGGCTCCGGCCGGAGCTGGGTGGCGCCGTTGATGCTGGCGTTGTTCGTCCTCGGACTCGCCTGGATCGTGGTGTTCTACGTCACCACCGGCGACCTGCCGCTCGAAGCGATCGGCAACTGGAACATCGTGGTCGGCTTCGGCTTCATCCTCGCGGGGTTCGTCGTCTCCACGCAGTGGAAGTAGCCGCCGCCACCGGCTGTGCGGCCCGTCGAGGGCCGCCGTGGGCAAAGTTATCCACAGGTCATCCACAGCTGTGCAGAAAGCAGAAGATCTGTGGATAACCTCAGTGGCGTTGACGCCGGTCCGACCGCGGTACACCGTCCGGACCAGCGGTGATTCCGTGCTCTGCCAAGGAAAACGCAGGCGTGTTCGATATCGAACGGCTGTCCCCACGGTACGCACAGGGTCGCTGACTACCTGTGGACAACTTCGGGCGTGGCTGCTTGCCCCACCCCTCTCAACGCGGTTGCGCCCAGGAGGTTACGGAGCCCGCCCCGACACGCCGACGACAGGCCGTCAGTCGGGCCCTAGGTCAGTTGCAGGGTGCGGATCACGACCACCGCGGCGATCGCCAGCAGCGCCGCCGCCACCACCGCCCGCTGCACCAGGATCCGCTTGTCGCGGGGCGCGTGCACGAAGCCGTACGCGACGGCCGTGCCGATCACCAGCCCGCCGATGTGGCCCTGCCAGGCGATGCCCGACCAGGTGAAGGTGAAGACCAGGTTGATCGCCAGCAGCACCAGCACGGGCCGCATGTCGTAGTTCATCCGGCGCATCAGCACCGCGGTGGCGCCGAAGAGGCCGAAGATGGCGCCGGAGGCGCCGAGGGCGGCGTCGTTGGGCGCGGCGACCAGGTAGAACAGCGCGCTGCCGCCGAGGCCGGAGAGCAGGTAGAGCGTGACGAACCGCAGCCGGCCGAGCGCGGCCTCCAGCGGCGGCCCGAGGAACCACAGCGCCAGCATGTTCAGCGCGATGTGGGCGACTTCCTCGTGCAGGAAGACGGAGCTGAGCAGTCGGTAGTACTGGCCCTCGGCGACGCCTTCGAGCGGCCCGCCGAAGGAGAAGACCGCCTGCCCGACGAGGAGCATCGGGTCGGTGACCCGGTCGCCGCCGGAGAGCACGGCGAGGAAGACCGCGAGGTTGAGACCGAGGATGATCTTGGTGATGAGCCGCGGGTCCGCCGAGGTGACGCCGCCCGCGAGCGTACGGGGCGCGGCGGCGCTCGCCGGACGGCCCGTACCGGACCCGCCGCGGACGCACTCGGGGCACTGGAAGCCGACCGACGCGCTTATCATGCACTCCGGGCAGATGGGCCGGTCGCAGCGCACGCAGCGCACGCCGGTCTCACGGTCCGGATGCCGGTAGCAGCCGGGCAGCCCGCTCCCCTCGGCCGGTCTCTCCGCGCCGCCTCCCGGTGCCTGGTCCATCAGCTTCCCGCGTCCCCTCTGGTCCTCCGCACGCCCCGCCCCGCGCTCCCGCCCGTCGACTCACCTGCTGGTGGTACGACGGGCGGGGCGCTCAGGTTCCCGGGTCAGCGGCGCGTGATCTCCACGGACTGGATGACCACGTCCTTCTTGGGGCGGTCGCCCCGCGCCGTCTCGACGGCCACGATCTCGTCGACGACCTTCCTGCCGGCCTCGTCGGCGACCTCGCCGAAGATGGTGTGCTTGCCGGTCAGCCAGGCGGTCGGCGCCACGGTGATGAAGAACTGCGAGCCGTTGGTGCCGGGCCCCGCGTTCGCCATCGCCAGCAGGTACGGGCGGTCGAAGGCCAGGTCCGGGTGGAACTCGTCACCGAACTCGTAGCCGGGGCCGCCGGTGCCGTTGCCCAGCGGGTCACCGCCCTGGATCATGAAGCCGCTGATGACGCGGTGGAACACGGTGCCGTCGTACAGCCGCTCGTTGGACACCTTGCCCGTCGCCGGGTGGGTCCACTCGCGCTCGCCGGTGGCGAGCCCGACGAAGTTCTGCACCGTCTTCGGCGCGTGGTTCGGCAGGAGCTTCACCTCGATGTCGCCGTGGTTCGTCTTCAGGGTGGCGTAGAGCTGCTCAGCCACGATGTGCCTTCCTTACGGATTCATTTGCGTCCCCCGATCCTCGCACGCCCGCCCGCACGATCCCCAGCCTCCCGCCAAGTCCCGGATGTAACAGAACATGCCGAGTAGGGCGAATCCGGGCATGATCTGTACGCAGGTGAACAGGCGCTACAGGGAGACCCGTCCGATACGAAGGCGAAGGAGAGTTCCGTGACCCGCAAGAACGGCGCGCGCACGGCCACCGAGACAGCGAGGCAGAGCGTGCAGCAGGCGGCCGGGGCGGTGGCCCCCTACGCCGCCACCGCCAGGCACCAGTGCGCCCACATGGCGCACGAGGCGCGCGAGCGCCTCGCCCCGAAGGTCTCCGACCTGGCCACCAGCGCCCAAGTGGCGTACGGCGCCCACGTCGGCCCGCACATGCGGAAGGTGCGCAGCGCGGTACCCGACGAACTGGACAGGACCGCCGCCGACACGGCCCGCCGGGCGCGCGAGGCAGCGGCGTACGCCGCCCCGCGCATCGTGGGCGCCGCCGCGGCGACGAAGGCCGCGGCGGCCGCGACGAAGGCCGCCGCGGGCCCCGCGACCCGGCAGGTCGCCGCCCGCGGCACCGCGGCGCTGTCGGCGCTGAAGGGCGAGGTGACCCCGGCGGAACTGGACCACCTGGCACGCAGGCGGCACCGCCGCGAGGTCGTCGGCCGCACGGCGAAGCGCCTCGGCGTCCTCGGCGTCCTCGGCGCCGCCGCGGTCGTCGTCTGGCGCTGGTGGGACCACCAGATCAACCCGGACTGGATGGTCGAACCCCCGGACGCCACCGAACCCGGCACCGACGCCTCCACCACGCGGATCGTCGACGACACCGAGTACATGGACCGCGAGACCCGCATCGACCGCGCCGACGCCGGCCGCGACCAGGACGCCCAGACCCGTGAGGCGGCGGCGGACATGGACTTCGAGGGCGGCGGCACGGCCCGCTCGGAGAACGGTGAGTCGACGGACACCCGCCGCGCGTACTACGAGCGCGAGGACGACCTCTGAGCGGACTTCTGTCGCCGTAGTACACGCCCGTTCCCCACGGGAGACGCGAGAGCCCCGCGGGCCGGAGAAACCGGTCCCGCGGGGCTCTGCCGTCGGGTGTGGAGCCTAGGAGAGTCGAACTCCTGACATCTGCCATGCAAAGACAGCGCTCTACCAACTGAGCTAAGGCCCCGAAGCGGCCCCCAGCCTACCCGCTGGGCGGGGGCGCTCGCATCGCGGTGATCCGGTCGCTACTCCCCGTCGCCCGGTCGTGTGACCAGGTTCACGGTCGTGCCCGGGGCGACCTCGCTGCCCGCCGGCGGGTCGTGCGCCATGACGATCGCGGCGTCGTCCGAGGGGGCGCCGGGGATGACCCCGGCGACCAGGCCCATGCCCTCCAGCTGGGCCCGTGCCTCGGCCACCGTCTTGTTGACCAGGTCCGACGGCACCACCACCGCATCCGGCTCGTCCGGCTCGATGGCGACGGTCAGGGTGACCGTGTCGCCCTCCGTGGCCGCCGTGCCGGCCTCGGGGGACTGGGCGACGACCGTCTCCGGGGCCGCGTCGGCCGTCTCCTGGTCGGTGCGCTGGACGACGAAGCCCTGGCCCTCCAGGGTCGCCTTCGCGTCCTCGTACGCCAGGCCGTCGACCTTCGGGACGTTGATCGCCGCGGGCTCGGTCTCCTCCGGGGCGGCGGCGACCGTGAGCGTGACGGTGGAGTTCTTCGCGACCCTGGTCTCGCCCTCCGGGTCCTGGCTCAGGACCTGGCCCTCCGGCTCGCTGGACTCCTGCTCCTCCTGCTCGACGTCGAAGCCCTCCTCGCGGAGGGTGTCCTCGGCCTCGTCGGCGTCCATGCCGGTCACGTTCGGGACGGTGACCTTCTGCACGCCCGAGCCCTTGGAGACGACCGCCGTGACGGTCGAGCCGCGCTCGACCTCCTCGTCGGCCGCCGGGCTGGTGCTGCACACCGTGCCCTTGGGCTGGTCGCAGCGCTCCTCGCCGTCCTTTTTGAGGGTGAGCTTGAGGTTGCTCATGGAGCTCTCGGCGTCCTCGAACTTCTCGCCGACGACGTCCGGCACCTTGACCGCGTCGGCGCCCTGGTCGCCGAAGATGGACTTGCCGATGAAGATGGCGCCGACGAGGACCAGGATGCCGGCGAGGATCAGCAGCACCGTCGACGTCGCGCCGCTGCGCTTCTGCTGCCGGCGGCGGCCCGCGCCGCGGTCGTCGTAGCCCATGCCGCCGTCGTCGTCCCGCGCGGGCGGCAGCATCGTGGTGCCGTAGCCGTTCTGCGGGGTCATGGCGGTGGTCGGGGTGTCCCCGGCGAAGCCGGCGGCGCCCATGCCGGCGGCCGCCGCGACGGGCAGGCCCTCCAGCGCGGCGTCGATGTCGGCGCGCATCTCGTCGGCGCTCTGGTACCGGTAGTCCGGGTCCTTGACGAGCGCCTTCATCACGATGGCGTCCATCTCGGGCGTGACCTCGGGGTCGAACGCGCTCGGCGGCTGCGCTTCCTCGCGCACGTGCTGGTACGCCACGGCCACCGGGGAGTCGCCGACGAACGGCGGCCGGCCGGTCAGCAGCTCGTACAGCAGGCAGCCCGTCGAGTACAGGTCGGAGCGCGCGTCGACCTGCTCGCCCTTGGCCTGCTCGGGGGAGAGGTACTGCGCGGTGCCGATGACCGCCGCGGTCTGCGTCATCGTCATGCCGGAGTCGCCCATCGCGCGGGCGATGCCGAAGTCCATGACCTTGACCTGGCCGGTGCGCGTCAGCATGACGTTCGCCGGCTTGATGTCGCGGTGGACGATGCCGCTGCGGTGCGAGTACTCCAGGGCCTGGAGGATGCCCGTGCACATCTCCAGCGTGCGCTCGGGCAGCAGCTTGCGCCCGGAGTGCAGCAGCTCGCGCAGCGTGGAGCCGTCGACGTACTCCATGACGATGTACGGGATGGAGACGCCGTCGATGTAGTCCTCGCCGGTGTCGTACACGGCGACGATCGCGGGGTGGTTCAGGGACGCGGCGGACTGCGCCTCGCGGCGGAAGCGGGCCTGGAACGAGGGGTCGCGGGCCATGTCGGCACGGAGCGTCTTGACCGCGACCGTACGACCGAGGCGGGTGTCGTGGGCGAGGTACACCTCGGCCATGCCGCCGCGGCCGAGCACCTGGCCCAGCTCGTACCGCCCGCCCAGGCGACGCGGCTCTTCCATAGCTTCTCCCAGCCCTCTTCCGTTCCTGCTCCCGTGCCGAAGCGGAGCGTCGGCACGGGGTGTCCGGCTCGTGCTGCTCGGCATACCGTACCGGGCGCCGACGACCCCGTTCGGGCCGGACCGTCAGCCGATATCCGACCGGTATCCGACCGCTATCGGGTGACGCAGCACGCCCGCCCCGCGGTTCCCCTCACGCGGTCACTTTCCCGGAACTCCCCCCGGGTGACACCCCTCGCACCGCTTCACTCCTCATCCCCCTGCTGCTTCCCGATCGTCTCTCCGGCCGCGTCCGCGGGCGGTCAGCGGCCCAGCCCGGCTTCCATGACGCTCTTCGCGATCGGCGCCGCGACGCCGCCGCCGGAGATGTCGTCACGGTTCGCGCTGGCGTCCTCGACCACCACGGCGACGGCGATCTGCTTGTCGCTGTCGGGGTCCTTGGCGTACGAGATGAACCAGGCGTACGGCAGGTCGCGGTTGTCGATGCCGTGCTGCGCGGTACCCGTCTTGCCGCCGACGGTGGCCCCGTCGATCCTGGCGTTGGAGCCCGTGCCCTCGTTGACGACGGTCTCCATCATCTGCTGCATCTTCTGCGCGTTCTCGCCGGACAGCGGCTCGCTGAGCGTCTGGGACTGCGTCACCTCGATGTCGTTGAGGTTCGGCGCGACCAGCTTCTCGACCATGTACGGCTTCATCAGCTCGCCGTCGTTGGCGACGGCCGAGGCGACCATCGCCATCTGCAGCGGCGTCGCGCGGTTGGACGCCTGGCCGATGCCGCCCATCGCGTTCTGCGGGCGGTCCATCTCCGGGTAGATGCTCTCGGCGGCGCGGACCGGGGTGTCCAGTTCGGCGTTGCCGAAGCCGAACTTCTCGGACATCTCGATCATGCCCTCGTTGCCGACCTTGTCGCTGAGCATCGCGTAGACCGAGTTGCACGACCACTGCAGCGCCTCGCGCAGGGTGGCGTCCTCGCACACGCCCTTGACCTCGTTGCCCAGGGTGTTGGTCGACAGCGGCAGCTTGTACGTCTCGGGGGCGCCGGTCGGCTCGTCCATGTCGTACTTGCCGCTCTCCAGCGCCGCCGCGGCGGTGACGACCTTGAACGTGGAACCGGGCGGGTACGTCTCCCGCAGCGCCCGGTTGAGCATCGGCTTGTCCTTGTCGTCGTTCAGCGACTTCCAGTTCTTCGCGTCCTCGTTGGAGTTGCCCGCGAACGAGGACGGGTCGTAGCTGGGACTGCTGGCCAGGCCGAGGATCGCGCCGGTCTCCGGGTCGATCGCGGCGACTGCGCCCTTGCGGTCGCCCAGGCCCTCGAACGCGGCCTTCTGCACGTTCGCGTCGAGGGTGGTGACGACGTTGCCGCCCTTCTTGTCCTTGCCGGTGATCATGTCGATCGTGCGGTTGAAGAACAGCCGGTCGTCGTTGCCGGTGAGGATGCCGTCGTTCAGCGCCTCCAACTGGTTGGCGCCGAACGCCTGGGAGGCGTAGCCGGTGACGGGGGCCCACAGGGGGCCGTCCTTGTACGTGCGCTTGTACTGGAAGTCGCTGCCCGACGTCTCGGTGGAACCGGTGATCGCCTTGTCGCCGACGATGATGTTGCCGCGGGGGTGGGCGTAGCGCTCGATGGCCACGCGCCGGTTGTCCTCGTGGTTGCGCAGTTCGTCGGCCTCGACGAACTGGATCCAGTTGACCCGGACGAGCAGGGCTATCACCAGCAGGCCGCAGAAGACGGCGACGCGGCGGAGCGGCTTGTTCATGTGCGTACCACCTGGGTCATCTCGGCGTCGGGCGAGGGCGCGGGCGCCGGGGCCGGCCGGCGTGCGGTGTCGCTGATGCGCAGCAGGATCGCGACCAGCGCCCAGTTGGCGATGACCGAGGAGCCTCCCTGGGCGAGGAACGGCATCGTCATGCCGGTCAGCGGGATCAGCGCGGTGACGCCGCCGGCGACGACGAAGCACTGCAGCGCGAACGCGCCGGACAGGCCGACCGCGAGCAGCTTGCCGAACGGGTCGCGGGCCGCGAGGGCCGTGCGCATGCCGCGCTCGATGAGGAGCCCGTACAGGACGACGATCGCCATGAGGCCGGTCAGCCCCATCTCCTCGCCGACGGTGGCGAGGATGTAGTCGCTCTTGGTGGCGATGCCGCCGATGAGGCGGGAGTAGCCCTGGCCGAGGCCGGAGCCGAAGAGGCCGCCGGAGCCGAAGGAGTACATCGCCTGGGCGGTCTCGGTCACGCCGTCGTTGAGGGGGCTGCGCGCCAGCGGGTTCAGCCAGTTGTCGACGCGGTCGCCGATGTGGCTGTTGAACGAGGCCACGCTGACCGCGCCGAGGGCGGACAACAGCAGGCCGAAGACGATCCAGCTCGTGCGCTCCGTGGCCACGTAGAGCATGATCACGAAGAGGCCGAAGAAGAGCAGCGAGGTGCCGAGGTCGGTCTCGAAGACCAGGATCATGAGGCTGAGGCCCCAGATCACCAGGATCGGGCCGAGGTCGCGGCCGCGCGGCAGGTACAGGCCCATGAAGCGGCGGCTGGCCAGCGCCAGGGCGTCCCGCTTGACCATGAGGTAGCCGGCGAAGAAGACCGCGATGACGATCTTCGCGAACTCGCCGGGCTGCAGCGAGCCGAGGCCCGGGATGCGGACCCAGATGCGGGCGCCGTTCACGTTGGCGCCCAGGCCCGGCACCATCGGCATGATCAGCAGGACCAGCGCCGCGGCCATGGAGATGTACGTGTACCGCTGGAGGACCCGGTGGTCCTTCAGGAAGAGCAGCACCACGACGAAGAGGCCGACGCCCACCGCGGACCACATGAGCTGGCCGGGGGCCATCGGGCCGCCGAGCGCGGGCGTGGTCAGCGACGGCTCCTGGTCGAGGCGCCAGATCAGCACCAGGCCCAGGCCGTTGAGGAGGGTGGCGATCGGCAGCAGCAGCGGATCGGAGTACGGGGCGAACTTCCGTACCACCAGGTGCGCGACGGCGGCCAGGCAGCCGAGCCCCGCCGCGTAGCCGAGGACGCCGGCGGGGACGCTGTCCTCCTTGGCCAGACCCACGTTGACGTAGGCGAAGACCGGGATCAGCACGGCGAAGACGAGCATCGCCAGCTCTGTGTTGCGTCGGCTGGGCGCGGCCACCGAGCTGATGGTGCTGGTGTTGCTGCTGCTCATGTACGGTCCGCCCCCCAACGGGTTATTGCTTCGGGCACTGCCTCGCCAGTTTCTGCTCTTCCTCGGTCAACGAGGCTCCGGGTGCCGGCGACTCGGACTTCTCGTCCCCCGCCTTGTCCCCGGCGTCGCCCTGCTTGTCGGGGTCCTTCTCGTCCGGGTTCTGCTTCTCCTGCTCCTGCTGCCGCCGCTCCTCCTCCTGCGCGCGGGAGTCCTCCGCCGCGGCCTCGGCGACCGTACGGCAGACGTCGGCCTGCTGCTGGAGGTCGGCCACCTTCGCCTGGGCGTCGCCGAGGCTCTCCTCGGCGATGTTGTCCTCGACGCGCTTCTGCTGGTAGCCGGGGAGGTACTTCAGCTCGATGTCCGGGTGGTCCTGGTGGACGGAGGACAGGCTCATCCAGGCGAGCTTCTGGTCGATGCCCTGGTAGACCGCGACGTGGTCGTCCTTCGTGCCCACGTAGTACTGCGACTGGGTCCAGTCGTACGCCTTGTAGCCGCCGAACCCCAGGCCGCCGAGGACCACGGCGAGCAGCAGCCCGCGCTTGAGCCACTTGAAGCGGGGCGGGGCCTTGACGAAGTCCTCGTCGTTGTACGACAGGCCGTACGGGTCGTCGTCCGCCGGGCCGAAGCCGCCGGCCTGCGGCGGCGTGGGCCGGCCGAGGCCCGCGGCGCGGGCGGCCGGGGTCTGCATGCCGGCGGTGTCGATCTGGTGCTGGTTCTCGGCGACGGCGCCGACGACCAGGGGGGCGTCGTTGAGCCGGCCGGCCATGGTGTCGTCGTCGGCGGCGTCGAGGACGTCGGCGATGATGACCGTGATGTTGTCGGGGCCGCCGCCGCGCAGCGCCAGCTCGATCAGCTCCTGCACGGTCTCCTGCGGCCCGGCGTAGCCGGCGAGGGTGTTCTCCATCGTCTCGTGGCTGACCACGGACGACAGGCCGTCGGAGCAGACCAGGTAGCGGTCGCCGGCGCGCACCTCGCGGATGGACAGGTCGGGCTCGACCTGGTCGCCGCTGCCCAGCGCGCGCATCAGCAGGGAGCGCTGCGGGTGGGTGGTGGCCTCCTCCTCGGTGATGCGGTTCTCGTCGACGAGCCGCTGCACCCAGGTGTGGTCCTTGGTGATCTGCGTCAGCGCGCCGTCGCGCAGCAGGTACGCGCGCGAGTCGCCGACGTGCACCAGGCCGAGCCGCTGGCCCGTCCACAGCAGGGCCGTGAGCGTGGTGCCCATGCCCTCCAGACGCGGGTCCTCCTCGACCATGCGGCGCAGCCGGTCGTTGGCGTGCTCCACGGTGGTGCCGAGGGAGGTGAGCAGGTCGGAGCCCGGGACGTCCTCGTCCAGGGCGACCATGACGGAGATGACCTCGGAGCTGGCGACCTCGCCGGCGGCCTGGCCGCCCATGCCGTCGGCGATGGCGAGCAGCCGGGGGCCGGCGTAGCCGGAGTCCTCGTTGTGGTCACGGATCATGCCCTCGTGCGACCCGGCGGCGAAGCGCAGAGAGAGGCTCATGCGCACCTCGCCGGTCGGCTCCGGGTACATCCGCATGGTGCCCGCCCTCCGGTCATGGTCTTCTACTTCCGCAGCTCGATGACGGTCTTGCCGATCCGGACCGGTGCGCCGGGCGGGATCGGCACCGGCGAGGTGAGCCGGGTCCGGTCGAGATAGGTGCCGTTGGTGGACCCGAGGTCCTCCACGATCCAGCGCCCGTCACGGTCCGGGTAGATCCTGGCATGCCGCGAGGAGGCATAGTCGTCGTCCAGCACGATTGTCGAATCGTGGGCCCGTCCCAGGGTGATGGTCTGCCCCTGCAGGGTGACGGTGGTGCCGGTGAGCGACCCCTCGGTGACGACGAGTTTGGTCGGGGCCCCGCGCTGGCCCCGGCGCCCGCCGCGGCCGCCCCTGGCGTCCTGCGGCGGCGCCTGCGGCCGCGGCGGCGGACGGTCCTGGACGGCCGCGGCCCGCCGGGTGACCCGGGTGCCGAACAGGTCACTGCGGATGACCTGTACGGCGACGATGACGAACAGCCACAGTACGGCGAGGAAACCCAGCCGCATGACCGTCAGGGTCAGCTCTGACATCGGCCCCGCTTCACCCTTCGGCTTGCCGGTAGAGGACGGTGGTGCTGCCCACGCGGATGCGTGAGCCGTCGCGGAGCGTAGCGCGCTGGGTGTGCTGGTCGTCCACCACGATGCCGTTGGTGGATCCGAGGTCCTGCACCATCGCGCCGCCGTCGAAGGCACGGATCTCGGCGTGCCGGCGCGAGACGCCGGGGTCGTCGATCCGCACGTCTGCTTCTGTGCTGCGCCCGAGGACCAGGGACTGCCTGGTCATCTGGTGGCGTACGCCGTTGATCTCCAGCCAGTGGCGCAGCCGGCGCGCGCCGCCCGGGGGGGCGCCTCCGGGGGCGCCCGCGGGCGCACCGCCGGGCATGCCGGGGGGCGGGCCCGCGGGCATCGGCGGCGGCTGGTGCTGCGGGGGGCGGCCGAAGGCGGCGTAGTCACTGGGCTGCGAGCCGTAGCTGCCGGGGCCTGCGGGGGCGGGGGGTCCGGGCGGCGCGGTGGGCGCACCGCCGGGCCGGCCCCGGGCGGGCGCCTGCGAGTGGCTGCCGGCCAGGGTGCGGCTGCGGATCCGGTAGAGCCCCGTGTCGAGGTCCTCCGCCTTCTCCAGGTGCACCTTTATGGGGCCCATGAAGGTGTAGCGCTGCTGCTGCGCGTAGTCGCGGACCATGGCGGCCAGCTCGTCGCCCAGCTGGCCGGAGTACGGCGCGAGCCGGTCGTAGTCGGGGGCGCTCAGCTCCACGATGAAGTCGTTGGGCACGACCGTGCGCTCGCGGTTCCAGATCGTGGCGTTGTTGTCGCACTCGCGCTGCAGGGCGCCGGCGATCTCCACCGGCTGCACCTCGGACTTGAACACCTTGGCGAAGGTGCCGTTGACGAGACCCTCCAGACGCTGCTCGAAGCGCTTGAGTACTCCCACGGGGCACCTCCTCTCCTACGCCTCTCTACGGGCCTTCCCGCCGGGCCCTCGAACATGCTGCTCGAAACTGCACGCTGATCGTATCCACGCGCGGGGGAATGGACTGGTTCCCGGTCCCCGCCGCCGGTACGCGGTGTCCTCTCTCACACCTGTCTCGCGCCAGTCCGGCCGGCCGCCGGCCGGCTGTCCGGCCGGGCCGTCCGGCCCTGCTCCTCCACCGTCCGCCCAGGCGTCCCCTGGGATGGTACGGGCGGCTCCTCCCAGTGTCCCGCACCACCGGCCCCGAGCGGCCGCGGTGCGGGCAAAACGGATGTGATTCGGGCCCGGACCGCGTGCTACGCTTCCTGACGTCAGCAGGACGCCGCACGGCCCAGGCCATGTACGGCACACCCTTTGCGCGGGTGGCGGAATAGGCAGACGCGCTGGATTCAGGTTCCAGTGTCCGAAAGGACGTGGGGGTTCAACTCCCCCCTCGCGCACACAGAGGGCAATATCATGTTATTGCCTTTGATCCCAGACGACAGAACCCCTGTTTCGGAGAGAACCGAAACAGGGGTTCGTTGCTGTGCGTACAGGGCATCCAGCCGGTGGAGGTGCGGATGTCGCTCTCCGTGACCAGCCGGGCCGTGAGCGTCCGGTTCCGGGGGGAAAAGAGAGCAAAACGTAACTGTTTGACAAGCCCAGATGTGATCCCACACACTCGAACGCGATTTCACTGAGACGTCTCAAACGGGGTGGCGGCCAAGGGGGTTGGCCGCGGGAGGAGTGAAATGACGGGGCATCAGGGGCGGGATTCCACCGAGCTGCCGGCGGTGCTGGAGGGCTTCGACCTCACCGACCAGACGCGGTTCGCCGACGGCTTCCCGCACGAGGTCTTCGTGCGCCTGCGCGAAGAGGCCCCGGTGCTGTGGCACCCGCCGGGCACCACGGTGGACGGCGAGGGCTTCTGGGTCGTCACCAGGCACGCGGACCTGAAGGCCGCCGCGGAGGACCCGGTGTTCTCCTCGAAGGGCGGTGTCGGTCGCGAGGGCGGCGGGACGCACATCGACGACCTGAAGCCCGGCGTGCACGCCGGCGCACTGATCAACATGCAGGACGACCCGCGGCACCAGCTGTTCAAGGACCTGGTCAGCCCGCCCGTCGCCCGGCAGGCCGTCGAGGCGCGGTTAGACGAATGGCGTGAGATCGCGGCCCGGCTCGTCGGGAAGGCGGTCGCGGAGGGCCGGGTGAACCTGCAGCCGGCGCTCACCGCCCCGTACACCATCGAGTGTGTCGGGAAGGTGCTCGGCGCGCCCGAGGAGGACGTGCCGCAGCTCATCGAGTGGGGGGAGACCCTCGCCGGATTCGAGGAACGCCGCTCCGGCAAGGTCAACCAGACCTCCACCGAGACCCAGTACGCGATGTACGAGTACAGCAAGAAGCTGCTCGCCCGGAAGCGTGCGGCCGCCGGCCCGCCGGCGAACGACCTGATGTCCGTGCTGGCGCACGGAGACATCCCCGCGGGCCGGGGCGAGGAGCCGCTCTCGGAGTACGAGCGCGAGGCCTTCTTCTGCCTGGTGCTGATCGCCGGCAGCGAACCGGCGCGCAACACGCTGGCGAGCGGCATCCTGGCCCTGGCACAGCACCCGGAGCAGTGGCACGACCTGCGCGCCGACCGCTCCCTGCTGCCCGGCGCCATCGAGGAGATGCTGCGCTGGGCCAGCCCCACGCCGTACAACAGGCGGACCGCGCTGCGCGACACCGTCTTCCGCGGCACGGAGATCAAGGCGGGCGAGAAGATCACCTTCTGGTGGGCGTCGGGCAACCGGGACGCCGAGGTCTTCGACGACCCCGCGACCTTCGACATCCGCCGCTCCCCCAACCCGCACCTGGCGTTCGCCCACGGCACCCACTCCTGCCTCGGCGAGCAGCTCGCGCGGATCGAGATGCGCGTGCTGCTGGAGGAACTGCTCGACCGGGTGGCCGAGATCAGGCTCGAAGGCGACGTGGTCTGGGCCCCGAGCAACAAGCACACGGTCGTCCTGCGGATGCCCGTCGAGCTGGTGCCGGCCCGTACGGCCTGACACCAACCACCCGTAACGGGACTTCACCATCACAACGGGGAGCAATTGAGCATGTCGGAAACACCAGCGACCGAGGAAGGGGCGAGCGGGGCGGAGGCGGCGATCGATCCGGCGATCTTCTCGCAGCTGCTGCCCTTCGACCCCTTCGACCCGGCGTTCCACGCCGACCCCTACGCCGTCTACCGCAAGATCCGCGAGCAGGGCCCCGTGACGCGTACGCCCCTGGGGCTCGTCGTGGTCCCCGGGCACGCCGAGGTCTCCGCGGTGCTGCGCGACAACCGGTTCGGGTGGGGCGACGGCGCCACCGTGGCCGAGCACTTCAGCCAGGCGCCGGACGGCACCACCGTGCGCCCGTTCATCTTCATGGACCCGCCGGACCACACCCGCATCCGCGGCCTGGTCAGCCAGGCGTTCGCCGCGCGCCGCATCGACGCGCTGCGCACCCGCGCCGGCGAACTGGTCGACGAGCTGATCGAGAAGGCCAGGGCCGAGGCCGGCGACGGCCCCGTCGACCTGATCGACGCGGTCGCCCACCCGCTGCCCGCGATCCTGCTCGGCGAACTCCTCGGCGTACCGGCGGAGCAGCACGAGCGGTTCCGCCAGCTGTCCAACGACATCGCGCACGGCCTCGACCCGAGCATCTTCCTCACGCCCGAGGAGGTCACCCGCCGCGACAGCGCCCGCGCCGAGCTGAACGCCTACTTCGGCACGCTCGCCGACGAGCGCCGGGCCGCGCCCACCGGGGACCTGATCAGCGAACTGGTCGCCGCCGAGGACACCGACGGCAAGCTCTCGGGCCACGAACTCGTCGTCACCCTCACCCTCCTGCTGTCGGCCGGGTTCGCGCTCACCGTGAACCTCGTCGGCAACGGCATGTACGCGCTGCTGCGCAACCCCGAGCAGGCGGCGTGGCTGCGCGCGCACCCGGAGGAGGTGCCCGCCGCGGTCGAGGAGATGCTGCGCTACGACCCGCCCGGGCAGATGATCTCCCGGGTCGCGCTGGAGGACGCCGAGGTCGCGGGCGTCCCGATCGCCGCCGGCGAACAGGTCATGCTGATGATCGGCGCCGCCAGCCGCGACCCCGAGGTCTACGAGGACCCCGACGCGCTGCTGCTGTCCCGCCCCGCCGGCCGGAACCTCGGCTTCGGGCTCGGCGTGCACTTCTGCGTCGGCGCGCCCATCGCCCGGCTCGCCGCGCAGGCGGCGGTGGCCAAGCTGACGGCGCTCGACCTGGAGCTGGCGACCGACGAGCCGCCCCGGGCGCCGTACATCATCACGCGCGGGCTGAAGGAGCTGCCCGTGCGCGTCGCCCCGGCAGGCTGAACGCACCTTCCGGCGCAGGGCACCACGGAGCAGGCGGCGCGGCGGCGCGGCGGTGAGCAGGCCCGGGCACGGCGCGACGATGTCGCGCGCCCGCAGCTCACTCCGCGTCTGCCCGCCGGATCGTACGGGGGAGTCATGAGCGAGAGAAGTGGTAGAGCCGGCGTGCCGGCCGATCGCCGGATCGCCGTGGTGGGGATGGCCTGCCGGGTACCCGGGGCGGCGGACCCCGGGGCGTTCTGGCGGCTGCTGCGCGACGGCGTGGACGCGGTCGGACCGGCGCCCGCCGGGCGCGGCCTGCCGGAGGGCGCCCACGGCGGCTTCCTCGACGAGGTCGACCGGTTCGACGCCGCGTTCTTCGGCATGTCACCGCGCGAGGCCGCCGCCGTGGACCCGCAGCAGCGCCTCGCGCTCGAACTGGCCTGGGAGGCGCTGGAGCACGCGGGGTTACGGCCCGGTCTGCTGCGCGGCAGCCGTACCGGCGTGTTCGTCGGCGCGATGACCGACGACTACGCCCGGCTCCAGCACGCCGCCGGCGCCGTCTCCGCGCACAGCACCACCGGCCTGAGCCGCGCCGCCCTCGCCAACCGCCTGTCGCACGTCCTCGGCCTGACCGGCCCCAGCCTCGCCGTCGACACCGCCCAGTCCTCCGGTCTCGCCGCCGTGCACCTGGCCGTACGGAGCCTCCTGGACGGCGAGTCGACCCTCGCCGTCGCGGGCGGCGTCCAGCTGAACATCCTCGCCGAGGGCTTCGCCGCCGCCGAACTCTTCGGCGCCCTCGCGCCCGGCGCTGACGCCCGCTGCCGCGTGTTCGACGCGCGGGCCGACGGCTACGTACGCGGCGAGGGCGGCGGCATCGTCGTCCTCAAGCCGCTGGCCGCCGCGCTCGCCGACGGCGACCCGGTGCACGGCGTCATCCTCGGCAGCGCGCTGGGCAGCGGCACGGGCCGCACGCTGACCGCGCCCGACCCCGCGGCGCAGGAGAGCGTCATCCGGGCCGCGTACCGCGACGCCGGGGTCGACCCGGACGAGGCGCGGTACGTCGAACTCCACGGCACCGGCACCCCGATGGGCGACCCCGTCGAGGCGGCGGCCCTCGCCGCCGCGCTGGGGACGGCGCACCGCGGCGAAGGCGAGGAACTCGTCGTCGGCTCGGTGAAGACCAACATCGGACACCTGGAGGGCGCGGCCGGCGCCGTCGGGCTGATCAAGGCGCTGCTGAGCCTCAAGCACGGAGAACTGCCGCCCAGCCTCCACTTCGAGGAGCCCCACCCGCGGATTCCGCTGGACGAGCTGAAGCTGCGCGTACGGACCGGGGCCGGGCCGTGGCCGCGGGAGCGGGAGCGGCGGGCGGCGCAGAAGGGGGAGAGCGCGGAACGCCTCGTCGCCGGCGTCAGCTCCTTCGGCATGGGCGGCACCAACTGCCACGTGGTGCTCTCCGACTGGCGCCCGGCGCCGGGGGACGGGCACGGCGAGGGGGACGGCTCGTACGGCACGCTGCCGTGGCTGGTCTCGGGGCGCGGCGCCAAGGCCCTGCGCGCGCAGGCCGCGGCGCTCGCCGCGCACGTCACCGGCACCGAACCCGACCGCGTACGGCTGCCGGACCTCGCGGGCTCCCTGGCCACCACCCGCTCCGCGTTCGAGCACCGCGCCGTCGTGCTCGGCGGGGACCGCGAGGCGCTGCTGTCCGGCCTGGCCGCGCTCGCCGACGGCCGCGACACCCCCCACGTGCTGCGCGGCGCGGTCGCGGCGCGGCCGGCGCCGGACGCGCCGGGCGGGCGCGTGGCGTTCCTCTTCTCCGGGCAGGGCAGCCAGCGCGCCGGCATGGGGCGTGCGCTGTACGCCGCGTTCCCCGCGTACGCGGAGGCGTTCGACGCGGTCTGCGCCGCGCTCGACGCCCGCCTCGCCCGGCACCTGCCGGACGCGCCGCCGCTCCGGGACGTCGTCCTGGCCGGTCCTGACACCCCGGAGGCGGAGCTGCTGGGGCGCACCGTCTTCACGCAGCCCGCGCTGTTCGCCGTCGAGGTGTCCCTCTGCCGGCTGCTGGAGCGCTGGGGCGTGACCCCCGACGTGCTGTTGGGCCACTCCGTGGGCGAGTTGGCGGCGGCGCACGTCGCGGGGGTCCTGGACCTCGCCGACGCCGCGGCCCTCGTCACCGCCCGGGGCGCGCTCATGCAGGCCCTCCCCGCGGACGGCGCCATGGCCGCGATCGAGGCGGACGAGGCGGAGCTGCGCGCGGACCTCGCCGCGTACGAGGAGGAGTCGGGGCCGGGCCGCCGGGTGGCGATCGCCGCGCTCAACGGCCCCGCGGAGACCGTCGTCTCCGGTGACGCCGACGCCGTACGGGAGCTGACCGCCGCCTGGTCCGCGCGCGGCCGGAAGGCCACCGCGCTGCGCGTCAGCCACGCGTTCCACTCGCCGCACATGGACGGCATGCTCGACGCCTTCCGCCGGGTCGCCGAAGGCCTCACCTACCACCCGCCGCGCATCCGGGTCGTCTCCGACCTCACCGGCGCCCCGGCCGGGGCCGCGGAGTTGTGCAGCCCCGACTACTGGGTGCGGCACGTCCGCGAGGCCGTCCGCTTCCTCGACGGCGCACGGGCGGCGAGCGCCGCCGGGGCGACGGTGTTCGTCGAGATCGGACCGGGCGCCGCGCTCAGCGGACTGACCCGGGACTGCCTGGGGGACGACGCCGGGGCGCTGGTCCTGCCGACGCTCCGGCGCGACGCGGCGGAGGACCGGTCCCTCCTCACCACCCTCGGCGAACTCCACGTGCACGGCGCCGAGGTCGGCTGGGACGCCTTCTTCGCCGACGCCGGCGCGCGGCGGGTCGAGCTGCCCACGTACCGCTTCCAGCGCAGCCGCCACTGGACGGGGCAGTCGCCGCCGGTGCGGCCCGCGGCGGGGGAACTGCCCGGTGCGCCGGACGCGCCGCCGGCCCCGGCCGAAGCCGCCGAGCCCGCGGAGCCCGCCGATGAGCAGCCGCCCGCCGACATCGCGGGCCTCACCGATCTCGTACGCACCCACACGGCCGCCGCCCTCGGCTACGACTCTGCGGCAGCCGTCAGCACCGGCACGGCCTTCCGCGACCTCGGCCTCGACTCCTACGGCGCCGTCGAGCTGCGCCGCCGCCTCACCGCCGGCACCGGCGTGCGGCTGCCGAGCGGCGCCCTGTTCAACCACCCGACGCCCGCGGCGATGGCCGCCTGGCTGCACACCGCCCTCGGCGGCGGCGACGCCCGGCCCGAGCCGGACGCCGGCCCGGCACCGGCGGCCGGCGACGACGACCCCGTCGTCATCGTCGGCATGGCCTGCCGCTACCCCGGCGGCGTCGGCTCCCCGGCGGAGCTGTGGCGGCTGCTGCGCGAGGAGCGGGACGCGATCGGGGACTTCCCCGCCGATCGCGGCTGGGACCTCGAAGGACTGCACGACCCCGACCCGGACCGCGCGGGCACCTCGTACACCGCGCGGGGCGGCTTCCTCGACGATGTCGCGGGCTTCGACGCCGAGTTCTTCGGGATCTCGCCGCGCGAGGCGCTGGCGATGGACCCGCAGCAGCGGCTGCTGCTGGAGACGAGCTGGGAGGCGTTCGAGCGCGCGGGCATCGCGGCCGGGCCGCTGCGCGGCAGCCGCACCGGCGTCTTCGTCGGCGCCACGGCGCAGGACTACGGGCCGCGCATGCACGAGGCCGCCGACGGGCTGGAGGGCTACGTCCTCACCGGCACCACCCCGAGCGTCGCCTCGGGCCGCATCGCGTACGTCTTCGGGCTGGAAGGGCCCGCGGTGACGGTGGACACGGCGTGCTCGTCGTCGCTGGTGGCGCTGCATCTCGCCGCGCAGTCGATACGCGCGGGCGAGTGCGACACGGCGCTGGCCGGCGGGGTGACCGTGCTGTCGACGCCCGGGATGTTCGTGGAGTTCAGCCGGCAGCGCGGGCTCGCGGCGGACGGCCGGTGCAAGCCGTTCGCGGCGGGTGCGGACGGCACGGGCTGGGCCGAGGGCGTCGGCGTGCTGGTCCTGGAGCGGCTGTCGGTGGCCCGGCGCAACGGGCACCGGCCGCTGGCCGTCGTGCGCGGCACGGCGATCAACCAGGACGGTGCGAGCAACGGCCTCACGGCGCCCAACGGGCTGGCGCAGGAGCGCGTGATCAGCGCGGCGCTCGCGAGCGCCGGCCTGGGCACCCGGGACGTCGACGCCGTGGAGGCGCACGGCACCGGCACGGAGCTGGGCGACCCGATCGAGGCGGAGGCGCTGCTCGCGACGTACGGGCAGGGCCGGGCCGAGGACCGGCCGGTGTGGCTGGGATCGCTGAAGTCGAACATCGGGCACACGCAGGCCGCGGCGGGCGTGGCGGGGATCATCAAGATGGTCCAGGCCATGCAACACGGGGAGTTGCCGGCGACGCTGCACGTGGACGAGCCGACGCCGCACGTGGAGTGGGCCGCCGGCGGTGTCTCGCTGCTGACCCGCGCCCGGCCGTGGCCGGAGGTGGATCGCCCGCGGCGGGCGGCGGTCTCGTCGTTCGGGGTGAGCGGCACCAACGCGCACGTGATCCTGGAGCAGGCCGACGAGACGGGTCCGGCAGAGACCCCGGAGACGCCCGGGGTGGCCGCGTGGCCGCTGACCGGCCGTACGGCGGCGGCGCTGCGGGCGCATGCGAAGCGGCTGCACGACTACGCGGCGGAGCGGCCGGAGCTGCGCGGCGACGAGGTCGCCGCCGCACTCGTACGCCGCACGCGCTTCGACCGGCGCGCGGTGGTCGTGGGCGCCGGGCGGGCGGAGTTGCTGGCGGGGCTGGAGGCGCTGGCCGCGGGTGTGCCGCACGACGGTGTGGTGCAGGGGACGGCGGCCGGGCCGGGGAAGACGGTGTTCGTCTATCCGGGGCAGGGGTCGCAATGGGTGCGGATGGGTGCCCGGCTGCTGGCGGAGTCCCCGGTGTTCGCGGATGCGCTCGCGGACTGCGCGCGGGCACTGTCCCCGCACGTCCACTTCGATCTGCTCGACGTGCTCACGAGTGATGATCCTGCCGTGTTGGAGCCGGTGGAGGTGGTGCAGCCGGCGCTGTGGGCGGTGATGGTGGCGTTGACCCGCTGGTGGGAGCACCACGGTGTGCGCCCGGACGCGGTCATCGGGCATTCGCAGGGTGAGATCGCCGCGGCGCATGTCGCGGGGGCGTTGAGCCTGGAGGACGCGGCTCGGGTGGTCGCGCAGCGGTCGCAGGCACTCACGGCTCTGGCGGGTACGGGCGGGATGCTGTCCGTTGCGCTGGACGAGGCCGGTGCGGAAGCGCTGCTGGGTGCCTGCGGCGTCGTCGGCGAGGTGTCGGTGGCGGCGTACAACGGGCCCGCGGCGGTGGTCGTCGCGGGACCTGCGGGCGCGTTGGACGCGGTGCAGGAGCACTGTGTACGGAACGACGTCCGGCACCGCCGCGTCCCGGTCACGTACGCCTCGCACACGGCGCTGGTCCAGCCGCTGGAAGCGGACCTGGCGGCACGCCTCGAAGGCATCGAACCGCGAACCGCCGACATCCCCTTCTACTCCACCGTGAGTGCCGGGCCGGTCGACACCACCACCCTGACCGCCGACTACTGGTTCACCAACCTGCGTTCGCCGGTTCGTTTCCACCAGACCGTGCAGGCGCTCCTCGCCGACGGCTACGGCCACTTCGTCGAACCCAGCCCTCACCCCGGCCTGCTCACCGCCGTCGAAGACACCATCGACGCCGCCGACGCCCAGGCCGTCACCCACGCCACCCTCCACCGCAACGACGACACCCCCCACCGCCTCGCCCTCGCGCTGGCCCACGCCCACGCCCACGGCCTCGACGCTGCCTTCGACGCCGCCGCCCCGCCCGCCGACCTGCCCACCTACCCCTTCCAGCATCAGCACCTCTGGCTCTCCCCCGCCGCCACCGCGCCCGCCGCGAGCGCCGGCCGCCACCTCTTCCTCGGCGCCCCCGTCCCTCTCGCCACCTCGGGCGGCCTGGTGTTCACGGCGGAGGTGTCGCTCGCCACGCACCCCTGGCTCGCCGACCATGCCGTGGCCGGTACCGTCCTCCTGCCCGGCACCGCCCTGGTGGAGCTGGCGTTGCACGCCGCCGACCACGTCGGCTGCGACCGTGTCGACGAGCTGACGCTGTCGGCTCCCCTGCTCCTCCCGGCAGCCGGGGCCGTCCGGCTCCAGGTCACCGTGGACGCCCCCGACGCCGAAGGCCGGCGGGCGCTCGGCGTCCACGCCCGCCCGGCGGCGGACGAGGAAGCGCCGTGGACCGCGCACGCCGAGGGGGTGTTGGCGCGTACCGCCGACGCCTCCGCGACCGGCCTGCCGTGGCCGCCCCCCGCCACCGCCGCCCCCGTCGACCTGTCCGACGGCTACCCGCGGCTCGGCGCACGCGGCTACGACTACGGGCCCGTCTTCCAGGGCCTGCGCCGCCTGTGGCACGACGGCGCCGACGGCACGGTCTTCGCCGAGGTGGCGCTCCCCGACGAGGCGACGGCCGACGCCGACCGCGCCGGCGTGCACCCGGCGCTGTTCGACGCCGCCCTGCACGCGGTGCTCCTCGGCGCGCCCTCGGACCGTACGCTCCTGCCGTTCTCCTGGTCGGGCGTACGCCTCCACGCGACCCGCGCGACCTCTCTGCGCGTACGCGCCTCCCGCCTCGGCGACGACGCCGTGGCCCTGGTCATGACGGACCCCGCGGGCGACCCCGTCGTCACGGTGGACCGGCTGTCGCTGCGCCCGGTGGAGGCGGCGCGGCTGCGCGAGGCGGCCGGCGGGCGGCACGACGGGCTGTACCGGGTGGCGTGGCGGCCGCTCGCGCCCGGCCCGGAGCGCGCCGACCACGTCGACATCGCGGACCTCGCCGACCTGTCCGTCCTGCCCGTGCCGGTACCGGAGTCCGTGGTGATCCGCCCCGCGGCCGTCCCGGCGGACGCAGCCCCCGACGCCGCCGCGATACGGGCCTCGGTGGCCCGGGCGCTGGAGCTGGTGCAGGGGTGGCTCGGGGACGAGCGGTTCGACGGCTCGCGGCTCGTCTTCGTCACCGGCGGCGCGGTGGCCGTCGACCCCGGCGACCGGGTGGCCGACCTCGCGGGCGCCGCGCTGTGGGGGCTGCTGCGCTCCGCTGCGTCGGAGTTCCCGGGCCGCTTCGCCGTCGTGGACACCGACGACGACCCCGCGTCCGCGGCCGCCCTGCCCGCGGCGCTCGCCACCCGCGAGCCCCAACTCGCCCTGCGCGCGGGACGCCTGACCGTGCCCCGCCTGGCCCGGCACACCCCCGCCGCCGACCCCGGGGCCCCGCCCTTCGGGCCGGGCGGCACCGTCCTCGTCACGGGCGGCACCGGCACCCTCGGCGCCCTCCTGGCGCGCCACCTGGTCACCCGCCACGGCGTACGCCACCTCCGGCTCGTCTCCCGCAGGGGACCCCGCGCCCCCCACGCCGGTGAACTGCGCGACGAGTTGACCGCCCTCGGCGCCACCGTCACCGTCACCGCCTGCGACCTCGCCGACCCCGACGCCACGCGCGAGCTGATCGCCGCCACCGCCGCGGCCCGCCCGCTGACCGCCGTCGTGCACGCCGCCGGGGTGCTCGAAGACGCCCTGATCACCAACCTCACCCCGGAGCGCCTGGACGCGGTCCTCGCCGCCAAGGCCGACTCCGCGCTCGCGCTCCACCGCGCCACCGCCGACCTGCCCGACCCGCCGGCGCTCGTCCTCTTCTCCTCCACCACAGCGACGCTCGGCACCCCCGGCCAGGCCAACTACGCCGCCGCCAACGCCTTCCTCGACGCACTCGCCCACCACCGGCCCCGTACCCTCTCGATCGGCTGGGGGCTGTGGGCGGAGGCCAGCGGCATGACGCGGCACCTCGGCGACGCCGGGATCCGGCGCATGGAACGTACCGGCGTCGCGCCGCTCGGCACCGACCACGCGCTCGCCCTCTTCGACGCGGCCGCGGGCGCTACAAGCACCGACGGCCCGCCGCACCTGATCGCCGCCCGGCTCAGCCTCGGCGCGTTCGGCGACCGGGACGGCGACGCGGCGGTACCGGCCGTGCTGCGGGACCTGGTGCGGCTGCCCGCCCGCCGGTCCGCCGCCGCCGCGTCCGCGGACGGCGACACCCTCGCGTCGCGCTGGGCGGCCATGCCGCCGGCCGAGCGGGAGCGCGAGGCGCTGCTGCTCGTACGGGAACAGGCGGCGGCCGTCCTCGGCCACGGCTCCGCGGAGCCGATCGAGCCGGGCCAGACGTTCAAGAGCCTCGGCTTCGACTCGCTGACGGCCGTGCAGTTGCGCAACCGCCTCGCCGACGTCGTCGGCCGGCGGCTGCCGACGACCCTCGCCTTCGACTATCCGACGCCGCACGCCCTCACCACCTACCTGCTCGGCGACGACGCCGCGGGCGCCCGCTCCGATGCCGCGCTCCGGCCTGCGGGCGGCGGGGCCGGGGAGTTGGCGGACGACCCTGTCGTCATCGTCGGCATGGCCTGCCGCTACCCGGGCGGCGTCGCGTCGCCCGAGGACCTGTGGCGGCTGGTGACCGAGGGGCGCGAGGGCCTGGGCCCGTTCCCCACCGACAGGGGCTGGGACCTCGACGCGCTGTTCCACCCCGACCAGGACCGGCCGGGCACCTCGCACACGCGGGCGGGGCACTTCCTCTACCGGGCCGGGGACTTCGACCCCGACCTCTTCGGTCTTTCGCGGCGCGAGGCGCTGGCGATGGACCCGCAGCAGCGGCTGCTGCTGGAGACGAGCTGGGAGGCCTTCGAGCGCGCGGGCATCGACCCGGCGGCGCTGCGCGGCAGCCGCACCGGCGTGTTCACGGGCCTGATGTACCACGACTACGCGGTCGGCGTGGACGCCGGCGCCGAGGGCGTCGAGGGGCATGTGCTGACCGGGACGCAGGCGAGCGTGGCGTCGGGGCGGGTGTCGTACGCGTTCGGGCTGGAAGGTCCTGCGGTGACGGTGGACACGGCGTGTTCGTCGTCGCTGGTGGCGTTGCACTTGGCGGCGCAGTCGCTGCGTACGGGTGAGTGCGACATGGCGCTCGCGGGCGGCGTCACGGTGATGGCGAGTCCGGGGACGTTCGTGGAGTTCAGCCGGCAGCGCGGGCTGGCACCGGACGGCCGGTGCAAGTCGTTCGCGGCTGGTGCGGACGGTACGGGCTGGGCCGAGGGCGTCGGCGTGCTGGTGGTCGAGCGGCTGTCGGCCGCGCGCCGCAACGGCCACCGGGTGCTCGCGGTCGTACGCGGCTCTGCGGTGAACCAGGACGGCGCGAGCAACGGCCTGACGGCGCCCAACGGGCCGTCGCAGCAGCGGGTGATCCGCGCGGCGCTCGACAGCGCCGGGCTGGGCCTCGCTGACGTGGATGCCGTGGAGGCGCACGGTACGGGGACGACGCTGGGCGACCCGATCGAGGCGGAGGCGCTGCTGTCGACGTACGGGCGGGGACGGGACGAGGACAGCCCGCTGTGGCTGGGGTCGATCAAGTCCAACATCGGGCACGCCCAGGCCGCGGCCGGTGTCGCCGGGATCATCAAGATGGTCCACGCGATGCGGCACGGCGAACTGCCCGCGACGCTGCACGTGGACGAGCCGACGCCGCACGTCGACTGGGCCGCCGGGGGCGTCTCGCTCCTCACCGACTCCCGGCCCTGGCCCGAGGTGGACCGGCCGCGCCGCGCGGCGGTCTCGTCCTTCGGCGTCAGCGGCACGAACGCGCACGTCATCCTCGAACAGCCCGAGCTGGAGGCCGAACTGCCGGCGGCGGCAGCCGCGGGACCCGTGGGCGTGCCGCTGTCGGCGCAGGGGGACGCGGCGCTGAGCGCGTACGCCGCGACGGTGCGCGGGCATCTCGTGGAGCACCCCGAGCTGGAGCCTGCCGCCGTCGCGGCGGCGCTGCGGACGCGGGCGCGGCTGTCCCGGCACGCGGTGGTCGTCGGAGAGGGACGGCAGGAACTGCTGGCGGGGCTGGAGGCGTTGGCGGACGGCGTACCGCACCCGGGGGTGGTGACCGGGCGAGCGGGGATGCCGGGCGGGACGGTGTTCGTCTACCCGGGGCAGGGCTCGCAGTGGGTGGGGATGGGCGCCCGCTTGTTCGCCGGGTCGCCGGTGTTCGCGGACGCTCTCACGGAGTGCGCGCGGGCGCTGGCCCCGCACACCGAGTTCGATCTGCTCGATGTCCTGACCAGTGATGACCCTGCTGCGTTGGAGCCGGTGGAGGTGGTGCAGCCGGCGCTGTGGGCGGTGATGGTGGCGCTGACCCGCTGGTGGGAGCACCACGGTGTGCGTCCCGACGCGGTGATCGGCCATTCGCAGGGTGAGATCGCTGCCGCGCATGTCGCGGGTGCCTTGAGTTTGGAGGACGCGGCTCGCGTGGTCGCGCAGCGGTCGCAAGCACTCACTGCCCTTGCCGGTACGGGCGGAATGCTGTCCGTAGCCCTGGACGAGGCCGGTGCCGATGCGCTGTTCAAGGACTGTGGCGTCTCGGGGGACGTGTCGGTCGCGGCCGTCAACGGGCCTACGGCGGTCGTGGTCGCGGGCCCGGCGGCAGCGCTGGACGCGGTGCAGGAGCATTGTGCCCGTAACGAGATCCGCCACCGCCGTATCCCGGTCACGTACGCCTCGCACACGCCGCTCGTTCAACCGTTGGAAGCGGATCTGGAGGCACGGCTGTCGGGCATCGAGCCCCGTACTGCGGACATCCCGTTCTACTCCACGGTGACCGCAGGGTCGGTCGACACCACCACCCTGACCTCGGATTACTGGTTCACCAACCTGCGTTCGCCGGTCCGCTTCCACCAGACCGTGCAGGCGCTCCTCGCCGACGGCTACGGCCACTTCCTGGAGCCCAGCCCGCACCCCGGCCTGCTCACCGCCGTCGAAGACACCATCGACGCCACCGACTCCGACGCCGTCACCCACGCCACCCTCCACCGCGACGACGACACCCCCCACCGCCTCGCCCTCGCGCTGGCCCACACCCACGCCCACGGCCTCGACGCCGCCTCCGCCACCAACGCCCCACCCGCCGAACTCCCCACCTATCCCTTCCAGCACGAGCACCTCTGGCTCGCCCCGCCCCGCGCCACCCGGTCGACGCACGACACCCTCAACTCCTGGCGCTACACCGTCACCTGGCGCCCGCACACACCCCCCGCCGCCCCGCGCGCCGTGCTCACCGGGACCTGGCTGCTCCTCACCCCGCCCGAGGCGTCTGTGCCCGCCGCCCTGGTCGCGGCGCTCGAAGCCGCCGGTGCCGCCGTCACCACCGACCCCGAACACCCCGACCCGGCCGGCATCCTCAACCTCGACCCCGACCCCACCGCCACCCTGACCCGTCTCCACGACCGGCAGCGGCGCCCCGCCGCCCCCCTGTGGACGGTCACCACCCACGCCGTACGGGCCACCCCCCAGGACCCGCCGCCCGACCCCGACCACGCCCGGACCTGGGGCCTCGGGCGGGTCGCCGCGCTGGAGTACGTCCGGCACTTCGCCGGGCTCGTCGACCTGCCCGCCGACCCGCAGCCCCACCACTACGCCCGGCTCGTCCAGCACCTGGCCGACCGGACCGACCCCGAGCACGAACCCCACGTCGCCATCCGCGACGGCGGCGGCCACGCGCCCCGCCTGGTCCGCGCCCCGCTCACCACCCCGCCGCCCGGCGCCGGTTACCGCCCCCGCCACGCCACCCTCGTCACCGGCGGCACCGGTGCCCTCGGCCCGCACATCGCGCGGTGGCTGGTCGAGGCCGGTGCCGAGCACCTCGTGCTCGTCTCCCGCCGCGGCGGGACGGCCGACGGTGTCGCGGAGCTGGTGGCCGAGGTCGAGGAGCAGGGCGCGCGGGTCACCGTCGCCGCCTGCGACGTGGGCGACAGGGACGCGGTCGCGGACCTCGTGCGCCGCCTCGACGCGGACGGCGTCCGGGTCGGGACGGTGATCCACGCGGCGGCGGCGATGCGGCTCAACTCGCTGGACGCGCTGACCGTCGAGGAGTTCCACGAGGTCGTCGAGGCCAAGGTCGCGGGCGCGCGGCATCTGGACGAGCTGCTGGCGCACCACCCGGTGGAGGCGTTCGTGCTCTTCTCGTCCATCGCCGGCGTGTGGGGCAGCGGCGACCACGGTGCGTACGCCGCGGCCAACGCCTGGCTCGACGCCTTCGCCGAGCAGCGCCGCGCGCGCGGGCTGCCCGCCACCTCCGTGGCGTGGGGCGTGTGGGGCAGCGACACGCTGCCGGACGCGGTCGATCCGGAGTTCCTGCGCAGGCAGGGGCTGCCGCTGCTCGACCCGGAGACCGCGCTCGCCGGGCTGCGGCAGGCACTCGACCACGACGAGACGTTCGTGGCCCTCGCGGACGTCGACTGGGAACGGTTCCTGCCCGTCTTCACCTCCGCCCGGCCCAGCCCGCTGCTCGCGGAGATCGCCGCCGAGCAGCGGCCGGCGGCGGATCGGGCGGCGGCCGGGCCCGTACGCGAAGGGTCGCCGCTCGCGCAGCGGCTGGCCGGTCTTGCGCCCGAGGAGCGCGAGAAGGAGCTGCTGGCCGTCGTCCACAGCTGTCTCGCCGCCGTCCTCGGGCAGCGGCCCGGCGCCGCGGAGCAGGCGGACCTCACCGACAAGACGCCGTTCCGGCAGCGCGGCATGGACTCGCTGCTGGCCGTCGAACTGCGCAACCGGCTCGGTGAGGCGACCGGCCTGCGGCTGCCCGCGACCCTGGTCTTCGAGCACCCCCACCCGCTCGCCGTCGCCCGCTTCCTCGGCGGGGAACTCGCGGTGGAGCTCGCCGGGGACCCCGCCGGCCTGCCGCCCGCCGCCGCCGTACGCGCCGAACTCGCCCGCCTCGAAGCCGCGGTCACCGCGCACGGGGTGGGCGCCCAGGAGCGTACGGAGGTCGCCGCCCGGCTGCGGACGCTGCTCGCCGGGCTCGACACCCAGGCCGCGCCACCGCCGGCGGACGCCGGCGAGGCGGCCGGCGGCGCCGCCGCGGACGACGATCTCGATCTCGTCAGCGACGAGGAGATGTTCGACCTCATCGACCGCGAACTCCGCGAAGGCTGAGGCGTGAGACCCATGCCGACCGCCGTATCCACCGCCCGACCGCCGCACGACGTGAAGGACGCGCCATGGCCGAGGACGTAGCCAAGCTCCGCGACTATCTCAAGCGGGTCACCGTGGACTTGCGCAAGGCCCGGCGGCGCCTCCAGGAGGTCGAGGACCGGGCCGCGGAGCCGATCGCGATCGTCGGCATGGCCTGCCGCTTCCCCGGCGGGGTCGCCTCGCCCGGCGACCTGTGGCGGCTGCTCGTCGAGGAGCGCGACGCCATCGGCCCGTTCCCGACGGACCGCGGCTGGGACCTGGAGCGCCTCTTCGGCTCCGGGCCCGCCGGTACGACGACGGTGCGCGAGGGCGGCTTCCTGGCCGACGCGGCCGGGTTCGACGCGGAGTTCTTCGGCATCTCGCCGCGCGAGGCGCTGGCGATGGAGCCGCAGCAGCGGCTGCTGCTGGAGAGCGCCTGGGCGGCGCTGGAGCACGCGGGCATCGACCCGGCGGGCCTGGAGGAGGCGAAGGCCGGGGTCTTCGTCGGCCGGAACTACCACGAGTACGGGGCCCCGCTGGAGTACGCCCCGGGGTCGGTCGAAGGGCACCTGGTCACCGGTTCCGTGGCGAGTGTGGCGTCCGGGCGGATCGCGTACACGCTGGGGCTCTCGGGCCCGGCCGTCACGGTCGACACGGCCTGCTCGACGTCCCTGGTGACGCTGCACCTCGCGGCGCAGTCGCTGCGCTCCGGGGAGAGCGACCTCGCGCTCGCGGGCGGGGCGACGGTGATGTACACGCCGGGCACGTTCGTGGAGTTCGACAAGCAGGGCGCGCTCGCGGCGGACGGGCGGTGCAAGGCGTTCGCGGCCGGGTCCGACGGCATGGGGATGGCGGAGGGCGTGGGCGTCCTCGCGCTGGAGCGGCTGTCGGACGCGCGGCGCAACGGGCACCGGGTGCTGGCGGTCGTGCGCGGCTCCGCCGTCAACCAGGACGGCGCCAGCAACGGGCTCACCGCGCCCAGCGGCCCGGCCCAGCAGCAGGTCATCTGGGCGGCGCTGGACAACGCGGGCCTGGGGCCCGGCGACGTGGACGCGGTGGAGGCGCACGGCACGGGCACGGAGCTGGGCGACCCGATCGAGGGCCGGGCGCTGCTGGCGACGTACGGGCAGGGGCACACCGCGGAACAGCCGCTGTGGCTGGGTTCGGTGAAGTCGAACATCGGGCACGCCCAGGCCGCGGCCGGGGTCGCGGGGATCATCAAGACCGTCCTGGCGCTACGGCACGGGCAGTTGCCCCGGACGCTGCACGCGGACGAGCCCTCCCCGCACGTCGACTGGGAGTCCGGCACCGTACGCCTCCTGACCGAGGCGCGGCCGTGGCCGGAGACGGGCAGGCGGCGGCGGGCGGCGGTGTCGTCGTTCGGGATCAGCGGCACCAACGCGCACGTGATCCTGGAGCAGGCCCCGCAGGAGCCGGAAGCCGAAGAGGCGGTACGCCCCGGGGCGTTGCTGTGGCCGTTGTCGGCGAAGAGCCCGGCGGCCCTGGCGGCGCAGGGGGAGCGGCTTGCCGCGTACGCGGAGAGCCACCCGGAGACGGATCCCGCGGACGTCGCCCACACGTTGGCCGCGTCCCGGGCCGGGCACCGGCACCGCGCCGTGGTCCTGGACGGCGACCGGGCGGCGCTCGCCGCGCTCGCCGCAGGCGCGGCGCACCCGCACCTGGTCACAGGCCCGGCCACCGGACCCGTAGCCGGCAAGCTGGCGTTCCTCTTCTCCGGGCAGGGCAGCCAGTACCCCGGCATGGGGCGGGACCTGTACGCCGCCTTCCCCGCCTTCGCCGAAGCGCTGGACGAGGTGGCGGCGGCGCTCGACCCCCATCTCGACCGGCCGCTGCGCGACGTGATGTTCGACGCGGAAGCCGAGGTGCTGGACCGGACGCGCTACGCGCAGCCCGCCCTCTTCGCCTTCGAGGTCGCGCTCTTCCGCCTCCTCGGCCACTGGGGCATCACCCCCGACCGCCTCGCCGGCCACTCGGTCGGCGACATCGCCGCCGCCCACTGCGCCGGCGTCCTCGACCTCGCCGACGCCGCCCTGCTGGTCGCCACCCGGGCCCGGCTCATGCAGGAGATGCCCGCCACCGGCGTCATGATCTCCCTCCAGGCGTCCGCCGAGGAGGTCACCCCGCACCTCACCGGGGGCGTGACGATCGCGGCGCTCAACAGCCCCTCCACCACGGTCATCTCCGGCGACGCGGCCGAGGCGCGCGCGGTCGCGGAGCGGTTCCGTGCGCGTGAGCTGCACGTGAGCCACGCGTTCCACTCCCCGCACATGGACGGGATGCTGGCCCCGTTCCGCGAGGTCGTCCGCACGCTGACGTTCCACCCGCCGCGCATCCCCCTCGCCGTCGACGAGGACCTGCTCCGCGACCCCGAGCACTGGGTGCGCCACGTCCGCGAGCCCGTCCCCTTCGCCGACCACGTCGCCCGGCTCGCGGCCGACGGCGTCGCCGTGTTCGCCGAAGTCGGCCCCGACGCCGCGCTGGCGACCCTCGCCGGCCAGAGCTTCGCCGACGGCGCCGACCACCTCGCCGTCGCCCTCCAGCGCCGCACCCGCGACCAGCGCCACACCCTCCTCACGGCCGTGGCGACCCTCCACACCCACCACGCCGCCACCCCCGCCTGGCCCGCGCTGCTTCCCGGCGCCCGGCCGGCCGGCCTCCCCACGTACCCCTTCCAGCACAAGGACTTCTGGCTCCCGCCCTTCGCCCCGGGCGCCTCCCCCGGCGGCCGCGACGCGCACCCGTTCGTCGAGACCGCCACCCGGCCCGCGGACGGCGACCGGCTCGTCCTCACCGGCCGGCTCTCCCTGCGTACGCACCCCTGGCTCGCCGGCCATGCCGTCGCCGGCCGCGTCCTCCTCCCCGGCACCGCGTACGTCGACATGGCGCTGGCGGCGGGCGCGCGGCTGGACGGGCCAGGACTCGGCGTCGAGGAGCTGACGCTGCACGCGCCCCTGGTGCTGCCGGCCGCTGGGGCCGTCGAGTTCCAGGTGCTGGTGGCGGAGGCAGACGCCGCGGGGCGGCGGGAGATACGCATCCACGCGCGGCCCGAACCGGCGGGCGTGGCGCCCGGCCCCTGGACGGAGCACGCGTCCGGGCACCTCGCCGCGCTCCCCGCCCCGCCGGCCGGGGTTCCGGACCTCACCGCCTGGCCGCCCGCGGGGGCGGAGCCGGTCGCGGTGGACGGGCTGTACCCGCGGCTGGCGGCCCTCGGCCTGGCCTACGGGCCGGTGTTCACCGGCGTACGGGCCGCGTGGCGGCGCGGCGACGAGGTGTTCGCGGAGGTGGCGCTGCCCGAGGAGGCGGCCGCCGACGCCGAACGCTTCGGGATCCACCCCGCGCTGCTCGACGCCGCCCTGCACGGCATCGGGCTCGGCCTCGGCGCGGGCCGGGAGCCGGAGCGCGCGGGCCTGCCGTTCTCCTTCGGCGGGGTGCGGCTGGACGCGGTCGCCGCCACCGCGGTACGGGTGCGGCTGGCCCCGGCCGGGACGGACGCCGTCGCCGTCACGGTCGCCGACGCGCTCGGGCAGCCCGTCGCCGCCGTCGACGCCCTGGTGACGCGGCCGTTCGACACCGACCGGCTCGCGCGGCCCGCGACCGACTCGCTGTACCGGCTCGACTGGACCCCGGTCACGGCGGACGCGGCGGGCACGGAGAACGGCGCGGACGGCGCCGAGTTCGCCGAGGTCGCCGACGTCGCCGCGCTGCCGGAGGTCCCCGGGACCGTCGTCCTCCCCTTCGGCGAGGCGGCCGACGCGACCGCCGCGCTGCACCGCGCCCTCGACGCGGCACGCACCTGGCTCGCCGACGACCGTGCCGCTGCGGCCGGTTCGCGGCTCGTCGTGCTCACCCGCCGCGCCGTCGCCGCCGGCCCCGGCGACGTACCCGACCCGGCGGCGGCCGCCGTGTGGGGGCTGCTGCGGTCGGCGCAGTCGGAGGCGCCGGGCCGGTTCGTCCTCGTCGACGCGGACGACGACGCCGCCGCGGAGCGGGACCGCACCGTACGGCGGGCCCTGGCCTGCGGGGAGCCGCAGGTCGCCGTGCGTGCCGGCCGCCTCGCCGCGCCCCGGCTCGTACGGCACCAGCCCGCCGCGGACCGGCCCGGTCCGCGGTGGGACCCCGACGGCACCGTGCTCCTCACCGGCGGCACCGGCACCCTCGCCCGGCTCCTCGCCGCGCACCTGGTCACCGAGCACGGCGTACGCCACCTCCTGCTCGTCAGCCGCACCGGCCCGGACGCCGCCGGCGCCCCCGCACTGCGCGAGGAACTCACCGCCCTGGGCGCCACCGTCACCGTCGCCGCCTGCGACATCGCGGACCGCGACGCCACCGCCCGGCTCCTCGACGGCATCCCCGCGGCGCACCCGCTGACCGCCGTCGTCCACCTGGCGGGCGTCGTGGCCGACGGGCTGCTGACCGGGGTCGCGCCCGAGCAGCTGGACCGCGTCCTCGCCCCCAAGGTGGCGGGGGCGCTGAACCTCCACGAGCTGACGGTCGCGCGCGAACTCCCGCTCGACGCCTTCGTCCTCTTCTCCTCCGCCGCCGCCGTCCTCGGCGGCGCGGGCCAGGGCGCGTACGCGGGCGCGAACGCCTTCCTCGACGCGCTGGCCCGGCACCGGCGGGCGCAGGGCCTGCCGGCGGTCGCCCTCGGGTGGGGGCTGTGGGAGCGCGAGAGCGGCATGACCGCCGCCCTCGGGGCGGCGGACCGGGCCCGGATGGCCAGGTCCGGTGTCGCGCCGCTCGGCGACGCGGAGGGGCTGGCGCTGTTCGACGCGGGAGTCGCCGACCCGGCGGACGGGGCGCTGCTGCCCGTACGCCTCGACCTCGCCGCGCTCGCGGACGCCGGGGCGCTGTCGCCCGTGCTGCGGGGCCTGGTCCGTACGCCCGGGCGGCGGGCCGCGGCGGCAGCGGCACCCGGCGCCGGGGCGCCGGCGCTGCGGGAGCGGCTGGCGGCGCTGCCCGGCGCCGAGCGGACGGCGGCGGCGCTTGACCTGGTCCGTACGCAGACGGCGACCGTGCTCGGGCACGAGTCGCCGGGGTCCGTGCCGGAGGCGCAGGCGTTCCGGGACCTGGGCTTCGACTCGCTGATGGCGGTCGACCTGCGCAACGGCCTCGCCCGCGAGACGGGCCTGCGGCTGCCCGCGACGCTGGTCTTCGACTACCCCAACCCGACGGCGCTGGCGGCGTACCTGCTCGCCGAGTTCGGCCTCGGCGCGGAGGCGGACGCGGACACGGACGCGGTGCCGCTCGCCGCGGCCTCGGCGGACGATCCGATCGCCATCATCGGCATGGCCTGCCGCTACCCGGGGGGCGTCGGCTCCCCGGAGGAGCTGTGGGAGCTGGTCGCCGAGCGCCGGGACGCGATCTCGGACTTCCCGGACGACCGGGGCTGGGACCCGGAGGAGCTGTACGACCCGGACCCCGACCGCGCGGGCCGGTCGTCCGTGTGGTCGGGCGGCTTCCTGCACGGGGCGGCGGACTTCGACCCCGGGTTCTTCGGTCTCTCGCCCCGCGAGGCGCTGGCGACGGACCCGCAGCAGCGGCTGCTCCTGGAGACGAGCTGGGAGGCGTTCGAACGGGCCGGCATCGACCCGGAGTCGGCGCGCGGCAGCCGCACCGGCGTCTTCACCGGCCTGATGTACCACGACTACGCGGCCAGGGTGAGCCGTCCGCCCGCGGAGCTGGAGCCTTACCTCGGCAACGGCAGCGCGGGCAGCGTGGCGACGGGCCGGGTGGCGTACACGTTCGGGCTGGAAGGTCCGGCGGTGACGGTGGACACGGCGTGTTCGTCGTCGCTGGTGGCGCTGCACCTGGCGGCGCAGTCGCTGCGTACGGGCGAGTGCGACATGGCGCTCGCGGGCGGCGTGACGGTGATGTCGGCGCTGCACGCGTTCATCGAGTTCAGCCGCCAGCGGGCGCTGGCGCCCGACGGCCGGTGCAAGTCGTTCGCGGCGGGCGCCGACGGCACGGGCTGGGCCGAGGGCGTCGGCGTACTGGTTCTGGAGCGGCTGTCGGTCGCGCGCCGGAAGGGCCACCGGGTGCTCGCGGTCGTACGCGGCTCGGCGGTCAACCAGGACGGCGCGAGCAACGGTCTGACGGCGCCCAACGGGCCTTCGCAGCAGCGGGTGATACGGGCCGCGCTGGCCGGCGCCGGGCTGGAGCCGGGCGACGTGGACGCCGTGGAGGCGCACGGCACGGGAACGACGCTGGGCGACCCGATCGAGGCGGAGGCGCTGCTCGCCGCGTACGGGCAGGGGCGGGACGAGGACCGGCCGCTGTGGCTGGGGTCGATCAAGTCCAACATCGGCCACACGCAGGCCGCGGCCGGTGTGGCGGGGATCATCAAGATGGTCCAGGCCATGCAACACGGGGCGTTGCCGGCGACGCTGCACGTGGACGAGCCGACGCCGCACGTCGACTGGGCCGCCGGGGGCGTCTCGCTCCTCACCGACGCCCGGCCGTGGCCGGAGGTGGACAGGCCCCGGCGGGCGGCGGTCTCGTCGTTCGGCGTGAGCGGCACCAACGCGCACGTGATCCTCGAACAGGCCGACGAGACCGGCGAGTCGACGGAGCAGGAGCACGCCGAGGCGCCCGGAGTGATGTCGTGGCCGCTGAGCGGCCACACGGCCGCGGCGCTACGGGCACAGGCCGCGCGCCTGCACACGCACCTGGCCGACCGCCCGGAGACGCCGCTGAACGGGGTCGCCGGTGCGCTGAGCACACGGGCCCGCTTCGAGGAGCGCGCGGTGGTCGTGGGCGCCGGGCGGGCGGAGTTGCTGGCGGGGTTGGAGGCGCTGGCCGCGGGTGTGCCGCACGACGGTGTGGTGCAGGGGACGGTGCTGCCGGGGAAGACGGTGTTCGTCTATCCGGGGCAGGGCTCGCAGTGGGTGGGGATGGGTGCCCGGTTGTTCGCCGAGTCGCCTGTGTTCGCGGAGGCGCTGACGGCGTGTGCCGAAGCCCTCGCGCCGCACGTCCACTTCGATCTGCTCGATGTGCTGACCAGCGAGGATCCTGCCGCTCTCGAACCGGTCGAGGTGGTGCAACCTGCCCTGTGGGCGGTGATGGTGGCGTTGACCCGCTGGTGGGAGCACCACGGTGTGCGTCCCGACGCGGTGATCGGCCATTCGCAGGGTGAGATCGCTGCCGCGCATGTCGCGGGTGCCTTGAGTTTGGAGGACGCGGCTCGCGTGGTCGCGCAGCGGTCGCAGGCACTCACTGCTCTGGCGGGTACGGGCGGGATGCTGTCCGTAGCGCTGGACGAGGCGGGTGCGGACGGGCTGTTCAAGGATTGCGGTGTCTCGGGGGACGTGTCGGTTGCGGCCGTCAACGGGCCTTCGGCCGTCGTGGTCGCGGGTCCGGCGGCAGCGCTGGACGCGGTGCAGGAGCATTGTGCCCGTAACGAGATCCGCCACCGCCGTATCCCGGTCACGTACGCCTCGCACACGCCGCTGGTCCAGCCGCTGGAAGCGGACTTGGCGGCACGCCTCGAAGGCATCGAGCCCCGTACTGCCGACATCCCCTTCTACTCGACGGTGACCGCAGGGCCGGTCGACACCACCACCCTGACCTCGGATTACTGGTTCACCAACCTGCGTTCGCCGGTTCGTTTCCACCAGACCGTGCAGGCGCTCCTCGCCGACGGCTACGGGCACTTCCTGGAGCCCAGCCCGCACCCCGGCCTGCTCACCGCCGTCGCAGACACCATCGACGCCGCCGACGCCCAGGCCGTCACCCACGCCACCCTCCACCGCGACGACGACACCCCGAACCGCCTCGCCCTCGCGCTGGCCCACACCCACGCCCACGGCCTGGCGGCCCCCACCGCCGCCCCTGCCCCCGCCCACCTGCCCGACCTGCCCACCTACGCCTTCCAGCACCAGCACCTCTGGCTCGACGCCACCCCCGCCGCCCCCGCCGAGTCCGCGTCGCACCCGCTGGTCGGCCCGCCCGTGGAACTCGCGGGCGACGGCGGCCTGCTCCTCACCGGCCGCCTCTCCCTGCGCACCCACCCCTGGCTCGCCGATCACGCCGTGGCCGGCACCGTCCTCCTCCCGGGGACCGCGCTCCTCGAACTCGCCCTGCACGCCGGCCACCTCGCCGGCTGCGCGCACCTCGACGAACTCGCCCTCGAGGCACCGCTCGTCGTGCCCGACGACGGCGCCGTCGACCTCCAGGTGACGGTGGGCGACGCGGACGACAGCGGGCGGCGCACCGTCGTCGTCCACGCGCGGCCCCACGGCGATCCGGCGGGCGAGCCCTGGTCGAGGCACGCCACCGCCACCGTCCAGCCGCGCGCCCCGCAGGAACCGCCGCCGCCCGCCCGCTCCGTCTGGCCGCCCGCGGAGGCGACCCCCCTCTCCCTCACCTCGCTCTACGCGCACCTCGACGCCACCGGGCTGACCTACGGTCCCGCCTTCCGCGGCCTTCGCGCCGCCTGGCGCGACGGCGGCGACATCCTCGCCGAGGTGACCCTCCCCGACCACGCGGACCACACGGCGCCGTTCGCCGTCCACCCGGCGCTGCTCGACGCCGCCCTGCACGCCATCGGACTCGGCGACGAACAGGGCGACCGCGGGACCGGCTCGCCCCACCTGCCCTTCACCTGGCAGGGCGTCCGCCTCCACGCCTCAGCCGCCCCCGGACCGGCCACCCTCCGTGTCCGCCTCACCCCCACCGGCCCCGACGCGGTCGGTCTGGAGGCGACGTACGCGGACGGTTCTCCCGCCGTCTCCGTGGACCGGCTCGTCCTGCGTCCGCTGCCCGTCGCGGAGTTGCGCACCCGCGCGGACTCGCTGTACGAGGTCGAGTGGTCGGCGCCCCCGGGCCGCCCCGGCACCCGTAGCCCCGCGGAAAGCGACGACCACCCACTGCTCGTCGTGGCGGACGCAGCGGACGCAGCAGACGCAGCAGACGCACAAGGCGCGGACGCGGACGCCGCCGGCTCCGCCCGCGCCGTCCTGCTCCGCACCCTGAGCGCGCTCCAGACCTGGCTGGCCGACGAGCAGAACGCCGACCGCCGCCTGACCGTCGTCACCCGGAACGCGGTCGCGCTCGGCGACGAGTCGCCGAACCTGTCGCACGCCCCGGTCTGGGGCCTCGTACGGTCGGCGCAGGAGGAGCACCCCGACCGCCTCGTGCTGGTCGACACCGACGACAGCGAGGAGTCGCGGCGCGCCCTGCCCGCCGCCGTCGCCTCCGGCGAGCCGCAACTCGCCCTCCGCGGCGGCGCGCTCAGTGTTCCCCGCCTCGTCCGCGTCCCCGTCCGTCCCGACCCCTCCGCGCCCTCCGCGCGCCCTGCCCCGGGATACGCCGACGGTACGGTCCTGGTCACCGGCGGCACCGGGACGCTCGGCGCGCTGGTCGCCCGGCACCTGGTCGCCGCGCACGGCGCCACGCGCCTGCTGCTGACCAGCCGCCGCGGGCCGGACGCGCCCGGCGCCGCCGAACTGGTCGCCGAGCTGGCGGAGCTGGGCGCGGACGTCACCGTCGCCGCCTGCGACGCCGCCGACCGGGAGGCGCTGGCCGCGCTGCTGGCGGGCATACCCGCCGACCGTCCGCTTTCCGCCGTCGTGCACGCGGCCGGCACGGTGGACGACGGCGTGGTCGACTCGCTCACGCCGGAGTCCGTCGACCGGGTGCTGGCGCCGAAGGCGGCCGCCGCGTGGACGCTGCACGAGCTGACGCGCGAACTGCCCCGGCCGCCCGCCGCGTTCGTGCTGTTCTCGTCGTTCGCCGGTACGGTCGGCTCCGCCGGCCAGTCGAACTACGCCGCCGCCAACGCCTTCCTCGACGCACTCGCCCACCACCGCCGTGCCGCCGGCCTGCCGGCGGTCTCGCTGGCGTGGGGGCTGTGGGAGTCCGCGTCCGGCATCACGTCCGCGCTCGACGCGGCGGACCTGGCGCGGATCGGGCGTACCGGCGTCGCCCCGCTGGCGACCGCCGAGGCCCTGGCGCTCTTCGACGCCGCGCTCGCGCTCCCCGCGGACCGGCGGTCTCCCGCGCCGGCGCCCGTCCGGCTCGTACCGGCCAGGCTGCGGGCCCTCGCCGCCGCCGGGGAGCTGCCCGCCCTGCTGCGGCGGCTGGTCCGGACGCCCACGGCGCAGGCGGCTGCGCCGGCGGCCGGGGAGCCGGCGGCCGACCTGGTCGCGCGGCTGTCCGCGCTGCCGGAGGCGGAACAGGACGCGGCGCTGCTGGAGTTGGTACGCGCCCAGGTGGCGGACGTGCTCGGGCACGCGGACCGTACGCAGGTCGAGGCCGACCGCGGCTTCAAGGACCTCGGCTTCGACTCCCTCACCGCGATGGAGCTGCGCAACCGCCTCCAGCGGGCCACCGGCACCAGGCTGCGGGCCACCCTGGTCTTCGACTACCCCGCCCCCGCGGCGGTCGCCGCGCACCTGCGGGAGCGGCTCGACCTGGGCACCGCCGACCCGGCGCAGGCCCTGCTCGGCGACCTCGACCGGCTGGAGGAGGGCCTGACCGCGCTCGCCGGGCAGGCCGCGGCCCTCGGCGCCGACCGCAGCCGCATCACCGTACGGCTGCGCGGTCTGCTGGCGCGCTGGCACGACGAGCCGCGGGACCCGGGCACCACGGAGCCGGAAAGCCGCGGCGACCTCGACGCCGCGACGGACGACGACCTGTTCGATCTGGTCGAGAACCTGGGGAACTCCTGACATGGCAGAGCGCGGCGGACCGGTGAGCGGTCCCCAGAACGAGGCGAAGCTCCGCGACTACCTCAAGCGGGCCATCGCCGACGCCCAGGACGCCCGGCAGCGGCTGCGCGAGGCCGAGGACCGGGTGCGCGAGCCGATCGCGGTCGTCGGCATGGCCTGCCGCTTCCCCGGCGGCGCCGGCACGCCCGAGGAGCTGTGGGACCTGGTCGCCCGGGGCGGCGACGCCGTCGGCCCGTTCCCCGCCGACCGCGGCTGGGACCTCGACGCGCTCTACGACCCGGACCCGGAGCGCAGCGGCACGACGTACACGAGGAGCGGCGGATTCCTGCCCGACGTCGCCGACTTCGACCCCGCCTTCTTCGGGATCTCGCCGCGCGAGGCGCTGGCGATGGACCCGCAGCAGCGGCTGCTGCTGGAGACGGGCTGGGAGGCGTGCGAACGGGCCGGGATCGACCCCGCGTCGCTGCGCGGCAGCCGCACCGGCGTCTTCGCCGGCCTCATGTACCACGACTACGGCTCGCGGCTGGCGGAGCTGCCCGCGGACCTGGAGGGATACGTCGGCAGCGGCAGCGCGGGCAGCGTCGCGACGGGCCGGGTGGCGTACACGCTCGGGCTCGAAGGCCCGGCGGTGACCGTCGACACGGCGTGCTCGTCGTCGCTGGTCGCCGTGCACCTGGCGGTGAACGCGCTGCGGCTCGGGGAGTGCGGCCTCGCGCTGGCGGGCGGGGTGTCGGTGATGGCGACGCCGGGCACCTTCGTGGAGTTCAGCCGGCAGCGCGGGCTGGCGCCGGACGGCCGGTGCAAGTCGTTCGCGGCGGCGGCGGACGGCGCGGGGTGGGCCGAGGGCGCGGGGCTGCTGCTGCTGGAGCGGCTGTCGGACGCGCGACGCAACGGGCACCGGGTGCTGGGGCTGGTGCGCGGCTCGGCGGTCAACCAGGACGGCGCGAGCAGCGGGCTGACCGTGCCCAACGGCCCTTCGCAGCAGCGCGTCATCCTCGACGCCCTCGTGAACGCCGGGCTCGCCGAGTCCGACGTGGACGCGGTGGAGGCGCACGGCACGGGCACGGAGCTGGGCGACCCGATCGAGGCGGAGGCGCTGCTCGCGACGTACGGGCGGGGGCGTCCCGCGGAGCGGCCGGTGTGGCTGGGTTCGGTGAAGTCCAACATCGGCCATGCCCAGGCGGCGGCGGGGGTCGCGGGGATCATCAAGATGGTCCAGGCGATGCGGCACGGGGAGTTGCCGGCGACGCTGCACGTGGACGAGCCGACGCCGCATGTCGACTGGGAGTCGGGCGCGGTGCGGCTGCTGACGGAGGCGCGGCCGTGGCCGGAGACGGGCGGGCCGCGGCGGGCGGCGGTGTCGTCGTTCGGGATCAGTGGGACGAACGCGCATGTGATCCTGGAGCAGGCCCCGCAGGAGCCGGAAGCCGAAGAGGCGGCGCGCCCGGGGGCGTTGCTGTGGCCGTTGTCGGCGAAGAGCCCGGCGGCTCTGGCGGCGCAGGGGGAGCGGCTGGCGGCGTATGCCGGGAGCCACCCGGAGACGGATCCCGCGGACGTCGCCCGCACGTTGGCCGCGTCCCGGGCGGGGCACCGGCACCGCGCCGTGGTCCTGGACGGCGACCGGGCGGCGCTGGCCGCGCTCGCCGCGGGTGCCGCGCACCCGCTCCTGGTCACCGGCCCGGACTCCGCTCCCGCTCCCGGCAAGCTGGCGTTCCTGTTCACGGGGCAGGGGAGCCAGTTCCCGGGGATGGGACGGGAGTTGTACGCCGGGTTCCCGGTCTTCGCGGAGGCGCTGGACGAGGTGGCGGCGGCGCTCGACCTCCATCTCGACCGGCCGTTGCGTGAGGTGATGTTCGAGGCGGAGGCCGAGGTGCTGGGGCGTACGCGGTACGCGCAGCCCGCGCTGTTCGCGCTTGAAGTCGCGCTCTTCCGGCTGCTCGGCCACTGGGGTGTCGCACCGGACTGTCTGGCGGGTCATTCGGTGGGGGAGGTGGCCGCCGCTCACTGCGCCGGTGTCCTCGACCTGGCCGATGCGGCGTTGCTGGTCGCCACGCGGGCCCGGCTCATGCAGGAGATGCCCGCCACGGGAGTCATGATCTCCCTCCAGGCGTCCGCCGAGGAGGTCACCCCGCACCTCACCGGGGGCGTGGCGATCGCGGCGCTCAACAGCCCTTCCACCACGGTCATCTCCGGCGACGCGGCCGAGGCGCGCGCGGTCGCGGAGCGGTTCCGCTCCCGTGAGCTGCACGTGAGTCATGCGTTCCACTCCCCGCACATGGACGGGATGCTGGCCCCGTTCCGCGAGGTCGTCCGCACGCTGACGTTCCATCCGCCGCGGATACCCCTGGCCGGGGATGCGGATCGCCTGGTGGATCCGGAGTACTGGGTGCGTCAGGTCCGCGAGCCGGTCCGGTTCTCCGAGGCCGTCGAGGCCCTACGCGCCGCGGGTGTGACGACGTACGTGGAGACCGGACCCGACGCCGCGCTCACCACGCTCGCCGCCGAATGCCTCGCCGACACCGAGATCCCGGCCCTCACGGTCCCCCTCCAGCGCCGCGCGCGCGAGCAGGTCCCCACTCTCCTCGCCGCGCTGGCCACCCTCCACACCCACCACGCCGCCACCCCGTGCTGGGACGTGCTCCTCCCCGCGGCCCGACTGACCGACCTGCCCACCTACCCCTTCCAGCGCCAACGCCTGTGGCTCGACGCGCCTCCCGCCTCCGCCACCGCCGGTCACCATCCGCTGATCGGCCCGGCCGTCGTGCTCGCCGACCGCGACGGCGCGACGGTCTTCGCGGGCACCCTGTCCCTCCGCACCCACCCCTGGCTCGCCGACCACGCCGTGGGGGACTCCGTCCTCCTCCCCGGCACCGCGTTCCTCGAACTCGCCCTCCACGCCGCCCGCCACGCCGGACGCGCCGCGCTGGACGAACTCGTCCTCACCGCGCCCCTGGCGATCCCCGCGACCGGGGCCGTCGAACTGCAGGTGGCCGTCGAGGGCGCCGAGGTCGCCGTCCACTCCCGCCCCGCCGGCGACGACGGCAACCGTGCGCCCTGGACCCGCCACGCCCACGGCACCGCCGCGGAGACCGAGCCACCCGCCCCGGCCGTCTCCCCTCAATCCGCCGCCTGGCCCCCGCCGGGCGCCGTCCCCGTCCCGCCGGAGGAGCTGTACGAGCGGCTCGACGCCGCCGGCCTGCGCTACGGCCCCGCCTTCCGCGGGCTGCACGCCGCGTGGCGCCACGGCGACGCCGTCCTCGCCGAGGTCGCCGCGGACACCGGCGCCGCCCCCGGCGCCGACCGGTTCGCGCTGCACCCGGCCCTCTTCGACGCCGCGCTGCACGCCGTGGCCCTCACCGGCGACGAGCAGGACGGCACCGGGTACCTCCCCTTCAGCTGGACGGACGTCCACGTTCACCGCACGCGGGCCGGTGCCCTGCGGGTACGTATCGTCCCCACCGGCGACCACGCCGTCAGGCTCGACGCCACCGACCCGGCGACCGGCCGACCCGTCGTCTCCGTGGGGACGTTGCTGCTGCGCCCGCTCGCCCCCGCCCCGCACGACTCGCTCCACCGCCTCACCTGGCAGCCGCTCGCCGCCGACACGGCCGGCGACGCGGCCGGCGACGCGGCAGAAGACGCCGCGACCTGGGCCGTGCTCACCACCGGCGGCGCCGGCGACCTGCTCGCCGCGCTGCCCGCCGCCCGCTCCGTCACCGGGCTCGACCCCGCCGCGCTGCCCGAGGTGCCCGGCCTGCTCGTGCTCCCCGTCACCACCGGCGACGTACCCGGGCCCGCCCCCGCCGCCGCGCACACGGTCGCCGTCCGCACGCTGGACACGATCAAGGCGTGGCTCGCCGAGGAACGCCTCGCCGCCACCCGCCTCGCCGTCCTCACCCGCGGCGCCGTCGCCGTCGGCGCCGAGGAGGACCCCGACCTCGCCGCCGCCACCGCCTGGGGCCTCGTACGGGCCGCGGCGGCCGAGCACCCCGGGCGGCTGCTCCTCGTCGACACCGACGGCACCCCCGAGTCCCTGCGCGCCCTGCCGCGGGCGGTCGCCTCCGGCGAGCCGCAACTCGCCGTCCGCGCCGGCACCCCGCTCGCCGCCCGCCTCGCCCGCGCCGCCGCCCCCGCGCTCGTACCGCGGGCCGGCGCCGCGGCGTGGCGGCTCGGCGTGACCGCGCCCGGATCGCTGGACAACCTCGCGCTGCTGCCCGCGCCCGAGGCGACCGCGCCCCTGGCACCGGGCCACGTCCGGCTGTCCGTACGCGCCGCCGGGCTGAACTTCCGCGACGTGCTGGGCGCCCTCGGCATGTACCCGGGCGAGGTGGCCATCGGCGGCGAAGCCGCCGGGATCGTCGTCGAGACCGCGCCGGACGTCACCGATCTGGCGCCCGGTGACCGGGTGTTCGGGATGGTGCGGGGCGCGGTCGGCCCGCTCGCCACCGCCGACCGGCGGCTCCTGGCGCCGATGCCCCGCGACTGGACCTTCGCGCAGGCCGCCACCGTCCCCGTCGTCTACCTCACCGCCTACTACGGCCTCGTGGACCTCGGCGCCCTCAAGCCCGGCCAGTCGGTGCTGGTGCACGCGGCGGCCGGCGGCGTCGGGACGGCGGCCGTGCAGCTCGCCCGGCACCTCGGCGCCGAGGTGTACGGCACGGCGAGCCCCGGCAAGCAGGCGGCGCTGCACGCGCTGGGGCTGCCCGCCGACCACGTCGCCTCGTCCCGCACGCTCGACTTCGAGGCCGCCTTCCGCGACGCCGGCGGCGGCGTCGACGTGGTGCTGAACTCGCTGGCCCAGGAGTTCACCGACGCCTCGCTCCGGCTGCTGCGGCCCGGCGGCCGGTTCCTGGAGATGGGCAAGACGGACATCAGGGACGCGGATGCCGTACGGGCCGCGCACGAGGGCGTCGAGTACACGGCGTACGACCTGATGGACGCGGGGGCCGAACGGATCGCCGCGATGTTCGGCGAGGTGATGGCGCTGTTCGGCGAGGGCGCGCTCACGCTGCCGCCGCTGACGGTCTGGGACGTACGGGCGGCACCCGAGGCGTTCCGCCACATCAGCCAGGCCCGGCACCGCGGGAAGGTCGCGCTGACCGTGCCGCGCCCCCCGGACCCGGACGGCACGGTGCTCGTCACCGGTGCCACCGGGGCGCTCGGCGGGCTGATCGCCCGCCACCTGGTGACCGCGTACGGGATCCGCCACCTGCTCCTCGCCGGGCGGCGCGGCGCCGCGGCACCCGGCGTGGCGGAACTCGTCGCGGAACTGGAGGAGCTGGGCGCCGCGGTCACCGTGGCCGCCTGTGACGTGGCCGACCGGGAGGCGCTGGCCGCGCTGCTCGCCGCCGTGCCCGCCGCCCACCCGCTGACCGGCGTCGTCCACACGGCGGGCGTCCTGGACGACGGCGTACTCGCGTCGATGACCGCGGAGCGGCTGCGTACCGCCCTCGCGCCGAAGGCCGACGCGGCGTGGGCGCTGCACGAGCTGACGCGGGACGCCGACCTGGCGCTCTTCGTCCTGTTCTCGTCCGCGGCAGGCACGCTGGGCGCGCCGGGGCAGGCCAACTACGCGGCGGCGAACGCCTTCCTCGACGCCCTCGCCGGGCACCGGCGGGCCCGCGGGCTGCCCGCGGTGTCGCTGGCCTGGGGGCTGTGGGACCAGCCGGGCGGGATGAACGCCGGGCTGGGCGGTACGGACCGGGCGCGGCTGGCGCGCGCGGGGTCGGGGGCGCTGTCGGAGGCGGAGGGGCTGCGGCTGTTCGACGCCGCCCTTGAGGTGACGGAGGCCGTGTCGCTGCCGGTCAAGCTGGACCCGGCGGCGCTGCGGGCGCGCGGGGACGACGTGCCGCCGCTGCTCCGCGAGTTGGTGCGGGGCGCGCAGGGCGGCGGCCGGCCCGTACGCGACAAGGGCGGGCCCGCGGCGGCCGGTGACCTCGCGCGGCGCCTCGCCGGGGCGACCGCGGCCGAGCGCCGCAACGCCGTGCTCGACCTGGTGTGCCGGGAGTCGGCGGCGGTGCTGGGGCACGCGGATGCCGGGGCGCTGGCGCCCGACGCGGCGTTCGCGGAGCTGGGGTTCGACTCGCTGACCTCGGTGGAGCTGCGCAACCGGCTCGCGCGGGCGACGGGGCTGCGGCTCCCGGCGGGGCTGCTCTTCGACCGGCCGACGCCGCAGGCGCTGGCCGACCACCTCGCCGGGCTGCTGGCGGCCGCCCCCGCGGACCCGGCCGCCGCCGAGCCGGCCGCCGGGGAGGACCCGGGCGCCGACGAGGCGGCGGTGCGCGCCGCGCTGGCGGGCCTGTCGCCCGCGCGGCTCCGCGACGCGGGGCTGCTGGACGCGCTGCTCGCCCTCGCGGCGGACGACGCCGCCCCGCCCCCCGCGCAGCCCGCGCGAACCGCGGAGGCCGACGACTTCGACGCGGACGCGGACGGCGACGCCGACCTGGACTCCCTGGACGCCCAGAGCCTGATCGACATGGCCCTCGGCGACGACGACTCCGACTCCGAACAGGGTGACGCGCGATGAGCAGCACTCCGTCGACCGAAAGCCTCGTCGAGGCCCTGCGCAAGTCGCTGCGCGAGGGCAAGCAGCTCAAGCGCGAGAACCGGCGGCTGGCCGAGGCCGCGCGCGAGCCCGTCGCGATCGTCGGCATGGCCTGCCGCTTCCCCGGCGGCGTCGGCTCGCCGGAGGAACTGTGGGACCTCGTGGCCGCGGGCCGCGACGCGGTGACCGCGTTCCCCACCGACCGGGGCTGGGACCTCGACGCCCTGCACGATCCCGACCCGGACAAGCCGGGCACCAGCTACGTGCGCGAGGGCGGATTCCTCGACGGCGCGGGCGACTTCGACGCCGAGCTGTTCGGGATCTCGCCGCGCGAGGCGCTGGCGATGGACCCGCAGCAGCGGCTGCTGCTGGAGACGAGCTGGGAGGCGTTCGAGCGCGCCGGAATCGACCCGGCGTCGCTGCGCGGCAGCCGCACCGGCGTCTTCGTCGGCGGCGTACGCCAGGACTACGGCCCCGCGCTGCACGAGACCGTGCCGGACGTGGCCGGACACCGCCTGACCGGCATCGCGGCGAGCGTGCAGTCCGGGCGGGTGTCGTACGTCTTCGGGCTCGAAGGGCCCTCGGTGACGGTCGACACCGCGTGCTCGTCGTCCCTGGTCGCGCTGCACCTGGCGGTGAACGCGCTGCGCGCCGGGGAGTGCGGGACGGCGCTGGTGGGCGGCGTGGCGGTGATGACGAGCCCCGGCGTCTTCGTGGAGTTCAGCCGGCAGCGCGGGCTGGCGCCCGACGGCCGGTGCAAGCCGTTCGCGGCGGGTGCGGACGGCACGGGCTGGGCCGAGGGCGTCGGCGTACTGGCCCTGGAACGGCTGTCGGACGCGCGCCGCAACGGACGGAAGGTGCTCGCGGTGATCCGCGGCTCCGCCGTCAACCAGGACGGCGCGAGCAACGGGCTGACCGCCCCCAACGGCCCGTCCCAGGAGCGCGTCATCCGCGCGGCGCTCGACAACGCCGGGCTGCGCCCCGGCGACGTCGACGCCGTGGAGGCGCACGGCACGGGCACGCCGCTGGGCGACCCGATCGAGGCGGAGGCGCTGCTCGCGACGTACGGCCAGGAGCGTCCCGTGGAGCGGCCGCTGTGGCTGGGGTCGATCAAGTCCAACATCGGGCACGCCCAGGCGGCGGCGGGTGTCGCGGGGATCATCAAGATGGTCCAGGCGATGCGGCACGGGGAGTTGCCGGCGACGCTGCATGTGGACGAGCCGACACCGCACGTCGACCTGACCTCGGGGGCCGTCGCGCTGCTCGCGGACGCCAGGCGGTGGCCCGCGGCGGACCGGCCGCGCCGGGCCGGGGTGTCCTCGTTCGGCATCAGCGGCACGAACGCCCACGTGATCCTGGAAGAGGCCCCGGCCGCCCCGGACACCGCGTCCGCGCCGGACACCGCGTCCGCGCCGCCGCCCGCCGCGTACCCCGTGCCGCTGCCGGTCCCGCTGTCGGCCAAGTCCGACGACGCCCTGCGCGCCCAGGCGGCCCGGCTCCTCGCGCACGTCGAGGACCGGCGGGACGACCTGGACCTCCCGTCCCTGGCCCGCTCCCTGGCGACGACGCGCGCGACGCTCGACCGCCGCGCGGTGCTGCTGGCGGGCGACCGCGGGGAACTGGTGCGCCGGCTCGGCGAGGTGGCGGCGGGGGAGGCGGAGCGGCCGGGGCACGTCGCGACCGCGCGGGACCTGACGGCGTTCCTGTTCACGGGGCAGGGGAGCCAGTTCCCGGGGATGGGGCGGGAGTTGTACGCGGGGTTCCCGGTCTTCGCGGAGGCGCTGGACGAGGTGGCGGCGGCGCTCGACCCGCATCTGGACCGGCCGTTGCGTGAGGTGATGTTCGAGGCGGAGGCCGAGGTGCTGGGGCGTACGGGGTACGCGCAGCCCGCGCTGTTCGCGCTTGAAGTCGCGCTCTTCCGGCTGCTCGGCCACTGGGGTGTCACGCCGGACTGTCTGGCGGGTCATTCGGTGGGGGAGGTGGCTGCCGCGCACTGCGCCGGTGTCCTCGATCTCGCGGATGCGGCCCTGCTGGTCGCCACGCGGGCCCGGCTCATGCAGGAGATGCCCGCGACGGGCGTCATGATCTCGCTGCGTGCCTCGGAGGAGGAGGTCGTCCCGCATCTGACCGAGGGCGTGGCGATCGCCGCGGTCAACAGCCCGACCACCACCGTCATTTCCGGTGACGCCGGTGCCGCCCGTGCGGTCGCCGAGCGGTTCCGTGCGCGTGAGCTGCACGTGAGCCACGCGTTCCACTCCCCGCACATGGACGGGATGCTGGCCCCGTTCCGCGAGGTCGTCCGCACGCTGACGTTCCATCCGCCGCGGATACCTCTGGCCGGGGATGATGCAGACCGGCTGGTGGATCCGGAGTACTGGGTGCGTCAGGTCCGCGAGCCGGTCCGGTTCTCCGAGGCCGTCGAGGCCCTACGCGCCGCGGGTGTGACGACGTACGTGGAGACCGGACCCGACGCCGCGCTGGCCACCCTCGCCGCCGAATGCCTCGCCGACACGGAGGAGACGGCCCTCACCGTCCCCCTCCAGCGCCGCACCCACGACCAGGTCCGCACCCTCCTCGCCGCGCTGGCCACCCTCCACACCCACCACGCCGCCACCCCGCGCTGGGACGTGCTCCTCCCCGCGGCCCGACTCACCGACCTGCCCACTTACCCCTTCCAGCACCGGCACCACTGGCTCGCCCCCGCCACCACCGGCGACGTCACCCGCGCCGGCCTCGGCACCACCGAACACCCCCTGCTCGGCGCCGTCGTGGAGCTGGCCGACGCCACCGCCGACGGCCTCGTCCTCACCGGCCGCCTCTCCCTCCACACCCACCCCTGGCTCGCGGACCACGCCGTGGGGGACACCGTCCTGCTCCCCGGCACCGCGCTGGTGGAGCTGGCGCTGCACGCGGCGCAGCAGCTCGGCGGCGGCCATGTCGAGGAGTTGACCCTCGCCGTCCCGCTGCGCGTCCCGGCGACCGGGGCGCTCGACATCCAGGTCGCCGTGGGAGCGGGCGACGCCGACGACCGCCGGCCCGTCACCGTCCACTCCCGCCGGGCGGGTGCAGGTGACGGCGACGGCACACCGTGGACCCGCCACGCCGAGGGAACGCTCCTCCCCGCCCCCGGGCCGCACGCCGGGACCCACCCCGCGCCGCCCGCCGACGGCGCGTGGCCGCCGGCCGGCGCTAGCGCCGTGGACCTGACCGGCGCGTATCCGGCGCTGGCCGAGCGCGGCTACCGCTACGGGCCCACCTTCCGCGGACTCCGGCGCCTGTGGCGGAACGCCGAAGGCGACCAGCTCCACGCCGACGTGGAGTTGCCGGACGACGCCTTCACCGACGCCGACGCCTTCGGCGTGCACCCCGCCCTGCTGGACGCCGCCCTGCACGGACTCGCCCTCGGCGCAGGCACCGCCCCGGACGAAGCGGTCCGCCTCCCCTTCGCCTGGGCGGGCATCCGGCTGCACGCCACCGGCGCCACCACCCTGCGCGTACGGATCACGCCCGCGGGACCCGACGCGGTCACCCTCCACGCCACCGACCCGGCCGGGCAGCCGGTCGTCACCGTGGAGCGGCTGACGCTGCGCGCGATGGCACCCGACGCCGTGACCGCCGCCGCGAACACCGCCTCGGCTGCCGTACGGGACATGCTGTTCCGCCGGGAGTGGGCGCCCCTGACCGGCATCCCGCAGCGGGACGCCGGCAGCTGGGCGGCGCTGGGCACCGCCCCCTGGACCGGCTTCGACGGGCCCGTCTTCGCCGGCCCCGCCGAACTGGCCGCCGCCGTGGCCGCGGACGGGACCGAGCCGCCCGCCGCGGTCTTCACGCCCCTCACCTCCGTCCGCGACGCCGAGCCGGCGGCGGAGAGCATCCACGCGGCCTGCGCCGAAGCCCTGTCCCTCGTCCGGTCCTGGGCCGCGGCGGACGGCCTCGCCGACGCCGCGCTCGTGCTGGTCGCCGGGGACGACGTGCCGGCGCTGGTGCGGGAGCCGGTGCAGGCGCTCGTACGGGTCGCGGAGTCGGAGTCCCCCGGCCGGTTCGTACTCCTGGACCTGCACGGCACCCCGGCGCCGGACCTCGTGGCATCGGCCCTGGCCGCCGGCGAGCCGCACGCGGCGCTACGGGACCGGCGGCTCACCGCCCCCCGCCTGACCCGCCACACCCCCGGCCCCGCCGCCGCACCCCCCGCCTGGGCCGCGGACCCCGACGCCACCGTCCTCGTCACCGGCACGGGTACCCTCGCCGGCCTCGTCGCCCGCCACCTGGTCACCCACCACGGCACCCGCCACCTCCACCTCGTCTCCCGCCAGGGCGACCGGACCGCCCACGCGGCCCGCCTGCGCGACGAGTTGACCGAACTGGGCGCCACCGTCACCGTCTCCGCCCGCGACCTCGCCGACCCGCAGGCCGCCCGCGCGCTCGTCGACGGCATCGACCCCGGCCACCCGCTGCGCGCCGTGGTCCACACCGCCGGCGTCGTCGACGACGCGCTGGTCACCGGCCTCACCCCGGAGCGGCTGCACGCGGTCCTCGCCCCCAAGGTCGACGCCGCCCTGCACCTCCACCGGGCCACCGCCCACCTCCCGGACGTGGCCTTCGTCCTCTTCTCCTCCACCACCGCGGCCCTCGGCACCCCCGGCCAGGCCAACTACGCGGCCGCCAACGCCTTCCTCGACGCCCTGGCCCGCACCCGGCCCCGTACGCACGCCATCGCCTGGGGGCTGTGGGCGGAGACGAGCGGCATCACCGCCCACCTCACGGAGGCGGACATCGCGCGGATGGCCCGCAACGGGCTGCTGCCCCTGGAGACGCGGCAGGCCCTCGACCTCTTCGACGCCGCGATCGCCGACTCGGAGCCGAGCCTCGCAGCCGTACGCCTCGAAACCGCCGCGCTGCGCGCCCACGCCCGCGACGCGACGCTGCCCGCACCCCTGCGCGCCCTCGCGCCCGCCCCCGCCGCCGGCCCGCGCCGCGCCGCACGGACCGCAGGCGACGCCGCGGGCGTACCCCTCGCCGACCGCCTCGCCGCACTCGCCCCGAAGGACCGGAAGGCGGCGCTGCTCGACGTCGTGGCCGCCGACGTTGCCGCCGTGCTCGGCCACCCGCGCACCACCCCGATCGAGCCGACCCGCGGCTTCAAGGACCTCGGCTTCGACTCGCTGACGGCCGTGCAGCTGCGCAACCGCCTCGCCGACACCGTCGGCCGACGCCTGCCCGCGACGCTCGTCTTCGACTACCCGGACCCGCGGGCCCTCGCCGGCTACCTCGGCCGCGAACTCCTCGGCGACCGCGCCGAGTCCGCCGCCACCGCACCGCCGCCCGCCGCGGCCGCCGCGAACGAACCGATCGCCATCGTCGGCATGGCCTGCCGCTACCCCGGCGGCGTCACCTCCCCCGACGACCTGTGGCAGCTCGTCGCCACCGGCCGGGACGCCGTCACCGGCTTCCCCACCAACCGCGGCTGGGGCCTGCACACCCTCTTCCACCCCGACCCGGACCACCCCGGCACCAGCTACGCGCGGCACGGCGGATTCCTGCACGACGCGGGCGACTTCGACGCCGACTTCTTCGGCATCTCGCCGAAGGAAGCCCTCGCCATGGACCCGCAGCAGCGGCTGCTGCTGGAGACGAGCTGGGAGGCCTTCGAGCGCGCGGGCATCGACCCGGCCGCGGTACGCGGCAGCCGCACCGGCGTCTTCACGGGCCTGATGTACCACGACTACGCCTCCTGGCTCCCCGAGCTGCCCGACGAGGTCGCGGGCTACGTCGGCACGGGCAACACCGGCAGCGTGGCGTCGGGGCGGGTGTCGTATGCGTTCGGGCTGGAAGGTCCGGCGGTGACGGTGGACACGGCGTGTTCGTCGTCGCTGGTGGCGTTGCACTTGGCGGCGCAGTCGCTGCGTACGGGTGAGTGCGATATGGCGCTCGCGGGTGGCGTGACGGTGATGGCGGGTCCGGGGACGTTCGTGGAGTTCAGCCGGCAGCGTGGGCTGTCGGCGGACGGTCGGTGCAAGTCGTTCGCGGCGGGTGCGGACGGTACGGGCTGGGCCGAGGGCGTCGGCGTGCTGGTGGTCGAGCGGCTGTCGGTGGCCCGCCGGGAGGGCCACCGCGTACTGGCGGTCATGCGCGGCTCTGCGGTGAACCAGGACGGCGCGAGTAACGGCCTGACCGCGCCCAACGGGCCGTCGCAGCAGCGGGTGATCCGGGCCGCCCTCGACAGCGCCGGGCTGGGGCTGGGCGACGTCGATGCGGTCGAGGCGCACGGCACGGGCACGGAGCTGGGCGACCCGATCGAGGCCGAGGCGCTGCTGTCGACGTACGGGCGGGAGCGCGACGCGGACAGCCCGCTGTGGCTGGGGTCGGTCAAGTCCAACATCGGGCACGCCCAGGCCGCGGCCGGTGTCGCCGGGATCATCAAGATGGTCCAGGCGATGCGGCACGGCCGACTGCCGGCAACGCTGCACGCGGAGGAGCCGACGCCGCACGTCGACTGGGAGTCGGGCGCGGTACGGCTGCTGACCGGGCCCCGCGCGTGGCCGGAGGTGGACAGGCCCCGGCGGGCGGCGGTCTCGTCGTTCGGGATCAGCGGCACGAACGCGCACGTGATCCTCGAACAGGCCGAGCCGGAGCCCGAACCCCCGGCGGTGGCGGCGACGGGGCCCGTGGGGGTACCGCTGTCCGCACGCGGAGACGAGGCGCTGCGCGCGTACGCCGGGATGCTGCACGCATACGTGTCGCAGCGCCCGGAGCTGGAGCCTGCGGCCGTCGCGGCGGCGCTGCGGGCGCGGGCGCGGCTGTCCCGGCACGCGGTGGTCGTCGGAGAGGGACGGCAGGAACTGCTCGCGGGCCTGGAGGCGCTGGCCGCGGATGTGCCGCATCCGGGGGTGGTGACCGGGCGGGCAGGAGCACCGGGGAAGACGGTGTTCGTCTATCCGGGGCAGGGGTCGCAGTGGGTGGGTATGGGTGCCCGGTTGTTCGCCGAGTCGCCGGTGTTCGCGGAGGCGCTGACGGCGTGTGCCGAAGCGCTGTCCCCGCACGTCCACTTCGATCTGCTCGACGTGCTCACGAGTGATGATCCTGCTGTGTTGGAGCCGGTGGAGGTGGTGCAGCCGGCGCTGTGGGCGGTGATGGTGGCGTTGACCCGCTGGTGGGAGCACCACGGTGTGCGCCCGGACGCGGTCATCGGTCACTCGCAGGGTGAGATAGCGGCTGCCTGCGTGGCGGGGGCGTTGAGCCTGGAGGATGCGGCGCGGGTGGTCGCGCAGCGGTCGCAGGCGTTGACGGCTCTTGCGGGTACGGGCGGGATGCTGTCCGTGGCGTTGGACGAGACTGGTGCGGATGCGCTGTTCAAGGACTGCGGTGTCTCGGGAGATGTGTCGGTTGCGGCGGTCAACGGACCTACGGCCGTGGTCGTTGCTGGTCCGGCGGGCGCGTTGGATGCGGTGCAGGAGCATTGCGCCCGTAACGAGATCCGCCACCGCCGCATCCCGGTGACGTATGCCTCGCACACGCCGCTGGTCCAGCCGTTGGAAGCGGATCTGGAGGCACGGCTGTCGGGCATCGAGCCCCGTACTGCGGACATCCCGTTCTACTCCACCGTGAGTGCCGGGCCGGTCGACACCACCACCCTGACCTCGGATTACTGGTTCACCAACCTGCGTTCGCCGGTCCGTTTCCACCAGACCGTGCAGGCCCTCCTCGCCGACGGCTACGGCCACTTCGTCGAACCCAGCCCCCACCCCGGCCTGCTCACCGCCGTCGAAGACACCATCGACGCCGCCGACTCCGACGCCGTCACCCACGCCACCCTCCACCGCAACGACGACACCCCCCACCGCCTCGCCCTCGCACTCGCCCACACCCACGCCCACGGCCTCGACGCAACATTCGACGCCGCCGCGCCACCCGCCGACCTCCCCACCTACCCCTTCCAGCGCCAACACCTCTGGCTCGCCCCGTCCGAGGCCACCACCACCCGCGACGCCCTCAACTCCTGGCGCTACGACCTCACCTGGCAGCCCCACCACCCCCCGGCCGACGTCCCCGCCCTCTCCGGGACCTGGCTGCTCCTCCCCCGGCCCGGCGTGTCCCCGCCGGCCGCCCTGATCGACGCCCTCGAAGCCGCCGGTGCCGCCGTCACCACCGACCCCGAACACCCCGACCCCGCCGGCATCCTCAACCTCGACCCCGACCCCGCGACCCTCCTCCGCCAGCTCCAGAGCCCGCGGCCCGCCCCCGCCGCGCTGTGGACCCTCACCACCCACGCCGTCCGTGCCACCCCCGGCGACGCACCGCCCGATCGGGACCACGCGCAGACCTGGGGTCTCGGCCGGGTCGCCGCGCTCGAACACCCCGAGCACGTCTCCGGGCTCGTCGACCTGCCCGCCGACCCGCAGCCCCACCACTACGCCCGCCTCGTCCAGCACCTCGCCGACGCACCCCGCAGCCACGAGACCCAGCTCGCCGTCCGCGACGACGCCGCCCATGTCCCCCGGCTCACCCGCGCGCCGCACGCCGGGCCGCCCCCCGGCACGTACCACTTCCGGGACGTCTCGCTCGTCACCGGCGGCACGACGGGCATGGGGCTGCTCGTCGCCCGGCATCTCGCCCGCGCGGGAGCCGACCACCTCGTGCTCACCCGCCACCCGGGCGCCCGGGCGGATGCGGAACCGGCCGCCGAACTCGTCGCCGAGCTGACCGGCTTGGGCGCCGGTGCCGTCACCGTCGCCGACGCCGACCTCCGCGGCCGCGCGTCCGTACGCACCCTCCTGACCTCCCTGCCCCCCGACCGGCCCCTCGCCACCGTCATCCACACCGCCGAGGCGGACACCTGGTCGCCGCTCGCCGACCTGACCCCCGGCGACCTCGCCGACGTCCTGGCCGTACGCGCCGGAGGGGCCCGGCTGCTGCACGAGCTGACCCTCGAACTCGGCCTGGCACCGGCCGCGTTCGTCCTCTTCTCCTCCGTCGCCGGCGTGTGGGGCAGCGCCGGCCAGGGCGCCCACGCCGCCGGTGTCGCGTCCCTCGACGCGCTCGCCCACGCCAGGCGGGCCGCCGGGCTGGCGGCGACGTCGCTGGCGTGGGGGCCGTGGGCGGACGTGTCGGTCGGCGCGCCGGACGGCACCGTCGACGCGGACCGGCAGGAGCAGCTCCTCCGGCGCGGGCTCGGCGGGCTGCCGACCCCGCTGGCGCTCGCGGCGCTCCAGCAGGCGCTCGACCACGACGAGACCTTCGTCGCCGTCGCGGATGTCGACTGGGCCCGCCTCGGGCCGGTGTTCGCCGCCGTGCGCCCCAGCCCTCTCCTCGGCGCCCTGCCCGAGGCGGCCGGCGCCCCGGGCGGCGGCGCGGACGACGCCGGGGGCGCGGCCGGCGAGGACGGCGGGTCCGGGCTCGTCGCCCGGCTGGCGGGGCTCGACCCGGACGAGCGCGCGGCGGAGCTGCTGACGCTGGTGCGTACGGCCGCGGCCGTGGTGCTCGGCCACCCCGGGGCGGAGGCGGTGGACCCGCACCGGCCGTTCCAGGAGCTGGGGTTCGACTCCCTGGCCGCCGTCTCCCTGCGCAACCGGCTCGGCGAGACGGCCGGCCTGCGGCTGCCGACGACCCTCGTCTTCGACCACCCGACACCGGTGGCGGTCGCGGAGTTCCTGGCCGGCGAACTGCTGGGCACGGGCGGGCCGGAGGAGCCGGCGGCCGCGTACGAGGGCACCGGACACGGCGCCGCCGGACCCGGCGCCCCGGACCACGACCCCGCGTACCCCTCGCGCCCGGAGGTCGCGGAGGCCGTGGCGGGGTTCACCGACGACGAGTTGTTCGCGTTCATCGACGAGCGGCTGGGCACCTTCGGGCCCGGTCGCGGCCAGCAATGAGGACCGCCATGACGAACACCGCGGGCACCGCTACCGCGAACACCGCCACCGCGGACACCGCCGGCCCGACGCCCGCGGGCAACGAGTCGCGCCTGCGGGACTACCTGGAGCGCGTGACCGTCGACCTGCACGAGGCCATGCGCCGGCTGCGGCAGGCGGACCGGCGCGAGCGGGAGCCGATCGCCGTCGTCGGCATGGCCTGCCGGTTCCCCGGCGGGGCGGCCACGCCGGAGGCGCTGTGGGAGCTGCTGGCCGCGGGGCGTGACGTGATCGGCGGGTTCCCCGCGGACCGTGGCTGGGACCTCGACGGGCTGTACCACCCCGACCCCGACCACCCGGGCACCAGCTACGTGCGCCACGGCGGATTCCTGCACGACGCGGGGGACTTCGACGCGGAGTTCTTCGGCATCTCGCCGCGCGAGGCCCTGGCCATGGACCCGCAGCAGCGGCTCGCGCTGGAGGCGGCGTGGGAGGCCGTCGAGCGGGCGGGCATCGACGTGTCGTCGCTCGCGGGCAGCCGCACCGGCGTCTTCGTCGGGAGCAGCGGCCAGGACTACGGGATGCTCACGACGACGACGTCCGACCGCGTCGAGGGCTACGTGATGACGGGCAACGCCGCGAGCGTGCTGTCCGGGCGGATCTCGTACTCCTTCGGCCTGGAGGGCCCGGCGCTGACGGTGGACACCGCCTGCTCGTCGTCGCTGGTGAGCACCCATGCCGCCGTCGGGTCGCTGCGTACGGGGGAGTGCGAACTGGCGCTCGCGGGCGGGGTGATGGTGCTGTCGACACCCGGCGGGTTCGTGGAGTTCAGCCGGCAGCGGGGGCTGGCGCCGGACGGCCGGTGCAAGCCCTTCGCGGCGGCGGCCGACGGGACCGGGTGGGGCGAGGGTGTGGGGATGCTCCTGCTGGAGCGGCTGTCCGACGCGCGGCGCCACGGGCACCCGGTGCTCGCGGTGATCCGCGGCTCCGCCGTCAACCAGGACGGCGCCAGCAACGGCCTGTCCGCCCCCAACGGCCCCGCGCAGCAGCGCGTCATCCGCGCCGCCCTCGCCGCCGCCGGCCTGGCGCCCGGGGACGTCGACGCCGTGGAGGCGCACGGCACGGGCACCACGCTCGGCGACCCCATCGAGGCGCAGGCGCTGCTGGCCACGTACGGGCAGGGGCGGCCCGCGGAACGGCCGCTGTGGCTCGGCTCGTTGAAGTCGAACTTCGGCCACACCGGTTCTGCGGCGGGCGTCGCCGGGATCATCAAGATGGTCCTGGCGCTCCGCCACGGGCAGCTGCCCGCGAGCCTGCACGTGGACGAGCCGACGCCGCACGTCGACTGGACGGCGGGGGAGGTGCGGCTGCTCACCGAGCACCGGGAGTGGCCGCAGACGGGCCGGCCGCGCCGCGCGGGCGTCTCGGCGTTCGGGGTCAGCGGCACCAACGCGCACCTGATCCTGGAGGAGGCGCCCGCGGAGCCCCCGGAGCCCGGGGACGGCCCCGCGGAAGGGCCGGCGCCGCTCGTGGTCGGCACCCGCGCCGGGGCACCGGCGCCGTGGCCGCTGTCGGCCCGTACCGAGGACGAACTGCGCGCCCAGGCCGCCCGCCTGCACGACCACCTCACCGCGGACCCCGCGGCGCCGCCCGCGGTGCTGGACACCGGGTTCACGCTCGCCGCCGGCCGCCGGGCCTTCCCGCACCGCGCGGTGGTCACCGCCGCCGACGCGGACGGCTTCGCCCAGGGCCTGCGCGCGCTGGCCGACGGGCGGTCCGCGGCGGGTGTCGTACGCGGCCGGGCGCTGCCGGAGGCCGCCGACACGGGGCCGGTGTTCCTCTTCGGCGGCGGCGGCTCCCACTGGGCCGGGATGGGCCGCGAACTGCTCGCCGCCTCACCGGTGTTCGCCGAGCACATCGCCGCCTGCGAGAAGGCGCTGGCGCCGCACGTCGACTGGTCGCTCGGCGACGTACTGCGGCACGCCGAAGGCCCCGACCTGGAGCGGGCCGACGTCGTCCAGCCCGCGCAGTGGGCCGTCTCCGTGGCGCTCGCCGAGCTGTGGCAGGCGTGCGGGGTGCGGCCCGCGGCCGTCGCGGGCCACTCGCAGGGCGAGATCGCCGCGGCCGTCGTCGCGGGCGGGCTCTCCCTGGAGGACGGCGCCGCCGTCATCGCCCACCGGGGGGCCGTGCTGCACGGCCTGGCGGGGCAGGGCGGCATGGCCGTCGTACCGCTGCCCGAGAAGGCCGCGGCCGACCGGCTCGCGCCCTGGGCGGACCGGCTGACGGTCGCGGCCGTCAACGGCCCCGCCGGGGTCGTGGTCTCCGGCGAGACCGGGGCGCTCGACGAACTGCTGGCCGCGCTCGCCGCCGAGGACGTGGACGCCCGCAGGGTGCGGGTCGACTTCGCCGCGCACTCGCCGCAGATCGAACCGCTCCGCGCCCGGCTGCTCGCCGGCTGGCAGGACATCCGGCCGCGGCGCGGCCGGATCCGGTTCGTCTCCACGGTCACCGGGGAGCCCTTCGACACCGCGGGCCTGGACGCCGGGTACTGGTACCGCAACGCGCGGAGCACGGTCCGCTTCGGCGCCGCGGTCGGCGCGCTGGCCGGCGCGGGGCACCGGGCGTTCGTCGAGGTGGGAGCCCACCCGGTGCTCACGGCGGCGGTGCAGGAGGTCCTCGACGCCGAGGACGCCGGCGGGGCCGCGGCGGTGCTCGGCACGCTGCGGCGCGACGACGGCGGCGCCGGCCGCTTCCTCACCACGCTGGGCGAGGCGTACACGGCCGGGCTGCCGGTCGCGTGGCCCGAGCTGTTCGCGGGCACCGGCGCCCGCCGCCGCGAACTGCCCACGTACCCCTTCCACCGCGAGCGGTTCTGGCTCGCCCCGGCGGCGAAGGGGACGGGGGAGACGGGACAGGACGACTGGTTCTGGGACCACGTGGAGCAGCGGGACGCCAGGACCCTGGCGAAGGCCGTCGGCGTGGAGCCGGCCGCGCTGGACGCCGTGCTGCCGGCGCTCGCCGAGTACCGGGCCCGGGGGCGGGAGAGCGCCGCCCAGGACCGGCTGCACTACCGGGTGGCGTGGCGGGCGGCGGCGCAGCCGGGGGCCGCGGCGCGTATCGGGGGAGACTGGCTGGTCGTCGCCCCCGCCGACGCGCCCGGCGCATCGGCCGCGGCGCTGCGGGCGCTGACCGGGCGCGGTGCGCGCTGCCGGCTGCTGGAGGTGGACGCCGCGGCGGCCGGGCGCGAGGCGTTGGCCGCGCGGCTGCGCGACGCCGCCCCCGAGGGCGCGGCCGGTGTGCTGTCGCTGCTGGCGTTCGACGACGCGACGGCACCCGGCGAGTCGTACCTCACCGTGGGCATGAGCGCGACGCTGGCGCTGGCGCAGGGTCTGGCCGACGCCGCGCTCGACGCGCCGCTCTGGGTGGTGACCCGGGGCGGCGTCGCCGTGGACCGGGACGATGCCGGCCCCCGGGCGGACCAGGCCGCGGTCTGGGGCCTGGGCCGGGCGGTGGCGCACGAGCAGCCGGGGCAGTGGGGCGGGCTCGTGGACCTGCCGGAGGAGGACGAGCCGCGGCGGGACGTACCGCAGTCGGACGTACCGCAGGAGGACATGAAGCAGGCGGACGTACCGGAGGGGGCAACTGCCGGGGAACGGCCGGAGGCCGGCGGCCCCCGGGTGGACCCGCCCCCGGACGGCGCGTGGTCGCGGCTTGCCGACGCGCTCGTGTTGGCGCTCTCCGGCCCCGGCGAGCGGCGCGAGGACGAGGTGGCGGTACGCCCCGAGGGCCTGTTCGTACGCCGCCTCGTGCGCGCCCGCCCCCACCGGTCCCGCCCCGCGGGCCGCGCGGCCCGCCCCTGGCAGCCGCACGGCACCGTGCTCGTCGCCGGCCCCGACGGCAGCCCCCGCGGCGCCGTCGCGCGGCTGCTCGCGGCCGGGGGCGCGGCGCACGTGCTGCTGGCCGGCGGCACCCGCGCGGGGACGGACGAGGAGGCGGCGGAGCTGACCGCCGACGGCATCCCCGCCACGGCGCTCGGCACCTGCCCGGAGCAGGAGGAGATCCTGGCGGCCGCCCCCGCGGACCGGCCGCTCACCGCCGCCGTGCACGCCGGCGCCCCGCCGGGGGACGTGCCGGTCGGCCGGCTCACCCCGGCGCTGCTGTCGGAGAGCCTGGCGGGGGCCGGGGAGGCGGGCGCGCTGCTGGCCGAGCTGGCGGGCGTGCCGCTGGAGGCGCTGGTGTGCTTCTCCTCCGTCGCCGCGACCTTCGGGGGCGTCGGCCAGGGCGCGTACGGGGCCGTCAGCGCGCACGTCGAGGCGCTGGCCGAGGCGCTGCGGACGGCCATGGGGCTGGAGGTGGCGTCCGTCGCCTGGGGCACGTGGAGCGGCGCCGGGGAGGGGGAGCAGCGGTTCGCAAGCGCCGGTCTCGCCCCGCTCGACGCGACCGAGATGCTCCACGGCGTGCGCTGGACCGTCGACGAGGACGAGCCGGGCGCGGTGGTGGCGCAGATCGACTGGGAGCGGTTCGCCGCCTCCTACGGCGCGGCCCGCACCGGCGCCCTGCTCGCCGAACTGGTCTCCGACACCCGCGTACGCCCCGAAGGCCCCGCGGGGTCCGGCGGGTCGGCGGCATCCGGCGGGCCGGCCGGACCGGCCGGGTCGGCCGGATCGGCCGGGTCCGCGGCGCGGCAGCGGCTGGCGGACGCCACCGGCGAGGAGCTGCGCACGCTGCTGGCCGACCTGGTCACCACCGAGGTCGCCGCCGTCCTCGGCCACGCCGACCCCGCGGCGCTCGCCGGGCGGGGGCTGCTGGAGCTGGGCTTCGACTCGCTGACCACCGTCGAACTCCGCAACCGCCTCAACAGCGCCACCGGCGCCGCCCTCCCGGCCTCCGTCCTCACGGGGAACCCCGATCTGGCCGCGCTCACGGACCAGTTGTACGCCGACCTCTCCCCCGCCCCCGCCGAGTCCCCGGAGTCCGCGGGCCCGCCCGGTCCGTACGACGCGCACGGCGCGGGCGGCGGCTCCCTGCCCGCGATGTTCCGGGGCGCGCTGGAGCAGGGGCGGTCGCGGGAGTTCATCGGGATGCTGGCCACGGCGGCCTCGTTCCGTACGGCCTTCATCGGCACCGGCGACCCGGGTGCGCTCCCCGCGCCCGTCGAGCTGACCGCCGACGGCACCGGGCCGCGGCTTCTCGCGCTGCCCAGCGCGCTCGCGGCGTCCGGGCCCCACCAGTTCGCGCGGCTCGCCGCCGCGCTGCGCGGCGACGGTGACGGCGACGGCTACCGGGTGACGGCGCTGCCGCTGCCCGGCTTCCGCGCCGGCGAGCCGCTGCCCGCGAACCTGCCGGCGCTGCTCGACGCGCTGGCCGTCGCCGCCGTGCGCGCGGCGGACGGCGGGCCGTTCGCCTTCGTCGGCTACTCCTCCGGCGGCCTCCTCGCGCACGCCCTCGCGGCGCGGCTGGGCGCCGCGGCGGTGGTGCTGCTCGACAGCCGGCCGCTCACCGACTACACCCCCGCGGACCACCCCGAGTTGCTCGACGGCGTCGCCGCGCGGATGGACGTCGTCGACGACACCCGCCTCACGGCGATGGGCCGCTATCTGGAACTGCTGCACACCCTGCACCCCACGCCGGCCGACGTCCCCACGCTGCTCGCCGCGGCCGAGCGGCCGATCCCGGCGCGGCCCCTGCCGTGGCCGCTGCCGCACACCGAGGTCGTCGTACCGGGCGATCACTTCACCCTGATCGAGGACCACGCCGCGACGACCGCCGCCGCCGTGAGCGCGTGGCTCAGCAACGTCTGGAGAACGAACGATGAGTAACGCCCAGGACCACAGCCGCAATCCCGCCGCCGAGGACCCGGCCGCGCCCGACCCCGTCGTCGTGGTCGGCGCCGGCCCGTGCGGCCTGGTGACCGCGTGCGAGCTGCTCCGGCTCGGCCTGCCCGTACGGCTGCTGGAGGCCGACACCGAACCGCACACCGGCTCCCGGGCCGTCCTGCTCTGGCCGCCGACGCTCGACGTGCTCGACGGGCTCGGCATGCTCGACGACGCGCTGGCGCGCGGCGTGCGGCCCGCCGCCCTCGCGTACCACATGCCCGACGGCAAGGCGCTCCGCGTCGCGCTGGGCGAGGCGAACGAACCGCTGGTGCTGCCGCAGCAGGAGACCACGCAACTGCTGCTGGGCGTGCTCGAAAAGCTCGGCGGCCAGGTCGAGTACGGGGTCCGCGTCACGGACGTCAGCACCGCCGACGACACCGTCACCCTCACCACCGAGGGCCCCGACGGCGGGCAGGAGACCGTGACGGCGCCCTGGCTGATCGGCGCCGACGGCGTCGGCAGCACGGTGCGGCAGCAGCTCGGCATCCCGTTCGAGGGCGGCAGCGTGCCGATGACGTTCCTGCTGGCCGAGGGGGAGGTGACCGGCGACTTCGGGCGGGACGCGGTGCAGTACTACCTCGGCCGCAAGGGCACCGTGCTGCTCTCCCCGCTGCCCGGCGGTCAGGTGCGCATCTCCGGCCCGGTCCCGCCCGACATGCCGATGACGCGGGAGGCGGTGCAGGAGATCCTCGACGAGCGCGGCCCCGGCGGGCTGCGCTTCACCACCGCCACGACCGTCGACTCCTTCACCAGCCAGGAGCGGATCGCCCGGACCATGCGCTCCGGCAGGGTGTTCCTCGCCGGCGACGCCGCCCACGTCCACTCCGTCGTCGGCGGCCAGGGGCTCAACCTCGGCATCCAGGACGGCCGCAACCTGGCCTGGAAGCTGGCCGGCGTGATCCACGGCACCCTGTCCCCCGCGGTGCTCGACAGCTACACCACCGAGCGGCGCGCCGTCGCCGAGCAGGTCGTCCAGACGACGGGCCGCATGATCCGGCAGTCCGCCGCCGGTCCGTTCGCCTCCCGCGTACGCAACGGGGTGTGGGCCCTGATGCAGGCCACGGGCACGCTGCGGCGCTGGTACGCGCCCATGCTGGCCGGCCGGCTGACCCGCTACCCCGACGTGCTCTTCGGCGCCCCCACGCCCAAGCCGCCCCGCGGCCTGCCGGCCCCCGGCAGCCGGACGCCCCTGTGGGTCCCGGCCGCCGACCCCGGGCAGGACGGCTTCCGCCTCCTCACGCTGGGCCCCGGCGACGCCGGCGGCCTGCGGCCGGCCGCCGAGCGGCTGGCCGGCGCCCATCCGGAGGTGCTCGCGTACGCCCATGTCGCCCACCGCCGGACGGGCTGGGTGCTCCTGCGTCCGGACGGGTTCGTCGCCGCGTCCGGCAAGGGCGCCGCGCAGCTCGCCGGGATCGAGGGGCTGCTCGCACGGCTCGTCGCGGGCGGCTGACGGGCGGGTTGGCGCCGTAAGACCGGAAAGCGCTGGTCAGCGAGCTATGAAACGATTGAGGCGTGGGACGGATCCCGGCCGGGTGGCCGGGGTCGTGTTTCACGTGAAACGCCCGGACGGCGTAACGCGCCGCCCGGGGGGTTCCGGGGCGATCGGCGAAGGTGGTAGACCCGAGGGCACGAGGTCCGATTCGTCGCCGTACGCTGACGGGAACCGGGGTCCCGGGGTGCTCGTTGCACCAGTGGGTGCCACGGTCAGCCGGGCCCAGCAATGTTCGTCAAGCGGCGCGGCCCGCGCCGGATTGGGGCAGGGTAATTCATGGGTGTCAGCCTCGCTAAGGGTGGAAACGTCTCGCTGACGAAGGAGGCGCCGGGTCTCACGGCCGTCATCGTCGGCCTCGGCTGGGACGTGCGTACCACCACCGGCTCGGACTTCGACCTCGACGCCAGCGCGCTGCTGCTCGGCGCCGACGGGAAGGTCCTCTCGGACCAGCACTTCATCTTCTTCAACAACCTCAAGAGCCCCGACGGCTCCGTCGAGCACACCGGTGACAACCTCACCGGTGAGGGCGAGGGTGACGACGAGCAGGTGAAGGTGAATCTCGCGGGCGTGCCCGCCGAGATCGAGAAGATCAGCTTCCCGGTGTCGATCTACGAGGCGGAGAGCCGCCAGCAGAGCTTCGGCCAGGTGCGGAACGCGTTCATCCGCGTCGTCAACCAGGCCGACAACAACGAGATCGCCCGCTACGACCTCAGCGAGGACGCCTCGACCGAGACCGCCATGGTCTTCGGCGAGCTGTACCGCAACGGGGCCGAGTGGAAGTTCCGCGCCGTGGGCCAGGGGTACGCCTCGGGGCTGCGCGGCATCGCGCAGGACTTCGGCGTCAACGTCTGAGTCAACGTCCGAGCCGGTAACGGCTCTTGAGGCGGTGGACCAGCGGGCCCCCGGGCCCGCGGTCCTCCCGCCCCTGCCCGGTCAGCGGACCGGCGACGGCCGAGCCGTCGCCGGTCTCGCCGTGTCCGGGGGCGGGTGCCGGGTCCGTGCCTGGCCGGTGCCGGGCCCGTGCCGCTGGCGGTGCGGGGCTCCTTTCGGTGGCGGGGCCGCGGCGGTGGGCGCGGTCCGTATGGGGCAGGCCACTCCTCGCCGAACTGGCCGTCCCGCCCCGGGGCCCACCCCGTACGCTTGCGGGGTGACGGAACCCGCGGAACCCGACGAGCAGACGCCCCCCGATGACGAGCACGCCCGCGCCGACAGCGGCGCCGAGCGGCTGGAGCGCGCCGTACGGGCCGCGGAGCAGGCCCTCATCGAGTTCGAGGTGGCCGTCGAGACGTTCCGTATCGAGGTCGACAACTTCTCCCGCCTGCACCACCAGCGCCTCGGCCCCATGTACAGCCGCCTCGACGAGCTGGACGCCCTCATCGCCGAGGCCCGCGCCGAGCAGACCGGGGACCCCGAGGACAAGCGCCGGGCCGACGAGGCGCGGGCGCTGGTCATGCCGATGCCCGGCGTCGAGGAGCTGTTCGGCGGCTGGCTCGACTCCGACGGGCTCTCGCCCGAGGCGGCCGACATGCTCACCGGGCGGCCGGTGTCGCCGCCGCCGCGGGTGCGGCCCAGCGAGGAGGCCCGCAAGCTCTACCGCGAGCTGGCCCGCATGGCGCACCCCGACCTCGCCCAGGACGAGCACGAGTCGGACCGGCGCAGCGCCTTCATCGCCCGGGTGAACATCGCGTACGCCTCCGGGGACGTCGAGGCCCTGACCGCGCTCAAGGCGGAGTGGGAGGCCGGGCCCGCGCCCGAGGAGCCCCGGCGCAGCCGCACCGAGGAGCTGTACGCGCGGCTGGAGTGGCTGGCCCAGCGCAAGGAGCTGCTGGTGTCGGTCGCGAAGCAGCTGGAGGACGGCGCGATCGGCCAGATGCTGAAGCTGGCGCCGGACGACCCGGACCGGCTGCTGGAGGAGATCGCGGAAGAGCTGCTGGCGCGGGTGGCGGAGAAGGAGACGACGCTCGCGGAACTCGCCCGCGGCTGAAGCCGGGACGGGCCCGCGGCTGAGACCGGGACGGGCGGCGGCGCCGGGCGCCGGGCGGCGGTGGTCCGGTAGCGTCGGGGCATGAGCTTTGGTCACGTACCCACGGTCGGCATCGACGAGCTGACGGACGGCGCCTTCCTGCTGGACGTCCGCGAGGACGACGAGTGGCAGGCCGGTCACGCCGAGGGCGCCCTGCACGTCCCGATGAGCCAGTTCGCCGCGCGCTACGGCGAGGTGACCGAGGCGGCGCCGCAGGACGGCCGGATCAACGTCATCTGCCGCTCCGGCGGGCGCTCGGCGCAGGTGGCGATGTACCTCGCGCAGCAGGGGATGGACGCCGTGAACGTCGCCGGCGGCATGGAGGCGTGGGCCGCCGCCGGCCGGCCGGTCGTGGACGACAAGGGCACCCCGGGGCACGTGCTCTGACGCCCGCCGCGTCACCTTCGGCGCTGTCCCGTCCCGGAGACGGGCCGGGTCAGCGGTCGAAGTCCAACTCCACCTGCTCCGTCACCGGGTGCGACTGGCACGCCAGCACGTACCCGGCGGCCAGCTCGTCCGGCTCCAGCGCGTAGCTGCGGTCCATCCGGACCTCGCCGCGGACCAGGAACGCCCGGCACGTACCGCAGACGCCGCCCCGGCACGCGTACGGGGCGTCCGGGCGGGCCCGCAGCACCGCGTCGAGGAGCTTCTCGCCGGGCCGCAGCGGCCAACTCCCCGACCGGCCCGCGAGGGTGGCGGTCAGCGTGCTGTGCTCGGGTGCGTCGCCCGCGGCGGGCTCGGGGGCCGGGGCGTCGTCGACGTGGAAGATCTCCTCGTGGATCCGGCGGCGGGGCACGCCGAGGGAGCGCAGCCCCCGCTCCGCCTGCTGGATGAGCCCGAAGGGCCCGCACAGGAACCAGCCCGCGACCTCCGCCACCGGCAGCAGCGCGGGCAGCAGCTCCGCCAGCCGCGCCGCGTCCAGCCGCCCGGCGGTCAGCCCGGCCTGCTGCTCCTCGCGGCTGAGGGACTGCACGACCTGGAGCCGGTCGGGATAGCGGTCCTTGAGGTCCGCGACCTCCTCCAGGAACATCGCGGAGTCGGCGGACCGGTCGCTGCGGACGAGGCAGAAGCGGGCCCGCGGGTCGCGCCCGAGGAGGGTCGCGGCGATGGAGAGCACCGGCGTGATGCCGCTGCCGCCGACCACCGCGCCGTAGCGCCCGCCGGGGACCGGGGCGCCGCGCAGCCCGAAGCGGCCGGCGGGGGTGAGCACGGGCAGGGTCTCCCCCGGTGCGAGCCGCCTGTTGACGTACGGCGAGCAGGCGCCGTCGGCGACCTCGCGGACGCCGACGGTCAGCTCGGCGGGCTCGGGGTCCTCGGGGGAGCAGATCGAGTACGTCCGCCGGTCGCTGGCGCCGCCGTCGGTGCCGGTGGGGATCTGCAGGGCGAGGTGCTGCCCGGCCCGGAAGCCGTACGCGGCGCGCAGCTCGGGCGGCACGGCGAAGGTGACGGCGACGGCGTCGGGCGTGAGGCGGCGGATGTCGGCGACCTTGAGGTCGTGGAAGACGGCGTGCCCCCGGGGTGCGGCGGCGGAGGTCACGTCAGCTCCTTGAAGTGGTCGAAGGGCTCCCGGCAGGCGGTGCACCGCCGGAGGGCCTTGCAGGCGGTGGACGAGAAGGGCGACAGCAACTCGGTCTCGGCGGAGCCGCAGTGCGGACACCGGAGGTCGGTCTCCGGCGCCGCGGGGCCGGCACGGCGCGTCGACAGCGTGACCGGGACCGGGCCGGACGGGCGGGTCGTACGGGGCGGGGCGATGCCCGCCTCCGCCAGCTTGCGGCGGCCCTCCGGCGTGATGTCGTCCGTCGTCCACGCCGGCGCCAGCACGCGCCGCACCCGGACCTCCGCCATCCCGCCGCGCTCGCGCAGCACCCGCTCGATGTCCTCGGCCATGGACTCCACGGCCGGGCAGCCCGTGTACGTCGGCGTCAGCTCGACCTCCACGGCCGCCGCGCCGGTCCTGCGCACTCCGCGGACCACGCCCAGCTCCGCGAGCGTCAGCATCGGCAGCTCCGGGTCCGGCACGCTGCCGGCCAGCTCCCGCAGCCGCTCCTCCAGCGCGGTGTCCGGTGGGGTGTCCGCCGGGGTGTCCGTCACCATGACGCCCCCGGGTGGCTGCGGTGCAGGTGCTGCATCTCCGCGAGCATCCGGCCGAAGGGCTCCGTGTGCACGCCCTCCCGTCCGCCTCCCGCCGACCAGCCGGTGGCGCGCGGGCCCTCGGGCAGCGTGAGCGTGGCGCGCTCCAGCACGCCGCCCACGGTCTCCAGCCACGCCGCCTCCAGCCCGGCCCAGTCCACCGCCAGCCCTTCGACGGGCCGGAACAGCTCGCCCGTGTACCGCCAGAGTGCGTCGAGGCCGGCCCGCATCCGGGCGTGGGAGGTCTCGGTGCCGTCGCCGAGGCGCAGGGTCCACTGCTCGGCGTGGTCGCGGTGGTACGCGACCTCCTTGACGGCCTTCGCCGCGAGCGGCGCCAGCGGCGCCGCCTCGCCGCCCGCCGCCAACTGCCCGTAGAGCAGCTCCTGGTAGACGGAGAAGTACAGCTGGCGGGCGATGGTCTGCGCGAAGTCGCCGTTCGGCTGCTCGACCAGCTGGACGTTGCGGAAGGCGCGTTCCTCGCGGAGGAACGCCAGCTCGTCCTCGTCACCGACGAGGGACAGCAGTGTGCGCGCCTGGCCGAGCAGGTCGAGCGCGATGTTCGCGAGGGCGACCTCCTCCTCCAGGACCGGTGCGTGCCCCGTCCACTCGGCGAGCCGGTGCGACAGCACGAGCGCGTCGTCCCCCAGCGCCAGCGCGCCCGCGGCGGTGGCCGGGTCGGCGGCTGCGGGGTCGGCGGTGGCCGGGTCCGGGGCGGCGCTCACAGGTTCCGCACCCCTTCCGGCAGCTCGTAGAACGTCGGGTGCCGGTACGGCTTGTCCGCGGCGGGCGCGAAGAACGGGTCCTTCTCGTCCGGCGAGGAGGCCGTGACCGCCGTGGACGGCACGACCCACACCGAGACGCCCTCCTGGCGCCGGGTGTAGAGATCGCGGGCGTTGCGCAGGGCCATGGCGGCATCCGGGGCGTGCAGGGAGCCGGCGTGCACGTGCGACAGGCCGCGCCTGCTGCGTACGAACACCTCCCACAGCGGCCAGTCCCCCGCCGCGGCACCGGCACCGGCGCCCGCGTCCGCGCTCGGTTCCGTACCGCCAGAGCCCGCAGTCGTCCTCCGCCCCGCGTCCTCCGCCTCCGCGCTCACGCCGCCGCCTCCCCGGGCCCCGCGGTCCCGGGCGCCCGCTTCGCGGCGTACGCCGCCGCGGCGTCGCGGACCCACGCGCCGTCCTCGTGCGCCTGCCGCCTGCGGCCGATCCGCTGCTCGTTGCACGGCCCGTTCCCCCGCAGGACCTCCTTGAACTCCGACCAGTCGATGGCGCCGAAGTCGTGCTGGCCCCGCTCCTCGTTCCACTTCAGGTCCGGGTCGGGGAGCGTCAGGCCCAGGATTTCGGCCTGCGGGACGCAGATGTCGACGAAGCGCTGGCGCAGCTCGTCGTTCGAGTGCCGCTTGATCTTCCAGGCCATGGACTGCGCCGAGTGCGCCGACTCGTCGTCGGGCGGGCCGAACATCATCAGCGACGGCCACCACCAGCGGTCGATGGCGTCCTGCGCCATCGCGTGCTGCTCGGGGGTGCCGTGCGCGAGGGTGTGCAGCAGCTCGTACCCCTGGCGCTGGTGGAAGGACTCCTCCTTGCAGATGCGGACCATCGCGCGCGCGTACGGCCCGTAGGAGCAGCGGCACAGCGGCACCTGGTTGATGATCGCGGCGCCGTCCACGAGCCAGCCGATGGCACCGACGTCGGCCCAGGTGAGCGTGGGGTAGTTGAAGATCGAGGAGTACTTCTGGCGGCCGGCGTGCAGCTTGTCCAGCAGCTCGTCCCGGCCGGTGCCCAGGGTCTCGGCGGCGCTGTACAGATACAGGCCGTGGCCCGCCTCGTCCTGGACCTTGGCCAGCAGGATCGCCTTGCGGCGCAGGGAGGGGGCGCGCGTCAGCCAGTTCGCCTCCGGCTGCATGCCGATGATCTCGGAGTGCGCGTGCTGGGCGATCTGGCGCACGAGCGTCGCCCGGTAGGCATCGGGCATCCAGTCGCGCGGCTCGATGCGCTCGTCGGCGGCGATCTTCGCCTCGAACGCGGACTCGGGCGCGGTTCCGGGCGCGGCCTCGGGCGCCCCCGTGCCCGTACGAGGTCCGGAAGCCGACTCGGCTCCGGACCGGCTGCCTCTTTCGGTGATCGTCTCCGGCATCTCGGCTCCCGTGCCCTCCCTACCGACCGATCGTTCGGTTCCATGCTCCTTGCCCGGCCTTACCCTGTCAAGGTCGGTTTCTGCCCCCGCGCGCTGCGCGGAGGCGGTCGGGGTGGGTAGCGTGCCGGTCCTAAGGACCGGAGGAGACGGGAGCCCGGGGGTTATGGAATCGCGCCAGCCGGACGAGAGCCGCGCCGGCATACCCGACGGCGGGGGCGCCACGGGGCCGGAGACGGGGCCGGCGGACCCGGCGGCGGAGGCGGCGGAGCCGCAGGCCGCGCCGCGGCCCGCGCTCGGCATCGCCGGGCTCTCGTCGCTCTCGCGGATCATCGTCGCGCTGGCCATCGCCGTGCTGGTCGCCCTCGTCACCGTGCAGCTGGGCGCCGGCTTCCTGCACGTCGCGCCGGCCAACACGCTCAGCAAGAAGCACGACGAGACGATCGACCGCATCGTCTTCCCCGAGTTCGAGCAGAACTGGCGGCTGTTCGCGCCCAACCCGCTGCAGACCAACATCCACGTCGAGGTGCGCGCCCAGTTGGAGATGCCCGACGGCGGCACCGAGGAGACCGGCTGGGTCGACCTCACCGCCATGGACCACGAGAACATCAGGGGCAACCCGGCCCCCAGCCACACCGTGCAGAACGAGCTGCGCCGCGGCTGGGACTACTGGACCGACACCCACGACGAGGACAACCGCGCCATCTCCGACCGCGCCGACCTCGCCGAGGACTACGTCAAGCGCATCGTGATGCGCCGCCTGGGGCCCGTGCTGAACGAGGGCCGGGTCGAGAAGATCCAGCTCCGCCAGACCAGCCGCCGGATCGCCCCGCCGCCGTGGAGCGACGAGCAGTGGGACACCGCCCCCGTATACCGCGAGCTGCCCTGGTGGATCGTCACGGGGGGAGACCTCATGGAGAGCGACCGTGAGGTGTGGGAGGAGAGCGCCCAGTGACCTCGGCACCGCCCCCGCCACCCGCGCCCGCCACGCCCCCCGCGCCTCCCGGGCCGCCCGCGCCCCCGAAGGCGCCCTCGGCGCGCGAGCTGCGCCGGCGTTTCGAGGACGCCCTCACCCGCGGCCTCGGCCACATCACGACGCGGGCGCTCGGCCCGTACCAGACCGCCGTCGTGCGCATCGGCTTCGCCTTCACCTGGCTCTGCTTCCTGCTGCGCGAACTGCCGCACCGGCACGAGCTGTACGGGCCCGACGGGCCCTGGAGCTTCGACCTCGGCAAGCGGCTGATCTCCGAGACCGACGCGTTCACACTGCTGATGTGGTCGCGCAGCGACTTCTGGTTCGAGCTGGTCTACCTGCTCGCCGTGGCCGCCGCCGTGATGATGCTGCTGGGGTGGCGGACGCGGACGGCGTCCGTGCTGTTCATGGTGGGCGTGCTGTCGCTGCAGAACCGCAGCATCTTCATGGGCGACGGCGGCGACAACGTCATCCACCTCATGGCCACGTACCTGGTGGTCACGCGCTGCGGCCAGGTGTGGTCGCTGGACGCGCGCCGTGCGCGCCGGCAGGCGGAGCGCGCGGCGGCGGAGCCCGGCGCCCCCGCGCCCCCGGACCGGGTGGGCGCGGTGCTGTGGGCGGTGACCGGTGCCGCGCTCGCGGCCGCCACCGTGCTGGGGCACCTGAGCTGGGGCTGGGCGCTGATCTTCTGGGGGCTGTGGGTCGCGCACGCGGTGTGGTGGGCGGTGCGGCGCGCCAGGTCCGACGAGCCGCGGACGGTCTGCGACGTGCTGGCGAACCTCGTGCACAACGCCGGACTGTTCGTGATCATGGCCCAGGTCTGCTTCATCTACGCGACCGCCGGCTGGTACAAGGTCCAGGGCACCCGCTGGCAGGACGGCACCGCCGTCTACTACCCGCTCAAGCTGGACTACTTCACGCCCTGGCCCGGGCTCGCGGACATGATGGCGAGCAACGGGACCATGATCATGCTGCTCGGCTACGGCACGGTCATCGTGCAGGTCGCCTTCCCGTTCACGCTCTTCAACCGGCGGCTGAAGAACGTGCTGCTGACCATCATGATCATCGACCACGCGTCGATCGCCGTGATCATGGGTCTGCCGTTCTTCTCGGCGGCGATGATCTCCGCGGACCTGGTGTTCCTGCCGACGATCTTCCTGGTCTGGGCCGGCGCCAAGGTCACGGGGCTGAAGAACCTGCTGCTCGGCCGGCTGCCGGGCACCGACCCGCCGGGCAGGCAGCCGCCGGACGCCGCTGCGGCGGACCCCGCGATCCCGGCGCAGGCCGGCACGCCGGACGCGCACGCCGACGCCCACCGGGCCTGACCGGCCCGGCGGGCGCGGAGCGTACGGGGCCGGGCCCGTGGCCCGGGTCCGGGCGGCCCGCCCCGGACGCGTAGGCTCGGCCGCATGAGCGGCGACGTCGTACGGCAGTGGCGCGAGGACGCCGCGGACGACGGCGCCGTACTGCTCGACGGCTTCCACGCGCTCAAGCACGCCCTGCGCTTCGGCGCCCGCGTACGGATCGCCGTCACCGCCTCCCGCGCCGACGCCCGCGCGCTCGCCGGCGAACTCGCCCCCGACCTCGCCGACCGCCTCGACGCCCTGCTCGCCGAGCTGCCCGACCGCGAGCTGCGCGAGCTGGTGCCCCGGCGGCACCCCACCGGCATCGCCGCCCTGGCCGACCGGCCCGCCCCCGCCGCCGTCCGCGCCGCGCTGCGCGCCCCCCGCTCCGCGCCGGTCGTCGTCCTCGACAACCCGCGCAACCTCGGCAACGTCGGCGCCGTCGTCCGCCTCGCCGCCGGCATGGCCGCCGCCGGCGTCGTCACCACCGGCGACGCCGACCCCTGGCACCCCAACGCGGTCCGCGGCGCGGCCGGGCTGCACTACGCCACCGCCGTCACCCGCCTCCCCCTCGCCGACCTCCCGGACGCCGCACCCGGCCCGCTCTACGCCCTCGACCCCGCCGGCGACGACCTGCGCACCCTGCGGCTGCCGGACGACGCGCTCCTCGCCTTCGGCTCCGAGCGGCACGGCATCTCCCCGGCCCTGCGGGCGCGCGCGGACCGGCTCGTCTCACTGCCGATGCGCCCCCAGGTCTCCAGCTACAACCTCGCCACCAGCGTGGCCATGGCCCTCTACCACTGGTCCCTCGGCGCCGGTCCGAACGGCTGACTGCCGCCGCCTGCCGCGCGGCATACCCGTCCTCCTCGCGCCCGGTCGGATTGAGTGACGGCTGAAGGCGCCGGCGACGGTGCCCGCTCCACCCGGTGCCCGTCCGGGTGCGGCCCATGGACGTCGTGGAGGTCGCGCCGCACCTCGATCCCGGCTACACCACGACGATGAACGCGCGCCGCGCGATCTTCGAGGCGCTGACCGGCATCGCGATGCGGCGTATGGGCCTGCCCGGCCCCGCCTACCTGGACCCGGCGGTCTCCGGCCCGCCGCCGGGACGCGGCCCGTCCGGCGCTACGCCTGGCGCCTGACCTCCACCATCCGGAAGCGGTTGGCCACGAACGCGCCGTCCGTCAGCGCCGCGTTCGCCGCCGGGTTGCCGCCGGAGCCGTGGAAGTCGGAGAAGGCCGCGGTCTGGTTCACGTACACCCCGCCGGTGAGGTTGAAGGACAACTGGGCGGGCTCTTCCATGCACGCCTCCTCGACCAGCCGCTCCACCTCCGTCGACGTCGTGTACGCCCCGACGGTCATGGCGCCCTTCTCGCGGATCGTGCGCCGCAGCAGCTCCACTGCGTCCCCGGTGGAATCCACCGCGACCGCGAACGACACCGGCCCGAAGCACTCCGCCATGTAGGCCGCCTCGGCCTCGGGCTTCGCGCCGTCGAGCTTGACGATCACCGGCGTACGCACCGTGGCGCCGGGGAACTCCGGGTGGACGACCGCCCGCGTGGCCAGGGCGACTTCGCCGAGGCCGGAGGCCGCCTCCAGCCGCTCCCGCACCCCGGGGTTGACGATCGCGCCGAGCAGCGCCACGGCCCGCTCGTCGTCGCCGAGCAGCTTGCCGACCGCGGCGGCGAGGCCGTCGACCACCTCGTCGTACGACTTGCGGCCCTGGTCGGTGTCGATGCCGTCCCGGGGGATCAGCAGATTCTGCGGGGTGGTGCACATCTGGCCGCTGTAGAGCGAGAGGGAGAAGGCGAGGTTGGAGAGCATGCCGCGGTAGTCGTCGGTGGAGTCGACCACGACCGTGTTGACCCCGGCCTTCTCCGTGTAGACCTGCGCCTGGCGGGCGTTGTCCTCCAGCCACTCGCCGAAGGCGGACGAGCCGGTGTAGTCCACGATCCGGATCTCGGGGCGCAGCGCCAGCGCCTTGGCCACGCCCTCGCCGTCCCGCTCGGCGGTCAGGCACACCAGGTTCGCGTCGAAGCCGGCCTCCACCAGCACCTCGCGGGCCGCCTGCACCGTCAGCGCCAGCGGCAGCACGGCCCGCGGGTGCGGCTTGACCAGCACCGCGTTCCCCGTGGCGAGCGAGGCGAAGAGGCCCGGATAGCCGTTCCAGGTCGGGAACGTGTTGCACCCGACGAGCAGCGCGACGCCGCGCGGCACCGCCGTGAACGTCTTGCGCAGGTGCAGCGGGTCCCGCTTGCCCTGCGGCTTGGACCACTCGGCGACCAGCGGCGTGCGGCTCTGCTCCGCGTACGCGTACGCGACGGCCTCCAGGCCGCGGTCCTGCGCGTGCGGCCCGCCGGCCTGGAACGCCATCATGAACGCCTGGCCCGACGTGTGCATCACGGCGTGCGCGAACTCGTGGGTGCGGGCGCTGATCCGGGCCAGGATCTCCAGGCACACCAGCGCCCGCAACTCGGGCCCCGCCTGCCGCCACGCCCCCGTCGCCGCCCGCATCGCGGGCAGCAGCACGTCCGGGTCGGCGTGCGGATACGTGATGCCCAGCTCCACCCCGTAGGGCGAGACCTCGTCCCCGGCCCAGCCGTCGGTGCCGGGCTGGCCGAGGTCCACGCGGGTGCCGCGCAGCGCCTCGAAGGCCGCCTGCCCGTCCGCGGGGGCGCTCTCGCCGTACGCCTTCGGGTGCTCGGGGTGCGGCGACCAGAAGGCGCGCGTGCGGATCGCGTCCAGTGCCTGGTCGAGAGTGGGGCGGTGCTTCCCGGCGAGCACGTCGGGCGTCAGGGCGGCGGGCATACGGAACCAACTCCTCGTCGAGCTGGGCGGAAATCGGGCTTCGCGGCTAGAGTAACCGAATGATCGGTCGGGGCAAGAGAGGCTGTGGATAAGTGGCCGAGAGCAGGCGGACAGGCGCACGGAGCGGCGCGAAACGGGACACGTACACCCCCGAGACGCTGCTCGCCGTGGCCGTCGAGGTCTTCCTGGAGCGCGGGTACGACGGCACCTCGATGGAGCACCTCTCCCGCGCCGCCGGCATCTCCAAGTCCTCGATATACCACCACGTGCGCGGCAAGGAAGAGCTGCTGCACCGCGCGGTCAGCCGGGCGCTCGACGGCCTCTTCGGCGTCCTCGACGAGCCCGCCGCGCGCACCGGCCGGGCCGTGGAGCGGCTGGAGGCCGTCGCCCGCGGGACGACCGCGGTGCTGATGGCGGAGCTGCCGTACGTGACGCTGCTGCTGCGCGTGCGCGGCAACACCGAGACGGAGCGCTGGGCGATGGAGCGCCGGCGCGAGTTCGACGCCCGGGTGGCGGCGCTGCTGAAGGAGGCCGTCGCCGACGGCGACCTGCGCGCGGACGTGGACGTCCGGCTGGCCACGCGGCTGCTCTTCGGCATGATCAACTCGATCGCGGAGTGGTACCGCCCGCGGGCGGGCAACGCCCACGACGACGCCGAGGTCACGGCGGCCGTGGTGACGCTGGCCTTCGCCGGCCTGCGGACCTGACGGACGGGACGGACTGACGGACTGACGGACTGACGGGCTGGCGGTTCGGCGGCGGGGGCCCGCGTGGGCCGCGAGCGCGTCGCGCCGGGGCGCGGGCGCGGCGGACGGCCGCCCGGGTGCGTACTCAGCTCAGCAGGTCGTTCTGCACGTCCGTCTCCTCGAAGACCAGCAGCGTGCGCGTCGACAGCACCTCCGGGATCGCCTGGATCCGGGTCAGCACAAGGTCGCGCAGCGCCCTGTTGTCCTCCGTGTGCACCAGCAGCAGCACGTCGAAGTCCCCGCCCACCAGCGCGATGTGCGCCGCGCCCGGCAGCTGTTCGAGCTGGCGGCGGGCCGTGCGCCAGGTGTTCTGGACGATCTTCAGTGTGATGTACGCGGACGTCCCCTGCCCCGCCCGCTCCTGGTCGATGCGGGCGGCGAAGCCGCGGATCACGCCGTCGTCGATGAGGCGGTTGATCCGGGCGTAGGCGTTGGCGCGGGAGACGTGGACCTGCTCGGCCACGGAGCGTACGGAGGTGCGGCCGTCGGCGCGCAGGATGCGGATGATCTCGCGGTCGACGGCGTCCAGCCGGCGGGCCGACGGGCGCGGCGCGGGCACCGCGGGGGCGGTGGCGGGCAGGTCGGGCGCGTCGTCGGCCAACTGTTCTTCCGCCATGCCCTACCGCCTCCCGTGTCTGGACGACCTGCTGGTATTGGAAGCTGTGCAGAACCGTTTGTCCACAGGCTGGGGTTCCCTGTAGCCAAAATGTGCCGTCAACCGAACAATCGGTAGGGAGTGCACGAGGTCTCAGCCACGCCCACAAGGAGGTGGACGTCATGACGGTTCTTGAGCAGCCCGGCCGCGCCTACCACCCGGCGCCCCCGCCGGCCTGGAAGCCGCGTACGGAAGCGGCACCCCTGCTGCCCGACCCCGAGCCGTACCGCGTGCTCGGCACCTCCGCCGCGGAGAAGGCCGACGCCGGACTGCTCCGCGAGCTGTACGGCGCGCTGGTCACCGGCCGGAGGTACAACGAACAGGCGACGACCCTGACCAAGCAGGGCCGCCTCGCGGTCTACCCGTCCACGACCGGCCAGGAGGCCTGCCAGGTCGCCGCGGCCCGCGCCCTGCGCCCGCAGGACTGGCTCTTCCCCAGTTACCGGGACACGCTCGCCGCCGTCGCCCGCGGCCTCGACCCCGTGCAGGCCCTCACGCTGCTCCGCGGCGACTGGCACACGGGGTACGACCCCGCGGAGCACCGCATCGCCCCCCTGTGCACCCCGCTCGCCACCCAGCTCCCGCACGCCGTCGGCCTCGCCCGCGCCGCCATGCTCAAGGGCGACGACGTCGTCGCCCTCGCCATGGTCGGCGACGGCGGCACGAGCGAGGGCGACTTCCACGAGGCGCTGAACTTCGCCGCCGTCTGGCGCACGCCCGTGGTCTTCCTCGTGCAGAACAACGGCTTTGCGATCTCCGTCCCCCTCGCCAAGCAGACCGCCGCCCCCTCCCTCGCCCACAAGGCCGTGGGGTACGGGATGCCGGGCCGCCTCATCGACGGCAACGACGCCCTGGCGGCGTACGAGGTCCTCACCGAGGCCGTCGAGCGGGCCCGGGGCGGCGGCGGCCCGACGCTCGTCGAGGCCGTCACGTACCGGATGGACGCCCACACCAACGCCGACGACGCCACGCGGTACCGCACGGACAGCGAGGTCGAGCCCTGGCGCGCGCACGACCCCATCGCGCTGCTGGAGGCCGAGCTGACCGGCCGCGGGCTGCTCGAAGAGGCGGACGCGGCCGCGGCCCGCGCGGCGGCGGAGGAACTGGCCGCGGGCATGCGCGAGCGGCTGCACGCCGACGCCGAGCTGGACCCGATGGACCTCTTCGCGCACGTCTACGCCGAGCCGACGCAGCAGCTCCGCGAGCAGGAGAGCATGCTGCGCGCCGAGCTGGCGGCGGAGCTGGAGGACGGGGACGGCGAGGGGGAGGAGACGCGATGACGACGACCGCCGTCGCCGGCACCGCGACCGGGCGCAAGCCCGCCACCATGGCGCAGGCCCTCACGCGCGCGATGCGCGACGCGATGGCCGCCGACCCCGCCGTCCACGTCCTGGGCGAGGACGTGGGCCAACTGGGCGGCGTCTTCCGCATCACCCAGGGCCTGGCCGAGGAGTTCGGCGAGGACCGCTGCACGGACACCCCGCTGGCCGAGGCCGGCATCCTCGGCACGGCCGTGGGGATGGCGATGTACGGGCTGCGGCCGGTGGTCGAGATGCAGTTCGACGCCTTCGGCTATCCCGCGTTCGAGCAACTCGTCAGCCACGTCTCCCGGATGCGCAACCGGACCCGGGGGGCCACCCCGATGCCGCTGACCATCCGCGTGCCGTACGGCGGCGGCATCGGCGGCGTCGAGCACCACGGCGACTCCTCCGAGGCGTACTACATGGCCACCCCCGGGCTGCACGTGCTCACGCCCGGCACGGTCGCCGACGCCTACGGGCTGCTGCGCGCGGCCATCGCCTCCGACGACCCCGTGGTCTTCATGGAGCCCAAGCGGCTGTACTGGTCGAAGGCCGGCTGGGACCCCGAGCGGCCCGAGGAGGTGCCCGGCATCGGGCGCGCGGTGGTGCGCCGGCAGGGCACGACGGCCACCCTCGTGACGTACGGACCCTCGGTGCCGGTCTGCATGGAGGCCGCCGAGGCCGCCCGGGAGGAGGGCTGGGACCTGGAGGTCGTCGACCTGCGCTCCCTGGTCCCGTTCGACGAGGCGACGGTCGTCGAGTCCGTGCGGCGCACGGGCCGCGCCGTCGTCGTCCACGAGTCGCCCGGCTTCGCCGGCCCCGGCGGCGAGATCGCCGCCCGCATCGGCGAGCGGTGCTTCCACTACCTGGAGGCGCCCGTGCTGCGCGTCGCCGGCCTCGACATCCCGTACCCGCCGCCGATGCTGGAGAAGCACCACTTGCCGGGCGTGGACCGCGTGCTGGACGCGGTGTCACGGCTGCAGTGGGAGGCCGAGTGGACGGAGGGCGGCTGATGCCGGAGGTCCGCGAGTTCGCGCTGCCCGACCTGGGTGAGGGCCTGACGGAGGCGGAGATCGTCACCTGGCTGGTGGACGTCGGCGACGTCATCGCCGTCGACCAGCCGGTGGTGGAGGTGGAGACGGCCAAGGCGATGGTCGAGGTGCCGTGTCCCTACGGCGGCGTGGTCACCGCCCGCCACGGCGACCCGGGCACGGAGGTGCCGGTGGGATCGGTGCTGGTCACGGTGGCGGTGGAGACCGCGGCCGGAACCGGTGCCGGTGCAGGGACCGGTGGTGGCTACCGGGACCGGGTCGAGGACAGGATCCGCGGTGCGGGTGCCGCTTCCGCCTCTTCGGCGGACGGCGCGGTCGACGGCGCGGTGGTCGAGGCGCGGGCCGCCGCGGAGTTCGCCGGTGAGGAGACGGGCGGCTCGGGCAACGTACTCGTCGGCTACGGCACGAGCGCGGGCGGCACGCGCCGCCGCCGGCGCCCGTCGGGCCACGGCCGCGCCCGCGGCCGGACACCGGGCGGGATCACCGGCACGGGGCCGGGTGCCGGCGGCGCGGCGCGGCCGGATGCCGCCGCCGGGCGAACCGCGGACGGCGGCGGCCCGGTGCGGCCCGCAGCGGGCGGGCAGCCGGCACCGGGCGCGACGGCGGCGGGCGTGACGGCGGCGGGCACGTCTGCGCCGGGTGCCGTGGCGGACGGGCCGGTGGCCGTCATCTCGCCGCTGGTGCGGCGCATCGCCCGGCAGTCCGGGCTCGACCTGCGCGCCGTCGCCGGCACCGGGCCGCACGGGCTGATCCTGCGCGCCGACGTCGAGGCCGCGGTACGGGCCGGGGCGCCGGCGGCCGGCCGGACGACCGGTGCCGCGGGTACCGCGGCGACCCCTGGGCGTACGGCGGTCGGTGGCACGGCCGTGGGCGCCGGGACGCCCACCGCCGGTGCCGGGGCCCGCGGCGGTGCGGCCGCCGAGGGCGAGCGGGTGCCGCTGCGCGGGGTGCGCGGGGCGATCGCCGACAAGCTGTCGCGCAGCAGGCGGGAGATCCCCGACGTCACGTGCTGGGTGGACGCCGACGCGACGGAACTGCTGGCGGCCCGGCGCGCGATGAACGCCGCGGCGGGAGACCGGCCGCCGGTGTCGCTGCTCGCGCTGCTCGGCCGCGTCTGCACCGCCGCGCTCGCGCGCTTCCCCGAGCTGAACTCCACGGTGCAGGGCCGCGAGATAGTCCGGCTGCCCGCCGTCCACCTCGGCTTCGCCGCCCAGACGGACCGCGGACTCGTCGTGCCCGTCGTGCGCGACGCGCACGCGCTCTCCGCCGAGCGGCTCTCCGCGGAGATGGCGCGGCTGACCGAGGCCGCGCGGGCGGGCACGCTGACGCCCGCGGAGCTGACCGGCGGCACGTTCACGCTGAACAACTACGGAGTCTTCGGCGTCGACGGCTCGACCCCGATCCTCAACCACCCCGAGGCGGGCATGCTCGGCGTGGGGCGGATAGCGGAGAAGCCGTGGGTGCACGGCGGCGAGCTGGCGGTGCGGCGCGTGGTGCAGCTGTCGTTCACGTTCGACCACCGGGTGTGCGACGGCGGCACGGCGGGCGGCTTCCTGCGGTATGTCGCCGACTGCGTCGAAAACCCCGCGATGCTGCTCAGGGCCCTCTAGGCCCCTGTCTGACAAATCCCGCCTGTGTCGCGGCGTCTGGCACGCACGCTCGCTGCGTTGTCGGGCTCGACCGAATAGGCCCACTATGCGGTCGACCCTCCGCCTTGCGATCGCACGCACCAGACGCCGCGACACCCGCCCTGCGGGCGGACGGCGCCATTTGTCAGACAGGGCCCAGCGGAACGGCGCACGGCGGGTAGGGTCCCGTGCCATGGAGCAGGCCGGGGGCACGGGATCCGGGGCGGCGCACGCGGGTGCGGAGCCCGGGGCGGTGGGGGCGTACGCCGCCGTCGTGCTCGCCGGCGGCGCCGCGCGGCGGCTCGGCGGGGTCGACAAGATGGCCCTGCGCGTCGGCGGGCGGACCCTCCTGGACCGGGTGTTGCGCGCGTGCCGCGGCGCGGGCCGGACCGTGGTCGTGGGGCCGCGGCGCCCCACGGTCCGCCCGGTGACGTGGACCCGTGAGGAGCCGCCCGGCGGCGGCCCCGTCGCCGCGCTGGCCGCCGCGCTGCCGCTGACCACGGCCGACACCGTCGTCCTGCTCTCCGCGGACCTGCCGTTCCTCGACGACGGCACCGTGCGGACCCTCCTCGACGCCCTCGCGTCGGCGGAGATCAGCGTCGACGGGGCGATGTTCGTGGACGGCACCGGGCGCGACCAGCCGCTCGTCGCGGCGTACCGTGCCGAGTCGCTGCGGCGCGGCCTTGCACTGCTCGCCGTCGAGTACGGCGCGCTCGCCGGCCTGCCGCTGCGGCTGCTCACCGGCGAGCTGCGGCTCGTCCGTACCGCATCCGGTGCCACTTTCGACTGCGACACCTGGGAGGATCTGGCGACGGCCAGGGACCGGATCAGGGAGCATGGGCACGTGCTGGATGAATGGCTCGCAGCGGTCAAGGAAGAACTCGGTCTCGACACCGAGGTGGACACACGCCTCCTGCTCGACCTCGCGCGCGACGCCGCGCACGGAGTGGCGCGCCCCGCGGCGCCGTTGACGACGTTCCTCGTCGGCTACGCGGCGGGGCGGGCCGGCGGCGGCCCCGAAGCGGTCGCGGAGGCGGCGCGCAAGGTGACGGCGCTGACGGAGCGGTGGGCGGAGGAGACGGCCGAGGAGGGCCGGGCGGACACATGACCTCCGGTCGGCGCGGCGACCGGCGCACTCCCGGGGCGGGCGCCGGATCGGGGAGCGGGAACAGGCCCGGAGGCGGGAGCGGGAGCGACGGCGAAACCGGCGCGCGCGGCGACGAGTTCGCGGACGCGCTGGCGCTGGCGAACGACCGCCGCGACCTGGCCGCCACCTACGGCGACGCCTTCACGCTCGCCGACGCCCCGCCGCCCGCGGTCCCCCCGGGGCCGGGGACGTCCCGCGGACCGGCGCGCACGGACGAGTCCGGGGACGCCCTGTCGCTCACGGACCGGGACACGACTTCCGCAGAGCGGCGCGCCGACCGCGCGGTGCGCGAGACTCCTGACCGCGGCGACGACTCCGGCGGGCCGTCCGCGCGTTCGCGACCGGGCCATGGCCCGCTGCGGCGCGGAGGCGATTCGGCGGCGGGCCGCGGCGGTCCCGTCGAACCGGGCCCGACGACCGGTTCCGGGGCTCGCCCCGAGGAGCGTGCCGCACCCGGGGGCTACGGCCGTAGCTCCCGGGGACGCGCGGCCGGGCCTGCGGCGCCCGAAGGCGGTCCGAGGGCTGGCACGGGCTCCGCAGCCGGTGCCGACGCCCGCGGGGCAGGGGTGCCGGACGGCGCCGGTCCCCGCGAGTGGCGTGCGAGGGCCGGGCACCGGCCCCGGGCGGGAGCGGCCGGCGGCGGGGCCGGTGAGGCTCCCCGCGCCGCGGGCGCACGGCGCGCGGACGCCCCCGCGGCGCGCGGCGGTGCCGAGGGCGGTGGGGATCCGCTGGACGTGGCGCTCGGGCTCGACGGGCGTGCCCGGCCCGAGCCCCGCGACCCGCGCGGGCTGTCCTGGGACGCCGCCCGCCGCGTCGCCGTACGGGCCGGGCGGCGGCTGGGCGCCGTCGCGGTGCCGGTGGCCGGGGCGTACGGGCAGGTGCTCGCCGATCCGCTGAAGGCCCTCGTCGATCTGCCGCCTTTCGACACCTCCGCCATGGACGGCTACGCCGTCGCCGGCCCGGGCCCCTGGCGGCTCGACTCCGCCGGGCCGGGCATCCTCGCCGGCCACGCCGCCCACCCCCCGCTGCCCGACGGCCACGCCGTACGCATCGCCACCGGCGCCCGCGTCCCGCCCGGCGCCACCGGCGTCCTCCGCTCCGAGCACGCCGAACTCCGCGACGGCGGCAGCCTCTACGCCACCGGGGCCACCGCCGCCCAGGACGTCCGTACCGGGCAGGACATCCGCCCGCGCGGCCAGGAGTGCCGCGCCGGCGTCGAGTTGCTGCCCGCCGGCGAGCGCGTCACGCCCGCCGTCCTCGGCCTCGCCGCCGCCGCGGGCCACGACGAGCTGCGCGTGGTCCGCCGCCCCCGCGTCGAGGTCCTCGTCCTCGGCGCCGAGTTGCTGCACCGCGGCCTGCCGCGCGACGGCCGCATCCGCGACGCGCTCGGACCGATGCTGGACCCGTGGCTGCGCGCGTGCGGCGCCGAGCCGTTCGTCACCCGGCGGCTGGGGGACGACGCGGAGCTGCTGTACGAGGCCGTCGCCACGTCCACCGCGGACGTCGTCGTGACCACCGGCGGCACCGCCGCGGGCCCCGTCGACCACGTCCACGCCACCCTGCGCCGGCTCAAGGCGGACCTGCTCGTCGACGGCGTCGCCGTACGCCCCGGCCATCCGATGCTGCTGGCGGTGCTGCCGACCGGCGCGTACGTCGTCGGGCTGCCCGGCAACCCGCTGGCGGCGGTCTCCGGGCTGCTCACGCTCGCCGAGCCGCTGGTGCGCGTGCTCGGAGGGGCCGCGCCGGGCACGGAGCCGCCGGAGGCGGTGCTCACCGCGGACGCGAAGGGGCACCCGACGGACACCCGGCTGGTGCCGGTCGCCATGGAGCACGGCACAGGCGCGCAGGCGGCGGCAGCGCAAGCCGCGGCAGCGCAAACCGCAGGAAAGCGGCGTCCAGCAGGACAACACCCAGCAGCGCCTCGCGCCGGCGGACAACCCGCCGCCCACCCCCTGCACTTCACGGGCCCCGCCATGCTCCGCGGCCTCGCCGTCGCCGACGCCCTCGCCGTCGTCCCGCCCGGCGGCGCGGCAGCCGGCGCCCCCGTGCGCGTACTCCGCCTGCCCTGGACCGCGGCGCCCGCGGCAGCCGCGGCCACCGCCCCGACCACCCCGGCAGGCCCCGCGTGAAGTACCCCGACCAACGCGTCGCCCTGCCCCGCCGCCCGCGCGCCCCGCTGCGCCAGGTCGGCGGCCGCATCCTGGCCGCGCTCTTCGTCCTGGCCCTCGCCGTCTTCGTGGTCTACCTCGGCCGCGACGGCTACCACGACAACGCCGGCGGCAAGGTCGGCCTGCTGGACGCCGCCTACTACGCCACCGTCTCCCTCTCCACCACCGGCTACGGCGACATCGTCCCCGCCACCCCGGGCACCCGGCTCAGCACCGTCCTCGTGGTGACGCCGCTGCGCGTGCTCTTCCTGATCATCCTCGTCGGCACCACCCTTGAGGTGCTCACCGAGCGCACCCGCCAGCAGTGGCGGCTCGATCGCTGGAGGTCCGCGTTGCGCGATCACACTGTCATCGTCGGCTACGGCACGAAGGGCCGCTCCGCGCTGCAGACGCTGCGCGCCAAGGGGCTGGAGAAGGGCCAGGTCGTGATCATCGACCCGAGCAGCAAGGTCGTCGAGGCGGCCAACGCCGACGGCTACGTCGGCGTCGTCGGCGACGCCACGCGCTCCGCCGTGCTGCTGCGCGCCGAGGGGCAGCGGGCGGCGCAGTTCGTGATCTCGCCGCAGCGCGACGACACGGCGGTGCTGGTGACGCTGACGGTGCGGCAGCTGAACCCGCGGGCCAAGATCGTGACGGCGGTGCGCGAGGAGGAGAACGCGCCGCTGCTGCGCCAGTCCGGCGCGGACGCGGTGATCACCAGCTCCAGCGCGGCGGGCCGGCTGCTCGGCCTGTCGGTGCTGAGCCCGAGCGCGGGCACGGTCCTGGAGGACCTGATCGTGCAGGGCTCGGGCCTGGACCTCATCGAGCGCCCGGCGACCAAGGCGGAGGCGGGTCTGATGCCGCGCGAGACGGACGACCTGGTCGTGGCGGTCAAGCGCGGGCACCGGCTGATGGCGTACGACGACGCGGACGTCGGCCGGCTGGAGATGACGGACCGGCTGATCACGATCGCCCGGGCCGCGGGCCCGGCGACGACGCCGGAGAAGGATCGCATAGTCACCCGCGAGGGTGGCTGGGACCTGGGCGGACGCCGGGACCGCGGCTACCGGGACTACGAGGACACCCGCGACACCCGCGGCGCCAGGGGCTTCGGCGCGTACGGGGAGTTGGGCGGCGCGGACCGGGACCGCGACAGGGACCGCGACCGGGGCCGGAACCGCCGCGGCGACGGCGGCCCGGGGGAGGAAGGGGACGCCCCGGACGATGCGGAGTAGTAGCGTCCACTGCATGCATGCGATCACCATCTCAGAGCCAGGCGGCCCCGATTCGCTCGTCTGGGCCGAGGTTCCCGACCCCGTGCCGGCCGAAGGCGACGTGCTGATCGAGGTGGCTGCCGCCGGCGTGAACCGCGCGGACGTGCTGCAGCGCCAGGGGTTCTACGAACCACCCGCCGGCGCCTCCCCGTACCCCGGACTGGAGTGCGCGGGGCGGATCGCCGCGCTCGGCGCGGGGGTGACGGGCTGGCAGGTCGGGGACGAGGTGTGCGCGCTGCTCGCCGGCGGCGGCTACGCGGAGAAGGTCGCGGTGCCGGCCGGGCAGTTGCTGCCCGTACCCCGCGGGCACGATGCGGTGACCGCGGCCGCGCTGCCCGAAGTGGCGTGCACCGTCTGGTCGAACGTGTTCATGATCGCCCACCTCCGCCCGGGCGAGACGCTGCTCGTGCACGGCGGCGGCAGCGGCATCGGCACGATGGCGGTGCAGTTGGCGAAGGCGGTCGGCGCGCGGGTGGCGGTGACGGCGGGCAGCGCGGAGAAGCTGGAGTACTGCCGGGAGCTGGGCGCGGACGTCCTCGTCAACTACCGGGAGCAGGACTTCGTCAAGGAGGTGCGGGCCGCCACGGGCGGCGCGGGCGCGGACGTGATCCTGGACATCGTCGGGGCGGCGTATCTGGCGCAGAACGTGAAGGCGCTGGCGGTCAACGGCCGGATCGCGGTGATCGGGCTGCAGGGCGGCGCGAAGGGGGAGTTGAACCTCGGCGCGCTGCTGGCCAAGCGCGGGGCGATCACGGCGACGTCGCTGCGCGGCAGGCCGCCGGGCGAGAAGGCGGCGATCGTGGCGGCGGTACGGGAGCACGTGTGGCCGCTGGTGGAGGCGGACCGGGTGCGGCCGATCGTGGACCGGACGCTGCCGGTGCAGCAGGCGGCGGAGGCGCACCGGGTGATGGAGTCGAGCGCGCACGTGGGGAAGCTGCTGCTGACGACGTGACGGGGAGCGGCCGCCGCGGCGGTACGAGACCGGCGGTACGCCGTGCGGGTGGGGCACCCGTACGGCGTAGTCCCGAATGTCGGCTTTATTGGCTTATGTGACTCTAGTCACGTCAGCACTGCCGGCACGGAAGGGTCTCCGCCGTGGCTGCTCCCGCACGTCGCCCGCGCCTCGCGGCCGGAGTGGTGGTGGTGGTGCTCTGGCAGGGAGTGGTGGCGGGACAGGGGATCGCGTACGGGGCGGGCACCGCGGCACCGACCGGAACCCGGCACGAGGCGACCCAGCGCGGCGCCGCGGCCGGGCCCGCGGCGGGACAGCCCCGCCAAGGCGCGACGGCGCCCGGAGCCGCCTCCGCGGCCGCTCCAGCCGCGCGCCAGGACCGCCCCGGAGCCATGGCGCCCCGAGCCGCGCCCCGGCACGACGCCGTGCCCGCGGTCGGCCCGGCGGCGGGCCAGGAGCGCACGGGCGCGACGACGCCCCGAACCGGCACCGCGGCCGGGCAGCCCCGCGCGGCAGACGGCCGCCCCCGCACCGCAGGCGACCTCGGTGCGACGACGCCCCGAACCGGCACCACGGCCGTCCGTCCCGGCGCGACGGACGCCAGGCCCCGCGCCGCGGGCGGCGACCCCCGTACCGCTTCCGTCCGTCCCGGCGCGTCAGGCGGCCGGGCCCGGGACACGGACGACCGCCCCGGCGCGACGGCCCCCGGCAACCGCACCGCGGACGCCCGCGGGGTCACACCCGGTCCGCAGACAGCGCCCCGCGCCCCCGCCCTCGGTCCCGACGACGACCGAGACGCCGACCGTGACCGCGACCGCGGCGCCGACCGCCCCGGCCGCCCCGGCCTTGCCGGCAACGGCGCCGGCGAGGGCCGCCGCCACCCCGGCCGCCCGCACCCTCCCGCACCCCCCGGCGACGTCACCGCACCGCCCCGCCCCGGGCCCTCCGCTCCACCGCACCCGGGCGGACCCGGCGCCGACCGGCCCGCACCCCCAGCGCCGCCCCGCCACCAACCGCCCGACCAGGCCCGCACCCCCCGCCCCGACCCTCCGGGCCCGCCCGCACCCCCGCGCCCGGACCGCCCGGACCGCCCCGACCGCCCCGGCCAACCGGACCGCCCCGACCGCACCACCACACCCGGCCCCCCGCACTCCGGCCGCTCTCCCGCGCCCACCTCCACCCCCCACGGCAAGCGCCGCGACGCAGACCCCCAGCCCCGCGCGGAACGCGACCGCCCCCGCGGCCACCGCCCCGACCGGACCGACCGCCCCCGCGCCTCCGCCCCGGGCCGCCCCCGCCCCGCGGGCCCGCCGCACTTCCGCCCCCGCGACCCCGTCCCGTACCGCAGCAGCAACGCCCCCGTACCGGGCACCGAGCACACCCCGGACCCGGCACAGAGCCTCACCTTCGTCCCGGACGCCCAGGCCGACGCGACCACCCGCGTCCCACGGCGTGACTCCGGCACCGCGGACCGCGTACTGCCCCTCGGCACGGGCATGGCCCTGACGGGCCTCGGCCTCGGGTACTTCGCCCTCCGCCTCCGCCGCCGCTGACCCGCAGCCGGCGGCCGGCTGCCGGACCCGCGGCTACGCTGCCCGCATGGACCCGGCGAACACCGGCGACGCCCGGGGCGGCGCCCCCGACAGCCACCCCGCGCACGCACCCCGCACCACCGCGCCCCCGACCACCGCACCCCGCGCCACCGCGCCCGCGCCCGCCCTCCTCGCCGCCCCCGACCTGCCCGCCCGCTTCCCCGCCGACGCCCACCGCATCCTCGCCGCCCTCGTCCGCGACGGCGCCGCGCTCGGCTGGGTCGACCCGCCGTCCCCCGCCGAGGTGGCCGCGCTCCTCGACGACGTGCACGCCGCCGCCCGCGCCGGCGACGCCGCGCTGCGCGCCGCGTACGACGGTGACCGGCTCCTCGGCGTCGGCTACTGGCTCCGCTACGCCCGCCCGACCCACCGCCCGCACGCCGATCTGGAGAAGCTCGCGGTCGCCGCCGACGCGCACGGCCGCGGCGTCGGCCGGGCGCTGGCCGCCGCGCTGGTCGCCGACGCGCGGGCCGCGGGCATCGAGGTCCTGACCCTCGACGCCCGCGGCGACAACGACTCGGCGCTGGGCCTCTACCGCTCGCTGGGCTTCACGGAGTACGGCAGGCTCCCCGGGTTCGTGGCCGTCGGGGAGCGCCGCTACGACAAGGTCTTCTGCATGCTGGACCTCCGCGCCCGACCCGCCCGCCAGTGACACCCCGACCAGTAGCACGGCCGGCAACCCGGCCGCAGCACGCCCGACGAACCGCCCGCCCCCCCGACCAGCACCGCACCCCGGTCCGACGCCCTCCGCCCCCGCCGCCCAAGATCCCGACAGCCCCGCCGCCGGGCCCGTGCGCGACAATGGACGTATGAATACTCCGAGCAACGAGCGCCCGCCAGAGACCCCCCAGGTGGTGGTGGTCGGACCCGACGGCATGGCTCGCGGGACCGTCGCGCCGGGCGAGGGCGGGGCGGACGAGGAGGGCCGCGAGATCCCGCTGACCGACAAGGTCGAGCAGCCGGCGAAGGTCATGCGCATCGGCAGCATGATCAAGCAGTTGCTGGAGGAGGTGCGCGCCGCGCCCCTCGACGAGGCGAGTCGCGCCCGGCTCAAGGAGATCCACTCCAGTTCCGTGAAGGAGCTGGAGGACGGCCTCGCCCCCGACCTGATCGACGAGCTGGAGCGGCTGACGCTGCCGTTCACCGACGAGACCGTGCCTACGGAGGCGGAGCTGCGCATCGCGCAGGCGCAGTTGGTCGGCTGGCTCGAAGGGCTCTTCCACGGCATCCAGACGACGCTGTTCGCGCAGCAGATGGCCGCGCGGGCGCAGTTGGAGCAGATGCGCCGGGCGCTGCCCCCCGGCGGCTTCGGCGGCGACGAGCCGGGCGAGATGGGCCCGGAGCACGGCCGCACCGGCGGCCCGTACCTCTGACGCCCCGCCGCACACCCCCGCACGCCCCCGTACATCACACAGCACCGGGCCGGTTCGTATCACGGTACGAACCGGCCCGGAGTCCTGGGCGGGACAGGCGTCGGGGAACCCCTACTTCGAATACCCCGTCGCGATGACCAGCTCCAACTTGTCCTTGGACGGGTCGAAGTAGTCGTCGTACTCGTCGAAGTTCTGCTCCAGCACCGTGTCCTTGCCCCACAGCGCGTCGGGCTCCTCGTCGACCTCGTACGACCACTGCGCCGCGCGCAGGCACTCGCGCACCGACTGGTAGTCCTTGAACGTGAAGTCCGGCACCCTGACCAGCTTCTCGTTCTTGGGGTCGGTCAACGGCTCCGTGCAGCGCGTCTTGTCGATCGTGCGGGTCCGGTCCGGCGGCTTCATGACGTCCTCGCCGTTGCCGCCGTCGTCGCCCCCGCCGCTGTCGTCGCCGGTGTCGCCGCCCGGGTCGGTGCTTGGGTCGGTGTTCGGGTCCGTCTGCTGGGTCTGGTTGGTCTGCTTGGCCTCGGGGTCGCCGTCGTCGCCGCCGTTGAGCGCCAGGACGATGGCCGTCGCCGCGATCACCGTGATGGCGATGACGACGGTCAGCGCGATGACCGCGACGTTCCGGTTCCCGCCGCCCCCCGCGCCGCGGCCCGAGCCCCCGCTCGGCGTGCCCTGCGGGCTGAGCGAGTACGGCTGGGGCGTGGCGTACCCGCCGTGCTGCGGCTGCCCCTGCCCCTGCTGCCCGTGCTGCGGCTGCGCCGGGCCGAAGCCCTGCTGCTGCATCGGCTGGTACGGGGTGGCGGCGCCGGGCGGCGGCGACTGGTACGGGTTGACCGGCGGGAACACCGCCGAGCCGACGCCCGCGCCGGAGTCGCGCGCGTGCTCGCCGGCGATGACGGACGGCATCGCGCCCGGCGGCGTCATACCGCCCGCCCGGCGCACCTCCTCGCGCATCTGCTCGGCGCTCGCGAACCGCTCGCCGGGGTTCTTCGCCAGCGCCCGCGCCACCAGCGCGTCGACGACCGGCGGGACCGTCATGTTGATGGACGACGGCGCCGGCGGCTGCTCCTGCACGTGCGCGTACGCGATGGCCAGCGGCGAGTCCGCGTCGAACGGCAGCCGGCCGGTCAGCAGCTCGAAGAGCATCACCCCCACCGAATACAGGTCGGAGCGGGCGTCGACGCCGCGGCCCAGGGCCTGTTCCGGCGAGAGGTACTGCGGGGTGCCGACGACCATGCCCGTCTGCGTCATCGACGTGACGCCGGACTGCACGGCGCGGGCGATGCCGAAGTCCATCACCTTGACCTGCTCGCGGCGCGTCATCATGACGTTCCCCGGCTTGATGTCGCGGTGGACGAGACCCATCTCGTGGCTCGCGTCGAGCGCGGCCAGCACGTCCGAGACGATCCGCAGCGCCTTCTCCGTCGGCATCGCGCCGAACCGCGCCACGTCCTCGTCGAGCACCGAGCGCAGCGGGCGGCCCTCGACGTACTCCATGACGATGTACGGCACGGGCCCGCCGCCGTCGCCGGCGAAGCGGTCCTCGCCGGTGTCGAAGACGGAGACGACGTTCGAGTGGGACAGCCGGGCGACGGCCTGGGCCTCGCGGCGGAACCGCTCGCGGAAGGAGTCCTCGCGGCCCAGCTCGGTGTGGAGCGTCTTCACCGCGACCTGGCGGTCGAGAACGGTGTCGCGGGCGAGGTGGACGGAGGCCATGCCGCCCGTGCCCAGCAGGTCGAGGAGCTGGTAGCGGCCGCCCCCCACGGATCGACCGGCGTAGTCGTCCTGGCCGCCGTACTCGGTCATGCTGGATTCTCCCCCGGGTGCCTGCTTGATGCTGAAAGTCTGCCTCAGGCAGAGGAGAGGTCAAGCGGCTTGCCCGTTCCGTGACCACCTGCACCCTTGCCCCGTCCCTTTGCACCCCCTTTACCCACCACTTCCGCCCCGCTGTCACCCACTGTTCACTCCCGCCGCCCCGCCGGCCCCACCCGTGTCCACGCGCGCACCCCTCCCCACCACCGGGCTCGTCCGGGATTTGCGTACGGACCCCCGGACCCGGTTGCATGTTCCGTTCAGTGGGATCCGGTGTGTCGGGGGCAGGAGGTAGCGTGCCTCGTAGCCGGACGGACGACAGAACGACGACGAGACGACGACGAGACCGAACCACCGCGAGGAACTGATGTCACAGACGGAGCCCCCCGAGGAGCCGTCGGCGAACGGGCCGGGCCGCGGCGGTATGGCTGACTCTCCGGAGAACTGGGGGGTCGGCGGGCTCGTCGGGGACGGGCGCTACCGGCTGACGCGCCGCCTCGGCCGCGGCGGCATGGCCGAGGTCTTCGCCGCGGAGGACGTGCGCCTCGGCCGCGAGGTCGCGGTCAAGCTGCTGCGCAGCGACCTCGCCGAGGATCCGGTCTCCAAGGCCCGCTTCACGCGCGAGGCGCAGTCGGTCGCGGGCCTGAACCACCACGCGGTCGTCGCGGTGTACGACTCCGGTGAGGACCACGTCGCCGGCGCCACCGTGCCGTACATCGTCATGGAGCTGGTCGAGGGCCGGACGATCAAGGAGCTGCTGACCGGCGCCGAGATCCCGCCGCCCGACCAGGCGCTGCTGATCATCTCCGGGGTGCTGGAGGCCCTGGCGTACAGCCACCAGCACAGCATCGTGCACCGCGACATCAAGCCGGCGAACGTCATCATCACCACCACCGGCGCGGTGAAGGTGATGGACTTCGGCATCGCCCGCGCGCTGCACGGCGCGGCCTCGACCATGACGCAGACCGGCATGGTCATGGGCACCCCGCAGTACCTCTCGCCCGAGCAGGCGCTCGGCCGGGCCGTCGACACCCGCTCCGACCTCTACGCGGTCGGCTGCCTGCTGTACGAGCTGCTGACCGGCCGCCCCCCGTTCATCGGCGAGACCCCGCTGGCTGTGGTCTACCAGCACGCGCAGGACAACGCCGTGCCGCCGTCCCAGATCAGCGAGGACGCGCCGCCGGAGCTGGACGGCCTGGTGATGCGCGCGCTGGCCAAGGAGCCCGACGACCGCTTCCAGACCGCCGACGAGATGCTCGGCCTCCTGCAGTACGCGCTGCGCATGCTGCGTGACGTCGGCCCGCACACCGGCTCGTGGGACACCGGCGCGGTGGCCGTCGGCGGTACGCCGCCGATGGGCACCCCGGCCGTCGGCGCGACGGCGGCGACCACGGCGCTGGCCGCGGCCGGCGGCGACACCGCGCAGCGGCCGATGCTCCGCGCGGGCAACCCGGACGACGGCGGCTTCGAGCCCGGCCCGCGCCGGGCGGGCCGCGGGCGCGGCAAGGTGTGGGCGATCGCGGCGCTGGCGGTGATCGCCATAGTGATGGGCGTGGCCTTCGCGCTGAGCGGCGGCGAGGAGGACGACCCGAAGAAGGCGCCGCCGTCGTCGACGTCGCAGGAGCCGTCGCCGACGAAGGACAAGGAGACCGAGAAGCACTCCCCGGAGCCGACGGAGGACGAGCCCACGTACGAGGAGGACGAGCCCACGTACGAGGACACCGAGGAGCCGCCGCCGACCAACTCGACGTCGGACCTGCCGACCGAGCCCTCCAGCCCGACCGGCTCGCCCAGCGAGCCGACCGAGGACGTCGGCGGCACCACGAGCGAGGGCAGCGGCAGCACGTCCGAGGGCAGCACGTCGGGCAACACGACGGGCGAGACCACCGGTGAGACGACCGGCGAGACCACGGGCGAGACGACGGGGGAGACGACCGGCGAGGTCGAGGGCGGCGAGATCGGGGGCGACGTCGTCCAGGGCGGCCAGGCGGGCGGCGGCACCGTCACCGACGGCTGACGGGCCCCCGGGCCCGTCGGCTACCGGGATTCATTCGCAGTGCCCGGGCGTTCACGCCGGGGGTGGAGCGAATCTGATGGTGGCGACGCGGAGTGTCGCCGTTTCTGTTCCGGCGGAGCCGGAGATGGCACATTGGTCACTCATGGCGTGAAGCGTCATGACGGCCTGCTCCGGCGGAGCTGGGGATCGCTCATACCGGCCGGTTCTGCTGCTCGATGTACTGCCTGACCACGGTGAGCGGGGCGCCGCCGATGGTTTTGGCGAAGTAGGAGCCGGACCACAGCTTGTTGGCCCGCCAGTAGTGGCGTGCGAGGTCGGGAAACTCCTGGCGCAGGCGGCGTGAGGAGACGCCCTTGAGGGAGTTGACCAGCTTGGTCACGGCGACCTTGGGCGGGAAGTTCACCAGGAGATGGACGTGGTTGTCCTCGCCGTTGAACTCCACCAGCTCGCACTCGAAGTCCGTGCACACGGATCGCATGATCTCCTCCATGCGCCTCAAGTGGGCATTGGTGAACACTCTGTGCCGGAACTTGGTCACGAAGACCACATGCACATGCATCATGAAAGTACAGAGCCGACCAGTTCTGATCTTCTGCATCTCGCCCATAACCCACATATGTATCGTGACGGTCATGCAGCTCCGGTACGCCTTCAGGCTGTACCCGAACTCCGGCCAGCAGAGGGCGTTGGCGAAGGCATTCGGGTGCGCCCGCGTCGTGTTCAACGACGCGGTGCGTGCCCGCGAAGACGCCCGCAAGGCCCAGCAGCCGTTCCCGAAGATCGGCGAGCTGTCCACCCGCCTGATCACCCAAGCGAAGCAGACCACCCCACGCTCCTGGCTGGGAGAGGTCTCCGCGGTCGTCCTCCAGCAGTCCCTGCGCGACGTCGAGACCGCATACCGCAACTTCTTCGCCTCCCTCAAGGGCACCCGCAAGGGCCCCAAGGTGGGCGCCCCGCGCTTCAAGTCCCGCAAGGACACCCGGCAGTCGATCCGGTTCACCGCCAACGCCCGCTGGAACATCACCGACAGCGGCCGGCTGAACCTGCCGAAGATCGGTCCGGTGCAGGTGAAGTGGTCCCGTACCCTGCCCGCCGCCCCCACCTCGGTCACCGTCATCAAGGACGCGGCCGGCAGGTTCTTCGCGTCCTTCGTCGTTGACACCGACCCCGCCACCGATGCCGCCCGGATGCCCGACACCGACCAGGCCATCGGCATCGACCTGGGCCTGACGCATTTCGCCGTCCTGTCCGACGGCACGAAGATCGACTCCCCCAGGTTCCTGCGCCGCGCGGAAAAGAAGCTGAAGAAGTCCCAGCGGAAACTGTCCCGCACACAGAAGGGATCCAGGAACCGGGAGAAGGCCCGCCGCAAGGTTGCCCGCGCCCACGCCAGGGTCACCGACGCGCGCCACGAGTTCCACCACCAGCTCTCCACCCAGCTGATCTCCGAGAACCAAGGGATCGCCGTGGAAGACCTGTCCGCGGTGGGACTGGCACGCACCAAGCTGGCCAAGTCCGTACACGACGCCGGATGGTCATCGTTCATCAACATGCTCCAGTACAAGGCGGAGCGGTACGGACGCACCCTGGTGAAGATCGGCCGGTTCGAGCCGACCTCCCAGATCTGTTCCACCTGTGGCGTTCAGGACGGACCCAAGCCCCTCGATGTCCGGGAGTGGACGTGTGCCGCCTGCGGCGCGGTCCACGACCGGGATGTCAATGCCGCGATCAACGTGAAGACGGCCGCCGGACTGGCGGTATCGGCCTGCGGAGCGCCGATAAGACCAGAACCCGTTCTGGCACAGCGCGAAGAAACAGGAAGCCATGGATTCCCGACCCAAGCCCGTGCCGCGTAGCGGCACGGCAACGGAACGGAAGGCCAGAATCCTCGGGCTTCAGCCCGAGGTGCAAGTCAACCCTCCCGGTTGCGGTCCCCGCTGCCGCCCTGCTCCGCCTGGCGGCGGGCGACGTACGCGGCCGCCTGCGACCTGCGCTCCATGTTCAGCTTCGACAGCAGGCTGGACACGTAGTTCTTGATCGTCTTCTCGGCGAGGTGCAGCCGCTCGCCGATGGCCCGGTTCGTCAGCCCCTCGCCGATCAGGTCGAGGATCCTTCGCTCCTGGTCCGTCAGCCCGGCCAGCCGCTCGTCCTCCCGGCCGCGCCCCCCGTCGCGCAGCCGCTCCAGCACCCGCGCCGTCGCGACCGGGTCGAGCAGCGACTTGCCGGCGGCGACGTCCCGTACGGCGGTCAGCAGCTCGTTGCCGCGGATGGCCTTCAGCACGTACCCGGAGGCACCCGCCATGATCGCGTCGAAGAGGGCCTCGTCGTCGGCGAAGGAGGTGAGCATGAGGCATTTGATGCCCTCGTCCCGGGAGCGGATCTCCCGGCAGACCTCGACGCCGCTGCCGTCGGGCAGCCGGACGTCGAGCACGGCCACGTCGGGCCGTACCGCGGGGATGCGGACGAGCGCGTCGGCGGCGGTGCCGGCCTCGCCGACGACCTCGATGTCCGGCTCGGCCTGAAGCATCTCGTGTACCCCCCGACGGACCACTTCATGGTCATCGAGTAGGAATACGGTGATTTTTCCATCTATGGCCACTGTCCCAGTCTCACATACTGGGTCTTCCCGCGCTCGGGGCCGCCGGGATAACGTGCCAGTGTCCCGGCAGCCTGCGAGGCTGTGACCAGTGGACCTGATGCCGACGAGGCGAGCCGGCTCCTGCGTTACTAGGAAATCAAAGCAAAACCGCAGGTCAGGACCGCTTCGCGAAGCAGCGGACCACTGTGTAACGTGCCTGCCAGTGGGAAGGATGCCGGGCGCCTGTCACCCCCGACCCCCATCGGTGCACCCACCCCGTGCACGTATGGGAATCGGGTGAGCCGCCCTCCGCTGCCGCGGAGGGATGAAGGCCACCGGCGATCCCGGGGGCCGGAGAGACGTCAGGAGAGACCGTGACCGAGAGCACTGCCGCGCGCGACCCGCGCCGCAGCAGCAAGCGCACCAGCGGGAGCGACGGCGGGAGCGCGGCCGCGACGTCGGCGCCCGAGACGCCCGGGGCGCCCGCGAAGAAGGCAGCGGCCAGGAAGACGCCGGCCAAGAAGGCGCCTGCGAAGAAGGCCGCCGCCAAGAAGACGGCGGCGCCCGCCAAGAAGGCGGCCGCGAAGAAGACGGCCGCGAAGCCCGCCAAGGCGGCGAAGACGGCGAAGACGGCCAAGGCCGCCAAGGCGGCCAAGGCCGCCGAGAAGGTGCCCGTCGGGTCCCGGCCCCTGCCGCAGGGCGACGGCGCCGACGCCACCGAGCTGGTCCAGCTCCTCACCCCCGCGGGTGAGCGCGTCGAGCACCCCGACTACGCCGTCGACCCGAGCCCCGAGGAGCTGCGCGCCCTCTACCGCGACATGGTCCTCACCCGCCGCTTCGACGCCGAGGCCGTCACCCTCCAGCGCCAGGGCGAGCTGGGCCTGTGGCCCTCGCTGCTCGGCCAGGAGGCCGCCCAGGTCGGCTCCGGCCGGGCGACCCGCGAGGACGACTACGTCTTCCCCACGTACCGGGAACACGGCGTCGCCTGGTGCCGCGGCGTGGACCCGACGCTGCTGCTCGGCATGTTCCGCGGCGTGAACAACGGCGGCTGGGACCCCAACAGCAACAACTTCCAGCTCTACACGATCGTCATCGGCTCCCAGACGCTGCACGCCACCGGCTACGCCATGGGCGTCGCCAAGGACGGCGCCGACTCCGCCGTCGTGGCCTACTTCGGCGACGGCGCCTCCAGCCAGGGCGACGTCGCCGAGGCGTTCACTTTCGCCGCCGTCTACTACGCCCCGGTCGTCTTCTTCTGCCAGAACAACCAGTGGGCCATCTCCGAGCCCACCGAGCGCCAGACCCGCGTCCCGCTCTACCAGCGCGCCGCCGGCTACGGCTTCCCCGGCGTCCGCGTCGACGGCAACGACGTACTGGCCGTGCTCGCCGTCACCCGCAAGGCGCTGGAGCACGCCCGCTCCGGCCAGGGCCCGATGCTGATCGAGGCGTACACGTACCGCATGGGCGCCCACACCACCTCCGACGACCCCACCCGCTACCGCGCCGACGACGAGCGCGCCGCCTGGGAGGCCAAGGACCCGATCCTGCGGCTGCGCACCCTGCTGGAGCGGGAGGGCCTCGCCGACGAGGCGTTCTTCGCCGGCCTCGACGAGGAGAGCGACGCGCTGGCCAAGCGGGTCCGCGAGTCCATCAGGACCATGGCGGACCCGGACCCGATGGCCATGTTCGAGAACATCTACGCCGACGGGCACTCCGTCGTGGACGAGGAACGCACGCAGTACGCGGCGTACCAGGCATCCTTCGCGGACCCCGCGGACTTCGCCGACGAGGCGGGCGCCGCCGCCGGGAAGGGGCACTGACCATGGCTGTCGAGAAGATGGCACTGGCCAAGGCGATCAACGCGTCGCTGCGCACGGCCATGGAGGACGACGCCAAGGTGCTCGTCATCGGCGAGGACGTCGGCAAGCTCGGCGGCGTCTTCCGCGTCACCGACGGGCTGCAGAAGGACTTCGGCGAGGACCGGGTCATCGACTCGCCGCTCGCCGAGTCCGGCATCGTCGGCACCGCGATCGGGCTGGCGCTGCGCGGGTACCGGCCGGTGGTGGAGATCCAGTTCGACGGGTTCGTCTTCCCCGCGTACGACCAGATCGTCACGCAGCTCGCGAAGATGCACGCGCGGGCGCTGGGCACGGTCAAGCTGCCGGTCGTCATCCGGATCCCCTACGGCGGCGGCATCGGCGCGGTCGAGCACCACAGCGAGTCGCCGGAGGCGCTCTTCGCGCACGTGGCGGGGCTGAAGTGCGTCTCGCCCTCGACGCCCGCGGACGCCTACTGGATGCTCCAGCAGGCCATCCACAGCGACGACCCGGTGATCTTCTTCGAGCCCAAGCGGCGCTACTGGGACAAGGGCGAGGTCAACACCTCCGCCATCCCCGGGCCGCTGCACGAGGCGCGGGTCGCCCGGGAGGGCACGGACCTCACGCTCGCCGCGTACGGGCCGATGGTGAAGACCTGTCTGGAGGTCGCCGCGGCGGCGGCCGAGGAGGGCACGTCGCTGGAGGTCCTGGACCTTCGGTCGATGTCGCCGATCGACTTCGACGCCGTGCAGCGCTCGGTGGAGAAGACGGGCAGGCTGGTCGTCGTGCACGAGGCCCCGGTGTTCTACGGCTCCGGCGGGGAGATCGCCGCGCGCATCACCGAGCGGTGCTTCTACCATCTGGAGGCCCCGGTGCTCCGCGTCGGCGGCTTCCACGCGCCGTACCCGCCCGCGAGGCTGGAGGAGGAGTACCTCCCCAACCTGGACCGGGTGCTCGATGCCGTCGACCGCGCGCTTGCGTACTGAAGTAGGGAGCGTGTCCGTGACCATGAGCAACACCGCGCGCCTCCGCGAGTTCAGGCTGCCCGACGTGGGCGAGGGCCTGACGGAGGCGGAGATCCTCAAGTGGTTCGTCCAGCCGGGCGACGCCGTGCACGACGGCATGGTGGTGTGCGAGGTGGAGACCGCGAAGGCGGCGGTCGAACTGCCGATCCCGTACGACGGGGTGGTGCAGGAGATCCGCTTCGCCGAGGGCGACACGGTCGACGTGGGGACGACGATCATCGCCGTCGACACGGAGCCCGGGGCCGGCCCCGGACCCGGTGGGACGGAAACCCCGGCCACCGCGGAACCCGCACCGGGCGGGAGCCCGGCGGCTCCGGCCGCCGAGACCTCGTACGGCGCTGAAGGCGGCGGCTCCGCCGCATCGGGCGGCGGCGCGGCGGCCGGGTCCGCGCCCGCGGCGCAGCCGGGTGAGCCGGGCACCGGTACTGGCGGGGCCGCTCCCAAGCGGGAGCCGGTGCTCGTCGGCTACGGCGTGGCGCAGAGCTCGACGAAGCGCCGGCCGCGCAGGCCGCAGCCCGGCGCCGAGACGGCAGCGGCGTCCGCGGCGATCCAGGGCGAGCTGAACGGCCGGGCCCCGGCACCCGAGGCGCCGCAGGCGCCCGGCGGGACCGCGGCCCCCGGCACCGGCCACGGCACCTCCGCTCCGTCCGGCGGGCCCGCCGCCGCAGGCGGCTTCGGCGGCGTCCCGGGAGCGCGCGGCGCCGCCGCGGCACCCGCCGCGCCCGCCGCAGGCGGTACCGCAGGTGGTCGCGTCCTGGCCAAGCCGCCCGTGCGCAAGCTCGCCAAGGACCTCGGCGTCGACCTGGCCGCCGTCGTGCCCACCGGCGACGGCGGCGTCATCACCCGCGACGACGTCCACGCCGCCGTGGCCCCCGTACCGGCCGAGCCGGCGGCAGCGCCGGCGCAGCCCGTACAGCCGGCGCCGCAACCCGCGCCCGTCTCCGCGGCCACCGCTCCCGAGCCGGCCGCCGACGCCCGCGAGACCCGGATCCCCATCAAGGGCGTCCGCAAGGCCACCGCCCAGGCGATGGTCGCGAGCGCCTTCACCGCGCCGCACGTCACGGAGTTCGTCACCGTCGACGTCACCCGCACGATGAAGCTCGTACGGGAGCTGAAGGAGGACCCCGATCTTGCCGGGCTGCGGATCAACCCGCTGCTGATCGTCGCCAAGGCCCTCCTGCTGGCGATCCGGCGCAACCCCGAGGTCAACTCCGCCTGGGACGAGGACCGTCAGGAGATCGTCCGCAGGCACTACGTGAACCTCGGCATCGCCGCGGCCACCCCCCGCGGCCTGATCGTGCCGAACATCAAGGACGCGCACGCCAGGTCGCTCCCCGAGCTGGCCACCGAGCTGGCCGGGCTGGTCGCCACCGCCCGCGAGGGCAGGACGACGCCGGAGGCGATGCAGAACGGCTCGGTGACGATCACCAACGTCGGCGTCTTCGGCATCGACACCGGTACGCCGATCCTCAACCCCGGTGAGCCGGCGATCCTCGCCTTCGGCGCGATCAAGCTGCAGCCGTGGGTGCACAACGGGAAGGTCAAGCCGCGGCACGTGACGACGCTCGCGCTCTCCTTCGACCACCGGCTGGTCGACGGGGAGTTGGGCTCGAAGGTGCTCGCGGACGTCGCGGCGGTCCTGGAGCGGCCGAAGCGGCTGCTCACCTGGGGCTGACACCTCACCCCGCACGCGCACGCCCCCGGCCCCGTCAGACGGGCGCCGGGGGCGTCCGCGTGCGTACGCACCCGCGCGCCCCTGTCCGTATCGCGGACGGCCGCGGCGTACGCATACGTGTTGTATCTATGCTGTGCGCATGCCCCCGAGCCCCGCCGCCCCGGCCAAGCCCGCGCCCGCCGCCGACCGCGTCTACGCCCACGTCAAACAAGGTGTGCTGGAGCGGCGTTACGAGGGCGGCACGATGCTCACCGAGGGCGAGCTGGCCGACGCCGTCGGCGTCTCCCGCACGCCCGTGCGCGAGGCGCTGCTGCGGCTGCAGGCCGAGGGGCTGCTGGAGCTGTACCCGAAGAAGGGCGCGTTCGTCCTGCCCGTCTCCGCGCAGGAGATCGCCGACGTCGTCGAGACCCGGATGCTCGTCGAGGAGCACGCGGCCCGCCGGTCCGTACCCGCGCCCGACGCGCTGCTCACCCGGCTCGAAGAGCTGCTGGAGGAGCAGCGCCGGCACGTCGAGGCCGACGACCGCGCCGCCGCGTCCGTCACCGACCGCTGCTTCCACGCCACGATCGTCCGCAACGCCGGCAACGACATCCTCGTCCGCCTCTACGACCAACTCCGCGACCGCCAGCTCCGCATGGGCGTCGCGCTCATGAACGCCCAGCCCGGCCGCATGCACCGCTCGCTCACCGAGCACGCCGAGATCCTCCAGGCGCTGCGCAGCGGCAGCGCCGACGCGGCCGCCGCCGCGGTGCACGGCCACGTCGCCTCCGTACGGGACCTGCTCCGCGGGGACCTGCGGTGACCGCCGTCCGTGCGGGGGGCGCGGGCGCCGCCGACGGCGCCCGCGGCCTGCCCGGCGACCCGCGCGGCGGCCTGACGGCCGTCGCCGTCTGGGGCGTCGGCGTCGCCGTCTACTTCGTCGCCGTCACGTACCGGACGAGCCTGGGCGTCGCCGGCATCGACGCCGCCGAGCGCTTCGACGTCGGCGCCTCCGCCCTGTCGGGCTTCTCCATCCTCCAACTCCTCGTCTACGCCGGGATGCAGATCCCCGTCGGCCTGCTCGTCGACCGGCTCGGCACCCGCCGGGTGCTGGCCATGGGCATCGTGCTGTACACGGCGGGGCAGTTCGGCTTCGCGCTCTCCGACACGTACGGCGCGGCCCTCGCCTCCCGCGCGCTCCTCGGCTGCGGCGACGCGATGACGTTCATCAGCATCCTGCGGCTCGGCGCGCGCTGGTTCCCCGCCCGCCGCGGGCCGCTGATAGCGCAGCTCGCGGGGCTCGTCGGGATGGCGGGCAACCTGGTCTCGACGCTCCTGCTCTCCCGCATGCTCCAGGAGTTCGGCTGGACCCCGACGTTCGCGGGCAGCGCGGTGGCCGGCGCGGTCATGTTCGTCCTCGTCCTGCTCTTCCTGCGCGACCAGCCCCGGGACTACGTCCCGCCGCCCCCCGAGGACCACCACGGCGGCGGCATCCGCGCGCAGATAACCGCCGCCTGGCGCGAGCCGGGCACCCGGCTGGGCTTCTGGGTGCACTTCACCACCCAGTTCCCGGCGATGATCTTCCTGCTGCTCTGGGGGCTGCCGTTCCTCGTCGAGGCCCAGGGCGCGAGCCGCGCGGAGGCCGGCCAACTGCTGACGCTGCTGGTGCTGTCCAACATGGCGGTCGGCCTCGTCTACGGCCAGCTCGTCGCCCGGCACCACGCGGCGAGGCTGCCGCTCGCGCTGGGCACGGTGGCGGTGACGGCGGTGGTGTGGGGCACGGTGCTGAGCTGGCCGGGGGCGCATGCGCCGGGGTGGCTGCTGGTGGTGCTGTGCTGCGTCCTGGGCGCATGCGGTCCCGCGTCGATGATCGGCTTCGACTTCGCCCGCCCGGCGAACCCGCCGGAGCGGCTGGGTACGGCGTCCGGCATCGTCAACATGGGCGGCTTCACGGCGTCCATGACGACGCTGCTGGCGGTGGGCCTGCTGCTGGACGCCACGGACGACAACTACGGCATCGCGTTCGCGAGCATCTTCGTCCTGCAGATCCTGGGCACGACCCAGATACTGCGCCTGCGCGGACGAGCCCACCGCCGCGAACGCGAACGCCTGGTGGCGAGCCGCGTCTCGGCCGTGCACGTACCGGCGTGAGGCACACCTGAACCGGCGCGCACGCGAGCGGTCATACCTGCGCGTATCCACCGTCGGCGAAGAACTCGGCACCGTTGACGTAGCTCGACGCGTCCGAGGCGAGGAACGTCGTCACGGCGGCGATCTCCTCGGGCTCGGCGAGCCGGCCGAGGGGAACGGCGCCTTCGGCCTGCTTCAGCATCTCGGGTGCGACCAGCTCCAGCAGCCCGGGGGTGCGTGTACCGCCCGGGGATACGACGTTGACCCGGAAGCCGTGTGAGCGCGCGCTGCGAGCCCAGCCGCGGGCGAGCGCGCGGACTGCGGCCTTCGACGCCCCATAGACCTCGAGTCCCGGGTCGGGCCGGGTCGCGGCGGTCGAACCCGTCAGGATCACCGAAGCGTTCTCGCTGAGCAGCGGCAGCGCCTGCTGGAGAGTGAAGATCGTTCCCTTGACGTTGGTGGCGAACACGGAGTCGATCAGCTCTTCCGTCACCTCGCCGAACGGCGCCGCGATGCCGATGCCGGCGTTGGCGACCAGCACGTCGATGCGTCCGGCCCGGTCGCGCACGGTGCCGTAGAGGGCATCGAGCGCTGCGGGATCAGAAGCATCGCAGACGACGCCGGTCACGGGGCCGAGTTCGGCGACCGCGGCGTCGAGCACGTCTTTGCGGCGACCGGTGAGGAACACCGTGGCCCCCTCGTCGCGGAATGCGCGCGCGGTCGCGAACCCGATGCCGGTGCCGGCCCCGGTGACCACGGCGACCTTGCCTTCCAAGACGGCCATGCCGCCTCCCCTCACAGTTGTGGACTGCTACGTCCATAACCATCCCCGATATGGACCGAACAGTCAAGAATGATCGGGCAGCGGGCTCCAGGGCGCGTTCCAGGGTTCGAAGCCGGTTGCAGGCGGTGGCGGTACGGGTCCGCGGTGCGCTGCTGCTACTGCACCGGCGCGGGCAGCAACCGCGCCAGGGTGGACCGGGCCACCGCGGTGAGCGCGCCGACGTCCATGCCGGTGCGCCCGAGGGTGATGAGGCCGAGCTGCGCGACGAGGGCCGCGCGGGCGGTCTCGGAAGGGTCGACGTCGGGGGCGAGGTCGCCTTCGCTCCGGGCGCGCTCCAGCGCCGCGGTGAGGACGGTGGCGATCGCGTCGTAGCTGCGGCGGGCCTCGGCTGCGACGTCCGGCGTGCTGGCGGCAAGCTCGGCGTTGCTGTTGGCCAGCAGGCAACCCCGACGCGCGACTGCCCCGCTCGGATCGCCGGTCAGGCCGAGTACGAACTCGCGCACCACGTCGATCCCCCGCCCCGCGGAAGCCAGGCGCTCGCGCAGCGCCAGCAGGTTCGCGTCGTCGTAGTCGCGCAGCACCCGCAGGAACAGGCTGCGCTTGTCCCCGAACGCGCCGTAGAGGCTGCCCTTGCCCAGCCCGCTCACGCGCAGCAGGTCGTCCATCGATGTGGCCGCGTAGCCCTTGTCCCAGAACTCGTCACGGACGGCGAGGAGCACTCGATTCTCATCGAACTCACGAGGTCGCGGCATACCCGCACCCTACAAGTTCTGGACCGTACGGGCCATAATGGACTCCGGCCGCGGGTGCCTGGGCGGCTCGGGCAGAGGCCGGCCGAGAACCGCTGCCGGAGGGCCGCGTACGTGCCCTAGTCGGTCGCGACCTCCGTGGGTACGTCGGCTGCCTGGCCGGCCTGCGGGGCCGAGGTCGGCGTGGCCTCCGGGAAGCCCGCCGGGCCCGAGGTCGCGTCGGGGACGGACTCCGGCGGCGCCCCCTTCTCGATCATGGAGCCGAGGCCCACCACGGCCGCCACGTCCGGGCGTTCCGCGATGTGCACGGGCAGGCCTACCGACGTACGCAGCATCGTCTCCAGGCCCGGCATCGTCGCGCTCTCGCCCGCCAGCACGATCCCGCGGTCCCCGATGTCCGCCACCAGGTCCGGCGGGCAGCGCCGCAGCACCGAGCGGATCCCGTCCAGCACCGCCAGCATCGGCACCCCCGCGGCCTGTCCCACCGCCGCCGGGTCGACCTGCACCGTACGCGGGCGGCCCGAGACCACGTCGCGGCCCAGCACCTCCAGCGCCACCGCGCCCTGCGCGCCGGCGAGCGACAGCTCGCGGTGCACCTGGCCGACGGTGTGGCTGCGCAGCATCACCTCGTGGTTGATGCGCAGGTGCTCCACCAGCGCCCGGTCCACCGCCTGCCCGCCGACCGGCACCTTCTCGGCGGCGACGACGTTCCCCAGCGACAGCACCGCGATCTGCGTCATCGCCGTACCGCACACCACGATCAGCGTGCCCTCCGCCGCCGGCACCGGCAGCCCGCAGCCCACCGCAGTGGCGATGAGGGTGTCGACGAGGACGACCCGCTTCGCGCCGAGTCCCGCCAGCGTGTCGATCATGGCGCGCTGCGTCAGCGGCTCGGCGTCGTGCGGGGTGCACGCCGCGGCCCGCAGCGCCGGGTGGAAGCGCCAGGATCTGCGGACCCTGGCGTGGATGAGGTGGCGCAGCATGCGCTGGGCCATCTCGATGTCGGTGATGCCGTTCGGCCCCACGGGCCGGGCGACCTGGATGTGTGCGGGGGTGCGCCCGGTCATCGCCTCGGCCTGCCCGCCGACGGCCACCAGGGCGCCGGTACGGGAGTTGATGGCGACGGCGCTCGGCTCGTCCACGACGAGGCCGATGCCCTTGAGGTAGACGCGGGTGCGGGAGGCCCCGATGTCGACGGCGACGCTGCAACGGAGAAGCTGTTCCTGGCTGATGCTCACATGATCAGCCTGGGGTGGCCGGGCGCGGGGCGCCCGCCGGGCTGTGCCGGTCGGATGAGGACTGCCCCCTTACGGGTGAGGGCATCCGTCATCTGTCAGTCCGTCACCGTGAAGTGCCGCAGGACCGCCTCCGCCAGCTTCGGGTCGCCCTCCACCTTCACCCGGTCCGCCGCCGCTGCCGCCCGCAGCCGGCCCGTCGCCAGCCGCAGGTACGTCTCCCAGTCCGTCGTCAGCGTCACCGTCGGCCCGAGCGAGACGCTGCCGTCGATGGACCCGCGGCCGTCCTCCCCGACCCGCACCGTGCGCATGAACTCCAGCGGGCCCGTCACGTCCACCACCACGATCGACCCCGGCCGCGCCCCCGCGTCCTCGGCCACCACCCGCGGCAGCCGCGCCAGCAGCTCGTCCCGCGCGATGTGGGCGCCGGGCGAGTCGAGGTTCCCCGGCTTGCCGAGCGCGCGGCGGATGTCCTGCTCGTGCACCCAGATGTCGAAGGCGCGGTAGTGCGTCAGCTCGGCGACCGTCATCTCGCTGCCGAACGCCCCGCGCACCTTTGCGTCCGGCGACCGCTTGTCGTCGCGGAGCTGGCGCCGGCGGCGGATCAGCGTGTACTCGAGGTCGGCGGTCATCTCCGGCGCGGTGTGGTGGCGGCGGGTGTCGACCTGCACCTCGACGTAGCGCGCCTTCTCGCCCGTGATGTGCACGAGGTCGGCGGGCAGGTTGTGGATGGGCCGCGGGTCGCCGAGTGCCTCGCACTCCGCGCCGATGATGTGGGAGACGACATCCCGTACGGACCACCCCGGCAGCCCGCTTCGCCCGCTCCACTCCCCCTCGGAGAGCGGTGCCACGAGTTCGGATATGGCCTCGGCCGAGTGGGCCCAGGCATCGATGGACGGCTGGAGGCTGGAGTGGACGGTCACACTACCCCTTACGGGATCGTTCGCGAGATGCAGGCAGGCCCTAAGTTACGCTGCGCACGGGTGCCCCGGCAGTGCTTTCGGGCGACGATTATGCGGTGAGGCAGACGACTTGGGCTTCGAGGTGGTGGTAAGGTGCGCGCTTCCCTGATCCAGTTCCGGGTGGATCCGGATGAAGGTGTCGAAAGCCGACGGGCCCGGGCCGCGGCGCTCGTACGCGCCGAGGAGCGCTCCGGGCTGGTGGTGCTGCCGGAGCTGTGGCACGTGGGGGCGTTCGCGTTCGACGGCTTCGAGGCCGCGGCGGAGACCCTCGACGGGCCCACGGCGGCGGCGATGGCGGCGGCGGCCCGGGACGCGGGCGTGTGGCTGCACGCGGGGTCGGTCGTGGAGCGGGACGCCGCGGGGACGCTGTTCAACACGAGCCTGCTCTACGCGCCCGACGGCGAGCTGGCGCGTACGTACCGCAAGATCCACCGCTTCGGCTTCGACCGCGGCGAGGCGGTCCTCATGGGCGCGGGCGACGAGGTCGTCACCGCGCCCCTCGCCGACACCGTCGTGGGCCTCGCCACCTGCTACGACCTGCGCTTCCCCGAGCTGTTCCGGGCGCTGGCCGACGAGGGCGCGCAGACCTTCGTCCTGCCGGCCGGCTGGCCCGCGAAGCGCCGCGCGCACTGGCGGCTGCTGGCGCAGGCGCGGGCGGTGGAGAATCAGGCGTACGTCCTGGCCTGCGGCACGGCGGGGACGACCGGCGGGGTGGCGCAGGCGGGCCACAGCATGATCGTGGACCCGTGGGGCGAGATCCTCGCGGAGGCGGGCGAGGACGAGGAGGTCCTGCGGGCGGAGCTGGATCCGGCGCGGGTGGCGCGGACGCGGGAGGAGTTCCCGGCGCTGCGGGACCGGGTGCTGGGCCGCCCGTAGGGCGGGGCGCAGCCTGCTGCCCGGCGGGGCGCGGCGCCCGGGAATGGCCGCGGCGGCGGTGTGGTTGGCTCTGCTCATGGCGAAACGTGCCCGGGTCCGGGCTCCCGAGCTGGTCGGCAGGGGCGGCTGGCTGAACACCGGCGGGGCGGAGCTGAGCCTCGCCGCGCTGCGCGGCCGCGTCGTGATCCTCGATTTCTGGACGTTCTGCTGCATCAACTGCCTGCACGTCCTGGACGAGTTGCGCGAGCTGGAGGAGAAGCACCGGGACACGGTGGTCGTCGTCGGCGTGCACTCGCCGAAGTTCGTGCACGAGGCGGAGCACGCGGCCGTCGTGGACGCGGTCGAGCGCTACGGCGTGCACCACCCGGTGCTGGACGACCCGGAGCTGGCGACGTGGAAGCAGTACGCGGTGCGGGCGTGGCCGACGCTGGTGGTGATCGACCCGGAGGGGTACGTCGTCGCGCAGCACGCGGGGGAGGGGCACGTACACGCCATCGAGCGGCTGGTCGCGGAGCTGGAGGCGGAGCACGCGGAGAAGGGCACGCTGCGGCGGGGCGACGGCCCGTACGTGCCGCCGGAGCCGGTGGCGACGCATCTGCGGTTCCCCGGGAAGGCGCTGCGGCTGCCGTCGGGCAACCTGCTCGTCTCGGACACGACGCGGCACCGGCTGGTGGAGCTGGCGCCGGACGGCGAGACGGTGGTGCGGACGATCGGGACCGGGGAGCGGGGGTTCGCGGACGGCGCGGCCCCGCGCTTCAACGAGCCGCAGGGGCTGGCGCTGCTGCCGCCGGGGGCGGTGGCAGGGCTGGGGCAGGAGGCCGGTCCGGTCGCGGTGGCGGACACCGTGAACCACGCGGTCAGGGCCGTCGACCTCGCCACCGGGTCGGTGACGACGCTGGCGGGGACCGGGCGGCAGTGGTGGCAGGGCTCACCCACGTCGGGGCCGGGGCGGGAGGTCGACCTGTCGTCGCCGTGGGACGTGGCGTGGTTCGACGGGCGGCTGTGGATCGCGATGGCGGGCGTCCACCAGCTGTGGACGTACGACCCGGAGACCGGCGCGGTGCGGGCGGCGGCCGGCACGACGAACGAGGGGCTGCTCGACGGTCCCGCCGACGAGGCGTGGTTCGCGCAGCCGTCGGGTCTCGCGGCGGCGGCCGGGCGGCTGTGGATCGCGGACTCGGAGACGTCGGCGCTGCGCTGGCTGGAGCCGGGCGGCTCGCCGGAGCGGGCGCCGCGGGTGCACACGGCGGTCGGCACCGGGCTCTTCGACTTCGGCCACCGCGACGGTCCGGCAGGCGAGGCGCTGCTCCAGCACCCGTTGGGCGTCACGGCGCTGCCGGACGGCTCGGTGGCCGTCTCGGACACGTACAACCACGCCCTGCGCCGCTACGACCCGGCCACCGGCGAGGTGACCACCCTGGCGACGGACCTGCGGGAGCCGTCGGACGCGGTGGTGGACGGCGACGAGATCGTGGTCGTCGAGTCCGCCCGCCACCGCCTGACCCGCCTCCGGCTGCCGGAGGAGGCGGTCCGCGTGCCGCCGGTGGCGCACCGCACGCAGCGGGCGGCGACGGACGTGGCGCCGGGCAACCTGTCGCTGGACGTGGTCTTCCGCCCGCCGCCGGGCCAGAAACTCGACACCCGCTACGGCCCCGCCACGCGCCTCCTGGTGAGCGCCACCCCGCCGTCGCTGCTCGCGGCCGGCGAGGGCCAGGGCACGGACCTGACCCGGGAGGTGACGCTGTCGCCGGACGGCCCGGCGGAGGGCGTGCTGCACGTCTCGGCGATGGCGGCGAGCTGCGACGACGACCCGTCGGTGGAGTACCCGGCGTGCCACGTCCACCAGCAGGACTGGGGCGTACCGATCCGCGTCACGGAGTCGGGGACGAAGCGGCTGCCGCTGATCCTGGCGGGGCTGGACGAGGGAGCGTAGCTGACCGAGGGCTTCGCGACCGTCCTGGCGGCGGTCCACGCCCTCGCCGACCGGCTCCCCGGGGAGCCCGCCGCCTAGTCCGCCGGGATGCCGAACCAGCGGAGGTGGACCGGCCGCGCGCCCGGGGCCGCGTTCTCCGGGGTGTGGCGGTACTTGGCCAGGAGCTTCAGGTAGTCGTCGTGGAAGGCGTCGAGCTGCTCCTTCGTCAGGTGGCTCAGTCCGCGTGACCCCCGCAGCCACCCCTCCTCCGTCTCCTCCTGCTGCCCCGCCGCGAACCGCCGCGCCAGCTCCAGGTCCTCCGCCCCGCGCAGCCGGTCCAGTTCCGCTATCACCGCCCGCTCCCCCGCTGTGACGTCGTCCATCGGCGGGCGGCGGATGTCCAGTCCCGGTACGCCGCGCCACCAGCGTTCGCGGCCCGCCGACCGCTCCGGGATGTCCTCGATGAGGCCGCCGCGCTCCAGCATGCGCAGGTGGTAGCTGAGCGTTCCGGTGTTCTCGTCCAGCGCCGCCGCGAGCGTCGTCGACGTCGCCGGGCCGTGCACCGAGAGGTGGCGCAGGATGCGCAGCCGCAGCGGGTGCGCGAGCGCTTTGAGCGCTTCCGGGCTGCTGACCTTGCGCCTCTCGTCCGTCATGGCCGCCAGTTTATCCACAGGTTCCTCTGCAGAGGTTTCTTTGCAGAGGAATCTCTGTAATGCTGCCGCCATGACCAAGAACTGGAACCGCAGGTCGTACGGAACGGCCGCTGCCCGCCTCACCGCGACCGCGGCCACCGCGGCGACCGCGCTCACCGCCCTGCTCGCCGTCCTCACCGCCGGCGCCGCCCCCGCCTCTGCCTCCGCCCCTGCCTCCGCCTCTGCGGCGCCCGGCCCGCCCGGGTCCGGGTTCGACTTCGGTGCCTGCCCGGCGGTGGCCGAGCTGCCCGAGGGTGCCGACCCCGGGACCTGGCGCTGCGAGGTGATGCACGCGACGGGGCGGCTGCGGGTCGGCGGAGTGGACGAGCCCATCGACCGGCCGATGACGCTGACGTTCGCGGAGGGCCGGGTCGACGGCGCGTATGCGCAGGTGTTCGGCGAGATGACGGCCGAGCCGATACGGGTGGGGGGCACGCCGCTGACGCTCACGCCGCAGTACGGGGGCTACAGCGACTTCGAAGCCGACGACGCGCGCCGCGGCGAGCTGGACCTGACCCTCGCGGTCGGCGGCCCGCTGCTGCCGGAGGGCTGCTCCATAGGCGGGGCGGCCGCGGAGCCGGTCCACCTCGTCCTGAAGGACACCCGCCCCACGGAGGTCATATCCCAGGACCCGCTGATGGTTTCCTTCGCCGCCGCGGACACGGAGTTCGCCGCCCCGCGCACCGGCGGCTGCGGACGCCTGGCCGGCCCGGTCCTGGACCGGCTGCTGGACCTGCCGGCCCCGGCGGGGGAGAACCGGCTCGAACTCGACGCCACGGTGGCCATCAGGCCGTACGCGTAACGCCCTGCTTGCGGCATCCGGCACCTAGTCGATCTTCACTCGTTCGGCATGATCACGAACTGTGGTCCGCGCCGTTGCACAGGTCTGAGGGTGCCTCCCATGCGGGGAGGCCCACGACGGAACAGAAGGTGCACTGATGCGCAGGCTTCGATCCGTGATCTCGGCCACCGCGGCTGCGGTTGCCCTGGCCGGGACCGTCCTGACAGGGGCTTCCCCGGCCCAAGCCGACGTCGGCGACGTCACCTACGCCGACATGCTCGGCGGCCGGGTGACGTTCGTCCAGACCGACGCCTCCACGGTACGGATGAACGGCCAGTTCAACGACGGCTTCTACGATCCCCACGCCCGCTGCCTGATCTACGTCGGGCAGCTTCCGCCGCCGGACCACCTGGACGCCAGGATCACCCCTCCGGGAACGACTCCGTTCGAGTACGACTACCAGGACGTCACCATCGACGACTTCACCGCGGTCCCGGTGAGGGTCGTCTGCGACGACGAGGTGATCGGCGTCGGAATGACGGTCCCCGTCGAGTAGACCGGCGACTGCCGCAGCGGGCGGGCCGACGGCACGCTGCCGGCCCGACCCGCGGTGGTCCGCAACCCGGGAAAGGAGGCCGGCCGGCTCACTCCGTCAGGAACGCCGCCAGCGCGGCGGCCAGCAGGTGCGGGTCCTCCGCGCCGCACAGCTCCCGCGCCGAGTGCATCGAGAGGATGGCCACCCCGATGTCCACGGTCGTGATCCCGTGGCGGGCCGCCGTGATGGGGCCGATGGTCGTGCCGCAGGGCATCGCGTTGTTCGAGACGAACGTCTGCCACGGCACGCCGGCCCGCTCGCAGGCGGTGGCGAGGATCCCGCGGCCGGTGCCGTCCGTGGCGTAGCGCTGGTTGACGTTGACCTTGAGGATCGGGCCCGCGTTCGGCATCGGGTGGTGGCCCGGCTCGTGCCGCTCGGGGTAGTTCGGGTGCACGGCGTGGCCGGTGTCGGAGGAGAGGCAGACGGAGCCGGCCAGGGCGCGCGCGGTGTCGTCGTACGAGCCGCCGCGGGCGGCGACGGTGCGGCGCAGGACGGTGCCGAGGAGGGGGCCCTCCGCGCCGGTGTCGGACTGGCTGCCGGTCTCCTCGTGGTCGAAGGCGGCCAGCACGGGGATCGTGGTCGGCGGGGTGCCGGCAGCCGCCGCGGCGGTGAGGGCGGCGACGCCGGCGTGCACGGAGAGGAGGTTGTCCATGCGCGGGCCCGCGAGCAGTTCGCGGTCGCGGCCGAGGTAGGCGGGGGGTTCGACGCTGTGCGCCATCAGGTCCCAGCCGATGATGTCGTCCGGCGCGACCCCGGCCTCCGCGGCCAGGAAGTCGACGAGGTCGCCCTCGCGTACGGGGCCGAGGCCCCAGATCGGCGTCGCGTGGCGCTGCTTGTCGAGCTTCAGGCCCTCGGAGACGACGCCCCGGTCGAGGTGGATGGCGAGCTGGGGTACGCGCAGCAGCGGCCGGTCGACGTTGACCAGCCGCACCTCCCCACCGCCCGGCCCCCGGCCGCCGCCGGCACCCGGGTCCGCGTCCGTCCCCGCGCCCGCGCCCGCGTCCGTCCCCGCGCCCGCGCCCGCGTCCGTCGCGCCCGGCCGCAGCGTCAGCCGGCCCGCCAGCCCCAGGTCCCGGTCCAGCCAGCTGTTCAGCAGCGGCCCGCCGTAGACCTCGACCGCGATCTGCCGCCAGCCGTGCGAGCCGGTGTCCGGCACCGGCTTGACCCGCAGGTTGGGGGAGTCCGTGTGGGCGCCGACGATGTGGAACGGCGTCTCGGGGGCGCTGCCCTCGGGCACGTACCAGGCGATGAGCGCACCGCCGCGCAGCACGTAGCGGCCGCCGGCCGTGGCGTCCCAGGCGTCGGTCTCCCGGAGCTGGGTGAACCCGGCCTTCTCCAGCCGCCGGGCGGCCTCCGCCACGGCGTGGTACGGCGTGGGGGAGGCGGTGAGGTACCCGGCGAGGTCGTCGGTGTGGCTGCGGTCGAACCGGGGCGGAGAAGCAGAGGTCATGAGCCAAGCCTAAGACGTGAGTGAGAAGCGGAATCGAGCCATTGCCTTTGCCGAATCGTTGTCTTACGTTCTTCCGGGTGCGCGTCGCCTGTTGCCACTGAGGCACCGGCCGTCCGCACGGGGGGAGTGACGGGCAGGCACGGTATGACGGAAGGTGGCAGAGGCCCCATGGGAGTCGTGAACACGGGCATCAAGCGCAGAGCTCGGCTGCTGGGCGAGGCGCTCCGGCCGCCGCGGCAGTTGACGGGCCCGGGCGCGGAGGCGAACTCCGCGGCCCAGGTGGCGCCCGAGGCCGCGACGCCGCAGACGACTCCGGAGCAGGCGAAGCCGAAGGGCCCGCGCCCGCCGAAGAAGACGGTCGCCCTGGACTACGGGGTGGACGCCATGCCCCGGCAGGTCGAGGCGCCGGTCTTCGTGCTCGCGCCGGTGCGCTCCGGCTCGACCCTGCTGCGCATGCTGCTCAACAGCCATTCCCGGATACGCGCCCCGCACGAGCTGCACCTGCGCACCCTCGGCGTGGAGCTGACCCCCGGCTTCTCCGACCAGTCCATGCTCGAACTGGGCCTGGACAAGGTGGAGCTGGAGCACGTGCTGTGGGACCGGGTGCTGCACCTGGAGCTGGAGCGCAGCGGCAAGGACGTCGTCGTCGACAAGACCCCGGGCAACGTGTGGGCCTGGGAGCGGCTGGCGCACGCCTGGCCGAAGGCGAAGTTCCTGTTCCTGCTGCGCCATCCCGAGGGCGTCGTCAGCTCGTTGGACAACCGCAAGTCCAACACCTCCACCCGCGCGCAGAACGAGGCGAACGCGCTGAAGTACTTCGAGCCGCTGGAGCGGGCCCGCACCGCGCTCGACGGCCACACCCTCACGTACGAGGACCTGACCTCCGACCCGGAGCGGGTCATGCGGGAGGTGTGCGCGTACCTGGAGGTGGAGTTCGAGGCGTCGATGCTGGAGTACGGCGAGCAGGACCACGGCCGGCTCCGGCCCAACCTCGGCGACCGCAGCGACAACATCAAGTCCGGCCGGATCCAGGCGGCCCGCACCTTCGAGGAGGGGGCCGCCGAGCTGTCGCCGGAGATGGCGGAGTACGCCGCCGCCTGGGGGTACGCGGGCTGACCCGGCCCCCCGGCTCCGGGAGCGACGCTCCGGGAGCCCACCGGGGTCCGGATCCGGCGCCGCCCTCGTCGTCGAACGGCGCCGTGTCCGGGCCCCGGGGGCCACGTCTCAGAACGCGGCTTCGTCCAGTTCCATCAGCGACTGGTCCGTGCTCTCCGCCAGCGACCGCTGCATCGCGACCCGCGGCAGCACGTTCCGGGCGAAGAAGGTCGCCGCCGCGATCTTCCCCTGGTAGAACGCGACGTCCTTCGCCGCGGCCGTCGGCAGCTTCTCCGCGGCCACCGCGGCGCCCTTCAGCAGCAGGTACGCGATCACGACGTCGCCGGAGGCGAGCAGCAGGCCGGTGGTGTTGAGCCCCACCTTGTAGATGGACTTCACGTCCTTCTCGGTGGCGGCCAGGTCGGTCAGCATCACGCCGACGATGGCCTCCAGGTCCACCGCCGCCCCGGCCAGCGTGTCGCGCGCCGCGGCCAGCTGCTCCCCGCCGACCGCCTCGGCCAGGAACTTCTTGATCTCCTCGGCCAGCGAGGTGAGCGCCTGCCCCTGGTTGCGGACGATCTTCCGGAAGAAGTAGTCCTGCCCCTGGATGGCGGTGGTGCCCTCGTAGAGCGTGTCGATCTTCGCGTCGCGGATGTACTGCTCGATCGGGTACTCCTGCAGATAGCCGGAGCCGCCGAAGGTCTGCAGGGACTGGGCGAGCTGCTCGTACGACTTCTCCGACCCGTACCCCTTGACGATGGGCAGCAGCAGGTCGTTCAGCGCGTGCTGCGCGGAGGTGTCCTCGCCCGCGGCCTCGCGGACCTGGATGGTGTCCTGCACGGAGGCGGTGTAGAGGACGAGGGCGCGCATGCCCTCGGCGTACGCCTTCTGCGTCATCAGCGAGCGGCGCACGTCCGGGTGGTGCGTGATGGTCACGCGCGGCGCGGTCTTGTCGGTGAACTGCGCCAGGTCCGGGCCCTGGACGCGCTCCTTGGCGTACTCCAGCGCGTTGAGGTAGCCGGTCGAGAGGGTGGCGATGGCCTTCGTGCCGACCATCATCCGCGCAAACTCGATGATCTTGAACATCTGGCGGATGCCGTCGTGCTTCCCGCCGAGCAGCCAGCCCTTCGCGGGGTGCCCCCCGGGAGATGCAGTGCCGAAGGTCAGCTCGCAGGTGTTGGAGACCTTCAGGCCCATTTTGTGCTCGACGTTGGTGGCGTAAACGCCGTTGCGGTCGCCCAGCTCGCCGGTCTCCCAGTCGAAGTCGTACTTCGGCACGACGAACAGGCTCAGCCCCTTCGTGCCGGGCCCGGCGCCCTCCGGGCGGGCCAGCACGAAGTGCACGATGTTCTCCGACAGGTCGTGCTCGCCGGAGGTGATGAAGCGCTTCACGCCCTCGATGTGCCACGTGCCGTCCGGCTGCTCCAGCGCCTTCGCCCGGCCGGCGCCCACGTCGGAGCCGGCGTCCGGCTCGGTGAGCACCATCGTCGAGCCCCAGCGCCGCTCGACCATCAGCCGGGCGGCCTTGCGCTGCTCCTCGGTGCCCTCGTCGTACAGCACGCCCGCGAAGGCCGGCCCGGAGGCGTACATCCACACGGCCGGGTTCGCGCCCAGCACCATCTCGGCGTACGCCCAGATCAGCGACGACGGCGTCGCCGTGCCGCCGATCTCCTCGGGCAGGCCCAGGCGCCACCACTCGGCGTCCATGTAGGTCTCGTACGACTTCTTGAAGGCCGCGGGAACGGGGGCGGTGCCGGTCTCCGGGTCGAAGACCGGGGGATTGCGGTCGCCGTCGGTGAAGGACTCGGCCAGGTCGTTCTCGGCCAGCCGGGCGATCTCCGTGAGCACGCTCCGCGCGGTCTCGGTGTCCATGTCCTCGAAGGGGCCCGTGCCGTAGACGTCGCCGCGGCCCAGCACCTCGAAGAGGTTGAACTCGATGTCCCGGAGGTTCGACTTGTAGTGGCCCATGCGCAGGCTCCGTATCAGGCAAAAGGGATCAGCGACCATCCATGATGCTACCCGTCAGTAATAAAACGCAACCCTCCTCTTGTCACATCCGTCCGACTGGCGGAGTCACCACCTGCACGCCCGCGACGCGGCTAGGCTTGAAAACATGTACGGCTACGACCAGTCCGCCGGTTACGGCGCCCCCCAGGGCCACCCCCAGGCGCCCCCGCCGGGGCACCCCCAGGGGCACCAGTACGCCGCGCCGCCCCCCGGGCCGTACGACCAGCCCGCCCCCGGCTACGCCGAGCAGCAGCCCCTCTACCCCGAGCCGTCCCAGCCCGCCCCGCCGTCCCTCGCGGACGCGGTCAAGGCCTTCGCGGGCGGCGCCATCGGCTCCGAGGACTTCCAGCAGATCTTCGCCACCTCCAAGATCTACTGCCCCCGCGGCGACAACCCCGGCTTCCTCGCCCTGCACAACACCCAGCAGCCGGTGATCCCGCTCTTCAGCTCGCTGAAGGAGCTGCGCCGCTACGCGGGCCGGGAGTCGAAGTACTTCACGGTCACCGGCGCGGAGGTCATCGACCTGCTGCCCACGGGGTACGGCTTCGTGCTGGACATCGAGGGCGACCACCGGATGGTCGTGGACGCGAAGGCGGTCGAGGAGATGGTCGACTTCGCGATGCGCCGGATGTACGGCTGAGCGCGGGAATGAGACGGCCCTCGGAGGTCGTTTAACCCTCAACCACCTGAGGGCGGACCAACCGAGGAGACCCCATGCCTGCAGTCACCACCGACAACCCGCTGCTCCTCCCCCGCGTCTCCCCGCCCCCGCCCACCGCCGAGGCCCGCTCGGTGCGCACGGTCAGCACCGCGCCGCAGGGCTACGAGGGCGAGGGCTTCCCGGTCCGCCGCGCGTTCGCGGGCATCGACTACGCCCACCTCGACCCGTTCATCATGATGGACCAGATGGGGGAGGTCGATTACGAGGCCGGGGAGCCGAAGGGCACGGCCTGGCACCCGCACCGCGGCTTCGAGACCGTGACGTACATCATCGACGGCACGTTCGTGCACCGGGACTCGCACGGCGGCGGCGGGGTCATCACGGACGGCGACACCCAGTGGATGACCGCCGGCAGCGGACTGCTGCACATCGAGACCCCGCCGGAGGAGCTGGTCCTCAGCGGCGGCCTCTTCCACGGCCTGCAGCTCTGGGTGAACCTGCCGCGCGAGAACAAGATGATCGCGCCGAAGTACCAGGACCTCCGCGGCCGGAACGTGAAGCTCCTCACCTCCCCCGACGGCGGCGCCCTCCTGCGCCTGATCGCCGGCGACCTGGAGGGCCACGCGGGCCCCGGCGCGACGCACACCCCCATCACCATGATCCACGCCTCCGTCACCCCCGGCGCCGAGGTGACCCTCCCCTGGCGCGCGGACTTCAACGCCCTCGCCTACGCCCTCGCCGGCAGCGGCACGGCGGGCGCCGAGGCCCGCCCCTTCGGCACCGGCCAGGCGGTGGTCTTCGGCCACGGCGAGTCGCTGACGGTCCGGGCGGACGCCGCGCAGGACTCGCGCAGCGAGAACTTCGAGGTGGTCCTGCTGGGCGGCCTGCCGATCAGGGAGCCGATGATGCAGTACGGCCCGTTCGTGATGAACACCCACGTGGAACTGGCCCAGGCCTTCGAGGACTTCAAGTCCGGCCGCCTCGGCACGATCCCCGCGGACGCGTAACGCCCACCTCCCCGGCCGGCCCGCCCCGAAGCACTCCGGACGCCGAAAGGACGACCCGTGACCCCCGCCGCGCTCTGGACCCGTGCCCTCTGAGGAAAGAGATTGCCCCCGGGGGAGTGCTCACGTTGGGTGGGTGGCATGACGGAACTGCGTACCGATCGCCTTGTGCTGCGCCGATGGCGGGACTCCGACCTGGAACCGTGGGCCGCGTTGAACGCCGATCCCGATGTCCGGGAGCACCTGGGCGACCTCCTCACCCGTGCGGAGAGCGACGCCTCCGTGGCGCGGTTCCAGGCCGACCTCGACCGCCGCGGCTTCGGCTGGTGGGCGGTCGAGGTGCGGGCCACCGGTGAGTTCGTCGGCTTCGCGGGCCTGGATCCGGTCGACGACGGCATGCCGTTCACCGGAGTGGAGATCGGCTGGCGACTCGCACGCCGGGCCTGGGGCCGGGGCTACGCCACCGAGGCCGCGCGGGCCGTCCTGGCCTACGGGTTCGACACGCTCGGGCTTGCCGAGATCCTCGCCGTGACGACGTCCGCCAACCTTCGCTCCCAGGCCGTGATGCGCAGGATCGGCATGGTCCGGGACCCGGCCGGCGACTTCGACGACCCCGCCGTGCCCGCAGGGCCGTTGCGTTCGAACGTGGTGTTCCGGATCGTGCGTGCGGGGCCGTGTGTTGCGGAGGGGGTGGGAGTGGCGGAGGGTTGAGGGGTGGAGGGTGTCGTGGGCGAGTATGCCGAGCTGCGCGGGGTGCGGAGTTGGTTCGAGGTCGAGGGTGACGGGGAGCCGCTCGTGCTGTTGCACGGCGGGTTCTGCACCGCCGAGACCTGGGGCGCGCAGCGGGGGGAGCTGGCCGGTGCGTACCGGGTGTACCTGCCCGAGCGGCGCGCGCACGGGCACACCCCCGATGTGCCGGGGCCGCTGACGTACGCCGACATGGCCGACGACACCGTCGCCTTCCTGGAGACCGTCGTCGGCGGGCCCGCGCACCTGGTCGGGTGGAGCGACGGCGGTATCGTCGCGATGCTCGTCGCCCTCGCGCGCCCCGACCTCGTGCGCAAGGTCGTGCTGATGGGGGCCGGCTTCCGGCCCGCCGGCGAGTGCTTCGTCGAGCCCGCCATGCTCGACTCGATGACGGCCGAAGGGGACGACCTCGCGTTCTTCCGCGGGCTGTACGAGGCTGTCAGCCCCGACGGGCCGGACCACTGGCCCACGGTGGTCGACAAGGTCATCGAGATGTGGCGTACGGAGCCGACGCTCACCGAGGACGACCTGGGCCGGATCTCCGCCCCCACGCTCGTGCTCGTCGGCGACGACGACCTGATGACGCTGGAGCACACCATCGCCCTCTACCGCGCCGTCCCGCGCAGCCGGCTGGCGGTCGTGCCCGGGGCGTCCCACGTGGTGCCGCTGGAGCAGGCGGGGCTGGTCAACCGGCTCGTCCTGGAGCACCTCGCGCTCGACGAGGTCGAGACGATGCTGCCCGTACGGCGGGCGCCCGCGAACCCCGGCGGCTGACCCCCGCCGCGGCGACCCCAGCCACAACGACCCCAGCCACAACGACCCCAGCCACAACGACCCCAGCCACAACGACCCCAGCCACAACGACCCCAGCCATAACGACCCCGCTACGGCGTCGGCCGCTCCTCCTCGTGGAACTCGCACCAGATCTCCTTGCCGTCCCCCTTCGGCTCCGTGCCCCACTCGCCCGACAGCTCCTGGAGCAGGAACAGCCCGCGGCCCGAGGAGGACAGCTCCCCCGGATGGCGCAGATGGGGGAGGCCCGTGTCGGCGTCGCCGACGCTGACGCGCAGGGTGCGGTTGCCGCGGGGGCCGGTGACGTCGGCGCTGATGTCGGCGTCGCTGTCGGTGTGCAGGAGCACGTTGGCGACGAGTTCGGAGAGGACCAGCTCGGCGGAGTCGACCTGCGCGGGGGTGGACCAGTCGAAGAGCATGGCGCGGAGTTCGTGGCGGGCGTCCGCGGTGCGCTGCTGCTCCGCCTGGGGGACGGTGAGGTGCATGTGGCGGCCGGTGGCGGGGGCGGCGCCCGGTTCGCCCTCCCGCGGGGGCTGGTCGCGGCGGAGGAGGACGAGCGCGATGTCGTCCTCGCGGCGCTCCGCGTGCGGCCCGGGGGTGGCGTGGGAGTGGGGGCCGCTGACGGCGTCGATGAGCGCGTCCGCCAGCGTCTCCAGGTCGTCGCCCACGTGCCCGGAGTAGACCCGGCGCAGCCGGTCGCGGCCGGTCTCCAGGTCGTGGCCGCCGGTCTCGATGAGCCCGTCGCTGCACAGCAGCATCAGCTCGCCCGGCTCCATGACCAGTCGGGTGACGGGGTAGTCGGGGTCCTCGACGACGCCGAGGGGCAGGCCGCCCTCGGTGGGGCGGACGAGGAGGGTGCCGTCGCCGATGCCCATCGCCGGGTCGAGGTGGCCGGCGCGGGCGATGTGGAGGGTGCCGGCGGCCGGGTCGGCCTTCATGTAGAGGCAGGTGGCGAAGCGGGGGTCGGCGTCCTCGGGCAGGGAGTCGGTGTCCAGGCCCTCGCGCTGGTTCAGCTGGGTGAGGAAGTGGGAGGCCCGGGTGAGTACGGCATCGGGGTGGTGCCCTTCGGAGGCGTACGCGCGGATGGCGATCCGCAGCTGGCTCATCAGTCCGGCGGCGCGCACGTCGTGGCCCTGGACGTCGCCGATGACCACGGCCGTCTTGCCGGACGGCAGCGTGATCACGTCGTACCAGTCGCCGCCGATCTCCAGCCCGCCGCCGGTCGGCACGTAGCGGGCGGCCACCGTCATGCCCGGTGTCGGCGGCACCTCCTCCGGCATCAGGCTGCGCTGCAGCCCGGCGGACAGCTCGCGCTCGGACTCGTGCACGTGCGCGCGGGACAGCGCCTGCGCCAGCATGCGCGCCACGGTGGTGAGCACGGAGCGCTCGTCGGGCGTGAAGGGCGCGGGGTGGGAGAAGGCCGCCAGCCACACGCCGATGACCCGGCCGGCCACGATCAGCGGCACGTACGCCCATGAGCGCCGGCCCAGCCGGCCGGCGAGCCGCCACGCCTCGGGGAAGCGGCGGCGGTACTCCTCGCGGCCCGCGATGTAGATGGCGCGGCCGGTGCGGACCGCGACGGAGCCGGGGTAGTCGGATTCGAGGGGGATGTCGCTGAAGGGCTCCTCGTCCTCGGGGCGGTAGCCGTGCTGCCCGATGACGGTGAGGTGGTCGCCCTCGACGCCGAAGACGGCCATGCCGTCGGGCGAGAAGCCGGGCATCGACAGGGACGCGGCGACGCGCAGCACCTGGTCGGTGCCGCGGGACTCGGCGAGCGCGCGGCCGGCGTCGAGCAGGAAGGCCTCGCGGGACAGCCGCCAGTCGCTGGTCAGCGGCGAGGGCGGGGAGGTGCCGGCGCTGGCGCCGGGGAGGGGCTCGACGACCTCCTGCACCGTGCCGGACATGAGCGCGTCGCCCGCGGGCACGTCGCCTTGTCCGCGGCCCGCCTGCCCCTCGCCCTCCCGGCCCGCCCGCCCGGCGTCCTCCGGCTTCGCCCGCCCGGTCTCCTCCCGGCCCGCCCGGCCCGGACCGCCGTGCTCCCCGGGCGCCGGCCGGCCGCCGCGGAACGGCCGCATCCTGGTCCGTACGACCCGCAGCACCGTCCCCCGCTCGTCCACGATCCGCAGTGCCGCCTCCGCGACGGTGCCCTCCGTGCGGGCCAGGTCCATCGCCCCGGCCAGCTCGACGTAGTCCACGCCGTGGCAGTGGCCCCGTACGACCGCGGCCGTCGTCTCCGTCTGCCGAGCGGGCAGGCCGACGAGCCGGGCGGCCTCGGCGTCCATGGTCACGGTGCCGGAGGCGGCATCCCAGCTCCACACCCCGGTGCCGACGGCAGCCAGGACCTCCTCGGTGCGCATTGCCCTATTTTAAGGTGATTGCCCCCGTGCGGCCGGGGAAGGCGGGGACGGTAGTCTTGGCGGGCTGAGCACTCTCCTGGCCGAATCGGCGGCGAGCCGAGGACGACGGCCGGAGACGGCGAGCCGAACACGACGAGCCCGACGAACTGGATGAATGATGCACCGGTACCGGTCCCACACCTGTGGCGAGCTGCGCGCGAGCGACGTCGGCGGCGACGTCCGCCTGTCCGGCTGGCTGCACAATAGGCGCGACCTGGGCGGCATCCTCTTCATCGATCTGCGCGACCACTACGGCGTCGTCCAGCTCGTCGCCCGCCCCGGCACCGCCGCGAACGAGGCGCTGGCGCACCTCACCAAGGAGACCGTCGTACGGGTGGACGGCAAGGTCGTCTCCCGCGGCGCCGACAACGTCAACCCCGAGCTGCCCACCGGCGAGATCGAGATCGAGGTCGCCGACGTCGAGGTCCTGGGCGCCGCCGAGCAGATCCCGTTCACGATCAACGCCGAGGACGGCGTCGGCGAGGAGCGCCGGCTCGAGTACCGCTTCCTCGACCTGCGCCGCGAGCGCATGCACCGCAACATCATGCTGCGTACCGCGGTCGTCACGGCCATCCGGCAGAAGATGACGGCCCTCGGGTTCAACGAGCTGACCACCCCGATCCTCTCGGCCACCTCCCCCGAGGGCGCCCGCGACTTCCTGGTGCCCTCCCGGCTGCACCCCGGCACGTTCTACGCGCTGCCGCAGGCCCCGCAGCAGTTCAAGCAGCTGCTGATGATGGCCGGGTTCGACCGGTACTTCCAGATCGCGCCCTGCTTCCGCGACGAGGACGCCCGCGCCGACCGCTCGCCCGGCGAGTTCTACCAGCTCGACATGGAGATGAGCTTCGTCGAGCAGGAGGACGTCTTCGCCGTCATCGAGAAGGTGATGACGGAGCTGTTCGAGGAGTTCGGCAACGGCCGGCACGTCACGTCGCCGTTCCCGCGGGTCCCGTACCGCGAGGCGATGGTCAAGTACGGCTCGGACAAGCCGGACCTGCGGGCGGAGCTGGAGCTGTCGGACGTCACGGACGTCTTCGCGGGCAGCGAGTTCAAGGCGTTCGCGGGCAAGCACGTGCGGGCGCTGCCGGTGCCGGCCGTGCAGGACCAGCCGCGCAAGTTCTTCGACGCCCTCGGCGACTTCGCCGTCGAGCAGGGCGCGAAGGGCCTGGCGTGGGTGCGGGTCGGCGAGGGTGGCGCGCTGACGGGCCCGATCGCGAAGTTCCTCACCGAGGAGAACGTGGGGGTGCTCACCGAGCGCCTGGGCCTGGCCGCCGGGCACGCGGTGTTCTTCGGCGCCGGCGACACCGACGAGGTCTCCAAGATCATGGGCGCGGTGCGCGTGGAGGCCGCGAAGCGCGCCGGGCGGTTCGCCGAGGACGTCTACCGGTTCTGCTGGATCGTCGACTTCCCGATGTTCGAGAAGGACGAGGAGACGGGCGCGATCGAGTTCTCGCACAACCCGTTCTCGATGCCGCAGGGCGGCATCGAGGCGCTGGAGAACAAGGACCCGCTGGACGTCCTCGCGTACCAGTACGACATCGTCTGCAACGGCGTCGAGCTGTCCTCCGGCGCGATCCGGAACCACGAGCCCGAGGTCATGTTCAAGGCCTTCGGCATCGCGGGCTACAGCAAGGACGACGTGGAGCGCGAGTTCGGCGGCATGCTGCGCGCGTTCCGCTTCGGCGCCCCGCCGCACGGCGGGATCGCGCCCGGCATCGACCGCATCGTGATGCTGCTGGCCGACGAGCCGAACATCCGCGAGACGATCGCCTTCCCCCTCAACGGCAACGCGCAGGACCTGCTGATGGGCGCGCCCAGCGAGGTCGACGAGGCCCGCCTGCGCGAGCTGCACATCGAGCTGCGCAAGCCCCAGCCCAAGTAGCGGGCGGGCTTCCACACCGGCGTACGGGCCGGGGCGCCCCGCGGGGCCCCCGGCCCGTGGTGGTGCCAGGTACACCCCCGAGTCGGGTGGGCATCCCATGGGACGCGCGGGCGCGAGTTCCTAGGTTGATGTCATCCGACGTCGCAGAGGGGAACCGTCCCATGTGGGCCATGGCCATCCGTACGCTCCGCCACCGGGCCGCCTCGCTGTCGGCGACCTTCCTGGCGCTCTTCCTGGGCGCCGTCATCGTGATGACGTGCGGCGGCCTGCTGGAGACCGGCATACGCAACAACGCGCCCGCCCAGCGCCTCGCGGGCGCCGACCTCGTCGTCACCGGCGACCGCGACCTGCCCCGCGGCGACGAGACCGCCGTCCTGCCCGAACGCCCCGCGCTGGACGACGCCCTGACCGCGGCCGTACGGGACGTCCCCGGCGTCGAACGCGCCGTCCCCGAGCGGGTCTTCGAGGCCGCCGTACTCGGGGACGGCGACGCCCCCGACGCGCAGGCCCACGGCTGGTCCTCCGCCGCCGTCACCCCGTACGAACTGGCCGCCGGCCGGGCGCCGGAGGGCCCCCGCGACGTGGTGCTGGACGAGGCGACCGCCGGGGCGTACGGCGTGCGCCCCGGCGACGAGGTGCGCGTCGCCGCGCAGGGCGGCGCCGAGGCGTACCGCCTGACCGGCGTGGTCCGCAGCGGGCACGCCGTCGACCGCGGCGCCGTGTTCTTCACCGACGAGCGCGCCCGCGAACTCTCCCCCGCCGTCGCCGACATCGCCGTCACCGCCGCGCCCGGCACCGACCACGGCGAGCTGAAGGACCGCCTCGGCGGGGTCGTCGCGGACCGCACCGCGCAGGCGCAGGCCCCCGCGAAGGTCGTCACCGGCGACGACCGCGGCGCCGTCGAGTACCCGGAGGTGCTGACCCGCAAGGAGGACCTCATCGCGCTGGCCGGCGCCTTCGGCGGCATGGCCGCCCTCGTCGCGGTCTTCGTCGTCTCCGGCACGGTCGCGCTGTCCGTCGAGCGCCGCCGCCGCGAGTTCGCCCTGCTGCGCACCATCGGCGGCACCCCGCGCCAGCTGCGCCGGCTGCTGCTCGCCGAGACGCTGATGGTCGCGCTGGTCGCGGGCGCGGCGGGCTGGTTCGCCGGACCGCCCGCGGGGGAGCGGCTGTTCGAGGAGTTCACCGGCAGCGGCATGGTGTCGGAGGCCGTCGCGTACGAGCAGGGCTGGATCCCCGCGGTCGCCGCGGGCGGCGCGCTGCTGCTGACCTCGCTGCTCGGCGGCTTCATCGGCGGCCGGCGCGGGGTGCGGGTCACGGCCGTCGAGGCGATGGCGGAGTCCGCGGTACGGACCCGCTGGGCGTCCCCGGTACGGATCGTGGCGGCCCTGCTCTTCCTCGCCGGCGCGACCGCGCTGGCCATCCTCACCTGGGTGCTCTTCGACGGCCCGATCGCCGCCAGCACCGCCGGGCCCACCGTGCTGTGCACGGCCATCGGCCTCGCGCTCCTCGGCCCGGGCCTGACGAAGCTGTGCACCGTGCTGATCTCCGGCCCGGTCCGGGCCGTCACCGGCGCCGGCGGCGAACTCGCCGTCCTCACCGCCCGGGCCCGCGCCGTGCGGATGGCGGGCGTCGTCACGCCCGTGATGCTGGCCGTCGCGATGGCCACCGCGAACCTGTACCTCCAGACCACGCAGACCGACGCCTCCCGCGAGGCGTACGCGCAGAACCTGCGCGCCGACGCCGTCGTCGACTCCGCCTCCGGCACCCTCGACCCGGCGCTCACCGCCGACGTCCGCGCCACCGACGGCGTCGCCGCGGCCGGCGCGTACGTCACCAGCACCGGCTGGATCGACGGCATCGGCGACGAGGACGGCGTACCGCTCCAGGGCATCGACGCCCGCGGCGCCGCCCGCACCACCGCCCTGGACCCGGTCGAGGGCGAGGTCGCCGACCTCACCGGCGCCACGGTCGCCCTGCCCGCCGGCGCGGCGGACGGGCGCAGCGTCGGCGACACCGTCGAGGTGCGCTTCGGCGACGGCGCCGCCGCGGACCTGCGGATCGCCGTGCTCTTCGAGGGCCGCGCCGGATACGACACCGCGTTCGTGCCCGCCGGCCTCCTCGCCGGGCACACCGACGGGGCGCTGCCGCAGCAGATCCTCGTACGCGCCGAGGACGGCACGAGCGCGGCGGCGCTGACGGCGAGCCTGGAGAAGACCCTTGCGGACCACCCCGGCACCGCCGTCGCCGACCGCGACGAGCTGATCGAGGCCAACATCAAGGACACCGAGACCCAGGCGTGGGTCAACTACCTGATGGTCGGCATGATCGTCGCGTACACCGCGATCTCCGTGGTCAACAACCTGGTGCTCTCCGTCTCCGGCCGCCGCCGCGAGTTCGGGCTCCAGCGGCTCGCCGGTGCCACCCGCCGGCAGGTGCTGCGGATGCTGACGATCGAGGCGCTGATCGTCGCCGGGATCGGCGTGGGCCTCGGCACGGCGGCCGCGGCCACCGCGCTGGTGCCGTTCAGCCACGCGGCGGCGGACAGCATGCTCCCCTCCGGCCCGCTGTCCGTCTACGCGGCCGTGGTCGCCGGTGCCGTGGCCCTCGCCCTCACCGCCACCCTCGTGCCGGGCTGGGCGGCCCTGCGCAAGCGCCCCGCGGAGGCGGCGCTGGCGGAGGAGTGAGCAGAAAGGGATGAGCAGGGCGGGCCCGCCCCGGGTGCGGGGCGGGCCCGTGTCTTGCGGCGGCACCGCCAGGCAGCACCGCAAGACGGCTCGGCCGGCCGGTGTCCCCCGGGGCACCGGCCGGAGTCGTCGGCTCAGCCGAAGCGGCCCGAGACGTAGTCCTCGGTCGCCTGCACCGAGGGGTTGGAGAAGATCTTGTCGGTGTCGTCCAGCTCGATGAGCCGGCCCGGCTCGCCGACGGCGGCCAGGTTGAAGAACGCGGTACGGTCCGAGACCCGGGCCGCCTGCTGCATGTTGTGCGTCACGATGACGATCGTGAACCGCGTCTTCAGGTCCCCGATG
>NZ_JAINRD010000019.1 GCF_020400605.1 Streptomyces aculeolatus | reverse complement strand
TAGTCGTCCCCGTGGGGGGAGGGGCCCGGGACCGTGCCGGTGGCCGGGTCGGAGTCCGGGGCGCGGCCCGTCATCGCCGTGAGTGTGGCGCGTACGTGCTCCATGTGCGCCGACAGCTCCTCGCGGCGGACCTCCGCCTCGCGCAGCGCGCGCTGCGTGTCGCGCTCGATCTGCTCCGCCTGCGCGACCGCCTCCGCCACCAGCTCCGCGCCCTGCGCCTCCGCCTCCTCGCGGCAGCGCCGCGCGTACGCCTCCGCCTCCGCGTGCGCCGCCTGCTGGTCGGCGAGGTGGGCCTCCGCGCTGCGGGTACGGGTGGCGAGGTCGGCGTCCAAGGCCTCCCGGCGCTCGCGCACCTTCTCGGCCAGCCGCCGTGCCGCCGCCTTGCGTTCGTGGCGCGCGTCGTCGAGCATCGCCGCCGTGCGGTGCTTCATCTCCGCCAGCGCCGCCGCCGCCTCGCCTGCGGTGTCCTCGACCGCCGCGTGCGCGGAGGACAGCAGGTCGGCGGCCTCCTGCTCGGCCGCCCCCAGCGCGCTGCGCAACCGGGCCTCCGCCTCCTCGCGCAGCGCCTGCGCCGCGCGGCGGGTGTCGGCGGTGGTCTCCTCGACGTACCGGCGGGTCTCGGCCTGCGCGCGGTGCAGCTGCTCCGCTGCGGTGCCGCGGAGGTCGGCGGCCTCGTCCTGGGCGAGGTGCAGGATCTCCTGCGCGCGGGTGCCCAGTTCGGCGTAGGTCTGCTCCTTCACCTGCGCCAGCTCGCCGCTGAGCCGCTCCAGTTCCTGGCTCAGCTCGCGCTCCAGCACGGTGAGCCGGGCGGCCCGCTCCCAGGCGGAGTCGCGCTCCTCACCCACGCGGGTCACCGCGGTGTCCACTTGGTCGGGGTGGTAGCCGCGACCACCGCGTACGGTGTCGAAGCTCCGAGCCGACGTCTTCGCGGCACCCATGTGATCGAGCTCCTCTCGTCCCCGGTCGACTGTCGGCGCTCATCCTTCAGGATCCGCGTTAATCGGTCATAACCTGACACCCGCTCCTTTCAGGTGGTCATCGGTTGAAGAACATACGAAACGGCCCCACCGGCAGAGCCGGTGAGGCCGTTCCCCTACTGCCCGCGACGGGCTACAACAGACCGTCCCAGAGCTGTTCGAGCACCACCGACCACCAGTGGTCCGGGCCCTCCAGCGCCGCCGGATCGATCGCCGCCAGCTGGGACTGGAAGTCGACCGTCCAGCGCCCCGCCTGGTCCGGCGTCAGGCCGAAGCGCAGCCCCCACATGTGGCGGAGCATCGCCAGGCAGCGCACGAACTCCGGCAGCCCCGTGTTCACGAACTGCGGCGGCGCGCTGCCCCCGCCGGGCGCCGCCTCCAGCGGCACGGCGACGATGTGCGCCGTCCCGTACTGGACGCACATCTGGCGGCCGAAGTCGTTGCCCATCACGAGGTACGAACCGGCGTCCGGCGCCGCCTGCACACCCCGCTCCGCCGCCAGCTCCGCCAGCGTCGGCACCGGCCTGCCCGGCTGCGCCTGCCCCCAGAAGAACGGGCCGAAGTCCATCGGCAGCCCCGCCCACACGAGCGTCTGCGCCACGATGTCCGGCACGCCCTGGCGGGCCACCGCCCGCTGGTCGTAGCGGAACACGCCCTGCGGCCCGAACGCCTGCAGCAGCTCGTGCCCCAGCCCCTCCGGCGGCAGCGGCGGCATCACCGGGATCTGCCCCGGCGGCGGCAGCGGCACGCGCTGCGGGCGCGGCCGGGCCGGACCGTCGGCGACCTGGTGCAGCTCGCCCTGGTGCTCGATGAGCTGCTGCATGCCCTGCTGCCGGGACGCGTGGTCGCGGCCGTACGAGGCGGTGTGGCTCAGCCGCACCTGCGGCCACGTCTCACGGATCATGCGCGAGCAGTAGCCGCCGGGCAGATCGCAGGGCTCCAGCTCGGTGTGCAGCTCCAGGACCTGCTGCGGCGGTACGCCCATGCCCCGCAGCTCGTGCAGGATCTGCCACTCGGGGTGCGGGGTGCCGGGGGCGGAGCGCCGCATGACCTGCTGCTCGGAGCCGTCCTGGGCGCGGTAGCGCAGGACGGCGAGGTAGCCGGGACCGACGGTGGGGACGCCGGGGGGCGGATAGCCGTAGCCGGCCTGGGGCGGGCCGGGCTGCGCGCCGGGAGGCACGCCGGGGGCCCCGGGGGGCGGCATACCGGGGGCTCCGGGTGCGCCGGGCGCTCCCGGTGCCGGGGCTCCGGGGCCGGCGGGGGCGCCCGGAGGGAAGGGGGCGGCCCCGGGGGGCGCGCCGGGGGCGCCCGGGGCGCCGGGCGCGAACGGGGCGCCGCCGGGGGGCGGGGCCGCCTGGCCGGGCGCCGGCGGCGGGGGTGCACCGGGGGCGCCTGGAGCGCTGGGTGCGCCAGGAGCGCCGGGTGCGGGCGGAGCAGCAGGTGCGCCGGGGGCGCCCGGCGCTCCGGGAGGTGCCGGTGGGCCGGGGGGCGCGCCGCCCGCGGAGGCGCCCGGATCGACCTGCGACACCAACTGGGTCGGGATGTACGCGTTGCCGCCGCCGGGAGCGCCCGGAGCGGACGGCGGGGGCGGGGTGCCCGAGCCGCGGCCGGCCCCGGGCGTGCCGGGGGCACCGGGCGGCGGCGGTACGCCCTGCCCGGCTGGGGCCCGCTTGCCCTTGAGCGGGGGCGGCAGGGGGGTCGCCTTGCTGGTGGCCTGCTCGGCGATGTCCGCCGCGCCGCCGCCGGGGTTGGGGGGCGGGGCGGCAGGGGTGTGCGCGGCCGGGGCACCGGGGGCACCCGGCGCGGAAGGCGCTCCGGGAGCGCCGGGTGCACCGGGGGCTCCAGGTGCGCCGGGAGCCGAAGGGGCGCCGGGGGCCGCGGGCGGGCCGGGCGGGGCCGGAGTGCCGGGCGCCGCGGGGGCGCCGGGAGCCGGCGGAGCGCCGGGGGCGCTCGGAGCGCCGGGCATGCCCGTGGATCCAGGGGCTCCCATCGCACCCGGGGCTCCCGGCGGTGCGGGCGCCGCCGGCGGCGCACCCGGCGCGCCGGGGTAGCTGCCCGAGCCGGGAGCCGGGGGCGGAGTGCCGCCCGGCGCCGGCGGCGGGGTGCCCGGGGCACCGGGGTACGCACCGGAGCCCGGCGCGCCCGCACCCGAGTGCGGGCCGGCCGGAGGGCCGGGGTAGCTGCCGCCGCCGGGCGGCGGCGGGTACGGGCCGCTCGGCGGCGGGGTCTCGGGAAGCTGGGACGAGAGGACCGTCTCCGGCAGAGGCACGGAAGCGGCGTCGTCGTCACCGCGGGAGTTGGTGTCGTTCCACGGAGTCGGCGCCGCCGCCGCGGGCGCCGTCGGGTCCACCCGCGGGCCCACCGACCCGGAGACGCCGGCCGCACCGGCACCCCCCGCCGCGTACGGCGAAGCCGGGCCGGCCGGCGACGGCGCACCGGAACTCCCCGCTCCGTACGGCGCACCCGGACTCCCCTGCGCCGCAGGCGCAGCCGGGCCGGAGCCCGCAGCCGCACCCGCGTGCCGGCCGCCGCCGGAACCCGGAGACCCGGACGGCGCCGGAGAACCCGAGGAACCGGAAGACCCCGGGGAACCCGAGTCCCCGCGCCGCGGGATCCCGATCTGGTCCGCCGCCTCCTGCAGCCACTCCGGCGGCGTCAGCAGGAACGACGTCGCACCCAGGTCCACGCGCTCCCCCGGCTGCGCCCCCCGCGGCGCCGCAGCCTCCTCGCCCCCGTACTCCTCCTCGAAACGCCGGATCACCTCGCCCACCGGCAGCGCCGGCCACAGCGTCGTGTCGCCCGAGTCGCGCGCGATGACCATCCGCGCCCCCGAACCCTCCGGCACCTCACCACCGGCCGGGATCTCGGCCCAGGCCACGAAGCCCAGCTCGAACTCCCGAACCTTGACCTCGCGGCGCCGCTGCTGCGGCACCCCCCCGTTGATCCACGAGTCGGCGCGCTCCTGCGCCTGTGCGAAGGTGACCACTACGCCTTCACCCCTCCACCGGCACGGCGCGCGCGAAGCCGCCGTCCACCATCAGATTCGCCACGGTCTCCAACTCCGGCGGGCCCCCGACCAGCCGGTCCAGGAAGGCGTCGAAGTCCTCCCCGCAGAACAGCAGCAGCCGCTCCACCCGCTCCGCCACCGACCAGCCCGAATCGCCCTGGTCGCGGGCGTCGTCGTACGGGCAGAACCACACGCTGCCGCGCCTGCGGCCCTTCGTCTTCAGCGCCAGCACCCCGCCCTGCAGGAACGCGATGCCCAGATAGTCCTTCGTCAGATGGTCGCGCAGGCACTTGTTGACATAGACCAGATCATTGACCGCCGCCTCCTCGCGCACCGTGAAGAACGGCTGGTCCACCAGCAGCCCCAGATCCGGATCCAGCGCCGCGCCCACCGGCGCACAGCCGCCCGCCGCCTTCAGGAAGTCGCGGTACGCACCCGGCAGCCCGTACCCCAGATCCTCCTCGATACCCGCGACCTGGTCCTCGCTCACCGCCGCACCGTCACGCGGCAGCGTGAAGTGCACCGGCCGCGTCTCCTGCAACGGACGCGTACCGCGCTTGTCCTGGTCCACCGCCGCCGTCGCCAGACCGCCGTGATGCCGCAGCAGCGCCTTCACATCCGCCGGCACCAGCTCCATGCGGCGGCTGCCCGCCACGTGATGCCACGTCCAGCCGTGCGGCGTCGCCACCGGCGGCAGCGTCGACCACAACTCGTGGCCCTGCGCATGCAGCGCCGCGTTCGCCGACACGTAGTCCGTCAGCCGCAGCTCGTCGATGCCGAAGCCCTCCGGGGGCTCCGCGATCTCCGCCGCGGCGCGCGCGTACGCGGAGAAGTCCGGGTAACCGTCGGCGTCGACCCGCACGCCCCGGGGGTGTCTGGCAGCCCGGACCGGGTCCGGGAAGTTCACGACCTGCCCGGCGTATGCCGCGTTCGGCGGTGCGACGGTCGTTCCTCGCCGACCTGACGTCATCGCGTGTGCCCCCTGCCGTTGGTCTCCGTCAAAACACAGCCTATGGGGTGCCGCGGCCGGCGGTCTTGCCCTGGTCAGAGAGCGCCCCGGCAAGCGGCGTGATCTGCTCCGCAATGACGGACTTGCCCAGCACCCGCCCGGGCCACGGGGTGTGCACACGCCGGTACGGAAGGCACCTCGGGTGTCGTGTCGTACGTATGTGGCAAGCTGGACGACGCGAGACAGCGGAGTTTCACGGGGGAGGCTCTTACCGCTATGCACGCACGCTCAGACACAGTCGATCCGCTCACCGGCGGCGACCCATACGGCGTTATGGGAAGCACGTTCGGCCAGACGGACACTCCGTACGGATACATGGAAACGGACATGGGGACGGGGACAGGCCCGGCGGCCGACCCCCGCACAGACTGGCGCGACACCGCGCCCGGCGACGGCGTACCGCGCCTGACCAGCCGGCGGGACGGCGTCCTGCCGGCCGTCGGCGCCGCCCTCTCCGTCCGCGGCCAGACCCTCACCTGCACCGCCGGCCGCGCCGGCCAGGGGCCCCTGCTCCACCCCCTCGTCCAGGACTTCCTCGACACCCTCACCAGCGGCCGCCGCGAACGCTTCACCGGACGCTGCCCGGAAGCCGTGCTCCTCTCCCGGCACCTGGCCGCCGTCGAGGCCGCGCGCAGCAAACGCGCCGCGCGCAAACCGCTCTCCGCGGGAGAAGCACGGCGCGCCCTGAAGCAGGCGAAGATCACCGCCCGGCACATCCGCGAGGACGGCGACCCGCTGCACGGACGGTACGCACCGCCGTGCCGCTCCTGCGCCGCCCTCCTCACCCACTTCGGCGTGCGCACAGTCGGTGACGCGCACGCCGAAGGCTGAGCCGTGGTCCCCACGGACCCGCGCGACCTGGCCGCGCACCACACGCGCTTCCCCGTCGACGTCGACAGCGCGCTGCGCGCCGCCGGCTGGGAGCCGGGCAGGTGGGACATAAGACAGGCGGAGAGCTGGGCCGACACGCTACGGGCCCACATCTCGCCCGGCGGACACGTACACGCGGTATTCCCCGCAGCCGTCGAGGCCTGGGCGGAATTCGGCGGCCTGCGCATCGTCGGCGAAGGCCCCGGCCGCCAACTGGGCCCCGCCGACCTGCACGTCGACCCCATGCACGGACTCCACCTCACCCGCACCCTCGCGGACCTCGGCCGCGCACTCCAGACGGAGCTGTGCCCGCTGGGCGCAGAACTCGCCCCCGACGGCAGCACGGCACAGGCCGTACTCGCCGTCGACGCGAACGGCCGCGGATACGCGCTGGACCACGCCGGGGACTGGTTCCTCGGCAGGACCGTCGACGAAGCGCTGGTGACACTCGTCACGGGCCTCGAACCGCAACGCCTCACACCGGAGGCGGGATAGCGCCGCACAGAGACGGAGCCGGGGACCGCCGCGTCCAGGCGTAAGGCCGCAGCGGGGCACCCGCAGGGCCGGGGGCGCTACTTCCCGCTGGGCAGCACGGCCGACACGCGGAAACCCCCGGCCTCCGTCGCACCCGAGACGAAGCCGCCCCCCAGACCCGTCACCCGCTCACGCATGCCCACCAGCCCGTTGCCGCCGCTCGGCAGCCCGGCACTCTGCGAAGCGGCGTCGGACGGGCCGTTGAGCACCAGCACCGCGACCTCGGCGACACGGTGCGCCAACAGCACCCGCGTCTTCGCACCCGGCGCATGCTTGTGCACGTTCGTCAGCGCCTCCTGCACCACCCGGTAGACCGTCTGCTCCACCTCCGCGGCATACGGGCCGGCATCGCCCTCCTCCGCGAAGTCCACGGCCATCCCGGCCGCCCGCGACTCCCCGATCAGCGACTCCAGGTCGTCCAGACACGGCCCCGGCCCCCCGCCGGCCCCGCCGTCGCCGGCCGCCCGCGGACCACGCCCGGCACCGGCAGCCCCCTCCCCCGACGCGGTCGCCCCCGCCGGCGCCCGGACACCCGGCGACGAGCCGCCGGAACCCGCCGCGGCACCCGCCGCAACACGCGCCGGAGCAGCAGACCCCGCACCGCCCTGCTCCCCGCCCCCGGCACCCGCCCCGACAACCCCGACACCACCCGCACCGGACCCCGCAGCCCCGGCCCCACCCCCACCGGCAGCCGCAGCAGCACCGGCACCCGAACCCTCCGACGCCGCGGCACCGACCACGGCACCACCACCGGCCGGCCCGCTCCCCGACGCCGACGACACCGACCCCGCCGGCATCCGCAGCACACCCAGCATCTCCCGCAGCTCCGTCAGCGCCTGCCGCCCCATGTCCCCGACCAGCGCCGCGTTCCGCGCCGCCTTCTCCGGATCATTGAGCGCCACCCGCTCCAGCGCCGCCGCGTGCACCACCATCAGACTCACCCGGTGCGCCACCACGTCGTGCATCTCCCGCGCGATCCGCGTGCGCTCCTCACGCCGCGCCCACACCGCGCGCTCCTCCGCCCGCTCCGCCAGCAGCGACAACTCCCGCTCCAGCCCGTCCGCCCGCTCCCGCAAGCTCTCCACGAGCCGCCGCCGCGCACCCACGTACAGCCCGAAGAGCAGCGGCGGCAGCGTCACGCCCACCGACATCAGCAGGGCGACGAGCGCGGCCAGCACGAACGGCGAATCCCGGTCGTGCTCCTCGAACGTCTGGTACATCTGCACGAACGTGACAATGATCACGGCAGACACGGACATCCCGGCCAGAGCCGCCGTGATGCGCCGCGGGATGTCGGAGGCGGCAAGCGTGTAGAGACCGACGATGTTCAGCAGGAAGCCCATCTCCGCGGGCGTGACGGCCATCGCCACCAGCACCGGGACGATCGGCCACCGCCGCCGCAGCACGAGCGCGCTCCCCGCGACCACGCCGAGCACGATCCCGAACCCCACCGGCAGCCCGGCATCCCGCGAGAACGGCACCCCCTGCACCGCACACTCCGCGGCCGACGCCAGCGCCAGCACCACGTCCAGCACCAACGACCGGCGCCGCGCCCACCACCAGACCGGCCTCCGCCCCCCGGAGACCTCGCTCACGGCTTCCCCCGACGCGGTCATACCAACCAGCGTAAGGGCCGATCGCGCGGGAACAGGCTCCGGGTTCAACAGCACGCAACGCATTCGAACGCACACGAAACCGCCAGGTAAGCCCCGAACTGGTGAATCGACCGAATATTCGCATCCGCCGCCCGGACCCCCGACGAGGCTGGTCGCCATGACCCACGCAGCACAACGCCGCCCGGGCGACGGCACGGGCGGCCTGCTCACCGGCACGGCGACCTTCGAGGAACTACGCGACAGGGCGGTGTCCCTGCGCCGGGAGGGCCTGAGCCGCAGACAGATCCGCGACCACCTGAAGGTCGGCAACAACGACCTCCTCAACCGCCTCCTGGAAGGCGAACCGCCCCCGGAGTGGACGAAGCGCCCGCGGGCCAAGGACGAGCTGCGGTCAAGGGCCCGCGAGCTACGGACGCAGGGCAGGACGTACGACCAGATCCAGCTGGAGCTGGGCTGCTCGAAGAGCTCGATCTCCCTGTGGGTACGCGACCTGCCGAAGCCACCGCCCCGGACCCGGGAGGAGGCGTCGGCGATCGCGAAGAGGGGCTGGGAGGCGACACTGCGAAAACGGGAGAGGGAGAGACAGCAGACGAAGGAGGCGGCGACCCGCGAGATCGGCCGGCTCAGCGACAGGGAACTGTTCCTGGTCGGCGTGGGCCTCTACTGGTCCGAGGGCGCCAAGGCGAAGGCCCCCGGCGGGCGGGAAAGAGTGATCTTCGTCAACAGCGACCCCGGGATGATCACGGCCTTCCTGGCCTGGCTCCGCCTGCTGGAGGTCGATGCGCAGCGACTGCGGTTCAGCGTGCAGATCCACGAGACGGCGGACACCGCCGCCGCGGAGGAGTTCTGGGCCGCGCACGTGGGCGTGGACCGCAGCCTTCTACTCAAAACCTCACTCAAGACGCACAACCCCCGGACCAACCGCACGAACACCGGCGAGGACTACAAGGGGTGCCTTCGTGTAACGGTCCGGGACGGCGCAGAACTGTACCGTCGCATCGAGGGGTGGTGGTACGGCATAGTGGTGGCCGCCGGGCGACGGACCGGGGAAGTGTCCGTTTAGCCCGATTAGCTATCCCCTGTGGTGTAATCGGCAACACGGATCGCTTTGGACGATTTGTTCCTGGTTCGAGTCCAGGCAGGGGAGCCTACGGATCGACTTCCGGCCCCGGCAATCGCCGGGGCCCGTTTGCATTACCCCCGCGTACCCCCTCGGTATCCTGCCCGTATCCCCGATTCCGCCTGCGTAAGGACACCTCACGTGACCGCGAACCGCCCCGCAGCCGTCGTCGTACTCGCCGCGGGCGAAGGCACCCGTATGAAGTCCGCGACCCCCAAGGTCCTGCACCGCATCTGTGGTCGCTCGCTCGTCGGGCACGTCGTCGCCGCCGCCGGAGAGCTGGACCCCGAGCATCTCGTCGTCGTCGTGGGGCACGGCCGGGAGGCCGTCAGTGCGCATCTCGGGGAGATCGCGCCGCGGGCGCGGGCCGTGGTCCAGGAGGAGCAGAACGGGACCGGGCACGCCGTGCGGATCGCGTTGGAGGAGCTGGCCGGGGACGGGGTGGCGCTGGACGGGACCGTGGTGGTGGTGTGCGGTGATACGCCGCTGCTGGCCGGGGAGACCCTGGGCCGGCTGGCCGGGGCGCATGCCGCGGACGGGAACGCGGTGACGGTGCTGACCGCGGAGGTGCCGGACGCGACCGGGTACGGGCGGATCGTGCGGGAGGGCGCGGCGGGGGCCGTGACGGGGATCGTGGAGCACAAGGACGCGTCGGCGGCGCAGCGGGAGATCCGGGAGATCAATTCGGGGGTGTTCGCGTTCGACGCGAAGCTGCTGGCGTCGGCGTTGACGCAGGTGCGGCGGGACAACAGTCAGGGTGAGGAGTACCTGACGGATGTGCTGGGGATCCTGCGTTCCGCGGGTCACCGGGTGGGTGCGTCGCGGGCGGTCGATCACCGGGAGATCCTGGGGATCAACAACCGTGTGCAGTTGGCGGAGGCGCGCCGGCTGTTGAACGACAGTCTGCTGCGTGACGCGATGCTGGCGGGGGTGACGGTGGTGGATCCGGCGTCGACGTGGTTGGACGTGGGGGTGTCGTTCGAGCCGGATGCGGTGGTGTTGCCGCAGACGCAGTTGCTGGGGGCGACGCGTGTGGGGGCGGGTGCCGAGGTGGGGCCGGGGTGCACGTTGACGGACACGGTGGTGGGTGCGGGGGCGCGGGTGCTCAACACGGTTGCGGACGGGGCGGAGATCGGTGCGGGGGCGAGTGTGGGTCCGTACACGTATCTGCGGGCGGGGACGCGGCTGGGTGCGGGGGCCAAGGCGGGGACGTATGTGGAGATGAAGAACGCGGACGTGGGTGCGGGGACGAAGGTGCCGCATCTGTCGTATGTGGGGGACGCGACGATCGGGGAGTACACGAACATCGGTGCCGCGAGTGTGTTCGTCAACTATGACGGGGTGGCGAAGCATCACACGACGATCGGGAGTCATTGCCGTACGGGTGCGGACAACATGCTTGTTGCGCCGGTCACAATCGGGGATGGCGCGTACACGGCTGCGGGGTCGGTGATCACGAAGGATGTGCCGCCGGGTTCGCTGGCCGTGGCGCGGGGTCAGCAGCGCAACATCGAGGGCTGGGTGGCCCGTAAGCGGCCTGGGAGTGCGGCGGCGCAGGCGGCGGAGGCGGCGCGCGGTGAGGGTGTGGAGGGGGACGAGGGGGCCGGTCAGGCGGGGTGAGGGCGTGGGTGGTGTGGGCGTTCGGGGCGTACGGTGAGTAGGACATCCACCCGGCCGCCCGCCCGGCCGCCTGCCCTGATACCGAGGAGAACGTGCTGTGACCGGGATCAAGACGTCCGGCCAGAAGAAGCTGATGCTTTTCACCGGCCGTGGCTACCCCGAGCTTGCCGAGGAGGTCGCGCACCAGTTGGGTGTGGGCCTCGTGCCGACGAAGGCGTTCGACTTCGCCAATGGTGAGATCTACGTCCGTTTCCAGGAGTCGGCGCGGGGTGCCGACTGTTTTGTGATGCAGAGTCACACGACGCCGATCAATCAGTGGATCATGGAACAGATGATCATGGTGGATGCGCTGAAACGTGCCTCCGCGCGGAGCATCACCGCGATCGTCCCGTTCTACGGCTATGCGCGCCAGGACAAGAAGCACCGGGGCCGGGAGCCGATCTCGGCGCGGCTGATCGCGGATCTGCTGAAGACGGCGGGTGCGGACCGGATCCTGACGGTGGATCTGCACACGGACCAGATCCAGGGTTTCTTCGACGGTCCGGTGGACCATCTGTTCGCGCTGCCGGTGCTGGCGGACTACGTGGCGTCGAAGACCGACCGGTCGAAGCTGACGGTGGTCTCGCCGGATGCGGGGCGGGTGCGGGTGGCGGACCGGTGGGGTGACCGGCTGGGTGCGCCGCTGGCGATCGTGCACAAGCGCCGGGATCCGGATGTGGCGCACCAGGTGACGGTGCACGAGGTCGTGGGTCATGTGGCCGGCCGGGTGTGTGTGCTGGTGGACGACATGGTGGACACGGGGGGCACGATCTGTGCGGCGGCGGACGCGTTGTTCGCGAACGGCGCGGAGGACGTGATCGTGGCGGCGACGCACGGGGTGCTGTCGGGTCCTGCGGGTGACCGGTTGAAGGGGTCGAAGGTGAGCGAGTTCATTTTCACGAACACGCTGCCGACGCCGAGCGAGTTGGACCTGGACAAGATCACGGTGCTGTCGATGGCGCCGGTGATCGCGCGGGCGGTGCGCGAGGTGTTCGAGGACGGGTCGGTGACCAGCCTCTTCGACGAGCACGCGTAGCGGTTTCGCAGAAGATCGACTTGGGGCGGCCTCCCGCCGCCGGGTAGACTCCCGGAGTTGCTCGGCGAGGGAGGCCGTCCCGGTTCGTCCGGTTCCGGTTCGGTGCTCCGTTATCGACGCGCTCTTCGTAGCAGGCCGATTGCGGCCGGGTGACCGTCCCGTCAGCTTCACCTACTGCGAGGAGTGCAGTCATGGCCGAGTACAAGATCGCCGCGGAGCCGCGGACCGAGACCGGCAAGGGCGCGGCCCGCCGGCTGCGGCGCGAGGACAAGGTTCCGGGTGTCATCTACGGCCACGGCGCGGAGCCGCGGCACGTGGCGCTGCCGAGCTACGACCTGCTGATGGCGCTGAAGACGTCGAACGTGCTGATCAGCCTGGAGCTGGGCGGCAAGTCCGAGCTGGTCATCCCGAAGGACGTGCAGCGTGACGCGCTGCGTACCGGGGTGCTGAAGCACGTGGACCTCCTGGTCGTGAAGCGCGGCGAGAAGGTCACGGTGGAGGTGCCGATCCAGGTCGAGGGCGATCTGGCGCCGGGCCAGAACCTGCTGGAGCACACGCTGCACGCGCTGCCGGTGGAGGCCGAGGCGACGAACATTCCGGAGTCCGTGACGGTGAGCGTCGAGGGCCTGGAGGCGGGTGCCACGGTGGCGGCGAAGGACGTGAAGCTGCCGGCCGGGGTGACGCTGGCGGTGGACGGCGAGGACCCGGTGCTGCACGTGGTCGCGCCGCAGGCGGAGGAGCCGGCCGCGGAGGGTGAGGCGGCCGAGGGCGAGGCCGCGGGCGACGAGGGCAAGTCGGAGGAGTGATCGGGCGGGGGGCGGGCCGTACGGGCCCGCCCCCCGTTTCCGTTGGTGCAGGCACACGTATCCCGGGAGGGCCGGCAGATGTCGGACGCAGCGCAGCCGTGGCTTGTCGTGGGCCTGGGCAATCCGGGCCCGGGGTATGCGGGCAACCGGCACAACGTGGGGTTCATGGTCGCGGATCTGCTGGCGGAGCGGGTGGGGGGCAGGTTCAAGGCGCACAAGTCGCGGGCGCAGGTCGTGGAGGGGCGGCTGGGTCCGCCGGGGCCTGCGGGCCGGCGGTTGGTGCTGGCGAAGCCGATGACGTACATGAACCTGTCGGGGGGGCCGGTCTCGGCGCTGGCGGGTTTCTACAAGGTGCCGCTGGAGCGGCTGGTCGTCGTCCATGACGAGCTGGATCTGGAGTACGGCACGCTGCGGCTGAAGCTCGGTGGCGGGGACAACGGCCACAACGGGTTGAAGTCGTTGTCGAAGTCGCTGGGGCGGGAGTATCTGCGGGTGCGGTTCGGTGTGGGGCGGCCGCCGGGGCGGATGGAGGTGGCGGACTACGTGCTGAAGGACTTCTCCGCGGTGGAGCGGAAGGATCTCGGCTATTTCGTGGACCGTACGGCGGATGCGGTGGAGGCGTTGGTCACGGAGGGTCTGGAGCGGGCCCAGAACACGTTCAACGGCTGATCGCGCGGTCTGTCACAAGACTGTGACACAGGGCTTTCCTCGCACACGCTCCGAAAGGGGATGAGCGGTGCGCAGCCTGCCTTGACCGGCGCCGCGCCGGAGGCGGAAGCTGAGCCGCCCCCCGACTTCCCTCCGCACACCTTTCACTCACGAAGTTGGGTACCCCATGCGAACCATTGCTTCGGCCGGCGCCGTCGCCGCCGCCGCTGCCGCCTCCCTGCTGTTCGCCGCCGCGCCGGCGCCGGCGGCCAACGGCGACAACGGGACCGTGAAGATCCACGACTCCGCCACCGGCGAGGAGCTTCGCAAGAACGAGCCGAAGGTCTGCGAGTTCTACCTCGACGCCTTCGGCTTCGACGCCGGGCAGCAGGTCACGTGGCAGATCGTCGGCTGGAAGCCGACCGGGGACAACAAGACCGTCGCGGACGAGGGCGCGATCGTCCTCGACGGCGAGGGGAACGGCCGGACCGAGGACATGACCCTCCCGGACGGCCACTACAAGCTGTTCTGGAACTGGAAGGGCGAGAACGGGGCCGCGAAGCACAAGGTCTTCTGGACGGAGTGCGAGGACGGGTCCGAGTCGCCGGACCCGTCGGACTCCCCGTCAGGCGCCCCCTCGGACGGCTCCTCCGAGCCGGCGGAGCAGCCGGGCGAGCCCGGGAAGCCCGGTGAGGACGGCAAGGGCGGCGAGGAGGGCGGGGACGCCACGCCCAGTGCGTCCGCCGCGCCGGGCGCGCAGGGCGGCAGCGACGACGGGTCGGGCGGCCTGGCGGCCACCGGCGCGTCGGTGACGGGCATCTCGATCGCCTCGGCGATCCTCCTGGGCGCGGGCGGGTACCTGGTGCTCCGCCGCCGGGGTGCGGGCCGCCAGCACTGAGCACGGCCCCGCAGGAGTACGCACGCGGCCCCCGCCCCGGGAGGGCGGGGGCCGCGTGCGGTTGCCGTCGGGGTGTGCCCGGCGCCGTAGGTCCGCCGGCCGGGCCGGAGGTCAGCCCGTGTTGCGCAGGCCCGCCGCGACTCCGTTGACCGTCAGGAGCAGCGCCCGGCTCAGCAGCGGGTCCGGGGCCTCGCCGCGTTCGGCGGCTTCGCGCTGCCGGCCCAGCAGCGTGACCTGGAGGTACGAGATCGGGTCGAGGTAGGCGTCGCGGATGCGGAACGTCTGCTGGAGCACCGGGTTGGCCTCCAGCAGCTCCGTCTCGCCGGTGATGCGCAGCACCTCGCTGACCGTCAGCTCGTGCTCGGCCTCGATGACGGCGTAGATGTGCTTCAGCTCGTCGGGCACGAGGGTGTCGACGTAGTGCTGGGCGATCCGCAGGTCGGTCTTGGCGAGCGTCATCTCGACGTTGGCGAGGAAGTTGCGGAAGAAGTGCCAGTGCTCGTACGCCTCTTCCACGACGGCGTCGAGGCCGGCCTCGCGTGCGGCGCGCAGCCCGGAGCCGACGCCGAACCAGCCGGGCACGATCTGCCGGGACTGGGTCCAGCCGAAGACCCAGGGGATGGCGCGCAGCCCGTCGAGGCCCGCGCCGGTGTCGGGGCGGCGGGAGGGCCGGGACCCGAGGTGCAGCTCGGCGAGCTGGTCGACGGGGGTGGAGGCGAAGAAGTAGGCGGGCAGGTCGGGGTCGTCGACGAGCCGGCGGTACGCGGCGTGGGCGGCGTCGGAGACGACGTCCATGGCGGCGTCCCAGCGGGTGAGCGCTTCGACGGACTGCCGGGGCGCGGTGTGCAGGGCGGACGCCTGGAGGGTGGCGGCGACGGTCAGTTCGAGGTTCTCCCGGGCCAGGGACGGCACGAGGTACTTGTCGGAGATGACCTCGCCCTGCTCGGTGACCTTGATCTCGCCTTCGAGGGTGCCCCAGGGCTGGGCGAGGATCGCGTCGTGGGTGGGGCCGCCGCCGCGGCCGACGGTGCCGCCGCGGCCGTGGAAGAGGCGCAGCCGTACGCCGTGCCGGTGGGCGACGTCGCGCAGCCGGCGCTGGGCGCGGTGGATCTCCCACTGGGAGGTGGTGATGCCGCCGAACTTGGAGGAGTCGGAGTAGCCGAGCATGACCTCCTGGACGTCGCCGCGCAGGGAGACGAGCCGCCGGTAGGAGGGGTCGGAGAGCATGGCGTCGAGGAGGTCGTCGGCGATCTTCAGCTCGTCGGTGGTCTCCAGCAGCGGCACGATGCCGATCTTCGCCCAGCCGGCGTGCAGGTCGAGGAGTCCGGCCTCGCGGGCGAGGACGGCGGCGGCGAAGACGTCGTCGGCGCCCTGGCACATGGAGATGATGTACGACTCGATGACCTCGGGGCCGAAGGCGTCGATGGCCTTGCGGACGGTGTCGAAGACGCCGAGGGTCTTGGTGCCGGCCTCGTCGAGGGGCGCGGGGGTGGGCGCCAGCGGGCGGCGGGAGCGCAGCTCCTTGGCGAGGAGGCCGCGGCGGTAGTCGCGGGGCATGTCGAGGTAGCGCCAGGACTCCTCGCCGAGCCGGTCGAAGAGCTGGCCGAGGGCGTGGTGGTGGGCGTCGGCGTGTTCGCGTACGTCCATGGTGGCGAGCTGGAGGCCGAAGGCGGCGATGGTGCGGATGGTGCGTTCGAGGCGGCCGTCGGCGACGAGGGAGCCGCGGTGGGCGCGCAGCGAGGTCTGGACGAGGGTGAGTTCGTCGATGAGCTGCGTGGTGCCGAGGTAGTCGCGGCCGGGCACGTGGGCGCTGCCGTCGGCGAGGCGGCGGCGGGTGTTGAGGAGCTTCTGCCGGATGCAGGTGGCCTTGAGCCGGTAGGGCTCCTCGGCGTTGAGCCGCTTGTAGCGGGGGCTGATCTCGGGGAGCAGCTCCAGGTCGTGCTGGACGGAGGCGAGGAGTTCGTCGGTGGCGCCGCCGTTGCGGATGGAGTTGGACAGGGCGGAGCGGAGTTCGTCGACGTGGCCGATGGCCTCGGTGATGCCGTGTTCGTGCTGGAGAAGGAGTACGTCCCAGGTGACCTGGGGGGTGACGTTGGGGTTGCCGTCGCGGTCGCCGCCGATCCAGGTGCCGAAGGTCAGCGGGCGGGTGCCGGGCGGCAGTACGGCGGACTTGTCGGCGCCGACGCGCTCCAGTTCGGCGGCGAGGTCTTCGAGGACGTCGCCGACGGCGCCGCGGTTGAGCTCGTCGAGGTAGTAGATGGCGTTGCGGGCCTCGTCGGCGGGCTCGGGGCGTACGACGCGCAGCTCGTCGGTCTGCCAGATGAGGTCGATGTCCTCGGCGAGGCGGCGGTCGCAGCGGCGGCGGTCGGCGGCCGACTTGCCCTCGTCGGCTTCGAGGAGGCGGGCGACGTCGCGCAGCTTGGTGAGGACGGAGCGGCGGGCGGCCTCCGTGGGGTGCGCGGTGAAGACGGGGCGTACGCCGAGGCTGGCGATGGTCTCGCGCAGGTGGGCGGGGTCGGCGTCCTTGAGCATGTCGGCGGTACGGGCGAGGCTGCCGCCCTCCGCGGCGCGGCGGGCGCGGAACTCGCGGCCGCGGTGCACCTGCTCGGTGACGTTGGCGAGGTGGAAGTAGGTGGAGAAGGCGCGCACGAGCCGGGCGGCGGTCTCCAGGTCGACGGCGCGCAGCAGCTCGGCGGCGGCGTCGCCGTCGGTGCGGGTGAGGGCGCGTACGCGCTCGACGAGGTCCAGCAGCTCCTGCCCGTCCTGGCGGACGAGGGTCTCGCCGAGCAGGTCGCCGAGGCGCCGGATGTCGGCGCGCAGCTCGGCGTTGCCGGCGGCCGCGGCGCCCGGGTCGGGGCCTGCGGCTCCGGCGGGGCGGTGCGCGTGGGTGTCGGCACTGGTCACTGGTGCGGCTCCTTGGCGTGCGGCGCTGGTGTTTCCGCCCGTGCGCGGCGGCGCGCGGCGGGCCGGGGTGCGGACCGCGCTGTCCGACGCCCCCAGACTAGTCGGCCCTGCTCGCTGCCCGGGTGGGCGAAGCCCGCGGGGTTGCGGCATGGGAACCGGCGTCTGCGGGCACTCAAGAGGTGTTCCTTCCACACGGGCGCGTATGTACGCCCGTTGGGACCGTGCCTCTTTCAGCCCGGAACTGAGGCATGCCATACTTACGCCAACGTAGGTTACGGGACCGTAGCCTCGCTGGTCCATGTTCCCCAGCCTCCGAGGGATGCCCATGCCGTCCACGTCCGAAGTGATCGACGAGCAGCCCCGCTCGGCCACGGTCACCCCCGAGTCCGCGACGCTCGGCGGTGAGAACAAGAGATCGATCGAGCAGATCACGCTGCTCGCCTTCATCGTGCTGCCGTTCGTCGCACTGGTCGCGGCGATCCCGCTGGCCTGGGGCTGGGGGGTGAGCTGGCTCGACCTCGGACTGATGACGTTCATGTACTTCCTCGGCCTGCACGGCGTGACGGTCGGCTTCCACCGGTACTTCACGCACGGCTCGTTCAAGGCGAAGAAGCCGCTGCGGGTGGCGCTGGCGATCGCCGGGTCGATGGCGGTGGAGGGCCCGGTCGTGCGCTGGGTCGCGGACCACCGCAGGCACCACAAGTTCTCCGACGCCGAGGGCGACCCGCACTCCCCCTGGCGCTTCGGCGAGACGGTGCCGGCGCTGATGAAGGGCCTGTGGTGGGCGCACATCGGCTGGCTCTTCGACGAGGAGCAGACGCCGCAGAACAAGTACGCGCCGGACCTGATCAAGGACTCGGCGGTCCGCCGGGTGTCGCGCCAGTTCGTGCTGTGGACGGCGGTCTCGCTGCTGTTCCCGCCGCTGGTCGGCGGGCTGGTCACCTGGTCGTGGGAGGGTGCGCTCTCGGCGTTCTTCTGGGCCTCGCTGGTACGGGTCGCGCTGCTGCACCACGTCACGTGGTCGATCAACTCGATCTGCCACGCGGTCGGCAAGCGCCCGTTCAAGTCGCGTGACCGCTCGGGCAACGTGTGGTGGCTGGCGGTGCTGTCCGGCGGCGAGTCGTGGCACAACCTGCACCACGCGGACCCGACCTGCGCCCGGCACGGCGTGATGAAGGGCCAGATCGACTCCAGCGCCCGGATCATCCAGATCTTCGAGAAGCTGGGCTGGGCGTACGACGTGCGCTGGCCGACCCAGTCCCGTATCGACGCGAAGCGCAACAAGGACGGCGACTCCCGCAAGGGCTCGGGCAAGGGCGCGGCCGCCGCGTCGGCCCGCCGTGAGGAGAGCGCCGCCGACGCGGCATGATGGAGCCCGTGGCTACCGCGGGTAAGAGCAGCACGGGCAACAGCGGCGACGGCGGCGAGGGGAAGCCGCCGCGCCGTACCCGGCGGCGGATGACGGGCAAGGAGCGCCGCGAGCAGCTCGTCGACGTGGGGCGGACGCTGTTCGCGGCGCGCGGCTTCGAGGCGACGTCGGTGGAGGAGATCGCCGCGAAGGCGGGTGTGTCCAAGCCGGTCGTGTACGAGCACTTCGGGGGCAAGGAGGGGCTGTACGCGGTCGTCGTCGACCGCGAGATGCGCCGGCTCCTCGACATGGTGGCGAGCGCGCTGACCGCGGGGCATCCGCGGGAGCTGCTGGAGCAGGCCGCGTTCGCGCTGCTGGACTACATCGACGAGTACACCGACGGCTTCCGCATCATGGTCCGGGACTCCCCGGTGGCGCAGTCGCACGGCTCGTTCGCGTCGCTGATCAGCGACATCGCCACCCAGGTGGAGGACATCCTGGGGCTGGAGTTCAAGTCCCGGGGCTTCGATCCGAAGCTGGCGCCGCTGTACGCGCAGGCGCTGGTGGGGATGGTGGCGCTGACGGGGCAGTGGTGGCTGGACGTGCGCAAGCCGAAGAAAGCCGAGGTCGCGGCGCATCTGGTGAACCTGGCCTGGCACGGGCTGGGTGATCTGGAGGCCAAGCCGCGGCTGATAGGCCACCGCCGCGCGTAGCCCCCGGCCCGCGGGCCGCGACAGTCCGCCCCGCCCCTCCCGGAGGGGCCTTTACGCGGCCTGGAACTCCAGCCGGTTGCCGAACGGGTCCGCGGTGTGGAAGCGCCGTACGCCCGGGATCTCGCCGTCGGCCCAGGTCACGTCGTGGCCGCGGGCGGCCAGCCGGCGGGCCAGCGCGTCGAGGTCGGTGACGACGAGCGCCGGGTGCGCCTTGCGGGCGGGGCGGAAGTCCTGCTCGACGCCGAGGTGCAGCGTCACGGCGCCGGAGGTGAACCAGCAGCCGCCGCGGGCGGCGAGCACCGCGGGCTTGGGCACCTCGGTCATGCCGAGGACGTCGCCGTAGAAGATGCGCAGGATCTCCTCGCTGCCGGCGGGGACGGCGAGCTGGACGTGGTCGAGTCCGGTGATCATGGCGTGACTCCCAGCGCGAAGATGCGGCGGAACGGGAACGGGGTGCCGTGCGGGCCCGGCGGGTAGGCGGTGCGCAGCAGGGCCGCGTAGGCGGCGACGAAGGTGTCGGACTCGTCGCCGAGGGCGTCGAGGACGGGGCGCAGCCCGGTGCCCTTCACCCAGTCCAGCACCGGGTCGGTGCCGTGCAGGAGGTGGGCGTACGTGGTCTCCCAGGCGTCGCCGGCGCAGCCGAGGTCGCAGAGCAGCTCCAGGTAGGCGACGGGCTGGAGCACCGGCTGGTCGCGCAGCACGCCGTGCAGCCGGTCGCGCCAGCGCGGTTCGCGGGTGAGCTGGCGCATCAGCGCGTGGCTGGGCGCGTCGAAGTTGCCGGGGACCTGGAAGGCGAAGGTGCCGCCGGAGGCGAGCCCGGCGAGCCAGCGGGGGAAGTGCTCCCAGTGGTCGGGCACCCACTGCAGCACGGCGTTGCCGAGGATCAGGTCGTACGCGCCGGGCTCCGGCGTCCAGTCGGCGAGGTCGGCGAGGGCGAAGTCGATCCGGCCGCCGCCGGGGGTGGGCCCGGCGTGGGCGGCGGCGGTGCGGAGCATGGTGGGCGAGCTGTCGTAGCCGGTGACGTGGGCGCCGGGCCAGCGGGCGGCCAGCAGCGCGGTGCCGTTGCCCGTGCCGCAGCCGATGTCGGCGATCCGCGCCGGGCGGCGGGGCAGCTCGCCGACGCGGGCGAGGAGGTCGGCGAGGGGGCGGGTGCGGGGCCCCTCGTGGCGCAGGTACTGCTGCGGGTCCCAGGAGGGTGAGGTCATGCGTCCAGCGTTCCGCCGATGTATCTCGATGTCAAGAGACTTCATGTCGACAGACCGACTACACTGATCGCATGCGGGACGAGGTGGACCGGCTGGTCGCGGCGTGGCGCCGGGAGCGCCCCGACCTCGACGTGGAGCCGCTGGAGGTGCTGAGCCGGGTGAGCCGGCTGGCCCGCCACCTGGACCGCGCCCGGCGGCTGGCGTTCGCGGAACACGGCCTGGAGGGCTGGGAGTTCGACGTGCTGACCGCGCTGCGCCGGGCCGGCGAGCCGTACCAGCTTTCCCCCGGCCAGCTCCTCACCCAGACCCTGGTCACCTCCGGGACGATGACCAACCGCATCGACCGGCTGGCGAAGAAGGACCTCGTCGAGCGGCTGCCGGACCCCAGCGACCGGCGCGGCGTGCTCGTCCGGCTCACGGCCGAGGGCCGCGAGCGCGCGGACGCGGCGCTGGCGGCGCTGCTGGCGCAGGAGCGGGCGATCCTCGCGGAGCTGCCGCCGGAGCGGCGCAGGGAGCTGGCGGACCTGCTGCGGCAGCTGACGGCGCCCTTCGACAACGTGCCGTAGCCCCGCGGTGGCCCTGCGGGCGGCGCGCACGGGCGCGGGCGCGGCCGGCGGGAGCACGGAAGCGACCGGTACGGCATGCGGCCGGACGGTAGGCGCGTCGCACGGCTCTCCCCCACGTGCCCTACGGGCGTGAGCGGAACCGGCGCGCCGGGGGCGCGACGGTTCCGACGCGCGCCGCTCCCCCGCTGGCCTCGCTAGCCGCTGACCCGGGCCGGTTCGCCCAGGTCCACCGGGCCCACGCCGGCACGGCGGGCCAGGGCGACCGCGGCCAGCGTCGAGTGGACGCCGAGCTTGCCCAGCACGTTCTGCATGTGCGTACGGACCGTGTGCGGCGACAGGTACAGCCGCTCCGCGACCGCCTTGCGGCCCAGGCCCGCGACCATGCAGCGCAGCACCTCGTGCTCCCGCGGGGTCAGCGACTCGACGAGCTGCTCGCTTTCCGTGCGGTGCTCCCGGGCCGCCGTCAGCTCCCGCAGCACGCCCGTGAGCAGCGCCGGCGGCAGGTGCGTCTCGCCGCGCAGCACACCGCGGATCACCGCCAGCAGCCGGGACAGCGAGCTGTCCTTGGCGACCCAGCCGTACGCCCCGGCCTGCAGCGCCGCCGCCGCCCGCGCCGGGTCGTCGCGGGCCGCGAGGACCACCGTGCGCGTCTGCGGGTGGGCCGCGCGGACGCGCGCCGTCAGCGATATCCCGCCCAGCGCACCGGCCGCGGAGCCGTTGCCCGCGACCGCCTGCGCGGGCACCGGGGTGCCCGCGGGCACGTCGCGGTCGAGGTCGGCGTCGACCAGGAACACGTCGAACCGGCGGCCCTCCGCCGCCGCCCGCTCCAGCGAGCGCAGCGCGGCCTGCCCGCTGCCCGCCGGCAGCACGTCGACATCCGGCTCTGCTGCCAGCGCCGCGGCCAGCGACTCGGCGAACACGCGGTGGGCATCGGCCACCAGGACCCGGATCCGAACCACGGACACCCCCATGTCGCGTACTACCAGAACTCGCGGAATGCGGAGAACGGCGCCCGGAGCGTGGAGCGCCCGCCTGAGCAGCGGCCGCCGCCGCGTCCCATAGCTACCCCGCCCCGTGCGCCGTACCCGCGTCTCTCGCCCCCTGAACGAGCACCGGCCCCCACCGGTGCTGCCCCCACAGCGTAGGGCGCGCGACCGACAAGGGAAGCCCAACGGCCAACTTTCCGTGGCGAGTTCGCCACGCGGAGTAGAAACCGGCCGGATACGGCCCCGTTGGGGATGGATTCCGGAGTTCCGGCGGGCCCGGGAGCGGTAAGGCTGTACGTTGCCGGGGCAGTAGACCCCCGGGGGGAGGCGAGATGGCCGTTCGGCTGATCGTGGTCGACGAGCACCGCCTGCTCGCCGAGGCTCTCGCGTCCGCGCTGAAGCTGCGCGGGCACCGGGTGCTGGCCGCGGCCGCGCCCACCGCGGGCGCCGCGGAGCTGGTGGTGAGCAGAGGACCTGAGGTGTGCCTGCTGGGCACGGCGACCCCGGCCGCACCCGGGGCGTTCGACCCTGTCCTGCGGATCAAACGGGAGCGTCCGCAGATAGCGGTGGTGGTGCTCGGCCCGGTGCCGAACCCGCGGGGCATAGCGGCGGCGTTCGCCGCGGGCGCCTCCGGGTACGTACGGCACGACGAGCGCATCGAGGGCGTGGAGCGTGCGCTGGTCAAGGCGCGGGCCGGGGAGGCGGCGGTTGCTCCTCAGTTGTTGCAGAGCGCGTTCACCGAGCTGCTCAATCCGGCGGCGGAGCCCGACGACGAGGGCGCGCGGCTGCTCCAGATGCTGACGCCGCGCGAGGTCGAAGTGCTGGTGCGGGTGGCGGAGGGCGAGGACACGCGGCTCATCGCACAGGGGATGCGGATAGCCGCGAGCACGGCCCGTACGCACGTGCAGCGGGTGCTGATGAAGCTCGGGGTGGGTTCACGGCTTGAAGCGGCGGCGCTCGCGGCCCGTACGGGACTGCTGGACCGCGCCGCCGCCCGCCCGGCGGTCGACGGCGAGGCGGGGGTGTAGCGGCTTCCGGGCGGCACGGACGCGGTGCGGGGGCGGCGCGGGGCAGCGGGGGCGCGGCGGCTTTCGGACAATCGCGTACGGGGACGGCAACCCGGCGGTGTACGGGTCAGTGGCCGTCGGGGCGGTCCTTGCCCTGGTGGCCGTCCATCGCCTCCGCCAGTTCCTCCGCCGACGGCGGCCGCACCGGCCGCAGCAGTTGCCAGCCGAGGAAGAACAGCCCGAGCGCCAGCATGCCCAGGCCCGTCCACAGGTTGATGCGCACGTCCACCGCCTTGGCGATCTCCGCGTCGGAGTCGAAGGCGCCGGCGACCACGAGGATCAGCCCGTACACGACGAACAGGCCGCCGATCAGCCGCCGCACGTCGAACAGCCTGCTGGCCGTCGCCGACCTGCGCTCCAGCTCCTCGATCTGCTCGGCCAGTTCGCCGGTGTCCGGGATGCCGCGGTCCGGGCCGTCCGGGCGCTCGTTGGTGTCGCTCATGGTGCGCTCCTAGAAGGAGAAGGGGATGTAGCACAGGGCGGCCAGGACGATCGCTCCCCAGCCCAGCAGCGCCGGTTTGCGGTACCAGGCGTCGTCGCCCACGGCGGGGGGCTCGGACATGCCCGGGGAGCGGGTGCCGTAGACGAGGCCCGCGAGCTGCTCGGGGGACTTGGGGCGGGTGAACGGCGTGACGACCAGCATCGCGGCGGCGCCGGCGACGAAGCCGACGATGGCGGAGACGAAGTTGGCGCCCTGGTCGCTGGGGATGCTGATGACGCCCTGCTTGTAGATCCAGAAGTAGTTGAGCATCGCGGCGACCGTGCCGACGAGCAGCCCCCAGAAGCCGGCCTTGACGGAGGTGCGCTTCCAGAACATGCCGATGATGAAGACCACGAACATCGGCACGTTGAAGAAGGAGAACAGCGTCTGCAGGTACGCCATGATGTTGCTGAAGCTGGACGCGATGAACGCGGTGCCGACGCTGGCCGCCACCCCGATCACGGTGATGATCCGCCCGAAGCGCAGGTAGTACGCGTCCGTCTGGCCGCGCTTGACGTACGGCTCCCAGATGTCCGTGGTGAACACGGTGTTGAACGACGAGACGTTGGCCGCCATGCCCGCCATGAACGCCGCCAGCAGGCCGGTGATGGCCACGCCCAGCATGCCGTTGGGCAGCAGTTGCTCCATGAGGTACGGAATCGAGTCGTTGTAGGTCAGGTCCGAGCCGGACGTGCCGATCTCGGGCACCAGGGCGGCCGCGACGAGGCCGGGGATCATCACCAGGAAGACGATGAAGATCTTCGGGTACGCGCCGATGAGCGGCGTGCGCTGGGCGGCGGAGAGGTTCTTGGCCGACAGCGCGCGCTGCACCTCGGCGAAGTTGGTCGTCCAGTAGCCGAAGCTGAGCACGAAGCCCAGACCGAGGACGATGGTCAGCCAGTTGGCGCCCAGCGGGTTGTCGCTGCCGATGCTGGTGCCGCCCCACGCGGTCATGAAGTCGCTGCCGCGGGAGGCGGTGAGGGTGTCGCTGAGGCCGTCCCAGCCGCCGACGCGCTTGAGCGCGAGGATCGTCAGCGGCAGCAGCGCGGCGATGATGACGAAGAACTGCAGCACCTCGTTGTAGACCGCGGACGACAGCCCGCCGAGGGTGATGTACGCGAGCACGACGGCGGCGGAGACGACGATGGCGACCCACTCCGGCCAGCCGAGCAGCGCCTCGACGACGATGGCCATGGCGTAGAGGTTGACGCCGGCGATGAGCACGGCGGCGAAGGAGAAGAGCACCGAGCTGAGCAGGTGTGCGCTGCGGTCGTAGCGGTGCAGCAGGAACTCCGGCACCGAGCGGACCTTCGAGCCGTAGTAGAAGGGCATCATCACCAGGCCCAGGAAGACCATGGCGGGGATGGCGCCGATCCAGTACCAGTGCGTGGTGTAGACGCCGTACTGGGCGCTGTTGGCGGCCATGCCGAGGATCTCGGTGGCGCCGAGGTTGGCGGAGATGAACGCCAGACCGGTGATCCAGGCGGGCATGGAGCGGCCGGAGAGGAAGAAGTCGAGGCTGGTCTTGACGCTTCGCCGGGCCATGAACCCGATGCCGAGCACGACGGCGAAGTACATGGCCATGATCACGTAGTCGAGGGCGTTGGTGTCGAGCCGCAGCTCTGCCGCTAGTGGGTGCATGCTTCAGGTCCGCTTCCGTGCGTGGTGCGTTCAGAAGACGAAGCCAGACGGGTGGCGTTGGATTCCGAAAGCTTCTGTTGGGACTGTTTGCTTGTCTGTTGGATCTCGCACCCAGAATGTCTGATAAGGGATAATTTGGGGTAAGCGACGCTCCGGCGTTGACTCGCCTGTTGGCTTGTGGTTCATTGTGTTCGATTGTGTTGGGGATCCGGACCGATGACGACCGGCGGGCAGGGCAGGCGGCCAGGGCCCAGGAAGAGGCGCCAGTGAAGAAGACGCACACCCGGCTCGCGGACGGGCGCGAGCTGATCTACTTCGACGCGCGTGACGACGCCGTCAGGGACGCTGTCGACCGCCGCCCCCTGGAGCCGACGCGCACCGCGTCGGAGGCGCGCTTCGACCCGCTGCGCGGGGAGTGGGTGGTCATCGCCTCGCACCGGCAGGGCCGTACGTACCACCCGCCCGCCGACGAGTGCCCCCTGTGCCCCTCCCGGGGCGGGCGGCTGAGCGAGATCCCCGCCGACGACTACGAGGTCGCCGTCTTCGAGAACCGCTTCCCCTCGCTGACCGGCGGTCCGGGGCCGGTGACCGGCGAGCCGCCGTTCGTCAGCGCCCCGGGCGCGGGCCGCTGCGAGGTCGTCTGCTTCACCTCCGACCACGACGCCTCGTTCGCGGACCTCTCCCCCGGCCAGGCCGCGCTCGTGCTCGACGCCTGGACCGACCGCTCCCTGGAGCTGGGCGAACTCCCCGGCGTCGAACAGGTCTTCTGCTTCGAGAACCGCGGCGAGGAGATCGGCGTCACCCTCGGCCACCCGCACGGGCAGATCTACGCGTACCCGTACGCCACCCCGCGCACGGCGCAGATGATGCGGTGCGTCGAGCAGCACCGGGCGAAGACGGGCGGGAACCTCTTCGACGACGTCGTCGCCGCCGAGACCTCGGCGGGGACGCGGGTGGTGCTGGCGGGGGAGCACTGGGTGGCGTTCGTGCCGTACGCGGCGCACTGGCCGTACGAGGTCCACCTCTACCCGCGCCGCCGCGTGCCCGACCTGCCGGCGCTGGGCGACGAGGCGCGCGCCGAGTTCCCCGGGCTCTACCTCGAACTCCTGCGCAGATTCGACCGGATCTTCGGCCCCGGCGAGCCCCCGACGCCGTACATCTCGGCGTGGCACCAGGCGCCGGTGCGGGCGGCCGGGCGCGCTGACTACGCTCTGCACCTCGAACTGTTCACGATCCGGCGGAGCCCGGGCAAGCTGAAGTATCTTGCGGGGTCGGAGTCCGCGATGGACGCCTTTGTCACCGATGTGCCGCCGGAACGGGCGGCGGAACGACTGCGAGAGGTAGCGAGCGCGTGAGTCATGACGTGGCCGGAGGCGCCGGGAGCGCCGGGGACAGCGGGGTCGGCGGCGGGCGCGCCGGGGGCGGCCGGAAGTACCTGGTGACCGGTGGGGCCGGGTACGTGGGGAGCGTCGTCGCGGCGCACCTGCTGGCCGCCGGGCACGCGGTGACGGTCGTCGACGACCTGTCGACCGGGTTCCGCGCGGGGGTGCCGGAGGGCGCCGAGTTCGTCGAGGACCGGATCCAGCACGCCGCGAAGTGGCTGGACTCCTCGTACGACGGCGTGCTGCACTTCGCCGCCTTCTCGCAGGTCGGCGAGTCCGTCACGCACCCCGAGAAGTACTGGCGCAACAACGTCGGCGGCACGCTGGAGCTGCTCGCCGCGATGCGCGACGCGGGCGTGCGGCGGCTGGTGTTCTCCTCCACCGCCGCCACCTACGGCGAGCCGGAGTCCGTGCCGATCACCGAGGACGCCGTCACCGCGCCGACGAACCCGTACGGCGCCTCCAAGCTCGCCGTCGACCAGATGATCGGCGCGGAGTGCCATGCCCACGGGCTGGCCGCCGCGTCGCTGCGCTACTTCAACGTCGCCGGCGCGTACCTGCCGGAGCACGGCGGCGGCCCGTACGGCGAACGGCACGACCCCGAGTCGCACCTCATCCCGCTGGTGCTCCAAGTGGCCCTCGGGCGGCGCGAATCGATCTCCGTCTTCGGCGACGACTACCCGACCCCGGACGGCACCTGCATCCGCGACTACATCCACGTCGCGGACCTCGCCGAGGCGCATCTCCTCGCGCTCGACGCCGTACGCCCCGGCGAGCACCGCATCTGCAACCTGGGCAACGGCGCCGGGTTCTCGGTGCGCGAGGTCGTCGAGACGGTCCGCCGGGTGACCGGGCACCCCGTGCCCGAGGTGGTCGCGCCGCGGCGGGCCGGGGATCCGGCCGTGCTGGTGGCGTCGGCGGAGGCGGCGAAGGAGCAGCTGGGCTGGCGGCCGTCGCGCACGGAACTGGCGGGGATCGTGTCGGACGCCTGGGACTTCGCACGGCGGGTCGCGGGCGCGGGGGAAGGCGGAGGGGACAGATGACGACCGGAGAGACGACAGGGGTGCGGGGCGCGGCGGGCTCGGGCGCGGACGACCCGGCCGGCGGCGCCGCGGCGACCGCCGCGGCCTTCGCCGAGTTGTACGGGGAGCAGCCCGCCGGGGTGTGGGCCGCTCCCGGGCGCGTCAACCTCATCGGCGAGCACACCGACTACAACGACGGCTTCGTCATGCCGCTCGCCCTCCCGCACACCACCCTCGCCGCCGCCCGCCGCCGCGACGACGGCGTGCTGCGGCTGCACTCGGGCGACGGCGAATCCCGCCTGACGGAGCTGGACGCCGACCGCATCGATCCCCTGACGGTGGGGGGTGACCGCGGCGGCTGGGCCGCCTACCCGGCGGGCGTGGTGTGGGCGCTGCGCCGCACCGTCGACGCCTTCGCCGACTTCGGCGGCGCGGACATCCACTACGAGAGCACGGTCCCCACGGGTGCCGGACTGTCCTCGTCGGCGGCGCTGGAGGTCTCCACGGCGCTGGCGCTCAGCGACCTGTACGGCCTGGACCTCGACCCCGTGCAGCTGGCGAAGGTGGGCCAGCGTGCCGAGAACGACTTCGTCGGCGTACCCAGCGGGATCATGGACCAGATGGCCTCCGCGTGCTGCACCGCGGGCCACGTGCTCCACCTCGACACCCGCGACCTGACGCAGCGCGCCGTGCCCTTCGACCTCGCCGCCGAGGGGCTCACGCTGCTCGTCGTCGACACGCAGGTCAAGCACGCCCTGGGCGACGGCGAGTACGCCCAGCGGCGGGCCGGCTGCGAGGCGGCGGCGCGGGCGCTGGGCGTACCGGCGCTGCGCGACGTGCCGTACGCGGAGCTGGACGCCGCGCTGGCCCGGCTGACGGACGTGGCGGTGCACCCGCTCGTCCGGCACGTCGTCACCGAGGACCGGCGCGTCAAGGAGTGCATCGCGCTGCTCGACGCCGGCCGGACCCGCGACATCGGGCCCGTGCTGCTCGCCGGGCACACCTCGCTGCGCGACGACTTCCGCGTCTCCTGCCGCGAACTCGACGTCGTCGTCGAGTCGTCGGTCGCTGCGGGCGCGCTCGGCGCGCGCATGACCGGCGGCGGCTTCGGTGGCTCGGCGATCGTGCTGGTCGAGACGGACGCGGTCGACACGGTCGGCAAGGCCGTCGAGTCGGCCTTCGCCGCGGCGGACTTCCGCCCGCCGCGGGTCTTCACCGCCGTCCCCGGCGCAGGCGCCCGCCGCCTGGTCTGAGGCTGCGAGGGCGGTCCCCGTTGCAGGCCCGGCCCGCCCGTGCAGGATCGCTCAGACGTCCTGTCCGGTACCGCCCGGCGCCTCTTCCGGCGCCGGGCGGGCCGCCGTCACTCGGCCTTGCTGCCGAACGCGAGCGCGAAGTACTCCACGTCGTCGCGGTCGCTGATGATGTCCTGCGCCAGATAGAACCGGCCGTGCTCGAATATGTACGGCACGCTGTCGCTGTAGGTCAGCGTCGACTCGGCCTCCGCCGTGTCGTTCGGCAGCTCCAGCCAGATCTCCTCCTTGGCGGAGCGGGGGTCGATGGAGAGGATCTCGCCCCCCGTGTCGTACGTCCCCCTGCGGTACGCGATGACCTTGCCGTCCTCCACCCGCAGCGGCACCATCGTCCGCTTCTCGCCGGCGTCGTACTTCTTCGTCGGCTTGCCCGAGTCGAGGTCGAAGGCGACGATCTCGTTCGTGTCGCCGTAGTCGCTCTTGCCCTGGTGGGCGCGCGACGGCAGGTACATCGTGTCGCCGTCGACCGCCACCGTCGTGCAGGACTCGGCGCCGCCGGAGTAGTCGCAACCTGGCTTGTAGCGCGGGCCCTCCGACTCCGTGCCCAGCGAGATCTTCGAGCGCAGCTTGCCCTCGTCGAGGGCGAAGATGTCCGTCTCGGTGGTCTTGCCCGCGCCGATCGTGATCACCGGCGGCTCGACCGAGAGCACCTGCACGCTCTGCACCCCGTCCGGCACGTCGTACGACCAGTAGATGCCGCCGCTGGCCGGGTCGACCTTCTGGACCTTCATGTCCTCGTCGAGCGAGCCGCAGAAGACCAGGCCCAGCAGGTTCTCCCCGTCGCTGGCGTAGTCGTGGTCCTTGCACTCGGTGGTCGGCTTGGTCTGCCAGACCGGGTCGCCGCCGGCGAGGGGGAACGCCGCGGAGCCGGAGAGGCCGGAGGCGATGACGGTGTCACCGGCGATGGTCACGTGGTCGAACTTCACGTTCTCGTCGGCGCTCGCCACATGCTGCCGCCACAGCTCCTCGCCGCTGTTGACGTCGAAGAGCACGACTTCCGAGCACGGCGCGTACGAGTCGTCGGGGTCGGTGACCTCGCCGTCCTGCACCAGCATGGCGGCCTTGCCGTCGTCGGTGACCGCCCGCGAGGCGCCGCAGACGAGGCCCTCGGTGGGCAGCTCCCACTTCTCCTTGCCGGTCTGGGTGTCGTAGCCCTTCACAGCGTTCAGCTCGCCCTTGGCGTAGATCTTCTCGGTCGCCCACTGGCCCGACGCGGGCCACGTCGCGCCCTCTTCGACCTGCGGGTACTCGACGCCGAAGAGCAACTCGCCCTCGGGGCTGGCGGGCTTGCTCTCGCTGACGGCCTTCTTGGCCCCGCCGCCACCGCCGCCGCCGCCGCCGGCCTGCGTGTCGCCGTCGTCGCGGGTGAGGAACCAGCCCGTACCGCCGGCGACCACGAGGATCGCCAGCACCGCCGAGATGACCGCCCAGACGGGCACGAGCTTCTGCGCCGCGGGCGCGGAGGGCAGGCCCGGGACCTGCGCCTGGGGATAACCGCCGGAGTGCGCCGGGGCCGGCTGCGGAAAGCTGTGGTGCTGCTCCTGCGACTGCTGCACAGGCGGGCCGTACGGCTGCGGGGCAGGAGCCGGGGTCTGCGGCGGCTGCGCCGGCGGATAGCCGTACTGGGGCTGCTGCGCGGGCTGTTGCGGCTCCGGCGGCGCGCCGAAGCCGCCGCCGGGCGCGGGCGGCGGGGTCTGCGGATATCCGTACCCGGGGCCGGCGGGCTGCTGCGGGTCCTCGGCCGGCGGCGGCCCGAAGCCACCGGACGGCGGCCCCGGCGGCGGTGGCGGCTGCGACATGTCCCTGTCCCCCCGGATGGATGTGCGTACGAGCTGCGGTCGCGTGGCTCATTTCTACCACTCGCACGTGACGGCTGCCTTCGGCCTGTGGACAACCCGGGGACCGGCGGTGCGCGACCTCACCGACCATCCGCCCCCGCGCGGGCTCAGCCCGCCTCCGCCGCCTCCGCCAACTCCAGCCAGCGCAGCTCCAGCTCCTCGCGCTCGGCCGCGAGCGCACGCAGCTGCCCGTCCAGCTCCGCCACCCGCGCGAAGTCCGTCGCGTGCTCGGCGATCGCGGCGTGCAGCTCGCCCTCCTTGCCGCCGATCCGGTCCAACTGCCGCTCGATGCGCTGCAGCTCCTTCTTCGCCGCCCGCGCGTCCGCCGCGGACAGCCCGGCCGCCGGGGCCGCGGCCTGCGGTGTCCCGGCCTGTCCCGCCGACTGCGGCTGCGCCTGCGCCTGCGCCTCGCGGATACGGGCCCGCCGGTTCAGGTACTCCTCGATCCCGCCCGGCAGCATCCGCAGCGCCCCGTCGCCCAGCAGCGCGTGCACCGTGTCCGTCGTCCGCTCGATGAAGTACCGGTCGTGGCTGATGACCACCAGCGTCCCCGGCCAGCCGTCCAGCAGGTCTTCGAGCTGGGTGAGGGTCTCGATGTCCAGGTCGTTGGTCGGCTCGTCGAGGAACAGCACGTTCGGCTCGTCCATCAGCAGCCGCAGCAACTGCAGCCGCCGCCGCTCGCCGCCGGACAGGTCGCCCACCGGCGTCCACTGCTTCTCGCGCCCGAAGCCGAACTGCTCGCACAGCTGCGAGGCGGTCATCTCCCGCCCCTTGCCGAGGTCCACCCGCTGCCGTACCCGCTCGACCGACTCCAGCAGCCGCCACTGCGGATCCAGCTCCGTGACCTCCTGCGAGAGGTACGCGAGCCGCACCGTCCGGCCCGCGACGATCCGCCCGGCGGCCGGCTGCCGCTCGCCGCCGGAGCGGGCGGCGTCCGCGAGCGTACGCAGCAGGGACGTCTTGCCCGCGCCGTTGACGCCGAGGAGCCCGACGCGGTCGCCGGGGCCGAGCTGCCAGGTCAGCCCCTTGAGCAGCACCCTGCCGTCGGCGCCGCCGCCGGCCCGTACGGTGACGTCCTCCAGGTCGAAGACCGTCTTGCCGAGGCGGGAGTTGGCGAACTTCATCAGCTCCGCGGAGTCGCGGGGAGGGGGCACGTCGGCGATGAGCGCGTTGGCGGCCTCGATGCGGAAGCGGGGCTTGCTGGTACGGGCCGGGGCGCCGCGGCGCAGCCAGGCCAGCTCCTTGCGCACCAGGTTCTGCCGCTTGGCCTCCTCGGTGGCGGCGATGCGGGCGCGCTCGGCCCGGGCGAAGACGTAGTCGGAGTAGCCGCCGTCGTACTCGTGGACGGCGCCGCGCTGGACGTCCCACATGCGGGTGCACACCTGGTCGAGGAACCAGCGGTCGTGGGTGACGACGACGAGCGCGGCCCGGCGGGTGCGCAGGTGCTCGGCGAGCCAGGCGATGCCCTCGACGTCGAGGTGGTTGGTCGGCTCGTCCAGGACGATGAGGCCGGGGGTGCCGATGAGCAGCTTGGCCAGCGCGATGCGGCGGCGTTCGCCGCCGGAGAGCGGGCCGATGACGGTGTCGAGGCCCTGCTCGAACCCGGGCAGGTCGAGGTCGCCGAAGAGGCCGGTGAGCACGTCGCGGACGCGGGCGTCGCCGGCCCACTCGTGGTCGGCCATGTCGCCGACGACCTCGTGCCGGACGGTGGCGGCGGGGTCGAGGGTGTCGCCCTGGGTGAGGACGCCGAGGGTGAGGCCGCCGGTGTGGGTGACGCGGCCGGCGTCGGGCTCCTCGAGCTTGGCGAGGAGGCGGACGAGGGTGGTCTTGCCGTCGCCGTTGCGGCCGACGACGCCGATGCGGTCGCCTTCGGCGACGCCGAGGGAGATGCCGTCGAGGAGGGCGCGGGTGCCGTAGACCTTGTCGACGGCTTCCAGGTTGACCAGGTTGGCGGCGGCCATGACGGTGCGGTGCTCCTCGCGGGGTCGGGTCGGGTTCCTCGGCGGACGGCCTCCCAGCGTAGTTCGCAGACCGCGAACCGGTGCCCGCGGCCTTTCCCGGGCGTCAGCCCACCACGGCCGCCCCCGGCGCCGGGGCCCGGGCCACCCGGGCGCCGCGGCAGGTGCCCGACGACTCCAGTGCCGCCGCGACGGCCTCCGCCGCCGGCTCGTCCGCCGTCAGGAACGCGCACGTCGGGCCCGACCCCGAGACCAGGGCCGCCAGGGCGCCCGCCGCGGTGCCGGCGTCGAGGGTCGCGGCCAGGGACGGGCGGAGGGAGAGGGCCGCGGGCTGGAGGTCGTTGCCGCCGTCGATGGCCGTCAGGGCCGCCGCCAGCGCCGCCGGGTCGCCGGAGCCCAGCGCGTCCAGCACCGCGGGGGACGGGTCCGGCTCCGGTACGGGCCGGCCCGCCGCCAGGCGGTCGAACTCGGCGTAGACCTCCGGCGTCGACAGCCCGCCGTCGGCCACCGCGAAGACCCAGTGCAGCGGGCCCTTCGCGGACAGCGGCGTCAGCCGCTCGCCCCGCCCGCGCCCCAGCGCCGCCCCGCCGACCAGGCTGAACGGCACGTCGCTGCCGAGTTCGGCGCAGATCCGCAGCAACTCGTCGGTGCCGGTCCCGGTGCCCCACAGCTTGTCGCAGGCCAGCAGCGCGCCCGCGCCGTCCGCGCTGCCGCCGGCCATGCCGCCGGCGACGGGGATGTCCTTCGCGATGTGCAGGTGGACGTTCGTCTCCCGCCCGTGCCGGGCGGCGAGCGCCTGCGCGGCGCGGGCGGCGAGGTTCGTGGCGTCCGCGGGTACGGCGGCGGCGTCCGGGCCCGAGACCGTGACGCGCAGGTCGTCGGCCTCGGTGGCGGTGACCTCGTCGTAGAGGCCGACGGCGAGGAAGACGTTCGCGAGGTCGTGGAAGCCGTCCGGGCGCGGCGGGCCGACGGCGAGCTGCACGTTGACCTTCGCGGGTACGCGGACGGTGACGCTCCGCGCCCCGGCGGACGGGGGCGTGGTCGATCCCGGTGTCACGGCGTGCTGCTCCTCGTGGTGGCGGTCCGGTGCCGGGACTCCGCGATCCGCGCGAAGTCCTCGATGGTCAGCGCCTCGCCGCGGGCCTGCGGCGAGACGCCCGCGGCGCGCAGCGCGGCCTCCGCCGCGGGTGCCGAGCCGGCCCAGCCGGTGAGCGCCGCGCGCAGCGTCTTGCGGCGCTGGGCGAAGGCGGCGTCGACGGCGGCGAAGACCTCGGTCCTGGTGGCGCCGGTCGCGGGCGGCTCGCGGCGGGTGAGCGAGACGAGCCCGGAGTCGACGTTCGGCGCGGGCCAGAAGACGTTGCGGCCGATGGCGCCGGCGCGCTTGACGTCCGCGTACCAGGCGGCCTTCAGCGACGGCACCCCGTAGACCTTCGACCCGGGGGCGGCGGCGAGCCGGTCGGCGACCTCGGCCTGCACCATGACCAGGCTGCGTTCGATGCCGGGGAACGTGGCCAGTATGTGCAGCAGCACGGGCACGGCGACGTTGTACGGGAGGTTGGCCACCAGCGCCGTCGGCTCCGGGCCCGGCAGCTCGGTGACCCGCAGCGCGTCGGCGTGCAGGAGCGCGAAGTGCTCCGCGCGCCGCGGCAGCCTGGCCCGTACGGTCGCGGGGAGGGCGTTGGCGAGGGCGTCGTCGATCTCGACGGCCGTGACGTGGGACGCCGCCTGGAGCAGGGCGAGGGTGAGCGAGCCGAGGCCGGGGCCGATCTCGACGACGACGTCGTCGGGCCGCACGCCGGCGGCGCGCACGATGCGGCGGACGGTGTTGGGGTCGATGACGAAGTTCTGGCCGCGCTGCTTGGTGGGGCGTACGCCGAGGGCCGCCGCCAGCTCGCGGACGTCCGCGGGGCCGAGCAGCGGGTCCGGCTCGCCGGTGGTGGCGCTCACCGCTTCAGGTTATGCCCTGCGTCCCGGCCGACCGGCGGCGAGTCGCCCGGGGCTGCGGGGGCGGCGCCCGGCGCGCCGGCCGGGGCGTAGCCGAACGCGCGCGCGGTGTTCGCCGCGATCGCCGCGGCCAGCTCGTCGGGGTCCGTGCCGCGCACGTCGGCCATGGCGCGCAGCGTGAGGGGGATCAGGTACGGGGCGTTGGGGCGGCCCCGGTACGGCATCGGCGTCAGGAACGGCGCGTCCGTCTCGACGAGCAGCAGCTCCGCGGGGGCGACGGCGACCGCCTCGCGCAACTGCCCCGCGTTCTTGAAGGTCACGTTTCCTGCGAAGGACATGAAGTAACCGTTTTCCGCACAGGTTTCGGCCATCTCCGCGTCACCGGAATAGCAGTGGAATACCACCCGCTCCGGCGCCCCTTCTTCATCAAGAATGCGCAGCACGTCGTCGTGCGCCTCCCGATCGTGAATGACGAGGGCTTTTTGCCGGCGTTTTGCCATGTCGACATGGCGGCGGAACGAGTGCTGCTGGGCGGCGATTCCCTCGGGGCCCGTCCGGAAGTAGTCGAGGCCGGTCTCGCCGACGCCGACGACCTGCGGCAGCGCGGCGAGCGCGTCGATCTCGTCGAGGGCGGCCGCCAGGCCGGCGCCGAGCCGCGGGGCCTCGTTGGGGTGCAGGGCGACCGTCGCCCACACGGCGTCGTGCGCGGCGGCGGTCTCCGCGGACCAGCGGGAGCGCTCCAGGTCGCAGCCCACCTGGATGAGGGTGGTGACGCCCACCCGGGCGGCCGCGGCCACGGCGTCGGCGACCGTGCCGTCCTGCATGTCCAGGTGCGTGTGCGAGTCCGCCGCGGGGTGCCCGAGCGGCTCGGGCGGCGGCGGCGCGGACTTCGCGTCCGCGCCGCCGGAGGTGTGCTGAGCCATGCCGGGGACTCTACTGGCCCGGTACAACACCGCCGTGCGGGGCGGTGCGCTGGCGGCCCGCGCGGGGTCCCCGCGGGGTCAGTCGCGGCGTGAGCGCTGCCGCACCGCCTCGACGGACCGGACCTGGCCGGCGCGCATGATGCGTACGACGTGCTCGCCGCAGTTCAGGCACGTGGGCCGGGTGAGCGGCGAGGGCACCCGTTCCCCGTCGGTGTGGTACGTGACGAAGGGCCGGCCCTTCGAATCCACGTGGTGGTGGATCTCGTAGGTCTGCTCCCAGCCGTGCCCGCACATCATGCAGGCGAAGGCATACGATTCGATCACTGGCTCGGGCTCGGACATTGGCAGCTCCTCTTGTCCATGTGAGGGACAAGTCGCCGAAAGGCATCCCCTATTCCAGTGGACACCCATTCGGCACGGCCCGCAGCCGCCCATACCATCAATTGAAGGAGTTTTGATCCGGCTACTCTGAGTTGTTTGCCGAGTTTTTCGCCGCCACCACGGCATCGAACACCTCGCGCTTGGGTACCCCGGCGTCCCGGGCGACCGCCGCGATGGCCTCCTTGCGCGCCTCCCCCGCCTCCTCACGGACGGTGACCCGGCGGACCAGCTCCGTGGCACCGGGCCGCTCGCGGTCCTCGGGGGCGCCCTCCACCACGACCGTGACCTCGCCGCGTACGCCGTCGGCCGCCCAGTCCGCCAGCTCCCGCAGCGGGCCGCGCCTGACCTCCTCGTACGTCTTGGTCAGCTCCCGGCACACGGCGGCCCTGCGGTCCTCGCCGAAGACCCCGGCCATCGCCGCGAGGCTGTCGGCGAGCCGGTGCGGGGCCTCGAAGTACACCAGGGTGCGCCGCTCGGCCGCCGCCTCGCGCAGCCGCGCCAGCCGCTCCCCCGGTTTGCGCGGCAGGAACCCCTCGAAGCAGAACCGGTCCACCGGCAGCGCCGAGACCGCGAGCGCCGCCAGCACCGCGGACGGGCCGGGCGCGGCGGTGACGGTGATGCCGCGCCGTACCGCGGCGGCGACGAGGCGGTAGCCGGGGTCGGAGACGGAGGGCATGCCGGCGTCGGTGACCAGCAGCACGCGCGCGCCGCCGGCCAGCTCCTCGACGAGGTCGGGGGTGCGGGCGCTCTCGTTGCCCTCGAAGTACGACACGACGCGGGCCGTGGGCTGCACCCCGAGCGCCTGCGTCAGCCGGCGCAGCCGGCGGGTGTCCTCGGCGGCGATGACGTCGGCGGCGGCCAGCTCGGTCGCCAGCCGCGGCGGGGCGTCCCCGGGGTCGCCGATGGGCGTGCCTGCCAGTACGAGGAGTCCGGTCACCGTCATCTCACCTGCATCTTCACCATGTTGCGTCACAGCCACGGGCGTCGTCGGCAACCGTTCATACTGCCACGCCGTACCGGGCGCCCCGCGCCCAGGAGCGCGGGCCCCGGGATGCCGGCGCCGCTCACGCGGCGTCCGGCGGCGGGGCGGCGGCCCGGCCGGGGGGCGCCGTACGGGGCGTTCGGGCCGGTCCGGATCACTCCGCCTGCCCGCGGGGCGGGCGCGCCTAGGATGCCCCCGTGAGCAGTGACACCGTGACGCAGCCCGCGCAGAGCCGGTCGGCGCCCGCCCCCGGGTGGCGGCGGCGGCTCCGCGCGTTCGGGTACGTGCCCCGGCGCGAGCCCGGTGTCACGGAGCGGCTGGTGCCGCCGTACCGGCGCTCCGGTGCGCGGCTGCTGCAGGTGGCCGGCGTGCCCGCGGCGACGGCGCTGCGGATCGCGCGGCTGGGCGCGTGGGGCGGGCCGCTGCTCGTGGCGCTCTTCGCCGGCGTGCTGCGGTTCGTGAACCTGAGCAGCCCGCGCGCGGTGATATTCGACGAGACGTACTACGCGAAGGACGCCTGGTCGCTGCTCCAGCTCGGCTACGAGGGCAGCTGGCCCAAGGACGCCAACGACAAGCTCCTCGACGACCCGCAGGTCATCCCGCTCAGCGAGGATCCCGGGTATGTCGTCCACCCGCCCGTCGGCAAGTGGATGATCGCGCTCGGCGAGTGGGCGTTCGGCCTGGAGCCCTTCGGCTGGCGCTTCGTCGTCGCCCTGCTCGGCACGCTGTCGGTGCTCATGCTGTGCCGCATCGGCCGCCGGCTGTTCCGCTCGACGCTGCTCGGCTGCCTGGCGGGGCTGCTGCTGGCGGTGGACGGGCTGCACTTCGTGATGAGCCGCACGGCGCTGCTCGACCTGGTGCTGATGTTCTGGGTGCTGGCGGCGTTCGGCTGCCTGCTCGTCGACCGGGACCGCGCGCGCGAACGGCTGGCCGCCACGCTGCCGGCGGGGCGGCCGGACGACGCGGTGGCCTCCGGGCTGCGGCTGGGGGCGCGGCCGTGGCGGCTCGCCGCGGGGGTCTGCATGGGGCTCGCGCTGGGCACCAAGTGGAACGCGCTGTTCATCCTCGCCGCGTTCGGCCTGCTGACGGTGCTGTGGGACGCGGGCGCACGCCGTACGGCCGGATCCCGCCGCCCGTACGCGCGCGCACTGCGCCTCGACGTGGTGCCGGCGTTCTTCTCCACGGTGCCGGTGGCGGCCGCGGTGTACGTCGCCTCCTGGACCGGCTGGTTCGCCTCCGGCAACGGCTACTTCCGCGGCTGGGCGGAGGACCGCGACACCGCGTTCCCGTTCATCCCCGACGCCGTGCGCAGCCTGTGGCACTACCACGCGGTGGTCTACAGGTTCCACGTCAACCTCGACTCCGGCCACACCTACGACTCCAACCCGTGGAGCTGGCCCGTGGTGGGCCGGCCCGTCTCGTACTTCTGGGACGACCCCCGGCCCGGCGAAGACGGCTGCCCCGCCGACGCGACGGAGAACTGCGCCCGCGAGGTCCTGGCGCTGGGCACCCCGCTGCTGTGGTGGCTGGGCGTGGCGGCCGCGGTCTACGCGCTCTACCGCTGGGGCCTGCGCCGCGACTGGCGCGCGGGCGCGATCCTGTGCGGGCTGGCGGCCGGCTGGGTGCCGTGGCTCTTCTACCAAGAGCGCACGATCTTCCTCTTCTACGCCGTCGTCTTCGTTCCGTACCTGTGCCTGGCGGTGACGATGATGCTCGGCGCGATGGCCCGCGCCGGCACCGCGGCCCTCGCCGGCCAGGGCACAGTCGCGTCCGGCGGCGGACCGGCTCCCGGACCCGCTCAGCCCACCGAATGGCGCAGAGCCGCGGGCGTGGTCGCGGCCGGGGTGCTCGTCCTCCTCGTGCTCTGGAACTTCATCTACTTCTGGCCGATCTACACCGGCGAAACGATCACGCGCGACGCCTGGGAGGCGCGCATGTGGCTGGGGAGTTGGGTCTGAGCACCACCGGCACGGTGGGCGGCGGTGCGGCAGGTGGCTTAATGTGCTTGACGCAGGGTCGACATGGTCTCGGGGCGCGCAGAGGGAGCACGGCAGATGGCGGGCAGCCACCGGCGCAGACACGCCGGATCAGGTGCGTCGGCACGAACGACGCGCACCCGGATCGCAGTAATCGTCGGAGTCGGTGCCGCGGTCGTCGGTGCGGCGGGCTTCGGCGCGTACAGCCTCCTGGAGGACGACGAAGCGGAGGCCGGCGGCAACACGCTGTCGGCGCAGGCCTCATCCGATCCGGTGAAGACCGGGCCACCGGGCCCCAGGGAGGCGAGCAGGGCCGCCGCGGAGTTCCTGACCGCCTGGGCGGGCGGCCAGACCGAGACCGCGGCCGGGCTGACGGACGACCGGAAGGCGGCGCTCGCCGGCCTGACGTCGTACCGCAAGGACGCGGGTGTCGAGAGGGTCAAGCTGACCCCCGGCCCGGCCGACGGCACCAGGGTGCCGTTCAGCGTCGACGCCCAGGTGACGTTCGAGGACACCGTCAAGCCCTGGGCGTACACCTCGGCGCTGGAGGTCGTACGGGACGAGAAGACGGGCGACGTCGAGGTCGCCTGGGACCCGTCCCTCATACATCCCAAGCTCTCCGAGGGCGAGCGGCTGCGGACCGGTTCGCGGGAGGCCCCGCCGATCAGGGCGCTGGACCGCACCGGTGCCGAACTCGACCCCGAGAAGTACCCCTCGCTCGCGCCGGTCGTCGCCGACCTGCGTGAACGGTACGGCGCGAAGGCCGGCGGCAAGGCGGGCGTCAAGGTCTGGACGGAGAGCGCCGCCAGGAAGAAGAACGAGAAGGACGACAAGGACGACGACAAGGCGGCCGCGCCCGAGACCCTTCTGGTGCTCTCCAAGGCCAAACCCGGCACGCTGACGACGACGCTGGACGCGGACGTGCAGGAGACCGCCGAAGCGGCGGTCGCCAAGCAGGGCGGCGCGGCCCTCGTGGCGCTCAAGCCCAGCACCGGCGAGATCCTCGCGGTCGCCAACCAGACGGGCAACGGCTTCAACACCGCGCTGCAGGGCACCCTGCCGCCCGGCTCGACGATGAAGGTCGTCACGGCCTCGATGCTCATGGACAAGGGCATGGCCGCGCCCGACGAGCCGCACCCGTGCCCGCGGTACAAGGCGTACGGCGGCTGGCAGTTCGAGAACGTCGGGGACAACTCCTTCACGATCCAGGGCGGCACGTTCGCCGAGTCCTTCACCGCCTCCTGCAACACGGCGTTCATCTCGATGGCCGAGAAGCTGGAGAACGACGACCTGACGAAGCAGGCCAGGGACGTCTTCGGCATCGGGCTCAACTGGCAGACGGGCGTGACCACCTTCGACGGCGCGGTGCCGGTGCAGTCCGGCGTGGAGATGGCGCTGTCGCTGATCGGCCAGGGCGGCGTGCGGATGAACCCGCTGACGATGGCGTCGGTGTCGGCGACCGCGAAGGCCGGCGTGTTCAAGCAGCCGCATCTGGTCCCGCAGTCGTTCGACGGGCGGCAGTTCGCGACCGCGCCGAAGTCGATGAAGACGTCGACCGCGCAGGAGCTGCGGGAGCTGATGGAGGCGACCGCGTCGTACGGGACGGCGGCGGGCGCGATGAGCGGGCTGACCGGTCAGGTGGGCGCGAAGACGGGCTCGGCGGAAATGGGCGGCCAGGAGGAGACCGACGCCTGGTTCACCGCGTACCGCGGGGATCTGGCGGCGGCGGCCACGGTGCCGAACATCGGGCACGGCGGCGAGTTCGCGGGCCCGCTGGTGCGGGACGTGCTGGCGGCGCACGGCGGCTGAGGCGCACGTACCGGGACCCGGCGGCGCGCCGCCGGGTCCCGGTGGGCGGAATGTGTTCGCGTGGCCCGTACACCGGGCGTTAACGTCACCTCCATGACGACAGCCGACGCCGCACATCCGCTCTTCGCCGCCGCCCTCGCCGAACTCGGCCTGAGCGTCCCGGTACGCCGCTTCCCCGACGCCACCCGGACGGCGGCGCAGGCCGCGGAGGCCATCGGCTGCGAGCTGAGCCAGATCGTCAAGTCCCTGATCTTCGCGGCGGACGGCGCACCGGTGCTCGTCCTGATGGACGGCGCCTCGCGGGTGGACACCGAGCGCGTACGGGCCGAGTTGGGCGCCGCGGGCGTGCGCCGGGCGGACGCGGCGGTGGTGCGCGAGGCCACGGGGTACGCCATCGGCGGCGTGCCGCCCTTCGGGCACGTGACGCGGATGACGGTCCTCGCCGACCGCGGGCTCCTCGACCACGGCGAGGTCTGGGCCGCCGCCGGCGACCCGCACACGGTGTTCCCCATGTCGCCCAAGGACCTCGTCGCGCACGCGGGCGCACGGGTCGCGGACGTGTCCGAGGTGCGCGAGCCGGGGGTGTGACCCCCCTCATAGCCGCGGCGGTCCTCGCGGCCGCCGTGATGCACGCGTCCTGGAACGCCATCGCCCACGGTTTCAGGGACCAGTTGGTCGTCTTCGCGCTGATCGGCGTGGGCGACCTGCTGATCGCGGGGACCGCGGTGTTCTTCGTGCCGTTCCCCGCGGCCGGCGCCTGGCCGTGGCTGCTGGCCTCGGTCGCCATCCACCTCGTGTACATGACCCTGCTCATGCAGTCGTTCCGGCTGGGCGACTTCGGGCAGGTCTACCCGATAGCCCGGGGCACGGCCCCGCTGGTCGTGGCGGCGGTCGCGCACCTCTTCCTCGACGAGCGGCTGGGCCTGTGGCAGACCGCGGGCGTCGCGGTGGCGTGCGCGGGCCTGAGCGGCATCGCGCTGTGGGGGCTGCGCGGCACGGACACCCGCCCGCACTGGCCGGCCCTGGCGGCGGCGTTCGCGACGGGCCTGTCCATAGCCGCGTACACGATCGTCGACGGCGTCGGCGTCCGCGCCTCCGGCAGCGCGATGGGCTACACGGCGTGGCTGGTGCTCCTGATGGGCCCGTGGATCCCGCTGGCGGCGCTGGTGCTCCGCGGCCCGGGGATCGTGCGCGAACTGCGGCCGGTGGCGGTGCGCGGGCTGCTGGGCGGGGCGATCTCCATCACGGCGTACGGACTGGTGCTCTGGGCGCAGACGCGCGCCCCGCTGGCGCCGATAGCGGCGCTGCGGGAGTCGAGCATCGTGGTCGGGGCGGCGATCGGGGCGGTGTTCCTCAAGGAGCGGTTCGGCGGGGCGCGGATCGTGGGGGCGTGCCTGATGGTGGCGGGGATAGCGCTCGTGCTGCTCCCGGCGTAGCCGGGGTGTCCCGGGGCTGTGACGAGTACGCAACAGGGGTTATCCACAGGGGTTTTTTCCGGGGGCTTCGGCCTTCAGGATGGAATCTCGGCAACACAGACACGGGGGATGACCATGGCAGTGCTCGGCCAGGGGACGAAAGGACAGCCCGGGGCGGCGGCGTCGGACAAGTTTGCGCCGCGGCGCCTGGGCGCGTATCTGGCCGTGGCGGTGCTGCTCACGGCCCTGGGCCGGACGGTGGTCGTCTGGCTCTACTACGACTTCGACTATGTGAGCAGCGGGGCCGACGACTTCCTCAAGGCGCTGTACGACCCGCGGGTCATGCTGGAGCCCGAGCTGTTCAGCCCGTACGTGTGGGCGTTCACGGCGGCGCTGCTGGTGACGGGTGTGGTCGCGGCCATGAACCGGCGGGCGGGGCGGGGGGCCGCGCTGCTGTGCGGGTTCGTGATGTTCGCGACCGCCGCGCGCGAGCTGGTCGGCCTGGCGACAAGCGACCAGTTCCGGCAGTGGTACATCGGGGGCAACGACCTCGAGGTCGCGATCATCAGCAGTTGGTCCCTCGTCCTGCTGTTCTCGGCGGCCGTGGTGGTGCTGATGCTGCGGGCGGGCGAGCGGCCGGCCGCGCACCCCGCGGGGACGCCGGCCGGGGGGACGCAGGCCTACCTGGTCGCCGGCGGGCTGATGGTGGTGCTCGGCCTGGCGCTCGTCGGCTGGATCGTGCGCATGCTGACCCGGGACGAAGGGGGGGTCAGCGCCGGCCAGTACTTCAAGGGACTGGTGGACCCCGGCGAGTCGTTCTATCCGGTGCTCGCCGGGACCACGGAGTTCTGGGAGGCGGTGTTCGCGGTGTCGCTGCTGGCGCTCGGCGTGCTGGCGCTGCTACGGCGTCCGGTGGTGCGCGGTGCGGCGATCACCGTCCTCGCGGTCTACCTCTACATCAACGTCCGCCGCATGATCGGCATGACGATCACCGACTACCCGAACGAGGTGCCGTCAGAGCGGCAGATTCCCGTCCTCGGCTGGGATGCGTACACCGAGGACCTGGAGGGCTGGCTCGTCCTGGCCACCTACGTCGGCGGCTCGCTGATAGCCGTCGCGGTGATCGCGATGATGCTGCGCGCGCCCGAGGCCGGTGCGGAGGCGTACGCGCCGCCGGCGGCGGGCGGCCGCATACCGCCGCAGCCGGTGGGGCAGGCGGTCGGGCAGGCAGCCGACCGGACGCCGTCGCAGCCGGGGTCTCCGCCACAGCCGGGGTACGACGCGGCGCCGCAGGCGCCGACCATCGCCGCGCCGCCGCCCCCGGCCGCACCGCCGTCGGCGGGGCCGCCGCCGCCTCCGGGAAGTCCGCCGGCGGGCTGAGGAGCCCGGCGGGTCTCAGACGGGGCGCACCGTGTCGCCGAGGCGTACGGTGCCGGGGGTCAGGACGTCGGCGCCCACGCCGATGCACATCCCCCGGTCCGCGGTCAGCGTCTTGAGCACCCGGCGGTCCTCCGGCAGGTCGCGCTGCGACATCGTCGTCATCACGCAGCGCTTCATGCGCTTGGTGACCCGCAGCCGCACCTCGTCGCCCACGGCCACCTCCCGGCCCACCCAGTCCTCCTCGATCCAGGGTTCGACCGTGTTCAGGAGGATGTTCTTGCGGAAGCGGCGGGCGTCGGCCTGTTCGGTGTCGCCCAATATGCGGCCCAGCGCGTGCAGGGAGGCGGTGCCTATCAGCGTCACGCCGCACTCGTCGAAGTGCGATACGGCGTCCTCGCGGGCCAGCCGGACGTCCGCGCCGAGGAGTTCGGCGAGGTGCGCGTCGTCGCGCAGGTCCGAGCCGTCGGGAGTGACGACGTGCGGGCGGCCGGTGCCGTCGCCGCGGGCGGCGCCGGATGTGGCGGTGGCGCCGGAGGAGGCGGCGGTGGCGGTGGCGTTGGCGGTGTAGGAGGCGGAGAAGTGGAGCAGCCCCTCGGTGCGGCGGAAGCGGCGGGAGTTCTTACCGCTGCCGAGCTTGCCGTCGCCGTAGGTGACGGCCCAGAGGCGGTCGCCGGCGGTGCCGCGCTCGTCGATGACGAGTTCTGGCAGCCGTTCGCCGAGCATGGACTTGACCGGGAAGCGCCGGAGCATGGCGACGGTGGCGTCGGACGGTTCCGTTGCGTGCGCCGGAGCCGCTGTCGCGGACGGGAGTTCGGGCATGCTTCGGACCCTATGCCCGGCCCGGGTCGAAGCCGAAGGGTATTTCCAGGCGGTAGGCGGCCAGCAGTTCCGCGTCGAGGAGGAGTTCCTTGGTCGGACCGTCGGCGACGATCAGTCCCCCGCCGAGGATGACGGAGCGGGGGCACAGTTCGAGGGCGTAGGGGAGGTCGTGGGTGACCATCAGCACGGTGACGTCGAGGGAACGGACGGTCTCGGCGAGTTCGCGGCGGGCGGCGGGGTCGAGGTTGGAGGACGGCTCGTCGAGCACGAGCAGGTCCGGCTCCATGGCCAGCACGGTGGCGACGGCGACCCGGCGGCGCTGGCCGAAGGACAGGTGGTGCGGCGGCCGGTCCGCGTACTCGGCCATGCCGACCCGCGCCAGCGCACGCTGCACGCAGGCCTCCAGCTCGGGCCCGCGCATGCCGCCGGCAGCCGGCCCGAAGGCCACGTCGTCGCGGACGGTGGGCATGAACAGCTGGTCGTCGGGGTCCTGGAAGACGATGCCGACGCGGCGGCGGATCTCGGCGAAGTTCGGCTTCTCCACGGGCAGTCCGGCGACGCGGACGGTGCCGGCGCCGCCGCCGAGGATGCCGTTCAGATGCAGGACGAAGGTGGTCTTGCCGGCGCCGTTGGGCCCGAGGACGGCCACGCGCTCGCCGCGCTCAACGGTGAGGTCGACGCCGAAGAGGGCCTGGTGGCCGTCGGGGTAGGCGTAGGCGAGGCCGGCGACCTCCAGGGCGGGGGGCGGTGTCATACGAGGCTCCATCCCAGCAGGCACACGGCGAGGGCGGCGAGGGGCAGCGCGGCGGCGTACGACCACTGGGCCGCGGTGGTGCCCGCCCGGTCGGCGACGGGCATGGTGCCCGTGTAGCCGCGGCTGACCATGGCGAGGTGGACGCGCTCACCGCGCTCGTAGGAGCGGATGAACAGGGCTCCGGCCGTGCGGGCGAGTACGCCCCAGTGGCGCGGGCCGCGTGCGGTGAAACCGCGTGACTCGCGGGCGATGCGCATCCGGCGCAGTTCGTCGGCGATCACGTCGCCGTAGCGGACCATGAAGGACGCGATCTGCACCAGCAGCGCCGGCATGCGCAGCCGTTGCAGCCCGAGGAGCAGCGCGCGCAGTTCGGTCGTGGCGGCGAGCAGCACGGACGCGGCGACGCCGATGGTGCCCTTGGCGAGGACGTTCCAGGCCCCCCAGAGGCCGGACTCGCTGAGCCAGAGACCGAGGACCTCGGTGCGCGGACCCTCCGCGACGAAGGGCAGGAGCACCGCGAAGGCGACGAAGGGCACTTCGAGGACGAGCCGCACCAGCACGAACCCCGGGGGCACACGCGCGGCGCCGACGACGGCGGCGAGCAGCACGGCGTACGCGCCGAAGGCCCACACGGCTTCGCGGGGGGTGGCGACGACGACGAGGACGAAGCAGAAGGCCGCGACGAGCTTCACGTGCGCGGGCAGCCGGTGCACGCGTGAGACCCCGTGCCGGTAGAGCTTGTGCGTGTGCCCCGCTCCCAAGGTCAGCCTTCCTGCCGGGTCGCCGGAGGCGGAGCGGACACCCCGCCGGCGCCCTGGTCGGAACCCTGGTCGGAATGCTGGCCGGGACCCGTCCGGCGGCGGAGCACGACGAACACCCCGCTGCCCACCGCCAGGGTCGCGGTGACGCCGATGACCCCCGCCAGGCCGCCGGAGAGGCGGGTGTTCGTGACGTCCTCGACGCCGTAGTCGGCGAGCGGGGAGTCGGAGAGCGCGTGCTCCTTCTCCTCCTTCGCGATGCCCTCGTCGCCCGCGACCTTCTCCAGGCCGTCCGGGTCGGACGAGGCGTAGAAGCTGACGATCCCGGCGAGGACCAGCGAGGCCGCCGCCCCCGCCGCCCAGATCCGCCGCGTGGACCGGCCCCGCGGCCCCCGTCCCGAGGCCGGCGCCTCGGGCGCCTGCGGACCGTCCGCCGGCCCCGTGCCGCCGCCGGCCGCCGCCACCGGTACGTCCGCACCGGGCGCCCCCGCACCTCCGCCTCCACCCGCACCCGGCCGCGCCACCGCCGCCGTACGCAGCTCCAGCGGACGCCGCAGCCCCTGCGCGCCGTGGATCAGGTCGGGCCGGACCGCGGCCACCGAGGCGACCGTCGCCGTGGTGATGGCCGCCTCGCCGAGGCCGATGAGGAGGTGGACGCCGACCATCGCCGTGGCCACCTTCGTCAGCGACACGTCCGCCGTGCCGCCCAGCGCGTACAGCCCCGTGAACGCCAGCGCGGAGGCCGGTACCGACAGCGCCGCAGCCACGAACGCCGCCGCCCCGAGCCCGCCCCGGCCGCCCCCGCCCCGCGGCAGCACCGCGAGCAGCGCGCGGAAGACGGCGTAGGAGACCGCCACCGTCACCACGCCCATCAGCGTGATGTTCACGCCCAGCGCGGTCAGCCCGCCGTCCGCGAAGAGCAGGGCCTGCATCAGCAGGACGACGGCTATGCACAGCACCGCCGTCCACGGCCCGACGAGTATCGCCGCCAGGGCGCCCCCCAGGAGGTGCCCGCTCGTGCCCGCCGCGACCGGGAAGTTCAGCATCTGCACGGCGAAGACGAACGCCGCGACGAGCCCGGCCAGCGGTGCCGTGCGCTCGGCCAGTTCGTGCCGCGCGCCGCGCAGGCCGACGGCCACGGCGCCCGCCGCGACCGCGCCAGCGGCGAGCGAGACGGGTGCGTCGATGAATCCGTCGGGCACGTGCATGGTGGCGTCCCTCCGTCGATTCCCGCCCTCGACCCCTGTGTATCGACACGTCGGGGCCCTGTCACCCAGCTCAATCGCAAAGAGATTGCAATAGCATCCGGCTCGCGACAGGTGTCGCCCGAGTTGCCGTGTCCCGTTGCGCCCCGAAACATGGAGTTTGTGACAGCCGGTTCCGAGAGCACAGCCGCGCCCGGCCCGGGCCTCTCCTACCTCCGCTTTCCCCACCTGCACGGGGACCTCCTGTGCTTCGCCGCCGAGGACGACCTGTGGCTCGCCCCGCTGCCCGCCCCCGGCGCCAAGCCCGAGCGGGGCTGGCGGCTGACCGTCGACCGCACCCGCGTGGGGCATCCGCGGTTCTCGCCGGACGGGCGGTCCATCGCGTTCACCAGTTGGCACAGCCTCGACGCCGAGATCCACGTCGTGTCGGCGGAGGGGGGCGGGGCGCGGCGGCTGACGTACTGGGGCAGCCCGGACACCCGGGTGTGCGGCTGGACCCCGCCGGCCGCCGGCGAGGGCGGTGCGGCGCAGATCCTCGCGGTGTCCTCGCAGGGCCAGCCGCTGTCGTACCAGACCTGGTCCTACCTGGTGGCGACCGACGGCTCCCCCGGGCGCCGGCTGCCCTGGGGCCCCGTCGACGACATCGCCGTCGCCGAACTCTCCGGCTGCCGCAAGACGCTGCTGCTCACCGGCCGCCCGCCGCACGAGCCCGCCGCCTGGAAGCGCTACCGCGGCGGCGCCACCGGCCGCATCTACCTGCACGGTGAGAGGCTCCTCGCGGACCTCGGCGGGCACGTGGAGTGCGTGATGTTCGTCGGGCCGCCGCCCGCCACGCGGATCGCCTTCCTCTCCGACCACGAGGGCACCGGCAACCTCTACTCCTGCCTCCCCGACGGCACGGACCTGCGCCGGCACAGCGACCACGCCGAGTTCTACGCCAGGAACGCCGCCACGGACGGCCAGCGGGTGGTCTACCAGTGCGCGGGCGAGCTGTGGCTCGCCGAGGACTTCGGCCCCGGGGGGCGGCCGCGCCGCCTCGACGTCCGGCTCGGCAGCCCGCGGGTCGGCCGGCGGCCGTACCAGGTGGCCGCGCAGAACAACGTCCACGGACTGACCGTCGACACCACCGGGCGCGCCAGCGCCGTCGCGGTGCGCGGCGCGCTGTACTGGCTGACCCACCGCGACGGCCCGGCGCGCACGATCACCGAGACCCCCGGCGTCCGGATCAGGCTGCCGGAGATGCTGGGCGACACCAACCGCGTCGCGTACGTCACGGACGCCGCCGGCGACGACGCCATCGAGATCGCCGACCTGCCGCGCACCGGCGCCGTCGGCGAGCCGCTGCGGCTGGCGGCGGGGCGGCTGGGCCGGGTGCTGGCCCTGGTGCCCTCGCCGGACGGGCGGCACATCGCGATCGCCTCGAACGACGGCCGCCTGCTGCTGGTCCGGGTGCCGGAGCGGGTGCACGCGGACGAGCGGATGTCGGCGGAGGTGGCGGAACAGTTCGCCGAGGCGATGCGGGCCGCGGAGGAGCTGTCGCCCGCGGAGGCGGCGGGCGACTGCCAGGTCACCGAGCTGATCCGGTCGGTCAACGGGCCCGTACGCGACCTGGCGTTCTCGCCGGACTCCAAGTGGATCGCCTGGGCGCACCCGGGCATCGGCCGCTCGCTGCGGCAGATCAAGATCGCGCGGATCGCGGACCGGACGATCGTGGACGTGACGGACGGCCGGTTCGAGGACGAGGAGCCGGTGTTCACGCGTGACGGGCGCTATCTGGCGTTCCTGTCCTGGCGCGGCTTCGACCCGGTGTACGACGTGCACACCGGCGACCTGTCGTTCCCGCTGGGCTCCCGCCCGTACCTCGTACCGCTGCATCCGGCGACGCCTTCGCCGTTCGCGCTGTCCGCCGAGGGCCGGCCCGCCGCCGGCGGGATGGACCCGGTCGGGCCGCCGCCGGCGCCGGAGGCGGCCGGCGGGAACTCCACGGTGCTGGTCGATCCGGAGGGGCTGGAGAGCCGGGTGGCGCCGATCCCGGTGCCGGCGTCGAAGTACTCGTCCCTCGTGCCGGTCGCGGGCGGCGGGCTGGTGTGGCTGCGCTGGCCGATCTCCGGCGCGCTCGGCGAGACGTTCGCCAACCCCTCGGACACCTCCGGCCGGCCGACGCTGGAGCACTTCGACATCTCGACCGCCCGGCTCACCGAACTGACGTCGCTGGTCACGGAGATCGCCGTGAGCGGCGACGGCAGCAGGCTGGTGGCCAACGACGGCGGCTCGCTGCGCGCGATCCCGGCGACCACGCAGGCGGACCCGGACACCACCGTGTACATCGACATGCGGCGCGTGCTGCACACCGCCGACCCGGTGGCCGAGTGGCACCAGGCGTACGACGAGGCGGGCCGCATCATCCGGGCGTACTTCTGGGAGCCGCACATGTGCGGCGTCGACTGGGACGCGGTGCTGGCGCAGTACCGCCCGCTGCTGGACCGTGTGGCCTCGCCGGACGAGTTCGCCGACCTGCTGCGCGAAGTGCTGGGCGAGCTGGGCACGTCGCACGCGTACGTCACGCCCGCCCGCCGCAACGAGGGCCCGCCGCACTACCAGCGGCCCATCGGCTTCCTCGGCGTGAACTTCGTCCGCACCCGCGACGGCCTCGGCTGGGCGCTGGTGCGCATCCTGCCCGGCGACTCCTCCGACACCCGGGCCCGCTCCCCGCTGGCCGGCACCGGCATCCCGGAGGGCTCGGTGCTCACGCACGTCGACGGCCGCGCGGTCGACCCGGTCACCGGTCCCTACCCGCTGCTAGCGGGGGCCGGCGGCACCTCGGTGGAGCTGACGTTCGCGATCGAGGGCGGTGGGGGCAGGCTGCGCCGGGTCGCCGTGGTCCCGCTGGTCGACGACCGGCCGCTGCGGTACCAGGACTGGGTGGCGGCGCGGCGCGCGGTGGTGCACGAGTTGAGCGGCGGGCGCTGCGGCTACCTGCACATCCCGGACCTGGTCGCCAGCGGCTGGGCGCAGTTCAACAGGGACGTGCGGATGGAGATGAACCGGGAGTCGCTGATCGTGGACGTACGGGGCAACGCGGGCGGGCACATCAGCGAGCTGGTGCTGGAGAAGCTGACCCGCACGATCATGGGCTGGGACCTGACGCGCAACGCGCAGCCCGTGTCGTACACCTCGACCGCGCCGCGCGGCCCGATGGTGGCGCTGGCCGACGAGGCCACGTCGTCGGACGGCGACATGATCACGGCGGCGTTCAAACTGCTGGGCCTCGGCCCGGTGGTGGGGCTGCGGACGTGGGGCGGGGTCGTCGGGATGACGGGCCGGCACCGGCTGGGCGAGGGCACGGTGATCACGGTGCCGATGAACGCGGCCTGGTTCGACGAGTACGGCTGGGGCGTGGAGAACGCCGGCGTCCCGCCCGACGTGGTCGCGGAACGCACGCCGCTGGACTGGGCGGAGGGCCGGACCTCCGAGCTGAACGTCGCGGTGGCCACCGCGCTGGACCTGCTGGCCGAGCACCCGGCGGCGGCGCCGCCGGACTACACCGACGTGCCGGACCGGAGCAGGCCGCCGCTGCCGCCGCGTACGCAGCACTCGTAGCGGACACAGAACTTGGTCCCGAAATGCGGCATTCGCCCATCTATGTAAGCCTGATGAAGGCCCGAATCCCCTCTCTCACTAGGAGTGACAAGAATGGGCGCATTCGACAAGGCGAAGGACATGGCCGACGACGCCGCGAAGAAGGCCAAGGAGGCCGCGCAGAAGGCGCAGCAGAACCGCGAGCGCGGGCAGGAGTCCGGCCAGGACCCTTCGCAGCGTGCCCAGGAGGGCGCGGAGCGGGGCCGCGACCGCATGCAGGAAGGCCGCGACGACGAGCAGGAGCAGCGCTGACACGGCGTAGTTGAGCCACGCGCGAGGGGCGCACCCGCACCGGGTGCGCCCCTTCGCCGTGCCCCGCGCCTGCGCCGTCCCCGGCCCCTGCGCCGTCGTCCCATCCGCGCGCTACGCGTCCCGCGTCTCCCGCAGCGCCCGCGTCCGCTCGTCCGCCGCGCCGCCCGCGCCCACCAGCCCGCCGCGCGCCTCCCGCGTCGCGGCGAGCCGGGGCGCCAGCTTGCGCATCTCCCGCCGCCCCAGCGGCCCGGTGACCAGCGACGGCAGCGCGCCGCGCACCGACTGCATGCCGCGCAGCCACCACTGCCCGTAGACGTGCGGCGAGCGCCGCTCGATGCCCGCGACGAGACGCTCGACGGCGGGCGCCAGCGGATAGGTCTTGTTGGACGGCCACGGCAGCCGCGCGCGCATGTCGCGCAGCACCTCGTCCTCGTCGGCGCCGCGCACCATGTCGGTGTCGGTCCAGCTCAGATAGCCGACGCCGACGTCCACGCCCTGGTGGCCGACCTCGCCGCGCAGGCAGTGCGCGAACGCCTCCACACCCGACTTCGACGCGCAGTACGCCGCCATCATCGGCGCGGGTGTCACGGCGGCGAGCGAGGCGATCTGGAGGTGGTAGCCGCGCGAACGGACCAGCGCGGGCAGGAAGGCGCGGGCGGTGGCCACGCTGCCCAGCAGGTTGACCTCGATGACCCGGTCGAAGGAGCCGGCGTCGGAGTCGAGGAACGGGCCGCCGGTGGCGACGCCCGCGTTGGCGACGACCACGTCGATGCCGCCGAAGTGCTCCTCGACCTCCGCCGCCGCGGCGGCCATCGCGTCGTGGTCGGTGACGTCGGCGTGCCAGTGGGCGGCCTCGCCCGGCAGCGAGTCGGCGACCTTCTTCAGCTCGTCCGGCTCCAGCCCCACCAGCGCGAGCCGCGCCCCGCGCGCCGCCAGCCGGCGCGCGAGCAGCGCGCCGACGCCGCGGGCGGCGCCGGTGACGACGACGGTCTTGCCCTCGACGAGTCCGTGCCGGCGGCTCATGCGCCCGCCTCCTCCTTCTCGACGGCCGCCGCGGCGGCCGGTCCGGCAGTCGTCCCACCGGGCGCCCCGGCGCCCGTCTCGCCGGCCGCCCCGCCGGTCGCGTCGGCGGCATCTTCAGCCTGCGCCCCCTCCGGCGCTCCCGCCAGGTGGTCGCGTACGAGCCCGCGCAGCACCTCGGCGACCGCGTACGGCGCCTCGATGGGCGTCATGTGCCCCAGCCCGGCCAGTTCGGTGAACCCCGCGCTCTCGGGCAGCAGCCCCTCGATCTTCCGCGCCAGCCGCACCGGCGTGAGCCGGTCGGCGCTGCCGTGCACCACCGCGGCCGGCACCGGCATCCGGGCCACGTCCGCGTCCAGGTCGAGCGTCGCCAGCACCCGCCCCCACACGCCGCGCGCCTTGCGCGGGGTGGCGAAGACGATCCGGGCGCTCGCCTCGATCTGCGCCGGGGTGGCGCCCCGGCCCAGGATCGCCGGGCCCAGCACCTTCTTCGACAGCGGCGTCACCGGCCCCATCGGCAGCCGCGAGACCAGCAGCGCGCGCTGCACCGCGGAGCGCAGCGCCCCGGCCCGCAGCGGCACCACCCGCGACTCGGGCACCAGCTGCGCGCTGCCCGTGCTGCACAGCATCACGGCGGCCGCCCGCTCGCGCAGATACGGGCGCCCGGCGGCGGCCATCAGCGTCATGCCGCCCATCGAGTGGCCGCCGATCACGGCCTTCTCGCCGGGCGCCAGCACCGCGTCCAGCACGGCGCCCAGGTCGTCGGCGAGGGTGGCGGTGTGGTACGAGCCGTGGCTGCCCTCGGGGCTGCGGCCATGGCCCCGCTGGTCGTACGCGATGACGCGGTGGTCGGGTGCGAGCTGCCGGACGACGGGCGCCCAGAAGGCGGTCGAGCAGCACCAGCCGTGCGCGAGGACGACCGCGGGCGCGTCCTTCGGGCCGTGCTCCTCGACGTACAGCGGGGTGCCGTCGGCGGAGGCGGCGGTCAGCTCGCGCCGCGGGGTGGGCGGCGCGTACGGGCCGGACGTGACGTGCATGAGCCGCGTCATCGGACGCCCCCCTCGCCCCGGCGCGCGCCGGCGGACTCGGCGGCGCCCGCGCCCGCACGCGGCGCGCCTCCCCCGGTGCGCAAGACCTCGTACTCCTCCGCGTGCACCTTCCTCGTCACCTTCCTGAACTCGCTCGTCGTACCGGGCCACACGGTCGTGTTGCGCCCGTTGGCGTCCAGGTACCAGCTGTCGCAGCCGCCGGTGTTCCACACCGTGCGCTTCATCCGTTCCTGCACCCGTTCGTTCCAGCCCTTCACCGCCGCCGGCCGCGCGTCGAGCGCGACCCGGCCGCCCGGCCCGGCAAGGTGGTCGAGGCGGCGCACGAAGTCCGCCATGTAGTTCAGCTGCGCCTCGATGATGAGGATCATCGAGCTGTTGCCGAGGCCCGTGTTGGGGCCGATGACCGTCAGCAGGTTGGGGAACCCGGCCGCGCTGGCACCGCGCAGCGCCTCCATCCCGCCGCTCCACGCCTCCGCGAGCGTGGTGCCGTCGCGGCCCTTGATGCGGTCGGCGATGGGCATGTCCGTGACGTGGAAGCCGGTGCCGAAGATGAGCGCGTCGGCCTCGGTCTCGGTGCCGTCGGCGGCCACGAGGGTCGAGCCGCGCACCTCCTTCAGACCGGAGGCGACGACGTCGACGTTGGGCTGGGCGAGCGCCGGATAGTAGTCGTTGGACAGCAGGATCCGCTTGCAGCCGATGCGGTAGGCGGGGGTGAGCTTGCGGCGCAGCTCGGGGTCCTTGATGGCCCGGCCCAGGTTCCGCTTGGCCAGGCCCTCCACGAATCCCAGCTCGTTGGGGTGCTTGGTGAACGCCCCCACCTGGAGCTCGCGGATGCCCCACAGGATGCCCCTGCGCAGCTTCGTCGTCGCGGGTACGCGCGCGTGCAGCCACCGCTCGGGGGCGCTGATGGCGCGGTCCACGCGCGGCAGCACCCACGGCGGGGTGCGCTGGAAGACGGTGAGCCGGGACACCTCGGGCTGGATGGACGGCACGATCTGGATGGCGGAGGCACCGGTGCCGACCATGGCGACGCGCTTGCCGCCCAGCGGCACGCCGTGGTCCCAGCGCGCGGAGTGGAAGACCTTGCCGGGGAACGTGTCGAGGCCGGGGATGTCCGGGATCTTGGGGTCGGACAGCGGACCGGTGGCGGAGACGACGACGTCGGCGGTGAGTTCGGCGTGCGCGGTGTCGATCTCCCAGTGCAGCTCGTCGTCGTCCCAGCGGATGCTGCGCACCTCGTGGTCGAAGCGGATGTGCTGCCGTATCCCGAAGATGTCGGCGACCTGCTCCAGGTAGTCGCGGATGTGCTGCTGCCCGGAGAAGGTGCGTGGCCACTCGGCGTTGGGCGCGAAGGAGAACGAGTACAGGTGCGAGGGGACGTCGCAGGCGCAGCCCGGATAGCTGTTGTCCCGCCAGGTGCCGCCGAGCGTGCCCGCCCGCTCCAGCACGACGAAGTCCGTGATCCCCTCCCGGCGCAGCCGTACGGCAGCCCCGAGGCCGCCGAAGCCGGAGCCGATCACCGCCACCCTGACGTGTTCACGCGTCATCGCCGTCGTCCTCCCAGCAGTGGAGCCGCAATCGCGCCAGCATTCACTGGCACGATGAGAGAGTAGGGCTTGTCCTTACCGATGGGTAGGGGGCCGGCGTGATCGACTTCCGCCGGGGGACGGGGTGTCGGCAGGAGGTCCTACTCTGGTGGTCGGGGCGTACGGCACGGACCTGCGAGGACGGCGGGACACCGGTAACGGTCCGGCGGAGAACGGCGAAGAACCTACGGAGAGCCGGCGCAAGACCGGCGGAGGACCGCGGAAGGGACAGACGGTGGGACGCGAATACCGGACGGAGGAGCTGGCCGAGCGCGCCGGCATCACCGTCCGCACGCTGCGCTTCTACCGCGAGCGCAAACTCCTCCAACCGCCGCGCCGGGAGGGCCGGATCGCCTGGTACGGGGAGGGACACCTGTCCCGGCTGCGGACGATCGCCGCGCTGCTGGACCGCGGCCACACCCTGGGCGGCATCGCGGAGTTGATCTCCGCCTTCGAGAGCGGCAGGGACGTGCGCGGTGCCGCCGAGCTGCTCGGCCTGGAGGAGACGCTGGCCAAGCCCTGGTCGGAGGAGACCCCGGTGCGCATCACGCCGGAGGAGCTGGCCGACCGGTTCGCGGGCGAGGTCTCCCCGGAGAACCTGGCGACGTCCATCGACATGGGCTATGTCGCCGTGGAGGGCGAGGAGTTCATCCACGTCAGCAGGCGGCTGCTGGACGCCTCGTCGAAGCTGGTGGCCAGGGGCGTGCCGCTGGCCGCGGTGCTCGCCGCCGCCCGCGAGGTGCGCGCGCACGCGGACGACCTCGCCGAGCTGTTCACCGCGCTCATACGCGAGCACGTGCTGGCCGACGTCGTGGAGACCGCGCCGGGCGAGCTGAGCGGGGAGCAGGTGGAGCGGCTGACGGACGCGCTGGAGCAGCTGCGGCCGGTGTCGATGGAGGTGCTGGAGGCGGAGGTCGCCATGGCGATGGACCGGCGGGTGCGCAAGGAGTTCGAGGACTGGCAGCGCACGCGCGCCGGATCCACCGCCGAGGAGCCGGAGGACTGAACCGGCCGGACCGGCGCCGGCGTTGACGGCACCGGGTTTCACCGCACCGGCTTCACGGCACGGGCTTCACGGCACCGGATCGGTGCCCCCCGGCCTTGAGCGCACCGGCGGGACCTCCCCGGAGGTCAGGTCCGGGGGCGGACCGCAGGTGCGGGTGGCCGGGCCCGGTCAGCCGGTGGTCACCGGGGTTCCGACAGCCACCAGCGGGCCTTGTAGATCCCGCCGTCCGGGAGCTTGTACGCGCCCTCCGGGTTGTGGGCCGACACCGTCGTCGTCCACCACGACTTCCCGAGGCCCGGCTCCGGCGTGGTCGTGACCACCCTGCCGCTCCCCTGCACGTCGCTGACGGCCTTCACGCTGCGCCTGTTGATCTGAGCGGCACCGGCATAGTCCTGGTGGAACGTGCGACCGGCGATGTCGTACTGGAACACGCCGTAGCCCGTGGTGATCCACAGCCGCCCGGGGCGGCCCGCGACCGCGCTGAGGTCGTGCCCGCTGGCCGAGAGGCCGTCGGGGTGCGGCAGGGCGACGGCGTCGACGAGGGTGAGCGTCGGCTCGGCGGGGGTGCCGCCGACCTTCAGGGCGATCAGCTCGTCGTGGCCTATCGCCCACAGCACGCCGCGCCGGTTGTCCCACTGCAGCCCGTGCGCGTCGTCGAAGCGGTACTCGAAGTAGGTGTCGGCGGCCGGCCCCTGCGAGGCGGCGTAGAGGCGGATGGTGTCGCCCGTGCTGCCGGCGACGGCGACGTTGCCGTCGGGGAGCAGCTCGATGCTGTGCGGGTTGACGGTGTCCGTACCGCCGGCGAGCGCGCCGGCCCAGTAGCGCCGTCCGGTGGGCACCTCGACGACGGCGGCGAAGCCGAACGAGGCGGTGGTGAGCAGGTACGTACGCCCCTTGCGGCGGCGGGCCTTGGCCTCGTCGACGTATGTCCAGCTGGCCTGCGGCACCAGGTCCGCATACCTCTCGTCGCCCTCGGGCGAGAAGGCCCACCGGACGGCGTCCGGCGAGTCCCACGGCAGGCGGGAGTCGAGGATGAGGACGCGGCGGGACTTCTGGTCGGTGACGGCGACGGGCGGGGTGGGCTTTCCGCCGGCGGCGTGCGCCGCTGCGGCGGGAAGCGTGGCGGCCGCGCCCGCGCCGAGCGCGGTGAGCAGGGCCGTACGACGGGTGGGTCTGCCGGTCATGGGCACTCCTGATCGGGTTGCTCTGATCAACATCATCCGCACAGTGCCATGGCGGGTGGCGGGAAGTAAGCCCTTGCGATGGCTGGTTGGTGAATTTTCCCCATCTGTCGCACCCGATGACCGCTGTCAGTGCCCGCCCGTACGATGGCAAACGTGACCAGACAAGACGTGGCGGACCCCGCCGCAGAAGAGCCGGTGGAGAAGCGCCTGGAGTCCCACCGCATCGAGCTGACCGGGTACTGCTATCGCATGCTCGGCTCCGCCTTCGAGGCGGAGGACGCGGTCCAGGAGACGATGGTGCGCGCCTGGAAGGGCTTCGAGCGCTTCGAGGGCCGCGCATCGATGCGCTCGTGGCTGTACCGGATCGCCACCAATGTCTGCTTCGACATGCACGGCAGCCCGCAGCGCCGCGCCCGCCCGATGGACCTGTCGTCCCCCGGCGCGGCCACCACGCCCCCGGAGGCCGCCCTCGGCGGCGCCCTCCCGGAGGCCACGTGGCTGGAGCCGATGCCCGACACGAAGGTGCTCCCCGAGGGCGGCGACCCCGCCGAGGTCGCGGCCCAGCGCGACTCCGTGCGCCTCGCCTTCGTCGCCGCGCTGCAGCACCTGCCGCCCCGCCAGCGCGTGGTGCTGATCCTGCGCGACGTCCTCGCCTGGAAGGCGAGCGAGGTCGCGGACCTGCTGGAGACCTCCGTGGCCTCGGTGAACAGCGCGCTGCAGCGCGCCCGCGCCACCCTGGCCACCGAGGCCCCGGCGGACAGCGAGCCGGCCAAGCCGCTGGACGCGGACCAGCAGCGCTTCCTGGAGCGCTATGTGGACGCCTTCGAGCGGTACGACCTGGATGCGCTCACGGCGCTGATGCGCGAGGACGTCATCCTCTCCATGCCCCCGCTGCCGCTGTGGCTGCAGGGCCCGGAGGACGTGCGCACCTGGTTCCTCGGCACCGGCGCGGTCTGCCGCGGCTCCCGCCTGGTCCCCTGCTCGGCGAACGGCATGCCGGCCTTCGCGCAGTACCACCCGGATCCGGAGAGCGGCGGGCACCGCGGCTGGGCGATCCAGGTCCTGGAGATCGAGGACGGCAAGGTCACGGGGCTGAACAGCTTCCTGAGCGCAGAGCGGCTGTTCCCGCTCTTCGGCCTCCCGCTGGTCCTGGAGGCCTGACCGGGCGACCGCAGCGGCTCCGGTCGGTCCGCCGTGGACGGTTCCCGGCCCCCCAGTGCCGTCCGCTAGGGCTCGTCCGGCGAGGACTCCGCTCGGGTCTGCAGCAGCGTGCGCTCCTGCGCGTTGCGCGTCAGGTCCGCCGCGCGCGCGAACTCCTCCCGCGCCTCCTCCGTCCGCCCCAGCCGCCGCAGCAGGTCGCCGCGGACGCTCGGCAGCAGGTGGTAGTCCTTCAGCGCCGGCTCGTCCGCGAGCCCGTCGACGATCCGCAGCGCGTCCTCCGGCCCGTACGCCATGGACACCGCCACCGCCCGGTTCAGCTCCACCACCGGCGACGGCGCCACCCGCGCCAGCGCCTCGTAGAGCCGGACGATCTGCCCCCAGTCCGTGTCCGCCGCCCGCGGCGCCCGCGCGTGGCAGGACGCGATCGCCGCCTGCAGCATGTACGGCCCCGGCCCCTGCGCCCCCGTCGCGACCAGCGACTGCGCCCGCGCCAGCGCCGCGAACCCGCGGCGGATCAGCAGCTGGTCCCACCGCCCGCGGTTCTGCGCCAGCAGCAGCACCGGTTCGCCGTCCGGCCCCGTGCGCGCGCCCGCCCGCGACGCCTGGATCTCCAGCAGCGCCGCCAGCCCGTGCACCTCCGGCTCCTTCGGCATCAGCCCCGCCAGCACCCGCGCCAGCCGCAGCGCGTCCTCGCACAGCCCCGGGCGCATCCAGTCGTCGCCCGCGGTCGCCGAGTAGCCCTCGTTGAAGACGAGGTAGATGACCTCCAGCACCGACGCCAGGCGCTCCGCCCGCTCCTGCCCCTGCGGCTGCTCGAACGGCACCTCCGCCTTCGCCAGCGTCCGCTTGGCCCGTACGATGCGCTGCGCCACCGTCGGCTCCGTGACCAGGAACGCCCGCGCGATCTCGTCCGTGGTCAGCCCGCCCAGCAGCCGCAGCGTGAGCGCCACCCGCGCGGGTGTGGACAGCACCGGGTGGCAGGCCGTGAACACCAGCCGCAGCAGGTCGTCCTCGATGTCGTCGTCGAGGACCGCGGCGAGCTGCGCCTCGCCCTCCGGGCGGCGGCTCTCCAGGTCGTGGCCGATCTCGGCCAGCTTGCGCGCGTAGCGCTCCTTGCGGCGTACGAGGTCGATCGCCCGCCGCCGGGCCGTGGCCATGAGCCACGCGCCGGGATTGTCGGGCACGCCCGACTCGGGCCACTGCTCCAGGGCGGCGACCAGCGCGTCCTGCGCCAGTTCCTCCGCCACGCCGAGGTCGCGCACGATACGGGCCACGCCCGCGATGATCCGCGCGGACTCGATCCGCCAGACCGCGGCCACGGCGCGGTCGGTCGCCCGCCGCGCGGCGGCGGGCGGCGGCCCGGTTGCGTCCTCCCGCCGGGCGCGGGCGTCCTGCGAAGCCGTCACAGCCCCACATCAGAACAGCCCGCCCCGGCCGAAGGCAACTCGCAGCAGCCCTGACCTGGGCCGTCACCCGCGGTCAGGGCAGCCCCTAGCCCTCCATGATCTCCCGCAGCTCCACGGTGATGACCCACTCCTCACCGTGCACCTTCAGGAAGCGGTTGGCCCACTCCAGGGCCTCCTCCTTGGACTTGACCTGGGCGATCAGATAGCCGCCGACCAGTTCCTTGGATTCGGTGAACGGTCCGTCGACCACGGACAGCTTCCCCCGTTCGGAGGTGACCCGCACGGCCTCCTCCGGGGGCTTCAGCCCGGCGGTGTCGAGCAGCACGCCCGACTTGGTCATCTCCTCCAGCAGCTTGCCCATCTCGTCCATGATCTCCTGGCTGGGCATCCCGTCCTTGGGGCTGCGCTCCAGGTCCGGCTCGATCAGCATCATGTAGCGCATCGCGCGTCTCCTCGTTCTCGCGGCGGGCGGCCGTGTGCCGTCCTCCTGCCCATGCGTCGAACGACACCCTGCCGGATCGACACCCGCCCGGATTTTTTTCCGCGGCCTCAGCGCGGCACGAACTCGACCCGGAACATCCGGGGCCAGTACTTGCCCGTGAGCAGGAACTCCTCGCCGCCGGGGAGCGCGGCGATCCCGTTGAGCTGGAGCGCCCCGCTGCGCAGTTCCGCGGGCCGGAGCAGCCCGGAGGCGTCGATGTCGGCGGTGACGGAGCCGGTGTCCGGGTCGATACGGACCACGGTGTCGGTCTGGTAGACGTTCGCGTAGACGGCGCCGTCGGAGGTGCACTCCAGCTCGTTGAGCCGGTCGACGGGCACGTCGTCGCGGGTGACGTCCACGTGGCCGGTGGGCTCGAACGTCCGCGGGTCGCGGAAGGTGAGCCGGGAGCTGCCGTCGCTCATGACGAGCCGGCCGCCGGTGCCGCCGTCGGTGCGGTCCTGGCACAGGCCCCAGCCCTCGCCCTCGTAGCGGACACGGCGCAGTTCCTTGAGAGTGTCCGCGTCGCGTTCGATGGCGATGCCGTTCTGCCAGGTGAGCTGCCAGAGCCGGGGGCCGACGAGCGTCAGGCCCTCGCCGAAGAGCGGGGCGGGCAGGTCGCGGCTGACGGTGGGTTCGCCGCCGACGGGGCCGCGACGTACGGAGGAGGCGCCTTCCTGGCCGGTGCCCTCGTAGAGGACGTCCCCGCGCAGCTCCAGGCCCTGCGTGAACGCCTCGGGGTCATGCGGCAGGCGCTCCAGCACCCGTGCCCGCAGCTCCTGAACACCCTGGTCCGCGGGAGCCGGACTCGGGCCGCTCTCTCTTCCGCCGGCTACGCCCTCACTGGCCGCCGCCTCGGGGTCGCCCGTCGAACAGGCGGCCAGCGCCACGGCGAGGAGGGCGGAGGCGGTCACGGCGAGGCGGCGCATGGGGCCACCTTGGCACAGTCCCCGCGCAGCACGGAGGCAGGGCGGCTCGGGTGTCGTCGGCGGCCGCCGTTGCCCGGCGGGTGCCGGGCAGGCCGGCTAATCGGGAGCAGCCGACCTGGTACGGCGACAGCGCGGCGCCGCCGGAGGCGGCGGCAGCGGCGACGATGAGCGCCGCCACCGCGGGAGACGGGCCCGCGGAGGCGGCGTTCTCCGGCGCCGGGACTCGGGGTGCAGGGGTCTCGGGCGCCGGGGTACGGGGGGCGGGGGTTCCGGGCGTACGGGGATCGGCGCCCAGGGCCGCGACCGGGCCGGCGGCGGCGTGGACGGCTTCGGGCACGGCTGTCGTGGGCGTACCTGTCGTGGACACACCTGTCCTGGGCACGTCCGCGTGGGGCGCGTCCGTCCCGGACGCACCCGTCCGCGCCGGATCCTGCGCGGGCCCGTCCGTCCCGCGCGCCTCGGCCCCGGCCTCCGCGGCCGGGCCGGTCTCGTAGAGCGCCGCCGCGGCGGCCGCGCCCGCGTGGTACGCCGGAGTGGGCGCGGGTACGGAGCCGGGCGGGGCCCCGGGCCCGTCAGGGAGCGGGGTGGCCGGGGCGGCCGGCTCGGCCGCCGCGACCGGCTCCGGCCTGGCCGGCTCCTCCGGCGGCGCGGCGGGGGCGGGCACCTTGCCGGCGGTCGGCGCCGCGGCCGCGGCGCCCGCACCGGGCTCGGCCACGGGTTCCGCGGCGGGCTCCGTGTCCGGCTCCTCCGCCGGCGTGCGGTGCGCCTGCACCGTCAGCTCTATCAGTCCAGCCGCCGCGATCACGCCGGCCCCGACGGCGAGCAGGGCGCCCAGCGCCCCGTACCGCACCGTCTCGCCCAGCGCCGTGACGCCGACCGCGGCCGCTATCACCGGGTTGACCACCGTCAGCGTCGCCAGCGGCGCCGACAGGCCCGCACCGCGGTACGCCGCCTGCGACAGCAGCAGCCCGGCCGGGGCGAGGATCGCGATCATGCCGATCGCCAGCGGGTCGGTGAAGTCCGCGGTGACGTCCTTCGTGAACACCGACGCCATGCCGAACGCCGCGCCCGAGGCCACCGCGAGCGTCACGCTGCGGGCCGCCACATGCCGTATCCGCGCACCCGCCAGCGTCAGCGCGCCCAGCACGGCCACCGTCGCCACGGCGAGCCCCAGCGCCGTCGTACCGCCCAGCTCCCGCGACTCCACGGGGTCGACCAGCGTCAGCAGCGCCACCAGCCCCACGGTCGACAGCAGCGCCCCGCGCCAGGCGGCCCGCCCGGCGCGGCGGCCGAGGAACATCGCCGCCATCGGCAGCGCGAAGACGATGGTCAGCGCGCCCAGCGGCTGGACCAGGCTCAGCGGCCCGTACGCGAGCGCCACCACGTGCAGCAGCGCGCCCGAGGCGTTGAGCACGACGGAGGCCCACCAGCTCCCGCAGTGCAGCGGCGCGAACGCCCCGCCCGCGCCGTCGGCGTCGGTCGTGGTGGCCGCGACACGCTCCTGGACGAGGGCGGCGCCGGCGTACGCCACCGCTGACACCAGCGAAAGCAGCACCGACAGCATGAGTGGGCTCATATAGCAACGATCCCGCGATCGGTGGCGAAAGTCGTCATCCTGGCGGATGCTCTGGGTCGTACTGCCGGAGCAGTACGACCGCTCCGGCAACCCCTCCCGAGTCGCATTCCGCCCCCGCGAAGGTCCGGCCCAGGTCGTCCTACCGGCCGGTAGACCCGGATGGAGCCGCGCGGTCCCGCCACCGGTGCCCGCTCACGGCCAGGTGTAGAAACCCTGCCCCGTCTTACGCCCCAGCTCGCCCCGCGCGACCTTCGCGCGCAGCAGCTCCGGCGGCGCGAACCGCTCCCCCAGCGTCCGGCACAGGTGCTCGGCGATGGCCAGCCGGACGTCGAGCCCGACCAGGTCCGTCAGGCGCAGCGGGCCCATCGGGTGCCTGTAGCCCAGCTCCATCGCGGTGTCGATGTCCGCGGGCGCCGCCACGCCCTCCTCCGCCATGCGGATCGCCTCCAGCCCCAGGGCCACCCCGAGCCTGCTGCTGGCGAAGCCCGGCGAGTCCCGGACGACCACCGCCGTCTTGCCCAGCGTCCGCACCCAGCCGCGCGCCGCCGCCAGCGCCTCTGTGCCCGTCTCCGGCGCGGTGACCAGCTCCACCAGCTCCGAGGCGGGTACGGGGTTGAAGAAGTGCATGCCGAGGAACCGCCCCGGCCGCCCGAGGGCCGCGGCCAGCTCGGCGACGGACAGCGAGCTGGTGTTCGTCGCCAGCACGGCGTCCGGGCCCAGCACCTGCTCGGCGCCGGCCAGCACCCGCGCCTTCAGCCCGGCGTCCTCCGGCACCGCCTCCACCACCAGCTCCAGCCCCGCGTCCGCCGGCAGCTCCGCGAGGGACCCGACGGCCCGCACCCGCGCCACCACCTCCGCCGGGTCGACCCCGGCGGCAAGACGGCCCCGCTCGGCGGCCCGCCGCAGCGATCCCGCGACCCGCTCCACGGCTGCCGCCGCCGCGTCCGCGCCACTCTCCACGATCACGACCCGCGACCCGGCGGCGGCGAACGACTGCGCGATCCCGGCGCCCATCCGGCCTCCGCCGACGACCGCCATGGCGCGCGGCGCCCCGGCGCCGGGCGCCTCGCCGCCGGGCGCGTCCGGCGCTGTGCTGTGCTCCGTCATGTCGTACGTCCTGTCGTACCTCTTGACTGGGATCCGGCCGCTCCGCAAGCTAACCGAATGATCGGTCGGGCCACAAGGGGAGTCAGGTGGTGCAGCACATGACCGCGCCGCACGACGGCACGACGGTGTTCGCGGCCGACGCCGCCGCCCGCCGCCACGGCATCGAGCTGCTGGAGGCCGCGCCGGGCGCCGCGACGCTGCGGATGGCGGTCACGGCGGAGATGGCCAACGGCCACGGCATCGCCCACGGCGGCTACGTCTTCCTCCTCGCCGACACCGCCTTCGCCTGCGCCTGCAACAGCCGGGGCGTCGCCGTCGCGGCGGGCGCGGACATCACGTACGCGGCGCCCGCGCACGTCGGCGACGTGCTGGTGGCACGGGCGGAGGAGCGGGTGTGCTTCGGGCGAAACGGGGTCTACGACGTGAGCGTGCTGCGCGGCGCCGAGGTGATCGCGGAGTTCCGGGGCCGGAGCCGCATCGTCCGCGACCCGGCGACGGGCGCGCAGGCCGCGGCCGGGGCGGCACGGGCAACCCGAGCGGCCGGAACGGCCGGAGCGGCCGGAGCGGCCGCCGCCAACGGCGAGCACCGCGGCGCAGGCGACGAGAACGGCCCGGAGGGACGAGCGTGAGCGACACCACGACCGGCAGCCCCGCCCCCCTGCTCGACGCGGGCGAGCGCATGACCCCCGGCGAACTCGCCGCGTACCAACTCGACCGCCTCCGCGCCACGCTCCGCCGCGCCTACGACAACGTCCCCCTCTACCGCCGCAAGTTCGACGCCGCCGGCGTCACCCCCGACGACTGCCGCTCCCTCGCCGACCTCGCGCGCTTCCCCTTCACCACGAAGGACGACCTCCGCGAGGACTACCCCTTCGGGATGTTCGCCGTCCCCGTCGCCGACGTCCGCCGCCTGCACGCCTCCAGCGGCACCACCGGCCTGCCCACCGTCGTCGGCTACACGGCGGCCGACCTCGACACCTGGTCCGGGCTCGTCGCCCGCTCCATCCGCGCCGCGGGCGGGCGGCCCGGCCACCGGGTGCATGTCGCGTACGGCTACGGGCTCTTCACCGGCGGCCTCGGCGCCCACTACGGCGCCGAGCGCCTCGGCTGCACCGTCATCCCCGCCTCCGGCGGGATGACCGCGCGGCAGGTGCAGCTCATCCGGGACTTCGCGCCCGAGGTCATCATGGTCACGCCCTCCTACATGCTCACGATCATCGACGAGTTCGAGCGCCAGGGCATCGACCCGCGCACCAGCTCGCTGCGCGTCGGCATCTTCGGCGCCGAGCCGTGGACGGAGGAGATGCGGCACGAGATCGAGGAGCGGGCCGGGCTGGACGCGGTGGACATATACGGCCTGTCGGAGGTGATCGGCCCCGGCGTCGCGCAGGAGTGCGTGGAGACCAAGGACGGGCTGCACGTGTGGGAGGACCACTTCCTGCCGGAGGTCGTGGACCCGGTCACCGACGAGGTGAGGGTGGCGGGCGAAGGCGGCGAGCTGGTGTTCACGTCGCTGACGAAGGAGGCCATGCCGGTCGTCCGCTACCGCACCCGCGACCTGAGCCGGCTGCTGCCGGGCACGGCCCGGCCGGCGTTCCGGCGGATGGAGAAGGTCACCGGACGCTGCGACGACATGATCATCCTGCGCGGCGTGAACGTCTTCCCGAGCCAGATCGAGGAGATCGTGCTCCGCACACCCGGCGTGGCCCCGCACTTCCAGCTGCGGCTGACCCGCCAGGGCCGGCTCGACCGCATGACGGTACGGGCCGAGGCGCGGCCGGGGGCGCCGGTGGAGCAGCGCTCGGCGGCGGGCGACGCGATCGCGCGGCGGGTGCGGGAGGGCGTGGGGGTGGGCGTCGAGGTGGAGATCGTGGAGCCGGAGACGCTGGAGCGGTCGGTCGGCAAGCTCCGCCGGGTGGTGGACGAGCGGGCGGGTTAGCCGGTACGGGCATGGCCAGGCGCGGCGGGGTGCGTCCCGCCGCTGCTCAGCGCGCCGCGACGCCCTCCGCCGGCTCGCCGTCCTGTGCGGCCGGCAGCGGCTTGGCGAAGCAGCGGCTGTCGGGCTCGAAGCGGTAGTAGCCGAACTTCTCCGTCGGCTCGTACCCCTCCGACAGGTACAGCGCTATGGCCTCCGGCTGCTTCATGCCGGTCTCCAGCACCATCCGCGTCCGCCCCGCGGCCCGCGCGCTCTCCTCCAGCGCCGCGAGTATCCGCCGGGCCAGCCCGCGCCCCCGGGCCTCCGGGACCACGTACATCCGCTTCAGCTCCGCGTCGCCGGGGCGGTGCCCCTCCGGCGTCGCGTCCATGGCCCGCCAGCCGCCCGTGGCGAGCGGGGTGCGGTCGGCGTCGTACGCCAGCAGGTAGAGCCCGTGCGGGGGCGTGAAGTGCAGCGGGTCCATCACCGTGTGATCGCCTTCGCCGTACCGCGCGGCGTACTCGATCTGGACCCGGTCGTTGAGCATGACCGCGTCGGGGTGGTCGTAGGGCACGGCGACGATCTCCATGACGGCCATGGTACGAAGCCGCCGCAGGGTGCAGAACCGGGCATCCAGGTGCAGGTGCGCGGACCCGCAGACCGCGAGGGGGGCCAGCGGCCATACTTTGGGACCGTGGAGGAGAACAAAGGTCTGAACGTCACGCCCGTCAACGCCGCAGCGACGGACCCGGCCGCTCTGCCCGGCCTCGTAGCGCCGCCGCCCGACGACAAGGAGAAGGACGAAGCACCAAAGACCGACGAGAAGAAGGAATCCGGCACGGACCCGGAGGACGCCGCGGACCCGGCGGACGACGCGGAAGCCGCCGCCGGCCCCGGGGACGACGACAGCGGCAAGGACAAGGCCGACGCCGAGGCCGAGGCTGAAGTCGAGGACGACGACAAGGACGAGGACGAAGCCAAGGGCGAAGCCGAGGAGGCGGAAGCCGGCGAAGGACCCGTCTTCGAGGCCACCGACCGCCGCGGCTCCGTGACCGTGGACAGCACCGGCGTCCGCTTCCGGCTCGACGACACCGAGGCCGAGTTCACGTGGCCGGAGATCGGCGCGGTCGAGTACAAGACCTCCCGGTTCGGCCGCCGCCTCGTCCTCAGCGTCCACGACAGCCGCGGCGTCTGCCCGGCCGAGGTGGAGGCCAAGGACAAGGCGGAGCTGAAGGGGTGGGCGGTCGACCTGGAGGCGGCCCTCGACGCCTACTTCGAGGAGACGGCGTAACCGGTCCCGGCCGCGGGGCGCCGGAGTTGCGGCCGGATCACGTACGGAACCGATCCGGTCGGAACCCGTCCGACGGCACGGCTCCCGCGGTGCCGCCGGCGCCCCGGGGCAGGACGCCCGCCCTCAGAGGGGGACCGCCACCGCGTTGAAGGCGGTGTCCGGTTTCTGGGGGGAGGTGAAGCGCGCGTTGACCAGATAGAGGCGGTTGCCGTGGCGGGCCGCCGTGGTGGGGACGTCGAAGCGGGGGTCCGTGATGGTGCGGTGCAGCGTGGCGGTGCGCACCGCGCGGTCGAGGCGGAAGACCGCGACCAGGTTGTCGCGGTTGCGGACCACGTACAGCGTGTGGCCGACGCGGGCCAGGCCGTCGCCGTTGAAGACGTCCGCCGCGCCGCGCAGCGCGATTTCCGTCGCATGGCCGGTCCGCACGTCGACGTGGTACAGGCGGCCGGGGATGCTGCTGACGACGATGACGCCGCGGCCGTCGGGGGTGTCGACGATTCCGTTGGCGTTGTAGACGTGGGGGGTCTGGACCCAGTCGCCGGTGAGCGGGAGAGCGCGGACCCCGCCGGAGCGGCCGCGGGGGACGGCGTGGAGGACCGCCTCGCCGGAGTCGGTGAACCAGGCGTCACGGCCGAGGAGGACGGTGTCGTTGATGAAGTGGCCGGCCGGGGGCGTCAGCCGGTGGGTCGCGACCAGTGCGCCGGTACGGGCGTCGATGACGCTCGCCGTGCCGCCGGCGCCGCCCGCCACGTACAGCAGGTCGTCGTGGTCCAGCTTCAGGCCGATGGACGCCCTGCCGAGGGCTCCGGCGCGGAGGACCTTGAGCGCGCCGGTGCGCAGGTCGGCGCGGAGGATGGCGCCGTGGGCGCGGGAGCCCATGTAGGCGTACGGGCCGCTGCCGATGGTGATGCCCTCGGGGAGCCAGCCGTCGGGGAGCGGGAACTCGGTCGGCCAGTCGCCGCCGGCCGGCCTGCCGGTGCCGTACGCGGCTCCCGTGCCGGCCGCCGTCGCGGCCGTGAGCGTCGCGCCGGCGGCGGCGCCGAGGAGCAGGCGGCGGGAGAGCCGGGAGGGTTTCGGAGTCATGGTTGCGGGCCTTCCGTGACAGGGACGGCAAGGGTGGGCGCACCTTGGTAACTCTGCGAACTTTCGACACAACGGATTGTGCACGTCCCGGAGTTCCCCCGCACCCCCCGCGCCGCGCCTGCCTGAGAAGATGGCCCCATGCCGCCCCCGCCGCCCTCCGACGCATCGCCGCAGCGCAGCGCCATCGGCGTGCGCGACGTGGCCGCGCTGGCACGGGTGTCGCCCACCACGGTGTCCAACGTGCTGTCGGGCAACCGCCCCGTCAGCGCCGCGACCCGCGAGCGCGTGCACTGGGCGATCGACCAGCTCGGCTACCGCCCCAACCTCTCCGCCCGCAACCTGCGGCTGCGCCGCGCCGGCCTGATCGCCGTCGCGGTTCCGGAGATCGACATCCCGTACTTCGCCGAGCTGACGCGGCACGTCGTGCAGGCCGCCCGCGAGAGCGGCTACACCGTGCTCATCGACCAGACCGAGGGCCGCCTCGAAGCCGAGCGCTTCGTACTCAGCGGCATGAACCCGGGCACGGTCGACGGCGTGCTCTTCAGCCCCCTCGGCATCGAGCGCCACGAGTTCGACAACCGCCGCGGCGGCACCCCGCTGGTGCTTCTGGGCGAGCGCATCACCGGCACCGGCGTCGACCACGTGGCGATCGACAACGTCGCCGCGGCCGCCGACGCCACCGCGTACCTCCTGGGCCGGGGCCGCCGCCGCGTCGCCGCGCTCGGGCACCAGGAGCCGCGCGGCGGCGGCACGGCGCCGCGGCGGACGGAGGGCTACCGCCGGGCGCTGCGGGCCGCGGGCGTGCCGTACGACCCGTCGCTCGTCGTCCACACGCCCTCGTACCACCGCCGCGACGGGGCGCTGGCCATGGCCGCCGCCCTGGACCGCGGCGCCCGCCCCGACGCGGTGTTCTGCTACACCGACCTCCTCGCGCTCGGTGCGATCCACACGCTGCACGAGCGCGGGCTGCGGGTGCCGGAGGACGTGGCGGTGATCGGGATCGACGACATCGACGACGGGCGGTACAGCAACCCGACGCTGACGACGATCGCGCCGGACAAGGCGGAGATCGCGCGGACGGCGCTGGGGCTGCTGCTGGACCGGATCGCGGACGGGGGCCGGGGCGCCCGGCAGGTGGTGGCGGCGCACCGGCTGGAGGTCAGGCGGAGCGCGTGAGCGGGGCGCGTACGGGCGGGCGCGTACGACGGCCGCGTACGCACCCGGCGCGGGCATCCCGCGTACGCGACCGCCCGTGCCCGCGGGGGCGCTACGCCCCCCGGCCCTCCTCCTTCGCCGGCTCCCCCTCGGCCGCCTCCTCGAATGCCGCCGCCCGCAGCTGCGCGGCCCGTACGCGCCGCACGTCGAGCTTCTCCGACCGGTCGAACCGGTAGATCCCGTTCTGCTCCTGGAAGACGTCCGTCAACTGCGTGTAGCAGTAGCCGAACATGTCCGGATCCCCCAGCAGTACCCCCGTCAGCCCGGCGAACCGCTCGTGGAACGCCTCCTCGTCGCGCGGCCGCTGCCCGTACCCCCACGACACCAGCCGGTCCTCGCCCGCCGCCGCGGCGTCCTCCGGATTCCACCAGATGCCGCCGAACTCGCTGCAGAAGTAGGGCTGTCCGCCGTACGGCAGCGACCAGGTCTGCCCGGCCGCCTCGTCCTGCGGGTTGACGAAGGGGATGCCCGCGCGCAGCCCGGCCATCAGCTCGCCGAAGACCTCCGGGTCCTGCTCGTAGCAGTGCGAGTCGTAGACGTCGGTCTCCGGTACGCGGTGGGCGTAGCCGGAGGCGTCGAGGACCGGCCGGGAGGTGTCGGCGGCCTTGGTGGCGAGGAACATGGCGCGGGTGATGTCGTCGAGGACGCTCTGCCGGTCGGTGAGCAGCTGCCGGGTCTCGTTGAGCGGGCACCAGCCGATGAGCGCCGGGTGGGAGTAGTCGCGTTCGACGGCCTCCAGCCACTGGGCGACGAAGCCGGCGGTGGGCTGCTGGTTGTCGGGGCCGACGGGGGCTCCGGTGCTGGCGCCCCAGTCGCCGAACTCGCCCCACACGAGGTAGCCGAGGCGGTCCGCGTGGTGCAGGAAGCGCTCCTCGAAGACCTTCTGGTGCAGGCGGGCGCCGTTGAACCCGGCGGCGAGGGAGAGTTCGATGTCGCGGACGAGGGCGGCGTCGTCGGGAGCGGTCATCAGGCCGTCGGGGTACCAGCCCTGGTCGAGCACGAGCCGCTGGAAGACGGGCTTGCCGTTGAGCAGGATCCGCTTCCCGTCGATCGTCACCGCGCGCAGACCGGCGGTGCAGACGGCACGGTCGATCAGGTTTCCGTCGGGACCGGTCAGCTCCAGCGCCAGTTCGTACAGATGCGGATCCTCGGGGGACCAGGGGCGGCGCCGGTCGCCGGGTACGGGCAGCACGAGGCGCGGCGCGAGGTCGAAGTCCGCCGCGACGTCGGCCTCGGCGACGGTGCCGTGCCCGTCGCGCAGTTCGGCGCGGACGCGGTGGCCGGTGCGGCTCCCGGCGAGGGGGACCTCGACGTGGAAGGAGCCGGCGGCCAGGTCGGGGGTGATACGCGGCCGCTGGAGGTGCGTGTCCGCGACGGGCTCCAGCCAGACGGTCTGCCAGATGCCGGTGGTGCGGGTGTAGAAGCAGGCGTGGTTGTCGTACGCGGTCGACTGCTTCCCCCGCGCCTGCGGGCCCTGTGCGGCATCCCGCGCCCGCACGACGACGACGGCCTCCTCCCCGGCCCGTACGACACCGCCGAGGTCGGCGCTGAACGGGGTGAACCCCCCGCTGTGCCGGGCGACTTCCCGCCCGTTGACCCACACGGTGGCGTCGTGGTCGACGGCCCCGAAGTGCAGCAGGACCCGCCGCCCGGCCCACTCACCGGGTATCCGCACGGTGCGGCGGTACCAGACGGCGTGGTGGAAGTCGGTGTCGCCGATCCCGGACAGCTCCGACTCGGGGCAGAACGGCACGACGATCCGCTCGGGCAGCTCGGCCCCGGCGAGCCCGCGCTCGAACCCGCTGTCCCCGGGATCGCGGGCGAACTGCCAGGTGCCGTTGAGGTTGAGCCAGTCCGCCCGGACGAAGCTGGGCCGGGGGTACTCGGGCCGGGGAGTCCCCGCGGGGGCGGAGGGAGCGTGGGAATCGGGCATGGCGAAGGGTCTCCTGGGGGAGGACGTCAGGTCGGACGGGGTACGTCCCTGCCATCACAACACCAAGATGCAACGTTGTAAACCACACCGGGACCGAGCAGCCACTCCAGGCGCGTAACGTTAAAACAGGTGCTGCGGGCCCCGGGTCCGTGGCGCGTCAGGCCGTCCCTTCGTCCTCGCCGCCGGTGCCGGAGTCTCCCCCCTGGCCGTGCATGATCCGGTCGACCATCACGCGGTAGCCGACCTCGCCCGGCTCGTGGGCGTACTCCAGCCGCCAGGGGACCGACGGCGGGTACTCGGGGATGTCGACGGCGGTCCGCCACGGCAGCGCGACGTCCTCCAGCGTCGTGGTCCTCCCGTCGACCGAGTACGTCAGCGACGTCAGCGCGACGTCGCCGGTCAGGAAGAACTCCAGCACCCGGGACCGCGCGGCGGGCGACGCCGCGGGCGACCCGGCGGCCGGCGGCTCGCTCCGGGTCGGCCGCGGCGAGGGGTCGTGCTCCGGTGCGGCCCCGTCCCCGGGCCGTCGGGACGCGTGGGCGATCAGCAGCGGCGTGCCGGCTCCGAGGCCCGCGACCACCGCACCGGCGCCCAGCAGCAGCGCCCGCCGGCGCACGAGCCCCACCGGGGCCCCGGCCGAACGCGGCAGCGCCACCGGAGGATTGCCGGCCTGGGCGATGCGGCGGTCGATCTCGGCCGCGACCTGCGGCGGCCACACCGCCCGCCGCTCCCGCGGGCCCGGCGAAGCCAGCCGCTCGACCAGTTCCGGCAGCCCCGGGCGGTCGGAGGGATCCGGGCGCAGGCAGCCCTCGATCACCGCTCGCAGCCCGTCGTCCGCCACCCGCACCGGGGAGCCGGCGGCGGGCGGGGCGCCGGTGCACGCGTACGCCAGCGTGCTGCCCAGGGAGAACACGTCGCTCGGCGGGCCGGTCCCGGTGCCGGCTTCCTGTTCCGGTGACATGAACCCGCGCGAGCCGGCCGCGGTGCCCGGAGCCTCGTCGCCGGCGCCCGGTTCCGCGGCGATCCCGAAGTCGATCAGCCGCGGGCCGTCGGCGGCCAGCAGCACGTTCGCCGGCTTCAGGTCGAGGTGCACGAACCCGGCCCGGTGGACCAGGGCGAGCGCCTCGGCCAGGCCGGCGGCCAACGACCACGCCGAGCCGGCGGGCAGCGGACCGAACCGCTCGACCGCCTCCCGCAGCGACACCGCCGGCAGGTACTCGGTCGCCATCCAGGGCGTGGGCGCGTCCGGGGCCGCGTCGAGCACCCCGGGGCTGTACGGCCCTCCTACGGCCCGCGCGGCCGCCACCTCGCGGTGGAAGCGGGCGCGTTGCTCCGGGTCGTCGGCGAACTCGGCGTGCATCATCTTGACGGCGACCGCCCGGCCGCCGGCGGACCGCCCGAGGTAGACGACCGCCATGCCCCCGGAGCCGACGCGCGCCAGGATCCGGAAGCGGCCGACCGCCCCCGGATCGCCGGGCTCCAACTCCCGCACTGCTAGGCCCCGGCCGGCGGGCTGAGCGCTTCGACGAAGCCTTCGGCGGTGCCGATGAACGTCATGCCGCCGTCGACGGTCACCGGCGGGGACGTGCGCACCGTGACGTCCGCCGGGTACGTCCACTCCGTACGCCCGTCGCTGCCGCGGAGCGCGTGGACGTTCCGGTCGGCGCCGCCGACGTACAGCATGTCCCCCGCGGCGCCGAGCGCGTTCCACAGGTTGCGGGACGAGGACTCCGCGCCCAGCCGCCGCTTCCAGACGACGTCGCCTGTGGTGGCCCGCAGGGCGAGGACGTCGCCCTCGGCGGTCCCGAAGTAGACCACTCCGCCGCCCGAAGCGAACCCGAAACTCGGGTAGACCGTCTCGCCGACCGGTCTCTTCCAGGCGGGCTGCCCGTCGTCCGCCCGCAGCGCGTGCACGGCTCCCGGGCCGTCGCAGACGAAGACCAGCCCGTAGCAGGCCTGCGGGTAGTGCCCCCAGTCCAGCGGACGGATCCATCTGTCGCCGCCGCTGTGGATGTCCAGTGCGGCGACTCTCGTCCTGTCGACGGCGATCACGAGGTCGCCGTCGACGGCCACCCCGAGCTCCGCTTTGACCGGCGCGGTCCAGCGCGGGCGCCCGTCGTCCAGGTCCAGGGCGGTGACCGAGTCGTAGCCGTAGCAGGCCACCGACTCGCCCACCACGGGGTACATCGGCACCTTCCCGGGCGGCCCCGGGTGGGTCCACCGGTCGGCTCCCGACCCGGCACGCACCATGGCCAGATACCCGTCGCCCAGGGAGGGGTCGTACACGAGCACGTCGCCACCGACCGCACTGACGTGGTCCTCGCCCCACGAGCCGTGCTTCCAGCGGGTCTTGCCGGTCGCCGGATCGAGCGCACGCAGGCGGCCCTCGACCTGCGCCAGGACCAGCCCGCCGGTGGTGAACAGGTCGGGATAGTAATCGCCCACCCGCACCTTCCACCGCGACACCGCCCGCGGCGGTGGCGAGGGCGGAACGGACGGCGAACGCCCCTTCGTCGGCGTACCCGACGAGCCCGCCGCCGCGGTCCCCGGGTCCGGGCCGCCGCTCCCCGACAGCGCCGCGCCCACGCCCGCGGCCGTACCGGCGAACGCGAGCAGGGCGCCGCCGCCGAGCAGCAACCGGCGCCTGCTCGTCGCCCGTCCGGCGCCGCCCTCCCCCGTGTCCTGACCGTCGGCGGTCGCCTCCGCCATCCGCGCCGGGTCGGCCGCCACCCACCGCACCGGCTCCGCGCGCGGCCGGATCTCCGGCACGTGGGACAGGCGCCGGGCCTGGGCCGTGCGGCGGTCGATCGCCTCGACCACGCCGGCGGGCAGCCAGGTGGCGCCCTGCGCGGACACGGCCGGGTCCAGCCTGGTCAACAGGTCGGCGGCCGAGGGCCGTTGCGTGCGGTCCCGGCGGCGGCAGTCCCGGATGAGGTCCCTGAGCAGGCGGTCGGCCGTCCCGCTGCGGGAGACGGCCTCCCGGCCGTCGGCACGGGATTCCTCCCCGGTCGCCGCGAAGGCCAGCACGGCGCCGAGGGAGAACATGTCGCTCGCGGGCCCCACTTCGCCACCGGCGGCCTGCTCGGGGGACATGAAGCCCCGGGTACCCGGGCTGCGGTTCGCCCGGGTGATCGAGACGGCGTCCTCGGGGCGGGCGATCCCGAAGTCGATCACCCTGGGGCCGTCGGCGGTCAGCATGATGTTCCCGGGCTTCAGATCGCGATGCGTCAGACCGGCCCGGTGGATGTCGGCCAGCGCCTCGGCGAGCCCGGTGGCCAGCAGTCGTACGGTGTCCGCGGGGAACCGCCCGTGGGCGGCGACCGCTTCCCGCAGCGACAGCCCCGGCAGGTACGCGGTGGCCAGCCAGGGCGTACCGGCGTCCGGGTCGGCGTCCAGCACCGACGCGGTGTACGCGCCGCTGACCGTACGGGCCGAGGCCACCTCCCGCCGGAACCGCGCGCGGTACTCGGCGTCGCCCGCGAGCCGCGCCCGGACGACCTTGACCGCGACGAGCAGGCCGCCAGGGGAGCACCCGAGGTAGACCACGCCCATGCCGCCGGCTCCCAGCCGGGCCACGAGGCGGTAGGGACCGACCCGGTCAGGATCACCCGGCCGCAACTCCTCCACGGGAACTGCCTCCCTCGACTCCACCGAGGAAAACCATGATTCCAACAAGCCCGCGCCCGGTGGGCGCGAATCCCGGTTTCCCCGGATGTGCCGCCGGGTGGCGGGGCGCGCTCGGCCGCGTAGGCGCAGGCGGCAAACCCTGCGACGGCGGCGACCGTTCCCGGGATACTGGTCGCCCATGGATGAGGTCAATGTCGTCGTCGCCCATTCCGAGCGCGCGACCCTGCGCGTCGGCGATGTGTTCCTGAAGGTGGATTCCGACCAGGCGCGCATCGACGTCGAGGTCGAGGCGATGGCCCTGGTGCCGGTCCCGACCCCGGAAGTCCTGTGGCGCAAGCCGTCCGTGCTCGCGATCGCCGCCGTCCCGGGGACGGCGCTCGGCCGCCTCGGTGAGCCGTCGACCGCATCCCCGGCGGCGTGGGCCGCGGCGGGTGCCGCCGTCCGGAAGCTGCACGAGGCGCCGTTGCCGCCCTGGTCCGGCAGGCGCCGCCGGGACCCGGACGAGCTGGCGGCGGAACTCGACGGCGAGTGCGAGTTGCTCGTGGCGAACGGTGTCCTGCCCGCCGACCTCGTCGCCCGCAACCGCCGGGTCGCCGAGGCCGCGATCCGGCCGTGGACGCCGGTGTTCGCGCACGGCGACCTGCAGGTCGAGCACGTCTTCGTCGACGGCGACGAGGTCACCGGCATCATCGACTGGTCCGAGGCGGGCCCGGGCGATGCCCTGTTCGACCTCGCCACCCTGACGATCGGGCACGAGGCGCACCTCGGCGACGTCATCGCCGGCTACGGCACCGGTGTCGACCCCGACACCATCCGCGCGTGGTGGTCGTTGCGCAGCCTGCTGGGGGTTCGCTGGCTGGTCGAGCACGGCTTCGACGCGTTCGCGCCCGGCTGCGAGGTCGACGTGCTGAAGTCCCGGATGTGAGGCCGCCGCCGGGGTCGGCGGCGGTCAGCGGTGCCGGTCAGCGGTGCTCCGCGGTGAAGGGGCCGCCGGCGCCGAAGACGAGGCGGGCGAAGCGCTCCCCCATGTGCCGGTGGGTGGCGGCATCCGGGTGGAGTTCGTCGGGCAGCGGCCGTTCCGCGTAGTCGGCCGCGCCGTAGAGGTCGAGGCCGTCGAGGTAGTGCAGGTTCGGGTCGGAGGGGGCCCGCTGCCGGACGATGCGGGCGAGTTCGTCCCGTACCACGGCGAGGGTCAGCTTCCCGGCGGCGGTCTCGGCGGGGTCGCCGGTGGCCAGGAACCGCAACCGCCCCTCGCTCATCGCGCCGACGTCCGGGGCGCTGGGCCCGGGGGTGTCCTCGTGGATGGGGCAGTGGATGGCGGACGCCACCAGCAGCGGGGCGGTGGGGTGTCCTTCGCGGACCGTGTCGAGGAAGCCGTGGACGGCCGGGCCGAACGCGCGCAGCCGCATCAGGTCGGCGTTGACGACGTTGATGCCGATCTTGACGCTGATCAGGTCGGCGGGGGTGTCGCGCATCGCGCGGGCGGTGAACGGGTCGAGGAGGGCGCCGCCGCCGAACCCCAGGTTCACCAGCTCCACTTCGCCCAGCGCCGCGGCCACGGCCGGCCAGGTCCCGGTCGGGGTGTCGGCGTTGGAGCCGTGGCTGATCGAGCTGCCGTGGTGCAGCCAGACCCTGCGGCCGCGGGGCGGCGCGGTGCGGACGGGGGCGTCGGTGCGCAGGGCGACCAGCTGGGTGGTCTCGTCGTGCGGCAGCCAGATCTCGACGTCCTTGTCGTCGCCGGGCAGGCCGGTGAACCGCAGGGTCCGCACCGGCCCGGGCCGGGTCTCCACCGTCCCGGCGGCCATGTCGATGGTGAAGACGTCACCGTCCGGCACACCGGCCCGGCCCGCGAGCCGGCCGTCGACGAGCAGCTCGTACACCCCGTCGGGGCGGGGCGCCGCGCCGGCGTAGACCCGCTTGGTCGCCACGACGTCCACCTCGACGGCGGTGGCCGCGGTACGGAAGACCAGCCGTACGCCGGAGGGCTGCGACTCGGCCATCGCGAGCTGGCCGTCGGGGATCTGCGCGCGGGCGTACGCGGGCAACCGGTGGGGCAGCACGCCGCGTTCGGTCCGTTCCAGGTCGAGTGCGCCGCGCAGGAGGTCGGCGGTGACGGGGGTACTGGTCCAGCCGTGCTCAGTGTCCATGCACGGCTTCTTCCACGTCGGCCACGACCGTGACCCGCCCGCCGTCGCCGGGATCGGGATCGGGGATGACCGATTCCGGATCGACGAGGTAGACCTCGTGCCCGTCCAGCGTGAGCCGGCGCACGACCTCCAGCAGCATGCGCCGTGCCACGTCGTCGATCGAATGAACCATGGTGAGGTCGAGAGCCACCCCGGCTTCCCGGGGCGCGGTGGACACCGCTTCCCGGACGACCCTCTCGGCCGCGGCGAAGCCGATCCCGCCCTGCAGTTGGAGGACCCGGACCGCGGCGGGGCCGCTGCCGGCGACGTGGTTGGACCGCACCACCGCCCGCGCCGCCGGCGGCACCTCCATCACGTGCAGACCCATGTCGGAGGAGAACCGTTCGAAGAGCGACACCCCGCGGACGCTGTTCCCGTGCGGATCCAGCCGCGGTGAGAACGTGGCGATGCCGATCTGCCCGGGGAGCGCGCCGATCAGCCCTCCGGCCACGCCGCTCTTCGCCGGGATGCCGACCTGCGTCGCCCAGTCACCGGCCGCGTCGTACATGCCACAGGTGGACATGACGCTCAGCACCTGGCGCACCACCCGTTCGCCCACCACCTGCCGGCCCGAGAGGGGGTTCACCCCGCGGTTGGCCAGCGTCGCGGCCATCATGGCCAGGTCCCGCGCGGTGACGAGCACGGCGCACTGGCGGGTGTAGCCGTCGACGACGGCCCTCGGGTCCTCGGTGAGGACGCTGTGGCTGCGGAGCATGTGCGCGATGGCGAGGTTGCGGTGGGCGTGCTCCATCTCCGACACGCACACCGCCTCGTCGATCCCCAGGGGGCGGCCGGCGAAGGCCGAGAGGCCGTCGACCACGCGCTCCACCCGCTCCGCCGGACTCATGTCCGGGGTGCCGGCCAGGGAGTGCGTGGTGATGGCGCCCGCGTTGATCATGGGGTTGCGGGGGCGTCCGGTGTCGCTTTCGAGGGAGATCTCGTTGAACGCCTCCCCCGACGGCTCGACACCGACCTTCGCGAGCACGGGGTCGAAGCCGCGGTCGGCGAGCGCCAGCGCGTACGTGAACGGCTTCGAGATCGACTGGATCGTGAACTCGGTGTCGATGTCGCCGGCCCCGTAGACCTCGCCGTCGACGGTGGCGAAGACGGCCCCGAGGCGCCCCGGGTCCGCTGCCGCGAGCTGGGGGATGTACCCCGCCTGCTCTCCGGACGTGTCCGACTCGACGTCTCCGAGCGCCTCGGCCAGATAGTCGGGAATGACCGACCGCATGCGTCCTCCTCCCTGCAGATCAACTTTCTACGCCATGGCGGCGGACCCGGGACCGCCGCGGCGCGCGGGGCGGCCCGGGAAAACCCTCAGGGCCCTGTCTGGCGGACGTTCGCCCGGACCGCCTCGCCGATCGGCGTCGAGCCCCCGTCGAGTTCGAGGATCTGCCGGCCGATCCGGGGTACCCCGTCGCCGTCGACGGCCCTCGTGACCTCCCTGCTGCCGCCGTTCGAGCCGGCGCTGAAGACGATCGCGTCGGCACCCCCGAACAGGGCCGCCAGTTCCTCCGCGGTCATGCCGGAGAGATCGCCGACCCGTGCGTCCACGCCCCGCGCGGCGAGTTCTTCCCGCTGGTCGTCCCGGCGGACGAGGCCGCCGACGGCATCTCCCCGCGCGCGCAGCTTCTGCGCGAGGAGGCCGCCGACGCCCCCGCTGACGCCGATGATGAAGACGTCCCCCGCGAGCTAGCCGAGGAAGGCGAGCAGGGCCGCGTTGACCTCGTCCGCGTGCGTCCAGAGCAGGCCGTGCGGCGCGCCCTCGATCTCCACGTACTCCGCCTTGGGCAGCTCCTGCCGGAAGCGGCGGGCGGTCGCGTCGACGGGCAGGATCTTGTCGGCCGTGCCGTGCAGGATCAGCGCGGGCTTGCCGCTGTCGCGGACCGCTTCGACGTCGGCGCGGAAGTCCTCGATCCAGGCCGGCACGACCGCGTAGGCCGCCACGGGGGCGCTCGACGTCGCCACGTTCCAGCTCGCGGTGACGGCCTCCTGGCTGATGCGGCTGCCGAGGTTCTCGCCGAGGTCGTAGAAGTCCGAGAAGAACTGCGTGTACCAGGCGTACCGGTCGCCCTTCGCCGCCGCCTCGATGCCGTCGAAGACCTCCTGCGGCACGCCCTCGGGGTTGTCGTCCCGGGCGACGAGGAAGGGCTGCAGCGAGGCCAGGAACGCGAGCCTGGCGACCCGCTCGTGGCCGGATCGGGTGACGTAGCGGGCGACCTCGCCCGTACCCATCGAGAAGCCCACCAGGACGGCGTCGCGGAGGTCGAGCGTCTCCAGCACCGTGTCGAGGTCGGCGGCGAAGGTGTCGTAGTCGTATCCGGAGTTCACCTTCGACGACTTGCCGAAGCCCCGGCGGTCGTAGGTGACGACGCGGTATCCGGCGGCCAGGAGGCTTCGCGTCTGCCGCTCCCAGCTGTGGCCGTTCAGCGGATAGCCGTGGATGAGGACGACGGGCTGACCCTCGCCCTGGTCCTCGTAGTAGAGCTCGACGGGCGTGCTGTTCTCGTTCCCGACGGTGATGTATCCCATGTGCCTTTCCGTTCTTGAGATCCCCAGCGTTGCGAGCCCCGCCCGCGGGGGCCGGGCCGGGGTCAGGCGGACGCTTCCCGGCCGCACGGCCCCGCGTGGTCGCAGTACGGCTGCTGGCGGCTCTGTCCGCAGCCGCACAGAACGGCCCTGGTCTCCGCGCGCGGGCCGGCCGCCGTGTCCAGGCTCAACTCGCCGCGCGCGATCAGCTGCCCGGCGGAGGTGTGCGTGATCCGCGTGGGCCGGTCCGGCGTCTCCGCCCCGCCGTCCGCGAGTTCGTACCGCAGCGCACCCGAGGGGCAGCGCCGCACCACTTCGGCCAGCCGCTCGGCCGCCGCGCCGTCCGGCCGGATCCAGGGGCGCTGCCCGAGGTCGAAGACCTCGGGCAGCCCGCCGACGCATTCGGCCGCGTGCAGACAGCGCGCGGCCTCGAACGTCACGGTGATCGACCGGCCTTCGTACGCCTTCTTCCCTGTTCCACTGCTCATACCGGCCTCCGCCGCTCCCGTGCCCGGTGCTCAGTCGCTGACCCTGCTGCGGGACTGGTACAGCAGGTCCTTGTACTCGGGGTGCCGGGCGATCCACCCCGCGAAGAACGGGCAGATGGCCAGCACCCGCAGGTTCGCGGCGCGCGCCTCGTCGAGCGCGGTGCGGACCAGCGCGGCGCCGACGCCCCTGCCCTCGTACTCCGGCGGGACCTCGGTGTGCACGAACGCGACGAGTTCCGCCGTGCGGATGTAATCCGCGACGCCCGCGACCTCCGACTCCCCCTCGATCCGGGCCTCGTACCGCTTCGCCTCGGGAACGTCGCTCACTTCCACTGACACGATTCCTCCGTACGCCTTCCGCGTGGACTCCACGCCACGCTAACCGAACCAAGTTGATACATCATCTTTTACGGCAGGCGTGTCCGCGTACATGTGCCGCAATTCCGTGCCGGGGGACGACGTCAGGCGTCGCTTCCGACGGGCGTGGCCAGGAGCTGCATCTCCCACGCGAAGGCCACACCGCTGGCCCCGCCGTGCTGCGCCTGCACCTCCGCGGCACCGGCGACGGTCTTCTCGCGGGCCCAGTCCCGCTGCCACTCGCCCATGACGGCAAGCCAGGTGATCGGCACCACGCCCGCCTGGACCATGCGCTGCACGGCGGTGTCGTGCGCCTCCTTCGAGACACCGCCCGAGGCGTCGGTGACGACGAACACCTCGAAGCCCTCACCCGCCGCCTGTATCGCCGGCATCGCCACGCATATCTCCGTCCAGAGGCCGGCGATGATCAGCTTCTTGCGCCCGGTCGCCCTGACGGCGTCGACCACGCGCTCGTCCTGCCAGGTGTTGATGAAGGTCCTGTTGATCGGCTTCTGCTCCGGGTACACGTCCTGCACCCCCTGGACGAGCAGGCCGCCGCGCTCCTCCAGCACGGTCGTCAGGATGGTCGGGACGTCGAACACCTTGGCCGCCTTGGCGAGTCCGACGACGTTGTTGACGACCATCGTCGGCTCGTGGCTGTTCAGGTTGGCGAACTGGAACGGCTGGTGGTCGATCAGTACGAGAACGCTCTCCTCGGGCGTCAGCAGCGCGTCGAGGCCGGCCTTGTTCTCGGTGCTCATGGGATTACCCTCCTGGAGCTTTGGTTGACGCATCACCTACCTTAGGGACCGCTCGTTGAGACGTCAACTAACTGCCGGGGGCGGCGACCTGCCGGGAGGATGGAGGACCCGTCGGGGGTCTCGTTACGCTCCCCCCATGGACGCAACGCCTCGCTGGCTGACCCCGGAGCAGAAGGCGGCCTGGGACAGCTTCATCCGCATGCAGGAGAAGCTCGTCGGCCGCCTCTCCCGCCGGGTCCAGGCGGACTCCGGCATGTCGGCCTCCGACTACATCGTGCTGGTCAAACTCACCGAAGCCGGCGGGCGGATGCGCTTCATGGACCTGGTGAAACTGGTGGAGTGGGAGAAGAGCCGCATGTCCCACCAGGTCGGCCGGATGGCGAAACGCGGACTGGTGGCCAAGGAGGAATGCCCCGACGACGGCCGCGGCGCATTCATCGTCGCCACCCCGGCCGGCCACGAGGCGATCGAGGACGCCGCACCCGTACACGTCGACCACGTCCGCCGCCTGTTCATCGACGCCCTCACCCAAGAGGACCTCGCCGCACTCGCCCGTATCTCGAACCGGGTCCTCGCCCACATGGAGAACCAGCCCGACTGACGGATCCGATGGGTTGAACGACGCTGGGGAACGATCATTGGCCCGGCGGGGAAAGATCTTGATCGAGCTCATCGCCTGCGGGTCAAGCGCACTCGTGAGCACCCCACCTCAGCGCCGTTCTCGGGTCATCTCAAGCGCGCTTGACGAGATCCCGCCGAAACGCAAAGATCCCGCCCGATCGAGGCGATCGGCGCACCCCGAACGCAAGTAGGGTGAGGGCCGACTTGGGCAGCACGGTGCCAGGGGAGTCCGCAATGCACTTTGTCCAGCATCCGTCCGTGCGGGTTCCCCGGCACGACGGAGGGGGGCAGGGAAGGCTGTGCGCGGATCCTGCCACCCATCACGCCTGCACGCTGCCGGACACGATCGGCAAGAAGCGTGAGGATCTGCCCGAGGCCGCCCGCAGCGGCCAGGACTGGGACAACCTGAACGACCAGCGGCCGCCGTGCGAGCGGGAACGCGGCGCTTCCCTGAGCGTGCGCGATCACCTGGCCACCCGGAAGCACCCCTGCGCCTGGAGCCTGAAGGAGTTCGAACCCGCCCGTCTCGCGTTGCCGGCCCACTCCGGGTCCGCCGGCTGTTTCCCGAGGCCCGCTTCCTCGTGCCCCTGCGCCACCCTGTGACTGTCACGCCGAGCAGGCATCGGTGGACCGGCGACCGTCCGTGGAACCGGAGACACGCGATGCGGCTCCCAAGAAGTGGCGTGTGGGGAACGACGGTTGGCTGACCGCCGCTCAGAGCGCCCGTCCCTGCCCTTACCTCGCTGTGGAGTACGAGGCCGTGTGCCGCGTGGAGCACACCGAAGACCTGGAGGACTTCGTGGGTCTTCCGCTCCGGGGCGTTCTCTCAGCGATGCGACCGCGGACGCCCGCGCCGGAGCCCGCAGTGAAGCTGCCGGCGCGCAGTGCTGCAGTCCTGGAACGCGCTGCGCGAGGAGGCGAAGAGGCTCGTTGACCGAGCCTGCACATCACCCGGCAGGAACGCACAGTTCTCGGCATTTCCCCAGGATGCTCGACGAAATATCACAATCTCTGAACAGTGGGAGCAGGAGATGTATCACGCCGAACACAAGGCCGCCCGCGGGGGAACGGACGCCCCCGACGAGACCGTCTGGGGGCTGTTCGAAGCCCGGGCGGCGCGTCAGGGGGGTCGGATCGCCGTCGTGGACGGGGCGGTCGACATCGACTACGAGCGGCTGCGGGCCCGGGCGGAGGCGATCGCCGGGGAGCTGACGGCCCGACGCGTGGCGCCGGGCGCACTCGTCGGCGTATGCCTCGGCAGGACGTGGGAGCTTGTCGCAACCCTGTTAGGAGTACTGCGAGCAGGCTGCGCCTATGTGCCCATGGACCCCGCCTACCCGGCCGAACGGGTGCGCTACATGATCGAACATTCCCGGGCGGCGTCGGTGGTCGTCGACGCCGGTACGGCGGCGCTGTGCTCGGCGGCCCCCGACCGCGTGCGCCTCGACGCGGTGCCGGACCGCCCGGCGGTCTCACCGCCGACCTGCTCGGCCGGTGATCTCGCGTACGTCATCTACACCTCGGGGTCGACCGGGAAGCCCAAGGGCGTGGCGGTCGAGCACCGCAGCGTGGTGGCGATGGCCGCCTCGATGCGCCGGCTGCTGGACGACGAGGACCTGGCGGGCGTCCTGGCCGCGGCCTCGGTCTGCTTCGACCCCTCGGTGATGGAGATTCTGGGCACGCTCGTCCTCGGCGGCACGGTCGTCCTGTCCGAGAACGTGCTCGCACTGCGCGAACTGCCCGCAGCGCACCGCGTGCGCACGGCCATCATGGTGCCGTCCGCGATGAAGGCGCTGCTCGCGGCCGGGCCGCTGCCCGGTGGTTTGCGGTGTGCGGTGCTGGGTGGTGAGGTCTTGTCCCGTTCTCTGGTGGAGCGGGTGCACGCTGATCCTTGTGCGCCACGGGTCGTGAACGTCTACGGCCCGACCGAGGCCACCGTGTTCATCACCACCGCCGAAGCGGGAAGCGGGCCGGTCACCATCGGCAGCCCGGTCCTGGGCGCGCGGGCGTACGTGCTGGACGAGTCCCTGCAGCCGGTGCCGGCTGGCACGGCGGGAGAGCTGACTCTCGCCGGCGACCAGTTGGCCAGGGGATACCTCCATGACGACGAGCGCACCCGGCAGAGCTTTCCGGCCCTCGCGCCGGACGGCCCGGTACCGGAGCGGCGGATCTACCGGACCGGCGACCTGTGCCGGTGGACCGAAACAGGGGAACTCGAGTTCCTCGGCCGCGCCGACCGGCAGGTCAAGATCCGGGGCCACCGGATCGAACTCGACGAGATCGAGGCCGTGCTGGCCTCGATGCCCGGGGTGGACGAGGCTGCAGTCGTTGCCACCACAGGCGAAGGCAAGAGCCTCCTGACGGCGTACGCGGTGAGCCGGAAGGAGTCGCTGACCGCATCGACCGTGCGCTCCCGGCTGGCCGACCGGCTGCCGGGTTACATGATCCCGCACCACGTCATGGTGCCGGCCGAGATGCCGAAACTGCCCAACGGCAAGGTCGACCGGCTTCGGCTCCCCGCCCCCGCGCACCACGGCGACGAGGCGGTTCCCGAAGGGAAGGCGGGCGGCGACGGCCCGGCCGCGTCGCGGACCGGACCCGGTGCACTGCCTTCGCCGCACGAGCAGCAGCGCTCGGCACTGCTCGCCATGGTGACAGAGGAGGCGGCGCTGCTCCTCGGCGCCCCCGGCCCCGATGCGGTCCGGCCGGACGAGCCGCTGGCCGCGCTGGGGCTCGATTCGCTGGATATCGCTGAGCTGACGGTGCGCCTGTCGCGAGCGCTGGCCACTGACCTGCCTTCATCCGCCCTGGTGGAGCAGATGACTCCCAGGGAGGCCGTCGACGTGCTGCTGGCGGTGCCGGGCCGTGCTTCCGGCGGCGGCGAGGTGCGCTCGCGCCCGCAGGGCGTCGGGGCCGCGGATCGGCTCGATGTGTTCCAGGACCAGGTCCGGTCCGGTCACCCGCCGTCCTTCGCCGCCAAGGCGCCGGCCTGGTCTGCGACCGACCGGGGCGCGCTCGTACAGCATTTCCGGGGCCTCCTGGCGCGCTCGGGGCTGGACCCGTACGGAAAGGTCGTCCGCACCGGAAGCGCCAAGCGGGGCGTCGTCGCCGACCCGGGTACGGGCGAGGAGCATGAGGCGCTCATCTGGACCACCAACCTCTACCTCGGGCTCAACCGCAACGAGGAGGTCATCGAGGAGGCACGCAGTGCGCTGGGCCGGTTTGGTACCGGGATGGGGATCTCAGCGGCGGGCTCGGGGCAGACCGACCTCCACACGGAGTTCGAGCAGGAATTCGCCGCCATGGTGGGCAAGCCGGCCGCCTGCCTGTTCCCCACCGGGTTCACCGCGAGCCTCGGCGCCGTCGCCGGAATCGTGGGCGATCAGGACGTCGTGGTCATGGACCAACTCTGCCACGCCTCCCTGGTGGACGGGGCCCGCCTGAGCGGCGCGAGGGTGCGGACCTTCCGGCACAACGACGCAGCCGACCTGCGGGCGGTCCTCAAAGCGGAGTCCTCGCCCTACCGTACGACGCTGGTGGTGCTCGAGAGCGTGTACAGCATGGGCGAGGGGGCGGCGCCGCTGCGGGAGGTCGTGACCGCCGCAAAGGAGTCCGGCGCGCTCGTCCTGGTGGACGAGGCCCACTCGTTCGGGCTTTACGGAGTGGGAGGTGCCGGACTGTGCGCCGCGGAAGGCGTCACCGAGCAAGTTGACTTCGTCCTCACGACCCTGAGCAAGGCCCTCGGGAGCATCGGCGGTGTGGTCGCCGCCCGGGAACAGCACATTGCATTGCTGAGGGCGTCGGCGAGGTCGTACGTCTTCCAGGCGAACATCTCACCTGCCGACGTGGCGGCGGCCCTTGCCGCCCTGCGCAGGGTCGCTGCGGGCGACGCGCTGCGGGCCAGGCTGTGGGATACCGCGCACTACATGCGGAAGCGCTTCTCGGACGCCGGCTACGAACTCGGCACCGGGGACGGGCTTATCATCACCCCCTTTTTCTCCGACGGCGAGAAGCTGCATGCGATAGCGCGAGGGCTTTTCCGGAGGGGCGTCCATGCCGCTGCCGTGACCTACCCGATTGTCGAGCGCGGGCGAGGCCGCCTGAGGTTCATCTGCTCGGCGTCCCATACCCGCGCGGACGTCGACGAGACGCTGCAGGCCCTGATCGACGCCGAGGCCGAAGCCGCGACAGTTCCCACGTTGCACGACGATATGGACCTGCGAGAGGGAGGGGACGAGGAGTCCCCACGCTTCGACGTGGCGGACTGGGCTGACGGGTTGACGACCTATCTGGAATCCGTCATGGCCGAGCTTCCCGCACCGGCGCCACATCTCGCGGTCACGATCGTACTGCCAGGAGAGGAGCAACTTGTGGTCCGGATCAACGAACACGGGGTCACCCGAGAACCCGACAGCAACGCCGCGACACCTGCCTGTTCGCTTCGCCTGGTCGACGATGAGGCGACAGCCGCACTGTGCTCGCGGAACGTGGGGAACCTGCTTCAGAGTGTGATCGCAGGCACCTGCGTGCTCACCGGCCATACCCAGCCGTTCGTCTGGCTCATCGGACGACTCAGTGACTGGCAGAGCTCAACGAGTGGCGCGTGAGGCCCACCACCGCTGACTTCGACGCGAGCGGCCCTCTGCCACCGCACACCGCCTGACCGGGCTCTCGCGAAACAACACCACATCGCCGAAGCACGCCGATCACCACGATCGGCGTGCTTCCCCACGCCCGGAAACAGGCGAGCGCACGATGCACGCGCGCCAGCCCCCGGCGGCACCGGCACACAGGCTTTCCGACGAAGCCGGAAAAGCTAGATCCCGCCTGATCGAGACGATCGGACGGGATCTCGTGAAACGGTGCTGAAGTGGACCTGTGGGGATTTGAACCCCAGACCCCCTCGATGCGAACGAGGTGCGCTACCGGACTGCGCTACAGGCCCTCACAACGGAAGGAACCTTAGCATCCCGGATCGCCGCCCAGGAAATCGGTTCCGGTGACCGGCGGGCGCTCGCTACTCGTTCGCCGCGCGGCGGCGGGGCGGGTCCGCGTACTGGTCGAAGAGGGGGGTGCGGCTGGTGGGGCGGGGGCGGCGCGGCGGGGGTTCCGGGGCCGGGTCCTGGGCGGGGTGGGCGGGGTCCGCGGGCGGGGTTTCCGGCTGCTGGTTGCGGGGTTCGGCCGCGCTGGAGCGGGCCGAACTCCAGGTGTCCGGGGCGTCGAAGTCCAGGCCCCGGGTGGCGCGGGGGGCCACGGGGGCCGTGACGTAGGTGGGCAGCGGGACCGGTACGGGGTCCCAGCCGGCGTCCGCGGGGCGGTCGCGTTCGCGCTGCTGGTCGACCCACTCCGCGTGGTCGGTCTGCTCCACCAGCGCCCTGCGGTCCGCCTCGTACGCCGCCGCCGGGGCGTCGAACGGGGCCGTGGCGGACGGGTCGTCCGCGTCGTCCGCGTCCTCGTCCGCCCCCTCGGCGGCGCTGTCGTCGGCGCTCCCGTACGTCCGGTGCGCCGCGGGCTCGCGGTCCTCGCGCAGGCGGCGGGCCGCCGCCTCGCCGCGCGCCTGGTCCGCGGTGAACGTGCGGCGCCGGCGCTCCTGGGTGCGTACGCGGACGACGTACGCCGTGAGCAGCAGCACCGGGACCACGACGGCCCACAGGAAGCGCGGGCCGCCCACCGACGCCGCCACGGCGCCCGCCGTCAGCGCCACGAACAGCAGCGTCAGCGTGCGCCTCCGGCGCGCCAGCACCCGTGCCCGCGCCCGGCGTTCCGGGGTGGACGGGGGTTGCTGGTTGCGCGCGGGGGCGGGGGCCGGGGCCGGGTCCTCCTCCGGGGCGCGGGCGGTGGCGGGCGCGCCGGCCGGTGCGTCTTTACGCCCCTGCGGGGCCGCCTCCGGCTCCTCGTCCACCCGCGCCGCCACGCCCTGGCGCGCCACCGGCGCCGCCGGGGCCTCCTTGCGGCCGCGGCGCGGGCGCGGGGCGGCGGCGCGGGGGTCGGTCACGGGCACGGCAGCGGCCCGGACGTCCACCACGCCGGGTGCGGCGGGTGCGGCGTCCGGGCTCTCGTCGTCGTCCCCGGCGTCCTGCCCGGGGTCCGGGCCCGGGCCGGATTCCGCGCCGGACCCGGCGTCCGGGTCGTCCGGCTCCTGGGTACGGTCCGCCCCGCCCCGTCCGGTCAGCAGCCGGATGGCGGTGCTGAAGCGTTCCGTCGGACGGGCTTCGTTCAGCTCGTCCTGCCTACGGAGCCACATCGGCACCAAGTAGGCGGCCCAGGCCCCGACGATCATTGCGTAGATGAGGCCGCTGCTGCTCACGCCTTACACGGTAGAGGCCGCGGCGTCAGCGCATGGGCCAATTGGCTCGGTGTGTCGCACCATCTGGCTGATATCTCGACCTTTTCTTCTGACTTTTTACGGCAGCACTATCGAATCTTTGTTTTATTTCTCCGAGTGGCGCAGCCCCCGCCACCTGTTGACGAGCCCCTCCGGCACTTCCTCGGCGGTGAGCACGAACACCAGGTGGTCGCGCCAGGCCCCGTCGATGTGCAGGTAGCGCGGACGCACACCTTCTTCACGAAAGCCCAGTTTTTCCACCACACGGCGGCTCGGCATGTTCTCCGGGCGGATGCAGACCTCGATGCGGTGCAGCCCCACCGTACGGAAACAGTGGTCCACGGCGAGCGCCACCGACGTCGGCATCACGCCGCGGCCCGCGTAATCCCGGTCGATCCAGTAACCGACGTGCCCGGAACGCATCGAGCCCCACGTGATACCCGCCACCGTCAACTGCCCGCACAGCTTGCCCTCGTATTCGATGACGAAGGGCAGCATCCGGCCCGCGCTCGCCTCGCTGCGCAGGTGCCGGACCATCTGCCGGAACGTGGGGCGGCGGGTGTGCGGGGTGCCGGGGGGCGGGGGCGGGACGGTGGCCTCCCAGGGGCGCAGCCAGTCGCGGTTGCGCTGGTTGATCTCCCGCCAGGCGCGCTGGTCGCGCACGCGGATGGGGCGGAGGGTCACGGGTCCCTCCGCCAGCACCGCGGGCCAGGACGCGCTCAGTGGGCACCGCCGGGATGTCTGGGGCGGTCGTCCGCCGCGTGCCCCGACTGCGGGCCGTCGGCCGCCGCGTCGCCCGCCCGCGGGTGGTGGTCCGCCGCGTCGCCCGCCTGCACGCCCGCGTCGGTGCGCGCGTGGTCGCCGCCGTGCACCTGGTCGACCGCGTGCGGCAGCAGCCGCGCCAGCACCGCGAGCCCGTCGCGTACGCCGCCGGACGAGCCCGGGAGGTTCACGATGACCGTGCGGTCCGCGACCCCCGCCAGGCCGCGGGAGAGCGCGGCGGTGGGCACCTTCGCGTACCCGTACGCCCTGATCGCCTCCGGTACGCCCGGCAGTTGGCGCTCCAGCACCCTGGCGGTCATCTCCGGGGTGCGGTCGGTCGGCGACACGCCCGTGCCGCCCGTGGTCAGCACCACGTCGTAGCCCTCGGCGACCGCCTCGCGCAGCACCGCCTCCACCGCCTCGCCGTCCGGCACCACCCGCGGTCCTTCCGCGGCGAAGCCCATCTCCGTCAGGCCCGCGACGAGCAGCGGGCCGCCCGTGTCCGCGTAAACCCCCGCCGCCGCCCGGTTGGACACCGTGACCGCCAGGGCCCTCACGGCCGGCTCCAGTCGCCGGACTTGCCGCCGGTCTTCTCCTCGACCCGCACGTCCGTGATGACGGCCGCCTTGTCGACGGCCTTGACCATGTCGACGACCGTGAGCGCCGCCACCGACACCGCGGTCAGCGCCTCCATCTCCACGCCCGTGCGGTCCGTGGTGCGTACGGTCGCCGCGATCTCCACCGCGTCGTCGGCGACCCCGAGGTCGACGGTGACGCCGGAGAGCGCGAGCGGGTGGCACAGGGGGATCAGGTCGGGGGTGCGTTTGGCGCCCATGATGCCGGCGAGGCGGGCGGTGGCCAGGGCGTCGCCCTTGGGCAGCGTCTCGCCCGGCGCGGTGCCGCGGAGCAGTTCGACGACGCGCGGCGAGACGAGGACGCGCCCGCTCGCACGGGCGGTGCGGGCCGTGACGTCCTTGGCGGAGACGTCGACCATGCGGGCGGCGCCCGTGTCGTCGAGGTGGGTCAGGCGGCTTGGCTGGCTCATGGCGTCAGGAGCTCCCGGGGTGAATTCGCGCGGAGCCACCGTACCTCCACGGCCTGCCGTTCGGCTCCGCGCGTTTCCCGCCCCGGCGTGCGCTCCGCGCCCTGCCGCCTCTCAGTCCAGGAGTACGACGTCGACAAGCGACCCCGGCGCCACCTCCGTGGTCTCCTCCGGTACGACGACGAGCGCGTTCGCCCGCGCCAGCGCCGCGATGAGGTGCGATCCGGCGCCGCCGACGGGGGCGACCTCCCCGGCGGCGGGTCCCGTGCCGTCGTCCGCGGGGCCGTCCGAGGGGCCCGCCGCGCCGCCGTCGGCCCGGCCGTGCTCGTACCAGCCGCGGAGGAACTGCCGTCGCCCCGCCGGCGAGGTCAGCGGCCCGTCGCCGGCCAGCCGGGCCCGTACCACCGGGCGGTGCACCGGCTCCACGCCCAGCAGCCTGCGGATCACGGGCCGGACGAACATCTCGAAGGAGATGTACGCGCTGACCGGGTTGCCCGGGAGCGCGAACAGCGGGGTGCGGTCGGCGCCGATGCGGCCGAAGCCCTGCGGCTTGCCCGGCTGCATGGCCAGCCGCCGGAACTCCACGCCGCCGCCCGCCTCGCCGTCCAGCTCGGAGAGCGCCTCCTTCACCACGTCGTACGCCCCGACGCTGACGCCGCCGCTGGTGACCAGGGCGTCCGCGCGGATCAGCTGGTCCTCGACGGTGGCGCGCAGGGTCTCGGCGTCGTCGGCGACGGCGCCCACGCGGTACGCGATGGCGCCCGCGTCGCGGGCGGCGGCGGTCAGCGCATAGCTGTTGGAGTCGTGGATACGTCCCGGGGCGAGCTGCTCGCCCGGGGGCACCAACTCGCTGCCGGTGGACAGCACGACGACCCGCGGCCGCGGGCGGACCCGCACCGTGCCGCGGCCGATGGCGGCGAGCAGCCCGATCTGGGCGGGCCCGAGCAGCGTGCCGGCGCGCAGCACCAGGTCGCCGGCGAGGACGTCGCTGCCGCGGCTGCGCACGTGCCGGCCGGCCCCTGCGGGCGCGTAGATCCGCACCTCGCCGCCGGCGCCCGCCGGCGACTCGCTGTGCGGGCGCATGGCGTCGACCCGGCCGCGGCCCGTGCCGCCGTCGGTCCACTCCACCGGGACGACCGCCTGGGTGCCCGGCGGCAGCGGGGCGCCGGTCATGATGCGCGCGGCCTCGCCGGCGCCGACGTGCGGCAACTCGCCCGCGCCGCCCGCCGGTACGTCGCCGATGACGCGCAGGACGGCGGGGAACTCGTCGCTCGCCCGCTCGACGTCGACGGTACGCACCGCGTACCCGTCCATGGAGCTGTTGTCGAACGGGGGCAGCGCGACGGCGGCGGTCACGTCCTCGACGAGGACGCAGCCCTGGGCGTCGAGCAGCTGCATCTCCAGCGGCTCCAGCGGCCGGATCTGCCGCAGTATGTCGTCGAGGTGCTCCTCGACCGACCACACTCCGGAGGACCCGGGCCCCGGCCCGGCCTCCCGCGCCGCGGCGCCCGGCTCCTGCGCCGCCGTCTCGGGGACCTGCTCCCCCGCGTCCGTCGCCCCCTTCACGGCCTCGCTCAATCCGCCATCTCCTCGGCGACGTACTTCCGCAGCCACGCCCGCATGTCGGCGCCGAGGTCCTCGCGCTCGCATGCGAGGCGCACGATCGCCCGGAGGTAGTCGCCGCGGTCGCCCGTGTCGTACCGCCGGCCCTTGAACACCACGCCGTACACCGGGCTGTCGAGCGCCTCGTCCGTCGCGAGCCGCTGCAGCGCGTCGGTGAGCTGGATCTCGTTCCCCCGGCCGGGCTCCGTCGTGCGCAGCACGTCGAAGACCGCGGGATCGAGGACGTAGCGGCCGATGACCGCGTAGTTGCTGGGGGCGTCGGCGGTGGCGGGCTTCTCCACGAGGTTCGTGACGCGCACCACGTCGCTGTCCGCGGTGGTCTCCACGGCCGCGCAGCCGTAGAGGTGGATCTGCTCCGGGTCGACCTCCATCAGCGCGATGACGCTGCCCCCGTGGTCGGCCTGCGCGCGCACCATGCGGGCCAGCAGCGGGTCGCGCGGGTCGATGAGGTCGTCGCCGAGGAGGACGGCGAACGGCTGGTCGCCGACGTGTTCGGCGGCGCACAGCACCGCGTGGCCGAGGCCGCGGGGGTCGCCCTGTCGGACGTAGTGGATGTTCGCCAGGTCGTTGGACTCGGCGACCTTGGCCAGGCGGGCCTCGTCGCCCTTCTTGCGCAGCGCCTCTTCCAGCTCGTGGTTGCGGTCGAAGTGGTCCTCGAGCGGGCGCTTGTTCCGCCCGGTGATCATGAGGACGTCGGTGAGTCCGGCCGAGACGGCCTCCTCGACGACGTACTGGATCGCGGGCTTGTCGACGACGGGCAGCATCTCTTTCGGCGTCGCCTTGGTCGCCGGCAGGAAGCGGGTGCCGAGGCCGGCGGCCGGGATGACAGCCTTGGTGATCCGAGTACGCGAAGAATCCATGTTCAGCACCATAAGGGTAGGTACGGACAAGTGGGCAGCGACCAGGCCAGAAAGGCGGCGTTGCGCCGCACCCTACTCGCGGCGAGGGCCGCCGTGCCGCCGGAGGAGGCCGCGTCGGCGGGGCGGCTGCTGGCCCGGCGCGCGCTGGAGCTGCCGGAGCTGGCGCAGGCGCGGACGGTGGCGGCGTACGTGTCGGTGGGGCGCGAACCGGGCACGCGCGAGCTGCTGGAGACGCTGCGGGCGCGCGGCACGGCGGTGCTGCTGCCGGTGCTGCTGGCGGACGGCGACCTGGACTGGGCGGAGTACGGCGGTCCGGACGCGCTGCGGCCCGCCGGGCGCGGGCTGCTGGAGCCAGCCGGGCCGCGGCTGGGGCCGGCGGCGGTGCGGGCGGCGGAGGCGGTGCTGCTGCCGGGGCTGGCGGTCGACGGCCGGGGGCTGCGGCTGGGGCGGGGCGGCGGGTCGTACGACCGGGTGCTGGCACGGCTGGCGGGGGAGGGCGCTCCCGCCGATGGCGGCCCGGCCGATGGCGGCCCGGCCGATGGCGGCCCGGCCGGTGGTGTTCGGTCCGGCAGCGCGCCGTCCGGCGGCGTTCCGTCCGATGGCGTTCCGGCCGGTGGCGGGCCCGCGCTCGTCGTGCTGCTCTACGACGGCGAAGTGCTCGACCACGTGCCCGCCGAGCCCCACGACCGCCCCGTGACCGCCGCCGTCACGCCCTCCGCGGTGCACCGCTTCCCGCGGCCGTAGCCGCCCCGCCGCCGGGCCCGTACACCTCACGGCGACAGCGTCATCGTGTCCTTCGCGGCCTCTTGCACCGCCTTGTCCGAGAAGGGCCACTCGTACAGCTCGCCCTTCGCCCACGCCGTCGTCTGGTCCGTGTAGTTCGGGTGGTAGGCGTGCCCGGAGGCGCCGGAGAGGTTGACCCAGCCGGAGGCGTCGAGGTCCGCCAGGTCCACCACCATCCGCATGGAGGGCACCCACAGCACGTCGTATCCGCCCGCCGCGTTCCAGCCGGTGGCGTTGACGGCCGCCTCGCCGCCGCTGAGGTTCCACGGGCCGCGGTTGAGCATCCACTGCACGACGCCCGGCCCCTCGGTGCCCAGCGTCTGGTTGCGCAGCATCAGTTGGTGCAGGCGACCCCAGGACCAGGTGTCGATGTCCTTGCCCAGCTCGGCGGTCAGCTCCCAGCGGGCGTCGTTCATGGCGTGCTCGAACACCTCGTCGCGGTTCTCGTCGAGGGGCTCGCCGTCGCTGCCGGTGGTCTTCCACCAGCGGTTGTCCTCGTCCTTGAGGATGGTCCGTACGACCTCGAACCACCGGTCGCCGCCGTCGGGCTGGGCGGCGTCCGCGTCGCGCTCACCGCACTCGCGCACGGTGGCGGGGCCGTCCGGGTCGGCCGCCGGGTTGGCGGGCGGCACGCTCAGGCACTCGCCGTTTGGGCGCAGTTCCTTGGGCATCTTGTCGCCGAAGGTGAGCTTGAGGATGTTGCGCCAGACGGCGTTGAAGTACGCGGCCGCCGAGGAGTCGGTGTCCTGGCTGTAGTCCCAGTCCTTCAGCAGGTCCTGGGCCTCGCGCACCATCGGGTCGTCGATCTCGATCTTCAGCAGCAGCGGGGTGAGGAGTTCGGCGATCTCGCTGTGGTTGTCGAGCTGCATGGTGCGCATGTCGTCCGGGGAGATCTTCCCGCCGTCCTTGATCTTCTCCTCGATGAGCTCGGAGATGCGCTGGCTGCGGGCGCCGTAGCCGGGATCGGTGGTCAGAAGATACGGGTAGTCGTCCTCGTCGACGACGGCCTGGTTGGCGGTGACGACGTAGCCGCGGTCGGGGTTCAGCTCCCAGGGCAGCGCGTCGAAGGGGATGTAGCCGTTCCAGGAGTACGCCGGGTCCCAGCCGGGGGCGGGAAGGCTGCCGTCGCCGCTGCCGCGCCGCGGGATCTTGCCGGGGGCCTGGTAGCCGATGTTGCCGTCGGTGTCGGCGTAGACGAGGTTCTGCGAGGGCACGGCGAAGTCGCGGGCGGCCTTGCGGAACTCCTCGAAGTCCGCGGCCTTGTTTATGCCGAAGACCGCGTCCATGGTGCTGGACGGCTCCAGGGCGGTCCAGCGCAGCGAGACGGCGTAGCCGTCGCCGCGGTCGGGCGCGGAGTTGCCCACGGGGGCTTCCTTGCCCACCTCGGCCAGCTCGTCGCTGCGGTCGGAGATCACGGGCCCGTTGCGCGTGGTGCGTACGGTGATGCGTTTGTCCTCGCCGTCCGCGACCTTGATCAGCTCTTCGCGGGTGCCGAACTCGCGTGCCTTGCCGTCGTACAGGTAGCCGTCGTCCTCGACCTTCTCCAGATACAGGTCGGCGACGTCCGCGCCCAGGTTGGTCAGCCCCCAGGAGATGTCGGCGTTGTGGCCTATGACGACGCCCGGCATGCCGGAGAAGGAGAAGCCGCTGACCTCGTACGGGCAGTCGTCGCTGACCCTGGTGCACTGCAGGCCCATCTGGTACCAGACGGAGGGCAGCTGCGCGGACAGGTGCGGGTCGTTGGCGAGCAGCGGTTTCTCCGTGGTCGTCAGGTCGCCGGAGACGACCCAGGAGTTGGAGCCGATGCCGCTGCCGCTGGGGCCGAGGAGGGCGGGGATGTCGTCCATCGTCTTCGCCAGCGAGCCCATCTGGCTGCTGAGGCCCGCGGAGGCGGCGCTGTACGTGTTCTGCGCGCCCGGCACCCCCTGCGCCCCGCCGGCGGCGCTCTGCGGCGCGTAGCCGTCCGTGGTGGCGGAGCCGCCCTCCACGATGGGCTTGTTGCGCTTGTACGGGTACGGCGGGTACAGGTCGGCGATCTCGCCCTCGTCGAAGCGCTGGGAGAGCAGCGAGCGGTCGATCTCGTCCTCGACGTTGGCGCGCAGGTCCCAGGCCATCGCCTTCAGCCAGGCGACGGAGTCGACGGGGGTCCACTTCTCCGGCTCGTAGTCGTTGACGAACCCCAGGGCGGCGTACTCCACGGACAGGCTGGAGCCGCCGTGGTCCGCGAGGTAGGCGTTGACCCCGTCGGCGTAGGCGCGCAGGTACTTCTTGGTCTCCGCCGAGAGCTTCTCGTCGTACTCCTTCTGCGCCACCTGCCGCCAGCCCAGCGTGCGCAGGAACTCGTCGGTCTCGACCTGCTCCTTGCCGAACATCTCCGACAGCCGGCCCGACGTCATGTGGCGGCGGACGTCCATCTCCCAGAAGCGGTCCTGCGCGTGCACGAAGCCCTGCGCCTTGAAGAGGTCCTCCGCGGTGTCCCCGTACAGCGTCGGCACCCCGCGGGCGTCCCGCTTGACCGTGACCGGCGAGGCGAGACCGGGCAGTTTGAGCGACCCGGTCGTCTGCGGGAAGGAGTCGCGCACCGTGCTGACGGTCCAGAACGCGGCGGCGCCGACGCCCAGCACCAGCAAGGTGGCGAGACCGATCGCGACGTAGATGAGGCGGCGCCTCTTGCCTTTCGTGCGGCCGTTCTCGTTGACGGGCATGCCTGTCCTTCTGGAGCCAGCGGAGCACTTGCTGGAGCAACCTTAGGCGCCCGGTCAAGGGGCTCCGTACGGCCCCTGGGCTGTCCCCCGAAGCAGCAGGCGGACGGTCACTCCAGGTAAATTCTCCGTCAAGGTAGAAGAGACGAGAGGGAGAAAGCTGTCAGTCGAAGAACTCAACAAGCTGGCGCTCGTCGCCGCCCTGGTGCTGCTGGTCGCGGTCGCGGCGGTCCGGCTCGCGTCCCGCAGCGGCCTGCCCAGCCTCCTGCTGTACATGGGCATCGGCGTCCTCGTCGGCGAGGACGGCCTGTTCGGCTACGGCTTCGACGACGCCGAACTCACCCAGGTGTTCGGCTACGCGGCCCTCGCCCTGATCCTCGCCGAGGGCGGCCTCGGCACGAAGTGGAGTGAGATCAGACCCGCGCTGCCCGCGGCGGCCGTGCTGTCCACGGCCGGCGTCGCGGTCAGCGTCGGCGTGACGGCGACCGGCGCCCACTACCTGGTCGGCCTGGAGTGGAAGCAGGCGCTCATCATGGGCGCCGTCGTCTCCTCCACGGACGCCGCGGCGGTGTTCTCCGTGCTGCGCAGGGTGCCGCTGCCCAAGCGGGTCACGGGCGTGATGGAGGCCGAGTCCGGGTTCAACGACGCGCCCGTGGTCATCCTGGTCGTCGCCTTCTCCACCTCCGGGCACATCGAGTCGTGGTACGTCCTCCTGGGCGAGATCCTGCTGGAGCTGGCCATCGGGGCGGCGCTCGGGCTGGCGATCGGCTGGCTGGGCTCCATGGCGCTGCGGCACGTGGCGCTGCCGGCCTCCGGCCTGTACCCGATCGCGGTGATGGCCCTCGCCATAGTCGCGTACGCCGTGGGCGCCCTGGCGCACGGCAGCGGCTTCCTGGCGGTCTACCTGGCGGCGATGGTCCTGGGGAACGCCAAGCTGCCGCACTGGTCGGCCACCCGCGGCTTCGCCGACGGGGTGGGCTGGCTGGCCCAGATCGGGATGTTCGTGCTGCTCGGGCTGCTGGTCACGCCGCACGAGCTGGGCGACGACATCCTGCCGGCGGTGATCGTGGGACTGGTGCTGACCATGGTGGCGCGGCCGGCGTCCGTGATCGTGAGCCTGCTGCCGTTCCGCATCCCGTGGCGGGAACAGGCACTGATGTCGTGGGCGGGGCTGCGCGGCGCGGTGCCGATCGTCCTGGCGACGATCCCGATGGTGAACGACGTCCCCGACTCCGGCCGCGTGTTCAACATCGTCTTCGTGCTCGTCATCGTCTACACGATGGTGCAGGGGCCGACGCTGCCGCTGGTGGCCCGGTGGCTGCGGCTCGGGGACACCGACGGTGCGTACGACCTGGGCATCGAGTCGGCGCCGCTGGAGCGGGTGCGGGGGCACCTGCTGTCGCTGTCGGTACCGGAGGGGTCGCGGATGCACGGGGTGGAGGTCGGCGAGCTGCGGCTGCCCCCGGGGGCGGCGGTGACGCTGGTGGTGCGGGACGGGACCAGCTTCGTGCCGACACCGACGGACATCCTGCGGCGCGGGGACGAGCTGCTGGTGGTGACGACGGACAAGGTGCGGGACGCGACGGAGCAGCGGCTGCGGGACGTGGGGCGGGGCGGCAAGCTGGCGCGGTGGCTGTCCGCGGACGAGCGGAGGGCGAGGTAGGACGGAGGGCGGGCTCGTGGCGCGGGCCTGTGGGGGGCGGCTCGTGGAGGGCCCGTTCCCGGGGCGGGCCGGGGGCTCAGGGTCGTCGGTCGTCGGCGCGGGGTGGTGTTCGGTATGGTCGGGGTGGAATTCGTACGAACAGTTGTCTCTGTCTGATGCAGGGCCGGCGCGCCTGACGGGTGCGCACAGCGGACGGCCCTCGGTGCGCGGCACTACCAGGCAGCAGGAAGGACCGGGCCGTGTCGCGCCCGCCCCAGCCTTCGCCCTCCCCCTCCCCCTCGGGATACCCCTCGCCTTCGGGATCGGCCGGTGCCCGGCCCGGCTATCTTCAGTTGCTGCGCACGCCCGGGGCACGGAGCTTCGTCCTCCCCGGCTTCGCCGCCCGCCAGCCGTTCGCGATGCTGACCATGAGCATCGTGCTGCTGGTGCAGCACACGTCCGGCTCGTACACCCTGGCCGGCACTGTGGCCGCCGCGGCGGGCCTGTCCATGGCGTTCTGCGCGCCCGTCAGCGGCAAGCTCGCCGACCGCTACGGGCAGCCAGCGGTGCTGCTGCCGAGCGTGCTGCTGCACACCGCCTCCGTGGCCCTGCTGAGCGTGCTCGCGCTGGCGGGTGCGCCGGGGTGGGCGCTGGTGGCCGCGGCGGTGCCGACGGGCGCGTCCATACCCCAGATCGGGCCGATGGTGCGGGCGCGTTGGTCGCACCTCTTCGCCGCCGGGCCGGATCCGCGCACCCCGTTGCAGCACACGGCAACGGCGTTCGAGTCGGTGACGGACGAGTTCACGTTCGTCGTCGGGCCGGTGCTGGCGGCGGCGCTGTGCACGGGGGTGCATCCGGCGGCCGGCCTGGTGGCCGAGGGAGTGCTGACGCTGGCCGGCGGGCTGCTGTTCGCCGCGCAGCGGCGGACGGCGCCGCCGGTGGGGCGCGGGGAGAGCGGGGACCTGCCGCGGGGGCGGCGGGCCTCCGCGCTGCGGGCGCCGGCGCTGCCGGTGCTGGTCGCGGCGTTCTTCGGCGTCGGCGCGGTCTTCGGCGGGATGCAGGTGTCGCTGACGGCGTTCAGCGAGTCGATCGGCCGCCCCGGGCTGAGCGGGGTCCTGTACGGGGTCTTCGCCGCCGGCAACATGCTCGCCGGCGTGGCCGTCGGCATGATCCACTGGCGCGGTGCGGCGCAGCGGCGGCTGCTCGTCGCGTACCCGCTGCTCGTCGCGACCGCCTCCGGGCTGTGGGCGGTCGCGGGCCTGGGGTCCGCGGCGGCGCTCGGCGGCCTCGGCCTCGCGGTCGGCGTGTGCATCGCGCCCGCGCTGATCACGGGCTTCACGCTGGCGGACGCGCTGGTGCCCAAGGAGGCGCGTACGGAGGCGTTCACCTGGCTGACGGGCGCCGTCGCGCTGGGGCAGGCCGCCGCGACGACGGCCGCCGGCCGGCTGGCCGACGGGCCGGGGGCGTCCGCGGGGTTCCTCGTGCCGCTGGCGGCGACCGCGCTCGCGTGCGCGACCCTGCTGGCGCTGCGGCGGCGGCTGCGGCCTGCGGACAGCCACGGGTCGATCACGGTACGTGGCGGCGGCCGCCCTGTTCCCGCGCCGGTGGACTGACGGCCGGGAATGCTGCATGATGAAGCGTCGTTAGCACTCAACAGTTGAGAGTGCCAGGAGGAAGCACGTGCCGACCTACCAGTACCAGTGCACCGAGTGCGGCGAGGGCCTCGAAGCGGTGCAGAAGTTCACCGACGAGCCGCTGACGGTGTGCCCCGCCTGCCAGGGGCGGCTGCGCAAGGTGTTCTCCGCGGTCGGTGTCGTCTTCAAGGGCTCCGGGTTCTACCGGACGGACAGCCGCAGCGGAGCGGGCTCCAGCGGGTCCGGCTCCTCCGGGTCCGGATCGAGCGAGAAGAAGGGCTCGGAGTCGTCGACTTCGTCTTCTTCCTCCTCTTCGGATTCGTCGTCCTCCTCGTCTTCTTCGTCCTCTTCCTCTTCTTCGTCCTCGTCGTCCTCGTCGTCGAAGTCGGCCAAGTCCTCCAGCGGGACGTCCGCGGCCTGAACGCCGCCGGGCCGGCCGCGCGGTTATCGTTGCGGCATGGCTGAGGCAGTGGCAGAGCAGGCAGAGATCGGCGTCATCGGGGGCTCCGGGTTCTACTCGTTCCTCGACGACGTCACGGAGATCGCCGTCGAGACCCCGTACGGACCGCCGAGCGACTCGCTCTTCCTCGGCGAGATCGCGGGGCGACGCGTCGCGTTCCTCCCCCGCCACGGCCGCAAGCACCACCTGCCGCCGCACCGGATCAACTACCGCGCCAACCTGTGGGCGTTGCGCTCCCTGGGCGTACGGCAGGTCCTGGGGCCCTGCGCCGTGGGCGGGCTGCGGCCGGAGTACGGGCCGGGCACGCTGCTCGTGCCGGACCAGATGGTGGACCGAACGAAGTCGCGCACGCAGACGTACTACGACGGCGAGCAACTGCCCGACGGCGCGACGCCGAACGTGGTGCACGTGAGCCTCGCCGACCCGTACTGCCCGACGGGGCGCGGGGCCGCGCTGAAGGCGGCGCACGAGCGCGACTGGGAGGCGGTCGACGGGGGGACCCTCGTCGTCATCGAGGGGCCCCGGTTCTCCACGCGGGCGGAGTCGGTATGGCACCGGGCGCAGGGGTGGGCCGTGGTCGGGATGACCGGGCACCCGGAAGCGGTGCTGGCCCGTGAACTGGAGCTCTGCTACACGTCGATGACGCTGGTGACGGACCTCGACGCGGGCGCCGAGACGGGCGAGGGCGTCTCGCACGAAGAGGTCCTGGAGGTCTTCGCGGCGAACGTGGGACGGCTGCGGGACGTGCTGTTCGACGCCGTGGGGCGGCTGCCGGCGACGGCGGACCGGAACTGCCTGTGCACGGGGGCGCTGGCGGGGATGGACCCGGGGATCGAGCTGCCGTAGGGGCGGTCGCCCGCCCCGGCGCGCGGGGGCTTTGGGCGCCTTCGTGCGCGATCGTGCGGCATGGGACGGCCGGGTTATCCACAACCGGCGAGTTATCCACAGCCCGGAGCGGGGAGGGCGGGGATCGGGCAGAGTCGAGGGCGTCACGGAACGCGATCGACTTGTCACGTAAAGGTGGTGGCCGCCATGCCCACCCTGGCCCGCGCTCTCCCGGAATCCTTGCCGTCCCGCTCCCGCGGCGGCGCTTCTCCCGGCGCCTCTTCTCCCGGGGCCGGTGCGCGCATGGGCCATGACGAGGCGGCTGCCGGCGGCAACGGCCCCGCCGGGGTGGTGGTTTCACGCGGAAGCGGCGGACTTACGGCAGCACCGGCACCAGCACAGAGATCGATGCCGGGAACGGGATCGGGACACCCACCGGGAGCGAGGCCAGGACCAGGCCCCGGACCGTTGCCGCGTGGCGCGCCGCCGCCGCGCGGAGTGCCGGAGTTCGAGCCGCTGCGCCCCGCGCGCGGGGCCAGGTTGCGGCGGGCGGTGGCGCGTCGGCGGCGCCTGCTGGCCGCCCTGCTCGCGATGGCGGCAGCGGCGCTGGCCGCGTCGCCGCGCGGCGACGCGGAACGCCCGTCGCCCGCCGCGGCGCCGGACGGCCCGGGGAGCGGAGTGCCGGATGATGCCGCCGGCGCGGGCGCCGAGGGGCGCGGCGGTGGTGACGCGGACGCCGGTGAGGTGCTGGCGCCGGTGCGGATCGCGGACGCCGGGGTGGTCGGGCTGCTGAAGCCGGGCGATCTGGTGGACGTTCTGGCCACCGGGGGCGAGGACGGCGGCCCGGCGCGGGTCGTGGCGCGGGCCGCGCGGGTGGCGGAGATCCCGGGGGCCGCGGAGGCGCCGGACGCGGAGCAGGGAGCAGACGCGACGGGGGCGGCGGAGACAGCGGGAACCGCCGGGGCACCGGGATCGACAGAGACGCCGGACGAGGCTTCCGCGCCGAGGGCTGCGGAGGGACAGTGGCCTTCCGGAGCACCGGAGTTGGCGGGGTGGGACGACGGGACGCTGGTGGTGCTGTCCGTGCCGGGGCGCGTGGCCGCGGCGCTCGCCGGTGCGGCGGCCGGCGAAGGGCTGGCGGTGACCCTGCGATGACGACACTTGCGCGGATCGTCACCGGCCCGAGTGGGAGGATTGGACAATCCTTCCGTATCTCTGCCATACCTAGCTGGGTCGGCCGACCCGTCGAGAGTGAAGCGAGGAAGGGCATTGAGCACGCAGGGCGCCGGGAGCACCTCGGACAGTCAGGGCGTCATCGCCGGGTTCAAGCAGTTCCTGATGCGCGGGAACGTGATGGAACTCGCGGTCGCCGTCGTCGTCGGCGCCGCGTTCACGAACATCGTGAACGCGGTGGTGAAGGGCGTCATCAACCCCATCGTCGGCATCTTCGGCTCGAAGAACCTCGACAAGTACCACTCGTGCTTCAGCGACGTCTGCACGACGAGTCCGGAGGGCGAGGTCACCAAGGGCGTCTCGATCCTCTGGGGCCCGGTGCTGAGTGCCACGCTGACGTTCGTGATGACGGCTGCCGTCGTGTACTTCGCCATGATCCTGCCGATGAACAAGCTCAGGGAGCGGCAGGCGGCGAAGGGGGCGGTGGCGGAGACGCCCGCGGAGGCCACGGAGATCGAGCTGCTGACGCAGATCCGCGACGAGCTGGTGGCCCAGCGCAACGGCAACGGCGCCTCGCCGAGCCGCGAAGGCGGCACGCTGCCGACGCAGAGGTAGGGCAGCGGGCGGCTGTCCGCCGACCGCGGGCCCGCGAAGGGCCCGGGCGGCATCGGACCGTGCGGCGTCAGATGTGGTGGGGTGGCTTCTCGTCGAGGAAGCGCGCCAGATCGGCCGCGCTCCCCTCGGCGGCGGGCCGCTCGCCCCAGCCCTCGTCGGTGTCGTCCCGGCTCGGCTGCGCCAGCGGGTCGTCGAAGACGAGCGGGTTCTCGGGCTCGGTGCTCATGCACCCCAGGGTACGCGGCGGCCCCCGCCGGAGGCGGGGGCGCGGTCGGAGGGCCCTCCGGCCGGTCCGGGGGCGGTGGGCGCGCGGTTAGGGTGCGTTGCATGGGCGTGGACGGGATCACGGACGTGGCGGGAGTGCGCGTCGGGCACGCGTCGCGGACCGGGGGCGGCTGGCTGACCGGGACGACGGTGGTGCTCGCTCCCGAGGGCGGTGCCGTCGCCTCCGTGGACGTACGCGGCGGCGGGCCCGGCACCCGGGAGACCGACGCCCTCGACCCGCGCAACATCGTGCAGCGCGTGGAGGCGGTGGTGCTCACGGGCGGCTCCGCGTACGGGCTGGCCGCCGCCTCCGGCGTGCTGGCCTGGCTCGAGGAGCAGGGCCGCGGCTTCCGGGTGGGGCCCGACCCGGCGCAAGTGGTCCCGGTGGTGCCGGCGGCGGCGCTGTTCGACCTGGGCCGCGGCGGCGACTTCCGGGCCCGCCCCGGCGCCGCCATGGGCCGCGAGGCCGCCGCCGCGGCCGCGGACACCCCGTCCGGCGCCCCGGTCGCGCAGGGCAACGTCGGCGCGGGCACGGGTGCGGTGTGCGGGGCGATGAAGGGCGGGGTCGGGTCGGCGAGCACCGTGCTGCCGTCCGGCACCACGGTCGCCGCGCTCGCTGTCGTCAACGCGGCCGGCTCCGGCACCGACCCGGCCACGGGCGCGCTGTATGCGGAGCTGTACGGCGAAGCCGGCGGGACCCCGGGCGGTGGCGCGAAGCCCGGCGAAGCAAAGGGCGGGGATGGGGGGCGGGGGGTCCCCCCCGGGGGTTCTTCGGCGGGTGGCGGGCGGCGCGTCGCGGGCGGTGTCGCGGGAGGGCTGCCCGGGGCGGAGGTGCACGCTGCCGCGGTGCGGCGGCTGGCGGCGGCCCGGGAGGAGACCGCGCGGCGGTTCGCCGCCTCGGCCCGCCCGCCGCTGAACACCACGCTGGCCGTCGTCGCCACGGACGCCGCGCTCGGCAAGGCGCAGGCGCAGAAGATGGCCGGCTCCGCGCACGACGGCCTGGCCCGGGCCGTACGCCCCGCGCACCTGCTCTCCGACGGCGACACGGTGTTCGCCCTGGCCACCGGCGCCCGGCCGCTGCTGCCGCCCGACGACGTCGCCGCCGACCCGGCGTTCGCGGTGCACCAGGAGGCCGGCGCCCTCAACGAGGTGTTCGCGGCCGGTGCGGACGTCCTGACCCGCGCCATGGCCAAGGCGCTCCGCGCCGCCGAAAGCGTCGACGGCCCCGGCGGTGTCTTCCCGTCCTACCGCGACCTCTACGGCACCATCTGAAGCCCGTCCCCTGCGGGGGACACGGGCTGCCGGGGCGCGCGGAGAGCGATGAGTTTCCCGGCGGGCCCGGGTCATCATGGCGACCTGTCGGCCTGCCTGCGTTGCCGCGCCGGCGCATGGCGGCCATACGTGCCTCACCGAGGAAGTGATGCGACATGCGGGAGAGCGAACCGGATGCGGAGCTGGGGCCGTTCTCGTCTCCGGCCGCCCGGGCGACGCCCTGGGCGGCGGCGTTGGCGGTCATCGGCGAGGCGGAGGTGTTCTGGCTCTCCACGGTGCGGCCCGATGGGCGCCCGCACGTGACGCCGCTGCTGGCGGCGTGGAGCCTGGGCGGCATGTGCTTCACCACGGGCGGCCAGGAGCGCAAGGCGCGCAATCTGGACCACGATCCGCACTGCGTGCTGACGACCGGCACGAATGCCCTGACCGGGATGGACGTCGTCATCGAGGGCGTCGCGTCTCCGGTCGACGACCGCTCCGAGCGGGAGCGGGCCGTCGCGGACTTCGAGACGAAGTACGGCGCGCATCTGACCGACCCCGGGGGTACCTGGTACGGGTTGGGCGAGGCCGTCATCGCGGGCGACGTGAGGCTGTACCGGGTGGCGCCGGCCACCGGATTCGCCTTCGGCAAGCTGCCGGTGTCCAGCCAGACCCGCTACACCTGGCCGGGCCGGTGAGTACGGCGCCCTCGCTCCAGCGCCGGGTCCAGGGCATCCTCGACGAACTCGTGGCGTCCGGTGCCGAATCGGGCCTCCAGGTCGCCGTCCACCACCGCGGTGCTCTCGTCGTCGACGCCGTCGCCGGTGCCGCCGACCGCCGCACCGGCCGCGGGATGACCCCGGAGACCCCGGTCTTCAGCTTCTCCGCCGGGAAGGTGATGACGTCGCTGATCGCCCACCTGCTCGTCGGGACCGGTGCCGTCGGCTACGACACGCCGGTGGCCGAGCTGTGGCCGGAGTTCGGTGCCCGCGGCAAGGAGACCGCGACGCTGCGGCATGTGCTGACGCACTCGGCCGGCGTGCCCGCGATGCCCCGCGGTATCGGGCCCGCCGATCTGGCCGACTGGCCGCGGGTGTGCACGGCGCTCGCCGGTGCCGAACCGCGGTGGCGGCCCGGGACGGAAACGGGCTACCACTCGTTCACCTTCGGCTTCCTCGTCGGCGAGGTCGCACGCCGCGCCACGGGCAGACCGATGCGCCGGCTCCTGCACGAGTGGGTCGCCGAGCCCCTGGGCCTCGACGGCGACCTGTACTTCGGTGTACCGCGGGCCGACCTGCCCCGGCTGGCACGGTTGGAGGACGCCGCACCGCGGCCGGTGGAGGACGCCGCACCGCGGCCGGCCGCCCCGCCCGGCGACGGCGCCGTTCTCGCGCCCTGGGAAATGCGGCCGACGGCGGCCATGGGCAACAGCCGCGAGATCCTCCGGGCGGACGTCCCGTCGGTCGGCACCTTCACCGCGCGGGGCGTCGCCGCCATGAACGCCGCGGTCCTCGACGGCCGGCTCATCGGTTCCGGCCGGCTCGGGGAGCTGACGGCGGTGGCCTTCGAGGGCACCGACCAGGTCTTCGGCAACCCTGCGCGGCTCGCGCTCGGCTATCCGCTCGGCCGCATCGGTACGTCACCGGAGGAGACGCCGACCACGTTCGGCTGGGTCGGTGGCGGCGGCAGCTGCGTCTGGGCGGACCCCGTGTCCGGCATCTCGTTCGCCCTGACGAAGACCCGTCTCACCCCCCACTTCGACACCGCGCTGCGGCTCTCGGAGGTGACCGCGGCCGCACTCTGCCCGCGCGCGTGAGCGGGCGGGCAGGAGAAGCCCCCGGTGCCGGGGGGAGACGCCGGGGGCTGTTCGGGGTACGGCGTTACGCGGCCGACTCGAAGCCCGTGTCGCGGGCGAGCTTCTTCAGCTCGACCAGCGCGTGCTTCTCGATCTGCCGGATCCGCTCGCGGGTCAGGCCGTGCTGCTTGCCGACCTCGGTCAGCGTGCGCTCGCGCCCGTCCTCGATGCCGTACCGCGCCTTGATGATCGACGCCGTGCGCGGCTCCAGCCGGCCGATGAGGTCTTCCAGCTCCTCGCGGCGCATCATCACCAGCACGGAGTCCTCCGGCGAGTCCGCGCCGGTGTCCTCCAGCAGGTCGCCGAACTGGGTCTCGCCCTCGTCGTCCACCGACATGTTGAGGCTGACCGGGTCGCGGGCCCAGTCGAGGACGTCCGTCACGCGCTCGGGCGTCGAGCCCAGCTCGGCGGCGACCTCGGCGGGCTCCGGCTCACGGCCGTGCTCGCGGTTGAACTCGCGCTGTACGCGCCGGATGCGGCCCAGCTCCTCGACGAGGTGGACGGGCAGCCGGATCGTCCGGGACTGGTCGGCGATGGAGCGGGTGATGGCCTGGCGGATCCACCACGTGGCGTACGTGGAGAACTTGAAGCCCTTCTTGTAGTCGAACTTCTCGACCGCGCGCACCAGGCCGGCGTTCCCCTCCTGGATCAGGTCGAGGAGCGGCAGCCCGCTGCGCGGGTAGCGGCGGGCGACGGCGACGACCAGGCGGAGGTTCGAGCGGATGAACAGGTCCTTGGCGCGGTCGCCTTGGGCCACGATCGCTTCGAGTTCCTCCCGGTTCGCCGACGCGCTCGGCGCGTCCACCGCCTCGGGCTTCGCCTCGCCGGCGAGCAGCTTCTCGGCGTAGACGCCGGCCTCGATGTCCAGGGAGAGCTCGACTTCCTTCGCGGCGTCGAGCAGCGGCGTCCGCGCGATCTCGTCGAGGTACATCCCGACGAGGTCGCGGTCGGCGATCTCGCCGCTCTTGGCGCGAGCGCCGCGAGCGCTGCTTGCCCCACCGGCCGGGGTCTCGGCCTGGCGGCGGGCGACGGCACGGGTTGCCATGCGTTCTCCCTTGCGAGTGAGTTCGTCAACCGGTGGTCCGACACCTACCGGGTGTCCCTTACGCCCTGTCCAACGAAGAGAATCAGGACAGAATTCCCCTCGAGTGCACCGATTTTCGTGATCTTGCAGTACCCTGCACCGCCACAAGGCAGGCTCAGGTGGCCGTACGGAGCGCCGTACGGGCCGGAGACAGCCTGGTCAGGTCGGGCGGACGGCGGTTGCCGACGCCCTCGGCCGGTGCCGGCGGCAGCGGATCCGCGAGATGCCCGTCACGTTCGACATCGTGGCCTTCCCCCCTGGGCGGCGCCGTCCGGGGCCGCCCTCCCCCTGTGAAGACGGCGCGCGGCGCCTTCTGGTTGCTCCCGCGGCCGGAAAGCGGCGGTGCGGCCTGGGCCCGCGGACCTACGGGGGACCTAGGGCCCGCGGCCGTTACGGGCCGGGCGGGGGCCGCCGTAGGTTCGATGCATGGACATGAGCCGCGAGGAAGCGCGTACGGAGACGGGCCCGGGCCGCACCCGGGACGACAGCGGAGTGCTCGACGAGGCCCTGGAGCGACTGCACGCCTCGGGACCCGAGCGGGACGGCTGGCTGTCCAACCACGGGCCGATGGCCGTCGAGGCCCTGGTGTACGGGGACCGGGCGGCGACCGTGCACCGCTGGCTGGACCGCTACCGCGACAAGCTGGAGGACATGCCGCCGCAGGCCCGCCCCATCGACCCCGCGGCCTGGCGCGAGGCGCTCGGCGACCCGTCGCGGCTCGGCGACTGGCCGGCGTACTTCGCGCGGGAGCTCACGGACCGCCCGTGGCGCGAGGTGCTGGCCGAGTGGTGGCCGCGGCTGCTGCCCGGGCTGGCCGGCGCCGCCACGCACACGGTGATCCGCGCGGGCCATGCGGTACGGACCCTCCAGGACACCGAGGCCGCGGGCCGGACCGTCACCGAGCCCCGCGTCACGGAGTTGGCGCACGCCCTGGGCTACTGGGCCGCCCGTTACGCCCGGCTGCCCAGCGCCCCCGTCCCCGACGGCACCGCGACGCCGGACGCCGCGCTGGCCGGCGTGCCCGCCGTGCCGGCGCAGGCCGGCGGGATCCGGGAGCGGCTGGCGCAGCTCACCCCGGAGTCGACGCCCGGCTGGCCGGCGGCGGTGAGCGCGCTGGCCCCGGCGCGTACGCCGGAGGAGGCCCGCGAGGCGCTGGCCGGGCTGGTGCGGGCCGCGGTCCACCGCTATGCGGCGTACGGCCACGGCGAGCCGCTGATGCTGGTGCACGCCGCGACCGCCCCGAACGCCGTGCTCCGCACCCTGCCCGCGCTCCCCCGCGACCTGTGGGTCCCGAGCTACGCCGCCGCGTGGGCGGCGAGCGCCGCCGTCACCGCCGCGTACGAACCGGCCGCCCCGCTGCCGCCGGAGCGCATCCCCGCGCCGCCGGCGGGGGACGCGGCGCAGGCGGCGGACGAGTTGCTGACCCGGGCGGCGGCGCACGGCGACGAGCACACGATCAAGTTCGTCGACACGGCGCTCGACGTCGGCGACGACACCGCGCGGGTCGCGGCGCTGCAGTCGGTCGCGCTCCTCGACCCGGTGTTCTGACGCGGCCCGTACGCCTGCGCGTACGCGCCGCCGCGCATGCGCACGAGCGCGGGTATAGTTGAAGTCTAAACTTCCAGAGGATTCAGGACTCGCCATGCCGACCATGCCCGCGCTCTACCTCTCCCACGGCGCCCCGCCGCTGGCCGACGACCCCGTCTGGCCCGCCGAGCTGGCGGCCTGGGCCGCCGACCTGCCCCGCCCGCGCGCCGTCCTCGTGGTCTCGGCGCACTGGGAGGAGGCCCCGCTCGCCCTCGGCGCCACCACCACCGTCCCGCTGGTCCACGACTTCTGGGGCTTCCCCGAGCGCTACTACCGCGTGCGCTACCCGGCCCCCGGCGCCCCCGCGCTGGCCGAGTCGGTGCGCAAGCTGCTGCGCACCCCCGGCGACGGCGTGCAGGACTTCCCGGACCGCGGCCTCGACCACGGCGCCTACGTGCCGCTGGTGGAGATGTACCCGGACGCCGACATCCCCGTGCTCCAGATCTCCATGCCGACCCTCGACCCGGAGCGGCTGCTCGCCCTCGGCCGCCGGCTCGCGCCGCTGCGCGAGGAGGGCGTGCTGATCGTGGGCAGCGGCTTCTTCACCCACAACCTCGCCGCGCTGCGGCACAAGGGCGACGGGCCGCCGGCGTGGTCCGCGGAGTTCGACGCCTGGGGCCGGGAGGCGCTGGCGGCGCAGGACGTGGACGGGCTGCTGGACTTCGCGCACAAGTCGCCCGCCGGCCGGCTGGCCCACCCCCGTACCGAGCACTTCGCGCCGTTGTTCGTCACCCTCGGCGCCGCCGAGGGCGACCTGGCCGGCCAGCGCAGCGTCATCGACGGCTTCTGGATGGGGCTGGCCAAGCGCTCCCTCCAACTCGGCTGAGATCCGGGGAGACTGAGAAACAGAGAAAGACAGAGAGACAGAGAGAGACAGAGAGAGCCGGCGCAGGCAGGCATGCCGAAGGCCCCTTCCCGTCCCCCCGAGGAACGGAAAGGGGCCTTCGCTCAGCCCTGAACTCTCCTTTGAGTCAGTGCGCGAGCGCGGTCAGTGGACCATCACCGGCGCCTGCGCCTCGTCCGCCGTGCCCGCGCCCGTGCCGTCGCCGGAGACCTCGTGGCCTCCCTGGGCCCGGGCGTTGACCAGGGCGTACGCGATGGCGGCGGAGACCACCAGGATGCCGACGGCCCACCAGATCGCCGTCGAGTAGCCGTGCACGGCCGCGGAGTTCTCGAAGCCCTGGCGGCCCAGGCTGCGGGCCTCGGAGCCGTGCGAGGAGATCCAGTCGGTCGTGGCACTGGCGGCGATCGTGTTCAGCAGCGCGGTGCCGATGGCGCCGCCGACCTGCTGCGAGGTGTTGACCATCGCCGAGGCGACGCCGGAGTCGCGCGGCTCCACCCCGAAGGTGGCCAGGGACATGGCCGGCATGAACGCCGTGCCGAGGCCCAGGCCCAGCAGGATGAGACCGGGCAGGACGACTGCGGCGTACGAGCTGCCGGGCTCGATCTGGGCCAGCAGCAGCATGCCGAGGGCGCCCACGAGGAAGCCGGGCACCAGCAGCAGCCGCGGCTGCACGCGGGTCATCAGCCGGGCGCCGATCTGCGTCGAGCCGATGATCATGCCCACGATCATCGGGAGGAACGCCAGGCCGGTCTTGACCGGGGTGTACCCCTTCACGACCTGCAGGTAGTAGGTGAGGAACAGGAAGACGCCGAACATCGCGATGACCGCGAGGCCGAGCGACAGGTAGATGCCGCCGCGGTTGCGGTCGAGCAGGACGCGCAGCGGCAGCAGCGGGTTCTTGACCCTGGCCTCCACCGCCACGAACGCGGCCAGCAGCACCACGGACGCGACGAACATGACCAGCGTCAGGGTGTCGGTCCAGCCGTTCGACTCGGCCCGGGTGAAGCCGTAGACCAGCGCCACCAGACCGGTGGTCGCCAGCAGCACGCCCGGGATGTCGAGCGTGGAGCGGTTCCGGCTGCCCTTGGGGTCGTGGATGACGGCCATCGCGCCGAGGATGGCGACGACGGCGAACGGGATGTTCACGAAGAACGTCCAGCGCCAGTCCAGGTACTCGGTCAGCACGCCGCCGAGGATCAGCCCGACGCCGCCGCCGGCGCCGGCGATGGCGCCGTAGATGCCGAACGCCTTGGCCCGCTCCTTGCCGTCGGTGAAGAGGACGGCGAGCAGGGACAGGGCGGCGGGCGCGAGCAGCGCGCCGAAGACGCCCTGCAGGGCGCGGGCGCCGAACATCATGACCTCGCCGGTCGCCGCGCCGCCGAGCGCGGAGGCGGCGGCGAAGCCGGCGAGGCCGGTGATGAAGGTGCGCTTGCGGCCCCAGAGGTCGGCGATGCGGCCGCCGAAGAGCAGCAGGCCGCCGAAGGCGAGCGCGTAGGCCGTGATGACCCACTGGCGGTTGCCGTCGGAGATGCCGAGGTCCTCCTGCGCGGAGGGCAGCGCGATGTTCACGATGGTCGCGTCGAGGACGACCATCAGCTGGGCCACAGCGATGAACGCGAGGGCTTTCCAGCGCCTCGGATCAGGCTGCAGTGCCGTTTCTGGCATGGGGGTACCCACCATTCGAGTTCAGGGTTGATCTTGGTACGAATCAGAACGAACCGGTGCTCATCACCGCACAGGGCTCGGAAGGAAGAAGAGTCTCGATGATCAGAACAGACTCATCGGCCGTGGATCACCTCATTTTCATGTGCCCTTCTGCCTGAGAGCCTCGAACGTGGCGGCACTGCCGGACAGCGTTGACCTGGCCGGATTCATCAGCCCGTCGAGAAACAGCTCCAGGTGCCGGTGCGTGTACGTGTCGAACCCCACACTGCATTCCAGACCGGGCAGCGGTCGGGTGAGCTGGGCGAGCGCGACCATCAGGTCGCCGACGCCGACGTCCGCCCGGAGCGTGCCCTCGGCGCGGGCCCGCGCCATCAGGTTCTCCAGTGCGGTGTCGAGCCGCTCGCGCATGGCCGCCACTTCGGCGGCCGCGACATCGAAGCCGTCGGCGAGCAGCGGGCACAGCGACCCGATCCGCTCGTCGGCGCCCCGGTGGACGAAGCCCCGCAGCGCCTCGAACGCGTCGGCGTCCTCGGCGAGCGCGGCCTCCGCCAGCTCCGCGATGCGGCGCATGGACTTCAGGGTCACCTGGATGATCAGCTCGCGGCGGTCGGCGAAGTGCCGGTAGACCGTCGCGTTGCCGACGCCGGCGCGGCGGGCGATCTCGTCGAGCGGGACCTCGGGGCCCCACTCCACGAACGCCTCCCGGGCGGCGTCGATGATCCGTTCGCGGTTGCGGGAGGCGTCGGCGCGCATACGCGGCTGCCGCTGCTCGGGGAGCGTGGCGCCCTTGCGCATGCCCATGGTTGCCTCCCTGGTGGCTTCCGGGGAATCACTCCCCGCTTTCTTTCGACACCAGCTAAACGGGGAAGCACTCCCCGCTATTTCCCGGCTCTCCTGTGATCTGCGCCACGCAGGCCCCCGGGCGCCGCCCGGACGCGCTCGGGCGCCCCGGCACCGATAACTTGGGGCACGTACCGTCTTTCGCTCCAGACTCGGAGGCTGACCGCCATGGCAACCACCCGCACCGCGAAGACCCACTGGGAGGGCAACCTGCTCGAGGGCAAGGGGACCGTCGCCCTCGAGTCCTCCAAGATCGGCACGTACGACGTGAGCTGGCCGGCCCGCTCCGCCGAGCCCGGCGGCAAGACCAGCCCCGAGGAGCTGATCGCGGCGGCCCACTCGGCGTGCTACTCCATGGCCTTCTCGCACGGCCTGGCCGGCAAGGGCCACACGGTCGAGTCCCTCGACACCAGCGCCGACGTGACGTTCCAGCCGGGCGAGGGCATCACCGGCATCGTGCTGACGGTGCGCGCGACGGTGCCGGGGCTGTCCGAGGAGGACTTCCAGGCGGCCGCCGAGGACGCCAAGAAGAACTGCCCGGTGAGCCAGGCGCTGGCGGGCGTCAAGAACATCACGCTCGACGCCAAGCTGGTCTGAGCCCGGGCATGACGCACGGTCCGGCCCGGCCGCACGGGCGGCGGGGCCGACGCGGATCGCCCGGTCCGCGCCATGGCGCGGACCGGGCGATCCGCTGTGCGTCCCCGGGCCGGGCCGGAGCCGAGCCGGGGAAGGGCCGTCAGGTGGTGCCGGACGGGTCCGGCGAGGTGGAGTCGTCCGGGCACGGGGACTCACCCGGATCGCCGGGGTCACCCGGGTCGCCGGGGTCGCCGGGGTCGCCGGTGTCACCGGTGCCGCCCTCGCTGGGCGACGGCGAATCGCCGGGGTCGGCGGAGCAGCTGTCGCTGGGGTCCGGGTCGCCGGGGTCGCCCGTGCCGCCGCCGGGGTCGCCGCCCGGGTCGCCGGAGCCGCCGGTCTCACCCGGTTCGCTGGGGCTGGGCCCGGGGCTCGGGTCGCCACCGCCGGAGTCGCCGCCCGGGTCGCCCGTACCGCCCGGATCCCCGGTGCCGCCCGAGCCGCCCGAGCCGCCCGTACCCCCCGAACTGCCGCCCGGCGGGTCCGGCTTCGGCCCCACGACGATGCCGCCGCCCGGCCCGTCGGAGCCGCCGCCCGGCGTCTTGCGGCTGCCCTTCTCCGGTACGGAACGGGGGTTGCCGGCGCCGGAGCTGGCGGGCAGTACGCCCGTGCCGTCCGGCACGGCGTGCACGCCGGAGCGGTAGAACCCGAGCCACGCCAGCACGGTGTTGAGGTAGTCCCGCGAGTAGTTGTAGCTCAGGATCGCCCGGTCCAGGTCCGCCGCCGCCGTCAGGTCCCGCGCGCCCGCGCACAGGTAGTTGCCGGCCGCCAGCGTCGCGTCGTAGACGTTGTTCGGGTCCGAGCGCCCGTCGCCGTTGCCGTCCGCGGCCCACCCCGCCCACGTCGACGGGATGAACTGCATCGGCCCCACGGCCCGGTCGAAGCCGGTGTCGCCGTCGTAGCGGCCGCCGTCGGTGTCGGCGATGTTCGCGAAGCCGTTGCCGTTGAGCACGGGCCCGAGGATCGGGGTCAGGGTGGTGCCGTCCGCGTCGACCGCGCCGCCGCGGGCGTGGCCGGACTCCACCTTGCCGATGGCGGCCAGCAGTTCCCACGGCAGCCCGCAGCCGGGGTCGCTCACCGCGAGCCGCCGCTCCGCCTTGCGGTATGCGGCGAGCACGGTCGCCGGGACGCCCGACTGCTGCTCGATCACGGCGGGCGGCGTCGGATCCGTGCCGACGACCGGGTCCATGCCCTGCAGCGGCGGGATCTCGGTGTGGTACTGCCCGTCGCCCGGGGTCCCCGGCGGCAGCACGGGCGCGGTGTCGAGCCGGTCGTCGGCCCCGCCGCCGCCCGCCGCCCGGCCGGGTTCGTCGCCCGGGGCCTGCGAGGCGGTGAGCGCGACCATCGCCGCCGCCGCGAGCGCCGCCGTCGCCACGCTGTGGCGCATCCTGCTGAGTGAAGCCATGGACCTGCCTCCCGGCGGAAGTCGAGGGTGTGCAGTGGTTCGCCGTGGACATCGTGAAGCGCCGTGGCCGTCGTGAACGCCGTGCCCGCCCTGCCGTCAGCCGAAGGTGTCGATGTTCGAGATCCGCCACCTGCCGTCGTCCTTCACCGCGTCCACCGCGACCATCGCGGCGCCGTACGACGTCTCGTCCGTGTCCGTACGGGTGTTGCGCTGGTCGGCGAAGACCAGCACGCGGGCCGCACCGTCGTCGGCGAGTTCCACGGCCGAGTCGGTCACGGTGGTGGTGAGGACGAGCTTCTGCGACGGGGCCTGCTCGCGGACGTCCGCGAGCATCTGCCGGTGCTGGCCGACGGCCTTGCCGGTGAGGTACGTGCGGGCCGCCTGCCGGTTCTCGTCGAGGTCGGTGTAGTCGACGGAGAACACCGCCTCCACGGCCTCGCCGACGCCGCCCTTGACCTCGCTGGTCAGCGGGGCGTCCACGAGCGCCGCGTTCTCCGCGGCCGGGTCGTCGCCGCCGCTCGCCTGCACGGCGGCGAAGGCCGCGAAGCAGCCGAGGAGTACGGCGGCGGCGCCCAGCGCCGCGGTGAGGCGCCCGCCGCGCGCCGGCGCCGCGGAGCCGGCGCCGCGGTCCCCGCCGCCGCCCCGCGGGCGCCGCGCGGGCACCGGGCCCTGCTTGGCGGCGGACTCCGCCGGCCGGGCCGCGGGCCGGGTCCTGGGCCTGGCACGTACGGCGGACGCGGACTGCCGCCGGGCCGCCGCCGGGGACTCCCCGGCGGGGGGTGCGGTGCGGCGGCGCCGGTTGATCAGGTGGCGGGTCGTCGACATCTGTGCGGTCCTCTCCGGAAGTTCACTGCCCGGCTTCGCCGGCCCGGCCCGAGTCCGAGCCCGATCCCTGGTCGGCGCCCTGGCCGGAGCCCTCGCCCGACCCCTCGCTCGCGTTCCCGCCCGCGGAGTCGCCCGCCGGCGCCTGCCCGAGGGCACTGAGCTTCCAGCCGTCGCCGGTGCGGGTGACCTCGCCGAGCATCCGGCTCTGCTTCGCCTGCGGCTTCTCCCCGGGCGCGGCGACGGTGATACGGACCGCCACCAGCACGTCCGCCCGGCCGGCCCGGTCGTCCAGCTCGGTCAGCGCCGCCGACAGCACCTCGGCCGTGGTCACCGTCTCCGCCTTCCGCACCTCCTTCTCGAACCCGTCGCGGCCCTGCCGGAGTTGGGTGAGGAGTTCGCCGGTGGCGGACGCCTCCCAGCGGTCCAGGCCCTCGTCCAGGTCGCGGTGGTCGAGGGTGTTGAGGTTCGTCACGGCCTGCCGGGCGGCGGCCAGCGCGTCGTCCCGGGAGGCGGCGAAGTCCGCCGCGTCGTCGTCGGCGGCCGCGTACCAGGAGGTGCCGGCCCAGGCCGCGAGCACCGCCGCCAGCGCCACCGCCACGAGGGCCAGCGCCAGCAGGGGGTTCTTCCTGAGGCTCACGTCGATCCGCCCTTTCGCTAGCGGGACTTCAGGTCGGTGATGCGCCACTGCCCGTCCTGCTTCTCGGCGGTGACGGACAGCTGCGCGCCGACGCTCGCGGGGTCCTCGCCCCTGCGCTCGGTGACCTGGTCGAGGAGGACCAGCAAGGTGGCGTCGTCGCCGTCGAGGCGGACCACCCCGGCGCGTACGACGTGGGTCGTCAGCGTCAGCTCCTGGGCGACGACCCGCTGCTGGATCTGGCCGAAGAGCCGGCGGTACTGCTCGCGGGCGCGGCCGGCGAGGAGTTCGTCGGCGTCCCTGGCGGTGACGCCGGGGTCTTCCGGCGCGTACGAGAACACCTTGCTGAGGGCGTTGCTGACGTCGCCGGAGACGGCCGCGGTGGCGGAGGCGTCGGTCAGCGCGCGGTTGGCCAGCGCGTCGTCGCCGTTGAGCCGCGCGGCCTGGACGAGCAGGCCCGTACCGGCGAGGAGCAGCGCGGCCAGCAGCGCGACGCCGGCGACGCGCAGGCGGCGGCTTGCGGTCCCGCGGCGCGTACGCTCCGCGCCGCCGGACTCGGAGGGCTCGGCGGCTTCGGCGGACTCGCCGGTCGTGCCGGGCTCGGGTGGCCCGGCCGCCGGGTCCCCCTTCTGCCCCGGCTCCTCCGGCTCCCGCTGCTCCGCCCGCTCCGCCGGATCCTGCTCGCGTGCGGTGACGGCGGTCCCCGCCGTGCTGTCCCGGCTCATGTCCCGCTCCCCTCCACCGTGATCGCGGTGAGCGACGCGATCTTCCAGCCGTCCGCCGTCCGTTCGAGTCCCGCCTCGTACCGCTTGCGGTCCGTACGCGTCCCCTCCGCCCCGCCGCTGGTCTCCACCCGCAGCGTGGCCAGCGCCTTCGCGGTGCCCGCGCGCGTGTCCAGCTCGGTGACGGCGGCCTCCGTGACCGTCGCGCGGGCAGTGATACCGGCGCGCTCGAAGGCGTCGGCGCTTGCGGCCCGCGACCGGCGCAGGTCCTCGTGCAGCTGCCCGGTGGTGGCGTCCTGCCAGCGCGCCAGGCCCGCGTCGGGGTCGGCACCGTCGATGCTGTTGAGCGTCCCGATGTGCTCCTGGCCGGCGGCGAGCACGCGGTCGCGCTCGCGGGCGAAGTCCAGGTCGTCGCGGGTCGCGGCGTCCGCGTAGCGCCAGGCGGAGAAGCCGGCGAAGGCGAGGACCAGGGCGGCGGCGAGCGCGGCGAGGACCGTCCGCCGCTGCGGTACGCCCCGGAGCGGGGGCAGTCGGGTGCTCATCGCGCCTCCTTCAGGCCGAGCAGCCCGGCCATGTCGGTGGGTCCGTCGCCGGTCGCGGGCAGTCCGAGCGCGCCGGGCAGGGCGCCGGGTGCGGCGCGGGTGCCCGGCCGGTCGTCGGCGAGGCCGGAGCCCGGCTTGGCCGGAGCGGGTACGGCGCCGCCGCCCGGGGAGTGCGCGGAGCCGCGGACGTTGACGCCGCCGGCCGCCGGGGCGGTGCAGCGGGCGGCGGTGTTGAAGCCCGCCGGGCTGGTCCTGAGGCCGTTGCGGTACGCCGTGGAGCCGTACCCCTGGGTGCAGGGCAGCGGGTCGAAGAAGCTGAGGGCCAGGCCGAAGCGCGCCCCGTCGGAGGTGATGGCGGTGGAGCCGGCGGCGGCGACCTGCGGCAGCTGGACGAGCAGTTGCTCCAGGCCGTCCTGCCGGGTCACGGCGATCTCCGAGGTGGTCAGGAGGTTCGCGAGCAGGATGCTCAGGCTCGGGTCGAGGTCCCGCAGCAGGCCGGTGACCTGGCTCGCGGCGCCCGGCCCGGCCTCGACGACGCGGCGCAGGTCGCCGTCGGAGCGCTTGAGCTGCGCGGTCAGCTCCTCGGCGCCCTCCGCGAACTCCCGCAGCGCCTCGCCGGAGTCGTTCTGCGTGCGCAGCACCGTCTCGCCGTCGATCATGAGCCGGGTGCTGTACGGCAGTGCCTCGTCGGCGGCGCGGACGAACTCGCTGCCGGTGTCCAGGAGCCGCTGGAGGTTCTCGCCCTGGCCGGCGAGGGCGTCGCCGAGTTCGTCGACGACGGTGCGCAGCTCGCCGGTGTCGACGGAGGTGGCGAAGGAGTCGATGCTGGTGAGGAGGTTGGTGACGGGGGCGGGTGTCGCGGTGTGCTGGCGGCCGACGACGGCGCCGTCCGCGAGGTACGGGCCGGACCCGCCGGCGGGCTTGAGGTCGATGTACTGCTCGCCCACGGCCGAGTAGTTGGCGACGTCGGCGGACAGGTCGGTGGGGATCGGCGGCGCGGAGTCGCGGATCTGCAGTTCGGCCTCGACGCCCGTGTCGGTCAGCTCGATCGACCCGACGCGCCCGACGGACACCCCGCGGTAGGTGACCTCCGCGTGCGTGAACAGCCCGCCGGTCTCGGCGAGTTCGACGCGGACCGTGTAGTAGTCGCGCATGCCCACGTAGCGTCCGAGGTCGGCGTAGCGCACGCCGACGTACCCGATGACGAGCACCGCGACCACGGCGAACACGATGTTCTTGACGATGACGGACCTGGTGATCACGAGTTCTCACCCCCGGGTGACCGGCTGCCGGACGCCGGGGGCGACGCGGGCTCCGTACCGGCCGGGCTGTCCGTCGGCGACCCCGACGGCGTGCCGGCGCCGTCGGACGGGTCGCCGCCGGGCGTGCCGGACCCCGGATCCCGCGACGCCGTGTCGTCCGGCGCCGGGTCGCCGGTCGCCCCGGACGACGGCGGGGCGCCGCCGGGCGCCGTGGGCTCGACGGACGGCAGGGGCAGCGTCAGGGCGGTGCCCGCGGGGGCGCCGCCCGGGTCGCCGGAACCGGGGATCGGGTCCTCGGTCAGCGGCGGGATGATCTGCGTACCGGAAGGCGCGGTCACCGTGAGGTAGATGTTGAGGTAGTCGCCCTTGACGCCGCGCAGCACCTCGTCGGTGAAGGGGTACGTGAACAGCACCTCCAGCGACTGCGGCAGCGCGTCCCCGGCGTCGGCGAGGTTCTTCAGCACCCGGCCCAGCGCCTTGAGGTCGGCGACCATGTCCTCCTTGCTCGCGTCGATGGTCTCCACCGCGACGTCGGAGAGCCGTTCCAGCGAGCGCAGCATGGTGACCAGCGCGCCGCGCTGCTCCTCAAGCACCTTCATGCCGGGGCTGAGGTCGTCGAGGACGACGCCGATCTCGGTCTTGCGGGTGGCGAGCGTGGCGGACAGCCGGTTGACGCTGTCGAGCGCGTCGGTGATGCCGTCCTTGTTGTCGTCGAGGCTCTTCATCAGGGTGTCGACGCGCTTGAGCATGGAGCGGACCTGCGGCTCGTTGCCGTCGAGCGCGTCGTTCAGCTCCCGGCTGATGGTGCGCAGCTGCTCGATGCCGCCGCCGTTGAGGAGCATCGAGAGGGCGCCGAAGACCTCTTCGACCTCCGGGTTGCGGTTGGTGCGGGCGAGCGGGATGTCGGGCTCCGCGCCGGCCGGGGCCGCGGCCGCGGTCACGTCCCCGGGGGCGGTGCCGAGGCCGCCCGCGTCCTGCGCGTCGACCGGCTTCTTCGCGGGCGGGGCCAGGAGCTGGACGTACTTCTCGCCCAGCAGGCTCGACTGCTCGATCCGGGCGTACGCGCCGGCCGGCAGCCGCACGTCGCCGTTGACCTTCATGGTGACCATCGCGGTCCAGCCGTCGTCGGCGACCTCGATGTCGGTGACCCGGCCGACGGCCACGTCGTTGACCCGGACCGAGGACTGCGGCACGAGGCTCAGCACGTCCTCGAACTCGGCGGTGACCTCGTACGGGTGGCTCCCGAGGTCGGCGCCGCCGGGCAGCGGCAGGTCCTGGATGCCGGTGAACTCGACATCGGCACTCTGGTAGACCTCCATCACCACGAAGGGGGAGGCGAGGACGAGTGCGGCGGTCGCGATCCCGGCGACCGTCTTGAGGTGCCGGTTCATCGGCCGCCTCCCTGCTCGGGCGTGCCGTAGACGTCGCCGACCGCGGGCAGCGGCAGCGCGGGCAGCTCCGCGCGGCGCTCGGCGGGCGCCGGTACGAGCCCTTCGCGGCCGGTGGCGCCGCCGGTGTTCGCCAGGCCGGCGTCCGGTGGGCCGCCCATGCTCAGTTCGTTGAGGTTGCCGCGGCCGTCGATGGTGCGCTTGCCGGGGTTGTAGGCGCGCAGCAGGTTGTCGGTGGCCAGCGGAGCGGCGTCCAGTGCCTCGGCGAGTGAGGCCCGGTTGTCCACGAGGATGCGGGTCAGCGAGGCGAGCTTGTCGACGTTGGTCCTGAGCCGGCCGCGGTTGTCCTTGATGAACCCCTGCACCTTGCCGAGGGCTTGGCCCAGTTCCTTCAGCGCCGCGGCCAGTTCGTCCTTGTCCTCGGCGAGGAAGGTGCCGACGTCGGCGAGCTGCCGCTCGGCGTCGCGCACCTGCCGGTCGTTCTTCTTCAGCATGGTGGTGAAGGACTGCAGGTTCTCGATCGTGCCGAAGAGGTCGCCGCTGCGGCCGGAGAGCGTCTGCGTCGCGTCGCCGAACCGGTCGATGCTGTCGCCGATCTCCTTGCCGTTGCCCTCCAGGTTGCGGGCGCCGGTTTCGAGCAGCTCGCTCAGCTCCCCCTGGGCGTTGGCGCCGTCGGGGCCGAGGGCGTCGCTGAGGTCGGTGAGGGAGGCGTACAGCTCGTCGATCTCCACCGGGGTCGCGGTGCGTTCGACGGGGATCTCGTCGCCGTCGGCGAGTTCGGGGCCGCCCGTGTAGGCGGGGCTGAGCTGCACGTAGCGGCCGGAGACGACGCTCGGCGCGATGACCGCGGCCTGGACGTCCGCGGGTGCCCGGACGCCGTCGTCGAGGGTCAATCCGACGCGCACCCGGTCCCCTTCGGGCTCGACGGAGTCCACGGTGCCGACCCTGACGCCCAGGATCTTGAGGTCCGAGCCCTCGTACAGGCCGACTCCGGAGTCGAAGTAGGCGGTCACCGCCTTGCCTTCGGGGCCGGTGAGCGCCCGTACGCCCCAGGTGCCCGCGGCCACCAGCACCGCCGCGGCGACCAGCAGCGCGACCGGTCTGCGGGGCCGCAGCCTGCCGGCGGCCGCGCGGGCGCGCCGGGCGGCCGCTCTTCCTGGCAGTGCCATCATCGGCTCCCCTCCGGCTTGGGCGGCTTGCAGCCGGCGGCCGGCACGACGTCCGGCGCGTAGTCCTTGGGCACCAGGCCGCACAGGTAGCTGTCGAACCAGCGCCCGCTGCCGAGGGTGTTGCCGACGAGCCGGTAGTACGGGCCGGCCGTGGCCAGCGCCTTGTCGAGGTTCTTCTCGTTGTCCTGGAGCACGTCGGTGACCCGGTCGAGGGCGTCGAGCGTGGGGCCGATCTGCGCCTCGTTGTCGTCCACCAGCCCGTCCAGCTCCTTCGCCAGGTCGCGGGTGCCGGTGAAGAGGGCGTGGATCGCGTCGCGCCGGGCGCGTACCTCGGCGAGCAGATCGTTGCCGTCCTCCAGCAGCGTCTCGAAGGTGTCGTTCTGGTTCTTCAGCGTCTTGGTGATCTCGTTGCTGCCGGACAGCAGCCGGGCCAGCTCGGCGTCCCGGGAGGAGATGGTCTCGGAGAGGTCCGCCAGCCCGTTCGCCGCCTTGCGCACGTTCGGCGGGGTGTCCTCGAAGGTCTCCGAGATCACCTCGAAGCTGTCCGCGAGGGCGTCGGTGTCCAGTTCCCCGACGGTGGACGACAGGTCCTGGAACGCCTGGGTGACGTCGTACGGGGCGGTGGTGCGGTCGACCGGGATGGGCTGGTCGGCGTCCTGCCGGGCGTCGCCCAGCGGATCCACGGCCAGGTACTTCTCGCCGAGGAGCGTCTCGATGGCGATGGCGGCGGTGGACCGGTCGCCGATCCAGGCGTCGCGCACCGTGAAGTCGACGGCGACCTTCGCCCCGTCGAGGCCGACGCCGTCCACCTCGCCCACCTTCACGCCCGCGACCCGCACCTCGTCGCCGGGGCGCAGCCCGGCGGCCTCGGAGAAGTGGGCCGTGTAGGCGGTGCCGCCGCCGGCGCCGGGCAGTGCGTCGGCGCGGTAGGCGGCGAGCCCGCCGAGGGCGAGGACCAGCAGCCCCACCAGCGCCACGGCGACGGGGTTGCGTTCGCGTACGGGTTTCAGCGCGGGCAGTCTCATCGCTCGCACCTCGGCTGGGTCACGGAGATCCCGGTCGGCGGCTCGCTGCCGTCGGACGTGCTCACGCCCGTCACCTGCGCCTCGCAGAGGTAGAGGTTGAACCACGAGCCGTACGAGGCGAGCCGCCCCAGCGTGGCCATCTTGACCGGCGTCCGCTCCAGGAACTCCTCCACCAGCGGCGTGTTGTCCGCCAGCCGTTCGGCGACGCGGCCGACCTGGTGGATGTCGTCCTTCAGCGGGGCGCGGCCGTCGCGTACGAGGTCGGCGGTGCTGGCCGTCAGGTCGCCCATGGCGTCGACGGCGCGGAAGAGCGGCTTGCGGTCGTCGGCGAAGCCGGAGACCAGGTCCTGGAGGGTGACCAGCAGGTCGTTGAACTCCTTCTCGCGGGTGTTCACGGTCTCCACCACCTCGGTGAGGTTGTCGATGACCTCGCCGATCACCTGGTCCTTCGCGGCCAGCGTGCTGGTCAGCGAGCCGACGGTCTCGACGAGGCTGTCGACCGTCCCGCCCTGGCCCTGGAGGACCTGGACGATCTCGTTCGCGAGCTTGTTGGTGTCCTGCGGCGACAGCCCCTGGAACAGCGGCTGGAAGCCGTTGAACAGCTCGGTGAGGTCGAGCGCGGGCCGGGTGCGCTCCAGCGGGATCGTGCCGCCGGGCGGCAGCGAGCGGCCCACCGGGCCCTCGCCCTGCTCCAGGTCGATGTAGCGCTGGCCGACCATGTTGAGGTACTTGACCGACGCGTTGACGGAGGCGGGCAGCTCACGCCCCTCCCGTACGGTGAACTCCACCCGCGCGTGCCGCCGCCCGCTCAGCTCGATGGACTCGACCTCGCCGACCTTCACGCCCGCGACCCGCACGCTGTCGCCCTCGACGAGGCCGGTGACGTCGGTGAAGCGGGCGCTGTAGCCGTCGGTGGGGCCGACGCCGGTGTTGGCGATGGAGAAGGCGAGCGCGGTGGTCGCCAGTGCGGTGACCGCGACGAAGACGAGGGACTTGACCAGGGGCCCCGCGATGCTTCTTCTGTTCACTTCAGCCGCACCTCCGTGCCGCGGAAGACGGGTCCGGCGAGCACGCTCGACCAGTCGGGCAGGTCGGTGGGCGGGCTCTCCATGCCGGCCGCGAGGAGTTCGTTGACAAGCTGGTTCTCCGCGGGGGAGTTGGGCAGCCCGAGGGCCGTCTCGTCGGTGGCGACGTCGGTGGCGAGTCCGGTGGCGAGCGTCTTCGCGGACTGCGGCCGGCCGGCCGCGCCGCCGGTCCTGGACGGCGCGCCGGTATAGGGGACGCCGTAGCACTGCGGGCCGCCGCCGGCGTCGAAGCGGGGGGTGTCCCGGCCGGGTACGTACTTGCCGCGGGCGGGCAGCACCTCGACGTCGGCGTGCAGTCCCGGCTTCCCGGTGCCCTTGCCGAGCGCCTTGTCCATGACGGGCACGAAGTCGGCGAGGGTACGCAGCGTGCAGGGGAACGCCGGCGCGTACTCGGCGAGCTTCTCCACCGTGGGCCGGCCGTCCGCGGAGAGCTGGATGATGTTCTCCTGGTTCTGCTCCAGGAAGGTGTCCAGGTCCTGCGACGTGGTCGTCAGCGTGCCGTAGAGGCCGCCCAGGTCCTCGGCCTTCTCGGCGATGGTGCTGCTCGTCGTGGTCGCGTCCTGGAGCGCTTTGATCAGGTCGGGGACGGTGTCCGCGTAGAGGTGGCCGAACTCGACCAGCTCGCGGATGTCGCGGTTGAGCGTCGGCAGGTGCGGATTGAGCTTCCGCAGGTGGTCGTCGAGTTCGACGAGGGTGTCGCCGAGCTTCTTGCCGCGGCCGTCGAGCGCGTCGGCCATGGCGGTGAGGGTGGCGGAGAGCTTCGACGGCTTCACGGCGGTCAGCAGCGGCATCACGTTGTCGAGCACCTGCTCCAGCTCGATGGCGTTCTCGCTGCGGTCCTGCGGGATGACGCCGCCCGCCGCCAGCGTCTCGCCCGCCGTGCCCCCGTCCGCGGGCGGCACGAGGGCGATGTACCGCTCGCCGAACAGCGTGGTGGGCAGCATCTGAGCGGACACGTCCGCCGGGATGCGGTCGAGCTGGCCGGGCTTGAGGGCGAGCGTCAGCCGGGCGCTCTCGCCGCCTTTCTCCGCGGAGATCTCCCGCACCTCGCCGACGACGACGCCGCGCATCTTCACCTCGGCGTACGGGTGCATCTCGTTGCCGACGCTGCCGGTCTCGACCGTGACGGTCGCGGTGTCGGTGAACTCCTTGTTGTAGACGGCGACGGACAGCCACCCCAGCAGCGCCATCACGAGCAGGAACACCAGCCCCGCCAGCCTGCGTCTCGTCGTCTGCAGCGCGTCGCTCATCCGGACACCTTCACCGTGGTCGTCGTGCCCCAGATCGCCAGGCTGAGGAAGAAGTCGGTGACCGCGATGAGCACGATCGCGGTACGCACCGAGCGCCCCACGGCGACGCCGACGCCGGCGGGGCCGCCGGTGGCGCGGAAGCCGTAGTAGCAGTGCGCGAGGATCACCATCACGCTGAAGATCAGCACTTTCATGAACGACAGGAGCACGTCGGTCGGGGAGAGGAAGAGGTTGAAGTAGTGGTCGTACGTGCCGGCGGCCTGGTCGTTGTAGAACACCGTCACGGCGCGCGAGGCGAGGTAGGAGCTGAGCAGCCCGATGCCGTAGAGCGGGATGATCGCCACGACCCCGGCGATGATGCGGGTGGTGACGAGGTACGGCATGGAGCGCACGCCCATGCCCTCCAGCGCGTCCACCTCCTCGTTGATCCGCATCGCGCCGAGCTGGGCGGTGAAGCCGGCGCCGACGGTGGCGGACAGGGCGAGGCCGGCGACGAGCGGGGCGATCTCGCGGGTGTTGAAGTACGCGGAGACGAAGCCGGTGAAGGCGGCGGTGCCGATCTGGTTGAGGGCCGCGTAGCCCTGGAGGCCGACGACCGTGCCGGTGAACAGGGTCATCGCGAACATCACGCCGATGGTGCCGCCGATGACGCCGAGGCCGCCGCTGCCGAAGGCGACCTCGGCGAGCAGCCGCTGCACCTCCTTGAGGTAGCGGCGGGCGGCCCGCGGGGTCCACAGCAGGGCGCGTACGTAGAAGATGAGCTGGTCGCCGGCCTGGTCGAGCCAGGAGAGCGGGCGGTCGAGGAGCCGGCCGGGACGCAGCCGCCGGGGGGGCCGCTCGTGCTCCCCCGCCGTGCCGTCCTTCTGGACCAGGGCCATCGCTCAGCCTCCCTTCGGGGGGACGACCTGCAGATAGATCGACGTCAGGATGGTGTTGACGAAGAACAGCAGCAGGAAGGTGATGACGACGGACTGGTTGACCGCGTCGCCGACGCCCTTGGGGCCGCCGCGCGGGTTGAGGCCGCGGTAGGCGGCGACGATGCCGGCGATGAACCCGAAGATCAGCGCCTTGATCTCGCTGATGTAGAGGTCGGGGAGCTGCGCGAGGGCGGAGAAGCTGGCGAGGTACGCGCCGGGGGTGCCGCCCTGGAGGATGACGTTGAAGAAGTAGCCGCCGAGCGTGCCGACGACCGAGACCAGCCCGTTGAGCAGCACCGCGACGCCCATCGTGGCCAGCACCCTGGGCACCACGAGCCGCTGGACGGGCGAGACGCCCATGACCTCCATCGCGTCCAGCTCCTCGCGGATCTTCCGCGAGCCGAGGTCGGCGCAGATCGCCGAGCCGCCGGCGCCGGAGATCAGCAGGGCCACGATGAGCGGTGACGCCTGCTGGATGACCGCGAGGACGCTGGCGCCGCCGGTGAAGGACTGGGCGCCGAACTGCTGGGTGAGCGAGCCGACCTGGAGGGCGATCACCGCGCCGAAGGGGATCGACACCAGGGCCGCGGGCAGGATCGTCACGCTGGCGATGAACCAGAACTGCTCGACGAACTCGCGCAGCTGGAACGGCCGCTTGAAGGACAGCCGGGCCACCGACAGCGCCAGCGCGAACAGCTTCCCAGTCTCGCGCAGCGCCCCGGCGCCGGGTACGGACCAGCCCGGGGGCGGCTCCTTCGGTACGGCGGCGGCCGGCTCCTCGCCGGGGTCCGGGTCCGGCGGGTCCGGCGGATGCGGTACGGGCGGCAGGGTCGTCGTCACGGCCGCTCCTCCGGGGGCGCGGGCATGGTCAGCGTCTTCGCGTGGGCGACCGAGCCGCCGATGCCGGCGAGGATGGCCTGGCGGGCGGCGGTCGGCAGCTGCGTCAGCATGCCGAGCACCCGCTCGCGGTGCCGGTCCACCGCCTGCCGCGGCGGCATCCCGGGCGACGGCTCCAGCTGCGGCACGATCTCGCGCGGGCCGGCCGCCGAGGCGGCGGCGTCGAAGCCCTCGGCGGCGAGCGTCGCCGCGTCCTTCTCCTCCGACATGCCGATGGGGCCGAGCCGGCTGCCGCTGAGGAACTGGGAGACCACCGGCTCCTGGCTGGTGAGCAGCACCTCGCGGGGCCCGAAGGTGACGAGGTTGCGGCGGAAGAGCATCCCGATGTTGTCGGGGACGGTGGAGGCGATGTCGATGTTGTGCGTGACGATCAGCATCGTCGCGTCGATCTGCGCGTTGACGTCGATGAGCAGCTGCGAGATGAACGCCGTACGGACCGGGTCCAGGCCGGAGTCCGGCTCGTCGCACAGCACGATCTCCGGGTCGAGGACGAGCGCACGGGCCAGCCCCGCCCGCTTGCGCATGCCGCCGGATATCTCGCCCGGGAGCTTGCCCTCGGCCCCGCCGAGGCCGACCAGGTCCATCCGCTCCATGACGACGCGGCGGATCTCGGACTCCTTCTTGCGGGTGTGCTCGCGCAGAGGGAACGCGACGTTGTCGAAGAGGCTCATCGAGCCGAAGAGCGCGCCGTCCTGGAACATCAGCCCGAACTTCTTACGGGCCTCGAAGACGTCGCGCTCGCGGTCGTTCACCATGTCGACGCCGTCGACGAGCACGTGGCCCTCCTCGGGCTTGAGCAGCCCGATGAGCGACTTCAGGAACACGGTCTTGCCGGTACCGGACGGGCCCAGCATCACGCTGACCTCGCCGGCCGGCAGCGTCAGCGTGACGTCGCGCCAGATGTTCTGCCGGCCGAAGGACTTCGTCAGGCCGTCGACGACCACTTCGATTCCCATCACAGCCCCCTGGCGGGTGTGCGGCGCCGGCCGTGTACAGCGCGGCCGGTCCCGTCAACTCCGGTGCGGGCACAGCACAGCACAGCCGGCGCCGGCGGGCGCCGGTCGCAGACGACGACTGGCAACGGGTGACAATCCCGGGCGGCGGCCTTGTCTCCGAGTGAGCAAAGAGCACCGCGGGACCGGGTGGTGCGCGACGCGTGTTCTGCCGGGCACATGCGTGCATCACTCCATGAGGGGTCCTGCAGCAGCCGGTGCGGCCTCTGCGCCTGTGGGATCCGCGCTGCGGCGGACACGACTTCTGCGGTGCGGCCTTGCTGGGGGACGGGCTGCACGAGCACCTGCGGGGGGAGACGCTACGCACGGGTAACCGGCGAATCAATAGCCGCGGCAGGGAAAGTCCCTACCTCCTTACCGGCGGGTATTTTCTTGTCGCCCGCTGAGCAATCGGGCACACCGCTTTATCAACGGATGACAAGACCGCCGCGCAGGCCGCCGACACTCACCCGGCAACACATCTCCCGGCCCGAATTCTCATCTCCTGACAACGTGCCCGCATATTCGGAGATCTCAGGACCCGACTCATTGCCAGCCTTATTACTGGCGCGTAGCATTCCCACGCCGACAGTCGGCAGTAACCAACCCGGGCTCCCCCACACGACATTGAGGAGATTCTCGATGGCCAGACGGTTGACTCTATCGAGAGGGCAGCGGAATCTGAGCCGCGCGGTACTGGCGCTGCTCGCCGCGGCGGGCTTCACCGTCGCCACCACCGGTCCGGCGAGCGCCGCGCCCGTCCGGCTCGACTACCCGCTGACCGGCACGACGCATCTCGCGGGCACCGACTCGGACCTCGAACTGGGCCCGGGAAAGCTGGAGACCACCGTGGATCTGTCCACGGGCGCGCTCACCGCCAACACCAAGCTCCCGCCGGCCACCGGCTCCTTCAAGACGCTCGACCTGATCCCGGCGACGGCGACTACGGAGTTCATCGAGACCGAGCCCACGACCGGCACCATCAGCAACGCGACGGGCGAGGTCAACACGGTTTCGAAGCTGACGCTGCGGATCACCGAGCTGAAGGTCGCCGGGCTGCCGATCTGGGTGGGCAGCCACTGCCAGACCGAGGTGCCCGCCGAGATAGCCCTCAAGTCCGAGCCGGGATTCAACCCGCTCAAGGGCGGCACGCTCAGCGGCACGTACACGATTCCCGACTTCGAGCACTGCCTGCTCGCCACTCCCGTGATCAACGCGATCATCCCGGGTGAGGGGAACACCATCAGCTTGGATCTCGGCGCCGCGCAGGCACCGCCGGGCTGACACCCGGTCACGAGGGCCCGCCCGGATTCCTTCGCGGGGAGGAACCCGGGCGGGTTTCCGTACTCAGCCGTGGGCGGGCAGTTCGGGGACGTCCGGCGAACACGGAATCGTGCACAGCCTCGACTGGTTCAGCTCGACATAGTTTCCGGGACCGGAAAGAGCCGAGGTGAAGATGGGGTCGAGGTCCTCGCCGCCGGTACCGCAACCGGTGAACGGCGGCACCGTGACCAGGCTTCTCAACGTGCCACCGGTGAATACCTGGTACTCCGGGTACTTCCCCTTGAGCACAACGTCTATGGGCGTGCTCGTCCTGCAGTCGCCACCCACATCGAGGGGCACGCCGTTCACCTTCACGTCGTGGACCCTGAGAGACTGGTAGAAGCCTGCGGTGGTCTCGTTGGTCTCGATCCCGCCGAACTGTTCGGTGACAATCGTCATGGGCCCGTTCGTGAACTCGACCTTCGCCGAAACCGGCACGAACCCGTAGGCGAGGAAAGTCGCCTCGGCGTCGGGGAGGGTGAACTCTGCGACGTTGCGCGTGCCTCTGTAGATGTTCCCGGGGCCGTAAACCATCTGCTTGTTCAGCAGGACGCGCACGCTGTCGAGCGTCGGCGCGTGCGGATCGTTGACGATGAGCGCGCCGTTCAGTTTCCTGGAGTTCACCATGCCGACCGCAGCCGTGCATGTGTAGACGCCCGGCAGTTCGATGATCCTGGAGCCCTCCGGGGGTTCGATCAGCCGGTCGGGGTCCAGTTCCGCCGTCGGCCGCTGGTCCGGCGGGCACGGCTTGACCACACCGGTTTCGACGGGCTCGTCTCCGGGCGCCGTTTCCACGCCGGCGCCCCCACTCCCCGGCTCGGTGCCCGTGGCCCCCGGAGTGCCCTGCCCGGTGCCGCCGTTGTCGCCGCCGCCGTCCCCGCCGCCCGGTGTGCCGGACCCGTCCGGGCCGGCGACCGTCGCCAGGGTGGCGTCCTGGCCGTCGGCGACGGCGCAGGTGAGGGTCGCCGCGGCCGGATCTCCCGGGACGGTCGGATCGGCCGGCGGGGACGCCGGATCTGCCGGCGGCGTGGAAGTGTCGCCCGGCGCCGGGGGGTTGCCCTGGAGTTCCAGCGTCAACGGGCCGAGGGTGAAGACCACGTCGCCGGAGCCGCCGGGTGTCGCCGACGACATCCCGCCGGAGAACGACACGGCGGCCGTACCGTCCGCCGCCACCTGGGCCGGCTCGCCGGTCGCGCCGGTCCACGGGTAGTCGGCGGACTCCCGCTCCTGGGCCACGCTCATGGCGACCGACGCGGACCCGGCGACGGTGGCACCCTCCTCGACCGGCAGCCCGTCCAGCAGCCCGCCGCCCAGCGTCGCCGACATCGTCAGGTCGCCGGGGCGGATGGCCTCGCCGGAGGCCACGGACGCCGGGAAGGAACCCGTGAACTCGACCGTGGTGTCGACGGCTCCGCCGTCGGCCGGCTCGCACACGTAGCCGACGGAGACCGAGACGGTCCCCTCCTGGGCCGCCGCGCCGGAGGCCGGGAGCAGTCCTGCGACGAGCACACCGAGAGCGATCACGGTGAGCCGCCCGGTACGTGGACTCATCGAACTCCTTCTGACGTGTAGGTGAGCGCCGTGTACCCGGGCCGGCAGGCCGTTGGGCGGGAACGCCGGGGGCCCGGACCGCTGCCGACCGGGAACTCGGGTCGGCTGCGGCCCGGGCCGGCAGGCCGGGCGTCAGTCCAACGTGATGGTCTGCGCCGGCGAGACATCGTAGGTGCCGGTGAACGCGGCGGGGTCGCCGTCGTTGATGATGCCCAGGCAGTTCGCGTCGTGGGCGGTGAGGTTGCCGTCCTGGATCACGAGCTCGCTGGTCGCGTTGTCGAAGTACCCGGTGACCTCGCCCTCGTCGGTGGCGCCGCCGGGGCCGGCGAACGTCGCCGTGCAGAGGCCGTCCTGGTCCGCGATCTTCGCGACGATCCCCGTGATCGACCCCAGCACCCGGTCGGGGTTGTTCGGGTCGACGCCGGTGACGTTCAGGTCCCAGGGCAGCGAGACCGACGTGTCGACGTCGAACAGGAGCCCGGCCACGGAGCAGTTCGTGAACGTCAGGTTGTCGATGGTGCCGATGCCGACACCGTCCAGCCCCGACCCGCTCTTGAGCGTCCCGGAGGCGTCCGAGTCGGTACAGACGAGGACGGCGTTGGGCACGCCCAGCTGCGTGTCTCCGGAATGGGCCGTGAACGGCCCGCCCGGAGAGACCGTCCAGGTCGCCTGCGCGGTCGCGGAGGCCGAGCTGACGGTGAAGCCGACGGCCGCCATGAGGGCGGTTGCTGCGACTGCGGCGCTTCTCGTGAGTCTTCGCACTGCGATTCCCCTCGTGAGTTGAAGTGACGGTTCTGCGCCGCTGCGCCGCCCGCTTCCCGGGAACGGACGGGGCGCGGCAAATCGAAACCGTGGAGCGATCCGGGCCTGGCATGCAGGCCGCAAAGGATGCCCCGACCAGCGCCTTGCAGGTGGGTACGTTACGTACGAGTAACAAGCGAACGCAATACCTTGGCTCCCGAATCGGGGAACTTTGTTGAGGCGGTGTGTTTTCTTGTCAGTCACGCAGCATCCCGCCGCCGGGGTTTGTCGCCGAGTGCGCAATCGCGGGCGTTCCCCTCCCGCCCGGCCGCCACGCCCCGCATGCTGGTCCGCGGCCCGCGTGCACCGCCGGCCGGCCCGCAGGGGAGTCCGGCCGACCGGCGCTCCGTGACGGGTGGGAGGAGTCATGCAGATGCCGGACGCAGGACCCGCCGCGGGACTCGCCGAGCCGCCCGATCCGCTGCCGCCGGAGTTCGCCGCGATCATGCGGCCGGAACTGCCCAGCCTCGTCGAGGAAATAGCGCAGGAGATCAGGAGGGCCATCCCGGAATACAGCCAATTGCTGGAGGGCCCGTACGGGGAGGTATTGCAGCAGGGCGTCGAGCAGAATCTCTCCACTTTCGTCGAGCAGGTGGCGGACCCGGAATCCTCGACGGAGCACTGGGACGACATGTGCAGAAGGCTGGGCAGGTTCGAGGCGTACGAGGGCCGCAGCTTCCAGTACCTGCGCTCGGCGCTGCGCATCGGCGCGCGGGTGGCACTGCGCCGCGCCAAGTCGGTGGGCGCCCGCTACAACATGTCCCCCACGCTGATGGCGATGTTCGCCGACGCCGTCTTCGCCCACGTCGACGCGACCGAGGAGCTGTGCCGCGAGGGCTACCGGGAGGCGCAGTCGGGGCCCGAGGACGCCGAGGCGCGCCGGCGGCGGCTCCTGCGGCTGCTGCTCACGGGCGGCACGCTGCCGCTGGCCCACCCGGCCGTCACCGAACTCGCCGAGGGCGTCGGCTGGCCGCTGCCGGAGGTGGCGACGCCCGTGGCGCTGGCCGCGGGGCAGCTCCCGGCCCCGGAGGCGCTCCCTCCCGACGTGCTCGCGGAACTCTCCGACCCGCAGCCGCACATGCTGGTACCGGGGCGCCTCACCGGGCTGCGCCGGACCGTACTCGACACGGCACTGGCGGGCTGCCGCGCGGCCGTCGGCGTGACCGTGCCGCTCGGCAGGTCCGCGGACTCCCTGCGCTGGGCCCGGCAGGCGCTCGTGCACGCCGAGACCGGGGTCATCAGGGACGCACCGGTGTTCGCCTGCGAGGCCCATCTGGTGACCCTGTGGCTCATGGCCGACCCGCCGCTGGCCGAGGAGCTTGCCCGCCGGCAGCTCGCGCCGCTCGCCGACCACACGCCGGCCCGCCGGGAGCGCCTGGTCGACACGTTGCGGGTGTGGCTGACGACCCGCGGCACGGCGGCGCGGATGGCCCGGTTGCTGCACGTCCACCCGCAGACCGTGCGCTACCGGCTGCGCAGCCTCCACCAGCTCTTCGGCGTGCGACTGGACGACCACGACGAGCGCTTCGCGGTGGAGGTCGCCGTACGCACCCTGCATCTGCGGCGGCGCGACGACGACGGCGACTGAGGGCTGCCCGGGGTCAGTCGGCCGGTTCCGTCAGCCAGTCGCCCTTGAGCATCACCGTGCGGCCGGGGAACTCGTGGAACCCGTTCCATACCTGGATGCGCTGCGGCCGCAGGCGGATGTAGACGTTGCCCGGCCGCTCCCGCGGATCGTGGGAGACGGCCGCGAAGCGGTCGGCGACGTCCGTGGCGACCCGGGGAACCGGCACGAGGTCGTCGAGGGCGGCGTCGACCATCACCACGTCGGCCGTGGTGCCGACCGCCAGGCGCGCTCGTCCGGTCTCGCGGAGGTTCCGCACCGTTCTGCTGCCCTCGCCGGTTGCGGTGACGAGGGCATCGCCGTCGGCGACGAACGCCACCGGAATCAGATGCGGCCCCGCGTGCCCGCCCGTCGACAGCCACATCTGGAAGTCCTGCGCCAGCCGCAGGCGCGCGGCAGCGACGCGTTCGGCATGGGGACGGGGCATGTCGGCACTCACGGGTCCACCTCCAGGGGCGAGTTCGCGCCTACCGTAAGCCCAGGCGAACCGTAAGTCAAAACTTACCATTGAGGGGAACTATCACCGGCGTACAAAAGATGCGTACAAGCGCTTGCCGGGTGAGTAGTGGCGCGTCCACTCTGTGTGGGCTACAACGTTCCTTCCGGTAACAGAGTCGAGCCACGCGCAACACCGCGGTCACCGGTGCGCTGCCGGGCACCCGCGGTTCTTCATCCGAACAGTGAGCCGCCGGCACCCCCCTACCGGAGGGCACCTGCCCCGCCCACCCCCCACCGGGTCGGTGTCCCCTGCCTCGCCGGCGGCGTGAGGGGTAGACGTATGCCTTCCGAAGTGCAGGCGATCGCACTGGCCGAGCCGCCCGAGCCGCTGCCGCGGGAGCTGGCCGCGCTGATCCGGCCCGAGTTACCGAGCCTCTACCGGGAGATCGTCGCGGCCATCCGCGAAGCGGTGCCCGAGTACGGGCTCCAGATGGGCGAGGCGTACGACCGGGCCCTCAGGCTCGGCGTCCGGCAGTCGCTGAACACCTTCACCGACCGCGTCGCCGCGCCCCGCAAGCGGGCCGTCAACCTCGCCGAAGTACACCGAAGACTCGGCCGGTTCGAGGCCCAGGAGGGCCGCAGCCTCGACGCGCTGCAGTCGGCGTACCGCATCGGCGGCCGGATCGCGTGGCGGCGCGCGATGGCCGTGGGCGAGCGCAACCACCTCGCCTCGCAGGTCATGAACACCTTCGCCGACGCCCTCTTCGCCTACATCGACGAGCTGTCGCAGCTCGCCAGGGAGGGCTATCTGCAGGCGGAGGCCGACTCGGCGGAGCGGCTGAAGAGCCTGCGCAGGCGGCTGCTGCGGACGCTGGTCGCCGAGCCGCCCGTGCCGCGCCACACCATCGAGGACATCGCCGCACAGGCCCGCTGGCAGTTACCGGAGGAGGTGACGCCGGCCGCGCTGGTGCCGGCGGAGCGGCTCGCGTCGCTGACCGCGCTGCCCGACGACGTGCTCGCGGACACCGCGGGCGCACACCCGTACCTGCTGATCCCCGGCCCCTTCGACGACGAGCGCCGCGAGCAACTCGACGTCGCGCTCGGCCCGGCGGGCGTGGCCGTGGGCCTGACCGTGCCGCTGCACAGGACCGCGGACTCGCTGCGCTGGGCGCGGCAGGCCCTCGACATGGTCGAGTCGGGCGCGATCCGCGCACCCTCCCCGGTACGGGTCGAGGACCACCTGCTCACCCTGTGGCTGCTGACCGACCCCGCCCTCGTCGAGCAGATGGCCGGCCGCCAGCTGGAGCCGCTGGCCGCCGTGACGACCGGCCGGCGCGAACGGCTCGTGGAGACGCTGCGGGTCTGGCTGACCACCCGCGGCACCGCGGGCCGCATCGCCGAGCAACTGCACGTCCACCCGCAGACCGTGCGCTACCGGATGCGGACGCTCGGCCAGCACTTCGGCTCCCAGCTCTCCGAGCCCGACCGGCGCTTCGCGCTGGAGGCGACGCTGCGCGCGCTGTGGCTGCGCGACCAGGCGGACCTGCCGTCGACGGGCCCGATCACGGGCCGTACGGGACACGCGGGGCGCGAGGGACGCGAGGGACGCTCCGGCCAGGGCGAGCCGCAGGGCTGACGGCAGGCAACCGGCGGGACCGGGCGGGGCGGCGGGGGTCGCCGCGCTCAGTCGGCCTTGGGGATGTCGAACATGCTCGTCAGCTTCAGCGCAAGCGCCACGTCGCCGGTGACCTTCAGCTTCCGCGTCATGAACAACTTGACGGGCCCCGCGTTCCCGGACGTGACGTTCAGGAACTCCTCGTCGCCCATGTCCAGGGTCACCCGCGGCTTCGCCTCGCCCCGCCCCTCCCGCACGGCGCAGGTGCCGCCCGAGACGGTCACGTCGTACACCGCCTCGGTCACGCCGGCGATCCGCCAGCGGATGACCGCCTCCAGCTCCCCGGCCCTGTCCGGCCGGAACTGCTGCTCCATCCGCCGGAAGACCTCCCCGACGACCCTGGCGCGCAGCGCCTCGTCCCGGGCCAGCTCCCCGATCTCCCGCGAGGACAGCCCCTTGACGATGCGCGCGTACTCCTCGGGAGACACCGCGGCGAAGTCCAGGTCCCCGAGACCCGGCGTGTCCTCGGCCATCTGCACACCCCAACTTTCTTACCGAACAGTAGACTTACTGGGTAGTTAAATATAGGAGGCGGCAGAGTACGCTCGCAACTGTGACCGAAAAGCGCAGGCGGCGACTCCCCCGGCAGGTACGCGAGCAGCAGATCATCGACGTGGCCGTCCAGGTCTTCTCCAAGCGTGGCTACCACGCGGCTTCCGTGGACGAGATCGCCGAACTGGCCGGAATCTCCAAGCCGATGGTGTATCTCTACCTGGAGTCGAAGGAGGGCCTCTTCATCGCCTGCCTGCGGCGCGAGGCGGAGCGGCTGGTGGCCGCGTTCCACGGGGCGGCGGCCGAGGGGGAGCTCACGCCCGAGCTGCGGCTGCGGGCGGGGCTGCGGGCGTTCTTCTCGTTCGTCTCCGAGCACCGCGACGGGTGGGTCGTGCTGCACCGGCACGCCGCGGAGCTGAGCGCGGCCATCGCCGCCGAGTCGGCGCAGGCGCGGCGGGCGGTGATGGCGGAGGTCACCGCGCTGGTACGGACCGGGATCGAGGAGAACGACGGGCCGGCCCGGCTCGGGGACGAGGACGCCGAGTTCGTCGCGCACGCCATCGTGGGCGCGGCGGACGCGCTGACGGACTGGATGGCCGACCACCCCGCCGAGTCGCCCGAGGGCATGACGCGGCGGCTGATGAACATGGTCTGGGTGGGCATGCGCAACGTGCTCGGCGGCGAAACCTGGACACCGCCACCGCCGACACCGCCGCCGGACACGTCACCCGGCAAGGGATGAGACCGCGCCGCGCAGGTGCGTGCGGGCGCCGTCCGCGCCGCGTACGTCGAACACCCAGCCGTCCGCCGCGGCTTCGGCCCGCTGCGCGCGGAAGCGCACCGCCGCCGGCAGCAGCACCGGCGCACGGAACGCCACGTCCACCGCGTATGCCCCGGGGAGTCCGTCCGCCAGCGCCGCCAGGCAGCGCGCCTTGGTCCACATCCCGTGCGCGATCGCGCGCCGGAAGCCGAACACGCGGGCGGCCAGCGGGTGCAGGTGGATGGGGTTGCGGTCGCCGGAGGCCGCGCCGTACGAGCGGCCCAGCGAGCCCGGCAGGCGCCAGCTCTCCTCCCGCTCCGCGGCGGTGACGTCCGGCACCCCGGGTTCGCGGTCGGCCGCCTCGCCGCCGCCCGGGCCGCGGCTCAGGTACGTGCTCGTCGAGCGCCACACCGTCTCGCCGCGCAGCCGCGCCTGGGCGGTGACCGGGAACGCGGTGCCCTTCGGGTGCGGCCGCGGGCGGCCCGTCGCGACGGCGTACGTCAGCCGCTCGCCGGCCCCGACGGGGCGCAGGTGCTCGACCCGGTTGGCGAGGTGGACGAGGCCGAGCAGCGGGAAGGGGAAGTCGCGTTCCGCCATGAGGGACATGGCGAGCGGGAAGGCCACGACGTGCGGGTACGTGGCCGGGAGCCGGCCGTCGTCGGGGAAGCCGCAGACGGCGGCGTAGCGGCGCAGCCTGGCCGGGTCGGGGCGTACGTCGGGGAGGACCAGGCGGCGCTGGGGAACGTAGGGCAGCCCGGCGACCGCTCCGACTTCCGCCCCGGTCCCGGCCTGCGCCGAGGTCCCGGGAGCTTCCGCGGCGCCGGTCTCCGCCCCGTGCGCCCGCCTCCGGCGCTTCGGCACCACCGCCCGCCCGTACAGCGGCAGCAGCCGGGGCGCTCTCCTCAACTCCCGTGTCTCCACCTCATGCCCCCAGCAGGGCCTGGCCGCACACCCGCAGCACCTGTCCCGTCACGGCCCCGCTGCCCGGCGCCGCCAGGTACGCCACCGCCTCCGCCACGTCGACCGGCAGGCCGCCCTGCTTCAGGCTGTTCATGCGCCGGCCCGCCTCGCGGATCACCAGCGGGACCGTCGCCGTCATCCGGGTCTCGATGAACCCGGGCGCGACCGCGTTGACCGTCACACCGCGTCCGGCCGCCGCCGGGGCCGTGGCCGTCGCCCGGACGTAGCCGATGAGCCCCGCCTTGCTCGCGGCGTAGTTGGTCTGGCCGACGTTGCCCGCGATGCCGGAGATCGAGGAGGTGCACACGATCCGGCCGTCCGCGCGCAGCAGGCCGTCGCCGAGGAGGCGGGCGGTGAGGGTCTCGACGGCGGTGAGGTTGACGCCGACGACCGCGTCCCACTGGTCGGCGCTCATCCGCCCCAGCGTCTTGTCGCGGGTGATGCCCGCGTTGTGCACGACGACGTCGACTCCCGCGTGGTGTTCGTCCAGGTACGCGGCGAGCCGGTCCCCCGCGTCCGCCGAAGTGATGTCCAGCTCCAGCGCCCCGCCGCCGGACCGGGCCGCCACCGCCGCCAGCTCCGCGCGCTGCGCGGCGACGTCCAGGCACACCACCCGCGCCCCGTCCCGGTGCAGCGTCTCGGCCACCACCGCGCCGATCCCCCGCGACGCCCCCGTGACCATCGCCGTCCTCCCCGCGAGCGGCCGCTCCCAGTCCGCGGTCCGCGGCACCGGCGCCGTACCGGTGATACGCAGCGCCTGCCCCGAGACGTACGCCGAGCGCGCCGACAGCGCGAAGCGCAGCGTCGACTCCACCCCGCCCTCGGCGCCCGGCGCGACGAGCAGCAGATGCGCAGTCGAGCCGTTCCGCAGTTCCTTGCCCACCGACCTGGTGAACCCCTCCAGCGCCCGCTGCGCCACCGCCTCCCCCGTCCCGGCGGCGTCCTCCGGCGGGGTGCCGACGACCACGACGCGCCCGCAGGGGGCGAGTTCGCGCATCCGGGGGTGGAGGAAGTCGTAGAGCGCGCGCAGCCCGGCGGAGGAGTCGATGCCGGTGGCGTCGAAGACCAGCGCCCCGGCCCGTACGGACGGCTCGGCCGCCGCCCCGGCCGCGTCCGCCGGCACCGTCTCCGCGCCTACCGCGTCCAGCAGTTCGCGCAGGGTCTTGTGCAGCCGCCCGCCCGGCGCGCCGCCGAGCACGACGGGCCCGCGTGCCACGGGCTGCCCCGGCCGGTACCGCTCCAGGCGCGCGGGCCGCGGGAGACCGAGCCTCTTGGCGACGACGGCCCCGGCTCCGCGGCTCGTGAATTTCTGGTAGCGATCGGCCATTGGCAATCTCCTTACGGCTGAGTAAGTTTACTGCGGAGTAAGGAGCGTAGGGACGGGGCCCCCGGCGCACAAGGAGCCGCGGGCCGGCGAGGGAGGGAGCGCGGCGATGACGACACCGGCGAGGACGGGCGGGCGTACGGACGGCGGCCCGCGGCGCGTCGCGATCGTCGGCGGCAACCGGCTCCCTTTCGCCCGCGCCGACGGCGCGTACGCCACCGCGTCCAACCAGGAGATGCTCTCCGCCGCCCTCGACGGCCTGGTCGAGCGGTACGGGCTGCGCGGCGCGCTGCTCGACGAGTTCGTCGCCGGCGCCGTGCTCAAGCACAGCCGCGACTTCAACCTCGCCCGCGAGGTCGTCCTCGGCAGCAGGCTCGACCACCGCACCCCCGCCTACGACATCCAGCAGGCGTGCGGCACCGGGTTGCAGGCGGTGCTCCTCGTCGCCAACAAGATCGCGCTCGGCCAGATCGACGCGGGCGTCGCCGGCGGCGTCGACACCGCCAGCGACGCGCCCCTCGGCCTCAACGACGGCCTGCGCCGCGTGCTGCTCCACGCCCGGCGGCAGAAGTCCGCCGGCCGGCGCGCCGCCGCCCTCGCCGGGCTCCGCCCGCGGCACGTCGTACCCGACATCCCGCGCAACGCCGAGCCGCGCACCGGGCTGTCCATGGGCGAGCACGCCGCGCTCACCGCCCGCGAACGGCGGGTGCCGCGCGCCGCGCAGGACGAGCTGGCCGCCACCAGCCACCGCCGGCTGGCCGCCGCGTACGACGCGGGCTTCTTCGCCGACCTGCTCACGCCCTTCCGCGGGCTGGACCGCGACGAGAACCTGCGCCCGGACTCGACGCCCGGCAAACTGGCCCGGCTGAAACCGGTGTTCGGCACCGCGGACCCGGACGCCACCATGACCGCCGGCAACTCCACCCCGCTGACCGACGGCGCGGCCACCGTGCTGCTGGCGAGCGAGGAGTGGGCCGCGGAGCGCGGGCTGCCGGTGCTGGCGTACCTCACGCACGCGCGCACCGGCGCGGTCGACTTCGTGGCAGGACCGGACGGGCTGCTGATGGCGCCCGCGTACGTCGTGCCCAGGCTGCTGGCCGACGCCGGGCTGGGCCTGGCGGACCTCGACCTGTACGAGATCCACGAGGCGTTCGCCTCCCAGGTCCTCGCCACGCTCGCCGCCTGGGAGGACCCGGTGTTCTGCAAGGAGCGCCTCGGCCTCGACGGGCCGCTGGGCACCCTCGACCGGCAGCGGCTGAACGTCGCCGGCTCCTCCCTCGCCGCCGGGCACCCCTTCGCCGCGACCGGCGGGCGGATCGTCGCGACGCTGGCGAAGCTGCTGCACGAGCGGGCGGCGGCGCGCGCGGCCGGCGACGACGCGCCCGTACGGGGGCTGATCTCCATCTGCGCCGCCGGCGGCCAGGGCGTCACGGCGCTGCTCGAAGCCTGAACCTCCGCTACCCGAAGGAGAGAGCGTGAGCGTACGCAAGGACCTCAAGGCCGCGCGGAAGCGCTCGGATCTCGCCGAGCGCGCCCCCGTCGACGTACGCACCGACGGCGGCGTCGTCCGCGAAGCCGCCGTCCCCTGGCTCGCCGCGCCGCCCCCCGCCCGCGGCAGCGCCGTCGCCGACATCCCCTACACCAACGCCGCCGAGGACCCCGGCGCCACGGTCATCCGCCGCAAGGAGGGCGGCCGATGGGTGCCGGTCACGGCCGGCGCGTTCGCCGACGAGGTGACGGCGGTGGCCAAGGGCCTGGTCGCCGCCGGGCTCGAACCCGGCGGGCGGGTCGCGATCATGTCCCGTACGCGCTACGAGTGGTGCGTGCTGGACTTCGCCGTCTGGGCGGCAGGCGGCCAGTCCGTCCCCGTGTACGCGACCTCCTCCGCCGACCAGGTCGAGTGGATCCTGCGCGACTCCGGCACCCGCTTCGTCGTCGCCGAGAGCGCCGCCAACGAGGAGACCGTGCGCACCGCCTCCGGCCAGGCACGCGTCTGGCAGCTCGACGCCGGCTGCCTCGACGAGCTGAAGGCCCTCGGCCGGGACGTACCCGACCAGGAGATCGCCAAGCGCCGCGCCGCCCTCACCCCCGACACCATCGCCACCCTCTGCTACACCTCCGGCACCACCGGCCGGCCCAAGGGCTGCGTCCTCACCCACGGCAACCTGCACGCCGAGGCCGCCAACAGCGTCGAACTACTGCACCCCATCTTCAAGGAGGTCACCGGGCAGACCGCCTCGACGCTCCTCTTCCTGCCGCTCGCCCACATCCTCGGCCGGGCCATCCAGATCGCCTGCCTGTCGGCGCGCATCGAGATCGGCCACTGGCCGTCGATCAAACCCGACGAGCTGCGGCCGGAGTTCAAGGTCTTCAGGCCGACGTTCCTCGTCGGCGTCCCGTACCTCTTCGAGAAGATCCACCACACCGGCCGGGAGATGGCGGAGAAGCTCGGCCGCGGCTCGTCGTTCGACCGCGCCGACCGCATCGCGGTGCGCTTCGGCGAGGCCCACCTGAACAGGTTCCTCGGCACCGGCAAGGGCCCCGGGCTCCGGCTGACCCTGGCGTGGGGCCTGTACGACCTGCTGGTCTACCGGCGCATCCGCAAGGAGCTGGGCGGCCGGCTCAACTACGCCATCAGCGGCGCCTCCCCGCTCGACCGCGACCTCAACCTGTTCTTCTACGCCGCGGGCATCGTCATCTACGAGGGCTACGGCCTCACCGAGACCACCGCCGCCGCCACCATCAGCCCGCCGCTGCGCCCCCGCCCCGGCACGGTGGGGCGGCCGCTGCCGGGCACGGCGGTCCGCATCGCCGACGACGGGGAGGTGCTGATCAAGGGCGGCATCGTCTTCGGCGAGTACTGGCGGAACCCGGAGGCGACCGAGGAGGTGCTGGCGGACGACTGGTTCGCGACCGGCGACCTCGGGGCGCTGGACGAGGACGGCTACCTCACGATCACCGGCCGGAAGAAGGACCTCCTCATCACCACCGGCGGCAAGAACGTCTCGCCCGCGGTGCTGGAGGACCGGCTGCGCAGCCGGCCGCCGGTGGGGCAGGTGCTGGTCGTGGGCGACAAGCGGGCGTACGTGGCGGCGCTGGTGACGCTGGAGCCGGAGGCTATGACGCACTGGCTGGCGGTACGCAAGCGCGCGCGGGACACGCCGCTCGCGGAGCTGGTGGACGACCCGGAGCTGCGGGCGGACGTGCAGCGGGCGGTGGACCACGCGAACGAGGCGGTGTCGCGGGCGGAGTCGATCCGCCGGTTCGTGATCGTGGACGGGGAGTTCACGGAGGAGAACGGGATGCTGACGCCGTCGCTGAAGGTGAAGCGGCACGCGGTGGAGGCGGCGTACGCGCAGGAGATCGAGGGCCTGTACGAGAGTTGAGCGCGGGTCCGGGCGTCGGCGGTGCCCGGGGTCGTACGGGTACGACCCCGGGCGCGCCGCACGGCGTCCCGGAGGTGTCCGCCGTGGCTCACCGCGCCGCCGGGTTCACCCCGCCCCGGTCACCGCCCGCGCGAGGCTCGCCGGCTGTCCGCCCCCGCCGGGCAGGCCCGCGCCGCCCTCGGACTTCTCGATGCCGTCCGTGATCTCTTCCAGCTCGTCCAGCGCGGGCGCCTCGTCGCCGATGTCGAAGCCGGCCCGGACCAGGACCAGCGTGTCCGGGTTCGCCGGGGACGGGAACGCGAGCGACTGCACGTAGCCGTCGTCGCCCTCCTTCGTCACGACCTTCCAGCGCACCAGGTAGCCCTTCTCGCCGGCCACCTCGACCTCGCCGGACTCCACCTCGTCGTGCGAGGTGATGCCGCCGTACGCCTCGTCGCCGTACGACGCCTCCGCGTTGGGCTCGATGTCCTTCTCGGCGATCCGCTTCGGGCTGCTCCCGTCGAGGCCCAGGGCCAGGGCCGGCGCGGAGTTCACCCCGCCGCGTACGCAGGTGTCCTTCGGTGACGTCGGGCACTTGTACTCGCCCACCGTCACCGAGGCGCCTATCTGCCCGGACTGCCCCTTCCAGCCGTCCGGCACCGGGATCTTGATGCCGCTGGCCAGGTCCGTGGCGAAGCCGTCCTCGCTGGGCACCTCCAGCGGCGGCCCGCCGCCGTCGGGGTCGCCGGGGTCCTGTTCGCCGCCCTCGGGGTCCTGGGGACCGGGCGACTCGCCGGGGCCGCCGCCCGAGCCGCCGCCGGAGCCGCCGCCGGAGCCGCCGCCGGGACCGCCGCCCGGCCCCTCGCCGGGGCCCGGGGAGCGGGGCTCGCCGTCCGGCCCGTAGACCACGGGGCCGCTGCCGGCCTCGTCGCCGTCGTCGCCGCCCCACAGCGCGTACCCGCCGGCGATGCCGCCGCCGACGAGCGCCGCGGCGGCCACGCCGATGGCTATGCCGAGCGCCAGCGGGCGCCTGCCCTTCCAGCGCTTCCCGCCGTACGGGCCCGCGGGGCCCGGTGGTTCCGCGTGGCCGCCGGACAGGACTTCCGTGGGCGCCTCGTGCGCGCCGCCGGGCGGAGCGTCCTGCGGGGCGGGCCCGGGGAACGGGGGCGCCGCGGGGGCCGCGGGCCCGTCCGGACCCCCGGCACCGCCGGCCCCTTCGGGGCTCTGCGCAGGGACATCTGGGGCGACAGCAGCGGGCCTGACCTCGTCCGTCCAGCCTTCACCGTCCCACCTCCGCTCCCTCGGCGACTCGTCGTCGCTCCGGTCCGGGTCGGGATACCACCCTGCAGGTGCCATTCCACTCATGCATGCAGGCTACCGAGGCTCCCTGAGAACCGGATGAGAGCGGTCTGAGGCTTGTACGCGTCCAACTGCGCAAACCCTCAGAAGGAGAGCCAGGTCCCCGCAAGACCCTGCTGCCCCACCCCCGCCCGGGAGTAGTCGCAGACGCCCCGGTCGAAGACGGACCGCAGCCGGCGCCACTCGGCGTCCGTCCACGTCACGCCGTACTCGCGCGCGTACGCGTCCCGCCGCGGCGGCTCCGTACGGCACTTGATCACGTCCGTGGCGATGTCCTCCCCCGCGACCTCGCGCGGGAAGGAGTTCGACGGGTAGAGCCGCTCGCAGGTGCTGTCCGGGTCGCGGTCCAGCGCCTCGGCGACGAACCGGGGCTCGGCGTCGCGGGTGTTGCAGCCCTCCCGCAGCCCGTCCGGCTTCGCCGCCGTGATCTTGTCGATGCGCGGCGCGGCGGAGGTGTCTGCGTCGAGGTTCGTGAGCCAGCGGTCCATCATCACCAGCGAGTGGCGGACCAGCGGGCTGGCCGTGCTCTGGCCGCCGTAGCGGTTGTCCTCCATGAGGCTGACCATGTTGGCCGCGGTGCCGTTGGCCTTCGCCAGGCGCTTGCGCATGGACAGGGAGTAGTAGCGCAGGTGGGTGTCACCCTTCGGGGCGTCGTCGACGTACGCGCGGTACTCGATGATCGGCACGTCCTTCAGGCCGCCGCCGCCGTTGGTGAGCCGGCCGGTGCGGTACGCGGTGCGGGTGGCCAGGGGGTCCGCGGTGGTGCGGTCGCCGACGATGCGGGCGTCGTGGTCGTAGCCGCCGACGCGCTCGTTCAGCTCCAGGAACTGCTGCTTGTCGATCGTCCCGGCGGCCAGCGCGCCGAGGCCGTACTGCACGCCGACGTTGTCGAGCGGGCGGCGGGCGAAGCCGGTGCGCGGGTCGGGGCCGTAGACGTTGATGGCGTGGTCGTAGAGGTCACAGCGCGCGCCGTGCGGGTTGGTCTCCGGGTCGTAGCGCAACTCCTCCGGCAGCACGCCGCAGTTGCCCGTCGGGTCGATGCGCGCGGCGTCGCCCTGGGTGCCGGTGGCGACCGCGTACGAGGCGAAGCCGGTGACGGCCCGCTTCTGCTCGTCGGTCCAGGCCAGGTCGGTGTCGCCGGCGAAGTACTCGGTGAGCAGGCGGGTGTCGGTGACGCGGTGCGTCATCGCGAAGCCCACGTCGGGGAAGGAGCAGGCGGGCAGGATGCCGTCGAGGATGCCCGGGTAGTTGTCGACGATCTGGTACGCCTGGTACGAACCGCCGGAGCAGCCGAAGCCGATGGTGTGGTCGACCGGCCCGTACGCCTCGGTGAACCGCTCCTTGACCGTCATGGCGGTCTCGGCGGCGGTGAGGTCGTGGCAGTTGGCGCCGAAGACGTTCAGGGACGACGACATGACGGCGTACCCCTGGCCGAGCATGAAGGCGTCGGTGACGCCGCCGGTGGTGTTGCCCTGCCGGTACCAGCCGCCGATGCAGCCGCCGCCGAGGGTGTAGACGGCGCGGCCGTTCCAGCCGGCCGGGCGGGTGCGGGGATCGGGGGCGGACTCGGCGAGGGGGTCGTGGAGGATCGTCGACTGGTAGATGCCGCGGTTGGCGGTGCCGGTCTCCATGCGCACGATGAACGGGACGCTGCGGCCGGTGGAGGTGGTGGTGCGGCCGAGGTCGGCGGGGTAGGCGGTGGCGCCGGCCGGCCAGGCGGTGTAGACGCCGGCGGTGTTCCGGTAGAAGTAGTCGACGCGGGTCTTCGCGGAGCAGTCGGCGTCGAGCGGGTCGCCGAGGGTGCCGCCGACGACGGGCAGCCGGAAGGTGCCGGTCTCGCAGACGAAGGGCTGCTGGTGCGGACCGGAGAAGACGGGGCCCTCGGCGGGGTGGCCGGTGAGGGTGAGCCGGGCCGTGCGGTGGCCTGGTGCGGTGGCGGTGACGGTGTTGCGGCCGTCGCGTACGCCGTCGACGACGCCGGTGAGCGTGCCGGGTCCGGCGGGGGCGAACTGCCCGGTGACGTCGCGGCCGTTGAGCCGGACGCGTACGTCGCCGGGGTCGGGGGCCTCGACGCGGAGCAGGGCGTCGCCGCCGGTGACGGAGTCGGGGCGGCCGGAGAGCACGTCGACGCCGACGGGCGGGGAGGCCGGTGGTGCGGCGGCCTGGGCGGAGAGGGGGAGGGCGAGGAGGGCGGAGAGCGCGGCGGTGAGGGGGACGAGCAGAGCACGGCGTGGGCGCATGCAGGAGTCCTCCGTTCGTTGCGGCCTACAACTTGACCGTACGCGTTCAATTTCAACGTGGGAAGACACCACCCGGCAATCGGTCCCCTCCTCTCACCCCGGACTCAGGCGCCCCGAACCCCCGCCGCACCGGCGGCCGGTCACTCGCGCAGGCCGATGCCCTCCACCGGCCGCGTACGCAGCGCGAGCCGGGTGGGCAGCAGGATCGCCGCCAGCCCGGTCAGCGCCGTCACGGCGACGATCCCCGCGTACAGCAGCACGGGAAAGCGCGGCAGCGGCGACCCGGTGAGCCCCAGGCTCATCGTGGCCATCGGCAGCAGCGGCACCAGCGTCCCCACCGCCACCGCGATGCCCACCACCATCCCGGCCTCCACCCGCATCATCCGCACCACCTGCGCGGGCGGGGCCCCGACCAGCCGCAGCAGCGAGAACTCCCTGACCCGGCCCAGGGTGGCCAGCACCAGCGTGTTGGCCACCGAGATCGCGAGGTAGCCGAAGACCAGGGCCAGCGGCAGCGCACTGGTCAGCACCGACGCCGTGGCCTGCGAGCGCTGCGCCGCCGAGAGGCCGCCCCCGTCCAGCACCTCCAGGCCCGGATACCGCTCGGCGAGGCCCCGCAGCCGCGCCTCCACCTCCTCGGGCTCGGCGCCCTCCGCGGCCGTGACGAACACCGCGTCCTGCACCCGGCCGCCGCCGCTGTGCGCCAGCACGGTCTCCTGGGGCAGCGTCACATCGCCGAAGCCCAGGCCCCGTTCGTAGACGGCGACCACCTCGGGCCTGAGGGCGGTCCCGTCCGGGAGGTTGACCGGCACCTCGTCGCCCACGTGCACGCCGAGCGTCTCCGCGGCGCTGCCGCTGAGGGCCACCGCGTCGCCCTCCAAGCGCGCCAGGCCGCCCGCCGTCACCCCCAGGTCCATGGTCCGCTCCACCCCGCCCGGGGTGACCCCCTGGGCCTGGTAGTCGAAGACCTCCGGCGAGCCCAGCAGCTCGCGGTAGGCGTGCACCTCGGCGCGTACCACCCCCGTGGCCGCGGCGACCCCCGGCAGCGACGCCGCGTCCCGGACCACGCCGGACGGCGGTCCGCCGGGTCCGCCCCGCAGCGTGAAGTCGGCCACGACGCCCTGCCCGGCCTGCTCCCGGGCCGCCGCCGCGGTCGTCGTCGGCACGCAGAGCTGCACCAGCGCGAAGCCGACCGCCAGCGTCAGCGGCCCGGTGCCGGCCGCCAGCCGGCGCGCGTGCGCACGGGTGTTGGCCACCGCCAGGTGGCCGTGCGGTCCCGTACGGCGGCGCACCGGACCGGCGAGCAGCCTGCTCGCCGCACTCACCACCGGCGGGGCCAGCAGCAGCACCGCGATGACCATGAGGAACCCGCCCATGCCCGCGCCGGCCACCGCGAAGACCGTGCCGAAGAACAGCGGCAGCAGCGACGCCGCGACCCCGAGCAGGAACAGCAGCACGCCGCAGAAGGCCCGGCCGCGCCCCAGCCCGGCCCGCTCGATCCGCCCCTCCCCCAGGGCCTCCACCGGCCGGATCGCCGCCGCCTTGCGGGCGGCCCCGACCGCGGCCGCCTCGGCGGCGGCCACCGACGCGAAGACGGCGACCAGCATGGGCAGGGGCCCGTAGGAGAACGCGAAGTCCCCGGGGATCACGCCGGTCGCGCTCAGCGCCTCCCGCAGGAGACCGGCCACCAGCACGCCCGGCACGCACCCGACGGCCGAAGCCGCGAGTGACACCAGCAGGACCTCGGCGGCCATCATCTTGTACACCTGCCGCGGAGTGGCCGCGACCGCCCGCAACAGGGCCAGCTCGCGGCGCCGTTGGTGCACGCCCAGGGCGAGGGTGCCGGCCACCACGATCATCGCGATCAGCACGACCGTCGCGCCCAGCGAGGCCGCCATCTCCGTCAGGTCGGAGCGGGCCGCGGCCACGTCGGGGAACTCCACCCGGCCGCGGTCGTCGCCCCGGTACAGCCGGGCGCCGGAGCCGGCGAGCTTCTCGTCGAGCCGGCGGGCCAGGCCGTCCGGGTCGGTACCGGGCTCGGCCAGCACGCCGACGGCGTCGATACGTCCCGGGCGGCCGTAGAGCGCCGCGGCCTCGGCGTCGCTGAAGAACACCGCCGCCGCGCGCAAGGGCCTGTCCGTACCGCGCAGCGAGGCGATCCCGGTGACCAGGTACTCCCGCGCCTCCCGCGGGGTCGCCAGCGTCACCCGCCGGCCGGGCCCGGCCCGTACGCGCTCGGCCAGCGCGGCGTCGAGCACCACCTCGCCGGCCTGCCGCGGCGCCCGGCCCCGGTCCAGCCCGAAGGGGCCCAGCGCGGCGCCGGCCCAGCCGTGGCCGGTCGACGGCTGCTCGCCGCCGCCGGGGTCCAACCCGCCGTCGTCCCGCACCACCCGGGCCGGGAAGCCGACGTCCGGCACCGCCTCGCGCACCCCCTCGACGGCCGCCACCTCGCCGACCGCGTCGCTGTCCAGGGGCGCGGGCCGGGCGAGCGGCTTCGTCTTCGTCCCGCCCGCGGTGACCGAGAACGACTGCTCGCCGCCGACCACCACCTCGGCCCCGGCGTAGCGCTGGGCCGCCACGCCCGTACCGAGGCCCGACTGCAGCAGGATGCCGAACGCGGTGATCAGCATCGACGCCCCCGCCAAGGCGACGAACGCCCCGACGAGCCCCGCCCGGCGCTGCCGCAGCGTCATGCGGACGAGCTTGAACACCACCGCTCACCACTCCTCAAGGCGCGTCATCCGCGCGGCCACCCGCTCCGGCGTCGGGGACTCCAGCACCTCGGCGAAGGCGCCGTCGGCCAGGAACACGACGCGCTGCGCGAAGGAGGCGGCGACCGGGTCGTGGGTCACCATGACGACGGTGTCGCCGTCCCGGTCCACGACCTCCCGCAGCAGCGCGAGCACCTGCCGCCCCGTACGGCTGTCGAGCGCGCCGGTCGGCTCGTCGGCGAAGATCACCTCGGGCCGGGTGACCAGGGCCCGGGCGATCGCCACCCGCTGCTGTTGCCCGCCGGAGAGCTGCGCCGGGCGGTGCCCCAACCGGTCCGCGATCCCCACCCGCCGCGCCACCCGGTCCAGCCGGGCGGGCTCGGCCGGCTCCCCGGCGAGCAGCAGGGGGAGCGTGATGTTCTCCGCCACCGTCAGGGAGTCCAGCAGGTTGTACGCCTGGAAGACGAAGCCGACCCGCTCGCGCCGCAGCATGGTCAGCTGCGCCTCGTCGAGCGCCGCCAGGTCGGTGCCGCCCAGCCGCACCGAGCCGGACGTCGGCCGGTCCAGCCCCGCCGCGCAGTGCAGGAAGGTGCTCTTGCCGGCGCCCGAGGGGCCCATGACCGCGGTGAACGTCCCCCGGCCGAAGGCGATGGTGAGCCCCCGCAGCGCGGTGACCTCCCCGGCCCCCCGGCCGTACGTCTTGCCCACCGACTCCAGCTCCACCGCGGGCCCGCTCGCCCCGGTGGCCTCGCCGTGCGCCACAGCGCGTCCCCCTTCCCCCGGCTCCGTGGCCGGAGAAGCCGACGCTAGGCGCCCGGATCAGGCGGAAACCAGGGCGCTCACTGGAGTTCGAAGGTGCAGTTGTCTGCCCCCTTCCAGCGGGGCGCGCGGTGCTAGCGTGGGAAATTCACAGGTAATACAGGTGATAGGGGGGCCGGGCGGAAAATGGATGGCGTTGCCCAGCGGCCGGATCGCCGCGGGTTGCCGCCGGCGGCCGCGTGGCGGGAGTTCGGCGAACGCTTCGTCCACGCCCTGAAATACCTCATAGCGGCGGGCGGCACCGGAATGGTCGCCTTCGCCGGCTTCTACGCGCTGGTCGCGGTATTCGCCCTGAGCCTCGTGGGGCCCGGGCTCCGCCTGCTGCCGCCCTCCCTGGCCCTGCTGCGGCGCGGGGCCGACGTCCACCGGCGCCGCGCGGGGCACTGGCTGGGCCGGGACATCCCGTCCTCGTACCGTCCGGCCGAGGGCAAGGTCCTCGGCCGCGCGCAGGTGATGCTCACCGACAAGGCCACGTACACCGACATGCTCTGGCTGCTCGCGCACGCCGTCGTGGGCACGCTCGGCGCCGTCCTCGCCCTCGGGCTGTGCCTGGGCTCGCTGAGCTGGCTGACCGTCGCCCTGTGGTGGCAACTGGTCCCGCACGCGCAGCTCCTGGTGTGGTCCGTCGACTCCTGGTGGGCGGTGCTGGGAGCCACCTTCGCCGGCCTCGTCTACGGCGCGCTCGCGGGCTTCCTGCTGCCCTGGTACGCCCGACTGCACGCGGTCATGACCCGCGCCCTGCTCCGGCCGCGCAAGCGACGGGCCTCCCTGGCCCGGCGCGTCGAGGAACTCACCGTCACCCGCGCCGAGGCGCTGGAGGCCCACGCGGCCGAACTGCGCCGCATCGAACGTGACCTGCACGACGGGGCGCAGGCCGGGATGGTGGCGGTCTCCCTGCGGCTGGCCCTGATGCGGCAGCTGGTCCGCGACAGCCCGGAGCGGCTGCCCGACATGATCGACCAGACGCGCGACCTGGCCGACCGGGCCGTGCAGTCGCTGCGCGTCGCGGTCCGCTCCGTCTATCCGCCGGTGCTCGTCGACCACGGCCTGCCGGAGGCGGCCCGCGCGCTGGTGGCCGCCTGCCAGATCCCGACCGAGCTGGACGTCGTGTCCGGGACCGGGGGCGCGCGGGCGCCCGCCGCGGTGGAGGCCGCGGCGTACTTCGTCATCTCCGAGGCGCTGACGAACGTCGCCAAGCACAGCGGGGCTGCGCACAGCCAGGTGCGGGTGCGTACGACCGCGAGCAGGATCCACCTCTCCGTGTGGGACGACGGGCGGGGCGGAGCCGCGGACGGCGAGGGCAGCGGGATCCGGGGCATCAGGCGCCGCGTCGCGGCCTTCGACGGCGTCACCGAACTGGACAGCCCGCCCGGCGGGCCGACCGAACTGCGAGTGGAGCTGCCGTGCGGATCGTGATCGCCGAGGACAACGTCCTGCTGCTGGAGGGCCTGTCCCTGCTGCTGACCGGCGTGGGCCACGAGGTCTGCGCGACGGTGGCGGACGGCGACAGCCTGCTGCCCGTACTCCTGGAGCACGAGCCGGACATCGCGGTCCTGGACGTACGGCTGCCGCCGACGTACCGGGACGAGGGCCTGCGCGCCGCGGTCACCGCCCGCGAGACCCTGCCGGACCTGCCGGTCCTGGTGCTGTCCCAGTACGTCGAACACGCCTACGCGGCCCGGCTGCTGGCCCAGGGCGCCTCCGGCGTGGGCTACCTCCTCAAGGAGCGCGTCTCGCGCGTCGAGGAGTTCCTCCAGGCACTGGAGCGGGTCGCGGGCGGCGGGGTCGCGATGGACCCCGAGGTGATCTCCCAGCTGATGGTCCGCCGGGTACGCGACGACCCGCTGGAAGCGCTCAGCTCGCGCGAACGGGAAGTGCTGTCCCTCATGGCGGAGGGCCACGGCAACGCCGTCATCGCCAAACTGCTGTTCCTCGCGGAGACTTCGGTGAACAAGCACATCGGGAACATCTTCGTGAAACTCGGGCTGCCGGCGACGGACGGCAGCAACCGCCGGGTGCGCGCCGTGCTCACCTATCTCAACTCGATGGATTCCCAGAACCGTTAGCGGGTGCAGAAAACTGCACCCGACGACTGCGGGCAGCCGGAATGCGGGGGCCGCCGGTCGCGGAATAGCGTCGCCGTACGAGGAAAGACCCGACGGCGAAGAGGAAATGCGATGTCCGGATGGCAGCCCCGAAGAGAACGTCCCCTGTGGCCCTGGGTGCTGGCGGCCGTCGTCATCGTGGGCGTGTGCATCAACGTGACGCTCAGCCTGACCTAAGGGCTGTCCCGTGGCCTCGCGCGTTGCCGCGTGCTCACGGAGCGTGAGCCTCCGACCAGAGCAATCCAACGGGCGGGACGGGACCCGAGCCCTCAGGCTGATCGAATATGAGAGGACCGCAAGGTTCCGGCAGACACCGCCGCCCGCACCGCTGGGCGGCCACCGGAGCCGGAGCCACGGTCGCGGCGGGCCTGACGACGCTGGCCCTCGCCGGGACCGTACCCCTCGGCGCCGACCGCGCCCCGGCCGCACCGGCACCGCACGCCACGGCCGGCCGCCCCTCCCTGGCCGACGTGCTGCGGCCGCCGATCGTCGGCCGCGGGCAGTGGGGCGCGGACCCGCGCATCCTCGACCAGAAGCCGCGCTACGCCGACGCCGTGCACGCCGTCGTCCTGCACCACACCGGCCACTCCAACGACTACGACTGCTCGGACAGCCCGTACCTCGTCCGCGACATGTATGCGACGCACGCCGTGAGCAAGGACTGGGGCGACATCGGCTATAACTTCCTCGTCGACAAGTGCGGCACGATCTTCGAGGGCCGAATAGGCGGCGCGGACCGCCCGGTGGTCGGGGCCCACACCGTGGGCCTCAACAGGGGCACGACCGGCATCGCCGCGATCGGCACGTACACGGAGGGCGTGCCGGTGCCGAAGCCGCTGCAGAAGTCCCTGGAGATGCTCATAGCCTGGAAGCTCGGGCTCACCGGCACGGCCCCCGCCGACCGCGCCCGGCTCGTCTCGACGAACGACAGCAGCCGGTTCCCGAAGGACTCCACCGTCAGGATGCCGACGGTCTTCGGCCACATCGACGGGTACGAGACGAACTGCCCGGGCGAGGCGCTCATGCAGGTGCTGCCCGCCCTCCGGAAGGAGGCGACCCTGCTGCAGAGCAAGGCGAAGCAGCGGATCCGCAGCCACCGCGAAGGGCAGCAGAACCAGGAAGCGCAGGACGGGAACGGCGCCGCCACCCGCAGGACGCCCGGCAGCACGGGCTGACGGCACGGGGGGCGCTCAGGACTTCGCCGGGAAATACCGCCTGAACAGCGCGTACGACATGACGTACTGGGCCGCGGCACCGATGCTCATCGACAGCCACACCCCCTCCACGCCCAGGGCCGGGATGGCGCTCAGCCCGAGGGCCAGGGGTATCTGGACCACCGCGCCCACCAGGGTCACCCAGAAAAGCGACGACGCGCGCCCTCCGCCCGTGAAGACCCCGCCGATCCCCACCACGCCGGCCAGGAGCAGCAGGTAGGGGAAGAGGTAGACGAGCAGCACGGCACCGGAGTCGACGACTCCCGGGGAGTCGCTGAAGAGCCCCATGAGCCCGCGGCCGCCGACGGCGAGCAGGAGGCCGGCCCCGCCGCCGGCCAGGGTGGCCAGCAGCACGCTCTGCCGCCCGATCACGGTCTCCGCGGCCTGCCCGGCGCCCCGGGCGCGGGCGGTGAGGATGCCGCCCGCCTGGCGGACCGCGTAGAAGGCCATGGTGACGAAGAACATCGCCTTGATCCCGATGCCGTACGCCGCGAGCGGATCCTCCCCGAACCGGGCCACGATGCCCACGAGGACCGCGCTGATGCCCATGCGCAGGACGAAGTCGCCGGAGGCGGGAAGCCCGGTGCGCAGCACGCCGCGCAGGGCGGCGGGCAGACGCAGGGCAGCGGGGGCGCCGGCATCGGCGGTGAGCCGCCGGCGCCGCAGCAGGACGAGGCTGACGCACAGGGCGACGGCCCGGCCGGCGAGCATGCCGAGGGCGGCGCCCTGCACGCCCATGCGGGGCAGGGGCCCGACGCCGTAGATGAGCAGCGGGTCGAGGACCAGGATGAGGACGTTGGCGAGGACGGCGGTCCGCATCGGGGTCCTGGTGTCGCCCGTGCCCTTGAAGATGCCGTCGACGACGTTCTGCGCGAAGAAGACGGCCGTCCCGGGGAAGGCGACGGCGAAGAACTCCGCGGTCAGCCGGAACACCTCGCCCTCGCCCCCGGCGAGGAGCCGGGCGACGGGCTCACGCAGCAGGAACCCGCCGACGCCGACGACCGGGGCGACGACCAGCCACAGCACCCCGACGGCCCGCACGACCGCCGCCACGTCGGCGCGCCGGCCGCGGCCGAGGGCGTCGGCGATGAGGACCGTGCCGCCGACGTTGGCCATGAGGATCACGCCGAGGAGCACGTTTTCCAGGGTGGTGGCGACGGCGACGGCCCCCACGGCGGCCCCGCCGAGGCGGGCGACCCAGACGGTGTCGATGACGCCGGCGATGACGCCGGAGAGCAACTCGACGTAGACGGGGACGCCGAGGGTGAGCAGGGTCCGGCGGGTGGCGGCGGGGGCGGTGGACACGACCGGAACCTTCCGAAGGCACGGATGAACAAGGGGACACGGACACTACCTCGATTAGAGAGACTCGAAAAGAGGTACACTCGGACACCCGCGGAAGGAGACCTGTGCTGACCCTCGCGATCCTCGGCTTCCTGGCAGAGCGCCCCATGCACGCGTACGAGCTGCGGCAGGTCGTCTCCGACCTGATCGGCCACAACCGCCCGGTGAGCGACGGCGCCCTCTACCCGGCGCTCAACCGGCTGCGCGAGGCGGGCCACGTCGAACGACAGGAGACCCCGGGCGAGGGCGCCCCGGCCCGCCAGGTGCTCCACCTCACCGCCACCGGCCGCGCGGAACTCCACCGCCGCCTGACGACCCCCAAGGAAACCGAGATCACGGACGGGGGCGCCTTCTTCACCCTGCTGGCCTTCCTCGGCCAACTCGACGACCCGGCCGCCCAGTCGGCGGTGCTGCGACGCCGGCTGGACTTCCTCACCAGGCCCGGCAGCTTCTTCCGCAAGGACGGAGAACCGGCCCGCGCCAAGGACGTGGAGGACCCGTTCCGGAAGGGGATGCTGGTGATGGCGAGAGCCACCCGGCAGGCAGAACGCCACTGGCTGGAACAAACACTCCCAACCCTGGAGAACCCCACCCCACCCCGGACCGACCCGCCCCCGGAGCCCTGAGCACGCGCCACCCACCGAACAGCACCCGCGCCTCCACGAACCAGGCACCACGCCCCATCCGCTACCCTGTCAGAGGCCGCTCAGGATGGCGGTACGCCTCCGTAGCTCAGGGGATAGAGCACCGCTCTCCTAAAGCGGGTGTCGCAGGTTCGAATCCTGCCGGGGGCACCAGCCTGCGATGTGTGAAACCGCAGGCCGGCACGGCTCCGCATACTCGGCTGCCAGTGCTGCGGCGCGCGTGGGTGACGCCTCGGTTCGAACCCTGCGTAGGCACACGCTTCAGCGGCGAGCCACATCCTGGGCGGCTCGGATGTCGTGGTCACGACTGCCGCAGCGTGGCATCACCGCAAGGCACGGTCGCTTCGCCTTGGGCCGCCCGCGACTGCGTGCTCCGTACCGCATTGCCGGCTCAAGCTGCGATGTCGGCTTCGGGTTGCAGTGCGGGGCCGAGCAGGAGGCCCCCGTCCAGGACGAATTCCGAGCCCGTGGCGAAAGATGCGTCCTGAGAGGTGATGAAGAGCAACAGGCGGGTGACCTCGGAGGGTTCGGCGAGGCGGGGGATGGCGAACGGATCGGGTGAGTAGAAGTCGGCGATGGCCGGCTGGCCTGCGACGGCGGGTTCGTTGATCAGTGGTGTGGAGACGACGCCGGGGTGGATGGAGTTGACCCGGATGTTGTCCCGGCCGAGTTCCAGCGCGGCCGTCCTGGTCAGTCCGCGCACGGCCCACTTGCTGGCGGTGTAAGGGGCGTAGAAGGCCGTGCCGATGTGGGCCATGGTCGAGGCGATGTTGACGATGCTTCCGCCACCGCCCCTGCGCATCGACGGGGCCACGGCCCTGATGCCGAGGAACTGGCCGGTGACGTTGACGCTGAAGGTGTGCTCCCAGGTGCGGAGTTCGGTGTGCTCGATAGGGGCCGCCGGGTTCTGGACGCCCGCGTTGTTCACCAGGATGGTGATCGGCCCGAAGTGGCCTTCGACTTCTCGCACCACCGCCGCCCAGTCGTCCTCGCTGGCGACATCCAGGTGAACGGACAGAGCCCGATGGCCGAGCCGATCAGCGAGATCCCGGCCGGCGTCGTCGTCGCGGCCGGCAATGACGACGTTCGCCCCCTCGGCGTGGTAGCCCCGTACATGGCTACTGCCCATGCCCCCGCCACCGCCCGTAACAATGACGGTCTGGCCCTCAAAGCGTCCCATGATGCTTCCTTCCGGACGTGCATGAGTGGTGAGTCGAGTGGCTCACCTCCTTTCTCAAGGTAGGGGCCGCGCTAGAGGTGAGTCAAGTGACTCACCTCGTAGCAAGCGGCATACTGGAGTGCATGACGGCACAGCCCTCGGAATACCACCGGCGCGTGGCAGCGCAGAAGCGGACGTCCATCATCGAGGCGGCGACGAGGCTGTTCCTCGACTCCGGATACGACGGCACCTCGCTGGCCCGCATCGCCGAGGCGGCAGGGGTGTCGAGGGCGACTCTGTTCAAGCAGTTCACCACCAAGGCGGCCCTGTTCGAGGCGATCGTCACCGAACACTGGAAGGTCGACGACGAGGAGGCGCCCCTCCCCGAGCCGGGGAACCTCCGCGCCGGGCTTGAGACCATCGGGCACCGGTACGTGGCGCTCCTCACCCAGCCCGGCATGGCCGCCCTCTTCCGCATCGTCATCGCCGAGGTGCCGCGCTTCCCGGAGCTCGGCGAGACCCAGTTCAAGCTCGGCAAGATGCCCTACTTCGAATCGGTCCGCCGCTACCTGGCTGCGGAAAACGCCGCCGGTACAGCCCTGCTCGACGATGCGGAGACGGCGGCGACCCAGTTCCTCGGGATGATCTCCAACTACGTGTTCTGGCCGCGGATGCTGCTCGCACGCTGGGAGCCTGACGACTCCGCCGTCACCAACGCGGTCGACCAAGCGGTGCTCACCATGGTCGCCCGATACGGCGCGCCGGGGACCCACGGCACCTGAGACCGGGAATCCCCTGCAATCTCCGGCAGGGACGGGTTGGCCAGGGGCGCTGGTCCGCGGCGGTCTCTAGCGGTGGTGGAGTACTTGGACCGCCGGGGTGTCGCCGCCGCCGATCAGGGGGACGAACAGGGCCGTGCCCCGCAAGGGGCGGAACGGGACGTCCGTGTCGGGCGGGAGGGCCTCCGGGGTGCCCGTGGCCAGGTCCACCTCGACTGCCGTCTGAGGACCTTCCGACTCCTCGGCGACGTAGCCGTAGCCCTTGCCGTCGTCGGTGACCGACAGCAGGTGCATCTCCTTGCGGTCGCCGTCGCCGGCGAGGCAGACGCCCTTGCCGGTCTTCAGGTCGAACGCCGCCGGGCCTGCCGCCGCGTAGCGGCCGTTGGGGGACGTGGACAGTTCGGGGGTCTCGCCGGATGCCGGTTCCCACGCGCTGCCCTGTTCCGCCACGTCCTCCGCGTCGCAGTCCAGCTGCGCCCGGAGTTCCCCGGTCCGCGCGTCGTGCAGCGACCACGCGTAGTCGGCGTCGAACCCTGCTTCGCCGACCCGCCAGACCGCCGCCACGTGCGCCGGGGAGGCGGCTGTCACGCGGCCATTGATCTCGTCGCCGTACGGGTCCTTCCACACGCCCGCGGGCGCGAAGTCCTCGTTGAACCAGCTGCCCGGTACGCCGAAACCGCCGCTCGCCATGCTCACCACCGGCCCGTCGCCGCCCGCGCCGACGACCTTGCCGTCGATGCACGACACCGGCCCGCACTGCGGCATCTCCAGGTCCTCGTAGCCGAACCTCGTGCTCTTCCCGGTCGTCAGGTCCACGGACGCGCCGTAGACGTCCGAGCCGACCGGTTCCCAGGTGACCAGCGCCCCGTCGCCGCCGTCGCGCACCTGCACGCCGGACGAGGCGTCCACCGGTACGGAGACCTGCCGCGCCGGCGCCGCGCCCTCGCCCGAGCCGTCCGCGGGGAAGACCGCCAGGCGCACGACCTCCTTGCCGTCGTGCAACTCGTCCTTGCCCTCCATGCCGTACGCCCAGACGACGACGTACTCGCGGCCGTCCTGCACCACGGTGGCCACGCTCGGGACCACCGGCCCGCCCTCCGCCGACGGCTCCTCCACGGGCGGCGGCGGGGTCCACGGCCTGCTCGACCAGCGCAGGTCGCCGGAGCGGGCGTCGCGGGCCTCGACGGTGTAGCCGCCGGAGGCGCCGAGGAGGTACGCCACGGTGTCCGCCCGCGGCGCGACGGTCACGGGCATCGCCGGGGACGTCGACCCCGCCATCCACTCCAGCGGCTGCGACCAGCCCGCGGCCTTGTCGTACGCCTCGGGCACCGGCGACTCCCCCACCGGCCCGGCCACGTCCCCGCCGCTCGCCCCCGCCGTGCCCTTGCCGCCCCCGGAACCGCCCCCCGGACCGCCCCCGGAGCCGCCGTCGCCGCCGCAGCCCGCGACCAGCACCAGCCCCAGCACAACCGCGACACCGGCCCCCGGCCTCGCCACCCCCATGCACTCCCCCTCAACTCAGCGGGCCACCCTACAGACCGTCACGTGACAGGCGCCGGGCGGGATTCGGGGCGTGGCCGTCGGCCCGGAGTTTCCGGGGGTGGCGGTCGTCAGGCCGTGTGCGCGGGCGGGGTCAGGGCCGCTTGCATGGCTGGGCCGTCTACGTACGAATGCTTCTCCAGTACTTCGCCGTCGCGGACCAGGACGAAGTCGGCCAGGTCGATGGCCACCGCCGTGCCCGCGGCCGAGGTGCCCGTCATCTTCATGCGGGCCGCCCAGAAGTCGTCGCCGACGCGGAGGGCGATCAGTTCGAAGGCCAGGTCCGGGACCAGGGCGAAGGAGTCGGCTGCCGCGGCGCGGATCTCGTCGCGGCCGCGGGCGGGGGCCTGGCCCGAGTGGAGGTGGAAGACCGAGTCGGGGGTGTGGAGTTCGGCGATGCGGGCGGGGTCGCGGGCTTCCCAGCAGGCGTGGTAGCGCTCGAACAGGTCGCGGGTGGATGTCGTGTCCATCGGCCGGCCTCCGTCGCAGAAACAAACAGTCTGATTGTTTTTAAGCCTCGCAGCGCGTCGGCCGGCCGTCAAGCGTCCTTATAGGCTGGCGCCGATATGGCCGGTGATCGTCGTACCCAGGCAGAGCGCTCCGTGGCGACGCGGCAGGCGCTGATCGCCGCCGGGCGCGAGCTGTTCGGGCGGCTCGGCTACGGGGGCGTCAGCACCGTGGCGATCGCCGACGCCGCCGGGGTGAGCCGGGGGGCCATGTACCACCAGTTCGCGGACAAGCGGGACCTCTTCGAGGCCGTCTTCGAGGACGTCGAGCGCGAGTTGGTCGGGGAGATCGACGCGGCCGTGTCCGCCGCGGGTGCTGCCGATCCGGTCGACAGCCTGATCGTCGGCTGCCTCGCCTGGCTCGACGCCTCGGCGGATCCCGCGGTGCAGCGCGTCATCCTGCTCGACGCGCCCGCCGTGCTCGGCTGGGCGCGGTGGCGGGAGGTGGAGTTGCGGCACACCATCGGCCTGTTGGAGTCGGCGCTCGCCGGTGCCGTCGCGGCGGGCCGGATCCGTACGCAGGCCGTGCGGCCGCTGGCGCTCGTGCTCGTGGGCGCGCTGGACGAGGCGGCCCAGTACCTCGCCCACGGCGGGGACTCCGCGCGGGACGACCTCGCGATCAAGTCGATCATCCGGCAGCTCGTCTCCGGGCTGGCTCTCGGCGACGCGTCCACACCCTGACCCCGTCCCCCGCCAGCCTCTCCGGCAGGTCCGCCAGCTGCGGCAGCTGCTCCAGGTGGTGTACGCCTGCGGGCAGGCCGGCGGTGAGCAGTTCGCGGGTGGCGTACGCGGCCACCAGGCCGGTGACGGTGCTCTGTTCGCGGCCGGTGAGGGCGAGGGCCGCGTGTGCGGCGCCGCGGTGGGCGTCGGCCCGTAGCGCGAAGCCGTCGCCGCCCAGGTGCACCCGGCCGAACGCCTCGGTGAGCAGGCCCGCGAGGGCCGGGCGGCCGGCGGCGCGCAGGGCGCCCGTACGGCGCAGGGCGAACAGGAGACCGGTGAGGACCCGGGAGTCCAGGCACAGGCGCGTGGTCGCCTCCGGGATGCCGAGCGTACGGCGCAGGGTGTGCTGGTCCGAGAACGGGAACGGGTGCGCGGCCCGTACCCCGTAGCCCGGCAGCGCCGTCCGCCGCGCACCCGCCGCGGCGGGCTCGGCCAGGCCCGCCACCGTCCAGCGCACCGCGTCCGCGCCGTGGCGGGCGCCGGAGCCGAGGAGCACGGTGACGTCGAGGCGCGCGGCGCCGCCGACCGCCGAGTGGGCGCGGTGGGCGAGGAGGTTCGTCAGGCCCGGGGCCACGCCGACGCTCAGTACGGCGCTCGCCCCCGCGCCGGCCGCCACGTCGTGCAGCCCCTCCACCGCGTCGAGTCGGCGCGGCGTCGCGCCCACGTCCACCACGTGGACGCCCCGTTCCAGGCAGGCTCTCGCGATGCCCTCGTCCGGCGGCTCGACGCACAGGACCACCGCGGCCACGCCCTCGGCGTCCAGCAGCCGCCGGAAGTGGTCCGGGTCCGCCGTGTCCACGCGCACCCCGCCCAGGCTCCGCGCCCTGGCCCCGTCCCGGCCGCCGGGGAGCACCCGGCCCGGGAACCACTCCCCCAGCCGCTCCGTCACCGCCGTGCCGACGGCCCCGTACCCGCCGACCACCAGCACCGGCCCGCCGCTGATAGATTTCACTGTAGTCACACTCCAATGAAACCAGACGGGAGCACCGCACCGCCGTGACCGACCGACCGACGACCCGCGCGGAGAAGACCCGCCGCACCCGGCAGCGCATGCTCGACGCCGCCACCCGCCTCTTCGTCGCACGCGGCTGGTCCGCCACCACCGTCGGGGACATCGCCGGGGCCGCCGGAGTCGGCGTGCAGACGGTCTACTTCACCTTCGGCAGCAAGCGCGCCCTCGTGAAGGAACTCCTCGACACCGCCATCGCCGGCGACACCGACCCCGTCGCCACCCTCGACCGCCCCTGGGCGCGCGCGGTCCTCGCCGAGCCCGACCCCGCCGCGCAGCTCGCCCGCCAGGCGGCGGGCGCGCGGCGGATCCTGGGGCGTACGGCGGAGGTGCTGGAGGTCGTACGCGGCGCGGTCGGCGCCGATGAGGAACTGGCCGGGCTGTGGCGGACGTACGAGGAGCAGCGGCATACCGTCCAGCTGCGGTTCGCCGAGGCGCTGGCGGCCAAGGCGGCTGCCGGGGCGGGAGCCGAGGCGCGGGCTGAGGCGGGGGCGGCGGGGCCGGCCGGGGCCGGCGGGCTGCGCGACGGGCACGATGCCGCCTCGGCCGCCGACGTCGCGTTCGCCGTCCTGGGTCCGGAGACGTACGGCCTGCTCGTCACCGGCCGCGGCTGGCCGCCGGCGCGCTGGGAGCGGTGGGCGGCGGACGGCCTCGTACGCCAGCTCCTGCCCTGAGGGCTCCCGGACCCGGCGGCTCCGGCCTCGGCGATCCCCGGAGTCAGCGGCTCCCGGACTCCGGCGGCAGGATCGCGGCCGCCGTCTCGCGCGCGTACTTCGCCGGGGAGGTGGTGCCGGAGATGGTGGCGAACATGAGGGAGCCGGCGTACAGGACCAGGCAGCGGTTCGTGACCGCGTCCGGGTCGGCGGCCCCCGTGGCGGCGATCAGGCCGCGGAGGTACGCGCTGACGGCGAGCTGGTGGTCGCGGACCGCGGCGGCGGCGCGGGCGCTGTCGGCGCCGACCTCGTTGAAGGCGTTCGTGAACGGGCAGCCGCGGAAGTCCGGTTCGCCGAACCACCATTCCAGCCAGTCGAAGACCGCCAGCACCCGCTCCCGCGGCAGGCCGGTGGCCTCCTTGGCGACGAAGTCCGCCAGCTCCCCGCGCACCCAGCGGTCGCGCCGCCGCAGGTACGCCTCGACCAGCTCGTCCTTGGAGGCGAAGCAGCGGTAGAGGCGCTTGAGGGAGACGCCGGAGGCGTCGCGGATCCGGTCCATGCCGACCGCGCGGATGCCGTGGGCGTAGAAGAGCCGGTCGGCGGCTTCGAGTACGCGCTGCCTGGCGGCCTCGTTGTCCGCGTCGTCCATGTCCCCTGCTCCGTTCCGCCGCGTTCCGCCCGTTGCGCCCGATGCCGCCGATCTTCGCCGCCCACAACGTACCGGGGCTGTCCCGATCATGTCGCGGCAGCGTCCGGCCGCTTGAGAACGACCGTTCTCGACATTACAGTCTCTGCGGAGAACGGTCGTTCCCCGGCCGTTCCACACCGTCGGTGCCGGCGGGCCCGGAACAGGGGACCGGACCCGCCACGCACCGCCGGCAAGTCCCGGAGCAGGAGAGACCGGGAATCGGGGGGACGTGCCCGCAAGCCGGGACACGACACGGGGGAGGGAAGTTGCTGCGCGTGCATTTCACCGCCGCCGACCTGGCGCGCACCCGGATCGCCGACGGTCCGGACCCGCTGTGGGAGACGGTCCTCAGCGTCCACCAGCTCACCGAACGGAACCCGGACCCGGCGCTGCGCGCCTGGCGTACGCGGGAGTGCCCCCGCGGCCGCTCCGCGCTGCGGATGCTGCGGCCCGTGATGCCGCCCCGCGGCTACTTTCCCGACTTCCTCACCCCGGCGGCCTCGCTGGGCGGCCTGGAGCACGGCATCGACGCCGTGCTGTCCACGCCCCGGCCACGGCTGCGCGCCGAGCTGACCCGGCTCGTGGAACGGGCATCGCCGCCCGCGTGGATGCGGCCGCTGGCGGAGGGCGAGCCGGACAGCCTGCGGCGGCTGGGGCGGGCGCTGCGCGCGTACCACGCGTCCGTCCTGCGGCCGGCGTGGTCGTGGATCAGCGAGCGTACGGAGCAGGACCGGCTGTGGCGTGCGCAGACGCAGAGCGTCGCGGGTGCGGACGCGATGCTGCACACCTTCGGCTCGCTGCTGCGGTGGCGGCCCCCGGTGCTGACGGTGGACTATCCGATCGACCGCGACCTCCACCTCGACGGGCGCGGGCTCGTGCTCGTGCCGTCGTACTTCTGCCGGCAGTTGCCGGTCGCGCTGGCGGACGGGTCGCTGCCGCCGATCCTGGTCTACCCGGCCCGGCCGCCGGCACGGCACCGGGTGAGGGCTGCCGGTGGCGGCTCGGTCGGCTCAGCTGTCGGTGGGGCTGCCGGAGGGTCTGCCGGGGGCTCGGAGGCCGGTGGCGGTGGCGCGGAGGCGGTCGAGGCCGAGAGCCTCGCGCACCTCCTCGGGCACACCCGGGCCGCCGTCCTGCAGAGCCTCGGCGGCCTGTGCACCACCTCGGAACTGGCCCGCCGGGCGGGGGTGTCGGCCTCCTCGGCGAGCGAGCACGCGGCGGTGCTGCGCCGCGCCGGGCTGATCACCAGCACGCGCCTGCGCAACCGCGTCCACCACTCCCTCACGCCGCTGGGCACCGCACTCCTCGCGGGCCACACCCAGGCCGTGACGGTGTGAGGCGGGCGGAGGTCCTGTCCTTCGGGTACGCCCCTGGAGCACGAGTGGGGCTGAGGCGCGCGGCATCCCGGTGACCGGGACGGCGCGGGCGGGGGCGGCGCGCTGCCGCCCCCGCCCGCGCCGGGGACGTGTACGGCGGCGAGCGTTCAGCAGCGCTTCTCGGAAGCGCCCTGGTTGGGCAGCGGTGCGCCCTCGGGGCGCAGCGTGCCGACGGCGGCCGTGCACTCGTTCGCGGTGTCGGTGCCCTGCGTCCAGAACTCCTGCTGCCTGGTGTCGTTCTTCCCGACCTTGCCGACCACGGCGTCCCTGTCATAGCTGAACACGCCGAGGGTCACGTCGTACGGCTTCGCGCCCGTGTGGAAGCTGTCCCACACCCACAGGTAGCCGTAGTTCTCCTTGCACGACGGGGAGTAGAACTGCTTGACGGAGGCGATGGTCGTGCCGCTCCGCTTGATGTGGCCGGTCGCCCCGACCTGGTACGCGTCGTCGCAGACCCCGGCTGCCTGGGCCCGCTTGCTGTCGGGGTTGCCCTGCGCGGTGGGCGCGGTGGCCGCGGCCCGGTCGCTCTTGTCGGCGGGCGCCGGCGCGGGGCCGCTGCCCGCGTAGGCGGCGCCGGCGGGCGTGAGGACGAGCACGGTCGCCGCGGCTGCCAGAGCGAGTTTCCTGAGTCGGGTGGAACGCATAGCTGTACTCCCTTTTCTGGACACAGAGGGATTTCAGAAGCATACGGCTCATGCCCCGGATACCCGGTAAGACCCGTGACGCCCCTAGGGGGTTGTAGAAGCATCCGGCGCAAATCCACCCGATCCTGCGGGCCGGGGGCGGGGATCGCACGACGCGTAACGGGGCGCGGGCGCACCGGGATTGGGAAGGGCGCACGCGGGCGCCACTAAAGTGAGGCCGTGACCTCCCCTCAAGATGACGCTTCGACGCTCGTCGGCGACGAGGAACGGGACAGCTGCGCGGGGCGCCTGCGTGATGCGTACGCAGAAGGGCGGCTGACCCGCGAGGACATGGACGCGCGCCTCGACCGGGCGCTCTCCGCCACGACGCGCGGCGAACTGGACGCGGCGCTGGCGTCGCTGCCGGCACCCGACCCGGGCAGGTCGGCCACGATCGGGGCCGCCACCGGGCGGATCAAGCGGAGCGGGGCGTGGCGGGTGCCGCGGACGCTGCGGGTGGAGTCGGCGTTGGGGCGGGTGCGGTTGGACCTGTCGCGGGCGGTGATCGAGCACCCGGTGGTCGACATCGTGCTGAACGTCGGTACGGGCAGGGCCACGATCACGGTGCCGCACGACGCGGTGGTCGACCTCGACGGCGTGCAGACCGGCATGAAGGACTCCGTCTACAGGCCGCCGCGCCGGGCCGCCCCCGGAGGACCGACGATCCGGATCTCCGGGGTCATGGGCTTCGGCCGGCTGACGGTGCGGCACGCGCGTCGCTGACCGAGGGCTGGGCGGCCCGCGGCACGCGGGCGGCGCGCCGGGTGCGGGACGTGACCGGTGCCCGAGGGGGCGTCAGCGGTGGAGGTCCACGTGGACGTAGAGGTCGCCGCGGCCGCGCCCCCGGAGGTGGGGCATCCCGAGGTTGCGCAGACGGAGGGTCTGGCCGTCGCGGATGGCGGCGGGGATGCGGACGCTCTTGTCGCCGTCCACGAGGGTCGGTACGCGGACGGTCGTCCCCGAGGCCGCCTCCGCCGTGGACAGCCGCACGCGGATGTGGAGGTCGTCGCCCTCGCGGGTGAAGTGGGGATGCGGCCGCTGGGCGATGTCGACGTACAGGTCCGCCGACGGGCCGCCGCCGGGCCCGACTTCGCCCTCGCCGGCGAACCGGATGCGCGTGCCGTCGTCGACGCCCGCCGGGATCTTGACCTTGAGCGTACGGCGCGTACGCACCCGGCCGTCGCCGCGGCACGCGCGGCAGGGGTGCGGCAGGAGCGTGCCCAGGCCCTTGCACCTGCGGCACCTGGCGGTTCCCACCCGGCCCACGCCCCCGCAGCGCGTGCACACCTCCATCGACGTCCCCTCCGCCGTGAGCCTGCCCGAGCAGGCCGCGCAGACGACCGCGGTGTCGAGCACGATCTCCTCGACGGAGTCGCGGGTCATGTCCTCCAGGTCCATGTCGAGCCGCAGGGAGGCGTCGGTGCCCCGGCGGGAGCGGCCCAGCCCGGAAAGCTCGCTGTCCGCACCGGGGAGTCCGCCGGCCGGCTCCCGCGCGTCGCGGCGGCCGTCCCCCTGCGGTGCGGGGCCGTGGCCCGCGGGCGGCGGGGCCGGCACGTCGGCGATGACGACCTGGTACTCCACGTCCGCCCACATCCGGGGCCGCTGCCGTGCGCCGGCGCGGTGCAGCGACTCGTAGACGTAGTCGTACAGCTCCGTCACCGTGATCCGGCCGTCGCCGTCGAGGTCCGCCGCGCCCGTGGCCAGGCCCTCGATGAGGGCGCCGGTGAAGCGGGACGGCTGCGGGGCTGCGGCCTCCAGGCGTTCGCCCTCCCAGGCGTACTCCGTGCGGTTCGTGGCGGTGAGCACCACCCTGCCGGAGCCGGCGAGTTCGTCCCGTACATGCACCTGGTCGTCGCCCTTGGCGCCCGTCAGGAACGCGCCGCTGTAGCAGCAGTCGAGCAGGACGACGACCGTGCGCGCCCGGCAGCGCTCCAACTGGCTGCGCAGGAACGCGGCGGGCATGGCGGTCGACGCGGGCAGGTCGCGGTCGGTGTCGCGGGCGGCGAAGTGGAGGTGGCCGTCGTCGTCCTTGATGCCGTGGCAGGAGAGGTGCAGCAGGAGGAGGTCGTCACGGCTGCGGTTGCGGAAGAAGCGCTCGACGGCGCGCATCACCTGGTGCGCGGGGGCGTCCTTCAGCTCCTCGGTCCGGAAGCCGCCGATCCGCGGGTCGGCGAGCGTCCGGGCCAGCCCGGTGCAGTCCTGGCCCGGGGAGCGGAGCGGCCGGAAGGCGTCGTCGTCGTACGCGTCGGTGGCGATGAGCAGGGCGTCGCGGCCACCGGGGGCGGGGGGCGCCACGGCTAGCCCTGGTCTGCGGGTCCCCGGGCGGGCGGCGACGCATCGAGGAACGCCTCGATGAGGCGCTGCTTCTCGGCGCCGGTCGCGTCGCCCAGTTCGAGGCTGCGCCCGTCCAGCTCCAGCCGTACGGACCGGACGGGCCGGTTCTGCAACCACGCCTCCACCAGCCGTACGACGGACCGCAGCACCACTGGCGCCAACGTCACCGACAGCACCCCCAGCGCCACGGCCTCCCCGGACTTCGCCCCCGCGGGCCCGCCGCCGGGCGCCCGCCCGGCGCGTACGTCGTCGACCTCCGACTCCAGCAGCGCGAGCCGCAACTGCCGGGTGAGGGAGTCCAGTTCCTCGTCATCGACGTCCGCGCCCCCGGCCACCGTCAGCCGCAAGGTGCCCGTACGCTCCCCGCCCCTGTCCGCCATGGGAAGGAGTCTATGGCGAACACCCCGGCGGCCAGGGGCTGTTCAGCCCGCGTACGGCAAGGAACCGGCCTCCCCGTTTCCCATCCGGAGAGTGAACGAATCGGCGTCCTCGGCTGTCGAGGGTGCCCTTGCGCCAATCGTCAGGGGGTTGCGGCGGCGGTCGGGGTGCGGGTGGCGCGGTGGAAGGCGGCGTAGGGGCCGTTGCGGGCCAGGAGGGTGTCGTGGGTGCCCTCTTCGGCTATGCGCCCGGCGTCGAGGAAGACGATGCGGTCCGCGCTGCGGACCGTGCGCATGCGGTGGGCGACGATGACGACCGTGCGGCCGGCCATGAGGCGTTCGATGCCCTGGTGGACGGCCGCCTCGTTGACCGGGTCGAGCGCGGAGGTGACTTCGTCCAGCAGGACGACGGGGGCGTCCTTCAGCAGGGCGCGGGCGATCGCCACGCGCTGGCGTTCGCCGCCGGAGAGCGCGGTGCCGCCCTCGCCGACCCCGGCCGCCCAGCCGCCGGGGAGGCGGTCGACGACCTCGTCGAGCCGGGCGGCGGTGGCGGCGGCGCGGACCTCGGCGTCGGTGGCGTCGGGGCGGCCGAGGCGGACGTTGTCCTCGATGGTGCCGTCGAAGAGGTGGACGTGCTGGAAGACGATGGCGGTCTTGGACATCAGGGTCTCGGTGGCGATCGCGCGGACGTCCTGGCCGCCGACGCGGACGGCGCCCGCGTCGACGTCGTAGAAGCGGGTGATCAGGTGCAGCAGGGTGCTCTTGCCGGCGCCGGACGGGCCGACGACGGCGAGGCGTTCGCCTTCGGCGACGGTGAGGGACACGCCGTCCAGGACCGTGCGGTCGCCGTGGCGGAAGGCGACCTCGTCGAACTGCAGGGCGTGGCCGGCCGGCTCGACCGGGTCGGCGGCTTCGGGGAGCGGCGCCGTGCGCAGCACCGTGTCGAGTCCCGTCACCACGGTGTGCGCGGCGCGGAACTTGCCCGCCACGTCGGACAGGGACAGCAGCGGGTCCGCGCAGCGGGCGGCGAGGACGAGGAGTGCCAGCACCTCGGCCGCGCCGATGTCGCCGTCGAGGGCGAGGTAGGCGCCGAGGGCCAGGAGGGCGGTGAAGAGGGCCTGCACGGTGAGCGCGAGGCCGAGGGCGCCCGGCAGCACGGACAGCGTGGTGCGGCGGGAGGCGCGCTGCACGTCGTGCAGGGAGTCGTCCAGCAGCCGGAACCGCTCCGCGGACCGGCCGCCGGCGCGCAGCACGGGCTGGGCCTGGAGGTACTCGATGACGCGGCCGGCGGCCTCGTGGTCGCGCGCGGCGCGCTCCTCGTCGGCGGCGGCCATCGAGTGGCTCGTCCAGACCTGTACGAGGGCGACCACCGGGACCGCGGCGAGCGCGGCCAGCCCCAACTGCCAGTCGAAGAGGAGCATGACGCCGACGATCGTCAGCGGGGTCACGGCGGCGGAGACGGAAGGCGCCAGCAGGTGCGCGATGACGCTCATGGCCTGGAGCACGCCCTGGCCGGCGAGGTCGGAGACCTCGCCGACGCGGCCCGCGCCGTACCAGCCGACGGGCAGCCGGGCGAGGTGGTCGCCGAGCCGGTGGTACAGCCCGCGCAGCAGCTCGACGCCGACGCGGAAGCCGGCGAGGTCGGCGGCGAACTTCAGCACGCCGTAGGCCGCGAAGACGGCGGCGTAGGCGATCAGCCAGGGCCAGGCGTCCTCGGGCGAGCTGCCGAACAGCGCGCGGAGCACGGGCACCAGCAGCGCGTAGGACAGCCCCTCCACGACCGCGGTCGCCAGCATGAGCGCGAGGGTGCGGCGCATCGGGCGGGCGTGCTGGTGTCCCAGCACCCGCAGCAGGGTGCGGATCATCGGCGCTCGTCTCCTTGCCGGACGCCGCCGTAGCCGGCCGTCGCCCTTGCGGGGGTGGGTGCGGGATCAGAGGCGGGCGGGGCGCCGGGGCCGGGCGGGGCCTCGGGGCGCGGCTCCTCGTCGTCCGCGGCCGCGGACCGGTACGTACGCCAGAACGCGGCGAACGCGCCGTCCCGGGCCAGCAGTTCCGCCGGGCTGCCCTGTTCGGCGACGGCCCCGTCCGCGAGCATCACGACGGTGTCGGCCTCGGCGACGGTCTCCAGGCGGTGGGCGATGACCAGCGTCGTCCTGTCGTCGCCGGCGGGTGCCGCGAGGGTGCGGCGCACCGCGAGTTCGGTCTGCGGGTCGGCGAAGGAGGTCGCCTCGTCGAGTACGAGCACGGGGGCGGCGGCGAGCAGGGCGCGGGCGAGGGAGAGCCGCTGCGCCTCGCCGCCGGACAGCTCCGCCTCCTGGCCGATCACCGTGTCGTAGCCGCGGGGCAGTTCGAGGATCCGGTCGTGGATGTGCGCCCGGCGGGCGGCGCCGATCACGTCCTCCCTGCCGGCCCGCGGTACGGCGAGGGCGATGTTGTCGGCGACGGAGGCGCGCAGCAGGCGGACGTCCTGGAAGACGAACGAGACCGCGCGGTACAGGTCGGAGCCGGCCATGTCGCGCAGGTCGACGCCGCCGAGGAGGACCGAGCCCCGGTCGGGGTCGAAGAACCGCGGCAGCAACTGGACGAGGGTGGACTTCCCGCTGCCCGACGGGCCGACGACCGCGGTGACGGTGCCGGGTTCGAGGACCAGGTCGATCCCGCGCAGCACTTCGCGCTCCGGCCCGTAGCCGAACCGGACGCCGCGCAGCTCGATGCGGTGCCCGCGCGGCGTGAGCGGACGCGCGGGCTGCGGCAGCGGGTCCACGTCGAGTACGTCCCGGATGCGCCCGACCGCGCGGCGCGCGCCCTGGAGGTCGTCGAAGCCGTGGCCGAGGGCGGCGACGGGGGCGGTGAGGCCGAGGCCGAGGAGGAGGAACGGCAGGAGGTCGGCGGGGGCCAGGGCACCGGCCGTGATCATGGACGTACCGCCGACGAGCACGACCAGCAGCACGAACGGCGGCGACAGCGCCACCTGCATGCCGGCCCCGATCGGGGAGAGGCCGTGGACCATCCGCTTGAAGGTGTCGGTGAAGTCGTCGGCGGCGGTGCGGAACGCGCGGTGCGCGCGCTCGCCGCCGCCGAACGCCTTGACCTCCGCAATCCCCTGCACGAACTCGACGGAAGCGCTGGAGATCCGGCCCATGGCCGCGTCGAACTCCTCCTGGTCGCGCACCCGTGCGGGGGCCATGAACAGCGGGACGTGCGCGAGGGCGAGGACCACCGGGACGAGCGTGACGAGCGTGAGCCGCCAGTCGACGGTGAAGAGGTACGCCAGGGAGGCGGCCGGTACGACGAAGGCGGAGATCAGCTCGCTGGGCGCGTGCGCGATGAGCGGGTGCATCGCGCCCACGTCCTCCCCGACCACCTTCGCCAGCTCGCCGGTCCGGCGCCGGGAGAACCAGCCGATGGGCACGCTGCCCAGCCGGGCCGCCAGCCGGCGGCGGAACGACAACTGCACCCGGCCGTCGAGGAGGTGCCCGGCCCCGGACGACGCGGCGGTGAACAGCAGCCGCACGAACAGCCCGGCGGCGCCCACCGCGACGACGGCCCAGACCCGGTCGCGGTCGACGGGACCGGGGGCCAGCAGCGCACGGCCCAGCTCGACGACGGCGAGCAGCGGCACGAGGCCGGCGAGGGCGCCGACGACCTGGAGGAACACGACGGCGGCGAACCCGCGGAGGTGGGGGCGGAGGAGCTTGGAGACCGTACGGGAAGGCGGCTGCGCCGCCCGGGGCGCGGAGTCGGCCTCGTCCGCGGCCGGATGCGCGTCCAGGTGCGTCGGTCGGGCGTCCGAGTGCGTCGGATGGGCACCCCGGTACGGCGGTTGGGCTTCCGCGTGCGGTGGCGGGGCTTCCGCGTGCGGTGGCGGGGCTTCCGCGTGCCGCGGTGGGGCGTCGCCCGCGGCTTCCTGCTGCTTCCCGTCCGCGGACGGCGGTGGGGCGTCGTCCGCGCCCTCCGGCTGCTTCCCGTCCGCGTCGCCGCGCCCCGGGTTCTCCGCCCCGCGGCGCGGCAGCACCGTGGTGGCGATCAGGACCGCCACCAGCAGCAGCGCCGCGCACAGCGTCAGCCCCAGCGCATACCCGTCGTTGAGGGCGGCCGGCGTCGCGGATCCCCCCGTGCGGTCGTGTGCCGCGGTGCCGAGGGCCGCCAGGCCCAGCGCGGCGCCCAGTTGGCGGGCGCTGTTGAGCAGGCCGGACGCCATGCCCGCCTCGTGGGCCGCCACGCCGCCGGTGGCGACGCTGACCAGCGGGCCCAGGACGAGGCCGAAGCCGACGCTGGCCAGGATCGAGGGCCCGAACACGTCCGCCGCGTACGAACCGTCCGCGTCGACGAGGCCGAACCAGGCGAAGCCCGCCGCCGTCAGCAGCCCGCCCCCGGCGAGCAGGAGCCTCGGCGCGTACCGGTAGCCGAGCTTCACCGCGAGCACCGAGCCGGCGACCACCCCGAGCGCGAACGGCAGGACCTGCAGGCCCGTCTGCGCCGCGCCGTTCCCCAGCACCCGCTGCAGGTAGAGCGACATGAAGTAGAACGACGAGGCCATCGCCGCACCGATCACCAGCGTGTACGTGATCGCGCCGAGCACCGCGCGGTTGGCGAGGAGGCCCAGGCGCACCAGCGGGTCGCGCCGGGTGGTCCGTTCGACCAGGACGAACGCGGTCAGCAGCGCGAGGGCCACGGCCAGCGTCGTGATCGTGACGGCGGACGTCCAGGCGTGCCGGTCCGTACGGACGATGCCGAACACCAGCAGCGACATCCCGCCCGTCGCCAGCACTCCCCCGAGCACGTCGGGACGGCCCCGCTTCCCGCCGCCGTCCCCGCCGTACTCCTCAACGCCGCGCCCCCTGCCGCCGGCGGGCCCCCGCGACCCGTCGGACGCGACCCCGCGCCAGGTCATGGCCAGGGCGATCAGCGCCATCGGCACGTTCACGAACATCACCCAGCGCCAGCCCGCGTACTCCGTGAGCACTCCGCCGATCAGCACGCCCAGCGCGCCGCCCGCCGCGTTCGTCGCGCTCCAGATGCCGAACGCCCGGACCCGCGCCCGCCCGCCCGGGAACGTCGCCGTCAGCAGCGCCAGCCCCGCAGGGGCGAGGGCCGCAGCGCCGACGCCCTGGGCGGCCCGCGCCGCGACCAGGTGCCCCGGCTCGGTGGCGAAGCCGCCGAGGAGGGAGGCGACGCCGAACAGGCCCAGGCCGACGAGCAGCATCCGCTTCTGCCCGTAACGGTCGGCGGCCTTGCCGCCCAGCAGGAGCAGCCCGCCGAACGTGAGCGCATACGCGTGGATGACCCACGTCAGCCCCACCTCGCCGAAGCCGAGCGCGGCGCCGATCTCCGGCAGGCCCACGTTCACCACCGACAGGTCGAGCGACACCAGGAACTGCGCCACCGCCGCCGTGGCGAGCACGAGCCCCGTCCGCGCCGCACGCCCGGAACCGCCCGCCGCACCTTCCCGGCCCGCCGCCGCTGCCCGTTCCCCCGCCATGGCCCCTCCCGCGTCCACCCGACTTCCGGAACATGTTCCGGAACACGTTCCTAAAGTACACCACCCATCCGACAACACCTCGCACAAGGCCGCTGAGCTGGGACGATTTCCCCGGCAGACCCCGGGGCAGCATGATGGGACGGTGCCCGGACAACGAGACCGCCGACAGCCCGCCCCCACGCCCACCGGCCGCACCGGCCGGCCGCGCTCGACGTCGCGCGCCGAGATCCTCGCGGCGGCCCGCCGGGTCATAGACGAGGACGGCTGGGAGACGCTGACCGTCCGCCGGCTGGCCGCCGAGATCGGCGTCGGGACGACGACGCTCTACCACCACGTCCACAACAAGGACGACCTGGTGGTCGAGCTGGTCAACCAGCACCTCGACCAACTCGCGCGCCCCGAGCTGCCCGACGACCCGCGCGAGCGGATCGTCGTCGCCGCCACGACGATGCACGACGCGCTCACCAACTGGCCCTGGGCGGCCGAGGCGCTGACCGCGGACGGGTTCATCGGGCGGCTCGGCGACTCCGCCCTGTGGATCGTCGAGACGATCGTCGCGGGCGCGGTGGACGCGGGCTGCACGCAGGGGCAGGCCGTCGACGTCTTCCGGAGCATCTGGTACTACACCGTCGGCGAGGTCCTCGTACGCGCCCGCTCGGACCGCCGCCGCGCGCAGGTCGGCTCCGCGGACACGGCGTTCGGCCTGCACCGCCTCGACCCGTCCAGGCAGCCGCAGCTCGCGGCCATCGGCGACCTGTGGCCGGAGCGGTCGGCCCTCGACCTGTACCCGCAGGTGCTGCGGATCATCGTCGACGGACTCCTCGCCGAGGCCGCCCGGCCCGCATAGGCCCGCCCTTTCCCGCCCCTTCCCGCCACACCCCGCCTCCTCGCCGCCCGCGGCAAACAATTTGAACAAAGCAACAACTAGAACTATCGTTCAAGAAAGTGAGCCGGTCGTCCACGCCGAGGGAGCCCCGTATGACCACGTCCGTCGCCCGCCGCGCCGGCCCGAGGGAGTGGGCGGGGCTCGCCGTGCTCGCCGTGCCCACCGTGCTGCTCGGCCTGGACGTCACCGTCCTCTACCTCGCGCTCCCCGCCCTCGCCGCCGAGTTGCACCCCAGCGGCACCCAGGCCCTGTGGATCATGGACGCGTACGGCTTCCTGATCGCCGGGTTCCTGGTCACCATGGGCACGTTGGGCGACCGCTTCGGCCGCCGCCGCCTGCTGCTCGCCGGCGCCGGCGCCTTCGGGGCCGCCTCGGTCGCCGCGGCGTACGCGCCCAGCGCCGAGGCGCTGATCGCCGCGCGGGCCGCGCTCGGGATCGCCGGGGCGACGCTCATGCCGTCCACGCTCGCGCTGATCAGCAACATGTTCGCCGACGCCCGCCAGCGCGCGCTCGCCATCGGCATCTGGGCGACCATGTTCGCGCTGGGCATGGCCGCCGGGCCGCTCGTCGGCGGGGCGCTGCTGGAGCGCTTCTGGTGGGGCTCCGCGTTCCTCGTCGCCGTGCCGATGGTCGCGGTGGTGCTGGTCGCGGCGCCCTTCCTGCTGCCCGAGTACCGGGCGCGCCAGGAGGGGCCGTTCGACCTCGCCGGCGTCGTGCTCTCGCTCGGCGCGATCCTGCCCGTGGTCTACGCCGTCAAGCACGTCGCGGCCGAGGGCGCCGGCGGCCTCGGCGGTGCGACGGTGCCGGCGCTGGCGGCCGGGGCGGCGTCGGGGGTGTGGTTCGTACGACGGCAGCGCACGCTCGCCGCGCCGCTCCTCGACCTGCGGCTGTTCGCGGAGCGGACGTTCGGGGTGGCGCTGGGGCTGCTGCTGGTCGGCCTCGTCGGGGTCGGCGGGGTGATGTATCTGGTCACCCAGCACCTGCAGTTGGTCGAGGGCATGACCCCGCTGGCCGCGGGGGCGTGGATGGGCCCGCCCGCGCTCATGATGTTCGTCGCCGCGATCGGGGCGCCGCTGCTGGCGCGCAGGATCCGCCCGGGCTACGTCGTCGGGGCGACGCTGGGGGTGTCCGTGATCGGGTACGGGCTGCTCGCCACCGTCGACCGCACGGACGGCGCGGGCCCGGTCGTCACCGGCTTCGCGCTCGTCTACCTCGGGCTCGGCGCCCTCGCCGCGCTCGGTACGGACCTCGTCGTCGGCTCCGCGCCGCCGGAGCAGGCGGGGTCCGCGTCGGCGCTGTCGGAGACGGTGCAGGAGTTGGGCCTCGCGGTGGGGGTCGCGGTGCTGGGCAGCGTCACGACGGTGGTGTACCGCGCCCGCATGGAGGGGTGGATTCCGGCCGGGCTGCCGGACAGCGCGCGGCAGGCCGCGGGCGACGGGCTGCCCGCCGCGGCGGGCGCGGAGGCGGAGTTGCCCGCGTGGGTGCTGCGGCGGTCGGAGGAGGCGTTCGTCACGGGCCTGAACGTCGCCACCGGGATCGCCGGGGCGGCCGTGGCCGTCCTCGCCGTGGTCGCGGCCGTCGCGCTGCGGGGGGTGGGGCCGATGAAAGCGGAGGAGGACGGCTGAGGTGGGCGGCCGGGCGGGGAGGCTGAGGTGGGCGGCCGGGCGGGGAGGCTGAGGTGGGCGGCCGGGCGGGGAGGCTGACTACCCTGGGTGCCACCCCACCACCGTCGACGGGAGGCCCGCATCGTGGAGCACGGCGTCACGCGCCGCAAGGCCGAGCCCGTCACCGACGGCCGCCGCGCCCGCGGCCTGCGCCGCCGGGCGGAGATCATCGAGGCCACGCTCCGCGTCGTCCAGCGCGACGGGGCCGGCGGCGTCACGCACCGCACCGTCGCCCGCGAGGCGGACGTGCCCACCAGCCTCACCGCGTACTACTTCGCCACCCTCGACGACCTGCTCGTCGCGGCGCTGTCCACGGTCGCCGACGAGTACACCCACCGCCTGCACGAGATCATCGAGAGCGACGCCGACGACCTCGACGGCCTCGCCGCCCTCGTCGCCTCCGCGGGCGGCGACGGCCGCAGACGCGCGCTGGCCGAGCGCGAGTTGTCCACGATGGCCGCCCGCCGCCCCGCCCTCCGCCCGGTCGCGCGGCGGTGGCGGGAGGTCGTGGCGAAGATCGGCGAGCGGCACTCCTCCGACCCGCGGGCGGTCGACGCGCTCGTGGCCGCGACGGACGGGCTGTGCGCGGACATCCTGCTCACCGACGCCCGCCCGGACGTCCGCCGGATCCGCGCGGTGCTCGCGCACAGCCTGCGGACCGACGCGGACTGACGCGGACCGACCGGAAGGAACACGGGCCGACCGGGACGGACACGGGCCGCACGCGGGCCCGCGCCGGTACGGCCGGCTAGTCCAGCACCGCGGCGACGGCCTCGATCTCCACGAGCTGGTCGTAGTAGCCGAGGACGGTGACGCCCATCAGCGTGCTGGGCACGTCGTGTGCGCCGAAGGCGTCCCGCACCACCTGCCACGCCGTCACCAGGTCCTCCTGCCGGGTGGACGCGACGAGGACACGCGTGCTGATCACGTCCGACAGCTCGGCACCCGCGTCCGCGAGCGCGGTGCGCAGGTTCTCGACGGACTTGGCCGCCTGCCCCGCGTAGTCGCCGACCGCGGCGGTGGAGCCGTCCGCGTTCAGCGGGCAGGCGCCCGCGGCGAAGATCAGCCGGGCCTCCGGGGGCGCGGTGGCGGCGTAGGCGTACTCGGCGACGTCCGAGAGGGACGCGGAGCGGATCAGCGTGACGGCACGGGGCACGGGCACTCCTTCTGAACTGGGGCAGAGCGCCTACGACCCTCGCAAGTATCAGTCCCGCCCGCCACGCATTTTCCACGGCCCCACGAGGCCCGGCGGCAGCGGGCGTCACACCGGACAGGGGTGGTAGTGCAGGCTCAGGGCCTCGTCGACGGCCGTGCTGGTGCGGGTGGAGGCGGCGATGACCTCGGACCACGAGCCGTACTTGGCATACAGCTGGTCCGCGGTCGGGCCGAGCGGGTTGCCGTACTTGGCCCGGTTGCGCTCCTCCAGGACGCGGACCTCCGCCGGCGTCATGCCGGCGCGGGTGATCTCCTTCGCCTGGTTGCGCATGTCGACGAGCTTCCTGGCGATCTCCTCGTCGGAGGCGCCGTCCGCGCGCATCCGGGCCTCGGTGCGGCGCATGTCCTCCAGGAGCCCGTGGTAGCGCATCCGCGTCTGCTGGGCCTCGACCTTCTCGCCCCACGGCAGCACCCGGATCCGGCACACGACGGGATCGGGGCTGGGGCACGGCTCGCTCTCCGGCGCGGGCGGGGCGAGCGGGGCGGTGACGACGGAACCGCAGGCTCCGGCGGGGCAGGCGGCGGCGGAGTCCGCGGCCGGGCCCGCGAGCAGGGCGGCGGCGGTGAGGAGGGGCGCGAAGAGGAGTGTGAGGGCGCGGCGCAGCCGATGCGCGCCGAGGGGAACGTATACAGACATACGCGGAGTTTTGCCCCGGGTGCGCGTACGGCCGCGCAGGCGCACCGGCGACCACCCCGCCCGGCCGAAACCCCTCCTACCGGAACCCCTCCGGCCGAAAACCCCCACCGCCCCTCCCCGGGGCCGCGGGTGATCAGATCACGCCGTCGAGGTCCCTCAGCAGCCGGGCCTTCGAGCGCGCGCCGACCACGGACCGTACGGGCTCGCCGCCCCGGAAAGCGAGCAGCGTCGGCACGGCGAGGACGCCGTGCGCGACGGTCGTCCGCGGGTTGTGGTCGACGTCGAGGCGCACGGCCCTGACCCGGTCGCCCAGTTCGGCGGCGAGCGCGCCGAGGACGGGGGTGAGCTGCTTGCACGACGGGCACCACTGGGCGGTGAACTGCACCAGCACCGGCACGTCCGCGCGCAGCACCTCCTCGGTGAACGTCTCGTCCGTGACGTACGGAACGTCGTGTGTCGTCGTCTGTGGTGTCGTCATCTGCCCTCTCCCGTCAGCCGCCGCAGAGCGGCACGTCCGTGTCGGAACCGCCCGCTCCACACGGCGGCGGCAGCGCCTCGGCGCGCGCGAGCTGTGCGGTCAGGTGGTCGCGCGCCGAGCGCAGTTCGGCCATCAGCCCGTCCAGCTCGGCGATCTTCCTGCGGTACACCGCGCGCGCGTCGGGGCACGAGTCGCCCGCCGGATGGCCGGCGCGCAGGCACTCCACGAACGGCCGCGTGTCCTCCAGCTCGAAGCCGAAGTCCTGCAGCGTGCGGATCTGCGCGACGAGCCGCAGCGCGTCGTCGCCGTACACGCGGTGGCCGTTGGCGCCGCGGTCGGCGGCGGGCAGCAGCCCGCGCGACTCGTAGTAGCGCAGGGTCCGCGTGCTGACCCCGGCTCTCTCGGCGAGTTCCCCGATGCGCATACGGCCGACGTTAGACGTTGACGCCGACGTCAGGACAAGCGCGCCGGCCGGGCCCTACTCCTCCGGCCGGCGCGCGAGGACGTACGCGCGCGTCGTCTCCGGTTCCCCGGGGTAGTGGGCGCGCTCCAGCGTGGCCTCGACGTCGAAGCCGGCCGCCCGGAGCAGGACGGCGACCGCCGACGGCTCCAGGAAGCGGAAGTCCACGTCCACCGGGTGCCCCCACCAGTCGTCCAGGTGCCGCACCTCGGTGCCCGCGTGGAACGCGACCAGCAGCCGCCCGCCCGGCCGCAGCACGCGCCGCGCCTCGGCGAACGCGGGCGCCAGCTCGGCCGGCTCCAGGTGGATGACGGAGTACAGCGCGACCGCCGCACCGAACTCGCCGTCCGCGGCCGGCAGCCGCAGCAGGTCGCCCTCGCGGAACTCCGCCGCGGGGTGCTCCCGCCGGGCGAGGGCGATCATGCCCGGCGACAGGTCGACCCCGACCGCCCGCACCCCCCGCTCCGCGAGCCACCCCGTGACGTGGCCGGGCCCGCAGCCCAGGTCCGCGACCGGCGCGCCGTCCGCGGCCTGCTCCAGGAGCGCCGCGAGCAGCGCCCGGTCCAGCGGCTTGTGCGCCAGCTCGCCGCCGATGGTGGCCAGGTACGACTCCGCCACGGCGTCGTAGCTGGCGCGCACCGCCGCGCGCGCGTCGTTCCCCGAGTCGCTCATGCCGGTCAGGATCCCATGCGGCCGGGCGCGTTCAGGTGCGGGCCGGGACGGCGGCCTCCGAGGCGTCGTCGGGCAGCGGCATCGAGTCCATGAAGGAGCTGACGGAGAACACCGCGCGGCCCGCCCCGGGCGGCCCGTACCCGGGCGGGGACGACAGCCCGTGGCTGTCCAGCGCGTCCTGGTACGTCTCCAGCAGCCGGATGTGGTATTCCAGCGGCGCGCCCTCGGGGTTGGCCTTGCCCAGCGGCGTCGTCGGCTCCGGGCACCAGGTGGTGAACCGCGGCACGACCCCGTGCGACATGAAGAAGTCCAGCCCTTCGCGCGTGGACGCGATGGCCTCGTCGACCGTCGTGAAGCCGAACGGCTCGGCCATCTCCACGCCCGCGACGAAGTTGGGGATGACGTTCGAGGGCCCGAAGACCTCCGCGGAGTCCAGGATGCGGCGGTGCCACTCGTCGCGCCCGACGTAGCGCTCCTTGCCTGGGCAGTACAGCTCGAACAGCCGGCGGTCCCACACCTCGAAGTTGGGGTGGTAGATCTGCGCGCCGTAGTCGCGGAAGCGCTGCACGTCGGCCTTCGGCAGCGCCTGGGCGACGACCTTGCCGATCCAGCGGCCCGGGAAGCGCTCCTCGATGGCCTTGGCGTACTGGCCGTAGAAGTCGGCCTCGTCCTTGCCGCCGATGTGGCGGGTGACGGCGCCGCCGGTCAGGGTGTACGCGGTGGAGGTCTTCGCGGTGTCGTACCGGTCGATGATCTCCAGCGCCTCCAGCACCTCCTCCACCGGCTTCACGCCCGTGTAGGGGCGGCCGGCGGCCTTGTGCTGGCGCCAGTTGTGGTTGATGTCGCAGTACTGGCACTCCTCCTTGGCGCCGAAGTACTGGCAGACGCGGAAGACCGTGAGGTAGATCAGGTAGCCCCACTGGATGGTGGGTGCGACCTCCATCACCGACTTCCCGTTGGCGAGCTTGTGCCGGTAGTAGTCCGGCATCGGCGGCAGGCCGACGTCGGCGATGCGGACACCGTCGAGGTAGAGGCCGAGGGCGCCGTCGTCACCGGGCTTCACGCGGTACGGGGACGAGGGGTTGACCCGTACGGAGACGACGGTGCGGCGCAGGTCGTACGGGCCGCCGGTGAGGACGACCTCCTCCGGCGGGCGGTTCAGGGCGGCGGCGCCCAGCTCGGGGAGCGTGCCGTGGTCGAAGGAGAAGATGAAGTACGACTTCGGCTTCACCTCGCCGCTGCCGTCCTCGCCCGCGCCGCTGAGCGCGGAGTCGTCGAAGGCCATCCCGCCGCGCAGCAGGTCTTCCTTGATGACGGCTTCTCTGGGCACGTTCGGGAAGCGGGCCATCAGACCCTCGACCAGGTCGGTCCGGCTGCGGCCGGCTGCGGTGGCTGCGGTGGCCATGTAGTTGCTCCTTCCCGGCGTCCGTGGCGGAGCGACGCCGCACCCTCCATTGAACACGGGCGGCCTCCCGTCCCGGGCGCCGGGGGAGCGGACGCGCCGCGTCAGCGGGGACCGGCGGGCACCTGAGGTGCGGAGGTCTCCGCCGCCGGTACGGCTCGTACGGCCACCGCGTCCACCTCGAAGAGCATCTCCGGCAGCGCCAGCGCCGCCACCCCGACGAGCGTCTGCGCGGGCAGCGAGTCGCCCCACACCCGGTGCAGCGCGGCGAGGACGGTCTCCAGCCGCTCGTGGTCGTGGCCGACGACGTACGTGCCGAGGCGCACCACGTCCTCCACGCCGAGCCCGGCCGCCGCCAGTGCGGTGCGGAGGTTGGCGAAGGACTGCTCGACCTGGGTGGCGAAGTCGGCGGACACGACGGCTCCGGTCGGGTCGGAGGCGTACTGGCCGGCGACGAAGACCGGCTCGCCGGGCGCGGCGGCGACGTGGCTGTAGCCGTATCCGGTCGGGTCGTGGAGCTGCGGGGGGTTGAGGAGTGTGCGTGTCATGGCGGGTATTTCCTTTCGGGTGAATTCGGGGCGGGTGCGGGGACCGGGGACGCTGCCGGGCGGGGTCACGGCGTGCCGGGCGGCGCGGCGGCCGGGTTGGCGGCGCGGGCGGCGGCGGGCGGTATTCGGGTCGTACGGGTGCACAGGACTACCGCCGCCAGGGTGAGTACCGCCCCCGCCGCGGGCGCCGCCCCCAGCGCGACCGTGTCGACGAGCACGCCCCCGAGCGCCGCCCCCGCGGCGATGGAGAGGCAGAAGGCGGCGACGTACAGCGAGGTGGCCGCCTCCGCCGCGTGCGGCGCCGCGGCCAGGAACCACGACTGCAGGCCGACCGAGACGCCCCCGTACGCCAGCCCCCAGCCGGCGAGCAGCAGCACGCCGGGCACCGCTCCCCCGCCGGCTGCCGGGCCGACCGGGTCGGGCAGCGCGGGCAGCAGCGCCGGGGCCGCCAGCGCGGCGGCGAGCCCGGCGGCGAGGGTGAGCACGGTCCGCCGCGGGTTGCGGGCGGCGGCCGCGCCGGCCAGGAAGTTGCCGGCCAGCCCGGCGGCCCCGGAGCCGAGCAGCAGGACGCCGACGAGGCCGTCCCCGACGCCGTAGCGCTCCTGGAGGACGGGCCGGACGAAGGTGTACGCGAGGAAGTGCCCGGTGACGAGGAGCACCGTCAGCGCCAGGCCGGCCCGTACCGCCGGGCTCTCCCGCGGCAGCCGGACGAGGTCGGCGGGGCGCAGCCCGCGCTCGGCGGGCAGCCGCGGGAGCAGCAGCACCAGGGCGGCGAGCACGGCCAGGGCCAGCGCGCCCACGAGGGCGAAGGCGACGCGCCAGCCGCCGAGTTCGCCGGTGAGCGTGCCGGCCGGGACGCCGAGTACGGAGGCGGCCGAGACGCCGCCGAAGATGACGGCAGTGGCCCGCGGCACCTCGCGTTCCGGTACGAGCCGCAGCGCGAGCCCGCCGGCGAACGCCCAGAAGCCGCCGATGCTCACGCCCAGCAGCACGCGGGCGGCGAGCACGACGGCGAAGTGCCCGGCGAGCGCGGAGGCCGCGTGCGCGGCGACGACCAGGGCCATCAGCCCGGCCAGCACCAGGCGCCGGTCGGCGCGGCCTGCGGCCACCGTGAGCAGCGGGGCGGAGACGGCGGCGACCAGGCCGGGGACGGTGACCATGAGGCCGGCGGTGCCCGCGGAGACGTCCAGGTCACGGCCGACCGGGGTGAGCAGTCCGACGGGCAGCAGCTCCGCGGTCATCACGGTGAAGATCCCGAGCGTGACCGCGGCGACGGCGAGCCGGCCACGGACGGCGGAGCGCGCGGGCGCCCGCGGCGCCGCGGCGGCCCCCGCCGCCCCGGTCCGATTGTTCTGGATATTCGACATCCAGAATTACTCCCTGCTCCGGCACCGCCGGTCCGTATCCGAAAAGTCCGTCAGCCGTTCGCGAGCCAGCGCCGCAGCCGCTCGGGCGCGGCGGGCGCCTGCGCCTCCGCCTGCTCCCGGACGTCCTCCAGCGTCTGCCCGGCCAGCTCCCGGCGCCACGCCAGCTCGGCGCGCGCCATCGCGTGCGCGAAGGCGCACGGCAGCCGGTAGCTCGCGGGCGCGCCGCCGCCGGGCCCCTGCTGCCGGATCTCCGTGCAGCGGAACGCCTCGTCGGAGCCCTCGATGGCGGCGACGACGTCCATCAGCGTGATCTGCGCGAGCGGCCGGACGAGCCGGAAGCCGCCGCGCGGTCCGGACGCGGAGGCGACGATGCCGGCGCGGACGAGGGCCTGGAGCTGCTTGTTGAGGTACGGGGCGGGGAGTTCGTGGTACGCCGCGAGGCGGGCCGCCGTCACCGGGCGGTCGGGGCCCGCCCACGCCAGGTTCAGGCAGCTGTGCAGCGCCCACTCGACGCCCTCGGTCATCCTCATGATTCTGGATATTAAAGCTCCAGGATTACCAACGCAAGCAGGAGAACTGCGGAGCAGTGGATAGGTACAGCACACCGTCGGACATCGCGACTAAGCGCCCAAGTCGGTTACTTTTCAGCACAACTGACTTTAGCGGCACACACTCAAATGGCGGATCAAATCCGGATACTCCGGCTACTGTTCTCCTCAAGTCGCAGCAGCGAGAGGGGAGTAGCTCGGATGGGGCCGATGAAGAAGATCCCGGGACAGCGCAGTCCGGTGGAGTGTGCGCGCGCCTTGGACCAGGCACTTGAGGCCCAGCGGGCCCGGACCGCGCTGGTCCGGGCGATCAAGAACGGGGAGGTCGACTGCGTACAGGCGCTGGAGCGCGCGGCGCGGGACGCCCTGGCCGGGGACATGCTGGCGAAGGACTTCCTGCTGGCGCTGCCGGGGGTGGGGCCGGCGCAGACGGCGAAGCTGATGGCGAGGCTGGGCCTGTCCGACACCCGCAGGCTCCGCAGCCTGGCGCCGGTGCAGCGCGAGCTGATCGGCGCGGCGGTCCGGAGCTGACCTCCCGCCGGGTGCGGGAGGTCCAGGGGGCAGGGCCGGCGTGGCGCCGCCGGCCCGCGCGGGTTCCCGGACAGCCCTAGGCGTGGGGGCCCACCTCCACCCGGCCCACCGTCAGCTCCGCCCGGCCCTCCATGATCTCCCCCAGCCGCGCCACCTCGGCCTCCAGCTCCCGCCTGCGCGGCGCCGGCAGGCGGTCGAGCGGTTCGACGGTGACGGTGATCCGGCGGCCCGAGCGGCGCTGGTGCCAGACGCCCGCGGCCTCGCCGTCGACCAGCAGCACCGGGAAGTTGCCCGCCTGGCCGCCGGCGAGGGCGCGCTCGTAGGCCCGCCCGGGGAAGAGGAGTTCGCGGGGGCGGCAGGCGATCCCGTACGCGTCGAAGTACGGCAGCAGCCGCACCCCGCGCGGCGGTTCGGCCGGCGCCGCCACGTCCCCGGCCACCACCCACGACGGCACCCCGGCCAGCTCCACCGGCTCGATCTCGGCCGCCTTCGCCCGCGCCGCGAAGAGGTCGCGGGCCCAGCCGGCGGGGGCGGCGAGCCAGCGGGCGAAGTCCTGCGGGGTGGCGGGGCCGTAGGCGTACAGGTAGCGGCGCAGGAGCGCGCCGGGCGCCTCGTCGGGGGCCGCGGGCGTGAAGCCGGGCAGCCAGCGCTGCGGGCTCGTGTACGTGACCTTCCGGCCGCGGTTCGGGCCGAAGCACAGCGCGCCGCGGTGCGCGGCCAGCGCGGTGGCCGCACGCCAGCGCGGCCACTTCGTCTGGAACGCCTCCATCACCGGGTCCGCCGCCCACGACCCGGCGCGTTCGGCGATGGCGTCGGTCAGCTCGTCGACGGTCAGCTCCGCGTGGGCGAGGGCGTCGGCCGCGGCGGCGACGACGGCGTCGGCCTGGCCGCGGGTGAGCAGGCCGAGGGTGCCGCCGCCGTTGCCGGAGCCGGCGGGCAGGGCGCCGAGGGCGCCGGTCCACAGCGGCAGGTCGGCGGCGGGGAGCAGGTGGATGGTGCCGCGGGGGCCGAAGGTCTTCACCACGGTGCGGTCGTCCCACAGCGCGCGGCGCACGTCGGCGCGGGTGGCGCCGGGGATGCGCATGCCGACGGACAGCTCGGCGGCGGAGAGCACCTGGGCCTGGGCGCCGCAGAGGGTACGGAGGACGGCGGCGGGGGTGCCGTCGGGCAGGTCACCGGCGGGGCCGCCGTCCGCGGGAGCGCCGTCCGCGGGGGCGGGGCCCCGGGTGCCGCCCGGGGAGCCGGCGTCGGGAGAACTGCCGCCCGCGGAGCCGCCGTCCGCTTCCCGGCCGCCCTCCGGCGCCACCCGCGCCGCCAGCCCGCTGCGCGCCAGCCGCCGCGCGCTGGCCTGCGCCCACGTCATCGTCCGCGTACCCATCCGCCGTCTCTCCCCACTGCCGCCGGCCTGACGAGCCGACCGTAGGACGACTTCCGGTCAGATACTGTCCGCAACCCCGGCCGGCGCCTCGCCGATCTCCTTTACCACCGGCCCCACCCGCACACAGCCGTTTCCCGCGGAATCGTCCCGCTCACCCGCTCCCCCACCACACTGGAGTCACGGTCGGCGCACGGGGCAGCGGCGCGGGCCGAGGAGGTGGTCGCCGATGGCATGTGGCTCGTGGAACTCCCGCCGTTGCAAGACCGGCAAGACCAGGCGCTACTGGCGCACGCCCGCGCCGAGACGCTGCGCCGCGCCCACGAGACCTCCCGCGCGCGACCGGAGGTGCGTGGCCCCGGGCGGCCGGCCGCGCAGCGGCTGCCGCTGAAGCCGGCCCGCACCGGGCTCCGCACCCGGCCGGCAGGCCTACGGCGGCCCGCCGCCCACCAGGCGACCGCCGGTCGCCCCGTCAGTCCAGCACCGCCGTCGCCTCGACCTCGACCAGCAGGTCGGGCTCCCCCAGGGCCGCGACCCCGAGCAGGGTGATCGGCTTGACCGGGTCCACGCCGAGCTTCGCCGCCGCCCGGTTCACGCCCTCGCCCAGCAGCGGCATCTTCTCCGGGCTCCAGTCGACGACGTAGACGGTCAGCTTCGCCACGTCGTCGAAGGTGCCGCCGACCCCGGCCAGGGCGGTGGCGACGTTGAGATAGCTCTGCTCGACCTGGGCGGCCAGGTCGCCCTCGCCCACGGGCAGGCCCTCGGCGTCGCGGGCGACCTGGCCCGCGAGGAACACGAGCCTCGACCCGGTGGCGACCGACAACTGCCGGTAGACCTCGGGCTTCGGCAGCCCCTCGGGATTGACCAGCGTCACGGACATGAACGGCCCCTTCCTCGCGCCTCTCCCGGCACTATACATAGCAGTGTTATGTATAGTGCACGGTCATGGCACGGACGAAGGACCCGGCGGTGCGCGCCCTGCTGCTGGAGCGGGCCGCACACATGCTCCGTACGAGAGCGCCCGTCACCCTCCGCACCCTGGTCGCCGGCACAGGCGTCTCGACGATGGCCGTCTACACCTACTTCGGCGGCATGGACGGGCTGTGGCGGGCGCTGCGGCAGGAGGGCTTCAGCCGGCTGACCGCCCGGCTGGCGGCCGTCGACACGACCGCGGACGCGGTCCGCGACCTCGCCGCGCTGGGGGCCGCGTACCTGGTCAACGCGGTGGAGGGCCCCGACCTCTACCGCATCATGTTCGACGCGGGCTTCGACCTCGAGGACCCCGGCGCCGCCGACGAGACCCTGCACACCCTCGTCCGTACCGTCGAACGGGCCACGGCCGACGGGCGCTTCGCCACCGGGACCGACCCGCTCGAACTGGCGACGCAGAGCTGGGCCGTCGGGCACGGGCTCGCGTCGCTCGTCACCTCGGGGCCGCTGCCGCCGGCGGCCCTGGGCCACGGCGTGCCCATGCTGACGGCCCTGTTCACGGCGGCGGGCGACGAGCCGGACCGGTGCCGCGACTCGGTCGCGCAGGGCTGGGCCGGCCTGCGGGCGGCGGCACCGTGACCGGCACGCCGCGGCCCTGTCCGCAGCGGCCCGGTCCGCAACGGCCCGGTCCGCAACGGCAAGGTACGCCGCGGCCCTAGTCCGGGCAGTGCGTGCCGCGGGGCAACTGGTACGGAGCCGAGATGCGGTACGTGCCGGGGCGGGGGGCGTGCAGGCGGGTCCACTCGCCGGCCCTCGTCACACAGCCCTCCAGGTTGACGTAGAGCTGCCCGCTCTCCGACCACTCCCGGACCCCGTCGACGTCCGCCTCGTCCGACCCGTCGCCCTCCAGCACCTCCGGCGCCTCGACGCCCTCGCCGTCCTCGTCGACCAGCCCGAGCCACGGCGAGAAGGGCACCCGCACCAGCACGGGACCCGCGTACTTCACGTCGATGACCAGCTCGCCCTCGTCCGCCCGCCGCACCTCCGCGGGGGCCTCGACGAGCGGCGTCGGGTCGTTCACCCGGAACAGCCGCCAGTTCGCGTCCGCCCAGATCTCCGTCAGGTACGGCTGCCCCGCGGCGACGATCTTCGCCTCCTCGTGCGCGCCGGTGTCCGGCCGGTCCTCCACCGGCAGCACCACGTACCGCACCGCCCAGTTCTTCAGCCAGGCGTGGTACGTCGTCGGGGTCAGGCTGCCGTCGTAGAAGATCTCGTGCCGCTCCAGGTCCGCCTGCCGGTTCCAGCCGCGCGCCAGGCTCACGTACGGCTGGAGCGCGGATGCCTCCCGGTGGCTGCGTGCGGGCACGACCTCGACCCGGCCCGCCTCCGCGTCCACCTGCTGCAACTGGTCCACCAGCGGCGCCAGCTCGCGCGTCCAGGCCGCGGTCGGGCTGGTGAGCACGAGGTCGACCACGGGCTTGACGACCACCCACACGGTGATGGCCGCGAACGCCAGGTACGCCGCCCCCACGGAACGCATCAGCCGCGGCGCCGCGCGCCGCGGGCCCGTCTGCGCGATGACCAGCAGCACCGTGCCGCCGAAGATCAGCGCGAGCCGCTCGATGTTGCTGCCGACCGGCGAGGGGATGACCCACGCGCCGAGGGTGCCGAGGAAGTAGAGCGCCGCGCAGATCCGGACCGTACGCCACGACTCCGGCGCCATCAGCCAGATCAGCGCGGCGGTGATCATCGGCGCCACCGCGGAGATCCACGGCATCGGCATGTTCCCCTGGAACGGGAAGAGCCAGCTCGACAGCGCGACGACCACCGGCGGCGCCGCCCCGAGCAGATACGCCTCGGTGCGCCGCTTCTGCAGGAACAGCCCGGTGGCGACCACCCCGGCGAACAGTCCGGCCACCGGGCTCGCCGCCGTCGCCAGCATGCTGGACAGCACGATCGCCGTCCCGCGCCAGCCGCCGATCCGCCGCCGGCCCTTCTCGTCCGCGCCGTTCCCGTCGGCCTCGTCCTCGTCCTCGTCGTCGCGGTCGCCGGGGAAGACCAGCACGATCGCGACCAGCGCGAAGAGCAGCCCCAGCGCGAACGTCACGCGGCCGGAGGCCGCGTTGCCCACGAGCGCCACGGCGCCGAAGAGCGACGGCACCAGCGGCCGCGGCACCTGCCGGCAGCGGGCGAGGATCAGCGCGAGCACACCGGCGGACAGGGTGCCGGCGAGCACCATGGTCGTCCGCACGCCGAGCACGGCCATCAGATACGGCGAGACGACGCTGTACGAGACCGGGTGCATGCCCCCGTACCAGGCGAAGTTGTACGCCGTGGAGGGATGCCGGCCGGCGAACTCCGCCCAGGCGTCCTGCGCCGCCAGGTCCCCGCCCTCGTTGGCGAGGAGCAGCAGCCACAGGATGTGCAGGACGCCGGCGGCGACGAGGGTGGTGAGCACGGGGCGCTGGGCGAGCCAGCGCAGGTGGGGCCGGAGCCGCTCGGGCGGGGTGAAGCGCAGCCGCCCCGCGAACGGGGCGCGGGTGACGGCGGCGTCGCCGCCGTCGCGGCTCACGTCCGCACCACCGCCGGCAGCGGCGCTGCCGCCACCGCCGTCGCCGGCACTGTCGCCGTCCCCGTCCGCCGTGTCCTTCTCCGCGGAGGTCGCCGGATCGTCGGAGTCCGTGGACGCAGGCTCGGCCCCGCTCGCGGCGGCGCCGGCGGCGGCTCCCTCTGCTGATCGGCTGCCGGCCGCGGCTTCGCGGTCCGGCTGCACGGTGGTCACTGCGACGACTCCCCGTCTTCCTTGGACGTCCCCGGGGGCGGTGCCAGCGACGCTAGCACGGGCGTACGACGCCCCCGGGCGCTAACCGAGCCTGCTGAGCTTCGCCCCTATGCCAGGCTCCGCCATGTCCTCCGCCAGCGCCACCGGCACCCGCACTTCCCCCTGGCCGGAGCCCATCGTCAGCACCCCGACCGCGTCACCCTTCGCACCCTCGTGCGGCACCTCTCCGGAGCGGTCCGTGCCGAGTTCCAGGCCCACCTTCAGCCCGCCCCAGCCCGGCGCGACGACGTCCTCGGTCGCCACCACCGGCGTCGTACCCCCGAGGCCGTCGTCGACCTCGCCGACGACGTCGCCCTTCTTCACGACGGTCATGTCCGTGAGGGCCTTCTCGCCCGCCGCCATCAGCTGGCGGCCGAACTCCATGGCGGTCGGCAGCTGCGGCACCGCGTACTGCCCGAGGACCGCGCCGACGATCAGCTGCTCCTCCCCCGCGACCTTCTTCTCGGTGGCGAAGAGGAAGTTGCCGCCGGCCTTGGTGGTCGAACCGACCTTGATGCCGATGCCGTGCAGCGGAACCATCTTGTTGCTGTTGTCGTGGTCGTCGCCGCGGCTGTCGGTGTAGACGGGCATGGCGACGATCTGCTTGAACAGCGGGTCCTTCATCGCCGCCTTGCCGAGGATCACCTGGTCCTCGGCGGTGGAGACGGTGGTGTCCTTCAGGCCGCTGGGGTCGCTGTAGGTGGTGTCGTCCATGCCGAGTTCCTCGGCGGTCCTGTTCATCTCGTCCACGAACGCCTGCATGTCGCCGTCCGAGTGCCAGCGGGCGAGCAGCCGGGCGACGTTGTTGGCGGAGGCGATGAGCAGGGCCTGCAGCGCTTCCTTCTGGCTGAGCTTCGAGTCCGGGTCCAGCTCGACGGTCGTCTCGCCCTCGGCGCTGAGCGCGGCCTCGTCGACGGCGGTGTCGTCGACCGGGATGGCCGCGCCGTTGCCGCCGGGCTTCATGGGGTGGTCGCGCAGGATGATGTACGCGGTCATGACCTTGGCGACGCTGCCGATCGGCACGGACTTCTGCTTCCCGTACGAGCCGAGGCTGCCGAGCCCCGCGACGTCTATGGACGCCTGGCCCTCGCTGGGCCAGGGCATCTCGGGCGTGCCGCCCTCGAAGGCGTAGCCGGACTCGGCCGTGAGGGTGAGCGCCGGGGCCGGCAGCGGGCGCAGCATCTGGACCACGCCGAGGGCGATCGCGAGCAGGATGACCAGCGGCGTCCAGATCTTCACGCGCCGTACGAGGGTCCGGGTGAGGGTCTCGGGCGGCGGCGGGGTGTTGGTCAGCTCGGCGAGCAGGTCGAGCGGCCGCTTCTCCTCGTACGGCGGGAGGGGCTGCTGCTGCGTCCGCTCCCACCCGGGCGGCGCGTCCGGCCCGCCGGGGGGCGGGGGCGGCGCGGTGGGCCCGCCGGGGGCGGGCGTGGCGGGCGCGGGCGGAGCCGCGGCGGGCTTGGGTGGAGCCGCGGCGGGCTTGGGCGGCGCGGAGTCGGGGGCCGCGGCGGGGGCGGGGACCGCGGAGGGCTTCGGCGGCGCGGGCTGCGCCGTCGGCGCCGGCTGCGCCGGGGGCGCGGCGGGGCGCGGCGGGGCGGCGGCGGGCTTGGGGGGCAGGTCGGAGTCGGTCTTGAGCGGCACGAAGGTGCTGCCGGGCGGCCCGACGAGCTTCCCCACGGGCGGGGTGTCGGCGGGGTCGCCGCCGGCGGCCCCGGGCACGGCGTCGGCGGGCTCGTCCTGGACGGAGCCGTCTTCGTCGTCACCGGACGCGGCCGCGGGTACGGCGTCGCTGGGCTCGTCCTCGACGGCGGGCGCCGCGGGGGCCGAAGCGTCGGTCTTGGTCACCCAGGCGGCGACGGCGGCACGCAGCTGGTCCTCGCCGTCGACCTTGGCGGCGTCGGCCTCGGCGACGAGGCGGAAGCTGGCGGTGGCGGAGTCCTTGGCACCGGATGTGGAGGCGGAGGGGCGGCCGGAGGACCCGGTGGCCGGGGAGTCCCCGGAGGAACCGGACCCGTCGGAGGCGTCACCCCCGGACTCCGCGGCACGGCCGGGGGCGCGATCGCCCTCCACACGCGCCTCAGTCGCCTCAGAGCGGTCGGACCCACCCGAGCCCTCGGGAGCCGGACGAGAGGCGCTCAGAGCGCCCTCAGAGCCCTCCTGGGCCCGCGCCCCCGGCACGGTCCGGCCTGCGGCCGGCGCCGCGGACCGACCGGAGCCCGGCCCCGGAGCGTCCGGAGCGGCGGGGGGAACCCGGAACGTCGTGGTGGCGGTGTCGTCCTGCCCCCGGGACCGGGACGGCGCAGGCACGTCCCCGGCCTTCGGCCCGGACGCGGACCGGGCACCGGAGTCCTCGGCACCCGCCGCGTCCCGGTCCTTCGACCCGGCGGGGCCGGACTCGGCACGGTCGGCAGCCGCCGACGCCCCGGCGTCCGCCGGTCCGTCGTCCTTGGACCGGGAGGAATCCGGCGCGCCGCCATCGGCGGCGGCCGCACCGGCAGACGCACCGTCCACGGCACGCGCGTCGGCGGCCTTGGGCCGGGACGCAGGCCGGGCAGCGGAAGCGTCGGCGTCCGCCGAACCCCCGGCCTTCGGCCGGGGCGCACCCGACTCGGCGCGATCGTCGCCCGTCGCACCGGCAGCCGACCCACGCTCATCAGTCGGCGTACCGCCGCCGTCGGGCACGTCCTCGGCCTTCGGCCGGGAGGGACCCGGCTCGGCGCCGGCGGCGCCCGGTGTTCCGGCAGCGGGCTTGGGCTCGCCTGTTGTCGAACCGGTCTCCGCGGCGCCCCGCGCCGCAGGCTTGTCCGCGGGCTTCGCGGCGGCGCCGCCGGCGGTCGACGGCGACCCGGCGGCAGGCGATCCGCCTGACTTCGGGCGGGACGGGCCAGCTGCGTCCGCGGCCGGGGCCGCGGACTCCGCGGCGGGTGCCGGCGTTGCGCTCTTCGGAGCCGTGGGCTTCGCGTCGGGGGTCTTGCCTCGTGCCGCCTGGCCGGTGCCGGCCGAGCCGGTCTTCTTGGCGCCGTCGGCCTTCGGGCCGGTCTTCGCCTTGGGGGCGGCCCCGCCCCGCGTACGGGGCTTCGCCTTCGCGCCGGAGCCCTCCGCCGGCTTCGCCGGATCGGCTTCCGCCGCCTGCGCCCCGGACGTCCTGCCGTCCCCGTCCGCGGACTTCGCCGCCCCGCCCCGCTTGCGGGCAGGTGCCGCCTCGCCGCCCTTCGGGCGGGATCCGGCCGTGCTCTCCGCCGTGCCGTCCTCGTCCGCGGGCCTGCCCGCCCTGCCGGTCTTCGCTGCCGGCTCCGCCTCGGCCTTCGGGCCCGAGGCATCAGCGGCGTCGCTCTCGGGTGCCTTGTCGCGCCCCGCCGCGGACTTGGCCTTCGGACGGGGCCGCGCCGTCTTCGCGCCCCCGGAGGGCTGCGCGCCGCCGTCCTCGGCGGCCTCCGCGCCGTCCTCGCCATCCGCCGCCGCCCCAGGCGCAGTTCGCTCCGCCGGCTCGGCGTCCGACTGGGACTGGGCGGGAACCGGCGCGGAGGCGGGGGCGTTGTCGGTGGGGGACGTGAACGCCAGGCGCGGGTCACGTTCGCCGTCCGGGTCCCGCGCGTCGCGCGGCTCGCGTTCGTCCACGGTCGCCGACCCCGACGGTTGCTGCTCCTCGGGCCTCCCGGGGGACTCGACCGCCACCGACTTCCTCCTCCTGCGTCACAACCGCACAACCGCGTCAACCATGGCGTGGCCACCCACCCTACGGGGACGCAGCCGTCTCTCGCCCGTACCTGGGAGACGAGAACGACATACCTACAGGTTCCCGTCCAAAGCACCCACGCACTCTCGACAGACCAATGTGAGAGGCGTCACCCTGTCATTCATCCACGCGGGGAGGCATGGATGGGCAGGAGCCGCAGAACACTTCCGGAGGAGCTTCTGCTGCTGGCACTGGACCCGGCCACGGGTACCACTGCGCAGCCGCAGTCGCTCGACCTCGGCCTGGCAGGAGCACAGCTCGTCGAGCTCGCTCTGGCCGGGCGAATAGCCCCGGACGGGGATCGTATCGCCGTGATACTTCCGCGTCCGACCGGGGACCCCACTTTGGACACAGCGCTGGAGTTGCTGCGTCGCCGGGGCAGTCCCGTGCGCGCGGTGAACTGGATAGGCGGGCCACGTCTGGGGTTGCGCCAGACGTATCTCGCTCATCTGGAGCGCTGCGGCATGGTGCATGCCGTGGAGAGCCAAATGTGCGGGGTCCTACCAACCACTCGATATCAGGCAACCGACACCGCCATCAGCCGGGAGATACGTGCCCGGCTGGACAGCGCGATCCGCACCGGCGTCCCGCCGGACCCGCGGACCGCGGCGCTTGCCGCACTGGCCCACGCGGTCGGGCTCGGCAAGCATCTCTACCCCGGGAACGAGGGGCGCTCCGCGCGCTCCCGGCTCCGGGATCTGATCAGGCACGACCCGATGGGCGGTCTGGTGGCGCACGCCGTGATGGACGTGCAGAACGGCGTCACCGCTCAGCCGCGGCGCACTTCCGGAGGAGGCAGCCGTCCCGCGGCTCGTCCGCCGGCTGTCGCGCAGCCGGCCGGAGTTCCCGCGGGGTCCCGCCGCGCGGGGATGATCCGGACGGCCGCGGTGCGCTGAGCCCGCCCGACGGCCGCGAGCAGCGCCGAGCCCGTACGCGATCTTCCGCGTACGGGCCAGGCGTCGCACGCCGGTGCGCCGGGCCGGGAACGGGAGCCGCAACAGTGCAGGGCCCTGTCCGGTCGAGTGGCCTCGACCGGCGGGGCCCTGCCGTGCGTTGCCCCGGGGCCGCGCGGGCCGCGTGATGCGCCCCCGGCCGCCCCACGGCCGTCCCCGGCCGCGCCCTCGCCGCACCCCCTTGCCTCGTGCCACCGCCGCATCTCATCGCCGCGTTCCGTGACCACGACAGGCATATGCCGCCCGTGCGGCGCACATTGTGGGCCAAACCTTTGCCCTCTGCGGCCATTTCGCGACGATCGCAGCGGCGCACACTCCGTCGGTGGCAGGCTGCACCCAGTAATGAGATACGTCCGTACGCGGATTACGCACCCGGAGGTGCAACTCCCTTGGCGTCCAACGTCAACCCCACGGTCAGGCGGCGCCGCCTCGGCCAGGAGCTGCGCAGGCTGCGCGAGCAGAAGAACATGACCGCGGAACAGGTCGCGGACCGGCTGCTGGTCTCGCAGTCGAAGATCAGCCGGCTGGAGAACGGCCGGCGCAGCATCAGCCAGCGCGACGTACGCGACCTGTGCGGGGTGTACGAGGTGGACGACGAGCAGATCGTCAACTCCCTGATGCAGATGGCGCGGGAATCCCGCCAGCAGGGCTGGTGGAACGCCTTCGGGGACGTGCCGTACAGCGTCTACATCGGTCTGGAGACCGCCGCCGCCTCGCTCCGCATCTACCAGTCGCTCGTCGTTCCGGGACTGCTCCAGACGCGCACCTACGCGGAGGCCGTCATCGCCGGCAGTTCGCCGGAGGTGACCCCCGCTGACGTCGAGAAGCGGGTGAACGTGCGGATGCGGCGGCAGGACCGGATAAGGGAGACGGAGCAGCCGCTGCGGCTGTGGGCCGTGTTCGACGAGGCCGCGCTGCGCCGCGTGGTGGGCAACGAGCAGATCATGCGCGAGCAGCTGGACCACCTCGTCGAGGTGTCGGAGCTGCCGCACGTCACTGTGCAGGTGCTGCCCTTCGAGACGGGCGCACACCCGGGCGTGACGGGGCAGTACGCCATCCTGGAGTTCCCCGAGGAGTCCGACTCCAGCGTGATCTATCTGGAGGGCGTCACCAGCGATCTCTACCTGGAGAAGAGCGACGACGTCCACAACTACAGCATGATGTACGAACATTTGCGGGCACAGGCACTCAATCCCGAGCAGACCCGGAAATTCATCGTGGACAGGGCGAAGAACTACGCCCGCTGATATTCGCGTGCGCGTCCGGGTATCCCGAAACGGAGGCACGGTACACCCGTACCGGGACGCACCGGAAGGGCAGCGGCCTTTCGCCATCCGGTTGAGTGAAAGCTCCCTGACCGGTGGGTTGTTGGGCGGTAGCGTCTCGGCGTCGGGCCGGGGCGTCGACAACACTCCGGCCTGGAACGGGCAGGGAAGAAGTTGAGTACTTCACCAACCGGAGAGAACATGGCAATCGAACTCGGCGCCACCGGCGCCTGGACCAAATCGACCTATTCCGCGGGCAACGGCGAGTGCATCGAGGTGCGTTCGACCGCTCCCGGACTTGTCTCTGTGCGCGACTCCAAGGTCCCGGACGGACCCGTCCTGGACTTCGCCCCCGACTCGTGGGCCGCATTCGTGGCCGAGGCCGCCGGCGGTGCATTTCGCCACGAGTGACCGCGGGTGATTCCGTGCACGCCACGACCGTGTGACGCAGCCCCGGAATCACACCGCCGCACCTTCGATGGCCCTCTCGACTGGCACGCCGTCCCGGCCGAGAGGGCTCGGCCTTTCCCCACAGGCCCCGAACGACG
>NZ_JAINRD010000018.1 GCF_020400605.1 Streptomyces aculeolatus | reverse complement strand
ACGGCACGTCGTCTCGGGCCTGACGGCCGGCTCGGTGAAATAAGGCAGACGGCGGGCGGAGACCGAACTCTTCTTTCCCGCCGTTCGACACCCGGGCAATCGTCCGGATGATTTCCTCACCGATATCCCTGTCAGACAGAGGTGAATTGCAACCATGCGTCGTTCGCTACCAGTACTCATAGCGGTCCTTGTCGGCCTCTTCAGCTCCCTCCTCGCGCCTGCCGCGGCCGCCCCCGACCCGCGCGCCGAAGGCGGCCCACCACCCGTGGTACCCCGGCCGGCACAGTGGGAGGACCTCGGCGGCACCGTCGACCTGACCGCCCGCTCGCGCATCCTGCTCGATCCGGGCTCCCGTACCCGTACGACGACCGGGGCCGGCCGCCAGGAGCTGCCCGGTCCGGCCCGGCAGACCGGGCAGGGCCTGGCCGAGCAGTTGCAGGCCGACATCAGGTCGGTCACCGGGCTGCGGCTCGCGATCAGCAGCGGGCCCGCGAAGCCCCGGCCCGGCGACATCCACCTCCGGCTCACCGACGACGCCGAACTCGGCGCCGAGGGCTACCACCTGGACAGCTCGAGCGCGATCAGCATCGAGGCGGCCTCCACGCACGGTCTGTTCTACGGCACCCGAACCCTGCTGCAGACGCTGCGCGCCGGCTCGTCACACCGCGCCGTGCCGCGCGCCCGCAGCACCGACGTGCCCACGCAGCAGGTGCGCATGGTCCAGCTCGACGCCGGTCGCAAGTACTGGGAGATGGACTACCTGGAGAACCTGATCCGCCGCATGGGTGACATGAAGCTCAACACCCTCTTCCTGCAACTGTCGGATTCCGAGGGGTTCCGCCTCTACAGTCCGAAGTTCCCCGGACTCGCCGAGCGCGAGCACAGCTACAGCCGCGCCGACATCGAGCGGCTGAAGGCACTGGGCGCCCGCCAGCACGTCCAGATCATGCCGGGCATCGACGTGCCGGGGCACGCGACCGTGATCAGTGAGGCGTTCGGAATCGGCTTCGGCTCGGGCGCGAACCCGTGCACCGCCGCGCACACCCACTCCCACCTCACCCCGGACTGGATCATCGACATCACGGACCGGGACGCGATCGAGGTGACCAGGAGGCTCGTAGCCGAGTTCACCGACTGGTTCGACGCCCCGCTGTTCAGCATCGGCGCCGACGAACTGCCCGGGCAGCTCGCCGAGTGCCCCCGGGTGAAGCGCCACCTCGCCGAGGACCCGGACGTCAGCACCCTCGGGGACCTGCTCAACAGCTACATCAACACCCTCGACGACGTGGTGACGGCCCACGGCAAGCGGACCGCCATCTACAACGGCACCGAGCACCTGGCAGCGCCGCAGCAGCAGGTCAACTCCCCCGTGGTCTTCCTGACCTGGGAGGGGACCGGCACCGACCCCATCATTCCGGGCCACGACGAGATCGCCATCGGCCCCTTCTACGTGACGCCGAACAACTACCACAACCTCTACCCCGACGAGCGGTGGATGTACGAGACGTGGGTGCCGAACACCGCGGACGACATGCTCGGCTCCGGCGTGATGAACTGGGCCGACTACAACTTCTGGGCCGAGGACCAGTACTTCGAGCAGGTCATGGCCGCCCCCCGGGCACTCCTCGCGGACCGGGCCTGGAACGGCTCTGCGGCCCCCGACACGCTCGCCGGGTTCCGGGCCCGGACGGCCGCGCTCGGTGACCCGCCCGGCGTCACCACCGCGCCACAGACGCCCCGGACGGACGACGGCCGCCCCAGCCACCACTGGACGTTCGACGCCGCCTCGTACCCGGCCGGCTGGACGTACGCCAGCAGCCCGCCCAACACGATCATGGCCGAAGACGTCGCCGGCGACCTGCCCGGCACGACGTACATCATCAACAACCCCACCCTCGTCGAGGACGGGGTACGCGGCCAGGCGTTCCGCTTCGACCACAACCGGGACGGGGTGGGCTTCGGCGGCACCGACGTCGCAGCGCCCTGGACCGCCTCCGCATGGGTCAAGCTCACCGCGACCACCAGCGACCAGGTGCTGCTCAGCTCCCGCGCCGGCGCCCTGAAGCTGCAGCAATACGGCAGCGGCAAGGTGGGCTTCACCCGCTTCGGCGCCGCCGACCACAGCTTCGACTACACCGTGCCGCTGAACCGCTGGGTCCACCTGACCTGGGTGGCGGAGCCGGACCGCACCACCCTCTACGCCGACGGCGAACCCGCCGGCACCGTGAACGCCTCGATCCCCCTCCCGCTGCGCTCCATCGGCACGCCCAACGCCGGCGTCCGCGGTGACCTCGACGAACTCGTCACCTGGGACGAGGCGCTGACGCCCGCACAGGTGCGGGAGCGCTACGCCGCATACGGGCGCTGACCGGCCGACGGGCAACTCGAACGACCGCGCTTCCTGGCTGCGGCCGGCCTTGCGGAGTGCCCTGGTGCTCCGCAAGGCCGGGAGTCTGCGGTGATCGTCCAGCTCTGGCGATGCCCTTTTGCACCGGTGTGTCCGGTGTCAAGTCCACCCAGCTGCAACGTCCGGGCCGACCTGGACAGAGGACGCCAACGCCGCACGCTTTGCTTGAAGTTGCTTGAAAAGAGCAACTTTCGCGCACATATTGACATGCTGTTCTGCCTCCGGGAGATTCTTGGGCACCAGCGATGTCCAAGCCGGGGAGCAACACATGCAGGAAGCATCTGGAGTCTCGAGACGCGCAGTACTGGGCGGAGCAGCGGCCACTGGAGCCATGGCCGCGCTGGGCACTGCGGGCACCGCGAGGGCCGCCGAAACGACCGGAACGGCCGGGACGCCCGGTCGGCCGGCGGGGCAGACCTCGATGGTGAAGCAGGCCTTCGACGTGTACCCGACCGTGCGGGTCGGGGTGATAGGAATCGGCAACCGCGGAAGCGGGATGGCCAACGGGTGGGCCGCCGTGCCCGGATGCGTGGTGCGCGCGGTCTGCGATGTGCGGGCCCCGCGCGCGAAGGCCAAGGCCGATCAGCTCGCGGCGGACGGCAAGCCGAGGCCCCTGGAGTTCGGCGGTTCGCCGGATGCGTACAAGGAGATGCTCAAGCGCGACGACATCGACCTCGTCTACATAGCCACCCCCTGGGAGTTCCACTACGAACAGGGCAAAGCCGCGTTGCTCGCCGGGAAGCACGTGCTGGTCGAGTTGCCCATCGCCACCGAGCTGGACCAGTTGTGGGATCTGGTCAACACCTCGGAGCGGACCCGTCGTCACCTGCTGCTCTCGGAGAACGTCTCCTACGGCCGCAACGAACTGGCCATGCTGCGCATGGCCCACGACGGCGCCTTCGGCGACATCACCAACGGCCACGGTGGCTACCTTCACGACCTGCGCGAACTGCTGTTCTCCAACACGTACTACACCGACTCCTGGCGGCGGCTGTGGCACACGCGCTCGACCGCCTCCTTCTACCCGATGCACGGCCTGGCCCCCATTGCGGCCGCGATGGACATCAACCGCGGAGACCGGATGGTCACCCTGCGCGCCACCGCCACCGAGCCCAAGGGACTGGCCGACTACCGAGCCCGGTTCGTGCCCGAGGGACACCCGTCGTGGCAGGAGACGTACGTCAACGGCGATCTCGTCACCTGCTTGATCGACACCGCCGACGGCCGCATCATCCGGGCCGAGCACGACGTCAGCTCGCCTCGCCCCTACAGCAGGATCAACACGATCGCCGGCAGCCGCGGAATCTTCGAGGACTACGCCGGCCCGTCTCCGACCGGTGGCCGGATCTACATCGAGCCCGACCACGGCGGCCATTCCTGGCGGGACTTCAAGTCCTACCGTGACGAGTACGACCACTGGCTGTGGAAGAAGATCGGCGACGACGCCGCGAACAACGGCGGGCACGGCGGCATGGACTACGTGCTGCAGTGGCGCACGGTCCAGTGCATGCGTGCCGGCCTGGTACCGGACATGGACGTGTACGACGCGGCGGCATGGTGCTCGCCGGTGCCACTCAGCGTGATGTCGCTGGAGAACAAGGGGCGTCCGGTCCCGGTGCCTGACTTCACCCGCGGATCCTGGGTGAACATTCGCCTCGGTCTCGACACGCGCGAGTCGGACATGCCGCCCGTGGCCTGAGCAGGGCTCACCCACGTCGTCCCGGATCCACTCCACTCAACCCCGGGCCGCCCATCGGTCCAGTCTCCCCGGAGGAGAGGAAACGCTCATGCCGATCGAGCCATCCCGCACCGCCCTGTCCCGAAGATCCTTCGCCGTAGCCGGAGCGGGGGCCGTGCTGCTGCCCGCCACCGTCCTCGCAGGCACGGCTCGCGCCGCCGACGCCGCGCAGACCGAGGTCACCGTCTCTCCCATCGACCTCGACGGACCGGCCGTCACCACCGTCACCGTCACCGTCCGCAACACCGCTCCCAAGCGGCTGCGTGACGTGCGCGTGAGCTTCTCCGGGCCCGTCGGCTGGGTGGTCGAGCCGGAGGAACGGGCCGTCAGGGGCGGCATCGACCCGAACAGCCACGCCACCGTGACCTTCGAACTGCTGGTCCCGGCACCGAGTTCCGGCTTCCAACTGCTCAACTTCACCGCGACCGCACTGTACGAAGGCGGCGACGGCCTCACCCGCGCCACCGTCACTCGTACGGAGCGACGCGGCGAGCCACTGCCCACGCTCGCGGCGGCCTACAACAACGTCGGCATCACCGACGAATCGAACACCGCGCCGGGCGACTTCGACGGCGGCGGCAACAGCTTCTCCGCCCAGAAGCTCGCCGACGTGGGTCTGAGCCCGGGCGCGTCCGTCACCGCGCTCGGCGCCGATCTGACCTGGCCGGACACCTCGCCGGGAACCAAGGACAACGCGTCCAGCGGCGGCCAGGCGATCTCCCTCAGCGGATCCGGGAGCAAGCTGGTCTTCCTCGGCTCGGGGGTCGGCAACAACGCGGTGGGCACCGCCCGGGTCTTCTACACCGACGGCACCAGCAGCACCGGCAGCTTCGGCTTCCCCAACTGGTCGTTCCAGAACGTCACCGACCACGGCGCGACCCAGATAGCCGCGTCGAACGGCCGCAACCGGCAGGACGGGTACGGGAACGCAGGCGTCACGTACAGCGTCTTCGCCCATTCCGTGCCCCTCGATGCGGGCAAGACGGTGGATCTGGTGGTGCTGCCGGGGCAGGGCGGCATCCACATCTTCGCCATGGCCATCGCCGGCTGAAGTACCACGCGCAGCCTCCGAACCATCGCTGAAGCCGGGCTTGTCGTGTCCTCCGACCGGCGGACAGGACAAGCCCGGGCCTCCCCCGCGCCACTCGCCCGTTCAGCGCGATCAGATCGCTTCGAACCCTCTCGCTCCAGCACCTGAGAGGCACACGACAGCCGGGACCCTCCGCCTCATCGTGTCGAGAGGTCCTACGGCCGGGCTGCCGTCGGAGGTCTTGACGGCCGGGACCAGGGGCTGCTTCCCTGTTGCGCCTACAGAACCGATGTCCCTCATTGCGCAACGTACGTTGCCGCCGCTCCAAGCCTCCCCCCGCTGCGCACGCGCATAACAAAAGGAACGAGAGCATGCCCGCTCCGAACATGGCGAAGCCCCCGAGCGACGGTCCGGACAAGGGCTCCTTACCAACGGGGATACGTCGAACCGATCCGGTGGTCTTCGGCGTCACGGCGGCACTGACCCTCGCCTTCCTCGTATGGGGAGCCCACGACTCCGACTCGCTCGCCGACGTCTCCGGCAACCTGCTCTCCGACGTCATGCGCAACACCGGCTGGGGGTTCGTGCTCACGGCCTCCGCGTTCGTCGTGTTCGCGCTGTGGCTGGCCGCGAGCCGCTACGGCAGGATCACGCTCGGCCGGGAAGGCGAGAAGCCGGAGTTCCGCACGGTCTCATGGGTCGCGATGATGTTCAGTGCGGGCATGGGCATCGGGCTGATGTTCTGGGGCGTGGCCGAGCCGGTCAACCACTACACGACGGCGCCGCCCAACACCTCGCCCGAGGACTCGGGCGAGGCGATGACGACGTCGATGTCCACGACCCTCTTCCACTGGACGCTGCACCCGTGGGCGATGTACGCCGTGGTCGGCATGGCCATCGCGTACAGCGCGTTCCGGCGCGGGCGCCGGCAGACCATCAGCGCGGTCTTCACCCCGCTCATCGGCGCCCGCCACGCGAACGGGAACGCGGGCCGCGTCATCGACATCCTCGCCATCGCCGCCACCCTCTTCGGCTCCGCGGCCTCGCTGGGGCTCGGCGCACTGCAGATCGGCAGCGGCATCCAGGAGATGGACTGGATGGACGAGGTCGGCACGAACCTCCTGGTGGTGATCATCGCCTCGCTGACCCTGGCGTTCGTGCTGTCGGCCGTGTCGGGGATCGCCAAGGGCATCCAGTGGCTGTCCAACATCAACATGGTGCTGGCGGTCATGCTGGTCGTCTTCGTCTTCGCGGCGGGCCCGACGGTGCTGATGCTGGATCTGCTGCCGACCTCGGTCGGCGCCTTCCTCGGCGACCTGCCCGACATGGCGGCCCGTACGGAGGCGAGTGGCGGCGAGGGCATCAGCGGATGGCTGAGCGACTGGACGGTCTTCTACTGGGCCTGGTGGATCTCCTGGACGCCGTTCGTCGGCATGTTCATCGCCCGTATCAGCCGGGGCCGGACGATCCGGCAGTTCGTCGGCGGCGTGATCCTGGTGCCGAGCGCGGTGAGCCTGGTGTGGTTCGCCGTCTTCGGCGGGGCGGCGATGCGCCAGGAGGAGCAGGGCGCCGACCTCATGGGCGAGACGACCGAGGGCCAGCTCTTCGCGGTGCTGCGCGACTACCCGATCGCCACCGTGACCACGCTGGTCGTGATGATCCTCGTGGGCATCTTCTTCGTCTCCGGGGCCGACGCGGCCTCGATCGTGATGGGCACGCTCTCGCAGCGCGGCACTCTGGAGCCCGACCGGCTGGTCGTCATCTTCTGGGGCGCCCTGACGGGCGGCGTGGCCGCGGTCATGCTGCTGGTCGGCGACGGCGAGAACACGGCGCTCACCGGGCTGCGGGACCTCACGATCATCGCGGCCGTGCCGTTCGCGCTGGTGATGATCGGGCTGTGCGTCGCGCTCATGCGCGACCTGCGGCGCGACCCGGTCATCCTGCGCAGCGAGAAGGCCGAGGAAGTCGTGGAGACGGCGGTCATCAACGGACACCAGCAGTACGACGGCGACTTCGAGATCGCCATCACCGCCTGCGGCGACAACGGTGCGCCCTCCGCACCTCTGGACGAGCCCCAGCCGGCGGACGGTCCGGCCGCCGGCGGTCCGGCGGCCCCGGGCTGACGCCGCGGGGCTCCGCCGTCAGCACCTCCGCACCGGTATCTCGCGGCACCCGCCGCGAGATACCGGTGTTCGTTTTCCGGCAGGGGAACGGGTGTTGCCCATGACGCAGCATGAATCACATTGCGGAACCTCATCACTCCGGAGACCTTGACCGGGTCATCTCGCGCTTGCAGTATGTTGCGTATCGCTCAGCATGTTGCTTATTACGCACTACATGCGCGCGCAACGCGCTCCGCGCGCCCCACATGAGGGAGCTGCAGATGACCGTCATGAACACGTCCCTGCAGGAGCTCGACCCGGAGATCGCCGCCGCGATCGGCGCCGAGCTGAACCGCCAGCAGACCACTCTGGAGATGATCGCTTCCGAGAACTTCGCGCCGGTCGCGGTCCTCCAGGCCCAGGGCTCGGTGCTGACGAACAAGTACGCCGAGGGCTACCCCGGCCGCCGCTACTACGGCGGCTGCGAGTACGTCGACGTCGCCGAGCGGATCGCGGTCGACCGGGTCAGGGACCTGTTCGGCGCCGAGTACGCCAACGTCCAGCCGCACTCGGGAGCATCCGCCAACCAGGCCGCCCTCTTCGCGCTGGCCGAGCCCGGAGACACCGTCCTCGGCCTCGACCTGGCCCACGGCGGCCACCTGACCCACGGGATGCGGCTGAACTTCTCCGGCAAGCAGTTCCACGTGGTCGCCTACCACGTCGACCCCGGGACCGGCCTGGTCGACATGGCCGAGCTGGCGGAGCTGGCCAGGGAGCACCGGCCGAAGGTGATCATCGCTGGCTGGTCGGCGTACCCCCGGCAGCTGGACTTCGCGGAGTTCCGCCGGATCGCCGACGAGGCCGGCGCGTACCTGTGGGTGGACATGGCGCACTTCGCCGGTCTGGTCGCGGCGGGCCTGCACCCGAACCCGGTCCCGTACGCGGACGTCGTCACCTCCACCACCCACAAGACGCTCGGCGGCCCGCGCGGCGGCGTCGTCCTGGCCGGGAAGGGCTTCGCGAAGAAGCTGAACTCCGCCGTCTTCCCGGGCTTCCAGGGCGGCCCCCTGGAGCACGTGATCGCGGCCAAGGCGGTGGCCTTCAAGGTCGCCGCCACGGAGGGCTTCAGGGAACGGCAGCGCCGTACGGTCGAGGGCGCCCGCATCCTGGCCGAGCGCCTGACCGACCCGGACGCACGCAAGGCCGGGGTGAACGTCCTCACCGGCGGCACGGACGTCCACCTGGTCCTGGTCGACCTGCGCGAGTCGGAGCTGGACGGCCGGCGGGCCGAAGACCTCCTGCACGAGGCGGGCATCACCGTCAACCGCAACGCCGTGCCCGACGACCCGCGCCCGCCGATGGTCACCTCGGGGCTGCGCATCGGTACGCCGGCCCTGGCTACCCGCGGCTTCACGGCCGGGGACTTCCGGGACGTCGCGGACGTCGTCGCCGAGGTGCTGAAGACGCCCGCAGCCGCCGGTTCGGAAGGCTTCGGTCCGCTGCGGGCCCGGGTGGCTGCCCTGGCCGGCAAGCACCCGCTCTACCCGGGCCGGAACACGTAAACGGCGCTCACGCCCCGGGGCGGCCGCCGTCGCCGGTCACGACGCGGGGAGGGCGGCGGCGGCCGGCCGGCCCGTGATGTACTCAGTCGCCGCGTCGAGCAGCCAGTCCGTGAGATGGCCGGCGAACGACGCGCGGACCAGCACCCAGAACCCGGCCCGGGGTTCGTCCCGGGCGACCACCACGGCCTGGGTACGGCCCAGGGTCGTCTGGGCGCAGCGGCCGGCGCCGAAGGCACGCGGGTGCAGGTCCAGCGGGCAGCCGTGGGCCAGGAGGTCCCGGGCCCGCGGGCCGGAGACGAGGAGCGTGGTGCGCTGGCCGGAGACGTCGGCGACGGCGACGGGTTCGTCCCCCGCGGCCTCCCGGATCCGGCTCTCCAGCTCCCGCCCGCCGCGGGGCGGGCCGACGACCAGCCATTCGTCCGGGCCCAGCCACAAGGCGGTGAACTCCCCGGCGCGCACCGCGGTGTTCGGTTCGAGGGGGAGGCGGAAGCCCAGCGCCGGCCCGAGGGCGTCCACCGCCGGCCCCTTGGGGTCCAGCCGCACGTCGACCTGGGTCAGGAAGGGGACTTCGGCCAGCCGGACCGCGCCTTCGGACGCACGTGTGGCGGCGGCCAGGCGGCCGGCCGCATGCTCCAGCGGGCTGCGGAGCGGGGTGTCCGGGGTGGTGTCAGCCATCGCGGCGGGCTCCCTCGGGGTCGTAGAGGACGGGGCTTGCGACGGTCACCGGGATCACCCGGTCGCCGACGGCCGCGTGCAGCCGCTCGCCGATACGGTCCCGGCCGCCCTTGACCAGGGCGAGCGCGAACGTCCGGCCGAGGGCCGCGCTGCGGTAGCTGGAGGTGACGTGGCCGAGCATCGGGACGGGCGGCGCGGGCAGTTCGCTGCCGGCGACCAGGTGGGTGCCCTCGGGCAGGAAGGCGCCGGGGTCCTCGGGGAGCAGGCCCACCAGGTGCTTGCGGTCGGGGCGGACGGTGTCGGCACGGGCGTGCGAACGCTTGCCGATGAAGTCCGGCTTCTTCTTCGACACCGCCCATCCCATGCCGAGGTCCTGGGGGGTGACGGTGCCGTCGGTGTCCTGGCCGATGATCGGGTAGCCCTTCTCCGCCCGCAGGACGTGCATGGTCTCCGTGCCGTACGGCGTGATGCCGTCGGGCGCGCCGGCCTCGTACAGCGCTTCCCAGAGACCGAGGGCGTGCCACGGCGAGACGTTGATCTCGTAGGCCAGTTCGCCGGAGAAGCTGATCCGGCACACCCTGGCCGCGATCCCCGCCACCGTCGCGTCCCGCCACGCCATGAAGGGGAAGGCGTCGTTGTCCACCGCCAGCCGGGGCGCGAGCGCACCGAACACCCGGCGGGCACGCGGGCCGACCAGAGCGACGGTGGCCCAGTGGTCGGTGACGGAAGTGCAGTGGACCCGCAGTTCCGGCCACTCGGTCTGCAGCCACTCCTCCATCCAGTCCAGGACCGCGGCCGCGTTGCCCGTGGTCGTGGTGGCGAGGAAGCGGTCCCCGGCGAGGCGGATGACCGTTCCGTCGTCGAAGACCATCCCGTCCGGGCGGCACATCACGCCGTAGCGGATCCGGCCGGGTTTCAGGGTGCTCATCATGTTGGTGTAGAGCCGGTCGAGGAAGACGGCGGCGTCCGGGCCCTGGACGTCGATCTTGCCGAGGGTGGAGGCGTCCATGAAGGCCACGGACTCGCGGGCCGCGCGGCACTCGCGGAGCACGGCGGCCGCCATGTCCTCGCCGTCCCGCGGGTAGTACCACGGCCGCTTCCACTGGCCCACGTCCTCGAAGCGGGCGCCGTGCGCGGCATGCCAGGGGTGCAGGGCGGTCACCCGCACGGGGTCGTACAGCGCTCCGCGGGCGCGGCCGGCGAGCGTGGCGAAGGAGACGGGGGCGTAGGGCGGCCGGAACGTGGTCGTGCCGAGCTCCGAGACGTCCACCCCGAGCAGTTCGGCGACCACGCCGCCGGCCAGGGCGCCGGAGGTCTTGCCCTGGTCGCTGCCGGTGCCGGCCGTGGTGTAGCGCTTGGTGTGCTCGACCGAACGCATACCGGCGCCGGTCGCCCGCGCCAGGTCGGCGACGGTGACGTCCCGCTGGAGGTCGACGTAGCGGTGGGCGCCCGAGGCGCCGGGCACGGAGTGGACGTGCATGGGCGGCGTGTGCGGCTGTGCGGCGAACACCGGGAGGTCCGGCGCCGTCGGCGTGCAGCCCTCGGCCCCGGCGGCGCGGGCACCGGCGTCCGCCCCCTGCGCCAGTGCCGCGGCCGGGTCGGACACGCCGCCCGCGCCGCCCACGGCCTCGACCGCCTGCCGGCAGGCGGCGGGGACGAAGGAGCCCAGCGCCTCGTCGTAGCGCAACTCGCCGCCGGCCTGGCTGAACAGGTGCACCGCCGGGTTCCAGCCGCCGGACACCAGGAGCAGGTCGGCGGCGAACCGCTGCCCGGTGGACTCTCCGTACGGGGCGACCGTCACGGCCGTGAGGCGGTCGTCGCCTTCGGTGGCGGTGACGGCGTGCCCGGCCAGCACCCGGATGCCGGCTGCCTCGGCGCGGTCGGCCCACTCCCCCGGTTCTGCGCGGGTGTCGACGATCGCCGCGACCTCGGCGCCCGCACCGTCCAGGTCGATCGCCGCGGCGTAGGCGCTGTCGTTGGTGGTGAAGACGACGGCCCGGCGGCCGGGCAGGACGCCGTGGCGGTTGACGTAGGCGCGGGCGGCGGAGGCCAGCATCACCCCGGGGCGGTCGTTGTCCGCGAAGGCCAGCGAGCGCTCGTGGGCCCCGGTGGCGAGGACGACGTGGCGTGCCCGGATGCGCCAGACGCGTTCGCGGGAGACGTGCGCCGGCGCCGCGGCGCCGAGGTGGTTCGTACGGCGCTCGACGGCGAGGAGGTAGTTGTCGTCGTAGTAGCCGAAGACGGTCGTACGGGGAAGGAGGCGCACCTCGGGTTCGGCGGCGAGGCGCCCGGCGGTCTCCTCGACCCAGTCGAGGCGTTCGCCCGTGCCCAGCAGGCTCCCGCCGGGTCCCGGCCGGTCGTCGGCGAGGATGACGCGTGCTCCGCCGTGCGCGGCGGCCGCCGCCGCGGCGAGTCCCGCCGGTCCCGCGCCGACCACCAGGACATCGCAGTGCGCGTGTACGGCGTCGTAGCGGGCCGGGTCCGGCTCCTCGGTGAGCCGCCCCCGGCCCGGCAGGCTGTGCGCCACCAGACCGTCGTACAGCTCGAGGGTCGTCGCGGGCACCATCGTCTCCGGGAAGGTGCCCGCGACGCGGACGACGGCGTTGGGCTCCTCCACGCCGGCGGTGAAGATACCGCGCGGGCGGCCGTCCCGGACGCTCGTACCGCACCGGATGACGCCGTTCGCGAGGAGGGCGGAGGCAAGGGTGTCGCCTCGGCGGCCCCGGTACGCGGTGCCGTCGAAGGTGAAGGTGAGCGGCGTGCCGCGGTGGTCCCGGGCGCTTGCGGCGCGGCGCGGCGGGCGGCCCTCGGCGGGGCCCCCGGCGGTCGCGGCGCGCCCGCGGCCCGTGTCCTGCCGTTCCGGCTCCGGAGGGATCCGGCGGTGGGACGCCGGATGGACGGGATCCGGCTCCGCGGAGGCGGGCGGCCACTCCCCCGACTGGTACACGGCCAGGACCTCGTTCGTCGAGGTGTCCCGTACCGCGTTGAACCAGCGGCGGCAGCCGGCCGCGTGGCTCCACCGCTCGGCGAAGGGGCCCTGCGGGTTGGCGCGGAAGAACAGGTAGCGGGCCCACTCCTCGTCGGTGAGGTCGGCCGGGGCCTGCGGATACGGCACGTGTGCCTGGCCGCCGTAGCGGAACTCGGCCTCGTCGCGGGGCCCGCACCACGGGCAGGTGATCAGCAGCATGGTTCGGCTCCCTAGTGGGCCACCGCGGCCGCGCCGTGCTCGTCGACGAGGGCGCCGGTGGTGAAGCGGTCGAGCGAGAAGGGGGCGGCCAGGGGGTGCGGCGTGTCGTGGGCGATGGTGTGGGCGTAGACCCGGCCGACCCCCGGCGTGGCCTTGAACCCGCCCGTGCCCCAGCCGCAGTTGAGGTACAGGTTTTCCACCGGGGTGAGCCCGACGACGGGCGAGGCGTCGGGGGTGATGTCGACGATGCCCGCCCAGGTGCGCAGCACATGGGCGCGGGCGAAGACCGGAAAGAGCTCCAGGGCCGCGGACATCTGATCCTCGATGATGTGGAAGGCGCCGCGCCGGGTGTACGAGTTGTACGCGTCGACGCCCGTGCCCATGACCAGTTCGCCCTTGTGCGCCTGGCTGACGTACACGTGCACCGTGTTGGACATGACGACCGTCGGGTGCACCGGCTCCAGGAGTTCGGAGACGAGCGCCTGCAGCGGGCGGCTCTGCAGCGGCAGTTCGAGGCCGGCCATGGCGGCGAGGACCGACGTGTGGCCCGCGGCGCAGAGCGCGACCTTGCCGGCGGCGATCGGACCGAGCGTGGTCTCCACGCCGACGACCCGGCCGCCGGCCTGCCGCACCCCGGTGACCTCGCAATTCTGGATGATGTCGACGCCCGCGGCGTCGGCGGAGCGGGCCAGGCCCCACGCGACGTGGTCGTGCTTGGCGATGCCGGCGCGCGGCTGGTAGGTGGCGCCCAGCACGGGGTAGCGCACGTCGGGTGAAACGTCGACGATCGGGCAGACCTCTTCGACCTGCTCGGGGCCGAGCCATTCGGCGTCGACGCCGTTGAGCCGGTTCGCCTCGACGCGGCGCACGCCTTCGCGTACGTCCTGGAGGTTGTGGGCGAGGTTCAGCACGCCGCGCTGGGAGAACTGCAGGGGGTAGTCGAGTTCCTCCGTCAGCCCCTCCCACAGCCTGAGGGCGTGCTCATAGATGCCGGCGCTCTCGTCCCACAGGTAGTTGGAGCGGATGATGGCGGTGTTGCGGGCCATGTTGCCGCCCGCCAGCCAGCCCTTCTCCAGCACGGCGACGTCGGTGATTCCGTGGTTCCTCGCCAGGTAGTGGGCGGTGGCGAGGCCGTGTCCGCCGCCACCGACGATCACCACGTCGTACGCACGCTTCGGGTCGGGGTTGCGCCACAGCCGGTCGGGGTGCTCGGGGAGGCCGGCGCCGGGTGTGCGGGAGCTCATCGGACGTCTCCGTCTGCTGGAAGGGGCGGATACGGCGGGCACGTCGGCGGCGCTAGCCGCGGAGCCGGGACATCGCCGGGTCGAACAGGGGCTCCTCGGCGACGACCGCCTCGACGGTCCGGTCGAAGTAGCCGATGTGCAGGGCGGTCCCGGGGACGGCGAGTTCCGCGCGGAGCCATGCGTAGGCGATGCCCTTGCCGATCGTGTAGCCGTACGCGGCGCTGGTGACGTACCCGGCCGTGCGGTCGCCGTCGTACACCGGCTCCTTGCCCATGACGACCGCCCGCGGGTCGTCGACGGTGAGGCAGGTCAGCCTGCGCCGTACGCCGTCCCTGCGGCGCTCCAGCGCGGCCTTGCCGATGAAGTCCTCCTTGTCGGGCCTGACGGCGAAGCCGACGCCGGCCTCGTAGGGGTCGTGCTCGTAGGTCATGTCGGTCCCGAAGGAGCGGTAGCCCTTCTCCAGGCGGAGGCTGTTGAAGGCGCCGCGGCCCGCGACGATGCCGCCCAGCGGTCCGGCCGCCCGCCGCAGCGTGTCCCACAGCTTCCGGCCCAGGTCGGCGGTGGTGTACAGCTCCCAGCCCAGCTCTCCGACGTAGCTCAGCCGCATGGCCGTCACCGGAACGCTGCCGACGTGGGCGCGCTTGGCGCGGAAGTACTTCAGGCCGGCGGCGGAGAAGTCCTCGTCGGCGAGCGGCTGGAGCACCTCGCGGGCGAGCGGTCCCCACAGGCCGATGCAGCAGGTGCCGGGGGTGATGTCGCGGACCTGGACCGTGCCGTCGGCGGGGAGGTGGCGGGTGAGCCAGTGCAGGTCCAGGTTCCCGTTGGCGCCGACCTGGAAGAGGTCGCGGCCCAGCCGGGCGACGGTGATGTCGCTGCGGATGCCGCCGTCGTGGTCGAGGAGCAGGGTGTACGTCACCGAGCCGACGGACTTGTCGACCTTGCCGGTGCACATGCGCTGCAGGAAGGCGGCGGCGCCCGGGCCGCTGACCTCCAGGCGCTTCAGGGCCGTCATGTCGTACATCGCGACGGTCTCCCGGGTGGTCTGCGCCTCCGCGCCGACGATGGGCGACCAGTAGCGGGCGGCCCAGTCGTTCGGGGTGGGGACGGAGCGGCCCGCGACGAGGGGGGCGTTGGCCTCGTACCACTGCGGGCGCTCCCAGCCGTTCGCCTCCAGGAAGAAGGCGTCAAGCTCCTGCTGGCGGCCGTGGAAGGGGCTGGTGCGGATCGGGCGCGGCTCCCCCGCCGGCTGCAGCGGGTGCAGGATGTCGTAGACCTCGACGAAGTTCCGGCAGTCGCGGGCCAGGACGTACTCCGGGGCCAACTGGTGCGGCTCGAAGCGGTTGACGTCGCACTCGTGGAGGTCGAAGGAGGAGCAGTAGCCGTCGACGAGCCATTCGGCCATGGCCCGCCCGACGCCCGCGGAGTGGGTGACCCAGACCGCCTCGGCGACCCAGAAGCCCGCGACGTCGGGGGACTCGCCGAGGAGCGGATTGCCGTCGGGGGTGAAGGAGAACAGGCCGTTGATGCCCTCCTCGACCTTCGCCTCCTGCGTCGCGGGGAGCAGGGAGCGGGTCTCGGTCCAGGCGTCGGCGAAGTCCTCCTCGGTGAACGCCAGCACCGAGGGCATCCCCTCGGCCTCGTCCACGGACAGGATGTCGTCCGCGGAGACGGGCATGGGGCGGTGGCCGTAGTAACCGATGCCCAGGCGGTCGAAGCGGTCGCGGTAGTAGAGGTCGGCGTCCTGGTGCCGCAGGATCGGGCGCACCGCCTCCTCGCCCTGGCCGGCCAGGGCGGGGACCGGTCCGGTCCAGGCGAACTGGTGGGCGAGCGGGGTGAGCGGGAGGCTCATGCCGGCCATGCGGGCGATCCTCGGGCCCCAGATGCCGGCGCAGCACACGACGATGTCGGCGGGCAGTTCGCCGTGGTCGGTGCGGACGCCGGTGACGCGGCCTCCGCTCTGCAGGACGTCGAGGACCTCGTGGCGGGCGAGGAAGCGGACGCCGCGCGCGGTGGCCCGGCGGATCTGCGCCTCGACGGCGGGAACGGCCTTGGCCAGCCCGTCCGTCGGCACCAGGAGACCGCCGAGGACCCTGTCCCGGTTCAGCAACGGGTGCCGCTCGGCGCACTCCTCGGACGTCAGCAGGCGGGCCTCGACGCCCCAGGCGGTGAGCCAGCCGTACCGGCGGTGCAGCTCCGCGAGGCGGTCGGGGGCGGTCGCCACCTCCAGACCGCCGACCCGCAGGAAGCAGGGCTCGCCCGCGACCTCGAGGGAGCAGAACTTCTCGACGGTGTAGCGGGCCAGTTCGGTCATGGTCTTCGACGGGTTCGCCTGGAAGACGAGCCCGGGGGCGTGCGAGCTGGATCCGCCGGTGGCGGGGAGCGGGCCCTGGTCGACCACGGTCACTTCGGTCCAGCCTCGCGCCGAGACCTCGTCCGCGAGCGCCGCGCCGACGACGCCCGCTCCGATGATGACCACTCGGGGTCCCGCCATGGCCGCACCTCCGGATTGAAAGCCCAGTCCAGTGGTTGCTATATACGCAACATGACTCGTTCTACGCAACAAATGTTCGCGGCGGGCAGGCGGGGTGTCAAGGGGTGCCGGGGCGCTCGGACGCACGCCGCCAGGTCCGTGGGGAGCGGTCCGGCGGCGCCATCCACGGCCAACGGCCGCAACCGGGTGCGGCTTCCGTTCCCTCGCGTCACGCTCAGTAGCGTTGTTTACTGTGGGTATAGTTTCGTTGTGAGCAACGACAATCCTTTTTCCGAAACCCCGACACCGCCCGCCGGCGGGGTGCAGTCGGTCGACCGCGCCATCAGCGTTCTGGAGATCCTGGCCCACCACGGTGAGGCGGGGGTGAGCGAGGTGGCCGCGGAGATCGACGTGCACAAGTCCACCGCGTTCCGCCTCCTCGGCGCCCTGGAGGCCCGCGGTCTGGTGGAACAGGCCGGTGAACGCGGCAAGTACCGCCTCGGCTTCGGCATCGTGCGCCTGTCCGCCTCGGTGACGGGACGCATCGACATCACCCAGCAGAGCCGTCCGGTCTGCGAGCGTCTGGCCGAGGAGCTCGGCGAGACCGTCAACATCGCCGTACTGCAGGAGCACTTCGCGATAAACCTGTACCAGGTGCGCGGCCCGGGGGCCGTCGCCGCGCAGAACTGGGTCGGCCAGCTGACCCCGTCGTACGCCACGTCGAGCGGCAAGATCCTCCTGGCCCACCTGCCGGCTGAGGAACGCGCCGCACTGCTGGCCGAGACCAGCCTGAAGAAGGTCACCCCGCACACGATCTCCGCGAAGACGAAACTCGAGAAGCACCTCACCGAGGCCCGCCGGCGCGGCTACGCGTGGAGCCTGGAGGAGCTGGAGGTCGGGCTCCACGCCATGGCCGCTCCGATCCGCAACCGGTACGGAGACGTCGTCGCGGCGGTGAGCGCCTCGGGACCCGCGTACCGGCTCACCGAGGAACGCCTGCACGAGCTGTCCGAGTTGCTCGTCAAGGGCGCGGAGGAGATCAGCCATCGGATCGGCTACCCGGACTGAGCTGCCCGGCCGCCGGCTGCTCCGGCCGTCGCGCCCCCGGGCGCCGGGCGCTACCGCGGCTGCCGCGTGCCCAGGCGCTCGCGTACCCAGTCGTGGAAAGCGCCGATGTGGTGCTCGCTCGGCACCAGTACCCCTCCCTTGGCGTACATCCGTGAGCTCATTCCGGGCTGCGTGCGCTCGCACGCCTCGAAGTCCTGCCGGTTGACCCGGTCGAAGAGCTCGACCGACCGGCTGAGGTCCCTGCCGCCGTCGACGACGTGCGGGAGGTACAGCCAGTCGCACTCGACGACCGTGCGGTCGACGGCAGCCGGACGGACCCGGTGGAAGATCACGTGGTCGGGGACGAGGTTGATGAAGACCTGCGGCTTGACGGTGATCGCGTAGTAGCGCCGGTCCTGGTCCTCGGCGACGCCGGGGATGCGGTCCATGCCCGCGGAGCCGTCGACGGTGAAGCCCTCGATCTCCGCACCGAACTCGGCACCGTGGCCGACGTAGTACTGGGCGGCCAGGCCGTCGGTGAACTCGGGGAGCACCTCGGTGAGTTCGGGATGGATCGTGGCGCAGTGGTAGCACTCCATGAAGTTCTCGATGATGAGCTTCCAGTTGGCCCTGACGTCGTAGACGATCCTCTTGCCGACCGAGAGGCCGCCGATGTCGTAGTGCTCGACCGCCTCCGCGTCGCCCAGGCGGGCGACGACGTCGCCGACGACATCCTCCTCGAAGGAGGGCGGATGCTCCGCGAGGCAGACCCAGACGTAGCCGAGCCATTCGCGGCTGGCCACGCTCGCCAGGCCGAACTCGGTGCGGCCGACGTCGGGCATCCTGGTGAGGTTCGGCGCCGCGATGAGCTTGCCCGTCAGGTCGTACGTCCAGGCGTGGTACGGGCACTGGAAGGCCCGCGCGACCTCACCGCTCTCCTGCGTGCAGAGCTTCGCTCCGCGGTGCCGGCAGACGTTGAAGTAGGCGCGGACGGAGCCGTCCCGGGCGCGGGTGACGAGGATGCTCTCGCGGCCCACGTCGACGGTGCGGAAGGCGCCGGGCTTCGCTATGTCCGACGCGCGCGCGACGCAGAACCACATGGTCTCGAAGATGCGCTCCTGCTCCAGGGCGAAGACCGCGGGATCGGTGTAGGAGGAGCCGGGGAGGGTGGCGATCAGGCTGTCCGGCAGGCCGGTCGAGGTCACGGTGCACTCCTCGGCAATCGTCGTGGATCCGTCATGGGCGACCGCGGCAGGGGATGCCCCGGCGGTGTCAGGCGGCCGTGGGCGTGAGCTGCTTGCGCCAGCGGGTGAACATCCGCGGCTGGTTCATACCGAGCACGGCGACCGGATGGCCCGCGCGCCGGTAGACGGCCAGGACGTTGCGGTCGTCCGGGGCGCCTTCCTCGATCGTCACGCTGTCGGCGCCGGACGCGTGACCGGCAAACTGGATGCGCACCCCGTACTGGTCCGACCAGAAGTACGGCGGCCGCGGCGGCCGCGGGTGCGCCGCCCCGCCGGAGAGCAGCGTCGCGACGGCCAGGTCGGGGCGCTCGCGCGCGCCGGTCCAGTGCTCGACGCGGCGGTGGGCGCCCGCGAGCGGGTCGTGCCAGTTGGCGCAGTCGCCGACCGCGACCACCCCGGGCACGCTGGTACGGCCGTCCGCGCCGCACTTGACGCCGTTGTCGAGCGCGACGCCGGATCCCTCCAGCCACCCGACGCACGGCCGGGCACCTACACCGGCCAGCACGACGTCGGCGGGGATTTCGCGGCCGTCGTCGAGCAAGACCGCGCCGGCCCGCCCCCGGACACCGCCCGTAGAGGACCGCCCGGTCCCGTCCACGCCCCTGACGCCGACTCCGCACAGGAGCCGTACGCCGTGATCCGCGTGGAGGGCCGAGACGACGCCGCCCATGGTCTCGCCGAGCGGCCCCGAGAGCGGCGTCGGGGCCGCCTCGACCACCGTCACCTCGTGGCCGAGGGCGCTGGCGGTGGAGGCGACCTCGGCACCGATGAACCCGCCGCCGATCACCACCAGCCTTCCGCCCGAGGCCAGTTCCGCCCGCAGCCTGCGGGCGTCGTCCAGGGTGCGCAGGACGTGCACCCCGGCCAGCCCTTCGGTGCCGGGGAGGGTGCGCGCCGCGGCGCCGGTCGCGATGACGACGCCGTCGGCGCGGACCTCCCGGCCATCGGCGAGCCGGACGGAGGGGCGCGTGCGGTCGAGCGCGGTGGCGCGGGCGCCGAGCAGCCAGTCGGCCCGCAGGTCCTCGTCGTCCGCCTCCAGGGCGAGTTCCGCCTCGCCGATGTCCCCGGCGAGGAACTCCTTCGACAACGGGGGCCTGTCGTACGGGCGGTGGCGCTCGTCCCCGATGACGACGAGCCGCCCGTCGTAGCCCTGGCGCCGCAGTGCCCGCGCCGCCGACAGCCCGGCCAGCGACGCGCCCACCACGGCCACGGTCCTCACCCGCCGGCCCCGGCGAGCCGGGCCGCGACGCAGGCCGGCAGGTTGGGGGCGGCCGTGGACAGCTGGACGTAGATCATGCCGTCCTCGATCACGACCTCGTGGGTCCGCACGGGCCGCTTGGCCGGCGGCGCGTCGACGGCGCCGGTCCTCAGGTCGAACTTGGAGGCGTGCAGCGGACACTCCACCCAGCAGTCCTCCAGCCAGCCGTCGGCGAGCGAGGCGTCCTGGTGGGTGCATGTGTCGTCGATGGCGAAGACCTCGCCGGCATCGGTGTGGAACACCGAGACGGGCGGGTCGCTGTCGAGCCGGAAGGCCTCTCCCCGCGGAAGGTCCGCGAGTCGGCACGCGGGAATCATCATGACACCTCGGTGCGTATGGCGAAACAGAATGCGGTCAGCGCAACATCAGTCTGCGGCGGCCCCTCCCCCTTGTCAAGGCGTTTGCGGGCCACCCAGTTGCCTATGAAACAACTTCAATCTCCATACGAAACGTTGACGGAGGGGAGCGCAACGCCGGAACCGGCCTCTCCCAAGGACGGGCCGGCGTGCGCACCCGCACACCGGCCCGGGTCCAGGTCGACGGTCAGAGGACGACCACGGAGCGCAGCACGCCGCCCTCGCGCATGCGCTCGAAAGCCGCCTCCACACCGTCCAGCGCGATGGTCTCCGTGACGAAGGCGTCCAGGTCCAGCCGGCCCTGCAGATAGAGGTCGATGAGCATCGGGAAGTCCCGGCCCGGCAGACAGTCGCCGTACCAGGACGACTTGAGCGCACCGCCCCGGCCGAAGACGTCGAGCAGCGGCAGCTCCAGCTTCATCTCCGGGGTCGGGACACCGACGAGGACGACCGTGCCGGCCAGGTCGCGGGCGTAGAACGCCTGCTCGTACGTCTCGGGGCGGCCCACCGCCTCGACGACCACATCGGCGCCGAAGCCGCCGGTCAGCTCCCGGATCGCCGCGACGGGGTCGGCGTCCCGGGAGTTGACGGTGTGGGTGGCGCCCAGCTTCCCGGCGACCTCCAGCTTGCGGTCGTCGACGTCCACCGCGATGATCTTCGCCGCGCCCGCCAGGTACGCCCCGGCGACCGCGGCCGCGCCGACCCCGCCGCAGCCGATGACGGCCACGCTGTCGCCCCGCCCGACCCCGCCGGTGTTGACGGCCGCACCGAGGCCGGCCATGACCCCGCACCCCAGCAGACCCGCGGCGGCTGCCGACGCGGCCCGGTCGACCTTCGTGCACTGCCCGGCCGCGACCAGCGTCTTCTCCGCGAACGCGCCGATGCCCAGCGCCGGCGACAGTTCGGTGCCGTCGGCCAGGGTCATCTTCTGCTTAGCGTTGCGGGTGTCGAAGCAGTACCACGGCCGCCCGCGCAGGCAGGCACGGCACTGCCCGCACACCGCCCGCCAGTTGAGGATGACGAAGTCGCCGGGGGCCACGTCGGCGACGCCCGCGCCGACCGACTCCACGATGCCCGCGGCCTCGTGGCCCAGCAGAAAGGGGAAGTCGTCGCTGATGCCCCCCTCGCGGTAGTGCAGGTCCGTGTGGCAGACGCCGCATGCCTCGATCCGTACGAGCGCCTCTCCCGGCCCCGGGTCGGGGACGGTGATCGTTTCCAGGCTGACGGGGGCTCCTTTCGCCCGCGCGACGACGGCACGTACCTGATGGGTCATGGCCACTCCTCGACTCATGTTGCTTATTGCGGCACGCGGTTCATGTACCGCAACACAGAATCGTGGCGTGCCGGACCGGGGTCAAGGTGCGCCCCAGGACGACGAGCGTGGGCCTGCGGACATCCGGGCTGCCCGGTGAACGCACCGCCGGACCTCGTCCACTCCGCTGCACGGATTCACTCGCGGCTCGACGGCGCCACCGGCGACGGGACGTGTCGGCGGTGCACTCGGGCCTAGACTCGGTCAGACCCTAGGACAGGCGCGAAACGGGGGTGCGGGAGTGCGGCGGCAGACGGGAGGGGCACTCCTCGCCGGTGTCGGCGTCCTCGTCGGGGGGTTACAGGGGTCCTCCGACGTGTCACTGCCCGGCGGATGGGCAGTCTTCGGGGCGTTGGCCCTGGCCGGAGGCGGCGTTGCCGCCTGGGGGAGCTGGCGGCAGGAATCCGCGCCCGCCGCCCCGGCCCAACCGCCCGCACCCGAGCCCGGCACCGTCCCGGCGTGGTTCGTCGACCGCGAGGAGCGGCGGCGGGCCGAGGACGCGGTGTGCGAACTCGGATCGACGGTGGGCATCACCACGTCGCTGTGGGGCGCGGGGGGCTTCGGCAAGACCACGCTCGCGGAGATGGTGTGCGCCGGCCCGCGGGTGCGCAAACGGTACGAGGGCGGGGTGTACCGCTTCACGATCGGCCGGGAGGTACGGGGCCGGGCGGACATCACCGCACGGGTCGCCGAGATCACCCGGTTCATCACCGGGGACGGCGAACAGTTCACCGACCCTGCCGACGCCGGCCGGCACCTGGGCCGGCTGCTCGACCAGCGCAAGCCGGTCCTGCTGCTCCTCGACGACGTGTGGACCGCCGAGCAGTTGGATCCCTTCCTCCACGGCGGCAGGAAGTGCCTCCGGCTCGTCACCACCCGCGTCCCGGCCCTGCTGCCCGCCGGAGCCCGCGCGATCCAGGTCGACCAGATGACGCTCGACCAGGCCCGTACGGTCCTGACGTGGGAACTCGACGACCTGCCGCCGCGGACCACCGGCGCCCTGCTGGACACCACCGGTCGCTGGCCCCTGCTCCTCCGCCTCGTGAACCGGCAGATCCGAGCGCGCGCCGACACCGGACAGAGTCCGGCCGGGGCCGCCCAGGAGGTACTGCAGGAGCTGCTCCTCCACGGCCCCCAGGGCGTCGATCCCAGGCGCGTCACCGTCGACGTGGACCGCCCGGAAGAACGTCGGCGTGCGGTCTCCGCCACCGTCGAGGCGGCCACCGGGCTGTTGCCCGAGGGCGGCAGGGCGCGGTTCGCGGAACTCGCGGTCTTCGCGGAGGACGAGGCGGTGCCGCTGCCGCTGATCGCCCGCCTCTGGGCGGCCAGCGGCGGGCTGAGCGAACGCGACTCCCGACTTCTGTGCAGCGAGTTGGCAGGGCTGTCCCTCCTTTCCCTCACCCCGGAGAACAGCGGGCGCGTCAGCCTGCACGACGTGATCCGCGACTACCTTCTCAGCACCCACCCCCCGTCCCGGCTCGTCGCGCTCCATCGCGAGCTGACCGAGGCTGCGGCCGAGGGCCTTCCCGGCGCGGGACCGCCGCTCGGTTACGGGGAGACCCGCTACACCGCGTGGTGGGAGCTGGCGGACGGCTACCTCCAGGACCACCTGATCGAACACATGGTGGCGGCGGAACGCGTGGAGTTGGCCGAGGCCGTCGCCAGTGACCTCCGCTGGGTGGAGCAGCGGCTGGTCCGCCACGGCGCCAACGCGCCCGTACGCGACCTGAGCCACATCCCGACCGGCCTCGCGGGAGCCCGCGCCCGCGCCCTGGCCCAGTGCACCCATCTCCTGGCCCCCGCCGACCCGGCCCCGCTCGTGCTGAACACCCTTTACAGCAGGCTGGCGTTCTCGCCGCCCTGGAGCGGCCAGACCACCGACCGCCTGTCCGGCCGTCCCGCACTGCCGCTCCTGGCCGACACGGTCTCCCCACCCGACCTCCCGGACCAAACCCTGCTCGCCACCCTGACGGGCCACACGTGGGATGTGCTGTCGGTGGCGATCTCCCCCGACGCCACCTGGCTCGCCTCCGCCGGCGACCGGACGGTCCGCCTGTGGGACCGCGTGAGCGGCGCCTGCACCGCAACGCTCACCGGCCACACCACAACCGTCAACGTGGTGGCGATCTCCCCCGACGGCACCTGGCTCGCCAGCGGTGACACGGACGGAGCGGTGCGGCTGTGGGACCGCGCCAGCGGCAGATGCACCGCCACCCTCGCCGGCCACACAGCCCGGGTCACATCGGTGGCGATCTCGCCGGAAGGGACCTGGCTCGCCACCGCCGGCGACGACGCGAAGGTGCGGCTGTGGTCCCAGATCAGCGGCAAGTGCATCGCCACCCTCAACGACTTCGGCGGAAAGCCGGAATCGATGACGATCTCCTCGGACGCGCGCTGGCTCCTGGTGTGCGCGGACAGGAAGATGCACCGCTGGTCCCCCACCACCGGCACGACCGTGTACCCCTTGGCCGACTACGCGGCAGGAGGTCTGTCAGTCGCGATCTCCCCTGACGGGGCATGCCTCGCCGCCGGCTCCGCGGACGGGACGGTGACGCTGACCGGTGGTGGGTGGATCGAACGAGGGGGCCTCACCCCTCGTACCCCCGGCACCGCCCCGGTGACCTCGGCGGCGATCTCCCTTTCCCGCCGCCGGGGCACGGCCCGCAGAGCGGACCTGACGCCGCTGTCGCCACTCCCGTGGAACCCCGTCGGTTCCCGGCCCATCGAACTCACCGGCAACCCCGACCCGGTGCAAGCGGCGGCCTTCTCCACTGATGGCGGCTGGCTCGCCACCGGTGACGACATGGGGAACGTCCGCCTGTGGGACCGCGCCACCGGCCTGTGCCTGGGCATCCGCGCCGGCCACACCAAGCGGGTGAACGCGGTGGCGATCTCACCGGACGGCACCTGGCTCGCCACCGCCGGCGCGGACGCGACGGTGCGGCTGTGGGACGCGAGTGCCGGAGTGATCGGGCCCGCTTCGGCGGTGCCGCTCCGGGACGGCGATCCCGCACGCCGCGGCCCGGGTACGACCGCACGGCCGCGCGGCGGGCCCGAAACCGCCGTCGACGCCTTCACCGGCCACAGCGGCTGGGTCTCGGTGGCGGTCTCACCGGACGGCACGTGGCTCGCCACCGCCGACGAGACGGGGAACGTACGCCTGTGGGACCGCACCACCGGCGACTGCACGGCCACCCTCTCCCACGTTCCCGGCGACACCTACGCATCAGGCCGCGTCTCCCGCGTCTCGGTCGCGATCGCGCCGGACGGCACCTGGCTTGCCACCAGCGACAGGCCGGGGCGCCTCCGGCTGTGGGACCGCGCCGGCGGCCCGTCCCGCGTCTTCCGCGGCGGGCACCCACTCGGGCCGGTGGCGATCTCCCCCGACGGTCTGTGGCTCGCGACCGGTGGCGACAAGGAACTGCCGTTGTGGGACAGCCGTACCCACAGACGTACCGCGCTCCTCACCGGTCACACACGCGCGGTGACATCGGTGGCGATCTCCCCCGACGGCACCCGGGTGGCCACCGCAGCCGAGGACGCGACCATACGCGTATGGGACGCGGCGTCCGGCGAGTGCACCATCACGGTCAACGCCCCTCGAGTGCACTCGGTGGTGTACTCCCCCGACGGGACCTGGCTGGCCTCCGCCGGCAACGACGGGACCGTACGCCTGTGGGACTCGATGACCGGCGAGTCCACGGCGGTCCTCACCGGCCACGCCGACCGCGTGAACGCGCTGGCGGTCTCACCTGACGGCAACTGGCTCGCCACCGTGGTCCCGGGCGGGGAGATCCAGGTGTGGAACGTCCACGACCCGAGCCTCGCGACGCTCGTCCGCACCGACGACGAGCTGACGGGCTGCGCCTGGGCGGGCCGCACCCCGGTCCTCGCCGCCGCAGGCGCCCGCGGCCAGCACCTCTTCGAGCTACGCACCCGTTGACAGGCTCAGGCGGCGTACTCAGCGCACGCGCGAGCGCTTCACCACGCGCATAGGACCCGCCTGTTGATTTCTGATTGTTTCTGTGGGGTATCTGGACGGTTGATGCGTACGGTCGTACGGTCCCAGCGTGCCAGGGCGACACCGGCCTTCGAAGGGACACGGCAACGTATGTCCACGGATGTGCAACCCCCCAACAGACGGTCCTTCCTCGCCCGCTCGGCCGCGGCCGTCGTCGGCGTCGCCGCGGGCGCGCCGCTGATCCTGCCTGCGCGGGAAGCCGCGGCCGCCGGCGGCCGGGCGGGCACCCCGCCGCCGGAGGTGTCCGGCGTCTTTCCGTCACTTGCGATGTTCAACGACGAGGGCGAGTGCGGGACCGGTGCCGTCGTCCCCTGGGCGGGCCGGCTCTGGGCCGTCACCTACGGTCCGCACCTGGTGCGCGGCTCCAGCGACAAGCTGTACGAGATCACCGGGGACTTCCGGCAGGCCGTCCGGCCCGAGAGCGTCGGCGGCACGCACGCGAACCGGATGATCCACGCCGAGTCCCAGCAGTTGTTCATCGGCCCGTACGTGATCGACGGGTCCGGCGGGGTCCGGGTGATCCCCCGCGCCGAGATGCCCGGCCGGCTCACCGGGACCGCCCGGCATCTGACGGCTCCCGCAGAGCGCGTCCACTTCGCGACGATGGAGGAGGGCCTCTACTCCGTCGACGTCGACACCCTCGAGGTCTTCGGCCACATCAAGGACGGCAACGGCGGCCTCACGAGCCCGACCAACCCGGCCACGATCGACTCCGCGCTGCCGGGCTACCACGGAAAGGGGCTGTACACGGGCGCCTCCGTCCTCGTCTACAGCAACAACGGCGATGCCGCCCCCGAGGCCCTGACCGACCCGCGCACGACCTCGGGCGCCCTCGCCGAGTGGAACGGCGAGGGCGACTGGTCGCTGGTACGCCGCAATCAGTTCACCGAGGTGACCGGACCCGGCGGCATCGCCGGCGGCAACACCGGCCCCGACGACCCGGTGTGGGCCGTCGGCTGGGACTACCGCTCGCTGATCCTGATGGTTCTCCACGGCGGTGGCTGGCACACCTACCGGCTGCCCAAGGCCGGCCACTGCTACGACGGCGCGCACGGTTGGAACACCGAGTGGCCGCGTATCCGCGACATCGGCCAGAGCAGTCTGCTGATGACCATGCACGGCGCCATGTGGCACTTCCCGCCGGGCTTCAAGCCGGGCGCGACGAGCGGGATCTCGCAGCGCTCCACCTATCTGAAGGTCGTCGGGGACTTCTGCCGCTGGGGCGAGAACGTCGTCTTCGGCACCGACGACACCGCCCGCAACGAGTTCCTCAACAAGCGGCGGCACAAGGGGAACATCGTCGGCCCCGGCCAGTCCCAGTCCAATCTGTGGTTCGTCCGCCCCGACCGGCTCGACCGGCTCGGCGTACGTCGCGGGCAGGGCGCCGTGTGGGACGACGAGCCGGTCGAGGCCGGCAGCGTCTCCGACCCCTTCCTCTTCGCGGGCTTCGAACGACGCGCGCTGCATCTCACCCACACCGCACCGGGGCAGGTGCAATTCGCCGTGGAGATCGACCGCGAGGGCACGGGATCCTGGACGCCCCTGACCCGGATCACCGTGCCCGCGGGCGGCTACCGGTGGACCGGCTTCCCCGCCGGCCTGCGCGCCGAGTGGGTGCGCCTGCGACTCGACCGCGACTGCCCCACCGTCACCGCGACGTTCGCCATGTCGGACAAGGACCGGCGCCCGAGCACCCCGGCCGCCCTCTTCGACGGCCTCGCCGGCGTCGGCGACACGGCGGTCTCCGGCGGTCTGGTCCGGGCACGCGGCGCCGACCTGCGCACCCTCGCCCTGGTCGCCGACCGCCCGGCGGGTTCCGGCGGGCAAGAGCCGGTCGGCTACTACGAACTCGACGGCGAACTCGCCCTGCGCCGGGTGGACGACCCCGACTCCGCGCAGTACCACCGCGACAACGTGGCCATCCCCACCGACGTCCTGACCGTCGACAGCGCGTCCGTGCTGGTCGTCGACGACGCCGGCCGACGCTGGCGGCTCCCCAAGGGCGACCCGGCCTTCGACGGCGACGGCCCCCTGGGCCCCGAGCGTCTGGACCGCGAAGTGGTGACCGAGCGCGACCTGTTCAACTGCCACGGCACGGCCTACGAACTGCCCGCCGAGAACGCGGGCGGCTTCGCCAAGATGCGTCCGATCGCCACACATAACCTGCGCATCAAGGACTACTGCTCCTACGTCGGCCTCGTCGTCCTCTCCGGCGTACGGGACGACGCACCGGCGGGCAAGCACATCCTGCGCTCCGACGACGGACGGACCGCGCTCTGGGTCGGAGCCGTGGACGACCTGTGGCAACTCGGCCGCCCACGCGGCGAGGGCGGCCCCTGGCGGGAGACCGGCGTCACGGCGGGCGTCCCCTCCGATCCGTACCTGATGACCGGCTACGACGACAAGCGCGTCCGCCTGTCGCACGACGCCCCGGGCCCGGTCGGCATCACGCTCCAGGTCGACCTCACCGGAGACGGCAGGTGGTGCACCTACCGGACCTTCACCGTCGGCACCGGCGTTACGGTCTCGCACACCTTCCCCGACGACTTCTCGGCCTACTGGGTACGGTGCGTCGCGGACAGAGACTGCACCGCCACGGCCCGACTGACCTACGGACAGCCCTGACACGACGCGATCGCCCCGCGAGGAAGGGCGCGGGGGCTCAAGCAGGAGTGGCACCCGCCCGCCGGACACAGCGACCACGGCGACTGCGATCGCCCTCCACCTCGCGGTGGCCCCCGCGCAGTTGCGGCACCTCCACACCCCCGCAGCACCGAAGACATGCTCGCGCGGTTCGCGGTGACGGCATCTCGCCGCCTGGACGACGTACGCGAGCAGTTCACCGCCCTCACCCAGCGGACCGGTGATGATCTGAACCGCAGTCGTGTGAGCGAGGAAGCTTCAGGGAAGATCCGACCGGACCTCGGTCAGTCAATGCCTTCGACGATGCGGAAGTCGCGCTCGACGCCGTCGGAGAGGGCGACCAGCGCCTCCTGGTAGGCCGCACTCTCGTACGCCGCGACGGCCTGCTCGAAGCTGTCGAACTCGACCAGGACGGTGCGCTCGGCGATTCCGGCGTCATACGCCACGACCCGACTGCCGCGGGCGAGGGTCCGGCCGCCCCCGGCCTGGACGGCCGGAGCGGCCAGCTTGTTGTAAGCAGCCAGCTTCTCAGGGTCTGAAATGGTGCGGTAGGCGCTGACCCAGTAGCCCTTGGGCATGGAACCTCCGATGTGGGGATGAACGCATCTGACTTACGGGTGGGTCTCGGACGAGCATCGGCGGGCAAGAGCGAGGCTTGCCAGCGTCGTGATCGCCATGGCGCCGATGCCGACCAGCGCCGCGGTGGTGTAGGCGCCGTCGTCGGGGAAGCGGTGACCTGGGCCAGTGCCCGCGGTGAGGATCAGGCCGCCGATGGCGCTGCCCAGGGAGTACCCGACGCTGCGGACGACGTAGTTGAAGCTCATGGCGCTCGACGTCTCGCTCTCGGGGGTGACGGCCAGGATGACGCCGGGCATCGCGGCCGAGAAGCCGCCGACGCCGAAGCCGAGCACGCCCATCGCCACGAACAGTTCTGCCAGGTCCGACCGGGCCGCCGCGAACAGGGCGAACCCGCCGCCGACCACGACGGCGCTGCCGGCCAGGAGCAGGGGGTCGGCGATACGCGTCCGGACCCGCGGCGTGAGCTTGCCGGCGACGAACCCCAGCACCGAGAACGGGATGAGGACCAGCCCGGCGACGAAGGTCGTCAGCCCGAAGCCGTAGCCGGCGCCGGGCGGCGTCTGCGCGTACCGGGTGATGAGGGTGAGCAGGAGGTACATGCCGATCCCGCCGGCGAACATGGCGAGGTTCGCCCCGGCGACTGCCGGGTGCCGCACCGCCCGCACATCGACCAGGGGCGTCGTGCTGCGCAACTCGATGAAAACCCAGACGCAGAGCAGCACCACGGCGACGACGGCGAGGCCCGGCGCCACGGCGAGGTACCGGCTCCACAGATTCCGTTCGCCGGCGAGGAACAGCACCAGGAGCAGCGCAGCGGCCAGGACGACCGCGCCTGCCACGTCCACGTGGGCGGAGCGGCCTTCGGGGGCTTCGGGTATGAAGCGCCACGCGGTCAGGAGGGCGGCGGCGGTGACGACCAGGCCGAGGCCGTAGGCGGCCCGTACCCCGCCGAACTCTGCGAGCAGTGCGGCCAGCGGGTAGCCGACGCCGGCCCCGATGACCGAGACCACCGAGATCAGGGCGATCACGGCCGCGCTGCGCTCCTCGGGGAGGTGGTCCCGGGCCACGCCCATCATCAGCGCCGTCAGCCCGAGCCCGACGCCCTGGGCCACCCTGCCGGCCAGCAGCCACGCGAACGGCAGCGGCAGCACGGTGAGCGCGCTGCCGGCGACGACGACCGCCAGCGTGGCGAGGATCGTGGCCCGCCGGTGCGGGCCGGCCCCGAGCCGGCCCAAGAGCGGCGTGGCAACGGCGCCGCTGAGCAATGCGACGGTCAGCGTCCACTGCGCGCTGCCGAGAGAGACGTGGAACGAGGTCGCCACGCTGGTGATGAGCGGCGTCCCGAGGCTGCCGACCGCCGCCACGACCAGAGCGATGAACACCAGGGCGGGGACCAGCAGCCTCGCCTCGGAACGCGCCACCGGCAACGCCTTCGCCGCGACCCCGCCGACCGGCTGCCCGGTCACTGCTTCGGCCCTTCGCGGTCCTGGCTTTCGAGCTCTGCCAGATGCTTCAGCGCCGGAAGGGCCGCCATCAGCGCCTCGATCTCGTCGCCGGAGAGCTCGCCGATCAACCGCTCGAACGCGTGGACGCCCGCCTGGCGCCGCGTCCGGACATAGGAGGCGCCGGCCTCGGTCAGGCACACCAGCGTGACCCGCTTGTCGGCCGCGTCGCCCCGCCGCTCGACCAGGCCGGACTCCTCCATCACCCGTACCAGGGCGGTCATCGCGGGCTGGGTGACACCCTCGACCGCGGCCAGATCGGTGATACGCCGCGGGCCGGTCCGCTCCAGGGTGGCCAGGGTCGCGGCGGACGTCAGGCTCATATCCCGCGGCAGACGTCTCACGGCCCTGGTGGCCAGGCCGTAGAGGGCCGCCCCGATGGCGGTGGACGCGCCAGGAGCGGCTTCGTGCCGACTCATGCCAGAACCATAGCATTTTTATATTCATTGCTTATGTAAATACCCGGGCGGCTACGACGCAGGGGCCATGGTGCTTGCCGGCAAGAACTCCTGGAGACCACCGACCGGTTCGCCGCGGCGCTGGAAACGGTGCGGGGCCGGCAGCTCGGCTTCCTGACCGGCGAAGTCCACGAGGCCGCCGAGGACCTCGCCGCAACCGTCGCGATGCTCCCGCCGCACCGCACCCCCCAGCCAGGGGTCAAGTCCCGTCCGGCTGCTCCAAACGGGCCAGCCACGCGGTCAGGAGGGTCCGCAGTTGGGCTGCCTCCTCGGGGGAGACTGCGTCGAGGAGGTCGCGCTCGTTGCGCATGTGGTCCGTGAAGGCCCGGTCGATCAGCTTGCGACCGGCCGATGTGAGGGCGACCACGCGGCCGCGGCCGTCGCTCGCCGAGCGGCGCCGGGTGACCAGCCCGTTGCGTTCCAGACGGTCGATCCGCTTGGTCATCGCGCCCGTTGTCACCATGGTGTGCGCAGCCAGTTCGCCGGGCGCCCGCTCGTACGGGTCCCCGGCCCGCCGCAAGGCCGCCAGCACGTCGAACTCGCCCTCGCTCAGCCCGTACTGGTCGTAGACGAGGCACAGCCGCCGCGTCAGCAGGGCACCCAGCCGGTGCAGCCGGCCGATCACCGCCTGCGGCGTGACATCCAGGTCCGGGCGCTCCCGAGCCCACTCGGCCTGGATCCGGGCGACATGGTCCAGGGGTGCTGTGCTGCTCTCCTCCACAGGGGCCATGCTAGCGCACTAGCTTCCAAGGAAGATATATTCGCTTCCATGGAAGCTACCTTGCGCTGGTCGGCGATCACGGCGATCGCACCGGTGGCGTGGGGCACGACGTACTACGTCACCGGGGAGTTCCTGCCGCCCGAACGACCGCTGTACGGCGCGGCGATACGGGCCCTGCCGGCCGGGCTGCTGCTGCTCGCCGTGCGCCGGGCGCTGCCGCGCGGCTCGTGGTGGTGGCGGTCCCTGGTGCTCGGCGTGCTGAACATGGGCGGATTCTTCGCCCTCGTCTACGTGGCCGCGCAGCGCCTGCCGACCAGCGTGGCCTCGACCGTCATGGCCACCGCCCCACTGGTCATGACGGTGCTGGCCTGGCCCCTGGTCCGCGAGCCGCCGCGAGCACGCCATCTGGCAGCGGCGGTGACGGGCGCGGCCGGCGTGTGCATCATGCTGCTGACCGCGAGCGCGTCGATCGATCCCGTCGGCATCCTCGCATCGGCGAGCGCCATGGCGATGTCCTCATGCGGCTACCTCCTCGCCAAACGCTGGAGCGACGGCACCGACACCCTGGCCACGACGGCATGGCAGCTCGTGGCCGGCGGCCTGATCCTGCTCCCGGCGGCCGCGGCCGTCGAAGGCCGGCCACCGGCCCTCGATGCTCCGGCACTGCTCGGGTTCGGCTACGTCGCGCTCGTCGCCACAGCGCTCGCCTTCGCCGCCTGGTTCGCCGGCCTGCGCCGGCTGCCGGCGGCGACCGTCGGCCTGGTCGGCCTGCTCAACCCGGTCACCGGCGTACTGCTGGGCACCGCGGTCGCGGACGAGACGCTGACCGGACGCCAACTAGCGGGGCTGGCACTGACCTTGGCGAGCGTGGCCCTCGCCCGTCCCGCCACACGCCGAGCCGAGCGAGGCCGGACGGCCGACGAACCGCTCGTCACCTCTGCTCGTCCTCCGGGATCAAGGACAGCAGGCGGTTGATGTGGTCGACGACCAGGCGCAGTCAGGTCGTCGGAGCCTCGAACGCCGGCTGGTTGGTGCGTGTTCCCTCGGCGGCCGCACGCAGTCGGCGCAACGGGTCGTCGTACACGGCCGCGACCAGCGCTTGACGCGTCGGAAGGTACCGGCTGAGCGTCGCGTTGCCGACGCCGGCGGCGCGAGCGATGTCGCCCGAGGGACCGGCCCCGGCATCGGTGCACCTCGGCCAGCAGGTGGGCGGTCTCGTCGGTGCGCGGGAGCGCTGCCTGGGGTCACCAACGAACTGGGTGCTTTCCTTCCGCACAAGTGAATTTCTATTCACCTGATACGGTGAATAGAAATTCACCGCATCGTGCCGAGTCACCGGAGAGCGCGTAAATGACGGAACCCGCCCCGATACCCGGCCTGCGGGGTCGGTTCACCATCCCGTCACTGGCCTTCGGCGGGATCCTGATGGCGGTCATGCAGACCGTCGTCGTACCGCTCCTTCCGGACCTGCCGAGGCTTACCGGCGCCTCGGCGGGAACGGTGTCCTGGACGGTGACCGCGACACTGCTCGCAGGCGCCGTACTCACTCCGGTGCTCGGCCGGGCCGGCGACATGTACGGCAAGAAGCGGGTGCTCATCTCGGCGCTGACGCTGATGACGGTCGGGTCGGTGATGTGCGCGCTCTCCTCCGATATCACCGTGATCATCACGGCCCGTGCGCTGCAGGGTGCGGCGGCCGCCGTGGTACCGCTGTCGATCAGCATCCTGCGCGACGAACTGCCGCCGGAGCGCCGCGGATCGGCCGTCGCGATGATGAGCTCCACCGTCGGGATCGGTGCCGCCCTCGGCCTGCCGCTGGCTGCCCTGGTGATCCAGTACGCCGACTGGCATGTGATGTTCTGGCTGACCAGCGCCCTGGGCGCGCTGGGAATCGCAGCCGTTGCCTGGGCGGTACGGGAGTCGCCGGTCCGCGAGCCGGGCCGCTTCGACGTCGTCGGCACCCTGGGGCTCGCCGCTGGTCTGGTGTGCCTGCTGCTGGGCGTCTCCCAGGGCGGGCAGTGGGGCTGGACCAGCGGCCCCATCCTCGTCCTCTTCCTCGCCGCCGTGGTCGTCCTGGCCCTGTGGACGTGGCATCAGCTGCGCGCGAAGGCACCACTGGTGGATCTGCGACTCGCAGCACGGCCGCGGGTCGGCCTGCCGCATGTGACCGCCCTGCTGACCGGCTTCGCGTTCTACGCCAACACCCTGGTGACGGCCCAGTTGGTGCAGGCGCCGAAGGCCACCGGCTACGGGCTCGAACTGTCCATCGTCGCCACCGGCCTGTGCCTGCTGCCCGGCGGTATCACCATGCTCCTGTTCTCGCCTGTCTCCGCCCGGATCTCCGAGGCCCGCGGGCCGCGCGTCACCCTGGCGCTGGGCGCCGCCGTCATCGCCTGCGGCTATGCGGTGCGCATCGCCGACAGCCGCGATCTGTGGATGATCATCGCGGGTGCGACGGTGGTCTCGACCGGCACCACCCTGGCCTACTCGGCGCTCCCCACCCTGATCCTGCGCGCGGTCCCGGCGGAGCAGACGGCCTCCGCCAATGGCGTCAACGTTCTGATGCGTACGATCGGCCAGGCCACGTCCAGCGCCGCCGTCGCAGCCATCCTGGTACACCACACCAGTGAAGTCGGCGGTGTCCAGGTCGCCACGCTGCACGGCTATCTGCTGACATTCACCATGGCCGGCGCAATCGCCCTCGTGGCGTGCGCCGCAGCCCTGGTCATCCCGCGCGACGCGGCGGCGGCCGAACCGCCGCGCCAGGCACGCCGCGGGGTCCACGCCGTCGCCCCGGAGAGGACCGAGAAGGGAGCGTAAGGGCATGAGCACCCCCGCACCCGCCCCCCGGCGGGACGCCGAGACGAGCAAGCTCGCCATCCTCCGCGCGGCCCGGTACCTGCTGGCCCGGCGCCCGCACGCCGAGATCACTCTGAAGGACGTTGCCGAACGCGCCGGGGTGAGCCCCCCGCTGATCGTGAAGTACTTCGGCAACAAGAACGCCCTGTTCGCCGGAGTCATGTCCTTCGAAACCGACGCCCGTGCTCTGCTGGACGCCCCCCTCGGCGAGCTGGGTGCCCACATGGTCCGGCACATCCTCGAAGGCCAGCGCGAACGGGGCGTCGACCCGCTCCTGCGGATCGCTTTCGCTCCGCTGCACGGTGAGGACGGCGATGTCCTGCGGGTGAACTTCCGTACCCAGGTGGTGGATCATCTCGCCCGCCGCCTGGCAGGCCCCGACGCCGGGTTGCGTGCCGAGCTGGCCGTGGCCCAGTTGGTGGGCCTGGGAGTGATGTACGGGATCGCGCGCGGCCCCGAGCTGCGCACGGGGGCGATCGAGGACGTGGTGCGGCGCTTCGCCCCGACGGTGCAGGTGCTGCTGACACCGTGACGCCGTCGGACGGTCCGCCAGCACGGATCGCGCCACGCTCCGTCGGATACTCGACTCCTGCCTGCTCACCGACGCCGAGTACGCCGCGGTTCCGGACGGCTGGCGGGCGCTGTCGACCGTCTTCGACGCGCTGCTGGGCGTCCCCGCCTGACCCGGTCAGCCCGCGGGCTGTACGAGGCGCGTCTCGTAGGCGAAGATCGCGGCCTGGGTGCGGTCCCGCAGCCCCAGCTTCTCCAGGACCCGGCCCACATGGGTCTTGACCGTGGACTCGGCGACCACGAGGCGGGCCGCGATCTCGGCGTTGGACAACCCCTGCGCGATGAGGGCCAGGACCTCGGTCTCGCGGCCGGTGAGACCGGCGACGCGGGTCTCCGCCGGGAGGTTCAGCACCGGCTTGCGCTCGGCGAAGACGGTGATCAGGCGCTTGGTGACGGTGGGCGCGAGCAGGGCCTCCCCGGCGGCGACGACGCGGACGCCCTCGGCGAGCTGGCGGGCCGACGCGTCCTTGAGGAGGAAGCCGCTGGCGCCGGCGCGCAGGGCCTCGTAGACGTACTCGTCGAGGTGGTACGTGGTGAGGATCAGGACCTTGGTGCCGAGCCCGGCGCCGGCGATCCGGCGGGTCGCCTCCAGACCGTTGACCTCCGGCATCCGGATGTCCATGAGCACGACGTCGGGTGCGAGCAGGCGCACCTGCTCCACCGCCTCGCCGCCGTCGGCGGCCTCGCCGACGACCTCGATGCCGGGCTGGGCGTCGAGCAGCACGGTGAACCCCTCGCGCACCATGGACTGGTCGTCGGTGATGAGCACCCGGATGGTCATGTGCCGGCCGCCGTCTCGCGGATACCCTCGGCGGATCCGGCCACGGGGGCGGCGCCGCGGACGTCGGCGGGGGCGGGGGCGGCGTCGTCGGCCGGGCCTTCGAGGGGGTCGTCGGCGGGTTCGTCGGTGAGGAGCAGCACGGCCACCTCGTAGCCGCCGTCGGGGGTGTCGCCCGCGGTCATCCGGCCGCCGAGCATCGCGACGCGCTCGCGCATCCCCGTGACGCCCTGCCCGGCGCCGTGCGACGGCGGCCGCTCGCCGGCCGGCGCCTCATTGACGATCCGCAGGGCGAGACCGCCCAGGACGTACGACAGCTCGACCTTCGCGGGGGCGCCCGGGGCGTGCCGCAGGACGTTACTCAGGGCCTCCTGGACGATGCGGTACGCCGACAGCTCGACGCCCTGCGGGAGTTCGCGCCGCGCGCCGGTGACGGTCTTCTCGACGGTCAGGCCCGCGTCGCGGACGTTGCCGAGCAGCCGGTCCAGGTCGGCGAGGGTCGGCTGGGGGGCGGACGGCGTCTCGTAGTCCTCGGTGCGTACGACGCCCAGGACGCGCCGGAGTTCGGCGAGCGCGGCGACGGCGTTCTCCCGGATCGTCGCGAAGGACGCGGTCAGTTCGGGCGGCGGGTTCTCCACCCGGTAGGGCGCGGCCTCCGCCTGGATCGCGATGACGGACATGTGGTGCGCCACGACGTCGTGCAGCTCGTGCGCGATGGACGTCCGCTTCTCCAGCCGCGTACGCCGGGAGCGCTCCTGGGCGGTGAGCGCCCCGCTGGCCTCGGCACGGCGGCTGGCGGCGGTCCAGCCGCGTACGGAGACGGCGACGGCGACGACGACCGCCGACGCCACGGCCATTTCTACGACGTTCGCTCCGTCGTTGACCCGCGAACCCGCGCACAGCCACTGCGCGACGGCACTGGTCAGGACCGTGAGGAACCACATCGCGACAGCGGTTCCCGTGCCGCGGCGCAGCGCGGCGACCGTCAATACGACCAGGTGCGAGACGAAGGTCGCGTACGCCCAGGGCCAGGCGTCCGCCCAACTGACCGTGGCGGCGATGCCGAAGCACATCACCATGGACAGCCACCAGGCACCGACCGGCCGGAAGAGGACCAGCAACAGAGGGAGGGCGGCGGCGAGTCCGACGGGAAGCCCCACGTGATTTTCCTCAAGGGTGCCGAGGTCGGCAAAGCCGTCGTCCGCGGCGGACCAGTACCAGCCGCTGCCCCAGCCGAAAAGGAACAGGGCGAGCGCGACGATCGCCATGTGCGGCAGCCGGACGGCCACGCGCCTGACGGCGGGCGGGACGCCCCGCACCACCGGGGCGTCCGAAGGCAGCACGGGCAGCGGCGTCAGCGCGAACGCTTCCCTGAACAGCTCGCGGCGCGTCGCACGTGTCCGGTGCATCGCACGGCCCAGCAGCCGCCAGCCGTCCCGGATCACCTCGAACTCGCCGCGGACGCGGGGGGCTTTGCGTGTGGACTCGGTCACCCGCACACCGTACGGGCGTGCGGGGCCCGGCGGCGTCCTTCCGGATACGGATCCGGGCGGGTCCTCCTCAGGTACTACGCCGGGTCGCAGCGGCCGGGCCGGGCGTAGACCGTGACGCGCGCGCCGTGCACCTCCGTGGTGCCGCAGGGGCGGAAGTGCGCCCGCAGGACTGTCCGTTTCACTTCTTCGACGCGGGCGGCGTCGGCCGGTGCTCCGACCGGGTCGCGCAGCGCGATGATCCGGTCGGCCCGGAGCATCCGGGCGTGGACGGCGGCGGGCGGCAGTTCCATGCCGTAGAGGGTCCCGGACGTACGCGGGTCCTTCCGCAGGGCGAGGTCGACCAGCCCGGCGTACGCCGCGGGGTCGGCCGCCTGCCAGCCGCGGCGCCTGCCCGGCATGAAGAGCAGCCCGTCGCCGGGCCGCCCCTGCGCCTGGACGGCGCGGGCGATGGCGCCAAGGTCGTCCTGGCGGCTCTCCGGGCCGCGCAGATGCAGCCCGACCGGGACCAGCGCGACCAGCGCGCCCGCCGCGGCGAGGGCTGCGAGCAGCCGCCGGTGGCACCGGCGGCGCCAGAGGTGGTCCAGCGCGGCGCCGAGGAGCAGCGCGAGGCCGACCTCCTCGTAGAGGACGTAGCGGGAGACGTAGAGCGGCACGATCGCGGAGGAGAGCAGCAGGAGTCCGCCGGGCAGGATCAGCAGCGCCAGTGCCATGGACCGCAGCGGCCGCGCGGCCGCCGGGAGGAGCGCGGCGCAGAGCAGGCCGGCGAGGGCGGGGACGACGTAGCCGAGGAGCGCGCCGGCGCCGGGCGGTCCTATCCAGGCCACCTGCGCCGACTGCCGGGAGCTGAGCACGGCCAGCGGGGCCAGCGCCGCCGCCACTGCGCCCGCCGTCCGGGTCCAGGCCCGCCGGTCGCGGCGGGAGCGCGGCGAGACCCACAGGACGGCACCGTGCGCGGCGACGGCGAGCACCGCGAACTCGTGCAGCAGGCAGCCGGTGAGGGCCACCGTCCCGTAGCCCGCCCACAGCCGGGTCCGGCGCTCTTCCAGGGCGCGTACGAAGAGCCAGGTCGACCAGGTGACGGCGGCGCAGACGAGGGCGTACGAGCGGCCCTCCTGCGCGTAGCGCTGGACCGCGGGCAGCAGCGCGAAGGCCACGCCCGCGAGCAGCCCGGCGCGGGGCCCCGCCAGGCGGCCGCCGAGCAGCGCGACGCCGGCGGCCGCGGCGGACATGGCGAGCAGCGAGGGCAGGCGCAGCGCGTACAGGCTGTCGCCGAACACCGCGAACACCCCGTGCATCAGCAGGTAGTACAGGCCGTGGACCGCGTCCACGGTGGCGAGCGCGTCGAGGAGTTCGGGGAGGCCGCGCCGCGCCATGTCGTACGTGGCGGCCTCGTCCCACCACATCGACCCCCGTCGGGTGAGCCCCCACAGCCCGAGGACGAGGGTGACGACGGCGGGGGCCAGGGCGAACAGCCATGGCGGCGGGTCGGACCGGCGGAGGATGGCGCCTGCGGGCAGGGCGGGCGCCTGAAGGCGGCGGGCGGGGGCGGCGGGCCGGGTGAGGGCCATGGGCGGTCTCCTGTACGCGGGGCGACACGCGCGCCGCCCGCCCGCCGTTGCCGGCTGCGGACCCGCGGCCCGGCGGTTTCAGGGCAGGGGGCGGTAAGGCGGCGGCGGAGCTAGGGGTGCGGGTGAGGCGGTGGCGGAGGACGGCGGGCGGCGTGCGCTCACTCGGGAAGCGGGGCGCCGCGCGTCTCTTCGGTACGAACGCTGGGGTTTCGGTCCCGCCACAAACTAGGACGGCGGCGGCCCCGGGCACCTCCCCCGCGATGCGGAACCCCGAAGGTCCGCCTCAAGTACCGGACGTGAAGACGATCTTCGCAATCTCAGCCGTTCAGGTGCCCATGTGTTCTTAACATGCGTTCTGTCCCGATTCGCCTCCCTACGCGATTACTCGGCTCGGCGGCCCGGGGAGGGACGTATGGGTGAGGGGCGGACCGGTGGCGCGGCGGTGGTCCGGGGCCGGTCAAGGAGGGCCGGGGTCGATTCGGCTGGTCCCCGGCTGTTCTCGCGGTCACGGACACCGCAGGGGCTACGCGGGCGGACCGCCCGGGCCGTCGGTGCCGAGGAGACGGCGCAGCGCGGTGGGCGGGTGGCCGACGTGGGTGCGCAGCGTCCGGGTGAGGTGGGCGTGGTCGGCGAAGCCGAGATCGGCGGCGAGGCCGGACAGGTCGGACTCGCCGGCCTCGATGCGGTCGAGGGCGTGGTGGATGCGCAGTTGAAGACGGAACTGGCTGAGTGTCCGCCCGTGGTGGCGGTGGAAGATCCGGCTGAGGTGGTGCGGTGAGACGCCCAGCGCACGGGCCAGTTGTGCCGGGGAGAGCCCGGCCGGGTCGGCGGCCAGCAGATCGCGGGCGTCGCGCACGATGCGCCGCTGGGCCCGCAGCGTGGCCGGGCGCTGCGCCCCGGCGGGCCGCGGGGCGGGCTGCCTCAGGACGGCGGTGGCCAGCCGGATCGCCTCTTCGAAGACGGCGAAGGGGTCTGCGCCGCGCCGGGTGTGCCGCAGCAGGAGGCGGTGGCGCAGTTGCGTGCGGCCGTCGACGGCGACGGGCCGGTCGGGCAGCCCCGCGCCGCCCGCGGTGAGGTCGTCGAGCAGGGGCGGCTCGAGGGTCAGGACGGTGCACATGTCGCGGGCGCCGGCGCCGTGGGCGATGGTCTGCTCGTCGCCGGGGGCGGCGGCGAAGGCGCTGACCGGATCGAGGGTTGCCTGCCAGCCCCGCAGCCGCACGGCGTACGAGCCCCGGCGGCCGAGGACCAGCGCGTGACGGGCGTGGGCTTGCACGGGCCACCAGCGGTCGGTGTCGGAGTGCATCCGCTGCTCTTCGAGGGTGAAGCCGTCACCCCGGGCGAGAGGCGTGGTGTGCCGCATCGACTCATCGTAGGCCGGGGTGCGGATGAGCACGGATGTTCAAGCCGGAGCCCTGTGGCCGGGCCGAGACTGTCGCCCGGGGAAGACCCCCACCCCGCAACCGTACGAGAGGACACCGGCGATGATCCTGCGTGACTGGAGCGCGACCGCCACCCCCGAGGGCGCCGGCGAGTACACCCGGCACTTCACGGCCGCCGTATTGCCGCGGCTGCGTGCGCTACCCGGCTTTCACTCCGCCTTTCTGCTGACCCGGACCGACGCGGGGCTCGTGCACATACGGGTACTGACCGTGTGGGAGTGCTTCGACGCTGTCCGTGCCCTCGCCGGCTCCGATCCGACGGTCGCCGCGGTCGAGCCCGCGGCCCGGTCCGTCGTTCTCGACTACGACCGCACCGTCACCCACTTCGAGATCGCGGACCTGCCCCCGGTGGCCCTGGACGCCCGCCCGTGACCGGTGCGGAACCCGGCGGGGCCCGGGCCGGGGCCCGGCCGGGGCTCCCGCGGGTTTGACGGGCATCATGGTGGCCTGAGGCTGCCGGTGAGTGTCACCTGGCGGCGAGGGCTTCCGTGGGAGGCAGGCGGGCGGCGCGGACGGCGGGGTAGAAGCCCGCGAGCGCGCCGATGGCGAGGGTGGCACCGACACCGCCGGCCATCGCCCACAGGGGTACGACGGCGGGCCAGCCCTGGTACGAGGCGTAGCCGGCGGTGACGCCGATGCCCAGCAGTACGCCGCCGATCCCGCCGAGGGCGGACAGCAGCAGCGACTCGCAGAGGAACTGGGTGCGTATCTGGCCGCGGGTGGCGCCCAGCGAGCGGCGCAGGCCGATCTCCGCGCGCCGCTCCAGCACCGAGATGACCATGGTGTTGGCCACCCCGACGCCGCCGACCAGCAGCGCCACTGCTCCGAGTCCGAGCAGCAGCCCGTTCAGCGCGTCGTCGGTGGCCTCCTTGGCCGCCAGCGCGTCGGAGGGGCGGGAGACCTCGACGGAGGTCGGCTCCTGCGGGTTCGCCGTGGCGCCGAGCACGGCCTGGACGTCCTCGACCGCCGTTTCCTCGGTGCGCGTGTAGATGGTGGTCGCGTAGCCGTTGAAGCCGACCTCCTGCTCCGCGGCCGGCCAGCCGATGAGGGCGGCGGCGTCGAGTTCGGGGGCGAGTTCCGTGGGGGCGAGCAGGCCGACGACGGTGAACCACCGCCCGCCCAGCCAGACCTGCACCCCGGGTCCGGCGGCGTGCACGCCCAGTTGGGCCGCCGCGTCGGGGCCGAGTACGACGGCCGGGTAGGCGGTGTCGGCGGTGTTCAGCCAGCGCCCGCCGGTGACCCGGGCGCCGACGGTCGCGGGCAGGTCGGTGCGTGCCGCGTAGACGCCGATGCCGCCGGTTTCCTCAGCCGGTATGCGGTCGTTGCGGTAGACCCGGGCCTCGGTCAGGCCGACGGCGGAGACGGACTGGACGGGGGCGATGTCGCCGATCATCTCGGTGGCCTCGGCAGGCAGGTGGGCCTCGCCGCCGCCGACGGTCTCACCGGGCGCGACGGTGAGCAGGTTGGTGCCCAGTGCGTCGAGCTTGCGGTCCAGTTCCTCCGTCGAGGAGGTGGAGATGCCGACCACGCCGATCATGGCGGCGATGCCGATGGCGATGCCGAGCGCGGAGAGGAACACCCGCGCGGGGCGCGAACGCAGCCCGGAGCCGCCGGTGCGCAGCACGTCGAGGGGGCTGAGCCGGGCGGGGCGGAGGCGCCGGGCGGGGGCGGCCGGTGGTGCGGTGGCGGTCACGGCCTTGCCTCCCGGAGGGCGCGGCGGTCGCGGGCGCCGGGACGGTCGGCACGTGTGGGGCCGGTGCGGCCGCCCCCGTCGGCGGTGTCGGTCTCGATCCGCCCGTCCCTGAGCCGTACCTCGCGGGGCAGCGCGGCGGCGATCTCCCGGTCGTGGGTGATGACGACGACGGTCGTGCCGGCCCGGTGCAGGCCGTGCAGCAGCTCCATCACCGCCGCCCCGGAGCGGGAGTCGAGCGCACCGGTGGGCTCGTCGGCGAGCAGCAGCGCCGGTGCGCCGGCCACCGCACGGGCGATGGCCACGCGCTGTTTCTCGCCGCCGGAGAGCTGGTGGGGTTCGTGCCCGAGCCGGTGTCCCAGGCCGACGCGGCGCAGCGTCTGCTCGGCCAGCCGGCGCCGGCGGCGCAGCGGCCGGCCGCTGTAGAGCAGCCCGTCGGCGACGGCGTCCAGCGCCCGTACCCCCGGCGCCAGGTGGAACTGCTGGAAGACGAAGCCGATGGCGGTGGCCCGCAGCGCCGACAGCTCACGGTCGGTCAGCTCGTCGATGTCGTGGCCGTCCACGCGGACGGCGCCGGTGGTGGGGCGGGCGAGGGTGCCCATGATGTTGAGCAGGGTGGACTTGCCGGAGCCGGACGGGCCGACGACGGCGAGCAGTTCGCCGCGGCGTACGGTCAGGTCGGCGCCGGCCAGGGCGTGCACGTCCGCGTACGTCTTGGACACGCCGTGCAGCTCCAGCACGGGGGTGGCGGGGGCGCCGTTCGCGTCGGTCACTTCGGGACTCCCACGACCATGCCGGCGCTGACGCCCTCGCCGGAGACCTCGACCATGCCGCCGGCGAAGATGCCGAGCTCGACGGGCACGTACGCGATGCCCTTGGCGCCGACCGTCTCCAGCGCGTAGCCGCCCTCCTGGAGCGCCACGAGGGCGTTGATCGGCACGGCGAGTACGTCCTCGCGGGTCTCGGCGGTGACCGTGACGTCGACGGGCGCGGCCTCATAGCGGCCCAGTTCCTTCTGCTTCCCGACCGCCAGGGTGACCGGCAGCGTGGCCTCCGCCGCGGCGCCCGGCGCCGCGTCGCCTCCGCCGGCGTCGGAGGGCTCGGCGGTGGCCGCGGTGCCCACGTCGGTGACCTCGGCGGCCACGGTGGTGCCGTCGGGCAGCTCGACGGTGCCCTCGGTGCCCTCGTCGACCAGGTCCTCGTACTGCACCTCCAGGTCGACGGTGACGATCCGCTCGGTGCCGGTCCAGGTCAGGATGGACCCCGAGGGGGCGCTGCCGCGTACGGCCTGGACGTCGGCGATCCGCCTGGCCCCGCCTGCGACGACGGCGTCCCCGATGGCGACGGTGCCGGTCTGTTCGCGCCCGAGGTCCTCCTGCCAGCTCTCGACGGCGCTCGCGGTGCCGTCGGTGTACGTGTCGTCGACGGTGAAGCCGGAGTGGCCGAGCGCCGCGAGGTTGGCTTCGAGCATCTGGACGTCCTTGCCCTCGGCTCCCACGTCGAGGGTGCGGTAGAGGGGGGTCGAGCCGTACAGCAGCGGCACCTTGCCCTCGTCGATGCTGTAGACGGCCGCGCCGCGCTTGACGACGTCACCGGGGTCCGGCAGCCAGGTGACGACGCCGCTGCCGGCCGCGGCCCCGTCGCTCTGCCCGTCCTGGGAGGAGCCGGACCCGGAGGACCCGGCCGCCGGGCCGGAGGAGTCGCCGCCCGTCGCGGGCGGTGCCGGGGTAGCGGCCTGGACGGCGGTGGCGGTCCCGTAGCCGAGGTTGCCGTCGACGGTCTCGGTGCGGGTGAGCGTGGTGCGTTCCACCTTCGCCGTCTTCGGCGGGGCGGACGGCGCGGTCGGCTCCGGCTCGCCGCCGTCACCGCCGAAGGCGCCGGTGGCGGCGATGCCGACCACGCACGCCACCGTGACGACGGCGGCGCCCGCCCCGACGGCACGCGCCGAACGTCCCCCGCGGCGGCCCCGCTTCGGGGCATCGGGCGCCACGGTGCCGGTCCCGGCGCCGTCCTCGAAGCCGCCGCCCTCGACGGCATCGTCCTCGACGGCACCGCCGTCGAAACCGGCGTCCTCGCGTGCACCGTGCCGCCTGCCGATGTCGTCCCCGGGGGTCACCGGTCGCCTCCGGAGCCCACGACGAGCTTGTCGCGGCAGGTGTCCAGCGCGCTCTGGTAGTCGGCGTCCTCCGTCGGCATGGCCTGGGGGTCGATGCCCTCGGGGCCCGGGTCCTCCATCGCCACGCCGTTGTCGCGCATACAGTCGGTGAACTCCTGCAGCGCCTCCGGGTTCTGCTTGCTCTCCCCCGCGTCCTGCAACGACTGCGGGGCCACATCACGGCAGGCGTCGAGTCCCTCGCTCAGCGCCTTCCGGTCGGCGCCGCCGCCGACGATCTCCTCGAGGTTCAGCTTTCCCGTCTGCGGGTCGGGGTCCTCCATCTCGATGCCGTTGGCGCGCATGCAGTCGACGAACTCCTGCGCCTGCGCCGCGTCGTCACCGTCCGAGTCGTCCTTGGCACCGCCGGACTTCCCGTCCTCGACGGTGGCCACCTGGGAGCTGTCGTCCCCGCCGGATCCGCAGCCGGCGAGCAGCCCCGTGGAACACACCGCCAGCGCCGCCAGCAACGCCGCGGTCGCCCGCATGCGTATCCATGTCCTGTTGCACTTCATCGCCACTCCTCCTCGTCGCTGTTCGCTACGAGCGGCGATGCTGGCAGCCCAGCCTGGCCGTGCTCTGCGCCGCGCCTCGACAGCGCCTGAAAGAAAGCTGGAAGTCACACACGAGCGCGCGGTACGGGCGGAAGCGGGCCCGCCTCACTCCACCGGGAGCAGCAGCCGGAAGACCGCCCCCGAGCCGGGAGGCCGGTCGGCCAGCTCGATGCGCCCGCCGTGCGACTGCGCCAGTCCGGCGGCGATGGCGAGGCCGAGACCGCTGCCGCCGCGTGGGCGCGCCGTGTCGGCCCGGTAGAGCCGCTCGAAGACGTACGGGGCGTGCCCGGCCGGCACACCGGCACCGGTGTCGGCCACCTCCACCACTGCGGCCGCCGTCCCCGCGGCGGGCCCGGTGCCCGCCACCGCGACGACGCCGTCCCCCGCGTTCCGGCCGGCGGCCGGCTGAGACCCCCCGCCCACCGGATGCCCGACCGCGGCGGCCCGTCCCACCCGCACCGTGATCACGGCGTCCGGTGGGGTGTGCCGATCGGCGTTGGCCAGCAGGTTGCCCACCACCTGCCGCAGCCGCAGGGGGTCCCCGGCCACCACCACGGGCTCGGGCAGGCCCGCGTCGTCCAGCCCGGCCAGGCGGATGTGCCGCCCCGGCGACCTGGCGTGCAGATCGCGCAGCAGATCCGCGCACAGCTCCAGCATGTCGACGGGGCGGCACTCCAGCCCGCGCTGCTCGTCCAGCCGCGCGAGCAGCAGCAGATCCTCCACGAGCACCCCCATCCGCTGCGCCTCGGCCTCGATCCGCCGCATCGCATCCGCCGGGTCCCCACCGCGCCGGTACAGCTCGGCGAAGCCGCGCATCGACGTCAGCGGCGTACGCAACTCGTGGGACGCATCCGCGAGGAACCGGCGCAGCCGCTGCTCGGACAGCACTCGGGCGGCCATCTCGGATTCCACCCGGGCGAGCATCGCGTTCATCGCTGCGCCGAGCCGGCCCGGCTCGGTGTGCGCGTCCGCGTCGTCCACGCGGCGGGAGAAGTCGCCTGCGGCGATGGCGCCGGCGGTCACCGTCATCCGCGTCAGCGGCCGCAGGCCCACCCGGACGACCAGCGCCGCGGTGACCGCCAGCACCGCCAGCACACCGGCGGTGACCGCCAGGTCGATCAGCAGCAGCCGCTCGTACGTGGCCTGTACCGTCGCCAGTGAGGTGGCCGTCACGGTCAACTCGTCATCCGCGTCGGCCTCCTTGGGCCCCACGGCCACGCGCCAGTCGGCGTCCCCCTCCTCGGCGGGCACCGTGAACGGCGGGTCGCCGGCGCGCGCGGCCAACTCGGCGCGCCCCGGCAGCCGCGGCCCCGGCGACTCGGCCTCCTCGGGAAACTGCTCGACGCTGCCGTCCTCGGCTACCGCGTAGATCCGGGTCGTCGCCCCGGCACGCTGCGACAGGATGTGTTCGGCCGAGCCGCCGTCGCCCAGGGGCCCCGCCTTCAGCTCCGCGATGCGCTCCCTGTCGAGGGCCGACGAACTGCCCGTGTTGGCCAGCTGCTGGTCCACGCGATCGACGAGGTACGCCTGCAACAGCACCAGTGCCGCACCGTTGACGGCGACGAGGGCCAGCGCGGCCAGCGCCGCGATCACCACCGCCAGCCGCGCCCGCAGCGTCCAGCGGCGCCAGCCCCGCACCCGCCACCGCGGCCTGCCGCGCCGTGGTGCCGGGGCGGCAGGCTGCGGTGGCCGGTGCGTCAACTCCGGTCCCGCGGCAGGCGCAGCGCGTAGCCGACGCCGCGCACGGTGTGGATGAGCCGCGGCCCGTGCGCGTCGAGCTTCTTGCGCAGGTGGTAGACGTACGACTCGACGATCCGGCTGTCGCCGCCGAAGTCGTAGGACCACACCCGGTCGAGGACCTGTGCCTTGCTGACCACTCGCCCGGCGTTCGCCAGCAGAAACCACAGCAGCCTGAACTCCGTCGGAGTCAGCTCCACCAGACGCCCGCCGCGGCGCACCTCGTACGCGCCCTCGTCCAGCTCCAGATCCGCGTAGCGCAGCACCTCGCTGTCAGCCGGCGCGGCCGGCTCCGCCGGGGCCGCCCGGGTACGCCGCAGGATGGCCCGGATCCGCAGGACCACCTCCTCCAGGCTGAACGGCTTGGCCACGTAGTCGTCGCCACCCGCCGTCAGGCCGGCCACCCGGTCGGCCACCGTGTCCCGCGCGGTCAGGAACAGCACCGGCGCCTTCCCTCCGCCGGCACGAAGCCGTCGGGCCACTTCGAACCCGTCGATGTCCGGCAGCATCACGTCCAGCACCACGAGCCCCGGAGCCTTCGCCTCTGCCGCCGTCAGCGCCTCGAACCCGCTCGCCGCCGTCCGCACGTCGAACCCGACCAGCCGGAGCGTCTGCGACAGCAGGTCGCGAATGTTCTCCTCGTCATCGACGACAAGGACAGTGGCGTGGGCGTCAGGGCTGAGGGTCACACCTTCCGGTGTAGAGGAGAAACCTCAAAGAACTCTGAGAGCCACCTGAATATCGCGTCGGATGCGGCTGTGGTGCCGGAGCCGCCGAAGCGCGCCGACGCCGACCAACTCGCCGGCGTGGCGGTGTCCGCCTCCGATGCTGGTCAAGCCCTCTCAGTCAGGTGCCGTGGACCCGGGCGCAGCAACTCGTCGAAGTCCGTCACATGGCCGGACTTGATCGGCCGCCCAACGACGGCGGTCCGCCCGACTTTGTCAGGGCCCGTTACCCCGGTGCCAGGTCACGCGCTGGTCGCACGGTGATGAGTGGGCGAGGCGCCTCGCCCGAACGTCACATCCACCGCCATTCGTCCACCCCTGAACCAGGTCGAGGCGACGGGCACCGCACGATCGGTCTCACGGCGCCCTCCTGCGGGTTGAGGCCCGGTGAGTATGAGGGCAGCTGAACGACAGTGAGCTCCTTCGAGGTGGCCACCGATCAGGTGACGGTTCGCGAGCCGCGACGAGCGAGGCCCCGGGCTGTTGATCGAGATGTCGGACGTCCCAATCCCCTAGCTCGGGAGCCTCGTTGGTCATCCATCCTGCCGCACTCGCCCTGCCGCGTGCGCTCGTGGAGTGGGTCACCATGCTGCTTGTCACTCGCGAGGGCGACCGGCGCTGCAAACCCGTCAAACACGGCGTTGCCGCCTGAAGTCATGGCGGATCTCCCGCAGATCCCGATGCAGTCCCACCCGCATGACGTCATCACCAAGGCCGTTCTCACCCTGGCGTTGCAACGCTGAAGAGGCTCACTGCCTGTCCTGCGGATTGCTCCGTGTAGGTGAAATCTGTGGATTCACCGGCGCGCCCACCCCGAATTGCCCTGCCTTTCGGGTGAGGAATGAAAGGTTCCGTTGCTTTCTGACCGAGGAGGGTACATGGCTGAACGCATCGTTCGTCGACGCGGGTATCGACAAGGACTCGGCGGCGAGATGGCTGCCGAGTTCCTGGGCACGTTCGTCCTGATTCTGCTGGGTGTCGGGTCGGTGGCTGTCGCAGTCGCCGGCCTGCCGGGATCAGGCCGGCAAACGGGCGACTTCGGGCCCGCCAACTGGCTCATCATCTCGTGGGGATGGGGGCTCGCCGTGGTATTCGGCGTGTATGTGGCCGGAGGCGTCAGTGGAGCACACCTCAACCCCGCAGTGACCCTCGGCTTCGCGGCTCGACGGGATTTCCCCTGGAGGAAGGTCCTGCCCTACTGGCTGGCGCAGGTCGTGGGTGCCTTCGTCGCCGCCGCGCTCGTCTACGCGTCCTACAGGTGGGCCATCGACGCGGCCAACACAAAAGCGGGCGTCCCGCGAGACAAATCGCTGCCCACCTACTCGATCTTCGCCACGTTCCCCGCCGAATACTTCGGAGACTCCTGGTGGGGCCCCTTGCTCGACCAGATCGTGGGGACCGGCATCCTGCTTCTGCTGATCTGCGCACTCATCGACAAGCGCAACACTGCCCCGATGTCCAATCTCCACCCGTTCCTCATCGGTTTGGTGGTCGTCGCGATCGGTTTGACTTTCGGCACAAACGCAGGATACGCAATCAATCCCGCACGTGACTTCGGTCCCCGATTGTTCACGTATTTCGAAGGCTGGGGCTCTATCGCTTTCCCCGGCACGTTCGAGTGGTTCAGCGGCTATTGGTGGATCCCCATTGTCGGCCCGCTCATCGGCGGACTCGCCGGAGTCGCGGTGTACGACCTGCTCATCTCTCCGCTGATCAAGGCCAGGAGCGTAGAGCCCGAAGAAGGCCCCGCCAGGGAAGAGCCGTAGAACACGAAGCAGGCTCCGTCCGGCAATGGCAGTACCCGCCATGGGACGACGCTCACTCCGCGTCTCGGCCGCCCGGATGACCGTACTCCACAGGCGCATGCTCACCTTCCGCCCCGCCCTCCCCCACCGCTCCTCCACCACACGCCGAGTCGGTCGTTCAGGCATCGGAGCCGGCGTCGGGGGAGGTGCCGGCGGTCCAGCCCTCGGCGGCGCTCAGGGCACGGGCAGTGCGGACCAGCGCAGCGAGAGCGGGCGCGTCCCGCGCGCCGCGGTGGACCAACCGCAGGGGCACGGGCGGCAACGGGTCGGTGAGGGTCAGGCGCGCGGCGGCGGGGAGCAGGTGCTCGGCGACGGAGCGCGGCAGCAGCATGAAGCCGTCGGTGAGGACGCCGAGATGGTTGCGCAGCCCGGGGACCGGGTTGTGCCAGACGGCGAAGTCCTCACCGGTGCTGCGAGCGGCGGCCAGGACCGCGTCGTGGTAGTCGGGGGCCAGGTCCCGGGCGAGGAAGCGGAAGGTCTCGCCGCGCAGGTCGCGCAGGGCCACGGCACCGCGGCCGGCGTACCGGTGGCCGGCGTGCACCACGGCGACGTACTCCTCGGCGCGCAGCGTCAGCGCCCGGCAGTCCCGCGGGGTCGGCAGGTGACGGCCGAGCGCGGCGTCGAGCCCGCCGGTGCGCAGACCGTCGACGAGACCGGGGTCCCAGGACTCGACCGCCTCCACGGTCACTTCCGGGTGCGCCTCGGCGAGGGCGGCGAGGAGCAGGGGCATCTCGGAGTGCGCGGTGGTCGGCCCGTAGCCGACGCGCAGGGTTCCGGTGGCGGTGCGGGCGGCGCGGCGGGTGACGGCGACCGTCCGCTCGGCGGCGGCCAGCGTCTCCCGCGCGGCGTCGACGAACACCTGCCCCGCGCCGGTGAGCCGGGTCGGCCGGCGCTCGAAGAGGGCGACCCCCAACTCGCCCTCCAGTTGCCGTATCTGGCGGCTGAGCGGCGGCTGGGCGATGTGCAGCCGCTCGGCGGCGGCCTGGAAGCCGCCGGTCTCGGCGACGGCGATGACGTAGCGCATCAGGCGCAGATCCAGCGACATACCTTCAGGGTATGTGCCCAGACCAAACCGGTCTGTGCGTTCCTCCCACGTCCCGGCCTACGCTCCGAGCGGCAAGTGCCCCGCCACCGATGGGAGTTGGCTATGACGACCGACGACAGCCCGACGACAGCCACCCGCGGCACCACCCGGCGCCGCGTGCTCCAGGGGACCGGCGGCCTGGCCGTGGCGGCGGCAGCGGCCGGCGCCGGGACCGCGGTGGCGCAGGGGCGGCCCGGCGCACCCGGGCCGCGGGAGTCGCGGGAGCTGATCACCCGGGAGGTGCCGGGCACCGGGGAGCGGCTGCCGGCCGTCGGGCTCGGCACGTTCACCACCTTCGACACCCTGCCGGGCGCACCCACCGGCCACATCGCCGAGGTGGTCAGGAAGTTCTACGAGGCGGGCGGCCGGGTGGTCGACACCTCCCCGCTCTACGGCGCCGCCGAGACCAACACCGGCGCCGCCCTCACCGGCTTCCAGGACCGGGTGTTCCTGGCCGACAAGATCTGGTCCACCGGCGACTTCCTCTGGGACGAGGGCCACGCGCTGGCCAGTCTCGAACGCTCCATGGAACGCCTCGCGCGCGGGCGGCCGCTGGATGTCGTACAGGTACACAGCCTGGTCAACATCGACTGCGTCCTGCCGATGCTGCACGCGTGGAAACGGGAGGGCCGCATCCGCGCCATCGGCGTCACCCACCACGAGCCGGCCTACTTCGACGTGCTTGCCGACTGGATCGAGCGCGGCGACGTCGACTTCGTCCAGGTGCACTACTCCGTGCGTACCCGCGCCGCCGAGGAGCGCGTGCTCCCGGCGGCGGCGGACAACGGCGTCGCGGTCCTGGTGAACATGCCGCTGGAGAAGGCACGGCTGCACCACGTCGTACGCGGCCGGGAGGTGCCGGACCTCGTGAGGGAGTTCGGGGCGGCCACCTGGTCGCAGTTCTTCCTGAAGTGGGTGCTCGGCCACCCGGCCGTCACCGCCGTGCTGCCGGCCACCTCCGACCCCGACCACCTGACCGAGAACGTCGGCGCCATGCGCGGCGAGCTACCCGACCGCGCGCTGCGGCGGCTGATGGTGCGGTACATGGAGAAGGTGCCGGGCTTCGACTCTCTGCCCACCGCCCCCTGGTACCCCGGCAAGTCCTACCCGGGGCTCGTCACCCGTGCCCAGTCGGCGATCCGGGAGCGCAGTCCCTGGTGGCCGCCGGTGCCGGCAGCCCGCAGTCCCTGGTGGCCGCCGGTGCCGGCAGCCTGACACCGCTCCGCTCCCGCCGCCGGACCGCCCTCCGCGCACACCCGCGCCCGGGATGCCGGCGGCGGGAGGGGCCGCCTGCAGTCAGGCGGCCGGTCCCCCTCGGTGCGGGCGCGGTAGGCGGCTCCGTCGGCCCGTAGCGCTCGGCCTCTTCGTATTCCCCCAGCTCCTCCAGGTGGAACGCCTGCGACTCGCGGGCCGCCGGGGCTCCCGGTGGTCGGCGCCCTCGACCCGAGCGAAGTCGGCCGCGACCTCGGCCACGTTCAGCCGTTCGTTGGATTCAACGTCTTCGTACGGGTTTGAGGGGTGCGATTTGGTCAACCTCGACGGTATGGCCCAGGCGAAGCAGGAGACGGAGCGCAAGTACGCGGCGGCAGCGGCCGAGGGCATCCCCTGGCTGCCCGAGCTGACCGCAGTGCACCCGGTCGCCTCGCTGGCAGAGGGCGGGATGCAGGAGCTGGACGCCGTCCACTACGACACCGGGGACCTGCGGCTGACCCGCACGGACGCGTCGCTGCGCCGCAGAACCGGCGGCACCGACGCCGGGTGGCACCTGAAGCTGCCCCTGGAGGGCGACGGCCGGGAGGAGATCCAGGCCCCGCCATCGTCGGAGGACGTCCCCGGGGAGCTACGGGAGCTCGTTCTGTCCCGCACCCGCGGCGCGCCGCTGCGCCCGGTGGTGCGGATCCGCTCCACCCGCTCCCTGCACCGCCTCCTCGACGCCGACGGCGACCTGCTGGCCGAGCTGAGCTTGGACGCGGTGCACGCCGAATCGCTGCTGGAGTCCGGCGGGCACGCGGTGTGGACGGAGATAGAGGTCGAGCTCGCCGACGGCGAAGACCCCGCGCTCTTGGACGACCTCGAGAAGGTGCTGCGCAAGAACGGCGTCGAACGCGCCGGCAGCCCGGCCAAGGCGGTCCGCGCCCTGGCCGGGACCGCGGGCCTGCCGCAGCGGACGCCGAAGAAGCGCCGCGGGGTCGCCGCGGGGTCGGCCGGCGACCACGTGCTCGCCTACCTGGACCGGATGACCGCGAAGCTCAGGGACCTCGACCCGGCCGTCCGGCGCGACACGCCCGACGCGGTGCATCAGATGCGCACCACGGCCCGCCGCCTGCGCAACTGTCTGCGCTCCTACCGCTCCGTCCTCGCTCGTGACGTCACCGATCCGATCCGCCGCGACCTGCGGTGGCTGGCCCGGGCGCTCGGCGCGGAGCGCGACCACGAAGTGCTCAACGAGCGGCTGGCCTCCGGCGTACGGGAGCTGCCCGGCGAGCTGGTACGCGGCCCGGTCGCCGCGCGGCTGCAGGCCTGGGACGTGGCGCAGCGGGCCGAAGGCCGCCGGCGCACCCTCGACGCGCTCGCCTCGCCCCGCTACCTGGAGCTGCTGAACCGGCTGGCGGCGCTGACCGACGCTCCGCCGCTCCGCCCGAAGGCCGCCGGGAAGCCCAAGAAGGTAATGGTCAAGGCCCTCCTCAAGGAGTACGACCGGCTCGCCGAACGCATGGACCGCGCGCTGGAGACGCCCCCCGGACCCGAGCGCGACGCCGCGATCCACCACGCCCGCAAGACCGCCAAGCGACTCCGGTACGCCGCGGAGACCGCCGGCCCGGCCCTGGGGAAGCCCGCGCAGCGGCTCCGCAAGCGCGCCAAGGCCGTCCAGCAGGTGAGCGGCGACCAGCACGACGGCGTCGTGGCCCGCGAAGCCCTGCTCCGCATGGCGGTCTCCGCTCATACGGCGGGCGACACCGCCTTCACCTGGGGCCTGTTGTACGGCGCAGAGCGGGCCGCGGCCGGCGCACACGAGAGGCAGCTCCCCGAGGCGTGGGCCCGGGTACACCCGGCGGCCCGGCGCAAGGCCCTGCGCGGCTGAGTCGACGATGGCATCGAGCATCGGGTCCGGCTTGGGTGTGGCTGTCGAACGTGAAGAGCCGCCGCGCGACGCTGACCGCTGAGCGCGCCGAGGCGCTGGACGAACTCGGGCTCGGAAGCAGCGGCAGGCTCTCCCGATGCTGCTCCAGCACCTCAGCGACCGTGGGGACGGCTGCGGCGACGTGTTTGAACGTTGCAACCCCCGGGGACGGCCGGGGCGGCCCGGGGGCCGACCGGACGCGGGCGGGGTCAGTCCGGGATGGAGGCGACCAGTCCGCCGTCGACGACGAGGTCCTGGCCGTTGATGTACGCGGCCTCGGCAGAGCCGAGGAACGCCACAGCGTCGGCGATCTCCGCCGGGCGCCCGAAGCGGCCGGCCGGGACACGGGCGCGGCTGGCGGCGGCCACCTCCGCGGGGAGGTCGGCCTCGGGATACATCGGGGTGTCGATGTAGCCGGGGCTGACGGAGTTGACGCGGATGCCGCGCGGCGCGAGGTCGGCGGCCAGCGTACGAGCCAGGTTGTGCACGGCGGCCTTGGTGGCGGAGTACAGGGTGAGGAGGCTCCCGCCCCGGTGCAGGGTCCAGGAGGCGTTGATGATGACGTTCCCGCCGGGCGGCAGCAGCGGGACGGCCCGCTGGACGGTGAAGAAGACGCCCTTGAAGTTGACGTCGACGGCGAGGTCGAAGTCTGCCTCGGTGATCTCGGCGCTGGGCTTGAAGACGCCCGCCCCGGCGTTGGCGAAGACGACGTCGAGGCCGCCGTAGCGGGCCTGGATCGTCTCCATCAGGGCGTCCAGGGCGGTGAGGTCGGCGGCGTCGGCGGTGACTCCGAGGACGGAATCACCGCCGAGTTCCTCGACGGCGGCGTCGAGCCGGCCCCGGTCGCGGCCGGTGATGACGACCTGGGCGCCCTCGTCGCGTAGCCGGCGGGCGGTCGCCAGGCCCATGCCGCTGGTGCCGCCCGTGATGAGCACGGTCTTGCCGGTGTACCGGGCTGCGGTGGATTCACTCATGCTCAGAGCTTGTGCGCGGCACGGCAGGCGAGACAGAGCGGAACGATCCCGGGTCCCGTACCACCAGGATCGGCGGGCGCGGGCGGCCCTTGCCTCAGGCGGCCTCGACCAGGGCCGCCAACTGCTCCATGCGCTCCAGGGTGCCGGTGTCCGGCGCCGGGTTGTGCAGCACCATCTCGTACCCGGGATGGTCCAGGAGTGGCAGGCGGCGGTACTCGAAGACCAGTTCACCGCAGCGGGGGTGGGTGAGGGTCTTGGTGCCGTGCGCCGTGTCGGTGACCTCGTGCCGGGCCCAGAGGGCGGCGAACTCCCCGCTGACCGCGCTGAGATCATCGGCGAGCCGGCCGAACTCCGGGTCGTCCGGGTGGCGGGCCGCTTCCGCCCGGAAACGGGCCACGACGTCCGGCGCCGCCTCTTCCCAACGGGAGTAGGCGGCGCGGTAGCGGGCGCTGGTGAAGAATGCCACGAGGCAGTTGTAGTCCCGCTCGCCGAATCCGAACACCTCGCGGGCCGCGCCGTTCACGGCCGCCAACCCCCAGTGGCGGTCCAGGATGTAGGCCGGGCGGGGCGACCAGGCGTCGAGCATGCGGCGGAGCTCCGCGTCGATCGCGGCGCGGGGAGCGGGTTCGGCGGGCGGCGGGCTGAGCCCGGCCAGCCGGAAGAGGTAGGCGCACTCGTCGGGGGTCAGCAGCAGGGCCCCGCTGATGGCGTGAAGCACCTGCGCGGACACCTTGATGTCCCGTCCCTGTTCCAGCCACGTGTACCAGGAGACCCCGACCCCGGCGAGGACCGCCACCTCCTCGCGCCGCAGGCCCGGGGTACGTCGCCGCCCCGCGTGGGGGAGGCCGACGTCGGCGGGGGTGAGCCGGGCCCGACGGCCTCGGAGGAAGTCACGGAGCTGCTCTCGGCGGTCCATGCCCCCCAGCGTAAGCAGGACCGGGCGGAACCGAAGAGGGCCGCCACCTCCTGTCGAGCGGCAGGGGGCGGCGGCCCGGGGGCACGGCGGGCGGTGCCTCGGCCCGGCGTTCGGGCAGCGCCGGTCAGGCTCCGCCGGACTGCCGGCCGCGGTCCGGCACGGGGATGCTGGAGATGGTGAAGGGAAGCGACTCCGGCGGTAGCCCCTGGATGTAGCGGTTGTACTGGGTGTTGAGCACGAGAAGCCGCCCCTGCCCGGTGAGCGCGGCCTGGGCCGGGTGCAGCAGGCCGCCGGGCGGGACGAGGCTGTCGGTGATCTCGGCGCGGGCGAGGTTGCGGCCGAAGTCCACGACGGCGACGCGGGGTTCGCGGTTGCCCGCGGCGTAGAGGTTGCCCTGGGTGACGTACACGCGGCGGCCATCGTCGGAGATCATCACATCGCCGCTGGGCAGCAGTTCCCCACCGAGGTCCACCTCGGTGACCTTGCGGGTGTGGCGATCGATGCGCCACACCTGCCCGGTGTTGCTCTGCATCGCCAGCAGGTGGCGGTGGCCCACGGCGAGGATGCCGTTGAGGTTGTGCTCGCCGTCCACCCAGTCGATGGGCGAGTCGGCCAGTTCCAGCCAGGGCTTCATGGTCCACTGCCCGCGCCGCTCGGTGATCCGGTAGATCACGGGGAGCCGGGAGTCGGTGACGAAGGCGGAGCCGTCGTCGGCGATGGTGATCTCGTTGACGAAGCCGCCGTCGCGACCGGAGAGTTCGGCGAGCAGTTCACCGTCCGCGGGGTCGTAGACGCGGACCACGCCGGTGTCGGCACCGTTGACGTAGAGGCGGCCCTCGCCGTCCATGGCCATCCCGGCGGTGACGGTCCGTCCGTCGGCACCGTCGGGCGACCACACCTCGGCCGCCCTGTCGTCCACGTGCCCCCGGTAGAGGGTGCCGTCGGCGGCGCTGCCGGCGTAGTAGCGCCCGGTATCCGGATCGTAGGCGAGACCGACGGGGAAGGCGCGGTCACCCGGTATGACGTAGTGGTCAAGGGGCTCGGGCGCCGGCGCCGCAGGGGCCGTGCCGACGAAGCCGAGAGTCAGGACGGCGGCCAGGCCGAGAAGGAGGGGACGCATGCGAAGGTACATGGCACGTCGGTCCTTTCCGAAGGTACGGAGCTGGTCCCCGCATCCTCTGCCACTCCTCGCCCCGTTGCCGAAAGGTGCCGATCCCCTGCCTCGCCATCCTGGGTGTGCCACACCTGGGATGACCGCGGACCGCGTAATCCCTGGAGCCGCCGACGCAACGGGTGATCGGCCCAGTTGCAGAGAACGACGCAAGCGCGGGTCATCGCCCCGCACGGCAACATCCTGAGCTTCACCCAGCCGTCATCCGCACCGGAGTCGGCCACCGGGCAGAGCGCGCCGCAGCACGCGGTGCGCTGCGCCCGGAACACCGCACCGGCTCTGGAGTGCCCCACGCGCCCGCAGGGTTGGTCCCACAAACGGTCCGGTGAGGTTGGTCTCGCCCAGTGGCCGCCCTCTCAGTCCGGGCGCCGTCTCATACGCGCAACCGAGCTGCAAATCGCGCCCCTGCGGCTGGCACCGCCGACCTGCGATCACATGACTGTCGGACCAGCAAACGATCTGTGCGGTCGTCCTTGCTGCGGTTGGAGCGGGCCGTCACCGTGATGAGCGAGGTTTCGGCGCCGAGGTCGTTGGCGTACGCCTCACGCCGCTTCGCATCCCAGTTCGAGGCTCCGCTGTCCCAGCTTTCGGCGAGCGGTACCAGGTGGTCGATGTCCAGGCTGCGGGCGCCGTCGTAGTAGCTTTTCTGCGCCGATCGGGCTGGAGACCTGAGCCCGGGCGGACCCGAGAGTCCCGGCGGCTACCGGCGGCGCCGGTGCAGCGGTCCCACCGCGGCATCCCTCCTTTCGGAGAGTGGGCGCGCGGGGCAACGAATCGGGACCGCTGCCCAGCGGTCCACCGCGGCCCCGGCCGCCCACCGTGGCTTCACGGATGGGCCTCGCGGTACACCCGGTCACACATCGACAGCACCGGAATCGGCTAGCCTCTGCCAATGTCGCACTGGATATTTGCCCGCGTCGTGCCCGGTGTCGTGCTCGCGGCGACGGCACTCCTGCTTGCGGGGATGCTCACCTCGTGCACCGCCAACTACTTCGGGTGCGGCATCAGTCGGCTCGATGACGAGGTGAAGGCCGGTAACCTGGACGGCCGTTATGTCGGGAGTGAATATGGCACGCTCCGGCTTTTGCCCGGCGGGAAGCTGCGCTTCGGTGACTGGCGGCATTTCGATGCATTCAGTGACCTCGACGGCGAATCAATCAACATCCCACCCGGGGTGGGCAGATGGGAGTTCGCTCGCACGGAAAGCGCCGACGAACTGGCTATTCACCTGAGTGTACCGCATTCAGTTTCCGAAGATGGCGAGGTGACCTACGAGTTGCGTGCTGACGGGTCGGCCGACGACCCCACGCTGTACCAGATCCTTGGCGATCCCGACGCGTGCGACCTGAACACTCTCGAACGTAAATGATCTCCCTAGGGGCAGCAGGTGCCCGGAATGCCGGTATCGCCGTCATCGACGCCACCACCGGGGAAAGACGCTGCTGGATAGCTGGTCGAACCCGAAGCCGCGATCACCCTGAGGACGTACGGGGGTGTAGGGGTGAGGGCAGAACACGTCGATCAGCCGTTTGAGGGCTAGCCTGTTACGTGGTCTCCCGACGTTCGCAACCTCCCGGACGGACTTCCTAGTGCCCTTCACCCGGTACGGCGGTATGCGGCTTCGCCGTGCTGATGAAGTTGTAAACCAGTGTGCGGGATGTCACCCGCTCTTGATCGAGTTCCGTCCGGGTCTCTGCCCGATCTATCTGGTCGATCGCCCGCACAGCACGTCGAGCCGCCTCCACTACGTCGGATGCCTCCGTCAGCAGCTGCACGCGGAACATAGCCTCTAGCGCAGCCGCCCGAAGCCGTTGTGCCTCTCGCCGCATCTCGAGCAACTCCGATTCGGCATGGTGTACGTGCATCGCGAACCACAGATCCATTTGCCCTCGGCGGTAGTTCGCCAGCGCACCGCCGAACACGCTGAATGCGTCGATGCGCTCTTGCCTCAGCCTCTCGCCACGCGTGAACCGCTCCGAACGGATGACGGTACGCCGCTGGAACACATGCGTCACAACGGATCCCAGCAACGTGCCGAAGACGGCGACAACGCTCGCGGCCACAACTTCCATTTCCCCAGCAGACCACGGCCTTCCGTGACTCGTCTGGCATTTCCGAAAGCTCGGAGGAGGTCAGAACGGGCATGTACCGGGTACGCAGCGACGAAGATCCCGACCGCGAAGCGTCGATGATTCCCAGCCCGATGAGGTAGACCGGCGGGCCCACATTCGAGCACGGCGACGCCTCGTGCCGTGACAGCGCCTCAGCGGGTGTGATGCCTGAGCGCTGTGAGTACCGAGGCGCCCTTCCTCGCCACCCCGTCGGCGGTACCGCCGACGGGGCTGAGCCTGGGGTCAGGAGCAGGGCGTGCAGGGGGCGCGTGCGGGTGGGGGCGGGGATCTCCAGCGCGGCCAGCCCGGCGCGGCGCAGCGGGCTGTCGGTCTTCCATCGCATCTCGATGGGTTAGCGGCTTCGGGATCTTTGAGTTCGGCGGGCTGTTCGGGCAGAGTGAGGCGGGCGATGGTGATGCGGCCGGCGTCGCGCCAGCCGATGAGGTCGCCGCGGGCCTGGCGGGGGATGACGCGGTCCAGCCCGTCGAACTAGGCGATCACGTCGTCGCGCGGTGCCCGACCTGCCACTGGGTCCGGGGCGATGCCGTGCAGGGTTTGAAGGGCTGGGCGAGGGAGTCGCCGCGGCGCCATAGGCGCAGCATACTCGCGCCTTCGCATGCCAGTTGCTCGCGCCCGGCAATCTCGAACACGAACTGAACGCCGCGGGTGCGCCCTGCCAACTGGCCGCGCAGCTCGGCGTAGGGGTTGCGGCCGGTGAACAGGCAGCGGGTTATGTGCTGGACCATCCGCTCATCGCGGTGGGCGTCGACGGCCAGGTCGACGTCGTGCGGTTCCGCCTCCGGTACGGAACCCCGGGCTCGTGATGACCCCAAGCCATCTTCGGTCCCGCCACGCGCGACTGATCAGCAGGCGGCAGGATACAGGACGACGTCGGCGCCATGACGAGGTGCAGGGAGGGCGAAGCCTTCTTCGTGTGTTCGCTATCGCCTGCCGGTCGTTGGAAGTGCGTGCTGCCTACTGCGCCGCATGAACCGGCCTCACAATATAGTCTTTGCCTTCGTTGTCGAGGGTGGTACTCCTCCTTTCTCCGCCCTGCACCCAGTCAATCGTCAAGTAAAAGCGAACCTCGTGCCTACGCGCCTGAAATTCCATGTGCAAGTATTCCGGGTCACTGGCGGAAACCTTGTATGGGAAATCGGACTCCGCTTCGTCCGGACGCATCATGGGAGGTTGGTCATCCAGGTCGACCGTGAAATTGCGCGTCGGCATGCCGGATGTGCAGATTTTTCGTGGATTCTTCGATGAGATCTTCCGCGACAGGACGGTGACGTGTGCGGAGGTAACAACAATCGGGTCGTCACTTTCCGATTGAAGCACCACGGAGAGGCGTGCTGGACTATATCTTCCCGGGAAGTCGGGCGCCTTCTTGGGAATGCCCTGTAGAGGAGTTTCGCTGTAGTGATGTTCAGGGCAGCCGCGCGGGTCGAGGTAGCCTGTAGGGGGCGGTTGAGGCTGGAGCATCGTTTCGTTGACTTCGAGGGGCTCGGGAGTGTCGGTATGACGCGAAAGGCTCCAAAGGTATCCCCCTAAACCGATGATGAGGGCAGAGAATGCGGCAACCAGCACTGGCATGGCCACGTGAGAGATCCAGAAGGCCCTACTTCGGTATGAGGGATCATCTCCTGCGCTGCGTGGTGAGTCGTCTTCATCGCCTTGGCCGCTTCCTGGACGCTCTGAGATCTGGCGGCCACTCGCCCGCGAGGCGGGCACGGGGTCGTGACTGTCCGGGTGGTCAGCGCGCGAAGGAGCATCGTCAGGCATCAGTGCCTCCCCCACGTCCACGGGGGTGGATCAGTCGAACGCGGCGTTTCTGTCCGGCCCTCGTGACGCTCAGCCGCACCCTGACCTGAACTGTTCGTCTGAGGGCTGAAGCCGTTCGAGTCTGCTGTCACGTCCACACCCGCCTGAGTCGCTTCCCTTGAGCTCTTTGAGCCCGGCTCCTGAACCGGAAAAACATCCCCGCCGCCGAAAGAATGCTGCATCCGTCCGCGCTGCGCCAGGAGTCCACGAGCGCGTCCGAGCTTGTGGCCGACCCGGAGACCAGGGCAAGGCAGGTGTCCGGCTGGGTATCTGGTCCTCCAACGTGCCCCAGGGCACAGGGCCTGACTGATACCGGAGCGTGTCGAGCAGTTGAAGGAGTTCGGGCTGCGCTGTGCGTAGCAGCGCCCCGCCCTGCCCGCTGGTGGTTGCCGTGTGCCGGTGGGGCGTTGCCGGACCCGGCCCCAGCCCATTCAGGCGGCGGTGCTGCGCCGGGCGGCCAGCTCGGCGAGCTTGGCCTCCCGTAGGTCTTCCCACGAAGTCATGGCGAGGGGCAGGCCGTGGGCGGCGATGTGCTCCAGGGCGCCGACGAGTTGGTCGGCGTCGGCGCGTTTCTTCGCGGTGTAGGCGCGCACCGCGTCTGCGGACTCGGCGTCCAGCGGCGCGCGCCCCGCCGCCGACCGGAGGTCGTGGTCCTGGAAGTATGCCTGCCGGAGTCCCGCGCCGAGAAGGTCCCGCAGCTCGGCTTCGCCGGCGCCGGCGCCGTGGCGGGTGAGGAGCTGGCCGGTGATGCCGGGCGGGAGCTGCTCAGTGATGCGGCGCACTTGCTCCGCGGCAGCGGCACCACGACGATCGTCATGCTGTCCATCGTCGCCGTTTTGATCGCGCTCATCCTCCTGATGGCCTGGGCCGACTCGAAGTCACGGAAGCGGAAGCAACAGCGCGGCTGATCCGCTGCCACCGCGACGGCGAGCTGTCGACGGGGGTCGGCTGCTCACTCCTCCGCCTTACCTAGGTTCCAGGCGTGGACCTGGCGGGAACGCAGCGTGTCGGGATGATCTGGCCCGAGGACGCGCGCCCGGTCAGCGACAACCCCGTCCAGTAGCCGGGCAGCCTCCACATACTCACCTGCCTCACCTAGGCTCCAGGCGTGGAGGTGGCGGCAGAGCAGCGTGGCGGGGTGATCCGGCCCGAGGACACGCGCCTCGTCAGCGGCCAACTCGGCGAAGAGCCGGGCCGCCTTCGCACGCTTACCCGCCCCAGCAAGGTTCCAGGCATGGTCCTGGCGGGAACGCAGGGTCTCGGGGTGATCCGGTCCGAGGTTACGCGCCCGGTCAGCGACGACCCGGGCCAGCAGCCGGGCAGCCTTCGCACGCGCACCCGCCTCACCAAGGTTCCAGGCACGCTGATGGCGGGCGCGCATCGCGTCGGGGTGATCCGGCCCGAGGAGACGCGCCCGGTCAGCGGCCAACTCGGCGAATAATCGGGCCGCCTCCACACTCTCACCCGCCTCACCAAGGTTCAACGCACGCAGATGACGGTAGAACAGGACGCGGTGGTCATCTGGCCCGAGGACACGGACCCGTTCAGCTTCCAGTTCGGCGAACAGCCGGACCGCCTCCGCATTCCCACCCGCCTCACCGAGTTGCCAGGCGTAGAGCTCTCGGGTGCTCACGGTGGCGGGATGGTCAGGCCCGAGGACGCGCGCCTGGTCGGCTTCCAGTTCGGCGAACAGCCGGGCCGCCTTCGCGTGCTCGCCCGCCCCACCAAGGAAAAGGGCGTGGTTCTGGCGGGCGCGCATCGCGTCGGGGTGATCCGGCCCGAGGAGACGCGCCCGGTCAGCGGCCAACTCGGCGAACAACCGGGCCGCCTCCGCATACTCACCCGCGTCACCGAGTTTCCAGGCCCGCTGATTCCGGGCGTGCAGGGCGTCGGGTTGATCAGAACCGCGGACGTCCGTGGGCGGGGAATGCGGGGTGGTGGCGGGTATGGCGCGTGTCTGGATGAGGGGGTTCAGTTTCTGGGGCCGTGGTGGGGCGGGTGGGATGTCGTCGGGCGGAGCCCAGTGCGTGAGGATTTCGCGGAGGAGTTGGGTGGTGGTGGGTCTGTCTGCGGGGTTTTTCGCCAGGCACGCGGCAATCAGGTCGCGTAGTGGGCCGGTCAGTTTGTCCAGTTGCGGCTCGGCGGTGGCTACGCGGTACAAGACCGCCAGCGGCCCGCCCCCGCCGAAGGGCTTGACTCCGGTGGCGGCGAAGGCGAGTACGGCTCCGAGGGCGAAGACGTCACTGGGCCGCTCGACCCGGCTGCCCGCGGCTTGTTCGGGGGACATGAAGCTGGGTGTGCCGACGGTCTTGCCTGGTTCGGTCAGCACGGTAGCGTCCAGCGCCCGGGCAATCCCGAAATCGATCACCCTCGGGCCGTCCGCGGCAAGCAAAATGTTCGACGGCTTGAGATCGCGGTGGAGCAGGCCCTCGGCGTGGATAGCCTGCAGTGCCTCGACCAGCCCGGCGGCCAGAGGCCACACCGAACCCACCGGGAACCTCCCGGCCTTGGCCACGGCATCGGTCAGGGTCGGCCCGGGGATGTAGGCCGTCGCGATCCACGGCGGGTCGTCCTCCGGCCCAGCGGCCACCACCGGTGCGGTGTACGCGCCACCGACCGCCCGCGCGGAGGCCACCTCCCGCCGGAAGCGATGCCGGAACTCCGCCTCACGCGCCAGATGCGGATGCACCACCTTCACCGCCACCGCCATCCCGCCCGGCGACCGGCCCAGAAACACCTCCCCCATCCCGCCCGCGCCCAGCCGGCCACGCAGCACGAAATCCCTCACGCGCACCGGATCCCCCGCCGCCAGCGGCTCCATCACGCCCCCTCCACCGGATTCACACACCAGCAACCAGTACGAGACCTACCCAACCACCAGGACGCACCGGGCGGTTCAAGAATGGGCGCTCAACTGAGGTCGACGTCGAGGTGGTCGATGTCGGTGACAGTCACTTCCAGGCCGGCGGCGCGGCGGCCGCGGTCCTGGAAGTAGGCGTGCCCGAGCCTGGCGCCCAGGAGGTCCCGCAGCTCCGCTTGAAAAGCGCAACTACTCCGGCCGGTGGGTGTGCGTCACCAAGAGCGGCGGGCCCATCCACGACCTCCGCGGCTGCAACCTCAACGACTGCGGCTGAGCCCCCCGGCGACCACCCGGGGTCTCACCTCCCTGGAAACGCGGCTTGCCCCGCCGCGGCGGCCGACCCGCGAATATGCGAGCGGGCTGCCGAGGGCGGCGGCGAACTCGGCGCCGGGTGGGATGGCGGGCGGGTTCGGCGATGAGTTTCGCGCCCTGCGCGGGTAGGCCGTCGTTCGGGGCCTGAAGTCCTCTTTGGTCGTACGGGACTCTCGGTCGGGCGTATGTTGCGGGACTTCAGCAAGCGCAAGGGTGCCGCCCTCTACGCTGGGCGGCGTGTCTGTCCTGTCACCGCCGCCTCCGCCCAGTATCGGGCAGCGGGCCGCGACGTGGTGGGCGCGTCGGCACGCGCTCGGCCGTATGCCCTTCTGGCTTCTGACCCGCGCGGTGTGGGTACTCGGGCCGTGCACCGCGCTGTTTCTGCTGAACGGGTTACTGGTGGGGTGGGTTGGCGCCTACGAGGTGCTGGTCGGCATCGCTTCTCCTGCCGATGTGGATCCCGGGTGGGCGGCGTAGCCGCTGTCCCTCGTCGGCTGGGCCGCTGTGCCCGCCCTCGTCGGAGGGGCGGCTGGCTACCTGATCGCTGATCAGATCCAACGCCACCAGAGCCAGGAATTCGCCGCCGTGATGGCGGAACTCATCAGCCGGACCCGATCCCCCGACGACGCCGGGGACGGCAGATGATCACTCTGCACGAGTTGCACCGGTGCGGCGGTGACCTCGCCGAGGCTGTCACCGCCTTCGGCAACCTCCACCCGCACGAGGGCCCCGCTGAAGTCCAGCCGCGCGAACCGGACTGGAAATTCGCCGAGGAGCACTTCCGGAGAATCCAGACCCTCATCCTTGAGAAGGCCCACGTGCCGGGGGCGGGGCTGCGTGAGCGCGAGCGGCGGGCCGCGAACGCCGCCGCCGACGTCCTCCTGGCGCTCGCCCGGGTGATCTCGCTCAGCCCCCGTTCCGGCCGGTGCCCGGTCTGCCGAACCCGTGACCCGCGGCAAGACCGCGCCTGGCCTGGAGTCGTGGTGGACGATCCCGAGACGCAGAAGCAGGCCGAGATCCTGCGCGGGCTGCTCTACCTCGCATGCCCGGATGCTCCTACCGCCGCGCTGGAGGACACGGCGTCCGCCATCGCACAGCGCTCTGCCGCCGCTCAGCCGCCCGCACGTGCCGTTCCACCAGCCGAACGCCTCGCGGCGCCCCGGCCTGTCCCGGACCGCGCCCGCGATCTTCGGCGCGCGGTGCTCACCGGCGGGGATCTGACGTCCGCGGACCTGCGGGGCGCGGACCTGTCCTCGGCCGATCTGTCCGACACGCACCTGTCCGGCACGAACCGGACGCGCGTGGATCTGATCTGCGCGAAGCTGTCCGGTGCGAACCTGGCCGGCACACGCCTGGCGCATGTGAACCTCATCGGGGCGAACCTCTCTCGTGCGAACCTGGCCGGCACACGCCTGACGCATGTGAACCTGACCGGCGCGAACCTTTCCCATACGGATCTGTCCCACGCGCTCCTGGCCGCCACCGTGATCCTGACCGACGTGAACCTGTCCGGCGCGAACCTGGTCTACGTACAGGAACTCCCCCTCGTGCCCGGAATCGAGTGGAACGCCGACACGCAATGGCCCCCGGACTTCAACAGGGAGATTCACCTGCTGTCCGACGAGGTACGGCCCGGGGTCTTTCGCGTACGGGACCCGGCAGCCGGAACCGACCACACAGGTTCGGAGGGACGGGGGCGGCCAGGGCACGCCGGCCGGTGAGGCTACTGACGTCTGGAGTGGCGAGCAGCTCCGAGGGCGAAGACATCACTGGGCTCCGCGACCCGGCCGCTTGAGGCTTGTTCGGGGGAAATGAAGCTGGGTGTCCCGACGGTCTTGCCGGGTTCGATCAGCACGGTGGCGTCCATCGCGCAGGCGATCCCGAAATCGATCACCTCGGGCCGTCCGCGGCGAGCAAGATGTTCGAGGGCCGAACCGTCAGGGGAGGTTCTGCTCGATGGCGGCGATGTAGCGCTTGATCGAGTGGTCCCGGACGCCGTCCGCAGCGGGGGCGAAGGCGTCCGCGGTCAGTCCTTTGGCCCGGTCCGCCAGACTGCCGAGCAGGCCCATGGAGTCGTGCAGTTTGCCGCCCGCGTCGATGTACCTGAGCGCCTCGACGTGCGTGAACACGGGCTCGGGAGGCAGTTGGGGAACGATGTCGTTGTTGTTGACGAAGCGGTACATGCGGTTCGTGAAGCCCTTGTTGCAGGCGGCTGCCAGGATGCGGTCGCAGGTACGGGGCTGCCCGTAGGTGTAGACGCCGTCCGCCTGGAGCCGCGGGTCCTCCAGGTACATCCGCGCACCGGCGAGCATGGCGAGTGCACCGCCGAGACTGTGGCCGGTGAACCACACCGTCTGGTTCTCGGTGCGCAACTCCGCAAGGGTGTCCTTGACCCCGGGGAAGATCGACTGGAGTGCCTCGGCGAAGCCGTGGTGCACGTAGCCCGTGGTGGCCGGGCCCGGCCAGGGGGGAGTGCTCGCGTCGGACAGCCAGTCCCGGATCTGCGCCGGCTCCGTGCCGCGGAAGGCTGTGATGATCATGTGGTCGCTGGCCGCGGTGTACGCCTGGCTGTCTTCGAGCGGGAACGGGGGAGTGAACCGCGTCTGATGGTGGCGCACCTCGTCGAAACCCCAGGCGCGGGCCCGGGAATCGATGGTGGCCTCGTCCTTGTACGCAAGATCGGATGCCTGGGCCAGCCAGTAGGCCAACGGGAGGCTGTATCCGGTCCTCGCATGGTGATCGATCGCGGATGGTGCCGACATACGGGCTCCTTTCGTGGTGCGCTGCGTTCGCGTCGTGCGGTGGCGGGACACACTCTGGCCGCGCTACGGGCCGGCGCGTGTGGACACCCTTCAGGGATCACTGAAACGGGTGGCGACGGCTTCGCCGTAGACGGCGAGGGCGCGGCAGCGGCGGCGACCTCATCGACGTCCTCGTCATCGCCTGGGACTGCTGCAGGGTCGGGTGACACCTGACCTGGCTTGCTGAGAGGCGGCCTGGAAGGATGTCGCAGTGCCCAAGCCGTATCCGAAGGAGTTCCGCGAGGACGTCGTACGGGTCGCCCGCAACCGCGAGCCCGGCGTCACGCTGGAACAGATCGCCACCGACTTCGGGGTCCACCCGATCACGCTCGCGAAGTGGCTGCGCCGCGCAGACACCGATGAGGGCACCAGGCCCGGGACGACATCGAAGGAGTCGGCGGAGCTGCGCGAGGCCCGCAAGCGGATCCGGCTGCTGGAGCAGGAGAACGAGGTGCTCAGGAGGGCCGCGGCGTATCTGTCGCAGGCGAGTCTGCCGGCAAAATGATGTACCCGCTCGTCCGCGAGCTGGCCGCCGCCGATGCCCGGGTGCGGGTGCCTGTGGCGGTGACGTGCCGGGTGCTGAAGCTGGCCCGTCAGCCCTACTACCGGTGGCTGGCCCGGCCGGTCACCGACGCCGAACGGACCGCCGCCTATCGGGCCAACGCCCTGTTCGACGCGCATCGCGATGACCCCGAGTTCGGCCACCGCTTCCTCCTCGACGAAGCGCGGGCCGCGGGTCATGTGATGGCCGAGCGGACCGCCTGGCGGATCTGCCGGGACAACCGATGGTGGAGCGCCTTCGGCAAGCGAAGGGGCCGCGGCAAGAACGCCAAGGCCGGGCCGCCGGTGCACGATGACCGGGTGCGGCGTGACTTCACCGCCGACGCGCCCAACCGGCTGTGGCTCACGGACATCACCGAGCACCCGACCGGTGAGGGCAAGCTGTATCTGTGCGCGGTCAAGGACGTCTACTCCGGCCGCATCGTGGGCTACTCCATCGACGGCCGGATGAAGTCCCGGCTCGCGGTGGCCGCGCTTCAGTCCGCGGCGGCCCGCCGCGGCCAGGTGACCGGGTGCATCGTGCATTCCGATCGCGGATCGCAGTTTCGGTCACGCAAGGTCGCCGCCGTGCTCACCCGGCACGGCCTGGTCGGCTCCATGGGGCGGGTCGGGGCGGCCGGCGACAACGCCGCGATGGAGAGCTTCTTCGCGCTGCTTCAGAAGAACGTCCTCGACCGCCGCAGCTGGGCCACCCGGCAGGAGTTGCGGATCGCGATCGTGACCTGGATCGAACGCACCTACCACCGGCGCCGTCGCCAGCGACGCCTGGGCCGATTGACCCCTGTCGAGTACGAGACCATCATGACCCCACCCGCAGCGCTCGCTGCATAAACCCCTGTCACCAACCCGTGCAGCAGTCCCCCTACAGGGTTGTCCTGGCTGCGTACGCGACCACAAGAAGCAGCACTCCCCGACCGCCCCAACACCGGGGATCCGGCAGCCTGTTTCTGTAACCGCGGCATTCGGAGCTCGGTCAGAGTTGCTTACTGCACTGGTTGCGCAGTTCGAAGTTGCGCTACCTCCAGCGCGTCTTCGCGCGATCGGGCTGACATACGCGGTCCACGCATACGACCAGCGCAGGAACTCGACGGTGTACCTCCTCGTTGCAGGTCAGGTGCTGGACCGCGCGGACCCGCTCGGCAGCCGGCAGGACGGAAGCGGTCTGCGGACGGCTCAGCAGACTGGCCGCGGCCGGCGCCGCGACCTCGTCATCGCGGGTGAGGTCCTTGACCGCCCGGGCCTTCTCGCTTCCCCGCCTTACCGAGTGCCCAGGAATGGAACCGCAAGAGCCCCGTCATGCCCACCGACCAGATCGGACGCTGGACCAGCGTCGATGACTCCGCCAACCTCACGGAGGATGGCGGCCTGGATACCGCGCTGGCGTGCAGCTTGCACGCGCTCAGCGAGGTCTCCCAGGGTGTCGAGCGGGCCCCGGCCGCCGCGCGGCTGATCGTCGCCCCGCCCGGACGGTACCCCGCTGGGCGTGCTGGCCCTCGACGCCCAGGACGCCGGGATCGAAGCGACAAATACCCCTATCTAGGAATCTCTGCCGGTATGTTCTACGCAAAGGACACACTCGGACAATTCCTCTTCGCCGGCGGGTGGGCTCACCATGCGATGGTCTTCCGGAACGGTGGCGGTCGTCGGGCTCGGCTACGTCGGCCTGCCCACCGCGCTCGCGCTGCTCGCCGTCGGAGCGCCGGTTATCGGCCTCGACAGCGACCCGGGCCGGCTCGCCGACATCAGGCGCGGCCGGGTAGATCTGCTGCCCGAGGACCGGGACCGGCTCACCGCGCACGCCGGCGGCCCGTCGTTCGACCTCACTACCGACCCCGCCCGGCTGGCCGGTGCGGACGCCGTTGTCATCTGCGTCCCCACGCCCGTCGACGCCCACCGGCTGCCCGATCTGCGGGCGCTGAAGGCCGCCTGCGCCGCGGCCGTCGCCCACGCCCACCCCGGCCAGACCCTCGTCCTGGCCTCCACCAGTTGGGTCGGCACCACCCGCGAGCTGCTCCTGCGCCCTCTCGAAGCCCGCGGGCTCAGCCCCGCGCACGACGTCTTCGTCGCCTGCGCCCCCGAGCGCATCGATCCGGGCAATGTCGGCCGCCCTCAGCGCACCGTCCGGCGCGTTGTCGGCGGCGCGAGCCCCGAGTGCGCCCGCCGCGCCGCCGCGTTCCTCGAACCGGTCGCCGCCGGGGTCCACGTGGTCGGCTCGCCCGAGGCCGCCGAGCTGACCAAGCTCCTGGAGAACACCTTCCGGGCCGTCAACATCGCCCTGGCCAACGAGTTCGCCGACATCGCCGGGCACCTCAGCCTGGACGCCGCGGAGATCGTGGACGCCGCCGCCACCAAGCCCTACGGCTTCCTGCCCTTCCAGCCCGGCCCGGGGGCCGGCGGCCACTGTATTCCCTGCGACCCGCACTACCTGCTGTGGCAGCTGCGCGGCGGGCGGGTGGCGGCGCCGGTGACCGAGACCGCGATGGCCGCGCTCGCCGCCCGGCCGCACACCGTCGCCTGCCGGGCCCTGGACCTGCTCGCCGAGCGCAGCGCAGCGCCTGGCGGCGGCGTGCCCCGCGGCGCGCGCGTGCTGCTGGCCGGCGTGGCGTACAAGCCGGGCGTCGCGGACTGCCGCGAGTCGCCCGCGCTCGCGATCATGGCCGACCTCGCCGAGGCCGGCGCCGACGTCGCGTACACCGATCCGCTGGTCCCCGAACTCCGCCTGGGCACCCGGCTGCTGCACAGCCACCCGGACCCGGGCGGCGCCCGATGGGACCTGGTCCTTGTGCACACCCTGCACCCCGGACAGGACACCGGCTGGCTCCATGCCCAGCCGGGTCCCGTCCTCGACGCCACCTACCGGTTCGACAGCCTCAAGCACAGGTACCTCGTATGAAGGCCACCACCCGGCCGGCGACCGCCGACCCCAGCGTCCGCCATGCGCTGCGCCGCCTGGTCACCCTGCTCGCTCTCACCCCGCTGCTGGTACTCCTCGCCACCCGGGCGCCCGGACTCAGCCGCGCGCCCCTGCTGCTCGGCTACGGCTTCCTCGTGCTGGCGGGCACCACCGCCATGCTGTTCATCGCCTACGCCCACTACGACGATCCCGCGGAGGGACCCCTCCGCCACCGCCCCCGGAACGCCGCCGACTTCCCCGCTCTGCCGGCCCGCCCCCGGGTGAGCTTCCTCCTCGCCGTCAAGGACGAGGAGGACCGCATCGAGGCGTGCGTACGCTCCATGATCGCCGGCGACCACCCCGACACCCAGGTCATCGTGGTCGACGACGCCTCCACCGACCGCACCCCGGCCATCCTGCGCGCCCTCGCCGCCGAACTTCCCGTCCGCGTTGTCTGCCTGGATGCGAACGTCGGCAAGAAACGCGCCCTGGTCCGCGCCGCGGCCCTGGCCGACGGCGACGTGCTCGCCTTCACCGACTCCGACTGCGTACTCGCCCCCGACGCACTCTCCCGCTGCGTCGCTGCCCTGGTCGCGCACCCCGAACTCGGCGCCGTCGGCGGGCACGCCCGCGCCCTCAACGCCGACGACACCCTCCTCACCCGCATCCAGGACGTCTGGTACGAGGGCCAGTTCCGCATCGCCAAGGCCGCCGAGGCCGTCTTCGGCGCCGTCACCTGCATCTCCGGCCCGCTGGCCGTCTTCCGCCGCGACGCGGTCTACAACTACCTGCCCGCCTGGGCCGACGACCGCTTCCTCGGCCGCGACTTCCGCTTCGCCACCGACCGCCAGCTCACCGGCTACGTCCTCGGCCAGCGCCGGCTGGGCCGCCGCCTCAAGGAACGGCACGCCGACTCGCCGTTCGTCACCGCCGCCGACCACCCCGAGCTGCCCTGGCGCACCGGCTACGTCCGCTCCGCCGCCGTGCACACCACCGTGCCCGCCCGCTTCCGCCCGTTCCTGCGCCAGCAGGTCCGCTGGAAGAAGAGCTTCATCCGCAACATCTTCTTCACCGGCACCTTCATCTGGCGCTGCGGCCCCGGCGCCGCCGCCCTCTACTACGGGCACGTGCTCTGGGTCCTGGTCGCCCCCGTCATGGCCGTCCGCCACCTGATCTGGGCGCCGCTGACCGGCGCCGCGGTGCTCACCCTCCTCTATCTCGCGGGCATCCTGCTCAAGGGCGCGGTGTGGGGTGCCGCGTTCCGCCTCGACCACCCGGGCAGCACCCGCTGGCGCTACCGGCCGCTGATGAGCCTCCTCTCCGCGACCCTGCTGTCCTGGCTGCTGGCGTGGTCGCTGCTCACCATCCGGCGCGGCGTCTGGTCGAGGAGCGCCACATGAACCGGCTCCCCGGGGCCCTGGCCGCGACCGTCACCGCCCTGGTCCTGGCCGCGCTCTACCTGCTGGTCCTCGGCCGCGGCCGGTGGCCGCAGTGGCCCGGGCTGTGAATGCCCGGCTGGCCCGGGCGGGCCTCGGTCTGCTGACCGCCGCCGTGCTGGCCGCGCCGTTCGCCGCCGCCTGGCACCTGCAGGAGGGCACCGGCCAGGTCGCCGCGCAGCACGCCGCGCCCACCGCCGGGGCGGCACCCGGGCAGATGGCCGCATGGCGGGAGCTGGGCGTCGGCCTGCCGGACCGCGCCGCGCCGGTCGTCCTCGCCTACCACGACATCAAGCCCGGCTCTGGCAGCCGCTACACCGTCGCCCCGAAACGCTTCGACGCCCACCTGAGCGCACTGCGCGCGGCGGGCTACCGGACGCTGACCGCCCGCGAGTTCGCCACCTACGTGGCGGGCGGGCCGGTGCCGCCACGCTCCGTCCTGCTCACCTTCGACGACGGCACCAAGGGCCTATGGGTGCATGCCGACCGCATCCTCGCCCGGCACCGCATGCACGGCTCGGCGTTCCTCATCACCGGCCGGGTCGGCGACCCCCGCCCCTACTACCTGACCTGGACGGAGGTCTCCCGCATGCGGCAGAGCGGGCGCTGGGACCTGCAGAGCCACAGCCACGACCTGCACCACCGGCGCGGTGCCGCGGCGACCTCCCCGAGCGCGGCCCGGCGGGACCTGGAACGTTCATTGGCCGCGTTCGCCGAGCACGGCCTGCCGCGCCCCGTGCTGTTCTCCTACCCCTTCTCCGAGACCCGTGGCTTCGCCGACGAGGTCGTCGGCCGGCTGTTCACCGCCGCCCTCACCAACCGCAGCGCCACCCCGCTCCCGCCCAGCCGGCGGGCCGCCGCCGCGGGCCGGTTCGAACGCCTGGAGGTGCTGTCCGGCACCACGGCCGGCGCACTGGTCCGCGAGGTCGCGCGGCGCACACCGCGGCCGCCCGAGGCCGAGCCGCTGGCCGCACGCCACGACTGGCGCTCAGTAGACCGCCGCCCCCTGGACCCCGGTGACTTCCCGTTCAACGGCGCGCGCCGACCGCGCGAGGGCGACTACCAGTACGCGGAGTACACCCCGCACGCCACCGCGGACTGGGACCACTACACGGTGCGGGCGGACGTCACCGGCCTGGCGCCGGAGGGCGCGACGTTCGGCCTCACCGCCCGGGTCGGCGGGACGCCGATGCAGGTGCGGATCTCCTACGGCCGGGCCCGGCTGGCCGGGGACGGGCAGGTGGTGGCCGAGCGCGAGCTCCCCGGCGCGGAGGTGCACCGGATCGAACTGACGGTCAGCGGCAGGCGGGCGGCCCTGCGGGTCGACGGCGCGGTCACCCTGACCACCACGGTCCCCGGCCCGGTGGCCACCGGCGGCATCGCCGTCTCCGCGTCCCGCCCCGACCGCGACACCCCCTGGCCAGTGGTCACCGCGCTGCGCGTCGGCCGATGTGCAGGGGGCTGCGCCGGGGGTGACGATCTACAGGGGCTCCAGCGTCAGGTAGTCAGATGAGTCGGCGCCAGCAAACGCACCCGGCCACGCCGTCGACGGCGTCGGGGACCCGCCGACCGGCTCGAAACCCAGACGCTCGGACAGCCGCCTCGACTCGCCGACCCGCTCGGCCCGGCCGGTTCCCTTTTTTCAGGATCTCGATCGTCCTGGCCTGGTCGGTGGCGAGCTTGCGCAGCCGCTTGAGTTCCTCCCGCTCGACCGCGTCCGGTCCGCTACCGGCGGCCACCGGCGCGCCCGCAGCGGCTTGCCCGACACCGCTGGCCTTCTTCACCCAGCCCCGCAGGCTCTCCGAGGTGATGTGGAGTTCCGGGGCGACCTCAGTCACCGTCCGGCCCGGGGAGGCCACAAGCGCGATGGCGTCCCGCTTGAACTCCTCCGAGTACCGCTTCGTGTACTTGCTTCCCACCTGGCACTGCTTCCTCTGGGCTCACACGTCCCAGTCTCCAGGTGTCCATGATCAAGGGGAAGCTTCAGTTCCTGGCGCCGAGTGGTCGTCCGGGGCCGGCGCCGCGGGGTTGGGGACACGGGCCGGGCAGGCGAGGTGAGCGCGGATGTTCCTGAACCCCCGGCGGGACCCGGGCGGGGGTGAGCCGGCCGGGGGCGGTGGGCTTCTCCCAGGGCCGGCGGAGGTCCGTGGCGAGAGGGCGACAGCGACGCCGGTTGGCACGGACGGGATCGGGACCGATCTTGCGAGGACCCGGCTCCGTGGCTGCGGCTGCCCACCGGCCTGGCTCCATAGTCGGCGGGGCTCGTACGGCATCACCGCTATGCCCCAGAACATACGAGTGGCCGGCCCCGCCGCGAAGGACGGCCGCCCCGGTGACGGGTACGTCGGCTGTTAGCCTGTGAGGGACGTGGACTGTGTATTGAGGAGTCGCAGACGTGGTGGGTGAAGACGACATCTCGGGGTGAGACCCGGATCTGACGGCCACCGGCCGGCGCTCAGGAGCGCTGCCGAGGTGGTCCGTTTCGTCGCGCCCGCTTCCCTGTCTGTCTCAGGGCGGGACTCTCCGCTCCGCCCTCTGTACCTTTGAGGTCGTCTCCATGTCCGACGCCGCCATCGTCTGCTCAAATCTCTCCTTCGCCTGGCCGGACGACACTCCGGTCTTCCACGGCCTGTCCTTCACCGTGAACCCGGGCCGTACCGGCCTGGTCGCCCCCAACGGCTGCGGCAAGAGCACCCTGCTCAAGCTGATCGCGGGCGAACTGCGGCCTGCCACCGGTTCGGTCTCGGTGAGCGGCACGCTGGGCTACCTCCCGCAGAGCCTCCCCCTCACCGGCGACCTGACGGTCGGAGAGGTGCTCGGCATCGCCGACGTGATCCGCGCCCTGGACGCCGTCGAGTCCGGGGACGTGAGCGAGGAGCACTTCACCACCATCGGTGACGACTGGGACATCGAGGAACGCACTCGTGCCCAGCTCGACCGCCTGGGCCTTGCCGACCTCACCCTGGACCGCGTGCTCAGCACGCTCAGCGGCGGCCAGGTCGTCGCCCTCGGCCTCGCCGCCCAACTGCTCAAGCGCCCCGACGTCCTGCTGCTCGACGAACCCACCAACAACCTCGACACCGAGGCCCGGCACAAGCTCTACGACGTGCTCACAGACTTCCACGGCTGTCTGCTGCTGGTCAGCCACGACCGCGCGCTGCTGGACCGCATGGAGCGAATCGCCGAACTCGGCAGCGACGAACTGCGCCAGTACGGCGGCGACTTCACGGAGTACGAGGAGTCCGTGCGCGCCGAGCAGGAGGTCGCCGAGAAGAACGTCCGCAACGCCGAACAGGAGCTGAAGCGGGAGAAGCGGGAGATGCAGCAGGCCCGCGAACGCGCCGAGCGCCGGGCGAGCAACGCCGCCAAGAACCTCAAGAACGCCGGTCTGCCGAAGATCTTCGCCGGCAACATGAAGCGCGGCGCGCAGGAGGCGGCGGGCAAGTCCGGCACGATGCACGCCTCCCGGGTCAGCGAGGCCAAGGCCCGCCTCGACGAGGCCGGCCGGGCACTGCGCGACGAGCAGCGCCTCACCCTGGAACTGCCCGACACCCGGGTGCCCGCCGGGCGCAACCTCTTCCTCGGCGAGGGGATGCAGGTCCGGCTCGGCGACCGGGACGTGTTCGCCGCGGGCGGTGTCGACCTGAGCATCCGCGGTCCCGAACGCATCGCGCTGACCGGTCCCAACGGCGCCGGCAAGACCACCCTGATGCGGCTGGTCACCGGCGATCTCTCCCCGGACGCCGGGGAGATCAAGCGCAACGACGGCCGTATCGCCTACCTCTCGCAGCGCCTGGACCTGCTGGACCTGGACCGCACCGTCGCGGAGAACTTCACCGACTTCGCCCCGGAACGGGCCGAGTCGGAGCGGATGAACCTGCTCGCCCGCTTCCTGTTCCGCGGCGCCCGCGCACACCTGCCGGTCGGGGTGCTCTCCGGCGGCGAGCGGCTGCGCGCCACGCTGGCCTGCGTGCTGTGCGCGGAACCGGCGCCCCATCTGCTGCTCTTGGACGAGCCGACCAACAACCTCGACCTGGTCAGCGCCGGCCAGCTGGAGAGCGCGCTCAACTCCTACCAGGGCGCGTTCATGGTGATCAGCCACGACGAGCGGTTCCTCGCCGAGATCGGGGTGAACCGCTGGCTGCGGCTGTCCGACGGGGCGCTCAAGGAGACCGGAGCCCTCGCGGTGTGAGCCTCCGGCGCGTGCAGTGGCCCGCGTCCGAGGCCGTGCGCCCGGCGGGGCCGACCCACCGACCACCCGGGACGGATCCCTGTGCCCCAACCCGCTCTGCTCGCCCACGACATCGTCCGCTCCCTCGGGGGCCGGCGAGTCCTCGACGGCGTTTCCCTCACCGCCTCCCCAGGCCACCGCATCGGCCTGATCGGGGAGAACGGCGTCGGCAAGTCCACCCTGCTGCGGCTCCTGGCAGGCGTGGACGAACCCGACTCGGGAAGCGTCACCCGTCCCGAGGGCCTCGGGTTCCTCCATCAGGAGATGCCGTTCGAGCCCGGCATCGCCGTCGCCGAGGTGCTGGACGAGGCGCTGCGCGAGGCCCGGGAGGACCTCGCGGAACTCGACCGGCTCGGCGAGGAACTCGCCCGCGTCCCGGAGGACGATCCAGGCCAGGAGCTGCTGGACGCCTACAGCAGGCGGCTGGAGCAGGCCCAGGACCGGGAGTCCTGGGACGCCGACCGCCGCGCCGCGCTCGTACTGGAGGGCCTGGGACTCGGCACGTTCGACCCCGGGCGCACGCTCGGTTCACTCTCCGGCGGGCAGCGCGGCCGGCTCGCCCTGGCCGCGCTGCTCGTACGGCGTCCGCCGGCGCTGCTCCTCGACGAGCCGACCAACCACCTCGACGACGGCGCCGCCGCCTTCCTGGAGGAGCAGGTGCGCACACTGCCCGGAACCGTGGTGATGGCCAGCCACGACCGGGCGTTCCTCGACGCCGTCTGCACCGATCTGGTCGACCTCGACCCGGCGGTGGAGGGCCCGGTCCGCTACGGCGGGAACTACAGCGCATACCTGTCCGAACAGCGCGCCGGGCGCGCGCGCTGGGAGCGGCGGTACACCGAGGAGCAGGAGGAACTGGCGCTGCTGCGGCAGTCGGCGGGCGTGAGCGCGCACCGGGTCGCGCCGGACCGGGGCCGCACAGACCACGAGAAGATGGGGTATGGCCATCGGGCGGGCCGGGTGCAGAACCAGATCTCCCGCCGGGTGCGCAACGCCACCCGGCGGCTGGAGGAGCTGGAGCGCGTCCAGGTTGCCGAGCCGCCGCGCCCGCTGCGCTTCGCGGCGGGGGAGCTGGCCGCACGAATCCAGGACGCCGACGAGCCACTGGTGTCCCTGCGCGGCGTGCGGGTGCCGGGGCGGCTGGTACTGGACGACCTGGAGGTGCCGGCCTGTGACCGGCTCCTGGTGACCGGCGGCAACGGCGCCGGCAAGTCGACACTGCTCGCCGTGCTCGCCGGGCGGCTCGCGGCCGCGGGCGAGGTGCGCCGGCGGCGCGGGCTGACGGCATCACTGCTCACCCAGGACACCGTCTTTGAACGGCCTGGGCGCACGGTCCGGGGCCTCTACGAGGAGACGCTGGGCGCGGCACGGGCCGAGAAGGTGCCGCTGGGCTCCCTCGGTCTGCTGCACGAGGCGGATCTGGACAGACCGGTCGGCCGGCTCTCCGTGGGACAGCGCCGCCGGCTCGCGCTGGCCCTGCTGGTGGCGCGCCCGCCGCAGCTCCTGCTGCTCGACGAACCCACCAACCACCTCTCCCCCCGGCTCTGCGACGAACTGGAGGAGGCCCTGGGCCCCGGCCCCGGCGCGATCGTCGTGGCGAGCCACGACCGCTGGCTGCGCCGACGGTGGCAGGGCCGCACCCTCCGGCTGGAACCGGACCGCACCGGACGGGAGGACGGAGAACCGGCTGACCCGAAGCCCTGCCCCGGGTGATGACCTGCGGAGACGCGCAGGATGCCGTAGGTTCGTCGACACGCCGGAAGGAGACCGGACCGTCCGAAGCGGTGACGATCCTCGCGTCGCCCGGGGGTCACCTGTTACGACTCCTACGCGGTTTTCCCGCCCTCGGCCCAAAGGCCGCCGGAGACGGACCGGTGTGGGTGTGTGACAGATCCGTCCGATGACTTACATCGGGGAGCCGGGTGCGGTCGCGACACGAACAAGTCGAAGTCAGATGACGGACGTCTTTCGCGGGATCATCTCCGACATTGGTAGCTAACTGGCTGATATCAGGCTTGTTCCGCTCTTCCCGGTGCGGGACATCACCAATGAAGATCGAAGGACAGGACATGTCTCGTACATGGTTGATCACCGGCGCCTCCCGTGGATTCGGGCGTGCCCTGGCGGAAGCGGTCCTGGCGGCCGGTGAGCGGTTGGTGGCCACCGCCCGCCGTCCCGAGCGGCTGGCCGAGCTCGTCTCCCGCTACGGCGACCGGGTGGTGCCGGTGGCCCTGGACGTCACCGATGTCGCAGCCGCCCAGCGCGCGGTCCAGTCGGGCGTCGATGCCTTCGGCCGCCTGGACGTGATCGTCAACAACGCCGGCTACGCCAACAGCGGCCCGATCGAGGAGATGACCGAGGAGGACTTCCGCGCCCAGTTCGAGGCGAACTTCTTCGGGGTCGTCAACGTGACCCGGGCCGCCCTCCCCGTCCTGCGCGAGCAGCGCTCGGGAACCTTCGTGCAGTTCTCCTCCCTCGGCGGCCGGGTCGGCGGCACTCCGGGCATGGGCGCCTACCAGAGCGCCAAGTTCGCGGTGGAGGGCTTCTCCGAGGTGCTGGCCAACGAGGTCGCCCCGTTCGGGGTCAAGGTCGTCATCGTCGAGCCGGGCGCCTTCCGCACCGACTGGCAGGGCTCGTCGATGGAATTGCACGCCGTGGGTCCCGACTACGAGGAGACCGTCGGCGCCATGAACAAGTACCGGGCCGAGAGCAACGGCAACCAGCCCGGCGACCCGGTGCGCGCCGCCCAGGTCCTCCTCGACGTCGTCGGCGACGACGATCCGCCGCGCCGGCTCCTGCTCGGCGCCCAGTCCGTGACCATGGCCCTGGAAGCGGGCGAGGCGCGCGCCGCGGAGACCCGGAAGTGGGCTGCGGCCAGCGGCGCCGCGGACTTCCCCGCGTAGGACCACAGTCTCGCGTGGGGCCGGCCGGTGCGTTCCCACGTCAGGCACTCCGCTCCCCCCGCGCGCCCGCCACCCTTCCCAGGGCCTCGTAAGACCTGGCTCATCACCGGCGCTTCCAGCGGATTGGGCAAGGTCCTGGCCGGACACGTCCTGGCCCACGGCGACCAGGTGGTGGCGACGGCCAGCTCGACCCAGGCCGCCACCGAGCTGGTCTCCCGGTACCCGGAGACCGCGCTGGCGGTACGCCTCGACGTCACCGAGCCGCAGACCGCGAGGCCGCGGTGCGCGCTTCGGTGCGGTCGCCCTCACCCGCGCGGTGCTGCCCGGCATGCGCGCACCTCGCAGCGGCACCATCGTCAACGTTTCTTCCATGGACCGTCTGGCCAGCCTCCCGGCCAACGGCTACTACTCGTCCAGCAAGTTCGCGCTGGAGGGCTTCACCGAGGCGCTCTGGCAGGAGATCGAACACGTCGACCTGCGCGCGGTGATCATCCAGCCCGGTTCGTTCCGTACCGGCATCGAGAACCGGACGAAGGCGTCCGGCGAGGCAATCGCGGACTACGCCGACACGGCCGGTGCCTTCTGCGGCCTGATGGGCAGCCTCGCCCCGGAAATGTTCCCCGGCGACCCGGAGCGGGCCGCCGGGGCGATCTACGAGGTCGCGACCGCGCCGCAGACGCCCCACTGGGTCGTCCTGGGCAGCAGCGCCCAGCGTCGCATCGGCGTCAAGCTGGAACAGCTCACGGCGGAGTTCGAGGCCGGCAAGGACCGGGCGTACAGCACGGACTTCCCGGGCGCTGCCGACAACGCGGTGCTCTGAGACCCCGCCCGTCCGACTCGCAGGATCGTCATGAGCAGGGTCTGGTTGATCACGGGGAGTTCGCATGGAATCCGGTTGCCCGGCCTTGGCGTTCTTGCCGCGGCCCTTTCGCTTGCCGATGACGCTCCACCAGCCGTTTTCCCGGCAGATCCGCCAGGCGGTCCGCTCAGCCATCGCCTCGCCTGCGGCACGGGCCTCGTCGAGCAGGAACCGGTGCCCGAACTCGGGATCGTCACGGTGTGCGTCGGACAACGCGTCGACCCGGTATGCCTCGGCCGGCTCGACGCCGGTGACCGGCCGGGCCGGCCACCGGTAGCAGGGCTGGCGGGCCAGCCCCAGCACCCGGCACGTCACCGCCACGGGCACGATAAGGGGCATCAGCGGCGCAACCTCGTCCACCGCCTTCCGGGGCCGCCGTGCTGCGGCCTCCCTCTTCGGCGGCGCAACCGAGACGGGGTCCTTCAGGTACTTGCCGACCGTCCGCCGGTTCAGCCCCGTCTCCCGCGCGATCTCCCGCAAGCCCATCGCACCGGACTCATCCAGCGGACGAACCCGCCTCAACTCAGCCATCGATGTGGATCCAGCACCATCACCAGCCGCCTCCCTGCCACCCCGAACCGACAGCAGCGGACTCACGGCCCTCACCCGTCACCACACCGAGAACGGTGCACGTTCCTCCGTACGAAGTGGCGCACGTTCACTTGTACGCCGACAAGCGACGACGATGACCCTGCGCAGCACGCTGCAGATGACGCGGACGTTGTCGCTGTCGTCGGCTTACAGCGGCCAACGCAATACGGTGGATCGGTCCTGGCCGCCGTGTCCAGGGCGGGAGTTGAGCGTTCGGTGCGGTGTGCGACGGCCGCGGCACCCCACCGGGTCGCGGCCGTCCGGGTCAGCACCGCGGCAGCAGTACGGATAGCGAGGTGCCCTGGCCGGGTTGGTGGCGGTCATACCATCGGTGACGCCGCCGGACCGATGCCGGTTGCTACGAATCGGGAGAGCCCGCTGGACGAAGGCCGGCCCCCACAGCAGAGGAGCCCCGCCGAGGACACGAAGGCCACCGTCTGACCCCGTCAGGGGTCAGTCCCCTTCCGAATGGCGAAGACTCATCGTCGGCGATCACGAGCAGCGGGAGGCGGAGGCGGTGGTGGCGGCGGCGGAATGCGACTCACCCAGGCATTTCGGAAATAGGCGTTGCTCGCCGGGAAGTAGACCAGCACCAGTGCAGGGACGGAGACCGCAAGCGCGACTATGGCCTGCACCGCGTAGACGGGGCCGAACTTCTCGCCCTCGGGGCCGAAGACGTCGTAGGCGTCGGTGAAGCCCAGCCAGCAATAGGGCGTCATCATAAAGAAGACGAGGGCCGTCATGATCGGCGCCCCGATCCGGGCCGACGACCTGCCGCTCCGGGCTCGGAAGGCGAAGAGGAGGTACAGCCCGAGCACCGCCATGTAGTAGTACGTCGCATACGGTGTGGACGGTTCAGATGCACCCGGGGACTCGAACTCAGATCGCTTCAGCGACTCGTCGCTGACGACCACGATGCTGCACAGCACCGTAGCGCCGACCATCAGGCCCCATGCCCACTGCAATTGCCATGGCCGGGAGGGGCCAGCCGGCGGGGGAGGCGCGTAGGGGTTGTGGGGCGGGTAGGCAGGTGGGCCAGTCATGAGCTTCTCCTCGATGCCAGGCATGTGAGGTGCGGAACCTGCCATTCATCGTGCGGCCGGCGCCCCGGGACCCCTCCCTGCCTCCCAGGAGGAGGGCGCCCGCGCACTCGCCTGCCACCGGCGCGGTGCCGGACACCCGCGAAGCACCTCGTCAACCATCTCCACATGCACGCCGAGCAATTGAGCCGGCCGGGCCAGGACGCCGAGGGCGTAGCGTGCCTGCGGGGAGGAGGTGGAGCCGCGCGGGAGTGGCGAAGGGCGGCCGCACCAGCTCCCCTTGGCGTAGGGCGCGCTCGTCGGGGCGCTCCTGGCGGCCGGGCAGACCGACCACGCCAGGGCATACGCCGAACGCGCCACCGCCCTGCTGGCGGGCCGGTCTGCAGGTCGAACAGGGCGCGCGTGCCGACCTCGACGGCTTCCATGACCCGTTCGTCGACCAGGTCGTCACCACCCCCGACGGCTGGCGCGGCGATCTCCCCCACAGCAACTCGCGCAGATCCGGCAGGAGTGGGACAGCGGCGACCAGTCCGCGCCCTTGACCGATCAGGACGGCCGGGGCGTCGATGCCCTCGCCCTGATGCGCGCCCTCACGGCGCGAGACTGACGCCGCGCGCGGCAATCGTGTCTTCTCAGCCATTGCGGGTGCTGAATCGGGCAACTCGGGACGAACAGTGGTGTGCCGTGCGGCGTGCCGCTCGGTGACCAGAAACCGGCGCTCGCCGTCGATGGCTACGATCCGTTCCTCTGCGCGACGCTCAACCACCAGGGCTGCCGCCCCTCCGGCTGGTACGAGATCCGCTCGCTGCTGGCCGGCGCACACCTGTCGTGGACCAGCCGGTTCTTCACCCTGCCGATGGACGAAGGGAACGACCACTCCCCGCGGCCTGTGTTCATCGTCTGTCCGTACCTGGACGCAGTGAACCTGGACCAGGACGGCGGCGACGGCAGGAGCGTGATCACCGAACGGCACTGGCGGGCCGGCCACTCCTCGGTGAAGAACAGCCTCGCGGTACTGGTACGGGTGATGGAGCAGACTGTCCGTGACGGCATGATCGCCCTGAACCCGCCGCGGTCGTGGGCTGGCAGTCGGGATACCTGAAGGCCGAGGACGAACTCGACGACCCGCGCGCCCTGGCCCTCTCCGACTGGGCCGCCCTCACCGCGCTGGCAAGCGCGCTGGTCGAAGCGTCGTTCCAGCAGTTCGCCGGGTGGGGCGATGTGGTGCTCTTTGCCGCATGCACCGCCGCCCGGATCGGCGAGGTCTCCGGTGTCCGCGTGAGGGGCATCGACCCGGTCAACTGGGTCTGGACCGTCCGCCGCCAGACCACCCCTGCCCCGGGCGGACTGATCGACAAGGCAACCGAAGGAAAGATGGCCCGACGCGTCCCGCTGATCGAAGAAGTGCGGCCCATGGTGGCCCAACGCCTCCTGACGGCCGGCCCCGATCCTGATGCCCGGCTCTTCACCGGACCCCGCGGCGGCCGGATCACCACCGCCGTGCTGCGGAACGCCACCCACTGGGACGACGTGGTCACCGAACTCGGCTACTAGCACCTCCACCGGCACGACCTCCGCCACATCGGCCTCACATGGATGGCCGACGCCGGAGTCCCCCTGCACGTGCTGCGGATCGTCGCCGGGTACGGCTCACTGTTGAGCGCACAGCGGTACCTGCGTCCCGATCTCCAGGCCCTGACGCGGGCGGGGCATTCGTTCCGTGCCCATCTGTCGGGTGCGCCTACGGCCTCAAAGACGCTGGCGGCAACACTTCGAGCGTTGTAGGGACCATACAAAGCAGATGTGATCTTGGTCCCCAAGAGAACGCTCTGATCAGGGGTTTTTCCCGGTCCGTGGTCCCCAAGTGGCCCCACGGGCCTGATGTGGGGTCAGATCGATGGGTGTCAGTGAATCGCGAAAGGCCCTCTGATCTGGGATTTCTCCCGCCCAAAAGGGCCTCTTCAGCACCGTCGGGACGGCGGGATTTGAACCCACGACCCCTTGACCCCCAGTCAAGCCATCAGGGTGATTTTTCCGTCAAACAGGGGAAACTTGCCGTGCACTTCGTTCGATTTCGTCTTAGTCGTTCACCAACACGCAGGCCGTGTGATCCCCAAGTGGTCCCCAAGAATGCTTGGGCACCTGACCGCCACCCCTTGTCCAGGGTTTGCCGGAATGCGATAACGCCACCTTATCGCGAGGAGGCGGAAGGGCAGCTGCTGGCGCCGACCGCGGCAGGCCGGCGCCCGGGTGCCGGCCTCCGGCTCCGTGGGACGGCTCGCCGCCGCGCTCGAAGCTGGACGGCTCAGCTCGTGAAGGGTCCATCCGAGGTCGAAACCATCGGGTACGTATCACACACCGGGGATGGTGCAGTTTCTGACAGTATGTACTTCTTGTGGTAGGTGGGCCGGGTGCCGGGAGGAGGTTCGGTGGAGGGATTCCGTTGCGCGTGGTGAAGGTGCCGTGGGTCCTGGCGGCATGCGTTCTGGTGGCCGGTGGACTGCTCACCGCCTTCGCGCCCAAGCCGTACCTGGGGCTCCCTCTGCTGGCGGCTTCGCCCCTGATCGCCGGGGCGCTGCTGTCGTTCCGCTTCGCCGTGTTCTTCGCGTGCGCACCGGTTGCGGCTGCGGCGGGCCTGGACCTCTACCGGGAGCGGTCGATGGCGTCGCTCCTGGTGGATGTAGCGGTGGTCGGTGTGATCGGGGCTCTGGCCCTGCTGGTGAACGTGCTGCTGGAGCGCCAGGGCCGCCGGCTCGCGGACGCGAGGGACGTCGCGGAAGCGGTCCAGTTGGCGGTGCTGCCGCAACCCGCCACCCGGGTCGGGCCTTTGGCGGTTGCTGTCGGCTACACCGCGGCCCAGGCCGAGGCCCGTATCGGCGGTGATCTGTTCGCGGTGCAGGACACCGCCTTCGGCGTCCGCATGATCATCGGGGATGTGCGCGGCAAGGGCCTCCAGGCCATCGCGACGGTGGCGGTGGCGATCGGCGCGTTCCGCCAGGAGGCCGAGTACGCCCCCAACCTCTCCGCCCTGGCCGAACGGATGGACGACGCGCTGTCCAGGGACGCCGGGCGCAGCCTGGAGCCCGGCATCGCCCCCGAGGAGTTCACCACGGCCCTGCTGGCCGAGGTGTCGCCGGAGGGGGACGTGCTGCGGCTGCTCAACCGCGGGCACCCGGCGCCGTACCTGATCCACGCGGGACGGCTGACGAGGCTCGATGCGGCTGTCCCGCAGCTGCCGTTGGGCATGGGGCTCGCCGAGATCGGGCCCTCCGTGGGGACGGGGCATCCTGTCACCGAAGTCATGCCCCTGCCCTCGGGGGCGTCACTGCTGATGGTCACGGACGGTGTCACCGAGGCACGCAACCGCGAGGGCGTCTTCTACGACCCCTGCCGGTCTCGGCTCTTCCGGGCCCGTTTCGACGACCCGGAATCCCTGGTCCGCGCCCTGACGGCGGATGTCCACCGCTGGACCGAGGGCGCGCAGCAGGACGACATGGCCATCCTCGCCGTCACCCGACGAGATGCCGAATCTGCATGACCAGGCTGGTCAGTTGTGTTCCGTGGAGGGGGTGCTCGTCCGGTTTGCTGCGGCGGCAGTGGGGTCATTCACCAGGTGATGTCGGGCAGGTTAACCTCTTCCCGATCTTGGCCGTTGTCGAACGCGACAGGGGTCGGCAGGATGATGGGCATGGCTGTGTCACCAGCAACACGTCAGCTGTGCGACCCCACGTTTCCGGATGCCGAAGCTGCGAGCGTCCTGTCACTCCTTGATCTCTATGGAGGCGCGGAGCGTGAACGTGTGCATCAGGCTGTCGTCCGGCTGAGCGGAGGACGACTCGGCAGGCTTCGCATGTGGCTCGATGAGGCCAAACGCAACCCGGAGACTGTCCTGTGGTTCGGCGAGTCGCCCTCCGACGTCTCGGCTGCTGGTGAGGATGCTGGCTGAGTGGCTTCCCCGGCCCCCTTCGCGATGGACAAGGCCGGGCGCCGGTCTCCACCTTCAGGTCGTCCGTCAGAGCCGCGGCGAACTCAATCTCGTGCTGCGGCCGCCCGGACGATGCCGGCGGGGTGGTTCCGTTCATGAGTATTCCGACAGCGAATCTGCACGGTTTCGGGAGACCGTCCAGCGAGCCGTGATCAGTGTTCACGCCGTCGCCGACTCGTCCGCCGTCAGCCGTCTGCGATCTCCAGGTCGACGAGCACACCGGACTCGGAGCGGTAGTGGTCGCCTGCGGCGGGTGCGCGCTTGCCGTACGGCGCCCTGCTGTCGAACCACTTCGGGCAGGCCGGCACCTCCCGGAGCCAGCGCTCCCCCGGCACCCGTACATACGCGGCCTCCGCCGGATCGAAGCGATAGCCGCTGGTCACCATCTGGATGCGGCGCACCGTGCCCGTGGTCGGCGGCAGCTCTCGCGGGCCGGGGCCGTGCCGGTCCACCTCCAGCAGCCCCGTCAGCCGCACCGGATTCGTGTCGACTGCCGTGCCCGCTGGCACCTCCCCCGGCCACAACGCCGCCAGACTGCCAGAGCGGATCACCCAGCAGATGCCCTCCATCTCCACATCCCGCCGTTCGACCGGCCCTTCGACCGTGCTCAAGTCCGTGTCCGCCGACTCCGGCTCCCGGAGGGACAGAGGCCAGGACACCTCATCGCCCACGGCGAAGGGATCCCCACAGCACTCCATCTCCCAATCCGCGTACATCACTTTCCACAGCGCCATCCCCCAAGTCTGCCGTCCCCGCCCGCGCGCACCCCGGAAACGCCGCCCCCAGCGGTGGCGTTCCCCTGGCGGAAGGTGTGGCATCATGCCGACGCGGCCGCACTGCGCTGCAGCGGCTGCCTGCTGATCGCCGAGGGCATGCCCGGGCACGTTCACCGCGACTGCTGGCTGATCGGGTTGGGCCGGCCGTCGCAGGCCCGGCAGAACGGCAGGCCGGCGCCGTCGCCGTCCGCCTCGCCCCGCTTGCGGCACAACGTGCTCACCGCCGGGCCCTCCCCGATGAGACGGGCGTAGTGCCGCACCCGGCCGCCGGGGAGTGCCACGACCAGCGGGTAGCGGGCGTTCTCGTGGTAGACCGGGTAGTTCGTGGCCACCATGGCTCCTCGACGGAAAGGCAAGTCAGGGGTCTGGGCGGAGTTGTCACGGCCCCTCCTTGCGTGTGCGGTCTTCGATCATTCTCCTGCGGTCCCGACAGCGAGGCATCCGGATTCACCTGGGCTCCCTGTGCCGCCGCAACTCCTCGGGCTGCTCGTACTGATCGCTGGGTGAGGTGCCGGTGGTGGCTGTGGAGGAGGTCCGCCGGCGGCGGCTCGGCCGTGCCCGGAGTGGCGGGGTCGTTCCGCGGGTAGGTGTCGGCAGGCATCGGGCGGGGTCTGTGAGGGGAGCGGATGACGTCCTCCGCACGCGACGGCGACAACGACGCGCTGCCGCAGCCGGATGGCGCCAGGACGGTGGATGACCTGGTGTCCCGGTTGCGGGAGTTACGCGCCTGGGCAGGTGTGTCGGAGCGCGAGGTGCACCGGCGGGTCTGCCGCGCCCGAGCCGATCGCCGGGTGCCCGAGGTGCCCGCCTTCGACACCGTGCACCGGTGCTTCCAGCCGGGCCGCCGACGGCTCGACGCGGACTTGCTGGCCGACGTGGCCGAGGCCCTGATGGTCGGGGGAGCCGCCCGGTGGCGGGCGGCCTACGCGCGGGTGGTCGGCGGGTCGGCTGACGCCGGGGTGGCCACGGTGGCGGGTGCGCCGCCCGACGACCTGCCCGGGTTCACCGGTCGTGCGGCCGAGTTGGCCGCGTTGCTGGCGCCGGGCGCGGCCCCGCGTGTGACGGTGGTGGAGGGGATGGCGGGGATTGGTAAGACCACCCTCGCCGTGCGTGCCGTACACCTGCTGCTGCGGCGCGAACGGTTCGGCGCGGTGCTCTGGGTCAACCTCCGCGGGCACGCTCCCGACCTGCCGCCGGCCGCCCCGGAGGCAGTGCTCGAAGGGTTCCTGCGGCGGTTGGGGATGTCCGCGGACCGCATCCGGCTGCTGGACGCGTCCGGATGCGTACGGGAGTTCCGCCGCCGGGCCGCCCGGCTGCGCACCCTGGTGGTGCTGGACGACGCGGGATCGGCGGCGCAGGTGGCGCCGCTGCTCCTCGGCGAGGGCTGCCGGACCCTGATCACCAGCCGCCACCGGCTGACCGGACTCACCGGCGTCGAGCGGCTGCCGCTTGAGGTGTTCAGCCCTCGCGAGTCGCTGGACCTGCTGCGCAGGACCGCAGGCGCGGAGCGGGTGGACGCCGACCCGGCGACCGCCGCGCTGATCGCCGGCTCGGTCGGCCACCTACCGCTGGCGCTCGGGGTAGTGGCCGGGCGGATCCGGGACAGGTTCGGCTGGACCCTCACCGACCACCTGGAACTCCTCACCGGGCAGCGGACCCGGCTGCGCTGCGAGGACAGCGTCGAGCTTGCGCTCCGGCTCTCCTACGAGAGCCTGGCGCCCGGCTGCCGGCGACTGTTCCGGCTGCTGGCCTGCCACCCAGGCCCCGACGTGGACTCCTGGACCGCCGCGGCGCTCACCGGGACCGGCCGGTCGGCTGCCGCGGCCGGGCTTGCCGCCCTGCACGCCGCCCACCTCCTGCGCCAACCGACACCCGGGCGATACGAGTTCCACGACCTGGTACGCCTCTACGCGACGGCCCGCGCCCACGACGAGGAACCGGCGCGAACCCGAAGAGCCTCGTTCGACCGGCTGCTGGCCTACCACCGGCACGCCGCTGCGCGAGCGATGGCCGTTCTGGCGCCCTACGAGCGCCACCGCCGTCCGGCGCCTGGTCCCGGTGGCCCAGACCTGCCCCCGCTGCCCGATCGACGGGCCGCCGCGGCATGGATGGACAGCGAACGGGACGGCCTCCTCGCCGCCGCCGTAGCCGCCGCCGAACGGAGTGGCGCGCAGCAAGGCGGCGCGCAAAGGGTCGGCGCCGGTCACGCAGGGGTGCTCTCCGGGCTGCTTGCCCGGTACCTCGACACCGCCGGCCACTATCGCCAGGCCGAGGCGCTGCACGGCCTGGCCGCCCGGGACCCGGACCCCGCCACCCGGGCCGTCGCGCTGGCCCGGCTCGGGGCGGTGCACTGGCGGTTGGGCCGCTTCCCTCGGGCCGAGGCCAGCTTCCGCCAGGCGCTGAAGGGTTTCCGCACACTGGGCGACCGGGCGGGCGAAGGCTGGGCACTGGGCAACCTCGGCGAGGTGCTTCAGCACCAAGGCCGATACCCAGAGGCCCGCCATCACTACACGTCGGCGCTGGCGATCGCCCGGGAGCTGGCCGCGTCACACGGCGGGCGGGAGCGGCTCGGTGCGCACGGGGTGCTGTATGAGCCGCTGGGCCGCTTCGCGGAGACGTTCGAGACCGGCGCCGAGATTCTGGCCATGAACCGGGAGATCCTGACGGTCGCGCGGACGGTGGGCGATCGGATCAGCGAGGCCAACGTGCTGGGCAGCATCGGCTCCATCGAACGGCACACCGGGCGTTACCCGGCGGCTCTGACCGCCATCCACCAGGCGCTTGAGGTGGTCCGGGAGATCGGCCACCGCAACGCCGAAGTGACGCTGCTCAACGAACTGGGCACCACACTGCGGGTCTCCAGCGGGGCAGCGCAGGCACAGCAGGCGCTGGAATGCCACCGGCTGGCCGCTGACCGTGCCGCGGAACTGGGCGACCGGTACCAGCAGGCGCGGGCCCTGGAGGAGACCGGCCACTGCCACCGGCTGCTGGCCCAGCCGGACGCGGCCCGCGCCTCTTGGCAACGGGCCCTGGAACTGTTCGGCGAACTCGGCACCCCCGAGACCGCCGCGCTCGGCACGCTGCTGTCCGAGGAAGCCGGCACGACCGCAGCGGGACCCCGTCATCCTGCGGCCCGGGGCGAACGGCGCGACCCATGACCAGGCGCCCAGCCATGGCCGCGCCTCACTCAGGGCGTCGCCAAAGCCGGGACGACCGCGCAGTTCCCCAGCCCGGACACCATCGATTTCGGCGCCGGGTCGAACCGCTCTCCCGCGGATGAACCCCGCGGGAGAGCGGTCGGGTGGCTGATTAGGGATGGGTGTAGATTCGGCACTTGAGGTGCCTGGCATCCCCGTCGTCAAGACAGACCCCGACCGTCGCAGCCCCACCAGGTATATCAGCTGGGATCGTCAGTTCGACGGGCTTCACCCCGTCGCACAGGGTGCTGGTGCTCCTGGCGCCCAACGGGTGGCCACCGGAGTCGTATGTCTCAATAAACACCCTCCGGCAGCCGCTGCTGGGGATGGCACGCCACGTTCCCGTGAAGCCGACCGACCTGTAGTACCAGGTCAGAGTGCCACGGACGTAAGTGTTCCCGTACGTGACATCGACAGGGCTAGTCGGGTAGGCGGCGGGAGCAGCAGGTGCCGCGGGGGCCGATGCGGCGAGAGCGGCAGGTACCGCGGTGACTGATGCGGACGCCGAGCTTTGGGCGTGGGCCGTCGTTCCAGTCGCCGCGGTCAGGGCCATCACGAGAGCGCCCACGCCGATGCCGGCACTTCTGATCGCTTTCATCTTTCCTCCCCATGCTGCCTGGACCCCCGGCTGAGATGATCCTGGCAGCCGGCCACCGGGCCGTCGTGCGCCCCGGTCAATGTCGGTCAATCGGCTTCGCCCCGCACCGGGCGCCTCACTCTGGTCACACCGGCGATCATCTCCCGCTGCCGAAGACGAACCTGTGCACGGCAGTGGCAGCCTCCCCGGCGTAACAGGCACGCGATATCGGCGGCGTCGAACCCGGCGCGCTGTGCTGGACAGCGGTCCACCGCCGACACTCGCCAGTCTCTAGCCATGGTTGGCGAAAGCGTCGAGGAGATCGCGCTGCTTCGCCCGCGGTTTCTGCAAGCATCTGCCTGATCGTCGCCACCGCTCGCCTGGCTGCGGGCGATACATCGTCGCCAGTGGGCAGCATCTTCGCCATGACGGTGAAGCCACCGTGCTTATCCCGGCCGAGGAACGCCGTCAGCCACCATCTGGCGCGCAGACTCGATCATGGCATCCGGCGAGGCTCCCAGATTGCATCCTGGCAGGATGTCAGGGGATTGCTGCAGGTAGCAGTCCCCGAGGCGAAGCAGGATTGTGCCGCTTCCTGAGGGCCGCCCCGTTGCCAGGCGACGGCATGCTTCCCCGCCCCGGGCGGCGGTGAGTGCGACGGGTCGGGAGCCGGGCGGGGCCGAGCCCCTGTGCTTCGACTGGGGCAGGCGTGTCCGGGTGCTCCGGCTGCGCGCCGGCCGGAACAATCGGTTCGTGATTCACGTGCGTACTCCGATCGCGACCGACGGCCGACTCGACACGGCCGCCAAGCACCCGGGCCTCAGTGACCCCGACTACCTTCTGCGGCGTCGGAGCATCGCCTCGCTGGCTCGCGGGCACCGGGTCGGTGACCCCTCACCACGAGTGGACTACACCGAGGCCGAGCACCGGACCTGGCGGACCGTCCACCAGCGGCTCTGGGAAGCCCAACATGAGCATGCCTGCCGTGCCGCCCTCGACGCCCGTGAACAGGCGCCCGTTCCAGCGGACCGCATCCCGCAGCATGCCGAGGTCGGGCAGCACTTGCGGAGGTTGACGGGCTTCGACTTCACCCTCGCGGGCGGTGTGGTCGGCAACAAGAGGTTCCTAGGGTCGATGGCCGACGGGTACTTCCACGCCGTGCAGTTCGTACGCCACCCGGCCGTACCGATGTTCACCCCCGAACCGGACGTCACCCATGACGTCTTCGGCCACGGGACCCACCTGGCCTCGCCGGCCTTCGCCGACGTGTACTGGTTCACCCTGGAGTATGGAGTCCTCGACGAGGGAGGGGCACCCAAGGCGTACGGGGCGGCTCTGCTCTCCTCGTACGGGGAGATCTGCCGCCTGAGACAGGCTCGGATCCGCCCGCTGGACATCCGCGCGATGCTGGCCACCGACTACGACATCTCCGGCTACCAGCCGGTGCTCTTCAGCGCCCGCAGCCTGGACGAGTCACCGACACTCCGGCCGGCTTCCTGTCGGCACTCAACGACGAGAGCGCGCCGCACTTCGGACTGGCCGCGGAGTCCTGAGAGCCGGGACTGGCCGGAGGCGGCGCCGGCCGTTCAACCGAAGAAGCGGAGCGTCTCCGTCATGGCTCAGGGGCGTTGGGCACAGCCTGACGCGTACGAAGCGGATCTTCGCTGCTGTCGCCCTCGCGGCCGGTGTCGGCGCCGCCGCCCCCTCTGCCGCCGCGCCTTCGCATATAAGTACAAACCAGTACAGGCGGGCCTGCAACTCGCTGCACCGACTCGCCGCCTGAGCCGTCCGTGGCGGAAGACATGGACCGTCGGGCAGCGCCGGTTCCGCCTGGACTGGACGAGAAATCGCAGTACGCCGACCGCGTCGCTGCAGCACTGGCGGATGCGGTGCGGCTTGGGCGGGATGACGGGGCCGAGGCCAAATCTCGGCCGCAGGGCCCTGCGCGCCGCGGGACGCCCCAAGACTCCCCATCATCTCCGCACCGCCGCGAACCGAAGCCGCCGAGAAGCCCGACCTCCTGCGCGTTCTCGCCTACGAGCAAGTCGCATCACCAGGACCCCTGATCAGCCAAGGAGGCATGGCCGGTCGATACTATGACTAAACAACCGAATCTATAGAATCCTGATTATTTAGAACATTCACGAGTTCGGTGCCCCGCCAGCGATCGTGGAGATGACCGTCTGCCGGATGGCCCTGCTCAGACACGCACGAAGGTAGGACCACCCCCATGCCTGAGACGATCGCCGGGATCACCGTCCCGGACACCGCCCTTGTCCGCGACGCGACCTCGCTGGTCCGCGGCGCCGCCGACGACACGATCTACCACCACTCCCGCCGCGTCTTCTTCTGGGGGATGCTCAAATCGAAGACCCGCGGCACCGATGTGGACCCCGAACTCGCCTACGTCGGCGGACTCTTCCACGACCTCGGGCTGACCGGCGCCTACCGCACCACGGACAGGCGCTTCGAGCTCGACGGTGCGCGGGCGGCCTACGGGTTCCTCCGGGACCACGGCCGCTCCGAGAAGGAAGCGCGCGACGTGTGGCTGGCGATCGCGCTGCACACCACGCCCGAGGTCCCGATGCACCTCGCCCCCGAGACCGCTGTCGTCACCCTCGGTGTCGAGACCGATGTCCTCGGATTCGGCCTCGATGAGATCACTGACCGGCAGCGCGCCGAGGTCGTCGCCGCGCACCCGCGTCCCGGCTTCAAGAACAAGATCATCCGCGCCTTCTACGACGGCATGGCCGACCGTCCCTCGACGACCTTCGGCACCATGAACGACGACGTCCTCGCACACTTCGACCCCTCGTTCCAGCGCGAGAACTTCGTGCAGATCATCCAGAACAACGCGTGGCCCGAGTGATGTCGCGATCTTCTACCCGCATCCGCGAAGAATCCGTCGGAAGGGGGCACGTAGCGCTTACTCGTGCGCATGATGCGCTCCGTGGTCGGTGGCGATCTCCGCGAACAGTCCGCGGGCCCTACTGAAGGGGATGCGACGTGGACGGTCGCGAGGACAGCGCCCCGGCGCAGGCGGCGGCGGCACGCCTCGACCAGGTACTTGACCAGGTCACGCATGCCGCGGGGGCGCATGTGGGTGGGCTGTACATCCAGATCCCGGGGGCGCTGCGGATGACGACGGTCACCGGCGTGTCCCGGAATCTGGCCCGGCCGTGGTCGCGTGTGTCCCTGGCCGCGCCGGTGCCGGTGGCCGAGGCCGCCCGTTCACAAGGCCCGGTGTGGCTTCCCGACCAGCAGGAACTGGCTCGACGGTTCCCCCGCACCGCGCTGGCCTTCCCGTACGCGGTGGCCATGTACGTTGTCCCGCTGGTGGCCGACGGGACCAGCCGGGGCGCCGTGTTGCTGCTGTGGCCGGACACCGGCTCCGCCCGGCCGTCCGATGACGACCTGGCGCAGGTCCGCACGGCGGCACAGCGGATGGCCGGGATGCTGAAGGAGGCCGCCGATCAGGGGCACCCGGTGCAACCGCGGCACGAGCCGCTTGCCGTCCAGCCGCCGCCCGCCCGCTACCAGGAGCCCGGCGCCGCCCTCACCGAACGCCTCGCCGAGGGCTTGGTCGCACTCGACTTGCGCGGCCAGATCACCTTCCTCAACACAACGGCTGCCGAACTGCTCGGCCACGACCGCTCCGAGCTGCTCCACCGCGAACCCTGGGAAGTGCTTCCGTGGCTGGGCGACCCCGCTCATGAGAACGCCTACCTCTCCGCGCTCTTCAGCCGCCTGCCCACCGGCTTTTCCACCCGACGGCCCGGCGGACCCCGGCTGTCCTTTCGGCTCTACCCGGATGCCACCGGTGTGACCGTACGGATCACGCCGCAGGACAGGCGTGAGAACGGATCCGAGCGGAGGCAGCCGGCCGACGAAGCGCCTCCCGGCGTCCCCGCACGCGCCGGCACCCTCTTCCACCTGCTGCACCTTGCCTCCGCCCTCACCGAAGCGACGAGCGTCCAAGAGGTATGGGAGTCGCTGGTCGAGCAGATGATGCCGGTCCTCGACACCCAGGGCCTCGCCCTGCTGATCGCCGACGAGGGCCGGCTGCGGGTGCTCGGCTCCCGCGGCTTCCCCCCGGGAATGGATGAATACTTCGACGGCACGCCGCTGGCCGCACAGACCGAGGGCGCACGGACCATCGCAACCGGCGTCCCCGGCTTCCACCCGACCAACACCGAACTGGTCCGCGCCTACCCGGAGCACCAGCACTATCGGGACATGGAGGCATTCGCCTTCCTGCCGCTGACCCTCTCCAGCAACACCTTCGGCTGCTGGGTACTCGGCTACGACAGACCACGGCAGTTCCCCCCGGACGAGCGCGCCGAACTCACCACACTGACCGGGATGATCGCGCAGGCCCTGGACCGCGCCCGGCTCTACGACGAGAACGCCCGGGTGGCCCGGGGGCTGCAGGACGGACTCCTGCCCAGCAGCCTGCCCCGCGTGGCGGGCCTGGAGGCCGCGGCGCGGTACCAGCCCGCGACGCACGCGCTGGACGTCGGCGGCGACTTCTACGACCTGATCGACCTCGGCGGCGGCCAAGTCGGTGCCGTGATCGGCGACGTTCAGGGGCACAGCGTCCAGGCAGCCGCCCTCATGGGACAGATCCGCACCTCCATGCACACCCAGGCCCGGGTGGGCGCCCGCCCCGAAGAGGTACTCGCCCACACCAACCGGATGCTCATGGAACTGAGCGGCAGGATGTTCTGCAGCTGCCTGTACGCCCACATCGACATGCCGGGAAGGCGTGCCCTGCTGGCGTCCGCCGGCCACCTGCCGCCGATCCTCCGCCACGCCGACCACCGCACCGAGGCCCTCGACCTGCCGCCCGGACTGCTGCTCGGCATCGAGGAGGACGTCCGCTTCGAAACGGTCGAGGTGCCCCTGCCACCCGGCGCGATGCTCGCGCTCTACACCGACGGCCTCGTGGAGCGGCCCGGCAAGGACCTGGGCACCTCTATCGACAGGCTCGCGGAAACGCTCGCCCAGGCCGGCGGCGAGCCGCTGGACGTGCTCGCGGACAGGATCGTGAAACGGGCGAAGGAGACGGTCGCCGCGGAAAACAACGACGACATCGCCCTCTTCCTCGTCTCCCGCACTCCCGCAGAAGGCCCTGGGTGACCTCCCCCTCATCCCGACTTCAAGAACAAGATCACCCGGGGCCCCTCCCCGAATACGGCAGAGCACATGAGCACCCGTCACCGTCCGCCCTCAACGAGGTCTCGAAAGGCGTCGAGCCGACCCCGGCCGCTGCACAGCTGATCGTTGCCCGTCCGGACGGCACCCCTCTATCCGGGCCGGCGCCGCGGGCGCACGCGGTTGTGCAGAGGAGGCCATGGGGCCAGGTTCCGCAGCCGATCTCCGTAGCTGTTTTTGATCCCCGGGTCTGACTAGGGCTTCTGCGCGGGCTTAGCGTCGCTGCCCGCGATCGTCCTGGTGAAGGTCACCTTGTCGCGCCAGGGCCAGGGCCAGGGCCAGGGTGCGAACGCCCAGACGAAGTGGAGGATGCCGATCACCACCAGGACGAGCGTGAGCAGGCATGGGACTGCGGTGCGGATCATCGGGGTCCTGCCTTCTTCGTCGGGCGGCGGCGCGCGCGGGACGCGGTGGCATCCGTACGGACATCCGCACACCGCGGCGTTTCGGCGGCCCTCTCAGCGCACGAGCCGCCGTGCGGCGGCGTTCGCCTGCCACTCGCGGCCTATGGAGCGCATCAGCGCCGGGTACACGCCGACGTAGCGAAAGGGTTTGATCCCGGCCATGTAGACGGCGCCGAGCAACCCGTTCGGCTTGACCAGGACGGCCATCCGGCCGCGGTAGCCGCCGGAGCCGTCGGGGACCCAGCCGATGTGCATCACCGCGTGCACGGTCTTGTTGCCCATCTCGGCGGCCCACTCGTCGTCCCTCAGGTAGAGGGAGGTGAAAGGGGACGTGCCGAGGTCGGGGCCCCGGGGGCCCTCGCGGAGGTCCGCCGGCAGCCGGTCGCGTAGGGAAGCCGTCCGAGCGCCCGGGCCGGTGGCAGCCTTGTCCCAGCCGAGCAGCGCCCCGAGCTTCCACCGGACGGCGAAGAGCACGCGGGAGACGAAGTCGTCTCCCTTCACTCCGGAGCTGATTCCTTCGGCGATCTGCCGCACCAGCCACACGAGATCGTCAGCTCCACCGGGAGTCGGCAGGGCCCACACGTCCTCGACCGTGAAGTCCCCGGCGATCTCGTGGATCCGCCACGGGCGGGAGGTGTGCACGGAAGTCGGCAGCCTCATGGTCACCACTGCTCCCCGGCAGACAGGCACCCGCATGGGAAAGCGGCGATGTCGAAGGACATCTCACCCACTCCCTTCATCTATACGGTAGCGTATAGATCCGAGGTTAGCCCATTTATACGCGACCGTATATTCATGGAGAGGTGAGGTGGGACACATCGTGGCCACGGCGCGCACGCCACGCGAGCGGTGGATCGAGGAAGGGCTGCGGGCGCTGGCCGCCGGCGGGCCGGACGCCGTCCGTGTCGAGGCGCTCGCCAAGCGGCTCGGCGTCACGAAGGGCGGGTTCTACGGGTTCTTCGCCGACCGCGGCGCGCTGCTGGAGGCGATGCTGGACACCTGGGAACGGGAGAGCACCGACGAGGTCGTCGAACGCGTCGAACTGGAGGGCGGCGACCCGAAGACCAAGATCCACCGGGCGGGCATGCTCACCTTCTCCGACGACCGCCTGCGCCCCATCGACCTCGCCGTCCGGGACTGGGCCCGCCGCGACGAAGCGGTCGCCGAGCGCCTGCGGCGGGTCGACAACGTACGCATGGACCTGCTGCGCGAGATGATCGGCACCTTCTGCCCGGACCCCGACGAGGTCGAGGCCCGCAGCCTGCTCGCCTTCTGCGTGGCCATCGGCGCGAACTTCCTCGCCGCCGACCACGGCCACCGCACCCGTGCCGACGTCCTCGCCCGAGCCGCCGACCTCCTTCTCGACCGCCCGCCCGGGACGAGCTGAGCCGCCCGGGGCGCCGGGCGGCGGCGGTCCGGCGCCGACTGCGTAACGCGCCCGAAAAGAGCGCGGGCTAGCGTGGCCGGACTCCGGGCCGGGACGGCCCCGGAGGACAGGAGCCGGAAGGGCGGTGGGACGCGTGCGACTGACTCCCCGGGAACAGGAACGGCTGCTCATCCACGTGGCCGCGGACGTCGCCGAGAAGCGGCGGGCGCGCGGGCTGCGGCTCAACCACCCGGAGGCGGTCGCGCTCATCACTTCCCATGTACTCGAAGGCGCCCGCGACGGCCGCAGCGTCGCCGAGCTCATGGCCTCGGGCCGTACGGTGCTCACCCGCGACGACGTCATGGACGGCATCCCCGAGATGCTGCGCGACGTGCAGGTGGAGGCGACCTTTCCGGACGGCACCAAGCTCGTCACCGTCCACGACCCCATCGCCTGACGGGAGACCGGCCGTGATCCCAGGAGAGATCCGCTACGGCGCCGGGGCCGTGCGCCTGAACGAGGGCGCGGACGTCATCCGGCTCACTGTGCTCAACGCCGCCGACCGGCCCGTCCAGGTCGGCTCCCACTACCACTTCGCCGAGGCCAACCCGGGCCTGGAGTTCGACCGCGCCGCCGCCCGCGGCAGACGCCTCGGCATCGCCGCGGGCACCGCCGTGCGCTTCGAGCCCGGCATGCCAGTGGAGGTCGAGCTGGTCCCACTCGCCGGCCGGCGCGTCGTGCCGGGGCTGCGCGGCGAGACGGGCGGGGCGCTCGATGGCTGAGCTGTCCCGCGCCGCGTACGCGGACCTCTTCGGACCCACCGCCGGCGACCGCATCCGGCTCGCCGACACCGACCTGCTGATCGAGATCGAGGAGGACCGCGCCGGCGGCCCGGGGCGCGCGGGCGACGAAGCCGTCTTCGGGGGCGGCAAGGTCATCCGCGAGTCCATGGGCGTCTCCCGCGCCACCCGGGCCGACGGCACGCCCGACACCGTGATTACCGGCGCCGTCGTCCTCGACCACTGGGGCGTCGTCAAGGCCGACGTCGGCATCCGTGACGGGCGCGTCACGGCCCTCGGCAAGGCGGGTAACCCCGACACCATGGACGGCGTCCACCCCGAGCTGGTCATCGGCCCGGAGACCGAGATCATCGCCGGCAACGGCAAGATCCTCACCGCCGGCGCCGTCGACGCCCACGTCCACTTCATCTGCCCCCAGCTCGCCGACGAAGCGCTCGCCGCCGGCGTCACCACCCTCATCGGCGGCGGCACGGGTCCCGCAGAAGGCAGCAAGGCCACCACCGTCACTCCCGGGCCGTGGCACCTCGCCCGGATGCTGGAGGCCATGGACGGCGTCCCCGTCAACGTCGGCCTGCTCGGCAAGGGCAGCACCGTCTCCAGCGAGGCGCTGCTCAGCCAACTGCGCGGCGGGGCGCTCGGCTTCAAGATCCACGAGGACTGGGGCGCCACCCCCGCCGTCATCGACGCCTGCCTCTCCGTGTGCGAGGAGACCGGCGCGCAGCTCGCCCTGCACAGCGACACGCTCAACGAAGCCGGCTTCGTCGGTGACACCCTCGCCGCCGTCGCCGGCCGCACCGTCCACGCGTACCACGCCGAAGGCGCCGGCGGCGGCCACGCCCCCGACATCATCACCGTCGTCTCCGCCCCGCACGTCCTGCCCAGCTCCACCAACCCGACCCGCCCGCACACCGTCAACACCGTCGAGGAGCACCTCGACATGCTGATGGTCTGCCACCACCTGAACCCCGCCGTGCCCGAGGACCTCGCGTTCGCCGAGTCCCGCATCCGGCCCTCGACGATCGCCGCGGAGGACGTCCTGCACGACCTCGGCGCCATCTCCGTCATCTCCTCCGACTCCCAGGCCATGGGCCGCATCGGCGAGGTCGTGCTGCGCACCTGGCAGACCGCGCACGTGATGAAGAAGCGGCGCGGCGCGCTGCCCGGCGACGGCCGCGCCGACAACCTGCGGGCGCGCAGGTACGTCGCGAAGTACACGGTCAACCCCGCCGTCGCCAACGGCGTCGACCACGAGATCGGCTCCGTCGAGCCCGGCAAGCTCGCCGACCTCGTCCTGTGGGACCCGGCGTTCTTCGGCGTCAAGCCGCAACTGGTACTCAAGGGCGGCCAGATCGCGTACGCGCAGATGGGCGACGCCAACGCCTCCATCCCCACCCCGCAGCCGGTCCTGCCGCGCCCCATGTACGGCGCCGCCGGCCGCGCCCCGCACGCCAACTCCGTCTCCTTCGTCTCCCCCCTCGCGCTGGACGGCCACCTCCGCGAACGCCTCGGACTGGGCAAGGCGCTGGTCGCGGCCCGCTCCACGCGCTCGCTGACCAAGGCGGACATGAAGCTGAACGACGCGACCCCCGATGTACGGGTCGACGCCGACAGCTTCACCGTGACCATCGACGGCGACGTGGTCGAGCCCGCCCCGGCGGCGGAGCTGCCCATGGCCCAGCGCTACTTCCTGTTCTGAGTCATGCCGCCGCCGTCGCTGCCGCCGCCCGCCGCCCGCGCCGCGCTGCTCGTCCTCGCCGACGGCCGCTTCCCCGCCGGCGGCCACGCCCACTCCGGCGGCGCCGAACAGGCCGTCGCCGCCGGGCGGATCACCGACGCCGCGGGGTTGGAGGCGTACTGCCGCGGCCGACTGCACACCGCCGGGCTCACCTCCGCCGCCCTGGCCGCCGCGGCCTGCGCCGGAGCCGACCCGCTGCGCCTGGACGAAGCCGCCGACGCCCGCACCCCCTCCCCCGCCCTGCGCGCCACCGCACGCCGGCTGGGCCGCCAGCTACTACGCGCCACCCGCGCCGCCTGGCCGGCCGCGGAGCTGGACGCCCTCGCCGAGGCCCGTCCGCGCGGCGTCCACCAGCCCGTCGTCCTGGGCGTCGCGGCGCGGGCCGCGGGCCTCGGCCCCGTGGACGCCGCCCACGCGGCCCTCTACGAGGCGGTCTCCGGGCCGACGACCGCGACCGTACGGCTCCTCGGGCTCGACCCCTTCGAGGCCACCGCCGTCCTCGCCCGCCTCGCCCCCGCACTGGAAGACGTCGCCGCGCGGGCCGCGGCGGCCGGTGGACGCGCCGCCGCCGACGGCCGCACCGGCGCCGACCCCGGCGAGCTGCTGCCCGCGGCGAGCGCCCCGCTCCTCGACATCGCCGCCGAGGAGCACGCCGTACGGGCGGGGCGGCTCTTCGCCTCATAGACAGACATCAGCGTCCTCGTACGAACAGGGAGACGGCATGCACCTCGACCACCCCGGGACACCTCCGCAGCGCTACACCTACGGACCCGCCACGCATCGCCCCGGTGCACCCCCGACACCGGCCCCGGCCCCGGCCGCGGCGCCCGGCCGCCGCGCCCTGCGCGTCGGACTCGGCGGCCCGGTGGGCTCCGGCAAGACCGCCACCGTCGCCGCGCTGTGCCGGCTGCTGCACGACGAGCTGTCGCTGGCCGTCGTCACCAACGACATCTACACCCGCGAGGACGCCGAGTTCCTGCTCCGCGAGGGCGTGCTGCCGCCCGAGCGGATCACCGCCGTGGAGACGGGCGCCTGCCCGCACACCGCCATCCGCGACGACATCTCCGCCAACGTCGAGGCCGTCGAGGACCTGGAGGCGACGGTGGGGCCGCTGGACGTGGTCCTGGTCGAGTCCGGCGGCGACAACCTCACGGCCACCTTCTCCCGCGGCCTGGCCGACGTGCAGCTCTTCGTCATCGACGTCGCGGGCGGTGACGACATCCCCCGCAAGGGCGGACCCGGCGTCACCACGGCCGACCTGCTCGTCGTCAACAAGACCGACCTCGCCCCATACGTCGGCTCCGACCTGGCGCGCATGGCGCGCGACGCGCGGGCCCAACGCGGCGAGAAGCCGGTCGTGTTCACCTCGCTGGCGCGGGAGGGCGGCGTACGGCCGGTCGCGGACTGGCTGCGCGAGCGCGTCGCCGCGTGGCGCACGGCGTGACGGACGGCAGGGCCGCGCCCGCCGCACGCGCGCCCGCCGGCGGAGTCCGCGCCCACGCCCGTATCACCGCCGCCCCCCACGCACGCGGCGGCACCGCGCTGCCGGAGCTGGCCGGGGACGGGCCGCTTGCCCTGCGCCGGATCCGGGCGGGCGCTGGGGAGGCGCGGGTATGTCTGGTCGGGGCCATGGCCGGGCCACTCGGCGGCGACCGGGTGCGGCTCGACGTGCGCGTCGAGTCAGGTGCCGCCCTGTGCATCACCAGCGCCGCCGCGACCCTGGCCCTGCCGGGCACCACCGGCGAGCCCGCCCGCTACGACGTGCGCCTCACCGTCGACGACGACGCCGAACTGCGCTGGCTACCCGAACCGCTGGTCTCCGTACGCGGCAGCCGGCTCCACGTCACGTACCGCGTCGACCTCGCCCCCACCGCCCGCCTGGTCTTCCGCGAAGAGCAGGTACTCGGCCGCACCGGCGAGCCGTCCGGCAGGCTCATCTCGCGCCTCACGGCACGCAGCGGCGGTCGGCCCCTCCTCAACCAGACCACCGACTACGGCCCCGGCGCCCCCGCATGGGACGGACCCGCCGTACTCGCGGACAACCGCGCATCTGGCCAACTGCTCGTTGCCGCTCCCGAGTTCGCCGACACCCCGGCGGAGGCGTACGTCCTCGCCCCCGGCCGCGCCGCGATCACCCCCCTCGCCGGCCCGGCCACCCTCACGACCGCCATGGCCCCGAACTCCCTGCTCCTGCGCACCCTGCTGGACGACGCCCACACCCGCACCACAGACACGCGAAGAAGCCCCTCCGGAGCTGATGGACCTGCTGTTTCGCGCGGCTGATGGTCATGGAGGTGGCACCGAAGAGTTGACCGAGGAGGCCCATGGTGGCGAGTTTGCGCAGGTGGAGCACGGTGGCCAGGATCCGCTCGGGTGGGGTGAACTTGGCTTTTGCGCCTGCGCCGGGTTGACCAGGCGCTCGTGACCGCCGCTTCTGCTGAAACGGCCACCAAGGAGCGCCTGTCGGCATCCGAGGCTTGCCCCACGGAGGAGTCGGCACGGGACTTGATCGATGCCCTCACCGCCGCAGCCTTGCGCGGTATCGACCCGGCAACGTACACGCAGCCGCTGGCTGTTTACGGCGAGGCCAACTTGCGACTGGCGTTGCGTGGCCTGGAGACCAGGACGCATGACCCGTATCTCGCGGGCTGGAAGCCGCGCGTGGTACCGAGTCTGGGACACATTCCCGTTCCGCTGGTCAGCAACGGCGCGGTGGACCGCAGCGTCTACGGGTGGATTGCCGACGAGGTCGGCCGGTCCTCGGTGAGGAACAGCCTCTCGGTACTGGTCCGGGTGATGGAGCAGGCTGTCCGTGACGGCATCATCGCCCTGAACCCGGCGGTGTCCGCGTCAAGGACATCGACCCGGTCAACTGGATCTGGACCGTCCGCCGCCAGACCACTCCCGCCCCGGGCGGACTGATCGACAAGGGCACCAAAGGAAAGATGGCCCGACGCGTCCCGCTGATCGGCAGCTTCGCCCCATGGTCGCCCAGCGCCTCCTGACCGCCGGCCCCGACCCCGATGCCCGACTGTTCACCGGACCCCGCGGCGGCCGGATCACCACCGCCGTGCTGCGGGACGCCACCCACTGGGACGACGTGGTCACCAAGCTCGCCTACGAGCACCTCCGCCGGCACGACCTCCGCCACACCGGCCTCACATGGATTGCCGGCGCCGGCGTTTCCCTGCACGTATTGCGGATCATCGCCGGGCACGGCTCACTGCTGACCACCCAGCGGTACCTGCATCCCGGTGTTCACGCCCTGAAGCGGGCGCGGCAGTCGCTCAGTGCCCATCTGTCGGGTGCACCGACGGCCTCGGAGGCTCTCTCGCAGCAACACTTCGAGCGTTGTAGGAATCATACAAATCAGATGTGATCTTGGTCCCCAAGAAAACGCTCTGACCAGGCTTCCTTCGGGAACCGTGATCCCCAAGCGGTGGTCCCCGAGGGTCTGACGTAGCGTCAGATTAACGGTGCGTCAGCGAATCGCGAAAGGCCCTCTGATCTGGGATTTCTCCCGCTCAAAGGGCCTCTTCAGCACCGTCGGGACGGCGGGATTTGAACCCACGACCCCTTGACCCCCAGTCAAGTGCGCTACCAAACTGCGCCACGTCCCGGTGCCCGGACGACCTGGGGTTTCTCCCTGGCCGATCGCGCACGAGAACCATACCGCATCCACCCCCTGGTCCCGCAAAGCCGATTGTCCGGCGGCCCCTGCCGGGTCAGAAGAGCCAGAGGGCCGTGATCGCGGTGTTGTGGAAGGTGTGGGCGACGATGCAGGGGACTATCGAGCGGCGCCACAGGAGCAGGGCCGTGGTGGTTGCCGCGAGGAAGGCGGCGAAGATCAGGTTGACCGGGCCGCCCAGCTCGTGGCCGGTGGTGAAGACCAGGGCAGAGAGGGCCGCGGCTGCGGTGAAGGCGGTGTGGCGGAGGAGGGGGGTGGGGAGTGTCTCGCGGGCTCGGGGGGTGGTGAGGAACGTCAGGAGGAGCAGGAGGGGGGCGCGGAAGAGGAGTTCCTCGTGGACCGGTGCCGACAGGGCGCCGTCGAGGAGGCGGACGGCGGTGGAGGTGTCGGCCACGGCCGTGTAGCGGGGGTCTTCCGCGGCCGGGGTGGACGACAGGCCGGGGACGCGGACGAGGAGTTCGGCGGCCGCCAGGCACAGGGCGCCGGCGGCGATGCCCGCGGCGAGGCTCACCGTGGCCGTGCGGCGGGTGCCGGGGCGCAGGCCCAGGGCCGTGGTGAGGCGGGCGGCGGCGGCTTTCAGGGACGTACGGGAGCCGGCGAGGAACGCGGCGACGAGGGCGAAGCCGGCGGCCAGGCCGAGGGCCGGGCCGAGGTCGCGGGTGGTGAACTTCCACGCCTCATAGCCGGGGAGCAGCGTGAGGGCGATCGGGATCAGCATGGCGGTGCACGTCAGGGCCACCCACAGGAACGTCACCGACAGCACCCGCAGCACCCCGGGGTCGAGGTCGAGGCGGCGTATCAGCGCTGCTGTGCGGGTGGTCACGCGGCGGGCTCCAGCGGTTCGGCACCGTTCCAGGGGACCGGTCAACCGTAGGGAGCAGCCGGGCGTGACCACCACGGTCTTAGGTCCCGACGTGCCCGCCGGCTACTCCAGGCGCGCCACCCTGCCCTGCTCCCCCGCCGCCCAGCAGCCCAGGTCCGCGGTGCAGTCCACGGTGTCGTACGAACCGGAGTCGAAGCCGTGCCACGTGCGCCCGCCGTCGAACGTGACGTCCGAGCCGGTCGGGCCCACGGCCAGGGCCGCGGTGCGGCTGTGCGGCAGCCAGGCCACGCCCGAGCGGTACTCCGGCGGCGGCTTGCGGGCGTCCGTCCAGCTCGCGCCGCCGTCGCCGGTACGGGCCGCCGCGTCCGGCGACGGGTTGCCGGGCTGGAAGTCGCCGCCGACCGCGAGGCCGTGGCGGGCGTCGCGGAAGGCCAGGGCGAAGACGCCGCGCGCCGGGTCCCCCGCCGGGATGCCGGACTCGGCGGCGGTCCACGTGCGGCCGCGGTCGGCGGAGTGCAGGACGCGCGCCGTCGCGCCGCCGCCGGTGGCGAACCAGGCGTCCGAGCGGCCCGCGCTCACCAGGCACTGCCCGCTCGCCGCGAACGCGGCGTCGCCCTGCTGCGCCGGCGGCATGCCGTCGTCGGGCAGGACCTTCCAGGAGCGGCCGCCGTCGGACGTCGACAGGATGCGGAACCGGCCGTCCACCGGGTCGCTCAGCGCGAGCCCGTCGCGGCCGCCGGCGAAGAAGGTGACGCAGTCGTAGAAGGCGTCGGGGTGGTCGTTGCGGAAGGTCTCGGTCCAGGTCGCGCCGGCGTCGTCGGTGCGGTAGATGCGGGAGTCCTCGCCCGGCCCGATGGACAGGATGACCGCGCTGCGCCGGCCCAGCGCCTCGATGTCGCGGAACTCCAGCGCCTCGGTCCCGGGCGGCGACACGTCCTGCCAGCTCCGGCCGCCGTCCGTGGTGCGCAGCACGGTGCCGCCGGAGCCGGAGGCCCACGCGGTGTCGCGGCCGACCGCGGACAGCCCGCGCAGCCGCGACTCGCTGCCCGTGTCCTTCAGCTTCCAGCCGGGCAGGCCCCGCTCCGGCCCGATGCGATCGGTACCGGCGCGCGTGCCCGGGTCCGTCTCGGCGTGGGCCGGGCCGCCGGCCAGGCCGAGGCCGGCGGCGAGCGCCGCCGCGCCGAGGCAGGCGACCGCTGTACGACTCAGAGTTCCCCGCAGCGTCATGGCGGAGGAACGTAGCACCCGCCGCACCGCTTGACGAGGGCGCCGGGAGAGCGCCCCGCCGCTGCCGTACGGACCGGGCTCACACCTGGTCCGGCCACGCCTCCGGCGACGGCGTCCGGCACGGTGCGGCGTCGAGGATGCGCGTCACCGCGTCCGTCAGCGCGGCGCGCTCGCCGGCCGCCAGGCCCGCGGCCATCCCGGCGATCCGGGCCGTCACCTCGGCGTGCGCGCGGCCGGCCAGCTCCTCCCCCGCCGGGGTCAGCGCGATCCGGCAGGCGCGCCCGTCGTCGGCGTCCGGCGTACGGGCCAGCAGGCCCCGCCGCTCGACGCGGTCCACCAGACCCGTCAGGCCCGACTTGCCCAGGCGCAGCCAGCGGCTCAGCTCGCTCATCCCCACCGGGCCGCTGCTGAGCGCGCACAGCAGCTGGACCTGCTGCGGGGTGAGGCCGTGCCCGCGCCCGGCCTCGGCGAGGACGTGCTGCAGCATCTGCGTCAGCCGTACCAGCGCGCTCGCCAGCCCGGCCGCGGCGGCGTCGTCGGCCTCCGCCGCCTTCACCGGTGCCGGTGCGGGTGCCGTCTGTTCTGTCGTCATGACACCTCCGGGGACACACCCAGTTTGACACTAGTTCGCGGCGCGAAATAATCTGGTTCGCATCACGAACTAAACCCCGTCCGCTGAGGAAGCGCCATGCCTGACTACGGCCACGATCTCCGCTTCGGCATCAACCCCGTCCCCTCCAGCCGGGACCCGCAGGCGACCGTCGCGCTCGCACAGCTCTCCGAGCGCGCCGGCGCCGATCTGGTCACCTTCCAGGACCACCCGTACCAGCCCGCCTTCCTCGACACCTGGACGCTGCTGTCCTACGTCGCCGCGCGCACGGACTCGATCACCCTGTCCGGCAACGTCCACCCCCTCCCCCTGCGCCCGCCCGCCCTGCTGGCGCGCAGCGCCGCGAGCCTGGACCTGCTCAGCGGCGGCCGGTTCGAGCTGGCGCTCGGCGCCGGCGGGTTCTGGGACGCCATCGCGGCGCTCGGCGGGCCGCGGCGCTCGCCGGGCGAGGCCGTCGAGGCGCTGGACGAGGGGATCCGGATCATCCGGGACACCTGGGACACCGACGCCCGCGGCGGGATCCGGTTCGACGGGCGGCACTACCAGGTGCAGGGCGCCAAGCGCGGGCCGCGGCCGGCGCACGACATGGAGATCTGGCTCGGCGCGTACAAGCCGCGGATGCTGCGTCTCGTCGGCCGCGCGGCGGACGGGTGGCTGCCCTCGCTGCCGTACTTCGACTCCCCCGCCGCGATCGCCGACGGCAACGCCGTGATCGACGAGGCGGCGGTGGCGGCGGGGCGAGCCCCCGGGGACGTACGGCGGCTGCTCAACCTCGGCGAGGAGCACCCGGCGGAGCAGCTCGCGGAGTTCGCGCTGTCGTACGGCACGAGCACGTTCCTCCTGCTGACCGGCGACCCGCAGGAGATCGAGCGTTTCGCCGGCGAGGTCGCCCCGGCCGTTCGCGAACTGGTCGCCGGGGAGCGTGGGCGCGGTGCCTGAGCGGGTGTACGACGAGCGGGAGGGGGCCCGGGTGCCGGCTCAGCCGAGTGACGGCGGTCCGCCCGGTACGGATGGTCGAGAGCAGCGGTCCACTTCGAGAGCAGTGCTCTGGAACGAGAGCACCCGCCCCACCGTGCCCGCGGCCCGTACGGCCGGCCCCGGCGAGGACGTCTCCGCGGGCCACCACCTGGTCGAGGTCCACGACCACCTGCGCGACGAGCTGGACCGGCTGCGCGAGCTGGTCGTCCAGGTGGCCGGCGGAACCCTCACCGCCGCCGCCGCCCGCTCGCACATCGCGACGATGACCCTGCGGCAGAACAACTGGTCCCTCGGCGCCCACTGCGCCGCGTACTGCCGGTTCGTCACCCTCCACCACACCACCGAGGACCAGCAGTTGTTCCCGCAGCTGCGCAGGTTCGACCCGCGGCTCGCGCCCGTGCTCGACCGGCTGTCGGAGGAGCACCTCGTCATACACGAGGTACTGGAGCGCGTCGACCGCGCGCTGGTCGCCTTCGTCGCGGACCCGGAGGGGACGGCGGAGCTGCGCGGCGCGGTCGACCTGCTGGCGGAGGCGCTGCTGTCGCACCTGTCGTACGAGGAGGACGAGCTGGTCGCGCCGCTGGGCAGGTTCATGGGCGGCCGCTGACCCGGGTCGGCGGCCGTCGCGGGGCGGATGTCAGCGGGGTGGGTGACGATGGGGACATGCTCTTCGCCGACATCGCCCGTACTTCGCGGGAGATCGCCGCCACCCGGGCCCGTACGGAGAAGACCGCGCTGCTCGCCGCGGTGTTCCGCGAGGCCGATCCCGCCGACGCGCCCCTCGTGGTCACGTACCTGGCGGGGCGGCTGCCGCAGCGCAGGACCGGGGTGGGCTGGAGCGCGCTGAAGGACGCGCCCGCGGCGGCCCGGCAGCCGCAGCTCACCGTGCGCGAGGTGCACGACGCCTTCGACGCCATCGCCGCCGTCTCCGGCAAGGGCGCGCAGGCCGAGCGGCGCCGGCTGCTGCACGAGCTCCTGGGCGCCGCCACCACGGAGGAGCAGCGGTTCCTCGCCGGGCTGATCGGCGGCGAGCTGCGGCAGGGCGCGCTGGACGCGCTCGCCGCCGAGGGTCTGGCCGCCGCGGTGGACACCGACCCGGCGCGGGTGCGGCGCGCGGTGATGCTCGCCGGTTCCGTGGGCACGGTCGCCGAGGCGGTGCTCGCCCGCGGTCCTGAGGCGCTGGCGGACTTCCGGCTGTCGGTCGGCAGCCCCGTGCAGCCGATGCTCGCGCAGTCCGCGAAGGACGTCGACGAGGCGATCGGCAAGCTCGGCCCCTGCGCGGTGGAGGAGAAGCTCGACGGCATCCGGGTGCAGGTGCACCGGGACGGCGACGACGTACGGATCTACACCCGCACGCTCGACGAGATCACCGACCGGCTCCCCGAGGTCGTCACCGCCGCCCACGAGCTGAGCACGGCCTCGGCCGTACTCGACGGCGAGGTGATCGCGCTCGGCGCGGGCGGCGACCCGCGCCCCTTCCAGGAGGTGGCGGGCCGGGTGGGCTCCCGGGTCGACGTGGCGGGTGCGCAGGAGACGCTGCCGGTGTATCCGGTCTTCTTCGACCTGCTCGCCGTCGACGGCCGCGACCTGCTGACCGCGCCGGTGCGCGAGCGCCAATCCGAGCTGGCCCGGATCACGCCCGCGCCGCGCCGCGTGCGGCGGATCGAGGTGGCCGACCCCGGGGACGCGGAGCAGCGGGCGGCGGCGCGGGAGTTCACCGTCGCGACGCTGGCGCGCGGCCACGAGGGCGTCGTCGTCAAGGCGCTGGACTCGGAGTACAGCGCGGGCCGCCGCGGCGCGGCGTGGCTGAAGGTCAAGCCGGTGCACACGCTGGACCTGGTGGTGCTGGCGGCGGAGTGGGGCCACGGGCGGCGTACGGGCACGCTGTCGAACCTGCACCTCGGCGCCCGGCGCGAGGACGGCTCGTTCGCGATGCTCGGCAAGACGTTCAAGGGGATGACGGACGCGCTGCTGGCGTGGCAGACGGAGCGGCTGCAGGAGCTGGCGGTGGCGCACAAGGACTGGGGCGTGGTGGTGGTCCCGGAGCTGGTGGTGGAGATCGCGTTCGACGGGGTGCAGCGCTCGCCGCGCTATCCGGAGGGGGTGACGCTGCGGTTCGCGCGCGTGGTGCGGTACCGGGACGACAAGACGGCGGCGGAGGCGGACACGGTGGCGTCGGTCCTGGCGCTGCTGCGCTGAGGACGGCGCACGGCCCGCTCTGGACGGGGCGTTCCCAACGGACTGTTCCCAGCGGACCGTTCCGAACGGCCCGCCCCGAGCGCCCGGCCCGAGGAGGCGCCCGCCCCGCGCCGGGCGGTGGCGCGGGGCGGGCCTTCGGGAGCGGTCGGTGTGCGGGACCAGGGGCAGCGGTCCGCGCGACCGCCGACCCCGGCCCCGTACCGGAACCGGACGCCCCGGCTCCGGCAAGCCCCGGCCACGCGCGCCGGTCCGCAGCATGTGCCGGCGCGTGTCCCCTGCCCGGGGCGGCTTGCGGGTCAGTAGTGGATGCGCGCCCCCACGGACCGGTGGTCGGAGTAGTCCATGTCCTGGTTGTCGCTGCCGGTCAGCTCCAGGTCGGCCGCGTCGCCCTCGTCGAAGGTCGGGACGACCGGGTTGCTCGTACGCGGCGGCGCGCCGGTCGCGTTGCGGGCGAGGAGGAAGTCGATACGGCGGGGCGTCGTCGTGTGCAGCGTCCACTTGTCGGCGAGGCAGTCCGGGATGGAGCCGCCCGCGTCGGCGCAGCCTGCGTAGACGGCGTCGCGGAAGCGGTGCTGGCCGCCGATGTCGGCGTTGGTGGCCTTGTACCAGGTGGTCCAGTTGTCCTGGCCGTTGGTGGAGCTGGCGGAGTGGTTGGTGTCGCCGCCCGCGACGAAGAGGTCGGCGACGCCGTAGCCGTCCTCGGTCAGCTCGTTGCTCAGCTCGCCGGCGTTGGAGACGTTGCAGTACGTGCCGCCGTGCTCCTGCGTCGGCCAGTGGAAGGAGGCGGCGGTGACGGTCTTGCCGGAGAGCTTGTCGAGGAGCAGGGCCTTGACGCCCTTGCTCCGCGGCTGGTCGTTGTTGACGCACTGCTTCGAGCCGGCGGGGTACTCGCGCTGCGCCTGCCACCGGTTGTCCGGCGAGGCGGACGTCTTCAGCGACAGCCGGTCGGTACGCCAGATGACGCCGTTGGTCTGCTTCACCTTGCCACTGCAGCCGTTGTCGTAGTCGGCGGGGTTGTTCTCGGCGAGGACGCCGGCGTAGCTCTCGCCGAAGTGCTCCTCCATCCGCGTCAGCAGCAGGTCGAGCTGGGCGCGGTTGCTGATCTGCTGGACGAGGTAGATGTCCGGCCGGTACTCCTGGAGACGCATGTAGTACATGAGGTCGTGCCAGTCGCCGGGGCAGGACTCCGTCGTGGTCGGCAGGTTCTCCACGTTGGCGTCGTAGACCTGCAGGAACGACGGGTCGTTGTTCGGCACCGCCTCCGCGGCGGCCGCCGTACCCGAGCCGCCGGCGGCCGCGCCGTCCGCGGGTGCCGAGGCGGGTGCCGGCGCCGCGAGGGCGAAGGGCGCCGCCAGCGCGGCGACGCCCAGGAATGTACGGGTCTGCCACGATTTCATGCTTGTCCCCCTGTGTTCCGGTCGTCACGGCAGGATCGCCCGGCGCGGCATGCCGGGGCCGGGGATTGCACCAGAACGCAAACAAGCGCGTGCCGCCGCGGCGGGGACCGGGGGCGGCTCAGGCGAAGACGCGGTCCTGGACGACCTTGCGGGCCAGCAGCCGCATGGGCCCGCGGAGTTCGTTCCCGATGGCCTCGGTTGCGGTCGCGTCCGGGGTGATCACCGCCGGCAGGTGCGGCGCCTGGAGCAGCCGGTCCACCCGCGCGCGGGCGGCGGGAAGGACGGTGCCGTCCGCGGCGGCAGCGCCGTCCGGCCCGGGCGTGCCCGCTTCCGCCGGCGCATCCCGTACGCGGTCGGACAGCCCTGCCGCGTGCGCGGCGAGCTTCTCCCAGAGGTCCTGCTCGCCTTCCCGGGTGCCGCCCGCCCGGCCGAAGGTGTACGCGGCCACCGCCAGACGGTGCACTTCAAGGGAGACGCTGTCCGCCAGCCCCTGCGCGCGTAGGGCGCGGACCGCCGCTTCGGTCGAGGCCGTCCGGGCGGCGAGCGCGTCGGCCCGGAACTCCGCGCGCCGCGTCCCCGGCCGGGTGAGCCGGAGCAGCAGCCGGCCCGTGCCGCGGGCGGCGAGCCGGGGGAGCCACAGGGCCCAGTTCGCCACCTGGCCCCGGGCGTTGAAGCGCGCCGCCGCCTGGGCCATGTCGTCCGCCCACCGGACGGTCGGGGAGGCGGCCAGGTGCGTGTCCCCCTCGCCCGACCTGCCCTCGGCCAGTTCGGCTCCCGCGGCAAGCGACGCGAGCGCCGTACTGACCAGCGCTGCCCGGCGCGGGTCACCGGAGGCGTGGCGCCCCAGTTCGTGCGCGACGGCGGCGACCCGCTCCTGCGGCGTGAGGGTCAGCCACAGCGGCAGTCCCACCTCCAGCTTCAGTCTGCGGCGGATGCCGCAGGCGTCGGCCCGTACGGTGAACTCCGTGCCGACCTGGACCGCGTCGAGCCGCCGGACGCCGACCGTGTCGGCGATCCGGTCGAGCAGTTCGTACAGCGCGGGCGCGTCCGCCCGGCGCAACGCGGGCAGGTCCGGATCGAGCCGCGCGAACGGCGGTCGCAGGCTGCCGGCCAGTGCGAGCATGACCAGGCCGACCACCGGCTGCACGACCGTCTCGAAGCCGAGCACGATCAGCAGCAGACCGCCGGTCAGCAGGCCTGCCGTCACCAGGTGCACCAGGCACGCGATGCCGTACGCCGCAGCCGTGGCCGCACCCGCGCGGCCGTGCGCGGCCCCGTCGGTCCGTTCGGATGCCCCACTCCCGCGCACTGCCTCTCCCCTCGGCCGGCCACGCGGCGAGGCGTGGCGTCGGGACCCTCCCCGGGACGTCGCACCCACCGGGATACACGGGGCGCGAAGATCGCCTCAAGTGCCGGGCGGGGGCGGGACATGTTTCGCGCCAGAGGGTGCTACTGACCAGTCACCCGTCCCGTACGTCCCATGGGACGTAAGCTGCCACTTCTTGGACACGTGATACGGGGCAGAGCATGCACATGGGGGACGGGGCGGAAGGGCCTGGGCGGGTACTCGCCGGGCGCTACCGGGTAGTGGGGCAGCTCGGACGCGGGGGCATGGGCACCGTGTGGCGGGCCGTCGACGAGCGGCTGGGGCGCGAGGTCGCGGTCAAGGAGCTGCGGGCGTTCAGCGATTCGGACGCGCGCGACCTCGCCGAGATGAGGCTGCGTACGGAGCGGGAGGCGCGCGCCGCGGCGCGGGTGCGCCATCCCGGTGTCGTCGCGGTGCACGACGTGACGGAGCACGAGGGCCGGCCGGTCATCGTGATGGAGCTGGTCGACGGGCCGTCGCTGGACGACGTGCTGCGCGAGCGCGGCGGTGTCACGCCGGCCGAGGCCGCGCAGATCGGGCTGAAGGTGGTCGACGCGCTCGGCGCCGCGCACCGCGCGGGGGTGCTGCACCGGGACGTGAAGCCGGGCAACATCCTGCTGGAGCGCGGCGGCCGCGTCGTGCTCACGGACTTCGGCATCGCCGCCATGGAGGAGCCGGCCGACGGCAACAGCACGCATCTGACGCGCAGCGGCGAGCTGGTCGGCTCGCTGGACTACCTGGCGCCGGAGCGGGCGCGCGGTGAGCAGCCGGGTCCGCCCTCCGACCTGTGGTCGCTGGGCGCGACGCTGTACGCGGCGGTGGAGGGGATCTCGCCGTTCCGCCGTACGTCCACGTGGTCGACGATCACCGCGATCATCGTGGACCCGCTGCCGGAGCCGCGCCGGGCCGGGCCGCTCGCGCCCGTGCTGCAGGCGCTGATGGCCAAGGACCCCGGCGAGCGCGCCGGCGTCGACCGGGCCCGGACCCTGCTGGAGCCGATCGCCGCGACGGCCGGGCCGCCGGCGGCCCAGGGGCCGGACACGGTGCGGCTGGGCCGGGTGCCGGCCGCGCCGCCGCCCGGCGCGTACGGGCCGGGGGCGCCCGCTGCGCCCGGGGGCAACGCCGCCCCGCAGGGCCAGTTCGGCCCGCCGCAGCTCGGGCCGGCGGGCACGGAGTCCCGTACGGCCGAGCAGACGGCGCCGCAACGGCGCCGCGGCGGACGCCGCTGGGTGCCGGTCGCCGCCGCCGCAGCGGCTGTGCTGCTCGCCGGCGGCGGCGTGACGTACGCACTGGCCGGCGGCGACGACGGCGAGAACACCGCGAGCGAGGAGACGGAGGAGCCCGCCGCCGGGGCCGCCTCCCCGTCGCCCGGGGAGGGCGGCGCGGACGGGAAGCGGGACGGCAGCGCCGAGAAGGACGGGAAGGGCCAGAAGGACGGCGAGGAGGAGAAGGGCGGGGAGAAGGAGGACGAGCCGGCCGCGGACGGCGGCGGCTCCCCCGCCGAGGAGGAAGGCGCGGCGGGCGGCGGCACCGGCGGTTCGGACGGCGGCGGCGACGGCGGCGGCACGGGCGACGGCAGCGGCTCCGGCTCGGGCGGCGGCAGCGGGGGCGACGACGGCAGCACCGGCGGCGGGAGCGGTGGCGGCGACGACGGCGGCAGCACGTCGGGCGGCGACGACAGCACCGGCGGCGGCTCGGCTCCCGACCCTTCGTGCACGCCCATCGGCGGCGGGAAGTACAACTGCCAGGTGTGGAAGACCGCCTCGTCGTACGACTCGGCGCACCGCCCGGCCGGCACGCTCTACGCCGGCACCAACTACTTCTTCTGCCAGGAGAAGAAGTCCTACCGGGAGACGTCCGGGGAGTGGACGAACGTCTGGTGGGGGAAGACCGACGACGACAGCGGCAACACCGGCGTATGGGTCAGCGTCGTTTACATCAAGGGCGGCGCCAACGACGCCCCCGTTCCGGGCCTGCCGGTGTGCTGAGATGATCGTGGCGTGACCGACCTGAACGCCGCCGCCGTCCGCGACCAGCTCGGCCTCGACGGCACCTACGCCCCGTGGACCGACGCCCTGGCAGCCGCCCACCCCGCGCCACCGCCCGCCGTCGTACCGCAGGGCGCGCAGCTGACCGCGCTGCTGCGCGCCGTCGGCGTCCCCGAGCGCGAGGACGCAGAACTGGCCGCCGCGCTGGCGGAGGTGACCGCCGGCGGCTCGGCGTACGCGTGGCTGCTGGACCGCGCCGTCGCCGCGCTGACGGCCGGGCTGGGGTCGGTCGGCGACGACCGGCGCGGTCCCGGCAGCGGGCCCGCGCTGCCGGCGGCGCTGGGCGCGGCGGGGCGCTGGTTCCACACTGCGGTCTTCCTCGCCGCCCTGCCGGAGGTACGGGCGTACCACGCGCGCCACGACGTGCCGGACGACGTGTCCTGGGCGACGCTCGCCGACCTGGGCAACAAGGTGGGGGTCCACCGGCGGATGCACGGCGCCGGCGGCATGGACAAGCAGTGGTGGATGGTGCTGCCGTACGGCGGCATCCTCTACCGGCTCGGCCGGCTGCAGTTCAACCTCGACCGGGATCCGGTCGCCGGCCGCGGGCTCGAGGTGCACGTCCCGGAGGGCGGTGCGCTGGACCCGCGGTCGTGCGAGGAGTCGTACGCGCGGGCGGCGGAGTTCTTCCCGCCCCGCTTCGGCGGGTTCCTGGGCGCGGCGGGCCTGGGCGCGCTGCGGCTGAACTGCGCGTCGTGGCTGCTGGATCCGCAGCTCGGGGAGTACCTGCCGGCCGAGAGCAACATCATGCGCTTCCAGCGCCGGTTCACGCTCGATCCGCGGGACCCGGCCGATGTGCCGCCGCCCGACGAGCACGGGCTGGCGGTGCCGGACCGCGGCATCGTGGAGTTCGTGTTCCGGCGCGTGGTGCGTACGCCCGCGGATGTCGCGGCGCTGCGGGCGCGTACGACGCTGGAGCGTGCGGTCGTCTCGCACATCGCGGACGGCGGGCACTGGGACTCGCCGCGCGGGTCGTTCACGCTCCCGGTCCCCGGCTGAGCCGGCCGCGTTCCTCCTCAGAACGCCCCGTGCCGCCCCTCCCCCGCGGCGAAGCGCCCGGCCCCGGCCGCCGCCTCGCCCAGCGCGGCGCTGCCGTGGCGCAGCTCCGCCTCCATCGCCTCCTCCTCCGGCAGCCCGTGCTGCTCCAGCGCCGAGGCGCGATCGGCGCGCAGGCAGGTCTGCGGGAAGCGGGCGATCTCCGCGGCCAGTTCCTCGGCCGCGGTACGCGCCCGGCCGGTGGGCACGAGGCGGTTGGCAAGGCCCATCCCGTACGCCTCGGGGGCCGGCACGGGGCGGCCGGTCAGGATGAGGTCGAGTGCCCGGCCGGTGCCGATCAGCCGGGGCAGGCGCACGGTGCCGCCGTCGATCAGCGGCACGCCCCAGCGGCGGCAGAAGACGCCGAACACCGCGTCCTCCTCAGCGACCCGCAGGTCGCACCAGAGCGCCAGTTCCAGCCCGCCGGCGACCGCGTGCCCGCTGACGGCGGCGATGACGGGCTTGGTCAGCCGCATCCGGGTGGGGCCCATGGGCCCGTCGCCGTCGGGGGCGACGCGGTTGCCGTCGGGAGTGCCGACCGCCTTGAGGTCGGCACCCGCGCAGAACGTGCCGCCCTCGCCCCAGAGCACGGCGACGCGGGCGCCGGGGTCGGCCTCGAAGTCGCGGAAGGCGGCGGCCAGTGCGGCGGCGGTGGGGCCGTCGACGGCGTTGCGGGCCGCGGGGCGGGCGAGGACGACGGTGGTGACGGGGCCGGTGCGCTCGGTGCGTACGTGTCCGCTCATGACCGGACGTTACCAATGCGTAGGGCGGTGGCACACGGGCCGCCGGCCCGCCCGGTCCGTACCGTACGCGGCGCCGCACCCGCCCGCCGGTACCGGCCCGTACGGTACGGACCGGCCGCCGCGCTCAGGCCGGCCGGCCCGCGACGAGGTCGAGCGGCCCGCCGCCGTCGGCCAGCGCGCCGAGGCCGGCCCGCGCGATGGCGGCGCCGCGCGGCGTGAGCAGGTCGTCGAACTCGTCCGGTGCCGCCAGCCGCCAGTCCACGATCTCGGTGCCGTCGACGCGGATGCCGGCCAGGTCGGCGGCGTCCAGCACGCCGCCGTCGTACGCGTAGATGACGAGCGCGGGCGCGGGTCTGCGCGAGGCGAAGTCGACGACGAGCAGCCGGCCCAGCGGCCGGTCGAGCCCGGTCTCCTCGCGCAGCTCGCGCCGGGCCGCGGGGCGCGGGGTCTCGCCGAGGTCGCTGTCCACGCCGCCGCCTGGGATCTGCCAGCGGTCGTCGCGGCGATAGCCGGCGCGTACGAGCAGCAGCCGGCCCGCGCCGTCGCGCACCAGTGCGCCGGCGCCGACGAGCACGCGCGGGCGCACGGCGAGGTACGAGGAGGGGTCGAGCGCGGCGGCGTGCTCCAGCTCGGCGCGGCGGCCCGCGGAGAGCGCGGCGGACGAGCCTGGCTGCGGTTCCCCGCCGACGAGGTGGGCGACGGCACCGGTGTCCCAGGCGTCCAGCGCGGCGCGCAGCCGGCCCGAGGCGGGGGCGGGCAGGGCGGCGAGGGCGGCGTCGCGCTCCAGCCAGCGAGGAGTGAGCCCGGCGGGCTGCCCGTCGCCGGCGGCGGTCGCCGCGCTCCGGGCCGCGGCCGGAGGCGGGGCGGCCGGGGGCGGGGCGGCGTAGAGGTGGACGATGCCGGCGGGTCCTTCGGCCGGGGGGACGCAGTCCACGGCGAGGAGCCGCCCGGCGGCCAGGTCGGTGCCGAGGGCGTCGCGCAGCGCGACGGTCAGCGCCTCCTCCGGGGTGTGCCGGCCGGAGACGGCGACGCCGGGCAGCACGGGCCCGGTGTCCGCGGCCGGCTCGGCGGGCTCCAGTACGAGCACCCGGCCCGCGCGGTCCTGCACGACGGCGGTCGCGGTCACGGCCGGCCCGTGGGCGGGGTCCGTGTAGGGGGGCGGGCTGTCCGGCTGGGCGGCGGTGCCGGCGGTCGTGAGCATGGGGCGCCTCCTCGGGTCGGGATGGGTGGCGGTGGCGGGCCGCCGGCGTCAGCCGGGGCCGGCCGCGTGCGTCAGGGTCTCCCAGGCGACGAACAAGTCGTCGGTGCCGCCAGGGCGCTGCCGTGCGAGCAGCCTCGCGGTCTGCGGCAGGTCCACGCCGCGCCGGTCGTGGTAGTGGTGGTAGGCCACCTCCAGGTCGGGGCCCATGGTGCGCTCCACCCGGCCGCCGCACAGCGACGCGGGCGGGCGTTCGCCGAGCTGGTAGCGGGAGTGCAGCTCCAGCGCGGCGGTGATCCGCGGCTGCACCTCGGCGTAGAGGTCCGTGCCCTGGAGCCGGGCGGTCTCGGCGATGTGCGCGGTGGCGGCGAGCGCGTAGCCGACGTGCATCAGGTTGCGGCACGCCTCCTGGGCCAGGCCCTCGGGGTAGGTGCGCTGTCCGAACCAGTAGGTGGTGATCTCCTCGGCGGTGTCGATCTCCCCGCCGGGCGGCGGCTTGGGCCGCGGGCCGTCGGCGTGTACGTAGAAGTACGCGGGCACGCGGGCGCGGAAGCGGCGCAGCGCCTCGTCGTAGGCGGGGCGGTCGTCGAGGAAGACGGCGATGCCGATGGCGGCGTCGGTCATCGCCAGGTCCCAGTTGCCGTTGTAGTCGGGGACGGCGCCGGTGACCTCGGGGAGGTAGGCGTCGCGCAGGAGCCGCTCGAAGCGGCGTACGCCGGCGCGCGGCCAGCCGTCGTAGGTGGCGCGCATCAGCTCGGCGGCCCGCGCCCAGGAGGAGCCCGCCCAGGCGGCCTGCAGCGGGGCGTTGCCCTCGGTGTGGTCGGTGAGCCGGGCGGACCAGGCGTCCATGATCTGCACGGCCTTCTCGGCGTGGGCGCGGTCGCGGGTGACGGCCCAGATCAGCGCGTGGGTGTACGCGGCGATGGCGTCCTCGCGCTCGTCCGTGCAGCCGACGCCGGGGTTGGTGTCGGGCGGGCACTCGACGACCGGGACCGGGTGGGGGACGTAGGAGAGCCGTCCGTAGCGGCTGCGGCGCATCGCGCGGAATGCCCGGAAGGGCCGGTCGCCGTCGTTCACCCGGGCGCGTACGGCGCGCAGTTGGGCGCTGCCGACGAGCACTCCGGGATGGCGGAAGGGGGCCGACGCGCGGTGCTGCTGCCCGCGGGGGAGCGTCTCGGCGGGGCCGCCGGCCGCGACGACGGTGAGCAGGGCGAGGAGCAGGACCGCGGCTCGGCGGGGGAATCGTCTGGGTGCCATGGCACACCTCCACCGTCAGCCTCGAACGCCCGCTGTCCGTACGCATCCAGAGTGGGGCCGAACGGGGGCGGCGGCAGGGCCCCGTTCGGCCCCGTACCGGGACGTGGCCCTTGGCCCCCGCTTCACCGCAGGTAGTTGTAGACCGTCGCCCGCGAGACCCCCAGCAGCTCGGTGACCAGCCGCACCGCGCTCCTGACCTCCAGCAGGCCGCGCTCGCGCAGCTCGCGGACCAGCTCGCGGCGGTCGGCGGAGGCCAGCGCCCGCGGGGTCTGGCCGCGGGCGGCGGCGAACTCCTCCACCGCCGCGCGCAGTTCGTCCGCGGTACGCGCCCGCAGGGTCTCGGTCAGCGGCAGCCCGGGGTCCTCGACCGCGGTGAGCGCCTGGAGGGTGCGGGCCGTGCGGTCGAGGACGGAGACGTCGAGGTTGAGGCAGAGGGCGGCGATGTACGCGCCGGTGGAGTTGCGGATGCCGATCGAGGTGCTCTTGGCGGGGCGGCCGTCGGGGAACCGGTTGGGGTAGTTCTGGATGACCTCGGGGTAGTCGGGGTCCTCGATGCGGGCGAGGCCCAGCTCGGTGGCCGGGGCGCCGGGGCCGCGACCGGAGAGCGGGTTCTCGACCGTGCGGACGGCGTGCCGCGGGTCGCGCAGGTCGTGCAGCACGACCTCGCAGACGCCGGGGAACATCCGGCCCAGGGCGGTGGCGATCTTCTCGGCCTCGCGCAGCAGCAGTTCGTCCTCGGCGCTCACGCCCCGCCCCCGAACAGCTCGGCCAGCACCGGAGCCGCCTTCAGCCCGGTGCCGGTGAGCAGCACGGCGGTCGTCTCGCCGGGCCGGATGGCGCCGCGGGCGCGGAAGACGTCGACGGCCGCGGCGGCGGTGGCGCTGGTCGGCTCGGCGTAGAGCCCGAGGGCGGCGAGGCCGGCGACGGCGGCGCGGATGCCGTCCTCGCCGATCGCCGCCATGTCCCCGCCGGAGCGGCGCACGGCGCGTAGCACCTCCGGCAGCCGGACGGGCTCGCGGATGGCGGTGCCCTCGGCGATGGTCGGGGCATAGTCGGTGGGTACGGGCCCGTCGGCACCGGCGCGGAAGCTCGCGTGGATCGGGGCGCAGTTGGCGGGCTGGGCGGCGAGGATGCGGGGGCGGCGGCGGATCTGCCCGGCGGCGTGGAGTTCGCCGAAGCCGGCGTCGAGGCCGAGGACGGTGCTGCCGGCGCCGGCGACGGTGACGACGCAGTCGGGTGCGGCGAAGCCGAGGTCCTCCCAGAGTTCGTAGGCGAGGGTCTTGGTGCCCTGGAGGAAGAGCGGGTGCCAGTTGTGGCCCGCGTACGGGACGGTGGCGGACCGGCGTACGGCCTCGGCGGCGGTGGCGTCCCGGCCGCCGGGCACGAGTTCGACCTCGGCGCCGTACGCGCGGGCCTGGAGCACCTTCGCCGGGGAGGTGCCCTCGGGGGCGAGGATGCGGGCGCGGATGCCGGCGGCGGCGCAGTAGGCGGCGACGGAGGCGCCGCCGTTGCCGGAGCTGTCCTCGATGACCTCGCGCACGCCGAGCTGCGCGAGCGCGGAGATCATCACGGTGGTGCCGCGGTCCTTGAAGCTTCCGGTGGGGCCGAACCACTCCGGTTTGAACAGCACGTCGATTCCGCCCCAGCGGCGGGCGAGCAGCGGGGTGCGGCCCTCGCCGAGGGAGACGGGCGCCTCGATGCCGAAGGGCAGGGCGGCGCGGTAGCGCCACAGGGAGCGCTCGCCGGTGTCGATGTCGTCCCTGCCGATGCCGGACACGCCGCCGACCTGGAGGGGGGTGCCGTCGTCTGCGCGCCAGCGGAGGGCGTCGAAGGGGTACGTACGGCCGGATCGCTCGTCCACCAGATGAGTCATAGCGTCCAACTCTAGACGATCCGTCCAACGACTTCGGTACCGATCTTCCGCGAACGGTCCGGCACGCCCCGGTGACGGCGCCCGTCGCGGTCACGACAATGGGCCGGGTCCTGACGCCCACCCGTCCGGGAGGCACCCATGCGGCCCAGCCCCGCCGTCCCACTCGCCCTCGCCGCGATCCTCGCCACCGTCGCGGCCGCCGCCCCGCCGACAGCCGCCGGGCCCGACGCGCCCGCACCGCCGAAGTCCCCGGTGGCGACGGGCTACGGCGGCGCCGTGGCCAGCGTCGACGCCGACGCCACCGCCGCCGGCATCGAGGTGCTGCGCGACGGCGGCAACGCGGTCGACGCCGCCGTCGCCACCGCCGCCGCGCTCGGCGTCACCGAGCCGTACTCGGCCGGCATCGGGGGCGGCGGCTACTTCGTGTACTACAGCGCGAAGAGCGGCCGTGTCGCCACCCTCGACGGCCGCGAGACGGCCCCGCGCTCCGCCGACGAGGAACTGTTCACCGAGGACGGCAAGGCCATCCCGTTCGACCAGGCGGTGACCAGCGGCCTGTCCGTCGGGGTGCCCGGCACGCCCGCGACCTGGGAGCAGGCGCTGCGGCAGTGGGGCACCTCCTCGCTGGGCGAGGCGCTGGCGCCGGCGACCCGGCTGGCGGCCGAGGGCTTCACGGTCGACGGGACGTTCCGGTCGCAGACCGCGGCCAACGAGGCGCGCTTCCGCGACTTCCCCGCCAGCCGGGAGCTGTTCCTGCCCGGCGGCGAGCTGCCCGAGGTGGGCAGTACGCTGCGCAACCCCGACCTGGCCGCCACCTACGGGCAACTGGCCGACGAGGGCGCCCGCGCGATGTACCGCGGCGACCTCGGCGCGGACGTGTCGGACACGGTGCGCCGCCCGCCCGTGGACCCGGCCGCCGACCGGGTCGTTCGCGCCGGCGACCTGCGCCCCGCCGACCTGCGCGCGTACCGGGTGGCGCCGCAGCAGCCGACCCGCGTCGGCTACCGCGGGCTCGACGTCTACGGCATGGCGCCGTCGTCGTCCGGCGGCACCACCGTCGGCGAGGCCCTGAACATCCTGGAGGGCACCGACCTCGGCGACCTGTCCGAGACGCAGTACCTCCACCGCTTCCTGGAGGCGTCACGCGTCTCCTTCGCCGACCGCGGCCGCTGGGTGGGCGACCCGCGCTTCTCGAAGGTGCCGACGCGGGAACTGCTCTCCCAGTCCTACGCGGACTCCCGGGCCTGCCTCATCTCCCCCGACTCCGTGCTGCCCAGCCCGCTCGCCCCGGGGGACCCGCGCAGCCCGGACGCCGGCTGCGAGGCGGAGCGCGCGCCGGAGGGCACGTCGTACGAGGGGCCGAGCACCACGCACCTGACGACCGCCGACAAGTGGGGCAACGTCGTCGCGTACACCCTCACGATCGAGCAGACCGGCGGCAGCGGCATCACCGTGCCCGGCCGCGGGTTCCTGCTCAACAACGAGCTGACGGACTTCTCCTTCACCCCGTCGGTGCCGGGCGTGCCGGATCCGAACCTGCCGGGGCCGGGCAAGCGGCCGCGTTCCTCGATGTCGCCCACCATCGTCCTCGACGACGGCGAGCCCCTGCTGGCCGCCGGTTCGCCGGGCGGCTCGACGATCATCACCACCGTGCTCCAGGTGCTGACCGGCCGGCTGGATCGCGGGCTGACCCTGCCGGAGGCGATCGCGGCGCCGCGCGCGACCCAGCGCAACACCGCCGCGACGTCGGCGGAGCCGGCGTTCCTCGGGCTGCCGGAGAGCGGGGAACTGGCCGCGCTGGGGCACGAGTTCGCCGACGGCGGCGAGATCGGCGCGGTGACCGGCGTCGAGCGGCTGCCCGACGGGCGCTGGGTCGCGGCGGCGGAGCCGGAGCGCCGCGGCGGGGGCGCGGCGGCGGTGGTACGGCCGGCCGGCCGGGACTGACCGCTGGGGCGGGGCCGGGCCCCACACAGGCGGATGACGACCGGGACGGGGCGAGGCGCGCCCCGTCCCGGTCGTCGCGTGTGCGGGTCATGTCCCGGCCCTTGACGCGCAGTTGGTACGTACCTAAGGTCCCCGACTGTCACCGTGTTCATGTGAACACTCAAAGTTCATATACGCGAACGGATGGACCCCACCATGCAGGGCACCCCCACACCCGCACGCCATCGCCGCAGACCGCGCGCCGCGCTGTTCGCCACCCTCGTGGCGGCCGTCACGGCCCTGGTCGCCTCGCTCCTCGGCTGGCCGGGCACCGAACGCGCCGACGCCGCGCCCGCGAGCTTCACCCACCCGGGAGTGACCGTCTCCCGGGGCCAGTTGGACTTCACCCGTGAAAAGGTCAACGCCGGCGCCCAGCCCTGGAAGGGCGCCTACGACCAGATGATGGGCAGCAAGTACGCGAGCCTGAGCCGTACGCCGAAGCCCCGCGCGATCGTCGAGTGCGGCTCGTACTCCAACCCCAACTACGGCTGCACGGACGAGCGCGAGGACGCGATCGCCGCGTACACCACCGCACTCGCCTGGTACCTCACCCGCGACGAGCGCTACGCGCGCAAGTCCATCGAGCTGATGGACGCCTGGTCCGCGACCATCAGGGACCACACCAACAGCAACGCGCCGCTGCAGACCGGCTGGGCCGGCTCCTCCTGGCCGAAGGCCGCCGAGATCATCAAGTACACATACGACGGCGGCTGGGCGAACGAGGGCCGCTTCCGGACCATGCTGCGCGACGTCTACCTGCCGAAGATCATCGGAGGCTCCAACTCCAACGGCAACTGGGAGCTGACGATGATGGAGGCGGCCGTCGGCATCGCCGTCTTCCTGGAGGACAAGGGCGCGTACGACAGGGCGATGCAGACGTTCCGCACCCGCGTGCCCGCGTTCATCTACCTGGAGTCGGACGGCGAGCTGCCCCGGACGGTGCCGAAGCAGAACCTCGACACCCGGCAGAAGATCATCAACTACTGGCAGGGGCAGTCCACGTTCGTCACCGGGCTGACCCAGGAGACCTGCCGCGACTTCACCCACACCGGATACGGCCTGGCGTCGATCTCGCACGTCGCCGAGACCGCCCGGATCCAGGGCGAGGACCTGTACCGGACCGACGTAGGCGAGCGGCTGCGGCACGCGCTCGGCTTCCAGTCCCGCTACGAGCTGGGCGAGGCGCCGCCCGGCTGGCTCTGCGGCGGCAGCGTCGACCGCGGCCTCGGCCCGGTCACCGAGATCGGCTACAACGCCCTGCACCACCGCATGGGCATCGCCATGACCAACACCGGCCGCTACACCGAGCAGAGCCGGCCCGCCGGGTCGAACAACCTCTTCGTGGCCTGGCAGACCCTGACCCACGCGGAGAACCCGGCCTGACGCGCCACCGGCCCGCACGCAGGGGGGCGCGTGCGGGCCGGGGCGGGGGGAGGCCGCGGCGGGCGGCGGCAGTGACGGTGCCGCCGCGTGCCGCGGCCGGGAGGGCCGCGGACCCGACGGGGGGACGGACCCGCGGCCGGCTGCGGATCCGCGTCAGCTGATGCGGTGGGAGCGGAAGAACCACGCCTGCTGCTCGAGGTCCTGCGTCGCGGTGATGAGCAGGTCCTGCGTGATGAGGTCGGTGTCGTCGGTGTCCGCGACCCGCTGCCGCATGCGTACGGACGCCTTCTCCAGCATGTCGGTGACGTCGTCGATGACCTTCTGGTCGGAGATCTTCCCCGGGCCGATGTCGGGCAGCGGGCTGCCGGCGGCGATGGTCTTCGCCCGGCCGTCCGGGCTCACGCCCAGGGCCGCGGCCCGCTCGGCGAGCGTGTCGGCGTGCCCGCGGGCGAGCTTGACCATCTTGTCGAGCTGCAGGTGCAGCTCGCGGAAGAGGGGACCGGTGAGGTTCCAGTGCGCCTGCTTGCCCTGCAGGGACAGATCCAGCAGATCGACCAGCGCGCCCTGCAGCGCCTCGCCGGTGACGTCCAGGGCCTTCTTGTCGAGGATGGTGGTCATGTGTGGGCGCCTCCTTGCTCGTGCTTATGGAACCCATCCTACATTAGACTTTGTCTAACTTCCTGTCGGGCTAGGCCATCCGGGGAACGGGCGCCGCGGCAGGCTCCGGGAGCCGCCCGGGACGGCTGCAACGTACGAGGTCACGGAGACGGCGGCGGACGCCCCCTTGTCCAACCGGACGGGCACTTCTATCGTTCGCTCAGGTCTCGGCGCACGGAAAGTGACTCAGTCATGTCAGAGCGCACAGGGCGCGGTCGGCACCGCCGCTACCGCCCCGGCCCGGTGTCGCGGGCCTCCCTCACCGTCACCGCGAGCGGCGCGGGACTCGCGCTGCCGCTGGTCGCAGGCGCCGTCACGCCGGCCGCGGGCGCCCCCGCGGACTCCGTGCACAGCCCGGCGAAGGGCCGGGCGCAGGAGAACCCGGCGCCGCCGTCCGACGGCGCGTTATCCGACCGGGCCGACGTGGAGACGGCCGCCGAGGGCAGCGCCGCCGCACCGCAGGGCGGGCGCGCCGGCACCGTCGGCAAGAAGCCCGGCCACCACGAGGTCGCCGCCGGGGAGACCCTCTCCGGCATCGCCGACCAGCACCGCGTACGCGGCGGGTGGCCCGCGCTGTACGAGCGCAACCGCGGCGTCGTCGGCGCCGACCCCGACCTCATCCTCCCCGGCCAGCGTCTCAGCCTCCGCGGCGGTGCCGCCGCCCCGCCCAGGCCCCGCGCGGACTCCCCCGACACGGCGACGAAGAAGACCGGGGGCGACGGGGCGAAGCCGGCCGGGACGAAGCCCCAGAAGCCCCGGGACAAGGCGAAGTCCGGCGGGAAGGCGAAGCCCGACAAGGCCAAACCCCGCAAGTCCGAGCCGCAGCGGGCCAAGCCGGACGGCACGAAGCCGGACGGGAAGAAGGGCACCCCCGCGCGCCGGGGGGAGGCCGAGGCCAAGCCGAAACCGAAGCCGAAACCCGAGGCCAGGCCCGCCGCCGACTACACGTCCCCGCTCGCCGGCGCCGCCACCGGCACGCCGTACGGCGCCAGCGGCAGCAGTTGGTCCAGCGGCTACCACACGGGGGTCGACTTCCCCGTCTCGGTCGGCACCGGTGTGCGCTCCGTCGCGGACGGCGAGGTCGTCAGCGCCGGATGGGCGGGCGCGTACGGCTACGAGGTGGTCATCCGGCACCGCGACGGCCGCTACAGCCAGTACGCGCACCTCTCCGCGATCACCGTGAGCGCGGGCCGGCCGGTCAACGCCGGGCAGCGCATCGGGCGCTCCGGCTCCACCGGGAACTCCACGGGCCCGCATCTGCACTTCGAGGTCCGCACGGGTCCCGGCTACGGGTCCGACGTCGACCCGTTGCGCTATCTGCGTTCGCACGGGGTGCGCATCTAGCCCACAGGCGCACCGCGCTGACCTGGGACTTGACGATTCGTCAGGAGACTTCACGCACGAGGGCTTGACCCTGCCGCGCTCCGGGTGCTTAAACGTATCATCATGCCGAAGAAGACGCGTCCCACGGTCCGCGACGTCGCCGCCCTCGCGGGGGTGTCCGTCGCGACGGTGAGCTACGTGGTCAACGGGCGGGACAACCGCATCGGCGCCGACACCCGCGAACGGGTGCTGGCGGCCGTACGGGATCTCGGCTACGTGCCGAACAGTTCCGCGCGCGGGCTGCGCAAGCGCCGCACCGAGCGGGTCTGCCTGGTGATCGGCTCGCTGGGCAGCCCCGTGCAGGAGCAGCTCGTACGCGACCTGCACGCGGCGGCCGAAGCCGACGGCTACGGCGTCCTCACCCTCATCGTCGACTCCCCCGCGCACGCCGCGCACGCGGCCCGGCTGCTCCGGCAGGGCCTGGCCGACGGCGCCGTCTTCTTCGACTCCGCGCGCCACTTCGGCGACTTCGGCGAGCTGGCCCGCGGCCGGCTGGCGATGGTCGTGGTCGACAACTCCGTGGCGCCGGACGGCTTCGACGTCGTGCGCACCCCGGAGTACGAGGCGTGCGGCGAGGCGCTCGACCACCTGCTGAGCGCCGGGCGCCGCCGGGTCGCCTTCCTGGGCCACCGGCACGACCTGGAGCTGGACGACCGCTCCGCGCGGCTGGCGGCGTACCGGGACGCGCTGCGGCGGCACGGCCTCGAACCGGACGGCCGGCTCGTCGGCACCGGCGCCGACAGCCGGGTCGAGGGCTACCGCGCCACCGCCGCGCTCATGGCCCTGCCCGAGCCGCCGGACGCGCTGTTCGTAGCCTCCGACCGGGCGGCCATCAGCGCCATCTGGGCGGTCCGCGACACCGGCCGCACGGTGCCCGGGGACGTGGCGGTCCTCGGCGTCGGCAACCTCGAGGAGGGCTCGGTGATCCATCCGGCGCTCAGCACCGTGGGCCAGCGGCAGATCGACTTCAGCCGCGTCGCCCGGCTGCTGTTCGAACGGCTGGCGGCGGCGGAGCCGCCGGCGGCCCGGGAGATCGTCCTGCCCTGGTCCTTCATACCCAGGGAGTCGACGTGAACGAGCGCGTGTCCGACGAGCGCGTGACCAACCGAATGCACGGCGAGAGGAGCACCCGCATGTCAGCAAGGCCAGCCATCAACGGTCAGTGGATGACCCGGCGCAGGATGCTGGGCGTCGCCGGCGGTGCCGCCGCGGCGCTCCCCCTGGCCGCCTGCGGCTCCGGGGCGCCCGAGGCCGAGTCGGGCGGCGGCGGGGGCGGCGGCACGTTCCTCGCCTACTGGAACAACGCGCACGAGTACGAGGCGTACAAGGACGTCGTCGCGCAGTTCGAGAAGGACCACGGCGTCACCGTGGAGCTGCAGAAGTTCCAGTGGGAGGACCTGCGCACCAAGCTCGTCTCCGACTTCCAGTCCGGGAACGTGCCGGACGTGGTGGAGGAGCCGGGCAGCTGGGTGCAGGAGTTCGCGCTCAGCGAGGACGCGCTGTCGCTGCAGAAGTACATCGACAAGGACGGCGCGAAGATCGGCTTCCCGGACGACTGGCTGGACGTCGCCGTCTCGGACAACACCCACGAGGGCCAGGTGTACGGCATCCAGATGCACTACACCTGCACGCTGCTGTTCTACAACCGCAAGATGCTCGACGAGGCGGGCATCGAACCGCCCGCCACCTGGGACGACTTCCTGGCCGCCGCCCAGGAGCTGTCCTCCGGCGACGTGAGCGGCACGGTGCTCAACGACAACCTCAGCTACTCCTACCCGTGGATGCTCCAGAACGGCGTCCACGAGTACGACGCGGACAGCGGCGAGCTGCTCCAGCCGCGCGCCGCCGCCATGGAGGCGATGCAGTTCCAGCGGGACCTCGTGCACCGGCACAAGGTCTCCCCCAAGCCGACGACCTCCCTGGACGTGACGCGCGCCGCGAAGTTCTTCGCGGCCGAACGGACCGCGATGATCCTCACCGGCCCCTGGGACATCCCGATCATCAAGGAGTCCAACCCGGACCTGGAGTACGGGATCGCCCCCGCGCTGAAGGGCAAGCGGCAGGCGACGGTCGCCGGCGGCACCACGCTGTTCGTCCCGGCGAAGGCGAAGAGCCCCGACCTGTCGTGGGACTTCATCAAGCGGATCACGGCGCTGAAGACCGAGACCGCGGCGACCGAGGAGTCCAGCATGCTGATGCCGCGCAAGTCGTGGGCGAAGGAGTCGGCCGTCCAGGAGAACCCCGACGTCAAACCCTTCACCGAAGGGCTGCCGTACGCCGAGGAGTTCCGCACCGGCATCTACACCACCGGCAAGGCGGGCGAGCTGGAGGACATCTACAAGACGCTCTACGAGAGCATGCTGATCGAGGGGGCGGACGCGGAAGAGGCGTTCGCGGCCTACGACGACGCGGCCAAGAACATCCTCAAGGGCTAAGTGCACATGGCGACGTCGGCGGAAGCCCCCCAGCGCCCGGAGCCCGTGGAGCTGCCGAAGCGCGGCAAGCGCGCCAAGCGCTCCCCGATCGCCCGGCGCCAGGCGCGTACCGCGTACGTGTTCCTGGCGCCGGCGCTCGTCTTCTTCGCGATCTTCTTCTACTACCCGATCGCCGACATCCTCAACACCAGCATGCTGACGGGCCAGCGGACCGACGAGTTCGCCGGGATGGACAACTACACCAACGCCTTCGAGGACCCGCAGGCGCGCAACGCCTTCAAGGTCACGCTCCAGTTCGCCGTCGCCACCACGGTCGGCGCCATCGTGCTGGGCATGGGCCTGGCGGTGCTCATCAACCAGAAGCTGCGCGGCAGCCTGGCGTTCAAGCTCGCGCTCCTGGTGCCGTACCTGACCTCGATCGCCGTGGTCGGCCTGATGTGGCGCAACATCCTCGACCCCGAACTCGGCATCCTCAACCGGATACTGTCGGACACCGGCCTGCCCACCCAGGAGTGGCTGAACACCCACCCGGTGGCCACCATCGTCGCGGTCACGCTGTGGATGACGACCGGTTACACGATGATCCTCTTCCTGGCGGGACTCCAGGGCATCCCCGACGTGTACTACGAGGCCGCCAAGGTCGACGGCGCCAACCGCTGGCAGCAGTTCCGGCGGATCACGGTGCCGCTGCTCACCCCGACCACCCTGTTCGTCTCCGTGATGGCCGTGATCACCGGGCTGCAGGCGTTCGGGCAGGCGTACATCATCACCCGCGGCGGCCCGGGGGAGGCGTCGGACCTCTTCGTGTTCCACATCTACGAACTGGCGTTCCGCTCCCGCAACTTCGGCTACGCCTCCGCGCTGTCGGTGCTGCTGCTGCTCGTCATCGTCGCGTTCACGCTGGTGCAGTTGCGCATCGGCAGGAAGAGGGAGGTGCAGTACTGATGACCGCCGGAACGTCCAAGGCGATCGCCTACGTGCTGCTCACCATCGCCAGCCTGATCACCATCGTGCCGCTGCTCTACACCGTCTCGCTGTCGCTGCAGACCGAGAAGGAGATGCTGTCCGCGGAGTCGGTGCTCTGGCCGGATTCGCCGCAGTGGGGCAACTACTCGACGCTGTTCGAGGAGGCGCCGTTCGGCAGCTTCATCCTCAACAGCCTGATCGTCGCGGGTGCGATCGCGCTCTCCCACCTGATCTTCGATCCGCTGGTGGGCTACGTGTTCGCGAAGTTCGACTTCCCGTTCAAGAACACGCTGTTCGTCGCGATCCTCGCGACGCTGATGATCCCGCTGTTCGTCCGCATGATCCCGCTGTACGTGATGATGTCGGACCTCGGCTGGCTGGACAGCTACCAGGGGCTGATCGTGCCGTTCCTCATGGACGGCTTCGGGATCTTCCTCATGCGGCAGTTCATCCAGCCCATCCCGGACGACCTCATCCACGCGGCCCGGGTGGACGGGGCGAACGAGTTCACCATCTACTGGCGGATCATCCTGCCGCAGTGCAAGCCGGCGCTGGCCGTGCTGGGCCTGTTCACGTTCGTCTTCCAGTGGAACGAGTTCCTCTGGCCGCTGGTGGCGACGACCTCGGAGAAGATGCGGACGATCCCGGTGGGGCTGACCCAGTTCAGCCAGGAGCAGTTCCAGCTCTGGCACCTCACCGCCGCGGGGTCGGTCATCATGTTCGTGCCGACGGCCCTGCTGCTGATCTTCAGCCAGCGCTACTTCGTCCGCGGTATCACCCTGACCGGCCTGAAATGACTCCCCACTCCACCGTGCCGAAAGGACCCCGATGCCCGACCGGCGGCCCCATGTCATCGTCGTGTTCACCGACCAGCAGCGCTGGGACACGACGGGCGCGGGCGGCAACCCGCTCGACCTCACGCCCGCGTTCGACCGGATGGCCCGCTCGGGCACGTACGCGTCGGCGGCGATCACCCCGCAGCCCGTCTGCGCGCCCGCCCGTGCAGCGCTGCAGACGGGCCGGTGGCCCACCGACACCGGCTGCTACCGCAATGGGATTCCGCTGCCGCGCGACGCCCGTACGCTCGCGCACCACTTCGGCGACGCGGGGTACACCACCGGGTACATCGGCAAGTGGCATCTGGCCGGCGAGGACCCGGTGCCGCCGGAGGACCGCGGCGGGTACCAGCACTGGCTGGCCGCCAACGTCCTGGAGTTCACCTCGGACGCGTACCGCACGGTGATGTACGACGAGGACGGCGACCCCGTGCGGCTGCCCGGCTACCGCTCGGACGCGCTGTTCGACGCCGCGATCCGGTTCGCCGCCGACCACCACGAGGAGCCGTTCTTCCTCTTCCTGTCCCTCATCGAGCCGCACCACCAGAACGAGGTCGACGACTACCCGGCCCCCGACGGCTACGAGGAGCGCTATACCGGGCGCTGGCTGCCGCCGGACCTGGCCGCGCTGTCCGCCGCCGCGCCGGGCAGCACGGCGCACCGGCACATCGCCGGCTACTGCGGCCAGATCCGGCGCGTCGACGAGGGGCTGGGCCGGCTGCTGGACGCGCTGCGCAGCATGGACCTGCTCGACGACACGATCGTGGCGTTCACCTCCGATCACGGCAGCCACTTCCGTACCCGCAACTCCGAGTACAAACGCTCCTGCCACGACGGTTCGATCCGGGTCCCGCTGGCCCTGCGCGGCCCCGGCTTCGCCGGCGGCCGGGTGCTCGACGCCCCGGTCAGCACCCTGGACCTGCCGCCGACCCTCCTGGACGCCGCGGGGCTCGACGTCCCGGAGGAGATGCACGGACGCTCCTTCCTGCCGCTGGTCCGCGACCCCGGGGCCGACTGGCCGGAGGACGTCTTCGTCCAGGTCAGCGAGTCCGAGTGCGGACGGGCGCTGCGCACCTCACGGTGGAAGTACTACGTCGTCGACCCGGCGGCCGACGGCTGGCGCACCCGCTCCGGCAGCAGGTACGTCGAGACGGCGCTGTACGACCTGGCCCACGACCCGTACGAGCTGGACAACCTTGTCGGGCTCGCCTCGCACCGCGCGCTCGCCGACGGGCTGCGCGCGCGGCTGCTGGCGCGGATCACCGCGGCGGGCGAGCCGGAGCCGGTGATCGAGGCGGCTCCGGAGCGGCGCGCGGCGCAGCGCCGGGTCGATCCCACCGTGCACGGATTCAAGCTGGACGGCGTGCGCTTCGGGCACCAGCGCAAGCACCCCTGAACCCCGGTGGGGCGAGCCCATGGCGGCCGCTCAGGCGGCCGCCATGGGCGGGCAGATACAGCGCACGCGACCGCAGCGCGGGCACACCGGCACGAGCGCGGTGGCGTGCTGCTGGTCGGGGTGGTGTCTGGTCATCTCGGATCCTCCGCCCGGCTGTGAGAACGTGATCTCCTACTCGTTAGACGCAGCGGGGAGCGATCAGGTTTATGGACAGCGGTGCCTGGGACGAACGCTATGCCGCGAAAGACCTCGTTTGGGGCGGTGAGCCCAACCGCTGGGTGGCCCGCGAGGTGGCGGAGATCACGCCCGGGCGGGCCCTCGACCTGGCCGCGGGCGAGGGGCGCAACGCGCTGTGGCTCGCGGACCGCGGCTGGCGGGTGACGGCGGTGGACTTCTCGGAGGTCGCGCTGGAGCGGGCCCGGCGACGGGCGGCGGAGCTGGCGCCCCGGGCCGCGGAGCGGATCCGGTGGGTACGGGCCGACCTGCTGGAGTACGTGCCGGATCCGGCCGCGTACGAGCTGGTGGTCGTGGCCTATCTGCACCTGCCCGGCGCGGAGCGGCGCCGGGTGCTGCGGCGGGCCGCCGCGGCGCTCGCCGCCGGCGGCGAGCTGCTGGTCGTCGGGCACGACTCGGCGAACCTCACCGAGGGCACGGGCGGACCGCAGGATCCGGGGGTGCTGTTCACCGCGCAGGACGTGCTGGCGGACCTGGCGGACGAGCCGCTGGAGCCCGTACGCGCCGAGCGGGTGCACCGGCCCGTGGCCCAGGAGGCGGGGCCGCCGAAGGAGGCGATCGACGCGCTGGCCCGGCTGCGCCGGGCGCCCTGAGAGCGTCGCGGACCGCCGGTCGCCCCTGTGACCAGCCGTTGTTGACTTGAACCATTCTTCAAGTTGCACGGTGGGACACATGACGACGACCACTTCCGCACCGCAGCGCTCCCCCGCCGGCTACGCCGATCTGCCGCACCTGATGGGCCTGATGACCGGCGACGAGAAGCACGGCCCCGCCGCCACTTCGACCCTCGACGCCCTGTGGGTCCTCTACGACCGGGTGCTGCGGGTGACCCCCGCGACCGCCGAGGCGGCGGACCGCGACCGGTTCCTGCTCTCCAAGGGCCACGGCCCGATGGCGTACTACGCCGTGCTCGCCGCCAAGGGCTTCCTGCCCGCCGACTGGCTGCCCGGCTTCGGCGCGTACGACTCGCCGCTGGGCCACCACCCCGACCGCACGCTCCTGCCCGGCGTCGAGATCGGCAGCGGCTCGCTGGGCCACGGCCTGCCGCTGGCCGTCGGCACCGCGCTCGGGTTGCGCGCCCGGGGGCTGTACGGCCGGCCGGGCCAGGACCCGCGGGTCTGGGTGCTCGTCGGCGACGCGGAGCTGGACGAGGGCAGCAACCACGAGGCGATCGCCTACGCCGGCGCCGCCGGGCTGGACTCCCTGCACACCGTCGTGATCGACAACTCCTCCGCGACCCACGCGCTGCCCGGCGGCATCGCCGCCCGCTTCGAGGCCGCCGGCTGGTCCACCGCCACCGTCGACGGCCACGACCACGAGGCGCTGTACGCCGCCTTCACCGCCCCGCACCCCGGGCGGGCGCGCGCCGTCGTCGCCCGGGTCACGCCCGCGTACGCCTGACCGCCCCGCGCCACCTCCCGCCTGGAAAGGACCCCCGACCATGGACACGATGCGCGAGCGCTTCGCCTCCGTCACCTCCCGGCTGCTGGACGAGGACCCCCGGCTGGCCGTCGTGCTCGCCGAGATCGGCACCGACGGCTTCGCCGCGGCGGCCCGGCGGCACCCGGACCGCGTGCTCAACGTCGGCATCCGCGAGCAGTTGCTCGTCGGCGTCGGCGGTGGGCTGGCGCTGGCCGGGATGCGCCCGGTGCTGCACACCTTCGCCAGCTTCCTGGTGGAGCGGCCCTTCGAGCAGATCAAGCTCGACCTCGGCCACCAGGACGCGGGCGCGGTGCTGGTGAGCGCCTACGGCTCGTACGACTGGCCGGCCGGCGGCCAGACGCACATGGCGCCCGGCGACGTGGCGCTGCTGGACACCCTCGACGGCTGGACGGTGCACGTGCCGGGGCACCCGGACGAGGCCGGGACGTTGCTGCGGCACGCGGTCGCCGCGGGCGACGACAAGGTGTACGTGCGGCTGTCGCAGCAGTCGAACGCGGTGGGCATGCCGGACACCGGGGCCGGGTTCCTGACCGTGCGCGAGGGCGCCGCGGGCGTGGTCGTGGCGGTGGGCCCGCTGCTGGACGACGTGCTGGCGGCGACCGAGGGCCTGGACGTCACGGTGCTGTACGCCACGACCGTGCGCCCCTTCGACGGGGCCGCGCTGCGGGCCGCGGTGGGGGCGGGGCGCGCCGCGGACGTCGTCCTGGTCGAGCCGTACCTCGCCGGCACCTCCACCGCGTACGCGAACGACGCGCTGGCCGACGTGCCGCACCGGGTGCTGGGGCTCGGCACCGCGCGGCGGGAGCTGCGGCGCTACGGCACGGTCCCGGAGCACCTGCGCGCCCACGGCCTCGACCCGGCGTCGCTGCGCGAGCGGATCGCGGCGTTCACGGGCGCGCGGGCCGGGACGCGGGCCGCGGCCTGAGGGTGCGGCCCGCGGGGTGCGGGCGGCAGGTCCGTCAGGACTCGCCGGCCAGCTCCGGGTGCTCGGCGAGCAGCCGGGGCGGGGCCGCCTGGCGCCAGGAGTCCGCGACGATGATCTGCAGCTCGTCGCGGTCCTCGAGCGCCGCGATCCGCACCCGCACCCAGGCGAACGGCGCCTCGTGGTCGGCGATCCAGAACTTCTCCGGCTCCGCCAGCGCCAGTTCGTCCCGCTCCACCTTGGGGCAGCGCACCGCGAACGACGTCTCGTCCTCCGGCAGGGTGAGGAACATCTTCCCCTTCACCCGGAAGGTGGGCATGCCCCAGGCCAGCTTCTCCGCGGTCTGCGGCAGGGCCAGGGCGGTCTTGCGTACGTCCTCGGCGGTGAGGGTCACCGGTGCTCCCCCGTCGGTCACACGTGCTTGTCGAGCCAGCCGAGCAGGTCGGCCTGGACCTCGTCGCGGTTCGTCTCGTTGAGGATCTCATGGCGGGCGCCGGGGTACGCGCGCCAGGTCGGCTCGCGCAGGCCCGCGTAGCGGAAGTCCTCCAGCAGCTCGGCGACGTGCGTGAGGCCCTGGTTGCAGGGGTCCCGGTCGCCCACGGCGATGTGCACGGGCAGGTCGACGGGGATCCGGGCCACGTTGTACGGGTCGTTGATCTTCCGGGTGCCGAGCACCCAGCCCAGCGACAGCGCGACGTCGAACGGGAAGCCGCAGCGCTCGTCGGCGACGTAGGCGTCGACCTCGGCGGTGTCACGGGAGAGCCATTCGAAGCCGGTGCGGTGCTCGTAGGGGTCGTTGAACGACGCGAAGATCTCCGGCACGAAGTCCGAGAGCCCGCCGCGCCCGCGCCCCTCGGCCTCCCCCGCCAGCCGGCGCACGGCGGTCTCGGTCTCCACGCCGGGCAGACTGCGCAGGATGCCGGTCAGCACGAGGCCGGCCAGGCCGTCGCCGTGCTCCTGGGCGTAGTCGCGGGCGAGCATCGAGCCCATGCTGTGGCCGAGGAGGACGAAGGGCAGCCCGGGGTGGTCCGCGCGCAGCCGGTCGCCGACCGCGGTGAGGTCGTCGACCACGGCCCGCCAGGGGTCGGCGTCGCCGGTGCCGGTGACGCCGTAGCCGCCGGTGGCGGCGGCGGTGGCGCCGTGGCCGCGGTGGTCGGAGGCGGCGACGCCGTAGCCGTGGGCGGCGAGGAAGCGGGCGAACCGGTCGTAGCGCAGGGCGTGCTCGGCGGCGCCGTGCACGATCTGCACCAGCGCCCGCGGCCGGCCGCCCTCGGGCAGCCAGGTGTACGCGGCGACGGGGGTGCCGTCAGCGGCCTGGAGGTGGTCGGGGTGCATGCGGCTCGCCTTCCTCGCGATCGGTCTGCTGTCCGGGTCCACCCTCTCCCGCCGGGGCGCCGGAGACCAGATCGGCCGGCGGAGGAGATCGGAGGAAGGGAGCAGGAGTCAGGAAGAAGCAGTCAGGAGGAGGTCCGGCCGGAGAAGGAGATCACGAGGTGGTCCTCCACGGGTGCGTAGCCGAGGCGCTGGTACAGCGCGTTGCTGGTGGGGTTGGCCAGGTCGGTGAAGAGGAGCACCTCCCGGGCGCCGGCGGCGGACGCCGCGCTGCTGACGGCGGCGGTGACCGCGGCCGCGTAGCCGCGGCGGCGCAGCGGCGGCGGGGTGTAGACGGGTGCGACGCGGACCATGCCGGCGACGGTGCGGGTGACGCCGGCGTACGACACGGGCCGGCCGCCGTCCTCCCAGAGCGTCGCGCCGCCGTAGGCGAGCCGGTCGGCCACGGCGCGTTCCGGGTCGCCGGAGCCGCCGCCGCTCTCGGCGCTGAACTCCCGGGTCCAGTCGACGAGCAGGTCGCGGTCGTCCTCGGTGGCGGGCCTGGCCCGCCCGGACGGCGCGGGATCCGGCGGGACCAGCTCCCCCAACCGGTAGAGCCGGTGCCGCTCCTCCACGGTGCCGGCCGCGCCGGTCCGCGCGGTCCAGGCGGCGGCGAACGCCTCGGCCGCCGCCCGGCCGGCGTTGACGCCGGACACCGGCAGCCCGCCCGCCGCGCGCAGCTCCGCCAGCTCCGCGGCGGCGGCGTCCGGCATCCGGGCCAGCACCAGCGGGAACGGCGGGGTGTACAGGAACGCCCCGGCCACCCCACCGCCGGGCCCCCGCCACCACCCGAACTCCGGTGTCCCGTCTCCGTACCGGTCGAGGCCGGCGGCGTCGAGGGAGGCGGTCACCGTCAGCAGGACGGTGTGCGGCGCGGGCTCCGCCCGCAGGAAGGGCCCGGCGGCGGCGGTGAAGGCGTCGAGGTCGTGCGTCGTGATCCAGCTCATGCCCCAGCCTGCACCGCCGCCGCGTACGAAGGCACCCGCATTTCCGCACCGCGCCGCGGAGTTCGGGACGCGCTCCCCCGCCCGGCGCGCGGATCAGGGCCGCGGGACGCCCGGCTGCTCCACCTCCTGTATGCCGGGGCGGCCCGCCGCCACGTGGACGCGGGCGCGGGTGGCGACGGCGGCCCCGGGGCTGGTGACGTGGGAGACGACGCGGTAGTCGGTGCGCCAGCTCTCGCGGGTCACCTCGCAGACGCCGTAGCCGCGCTGGACGTTGTGGAACTTCATGTGCGGGTTCTCCTGGAGCCAGACCCGGCCCCACTCGTCCTGATCCGAGCCGTTGCCGCCCGAGCTGATGGAGGTCCCGAGGAACTCGACGCCGACGGTGGCCGAGGCGGGGTCGTCGAAGTCGTGCTTGAGGTCGGCGGCCACGCTGCGGTGGGCGTCGCCGGTGACGACGACGAAGTTGCCGATGCCGCGCTTCTCCACGCCGTCGAAGAGGCGCTGCCGCGCGGCGGCGTAGCCGTCCCAGGTGTCCATGCCGAACGCCTGCTCGATGCCCTCGGCGGAGTCGCCCTGCATGGTCATGATCTGGTTGGCCATCACGTCCCAGGTGGTGCGCGACCGGGTGAGCCCGTCGAGCAGCCACGCCTCCTGGTCGGCGCCGAGCATGGTGCGCTCGGGGTCGAGGCGCTCGTCGCAGTCGAACTGCCGCCCGTCGCCGCACGCCTGGTTGTCGCGGAACTGGCGGGTGTCGACGACGTGGAACTGGGCGAGCGTGCCGTAGGGCAGCCGGCGGTAGAGCTGCATGTGCGGGCCCGCGGGCAGGGAGGAGCGGCGCAGCGGCAGGTTCTCGTAGTACGCCTGGAAGGCGGCGGCGCGCCGGGCCGCGAACTCGGCGCCGCCGACGTCGTCGCCGTCGAGGCCGTCGGCCCAGTTGTTGTCGACCTCGTGGTCGTCGAGCACCACGATCCACGGGTGGGCGGCATGTTCGGCCTGGAGGTCGGGGTCCAGCTTGTACTGGCCGTAGCGCACCCGGTAGTCGGAGAGCGAGTGGAGTTCGCCGGCGGGCAGGTGGCCGCGGCCGATGGTGCCCTGGGCGCCGCCCTCGTAGATGTAGTCGCCGAGGTGGACGACGACGTCGACGTCCTCCTCGGCGAGGTGGTGCAGCGCGGTGAAGTGGCCGTCCGGGTAGTTCTGGCAGCTGACGAAGGCGAAGGCCATCGAGGCGATGGCGGCGTCCGCGGCGGGCGCGGTCCTCGTGCGCCCGGTGGCGCTGACGTGCCGGCCGACGCGGAAGCGGTACCAGTACTCCCGGTCCGGCTCCAGCCCCCGGACCTCGGCGTGCACCGAGTGGCCCAGCTCGGGCACGGCCTGCTCGACCCCCGAGCGCCGGACCCGGCGGAACCACGGGTCCTCGGCGACCTGCCACCGCACGGGCACCCGGTACCCGGGCATTCCGCCCCGGCCGTCGGCCGCCAGCGGGTCGGGCGCGAGCCGGGTCCACAGCACGACACCGTCCGGCGCCGGGTCGCCGGAGGCGACGCCGAGGGCGAACGGGTCGCCGCGGAAGCGGGGTTCGGCCCACGCGGGCGCGGCGGACAGGGCGGCGACGGGCAGCGCGGCGGCCAGGGTCACCCCGGACGCGAGCGCGAGGAAACGGCGGCGGCTGAAACCCGGGGTGCTGGTGAAGCGGGACAAGGGGCCTCCCAGTGAGCGGTGCCTGAGTCCTGAGCGACGCGTGGGGGGCCGCCCCAACATAGGGGCGTACGGGCACAGTTGAAACCTCTTGCGGCTACCTCGGGGCCCGATCGGGCGTCAGGACGCCTCCGTGGTCAGGGCGATGGAGTGCAGGAACCGCACCAGGGACTTCAGGACGCTGCGGGAGGAGTCCCGGTCGCGCGCGTCGCAGGTGATGAGCGGCACGTGCTCGGGCAGGTCGAGCGCGGAACGTATCTCCTCCAGGGAGTGGTACGGGGCGTCCGGGAACCGGTTGACGGCGACGAGGAACGGCACCGCGCCCTCCTCCAGCCGGCCCAGCACGTCGAAGCAGGCTTCGAGCCGCCGGGTGTCGACCAGGACGACGGCTCCGAGCGCGCCCTCGAAGAGGCCCTGCCACAGGAACCAGAAGCGCTGCTGGCCGGGCGCGCCGAACAGGTAGAGCACCATCCGCTCGTTGAGGCTGATCCGGCCGAAGTCCATGGCGACGGTCGTCTCGCTCTTGTCCGGGACGCCGGCGAGGTGGTCCACGCCCTCGCCGGCCCGGGTCATCGTCTCCTCGGTCGTCATCGGCTCGATCTCGCTGACCGCGCCGACCATGGTCGTCTTCCCGACGCCGAACCCGCCCACGACCACGACCTTGACCGACGTCGTGGCCGACGCCGGCAGGAGGTCCTCGCTGCGCGGACCCACGACTGCGTCAAAGCTGTTCGAGTCCATCCATTACTTCCTCGAGGAGTCGCAGGTCTGCCACGGGCGGCACGGAGGAGCGGATCTCGACCGCACCCTCCGCCATCAGGTCCGCGACGAGCACCGCCACCGCGCTGAAGGGCAGGCGCAGATAGGCGGTCAGCTCGGCGACGGACAGCGGCGCACGGCACAACCGGACGATGGCCGCGCGCTCGGGCTGCATCCCGGGCGCCGGCTGCGCCCGGGATATGACGAGGGTGACCAGGTCGAGTGCGCCCTGGGCGGCGGTTCCGCTGCGTCCGCCGGTGATGACGTAGAGCCGTTCGGGACCGTCGTCGTGCCACTCGTGGTCCGCTTGGTTCATATGGCCTGTCCGTCGCTCCGCGGTGGGCTTGTCAGGTGTGCCCCGATGCGTGCCACGAGATCGCGCATGCGCTGGCCCATCAGGCCCGCGTCGACTCCTTCGTCGGCCGCGACCGCCAGATACGCGCCGGCGCCCGCGGCCATGAGATAGAAGAAGCCGCCGCTGACCTCGATGACCAGCATCCGCATCTTGCCGTTGCTGTCCGGGAACACGCTCGCGATCGACTTCGCCAGGCTCTGCAGCCCGGCGCAGGCGGCGGCGAGCCGGTCGGCCGTGTCCGGCTCGGTGCCGTGCTGTGCCATCCGCAGCCCGTCGGAGGACAGGACCACGACGTGCCGGGTCTCGGGGACGCTCTCGGCCAGATCCCGGAGCATCCAGTCCATGTCCGCTCGCTGCGCCACGTCAGTTCTCCTCGCCCGATGATGGATTGGCCGGTTCCGCTGCTCCGCCGCCCGGCCCGCGGTGGGCGGGGCCTTCCGGGGCCGTCGCCCCGGGCGCCCCGGCCGTGCCGGGGGCGGGCGCGTCCGGCTCTTTCGGCTCCGCCGCGTCGTCCGCACCCCCGGTCTGCGGCTCGCCCTCCAGGCCGCGGGTGAAGTCCCCGAGCCACAGGCCCGGTTCGACGCCGCGGCCCTCCGCGGCGCCGTTCTCGGTTCCGGCCGGGTACGCGGTGGCCGTACGCCGTCCGGACGCCTGCTTGCCGGCCGCCGGGGCGGCGGGCGGCGCGACCGGGGCCCGGCGGCGGCGCTGCGGCAGGCTGCCGGCGGTCTGCTCGGCGTGCGCGGGCGGCGACGGCTGGGGGCCCGCCTGCCGGGTGGGCGGCACCCGGTCCCGGCTGCGCGTGAGGCCCGCGCGCGCGTCGGCGCTGCCCTCGATCCCGGCCGGCGGCGGGGGGGTGCGCAGCGGCCGCGGCCCGGAGGTGGCGCCGATGCCGTGGGCGGTGCCGGTGGCCGGCGTGGTGGTGAGCAGGACCTGGGGCACGACGAGCACCGCGCGTACGCCGCCGTACGCGGACGGGCGCAGCGAGACGCGGAAGTCGTAGGTCTGCGCCAGCCGGCCGACGACCGCGAGCCCGAGCCGCGGGGTCTCGCCGAGGTCGTTGAGGTCGATGCCGGCCTGCGCCTCGGCGAGCATGCGCTCCGCGCGCTCGCGCGCCTCCTCGCTGAGGCCCACGCCGCCGTCCTCGATCTCGATGGCGACGCCCGACTGCACCTCCGTGGCGGACAGGTGGACCTTGGCGTGCGGCGGCGAGTACCGGGTGGCGTTGTCGAGGAGTTCGGCGACGGCGTGGATCAGCGGCTCGACGGCCGAGCCGACGACGGCGACCTCGGCCACCGGGTGCAGTTCGACGCGCTGGTAGTCGATGATCCGGGACATGCCGCCGCGCAGCACGCTGTAGAGCGCGATGGCCTTGCCCCACTGGCGGCCCGGCCGGTCGCCGCCGAGCACGGCGATGCTGTCGGCCAGCCGGCCGACCAGCGCGGTGCCGTGGTCGAGCTTGAGCAGGTCGGCGAAGAACTCGTGCCGGCTGCCGTGCCGGTCCTCCATCTCCCGCAGGCTGCGCGCCTGCTGGTGGATGATGGCCTGCACCCGGCGGGCGATGTTGACGAAGCCGCGCTCTGCGGAGACGCGCAGGTCCTCGGCGTTCTGCACCGCTTCGACGACGGAGCGCAGCGCGGCCGCGTGGGCGGCGCGCACCTGCGGGGTCAGCGACTTCTCCGCCTCTATGTCGGCGAGCACGTCCTCTGCGTACTCGCCCTGCTGCAGCCGCGCGACGGCCTGCGGCAGCAGGCCCGCGAGCCGCACCATCTCGGCTTCCTGGGCGGCGAGCCGGCGCTCCCACGCGGCCTGGTGGTCCGCCTGCCCGGCGTACCGCTCGCTGGCGGCGCGCCCGCGGCGCTCGGCCGCGGCGGTGGCGACGGCGACCACGAGGGCGGCCACGACGCCGCATACGGCGACGGGCGTGCGCGCGTCCGCGGAGACGAGCGGCAGCGCGATGGCCGTGCTCACGACCACGACGGCGGTGGGTATCAGCCACCAGCGGACGAATTCCGTCCGCCGGCCGCCGGAGGCGGGTCCCGCTGGATCCATGAGCATCCTCAGGGTCGAACGACTGTGTGATGCCGAGCGATCACGCTGAGCATCGCAAGCAGCTTAGTGGGCTCCGCTTGCCGCTGGCATAGGTTCTCAGCATGTCCAACCAACGGCTGTTTCACGTTAGTTGACGGGCATTCAGCAGGCTGGTTCCGACCGCTTTTCAGCCAGTTCCGAGCAGTTCGAGCACGTCGGCATCCGTCAGCTGCTCGAAGTCGTCGTACCAGAGTCCGACCGCGCCGAAGTCCCCCGGCGCGTACAGGCACGTCACGTCGTCCGCCTCGCTCCGTACCGCCCTGAGCCCCTCCGCCGCCGCCACGGGCACGGCCAGGGTGAGCCGGGCGGGCCCCGCCGTCCGGGCCGCGCGCAGCGCCGCGCGGGCGGTCGCGCCGGTGGCGAGCCCGTCGTCCACGACGACGGCCCAGCGCCCGGCGAGCGCGGGCGCCGGGCGGCCGCCGCGGTAGACCGCGGCGCGGCGGCGCAGCTCGGCGCGCTCCCGCTCGGCGGTGGCCGCGAGGTCGGCCTCGGTGAGCCCGGCGCCGGCGAGGGCGTCGGGGTCGTAGAGCGGCGGGGCGTCGCCCGCCACCGCGCCGAGGCCGTACTCGGGGTGGTGCGGGTGGCCGATCTTGCGGACGAGCAGCACGTCGAGCGGGGCGCCGAGGGCGCGGGCGACCTCGTACGCGACGGGCACGCCGCCGCGCGGCAGCGCGAGCACCACGGCCGCGGGCGCGGAGCCGGCGGCCGGCGAGCCGGCCGCGGGGCTACCGTCCCGCAGCCGCCGGGCGAGCGCGCGGCCCGCCTCCGTACGGTCGTGGAAGCGCATGGTCCCGCTCCGTCGGGGTCGGTCCCCCCGGTCACGTCACATTGTGCGACGGTCCGCGCGAAGGCGCATCCCGCGCGGGCACGCGTGCGGTCCGTGGCGTACGGCTCCGGCGGCCCCTGGAGGGCCGTCAGCGGCGCCGCAGGTGCACCACCGTGGCGTCGAGGTCGCCGTGCAGCCCCGTGCGCAGCCCCCGGTGCGCGAGCACCGCTCCCCGCAGCACCTCGCCCGGCTCGCCGCCGGCCAGCACCTCGTACTCCGCGGCGGTGTCGAGCGCCGCGAGGCGCAGCGGCGGCAGCGACTCGTTGTAGCGCTGCGCCTGCAGCCAGGCGAGGACGACGACCTCGTCGGCCCGCTCGGGGTCGTCGCCGAGGACGTACTGCACCGCGGAGAGGCCCTCCTGCGGCTCCCGCAGCCGGTAGAGCCGGCCGAGCTGCACGGCGGGGCGGATCCGCTTGTACAGCTCCACCCAGCGCCCGGCCTCGGCCAGTTCCTCGCCGCTCCACCGCGCGAGGTCGCCGCCGACGCCGAGCACGCCGGCCATGGCGCTGACGAAGCGGTAGCGCAGGCTGCTGACGCGGTCCTGCATCTGTTCGTTGGGGCTGTCGGTGACCCAGGCGGCCGTGACCCGGGCGGGGTGGATCTGGCCGATGCCGTGCTGGATGGGCAGCCGGTCGAGCGGGTCGGTGTTGTCGGAGGTCCACACCTGGTCCGTGCGGGACAGGATGCCGAGGTCGATCCGGCCGCCGCCGCCCGAGCAGGACTCGAAGGCGACGTGCGGGTGCGCGGCGCGCAGCCGGTCCAGCAGGCCGTACAGCCCCTGCACGTGCGGGAGCGAGGGGTCGGTGTGCGCGCCCGGCTCGGTCAGGGAGCGGTTGAAGTCCCACTTGACGTAGTCGATGGGCGCGGAGCGCAGCAGCTCGTCGAGCTGCTCCCACAGGTACGTCCTGACCTCGGGCCGGCCGAGGTCCAGCACGAGCTGGTGGCGGAACTCCGTGCGCCGGCGGTCCGGCCGGTGGTGGACCCAGTCGGGGTGGGCGCGGTAGAGGTCGCTGTCGGGGTTGACCATCTCCGGCTCGACCCAGATGCCGAAGTGCATGCCGAGGCCGTGGACTTCGTCGGCGAGGGGCTTGAGCCCCTCGGGGAAGCGGTCGGGGTTGGGCGTCCAGTCGCCGAGCCCCGCCTTCGCGTGCGTACGGGCGCCGAACCAGCCGTCGTCGACGACGAAGAGCTCCACCCCCATGGAAGCGGCCCGCCGCGCCAGCTCGCGCTGGTGGTCGAGTTCGACGTCGAACTTGGTGGCCTCCCACGAGTTGTAGAGGACGGGCCGGGGGGTGTGCGCGTCCGGTACGACGTGCGCGAGCTGCCAGGCGTGCCAGGCGCGGGACGCGGCGCCGAAGCCGCCGCCGGTGTAGAGGCCGGCGAAGACGGGCGCCGTGTACGACTCGCCGGGCGCGAGCCGGACGAGCCCCGAGTCGTCGTGCCCGGCGCCGCCGACGGCCTGGACGACGCCGTCGTCCAACTGCTGTACGGCGATGCGCCAGGACCCGGACCAGGCCAGCGCGCAGCCGTAGACCTCGCCGTGCTCCTCGCCCGCGGTGCCGTCGTCGAGGGCGACCCAGGGCAGGTGGCGGTGCGAGGTGTGGCCGCGGCGGCTGCCGATGACGGTCTCGCCGGGCGTCAGCTCGGCGCGCGCGAGCAGGCTCTCGGCGGCCCAGCGGCCGTGCAGGTGGGAGAGGCGGCGGCGGTCGGCGCGCGGCAGGGTCCAGGCCGCGGAGTCGAGCCGCAGCAGGTCGAGCGCGGGGTCGCCGGGGCCGCCCTCGTGGACGGCGGTGGCCCAGCGCTCCAGCACGTCGGAGCCGGCGCGCATGCGGTAGTGCAGGGTGACGCCGAGGCGGTGGACGGGGTCGCGGAAGGTGAGCCGCAGCACCTCGTCGTCGGTCTCGGCGCCGCGGAACTCCCACTCGCTGCCGCGCCCGCCGCCGCCGTCCGCGGCCCGGACGGACAGCGCCGGCCGCACGAAGCGGGGGCCGCCCTCGACGGGGTACTCCTCGCGGCCGTCGAGGCGCGATTCGAAGGAGCGGAAGCGTTGCGGCGGTTCCGCGGCCAGCGCCTCGGCGTCGGCGAGCGCGAGCCGCGGACCCCAGTGGAGGTGCAGCAACTCGTCGTGCCGGGTCAGCCGCAGGGCGTAGCTGCTGTGCTCACCCGACAACAGCCAGATGCGACCGTTCCCACCGACCTCGACCATCTCATCTCCCATAACTCAACAGAGATACACAACATCGCAGCCGGGGGGATCCTTGTCCAGCGTGCGTTTGTCGTACTGTCGAAGGGCCGTGCCCTCCCGACGTTACGGAGCCTCGATGACGCAGACGACCGAGCCGGAGCTGACCGGTGTCCGCAACTTCCGCGACATCGGCGGGCTGCCCGCCGCCGGCGGCGGGCAGACGCGGTCCGGCCTGCTCTATCGCAGCGGCCACCTGGCCCACGCCACCGCCGAGGACGCCGCCTTCCTCGGCTCGCTCGGCCTGCACACGGTCTTCGACTTCCGCAACGCCGCCGACATCCGCCTCGACGGCCCCGACATCGACCTGCCGGGCGTACGGAACGTCAACGTGCCGCTCAACGACCCGGCCGAGGGCAAGGAGTTCTGGAAGCTGGTCCGCGACGGCGACATACCGACGCTCCGCTCGCTGCTCGGCGACGGCCAGGCGGCGGCCCGTATGGAGGACTCGTACCGGGACATGATCCTCAACCGCAACGCGGAGCACTCCCGGGTCCTGCACTCGCTGGCCGACGGCGGCACGCCCGCCCTGCTCCACTGCGCCGCCGGCAAGGACCGGGCCGGGCTGACGATCGCGCTCGCGCTGCTGGCCGTGGGCGTCGAGCGGGAGGCGATCGAGGCGGACTACCTGGAGTCCAACGCGCAGCACCGGCGCTACCGGGTCCAGCGCGGCGAGGGGGCGCAGGGCGGTACGTCGCCGGAGGTGATGGAGCTGCTCAGCCCGCTGTTCGACGCGCGGGCGAGCTACCTCGGCGCGGCCTTCGCCACGATCGCCGAACGCTGGGGCACCGTCGAGCGCTACCTGCGCGAGGCGCTGGAGCTGGGCGATGCGACCCGCGACCGGCTGCGCGCCCACCTGCTGACCGCCTGAGACCGGCGGCGGCCGGCCGCCGCCCGCACGAGGGGGCCGCCGGCCGCCGCCGGTCAGCGGCCGGACACCGCCTGCTTGGCCAGCGTGCGGCCGAACTCCCAGATCAGCCCGCCGCCCGCGTGCGCCTCGTCCATCACCGACGTGAACGCGTCCAGGAACCGCCGCACCTCCGGCTCCCCGATCACCAGCGGCGGCAGCAGCTTGATGACCTCCTGCCGGTCGCCGGAGACCTGGGTGAGGATGCGGTGGCGCTGCAGCAGGGGCACCACGATCAGCTGCGCGAACAGCCCCTTGCGGGCGGCCTGGAGCAGCGTCCAGCGCCCGCGGAGCTTCAGCGACGCCGGCTTGCCGAACTCGATGCCGACCATCAGCCCGCGCCCGCGCACGTCGTGCAGCAGTTCGTACCGGTCGATCAGCCCGGCCAGCTTGCCGCGCAGCAGGTCCCCGGTGTGCCGGGCGTTCTCGACGAGCCGCCGGTCCTCCAGGACGTGCAGGGTGGCCAGCCCGGCGGCCATCGCGGGCGCGTTGGTGCCGAAGCTCGCCGAGTGCACCAGCACGCGGTCCATGGACGAGTAGACCTTCTTGAAGATCCAGTCGCGGCCGAGGGTGGCGCCGACGGGCACGTACCCCCCGGACAGCGCCTTGGCCAGGCACACGAGGTCGGGCTCGACGCCCTCCTCGTGCTCGTACGCGAAGAACTCCCCGGTGCGCCCCATGCCCGTCTGCACCTCGTCCGCGACGAGCAGCCCGCCGTGCTTGTGGAGCAGTTCCTGTGCCGCGCGCAGGTATCCGGGCGGCGGCGCGTGCACGCCCTTGCCCTGGATCGGCTCGACGACGAGCGCCGCGACGTCCCCGGCGCGCACCTCCCGCTCCAGCGCGTCGAGGTCGCCCAGCGGGACCGCGGTGTCCGGCAGCAGCGGGGCGAAGCCGTCGCGGAAGGCCGCGACGCCGTTGACGGACAGCGAACCGGTGGTCAGCCCGTGGAACGCCTGGTCGCAGTAGAGGACGCGCGGCTTGCCGGTCGCGTAGCGGGCGAACTTCAGCGCGGTCTCGACGGCCTCCGTTCCGCTGTTGGAGAAGAACACCCGGTCCAGGTGCGGCGCGTGGGCCAGCAGCTTCTCCGCCAGCAGCCCGGGCAGCGGCTGGCAGTCGAAGCGGGTGAGGTCGGCGAGGTCCAGGTCGAGCACGTCGTGCAGGGCCTTGCGGACGACCGGGTCGTTGCGGCCCAGTCCCATGACGCCGAAGCCGGCGAGGAGGTCCAGGTAGTCCCGGCCCTCCTCGTCGTAGAAGTACGCGCCCTCGCCGCGCACGTACGTCTTGTCGAAGCCCAGCGTGTGCAGCATCCGCGGCAGCTGGTGGTTGAGGTACCGGGCGTGCAGGTCGTAGCGCTCTCCCCCGCGCTCGGCCAGCAGCGCCCCGATGTCGAAGCTCATCGGGTGCTTTCTTCCCTCGCTCTGGTACGGGCCGGCTCCCCGCTCCGGGCGGCGGGCACCCCGCCGACGGCGGCGGCGATCCGGGCCGGGGTCAGCCCTGCCTCCTGGAGCACCTCGGCCCGCTTGCCGTGCGGCAGGAACTCCCCCGGCAGGCCGAACGTCCGCAAGGGTACGTCGACTTCGGCGTCCCGCAGCGCCCGCGCGACGGCGGCGCCCACGCCGGAGCCGACGCTGTTGTCCTCCACCACGGCGGCGACGCGGAACCGGTCCGCCAGCGGCGGCAGCTGCCCGTCGACGGGCTTGACCCAGCGCGGGTCGACGACGGTGCAGCCCAGCCCCCGTGCGGCGAGCAGCTCCGCGGCCTCCAGCGCGACGGGCGCCATGGCGCCGACACCGACGAGGAGCACGTCCTCGCGCTCGTCGCGGCGCAGCACGTCCATGCCGCCGATGCGCGCGATCGCGGGTATGGCCCCGGACACCGTGCCGCGGGGGAAGCGGACGACGGTCGGCGCGTCGTCGACGGCGACGGCCTCGCGCAGCTGGGCGCGGAGCTGGTCGGCGTCGCGCGGTGCGGCGATCCGCAGCCCGGGGACGACCTGCAGGATCGACATGTCCCACATGCCGTGGTGCGAGGCCCCGTCCGGGCCGGTGACCCCGGCCCGGTCGAGCACGAACGTCACCCCGCAGCGGTGCAGCGCGACGTCCATCAGCACCTGGTCGAACGCCCGGTTCAGGAACGTGGCGTAGACCGCGACGACGGGGTGCAGCCCGCCGGTCGCCAGGCCCGCGGCGGACACCGCGGCGTGCTGCTCGGCGATGCCGACGTCCCAGGTCCGCCCGGGGTACGCGGCGGCGAACGCGGCGAGCCCGGTGGGGTGGAGCATCGCGGCGGTGATCGCCACCACGTCCTCGCGCTCGGCGCCGATGCGTACCAGCTCGTCGGAGAAGACCGACGTCCACGACGGCGCGCCGGGGGGCGCCACCGGCTCGCAGGTGAACGGGTCCATGACGCCGACGGTGTGGAAGTGGTCGGCCTCGTCGTCCAGCGCGGGCTGGTAACCGCGGCCCTTCTCGGTCAGGCAGTGCACGAGGACCGGCCCGTGGAACCGCTTGGCGCGGCGCAGCGCGGACTCGACGGCGGCGGTGTCGTGCCCGTCGACGGGGCCGACGTACTTCAGCCCCAGGTCCTCGAACATGCCCTGCGGCGCGAAGGCGTCCTTGAAGCCCTTCTTCGCGCCGTGCAGCGAGTCGTACAGCGGCTTGCCCACCACCGGCGTGCGGTCGAGCAGGTCCTTGCCCCAGGACAGGAAGCGCTCGTAGCCGTCGGTGGTGCGCAGGGTCGCCAGGTGGTCGGCGAGGCCGCCGATGGTGGGCGAGTAGGAGCGCTCGTTGTCGTTGACGACGATGACCAGCGGGCGGTCCCGGGCGGCGGCGATGTTGTTGAGCGCCTCCCAGGCCATGCCGCCGGTCAGCGCGCCGTCGCCGATGACCGCGACGACGTGGTCGCCGCTGCCGCGCAGCTCATTGGCCTTGGCCAGGCCGTCGGCCCAGCCCAGGACGGTGGAGGCGTGGCTGTTCTCGATGACGTCGTGCTCGGACTCGGCCCGCGACGGGTAGCCGGACAGGCCGCCCTTGCCGCGCAGCCCGGCGAAGTCCTGCCGCCCGGTGAGGAGTTTGTGCACGTACGACTGGTGGCCGGTGTCCCACAGGATGCGGTCGGCCGGCGAGTCGAAGACCCGGTGCAGCGCCATCGTCAGCTCGACGACGCCGAGGTTGGGGCCGAGGTGGCCGCCGGTGCGGGCGACGGCGTGGATGAGGAACTCGCGGATCTCCCCCGCCAGTTCGTCCAGCCGCTCCGGCGGGAGCGCCTTCAGGTCGCCGGGACCGGCGATGCTCTCCAGGAGCGACATCTCATTCCCCTTCCCCGCGCGCACCGCCTCGGACGCGGTTGCCGCCGACGGTCTCCCGCGCTGCCCGCAGGGATTCCTTCAGCGAGGAAGTGGTGGCGAGGATGGAGGTGGGCTCGTAGCCGCAGTGGGCCATGCAGTTGGCGCACCGGGGGTCGCGGCCGCGGCCGTACTTGTCCCAGTCGGTGTCCTCGACCAGCTCCCGGTACGTCGGCACGTAGCCGTCGCTCATCAGGTAGCAGGGACGCTGCCAGCCGAAGAGCGAGTAGTTGGGGATGGCCCAGGCCGTGCACGGGAAGTCGACCTTGCCCTCCAGGAAGTCGAGGAACAGCGGGCTGTGGTTGAGCCTCCAGCGCTTGCGGTTGCCGCCGGCGAACGCCTTCTTGAACAGCTCGCGAGTCTGCTCGACGCCGAGGAAGTGCTCCTGGTCGGGCGCCTTCTCGTACGCGTACGCGGGCGAGATCATCATCTCGTCCACCTTGAGGTCGTCGTTGAGGAAGTCGAGGACCTCGACGACGGTCTGCGGGGTGTCGGTGTTGAAGAAGGTCGAGTTCGTGGTGACGCGGAACCCGCGCGCCTTGGCCTCCTTCATCGCCGCCACGGCCTCGTCGAAGACGCCTTCCTTGGCGACGGACTCGTCGTGCCGCTCGCGCAGCCCGTCGATGTGCACGGCGAACGCGAAGTACGGCGAGGGCTCGAACTTGTCGAGCTTCTTGCGCAGCAGCATCGCGTTGGTGCACAGGAAGACGAACTTCTTGCGGGCGACGAGCTGCCGCACGATCTCGTCGATCTGCGGGTGCATCAGCGGCTCGCCGCCCGCGATCGAGACCATCGGCGCGCCCGACTCCAGCACGGCGCCGACCGCCTGGGCCACCGGCATGCGCTGCTTGAGCACGCCCGCGGGATGCTGGATCTTTCCGCAGCCTTCGCACTTGAGGTTGCACGCGAAGAGTGGTTCCAGCTCCACGATCAACGGGAACTTCTCCCGCCGCTTGATCGTCCGCTGCGAGAAGAGATAGCTGGCAACCTTGAGCGACTGTCGCAGTGGCATGGCCATCAGGTTCGCCTCCTGGGGATCATCACATGACGGTGCCATTCGAAAAACGCAGGAAGAACTGAGCTGAGCACGCGGTACGCGGTGATGCCACCGCGCAGCGTTCCGAAACGGACGAGTTCATGCTCGGGCGCGTCGACGACCACCCGGACGGCGGCCACCGGCCGGGCCCCGGAGGTCGCCGCGGCCGTGCGCAAGGTGGCGGCGGACTCCATGTCGACGGCGACCGCCCCGCGCTCACGCAGCCGGGTGCGGCCGGCCGCGCCGCGTACGACGTGGTCGGTGCCCAGCAGCAGCCCGGTGTGCACCCGGGCGTCGAGGAGCGCGAGGGCGTCGAGCAGCGGCCCGTTGTCCGGGCAGCCGGTGGTCCCGGCGTCCTCGCCGTCGGCCCGTACGGCGTCGGCGACGACGACGTCGCCGGGGCGCATGTCCGGCAGCAGCCCGGCGCAGAACCCGGCGGCGATCACGGGCGCGGCCCGGTACGGGTCCTCCGCGAGCCGGCGGGCCACGGCCCGCTCGGCACGCTCGGGGCCCATGCCCGTACGCAGCACGTCGACCGGACCCGCGTCCCCGGCCGCGCTCGCGGCGCGGCCGGTGCCCGCGGCCAGCGCCCGGCGCTCGATACCGAGCGCGCAGACGACGAGCAGCGGTGCGGGGGCGTCGGGCATCAGGCCTCCCGGCCGTCACCGGCGGCCGGCGTCAGGCCGGCTGCCGCGGACAGGTAGCGGCCCAGCGCGGTCAGCGGGAAGACCATCCGGTACAGGTGGTAGTTGATGGAGAAGTCCCAGGGGAAGCCGGTGCCGGTGAACTGCGGCTCGTCCCAGGACCCGTCGGGCAGCTGGGTGCGGGCCAGCCAGGCCACGCCGCGCTCGACGGCCGCGCTGTCGTGCTCGCCGGCGGCCAGCAGCGCGAGCAGCGCCCAGCCGGTCTGCGAGGCGGTGGAGTCGCCGCGGGCGATCCACTCGGGGTCGGGGTAGGAACGCAGGTCCTCGCCCCAGCCGCCGTCGTCGTTCTGCACCCTCTCCAGCCAGGCCACGGCCCGGCGGATCGCCGGGTGCGACGCGGGCAGCCCGGCGGCGACGAGCGCGGGCACCGCGGAGCCCGTGCCGTACACGTAGTTGACGCCCCAGCGGCCGAACCAGCCGCCGGCCGCCTCCTGCTCGGCGAGCAGCCAGGCCACGCCGCGGCGGGCGTGCGGGTCGTCGCCGAGCTTCTCGCCGGCCAGCATCTCCACCACGTGCGCGGTGACGTCTGCCGACGGCGGGTCGATGACCTCGCCGAAGTCGCAGAACGGCAGCTTGTTGGGGAGGGCCGAGGTGTTGTCCGCGTCGAACGCGCCCCAGGCGCCGTTCTTCGACTGCATGCCCGCCAGCCAGCGCACCGCGCGCTCCACGGCGGCGTCGACGCGCGCCTGGTCGGGATGGGCGACGCGGCGCAGGGCGAGGACGACCTCGGCGGTGTCGTCGGTGTCGGGGTAGTTGTCGTTGTGGAACTCGAAGGCCCAGCCGCCGGGGGCGAGTCCGGGGCGGCGCACCGCCCAGTCACCGGTGGCCAGCACCTGTTCCGCGAGCATCCAGTCGGCGGCCTTGACGAGCTGGGGGTGGTCGGCGGGCACGCCGGCGTCGGCAAGCGCGATGGTCGCCAGACACGTGTCCCAGACCGGGGACTGGCAGGCCTCGATCATCCGGACCGGGCCGTCGTCGCGCGTGTCTCCCGTGTCACTCGCGCCGTCGGTGTCCGCGTCCGGCCTCTCCGTGCCGTCGGTCCAGACCGCGAAGCGGTCCAGCGACTCCAGACCGGCTTTGAGCACCGGGTGGTCGAGGTCGTAGCCGAGGAGGTGCAGCGCCATCACCGAGTAGACCGCGGGCGGCTGGATACCGCCCCAGCAGCCGTCGCTCTCCTGGCGCTCGATGATCCAGCGGGCGCAGCTGCGCAGCGCCGCCTTGCGCAGCGGGCGGAGCGCGACCTTGCGGTACGCGTGCAGCGCCCGGTCCAGCCGCTGGAAGAGGCCGTCCCAGGTCGCCGGCGACGCCTGCTTCCGGGGCGGGTTGGGCACGGCGGGGTCGGTGTGCAGCTCGTCGAGGGCGAACGGGGCGGGGTGCACGGGGCGCTTGGCGGAGACGACGGTCAGCGGCACGACCGTCTGCCGGGCCCAGCAGCCGAAGTCGTAGATGTTCAGCGGGAACCAGGAGGGCAGGTAGATCAGCTCGGGCGGCAGCTCGGGCAGGTCCTCCCAGCGCCACCACCCGAACAGCGCGAGCCAGATGCGGGTGAAGACGCGGCTTTCCGCGATGCCGCCGTGCGCGCGCACCCAGGCGGCGGCCCGCGCCATGTGCTCCTCGTCCGGCGCGTCGCCGGCGAGCCGGAGCGCGACGTACGCCTCGACGGTCGCCGAGAGGTCGCCGGGGCCGCCGTGGAACGTCGCCCAGGCGCCGTCCGTGTCCTGCCGGCCGCGGACGAAGCGCGCGGCGGCGCGGGTGGTGTGCTCGTCCCGTACGCCGAGGAACTCGCGCAGCAGCAGGTCCTCGGCGTCCATGGTGACGTTGGTCTCCAGGTCGCCCTTCCACCAGCCCTCGACGTCCTGCCGGCCGAGCAGGTTGGCGCTCGCCCGCTCGACCGCCTGCCTCGCGGCCAGTAAGGCAGCCGCCGCCCCTGCGGGGGCGGTGTCGGTTGCGTTGCCGCCATCGGCAGTGGCTTTCATGCACACCCCTTTCGAAGGGACGTCCGGACGCGGGGCCCGGGCGTCGGTGTCAGTGCCGGCGTACGACGACGAAGTCGGCGAGTGCGACGAACCGTTCGCGGATGTCGTCGGGCATCTTCACCCCGTCCAGCGAAGCGAGAGCGCTCTCGTGCTGCCTCTGTGCCTCCTCCTGAGTCCACCGACGTCCGCCGGCTTCTTCGATCAACGCGGCCCGGGCCGCGAATTCTTCCTCGTCGAAGTCGTTTTCCGCATGGGTATTTCGGTCATCGGCGTGTTTGGCGTCGGCCGCGAGCGTCTTCGCCAACTCGGCCGAGGCGGGGCCGCCGGCGGCGAGCGCCGCGCACACCGGCAGGGACTTCTTGCGCTGGCGCAGGTCGCTCCAGGTCTGCTTGCCGGTGACGGCGGGCTCGCCCCAGATGCCGAGCACGTCGTCCACGGCCTGGAAGGCCAGGCCGAGATGGAGGCCGTAGCGCTCCAGGGCGTCGGCGGCGTCGTCGGCCGCGCCGCCGAGCACGGCGCCGACGGAGCAGGCGCACGCGAGCAGTGCCCCGGTCTTGTTGCCCTCCATCTCCAGGCACTCGGCGACGGTGACGCTCTCGCGGTGCTCGTACGAGATGTCCTGCGCCTGGCCGTCGATGAGCTTGCGGGTGGCGGTGCTCAGCCGGCGGGCGGCGCGCGCCGCCTCGGGCGTTTCGAGGTCGAGCAGCAGTTCGCAGGCGAGCGCGAAGAGGGCGTCGCCGACGAGGATGGCCTGCGCGGGGCCGTGCACCTTCCACACGGTGTCGCGGTGGCGGCGCTGCTCGTCGCCGTCCATCAGGTCGTCGTGCAGGAGGGAGAAGTTGTGGACCAGTTCCACCGCGACGGCGCCGGGGACCCCGGTCTCCGCGGAGGCGCCGGCGGCCTCGGCGGCGAGCAGCGAGAGGAGGGGGCGTACGGCCTTGCCGCTGTCTCCGTCCGCCGGGTTGCCCTGCGCGTCGATCCAGCCGAAGTGGTAGGCCGCGACGGTGTCCATGGGGGGTACGAGCCGGTCGACGACGGTACGCAGCACGGGGTTGGTCAGCTCCCGGGCGTGGTCCAGCAAGGCCAGGACTTCGGCGGCGCCGGGGGTGGCCGCGGTGTCGGTGTCCGGTTCTGGACGGGGCACGTTCTCTCCTCGGATGGATCTCAAACTGCTTCCAGCAGGTTCCGCGGCACTTCTCGACCCAGGCCACCGAGGGTCTCGCGGACCGCAGCGAGGCCGCTGAGGACGGCGCTCTCCATGGTCGCGGGCCAGCCGGTGGCGGTCCACGCGCCCGCGAGTGCGAGGCCGGGTGCGTGCGTCCGGGAACCCGGGCGCAGCCGGCCGACGCCCGGTGCCGGGGCGAAGGTCGCGGTGCGCTCGCGGGTGACGAAGAAGTCGCGTACCCCGGCGCCGCGGGCGTCGGGCAGCAGCTTCGCCAGTTCGGGGAGGTAACGCTCGCGCAGCTCGCCGACGGGCCGCTCGATGTCGTCCTGCGCGGCGGACTGGGAGACCGCCACGTACTGGCAGCCCCGGCCCCCGGGGGTGTCGGCGAGGCCGGAGGTGTCCGTGCGGTCGAAGATCCACTGCACGGGGGTGCCGATCGCGGCGACGAACGGGGAGTGCAGCACCCGCCGGTCGTACACGACATGGAGGTTGAGGATGGGCGCGGTGCCGATCTGCAGCAGCCGGTCCTTGTGGTCGATCGCACCGGCCGGCAGCAGCCCGTGCGCCTCGCGCTGCGGTACGGCGAGGACCACGGCGTCGGCGTCCAGCGTCGTGCCCGGGGCGCCGGTCCGCTCGGATCCGGTCGCGACGTCGACCTGCCAGCCGCCGGCGGGGGCGCGGCGCAGCTCGGTGGCGCGGGCGCGCAGCATGATGCGGGCGCCGGTCCGCTCCAGCCGGCGGCGGGGCAGCGTGTCGTGCAGTTCGCCGAGCGGCACGCGGGCCCAGCCGATGTCGGCGGCGCCGCGCTCGGTGAGCAGCCCGGTCTTGAACACCATCGCGGCCAGCCCGAGGGAGACCTCCGGCGCGAAGGAGTTGAGGGTGGCGACGCCGACCATGTCCCACAGCGCCGAGACGGCGCGCGGCGACTGCCCGTGCCGGTGCAGCCAGCTGGCGAAGTCCACGCCGTCCAGGGCGGGGTCGGCGGGGTCGAGCCGGCGCATCGCCAGGGCGGCCCGGCCCACGCTCGCGCGCTCGGCGAGCGACAGGTGCGGGTAGCGGGCGAGGCCGGCGGCGAGGTGCAGCGGCACCGGCAGGTCGGTGCGGCCGAGCCGTCCCGCACGCGGGCCCGCGCCCCGGCGGGCCGGCGCCGAGGCGTCCAGCACGCGCACGTCCAGGCGCTCCTGCAGCGGGGCGAGCCCGCTGCCGCCGACCTCGTCGAGGAACCAGCGGTACGCGGTGCAGCAACGCAGGTAGACGTGCTGGCCGTTGTCGACGGAGAGGTCGCCGCGGCGGAACGAGAAGGCGAGCCCGCCCAGGCGCGGGCGGCCTTCCAGGAGCGTGACGTCGACGCCGGCGTCGGCGAGTCCCATCGCGGCGGTCATTCCGGCCAGCCCGCCGCCGACCACGACGGCCCGCGGCCGTCTTTCCGGGCCGGGGTCAGCCATCACCGGCCACCTCCCCACACCCGAATCGCCACCCACTATGTCTGGCCCGCCGCACCGTGCGGCACACCTTGCCCGACCGTGGCGCACGCCCCTGCGCCCCGTGCGCCGCGGCGCACGCCGAAGGCGCCTCCGGGCGCTCCCGGTCCGTCCCGCGCGCCGTGTTTACGGGGCCGCCGTGCCGTACGTGCGGCAGGGCCGCGGCGGCGGGCGCCGGGGTCACCGGGACCTCCGGCTCGCCTGCCGGGCGTCGACGCCGACCAGGCCGCGGACCGCGACGTACGCCTTCTCCCGGCCAGGCAGCGACACCCGGCCGCGCAGCACGGCCTCGGGGTCGGCGGCGATCCGCTCCAGCAGCCGGTGGTAGATCCCGGCCATCGCCGCCACGCAGGCGCCGCTGCGCCGGTCGAGCATGGGCAGCAGCCGGTAGCCGTCGGCGAAGAGGGCGCGGGCGCGGCGCACCTCGAACTGCACCAGCCCGGGGAAGTCCGAGCCGGGGGGTGCCGTGTCGCCGTGGAAGCCCGCGGAGCAGCCGAACTTGGCCAGGTCGACCGCCGGCAGGTAGCTGCGGCCCTCGGCGGCGTCCTCGCGCAGGTCCCGCAGGATGTTCGTCAGCTGCAGCGCGAGCCCGAGCGTGTCGGCGTAGCCGGGGGCGCGCTCGGAGTGCCGGGCGCCGGGCACGGTGCCGAACACGCCCAGGGAGAGGCGTCCGATGGCGCCGGCCACGCAGCGGCAGTAGTCCTTGAGGTCCTCCCAGGTCTCGTACTCCTGGCCGCGCACGTCCGCGAGGACGCCGTCGATCAGCTCGTCGAGCCCGCCCAGCGGGATCGGGAACCGGCGCGCGGCGTGGGCGAGCGCCACGGCGACCGGGTCGGTGTCGTCCTCGGCCACCTCGCCGGCCCGGATGCGGTCGAGCTGGCGCCGGGTGTCCGCCAGCCGGGTGCGCTTGGTCTCGGGTGGCAGATCGCCGTCGCCGATGTCGTCCACCCGGCGCGAGAACGCGTAGAGCGCGGACATCGCCAGCCGCTTGTCGTACGGCAGGAGTCTGATGCCGTACGCGAAGTTCCGGGCCTGCCGGCCGGTGACGGCCTCGCAGTACCGGTACGCGGTGAGCACCTGTGCGGATGCGTAGGCCGCGCGCGACGGTGTCGTCACGAAGCGGTCACCCCTCTCGTCGCAGGGTCGACCCCACCTCGCGCAGCAGCCTGCGGCGAGTGGGCTTCGGGGGTCCGGGGAGCACGTCGTGCCCGGCGGCGGCGACGGCGGCGAGCGCCGCGCGCCCGCCGGCCACGAAGCCGGCGAGCAGGAGCCGCAGCCGTCCGCGCACGCTGGCGACGAGGGGCGTGCCCTCGTCGAGGAGCCGCGCGGCGCGGTCGGCCTCGTACCGGATCAGGGCGCGCACCGGCTCGCCGGCGCGGGGGCGGGCGAGGTCCGCTTCGGTGACACCGAAGCGGCGCATGTCCTCGGCCGGGAGGTAGATGCGGTCCCGGCCGAGGTCCTCGGCCACGTCCTGGATGTGCTCGACGATCTGCAGAGCGGTGCAGATCGCGTCCGAACGCCGGATGCGCTCGGGACTCTCGGTGCCGGTCACGGCGAGGACGAGCCGGCCGACCGGGTTGGCGGACAGCTCGCAGTAGCCCTCCAGCTCGGCGTACGTCTCGTAGCGCCGGATCTTCTGGTCCTGCCGGTTGGCCTGGAGCAGGCCGTGGAACGGCTGCGGGGACAGCCGGTGGCGGCGGACGGTGGGCTGCAGCCGGCGCAGCAGGGGGTGGCCGGGCGCGGCGCCGGGGGTGAAGACCCGCTCCAGGTCGGCTTCGAGCGCGTCGAGGAGGGCGAGGGGGTCGTCGGCACCGAGGCCGAGCGCGGCGGCGTCGGCGCCGCCGGGGGCGAGGTCGCCGTCGCCGATGTCGTCGACGAGCCGGGCGTAGCCGTAGAGCGCCATGAGGTCGGTGCGCCAGGCACGGGGCAGGAAGAACGGGGCCACGGGGAAGTTCTCGTCGGCGGCCTGGCCGAGTACGGCGCGCGACGGGGCGTCGTCGGCCGGGGTCACCGGCGACTGCCCTGGGCCGCCGCCCCCGGGGCGCAGACGGCGGGGGCGCCTTCGAGCTGGGGTTTCGTCTTCGCCATAGCCGTCACGACTCCCGTTCTACACCGCGTACCCAGATGTGCCCATTCCGGACACGCCGCCGCCGGCGTCGTGACCCCGAGCAGGTCCGGGGCGACCCCCAAGCTCCCTTATCGCCCACATGCCGCCAAACAGCACCGGTCCAGCGTACGCCGTACAGGACGAAGACGCGGCATGCGGTGGTCACCTCAATTCGCGGGCTCCCGGGGAAGCGCGAAACGCCGTCGTGCGCAAGGGGTTTGGCGGGTCACACGGTGAGTCCGTCCAAGATCGTGGTGAGCGTGCGGGTGACGATCGCGTCCCGCTGCGGGGGCGGCACCTCGTGCAGCGGCCCGTCGAGGATCAGCATGGCGAGCCCGTGCACCGAGGACCAGGCGGCGAACTCGGCGCCCGTCCGCGAGCCCGGCCGCATCGCACCCGCGGCGTCGATGGCATCCATGGCGCCGACGAGCAGCCGGAAGGAGCGGGCGTCGCCGGGGCGCAGCTCGGCGGCGCCGCCCTCGTGGGTCCACTTCTCCCGGTCGGGTCCGACCCGGCAGAAGGCCGTGCGGTACATGCCCTGTTCGGTCACGGCGAAGCGGACGTAGCCGAAGCCCAGGGCCATCAGCCGGGCCTTGGCGGCTGCGGCCGGATCGCCGCCGGGGGGCGGCTCGGTCTCGGCGATCGCCTCCTCCATGGAGTCCGCCAGCCGCCGCTGCCCCTCGTCCTTGACGGCCTGGAGCAGATCGGCCTGGTTGGCGAAGTGCCGGTACGCGGCCGTCGGCGACACGCCGACGCGCCGGGCCGCCTCGCGCAGCACGACCGCCTCGGGCCCGCCGCCGCGGGCCAGCTCCGACGCCGCGTCGACCAGCGCGTTACGCAGGTCGCCGTGGTGGTATCCGGCCTTCCCGCCCCTGCCCTCGCTCATAGCCGCATCATGCCTCATGTTGACAGTATTAACATCACCTGCAAGGGTCAATGTTAACGCCATAAACATGGGAAGGGGAGCACCGTGCTGACACGCATTGCGGAGCTCGTACTGCGCAGGACCCGGCTCGTGCTCACACTCGCCGCCGTCGCGGTCGTCGCCATGGCGGCGCTCGGCTTCGGGGCCTTCGGCAAGCTCAGCGCCGGCGGCTTCAGCGATCCGGGGTCGCCGTCGAGCAGGGCGCAGGAGGTGGTCGAGGAAAGATTCGGGGGCGATACGAACCTGGTCCTGCTCGTCTCCGCCGAGTCCGGGGGGCTCGGCGGGGACGCGGCCCGCGAGCGGGGGCTGGAGGTGACCGAAGGGCTGCGCGCGGAGTCCGCGGTCGGCAGCGTGATGTCGTACTGGGACCGCGGCGGCGCAGGGCTGACGTCGAAGGACGGGAGCCAGGCCCTCGTCCTCGCGCACGTCGAAGGCGGCGACGAGAAGGAGGCCGACCACGCCAGGGCGCTGACCGACGAGTACACCGGCACCCGCGACGGCGTCACCGTGCGGGCCGGCGGCGGGGCCGCGGTGAGCAACGACGTCTCCACCCAGGTCGCCGCCGACCTGGCGCTGGCCGAGGCGATCGCCGTACCCGTCACCCTCGTGCTGCTGGTCCTCGCCTTCGGCAGCGTCGTCGCGGCGCTGCTGCCGCTGGCCATCGGCCTGGTCGCCGTCTTCGGCACGTTCGCCGAGCTGTGGGTGCTGGGCAGCCTCACCGACGTCTCGGTCTTCTCGGTCAACCTCACCATCGCGCTGGGCCTCGGCCTCGGCATCGACTACGGGCTGCTGCTGGTCAGCCGGTTCCGCGAGCAGCTGGCCGCGGGCGACGAGGTACCGGCGGCCGTGCGGCGCACGGTGGCGACCGCGGGCCGTACGATCGCGTTCTCCTCCGCCACGATCGTCGCGGCGCTCGCCGCGCTGCTGGTCTTCCCGCAGTACTTCCTGCGCTCCTTCGCGTACGCCGGTATCGGCGTCGTGGCCATCGCCGCGGTCAGCGCGCTGGTGATCGTCCCCGCCCTGCTCGCCGTCCTCGGCCACCGCGTCAACCGCGGCCGGATCCCCGGCGCCCGGGCCATGCGGCGCACCGACGCGCCGCTGTGGGGCCGCATCGCCGCCGCCGTCATGCGCCGGCCGGCGCTCACCGCGCTGCCCGTGCTCGGCGTGCTGCTCCTGGCCGCCTCCCCGCTGCTGGGCGTCAGCTACGGCACCCCGGACGAGCGGGTGCTGCCGGAGAGCGCGCAGAGCCGCCAGGTGGCCACCGCGCTGCGCGCGGACTTCGCCGTGGACGACAGCACGGCCGTCGACGTCGTCACCACCGGCGCCGTCACCGGGCCCGACCTCACCGCGTACGCCACCGAGCTGTCCCGGCTGGACGGCGTCGCCCGGGTCGACGCGAGCAACGGCACGTACGCGGACGGCGCGACCGGCCCCGCCCGCCCGGGCGCCGCCGCGCTCGGGCGGCCCGACGCCCAGCGGCTGACGGTCTCCGTCGAGCCCGCGCCCAAGTCGGCCGCGGCGCAGCAACTGGTCGGGGACGTACGCGCGGTGCCCGCCCCCGGCGGGGTCGAGACCCTCGTCGGCGGCACCGACGCGGAGCTGGTCGACGCCAAGGACAGCATCGGCAGCCGGCTGCCGCTGGCGATCGGGATGGTCCTGGTCACCACCTTCGTGCTGCTGTTCCTCTTCACCGGCAGCGTCGTCCAGCCGCTGCGGGCGGTCCTCCTGAACGCCGTCAGCCTGGCCGCGGCCATGGGCGCGATGGTGTGGATCTTCCAGGACGGCCATCTGAGCGGGCTGCTGGGCTTCACGCCGCAGCCGATGGACACGGCGATGACCGTGCTGATGTTCTGCATCGCCTTCGGCCTGTCGATGGACTACGAGGTCTTCCTCACCAGCCGCATCAAGGAGCTGCACGACGCGGGCGCCGGCACCGCCGCCGCGGTCACCGACGGGCTGGCGCGGACCGGCCGGATCGTGACGATGGCCGCCGGGCTGCTGGCCGTCAGCTTCTTCGCCTTCGGCACCGGCGAGGTCAGCTTCCTGCAGATGTTCGGCCTGGGCAGCGGCCTGGCCATCCTCATCGACGCCGTCGCCGTGCGCGGCGTGCTGGTGCCGGCGGCGATGCGGCTGCTGGGCGAGCGCGCCTGGTACGCGCCGCGCTGGCTGCGCCGGGTGCACGGCCGCGTCGGGCTGAGCGAGGCCGGGCCCGGTCCCGCCGCGGCGCCCGGGCCGGACCGCACCCCGGCCGGGGTGTGAGGGCGCCAAACGCACGGCAAGGGCCCCGCCGCGGCGTGCGGCGGGGCCCTTCTGCGCGTACGCGCGGCTACCGCTTCGAGAACTCCTGATACTCCTTCAGCACGTCGTCCGTCGGCCCGTCCATCACCAACTCGCCCTTCTCCAGCCACAGCACCCGGTCGCAGGTGTCGCGGATGGACTTGTTGGTGTGGCTGACGAGGAACACCGTGCCGGCCTCCTTGCGCAGCTCGCGCAGCCGGGCCTCGGAGCGCTTGCGGAACCGCAGGTCGCCGGTGGCCAGGGCCTCGTCGATCATCAGCACCTCGTGGTCCTTGGCCGCGGCGATGGAGAACCGCAGCCGCGCCGCCATGCCGGAGGAGTACGTCCGCATGGGCAGGGTGATGAAGTCGCCCTTCTCGTTTATGCCGGAGAAGTCGACGATGCTCTGGTACCGGTCGCGGATCTGCTCGCGGGTCATGCCCATGGCCAGCCCCCCGAGCATCACGTTCCGCTCGCCCGTCAGGTCGTTCATCAGTGCCGCGTTGACGCCGAGGAGCGAGGGCTGTCCGTTGGTGTACACCGTGCCGCTGTGCGCGGGCAGCACGCCGGCGATGGCCTTCAGCAGCGTCGACTTGCCGGAGCCGTTGGAGCCGATCAGGCCGATCGCCTGGCCGCGGTACGCCGTGAAGCTCACCCCGCGCACCGCGTGCACCTCGCGCACCCGGTTGCTCCGCTCGCGGCGCAGGATCCGGGTCAGGGCGGCGGAGCCGCTGCCCTTGCCGCGGGCCCCGCCCAGCACCCGGTACACGATGTGCACGTCGTCCGCGATGACCGTCGGGACCCGCCCGTCGCCGGGCGTGTCGGTCTCGGCGCGGCTCGTCGGATGTTCAGCCACGGCCATATCGCTCCTCAGCTTTCCAGAAGAACACGAACCCGAACGCGCCGACCAGGACGGCCCAGCCCAGTGCCAGCAGCCAGACGAACGGGGGCAGGTTGCTGTCGGGGAAGTCGCCCATCAGGGCGTAGCGCATCAGGTCCATGTATACAGCGGCCGGGTTCATCGCCACCGTGTCGGCCACCCACGTGGGCGCGTTCGCCCGCTCCATCATGTGGTAGAGCGGGAACATCACGCCCGAGGCGTACATCCAGGTGCGCAGGATGAACGGCATGAGCTGGGCCAGGTCGGGCGTGTCGCTGCCGAGGCGGGCGAAGACCATCGCCAGCCCGGTGTTGAAGACGTACTGCAGCGCGAGGACCGGCACGACCAGCAGCCACGTCCACCGCGGGTAGAAGCCGAAGGACAGCAGGAACGCCACCATGACGATCATCGAGTAGAGCAGCTGCTGCAGTTGCTGCAGCGAGAACGAGATCGGCAGCGCCGCGCGGGGGAAGTGCAGGGCCCGCACCAGCCCGAGGTTGCCCGAGATCGAGCGCACCCCTGACATCACCGACTGCTGCGTGAACGTCCACACGAACACCCCGGTGACCAGGAACGGGATGTACTGGCCGGTCGTCATGTTGCCCCGGCCGCCCAGCAGCAGGCCGAAGATGAAGAAGAAGACCGTGGCGTTCAGCAGCGGTGTCAGCACCTGCCACAGCTGGCCCAGCTTCGCCTTGCTGTACTGCGCGGTGAGCTTGGCGCGCGAGAAGGTCATGATGAAGTGGCGGCGCGCCCAGAGCTGCCGCACGTATTCGGGCAGACCGGGGCGCGCGCCGCTCACCGAGAGGCCGTACTTGGCGGCCAGCTCGGCCGGGGACAGCCCGTCGTCGGGATGGCGCTTGGGCGGAGCGCCCACTGCCGTATCGCTCACAGTCGGTAACTTTCGTCCTCAGACACTCAACGGTACGAGCTTGTCAGATCACGGGCGGTCGTCCCAGCCGGGTCAGCCGCCACACCGTACGCCACTTCATGGGCGAGCGCGGCCCGCACGGTGCGCGCCAGCCCTCCCGGAAGCCTACGAGCCATGATTTCAGCACAGCCCGCGAGGGGCTGCGTGCCACTGTGAGCAGGAACCAGACACCGAGATAGACCGGGACGAGCAGCGCGGGCAGGTTCCGGCGGGCCAGCCAGACCCGGTTGCGGGCCACGTTGTGGTGGTACGTGGCATGCCTGCTGGGCGGCATCGTCGGGTGGTGCAGGACCATGTCGGCGCGGTAGTCGATGTGCCAGCCGGCATCCAGCGCGCGCCAGGCGAGGTCGGTCTCCTCGTGGGCGTAGAAGAAGTCGTCCGGCAGCCCGCCGACCTCCTGGAACACCGCCGTGCGCACCGCGTTGGCGCCGCCGAGGAACGTGGTGACGCGGGAGGAGCGCATCGGGTCGGAGGCGCGCAGCCGGGGCACGTGCCGGCGCTGCGTGACCCCGGTCTCGGGGTCGGCGATGCGGAAGCTGACGATGCCCAGGCGCGGGTCCGCGGCGAACGCCTCGCGTACCAGCCGGGCCGTGTCCTGTTGTGGCAGAAGACCGTCGTCGTCGAGGAAGAGCAGCACGTCGACGTCGCGGCCGCCCTCGCCGAACGCCTCGATGCCGACGTTGCGCCCGCCGGGGATGCCGAGGTTCTCGGGCAGCTCCACGACCCGTACGCCCTGCGGGATGTTGGGCACGGTCACGCCCTGGGCGACGACGACCACCTCGATGGGCGGGCCGTCCTGCTTGGCGACCGACTCCAGCAGCGCGCGCAGCTCCTCGGGGCGCTGGCCCATCGTGATCACGACGGCGCCGAGCCGGAGCTCCTCCGGGTTGTCGGCCGCCTGCCGCCGGGGCTGGTGTTCATATGTCATTCGGCTCACCGCAACCTGCTGGAGGCCAGAATGCTGACCAGGTGAAGGAGGGTCTGCAGCATCGCTATCGCGGCGAGTACGGCGACACCGAGTCGGGAGAAGTACAGGTCCCCCTTGATCAGGTCGAGGATCGCCAGCAGGAGGATGACGAGTGACGCCTCGATCCCCAGGATCAGCCGGTGGAACTTCAGCGCCGACGCCGCCTTGCGGGCCACGGCGACTCCCGACGAGCGCGGCTCGGCCGCGGACTCCTTGACCGGCGGCAGGCCCTGCTGGTGGCGGGCGACGCCGACGAGGTCGGTCTCCGCCTTGATCAGCACGGCGCCCAGCGCGGCCAGGGTGCCCAGGAAGGCCCAGAGCCAGTCGACGGATCCCTCGCCCCACGGGTCGGCGGCGCGCAGGCCGAAGCCCACGAGCACCGCGGCATCGCAGAGGTACGCGCCGACCCGGTCGAGGTACACGCCGCCGATGGAGAACTGCTGCTTCCAGCGGGCGACCTCCCCGTCGACGCAGTCGAGCAGCAGGTACAGCTGGACCATCAGCACGCCCAGCAGGGCTCCGGCGATGCCGGGGACCAGCAGCGCCGGGGCGGCCAGGACGCCGGCGAGGGTCATGACGTACGTCAGTTGGTTGGGCGTCACCCGGGTGTTCACCAGGTGTCGGTCCACACGCAGCGAGATCTCGCGCATGTACAGGCGGCCGGCCCAGTGTTCTCCGCTGCGCCGGTCCTTCACCCCCGGGGGGTGGACCACGGGCCGTAGCTCAGCTACCGATGGCTTTGGCATAGTCGGCGTAGGCGTCTCTGATCTGGTCGGTGGACAGGTCGAGGTGTTCGAGGATCGTGTACCGGCCGGGCCGGGTCTGCGGCGCGAACTCGATGGCCTTCACGAACTCGTCGTCCGCGAAGCCGATGTCGTCCGCCAGCACGGGCAGCCCGTGCCGGCGCAGCACCTGCGCCATCAGCAGCGCCGTCTCCCGGTCGCCGCGCAGGAACGTGGCGAAGGTCCCGCCGATACCGCACTGCTCGCCGTGGAGCGCGCAGCGCTTCGGGTAGAGCAGGTCGAAGGCGTGGCTGATCTCGTGGCACGCGCCGGAGGCCGGGCGGCTGTCGCCGGCCACCGACATCGCGATACCGCAGAGCACCAGCGCCTCGGCGAGGATGACGAGGAAGTCGTCGTCGCCGATCCCGCCGGGGTGGCGCAGCACCGAGTCGCCGGCGCTGCGGGCCATCGCGGCGGCCAGCCCGTCGATGGGCTCGCCGGTCTCGCGGTGGGACAGCTCCCAGTCGGCGACGGCGGACAGCTTGCACGTCACGTCGCCGATGCCGGCGCGGACGAAGCGCGGCGGGGCCTCGCGGATGACGTCGAGGTCGATGACGATCGCGATGGGGTTGGGCACGCCGTACGAGCCGCGCCCCGCGTCGTTGTCGAGGGTGGAGACCGGCGAGCAGAGGCCGTCGTTGGCGAGGTTGGTGGCCACGGCGACCATCGGCAGGCCGACGCGCGCCGCGGCGTACTTCGCGGAGTCGATGACCTTGCCGCCGCCGAGGCCGACGACGGCGTCGTAGCGGCCGGTGCTCTTGATGGAGTCGGCGAGCCGTACGGCGCCGTCGATGGTGCCGTCGGCGTCGGCGAACCAGTCGGCGCCGGGCAGCGCCGGCGCGAAGCGGTCGCGCAGCGCCTGCCCGGAGCGGGGGCTGATGGCGAACGCGAGCCGGCCCGACGGCGCGACACGCTGGTCGGAGAGGAGGTCTGCGAGGTCGTCCAGCGCCCCGGCCCGGATGTCGACCGTCAGCGGCGACGGGATCAGGCGGGTCAGTACCGGCACGCGATCTCCCTGCCCTTGGCGAGGTCGTCGTGGTTGTCGATCTCGACCCAGGCGACGTCGCCGATGGGTGCGACGTCGATCTTGAAGCCGCGGTTGACCAGCTCCTGGTAGCCGTCCTCGTAGTAGAGGTCGGGGTCGCGCTCGAAGGTGGTCTTCAGCGCGTCGGCCAGCTCGTCCGCGGCGGAGCCCTCGATGAGGGTGACGCCGATGTACTCCCCGGTGGCCTCGGCCGGCTCCATCAGCTTGGTGATCCGCTGGACGCCCTTGTCGGGGTCGGCGACGACCTTCATCTCCTCGTCGGCGAGCTGCTTGACCGTGTCGAGGGCAAGGATGATCTTCTTGCCGTCGCCGCGGGCGGCCAGCAGGGTCTTCTCGACGGAGACGGGGTGGACGGTGTCGCCGTTGGCGAGGATCACGTCGTGCCGGATCGAGTCCCGGCCGCACCACAGGGAGTAGGCGTTGTTCCACTCCTCGGCCTTGTCGTTGTCGATCAGCGTGAGCTTCAGGCCGTACGCGCGCTCCAGGGCCTCCTTGCGCTCGTACACGGCCTCCTTGCGGTAGCCGACGATGATCGCCGCCTCCGTGAGCCCGATCTCGGCGAAGTTGCCGAGGGTGAGGTCGAGGACGGTGGTCTCGCCGTCGACGGGCACCAGGGCCTTCGGCAGGGTGTCGGTGTAGGGGCGCAGACGCCTTCCGGCGCCGGCCGCCAGCACGAGGCCGATCATGCGGGTTCTCCTGTTTCGTCGTGTACAGCGGGGGCTCCGGAGGAGACCCAGAAGCGGATGCTCTCGGTGAGCACCACCAGCGCCACGGCCACGGCGATGGCCGCGAGCGCGAACGTGAAGCGCGTGCCGGTCAGCAGGGCAGCTGCCAGCGTGACCGCCAGCGCCCGTCCCTCGTGCCCGCCGATCGCCCGCACCAGGCGGCGCGGGGGCGCACCCGTGCCGCCGCGGATGCGGTACACGGTGTCGTAGTGATGGTAGGCGACCGCGGCCACCAGTCCGAAAGCCGCAGGAAGCGCTCCGTTCACCTCGGAGCGCGCCGCGAGCGCCAGGACGAGGCCGTACTCGGCGGCCCGGAAGAGCGGCGGCACGAGCCAGTCCAGCGGGCCGGCCAGCGGCCGGGCGACGGCGAGTGCCGAGGTCAGGACGTAGCCGGCCGCGCCTATGAGGGGCCACCAGCTGCCGTACGGGGTGAAGAGCGCCAGCGCCACGAGGAGCGCGCCGCCGGCGGCGGCCAGGGCGGGCGCGGCGTACGGGGGCAGGGAGCGCGCGGGGGCGCGCAGGGAGCGGGCGGCGGCCTCGGCGAGCGGTCCGGTGTCGGTCAGCTCGTCCAGGGCCCTCAGCGCCTGCTCGCTCCTGGGGACGCGGCGCTTGAGGGAGCGCAGCACCCGGCCCGCGGTGGTGTACGAGGCGGCGAGCCCCATGCCGACGAGCAGCACGACGAAGACGACGCGCGGGGTGGTGACGGCGGTGAGGACGGCGATCAGCGCCCAGCGCTCGCCGATCGGCAGCACCACCATGCGGCGCAGCCACACGGTCCAGCCGAGCCGGTCGAGCCGTTCGGAGAGGGCCGCGGTCGGGCTGGTGTTGGCCGCCGCGGCGGCGGTGCCGGCGATGGACTCGTTGAAGGCGAAGTCCACCACGTGCCGGCAGATCTGCAGCACCATGGCGCCCAGCGCGAGGGCCCACACGTCGTCGCCGTCGGCGTTGGCGGCGCCGAGGGCGAGGCCCGCGAAGTAGGCGTACTCCTTGGCGCGGTCGAAGGTGGCGTCGAGCCAGGCGCCCATCGTGGAGTACTGCAGCGAGTAGCGGGCGAGCTGCCCGTCGGTGCAGTCCAGCACGAAGGAGAGCAGCAGCAGCACGCCCGCGGCGACGAAGCCGGCGCGGGTGCCCGTGGCCGCGCAGCCCGCCGCGAGCACGGCGGTGGCCAGGGAGGCGGTGGTGACCTGGTTCGGGGTGAGGCCGCGGTTGGCGCACCAGCGGGCGAGGTAGCGCGAGTAGGGGCTGATGAAGAAGGTGGTGAAGAACCCGTCGCGGCTCTTCACCGCGGCGCGCAGCCGGGCCTTCTCCTCGTCCACTGCGGCGACCGCGTCCGTCGCCTTCGCCCGGGCCAGGGCGTCCTCGGGTACGGAGGCCACCAGGACGCCCAGCTCCGGCCGGGCCAGCGGGCCGTCGGAGTCGGCCAGCTGCGCGGCGGTCTGCTCGGCGACGCCGTCGAGGGTCCGGCTGCGCATCACCGCGCGGGACAGGGCGGTACGGGCCGCGGGCGTCCGCACCGCGACCACGCCGGGCACGGCCGCGCCGGGGAAGCGGGGGTCGGCGAGGGTGAGGCGCAGGCTGTGCCGGTGGCCGACGAAGCGGCTGTCGACGAGCGCGACCCGGCCGTCCTCGGGCAGCAGCGCGAGCACGGTGGCGGCGTCGGCCACGTCTGCGGCGGTACGCACGTCGTCGTACCCCAGCGACTCGAGGTCGCTCTCCAGGGGGGACCCGGGGACGGGCGGGCCGATCAGGATTGCGGTCCGCAGTCGAACTCACTCCTTGGCAGGCGGGACGGCAGGCGGGTCCGCCCCTCCCCCGTCCGGCCGGGCGGCTGTCGGCAGAGGTTAGCGGATCCCTGGAACCACGGGTTCACCGCCCGTTCGCCTCGACCGGGTGGCGATCATCATTTCGCAGCTCGCACCCGTGCTCCAAACCGGGGCGGTAGTGTTCCGGCATGACGTGGTTGATCACCGGCGGGGCCGGTTACATCGGCGCGCATGTCGTGCGGGCCATGACGGGCGCCGGGGAGCGGGTCGTCGTGCTGGACGACGTGTCGACCGGGAACCCGGCCCGGCTGCCCGCGGACGTACCGCTGGTGCGCGGCACGTTCCTGGACCGGCTGCTGCTCAACCGCACCTTCGCCGAGTACGACGTCACGGGCGTGCTGCACCTCGCGGCGAAGAAGCAGGTCGGCGAGTCCGTGGAGCAGCCGCTCTCGTACTACCGGGAGAACGTGCACGGCCTGGGCGTGCTGCTGGAGGCCGTGGTGGCCGCGGGCGTGCGCCGCTTCGTGCTCTCCTCCTCCGCCGCCGTCTACGGCATGCCGGACGTCGACCTGGTCACCGAGGACACCCCCTGCCTGCCGATCAACCCGTACGGCGAGACCAAGCTCGCCGGCGAGTGGCTGCTGCGGGCCACGGGCCGGGCGCACGGGCTGGCCACCGCCTGCCTGCGCTATTTCAACGTCGCCGGGGCCGCCGCGCCCGAGCTGGCGGACACCGGCGTGTACAACGTGGTCCCGATGTTCTTCGAGCGGCTGACCGCCCACGAGCCCGTGCGGATCTTCGGCGACGACTACCCGACCCCCGACGGCACCTGCATCCGCGACTACGTCCACGTCGTCGACCTCGCCGACGCGCACCTGGCGGCGGCCCGCCGGGTCGCGGCCCCCGCGGTCACCGGCGACCTGACGGTGAACCTCGGCAGTGGCACCGGGGTGTCGGTCCGGGAGCTGGCCGAGGTCGTCGCCGACGTCACCGGGCACCGCGAGCACCCGCCCGCGGTGCACGCCCGGCGGCCCGGGGACCCGGCCCGCGTGGTCGCTTCGTACGAGCTGGCGGCCAAGGAGCTGGGCTGGCTCCCCCGGCTGGACGTGCGCGCCATGGTCGAGACCGCCTGGGCGGGCTGGCTGCACAGCCACCCCGCCGCACGGCGCGGCTGACCAGCCGAGACGTCCGCAGGAGCGTTTCCGCAGGTCAGACGATGAAAACCGACTTCATGTCAAGGTTTGGCGAATACCCCCTGCCCGTAGTTCACTGAGATCGCCGGGCAGGCACGAGGGCCTGTCCGCGACCGCCTGGGAACCGGAGGGCATGCGGCATGGGTGCAGGGCACGACCACTCCCACGGATCGGCCGGCGGTACGGCCTCGGCCGCACACCGCGGCCGGCTGCGCATCGCCCTGATCCTCACCTCGTCGGTGCTGGGTCTGCAGGTGGTCGGCGGGGTGATCACCGGCTCGCTGGCGCTCGTCGCGGACGCCGGGCACATGGCGACCGACGTGGTCGGTCTCTCCATGGCGCTGCTGGCGATCCACTTCGCGAACCGGCCGACGAGCGAGCGGCGCACCTTCGGCTTCGCCCGCGCCGAGATCCTGGCGGCGCTGGCCAACTGTCTGCTGCTCTTCGGCGTCGGCGGCTACATCCTCTACCAGGCGGTGCTCCGCTTCATGGACCCGCCGGAGATCGAGGGCGGGCTGACCTTCGCCTTCGGTGCCGCGGGCCTGGTGGTCAACCTGATCTCGCTGGCCCTGCTGATGCGCGGCCGGCGGGAGAGCCTGAACGTGCGCGGCGCCTTCCTGGAGGTGCTGGCGGACGCCCTGGGGTCGGTCGCCGTGATCATCTCCGCGCTGGTCATCGTCACCACGGGCTGGCAGTACGCGGACCCGGTCGCCTCGCTCGCCATCGGCTCGATGATCATCCCGAGGACGTTCAAGCTGCTGCGCGAGGCGCTGGACGTGCTGCTGGAGGCGGCGCCCAAGGACGTGGACGTCTCCGAGGTGCGCACGCACATCCTGGCGCTGCCGGGCGTGGTGGAGCTGCACGACCTGCACGTGTGGACGATCACCTCGGGGATGCCGGTGATATCGGCGCACGTCGTGGTCAAGGAGAACGTGCTGCAGTCGGTGGGTCAGGAGAGGCTGCTGCACGATCTGCAGGGGTGCCTCGGCGATCACTTCGATGTCGAGCATTGCACGTTCCAGATCGAGCCCGTCGGACACGCCGAGCACGAGGCACATCTCTGTCATTGAGGCGTGATCGGTGAGGCAGACTGAATGAGGCGTTCCGTCGGCTCCGCCGGCCGCGGGGCCGGGGCGCCCGCACCGGACGCCGTAGATCGGACGCAAAGGATGGTCATGCCGGCCGCTACCACCGAAGAGATCATGCTGGAACTCGTCGACGAGGACGGCACCACGATCGGCACCGCCGGGAAGCTGTCCGCGCACGAGGCTCCGGGCCGGCTGCACCGGGCGTTCTCCGTGTTCCTCTTCGACACCGCGGGCCGGATGCTGATCCAGCAGCGGGCGCCGGGCAAGTACCACTCCCCCGGCGTGTGGTCCAACTCCTGCTGCGGTCACCCCTACCCCGGCGAGTCGCCGCTCGCCGCCGCGGCCCGCCGCACCTACGAGGAGCTGGGCGTCTCGCCCGCGCTGCTCGCCGAGGCCGGGACGGTCACGTACCACCACCCGGACCCGGCCTCGGGGCTGGTGGAGCACGAGTACAACCACCTCTTCGCCGGGCTGCTGCGGACCGCCCCGCGGCCGGCCGCCGACGAGGTCGGCGCGGTCGCCTTCGTCACCGCGGACGAGCTGGCCGAGCGGCACGCCGGGGATCCGTTCTCGGCGTGGTTCATGACGGTGCTGGACGCGGCCAGGCCGGCCATCCGGGAGTTGACGGGGCCGGCGTCCGGCTGGTGACGCCGGCGAGCGGGAGGGAGGCCCAGATCACCTTCCCGCCGTCGACGGTGTGCGCCACGTCGCAGGTGCCGCCCGCCTCGCTCGTGATCGTCTTGACCAGCAGCAGTCCCCGGCCGCCCGTCTCGTCGTCGTCCGCCTGGAGGGCCTTCGGGCGGTACGGGTGCTGGTCCTGGACGGCGACGCGGACCCAGCCGGCGCTGACCGACAGCTCGACGCCGATCTCCGGGGAGAGCACCCCGGCGTGCCGGACCGCGTTCGTCACCAGCTCCGAGACGATCAGCAGCACGCCCTGGAGCAGTTCGTCGCCGATGGGCACACGCCGGCGGACGAGGAGGTCGCGTACGGCGTGCCGGGACTGGGGCACGGAGGAGTCGAGCGCCGGGGCGTCGAACTTCCAGGTGCCCTCGTACGCCGCCGGGACCACCTGGCCGGGCTCGGGTCTCAGGCTCGCGCCGTCGTTCACCGCCGGCACCTGCTTTCACCACCACTCACCCTCCGAGTGTTGGCAATCACCGGAGCTCAACCCCCCTGCGCGCAGAACTTGACTGGCTTTCGTCACCTTCCGACCGGCTGCGCCATGCCCGGCTTGCGTTGCGATCGAAATAATCGGTTGCCGATTCCCGTTGAACCGTCGTACCTTCACGGTGCCCTGCAGTCGACGATTGGAGAAGGTGTTGCTCGTCTGAGGTCCCTACGGCACCGTGCCCGCGGCATTTCCCGTGTGCGGCACGTGCGACCTCACGGCTCGAGCCACCTTCCTCTCCTGTAGGGCGCCCCCGGCTCCCGCTCCCGTTCCACCCGGCTCTCCCAGGTCGCCGTCCGGTGCCGACGCCGCCCCGTCGCACCCCAACGAGCTCACCGGGAGACGCCATGTCATATCCCTCCACGCCGCACGCGGCCACCTCCGTCACCTGCACCGGGCTGGCCTTCACCTGGCCCGACGGCACGACCGTCTTCGAGGGCTTCGACCTCGCGGTCGGCCCCGGCCGCACCGGGCTGATCGGCCGCAACGGCACGGGCAAGTCCACGCTGCTGCGGCTGATGGCCGGGGAGCTGGCCCCGGCCGCCGGCACGGTCAAGGCCGCGGGCACGGTCGGCTACCTGCCGCAGAACCTCGTGCTCGACACCGCCGCGCGGGTCGACACGGTGCTGGGCATCGACGGTGTGCGGCGCGCGCTGCACGCCATCGAGTCGGGCGACGTCGCCGAGGAGCACTTCACCGCCGTCGGCGACGACTGGGACGTCGAGGAGCGCGCCCGCGCCACCCTCGACCAGCTCGGCCTGGCGCACGTCGGCCTCGACCGCACCATCGGCGAGGTCTCCGGCGGCGAGTCGGTGCTGCTGCGGCTGGCCGCGCTGCTGATGCAGCGTCCGGACGTGCTGCTGCTGGACGAGCCGACGAACAACCTCGATCTGAAGGCCCGCCGCCGGCTGTACGCGGCCGTGGAGGCCTGGCCGGGCGTGATGGTGATCGTCAGCCACGACCGCGAGCTGCTCGACCGCGTCGACCAGGTCGCCGACCTGCGGGACGGCGAAGTCGCCTGGTACGGCGGCAACTTCACGGCGTACGAGGAGGCGCTGGCCGTCGAGCAGGAGGCCGCGGAGCGCACGGTGCGCTCGGCCGAGGCGGACCTCAAGCGGCAGAAGCGCGAGCTGGCGGACGCGCACGAGAAGCTGAGCAAGCGCAAGCGGTACGCCGACAAGCAGTTCGCGAACAAGCGCGAGCCGAAGATCGTGATGAACGCGCGCAAGCGGGAGGCCCAGGTCTCCGCCGGCAAGCACCGCATCATGCACGAGGAGCGCCTCAAGGACGCCAGGGAGCGGCTCGACGAGGCGGAGGCTGCGGTACGGGACGACGACGAGATCCGCGTCGACCTGTCGTACACCGCCGTCCCCGCCGGCCGGGACGTGCTCATGCTGCGCGACCTCGAACTGCGCTACGGCGCACGGGTCGAGGCGCTGCAGGTGCGCGGCCCGGAGCGGATCGCGCTGACCGGGCGCAACGGCGCGGGCAAGTCCACGCTGCTGCGCACGGTCGCCGGGCAGCTCGCGCCGGTGGCGGGCGAGGCGGCGGTGCACGTACCGCTGCGCTACCTGCCGCAGCGGCTCGACGTGCTGGACGACGCGCTGAGCATCGTCGAGAACGTGGCCCTGCTGGCGCCCGCGGCGACCAACCAGCAGATCCGCGCCCGGCTGGCCCGCTTCCTGTTCCGGCAGGGCCGGGCGGACCAGATCGTCGGCACGCTGTCGGGCGGGGAGCGGTTCCGCGCCACGCTGGCGGCGCTGATGCTGGCGGAGCCCGCTCCGCAGCTGCTGATGCTGGACGAGCCGACGAACAACCTGGACATGGCCAGCGTGCGGCAGTTGGTGAGGGCGCTGGAGTCGTACGAGGGCGCGCTCGTGGTCGCCAGCCACGACGTGCGGTTCCTGCGCGAGATCGGCATCACGCGCTGGCTGCTGCTGGAGGAGGAGCTGAGCGACATCGAACCGCTGTAGGCGGGGCGCGCGCAGGGACGGCTCCCGCGGCCCGTCCCGGGGTGCGCGCCCGGTCGTGAGAAGCTGCCGGTCATGAGCGAAGGCGAGCTGCGGTGCGGCGTCGACGGCGGCGTGGCGACCGTGGTCATCAGCAACCCGGCCAAGCGCAACGCGATGACGCCGGACATGTGGCGCGCGCTGCCCGGGCTGCTGGCGGGACTCGCGGCGGACCGGGCGGTGCGCGCGCTGGTGCTCACGGGCGCGGGCGGCACGTTCTGCGCGGGCGCCGACATCGGCTCGCTGCGGGCGGGCAGCGAGGGCACGCAGGGTCTCGCCGAGGCCGCGGAGGAGGCGCTCGCCGCCTTCCCCAAGCCGGCGCTGGCCGCCGTGCGCGGGCACTGCGTGGGCGGCGGCTGCCAGCTCGCGGCGGCCTGCGACCTGCGGTTCGCCGCAGACGACGCGCTGTTCGGGGTCACGCCGGCGAAGCTGGGCATCGTCTACCCGGCCGGCGCGACCCGCCGGCTGGTACGGCTGGTGGGTCCGGCGACGGCGAAGTACCTGCTGTTCTCCGCCGAGTTGGTCGACGCGGCGCGGGCGCTGCGCACCGGCCTGGCGGACGAGGTACTGCCCGCGGCGGAACTCGGCGCGCGGGTGGCGGAGTTCACCGCGGTGCTGGCGCGCCGCTCGCAGCTCACGCAGGCTGCGGCGAAGGAGTTCGCCGACACGGCCCCGGTGTACGGGGACGGGGGCCCGCCCGCCGACGGCGGGGCCGCGTCCCCGGACGCGGCGCGCATCGCGCGCTGGGCGCGGGAGGCGCGCGCGGCCGGGGACACGGCGGAGGGCGTCGCCGCCTTCCTGGAGCGCCGCGAGCCGCGCTTCACCTGGTCGGTCTGACCCCCGCCGCGCCGGCCCGCCGGGGAGTCACTCCCGTACGCCTTCGAGGACGAACCGGCTGCGGGAGCGCAGCAGCCGGACGACCTCCGCCGGCGCCTTCTCCGGCGCCCCCGCGTCGTAGGGCGGCTGCGGGTCGTACTCGGTGGCGAGCTGGACGGCCTGTCCCATGGCGTCCCCCTGGATCCGCCCGACCAGGGTCAGGGCCATGTCGATGCCGGCGGAGACGCCGGCGGCGGTGACGTACTTGCCGTCGAGGACGACCCGTTCGCCGGTCGGTCGCGCGCCGTGCGCGGCGAGCTGTTCGAGGGCGAGCCAGTGCGAGGTGGCGCGGCGCCCGCGCAGCAGGCCGGCGGCGCCGAGGATCAGCGAGCCGGTGCAGACGGACGTGGTCCACAGCGTGTGCTCGTCCACGGCCCGCAGCCACTCGTGCAGCGGCCCGTCGGTCATCTGCGCGACCTGGCCAGGACCGCCGGGGACGACGACGATCTGCGGGCTCGGGACCTCGTCCAGCGCGGCCTCGGCGACCATGGTGAGGCTGCCGACGTCGTTGGCGACCGGGCCGCGGGCGGCGGCGACCGTGACGGTCTCGGCGCCGCCGAGCCGCGCGAGGATCTCGTACGGGCCGACGGCGTCGAGGGCGGTGAGGCCGTCGTAGAGCAGGATCGCGATCTGCATGGCTCCTCTTCCGGGGTGGTTCTGCGCGGGTGGTGGGGCGGGTTCAGGCGGCGGCGAAGCGGCGGCGGTACTCGGCGGGCGAGGCGCCGAGGGCCCGGACGAATGCGCGCCGCATCGACTCCGGGGTGCCGTAGCCGCAGTGCCGGGCGACCTCCTCGACGCCGTACGCGCTGTCCTCCAGCAGCCGGCGGGCCGCCTCCAGCCGCACGCCGTCGACGTACCGTCCGGGCGGCACGCCCGTCTCGGCCCGGAAGGCGCGGGCGAAGTGGCGCGGGGAGAGGCCGGCGCGGCCGGCGAGTGCGTCCACGGACAGGTCGCCGCCGGGGTGTTCGTCGATCCACTGCTGGACCTCGCGCAGCGGCTCCCGCTGCGCGGTCTGGGCGGCGAGCTGGGCGCTGAACTGCGCCTGGTTGCCCGGGCGGCGCAGGAACACGACCAGGTGGCGGGCGATGAGGAGCGCGACGTCGCGGCCCAGGTCCTCCTCGACGAGGGCGAGCGCGAGGTCGATGCCGGAGGTGACCCCGGCGGAGGTGGCCACGTCGCCGTCGCGGATGAAGATCGGATCGGGATCGACCTCGACGGCCGGGTGGCGGCGGGCGAGTTCGGCGCAGTACGCCCAGTGGGTCGTGGCCCGGCGCCCGTCCAGCAGCCCGGCGCCGGCGAGCAGTTCCGCGCCGGTGCAGACGGAGACCACCCGCCGGGCGCGGGGCGCCCGGTCGCGCAGCCAGGCGGTGATGTCCGGCTGCGGGCGGCGGGCGCCGTAGCCCCCGGGGACGACGAGCGTGTGCGGCGCGGGGGCGTCCGCCAGCCCGCCGTCGGGCGTCAGCCTGAGCCCGGAGGACGAGCGCACCGGGGCGCCGCCGGCGGAGGCCGTGCGGATGTCGTACGTGCCGGGGGCGGCCCGCTCGGCGCCCGCGAAGACCTCGAGCGGGCCGGTGAGGTCGAGGGTCTGGACGTCGTCGAAGAGCACGAAGAGAACGGTGCGGGCTGCCATGCGCTCCATCGTGGCCCCGGGCGCGTGCGGCAGCAATGACGAAGATCCCACCTTTCCTGCCATCCCCCCGTGCCGCCCCCTTCTCTTGCTAAGCGTGCGCTCAGTAGCCTGGCCGCATGACGTCACTCCCGCCGCGCGCCGCCCGCCGCTGCCACCAGGTCCTCAACCCGCTGCACTCGGCGATCTACTTCGCGCCGGAGTTCACCGAGGAGTTCGCGGGCATCGGCATCGACGACTGGCACGGCGCGTACTTCACCGCCAGGTCCGCCGCCATGGGCCCCGTCGGACCCGGCGCGGTGGCCGCCGCCTTCTACAACTACAGCCACCGCCTGGCCGCGCGGTACCTGCCCGCCGCGTGGACGACCGCGGACCCGGCCACGGTGCTGGCGGCCCGGCTGCGCGTCGCCGACGCCGTGCTGCGGCGACTGCTGGGTGAGGAGGCGATCGCCTCCCCGGAGCTGGCCGAGGCCGCGGAGCTGGCGCAGCGTGCGGCGGCGGGCGGCGAGCGCGCCGGGCGGATGCTGTACGCGGTCGAGGCCGGGCAGCCGGTGCCGGACGCGCCGCACCTGGTGCTCTGGCACGCCGCCACCCAACTGCGCGAGCACCGCGGCGACAGCCACAACGCGGTGCTGGCCCACGCCGGGCTCGACGGGCTGGAGTCGCAGATCACCCACACCGCGTCCGGCTTCGGCTTCACACCGGAGTTCGCCCGGTACTCGCGCGGCTGGGAGGCCGAGGAGTGGGCGGACGCGCAGGAGCGGCTGCGGGCCCGCGGGCTGCTCGCCGCGGACGGCGAGCTGACGGAGGCGGGGACGGCCCTGCGCAAGGGGCTGGAGGACGAGACGGACCGGGTGGACCTCGCGCCGTACGCGCGGCTGGGCGCCGCGGGCGTGGCCCGGCTGACCGAGCTGGCCACCGGTTTCACCGCGGCCGCGCTGGCCGCAGGGGCGATGCCCAAGGACATCTTCGGCAAGGACTGAGGCGCTCGGCCGGGCCGCGCGGCGGTGTTTACGCAACGCCGCGGCGGGCTACTCGCAGCTCTCGACCCGAGCAGCGAGGAGGACAGTCATGCGAGCCATCGCCGACATCCTGCGCATGATCGGCGGCGCCCTTGCCACGATCGTGACGCTTCCCTTCCGACTTGTCGCCCGTCTGTTCGGCGGCGCGTCGCGCGGCGGCCGGAGGCCCCGCCGCCGCGCCGTCTGACCCCGGTCCGGGCCAGGCCCGGGGCGCTTTCCCGCCACAGTCGGGAACGTGCCCCGGGCCGTTGCGACCCGCCGGACGACCGGGACACCTCCCGCCGCGCGCCCGGCTGTCAGTCGGACCTGCCACAATGCACTCCGCCACAGATGACAGAAAGCGGGGCGGACGTGACGGCGTCGGTATCGATTGAGGCCAGGATCGCCGAGGAGCTCGGCGTACGCGAGCGGCAGATCACTGCGGCGGTGCGGCTGCTCGACGACGGCGCCACCGTGCCGTTCATCGCCCGCTACCGCAAAGAGGCGACGGAGATGCTCGACGACGCCCAGTTGCGCACGGCGGAGGAGCGGCTGCGCTATCTGCGGGAGCTGGAGGAGCGGCGGGCGGCGATCCTGGAGTCCGTGCGCGGGCAGGGCAAGCTGACCGAGGAGTTGGAGGCGCAGATCCGCGCCGCCGACTCCAAGGCGCGGCTGGAGGACGTCTACCTGCCGTACAAGCCGAAGCGGCGGACGAAGGCGCAGATCGCTCGCGAGGCCGGTCTGGAGCCGCTGGCGGACGGGCTGCTCACCGATCCGTCGGTGGTGCCGCTCGCGGCGGCCACGGCGTTCGTGGACGCCGACAAGGGCGTGGCCGACCCGGCCGCGGCCCTGGAGGGCGCGCGGGCGATCCTCACCGAGCGGTTCGGCGAGGACGCCGACCTGATCGGCGAGCTGCGCGAGCGGATGTGGACGCACGGCCGCGCGGCCGCAAAGGTGCGCGAGGGCAAGGAGGAGGCGGGCGCGAAGTTCTCCGACTATTTCGACTTCGCCGAGCCGCTGACCGACCTGCCCTCGCACCGGATCCTCGCCCTCTTCCGCGGCGAGAAGGAGGAGGTCCTCGACCTCGCGCTGGAGCCCGATGCGCCCGCGGAGGCGGAGCAGGAGGGCCCGTCGGCGTACGAGCGCGCCATCGCGGCGCGGTTCGGGGTGGAGAACCGGGGCCGGCCCGCCGACACCTGGCTCGCCGAGACGGTGCGCTGGGCGTGGCGCACGCGCATCCTGGTGCACCTCGGCATCGACCTGCGGCTGCGGCTGCGGACGGCCGCCGAGGACCAGGCGGTGGACGTCTTCGCCGCCAACCTGCGGGACCTGCTGCTGGCCGCGCCGGCGGGCACGCGCGCCACGCTGGGCCTGGACCCCGGGCTGCGTACGGGCGTGAAGGTCGCTGTCGTGGACGCGACCGGCAAGGTCGCCGCCACCGCGACGGTCTATCCGCACGCGCCGCACCGCAAGTGGGACGAGTCGCTGACCGTCCTGGCCGAACTGGCGCGCGTGCACGCGGTGGAGCTGGTCGCCATCGGCAACGGCACGGGCTCACGGGAGACCGACAAGCTGGCCGCCGACCTGATCGCCGCGCAGCCCGAGCTGAAGCTGACGAAGGTGATGGTCTCGGAGGCCGGCGCGTCGGTGTACTCGGCGTCCGCGTTCGCCTCGCAGGAGCTGCCCGAGCTGGACGTGTCGCTGCGCGGCGCGGTGTCCATCGCGCGGCGGCTGCAGGACCCGCTGGCCGAGCTGGTGAAGATCGACCCGAAGTCGATCGGCGTCGGCCAGTACCAGCACGACCTGTCGGAGGCGAAGCTGTCGCGCTCCCTGGACGCGGTCGTGGAGGACTGCGTCAACGGCGTGGGCGTCGACCTCAACACCGCCTCGGCGCCGCTGCTGGCGCGGGTCTCCGGCATCGGCGCGGGGCTCGCGGAGAACATCGTGGCGCACCGCGACTCCAACGGGCCGTTCACGAGCCGCGTTGCCCTGAAGGACGTGCCGCGGCTCGGGCCGAAGGCGTTCGAGCAGTGCGCGGGCTTCCTGCGCATCCGCGGCGGCGACGACCCGCTGGACGCCTCCGGCGTGCACCCCGAGGCGTACCCGGTGGTGCGGCGGATGGTGAAGGCGGGCGGCGCGGAGGTGGCGGCGCTGATCGGTGACACGCGGACGCTGCGGTCGCTGAAGCCGCAGGACTTCACGGACGAGCGCTTCGGGCTGCCGACGGTGACGGACATCCTCAAGGAGCTGGAGAAGCCGGGGCGCGACCCGCGGCCGGCGTTCCGGACGGCGGTGTTCAAGGAAGGCGTGGAGAAGATCGGCGACCTGCAGCAGGGGATGGTGCTGGAGGGCGTCGTGACGAACGTGGCCGCGTTCGGGGCGTTCGTCGACGTGGGCGTGCACCAGGACGGGCTGGTGCACGTGTCGGCGATGTCGAAGACGTTCGTGAAGGATCCGCGCGAGGTCGCCAAGCCCGGCGACATCGTGAAGGTGAAGGTGCTGGACGTGGACGTGCCGCGGAAGCGGATCTCGCTGACGCTGCGGCTGGACGACGAGCCGGGCAAGCCGGCGGGCGGCGGCGGCCGGGGCGGCGGGCGCGAGCGCGACCGGCAGGGCCCGCCGCGGCAGCGGGGCGGCGGCCAGGGCGGCGGCGGCCAGGGCGGCGCTGGTCAGGGCGGCCAGGGCGGCGGAGGCGGACGGCAGCGCGGCGGCGGTGGCGGTGGTGGCGGCGGTCGGCGGCGCGAGGCGCAGCCGCAGAACAGCGAGATGGCGGACGCGCTGCGCCGCGCCGGTCTGCTCGGCGGCGGTGGCCGGGGCAGCGGCGGTGGCGGTGGCGGTGGCAACGGCCGCCGCGGCAAGCGCTGATCGCTGCACGGCCACCGGAGCGAGCACCCGCCGGGCCCCGTCCGCCGCACCGCGGTGAGCGGGGCCCGGCCCGCGCCGGGCTCCCCTCCCGCCGGGAGGTGTGGCACCGCGGTCGCCGCGTCGGCGGCGGGCGGGCATGCGGCCCCCGCGGGCAGCACACGGGAACCGGCGAGGGTGCCGCCGTACGGTGCCGCAGAACGGCGCCACGTCACAGGCCCATGAGGCCCTTCGTCAGCGTCGCCGCGCCGCCGGCCAGTCCGAGGATCAGCACCAGCCGGCGCGCGGGCGCCTCGGGCACCCGGTCGCCGAGGGCGCGGCCGATGAGGGCGCCCGCCGCGACGGCGGCGGCGCACAGCGCCCAGGCGCCGGGCTCCAGGTCCGGCGGCCCCTTGGCGGTGACCGAGACGATGTTGATGACGACGCCGTAGAACAGCGCGTTCGGGACGAACTCCCGCACGGTCCAGCCCGCGTTCACGGCGTACAGCGAGACGGCGGGGCCGCCGATGCCCGCCGAGGAGTTCATGAAGCCGCTGACCGCGCCCGCCGTGACCGCCCCGCCCCTGCCGCGCAGGGACTCGGCGCGGGCGCCGGCCATCACGAGCCCCACGGCGCCGCAGACCATGGCGCCCATCCCGGTCAGCAGTACGGGCGCGGGCAGCCGGGCGGCCGTGACGGCGCCGATCGGCACCGTGCAGATCGCGGCGGCCAGCAGCGGCACCATGGCGCCGGGCCTGACCTGCCGCCAGACGGTGGCCAGCCCGAACGCGCTGATGGCGCCGGCGGCGACGTTGGAGAGCCGGACGCCCTCGGCCGGGCCGAGCACCAGCGCCAGCGCCGGACCGGCGACCAGCGCGAGGCCGATGCCCGCGAGCCGCTGCACGGACGCGCCGAGCAGCAGCACTCCGGCCATGAGCAGGGCGTCACCGGTCACAGCAGCCCGGCCAGCCGGTAGAGGACGAGGGAGCCGGCCACGGCGACGTTGAGGCTGGCGCCGGTGCCGACCATGGGTATCTCGACGGCCTCGTCGAGATAGTCGAGCGCGTCCGGCGGGATGCCGTGCTGCTCGTGGCCGAGGACCATCACCGTGGCGCGGCGCGCGGCCGGCAGGTCGGCCAGGCGCACGGCCTCGTCGGCGAGTTCGACGCCGAGGACGGACTTGCCCGCGGCGCGCTGCCGCTCCAGCCAGCGCAGCGGGTCGCCGGTCCAGTGCACGCAGACCGGGCGGCGCAGGGTGTTGCCGCGGGCCAGCGCCTCGGGCACCCAGGGGAAGCGGGGCACGACGAGGCAGGCGCCGACGGCGTCGCAGGTGCGCAGGAGCGTACCGAGGTTGGCGCCGTGGAGCGGCCAGAGCGGGGCGGCGTAGAGGTGGTCCCAGCAGGAGTGGGCGCGGGGGCGGCGGCTGCGCTTCAGCTCGCGGGGTGTGCGGGTGCGGATGGCCGGCGCGTCCCTGCCGGCCCGGCGGACCCCCGGGCGGGCGCTCATCGGCGCGGGGCGCGCGCCCCCCGAACGCTTGCAGTACTCACGTAGTTCGACATGCGAACAGGGTAGCGATCATCCTCGGCTGTCCACCACCCCCGCGCGTGATCGCGACCGGTGCGGCAGACTGCCGGGATGGATTCCGAAGTCATCGTGCTCGGCAGCGGCATCATCGGCCTGACCAGTGCGGTCGTCCTCGCAGAAGGCGGGCGGCAGGTCACGGTGTGGGCGCGGGAGCCGGCGGAGGAGACGACGTCGGCCGTCGCGGGCGGGCTGTGGTGGCCGTACCGGATCGAGCCCGAACACCGGGTCGCGGACTGGTCGGTGCGGTCGTTCGAGGTGTACGCGCGGCAGGCGGAGCACGCCGCGGCGACGGGCGTGCGGATGCGGACGGGGCTGCAGCTCGGCGCCGAGACCGCCGGGCTCGGACCGTGGCGGCGGGCCCTGCGCGACGTGCGGGCGGCGGACCCCGTGGAGCTGCCCGGCGGGTACGCCACGGGCGTGCGCGCGACGGTGCCGATCATCGACACCGCCACGCACCTCGCCCACCTGCGCGACCGGCTGGCCGCGGCCGGAGGCCGGATCGAACGGCGCTCCGCCGGCTCGCTCGACGAGGCCGGACGGGCGGCCGGGTACGTCGTCAACTGCACCGGCCTCGGCGCCCGCGAACTCGTCCCGGACCCGGGCGTGCGCCCGGTGCAGGGGCAGCTCGTCGTCGTGGAGAACCCCGGCGTCGAGGAGTGGGTGGTCTCTGCGTACAAGGAGGCGACCGCGACGCTGTACGCGCTCCCGCAGCCGTACGGGCTCGTCCTCGGCGGCACGGCCGTCGAGGATGCCTGGGGCACCGAGCCCGACCCGGCGGTCGCGGAGGGCATCGTGGCGCGCTGCGCGCGCATCCTCCCGGAGGTCGCCCGCGCCCGCGTCCTCGGCCACCGCGTGGGACTCCGCCCGGCCCGGCCCGCCGTGCGGCTGGAGGCGGAGCAACTGCCGGGCGGGGCGCTGTGCGTGCACAACTACGGGCACGGGGGCGCCGGGGTGACGGTGGCGTGGGGCTGCGCGGAGGAGGCCGCGGGGCTGCTGGCGGGACCATCACGGTAAGCACGGCAACCCCCAACCCCCGCGCACCCGCCCAAGGGTAGGCGGCCCCACCGACAGCAGAGCCCCTGTACGCGCAGCGGTCGTACGCGCCGGGGCGGCCGCCCCTGTCCTCCGCCCGGCAGGCCTCCCCCGCTCAGCGGCAGCGTTCGACGGGCCTGCCGTCCGCCAGTTCGTACCCCGCGCGCTGGTCCAGCAGCAGCGGCACCAGCGCCCGCAGCGGCTGCCGCAGCTTCACCAGCGCGCCGCCGTCCCGCCGTTCGCGGGCCTCGACGCCGTGCAGGGCCAGTTCGTCGCCGACCTCCTCGTACTGCGCGGCGTCGAGTTCGTAGCCGCAGGGCGGGTCGTCGATGACCTGCCCCGGCGCGGGCGGCTCGTTGTCGGCGCCGCCGAGGTAGACGGGCCCCCGGTCGGCGAGGCCGCGGGCGCGGGCCGCGGCGGTGGCGGTCGCCAGCCGCCCGCGGTGGTCCGAGGCGTAGGTGAACGTGGCGTCGAGCGCGATGAGCTGGGAGCTGACGCGGCGCCGGTGGTTGGCGGCGGGGTCGTCGCGCTCGTCGTCGGTGAGGGCCGTGGTGCGCGTCTCGACCAGCAGCCCGGCCGCGTGCTTGAGGCCCGCGGTGTTGCGCAGGATGCGCTCCTGGCCGTCGCCGGCGACCTGGCGGACGGGCTCGCCGGTTTGCGGGTCGGTGTAGATGCCGTAGACGCCGGTGCTGTGGCCGGCTTCGCCGACGTCCTCGAAGACGTGGTCCTCGGTCAGGTGGCGGGCCTCGCGGTGGACGCCGTCGTCGGTGTTGAGGTTGCGCGGCCAGAGCGCGAGCACGTCCTTGACGTAGTACGGCTCGACGGCGCCGAACTCGTGCAGGTCGTGGATGACGTCGGGGCGGTAGTCGCGGATGACGGCGGCCATGGCGCGGCCTTCGGCGGTCTCCAGCGCGACGTGGTCGCGGTTGACGTCGACGCCGGCGGCGTTGCCGCGGGTGTCGGCGGCGCGGCCGTCGGGGTTGGCGCTGGGGACGACGAGGACGGAGTTGCGGGCCAGGAAGCGGCGGGTCGCGCCGTCCTTGGCGTAGGCGAGGTCGCGCAGGCTGGTCAGGCACGCCTCGCGGCCCGCCGGTTCGTCGCCGTGCTGGCTGCAGATGAGCAGGACGACGCTGCCGCGGGCGGCCTGCGCCGGCGTGGGCGGGCGGGGGGCGCCGATGCGTACGAGGTTCAGCGGGCGGCCCTGCTCGGTGGTGCCGATGCGGTCGACGGCGACGCGCCGGCTGTCCCGGGCCACGGTCGCGAGGAAGTCCGCCTCCTCCTGCTCGCTGGTCCAGCGGGCGCCGCCGCTCTCCTCGAAGCCGGTGCGCGGCGGGTTGGCGGCCTCCGCGGGCGGGCCGGTGAGCGGTGCGAACACGACGGCCGCCGCGCAGGCCGCGAGCGTGACCGTGCGGAGCACGGTGAGGCGGGGGGCGCGCATGCGCATGGGCGGTCTCCCAGGGCGGAGAGCGATGAGGGTGGCCAGAAGATAGCGGAGGGTGACGCGCCGCAGAAGCCTTCGCGCACGAAGTCCCGGCGGCCGGCGGGCATCGGGGGTCGCCGCGGTCTTTCACAGGATCGGTGAGACAGCAATATTGTTGGACCATGACCCAGGAGACGGAGGCGGCCGGGCTGACCGTGGACGAACTGGCCGCACGCGCGGGCGTCACCGTGCGCACGGTCCGCTTCTACTCCACCCGCGGGCTGCTGCCCCCGCCGGCCATCGGCCCGCGGCGCGTGGGTCGCTACGGCCCCGAGCACCTGTCCCGGCTCGCGCTCATCGAGGAGTTGCAGCACCAGGGGCTGACGCTGGCGGCGATCGAGCGGTACGTGCAGCAGTTGCCGCCCGGGCTGAGTGCCGAGGACCACGCGCTGCACCGCGCGCTGGTGGCCACCTGGGTGCCGGACGCGGAGGCGGAGGTGAGCCGGGCGGAGCTGGAGCGGCGGGCGGGGCGGTCGCTGACCGACGACGACGTGGCGCGGCTGGCCGCGATGGGGGTGCTGGAGCGTACGCCGCCGGACGCCGGTGCGAACGGCGCAGGACCGGGTGCGGGCGGCGGCGACGCCTTCCGGGTCGACCCGGCCGTCCTCCATCTCGGCGTACGGCTGCTCGACGTGCCGATCCGGCTGGAGACGGTGCTCACCGCCCGGGAGGTGGTGCAGGAGCACTCCCGCGCGGTGGCGCGCGAGCTGACCCGGCTCTTCCGCGACGAGGTGTGGGAGCCGTTCGGCGAGGCGGACCCCGACCCGGAGCAGGTCGAGACGATGAAGTCACTGTCGGCGCACATGCAGCCGATGGTGGTCCAGGCGCTGGTGACGGCCTTCCAGCGGTCGATGAAGGCGGAGCTGCGGGCGTCGTTCCCCGCGGACCGGCCGGAGGACCGGCCCGCGGAGTGACCTTGCGCACGTAGGCCTGTGACGGGTGAGGTTCCGACCGGCCGTCTGTGCACTACGACATACGCGCAGTCCGCGGCGGCTCTTGCCCGGGGCCCGACGGTGTTGTCATGCTCATCCGCGTCGCAGTCGCAAACCGCCGTCCGCGCCGAGGAGTTGGAGCATGAGCGCACGCCCCCGACGGGGACGCCGCTGGGCCTTCCCCGTACTCGCCGTCCTGCTCGTCGCCGCCGGCCTCACCCTCCCCGGCGCCTTCGCCAGCCCCGAGGCGGAGCCTGACGACGGCAGCTTCAGCCTCGTCGGCGTCTCCTGGCCGGCCGGCGGCGGCGCGCTCGACGGCACGCCGCAGGTACGCACCCGGGACGCCGCCACCGGCCGGTGGACGGCATGGCGGTCGCTGGAGGCCCAGCCCCGGCTTTCCGACACCGGGACATCCGCGCCGGCGAGGGCCGCCACCGCGCCGCTGTGGGTGGGCGACTCCGACGCCGCCCAGGGCCGGCTGCGCCGCGCCGACGGCGGTACGGCCCCGCTGCCCGGCCACGCGAAACTGGAACTCGTCGACCCCGCCGACGGGCCCGGGTTACCCGCCGAGCCCGCGTTCACCACGACCGCGACGCGGCCGGCGATCGTCTCGCGGAAGCAGTGGGGCGCCAACGAGTCGTGGCGTGACGGCCCGCCCGAGTACGGCAGCGGGGTCAAGGCCTTCATCGTCCACCACACCGTGGACAGCAACGGCTACTCGTGCTCGCAGGCCCCGTCGATCATCCGCGCGATCTACCGCTACCACACCCGCACCAACGGCTGGAACGACATCGGCTACAACTTCCTCGTGGACAAGTGCGGCCGCATCTACGAGGGCCGCCGCGGCGGCGTCACCAAGCCGGTGACCGGCGCGCACACCCTCGGCTTCAACAAGAACACCACCGGCGCCGCGGTCATCGGCTCGTACGGCTCCGCGTCCGTGCCCGCGAAGGTCACCAAGGCGCTGGCCCGGCTGTCCGAGTGGCGCCTCGGGGTCGCGGGCCACAGCCGCACCGGCAAGGTGAAGCTGACCGCGGGGAAGTCCAACGGCAAGTACGGGAAGGGCGACGCGACGACCGTCTACCGGGTCGCCTCACACCGCCGGCTCTACCCGACCGCCTGCCCGGGCGCGAAGCTCTACGCCAAGATCGGCACGATCCGCACGATGCGCGTCGGCTGAGCACCGGCCCACCCCCCACCGCGGCCCCCGCCCGCCGGCTCCGGCGCGGCGGGGGCCGGGCCGGTTCAGACGGCGTCCATGAACGCCTCGTCCCGCTCCGCCTTCGCCAGCAGCAGCGCCGGCGGGTCGAAGCGCTCGCCGTACGCCGCCGCCAGTTCGCGGGCCCGCGCCACGAAGCCGGGCAGCCCGCCCTCGTAGCCGTTGATGTACTGCAGCACGCCGCCCGTCCAGGCGGGGAAGCCGATGCCGAAGACGGAGCCGATGTTCGCGTCCGCGACGGACGTCAGCACGCCCTCCTCGACGAGCCGCACGGTGTCCAGCGCCTCCGCGAACAGCATCCGCTCCTGCAGGTCGCGCAGCGCCGGCGGCTCCTGGTCCGGCTTGGTGAAGTGCTCCCGCAGCCCGGGCCACAGCCGGGTCCGCCTGCCGTCCTCGTAGTCGTAGAAGCCCGCTCCCCCGGCCCGCCCGGTGCGGCCGAACTCGTCGACCATGCGGTCGATGACCGCCTCCGCCGGGTGCACGGGGTAGCTGCCGCCGGCCGCCTCGACGGCCGCGCGCGTCTCGTTGCGGATCTTCCGCGGCAGGGTGAGGGTCAGCTCGTCCAGCAGGGACAGCACCTTGGCCGGATAGCCGGCCTGGGCGGCGGCCTGCTCGACGGTCGCGGGCTCGATGCCCTCGCCGACCATGGCCACGCCCTCGTTGATGAAGTGGCCGATCACGCGGGAGGTGAAGAAGCCGCGCGAGTCGTTCACGACGATCGGGGTCTTGGAGATCTGGCGTACGAGGTCGAAGGCGCGGGCCAGCGCCTCGTCACCGGTGCGCTCGCCCTTGATGATCTCGACCAGCGGCATCTTGTCCACCGGTGAGAAGAAGTGCAGTCCGACGAAGTCGGCCGGGCGGGCGACGCCTTCGGCGAGCAGCGTGATGGGCAGGGTGGAGGTGTTCGAGCAGAGGAGGGCGTCGGGCGCGACGACGTCCTGGATCTCCTGGAACACCTTGTGCTTGAGCGCCGGGTCCTCGAAGACCGCCTCGATCACGGCGTCGCAGCCGGCCAGCTCCGCGGGGTCCGCGACGGGGGTGATGCGGGCCAGCAGCGCGTCCCGCTTCTCCTGCGTCGTACGGCCCTTGGCGAGCTGCTTGTCGAGCAGCCCGGCGGAGTACGCCTTGCCCTTCTCCGCCGCCTCGACGGACACGTCCTTCAGCACCACCTCGATACCGGCGCGCGCGCAGGAGTAGGCGATGCCGGCACCCATCATCCCGGCGCCCAGCACGGCGACCTTCGCCACCCGCCGCTCGGCGGTGCCGGACGGCCGGGAGCGGCCGGCGTTGACGGCCTGGAGGTCGAAGAAGAACGCCTGGATCATGTTCTTGGCGGTCTGTCCTACGGCCAGGTCGACGAAGTAGCGGGCCTCGATGACCTGGGCGGTCTCGAAGTCGACCTGGGAGCCCTCGACGGCCGCCGCCATGATGTTGCGCGGGGCGGGGAACGGGGCGCCGCCGAGCTGCTTGCTGAGGTTGGCGGGGAACGCGGGGAGGTTGGCGGCGAACTTCGGGTTCTGCGGCGTGCCGCCGGGGATCCGGTAGCCGGGCTCGTCCCAGGGCTGCCGGGACTCCGGGTGCGCGTCGACGAACGCACGGGCGGCGGCGCGCAGTTCCTCCTCGGTCTCGACGACCTCGTGCACGAGCCCGTTCTCCAGCGCCCGCCGCGGCCGGTACTGGGTGCCCTGGAGAAGCACCTTCAGCAGCGCGTCGGTGATGCCCATCAGCCGTACGGTACGGGTGACGCCGCCGCCCGCGGGCAGCAGGCCGAGGGTGACCTCGGGCAGCCCGATCTTCGAGCCGGGCGCGTCGAGGGCGACGCGGTGGTGGCAGGCGAGGGCGATCTCGTATCCGCCGCCGAGGGCCGCGCCGTTGATCGCCGCGACGACGGGCTTGCCGAGCGTCTCGATGCGGCGCAGCGCGCTCTTGACGGCCATCCCGGTGTCGAACGCCTCGCGGGCGTGCTCGCGGTCGATGCGGATGAGGTCGTTGAGGTCGCCGCCGGCGAAGAAGGTCTTCTTCGCGGAGGCGAAGACGATGCCGCGCACGCCGTCGCGCTCGGCCTCCAGCCGGTCGGCGACGGCGGTGAGCGACTGGATGAAGTCCGCGTTCATGGTGTTGGCGGACTGGTTCGGGTCGTCCAGGACGAGGGTGACGACGCCGGTGTCGTCCTGCTCCCAGCGGATCGTGTTCGTGTGGCTCATGGTGATGAGGTGGTCTCCGTAGGCGGGGGGCGGGACGGGGTCAGAGGCGCTCGACGACGGTGGCGATGCCCATGCCGCCGCCGACGCAGAGGGTGGCGAGCCCGTAGCGCAGGTCGCGGCGCTCCAGCTCGTCGACGAGGGTGCCGAGGATCATGGCGCCGGTGGCGCCGAGGGGGTGGCCCATGGCGATGGCGCCGCCGTTGACGTTGACCTTGTCCAGGCTGACGCCCATGTCATCGGCGAAGCGCAGCACGACGGCGGCGAACGCCTCGTTGATCTCGATGAGGTCGATGTCGTCGATGCCGAGGCCGGCCTTGGCGAGCGCCTTGCGGGTCGCGGGCGCGGGGCCGGTGAGCATGATCGTGGGCTCGGAGCCGGTGACGGCGGCGGAGACGATACGGGCCCGGGGGGTGAGCCCGTAGCGCCTGCCGACCTCGGCGGAGCCGATCGCGACGAGGGCGGCGCCGTCGACGATGCCGGAGGAGTTGCCGGCGTGGTGGACGTGGTCGATCCGCTCCACCCAGTGGTACTTCTGCAGCGCCACGGCGTCGAAGCCGCCCAGCTCGCCGATGTCCGCGAAGGCCGGCTTCAGCCTGGCGAGGCTGTCGGCGGTGGTGCCGGGCCTGACGTGCTCGTCCCGGTCCAGGACGGTCAGCCCGCCGCGGTCCACGACCGGCACCACGGAGCGCTCGAACCGCCCCTCCTTCCACGCCTGGACGGCCCGCTCCTGCGACATCGCGGCGAACTCGTCGACGTCCCGGCGGCTGTAGTCCCCGATCGTGGCGATGAGGTCGGCGCCGATGCCCTGGGGTACGAAGCCGACCTCCATGTTGGTCATCGGGTCGTTGAACCAGGCGCCGCCGTCCGAGCCGATCGGCACCCGCGACATCGACTCCACGCCGCCGGCGAGGATCAGGTCCTCCCAGCCGGAGCGGATCTTCGCGGCGGCGATGTTGACGGCCTCGAGACCCGAGGCACAGAAGCGGTTCTCCTGCACGCCGGCGACGCTGTCGGGGAGCCCGGCGGCGATGGCCGCGATCTTGGCGATGTCGGAGCCCTGGTCGCCGTGCGGGCTGACGACGCCGAGCACGACGTCGTCGACGGCGGCCGGGTCGAGGTCGGGGAAGCGGCGCCGCAGCTCGTGGACGAGTCCGACGACGAGGTCGATCGGCTTGGTCCCGTGCAGGGCGCCGTTGGCCTTCCCGCGGCCGCGCGGGGTGCGGATCGCGTCGTAGACGTAGGCGTCGGTGACGGACGGCCTGGCGGTTGTGGTCACGGTGGTGCGCCTCTCAGGAGAGCAGGGAGCGGCCGATGATCTCTTTCATGATCTCGGTGGTGCCGCCGTAGATGGTCTGGACACGCCCGTCGGTGAAGGCGCGGGCCACGGGGAACTCGCTCATGTAGCCGTAGCCGCCGTGCAGTTGCAGGCAGCGGTCCGCGGTGCGTTTTTGCAGCTCGGTCGCCCACCACTTGGCCATCGAGGCGTGCACCGCGTCCAGCTCGCCGGCCGCCAGGTCCTCGATGCAGCGGTCGACGAACGTCCGGGTCACGGCGCACTCGGTGGCCATCTCGGCGATCTCGAAGCGGATGTGCTGGAACCGGCCGAGCGCCCTGCCGAACGCCTCGCGCTCCTTGACGTACGCCGTGGTGGCCTCGACCAGGTGCTCGGCGGCGGCGACCGCGGCGACGGCGATGGCCATCCGCTCCTGCGGCAGGTTCGTCATCAGGTGGCCGAACGCACCGTCGCGCTCCCCCAGCAGGTGGTCCTTGGGCACCCGTACGTCGGTGAAGAACAACTCGGCGGTGTCCTGGGCCTTCTGGCCGATCTTGTCGAGGTTGCGGCCGCGCTCGAAGCCGGCCGCACCGCGCTCGACGACCAGCAGGCTCAGCCCGCGCGCGCCGCCCTCGGGGGTGGTCTTGGCGACCACGACGACGAGGTCGGCGAGGATGCCGTTGGAGATGAACGTCTTGGCGCCGTTGAGCAGCCAGTGGTCGCCGCGGTCCTCGGCGGTGGTGCGGATGCCCTGGAGGTCGGAGCCGGCGCCGGGTTCCGTCATGGCGATGGCGGTGATCAGCTCGCCGGTGCAGAAGCCGGGTAGCCAGCGCCGCTTCTGCTCGTCGGTGGCCAGGGAGGTCAGGTACGGGCCGATGACGTCGTTGTGGAGTCCCACGGCCAGGCCGGCGGCTCCGGCGCGGGCGAACTCCTCGGCCAGCACGGCCGCGAAGCGGTAGTCGTCGTGGCCGCCGCCGCCGTACTCCTCGGGGACGGCGAGGCCGAGCAGGCCCTGCCGCCCGGCGGCGAGCCAGGCGTCGCGGGAGACGACGCCGTCGGCCTCCCACCTCTCGTAGTGCGGGGTGACCTCCTTGGCGAGGAAGGTCCGCACGGTCTCGCGGAAGGCCTCGTGCTCGGGCCCGTACAGCCGGCGTTTCAACGGTCCTCCTCTACGGGGGCCACGGCGGGGCCCCCGGTGGGGTCGGCGACCAGGCCGGGGACGTGCCAGTCGCGGGCGACTTCTGCGGTGTCGGCGCCCGGGCGCGCCGGCGGACGGCGTACGCCGCCGGGGGTGGCGGAGAACCGGGGCGCGGGAGCGGGCTGGACGGTGCCGTACTCCTCGGTGAAGGTGCCGCGGGCGGCGAGGTGCGGGTGGTCGCGGGCCTCGCGCAGGGACAGCACGGGCGCGACGCAGGCGTCGGAGCCGGCGAAGACCTCGGTCCACTCGGTGCGGGTCCGCTCCCGGAACCGGGCGGCCAGCCGCTCGCGCAGCTCCGCCCACGCGGCGGGGTCGGCCCGGTCGGGCAGGGTGCCGGAGACGCCGAGGAGGCGGACGAACTCCTCGTAGAACGCGGGCTCCAGGGCGCCGACGGCCATGTACTGCCCGTCGGCGGTCTCGTACACGCCGTAGAACGGCGCGCCGCCGTCCAGGAGGTTGGCGCCGCGGCGGTCGTGCCAGGCACCGGCGGCCGCCATGGCGTGGATCATCGACGTCAGGTGCGCGGTGCCGTCCACGATGGCCGCGTCGACGACCTGCCCCTCTCCGGTGGTGCGCGCATGCTGCAGTGCGGACAGCACGCCGACGACGAGGTAGAGCGAACCGCCCGCGTAGTCGCCGAGGAGGTTGGCGGGGATCGCGGGCGGGCCGTCGGCGGGGCCGATCATGCCGAGCGCGCCGGTGACGGCGACGTAGCCGATGTCGTGTCCCGCGGTCGCCGCCAGCGGGCCGTCCTGGCCCCAGCCGGTCATCCGCCCGTACACCAGGCGGGGGTTGCGGGCGAGGCAGTCGGCGGGGCCGACGCCGAGGCGCTCCGCGACGCCGGGGCGGAAGCCCTCGACGAGGATGTCGGCCCGTTCGGCCAGCGCCAGCGCCGCGGCGGCGGCGGCCGGGGACTTGAGGTCGAGGACGACGGAGCGCTTGTTGCGGTTGGTGAGGTCGTGCGCGGGGTCGATGCCGAGTCCGGGGCCGCCCGGCCGGTCGACCCGTACGACGTCCGCGCCGAGGTCGGCGAGGAGCATGGCGGCGAACGGGCCGGGGCCGATACCGGCCAGCTCGACCACGCGTACGCCGTGCAACGGGCCGTGCCCCGTGCTCCCCATCAAGCCCCCAGCGGTGTGACACCAACTGTGTAACACCAGAGATGATAAGAACACGTTTCAGTGGGCACAAGTGCGAGGGCCACCCGCGCGGGTCGGACACCGCATCCGGGGGGCGCGAGCGGAATCCGCCGTCCGCCGCGTCGACTGGACGGCGCCGATGAACCACCCTGGACCCCATGGCAGACGAGTCCCGACCGCACGACCTGATCCTCTTCGGCGCCACGGGCTTCACCGGCGGCCTCACCGCCGAGTACCTGGCCCGCTACGCGCCGCCCGGCTGCCGCTGGGCGCTGGCCGGGCGGGACACCGGCAGGCTGGCCGACGTACGCGAGCGGGTCGCCGCGATCCGGCCGGAGTGGGGCGACCTGCCGCTGCTCGCCGCCGACGCCGCCGACCCGGCGGCGCTGCGCGGCCTGGCGGAGCGGACCCGGGTGGTGGCCACGGCGGTCGGGCCGTTCCTGCGCCACGGCGAGCCGCTGGCCGCCGCCTGCGCCGCGGCCGGGACGGACTACGCCGACCTGACGGGCGAGCCGGAGTTCGTCGACCGGGTGTACGTACGCCACCACGAGCGGGCCCGGGAGACGGGGGCCCGGCTGGTGCACGCCTGCGGGTTCGAGTGCACGCCGTTCGACCTCGGCGTTCGCTTCACCGTCGAGCAGCTGCCGGAGGACGTGCCGCTGCGCATCGACGGCTTCCTGCGCGCCGCGGGCCGGATCTCCGGGGGCACGCTGGCGTCCGCGCTCGGGGCCGCCTCCCGGCCGCTGGCGGGGGCGCGTGCGGCGCGGGCCCGCCGCCGGGCGGAGCCGCGGGTGGCGGAGCGCCGGGTGCGGGCGCCGCTGGGGTCTCCGACCCGCAGCGCCGCGCTGCGCGCCTGGGGGCTGCCGCTGCCGACGCTGGAGTCGCGGGTGGTCGCGCGGTCGGCCGCGGCGCTGCCGAGGTACGGGCCGGACTTCCGCTACCGCCACTACGCCGCCGTCAGGCGGCTGCCCGTCGCCGCGGGCACCGTGCTGGGCGCCGGGGCCTTCGCCGCGGCGGCGCAACTCCCGCCGCTGCGCAAGCTGATCGCCTCCCGGCTGGCGCCCGGCACCGGGCCGAGCGAGGACCGCCGGGCGCGCAGCTGGTTCTCCGCCCGCTTCGTGGGCGAGGGCGGGGGCCGGCGGGTGGTGACGGAGGTCAGCGGCGGCGACCCGGGCTACGACGAGGCGGCGAAGATCCTTGCGGAGGCGGCGATGTGCCTGGCGTACGACCCGCTGCCGGAGACGTCGGGGCAGGTGACGACGGCGCAGGCGATGGGCGAGGCGCTGACGGAGCGGCTGGTGGCGGCGGGCATGGGCTTCCGGGTCCGGCTCGCCTCGCCGTAGCGCAGGCCTACTCCGCCGCCGTCTCCACCGCCAGCGCCGCGTCCCGCACCTCCCGCTGCGGGTGCGCGCGCAGCGTCCGCAGCAGGGCGCGCCAGGGCTCCGGCCAGCCCGCGCGCTCACCGGTGCCCTCCGTGAGGGCGACCGCGAACAGCCCCTGCGCGTGACCGCCCGCCGCCGCCAGCGCGCGGGCGCTCTCCGCCCGCGCGTCCTGCGCTCCCGGCCGGGCGTCCGCGCCCAGCCGGCGGCCCAGCGTGCCCGCGGTGGCCTGGGCGAGCACCGGGCGCCCCTCGTGCAGCGCGGCGAGGTCCAGCAGCGCCGCCGTCAGCTCCGCGGCCGCGGCCTCCAGGTCGAGGGCCTCCGTGCGCAGCACCGCCGCCTGCGGCACGAAGTCGTCGTCCGCCGCGAGTACGTCGGCGAACGCGTGCAACGTGGGCCGCAGCAGGGGGTGCAGGGCGCGGGTCCGCGTGGTCAGCCGCCACACCAGGGAGGCGAGGCGCCGGCGTGCGGGCAGGTCGCGGTCCGGCTCCGCGTCCGGCTGGCCGAGCGCGCGGACGCGGAGTTCACGCGCGGCTCGTACGACGGGCTCGCGCGCCGGATCGTCCGCGGGCGCGCGGACGGCCAGGGTGACGAGGGCATCGGCCGCGGGCTCCCACGTGCCGCGGTTGTCCAGGTCGGTGACCGCCCGGCACAGCACGTCCGCCGCGGTGGGCGACCACGGTGCCCAGGCGGCCAGGCTGGTGTACGCGGTCCAGGCGAGCTGCGGGTCGTCGGTGCGGCTCGCGGTCTCCACCAGGCCCGCGTACCGCTGCCGGTGCTCCTCGCGCAGGTCGTGCGGCTGCGGCCGGAGCAGCGAGAGCCGCACCTCCGGTTCGTCGGCCGCGGCCGCCTGGAGCATCCGCCAGGCCTCCGGCCTGCCCAGCAGCCCGCCGGCGAACGCCACGCACGCGGCGCGTACGTCGCGGTGCTGATCGGGCAGTTCGTACGCGCCGGCCACCAGCGCCGCCGCGCGCTCGGCCGGCAGCCGGGTGGCGGCGAGGCGGACGGCCTCCTTGCGGCTGGTGACCTTCGCCCCGGCCGCCGCCCCGTCGGGTCCGGGCAGCAGCAGCGGGCGCAGGGCCTCCTCGACGCGCGAGGGCGCCGCGTGCAGGGTGGCGCGGGTGGCGGCGTACACGGCGACGCGGGCGCGGTCCCCGCCGGCGTGGGCGAGCAGCAGCGGCAGCCCCTCCTCGGGCCGGTCGGTCCACACCAGCGCGGCGAGCGCGGCCTCGGCGAGGGCGACGTCGTGCGCGCCGGTGTGGCGGAAGACGACGTCGAGGCCGTGGCCGGGTATGCGGGCGACCTCCGCGAGGGCGCGTACGCGGTCGTGCTGCGGGAGGCCGGTGTCGCCCGCGGCCCGGGCCAGCAGCCGGGCGGCGGCGGCCTGCTGGGCGGGGGTCCACCGCTCGGGTGTGACGACGGGCGGGGTCCAAGGGGTGCGCGGCGTCAGGAACCGGCCCCACGGCGGTGTGTCGCCGAGCACGGTGTCCAGCAGGTCCGTACGGGTGCGGGCGAGCACCTCGTACACCGGCGGGAGCACCGCGGCGGACGGCTCCAGCGCCAGCAGCCGGCCGACGCGGCCGCCCCGGCCCGCGCGCGGCTCCAGCCACAGCGACACGGCGGTGCGCACCGTCGCGTCGTTGCCGAACTGCACGGCCTGCCACAGGTACTCCTGCAGCTTGGGCATCCCCCAGGCGCGCCGCCCGAGCGCCCGCGCGAGCGCGAACGTCAGCCCGTGGTCGACCTTGTCCGCGCCCGCCTCCAGCCACGGTTCGAGGGCGTCGAAGACCTCGTGCTCCTGGCCGCGGCGCAGCGAGGTGTCCAGCCGGCCGATGTCGGCGCCGCCGGTGTGGCCGGTGAGCCGGGTGATCGTACGCAGCGAGAAACTCACCAGCTCCGGCCGCCCGCCGGCGGCGTGCTCGCGGAGCAGCGCGACGGCCAGGGTGCGCAGCGCCCCGCGGGTGGCCGGCGAGGAGTCGCGGGCGGCGATCGCGTCCGCGGCGATGTCGTGGAGGTGGTCGGCGGCGTCGGCGGTGAAGAGCGCGGGGTGGGTCTCGGCGAGCTGCCGCAGGGCGGTGGAGCGCACGGGGTCCCGGTCGTTGCGCAGCCGCTCCGCCAGCAGCCGGACGGCGCTGGTGACGTCCTCGGGGTGGCCGGAGCGGGCGGCGTTGGCGATGAACAGGCGGTACGCCTCGGCCCGTTCGTCGGCGTCGGAGCGGCGCAGCGCGGCCAGCAGCTCGCCGCGGGCCTCGGCGACGGGCAGGCAGGCGACCGCGCGCAGCACGACCGAGGGGTGCGCGTCGCGCGCGCGGGCCTGCGCCGCCATCCGGCGCGCCTCCACCGCCCGGCGCTCCCGGGGCAGCGCGTCGAGCAGGCCGGGCGGGAAGTCGTCGCGGGCGGTGTCCCGTTCGGCCATGGCGGCGTCGAAGAGCGCCTCGCGGCGGGACGGCGGGGTACGGCGCAGGAGGTCGGTCAGCGCGGAGGTGTTCTCCTGCCACAGCCGGGCGAGTTCGGGGAGTTCGGGCGGGGCGGCGGTGACCAGCCGGTCCAGGACGGTGCGGCTCAGCCGGGTCGCGGCGGTGCCCCGGCGGCGCTCCGGGGCGAGCAGCAGGCGCAGGGTGCGGCCGGGGTCGGCGGCCACGAGGCGGTTCAGCCGATCGTGCACGAGCGGCTGGAGCCCGCCGTGGCAGTACCGCTCCAGCAGGTCCAGGACGCGGTCCGGGGCGCGGTCGGCGAGGGGCGCGACGACGCCGGCGTGCGCGGTCCACCACGCCGCCCGGCCGCCGCGCGCCAGCAGCGCCAACTGGCGCTCCGCCTCGTCGAGTACGGCCCCGGGGTGCCTGCGGGCGAGGGCCGCGGGGCCGCGGAGCGCCGGCCAGAGCGCCGGCAGCAGGCGGCGCACGGTCTCCTCCGTGCACGCGGGCAGCAGCTGCGCGGCCTCGGCGTCGCCCCACTGCTCGCCGACGGGCCCGATCAGCGCCTCCGCGACGGCGGTGCGCCGGCCGCGGACCACGGCGCGGACGAGCTGCCTGCGGACGGCGGCGGGGGCGTCCTCGAAGGCGGCGACGACCGCGTCGTCGGCCAGCATGCCGCGCCGTACGGCCTTCACGCTCTGGGCGCGCACCGCGGCGTCGGGGTCGGCGAGCCGGGCGTCGAGGAAGCCGGTGTCCCGCCCGACGCGGGCGGCGAACGCCGCGAGCCTGCGCCCGTACGCGCCGTGCCCCTGCAGCCCGTCGAGGAGCGCGGCGAGTTCGCCGTCCCCGGTGGCCCGGCGGGCGGCGAGGGCCAGCTCGCGCAGGCGCTGCGGATAGGGCAGGGGGTCGAGGGCGCGGATGAGGTCGTCGGCGTGAGGCTGCATGGGACGGCATTGTTCCGTGCCGGCCGCCGCCCGGGCGCCGAATTCCTGTACGAACCCGGGGCGGCGGTCAGTCGAACGACGGCATCTCGCGGGTGCGGGTGCGCTTGATCTCGTACAGGCCGGGCACGGCGCCCAGCGCCAGCAGTCCGTCCCACAGCCGCAGCGCGTCGCCGCCGCGCGGCGCGGGCGAGACGACGGGGCCGAAGAAGGCGAAGCGGGCGCCGCGGGGCGGGGTGACCGCGAGGACCGGGCTGCCGACGTCCGGGCCGACCAGCGCGACGCCCTCGGCGTGCGAGGCGCGTACCGCCGCGTCGTACGCCTCCGACTCGGCGGCCGCGGCCAGCTCCCCGGGGAGCCCGGCGTCGTCGAGCGCGCGGGCGAGGCCGTCCCACTCGCCGCGCTCGTGCAGCCGCACGGCCAGCGCCGCGTAGTAGCGGCCGAGGGCCTCGGGCCCGTGGTGCTCCGCGACGGCGGCGCAGACCCGCACCGGCATCCGCAGGTACGCGCCCCACTCCCCCTCGGGATCCTCCGGGTTGACCTCGAGGCCCTCGTTGAGGACCTCCAGGCTCATCACCCGCCAGCGCACCCGGATGCCGGCCAGCCGCCGCACCTCCGTCAGCCAGCGCGCGGTCGTCCACGTCCAGGGACAGACGGGGTCGAACCAGAAGTCGACCGCGGTGCCGCCGGCCCCAGGGTCCTGCGCCTCGTCCGTCATCACTCCACCGTATCGAGGTGCAGGCGGACGAACCGCGGGCGGTACAGGGCGACGTTGCGGTGCACGTTGGCGGAGACGGTGTCGGCCGAGGCGTCCAGCCAGTTGACGTCGTAGCCCAGCAGCAGCCCGTCGCCGGAGCCGACGCCGGGATGGGCCTGCGGGTTGTACGCGGCGGCGCCGGAGCCGCCGGCCGCGTCCTCCGGCAGCGGTGCGGTGAACGCCTTGTCCGGCCCGTGCCACGGGCCCTCGGGCCGGCACGCCCAGTAGGTCGCGACGGTCGTCAGCCCGCTCCCGTCCGGCCCGCCCGCGTCCATCGTGAACAGCACCCAGGTGTCGCCCCGGCGCACCACGCTGAACGCGCTGCCGACGCCCTTGCGCCCGCCGTCGCCCAGCACCGGCTTCGAGCGGGCCGCGTCGCTGCTCCAGCGCTCGCCGTCCCAGTACCGCCACGCGGACCGGTCCGCGAGCCGCCCGGCGGGCACGCGCGCGAGGTGCGCGCGGGAGCTGCGTTCGGCCTGCTCGGGGGTGCGGCCGTCGGTGCCGCCCCACACGTAGGTCCAGCCGCCGCGCCGGACGGCCGCCGCGCCGTAGACGAGGCGGTCGGCGGGGTCGGCCACCCGCGACTGGTCGTCGACCTGGGAGATGCCCTCCAGCCGCAGGTCCGGCAGCGAGAACGTGGCGACCTCGGTGGCCAGCGGCACGCCGTAGATCCACGGCTGCTGCGCCTCCTGGCGGTGCCACAGCAGCACCCGCAGCACCTGTTCGGACGACCCGGGCGCGCGCGGCTCCACGACGGCGTGCACCGGCCAGCGCCACTGGCGCAGCGGGGCGCCGGGTTCGGGGAAGAGGGAGGCGGGTGCGCCGGGGGCGCCGCCGAGGAGCGTGCGTTCGAGACGGCCGTCCGCGGACATCACCAGTGCGGCGTTGCGCGTCCAGGCGGGGGTGCCGAGGGAGGTATCGCGCCAGGCGTGCTGCTGGCCCTGCCGGTTCGGCGGCGGCTGGACCTGGCCGAGGTACGGGTCGGAGACCAGCCACAGCGTGCGGCCGTCGGGCAGCCGGACGGAGTGGTTGCCGTCGCCGCCGGTCCAGTCGTCCGTGCGGGCGGCGTCGTTGCCGTAGCGCTCGAACTCGTCCGTCGTCGCGGCGTCGGCGGTCCAGCCCGAGACGGCGAGGCCGGTGCAGGCCGCGTCGTCGCCGCCGCCGTCGCCGTCGGTGAGGACGACGACGAGGCCCACGACGAGCAGCAGGGCCAGCGCGATCCCGGCTCCGGTGGTCTGGCGTCGCTCCATCGGGGCACGGTAACGGGCGGGGCCGGTGATCCGTAAGGCACCCCGTGGGGCGCGGCTTGCGGACGCCCGTAGGCTGGCGGCGTGGCGAAGCGAGACCTTGCGGTGTTCGACCTGGACGGCACCCTCACCGACACCCGGCACCGGCTGCACCACGTCGCGTCCTCCCCCAAGGACTGGGACGCCTTCTTCCGCGCGGCGCCTCTCGACCCGCCGCTCGCCGAGGGCGTGGCGCTGGCTCTGCGGTGGGCCGAGAGCTGCGAGGTCTGCTACGTGACCGGACGCCCGGAGCGCACCCGCCGGGACACCGTGGCCTGGCTCGCCGAACACGGCCTGCCCGACGGCCCGCTGTGGATGCGCCGCGCCGGGGACCGGCGGCCGGCCCGGGTGGCGAAGCCGGAGCTGCTGCGCCGGGTGGCCCGTGGGCGCACGGTGGCGGTGGTCGTGGACGACGACGAGCCGGTCTGCGCGGCGTACGAGAAGGCCGGCTTCCCGGTCGTACGCGCCGACTGGATGCCGCCCGCCGAGTCGCTGCGCACCGCGCAGGAGGACGAGGGCCGCACCTGAAGGGCGTGTATCGAGGGTCGTCTGTCACTCCCGCCCGGGATGCTCCGAGCGTGGAGATGACAGGGCAACTGACGATCGACTGCTCCGATCCGCAGAGGATGGTGGCTTTCTGGGCCGAGGCCCTGGGTTATGTGCCCGAGCCTCCGCCGGACGGGCACGCGACGTGGCGTGCGTACTGGGTGGCAGCGGGGGTGCCCGAGGCGGAGTTGCCGGCCGGTGCCGCGGGCATGCCGGAGTCGATCATCGATCCGGGGGGACATGGACCGAGGGTGTGGTTCCAGGAGGTTCCCGAGCCGAAGGTCGCCAAGAACCGGTTCCGATACACGCCCTGACGGTCGAACTCCGACCCCCCGCGAAGGCTCCCCTACGCCGCGTAG
>NZ_JAINRD010000017.1 GCF_020400605.1 Streptomyces aculeolatus | reverse complement strand
TTCTTCATGAGAGCCGTCCCGAACGCTTCGGGGCGGCTTTCGTGCGTTACGGTGGCCGATATGAGCGGCCGCGCGCACCTGATGTGGGACCAGGCAGTCACCGCGTACGACTTCGGTCCCGAACACCCCATGGATCCGGTCCGGTTGGCGCTCACCATGCGTCTCGTCGAGGAACTGGGTGTCGACAAGGCCGTCGACGTCGTCGCGGCGCCCGCGGCCGGCGACTCGACGCTGCGTCTTGTGCACCGGCAGGACTACATCGACGCCGTGCGGCAGGCGTCCGCGGTGCCGGGCGAAGCCGACCCCTCGTACGGGCTCGGGACGGTCGACGATCCGGCGTTCGCGGGGATGCACGAGGCGTCCGCGTTGATCGCGGGGCAGTCCGTGGCGGCGGCGGAGGCCGTGTGGGACGGGCGGGCCGTGCACGCAGTGAACTTCGCCGGGGGACTGCACCACGCGATGCCCGGGGCCGCTTCCGGGTTCTGCGTCTACAACGATGCGGCGCTGGCCATCGCGCGGCTGCTGGAGTTGGGCGTAGAGCGGGTGGCGTACGTGGATGTGGACGTGCACCACGGTGATGGCGTGCAGGCGGCGTTCTGGGACGACCCGCGGGTGCTGACCGTCTCCGTCCACGAGCACCCCAGCACGCTGTTCCCGCAGACCGGTTGGCCCGAGGAGACCGGGGGGTCCGGGGCCGAGGGGCAGGCGGTGAACGTGGCGCTGCCGGCCGGGACCGGGGATGCGGGGTGGCTGCGGGCGTTCCACGCCGTCGTGCCGGAGCTGCTGGCGTCCTGGGGCCCCCAGGTGCTCGTGTCGCAGCACGGGGCCGATACGCACGCGGAGGACCCGTTGGCGCATCTCGCCGTCAGCCTGGACGCGCAGCGTGCGGTGATGGAGACGTGCCACCGCCTGGCGCACGAGCACGCGGACGGCCGGTGGCTGGCCCTCGGCGGGGGCGGGTACGCCGTCGTGGACGTCGTACCGCGCTCCTGGGCCCATCTGTGCGCCATCGCCGCCGGCCGGCCCGTCGCGCCGGAGGCGGAGGTGCCCGAGAGCTGGCGGGCCGAGGCGCTGCGGCGCACGGGGCAGCAGGCGCCGTTCCGGATGACCGACGGGCGGGATGCGTCCTGGGCGGACTGGGAGGCGGGGTACGACCCGGCCTCGCCGCTGGATCGTGCGGTGCGTGCCGCGCGGCGCACGGTGTTCCCGGCGCACGGGCTGCTGCCCTGAAGCAGCCGGCCCGCCCGGCGGCTTTCTTGTGGGCGAAATATTCGCGAAGCCGCCCGTTCCGCCCGTAAGGGCGGCCAGAGTGGGTCGGGTGTTGACCGACGCACCCTTGTTGCGTAGGCATCTGCTGGCGACGGGGATCGCCGGGCCGGTGGCGACGAGCCGCGACAAGAGCCTCCGCAGGTATCAGCAGTTCGCGGCCCGCGACCCCCGGGTGCTGCTCGGCCTGGAACCGGAACGCGACTGGTCGGTGGCCGAGTTGCTGCGGCTCATGGCGGAACGGTGCGGTACGAGCGGGGATCCGGGCCGGATCTCGGGCACCGAGGTCATCGATCCGGACCGTACGATCGCCGCCCTGGAAGCCTTCGCGGAGCGGCTGCGCGGCGCCGTACGCGACGGCGAGGCGGTGCTGTTCGGGACCGGCCATCCCGACCGCCTCCTCGGCTTCTACGCCCCCTTGGCCGCGGCGCTCTCGGCGGCTGGATGCGTTGTCCTCACCCCCGGTGAGGGCAGAGATGTCGACATAACGACCCGATTCGGCGTACGTACATACCGCCTCAACTACCCCGGGAAAGTCGCCGTTCTGGGTGGCCAGGACCCGTCCACTCAGGTCGCGACCAGGGGGGTCCATACTCACTCTCCGCTTCCCCTGCGTGCGGCACTCGGTGCCGCGGCGGCGGCCGGCGGGCCGCTGCCCGCGCTGGTGGTGGGGGACCACGGATGGGCCTGCGGGGCTGGTCAGTTGGGCATCGAGGCCATCGGTCTGGCGGACGCCGACGACCCGGCACCCTTCGTCGCCCAGGTGGAGGGCCGAGTGCCCGTCGTGGTGCCTCTTGATGACTCTGTGCAACCGGACAGCTACGGGCCGGTGGCCGAGTATGTGCTCAAACACGCCCGTCTGTCACTGTAGCCATGCGATCGCTACTCCTCTTCCCCACTTGCATCACCCGCCCCTAATCTGGGGAGGAGCGCGCATGCGAGGAGGAGGCACCGGAGGGGAAGCCGGTGTCCGTCATGTGCGGAAGGTTCAGGTGTGTCATGGCTGCAAGCGATAAGCCTCTCAACGAGGTTGTGTTCCTGACCGTGGCGGAAGTAGCCGCGGTGATGCGAGTGTCCAAGATGACCGTGTACCGGTTGGTGCACAGCGGCCATCTGCCGGCGATCCGGGTGGGGAGGTCCTTCCGGGTGCCGGAGCAGGCCGTGCACGAATACCTCCGCGAGTCGTATGTGGGGGTGGAGTCCGCCTGACGGGTCCGACTGGTTGCGCACCCTCGATTACGTCAATCCAGTTCGCCCGGGTAGGCTTAGGCCCCTGTAAGACGTGTGGGCCCTTGCCCGCCCACCCCGACGGAGAGAAGTGAGCGAGGGTACCCGTGGGCTCTGTGATCAAGAAGCGGCGTAAGCGGATGGCTAAGAAGAAGCACCGCAAGCTGCTGAAGCGCACGCGAGTGCAGCGCCGCAACAAGAAGTAGCGGTAGCCCGCACCCGTACCGCCGTTCATCCGCCTTCCCGGCGGGTGGGCGGCGGTTGTGCGTGGTACGGCGATGTCCTGCGTATACGGTGGGGCGAGCGTGCGTGCGGGCAGGGAGAGGAAGGCGAAGGCCAGTGGGCAGGACCGTGCTCGTCACCGGCGTCGCCCGCCCCCTCGTCGGGCGGCTGGTCCGCCGGCTGCTGCGCGAGCCGGACGTCGACCGCGTCGTCGGCGTCGACTCCAGGGCGCCCGAGCACCGGCTCGGCGGCGCCGAATTCGTACCCGCGGACATCCGCCATCCCGTGCTCGCCCGGATCCTCGTCGAGCACGGCATCGACACCGTGATGCACATGGACGTCACCGGCACCCCGCTCGCCCGCGGCGGCCGGGCGGCGGTCAAGGAGAACAACGTCATCGGGTCCATGCAACTGCTCGGCGCCTGCCAGCAGGCGCCGCGCGTGCGGCGGCTGGTCGTCAAGTCCACCACCAGCGTCTACGGGTCCGCGCCCCGCGACCCCGCCGTGTTCACCGAGAGCACGCCGCCGAAGGCGCTGCCCAGCGGCGGCTTCGCGAAGGACGCGGTGGAGGTCGAGGGGTACGTGCGCGGGTTCGCCCGGCGCCGCCCGGACGTCGCCGTGTGCGTGCTGCGGTTCGCCAACATCCTGGGCCCGCGCGTGGACACGCCGCTCGCCGAGTACCTGGCGCTGCCCGCGCTGCCCACCGTCCTCGGCTACGACCCGCGGCTGCAGTTCGTCCACGAGGACGACGTCCTCGACGTGCTGCTGCTCGCGGCCGGCGAGCCGCGCCGCGGCACGATCAACAGCGGCACGTTCAACATCGCCGGCGAGGGCGTGCTGCTGCTGTCCCAGGCGGCCCGGCGGCTCGGCCGCCCCACGGTCCCGGTGCCGCTGCCCGCGGTGACGTGGGTCGGCTCGGCGCTGCGGTCCGCGGGGATGACGGACTTCTCGCCTGAGCAGATCCGGCTGCTGACCCACGGGCGGGTCGTGGAGACGACGCAGATGCGTGAACTGCTGGGCTTCACCCCGGAGTACTCGACGGTGGAGACGTTCGCCGACTTCGCCGCCGGGCGGGCGGCGGGGCTGCTGCCGCCGCGCGAGGTGCGGCGGGCCGTGGACGCGGTCGGCGAGCTGCTGGGGCTGCCGGGGGCCCGGACCCCGGTGCAGGCGGACGGCGTTGCGAAGGAGTCGGTGCACGATGGCTGACGCGAAGGTCATTCCGTTCGACGACGACCGCTCCCGCGGCGGCGGCAAGCCCCGGCGCCGGTCCGGCGCGGGCCGGCCGCGGCGCCCGGACGGCGGCGGGGGTGCCGCGGGCGCGGAGGCGGCGCTCTCCGCGCTGCCCGGCGGACAGGGCTCCGCAGCCGGCGAGAGCGGCGGGGACGGCGCGGACGACGGGGCCGGCGAGAGCGGCGCGGACGGCGGGGGAGCGGGGCGTACGGGCGCCGCAGGGGCCGCGGACGGCGCCGCGTCCGGGGGCCGTACGGCACCGCCGGGAGCCGAGGCCGCGGAAGCGGTCGCCGCTGCGCTGCAGAACGCCCTCATGGACGCGCTGCCGCGGCTCCTCGGCGGCGGCTGGGAGCGCAAGGCCACCGATGCGCTGAGCTTCCTGCGGCGGCGGCTGACGGGCGACTACGAGGTCGACGAGTTCGGCTTCGACGCGGAGCTCACGGACCAGGTGCTCGTGCCGCTCTTCCGGCCGGTCTTCGAGAAGTACTTCCGGGTGACGGTCAAGGGCGTCGAGAACATCCCCGACACCGGCGGTGCGCTCGTCGTCTGCAACCACTCCGGCGTGGTGCCCTGGGACGGGCTGATGGCCCAGGTCGCCGTCCACGACCACCACCCCGCCGACCGGCATCTGCGGCTGCTCGCGGCCGACCTGGTGTTCATGCTGCCGTTCGTCAACCAGCTGGCCCGCAAGGGCGGGCACACGCTGGCCTGCGCCGACGACGCGGCACGGCTGCTCGCGCGGGGCGAGGTCGTGGGGGTGATGCCGGAGGGCTTCAAGGGCATCGGCAAGCCGTTCGCCGACCGCTACAAGCTGCAGCGCTTCGGCCGCGGCGGCTTCGTCTCGACGGCGCTGCGGGCGGGGGCGCCGATCGTGCCGTGCTCGATCGTCGGGGCCGAGGAGATCTATCCGATGATCGGCAACGCCAAGACGGTGGCGCGGCTGCTGGGGCTGCCGTACTTCCCGGTGACGCCGACGTTCCCGTGGCTGGGTGCGCTGGGGGCCGTACCGCTGCCGACGAAGTGGACGATCGAGTTCGGTGAGCCGATCCCCACGGACGGCTATCCGCCGGAGGCGGCGGACGACCCCATGCTGATGTTCAACCTGACCGACCAGGTGCGCGAGACGATCCAGCACACGCTGTACAAGCTGCTGGTGGAGCGGCGGTCGGTCTTCTTCTGACCGTGGCCGCTACTCCTCGTCGCCGAAGTCGAGGCCCAGGTCGGGCAGCGGCAGCAGGGGCGGGAGGGTGATCTCCGGCTTCTCCTTGTCGGGCTCCTGCTCCGTGGGCGGGGAGGTGCTGCCGCTCTCCTGTCCGCCCGACTCGTCCCCGTCGGGCAGGACGCCGCCGATCAGGCCGTCCTCGCCGACCAGCCCGCCCTCCTGGGTGGCGCTGGGCTTCGGCTCGCCGTCGTCGCCGACCTCGCCGTCGGCCGTGGCCGTGGACGACGGGGCGGGCTCGGCCGGGTCGGTGTCGGTGCGGCTGCCGCCGGTGCTCGCCGTGCCGGGCGCGCTGCCGCTGGGGGAGGTGTCGTCCTCGGTGCCGGGCAGCAGCGAGGACAGCGGGGCGACATCGCCCTTTATGGCGTCGAACACCGAGCTGACCTCGTCGCCCAGCTCGCCCAGCTCGGCGGGGAGCCGGTCGCGCAGCTGCTGCCAACTGCGCTCGTTCTTCTGCGAGAAGGCGGAGAGGGTCTGCATGGGGCCGAGCGAGCCGTCCTCGTCGTACGCGCCGCGCAGCAGCTTGCGGCCCTCGCCGGCGTCGTGCCGTACGTTGTCGAGGGCTTCGCGGACCTCGTTCACCGACTCGGCGTCGAGGTCGCCGGCGCGGCCCCGCTCCATGAGGCGCCGTGCCTCGTTCAGGCGCGTGGACGCCTGGTCGAGGTAGATGCGGCCGCGCTCGGTGTCGCCGTCGGCCATGCCGCGGCGCAGGTCTTCCATGCCGCGCTTGAGGCCGTAGAGGGTGTCGCCCGGGAGGGCGTCGGAGCTGACCGCGGCGGCGGCGCTGAACGCGCCGGTCGCGACGCCGACGCCGACGCCGCCCATGGCCACGCCGCGGGAGAGGCGGGACTGCGGGCGCAGCCGGGACAGCGGGCCTGCCGCGCGGTGGGCGCCGCGCTTGCGGGGCGCGGGGATCAGCGGGGCCTCGGTGCTCTCCGCGGTGTCCTCGGCGAGCATCGCCTCCATGGCGGCGATGAGCTGCGTCCGCTGGACGGTCTTGACCTCGGGGTCGAGGGTCGGACCCGGCACCGAGGCGAGCTGCCCGGCGAGGCCCAGCAGCCTGGCCTGCTCGGGGTCGGCTGCCAGGGCCTCAGCCTGCTGCGCCCGAGACTCCTCCTCAAGGGCCTGGGCGAAGGCGTTCGCCCGCCGGTGTGCCGATACGGATCCGATCACGGACGGCACCTCCTGTCGACTCGGGGTCTCTGTGTGGGACTCCCTATCCCGCCCCCGGCGTTGTACTCCTTGACCCATTTCACTCGAAGGAGTGAGCCAAGGTGGACAAGCCGCGGCCGGAGAAGCCCTGCTACCCGCTCAACGACGGGCAGGGCAGTCGGGTTACGCGGTGGCGTTGATACTACTTCGACCGGCGGAGGCGCCCCGGGTATCGGAAGGGTCAAGGGAGTTCGCTTCCCGTCAGCGGGCGTCGTCGGGCAGCAGGCGGGCGAGGGTGCGTACGGCCCGGTACTGCAGCGTCTTGATGGCGCCTTCGTTCTTGCCCATCACCTTGGCGGTCTCGGCCACCGACAGCCCCTGGAGGAACCGGAGGGTCACGCATTCCTGCTGCTGCGGGTTGAGCTTGCGGACGGTCTCCAGCAGCGCGGTGTTGGACAGGGACTCCAGGACGGAGTCCTCGGGGCTGCGCTCGGTCTCGCTGGGGTCCAGCATCTCGCCGGTGGTGACCTCCAGGCGGAACCGGCTGGACTTGAAGTGGTCCGCGACCAGGTTGCGCGCGATCGTCACCAGCCAGGCGCCGAAGTCGCGGCCCTGCCAGGTGAACGTGCCGATCCGGCGCAGGGCGCGCAGGAAGGTTTCCGAGGTGAGGTCCTCGGCCGTGGCCCGGCCGCCGACGCGGTAGTAGATGTAGCGGTAGACGGTGTCGGCGTACTGGTCGTAGAGCCGGCCGAACGCCTCGGTCTCGCCGGACTGGGCGCGCTCGACGAGGTCCATCATGCGGCGGCTGTCGCCGGTCGAGGGCTGCGGCTGCCTGGTCTGCCTGCCGCTGCGTTCGCGGGTGCCCGCGCCGCCGCCCTGCCGGCGTCTGCTGCCGACCGCGGCGCTGCCGTCGGTGAGCGCGTAGGCGGGGCCTGCGACCGGGCCGGCGGCGGGACTGGCGGCGGGGCCGGCGACGGCCAGGGCGGGCGAGAAGAGGCGCAGTTGCTCTATTACCTGCGCGCGCAGCGTAGCCAGGCCTGAGGCGTCAACCCCGACGTATGGGTACACGGGACTCCCAGAGGCAGTGCTTCCATCACGTTCAGTGCGGGACCGTTGACCGACGTAGGTATGCGCGGGCACCGGATTGCGTCTGAGGAGAATAACGCTTCGTGTCGGGTGCGCTACCTCCAGTTGCTCAAATCACCGTTTCCGTCCGATCCGTAGCCTATTGACGACCCCTCAAGTATCGGCCGTCGGATTGAGTTTGATCGGTAAGTGACACGAACTGCCTGGTTCGCGGGCGTGTTGTGTGTTTCCCGGAGGAATCGGTCACGGGTACGCTGCCGACTCCCCGTTGACCGCGGGGCCGGGGTCGCCGGCCGGGGGCGGGCCAAGTGCGCTCGATTCAGCGGCGGCGGCGCTGCAGGGCGGCCGCCGCGGCCGCGCCGCCGGCCACCGCGCCGACGCCCGCCGCGGCCGGGATGCCGACCCTCGCCGCCTTGCGGCCCGTGCGGTAGTCGCGCAGCCGCCATCCGTGTTCGCGCGCGTGCTTGCGCAGCCGCGCATCGGGGTTGACCGCGTACGGGTGGCCGACGAGCGAGAGCATCGGGATGTCGTTCGCCGAGTCGCTGTACGCGGCGCAGCGCCCCAGCTCCAGCGCCTCCGCGGCGGCCAGTGCCCGTACCGCCTCTGCCTTGGCGGGGCCGTGCAGCACCTCGCCGACGAGCCGGCCGGTGTAGACGCCGCCGACGGACTCCGCGACCGTGCCCAGGGCGCCGGTCAGGCCGAGCCGGCGGGCGATGATCGTCGCGGTCTCGACGGGGGCGGCGGTGACGAGCCACACCTTCTGGCCGGCTTCGAGGTGCGCCTCGGCCAGCGCGCGGGTGCCGGGCCAGATGCGCTCGGCCATGTACTCGTCGTAGATCTCCTCGCCCATCTCCATGAGATCGGCGACGCGATGGCCCTGCACGATGGACAGCGCGCTGGACTGCGCGTCCTCCATGTGCCCGGAGTGCTCGGCTCCGGCGAGGCGGAAGTACGCCTGCTGCCAGGCGAACCGGGCGAGGTCGCGGGTGCGGAAGAACTTGCGCTTGTAGAGCCCGCGGCCGAAGTGGTAGAGCGCGGCGCCCTGCATGATCGTGTTGTCGAGGTCGAAGAAGGCCGCCGCGTGCACGTCGCCGTGCACGGGGAAGTCCGGTTCCTCGTCCTCCTTTGCGGGCTCGCCGGCTTTCGCCACGCCTTGTGCGAGCGCGGCCTCCGCCTCCGCCTGTGCGGCGTGCTCCAGCTCCTGCGAGGTCTTGCGCGCCGCCTCGGCCGCGGCCTCGCCGGCGGCGACGCTGCGCGCGGTCGCGCGGCGTCTGCGGCTGAGCCATCCGAATGCGGCCATGACGATGAGCATAACGGTGCGAGGCGGGCCAACCGGTGTCGAGGGCCCGGGCCTCCATGGACGCACGCGTGAACTCCCGGGTGGTATCTGCCCGGCCTTGCGCGCCCGCTGTCCGGTCGTATTCGTTCCACGCCCGTTGTCTGTCCGGTTCTGCTCGCTTACGCGTGGCTCCGTACGCTCGTGCATCGCGGCACAATCAATGACATGAGCCTGCTGCGACGCAAGACCGCCGCCCCCGCGCCCGCCCCCGCCGACCGGACCGTGACCCTCATCGGCAAGCCCGGCTGCCATCTGTGCGACGAGGCGCGCGAGGTGGTCGTCTCCGTCTGCGCGGAGCTGGGTGCCGGCTGGGAGGAGAAGGACATCACCCGGGACGAGGAGCTGTACCGGCTCTACTGGGAGCAGATCCCGGTGGTCCTCGTGGACGGTGAGCAGCACGACTTCTGGCGGGTCGACCCGGAGAGGCTGCGGCGGGCGCTGCGGTCGTGAGCCGCGGGGTGACGCCCGTCACTTTGCCCGGACAAAGCGGACACCATCTTTGTGCACGCGTTCACAAAGGCATAGCCTTCTCTCATCAGTGCGGTTTCGCCCCGGCGGGCCGTACGCGGCACCGCGCTAGCGTCAGGAGCACTGTGGCAACTGGCCGAACTCACCGAACGGCGACCCGAAGCCGAGGGATCCCCGAGGCCACCGTCGCCCGGCTCCCGCTGTATCTGCGGGCCCTCACGGCGCTTTCGGAGCGCTCCGTGCCCACGGTCTCCTCCGAGGAACTGGCCGCCGCCGCCGGCGTCAACTCGGCGAAGCTGCGCAAGGACTTCTCGTACCTCGGCTCCTACGGCACCCGCGGCGTCGGCTACGACGTCGAGTACCTCGTCTACCAGATTTCACGCGAGCTGGGTCTGACCCAGGACTGGCCCGTGGTCATCGTCGGTATCGGCAACCTCGGCGCCGCCCTCGCCGGCTACGGCGGCTTCGCCTCCCGCGGCTTCCGCGTCGCCGGGCTCATCGACGCGGACCGGGCCATGACCGGCAAGCAGGTCGCGGGCCTGACCGTCCGGCACACCGACGAGCTGGAGCCGCTGATCAAGGAGAGCGGCGTCTCCATCGGCGTCATCGCCACCCCCGCGGGCGCCGCGCAGGCGGTCTGCAACCGGCTGGTGGAGGCGGGCGTCACCTCGATCCTCAACTTCGCCCCGACCGTGCTGAACGTCCCCGAGGGCGTCGACGTCCGCAAGGTGGACCTGTCGATAGAGCTGCAGATCCTCGCCTTCCACGAGCAGCGCAAGGCCGGCGAGGAGGCCGAGCTGCGCGAGGCCGAGGCGGCGGCCGCGGGGCAGGGCGGCAAGCCCGCGGCGGACGCGGTGGCGCGGCCCGCCGCCCGGAAGAAGCGCACCGGCCAGGGGCCCGACGGGGACGTACCCGCCGTGATGCCCGCATGAGTGTCCTCGTCGTCGGCCTCAGCCACCGCAGCGCGCCCGTGAGCGTGCTGGAGCGGGCCTCGCTCGCGCCGGACGCGCGCGCGAAGCTGCTCGCGGACGCGGTGGCGGCGGCTCCGGTCACGGAGGCGGCGGTGCTGGCCACGTGCAACCGGATCGAGCTGTACGCCGCGGTGGACAAGTTCCACGCGGGCGTCGCCGAGCTGTCGACGCTGCTGGCGCAGCACGCGGGCGCGAGCCTGGAGGAGCTGACGCCGCACCTGTACGTGCACTACGAGGACCGCGCCGTGCACCACCTGTTCACGGTGGGCTGCGGACTGGACTCCATGGTCGTCGGCGAGGGGCAGATCCTCGGCCAGATCAAGGAGTCGCTGGCGCTCGGGCAGCAGCAGCACACCGCGGGCCGGACGCTGAACGACCTGTTCCAGCAGGCGCTGCGGGTCGGCAAGCGGGCGCACAGCGAGACGGGGATCGACAAGGCGGGGCAGTCGCTGGTGTCGTTCGGGCTGGCGCAGCTCGCGGCCGGGGCGCCGGTGGCCGGGTGGGTGGCGGGACGCCGCGCGCTGGTGATCGGCGCGGGGTCGATGTCGTCGCTGGCGGCGACGACGCTGGCGCGCGCCGGGGCGGCGGAGCTGGTGATCGCCAACCGCACGTACGAGCGCGCGGAGCGCCTGGCGGCGAGCCTGAACGCGGGATCGGCGGTCGCGGGCGGCTGGGGTGCGGGGCCGCCCGCGGCCGGCGCCGGATCGCCCTCTGCGGGCCCGGCGGGTCCGATCCCGTCGCAGGCCGGGCCGGGGGAGGGCGCCGGCGGGCCGGCGGCCCGCGCGGTGCGGGTCGAGGAGATCGCGGACGAGCTGGTGACGGCGGACGTGGTCGTCTCCTGCACCGGCGCGACGGGCCTGGTGCTGACCGCGGACGACGTACGGAACGCACTGGGCCGCCGCACCGGGGACACTCCTCTCGCTCTGCTTGACCTGGCCATGCCGCGTGATATCGATCACGCGCTGCACGGAGCGGCCGGCGTGCGGTTCGTCGACATCGAGGCCCTCGCCGGGGCCTCCGCCGATGCCCCCATGGCCGCCGACGTGGACCAGGTACGGGCCATCGTGGCCGAGGAGGTCGATGTCTTCGGCGCCGCTCAGCGGGCCGCCAGCATCACGCCCACCGTGGTCGCCCTGCGGACCATGGCCCAGGACGTCGTCGCGGGCGAGATCGCCCGTTTGGAGGGTAGGCTGCCCGGGCTCGACGAACGTCAGCGGGCCGAGGTGGCGCAGACCGTGCGCCGCGTCGTGGACAAGCTGCTGCACGCGCCGACCGTACGGGTCAAGGAGCTGGCCGCCACCCCCGGTGGAGCGGGGTACGCGGACGCCCTGCGGGAGCTCTTCGACCTCGACCCGGCCACCGTCGACGCAGTCAGCCGCGCGGACTCCGGCCGCGCGGCGGCCAGCGCACGCAGTGAACGGGAGCCGTCATGACCGCAGCCAAGCCGACGCCGGCGAAGGGGGCCGAGGCGCAGGAAGCCCCGCGCTTCCAGCGCCCGTTGCGCCTGGGCACGCGGCGCAGCAAGCTCGCGCTCGCGCAGTCCGAGCAGGTTGCCGAATCGGTACGCCGCCTCACCGGGCGCACCGTCGAGCTGGTCGAGATCACCACGTACGGGGACGTGTCCCGGCAGCACCTGTCGGAGATCGGCGGCCAGGGCGTCTTCGTCGCCGTCCTGCGCGAGGCCGTGGTGCACGGCGACGTGGACCTCGCGGTGCACTCGCTGAAGGACCTGCCGACCGCGCAGCCCGCGGAACTGGTCATCGCCGCCGTGCCGCCCCGCGAGGACCCGCGCGACGTGCTCGTCGCCCGCGACGGCCTCGGCTTCGAGCAGCTGCTCGCCGCCGGCGGCCGGCCCCGGATCGGCACCGGCTCGGCGCGCCGCGCCTGCCAGCTGCACGCCTGGGCCCGCTCACTCGGCGGGTCGATCGAGACCGTCCCGGTCCGCGGGAACGTCGACACCCGCATCGGGTACGTACACAAGGGCGAGCTCGACGCCGTCGCGCTCGCCGCCGCGGGGCTCAGCCGCCTCGGCCGGCTGGCCGAGGCCACCGAGCTGATTCCCCTCGACGCAGTCTTGCCCGCCCCCGGCCAGGGGGCCCTGGCGGTCGAGTGCGCCTCGTCGAGCGCGCACCTGACCGCCCAGCTCGCGGAGCTGGACGACCCGCACACGCGGGTCGCCGTCACCGCCGAGCGGACGCTGCTCGCCGCCCTGGAGGCCGGCTGCAGCGCGCCCGTGGGCGCGCTCGCCGACCTGCACGCGGAGGGTCCCTCCGGGGCCGACTTGGGCACAGCGTCCACTGTCACCGAGATGCGCCTGCGCGGCGTCGTCGGCACACCCGACGGCTCCGCTCTGGTGCAGATGTCCGCCACCGGCCCCGTGCCGGCGTCGCACGACGACGCCGTGGCGCTCGGAAGCGAGCTCGCAGAAGAGATGCTCGCCAAGGGCGCGGCCGGTCTGATGGGGGAGCGACTTTGAGCCCCACGCCTTCGACCCGTAAGGCCAGCGCGTCGGCGCGTACCGCAGCGACCGGCGCGGCCCGCCCGCCCGGTCCCGCCGGCCGCGGCCACGTCACGTTCCTGGGCGCAGGACCCGGGGATCCCGGACTGCTGACGCTGCGCGCCGTGGAAGCGCTGTCTGCCGCGGACGTCCTGATCGCCGATCCGAAGGTCCTCGCCGTCGTACGCGCCCACGCGCGCGTCGGCGCGGTCATGCCGCACACGTCGTCGACGCCTGCGCCCGTGGCGCATACGTCGGCGGCCGCGGGGGACGACGAACCGCCAACGGCCGCTGACGCAGGCCATCTTGTCATGGAGGCCGCCCGCGCCGGCAGGCGGGTCGTGCATGCCGTGGCGGGTGATCCGGGCCTCGACGGCGGTGCCGCGCACGCGATGCGCGCCTGCGCCGCCGAGGGCATCGCCTTCGAGGTGGTGCCCGGTGTCGCGACCGCCGTGGGCGTGCCCGCGTACGCCGGTGTGCCGCTGCACGACCCGCAGGGAACGGACGTGCGCGTCGTGGACGCCGCGACCGCCTCGGAGCAGATCTGGGGCGAGGCGGGCGCCAGCGACTGCACGCTCGTGGTGCAGACGTCCCTGGAGGCCACCGCGGCGACGGCGCGCGAACTGGTCGCCGCGGGCCGCAAGCCGGACACCCCGATGACGGTCACGCTCGCGGGCACGACGACGCGGCAGCGGACGTTCAGCGCCACGCTCGGCAGCGTCGCGCAGGTGCTGAAGTCGGCGAAGGTGCTGCCGTCGCCGGACGCCGGGCAGGCGGTCATAGCGGTCGTCGGCGAGCAGAGCGCGCCGGCCCGCCGCGAGCACCTTGCCTGGTTCGAGTCCAAGCCGCTCTTCGGCTGGCACGTGCTCGTGCCGCGGACGAAGGAGCAGGCGGCGTCGCTGTCCGAGCAACTGCGCTCGTACGGTGCCGTGCCGCACGAGGTGCCGACCATCGCCGTCGAGCCGCCGCGCACCCCGCAGCAGATGGAGCGGGCGGTCAAGGGCCTGGTCACCGGGCGGTACGAGTGGATCGCCTTCACCTCCGTCAACGCCGTCAAGGCGGTGCGGGAGAAGTTCGAGGAGTACGGGCTCGACGCCCGCGCGTTCGCCGGGATCAAGGTCGCCGCGGTCGGCGAGCAGACGGCGGCGGCGCTGGTGGAGTTCGGCGTGCGCCCCGATCTGCAGCCCAGCGGCGAGCAGTCCTCGCACGGGCTGCTGGAGGACTGGCCGCCGTACGACCCGGTCTTCGACCCGATCGACCGGGTGTTCCTGCCGCGCGCGGACATCGCCACCGAGACGCTGGTGGCCGGCCTCAAGGACCTGGGCTGGGAGGTCGACGACATCACCGCGTACCGGACGGTGCGCGCGTCGCCGCCGCCGGCCGAGACCCGTGAGGCGATCAAGGGCGGCGGGTTCGACGCCGTGCTGTTCACGTCGTCCTCGACGGTGCGGAACCTCGTCGGCATCGCCGGCAAGCCGCACAACGTCACGGTCATCGCGTGTATCGGGCCGGCGACGGCGAAGACCGCGGAGGAGCACGGGCTGCGCGTCGACGTCATGGCGCCGGAGCCGTCCGTGCACAAGCTGGCCGAGGCGCTGGCGGAGTTCGGCGCGCGGCGCCGGGCGGCGGCGGTCGAGGCCGGGGAGCACGTCACGCGGCCCAGCGAGCGCAGGCCGCGGCGGCGGGCGCGTACGACGACCACGTGAGCCGACGGGGGCCGGCGGGGCGTGTCACGGCGGGGGCGTACGGTGGAATCCACCCGGCCGCCCGCCGTCCGGAGGGGGCGCGTCCGTGCGTGCCCACCCCTGCCGGGCGGGCAGGCGGCCGTCCCGGAGCACCACGGAGGTAAGCACACGTGTCCGGCACCGAAGCCCCGCACCCCGGCCCTGTCACCGTTCCCGTCGTCCGCCCGCGGCGGCTGCGCACCACGCCCGCGATGCGGCGCATGGTCGCCGAGACCCGGCTGCACCCGGCGGAGCTGATCCTGCCCGCCTTCGTCCGCGAAGGCATCGACGAGCCGGCGCCGATCTCGGCCATGCCGGGCGTCGTGCAGCACACCCGCGACTCCCTGAAGAAGGCCGCGGCCGAGGCCGTCGCCGCGGGCGTCGGCGGGATCATGCTCTTCGGCGTGCCGGAGGAGCACAAGAAGGACGCGGTCGGCTCGGCCGGCACGGACCCGGACGGCATCCTCCAGGTCGCGCTGCGCGACGTGCGGGCCGAGGTCGGGGACGACCTGGTGGTCATGTCCGACGTGTGCCTGGACGAGACCACCGACCACGGACACTGCGGGGTGCTGGACGCCGCCGGCCGGGTCGACAACGACGCGACGCTCGCGCGGTACGCGGAGATGGCCGTGGTGCAGGCGGACGCCGGGGCGCACGTGCTGGGGCCGAGCGGCATGATGGACGGCCAGATCGCGGTGATCCGCGAGGCCCTGGACCGGGCGGGCCACCAGGACACGGGGATCCTCGCGTACACCGTGAAGTACTCCTCCGCCTTCTTCGGGCCGTTCCGCGAGGCGATCAACTCGTCGCTGAAGGGCGACCGGAAGACGTACCAGCAGGACCCGCCGAACGGCCGCGAGGCGCTGCGCGAGCTGGCCCTCGACCTCGCCGAGGGCGCCGACATGGTGATGGTCAAGCCGGCGGGGCCGTATCTGGACGTGCTGCGGCGGGTCGCCGACGAGTCGGACGTGCCGGTGGCGGCGTACCAGATCTCGGGGGAGTACGCGATGGTCGAGCTGGCGGCGGAGCGCGGCTGGGTCGACCGGGAGGCGGCGATGATGGAGACGCTGACGGGGATCAGGCGGGCCGGGGCGCAGATGATCCTCACGTACTGGGCGACGGAGGCGGCCGGGCGGCTGGCGCGCGGCTAGCCTGCCTGGGCTTCGGGCTTCGGGGCACGGGCCACGGCACCCGGGCGGGGCGGCTGCGGGGTACGCGGCCGCGGGCCGGGCGGGCGCCTTGCGGGCCCGCCTCGGCCGTACGGGACCGTGTCAGCGCCTGCGTGCGCGCAGCACCGCGTCGTGGTGCTCCTGCGGCTCGTCGCCGCCGTGCGGTTCGTGGCCCACCGGCGCCCGGCGGGTCCGGACCTCCGCCACCGCGATCTCCCAGTCCTCCGGTACCAGGTCCGCCGCCACGTCCTGCGCGGTGAAGTGCACTCCCGGGTGCGCTTCGGCGATGTCCGCGGAGCGGGGGTCCGTCTCGTGGTGGCCGACGACGAGCAGCGTGCCGCCCGGCGCCACCGCCGCCGCGAGGCGGCCGAAGAGCGCCTCGCGGGAGGCCGTCGTGTGCACGTAGTGCGTGGTGACGAGGTCGAAGGGGGCGCCGTCCGGCACGGTGTCGGTCAGGTCGGCCCGTACCCACGTGATGCGGCCCGCGACCTCCGCGCCGCGGGCCTCGGCGTGCGCGCGTGCCCGGTCCAGCGCGGTGGCGGAGATGTCCACCGCCGTCACCCGCCAGCCGCGCTCGGCGAGCCAGATGGCGTCGGCGCCCTCGCCGCAGCCGGCCTCCAGGGCGGTGCCGGGCGGCAGATCCGCCAGCTCGGCGACGAGCTGCGGGTTGGGGTTGCCGCTCCAGATCGCGTCGCGGGCGCGGTACTTCTCTTCCCAGTACGCCTCGCCGAACTCTTCGGTCGCGTTCGTCATCCTGGTGTTCCTCTCTCCGGAGTCGCCCGTCACACGCCGACCCGGCGGGCGGCGACCGCCCGGCGGGCGTCCTCGGCGGCGAGGTCTGCGTTGATCTGCGCGCCGGCCATGGCGCCTGCCGACGAGGCGGCGTGGACCTGCGCGGTCATGTCGGTGACGTTGCCCGCGACCCACACGCCGGGTACGTCGGTGCGGCCCGTGGCGTCGGCGGGGATGTGCTCGCCCATGCCGGAGGGGTGCTCCACTGCGCGCAGCCCCAGGTCGGCGAGGAGCCCGGCGCGGGCGACCATGCGCGTGGCGACCGCGAGCGCCTGGCGGGGCACGACGGTGCCGTCCGCGAGGCGTACGCCCGCGAGCCGGTCGCCGGCGACCTCCAGGCCGGCGACCTCGCCGGTGACGACGCGCACGCCGAGGGCGTCCAACTGCTCGGCGGCGTCGCCGGCCGGCGGCTCCGCGGTGTGCGCGAAGTACGTGACGTCGGCGCTCAACTGCCGGAACAGCAGCGCCTGGTGCAGGGCCATGGGCCCGGTGGCCAGCACGCCGATGGCCTGGTCGCGGACCTCCCAGCCGTGGCAGTAGGGGCAGTGCAGTACGTCGCGGCCCCAGCGCTCGCGCAGGCCGGCGACGTCGGGCAGCTCGTCGACGAGGCCGGTGGTGACGAGCAGCCGCCGGGCCCGTACGGAACGGCCGCCGGCGAGGGTGAGGACGAACCCGGTCCCGTCCCTGTCCCCCGCCCCGTCCCTGTCCCCGGTGTCCCGGTGGCCGTCCGCCGGCTCCCGGGAGACGCCGGTGACCTCGCCGGCCACCACGTGGCCCCCGTACCCGCGGACCTCCGCCCGCCCGCGTGCCAGCAGCTCGCCCGGAGGCATGCCCTCGCGGCCCAGCAGCCCGTGCACGCCGTCCGCCGGGGCGTTGCGCGGGGCACCCGCGTCGATCACGACCACGGAGCGGCGGGAGCGGGCCAGCATCAGCGCCCCGCTCAGCCCCGCGGCGCCGCCGCCGACCACCGCCACCTCGTAGCTCTCCGCCGGCTCGTGGCTCTCCGCGGGCTCGGCGCCCGTCCCGGTCCACCCGGTCTCGGCCCTCTCGGTCATGTCGACCACCTCCATGCCGACGACCATGCGGCCGGCTCCGCCGAATGCGCAAACCTTGTTGCTGTTATGGCAAGCTGTTCGCATGGCTGACACCGACGGCGCCCCCGATCAGGACGCAGAACTCGACACCGCCCTCAACGCCGTCGGCCCCCGCCTGCGCGAGCTGCGCCGCCGGCGCGAGTCGACGCTCGCCGACCTGTCCGCGGCCACCGGCATCTCGGTGAGCACGCTGTCCCGGCTGGAGTCCGGCAGCCGCCGCCCCACCCTGGAGCTGCTGCTGCCGCTGGCCCGCGCCCACGGCGTCACGCTCGACGAACTCGTCGGCGCCCCGCCCACCGGCGACCCCCGCATCCACCTGCGGCCGGTCACCCGCAACGGCATGACGATGCTGCCGCTGTCCCGCAGGGCCGGCGGCATCCAGGCGTTCAAGCTGATCCTGCCCGCGCGCAGCGGACGCCGGGAGCCGGACCTGCGCACCCACGAGGGCTACGAGTGGATGTACGTGATGAGCGGCCGGCTGCGCGTCGTGCTCGGCGAGCACGACCTGATCCTCGAACCGGGCGAGGCGGCCGAGTTCGACACCCGCGTGCCGCACTGGTTCGGTGCGGCCGACGACGAGCCGGTGGAGTTCCTGAGCCTCTTCGGCGGGCAGGGCGAACGGGCGCATCTGCGCGCCCGCCCGAAGGCGGGGGCGTAGGCGCCGGCCGGCGCGGGCGCGGGGCCGCGAGCCCGGCGCTTGACTTTCCCGGTGGGAAAGTGTGATGCTCACTTTCCCACCGGGAAAGTGAGAGGTCTCGTCATGGACAACGTCGCCGCAGAGCAGGCCCGCGATGCGCTCGCCACCGCGGAACACGCCCGCCGCCAGGTGGCCGAGGAGGTCGGCCTGCCGCGCGCGTACTGGTGGGTCATGGCCGCCGGCTGGCTGGTGCTGGGCGCGGGCGGCGCGGTGCTGCCGTGGTGGCTGACCACGATCGCCACGGTGGCCTTCGGCGCCGGACACGTGATATTCGCCTCGCGCCTGCTCAGCGGGCGGCGCCGTACGCAGCAGATCCAGGTGAGCGCCGCGGTCGCCGGCCGCCGCATCCCCACGGTCGTGGTCGGCATGCTGTTCGTGTTCGTCGCCGTCACCATCCTGGTGGCGCTCGCCCTGGACGCCGAGGGCACCGATCACGCGAGCATCTGGGCGGCGGGGATGGTGGCGGCCGTCGTCGGGTTCGGCGGGCCGGAGATCCTGCGCGTGGTGCGCCGTTGGGTGCGCGCATGACGCAGCCGAAGTTCGACGAGCTGATCCACCCCAGCACCCGCCTGTCGCTCGTGGCGACGCTCGCCGCCGTCGACTGGGCCGAGTTCGCCTTCCTCAAGGACCGGCTGGAGCTGTCCGACTCGGCGCTGTCCAAGCAGCTCACGACGCTCGAGGACGCCGGGTACATCACCACCGAACGCCGCGTCAGCGGCAGCCGCCGGAAGGTGCGGGCCCGCCTCACCCCCGCCGGGCGGGACGCCTTCGACGGCCACATCGCGGCGCTGCAGGCCATCGTCGGCGACGCCGCACGCCCGCTCTCCGGGCCGGCGCCCCGCTCCTGACCCCGGCTGTCAGTCCGGCGCGATAGTTTCCGGGGCATCCCGCGGCAACCGAGCGAAAGGGGATTCAGGAGCCATGCCCTGCCCGGAGCTACCCCGGACCACGTCCGGCGAGGTGCTGATGGTCTGCGCGTACTACGAGCACGGGGAGCCCAGTTGGGGCGGGCTGCTCACCCCCGGCGGCGGCACCGCGCTCGTGCCCGACGACAGCCCCGTGCGGCTGTGCCCCGTCGCCGACCCCGGGTGGGACCACCTGCGCGGCGGGAACGTACCCGCGCTCATCCCCGGCGGCGGACCGGCCGCGCCCGTCGCCGTCCTCGTGGACATCGCCGCCGTCTACGGCGGCGAGCCGCTGCTGGTCGACCTGGCCGCGATACCCGGGCGCGGGGTCCGCGTCGCGAAGGAACGCCTCGGCGAGATCCTGGCCGCCCTGTTCGACGGGGCGCTCGTCTTCGACGACCTGATCCGGGACACGGACCTGCGCGGCACCTACCGGGGGAGCGCCGGCCGGCGGGCCTTCCCCGTGCCGACGACGCAGCCGCAACGGGACTTCCCCGCGCTGCCCGCCACCGAGGGCGCCCTGCTGGTCCGCACCTGGTTCGAGGACGACGACGGCTGGCGCGCCCTGCTCGACGAGCTGGGCGGCACCGACGAGGAGGGCTGGGTCGGCGCCGACGTCGACCCGGACGACATCGACGAGGACCGCTACCCGCTGACGGCGCTGGTCGTGGACGACCCCGCCTACGAGGGTCTGCCGCCCGGCGGCGTCCCCGCGCTCGTCCCGTCCGAGGAGCACACCGTGCTCGTCGCGCTCGCCGACGCCGGGACCTTCGCCGGGGCGGACCGGCCGCTGGCCGCCGTCGACCTCCACGACACCCCGGGCAACCTCGCCGTCCTGCCGTGGCACGTGGCCGGGTCGATGGTCTGCAACCTGGAGATCGCCAACATGGACTTCCACGACTTCGTCCTCGCGGAGGGCGTGCGGCCGTGGTGGGAGGGGCCGTAGGCGAGCCCCGCGAGGATCCGGAGGGGTCGGCCTTTCAGGACTGCTCGGTGAGGAACGTCTGCAGGACGGCGGTCAGTTCGGCCGGTGCGTCCTCCTGGACCAGGTGGCCCGCGCCCTCGAACAGCTCCAGCCTCGCGCCCGGGACCAGGCCCGCCAGCTCGTGCGCCTTGGCGACCGGGATCCAGGTGTCGTCCGTGCCCCAGCAGACGAGCGTGGGCAGGTCCACCTCGCCGTAGCGGGGCTGGATCTCGTCGGTGAAGCGCTGGTCGGCCTGGGCGATCTGGCGGTAGAACGCCGGGCGGCCGGCGTCGTCGGTCCAGGGGGCGACGAGGGCGTCGAGGACGGCGGGGTGCAGGCCCGGGCCGCCGGTGGTGCCGATGTACTCGCGGACCAGCGCGGTGTGCAGCGCCGCCGGGAGCTGCTCGAAGACGGGCGCGTTGTCCCGTACGAGCCGGAAGAACGGCGAGCCCCAGGGGGCGAGCGCGACGGGATCGACGAGGGCCAGCGCGCGGTACGCGGCGCCGTGCAGGAGGTGTGCGCGCAGCGCGACGGCACCGCCGAAGTCGTGCGCGACGACCAGCGGCTCGTCCAACCGCCAATGATCAAGCAGTTGGACGAAGATCCGCCCCTGGGCGTCGAGGGAGACGTCCTGCCCGGCGTGCTTCTCCGACTGCCCGTACCCGGGCATGTCCCAGACGTACACCTCGCGCCCGCGAGCCAGCGCCCGCGCGACGGCCCGCCACGTGTACGACGACCAGGGCGTCCCGTGCAACAGCACCACGGGCCGGCCCCCGGCTCCGCCGAGCCGGTCCCAGCGGACGTCGCCCGCGGAGCTGGAGAAGGTCCGCGTCAACTGCCAGTCGCTCATGGCGGTCACCCTACGGGAGCCGCCCGCGGCGGGTCGCTCAGAGGCGTTCCGGGGTGCGGATGCCCAGCAGCCCCATGCCCGTGTGGAGCGTCCGGGCCGTCACGCCGCTGAGGAAGAGGCGGTTCTCCACCTGCGCCGGGGTGTCCGCCTTCAGCACCGGGCAGTGCTCGTAGAAGGCCGTGAAGAGCGACGCGAGTTGGTAGAGGTACGCCGCGATCTTGTGCGGCGCGTGCTCCTCCGCCGCCTCCGCGACCACCGCCGCGAAACCGTCCACGTGCAGGCCGAGCGCCCGCTCCGCCGGTTCGAGCGGCAGCGCCGGATGGGGTGCGGGGACGGCGGTGCCGCCGGCGCGGCGGAGGATGGAGCGGATGCGGGCGTACGCGTACTGGAGGTAGACCGAGGTGTCGCCGTGCAGGGACACCATCTGGTCCAGGTCGAACTTGTAGTCCCGGGCCGCCGACGTGGACAGGTCCGCGTACTTCACGGCGCCGATGCCCACCTGCGCGCCGCGCTCGGCGATCTCCTCCTCCGTCAGCGGCGGCACCGCCTTGTCGGCCTTCTCCCGGACGACCGCCGACGCCCGGTCGATCGCCTCGTCGAGCAGGTCCTCCAGCCGTACGGTCGTGCCCGCCCGGGTCTTGAACGGCTTGCCGTCCTTGCCCAGGACCGTGCCGAAGGCGAGCTGCGTCGCCGTCACGTCGCCGTCGAGCCAGCCCATCCGGCGGGCCGTCTCGAAGACCATGCGGAAGTGCAGGGACTGCCGGTGGTCCACGACGTAGAGCAGGGTCTGGGCCTTGAGGTTGAACACCCGGTCGCGGATCGCGGACAGGTCCGTGGCCGCGTAGCCGTAGCCGCCGTCGGACTTGCGCACGATCAGCGGGACCGGCTGGCCGTCCTGGCCCTTGATGTCGTCGAAGAAGACGCACAGCGCGCCCTCGGAGTCGACCGCGACGCCCGCCTCCGCGAGCAGCTCGCACGTCTCGTCCAGCATGTCGTTGTAGCCGGACTCGCCGACGATGTCGGCGTCCCTGACCTCCATGTCGAGCTTGTCGAAGACCGAGAAGAAGTAGAGCTTCGACTCGTCCACGAACCGCTGCCACAGCGCCCGCGTCTCCGGGTCGCCGGACTGCAGCGCGACGACCCTCCGCCGGGCCCGCTCCTTGAAGGCGTCGTCGGCGTCGAAGACGGCGCGGGCGGCCTTGTAGAGCCTGTTGAGGTTCGAGGCGGCCTCTTCGCCGGAGACGGCGGCGCCGTCCGCGCCACCGCGGTCCAGCTCGTGCGGGTGCTCGTCCAGGTACTGGATGAGCATGCCGAACTGCGTACCCCAGTCGCCGATGTGGTGCCGCCGCACCACCGTCTCGCCGGTGAACTCCAGCACCCGTACGAGCGAGTCGCCGATGACCGCCGAGCGCAGGTGGCCGACGTGCATCTCCTTCGCGACGTTCGGCTGCGCGTAGTCGATGACGGTGGTGCCGGGGGCGTCCGCGTACGGGACGCCGAGGCGGTCGTCCTCGGCGCGGGCGGCGAGGTTCGACGTGATCGCCGCGTCCGTCACGGTGATGTTGAGGAAGCCGGGCCCGGAGACCTCGACCTCCGCGAGCATGTCGCCCGCGTCGACCTGCCCGGCGACCTGGCCGGCCAGCTCCCGCGGGTTGGTCTTCAGCCGCTTCGCCAGCGCCAGCATCCCGTTGGCCTGGAAGTCCGCCCGGTCGCTGCGTCGCAGCAGGGGGTCCGCGGCCGCCTCCTGCGGCTGTGCCGCCGCGAGGGCGTCCGCGACGCGCTGCCGGACCTGGGTGGCGAGGGACGGGACTGAGGCCATGTTCGTGATCGCCGCTTCCTTCTGGAGGTGGGATGAGCCCTCAGTATCCCATGCAGGGCCAAGCGGTTTTGTTTGGGAGAATGGGCCCCGCAAGCGCTCCGGAGTTGGGCAGAGAGAGGAAGTCAGGACTGTGGGTGCCACCGCCGAGGCCGCCGACTGGGTCTCCCGTTTCGCCGACGAGGTCATCGCCGAGGCGGAGCGTCGCGCCCCCGGCAAACCGGTGGTCTGCGCCTCCGGCCTGTCCCCCTCGGGACCGATCCACCTGGGCAACCTGCGCGAGGTGATGACGCCGCACCTGGTGGCCGACGAGATCCGCCGCCGCGGCATCCCCTGCGAGCACCTGATCTCCTGGGACGACTACGACCGCTTCCGCAAGGTGCCCGCCGGCGTCGAGGGCGTCGACGAGTCCTGGGCGGAGCACATCGGCAAGCCGCTGACCTCCGTGCCCGCGCCCGCGGGCAGCCCGCACGCGAGCTGGGCCGCGCACTTCAAGGCGGCCATGGAGGGCGCGCTCGCCGAGATGGGCGTGACGTACCGCGGCATCAGCCAGACGGAGATGTACACGGCGGGCGCGTACCGCGAGCAGATCCTCTTCGCGATGCGGCACCGCGCCGACATCGACGCGGTCCTCGCCGAGTTCCGCACGAAGCCGAAGCAGCAGAAGAAGCAGCAGCAGAAGCCGGTGGACGAGGCGGAGCTGGCCGCGGCCGAGGGCTCCGGCGCCGCCGACGAGGACGACGGCCTGACGGCGGGCGGCGCGTACTACCCGTACAAGCCGTACTGCGCGGCCTGCGGACGCGACCTGACGACGGTCACCGCGTACGACGACGAGACCACCGAGCTGACGTACACCTGCGCCTGCGGGCACGGCGAGACGGTGCGGCTCTCCGAGTTCGACCGCGGCAAGCTGGTGTGGAAGGTCGACTGGCCGATGCGCTGGGCGTACGAGGGCGTTGTCTTCGAGCCCTCCGGCGTCGACCACCACTCGCCCGGCTCGTCGTGGAACGTCGGCGGCAAGCTCGTCGGGATCTTCGGCTGGGAGCGGCCCATCGGCCCGATGTACGCGTTCGTCGGCATCAGCGGCATGGCGAAGATGTCGTCGTCGAAGGGCGGCGTGCCGACGCCGGCCGAGGCGCTGGAGATCATGGAGCCGATGCTGCTGCGCTGGCTGTACGCGCGGCGCCGGCCGAACCAGTCGTTCAAGGTCGCCTTCGACCAGGAGATCCAGCGGACGTACGACGAGTGGGACGCCCTCGTCCGCAAGGTCGACGCGGGCACGGCGCAGCCGGGGGACGTCGCGGCGTACGAGCGCGCCGCGGGCACCGCCGCCGGTCTGCTGCCGGCGACGCCGCGCCCCCTGCCGTACCGCATGCTCGCCTCCGTGACCGACGTGACCGCCGGCGACGACGAGCAGACCCTGCGGATCCTCGCGGAGGTCGACCCGGAGCGCCCGCTGACGTCGCTCGACGAGGCGCGGCCGCGGCTGGACAAGGCGGAGCGCTGGATCACCACGCAGGTCCCGGCCGACCAGCGCACCCAGGTACGCAAGGACGCGGACGCGGAGCTGCTGGCGTCGCTGGGCGCGGACGAGCGGGAGCTGCTGGGGCTGCTGCTGGCCGGGCTCGACGAGCACTGGTCGCTGGACGGGCTGACGACGCTGCTGTACGGGGTGCCGAAGCTGCGCGCCGGGCTGCCCGCGGACGCCAAGCCGACGCCGGAGCTGAAGGCGGAGCAGCGCGCGTTCTTCGCGCTGCTGTACCGGCTGCTGGTGGGCCGCGACACGGGTCCCCGGCTGCCGACGCTGCTGCTGGCCGTCGGGCAGGCGCGGGTGCGGGAGCTGCTGGGCGGCTGACGCCGCGGGGCGGGGCGCCGCCTGCCGGTCAGGCGGTGCCCATGCCCTGGTTGTAGCGCTCGCGCAGCTCGGGGAGGTAAGTGCGCAGGTAGCGCTCGCTGAGCGCGCTGCCGTCGGCGTACTGCACACCGTGGACGTCGCGCAGGTAGCGGCCGAACGGGCGCGGGGAGGGGAAGCGGCCCTCGTCCAGCACGAACTGGCGGTAGAAGCCGAAGAGCGCGTCGTCGTACGGCACGCCGTCCGGCAGCCCGACGACCTCGGCGAGGTCGTCGGTGGTGACGGGCGGGAGTACGGGCTCGGGTTCCGGCTCGGGCTCGGGTTCCGGCGGCGGCGGGGCGACGAAGGACGGCGCCTGCGGCGCCGACCGCGGGTGGCCGTTGACGGCGACGGGGGCACGAAGGTCGCGGCGGGGCGCGGGGCCCGGGATGGTCGCGACGGGCTCGGCGACGGGCAGCGGCTCGGGCTCCGGTACGGCGGCGGCGGGCGGCGCGGGCTCGGGCTGGGGGGCGGTTGCTGCCGCGGCCGGGTACGCGACCTGGGCGGGCGGCGCGGCCTGGGGTGCGGTCTGGAGGGGCGGCGCGGTTTGTATGGCTTGCGCGGTGTGCGTGGTCTGTGCGGTCTGTGTGTCCGGTATGCCCGGCGCCGGCTGTGCCGGGGGCGCTGCCTGCACGGCCTGTGGCGCCGCCGGTCCCGGTGCCAGTTCCGCCTTCGCCGCCTGCGGGCGCAGCGGGGCGTCGATGCCCGCCGCCGCGAGGCCCGCCTGCGCCGTCTCCGCCAGCGGCACCCCGTACCTCGCCAGCTTCAGCGGCATCACCGCCTCCACCGGCGCCTTGCGGCGCCACGCGCGGCCGTAGCGGGCGCGCAGCCGGGCGCGGTAGACCATGCGGTCCTGTTCGAGGCGGATGACCTCCTCGTACGAGCGCAGCTCCCACAGCTTCATCCGCCGCCAGAGCCGGAACGTGGAGGGGAAGGCCAGCAGCCAGCGCGAGACGCGGACGCCCTCCATGTACTTGTCGGCCGTGATGTCCGCGATCCGGCCGATCGCGTGCCGCGCGGCCTCCACCGCCACCACGAACAGCACCGGGATGATCGCGTGCATCCCGACGCCCAGCGGGTCGGGCCACGCCGCCGCGCCGTTGAACGCGATCGTCGCCGCCGTCAGCAGCCAGGCCGCCTGCCGCAGCAGCGGGAACGGGATGCGGATCCAGGTCAGCAGCAGGTCGAGGGCCAGCAGCACCACGATGCCGGCGTCGATGCCGATGGGGAAGAAGACCGCGAAGTCGCCGAAGCCCTTCTTCTCGGCGAGGTCGCGCACGGCCGCGTAGGACCCGGCGAAGCCGATCGCCGCGATCACCACCGCGCCGAGGACGACGACGGTGATGAGTATGCGGTGCGTCCGGTTCATGCGTATCGCAGGAGCCCTGTCCACGCGCCGTTCCCTCTCCGCTGGCGATCACCGGCCGCCCCGGGCCGGGCCCGGAGCCACGCTAGCCTCGCACGGCTGTACGGGGCTGCGTATGCAGGTTCGCTCACTTGACCGCGGCGAGGGCCTCCTTGGTCGCCTTCTCCGCGTCCTTCAGCAGGTCGGCGGCCTTCGGCTGATCCGAGCCCTGGAAGCCCGCACCGTGGTAATTGACGGTGACGACGACGTTTTCGTGCAGGGAGACCACCGTCTGCTTGCGGTAGTCCTGCTTGTCCTCGGTCGTCTCGTACGTGAACTCCGTGGCCTTCTGGCCCAGTCCGGACGCGGCGGAGGACTTCATGCCCTTGGCGCCCTCGGTGGCCTCGGCGGCGGCGACCTGCTTGCCGTAGTACTCCGCGGCGCGGTCGGCGCCGCTGCCGACGGCCGGGTCGGAGTCGTAGCGCTGGTAGGAGACGTCGAGCCAGCGCCACTGGTAGCCCTTGAGGCCGGTCCAGGAGCAGCTGCTGCGCTGCGCGGTGTCGGCGGATTTGCCTGCCGTGCCGCCGGTGCTCTTCGCGCCCGGCACCAGGTCCTTGATGCTGTCCTTCGGGAGGGCGTCGCAGGGGTCGGGCAGCTTGGCGAACTTCGCCGGCTCGATCTGCGGCTCGCTGGACTCGGCGGACGGTGCGGAGCTGCCCGGCTTGCCGCTGTCGCCGCCGTCGTCACCGGAGGAGCAGCCGGCGGTGACGAGTATCACGGGCACGGCCGCGGCGGCCAGGGCTCGGGGGATGCGGGTCGTAGAGCGGTGCATGGGTCCTTCATCACTCGGTCGTCGGGCGGCGCGTGGTGGGGGCACGACGCCCTGGGCCAGGCGCCTTGCGGGCGCCGGCTAGCGAGCGTACCCGCCGCCGCCGACGGCGTACGGGCGACCGGGGCGGCCCGTGCGTCAGTCGGCGAACTGGTCGGCGAGCTGGTCGGCCACCTGCTGGACGCGCTGTTGCAGCTCAGCGCTGTCCGGCGGCTCGCTGCCCGCGGTGTGCCACTGGTCGTACGTGATGGTCACCACGACGTTCGACGTGCGGAACACCACTGTCACCTCGCGCTGCACCCCGGCGCCGGCGCCGGTTGCCTTGTCGTCGAGGAACGACTCGTCGCCGATGCCGTCGAGGAGGCGGGGGGCGATGGTCTCAGCAGGGCTGGAGTCGTCGTCGGGGGAGCCGCTGCCCGGCTCGGTGCTGCCGTCCGTGCCGCCGTCGGTGGCCTCGTCGGTGGCGTCGGCGGCGTCGTCCGTGCTGCCGGCCCCGTCGTCGTCCTTGCCGCCCGGCCCCGGGCCGTCCGACGCACCGTCGCCGCCGTCCCCGTCCCCGCCCTTGCCGCCGGCCGGCGGGCTGCTCTCGCCCGTGGCGGGGACGCCGCCGGAGGTGTTGCCGGTGTCGGCCTTGTCGGGCAGATCCGGCCGCCCGTTGCTGACGTCGACGTCATGCTCCTCGGCGCGCTCCGCGTAGATCTGGGCGGCCTGCTGGTCGTCGCTGACCTCGTCGTCGTACGACACGATCCGCTCGAACTGCAACTCCAGCTTGTGGCCGCCCTCCGTGGTCTCCCGCTCCCAGCGGCAGCCCACCTGGCGGTCGGCGTCGTACGTCAGGTCCGGCTGGCCGGCGAGGGCCTCCTCGGCCTCCTCGGCCGTCTCGGCGTCGTCGTCGGCCTCCTCGTCCGCACCCGGCAGCAGGTCGTCCAGCTTCCCCGTGCTCAGCGCCGTGCACGGCTCCGGCAGCGTGCTGTACTTCCCCGACGGCACCGGTACGGACGCGGCTCCGGCCCCGCCGGACCCGCTGTCGACCGCGCCGCTGCCCCCGTCGGAGGCGGTGCAGCCGGCCAGCGCGACCGCGAGCACGGCGGCCGTCGCGGCGGCCTGCGCGAGTGCCCTTCGCTGCACGGGAGAAGGCTCCTTCCGACTTCAGGACATGGTGCCGTCCGAAGGTGGTGGACGACCACCATGTTTATCGCACGTCCGGCCGCTTCGTTCGGTCGGGTGTCCGCCGTAAGGCGGTTGACCCGCTTATCTTGTCGCATGGGCGCCGGAGGCGGTCATGTCGTGTCCCGGGGCGCGCTGTGAGTGTCAGTGGGGCGGCCTACCCTTGGGCGGGTGTGAGGGGGTGGTTCGCGGGGACTTGGGCGGGTGTGTCGGGGGCGTATCGCTGCGCGAGGGGGCGTGTTACGAAGTCCCGTGCGCCGGGATGTTCCAGCCGAGCAGCACCGGCCGGTCGTGTTCCGTGCCGAGGACCGACAGCGTCGCCGTCTCCAGCCGGTACAGCGAGCCCGCGGCCGGGTGCTGGCCCAGCCGGCGGGCGGTGAGGACGCGCAGGACGTGCCCGTGGGCGACGAGCAGCACGTCGCCGTCCGCCTCCTGCCGCGCCGCGTCCGCGACGGCCAGCACCTCGTCGCACCGGTGCCCCACCGCCGCCAGCGTCTCCCCGGGGTGGCCCGGGCCGCCCGCCGGTACGCCGTCGTGCCACAGGTCCCAGCCGGGGCGGTCCGCGCGGATCTCCGGCGTCGTCAGCCCCTCGTAGCCGCCGTAGTCCCACTCCTGGAGCCGCGGCTCCAGCACCGTGCCGCGGCGGCCGGGCAGCGCCAGTTCCGCCGTGCGCACCGCGCGCTGGAGCGGGCTGCACAGCACCGTGGCGATGCGGCGCCCGGCGAGCACCGGTGCCAGCGCGCGGGCCTGGTCCTCGCCGACGCCGGTCAGGGGCAGGTCCGTACGGCCCGTGTGGCGGCCGTCGCGGCTCCACTCGGTCTCGCCGTGCCGTACGAGCAGCAGGTCACCCATGGGCTGCTGTTCCTCCTTCTTTCTCCGCGGCGTCCAGCGCCTCGTCCAGGGTCAGTGCGGCCATGATGAGCGCGAGGTGTGTGAACGCCTGCGGGAAGTTGCCCAGTTGTTCGCCGGTGGGGCCGATCTCCTCGGCGAACAGGCCCACGTGGTTGGCGTACGTGAGCATCTTGTCGAACGCGTAGCGCGCCCGGTCGACGTGCCCGGCGCCCGCGAGGGCGGACACGTACAGGAAGCTGCACAGCGAGAACGTGCCCTCGCTGCCGCGCAGTCCGTCGGGGGAGGCCGACGGGTCGTAGCGGTGGACGAGGCTGTCGGTGACCAGCTCCGCCTCCATCGCCCGCAGCGTCGACAGCCAGCGCGGCTCGCGCGGCGCGACGAAGCCGACGAGCGGCATCAGCAGCAGCGAGGCGTCGAGCACCTCGCCGCCGTAGTGCTGGATGAACGCCTGCCGCCGCGCGCTGTAGCCGCGCTCCATCACCTGCTCGAAGATCGCGTCACGCGCGGCGGTCCAGCGGGCGACGTCGCCGGGGCGGGCGAGGTCGGCGGCCATGCGGATGCCGCGTTCGAAGGCCACCCAGCACATCAGCCGGCTGTACGTGAAGTCCTCGCGCCCGCCGCGGGTCTCCCAGATGCCCTCGTCGGGCCGGTCCCAGTGGTCGGCGAGCCAGTCGAGGAGGCCGGCGAGGCAGCGCCAGGCGTCGTAGCCGGCGTGGCCCGCGGTGTCGCTGGCCTGGGCGAGGGCGTAGACGGCCTCACCGTAGATGTCGAGCTGGAGCTGGTCGGCGGCGGCGTTGCCGGCGCGGACGGGGGCGGAGCCGCGGTAGCCCTCCCAGTGCGGCAGGGCCTCCTCGGGCAGGCGGGGGTCGCCGTCGACGCGGTAGAGGGTCTGGAGCGGCTCGCCGGTGACGGTGCCGCGGGGGGTGCCGCCTGCGGCGTCGGCGGCGTCGGCGCCGGGGTCGGCCGCCGCGCTGCTCGCCGTGGTGTGCGCGGCGCCGAGCAGGCCGATGAGCCAGCTCCGGTACGCGTCCGCCTCGGCGGCGTAGCCGAGGTCGAGGAGGGCCCGTACGGACAGTGAGGCGTCGCGGATCCAGGTGTAGCGGTAGTCCCAGTTGCGCTCGCCGCCGATCCGCTCGGGCAGCCCCATGGTGGCGGCGGCCACGGGCGCCCCGGTCGGGGCGTACGTGAGCAGCTTCAGCGTGATCGCGGAGCGGGTGACCACCTCGCGCCAGCGGCCCCGGTAGGTGCAGCGGGCGGTCCAGCGGTGCCAGTAGGCCCGCACCTTGTTCAGCTCCCGGAGCACGTCCCGCTCGTACGCGGCCGGCGGTGGCTCCGCGCCGGGGGCGCACACCGTGAACACCGCCGCGGCGGAGCTGCCCGGCGCCAGGTCCAGCACGGCGCGCACGTCGTCGCCCGCGCGGGTCAGCGCGCCCGCCGGACCGAGGAGCTGGAGGTGGCCGTCGGCGGTGGCGGCGCGGAAGCGGGCGGTGCCGCCGTCGAGTTCGAGCCGGTGCGGGTCGCGGCCGTAGTCGAACCGGGGGCCGCAGTCGAGTGTGAAGCGCATCCGGCCGCGCAGGGCCCGTACGAGCCGGACCACCCGGTGGGTGTCCGTGGGCTCCCCCGGGCGGTCCACCGGCATGAAGTCCAGCACCTCGCCGATGCCCTCGGTGGACAGGAAGCGGGTGACGAGGACGGCGGTGCCCGGCAGGTAGATCTGGCGCGGGACGGCGTCGGCGGCGTCCGCGGTGATCGCGAAGCGCCCGCCGCGCTCGTCGTCGAGGAGCGCGCCGAAGACGCTGGGGGAGTCGAAGCGCGGCGCGCACAGCCAGTCGACCACGCCCTCGGCGGAGACCAGCGCGACGGTCTGCAGGTCTCCGATGATGCCGTGGTCCGCGATCGGCGGGTACGGGCCCGGGGTCACGACGGCACTTCCTTCCCCTGGCGGCGGCGATACGACGACTCTCCCGCCCCGCGGGCGGCGCGGCTGCCGCGGCGCGGCCATTCGGGTGCCGTCAGCCGTGCCGGCTCTACGACTCCCGGTGCACCTTGTAGTTCGCGGCCTGCGCCCGTGGCCGTACGACGAGGAGGTCGACGTTGACGTGCGCGGGCCGGGTCACCGCCCAGGTGATCGTGTCCGCCACGTCCTCCGACGTCAGCGGCTCCTTCACGCCCGCGTACACGGCGGCGGCCTTCGCCTCGTCGCCGCGCATCCGCGTCACCGCGAAGCCCTCGGTGCGGGTCATCCCGGGGGCGATCTCGATGACCCGAACGGGCCGGCCGTTCAGCTCCAGCCGCAGCGTGGCGGCGATGCTGTGCTCGGCGAACTTGGCGGCGACGTAGCCCCCGCCGCCCTCGTACACGGCGTGCCCCGCGGTGGAGGTGACGATCACGACCGTGCCGTCGCCGGAGGCGACGAGGGCGGGCAGCAGCGCCTGCGTGAGGTTGAGCGTGCCGATGACGTTCACCTCGTACATCGCCCGCCAGTCGGCCGGGTCGCCGGACTCGACCTGCTCGGTGCCGAGCGCGCCGCCGGCGTTGTTGACGAGGACGTCGCAGCTGTCGAGGGTCGCGGCGAAGGCGTCCACGGCGGCGCGGTCGGTGACGTCCAGGGCGTACGGGGTGGCCGTGTGCCCGGCGGCGGTCAGCTCGGCCGCGAGCGCGTCTATACGGTCCTTGCGGCGGGCGGTCAGGACGACATGGTGGCCGGCGGCGGCGAGCTGGCGGGCCGTGGCCGCGCCGATGCCGCTGCTCGCTCCGGTGACGACTGCGGTAGGCATACGGCAAGGATAAGCAGGTGGCCGGTGAGGGCTGTGGGCTGGGGATTCCAGGTGAGTACAAGGTTCCGCCCAGGTCGGCGGGGGAGCGTGTGGCGTCCGGTGTCCGACGACGGAAGGACCGCACAGATGATCACGCTCCTGGAGCCCGGGACGACCACTGCTGCCGCGACGATGAAGGGCGGTCCGGGTGCCGGCAACCGCCGTCCGGCCACGGCCAAGACCGGTCCCGGCGTCGGCACCCGCCGGACCGGGCGTGTGCCCGCCTCCGCGAAGGGCGGCGGCATCGGCGTCGGGTCGCGCCGGACCGAGCGGGCCCCGGCCACGGGCAGGGGCGGCGGGCCCTCTGTCGGCGGGCGCCGCCGGACCGGGCGTGTGCCCGCCACCGCGAAGGGCGGGATCGGTATCGGTGGTCGGCGGCGCTGCGCCCCCGTCGGTCCCGGCCGTCGCTAGTCGATCGCCTCGGGGGACGGGAGGATCACGCATGGGACCCCCGGCGGTCACCATGGAGCGGTGGGAAGGGCTGGAGTGCGCCTCGCAGCTCGACATCGTGTTGCCGATGTACAAGGAGATCTGGGTCGAACCGCCCTACCGCGAAGGCCCCAGGGAGATCGCCGAGTTCGTCGACCGCTTCGCGCAGGAGGTCTTCCTCCCCCGCGCCCGCCTCGTCGTCGCCCGCGCCGACGACCGCCCCGTCGGCTACGCCTTCGGCTATCCCCTCCCCGCCGAGACCGGCTGGTGGAAGGCCATGGACGAGGAGACCACCCCGGAGTTCGCCGCCGAGGACGGCCGCCGCACGCTCGGCATCGTCGAACTCGCGGTACGCGCCGACAGCCGCCGCCAGGGCGTCGCCGCCCTGCTGCACGAGCAGCTCCGCGACGGCCTCGGCGTCGAGCGGGTGACCCTCGCGGTCCGTACGGAAGCGGAGGCCGCGCCCGCGCATGCCGCGTACGCCGCCTGGGGCTACCGCCGGATCGGCCGGTGGCGGCCGGCCGACGACAAGCCCGTCTCCGACATCATGCTGCTGACGCTGTGAGCGCCGCGGACCCCCGTGACCCTCCGCCCCCGGCCGGGCTGCTGCGGGAGCGGGGGTTCCGCCTCTACTGGTCCGCCCACAGCATCTCGCTGGTCGGCGACGAGATCACCATCCTGGCGATCCCCCTGGCCGCCGTGCTGCTGCTCGACGCGGGCCCCGCCGAGATGGGCTGGCTCACCGCCGTCGCCCTGCTGCCGTCCCTCCTGCTGTCCATCCCCGGCGGGGCCTGGGCGGACCGGCAGGCGAACCGGCGCAGGGCGATGATCGTCTCCGACCTCGGCCGGTTCGCCGCCGTCGCCTCCGTCCCCCTCGCGTACGCGATGGACGCGCTGACGATGACGCACCTGTACGTGACCGAGTGCGTCGTCGGCGCCTTCACCGTGCTCTTCCGCGTCTGCAACCACCACGTCTACGCCTCCGTGCTCACCCCTGACCGCTACGTGGACGGCAACTCCCTGCTCTCCGGCAGCAGGTCGGCGGCGGCGGTCGCCGGCCCCGGTGCCGGTGGCGGGCTGGTCCAGGTGCTGACCGCCCCGTTCGCGCTGGTGCTCGACGCGGTGACGTATCTGGTGTCGGCCCTGTGCCTGGGACGCATCCGGGCGGCCGAGGCACCGCCCGCGCGCCACCGGGGCACCGGCCTGACCGACGGACTCCGCTGGGTGACGGCCAACCGCGACCCCGGCCTGCTCATCGCCGGCGTGGCGATGCTCAGCCTCTTCAACACGCTCCTGGTGACGCTCTTCGTGCTCTACGCGACCGACGAGCTGGGCCTGTCCCCGGGACTGCTCGGCCTGGTCTTCGCCATGGTCGGGCTCGGCGGCCTGGCCGGGGCGTACCTCGCGCCGCGCGTGGTGCGGCGGATCGGGCTCGGCCCGGCGATCATCGCCGGGTTCGCCGGGTTCAGCCTGCCCCTGCCGCTGGTGCCGCTCGCGGACGGCCCGACGCCGCTGGTGGTCGCGGTGCTGGCCGCCTCCCAGTTCGCGTGCGGCTGCGGCGTCGCGGTGATGGACATCTCCGCGAACAGCTACCTGATCGCCGTCATCCCGCCCACGCTGCGCTCGCGCGTGATGGGCGTGATCCAGACGTCGAACTTCGGCGTACGGCCCGTGGGCGCCGTCCTCGCCGGCACCCTGGGCGCGGCCCTCGGCCTGCGGCCGACGATGTGGATCGGCACGGTCGGCGCCGTGCTGAGCGTGCTGTGGGTCCTGCCGTCCGGACTGCGGTACGTCACGGCCCTGCCGACGGCGTCCGGCGCCCCGCCGCCCGACGCCACCCCGGCCGACACCCCGGCAGACAACCCGGCCGGCAACCCGGCGAAGGTGCCCGCGGAGTGACGCCGGTGCGCCCGCACGCTGCCCCCGCGCGCCCGGCCGTGCACCTGTCCACGGCGTAGGACATGCTGCACAGCGGGGGTACCGGCGTGCAACGCTGTGGGCCTGCGGACATCGGCCGGAAGGGGTGCCGGATGTATCTGGTGGCGGGTGCGGGCGGCAACGTCGGGTCCGAGGTGGTCAGGGCGCTGGCCGAGCAGGGCGCAGAGGTCCGCGCGCTCAGCCGCGGCGGCGAGTTGCCCGGGCTGCCCCCGCGCGCCACCGCCGTGGCCGGCGACCTCGACGACCCCGAGTCGCTCGCCGGGCCCCTCGCCGGCGTCGACGGCGTCTTCCTGCTGCCCGGCTACCGCGACATGCCCGGCCTCCTCGCCCAGGTCGTCCGCGCCGGGGTGGCCCGCGTCGCGCTGCTCTCCGGCCGCTCCGCCGCCAGCGGCGACATGGGCAACGCCGTCACCGCGTACATGGTCCGCTCCGAGGAGGCCGTCCGCGCCGCCGGCATCCCCTGGACCGTCGTCCGCCCCAGCGCGTTCGCCGCCAACGCCCTGCGCTGGCTGCCGCAGCTGCGCTCCGGAGACCTCGTGCGCGGCCCCTTCGCCGACGTGCCGGTCGCCTGCATCGACCCGTACGACGTGGGCGAGGTCGTCGCCGACACGCTCCTCGGCGACGGCCACGAGGGCAGGGTCTACGAGCTGTCAGGGCCCGAGCCGCTGCTGCCCGGCGAGCAGGTCGCCGTCCTCGGCGACGTGCTGGACCGGCCGCTGCGCTTCGAGGCGCTGGACGACGTGGCCGCGCGCGCGGAGATGGCGGCGGCCATGCCCGAGGAGTACGTGGACGCCTTCTTCGACTTCTACCGCGGCGGCGCGCTGGACGAGTCGCCGGTGCTCCCCGCGGTGTATGACATCACGGGGCGCGAGCCCCGTACGTTCGAGCAGTGGGCGCAGGCCCACGCCGACGCCTTCGCCGCCTGACCCGGCGCCGCCCGGTCCCCAACGCCCCGTAACGCGGCGGCCGGCGATGAGTTTTCGTGCATCACGCAGTCAGTACTCGTAGCGGGTGCCGCGGAAGCGACCAGAGAGGGCGGATCGGCGATGGCTACGGTGAACACGGAGGCCGGGGAGGACTTCCTCCGGCTGTCCGACCCCTACCGGCGCGAGCTGCTGGCGCACTGTTACCGCATGCTCGGCTCCGTGCACGACGCCGAGGACCTGGTGCAGGAGACGTATCTGCGCGCCTGGCGCTCGTACGGGACCTTCGAGGGCCGCTCCTCGCTGCGCACCTGGCTGCACACCATCGCCACCCGGGCCTGCCTCACCGCCCTGGAGCGGCGGCAGCGCCGCCCCCTGCCCACCGGCCTCGGCGGCCCCGGCGACGACCCGGCCGGGCAGCTCACCGAGCGGCCCGAGGTGCCGTGGCTGGAGCCGGTGCCGGACGCGCTGGTCGAGACGGAGGGGGCGGACCCGGCGGCGGTCGTCGGGTCGCGGGAGTCCGTGCGGCTCGCCTTCGTCGCCGCCCTGCAGCACCTGCCGCCCCGGCAGCGCGCGGTGCTGCTGATGCGCGACGTGCTGCGCTGGAAGGCGGCGGAGGTCGCCGAGCTGCTGGATACGTCGACGGCGTCCGTCAACAGCGCATTGCAGCGCGCCCGGGCGCAGTTGGAGAAGGCCGCGCCGAGCGAGGAGTCGGTCGAAGAACCGGCCGACGCGGCACGGCGCGAGTTGCTGGACCGCTACGTCGAGGCGTTCGTGACCAAGGACGTGACGGAGATCGTGCGCCTCTTCACAGAGGACGTGGTCTGGGAGATGCCGCCGATCCCCGAGTGGTTCCGCGGGCCGGAGCAGGTGGCGACGCTCGTCACCGTGCAGTGCCCGTACGCGCCCGGGGACGCCCGGCTGCTGCCCGTGGGCCTCAACGGGCAGCCGGGCTACGCCCTTTACACCCGCGGCGCGGACGACGCCCCCGGCGTCCACCGGCCGTTCGCGCTGCACGTGCTGACCCTCGCGCCCGGCGGGGGCGCCGTCTCGCACGTCGGCTGCTTCTTCGACACGTCGCTGTTCGCCGTCGCCGGCCTGCCGGCGGTCCTGACCGACGGGGGGCGCCGATGAGGCCCGACGGGAGCGCGCCCACGGCGCTGCTCGGCGGCGTGGCGCTGCTGGAGCGGTCGGTGACGTACGCCCTGGGCGTGCTGCACCGGCTCGGCCCCGGCGACCTGCGGCGGCCCACGCCGTGCGCGCAGTGGGACCTCGGGCAGCTCCTCGCACACGTCGGCGACTCCCTCGCGGCGCTCAACGAGGCCGCGGACACCGGCCACGTCGCCCTCAAGCCGCAGGCCGCGTACAGCCTCGCCGACCCGGTCAAAGCGGTACGGGACCGGGCCACCCGGCTGCTCGGCGCATGGGCGGCGGTGCGGCGGCGGGAGCTGGTGACGGTCGGCAAGCTGCCGCTGGCGGCGGCGGTGGTGACGTGCACGGGCGCGCTGGAGGTTGCGGTGCACTCCTGGGACCTGGCCCGCGCCAGCGGGCAGCGCGAACAGGTGCCGGCGGCGCTGGCGGAGGAACTGCTGCAGCTGGCACCGCTGTTCGTGGCGGACGAGGACAGGCCGCTGCGGTTCGCGGCGGTGCAGTGGGTGCGGGAGGGCGCGGAGCCGGGGGAGCGGCTGGTGGCGTACCTGGGCCGCAGGCCGGACTGGGCGGGCTTAGAAGGCTGAGGGGGCCGCGAGGGCGGACGGGACAGGGCGGGCTCAGGGGGCCCGCCCTCAGTCCTGCGTGCCCTCCGCGTACCGCGACGGCGGGGCGCCCACCGTCGCGGTGAAGTCCCGCGTCAGATGGGCCTGGTCCGCGTACCCCAGGTCCGCCGCCAGCGCCGCGAGGTCCAGCGCCGCCCCCGCATCGGCCCGCGCCGCCGCCTCCTGGAGCCGGGCCCGCCGCAGCACCCACTTCGGGCTCGCCCCGACGTACTCCGCGAACAGCCGCTGCAGCCGCCGTACGGACATCCCCGCCCCCGCCGCGACCTGGTCCACCCGCAGCAGCCCCGGCTCCGCCGCGATCCGCTCCACCGCGGCCGCGGCCTCCTCGGCGGCCGGGTCCGGCGCGACGGGCAGCAGCGGCCGGAGGAACTCCTCCGCGAGGGCGCACATCGCCGCCGCGCCGTCCGCCCGCAGCACCGCCCGGCCCATCTCCGCCACCCCCGGCCCGAACAGCTCCGCCGCCGGCACCCGCCGGTCCGCCAGCTCCGCGACGGGGCCCGCCGCCAGCGCCCGGAAGCCGCCCGGCCGGAACCGCACCCCGAGCACCTGCCCGGCGCCCGCCAGCCGGCGCTCGAACAGGTCGCGCTGCACCCCGTACACCAGCGGTTCCGGCTCCTCGAAGACCAGGTGCACGTTCGGGTGCGTGAGCACCTTCGTGTCGTACGTGGCCGCGCCCGGCAACCGCCAGCACACATGCCAGTACCAGTCGACGAACGGCGCCACCGCGGCGCCGGGGTCGTGGCGGTCCAGCGAGGCGAGCCGGGCGTGCTCGCCGGGGTGCAGGACCCCGCGGGCGTCGTCGAATCCGGAGCCGGGCATACGCGCAGCGTAGCTGTCGCGTTTGTTCAAGACCGGTCGCGCCGCCCGCCGTACGTTCGCCCCTATGAGCAGCGAGAACAGCCGGAACACAGCCACCGACGCCGACGTGTACGCGCTGATGGAGGAGTGCGCCGCCGAGGCGGCGCGCGTCGCCCGCGGCGTACGTCCCGAGCAGCTGGCGGGGCCCACGCCCTGCGCGGACTGGGACGTACGCGCCCTCGTCAACCACTGGGTCTGCTTCACCTCCCACGGCCTGGAGCACCGCGCCCACCGCACCCCGCTCCCCGAAGAGCTGCCGAAGCGCGACTTCGCCGCGGAGCCCGGCTGGGCGGAGGCGTACGCCGCGCAGCTCGACCGCGCCCTCGCCGCCTGGGCGGCGCCCGCGGCCTGGGAGGGCGACGTCGACCTGGGCTTCCTGGCGATGCCGGCGCCGGAGGTGGCGGCGGTGATCGTCAAGGAGATGGCGGTGCACGGCTGGGACGTGGCGCGGGCGACCGGGCAGGAGTTCCGCGCGTCGGCCGGGATCGCGGCGCTGGTGCTGCGGGTCGCGGAGGACCACGGCGAGATGTACCGGCAGTACGACGGCTTCGCCGACCCTGTGCCCGTACCGCCGGACGTCCCGGACTTCGACCGCGCACTGGCCGCGACGGGACGCGACCCGCGGCGCCCGGCCGCCTGACCCCGGGCCGCCGCTACGCCAGTTCGAAGCCGGTCGTCGACGGGATGTGCGCCGGCACCGCCTCGTGGCGGTCGCCGACGTTCACCGTGCCGGCCGGCTCGAACATCATGATCGCCGTCCCGGGCGCGGCCACCGGCCGGTGCTCGACGCCGCGCGGCACGGTGAACACCGTCCCCTTCGGCAGCGTGACCGTGCGCTCGCCGCCCTCCTCGCGCAGGCCGATGCGCAGCTCGCCCTCGACGACGAGGAAGAACTCGTCGGTGTGCTCGTGCACGTGCCACACATGCTCGCCGGAGGCGTGGGCGATCTTGACGTCGTAGTCGTTGACCCGCGCGACGACGTGCGGGCTCCACGGCTCCGCGATGCGCTCCAGCGCGACGGGGAGTGCGGTGGGCTCGGCGGGGTGGATGCTCACGGTGGGCTCCTCGCTTCCGGCGCCGCGGGGGTGCGGCGGCCTCTCCCCCGCCATCCTGCGCGTGACAGGCGGGCGCCGGGAGTGCTACGAATCGCACATGCCGCAAGGATCCTCGCACCCGGATACGGCGGGCAGGGCGCACCGGATCGCCATGCTCGTGGACGCCGGCTCGAACCCCTTCGAGATGGGTATCGCCACCGAGCTGTTCGGGCTGCGCCGCCCCGAGCTGGACATCGCGTGGTACGACTTCACGCTCTGCGCCCCCGCCAATGGGGGTACCCCCGCCAATGAGGGCGTAGCCGGCGGGGGAGGCGTGCGCATGCACGACGGGTTCTTCACGCTCTCCGGCGTCCCCGGCCTGGCCGCCGCCGACGCCGCGGACACCGTGATCGTCCCCAACCGCCCCGACGACACCCCGCCCACCGCCGCCGTCGTCGCCGCCATCCGCCGCGCCGCCGACCGCGGTGCCCGGCTCGTCAGCTTCTGCACCGGCGCGTACGCCCTGGCCGCCGCCGGTGTGCTCGACGGCCGCCCGGCGGCGATCCACTGGCGCTGGGCCGACCGCTTCGCCGCCCGCCACCCGGCCGTACGGGTCCGGCGCGACGTGCTCTTCGTCGACGACGGCGACGTGCTCACCGCGGCCGGCAGCGCCGCCGCCCTGGACCTCGGGCTGCACCTGATCCGCCGCGACCACGGCGCCGAGGTGGCCAACCACGTCAGCCGGCGGCTCGTCTTCGCCGCCCATCGCGACGGCGGCCAGCGGCAGTTCATCGAGCGCCCGGTGCCCGCGGTGCCGGACGCCTCGCTCGCCCCGGTGCTCGCCTGGGCGGCGGCGCGGCTCGACCGGCCGCTGACCGTCGCCGACCTGGCCGGGCAGGCCGCCGTCAGCCCCGCCACGCTGCACCGGCGGTTCGTCCGCGAGCTGGGCACGACGCCGCTGGCGTGGCTGACGGGGGAGCGGGTGGCGCTGGCGTGCCGGCTGATCGAGCGCGGGGAGCACCGGCTGGAGGTGGTGGCGCGGACGAGCGGGCTGGGCACGGCGGCGAACCTGCGGACGCAGGTGCGGCGGCGCACGGGGCTGAGCCCGTCGGCGTACCGGGCCCGCTTCGGCCCGGCGGGCGCCGCGGGCGCCGCGGGCGCCGGCGGGGGCCCCGGCCTCGGCCCCGGCCCCGGTCCCGCACCGGACCCCGGCCCCGTGCCCGTACCCGAAAACGGGTCGGGATCCGCGCCCCGCCCCTGCTAGCCTCCTCCGCATGAAGCGCGCTGTGCAGACGACGACGCCGGACACCGTCCCGGCGCGCTGACCCACGACCCAGCCGAAGCCCCGGGGCGATCGCCCCGGGGCTTCGGCGTGCACGACCCCGCGGGCGGCCCCCGACCCGACCCGCGAGGAGCCCCACCGTGAAAGACCACCGCCGCCTCGGCCGTGAACTCGGCCTCTTCGGCACCGACCCCCTCATCGGCGCCGGCCTGCCCTACTGGCTGCCCGCCGGCGCCGCCGTCCGGCAGGCGCTGGAGGAGTACGTCTCCGACATCGAGCGCCGCGCCGGCTACCAGCGGGTCTACTCACCCGTGCTCGGCAAGCGCGAGCTGTACGAGCTCTCCGGCCACTGGGAGCACTACCGCGACGACATGTTCCCGCCCATGCGCCTCGGCGGCGGCCCGGACGGCGGCCCGGCCGGCGATCCGGCCGGTGAGGAAGTCGTGCTCCGCCCCAGCCTCTGCCCCCACCACGCCCTCATCTACCGCTCCCGCGAGCGCAGCTACCGCGAGCTGCCGCTGCGCCTCGCCGAGCTGGGCGGGATGTACCGCGCCGAGCTGTCCGGCGTCCTCGGCGGCCTCACCCGCGTACGCGCCATCCAGCTCAACGACGCACACGTCTTCTGCACCCTGGAGCAGGTCGCCGACGAGGCGCTGGCCGCGCTGCGGCTGATCCGCGAGGCGTACGCGGCGATGGGCCTGGACGCCGCCCGCTACCGGCTCTCGCTGCCGGGCCCCGGCGCCAAGTACGTGCGCGACCCCGGGCTGTGGCAGCGGGCCGGGGCGCTGCTGGAGCAGGCCCTCGCCGCCGCGGGGATCGCGTACGACGCGGAGGAGGGCGAGGCGGCGTTCTACGGCCCGAAGATCGACGTACAGGTGCTGGACGCCGCGGGCCGCGAGGCGACCCTGTCCACCGTGCAGGTCGACTTCCACCAGCCGGCGCGCTTCGGCCTCGCGTACGTGGGCGCGGACGGCGCACGGCACCGCCCGGTGATGGTGCACCGCTCGGTCGTCGGCAGCGCGGAGCGGGCGGTGGCGCAGCTCATCGAGGTGCACCAGGGCGCGTTCCCGCCGTGGCTCGCGCCGGTGCAGGCCGTGGTGCTGCCGGTGGGCGAGGCGGAGGCGGCGCCGGCGGAGGCGCTGCTGCGGCGGTGCGTCGAGGCGGGGCTGCGGGCCGAGCTGGCGGGACCGGAGCGGGGCACCCTGGGCGCGCGGGTACGGGCCGGGCGGCTGGCCCCGTACCAGGTGGTGGTCGGCCCGCGGGAGGCCGCCGGCGGGGCGGCGGCGCTGCGGCTGCGCGACGGGCGGCGGCCCGCGCCGCTGCCGGCGGCGGAGGCGGTGGCGCGGATGGCGGCGGCGGTGGCGGCGCGGCGCCCGGAGCTGTGGCCGCCGGACGAGGCGGAGCGGGCGGCCGGCTGACCGGAGGCCGTAACGGAGCAGGCCCGAAGCGGGCCTCGGAGCCGGTCCCGGAGTCCGTGCCGGAGGCCCGCTGTCGCCCGCTCCCGGAGTCCGCGCCAGCGCTGGTCTCAGAGCCCGTCGAGGTCGTGCCAGTGCTCCTGCCAGCGCCAGTCGATGGCCTGGTCGGCGCGCTGGTAGCGGATGTCGGTCGACAGCCGGTACGTGTCCGCGGTGTTGTCCAGCGAGGCGTGCACCATGTGCGCCGAGTGGACGACCATGTCGCCGGCCGCGTAGTCCGCGAGGAGCCACCGCGCGTCGTACTCCTCCGCCAGCGCCGGCAGGTCGGCCGTGAGCGAGGCGGCCGGGCGCTTCAGCGTGCCGGCCGCCTCCTCCGCGAGCACCCGCACGTGGCTGGCCTCCAGATACACCAGCCCGCCCAGCTCCACGGGGCAGTCGCCGAGCGGGATCCACGAGCTGAGCACCCGGTCCGTACCCTCGCGGAGGTACACGAGGTCGTAGTGCGCCTGCGTGGCCGTACCGATGCCGGCCTCGCCCGGCCGGGTGTGGCGCAGGATCTTGCGCCGGTGCAGGAAGGTGTCGCCGCCGAGGAACCAGGCGTACCAGTCCCGCACCGCCGGCTGCGCGCAGAACTCCGTGTACTCCGGCCCCGGCACGACCCGCCCGAAGAGCGCGGCGCGCTGCTCGCCGCGGGGCAGCTCGGGGTCGACGTGCGCGAAGTAGTGGCGGCGGAACTCCCGTACGCCTTCGGGGTCGAGGGCCCCGCGCAGCCACAGGTACCCGTCCCGCCGCAGCCGCGCCCACAGCGCGTCGCGGTCCGCGCGCTCGGTATCCGGCACCGGGCGCAGTTCACCGAGGCGGCGGGGGGACTCGTCGAGGACGTAGCCGTTGGAGGTGACCATGGCCCCAGGATGACCGCGGAGGGCCGTCCGGGGCCAGGGGCCGTCATCCACCACGCCGTCCCGGCGCGGTTCGCGGGAGCGGCTCTTCTCGTCCGCGGGCGTCAGGAGCGGTCGCCGACGACCTCCAGGTTCACGAACCTGGGCTCGTTGCTGCACAGTTCGCGGAAGCGCTCCGCGGTGCGCTTCGTCTCCGGCAGGTCGTTGTTGACCATCGCCTGCTCGTACGACGGGAATTCGACGATGTCCACGTAATGCCGGCTGTCGCCCCGGTCCTGCGTGTGGATTTCCCGCGACATCGTGCGCTTGCCCTCCGTCGCGCGCATCCAGTCGTCCATGGCGCGGTCCATTTCCTCGCCGCGGTCCGTCTCGTACTCGATGAGCTGCACGAACGTCATCGTCCTCAGCTTCCCTTCGCGTATTCGGTCGCCATGGCGCCGGCGAAGTCGTAGAGGATGACCTGTTCGTCGCCCACGACCCAGGCGTCGTGCCCCGGCGGGCAGACGAATGCGTCGCCGGCCTGCACCTCGGATTCCTGGCCGCTGTCCATGAGGATGTGCATGCGGCCCTGAACGACGTAACCGTTGTGGTGCACCATGCAGGTCTCGGTACCCGCCAGGGGTTTCACCGACTCCGACCAGCGCCAGCCCGGCTCGAAAGTGGCGATCGCGAAATCCAGGCCGGTCATGTGCAGCGCTTCGAGGTGACCGCGCGGGAAGTCGCGTCGTTCGTCCGGCTTCTCGATGGTCTTTACTTCCAGCATTGCGATACCTCCCTCCTTCACCCTTCCAGTGTGCGCTTCACGCGGGGAGGGCGGCAAAAGAAGGAGGGAGGTATGCGGGCGGCGCGCCTATACGCCGGAGTAGGAGTGCAGGCCGTCGACGAACATGTTGACGCCGTAGTAATTGAAGAGGAAGCACAGGAACGCGACGATCGCCAGGTACGCGGCCTTGCGGCCCTTCCACCCGGCCGTGGCGCGGGCGTGCAGGTAACAGGCGTAGGCGACCCAGGTGATGAACGACCAGACCTCCTTGGGGTCCCAGCCCCAGTAGCGGCCCCAGGCGCTCTCCGCCCAGATCGCGCCCGCCACGATGGTGAAGGTCCAGAACGGGAAGACCGCCGCGTTCACTCGGTACGCGAACTTGTCCAGCGACGACGCCGCCGGCAGCCGGCTCAGCACCGAGCGCGCGAACGAACCGGGCTGCGGGCCCTTCGCGTCCGCGAGCTTCGCCTCGTAGCGGTCGCGGAAGAGGTAGAGGATCGTCGAGACCGCGCCGAGGTAGAACAGCGCCCCGCAGGCGATGGCGAGCGAGACGTGGATCCACAGCCAGTACGAGTCCAGCGCGGGCACCAGCTGGTCGCTGTCGGTGTAGAGCACCGACACCGCGAGGCCCAGGTCGAGCAGGACCGTCGTGACCAGCGGCAGGCCCATCCAGCGGATGTTCTTGCGGGCCGCCAGGAAGCCGAGGTACGCGGCCACCGCGACCATGGAGAAGGTCGTGGAGAACTCGTACATGTTGCCCCACGGCGCCCGCTGCACCGACAGGGCGCGGGTCAGCACCCCGGCCGCGTGCAGCGCGAAGGCCAGCACCGTGAGGGAGACGGCGACGCGGCCGTACATGTCGCCCTGCTCGTCACCGCCAGAGGCGCCCGGCCCGTCGGGGACGTCCGCGGCGCCGGAGGAGGTCCGGGTGACGACCTTCGGCCGCTCCAGCACGGCGGTGCCGCCGCCCCGCTTCTTGACCGTGACGGTCACGGCGGGCGCGTCCGCGCCGGCCGCCTGCCGCGGCGTGAGCGCGGCGGCGGTCGTGGCCACCCGGCTACGGCTGCCGAAGACCCACTCCCCGACATGCGCGAAGAAGGCGAGGGCGTAGACGGCCATCGCCGAGTAGATGAGGACGTTGCTGATGTCCGCCAGGTTCTGGTTGGTCGCGGCAGCGATGTTCACGCGCGCGCTCCTTCATCGGGCTTGGCTTCGGGCCCTTCGGGCTCGTCGGGTTCGTCGTACTCGGACTCTTCTGACGTGGCTTCCGCGGTGTCCGCGGCTTCCGCGGGTTCTGCGTGCTCCGCGGTTTCGGACTCTACGGACTTCGTACGGGCCGCCGCGGACCCACCCCCGGCCGCGTCGGACTTGTCCCCGGCGGTGTCATCGGTGTCGGTGTCGGTGTCTGCGGCGTCGGCCACCGCCGGCGCCCCGTCCGTCTGCAGCGCCACCGCCAGGTCCGCCAGCTCCTCCGGCAGCCGGGCGCTCTCGCTGCGCCCCAGCCCCGCCAGCTCCACGACCGTGCGGCCGTCGGCTCCCGCCGCCGTACGCACCCACACGCGCCGGCGCTGGATGAACAGCGACCCGGCGAGGCCGACGATCGCGAGGATGGACCCGCCCAGCGCCCAGTAGTTGCCGGGCTGCTGGGAGACCTGGAAGCTGGCCCAGCGCTCCAGCCGCTCGAACTCCAGCGACCCCGCCCCGTTCGGCAGGGTGAAGGTGTCACCGGGCCGCAGCGCCTTCTTCAGCGGCTCGCCCTTCTTGTCCTTGAACTGCTTCAGCCGCTCGGTGTCGAGCTGGTACACGTTCTGCGGCACGCCGGAGTCCACGCCGAGGTCGCCGCGGTAGGCGTTGAGGAACAGCGCGGGGTACTCGGGCCCCGGGAACTGCGAGACCATGCCCTCCTTGCTGTAGCCGCCGAAGGTCGGGGTGAAGAAGCCCTGGAAGGCGATCTGCGTCTTCTCGCCGTTCTCGTCCCGGTAGTCCGGGACCTTGATCGCGCCGGTGGAGGTGTGGTTCCCGTCCTGCGGCAGGAACGCGACCGGGCCGGTGAACGCCACGTCGCCCTGGCCGTCGCGGACCGTCACGACGGGCGCGTACCCGTGGCCGATCAGGAAGATCTTGGTGTCGCCGATCTGCAGCGGGTGGTTGACCTCGACGCGCTCCTGGTGCTGCTCGCCGTCGGCGCCCTCCCACCAGGTGACGTCGGCGTAGAACTCGCGCGCCGTGCCTCGCTGCGGCCCGTCCTTCTCGAACGTCGCCGTGAAGTCGTCCAGCGTGAAGCCGAACGACTCGAGGTCGGCGCCGAACGTGGAGTCCTGGAAGTCGTCGTACTGCGTGAGGGTGTTGGCGAAGCCGTCGCCCTCGACGATCAGCTTGCCGCCCTCGACGCGGAAGAGGTTCCCGGCCGCGAAGGCGACGAGGAGGACGAAGAGCGCGATGTGGAACAGCAGGTTGCCGGCCTCGCGCAGGTAGCCCTTCTCGGCGGAGATCGCGCCCTCGTCGCCGACGGGGGCCACGGCGTAGCGGAACCGGCGGCGCCGGAAGATCCGCTCCGCGGCCTCGCGCACCTCGGCCGCGTCGGCCTCGGTCTCCCAGGTGGTGTACGCGGGCAGCCGGGTCAGGTTGCGCGGGGCCCGCGGCGGGCGGGCGCGGAGCTGGCCGACGAACTGCCAGGAGCGCGGGATGATGCAGCCGGCGAGCGAGACGAACAGCAGGATGTAGATCGCCGAGAACCACACCGAGCTGTAGACGTCGAAGAGCTGGAGCTTGTCGTAGATCGGCGCCAGCGTCCCGTGCCGCTCCCGGAACTGGGTCACGGCGATCTCGTCGACCGAGTTCTGCGGGATGAGCGAGCCCGGAATGGACCCGAGCGACAGCAGGAACAGCAGTATCAGCGCCACGCGCATCGACGTGAGCTGCCGCCAGAACCAGCGCGCCCACGCCACCAGCTCGCGCCCGAACGAGCCGCCCTGCGGCAGCGGGCTCTGCGGCGAGTCCTCGATCGGCGCCGTGGACAACTGGGACGCGGCGGCGGTCAGCTCGCGCTCGTCGGTCGTGGTCATGGGCTCAGATCCCCACCGTGTAGTTCGACGTCCAGACCTGCATCTCGTTGATGATGCGGTCCCAGGCGCCCGTGAGTAGCAGGATGCCGGTCACGACGAGCATGCCGCCGCCGATTCGCATGACCCACACATAGTGCTTCTTGACCCAGGCGAACGCCCCGAGCGCACGCCGGAAGGCGATGGCGGCGACGATGAACGGCAGCCCCAGGCCCAGGCAGTACGCCACCGTCAGCAGTGCGCCGCGGCCGGCGCTGGCCTCCCGAGTGGACAGCGCGAGCACCGACATCAGCGTCGGCCCGATGCACGGCGTCCAGCCGATGCCGAAGACCATGCCGAGCATCGGCGCCCCGGCGAGCCCCACCGCGGGTCGCTTGTGGAGCCGGAACTCCCGCTGGGTGAGCCCGCCGAGGGTGCGGCCCAGTATCCCCATGAACGTCAGCCCGAGCAGTATCGTCAGGGCGCCGACCACCTTGGAGATCGTCTCCCGGTGCAGCAGCAGGTTGTTGCCGACGCTGCCGAAGAACGCGCCCGTCGAGACGAAGACCGCGGTGAAGCCGAGGACGAAGAGCGCGGCGCCGGCGGCCATCCGGCCGCGGCGGGCGTTCTCCAGGTCGGTGCCGCTGACCCCGGTGACGTAGCTGAGGTAGCCGGGGACGAGCGGCAGCACGCACGGGGAGAAGAAGGACACCAGGCCGCCGAGCACCGCGACCGGCAGGGCCAGCAGCAGGGCCCCGGTCAGCACGGTCTGGTTCGGCTCCATGGCGTTACGTCACTTCTCCTCGATGACCGGTTCGAGCGCCTTGCGCAACTCCTCCTCGGAGAGCGGCTTGAGGGCCCGTACGGCGATCCTGCCCTCCCGGTCGAGGATGAGCGTGGAGGGGATGGCCTGTGGCGAGAGGCTGTTCTCGGGGAACTTCAGGATCAGCTTCCCCGACGGGTCGTACAGGCTCGGGTACTCGATCTTGAACCCGCGGTCGAACGCCTGGGCGTTGGCCACGTCGAGGTCGCGGGTGTTGATGCCGACGAACTGCACGCCGCGGTCGGCGGTGTCCTCGGAGACCTTGCGCAGGTTCGGCGCCTCGGCGCGGCAGGGCGCGCACCACGAGCCCCACACGTTGAGGACGACGACCTTGCCGCGGTAGTCGGCGAGCGCGAGCTCCTCGCCGTCGGTGGTCTCGCCGGAGATGTCCGGTGCGGCGAGGCGGTCGCTCGCCTTGACCACGGTGAGCTGGCCGGTGCCGCTGACGAACTGGGTGTTGCCGCCGGACGACGTCGCGTCCTCGCCGCACGCGGTCAGCGCCAGGGCGCCGGCCACGGCCGCGGCGGCGGCCGCGAGTGTCCGGCGGTGGAGCCTCCTCGCAGAAATCATGTGAAAAGTTTCGCATGGGCCGGAGGGGGATCTTCTCCACCCCCCTTTAGCGCCGTGCGGCGGGCGGGAGGGGCTGTTCAGGGGGTGCGTACGGGCCGGGCCCCGCCCCCTGCGCGCGCTACGCCCGGGGGGCGTTGGCGGCCGGCCCGCGGATGGCTCCGCGGCCGAACTTGCGCTGCGCCCCGGCGAGCAGGTGCGGCGGCACCAGGTCGCGGGCCGGCTCGCTGTAGCCGACGGAGACGATGTCGTCGCCGGCGAACGTGAACGACGTCAGCGACGCCAGCGTGCACTGCCGCGACCGCGGGTCGTGCCACAGCCGCCGCCCCTCGGCGAAGCTGCGCAGGATCCAGATGGGCAGCTGGTGGCTGACGCAGACGGCCTCGTGGCCGCGGGCGGCCTCCCGCGCCGACTGCAGGGCGCCCATCATCCGTACCACCTGCTCGATGTACGGCTCGCCCCAGGAGGGGCGGAAGGGGTTGGTGAAGTACTTCCAGTTCGCCGGCTTGCGCAGCGCGCCGTCGCCGACGCCGAAGGCCTTGCCCTCGAAGACGTTGGCCGCCTCGATGAGCCGGGCGTCGGTGGCGATCTCCAGGCCGTGCGCCTTCGCGACGGGCGCGGCGGTCTCCTGCGCGCGCTCCAGCGGGGAGGCGACGACGTGGCGGACGTCGCGCGTGGCGAGGTGCTCGGCGACGCGCTCGGCCATCCGCTGCCCCAGGTCGGAGAGGTGGTAGCCGGGGTTGCGCCCGTAGAGGACGCCGTCGGGGTTGTGGACCTCACCGTGGCGTACCACGTGCACGACGGTGAGATTCTCTTCATCTTTACCGCGCATGTCAGCCATTTTGGACGTCCCGCTCTCCACCCGCCGACCCGCCCCCGGCTTCGGCCGCGGCGCGGGCGGCGACGGGCAGCGCGGCGGCGACCCGCTCCATCGCGCCCTCGTCGAGGGCGGTGGAGACGAACCAGCACTCGAAGGCGGACGGCGGGAGGTACACGCCCTCGGCGAGCATGGCGTGGAAGAAGGCCGTGAACTGCTCCGTACGCTGCGCCTTCGCGCCCTCGTAGTCCGTGACGGGGGAGTCGGAGCCGGTGAAGAAGACGGAGAACATGTTGCTCGCCGTCTGCACCCGGTGCGCCACGCCCTCCTTCGCCAGCGCCTCCGTGACGAGCCCGCGGAGCTGCCGGGAGACGGCGTCCAGCGTGTCGTACGCCGCGTCGTCCAGGAGCCGGAGCTGCGCGAGCCCGGCGGCGGTGGCGACGGGGTTACCGGAGAGCGTGCCCGCCTGGTACACGGGTCCGGCGGGCGCGAGCCGCTCCATGACGTCCGCCCGGCCGCCGAACGCGGCGGCGGGGAAGCCGCCGCCCATGACCTTGCCGAACGTCATCAGGTCCGGCGTCACGCCGTCGACGCCGAACCAGCCGGCCCTGGAGGTACGGAAGCCGGTCATCACCTCGTCGGACACGTACAGCGCGCCGTACTCGGCGCACAGGTCCTTCAGTCCCTGGTTGAAGCCGGGCAGCGGCGGCACCGCACCCATGTTCCCCGGGGACGCCTCGGTGATCACGCAGGCGATGTCGCCGGGGTGTTCTTCGAACGCCGCGCGGACGGCTGCCAAATCGTTATACGGCAGCACGAGCGTCTCCCCGGCCTGCGCGCCGGTGACCCCGGGCGTGTCCGGCAGCCCCAGGGTGGCCACCCCGGAGCCGGCCGCGGCGAGCAGCGCGTCCACGTGCCCGTGGTAGCAGCCGGCGAACTTCACGACCTTCGCCCGCCCGGTGAACCCGCGCGCCAGCCGGATCGCCGACATCGTCGCCTCGGTGCCCGAGGAGACGAGTCGTACCTGCTCAGCGGGGGTCACCCGGGAGGCGATCTCCTCCGCGAGCGCCACCTCACCGGCCCCCGGAGTGCCGAACGACGTCCCGCGCGCCACGGCCTCCTGCACCGCGGCGGTCACTTCCGGGTGCGCGTGGCCGAGGATCATCGGCCCCCACGAACAGACGAGGTCGACGTACTCGCGGCCGTCGGCGTCCGTCAGGTACGGACCCTTCCCCGACACCATGAACCGGGGCGTACCGCCCACGGCGCGGAACGCACGCACCGGAGAGTTCACGCCGCCGGGCGTCACGGCGGCCGCACGGTCGAAGAGCTTCTGCGAGACTGGAGCCTGGTACGGATAAGTCACGCAAGCCATGGTCTCAGAGTCGCAAGGCGACCCGCGTCGGGGTGTTTCGCGGGCCCGCTGCTGGGGAGGTAGCTGAGACGATGATCGGGTTGCGCGGCGGGGGCAGTGCACATCTGAGAGCAGTCGGGTGGAGATATGCATCGCGGTGGCGAACTGGGCGAGGGGACCGATGACCGAGGGCCCCGGCGCGCCAGGTCGGGACGCCATCGCCGGGTGAACCACGGCGGCGAGGGCGTGAACAAGAACGACGGCCGATCGGGCGGCGTGACATACAAGTACTTCGGCGCGCCCGACGGCGCGACGGCGGCCCGCGTGCCGATCTCCATGCGCCCGGAGGAACTCGGCGGCGACGAACTCGGCCAGGGCGGCCTCTTCGCCAAGGTGAAGCCCGAGACGATGTCCGCGATGGTCCTCACCGGCATCGAGGGCATACCGCTCCACAAGGTCCCGCCCCTGGAACTCGTCGTCCTCCACCCCGACTACGCCGTGGTGCGCCTCCCCATGACGGTCGTCGACCCCCTCCGCGGCATCGGCGAGGAGGAAGTCGGCGCCGCCGCCTTCATCTGGTCCACGGTCCCCGACCGCGGCGGCCCCCGCGACGCCTTCGACGTCTACCGGATGCTCCACGAATGGCAGGAGTTCGCCGACCGCCTCCACGAGGCCGGCCACCAGCCGTACTGCCTGGTCTGGCCCTGACCTGCGCTTCCACGGACTCAGGCGCTGATCAGTCCGCCGGGGCACACCGAGGGCACACGCCGGCACGATCTCCAACAGCGGTGAGAGAACACGGAGCACCCCCCCCATGCGTGACACCTGGGAGACCATTGACCGGCTTGTCGAGTGGCTGGACGCGGAAAGCCGCGTCTCACCCGAGATGGCCCGCATCCTGCGCGTACTGAAGATCAGCGAGGAGGCCGGCGAGGTCGCCGAGGCCATCCACGGGGTGACCGGCTCCAACCCCCGCAAGGGCAACAGCCACACCTGGGACGACGTCCAAGCCGAACTCTGCGACGTCATCTTCACCAGCATGGTGGCCCTACGGACTATCACCCCGGAAGCCGAGAAGATCTTCGCCGAACGCCTCCACCACGTCGCGGAGCGCTCCTTGAACTGCTGAGTGACTGGGGTCTCCGTGTTGGCGGCTGGTGCTGCACCGTCCTGCATAGGACGGGCCGGCCACTCGTCACTTCGGGGCCCGCCGCTCGCCCTGTTGCCGCAACTCCCCGCGACTGGCATCCGCGGCAGGTCTTCCGCGGGGGCGTTGTCGGCGTCACCCAGCGGTACGGGCCCCTTGGCCCCCTACTACAGCCCGGCCCCCGTGGGTGTGGTGGCCGGGCTGCGTTGTGGTGTTATGCGGCCGCTCGGCGTGACGTTGCCTTCTCCGGGAAGCGGGTGCGCGAGGAGCCGCGTCGGGTCGGGGCATTGCCGCCGCGGCGGCCGCCGCGTCCTCCTCCGGAGGGCTTGCGCCTGACGGGGCTCGCAGGGGCTGCGCCGAGGGTGACGGGGACGCCGGAGGGGGTGCGGGCGCCGGTGATGCGCGCGAGTTCCTCGCTGCCGGGCTGGATGCGGGTGGTGTGTGCGGTGATCCCGGCGGTGGTGGTCAGGCGGGTCATCTCGCGGCGCTGGTCGGGCAGGACGAGGGTCACGACGCTGCCGGACCCGCCGGCCCGGGCGGTGCGCCCGCTGCGGTGGAGGTAGTCCTTGTGGTCGGCCGGCGGGTCGACGTTGACGACCAGGTCGAGGTCGTCGATGTGGATGCCGCGGGCGGCGACGTTCGTGGCGACCAGTGCGGTGATGTCCCCGCGCTTGAACTGTTCGAGCGTGCGGGTGCGCTGGGCCTGGGACTTGCCGCCGTGCAGCGCGGCGGCCCTTATCCCGTTGGCCAGCAGGTGCCGGGTCAGCCGGTCGGCGCCCCGCTTGGTGTGCACGAACAGCAGCACACGGCCGTCCCGGGCGGCGATATGGGTGGCGGCCGTCCGCTTGTCGCCGTCCGCGACGTGCAGCACGTGGTGCTCCATCGTCGTCACGGTGGCGGCCGACGGGTCGACCGAGTGGACGACCGGGTCGGTGAGGAAGGCCCGTACCAGCCGGTCGACGTTGTGGTCCAGCGTCGCCGAGAACAGCATCCGCTGGCCGTCCGCCCGCACCTGCCGCAGCAGGGCGGTGACCTGGGGCAGGAAGCCCATGTCGGCCATCTGGTCGGCTTCGTCGAGCACGGTGATGCGCACCTCGTCCAGGTGGCAGTCGCGGCGGTCGATCAGATCCCGCAGCCGTCCCGGGGTGGCCACGACCACCTCGGCGCCGTCGCGCAGCGCGGCGGCCTGCCGGGTCAGGGACGTACCGCCGACGACAGTGGCGAGCCGCAGATGCGCCGCCCGGGCGTAGGGGGTGAGTGCGTCGGTGACCTGCTGGGCCAGTTCGCGGGTGGGTACGAGGACGAGCGCGAGCGGGTGCCGGGGGGTCGCGCGCCGGCCCGCAGTACGGGCCAGCAGGGCCAGGCCGAAGGCCAGGGTCTTGCCCGAGCCGGTGCGGCCGCGGCCGAGGACGTCCCGGCCGGCCAGGGAGTCGGGGAGGGTGGCCGCCTGGATGGGGAACGGCACGCTCACCCCCTGGTGGTGCAGCGTCGTCAGCAGCGCGGCCGGCATGTCCAGGTCGTCGAACGACGCGGCCGGGGGCAGAGCGGGAGTGGTGCTCGCCGGCTGCGCGAACTCGCCCTGCGCGGCGGCGGGTTTCCGGCGGCCCGGCCGGCGCGGGTTCTGCCCACGCGAACGGCGGCGGGCGGGGTCGTCGGGGGCACGACGCGTACTGCGGTTCATGGGGACCTCCTCGTCACGGCGCGTGTCGAGGAGATCCCGGCGGAAGTGAGCCGCACGGGAGCCGCAGGAACGGGCCGGGGAATGGGCGAACGGCGGCGCGGTGCGCAGAGCGCTCCGGCCGCGGGGCACGGGTCCGCGCGGTGCAGCCGCGCGGACCCGTGCTGGTGACTTGCGCCACGTCCTCGGATCAGGGTTCAGATGACGGTGATGTTCTCCGCCTGGAGGCCCTTCTGCCCCTGGGTGGCGTCGAACTCCACCCGCTGGCCCTCGGCCAGCTCGCGGAAGCCCTGAGCGTTGATGTTGGAGTGGTGGGCGAAGACGTCGGCGCCGCCGTCGTCCTGGGCGATGAAGCCGAAGCCCTTTTCACTGTTGAACCACTTCACGGTGCCGGTGGCCATGTCTTTTTCTCCTTCTGATGGCTGTGCCGGAGATCCGCACGGTGCGCGATCCCGCGTCGCCGCGGTGATTACCAGGTCCGGAAAGCACCGAAAAAGAGAAATGCGCCTGAAGGTCAAGGCCAGCAGGCGCACACAAAATACATGGGAACCACAACTGCAACTTCGGCCAGCCTAGCACGGGTGACAGCCCCTCCTCTCGATCGACGCGCACCACCGAATCCCGGCAGCGGCTGCTCCGCACCGGTCCGCGACGGGGATCCGGCCGCCGGGGCGGCGGTCAGCGCCCCTCTACGATCAGTCGTCATGGACTGGCCGGAGCGGATCGCCAAGCTGAGGCAGTGGAGCAGGAGTGGCACGCGCGCACCGCACAAGCCGCTGCTGCTCCTCTATGCTCTCGGCCGGTTCCAGGAGGACGCCGACGGCGGTCTGCGGTACACCGCCGTCGAAGGCGACCTCCAGCGCCTGCTGACCGAGTACGGCCCGCCCCACAGGACGACGCCCGCCTACCCCTTCCACCACCTGGTCAGCGACGGCGTATGGGAAGTCCGCACCGACAACGGACCGGGCAGCCCCGGCACCCTCGTACGGGACCTCCGCGAGGCGGGGGCCACCGGGCGGCTCGCCCCGGACCTGAGGGCGGCGCTGCGGCGTGAACCGGAGTTGCTCGGCAGGCTGGCGCGCCTGCTGCTCGACGCGCACTTCCCGCCCTCCCTGCACACCGAGCTGTGCGAGGCCGTCGGCCTGGGACCGGACCCGGCGGAGGCCCTGCCGCCCTCGGCGGTACCCAGGCAGCGCGACCCGCGGCTGCGCGAACTCGTGCTGACCGCCTACGAGTACCGGTGTGCCTTCTGCGGATACGACGGCAGGATCGGCGCGGTTCCGGTCGGGCTGGAGGCCGCCCACGTGCGTTGGTGGTCGTTCGGCGGGCCCGACGAGATCGAGAACGGGCTGTGCCTGTGCTCGCTGCACCACAAGCTCTTCGACAAGGGTGTCCTCGGCGTGGGAGACGACCAGCGCATCCTGGTCTCCCAGCGCTTCGTCGGCCATAGTCCGGCCGCCCGCGAGTACGTCGTAGCCCTCGCGGGCCGGCCGCTCATCGGTCCGCAGCCCGGCGCGCGCCCCGTTGCCGCAACTCACCGCGACTGGCATACGCGCCAGGTCTTCCGCGGTGAGCCGCGCCCCGCCGCGACTGCCTGAGCGCCGCGCCGCTCGTACCCGCGGGTCCGTCCCGGGTCCCCTCCCCGGCGGGCGGTGGTAGGACGGTTGCGGCCGGACGAGGGCCCGCGGAGAGGGAGTTGGGTGTGGTGGCGGAGAACATCGACGAGGTTGTGGACGGGCTGGCCGGGATCGTGCGGGACGCCCGGCGGGACGGTGACCGGGTCGGGTACTTCGCGGCGTTGTACCGGCAGGTGACCGTCGAGGTGCGGCAGGCCATCCGCGACGGGCAGTTCGACGACGGGGCCCGGATGGACCGCTTCGACACGCTCTTCGGCAACCGGTACTTCGACGCGTACGACGCATGGCGCCGCGACCGGAGCGGGCCGCGCTGCTGGCGCGAGACGTTCGGGCTGCTCGACGACGACCGGACCATCATCGTGCAGCACCTGATCCTCGGGGTGAACGCGCACATCAACCTCGACCTCGCCGTCGCCGCGGCGCGGACCTCCCCGGGCGAGGACATCCAGTCGCTCCGGCGCGACTTCCTCCTGATCAACGACATCCTCGCCCGGGTGGTCCTGGCCGTGGAGGACTCGGTCGGCGCCCTGTCGCCGCTGCTGTCGCTGCTGGACGAGATCGGCGCCCGTACGGACGAGCAGATCCTCGACTTCTCCGTCCGCCAGTCCCGCGAGGAGGCGTGGCACAACGCCGTCCTGCTCGCCGGCCAGAACGAGGAGGAGCGCGCGGCGACCATCGAGCGGCTCGACATCCGCGCCGCCGTACTCGCCCGCCTGATCGCCCGCCCGGGCGGCCTCGTCCAGCCGGCGCTCCAGCTGATCCGGAGCACGGAGAGCGACGACGTACCGGCGGTCATCGCCCATCTCGACAGGGCCGTGGAACAGCCCGCCGCCGGTCCTGGGGCGTCGGTCGAGGGGTGACCTCGGCATCCGCGCGGAGTGGGACCCGGTCGCCTCCGTACGCCCGGGGGCCGAGGGACCGCGCGCGTCGAGGGACGGCGCGCGCCGAAGTACCGGGTGGCTACCGGACCTTGCGGGCCACCGCGCCGAACTGCGGGACCTCCGGGGAGTCGTCCGTGCGGCCCGGGGGCGGGTGCCAGCGGGTGCAGGAGACCAGGCCCGGGGGGAGGAGGGCCAGGTCGTCGAAGAACCCCTCCACCTCCGCGCGGCCGCGGGCGGTGATCGGCGGGGTGGCCTTCGCGTTCCAGAAGCGCATCGCCGCCACGTTGCCCTCGCCGCCCAGTTCCGTCGTGGGGTGCGTGAGCGCGAGGTAGCTGCCCGGCGGTACGGCGTCCATCAGCCGGCGGACGACCCGGCGCGCGTCGTCGGTGTCGAGGACGAAGTTGAGGATGCCCAGCATCATGACCGCCACCGGCTCCTCGAAGTCCAGGGTGCGCTTGGCGCCGAGCAGGATCGCCTCCGGGTCGTGGGCGTCGGCGGCGACGTACGCGGTGGTGCCCTCCCGGGCGCTGGTGAGCAGGGCGCGGGCGTGGGCGAGGACGAGGGGGTCGTTGTCGACGTAGACGATCCGGGCCGCCGGCTCCACCTGCTGGGCGACCTCGTGGGTGTTCTCCGCGGTCGGCAGGCCGGTGCCGATGTCCAGGAACTGCCGTATCCCCGCCTCGCCGGCGAGGTACCGCACCGCGCGCCCCAGGAACTCCCGGTCGGCGCGGGCCACGTCGCGTATGACGGGGAACATGCCCGCCACGTGGTCGCCCATCTCCCGGTCCACGGCGTAGTTGTCCCCGCCGCCGAGCCAGTGGTTCCACACCCGTGCGTTGTGCGCCACCGAGGCGTCCACCGCAACGCCCGGCCCCCGACCCGTGCCCATCATCCGCCCTCCGCCGCCCGCGTCCGCCGGCGGCCATTGTCCTCCGCGGGTCCTTCGCCGTCCCCGGCGAGGGGGGCGAAGGGCAGGGGGCAGCGCGGGTGGGAGGCGCAGGCGGCGAGGTCGTCGCAGCCCGCTTCGACGGCGGCGGCGAGCGTCGTACGGATCGTCACCGGGTCGGCGATCTCCGCGTCGGCCCGCTGCGCAGCTCCCCGCTCACCGGCGCCCCGCGGTGTCGATCCGGGCGGCGAGTGCGTCGAGGACCGCCGCGTGCGCGGGGTCCACGGCGATGTCCAGCGACATGCTGCCGGTGCCGTCCCCGTCATCGCCGTCGCGGTCCGTGGTGAACGTGAAGAACGAGCAGCACCCGCTCTCCCGCTCCGCCAGCTCCCGCACCCGCTCCGCGACCCCCGGCCCGTCCGCCAGCACCAGCCGCAGCCGCAGCGGCTCCGGCCGGGACACCGCGGCCGGCACCTCCGCGAACAGCGCGTCCCACTCGGCGACCCGCAGGGGCCGCTCGGCGGTGGGCAGCGTGCAGGACTGCGGCACCCACGCGAGGTCACTCATGGCGCTCACTCCCGTCGTCGGCGTCCCCGGGGCGGGGACACCTCCGACGGTAAGCCCGTACCCGGGTACCGGTTGCAAGCCCGGACGACCGGCCGACGGGGGCCGCGGCCCGTGCCGCGCCTACCGCGGCGTGCGGCCGGCCGGTGGCCCTCCGGGTGCCGGGCCGTGCACGCCGCGGAGTTTGGCGGGGTTCAGCTGGATGTGCAGGTGGCGTACGAGGCCGTCGGTGAGGTCGTACGACAGCGAGCCGATCACCGTGCCGGACTGGTCGATGAGGATCCCCGGTGCGGCGTTGATCGTCGCGGAACGCAGCCGTACGCCCGCGGAGATCGGCTTGCGCAGGACGCCGAGGAGCCAGCGGGCCACGTGGTCCGCACCGTGCAGCGGGCGGCGGGCGGCGGTGACCACGCCGCCGCCGTCGGTCCAGGCGGTGACGTCGGGGGCGAGGAGTTCCATGACCGCGTTGAGGTCGCCGCCCGCGGCGGCGGCCAGGAAGCGGGTGGTGACCTCGGTACGGCGGTCGGCGTCGGCGTCGAAGCGGGGGCGGCGGGCGTCCACGTGCGCGCGGGCGCGGTGGGCGATCTGGCGGACGGCCGGCTCGGGGCGGTCGAGGAACCCGGCGATCTCGGCGTGCGCGTAGCCGAACGCCTCGCGGAGCACGAACACCGCGCGCTCGACGGGCGAGAGTGTCTCCAGCACGACGAGCATCGCGGTCGAGACGGTGTCCGCCAGCTCGGCGTCGTCGGCGATGTCGGGCGTGGTGAGCAGCGGCTCGGGGAGCCAGGGGCCGACGTAGCGCTCGCGGGTGGCGCGGGCGGAGGTGAGGCGGTTGAGCGCGAGGTTGGTGACGGTGCGGACGAGGTACGCGCGCGGGTTGCGGACGGCGGCGCGGTCGGCCCGGTGCCAGGCCAGCCAGGCGTCCTGGAGTACGTCCTCGGTGTCGGCGACGCTGCCGAGGAGGCGGTACGCGGTGCCGTAGAGGAGCCGGCGGTGGTCGGAGAAGGGGTCCCCGGGGGACGTGCCCCCCGCCGGATCCCCTGCCGGGGGCACGGTCCCCGGCGGCGTCGCGGCCTCCGGCTCCCGCGCCCGCTTCCCCTCCCGCCCCTGCTCCCTCTCGGTCATCGCCCCATGCTCTCCGCCCTCGGACCCCGCGGCAACGGCGTTTCGGCCCGCCCGCCGGCGCCCGCCGCACCCCGCGTGGCCCGTCCGCCCCGCGACAGCACCGCGGTCACGTTCATCCGCCTGCTCAGCCGGTACATCACCAGCGGGCTGGAGCTGACCAGTTCCTTGTACGCCACCGCCCACCGCCCCCGCAGGTACAACCGCCGCGGCGCGTCGTCCGCGTACGTGAACTGGATCACCGCGTCCCGCCGCCCCAGACTCACCGGCTGGTGGAAGTACCCGAACCGGAACCGCCGCACCTCCCGCCCCCGCAGCGTCCGCGCGATCGCGTCCGCGACGTGCTGCGCCGTGGGGAGCCCGCTCTGGCACGTGCCGTGGACCTGCCCCCACGCCTGCCGTACGGCCGCCGCGTCCCCGATCGCGTACACCTCCGGGTGCGAGACCGACCGCAGCCGGTCGTCCACCACGACCAGCCCGCGCGCGTCCGTCTCGATCCCGGCGCGGGCAGCGAGGTCAGCCACCCGCACGCCCGCGGTCCACAGCGTCAGATCGGACGGCAACTGCCGGCCGCCCGCCAGTTCGACGCCGCCGGGCAGCACCTTCCTGACGTCGGCCCCGGTGCGTACCGTCACGCCCAGGCGCGTCAGTGCGCGGTCCAGATGGGCGCGCGCCCGGTCGCCCATCATCGCGCCGGGCACGCCGCGGCTGAGGAGCGTGACGTCGAGCCCGGGGTGGCGCTCGGCGAGTTCGGTCGCGGCCTCGACGCCGGTGAGGCCGCCACCGCTGACGACGAGCCGGCCGCCGGCGGCGGCCAGGGCGGCGAGGCGGCCGCCGAACTCGTGGGCCGCACGCGGGTCGTCGAGGGTCACGGCATGCTGGTCGGCGCCCGGGACGCGGGTGGTGTCGGTGCTGCTGCCGAGGGCGTAGACGAGGGTGTCGTACGGAATGCCGACGGCCCCGCGACCCGCCTCCGGCCCCTCGCCGGGGCCGTCCGCGGGGCTCCGTTCGACCGTCACCCGCCGCGTCTCCGTGTCGATGGCCACGGCGCGGCCCTGCACGAACTCGACGCCGGTGCCGGCGAGCAGGTCCGCGATGCGGTGGTGCGCGAGCCGCCGGCCCGCGGCGACCTGGTGCATGCGCAGCCGCTCGGTGAACCGTGCCGAGGGGTTCACGAGCGTGATCCGGGCGCCGAGGCGGCGGGTGCGGCGTGCGGTGCGTACGGCGGCGAACATGCCGGTGTAGCCCGCGCCTACGACGACGATGCGGTGGCCGGGGGGCTGGGTGGTCATCGGGGGCCTCCGGTGGTGCGTTCCGTCCGGGGCTCCCGCGGGGTGCGGGAGCGACCATGGGACAGGGCACCCGGCCGATACGTGACAGGGGTGGATGTGAGCCGCGTCACGGTGCGGGGGCGGGCGCTCCGCGCGGCTACCCGAGAGCGGGGGTTCGCGGCGGCGACCGGAGAGCGGCGCTCCACCTGTCTGCCGGAGACGCGTCACTTCAGACGCGGGCCGCCGTCCCGCTTGCCGTCGGCGTCGCCCTCGTCCTCGTCGCCGTCCGCGTCGCGGTCCCGGGTGTCGTCGCCGTCCCGGGAGTCGTCCCCGTCGCCCTCGGCGCCCTTCGCGTTCTCGTCGCCCAGCTTCTTCAGGAACTCCGGGTTGTCGTCCGGCGCCACCCACGTCGTGCGCCGCCCGCCCCCGGTGCCCCCGGTGCCGCTGCCGCCGCCGGCCGGCGGGCGGCGGCGGTTCCGGCCCGCGATCAGCCAGCCGATCGAACCGAGCAGCGGGAACAGGACGATGAGGATGAGCCACGCGACCTTGGGGAGGTGCTTGGCGTCTTCCTTCTTCGTGGTCGCGCAGTCGATCAGCGCGTAGATCACCATGCCGAGGAGGACCATGAACGGCAGGTAGCGGAGCACGCGGCAAACCCCTTTGATTGTCGCGGGGCTACGGCCTCGGCCCCCACTCGTCTCCGCGTCAGGTTAACGTCTCAGCGCCGGTCCTCGTCGGGTCCCTGGCGTCCTTCCGGGCCTTCTTCGTCCCGCTCCCGGCCGCGCTCGTCCTTCGGCTCCTGCTGCGGCTCCTGCCGCGGCTCCTGCTTCGGCTCCTGCCGTGGTTCGTCCTTGCGCCGGTCCTCCCCCAGCGAGCGGAGGAAGTCCGGGTTGTCGTCGGGCGCCACCCACCCGCCGCGGCGCGGGCGGCGTCCGCCGCTGCCCGCACCCTCGCCGGCGATCACCGGGCGGCCCCGCGGCCGGCCGCCGATGAACCACGCCAGCGGGCCGAAGAGCACCGAGCCGAAGAGCACGATGATCGCCACCCAGACCAGCTTGGGCAGATTCCGTACGTCCTTCTCCGGGGTGTTCAGGCAGTCGATGAACGCATAGATCCACACCGCCAGGACCAGGAGAAACGGTAGATACCTGAGCATGAGCGGCCCTTCGACGTGCGGTGGCGCGGCGGTGCGGCGGCCTCCCGCGCCGGTTTCGGTGCGGCTCCCGTACGGACCCCGCGGTCCGTCCAGGGTAAGCCGTGGCGCAAACGCCCCCACGACCCCGCCCGCGCCCCGCCCGCACCCCCTTCGCGAATCGCGCCCGGCGCCTGGCGGATACTGGGGCGCATGGCTTACGACGATCTCCGCTCGCTGCTGCGGGCCCTGGAGCGCGACGGCGACCTCAAGCGCATCAAGGCCGAGGTCGATCCGTACCTCGAAGTCGGCGAGATCACCGACCGCGTCAACAAGGCCGGCGGCCCCGCCCTGCTCTTCGAGAACGTCAAGGGCTCCGGCATGCCGCTGGCGATGAACGTCTACGGCACCGACCGCCGGCTCCTCAAAGCCCTCGGCCTCGAGTCGTACGCGGAGATCGGCGAGCGCATCGGCGGGCTGCTCAAGCCCGAGCTGCCGCAGGGCTTCACGGGCGTACGCGAGGCGTTCGGCAAGCTCGGCACCATGGCGCACGTACCGCCGCGGAAGGCGAAGGACGGGCCCGTCCAGGAAGTCGTGCTCACCGGCGACGAGGTCGACCTCGACGCGATCCCCGCGCTCTTCACCTGGCCGCAGGACGGCGGGTCCTTCTACAACCTCGGCCTCACCCACACCAAGGACCCCGAGACCGGCGTCCGCAACCTCGGCCTCTACCGCCTCCAGCGCCACGACCGCCGCACCATCGGCATGCACTGGCAGATCCACAAGGACAGCCGCAACCACTACCAGGTGGCCGCCCGCCGCGGCGAGAAGCTGCCGGTGGCCATCGCCTTCGGCTGCCCGCCGGCCGTGACGTACGCGGCGACCGCGCCGCTGCCCGGCGACATGGACGAGTACATGCTCGCCGGCTTCATCGGCGGCAAGCGCGTCGAGATGGTCGACTGCAAGACGGTGCCGCTCCAGGTCCCCGCGCACGCCGAGGTGGTGCTCGAAGGCTGGCTGGAGCCCGGCGTGGAGCTGCCCGAGGGCCCGTTCGGCGACCACACCGGCTTCTACACCCCGCAGGAGCCGTTCCCCGCGCTGACCATCGACGCCGTCACGATGCGCCGCCGCCCGCTGCTCCAGTCCATCGTCGTCGGCCGCCCGCCGACCGAGGACGGGCCGCTGGGGCGGGCCACCGAGCGGTTCTTCCTGCCGCTGCTGAAGGTGATCGTGCCGGACATCGTGGACTACCACCTGCCGGAGGCGGGCGGCTTCCACAACTGCGCGATCGTGTCGATCGACAAGAAGTACCCGAAGCACGCGCAGAAGGTGATGTCCGCGATCTGGGGCGCGCACATGATGTCGCTGACCAAGCTGATCATCGTGGTCGACGCCGACTGCGACGTCCACGACCTCCAGGAAGTCGCCTGGCGGGCGCTGGGCAACACCGACTACAGCCGCGACCTGTCCGTCGTCGAGGGCCCGGTCGACCACCTCGACCACGCCTCGTACCAGCAGTTCTGGGGCGGCAAGGCCGGTATCGACGCCACCGCGAAGCTGCCCGAGGAGGGCTACGCGCGCGGCTGGCCGGACATGGTCGTCTCCGATCCGGACACGGCGGCGAAAGTCGACGCGCGGTGGCGGGAGTACGGCCTGTGACGGCCGCCGGGAGCGTCGTCGGTCCCGGCCCCGCCCGGTCGGGCAGCGGGGTACGGGCGTTCCTGCGGCTGGTGATGATCGAGCACTCGATCTTCGCGCTGCCGTTCGCGTACATCGCCGCGCTGACGGCCATGCTGGTCGACGGCGACGGGTCGATCGAGTGGGGGACGCTGCTGATCGTCACGGTCGCGATGGTGGCGCTGCGGACGTTCGCGATGGCCGCGAACCGGATCATCGACCGCGAGATCGACGGCCGCAACCCCCGCACCGCCCACCGCGAGCTGGTCACCGGCGCCGTCTCCGTCCGCTCGGCGTGGACGGGCGCGCTGATCGCGCTGGCGGTCTTCCTCGGCGCCGCGGCGCTGCTGAACCCGCTGTGCCTGGTGCTGGCGCCGGTCGCGGCGGTGCCGATGGTGGTCTATCCGTACGGCAAGCGGTTCACGACGTACCCGCACGCGATCCTCGGTCTCGCGCAGGCCATCGGCCCGATCGGCGCGTGGCTGGCGGTCACGGGGGAGTGGTCGTGGCCCGCGGTGCTGCTGGGGCTCGCGGTGGGGATCTGGATCGGCGGCTTCGACCTGATCTACGCCTGCCAGGACGTCGACACCGACCGCGCCCAGGGCATCCGCTCGGTCCCGGCCCGCTTCGGCATCGCCGGGGCGCTGTACGGGGCGCGGGCGGCGCACGTCGTGACGATGGCGCTGTTCGCCTGGTACGCGCTGGCGACGGACGCGGGTGCGCTGTTCTGGGTGGGGCTCGCGGCGGTGGCGGGGGTGTTCGCGTACGAGCACAGCATCGTGCGCCCCGACGACCTGAGCCGGCTGAACCGGGCGTTCTTCACGCTGAACGGCGTGATCGGCATCATCCTCTTCTGCTGCGCGGCGGCGGACCTCCTGGTACGCGACCTGAGCCTGTGACCCGCCGGGGGTCACACCCCCGCGCGGCCTACGTGGAGCACGAGCACGGTGACCCTGCCGTCGTCGATTCGGTAGACCGCCCGGTAGCGGCCGACGCGGAGCCGGCGGTGGTCGGTGCCCCAGGGAGCCGAGTTCTTCGGGCGCTGCTCCGTGGCGAGGGCGTCGATGCCGTCGACGAGTGCCCGCAGTCCGGCGGGGTCGTCGGCGAGGAAGCCCGCGGCGGCGTTCACGGCGTCGGTCTCCCAGACGACCTCGTGGCTCACGTGTCGAGCCCCAGGCGCTTGCGCACTTCGTCGTGGGGCACGTACGTGTCCTCGCCGCGGGCCTTGCGGGCTTCGTACTGCGCGACGGCAAGGGCGTCTTCGAGGTCTTCGATGTCCCCTATGCCGACGATCATCGCGGCCGGTTCACCGTGGTCGGTGATGACGGTGCGCTCGCGGCCCAGAGCGGCACGGCGGACGAGCGCGCCGAACTGGCTGCGTGCCTGCGCGATGGGCAGTGTCTCACTCATGCATCAACTGTACAGAAGATGACACCGCTGTCTCAGCCCGCCCGGAGGCCGGCCCGTCTGCGGTCGCTGAAGTAGAACGCCGCCAGCACGCCGCCCACGAGGCCGAAGAGGTGGCACTGCCAGGAGATCGACTGCTCCACGACCTGGTCCGTCGGCAGGGCGCCCCACACCATCGAGCCGTACACCAGCGCGACCACGATGCCGATCAGCACGTCGGCCATCCGCCGGTCGACGAAGCCGCGCACCACCACGTAGCCGAAGAGGCCGAAGACGACGCCCGATGCGCCCGCCGTGTGCGACCCCGCGGGCGAGACCAGCCACACCCCGAGCCCGCTCACCAGCATGATCAGGGCGGCCACGCCCGCGAACCGGCCGATCCCGCGCATCGCCGCGATGAAGCCGAGCACCAGCAGCGGACCCGTGTTCGCCGACAGGTGGTCCCAGCCGAAGTGCATGAACGACGCCGGGATCACGTCCCGCAGCTCGCCGAACTGCCGGGGCGTGATCGCGTACGTGTCCAGCTTGTTGTCGCCCGCCTGGTCGACGGCCTCCAGCACCCACAGCAGCGCCACCCACGCGAGCATCACCACCGCGGCGCGCTTCACGTATATTCGCCCGCGCGGCGGCCGTGCCGCCCGCGCGGGCCGCGCGGCGGGGGTGCCGCGCCCGTAAGGTTCGTACATCACCCGAGCCCCCTTCGGACCAGTGTGTCCTCCCTGAGGGAAACGCAGGCGGCCTGCGCCGCGGTTCCCGGCGCCGGATAGGCTCGCCGCGTGGAGCCGCCGCACCAGACGCCGTACGAGGACCCGGACGGGCAGCCGTACGAGGAGCCGTACGCCGACCGCCCCGGCCGGGGCCGCCGGCCCTGGGTCGTCGGCGTCTCCGGCGCCTCCGGCACCCCGTACGCCGCGGCCGTGCTGCGCGCGCTGCTGCAGGCCGGGGAGGCCGTCGACCTCGTCGTCAGCCGGGCCGCGCGGCTGACGCTGCTGGACGAGACGGGGGGCCCGTTCCGCGACGCGCACTGGCGCGACGACCTGCGGCGCTGGCTCGCCGCGGGCGCCGACGGCCGGCCGGACGCCTTCGCCGGGGCGGCCGACCTGGGTGACGTACGGCACTGGGCGGCCGGCGATCTGGCGGCAGGACCGTCCTCCGGTTCGTACCCCGCGAAGGGCATGATCGTCGTGCCGGCGTCGACGGCCGCGGTGGCGGGCATCGCGCTCGGGCTCTCCAAGGACCTCCTCCAGCGCACGGCGAGCGTGACGCTGAAGGAGGGCCGGCCGCTGGTCGTCGTGGTACGGGAGACGCCGCTGCCCGGGCCGACGCTGCGGCAGATGGTGGCCCTGGACGAGGCGGGCGCCGTGGTGCTGCCCGCCGCCCCCGCCTTCTACGCGGGGGCCACCGGCATCCAGGACCTCGTGGACTTCGTCGCCGGCCGCGCCCTCGATGCCGCGGGCGTGGCGCACAAGCTCTATCGCAGATGGGAAGGGGAGCTGGGGCGCTCCCGCTGACACAGCGGAAACCGCTGGACAGCCGACACAGACGACACAGCTGACACAGCTGACACAGCCGCACGGAAGGCTTGAGAACGCACATGGACGCCGTCGACAGGCAGCTCATCCAGGCCCTGCGGGAGAACGGCCGGGCCTCGTACGCAGAGCTGGGCAGGCTCGTGGGGCTCTCCGGGCCGAGCGTCACGGACCGGATCAACCGCCTGGAGGCCGCCGGGGTGATCACCGGCTACCGCGCCACCGTCGACGCCGCCCTGCTGGGCCGCGGCGTCACCGCACTCGTCGGGATCTCGCTCTCCGAGGCGGTGGACCACGACGACGTCGCGGACCGGCTGCGGGACCTGCCGGAGATCGAGGACTGCTTCTTCATCGCCGGGGCGGACTCGTTCATGCTCAAGGTGCGCGCGCCGGACGTGGACGGGCTGGGGAAGACGGTCAGGCGGATGTCACGCATCAAGGGCGTCTCGCACACGGCGACGACGGTCGTGCTGTCCACGATGTGGGAGAGCAGGGTGGGGGAGATCGCGGAGGAGTAGGCCGCGTAGGCTCGGATGCGCGCAGATGCGCAGGAACGTGACTTACGGGCTGGGAGGCGGCGCGTGGACGCAGGGCTCAGGCGCGAGCTGGCGGAGAAGGTGCGCGAAGGCGCGCGGCTGAGCCGGGAGGACGGCGTCGCGCTGTACGGGAGCGGTGACCTGGCGTGGCTGGGCGGGCTCGCGCACGAGGTGCGGACGGGGCGGCACGGGGAGCGCGTGTACTTCGCGCCGGCCGCGCCGTCGGAGGCCACGGAGGCGGTGGCGTACGGCGAGGGCTCCGTGGCGCAGACCGTCGACGCGCTGCTGGCCCTGCGCGACCGGCAGGACGCCGGCGCGGGGCTGCTGGCCGTCGTGCCGCTGGCGGCGGGGCGGGTCACGGGCGCGGAGGCACTGAAGGCGTTCGCGGTGGCGCGGCTGCTGCTGGACAACGTGCCGCACGTACGGGCCGCGTGGACCGCGTACGGCACGCAGACGGCGCAACTCGCCCTGCAGCACGGCGCGGACGACTTCGCCCCGGCACCGGGCGCCGACGACACCCTCCCGGCCGGCGAACTCGTGGAGCTGATCCAGGACGCGGGCCTGCGCCCGGTGGAGCGTGACGGAAGTTACACCGCGGTCCGCGAGCACGAAGGACCGGACCCGGAGCGGCGCGAGGCGCCGCAGCCGATGCGCTTCTGAGGACCCCATGACCTTGCGCTACGAGCTGGACCCCGCGGTCACCCCTGCCCTGCGGGACGGCATATGCACGCTCTGGGCCGACGTGAGCAACGCGGGCGGCGCCGTGGGCTTCGTACCCCCGGTGACGCCCGCGGACATCCGCCCGGAGCTGGTCAAGCACCTCGCGGCCATGGCGGAGGGCCGCACCCACCTGATCGCCGCCCTCGACGAGGCGGGCCGCCCGGCCGCCACCGCCTTCCTGACGCTCAACACCCACCGCCTGATGCGGCACTGGTGCTGGCTCTACACCGTCATGGTGCACCCCGACCGCCAGGGCACGGGCGAGGGCCGCCGCCTGATGGCCGCGGCGGCGGACGCGGCGCGCGGGCTGCCGGGGATGCGGGGGATCCGGCTGACGTGCCGGGGCGGGACAGGGGTCGACACGTTCTACGCCTCCTGCGGCTACAAGGAGGTCGGCCGCGTACCCGACGCGATACGCGTCGCCGAGGACGACTACCGCGACGACATCACGATGTGGCTGCCGCTGCATACTTGAGAGGCACCGCACGCACACGCCGCACCACCGCGTACCACCGCGCACCACCCTGACCGACGGAGCAGAGAGCAGAGAGAAGTTGTCAGCCGTGACCCCCAAGCCGAACCCCGCCGTCCGCTACACCGCCATGCGCCTCGGCGTCTTCGCCGCGTCCTTCGTGATCCTGGCCGTCCTGGTCCGGCTCGGCGCGCTCCCGGCAGGTCTGGGCGACTCGAACTACCTGTGGGTCATGCTGCTGGCGATCGTCGTCTCCGCGCCGCTGAGCTTCATCCTGCTGCGCAGGCAGCGGGACGAGATGTCGGAGCAGATCGTGGGCAAGGTGCAGAAGTCGAAGGACCGGCTGGCGGCGAACCGCAGCCGCGAGGACGAGGCGGACGACGAGGCGCGCGGTACGGCGTAGGGGCGTGCGGCGTCGAGGGTGACGGCTCTCACCAAAGCCGCACTATGGGAATGTCAAAGTAGGAGTGTTAGTCTTCTCGTCATGACGACGACGGTAGCTGCGCTTCGCATGCCTACGAGCCTCCGGCTCGTGGCGCGCCTGCACGTCGATCTGTGCCGCTGCCTGTCCGCGGCATGTCAGAGCAGCCAGTCCCGCGCGCTCTGACCGGTCTACGGACCACATTCCCCCAGCAGCAGCCGCGCGCCCCCTTTCCCCCGTCCCGCCACCGTGCGGACGAGGCCCGGCGCGCCCAGTCACGGAGACGCCCGTGTCCACACCCACCCCTGCCCCCACCGCGCAGCCGCGCAGCGGCTTCCGGATACCCAAGGTGCCCTTCTGGGCCCAGATCCTCGCCGGCCTCGTCCTCGGCGTGCTCCTCGGCTGGGCCGCCCGTACCGGCGACGTCGCCTGGCTGAAGGACACCCTGGACCAGATCGGCACCATCTTCGTCCAACTGCTCAAGCTGGCGGTCGCCCCGCTGGTGTTCTTCGCCATCCTGGTGTCGATCACCAACCTGCGGAACGTCAACAACGCCGCCCGCCTGGCGACCCGTACGCTCCTCTGGTTCTTCGCCACGTCCCTGATCGCGGTCGCCATCGGCCTGACCATCGGCCTGATCACCAACCCCGGCAACGGCACGGACCTGTCCCCGAAGGACGGCGCCGCCCCCGAGGACAGCGGTTCGTGGATCGACTTCCTCACCGGAATCATCCCGACCGACATCATCACGCCCTTCACCGAACTGAACGTGCTGCAGATCGTCTTCCTGGCGGCGGCCGTCGGCGTCGCCGCGCTGAAGCTCGGCGAGAAGGCCGAGCCGGTCCTCGCACTCAGCGAAACGATTCTGGAGCTGCTGCAGAAGGCGCTGTGGTGGGTCATCCGCCTCGCCCCGATCGGCACCGTGGGCCTCATCGGCTTCGCGATCGCCGACTACGGCTGGAACCTGATCAGCAAGTACGCGACCTTCACCGCCGATGTCTACATCGGCTGCGCCCTGGTCCTCTTCGGCGTCTACCCGCTCCTGCTGGCCACGGTCGCCAAGGTCAACCCCGTCCAGTTCTTCCGCGGCGCCTGGCCCGCGATCCAGCTCGCCTTCGTCTCCCGCTCCTCGGTCGGCACCATGCCGGTCACCAAGAAGGTCACCGAACGCCTCGGCGTCCCGCAGGAGTACACCTCCTTCGCGGTCCCCTTCGGCGCGACGACGAAGATGGACGGCTGCGCCGCGATCTACCCGGCCCTGGCGGCCATCTTCATCGCCGAGATCTTCGACGTCAGCCTGGGCATCCAGGACTACATCCTGATCGCCTTCGTCTCGGTCATCGGCTCCGCCGCCACCGCGGGCCTCACGGGCGCCACCATCATGACCACCCTGACCCTCTCCACCCTGGGCCTGCCCCTGGAGGGCGTGGGCCTGCTGCTGGCGATCGACCCGATCCTCGACATGGCCCGCACCGCGACGAACGTCGCTGGACAATCAGTATGCACGTTGATAGTCGCTGCGCAGGAGGGAATCCTCGACCGCGACAAGTACAACTCGGCAACGAGCTTCGACATCAACGACGTTGACGTCGACTCGATCGACTCGCTCGACTCCGACGGCCGGAAGGTGCCGGTCGCAGCCGCCGTCTGACGCTCCGTACGGCGGCACGTGGTGCCCGTACTCCCCGCGTGGCTGGGGGTGCGGGCACCACGTATGTGCGGCCTCGTCAGGGGTGCCTTCGGGTGGGTACGGTCTGAGTCGTGTCCGGCGTGCGTCGGGTTGGTCACCCGTAGTGCGTGCGCCGGTGGATCGCGCACGACTAGGGGAGCTGGTTCCGGCATGGCGTCTGACGCTGCTCGGTCATCGGAAGAGGGGTTCACGTCGACACGGGCGGCGCGGGTGATGGCCGCCGCGTGCCGGTCCGCCGGCCTGAGCGACACGGGCGCGGAGTTAATCCGCTTCGGCGAGAACGCCTTGTTCCGGCTTGCCTCCGCCCCGGTCGTCGTCCGGATCGCCCGCGGCCCGGAGTGGCTGTCGACGGCACGTAAGGAAGTCGCGGTGTCGCGCTGGCTGGCCGCCGAGGGCTTTCCGGCCGCCCGGGTGCTCGAAGACCTGGACCAGCCGCTCTCGATCGACGGCCACCCGGTCACCTTCTGGCACCTGATCGAAGAGGGCGACCGCAAGGCCACCTACGGCGAACTCGGCACGGCGCTCCGGGGCATCCACTCCCTGACGCTCCCCGCCGGCCTGGAGCTGCCGCCGTTCGAGCCCTTCGACAAGTGGGAGCTGCGCCTTGAGATGGCACCGATCCCGGAGGACGACAAGGCGTTCTTGCGGAAGAGGCAGCGGGAGCTACAGGACAAGTACGCGGAGCTGCGCTTCGAAACACCCAAGGGCCCGGTCCACGGCGACGCCCACGTGCAGAACCTCATGGTGAACCAGCAGGGCGAAGTGATCGTCATAGACTTCGAGGGCTTCTGCTTCGATCACCCGGAGTGGGACCTGATGGTTACGGCGGTAGAACACCACAGCATCGGCTGGCAAACGGATAAGCAATATGCCGAGTTCGTGTCCGCGTACGGCCGAGACCTGTACGAGTGGCCCGGCTACGCGACGCTGCGCGGCATCCAAGAGTTCGGCATGACGACGTGGCTCATGCAGAACGTCAACGAAAACGTGAGTGTCGCATCCGAGTACCGCCGCCGAATCGCTTCCCTGCGGGACGACGCCTCGCCGAGGAACTGGTGTCCATGGTAGACCGATCAGCGTTCATCTACAGGTTAGCATCCTTCGAATTCTCTGCAACATGGCGCCGCATCGCTGTATTCTCTACAGCGCTCCTATGCCCTTGAGTCCAAGGATCTACGATGCTGTCTCGCCACACCATGAACCAGCTCGATTTTGAGACTGCGCTCTCCCAGGAAATCGAATGGCAGCCTGATCTCGCCCCGAAGCAGATCGTGGATGATGCAGTGCCAGCCGATCAGGTCGGTGAGATTGCTGAATACCTCAAAGGGGTTTCGTTAGGCGAAAGCGAGACGCCCTACGCCGATCTCTTGACGGCGATTAAGTGGCGTAATGGGCGACGCCCAATCCATATCCTACCGCTACGCGAGCGGACGCTCTATCGTGCCACCGTCAACTACATGAAGGACGAACTGCCGGGACTCGATAGGAGCGCAGAAGCGTATGAGGGCTTCGAGAAAGGCCCTTTGGAAGATACTACGGCCAGCTATGTGATTAAGACCGACATTGCTAACTATTTCTCATCGATCGACCATTCGTTGATGCGAGATGAGATCATCGCCCGAACTGGAAGGGCCGAAATCGCTCGGCATCTCTGTGAATTTTGGAGGGCTATTTTTGGCCGTGATGTCGGAATTCCCCAGATGAGTGAGCCGAGTAAAATGATATCCGAGCTTCTTGTGGATAATCTGCACCGGAACCTGGTAAGAAGAGGGTTCAAGGTCTGGCGATATGCAGACGATTTCCGCATTACGGCCCAGTCTCGGCATCAGGCCGTCACGGCCCTGGATGCGGTACATGAAGAATCCCGGTCAATGGGCTTGTCGTTGAATGACTGGAAGACTCATCTGCTTTCGATCGGAAAGTACAAGGAGTTTGCCGACGAGGACGAGCGTAAGGAGGGAGAAGCGAGGAGTTCCGCCGAGCAAAACCTGATGCTCATGAACCTCTATGGGGATGCAGATTCTGAACCAGACTTGGATGAAGTTCTTGTGGAAACAGCCGAGCAGTTACTTCATGACTGGCGGGATGAAACACCTGACGCAATCATTGAACACAGTAGTCTGCTCCAGCAGCACAGGCTGATATGGGCAGCGCTTACGGTTCTTGAGGCGGCAGGAAGTACCGCAGGCATGGTGCACCTCAAAGAGATCCTTCTACGAGAGCCTCAACTGACTCCCACTGTATTTCGATACACTCGTAGCATGGGGGAACAGGCCGCGGCGTATGCTGGGGATACGTGTGTAGAAATCCTAGAATCTGGGATCCTGAACCGATGGCAGCAACTTTGGCTGTCATGGGCTCTGCAGGATCCGGAATTTGCCAAATGTGGAGTTGTGAGAGATCAGCCGGTGCTTCACTCGTTTCTCACTGGTCTCCTGTCGGACCGGTCGGAGTACGTCCGCAGTCAAGCAGCCCTATGCCTCGCCTTTAATGGAATGCTGGATAAAGCCGACTGGGCGTCGGTCGACGAGTCAACTGGCGCTCTCGGCGTCCCATACGTAGCAGCCTCCCTGGCTGGTGTGCAAGGGATTCGCGATAAAGAGCGCCAGATGCTACGCCCAGGTACGAAACTCGGTGTCATTTGTGCCGACTGGGGGGCGGAATGTATCCGCTCAATTTGACCGAGGATGCCGAAACCGCATGCCGGGCTTTAATGCGTATCTGTGCAGACTGGGAATCGGCGGCACATAATTTCCTGGCTGAGGAAGTCGACTCAGACCTGCTGGAGTCTAGCGTAAACTTTCTCTCCTTGACTCAAAGCGCCCAATGCCTCTCATATTTGGCGCGGATAGTCACTGAAGGCGAGAGGTTTACGTTTGCGAGAATTCGCGACTGCGTCGAATCGCATGTGGTGCAGATCAACAATCCCATGCTTACGCATCTATACGAGAAGAATAGAAGCTTGTTGGATTCGACGTGGGAAAAATCATTGAACTCTCTGCGTGATTGGATGCTGGTTGACCTTAGAGATGCGCGGGGGTGGCAGACGATGAAAGTTCTGATCGAACTTCGAAATGCTTCTGCGCATGGGGGTGGAAGATTCACCGATCGGCAGAGAAAGAACTCTCAGGAGTTCAAGAAGCTTGTTGTTGAGGTTAAGGCAATGGGGTACGAGATTCAGAATCTTCGCGTCATTGCATACCCTGACTCGGTAAGAGATGCCGCGTACGCGGTACGTGAGTTCATTCTTTCGGTTGATAGTTTCACGCAATTCGGTTGAATGGCTGTGCATTTCATGCCTAGTCTTCGTCCAGTCGGGCTACAGCGGAACGCACTCTCTCGTTGAATTCGGCCACAGCGCGGTTCCCGGCATGGATACTCACGTCGCTTTGGAAGTTTGTGATGTAGCGCTGGAAGCGGGCTGACTGGAGAGAGTCGCCCCCTTCTACGGCCAGGCTTGCCGTTGCGACGGCCGCCTCAAGCTCATTGTTGATCAGTTGGCTCTTTGCCAGCACCATACGGCAGAAGCCGAGGGTGCGGGCGTACTTAGGGTCCGTATCGTCTACGGCGCGTTGGGCGTGCTCGATGGCTTCGCGGCGTTGCTTGAGATCGCGGAAGCAGTGGCAGAACTCGCCCATCAGCTCGGCGGAGTCGAAGTAGCCCAGCCATTCGGGGTCTTCGGCGGTGTCGGCTTGCTCGAAGTGGCGCTCCGCCTCGTTCATCGCGCGGCCGGCTCCGATAGCGTCTCCGGCATTGGAGCAGGCGCGGGCTTCCATGGCGGCGAAGAGGGCCATGGCGCGGGGAGTGGATTTGCCCTTGCCGCCCTCGACGGCAGCGCGGCCTAACTGGATGGCCTGGGCGTGGTTGCCGAGGTAGTTCGCCTGGTGGCTGAGGTTGGACAGGATGCGAGCGCCGAACATGCGGTCGCCGGTTACCTGGGTGAGGCGGAGTGTGCCGGTCAGGTAGCGGTGCGAGAGGCGGTGATTGCCCGTGTCGTAGGCGGTCCAGGCGAGGAGTTGGGAGATCTCCGCGGCGGCGCTGAAGAGCGCGGTGCCTACCTTCTCGCTGTAGCTGGCGCTGAGGAGGGGGAGGACTTCGTGGCGGAAGTAGTGGCGTAATGCCTTGTGGCCGTGGCCGCCGCCGTAGAGGAAGTCGAGTTGCATGAACATGTCCGCGGCCGTGCGGACGGCGCGTACGTCGCGCATGCCGACGCGCTGGGAAGCCGGGCGGTCCGGCTGGAGACCGTCAGGGCGGGAGACCATCCACGACAGGACGGCGGCACTCGTGTCGGAGTCGGGGACGATGAGCTTGCTGGGGGTGTCGGCGCGTTCCTCGGTGGTCTCTTCGAGCATCGCCAGCGCGTCGGCGAATGTCTCCGGGTAGGCCGAGGTCGGCGGCGCTGCCGCTTCGTACGGGTCCGGGAAGCCGAGATCCCTGGGGGTGAGCCGCCGTCGGAGCTTGTTGCTCAGGACGTGTGCCATGGTGGCTGCCGTCTTCGGCTGGATACCGGCGCCATCGCGCCACCGCTGCACGGCGATGTGTGTCGTGCCGAGGTTGTCCCCGCGCTGCGCTGCGTGGTCTCGCATGCGCTTGGCCAGGCCCTTGTTCGAGACGCCGGCCTCGTTCATGACGGCGATCAACTGCGCGTTCGGCTCTCGGTTCATGCTCCCCTGCCCTAACCCGAGAATGACGGCAAGTCGTGATGCTGTCACAGATCGTAGGGCGGTGGGGGTTCATCGGTGAACCCCCTCTCTGGTCCCGGTGTTCACGTGAACCCCCTTGTGAACGCTCCCGATTTGACGGCCGGGGCCGTTCACTGGGCGGTGTTCGAGGAACCGAGAAGATCGCGGATAACCGGAGGACGCCATGGAGTGCGGGCCGATTGCTCGGATCGATGAGGTTCCATCGGTGGCTGTCGAGCGTGCTGCGGCCCTTGCCCCGCCGGTTGAGCAGTTCCGGGGGCTCACCCTGCACGCGGAAGCGTCCGATTCACTGCGGGCGGCGCGGAAGCTGGTCACGTCGGCGCTGGACGACTGGGGTCTGTCCTGGCTTGCTGATGACGCGGAGCTGGTGATCGGGGAACTGGTCGGGAACGTCGTCAACCACGCTGTTCCCGACGCGCGGCGCGCGCGGCCCGGCGGCTCCCGGCGTATCGACGTCACGCTGCGGAAGTGGCCCTCTGTACTGCTCGTCGGGGTGGCAGATGAAGACTCCGAGCCGCCGTGTGTACCGGGCGGGGAGCTGTTCTCGCCGGAGCTGGCGGGTGACTTCGTGGAGGTCCTGCTGCCGACTCACGGCCGTGGCCTGTCGATCGTTCAACAGTTGCCGGACGCGCTGTGGTGGGTGCCGGAGGCTGAGGGCGGTAAGACCGTGTGCTGCCGGTTCGACCTCGACGGCAAGCCCCACAGCAACGCGCCGTAGTCGCCGGTCCGTCGTCCGAGGACGCCCTTCCTAGCGATCGGAAGGAGGACGGCGGACCGGTACGGCCGGGGACTGACCCTCTCCGGCCAGGGGTGCGGCTCTCAGGCGCCCGCTGGCTCCCCATCGCGGATAGGGGGCCGCACCCTACCAACTTCAGACCGAGACCGGGCCACCCAACAGCCCTAGGAAGCGAAGGGTGGCCCGGCTGGGGACGCGACGGTCCCCGGTGCCAGATGGTACCGGGGCCGTCGCTCTGCGTTTTTGCCCTGGGCCAAGGAAGTTGACGATCCGTTACATAGATCGGGACAGAGGTGGATCACGTGTCCGGAGCTGGTGAGGACAGGCTGAACGACGGGTTGGACGTCTTCGCGCTCGATGCCGGGCTGTGGAACTCCAGCGTCGATTACGTGGCGGGCTGGCGTGAGGCAAGCCGGGCCGCGGACCGGCTGAACCGGGCGTTGCTGGCTGCCGGGCTGGAGCTGTCCCGAGTGCGGGCCGTGGCCGACGCCGACGCGAACGGGCGCGGTGTGGTGCGGCTGGCGGGGTGGCCGGCGGCGGTGGAACAGCTCGCGGTGCTCCTGGAGGACGCGACCGGTGACGCTGGTGGTGGGTCGTGATGCGGTTCGGTGGTCGTGTGTCCGGTCAGGGTGTGCGTCGTCGGCTGGAGAGGGTTTGGGCGGTAGCTGCCATGGGGCGAGAGAGCAGGGGGCCTTACGCTGGCCGAGCGAATCGGGCAGGTACCTGGCCTGCCCGTTGTTGTGCCCGATTGGCCCCCTGCTCTTCGAGGCTCGCCCCATGGGAGCTGCCTAAAGCCTCGGAAGCCGACGACCCCCAGCCCCGCGCACCCCGGCAGACCTCGGACGGTCAGCTTCTTCCCGAATCCTGCGCGCTGTGGGGTGGGGCGCTGGCCGTCCGGCCGGGACCGGCGGGCACGCCGCATGCCCGGCCGGGGCGGCACGGGCGCCCGGCGCGCCGCAGGCGCGCCCTTGAGGAAGTAGAGAAAGTTTCGACCGATCCCCGGCCCTCAGGCGTTGCGGCTGCTGCGGGTGGCTGCTGCTTTGTCGGCGGTGATCCGGTAGACGAGCTGGGCGCGGTCCGCTCCGGCGCGGAGTTCTTCGAGAATCAAGGGCCGGTCGTCGGTGCCGTGCGTGATGCGCGCCAGGTGCATGACCGGTGTGGCGTCGGGGAGTTGCAGGGCGGTCCGCTCGTCGGGCAGCGGCATACGGGCGCGTACCGTCTCGGACCACCACAGCGTGTGCCCGGCCTCGGAAAGCAGCGCGTAGATCGCATCCGGCTCGCGGTCCGGCGCCTCGGCGAGCGTGTCGATGCCCTCGGCGACTTCGAACGGGATGGTCGTGCGGTGCAACGCGCGGGTGCCGGTGGCCGGGTCGGTGAGAAGGCGGTCGCAGACGAAGACCGCTTCTTCCGCGTCCAGTCCGAGGAGTGCGCCGGTGGCCTGGGTGGTGTGGGAGCGGAAGACCGCGGGCGCTTCGGCGGTGGTCCACTCGATGCCGTCCGCCGAGGTGAATTGCCCGCCGCGGCTGCGAGTGACGCGCCGGTTGATGGTGAGCGCGGGGGTTCCGGTGGTGCGGACGAAGCTGCCTTTGCCGTGGCGGACTTCGATGAGTCCTTCGGCGCGCAGGGCGGCGATGGCGTTGCGGACGGTGGGGCGGGAGACCTGGTAGCGGGCGATGAGCTGGGTCTCGGAGGGCAGTGGTGCGCCGGCGGTGAACTCGCCGGACAGGATCGCTTCGCGGATGGCGGCGGCGACCTGCTGGTAGAGGGCTCCTGGGCGCTGGATCTCGCTCATCTCGGCACCTTCGTCTTCCCATCGTCGTAGGCACGTCGCACGCGCGACATCACTCGTCAGAATAAGTAGTTGCTTCCGCGCTGTACAGCTCCCCATACTCATAACTCGTCAGGACAAGTGACGTCAGGCGGATGGGTCTGGCGTCCTCAACAGGCCAGGGAGGCCGAAGCAATGCAGTCCATACCTGTGGACACCGGGCGGCTGGGCGTACTGCGGTGCGCCATCGCCCCCGAAGCGAAGATCGTCAACCCCGACACCAAGGAAGTCAGGAAGGACAAGGACGGCAACACCGTCTACACCGTGGCCGTCACCGTCCGCCAGGACGCCCGCCGCATCTCCGTCATCGAAATCGCCGTGGCCGGCGAACCGAAGGGGATCGAGGAAGGGCAGATCCTCAAGGTCACCGGACTCACCGCGTTCGCCTGGCAGATGGGCGACCGACACGGCATCAGCTTCCGCGCCGACACCATCACCCCCATGCCCACCACCCCGGCACGCGGCGGTGGTGCCGCATGAACACGATCCTGATCGCGTTAGCCGGGGCCGTGCTGGCGTGGGTGCTGGTCGTCGGCAACCTGCTCAAGCGGCACCGGCCGGCCTGGCACTGGTACCTCACCGGCTACCCGGTCACGGCATGCCGGGTGCTGGCCACCTGGCGCCGCGTCGCCATCCTCACCGACCTCGCCGTCTCCCACCGCCCGCCGCGCGGGCTCCTCGGCGACTTGATCGTCAAGGGCGAGGCACTGCGCCCGGCACCGCCGCGGATCTCCTTCCCGCGGGCAACCCGCCTGGGCCTGACCGTCATGGTGCGGCTCCACCCCGGTCAGACACCGGCCGTCTTCGTTGCGGCGGCTGATGCGCTGGCGCACGCCTGGAAGGTCCACGCGGTCCGCGTCACCTCCCCGCAACGCGGACACGTGCTGCTGACCGCAACCGCCACCGACCCCCTCGCGCGGCCGGGCCTGGTCACCGCCAAGCCCCGGCTGCTGACCGCGGTCCTCGGCGCGCTGGAGAGCGGCGGCGCGTGGGTGATGGACTTCCTGCTGCTGCCGCACTGGCTCATCGCCGGCGCCACCCGATCCGGGAAGTCCACCCTCCTCGCCCGCATCGTCGCCCAACTCGCACCCCAGCCCGTCGCCCTGGTGGGCGTCGACTGCAAAGGCGGCATGGAGCTGGGCCTGTTCGCCGACCGGTTGAGCGCGCTGGCCACTTCCCGCCGTGAAGCGGTGGCCGTCCTTGGCGCGCTGGTGGTCGAGACACAGGACCGTATGCGCATCTGCCGCACCGCGGGGGTCCGCTCGATCTGGGAGCTGCCGGGTAAGCAACGGCCCGTTCCGGTCGTCGTCCTCGTCGACGAACTGGCAGAGCTGTACCTGTCTGACGGCACCCGGGCCAGCAAGGCGGAGAGCGAACAGTGCTCCACGTACCTGCTGCGCCTGGCCCAACTCGGCGCCGCCCTCGGCGTCCACCTGGTCATCGCCGGCCAAAGGATCGGCTCTGACCTCGGTCCCGGCGCCACCGCCCTACGTGCCCAGCTCAGCGGCCGGGTCTGCCACCGCGTCAACGACCCCGGGACTGCGGAAATGGCCCTGGGCGACCTCAACAAGGACGCCGTGACCGTCGCCCAGTCCATCACCCCCGATGAACAAGGCGTCGCCGTCTGCGCCGGACCGGAGGGTGGCTGGAGCCGCGCCCGCTCACAGCTCACCACGACCGAGGAAGCCACCACCGCGGCGGCGAAGCACGCGCACGTGACGCCCGTGCTGCCCGCCCTCGACCGCGCCCTACAGGCGCTGAGGGGAGACGAGTCATGACCAGCGCGGGAACGGTCGTCTCGCTGGTGGTCCTGTTCGGGATCATCACCTTCCTTCTCGTCCGCTCCCGGGATGTACGCGCCTGGGAAGCGACCTGCATCGCCCTGTTCGGCATCTACCTCGGACAGACCCCGGTGATCCACACCGTCGACGGCTTCATGACCTGGATCACCAGCGGCTTCGCCCACTTCTAGGAGGGCTTCACGCATGCCTATGCCTCGTGTCAGGTGCCCGCACTGCAAGGGAGAGGGCGCCCGCACCACCTGGACCGGCCGACGGCGACGCTGCCGCGTCTGCCGGGGTGCCGGAACCATCCGCTGAACCATCCAGCCAATCGATCAACGAAGAGGAGCAACGACATGGACGACAGCGCGCCATTCCCCGCCAACTTGGCCGCTACCGCGGCCCACCCCGGAAGGTCACCACCATCACCCCCGACAACACCCGGGCTGACAGGCGCGCCGTGCTCGACGTGGCGGCGCGCCTGCGCCAGCTCTCCGACGCAGACCGCGACGCGATACGCCTCGCGCAAGACCCCAAGTTCCCCCGCTGGCTCCAGCAAGTCACTGCCACCGGCGGTTGTGCCCAACCCATCCACCTCTCCGGCGTCACCACCACACGCGACACGGTGACCGGCGAGATCCTGCACCACTACGACACCCGCAACGAACCCGGCGAACGCCTCCTCATCCGCTGCCGCAACCGCCGCGCCACCATCTGCCCGCCCTGCTCCCGCCTCCACGCTGGCGACACGTACCACCTCGTCCGCGCCGGCCTCCTCGGCGGCAAGAACACCCCCACCACCGTCCGCAACCGCCCCCGCCTCTTCCTCACCCTCACTGCACCGTCCTTCGGCGCCGTCCACCGAACCGGCGAACGCTGCCGCCCTCGGCGTGAGCTCGGCGAGTGTGAACACGGCCGTCCGCTAAGCTGCGGCGCCGTCCACGACCCGGCGGAATCCGTCGTCGGTCAACCGCTCTGCCCCGGCTGCTACGACTACACGGCACACGTGCTCTGGCACGCACACGCGGGCCAGCTCTGGGACCGCTTCGTCCGCGCCGTCCGGCGCCACCTCGCCACCGCAGTCGGACTCACACAGACGAGCTTCCCGGAACACGCACGTCTCTCCTTCGCCCGCGTAGCCGAGTACCAGCGACGCGCCGCCGTCCACGTCCACGCCGTCGTACGGCTGGACGGCCCCGCCGGACCGGACGACGAACCTCCCGCGTGGGGCAGTACAGAACGGCTCATTGAGGCTGTGCGTGCGGCGCAGCGGATCACGGTCGGTACTCCGTACAGCCCCGCCGTGGGCGAGCTGGTGCTGCGCTGGGGCGCCGAGGTGGACGCGCGGCCCTTGCGTGCGGACCTCGACGGACCGCCTGACGACGCCGTAGCCGCCTACGTCGCCAAGTACGTCACCAAAGGCGCAAGCGCCACCGGTGCCGGCACCGACTACCGGCTCACCGCCCGGCACGACATCGACGCGGCCCGCGTCAGCAAGCACGTTCGCACCCTCATGCGCACCTGCTGGCGCTTCGGCGACCTGCCGGAGTACGCACCGCTACGCCTGCACGCATGGGCCCACACCCTCGGCTACCGCGGCCACATCCTCACCAAGTCCCGGGCTTACTCGACGACCTACGCGGCCCTGCGTGCCGAACGGGCCCGGCACGAACGGGGCGACGGCACCAGCGACCATGCCCGCGTCTCGGACGCGGTGACCGACGTCCAATGGCGCTACGCCGATTCCGGCCACACGCCCGGCGCGATCCTTATCGCGGCCGGCGTCGCTGAGGACCTTGCCACCAACCGCGAGATCGCTCGTGAAGCGATTCGCGAAGGGGATGGGCGCCCTTGACCGATCCCGCCCCCTCGTCGCCTCCGGAGTGGATCGCACGGATCCTTGAGCGTTGGGTCCCTCCGGAGGATTACGACGATCGCCTGTCCGCGGTCGTGGACGAGTACGCCGCGGACAGGCGACATACGGAGCGGGAGGCTACGCGTCCCACCAGGACTCCGCGCCGCGCGGCGTGATGGGCTTCGTCGGCAGGACTGGAGTCGCAGGATCTATTGGGGCGCCGTGAGGACATCCGGCGGAGACGCCGCTTGCTGCCACCTCGCTTGGTCGACGGTCCTCGTCAAGCCTCAGAGCCGTAGTTTGGATTCGCCTGGTAGGTGCCAGTCAGCTCACCATCCTGGGCAACCTCCCATGCCCCGATGATGGCTGTCGGGGGCACCTCTCCGTTGGGGTCACTCACCATTGCGCCGTCGATTTCGTACACCCAACCGCCAGGATGTCGACGTGCCTCCGCCACCAACTCGGGCGGCGGTGTCCGCGAGAACCTAGCCTTGCTTCCCCGCCGTCTGAAGAAATTTGGCATTCCTTCTCCCCTCCTTGTGAGCCCACGAGGGCCGTCGTTCCGCCGACAGCTCTCGTGAATACCCGCTTGGCTGCTGCAACTTGGCCTATGCGGCGCCGTGCGGCGTGATCTGGATGGAGTCCAGCTCCGGCGGCTTGCGGCGGCCCCTGCCGACGCTGAAGACGTCAACCCTCTCAATCACACCGGCGGCGATGGTGCGGCGGCGCTCAAGGTTCTCCGGCCGGTCGTCCCGCCACACGGTGAGCGCGTCGACCTCTTCCCGGCTCTCGGCGACGGTGGCGGCGGCCTCACGCGCTCGTAGCTGCCGCAGCGTCTCTCGCAGATGGCCGAGGGAGTCGTAGTAGTCCTCGTCCTCCATCTGCCCGTCTTTCCACCGCTGCCGGAGATCCCTGACCCGGCGCTCCTGCCGCTCGATCTCGTTGCTCAGGTCGTCATCGACCGGCCGCGGGCGGGGCTTCGGCCGGCGCTTGAGGAGTGCGGCTTCTACAACCTCGTCAAGGCGGGCCTCGATCCAGTCGTACGCCCGGTAGACCTTGCCGCAGCCCGGTTCGCCTGTCTCCTTCACGATCTGGGAGGAGTTGCAGAACGCGCGGCGGCGACGCTTCCCATTGAGCGTCATCCACTGGACGCTCATCACCGAACCGCAGTGACCGCACCGTAGAAAGCCCCGGTAGAGGTGCTTGCGGCGGCCCGCTCCGCGGTGGGCCGGGGTGCTGCGTTCGTCCAGGACCGTCTGCACGTTCTCCCACTCCCGGCGGGTGAGGGGGTGCGGGTATGTGCTGTCTCCGACCTCCTGGCCCTGGTGCGTCACGATGCCGCCGACGCGCTCGGAGCGGTAGACGCGCTTCACCTTCTGGATCGTCCACGCCGTGCCCGTTCCGGATGTCCGTGCACCTCGCTCGTTCCACAGCCGCGCCACGTCGCCGGTGGTCTTCCGCGTCATCAGCATGCGGTAGCCCTCCCGGATTAACTCAACTTCCTCCGGGACGAGTCGCTGGAAGTTCGAGCCCTCCTCGAAGCCGAACACCCGTGGTCCACCCGCGTGCGGCTTTCCCTGCTCCCGGCGCTGGCGTAGAGCGGCGTTGACGCGCTCGGCCATGCGCTCGGTTTCGCCTTGGGCGACGGCTCCCTTGATAGAGAGGATCATGCGGCCGTTGGCCGTGGAGGTGTCCTCACCCTCGGTCGTGGCGAACTGGAAGCCGTGCGCCTTCTGCTCGTCCAGGAAGGCGGTCAGCTCGCTGAGACGCCGGGTGAGCCTGTCGATCGAGTAGACCACGACGGCATCTATGACGCCTGCGCGGGCGTCCTTCATCATCCGTGCGTACTCTGGGCGCTTCCGTCGGCTGGTGGTCGACGCTGACGTGTCGTTCTCGGGGTAGACCTTGAGTACGGGCCATCCCCGCTGCTTGCACAACTCCCGGCACGCCTTCTCCTGGCGCTTGATCCCGAGTTCCTGCCCCTTGGCGTCCTTGCTGATGCGTACGTAGATCCCGACGCGCTGCGGCTTCGCCATGTGCCCGACCTCCCTGCCCGGCCGGACCAACATACCTACATGAGGTCCGGCTGCGAACGTCGCGGGGCAGGCGGTGATCCCGGTGCTGGTCGCGTCGCAGGAGAAGATCCTGGACCGCGACATGTACGACAACGCCACCAGCTTCGACATCAACGACCCGGACCCGACACCCCCCACCCTGTCCACCCCCTCCAAAATCCCGGCAACAGCCTGAGACCGCCCACCCGAAAGCCGAACGCCCGCACCCCGAGAATCCCGGGGCCGCGGGCGTTCGCACGTGGTGGGCGCGGATTGAGCCGTTGTTGCCGGATCTGACTCCGAGGCGGAGTGCGCCACGACCCACCGGACGCCCCGGACCAGGCCGGACATGGTCTCGGGGACAATGCGTACTCGTCGCGGGCGATCCGTTCGGATCTGCGGCGCCCGCAATCGGCTGGGCGGTCGCGGTGGCAGGCCACCGGCCTTCGACCGCGGGCGCTACAAACAACGAAACGCGGTCGAGCGGACCATCAGCAAACTGAAGCAATGGCGCGGCCTGGCCACCCGCTACAACAAGACCGCCACCATCTACCTGGCCGGGCTACACCTCGCCGCCATCCACATCTGGTCTGCAAGTGAATCCCCAAGAAACGGCTTAGCCGTCTCCCATGAGGATCCGGTGGAAATCGGCTGGGTCGGTCGTGATCTGGTCGGCATCGGGAGGGGTGATCGCCATCGTGACGCCGAAGTCCCAGAACTCGGTGACCTTCCAGATCTGACGATTGCCGGCGGCATTCTGGATCGCGATCCGGCGCGCTAGGCCCGCGTCGTCCAGCCACACCTCTGCCGGCAGCTCGCGCAAGTGGCGGAATGACCCTTCCGGCACTTTGATCCCCGTGGGCAGGAGTTCGTCCGCTGCCGGGATATCGAGGGTGAGCCGATAGTGAGTGGTAGTGGCGTCACGGATGGTGCCCGTACCGGCCTCGATGATGTCATCACTGGCACCGAACAGGGCATCCAGTGGCCAGAGCGGATCGTGATGGCTGCGCGGGCCATCCCGGTCAACGTCGTCGGGGGCGGCTAACCAGGAATCGCCCACACGCATCAACCTGGTCGCTCCGTCGTAGAGGTTCTCGTGCGGTTTGGTGATTGCCTCTGGCGCGTTCTGCATGCCATTCCGGACATGTGCGGGCAAGAGAAACTCAGAGACCTGCGCCTGACGGGCTGCGAAATCGACCACGCCCTCGCCGTCCCACTCCTGCTCCTCGAGTGTGGGCGCACCGAAATGTAACCCATACGACAACCGCGCCGAACCCGCCGCCGAGGTACGCGCAGCAGCGGTCTGCACGCGAGCAGTGACGTCCTCGGGACTCCCTGTCATGATCCGATCTCCTCGTCGCGAGTAACCCAGGCTACCCGGCTGGGAGTTCGCAGAAGAGCCCCGGCGCACGCCGGACATGAGCAGCCCACATCCTGCTCCGGTGATCCTGGTTTGGCGAGAACTCGCTGGAACCGATTTCGTGATCAACCAGATGGGGCCACAACTCGTCCGAGGGTGGGGCCAGGTCACAGGCTAGGAGTCAGACTCCGCGCCGCGCGGTGTGACTTGGAGGAGTCCAACTCCGGCGGCTTGCGGCGGCCCCTGCCGACGCTGAAGACGTCAACCCTCTCCCATCGCACCGGCGGCGATGGTGCGGCGGCGCTCAAGGTTCTCCGGGCGGTCGTCTTGCCACACTGTGAGTGCGTCGACCACTTCCCGGCTCTCAGCGATGGTGGCGGCGGCCCCGGTGCGTCACGATGCCGCCGACGCGGTCGGAGCGATAGACGCGCTTCACCTTCTGGATCGTCCACGCCGTCCCCGTACCGGACGTCCGTGCGCTTCGCCCCTTCCACAGCCGCGCCAGTCGCCGGTCGTCTTCCGCTCCATGAGCATGCGGTAGCCCTCCCGGATCAAGTCGACCTCCTCCGGAACGAGTCACTGGAAGCTGGACCCCGGCTCGAAGCCGAACACGCGCGGCCCGCCCGCGCGCGGCTTGCCCTGCTCCGGGCGCTGGCGTAGAGCGGCGTTGACGCTCTCGGCCATGCGCTCGGTCTCGCCCTGGTCTCGGCTCCCTGCCGGACCAACCTACCTACATGAGGTCCGGCGACGAACGTCGCAGGGCAGGCGGTGATCCCGGTGCTGGTCGCGTCGCAGGAGAAGATCCTGGACCGCGACATGTACGACAACGCCACCAGCTTCGACATCAACGACCCGGACCCAACACCCCCCATCCTCCACAAACCCCCGGTAACAACAGCAGCCTGACGACCCCCACCCCTCACGCGACGCCCGCACCTCGCACACCCGGGGTGCGGGCGTCTGCGCAACCGCACGACTGCGTCGGCATTCTGATCAAACTGCTGTGCGGCTGGAAGGGAATGCAGATACTGTTCGATCAGCCAGGAAATTCTTCCCCTCATGCTCCCTTGCGGACAGCAAGTTGACGGGCTAAGAAGAGTATGAGCGCGCATTGGGGAGTCGCTTCAGCCACGCTGGTGGAGACGTGAACGCGTCCATGAGGTCGGCGATCAAGGGGCATGACGTGAAGAAGCTCTGGATCAGGCATGTCAAGGAAGCGCTGCACAAAGGCTTTGCCGATCACATCGACATGAGCGACTATGCGAGAGCAAGTGACTCGGTGCGCGAAAAGGCATTTCTGAGCCGCTCCTTGGCAGCGCTTGCAGTGCAGAGATTTACGGAACTCTCCACGGCGGCCGCCGCATCTGCTGTTGTTGACGGAAGTCATGATAACGGCATCGACGCAATCGCTGTCGATCCTGCGCAGCACAGGGTAATACTCGTCCAATCGAAATGGGATGGTTCTGGCGACGGCACCCTCGGGTTAGGCGACTCTCGTAACTTTACTGCGGGTTTCAAAGATCTGTTGGATACGAAATTCGATCGTTTCTCCTCGCGGCTTCGAGCTCGAGAGGAACAGATAACCGCTGCCCTCGATGATGTCGATGTAACCTTTGTCCTGGTCATTGCGACTACCGGCAGAACCGACTTGGCGACACCCTCTGCCGGAGTATTTGAGGACGTACTGCAAGAGATGAACGAAACTCAGCCGCTCGTGTCGGTTGAATTGCTTGGGCTCAACGAGTTCCATGCGTTTGTCGCGGATGGGCTTGGAGAGCCCCGTATCGATTTTCAAGCGCAGTTGGAGAACTGGGGTGTTGTAAGCGAACCGTATGAAGCATACTACGGTGTAGTAACTGCCTCGAGCGTGGCAGAATGGTATGAGAGATTCGGTGATCGGCTGTTCTCCCAGAACATTCGAATGGCATTGGGAAGTACAAGCGTAAATGAGTCGCTGACTCGTACGATTCAAGAGGACCCACACCATTTCTGGTACTTTAACAACGGCGTTACTGCGCTTTGTGAGAGCATCAAGAAGACGCCTCGGGGTGCCGCTAGTCGCACTTTTGGTGACTTTGCGCTCACCGGCGTGAGTGTGGTCAACGGGGCCCAGACTGTAGCCAGTATCCATCAAGCTGCACACCGAGCTGAGAGTGGCCTGGAAGATGCCATGGTTTGGGTTCGGTTCATCAATCTTGAGGGCTGCCCGGATGATTTTGCAGCGGCAGTGACTCGGGCAACAAATACCCAGAACGCAGTAGAGACCAGGGATTTCGTCGCCCTTGACCCTGTCCAAGACAGATTGCGCACAGAGCTAGTTCTGTCCCTAAAGAAGACGTATGCGATAAAGCGTGGTGAGCCGGTGCCGCGACCCGAAAATGGCTGCACTGTGGTGGACGCTACGGTCGCACTTGCCTGTGCGAATAGGGAACCCAGTCTGGCAGTGCTGGCGAAAAGTAAGGTCGGGAGTCTCTGGGAGTCGACGAAAAAAGGTCCGTACCGAACGCTCTTTCACTCAGGAGTAGGCCCATATCGTGTTTGGAGGTGCGTTGAGGTAATGCGTTGCGTGGACGACACGCTTGCTGACCTCAAGAGGCAGCTCGACGGGCGTCCGCGTTCTGTGTGTCTCCAGGGTAACCGACTTGTCCTACACCTGGTATTCCGGCAGCTCGACTTGCAAGGTATCGAGGATGCCGATTGTGAGTGGTCGACTCAAATGAGGCGGGTCCCCGTACTTACGGAGCGAGCGCTGATGTCGCTTGCGAAGCATGTGGATGATGCCTACGCAAGCAGCTACGTCACCAGCCTCTTCAAGAACATAACGAAGTGCCGCGACCTCGTTCATCGTGTTCGTGGCGAATGGGATAGCAATCCCGCTACGGACGGCGCGAGGAGAGGGACAGCCAAGTCCACAGAATAATATGGATGGCATCCTGGTTTTCGGGGAGCTGGCTGTCCTTTAACTCCCGCCGTTCACGACCAGAGCCGCGGCCACTTGGCCGCGATCCTCTCCTTACCCCTGAGCGAATTCGGTCTGTGGTCTCCCGCGGATACTGGTTCGCGCGGGTGCAGCAGGGTGTGTGGTGGTCAGATGCTGAGGTCCAGGACTCGTACCCGTTGGCCCTCCCACCGTTTCGGGTCGGTGGTCGCCAGCACTGCCCCGTCGGGACGTTCCGGGGTGGGCTGGGCCGCGTGGCTGCTGTGGGCTGCGGCCCAGGTCCTCTGCTTCGCCACCGCCAGGGCGGCGGGCAGATCGAGGTCCAGGACGGTGATGCCGGGCAGGGCCGCGAGGTGCTCGGCCGTTCCCGGCCGGCTGCGGTCGGCTTCCACGAGCGCACACGCCGGGGCGTAGAGGAACCACCCCGGCTCGGCGTGAGCCCGGTGGATGAGCCGGGAGGCGAGGACGTTGCCCTGGCCGGCCGCTGTCATCGCGGTGTCGTCCAGGACGATGTGCAGGTCGGTCACGAACCGACTACCTCGTCCAGGCGCCGGTCCAGCTCAGTGTCGAGGTTCCGCTGCTCGGCCGCGGTGGGCGCGTATCCGTTCCAGGCCTTGAGCGCCTCGCGGGCCTTCTCCGCCCGTTCGGCACGCTCGGCCGGTGTGAGCAGGCCCTCGGCGAGGCGGGCCAGGTAGGCGCGCAGGGACATCCCTTCGGCCGCCGCGACGGCGGCGAGCCGGTCCCTGGCTTCCTCGGGGATGCGGACGTTGGCATCGGGCATCAGCAGACTCCTTCCCACCGCCCCAGGGTACGGGTACGCACCCGTACCCGTACGCCAAAGAGTCGCTCCGGTACCTGCCGTTGAGCAGCCTGACCACCACCAACGTGCCGCGTGCGCCCCGGTCCGGGGTGCCGCGGGTCGCGGGGTGCGCAACCTTTCGGTCGGGTTCGGTGTCGTATCGGCGTGGGGGACAACACATGGCCGTGGGGCCGCTTTTGGCCCGCCTTCTTGCTGGCGCCGCTGACCGGAGTGGGTTGCGGGGTTCTTGCCTGCTGGCTCATCCTGCGTGCGCGCGCCTCCTGCGACACCGCGCAGGCACCGGGGGACGGATTCGGGCTCCTCTTCCTCGAACTCCCGCTCCTCCTGCTCGTCAGCGCGCTCGCCTCTCCGATCGCCGCCGGGGTTCTGTGGCGCCTCGTGCGGCCCGGCTCCTGGAGGGCGGCCGTCTTCACCGTGGTGCCGATCGCCCTGGAGGTCGCCCTGCTCGTCGGATGGGCGGCGTTCGCCGTTATCGGCACGCCGGACGGATACCCCCGGTACCCCGGAGACCCCGTCCTCTGCCCGGCGGGCAACATCCCGCCGTGGTGGCCCTCGTGGATACCCGCCTGACCACATCGGCCCCCGTCGGCCGCCGCGCTCCTGCCAGACTGTCGCCGTGATCGTCAGACTTGCTGAGGAACGGGACTTCTCCGGGTTTCTTGCGCTTGCCGCCGGGGTCGAGCGGTGGTTCGGGCCCATGGTCGGGGAGGCCGGGTTCCACGATGCCGTGCGGGGGGCCGTCCGGCGGGGGCGCGCGCTCGTCGCCGATGCCGGCGGCGGCGTTGCCGGGGGGTTGCTGTTCGGGGGTCAGGCGCCGGTTTTCCGGGTGGACTGGCTCGTGGTCTCCGAGGACGTGCGGGGGCAGGGCGTCGGGCAGGCGCTGATGGGGGAGGCGGAGCGGCGGTTCGTACGGGGGCGGGGGCCCGGGTGCGTGGAGGTGGTGACCTTCGGGGCCGACCACCCCGGCGCCGTCGACAGCGGGGCCCGAATCTTCTACGAGCGGCTGGGGTTCCGGTCCGCCGGGCCCGCCCCCGACGGGCCCGAGGGCGGTTCCCGGGAGCTGTTCCGGCGGCCGGTGGGGGAGTGAGGGGGCGGGTTCGTACTCAGGCGGGGTGAGTACTTGTGCTCTGGTTCCCCGCCCGGTGCGGCGGGAGCGTGGGGGCATGCGTCGTGTGCTGCGGATTCTTCTCCTTCAGGTGCTCTCCTTCGTCCTCCTGGCCGGCGCCGTCGCCGGGGCCTGGGCCGCGTGGCTGGGGTGGGACCAGGAGCGCGACGAGTTCGGCGACATCGAGGCCGACCCGTACGAGGCGTGGCAGGTCGGCGGGTTGGTGCTGTCGGTGCTCGTCGCCGTGGTCGTCGTCGCGTACGTGCGGCACTTCGTGCCCGCCGTGCTCGGGTCCACCACCGGGCTGACCTTCGCCTCGTTCTACGACTGGTCGGAGGACGCCAGCGGGCTCTTCGCCGTCGGGGTCGCGCTGATCCTGATGGGGACCTTCGTCGGCTCCGCCCTCGTCGCCGTCGCGGTCGGGGCGCTGCGCGGGGAGCCGGGGGAGCCCGGGGCGGGGCGGCAGGTCTTCACCGCCGTCCGCTGACGGCGCAAGCGGAACCGGGGAAACCGGGTGCGGCGTCCTCTGGCGGGGCGGCCGGGTGTTCGCGAGAATGCGGCGTCCGTTGCCGCCCGGCGAGCCGTACGAAGCCGACGCGAACGTCACGGAGTCCCCCATGACGCATTCCGCACCACCGCAGCAACACCCGGCGCCACCTCCCCAGTCGCAGTACCTGAAGGAGATCAACTCCAGACTCCGCCCCGGCACCGCCGTCCCCGCGCTGCTGCCGCCCGCCGTCCGCGCCGACGCCCGCGGCGTCCGCGAGGCGGAAGTACCCCCCGCCGCCCCGCATCCCCAGCAGGGCTCCCTCGCGGACATCCCCTTCGACAACGCCGCCCACGCCCCCGAAGAACCCGCGCTCGCCCGCCCGCGCGCGGACGGGACCTGGGCCGACGTCACCGCCGCCGAGTTCGCCGAGCACGTCCTCGCGGTCGCCAAGGGCCTCATCGTCTACGGGCTGCGCCCCGGCGACCGGATCGCGATCATGTCGCGTACGACGTACGAGTGGACCCTGCTGGACTTCGCCGCCTGGGCCGCAGGACTGATCACCGTCCCCGTCTACCCCACGTCTTCCGCCATCCAGGCCCGCCACATCCTGCACGACTCCGGCTCCCTCGCCTGCGCCGTGGAGAGCGTCGACCAGGCCCGGCTGATCAGCGGCCGGCGCCAGGACCTGCCGCACCTCGCCCACCTCTGGCAGCTCGACACCGGCATCCTCGGCCAGCTCGCCGCCGCCGGCCGCGACGTCCCCGACACCCTCGTCCGCCAGCGTCGCGCCGGCCTCGGCCCCGGCAGCGTCGCCACCGTCATCTACACCTCCGGCACCACAGGCCTGCCCAAGGGCTGCGTCCTCACCCACGGCAACTTCCTCGCCGAGGTCGACAACGCCATCGAGCTGCTCTACCCCCTCTTCACCGCCGTCAGCGAGGACCCCGCCGCCACCCTCCTCTTCCTCCCCCTCTCCCACGTCCTCGGCCGCATGACCGCCATCGGCTGCCTCCGCGCCCGCGTCAAGCTCGGCCACGCGCCCAGCATCAAGACCGACGACCTGCTGCGCGACCTCGCCGGCTTCCGCCCGACGTTCGTCGTCGGCATCCCGTACGTCCTCGAAAAGGTCTACAACACCGGCCGCGCCACCGCCGAAGGCATCGGCCGCGCCGCCTCCTTCGACCGCGCCGCGAAGGTCGCCGTCCGCTACGCCGAGGCCGTCGAGGCCGAACTGCACGGCGAGGGCCCGGGGCCCGGGGCGCGCCTCAAGGCCCTGCGCAAGCTCTACGACGTGCTCGTCTACCGCCGCATCCGCGCCGCGCTCGGCGGCCGCGTCAGATACGCGATCTGCGGCGGCTCCCCGCTGGGCCGCCGCCTCGCCGCCTTCTACGCGGGCGCCGACGTCACGGTCTTCGAGGGGTACGGGCTCACCGAGACCACCGCCGCCGCCACCGTCACCCCGCCGCTCAAGCCCCGCTTCGGCACCGTCGGCTGGCCGCTGCCGGGCACCGGGATACGCATCGCGCACGACGGCGAGGTGCTGGTCCGCGGTGGGATCCTGTTCTCCGGCTACTGGGACGCCGCGGCCGGCGTCACCCGGCTCGACACCGACGACGGCTGGTTCGCCACCGGCGACATCGGCGAGCTGGACGCCGACGGCTACCTGACGATCACCGGCCGCAAGAAGGACCTCATCGTCACCGCCTCCGGCAAGAACCTCGCCCCCGCGCCGCTGGAGGACCGGCTGCGGGCCCACCCGCTGGTCAGCCAGTGCCTCGTCGTCGGCGACGACCGCCCGTACGTCGCGGCGCTGCTCACCCTCGACCCCGAGGGGCTCCAGCACTGGCGGATGATGCGCAAGCGCGAGTACGTCCCGGCCGCCGACCTCGTACGGGACCCGGTGCTCCGCGCCGACCTCCAGCGGGCCGTCGACGAGGCGAACGAGCTGGTCTCGCGCGCGGAGTCGATCCGCCGGTTTGCCGTGCTGCCCGCGGACTTCACCGAGGAGGGCGGGCACGTGACGCCGTCGCTGAAGCTGCGGCGGACGGCGATCGTACGGGACTTCGGGCAGGTCATCGACGACCTGTACGCGGCCGAGAGCTGACCCCGGGTCCGGCCGGGGCCGGCCCGGGTGCGGCGGGCGGGGCGGGAGTCGGGGGCCGGGGCCGGGGGCGCGGCCGGCCGCGGCCCGCTGCGGCGTTCCCTGTACGGGAGTTCGGGCGCCGCCCCGCGTTCCTCCCCTGCTCCTATCCCCGGTCCGCCGTCGCCAGCAGCCGGTGCAGCGACGCCTTCGCCGGCGGGCCCCACGTCGCCTTGCCGCCCGGCCGGCCCCGCACGCCCGCCTCCCCGACGAGCAGCCCGACCAGCGCGCGCACCACCGCGATGCCGCGGGCGCGGCGCAGCGTCGCCGCGTCGGCCCCCGGCCCGTACGCGGCGTGGAAGCGGTCGGCGGCGGCGTCGTCGGGGAGCAGGGTCCACGTGGCGGCGAGGTCGAGGGCGGGGTCGCCGCAGCACAGGTCGCCGAAGTCGACGACGCCGCACGGGGTGCCGTCCGCGGTGAGGACGTTCGCGGGGTGCAGGTCGCCGTGCTGCCACAGCGCGGGTCCCGTCCACGCCGGTGCCGCGACGGCGTCGTCCCAGACGGCCCGTACCGCGTCCGGGTCCGGGAGCAGCCCCAGCCCGGCGGCCTCGGTGAGCTGCTGCTCGACCCACCCGGCCGCCTCGACCAGCGGCCCGCCGCGGCCCCGCCCGGTCGGCGCGCCCTCGGGGGCGGGCCGGTGCAGCGCGGTCAGGAACGCGGCCAGGGCGTCGGCGGCGGCCGCGCCGCGGGTGACGGGGGCGCGGTCGGCGGGCGTGCCGGGCACCCAGGTCGTGACGATCCAGGGGCGCGGGAAGCGTGCGGAGGGCTCGCCGAACCGCTGCGGTACGGGCACGGGCAGCGGCAGGAGCGGGGCCAGCCCGGGGAGCCAGGCGTGCTCCTTGCGGAGCAGTTCGTCGGAGGACTCCGTCGCCCACGGGAGGCGGACGGCGAGGTCGTCGCCGAGCCGCCACAGCTGGTTGTCCCAGCCGAGGGCGCCGAGGGCGAGGGGGTGGTCGGCGAGGTCGGGGTGCTGGTCGCGCAGCAGTTCGCGGATCAGCTGCTCGGTGATCCCGGGCCGGTCGGTGTCGTCCGCGGCGGCTCCGGCGGCGAGTTCGGCGGCGGCCTCGTCGGCCTGCCCGCTCCCTGCGGCGTCCGCCTGCGCGCCCCCGGCAGCCCTGTCCGCTGTGTCGTGCTCGGGCTCCGTGCCCGTCTCCACGTCGCTCATATGGGCCCACCGTATCCGCCCCCGCCGACACCCGGGCATGAGAAAACCCCCGCCAGGCGGACGGGGGTTCCTCAGGTCAGCGTGGGGCGTGCGTCACGACGGGGAGACGTTCGCCGCCTGCGGACCCTTCGGGCCCTGCTGCACGTCGAAGGTCACCTGCTGGTTCTCTTCGAGCGAGCGGAAGCCTTGGGCGTTGATAGCGGTGTAGTGGACGAAGACATCGGGACCGCCGCCGTCCTGGGCGATGAAGCCGAAGCCCTTTTCAGCGTTGAACCACTTGACGGTTCCGGTAGCCATGAGCCCTCCTTGGGCCAAAGGGTCGCCCTGCCCCAGAGCCTCGAAGAAGCCTGAAAACGACACATGCCTGCGGCGTCACAATCTCCGCAGGCACGGTACTGCAAGGAAACCAAACTGCAACTTGCGGTTGAGCCTAGCACGCGCGGGCCCGCCCCGGTAGAGAGAAGATCACCCTCCGGTGAGCCCCCGTACCCGCGTGCGGTCGGGGCTGGGGCTAGCCTCGGAGCCGTGACAGCACCACCTCCTGACGCAGGAGCTCGGCGCCGGCCACGAGTCGGCCACATCCAGTTCCTGAACTGCGTCCCCCTCTACTGGGGCCTCGCCCGTACGGGCAGCCTGCTCGACCTGGAGCTTTCGAAGGACACCCCGGAACGGCTCAGCGAGCAGCTCGTCGACGGGGAGCTGGACATCGCCCCCGTCACCCTCGTGGAATACCTGCGACACGCCGACGACCTGGTCGCCCTCTCCGACATCGCCGTCGGCTGCGACGGGCCCGTGATGTCCTGCGTGATCGTCTCGCAGCGGCCGCTGGCGGATCTGGACCGGGAGCGCGTGGCGCTCGGTTCCACCTCCCGCACCTCCGTGCGCCTGGCCGAGCTTCTGATCGACGAGCAGTACGGCATCGCGCCCGACTACTACTCCTGCCCGCCCGACCTCTCACTGATGATGCGCGAGGCGCAGGCAGGAGTGCTCATCGGGGACGCCGCCCTGCGCGCCTCGCTGCACGACGCCCCGCGGCTCGGGCTGCACGTCCACGACCTCGGGCAGATGTGGAAGGAGTGGACCGGGCTGCCGTTCGTCTTCGCCGTGTGGGCGGTACGCCGCGACTTCCTCGCGCGCGAACCCGGGCTGGTGGCGAACGTGCACCGGGCGTTCCTCGACTCCCGCGACCTGTCGCTCGCGGAGGTCGACAAGGTCGCGGAGCAGGCGGCGCGGTGGGAGTCGTTCGACCCGCCGCTGCTCGAACGGTACTTCCGCACGCTGGACTTCAGGCTGGGCCCGGCGCAGCTGGAGGGCATCGACGAGTTCGCCCGCAGGGCGGGCTTCCCGGACGAGGCACGGGTACGGCTGCTGCCGGCGGCGGGGGCCGCCTAGGGCCTGTCGTTCGGGTCCCGCCGCGAGCCCGGCGAAGATCCAAACGACAGGGCCTAAGCTGGGTCGGCCACAGGACGGGTGTACGAGGGACCGTGGAGAGGCGGGTCCGGGGGGATTCCATGCAGCCAGTACAGAGCGGTGATCCGGAGGCCGTAGGACCGTACCGGGTGCTCGGCAGGCTCGGCTCCGGCGGCATGGGCCGGGTCTTCCTGGGCCGCAGCCCGGGCGGCGCCACCGTGGCCGTCAAGGTCGTCCACCCGCACTTCGCGCACGACGACGAGTTCCGCACCCGGTTCCGCCGCGAGGTCGAGGCCGCGCGCCGCGTCGGCGGCGCGTGGACCGCGCCCGTGCTCGACGCCGGTCCCGACGACGACGTGCCGTGGGTCGCCACCGGGTACGTCGCCGGGCCCAGCCTCAGCGACGCCGTCGCCGAGCACGGGCCGCTGCCCGAGGAGACCCTGCGCCCCATGGGCGCGGGGCTCGCGGAGGCGCTGGCGGCGGTGCACGGACTCGGGCTCGTCCACCGCGACGTCAAGCCCTCCAACGTCCTGCTGACCCTCGACGGCCCCCGGCTCATCGACTTCGGCATCGCCCGCGCCACCGACGGCACCGCCTCGCTGACCGCCTCCGGCGCCTCGGTCGGCTCGCCCGGCTACATGTCGCCCGAGCAGATCCTCGGCCGGCCCGTCACCGGCGCCGGCGACGTCTTCAGCCTGGGCGCCGTGCTGGTCTTCGCGGCCACCGGGCGGTCGCCGTTCCCGGGCGACAGCGCGCCCACGCTGCTGTACCTGGTGGTGCACGAGGAGCCGCAACTGCACGGCCTGACGGGCGAGCTGCGGGACCTGGCCCTCGCGTGCCTGTCGAAGGACCCGGCGGCGCGGCCGGAGCCGGCGGAGCTGGTGCGCGGGCTGACGGAGGGCGGCGAGGCGGCGCACCTCGTACGGCCCGGGTGGCTGCCGCCGCCGGTGACGGAGCAGATCAGCCGGCGCGCGGTGGAGCTGCTGGCGATGGAGGCGCAGCCGGCGGCGGCGCCGGAGCGGCGGACCGACGGGCCGCCCTCGGGGCCGGTGCCGCTGCAGTCGGCGGAGTACGGGCCGGGGACGTTCGGGCCGCCGCCGGTGCTCGACGGTACGGCGGCGGGGTCGGGGGCTCCGGGTACTCCGGGCACGGGGATGCCCGCGCCGGACGGCGCGACGCCGCCGGGCGGGGCGGGATCCGGGGCCGGGGCCGCCGGAGGCGCCGGCTTCGGCGCCGTCGCGGCGACCGCGCCCGAGCGGCGTGCGGAAGTCGGCCTGCGCTCGCGCCGGTTCAGCTGCACCCTGGTGCTCTCCGTCGCCGGCGCGCTGGCGGCGCTGATGATCGGCCTGTTCTTCATACCCGGACTGCTGGACGGTGGCGCGGAGAACTCGCAGGCCGGGGACACCCCCACCCGAGGCGCTGTCGACAGCGGCGGCAACGGCAACGAGGAGAACAACGGTGGCACCGGCGGCTCCGACTCGGGGACCGAGAGCCCTTCCGAGGAGCCGACGGGGGCGGCGGCGGACGGCGTACCGGAGAAGTTCGCCGGCGGCTGGAAGGGCGAGATCGTCCAGGAGAACGGGGTGCCGAACGGCAGCGTCAGCGTGGAGATCAAGGAGGGTGGGAAGGGCGAGTACGTTGCGTACTTCGACTACTCCGTCTACGACGTCGCGCACTGCTACAGCCGCGCCAAGCTCACCGCCGCCACCGACACGACCCTCACCCTCCACGAGGAGGACGACCCGGCCAGGGAGAACACCGAGGGCCTCTGCGCTCCCGGCGAGTCGACGGTGACCCTCACCCACAAGGGCGGCGAGACGGTCGAGTACCGCTCCGACGCGGACGCCTCGGGCAACCCGCGTTCGACCCTGTCGAAGGACCCGGGCTGACGGAGAGGCCCGGCCGGAGCCGGCGACCCGCTCCGCGTAGGCTGGGGTTCGCTCGTACGCACCACTCGCGGAAGGGGCCGGTCACCGTGACCACCGATCTGCAGGCAGTCCTGGACCGCGCCGCCGCGGGGGGCCGCGTCACCCCCGGCGAGGCCCTCGACCTGTACCGCTCCGCCCCGCTGCACGCGCTGGGCGCCGCCGCCGACGCCGTACGCCGTACGCGCTACGCGGGGACCGAGCACATCGCGACGTACATCATCGAGCGGAACATCAACTACACCAACGTCTGCGTCACGGCCTGCAAGTTCTGCGCGTTCTACGCCCCGCCCACCGCCAAGGACAAGGGCTGGATCCGCGGGCTCGACGACATCCTGCGCCGCTGCGAGGAGACCGTGCAGCTCGGCGGCACGCAGATCATGTTCCAGGGCGGGCACCACCCCGACTTCGGCGTGGAGTACTACGAAGAGCACTTCTCCGCGATCAAGAAGGCGTACCCGCAGCTCGTCATCCACTCCCTCGGCGCCTCCGAGGTCGAGCACATGGCGCGCATCTCCGGCACCACCGCGGAGGACGCCATCCGCCGCATCCACGCCGCCGGCCTGGACTCCTTCGCCGGCGCCGGCGCCGAGCTGCTGCCGGCCCGGCCGCGGCAGGCCATCGCACCGCTGAAGGAGAGCGGCGAGCGCTGGCTGGAGATCATGGAGACGGCGCACGGGCTGGGCGTGGAGTCGACGTCCACGATGCTGATGGGCACCGGCGAGACGAACGCCGAGCGGATCGAGCACCTGCGGATGATCCGGGACGTACAGGACCGCAGCGGCGGGTTCCGGGCGTTCATCCCGTACACGTACCAGCCGGAGAACAACAAGCTGAAGGGCCGCACCCAGGCGACCACGCTGGAGTACCTGCGGATGATCGCCATCGCGCGGATCTTCCTCGACAACGTCGCGCACATCCAGGGCTCCTGGCTGACCACCGGCAAGGACGCCGGCCAGCTGACGCTGCACTACGGCGCGGACGACCTCGGCTCGGTGATGCTGGAGGAGAACGTGGTGTCCTCCGCCGGGGCGCGGCACCGCTCGAACCTGCGCGAGATCATCGAGATGATCCGCGGTGCCGACAGGGTGCCCGCGCAGCGGGCGACAACATATGAGCATCTCGTGGTGCACGACGACCCGGCGCACGACCCCGTGGACGACCGCGTCGTCTCGCACCTGTCGTCCACCGCCATCGACGGCGGTACGGCGCACCCGGAACTGACGCTGGTGGAGGCCGACCGGTGACCCGCGCGACCCTGGAGAAGCAGCCCCACGAGGTGGCGGCGATGTTCGACGACGTCGCCGCGAACTACGACCTCACCAACGACGTCCTCTCCCTCGGCCAGGCGCGGTTGTGGCGCAGGGCGGTCGCCCGCGCGGTCGACGCCCGGCCGGGGCAGCGGGTGCTGGACCTGGCGGCGGGTACGGGCACGTCGTCGCTGCCGTTCACGGCGGCGGGCGCGTACGTGGTGCCGTGCGACTTCTCGCTGGGGATGCTGCGCGAGGGCAAGCGGCGCCACCCGCGGCTGCCGCTGACGGCGGGGGACGCGACGCGGCTGCCGTTCGCGGACGGGGTGTTCGACGCGGTGACGATCTCCTTCGGGCTGCGCAACGTCCAGGAGACGGCCGCGGCGCTGCGCGAGATGCGGCGGGTGACGCGGCCCGGCGGCCGGCTGGTGATCTGCGAGTTCTCCCACCCGACGTGGGCGCCGTTCCGGACGGTCTACACGGAGTACCTGATGCGCGCGCTGCCGCCGATCGCGGAGCGGGTGAGCAGCAGCCCGGACGCCTACGTCTACCTCGCGGAGTCCATCCGCGCCTGGCCCGACCAGCCCGGCCTGGCGGCCCGGCTCGCCGACGCCGGCTGGACCCGCCCCGCCTGGCGCAACCTCAGCGGCGGCATCGTCGCCCTCCACCGCGCCTACGCCCCGAGCTGACGCCCCGCCCCGGGGCGGGCGCAGCGGTGTCGGTGGCGGCACTTAGACTGCGGGGAACGACCCGCGTTACCTGGGAGCCGCCGTGACCGACGCCTCTGAGTCCACCCGCACCGCCGATGTGATCGTCGTCGGGGCCGGGCCGGGCGGCTCGACGACCGCGTACTACCTCGCGAAGGCGGGGCTCGACGTCCTGCTGCTGGAGAAGACGGCGTTCCCCCGCGAGAAGGTCTGCGGCGACGGGCTCACCCCGCGGGCGACGAAGCAGCTCATCGCCATGGGCATCGACGTCTCCGAAGAGGCCGGCTGGCTGCGGAACAAGGGCCTGCGCATCATCGCCGGGGGCAACAGGCTGCAGCTCGACTGGCCGGAGCTGGCCGCCTACCCCGACTACGGGCTGGTGCGCAAGCGCGACGACTTCGACCAGCAGCTCGCCCAGCAGGCCCAGAAGGCGGGCGCCCGGCTGTACGAGCGGTGCAACGTCGGCCAGCCCGTCATCGACGAGCGCACGGGCCGGATCACGGGCGTGCACGCGAAGCTCGGCGAGGAGAAGACGCCCGTCACCTTCCACGCCCCGCTGGTCATCGCCGCCGACGGCAACTCCTCGCGGCTCTCGCTCGCCATGGGCCTCCACCGCAACGAGAAGCGCCCGATGGGCGTGGCCGTGCGGACGTACTTCACCTCCCCGCGGCACGAGGACGACTACCTGGAGTCCTGGCTGGAGCTGTGGGACAAGCGCGGCCCTGAGGACCGGCTGCTGCCCGGCTACGGCTGGGTGTTCGGCATGGGCGACGGCACGTCCAACGTCGGCCTCGGCATCCTCAACTCCTCCTCCGCCTTCAAGGAGCTGGACTGGCGGGACGTGCTCAAGGCCTGGTGCGCCTCGATGCCGGAGGAGTGGGGCTACACCCCGGACAACATGACGGGCCCCATCCGCGGCGCCGCCCTGCCCATGGCCTTCAACCGCCAGCCGCACTACGACCGCGGCCTGCTCCTCGTCGGCGACGCCGGCGGCATGGTCAACCCGTTCAACGGCGAGGGCATCGCGTACGCGATGGAGTCCGGCCAGATCGTCGCGGACGTCGTCGTCCAGGCCCACGGCCGCGCGACGTACGCGCAGCGCGAGCTGGCCCTGAAGCGCTACCCGAAGGTCCTCAAGGACACCTACGGCGGCTACTACCAGCTGGGTCGCGCCTTCGTCCGCCTCATCGGCAACCCGAAGGTCATGCGGCTGGCCACGGAACGCGGCCTGACCCACCCGGTCCTGATGCGCTTCACCCTGAAGCTGCTGGCGAACCTCACGGACCCCCAGGGCGGCGACGCCATGGACCGCATCATCAACGGCCTGACGAAGGTCGCCCCCCGCGCGTGACCGTCGGGCCGGTCGCGGCCGGTCACCCGCGGGCCCGCGGGTGCGGCCGTTCTTGAGAAACCGCGCACAAGGCGCCGCGCACCTCTCCGCGAGAGGGGCCCCGGGACGGGCGACCACGGCGGGCTCGCCCGCAAGCTGTGAGGCCCTCCGGGGCGCGCCCGCGCCCGGGCTTGAGAATTCGTGCACACACGGCTGAGCGCGCACGGCAGAGCCCCCGCCGGGGAAGCCGGCGGGGGCTCTCGCGTCGTGCGGACGGTACGGGGTCAGAGGACCCGGGCGGCCGACGTGGGCATGTAGTACGACATCTCCTGGATGACGACGCCCTTCGACGGGTTGGCCGCGTCCAGATACTTGCCGTCGCCGATGTAGACGGCCACGTGGTACGCCGAGCCGGTGCCGCCCCAGAAGACCAGGTCGCCGGGCTGGACGTCGGAGACCGCCACCGGGGTGCCGACCGTGGACTGCTCCGCGGCCGTGCGGGGGAGTTCCACGCCCACGGTGCGGAAGGCGGCCTGGGTCAGGCCCGAGCAGTCGTACGACGACGGGCCCGTGGCGCCGAGCACGTACGCCTTGCCGACCTGGGCGTTGAGGAAGTCCAGCACCGTGCCGACGCTGCCCGACGCGGCCGGGGCCGCCGCGGGGGTCTCGGCGGCCGGGGCGGAGTCGGCGTCGGGGGCGGAGGAGGCCGAGGCCGCGGCCAGCTCCTCGCGCTCCGCGGCGCGGGCCGCTGCGCGCTCCTGGGCGCGCTCCTCGGCGGCGGCGCGGGCCTCCGCCTCCTTCTTGGCCTTCGCGGCCGCCTTGTGGGCGTCCTGGGCGGCCTCCTGCGCCTGCGTGCGCAGTTCGAGGCGCATGGCCGCGGTCTGGGTGGCGTCGGCGCTCTGCTCGACGCCGGTGGCGAGCGCCGTGTTCACGCCGACGGCGGGAAGCTCGGCGGTCACGGCGGGGAGTTCGGCGGTCGACTCGGTGGCCGTCGACCCGGCCGTCTTGCTGCTGTCTGCGAGGGCGGGAGCGGACGCCGCCGTCGCGACCATGGTGCCGAGGGCGCCACCGGCGACTCCGGTGCGGACGACCCACGCGGGGGTCTGCCGGCGCCGGGGCTTCCGGTGGCTGGGTATGTGCGGTTTACGGGACATGAACACCAGCGCTATCAGGGGGAAGGTCCGTCTTTCAACAGTCGTGGGATGCGCCACACTTGGCGGCCCTGTCCGCGAAATGGGGCATTTGGGCGGTCTGTTCCTCCGTCGCCGCCCGGCCCCCGGCTTCCCGTCCGCCGTTACCCGGCCGATACGCACGGCATTTGGGCCGCCCGCCGAACGTTGCCGGACGGTTATCACTTCTCCCGCCGCAAACCAAGCAAGGGCCCTTGTTGCGGAACCCGTGCTGTGGCCCAAATCACTCCGGTCCGTTTCCCCGCCCCGCCCTCCCCGCGGAGGCGCTTGAGAGGGCGTACGCACGTGCGCGTGGCCCGCAATAACAATTGAGCGTGCGGGCGCTCGAATTTGCCTCCCGCCGTCCCGCGGCGAAAAGGCCCGCCCGCGGAGCCCTGTTCGCGAGCGCGCCGCTGACCTGCGGCTGCCCGCCGGCGGCGGCGATCCGGTGATCGTTCCTTCGCACCGCGTGAGCCCTCCGGCAGGCATTCGATCGTCCGATCGATCGCCGGGTGGTTAAGATCACAAAGCCGTAGGGGACCCCCGTGTCACAGATCACAGAGCAGTGGGCATAAGATGCCCATCAGTAGGGCTTGTGAACTGCCTCACATGTGCGCGATCTTGGTGGGGCAGGAACGCGAGTCCGGTGTGGACTGGCAGGCAGTCATCGTCGACTGGAGAGGAGCGGGGCAGCGGTGAACGTATACACGCCGATCCTCGTGCTCGGAGCCATTGCGGCGGCCTTCGCGGTGTTCTCCGTGGTCGCGGCGGCGCTCGTGGGTCCGAAGCGCTACAACCGGGCCAAGCTCGAGGCGTACGAGTGCGGCATCGAGCCGACTCCGATGCCGCCCGGCGGGGGTCGCTTCCCGGTCAAGTACTACCTGACGGCGATGTTGTTCATCATCTTCGACATCGAGATCGTCTTCCTCTACCCGTGGGCCGTCTCGTTCGACGCCCTCGGGATCTTCGGGCTCGTGGAGATGCTGCTCTTCGTGCTCACCGTCTTCGTCGCGTACGCCTACGTGTGGCGCCGCGGCGGACTGGAATGGGACTAGGGGGCACCACGAATGGGACTTGAGGAAAAGCTCCCGAGCGGGTTCATCCTGAGCACGGTCGAGGAGGCCGCCGGACTGGCGCGCAAGTCGTCGGTCTTCCCGGCGACGTTCGGCCTCGCCTGCTGCGCGTTCGAGATGATGACCGCCGGCGCCGGCCGCTACGACCTGGCGCGCTTCGGCATGGAGGTCTTCCGCGGCTCGCCCCGCCAGGCCGACCTGATGATCGTCGCGGGCCGGGTGAGCCAGAAGATGGCGCCGGTGCTGCGACAGGTCTACGACCAGATGCCGAACCCCAAGTGGGTCATCTCCATGGGCGTCTGCGCCTCGTCCGGCGGCATGTTCAACAACTACGCGATCGTGCAGGGCGTCGACCACGTCGTGCCGGTCGACATCTACCTGCCCGGCTGCCCGCCGCGCCCCGAGATGCTCATGGACGCGATCCTCAAGCTGCACGAGAAGATCCGCCACGAGAAGCTCGGCGTGAACCGCGAGGAGGCCGCCCGGGAGGCCGAGGAGGCCGCGATGAAGGCGCTGCCGACGATCGAGATGAAGGGTCTTCTCCGGTGAGTGGGGAGAACGCGGACGGGGTGAACCCCGACCAGGACGTGAACGCGGAGAACCTGCCGGGCCGGCGCGGCGATCACGGCGAGACCATCCGCGTCCAGCGCGGCATGTTCGGCTCCGAGGACGGCGGCGACACCTCCGGCTACGGCGGCCTGGTGCGCAGCGTCCGGCTGCCCGGCGAGTCCGTGCGCCCCTACGGCGGCTGGTTCGACGAGGTCGCGGACGAGCTGGAGGGCGCTCTGGAGGAGCAGGGGCTCGTCCCGGAGAACGTCATCGAGAAGACCGTCGTCGACCGCGGCGAGCTGACCTTCCACATCGACCGGGCCCACCTGCTGCGCGTGATGCGGACCCTGCGCGACGACCCGGCGCTGCGCTTCGAGCTGTGCACCGGCGTCTCCGGCGTGCACTACCCCGGCGACAAGGGCCGCGAGCTGCACGCCGTGTACCACCTGCGCTCGCTCACCCACACCCGGCTGCTCCGGGTCGAGGTCAGCGCGCCCGACGCCGACCCGCACATCCCGTCCGTCGTGGAGGTCTACCCGACCAACGACTGGCACGAGCGCGAGACGTACGACTTCTTCGGCATCGTCTTCGACGGGCACCCGGCGCTGACCCGGATCTTCATGCCGGACGACTGGCAGGGCCATCCGCAGCGCAAGGACTACCCCCTCGGCGGCATCCCCGTCGAGTACAAGGGCGCCCAGATCCCGGCTCCCGACCAGCGGAGGTCGTACCGATGAGCACCACCCACGCGACCGGGGCGGCCCGGGAGACCACCGAGGGCACCGTCTACACGGTCACCGGCGGCGACTGGGACGAGGTCGTCGAGTCGGTCCACCGGGCCGACGACGAGCGGATCGTCGTCAACATGGGCCCCCAGCACCCCTCCACCCACGGCGTGCTGCGGCTCATCCTGGAGATCGACGGCGAGACCGTGACGGAGTGCCGCTGCGGGATCGGCTACCTGCACACCGGCATCGAGAAGAACCTCGAATACCGCACGTGGACCCAGGGCTCCACCTTCGTGACCCGCATGGACTACCTGACCTCGTTCTTCAACGAGGCCGGGTACTGCATGGCGGTGGAGAAGCTGCTCGGCGTCACCGACGAGGTGCCCGACCGGGCCACCGTCATCCGGGTCATGCTGATGGAGCTGAACCGGATCGCCTCCCACCTGGTGGCCATCGCCACCGGCGGCATGGAGCTGGGCGCCACCACGGTCATGGTCTACGGCTTCCGCGACCGCGAGATGGTCCTCGACCTGTTCGAGCTGATCACCGGCCTGCGCATGAACCACGCGTTCATCCGCCCCGGCGGCCTCGCCCAGGACCTGCCGCCCGGCGCGGTCGACGCCGTCCGCGAGACGATCAAGTCGCTCCGCAAGAACTTCCCGGAGTACGACAAGCTCGCCACCAACAACCCGGCGTTCAAGGCCCGGATGCAGGGCATCGCGCATCTGGACCTGGCCGGCTGCATGTCGCTGGGCGCCACCGGACCGATCCTGCGCGCCACCGGGCTGCCGCACGACCTGCGCAAGACGGACCCGTACTGCGGCTACGAGACGTACGACTTCGACGTCCCCACCGCCGACACCGCCGACGCCTACGGCCGCTTCCTCATCCGGCTGGAGGAGATGCGCCAGTCGCTGCGGATCGTCGAGCAGTGCGTGGACCGGCTGGAGCCCGGCCCGGTGATGGTCGGCGACAAGAAGATCGCCTGGCCCGCGCAGCTCGCGCTGGGGCCCGACGGCCTCGGCAACTCGCTGGACCACATCAAGAACATCATGGGCACTTCCATGGAGGCCCTGATCCACCACTTCAAGCTGGTCACCGAGGGCTTCCGGGTGCCGCCGGGGCAGGCGTACGTGGCGCTGGAGTCGCCCAAGGGCGAACTCGGCGTACACGCCGTCAGCGACGGCGGCACCCGTCCGTTCCGGGTGCACTTCCGCGAGCCGTCGTTCGTGAACCTGCAGGCCATCGCGGCCATGACCGAGGGCGGCCAGGTGGCCGACGTGATCGTGTCGATCGCATCCATCGACCCCGTGCTGGGAGGCGTCGACCGATGACGACAGCAGAACGTGACGCGGGGGCCCAAGCGGCCGTCTCGCTGGGCATGCCCCAGCTCCCCGCCCCCGACTACCCGGCCGAGGTGCGCGAGCGGCTCGCCGCGGACGCGCGGGAGATCATCGGCCGCTACCCGGACAGCCGGTCGGCGCTGCTGCCGATGCTGCACCTGGTGCAGTCGGAGGAGGGGCACGTCACCCGCACCGGCATGCAGTTCTGTGCGGAGATGCTGGACCTGACCGCCGCCGAGGTGACCGCCGTCGCCACCTTCTACACCATGTACCGGCGCAAGCCCTCCGGCGACTACCAGGTCGGGGTCTGCACCAACACGCTCTGCGCGGTCATGGGCGGCGACGCCATCTTCGACGAGCTGAAGGAGCACCTGGGCGTCGGCAACCAGGAGACCACCGAGGACGGCATGGTCACCCTGGAGCACATCGAGTGCAACGCCGCCTGCGACTTCGCCCCCGTGGTGATGGTCAACTGGGAGTTCTTCGACAACCAGACGCCCGAGTCCGCCAAGCGGCTCGTGGACGACCTGCGTGCGGGTGCCGAGGTGCACCCCACCCGCGGCGCGAAGCTGTGCACGTTCAAGGAGACCGCCCGCATACTGGCCGGCTTCCCCGACGAGCGCCCCGGCGCCGTCGCGGAGTCCGGCGGCGCGGGCCCCGCCTCGCTCATCGGGCTGCGCATGGCCAAGGGCGAGGAGCCCGCGGCGCGCGTGGTCAGCCAGCGCAGCGAGCCGCACCCGGAGAACCCGCCGCCGGACGCGCTGGAGGACCAGCCGCCGGCCGGCCACCCCAGTTCGCACGACGCGCCGCAGCAGACCTCCGCGTCCGACCCGGCGCACCCGTCCACCGCGTCCGCGGATGAGCCCACCGAGGAGGAGGGCGCGTGATGACCGTCGACTCGCCGGAGAAGCTGCTGACCCCGGTGCTCTCCGCCTTCTGGGACCACCCCGAGTCCTGGACCCTGGACACGTACCGGCGCAACGAGGGCTACGAGGGCCTGCGCAAGGCCCTCGCGATGTCGCCCGACGACGTCATCGCGTACGTCAAGGACGCCGGCCTGCGCGGCCGCGGCGGCGCAGGCTTCCCCACCGGCATGAAGTGGCAGTTCATCCCGCAGGGCGACGGCAAGCCGCACTACCTCGTCGTCAACGCCGACGAGTCGGAGCCGGGCACCTGCAAGGACATCCCGCTGCTCTTCGCCAACCCGCACTCCCTCATCGAGGGCATCGTCATCGCCTGTTACGCGTTCCGGTCCAACCACGCGTTCATCTACCTGCGCGGCGAGGTCGTGCCGGTGCTGCGCAGGCTGCACGAGGCGGTCCGCGAGGCGTACGCCGCGGGCTTCCTCGGCAAGAACGTCCTCGGCTCCGGGCTCGACCTGGACGTCACGGTGCACGCCGGCGCCGGCGCGTACATCTGCGGTGAGGAGACCGCGCTGCTCGACTCGCTGGAGGGCCGCCGCGGCCAGCCCCGGCTGCGTCCCCCCTTCCCGGCCGTCGAGGGCCTCTACGCCTGCCCCACTGTGGTGAACAACGTCGAGTCCATCGCCTCTGTTCCCGCGATCATGAACAAGGGCAAGGAGTGGTTCCGCACGATGGGCAGCGAGAAGTCCCCGGGCTTCACGCTGTACTCCCTCTCCGGCCACGTCGCCCGCCCCGGCCAGTACGAGGCGCCGCTCGGCATCACCCTGCGCCAACTGCTCGACATGGGCGGCGGCATGCGCCCCGGCCACCGGCTGAAGTTCTGGACCCCCGGCGGCTCCTCCACCCCGATGCTCACCGAGGAGCACCTGGACGTCCCCCTCGACTACGAGGGCGTCGGCGGCGCCGGCTCCATGCTCGGCACCAAGGCGCTCCAGTGCTTCGACGAGACGACCTGCGTGGTGCGGGCCGTCACCCGCTGGACCGAGTTCTACGAGCACGAGTCCTGCGGCAAGTGCACGCCCTGCCGCGAGGGCACGTACTGGCTCGTCCAGCTGCTCCGCGACATCGAGGCCGGCAAGGGCTCCCTCTCCGACCTCGACAAGCTCAACGACATCGCCGACAACATCAACGGCAAGTCCTTCTGCGCCCTCGGGGACGGCGCCGCCGCGCCGATCTTCTCCTCGCTGAAGTACTTCCGCGAGGAGTACGAGCAGCACGTCACCGGCGGCGGCTGCCCCTTTGACCCGGCCAGATCCACCGCCTGGGCCGACACCCCCGGCTCCACGACCCACCAGGAGGTGACCGCGTGACCGTCACGGAGCCGGAAAAGGCACCCGAGAAGACCGATCTGGTCACGCTGACCATCGACGGCGTCGAGGTCAGCGTGCCCAAGGGCACCCTGGTCATCCGGGCCGCCGAGCAACTCGGCATCGAGGTCCCGCGGTTCTGCGACCACCCGCTGCTCGACCCGGTCGGCGCCTGCCGCCAGTGCATCGTCGAGATCGAGGGCCAGCGCAAGCCGTCGGCGTCCTGCACCATCACCTGCACCGACGGGATGGTGGTCAGGACCCAGCTCACCTCCGACGTCGCCGAGAAGTCGCAGCGCGGCGTGATGGAGCTGCTGCTCATCAACCACCCGCTGGACTGCCCGGTCTGCGACAAGGGCGGCGAGTGCCCCCTGCAGAACCAGGCGATGTCCAACGGCCAGGCCGAGAGCCGCTTCGACGGCCAGAAGCGCACCTTCGAGAAGCCCGTGCCGATCTCGACGCAGGTGCTGCTCGACCGCGAGCGCTGCGTGCTGTGCGCGCGCTGCACCCGGTTCTCCAACCAGATCGCGGGCGACCCGATGATCGAGCTGCTGGAGCGCGGCGCGCTGCAGCAGGTCGGTACGGGCGAGGGCGTGCCCTTCGAGTCGTACTTCTCGGGCAACACCATCCAGATCTGCCCGGTCGGCGCGCTCACCTCGAAGATGTACCGCTTCCGCTCGCGCCCCTTCGACCTGATCTCCTCGCCGTCCGTCTGCGAGCACTGCGCCGGCGGCTGCGCCACCCGCACCGACCACCGCCGCGGCAAGGTCATGCGGCGCCTCGCCGCCAACGACCCCGCGGTCAACGAGGAGTGGATGTGCGACAAGGGCCGGTTCGGCTTCCGCTACGCGCAGCTGCCCGACCGGCTCACCCACCCGCTGGTCCGCGACGAGAACGGTGAACTGCAGCCGGCGAGCTGGCCCGAGGCGCTGCGCGCCGCGGCCGCCGGGCTCGCGGCGGCCCGCGGGCGGGCGGGGGTGCTCACCGGCGGGCGGCTGACGCTGGAGGACTCCTACGCGTACGCGAAGTTCGCGCGCGCCGCGCTCGACACCAACGATGTCGACTTCCGCGCCCGGGTGCACAGCGCAGAGGAGACCGAGTTCCTGGCCGCGCGGGTCGCGGGCAGCGGCCTCGGCGTCACCTACGGCGCGCTGGAGAAGGCGCCCGCGGTGCTGCTCGCCGGCCTGGAGGCCGAGGAGGAGGCGCCCGGCGTCTTCCTCCGGCTGCGCAAGGCGTGGCGGAAGAAGGGCCTGAAGGTCTACTCGATCGCACCCTTCGCCACCCGCGGCCTGACGAAGGCCGGCGGCACGCTGCTGCCGGCCGCCCCCGGCACCGAGCCGAGCTGGCTCGACGCCCTCGGCTCCGGCGCCGGGCTCGGCGAGGACGGCAAGGCCGCGTCCGACGCGCTGCGCCAGCCGGGCTCGGTGATCCTCGTCGGCGAGCGGCTGGCGGGCGTACGCGGCGCGCTGTCCGCGGTCGTACGCACCGCGGAGGCCACCGGCGCCACCCTCGCCTGGATTCCGCGCCGCGCCGGCGAGCGCGCCGCGATCGAGGCCGGCGCGCTGCCCGGGATGCTGCCCGGCGGGCGGTCCGGCACCGACGCCGAGGCCCGCCGCGAGACCGCCGCCGTGTGGGGCCTGGCCGAACTGCCGCGTTCGCGTGGCCGCGACACCGGCGGGATCCTCGACGCCGCGGCGGCCGGGGAGATCGGCGCGCTGCTCGTCGGCGGCGTGCAGGTCACCGACCTGCCGGACCCGGAGAAGGCCCGCGGGGCGCTGGACCGGGCGGAGTTCGTCGTCAGCCTGGAGCAGCGGCCCAGCGAGGTCACCGAGCGGGCCGACGTGGTCTTCCCGGTGGCCGCGGTCGCCGAGAAGCAGGGCACGTACATCAACTGGGAAGGCCGCGTCCGGCCGTTCGAGGCCGCGCTGAAGCCGGACCAGATGACCCGCCGGCTCGCGCCCGCCGACCAGCGGGTGCTGCACATGCTCGCCGACGCCCTCGACGTCCACCTGGGCCTGCCCGACGCCCGTACGGTACGGGCCGAGCTGGACCGCCTGGGCGTCAGCACCGGCGGCCCGCGCCCCACGCCGCCGGACGAGCGCGCCGCGCCGCTGCCGCAGCCCGGCCCCGGCGAGGCGGTGCTCGCCGGCCACCGGCTGCTGCTCGACGAGGGCCGGCTCCAGGAGGGCGACGCCGCCCTGGCCGGCACCCGCCACGAGGCGGCGGCCCGGCTCTCGCCGGCCACCGCGGAGGCCACCGGCGCCGCCGACGGCGACCCGGTCGCGGTCACCGGCCCCGCCGGCACGGTGACGCTCCCGCTGCGGATCACCGCGGAACTGCCCGACCAGGTCGTCTGGCTGCCCCTGCAGTCGACGGCCCCGGGCGTGACGGCGGCGACGGGCGCGAACCCCGGCGACCTGGTCCAGGTTTCCGCCGTATCCAAGGAGGTCGAAGCGTGACTGCGATGCGGACGCGAACCTGTGTAGCTGCGTATACGACGGAGGCACGACGGTGATCGCAAGCGCACCCGCGGCGCACGGCGCGAGCGTGCTCGCCGCGGAGGACCTCAGCTACTTCGGGGGCGACCCCTGGTGGCTGATCCTCCTCAAGGCGGTCTTCTGCTTCGCGTTCCTGATGGTGACGGTCCTCGTCGCGATCGTCTTCGAGCGCAAGGTCCTGGGCTGGATGCAGCTGCGCATCGGCCCGAACCGGCACGGCCCCTGGGGCCTGCTGCAGTCGCTCGCCGACGGCGTGAAGCTGATGTTCAAAGAGGACATCATCGTCAAGGGCGCCGACAAGGCGGTCTACATCCTGGCGCCCCTGCTGGCCGCCATCCCCGCCTTCATGGCCATCGCGGTCATCCCCTTCGGCCCCGCCGACAACCAGGTGTCGATCTTCGGCGAGCGCACGGCACTGCAGCTGACCGACCTCCCGGTCGCCATGCTGTACGTGCTGGCCACCGCCTCCATCGCCGCCTACGGCGTCGTCCTCGCCGGCTGGGCGTCCAACTCGACGTACCCGCTGCTCGGCGGCGTCCGCGCGACGGCCCAGGTGATCTCGTACGAGGTCGCGATGGGCCTGTCGTTCGCCGCGGTGTTCCTCTACTCCGGGTCGCTGTCGACCTCGGAGATCGTCGCGGCCCAGGACGACCGCTGGTTCGCGGTGCTGCTGCCGGTCTCGTTCCTCGTCTACCTCATCGCGATGGTCGGCGAGGCGCACCGGCTGCCCTTCGACATGCCGGAGTCCGAGGGCGACCTGGTCTCCGGGTACTCCACCGAGTACTCGTCGATCAAGTTCGCGATGTTCATGCTCTCCGAGTACGTGCACATGGTGACGCTGTCCGCCGTGGCCGTGACGCTCTTCCTCGGCGGCTGGCGCGCGCCCGCGCCGATCAGCACCGTGTGGGAGGGCGCCAACACCGGCTGGTGGCCGATGCTCTGGTTCACCGGCAAGGTGCTCGTCTGCCTGTTCCTCTTCGTCTGGCTGCGCGGCACGCTCCCACGGGTGCGCTACGACCAGTTCATGAAGCTGGGCTGGAAGGTCCTCATCCCGGTCTCCATGGTGTGGCTGATGCTGGTCGCCACCGTCCGGGCGCTGCGCAACGAGGACGTGGACTTCACCGAGATCGTGCTCTACATCGCCGGCGGGCTGCTGGTGATCCTGCTGCTGTCCTTCGTCGTAGACATCTTCCGCGACCGCAAGGACAAGGAGGAGGCGGCCCGCGAGGCGGCCAAGCCCAAGCCGGAGTTCGACCCGACGGCGGGCGGCTACCCCGTACCGCCGCTGCCCGGTCAGACCCTCCCGCCCGCGCCCCGCCGCCCCTCGCGCCGCGAGCGCGAGCTGGTGGGCACGAACGGTCCCGGGGGCGACACTGAGGAGGCCGACAATGGCTGACGAAAAGAAGGACAAGCAGGGGTTCGTCAACCCGGTGGCCGGCTTCGGCGTGACCTTCAAGGCCATGTTCAAGAAGCGGCTGACCGAGCAGTACCCCGAGTACAAGAAGCCGACGGCGCCCCGCTTCCACGGCCGCCACCAGCTCAACCGGCACCCGGACGGGCTGGAGAAGTGCATCGGCTGCGAGCTGTGCGCCTGGGCCTGTCCGGCGGACGCGATCTACGTCGAGGGCGCGGACAACACCGAGGAGGAGCGCTACTCGCCGGGCGAGCGCTACGGCCGCGTCTACCAGATCAACTACCTGCGCTGCATCCTGTGCGGACTGTGCGTCGAGGCGTGCCCCACCCGGGCGCTGACCATGACCAACGAGTACGAACTGGCCGACCGCAGCCGCGAGTCGCTCATCTACACCAAGGACGAGCTGCTCGCGGGCCTGACGGAGGGCATGGTCGACTCGCCGCACGCCATCTACCCGGGGATGACCGAGAAGGACTACTACAGCGGCCTCGTCTCCGAGGCCGCCCCGGGTACGGAGCGCCAGGTCGCCGTCAGCAAGGGTGAGTCGGCGCCGGAGCCGGAGCCGCACTCCGAAGGAGCCCAGGCATGAACGCCCTCGCCCAGGCCGGCTACACCACGTCCACCGGGGAGGCGACCCAGTTCTGGGTGCTGGCCATCTTCGCCGTCGCCGGTGCCCTGGGCACCGTGATGATGAAGAAGGCGGTGCACTCGGCGCTCTGCCTCGCCGGGACGATGGTGATCCTGGCGGTCTTCTACCTCGCCAACGGCGCGTACTTCCTCGGCGTGGTCCAGATCGTCGTCTACACCGGCGCGGTCATGATGCTCTTCCTCTTCGTGCTGATGCTCGTCGGCATCAGCGCCGCGGACTCGCTGAAGGAGACCATCAAGGGCCAGCGCTGGCTGGCGATGCTCTGCGGCATCGGCTTCGGCGTGCTGCTGATGGCCGGCATCGGCAACGCGAGCCTCAGCAGCTTCGAGGGCCTGGAGGACGCCAACTCCGGCGGCAACGTCCACGGCCTGGCGGCGCTGATCTTCCGCGACTACGTCTTCGCCTTCGAGCTGACCGGCGCGCTGCTGATCACCGCGGCGGTCGCGGGCATGGTCCTCACCCACCGCGAGAAGACCGAGGCCACCCCGACCCAGCGCGAGCAGGCCGCCCAGCGCGTACGCGACGGCGTCCAGGTGCCGCCGATGCCCGCGCCCGGCGTCTACGCCCGCCACAACGCGGTGGACATCCCGGCCCTGCTGCCCGACGGCACGCCGTCCGAGCTCACCGTCAACCGCACGCTGCGCGACCGCGGCCAGATCCGGGACGTCTCCGCGCAGGCGCTGGCGGATCTCGCCGCCATAGAGCAGCGCACCGCCGACTACCAGGGCAAGGCCCTGGAACCGGACACCGGCGACGACGCCGAGCCGAACGGCTCCGTCAGCGCGAACGCCGGCGGGAAGGCCGGAAAGGGAGAGGGCGAGTGAACCCGGTCAACTACTTGTATCTCGCCGCGCTGCTGTTCACCATCGGCGCGGCCGGGGTGCTCATCAGGCGGAACGCCATCGTGGTGTTCATGTGCATCGAGCTGATGCTGAACGCCTGCAACCTGGCGCTGATCACGTTCTCCCGGATGCACGGGAACCTCGACGGCCAGATCGTCGCCTTCTTCACCATGGTCGTCGCCGCCGCGGAAGTCGTGGTCGGCCTGGCGATCATCGTGTCGTTCTACCGCTCCCGCCACTCGGCCTCGGTCGACGACGCCGCTTTGATGAAGCTGTAAGGGGACGCACCAGTGGAGTCACTCATCGGATTGCTCGTCGCGGCGCCGCTGCTCGGCGCGGCGGTGCTGCTGTGCGGCGGGAGGAGGCTGGATCGTACGGGCCACTGGCTCGGTACGGGCCTGGCCTTCACCTCCTTCGTCCTCGGCCTGGTCCTCTTCGCCGACATGCTCGGCAAGGACGGCGAGGAGCGGGCGCTGCACAGCCACCTCTTCACCTGGATTCCGGTCGAGGGGTTCCAGGCGGACGCGGCGTTCCAGCTCGACCAGCTCTCGATGACGTTCGTGCTGCTGATCACCGGCGTCGGCTCGCTCATCCACGTGTACTCCGTGGGCTACATGGAGCACGACGAGCGCCGCCGCCGGTTCTTCGGCTATCTGAACCTCTTCCTCGCGGCGATGCTGCTGCTGGTCCTCGCGGACAACTTCCTGCTGCTGTACGTCGGCTGGGAGGGCGTCGGCCTCGCGTCGTACCTGCTGATCGGCTTCTGGCAGCACAAGCCGAGCGCGGCGACGGCGGCGAAGAAGGCGTTCATCGTCAACCGCGTCGGCGACGTCGGCCTGTCCATCGCGATCATGCTGATGTTCGTCACCTTCGGCACCTTCGCGTTCGAGCCGGTGATGAACTCGGTCGGCGAGACCGGCGAGGGCAAGCTGACGGCGATCGGCCTGATGCTGCTGCTCGCCGCGTGCGGCAAGTCGGCGCAGGTGCCGCTGCAGTCCTGGCTGGGCGACGCGATGGAGGGCCCCACGCCGGTCTCCGCGCTGATCCACGCCGCGACGATGGTGACCGCCGGCGTCTACCTGATCGTCCGCTCCGGCGCGATCTTCGACGCGGCGCCGGACGCGCAGCTCGTCGTCACGATCGTCGGCGCGGTCACGCTCCTCTTCGGTGCGATCGTCGGTTGCGCGAAGGACGACATCAAGAAGGCGCTGGCCGGCTCGACGATGTCGCAGATCGGCTACATGATCCTGGCCGCCGGGCTCGGCCCGATCGGCTACGCCTTCGCGATCATGCACCTGGTGACGCACGGCTTCTTCAAGGCCGGGCTCTTCCTCGGCGCGGGCTCCGTCATGCACGGCATGAACGACGAGGTCGACATGCGCAAGTACGGCGGCCTGCGGAAGTACATGCCGGTCACGTTCGTCACGTTCGGCCTCGGCTATCTGGCGATCATCGGCTTCCCGGGGCTCTCCGGCTTCTTCTCCAAGGACCTCATCATCGAGGCCGCGTTCGCCAAGGGCGGTACGCAGGGCTGGATCCTGGGCGGCGCGGCGCTGCTGGGCGCGGCGCTCACCGCGTACTACATGACGCGCGTGATGCTCATGACGTTCTTCGGCGAGAAGCGCTGGGAGGCGGACGCGAAGGGCGACATGCCGCACCCGCACGAGTCGCCGAAGACGATGACGATCCCGATGATCGTGCTGGCGATCGGCTCGGTCGGCGCGGGCGCGTTCTTCGACATCGGCGAGCGGTTCGTGCACTGGCTGGAGCCGGTCACGGGCTTCGAGCACGGGCACCTGCCGGACGGCCTGAGCGTCCCCATGGTCACCGGCGCCACCGTCGCCTGCATGGTGCTCGGTGTCGCGGCGGCCTGGCTGCAGTACGGCCGCCGCCCGGTCCCCGCCGCGGCACCGCGCGGCTCCCTGCTCACCCGCGCCGCGCGGCGCGACCTGCTGCAGGACGACTTCAACCACGTGGCGCTGGTCAAGCCCGGCGAGTACCTGACCCGCGGCCTGGTCTACCTGGACCACAAGCTGGTCGACGGCATCGTCAACGGAACCGCGGCGGCGTTCGGCGGGCTCTCCGCCCGGATGCGGCGGGTCCAGAACGGCTACGCCCGCAGCTACGCGGTCTCGATGTTCGGGGGCGCGGTGGTCCTCATCGCCGCCACCCTGCTGATGAGGGCGGTCTGAACCCATGGCTGATTCTTCCTTCCCGCTGCTGACGCTCACCGCGGCGGTCCCGGCCGTGGGCGCGATCGCCACCGCCGCGGTGCCCGCGGCCAAGCGCGAGCTGGCCAAGCGGCTCGCGCTGGGCGTCTCGCTGGTGACGCTGGTGCTGGCCGCGGTGATCGCGGTCCGCTACGACCCGAACGGGGACCGCTTCCAGCTCACCGAGTCGCGGTCGTGGATCGCCGACTTCGGGGTGAGATACGAGCTGGGGGTCGACGGCATCGCCGTCGTGCTGGTGGCGCTGACGGCGCTGCTGATCCCGTTCGTCATCCTCGCGGGCTGGCACGACGCGGACCCGACCGGGAAGCAGTCCTCGCGCTGGCGTCCCACCCAGGGCTTCTTCGCGCTGATCCTCGCCGTCGAGGCGATGGTGATCGTCAGCTTCCTGGCCACGGACATCTTCCTCTTCTACATCTTCTTCGAAGCCATGCTCATCCCGATGTACTTCCTCATCGGCGGCTTCGGGGACAAGGCCCACGAGCACGGCGAGGAGGAAGCCGCGCGGCAGCGCTCGTACGCGGCCGTGAAGTTCCTGCTCTACAACCTGGCCGGCGGCCTCATCATGCTGGCCGCGGTCATCGGGCTGTTCGTCGTCACCAACGACCAACTGGGCGCGGGCACGTTCTCGCTCCAGGAGATCCTCCAGGCCCGTGCCGACGGCGACCTGGAGATCTCGACGAACACCGAGCGGCTGCTCTTCCTCGGCTTCTTCTTCGCCTTCGCCGTCAAGGCGCCGCTGTGGCCGCTGCACACCTGGCTGCCCAACGCCATGGGGGAGTCGACGGCCCCGGTCGCCGTGCTCATCACCGCGGTGGTCGACAAGGTCGGCACGTTCGCGATGCTCCGCTTCTGCCTCGGGCTCTTCCCCGAGGCGAGCGACTGGGCGACGCCGGTGGTGCTGGTGCTCGCGCTGGTCAGCATCCTGTACGGGGCGCTGCTCGCGATCGGGCAGCGGGACATGAAGCGGCTGATCGCGTACGCCTCGATCTCCCACTTCGGCTTCATCGTGCTCGGCATCTTCGCGATGACGAGCCAGGGCCACGCCGGGGCGACGCTGTACATGGTCAACCACGGCATCTCCACCGCCGCCCTGATGCTGGTCGCCGGCTTCCTCATCTCCCGGCGCGGCTCGCGGCTCATCGCCGACTACGGCGGCGTGCAGAAGGTGGCGCCGGTGCTGGCCGGCACGTTCCTGATCGGCGGTCTGGCGACGCTGTCGCTGCCGGGGCTCGCGCCGTTCGTCAGCGAGTTCCTGGTGCTGGTGGGCACGTTCAGCCGCTATCCGGCGATCGGCATCATCGCCACCGTGGGTATCGTGCTGGCCGCGATCTACGTCCTCGTGCTGTACCAGCGGACGATGACGGGGCCGGTCGCCGAGAAGGTGGCGAAGCTGCCGGACCTGCGGGCCCGCGAGATGCTGGTGGTCGCGCCGCTGATCGCGCTGCTCATCGGCCTCGGGGTGTACCCGAAGCCGCTCACCGAGATCGTCAACCCGGCCGTCGAGCACACCATGTCCGACGTGCAGAAGTCCGACCCCGAGCCGGACGTGAACCCTGTGGAGGCCGCGCATGAGTAGGGGTGTCCACAGCCTGTGGATGGCGCAGGACGGCATTGACAAGATCAAGGCGCCGCACATCGAGTACGACCTGCTGGCGCCCACGCTGATCGTGATCGGCGCGGCCGTCCTGGGCGTGGCCATCGAGGCGTTCGTCCCCCGGCGGCACCGCTACACCGCCCAGGTCGGGCTCGCGGTGCTCGCCATGGCCGGCGCGTTCGGCGCCGTCATCGCCCTGGCCGTCTCCGGCAAGGGCACGGACGAGGCGCAGATCGCCGCGATGGGCGCGCTGGCCGTCGACGGCCCCGCGCTCTTCCTCCAGGGCGTCATCCTGCTGGTCGGGGTGCTCGCGGTGTTCACCTTCGCCGAGCGCAGGCTGGACCCGGTCGCGCACGGCAAGCAGGTCGACTCCTTCGCCGCGGAGGCCGCCGCCGTCCCCGGTGGCAAGGCCGAACAGGCCGCGGTCAAGGCGGGGTTCACCACCACCGAGGTGTTCCCGCTGCTGATGTTCGCGACCGGCGGCATGCTCATCTTCCCCGCCGCGAACGATCTGCTGACGCTCTTCATCGCGCTGGAGGTCTTCTCCCTGCCGCTGTACCTGCTCTGCGCCGTCGCCCGCCGCAAGCGGCTGATGTCGCAGGAGGCAGCGGTGAAGTACTTCCTGCTGGGCGCCTTCTCGTCGGCGTTCCTGCTCTTCGGCATCGCGCTGCTGTACGGCTACTCGGGCAGCGTGCGGTACGCGGAGATCGCCGACGTCGTCGCGGGCAACCCGCAGAAGATGACCCCGGCCCTCGCCGACACCATGGGCAACGACGCGCTGCTGCTCATCGGCGGCGCGATGGTGCTGCTCGGCCTGCTCTTCAAGGTCGGCGCCGTGCCGTTCCACATGTGGACCCCGGACGTCTACCAGGGCGCCCCCACGCCCGTCACCGGCTACATGGCCGCGGCCACCAAGGTCGCCGCGTTCGGCGCGCTGCTGCGGCTGCTGTACGTCGTGCTGCCGGGCCTGAAGTGGGACTGGCGCCCGGTGATGTGGGGCGTGGCGATCGTCACGATGGTCATCGGCGCGATCCTCGCGATCACCCAGACCGACGTGAAGCGGCTGCTGGCGTACTCCTCCATCGCGCACGCCGGGTTCATCCTCGCGGGTGTCACGGCGGCAAACGAGGAGGGCATCTCCTCGGTGCTGTTCTACCTGGCCGCGTACGCGTTCGTGACGCTCGGCGCGTTCAGCGTCGTCACGCTGGTGCGCGACGCGGGCGGCGAGGCGACGCACCTGTCCAAGTGGGCGGGGCTCGGCCGGCGTTCCCCGCTGGTCGCGGCGGTCTTCGCGGTGTTCCTGCTGGCGATGGCGGGCATCCCGCTGACCAGCGGCTTCGCCGGGAAGTTCGCGGTGTTCAAGGCGGCGGCGGAGGGTGGCGCGACGCCGCTGGTCGTCGTCGGCGTCATCGCCTCGGCCATCGCCGCGTTCTTCTACGTCCGCGTCATCGTGCTGATGTTCTTCAGCGAGCCGCGGCCGGAGGGCCCGGCGGTGACCGTGCCGAGCGCGTTCACCGTCACGGCCATCGCCGTCGGGCTGGCCGCGACCCTGGTGCTGGGCGTGGCGCCGCAGTACTTCCTGGACCTGGCCGGGAACGCGGGGGTGTTCGTCCGCTGAGCGGCGGGGGTCCGGGGCGCCGCCCCGGACCCCCGGGCCGCCGGGTGCTACTGGCCTGTCCAGCCGGCCGGCTGCACCTGGCCGGTCACCGTGCCGAGGGCGATCCGCACCCCGTGCGGGCCGGGGGCCCAGCCGTCGATCTCGACGACGTCCCCGTCCGCCAGCCACGGGCCCTCGCCCTTCGTCAGCTCCAGCAGCGAGCCGACCTGGTCGGGTTCCGGCCCGCTGACGGTGCCGGAGGCGTAGAGGTCGCCGGTGCGCACGGAGGCGCCGTTGACGGTCATGTGCGCCAACTGCTGCGCGGCGGTCCAGTACATGGAGGCGAACGGGGGGCGGGAGACGGTCTCGCCGTTGATCCGGACTTCGAGCCGCAGGTCGTAGCCTTCGTGCCGCGCGTCCGCGCCGGTGTCGTCGAGGTACGGCAGCAGCGGGTGCGTCCGCTCCGGCGGGGCGACGCGGGCGGCTTCCAGGGCGTCGAGGGGGGTGATCCAGTTGCCGATGGACGTGGCGAAGGACTTCGCCTGGTGCGGGCCGAGGGGCCGCTGCTCCCAGGGCTGGACGTCGCGCGCGGACCAGTCGTTGACCAGGCAGACGCCGAACACGTGGTCGCGGAAGGCGGTACGGGGCACGGGCGTGCCCATCCGCGACGGTACGCCGACGACGAAGCCCACCTCGGCCTCGATGTCGAGGCGGATGCTCGGGCCGAACGCGGGGCCGGGCTGCCCGGGTACGGAGTCGCCGGCGGGGCGCATGCGCTGGCCCGCGGGGCGTACGACGGGGGTGCCGGCCGGGACGATCGTGCCGGAGCGGCCGTGGTAGCCGATGGGCAGGTGCTTCCAGTTGGGCGTCAGCGGCTCCTCGGCGGGGCGGAAGATGCGGCCGACGTTGGCGGCGTGGTGCTCGCTGGAGTAGAAGTCGACGTAGTCGCCGACCTCGAACGGCAGGTGCAGCGTGACGCGGTCCACCGCGTGCAGGTGCGGCTCGGCGGCCGCGCGGTGCGCCGGGTCGGTCAGCCAGGCGGTCACCTCGGCCCGTACGGCCTGCCACACGGGCCGGCCCGCGGCCATCAGCGGCGCCAGCGTCGGTGCGGCGAGCAGTGCGGCGTGCGGGGAGCCGAGGGCCGCCGCGACGGCGGCGGTGTCCAGCACGGAGTCGCCGTAGCGCACGCCGACGCGGGGGTCCGCGGCGGCGGGCGTGGAGAAGACACCGTACGGAAGGTTGTGCGGCCCGAAGGGATCGCCTTCTGGCACGTCGAGCGGGCTGTGCTCGGACATCGCGGAGTCCTGCCTCATCGTGGTCGGCGGGCTGGGGACCTCAGGTTACGACCCCCAGGTCGGGCTAGGGGAAGCCGCCCGACGTGATCGTCGCGTGACCGGCTACGCTGCGAACGTGGTGCATGGTGGTGGCTAACGACACATCGACAATCTGTTCCACGTGAACGTCTGCAGACAGGAGGAGCCCTCGTGACCGTGGTCGCGCCCTTGGGGCTCAGCGTTCAGGACCGGGCCTTGGAAGCCGATGTCGAGGCCGGACTCGCGGCCGTCGAGGAAGGGCTTCTGGAGGCCACGAAGAGCGATGTGCCGTTCATCACCGAGGCCGCGCGGCATCTCGTCCGTGCGGGCGGCAAGAGATTCCGCCCCCTGCTGGTCATGCTGGGCGCGCAGTTCGGCGATCCGTACGCGCCGGGCGTCGCGCCCTCGGGCGTCGTCGTCGAGCTGACGCACCTGGCCACGCTCTACCACGACGACGTGATGGACGAGGCCGCCGTACGCCGCGGCGTCCCCAGCGCCAACAGCCGCTGGGCTAACTCCGTCGCGGTCCTCACGGGCGACTTCCTCTTCGCGCGCGCCTCGCGGCTACTCGCCGACCTGGGCCCCGAGATGGTCCGTATCCAGGCCCAGGCGTTCGAGCGGCTGGTCACCGGGCAGATCCTGGAGACCGCGGGGCCGGCCGAGGGCCGCGACCCGGTCGACCACTACCTGGACGTGCTCGCCGGCAAGACCGGCTCGCTCATCGCCGTCTCCGGCCGCTTCGGCGCGCTGACGGCGGGCGCGGACGAGTCGGTGGTGGAGGTGCTGACGCAGTACGGCGAGCGCATCGGCATCGCCTTCCAGCTCGCGGACGACCTCCTCGACATCACCAGCGACGGCACCGAGTCCGGGAAGACCCCGGGCACGGACCTGCGCGAGGGCGTCGCGACGCTGCCGGTGCTGCACCTGCGCGCCGCCGCGCAGCGCGACCGCAGGCCGGCGGACCTGGAGCTGGCGGCGCTGCTCGCCGGCGACCTGACGGACGACGCACGGCACGCGGAGGCGCTGGCCCGGCTGCGGGTCCACCCCGCGGTGGAGCAGGCCAGGCGGGACACCGTGCGGTACGCGGCGGAGGCGCGGGCGATCCTGACGGCGCTGCCGGCGTGCCCGGCGCGGACGGCGCTGGAGGGCCTGTGCGACGCCGTGGTGGACCGGGCCGGGTAGCGGTCACGGGACGCCGCTTCCGGGGGCGCCCGACAAATGGATGGCCCGTACACAGATCAGGGATGAGTCCCGTCTCGCGGCGGATGCCGTCATACGACAGGAGTAATCGAAGCTGCACCCACGGGCTGACGCCCCGGCCCTTCCGATTTGGTGAGATGGGTGGGAAGCCGTGACGCAGCGATTGATTTTCCGCGAATCACCGCGGAGACGGAGGTACTTCCCATGGCACTGATCCCACCGGAGCGACCCGCCGACGAGGCCGAGGACCGCGCCGCGGACCTCGCCGCGGCCCGGCGCAGAAAGGCGGTGCGGTACGGGGTGCCCCTGGGCATCGCGGGACTTGCCGCGGCCACCATCGGCCTGGTGCCCGCGCTCGCCCAGGACGACGGGCCGAGCGCGGACGACGTGACCGCGAAGGAACTGATCGCGAAGGCGCTGTCGTCGGAGGTCGAGTCGGTCGACGGCACGGTGAAGGTCAGCACGGACCTGGGCCTGCCGTCGATACCGTTCGGCGGCGGCGGCGAGGGCGCGGACCTCTCGCAGCTGCTCGCCGGCGAGACCAAGCTGCACGTCGCGGCGGACGGCCCGGAGAAGCAGCGCGTCACGCTGGCCGGCTCCGACGGCGACCGCACGGTGGTGCACAACGGCAAGGACGTGTGGACCTTCGGCGGCGACTCGGACGAGGTCTTCCACTCGACGGTGCCGCAGGACGGCGGGAAGGACTCCGCGAAGCACGACGGCTTCGCCCTCCCGAAGGACCTGGCGGACGCCACCCCGCAGGAGCTGGCGGAGCGGCTGCTTGAGGCCGCGGACGACACCACGGACGTGACGGTCGCCGGCACGGCGCAGGTGGCCGGGCAGGACGCGTACGAGCTGCGGCTGACGCCGAAGCAGGACGAGTCGACGGTCCGGGACATCACCGTCGCGGTGGACGCCGACAACGGCGTGCCGCTGCGGGTGGCGCTGACGGCGGACGACGGCAAGGCGGTCGTGGACGTCGGCTTCACGAAGGTCGACTTCAACAAGCCGGACGCGGACCTGTTCGCGCCGCCCGCGGGCGCCGAGGTGACGGAGAGGGACCTCGGCGAGGACTTCGGCGGCGGCCTCGGCAAGGGCTTCGGCGGTGACTTCGGCAAGGGCTTCGGCGGCGACTGGGCCGGCGGGGACTGGGCCGGCGGCGGTGACCGGGCCGGGGGCGGCACGTCCTCCGGCCTGGAGGACGTCCAGGTCCACGGCAAGGGTTGGGGCTCCATCGCCGAGCTGCCGCTGCCCGGCGGCGCGCTGGGCGAGGAGGGGGTCGGAGCCGCCCTCGACTTCTTCACCGACAAGACCGACGCCGGCCGGGTCTTCGAGAGCCGGCTGGTCAACGTGCTCATCACGGACGACGCGGTCTACGTCGGCGCCGTCACCCCGGAGGCACTCCAGGCCGCGGCGGACTGACCCGCGCGGCCACCGACAGGCCGCCGCCCGCCGACCCGGCAGGCGGCGGCCTTCGTGCGTGCCCGGCAGTTTTAGACTTTCGAATACAGAACTGTTACTGTCGTCTCCATGGGCAGGCCACGATCCTTTGACGAGACCGCAGTGCTCGACGCCGCGGCGGCGGAGTTCCGGGTGTACGGCTTCGCCGACACCTCGACCGAGCAGCTCTGTGCGGCGGCGGGGGTGCGGCGCAGCAGCCTGTACAACGCCTTCATCTCGAAGGACGAGCTGTTCGTGCGTGCGCTGGAGCGGTACGCGACCGTGTTCCGTGAGCGCCGGGCGCAGGTGGTCGCCGACGTCCGACTCAGCGGGGCTGAGCGGCTTCGCGTCTTGATGGAGGACGTCGTCGGGGAGGAGTGCGCGGCGCGTGAGCAGGGGCATGCGGCCGGATGCATGTTCGTGCAGACCAGGATGGCCCCGGGTCTGCGCGAGCGGGACGAGCGCGTGGTCCGCATCCTCGATCGGGACCAGCGCGAATTCCTGGACGCTCTTGAGGGGGTGATCCGGGCCGGGCGTCTCGACGGCAGCATCCGGGCGGATGCCGACCCGCACGAAGGGGCCTTGCTGGTGGCGACGGTCATCTCGGGGCTGCGTGTCACCGCGCAGGCCGGGGTCGAGTACGGACTGCTGCGGCGGATCGCACTCAACGGCCTGCACTCACTCCTCGGCTGAGAACGAGCGTCGCTGCCGCGCGGGCATGCGCTTGCCCGCATTTTGTATTCCAGAATACAGAAAGCATCGCCAACCGAGCACACGCCCCGATGGGCGCGGCGACAGAGAGGCAGTCATGTCCGACTTCAACCTGCGCGACTTCTACGCGCGCTACATCGAGGCGCTCAACGCGCACGAGTTCGACCGCATGGACGAGTTCGTCCACGACAGCATCGTCATGCACAGCGAGCCCAGCTCACGCGCGGACCTCGTCGCGCAGCTGCACAGCATCACTGACGCGGTCCCCGACTTCCACTGGGAGACCCGGGAGCTCGCCATCAACGGCGACAGCATCGCCGCCCGTCTGAGCAACACCGGTACTCCTGCCAAGGAATGGCTCGGCGCGGCCCCCACCGGCAAACCCATCGAGATCATCGAGTACGCCATCTACCGGGTCCGCGACGGCAAGTTCCTGCACATGTCGGCCATCCACGACGCCGAAGCGCTGCGGAAGCAGCTCGCAGGCTGAGCCGCCACGGGTCGGCGCGGACGCCGAGGTGAGCGGGTGCCCCGCGCTTCTGCCGGGGCACCCGCTCAGTGCACGCAGAACTCGTTGCCCTCGGGGTCGGTCATGACCGTCCACTCCCCGCCCTGCTCCTTGACGTGCCGGACGACGTCGGCCCCCAGCTCCGCCAGCCGGGCCGTCTCCTCCTCGCGCCGCCCCGACTCGGGGTGGAGGTCGAGGTGCAGGCGGTTCTTGACCGCGGGCTTGGGCTCGGGGACCTGGTTGAAGAGCAGCCGCCGGCCGAGGCCGGCGCCGGAGGTGGCGTCGTACGGGTCGTCGGGGTGCCGGACCGCGGCGGCGGTGCGCCAGGCGCGGCGGTCGTGGTGGCGGGTCAGCACGTCCTCGGGGACGGCGCCGGCGGTGAGGAGTTGCTCGATGAGCGGGCTGTTGTCCTCCACCACGTAGCCGAGGGCGGCGGCCCAGAAGTCGGCCTGGGCGTGCGGGTCGGTGGCGTCGATGACGAGTTTCCAGTGCGTGGCAACCATGTACCGGTTATACTGGTTACATGGTGGACGAGGCAAGCTCCCGCGCCCCGGGTATCGAGATGCGGCCCCCGGACGGCCAGGTCTTCCGCTTCGACCCGGGCGCGCTCAGCCTGGAGTTGCTGACGACCGGCGGCCCCGGACCCTTCGCGCGGTACGAGGTGCTGCACACCCCCGCGGACGTCGCCGCCTGGGCGGCGGCCAGCAGGCTGCGCCCGCCGCCGGAGCTGGCGGTCGCGGACGACGACGTGGCGGCCGTACGCAGCCTGCGCGACGCCCTCTTCCGCCTCACCCGGGCCCGCGCCCATGCCGCCCCCCTGCCCGCCGCGGACCTCGCCGCCCTCAACGCCGCCGCCGCGGAACCGCCCCTGGCCCCCCGCCTCACCCCCGACGGCACCGCGGCCTGGTCCCCGGGCCCCGCACCGACGGCCCGGCTCCTCTCGACGGTCGCCCGGGACGCGGTCGACCTGTTCTCGGGCCCGTACGCCCAGCGCATCCGCGAGTGCGCGGGTGACCGCTGCTACCTCCTCTTCGCGGACACCTCCCGGCCGGGCCGCCGCCGCTGGTGCTCGATGGAACGCTGCGGCAACCGCCACAAGGTCCGTACGCTCAGGGCCCGTCGCGAAGCGGACCGCTCCTGAGAAGATGCGGCATATGAAGAGAGTCGTCGCCCGGGCCTGGAAGCTCCTGCGCGGTCCTCTGCAGTGGCGCATCCTCTGGCTCACGCAGGCGAAGTTCATGGTCGGCGTCACGGGAGTGGTGCGGAACGACCGGGGTCAGGTGCTGCTGCTCAAGCACCGGATGTGGCCCGACGCCCGGCCGTGGGGGCTGCCGACCGGCTTCGCCCTCAAGGGCGAGGAGTTCCCGCAGACCGTCGTCCGCGAGGTGCGCGAGGAGACCGGCCTCGACGTCGTACCCGGCCGGCTGGTCCAGGTGACCAGCGGCTACCGGCTCCGCACGGAGATCGCGTACGAGGCACGGCACGTGGGCGGCACCCTCCGGCTGGACGGCTTCGAGATCCTGGCGGCGGACTGGTTCAGCCCGGACGCCCTGCCGGAGGGCCTCCAGGAGGCGCACGTCCGGCTGATCAGGGCGGGCGCGGCGGCGTGACGCCTCAGCCCCAGGTGAGGGGGTCGAGGTGGAGGTAGAAGCGGAGGCGGTCGGGGTCGGGGGCGGTGCCGTAGCCGGCGGCGAAGTCGGCGTCGCGGGCGCGTGCCTCGGCCTCGTCCGGCCATGTTTCGCGGGCGTGGGTGAAGAGAAGGGCCAAGTCGGTGTGGCGGTCTGCGAGGCCGAGGCGGCCCAGGTCGATGAAGCCCGCCACGCTTCCGGTGTCCGGGTCGAGGACGATGTTCGGCAGGGTCAGGTCGCCGTGGCAGACGACCGTGTCGTCGGCCGCCTCCTTCCGGCGGCGCGGCAGTTGCGGTTCGAGGCGGGCCAGCAACTCCTCGGGTGGGGTGCCCTGCTGCTCCTCGGGAAGGAACTCCGGGTGCACCGCACCGCGGGCGACGACATCGCGGGCCAGGGCCATCACCGCATCCAGGTCCCAGCGGTACGGGCAACTAGCGGCCGGGAGCGCGTGCAGGGCGCGTACGGCCTCCGCGATACGGCCCCAGGAGGCCCGCAGGTCCTCGGGCGGCAGCCGGTCCGCGGGCACGCCCGCGACGGCGGTGGTGACCAGGCGGGCGCCGGTGTCGTCGGCGTGGAAGTCGAGGACGCGGGGGCCCGGCACGCCCTGGCCGGCCAGCCACGTGACCCGGTCGCGTTCGGCGGCCAGTTCGGCGACTGTTCCGGTGGTGCCGGTCGCGTCCGTCGCGGAGACGCACTTCGCGTACCGGGAGCCGTCCGCGCTGCGGAAGACGGCGGCGCCCGACTCGCCCGTGGTGACCGGCGTCCAGTCGCCGGGGCCCGGGCCGGGGAGGTTCATGGCTTGCGGTCCATTCGGTAGTGCAGGACGAGGAAGGGGATGCCGAAGACGGCGAAGGCGTGTTCCGCGCGGAGCCGGCCGTCACCGGTGACGTACACGTCGAGGTGCTCGGCGAAGCCGTGCACGCCGAGGGTGGTCAGCTCGCGGGTGTCCGGGTCGATGTACGTCAGGTAGTGGCCGGGGTGGTCGGTGCCGGCGTCGTCGTCCGCGTGGCTGGTGAGTGTCAGGCCGCCGCCGGGGCGGGCGCGGGGGAGGAGGGTGGCGGTGAAGCTGGCGTGGGGGAGGGGGAACCCGACGCTGACGTAGCCGCGGTCGCCGTGCCGGTACGTGGTGTAGATGCCGACGTAGATGGGGTCGTCGGTGTCCGCGAAGGACCGGATCCAGCCGCGGACGGCGATCTCCCCGGCGGCGGCCTTGTCCGGTGGCGGGGTGATCGTGTCGATGCGGCTGCGCATGCCGCGCTGCACCTCGCGCTGGTTCATCGGCACGTTGGCCTGGCCGAGGGGCTGGGCGACCAGCGCGCGGTAGAGGAGGTAGCCGGGGCGGACCCACAGCCGCCAGCGGGGTTCGATGTCGAGGGTGAAACGGGCGGTGTGCTCGTAGAACTCCCGTACCCGCGGGTCCACTTCGGCGGGGTCGAAGCCGGGCCCGGCCAGGGCGTCGAGCGACGCGACGATGCCGACACCGGGCGCGTCGGCGGTGTACGTGCCGCCGAGGACGCCCGCGAGGTCGCGTACGTACGAGGTCCCGACGTACGCGGACCGCGCTTCGAGCGGCACGACGAACGGCAGGTCCTCGGTGGTGGCGTCCTCGGCGAGGAGACTGATCTGCTCCTCCCGGAACACGAGCGCGGACACGACCCGGAACGCCACGACGGCACCCGCCGCCACGGCGGCGCCCCGAGCGGCGACGGCGGCAGGCGAAAGCCCCGCGTCCGCCGCGGCGGAACCCTCCGGGCGCCACGCCGACCCGAGGCCGTGCGCCACCACGCGGCCCGCGGCGCCTCCGGCGCGGGGCCGCCACGGGGCCGAGGCGAGAACACTTGCGGGGGTGCCGCTGCCGCGTCCGCGGAGCGCGGCCGCGCCGCCCACCGCCGCGCCCACCACCGGTCCCAGCGCCACCTTGTGCGGCCGTATGCCCAGCGCCCCCGCCGCCGCGCCGGCCACCGTGCCCACCGCCACCGGGCCCGCGCCCGTCAGCCGGGCGCCCGCCCAGCCCACGGCGGCGGCCAGCGCGCCGCTCGTGGCGATGCGCTGCCACAGAGCCGGGATCTCGCCCGGCCGCTGCCGTATCCGGGAGACCACCTCGGCCGCCCCGAGCCCGACCGCTCCGACCGCGGCGCCGGTGACCGCCGCACGGGCACCCCGCCCGCCGGCCAGCGCGGCCCCGGCGAGCGCGCCCATGACCCCCGCGGTCCCGACCTGTTCACGCAGCTTCGCCCGGTCCACCCGCTCACGCCCCATCCCCGCAGCCTACGTGCGCCCGTCCGGCCTCAGACGGGACGGGCCGGGTCCGCGGCCTGCGCCGCGCCGCCCGCCTTGGCCCCCGGGTCCACCGGGTCCGCCGGGTCCACGGCCGTCGCCGCCCGCGCCGCCTCCGCCGCCGCCCGGCGCAGCTCCAGCCGCCCGCGGCGGGCGGTGCGCAGCGCGTCGTACGTGAGCAGGGCAAGCGCCAGCCACACCAGCAGGAAGCCCGCCCAGCGCTCCGCCGGCATCGACTCGCGGAAGTACAGCACTCCCAGCACGAACTGCAGCGTCGGTGCCAGGTACTGCATCAGCCCGATCGTCGACAGCGGCAGCCGCACCGCCGCCGCGCCGAAGCAGATCAGCGGGAACGCCGTGATCACCCCGCAGCTCGCGAGGAGCAGCGCGTGGCCGACGCCCTCCGTGTGGAACGTCGAGTCGCCGCGGGCGCCGAGCACCAGCATGAACACCAGCGCCGGCAGGAACTGCACCGCCGTCTCCGCCGCGAAGGACTCGACGCCCTCAAGACCGATCCGCTTCTTGATCAGCCCGTACGTCCCGAACGAGAAGGCCAGCACCAGCGCGATCCACGGCAGCCGCCCGTAGCCCACCGTGAGGACGACCACCGCCGCCGCGCCCACCGCGACCGCGATCCACTGCAGCCCGCGCAGCCGCTCGCGCAGCAGCAGCACGCCGAAGGCGATGCTGACGAGGGGGTTGATGAAGTAGCCGAGGGCCGCCTCGACGACGTGGCCGGAGTTGACGGCCCAGATGTAGACGAACCAGTTGACGGTGATCGTCGCCGCCGCCCCGGTGACCAGCGCCAGCCGGCGCGGCTCGCGCAGCAGCGGCCGGATCCAGGACCAGCGGCGCAGCACCAGCAGGAGCAGCACGCACGCGACCAGCGACCACACCATCCGGTTCGCCAGGATCTCCGCGGGGCTCGCGGGCTCCAGCAGCGGCCAGAACAGCGGGATGACGCCCCAACTGCCGTACGCGGCGAAGCCGTAGAGGAGCCCGAGCCGGGCCTCGCCCGCCGCGCGTGCCGGAGCTTCACCTGATGACCCCACGGCCGCCCTCCCGTCCGCCGTCCCCACGGCTTGCGCCGCGACGACGGTAGCGGGCGGGAGAGCCTGTTGTCATATCTGTATCAGCATTTGGGTCCTTACGGATGCCGGGTCGCGGCCTCCGCCGGGCGGGCCGCCGCGAGCCCCGCCGCCACCGCCTCCGCCAGCGGCGCCGTGGGCCGGCCGATCAGCCGCGACAGCTCGCCCGTCGTGCCGGCGAGCAGCCCCCGGGAGACCGCCGCGTCCACGTCGACCAGCACGTCGGCCAGCGGCTCCGGCAGCCCGGCGCCGACGAGGACCTGCCGGTGCTCGTGGGGCGGCAGCTCGCGGTAGCGGACCGGCGTGCCGGACTGCCGGGCGACCTCGGCGGCGTACTCCTCGAAGCTCCACGCTGTGTCGCCGCTCAGCTCGTACGCCCGGCCCTCGTGCCCCTCGCCGGTCAGCACCGCGACGGCCGCGGCGGCGTAGTCGGCGCGGGCGGCGGAGGAGATCCGGCCCCCGCCCGCGCTGCCGAGGACGGCGCCGTGGTCGAGGACGGTGGCGAGGTGCTCGGTGTAGTTCTCGTGGTACCAGCCGTTGCGCAGGAAGACGTACGGCAGGCCGGAGCCGAGGACGAGTTGCTCGGTCGCCTTGTGCTCGTCCGCCAGCAGGAAGTCCGCCTCCGGCCCGCCCAGGATGCCGGTGTACGCGAGCAGCCCCACGCCCGCCGCCGCGGCGGCGTCGACGACGGCCCCGTGCTGCGGCACCCGCCGCCCGACCTCGCTGCCGGAGATGAACAGCACCCGCTCGCCCGGGCGGAAGGCGCCCGCGAGCGAGTCCGGCTCGTCGTAGTCGGCGACCCGCACCTCCACGCCGAGGGCCGCGAGGTCCACGGCCCTGTCCCTGGTGCGTACGACGGCGGCCACCCGCTCCGCGGGTACCTGCTCCAGCAGGGCCGCGACGACGAGGCGGCCGAGATGTCCGGTGGCTCCGGTGACGGTGATCTTCATACCCGCCACCGTAGGATGCATACTTACGAAGAGAAAGTACCCACTTCTACGTAAGGTACTGATGTGGAGGTAAGCATGCAGGCAGGGGCGCAGACGACGGCCCAGGGGGCGGAGGAGTCGCGGCTGCCGGGCTTTCCCGACGTCATCACGGCCGACTGCCCCGCGCGGAACATCATGGAGCACGTCGTCAGCCGCTGGGGCGTGCTGGTGCTGCTCGCCCTGCTGGAGGGGACGATGCGGTTCAGCGCCCTGCGGCGGCGCATCGGCGGGGTGAGCGAGAAGATGCTCGCCCAGACGCTGCAGACCCTGGAGCGCGACGGCCTGGTGCTGCGCGAGGCGAAGCCCGTCATCCCGCCGCACGTGGAGTACTCCCTGACCCCGCTCGGCGAGCAGGCGGCGCTGCGGGTGCGGCCGCTGGCGATCTGGGCGAACGACAGCGTGGCGGCGGTCACCGCGGCCCGCGAGGGGTACGACGAAGCCCGGGCCTGAGGTGCACAGGCCCGGGCTGCGGGTCGTGGCGGCGGGGGACCGGCACTCGCGCGACCGTCGGTCCGCTGCCGGCCCCCGGCTCAGCCGAGCACGGTCCAGGTGTCGCCGCCTGCGAGCAGCCCGGCCAGGTCGCCCTTGCCCTTGCGCTGCACCGCCTCGTCGAGCTGCTCCGCCATCTCCGTGTCGTACACCTGCCGCTGCACGTTCCGCAGGATGCCGATCGGCGTGTGGTGCAGGGTGTTGGGGTCGGCCAGCCGGGAGAGCGCGAAGGCCGTCGTCGGGGTGGCGGCGTGGGCGTCGTGGACGAGGACGTCCGCCTCGTTCTCCGGCGTCACCTCCACGATCTCCAGGTCGCCGGTGGCCGCGTTGCGCACGACGCCCTTGTGCTCGTCGGCACCGAAGCGGATCGGCTTCCCGTGCTCCAGCCGGATCACTGCCTCCTGCGCCTGCTCGCGGTCCTTCAGCACCTCGAAGGCGTTGTCGTTGAAGATGTTGCAGTTCTGGTAGATCTCGATCAGCGCCGTGCCCGGGTGGGCGGCGGCCGCCCGCAGGGTCTCGGTGAGGTGCTTGCGGTCCGAGTCGACCGTACGGGCCACGAACGACGCCTCGGCGCCGAGCGCCAGCGAGACCGGGTTGAACGGCGCGTCGAGCGAGCCCATGGGGGTGGACTTGGTGACCTTGCCGACCTCGGAGGTCGGCGAGTACTGCCCCTTGGTCAGGCCGTAGATCCGGTTGTTGAAGAGCAGGATCTTGAGGTTGACGTTGCGGCGGAGCGCGTGGATCAGGTGGTTGCCGCCGATGGACAGCGCGTCGCCGTCGCCGGTGACGACCCAGACGGACAGGTCGCGCCGGGTGCTTGCCAGGCCGGTGGCGATGGCCGGGGCGCGGCCGTGGATGGAGTGCATCCCGTACGTGTTCATGTAGTACGGGAAACGGGAGGAGCAGCCGATGCCGGAGACGAAGACGATGTTCTCCTTGGCCAGGCCGAGTTCGGGCATGAAGCCCTGCACCGCCGCCAGGACGGCGTAGTCGCCGCAGCCCGGGCACCAGCGCACTTCCTGGTCCGTCTTGAAGTCCTTCATGGACTGCTTGGCCTCCGCCTTGGGGATCAGCGAAAGCGCTTCGATCGCCGGTCCCCCGGCGGTCGTCTCAGCCATTGTCGATGGCCTCCTTGAGGGCGGTGGCAAGCTGCTCGGCCTTGAAGGGCATGCCGTTGACCTGGTTGTACGAGAAGGCGTCCACGAGGTACTTCGCGCGGACCAGGGTCGCGAGCTGGCCGAGGTTCATCTCGGGGACGACGACCTTGTCGTACGCCGCCAGCACCTCGCCGAGGTTGGCGGGGAACGGGTTGACGTAGCGCAGATGGGCCTGCGCGATGTGGTCGCCGGCGCGGCGCACGCGGCGTACGGCCGCGGTGATCGGCCCGTAGGTCGAACCCCAGCCCAGCACCAGCGTGCGCGCCTTGCCGTCGGGGTCGTCGACCTCGATGTCGGGCACCTCGACGCCGTCGACCTTCGCCTGCCGCGTGCGCACCATCAGGTCGTGGTTGGACGGCGAGTAGGAGATGTTGCCGGAGCCGTCCTCCTTCTCGATACCGCCGATGCGGTGCTCGAGACCGGGGGTGCCGGGGATCGCCCAGGGGCGGGCGAGGGTCTGCGGGTCGCGCTTGTACGGCCAGAAGACCTCGGTGCCGTCGGCCGTCGTGTGGTTCGGCTGGGAGGCGAACTGCACCCGCAGGTCCGGCAGTTCGTCGACCTCCGGGATGCGCCAGGGCTCGGAGCCGTTGGCGAGGTAGCCGTCGGAGAGCAGCATCACCGGCGTGCGGTACGTCAGCGCGATCCGGGCCGCGTCCAGGGCCGCGGTGAAGCAGTCGGACGGCGTGGCCGGGGCGACGATCGGCACCGGCGCCTCGCCGTTGCGCCCGAACATCGCCTGCAGCAGGTCCGCCTGCTCGGTCTTGGTGGGCAGTCCGGTCGAGGGGCCGCCGCGCTGGATGTCCACGATCAGCAGCGGCAGCTCCAGCGACACCGCAAGGCCCACGGTCTCGGCCTTGAGCGCGACGCCGGGGCCCGAGGTCGTCGTCACGCCGAGCGCGCCGCCGAAGGCCGCGCCGAGCGCGGCGCCGATGCCGGCGATCTCGTCCTCGGCCTGGAAGGTGCGTACGCCGAAGTTCTTGTGCCGGCTCAGCTCGTGCAGGATGTCGGAGGCCGGGGTGATCGGGTACGAGCCGAGGAACAGCGGCAGGTCCGCCTGCTGCCCGGCGGCGATCAGGCCGTACGCGAGGGCCAGGTTCCCGGAGATCGAGCGGTACGTGCCGGCGGGGAACGCGGACTCGGCCGGGGCGACCTCGTACGAGACGGCGAAGTCCTCCGTCGTCTCGCCGAAGTTCCACCCCGCCTGGAAGGCGGAGATGTTGGCCTCGGCGATGTCCGGCTTCTTGGCGAACTTCGTCCGCAGGAACTCCACCGTGCCCTCGGTGGGGCGGTGGTACATCCAGCTCAGCAGGCCGAGGGCGAACATGTTCTTGGAGCGGCCGGCGTCCTTGCGGGACAGCCCGAACTCCTTCAGCGCCTCGACCGTCAGCGTGGTCAGCGGCACCTCGTGCACGCTGTACCCGTCGAGGGAGCCGTCCTCCAGGGGGCTCGCCTCGTAGCCCACCTTTGCCATCGCGCGCTTGGTGAACTCGTCGGTGTTGACGATCACCTCCGCGCCGCGCGGGACGTCGCCGATGTTCGCCTTCAGGGCGGCCGGGTTCATCGCCACCAGCACGTTGGGCGCGTCGCCCGGGGTGAGGATGTCGTGGTCGGCGAAGTGCACCTGGAAACTGGAGACCCCCGGCAGGGTGCCTGCGGGGGCCCGGATCTCGGCGGGGAAGTTCGGGAGCGTCGACAGGTCGTTGCCGAACGACGCGGTCTCCGAGGTGAAGCGGTCCCCGGTCAGCTGCATCCCGTCTCCGGAGTCGCCGGCGAACCGGATGATCACCCGGTCCAGGCGCTTGACCTCTTTGCTGTTGACCTCGCTGGTCACCTTCGTGGACCTCCCTCGCGGCGGCCGATCGGGAACGGGATTCCGGCCGCCTTGCCCAAGGAACATCGTACGTCGGTTAGGTATGCCTTCCTGAGTGGGTCCACGAAATGGACGGTGGTGAGACGTCGGATTATGTCCGCGTTTGTCGCCATCTACCGCCCGCCCGGAACCGGCCACGGGTGTGACAATCCCTTGTTACGGAGCGCGGGGAGGCCAGGTCACAGCGCGGCCAGAAGCGGTCGGGCCCGTCCAGGATCGGTCAGGAATTGAGGTATGTGAGGACCGCGAGCACCCGGCGGTGATCCCCCTCACTCGGCGCCAGGCCGAGCTTCATGAAGATGTTGCTCACGTGCTTCTCCACCGCGCCGTCGCTCACGACGAGCTGCCCGGCGATCGCCGAGTTCGTCCGCCCCTCGGCCATCAGGCCCAGCACCTCGCGCTCGCGGGGGGTCAGCCCGGCGAGCACGTCCTGCTTGCGGCTGCGGCCCAGCAGCTGGGCGACGACCTCCGGGTCGAGCGCCGTGCCGCCCTCGGCCACGCGGACGACGGCGTCGACGAACTCGCGGACCTCCGCGACCCGGTCCTTCAGCAGATACCCGACCCCGCGGCTGGAGCCGGCGATCAGCTCGGTGGCGTACTGCTCCTCGACGTACTGCGAGAGCACCAGCACGCCGACGTCCGGATGGTCGCGCCGCAGCTGGACGGCGGCGCGGACGCCCTCGTCGGTGTGCGTCGGGGGCATGCGCACGTCGGCGACGACGACGTCCGGCGCGCTGCCCTCGGCGGCCAGCTCCCCGACCGTCTTGACCAGCGCCACCCCGTCGCCGACACCGGCGACGACCTCGTGTCCCCGGTCGGTGAGCAGCCGGGTGAGCCCCTCCCGGAGCAGCACCGAATCCTCGGCGATGACCACCCGCACGCTGTCCTCCACCGTTGCCTGCCCCCCATACGAAGATGTGTAGACCTCCAGCATCCCAGCATTCGGCGCGGGGGGAGGCGCCGGAGGCGGATAACGGCAGGTAAAGGGTGGGAAACGGCTCTCGCCGGGGCGCACGGGACGCGCCCGCGCCCCCGGCCGCGGGGGCAGGCACGGGAAGCGCCGGGCGTACGGGCACGCGTACGGGGACGGGACCGGCCGCGGGCCGCCCCCGTCCCCGTACCCGCGCTCACGCCCGCCAGGGCAGCTCCGCCGTGACCACCGTCGGGCCGCCGGGCGGCGAGTCGACGACCAGCAGCCCGTCCACCGAGCCCAGCCGCTCCGCCAGCCCCGAGAGCCCCGAGCCCGCGTCCAGCCGCGCGCCGCCGTTGCCGTCGTCCGTGACCTGGATCATCAGCCGGCCCTCCGCCCGCCACAGGTCCACCATGGCCCGGCTCGCGCCGCTGTGCTTGCTGATGTTCTGCAGCAGCTCGGAGGTCGTGTAGTACGCGATGCCCTCGATCGACTGCGCCGGCCGCTCCAGCAGGTCCACCGTCACCGACACCGGCACCGTGCAGCGGGCGGCGACGGCCGAGAGGGCGGGGCCCAGGCCGCGGTCGGTGAGGATCGCCGGGTGGATGCCGCGGGCGAGGTCGCGCAGCTCCTGGAGGGCGAGCTTCACCTCGCCGTGCGCCTCGTCGACCATGTGCGCCGCCGCCTCGGGGTCCTCCAGCAGCTTCTCCTTCGCCAGCCCCAGGTCCATCGCCAGCGCGACCAGCCGGGCCTGCGCCCCGTCGTGCAGGTCGCGCTCGATGCGCCGCAGGTCGGCCGCGGCCGTGTCCACCACGACCCCGCGGTCGGTCTCCAGCTCCTGCACCCGCGTCGCCAGCTTCGACGGGCCCAGCAGCCCGACGACCATCGCCCGGTCCACGTACGACAGGCCGCGCACCACCCACGGGGAGGCCAGCAGGCAGACCGCGCCGACGCCGACCGCGAACAGCTGCTCCAGCGGCGAGTCCAGGTACCAGCCCTCGCCCTGGGCGTTCCCGTACACCTGGAGGCCGTCCTGGCCCCAGTGCGCGGGGAAGACCCACTGCCACAGCGGGTACGTGACCATCGACCAGCTCCAGAACATGACGGCCAGCGAGACGGAGAACGAGAACACGGCCCAGAACATGTGCAGCAGCCCGTAGAGCATCGTCCGCCACGACTCACCGCTGCGGAAAAGCGACCCGACCCAGCCCATGAAGCCGGAGGCCCGCCGGCGCAGCGGCTCCGGGTCCTCGATGCGCACGCCCAGCAGCAGCCGCGCCCGGGTCCGCTCGAAGTAGCCCATGCCGCGGCAGCCGGCCAGCATCGCGGCGAGCACCGGGACGCCGAGGAACGTGATCAGCAGGCCGACGCCCAGCGACAGCATCGTGATCGTGTAGACGAAGAACACGATCGACACCGGCAGGCTGAGCAGGTGGTAGAGGAACTCGCGCCAGGTGCGTGCCTCGAAGGGCGCGCGCAGGGCGAGGGGGAGCCGCGGGCGGCGGGCCTCGGGGGCGTACGCGGTGCTGTCCATCGTCGGAAGTCCTTCTGCCGGAGCGCTGGTGACGGGTCTGTCGACCTTGTGCCTCCAGCCTCCTCCGCGGGGGCGAGGCGGGCCATGGAGCAGGTCGGTCTGTCGGTACGGGGGAAAACCCCACCCCCTGCGGTGGGGCTACGCGCGCGCCTGCGCCCGGGACTCGCGGTCGCGCCAGGGCAGTTCGGCCGTGACGACCGTGGGACCGCCGCTCGGCGACTCCACGACCAGCAGCCCGTCCACCGAGCCCAGCCGGTCCGTGAGACCCGAGAGCCCCGTGCCGCCGTCCAGCCGGGCGCCGCCCTTCCCGTCGTCGGTGACCTGGAGCATGATGCGCCCCTCCGCCCGCCACACGTCGGCGCTCGCGGTCTTCGCGCCGCTGTGCTTGCTGATGTTCTGCAGCAGCTCGGAGACCGTGTAGTACGCGATGCCCTCGATGGCCTGCGCCGGGCGCTCCTTGAGGTCGACGGTCACCGCGACGGGCACCGTGCAGCGGGCCGCGACGGCCGAGAGGGCGGGGCCCAGGCCGCGGTCGGTGAGGATCGCCGGGTGGATGCCGCGGGCGAGGTCGCGCAGCTCCTGGAGGGCGAGCTTCACCTCGCCGTGCGCCTCGCCGACCATCTCGGCCGCCGCCTCCGGGTCCTCCAGCAGCTTCTCCTTCGCCAGGCCGAGGCCCATGGCCAGGGCCACCAGCCGGGCCTGCGCGCCGTCGTGCAGGTCCCGCTCGATGCGCCGCAGGTCGGCCGCGGCCGTGTCCACCACGACCCCGCGGTCCTCCTCCAGCTCCTTGATCCGCCGCTCCAGCGGGTCCGACGGCGCCAGCAGCCCGCGTACCATCGCCCGGTCCGCGTCCGCCAGACCGCGCGCCAGCCACGGCAGCAGCGGCCACAGGACGAACAGCGACACCAGCGTCACGGCGAACGTGAGGATCCCCCAGGGCAGCCGGATCACGCTGTACAGCGTCGTCCGCCAGCCCACCGGGTCCTTCAGCGTCGCCCACAGCCACGGCAGGAAGCCGCCGTACGTGCTGCGCCGGATCGGCGTCGGCGCGTCGACGTGCACGCCGAGCAGCGCCCGCGCCCGCGCGCGCTCCCACGAGCCGAGCAGGCGGGCGCCGGTGAGCCCGCCGGCCAGCAGCGGCAGGCCGATGACGGTGATCGACAGCAGCGCGCCGGCGTACAGCCAGACCGAGACGTAGGTGAAGGCGAAGAGCGCCATGGGGAGGTTCACCAGCAGGTGCACGACCTCGAGCCAGGTCGTGCCGCTGAGCGGCGGGCGCGGCGGGGGGAGCGGCTCGTCGCCGCGCGGCTTGGCCAGCGGCTCCGCACCAGGGCGGCTGTGGGTCATCCTCCCAGGGTGCCGCGCCCGGGCGGGGGCGCGCCATGGGGGGTGTACCGGGGAACGTACGGGGGTTAACCCCACCCTTTGCGGAGAAGTCTCCGTTTCTGTCGCGGCCGTGGGTCCCATGGGGCGGGCGTGACGTCCGCGGCGCGCAGGAAGTGGCGTACACGGGATGGCCACAGCGCGCGGGGCAGGGCCTACACTCCTTGCCCGTACAGGTCGATGCCCTGACCGAATGCGCACGGGTCAGCCGGCAATCCAGCCACAGCAGTCAGGAGCGGAGCGGACGTGCCGGACATGCTCGCCGCCGACGCCCTCGCCGCCGGGTACTTCGACGGCTACGGGGTGGTCGGCCTCGTCGCCGTGCTGGGCCTGCTCTTCGTCGCGGTCGCCTTCGGCGGCGCCCGGCTGCTGCGGCCCGCGGTGCCGACGCCCGAGAAGCTGCTGACGTACGAGTGCGGGGTGGACCCCGTCGGGGAGGGCTGGGCGCACACGCAGGTCCGCTACTACGTGTACGCCTTCCTGTACGTGATCTTCGCGGTCGACGCCATCTTCCTCTTCCCCTGGGCGACGGTCTTCGCGGCGCCGGGGTACGGGGCGGTGACCCTCGTGGAGATGTTCATCTTCCTCGGCTTCCTCGCCGTCGGCCTGCTCTACGCCTGGAAGAAGGGCGTCCTCGAATGGACGTGACCCCCGCGCGGCCCGCGCAGAGCCTCGGCGTCCTGCAACGGCTGGCGCCCCAGCCGATGAAGGTGGTCCTCAACTGGGGCCGCCGCTACAGCCTGTGGGTCTTCAACTTCGGCCTCGCCTGCTGCGCGATCGAGTTCATCGCCGCGTCGATGGCCCGCCACGACTTCATCCGCCTCGGCGTCATCCCGTTCGCCCCCGGCCCGCGGCAGGCGGACCTGATGGTGGTGTCCGGCACGGTGACGGACAAGATGGCGCCGTCGGTGAAGCGGCTGTACGAGCAGATGCCGGAGCCGAAGTACGTGATCTCCTTCGGCGCGTGCTCCAACTGCGGCGGGCCGTACTGGGACTCGTACTCGGTGACGAAGGGCGTGGACCAGATCATCCCGGTGGACGTGTACGTGCCCGGCTGCCCGCCGCGGCCCGAGGCGCTGCTCCAGGGGATCCTGAAGCTGCAGGAGAAGATCGCGCGGGAGTCGCTGGAGGAGCGCTACGGGAACGGGCCGGGCGGGTCGTCCGGCGCGTCGGTGGAGGCGCTGACGAGCGGGCTGGTGAAGCCGCCGGAGGACGCCGGATGACGGAGGAGCAGGGGGAGGGCTGGCTCCCGCGGACCGCCGCGGAGCTGTTCGGCCCGGAAGCGGTGGCGAAGGAGGCGTACGGCGTCCTGACGGTGGACGTACCGGCCGCGTCCTGGACCACGGCGCTGCGGACCGCGCGCGACGAGCTGGGCTGCACGTTCTTCGACTGGCTCAGCGCCGTCGACGAACCGGCCGAGGGCTTCCGCGTCGCCGCCCACGTCGTCGCCGTCGGCACCCCGCCGCGCCGGCTGCTGCTCCGCACGACGGTGCCGCACTCGGCCCCGGTGCTGGCCACGGCGACGGACGTGTACGCGGGGGCGGCGTGGCACGAGCGGGAGACGCACGAGATGTTCGGCGTCGACTTCCCGGGCCACCCGCACCTGGCGCGGCTGCTGCTGCCGGAGGAGTTCGAGGGCCACCCGCTGCGGAAGGACTTCGTCCTGGCGGCGCGGGTGGCGAAGGCGTGGCCGGGCGCGAAGGAGCCGGGCGAATCCCACGCGGGCGGCCCGAAGCGGCGCCAGATGCAGCCCCCGGGCGTCCCGGACCCGAACGACTGGGGCCCCCTGAAGGGCACCCTCCCCCCGGCCCCGACGCGCCCCACCCGCCGCGGAGCCCCACGAACGGACGGCCCCCCCGGCCGCACCCGCCCGGCACGGCAAGGGGCTGCCGATGGGCCGGTGCCCCCGAGGGACGAGGGCCACGACGGCAACGGCACGGGTTCCGGGGCCGACGCTGCGCAGACGCAGCCCGGCGCTGGCGCCGGGGGAGGTGCGCCCCGCGGCGCACGCCGCACCCGCTCGGCGAGCGGGGGTTCGGCTTCGCAGCGTGCCGCCGACAGTGGGCCGGTGTCGGAGGACGAGGGGGCACAGCCCCGGCGGGACGAAACGCACGACGAGAACGGCCCGGGTGCCGGGGCCGACGCCGCAGAGGCGGCGCCCGGCAGTGGCGCCGAGGGCGATGCGCCCGGTGCCGGGGGCGGGGCTCCCGGCGAAGCGGGTGCCGCCCGCCCGCCGCGCGGCGCGCGCCGCGCGCGCTCGGCGAGCGGGGGCTCGGCGTCGCAACGGGCCGCCGGCGGCGGGCCCGCCGCGGCGGGCGCGGAGCCGCGCCCCCGTACCCGTACGCCCGACGCCCCCTGGCAACGCCCCCGCCCCGACGGGGAGTCGACCCCACCAGAAGAGCCCCCCGCCCCGGCCGAGCCCGCCGCAGGCGAGACCCCAAGCCCCGAGCCCGCCGCAGGCGAGGACGGTGAGGCCTCGTGAGCGACGTGTGGGAGGTCCTGCTCACCCTTCTCGGCGTTCTCGTCGTGTTTCTGCTCTTCCCCCTCGTCGTCGGGCAGACCGAGCACAAGGTCATGGCCCACATGCAGGGCCGCGTAGGCCCCATGTACGCCGGCGGCTTCCACGGCTGGGCCCAACTCGTCGCCGACGGCGTCAAGTTCGTGCAGAAGGAAGACGTCGTCCCCGCCGGGGCCGACCGGCGGGTCTTCCAGCTCGCCCCCGCCGTCGCCCTCCTCCCGTACCTGGTCGTCCTCGTCGCCATCCCCTTCGCCCCCGACGGCGGCGTCGGTGAGGCCCTGGACGCCGGGATCTTCTTCGTGCTGGCCGTCATGGGCGTCGGCGTGCTCGGCTCCCTCATGGGCGGCTGGGCGTCCGCCAACAAGTACTCGCTCCTCGGCGGCCTCCGTACCGCCGCCCAGCTTCTCGCCTACGAGCTGCCCATGCTGCTCGCCGCCGCCTCCGTCGCCATGGCCGCCGGGACGGTGTCGCTCGTCGGGATCGTCGACGGGTTCGAGTGGTGGTGGCTGCCGTGGCAGCTCGTCGGCGGGGTGGTGTTCTTCACCGCCGGGCTCGCCGAGCTGCAACGTCCGCCGTTCGACGCCCCCGTCGCCGACTCGGAGATCATCTTCGGCGCGTACACCGAGTACTCCGGTCTGCGCTTCGCGCTGTTCCTGCTCGCCGAGTACGCCGGCATCGTCGTCCTCAGCGCGCTGACCGCCGTGCTCTTCCTCGGCGGCTGGCACGGCCCGTACGCCGACGGGCTCGGCTGGCTGTGGACGCTGCTCAAGACCGGGATCCTCGCCTTCGCCGTGATCTGGCTGCGCGTCACGTACCCGCGGCTGCGCGAGGACCAGATCCAGCGCTTCGCCTGGACGACCCTCATCCCGCTCGCCCTCGCGCAGATCGCGCTGACCGGCATCGTGAAGGTGGTGATCTGACGGTGAAGGGGCTCGCCAAGGGGCTCGCGGTCACGCTGCGCACGATGACGCGGCGTTCGCACACCGCGCACTACCCCGACACCCTGCCCGCGCTGCCGCCGCGCAGCCGCGGCGTCATCGCGCTGTTCGAGGAGAACTGCACGGTCTGCATGCTGTGCGCCCGCGAGTGCCCGGACTGGTGCATCTACATCGACTCGCACAAGGAGACCGTGCCGCCCGCCGCCCCCGGCGGGCGCGAGCGCAGCCGCAACGTGCTCGACCGGTTCGCGATCGACTTCGCGCTGTGCATGTACTGCGGGATCTGCATCGAAGTCTGCCCGTTCGACGCGCTCTTCTGGTCACCGGAGTTCGAGTACGCGGAGACCGACATCCACGAGCTGACCCACGAGCGGGACCGGCTGCGGGACTGGATGTGGACGGTGCCCGTGCCGCCCGCGCCCGACCCGGCGGGGGAGGAGCCGAAGGAACTGGGCGCGGCGCGCAAGGCGGCCGAGAAGGCGGAGGCGTCGGCCCGGGCGGGCGAGTCCGCCGCCGGGGAGGGCGACGGCACATGACCCTCGCCGCCGAGACCCACGGCTTCCTGTCGCCCACCGGCGTCGAGATCGTCTTCCTCCTCACCGGTCTGGTGACCCTCGGCGCCGCCGTGATCACCGTGACCACGCGGCAGCTGGTGCACGCCGCGCTGTGGCTGGTGGTCGCGCTCGGCGGGCTGGCGGTCGAGTACCTGCTGCTGACGGCCGAGTTCGTGGCCTGGGTGCAGGTGCTGATCTACGTCGGCTCCGTGGTGGTGCTGCTGCTCTTCGGGCTGATGCTGACCCGGGCGCCGATAGGCCGCTCGCCGGACGCCGACTCGGGCAACCGGTGGGTGGCGCTGGGTGTGGCGGGGGCGGCGGCGGTGCTGCTGGTGACGCTGGTCGTGGACGCGTTCCGCACGACGTGGATCGACCTGGACGAGCCGAAGGGCACGACCGACCTGCTGGGGGCGAGCGTCTTCCGGCACTGGGTGCTGCCGTTCGAGGCGCTGTCGGTGCTGCTGCTGGCGGCGCTGGTGGGGGCGATCGTGCTGTCCCGCAAGGACGGCGGGGCCGCGGAGGAGCCGGTCGAGGACCCGGCCGCCGCCGACGACGGCGGGGAGGGCTGATGCATCTCGCGTATCCGGCGGTGCTGGCGGTGCTGCTGTTCTGCGTCGGCCTCTACGGCGTGCTGGCGCGGCGCAACGCCATCCTGGTGCTGATGTCCGTGGAGCTGATGCTCAACGCCGTCAACCTCAACCTCGTCGCCTTCGACGTCGCGTTCCGCGACGTCCTGCGCTCCGGGCAGTCGTTCACGCTGTTCATCATCGCGCTGGCCGCGGCCGAGATCGGCATCGGGCTGGCCATCGTGCTGATGGTCTACCGCAACCGGGGCACCTCCGCCGTCGACCGCCTGCGCGACCTCGCGGACACGGACGCGGGCGGCACCGGCGCCGCGGCGGACCCGGCGGATCCCGCAGACCGACAAGACCCACAAGGCGCAGGAGACGCCGCCGGCGGGCCGGCGACCGCGTCGAAGAAGGCCGAGGCCACCGCGTGACCACGACCACCCTCGCCGCACTCGTCCCCCTGCTGCCCTTCCTCGGCGCCGTGGCCACCCTGCTCCTCGGGCGCCGCTCGCCCGGCATGGTGCAGCCGCTGGCCGTGCTGCCCGCCGTGGCCGCCGCCGTGCTCGCGGCCGTCGTCGCGGCCCGGCAGGGCGGCGACGAGCCGGTGACCGCCGCCACCGAACTGACCCCGACCGGCTCCGTGCCCATCGACCTGGCGCTGCACCTCGACGGCATGGCGGTGCTGGTCGCCGTGCTCGTCGGCGTCGTCGCCACGTGCGTGCAGATCTACTCCACGGGCTATCTGCGCGACGATCCGCGCTACGCCTCGTACGCCGCCCTCGTCTCCCTCTTCACCGCCGCGATGCTCCTCGTCGTCTACTCCGGCGACCTGCTGGTGCTGCTGGTCGGCTGGGAGATCATGGGCATCTGCTCGTACTTCCTCGTCGGCCACTACTGGGACACGGAAGTCGCACGGGCCGCCTCGCTCAAGGCGTTCCTGGTCACCAAGCTGGGCGACGTCCCCTTCCTCTTCGGCATCTTCGCGCTCGCGTCCGAGGCCGGCACGTTCCGGATCAGCGGCATCCTGACCGCCGCCGGCTCCGGCGAAGGACTGGCCCACCCCACGCTCATCGCGCTGCTGCTGCTCGCCGGGGTCGCGGGCAAGTCGGCGCAGTTCCCGCTGCACACCTGGCTGCCCGACGCGATGGCCGGCCCCACGCCGGTCTCTGCGCTGATCCACGCGGCGACGATGGTCGCGGCCGGCGTGTACGTCGTCGCCCGGCTGCTGCCCGTCTTCGCCGCCTCGGCCGCCGCGCTGGTGGTGCTGGCGGTGATGGCCGCCGTGACGATGGTCGGCTCGGCGCTGGCCGCGCTCGCGCAGGACGACATCAAACGCGTGCTCGCGTACTCGACGGTCGGGCAACTCGGCTACATGACCGGCGCGCTGGCCGTCGGCTCCCGGGACGCGGCCGTCTTCCACCTCCTCTCCCACGGGGCCTTCAAGGCGCTGCTCTTCCTCGCCGCCGGCGTCGTCATCCACGCCGCCGGCACCAACTCGCTGGCCGCGATGGCCCGGATGGGCGGCCTGCGTGCGCGGGTGCAGGACGCCTACTGGACGATGACCGCCGCCCTCCTCGCCCTCGCCGCCGTCCCGCCCTTCGCCGGCTTCTTCTCCAAGGAAGCCGTCCTCGGCGCCGCGGAGGCCGCCATCACCGGGCATGGCGCGACCGGTCACGGCATCCCCGGCGCCGCGGCCTGGACCGTGCTGGTGGCCGGGCTGGCCGGCGCGCTGCTCACCGCCGCGTACGCCGCGCGGCTGTGGCTGCTCGCCTTCCACGGCCGCGGCGAACCCGTCCCCGACCACGGCCCGCAGCCGGTGGTCATGAACGCCGTGCTGTGGCTGCTGCTCGTGCCCACCGTGGCGTTCGGACTGACCGTCTGGACGCTGCCCGACTGGCTCGGCGGCCACGACCTCACGCCGACGCTCACCACCACCGTCCTCGGCACGGGCCTGGCACTCGTCGGCATGGCGGCCACGTACGCGGCGTGGAAGCAGACCGCGGGGCTCGCCGCCCGCGTCCCCGCCGGCGCGGTCACCGCCCACCCCGGGGAAGAGCCCGCGCTCACCGAGGCCGAGGCGGAGGCCAGCCACGAGGCGGTGTACGGCAGCCCCGCGGAGGAGGGCACCCCCGCGTCGGGCGCCGCCCCCGACGGCACCGCGACGGACCCCGGCCGGATCCTGCTCGGCCCCGCCCTCTACCGGCACGCCGGCAGCGGATTCCACGTCGACGCCCTGTACGCCGCGCTGTTCGTCCGCCCGGTACGGGCCGCGGCCCGCCTGGTCCGCTTCCTGGACCGGGAGGTCGTCGACACGTACGTACGCGGCGCGGGCACCGCGCCCCGGCTGCTCGGCGCCGCCGTCCGCCGCGCGCAGACCGGCAACGTGCAGAGCTACCTCAGCGCGCTGCTCGGCGGCGCGCTCGTGCTGGCCGTCGCCGTCGTCGTCGCCACCACGTCGGTCACGGGAGGCTGACGCCGCATATGGACCACACCGCGATGCAGCTCGTCCTCGGCGCCATCGTCGTACTCCCCCTCCTCGGCGCGCTGGCCGCCCTGTTCCCCGCGCCGCCCGGCCTGAAGGGCAAGAGCCCCGACCAGGCGGTACTGCGCCACGGCGTCACCGTCACCGGCGCCGTGTTCGTCCTGTCCGTCGTCCTGGCCGCCGGCTTCGACTACGGTGCCGACGGTCCAGCCACCATGCAGGCCGACTCCGACGTCAGCTGGATCCCCGCCCTCGGGATCCGGATCCACCTCGGCGTCGACGGCGTGTCGCTGCCCCTGCTCGTCCTCACCGCGCTGCTGACCTTCCTCTGCGCGGTCTACGGCTACTTCGTCATGCCCGCCGGGCCGTCACCCCGGGCGTTCGTCGCGCTGCTGCTCGTCCTCGAAGGCGGCATGCTCGCCACCTTCGCCGTCCTCAACCTGCTGCTGTTCTTCCTGGCGTTCGAGATGGTGCTCATCCCGATGTACTTCCTCATCGCCCGCTGGGGCGGCGCCGGACGCACCGCCGCCGCCTGGAAGTTCATCCTCTACACGCTGCTCGGCTCGGTCGTGATGCTCCTCGGCCTCCTCCTCGTCGGGTTCCAGGGCGGCACGTTCGACATGGTGGCACTCGCCACCGACAACGGCTCCGGTCTCACCCACACCACGCAGCTCGTCGCCGTCCTCGCCATCGGCATCGGCCTCGCCGTCAAGACCCCGATGTGGCCGCTGCACAGCTGGCTCCCCGACGCCCACACCTCGGCTCCCACCGTTGGCTCGGTCCTCCTGGCCGGCGTGCTGCTGAAGATGGGCACGTACGGCTTCGTGCGCGTGCTGCTGCCCATCGCCCCCGACGGCATGGAGACGTACGCGCCCTACCTCGCCGCCTTCGGCGTCACCGGCATCCTCTACGGCTCCCTCGCCTGCCTCGCCCTCGCCCGCACCGGGGCCCGGGGCGACCTCAAGCGGCTCATCGCGTACTCCTCCGTGGGCCACATGGGCTTCGTGCTCCTCGGCATCTCCACCCTCACCCCCACCGGCGTCAACGGCGCGCTCTTCGCCAACATCGCCCACGGCCTCATCACCGGCCTGCTCTTCTTCCTCGTCGGCGCCCTGAAGGAACGCACCGGCACCACCGACCTCGACGCCCTCGCCGGCCGCACCGGCGCCGCCCTCTACGGCAGCGCCCCGCGCCTGGGCGCGCTGCTCGCCTTCGGCGCCGTCGCGTCGCTGGGGCTGCCGGGGCTCGCCGGGTTCTGGGGCGAGATGCTGGCGATGTTCGCCGCGTACGACCCGGCCGCCGGGCTCCCGCGTCCCGCGTACCTGGTGTTCATGGCCGTCGCCGGCTTCGGCACCCTGCTCACCGCCGCGTACCTCCTCGTCGTCGTACGCCGCGTCTGCATGGGCGACAGGACCGGCGACCGGCCCGCCCTCGGGGACGTACGCCGCTACGAGATCGCCGCCTGGAGCCCGCTCGTCACGCTCACCGTCCTCGCCGGCCTCTGGCCCGCCGCACTCCTCGGCCTGACCGACCCGGCCGTGCAGAAGCTCCTCACGGGAGGCAGCTGATGACGTACGCAGACGGGACCGCGGACTCCGCCGTCCTGGCCGAGTCCGTCGTCCAGTCCGTCGACTGGCTCGCCGTCGCGCCGCCCACGATCGTCGCCGTGGCCGCCGTCGCGCTGCTCGTCGCCGACCTCTTCGTTCCCGAGCGCGCCAAGCACCTCCTCGGCTGGGGCGCGGTCGCCGCGCTCGCCCTGTCCCTGCTCGCGCTGCTGCCGCTGCTCGACGGCGACCGCACCACCTTCTGCCTCACCGACGGCCCCGGTGTCTGCAGCTACACCGCCGACCGCTTCGCGCTCGTCGTGCAACTCCTGGTGCTCGCGGGCGCGCTGCTCGCCGCGCTGCTGTCCGTGCACGACGTGCGCGCGACGAAGCTGCCCGCGGGGGAGTTCTGGTTCCTGCTGCTGGCCTCGGCCGCCGGCGCGGCGCTGCTGCCCGCGGCCCGCGACCTGGCGACGCTCGTGATCGCCCTGGAGGTCGCCTCGCTGCCGGCGTTCGCGCTGGTCGGCCTGCGCCGCGGGGACCGGCTGTCGTCCGAGGCGGCGCTGAAGTTCTTCCTCTCCTCCGTCACCGCGACCGCCGTCATGCTCCTGGGCGTCAGCTTCGTCTACGCCGCCGGGGGCAGCCTGCACCTGGCGCGGCTGGCCGACGGGCTCGCGGACGCGCCGGAGCAATTGGAGACGCTGGCGGCCGCGGGGGTGGTGCTGACGCTGGTCGGGTTCGCGTTCAAGACGGCTGCGGTGCCGTTCCACTTCTGGGTACCGGACACCTACGTCGGCGCGCCGATCCCGGTCGCCGCGTACCTGTCGGTCGTCGGCAAGGCGGTGGGCTTCAGCGGGCTGATCCTCGTCACCGTCGTCGCCTTCCCGGCGTACGACCACGTGTGGGGCCCCGCGGTCGCGGTCCTGGCGGCGCTGACCATGACCGCGGGCAACGTCGCCGCGCTGCGCCAGCGCCTCGACGCCCCGCACAGCGCGGTCCGGCTGCTGGCCTGGTCCTCCGTGGCGCAGGCCGGCTACCTGCTGGTCCCGATCGCCGCCGCGGCCTACGCCGACGAGCCCGGGCGCGCCGTGGGCTCCACGCTGGCGTACGCGCTGATGTACGGGGTGGTGAACCTCGGCGCCTTCGCGGTGGTCGCCGCGGTGGCGGCGAAGGGCGGCCGCGGCGGCCGGATCGCCGACCACCGGGGCCTGGCGTCGACGCGGCTGCCGGTCGCCCTGGCGCTGGCGTTCTTCCTCATCAACCTCGCGGGGCTGCCGCCGGGGATCATCGGCCTGTTCGCCAAGGTGACCGTCCTGGGCGCCGCGGTGGACGCGGGGCTGGGGTGGCTGGCGGTGGTCATGGCGGCGAACGTGGTGGTGGGGCTGTACTACTACCTGCAGTGGACGGCGCTGCTGTTCCGCCCGGCGGCACCGGCGGCGGAGCCCACCGCGGTACGCACCACCCTGACCGCCCCGCTGCGCGGCGCCATCGGCCTGACCGCGGCGCTCGGCATCGCGCTCTCGGGCGCCCCGCAGCTCGTACTGCGCTTCGCGGGCGAAGCCCTGCTGTAACGCCGCCTCACCCGCCCGGCGCACAGGGAATCTGCGCTGACCAGGGAACTTACCCGGCAGGTCGGGCGTTCTGTGCGTGGGAGGGGTCCACTGGAGGGAGACGGCCGACACTTGCGGCGGCAGGCTTTGGAGGGCACACCGTGCACCGGTCGAACAACGGGCTGAAGACAGCCGCGCTCCTCGGCGGCATGTCTGCGCTGATCTTGCTCATCGGCAGCATTTTCGGCCGTACGGGCCTGGTCATCGCGCTCGTCGTGGCCATCGGCACCAACGCGTACGCGTACTGGAACAGCGACAAGCTGGCGCTGCGCGCGATGCGTGCCCGCCCGGTCAGCGAGATCGAGGCGCCGAACCTGTACCGGATCGTGCGCGAGCTGTCCAACGAGGCCCGCCAGCCGATGCCGCGCCTCTACATCTCGCCCACCCAGGCCCCGAACGCCTTCGCCACCGGCCGCGACCCGCGCAACGCGGCGGTCTGCGTCACCGAGGGCATCCTGCAGATCCTCGACGAGCGCGAGCTGCGCGGCGTCCTCGGCCACGAGCTGATGCACGTCTACAACCGCGACATCCTCATCTCGTCGATCGCGGGCGCGCTCGCCTCGGTCGTGATGTTCCTGGTGAACTTCGCCTGGCTGATCCCCAGCGGCGACCGCAACGGCAACGGCCCCGGCCCGTTCGGCATGCTCCTGGTCCTCTTCCTGGGCCCGGTGGCGGCGAGCATCATCAGGCTCGCGGTCAGCCGCTCCCGGGAGTACGAGGCCGACCAGACCGGCTCGCAGCTCACCGGCGACCCGCTGGCCCTGGCGAGCGCCCTGCGCAAGCTCGAAGCCGGCACGAAGCAGCTCCCGCTGCCCCCGGAGCCCCGGATCGAGACGGCGAGCCACATGATGATCGCCAACCCGTTCCGGCGGGGCTCGGGCAACATGTCGCGGCTTTTCTCCACGCACCCGCCGATGGCGGAACGTATCGCCCGGCTGGAGCGCATGGCCGGCCGCGACCTGGGCCACTGAACGGGGCCCCGGCCGCTCGGGTAGCGTGAGGCGCATGTCAGGTGCTTCTGGAGCCGGCTGCGCCGGTGTGACGAGGACGCCCCGCTAGCGGCGGGGCGCAGGTCACCACTCTTCCGTACGTCCGCACGTGATCCGCAGCCGGATCCGTGCGCCCGCGTACGTGCTCGTGTGCGTTCACACGTTCCGTCGCTTCGCGATTCGACCGGAGCGGCCCCTTGTGCTGCCCGGAACCCGTCTTCCGAGCAACGGAGCTTTCAGGTGCACCCGAAAACTGTTACCCCGGCGCGCGCATGGCTGGTGCTGTGCTGCATGGCCATGCTGCAGTTCCTCATCGCGGTCGACGTGACCGTGGTCAACGTCGCGCTGCCGTCGATCGGCGCCGACTTCGCGGCGGACGACCGCCGGCTGACCTGGGTGGTCGTCGGATACACGATCACCGGCGGCGGGCTGCTGATGCTCGGCGGCCGGCTGGGCGACGTCCTGGGCCGGCGCCGCGTCCTGCTGTCCGGCACCGCGCTCTTCGGCCTCGCGTCGCTGCTGGCCGGGCTGGCGCCGTCGTTCGGCTGGCTCGTGGCGGCGCGGCTCCTCCAGGGCGCCGGCGAGGCGGTCGCGCTGCCGGCGGCGATGGCGGTGGTCGTGCTGATGTTTCCCGAGGGGCCGCGCAGGTCGCGGGCGCTGAGCGTCTGGGGGGCGGTGGCCAGTTGCGGCCTCGTCCTCGGCTTCGTGCTCTCCGGGGTGATCACGGAGCTGTTCGGCTGGCGGTGGATCTTCCTCGTGTCCGTACCGTTCATCGTGGTCGTCCTCGCGGCGGCGCTCCTCCTCGTACCGGCCGATCCGCCCGCGCGCCGCACCCCGACCGACCTGCCCGGCTCGCTGCTGCTGACCGCGGCGCCGCTGCTGTTCGCCGTCGGGGTCGTGGAGGCGGGGGAGGAGGGCGGCGCGCTGCCGTGGCTGCCGCCCCTCGCCCTGGCCGGTGCGGCGCTCGCGGCGGTCGCCTTCGCCGCGGTGGAGCGCCGCTCGGCCAACCCCCTGGTGCCGCCGGGCTTCTTCCGCAACGGCCCGCGGGTCATGGCGAACCTGGCCACGGCGCTGCTGAGTGCGGCGCTGTCGACGTCGTTCCTGCTGTTCACCTACTACTTGCAGGACCACCTGGGCCTCAGCCCGCTCGACGCGGGGCTGACGATGCTGCCGCTGGCCCTCACCCTGATCGGGGCGTCGGTCCTCGTACCCCGGCTGCTGGGCCGCTGGGGGGCGCGGATGTGCGCGCTGACCGGGATCGGGTTCACGGCGCTGGCCCTGGTGGTGCTCGCGTGGGTGACCCACGCCGGCGGGGGGCGGGCGGCGACGGTCCCGGCGATGCTGCTCGTCGCGGCGGGGCTGGGGTTCGGGATCATCGGCCTGCAGTACGCGGCGGTCAGCGGGGTGACGGAGGACGACGCGGGCATCGCCTCGGGCGTCCAGCGGGCGGCGGACCAGTTGGGGGGAGCGACGGGCGTCACGCTGTACGTGGGCGTGGGGTTCGCGCCGGGGCTGGGCGCTGAGAACCCGTTCGTGACGAGCAGCGCGCTGGCGGTCGGCGGGCTGGCGGCGGCGGGGGCCGTGGCGTGGCGGATGGGGGCGGGCCGGGCGGTGCGGTAGGCGGCCGGGGGCGCCGGGCCCTCCCACACCCGGCGCCCCCGCACCCCCGCTCCCGCTCTCGCACCCCCGCCTCCTGGACGGTGCGCGGGCAGAGCCTCCTCATCCCTCCGTGGCCCAGGCGGGCTCCGCGGGCTCCTCGGCCGGGGGCGCGGTGAAGCGGCGGGTGGCCGCGGCGACCGCGAAGGCCGCGACGGCGATGCCCAGCGCGGTGAGGACCGCCGCCTGGACCGGGAAGCGGTCGATCGCGACGCCGCCCGCGAACGAGCCGAACGCGACCCCGGCGTTGATCGCGGAGGCCGGCAGCGACTGCGCGAGCCCGCCGCCCGGCCCGGCCAGGCCGACGACGCGGTACTGCAGCGAGGGCGCCATGCCGAAGACGCAGAGGCCCCACACCAGCATCGCCGCGGCCACGACGACCGGGTGCGCACCGAGGACGTACAGGGTCAGCAGGGTGACGGCACAGCCCGCGGTGCCCGCGACCAGGGTGCCCGCGGCGTTCCGGTCGGCGAACCGGCCGCCGCCGAAGGAGCCGACGGCCGTCGCGGCGCCGTACGCGAGCAGGAACACCCCGGCCGCCGCACCGGAGACGCCGGTGACCTCCGCGAGGAACGGCACGATGTACGTCAGCGCCGCGTAGGTGGAGGCGAACACGAGGAAGCACAGGCCCAGGACGGCCAGGACCCGCGGCGCGAACGCGTGCCGGGCCTGGTCGGCCGCGCCCTCCTTCGCCGGCGGCACGGACGGGACCAGCGCCACCGCCGCGGCCGTGGCGGCGCCGGCGAGCACGATCACGGCCGCGAACGTGCCGCGCCACCCGAGGAGGTTGCCGGCCACGGTGCCCAGCGGCACGCCGAGGGCGGCCGACACGGAGACACCGGAGATGACCACCGCGATGGCGCGGCCCGCCCGCTCCGGCGGGACGCTCGCGAGGGCCACCGCGAACGCGGTGGCGTCGAAGAGCCCGGCCGCCGCACCGGTCAGGGCCCGGCACGCGAGCAGCACGCCGAAGCTGCCGGTCGTCACCGCGACCACGTTGCCCAGGATGAACACGAGGAGCGCGCCGACGAGGACGGTGCGCTTGTCCAGCCGCATCGTCAGCGCGGTCAGGAGCGGCCCGCCGAAGGCGAGGCCGAGCGCGTACGTCGTCACCAGCGCGCCGGCCGAGGAGACCGGGACGCCGAGGTCGCGCGCCATGACGTCGAGCACGCCGACCACGAGCAGCTCCGCGCCGCCCATGACGAACATGCCGAGGAACAACGTGCCGAGCACGCGGTTCGACCGCCGCGAGCCGCGGGAGCCTGCCTGGGTATTCACGGGTCCTCCTTCCGGTGCGGCGGCACCGGGTGCGCCGCCGCTGCCCCGTGGTCGGCGGCGTGTCCCGGAACCGGACACGGGACCTGGTGAAGAATCGGCCGGAGGCGGCATGTCCGGTCCGGCGCGGTGGCGACGACCACGGGGCGGACGGTGGGACGACGGGTCCCGCCCGGCGAGGAGGAGCGAACCGTGAAGTACCTGCTGATGGTCTACGCCTCGACGGAGGACTGGGAGGCGCTGAGCGAGAGCGAGCGCGCGCGGGAGGACGCGGAGTACGAGCAGCTGCTGGCCGACTGCACGGCGTCCGGCGAGTGGCTGGCCGGCGATCCGCTGGCCGGCCCGCCGGCCGGCCGGGCGGTCCGGGTCCGCGACGGGCGGACGCTCGTCACCGACGGCCCGTACCTGGAGCTGAAGGAGCACATGGCCGGCTACTGGCTCGTCGACTGCGAGTCCATCGAGCGCGCGGTGGAGATCGCCGCCAGGTTCCCGGACGCCCGGCACTGGGGCGTCGAGGTCAGGCCGCTGCTCGGCCCCGGCGGCGCGGCGGACGCGCTCTAGCCGTGGTCACCGAGGCCCGGCTGGAGGAGCACCTGCGGGAGCTGCTCCCGCAGGTGCTGGGCGCGCTCACCCGCCGTACCGGCGACTTCGACCGGTCCGAGGACGCGGTCAGCGAGGCGATGCTGGCGGCGGCGCAGCAGTGGCGGGCCGAGGGCGTGCCGGCCGACCCGCGCGCCTGGCTGGTCACGGTCGCGAGCCGCCGGCTCACCGACATGTGGCGCTCGGAGTCCGCGCGCCGCCGCCGCGAGCTGCGGACCGCCGAGGCGGAGGCGCGGCTGACCGGCCCGGTGGAGTACGGGGCGGACGACACCGCCGACCTCCTCTTCCTCTGCTGCCACCCGGACCTGTCGCCGGCGTCCCAGGTGGCGCTGACCCTGCGGGCGGTCGGCGGGCTGACGACCGCCGAGATCGCGGCGGCGTTCCTGGTGCCGGCCGACACCATGACGCGGCGCATCTCCCGCGCCAAGCAGGCGGTCGCGGCGGCGGGCGGCGGGTTCGGGGTCCTCGACGCCGCGACCAGGTCCGCGCGGCTGCCGAGCGTGCTGCGGGTGCTCTACCTGATCTTCAACGAGGGCTACGCGGCCGCCACCGGCGACCGGCTCGCCCGGGTGGAGCTGTCCGGCGAGGCGGTCCGGCTGACCCGCCGGCTCCGGGAGAGCCTGCCGGAGGAGCACGAACTGGCGGGCCTCCTCGCCCTGATGCTGCTCACCGACGCGCGCCGCCCGGCCCGTCTCGACGCGGACGGCGGGCTGGTGCCCCTGGAGGCGCAGGACCGGAGGCTGTGGCGGCGCGAGCTGATCGACGAAGGGGTCGCGATCCTCACCGGCGTCCTGCCGCGCCCGCCGACCGGCCCGTACCAGCTCCAGGCGGCGATCGCCGCCGTCCACGACGAGGCCGGGCTGGCGCGGGACACCGACTGGCCGCAGATTCTCGGGCTCTACCGCTTCCTGGAGCGGCTGGACCCGAGCCCGATGGCGCGGCTCGGCCGCGTGGTCGCCCTCGCCATGGTCGAGGGCCCCCGGGCCGGCCTGGCCGCCTGCGCGGAGCTGGCCGGGGAACTGGGCGACCACCACCGGTTCTTCGCCGTACGCGCCCACCTGCTGGAGGAGTCGGGGGAGTCGCGGGCCGCCGTCCGCGCGTACCGCGAGGCGGCACAGCGCACCGCGAGCCTGCCCGAGCGCGACTACCTGACCCGCCGCGCCGACCGGCTCGGCGCCGGACCGCACTGACGTGCCGCGCCTGCGGCGGGGCGGTGCCCGGCCGCAGGCGGCTCACGCGGCCCGGCCCTGCTCAGCGGTCCCGGGGAAGTGCGCCGAGGAGACGGCTGCGGACGGCTTCCAGCGCGGCGATCTTGTCTTCCACGTCGGCGAGCCTGTGCGCCATGACCCGCGCGCTCGCGGGACAGACGGGACCACCGCTCATCTCCTCGTCGAGACAGGGCAGGAAGGCGCGGACGTCGTGGGCGGTGAGGCCGAGCGAGAGCAGCAGCCTGATGTTGCCCACCTGGCCGACCGTCGCCTCGTCGTACTCCCGGTACCCGTTCGAGGCCCGATGGGGGTGCAGCAGCCCCTGCTGCTCGTAGTACCGCAGGGCGCGAACGGTGGTGCCGGCCCTGTCCGCCAGTTCCCCTATCCGCATCGCGCCATCCCTATCCGGCCGCACCCAGCCCGCCGTCGACCCGGATGATCGTACCGGTGAGGTAACCGGCTTCGGGGCGCGCCGCGTTCACGATCCACCAGGCGATCTCCTCGGGTTCCGCGATACGGCCGAGGGGGATCCGGGCCCGGAGCTTCCTGCCCTCCTCGGCTATCTGCTCGTCCGAGAACCCGGCGTGGGTCAGCACCGGCGTCGCCGTTATCCCGGGCGCCACCGACACCACGCGAACGCCGCGCCGGGCCAGCTCGACGGCCCACGTGTGGGTCAGGTGGTCCAGGGCCACCTTCGTGGCCCCGTAGACCGAGTTGCCCGGCCAGCCGTAGTGGGGCGGGATGGACGTGATGTTGACGATGGCGCCGCCGTCCTCCAGGTGCGGCAGGGCATGTTGGGCGAGGAATACCGGGGCCAGGAGGTTCGTGGCGATCTGTGCCGCGGCGACCTTGCGGTCGATCGCGCCGAGAGGAGCCGGACGTGTGATCGCGGCGTTGTTGACCAGGACGTCGATGCGACCGAACGCCTCCAGCGCGGCGGCGACGACGTCGGCCGGGGCATCCGGCTCGGCAACGTCGGCCACGCACGTCCGGATACGCGGATGTGATGCGGCGGTCTCCGCCAGGCGTTCGGCGGTCCGGCCGACGACGAGGACCTCGGCCCCCGCGGCGGCGAACAGCCGGGCGGTCGCACGGCCGATCCCGGTGCCTCCACCGGTGATGACCACTGCCCGGCCGTGGAGGGAGTTCGTCTCTTCCATGGCCGGGACGCTAAACCCTGACCCCGGCGTCAAGGTCAAGGCCAAGGTGCCGCATCGGACATCGAATCCGGCGAACCCCCGCGGTCGGCGCCGGCATTGTCCGACCTGTCTGGCAGGCTGCGTCCGTGGCAGAGCTCATGGGAACCCAGAGACCGGCGCGCAGGATCCTCGACTGCGACGAGGCGATCGCCGTACTGGAGCGCGTTGTCCCCGGGCTGGTGGAACTCCGCCGGCGGGAACCGGCCGTGTTCGACTGGCGGGCGGTCGAGGAAGGAATCGGAACGGCACTGCCGTCCGACTTCAAGACGCTCGCCGAGTGGTATCCGGCCTTCGAACTGGACGACTTCCTGGGCGTCTTCACTCCATGGCCGGGGGAGGAAGGCGACTGGGTCGAAGCGAAGGTCAAGGAAGACACGGACTCCGAGTACCCCACCGACCTGCGACCGGCGGCGCTCACCTCGACGCACCTGATGTCCTGGGGGGACTCGAAGGAGGGCGACAGCTTCTTCTGGAGCGTCCTCGGGGACGACCCCGAGCAGTGGCCGGTCACCATCTGCTCCCGCAACAGCCCCTGGTGGCACTACGAGGGCGGAGTGGTCCAGTTCCTGGCGGAGCTTTGCGAGGGAACCCTGGAGCCCTGGGCGCTCCCTCCGGTCCGGCCCGAAGTCACCGGTTGGGGTGTGGCCGGCGGCGGCTGGCGGATGCGGGAGGGGCTGGACTAGGGCCCTTCCCAGGGGGGCATCTGTCCGACAAGGTGGGAATGGCGGTGTCCGCCCAGACCAGGATCCGGAAGAAGCGCTCTGACCGCGCTCTAGCCGCCCGCTTCGACCCGTCCGCCCGCCGCGGCCTCCTGCGGTGTCAGTTCCTCCCCGCGCCGCAGTGCCTCCTCGGCCTCCGCCGCCCCCAGGCCCGCGCGGATCCGGTCCGCCGTCCGGTCCACATCCCCCCGTTCCGCCGGCGGCAGCGGCGCGCCCGTGGCGCGGCGGGCTGCCGCCGCGGCGCCCAGGAGCAGGGCCGCCTCCCGCAGGGCGGCCGGGGTGTCCGTCAGGGTGCGGGCCGCGGACAGGCCCTCCAGGGACAGGGCCAGCGCGCGCGGGTCGCCCGTCGTCAGGGCCGTCTCGTAGCCCTCCTGCTGGAGGGCGCGGGCCCGCGGCGCGTCGCCGCGCAGCTCGGCCACGAAGCCCAACTCGGCGAGGACCAGAGCGTTGGCGCCGTTCAGGCCGACCTCGCGGTGCCAGTCGAGCACGGCGCGCAGATGCGACTCCGCCGCGTCCAGCCGGCCGTCCCGGCGGGCCGTGAGCGCCAGCCCCAGGCGGGCGTTGATCTCACCGGCGCGGAAGCCGATGTCGGCCGCCGCGCGCCGCGCTCCTTCGTGGTGGTCGTACGACGCCGCCAGGTCGTCCGCGAGCAGCGCGGCCCGGCCCAGGCCCGCCAGCAGGTCCACCGCCTGCGGTGACGCGCCGAAGCGGCGGGCGACGTCGAGTCCGTCGCGCCACAGCTCCGTTGCGCGGGCGTAGTCGCCGTGGATCTCCGCGAGCGAGGCCAGCGGGTACACCGTCCACAGCTGGGAACACGCGTCGCCCACGCCCCCGAACAACTCCGCGCTGCGCTCCGCCGCACCCGCCGCCGCGGCCAGGTCGCCCTTCAGCAGCCGCTGCACCGCCCGGTCCCCGAGAGCCGCCGCCTCGCCCCAGCCGTCGCCCTGCTCCCGGAAGGCGGCGAGGGCACGGCCCGTCAACTCCTCGCCCTCGGCCATGCTCCCCGTACCGCACAGCGTGTGCCCCAGGAACCACCCCGCCCACGCCGGGCCCCGCCAGCCCGACATGCCGTCGTCCCCCTCCGCGCCACCGCGGGTCTCGCGCCGCGCGCGGCTCCTCTCGTACGCCCGGACGGCCGCCGCGATCCGCGCCGTACGCTCCGTCCCGTCCCCCGTCAGGATCGCGAACCCCGTCCGCCACACGTCCACCCGCGCCCGCAGCGCCGCTTCGCCGGAGTCGCCGGAGTCGCCCGGGGCGCCCGGGCCGCGCGCGTCGCTCCCGCCGCCTGCCGGCAGCGCCAGCGCGTCCGTCGCCGAGCGCAGCGCCTCGGCGAGGCGACCGCGCAGCACCCAGTACCACCCCAGCGCGTCCACCAGCCGCAGCGCATCCGGCGCGCTGCCCCGGCGCGCCGCCGTGGCCAGCGCCGTACGCAGGTTCGCGCTCTCCGCGTCCAGCCGCTCCAGCCAGGCCAGTTGCGCCGCCCCGCGCAACTGCGGGTCCGCGCGCGCGGCCAGGCCCGCGTACCACTCCAGGTGCCGTGCCTGTACGGACTCCCGCTCGCCCGCCTCGTCCAGCCGCTCCAGGCAGTAGGCGGCGACCGACTCCAGCAGCCGGTAGCGCGAGCCGTCCGGCGCCGCGACCACCAGCGAGCGGTCGACCAGCCGCGCCATGATCCCCAGCACGTCCTGCGCCGCCACCCCGCCGCCCGCGCACACCGCTTCCGCGGCCTCCAGCGTGCAGCCCTCCGCGTGCGCGGCGAGCCGCCGCAGCACCGCCCGCTCCGGTGCGGTCAGCAGCTCCCAGCTCCAGTCGATCACCGCCCGGAGCGTCTGCTGCCGCGCCGGAGCACCGCGCTGGCCCGCGGACAGCAGCCGGAAGCGGTCGTCGAGGCGCTGCAACAACTGGTGGACGCCCAACGCGCGTACGCGCGTCGCCGCCAGCTCCAGCGCCAGCGGGATGCCGTCCAGCCGGCGGCAGATGGCCTCCACCGCCGCCCTGCCCGCCGCGTCGAGCGTGAACCCGGGCGCGGACGCGGCGGCGCGCGCCGTGAACAGCTCGCGCGCGCTGTCCGGGGCGAGGGGCGGCACCGCCCACAGCGTCTCCCCGGCGAGCGCCAGCGCCTCCTGGCTCGTCGTCAGCACGGTCAGGCCGGGCACGCTGCGCAGCAGCAGCTCCACCAATTCGGCGGCCTCGTCGACGACATGCTCGCAGTTGTCCAGTACGAGCAGCATCCGGCGGCCGGCGAGCGCCCCGGCCAGCCGCCCCGCCGTACCGGGATCCGCCTCGCCCGCGGGGCGCCGGCCCCACGTGCCGTCGTCGCGCAGCCCGAGCGCGGCGGCGGCGGTCTCGGCCAGCCGCCCGTGCGCACGGGCCGGCGCGTCTCCCGCACGGACCCGCCCGTCCGCCGTACGGACCCGCCCGTCTTCCGTACGGACCGGCCGGCCGCCCGCGCCCGCCGGCCCGCCCTCCGCGCCGGCCAGCTCCACCAGCCACTCGCCGTCCGGATACGTCCCGCGCAGCTTCTCCATCACCGCCAGCGCGAGCCGCGTCTTGCCGACCCCGCCCGGCCCCGTGAGCGTGACGAGCCGCCGCTCCGCCAGCAGCCCCGCCACCTCCCCGACGTCCTCGTCCCGTCCGACGAGGTCGCCCAGCGGGGGAGCGATGAGGTTCGTCCGCGCCGGGGCCGCCGCGGGCCTGCGCGCGGCGGCGGCCGGTGCGTCCAGCTCCGCGTCCTGCCGGAGCATCGCCCCGTGCAGCGCGGCGAGCGCCGGGCCGGGGTCGAGCCCCAGCTCGTCGGCGAGGCGGGCGCGCAGGTCCTCGTACCCCGCGAGGGCCTCGCTCTGGCGGCCCGCCCCGTACAGCGCCCGCAGATACACGGCGCGCAACTGCTCCCGCAGCGGATGCTGCGCCACCAACTCGGCCAGCTCGCCCACCACCTCGGCGTGCTCACCCAGCTCCAGCCGCGCCGCGGCCCGCGCCTCCGCCGCGGCCAGCCGCTCGTCCGCCAGCCGCGCCACCGCCGGCTGCGCGAACGGCTCCCCGGCGAAGTCCGCGAAGGCGGGCCCGCGCCACAGTGCCAGGGCCTCGTCCAGCAGGGCGATCCGCCCGGCGGCGTCCGGTGCCGTACGGGCACGGGCGGCCAGCCGCGCGAACCGCCGGGAGTCCAGGGCGTCCGGGTCGTTCAGGGCATCCGGCGCGTCGGCGGCAAGGACGAGCTGATACCCCGGGGCGCGCGTGGCGACCAGGTCCCGCCCGCCGGGCTCCGCGGCCTCCAGCACGGCCCGCAGCTGCGAGACCTTCGCCTGGAGCGACCGGGCCGGGTTCCCGGGCGGCTCGTCGCCCCACAGGTCGTCGATCAGCCGCGACGTCGCGACCGGCTGCCCGGCGTGCGCCAGGAGGGAGGCGAGGAGGGCGCGCACCTTCAGCTCCGGTACGCGCACGGGCACGCCGGCGTCGGTCCACACCGCCGTCTCGCCCAGCACCCCGAATCGCATGCCGATCACGGTAACCCAGGCCGCCGACACCGCCCCCGACCTGCCTCGGAGCCCGGGAGGGGCCGCCCCGGGGGACCGGGAGGGCCGCCCGGGGAGACGGGCCCGCACACCCGGCCCGCCCGGCCCCGCACACCCCCCGGGCCCGGTCCGAACAGGACCCGAGCCGGATCCGATGCGGTGCCCCGGACAGTGAGATGCACCGGACGAGGAACCCCCGGCCGGCAGGACCGCGAACGAGGAGCCGCACATGTCCGCCCACACCCACCCGGCGACCACGGCCACCAAGGCCGCCCCCGCCCCCGTGCCCCACCGCCTCACCGGCAGGACCGCCCTCGTCACCGGCGGCAGCCGCGGCATCGGCCGCGCCATCGCCGAGCGCCTGGCGGCCGAGGGCGCCCGCGTCGGCGTGCACTACGCGACCAACGACGTGGCGGCCAAGGAGACCGTCCGCACCATCGAGGCGGCCGGCGGCACCGCCTTCGCCTTCGGCACCGAGCTGGGCCGCCCGGGCGACGCGGCCGCGCTGTGGCGGGAGTTCGACGCCCACGCGGACGGCCTCGACATCCTCGTCAACAACGCCGGCGTCAGCGGCCCGGGCGAGATCCACCAGGTCTCCGAGGCCGGTTTCGACGAGGTGTTCGCGGTCAACGCCAAGGCCCCGTTCTTCCTCATCCAGCAGGGCCTGGAGCGCCTCCGCGACGGGGGCAGGATCGTCAACATCTCGTCGGGCGTCACCAGGACCGCCTTCCCCGCGATGGTCGCGTACGCCGCCGCCAAGGGCGCGATCGACGTACTGACGCTGACGCTCGCCCAGGCCCTCGGCTCCCGCGGCATCACCGTCAACGCGGTGTCCCCGGGGACCATCGAGACCGACATCCACCCCTGGCTGGCCGACCCCCGGGCCCGCGCCCACGCCGCCGCCTTCTCCGTCTTCGACCGCGTGGGGCGCCCCGACGACGTGGCCGACGTGGTCGCCTTCCTCGCCTCCGCGGACGCCCGGTGGGTGACCGGCCAGAACATCGACGTCAGCGGCGGCTCGGGCCTCGGCATCTGAACACGCCCCCCGCGTATTCCCGTTGCGCACACTCCTGGAGAGACCTCATGTCCCACACGCTCCTGGTCGTGGCCCACCCGCGCTCCGACTCCCTCACCGCGCAGGTCGCCGCCGGACTGCAGGCCCGGATACGGGACGGCGGCGGCACGGTCGACGTCCTGGACCTGTACGCCGAACGCTTCGACCCGCGCCTGTACCCCGAGGACGAACCCGACTGGGAGAACCGCGACAAGCGGTACTCCGCCGAGGTCCACGCCCACATGGACCGCATCGCCGCGGCCGACGACATCCTCGTCGTCTTCCCGGTGTGGTGGTACGCGCCGCCGGCCATCCTCAAGGGCTGGATCGACCGCGTCTGGAACTACGGCTTCGCCTACGGCCGCAGCACCCCGCGGCTCGCCGCGAAGCGGATGCTGTGGCTGGGGCTGGCGGGCGCCACGGCCGCCGAGTACGCCCGCGACGGCCTGGACACCGCGCTGGACACGCAACTGCGGGTCGGCATCTCCGAGTACAACGGCATCACCGCGTCGGCGGTGCGGCTGCTGCACGGCACGGAGCTGACGGGCGTGCCCGTACACGTACGGCCCGCGCGGGTGCGGGAGACGCTGGCGGCGGCGGAGGCCGCCCGGCGGGAGGTCCTGGGCAACGGGCCACGGCACCACACCCGGCAGCGCGATCCGCACCACACCCAGCCCCGTCCCCAGCAGCACACACCGCAGCGCGGCACGGCAATCGCGCGCGTGGAGGCCACCTCATGAGCACGAACGCCAACACCCTGACCCCCGACCGCCGCACGCCCCCACCGCGCGCCGGAGCCCGCCAGTGGCTCGGCCTGGCGCTGCTGCTGGTGCCGGTCGCCCTGATGACCGCCGACCTGGGCGTGCTCTGGCTCGCCACCCCGTACCTCGCCGCCGACCTGCAGCCCAGCGGCTCCGAAGTACTGTGGATCACCGACATCTACGGGTTCCTCACCGCGGGCACCCTCGTGATCATGGGCACGCTCGGCGACCGCGTCGGCCGCCGCAGGCTGCTGCTGGCGGGTTCCGCCGGGTTCATGGTCGCGTCGGTGGTGGCGGCGTACGCGCCGAACGCCGCGACCCTGATCGGCGCCCGCGCCGTACTGGGAGTGGCCGGCGCGGCCGTACTGCCCTCCACCCTCTCCCTGATCAGCCACATGTTCGCCGACCCGCGGCAGCGGGCGACGGCCATCGCGATGTGGGTCACGGCCCTGTCCGCGGGCCTGGCGGCGGGGCCGATCGTCGGCGGCGTACTGCTGGAGCACTGGTGGTGGGGCTCGGTGTTCCTGATCGGGCTGCCTGTGATGCTGCCGGTGCTGCCGGCCGCACCGCTGCTGCTGCCGGAGTACCGCGACCCGGACCCCGGCCGCCTGGACCTGCCGAGCGTCGCGCTGTTCCTGGCGTCGGTGCTGCCGCTGGTCTACGCGGTCAAGCACACGGCGGAACACGGCCCGGGCCCGACGGCCGGGCTGTCCACGGCGGCGGGCGCGGCGGCGGTGGCCGCCTTCGTACGCCGGCAGAACCGGCTGGCGGACCCGCTGCTGGACCTGGCGCTGTTCCGCCGCCGGGAGTTCACCGGAGCACTGCTCACCCTCCTGTTGGGCATGACGGCGCTCAACGGGGTCGAGTACCTGGTGCCGCAGTACCTCCAGGCGGTGACGGAACTGTCGCCGCTGGCGGCGGGGCTGTGGCTGGTGCCGGGCGCGGCCGGGCTGGTGGCGGGCTCGCAGCTCACACCGGTTCTGGCGAGGCGGTACCGCCCGGCGTGGGTCCTGGTGGCCGGCCTGCTGATCTCCCTCGCCGGCTACGCGATGCTGACTTCGGTGACGGGCGTCGGCGCCACGGCGACGGGGCTGACGGTGGTCATGTTCGGCGTCGCCCCGATCAGCGTCCTGGGCACGGCCCTCGCCGTGGGCGGCGCACCCCCGCCGAAGGCGGGCGCCGCCGCCGCGACCGGCCAGACGGCGTACGACCTGGGCCTCGCGCTCGGCATCGCGGTGACCGGCAGCCTGGCGGCGGCGGTCTACCGCAACGAGATGCCCTCCGACGCCCCCGCAGAGGCCCGCGACACCGTAGGCGCGGCCCTCGACACGGCAGCCGCCCTGCCCGGCCCCGAACGCGCCGCGGCCCTGGCGGCAGCGGCGAGGGACGCCTTCACGGCGGGCCTGCACACGGCGGCGGCGGCAAGTGCGCTGGTGGCTCTGGTGACGGCGGCGGTGGCGGCGGCACTGCTGCGGCGGGTACCGCCGATCACGGGGGAGGAGGAGCAGGAGGAACCGGAGGAGGAGAAGCAGGTACTGACGACCTGATAAGACGGCCGAAGCCCGGAGCCGAAGAGGCCCCGGGCTCCGCCACGAGGCCCGGGGAGCGGCCTGCCACCAGGCATTCGCGATGGCGGTCGCCGCATCCACGCCGTGCGTGTCCCGCGGATGTCAGGTCCCGCCGCCGGTGTCGATGCCGTCCCGGACCGTCTCGTAGATGCCCACGTAGTCGTTCCAGCGGTCCGCCGGGGCAGACAGGTACAGGGCGAAGTGGCGGCCGTCGGCGGTGTCGAAGCCGAAGTTGATCGCGCGAAAGCGACGCTCCTTGCCGGCGAAGGTGAACTCCCAGACCGCCGCGGCCTGTCCCCGGTGCTCCACACCGTCCAGACGGATCCGCTCGTAGCCGGGGAGTTTTCCCTCCGCCTGAGAGGACTCCTCGTTCTGTGCCAGGTTGGCCTTCGGGCCGACATCCTCGAAATCGGTCACGCCGATCTGCAGTCGCACCGTGTCGGTGGGGTCTATGTACAGTGCGTCGCCTCCCTCCGAGCCCTGTCGCCAGCCCTTGGGCACGGGCATCGCCAGCCCGGGACCGAGCGGTTCGGCCATCTCGTACCGCGGGCCGGGCGGAGCGGACGCGGTGTCGCTCTGCGACCCCTCTGGTGTGCCCGCGGAGTCGGAGGAGGCCGGTGAGCGGTCTTGCGTCCCCCCGGGGGAGAGCGACGCCCCGGGGGCAGATGCGTCGGGCGCGGAGTGCGAATCCCCGTCCTGAGCACGCAGATACGTCAGGACCCCGCCCGCGACCGCCACAGCGAGCAAGAGGGCCAGTCCCGCGTACAGCGCGGGTCGGCGTGTGTGCGTGCCGGCGGCGGTGGCCGCACCGGCGCCACTCCCGGCCGGCGGCAAGGACGCGGATCCGGTGTGCCGTTGCGCGGCGGGCCGCCGTTCTTCCGGGGCGGCCTGCCTCACTGGTGCGTCGGAGACCGCAGCGGCCTCCGCCTGGGAGGGGACCGGCAGCCCCGTGGTGTGTGCACCCGGCGCGGGAATCTGCACGGTAGCGGCCGTCGTCCCGTCCGCGGCCGCGGCGCGCAGGCGCTGTTCGGCCTCCGCGGCGGAGGGCCGTGAATCCGGCTCCTTGCGCAGGAGTTCGGCGACCAGTTCGGCCACCGGGCCGCGCGTGGTGAGCGGTGGAAGTGGGTCGGCGGCGATCGCGTACACCGTCTCCATGGCGGTGTCGCGGCGGAACGGGCTGTGACCTTCGACCGCTTCGAAGAGGGTCGCGCCAAGTGACCACAGGTCCGAAGCGGGGCCCTGGGTCCGGCCGCGGACCCGCTCGGGGGCGAGGTAACCGACCGAACCCACGATCTCGCCGGTCCTGGTGAGGGTGGATGCGCCGCTGGACATGGCGATACCGAAGTCGGTGAGCACCACCCGGCCGTCCGCGCTGAGCAGGACGTTGCCCGGTTTCACGTCGCGGTGCAGCACGCCCGCCGCGTGCGCGGCGCGCAGTGCGGCCGTCATCTGGTGGCCGATCCGGGCGGCTTCGGCCGGGGGCAGGGGCCCCTGTTCCTTCAGCACGTCCGCAAGGGTTCTGGAGCGGACGTATTCCATGATGATGCACGGCGACGGGCCGTCTGCAACGCCGGACGGGGCGGCGGTGTCTGCCGTGCCGTCGACTACATCGTGCACGACGACGACGTTCGGGTGGGTGATCCTGGCAGCGCTGCGAGCCTCGCGGCGAGTGCGTTCATGGAGACGCTCGCGTTCGTCCTCGGCGAGTTGCGGGGGGACTCGTATTTCCTTTAACGCCACTTCTCGGCCGAGGAGTTCGTCTTCGGCCCGCCAGACCGTGCCCATGCCACCGGTGCCGAGCAGTTCCTGGAGCCGGTACCGTCCGGCGATCACACGGCGGCCCTGCGGCATGTGACCGTTGTCGGGTCGCTTCGGTGTCCCACCAGCTCTTGGCATCGCACGACCTCCTGCGGCTGCTGCGGCCCCCCGTGGGCCGTGTCCGGTCAAGATATCCGCAGAGTCGGCACCGTCACCCCCGGGGCTCGTCGGCGGAGGAGGCGTGCAACAGGGCCGTGGAGCTCAGGAGCCGGGTCGCCCGCTCCATGAGCCCGTCCGGTCCTGAAGCACGTCGCACAAGGGCGAGTCCGGGCAGTCCAGGGCCGGTGAGTGCGGCTCTCCGGTCATGCCGCGAGAGCGAGGTCGTGCATGTGGGCGTCCCCCTTCCCGTGCGGTCGCCGACCGCCCTCAACACCCCGGCCGCACGCCGGGGATGCCCAGTTCACCGCCTTCTGCAAGACGCTTCAGAACGCCCCGCAGAACCTCAGACCCGGCGGATCTGCATCACCGCCACCCTCGCGTCGTGGCCGTCCACGTGCATCGGCACCACCTTCGTCCACCGCAGCCGCAACTGCGTGCCGTTCGTGCCCGGCACCCATCCGATCTGGTCGATCCCGCGCGCGAACGCGCGCTTCTCGTAGTTGGGCAGGAGCAGCGGCATCGGGGTGCGGTTCACGTCTCCCGTCCAGATCACCGGGAAGCCGCGGGCGCGCCAGTACCCCAGTACCTCGTCGCGGTGCTTGCGGAAGTGCCGTCGCCACATGTCGTCCCGCCACGCCTCGTGCGGGTCCTGCGTGCCGTTGAACGCCCCCGCCACGTAGTGGGTGTTGGCGAAGACGAACCTCGCCCGGGGATCGTCCGCCCGTGCCAGCACCGCCTCGGTGATGACCCGGTGCGGCGAGACCCCCGCCTTGCCGCCGTGGACGAAGGTGACCCTGCGGTCGACGATGTCGTACGCCTTGGGGATCGACATCGGCACCCTGCGGGCGCGGCCCTCCTGCTCGAAGATGTTCCGGTAGGCGCTGCCGAAGTACTGGTTGATCCAGCGGGGCTCCTGGTTGTCGCTCCCGTCCCCCTCGCCGATCTCCTGCCAGCCCACCAGCGGTCTGGTCAGCTTGCCGTCGATCGTCACGGCGTGCCGGACGTCCCGGATGGCGCGTTCCCGCTGTCCCATGTTCTTGCGGCCGATGTTGGCCGTGATGACGACGAGCCGCTGCCAGCCGGCGGCCGCTTCGGCGCTGTTCGCCGCGTCCGCGCTGTCGGCCGCGGCCAGGGCGCCGGCCGTGCCGGCCAGCGCCGTGCCGGCGAGGGTCGCGCCGCCGAGTCCCAGGGCGCGCCTTCTGGTGATCGCTTCCATGACTTCTCCCTCCGCGGGCTTCGGGTGCGGTCCCTACTGGACGTAGTAGCCGTCCGCGTTCAGGCGCAGCGCGCCGTTCATCGGGTAGCGGGGGCCGCCGTCCCACCAGTGCCACACCACCCGGAGGGTGCCGTCGGGGACGGCGAAGACGTCCATGCCGCCCGGCCCTCGGTGGTTGGCCGGCAGGCCGCGGTACGGGCCGAGGCCGCCGGAGCCGGTGTAGCCGAAGTACGGGCGCTCCACGCCGTTGCGGAGGGGCTTGCAGCGCGACGAGGGGAGCGGGGTGGTGCCGCACTCGGCGATGCCCGTGGCGTAGCGGGCGCTGTCCCAGTTGTTGCCGGAGTACATCAGGTACCAGGTGCCGTTGGCCCGCCGCCACATCGACGGGTTCTCGACGACGTGGGTGCCGCCGCTGGTCCCGCGGGTGTCCCAGGTGATGTCGGTGCTCTTGAGCACGTCCCGGCGGGTGCTCCAGACGGCCCGGCCCTCGCCGTCGGTGCGTACGGTCGAGACGCCGGTCTCGGCGCCGGCCGCGATCGCGTCGTCCCGGTAGGTGACGTACATGGTGCTGCCGCTGACGAAGGGGTTCGCGTCGATCGCCCACCGCCCGCCCGGCGGGCAGGCCCACTCGCCCGCGCTGCGGAACGGGCCGCGGGCCGACGCCGCGACGGCCCGGCCGATGCACTTCTGCCCGGAGCCCTTGCGCGAGGCGGTGTAGAACATGAAGTAGCGGTCGCCGTAACGGGCCACGCCGGGGGCCCAGATGGCGCCGCCCGGCTCTGCCCAGGCGCCCGGCCCGCCGGGCAGCGCGTCGCCCGAGGCGCAGTCGGTCATGCCGACCGTGTTGCCGGAGCCGTGGACGAGTACCGGGACGTAGAGCCGCCCGGTCGCGCCCTCGCACCGCTTCCCGCGGCCGGCGGGCACCGTGGTGCCGTAGGTGACGTACCGGCCGTCCTTCGCCCGCACGGTGTCCGGATCGGCCAGTTGGAAGGACGACGGGTTCGCCGCGGGGGAGAACGTGCCGTCAGCGGCAGGAGCCGACGCGGCCGGCGAGGGCGACGGTGCCGAGAGCGCCAACAGCGCCGGCGGGGCCGCGTCGGCCAGCGGCGCCGCGACGGCCAGGGCTGTGGCCGCGCTCATCACGGCGAGCAGTCGGCGGGTACGGGTGCGCACGATTCTCCCCTGTCGTCGGTGTCACCGCCGATTCAAGGGGGCTCGCATACAAAGCAGATACACGCCGCCGGCGCCCGCCGCCGCCCCCCGGAGCCCCGTCAGCGCGGGGCGTAGCCGAAGCGTTCGTCAGTGGAGACGATCTCGCGGCCCAGGGGCATGAGCGAGATCGGGATGAGCTTCAGGTTCGCCCAGCCGAAGGGGATGCCGATGATCGACAGGAAGAGCGGGATGCTGGTGATCAGGTGGCCGAGCGCCAGCCACCAGCCGGCGAAGATCACCCAGATCACGTTGCCGACGACCGACGGCGCGCCCGCCCCCGGCCGCTCCACCGTCGTGCGGCCGAACGGCCACAGCACGTACCCCGCGATCCGCAGCGACGCGATGCCGAACGGGATCGTGATGATCAGGATGAAGCACACCAGTGCGGCGATCGTGTACGCGATCGCCATCCAGATTCCGCAGAAGATCAGCCACAGGACGTTCAAGAGCAGATTGAACAGCTTCATGATCGGCACCTCTCCCGGGGCTCTTGCCTCTGTACGGTCCGTCGACACCAGTATCGGCGCGTGAGGCGCCGGGACGGAAACGCAGGACGTACGACACGGGGAATGTCCCGCGCCCCCCGGCGCGGGACATTCCCGGGCTGCTCCCGGCCGGACCGCCCGGCGGTTCCGACCGCCGGGCGGCCGGACCGTCAGACCCCCACCGGGGTACGGTCACTCTCCGGCGCCGCCGCCGCCCGCACCACCGCCGGCTCCGGCTCCCGGTGCCGGTGGATCAGCAGCGCGATCGCCGCCCCCAGCCCCACCGCCGCCGCGCCGACCCACAGCGCCGGCGTCAGGCCGTCGACGAAGCCCTGCCCCGTCTCGTAGCCGCCCTGGGCGGAGAAGACCGCCGCCAGCACCGCGATGCCCAGCGCACCGCCCAGCTCGCGCAGCGCGTTGTTCGCCCCCGACGCGATGCCCTGCTCCTCCGGGGCGACGCTGGACAGGACGACGTTCGCGGAGGGCGCGAAGTACATCGCCATCCCCACGCCGCTGACCGTCAGTGCCGGCAGGATCGACCCGTACGAGAAGCCCACCTCGATCGCCACCGCCCAGAGCGCCAGCCCCAGCGCCTGCAGCGCCAGACCGGCCGCGATGATCGGCCGGCCGCCGATGCGGTCGGAGAGCGCGCCGGCGATCGGGGTGACGATCAGCGGCATCGCGGTCCACGGCAGCATGCGCAGGCCGGCCTCCAGCGGCGAGTAGCCGCCGACGCCCTGGAGGAACTGGCTGAGCAGGAAGATCGAGCCGAACATCCCGATGAACATCAGCACGCTCGCCGCGTTGACGGCGCTGAAGCTGCGGTTGCGGAAGAGGCGCATGGGCAGCATGGGGTTCTTGGCGCGCAGTTCGTACGCGACGAAGGCGGTCAGCAGCACCGGCGCGGCGATCAGCCCGGCGAGGACGGGGGCGGCGGTCCAGCCGTCGGCGTTGCCGCGGACGAGGGCGTAGATGAGGCCGAAGAGCGCGGTGCTGGCGAGTACGGTGCCGGGGATGTCGAGGCGGTCGTTCGGGCCGTGGCTCTCGGCCAGCTTCAGCCGGACCAGCGGGATCAGGGCGATGCCGACGGGCACGTTCAGCCAGAAGATCCAGTGCCACGAGATGTGCTCGGTCAGCGCCCCGCCGACCAGCGGCCCGGACGCGACGGCCAGGCCCTGCACCGCGCCCCAGACGCCGAGTGCCATGCCGCGGCGGGCGGCCGGTACGGCGGCGGAGAGCAGGGTCAGCGACAGCGGCATCAGCAGCGCGGCGCCGACGCCCTGCGCGGCGCGGGCGGCGACGAGGCCGTCGATGCCGGTGGCGAGCGCGGCGGCGGCGGAGGAGGCGGTGAAGATGCCGATGCCGACGGCGAACATCCGGCGGCGGCCGAAGCGGTCGCCGAGGGAGGCGCCGAGCATGAGGAGGACGGCGAAGGTGAGCGTGTACGCGCTGACCGTCCACTCCAGGTCCTCCATGCCGCCGCCGAGGTCGTCACGGATGGCGGGGAGGGCGGTGGTGACGACGAGGTTGTCGAGCGCGCCCATGAAGCTGGCGAGGCTGGTGAGGAGCAGGGCCCAGAAGGTGGCGCCGGGGCGGCGGCGTTCGCCGGTGGGGTGGGTGGTGTCGGACATCGTCTCTCCAGGTAAGTTATTGATCAATAACTTCTGTGGGCATGCGGGGGCACGGGAGTGCCGGGGTTCGGGGGTTACGGCCTACGGGTTGCGGGTCACGCCCGCGGCAGGGTCTCGGGCCAGAAGCCCTCCCACACCCGGTCCTTCGGCGGGTAGCCGAGCGCGACGAGGGTGTTGATCAGCATTCCGTACGCGAGGAAGGTGGTGGTCGTCTCCGCGTCCCCCTCCAACGCCAGCAGTGCGACGTCGTAGAGCTGCTCGGACCACGCGGCCCGGATCGGCCTGCCGAACTCGTGGTCGCCCGACGACTCGGCCGAGGCCACCGCGACGTACATCTGCATCTGCATCAGCAGCAGGTCGCGGTCCTCGATGAGCCGCTGGTACGCCGCGGCCATCACCTTCTCCGCCCTGTCCGCCGGCACACCCTCCGCCGCGGCGCGCAGCACCGCGGCCGTGTCCTCGATGCAGCGCAGGGAGGCGGCGAGGAAGATGGCGCGCTTGTTGGGGAAAAGGCGGAAGAGGTACGGCTGCGAGACGCCGACCCGCTTGGCGATCGACTCGGTGGACGTGCCGTGGTAGCCGCCACGGCCGAACTCAGTGATCGCCGCACGGATGACGCTCTCGCGTCGCTCGTCTGCGCTCATCCTGACCATGGGCAGTAAGTTATTGGTCAATCACTAACTTGTCAAGCGGAGGGCCCGGGAGTCGTACGGGCGTGCCGTACGACTCCCGTACGTACCCCCGTGCGGCACTCGTTCGAGGGCCACGCCCCCGGGATGGCCCACTACCCCCGGGATCACCCGCGCCCCGCTACGCCAGTCGGACGACGGCTCGCGACATCCCCAGCACCTTCTGCCCGCCGCTCGTCGCCGTCAGGTCCACCCGGACCGTACGCGCCTCGTCGTCCAGCTTCTGCGCGACCTTCGCCGACACCTCGATCACCGCGCCCGCGCCGTCGTCCGGCACGACCACCGGCTTCGTGAACCGCACCCCGTAGTCCACCACCGCGCCCGGGTCGCCCGCCCAGTCCGTGACCACCCGGATCGCCTCGGCCATCGTGAACATGCCGTGCGCGATCACGTCGGGCAGCCCGACCTCTTTGGCGAACCGCTCGTTCCAGTGGATCGGGTTGAAGTCCCCGGACGCGCCCGCGTAGCGCACCAGCGTCTCGCGGGTCACCGGGAACGACTGCGCCGGCAGCTCCGTGCCGACCTCGACGGCGTCGTACGCCACCTTCGCCACCATCGGCCCTCAGCCCTCCTCGGCGGCGCGGGCCACCAGCTTGATGATCGTCGTCACCACGTGCTCGCCCGCCTCGTCGCGGATCTCGCCGCGCACGTCCATGATGTCGTTCCCGGCCATCGACCTGATCGTCTCGATCGTCGACGTCACCGAGAGCCGGTCCCCGGCCCGTACCGGACGGCTGTACGCGAACTTCTGGTCCCCGTGCACCACGCGGCTGTAGTCCAGCCCCAGCTGCGGGTCCTCGATCACCTGTCCCGCCGCCCGGAACGCGATCGCGAACACGAACGTCGGCGGCGCGATCACGTCGGGGTGGCCCAGGGCCTTCGCGGCCTCCGGATCGGTGTACGCGGGGTTGGCGTCGCCCACCGCCTCCGCGAACTCGCGGATCTTCTCCCGGCCCACCTCGTAGGGGGCGGTGGGCGGATAGCTCCGGCCCACGAAGGACTGATCGAGCGGCATGAACTCTCCTGTCGCGCGGGCGGTGGCCGGGAGGCGGCGGTCAGCAGGCGGGGGCCGGCGGCCGGTAGGCGCTGGTCGGCAGGCGGTGGCCGGTGGCCGGCCGGGCGGTGGTCGGCATCGCTGCCGAGGCGCTTTCGCTGCGGAGGCGCGTCCGGTGCCGGATCCGGTGCCGGACGCGGAGTGAAGCGCGGCGAACCCCTCGTCCCGAACGGGACGAGGGGTTCGATGGCCTGCGTTCAGCGGGTCTCGCGGTGCGCCGTGTGGGCGTTGCAGCGAGGGCAGTGCTTCTTCATCTCCAGGCGATCCGGGTTGTTGCGCCGGTTCTTCTTGGTGATGTAGTTCCGCTCCTTGCACTCCACGCAGGCCAGCGTGATCTTCGGGCGGACGTCTGTGGCAGCCACGTGAGTGCTCCTTGACGGACGGACAACTTCTTCAACGCAGAAAGAGTAGCCGACCGAAGGTCCGAGCCTGCAATCGGCTACATGAGGTGAGTAGCGGTGACCGGACTTGAACCGGTGACACAGCGATTATGAGCCGCTTGCTCTACCGACTGAGCTACACCGCTGCGATGCTCTGCGCCTCCCAGGATAGCGAGGTGCGAACCGCATCAGAGCCCCAAAACGGAATCGAACCGTTGACCTTCTCCTTACCATGGAGACGCTCTGCCGACTGAGCTATTGGGGCGAGCGATGAAGACACTACACGCTGAGCGGCCGAAGGTGAAATCAGTAACCCGCCCTTGATCGTGCCCGCCCGCACGTGCCGATCACCGCCGGTGGGCGGACCTGCCGGTTGCCGCGCCGGTACGACTTATCCCCTCCCCCTCCCCTCCTCCGCGGCGCGCGTGCCCGCCCCACCTAGGCTCGTTCGCGCCGTCTGGTGCAGTTTGATGGCTTCTGACTGTGATGGCGCTTTTTCTGATCTCGGTTATGCGATTTTGCTCACATCGGGGATGTTTACCCTGACCTGCCCGCAGGAGTCACATGCCCGCCAGCAGCCCCCCGCAGCAGCCTCGGCACGGGTCCGCCGCGGGGGGTGAGGGCGCACCGGTGCTGTGCGGTGCGCGGCTGGCCGACGGCAGGACGGTGGACGTACGCCTCGGGGGCGGGCGGATCCTGGCGGTGGGGACGGCGGGCAGCCTGGCTGGGCCGGAGGGCGGGTGCGGGGCGCGGGTGGATCTCGGGGGGTATGTGCTGCTGCCGGCGCCGGTGGAGGCGCACGCGCACCTGGACACGGCGCTGACGGGGGAGTCCCCGCGAGGCTCCGGGTCTGCGGGGACTTGCGGTTCTCCGGGTTCTGCCGGGTCCTCGGGGTCTTCCGGGGCTTCCCGGTCCCCCGGGTCTTCCGAGGCTGTCGTTGCCGGTGTGCAGCGGCGCGCCGTCGAGGCCGCCCTCCTCCAACTCGGGCACGGCGCCACCACCTTGCGCACGCACGTACGCATCGGCGGCGGTGCCGGGCTCGACCACCTCCGCGCCGTGCTCGCCGCCCGTGCCGCGCTGCGGGGGCTCGCCGACGTCGCGGTGGTGGCCGCGGCCCCGGTGCTGACCGGCGCCGCGGGGGCCGGGGGCCGGGCGCTGCTCCACGACGCCGTCGCCATGGGCGCCACCGCGGTCGGCGGCTGCCCGGACCTGGACCCGGATCCGGCGGGCCACACGGATGCCGTGCTGCGGGTGGCCGCGGAGTACGGGTGTGCGGTCGATCTGCACTGCGACGGTGCGGATCCCGCACGGCTCGACCGGGTGGCGGCGGTGGCGGGGGAGCTGCGGTGCCGGGTGGCCGTCGGGCCGTGCGGCGGGCTGGCGCGGGTGCCGTACGAGACGGCGGCGGGGGTGGCGGAGCGGCTGGCGGGTGCGGGGGTGGGGGTGGTGTGTCTGCCGCAGGGCGACTGCGGCGCGGTGCGGGGGGTGGGGCCGGGGCGGGGTGGTGCGGGTCGCGGTGCGGGGGCGCGGCCGTTTGCGTACGCCCCCGTGCGGCTGCTGCGCGCCGCCGGTGTGCGCGTCGCGGCGGGGAGCGGTGCCGTACGCGACGCCGCGAACCCCGTGGGGCGCGGGGATCCCCTGCAGTCCGCGTACCTCCTCGCCTCCAGCGGGGAGGCCGACCCGGCGGCGGCGTACGAGGCGGTGGCCGGGCAGGCACGGGCGGTGCTGGGGCTGCCGGAGGTGCGGGTGGAGGCGGGTTTCCCGGCGGAACTGCTGGCGGTGCGGGGCGACTCCGTCGCGGATGCGCTGTCGCTGGGGTACAGCCGGGTCGTGATCCACCGCGGCCGGGTGGTGGCCCGTACGAGCGCGGTACGGGAGTACTGCGACTCCGGCGCCGCGGACCCGGCGCTGCCGCGGCAGGGCCTGCGGCGTACGGCGGGCTGACGGCTACGGGCTGAGGGCTGCCGGCTCTCGCGCGGCGGCCGACTGCCGCGGGCTCACCGTCTCGCGGCCCGGCAGGGCTGTCAGAGGAGGCGCATACCCTTGGGCGGGTGTGAGGGGCTCTGCTGGGTGGCTCTGTTGAGTGTGCAGCGGGGTGCGTGCCGTACGGCGTACGCCGCATGACGCGCGGCTTGCGCGGTCACGCGTTACCGTCGGTCCCATGCGCATCGTCATCGCTGGAGGACACGGTCAGATCGCCCTGCGGCTGGAGCGGCTGCTCGCCGCCCGGGGCGACGAGGCCGCCGGCCTCATCCGCCGCCCGGAACAAGCCGACGACCTGCGGGCCACCGGTGCCGAACCCGTCGTCTGCGACCTGGAGTCCGCGGCCGTCGACGAGGTCGCCCGGCATCTCGAAGGCGCCGACGCCGCGGTGTTCGCCGCCGGTGCGGGACCCGGCAGCGGCGAGACGCGCAAGGACACCGTCGACCGCGGCGCCGCCGTGCTCTTCGCCGACGCCGCGGAGGCCGCCGGGGTGCGGCGCTTCGTCGTCGTCTCCTCGATGGGCGCCGACCGCGAGCCGCCGCCCGGCACGGACCCGGTCTTCGCCGCGTACCTGCGGGCGAAGACGGCCGCGGACGACGCCGTACGGGCCCGGGCCGGCCTCGACTGGACGATCCTGCGCCCCGGCCGGCTGATGAACGACGCCGGCACCGGCCTGGTCAACCTCGCCGAGCGGACGGGCCGTTCCGAGGTCGCGCGCGACGACGTCGCTGCGGTGCTGGTCGCGCTCCTGGACGAGCCGCGGACAGCGGGGCTGACGCTGGAACTCGTCGGCGGCGGCACCCCGGTGCTGGAGGCCGTCGAGGCCGTCGCGGGCACGGCGACCGCATAACCGCGGAACGCGGCCGCGCCCCGGCCCCGGGGCCGGGCACCCGCCCCGGGGGCCGGCGGCATCCGCCCCGGTCCCCGGCCCCGGCACCCGCAACCCCCAACGCCCCCACCCATCACCCCCCGCACATACCGCCACGCGCCCTTGTGCTCCCCCCGGGGCTGTAGTGCGCTGAGCCCCATGGGGAACAGGAGCACCGCCACACTCGTCGCCGTCCTCGCCGCCGGAGCCCTCCTCGCGGGGTCCACCGGCCTGCCCGGCACGTCCGCCCCGCCTGCCCACGCCGCCGCCCCGCCCGGTCCCGCCGCCGCGGCGGGCGCCGAAGCCCGGCTCGGGGTCGACCTCGACACCGTCACCATCCCCGAGCTGCAACGCCGCATGCACCGCGGCTCCCTCACCGCCACCGCCCTCACCCGCGCCTACCTCGGCCGCATCGACGCCGTCGACCACAAGCTCAACTCCGTCCTGCGCACCGACCCCACGGCGCTCCGCCAGGCCGCCGCCAGCGACGCCCGGCACCGCCGCGGCCGGACCCGCGGCCCTCTCGACGGCATCCCCGTCCTGCTCAAGGACAACATCGACACCCGCGACCTGCCGACCACCGCCGGCTCCTTCGCCCTCGCCGGACGGCCGCCCGCCGACGACGCCGCGCTCGTCACCCGCCTCCGCGAGGAGGGCGCCGTGATCCTCGGCAAGGCCAACCTCTCCGAGTGGGCCAACTTCCGCGCCGCCAAGCCGACCTCCGGCTGGTCGGCCGTCGGCGGGCAGACCCACAACCCGTACGTCCTCGACCGCAACCCCTGCGGCTCCTCCTCCGGCTCGGCCGCCGCGCTCGCCGCCTCCCTCTCGCAGGTCGCGATCGGCACCGAGACCGACGGCTCCATCGTCTGCCCGGCGGGGATGAGCGGCGTGGTCGGGCACAAGCCGAGCCTCGGCGTCGTCAGCCAGGACGGCGTGGTCCCCATCTCCGCCGAGCAGGACACCGCCGGCCCGATGGCCCGCAACGTCACCGACACCGCGCTCACCCTCGCCGCCCTCGCGGAGGACGAGTCCGTACGGACCTCCCTCCCGTCGTACGCGGCCCTCGCCCGCCCCGGCGAACTCCGCGGCAAGCGCATCGGGCTGTGGCGGCTGCCGGTCCTCGGGCCCGAGGTGGACGCGCTGATGACCCGTACGGCCCGGGAGCTGCGGCGCGCGGGCGCGGTGGTCGTCGAGGTGGCGCCGCCGTATCAGGACCGGCTCGGGGAGCTGGAGTTCCCGGCGCTGCTGACCGAGTTCCACCGGGACATCGACGCCTACCTCGCCACCCGCGAGGGGCCCGCGGACCTCGCCGGGCTGATCGAGTTCAACCGTACGCACCCCGAGGAGCAGACCTGCTTCGCCGGCCAGGAGCTGTTCGAAGAGGCGCTCGCCGCGCCGCCGCCCACCGACCCGGCGTACCAGGCGATCCGCGCGGAGCTGAACGACCTCTCGCAGCGCTCCATCGACGAGACCATGGCCGCCCACCGGCTCGACGCCATCGCCGCGCCGGCCAACCCGCCCGCGTGGACGTCGGACTGCGCGCGCGGCGACGACGACGTGATCCCGTCGTCCACGCCGGCCGCGGTGTCGGGGTATCCGTCGCTGTCCGTTCCGGCGGGGTTCGTCGGTGAACTGCCGGTCGGGCTGCTGCTGATGGCCGGGGACCGGCAGGACGGCGAGCTGCTGGAGCTGGGTGCGGCGGTGGAGGGGCGGCTGGACGCCTGGCGGGCGCCGCGCTACCTGCCCTCGGTGGGCGCCGGCGAGTGAGCTGCCGCGGCGTCAGCGGCCGCGGGTGGGCAACTGCGCAGTGCCTAGTGCAGGGAGAGGAGCAGAAAAGTGAGCGGCCGGGGGCGCGCAGCCGCGGGGTGAGCAGTGCCGCCTGCTACACCTCCGCGCCCAGCTGCTCCCTGAACGCCTCGGCCCCCCGCCGCGTCACCCGCACCGCCCGCCCGGACCCGACCCGCCGCACCCACCCCCGGTCCAGCGCCGCGGCGCACAGCGCCGCGCCCAGCGCCCCGGCCAGGTGGGGCCGGCGCTCCGTCCAGTCCAGGCACCCCCGTACGAGGGGCCGCCGGGAGCCCGGCGGCCGCTCGTAGCCCAGGGTGTCGGCCAGCCATGCCCGGCCGTCCGCCGTGACCGCGAGCCCCGCGTCGGTGGCGACCAGGCCGCGGGCGACCATCGCGTCGGCCAGGGCCACGCCCAGGTGCCCCGCCAGATGGTCGTAGCAGGTACGGGCCCGTCCCTCGGCGCTGAGCCGCACCGACTCGCGCAGGTTCCGCGGCTGCGGGGCGCCCGGGGCGTACGACGCGACGGCTTCGATCAGGGCCGCCGCCTCCGGGCCGGCGAGCCGGACGTAGCGGTGCCGGCCCTGGCGCTCCTCGGCCAGCAGCCCGCCCGCGATGAGCCGGGAGAGCTGCTCGCTGGCGGTGGAGGGCCGCACTCCCGCGTGCCGGGCCAGCTCGCCCGCCGTCCAGGCGCGGCCGTCGAGCAGCGCCTGGCAGAAGGCGGCCCGGGTGCGGTCGGCGAGGAGTCCGGCGGTCTCGGCGAGTGGAGGCATGAGGCCATGATGGCGCAGGGATGGTTCGGGGACCGCCGAACCGTTGTGGACCTAGCGTCGGGGCCATGACGCACACGACGCACGAGTTCGACCGCTACGCCGACATCGTGGCGGCGCTCGCCGATCCGGCGCTCGTCCCGGAGCTGCCGGCCGCGGACGGCGGCCGCGCGGGGGCCGGGGTGGTGTGGTTGCGCGCCACCGTGGCCCGCTTCAGCTCCGGTGAGGCGCACCGGCGGCGGCGCGCCCTGGTGGAGGCCGAGCTGGCCCGGCTGGAGCCCGCCGCCCTCCGCCGGGCGGCTGCGGCGGGGCCGGACGGAGAGGAAGGGGAGGAGGGGGAGGTCCGGGTACGGGTGGTGCGTACCCTCGCCGAGGCGCTGGGGATGCCGGAGCCCGCGGCGGTCGCGGAGGCGGTGACCGCGGTGGCCGGCGCGTACTTCGGAGGCGCGGACCCGGCCGCGGACGAGGCGGTGGAATGGCTGGTGGCGCGGCTGGCGCCGCCGCCGGCCGACGATGCGGCGCTGGAGGCCGCCGCGAACCGCATCGGGCTGCTGGTGCAGGCGTGCGCGGCGACGGCTGCGCTGGTGGAGGCCGCGGCCGGCAGCGACGTACCGCAGGCCCGGCTGCTCCGGGAGGCGCCGCCGGTCGCGGCCATGCGCCGGGTCGCCGCCCGCGCCACCCGGGTCGCCGGCCGGGAGATCGCCGAGGGCGACGTGGTGCTCCTCGACCTCGCGACCGCCAACCGCGTGCACCCCGTGCCCCTCGCCTTCGGCGCACCGCCGCGCGTCTGCCCCGGCCGGGCGCACGCCCTCGCCCTGGCCGACGGCCTGCTCCGCCGCCCGCGGACGCCCTTCGCCCGGCTCCACGACCAGGAGGCCCCGCTGCTGCTGCCCAACGCCTGGGACCACGCCTCCGCGGCCGCGCTGGCGGCGCGGGGCTTCCGGGCGGTCGGCACCACGAGTCTCGGCGTGGCCGCTGCGGCGGGTCTGCCGGACGGGGCGGCGGCGACCGCCGGGGAGACCCTGGCGCTGGCCCGCCGGCTCGGAGGGGGCTCCTTCCTGTTCACCGTCGACATCGAGGGCGGTTTCAGCGACGACCCGGAGGAAGTGGCCGGGCTCGCCCGCGCGCTGTACGACGCGGGCGCCGCCGGGATCAACCTCGAAGACGGCCGTACGGACGGCACCCTCGCCCCGGTGGAGCTGCACGCCGCGAAGATCGCCGCGGTCCGGGCCGCCGTGCCCGCGCTGTTCGTGAACGCCCGCACCGACACCCACTGGCTCGGCCGCCGCACGGACGAGACCGCCGCGCGCCTCGCCGTGTACGAACAGGCCGGTGCGGACGGGGTGTTCGTGCCAGGGCTGGCCGACCCCGACGGGATCGCCGCCCTGACGGCGACCCTCACCGTCCCGCTGAACATCCTGTACGCGCCGGCCGGACCCACCCTCGCGGAGCTGGCCGCGCTGGGCGTACGCAGGGTCAGCCTCGGGTCCCTGCTCTACCGCGCCGCCCTGGCGGCGGCCGTGGCCGCCGCGAGCGCCGTCCGCGACGGCCTGCCGGTGGCACCCGCGGCCCTCTCCTACGCGGACGTGCAGGCCCTGGCCGGGCCCGGCGTCACTGTTCCCGCAGCAGCTCCGCCAGCGCCGGGAGCACCTGCGAGGACCAGCCGCCGCCCATGATCCGGTGGGCCCGGCGCTGGAGCGGGTCGTCGGGGTCGAAGCCCGCGTGGACGAGGAAGAGGCGGGTGCCGCGGCCCTCGGGCACGAGGGTCCAGGTGATCGTCCAGTCGGCCGCCCCGCCCGCGGCCCCGGGTTCCGTCCCGCGGCCGCCGGCCTCCGCCCCGCCGCCGGGTTCCGCGTCGCCCGCGGCGTCGGTCCAGCGGACGCGGAGCATCCGCTCCGGTTCGTACGCGAGGACCTCCTCCGCCACCGTGCCCGAGAAGCCGGTGCCGGGGCGGGGGAGCGCGTGCATCGTGGTGCGGTGGCCGACTTCGAGGCGGAAGTCGCCGGGCATGAGCCAGCGGGCGCGCAGCGCGGGCTCGGTGAGGGCCCGCCACACCGTGCGGGGCGGGTGGGGGAGGAAGGCGTCGAGCCGGATCTCGGTGGGGTCGGCGGGCTCGGGAAAGCCGGGGACGCTCATGCCCCGGTCCCGGCCCCGCCGCCGTCCCCACGGTCCCCGGGACCCGCGGTGCCCGCAGTGCCCACGGAGTCCGCGGGGCCCGTACGGTCCCCGCCGCCGTCCGCCTCCGGCAGGTCGTCCAGTACCTCCGCGAGCCCCGCCAGCTTCGCTCGCCAGAACCGCTCGTACGGCCCCAGCCAGTCCCGTACCTCCGTCAGCGGCGCCGCCTCCAGCCGGTAGATCCGCTGCCGCCCGGCCCGCTCCTCGCTGACCAGCCCGGCCTCCCGCAGCACCTTCAGGTGCTCCGAGAGGCTGGGCCGCCGCATGTCGAAGTGCGCCGCCAACTGCTGTACGGGCTGGGGGCCCTCGTCGCGCAGCAGCCGCAGCACCTCGCGCCGTACGGGACTCGACAGCGCGCCGAAGACGCGGTCCTCGCCGCGGGTGTCCTCGGCCGTCGGGGTGGCAGGCAAGACCGCCGTCTCCTCTCTCCCCGGAGCGTCAGCCCTCGGCGGAGAGCATGAACCGGTTGCCGTCGGGGTCCTCCAGCGTCGCCTGGCGGCCCCACGGCCGGTCGTCCGGGCCCTCGACCTTAGCGCCCGCGGCGCGCAGAGCGGCGCAGTCGCCGTCGAGGTCGGCGCTGACGAGCGCCGTGCCGTGCCCGCTGCCGGGGGTGAAGCCCTGCTCGGCGGCGGCGAGTACGAAGTGGGTCTGGGCGCCCCTGGGCGCGACGGCGAGCCAGCGGACCGGGCCCATCTGCCGGTCGGCGACGACGTCGAAGCCGAGGGCGCCGGTGTAGAAGGCCTTGGCCCGGTCCTGGTCGGCGACGGGCAGGGTCACGAACTGCGCATGGGTGATGTTCATGGCGCCGATGATACGTAGGAAATCTCCTACGTATCAAGCCGGGCCCGGCACCGTGGGCGGCGGCGGGCCCGGCGGCCGGGGGTTCTCGTCGCCGTCGTACGCCGCGAGCGCCGACTGCCGCAGCTCGAACAGCCCGGCCAGCTCCGCCGCGCCGATCCGCTCCTGCGCGAGCAGCACGGCCGCCCTCGCCTCCATCGCCGCCCACGCCTGCCGCGACCACTTGTTCGCCAGCCGCCGCCGCTCGCTCCGCAGGAACGCCGCCCCCGCCGCGAACCCGGCCGAGACCAGCGTGCCCAGCGCCGCCGGTACCCGGGCGTCCGCGGACGCGAGCGCGGCGGCGCCGGAGACCGCGGCGAGCAGGGCGGCGGGGAAGCCGAGCGCGATGTCGGCCTTCGCCCAGAACTCGGCTCTGCGGTGGGCGAGTCGCCGCTGCCGCGCCGCGTCCTCGCGTAACCGCTCTACCTCGCCGCGCAACCGGTGCGCGGGCTCGTCCGGTACGGACGGCGGGGTGCCGCCGGTGCTGGTGGCCATAGTCGATTGCAGCACGGCCGGCCCGGCACGGAGGCTGGGCCGGGGCGACAGACCTGGGCGCGTGCGGTCGTCGGCTTCCGCCAACAGCCCGTGTCCACGGCGGAGTTGCGGGCCGCCGGGGCGGCTGCCCGTGGAGCGGGCCGGGCCCCTCGGCCCCGCCCGCTCACCGGTACCGGCGCGTCCCCGCCAGCCACGCCCCCGCCACCACCGCCAGCGCCGCACCCGCCGTCGCGGCCTGAGCCGCGCCCAGCGGCAGCAGCACCCCGCCGAGCAGCGTCCCGAGCCCGATGCCGGTGTAGATCGCGGAGGCGTTGAGCCCGACCACCAGCGCCGTCTCCTGCGGCGCGGCGGAGATGAGCCGGTGCTGCTGCGGCGGGGTCTGGCACCAACTGCTCGCGCCCCACGCCACCATCGCCGCCGCCGTCAGCGGCAGGAAGCGCACCCCCGCCGCGGCTGACACGGCGATGGTGCCGAGACCCGCCGCCATCAGCGCGTACCCGGTGCCGAGCACCCGCACCGCGCCCCAGCGGTCGGTGGCCAGCCCGGCGGCGAAGTTGCCGGCGACCGCCCCGACGCCGTACAGGCACAGCATCCACACCGCCCCCGAGGCGCCGACGCCGACGTCCGCCAGGACCGGCACGGTGTACGCGTAGACGGTGTACCCCGCGCCCATGCCGAGCGCGGTGAGCGGCAGCACGGCGAGCACCCCGGGCCGGCGCAGCGCGCCCAGCCGCGCCCGCAGCGGCACCGGCGCCCCGCCGGGCAGCGGGGGCATGACGGCGTGGACCCCGATCGCACACACGGCGCAGAGCGCGGCGACGAGCCCGAGGGCCGTACGCCAGTCCACCGCCCGCTCGGCGAGCGTGCCCAGCGGCACGCCCAGCGCGGTGGCCATGGTGAGCCCGCCGATGACGACCGCCAGCGCCCGCGCCCGCCGCTCGGGCGGCGCCAGCGCGGCGGCGACCGCGCCCGCGCCGGGCGTGAACGCCGCCGCCCCGGCCGCCGCGAGGACCCGGCTCGCCATCAGCAGCGCGTAGGTGGGCGCGAGCGCGGAGCCGAGGTTGGCGGCGGCGAGCACGAGGAGGGCGCCGACGAGGAGCGTCCGCCGCGGGACGCGGGCGCAGGCGGTGGCGAGCACGGGGGAGAGGACGGCGTACGCGGCGGCGAAGACGGTGACGGACTGCCCGGCGGCGGACTCGGAGACGTCGAGGGAGCCGGCCATGGCGGGGAGGAAGCCGGCGACGACGAAGGCGTCGGTGCCGACGGCGAACGTGCCGAGGGCGAGGACGAGGGTGGCGGAGAGCCCGCGCGCCGGGGCGGCTCCCGTCGGGTCCGCGGATGCATTGACCGGGATATCTGACATCCCCATTCCTTTCGTGCGTCGCGTACGGGATACGGGTGAAGGGGGTGCGGGGTGAAGGGGTGCGGCGTGACAACGGGTGCGGCGCGGCGGTGCGTTCCGCGTTCAGCCCGCCAGCCGGGCGTACTGCCGCCGCGTGCGCTCCGCGCTCGCCTTCGGCGCGGCGGCCATCAGGTCGGCGACCGTCTGCCCCGCCAGCTCGCGCCGCCAGGCCAGCTCCGCCCGGCGCATCGCCGTGGCCACCCCGCACGGCCGGGCGAACTCCCGCTCCGCGCCCTGCCCGCCGTGCCCCTGCTGCCGGATCTCGGTGCAGACGAACGGTTCGAGCGGGCCCTCCAGGGCGGTCACGACGTCCATGAGCGTGATCCGCTCGGGCGCCCGCGCGAGCGAGAAGCCGCCGCGGGCGCCGGGTGTGGAGGCGAGGATCCCGGCGCGCGCGAGGGCCTGGAGGCGCTTCTTCAGGTACTCCTGCGGCAGGTCGAACCAGGCGGCCAGCTTGCGGATGGGCACCGGCCCGGAGTCCCGCAGCCACGCCAGGGTCAGGCAGCTGTGCAGCCCCCACTCGACGCCTTCGCCCATGTTCATGAACGGGATACTACACATCCCGGTTCTCTGCTGTTGCGGCGGCCACCGCCTACGGCACGTACCCCTCGACGACCTGCCGCGCCTCGTCGTACAGATACGGCCCCTCGGACCGGACCGGCACGGGCCCGCCGGGCTGCAGATCCCGCAGCTGGCCGGACGACAGCGCGTACACCACCCGCCCGAGCCCCGACCGCGCCAGCGCCCCCGCGCACATCCCGCACGGCTCGCAGCTCGTGTACATCGTCGTCCCCGCCGCGGTCCCCGCGTCCAGCTCCCGGGCCGCCCGGCGCGCGAGCTTCAGCTCGGGGTGCGCGGTGATGTCGTCGTCCGTGACGGTGGTGTTGCGGTCCTCCGCCAGTACGTCCCCGCCGGGCCCCACCAGCAGCGAGCCGAACGGCCCGTCGCCCGCGTCCCGCGCCTCGCCCGCCAGCTCGAAGGCCCGCCGCAGGAACCGCTCCTCGTCGCCGTCCACCCTCACCACTCCCTTCGCGTCCACCGCCGCCGACAGGGGGATTCAACCCGACCCCGCCGCCCCGCGACACCCGCCGCGCCCGCCTTGACCAGCGCATTTCACCGGCTTTCAGAAGGGCCGCCGCCGCTGAAACGGTGCTGAAAGGCCGTTGAGCGCGGCGCCCCGCACGCTACGGGGCATGACGACGACCACCGACACACCCGCCATCGCCGCCACGGGGCTGCGTAAGTCGTACGGCGACAAGACCGTCCTCGACGGCATCGACCTGCACGTGCCGGAGGGCACCGTCTTCGCCCTCCTCGGCCCCAACGGCGCCGGCAAGACCACCGCCGTGAAGATCCTGTCCACCCTCATCACCGCCGACGCCGGCGCCATCCGCGTCGCGGGCCACGACCCGGCCGCCGACGCCGACGCCGTACGCGCCGCCATCGGGGTCACCGGCCAGTTCTCCGCCGTCGACAACCTCATCACCGGCGAGGAGAACATGCGCCTCATGGCCGACCTGCACCACCTGCCGCGCGGCGAGGGCCGCCGCGTCACCGCGGAGCTGCTCGCGCGCTTCGACCTCACCGACGCCGCCGGCCGGCCCGCCGCCACCTACTCCGGCGGCATGCGCCGCCGCCTCGACATCGCCATGACACTCGTCGGCAGCCCGCGGATCATCTTCCTCGACGAGCCGACCACCGGCCTCGACCCGCGCTCCCGCCACAACATGTGGCAGATCATCCGCGAGCTGCTGACCGACGGCGTCACCGTCTTCCTCACCACCCAGTACCTGGAGGAGGCCGACGAACTCGCCGACGGCATCGCCGTACTGCACGGCGGCCGGATCGCCGCGCACGGCACCGCCGCCGAGCTGAAGCGGCTCGTCCCCGGCGGCCACGTGCGGCTGCGGTTCGAGGACCCCGGGGCGTACGAGCGGGCCGCGGGCGCGCTGCGCGAGACCGTACGCGACGACCAGGCGCTGACCCTCCAGATCCCCAGCGACGGCACCCAGCGGGAACTGCGCGCCATCCTCGACTGGCTGGACGCCGCCGACGTGCACGCCGACACCCTCACCGTCCACACCCCCGACCTGGACGACGTCTTCTTCGCCCTGACCGCCGTGCCCGAGAAGTCCGAGAACTTCGACAAGTCCGAGGAGACCGTCCGATGAGCACCCTCTCCCTCGCCGTACGCGACTCGTCCACCATGCTGCGCCGCAACCTGCTGCACGCCCGGCGCTACCCCTCCATGACCCTCAACCTGCTGCTCACCCCGGTCATGCTGCTCCTGCTCTTCGTCTACGTCTTCGGCGACACCATGAGCGCCGGCCTCGCCGGCGGCACCCCCGACCGGGACGTCTACATCGCCTACGTCGTGCCGGGACTGCTGCTCATGACCATCGGCAGCACCACCATCGGCACCGCCGTCTCCGTCGCCACCGACATGACCGAGGGCATCGTCGCCCGCTTCCGCACGATGGCGATCCACCGCGGCTCCGTGATCATCGGGCACGTCCTCGGCAGCGTGCTGCAGTGCATCGCCAGCGTGGTCTTCGTCGGCGCCATCGCCGTGGCCATAGGCTTCCGCTCCACCGACGCGACCGCCCTGGAGTGGCTCGCCGCCTTCGGGCTGCTGGTGCTCTTCGCACTGGCGCTGACCTGGCTCGCGGTCGGCATGGGGCTCGTCAGCCCGAACGCCGAGGGCGCCAGCAACAACGCCATGCCGCTGATCCTGCTGCCGCTGCTGTCCAGCGCGTTCGTGCCGCTCGACGCGATGCCCGGGTGGTTCCGGCCGGTCGCCGAGTACCAGCCGTTCACGCCGGCCATCGAGACGCTGCGCGGGCTGCTGCTGGGCACGGAGATCGGGCACGACGGGTGGCTGGCCGTCGCCTGGTGCGTGGGGCTGGTCGTCCTCGGCTACCTGTGGTCCAAGGCCACGTTCAACCGCGACCCCAGGTAGCCGAGATGAGCCGGTTGGCCACCTCGCGCAACTCGTCGCGCCCCAGGGCGGCGTACTCCGACACCGCGTCGGCGTACGCCGCCCCGTCGGCGTCCCGCGCCGCACGGCGGGCGCGGTCGACGGAGAGCGTGGGGTGGAACCCCTGCGGTACGTACAGCCGCTCGGCGAGCGCCAGGAGCCGTACGGCGGAGGTGTCGCCCCGGGCGAGGCGGACGAGGCCGAGGCAGAGCACGGCGGTGCCGTCGACCCCGGCCTCCGCGGGCACCTCGGCCGGGCCCTGGGGGGCGGGACGGGGGCCGGCGAGGAGCAGCGCGTATATCCGGCTCTCCAGCAGGGCCACGAGATCGGCGACGGGCTCCAGGCGGCCGGCGTAGGCGTGGGCGGCGACGGCCGCGGCGGCGATGTGCAGGCCCCAGGAGTCGGCGAGCGGGTCGGGGGGCGGCGCGGCGGGCGGGTACTCGGCCTCGTACGAGGCCGCGACGGGCGGGTACTTCGCCTCGTGCGCCGCTGCGGCAGGCGGGCGGTGTGCCTCGTGCGCTGCTGCGCCCGGCGGGTACTTCGCATCGTAGGAGGCCGGGGCCGAGGCCGCGGCCTGCTGGTACGTCCCCTCCGGCGGACGGCCGGACCGCAGCGTCTCCACCGCCGTACGCCACCGCTTCAGCCCCAGCTCCGTCAGCCCGCGCGACAGCGCGATCTCCCCCCACGCCGCCGCGTCCGCCGCCACCAACTGCGGCTGCTCCGCCGCCGACCGCGCCTCCTCCACCCGCCGCAGCCACTCCTCCGCCTCGTCCGGCTCCCCGCGCTGGAGGCACGCCAGCACCAGCCCGCGCCGCAGCCCCGTCGTCGGCGACTGGTCGCTCAGGTGCGCCATCGCGTCCAGCGCCGCCAGCAGATACCCGTACGCCTCCTCGCCCAGCCCGGCCTCCATGCACAGCTCGCTGCACCGGGAGTGGGCGAGGAGGCTGAGGGAGGGGTTGGGTTCGGCCTCGACCGCGGCGAGCATCCGGCGGGCGGCGGCCAGCGCGCGCTCCGGCTCGTGCGCGTGCTCCAGCAGGTAGCTGGCGACGCACTCCGCGATGCAGGCGAGCAACGGCGCGTCGCTCGCGCGGAGTTCGTCGAGGGCGCCGTAGTCGGGCGCGCGCATGTCCGGTACGGCGCACAGCACGACGGCGAGCGCCCGCAGGAGGGTGTCCGGCTCGGCGGGGGGCAGGCGGCGCAGGGTGGCGAGGTGGCGCGGGTGGAGGGGCCCGTAGCCCATGAACGGGGCGGCGGTCGCCAGCGCGCACAGGGTGCGGGTGACCTCGGTGTGGCGGGGGTCGGGGCGGTAGTGCGACAGCGGGCGGGCGGTGTCGGCGGCCAGGGCGAAGGTGCGGTGGAAGCTCGCCGAGTCGGTGGTCCACACGCCGGCGAGGACTGCGCCGGCCGCGGCGGTGGTGGCGTGGTCGCCGCGGGCGAGGGCGTAGCGCAGCGCGAGGACGAGGTTGTCCTGCTCCGCGCGCAGCCGGGGCCAGTGCCGTAGCGGCTCCCGGCCGAAGAGCGCGTCGTGGTGGGCGAGGCCGAAGTCCCGCGCCCAGCCCAGGAAGCGCGCGGTGACCGTCTCCTCCTCGCCGGCCGCCGCGCGCTGCGCGGCGCTGAACTCCCGCACCGTCTCCAGCATGTGGAAGCGGATCCCGGCGGCGGTGTCGCCGGCCTTCAGCAAGGACTGGTCGACCAGCTGCTCCAGCAGTTCGAGCGCGTCGTCGTCGTTCAACAACTGATGTGCCGCTTCCGCGGTGAAGCCGCCGGGGAAGACGGACAGCGCACGCAGCGCGGCCCGGGCGTCCTCCTCCAGGAGGTTCCAGCTCCAGTCGACGACCGCGTGCAGCGTACGGTGCCGCTCCGGCGCGTCCCGCGACCCGCCGCGCAGCAGCGCGAACCGGTCGCCGAGGCGCCGCGCGATCTCCGCTACGGACAGCACCCGCACCCGCGCCGCCGCCAGCTCCACGGCGAGCGGCAGCCCGTCGAGGTGCCGGCACAGCTCGGCGACGTCGGCGGGCGGCAGCGCGACGCCGGGGCGGGCGGCGCGGGCGCGCTGGGCGAAGAGCTCGGCCGCGGTCGCGGCGCTGAGCTGGGGGAGGTGGTGGACCGCTTCGGAGCTGAGCCCCAGGGGAGCGCGGCTGGTGACGAGCACGCGCAGGTCGGCGGCGCTGGTCAGCAGGTCCCGTACGAGGTCGGCGGCGCCGCGGACGACCTGCTCGCAGTTGTCGAGGACGAGGAGCGCGGGCTGCCCGGCGAGGGCGGCGAGGATGCCCGCGCGGGCGTCCGCACCGGCGCTGCTGCTGCCGCCGCCGAGGGCGGAGGCCACCTCCCCGGCCACGTCCTCGTCGGCGCGGACGCCGGCCAGCGAGACGAAGTGCACGAGCTGCTGCTCCGCGCGCCGGCTGACGGCGTACGCGAGCCGGGTCTTGCCGAGCCCGCCGGGGCCCACGATCGAGGTGAGCCGCGAGGAGTGCAGCAGGGCGTCGACGGCGGCGAGGTCGGCGTCGCGGCCGAGCAGGGGGTTGGGGTCGTGCGGCACGCCGTGCCGGACGGCGGGGGCCCCGGCCCGTAGCAGCTCCTGGTGGACGGCCTGGAGCGCGGCGCCCGGGTCGGTGCCGAGGCCGTCGCGCAGCTCGCGCCGGTACGCGTCGTAGCGGGCGAGCGCCGCCGCGGGCCCCGCCGACGCGGCCTCGGCGCGCAGCAGTTCGCCGAGCACCTCCTCGTCGCGGGGCGCCCCGTCGAGGACCCGCGCCAGCGGCCCGGCGGCCTCCGCGCGCCGGCCCACCCGCGCGAGGGCGAGGGCCCGGGCCCGTACGAGCGCCGCGTACACCGGCGCCCGCGCGGCCCGCAGCTCCGCCACCGGATCCCCCGGCACGCCCGCCCCCTCAGGCGCCGCGTCCCAGTACCCGAGCCCCTCCTCCGCGGCGGCCAGCGCCGCGGCGTGCTCCCCGGCCCGTACGGCGCGCGCCGCGTCCTCGGCACACCGCACGACGACCTCGGTGTCCACCTGCCCGGCCGCCAGCTCCAGCCGGTAGCCGGCCGGCGTGCTCACGACGACACCGGCCCCGACCCGGGCCCGCGCCCGCGACACCAGGATCCGCAGCGCATTGGCCGGATCCCCGGGCAGCTCCTCGCCCCACAGCCCGTCCACGAGCCGCGCCGCACTGCACCCGCCCCGCAGCTCCCCGGCGAGCAGGGCGAGCAGGCCGCGTACCCGCGGCGCCGTGATCTCGCGCCCCCGGAACGCGACGTGCGACAGGAAGGTCAGCTCGACGCGGTCGCTCACGGCGTGCGACCGACTCCGCCGGGCGGCCCGCCGTAGGGCACGGCCCGGGGCCTCCGCAGCGGCAGGGACACCGGCGCGGGGCGCGTGACGGTGGTGTCGATCACGGCGGCGGCTCCCTCCACGAGGAACAGGTGTGCGGGCAGCCTATAGCGAGGGCTTACGGGCCACCGCTCCGAAATCGTCGACGGCGGCGGGGGCGCCGACGTCGGCGGCCTCGGGGCGCCACAGCGACACGGACACGAGCCCGGGCTCCAGCATCTCCAGCCCGTCGAAGAACCGGGCGAGCTGGGCGGGACTGCGGTTGACACGGGGATTCTCACCGGCCTCGTTCCACTGCCGGATCATCTCCCGCATCGCGTCCGGCCGGACGACCTCGGTGTCGTCGCACAGCACGAGGAAACTGCCCCCCGGCAGGGCCGCCATCAGTTGCCCGACGATGCCGTACGCGGTGTCGTCGGTGACGTGCGCGATGGTCCCCAGCAGCACGAGCGCGACGGGCCGGCTCAGGTCCAGCGTCTTGCGCGCCTGGGCCAGGATGGCGTCGGGGTCGTGCAGATCGGCGTCGATGTAGTCGGTGGCGCCCTCGGGCGCCGAGGCGAGCAGGGCACGGGAGTGCGCGAGGACGAGCGGATCGTGATCGACGTACACGACCCGGGACCCGGGGGCGACGCGCTGGGCGACCTCGTGGGCGTTGTCGGCGGTGGGCAGCCCGGTGCCGACGTCGAGGAACTGCCGCACCCCGTGCTCGGCGGCAAGACACCGCACGGCCCTCTTCAGGAACCCCCGCTGGGCCCGCGCGATCTCCACGATCTGGGGGTTCGCGGCGGCGATCTGGTCGCCGACCTCGCGGTCGGGCCCGTAGTTGTCCTTGCCGCCGAGCCAGTAGTTCCAGATCCGCGCCGAATGCGGCACCGAGTCGTCGACCAGCGCGTGGTTCTCTCCCATGGCAGCCACCCCTCTGCGGCACGCGAGCAGTGCGCACAAGGTATCCCCGCCGGCGCGCTCGCGACGAGACGCCCGCCCCGGTCAGCGCGGCACGAGCCGGATGGTGGCGGCCTGGGCCTGCGGAGTCACGACGCTGCCGAAGATGTCGTCCGGGTAGCGCCCGTACTTGGCCCGGTACGCGGCATCCACCCGAGGCGTGAGGTCACCCCCGTCCGCCCCGTCCGCCACATCCACGAAGGCGACGTCCTTGTCGACCCCACCGGCCCGCACATGCCCGGCCAACTGCGCCCGGGTCCCCCGGAACCACGGCCCCTGCGAGCCCTTCACGGACCGCACGTAGACGTCGTCCCCGTCACGCACGACCCACATGGTCACGGGATCCCGCAGACTGCCGTCACCGCGCAGGGACTGCAGATTCAACTCCTCCGCGGTCCCGATCCGCTCCAACTCCTCAGCCGTCCACGCCGCCATAACCGCTCCTCGTCTCACGCCCCCGAGAACAGCCCGTCAGTGCGGAACCTAGCCCAGTGCACAAACCCCCGCACTCCCACCCAAGCCGACCGGGTGTGCGGTGAAGCTCGCGGCGCAGGATGCGGCACACCGGGGCAATCCAGCCGCCGACGGGCACACGAAAGGGCCCGCGACAGCATTCACGCTGGTCACGGGCCCTACTCAGGATGGTGGCGGCGCCAGGATTCGAACCTGGGAAGGCTGAGCCGGCAGATTTACAGTCCCCCGTGGAAAGCACCCCTGACCTGCTGTTCTCCGGCGTCGGCTGGTGTCTGCCCCACACCTGCCCCACCCGGGTCATCGTGGCATGAACCCGGGCTTCTCCCGCGCCAGCGCGTCCAGACGTGCCAGGTAGTCTTGCGCGCCAGCTTCCTTGCTGTACCGCCGTCGCATCTCTGCGGCCAATTCACGGCTGGTCATGATGAGCGACGGGACAGATTTCCGATCACCTTCGAGGGCTCGTTCCCCCATAACCAATGCCTGTTCCAAGTCGCCTTCACGTGCTGCCGTGACTCCCAGGGTGACGCGAGCCTCTGCATTGCGCATTGGTGACCGTTCATGGCCGTCGAAATCAGTCCCCGCCCTCAAGACTTCTTCAGCCAGTGTGCGGGCAAGCTTGTCTTCGCCGACCAGCCGATAGCAGTCCATCGAATAGAAGTCGAACTTTGAAGGGTCCACTACGAAATGGTTGTCCAGGTTCTCGGGGTGCGGCATCCCTTCGAGCATCCGCCGCCCCTTGTCCAGAGCAACCTCAACCTGTCGCCTGTCCCCGAGGCGGGCCCACGCCTTGGCTTCCTGGGCAGCGAGCTGAACCGCCACGCCGTGGTGTGGCGCCGCTTCAGCCCCTGCTTGCGCTGCGGCAACAACGCCACGATAGTCACCGGTCGTGAGGGCGAACCACGCCCGCATCTCGTGTGCCCACCCGGCCACCTCGGCGTTGTCGGCCTCGTTCGCGAGGGATAGGGCAGCGCCCCTTGTGGCTTCAGCGGCGTGACGATTCCCCGTGTCGTATTCGACACAGCCGACAAGCAGAGCGAGCCAACCGGAGAGGGCCAAAACCTCTCGGTGCTGGGCGAGCGTAAGACTTTTCTTGTGGAGTTCGACAACGCGGCGTAGCCACTGCCGCCCCTCGATGAGCAATTGTTCGCTCGGCATGTACGGGTACTCAGAGCTGAGTCGGTCGGCCGTGATCCTCAGTGCGTCGAGCGTCGCATTGTCGACATCGGACTTTCCTAGCCGACTGACGATTTCTAGTGTTTCCATGCCGGTTGCTGCCAGGATCTCGCTTTCTCCGTCGCGTCGTGAAGGTGCGGGGAAAATGGCGTGCGTCACCGTGCCGAATGTGGCGGCGATGATTGGCTGGTAGAACTCGTTTGGCATCTGACCCGACTCCCAGCGCTTCCACTGGCGAATCATGCTGTCTTCCGCGGGGAGCTCCGACGGAGCGTGCGCCCGCAGTGCCCTGACTGCCTTCCGCTGAGACCAGTCACGCGCTGCACGCTCCGCGGCGATGCGCCGCGCCCACGTGGGCCTGTCGTCGGTCATGCGCCCTCCTCTGGGTGCCTATCCCGAGTGTCTCTCGCGTGTGGGGGCGACAGGGAAGGGGACAGGGGGGTGTCACCGGACATGTCCCCACCTCCGCTCCGCCGCCCCCTAGGTGTCAGCTACCTCACAACTCCCGTTCCTCGCATGCTGGTTGCAGATCACGAACCACCCGGAGCGGAGCCCTCTTCGAGCGCTGCGACCCGTTCGGTCAACGCCTGAACCTGGGAGCGGATTTCCTTGATCTCGTCACGTACGTCGCTGGTGGGCGCCCCGTCGCTGACGAAGTTGCCGAGGTTTCCGGCCGAGACGATCGCCCCTTCGGCCCGGAGTGCGGCTAGCCCGTTCTGGATGGTCTGGCTCGCGAATCCGAAGCGCTCCATCAACTCGCGTTGCGACGGGAGCTTGTCGCCGGCCTTCATCTTCGCGATGTCCTTGCGGAGCGCGTCTGCGACCTGCACCGCCTTCGGGATGGGTCCTCCTGTGACAGCCATGCTCTGAGGGTACCCACCACAGCGAACTAGCGCGCATCACCGCATGAGGGTTGTGCACCACAGCAGACTAGTGCAAGCTAGTCAGCAATCGGGTCCAAGCCCGAGGACCTTGTCAACTGAACACATGCACCCGGAGCCATGACGCGCTGGCGCCTCCGAGCAAGAGATCTGCGGAGGGGCGTCGTACAGGTGGCGTCCTCTGGTCACCCGGGATCAGGCAACAGCGACAAGCCGTAGGCCCTGCCTGTGCGACTCGTACGCACCTCTTCCGCGGAGACGAGACATGCCGCCCCTCACCGGGGCGGACACGTGATCCACGCGCGCAGGTGAGACAAGGGCAAAGATCGCGGGCCCCGTCAGCCCCTCTCGAAAAGACGGACCGCGTGGCCGATGGTCACGCCCGCTGTGACCTCGCCGGGGCGGACCGGAGCCCGGTCCGTCGCGGCCGGCTGCCTCTCCCGCCCGTACCCCGGCCCGCAGATGCGGCGGGGGGACGGTCGGGGGCGCGGGGAGTCGGAAGGTCCGGCACCAAAGTGCACGGCCCCGGGTGGCACCCCAGGGCCGTGCCACAGGCACCTGTGTTGGAGGCACCTGTGGTCACGAGTTTGACAGAAGCGGAGCGCGAAGAGCTTTCGCGGCAGGTCAAGGACGCGAACAAGCGGTCCGAGGACGACGTACGTGCACGGGGTCGCGGGTGACCGCGGGCGCCGGGTACACGCCTGACCCGGCGGCAGAGCACTCGCAGCAATACGGCGAGTCCGTAAGCGCGTGGATCGCCAGCGCGGACCCGCCCATGACGGGCAGCGAACTCGCCTGGGCACAGGAACAGGCGCGCACCGCCCAGACGGACGCTGCACACCTGACCGACCAGTCCTGACCCCGGGCCCGGCACCCGCCGGCCCGGTTACTCGAAAGCCCCGGCATCCACGCCGTGAGGGCGCGGGATCGAATCCCGCCCGGGGCACCCCGTTCCCGCTCAGCACGACGACCACGGCCCGCGCTTCGGCGGCCGGTTGCCGTTTCTCCACCCACACGGCGCGCACCCCCGGAGGGGCATCTCCGGGGGTGCTGTCGGGCCGTCCCACGTGAAAGGACAACGACCCATGAACAGTATTGCCGCACCCGAAGTCGCCGACTCCGGTGACACGTCCGGCCGTGAGCCGACCGCGGCGGAGTTGGACGCGATCGAAGCCGAGATGCCCGTCATCCACGCGGAAGTCGCCTACCTGGAGGCGCAGATCACCGTCCTGGACCGGGTGCCGGGCGAGCTGGACACCCGGCGTCTGCGCCGGGCCCGCCGCCGGATGCTCACCGCCCGCCGCACGCTCGCCAACAGCCGCACCACCGACATGGCGGGCGGTGCGGCATGAGCGCCCGGGAGGCGAGCCTTGCCGCCGCTCATGCGGAGGTGAAGGCGGAGATCGCCCGTATCGACACCAAGGCGAGCCTGTTACTGGCGCTCATCGCCGCCGTCCTCGCGGGGGCCTGGACGGTCGGCAGCAGCGCGCCGCTGACCGTCCAGGCCGGCGTCCTGGGCGGAACGGGTGTCGGGCTGCTGGTGGTCGCCGTCGCGCTGCTGCTGCGGGCGGTACGCCCGAACACGCACGGCGGGCACGGCTTCCCGCTGTGGGCCACCCTCACCCCGGACGAGATCCGCAGCCGGCTGCCCGATGACCAGGCCGCGGACATCGCGAACCTGTCCCGCATCGCGCTGGTCAAGTTCAAAGCGGTCGGCCGTGCTGTCGACCTGATCCGCACCGCTGGCGCGTTCTTCTTCACCGCTGCGCTGCTCACGCTGGGAGGTGCCGCATGAGCCGGGCGTTGACGGTGGACGGGCTGTCGGTGGCGGTGCGGGCGCTGCGCCTGTTGGCCGCTGACTTCTCGCACTTGCCCGCTCCGGATGTGCACGTGTCGACCGTCTTCCCGAGGCGGCTGGAGCTGTCGTTTCACGGCGACGAGGACGAGCGGTACAGCTTCGCGGCGTTCGAGGCGTGGCGTGATGCGCTCGGTGTTGACACGGGCGCGGTGACCTTCAACCTCCAGGCCGACGGCCGTACCCGGGTGCTGCGCGTGCTGGCTGAGTACGCCGGTGCGCAGGTGGAACTCTTCGCCTACGCCCCCGTGCCTGAGCTGGTGGGGGGTGCGGCATGAATTTCTCCACGATGAGCCCGGGGCAGATCCGGTCGGCTGAGCGCACGCTGTCGGTGGGCACGTGGGGCATCACGATGGGCGCGATGCTGTTCTCGGTGCTGACCGTGACGCCGCTGGTTCGCGGTGTCGCCCCGGAGGGCTGGGAGTGGACCGCGCCCATTCTGCCGCTGGTTGTCGACGCGGCCGTGGTGATCGTGGTGCGGCTGGACTCCACCGTTGCGCGGTTGGGTGGGACGGCGGGCCGGTGGCCGGCGGTCCTGCGCTGGCTGACCGGGATCATGACCCTGGCTCTGAACGTCGGGCATTCCGCTTTGCATGGCGATGCGGTGGGGGTGGCCGTTCACGCGGTCGCGCCCACGCTGCTCATCGTCACCGCCGAAGCCGGTCTTGCCTACCGCCGGGCGATCACTGCCGCGCTTGAACGCATCGAGCGTGAACAGCGTGAGCAGCGCGAGCGTGAACGCCACGAGCGCGAGCAGCGTGAACAGGCTGCGAGGCGCGAGCGTGAACAGCGTCAGGCCGACGCTGAACGGCGCGAGCGTGAACAGCGTGAGCACGCAGAGCGGTTGGAGCAGCAGCGCGCGGAGCGGGAGGCCGCAGAGCGGCGTGAGCAGCGCGAGCATGAGGCGCGGCTGCGTCGTGAGGAGCTGGAACGCCAAGAGCGGGAGCGGGCCGAACAGCGCGCCTACGAAGCGGCCCGTGAGGAACGTGAACGCGCTGAGCGGAAGCGTCGTGAACAGGTGGAGCGCGAGCAGCGTGAACACCGTGAACGGCAGGCTCGTGAACGCGCTGAGGCTGCCGGGCGTGAACGTCTCGCCAAGCCGAATGGGGTGGCCGGGCGCAAGCCGGTGAACACCGCCGTGGTGGCGAAGATGAACGAGGGCGAAGCGCTGGAGGCGGTGCGTGCCGGGGCCGCTGCTGGGCATTCCGTTCGGCAGATCGCGCAGCACACCGGTTGGTCCGTGGGCTGGATCAGTGCCCGCCTGCACGAGGCCCGTGACGAACCGGTGGCGTCCTGATGTCCGCCGCGTTCGGTAAGTGCTACGACCCGCAGGGGGTGCGCTACGGCATCCCGACCTACCCGTGGCGCTTCGCGCCGGATGGCCTGGCGACCCGTCGTCAGCTCCGGGCCCGCGGGCTGCGGCCGGGCGGGCAGGACATCGCCGCGCAGGTCATGCGCGCGAACTGCCGGCGCGGTGGGGTGCGGGTGGCGTACCTGTACCGCTGCGACCTGGCCAAGCCGGTACGGCCGATGACCTCCCGCAAGTGGGCCGCGCTCGCTTTGGCGATGCTCGCCCGCCGCACCTGCCCGCAATGCGGCAAGGACGCCGGGTACTGCATCCCCCGCTCCCTCGGCATGTGCGTGCCCTGCGCCTACCCCGAGGAACAGCGCGCTGCCTGAACACCCGAATCCCGGGTCCGGCCGGTCGACCTTCCACAGCAAGCCGGCCGGACCCGTCGACTCCCGAAGGAGTAGCTACATCGTGACCGAGACGACGATGTTCACGCCCGCCGGGGACCCGGACGGCGTGGAACAGCCGGCGGCCAACGTGCTGCCGTTCCCGCTGAAGAAGACGACCGATCCCGCCCCGGACGCCCCGAGCGAGGGGGCGGTCAAGCCCGGGGAGTGGGAGGCCGAACTGCCCGACACCGACGACCCGGAGGCCGAGGGGCTGAGCGACGGGGCGCCGGTCGACCCGCCGCGGGAGGTCTACCCGCCGTCGGTCGCGGAGTGGATGCAGGCCAAGGACAAGGCCCGGTTGCCGGTGCTGCCGGACTGGGTGAAGCTCCCCGACCAGCGCACGGCCGTGCGCAAGTGGGCGGTGCGGCACTACTCGGCTGTGGCTGGCTATCACGCGGTCCGTCTGCCGCTGGTCTACACGCCGAAGATCTGCGCGTACGCGCCGCGTGGCGCGTGGCGTTGGTCGACGTCGGTTGGCCGGTGGGTGTTCGACGCTGAGGGCAAGTCGCTGCGGCTTGCGGCCGTGGCCGATGAGGACGCGGCGGAGTACCTGAGGCTGTCGCGGCAGCGCAACGACCGGGTCAGGCTGCGGGGGATCGTGGCGACGCTCGCCGGTTTCATCGGCCTGGCCGCTGCGATGACCGTGTACGTCATGGCGCCGTCGTGGCTGTTGCTGCTGTCCATCGCCGCCCTGACGACCACGCTCGGGGTGGCGGGGGCGCCGGCGGACCGGCCGCTGATCGACAGGGCCAAGGTGACGTTCCGCAAGCGCAAGCTGTCCTCGGACATCGTCATCCGGGCACACGAGGTTGCGGGTCTGACCAGCAAAGACCAGACGATCGCGTTCCCGCGGCCGATCGGCCGTGACGGCGACGGCTGGCGCGTGATTGTCGATCTGCCCTACGGCAAGTCCTTCAAGGACGCGCTCAACGCTCACACCAAGCTCGCGTCGGGTATGGACATCGCGGCCACTCAGCTCTTCTTGGACAAGGACGAGTCGAGTGAGCGCAGGGTGTCGTACTGGATCGCCGACCGTGACCCGCTGGCCGTGCCGTCGGGCAAGTCGCCGCTGCTGGGGGCGACGCGGGTGGACTTCTGGAAGCCGTTCCCGTGGGGTGTGGACGAGCGCGGCAACCCGGTCATGGCCACCATGCTGTGGCTGTCGCTGCTGGTGGGCGCGGTGCCGAGGCAGGGCAAGACGTTCTCCGCCCGCACGATCGCGCTGGCCGCCGCGCTGGACCCGTACGTGCGGCTGTACGTGTTCGACGGCAAGGCATCGCCGGACTGGCGCAAGTTCACCAAGGTCGCCCACCGCATCGCGTTCGGCATCGTGCCCAAGGACGGGTTCGACCCGGTGGTGCACCTGCTGACCTCGCTGCGGGAGCTGAAGGCGGACGTCGAGGACCGCTACCACCGGCTGTCTGAGCTGCCGCTGCACATCTGCCCGGAGGGCAAGCTGACCCCGGAGATCAGCCGGGACAAGAAGCTGAACATGCCCCTGACCCTGTTCGTGATCGATGAGGTGCAGGAGTACCTGCAGCACCCCGAGCACGGCAAGGAGATCCTGTCTCTGCTGGTCTACCTCGCCCGGGTCGCCCCCGCCGTGGGGGTGTCGGTGATGACGTCCACGCAGAAGCCGGACGACAAGGCGTGCCCCTCGGAGCTGCGCGACCAGCACCAGGCCCGGTTCGCGCTGCGGGTCGGCGCCTACCAGGTCTCGGACACCATCCTCGGTGCGGGCTCGTACTCGGAGGGTCTGGATGCGTCGAAGCTGCTGAAGTCCCACAAGGGTGTGGGCCTGCTCAAGGGCATGTCCGACGACTCCGGGATCGTGCGCACCTACCTCGCCGACGGCCGCGACGCCGAACGCATCCTGACCCGCGCCGCCGCTCTGCGGGACGCTGAGGGCACCCTGACCGGCGACGCGGCCGGCGAGGCACCCGCGCCGGAGGTGTCCGCGACGATCCTGGACGACGTCGCGGCCGTCCTCGGCAAGGGCGAGGCCAAGGTGTGGTCCGAAACCCTCGTTGACCGCCTGGCCGACCTGCGCCCCGAGACCTACGGGCCGTGGTCTGAGCTGGACGCCAAGCCGAAGGCCGAAGCGCTCACCGCCGCGCTCAAGCCGTTCGGCGTGGCCACCGAACAGATCAGCCGCCGCATCGACGGCAAGACGGTCAACAAGCGCGGCATCAAGCGCGACGACCTCACCGCCGCGATTACGGAGCGCAACAAGAAGCGGGACGCCGGATAGGTCCCCCGGAGTCGCTTGCGCAAGCATCGCCCGTCGCTTGCGCAAGCGACCCCGCTAGCGACCAAAACCGCACCTGATCAGGAAGCTAGCGAACAGCGACTCACCTGCGGAAACCCTTCAAACCCTGCCTGAGAGGCACCTCATGAGCCTTCCCCTACTCGCTTTCACCTGCCTGACGCTAGTCACCCTCTGTTACTGCGGTAAGTGCTGGCTGAGCCCGTTCGGCCGCTGCCGCAAGTGCCGCGGCTTCGGCTACGCGGTACGCACCACCCGCCGCGGACGGCCCAAGCGCGGCCGGGACTGCCGCCGTTGCCGCGCCACCGGCCGCCGCATACGCACCGGCCGCTGGCTCTACAACCGCTGGGCCCGCATCCACCGCGCCGGCACCGACCAGTCCCGCACGGAGGTCACGCGATGACCGTCAGCCTCTCCCTCGTGCTCATCCTCGGTGTGGCCGTGCTCGCCGCGCTCAAGATGCGCTCGGTCACCCTCGGGGCTGCCGTCGTCGCCGCCCTGTTCGGCTTCTACGTCGCCGGCACCGACGCCGCGCCCACCGTCAACGAACTCGTCACCGCGCTCGCCGACGCCGTCCGCGACATCGGCACCTGACAGGAGGCAGCGCCATGAACGAACCCGTCCTTCGGCCGGGCCCGCCGACCGCATCGGCGTACGACCCGGCATCGGTGGACCTGTACGCGCCGGGACCCGCGGCGGTGGAACTGGCCGCCGACCGCGGACCGGTGGTGTGGGTGCCGGACGCCTACGGCCGCATGGTCCCCATGCCCAAGCACCTCGCCCCGCCCGCGATCGTCCGCCCCGAACCGCGCGACCTCACCCCGCTCCCGCTGCTGGACCCCATCGCACAGCGGTTCCTCGCCGCCGGCGTCGGCGGCGGCGCGGCGTCCGCCGGCGTCGGCTGGGGCATCGGCCAGGCCATCAGCGCTGCCGCCGGCTTCGGCTCCGGCACCGTCATGTGGATCGCGCTCGCCGTCCTCGCCTGGCGCATGCCCGTACGCACCATCGCCGACGGCCGACGCGGCAGCACGGTCCACATCCGTAAGGCCGTGTTCAAGCGCGGCCACTTCCACGGCTAGGCACGCCCGGGGCGACCGTCCGATCTCGCCAAAGACACGCGGTCGCCCCGGCCAACCAGCCCCAATCGGACCCGTTGGAGGACTCCAGCATGACCCAACCCACGGACATTCGGCGAGTGCCGGCCACGTTCCGGCCGTTACTGCTGGACCTGTTCTCATGCGCCGGCGGCGCCGGCACGGGCTACGCCCGCGCCGGATTCGACGTGCGCGGCTGCGACATCACCGACCGACCCAACTACCCCTTCCCCTACCACCAGGGCGACGCGCTGAGCTACCTCGCCCACCTGATCGCCACCGGCGAGATCCGCCGGTACTCGTTCGTGCACGCCTCCCCACCCTGCCAGCACGGCTGCTCGCTGACCGTCGGCACGAACCAGTCCCAGGGATGGGGCGGCACGCACGTCGACCTGGTGGCGCCCACCCGTGAACTGCTCGACAAGACCGGTCTGCCGTACGTGATCGAGCAGCCCAACGGCCGCGCGGAGATCCGCAAGGATCTGACGCTGTGCGGGGAGATGTTCGGTCTCGGGGTGATCCGGCACCGCAACTTCGAGTTGGGCGGCTGGCGCATCGAGCGGCCGGCGCACGTGCCGCATCGGGGCCGGGTGCGCGGCTACCGGCACGGCCGCTTCTACGACGGCCCCTACGTCGCCGCCTACGGCAACGGCGGCGGCAAACCGACCGTCCCGGAGCTGCAAGCGGCCCTCGGCATCGACTGGACCGACGTGCGCGAGGAACTGACCGAAGCCATCCCCCCGGCATACGGCGAGTTCATCGGCCGCGCCGCGTACGCGCTGGTGAACGCCGGCCGTCTGGGGGAGGCGGCATGAACGACTACCTTCCTGCCGCCCTCGGACTTGCCGCATCCGGCATCCCTGTCCTGCCCCTTCGGGTGGGGAAGGTGCCGTTCGGCAACTGCCGCCGCTGCGCGGGGAACGCGTGCGGCGGCCGGCCGAACATGAAGACGCCCGGCCCCTGCACCTGCCCGGCGCCGTGCCATGCCTGGGCTGCCGCCACGACCGACCGGGACGTGATCAGTTCCGGCATCTGGCGGCGGGCGTGGGTGCAGGCGGCTGCGGTCGCCTATCACCCGGGCGGGGCCGGGCTCACGGTCGTTGACCTCGACGACGCCGACGCCGTGGCCTGGGCCCGCGAGAGCCTGCCGACGACTCAGACCGTGCCCACCACGCGGGGGGAGCACTGGCTCTACCTCGGGCGGATGCAGTCCGCCAACGCGGTGCGGCCCGGCGTCGACATCAAATCCACGATGGCCTACGCCCGCTGGCTCGGCTTCGGCACCGGCACCATGACGACGCTGCCGGACGCGGTGCGCGCACTGGCCGCCAAGGAGCCGCCCCCGGCCCGCCCGGCGGGGGCCGTCGTCGTGGCTGTGCCGGGCGGAAAGGGCCCGTGCCGGCACCGCACGCCTGCGTTCCTGGAGCGCGGTATCGCGATGGGCGTGCAGCGCATCGCCGAAGCGTCCAGCGCGGTGCACGCGACGGTCTACGGCACGTTTCTGGCCGTGCTGTCCGTGCACGGCGGGTGCGGCTGCCTCACCGACGCGCACGTCGCGCGGCTGTTTACCGCCGCACAGGCCAAGGGCGAGACGGTCCGGCACTGCACCGACGCATGGACCAACGCCCGCACCAAGTTGGGACTGTAGCCATGTCCGAGGACGACAAGACACCGGCACGCGCGATCATCACGGACTACGCGCAGGAGCACTTCCGGTACTTCCGCACCGCCGACGGCACCGTGTACGCGCAGCGCAACGGCCACCCCGTGGCCCGCCCGATCCGCTCTCAGGGCACCTCGGGCAGCCACCGCCAGGAACTCATGGTCGGCCTGTTCCGCGACGGATACGGCTCGTTCAACGGCACCGCGCTCAAAGAGGCGCTGGACCTGATCGAGGCCCTGGCGATGAGCCAGGACGTACAGCAGGTCCACATCCGGGTCGCGCCGGGATTCGACGGCGCGACGTGGCTGGACCTGGGCCGCAACGACGGCAAGTCCGTCCGCATCCACCGCACCGGCTGGGACATCCTCACCCCCGACCCGGCAGAGGTGTGCTGGCGCCGCACCCAGCTCACCGGCGAGCTGCCGCTGCCGACGAAGGACACGGACGGGAAGGGCATCGACCTGCTGTTGAGGCTGTGCAACTTCGCCACCGCCGAGACCGAATGCCTGGCCGTGGCCTGGCTCATCGGCTGCCTAGAGCCGTCCGTGCCCGTCCCCGCCCCGTTCCTCACCGGCCCGCAGGGCGCGGGGAAGTCGACAGGCGGGCGGATGCTCGTGCGGATCATCGAGGGCATGAGCGCCGACCTACGCCGCGCCCCGAAGGACGAAGAGAACCTGATCGCGGCGGTGGCCGCCGGATGGGTCACCGCGCTGGACAACCTCTCGCACGTGGCTCCGGATCTGTCCGACCTGATGTGCTGCATCGTCACCGGAGCCGAGACCATCAAGCGGGCCCTGTGGACTGACGGCGACGTCTTCCGCGCCCGCTACCGCCGGCCGCTGCTGCTGACCGGTATCGACGTGGGCGTCATCCGGCCCGACCTCGCCGAGCGGCTGCTTCCGCTCCGCCTCGAACGCCCCCGCACCCGGCGCACCGAAGCGGAACTGTGGGCGGAGTTCGGCGAGGTGCTGCCGGTCATCCTCGGCTCGCTGCTGGACCTCACCGTTCAGGTCCGCGCGGCCGAAGCCGAGATCCCCACGGACCTGCGGATGGCCGACTTCGCGCACCTGTGCGCGCAGCTCGACGCCGCAACCGGGCTGGGAGCTCTCAGCGCGTACCGGGCGAGCCTGGACGACCTCAACGACGACGTCATCGAGGGCGACCTCCTCGCGCAGACCGTCCTCCAGCACGCCGCCGGCCTGGCGCCGGGTGATGAGGAGCGGATGACGTCTGCCGAGTGGCTGCACTGCCTCACGCGCCTGTACACGGGCGAGGAACTGCGTCCCCTGCCCAAGGGGTGGCCCACCACGGGAAAGGTCCTCTCCGACCGCCTCAAGCGCCTTCAGCCCACCCTCGCCGCCCGCGGCGTCCTCATCGACTGGGGACGCATCAACAAGGCCCGCTACATCGAGATGACCCGCCCCACCGCGCCGCCCCCGCACCAGCAAGAGCAGATGCACTGACCGCCGCCGCGGCGGCGGCTCGCAAGCAAGAAGAGCACCACGCCGCGGGTGCTCTTCTTGCTGTTCGGCGGCTTGCCGCCGCCCGAGGGTCGCGCCGCGAAGCGGCTCCTTCTTCACGCTCTGACCACAACGCACCCCGTACAGACATCTCCCTTCCTTCTGTCCGAAGAGAAGAACGCTGCGTCACCTGCGTCACCCACAGACCGGAAACGCCCGGTGACCTGCCGCAACGCCAGTGACGCAGGACGGCAAATCCTGCGTCACCCCGCGTCACCTGCGTCACCGGATGACGCAGCCGTGCGTCACCGGTGACGCACCCTCGAAGCCCTGCGTCACCCCAAACCAGCAGGTCAGGCCCCACAAGTGACGCAGATGACGCAGTGACGCAGAAATCCGCACTTCGGACAGGAACGAGCCCCGCCAAGGAGGCCACCCCATGGCACGCCCCCAGATGCTCAAGCTCCGCGAAGTCCTCACCGAGATCGGCATGAGCCGCGCCGCCTTCTATCGCATGCGCGCCCGCGGCAAGGCACCTCGACTCGTCAAGCTCCCGAACGGTCACCTGCGGTGCCGGCGCAGCGACCTGGACGACTGGTGGAACGGACTCGACACCCCGGCGTACTGACCACCACGGGGCCCGGCTTTCGCCGGGCCCCGTTTGCAAGAAAGGGCCCCGATGGGGACGACGTACGACGTGCGTGTCTGGTCGGTCCGGCAGCGTAAGGACCGGGGCCAGGCTTCCGCAGAGCTGCGCTGGAAAACCGGCGGTACGGCTCACTCTCAGACCTTCAGGACCAAGACGCTTGCCGAAGGGCGTCGGGCCGAACTGCTCCGGGCGCTCCACGCAGGCGAGCCCTTTGACGAAACGACCGGCCTGCCGGTCGGTGAGCTGCGGCGGCAGAAGGACGTGAGTTGGTATCACCACGCTCGCGACTACATCGCCATGAAGTGGCCGCACTCGCCAGGATCGACCAGGCGCACGCTCGCGGAAGCCATGGCCACCGTCACGCCCGCGCTGGTGAAGGAGACCAAGGGCATGGCTGACGCAAGAGTTGTACGAGCGGCCTTGTACGGCTGGGCCTTCAATAAGAACCGGTGGCAGGAGGAACCTCCGTCCGACGTGGCGAAGGTTCTCGACTGGTTTGAGCGCAAGTCGCTGCCAGTCTCGGCACTGGCCGACCGTATGCACGCCCGTGATGCGCTCGACGCGTTGACGAAGAAGCTCGATGGCACGACGGCGGCTGGCAGCACGATCCGGCGGAAGCGGGCCATCTTCTACAACTCCCTCGGATACGCCGTTGATGGCGAGCGGTTGGCGAGCAACCCACTCGACCAAATCCAGTGGAAGGCCCCGGAACAGGTCGAAGAAGAAGTGGATCCGGCCTGCGTACCGAATCCGCGACTCGCCGTTGCTCTGCTGGACGCGGTACGGGCCCAAAGTCCGCGCGGCCGGCGCCTGGTGGCCTTCTTCGGCTGCATGTACTACGCGGCAGCACGTCCGGCCGAAGTCATCGGCTTGCGGTACGAGGACTGCGACCTTCCTCGCCGTGGCTGGGGAGCTCTCCGGCTGCGAGAGACGCGCCCGCGCTCGGGGTCGGCCTGGACCGATACCGGGCGCCCGCACGACAAGCGCGGGCTCAAGCACCGGCCCCGGAAGGCGGTCCGGGTCGTGCCTATCCCACCCGAACTCGTCGCCTTGCTGCGCTGGCACATCACCGCGTACGGCGTCGCTTCGGACGGTCGGCTGTTTCGTACGCAGCGCGGTGGGCTCATCCAGGACACCGGGTACGGCGAGGTGTGGGCGGAGGCCCGCAGCCGGGCCCTGACGCCCGCACAGAGCGCTTCCCTGCTGGCCAAGCGACCATACGACCTCCGGCACGCCGCCGTGTCCACGTGGCTCAGCTCCCGTGTGGAGCCGCAGGAGGTAGCCCAGCGGGCAGGGCACAGCGTCGCCGTGCTGTTCCGCGTCTACGCAAAGTGCCTGGACGGTTCGGCAGCCACGGCGAACGCCAGGATCGAAACTGCGCTACGAGCCGCGCGGTAGGCCGTGGGGCTGCCCCACACCTGCCCCACAGCGGCTGGTCAGGACGCGAGACTGGGTGAGACACACCGGGGCAATCCGGGGTGAACTGGTCTCACCAGTGGAGTGCGCATACGAAAGGGCCCGTGACAGCGTTCGCGCTGGTCACGGGCCCTTTTCGTGAGTGTGGCGGCGCCAGGATTCGAACCTGGGAAGGCTGAGCCGGCAGATTTACAGTCTGCTCCCTTTGGCCACTCGGGCACACCGCCTGGGGATGTCGCCCGGTCCGGCCGCTGGGGCCGTCCGGCAACGTCGTAAACCATACCCGATGGCCGGGGGTGGTCCGCCACTCGGTTGTGGGGCTCGTGGGTCGGGTGGGGTGGCTAGGCTGGGGCACGGCCCCGGGGACCGGGGTGCGGTATCAGGGAACCAGTGCACGAGGAGCGCACCGAAGATGGCCGACTCCAGTTTCGACATCGTCTCGAAGGTCGATCGGCAGGAGGTCGACAACGCTCTCAACCAGGCCGCCAAGGAGATCTCGCAGCGCTACGACTTCAAGGGCGTCGGCGCCGCCATCGCCTGGTCGGGGGAGCGGATCGAGATCCGGGCCAACGCCGAGGAGCGGGCCAAGGCCGTGCTGGACATCTTCCAGTCCAAGCTGGTCAAGCGGGGCATCTCGCTGAAGGCGCTGGAGTCGGGGGAGCCGCAGGCGTCTGGGAAGGAGTACAAGCTGTACTCCACCATCAAGGAGGGCATCTCCCAGGACGACGCCAAGAAGCTGGCGAAGATCGTCCGCGACGAGGGGCCCAAAGGGGTCAAGGCGCAGGTGCAGGGTGACGAGTTGCGCGTGACCTCAAAGAGCCGGGACTCGCTCCAGGAGGTCATCTCCCTCCTCAAGGGCAAGGACCTCGACTTCGCCGTGCAGTTCGTCAACTACCG
>NZ_JAINRD010000016.1 GCF_020400605.1 Streptomyces aculeolatus | reverse complement strand
CAACTGGCTCAAAGCAGTCCAGCGCACCATGGGCTGGACCCAGGACACCCGAACCGCTGACCAGTAGCGACCGCCGCCGTGCCGGGGTGCCGCGCGCGTGGGGCAGCACGTGCGCGGCGCGTACTATCGGCCATGGCGGCCCCCCTCCTCCCGCCGACCACGGTTCGCGAGACGAGGGAGAGCGAGCATGCCGCAGCCGGACGCCGCGCCGCCCGCCGACCGGACGATGTGCAACCGGCCGACCACCTCGGCCCGCTGGACGTTCATCCGCACCGAGAGCGGCAGCGCGGCGTTCCTCGTCGCCGCCGCCGTCGCCGCCCTCGTCTGGGCCAACGTCGCCCCCGGCACGTACACCGACTTCTGGCACACCCACCTCTCCGTCGAGGTGGGCGACCACGGCCTCTCCCTCGATCTGCGCGAGTGGGTCAACAGCGGGCTGATGACCGTCTTCTTCCTGGTCATCGGCCTGGAGGTGCGGCGTGAGTTCGACATGGGGGAGCTGCGGGAGCTGAACCGCGTGACGCTGCCGTTCATGGCCGGGCTCGCCGGCATGGTCGTGCCGGTGCTCATCTTCCTGGCCTTCAACGCGGGCGACTCCGCGGCCTCCGGCTGGGGCGTGGCGATGTCCACGGACACCGCGTTCGCGCTCGGCATGCTGGCGCTGCTGGGCAAGAGGTTCCCGCGCCGCCTGTACACCTTCGTCCTGACCATCGCCGTCGTCGACGACTTCGTCGTCCTCGCCGTCATCGCCTTCGTCTACAGCGACCGCGTGACCTGGCTCCCGCTGCTGGTCGGCGCCGTCCTCTTCGCGGCGATCGTGGCGCTGCGGTCCTCGGGCAGCCGCCGCGGCCCGCTCTACGCGCTGCTCGGTGTCGCGATGTGGCTGGCCTTCGAGGAGTCCGGGGTGGATCCGGTCGTCGTCGGGCTGCTGATCGGGCTCATGACCTTCGCCTACCCGGCGCCGCGCAGCGACCTGGAGCGGGCCACCGGGCTGTTCCGCTCGTTCCGCGAGCAGCCGACCCCCGAGCTGGAGCGGCAGGCGCGACAGGGCATCGCCTCGGCGATCTCCCCGAACGAGCGGCTGCTGCGGATCTACCACCCGTGGAGCAGCTATCTGGTCGTGCCGCTGTTCGCGCTGGCCAACACCGGTATCGAGCTCGACGGCAACGTCCTGTCGAGCGCGGTCACCTCGCCGCTGACGGTGGGCGTCTTCCTCGCCTTCGTCGTCGGCAAGCCGCTCGGCGTCGTCGGCGCGACCGCGCTGACGACCTGGTGGAGCAAGGGCAGACTGCGCCCGCCCGTCGGCTGGGCGTCCGTCGCGGGCGGCGGCGCCATCACCGGCATCGGCTTCACCATCGCCGTCCTGATCGCCACGATGGCGTTCGACGGCACGCAGCTGGAAGAGGCGAAGATCGGCATCCTCGCCGCGGTGCTCGGCTCCGTCCTCGTCACCGCGCTCGTCGCCCTGGTGACGAGCCGGCTGCCGAAGCAGCGGCGCATCCGCGCGCTGCTGGGCACCGCGCCCGTCATCGTCGACCTCACCGTCCCCGTGGACCCCGATCGCGACCACATCCGCGGCCCGTACGAGGCGCCGGTCACGGTCGTCGAGTACGGCGACTTCGAATGCCCGTACTGCGGCAGGGCCGAGCCCGTCGTACGCGACCTCCTCGCCGACTTCGGCGACATCCGCTACGTCTGGCGCCACCTGCCGCTCACCGACGTGCACCCGCGCGCGCAGCTCGCCGCGGAGGCCGCGGAGGCGGCGGCCGAGCAGGACGCGTTCTGGCCCATGCACGACCGGCTGCTCGCCCACCAGGACCGGCTGACGCCGCGTGACCTGGTGGAGCACGCGGCGGAGCTGGGGCTCGACGTCGACCGGTTCAGCCGGGCGCTGAACTCCCGCCACGGCGCGGGCCGGGTCGACGAGGACACCGAGTCCGCGGACCTCAGCGGGGTCGCGGGCACGCCGACGTTCTTCGTCAACGGGCGCCGCCACCGGGGTGCGTACGACATCGAGAGCCTGTCGGCGGCGGTGCGGGGGGCGCGGGCGCGGGCGACGCTGGACGAGGACGAAAGAGACGACGAGGACGACGCGAACGCCGAGGACGACGCGAACGGCGAGGACGACGCGAACGGCGAGGACACCGAGGCCGGCAGGGCCGGCGGCGGGGCGTGACCTCCGCGCGCCGGGCGCGGAGGTGGGGGACCGGGGGCGGCGGGCGTCAGGTTCCGCCGCCCCCGGAGACTGCGGTGAGCAGCGCCAGCGGCGTGGCTGCCGCCCACGCCTGCGGGGAGCAGGCGTGTGGATACGGTACGGGTGCCGGGTGGTCGCTGCGTGCGTAACCGGCCAGCACCTCCGGCAGCCGCCAGCCGTGCGCCTCCGCGGTGGCCAGGAGCCCCCGGGTCAGCGTGCGGACCTCGGCGCCGAGACCGTAGCGGGCCAGACCGAGGGCGATGACGGCGTTGTCATGCGGCCAGCAGCTCCCGCGATGGTACGACAGCGGGTGGTACGGCCGTTGACCGGCCGCCAGCGTACGGACCGCCCAGCCCGAGAAGAAGTCGTCGTCGAGCAGCCGCCGTCCGGTGCGGGCGCCCCGCCCGCGGTCCAGGATCCCGGACCACAGCAGGTGCCCGGCGTCCGAGGCGAGCGCGTCGACCTGCCGGCCCCGGCCGTCGAGCGCCAGCGCCGGGAAGTCCTCCGCGGACAGCCAGAAGTCGCGGTGGAAGCGGTCGCGCAGCCCGGCGGCGAGGGCGTCGAGGCGGTCGGCGTACGGGGCGTCGCCCCAGACGCCGCGGGCGAGCCGCGCGGTGCGGACGAGGGCGTCGTACGCGTAGCCCTGCGCCTCGGCGACGGCGACGGGGCCCTCGGCCTGGGTGCCGTCCGCGAAGCAGACGGCGCCCGCGGAGTCCTTCCAGTTCTGGTTGACGAGCCCGCCGGGGTCGGGGGTGTAGACGAGCCAGCCGTGCTCCGCCAGCCCGCCGTCGCCGAGCATCCACCCCACGGCGGCCCGCGCCTGCGGCTCCAGCCGTGCGGCGAGCGCGGTGTCGGCGGTGGCCTCGGCGTACGCCTGGAGCAGGACGAGGAAGAGGGGGGTGACGTCGACCGACCCGTAGTAACGCCCGTACGGCACCTGCCGGAAGGAGGCCAGCTCGCCGTGGCGTATCTCGTGCGCGATCCGGCCGGGCTGCTCGGCGGAGAACGCGTCGTGCCGGGTGCCCTGGGTGGCGGCGAGCGCGAGGAGGGTGTCGCGGGCGAGGGCGGGGCGGTAGGGCAGCGCGAAGAGGGAGGTGAGCACGGAGTCGCGCCCGAAGAGGGTGAGAAACCACGGGATCCCGGCCCCCGGCACGGTGAGCGCTTCCGCGCGGGGCCCCGCGGCGGGCACGCGCAGCAGCGCGAGGTCGGCGAGCCCGTGCGCGCACGCCCGTGCGAGCGCGGCACGCTCACCGGGGGAGAGGGCCGGTGTGTCTGCGGGCGGTGCGGGCTCGGCCGGCGGGTGCGTGAACGCCGCGATCCCGGCGCGGAGTTCGGCGGCGGCCTGTGCGGGGGTCGCGGCGACCCCGACGTCCGGCGCGCCCTGCGGGCGCGCCTCGACGCGCAGTGCCAGCTCCGCGGCCCCGTGCGGGGGCAGGGTCAGCGTCCACGCCAGCCGCCGGGCCGTACCCGCGCCGTACTCCGCGTGCTCCGTACCCGGCGTCACCTCCTCCGGGGCCGGGTGGCACCTGACCGCCGTACGGGACAGCCACCCCTCGCCGCGGCGGTAACTGAACTCCACGCCGTCCGGAAGCTCCCGGGACTCCCACGCCGCCTCCGGCGGGCGCGGGTACGTGCGGCCGTCCGACCGCAGCTCGAACAGGTCCGCGAAGTCCGCGTCCGCCAGCAGTTCCAGACGGGCCGTCACCTCCTCCGGGCGGTTGCTGACCAGCCGCAGGCGCTCCACCAGCACGCCCGAGGCGACGGCCTGTTCGCGGAAGACCGCGTACGGGGCGGGGGAGTCGCGGATGCCCGGCGGGGTGAGGACGCAGGCGGCCGGGAGCACGCCGTCGCGGGCCGGGGTGAGGATCACGGGTTCCGCGCCGTCGACCGTGAGCCGCCAGCGGCTCAGGTGCCGGGTGTCGTGGCGGAACAGCCCGTCGGGGGACGTGCCGCGGCGGCCCGTGACGCCGCCGCCCGGGGTGAGCGCGGCGAACGTGCCGTCGCGCGCGAGCAGGACGCGTCCGCCGCTCATCTCGCCACCGCCCCCGATCCGGGCACTGCTCCCGGCCCCGGCCACGCCCCGCCGTCCGCCGCCGCCAGGTCCAGCGCCAGCGCCGCCGTCCAGCTGAAGCCCCGTGCCCCCCGGGCCGCCCCCGTCAGCGGGTCCACGTACTCCGCGAACCCCGACGCCGCCGCCCCGTCGAGCACCGCCCGCCGCAGCGCGTCCGCCGTCCCGGCCGCCCCGTGCCCGCGAAGGCCCCGCTCCAGCAGCCAGGCGGTGTTGAACCACGCCGGGCCGCGCCAGTACCGGGTGCGGTCGAACGCCCGCCCCTTCAGGTCGTACGACGCGACCAGCGGCAGCTCCCCGAGGCGGAAGTGCTCGCCCGCCAGGGTGTCGCGCAGCCCCCGCACCACCGCCGGCGGCAGGCCGGAGGCGAGCAGCGGGGTCAGCCCGGCGACGCCGTACTCCTCGATGGCCCGGTCCGTCCGCAGGTCGCGGCTGCGGAAGATGCCGGCCCCGGCGTCCCACAGCCGGGCCACCAGCGCCTCCGTCAGCCGCGCGGCCCGCTCCCGGTGCACACCCGGGTCGGCACCGAGCTCCGCCGCGATCTCCGCCATCGCCTCCTCCGAGGCGATGAGCAGCGCGTTCACGCACGGGTCCTCCACGGCGAAGCCGTGCGCCACGCCCGCGTCGGCGTAGCCGGCGTCGCGGTAGTCGGCGGCGAGGCGCACGTAGCGCCCGTAGTCGAGGTCCGTCGGCCGGTCCGCGGGGTCGCCGTGGTCGAGGTCCGCCCGGCGGAACGACGCCGCCGGGGCGGGCTCGATCCGCGCCAGCGGGCCGTCCCAGCAGGGGCTGTTGTCCATCCCGGACTCCCAGGGGTGGACGATCGCGGCCAGGCCCGCGCCGCCGAGGTCGCGGTCCTCGGCGAGGTAGCGGTGCCAGGCCAGCAGCCGCGGGCGGACGCGCGCGAGGAAGCCGCGGCGCGCGGACGCCGCCGGGTCCGCCCGGTGCACCAGCAGCGCGGCGAGCGCGTGCACCGGGGGCTGCACGATGCCGGAGGTCTGGGTGTGCGCCGGGGCGCCGGCCCGCGCCCCCGCCGCCGTACCGCGGTCCCGGCCGGCCCCGCCGTATCCGCCCGTGCGCGCGGCGGGGGAGCCCGCCGAGCGCCAGAAGTCCGGGCCGGGGAAGTACGCGGCGTGCGGCACGGCCGGGTTGAAGACGATGTGCGGGATGCGGCCGTCGCCCCACTGCGCGCCGAGCAGCATCTCCAGCTCCCGCTGCGCCCGCCGCGGCGACAGGTGCCGCAGCCCGACGGCGACGAACGCCGAGTCCCAGCTCCACTGGTGCGGGTACAGCGTGCGCGACGGCACGGTGGAGGCCCCCGTCCAGTTGCCGAGCAGCACCGCCGCCGCGGCCCGCCACGGGTCCGCCGCGCCTGCGGGCCCCGGCCCCGCGCCGCCCGTCCCGCCGGCGGGCGCCGCCGACAGCGCGGTGGCGCCCCGCCCCTTCGCGGGCACCGCCGTCATGCGCCGGCCCTGCGCAGGAAGCCCGGCACGGCGGCGACGGCCGCCGCCGGGTCGCCGGTCAGCCGGCACTCGGCCGCGAGCCAGCCGGTGTAGCCGGCGGCCCGCAGCGCGCCGAGCCAGGCGGGCCAGTCGAGGTGGCCGGCGCCGGGCTGGAAGCGGTTGGAGTCGGAGACCTGCGCGTGGCCGATCCAGGGCGCGTTGTCGAGGATCGCGGCGGCGGGGTCGGCCTCCTCGATGTTCATGTGGTAGCTGTCGATGCCGATCCGCACGCTGTCCAGGCCGGTGGCGCGGATCAGTTCGGTGGCCTGCTCCAGCCGGTTGACCATGTGGTCCTCGTACCGGTTCAGCGGCTCCAGGAAGAGCGTGACGCCCTCCCGGCGCGCGTGCTCGCCGAGTTCGGCCAGCCCGTCGAGCAGTACGGCGCGGTCGCCGGCCTCGTCGCGCGGCGGGGTGAAGGGGGGCAGCCGGCGGGAGAACATCCCGTACGACGCGGGGGTCTGCGCGCCGACGCCGCCGATCTCGGCGATCACGGAGAGCTGGGACTTCAGCTGCGCCACCGCGTCGCGGCGCTGCCCGGGGTCGAAGGCGCCGAAGAAGTGCAGCATCTCGACGCAGACCGTGGGCATGACGACGCCGTCGGCCAGCGCCCGCTTCAGCTCGGGCAGCCGGGCGGCGAAGCGCAGGTCGCCCTGGGCGCGCAGCTCGATGCCGTCGTAGCCGGCGGCCTGCGCGAACTCCCACTTCTGCTGGAGGGTGTCGCCGGGCAGCAGCTGTTCCTGGGCCGCGAGGGAGAACATGGCGGGGCGGTCGGCCTTTCTGCGCGGGGGCGTGCGCGGATGCGCGGCGCGGGTTTCCTGGTCGGGCACGGTGTTCTCAGAACTCCAGGACGACCTGGAGCGCGGCCTCGGGCCGCTCGTCGAGCAGGGCGTACGCGTCCGCCGCCGCATCCGCCGGCACCACGTGGCTGACGAGCGGCAGCACCTCGACGCGGCCCTCAGCCACCAGCCGCAGGAACGTCTGCTGCAGCCGCTGCTGGTCCCACCGCCCGGCCAGCTCCGGCGGGACGCCGCCGATCTGGGAGCAGACGAGCCTGACCCGGTTGTGGTGGAACTCGTCGCCGAGCCGCAGCCCGACCGCGTCGCCCTGGTAGAAGCCGGCGGCCACCACCCGCCCGTCGACGACGACGGAGCGCACCGCCTCGTGCAGCGCCGCGTACGCGCCGCTGATCTCGATGGCGACGTCGGCGCCCCGGCCGTCGGCCGCCGCCCGGATCTCCTCGGCGACGCCGCCGGCGCGGGCGTTCAGCGTACGGGCCGCGCCGTGCTCCCGGGCCCGTTCCAGCCGGGCGTCGAGGGCGTCGACGGCGGTCACGGTGGCGCCGCTGAGCGCCGCGAGCCGGGTGGCGAGCAGCCCGATGACGCCCTGCCCGAAGACGGCGACGTCCTCGCCGACGTGGATGCCGGCGGCGAGGACCGCGTTGTATGCAATGGCTCCGACCCGGGCGAACGATCCGGCGAGCGGGTCGAGCCCGGCGGGCAGCGTGTGCCCGGTCAGCCGCTCGGCGGGGACGACGCCCTCGCTGCGGTGGCCCCAGATGCCCCAGACCTGGTCGCCGACCGCGGGCAGCCCGGGGGTGCCGGCCAGCTCGGGGGAGACCTCGGTGACCTCGCCGACCTCGGAGTAGCCCCAGCCGGCGACCGGATACGAAAGGCCCGCCGCGTCCTCGCGGAACAGCCGGGCCTCCGGGTCCCAGGAGCGGGTCAGATACGGGTTCGTACCCCGGTAGGCGGTGAGTTCGGTGCCGGCGGAGATGCCGGAGTACCGGGTACGGACCCGCAGGTGGCCGGGCGGCAGCGGGGCGCTCTCGTGCTCGGCGACCTCGACCTGGCGGGGGGCGGTGAACTGGACGACGCGTTCCACGGTGGGTGCTCCGGTTGGGCTGATCGGGGGCACGGCTGTTAACGACTTGCGTCGAAGATATCTCAGACTTATGTCTTGTCAACATGAAAAAGTAGTGGTGTGATGCAGTCCGCCAACGCTTAAGTCGATCCAAGGAACAGTCAAAGGATCAGAACATGCGCACGTGGACCCGGCGGTCGAGGATCTCGGCCCTACTCGCGGGCACCCTCGCCATGGGGGTGCTCGCCGGCTGTGCCACCGACGCCTCCGGTCCGGGCAAGCCCGACCGGAAGATCACCGTGTGGTCGGAGGAGAGCCTGACCGACCGCATCGCCCACACCAGGAAGGTCATCGACCGCTTCGAGGAGGAGAGCGGCGTCGAGGTCGAACTCGTCGGGGTGGACGAGAACCAGCTCCCGCAGCTCATCATGTCGGCCGCCGCCGCCGGCGACCTGCCGGACGTGATCGGGGCCGTGCCGCTCGGCCAGGCCTGGCAGATGTACAGCAACGAGTTGCTGGACACCCGCATCCCCGCCGAGGTCGTCGACCGGCTCGGCAAGGACACCTTCGACGCCAACGGGCTGCGTCTGACCGCCGACGGCGGCACCCGGCTCGGGGTGCCCTCCGACGCCTGGGTGCAGATCGTCGCGTACCGCCAGGACCTGTTCCGCGAGGCCGGCCTGGACGTCCCCGACGACTACGCGAGCCTGCTGAAGGCCGCCGAGGCACTGGACACCGAGGGCCGCGACGGCATCTCCGTCGCCACCGACCCCGCCGACGTCTTCACCCAGCAGAGCTTCGAGGACCTCGCCCTGGCGGGCGGCTGCGACCTCGTCGACGACGCCGGCGACATCCGCCTGGACTCCGCGGCGTGCCGCACCGCCTTCGAGGCGTACGACTCCCTCGCCCGCCAGTACGGCCCGCCCGGGCTGCAGACCGTCGACACCACCCGGGCAACCTACTTCGCCGGCCGGTCGAGCATGATCATCTGGTCCTCGTTCTTGCTGGACGAGCTGGCCGGGCTGCGGAACGACGCCCTGCCGAGCTGCGCCGAGTGCAAGGACGACCCCGGGTTCCTGGCGGAGAACAGCGGCATCGTCACCGCGCTGACCGGCCCCGGCGGCACCGAGCCCGCCCAGTTCGGCGAGATCACCTCGTGGCTGGCCACCAGGACCGCCGAGACCGAGGCGTCGACCGAGTTCATCGAGTACATGATGAGCGCCGGCTACGAGGACTGGTTCGGGATGGCCCCCGAGGGCAAGATCCCGGTCCGCACCGGCACCCCCGAGAGGCCCGAGCGCTACGTCGACGCCTGGCGCGCCAGCGACATGGGCGTCGACACCAGGAAGTCCATGGAGGAGGTCTTCTCCCCCGAACTGCTCGACCAGCTCGTCGCCGGCGTCGGCGACATGAAGCGGTGGGGCATCGACCAGGGCGAGGGCGCGCTCGTCGGCGCCACCAACGGCGAACTGCCCGTCGCCAAGGCCGTCGGCGCCATGACCTCGGGACAGACGAGTCCCGAGGACGCCGCGCGTGAGGCGTACGAGGAAGTCGACGCGCTGAAGACCTCCCTCGACTAGCCGGGATCCCCCCTTCCGCACCAGCCCCTCTGCCCCCGAGGAACCCTCACCGAGGAAACCGCACATGACCACGATCGACAGCCGCCCCGCGGCGGACTCCGCGGGCACGCCCCCGCCACCCGGCGGCCGGCCCCGCGCCCGCCGCCCCATGACCGCGAGCCGCCGCGAGAACCGCGCCGGCCTGGCCTTCGTCAGCCCCACCTTCCTGGTGGTGCTGGTCGTCGTGATCGTTCCGATCCTCTGGACGGTCCTGCTGGCCTTCCAGGACGCCAAGCTCGTCGACATCCAGGGCATGGGGCTCTTCGGCAACTGGTCGCTGGAGAACTTCTCCGACGTCTTCGCCTCGGCCGGCTTCTGGTCCAGCCTCGGTACCACCCTCGTCTACACCGTCGGCGCCACCGCGGGATCCGTGCTGCTCGGCCTCGTCGCCGCCCTCGCGCTGCGCCGCCCGTTCCGCGGCCGCGGCCTGCTGCGCGGCTCGATGCTCCTGCCGTACGTCGCGCCCGTCGTGGCCGTCGCGTTCGTCTGGGAGGTGGCGCTGAGCCCGCAGTACGGCGTGGTCAACGAGTGGGGCCGGGAGGCCTTCGGCTGGGACGACCCGATCGCGTTCCTGTCCACCCGGCAGTACGAGGTGGGCCTGCTCGGCTGGCACTTCGACATACCCCTGGCCCTGCTCACCGTCATCGCCTTCGAGATATGGCGCTACTTCCCCTTCGCCTTCCTCTTCCTCCTCGCCCGGCTGCAGGCCGTGCCGGACACCCTGGAGGAGGCCGCGACCGTGGACGGCGCGACGGTCTCGCAGCGCTTCAGGCACGTGCTGCTCCCGCAGCTCATGCCCGTGATCGCGCTGCTGTGCGTGCTGCGCTTCATCATGACGTTCAACAAGTTCGACGACGTCTACCTGCTCACGGGCGGCGGCGCCGGCACCGACGTGGCCGCCGTGCGCGTCTACGACTTCCTCACCTCGCGCTTCGACGTGGGCGCCGCCGCGGCCCAGGCGCTCGTCCTGGCGCTCGTGCTGACGGTGCTGCTGGGCGTCTACTTCAAGTTCTTCGCCAAGCGGGTCCAGGAGGAGGCGTGATGACGCGCGCGCAGTTCGAGGACCGCCTCTTCGGCACGCTCCGCTGGGTGGTGATCGCGTTCCTGGCGCTGATCACGCTGGTCCCCTTCTACTACATGGCCGTGCTGTCGCTGAAGCCCATCGACTCCCTGCTGGCCGACCCCGGGTCGATGTGGGTGTCGGCGAAGGAGCTGACGACCGCGACGTACCGGGACGTGCTCAAGCCCACCGAGGACGGCGGCCAGGGCTTCCTGAAGCTGATGCTCAACTCGGCGCTCGTCTCGCTGGGCACCGTGGCCCTCACACTGGCCGCCGCCGTGCCCGGTTCGTACGCCGTCAGCAGGCTGAGGTTCTTCGGCAGCCGCCAGGTCAGCGCCATGTTCCTGGCCGTCTACCTCTTCCCCGCCACGCTCCTCGCCGTCCCGCTGTTCGTGATGTTCGCGCGGATGGGCCTGTCCGGCAGCCTCGTGGGCCTGGCGATCGTGTACGTGGCGCAGACCGTGCCAGTCTCCATCTACATGCTGAAGAACTACCTCGTCACCATCCCGGCCTCCATCGAGGAGGCGGCGGCGCTCGACGGCTGCAGCAGGCTGCAGACGCTGCGCAGGGTGGTCCTGCCGCTGGCCGCGCCGTCGCTGATGGCCACCGGGCTCTACGTCTTCATGATCGCCTGGAACGAGTTCCTCTTCGCGCTGCTCTTCCTCGCCGCCGACCCGGAGAGCTGGACCGTCTCGCTGGGCCTGGCGCAGCTCTCCAACGGCATCGAGGTCTCCAAGACCGTGCTCATGGCCGGTTCGGTGATCCTGACCATCCCCGTGGTACTGCTGTTCTTCGCCGCGGAACGGCTCCTCACCGAGGGCCTGACCAGCGGCGCCGACAAGAGCTGAGCGGAGAGGTACGTATGCGCAACCAGGCCAGCGCGGGGCAGCTGCTCCAGCTCATCCGCACCGGCGAGGCCACCACCCGGGCCGCGCTGCAGGGCGCCACCGGGCTGTCCCGCTCCACCGTCGCGGGCCGGCTCGAAGCGCTCCAGGCCGCCGGCTGGCTGCGCGGCGCCGCCGGCGTCTCCACCGGCGGCCGGCCCTCCGTGCAACTGGAGTTCGACACCGGGCACGCCGTCGTGCTCGCCGCCGACCTGCAGACCCGGCACGGCCGCGCCGCGGTCCTCGACCTCGCCGGCCGGCCGCTCGCGGAGCGCACCGGCGAACTGCGCGTCGGCGACGGCCCCGAGGTGGTCCTCGACGAGCTGGGCCGCTGGTTCGGCCCGCTGCTCGCCGAGGCCGGGCGCGGTGCGGACGAGGTGTGCGGCATCGGCATCTCGGTGCCGGGGCCCGTCGACTTCGCCACCGGGCTCGTCGTGCAGCCGCCGATCATGCCCGGCTGGGACGGCTACCCCATCCAGGACCACATGCGCCGCTCCTTCGCCAAGCACGCCGAGGGCCCCGAGGACGTGCCGGTGCTCGTGGACAACGACGCCAACCTCCTGGCGTACGCGGAGCAGCGCGCCGGGTACGCCGACTGCGCCGCCTTCGTGCTCGTCAAGGTCTCCACCGGCATCGGCGCCGGCGTCGTCGTCGACGGCAGCATCTACCGCGGCATCGACGGCGGCGCGGGCGACATCGGGCACGTGCGGCTGCACGACGGGATGGACGCCCTCTGCGCCTGCGGCTCGTACGGCTGCCTCGCCGCCGTCGCCAGCGGGCGGGCGCTGGCCGGCCGGCTCACCGAGCTGGGCGTGCCCGCGACCTCCGGCTCCGACGTGCGCGACCTGCTGGCCGCCGGGCAGCCGGACGCGGTGCGGCTCGCGCGCGCGGCCGGGATGCGGGTGGGCGAGGTGCTGGCCACCGTCGTCACGCTGCTGAACCCGGGCGTCCTCATGATCGTCGGTGACCTCGCCGGCACGCCCTTCCTCACCGGGGTACGGGAGTTGCTGTACCAGCGCGCGATGCCGCGCACCACCGCGCACCTCCAGGTCGTCACGCCCCGCCTCGGCGACGGCGCGGGGCTCGCGGGCGCGGCGGCGCTGGTGGTGGAGCACCTGTACGCGCCCGGCCGCGCGGACGAGCGGCTGTCGGCCCGCGGCGCGGGCGGGACGCGATGACGGGCCGCGGGCAGGCCGCCGCCGCGCCGGCCCCGATACGGGTCGGGCTCGCCGGCGCGGGCCCCTGGGCCCGCGCCATGCACGCCCGGATGCTCGCCGCCGGGCCCGAGACCGAGCTGACCGCCGTCTGGGCCCGCCGCCCCGAGGCCGCCGCCGAGACGGCTGCGCCGTACGGCGCCGCGGTCGCCGGCTCGTTCGCCGAACTGCTCGACGGCTGCGAGGCCGTCGCCTTCGCCGTACCCCCGGCCGTCCAGGCGGAACTGGCCGTACGCGCCGCCGCCGCGGGCAGGGCGCTGCTGCTGGAAAAGCCGCTCGGCCCCGACCTCGGCGCCGCCCGCGCCGTCGCCGCCGCGGTCGCCGAGCACGGCGTCGTCTCGCAGCTCGTGCTCACCAAGCGGTACCACCCCGCCACCCGGGACTTCCTGCGCCGGGCCGCCGCCGCGGACGTCACCGGCGCCCGCTCCTGCTACCTGCACGGCGCCTTCCTCGGCGGCGAGTCCGCCACGGCCTGGCGGCTGGAGCACGGCGCCCTGCTCGACCTCGGCCCGCACCTGCTCGACCTCCTCGACGCCGCCGTCGGCCCCGTCGCCGCCGTCCGCTCCGCCGGCGACCCGCGCCGCTGGATCGAGCTGACCTGCGAGCACGAGAACGGCGCCGTCAGCCAGGCGTCGCTGTCCGGCAGCGTCCGGCTGCCCGCCGCCCGCACCCGCATAGAACTCTTCGGCCCCGGCGACGAGATCGTCTACGACACCGCCGGGCTCGACCACGAGGAGTGCTGGCCCGTACTGCGCCGCGAGTTCGCCGCCGCCGTCCGCGCCGGGCGCTCCGGCGGGCTCGACGCCCGCCGCGGCCTGCGCCTCCAGGAACTGCTGCACCAGGCGCTGCCCGGCTGAACCCGCGGCGGCGCCAAGCCGGTCGCACCGGTTGGGGACCGGTCCCCGGCGTACGCGGGACACTGGTGGGCACGTACCGCCACGAGCAACCCGGAGGCCGGCGATGCCCCTGCGAGAGAGCCTGGCGCGCGGTGCCGCGCCGTCGCCCCCCGGCACCCTGCACGCCCGCAGCGTCGCCGGCGGGATCCGGGTGCCGCCCGCCGCCGCGCGGGTCGTGCGCTTCGGGCGCGACAAGGACGAGGTCGACCTGTGCGTCGGCGAGGACGACCTGCGGGTCAGCCGCCGGCACGGCGAGCTGTCGTACGAGGGCAGCTCCTGGTGGCTGCGGAACACCGGGCAGCAGCTCGTCCGGCTGCCCCGCGGCCGGCTGATGCACCTGACCACCGAGCCCATCCCGCTCGCCCCCGGCTACACCCCGCTGTTCGTCAAGGGCTCGGGGCACCGCGAGCACCTCGTCGAGCTGTACGTCACGGACGCCGGCGAGGGCGGGCGGGTGCCGCGGCACCGCGCCGAGACCCTGCCGCCCAAACGCTGGACGCTCACGCAGCAGGAGAGACTGGTGCTCGTCGTGCTCGGACAGCAGTACCTGCAGTACGAGTCGGATCCGCGCCCGCTGTCGTACCGGCAGGCGGCCGAGCTGCTGGCCTTCCTGCCCGCCGGCGCGGGGATCACCAAGCGCGTCATCGAGCACCGGGTCGAGGACGTCCGTAAGCGGCTGGAGGGCGGCGGCTTCCCGTACCAGGTGACCCGCGGCGACGACGGCAGCGGCCCGAGCGACAGCGTCCTCAAGCACAACCTGCTGCGCGGACTGGTGGAGTCCACGACCCTGGTGCCGACCGATCTCGAACTCCTGGACGAGTATTTCGCGAGCTGAGCGGCTATTTCGCGGCTTCGGCGCCGCTGAGGCGGGGAAGTCGTGAAGACGTCGTGCCAGCGCCGCGCGCAGCCGATAAGTTTCGCCCTGCAGACGGGCGAGAGGAGTCGCGGTGCGCGTGGGTCAGCTGGTCGGTGACCGCTACCGGCTCGAGGATCCGGTCGACGACGAGGGCCGCGGCGAGGTGTGGTTCGCGGCCGACGAGCAACTGGGCCGCCGAGTCGTACTCAAACGCGGCGGCGCCATCGGGGAGCGCCCCCGGCTGCTCGGCGTCGCCCGCGCCCAGGCCAGGGCGACCCACCCGCATGTGGTCACGCTCTACGGCGTGGAGTTCATCGAGACCGGCCCGGACGCCGGCTGCTGGCTGGTGATGGAGTACGTCACCGGCGGCAGCCTGGAGAAGCAGCCGAGGATGGCGCCCGAGCGGGCGGCGCTGATCGGCGCGCAGATCGCCTCGGCGCTGGGGGCGCTGCACGCCAACGGCGTGGTCCACTGCGACGTCAAACCCGCCAACGTCGTCATCACCGACGACGGCACGCCCAAGCTCACGGACTTCGACTCCGCCCAGCGCACCGGCAGCAACGAGACCATCTCGCCGGACCGCCCGCTCAGTTACACCCCCGACTACGCCGCCCCCGAGGTCGTCAACGGCTCGCCCGAGCCCCGCTCGGACGTGTACTCCCTCGCGGCGATGCTCTACAAGGCGGTCACCGGCGTACCCCATGACGAGGTGGACGGGGCCGACGGGGCCGACGGCGGCGGGGCCGGCGGGACGGCCGACCCGGACGGCGAGGACGCGGCCAGCCTGCGGGAGTGGAAGGTGAGCCAGGGCGTGCTGCGCCGCGAGCGCGACACCGGTCCGCTCGCGGCGCCGCTCGAAGCGATGCTCCGCCGCCGCCCCGACCGGCGGCCCGACGCGGCCGAGGCGCGGCGGCTGCTCCAGGAGGCGGCGGGGCGGCGCCGTTGGACGCGGCGGCTCGCCCTGCCCGGCGTGCCGCGCCGGTACCCGCGGGCGACCGCCGCCGGTACGGCGCTGGTGACGGCGGTGGCGCTGGCCGCCGCCTGGTTCTGGTGGCTCGGCCCCGACCGAGACGACGGCGGGCCGGGCGTGGTGCAGGGGGGCGGCAAGGCGCGGGCCGGCTCCGTCATCGGCGACCCGCGCACCATGGACCCGTGCTCGCTGACCGACCCCGGCGAGTTCGCCCGGTTCGGCCGGGCCGCGGAGTGGGACCGCGACTACGGCAACTTCGACCGCTGCGACGTGCTGGTCTATCCGCAGGGCCTGGACGGCGAACACATCGACGTCCAGGTCCAGTTCGACTCCGGGCCCTCGCCCGAGTCGCCGGCCCCCGTGCGTACCTTCGGCGGCATCGGCATCATCGAGGAGCCGCCGGAGGGCCAGGAGTGCGCCCGGGCCCTCGTCCTGCCGGACGAGGCGGACAGCGACGTCAGCATCTGGATCTACGTCGACGGCGGGGACGCCCGGGGCTACGGCGGGGTCGGCACCCTGTGCGACATGGCCGACGTCGCCGCCAGGACCGCCAGCGAGACGCTGGGCAGGGCCCGCGCCGAGAACCGCACCGTCCCGCGCCGCGATCCGCCCGCGGCGGACGTGTCCCTGCTGTGGCTGGACGCCTGCCGGCTGCTCGACGCCCGCGCGCTGGAGATCGTGCCCGGCATCGACGCGGGCGACCCGGACGTGGGCTTCGGCAACTGGGACTGCGACTGGTACAGCACCACGCGCGACATAGAGGTCCAGCTGCGCTACGACCGCGACCAGCCGCTCAGCGGCGAGGACGGCAAGGTGACCGTGCTGGCGGGCCGCGACACCGTCGTCTCCCCGGAGTACGACGGCGAGGACACCTGCACGGTGCGGGTCGAGTACCGCGAGTACCCCGACGAGAACGGTCAGAAGGCCGTCGAACTGCTCTACCTCACCCTCGACGGCGACGACGAGTCGCCGGACGACCTGTGCGGGATGGCCACGCGGCTCGCCGAGACGGCCGCGGGGGAGCTGCCGAAGCTCTGAGGGACACGGTCCACGACTCCGGCACGGACCGCCCGCAGGGACCGGCCGCGCGGGTTCCGCCAGGCCCGTGACCGGCGGCGGGGAGGGGTCCCCGGGGGCAGGGAGCACGGTGGGGCGTCGGCAGCAGCCGGCCGCAGCCGAGGGGACCTGCGATGGACCGTATCCGAGGACACCGGTGATGAGCGCGCGCGACAGCCTGGCCCGTGGCGTGACGCCCGCGCGGCCGGGCACGCTGCACGCGCGCTCGGCCGCCGACGGCATCGAGGTGGCCCCGCTGCCCGGCCTGACCGTCCGGTTCGGGCGCGGGCCGGGGGACGAGGGCGCGGGCGGGGACGTCGAGTTGTACGTCGGCCGGCGCGACCAGGGCGTGAGCCGGCGGCACGGCGAGCTGACCTGCCTGGAGGGCGGCTGGACGCTGCGCAACACCGGCCAGCAGGCGCTGCGGCTGCCGCGCGGCCGGCTGCTGCCGCCGGGCTCGGAGCGCGTGCCGCTGGCCGGCGGGTACACACCGGTGTTCGTCAAGGGGACCGGCTTCCGCGAGCACCTGGTGGAGCTGTACGTGGTCCGCACGGAACCGGTGCCCGCGGGCAGCCTCCCCGGCACGCCGCCGGCGGCGTGGGCCCTCTCGGAGGACGAGCGGCTGGTGCTCGTGGTGCTGGGGCAGCGGTATCTGCGCCACGAGTCGGATCCGCGCCCGCTGCCGTACCGGCAGGCGGCGGAGGTGCTGGCGTTCCTGCGGCCGGGGGAGCGGTGGGGCGCGGCGGAGGTGGCGCGCCGGGTGGAGGACATACGCCGGCGGCTGGCGCGCGACGTGCCGCATCCGCCCGCGGTACGGGACGGGGAGGCGCCGGAGCCGCAGGGCTGCACACCGGACCACCGGCTGCTGACGGACCTGGTGGCGGCAACGGCGCTGGTGCCGCCGGACCTGGGGCTGCTGGACGGCGTCGGCGGCTGAGGGCGGCTGAGGTCCGTCGGGGCCCACCCTCGAAGCCGCCGCCGTACGGCCCTTCGCGGATCACCGCCGGGTCGCGCGGCGTTCACCTTGCGGCCCGACCCTCGGCAGCAGCCGCCGCGTCGGTACGCGGCACCCGGCACGACTGGGAGGGCGTCATGGGCCACGGACACCGACACCGCGACCACCGCCGGCCGGGCGCGGAGCCCGCCGCCCGCACCGCGACCCGCCACCGCGCATGAGCGGCGCCTACGTCCTCGGCGCCGACCCCGGACTGACCGAACTGCGCGACGCGGACCACCTGCTGCACGCGCTCGCCGGCGAACTGCGGCTGCCGCGCACCGCGTACGGCTGCACCCACCTCGTCGCGGGGGAGAGGCCCCGTATCGCCGTGTCCCTCGCCCTCGGCGGCGCCGGAGACGCGGCCGCCGCCTGGCGGTGGCTCACCGCGCGCGGGCACGCCGTCGCGGGGCTGCCCGGCGGCACCCGCCACGGCCCCGCCGAGCACGCCGAGGCGGCGGCCCGCGCCGCCGCCGAGCACGCCGCGCGCAGCGTCGGCCGCGCGGTGCTGTACCCGGGGGCGGACGCGCTGACCGGGACCATGACGGTCGGCGAGCTGCTGGACTCCTCGGCGATCGAGCAGGTCGTGCTGCTCGGCGCGCCGCACGGCCCGCCGGGGGAGGCGCGGATGGTCACCCGCGGGCACGTGCGCCCGCAGTGGCTCGACGGGCGGCTGGTGCTCGCGGTGATCCCGGCGGCGGCGGAGACGCTGATCCCGTTCGAGGCCCCGGCCCCGACCCCGTGCTGTACGAGCCGCTGACGGCCGGGCCCGTACGGACCGCCTGCCCGGGAAACGCCGCCCCCGCGAACCGCCGTCCGGCCTCCGCAGGTGCCGGCCCCCGGTCCGGTCAGCCCGCGCCGTCAGCCCGCGCCGTCCGCGGCCACCGTCCGGCTCGCCAGCACCTTCCCGTCCGCGTCCACCGCGCTGACGCGGACCACCTCCGCACCTCCGGGCACTGCCACCTCCGCCGTCGTGACGAAGCCGCTCCGCGCGACCGTGTCCGCCGTCGTCAGCGCCCGGCGCGACGTGCCCGCCTCGATCCGCCAGGCGTCGACCTCCGTGGCGCCGTTCCAGCTCATCGCGAGCGTGCCCGGCTCGCGCCACTCCACGGCCGGCCGCGTGGCGGGCGTGCCCGTCCAGTCCGTGCGTATCGCCCGGTAGCTGTACGAGCCCTGCGCGAACGTCCCCGTGAACACCGGCTCCCCGTCCGCGAACTCCGCCATCGTCCCCGAACTGCCGTAGCCGAGCAGGACGTTGCCGCCGGCCGTCTGCCGGGCGGAGCCCGCGAAGAGCGTGAACACCGGCTCCGGGGTCTGCAGGTCGTCGGCGAGCCGGGCGGTCATCGCCTCCTCGTCCAGCTCGTACACGGCGCCGCGGGAGCGCTGCGGGTCGTTCCTGTTGCCGTTGTCGAAGAGCATCAGCCGCCCGTCCGGCAGCCGCCGGGCGTCGTGCTGGTAGCTGGGGCGCTGGGCGGGGGAGGCGAAGGCGAAGTCGCTCGCGGCGCCGCCGAGGCGCCAGCGCACCGCGCCCGACTCCCGGTCGATCTTGTAGACGGTGCTGGTGTGCCGGGCGCTCATGAGCAGGTCGCCGTCCGTGTCGTACGCCAGGGAGTTGGCGTGCACGGGGTCCACCAGCTCCCCGGTGAGGGGCTCCTGGGTCTCCGTCAGCGGGATGTGGTCCAGCGCGCTCCACTCGAACAGCACCTCGCCGGTGGCCGCGTCCTGCTCCTGGACGACGGCGTCGATGACCTGCGCGTCCGGTTTGCCGCCGTACTCGGTGAGGTCGCGGGTGACGAAGGAGAAGCCGAGCAGCAGCACGCGGGAGCCGTCGGGGCTGACCTCGAACTCGTGGCTGTCGGTGAAGAAGCCGTCCATCCGGTACGAGGCGATCTCCTGGTAGGAGGAGTTCAGCAGGAGGTACTCGCCGCCGGCGTCGGTGTTGTCGAACACGCTCAGCGCGGGCTCACCGCGGAACGTGAGGGGCTCCAGGTTCATGTACGGGCCGGGCTTCCACCACACCGGCTCGCCGGCGTTGTCGTAGATCGCCGCGCCCGCGAGGTCGCCGCCGACCGGGGCCGGGGTGGTGAGGAGCACGCCGTCGTCCTCGCGGCCGGTGGTGGTCGTGGTGAGCGCGGGCGGGGCGGCGGCGTCCGGCCGCGGCGCGGTGCCGGTGAGCGGCGGGACGGCGCCGTCCGGAGCGGCCGGGCGGGGCGGCGGCGCCGCGGCGGCGGGTGCGGGGGCCGCGCCGCCCGCGAGGGCGACGGGGACGCACAGCACCGTCGCGGCGCCGAGCACCCCGGCCCGTAACAGCCGCGGTCGGGAGGGGGACTGCGGAGTCGGATGTGTGCCCTGGCGCACGGAAGCCTCCTGGCCGGTGGGGGGTGGCGCCGTCCGGGCCGTCGCGGGGACCGGGCGCGGCCGGCACGGCGGGCACCAGGCTGGTGCAGCGGGCGGCGGGAGACAAGACCCCCGCCGCCCCGGGCCGTCACTCGTCGGCGAAGATCTTGACCACGATCTCGCCGTCCGCGGTGGCGTAACCGCGGTACATGCCCGAGGTGTTGAAGGTGAACGCAAGGTTCTTTCGGGAGTCCAGGGCGATCACCCCGCCGGTGTCGTCGCCGCCGAGCACCTCGGTCCGGTCGATCGCCGCCCCGGCCGCCTTGGAGACCGACCGCCCCAGGTACTCGACCTGCGCGGAGATGGTGTGCGTGACGGCCTCGCGGATGAACAGCTCGCCGGTGCCGGTCGCGGACGCCGCGATGTTCCCGTTCTTCGCGTACGTGCCCGCGCCGACGATCGGCGAGTCGCCGATGCGGCCGACGGGCTTGTTCGTCAGGCCGCCCGTCGACGTGCCGGCGGCCAGGTCGCCGTTGCCGTCGATGCCGACGGCGCCGACCGTGCCGGTCTCGCCGAAGTCGAAGTCCGACTCGCCGCCCTTGGCGGCCATCAGGGACTCCCAGCGGCGCTCGGTGAAGAAGTAGTCCTGGGTCACCAGGTCCATCCCGCGGTGCTGTGCGAAGCGCTCCGCGCCCTCGCCGCTCATCAGCACGTGCCGGGAGTTCTCCATCATCTCCCGCGCCAGCGAGATCGGGTTCCTGATGTGGGTCACCCCGGTGACCGCGCCGGTGTCCAGGGTCGCGCCGTCCATGATGGCCGCGTCCAGCTCGTTCTCCGCGTCGGTGGTGAACACCGCGCCCTTGCCGGCGTTGAACAGCGGGGAGTCCTCCAGCACGTTGATCGCCGCCTCGACGGCCGCGACGCCGGACTCCCCGTCCGCCAGCGCCCGCTGCCCGGTCCGTACCGCCTCGGTGAGCTTGGCCCGGTACTCCCGCTCCAGCTCGGGGGTCATGTCCTCGCGCCTGAGGGTGCCGGCGCCGCCGTGGATGGCGAAGACGACGTCGCGCACCCGCTCGGAGGTGTTGGGGTCGCCGGACTCCTTCGGGTCCTGGACGGTACGGCTGCCGCCGGCCGCGGCCGGCGCCCGGTCGGCGGCCGTACCCTCCTGCGGCGCGGCCGCCGCGCCGAGTGCGGTGATGGGGGTGATCACGACCGCCGCGGCAAGCAGCGCGCCGCGCGCGAGCGTCGATGTCCTGCGAAACATGTGCCGCTCCTCTCGCTGGTGCACGTCACTCCTGGTGACCGGGCGCGCTGCCCGGCCGCCGGGGGTGATCATGGCGCCGTACGGGCCGGCTGCCAAGGCGTCGTACACGACCGATCGGCCGGGGCACACCCGTCAGCGGCGGGTGACGACGGCGGCGTTCGCGGTGACGATCACGGCGATCGCCGTCCATTCGTACGGGCCGAGGCGCTGGTCCAGCACCACCGTGCCGACGAGCGCCGCCAGCACCGGGTTGATGCTCATGAACATGCCGAACAGCCGGGCCGGCACGCGGCGCAGCGCGAGCAGGTCGGAGAGGAACGGCACGGCCGAGGAGAGCACGCCCGCGGTGACGGCGTAGCCGAGGGCCGCGGCGCTCGGCGGGCGGTGGGCCAGGACGACGGCGCCGACCGGGACGTACGCCAGCGCCGAGACGGCCGCTGCCGCCGCCGGGCCCTGGACGCCGGGCAGCCGGCGGCCGACGGTGCGGCCGAGCAGGATGTAGCAGGCCCAGCAGACGGCGGCGAGCAGGGCGAGCGCGATGCCCGCGTAGTCGGCGGCGGGGCGCGGACGGCTCAGGACGGCGACGGCCGCGCCGGCGGCCAGCGCGCACGCCAGGTCGGCGCGGCGGCGGGTGGCGGCGAGCGCCACGGCCAGCGGGCCGAGGAACTCCAGCGTCACCGCGAGGCCGAGGCCGATCCGGCCGATCGCCGTGTACAGCGAGAGGTTCATGACCGCGAAGACCGCGGCCAGCCCCAGCACGGGCCACCACTGCGCGCGTGTGAACGTGCGCATCCGGGGCCGGCCCACCGCCAGCAGTACGGCACCGGCCACCCACTGCCGCACGGCGACCACCCCGGCCGGGCCGACGACGGGGAACGCCAGCGCGGCGACGGCGGCGCCGGTCTGGTTCGACAGCCCGCTGCCGAGCATCATCGCGACTCCGGCCGCGCGGCCGGCGGGACGCGCCTGACCGGGGCGGCCGGCGTGCGGCCGGACGGCGGTGGCGGGCTGCGGCTGTGCGGTCATGGCACGGAGCATGCGCCCCCGGTTCGTATGCGCAAAATGCATGTGCCGCGCGTTCTATACGCTGAAGTCATGGATCTGGAGCTACGCCACCTGCGCTGCCTGGTCGCCATCGTGGACACCGGCAGCTTCACCGACGCCGCCATCGACCTGGGCGTCTCACAGGCGGCGGTCTCCCGCACCCTGCTGGCGCTGGAGCGGATCCTCGGCGTCCGGCTGCTCCACCGGACCAGCCGGAGCGTCAGCCCGACCACCGCGGGCGTCCAGGTGCTCGCCCGCGCCCGGCACCTGCTCGCCGAGGCGGACGACCTCGTCGGCGAGGCCACCACCGGCCACACCCGGCTGCGCATCGGGCACGCCTGGTCGGCGGCCGGGCGGCACACCGCGGAGTTCCAGCGCCGCTGGGCCGCCCGGCACCCGGACGTGGAGCTGCACCTGATCCGTACCAACTCGGCCACCGGCGGCCTCGCCGAGGGCCTGTGCGACCTGGCCATCGTCCGCACCGGCGTCGACGAGCGGCGCTACGCCCACGCCGTCGTCGGCCACGAGCGCCGCTACTGCGCCATGGCCGCCGACGACCCCTTCGCCCGCCGCCGGAGCCTGCTGCTCGCCGATGTCCGCGAGCGCACCGTCCTCGTCGACCGCCGCACCGGCACCACCACCGCCGGTCTGTGGCCGGAGGCGGAGCGGCCCGCGGTGGAGTACACCCGCGACGTCGACGACTGGCTCGCGGACATCGCCGCGGGCCGCTGCGTCGGCATCACCCCGGAGAGCACCGTGGCGCAGTACCGGCGCGACGGCATCGTCTACCGGCCCGTACGCGACGCGCCGCCGGTCGCGGTGCAGTTCGTCTGGCGCCGCCACGACCCGCACCCGGCCACGCACGCCGCGGTCGCGCTGCTCCAGGACCTCTACCGCGAGCACGAGGGGCGGCGCGCCGGCCGGTCCGCAGGCAGCACCCGGCCGGCGCACGGGCGTTGACACCCGCGGGGCGAGCGCGGAGACTCGGCGGGTAGCCCGAAGTGAACACTCGTGCGCCAGGCGCACGCGCGGATCGGACCCCGGGGACCGCGCCGGCGCCGGCCCCCGCCCCGCCTCCGGGAGGTTGCAGCAGCCGTGGCCGCCGGATCACCCCTGACGCAGCGTCAGGTCTCGGCCGAGATCGCCGAAGCCCACCGCGCCACCGCCGCCGCCGTGGCCGCCGGCGCCCCCGCGCCGCACCACCCGCCCCGCGACTTCGCCCCGTACCGCAGCACCGTCCTGCGCCACCCGCACCGCCCGCCGCTGCCGCTCGCCGACCCCGACGCCGCCGAGCTGCACGGCCCCGTCTTCGGCCGCACCGACGTCACCGAGCTGGACGGCGACCTGACCCGGCAGCACCCCGGCGAGCCGCTGGGCGAGCGGATCACCGTCACCGGGCGGGTACGCGACCGGCGGGGCAGGCCCGTACGCGGGCAGCTCGTGGAGCTGTGGCAGGCCAACGCCGCCGGCCGGTACGCGCACCCGTGCGACCGCCACCCGGCGCCGCTCGACCCGAACTTCACCGGCGCCGGCCGCTGCCTCACCGACGACGACGGCGCCTACCGCTTCACCACCGTGCGCCCCGGCGCGTACCCCTGGCGCAACCACGAGAACGCCTGGCGCCCCGCCCACCTCCACTTCTCCTTCTTCGGCAGCGCCTTCACCCAGCGCCTGGTGACCCAGATGTACTTCCCGGGCGACCCGCTCTTCCCCCACGACCCCATCCTGCAGTCCGTCACCGACCCCGCCGCACGGGCGCGGCTGGTGGCGGCGTACGACCCGGCGCTGTCCGTGCCCGAGTGGTCCCTCGGCTACCGCTGGGACGTCGTCCTCGACGGCCCCGCCGCCACCTGGGCCGAGCCGGGGGAGGCCGCCCGCTGATGGAGCCGCCCACCCCGTCCCAGACCGTGGGCCCCTTCTACGGCCACGCGCTGCCGTTTCCCGGCGGCGGCGAAGTCGCCCCGGCCGGGCACCCGGACACCGTCACCGTCCACGGCCGCGTGTACGACGGCGCCGGCGAGCCCGTGCCGGACGCGCTGCTGGAGTGCTGGCAGGCGGACCCCGGTGGCTCGCCCGCCGGCCGGCCCGGATCGCTGCGCCGCGACCCCGCCGCCGGCGGCCTGACCGGCCCGGGCGGTGCGGACTTCACCGGCTTCGCGCGCGTGGCCACCGACGCGGACGGCCACTGGTCGGTGCGCACGCTGCCGCCGCCGGCCGCGCGGCCGTACCTCGCCGTCTGCGTCTTCGCCCGCGGCCTGACCCGCCACCTGTACACCCGCGCCTACCTCGGCGCGCCGCCCGCCGGGGACCCGGTGGCCCGGCTGCCGCGGGAGCTGCGCGCGACGCTGCTCGCGCACGCCGAGGGGGACCGGACGTACCGCTTCGACGTGCACCTCCAGGGCGGGAAGGAGACGGTCTTCCTTGACATCCGCGCGCTTCCCGGGCCCCGTTGAGGACGGCCGGCGGGTGACCGGGGTACGCGGCGGCGGCACCGGCAGCCGGATGCCCGCGGCCGGGGCCCGCGCCGCCGCGAGGCCCGGGCTGCACCACCGCGTCGAAGGGCCCGAGGGCCGGCCCGTCCTGGTCCTCGGGCCGTCCCTCGGCACGACCACCGCCGTCTGGGACGCCCAGGCGCCGGCTCTCGCGCAGGTGTTCCGCGTGGTGCGCTGGGACCTGCCGGGACACGGCCGTTCGCGGGCCGGGCTGCTCGCCCCCGGCGGCACCGTCGCGCAACTCGGCCGCCTCGTCCTCGACGTCGTCGACGCCCTCGGCGTCGCCCGGTTCCGCTACGCCGGCATCTCGCTGGGCGGCGCCGTCGGCACCTGGCTCGCCGCCCGCCACCCCGGCCGCGTCGACTCCCTCGCCCTGGTCTGCACGTCCGCCCGCTTCGGCCCGCCGGCCCGGTGGCGCGAACGGGCCGCCCTGGTACGGGCGGAGGGCACCGGGCCGGTCGCCGACACCGCCGCGGAGCGCTGGTTCACCCCGGAGTTCGCGGAGGGCGGCGATCCGGCCGTACGGGCTCTGACCGCCGGCCTGCGCGCCGCCGACCCGGCCGCGTACGCCGCCTGCTGCGACGTCCTCGCCGCCCTCGACCTGCGCCGGGACCTCGCCCGCATCGCCGCCCCCACGCTCGTCGTCGCCGGCCGGAACGACGTGGCGACCCCGCCCGCGCACGCCCGTGCGCTGGCCGACGGCATCGCCGACGCCGCCCTCGTCGAGCTGCCCCGCACCGGCCACCTCGCGCCCGTCGAGCGGCCCGCGTCCGTACTGGCCGCGCTGCTCGCCCACTTCGAGCCCGCCGGACACGGCCCCGCCAACTGGTACAGCCCGGGCTGAAACCGGCACCCGGCCGCCCTCCCGCTGCCGGGCGCCCGCTGTCGTACAGGCGACATGTCGCAAGCCCGGCACGGCAGAGATCGTGACAGCCGGCCCGTCCGGGCCGAAAGCTTTTGCCTGTGCATCTAAGACGAGTAAAGCTGCCGGCGCTCGCCACCGCGGGCGCGCTCCTGGTCACGCTGGCGCCATCCGCGACCCACGCAACCGCCTCACCCGGCGGCACGGCGGTCACGGACCGGGCGGCCGGCTCCTCGCTCAGCGTCGTCACGCTCGTCACGGGCGATCGCGTACGGCTCGAGCGCTTCCCCGACGGCCGGCAGGCCGCCACCGTGACGCCACGGGACGGCGGTGCCGACGGCGGCAGCGCGGCCGGCGGCTTCGAGCAGCTGGAGATCGACGGCGACCTGCACGTCATCCCCTCCGACGCGATGCCGTTCGTCGGCACCGGCGCCCTGGACCGCGACCTGTTCAACATCAGCGAACTGGTCGAGCAGGGCTTCGGCGACGGGCACAGCAAGCGGATCCCCCTGATCGTGTCGTTCGCGAAGGGCGCCCGCACCGCCGACGCCGCGGAGCTGCCCGGAGTGCGGGCGGGCGCCGCGCTGCCGAGCCTGAACGCCCGCGCCGTCGAGGCCGGGAAGGACAAGGCCGGCCGCTTCTGGGAGGCCGTCGACGACGACCGCGAGAACGCCAGGACGGCGGCCGAGCCGAAGCTCGCCGGCGGCATCGCGCGGATCTGGCTGGACCGCAAGGTCAGCGCCTCGCTCGACCGCAGCGTGGCGCAGATCGGCGCCCCCGAGGTCTGGCAGCGCGGCACCGACGGCAAGGGCGTCACCGTCGCCGTGCTCGACACCGGCGTCGACGCAGCACACCCGGACCTGGCGGGCAAGGTCGACGAGGCCCGCAACTTCTCCGACAGCCCCACCACCGGCGACGCCTTCGGCCACGGCACGCACGTCGCGGCCACCGTCGCCGGCACCGGCGCCGGCTCCGGCGGCTCCCGCAAGGGCGTCGCCCCCGGCGCCCGGCTGCTGGTCGGCAAGGTGCTCGGCGACGACGGCTTCGGCTCCGAGTCGCAGGTGCTCGCCGGCATGGAGTGGGCCGCCGGCGCCGGCGCCGACGTGGTCAACATGAGCCTCGGCACCGACGCGCCCACCGACGGCACCGACGCGCTGAGCCTCGGCCTGAACCGGCTGACCGCCGAGACCGGCACGCTCTTCGTCGCCTCGGCCGGCAACAGCGGCCCGGGTTCCGCCACCGTCGGCTCGCCCGGCGCCGCGGACGCCGCGCTCACCGTGGGCGCCGTCGACCGCGACGAGTCACTGGCCGGCTTCTCCAGCCGCGGCCCGCGCGTCGGCGACCTCGCAGTCAAGCCCGACATCACCGCGCCCGGCGTCGACATCGTCGCCGCCCGCGCGGCCGGCACCGCCATGGGCACGCCCGTGGACGACCTCTACACCGCCGCCTCCGGCACCTCCATGGCCGCGCCGCACGTCGCCGGCGCCGCCGCGCTGATCGCCCAGCGCCACCCCGACTGGACCGCGCAGCAGCTCAAGGACGCCCTGGTCAGCACCGCGAAGCGGCACGACGACCTGACGGTCTACGAGCAGGGCGGCGGGCGCGTGGACGCCGCGCGCGCCGACGCCCAGCAGGTGTACGCCACCGGCACCCTCGGCTTCGGCGGCGTCGACGAGGGCGGCGAGCCGGTACGCCGCGAGATCACGTACACCAACGCCTCCGACGCGCCCGTGAGCCTGCGGCTCGACGCCTCCCTGCGCGCCGCGAGCGGCGAGCCGGTCCCGGCCGACGCCGTGGGCCTGCCCGACGGCGACACCGTCGAGATAGCCGCGGGCGGCACCGCGACCGTCCCCGTCACCCTCGACCCGGCGGGGCTGCGCCCCGGCCGCTACGGCGGGTACGTCACCGCCACCACCGGCGACACCGTCGCCCACACCACCATCGGCGCGGTCCGCGAGGCGCCCACGCGCACCGTCACCCTGCGCGGCATCGACCGCGCCGGGGAGCCCGCCTTCGTCAACCCCGTCACGCTCTTCGGCGAGGACGACCGCTACGACGTCGTCAAGTACATCCCCGCGGGCAAGTCGCTGACGGTCGAGGTGCCGGAGGGCGACTACTTCCTGCACGCGGTGATCTCCGACAAGATCCCGGGCGGCAGCGTCGACAGCCTCATCGTCGACCCGCAGCTGAAGGTGGACCGCGACCTGGAGGTCGTCCTCGACGCACGCGAGGCCAACGAGGTCGAGATCGAGACGCCGAAGCCCGCCGTGCAGGAAGCCGTCATGAGCTTCTACAGCCACCGCGAGTTCGGCAGCCGCAGCATCTCCCACGGGCACATGGAGTTCAGCGTCGACGGCCGCAAGCTCTACGTGACGCCGACCGACAAGGCCCGCGACGGCGTCTTCGAGGTCTCCTCCCGCTGGCAGCTGGAGGCCCCGATGCTGACGGGCACCGTCCGCGGCACCGGGTCGCAGCGCCGCGCCGACATCGAGGCCGTGCGGCTGATGGGCCGCTCCCCGGCCGTGGACGGCACCCTGCGGCTGCCGCTGGTCGACGCCGGGGCGGGCACGGAGGCCGACTTCGCGGCCCTCGCCGGCGACGGCGCCGACCTGTCCCGGGCCGCCGTGCTGGTCGACGGCGACAGCCCGCAGGACGAGGACGCCGTGCGCCGCGCCGCGGCCGCCGGCGCGCGCCACGTCATCGTCATCTCCTCGGAGGGCTCGGCCGGCTGGAGCGTCTGGCGGCCCGGCGGCGACCGGCTGCCCGCGGTGGGCGCGATGGTCCGCCACGACGTCGGCCAGGAGCTGCGCGCGGTGCTCGCGGAGGGCCGGGCGACGGTCGAACTGCGCGGCACGCCCTCCAGCCCGTACATGTACGACGTGATGCAGGTGGCGAAGCAGCAGGTGCCCGAGCGCGTGGTGCACCGGGTGACCGGCTCGAACACCGCCACCGTCCAGACGGGTTACCGCGACAGCGGCGGCAACCCCTGGACGAAGGAGCAGCGCTTCGGCTGGCGGCCGTGGATGGGCACCGCGATCAACCAGTACCAGCGGCACGTGCCCACCCCGCACAAGCGCACCGAGTACGTGAGCGCCGGTGACACGATCTGGCGCCACAACGTCCACCACCGCTACACCCAGGACACCATGAACCCGCTGGCCGGCGGCATGATCCAGGAGGCCCGCAGCTACCGTGCGGGCGAGCGGGTCGAGGAGACCTGGTTCGCGCCCGTGGTGCGGCCCGCGATCCCGCGCGGCGTGGCGGGGCTGACCTCGTACCGCGAGGGCGACCAGCTCACCATCCGCATCCCGGAGTTCGCCGACTCCGAGGAAGGGCACTACAGCCGCCTGGACGGCGGCGAGTGGAGCGCGCCGGCGGACAAGTCGTCCGCGGTGCTGTACCGCGACGGCGAGAAGCTGGCCGAAGGCCGCACGGCGTGGGGCGCGTTCCCCGCGGGCGGCGCCGGGAAGGGGACGTACCGCCTCGACCTCGCGGTCGACCGGACCACCCCCGAGTGGCGCACGGGCGTCAGCTCGCGCACCAGCTGGTCGTTCGCGGCCGAGCGCCCGGCGGCGGACGAGCAGGACCTCCTGCCGCTGCTGCAGCTGGACTACGACGTGCCGACCGACGCGCGCGGCGCGGCGCCCGGCGGGCGGCTCGTGCCGATCGGCATCACGGCGCGGCACCAGGACGGCCTCGACGGGCGGCGCATCAAGGGGATGGAGGTCTCCACGTCCCTCGATGACGGCACCACCTGGAAGAAGGCCGTGGCGATGCCCTGGTGGGACGGGAGCTACCGCCTCTGGCTGCTGCACCCCCCGGTGGGTGACGACGGCGGCTTCGTCTCGCTGCGGGTGAAGGCGTGGGACGACGCCGGCAACCGCGTCGAGCAGACGGTGAAGCGGGCCTACGCGCTGAAGTGACACCGCCCGCCACCGGTGCGGCCGGAGCGATCCGGCCGCACCGGTGCGGGTGCCCCGCGCCCTGCCGGGGACACCCCGGGGCGGGGCGCCGGTGCCGTACGGGCACGCGTGTTCCGAGGGCGCACGCGCACGTGCGTCCTCCGTACGGACACGGGCCGGCGCTCAGCCGTCCGCGATCTCCCCTGCGGTCCTCCCCGCGGCCTTCCCCGCCGCCGTCACGGCAGCCAGTCGCGGCGGGCGGCCTGCCACACCAACTGCGCCCGGGTGTCCGCACCCACCCGGCCCATCATGTCCCGCAGCCGGCGCTGCACCGTGCGCTGGCTGATGCCGAGCTGGGTGGCGATCGCCTTGTCCGCGAGTCCCGCCACCACCAGCGACAGGAGATAGCGCTCGTCCTCCGCCAGCGCCGGCCCCGGCGGCCCCGCACCGTCGCCGAGGCCGGCCAGCTCGCCCGCCCCGGTGACGTGCAGCGGCGACGCCGCCGCCCACTGGCTCTCGAAGAGGGCGATCAGCGCGTCCAGCAGGGCGCTGCTGCGTACCACCGCGACCGTCGGCTCGCCGAACCTGCTGTCCGCGTTCGGCACCAGCGGGCACAGCGCCAGCGCCCCGTCCGCGATCATCAGCCGCACCGGGAGCGCGCTCGCCGCCCGCGCCGCCTCGCCCGCGCGCACGCCGAGGGCGACGTTGCCCAGCATCCCGGGCTCCTCCAGCAGCGCGCGCTCGTAGATCACGCGGTAGCGCACGCCCTTGGCGAGCATCTCGAACTCCTCGTCGTTGTCCTCCGAGGGCATCGCCACGTGGCCCGCCTTGCACAGCGCCAGCACCTCCCTCCGCGCGCCGTAGGCGAGGTCGCGTATCTGCTGCCGGATCGCCGCCACGCCGGTGACGACCTCGACGAGCTGCCGCGCGTCGCGGCGCCGCCCGCCCGCCCGGAACTCCTCGGCCAGCTCCGTCACCCCGCGCCTGGCCCGCTCCAGGGCCTCCTGCCCGCGCAGCAGCCGCGGCCCGAGCGCCACGTCCGGCGCCACGGGCACGAAGTGCCCGGAGCCGTCGGCGCGTTGCTCCGGGCCGCTGACAAGTCCCTTCTCCCGCAGCGACGTCAGCAGTGACTCCGCCCGCCGCCGGTCGAGGCCCAGCTCCCCGGCCACGGACTCCGCGTCCGCGCCGTGCAGCCCGACCAGCAGCCGGTACACCCGTTCCTCCGTCGGTTCGACGCCTGCCGGCTCCAGCACCGTCTCTCACGCTCCTTCCCCACGGGCCTCCGCCGCCCCTGCACCCTGTCTGGCCAATGGCCGACATGGCGACAAGTCGCCAACGGAAACCGCTTCCTAGGCGCCGGACGGGCGGGTTACAACCCGAGTCATGCATCGTTCGCCCCGGCGTCATCTGCCCGTCCGCGCCGCCGTGCTCGGCTGCCTCGCCTCGTTGCTGGCCTCCGTGCCCTCTCTAGCCACAGCGCTGCCGGAATCGCCAGTGTCACACCCGGCGGCATTCGCCACCGCAACCTCAACCGCCCCGGGGGCCCCGCAGGCCGCCCCGTCCGGCCCGGACGACGGCCCCGCCGCCGGGGCCCGGCCCGGCACCGAGGTCACCCTCGTGACGGGCGACACCGTCACCCTCGGCCCCGCCGCCGGCGGCCGCCCCACCGTCTCCGTGGCGCCCCCCGAAGGCTCCGGCGCAAAGCCTTCGTTCACGACCCTGCACGAGGGCGGCGACGTGTACGTCGTCCCCGACGCGGTGGCGGGACTGGTGCCCCGGGTCCTGGACGTCGAGCTGTTCAACGTCACCGCGCTCGCCGCGATGGACTACGACGACGCGGCCACCGACACCCTCCCGCTGATCGTCCGCGGCCCGCGCCCGCTGGCCGCCCTCGACGCGGCGGCCGGCGCGCGCAGGCTGCCCAGCGTCGACGCCACCGCCGTCGAACTGCCCAAGGACGCCGCCGCCGGCTTCGCCGAGCGGCTGGCCGCCCCCGCCGGGCCCCGGGCCGCGGCCGGGGTGACGAAGGTGTGGCTCGACCGCGAGGTACGGGCCGCCGAACTCGACTGGAACCTCGGCATGATCGGCGCTCCCGAGGTCTGGGAGAGCGGCCTGAGCGGCGCCGGCGTCGACGTCGCCGTGCTCGACTCCGGTATCGACACCGACCACCCCGACCTGCACGGCCAGGTCGCCGCCGCCGCGGACTTCACCGGCAGCGGCACCACCGGCGACCCCAACGGCCACGGCACCCACGTCGCCTCCCTCGTCGCCGGCACCGGCGCCGCGGCGGACGGCGCCCGCCGCGGCGTCGCCCACGGCGCCCGGCTGCTCAACGCCCGGGTGCTGGACGACGCGGGCCGGGGGCAGCAGTCCTGGGTCATCGCGGGCATGGAGTGGGCCACCGAGCAGGGCGCGGAGGTCGCGAACCTCAGCCTCGGCGCGCAGCCGGGGAAGGGCGACGACCCGGTCGCCCTCGCCCTGGACCGGCTCACGGCCGACACCGGCACCCTCTTCGTCGCCGCGGCCGGCAACGCGGGCCCGTTCGGCGGCTCCATCCAGTCGCCCGGCATCGCGGACAGCGCGCTGACCGTCGGCGCCGCGGTCCGCACCGGCAAGACCGCGCACTTCTCCAGCGTCGGGCCGACTTCCGGCACCTTCCGCGCCAAGCCCGACCTGATCGCGCCCGGCCGCGAGATCGCCGGCGCCCGCTCCGGCGGCGGCACGGCCGATCCGTACACGGTGATGGAGGGCACCTCGCAGGCCGCGCCGCAGGTCGCCGGGGCCGCCGCGGTGCTGCTGGAGAAGCACCCCGACTGGAGCTGGGAGCGGGTGAAGACCGCGCTCATGACCACCGCGGACGGGGAGGCGGACAAGACCCAGTCGCAGTACGCCGGCGCGGGCGTGCTCGACCTGCCCGGCGCCGTCTCCGACACCCTCGAATTCGACCGCGGCAACGTCGACTTCGGCTACCTGCGCTACCCCGAGAGCACCGAGCCGCGCACGGTCGAGTTCGCCGTCACCAACAACGGCACCGAGCCCGAGGAGCTGGACCTCTCCGACAACGCCCGCGACGTGTACGGCGACGAGGCCCCCGACGACCTGCTGACCCTCAGCCCCGCGCGGGTCACCGTGGCGCCGGGCGAGAAGCGGACGATCACGGCCACCCTCACCCCCGCGGCGGCGCAGCCGCGCGTCTACGCCGGCGGGGTCGTGGTCGGGCGCGCGGGCCACGACACCGTCACCCTCCCGTTCAACGCCTACCTCGAACCGCCCCGGTACGACATCCGGCTGACCGTGCTCGACCGGAACGGCGAGCCCTGGGCCGGCGGCACCGTGTGGCTGGCCAACATGAAGGAGTACCGCCCGGTGACCGGCGGCGGCTCCCAGGCCGTGCAGCTCGACGGGAACGGCCGGGGCACGGCCCGCCTGCTGCCCGGCCCGCTCAGCGTGATGGCGAAGGTGGAGACACCGGCGCGGGACGGCTCCCCGGCCACGGTGGCGTTCGCCGGCTCGCCCGAGGTCGTGCTCGACGGCGACATGGAGTACACCATCGACGCCCGCAAGGCGAAGCAGCTGCGCCCCGCGCAGGTCGCGGGGGAGGAGACCGAGGTCGGGCACGTCTCCATCCACTACCAGCGCGGCGACGCCGCGAAGGGCTCGGGCATCGGCGACGGCATCTACGCCGACGGCGAGGAGGTCGCCGACGGGCGGGTGTTCCTCCAGCCGACCGGCCCGGTCGACAGCGGCACCGTGGCGTTCGAGACCCGCTGGCGGCTGGAGGCCACGGGCCCCGCGCGCGGCCGGCAGGCGGACCTGTACGAACTCGTCCTCGGCGGCGAGGAGGTCGCCGACCCGCCGGTCTACGACGTCTCCCGCGCCGAGGCCCGGCGCCTCGCCCGGCTGACGCCCGACTACCGCTCGCTGCACGGCCGCCCCGACCGGTACGTCGAGACCCGCTTCACCTACACCGACCGGATCCACGCCTCGTACGCCATGAGCGAGCCGCTGGACGTGCCGCAGCGCAGGACCGAACTGGTCACCGCGGGGCCCGAGGTGCGCTGGAGCCACTGCGTGACCGCGCCGCCGGCGCAGATCTCGCTGTGCGACAGGATGACGTCGTACGAGCAGGGGGAGCGCCGCTCGCCCGCGTGGTTCCGCGGCGTGGCACCGGCGGTGGTCGCCGGCAACCACTACGGCAGCAGCCTGTCCGTACCCGCCGACCTCAGCGACGGCGAGCACAGCGGGCAGGAGCCGACCGACGGCGCGTTCGGCGACGAGACCCTGCGGCTGTACCGCAACGGCACCGAGGTGCAGGCGCGCGCGCCCGGCAGCTCGTACTTCGACGTACCGCCGGAGCCGGCGGCCTTCCGCCTGGAGCACACCGCGAACCCGGACACCTCGCGGCTGCCGATCGGCAGCAGGACGCGGACCAGTTGGACGTTCCCCTCCCAGGGGCCGGAGCCCGGCAGGTCGGCCACCCATCCGCGGCTGCTCACCGTCGACCACCGGCCGCCGACGCGCGACGACGGCTCGCTGCGCGCAGGCGTGCCGCTGGTGCTGGAGGCCCGGCTGGTGTCCTCGGAGACCCCGGGCGACTGGCGCAAGGAGAAGGGCACGCTGCGGCTGTGGGTGTCCACGGACGCCGGCGGGCGCTGGCACCGCATGCTGGCCGTGCCCATGCCGGACGGATCCGTGAAGGCCGTCGCCCCCGGGGTGCGGCTGCGCGCGGGTGACTCCGTCTCCGTACGGGTCGCGGGCTCGGCCGCCGAAGGCCGGACCGTCGACCAGACCATCGTCGACGCCTACCCGGTGCGCTGAGGCGCACCGGGGGCGGCGACGGTGGCGGGGGCCGCTGCGTGACCGGCGGGCGCAGCGGCCCCCGACCCCGCCGAGGCGATGCGCAGGGCCTCCACCAGGTCGCGGTAGAGCGCGTCGGCGGCCAGTAGTTCCCCGTGCGTGCCGCGGGCGCGGATCCGGCCGGCCTCCATCACCACGATGGTGTCCGCGTCGATCACCGTCGACAGCCGGTGGGCGATGGTGACGACGGCGCCGGCCCGCGCCCGGGCGCGTATGCACTCGTGCACCGCTGCCTCGGTGAGCGCGTCGAGCTGGGCGGTGGCCTCGTCCAGCAGCAGCACGTCGGGCTCGCGCAGCAGCGCGCGGGCCAGCGCGATGCGCTGGCGCTCGCCGCCGGAGACGGCGGCCGAGGACAGCTCGGTGTCCAGCCCGTCGTCGAGGCCGTCGACCTTCTCGGCGAGCCGCACGTCGCGCAGCACCCGGCGCAGGTCCTCCTCGCCGGCGTCCGGGCGGGAGAACAGCAGGTTGTCCCTGATGGTGCCGGGGACGACCGGGGTGTCCTGCTCCACGTACGCCATCCGGGCGCGGATGTCGGGGTGGCGCAGCTCTTCGTACGGCCGCCCGTCGAGCGCCAGTTCGCCCTCCTGGGGCTCCAGGAAGCGCAGGACCAGCGACAGGAGCGTCGTCTTGCCGGCGCCGGACGGGCCCACGATGGCCGTGTGCCCGCGGCGCGGGACGGCGAGGTCGATGCCGCGCACCGCGGGCTCGCGGCCCGGTCCGTACCCGGCGGTGACGCCCCGCAGTTCGAGCACGGCCCCGCCGGCCCCGGTGCGCGCCCGGCCGTCGGTCCGCCCGCCGCCCTGCCCGGCCGCCGCACTCGCTGACCCCTCCTCGGTGGCCAGCTCCTCGATCGCGCGGATGCGCTTGGCCGCGGCGATCCCCGACTGCAGCTCCGAGGTGTGCTCGCTCAGCTCGGTCACCGGCCCCATCAGACCGAACGCGTAGAGCAGGAAGGCGATCAGCCCGGAGACCTCCAGCGTCCCGGCGTCCACGCGCCACGCGCCGATGCCGAGCACGAGGATGATCGCCAGCTCGATGCCCGTCCATGCGATCACCCAGACCGCGGCCTCCAGCCGGACCGCCTTCAGGCCGTGGTCGGCGGCGGAGCGGGCGTCCTGGGCTATCCGGTCGGCCTGGCGCTCCTCGGCGCCGCTGGCCTTGACCGTACGCACCGCGCGCAGGGCCCCTTCGAGCCGGCCGCCGAGCCGGCCCACGTGCTCCTGCGCCTGCTCCTGCGCCCGCGCGATGGCGGGCATCAGCGTGGCGAAGAGGACGACGACGAGGATCACCGACGCGACCGTGGTCGCGAGCAGCACCAGGTCGAGCACGGCCATCATCGCCAGCGTGCCGACCAGCATGACCACGGCGTTGACCAGGCCGACGACGGCGCCCGAGGCGGAGGCGTGCAGCAGGGTCGTGTCGGAGACGGCCCGGGAGACCAGCTCGCCCGGCGGCCGCGCGGTCACGCCCGGCACCGTGGCACGGAAGAAGCGGCGCACCATCGACTCGCGCGCGTCCAGCACCACCCGCTCGCCGACCGCGCCGAGGATGACCCACTGCCGGTGCCCCAGGACGGCGCCGACGACCATCAGCACCAGGAGCGTGACGACGGGGCCGGTGAGCGAGGCGTCGCCGGCCAGGGAGTCCAGCACCCACTTCGTCACCATCGGGGACGCGAGGCCGAGGGCGGAGCCGGCCAGCGCCAGCAGCAGGCCGAGGGCCAGCACCCGCCGGTGGGGCCTGGCGAACGACCAGAGGATGCGCACGCTTTCCGGAACACTCATGCCCGGCAGTAGAACATCGCTGTTCCATTCTCGTCAAGCAAGTTCCATTCTGGGGGTGGCGGTACGGTATGGGCATGGACACCGCAGTGAGCAGCACCGGCGCCCGGGCGCGGACCCGGCGCGCCATCCTCGACGCCGGCACCGCCGTGCTCGCCCAGAACCCGACGGCCTCGCTGGCCGACGTGGCGGCGGCCGCGGGCGTCGGGCGCACGACGGTGCACCGCTACTTCGCCGAGCGCTCCGACCTGGTCGATGCCATCGGCGTGGACGTCCTCGAGAAGATCGGCGCCGCGACCGACCGCGCCCGGCCCGACGACGGCCCCGCGCTCACCGCGCTGGAGCGCGTCTGCCAGGAGTACTTCGAGCTGGGCGAGAGCCTCGCGATCATCTTCGACGAGTCGATGGCCGCGACCTGGAACTGGGCGAGCTGGGAGGAGGACACGGAGGCCGACCTGGCGCTGGCGCGGCTCGTCGACCGCGGCCGGGAGGAGGGCACGCTGGACGGCCGGCTGGACACCGACTGGATCGTCCAGGTGCTCTGGTCGCTGCTGTACGTCGCCTGGCAGCGCAACCGCGGCGGGGACACCAAGCACAACGCGCTCAGCCTGTGCCTGTACACGCTGCGGAAGTCCGTGGGCGTACCGACGTAACTCGGCAGGGTCAGAGATCCGACCAATGTGGTCGGAGGGCATCTGAATCTTCCCCGGCGGGGTGTCGCAGGCGTCATCCGATCTGGTAAATATGCTGATCGTGCTACGTGCTCAGGCGTGCCGCGCCTGACGGGTTCGCGCCCGCCGGGGAAATCATCGGATGACAGGAGGCCATCTCAGGATGAAGGACTTCGACGGGCTCAAGGCCGTGGTGACCGGCGGGGCTTCGGGGATCGGACTGGCCGCCGCGCGACTGCTGGCCGAGCGCGGCGCCCTGGTCGCTGTCCTCGACCTCAACCCCGACGACGTACCCCAACCCCTGCGCGGCTACCGGGCGGACGTCTCCGACGACGCCTCCGTGGTCGCCGCCGTCAGCGACGCGGCCGGCGCGCTGCGCGGCATCGACGTCCTGGTCAACAACGCCGGCATCGGCGCCGCCGGCACCGTCGAGGACAACGACGACGCCGAGTGGCACCGCGTGCTGGACGTCAACCTCCTGGGCGTCGTCCGCACCACCCGCGCCGCACTGCGCCACCTGCGCCGCTCCGCGCACCCCGCGATCGTCAACACCTGCTCCATCGCCGCCACCGCCGGCCTGCCGCAGCGGGCGCTGTACTCCGCCACCAAGGGCGCAGTGCAGTCGCTGACGCTGGCGATGGCCGCGGACCACGTACGCGAGGGCATCCGCGTCAACTGCGTGAACCCCGGTACCGCGGACACCCCGTGGGTCGCCCGCCTCCTGGAGAAGGCCCCCGACCCGGCCGCGGAGCGCGCCGCGCTCCAGGCCCGCCAGCCGATGGGCCGGCTCGTCACCGCCGACGAGGTCGCCGCGGCCATCGCCTACCTCGCCAGTCCCGCCGCCGCCTCCGTCACCGGCACGGCGCTGGCCGTCGACGGCGGCATGCAGGGCCTGCGCCTGCGCGCCCCGGAGCCGGGCCGATGAGGATCGCCCTGCGCACGAAGGTCCGCGCCGACCGCATCGAGGAGTACGAGGCCGCCCACCGCGAGGTCCCCGGGGAACTGGTGACGGCCATCCGCGCGGCCGGCGCCACCTCCTGGACCATCTGGCGCAGCGGCACCGACCTCTTCCACGTCATCGAGTGCGACAACTACGCCCGCCTGCTGGCCGAGCTGGAGCACCTCCCGGTGAACGTCGCCTGGCAGGCCCGCATGGCCGAACTCCTGGACGTGGTGCACGACTACACCGACGAGGGCAGCAGCGCAGGCCTCCCCGTCGTCTGGGAACTCTGAGCCCCCGCGCCACCCGGGAGACAAGCCTCAGCCGCGCCGAACGGCGCGGCTGAGTCCGTCGTACGCAGCTTGCACCGGCCCGCCCGGCCCGCCCTCAGACGGTCGCCTCCTCGATGGCGTCCGGGGTCGTCGTCCACTCCACCCCGCCGCCCACCGGGACCAGCCAGGCCATCCGGGGACCCGCCACCTGGCGCAGTACGGGTGTCGACCACACCCGGTGGGCCTCGGGCTCGGGGCAGATGGCGCGGAGCACGCCTGTGCGGCCGGAGGTCCGGTCCAGCACCAGCTTGCCCAGCAACGGATGGCGTTCGTGCCCCAGGCCGAGGCCCAGTCTGCTGCTCACGATGCGCTCCTCGGAGTTTCGTACGCGGTCGAGGATTGCCCCCTCCCGGCGGTGGTCGGCCGACGGGTCCCGGAGTCGCCAACTGCCGTGCGGCCGGACCGCGGTGGGGGCGTGAGCGCGGTCGGCATGGTCGGCAGTCCCCTCACTATGGCGGCCGACAACAACAGTCCGCAAGCATCGCCCTGATAATTTCAGAATGTGCGCGGACACCCCTGTCAGCCTCATGCCGTCCGTGACACACTCCCGGGGTAGCAGCCGTGCCGGGAGGTCAGGAAGTGAGCGAAACCCGCTCGGGTGGCGGCAGCGCCCCGACCGTGCTGCGCATGGTTCTGGGCAAACGGCTGCGGCACCTGCGGGAGCAGGCGAAGGTGAGCTTCGACCAGGCCGCGGAGGCCATCGACGTCACGCCGTTGACGGTGCGGCGGATGGAGAAGGCGGAAGTCGGCCTGCGCATCCCGTACGTGCGGGAGCTGCTGCGCACCTACGGCGTCTCCGGCGCCGAGACCGACGACTTCCTCAGGATGGCCAAGGAGGCCAACCAGCCAGGGTGGTGGTACAAGTACCGCAACGTCCTTCCCGACTGGTTCCGGGCGTATGTGAGCCTGGAGACCGACGCCACCGTCATCCGCATCTACGAGCCGCACTACGTCCCCGGCCTGCTGCAGACCGCGGACTACGCCCGCACGCTCTTCCGTATCGGTTTCCCCAACGAGCCCGACGACGCCCTCGAGCGGCGTGTGACGCTCCGGACGACCCGCGCGGACCTGCTGAACTCGGCCAGGGCGCCCGCGATGTGGGCCGTGCTGGAGGAGTCGGTGCTGCGCCGGCCCGTCGGCGGGCGGGAGGTGATGCGGGCCCAGATAGACCGGCTGATCGAAGCCATCGAGCAGCCGAACGTGAAGCTGCAGATCATGCCGTTCTCGGCCGGGCCGCACCCGGGCGCGTTCGGCCCGTTCCACTACTTCCGCTTCGGCTTCACCGAACTGCCCGACATCGTCTACACGGAGAACCTCACCGGCGCCGTCTACGTGGACCAGCCGGAGGACGTCGTCGGGTATCTGGAGACACTCGACCGGATGGCCGTCCAGGCCGATCCGGTGGACCGGACCAGGTCACGCCTGGTGGAGATGCGTAAGGAGTACGACTGACCATGCGAGCCGACCCCCCGAACTTCCGCAGCGGCATCCCGGCAACCGAACTCGGCACCGAGGGCTGGCAGAAGCCCTGGAGCGGCACCAACGGCGGCAGCTGCGTGGAGGCCAAGCGCCTGCCCGACGGCAGCATCGCGCTGCGCCAGTCCACCGACCCGACCGGCCCGGCCCTCGTCTACACCCGTGAAGAGATGGTCGCCTTCCTGGAGGGCGCCAAGAACGGCCAGGCCGACTACCTCGTCGACTGACGACCGGCCCGGCACACGCCGGCCGCGGGCGCGGACCGCGGGCGGCCGCGGGCAGTCGCGCGCGAAACGCCGTGCGTACGCTCGCCGTCCGCCCCGATCCGCTCCCGCGGAACCGGCGGAACACCCCTCGCACGACCGCGAAGTGACAGTACGTTAGGCGGCGGCAATGACGCGCGCCGCAGGGCAGGAGATACCCGATGGCAGAAGGCCAGTCCACCCCCGCCGAGGGGGCGCTCTCCAAGATCGACACTTCCGTGCCGCACTCGGCGCGGATCTGGAACTACTGGATGGGCGGGAAGGACAACTACGCGGTCGACCGGCAGGCCGGTGACGAGTACCGGCAGATCGCCCCGAACATCGAGACGATGGCCCGGGCGTCGCGCGACTACCTGATCCGCACCGTGACCCACGTGGCGGGCGAGGCCGGCATCCGCCAGTTCCTGGACATCGGCACCGGCCTGCCGACGTACGACAACACCCACCAGGTCGCCCAGCGGCTGGCGCCGGAGTCGCGCATCGTCTACGTCGACAACGACCCGTTAGTCCTGCGGCACGCCCAGGCACTGCTGACCAGCACCCGCGAGGGGGTGACCACCTATGTCGACGCTGACCTGCACAAGCCCGAGTCGATCCTGGAACAGGCGCGCGAAACGCTCGACTTCGACCGCCCCGTGGCCCTGATGCTGATGGGGATCCTCGGCCACATCCAGGACTACGAAGAGGCCAAGTCCATCGTGCGCCGCCTGCAGGCAGCGCTGCCCTCCGGCAGCTACTTCGTGCACTACGACAGCACGGCGACCGACCAGGCGCTCCAGGAGGCCCAGCAGGGCTACGACGACACCGGAGCCATCCCGTACGTCCTGCGCACGCCCGACGAGATCAGCGCGTACTACGACGGTCTGGAGCTGATCGAGCCCGGGATAGTCTCCTGCCCCCGGTGGCGGCCCGAGCCCGGCACCGACCCGGAGCCCACCGACGTCTTCGGCGGCGTCGCGCACAAGTCCTGACCCCGGCCCGGCCGTTCGCGCCGCGGCCGCACTCCCGCCGCCGTTCGCCGTGCCGTGCCCGTAGCGCCGTCTGCCGCCGCGCTACGGGCGCCGCCCGGCCTCCAGCGCCTCCACCGCCCGCGCCAGCTGCGCCGCCCGGTTCTCCGCCGTCCGCGCCCGCAGCAGCCGCAGGATGACCCCGTAGCGGTCCGTCCTGCCGAGCCCGTCGAAGAACGCCGCCGCCCGCGGGCTGCCCGCGAGCGCCTCCGCGAGGTCGGGCGGCACCTCGGCGTTCTTCTGCGACTCGTACGCCGCCTCCCACCGCCCGTCCGCCTGCGCGGCCCGCACCGCCGCGAGCCCCGGCTCGCGCATCCGTCCGGCCGCGGTCAGGACCCCGACCCGGTCCACGTTCACCCGCGACCACTGGCTGCGCGGCCGGCGCGGGGTGATCTTCTGCAGGTAGTGGGTGTCGTCGTACCGCCTGCGCAGGCCGGTGATCCAGCCGTAGCACAGTACGGCGTCGTCGACCTCGGCCGAGGTGACGGAGGCGATCCCCGACCCCTTCTTCGCGACCTTGAGCCACATCCCCGACCGCAGGCCGTGGTGCTCGTCGAGCCAGGACTCCAGCGCGGCCTGATCGGCGAAGGCGCGGACGGGCGCACCGTCGGGGGAGTCCGCGCCGGGCGCCGCGGCGGGGGAGCCGGCCCCGGGGGACTCGTCGCCGGAGGATGCCATGTCACGTGTCCTTTCGCCGCCGCTACGGCCACCGTACGTCGCGCCGGCGATCTCCGGCGCGGCCCGCACGGGCGGATGTCGTACCCCGCGGTGAGGGTCTGTGCCCTAGCGTGGGGGACATGACGACGCACGACGAGAAGCCGCTGCTGCGGCCCGCCCGCCCCGAGGACGCGGCGGCGGTGGCGCGGATCTGGGAGAGCGCGTGGCGGGACGCCCACCTGGGGCACGTCTCGGACGAGCTGGTGGCGATGCGCACGCCGGAGTCGTTCGCCGCCCGGGCGGCGGCGCGGGTGCCGCAGACGGCGGTCGCCGAGACGGGCGGTGTGATCGCGGGGTTCGTGACCGCCGCGGGGGACGAGGTGGAGCAGCTCTTCGTCGCCGCGGAGCACCGCGGCACGGGCGTCGCCGCGCTGCTGCTCGCCGAGGGCGAGCGGCGGGTGGCCGAGCAGGGCCACGGGCGGGTGTGGCTGGCGGTCGTGACGGGCAACGCGCGGGCGCGCCGGTTCTACGCACGCCAGGGCTGGGCCGACGAAGGCCCGTTCGACTACCGGGCGGAGGGCCGGGACGGCCCGGTGACGGTGCCCTGCCACCGGTACACGAAGGCGCTGGCCGGCGGCGGGACTTCCGGGGGGTGACGCGGGAGGGTCACGGCTCGCGCCGGGGGACCACCAGGATCGCGTCCGTGCGCGGATGGCGGAGGACGTCCACCGGGTGCCGGTAGACGTCGCCGAGCAGCGGGCCGTCGAAGACCTCCGCCGGCGGCCCCGAGGCCGCCACCCGGCCGCCGTCCAGCACGGTGACCTCGTCCGCGTACGCCGCCGCGAGGCCCAGGTCGTGCAGCACGACCACGACGGCGTCGCCCGCGGCGGCGCGCTCCCGGGCCAGCCGCAGCACCAGCTCCTGGTGGCGCAGGTCGAGCGCGGCGGTCGGCTCGTCGAGCAGCAGCAGCCCCGCCCGCTGGGCCAGTACGCGGGCGAGGGCGACGCGGGCGCGCTCGCCGCCGGACAGCTCGGCGAAGGGGCGCGCGGCGAACTCCGCGGTCTCCGTCACCGCCAGCGCCCACGCCACCGCCTCGTCGTCCGCGTCCTGCGCGGGCGTGCCGGACCAGGGCGCGCGGCCCATCCGTACGACGTCGCCGACCGGGAACGGGAAGGCCAGGGTGGCGGACTGCGGCAGTACGGAACGGCGCAGGGCCAGCTCCGCCGGCGCCCACGCGGCGATGTCCCGGCCGCCGACCAGCACCTCGCCGGCCGCCGGCGCGAGGTCGCCGGCCAGCGCGGCGAGGAGCGTCGACTTCCCGGCGCCGTTCGGCCCGACGAGGGCCGTGAGCCGGCCGGCGCGCGCGGCCAGGTCGACGCCGTCGAGCACCGCCCTGCCCCCGAGCCGTACGACCAGGCCCCGCGCCTCGGCGGCGGTGCCGCCCGCCGGCAGCGGCTCCGGCAGCCGCCGGTCCGCGCGGGCGCCGAGCAGCGTGCGGATCATGCCCAACCCCCCTGCCTGCGGCGGGTCCTGCGCAGCAGCCAGAAGAAGAACGGACTGCCCACCAGCGCGGTCAGCACGCCTAGCGGCAGCTCCGCCGGCTCCGCGACGGTACGCGCCGCGAGGTCCGCCACCACCAGCACCAGCGCGCCGCCGAGCGCGCTGCCCGGCACCAGGAACCGGTGCCCCGGGCCCGCCGCCATCCGCAGCAGGTGCGGCACCAGCAGCCCCACGAAGGTGATCACACCGGCCACCGCGACCGCCGCGGCCGTCAGCAGCGCGACCACGAGCACCAGCGCGATCCGCAGCCGCTCCACGTCCACCCCGAGGTGGCGCGCGGGCCGCTCGCCGAGGGCGAGCAGGTCCAGTTTGCGCGCGTACATGGGCGCGATGACCAGGCCGGCCGCCGCGCACGGCAGCACCGCCAGTACCTTCGGCCACGTCGCCTGGGAGAGCGAGCCGAGCTGCCAGAAGGTGATCTGCGTGACCTGCGCGTTGTCCGCGAAGAAGATGAACAGGCCGATGAGGGCGCCCGCGAAGGCGTTGACGGCGATGCCCGTGAGGATGAGCGTGACGACCTCCGTGCGCCCGCCGGAGCGGGAGAGCGCGTAGACCAGCAGCACGGTCGCGAGCCCGGAGGCGAACGCGAAGGCCGAGACCGTCCAGTTGCCGAAGACGTCGATGCCCAGCGCGATGGCCGCGACCGCGCCGACCGCGGCGCCCGTCGAGATGCCGATGACACCGGGCTCGGCCAGCGGGTTGCCGAACACGCCCTGCATGAGCGCGCCGGCGCAGCCGAGCGACGCGCCGACGAGCAGGGCGAGCACGACGCGGGGGAGGCGCACGTTCCACAGCACGCTCTCGCCGACGCGGCCGAGGCCGTGGCCGCCGAGGTGCAGCCGGTGGGCGGTGGAGGAGAGCACGTCGCCGGGGGAGATGTGGTACGCGCCGACGCCCGCGGCGAGCACGGCGGCGGCCAGGAGCGCGACGGCGAGCGCGGCGGTCAGGAGGGCCGCCCGGCCGCGTACGACCGGGGGCGCGGCGGGCTTCGACGGCGCCGGGCCGGCGCCGCCCGTACGGTACGGGCGCGGGCCGTCCGCCACCTCCCCGACCCCGCCGCCGCCCGGCGGGAGTTGTGCCGAGGACGTCATTCCGCCGCGCCCGGGCCGTGGATCTGGGCCACCAGGCTCCGCAGCACCGCGTCCGTGCGCGGCCCGTAGTTCAGCAGCACGCCGTCGTCCACGGACGCGATCCGCCGGTCCATCGCCGCGGGCGTCTGCGCCACGCCCGGCAGCTGCACGAGGCCGTCGACCCCGCCCACCGACTCCAGCCCCTTCGTCATCACCAGCAGCACGTCCGGGGCCGCCTTCGCCAGCGCCTCGCTCGTGATCGGTGTGAAGTCCTTGTCGAGACCGGACTCCTTCCCGGCGTCCACGCCGCCCGCCGCCTCGATCAGCGAGGCGGCACCGGAGCGAGCGCCGCCCAGCATGTACACGGACGCCGACCCCCGTACGTACAGGAACGCCACCCGTGGCTTCCCGCCGCCGGCCGGGATGTCGCGGCGGGCCGACTCGATCCGCTCCGCGGTCCGTTCGCGCAGCTTCGTGCCCTCGTCGGCGACGCCGAGCGCGGCGGCGACCGCGTCGATGCGGCTGCCGACGTCGTCGAGATCCTGCGCGGGGTCGAGGACGACGAGGGGCACGCCCGCGGCCCGGATCTGGTCGACGGCCTCCGCGGGGCCGGTGGTCTCCTCGGCCAGCACCACGTCCGGCTCCAGTGAGAGCACGCTCTCCGCGGAGACGTCGTGCGCCTGCGTCACCACCGGGAGGTCGCTCGCCTGCGCGAAGGTGGCGGTGACGTCGCGGGCGACGACGCGGTCGCCGAGGCCGAGGGAGAAGACGAGTTCGGAGATCGAGCCGCTGAGCGGGACGATGCGGTCCGCGTCCGTCACCGTGACCTCGCGCCCGTCGGCGGACGGCACGGTCGCGGGCAGCTCCGGTACGGCTCCGGCGGTGATCGGCTCGACGCGGTCGGCCGGCGCCCCGCTCCCGGTACCGCCGCCGCTGCCGTCGCCGGAGTCCGCTCCGGACGTGCCGCCGCAGCCGGCCAGGGCGATCGCCAGGGCGGCCGCGGCCGCAAGGGCGCGGGGGATGCGGGTAGTTCGCGGCACCGGTTCCACCTTCGGCGTTCCAGGGGGCTCGCACGGCCGGGGGCTTCCGGCCTGCTCGGCGATAGCTTAGGTTAGCCTCACCTAAGAAACCAGACCGGGAGGGGATCCATGCTGCGGCGCCTGCGTGCCCTGGCCGCCACCCTGCTGCCGCGCCGGCGCGTCGTCGCCGTCGCCGCGGCCACGCTGCTCACCAGCACTCTTGCCGTGGGCACCGACCTCGCCGGCGCACCGCCCGCGCACGCGGCGGCCCGCACCGTCGACGGCGGCCGACTCGACTGGGGCATCAAGGAGTCGTTCCTCACGTACGTCACCGGCCCCATCGCGCAGGGCGAGTGGACGCTGCTCGACGGCGCCGCCTCCGGATTCCGCTTCCACTCCGCCACCGGCTCGTACGACCCCGAAACCGGCGCCCTCACCGCCGCCTTCGGCGGCGGCGTGCGCTTCACCGGGCACGAGGAGGACGGCACCCACCGCCTCGACCTGACCCTGCGCCGCTTCACCGTCCGCATCGCCGACGGCCGCGGCACGCTGCACGCCGACGTCGCCGGGAAGGACCGCGAGACGGGCCGGATGAGCACCTCCGGCCAGACCGCGCTCGCCGACCTCGACCTCGGCGGGCTCGACATGCGCGGCGGCGGCAGCCCGTTGAGCCTCGACGGCGTGCCGGCCACTCTCACCGCCGAGGGCGAACGCGCCTTCGGCGGCTACTACCCGGCCGGCACCGCGCTCGACCCGGTGAGCCTGTCGGTGGACGTACGCGCGGCCGCCCCCGACGGCGACCCGTCCGGGCCGCCGGAGGAGCCCGGGAAGGACGGCGCCGGGAACGGCGAGAACGGCGAGAATGGTGAGAAGGGCGATGGTGCCGCCGCGGGCGGCATCGTCGACGGTGCCGTCGACTGGGGCGTGCGCCGCACCTTCCGCGACTACGTCACGGGTCCCGTCGCGCAGGGGAGTTGGCGGCTCGGCGGCGGCGCGCGGGACGGCGGGGCGCTGTTCCGCTTCGGGGCTGCGAAGGGCTCGTACGACGCGGGGAAGCAGCGGCTGGAGGCCCGCTTCTCCGGCACCCTGCACTTCACCGGCGAGCACCTGGACCTGCGGCTGAGCGACGTGTCCGTGACCGTCGAGGACGGCAGCGGCACGCTCGTCGCGGACGTCGCCGACGGCGGCGCCGCGTCCGGGGACGTCCCGCTCGTCACCTTCGCGACCGGGCGGCTGACGGCGAAGGACGGCCTCGTCGCCGTCGCGGAGGCGCCCGCGAAGCTCACCGCCGAGGGCGCGCGGGCGTTCGGCGGCCTGTACGGGGCGGGCACCGGGATGGACCCGGTGTCCGTCGCGGTGGCGCTGGACCCCGGCGCCCGCCTCCCCGCCCTCCCCGACCTTGGCAGCGACCCGGGCCCGAGCGCGCAGGCGGCCGGGCCGGCGGACCGGGCGCGCGCCGCGGAAGACCCGGAGCCGGCGGGCTCTTCGGGCACGTCGCCCGCCGTGCCGCTCGGCGTGGGCGGGGCGGCCGTGCTCGCCGCGGCGCTGCTCGCCCACACCCTCATGCGCCGGCGCCGGGCACGTACCGCCGCGCCCGCGACCACCCCCGCGACCGCCTCCGAAGCAGGCGAAGCCACCGAAGCCACCGATGCCGCCGGGAATCCCGGCACGTCCGACTGAAGCACCGAGAAGTCCAAGGAGATCCACGAGATGACCGTCACCCCGCTGCGCCTGACCGCAGCCATCGCCGCCGCCACCGCGCTGAGCGCCGTCGCCCTGGCCCTGCCCGCCGCGGCCGACGGCGCGGAGGCCGGGACCGCGGCCGTCGACCTCACCGACGGCACCCTGACCTGGGGGGTCAAGGAGTCCTGGCGCACGTACGTGGTGAACACCGCGCACGGCGAGATCACCGCCGCGGACGGTGCGGAACAGGCCGCGGACAACGGGCCGTTCACGTTCACGGGCGGCACGGGCACGTACGACGGGACCACGCACGCCGTCGACACGTCCTTCGACGGCAGCGTGCGCTTCACCTCCGCGCGCCACGGGTTCGACATCACGCTGGCGGACGTGAAGCTCACCACGGAGAACACCACCACCGGGGCGATCACCGCCGACGTCACGGCCGCCGGAGCGACCGCGCAGGACGTGGAGTTCGCCGACCTCGACCTCACCGACGTGCGGCCGGGCGGCGGCGCGGACGGCGCGATGACCTTCGCCGACATCCCGGCCACGCTGACCGCGGAGGGGGCGGAGGCGTTCAACGGCATGTACGAGGAAGGCACCGCGCTCGACCCGGCGACGCTCTCCGTGAAGCAGGCGGGCGACGACGGCGGGACCGATGGCACCGCGTCCGGCGGCTCGACGGGCGGCAGCGGCACGGGCGGAACGACCGGCTCGGGCGGCAGCGGCGGCGGGGACCAGGGCGGCACGACGGGGACCGGCGGCAGCACCGGTACCGGCGGCACCGACGGCGGCACCACCGGCGGTTCCGACCGGCCGTCGCCGCAGACCCCCGGGGCGATCGTCGACGGCCGGCTGGACTGGGGCGTGAAGAAGTCCTTCCGCGAGTACGTCACGGGCCCGATCGGCCACGGCAGGATCGAGGTCTCGGACGGCGCCGCCCAGCAGTCCGGCGGCTTCCGCTTCCCGGACGGACAGGGGGAGTTCGACGCGGACGCGCCGTCGCTCGACGCGGCGTTCGGCGGCACCGTGCGCTTCCTCGCCCACGAGGAGGACGGCTCGTACGCGCTGGACCTGAAGTTCAGCGACCTGAAGGTCCGGGCGGACGGCGACGGCGCGGCGCTGGTCGCGGACGTCTCGTCCAAGGACCGCGACAGCGGCGAGGTCACCGAGAGCGACGACATCGCGGTCGCCGACCTCGAACTCGACCCGGCCGAACTGACGGCGACCGACGACGTCGTCCACCTGACCGACATCCCGGCGGCCCTCACCGAGGCCGGCGCCGGCGCCTTCGGCGGCTTCTACGACCCGGGCGCCGCCCTCGACCCGGTCGGCCTCGCCGTCACCCTGGACGAGAACGCCGGGCTCCCCGGCGACGACGGCCCCGCCTCCGGCGGCACGCAGTCCACCGGCGGCCCCGCGGCCACCGCGGGCGCCCCGGCCTCGGTGGGCGGCACCGGCGGCTCCCTCGCCGCCACCGGCAGCGGCACCCCCGCCACCCCCCTGATGGCCGGCGCCGCGGCCCTCACCGCGGCCGGCGCCGCCACCCTCTACCTCACCCGCCGCCGCCGGCCCACCACCTGACCCGCCGGCCGAACGGAGCGCCGCGCGCCCCCTTTCCGTGGCGCGCGGCGCTCAGAGCCGCCCGGCCGGCAATAGGGCCGGCGGCGTAGAACACACTCCCCGTGTGCAATTGCGCCCTTAGTGCGGTGCGCATGCCCTTCGTCGGGAAACGCGGCATTGGGCCTTCCGCACCCGCCCGCGGGACCCGGATCTGCCCGGGGATACGCGGGCTGACCTGCGGGGCACGTACCCTGCACGAGGGGCCGGACGGCGGTCGGCGGTCCAGACCTTGCATTGCTAGTCGGCAACATTCCGCGGTGGATTACACAGACGGCGCTCCTGTCGCTACGATCCCCTCGACCCCATCACGAACATCCGTTGGAAAGCCGCGCACGAGTACCACGCACCACTCCCGTGCGCGTGCCCGAGGTTTCGATGAACATCGCATGGCAGTCGCCGAGGTGCGCCCGCTTAGTCGGTCCGCCCCGCCCCCTGTCGCCTGGCCCCGGCCCCGGCGCGCCCTGCCGCGCGCAGCGCGGGGGGTGGTGATGGCCCGCGGTTCCGGGCGCGGCGGGGAGTTCCGGCCCGTTTACCATCTCGCCGGGCTCGACGACGACTTACGCGCCGTGGTCGACGACCTGCGCGTCGGCCGGTGGATGTCCATGCGCGCGCTCCTGGCCCGTACCGGCGCCGACTGGACGGCGCGGACCGCGCGTTCCCAGGTGCTCGGCGTGGTCGCCGCCAAGTCGGCGGTGGTGCAGATCTGGCTGGACGAGGAGCCGGAGAGCGCCGACGCGCGGATGATGCTGGCCCGCGTCGCCGTCGGCCGGGCCGTGCAGGCGCACCGGCAGCGGCATCCCAGCAGCGGGCAGTTGGAGGAGGACGCGCGGCAGGCGTGCCGGGAGGCGGCGCTGCTGCACCCCGGGGATCCCGTGCCGTGGGTGTGCCTGCTGGCGCTGGCACAGGTCGACGTGCGCCGGCAGCGCCCCGAGCACCGCGTGGCCCCGCCGGAGAACCTGCTGCCGGAGGGGCCGTGGGGGCTGCTGGACGAGGTCGTCAAGCGGGACCGGTACAACCGCGAGGCGTACCACCGCGTGCTGCAGATCTGTTCGTCCGACAGCGGCTCGCAGGCGCACGCGATGGACTTCGCCCGCTGGGTGGGCTCCTGGGCCCCGCTCGCCTCCCCGCTCCTCGTGCTGCCGCTCTTCGCGCACGCCGAGCACCACCACTTCGAGCGCCGCCGCGGCCGCGGCGACGCGCTCGTGCACCGCCAGTGGACCCGCGAGGACATCCTGCGCGACACGAAGCGCGCCCTGGACGGCTGGTTCGACCTCACGAACGCCGACGTGCGTTCCGTGCTGGACCTGAACCACCTGGCCCACGCGCTCAGCGCCGCCCGCGAGTCCGCTGGCGCCGCCCGCGTCTTCACCGCTCTCGGTCCGTACGCCACCCTCCTGCCCTGGGCCTACGTGACGGAGGACCCCGACCGGCACGACCTGGCGGAGGCCGAGTTCTTACGCGCCCGCTCGGCAGCCCTCGGTAGCGGGTGACCCGGCGCTTCTGCCCGATTTGCCTGTCATGCCCCCGCCATTCCCCATCGGAGGTCACTCCATGTCACAAGCGCCGGTCAGCGCCGCCGGCACGCCCCGGCGCAAGGACGACGACGCCCACCTCCGCGATCTCGGCTACGAGCCGGAACTCGCGCGGCGGATGGGCCCGTTCGGCAACTTCGCCATCTCCTTCTCGGTGATCTCGATCCTCTCCGGCTGCATGACCCTGTACGGCTTCGGGCTCAGCACCGGCGGGCCGGCCGTGATGATGTGGGGCTGGGTGGCCGTCGGCCTCTTCGTGCTCTGCGTCGGCATGGGCCTGGCCGAGGTGACCAGCGCGTACCCCACCTCCGGCGCGCTCTACTACATGGCCCACCAGCTCGGCGGCCCCCGCTGGGGCTGGTACACCGGCTGGCTCAACCTCCTCGGCCTGCTCGGCGCCATCGCCGGCATCGACTACGGATGCGCCCTGTTCATCGGCGCGTTCTTCAACCTCCAGTGGGGCTTCGAGCCCACCGCGGAGAAGACGCTGCTGATCTTCGCGGTCATCCTCGTGCTGCACATGACCCTGAACCTGCTGCGGGTGCGCGTCGTCAGCATCCTCAACTCCATCAGCGTCTGGTGGCACCTGGCCGGCGTCGCCATCATCGTGGGCGTCCTGATCGTCGTCCCCGACCACCACCAGTCCGCCGGCTTCGTCTTCGGCGAGTTCAACAACGACACCGGCTGGAACAACCCGTTCTACGTCACCGCCATCGGACTGCTGCTCGCCCAGTACACCTTCTCCGGCTACGACGCCTCCGCCCACCTCTCCGAGGAGACCACCCAGGCGCAGGTCAGCTCCGCCAAGGGCATCGTCCGCGCGATCTGGGTCTCCTGGGTCGCCGGATTCGTGCTGCTGGCAGGGCTGACCTTCGCCATCCAGGACTACGTCGGCACCCAGGACTCCGCGACCGGCGTGCCACCCGCGCAGATCTTCATCGACGCCATCGGCGAAGGCGGCGCCAAGGCCCTGCTCCTCATCGTCATCTGCGCCCAGCTCTTCTGCGGCAACGCCGAGACCGCCGCCACCGCCCGCATGGTCTTCGCCTTCTCCCGCGACGGCGCGCTGCCCGGCTCCAAGCTGTGGCGCCGCGTCTCGCCGCGCACCGGCGTGCCCACCCGGGCGGTCATGCTGTCGGTCGCGGTCGCGTTCTGCCTGGCGCTGCCGTCGCTGTACTCGGCGACCGCGTACGGCGCGGTCACGGCCATCAACGTCATCGGGATCACCCCGGCCTACGCCATCCCCATCTACCTGCGGCTGCGCGCGAAGAACCGCTTCGTGCCGGGGCCGTGGAACCTGGGCAAGTGGAGCACGCCGATCGGCTGGGTCGCGGTGTGCTGGGTGGCCGTGATCACGGTGATCTTCTGCCTGCCGCAGGCGTCACCGGTCACCGTGGACACGTTCAACTACGCCTCGGTGGCCCTGGCCGCCGTGCTGCTGCTCGCCACCGTGTCGTGGTGGGTGGCCGGCCGGCGCTCGTACAAGGCCCCCGTCTACACCGCCGACCCCGAGATGGCAGAGCTCGGCAAGGACCTGGTGTGAAGCGCGCCGGGCCGCCGCCGCAGCACCGGCGGCGGCCCGGCGCCCCGCCCCGACCGCAAACGACCAGCGCTCCGTGAGGTCCGATGTCCGCAACAACTCCCCCCGCTCCCGGCGGGCGCCCCATGCGCCTGCGCACGCTCCTTCGCATCCTGGCCGCGGTCGTCGCGGCCGGACTGGCGGCCCTCGCCGCCGCCGGCGCCGTCCGGGAGCTGAACCGGGCCGCGGCCGTGCAGGACTACGCCGACACCCTCGACCGGCTCGAACAGCCGTCGCTCGCCCTCGTCGCCGAACTGCAGGCCGAGCGCCGGATGGCCGCGCTGCACTGGGCCGGCGGCCCGGTCAACGCCGCCCAGCTCGGCAACCAGCAGGCCCTGACCGACGAGGCCGCCGTCGCGCTGCGCGAGGTGGCCTCGGACGCCCCCGACGCCGCCGCGCGACCACCGCTGCAAGCCGCGCTGCGCGACGTCGAGGCGTTCGACGGCGTACGCGAACGGGCCGCCGACCGCACCGGCAACCGGGAAAAGCTGCTGCAGTCGTACACTCTCGCCATCGAAAAGATCATCACCGTGCACACCCGGCTGCAGGCCCACGACGGCAGCCTCGCCGAGGGCTCCCGTCCGCTGGCCGGCCTGCTGCACGCCGGCGAGGCGCTGGCGATCCAGGACACCCTGCTCGCCGGCGCCCAGGACGGCCGGCTGCCCGCCGCGGACCACGGCCGCTTCGCCAAGTCCGTCGGCATGCAGTGGTTCGCGTACGAGATGCTCGCCGGACCGCTGCTGCCCAGCGACGAGAAGGCCCGCTACGAGGCCATCACCACCTCCGCGGAGTGGGCCGAGAAGACCCGCATCGAGGAAGCGGTGCTGGGCGTGAGCCGCGAGGCCGGCAGCCCCGTGGACCTGCCCGCCGCGGCCGACGGGTGGCAGCGGACGTACGAGCGCCTCGGCCCGTCCCTCGCGGGTCTGGCCACCGCCCGGATCCAGGCGCTCGCCGACGACGCCGACGGCCGCGCCGGAGAGCTGCGGAGGACGGCGTACGTCACCGTCGCCGTCGCCCTCGTGCTGGTCGCGCTCGTCCTGGTCATCGTGGTGGGGATCAGCCGCACCATCGTGCGGCGGGCCGAGCACGTGCGCTCCAGCGCGCTGGCCGTCGCCCGCCGGCAGCTGCCGCAGATCATCGTCCGGGTGCAGCGCGGCGAGGACGTCGACCTGTCGGGGCTGCCCGGACAGGTCGCCGCCACCGACGAGTTCGGCGAGATCTCCAACGTCGTCGGCCGGCTCGCGGAGGAGGTGGTCGAGGCGGCGCGGCAGGTGCACGAGGAGCGCTACGGCTTCGAGAAGTTCGCCGAGGGCGTCACCATGCGGTCCGTCACGCTCATCCTCGCCGTCCTGCGCACGCTGGACGAGCTGCAGCACCGCTACGCCGACACCGACCCCGCGCTGCTGTCCGAGCTGTACGAGCTGGACCACCTCACCGTGCGGGTGCGCCGCCAGCTGGAGAACCTGCTGGTGCTCTCCGGCGGCTCGGTCGTGGGCCCGCACACCGAGCCCGTGCACATCGCCAACCTGATCGTGGACGCGGCCGGCGAGGCCCGCGGCTTCGCCCAGGTCACCAAGGAGTTCCAGGCCGAGGCGTGGGTGGTGCCCGAGGTGGCGGGGGAGCTGACCCACCTGATCGCCGAGCTGATCGAGAACGCCACCACCTTCTCGCCCAGCGGCTACGAGGTCTTCGTCCGCGCCACCCACACCGCCACCGGCGTCGCCATCGAGGTCGAGGACAAGGGGCGGGCGCCGGAGAACTGGTACTTCGACGCGCTCAACGGGCGGCTCCTGGACGCGCCCCCGTACTCGGTGCTCGCCAAGTCCTCCGACCAGCTCGGGCTGTTCGTGGTCGGGCAGCTGGCGAAGCGCCACGGCGTCCGGGTCACGCTGCAGCAGGGCCGCTTCGGCGGCGTGCTCGCGGTGGTCCTGGTGCCGACCGTGCTGCTGACGGGCGCGCCGGAGCAGTTGGAGTCCCGCACTCCGGCGCGCCGGCCGCTGCCCGGGCGCTCCGGTCCGCGGCCCGCGAAGCGGAGCGAGCCGACGGCGGCCGGCCTGGTACGCCGCGAGCCGGCGCGCGCCGGCGGGCCGGACGGCCCCGTACGCCCCGTCGACCCGGCGCCGGGTGTGGCGCCGGCCCGCCCCGCGGACGCCGAGGCGCCGCTCCCGCGACGGCACGGCCTGCCCACCCGCCCCACGGCACCGGCGGCACCCGCCGCGCCCGCGGCCCCTGCCGCACCGGCCGTCCCCGCCGGGCCCGCCGGTCCCGGGCCCGCCGCGGACACCGCCGCCCCCGAGCACGTACGGGCCGCGGAGCCCCTGCCCGTACGGACCCGGAGGCCCCACCCGGAGCCCGCTGCCGAACCGGCGGCCGAGCCGGCCCCGCAGCCGGCGTACGAACCGACCGAGGAGTTGCCCCTGCCCGTCCCCGCCACCCCCGAGACCGCGGCCGAGCCGCCCCGCGAAGCCGAGCCGCCCGGCGAGGCCGAGCAGGCGCCCGCACCCGCGCTACCCGCCGCCCGCGCCGGCGGGCTGCCGCAGCGCGTACCCGGCACCAGCATGGCCGGCCAACTGCGCGACGGCAGGCGCCGGCCCACCGCCATGGACCGACGTCCGCTCGACAGCATCGAGTCGGCGTTCACCCAGCTTCAGGAAGCCCTGACCGACCCGGAGGAAGACAGCGACCGATGAGCAGCCTCAGGCACGTGAAGAACGTCATCCCCGCGAGCCCGCAGGACGCGGCGGTCTTCGACAACCTCCGCAACAACCTGCAACTCGTGCCGGACCTCACCGGCTTCGTGCTGCTCGCCGACGACGGCCTCGCTCTCTGCGGCTACGGCCTGGACTGGACCCGCGACGACGTCCAGACCATCGCCGCCGCCTGCTCCGGCCTCGCCAGCCTCGCCGACGGGCTGTCGATGCCGGTGGACGGCGGGTCCGTACTGCACCTGAACATCACCATGGAGCACAGCCACCTGATCCTCACCGCCTGCGGCAACGGCAGCACCCTGGTCGTCTACACCTCGGGACCGGAGTCCATCGGCCTCGCCATGCGCGAGACCGTCCGTGTCGCCCGCGCCTTCAAGCACCAGTTGGGCGTCGGTGACCGCGGGGCTCGAATCCGGTAATGAGCGCGCCACGGGGAACGCGCAGAACGCGGACGTTCGCGCTCACCGGATCACGCACCGACAGGGCGCCCGGTGAGCAGTTCACGATGCACTCCACGGTCCGCGCCGCCGTGCCGGCCGACGACGCGCGCAGCATTCCGGCGGAGTGGCAGACGATCCTGCGGCTGTGCGCGGGGCCCGGCATCGCCGTGGCCGAGCTCGCGGCCCGCCTCGACATGCGGGTCACGCCCGCCGCCGTCCTCCTCGCCCAGCTGCTGGAGCAGGGGCTCATCGAGCACAGACCGCCGATGAGCGATCCGGACGCCATGAACATCGACTTCCTACGACGAATAAGGAGCGGCCTTGAACGAGCCTGACACCCTGGCCCCCGACGCCGTCCGGGACGCCTACCTCCCGCCCGTGAAGATCCTCGTGGCAGGCGGGTTCGGGGTGGGCAAGACCACGGCGGTCGGCGCCGTCAGCGAGATCACCCCGCTGCGCACCGAGGAGCGGCTGAGCGCGGCCGGCGTGGGCGTGGACGACCTGTCCGGCATCGAGCAGAAGTCCGCCACCACGGTGGCCATGGACTTCGGCCGGATCACCCTGGACGTGGCGGTGCTGATGCTGTTCGGCACGCCCGGCCAGGAGCGGTTCTGGTTCATGTGGGACGACCTGCTGCGCGGCGCGCTCGGCGCCGTGGTGCTCGTCGACACCCGGCGGCTGGACCGCTCGTTCGCCGCGGTCGACTTCTTCGAGAGCCGCGACCTGCCGTTCGTCGTCGCCGCCAACTGTTTCCATGGTGAGCAGGACTACGATCCGGAGGAGATCCGCGACGCACTCACCCTGAGGGAGCCCAGCACCCCGATCGTCATGTTCGACGCCCGCAGACGCGATTCTGTACGCGGCGTACTGCTCGCCCTGATGGACCACCTGATCGCGTCCGCGCAACCCGCCCACGCCCAGCGAACGTAGGAGGCCCCGCCCCGCCATGACGACCGTGCTCGCCATCGACCAGGGCACCTCCGGCACCAAGGCCCTCGTCGTCGACCCGGAGGCGCCGGAGGGGGGCGGCGGCAGCGGCGTGGTCGCCCTCGCCGAGGTGCCGGTGACGCCCGACTACCTGCCGGGCGGCGGGGTGGAGCAGGACCCGGCGCAGCTGCTGGCCTCGGTGCTGGCCGCCGGGCGGCAGGCCGTCGAGGCCGCGGGCCGCCCGGTGCACGCGGTGGCGCTCGCCAACCAGGGCGAGACGGTCCTGGCCTGGGACCGCGCCACCGGCAAGCCGCTGTCGCGCGCGGTGAGCTGGCAGGACTCGCGCGCGCAGCGGCAGTGCGACGCGCGCGCGGACGCCGCCGAGTGGGTCGCCCGGCGCACCGGGCTGGTGCTCAACCCCTACTTCTCCGCGCCGAAGATGACCTGGCTGCGCGAGAACGGCGCCCGCGAGGGGGTCGTCACCACCACCGACACCTGGCTGCTGCACCACCTCACCGGTGCGTTCGTCACCGACGCCGCCACCGCCAGCCGCTCCCTGCTCCTCGACCTCGACGCCGTCGACTGGGACCCCGAACTGGTCGCCCTCTTCGGCCTCGACCCCGCGGAGCTGCCCCGGATCGTGGCCTGCGACGAGGTGGCCGGCACCACCGCCGCCTTCGGCGCCGAGGTGCCCGTCGCCGGGCTCGTGGTCGACCAGCAGGCGGCGCTGTTCGGCGAGGGCTGCCTGACCGCGGGCACCGCCAAGTGCACGTACGGGACCGGGGCGTTCCTGCTCGCCAACACCGGCGGGGCCGCGGTGCGCTCCGGTTCCGGGCTGACCACGTCGGTCGCCTGGCGGGCCCGCGGCGCCACCCCCTACTGCGTGGACGGGCAGGTGTACACCGCGGCCTCGGCGGTACGCTGGCTGACCGAACTGGGCCTGGTCGGCTCGGCCGCGGAGCTGGACGACGTCGCGGCCGAGGACGCCGCGGGGGTGGTGTGCGTGCCGTCGTTCGCGGGGCTCGCCGCGCCCTGGTGGCGCTCGGAGGCCACCGCGTCGTTCGCCGGGCTGACGCTGGCCAGCCGCCGCGAACACCTGGTGCTCGCCGTGCTGCAGGGCGTCGCCGCGCAGGTCGCGGAGGTGACGGGGCTGGTCGCCGCCGACCTCGGCGCACCGCTGACCCGGCTGCGGGTGGACGGCGGGCTGACCCGCAGCCGCACGCTGATGCAGGCGCAGGCCGACCTCTCGCAGGTGCCCGTCGACGTCTACCCCTCGCCGCACGCCACCGCGCTCGGCGCCGCGGCGCTGGCCCGGATGGCCCTGGAGCCGGACCTGGCGGCCGCGGACGCTGTGCCGCGGTGGACGCCGGGCAGGACGTACGAGCCGCGCTGGCCGCGGGCGCGCGCGGAGGAGTTCCTCGACCGCTGGCGTACGGCCGCGGCCGCGGCGCTGCCGCGGCAGGACGTGCCGCCACCCGCGCCTGCGGACCCCGGGCCGGACGCCCCGGGACCGGCGGCGTCCGAGGCCGCCCCCGGTCCCGCCGCGCCGGCCGGGGACGGCCGTGGCTGAGGCGGCGGGGGACGGCACGTACGCGGTGGGGGACGGCCCGTACGACGTGGCGGTGATCGGCGCCGGCGTCGTCGGCGCCGCCGTCGCCCGCGAACTCGCCGGCCACGAGCTGTCCGTCGCCCTCCTCGACGCCCGCGACGACGTCGGCGCGGGCACCAGCAAGGCCAACACCGCCATCCTCCACACCGGCTTCGACGCCACCCCCGGCACCCTCGAATCCCGCCTGGTGCGCCGCGGCTACGCGCTGCTGTCGGCGTACGCGGAGGCCACCGGCATCCCCGTCGAGCGCACCGGCGCCCTCCTCGTCGCCTGGACCGACGAGGAACTGGAGACCCTGCCGCGGCTGCACGACAAGGCGGTCGCCAACGGCTACGACGACTGCGTGCCCCTGACCGCCGACGAGGTCTACGCCCAGGTCCCCGCGCTCGGCCCCGGCGCGCTCGGCGGGCTCGCCGTCCCCGGCGAGTCCGTGATCTGCTCCTGGACCACCACCCTGGCGCTCGCCACCGAGGCGCGGGCCCGCGGCGCCGCCGTCCTGCTCGGCCGCCGCGTCGAGGCCGCCGAACCCGGCCCGGCCGGCACCACCCTGCGCACCCCCGCGGGCGACGTCACCGCCCGCTGGGTCGTCAACGCCGCGGGCCTGGCGGCCGACACCGTCGACGCGCTCTTCGGGCACGACCGCTTCACCGTCACCCCGCGCCGCGGCGAACTCCTCGTCTACGACAAGCTCGCCCGCCCCCTCGCGCCGCGCATCGTGCTGCCCGTGCCGTCCTCCCGCGGCAAGGGCGTGCTCATCAGCCCCACCATCTACGGCAACGTCATGCTCGGCCCCACCGCCGAGGACCTCGCCGACCGCGGCGACACCGCGACCACCGCCGCCGGCTACGACTTCCTACTGGCCAGGGGCGAACGGCTGATGCCCCGGCTGCTGAGGGAGGAGGTCACGGCGGCCTACGCGGGGCTGCGCGCGGCGATCGACCGCGACGACTACCTCGTCGAGGCCGACGCCCGGCGGCGCTACGTCCTCGCCGGCGGCATCCGCTCCACCGGCCTGTCCGCCTCCCTCGCCCTCGCCGAACACGTCCGCGACCTGCTCGGCGCCGCCGGCCTCGCGCTCGAACCGCGTACGGAACTGCCCGCGCCGCCGCGGATGCCGAACCTCGGCGAGGCGGCGCCACGCCCGTACCGCGACGAGGAACTGATCGCAGGGGACGGTGCGTACGGCCGCGTCGTCTGCTTCTGCGAGCGCGTCACCGAGGGCGAGATCCGCGACGCCCTGCGCTCCCCGCTGCCGCCCGCCGACGTCGACGGGCTGCGCCGCCGCACCCGTGCCATGAACGGCCGCTGCCAGGGCTTCTACTGCGCCGCCGAGGTCGAAGCCCTGCTGGGGGCCGACCGGTGACCGCCCGTACGCGCCCGCCCGCCGGGCCCGGCCGCCGGCACCACCCCGACCACGTTCCAGGAGCGGAGCCCGGCCGATGAGCACGATCCTCACGCCCGACGTGGTCGTCGTCGGCGCCGGCCCCGCCGGGCTGACCGCCGCCGCCCGGCTGGCCCCGCGGCTGCCGCCCGGCCGGGTCCTCGTGCTCGACCGCGAACGCGAGCCCGGCGGCATCCCCCGGCACAGCGACCACACCGGCTACGGACTGCGCGACCTGCACCGCCTCCTCACCGGCCCCGCCTACGCCCGCGCGCTGACCGAGCGCGCCGTCGCCGCCGGCGCCGCGATCCGCACCGAGGCCACCGTCACCGGCTGGGCCGGCGAGCGCGCCCTGGAGGTCACCACGCCGCAGGGGCTGCTGCGCGTCGAGGCCCGCGCCGTGGTGCTGGCCACCGGCGCCCGCGAACGCCCCCGCTCCGCCCGCCTCGTCCCCGGCGACCGGCCCGAGGGCGTCCTGACCACCGGACGGCTGCAGAACCTGGTCCACCTGCACGGCCGGGCGCCCGGCCGCCGCGCGGTGATCGTCGGTGCCGAGTCGGTCAGCTGGTCGGCGGTGCTCACCCTGCGGTCGGTGGGCTGCACGACGGCGCTGATGACGACGGAGCTGGACGTGCCCGAGTCGTACGCCGCGTTCACCCACCCCGGGCGGCTGGTGCTCGACGTGCCGGTCGCCACCCGCACCCGCGTCGTGCGGGTCGTCGGCCGGGGCCGGCTGACCGGCGTCGAGATCGAGCACCTGGACACCCGGCGGCGCCGCATCGTGGACTGCGACACCCTCGTCTTCACCGGCGACTGGCTCCCCGACAACGAACTGGCCCGCACCGCGGGCCTCGACCTCGCCCCGGGCAGCGGCTCGCCGCTGACCGACACCGCGCTGCGCACCAGTACCCCCGGGGTGTTCGCCGCCGGCAACGTGCTGCACCCGGCCGACACCGCCGACGTCGCCGCGCTCGACGGGCGGCACGTCGCGCACCAGGTGCTCCGCACGCTCGCCGGGCAGCAGCCCGCGCCGGGCCCCGGCGTGCCGCTGATCGCCGACGCGCCGTTCCGCTGGATCGCCCCCGGGCTGCTGCGCCCCGGCGATCCGGCGCCGCCCCGGAGCCGGCTGCTGCTGTGGTCGGCCGAGCTGGTCCGCATACCGCGGGTGACGGTGTGCCAGGACGGCCGGGTCCTCGGCCACCGCACGCTGCCGTGGCCCGCCTCGCCGGGCCGGGTCTTCCGGGTCCCGTGGCGCCTGGCCGCGGGCGCCGACCGGCGCGGCGGCCCTGTACGCATCGGCCTGTGACGCCCGGGCGCCACGCGCCACCGCGCCGCCCGCACCCGCCCGGGGAGACCGGGGCAGGACCCGCGCCCGCTACCGCCGGGCGCCGAGCCGGAGTTCGGTGACCACGCCCGCGTGGTCCGACGGCCAGAACCCCGTCGGCGCCGAGCGGTCCGCCTCCCGGTCGCCGACCACCTCGGCCGCGACCGCCCGTACGCCGTCCGGCCGGTACAGCACGTGGTCGATGCGGTGGGACAGCGCGTCGTCCTCCAGCAGCGACCCGCTCTGCCCCGCCGTCCAGCCGCCGTCCGGGTCGCCGCCCGCCGCCGTCCAGGCGTCGGCGTAGCCGGCCCCGGCGAGGATCCCGTAGGCGCCGCCGCCGTCTCCGGGGCGGGAGTTGAAGTCGCCGGCCAGGACGACGGGGTGGGGCGAGTCCGCGAACGCGGCGGCCAGCTCGCGGGCCTGGGCCGCGCGCACGCCGGGGCCGCCGAACGCCTCCAGATGGGTGCTCACGAACCGGAAGGTCCCGCCGGGCACCGTGACGTCGGCGGCCGACCAGCCGCGCGGCACCTCGAAGGAGAGCCCCGGGATGCGCGAGGGCAGCGTGACCCTCGCGGCGTACGCGGCGGAGGCCGGCCGCGACGTACGCAGCCGGGCGGCGGGCAGCCCGTCCCGTACGACGACCACGTCCCGGTCGGTGAACCGCGCCTCCTCGGCGGCCGAGACGGGCATCCGGCCGGTGAAGTTGTCGTTCGCGGCGACGGCCCGGTACGGGGTGCCGCGGGCGGCCAGCTCGTCGAGCAGCAGCCGCAGGAAGTCGTAGCGCACCGTCAGCTCGCCGCCGGCCGGCCCCTTCTCCCAGCGGGCCACCTCCTGGAGCGCCACGACCCCGGGCTCGCTCTCCGCCAGCAGGTCGGCGATCGCCGCCGCCCGCTCGCGGAAGTCCGTCGCCTCCATCGCCGCGTACACCTCGCCCGCGCGCTCGACCAGCTCGGCCCGGCTGCCCGCGGAGAACAGCGGCTGCAAGTCGGCGCCGAGGTAGACGTTGTACGTGGCCACGCCCACGGCGCGCGCCCCGCGCCCCGGCCCCTCGCGCGCCTGCCGGCCCTCCCGCGCCCGATCGGTGCCGCGCGCCTCGTGCTCCCGCCCGCCCTCGTCCGGCTCCTGCCCCTGCCTGCCCGGCGCGCCGCAGCCCGCCGCGAGCGCTGCGACCAGCACGGCCAGCACCACAAGACCGACCGGCTTCCCGCCGCGCCGTACGCTCCGCATCGCTCCGCCTCTCCGCCGCACCGGCCGTCCGCCCGGCCCGTACGCGCACACCGCATCCCAGCATCCGGGACACCCCCGGGCAAGCATCGTCATGTCCCGACCACGGCCCCTTTACGTGATCGTCCGTCTTGTTTAACGTCACGTCTTCAGCCTCGGCAGCACCACCAACACCACGAGAGCGAAGGTCAATTGTGAAGCTCGTGAGATCCCTGCTGCGGGCGGCGCCCGTCCTCGCGGCCCTGACGGCCGCCGGCATCCTCGCCGGCGCGTCCGCCGCCCAGGCCGCGCCCGCCGGGCCCGACGTCATCGCCCACCGCGGGTCCTCCGGCGTGGCGCCCGAGAACACCGCGGCGGCGACCCGGCTGGCGGTCCGCCAGGACGCCGACTTCGTCGAGATCGACGTACAGCGCACCAAGGACGGCAAGCTCGTCAACTTCCACGACTGCACGATGGAGCGGACCACCGACATCGAGGAGGTCTACCCGGGCCGGCCGAGCTACCGCGTCTCCGACTTCACCTGGGCCGAGCTGCGCGGCCTGGACGCCGGCTCCTGGTTCTCGGCGAAGTACGCCGGCGAGCCGATCATCACCGTCGACCGGGTCATCGACCTCGTCGACAGGAAGTCGGGCCTGCTCGCCGAGATCAGCCCGTGCGGCCACTACGACGCCAGCCTGCCCGCCGACCTCGCCGCACTGCTGCAGGACCGGCCCGGCTACACCGGGCGCGCGCTCGCGAACGGCCAACTCGCCGTGCAGTCCTTCGAGCTGGACGACGCGCAGGGCTTCAAGGACCTCATGCCCGAGGTGCCGATCGGCTTCCTCGACGCCGACCTCCCCACCGAGGACGAACTGCTCGCGCTGAGCGAGTGGGCGGACCAGGTCAACCCGCAGTACACCGTCACCGACCAGGCCCTGGTCGACCGCGTCCACGAGCTGGGCATGGACATCAACGTCTGGACCGTCGACGAGCCCGGCGCCATGCGCAAGATGGCCGGCCTCGGCGTCGACGGCATCATCACCGACTACCCGCAGTCCCTCACGTAGCGACCGGCGCGACCACGAGGCGGCGGCGCGGCAATGGCACACCCCGCCAAAGACCCGCGCCGCCGCTTTGATGGATCTCCACTGCCCAACCCGCGCCATACCCGGCAGACTCGAAGGGAGCGCAGGAACAGCCACACTCGCTAAGGCGGCCCCATGACCGGATCGCGGATCCTCGCCCTCGGCCACTACCAGCCGGGGAAGGTGCTGACGAACGACGACCTGGCGGAGTTCGTCGACACCAGCGACGAGTGGATCCGCAGCCGGGTGGGCATCCGCACCCGGCACGTCGCGGGCGACGACGAGACCGTGGACATGATGGCCGCGCACGCCGCGGCCAAGGCGCTGGCCGGCGCCGGCACCAAGACCGAGGACGTCGACCTCGTGATGGTCGCCACCTGCACCGCGGAGAACCGGGTGCCGAACATGGCCGCCCGGGTCGCCGACCGGCTGGGCATCCCCTCGCCCGCCGCCATCGACGTCAACGTCGCCTGCTCCGGCTTCTCCCACGCCCTCGCCCAGGCGGACCACACCATCCGCGCCGGCGCCGCGAGCCGGGCCCTGGTCATCGCCGCGGAGCGGCTGACCGGCGTCACCGACTGGAACGACCGCTCGACCGCAGTGCTCACCGGCGACGGCGCCGGCGCCGCCGTGGTCGCCCCCGCGGCCGGCGCCGACGAGGCGGGCGCCATCGGCCCCGTCGTGTGGGGGTCCGCGCCCGACATGGGGCCCGCGGTACGCATCGAGGGCTCGCCCCCGGTCTTCGCCCAGGAGGGCCAGGCCGTCTACCGCTGGGCCATCAAGGAGCTGCCGCCCATCGCCCGGCGCGTCCTGGAGCGCGGCGGCGTGGACCCCGGCGACCTCGCGGCGATCGTGCTGCACCAGGCGAACCTGCGGATCATCGAACCGCTCGCCCGCAGCCTCGGCGCGCCCCGGGCGGTCGTCGCCACCGACGTCACCGAGTCGGGCAACACCTCGGCGGCAAGCGTGCCGCTGGCGTTCTCCAAGCTGGTGGCGCGCGGCGACATCCCCTCCGGCGCGCCGGTGCTGCTCTTCGGCTTCGGCGGCAACCTGTCGTACGCGGGCCAGGTCGTGCGCTGCCCCTAGCCTCCGGCCCGCTGCCCCCGGCCCCGGTCAACCGCCGAGGGCCGACAGCCGCGCGAACTGGTCGTCCGACATGGTGAGATCCAGCGCCGCCACGTTCTCCGCCAGGTGCCCGAGCGACGTCGTACCCGGGATGGGCAGCACGTTCCGCGCCCGCCGCAGCAGCCAGGCCAGCGCCGTCTGCGCCGTGGTGGCACCCAGCTCGGCCGCCACCTCCGCGACCGGCACGCCGGGAGCGGCCAGCTCGCCGACGGCCATCGGGAAGTACGGCAGGAAGGCGATGCCCTCGGCGGCGGTGTAGTCGACGACGGCCTCGTGCTGCCGCATCGCGAGGTTGTAGAGGTTCTGCACGGAGGCGATCTCGGCGGTCCCGCGCGCCTCGCGCACCTGGTCCACGTCGACCTCGGACAGGCCGATGTGCCGCACCTTGCCCTCCTCCTGCAGCTCCCTGAGCGCGCCGACCTGGTCGGCGAGCGGCACGCCGGGGTCGACGCGGTGCAGCTGGAACAGGTCGATGCAGTCGGTACGCAGCCGGCGCAGGCTCAGCTCCGCCTGCTGCCGCAGATACTCCGGCCGCCCCAGCGGCACCCACTTGCCCGGGCCCGGCCGGGCGAGACCGGCCTTCGTGGCGACGACGACCCCGTCCGCGTACGGGTACAGCGCCTCGGCGACGATCTCCTCGACGGCGCCGAGGGCGTAGGAGTCGGCGGTGTCGACGAGCCCGACGCCCAGCTCCACCGCGCGGCGCAGCACGGCGACGGCGCCGGCCCGGTCCCGCGGCGGCTCCCAGATGACCGCTTCCGACGGAGGGATGCCGGGGTGGTCGGTGAGCCGCATCGTGCCGTAGCCGATGCGGCCGACCGGCATGTCGCCGCCGAGGTCGAACGTGGTGCCCGCGGGGCCCGGCGGCGGGGCGGTCGGTGAGTGCGTCATGCGGCGACGCTACAACCTCCGACCGCGGCCGGGCGGGCACCGACGCGGGGGAGCGGCGGGTCAGCCGGCGGCGTTCGGGAAGAGCGTGGTGAACGGCTCCAGCATGCCGGCCGAGTCGCGGACGTAGGGCTGGTCGAACTCCCAGACCAGGAAGAGCAGGAACGCCAGCAGCCCGCTGTGCAGCCCCGCGAGGATCAACTCGCGCGCCGAGCGCTGGATCTGCAGCGCGAACACCATCCCCATCGCCACCAGCCCGCCCGAGATCAGCCCGAACCACACCAGGGAGGGCATCGTGGGGCCCGAGTTCAGCGCCCGCTCGTTGCGGGCCTCCTCGGCCGCCGCGATCTGGTCGCCCAGCGCGTAGGCGGCGCGGTTCTCGGCGTCGGTCTCCGGCACGTACGCGTCGAGCCCGCGGCGCACGTCGTCGAGCAGTTCGTCGCCGCGCTCGCTCAGCCCGTCGCCGTCCTGCATCGCCGGCCACTCGTCGTGCACGGCGTAGCCGACGTACGCCGCGATGTCGGCGCGGATCTCCTCGCGCACCGGGGCCGGGTACTGGGCGAGCCGCTCGCTGGTCTCGTGCAGCGCGAACGCCTCCCGCTGCACCGAGTCCTCCGCGCTGCCCTTGGCCTCCCAGACGCCGGCGATCGCCAGGCCGAGCACGATCGCGTACACCACCCCGATCATCATCGTCATGTACTCGATGACGTCGGGGGTCTCGTCGGGGTCGAACTCCTCGTCGGGGCGGCGGTGCCGGAGGACCGTGATGAGGACGACGACCGCGATGGCCGCGGCCATCGCGAGGGTGAGCATGAGCCATTCGGACACGGGCTGCCTCCGGCGGTCGGGCTGCGGGGCGGTCAGGAGCGGTTGCGGGCCGCGCCGGAGCCGCCGAGCGCGGCGGCGGCGAGGATCGCGGGGGCGACGAAGAGAAGCATTCTGGTGACGGGCGAGGTGCCCTCGTCGACCGCGCGCGGCGGCGGCTCGTGGTAGAGGGGCCGCAGCGAGGGCGAAGGAGTGGGGGCGGGGCTCGGCTTGGGCGGGCGGCTGGGCGAGGGAGTCGGTGTGGGCGTGGGCGTGGGCCGTACCGGCACGGCTGCCGGCGGCACCGGGGGCACGGGTGCGGCCGGCTCCGGCGGGGCGGGCGCTTCGGGCTCGGTCGCAGGGGACGCGGGCGGCGGCGCCGGGGGCCGTGGCGTGGGGGTGGGGGTGGGAGTCGGCGCGGGCGGCTCCGGCTTCCCGCCGCACCCCTGCCGCACCGCCTCCCCGACGCCCTGCTCCCGCGCGATGCGTCCCAGCTCCTCCAGCGGCAGGTCCCCGCCGACGCGCACGCATCCGTCGCCGGGCAGTGCCCACGCCCGTACGGGGGCGGTCCGCGGGGCGTCGGCAACGGCGGCGCCCGGCACGGCCGGGCCGGCGGCGGCGAGTGCGGCGAGCACCACGGCGGCGCGTACGGCGGACCGCGCGGTGCGCGGTGTGTTCTCCCGGGTCACGGCCGGAAGTTGCTCCGCGCCGCGCCCGACTACGCGCCGCGCGCCCGCAATCCACCCGCAGGCGCGTTCCGGCGTGCGCGCCCGTCGCACGAACGCTCGCTCCTCGCGCCGGGATTCGCCACCGGGCGCGGGCCGGGCCGAAGGCCCGTACGCCCTCCGGGTGGTTTCACGAGTTCTTCACAAACGGGCAATGGTGTTCTGCGGACGGGCGCCCGGATGATCGACGTCATGCCGACATCGCGCCCGTCCGACGAGACCTCGTACGACCGCCGCCGCCTGCGCCAGTGGCTCGACGGCGACGCCCGCACCCCGGGCGTCGCCAGGCGCGACATGCTGCGGCTCCTCGCCGCCGCCGGCGGGGCCGGCGCCCTGGGCGCCCTCGGCGCCCCATCCGCCGGGGCGGCGCCGTCCGCGCCCCGGGCCGGCGGCATCGTCAAGCCGCTGCCGCCCGAGCTGTTCACGGTCCGCGGCACCAACGCCGAGACCAACTGGCCCGCCCTGAAGGGCACCGGCTACCACACACCCGCCGACCGCTTCTTCGTCCGCAACCACACCGCCACACCCCTGCTCGACGCCGCCGACTGGAGCCTGCGCGTCTGGGGCGACGGACTGCGCGGCGGCGCGGCGGAGTTCGGGCTCGACGACCTCAAGGCGCTGCCCACCGCGGTCCGGTCGGCGTTCGTGGAGTGCGCCGGCAACGGGCGCAGCTTGTTCGCCACCCAGCAGGGCGGCACCGTCTCCGGCACGTCGTGGACCCTCGGCGCCATCGGCGTCGCCCGCTGGCGCGGCGTGCGCCTGGGCGACGTGCTGCGGCGGGCCGGGCTGACCCGGCGGGCGGTCGACGTGATGCCGAGCGGGCTGGACGACGAGTACGTGGCGGACGGGATCAACCTCGGCCACGTGCGCCGCCCGCTGCCGGTGGCCAAGGCGCTGGACGACGTGATCCTCGCGTACGAGATGAACGGCGAGCCGCTGCCCGCCGACCACGGGCACCCGGTGCGCGTGCTCGTACCGTCGTGGGTCGGCATCTCCTCGATCAAGTGGGTCGGGGATGTGCAGGTCTCCGCCGAGCCGCTGTACTCCCCGTGGAACACCGACTTCTACCGCCTCTTCGGCCCCTCCTACCCGCCCGAGGGCAGCGAGCCGCTGAGCCGGCAGACCCTCAAGAGCGCCTTCGAACTGCCGTGGAACGCCACCCTCGCCGCCGGCGAGACCCACCGGCTGACCGGCCGCTCCTGGTCGGGCGCCGGCGGCGTGCGCAAGGTCGAGGTCAGCACCGACGGCGGCGCCACCTGGCGCCGCGCCGAACTCGCGGACGGCCCGCGCGCGGACGGCTGGGTGCGCTGGTCGGCCACCTGGCGGCCGGAGCGGCCGGGCCCGGCCGACGTACGGGCCCGCGCCACCGACGTGAGCGGCCGGACCCAGCCGGCCACCACCGTCCACAACGACCAGGGCTACCTCTTCGACGCGGTCGTCCGCCACCCGGTCACCGTCGCCTGAGCCGGCGGGGCCCGGCCGCGCCCCCGCGGCCGGGCCCGCGGCGGGGTCCGCTACCGCCCCGCCGGTACGCCGGGGCTCAGCGGAGGCCGGGGGCGTCGAAGCGCACCGAGCGAAGCTCCAGGGCGTCCCTGGTGGGCCGGCCGTGCTCCCGCAACCGCCATTCGGGCCCTGTGCAGTTGGCGCCGACGTAGACGGTCGCGGCGGTGTCCGTCTCGTTGTGCGGGGCGTAGCCGGGCGGCACCTCGTCGTCGCCGACCCCGTGGAGGTTGATGCACTTGCCGCTGACCGGGTCGTGCAGGTCGACCAGGCGCTCCTGGCCGAAGCCGTCCACGTACGTGTAGTGGAAGTCGCCCTGGGCGGCCTGGGCGGGTCCGGCCAGCGGCAGGACGAGGGCGAGGGCGGCGAGTGCGGAACCCAGGGCGGTGCGCAGCTTCATGAGGGCCTTTCCGAAGACGATCGGGTGTCCGTGCGGGCCCGACCCTAGAAGGGCGACCCGGGACGAACCGGTTCACCGGGACCCACCGCCCCGCGCGTCACGCCAGTACCACCCCATCGGATGAGAATGATCACTATGCGACAAGCGGCAGTTCGGACCGCCTCCGGCCATGGCTGACCACGTGGAGTGACGCGGCGTGTCCCCGCGGCGGACCGCCGCCGGGCGCGGGCCTGGATGAATCCCGTGGGCCACCGCCTGGTTCCCCCGTCCCGGATGCGGTCCTACAGTGGCGCACATCACAGCGCCACGGACCCGTCCGATCCGGGGAGGGCACATGAGCCGCATCTCGGTCACAGTCGACGGCACGACCTACGAGGACGACGTGGAGCCGCGCCTGCTCCTCGTGCACTACCTGCGCGACCGCCTGGGCCTGACCGGCACACCCGTCGGCTGCGACACCGGCAACTGCGGTGCCTGCACGGTCGACGTGTCGGGCGCCAGCGTCAAATCCTGCTCCATGCTGGCCGTCCAGGCCGACGGGGCGGAGGTGACGACGATCCAGGGGCTGGCCGCCGACGGCCGGTGGCACCCGCTCCAGCGGGCCTTCCACGAGGAGCACGGGCTGCAGTGCGGCTACTGCACCCCCGGGATGATCCTCGCCGCCCGCGACCTGCTGCGGGCCAACCCGCACCCCACCGCGGAGGAGGTCAGACACGGCCTGGAGGGCAACCTCTGCCGCTGCACCGGCTACCAGAACATCGTGCGCGCCGTCCTGGCCGCGGCCGACGCCGGAGCCGGAACGGGCGCCGATTCCGGGGCCGACACCGGCGGGGAGGCCGCGATATGACCACCGCAGAGCGCCCCGCACCCGCCGTCGGCCGCTCCCACCCCCGCAAGGAAGACGCCCGCCTGGTCACCGGCCGCACGAGCTGGACCGACAACCTCACCCTGCCCGGCATGCTCCACATGGCGGTGCTGCGCAGCCCGATGGCGCACGCCCGCATCGACCGCCTCGACCTCACCGCCGTACGCGAACGCCCGGGCGTCGTCGCCGCGTTCGGGGCCGCGGACCTCGACGGCGAACTCGGCTCCCTGCCCTGCGCCTGGCCGGTCACCGAGGACATCGTCCACCCCGACCACCCGCCGCTCGCCGCCGACGAGGTACGCCACGCCGGCGACCCCGTCGCCGTCGTCGTCGCCCGCGACCGCTACGCCGCCGCCGACGCGCTGGAGGCCGTCGAGGTCGACTACACCCCGCTGCCGCCCGTGCTCGACATGGAGGCCGCGCTCGCCGACGGCGCCCCGCTCGTCCACGCCGCCGAGGGCACCAACCGCTGCTTCGACTGGCCCCTGGCGAGCGGCGACTACGCCGCGGCCAGGGCCCGCGCCGACGTCGTCGTCACCCGCCGGTACGTACAGCAGCGCCTCATCCCCAACGCCATGGAGCCCCGCGCCGTCCTCGCCGCCCCCGCGGCCACCGGCGCCGACGAGTACACCCTGTACTCCGCCACGCAGATCCCGCACATCCTGCGCCTGATGCTCGCCGTCGTCACCGGCATCCCCGAGCAGAAGATCCGGGTCATCGCCCCCGACGTCGGCGGCGGGTTCGGCTCCAAGCTCCAGGTGTACGCGGAGGAGGCCCTCGCGCTCGTCGTCGCCAAGCGCCTCGGCCGCCCGGTGAAGTGGACCGAGTCCCGCTCCGAGGGCTACCTCGCCACCCACCACGGCCGCGACCAGATCCAGGACGTCGAGGTCGCCGCGACCGGCGACGGCAGGCTGCTGGGCATGAAGGTCGACCTGCTGGCCGACATGGGCGCGTACCTCATGCTCGTCACGCCCGGCATCCCCATCCTCGGGGCCTTCATGTACCCGGGCATCTACAAGATGGACGCCTACGCCTTCCACTGCACCGGCGTCTTCACCACCAAGACCCCCACTGACGCCTACCGCGGCGCCGGCCGCCCCGAGGCCACGTACGCCGTCGAGCGCGTCATGGACGAACTCGCCGCCGAACTCGGCCTCGACCCCGTCGAGCTGCGCCGGCGCAACTGGATCGGGCACGGCGAGTTCCCGTACACCTCGGTCGCGGGCCTGACCTACGACAGCGGCAACTACGAGGCCGCCACCGACAAGGCCCTCGCCCACTTCGGCTACGACGCGCTCCGCGCCGAGCAGCGCGAGCGGCACGAGCGCGGCGACACCGTGCGGCTCGGCGTCGGCGTCTCCACATACACCGAGATGTGCGGCCTGGCCCCCAGCCGGGTGCTGCGCGACCTTCGGTACGCGGCCGGCGGCTGGGAGGCGGCGAGCATCCGGATGCTGCCCACCGGCAAGGTCGAGGTCATCACCGGCACCAGCCCGCACGGCCAGGGGCACGCCACCACCTGGAGCCAGATAGCCGCCGACGTGCTCGGCGTCCCCGTCGAGGACGTCGACGTGCTCCACGGCGACACGCGCGTCGCGCCGCAGGGCATGGACACCTACGGCTCGCGCTCGCTGGTCGTCGGCGGCGTCGCGGTGCACGAGGCGGCGGTGAAGGTGGTGGGCAAGGCGCGCCGGGTCGCGGCCCACCTGATGGAGGCGAGCGAGGAGGACCTGGAGTTCACGGCGGGCACCTTCGCCGTGCGCGGCTCGCCGGAGGCGGCGAAGACGATCCAGGAGGTCGCCTTCGCGACCTTCACCGGCCACGACCTGCCCGACGGCATGGAGCCGACGATCAACGCGGGACACGTCGTGGAGCCGGACAACTTCTCCTATCCGCACGGCACCCACCTGTGCGCCGTCGAGGTGGACACGGAGACCGGCGCGGTCCGCATCCGCTCGTACGTCGCCGTGGACGACGTCGGCAAGGTCGTCAACCCGCTGATCGTGGAGGGCCAGGTGCACGGCGGCCTCGCGCAGGGCATCGCCCAGGCGCTGTACGAGGAGGCCGTCTACGACGACGACGGCAACCTCGTCTCCGGCACCCTCGCCGACTACCACGTGCCCGCCGCCCCCGACCTGCCCGACTTCGTCACCGACCGCACCGAGACCCCCGCCACGTCCAACCCGCTGGGCGTCAAGGGCGTCGGCGAGGCCGGCACGATCGCCTCCACCCCCGCGGTCGTGGGCGCGGTCGTGGACGCGCTGCGGCCCCTGGGCGTCACCGACGTGCGGATGCCCTGCACGCCGGAGCGCGTGTGGCAGGCGATCCAGGAGGCGCGGGCACGGAAGGGAGACCCGGCATGATCCCCGCGGCATTCGACTACGTACGCCCCGAGTCGGTCGGCGAGGCCGTCGGCGCCCTCGCCGGCGCCGAAGCCGCCGGGAGCGAGGCCAAGGTGCTCGCCGGCGGGCAGAGCCTGCTGCCGCTGCTGCGGATGCGGCTCGCCTTCCCCGACCTGGTCGTGGACGTGGGCCGGATCCCCGGGCTGCGCGGCGTACGCGACGACGGCGACGCGCTGCTCATCGGCGCGATGACGACCCACCACGAAGTCGTCGCCGACCCGCTGGTACGCCGCCACGCCGGGCTGCTCGCCGCGGCCACCGCCACCGTCGCCGACCCGGCCGTCCGGCACCTCGGCACCCTCGGCGGCTCGCTGGCCCACGCCGATCCCGCCGCCGACCTGCCGGCGGTGGCGCTCGCGCTGGACGCCGAGCTGACCGCGGTCGGACCGCGGGGCCGGCGGACGGTCCCGGCCCGGGAGTTCTTCACCGACTACCTGACCACGGCGCTGGAGCCGGGCGAACTGCTGACCGGGATCCGGGTGCCCAAGTACGACGGCTGGGGCTTCCGTTACGAGAAGTTCAGCCGGACTGCGCAGGCGTGGGCCCTCGTCGGCGTGGCCGCGGCGGTGCGGTGCGCCGGCGGGCGGATCGCCGAGGCGCGCATCGGGCTGACCAGCATGGGCCCGACGCCGGTGCGTGCGGCGGCCGTCGAGGCGGCGCTCGCCGGGGCACAGGCGGCGGAGGAGCCGGTCGCGGAGGCGGCGTCCGCCGCGGCCGAGGGCACCCGCCCGGCGGCGGACCTGTCGGGTTCCGCCGCGTACCGCGCCCACCTCGCCCGGGTGCTCACCCGCAGAGCGGTGCTCGCGGCGGCCGGGCCGGCGTGACGGGCGGCCGGAACGGGACGGCCGGGGCCGGGGGAGGCGAGCCCGGTGGCGCGTGAGGAGCCGGCGGGGGAGCCGGAGAGGCGCGGGCCGCACGGCGGCGCCCGCGACGCGCGGGTGCCGGAAGCCGTGCGGTCCGCGTCAGGGGGCGCCCGGCCCGTGCCCGCGCGGGCGCCGCTGCCCGCGTCACCCGGGGAGCTGCGGGACCGGCTGGAGTCGACAGGCTACCTCGCCGACGACGGCCTGGCCGTCGCCTGCCACCTCGCGCTCACCCTGCACCGCCCGCTCTTCTGCGAGGGCGAGGCCGGCGCGGGCAAGACCGCGCTGGCCGCCGCGCTCGCCGACGTCCTCGGCGCGCCGCTCGTCCGGCTCCAGTGCTACGAGGGCATCGACGCCTCCCAGGCGCTCTACGACTGGGACTTCCCGCGCCAGCTGCTGCACCTGCGGGCGGCCGAGGCGGCCGGCGTCACGGACGCCGGCCGGCTGGAGGACGAGCTGTACGGCGAGCGGTTCCTCGTCGCCCGGCCGCTGCTGCGCGCGCTGCGGACGAGCCCGAGCGTGCTGCTGATCGACGAGATCGACCGCGCGGACGACGAGTTCGAGGCGTTCCTGCTGGAGCTGCTCGCCGACTACGCGGTGACCATCCCGGAGCTGGGCACACTGCGGGCCGAGACCCCGCCCGTGGTGGTGCTCACCTCCAACCGCACCCGCGAGGTCCACGACGCGCTCAAACGGCGCTGCCTCTTCCACTGGTTCGCCCACCCCGGCTACGCCCGCGAACTGGCGATCGTCCGCAGCCGCCGCCCGCTGGTCGCGCGGCGCCTGGCGGCGCAGGTGACCGCGGCGGTGCAGCAGCTGCGCGGCATGGACCTGGTCAAGCCGCCGGGGGTGGCCGAGACGATCGACTGGGCGGAGGCGCTGGCGGCACTGGGCGCGACGGAGCTGGACGCGGACCTGGCGGTGGCGACGCTGGGTTCGGTGCTGAAGTACCGCGAGGACACCCAGCGGGCGGTGGCGCTGGACCTCAAGGGGCTGCTGGCCGCGGCGCGGGGGAGCTGACCGCGGTGGCGGACGGGCGGATGCGCGGGCGCGGCGGCAGCGGCACGGACCGGGGCGGACCGGACGCGGCCGGGCCGGACCCCGGCCGCGCGGAAGCGGGCCCGGACTGCGCCGCTACGGGCCTAGCCGGACCCGGCGCGTGGGGCGACGGCGTCGCCGTGCTCGTCGGGTTCGCACGGACGCTGCGGGAGGCGGGAGTGCCGGCCGACGGCGAGCGGGTGCAGACGTTCCTCGGCGCCGTGGACGCGCTCGGCACCGGGCGGCGCGAGGTGTACTGGGCCGGGCGGGTCACACTCTGCGGCCGGGCGGAGGACCTGGCGCACTACGACCGGGCGTTCGCCGCGTACTTCGGCGACCGCACGGCGCCGCCGCCCCGGCCCCGTACCGCGCCGCCGCCCCGCGTCCGCCCCACCGCGCACGCCGCGGCCGAGGCGCCCGGTGACGACGGCGGGCGCACCGCCCCCGCGGTCCCGGCCGCCGCCCGGGCCGCTGCCGCCGAGGTGCTGCGGCACCGCGACATCGCCGGGCTCACCGCCGCCGAGCGCGCCGAACTGCACCGGCTGCGCACGGCGTTCGCGCTCCGCGGCGAGCAGCGCCGCACCGCCCGCCTGCGCCCCGCCCGCCGCGGCGCCGTCGACCCGCGGCGCACCGTACGGGAGCTGCTGCGCGGCGGCGGCGAGCCGGCCGCGCTGCGCCGCCGCACCCCCGCGCACAAGCCGCGCCGCGTCGTCCTGCTGCTCGACGTCAGCGGCTCCATGTCCCCGTACGCCGACGTCCTGCTGCGCTTCGCCCACGCCGCCCGGCACGCCCGCACCTCCGGAGCCGCCCCCGCCACCGAGGTCTTCACCCTCGGTACCCGGCTGACCCGCGTCACCCGGCAGCTGTCCCACCGCGACCCCGACGCCGCGCTGGCCGCGGTCGGCACCGCCGTGCCGGACTGGAGCGGCGGCACCCGGCTCGGCGAGACCCTGCGGGCCTTCCTCGACCGGTGGGGGCAGCGCGGCCTGGCGCGCGGCGCTGTCGTCGTCGTGCTCTCCGACGGCTGGGAGCGCGGCGACACCACCCTCCTCGGCGGCCAGGCCCGCCGGCTGCACCGGCTGGCGCACCGCGTGGTGTGGGCCAACCCGCGCAAGGCGCGCCCCGGTTACGAGCCGCTCGCGGGCGGCATGGCCGCGGTGCTGCCGCACGTCGACGCCTTCGTGGCCGGGCACAGCCTCGCGGCGCTCGAACGGCTGGCCGCGGTGGTGCGGGGGGCGGCCGGCGCATGACGACGAACCCGGCGACGAAGGGACCGCCATGGAGCTGCGGCACGAGTTCACCGTTCCCGTACCGGCCGACGAGGCGTGGCGGGCGCTGCTCGACATCGAGGGCATCGCCCCCTGCATGCCCGGGGCGGCGGTCGAGAGCTTCGACGGCGAGACGGTGCGCGGGACGGTGAAGGTGAAGGTCGGCCCGATCACGCTCACCTACCGGGGCACGGCGTCCTTTCAGGAGAAGGACGAGGCGGCCCGGCGCATGGTGCTCTCCGCGAACGGCAAGGAGGCCCGCGGCACGGGCACGGCGCGGGCCACGGTCACGGGCGAGCTGGCGGAGGCCGACGGCGGCACGCGGGTGTCGGTGGTGACGGACCTGGCGGTCACGGGCCGGCCCGCGCAGTTCGGGCGCGGGGTGCTGGCGGAGGTGGGCGACCGGCTGGTGGGGCGGTTCGCGGAGTGCCTGGCGGGGAAGCTGGCGGACGGCGGGGCGCGGGGGGAGACGGGCGCGGGGCAGGACCCGGAGCCGGCCGGCGAGAGAGCAGGAGCAGGAGCAGGAGCCGGGGCCGGCGTGGCAGCCGGAGCGGGGGCCGGGGCCGCGGCCGACGACGTAGGGGCCGCCGCCCCCGCGACGGAGCCGCTGGACCTGGTCCGTACCGCCGGTGTGCCGGTCGCCAAGCGGGCCGCCGCCGGGGCCGCGGCCGCGGCGGCGCTCGCCGCAGCCGTCTTGGCCGTACGCCGCGTGCGCCGCCGCCGCTGAACCGCGGCCCGGTGCCGCCGGACCCCGCCCCGCGCGGCGGTTGCCGGCACCGCGTGGTACTCCTGTTCCCGGGGGGAGCGCGCCGCCACCGGGCGGTGCGCGGGCACCGGCCGACCGGCCGGCGCACCGTCGCGGCGGTGCGCCGACGAGCAGGGGACAGGGAGGACGATGGCGGCGAACCCGGCAAGCGCGGGGCGACTGCTGCGCCTCATCCGCAGCGGCGAGGCGCCCACCCGCGCCGAGTTGCAGCGGGCCACCGGGCTGTCCCGGTCCACCGTCGGGCTCCGCCTCGACCAGCTCTTCCGCGCCGGCTGGATCCGCGAGGCGGCCGGCACCTCCACCGGCGGACGGCCCTCCGCACGGCTGGAGTTCGACGACCGGCACGCGGTCGTCCTCGCCGCCGACCTGGAGACCCGGCACGGCCGCGCCGCCGTGCTCGACCTCGCCGGGAACTTACTCGCCGAACGGAACGGCCCGCTGGTCATCGGCGACGGCCCGGAGCCGGTGCTGGCGGAGGTGTGCCGCTGGTTCGGCCCGCTGCTGGCGGAGGCGGGCGAGAGCGCGGCACGGGTCTGCGGCATCGGCCTGTCCGTGCCCGGGCCCGTGGACACCGCCGCCGGCCGCGTCGTGGAGCCGCCGATCATGCCCGGCTGGGACGGCTACCCGATCACCGCGCACCTGCGGCGCACTTTCGCCGCCCGGCTCGGCGGCGCCCCGGACGTCCCCGTGTTCGTCGACAACGACGCCAACCTCATGGCGTACGGCGAGCAGCGCGCCGGCTTCGCCGACTGCGCCGCGTTCCTGCTCGTCAAGGCGTCCACGGGCATAGGCGCCGGGGTCGTCGTGGACGGCGGCGTCTACCGCGGCATCGACGGCGGCGCCGGCGACATCGGGCACATACGGCTGCACGACAGCCGGGAGGCGCTGTGCAGTTGCGGCTCGTACGGCTGCCTGGCCGCCGTCGCCAGCGGGCACGCGCTCGCGGCCCGGCTCGACGCCCTCGGGGTGCCCGCGACGTCCGGGTCCGACGTGCGCGACCTGCTGACCGCCGGGCACCCCGAGGCGGTGCGGCTGGCCCGGGAGGCGGGGCAGCGGGTGGGGGAGGTGCTGGTCACGGTCGTCACGCTGCTCAACCCCGGCGTGCTGATGATCGCCGGCGAGCTGTCGTCCGTGCCGTTCCTCACCGGCGTGCGCGAGCTGCTCTACCGGCGGGCGATGCCCCGCACCACGGCGCACCTCGACGTCGTGACCGCCCGGCTCGGCGACCGCTCCGCCCTCGTCGGCGCCGCCGCCATGGTCGTCGACGACCTCTACGCCCCGGACCGCGCCGACGCCCGCCTCCCCGGTTGACCGCTGCCCACCGCCGCGGTCGTACGCTGGCTGCCGCGCAACCGTAGGAGGGCCACGTGTCGTCATTCATCGTCTTCGACCTGGAGTTCACCACGTGGCCGGGAGCGCCGGAGCGGGACTGGTCCGCGCCGGGCGAGCTGCGGGAGATCGTGCAGATCGGCGCCCTGCGGCTGGACGCGGACCTCGCGGTGGCCGACGAGTTCGAGACCCTGGTACGGCCCGTCGTGAACCCGCGGCTGTCCCCGTACTTCACCGAGCTGACGGGCATCGGGCAGGAGGCCGTCGACCGCGAGGGCCGCGCGCCGGCCGCGGCGCTCGGCGACTTCCTCGGCTTCTGCAAGGGCCGCTCCGTGCTCTCGTACGGCAACGACATGGTCGTGCTCGGCGAGAACGCCGGGTGGGCCCGCGCCCGCGGCGAGCAGGTCGCGAACGGCTTCCTCGACAACGGGTTCCTCAACGTCCGCCCCTGGATCAACACGCTGGCCCCGCAGACCGCCTCGGCCAACTCCGGCCGGCTCTGGCAGGCCCTCGGCCTGCCGAAGCCGGCCGCGGGCGCCGAGCACTCGGCGCTCTTCGACTGCCACTCCATCGCCGCCGCACTCCGCCACCTCAGCGCCGGCGGCGCACGGCTCCCCGCGGGCTGGGTATAGACCCACCGGCCCCTGTCGCGTGCAGACCGGGCTCGTACGCTCCAGTGCATGACACCACTCAGAGCGAAGGACATCACCGGGGTCTGGGGGACGCTGCTCCTGCCCCTGGACGACGGCGAAGCGATCGACCGGGGCCGGCTGGCCGCACAGCTGGACGCGCTGCTGGACGCGGGCCTGCACGGGATCTACGCGCACGGCACGGCCGGCGAGTTCCACACCCTGGCCGAGGACGAGTTCGACGGCATCAACGAACTGCTCGCCGAGCGGTGCACCGCCGCGGGCGTGCCCTTCCAGATCGGCGCCTCCCACCCGGTGGCGCAGACCGCCGTCGCCCGGGTGCGCCGCGCACGTGAACTGTCCCCCGGCGCGCTGCAGGTGATCCTGCCGGACTGGCTGCCGCTCTCCGACGACGAGGCCGTCGCTTTCCTCGCCCGGATCGCCGAGGTGGCGGACCCGGTGCCGCTGGTGCTCTACAACCCCCCGCACGCCAAGACCCCCGTCTCGCCCGCGCTGCTCGGCCGGCTGCTGGACGAGGTGCCCGCGCTCGTCGGCCTGAAGACCGCGGGCGGCGACGACGCCTGGTACGACGCCGTGCGCCCCCACACCGCGCGCTGCTCCGTCTTCGTCCCGGGCCATCTGCTGGCCACCGGCATCGCGAACGGCGCGCAGGGCAGTTACTCCAACGTCGCGGCCCTCGCACCGGCCGGCTCGGTCCGCTGGTACGAGACGATGCACACCGACCCGGCCGCGGCCCAGGACGTCCAGCGCCGGCTGGCCGAGCTGTTCCGCCGGCACGTCGCGCCGCTCCAGGCCCGCGGCCTGTCGAACCCGGCGCTCGACAAGTTCCTCGCCGCCGTCGGCGGTTGGGCCGACACCGGGGTGCGCCTCCGCTGGCCGGCCACCCCCGCGCCCGAGGCCGCGGTGCTCCCCGCCCGCCGCGATGCCCACGACCTGGTCCCGGAACTTTTTTCTCTCGGATGACAAAGTATGGACACGCCCGGACGAAGTCTTTAGGCTCAGCGCCGCACCCGCCCGGAATCTGAAGGTTCTTCCCGCCCTCTTTCGCGTATGGAGGAACGAATGTCCGCACGGCTGTACCCCCGTGTCCGCAGACGGATGACCACGGTGCTCGCGGCGGCCTTCCTCGTCGGCGGCTTCTGGGCCGCACCCGCCGGCGCCGACCCCGCACCCGACCCCGAACGGGCCCCCGGCCCGCAGAACGAGCAGAACCAGCAGAACCAGCCCTTCGCCGAACTCCCTCCGCAGGAGCCCGGCGTGACGCTGCGCACGTACGACGTGCAGGTCCCGCTCGACGAGATCTGCGCACTCAAGCCCGCGCAGACCCCGAACGTCGACAAGCTCATGCCGCAGATCGACTTCTCGACCGCCGAGGACTTCGGCTTCGAGGACAACTTCGTCTCGCACACCATCGCCAACGTCAACGTGCCCCAGGACGGCACGTACACCTTCCGCCTCACCAGCGACGACGGCTCGCGGCTGCTCATCGACAACCAGGTCGTCATCGACCACGACGGGCTGCACGGCACCGATCCGCCCAAGGACGGCACCGTCGAACTGACCGCCGGCTACCACTCGCTGTTCATCGAGCACTTCGAGCGCGGCGGCGGCCAGCAGGTCACCCTGGCCTGGCAGCCCCCGGGCGCCGACGGCTTCACCACTGTGCCGAACTCGGTGCTCAGCACCGACGCCGGCGTCGTCCGCGTCACCGCGCCGGGCCGCAAGGAGTGCGAGGGCTACACCGACTCGCCCGGCGACGGCCTGCCGCTCAACGACGTCCACCCCGACTTCAAGCTGACCGACCTGCGCCCCGAGGGCTTCGAGCCGCAGGTCTCCGCGATGGACTGGCTGCCCGACGGCCGGCTCGCGGTCACCACCTGGGGCGGCACCGACAACGTCACCGGCGAGGTCTACCTCCTCGACAACGTCACCGGCGACACCTCGCCGGAGGAGGTGACCGTCAAGAAGGTCGCCGAGGGCCTGAAGGAGCCGCAGGGCATCAAGTACGTCGACGGCGACCTCTACGTCTCGCAGAAGCACGAGCTGACGCGGCTGAAGGACGACGACGGCGACGACGTCGCCGACGCCTACGAGACCGTCGCCACCTGGCCGTTCAGCAACAACTTCCACGAGTTCGCCTTCGGCCTGCTCTACAAGGACGGGTTCTTCTACCTGAACCTGTCCGTCGCCATCAACTACGGCGGCGCCACCACCGACCCGCAGCCGTCCGAGAACCGCGGCACGACCATCAAGGTCAACCGCAAGACCGGCAAGGTCAGTTACGTGGCCGGCGGCCTGCGCACCCCCAACGGCATCGGCTGGGGGAAGAACGACGACCTGTTCGTCCTCGACAACCAGGGCGGCTGGCTGCCGTCGTCGAAGCTCCTGCACATCAAGCAGGACCGCTTCTTCAACCACTACACCAACCCCGACGGGCCGTTCGACGACCGGCCCGTCACCCAGCCCGTACTCTGGCTGCCGCAGAACGAGATAGCCAACTCGCCCAGCACGCCGCTGTACATGGACAAGGGCACCTTCGCGGGCCAGCTCCTCTTCGGCGACGTCACCTACGGCGGCATCCAGCGGGCCGATCTGGAGAAGGTCAAGGGCGAGTACCAGGGCGCGGTCTTCCGCATGACCCAGGGCCTGGAGGCCGGCGTCAACCGCATCAGCATGGGCCCCGACGGCGCGATCTACGCCGGCGGCCTGGGCGCGGGCGGCAACTGGGGCCAGCCCGGCAAGCTGACCCACGGCCTGCAGAAGCTGACGCCCGGCGGCAGCGAGGCGTTCGACATCGTCTCGATGGACGCCACCGAGACCGGCTTCGAGATGAGCTACACCAAGCCCCTCTCCCAGGAGACCGCCGACGCGCTCGCCGAGCACTACACGGTGACCCAGTGGCGCTACGTCCCCACCCCCGAGTACGGCGGCCCCAAGGTGGACGAAGAGGTGCTGCCGGTGACCTCCGCGGAGCTCTCCGACGACCGCAAGAAGGTCACCCTGGAGATCCCCGGCCTCAAGCCCGGCCACGTGGTGCACGTGCGCTCCCCGCGCCCGTTCACCGCCGACGGCGGCCAGGAGCTGTGGAGCACCGAGGCGTGGTACACGCTGAACAACATCCCCGGTGACGGCGCGCCCGTGCCCACCGCGTACGAGGCCGAGGAGGCCCGGCTCGACGGCGGCGCGCGGCTCGCCGACGACCACGACGCCTACACCGGCCGCGGCTTCGTCGCTGGCTACGGCACGAAGGGCGCGTCCACCACGTTCGACGTCACGACCCGGAAGGGAGGCACCTACGACGTCGGACTGCGCTATTCCAACGGCCCGAACCCCTTCACCGGCACCAAGACGGTCAGCATGTACGTCAACGGCGAGAAGGTGAAGCAGACGCAGCTCGCGTCCACCGGCACCTGGGAGGAGTGGACGACGAAGACCGAGAAGGTCTCGCTGCGCGCGGGCAGTAACACCGTCCGGTACGTCAACGAGGAGGACGACACCGGGCACGTCAACCTCGACATGCTCAGCGTCCACCGCAGCGGAGAGCCCGTCACGCTCTTCGACGGCGCGGACCGCTCCGCCTTCCAGCACCTGGACGGCAGGACGCCGGAGTGGCCGCTGCTCGACGGCGAGGCCATGGAGGTCTGCTGCGGCGACATCCGCACCAAGAAGGCGTACGAGGACTTCAAGCTGCACGTGGAGTTCTGGCTGCCCGAGCTGCCGCCGGACGTCACCGGGCAGGACCGCGCCAACAGCGGCGTGTACCTCCAGGAGCGGTACGAGGTCCAGATCCTCGACTCGTACGGCAAGGACCCGCTGGCGAACGACGACGCCGCCGCCATCTACAAGAAGAAGGCGGCCGACGTGAACGCGGCGAAGCCGCCGGGGACCTGGCAGACGTACGACATCACCTTCCGCGCCGCCCGCTTCGACGCGGACGGCAAGAAGACCGAGGACGCACGTATCTCGGTGGTGTGGAACGGCGTGAAGGTCCAGGACGACGTCGCCGTCGACGGCCCCACCGGGGCCGGGAAGCCGGAGACGCCGGTCGCCGGCGCCATCCGCTTCCAGGACCACGGCAACGCGGTCCGCTACCGCAACATCACCGTCCAGCCCCTGTGACGCGGCGGTGACCCCGACCGGCCCCGGAGCCCACGGCTCCGGGGCCGGTTGCGTGCCGCCGCCCGCGGAAAGCGACCAAAGTCGTACCCGCCGCCGTGCCCCGCAGACCTTCGGCCGATCCGCCGCCCCGCCCCGCGTCCGTAGCGTCGCGGGGGACCGGCAGGAAGGACGACCGACGATGGATTCCGGAGCACCCCCGATGTCCCGTGACGACCGCCGCGGCGGCGGACCCGACGGCGGCCGGCCCGCCAAGCGCCCCGCCGCCACCGTGGGCCCCGGCCTGGCGTACCGGCTGCTGCTGCTCGCCGGCCTGCCGGCGCTCGGCCTGCTGCTCGGCTGGCTCGTGCCGCTGATCGCGGACGAGGTCGCCGGGTGGGAATGGGCGCCGATGCGGGGGCCGTTCGAGCTGGTGGCCTCCTTCGACGACGGCTGGACGGCGGTCGCGGGGCCCGTGGCCGGGCTGGTGCTGGGGACGGGCGGCGGGCTCCTCGCGTACGTGCTGGCGATGCGCGTGACCTTCGAGGGCGACACCGTACGGATCGACAAGGACGGCGAGTCCCGCATCCTGGCCCGCGCCGAGGTCGCCGCCGCGTTCCTCGACAAGGACCGGCTGGTGATCCTCGACGCCGCCTCCCGCCAACTGCTGCGCAGGCCCACCGACCTGGAGCCCGCCGACCTCGGCCGGGGCTTCACCGCGCACGGCTACCGGTGGCTGCACGAGGACCCGTACGCCGGCTGCTACCACCGCTGGGTCCCCGGCTCCGCGGAGCTGAGCGCGGCGGCCAACGCCGTGCTCAAGGCCCGCGAGCACGCGCTCGGGAAGAAGAACGCGACGGACGTCGAGGAACTGCGCGAGGAGGCGCAGCGCCTCGGCTACGTCGTACGCGAGGAGGGCACCCGGCAGTACTGGCGTCCGCTGCGGCCCGAGGCCGCGCCGGACTGAGCGGGGGCGGTACGGCACGGACCCGGCCCCGGCCGCAGGGACGGCACCGTACGGGCCGGAGTACGGGCCGTACGGGCCGCGCCCGCCGTCAGTCCAGGCCGGGCAGCGCCGCGAGGCGGCGGTGGTCGGCGGGGGAGTCGCGGCGGTCGAGCCGGGTCTCCAGCAGCTGCCGCGCCGCCTCGCACCGGCCGCCCGACACCAGCGCGAACAGCAGTGTCTCCTCGACCACTTCGCGCTGCGCCGCGCTGCCGCCGACCTTGCGCAGCACCGGCCGGATCGGCTCCAGGCGCGCCACCGCGTCCGCCCAGCGCTCCTCCACCACCGCCTCCAGCGCCTCGCACAGCGGCGCCACGACCTCGCGCATCACCGGGTCCGCGCCCGCCGCGTGCGTCCGCAGCCGGCGCAGCGCCGCCACGTCGCCCGCGGCCGTCAGCGCCACCGCGCTGTGCATCGCCGTGAACGGCGTCGCCGGCCGCTCCACGACCTCCCGCTCCACCGCCGCCAGCACGCCTTCCACCGGCTGCTCGCCCGTCCAGCACCCCGACATCCGGGCCCGCCACAGCAGCGACCCCGAATCCACCAGCGCCCGCACCCCGTTCACCCGGCCCGGCGCCAACTGCGCGAACCAGCGCCGCCGTACCGCGTCCGGGTCGTCGAGCGCCAACTCGTGCAGGGCGACGTGCCAGGAGAAGTGCGCCCGGTGCGTGGCGCCGCGGCCCTGGTCGCCGATCCAGCCGTCCAGCCAGTCGCGGCCGCGCTCGTGGGCCCCCGTCTCGTAGTGCACATGGGCGAGCGCGTGCACGGCGTGGCCCGCGGCCGGCTCCACGGCCAGCGCCCGCCGGGCCAGCTCCCCGGCCTCGTCGAAGCGGCCGTCGTCCTGGCGCATGAAGGCCAGCAGCGAGGTGTGGAACCAGTGCCCCTCGTACGCGGACGTGGTGCGCTCCACCAGCCGGCGGGCCATCGCGCCGTCGAGGTCGGTGACGCCGGAGAACGCGATGGTCGGCACGGCGACGCTCAGCGCCAGCGCGTCGCCCGGGTACGCGGCCAGGTGCCGCGTCAGCGCCTGGTCGCCGCCGGAGCCGGCGATCCGGCGGGTGACGACCTCCACGAACGCCCGCTCGCGCTCGTCCGCGCGCTCGCGCGCGGCGCGCTGGGCGTCCGCCAGCGCCCGCGGCACGTCGACCTCGGCGCCGCACTCGTGTCCGACGAGCGCGAGCGCCGCGTGCCCGAGCGCGAACCCGGGGTCCAGCTCCACCGCGCGGGCGAGCGCGGTCTCCGCGCCGGCGCGGACCTTCAACAGCCGCTCCAGGCCGGTGCGGTACGAGGCGGCGGCAGCGGCGTGCGTGGACAGCGGCAGCCCGTTGACGTCGGTGGGCCGGCGGCGGCCGCGTACCGGCTCGCGCAGCGGCTCCAGCACGGCCGCGGCGACCTCGGCTGCCTGGACGCGGATCTCCGGGACGGCGGTGGTCTCCCACAGCTCGCCGCGGCGGGCGGAGCCGAGGGTGAACAGCGGCGGCCAGGCGGGGGAGCCGGCCCGTATCGCCGGGCCGCCGGCGCCGGCCGGGCGCAGCCGCCCCGCGTCGGTGGCCACCCCGATGCCCAGCGGGCCCGGTGTGGCCGCGCCGTCCGCGAGCAGCCCCCGCCACAGCGGGTCGGCGCACTCCTCGATCCGCAGCCCCGGCCCGGTGCAGTCGACGACCCAGCCGACGTGCAGCGTCCGGCCGCCGGTCAGCGTGACGGCCAGGCCGCCGTCCGGCCCGTCCGCGACGTCCTGCACCCGGCCCGTGTGCAGCCGCAGCCGCCGGGCGGCCAGCGCCCGGCGGACCGACTCCGCGGTGGCCGGGGGCATGCGGTGGCGGTGGACGTTCCAGCGGGAGGCGTCGCGCGCCAGGAACTCGGCCCGGTCCTCGTCGGAGAGCCGGGCCCACACCGCCTGCGTCAGCGGGCGCAGCCCGTCCACGGCGGGGCGCCAGTCGCCGTGGGTCCGGGCGGCGGCGGCCACGTGGCGGCGTACGGCGGCGCGCAGCTCCGCCAGCGGCAGGCCGGGCAGGCCGGGGTCGGCCTGGAGGGGCGGCAGCGCCGTCAGCGCGTGCGGCCGGGGCAGTTCGCCGCCGCGGGAGACGGCGTGCACCCCGCGGCCGGCGCGCTCCAGGGTCAGCGCCATGTCCACGGCGGTCAGGCCGGTGCCGACGAGCAGCACGTCGTCGGCGGCGTGGCCGTCCCCCGTGAGCGCGTCGAGGGCGCCGGGCGCCCAGGGGTCGGGGACGAAGCGGTCGCTCGTGCCCAGGGCCTGCGGCACCCAGCCGCGGAGGCCGGGCGCGGGGCCGGTGGCGATGACGACGCTGTCGGCCCGCTGGGTGCGACCGTCGGCGAGGCGCAGGGCGGCGCGCCCGCCGGCGGTCCAGGTACAGCCGGTCGCCCTCGTCCGCAGCCGGCTCACCGCGACGGTGCCGTGGGCGCGGACGACGGCCTGGCCGAGGGAGTCGGCCAGGTACGCGCCGTAGCGGTGCCGGGAGACGAAGTCGCAGGCGGAGGCGGCCGGCTCGCCGTGGGCGTGCAGCCAGCGCACGAAGTGCGTGGGGTCGTCCGGGTAGCAGCTCATGCCGCCCGCCGGGACGTTCAGCCGGTGCCGCGGGTCGGGGGTGGCGTACGCGACGCCGCGTCCTGCCTCGGGCGCCGGGTCGATCAGCACCAGCTCCAGCGGCGTGCTGCGCCGGATCGCGGTCTCGCAGAGCTGCATCGCGGTCAGTGCCCCCGCGGCGCCGGCGCCGACGACGGCCACGACGTGGCGGGCGGGACCCGCGGCGGGGGGAGACGAAGACGCGGCCACGGTACCTCCAGCTGAGCCGGGAACGAACTCTTCCATGATCTCGCGTCCCGGGGACCGGTCCACCCCCCGGGCACCTGTTGACGTGACGAGGCTACTGCTTCCATAATTCCTAGCACACCGATGGGAATACTAGGAATCGATGGGAGCCGGTGACCGGACCTCGGGGAACGCGGGGCGGCGCCGGGCTCCACACAGACGGGCAGGGCCCTTCGCTAACCCGGAGGAGTGCGAAGGGCCCTGCTCCCCGTCCGTCGGCTGCCCGGCCGCGTTCGCCGCCGCCCACGGACGTGCCTGTACGGCCACCGGTGTCCCCCCACAGGACGCCCCGGCCGGTGCCAGCACCGCCGGCCGCGGGCGGCACGGCAACGGCCCCGTACGGCTCGTCGAGCCGTACGGGGCCGCTGCGCTGCCGGAGCCCCGGTCCTCCCGCGGGGGCCGGCGGTCAGCCGGTCACGCGGTCGGTGCCAGGTGCTCGCGGAGCGTCCGCCCGCGGTAGCCGGAGCGGAACACCCCGCGCTCGCGCAGCCGGGGCACCAGCCCGTACACGACCGCGAGCAGGTCGGTGGCCGCGTGCGCCGGCAGCAGGTGGAACCCGTCGGCCACCCCCTCCGCGTGCCACTCCGCCAGCAGTTCCGCCAGTTCGGCCGGCGGCCCGGCGAAGTGCAGCGTCTCCGCCCGGGGCCGCAGCCCGCGCCCGCCGCCGCGGCCGAGGTCGACCCCGAGGCGCAGCAGCACCCGCAGCGCGTGCGGATCACGGCCCGCCTGCGCCGCCTGTTGCTTGAGCGCGGTGCGGCAGACCTGGGCGGCGGCGGGGTGCTCGGCGTTCAGGAGCACCACGTCGGCGTGCCGGGCGGCCTGCAGCCAGCGGCGGTCGGGCCCGTGCACGTCGAGCACCACCGCCACCGGCGGCCGGTGCGGCCGGCGCAGCCGGGCGCCGGACAGCGGCCGGCGCCCGCCGGGGTGCCGGCCCGGCGTACCGGCGCCGGACGCGGCGCGGGAGTGCGCCTGCGCCCCGGACGGGCCGTCGCCGGGCAGCGCGGTCCGTACCAGCCAGCCGGCCCGCCCGTCGACGGCCATCCGCGCCGCCGCCGACGTCAGCGGCGCGAACCGCCCCGCGGGCAGCGCCGCGACGGCCGGGACGAGCCCGATGCGGCTGGTGGTGCCGGCGGCGCGGGCGAGCACGGCCAGCACGTCGAGCCGCCCGGGGCCGCCGGCGGGGCCGTCGAGCGTGACGAAGTCCAGACCGCCCTGCTCGGCCAGCCGCACCAGCCGGGTCCAGCGCGCGTACGGCGGCGGGCCGGCGCCGCCGGCGCCCGCGGTGAGGTGGTCGGCGGTCGCATCGTCGAGGGCTGCGGAGAGGTGCAGTTGGGCGGCCATGGGGAGCACGCCTTTCGGTGTCGGAGGGGCCGGAGGGCAGGGATACTTGGCGGGCAGGGAGGCGGGGGGCGCGTCAGGGCTCGATCGGCTCGTACTTGTAGCCCATGCGCCGGACCGTCACGATCCGGTGCCGGTGGGCCGCGCCGAGCTTGCGGCGCAGCCGCGCGACGTGGACGTCGACCGTGCGGCCGTCGCCGACGTGGCTGTAGCCCCAGACGGTGGTCACCAGCGACTCGCGCGAGTGCACCCGCCGGGGGTGGGCGACGAGGTGGGCCAGCAGCTCGAACTCCAGGAACGTCAGGTCCATCGGCTGCCCGTCCACCTCGGCCACCCGGCGCTCCACGTCGATGCGCACGGGGCCGCCGCCGGGCGGCGGGTCGGGCGGGCCCGCGCTGTACGCCGCCCGCTGCAGCGGCGCGGCGTCGGCGCCCTCGGCGAGGAGGTCGGCGGGGTCGAGGCCCGGCGGCACGAGCACGACGTAGCCGACGAGCGGCTTGCCGTCCGCGGTGCGCTCGCCGTGCCGCACGGGTTCGCGGACCAGGCGCAAGTGGCGTACGGCGCCCGCGGCTTCGCCCCCGGCTGCCGGGGCGGGAAGTGAGTGGGTCATCGGTCGGTCTCCTTCGGGTGTCGGAGCGGGGCGGGCGGTCAGCCGGCGGCCGGTGCGGGGTACGGCAGCAGGCCGGCGTCCGTCTCCTCCCACGCGGTACGCAGCCGGGCCAGCAGTTCGGGCCGTACGGTCGACTTGTCGGCCCGCTCGCGCGGGTCGTGGGCGAGGTCGAAGAGGCGGTCCGCGCCGTCCTTGCCGCGGTGGTACTTCCAGTCGCCGCGGCGCAGCGCCCGCTCGCCGCGCACCCGCCAGAACAGGTCGCGCCCGGGCGGGTCCTCGCCGCGCAGCAGGTAGCCGGCGAGGCTGCGGCCGTCCAGCGGGTGGGAGACGGCCGGACGGGCACCGCCCAGCTCCAGCAGCGTGGCGGTCCAGTCGGGGGAGTACAGCGGCACGTGGCTGACCTGGCCGCCGTCGAGCCGCGCGGGCCAGCGGGCGATCTGCGGTATGCGTATCCCGCCCTCCTGGAGCGACGCCTTCTCACCGGACAGGGGCCACTGGTGGGACCAGCGCTCGCCGCCGTTGTCGCTGGCGAAGACGACGAGGGTGTCCCGCTCCTGCCCGCCCGCGCGCAGCGCGGCGAGCACCTGGCCGACGGAGCGGTCGAGGTCCTCGACCATCTCGCGGTACTTCTCCAGCGACCCGCCGTCGGCGTGCCACAGGGCGCGGCGGTCGCCGGCCTTGATGCGGCGGACGATCTCGGCGCTCTCCGCCTCGTCGCCGTCGGCGATCCACGGCCAGTGCGGGGTGGTGAAGTTGAGGTTGAGCAGCCAGGGCCGCTCGTCGCGGGTGCGCAGGTGCCGTACGGCCCGCTCGGTGAGCACTCTGGTGTAGTAGCGCAGGTCGCGGTACTCGACCTCGCCCTCGTACAGGTCGTACTCGCCGCCGGAGCCGAGCTTGGAGTAGTACTCCAGGGCGCCGCCGAAGTTGCCGAAGAAGCTGTCCCAGCCGGAGCGGGTGGGGCTGTAGTCGGGCAGGAAGCCGCAGTGCCACTTGCCGATGAGCGCCGTGTCGTACCCGGCGTCGCGCAGCAGCGACGCCAGCGTCGGGTGGCCGGGCTCCAGGCCCGCGGATTTGTCGGCGATCGGCTCGGCGAGCCCGCCCTCCGTACGCCCGGGGTGCCGGCCGGTGTAGAGGGAGAAGCGGGTCGGCGAGCAGGTCGCCGAGCCCGAGTACGCCTGGGTGAACCGCACGCCCTGGCGGGCGAGCCGGTCCAGGTGCGGGGTGCGGATGTGCGGGGACCCGTAGCTGGAGAGGTCGGCCCAGCCGAGGTCGTCGGCGAGTACGAAGAGGATGTTGGGCCGCCGCCCGGTGCGGTGGGCGGCGGCGCGGAACGGGGTCTCGGAGGTTTCGGCGGCGGCGGGCGGGGCGGCGGCGCCGAGGGCGGCCGCGGTGGCGGCGGAGCCGAGCAGTCCGCCGAAGGCGCGGCGGGACGGCGAGGAGGACATGGGTCTCCCGAGGACGGAGGGCAGGGGGAGGCGGCCCACCGGCGCACGGACGGCGACGGCCGCGGCGCGGGTGGGTCACGGAAAGCGGAGGAGGCCGACCGGCGGCTAGCCGTGACGGCAGACCGCGCTGGCCACGTGACAGAAGTCGACGTGCCTGCGGCGGAAGAGAGGCGCCCGCGTCGAGGACATGCCCACCATCCTCCGTACCGCGCTGGCCTGCGTCAATGGTTTTCCTAGAAAATTGGTCGGAAAACTGTGGAACGACCGAATGCCGACCCCCGGCCGGGGGTACGGGCGGGTCGTGGAAGCCTCGCTAGCGGGGCGGGTCGGGCTCCAGGCGCAGCGCTGTGATGGTGGTGGCGAGCATCTCGTAGTGCCCGGCGAGCAGCAGCAGTTCGATGGCGGCCTTCTCGTCCAGATGGGTACGCAGCCGCCGCCAGAGCGCGTCGTCCAGGTCCCGGTGCCGGTGCAGCGCGTCGACGGCGGCCAGCAGCGCGCGCTCCCGCTCCGTCCAGCCGGCCGCCTCGGGGCCGGCCTCGACGCGCTCGACGTCGGCGGCGGTCACCCCGGCGCGGCGGCCGAGCCTGCGGTGGTGCTCGAACTCGTACGCGCAGGCGCGCAGATGCGCCACCCGCAGGATCACCAGCTCGGTCTCCCGGCGCGGCAGCGTGCCGCGGGGCATCAGCCGGCCGGCGAACCGCAGCCAGCCGTGGAAGAGCCGGCGGTGCCGGCCGAGGACGAGGAAGAGCGCCGGCGGCCGGGTGCCGCCGACGCGGCCCGCCGCGCGGCTGAGCAGCCAGGTGGCCGGGCCCACGTCGCGGCGCCCGCCGGGGGCGATGCGCGGCGCGCTCACCGCACGTCCCCCTTCCCCTGCCGCGCCGGCTCGCCGCCCGGACCGCCCGGACCTGCCGGGCCGGCCGGCGCGGGCGGCTCGTTCCGCGCGCTCGGGGCCGGCGGGGTGAGGACCGCGCGGCGCAGCAGCCGGTGGGTGGCGGAGTTCATCGCCCGCATCGCCAGCGCGTACAGCGGCGGTGCGGCGCGCTGCAGCCCGTGCGCGGCCCGTACCCGCCCGGAGGTGTGCACCAGGTAGCGGTTGCGCTCCACGCCCTTGAGGATCATCTCGGCGACCTCCTCCGGCGACTCCGCCTGTCTGCGGAAGCCCGCCTGGAGCCGCTTGAACGCCTTGCTCTGCTTGTCGACGCCGACGATGTCCACGGTCTCGGTCAGCGGCGTGTCCACCGCGCCCGGGCAGACCAGGCTCACGCCGATGCCGTGCCGGCGCAGGTCGAAGCGGAGCACCTCGGAGACGCCGCGCAGCCCGAACTTGCCCGCGCTGTACGCCGCGTGCCACGGCAGCCCCAGTAGTCCGGCCGCCGAGGAGACGTTGACGAGGTGCCCGCCGCGGCCGGCCGCGATCATCGGCGGCACGAAGGTCTCGATGACGTGCACCGGCCCCATCAGGTTGACCTCGACCATGGCGCGCCAGTGCCGGTGCTCCAGGTGCTCCACCGTGCCCCACGCGGAGATCCCGGCGATGTTCATGACGATGTCCATCGGCCCGCCGGCCGCGGCGTGCGCGCCGTCGGCCACGGCCCGTACGGCATCCAGGTCGGCGATGTCGGCGGCGCCGGTGTAGCGCACGGTCCCGCCGCCGGCCCGGATCCGCGCGGCGGTGGTGCCGAGGCCGTCCTCGTCCAGATCGGTGAGGTACAGCTCCGCACCGCGGGCCGCGGCCAGCGCGGCGGTGGCGCGGCCGATGCCGCCCGCGGCACCGGTGACGAAGATCCGCCGTCCCGTCAGGTCCTTCAACGCCGGTCGCTTCATCTACCGAACGGTAACGTTCCGCGCCCGCCACCGGAACAGGGCGTGCGCACGAGAGTGCCCGCGGGCCGCGCGATGCGGCGGCCCGCGGGCTGACCCGTGCGGGTCCTGTGGGTCCTGCGGGCGGTGCGGTCGTCAGCCGGCCGCGTCCAGCCGCTGGATCGGGCCGCCGATGTCGAGCACGTACAGCTCGTTGTCGCCGCCCTGGACGAAGGAGATCACCTCGCCGCCGCTGACGCCGAGGTCGTTCTCACCGACGACCTCGCCGTTCTCGACCTCCAGCGCGCGCACCGTGCCGTCGCAGTAGTCGCTGAACAGGTACTGGCCGGCCAGGTCCGGGATCGCCTCGCCGCGGTAGACGAAGCCGCCGGTGACGGAGCAGCCGAGCCCGTCGCGCCCGTACTCGTGGACCGGCGGCACGTGGTTCGCCGGCTCCTCGCCGTCGAAGACCTGCGAGCCCTCCATCCGGCCCCAGCCGTAGTTCTCGCCGCCGGGGCTGCCAGCCGGGGCGTGGTCGATCTCCTCGACCTTGTTCTGCCCGACGTCGCCGATCCACAGGTCGCCGGTCTGGGCGTCGAAGGAGAAGCGCCACGGGTTGCGCAGCCCGTACGCCCAGATCTCGCCCTTCGCCTCCGCGTCGTCGACGAAGGGGTTGTCCTCGGGGATCGCGTACGGGTCGCCGCCGGCCGGGTCGATCCGCAGCATCTTGCCGAGCAGCGTGCCGAGGTTCTGGCCGTAGTCGTGCGGGTCGCCGCCGGCGCCGCCGTCGCCGAGGGCGATGTACAGCATCCCGTCGGGGCCGAAGGAGATCTGGCCGCCGTTGTGGTTGGAGTACGGCTGCTCCTGGGTGAGGACGGTGCGCCGGGAGTCCGGGTCGAGCGCGCCGTCGGCGACGGCGAACTCGTCGATGGTGCTGGTGCCCTCCCGGTCGGTGAAGGATATGTAGAAGTGCTCGAAGCCCGGGTCGAAGGCGACGCCGAGCAGCCCGCGCTCGCCGTCCGTCGTAGTCTCGTCCGAGATGTCGAGCACGGGCTCGCCGAGGCCGGAGTCGGTGAGGACCCGGACCGTGCCCGCGCGTTCGGCGATCCAGACGGAGTCGCCGGGGCCCGCGGTGCCCGCGCTCGGGTTCTGCGCCTCGGCCACGGTCGTCAGCTCGACCGCCGCCTGGGCGGAGTCGGCGGGCGGGTCCGCGCTGGCCGCGGACAGCGCGACGCCGGAGACGGCGAGGCAGAACCCGGCGGCGATCGCCGAGATGGTACGCACTCTCATGGTGACCCTCCTGGGGTGGGGTTGAGGGTGTGGGGGAACGGTGCGTGCGCTCGCACGGTCGGGGCGGAGCCCCTGGTGCGCAGGAGGATAACCCGCGCGGCCGTGCCCGCTGAATACCGCAACCCCGCCCCGGGGGAGGGGAGTTCCGTCCGCCGTCCGCCATGTCGGGCATGTGCCGGCTGGCCGGACGGCGGTGCCGTACGCCGGTGAAGCGCTGCGCGCCGCGGCGCACTCCGTGCCGCGGGAGGGGCAGGACGAGTCCCGCGGCGGGCCGCGGCGCGCAGCGCCGCTCTCAGAGGTTCCCGGCGCCGGCGCCCTGCGTCACGGTGCTCTTGACGCCCTGGGCGGGCTGTACGTCGTAGTCGTACGGGATGCCGTCGACGGAGCCGCCGGCCTCTCCGGTGCCGGAGTTCTCGAAGTGGTTGTCACGGGCCTCGATCGTGCCGGGTCCCGAGCTGGCCTCGCCGAGGTGGAAGGGGTCCTCGGTGTTCTCGAAGTAGTTGCCCTCGACCAGCACGCCGGCGTCCTCGGTGGAGGCGACGCCGTAGGAGCCGATGTCGTCGTAGTAGTTGTTGAGGACGTGCACCGGGTTGCCGAAGCGGACCCGGGGGTTGCGCTGGTTGGTGCCGTCGAACCAGTTGAACGCGTACGTGACGTGCAGGGCGTCGGCGTCCTCGCCCGCGTTGTCGTCGCTGTGGCCGAGCAGCGCGTTCTTGTCCTGGCCGTGGAAGTGGTTCCACGAGACCGTGATGTCGTCCGAGGCGCGCTTGATGTCCAGGTTGCCGTCGCTCGCGTCCGTCAGCGTGTTGTGGTCCAGCCAGATGTCCGTGGCGTACTGGACGTTGACGTTGTCGTCGTCGCTGCCGGAGATGGTCAGGTTCTGCACGATGACGTTGCTGACCTCGCTGATGTTCAGCCCGCCGCCGCCGCTGATGCGGCCGTTGCCGCCCACGCCGACGACGGTCTTGTCGGACGCGACCTTGGTCATGTCGTCGAGCTGGATGGTGCCGTCGACCTCGACGATCCGCGGGCCGTCGCTCTGCACCGCCTCGGTGAACGCGGCCGCGTCCGAGACCCTCTCCGTCGGGCCGCCGGCCCCGCCGGTGGTGCCGGCGCCGAACCCGATCGGCGCGGCCGCGGCCGCGGCCGGGGCGGCGTCGTCGGCCATCGCGCCCGGGACCAGCAGGGCGGCGGTGGCGGCGGCGGTGACCGTCGCGGTGGCGACGACGAGCGTGGTACGGGGCTTCCTCCTGTGCGTGCGCATGTGCTGCTCTCCGTCCGGTACGTGTGCGGGTGGGGGGATGCGCACCGCCCTGCGGCGGCACGCTCCGGCCCTGGGTTGCCGCCGGACGGCGGGAGGTTGCCGGTCGGAGTCGCGCGGCGGGTGTGCGGGGCCCCGGACGGCGTACGGCATGTCGGCGGACCCCCGCGGCGGAGCGCCGGACCCTACTCCCCGGCCGCGGGCTCCGCGGGCGCCGCCGTGCTCTGCCGGACCACCAGCCGGGTGGCCAGCTCCATGCGCAGCGCCCCCTTGCCGGGCTCCCGCGGGCGCAGCAGCATCTGCGCCGCCTCCTCCGCCATCTGCCGCAGCGGCTGGTGGACCGTGGTGAGCGCCGGGCTGGACCACTGGGCCAGCGGCACGTCGTCGTAGCCGACGACCGACAGCTCGTCCGGCACGCTCAGCCCCTTCAGCCGGGCCGCCTCCAGCACCCCGAGCGCCTGGAGGTCGCTGCCGGCGAACACGGCGGTCGGCCGGCCGGGGCCGTCGAGCAGCTGCATCGCGTGGTCGAAGCCGCCCTGGACGTGGAAGTCGCCGAAGCGGACGTGGGCCGGGTCGACGTCCAGGCCCGCCATGGCCATCGCCGAGCGGAAGCCGTCGAGCCGGGCGAGGGAGCACATCATGTCCTCGGGGCCGGTGATGATGGCGATCCGCCGGTGGCCGCGCTCGATGAGGTGGCGGGTGGCGGCCATGCCGCCGGACCAGTTGGCGGAGCCGACGGAGGGCACGTCGGGCTCGGGGTCGCCGGCCGGGTCGACGATGACGAAGGGGATGGCGCGCGAGCGCAGTTGCTTCTTCACCCGGTCGGGCAGGGTGGAGAAGACCAGCACCACGCCCAGCGGGCGGCGCCGCAGGACGCCCTCGATCCAGTCGGGGTCCGGCGCGTGCCGCGTACCGCTCTCGGTGAGCACGACGCTCGCGTGGTTCTGCTTGGCGACGTTCTCCACGCCGCGGATCAGCTCCATCGCCCAGATGCTCTCCAGCTCGTGGAAGACCAGCTCGATGAGCGGCGCCTGTGGGGCCGCCTGGGCCCGGCGGCGGTAGCCGTGGGTCTCCAGCAACTGCTCGACTTTCGTGCGCGTGGGCCGGGAGACGTCCGATCGCCCGTTGAGAACTTTCGAAACCGTCGAGAGGGACACCCCGGCCTGAGTCGCTACCTCGGCCAGGGTCACACGGCCGTCCACGTCGTCGTCTTCACGCATGGTTCGAAGGATAAGGCACGGTCAGCGGTAACGGTTTGGTCGCGTGCCCGCAGGCCCGTTGACCGTGTGCGACGCCTCGCCTACTGTCCAGCCCTACATGGACTTTCGATGTTCGGGACGAAATTTTCGAGAGGCGTACGTATGAAGACACGTAGGCGGATGCCCCGCATACTCGCCGGCGGTGTGGCGCTGGGGCTCACGCTGACCCTGGCGGCCTGCGGCGACGACGGCGATTCGGGGGCCGGCGAGAACGAGTTCACGGTTCTCGTCTACGGCGACGCCACCAACAAGGTGGAGAAGAAGCTCGTCGAGGAGTTCAACAAGACGTCCGAGGTCAAGGCCCGTCTGGACACCATCCCGGGCGCCGACTACCAGCAGAAGCTGCAGACGATCATCAGCACCCCGCAGGCCCCCGACGTCTTCTTCCACTGGGGCGGCGGCAGCATCAAGCCGTTCGTCGACGCCGACCTGCTCCTGCCGCTCGACGACTTCATCAAGAAGGACCCGGGCCTGAAGGACAACTTCCTGCCCTCGGTCTTCGACGCCTCGGTCGTGGACGGCAAGTCGTACGGCGTGCCCATGCGCGGCACGCAGCCCGTGATGCTCTTCCACAACAAGAAGGTGCTGGACGAGGCCGGCGTGCAGCCGCCCGAGACCTGGGACGACCTGCTGGACGCGGTGGAGGCGCTCAAGGACGCCGGCGTCACCCCGATCGCGCTCGGCGGCGGCGACATGTGGCCCACCCAGATGTGGTTCCAGTACCTCTACGACCGCATCGCCGGGCCCGAGCTGTTCCAGCAGGCGCTGGACGGCGACACGGAGGCGTGGGAGAGCGAGGACAGCCGCAAGGCGCTCGGCATGATCCGCGAACTCGTCGACGCGGGCGCGTTCGGGGACACGTACGACTCGGTGAAGTTCACCAACAACGGATCGGCCCAGCTCGTCGCGTCCGGCAAGGCCGGCTTCGAGCTGATGGGCTCCTGGTACTACTCCACCCAGCAGAGCCTGAACGAGGAGTTCGCCGCCGAGGACCTCGGCTACAGCGCCTTCCCCGCCGTCGACGGCGGCAAGGGCGACGCCGCGAACCTCGCCGGCAACACCAACAACTACTACGCGGTGATGAAGAAGGCCGAACACCCCGAGGCCATCGCGGAGTTCCTCAAGCTCATGTACTCCGACACGTTCGTGAAGGACCAGTTGTCCATCGGCAACCTGCCGACCACGACCAACACCCCGGACTTCCTCGACCAGGCGGCCAGCCCCGAGTACTCGAAGTACCAGTACGACCTGGTCGAGAAGGCACCGCACTTCCAGCTCTCCTGGGACCAGGCGTACCCGCAGTCCGCCGCCACCGACATGCACAAGGCCGTCCAGCAGTTCTTCAACGGAGGGCTCGACGAGGACGGCTTCATCTCGGCCATGCAGGCCCTGCCGACCTCCTGACGGACCATGACGACACAGATGACGCGCGTCCGCCCCGCCGCCCCGCCCGAGAGGCGGCGGCGCCGGGCCCGGACGCGGACCGCGAACGTGGCCGACGTGGGCCGCCCGGGATTCCTCTGGGCGGCCCCCGCCACGCTGTTCTTCGCCGCCTTCGCCCTCGTACCGCTGATCATGGTCGTGGTGCTGTCCTTCATGAGCTGGGACGGCATCGGCGACCCGGAGTTCGCCGGGCTCGACAACTGGCGGCGGGTCCTCGACGACCCCGTGATGATCAAGAGCATCTGGCTGAGCCTCCTGCTCACCGGACTCGGCGTGGCGATCCAGACCCCGCTGAGCATCCTGCTGGGCGTCTGGGCGGCCGGCAACCAGAAGAACCGCGCGGTGCTCTCGGCGATCTACTTCCTTCCGCTGCTGCTCTCCGCCACCGCCGTGGCCGTCGTCTGGGGCGCCCTGCTCGACCCGAACTTCGGGGTGCCGGCGGAGGCCGCCTGGCTCTTCGGCGACGGCAACCTCTACGGCGAGCAGGCGACGGCGATCGGCGTCCTCGCCTTCGTCAGCACCTGGCAGTTCACCCCGTTCCACACGCTGATCTACCAGGGCGCGGCGCGGGCGATCCCGCCCGTGCTGTACCAGGCGGCGGAGGTCGACGGCGCCGGGCGCTACCGGCAGTTCTTCCACATCACGCTGCCGCAGCTGCGCAACGCGATGATCACCTCGATGATCCTCATGGTCGTCGGCGGGCTCACCACCTTCGAAACCGTCCTGATCCTCACCCAGGGCGGCCCGGGGACCGACACCACCATCAGCGCCTACTACATGTACGAACGGGCCTTCCGGAGCTTCGACTACGGCGCCGGCGCGGCCATCGCGCTCGTGCTGGTGCTGGCGGCGACGCTCATCTCGCTGATCATGGTGCGGCTCTCCGGCTACGACAAGATGCGCAGCACCACGGAGGGCCTGTGATGAGACGGCGTCCCAACTACCTCGCCGGCGCCGGCTCGCTGGTCTGGCTCTTCCTCATCGGGCTGCCGCTGTACGTGATGCTCTCGGCGACCCTGAAGAGCCAGTCGGAGTTCGCCCAGGACGGCCCGCTGGCCCTCCCCGACGGCTTCACCCTCGACAACTTCACCGGCGCCTTCGACACCGGCTTCGGCCGGTACTTCCTCAACACGCTGCTCGTCACCGTCTGCGTCGTGGGCATCGTGCTGCTGCTGGTGCCGCCGCTGTCGTACGCCATCGTGCGCAGCCGCGGCCCGGTCACCACCGGCGTCTTCCGGCTCTTCCTGCTCGGCCTGGCCATCCCGCTCCAGGCCGTGATCGTCCCGATGTTCTACCTCATCAGCGAGGCCGGGCTCTACGACAACCTCGTCGGCGTCATCCTGCCCACGGCCGCCTTCTGCCTGCCGGTCTCCGCACTGATCCTCAGCGGCACCATGCGGGACATCTCCAGGGAGCTGTTCGAGGCCATGGCCATGGACGGCGCCAGCCCCCGGCGGGTGTTCTTCCAACTCGTCCTGCCGCTCTCCCGGGGAGGCCTGTCCACCATCGTGGTCTTCTCCGCCCTCCAGGCGTGGAACGGCTTCCTCTTCCCCCTGGTCCTGACCCAGTCCGACAGCACCAAGGTCGTCACGCTCGGCCTCTACAACTTCAAGACCGAGCGCGGGATCGACGCGCCCGGGCTGCTGGCCGCCGTGGTCCTGTCGATGATCCCCGTCCTGCTCGTCTACCTGTTCGCCCGGCGGGCCCTGGTCCAGGGCCTCATGGGCGTCGGAGGAAAGTGACCGCGAACGTGGCAGTAGAGACACCCCGGGCGGACGCCCCGGACACGGCCACCCCCGTGTGGAACGACCCCGCACACGACACCGGCACCCGCGTGTCGGCGCTGATCGCCGCCATGACCGTCGAGGAGAAGGTCGCCCAGCTCTTCGGGGTCTGGGTCGGCGCCTCCGCGGAGGGCGGCGAAGTGGCGCCGTACCAGCACGAGATGGAGGAGGCGGTCGACCTCGGCGAGCTGCTGCCCGCCGGGCTCGGGCAGCTCACCCGGCCCTTCGGCACCGCGCCCGTCGACCCCGCGCTCGGCGCGCTGTCGCTCATGCGCACCCAGGCCCGGGTGGTGGCCGCCGGCCGCTTCGGCATCCCGGCCCTCGCCCACGAGGAGTGCCTCGCCGGCTTCGCGACCTGGGGCGCGACCGCGTACCCGGTGCCGCTGTCGTGGGGCGCGACGTTCGACCCCGCGCTCGTGCGGCGGATGGCCGCGGCCATCGGCCGGGACATGCGCGCCGTGGGCGTGCACCAGGGGCTCGCGCCGGTGCTCGACGTCGTCCGCGACGTGCGCTGGGGCCGGGTGGAGGAGACCATCGGCGAGGACCCGTACCTCGTCGGCACGGTGGCCACCGCGTACGTCCAGGGCCTGCAGTCCGCCGGCGTCCTCGCCACCCTCAAGCACTTCGTCGGCTACTCCGCCTCCCGCGCCGGACGCAACCTCGCCCCGGTCGCCGTGGGCGAGCGCGAGCGCGCCGACGTGCTGCTGCCGCCCTTCGAGATGGCGCTGCGGGAGAGCGGCGTGGAGTCGGTGATGAGCTCGTACACCGACACCGACGGCGTGCCCGCGGCGGCCGACGAGGCGCTGCTGACCGGGCTGCTGCGGGACACCTGGGGCTTCGAGGGCACCGTCGTGGCCGACTACTTCGGCATCTCCTTCCTGCGCACGCTGCACGGCGTGGCCGGCGACTGGGCGGGGGCGGCCGGCGCCGCCCTGGCCGCCGGGGTGGACGTGGAGCTGCCGACCGTCAAGACCTTCGGGCCCCCGCTGCTCGCGGCGATCGCCGACGGGCGGGTCGACGAGAGCCTGGTCGACCGCGCCCTCGCCCGGGTGCTGGCCCAGAAGGCCCGGCTGGGCCTGCTGGACGCCGGCTGGTCGCCGGTGCCGCCGGCGCTGGCCGGGGCCGGCGGCGAGGCGGCCGACCCGGACGAGGTGCGCGGCACCGTCGACCTGGACTCCGCCGCCAACCGGGAGCTGGCCCGCGAGGTCGCCGAGCGGGCCGTGGTGCTGCTCGCCAACGACGGCACGCTGCCGCTGCACCGCACGCGCCGTATCGCCCTCGTCGGCCCCAACGCCGAGGACCCGCACGCCGTCCTCGGCTGCTACTCGTTCCCCGTCCACGTCGGCGTCAAGCACCCCGGCACCCCCGTCGGGATCGGGCTGCCCACGCTCCACGAGGCGCTGCGCGGGGAGTTCCCCGACGCCACCGTGACCGTCGCCGCCGGCTGCTCCGTCGACGGCCCCGGGACCGACGGCATCGCCGAGGCGGTACGGGCCGCCCGCGCGGCCGACGTCGTGATCGCGGCGCTCGGCGACCGCGCCGGGCTCTTCGGCCGCGGCACCAGCGGCGAGGGCTGCGACGCGGAGTCGCTCGCACTGCCGGGCGTCCAGCAGGAGCTGCTCGACGCGCTGCTGGACAGCGGCACGCCCGTGGTGCCCGTGCTGCTGGCCGGGCGGCCGTACGCCCTGGGGCGTGCGGCGGACGAGGCGGCGGCGATCGTGCAGTCGTTCTTCCCGGGCGTGGAGGGCACGACGGCGGTGGCCGGCGTGCTCGCCGGGCGCACCAACCCGTCGGGCCGGCTGCCCGTGAGCGTGCCGCGCGGCCCCGGGGCGCAGCCGACGACGTACCTCGCGCCGCGGCTGGGCCAGGCGAACGAGGTCTCCAACGTCGATCCGACCGCGGCGTTCGCGTTCGGCCACGGGCTGTCGTACACGGCGTTCGCCTGGTCCGGCCTGGAGGTGGAGGCCTACGAGTGCGCCACCGACGGCGAGTTCGCGCTGTCGTTCACCCTCCGCAACACCGGCGAGCGGGACGGCACGGAGGTCGTCCAGCTCTATCTGCACGACCCGGTCGCCTCCGTCGTGCAGCCGGTGCAGCGCCTCGTCGGCTACGCCAGGGTGGCGCTGCGCGCCGGGGAGGAGCGCCGGGTGCGGGCGGTCGTGCCGGCCGACGTGGCGTCGTTCACCGGCCGCGACGGGCGCCGGGTCGTCGAGCCGGGCGCGCTGGAGCTGCGGCTGTCGGCGTCGAGTGCGGCGCCGCGGCTGACCGCGGAGGTGGCGCTGACCGGACCGCCGCGGTACGTGGACCACACCCGCCGGCTGCACGCCGAGTTCGACCCCGGCCGCGACCCGGGCGCGCGCGCCGCGGCGCCGCGGGACGGGGCGGACGGCAGGTGACGGCCCGCTGACCGCCCCCTGACGGCCCGGCCGCCGGCCGGGCGGGCGCGCCGCACCGGACTCCTCCCGGTCCGGTGCGGTGCGCCGACCTCCCGTCCTACGCGAGCGCGCCGAGCGCCTCCGGCAGCGCACCGGCGTACACGACGCCGAGGCGCTGCGTCGCCCGGGTCAGGGCCACGTACAGGTCGCTGCCCCCGAAGAGCGCCGGCTCCGCCACGATCACCGTGTCGAACTCCAGCCCCTTCGCCTGCCGCGGCCCGAGGAGCACGACCGGCCGCGTCAGGTCCGGCGCCGTGCCCGAGGCCGCGTCGGGCAGCGCCGCCGCCAGCGCGGGCAGCAGTTCCCCCGGCGCGATCACCGCGAGCCGCCCCGCGCCGCCCGACTCCCGGGCCACGGCCGCCGCGACCGCCGCCGGCACGGCGCCGGCCGACTCCCCGGCGCGCTCCGCCCAGGGCCGTACGCCCGTGGCGCGCACCGAGCGCGGCGGCACGTACCCCGGGTACTCCGCCCGCGCCACGCCCGCCGCGACCTCCATGATCTCCGCCGGCGTACGGTAGTTGACGCCCAGCGTGATGTGCTCGAAGCGCTTGTCCACGTACGGCCCGAGGATCGCCTCCCACGTCCCGCACGCCCCCGGCTCCGCCGTCTGCGCCGGGTCGCCGACCAGCGTCATCGACCGGGTCGGGCAGCGCCGCATCAGCAGCCGCCACGCCATCGGCGACAACTCTTGCGCCTCGTCGACGATGATGTGCCCGAAGGCCCAGGTCCGGTCCGCCGCCGCCCGCTCCGCCGCCGTGCGGTGGTCCGCCTCCTCCTGGCGCTCCGCCAGCCGCTCGGCGTCGATGAGGTCGTGCGCCGCCAGCACCTCCGCCTCGTCGTCGTCGCGGTCCTCGAACTCCTGCGTGCGCGAGCCGTACGACATCTCCAGCACGCCCTGCGCGTACGCGATCCGCTCCTGCCGCTCCGCCTCCGCGCGCGCCCGCGCCGCCGCCTGCGCGGGACCGTCGTCCCCGAGCAGCTCCGCCGCCTCGTCGAGCAGCGGTACGTCGGCCGGCGTCCAGGGTCCGCCGGTGCGGCGGATCACGTCCCCGTCCGCCTCCGGCAGATGCACCGGCTCGGCGAGGAAGTCCGCGACCAGCTCCTGCGGCGTCAGCAGCGGCCACAGCTCCGCGATGGCCGCGTGCACGTCCTCGTTGGCGGCGACCGCCTTGCCGAGCTGTGCGATGTCGTCCGGGCCGAGGAGGTTCTCGTCGCCGAACGGGTCGTCGCCGATGCGGTCGGCGAGCTGCCGGGTCAGACCGTCGATGACGTTGAACGCGAAGTGGGGCTGGGCCGCGTTGTGCGGCAGCTCGGTGGCGCGGGCGCGCTTGCGGGCGGCGTTGGCCAGCCAGTAGTCGAGGTGCAGCTCGCCGTCCTCATGCGGGATGACGACGGCCGACTCCGGCAGCCGCTGCCGGTCCCGGAGGTACGCGGCGAGCGCGTCCGCCATCGCCGTGCCGCCCTTGACCGCCGCGGCGGCGGGGGTGTCGGTGCCGGTGGCGGTGACACCGGGGAACAGCTCGCCGGGGGTGGCCAGCAGCACGCCGGTCTCGCCGAGCGCGGGCAGCACCTCGGAGATGTAGCCGAGGAAGGCGGGGCCGGGGCCGACGATGAGCACGGCCCGGCGGGCGAGCTGCTCGCGGTGGGCGTAGAGGAGGTAGGCGGCGCGGTGCAGGGCCACCGCGGTCTTGCCGGTGCCGGGCCCGCCCTCGACGACGAGGACGCCCGAGCGCGGGGCGCGGATGATGCGGTCCTGGTCGGCCTGGATGGTCTGGACGATGTCGTGCATCCGGCCGGTGCGGGCGGCGTCGAGGGCGGCGAGGAGCACCGCGTCGGCGTCGGCGCCCTCCAGGCCGGTGCGTTCGGTGTCGGCGAGGTCGAGGATCTCGTCGTGCAGACCCGTGACCCGCGGGCCGCCGGCGCCGCCCCCGGTGGAGATGTGCCGGCGCCGGCGCAGGCCCATGGGGGTGTGGCCGGTGGCGAGATAGAAGGGGCGGGCCACGTCGGCGCGCCAGTCGACGACCAGCGGCGTGCGCTCCGCGTCGGCCGCGCGCATGCCGATGCGGCCGATGTGGTGGTCGCGGCCGTCGCGGAAGCTCAGCCGGCCGAAGCACAGGCCGTGCTCGCCGGCGTCGAACGCGGCCAGCAGCCCGGACTGTTCGGCCACGAGCACGTCGCGCTCCAGCCTGGCCTGCAGGGTGCTGCCCCCGTCCCGGGCGAGGGCCGTCCGCACCCCCGCCGCCGCGTCCTCGCGCAGCTCGGAGAGGCGCTCCCGGAGCAGGTCAAGGAATTCCTGCTCGCGTCGCATTTCCTCGTTCTGCACCTCGTTTGACAATTCAACTCCCGCACGGTTAGACTGCCCGCATCGCTCTTTACTCCAGCGCCAGTTCACGAATAATGAATGTGCGCAGAGAATTCCCCAGCATAGCATTCCGAGGCTCCGACCGAATTGTGGCGGAGCCTTTGTCGTGCGCCCCGCGGGTTACGCTCGGGGCATGAGCACTGCAGACACCCCCGAAGACGTGGCGCACCTTCTGGTGCGCTGCCTGGAGGCGGAGGGCGTGACGCACGTCTTCGGCGTGCCGGGCGAGGAGAACATCCGCTTCGTCGACGCCGTCAACGCCTCACCGTCCATCGACTACGTCCTGGTGCGCCACGAGCAGGGCGCGTCGTTCATGGCGGAGATGTACGGCCGTATCACCGGCCGCGCGGGGGTGTGCTCCGCGACCCTCGGCCCCGGGGCCATCAACCTGCTGCTCGGCGTCGCCGACGCGCACACCAACAGCACCCCGGTGGTCGCGCTCGCCGCCCAGGGCGGTCTCGACCGGGTGCACAAGGAGTCGCACCAGGTCATCGACCTGCCCGCGATGTTCGCCCCGGTCACCGACTGGTCCAAGCAGGTCCAGGACGCCGCCGCCGTACCGGAGATGGTGCGCCAGGCGTTCAAGACCGCGCAGAGCGAGCGGCCCGGCGCCGTCTTCCTCGCGCTGCCCGAGGACATAGAGAGCATCGTCCCCGACCCGCCGCTGAACCCGCTGCCGATCAACCGCCCGCGCCCCGAGGCCCCGTCCCCCGGGCAACTGGAGCGGGCCGCCGAGGTGCTGGCGGGCGCCGCGCGCCCCATCCTGCTGGCCGGCCACGGCGCCACCCGCGCCGGTGCCAAGGACGCCCTCGTCCGCTTCTCCGAGCGGCTCGACATCCCGGTCGCGACGACCTTCAACGGCAAGGGCGTCTTCCCCGACGACCACCCCAACGCCCTGGGCGCCGTCGGCTTCATGCGCCACGACTACACCAACTTCGGCTTCGACAACGCCGACGTCCTCATCTGCGTCGGGTACGAGCTGCAGGAGTTCGACCCGGTCAAGATCAACCCGCAGGGCGACAAGAAGATCCTGCACCTGCACCAGTTCCCGGCCGAGGTCGACTCCCACTACCCGGTCGCGGTCGGCGTGCTCGGCGACCCCTCCGCCTCGCTCGACGGGCTCGCGGAGGCCGTCGGCCGCACCTTCCACGGCGACGGCCGGCTCATCCGCGGCCTGCTCGCCGAGGAACTGGCCCACGGCAGGCGCAACGCGGCCTTCCCGCTCGCGCCGCAGCGCGTCGTCGCCGACGTCCGCGAGGCGCTGGGCCGCGAGGACGTGGTGCTGGTCGACACCGGCGCCGGCAAGATGTGGATGGCGCGGCTCTACCCCACGTACGAGCCCAACACCTGCCTGATCTCCAACGGCCTGTCGACCATGGGCTTCGCGGTGCCCGGCGCCATCGGCGCCAAGCTCGCCCGGCCCGACGCGCAGGTGCTGGCGATGACCGGCGACGGCGCGTTCCTGATGAACTCCCAGGAACTGGAGACCGCCGTCCGCGAGGGCATCCCGATGACCGTGCTCGTCCTCGTCGACGACGAGTACGGCCTGATCACCTGGAAGATGGAGCTGGAGATGGGGCGCCACTCCCACACCCGCTTCGCCAACCCGGACCTGGTGGCGTACGCGGAGAGCTTCGGCGCCCGCGGGCACGCGGTGAAGTCCGCCGACGAGCTGCTGCCCACGCTGCGCGACGCCCTCGCCCACGACGGCGTGGACGTCATCTCCTGCCCCGTCGACTACACCGAGAACCTGCGCCTGACCGACCGGCTCGGCGCCCTCCAGGGCCCGTTCTGATCCGTCCGCGGACCGAAGGCCGGCCGCCGGTGGCCCTCAGCCCGCCGGGCTGAGGATCACCGAGCGGGTCAGGTGGCGCGGCTCGTCCGGGTCCAGGCCGCGGGCGTCCGCCAGCGCGACCGCCAGCCGCTGCGCCCGGACCAGCTCGGCCAGCGGGTCGAGCCCGCCGGTGACCCACAGCGCACCGGTGGCGTGCACCTCGTCCTCCAGGCCCGCGGGCGCGTCGCCGATCATCCAGGTCGCGGTGCCCGCGGTGGTGATGCTGATGGGGCCGTGCCGGTACTCCATCGCCGGGTACGACTCCGTCCAGGCCAGCGCCGCCTCGCGCATCTTCAGCGCCGCTTCGTTGGCCAGGCCCACGGTCCAGCCGGCACCGAGGAAGGTGAACTGCCGGGCCGCCAGCAGCCCTTGCGGCAGCGGCTCGACGAGCGCCAGCTCCGCGTCCTCCACCGCCGTGGCCGGCTGCGCCCCGAGGTGCGCGCGGAGCAGGGTCAGCGCGGTGGTCGCGAAGCGCGTCTGCACCACGGAGCGCTCGTCGGCGAAGTCCAGCACCACGGTGTCGTCCGCGGCCTCGGCCACCGGCGTGCCGCCGTCGGCGACGATCGCGGTGGTACGCACCGAGCCGCCCAGCTCGCCGAGGAGCCGCAGCACCTCCGTGGTGGTGCCGGAGCGGGTCAGCGCCAGCACCCGGTCGTAGCGCCTCCCCACCGGGAAGCCCGAGGCGGGGAACGCGTCCGTCTCGCCCTGGCCGGCCTCCTCGCGCAGCGCGGCGTACGCCTGCGCCATGAAGTAGGAGGTGCCGCAGCCGACGGCGGCGACCCGCTCGCCGCGCTGCGGCAGCAGCGGCCCGTGCACCCCCGCCAGCTCCGTCGCCCGGCGCCAGCATGCGGGCTGGTCGGCCAGCTCAGCGGCTACGTAGGTCATGTCAATCGCCCGCCCTGTGTGAGAACCATTGTTCAATCGTGCATGCTAAGGCAGAATTCCAAGCATCTTCAAGCATTCTAGCTGGGAGGATACGGGTTGAACCAGCACGAACGGCACGGTGCGCTGCTGCGGCTGCTGGCCGAGCGCGGCCGGCTCGACGTGGAGGCCGTGGCGGTCGAGGTGGCCGTGTCCGCGGCGACCATCAGGCGCGATCTGGACCAGTTGGCCGAGCAGCAGCTGCTGGTCCGCACCCGTGGCGGCGCCGTGCCGAACGACGTGGCGTACGACCTGCCGCTGCGCCACCGCGCGGGGCGGGACGCCGCCGAGAAGGAGCGCATCGGCCGGGCCGCGGCGGCGATGGTCGGGCGCGGCATGGTCGTCGGCCTCAACGGCGGCACCACCACCGCCGCGGTGGCCCGCGCGCTCGCCGCCCGCGCCGACTGGGGCGACGGCGAGGGCGGGCCGCCGGATGCCGCCCGCGGCGACGGGCAGCCCGCCGTCACCGTCGTCACCAACGCGCTCAACATCGCCGCCGAGCTGGCCGTGCGGCGCAGCGTGAAGGTCGTCGTGTCCGGCGGCGTCGCCATGCCGTCCTCGTACGAGCTGGTCGGCCCGCTCGCCGGCCACATCCTGCGCGAGATCCGCCTCGACATCGCGTTCGTCGGCGCCGACGCCGTGGACGCCGAGCACGGCGCCAGCGCCCGCGACGAGCACGAGGCGAGCATCAACGCGCTGCTCGCCGCCCAGGCCGCCAAGCTCGTCGTGGTCGCCGACTCCACCAAGCTCGGCGTGCGCACCTTCGCCCGGATCTGCCCGCCGGCGGACATCGACGTGCTCGTCACGGACGACCGGGCGGCGGACAAGGCGCGCGCGTTCGAGGACAAGGGGATGTCCGTGGTGCGGGCATGAGCGGGCGCGGGAGCATCGTGACGGACCTGCGGCTGGGCATCGTCGGCCTCGGGCTGCGCGGCAACCTCGCCGACGCCGCCCACCGGCCGGGCGTGGGCTCCGTCGTGGCCGCCGTCGCCGACACCGACCCGGTGGTGCGCGCGGGCGTCGCCGAGCGCTTCCCCGGCGCCGTCGCGTACGCCGACCACCGCCGGCTCCTCGACGCCGCGGACGCCGACGGCGTGGACGCGGTCATCGTCGCCACCCCCGACGACACCCACGCGGCCGTCGCCCGCGCCGCGCTCGAAGCCGGCAAGCCGGTCTTCGTCGAGAAGCCCCTCGGCATCACCGTCGAGCAGTGCGACGCGATCCTGCGCACCGCGTACGAGACGGGCTCGCCGCTGTACGTGGGGGACACCATGCGGCACGCGGGCGTCGTCCGGCTGATGCGCGACATCATCGCGCGCGGCGACATCGGCGCGCCGCGCACCGTGTGGGTGCGGCACTTCGTCGCGTACGGCGGCGACTACTACTTCAAGGACTGGCACGCGGAACGCCGCCGCACCACCGGGCTGCTGGTGCAGAAGGCCGCCCACGACATCGATGTCGTGCACTGGCTCGCCGGCGGCTACACCAGCCGCGTGCACGCCCTCGGCGCCCTGATGCTCTACGGCGACCTGCCACGCCGCCCGCCCGGCACCCCGCGCCCCGCGGGCCGGCTCCGGGACGACACCTGGCCGCCCGCCGCGCGCCGCGACCTGAACCCGGTGGTCGACGTGGAGGACGTCTCCGTGATGAACATGCGCCTGGACAACGGCGTCATCGCGGCCTACCAGCAGTGCCACTTCAGCCCCGACTACTGGCGCAGCTACACCGTCATCGGCACCGAGGGCCGGCTGGAGAACTTCGGCGACCGCCCCGGCGACGAGGTCCGCGTCTGGCACACCGGGCCCTCCGGCTACCGCCCAGGCGCGGACGCCATCCACCGCGTGCCCGCCGCCGAGGGCGCGCACGGCCGGGCCGACGACCGCGTCATCGCCGAGTTCTGCCGCTTCGTCCGCCTCGGCGACGCCACGGACACCTCGCCGCTGGCCGCCCGGATGAGCGTCGCCGCGGGCGTGCTCGCGACCCGGTCGCTGCGCTCGGGCGGCACGGCGTACGACGTGCCGCCCCCCGACCCCGAACTCGCGGAGTACTTCGCGGCCGGCCAGCGCCGGCCCGCGCACCAGCACTGAGGCCCGATCACCGACCTCCCCGGAGGAAAACCGATGAGCGTGAACCGCAGGCACTTCCTGGCAGGGACGTCGATCGCCGGCGGCGCGGTGCTGCTGCCGGCCCTGGGCCTCGCCGCCCCGGCGGCAGCGCGCGGCGCGGACGGCGCGTACGCCGCGGCGGCCGGCGACGGCAGCGGCGGCGACGGCACCGCGGGCGCCCGCCGGGCCCTCGCCCGGCTGCTGCCCGGCCACCACCGGCAGTTCGAGCTGACCCTCCTCCCCGCCGGCGGCCCCGACCGCTACCGCGTCACCGGCACCCGCGGCCGCATCGCCGTGGCCGCCACCGGCACCGGCGCGCTGCTCACCGGTGCCGGCGCGTACCTCAAGCGCACCGCCCGCGCGCACATCTCCTGGAACGGCGACCAACTCGACCTGCCCGCACTGCTGCCCGCCCCCGCCGCCCCGCTGTCCGGCGAGGCGCACGTGCCGCACCGCTTCGCCTACAACGACACCAACGAGGGCTACACCGGCGCCTACCGCGACTTCGCCGCCTGGGAACGCGCCCTCGACGTGCTCGCGCTGCACGGTGTCAACGAGGTGCTGGTCTGCGTCGGCACCGACGCCGTCTACTACGAGACCTTCCGCGCCTTCGGCTACTCCGACGAGGAGATGCGCGCCTGGATCCCCGCCCCCGCGCACCAGCCCTGGTGGCTGCTGCAGAACATGGCCTACTTCGGCGGCCCCGTCTCCGCCCGGCTGCTGCGGCTGCGCGCCGAACTGGGCGCCCGCATCACCGCGCGCATCCGCGAGCTGGGCATGACCCCCGTGCTCCCCGGCTACTTCGGCACCGTCCCCGACGGCTTCGCCGAGAAGAACCCCGGCGCCCACGTCGTCCCGCAGGGCGGCTGGGTCGGCTTCGAGCGCCCCGGCTGGCTCGACCCCCGCGACCCGCGCTTCGCCGAGGTCGCCGCCGCGTTCTACGGCCACCAGCGCGACCTGCTCGGCCCCGCGGGCCTGTACAAGATGGACCTGCTGCACGAGGGCGGCGACCCCGGCGACGTGCCCGTGGGCGACGCCGCCCGCGCCGTCGAGGCCGCGCTGCGGCGCGCCCACCCCGACGCCCTCTGGGCGATACTCGGCTGGCAGACCAACCCGCGCCGGGAGATGCTCGACGCCATCGACCGCGACCGCATGCTCATCCTCGACGGCCTCTCCGACCGCTTCCCGACCGTCACCGACCGCGAGGCGGACTGGCTCGGCACCCCCTACGCCTTCGGCGCCATCTGGAACTTCGGCGGCCACACCCCCCTCGGCGCCAACGCCCCCGACTGGGCCGAGCTGTACCCCGCCTGGCGCGACAAGCCGGGCAGCGCGCTCGCCGGCATCGCCATGATGCCCGAGGGCGCCGACAACAACCCCGCCGCGATGTCGCTGCTCACCGAACTCGCCTGGACCCCGGGCCGGATCGACCTCGACGACTGGTTCCGCGAGTACGCCACCGCACGCTACGGCGCCGAGGACGAGCACGCGGCCGCCGCCTGGCAGGTGCTGCGCGAGACCGCGTACGGCACCACGCGCGCCGACTCCTGGAGCGAGGGCGCCGACAGCCTCTTCTGCGCCCGCCCCGGCCTCGACGTCCGCAGCGCCGCCGCCTGGAGCCCGCAGCAGGACCGCTACGACATCGCCGCCTTCGACGGCGCGCTCACCGGACTCCTCGCCGTCGCCCCCGGGCTGCGCGGCTCCGCCGCGTACCGCTACGACCTCATGGACGTCACCAGGCAGGCCCTCGCCAACCGCAGCCGCCCGCTGCTGGCGCGGATCAAGGAGGCGTACGAGGCCGGCGACCGCGGCGCGCTGCGCGAGCTGACCTCCGCCTGGCTGGAGCTGATCCGGCTGCTGGACCGCGTGGTGGGCACCGACCCGCAGCACCTGCTCGGCCGGTATCTCGCCGAGGCCCGCGCCTGGGGCGCCGACCGCGCCGAACGGGACCGGCTGGAGTACGACGCGCGCTCGCTGATCACCACCTGGGGCCCGCGCGCCGGCAGCGAGGCCGGGCTGCACGACTACGCGAACCGCGAATGGCAGGGCCTGCTCGGCGACTTCTACCACAGCCGCTGGAAGACCTACTTCGCCACGCTCGACACGGCGCTGGAGACCGGAGCGGAGCCGGAGGCCGTCGACTGGTTCGCCTACGAGGACGCCTGGGCGCGCCGCCGCGACAGCTACCCGGAGAAGCCGCGCGGCGACATCCGCCGGCTGGCCGGGGAAGCGGTGCGCGTCCTGTCCCGCGACCCGCTCGCCGCCCTCACACGCTGAGCGGCGCCCCCGCGGGGCACGAAGCCGCGGTACGGGTACGGGAGGCCACCACCCCGCACCCGTACCGCCACTCAGCGATCGTTCGGCACCCGGCGGCCCCGGCCCGGCACCTGCTTTGCCGCGTCACCGAGGGCGTGCGAAAGCAGCCTCGGGCCACCGGATCAGCCCGTGGGGCGTGGGCGGGGACGGAGCCTCCGCGCCCGGTCCCACGATCGTGGTGCCCAGGCAGAGGGTGGACGAGTACGTCTGGTTACCGTCACGCCCGGAGTTCCCGTGGCAGTGCCACCCAGCGGCGCGGAGTGCCGTGGTCGGCTGCCTGCCGACCGTCGCTGATCTTCAGACCGGCCGCGGCGCAGCCGTAGGCGAGCGTGTTGGCGCCGTACGGAAAGGTGCGCCCGCGCTGCCAGAAGCGGAAGTGCCAGTGGGAGGGCGGGTCCTGCTCGGCCGGCGGCAGCCCGATCTCCTCGCTGTCCGCGATCTCACCGTCGCGGGCCAGGGTGCCGAAAGTGCCGCCCTTCGGGTTGTAGTAGATGCCGTACGCGGAGGTCCCCCGGGATATCGCCCGCAGCACGGCGTTGTCGCTGGGCACGTACCCCTGCTGCGTGAGCACGCAGCCTCCCGGTCTGCCCGGCACGCTCGTGACGCCCACGAAGCGCAGGGACTCCTCGTGGTCCGTGGGGTCGAACGGGGCCTCCTCCGGGGCTGCCCGCGGGCACTGCGCGGGGTCGGCGCCCAACCGCCGGATCAGCTCGTCCTCGTTCAGGCCCCGTACGAAAGCGATACCGAGTCCTTCCACCCAGAGCTCTCGCTCGCCGAAGGCCGCGATGAGCACGTCCGCCGCCTGGAAGGCGCCGGCTTCCTCCACGGAGGGCAACACCGAGTCCGGCAGGTCCGCCACGAGCTGCGCGAGCGGAGTCGTGAGCAGCAGCCTGCCCGGCGACCAGGGCCCGAGCTGCGGCGTCCACACATCGGCACCTGCGTCGAGCAGCGCGCGGATGCTGCCTTCGTCCACACTGCACGCGGCGAACCACAACGGGGTGCGCCCGTCGTCGTCGCGTACGTCGACCTGCGTGACCTGGGGGAGGAGCGCGGCCACCGCTTCCCCCGACCCGTGCTCGGCCGCGAGGTGCAGCGGGGTGGCGCCGTGCCAGCCTACGGCGGTGTCGGCCGGGGCACCTCCGTCCAGCCTGGCTCGTATCACCGCGGCGTCCGACCAATCCTGCCAGCGCATCTCCTGCCAGTCGGCCCGCGGCACATAGCGGCGGCGCTCCTCTTCCTGGCGGCGGAGCGTCTGACGCTGGTGGCGGGTCAGGGGCGGGGCGAGGAACCGGGGCGGGCCGCTGAACTCCACGGACGCGAGTGCGCCCGGCGGCCCGGACAGGTCCACGGGCTCGAGCCCCGGCCAGACCTCCAGCGCCGTCCCTGCCGCAGCATGCAAGGCCGCCGCGTCGACGGCGATGCGGGTCTCGGCCACGGCCTCGTCCGGCCACTCGACCACCAACTGCGTCCCGCCCGGCGGCGGGAGTTCCGGTAGATAGAGGTCGACGTCCGTCTTGAACACAGACCGGCGGGTCTGCTGCAGCCCGGTGTCCAGCGGGATCAGACCGGTCGCCTGCTCCGTGGCCGCGTCGACCGGTAGGCCTTGAGGCGTCATGTACCGCACCCTCCGCTGCACCGTGCCGTCCAGCGAAGTGACACGGCGGCCATCGGAGAAGAGCATGCCCACACGCAGGCCGGACTGCCGCCCTGGATCCGCGTTCCGCCGGCACGCCCTGCGGAACACGGCCAGATGCAGCGTGGCTGCTCCAGGCCAGACGGACCACCCTGTCATCACCACCCTGGCCTGCGGGCCCGCCCCGACCGCGGCAAGCTGCGGCACCAGCGCCGGGGCGTACCAATCGACCGGCGGCGCATACCTCCCCGCCTCCTCATCCGGCGGGCCGAGCCGGACCAACACGGCCCGTTCCCCAGCCGGTTCCTCCGGGAAGACCAGATCGTCGAAGAACCCCATGCAGCGATACTGGCAGGGGAGTCTGACAACGGCAGTGCAGTCACAGGCCGGGTGGCATCCCACATTCAGGCGTTCAGCACGTGGTAACCGGTCGGCATCCCCGGTCTGAGTAGTGGCCAAGACCTACGGACCGAGATTATTCAGAGGGTCATTGTCATGAACGTACTGTTGGGGTCGGGTCGGTAGTCCGCGAACGGTCCGCACTCGATGAACCCGAACTTCCCGTAGAGCTTCCGGGCGGGCAGAAAGAACTCGGCCGCGCCGGTCTCCAGGCTCAGCCGGGTGAACCCCATGGCCCTGGTCTCGGTGATGATGTGCTCCAGCAGCCGGGACGCGATCCCGCTTCGCTTACGCATCGGCGTGGTGCGCATCGACTTCAGCTCCGCGTGCCCCGCGTCCAGCTTCTTGACCGCACCGCAGCCCACCAGGGTGTCACCGTCCACGACCGACCAGAACGTGACACCGGGTCTGCGGAGCTCATCGAGATCGAGCGCGTGCTTGCTCTCCAGAGGCGTGATGGACCGCATCTGCCGGACGTGTTCGTCGAGGAACCCGGCGATCTCCGGGCCGGACAGGTCGTCCACCACGATCTTCACTCTGCTCGCCCTTCTCCGGTCGGATGTCCGACGGGTCTGCCATCCCCCAGCGGTCTGCCCGCACTCAATAGTCGCAGGCCGGTCGGGCCTTCAGGCCGCGTGTGCTCCGGTCTTCCCCGCAGCCGGAAGGCGGCGACGTCGAACACGTCCTCACACCCTCCGCTGGACGTGCAGCAGGTACTCCTTGCGGTCCAGCGGGTTGTGGTCGGTGCGCGGCCGGACCGGGGCCGGTCCGCGCACGGCCCGGTAGCGGCCGAAGGAGGTCTCCAGCACGCCCTCGCCCCGGGTCAGCCCCGGCAGCCGCCGCTCCAGCCCGTGCACCCGCGCCGCCGGCACCTCGCCCTCCAGCACCGCGACCCCGCCGCGCACCTCCTGCCCGTCGACCACCGCCGCCAGCGCCGCGAACACCGGCCACAGCGCGGGCACCGCGTCCTCGGGCGCCTCCAGCCGGAACCGCTGCACCGGCTCGCACACCCGCGTGCCCGCCCGCTTCAGCGCGTCCGCCAGCACCAGCGGCGTGATGCCGCGGAAGTCGGCGCCGGTGCTCGACATGGCCTTGCTGAAGCCCTGGTGGGCGTGGCTCTGCCGGGGCCAGTAGCCGGAGTGGGTCATGGTCACCCGCACGTCCGGGATCTCCCAGCCGTACAGGCCCTGGTGCAGGGTCGCGCGGACCGTGTCGTCGACGGCCTTGAAGAACGCGTACGGCATCGAGCCCAGCTCCACCGCGAGGTCGAAGCGGACGCCCGTGCCCGGCGGCGCCGGCGTCACGCGCAGCCCGACCGTGGCCAGGAACGGGTTGGTGCCGGTGTCGCCCTTCTCGTACGCCGCGCCCGCGCCGGCCAGCCGCTCGACGTGGATGACGGACGACTCGCGGAAGGAGACCGGCAGCCCGTACTCGTCGGCGAGCGTGGCCCCGATGACCTCCTTCTGCACCTCGCCGTAGAGCGAGACGTACAACTCCTGCCGGACGTCGTCCTGGCGCAGCGCGATCAGCGGGTCCTGCTCGGCGAGCTGGAAGAGCGCCGCGTGCAGCGCGCCCCGGTCGGCGGTCCTGTCCGGTACCACCACCGTCTCCAGCGTCGGCGGCGCGAAGTGGTGCCGCCGCGCGTCCGCCGCCCGGCCCACGACTGAGCCGGCCGCTGCGCCTACCGCGTCGCCGATGCGCACCCCCTCCAGGCCCCGGACCAGGGCGATGCGGCCCGCGCCGGCCCCGGCCGCGGGGACCGCGGCGCCCTGCTCGAAGACCTTGACGCCGGTGACCTTCTCCGTCACGGGCGCGCGGTCGCCGTCGCCGTACGCCAGCTCCTGGCGGGTGCGTACCGTACCTGCGAGCATCCGCACGTACGCGACCTTCTCGCCGTTGGGCCCGCGCTCCACCTTGAAGACCGTGCCCGCGGCCGGCCCGTCGGGGTCCCCGGCGGGCGCGGGCAGCAGTTCCTCGATACCCGCGGTCAGTTCGGCGACGCCCGCGCCGGTGGCGGCGGAGCCGAAGTACACCGGGTGCACCAGCGCGCCGGCGGTCTGCTCGGCGAGGCTCTTGCGCAGCCGGCGGTACGTCACCGCCGCCTCGTCGGCGACGTAGTCCGCGAGCAGCGCGTCGTCGTGGCCGGCGAGGACGTCGGCCAGCCGGGCGGTGAACCCCGGGTCGTCCGGCCCGTACGGGGTGAACCCGGCGGCGCGGGTGCCGAGCCCGCCGACGGTGCCCATGGCGACGGCGCCGGGCGTGAGCTTCGCGGCGATGTCGCGCACCAGCGCGTCGTCGCGGGCGCCGCGCCGGTCGGTCTTGTTGACGAAGACGAGCGTGGGGATGCCCAGCCGCCGCAGCGTGCGCATCAGCACCCGCGTCTGCGCCTGCACGCCCTCCACGGCGGAGACCACGAGCACCGCGCCGTCGAGCACGTGCAGCACGCGCTCCACCTCGGCGATGAAGTCCGGGTGGCCGGGCGTGTCGATGAGGTTGACGGTGATGCCGTCGAGCGCGAAGGAGACGACGGCGGACTTGATGGTGATGCCGCGCCGGCGCTCCAGCGCGAGCGAGTCGGTGCGGGTGCTGCCGTCGTCGACGCTCCCGACCTCCTCGACGACTCCGGCGGCGTGCAGCAGCCGCTCGGTCAGGCTGGTCTTACCGGCGTCGACATGGGCCAGGATTCCCAGGTTCAGCGTGTGCACGAAGCGACATGTCCCTTGCGTAGGTGGCGATGGCCTGCTGGGTGGACATGAACGCTGCGCGCATGCGCGTTTCCTCTCGGTCCTGGGACATGGGTCTGCCGTGCCCGGCAAGTGGAGCAGCGGCCGGCCGGGCGCGGCAACCGAATTAACGCCCCCCAGCGGCGGCCCGGCCGCTCGATCGGCCCGGACCGGTACGCCGCGGTGCCCTCCCTCCCGAGCCGTGCGGGTCGCCGGACAGCCTGATCCCGCCGCGGCCCCCTTCCTGCGGGCGGTCCGACAGGGGGCCGGACCGCCCGCGGCGGTTCACCGGGCGCGTACGGCGTCCAGCTCCGCCACCGAGGCGAACGTGTCCGACGGGCCGTGCTCGCTGAGCACCTTCAGCGCGATGTGCCTCGCCTTCACCTCCGGGAAGGGCACCGTGAACTCCGTGCGGTCCTCGGGGAAGCTGCCCGCGGCGACCTTCCGCCACGTCTTCCCGTCGTCGGAGACCAGCACCTCGTAGTCCTCGACCCGGCCGTTGATGCCGCCGTCCTGCCGCGGCATGTAGCGCACCCCGGCCAGCGGCCGCCGGTCGCCCGTGTCGACGGACAGCTGCTGCGGCAGCGCGGCGCCGTAGTCGCTGTGCCAGTGGGTGTACGGGTCGTTGTCGACGGCACGCGCGGCGCCGCCCGGCTCGCCGGCGCTCTCCTCGCTGGTGGCCGCGGCCGTCCAGCCCTCCTGCCCGTACATGCCGGAGTTGGCGCCGATCTGGGACTCGGGGTCGGCCGGGTCGGACGTCCGCACCGGCAGTGCGTCGCCGACGCGGTCGTAGGCGTCGAGGAACGGCTGGACGGGGGAGCCGGCGGGCTTCGCCCAGGTGCGGTCGGCGACGACGGCGAGCGGCCGGCGGGCGAAGTAGTCGACCCAGCCGACGGAGTAGTCGTAGGTGCGGTCGGACCACCGGGCCATCCGGTAGCCGAGGATGTTGGGTGCGGACTCGAACGGGTAGTCGCGGTACACGTCGCGCACGTCGAAGAAGGCGTAGTCGCCGGGCGTGGCGCCGAAGCCGGCGCTCATGTAGAGCTTGCTCTCCTCCATGCCGACGGTCGGGTAGCCCTGGGCGGCCCGGCCGCCGGGGGGCGAGAGCCACTCGGTGACCCCGGTGCGCTTGTCCGGGTCGATGCTCGTGGGCTGCTGGAAGTCCCACCACTGCCAGACCTGCGCCGTCTTGCCCTCGGCGCGCACGGCACCGGACAGGTCGTCGATGAACTCCACCAGCACGTCGCCGGGGTACGGGTAGCCCTGTTTCTCCTGGTACGCGACGAGTTCGGGGCACGCCTCCTGCGCCGGGCGCAGCGGGATCTCGTCGGTGCCGATGTGCAGGTACGGGCTGTCGAAGATGTCGGCGACCTCGGCGACCAGTTCGCGGGCGAAGCGCCGCGTCTCCGGCTTGGTGTAGTCCAGCGTCCAGTGGCCGCGGTCCGAGCCCTCCCAGCCGTTGCTCGGCCGGGACATCGACTCGCACGCGAACGCCAGGTCGGGGCGGGCGTCGCCGATGGACACCGCGTGCCCGGGCAGGTCGATCTCGGGTACGAGCGTCACCCCGTAGCGCGCGGCGTAGTCCTCCAGGTCGCGCAACTGGCGCTTGGTGTAGTGCTGTTCCGCGACGATCTCCGGGAACTTGTCGCTCTCGATGCGGTAGCCGTTCCAGTCCGTCAGGTGCAGGTGGAAGGTGTTGAGCTTGTACCAGGCGAGCTGGCGGATCTGCTGCCTGAGGTAGTCCAGGGAGTAGTACCTGCGGCCCGCGTCGAGCATCACGCCGCGCTCGCCGTGGGTGGGGTGGTCGCGGGCGGTGCCGCGGGGGACGGTGTGCTCCCCGTCGCCGGTGCGCAGCGCCTGGAGCAGGGTGCGGGTGCCGTAGAGCACGCCGGTGCGGTCGGGTGCGGTGATCCGGGCGGAGTCGGCGAGGACCAGTTCGTAGCCCTCGGGGGAGGGGGCGCTGCCGCCGAGGGACAGGCCGATGTCGCCGGGGCCGGGGCGCCCGGTGTCGATCCGCGGGCGCAGCCCCTCCTGGAGGTCCAGCTCGCGGGCAAGTATCGCCGCGGTGGGCGCCAGCTTCCCGGCGTCGCCGCGGTCCAGCACGATCCGGCTCTGCCGGGTCAGCTCCCACGTGCCCTGGCCGCCTTCCCACGAGCGCACCGAAGGGATGGTGACGGGCGCGGGGTTGGGCTCGGCGGCCTGGCTCGCGGGCACGCCGGGGGCGAGGGAGAGCAGCATCCCGGCGGCCGCGGCGAGCCACAGGGCGCGGGTGCGGGGGCGCCGGGTGCGGCGGCGGTCGTACGCCCCCGGGTGCGGCGTCCCGGGTGCGGACGGTCTGTGCGATGTTGGCGCTGGGGTCTCCTGCTGCATGGCGGCTCCCTCGGACGACGGCAACTTCCCAGGCGTACCAGCCCGTCGGCGGCCGCGGCCATGGACGGACGCGCCGCGCGGCGTGGACTTACGCGCTCGCGCCTGATGTCCGGTCGGCCCATTGCCATATCGTGTGAGAATCGGTCAAGCTGTTTGTGAATTAATCGCCCGGTCGAGGGAATCTTGACCGGCTCGTTTGCGCCAACCTTGCCCCTGTCCCGACATGCCGCACTACGGTTGGCCATCCACCCAGGACCCCGGTGACTATGACCTCGGCTGCCTGCCCCCGGCTGGGCAGAACGGGCCCCGTGGGGGGAGCACGTGGTGTACACAGACGACGTGACCGGAGCTTCGTGGCGTACCGGCGGCGACGACCATGCCGACCGGGTGGAGTCGCGCTTCGCGCGGAGCTACCGGCTGCACGGATTCACGGTGCTCGAGCTGCACGGCGAGATCGACCTCGCCGCCCAGCTCGATGTCGAGCCGTACCTGGACGTGATCACCGGCGTGCCCGCGCCGCGCGTGGTCATCGACCTGTGCGGGACGGAGTTCCTCGACTGCTCGGGGCTGCGGCTGCTGGTACGCGCCCGCAGGCGCACCGCCGACCGCGGCGGCGAACTGCGGCTGGTCTGCCCCGAGAGCGTCGCCGCGCACCGGGTCATGCGGTGCGGCGGTCTCCTCGACGCGCTCGGCCCGGTGGCGACGCTGGCCGATGCCCTGCCCGGGGAGAACCCGGGAGCGTTTCGCTAGTCAAATTTGATTAGAATCTCGCTCATGTGTTCAGCGCAAGCAGCAGAGAACCATCCCCCGGGTCCCGCCGCCGGTGCGTCGAGCCCCGCCGACACCCACGACGTGATCAAGGTGCGCGGCGCCCGGGCGAACAACCTGGCCGGCATCTCGCTCGACATACCCAAGCGGCGGCTCTCGGTCTTCACCGGCGTCTCCGGGTCCGGCAAGTCCTCGCTCGTCTTCGGCACCATCGCCGCGGAGTCGCAGCGGCTGATCAACGAGACGTACAGCGCCTTCGTCCAGTCCTTCATGCCGAACCTGCCCCGGCCCGACGCCGACGGGCTGCACAACCTCTCCGCCGCCATCGTCATCGACCAGGAGCGGATGGGCGCCAACTCCCGCTCCACGGTGGGCACGGCCACCGACGCGTACGCGATGCTGCGCATCCTGTTCAGCCGGCTCGGCGAGCCGCACGTGGGCACCTCCGGCGCGTTCAGCTTCAACCTCCCCGAGGGCATGTGCCCGCGCTGCGAGGGCCTGGGGGAGGTCTCGGAGATCGACGTCGACCAGCTCGTCGACCGCCGGCTCTCGCTCAACGAGGGCGCGGTGACCATCCCGAACTTCGCCGTCGGCAACTGGTACTGGGAGGTGCTGGCCTCCTCCGGCTTCTACGACCCGGACAAGAAGCTCGCGGACTTCACCGACCAGGAGTGGCACGACCTCCTCCGCAAGGAGACGGTGAAGGTCAGGGTCGGCAACCACAACATCACGTACGAGGGGATCGTCCCCAAGATCACGCGGATGTGGCTGGTGAAGGAGCGCGAGGCGCTGCAGGGCCCCATCCGCACGTTCGTGGACCGGGCCGTCGTCTTCGCCGACTGCCCGGACTGCGGCGGCACCCGGCTCTCCGCCGCCGCGCTCTCCTCGAAGATCGACGGCCGGAACATCGCCGAGTGCGCCGCCCTGCAGATCACCGACCTGGCCAAGTTCGTCCGGGCGATCGCGGACGACTCGGTCGGCCCGCTGCTGGACAACCTGCGCGGGGTGCTGGACTCCCTGGTCGAGATCGGCCTCGGCTACCTCAGCCTGGACCGCCCCTCGGCCACCCTCTCCGGCGGCGAGGCGCAGCGCGTGAAGATGGTCCGCCACCTCGGCTCCAGCCTCACCGACGTCACGTACATCTTCGACGAGCCCACCATCGGGCTGCACCCGCACGACATCCGGCGGATGAACGACCTCCTGCTGCGGCTGCGCGACAAGGGCAACACCGTGCTCGTCGTCGAGCACAAGCCGGAGGTCGTCGCGATCGCCGACCACGTCGTGGACCTCGGCCCGGGCGCCGGCAGCGACGGCGGGCACGTCACCTTCAGCGGCGACGTCCCGGGGCTGCGCGCCTCCGGCACGCTGACGGGCCGGTATCTGGAGCACCGGGTACGGCTGCGCGAGCGGCCGCGGCAGCCGCGCGGGCACATCGCCGTCGAGGGCGCCGGCCTGCACAACCTCCGCGACGTGAGCGTCGAGGTGCCGCTCGGGGTGCTCACGGTGGTCACCGGGGTCGCCGGCTCCGGCAAGTCCTCCCTCGTGCACGGCTACCTCGCCGGCCGGGAGGGCGTCGTGGTCGCCGACCAGTCGCCGATCCGCGGCTCGCGGCGGTCCAACCCCGCGACGTACACCGGGCTGCTCGGCCCGATGCGCACCGCCTTCGCCAAGGCCAACGGCGTCAAGGCCGCGCTGTTCTCCGCCAACTCCGCGGGCGCCTGTCCCAAGTGCAAGGGCATCGGGCTGATCTACACCGACCTGGCGATGATGGCCGGCGTCGCGTCCGTGTGCGAGGAGTGCGAGGGCAAGCGCTACACGCCCGAGGTGCTCACGTACACGCTGCGCGGCAAGAACATCAGCGAGGTGCTGGGGATGTCCGTCGCCGAGGCGCACGGCTTCTTCACCGGCGGCCAGGCGCACGCCATCCTCGGCCGGCTCGCCGATGTCGGCCTGGGCTACCTGCGCCTCGGCCAGCCGCTCAACACCCTCTCAGGCGGCGAGCGGCAGCGGCTGAAGCTGGCCATCCACATGGCCGAGAAGGCGGCCACGTACATCCTCGACGAGCCGACCACCGGGCTGCACATGGCCGACGTCGACAAACTCCTCGCACTGCTCGACCGGCTCGTCGACGACGGCAACTCGGTGGTGGTCATCGAGCACCACCAGGCGGTCATGGCGCACGCCGACTGGCTGATCGACCTCGGCCCCGGCGGCGGCCACGACGGCGGCCGGGTGGTGTTCACCGGCACCCCGGCCGCCCTGGTCGCGGAGGCGGACACGCTCACGGCACAGCACCTGCGCGAATACGTCGACCGGGACTGACCGCCCGTCCCGGGGAGCGCCGGGGCCCGTGCCCTACGCCGCCGCCACCCGCGGCATCCACATCGGCTCCTTGCCGAGCTCCGCCCAGATGTACCTGAGCAGCAGCTCGGACCTGAGCCCGGCGCTCCCCGGGTCGTCCCACAGGTTGCGCGTCTCGCCCGGGTCGGCGCGCAGGTCGAACAGCTCGCCGTACGTCCGCCCCTGATAGACCGTCAGCTTGTAGCGGTCGTCGACGTACGTGCGCAGGCTGACCGCCGTCGGCTCGTGCCGGAACTCGCAGATGACGTGGTCCCGCGCGCTCGGCGCGGCGCCGGTGAGGACCTCCGCCTGGCTGACGCCGGTCATCTCCCGCGGCACCGGCAGCCCGGCCAGCTCCAGGAACGTCGGCGCCAGGTCGACGGTCGAGAGCAGCGCGGAGGAGGCGCGCCCCGCGGGCACCCGGCCGGGCAGGCGGGCGAGGAACGGCACCCGCAGCAGGTCCTCGTAGTGGAACGCGCCCTTGGCCTGGAGCCCGTGCTGGCCGAAGAAGTGGCCGTGGTCGGTGGTGAACACGACGATCGTGTCGTCGGCCAGCCCCAGGGCGTCCAGCCGGTCCAGGATCCGGCCGACGTACGCGTCGAGCATGGAGACCATCCCGTAGTACGTCGCCACCAGCTGCCGCCGCTCGGCGGCCGGCAGCCGGTGGGAGTGGAACCCGTGGACGTACTGCCCGGACTCCCGCCACGGCGAGAAGTCCGGCCGGTCCTGCTGGGTGAGGCCGAAGTGCGGGGGGTTGCCGTCGTGTTCGCCCGCGGCGGCCTCCGGCACGGTCAGCGCGTCCGGGTCGTACATCCGGTCCCAGGGCTCGGGCACCAGGTACGGCGGGTGCGGGTCGAAGAAGCTGGCCCAGCAGAAGAACGGCTCGCCCCGCTCGGCGTACCCCTCCAGCAGCGCGCCGGTGCGCTCGGCTATCCAGGCGTTGTAGTGCAGCTCCTCGGGGATCGGCCAGGTGTGCCGCACGCCGGGGTCCAGGGTGCCGGTCGGCGGCCGGAAGTACCGCCGCCAGTCCGCGCACCCCTGCTGCTCCAGCCAGAGCGCGTAGTGCTGCCCGGCGTGCGCCTCCGCGGTGTGGTTGCGGGCCAGCTCCACGTGGTCGAAGCCGTAGTACGGGCCGTGGAAGTCCCGCCAGAACTCCAGGTCCTGCAGCAGCGGGTACGACTCGATCGAGGGGTGCTCCGGCGTGCTCGCCAGCGGCTGGAAGTGCGCCTTGCCGACCAGCGACGTGGCGTAGCCCGCTGCGCCCAGATGCTGCCCGAGGGTCGGCTGGTCCTCGGGCAGCTTGGTGCCGAGCGTCCACGCGCCGTGCTGGCTGGGGTACTTGCCGGTGATCATCGAGGCGCGGGTCGGGGTGCACGTCGGGTTGGGGCAGTACGCGCGCTCGAAGGCGGTGCCCTGGGCGGCGAGCCGGTCGAGATGCGGGGTGCGGATCTCGGGGTTGCCGCGGCCGAGGGTGTTCCAGTGCTGCTGGTCGCTGGTGACGAGCAGGATGTTGGGGCGGCGGGCGGGCTGCGTCATACGGTGCGCTTCCTGACGGGGGCGGGCGGGTCCCCCGGTCGGGGGCTCGGTCGTCCGGGGAGGGTCGCCCGGAACGGGCCCGGAGTTCAAGACCCCCGCACGGGGCCGGGCGCGGCTGCGGCGCGGAGCGCGAAGATCAGCGGAACCGCGGGCCGGGTCGCCGGGAGCCGCCACCAGCCGCTCGCCGGGTCCCGCTCCATCGCCGCGAACCGCGGCCACGGCAGCAGGTCCGTCTCGCGCAGCAGGTCGACGGCGAGACCGGCGCCGGCCAGCGCCGTGACCACGTCGCCGAGGCCGTGGCGCCACTCGTACCCGGTGGTGGCGCCGGCGAGGGGCGGGCCGTCGGTGTACGTGTGCGGGGAGTCCTTGCGTACGGGGCCGCGGCCGGCGAGGTAGTCGTGGCGCAGCAGCAGCTCCGGCACCCCGTCGGGGCTGCCCGCGGGGCCCAGCGAGTCGAGCAGGGGGTGGAACTCGACCAGGTACAGCACGCCGCCGGGCCGCAGCAGGGTCCGTACCACCTCGGCCCACGCCGCGAGATCCGGCAGGTAGCACAGCGCGCCCTTGCCGGTGTAGACGACGTCGAAGCGCCTCCCGTCCAGCGCTTCGGGCGCCCGGTGCACGTCGGCCCGTACGAACTCCACCTCCCGGCCCGCCTCCGCCGCGATCCGCCGCGCCCCGGCGAGGGACGCGGCGGAGAAGTCGAGGCCGACGGTGCGGGCCGCGCCCCGCTCGGCGAAGGCGAGCGTCTCGGTGCCCAGATGGCACATCAGGTGGAGCACGTCCCGGCCGTGCAGGTCGCCGAGGTCCTCCCATTCGAACGGCGCGAACCAGTCGCCCGGCGCCCGGGAGCCGTCGAGGCCGTAGAAGTCGCTGCGCACGTGTACCGGGGCGCGGGCGTCCCAGTTGGCCTCGTTGGCACGGAGCATCTCGGCGACGGTGGGCGCCGGTCGGTCGTCAGCGGTCATGGCACCTTTCTACCCGCGCCGCCGGCTGCCGCAGAGCCGTTTCCGGGTACGGCCCGACCGCGTCCGGGGCCGGGCGCCCGCGCGTGACGATGCGGCCGCCGGCCGCGCCGACAGTGCGCATCTGCAGCGAGCCGCACTGGCACCGGGTCCAGATCGTCATCCCGTCACCCGTGCGGTGACGCGAGACCGTGTGGAACGGCGTGCTGTCCGCCCAACCGCAGTGGGGGCAGTGACCCTCGAACAACGTGGATGTCCTCTCCCCGCCGTACGCTCCGGCGGTTCTCGTCCGGCGGCGGCCCGTCGGCCCGGGTCCGCCCTGCCTTCCTCGTCCAGCATGGAAGTTTCCTTCGTGCAGGTCTAGGTTGGATTTATGGACAGCACCGTGAAGGAGTACCTACATGATTGACCTGCGCCGGCTGCGGGTGCTCCGCGCGGTCGCGTACTACGGCACCGTGACCGCCGCGGCCGAGTCGCTCCACCTGACCCCCTCCGCCGCCTCCCAGCAGATCCGGCAGCTGGCCCGGGAGCTGGACGTCCGGCTGCTGGAGCCGCAGGGGCGCCGGGTGCGGCTCACGTCCGCGGCGCGCGGACTGCTCGCGCACGCCGACATCATCGAGGCGCAGTGGGAGCTGGCGGCGGCCGACCTGCACGCGCTCGACGAGGAGCCGGTGGGGGAGCTGCGCATGTCCGGGTTCCCGAGCGCGATGTGCCGGCTGCTGGCACCGGTGGCCGGCACGCTGCGCACCGCGCACCCCAGGCTGGACGTACGGCTGCGGGAGGCGGAGCCGGCGGACTGCTACGACCTGCTGTTCGACTGCGAGACGGACCTCGCCGTCGTGGAGGCGTCCGCCGAGGCCCCCGCCCGCGGCGACCGGCGCTTCGAACAGCACACGCTCATCGAGGACCCCTTCGACCTGGTCGTACCCGACGGCCACCCGCTGGCCGAGCGCACCGGCATCGAACTCGCCGAGGCCGCGGAGGAGCGGTGGATCATAGGTCCGCCGGGCGTCTGGTCGCGGCAGCACGTGCTCGCGGCCTGCAGCGCGGCGGGGTTCGGGCCCAACGTGACCCACGAGGCGTGCGACTGGACCGTGACGGCGGTGATGGTCTCGAACGGCCTCGGCGTCGCGCTCGTCCCCCGGCTCGCGCAGCTCTCCGGCGTGCCCTCGATCCGCCGGGTGCGGATAACCGGGTCGCCGATCCCGTCCCGCACGTTCCTCACGGTCACCCGGCGCGGCGCGACGGGCAGCCCCGCGGTGCGTGCCGCGCTCGACGCGCTGGACGTACGGGCGAAGGAGACGGTCGGCTAGGGCCTGGCGTCCGGCGCCCCGTCGTTCGGGGCTTCGCCGGGCTCGCGACGCTCCCTGATCCGGCAGGACCCCGACGACGGGCCCCGGTCGGAGATGCCCGCGGGCCCGCGGGTTTCACGGACCCCGCGGGCCCGCGGGAGGGGGGGGTGGGGGCGGGGCGGAGGAGGGTGCCCCGCCCCCGGGGAGGGGGGTGGGTGACGACCGGACGGCAGGCGCTCGGGCACCGCCGGCCGGTCGCCGCTCGGATGCCGGCGGCGAACCGGCGGGACCGGGCGGGCCGTCGGTACGACGGCCCGCGCCGGCCTGGCGGCGGCGCCTAGTGGGCGCCGGCGCCGGTGAGGGAGCGGACCTCCAGCTCGGCGTACTTCTTGCCGGTGGCGTCCTCGTCCTTCGACAGCATCGAGCCCAGCCAGCCGAGGAGGAAGCCGGCCGGGATGGAGATCAGGCCCGGGTTCTCCAGCGGGAACCACTGGAAGTCCACGCCCGGCCACATGCTGGTCTCCTTGCCGGAGACCACCGGGGAGAACAGCACCAGGAACACCGAGGTGAACAGGCCGCCGTAGATCGACCACAGCGCGCCCTGGGTGGTGAACCGCTTCCAGAACAGGCTGTAGAGGATCGTCGGCAGGTTCGCCGACGCCGCCACCGCGAAGGCCAGCGCCACCAGCCCCGCGACGTTGAGGCTGCCCGCGAAGACACCCAGCACGATGGCGACCGCGCCGATCGCGACCGCGGCGATCCGCGCCGCCGCAATCTCCTCCTTCTCGGTGGCCTTGCCCTTGCGGATGACGTTGGCGTACAGGTCGTGCGCGAACGACGACGAGGACGCCAGGGTGAGTCCGGCGACGACCGCGAGGATCGTGGCGAACGCGACTGCCGAGATCATCGCCAGCAGGATCGCGCCACCGGTGGATCCTGCTCCGCCGCCGATCTCCTCCGCGAGTAGTGGTGCCGCGGTATTGCCCGCCGGATTGGACTCGATGATCGTCTCTTGTTTGATCAGCGCGGCGGCGCCGAAGCCCAGCGCGATGGTCATCAGGTAGAAGCCGCCGATGATGCCGATCGCCCAGAGCACCGACTTACGCGCGGTCTGCGCGGTCGGCACCGTGTAGAAGCGGATCAGGATGTGCGGCAGACCCGCGGTGCCCAGCACCAGCGCGATGCCCAGCGAGATGAAGTCGATCGTCGACGTGCTGGTCACCCCGTACTTCAGCCCCGGCTCCAGGAACGCCGAGCCCTTGCCGGAGTTGTCCGCGGCGGCGCCCAGCAGCTGGGAGATGTTGAAGTCGAACTTCGCCAGCACGAGGATCGTGATCAGCAGGGTGCCCAGGATCAGCAGCACGGCCTTGATGATCTGCACCCACGTGGTGCCCTTCATGCCGCCGATGGTGACGTAGAGGATCATCACCAGGCCGACGAGGACCACGATGAGGTTCTTGCCGGCCTCACCGGTGATCCCCAGCAGCAGCGCGACCAGCGCGCCCGCGCCGACCATCTGCGCCAGCAGGTAGAAGATCGACACCACGATGGTCGACACCCCGGCCGCGGTGCGCACGGGACGCTGGCGCATCCGGTACGCGAGCACGTCGCCCATGGTGAACCGGCCCGAGTTGCGCAGCGGTTCGGCGACCAGCAGCAGCGCGACCAGCCAGGCGACCAGGAAGCCGATGGAGTACAGGAACCCGTCGTAGCCCGCCAGCGCGATGGCCCCGGCGATGCCGAGGAAGGAGGCCGCGGACATGTAGTCCCCGGAGATCGCCAGCCCGTTCTGGAAGCCCGTGAAGGAACGGCCGCCTGCGTAGTAGTCGGTGGCGTCCTTCGTCTTGCGTCCCGCCCACACCGTCACCGCGAGCGTGAACGCCACGAACACGGAGAAAAGCGTGACGATCAGCGTGCGGTGCTCACCCGGTTCCGACTGGGCGAACATCTGCAGCGCGTTCGTCGTGGTGGCGCCCGTCATTTCCCGACCTCCGTGCCGTTGCCGGCCACCCGGCTCTCGACCGCGGCCTTGAGCTGCTCGGACCTGGGATCGAGCTTCGCGGCGGCGTGCCGCGCGTACCACCAGGCGATGGCGAACGTGGTGACGAACTGCAGGATGCCCAGCACGAACGCCATGTTGATGTTGCCGACGACCTCGGTGCCCATGAAGCCGTCCGCGTAGCTCGACAGCAGCACGTACAGCAGGTACCAGGTGATGAATCCGACAGTCAGCGGAAACGCGAACGAACGGTGCGCGCGTCGCAGCTCCCCGAACTCCTCGCTCTGCTGTACTTCCTCGTACACGTCCGGCGGTCTGCCGGTCGGGGGTGTGCTGCTCATCGCGGCCTCCATGGGCGCCTTCGGGGACGGGGGTGTCCGGACGGGCCGGGCGCGGCCACCGTAGAAGCGCGTGGGCCGCCGCGCGAGCCGCCGCGCGCCGGTGGTGCCGTGAACGGCGGCGCGGATGCGCCGAGCGGTAGCGACGGCACGACGAGCGGTCGGCCGGCCCGCCGGAGGCCCTCGGTCCGGATGGTGCACGTGGCCGGCCGCGGTGCCGTACGGGTTGCCCTGCCGCCTGCCGTACGGGAGGGTCAGCCGGCCGAACGCCCCGGGCGGCGCGGCAGGTTCAGCGACTCTGGCGCGTGCAGCCGCAGCAGCGCGTGCGCCGTACCGCTGGGCACGCTGCGCCTCGTCGCCCACGAGACGCCCACCATCACCGCGAACGCCAAGGGCACCGTCCACGCCGCCGGCCGTGCCAGCAGCGCCCCCGGCCAACCGCCGAGCTGCACGCCGAACATCGTCGCCGCCACCGTCGCCAGCGCCGCCCCGCCGCCGGTCAGCAGCCCGGCGGCGGCACCCTGCGGCGTCAGGCCGCGCCACCAGATGCCGAGCAGCAGCAGCGGGCAGAACGACGACGCCGCCACCGCGAACGCCAGCCCCACCACGTCCGCCACGGGCCGCTCGACGACCACCAGCGACGCCACGCACGGCACCGCCGCGGCCGCCACCCCGGCGAGCCGCAGCCGCAGCACGGTCGCCCGCACCTCGGCGCGGGCGTCGGCCGCCTTGCCCGGCGGTGCCGTCACCCGCCGGGCCCGTCTGCGCTCCAACTCCTGCCCCAGCACGCCCGCCACGGACATCGTCAGGCCCGAGGCGGTGGACAGGAACGCCGCGAACGCGCCCGCGGTGAGCAGCGTGCCCAGCACCGCCGCGCCCGGGCCGCCGCCGAGCAGCCGGTCGGGCAGGAGCAGGAGCGTGGCGTCCGTGCGGCCGGTCATGAGGAGTTCGGGGGTGTAGAGGCGGCCGAGGGCACCGTAGAGCGGCGGCAGCAGGTAGAAGGCGGCCAGCAGCCACAGCACGGTCCACGTGGTGCGGCGGGCGGCCGGGCCGTCGGGGTTGGTGTAGAAGCGCACGATGACGTGCGGCAGCCCCATGGTGCCCAGCAGGGTGGCGATGAGCAGTGAGTACGTGCCGTAGCCGGGGTGCTCCGTACCGGACAGCGGGCGCGTCCAGTTGAGGCCGTCGACCGGCTCCTCGTCCACCGGGTGCGGCACGTCGGCGCCGGCGGGGAACCGCACCCGGGTCTCCGCGCCGATCGCGTGCACGCCGGGGCCGATGCGCACCCGCTCGCCGTCCAGCCGCTCGCCGTCGAGCCGGCCGTGCACCGTGACCCGTACCGGATCCTCGACGCGCACGTCGACCGCCTGGTGCACGGTCACCGTCGTCGTGTCGCGGAACCTCGGCGGCGCGTCGGCGTCCGGCCACGGCGCGCCGTCCGCGCGCCAGGCCAGCAGCAGGAAGATCACCGGCACCGCGAGCGCCGTCAGCTTCAGCCAGTACTGGAACGCCTGCACCGCCGTGACGCTGCGCATGCCGCCGGAGGCGACGGTCGTCATCACCACCGCCGCGACCGCCACCGGGCCGACCCACAGCGGCGCACCGGTGACGGTGCGCAGCGTCAGCCCCGCGCCCTGGAGCTGCGGCAGCAGGTACAGCCAGCCGATGAGGACGACGAGCACCGAGGCGAGCTGCCGCACGCGCCTCGACTGCAGCCGGGCCTCGGCGAAGTCGGGAACGGTGTACGCGCCGGAGCGGCGCATCGGCGCGGCCACGAAGGCGAGGAGGACCAGATAGCCGGCGGTGTAGCCGACGCCGTACCAGAGCATGTCGGCGCCGTACGCGAGCACGAGGCCGGCGATGCCGAGGAAGGACGCGGCCGACAGGTACTCGCCGCCGATGGCGGAGGCGTTCTGCAGCGGCGTCACCGCGCGGGAGGCGACGTAGAAGTCGGAGGTCGCGCGGCCGGGGCGCAGCCCGTACACCCCGAACAGGGCCGTGGCGACGCAGACAACGGCCACGGCGACGGCGGGTTGGACGGTGTTCACGTACTGTGCCCTGTCACGACCGCGGTCACGACCGCTCGACGAGGTCGGCGAACTCGGCCTCGTTCTTGCGCGCCTGGCGCTGGTACACCCACGCCAGCGCGAGTATCACGGGGTGCACCGCGACGCCGATCACCAGCCAGGGCACGGGCACGCCGGCCAGCGTGGAGTCGCGCACGCTCGGCACCGTCGCCAGCAGCACCGGCAGGACGCCGAGGACCGCGCCCAGGGCGCCGACGACGAGGGCGGCCAGCCGGAGTTGGGTGCGCATCAGGGAGCGGAGGTAGACGTCGCCCAGCGGGGTCTGCCGGCCCAGGTCGTCGGCGACGAGGGCGCGGCTGCCGGGCAGGGGCTGGGAGCTGCGGGCAGCGAGGGTCCGGGGGTGCGCGACGGTCACGCGGGGCGGCGGCTCCGGGGGCTCGGGCGGGGCGGTGGTCTGCGGGGCGCGGCCGTGCGGCACGCGGGAACCGGACTGCGCGGTGCGCTGCGAGCCGTCCCGGCCGCCGTTCCGGGCGCTTTCCCGGCTGTCGTTCCGGCCGTCTTCCTGGGCGCCGTCCCCGGGCGTGCCGCCTTTGCGGGCGCCGTTCTTGCGGCTGCCCGCCCTCGCTGCGCGGCCGCTTGCCGCGCCGCCCTTCCGCGTGCCGCTCCGCGGCGCGGAGATCCCCCGATCGCCCGCCACGTCACACCGCCGCCGTCGGCGGATGTCGGACCAGCATCTCGCGGACCTGGCGGGTGTGCCGCCGGCTGACCGCCAGCACGTGCCCGCCGAGCACGACGTACGTACGGCCCGCCTCCATGCGCAGCTCGTGCACGTGGTGCAGGGCGACGAGGTGGCTGCGGTGGATGCGTACGAACCCGGCCGCCCCCCACCGCTCCTCCAGCGTCGCGAGGGGGATGCGCACCAGGTGGCTGCCGCCGCCGGTGTGCAGCCGCGCGTAGTCGCCCTGGGCCTCGGCGTAGAGCACCTCGCTGCGCTGCACGAACCGCGTGACACCGGCGAGTTCGACGCTGATGACCTCGTCCGGCGCCGCAGCCCGCTCCGGCGCCGCACCGCCCTGCTCCGGCTGCTCCTCGGGCACCGGCTCCGCGGCCGACTCGGCGCAGCGGCGCACCGCCTCGGCGAGCCGCTCGGGCGCCACGGGCTTGAGCACGTAGTCGGCGGCGTGCAGCGCGAACGCCTCCACCGCGTGGTCCTCGTGCGCGGTGACGAACACGACGCGCGGAGGCTGGGCGAACCGGGATATCAGCCGGGCCAGCGCCAGCCCGTCCAGGCCCGGCATGCCGATGTCCAGGAACACCGCGTCCACCGAGCGGCCCGAGGCCAGCGCCCGGTCGAGGGCCAGCAGCGCCTGCTGCCCGTCGCCGGCCGTCTGCACCTCGGCCACCCGCGGGTCGCGGCGCAGCAGATATGCCAGCTCCGCCAGGGCGGGCTCCTCGTCGTCGACGGCGAGAGTGTGCAGCATGCGGGAACCCTATGCGGGGCGCGGCGGCAGCGAAACCCGTCTATCGCTCACATCCCGGCCGGCCCGCTCTGCACCGCGTCCGGATGGAACTTCGGCACCCGGACGTGCACCTTCGTCCCGGCCCCCGGAGCGGTCTCGATGACGAGCCCGTAGGCGTCCCCGTAGACCTGCCGCAGCCGCTCGTCGACGTTGCGCAGCCCTATGCCCGGCGCCCGCGGCGCGTCCCCCGCCAGCTCGGCCAGCTCCGCCAGATCCCCGGCGAGGGTGCGGGCCAGGGTCTCCGCCGCCATACCGGCGCCGTCGTCCTCGACGCTGATCAGCGCCTCGCTGCCGCCGTCCGCCGCGGTGATCGTGAGCCGGCCGGGACCCGGCTTCTTCTCCAGCCCGTGCCGCACGGCGTTCTCCACCAGCGGCTGCAGGCACAGGAACGGCACCACGACGCTCAGCACCTCCGGCGCCACCCGCAGCGAGACCTCCAGCCGGCCGCCGAAGCGGGCGCGCTCCAGCAGCAGGTAGCGGTCGATGCAGCGCAGCTCCTCGGAGAGGGACGTGAAGTCGCCGTGGCGGCGGAAGGAGTAGCGGGTGAACTCGGCGAATTCCACGATCAGCTCGCGGGCGCGCTCCGGGTCGGTGCGCACGAAGGAGGCGACGGTGGACAGCGAGTTGTAGATGAAGTGCGGCGAGATCTGCGCCCGCAGCGCGCGCAGCTCCGCCTCGCTGGCGGCCGCCCGGGAGCTGTCCAGCTCGGCCAGCTCCAGCTGCGCGGAGACCCAGCGGGCCACCTCGGAGACGGCGCGCACCAGGCCCGCGGACGTCTGGGAGGTGAAGACGGCGAGCACGCCGTCGACGCGGCCCGCGACCGCCAGCGGCACCGCCACGGCGTGCCGCAGCGGGCAGTCCGGCCAGGCGCAGGCCACCTCGCGGGGGCCGATGACCTGCGTACGGCCGCTCTCCGTCACCTGCGCCGCGGCGCCCGGGACGGCTTCGGAGTGGTCGTGGCCCGGCTTGCCCTCGGGGCCGTCCCAGGCCAGCAGCTCGCCCGTGCCGTCGGCGAGCGCGAGCGCGGGGGCGCCGAGCAGGTCGCGCAGGTGGGGGGCGGCGCGGCTGGCGCTGTCGGCGGTGAGGCCGGCGCGCAGCGGCGGCGCGGCGAGGGACGCCGTGTGCAGCGTCTCGTACGCGGCGCGCTCCTGCGGCGTGCCGTACTGCCGGTTCCGTGCGACGTAGACGCCGATGAGCGCCGCGGCGGCGCAGAGCACCACGACGGCGCCGAGCAGCAGCGCGGCGGTGGCGGCCGACATCCCGGGCATGGACGGACGCTACCGCGCCGGGGCCGGCGGCGGGAGCGGGCGTCGTCGACCCGCGCTCCCGGCGGGCAGCGGCGTCAGCCCGCGGTGCCCGCCACGGAGCCCGGCAGCACCTTGTCGACGTAGTCGGCGACCGCGGCGTCGAGCCCCACGTCCTGCTGCGCCTGCTCGGCCAGCAGCCAGCGGTGCTCCAGCACCTCGTGGTAGACCTGCGCCGGGTCGAGCTGGCGCCGCAGATCCAGCGGCACCGCGCCCACGGTCGGCCGGAACACCTCCCGCACCCAGCGGTGCGCCAGCACCTCCGGCCGGGCACCGAGCGGGTCCCCGGGCGCGTAGTCGTCCTGGGTCGCCATCCAGCTCTCCAGGTCGTTCAGCAGCCGGCGGGCCTGGTTCTCCTCGGTGTCCATGCCGGTCAGCCGCAGCAGCTGGCGCTGGTGGTGGCCGGCGTCGACGACCTTCGGCACGAACGAGACGGTGTCGCCGCCCGGCGAGTGCGTGATCTGCATCTCGGCGACGTCGAAGCCGAGGTCGTGCAGACGGCGTATGCGGCGCTCGATGTAGTGCCGCTTGTCGGCCGGGTAGACCGACTGCCGGGTCAGCTCGTGCCACAGGTCGCCGTACCGCTCGGCGATGGCCGCGCCGAAAGGGATCGGGTCGATCGACGGGTGCAGCGCCCCGGAGGCCTCCAGGTCCATCAGCTCGCCCGAGATGTTCATACGGGCCAGCTCGATGTCGTACTCCCGCTGGCCGTGGCTCAGCCGCGGCTGGATCTGCCCGGTCTCGGCGTCCACCAGGTAGGCGGCGTACGCGCCGGCGTCGCGCCGGAAGAGGGTGTTGGACAGCGAGCAGTCCCCCCAGGCGAAGCCCGACAGATGCAGCCGGACGAGCAGCACGGCCAGCGCGTCCATCAGCCGGTTCACGGTGCTCGGGCGCAGCGTGGTCTCGAACATCGCCCGGTACGGGCGCGAGCCCACCAGGTGCCGGGTGACGAGCGCCGGCTCCAGCGGCTCGCCGTCCGCGCCGGTGCGGCCGGTGACGACCGCGAGCGCGTCCACGGCGGGGATGCCGAGCCGGTCGAGGTCGCGCAGCAGCTCGTACTCCCGGCGGGCGGCGCGCTCCGGCACCTCCTTGATCGCCACGACCTCCTCGCCGGCCTCGGCGAAGCGCACCACGTGCCGGGAGATGCCACGCGGCAGGTCGACCAGGCAGCTCTCCGGCCAGGTGTCGAGCGGCAGCTCCCAGGGCAGGTCGAGCAGCGCGGCGGGATGCTCCGGGTTGGTGGCGCTGATCTGCAGCTCCGGGCGCACGGCGGTCCTCCTCGGTCGTTCGCCTTCCATCATGCGGTGCCGGCCGCGGCGGCGAGGAACTGGGTGGTCGCCAGCTCCGCGTAGAGCCGGTCGCCGGCCACCAGCTCGGCGTGCGTGCCCACCGCCCGCACCCGGCCCGCGTCCATCACCACGATCCGGTCGGCGCTCGTGACCGTCGACAGCCGGTGGGCGACGACGAGCACGGTGGTGCGGCGCGACACCTCCGCGACGGTGTCGCGCAGGGCCGCCTCGTTGACCGCGTCCAGTTGCGACGTGGCCTCGTCGAGCAGCAGCAGCCGGGGCCGGCGCAGCAGCGCCCGGGCGATGGCGACGCGCTGCCGCTCGCCGCCCGACAGCTTGGTGCCGCGGTGGCCCACGAGGGTGTCCAGACCCTGCGGCAGCCGCGCCACCAGGCCGTCGAGCCGGGTGGTCCGCAGCACCGCCCGCACGTCGTCCTCACCGGCCGCCGCGTTGCCGAGCAGCAGGTTGTCGCCGAGCGAGCCCGAGAGCACCGGGGCGTCCTGCTCCACGTACCCGATGGCGGCCTGCAGGGCGGGTATCTCCCAGTCGGTGACGTCGCGGCCGTCGAGGAGTATGCGCCCGTCGGTCGGCTCGTAGAACCGCTCGATCAGGGAGAAGACGGTCGTCTTGCCCGCCCCCGACGGACCGACGAACGCCGTCATGCCGCGCGGCGGTATCCCGAAGCTGACGCCGTGGTGCACGTACGGCAGGTCGTCCGCATACCGGAAGCGGACGTCCTCGAACGCCAGCGCCGCCGGCTCCGCTCCCGGCTCCGGCAGCGGCGCGGGCGCCGCGACGGGCTCGGCGGGCAGCTGCTGGGCCTCGCGGATGCGCTCCAGCGCGGCGGCCCCCGTCTGGTACTGCGCGACCGCGGCCACCACCTGCTGGATCGGCGACATCAGATAGAAGACGTAGAGCAGGAAGGCGACCAGCGTGCCCACGTCGATCGACCCGGTCGCCACCCGCGCGCCGCCCACCGCCAGCACGGTGATGAACGCGACCTGCATGGACAGCCCCGCCGTGTTCCCGGCCAGCGCCGACCACTTGGCGGCCCGCACGCTCTGCCGCCACGACTCCTGCGCCGCGGCGTGCACCGCCTGCTCCTCACGGTGCTCCGCGCCGGACGCCTTGACCGTGCGCAGCGCGCCGAGCACCCGCTCCAGCGCGGCCCCCATCAGGCCCACGGACTCGGCCGCCCGCTTCGCCGCCCGGTTGATGCGCGGCACGATGAAGCCGATGACCGTGCCGGCCGCGACGATCACCCCGGCGGTCACCCCGAGCAGCACCGGGTCGACGACGCCCATCAGCACCAGCGTCGCCACGGCGGTCAGACCGCCGGTGCCGAGGCCGACGAGGGTGTCGGTGGTGACCTCGCGCAGCAGCGTGGAGTCCGACGTCACCCGGGCCATCAGGTCCCCGGGCTCCGTGCGGTCCAGGGCCGAGATGCGCAGCCGCAGCAGGTACGAGCTGACCCGGCGCCGCGCCGTCAGCACCACCGACTCGGCGGTGCGCCGCAGCACGTACGAACCCAGCGCCCCGACCCCGGCGTTGGCGACGACCAGCACCGACATCAGCACCAGCGCCCCCGCGATGGACCGGTCCTCGGACAGGTCGTCGATCAGCGACCGCGCCACCAGCGGCAGCGCCAGCCCGGTGGCCCCCGTCGCCAGCGACAGCAGCGCGCCGGCGAGCAGCGCCCAGCGGTGCGGGCGCGCGTAGGCGAGCAGCATCCGCCACGGCGGCGTGCCTGCTTCGGGGGTCTCGTCCACGGCCACTCCCCACCTCCGGCGATCTCACCGAGATCCTACGGCGGCGGGACGACAGGGCCGGAAGTTGTCCACAGGCCGCGCGACCCCCCGGCCGGCCCCGGTCCGTGCGCCCGACGCCGGGCCCGGGCCCGGCCGTTGGCGCCTCAGCCCGCGGCGTAGATGTCCCGGTAGTGGCGCAGCGCCCGGCGGCGCAGCTCCCCGGCGGGCTCGCCCGCGAAGCGGTCCGGCGCCAGCGCCGCGAACCCGGCACCCGCGTCGCCGCCGTCCATCGCCTCCGCGAGCGCGGCCGCCGCGCCCGCGGCGTGCGTGACCCAGACCGCCGTCGCCGACCACAGCCCGGGCAGCCCGTCGAACGGGCCGAGCAGCGGCAGGTTGTCCGGGGTCACCGAGAACACCCCGTTGAGGCGGACGGCGGGGGTGAAGCGGTGTCCGGGTGGCAGCAGCGCGAGCGCGGCCGCCACCGCCCCGTCGAACGGCTCGCCCGGCCAGGGCTCCTCGGCCTGCACCCCCAGCTCCGCGGCCGCCACCGGCAGCGGGACGTGGTCGTACGTGCCGATCCCGTCCCGGTCGCCGTGGTCGCGGGCGTAGGCGTGGTGCTCGGGCCAGCGCACGAACGGCCCGCGCGGGTGCCGCGCCTGGTGCGGCCCGCCGTAGACGTACGGGTGCGACACCGGCGTCAGCGGCAGTTCCACGCCCGCCCGGGCGGCGAGCAGCGGGCCCCAGATCCCGGAGGCGAGCACCGTGTCGTCGGCCGGCAGGAGCGTGCCGTCGGCGAGCCACACGCCGTGCACCCGCCCGGCGCGTATCTCCAGGCCCGCCGCCTCCGCCCCGTCGGCGAACCGCGCGCCCCGGGCCTCGGCCCGGCGCCGCTGCGCCGCGGTCAGCAGCCCGGCGCGGGCGGTGCCGTCGCCGGGGAAGTACAGCCCGGCCACCGCCGTCTCCGGGTCGACCAGCCGCGGCGCCAGCGCCGCGGCCTCCGCGGGCCCCACCAGCCGTGCGGCCAGACCCTCCTCCTCGGCCGCGGCGGCGCGCCTGGCCAGCGTCTCGTACGCCGCGGGCGTGGTGGCGACCTCCAGGCAGCCGGTCTCCTCGAAGCCCGCACCGCCCGTCAGGTCGTGTTCGTCGGTGATCTCCCGGTAGCTGCGCACCGTGGCGCGGGCCAGCCCGGTGAGGACCGGGGCCTCGCCGAGCACGCCGACGTAGCCGGGCGCGTGGCCCGTGGACCCGTACAGCCGCCCGGCGGGGGAGCGGTCGAGGACGGTGACCTGGCAGCCGTCCCGCCCGGCCAGCTCCCGGGCCAGCGACGAGCCGACGATGCCGGCCCCGACGATCACGATGCGGCGAGTCATGCGGCGATCGGAACACGGCCCCCGCGCACCCGGCAACAACGTCTCACGACCCGAACACCGCGGACCGGTGCTGTCACATCGGCCGCCGCTCGCTGGTCACGGTGATGACACGGTGGAACGAAGGAAGGACCCGATGGACGAGCACGAGTTCCTGGCCCTGCGCTTCGACGAGCACCGCCGACAGCTGCGCGCGGTCGCCCACAGGGTCCTGGGCTCGGCCGAGCTGGCCGAGGAAGCCGTGCGGGAGGCGTGGTTGCAGGTGAGCCGCACGGGACCGGACGGGGTGGAGAGCCTCGGCGGCTGGCTGCGTACGGCCGTGGCCGAGGCGTCCTTGGACATCCTGCGGGCCCGGACGGTGCCGGGTGAGGGCTCGCGGTGCCCGTATCAGGAAGTGGATCGACTATCGAACGTGACGAGTGGGGCGATTGACGATCGCGAGGCGGAGGGGGCGGACGGGGCCGGTCCGCGCCGGACGGGCTTCCGCGGCGACTCCGTCGGGATCGCCCTGCTCGCCGTGCTCGACTCGATGGCGCCCGCGGAGCGGCTCGCGTTCGTGATGCACGACATGTTCGCGATTCCGTACGACGAGATCGCGCCGATCGTACGGCGCTCGCCGGCCGCCACCCGGCAACTGGCACTCAGGGCCCGGCGGCGCGTGCAGGGCTCCGCGGCGGGCCGCGCGGACGACGACCGCGGCGCCGAGGACGCGCTGGGCGTACCCTCCGCCGACCCGTACGCCTCAGCCGCCGCCACGGCCACGGATGCCCCGGCGGACTGGGGGGTCACCGCGCGCTGGAGTGCGCTCGCCGGCGCGTTCCTCACCGCTTCGCGCGGGAAGGACTTCCACGCGCTCCTCGCGCTCTTCGACCCCGACGTGGTGTTCCGCGCCGATGCCGCCGCGGTGGCCGCGGGCGCGGCGGAGGAGGTCCGTGGCGCGGTGGCGGTCGCCGACGTCTTCACCGGGCGGCTCAGGTGCGCCCGCCTCGCGCTCGTGGACGGTGCGCCGGGTCTGGTGTGGATGCACCAGGGGCGGCCGAGGATCGCGTTCGCCCTCGCCGTCACCGGCGACACCATCGTCGGCATCGAGGCGATCGCAGACCCGGAGCACCTCGGCAGGCTGGGGCTGCGGCCGCTCGACGGCTGAGCCCGGCTTGCCGCCGGGACCGGTCCGCTGCTCAGCCGCGGTCCGCCGCGAACACCCTCGTACGCGGCTCCTCCACGGCCTGCCCGGGCCCGTCCCCGACCGGGACCACCACGTTCACCACCGTGAGCTGCTGGCCGCAGTTGGGGCACGCGTGCGCGGTGCCGAGGCCCGGCGGCTCCCCGCCCCGCGGGGCGGGCTCCGCCGCGTCAGGCGCGGCGCCGCCCACCCCGGAGACGGCCGGCCGGTGCTGGCCGCGCCACCACCGTGCCTTGCACCGCGGTCCGCAGAACCTCCGGTTGGGGCTGCTGCTCGTCCAGGTGAACTCGGCACCGCACTCGGCGCAGTACCGGGTCTGGCTGACCATGGGTCCTCCTCGTCCGGCGCGGCGGGGCCGGCGCCGTCGGCTCGGGGTTTGGTGACAAGTAGATCGGGGGGAGGGTTACTGCGCCGGAACACCTGCTGTAACCGCGGTGCAACCCACGGTCCGCCCGCTGCGGTGGTTGAGGTGAGAGCAGGTGCAGGAGGGGAGCGCTGTCACCGCGCTGCAACCTGCCGCCACGGATGATGGGATCAGCACGGTTGATCGCGTGCGGCCCCGGTCGGCGGACCGCGGCCCTGCGGAGCAGGCCGGCGGTTGTCCGGTCGGGTTGACGAGGAAGCGCGTCGCAGATCGGCAGGTGAGGTGCGCAGCATGTCCATGGGAGAGACGCGCGGAACCGGCCCCGTGACGAACCCGGCGGTCCGGGCTTCGGGCCAGGCGCCCGCAAGTCAGTCTCCGGTGCCGACGTCCCCGGCACCGTCCCGTCCCCCCAACCGCCTGTCGGTGAACGGCCGTTCCACCACGCGCCGTACGGCGCTGTCCCTTCCGCCCGGCCTGCCGCTGGCCGAATGGAGCCATCTGGGGCGGCAGATCTTCGTCATCGCGGATTCGTCGGCCTGGTGGCTCGGTGACTGGCTCATCTACGGCAGGAGCCACTACCCGGACCGCTACAAACGCGCGCTGGCCGAGACCTCATTCGATTATCAGACTCTTCGCAACTACGCCTGGGTGGCCGGGAAATTCCATCCTTCGAGACGCCGGGACAAGCTCAGCTTCCAGCATCACGGGGAAGTCGCAGGCATGTCCGTGAGCGAGCAGGACGCGTGGCTGACCCGGGCGGAACGGGGCCGGTGGACCCGCAGTGAACTCCGCAAGCAGATCCGGGCGAGCCGCCGGGTGGCCGCGGAGGCGGCGGGCCCCTCGCTCGTCCAGATGAGCGTCGTGCCGGAGCGCCGGGTGCGATGGCAGAAGGCGGCCGAGGCGGTTGGCCTGGAACTGATGGAATGGATGGTCCTGATGCTGGACGAGGCGGCAGAGGAGCCCTTTGCCGATGCCTCCGGGTAAACGGCGATCGGGATGAACTCCGGGCGGCGTGGGCGGTGTTGATGACGCCGGTCCGTCTTTTTGCGCACGCTCGGCGGAATGTTCCCTTCCGGTACGCTCTCTCCGGTTCCCGGACCTTGTCCCGCCGGCGGGACAAGGTGGCCGGATTCCCGCGGTTTTCCACGCCGAAATCTCTCGGTGAATTTGTGACTGGCGGGATCTTTGAGGCGATAACTATCCGGATTCCAGCCTTCCGCCCCGGGCGAGCTGTGATTTTGAAGACGGGTCATGCGCGGCACATGTCAAATGCCTTGTGGGGTGGCGTGTGTTCGCTGAGGCGTGGGGTGTCTGATCGGGGGCGGCGCTGTTAGAGTCGATGTCCGAACGGGGGAACATTCGCTCGCTTCGCCCGGGAACGAAGCCGAGCAGCGGGGGAGAGTTCGAGTGGCGTCGACTGCGGGGACGGGTCTCCGCGTCGATCCGACGCCATTTCGATCACCCTCACTTCCCCTGTGCCGAGAGGTCTGACCTCTCGGCCGCCGATTCAGTGGCGACCACATCAGTACGGCTGCGTCAAGGGATTGTTCGAGTTCCGGTAATCGCACAAATGGGCTCGGGTCACGGCCCGGCTCACCGGAAGTTGGATCGGGGAGGAATTGAAGTTGACGTCCGTGCAGGGGCATCTCGATCAGATGCCGGTCGAGGTAGAAGTCCGCAGTTTACGGAGAGCGGGCTCGCCTCGGACTTCGGGAGAAGACCGAGAGCATGTAAGAGTACTGGCGCAGGCACAAGCCGAACTGCCGCCCATCGTCGTACACCGCGCGACCATGCGGGTCATCGATGGGCTTCATCGACTGCGGGCCGCAGAACTCCGCGGTCAGGACACGATCGCCGTCCGCTTCTTCGACGGGACCGAGGCGGACGCCTTCGTCCTCGCCGTGGAGTCGAACATCGCCCACGGGCTCCCGCTGACCATGGCGGACCGGAAGCGGGCGACGAGCAGGATCATACTGTCGCATCCGCAGTGGTCGGACCGGATGATCGCGTCGGTGACGGGCATCGCCCCGGCGACCGTCGCAGCCATCCGCCGGCGTGAGTCGGCGGACACCGCCGCCACCGGCCACCGGGTCGGCCAGGACGGCCGCGTACGCCCCCTCAACGGCAGCGAGGGGCGCAGGATCGCGAGCCGGATGATCACGGAGAATCCGAGCCTGTCGCTGCGGCAGGTCGCCCGGGCCGCGGGGATCTCCCCGGAAACGGTCAGGGATGTCAGAAACCGCATGCGCAGGGGAGAGGGTCCGCTGCCGGTGCCGCGGCAGCGCAGTACGGCACGTATCGAGAGCAGGCCGAAGGTGGTGGCGGTATCCGCCGGCGTCGCGACGAAGGCGGCGGCGGTCCGGATAACGGTCGACGACCGGGGCGCGGCGGTGAACCGGCTGAAGGCCGACCCGGCGCTGCGGCTGAGCGAGACCGGCCGGACGCTCCTGCGGCTTCTCAACATTCACACACTCAGCGGTGACGAATGGGAGGAGATCATCGGCAACGTACCCGCGCACTGCCGCGGCGTCGTCGCCCAGCTGGCGCGCGAATGCGCCGGCGTCTGGAAGGACATCGCGATGCGGATGGAACGCGAGAGCGCCCGCCCGCTGTGACCGCGGAGCCTTCCGCACACCGCGCGTCACCGTAGGGAAGTACGACAGGCGGCCGAGGCAGGAAAGCAGGGTGGACCCGCAGTACATACGGCGGCCGTCCCTGCGTGGCGTGCGTGTCTTCGTCATGGTGCTGGGATGAGGACGCGCACGTCCTGCCGCACTGTCGGCGCCATCCCACCGGTGTCCAACCATCCGAAACGAGCTGTTGGACGGCCCGGGTCCACCGCCCTGTCGGCGGACCCGGGCCGCACTCTCGTCCGGTGGAGCGCCGTACGCCTAGGGCACCGCCCCCGGGGCGCCAACCGTCGCACCGCGTACGGTGCGCAGTTCGCGGGCGTCCGCGACGTCCGTGCAGCCGGAGAGCCCGAGCGAGTCCCGCAGTTCCTCGCCCAGCAGCTCCAGCACACGCCGCGCACCCGCCTCGCCGGCAGCGGCGGCCCCCCAGAGCACCGGCCGCCCCACCAGTACGCCGTGCGCGCCGAGCGCGAGGGCCCGCAGCACATCCGTCCCACTGCGGACACCGCTGTCCATCAGTACCTCGCAGCCGCCGCCCGCCGCCGCGACGGCATCGGGAAGCGCGTCGATGCTCGCCACCGCACCGTCCAACTGCCGTCCGCCGTGGTTGGAGACGACGATCGCGTCCACGCCCGACTCCGCCGCGCGCCGCGCGTCCCGCGCGTCGAGCACGCCCTTGAGCACCAGCGGCAGTCGCGTGTGCGCCCGCAGCACCGCCACCGACTCCCACGTGACCGCCGGTGAGAACGCCTCCGCCGTGTGCGCAGCGACGGCGGAGGCGCCGCCGCGACGGCGGTGGGCCGTGGACTCCGCGGCGGCCAGGTGCGCCGCGCGCACGTCCTGCGGGAGTGCGAACCCGTTGCGTACGTCCCGCAGCCGGCGGCCCATCCAGGGCACGTCGACGGTGAGCATGACCGCCGCACAGCCGGCATCCTCGGCCCTGCGCACCAGATCGAGGGTCCGCCCGGTGTCCCGCAGCCAGTAGAGCTGGAACCACACCGTGCCGCCGACGCCCGTGATCTCCTCGATCGGCACGCTGCTCAGCGTGCTCGCCGTGAACGGCACGCCCGCCGCCCCGGCCGCCCGCGCCGCCGCCGGCTCGCCCTCGGCGCACACCAGCCGGTGGTACGCCACGGGCGCCACCGCCACCGGCATGGCCACCGGACGGCCCAGCAGCGTCGACTCCGTCGTGCAGCCCGACACGTCCCGCAGCGCGCGCGGCACGACGCACACCCGGTCCAGCGCCGCCCTGTTGGCCCGCAGCGTCGTCTCCGCACCGCTGCCTCCCGCCACGAAGTCCCGCACCCCGGGCGGCAGGACAGCGGCTGCGGCGAGCTCGACGTCCGCGAGCGCGTGGACCGTACCGCCGGGGGCGTCAGCGCCGGGACGGCCCACGCTGGCCGGTCCTCTCCAGCTCCACGGCCTCGTACAGCGCCTTGATGTTCGCGCTGCCGAAGGTCTGCGCGCCCTGCCGCTCGATCACCTCGAAGAACAGGGTGTGCCGCGGGTGCGTGGAGGCGGTGAAGATCTGGAACATCTGCCCGTCGTGGTCCTCGTCGGCCAGCACGTTCGTCGCCCGCAGGTCCGCGAGCCGGGACCGGCTCAGCGACGGGATGCGCGTGCCGAGCATGTCGTAGTACGAGCCCGGGGTGGCCAGGAACGCCACCCCGCGCCGCGCCAGCGTCCGCACCGAACCCACCGCGTCCGCCGAGGAGAAGGCCAGGTGCTGGACTCCGGAGCCCTGGTGGCCCTTGAGGAACTCGTCGATCTGGCCCGGGTCCGCGGTCGGGTCGGGCTGGATGAGCGTGAGCGTCACCGCGCCCGACCGGCTCTGCACCACCTTCGACTCCATCGCCTGCGAGCCGACGACGATGCGCTCCTCGAAGACGAAGTCGAAACCCAGCGCCTGCCGGTAGAAGCTGACCGTGGGGTCGAGGCTGCCCGTGTCCAGGCAGACCGCGACGTGGTCGATCTCGTGGAGGCCCACGGCGGCCGCGCGGCCGTCGTCCTCCCGCAGCGCCGGCGTGAACCCGACCGGCAGGCCCGGGGCCGCCCGGGGGGCGCGCTGCACGAGCGTGTGCACCACGTCCCCGAACCCGCCTATCACGGCCGTCACGGCGGGTCCCTCGCCGTCGTGCGCCGTGGGCTCGCGCAGCACTCTGGCGCCGCCGGCCGCCGCCGCGTCGAACGCGGCCCGCACGTCGGTCGTGCGCAGCGCGATGTCGGCCACGCCGTCGCCGTGGTCCTGGACGTAGCCCGACGCGGGGTGCTGGTCGGAGGTGGCCTGGGTGAGCACGAGGGTGATCCGGCCGTGGCGCAGCGCGATGCTGCGGTGCTCCGGCGAGCCGCCGGTGCCGACGACCGAGAACGCGTACTTGTCGACCCAGTCGAAAGCGGCCGCCTCCAGGCTTCCGACGTACATCTCGACGTAGTCGATGGCCGCGTCGCCGAACGGAACTCCGGCCTCGCTGAAATCATGCATGACTGTCCCCTGGTCACGAAGTTGCATGCGTTTCCCGGACTGTAGGCGACCGGCCGTGAATCTGGCTACGTGCGTCTTTTCTGGACTCCCGCGCTGTTGGTCGGCGGGTCTTCGTGCATAAGCTGTTGCGCCGTTTCTGTTAATCGGTCCATGGCTTTCGAGCGGGATCTTCCGAGCGCAATCCTTCGATCGGGTTCTGTGGAACAGGGGATGTCTGGTGATTCGCTCCATAGCCGTCGTGGGCACCGGCCTGATCGGCACCTCCGTGGCCCTGGCCGCCTGCCGCCGCGGGGTGGCCGTGTACCTGTCCGACCGCGACCCCGAAGCCGCCCGCACCGCCGCGGCCCTCGGCGCCGGGAGCGCCGGGGAGCCGCCCGGGCCGGTCGACCTGGCCGTGATCGCGGTCCCGCCGAGCAAGGTCGGCATGGTGCTGATCGACGTGCAGCGGCGCGGTCTCGCGGACGCGTACACCGACGTGGGCAGCGTGAAGACGGTGCCGGAACGGTGCGCGCTGGACGCCGCGCCCCACCCCGCGCGCTACGTGGGCGGCCACCCGCTGGCCGGCCGCGAGCGCTCCGGGCCGCTCGCGGCCCGCGGCACCCTCTTCGAGGGCCGCCCCTGGGTGCTCACCCCGTCGCGGCTCACCTCGCCGGCCACCTTGGAGCGGGGCCGCCTGCTGGCCGAACTGTGCGGCGCCGCCCCGCTGGTGATGGCCAGCCGCGCCCACGACGACGCCGTCGCGCTGACCTCCCACGTTCCCCACCTGCTGGCCAGCCTGATGGCCGCGAGGCTGCGGGACGACCCCGCGGGGGTGTCCCGGCTGGCCGGCCAGGGCCTGCGCGACGTCACGCGGATCGCCGGCGGCGACTCCCGGCTGTGGGCGGACATCATCGAGACCAACGCCCCGGCTCTCGCCGGCGTCGTGAGAGCGGTGCACGCCGACCTCACCCGGCTGGTGCCGGCGCTCGACGCCCTCGCCGGGCACGGTGGCGGCGACCGCGCGGAAGGCCTGCGGACCGTCGTCGACCTGCTCGACCGGGGCATCGACGGCCTCGGCACCATCCCGGGAGCCCGCCCAGGACCCCCGGAGGACACCCCTGCCCTGCGCGTGTCCGTCCCCGGACGGCCGGGGGAACTGGGGCGTCTCCTCGGGGCGGTCGCGGGACTCGGCGCGGACGCCGAGAGCGCGTCGGTGGACGCCGCGGAGGGCGGCGGATTCACGGTACGGTGCCGAGTGAGTCCGGCCGACGCCGATCGAATCGCGGCGAAACTCAGGGCCGACGGATGGGACGCGGAGGAAGACGGCGGCGATGCCCGAATCGCGCCCGCCCAGCGGTGAACTCCCATGCCTTTCGCATCCGTGAGTACGGCCGTCCAACCGCGGGAATTGTCCAAGCGCGCAACCCCGCGTCCAAGTGTGCAGATTGCTCTCTTGGACGGCGTTGTCGAAATAGACGCGACGTGCTTTTCTGAGCGCCGGAAGACGACTTCGTCAATTGCCTTCGCGTGGGGGAATTCCATGGCTGCTCCGGGATCCGAAGCACTCGTCGCCGGCGCCGGACCGGACGCCCCGGCGGAGGGTGCCGCCGCGCCGTCGCCCCCCGCTCCGTCCGCGCGCCCGCTGCGCAAGGCCGAGCTGCACGGCAGCGTCTCCGACCCTCTGCTGGACACGATGAACTTCCTCAACGAGATCACGCTGCGCTACCCGGAGGCGATCTCCTTCGCCCCCGGCCGGCCGTACGACGGATTCTTCGACACCGAGCAGGTCTTCACCCACATGCGGACCTACCTCGACCACCTCGCCGCCCACGGCGGCACGCCGCAGGACATCCGCACCGCCCTCTACCAGTACGGCCCCACCGCCGGCCAGATCCGCGAGATCATCGCCGAGTCGCTGCGCGCCGACGAGGGCATCGACGTTCCGGCCGAGTCCGTCGTGGTGACCGTCGGCGCCCAGGAGGCCATGCTGCTGGTGCTGCGCGCGCTCTTCGGCGGGCCCGACGACGTGCTGATGGTGGCCAGCCCCTGCTACGTCGGCATCACGGGCGCCGCCCGGCTGCTCGACATCGCCGTGCACCCGGTCGAGGAGCGCGAGGACGGCTTCCGCGCCGCCGACCTCGAAGCCGCGGTGCTGGCGGAGCAGGCCCGCGGCCGCCGGCCCCGCGCCTTCTACCTCGTCCCCGACCACTCCAACCCCTCCGGCGCCACGCTCACACCCCGGGCCCGGACGGACCTGCTGGACCTCGCGGCCCGCCACGACCTGCTCATCCTGGAGGACAGCCCGTACCGGCTGGTCAGCCCGGGCCCGCCGCCCCCGACTCTGAAGTCGCTCGACCGCGCCCGCCGCGTGGTCCACCTCGGCTCGTACTCCAAGACCGTCTTCCCCGGTGCCCGCGTCGGCTTCGCCGTCGCCGACCAGACCGTCGTCGACGACGCCGGGACCACCAGCCTGCTCGCCGACGAACTCGCCAAGATCAAGAGCATGGTGACGGTCAACACCCCGTCGCTGAGCCAGGCGGCCGTCGCCGGGGCGCTGCTGGCCACGCAGGGACTCGTCTCCGAGCTGAACTCCCGCGCGGCCGCGTACTACGGAGACGCGATGCGGGCCATGCTCCAGGCCCTGGACGCCAGCCTGCCCGCCGACCGCAGAAGCACGCTGGGCGTGCGGTGGAACCGGCCCGAGGGCGGGTTCTTCCTCACCGTGCAGGTGCCCTTCCCCGCCGACAACGCGGCGCTCACCCGCTCCGCCCAGGACTTCGGCGTCATCTGGACGCCCATGAGCCACTTCTACCCGGGCGACAGCGGCGGCCACCGCGCCATCCGGCTCTCCACCAGCTACCTGACCACGCGGGAGATCGACGAGGGCACCGCGCGCCTCGCCCGCTTCATCGAGGCGGAGGCCCGGGCCGGGTGACACCGGCGGCCGGCCTCCCCATTCTTCCTTCCGTCCGACTCCAGTGAGAGAGGACCGCACGTGAACGGCATCACCGGCGCACAACGACCGCGTAGCAAGAAGCGCATGTGGGGGTGGACCTTCCGATGACCACCGGCGTGGAGCGTGCGGAGCTCCTGGACCCCCGGTCCGCGACAGCACAGGTGCCCGGCCCGTACCGGCCGCGCATCCTCGGGGTGGGCACGGCGGCCACCCCCACGTCGTACAGCCAGCAGGAGGTGCTCGACGCCTTCGGCATCACCGACCCCAAGATCAGCTCCGTCTTCCTCAACAGCGCGATAGAACGGCGCCACCTGACGCTGCCCGCCCCCGACGTACACGGAGTCCGGCACTCCGAGCCGCAGGGCGACCTGCTCGACAAGCACAAGGCCGCGGCGATCGAGATGGGGGCGGAAGCCCTCCGCGCCTGCCTGAAGAACGCCGGCCACGAGCTGTCGGACCTGCGCCACCTGTGCTGCGTGACGTCCACCGGCTTCCTCACCCCCGGGCTCAGCGCCCTGCTGATCCGCGAGTTGGGCATCGACCGGCACTGCAGCCGCTCCGACATCGTCGGCATGGGCTGCAACGCCGGGCTGAACGCGCTCAACGTCGTCGCCGGCTGGTCCGCCGCACACCCGGGCGAACTCGCCGTCGTGCTCTGCGCCGAAGCGTGCTCCGCGGCGTACGCGTTCGACGAGACCATGCGCACCGCCGTCGTCAACAGCCTCTTCGGCGACGGCGCCGCCGCCGTCGCGCTCATGTCCGGCGCGCCCGCCACCGCCCCCGACGGTGCCCGCGGCCCGGACGTGCTGAAGTTCGCCAGCTGCCTCATCCCCGAGGCCCTGGAGGCGATGCGCTACGACTGGGACCGCGACCAGGACCGGTTCAGCTTCTTCCTCGACCCGCTGATCCCGTACGTCGTCGGCGCCCACGCCGAACTCGTCGTCGACCGGCTGCTCGCGGACACCGGCCTGCGCCGCAGCGACATCCGGCACTGGCTCGTGCACTCCGGCGGCAAGAAGGTCATCGACGCCGTCGTCGTCAACCTCGGGCTCACCCGCCACGACGTCCGCCACACGGTCGGCGTGCTGCGCGACTACGGCAACGTCTCGAGCGGCTCGTTCCTGTTCTCGTACGAGCGGCTGCTCGACGAGGACGTCACCCACCCCGGAGACCACGGCGTGCTCATGACCATGGGCCCGGGCTCCACGATCGAAACGGCACTGGTCCGATGGTGAGAGCGGAGGGTGCGATGAGCGACACGCTCACGCTGGTGATCGACGGGGCCGGGCCGCCGACGGCCGCTTCCGTCAGGGCACTCGGCACGATCTGCGACGAAGCGGAGGACGGCGGGGGCACCGGCCTGGTCACGGTGCACGTCACCGGCGCCCCGGAGCCCGGCTGGACCGCGGGACTCGACGTCCAGCTGGTCAGCAAGTGGGAGCGGGGGCTGCGCCGGCTGGAGCGGCTGCCGGCCGCCACCGTCGCGGTCGCCCGCGGCGACTGCGGCGGCACGGCGCTCGACGCCTTCCTCGCCGCCGACATCCGCGTCGCCACCCCAGGGGCCCGGCTGCTCGTCGCCCGGGACGGGGAGGCCACCTGGCCCGGCATGGCGAGCTACCGGCTCGTCCAACTGGCCGGCGCCGCCGCCATCCGCCGGGCCGTCCTCTTCGGCCTGCCCATCGACGCCCCGGAGGCGCGGGCGCTCGGCCTCGTCGACGACCTCGCCGCGGACCCCGCGAGCGGCGTCGCCGCGGCCGCGGGACTGGTCGCCGGGCTGTCCGGGAAGGAAGTCGCCATCCGCAGGCAGTTGCTCTTCGACGCCACGACGACCAGCTTCGAGGACGCGCTCGGCCGGCACCTCGCCGCCTGCGACCGCTCACTGCGGGCGGACGCCGCCCGGGTGGCATCGTGACCGCGGACCCGCGGCCGCCCTCGGCCCCGGACGGCTGGGCCGCGACCGGCGCCGCGCTCGCCCGGGCCGAGGAGAAGATCGCCGCGCTCCCGCCGCCCGAGGCCCGCTCGCCCGCCCAGCGGACCCGCGCGGCCGGCGCCCGAGACGAGGCCCGCGCGCTGCGCACCGCCTTCCTCGACAACCACGTCGACGCCGTCTACGACCGGCTCACCGACGGCCGCACCACACCGCTGCGGCTCGCCGACCTGGTGCATGCCGCGGCTGTCGCCTACCCCGGGCTCGTACCCACCGCCGGGCAACTGGCCGCCGAGCACGACCGGCTCCAGGCCGACAAGGAAGGCCACGAGATCGACCAGGGCATCTTCCTGCGGGCGGTCCTCGCCTCACCCGTCGCCGGCCCCCACCTGCTCGACACGATGCTGCGCCCCACCCCTCGCGCGCTGGAGCTGCTGCCGGGGTTCACCGAGACAGGGCTGGTCGACACCCGCTCCGTCCGGCTCGAACGGCGCGACGGCGCGGCGTATCTGACGATGCACCGCGACGACTGCCTCAACGCCGAGGACGAGCAGCAGGTCGACGACATGGAGACCGCCGTCGACCTCGCGCTGCTCGACCCGGGCGTCCGGGTCGCCGTGCTGCGCGGCGGCGAGATGACGCATCCGCGCTACCGCGGCAGGCGCGTCTTCAGCGCCGGCATCAACCTCAAGAGCCTGCACGCGGGCGGCATCTCGCTGGTGGGGTTCCTGCTCCGCCGCGAGCTGGGCTACATCCACAAGATCGTCCGCGGGGTACGCGGCGCGGACGGCGCGCCCTGGCACGCCCGCACCGTGGAGAAGCCCTGGATCGCGGCGGTAGACACCTTCGCCATCGGCGGCGGCATGCAGCTGCTGCTCGTCTGCGACCACGTGCTCGCCGCCTCGGACGCCTACGTGTCCCTGCCCGCCGCCCGGGAGGGCATCGTGCCGGGCGCCGGGAACTTCCGGCTCGGCCGGCACACCGGCCCGCGGATCTCCCGGCAGGTCATCCTCCAGGACCGCAAACTGCCGGCGACCGACCCGGACGCGCGGCTGGTGCTCGACGAGGTGGTCGAACCGGCGGGGATGGACGACGCGATCACCGCCGCCGTCGAACGGCTCGGCGGCCCCGCCGTCGTGCCCAACCGGCACATGCTGAACCTCGCGGAAGAGCCCGCGGACGAGTTCCGGCGCTACATGGCCGAGTTCGCGCTCCAGCAGGCCCGGCGGATCCACGGTGCGGACGTCGTCGGCAAGGCCGGCCGGTTCACACGGCGTTCGGCGTGAGCGCCGCCCGCGGCAGCCGGACGCCCCGGCTGCCGCGGGCGCGGCGGCCGGGCGGAGGACCCGTACCGCCGGCTCCGCCACCGAGAGCGACAGGCCGGCGAAGGAACCGCCGGCCGACGAAGGAAGGGAGCCGGCCCGATGCCGACAGCCAGCATCAACGGGATCACCCTCGGTTTCGACGACTACGGCACCGGCCCGCCGGTCGTCATGGTCACCGGCACCGGTGCCCCCGGACGGATCTGGCGCACCCACCAGGTGCCGGCCCTCACCGCCGCCGGCCACCGGGTGGTCACCGTCGACAACCGCGGCATGCCGCCCAGCGACCCGTGCCCCGAGGGCTTCACCCTCGCCGACATGGCCGCCGACACCACCGGGCTCATCGAAGACCTGGGCCTCGCGCCGTGCCGCGTCGTCGGCTTCTCCCTCGGCGCGAGCATCGTGCAGGAACTGCTCCTCGCCCGCCCCGGCCTGGTGCGGCAGGCCGTCCTCATGGCTCCCACCGGGCACGCCGACGGCCTGATCTCGGCCATGACCGCCGCCGAACTCGACCTCTGCGACAGCGGCGTGAAGCTCCCGCCGCGCTACGCCGCGTACGTCAACGCCCTCCAGAACCTCTCCCCGCGGACGCTGAACGACGAGGCGACGCTGCGGGACTGGCTCGACGTCTTCGAGATGACAGCAGTCGACATGTCGGCATTCCGCGGTCAGCTGGAACTGCAGACAATGGACAACCGGCTCGGCGCGTACGCACGCATCTCCTGCCCGTGCCTGGTCATCGGCTTCGGCGACGACCTCGTCGTTCGCCCGCACCTGTCGCGCGAGGTCGCCGCCGCCATCCCGCACGGCGCGTACGTCGAGATTCCCGGCTGCGGCCACTACGGCTACCTCGAAAGGCCGGACACCGTCAACGCGGCCGTCCTCGACTTCTTCGCCGCCACTCCGGCCTGAGCCCGGCCGGCCGGGCAGCCACCGGCGCCCGGGCCCCGGCCGGAACCTGTCCGCTGAAACCCCGGCCTTATGCCCGGCCGCGCTAATCTGAAGGCGGTTCGAACCGAAAAGCACGGGGACGCGACGAAGTGAAGCGCTGTGACCGCAGTGTGACGCAAGGTGGGGGATCGTCTGTCGTGATGGCCGTTCTCGAATGCCCATCCGCCGCATCCTCACCATGCGCCCGCGAGACCGCCGGCAGGTGCCGCTGATGAGGGTTCTGGTAGTCGAAGACCACGCTGAGCTGGCCGACTCGGTGGCACGGGTGCTGCGCCGGGAGGGTATGGCCGTCGATGTCGTGTACGACGGATCCGACGCGCTGGAGCGCACGATGACCGTCGACTACGACGTCGTCGTCCTCGACCGCGACCTCCCGGGCGTCCACGGCGACGACGTGTGCAAGGAACTGGTCTCCCAGCCCCACCACGCGCGGGTGCTGATGCTCACGGCATCCGGGACGATCATCGACCGCGTCGAAGGACTGAACCTCGGCGCCGACGACTACCTGCCCAAACCCTTCGCCTACGCCGAGCTGGTCGCCCGGCTGCGGGCCCTCGCCCGCCGCGCCCAGCCCGCCGTCCCGCCCGTACTGGAGCACGGCGACCTCCGGCTCGACCCCGCCCAGCGCTTCGCCACCCGCGGCGGCGAACGCCTGACCCTCACCCCCAAGGAACTCGCCGTCCTGGAGTGCCTGCTCTCCGCCCAGGGACGGGTGGTGTCGGCGGAAGAACTCCTCGAACGCGTGTGGGACGAGGCGGCCGACCCGTTCACCACGACGGTGAAGACCACGATCAACCGCCTGCGCTCCAAGCTCGGTCTGCCCCCGGTGATCGAGACGGTGCCGCGGAGCGGCTACCGGATTTGAGGTGCGCACATGGGGCCGTCGAGACTGCACCTGGCCGTCCTGAAACGTGTCGGCGCGATGTCCGCGCAGCTCACGCCCCGCCGGGTCCGGGTACGCCTCACGCTCCTGTACGGATCGCTCTTCGTCCTCTCCGGCGCCGTACTGCTGGCCATCACGTACCTTCTCGTCGCGCGCCCCTCCGGCGGCCTGGTGACGTTCAAGGACGTGCAGTACGGCTCGTCCGGGTCCTCCGCCCAGGCGGACACCCGCACCTACCGGCTGGACGAGGATCTCGGCAGCCAGGAGGGCGGCATCGTCGAGGAGATGCGCCAGCAGGCGTGGCACCAGCGGGAGGCGATGCTCGACCGGCTGCTCATGCAGTCCGGGCTCGCCCTCGCCATCATGTCCGTCATCGCCATCGGGCTCGGCTGGGTGGTCGCCGGCCGCGTCCTGCGCCCGCTGCGCACCATGACGAGCACCATCCGCCACATCTCCGCACGCAACCTGCACGAGCGCCTGGCGACCGGCGGCCCGCCCGACGAGCTGAAAGACCTCGCCGACACCGTCAACGGCCTGCTCGGCAGGCTGGAGACGGCGCTCGAATCCCAGAAGAGATTCGTCGCCAACGCCGCCCACGAACTGCGCACACCCCTCACCCTCGAACACGCGCTGCTGGAGGAGACCCTCATCGACCGCGGCGCCACCCTCGAATCCTTCCGCGCCAACTTCGAGCGGCTGCTGACGATCAGCAAGCAGCAGGCCACCCTCCTGGAGTCGCTCCTCACCCTCTCCAGCAGCGACCGGGGCCTGGACAACCCGGAACCGCTCGACCTCGCCGCGCTCACCCACGAGGTCCTGCCCGCCTTCCGGCCCGAGATCGGCCGGCGTGACCTGGCCGTCGAGTCGGCCATAGAACCGGCCTGCATCTCCGGCGACTCCGCCCTCATCCACCGCCTGGTGGCCAACCTCCTCGACAACGCCATCGACTACAACGTCCCGGGCGGCAGCGTCGAGATCGCCACCGGGGTACGGGACGGGGGCGCGTTCCTCTCCGTCCGCAACACCGGCAGTGCGGTCCCGCCGGACCAGGTCGAGCGCCTCTTCAACCCCTTCCAGCGGCTCCGCCGCACCGCCGGCGACGGGCACCACGGTCTGGGGCTGTCGATCGTCCGCTCCATCGCCACCGCCCACGACGCCACGCTCACCGCCGAGGCGAGAGCCGGCGGCGGGCTCGCCGTGACCGTCGCCTTCCCGCTGCGCGACGACGCGCCGGCGGAGGACTCCCGGGTGGTGGGGCTCGCGGCGCCCGGCGCCGCACCGGCCAATTTCTGAGCCGCTCCTTTCCGTTTCCCCCGAATAACGCCCGTCCAACTGCTGACAATTCACAGTTGGACACCTTCAGGTTGTCCAACCTTGTCGCCTTCTTCCCGCCTGGTTAGTGTGTATTCCGACTTGAGGGAAACCCCACCGACGGGAGCGGTCATGGCGAATCCGTTCGACAACGAGAGCGGCACTTTCCTGGTCCTGGTCAACGACGAGAACCAGCACTCACTCTGGCCCGCCTTCGCCGAAGTCCCTGCAGGCTGGAAGTCCGTCTTCGGCGAGGAAAGCCGCAAGGCATGCATGGACTACATCGAGGAGAACTGGACCGACATGCGGCCGAAGAGCCTCATCGAAGAGATGGACCGGCACGAGCAATCGGCCGCCCGCTAGGACACCACGGCCCGACGACGAGCACTGGAGGTAACTCGTGGCCATGATTGGCGGCTCCGGGCCGGTCATCATGCGCGCCGGAGGGCCGGATTCGGTCACCAGGCAGAAGGTGAAGAAGGGTACGGCGAAGCGCATCCTTCCCTATACCCGGCCCCACCGACTAAGAATTTCCGTACTGTTCGGCGTCACCGCGCTCAACGCGGGAATCGTGGTCGCCGTCCCCATTCTCTTCAAATACCTCATCGACAACGGCATCATGCCGGGGGACACCTCCGTCGTCGTCTGGATCGCCGTAGCGGTCGCGGCCCTCTCGCTCCTGCAGACCGTCGTCGGCTTCGCCGAGGCATGGCTCTCCGGCAAGGTCAGCGAAGGGCTCATCTACGACCTGCGCACGGAGGTCTTCGACCACGTCCAGCGCCAGCCGCTCGGCTTCTTCACCCGCGCGCAGACCGGATCCCTGGTCAGCCGGCTCAACACCGACGTCGTCGGTGCCCAGCAGGCCCTGACCTCCCTGCTGTCCACCGTCGTCTCCGCCGGCCTGACGGCGCTCCTCGTGCTGGGCGCGATGTTCTACCTCTCCTGGGCGATCACGCTGATCAGCCTCGTGATGCTCCCCCTGTTCATCCTCCCCGGCAAGGTCGTCGGCCACCGGCTCCAGCGCGTCATGCGCGAACACATGCAGGTCAACGGTGAGATCGGCGCGTTCATGAGCGAGCGGTTCAACGTCACCGGCGCGCTGCTCGCCAAGCTCTACGGACGGCCCGAGACCGAGAACGGGATGTTCGCGGACCTCGCGGGCAAGGGCCGCGACCTCGGCGTCCGCGCGTCCGTCTACTCCAAGCTCCTCTTCCTGTCGATGATGCTCGTCGGCTCCCTCTCCACCGCGCTGGTCTACGGCCTCGGCGGCGGCCTGGTCATCGAGGGCGTCTTCCAGATCGGCACCCTGGTGGCCCTCGCCACCCTGCTCACCAGGCTGCTCGCGCCCATCAACCAGCTCTCCGGCGCCCAGAGGGACATCCTGATGGCGCTGGTCAGCTTCGACCGGCTCTTCGAGATCCTCGACCTCCAGCCGCTCATCCAGGAGAAGCCGAACGCCCGCGCCCTGCCCCGGGCCGCCGCGACCGGAGCCGGCGCCCCCGGTGCCGACCCCGTCAGGTCCGAGGCGAACGGGGCAGCGGCCAGTGCCCCGGAGATCGAGTTCTCGGGTGTCTCCTTCCGCTATCCCTCCGCGGCGGACGTCTCCCTCGCCTCCCTGGAGTCCCTCGCGGGCCCCGCACTCCGGCGCGGGGACAACTCGTGGACTCTGCGCGGCCTGAACTTCACGGCCCCCGCGGGGAAGCTCACCGCCCTCGTCGGCCCCTCGGGCGCCGGCAAGACCACCATCACGCACTTGGTGCCGAGGCTCTACGACCCGGGCGAGGGAGTCGTGCGGATCGGCGGCCACGACCTCCGCGACCTGACGCTGGTTTCGCTCCGCGACACCGTCGGAATGGTCACCCAGGACGCCCACCTCTTCCACACCACCATTCGGCAGAACCTCCAGTACGCCCGCCCGGACGCCGCCGAGAAGGACATGATCGAAGCCTGCCGGGCCGCCCAGATCTGGAGCCTGATCGAGGCGCTGCCCGACGGCCTCGACACCCTCGTCGGAGACCGGGGCTACCGGATGTCCGGCGGCGAGAAGCAGCGCATCGCCATGGCCCGGCTCCTGCTCAAGGCACCGCCGATCGTGGTCCTCGACGAAGCGACCGCCCACCTGGACTCCGAGTCGGAGGCGGCGCTGCAGCGGGCCCTCAAGACGGCGCTCACGGGCCGGACCTCGCTGGTGATCGCCCACCGCCTCTCCACTATCCGTGACGCGGACCAGATCCTCGTCATCGACCAGGGCCAGGTCCAGGAGCACGGCACCCACGACGATCTTCTCGAACTCGACGGTCTCTACGCCGAGCTGTACCGCACCCAGTTCTCCCGCCGGCCGAAGAACGGCGACGCCCCGGTATCGGAGATGGCACCGATGCCGCCGAACGGCCCCATGATGGACGGCCCCCCGCAGGGAATACTCATCGGTCCCGGCCCGGGAATGGGCCCGGGACCCGGAATGGGCGGGCCGGGCCCCGTCCTGCACGGCCCGGGACCGCGCTAGAGCCACGGATTCCGCCAATCGCAGGCAGAGGACGCGCAGTGTCGCGCCGTCCGCAATCGCCATGACCGACGTCGCCTGATGGAGCCAGTGGAGACTCAGGAATGTCTGATTCGCGCAGCCCTGTCCTGCCAGTGGTACACGTGACACCGTGCCCCGCCGACAGCACTTGGGATATCCGTTTCACGGACGGCCTCGATCTCGCGGTTCACATCGACGTGTCTGCGGCCGAGGCGGCTGCCGTTGCGGCGGGATTCCTCCACCGAATGACGGGTGACCGGGAAATCGCGGTCGTCGTCGAGGGGGAGATGTCCGGGGCTCTGCGCATCGAGGTCGCTCCGGGGAACACGCTGGACGCCATCCAGCGGCGGGCCGAGGAAACGCTCGTCGCCGTCTCGAATGCCGTGCGGGCAGACGGCGGAGCGATACCCGAGCACGAGGCGGAGTGCGTGATATCCGCGTCCGCGGTTCCGGATCCGATATCCGGGGCGGCGACAGCGGCGCTGAGACAGATGTTTGTGAGATTCGCGGAGCGCATGAGCGCCGGCCCGGAGGCCCGGGTGGGCGACGTGGGTCTGCTGGGCACGGGGGAGCGGGCGTTGGTGGTGTCGGGGTGGAACGAGACGGGCCGCACGGTGCCGTCCGGGACGGTCCTGGACCGGTTCGAGGCGTGGGCGCGGCGCACGCCGGGCGCGTGCGCCGTGCGATGCGGCGTGGACACGGTGTCGTACGCGGAGCTGGATCAGCAGGCGAACCGGTTGGCACGGTACCTGCGGCGGCTGGGTGTGTGCCGGGAGTCACGGGTGGGGCTGTGTCTGCCGCGTGGCGTGGAGATGATCGCGGGGATACTCGCGGTCTGGAAGGCCGGGGGCGCGTACGTGCCGCTGGATCCGGCATATCCGGCGGAGCGGTTGGCGTTCATGGCAGCCGACAGCGGAGCCGCGGTCGTGCTGACGGCCGGTGCCACGGCGGGGGTGGTACCGGAGTCGGTGACGCGCACCGTGTCGCTGGACGATGCGGCGGAAGCCGTCGCGGCGGAGTCCGCGGAGCCGCTGGACACGGCGCTGTTGTCGGGGCAGTTGGCGTACGTGATCTACACCTCCGGCTCGACGGGGCGGCCGAAGGGCGTCGCCATCCACCACGGTGGCGCGGCGAATCTGGCGGAGGCGATGCGCCCGGTGCTGGGGGTGGCCGAGGGTGTGACGGCGTTGCAGTTCGCGTCGTTCGGCTTCGACGCCGCCGTCCTGGACGTCGCGGTCACCTTGGCCGCGGGCGGGACGCTGGCGATCGCCTCGGACGAGGAGCGGGTCGAACCGGCGGCGCTGGCGGAGATGATCCGCAGCTCCGCCGTGTCGGTGGCCAGCGTGGTGCCGTCCCTGCTGAGCGTCCTCGACCCCGCCGCGGTCGGGGGCGTACGGAACTGGGTACTGGGCGCGGAGCTGCTGACCGCCGACCTGGCCTCGCGTTGGTCGCGGCGGGCCCAGGTGTGGAACACGTACGGCCCGACCGAGGCCACCGTCATCACCACCGCCACCCCGCTCGGCCGGCGCATCACCCCGGCCGACCCGCCGCCCCCGATCGGCCGCCCCCTCGGCAACACCCGCGTGTACGTGCTGGATGCCCTGCTGCAACCCGTACCACCGGGCGTGACGGGGGAGTTGTACATCGCCGGTGCCCGACTGGCCCGCGGCTACATCGGCCGCGGTGGCCTGACCGCGGAGCGGTTCGTCGCCTGCCCCTTCGAGCGGGGCGCGCGGATGTACCGCTCGGGGGACCTGGCCCGCTGGACGGCGGACGGCGAACTGGCGTTCGCGGGCCGCGCCGACGAGCAGGTGAAGATCCGCGGCTTCCGTATCGAGCCCGGCGAAGTGCAGTCGGTGCTCGCCGCGCATCCGCGGGTGTCCCAGGCGGCGGTCGTCGTGCGGGAGGACCGGCCGGGTGACAAGCGGCTCGTCGGCTACGTCGTACCGGCCCGGGAAGACGTGGACGCGGATGACGTGCGCGAGTTCGCCGCGGGTCGCCTGCCCGAGCACATGGTCCCCGCCGCCCTCGTGGTCCTGGACGCGCTGCCGCTGACCCTCAACGGCAAGGTCGACCGCGCCGCCCTGCCGCCGCCCGCACACAGCGGTTCCGCGCGGGGGCGCACCGCGGTGACGCCGCTGGAGCAGCGCATGTGCGATCTGTTCGCGGAGGTGCTCCAGACGGGGCACATCGGCGCCGACGACAACTTCTTCGCCCTCGGAGGCGACTCGATCCGGTCGATGCTGCTGGTGTCCGCCGCCCGTGAGGCCGGCCTGGCACTGACCACACGGCAGGTGTTCGAGGGCCGGACACCGGCCGCCCTGGCGGCAGCAGTCGCGTCGGCCCACGGCGCCAACCACGTGCCAGCGGAAACGGAGCCTCCGCTGCTGCACCTCGACCCGGAGCAGCGGGCGGCAGTGACGGCTGCGGTACCGGGCCCGGTGGACGTGCTGCCGCTCTCGCCGCTGCAGGAGGGCCTGCTCTTCCACGCGCTGTACGACGACCAGGCGCCGGACGTCTACGTCGGCCAGTTGGCCCTGGACGTCGCCGGACCGCTGGACCCGGCCCTGGTGCGGCTGTCGTGGCAGGCGCTGCTGGACCGCCACGCCGCCCTGCGGGCCGGATTCCGGCAGCTCGCGGGGATGCCGCGACCGGTGCAGGTGATCGTCGAGGACGTCGAACTGCCGTGGCGCGAGGAGGACCTGTCGGGTCCGGGCGCGCCGGAGGCACGGGCGGCGGCCGAGCGGATCGAGGACGCGGAGCGCGCCCGGCGGTTCGACCTGGCGCACCCGCCGCTGCTGCGCGTGGCGCTGTTGCGGCTCGGCGCGGAGCGGTACCGGATGGTGATCACCCTCCACCACATCGCTCTGGACGGCTGGTCGTTGCCGATCGTCCTGCGCGAACTGTGGGCGCTCTACGCGGCCGGTGGCGACCACGCCGCCCTTCCGCCCGCGACACCGCACCGCGGGCACCTGGCGTGGCTGGCCCGGCAGGACAGGGGGACCGCGGCGGAGACGTGGCGGCAGGCCCTCGCCGACGTGGACGGTCCGACGCTCGTGGCGCGGGCCGACCCGGACCGCGGACCGGCCCCCACAGGCAAGGTCGTCGCGGAACCGGGCCCCGAACTGACCGCGGCGCTGACAGACCTGGGCCGCCGGCGCGGCCTGACGCTGAACACCTTGCTGGAGACCGCCTGGGCGATGGTCGTAGGGCAGCTCGCGGGCCGCAGCGACGTCGTCTTCGGCAGCGCGGTCGCCGGCCGCCCGGCGGAACTGCCGGGCACGGCCGACATGGTCGGGCTGTTCCTCAACACCGTTCCCGTGCGGGTACGGCTGTATCCAGGGCAGACGATCGCCGACCTGCTGGACGTGGTCCGGGCACAGCAGACAGCGCTCCTCGACCACCAGCACCTCGGCCTCGCCGACATCCAGCGCCTCGCCGGGCCCGGCGCGACGTTCGACACCCTGATGACGTTCCGGGGCTACGGCGCCGGCGCGAGCACGCCGCCGGCACCGTTGCGGCTCACCGAGTCCAGGCTGCGCGAGTCGACCACGTACGCCCTCGCCCTGGGCGTGGAGCCGGACGACGGCATGAAGTTCTGGCTCGACTACCGGCGCGACGCGTTCGACGAGCGGTCCGCGCAGGCCGTGGCCGACCGGTTCGTGCGCGTACTGGCGCAGATGGCCGCCGATCCGCTCGCCCGGGTCGCCGACATCGACGCACTGGGCGAGGCCGAGCGGGCGTCGGTCGTATCGGACTGGAACGCCACCGCATGGGAAGTGCCGGCGGGTTCGGTGCTGGACCGGTTCGAGGCGCGTGCCTGGCGGGCGCCAGAAGCGGTTGCCGTGCGGTGCGGTGCGGTGCTGCTGTCGTATGGGGAGTTGGATGCGCGGGCGAATCGGCTGGCGCGGTACCTGGTCCGGCTCGGTGTGGGGCGGGAGTCGCGGGTGGGTCTGTGTCTGCCGCGCGGTGTGGAGATGGTGGCGGCGATGCTTGCGGTGTGGAAGGCCGGGGCCGCGTATGTGCCACTCGACCCTGCCTATCCGGCGGAGCGGTTGGCGTTCATGGTCGCGGACAGCGGTGCGCAGGTGGTGCTGAGCACCGGGGGACTGGCGCCTGAGGGTGCGGTGCGGTTGGACGAGGTGGCGGGGGAGATCGTGGCGGAGTCGGTGGAGCCGTTGGACACGGTGCTTCAGCCGGATCAACTCGCGTATGTGATCTATACGTCGGGTTCGACGGGTCGTCCGAAGGGTGTGGCGGTTCCGCATCGTGGTCCGGCGAATCTGGCTGAGGCGATGCGGCCGGTGCTGGGTGTGGCGGAGGGTGTGACGGCGTTGCAGTTCGCGTCGTTCAGCTTCGATGCCGCGGTGCTGGATGTCGCGGTCACGCTGGCTGCGGGCGGGACGCTGGTGGTTGCGTCCGACGAAGAACGTGCGGAGCCCGCGGCGCTGGCGGAGATGGTCCGTGGCTCCGGTGTGTCCGTGGCCAGCGTGGTGCCGTCACTCATGAGCGTTCTGGACCCGGCTTCGGTGACGGGCGTACGGAACTGGGTGCTGGGCGCGGAGTTACTGACCGCTGACCTGGCGTCCCGTTGGACGCGGCAGGCTCAGGTGTGGAACACCTACGGCCCGACCGAGGCCACTGTCATCACCACAGCCGTCCCTCTTGATGCAGGCATCGAGCCGAACGACGCACCCCCGCCTATCGGCCGCCCGATCGGCAACATGCACACCTACGTTCTGGACGACTTCCTGCGGCCCGTGCCTCCTGGTGTCACCGGTGAGGTGTACATCGCCGGCCCGGGCCTCGCCCGCGGTTACATCGGCCGCGGTGGGTTGACCGCCGAGCGGTTCGTCGCGTGCCCCTTCGAGCCGGGCGCGCGTATGTACCGCTCCGGGGACCTGGCTCGGTGGTCCGATGGCGGGTTGTTGCACTTCGCCGGGCGTGCAGACGAGCAGGTCAAGATCCGTGGCTTCCGGATCGAGCCCGGCGAGGTCGAAGCCGTCCTCGCCGCCCACCCCGACGTATCCCAGGCGGCTGTCGTCGTACGCGAGGACCGCCCCGGCGACAAGCGGCTCGTCGCCTACGTCGTACCGACCGGTGCCGGCGTGGACGCCGATACCGTGCGGGAGTTCGCCGCCACCCGGCTGCCCGAACACATGGTGCCCGCCGCCGTCGTCCTCCTCGACGCCTTGCCGCTCACACCGAACGGCAAGCTTGACCGTAAGGCTCTGCCCGCCCCGGAGTCGTCGGGCGGTTCTGTCTCCCGCGCGCCCGCGACGCCGCGGGAGGCGCGGCTCTGCGGGCTGTTCGCCGGCGTTCTCGGCGTGGAGGGCGTCGGCGCCGACGACTCGTTCTTCGCCCTCGGCGGTGACTCCATCCGCTCGATGCTGCTGGTGTCGGCGGCCCACCGCGTCGGCCTGCGGTTCACCTCGCGCCAGGTGTTCCAGCTCCGTACGCCCGCCCGGCTCGCCGCCGTCGCGGAATCCGTGGGCGAGGCCGTGGGGCCACCCGACTTGCCGCTCGTCGACCTGGCACCGGAGGTGTTGGAGGAGCTGTCGGCGGCCGTTCCAGGGCTCGTGGAGGTGCTGCCCGTATCACCGCTGCAGGAAGGGCTGTTGTTCCACGCGGTGTACGACGAGCAGGCCGCCGATGTCTATATCGGGCAGCTGGTGCTCGGTGTGGACGGTCCGCTGGACGCCGCCGTGCTGCGGGCGTCGTGGCAGGCGCTGCTCGCCCGCCACGCCAGCCTGCGCGCCGGGTTCCGGCAGCCGGGCGGTGCGACCCGGCCCGTTCAGGTCGTGGTCGAGGGCGTCGAGCTGCCGTGGCGCGAGGAGGACCTGTCGGGCCTGGGGAGTGCCCGGGCGTGGGCGGAGTCGGAGCGGATCGCCGCCGCGGAGCGCGCGCGGCGGTTCGACCTGGCGCGCCCGCCGCTGCTGCGGGTGGCATTGCTGCGGCTCGGTGCGGAGCGTTACCGGATGGTGGTCACCCTCCACCACATCGCGCTGGACGGCTGGTCGGTGCCGGTCCTGCGGTGCGAGCTGTGGGCCTGCTACGCGGCCGGGGGCAGCGCCGCCGGGCTGCCGCCCGTGACGCCGTACCGCGACTACCTCGCCTCTCTGGCCCGCCAGGACCGGCCTGCCGCCGAGGAGGCCTGGCGGCGGGCCCTGGCCGGCGTGGACGAGCCGACGCTCGTCGCGCCCGGCGACCGCGACGGCGCCGACGCGCCGTCCCGGGACCTCGTGCGCAGCGCCGGCGCCGCACTGGACGACGCGCTGGCCGGGCTGGCCCGTACCCACGGCGTGACGCTGAACACCGTGATCGTGACCGCCTGGGCGATGGTCGTAGGCCAGCTCGCGGGCCGCAGCGACGTGGTCCTGGGTGCCGCGGTCGCCGGCCGCCCGGCGGAGCTGCCGGGGATGGAGAACATGCTGGGCCTGTTCATCAACACGGTCCCGGTGCGGGTGCCGCTGGACCCGGCGCAGTCCGTCGCGGATCTCCTGAGCGACGTGCAGGCGCAGCAGTCGGCGCTGATGGACCACCAGCACCTCGGCCTCGCCGACATCCAGCGGCTCGCCGGGCCCGGCGCGACCTTCGACACGGTGATGGCGTTCGAGAACTTCCCCTCCGGGGCGGACGCTTCCGCGGGCCCGCATGCCGACCACGGCCCGGCACCCGAGGGGCTGTGCTTCACGGAGGCCACGATGTGGGGCGAGACGAACTACCCCCTCACGCTGGTCGCCGACCCCGCCGGAGGGCTGCGGCTGAAGCTGAGCCACCGGCTCGACTCGTTCGACGCCTCCGCCGCCGGCGGCGTCCTCGACCGGCTGCTGCACGTCCTGGAACGGATGGCGGCCGACCCCGCGGTGCCCGTCGGCCGGCTCGACGTCCTCGACGGCTCCGAGCGGGCGCGCGTGCTGCGGGACTTCAACGACACCGCGCGACCCCTCACCTCGGGTGCGCTGCCGGAGCTGTTCCGCGAGCGGGCCGCGCGCTGCCCGGATGCCGTCGCGCTCGTCGACGGCGACCGGGAGTGGACGTACGTGGAGCTGGACCAGGCCGCGGACCGGGTGGCGGGCGGGCTCGCCCGGCGCGGCGTGCGGCGCGGCGACCTCGTCGGGGTGGTGATGGAGCGGTCCGCGGAGCTGGTGATCGTGCTCCTCGGCATCGTCAAGGCCGGTGCCGGGTACGTCCCGGTGGCCGCGGACTGGCCGGCGGCGCGGGCCGGCGTGGCGCTCGCGCGGACCGTGCTGATCGTGGCGGACCGGCAGTTGGACACCGCTGCGGCGCCGGTCGCCGCGGTCGGCGAGCTGCTCGCCGCCACCGCCGCCGGTCCCGTGCCCCTCGGTCCGGACGACGTGGCGTACGTGATGTACACCTCCGGTTCCACCGGGGTGCCCAAGGGTGTGGAGGTCACCCACGGCGACGTGGCGGCACTCGCGCGCGACCGGCGCTTCGGCCGCGGCCACGAGCGGGTCCTCTTCCACTCCCCGCAGACGTTCGACGCGGCCACGTACGAGCTGTGGGCGCCGCTGCTGACCGGCGGGCGGGTCGTCGTCGCCCCGCCCGGCGCGGTGACGCCCGCGCGGCTCCGGCGCCTGATCCGGGGGCACGGGATCTCCGCGATGTGGCTGACGGCCGCGCTGTTCCACCTGTTCGCGCAGGACGACCCGGAGTGCCTTGACGGGCTGCGCGAGGTGTGGACCGGCGGCGACGCCGTGCAGGCGGAGGCGGTGCGCCGGGTGCGGGCGGCGTGCCCGGAGCTGGTGGTCGTGGACGGGTACGGGCCGACGGAGACCACCACGTTCGCGACCTCGTACCGCATCGAGCCCGGCGCACCCGTCCCGCCGTCCGTGCCGATCGGCGGCCCCCTCGACAACATGCGGCTGTACGTGCTGGACGGCTTCCTGCGGCCGGTCCCCGCCGGGGTGGTCGGCGAGCTGTACATCGCCGGTGCGGGGCTGGCCCGCGGCTACGCGGACCGGCCGGCGCTGACGGCGGAGCGGTTCGTGGCCTGCCCGTTCGCACCGGGGGAGCGGATGTACCGCTCGGGGGACCTGGTGCGCTGGACCTGCGCGGGTGTGCTGGAGTTCGCCGGCCGGGCGGACGCGCAGGTGAAGGTACGCGGGTTCCGCGTGGAGCCGGGCGAGATCGAGGCGGTGCTCGCCGGGCACGAGGCGGTCGGGCAGGCCGTGGTCGTCGCCCGCGAGGACCTGCCGGGCGACAAGCGGCTCGTGGGCTACGCCGTCGCGGACGGCGGGCGGCGCGTCACCGGTGAGGCGTTGCGCGCGTACGCGGCGGAGCTGCTGCCGGAGTACATGGTGCCCGCCGCGGTGCTGGTGCTGGACGCGCTGCCGGTGACGGCGAACGGGAAGGTGGACCGCAAGGCGCTGCCCGCCCCGGACTTCGCCGGCCTGGCGACCGGCAGGGCACCGCGTGGCGCGGCCGAGACCGCGCTGTGCGCACTGTTCGCCGACGTCCTCGGTCTGGCGCGGGTCGGCGCTGACGACAGCTTCCTCGAGCTGGGCGGCGACTCGATCACGTCCATGCAGCTGGCGTCCCGGGCCCGCAAGGCGGGACTCGTACTGACGCCGCGCCAGGTCTTCGAGGAGCGGACCCCCGAGCGGCTGGCCGTGGCCCTGGAGCCCGCGCGGGCCGGGACGGACGCGACTTCCGGCGGCGCCTACGAGGAGGAGGAAGGGGACTCCGGTGCGGGCGAGGTGCCGTGGACGCCGGTGATGCGGTGGATCGGCGCGGGTGTCGCCGGCGCCGGGTTCACTCAGTGGACGGTCGTCGGTGCCCCGGCAGGGCTGGCCCACGGGGACCTCGCGGGCGGCGTGGCCGCCGTCCTGGACGCGCACGACATGCTGCGCGCCCGCACCGTCCCCTGCGACGCGGCGTACCCGCGCCTCGTCGTCCCCGAGCGGGGATCGCTCGACGCGGCCGCCCTCATCGCCCGCGTCGATGCCGCGGACGTGCCGGACGGGGCGCTCGACGAGGCCGCCGGGCGGGCGGCAGCCGAGGCGGCCGCCGGGCTGGACCCGGCGGCGGGCGCCGGGATGCTGCGGGCGGTGTGGCTGGACGCGGGCCCGTACCGCACCGGCCGCATCGCGCTCGTCGTCCACCACCTCGCGGTCGACGGGGTGTCCTGGCGCATCCTGCTGCCCGACCTGCGGAACGCCTGCGAGGCGGTGGCCGCGGGCCGCCCGCCGCGCCTGCACCCCGTGCCGACGTCCTTCCGCCGCTGGGCGCGCGCCCTCGTCGCCCAGGCCGCGGGCGAGACACGCCAGGCGGAGCTGGAGCAGTGGACGAAGCTGCTGGTCGAGCCCGAACCGCTGATCGGCCGGCGGGCGCTCGACCCGGCGGCGGACACCGCGCGCACCCAGCGCCGCGCGTCGTGGACCGTGCCTGCGGAGCAGGTCGCCACCCTCCTCACCCGTACGCCCACGGCGTACCACTGCGGCGTGCACGAGATCCTTCTCGCCACCTTCGCCGCGGCCGTCGCGCACCGGCGCCCCGGCGGGCACACCGGGCTGCTGGTCGACATGGAGGGCCACGGCCGGGAGGAGGCCGGCGGCCTCGACCCGTCGCAGACCGTGGGCTGGTTCACCGCCGTCCACCCGCTGCGGCTCGATCTCGGCGGCATCGACCTGGACGGGGCCGCCCGCGGCGGCCCGGCCGCCGGCGCACTGCTGAAGGCGGTCAAGGAGCAGGCGCAGGCCGTGCCCGGCGACGGCCTCGGCCACGGCCTGCTGCGGCACCTCAACGCGGAGACGGCCGAGGTGCTGGCCGCGCTGCCCGCGCCCCAGGTCGGCTTCAACTACCTGGGCCGTTTCACCGCCGGTGCCCGCACCGGACGTGTCGAGGCGTGGCAGCAGGCGGGGGAGAGCGCCGTCGGCGGCTCCGCCGCACCCGGTATGTCGGTCACCCACGTGCTGGAGGCCAACCCGGTGATCCGCGACACCCCGGCGGGCCCCGAGGTCACCCTCGCGCTCGCCTGGGCCGGCGGGGTCCTGGACGAAGCGGAGGCCGAACGCCTCGGCCGCACCTGGCTGGACATGCTCGCCGGCCTCGCCGCGCACACCGACGACCCGGCGGCCGGCGGGCACACCCCTTCCGACTTCCCCCTCCTCGACCTCGGCCAGGACGAGATCGACCAGTTCGAAGCGATCGCGGCGAAGCTCCAAGGAGGACTGACCCGGTGAACTCCCCAGCCGTTGCCAAGGGCTCCGCCCTGGCAGAGATGTGGCCGCTGTCGCCGCTGCAGGAAGGGCTGCTCTTCCACGCCGGCTTCGACACCGGCAGCGCCGGCGTCTACACCGTGCAGTTCATGCTCGACGTCGATGGACCGCTGGACCACGGGCGCTTCCGTGCCGCCTGGGCCGGGCTGCTCGCCCGCCACCCGGCGCTGCGCGCCAGCTTCCACCGGCGTCCGTCCGGCGAGGCCGTCCAGCTCGTCACCCACGAGGTGGCGCTGCCGTGGCAGGACGCCGACCTGTCCTCGCTCTCCGGGCCCGACGCGCTCGCCGAGACCCAGGCACTGGCCGACGCGGAACGCGCCCGGCGCATCGACCTGGAGGCGCCCCCGCTGCTGCGGCTGCTGCTCGTCCGCCTCGGCGAGGAGCGGCACCGGCTGGTGGTGACGACCCATCACATCCTCCTCGACGGCTGGTCGATGCCGATCCTGCTGCGTGAGCTGGCAGCGGTGTACGAGGCGGGCGGCGACCTGTCCATGCTCAAACCCGCCCCCTCCTACGGCCAGTACCTGGCGTGGCTGCGCCGCCAGGACAAGGGCCGGGCACAGGCCGCCTGGCGCGCTGAACTGGCCGGAGCCGACGAGCCGACGCTCGTCGTACCGCCTGACGCGCTCGACGGCCCGGTGGTGCCCGGGCGGGTGCGCTTCACTCTCGGCGCCGAGCTGTCCGCGGGCGTCGGGGAGCTGGCGCGGGCCCGCGGCCTGACGGTCAACACGGTGGTGCAGGGCGCCTGGGCGCTGGTCCTGGCCCGGCTCACCGGCCGCGACGACGTCGTCTTCGGGGCCACCGCCGCCGGCCGCCCGCCCGAACTGCCCGGCGTCGAGGCCATGGTCGGTCTCTTCATCAACACGCTGCCCGTCCGCGTCCGGCTCGACCCCGCCCGCCCCGCGGCGGAACTCCTCGCCGACCTCCAGCGGCGCCAGGTGGAGCTGATGGCCCACCAGCACATCGGCCTGCCCGACGTGCAGAAGCTCGCCGGACCCGGCGCCACGTTCGACACCCTCGTCGTCTACGAGAACTATCCCCTCACCTCCGCCGAGTCCGACGACCCCGAGGCACTGTCCCTCCGCTTCGCGGGCGAACCCCAGGACGCCGGCCACTACCCGCTGACGCTCATCGCCTGGCCCGGCGAGCAGCTGCGGGCCGAACTCTTCTACCGGCGCGACGTGTTCGAGCCCGGCCGGGCGGAGACGGTCACCGCGTCGTTCTTACGGGTACTGGAGCAGCTCGTCGCCGATCCGGCCGCGCCCGTGGGCCGCCTCGACGCCGTCGACGCGCGGCGCCGGGCGCTGGTGACCACCGGCTGGAACGACACCGAGGCGCCCGTGCCCGAGTTGCCGGCCCCCGAGCTGTTCGGCGCGCAGGTCGAGCGGTCGCCGGAGGCGGTGGCGTTGGTGGCCGGCGGGGAGTCGTTGTCGTACGGGGAGTTGGCGGACCGTGCGGGACGGCTCGCACGGTATCTGGTAGCGGCGGGGGTGGGCCCGGAGACACGCGTGGCGGTGGTGGCGGAGCGGTCGGCGACGCTGGTGGAGGCCCTGCTGGCGGTGTCGCTGGCCGGGGGCGTGTTCGTGCCCGTGGACCCCGGCTACCCGGCGGAGCGGTTGGCGTTCGTGCTGGAGGACGCCGCTCCGGCCGCGGTGTTGTGCACGTCGGCGGCCTACGACGTGGTCCCGGGCGGATACCGGTCCGTGGTGCTGGACGATCCGTCGGTCGCCGCGGAGATCGCGGCGTTCCCCGGCGGGGTGCTGCGGGCGGCGGAGCGGCGCGGGCCGCTGGCGGCCGACCATGCGGCGTACGTCATCTACACCTCCGGCTCCACCGGCACCCCCAAGGGCGTCGTCGCCACCCACCGCGGCCTGGGCAACCTCGTCGCCGACCGCGTGGCGCAGTACGGCCTCGGCCCGGACAGCCGCGTCCTGCAACTGGTGTCGCCGAGCTTCGACGTCTCGATGAGCGACATCTGGCCGGTGCTCTGCGCCGGCGGCCGGCTCGTGCTCGGCCCCGTCCGGCTCGACCTCTCCGGCGACGAGCTGGCCCGCCTGATGCGCGACGAACGCGTCACGTACGTCGCCACCACCCCCACGCTGCTCGCCGAGGTGCCGCCCGCAGGCCTGCCGGACCTGCGCAGCGTCGTCCTCGGCGGCGAACCGGGGTCGCCCGAGCTGCGCGGCCGCTGGCTGGCGGGCCGCGACCTGTTCAACGAGTACGGCGTCACCGAAGCGACCGTCGCCTCCACCCTCGGCCGGATCAGCGACCCCCGCGGCACCCCGCCCATCGGCGGCCCCGTCGCCAACTCCCGGGCGTACGCGCTGGATGCGTTCCTCCAGCCCGTACCGCCCGGGGTGGCGGGCGAGCTGTACCTCGCCGGGGCCGGTGTCGCCCGGGGCTACCTGGGCAGGCTGGCGCTGACCGCGGAGCGGTTCGTGGCCTGCCCCTTCGCGTCCGGCGAGCGGATGTACCGCACCGGCGACCTCGTGCGCTGGACCGGCGACGGCGAGCTGGTCTTCGTCGGCCGCGCCGACGAGCAGGTCAAGGTCCGCGGCCACCGCATCGAGCTGGGCGAGATCGAAGCCGCGCTGCGGCAGGCCGCGGGAGTCGCCGAGGCAGTGGTCGTCGCACGGGACGACGGCCCCGGCGAGAGGCGGCTCGTCGGCTACGTCGTCCCGGAAGGGCCGGACGTCGACCCCGGCCGGGTGCGGGCACAGGCGGCGACGGCGCTGCCCGACTACATGGTTCCGGCCGCGGTGCTCGTGCTGGCCGGGCTGCCGCGGACGACAAGCGGCAAGATCGACAGGGCGGCGCTGCCCGCACCGGACTTCGCCGGGCACGCCACCGGCCGCCCGCCAGAGGGAGGGACGGAGACCGCGCTGTGCGCGCTCTTCGCGGAAGTGCTGGGCCTGGAACGGGTCGGCGCGGACGACGACTTCTTCGCCCTCGGCGGCGACTCCATCACCTCGATGCAGCTCGCCTCGCGTGCCCGCCGCGCCGGCCTCGTGGTCACCCCCCGGCAGGTCTTCGACGAGCGGACGCCCGAGCGGCTGGCCGTGCTCGCCGACCGGGCCGCGGCGCCCACGGCGGACACCGGCGCGGACGACGGCGTAGGCGGCGTGCCGTGGACGCCGGTGATGCGCAGGCTCGGGGAACGGACCGCGGGCCGGGAGTTCGCGCAGTGGATGGTCGTCGGCGCCCCCGCGGACCTCGGGCGGGAGACGCTCGCAGCAGGTATCGGCGCACTGCTGGACACCCACGACGTGCTACGGGCCAGAACGGACCTGTCCGACGAGGAGGCCCCCCGGCTCGTCGTCGGGCAGCGGGGTTCGGCGGACCCGGCGGGCCGCGTGACCCGTATCGACGCCGCGGACGCCGACGACCTGGACCGGCTCGCCGAGGAGGCCGCGAGAGCAGCGGTCCCCCGGCTGGATCCGGCAAACGGCGTCATGGTCCACGCGGTATGGCTGGACGCGGGCCCGTCCCGCACCGGACGCCTCGCGCTCCTCGTCCACCATCTGGTGGTCGACGGGGTGTCGTGGCGGATCCTCCTGCCGGATCTGCGGGCGGCGTGCGAGGCGGTGGGTGAGGGGCGTAAGCCGGAGCTGGAGCCGGTGGCGACATCGTTCCGCCGCTGGTCGCGGGAGCTGGCCACCCAGGCCGCCGGCCCGGAACGGGTTGCCGAACTGGAGCAGTGGACCGGGCAACTCGGCGCCCGCACGCCCGCGCTGGCCCGCCGCGCCCCCGACCCGGCCACCGACACCGTGGCATCCCTGCAGATCCGCACGTGGACGGTCCCGGCGGACCAGGCCGCGACGCTGACCGGCCGCACCCCCGCCGTCTTCCACTGCGGCGTGCACGAGGTGCTGCTCGCGACCCTCGCGGCCGCGGTCGCCCACTGGCGGCCGGCAGCACGCGACGGGGTGCTCGTGGACGTCGAAGGCCACGGCCGCGAACCGGCCGGAGACCTCGACCTGTCCCGCACGGTGGGCTGGTTCACCAGCGTCCACCCGCTGCGGCTCGACGTGCACGGCATCGACCCGGACGACGTACGCGCCGGCGGACCGGCCGCCGGACGGCTGCTCAAGGCCGTCAAGGAACAGGCCCAGGCCGTGCCCGGCGACGGCCTCGGCCACGGACTGCTGCTCCACCTCAACCCCGCAACGGCGGAGGCGATGGCGGCGCTGCCGCAACCGGAGATCGGCTTCAACTACCTGGGCCGGTTCCCCGCCGCCGCCACCTCGGGCCCGGTCCAGGCATGGCAGCCCACGGGCGAGACCGCCGTCGGCGGCACCGCCCCCGCCGACATGCCGATACTGCACGCACTCGGCACCAACGCCGTCATCCGCGACACCCCCGCGGGCCCCGAGCTGTCGTTCACCCTCGGCTGGCCCCCCGATCTCCTCGACCGGACCGACGCCGAACGCCTCGGCGAGGCCTGGCTGGAGATGCTCGCCGGCCTCGCCGCGCACACCGAGGACCCGGCGGCCGGCGGACACACCCCCTCCGACTTCCCCCTCCTCGACCTCGGCCAGGACGACGTCGAACAGCTCGAAGAGATCGCCGGCAAGATCGAAGGAGGACTGCCCCGGTGAAGACCCACACCGCCGCCACCCGCCCGGCCCTGGAAGTGTGGCCGCTGTCGCCGCTGCAGGAGGGCCTCCTGTTCCACGCCGGGTACGACGACACCGGCCCCGACCTCTACACCGTGCAGTTCGTCCTCGGCCTCGACGGCCCCCTGGACCCCGCACGGCTGCGCGCCTCCTGGGAGGCGCTCCTCGCCCGCCACGGTGCACTGCGCGCCAGCTTCCACCGACGCGCGTCCGGCGAAGCCGTGCAACTCATCGCCCGCGAGGTCCGGTTGCCCTGGCGCGAGGCCGACCTCACCGACACCGCCGGCCCGGACGCGGCCGCCCGGCTGGAGAAGCTCGCGGCCGAGGAACGCGCGGAGCGGCTGAACCCCGCGGCACCGCCGCTGCTGCGGCTGCTCCTCGTCCGGCTCGGCGAACGGCACCACCGACTGGTGATGACGACCCATCACATACTGATGGACGGCTGGTCCATGCCGGTACTGCTGGGCGAGCTGTCCGCGCTGTACGAGGCGGGCGGCAACGCCACCGCACTCAAGCGCCCCGCCCCCTACCGGGATTACCTCGCCTGGCTGGACCGGCAGGACAAGGCGGAGGCACGGGACGCCTGGCGGGCGGAGCTGGCGGGAGTTGACGAGCCGACGCTCGTCGCCCCCGCGGACACCGCCAGGGCCGCCGTACTCCCGGAGCAGACCGAGACACGACTCGCGGCGGAATCCACCGCCGCGTTGGGTGTGTGGGCGCGTGGGCGGGGGCTGACGGTCAATTCGGTGGTGCAGGGTGCGTGGGCGTTGGTGTTGGCGCGGTTGGCGGGTCGTTCGGATGTGGTGTTCGGGGCGACGGTGGCGGGGCGTCCGGCGGAGTTGCCGGGTGTGGAGTCGATGGTGGGTTTGTTCATCAACACGTTGCCGGTGCGGGTGAGGTTGGACGGTGGGCAGCGTGTGGTCGACATGCTCGCGGAGCTGCAGAGACGGCAGTCGGCGCTGATGGGGCACCAGCACCTCGGCCTCCAGGAGATCCAGAAGCTCGGCGGAGCGGGCGCGACCTTCGACTCCCTTGTCGTCTACGAGAACTACCCGCGCCCACCCGAAGAGGCCACCGCACCCGACGCGCTGTCCATCGACGTCCTGAACTCCCGCGAAGCGACCAACTACCCGTTGACGCTGGGCGTCGACGTCGCCGAGCACCTCGAAGTCCGGTTGACGTATCGGCCGGACCTGTTCGAGGCGCGTGAGGCGGAGGGGCTGGCGCGGCGGGTGGTGCGGGTGCTGGAGCAGGTGGTGGCCGACCCGTCGGTGCGGGTCGGCGACGTGGAGGTGCTGGACGCTCGCGAGCGAGCGGCGGTGGTGTCGGAGTGGAACGCGACGGACTTGTCGGTGCCGGCGGGTTCGGTGCTGGACCGGTTCGAGGAGCGGGCGCGGAGAGTACCTGATGCCGTCGCGGTGCGGTGCGGTGCCGTGCTGCTGTCGTACGGGGAATTGGATGAACGGGCGAACCGGCTGGCGCGGTATCTCCGGAGGCTCGGTGTGGGCCGGGAGTCGCGGGTGGGTCTGTGCTTGCCGCGCGGTGTGGAGATGGTTGTGGCGATGCTCGCGGTGTGGAAGGCCGAGGGCGCGTATGTGCCACTCGACCCTGCCTATCCGGCGGAGCGGTTGGCGTTCATGGTCGCGGACAGCGGTGTGCAGGTGGTGCTGAGCACGGGAGAGCTGGCGCCTGCCGAGGCGGTGCGGCTGGACGAGGCGGCGGGGGAGATCGCGGCGGAGTCGGCGGAGCCGCTGGACACGGCGCTCCAGCCGGATCAACTCGCCTATGTGATCTACACGTCCGGTTCCACCGGCCGCCCGAAGGGCGTGGCCGTGCCCCATCGTGGTCCGGCGAATCTGGCGGAGGCGATGCGGTCTGTCCTCGGCGTAGCCGAGGGTGTGACGGCGTTGCAGTTCGCGTCGTTCAGCTTCGACGCCGCCGTCCTCGACGTGGCGGTCACCTTGGCTGCGGGCGGGACCCTGGCGGTTGCGTCCGACGAAGAGCGCGAGGAGCCAGCGGCGCTGGCGGAGATGATCCTTAACTGCGCCGTGTCGGTGGCCAGCGTGGTGCCGTCGCTCATGAGTGTTCTGGACCCGGGGTCGGTGACGGGAGTACGGAACTGGGTGCTGGGCGCGGAGTTGCTGACCGCTGACCTGGCGTCCCGCTGGACCGGTCAGGCCCAGGTCTGGAACACCTACGGCCCGACCGAGGCCACCGTCATCACGACAGCCGTTCCCCTGGACGCGGCGATCGAGCCGAACGACGCACCCCCGGCGATCGGCCGCCCGATCGGCAACGCCCACACCTACGTTCTGGACGACTTCCTGCGGCCCGTGCCTCCTGGTGTCACCGGCGAGGTGTACATCGCGGGTCCCGGCCTCGCTCGCGGCTACATCGGCCGCGGTGGGCTGACCGCCGAGCGGTTCGTCGCCTGCCCCTTCGAGCCGGGCGCGCGCATGTACCGCTCCGGCGACCTGGCCCGCTGGTCGGGCGATGGGCTGTTGCACTTCGCCGGGCGTGCCGACGAGCAGGTCAAGATCCGTGGCTTCCGGATCGAGCCCGGTGAGGTCGAAGCGGTCCTCGCCGCCCATCGCGAGGTATCGCAGACCGCTGTCGTCGTACGCGAGGACCGACCCGGCGACAAGCGGCTCGTCGCCTACGTCGTACCGACCGGTGCCGGCGTCGACGCCGATGCCGTACGGGACTTCGCCGCCACCCGGCTGCCCGAGCACATGGTGCCCGCCGTCGTCGTCGTTCTCGACGTGCTGCCGCTCACCCCCAACGGCAAGACCGACCGCGCCGCCCTCCCCGCACCCGACCTCGCTGGCCGCGTTTCCGGCCGCGCTCCTGCCAACCCCGTCGAGGCCGCCCTGTGCGCCCTCTTCGCCGAGGTGCTGGGGCTGGAATCTGTGGGCGCGGACGACGACTTCTTTGTTCTCGGCGGGGACTCCATCACCTCCATGCAACTCGCCTCCCGCGCCCGCCGCCAAGGGCTCGTCCTCACCCCCCGGCAGGTCTTCGAGGCCAAAACCCCCGAGCGGCTCGCCGTCGTCGCCGAACGCGAGTCGGCACCGGCGCTCGCGGACACGGGCGTCGGTGACGTGCCGTGGACGCCGGTGATGAGGGCGCACGGCGTACGGGCGGCGGACCCCGGGTTTGCCCAGTGGACGGTCGTCGGTGCGCCTCCCGCTCTGGGACTCGACGTGCTCACCGGCGGTGTCGCCGCCCTGCTTGACGTGCACGACGTGCTGCGGGCCCGCGCCGATCTCTCGGACCCCGCGAGCCCTCGCCTCGTCGTCGCCGAACGCGGCTCCGTCGACGCGGCCGGTCTTGTCACCCGGGTGGATGCCACCGCCACCACCGACCTCGACGCGCTCGCCGCGCGTGAAGCCCGCGCCGCCGCTGCGACGTTGCGCCCCGCGGAGGGTTCCATGTCCCGCGTCGTCTGGCTGGACGCCGGGCCGTCCCAGGTCGGCCGCCTCGTCCTTGTCGTCCATCACCTGATGGTCGACGGCATGTCCTGGCGCATCCTCCTCCCCGACCTCCAATCTGCCTGCACGTCCCTCGCCGACGGCCGGCAACCCGCCCTCGAACCCGTACCCACCTCCTACCGCCGCTGGGCGCGCGAACTCGTCACCCAGGCAACGGCCGACGGCCGCGCCGCCGAACTAGAGACGTGGACCGACCTCCTCGGCGCCCCCGAACCACCCCTCGGCCACCGCCCCCTCGACCCCGCCACCGACACCGCGGCGACCATGCGCTCGCACACCTGGACCGTGCCCGCCGAGCAGGCGGCGACGCTGACGGGCCGCACCCCAGCCGTCTTCCACACCGGCGTGCACGAGGTGCTCCTCGCCACCCTCGCCGGGGCCGTCGCCCTCTGGAGACCGGACACCGCGGATGGCGGCGTGCTCGTCGGCATCGAGGGCCACGGCCGCGAGCCCGTCGGGGGCTTGGACGTGTCGCGTACGGTCGGCTGGTTCACCGCGGTACACCCGCTGCGTCTCGACGCCTCCGGCGTCGACCTCCGCGACGCGCGTGCGGGTGGGCCGGAGGCCGGTGCGCTGCTGAAAGCAGTCAAGGAGCAGGCGCAGGCCGTGCCCGGTGACGGACTCGGCCACGGGCTGCTGCGCCACCTCAACCCGCGGACCGCTGACGCGTTGGCCGTGCTGCCGCAGCCGCAGATCGGCTTCAACTACCTCGGCCGCTTCCCCGCCGCATCGCCGGCCGGTGACCCGGAGCCGTGGCAGCAGGCCGGGGAGGGCGCCCTCGGGGGCTCCGCCGCACCGGACCTGCCGGCGACGCATGCGCTGGAAGCGAACGCGGTGGTCCGCGACACCCCCGGCGGCCCCGAGCTGACGCTGACCCTGAGCCGGGCCGCCGGTCTCCTCGGCGCCGAAGAGACGACACGACTCGGCGCCGTCTGGCTGGACCTGCTCGCCGGGCTCGCCGCACACACCGAGGACCCGGCGGCCGGCGGACACACCCCGTCCGACTTCGCGCTGCTCGACCTCGGCCAGGACGAGGTCGACGAGTTCGAAGCCGACCTCGCCGACGACGACCTTCCGTGACGCCTGCCCCGTGGATCAGAACGCCCTGACCCCGTAAGCCCCGAGCCGCCACCAGAGATCCGCCGTGAGGAGAGACAGAGCGATGACCCGATCCGCCGTCGAGGACGTGTGGCCGCTGTCGCCGCTGCAGGAGGGCCTGCTGTTCCACGCCGCGTTCGATGAGGACGGCCCCGACGTCTACCAGGGCCAGCGGCTGCTGGAGCTGGTCGGCCCCGTGGACCCGGACCGGCTGCGGGCGTCGTGGGAGGCGCTGCTGGAGCGGCACGCCGCGCTGCGCGCGAGCTTCCGGCGGCGCAAGTCGGGGGAGGCGGTGCAGGTCATCGCGCGCGACGTGACGCTGCCGTGGGAGGTGGCGTACCTCGGCGACCTCCCGGAGGCCGACGCGCTCGTCGAGGCCGACCGCCTCGCGGCCCGGGCGCGTGCGGAGCGCTTCGACCCGGCCGCCGCGCCGCTGCTGCGGCTGCTCCTCGTCCGCCTCGGCGCCGAGCGCCACCGGCTGGTCGTCACCAGCCACCACCTCCTCATGGACGGCTGGTCGATGCCGGTGCTGCTCGGCGAGCTGTCGGCGGTGTACGCGGCGGGCGGCGACGTGCGCGGGCTGCCGCCCGTCACGTCGTACCGGGAGTATCTGGCGTGGCTGCGCCGGCAGGACAAGGACGCCGCGCGGGCCGCCTGGCGGGCGGAGCTGGCCGGGGCCGACGAGCCGACGCTCGTGGCGCCCGCCGACCCGGGCCGGCTGCCGGTCGCGCCGGAGAGCCTGATCGCCGAGATCCCGCAGGAGCTGTACGGGGGCCTGGTCGCGCTCACGCGCGCCCGCGGCCTGACGCTCAACACGGTCGTGCAGGGCGCGTGGGCGATGGTGCTGGCGCGGCTCGCGGGGCGTACCGACGTCGTGTTCGGCGCGACCGCTTCCGGGCGGCCCCCGGAGCTGCCGGGCGTCGAGTCGATGGTCGGCCTTTTCATCAACACGCTGCCCGTGCGCGTCCGGCTCGACGGCGCGCAGCCGGTGGCGGAGATGCTCGCCGCCCTCCAGGACCGGCAGTCCGCGCTCGGCGCGCACCAGCATCTGGGCCTGCCCGAGGTGCAGCGGCTCGCCGGTGCCGGCGGCGTCTTCGACACGATCGTCGTCTACGAGAACTACCCGCTGCCGCCCGAGGGCGCCTCCGCCCCCGACACGTTCGCGGTCCGCATGGCGGGCGGCCAGGAGGCGGCGCACTACCCGCTGACGCTCGTCGCCGCCCCCGGCGAGCAGATGAGCTTCAAACTCGACTACCGCCCCGACCTGTTCGACCGAGCCGCGGCGCAGACGGTCTTCGAGCGGCTCGTGCGGGTCCTGGAGCAGATCGCCGCGGACCCCGCCGCGCCCGTGGGCAGGATCGACATGATCGCCGCCGCTGACCGGGCGCGCGTGGTGGGGAAGTGGAACGCCACCGCTGCCCCGCTGCCGGGGCCTTCGGTGCCGGAGCTGTTCGCCGCGCACGCCCTGCGGTCACCGGAGGCGCCCGCCGTGACCGACGGGCCGCGGACGCTGTCGTACGGGGAACTCGATGCCGCCTCCGGGAGGTTCGCGGCGCATCTGGCCGAAGCCGGGGTCCGCCGCGGCGACCGGGTCGCCGTCGTCATGGAGCGGTCGGCCGACCTGCTCGTGGCGCTGCTCGGCGCGTGGAAGGCGGGCGCGGCCTACGTGCCGGTGGACCCCGACTACCCGGCGGAGCGGGTGGCGTTCCTGCTGTCCGACTCCGCCCCCGCGGCCGTCGTGTGCACCGGACGGACGCGGCCGGTGGTGCCCTGCGGCACCGCGGCGGCGCTCGTCGTCCTCGACGACCCGGCGACCGCGGCCGCCGTCGCCGGTTCCGCCGTGGTGCCCCCGGTGCCGGTGGACGCCGCGGACGTGGCGTACGTGATGTACACCTCCGGCTCGACGGGGACGCCCAAGGGAGTGGCGGTGCCCCACGGTGCCGTCGCGGTGCTCGCCGGCGAGCGCGGCTGGGTCGCGGGGCCGGGCGAGGCGGTGCTGATGCACGCGCCGCACGCGTTCGACATCTCGCTGTACGAGGTGTGGGTGCCGCTCGCCGCCGGCGGCCGGGTCGTCATCGCCGAGCCCGGCGTGGTCGACGCTCAGCGGGTGCGCCTGGCGGTGTCCGATGCGGGCGTGAGCAGGCTGCATGTCACCGCCGGGCTGTTCCGGGTGCTCGCCGAGGAGTCCCCGGAGTGCTTCGCGGGCCTCCGCGAAGTGCTCACGGGCGGCGACGTGGTGTCGGCCGCGGCGGTCGCGCGGGTCCGCGAGGCGTGCCCCGGCCTGTCCGTACGGCACCTGTACGGGCCCACGGAGATCACGCTCTGCGCGACGTGGCATGTGCTGCACCCCGGCGACACGGCGGGCGCCGTGCTGCCCATCGGCCGGCCGATGGCCAACCGCCGGGTCCACGTGCTGGATCCGTTCCTCCAGCCGGTGCCCCCGGGCATCACCGGCGAGCTGTACGTCGCCGGGCCCGGCCTGGCCCGCGGCTACCTGGGGCGCGCGGGGCTGACCGGCGAGCGGTTCGTGGCCTGTCCGTTCGACACCGGCGGGCGCATGTACCGCACCGGCGACCTGGCGCGCTGGACGGACGACGGGCTGCTGCACTTCGCGGGCCGTGCGGACGAGCAGGTGAAGATCCGCGGCTACCGCGTGGAACTGGGCGAGGTGGAGTCCGTCCTCGCCGCGCACGAGGACGTCGCAGAGGCGGTGGCCGTGGCACGTGAGGACCGCCCGGGCGAGAAGCGGCTCATCGGCTACGTCGTGCCCGGCGGGCGGGCCGTCGAGGAGGAGGCGCTGCGCGAGCACGTCGCCGCCGTGCTGCCGGAGTACATGGTTCCGGCCGCGGTGGTGGTGCTGGACGAACTGCCGCTGACGGTCAACGGCAAGGTCGACTGGGCGGCGCTGCCCGCCCCCGGCTTCGCCGGGCGCGCGACCGGGCGGGCCCCCGCGGGCCCGGCGGAGGAGGCGCTGTGCGCGCTGTTCGCCGAGGTGCTGGGGCTGGAGCGGGCGGGCGCGGACGACGACTTCTTCGCGCTGGGCGGCGACTCCATCACGTCGATGCAGCTCGCGTCGCGGGCGCGGCGCGCCGGGTACGTGCTGACGCCGCGGCAGGTCTTCGAGGAGAAGACCCCGGAGCGGCTCGCGCTGGTCGCCGGGCCGGCGCGGCGCCGTCCGGCGGTACGGGACGAGGGCGTGGGCGAGGTGCCGTGGACGCCGGTCATGCGGCGACTGGGCGTACGGGCCGCCGCACCCGGCTTCGCGCAGTGGACGATCGCGGGCGCCCCGGCGGGCCTGGGGCTCGAGGCGCTGACGGAGGGGCTCGGCGCCGTGCTCGACACGCACGACATGCTGCGGGCCCGTGCCGACGTGGCGGACGCGGCGAACCCGCGTCTGACGGTCGGCAGGCGGGGCTCCGTCGACCCGGCCGGCCTCGTCACCCGTATCGACGCGGCGGAGGCGGACGGCCGCGACGGCGGCGGCGGTCTCGAAGGAGGCGACAGCGACAGCGGCGGTGGCGGCGGGCTGGACGCGCTCGCTGAGCGTGAGGCCCGGGCGGCGGCCGGGCGGCTGGACCCGGCGGCCGGGGTCATGGTGCAGGCCGTGTGGCTTGATGCGGGTCCGTTCCGCATCGGGCGCCTCGTGCTCGTGGTCCATCATCTGGTGGTCGACGGGGTGTCGTGGCGGATCCTGTTGCCGGATCTGCGGGCGGCGTGCGAGGCGGTGGGTGAGGGGCGGAAGCCGGAGTTGGAGCCGGTGGCGACGTCGTTCCGGCGCTGGTCGCGGGAGCTGGCCGCCCAGGCCGCACGGCCGGAGCGGACGGCGGAGGCCGCCGCGTGGGCCGACCTGCTCGGCGCGCCGGAGCCGCCGCTCGGCACACGCGCGCTCGACCCGGCACGCGACACCGCGGCGACCCTCCGCGCGCGTACGTGGACCGTGCCCGCCGAGGAGGCGCTGACGCTGACGGGCCGCACACCTGCCGCGTTCCACACCGGCGTCCAGGAGGTGCTGCTCGCCACGCTCGCCGGAGCCGTCGCCGGGCAGCGGCCGGGGGCGTACGACGGCGTGCTCGTCGACATCGAGGGGCACGGGCGCGGGGACCTCGGGGACGCGGACGTGGCGCGCACGGTGGGCTGGTTCACCAGCGGCCGGCCCATGCGGGCCTCGCTGTCCGGGATCGACCTCGACGGCGTACGCGCAGGCGGCACGGCGGCGGGTGCGCTGCTGAAGGCCGTGAAGGAGCAGGCCCGCGCCGTCCCCGCGGACGGACTGGGCTACGAGCTGCTGCGCCACCTCAACCCCGGGACGTCGGAGGCGATGGCGGCGCTGCCGCAGCCGCAGATCGGCTTCAACTACCTCGGCCGGTTCCCCGCAGGCAGCCCCACGGGGCCGGTCGGCGCCTGGCAACTCGCCGGCGGCACCGCGGTCGGCGGCTCCGTGGACCCCGGCATGCCGCTGGCCCACGCGCTGGAGGCGAGCGCCGCCGTCCGTGACACCGCGACCGGCCCCGAGCTGACGGTGACCCTGTCGTGGGCCGGCGGCCTGCTGGACGACACGGACGCCGAACGCCTCGGCGCGGCCTGGCTGGAGATGCTCGCCGGCCTCGCCGCGCACACCGAGGACCCGGCCGCCGGCGGGCACACCCCCTCCGACTTCCCGCTCCTCGACCTCACTCAGGACGCCGTCGAGGAACTGGAAGCGGCTGTGCCCGCACCCGCGGACATCTGGCCGCTGTCACCCCTACAGGAAGGCATGCTCTTCCACGCCACATACGACGACGACAGCCCCGACGTCTACAAGAGCCAGCGCGTCCTCGCGCTCGACGGCCCCCTCGACAGGCGGCGGCTGCGCGCCGCGTGGGAAACCGTCGTCGCCCGCCACCCCGCGCTGCGCGCGAGCTTCCATCGGCTGGCGTCGGGAGAAGCGGTGCAGGTCGTCGGGCGTGACGTACCCCTGCCCTGGCGGGAAGCGAACCTGTCTTCCACCGGCGCCGGAGAGCCGGACACGGTGGACCGGCTGGCGGCACAGGAACTCGACCGGACGATGGACCTGGGGCGGGCGCCGCTGCTGCGGATCCTGCTGATCCGCCTCGGCGACCGCGCGCACCGGATGGTCATCACCAGCCACCACATCCTGGCCGACGGCTGGTCGATGCCTCTCGTCTTCGACGAGGTGGCCCAGGTGTACGCGGCCGGAGGCACCGACTCCGGCCGCGGCCCTGCGGCTTCGTACGGCGACTACCTGGCCTGGCTGGGCCGCCAGGACAAGGCGGCGGCACGCGAGGCGTGGCGGGCGGAGCTGGCCGGTGCGGACGAGCCGACGCTCGTCGTACCCGCCGACCCGGGCCGCCGGCCCGTCGTACCGGAGGAGTGCCTCGTCGGGCTCACAGAGGGGACGACGGCCGCGTTGGGTGTGTGGGCGCGTGGGCGGGGGCTGACGGTCAATTCGGTGGTGCAGGGTGCGTGGGCGTTGGTGTTGGCGCGGTTGGCGGGTCGTTCGGATGTGGTGTTCGGGGCGACGGTGGCGGGGCGTCCGGCGGAGTTGCCGGGTGTGGAGTCGATGGTGGGTTTGTTCATCAACACGTTGCCGGTGCGGGTGAGGTTGGACGGTGGGCAGCGTGTGGTCGACATGCTCGCGGAGCTGCAGAGACGGCAGTCGGCGCTGATGGGGCACCAGCACCTCGGCCTCCAGGAGATCCAGGAACTCGCCGGAGTGGGCGCGACCTTCGACACGATGCTGATGTTCGAGAACTACCCGCGGAACGACCTGGGCCTCCCCGCCACCGGACCCGCGGACGACGCCATCGGCATCACCCAGGAAAGCAGCATGGCCGGCACGCACTACCCGCTGGCCATCGGAGTGGTCCCGGCGGACAGGCTGCACGTGCGGGTGACGTATCGGCCGGACCTGTTCGAGGCGCGTGAGGCGGAGGGGCTGGCGCGGCGGGTGGTGCGGGTGCTGGAGCAGGTGGTGGCGGACCCGGAGGTGCGGGTCGGCGACGTGGAGGTGCTGGACGCTCGCGAGCGAACGGCGGTGGTGTCGGAGTGGAACGCGACGGACTTGTCGGTGCCGGCGGGTTCGGTGCTGGACCGGTTCGAGGCGCGTGCTTGGCGGGCGCCAGAAGCGGTTGCCGTGCGATGCGGGGCGGACGCGCTGTCGTATGGGGAGCTGGATGCGCGGGCGAATCGGCTGGCGCGGTACCTGGTCCGGCTCGGTGTGGGGCGGGAGTCGCGGGTGGGTCTGTGTCTGCCGCGCGGTGTGGAGATGGTGGCGGCGATGCTTGCGGTGTGGAAGGCCGGGGCCGCGTATGTACCGCTGGATCCTGCCTATCCGGCGGAGCGGTTGGCGTTCATGGTCGCCGACAGCGGTGCGCAGGTGGTGCTGAGCACCGGGGAACTGGCGCCTGAGGGTGCGGTGCGGCTGGATGAGGTGGCGGGGGAGATCGTGGCGGAGTCGGTGGAGCCGTTGGACACGGTGCTTCAGCCGGATCAACTCGCGTATGTGATCTATACGTCGGGTTCGACGGGTCGTCCGAAGGGTGTGGCGGTTCCGCATCGTGGTCCGGCGAATCTGGCGGAGGCGATGCGGCCGGTGCTGGGTGTGGCGGAGGGTGTGACGGCGTTGCAGTTCGCGTCGTTCGGCTTCGACGCCGCCGTCCTCGACGTTGCGGTCACGCTCGCCGCCGGCGGCACCCTGGCCGTCGCCTCCGAGGAGGAGCGGGTGGAGCCTTCGGCGTTGGCGGAGATGGTCCGTAGCTCCGGCGTGTCCGTGGCCAGCGTGGTGCCGTCGCTGCTGAGCGTCTTGGACCCGGGGTCGGTGACGGGGGTACGGAATTGGGTGCTGGGCGCGGAGTTGTTGACCGCTGACCTGGCGTCCCGTTGGACGCGGCAGGCTCAGGTGTGGAACACCTACGGTCCCACCGAGGCCACCGTCATCACGACAGCCATCCCTCTCGATGCAGGCATCGAGCCGCACGACGCACCCCCGCCTATCGGCCGCCCGATCGGCAATGCACACACCTACGTTCTGGATGACTTCCTTCGGCCCGTGCCCCCGGGCGTCACCGGCGAGGTGTACATCGCCGGCCCGGGCCTTGCCCGCGGTTACGTCGGCCGCGGCGGGCTGACCGCGGAGCGGTTCGTCGCCTGCCCCTTTGAGCGGGGCGCGCGTATGTATCGCTCCGGCGACCTGGCCCGCTGGTCGGGCGATGGGCTGTTGCACTTCGCCGGGCGTGCCGACGAGCAGGTCAAGATCCGTGGCTTCCGGATCGAACCCGGTGAGGTCGAAGCGGTCCTCGCCGCCCACCCCGACGTATCCCAGGCGGCTGTCGTCGTACGCGAGGACCGCCCCGGCGACAAGCGGCTCGTCGCCTACGTGACCGGAGGCGTCGACGCCGATGCCGTACGGGACTTCGCGGCCGCGCGGCTGCCCGAGCACATGGTGCCCGCCGTCGTCGTCGTTCTCGACGTGCTGCCGCTCACCCCCAACGGCAAGACCGACCGCGCCGCCCTCCCCGCACCCGACCTCGCCGAGCGGGCGACCGGCCGCGCGCCCGAGGGCGAGAACGAGGAGATGCTGTGCGCCCTCTTCGCCGACGTTCTGGGCCTGCAGCGCGTCGGTGCCGACGACGACTTCTTTGTTCTCGGCGGGGACTCCATCACCTCCATGCAACTCGCCTCCCGCGCCCGCCGCGAAGGGCTCGTCCTCACCCCCCGGCAGGTCTTCGAGCAGCGGACCCCGGAGAAGCTGGCCGCCGTCGCCGGCGCCGCCCCGGCCGCGATCACAGCGGTCCGTGCCCAGGACACCGGCGATGTGCCGTGGACGCCGGCGATGCGGGCGCAGGGCGTACGGTCGGCAGACGCCGACTTCGCGCAGTGGACGGTCGTCGGCGCGCCCGCGGCGCTCACCCGCTCCGTACTGGCCGGTGGCGTCGGCGCCCTGCTCGACGTGCACGCCATGCTCCGGGCCCGCACCGATCTTTCGGACCCGGCGGACCCCCGTCTCGTCGTCCCCGAACGCGGCACCGTCGACGCCGCCCGGCTCGTCACTCGCGTGGATGCCGCCGGCGCCACCGACCTCGACGTGCTAGCCGCCCGCGAAGCCCGCGCCGCCGTCGCGAACCTCGACCCCGCAGACGGGGCGATGCTGCACGTCGTCTGGCTGGACGCCGGCCGGTTCCGGGTCGGCCGGCTCATCGTCGTCGTCCACCACCTGGTGGTCGACGGCATGTCCTGGCGCATCCTCCTCCCCGACCTCCAATCTGCCTGCACGTCCCTCGCCGACGGCCGGCAACCCGCCCTCGAACCCGTACTCACCCCCTTCCGGCAATGGGCGCGCGAACTCGTCACCCAGGCAACGGCCGACGACCGCACCGCCGAACTCCAGGGATGGACCGACCTCCTCGGCGCCCCCGAACCACCCCTCGGCCACCGCCCCCTCGACCCCGCCACCGACACCGCCCGCACCCAGCAGCGGCGGGAGTGGGCCGTGCCCGCCGCCCTGGCCGCTGCCGTCACCGGGCGGGCACCGGCCGTCTTCCACACCGGCGTGCACGAGGTGCTCCTGGCCACCCTTGCCGGAGCCGTCGCCCAGTGGCGGCCGTGGACGACGGACCGCGGCGTGCTCGTCGACATCGAGGGGCACGGCCGCGAGCCGGTCGGGGACGCGGATCTGTCGCGCACGGTGGGCTGGTTCACCAGCTCGCACCCGGTGCGCGTCGACGTCACCGGCGTACAACTCGACGACGCCCTGTCCGGGGGCGCCGCCGCCGGCAGGCTGCTGAAGACGGTGAAGGAGCAGACGCGCGTCATCCCCGGCGACGGACTCGGCCACGACCTGCTGCGCCACCTCAACCCCGGGACGGCCGAGGCGATGGCGGCGCTGCCGCAGCCGCAGATCGGCTTCAACTACCTCGGCCGCTTCCCCGCCGCCGGGTCCGCCGCACCCGCCGCACCCGCCGCGTCCGTACGCGCCTGGCAGCCCGCCGGCGACACCGCCCTCGGCGGGTCCGTCGCCCCCGACATGCCCGTGGCGCACGCGCTGGAGGCGGGCGCCGTCGTCCAGGACGGGCCCGACGGCCCGGAGCTGACGCTGACCCTCTCCTGGGCCGGTGCACTGGTGGACGACGCGGACGCCGACTGCCTGGGCGCCACCTGGCTGCGGATGCTCGGCGGCCTCGCGGCCCACGCCGGGACCCCGGCGGCCGGCGGGCACACGCCCTCCGACTTCCCGCTCCTCGCCCTCACCCAGGACGCCGTGGAGGAGCTGGAGGCCGCCGTGCCCGCGCTGGCCGACGTGTGGCCGCTGTCTCCGCTGCAGCAAGGACTGCTGTTCCACGCCGACTTCGACGACGCCGGCCCCGACGTGTACGAGGGCCGCCGCGCCCTCGCGCTCGACGGGCCGCTGGACGCGGAACGGCTGCGCGCCGCGTGGGCGACGGTCCTCGACCGGCACCCCATCCTCCGCGCGAGCTTCCACCGGCTCGCGTCGGGCGAAGCGGTGCAGGTCATCGCCCGCGACGTACCCCTGCCGTGGCGCGAGGCCGACCTCTCCGGGCTCTCCGGCGCCGACGCGGAGCGCGAGCTGCGGCGGCTGGCGGAGGAGGACCGGGCCGAACGCTTCGACCTCACCGCCGCGCCGCCGCTGCGGTTCCTGCTGGTCCGCCTCGGCGAGCACCGGCACCATCTCCTGGTCAGCAACCACCACATCGTCATGGACGGCTGGTCGCTGCCGCTGCTGATCGGTGAGGTCTCCGCCGCCTACGCCGCGGCCGGCGACCGCAGCCGGCTCCCGGCCGTCTCCTCGTACGCCGACTACCTCGGCTGGCTCGGCCGCCAGGACCCGGACGCGGCGCGGGAGGCGTGGCGGGCGGAGCTGGCCGGGGCCGACGGGCCGACGCTCGTCGTCCCCGCGGAGTCGGTGCGCGCGCCGGTGCTGCCGGAGCGGGTGCGCTACGAGTTCGGTGCGGAGCTGTCCGCGGGAGCGGCGCAGCTGGCGCGGGCGCACGGGGTGACCGTGAACACCGTGGTGCAGGGCGCCTGGGCGCTGGTGCTCGCGCGGCTCGCGGGCCGTGACGACGTGGTGTTCGGTGCCACCGTCGCCGGCCGGCCGCCGGAACTGGCGGGCGTGGAGTCGATCATCGGGCTGTTCATCAACACGCTGCCGGTGCGGGTCCGGCTCGACGGCGCGCAGCCGGTGGCCGACATGCTGGCCGAGCTTCAGCGGCGGCAGGTGGCGCTGATGGCGCACCAGCACGTCGGCCTCCAGGACGTGCAGAAGGCAGCGGGCGCGGGCGCGACGTTCGACACCCTGGTGGTCTTCGAGAACTACCCGGCGCCGCCCGCCGCTTCGCCGGATCCGCAGGCGCTCACGATCCGGCCCGCGGGCGTCACCGAGGACAGCGGCCACTACCCGTTGACGCTGATCGCCGTCCCGGGTGAGCGCATCCAGGGCGACTTCATCTACCGCCCCGACGTGTTCGACCGCGACCGCGCCGAGGACATCCTCGCCTCCTTCGAGCACGTCCTTGAGCAACTGGTCGCCCACCCCGCCGCGCCCGTCGGCAGGGTGGCCGCCGTGACCGAGGCGAGCCGGGCGCTGGTGACCGAGGAGTGGAACCGGACGCGGGCCCCGCTGCCGGCCGCACCGCTGCCCGAGCTGTTCGGCGCGCAGGTCGAGCGGTCGCCGGAGGCGGTGGCGTTGGTGGCCGACGGGGAGTCGTTGTCGTACGGGGAGTTGGCGGACCGTGCCGGCCGGCTCGCTCGCTACCTGGTGGCGGCGGGGGTGGGCCCGGAGACGCGGGTGGCCCTGCTGCTGGAGCGGTCGGCGGCGCAGGTGGAGGCACTGCTTGCCGTGTCGCTGGCCGGGGGCGTGTTCGTACCCGTGGACCCGGGCTATCCGGCGGAGCGGCTGGCGTTCGTGCTGGAGGACGCCGATCCGGCGGTGGTTCTTTGTACGTCGGCGACGCACGGCGTGCTCCGCAGCGGCTTCCGCGCCGTGGTGCTCGACGATCCATCGGTGGCCGCGGAGGTCGCCGGGTTCCCGGGCGGGGCGCTCGGGCCGGGGGAGCGGCGCGGCCCGCTGACGGCCGATCATGCGGCGTACGTCATCTACACCTCCGGCTCCACCGGCACCCCCAAGGGTGTCGTCGTCTCGCACCGCGGCCTGGGAAACCTCGCGGATGCCCAGATCGACCGCTTCGCGGTCGGGCCCCGGTCGCGGGTCCTGCAGTTCGCCTCGGTGAGTTTCGACGCCGCGGTCTCCGAGCTGTGCATGGCGCTGCTCTCCGGTGCGGCGCTCGTCGTCCCCGCCGCCGGAGAACTGCCGCCCCACGTCCCCCTGGCCGACGCCCTCCGCGCGGCCGGCGCCACCCACGTGACGGTGCCGCCGAGCGTGGCGGCCGTCGCCGAGGGACTGCCGGACGCGCTGGAGACCCTCGTCGTCGCCGGTGAAGCGTGCCCGCCCGCGCTGGTGGACCGCTGGTCGCCCGGGCGGCGGATGATCAACGCGTACGGGCCCACCGAGGCCACCGTCTGCGCCGCGATGAGCGGCCCGCTGACGCCCGGCGCCGACCCGGTGCCCATCGGCGCCCCGATGGCGAACGTCCGCGCGTACGTCCTCGACGCCTTCCTGCAGCCCGCCGCGCCGGACGTCACCGGCGAGCTGTACGTCGCCGGGCCCGGCCTGGCCCGCGGCTACCGCCGCCGGCCGGGGCAGACCGCGGAGCGGTTCGTGGCCTGCCCGTTCGCGCCCGGCGAGCGGATGTACCGCACCGGCGACCTGGCGCGCTGGACCGGCGACGGCGAACTGGTCTTCGCCGGCCGCGCCGACGAGCAGGTCAAGGTCCGCGGCCACCGCATCGAGCCCGGCGAGATCGAGGCCGCGCTCGGCACCCACCCGGACGTCGCCCAGGCCGCGGTCGTCGCCCGGCAGGACCGGCCCGGCGAGACCCGGCTCGTCGCGTACGTCGTCCCCTCCGGGGCGTACGACAGCGGCGAACTGCCGTCCGCGCTGCGCGAGCACGTACGCGGACGGCTCCCCGAGTACATGGTGCCGGCGGCCGTCGTGCCGCTGGAGGGGATGCCGCTCACCCCGCACGGGAAGGTGGACCGCGCGGCGCTGCCCGCCCCCGACTTCGCCGGGCTCGTCTCCGCCCGCGAGCCGCGCACCGCGGCGGAGGCCGCGCTGTGCGCGCTGTTCGCGGACGTACTGGGCCTGGAGCGGGTCGGGCCCGACGACAGCTTCTTCGCTCTCGGCGGTGACTCCATCACCTCCATGCAACTGGCCTCCCGCGCCCGGCGCGCCGGGCTGGTGCTGACGCCGCGGCAGGTGTTCGAGGAGAAGACCCCGGAGCGGCTGGCGCTGGTCGTGCAGGCGGCGGACGGCGCGGCGGTGGCGGACGTGGGCGTCGGCGAGGTGCCGTGGACGCCCGTCATGCGGCGGCTCGGAGAAGGCGTGGCGGGCGGCCGGTTCGCGCAGTGGACGGTCGTGGGCGCCCCGTCGGACCTCACGGCGGACGTGCTCGCCGCGGGGCTCGGCGCGCTGCTCGACACGCACGAGATGCTGCGGGCCCGCACCGACCTGTCCGACCCGGCGGATCCCCGGCTCGTCGTCGCCGAGCGCGGTGCGCCCGCCGCCGCCGGCCTGGTGACCCGCCTCGACGCGTCGAGGGTGGCCGACGACGGCCTGGACGAGGCCGCGGGCGGCGCCGCCCGCGAAGCGGTCGCGCGGCTGGATCCGGCGGCGGGCGTGATGGTGCAGGCGGTCTGGCTGGACGCCGGGCCCGGGCGGGTCGGGCGCGTGGTGCTCGCCGTGCACCACCTCGTGGTCGACGGGGTGTCCTGGCGGATCCTGCTGCCCGACCTCCAGGCCGCGTGCGAGGCCGCCGCCGCGGGGGAGGAGCCGGCGCTCGACCCGGTCGCGGTGTCGTTCCGCCGCTGGGCCCGCACGCTCGTGGCCGAGGCGGCGAGCGAGCGGCGGCGGGCCGAGCTGGAGCAGTGGACGGCGCTGCTCGGCGAGCCCGAACCGCCGCTCGGCCGCCGCCCCCTCGACCCCGCCGCCGACACCGCCCCCACGCTGCGCAACCGGTCCTGGACGGTGCCCGCCGGCCAGGCGGCCACGCTCGTCGGCCGCACACCCGGGGTGTTCCACTGCGGCGTGCACGAGGTGCTGCTCGCCACCCTCGCCGGCGCGGTCGCCGGGTGGCGGCCGGACGCGTACGACAGCGTGCTCGTGGACATCGAGGGGCACGGCCGCGAACCCGTCGGCGACCTCGACCTGACGCGGACCGTGGGCTGGTTCACCGGCGTCCACCCGCTGCGGCTGCGGACCGGGGGCATCGACCTCGACGGCGTACGGGCCGGCGGCACCGCCGCGGGCGAGCTGCTGAAATCCGTCAAGGAACAGGCGCAGCAGATCCCCGGCGACGGCCTCGGCCACGAACTGCTGCGCCACCTCAACCCCGGGACGGCCGAGGCGATGGCGGCGCTGCCGCAGCCGCAGATCGGCTTCAACTACCTCGGCCGCTTCCCCGCCGCCACCGGCCGACCGGGTCCCGCACGGGCCTGGCAGCCGGCCGGCGAGACCGCAGTCGGCGGCTCGGCCGACGCCGGCCTGCCCGTGGCGCACGCGCTGGAGGCGGGCGCCGTCGTCCAGGACGGGCCGGCGGGCCCGGCGCTGACGGTGACCCTGTCGTGGGCCGGCGGCCTGCTGGACGACACGGACGCCGAACGCCTCGGCGCGGCCTGGCTGGAGATGCTCGCCGGCCTCGCCGCGCACACCGAGGACCCGGCCGCCGGCGGGCACACCCCCTCCGACTTCCCCCTGCTCGACCTCGCTCAGAACCAGATCGAAGAGCTCGAAGCGGCGTTCGCCGACGAGCAGTCCCAGCCGGGCCGACCGGCGCGAAGCCGTTGATGAGGAGAGTGCGATGAGTCGATCCCAGGTCGAGGACGTGTGGCCGCTGTCACCGCTGCAGGAGGGCATGCTCTTCCACGCGGCGCTCGCCGGCACCGGCCCCGACGTGTACACCGTGCAGTCCGCCCTGGACATCGAAGGACCACTGGACCCGGCGCGGCTGCGCGCGTCGTGGCAGGCGCTCCTCGGCCGGCACGCCGCCCTGCGCGCCTGCTTCCGGCAGGTCAGCGGAGCGAAGATGGTGCAGGTCATCGCGCGCGACGTGGAGCTGCCGTGGCGGGAGGCGGACCTGTCCGAGCTGGGCGAGGACGACGCCCGGGCCGAGCTGGACCGGCTCACCGCGCGTCGGCTCGCCGAGCGGATCGACCTCGCGGCCGCGCCGCTGATGCGCTTCCTCCTCGTACGCGTCGGGGAGAACCGGCACCGGCTCGTGATGACTTTCCACCACATCCTCATGGACGGCTGGTCGATGCCGGTCCTCCTCACCGAGCTGTCCGCCGTCTACGCCGCCGGGGGCGACGCCTCGCGACTGAGGAGAGTGCCGTCGTACGGCCAGTACCTGGCATGGCTGGGCCGCCAGGACAAGGAAGCGGCACGCGCCGCCTGGCGGGCAGAACTGGCGGGTGCGGACGAGCCGACGCTCGTCGTCCCCGCCGACCCGACGCGGGCGGCCGTCTTCCCCCGGCACGTCTTCGGCGACGTCCCCGAGCCGGTCACCAAGGGCCTGCGGGACCTGGCGCGCGCAGAGGGCCTGACCCTCAACACCGTGGTGCAGGGCGCCTGGTCGCTCGTCCTGGCCCGGCTGGCGCGCCGCACGGACGTCGTCTTCGGCGCCACCGCCGCCGGGCGGCCCGCGGAGCTGCCGGGCGTCGAAGCGATGGTGGGCCTGCTGCTCAACACCCTGCCGGTGCGCGTACGGCTCGACGGCGGGCAGCCGGTGCTGGAGCTGCTGGCCGACCTCCAGCGGCGCCAGTCGGAACTGATGGCGCACCAGCACCTCGGGCTCCCGGAGGTGCAGCGCCTCGCCGGCCCCGGCGCGGTCTTCGACACGCTGGTGCTCTACGAGAGCTTCCCCCCGCCGCCCGCTGGGGCGGCGGACGCGCCCGAGGCACTGACCATCCGGCCGGCGGGTATGTCGCGGGACGCGGCGCACTACCCGCTGACGCTGGTCGTGACCCCCGCCGGGGAACGGCTGCGCTGCAAACTCGACTACCGGCCGGACCTCTTCGACCGCGACGCGGCCACCGCGGTCTTCGAGCGGGTGGTGCGGGTGCTGGAGCAGGTGGTGGCCGACCCGTCGGTGCGGGTGGGGGACGTGGAGGTGCTGGACGCAGGGGAGCGGGCGTCCGTGGTGTCGGGGTGGAACGCGACGGAGCTGCCGGTACCGGAAGGGTCGGTGCTGGACCGGTTCGAGCAGCGGGCGAAGCAGGCTCCGGAGGCGGTCGCCGTACGGTGCGGGGCGCAGGAGCTGTCGTACGGGGAGCTGGACGCACGGGCGAACCGGCTGGCGCGGTACCTGGTCCGGCTCGGTGTGGGCCGGGAGTCGCGGGTGGGTCTGTGCCTGCCGCGCGGGGGCGAGATGGTGGCGGCGATGCTCGCGGCGTGGAAGGCCGGGGCCGCGTATGTGCCGTTGGACCCTGCCTATCCGGCCGACCGGCTGGCGTTCATGGTCGCCGACAGCGGCGCGCAGGTGGTGCTGAGCACCGGGGACCTCGCGCCGGAGGGCGCGGTGCGGCTTGACGAGGCGGCGGGGGAGATCGCGGCGGAGTCTGCACAGCCGCTGGGCACGGTGCTGGAACCGGGGCAACTGGCGTACGTGATCTATACGTCCGGTTCCACCGGCCGCCCTAAGGGCGTGGCCGTGCCCCATCGTGGTCCGGCGAATCTGGCGGAGGCGATGCGCCCAGTGCTGGGTGTGGCCGAGGGCGTGACCGCTTTGCAGTTCGCGTCGTTCAGCTTCGACGCCGCGGTGCTGGATGTCGCGGTCACGCTCGCCGCCGGCGGCACCCTGGCCGTCGCCTCCGAGGAGGAGCGGGTGGAGCCGTCGGCGCTGGCGGAGATGGTCCGTAGCTCCGGTGTGTCCGTGGCCAGCGTGGTGCCGTCACTCATGACCGTTCTCGAACCGGCGTCGGTGACAGGGGTACGGAACTGGGTGCTGGGCGCGGAGTTGCTGACCGCCGACCTGGCGTCCCGCTGGACGCGGCAGGCTCAGGTGTGGAACACCTACGGCCCGACCGAGGCCACGGTCATCACCACCGCCACCCCCCTCGACGACGGCATCGCCCCCTCCGACCCGCCGCCCCCCATCGGCCGCCCGATCGGCAACACCCGCGTCTACGTGCTGGACGACTTCATGAGGCCCGTACCCCCGGGCGTCACCGGCGAGGTGTACATCGCCGGCCCGGGGCTCGCCCGCGGCTACATCGGACGGGGCGGGCTGACCGCCGAGCGGTTCGTCGCCTGCCCCTTCGAGCCCGGAGCGCGCATGTACCGCTCCGGCGACCTCGCCGCATGGGCCGCCGACGGGCAACTGGCCTTCCTCGGCCGCGCCGACGAACAGGTCAAGATCCGCGGCTTCCGCGTCGAGCCCGGCGAGGTCGAAGCCGTCCTCGCCGCCCACCCCGACATCTCCCGCGCCGCCGTCGTCGTACGCGAGGACCGCCCCGGCGACCGCCGCCTCATCGCCTACGTCGTCCCCGGCGGCCCGGAGGCGGACATCGACGCGGTGCGCGAGCACGCCGCCACCCGCCTGCCCGCCCACATGGTGCCCACCGCCGTGCTCGCGCTGGAGAGCCTGCCGCTCACGCCCAGCGGCAAGCTCGACCGCGCCGCCCTGCCCGCCCCGGACTTCGCCGGGCGCGCCACCGGCCGCGCGCCCGAGGGCGAGACGGAAGAGGCGCTGTGCGCGCTCTTCGCCGAGGTCCTGGGCGTCGAACGGGTCGGCGCCGACGACAGCTTCTTCGACCTCGGCGGCGACTCCGGCCTCGCGATGCGCCTCGCCGGGCGGGTCCGCGAGGACTTCGCCGCCGAGCTGAACATGCGGCAGTTCTTCGGCGCCCCCACCCCGGTGGGCGTGGCGCGGATGCTGGCGTCCAAGACCCGTCCCGCGCTGCGCGCCGTCGAGCACCCCGACGAGGTGCCGGCGTCCGCCGGCCAGGTGCGTACGTGGCTGATGTCCCGGCTCGCCGAGGACTCCGCCGCGTACCGCACCTCCGTCGCGCTGCGCCTCACCGGCGAGCTGGACCGCGACGCACTCGGCGCGGCGTTGGGCGACGTCGCCGTCCGCCACGACACGCTGCGGACGACGTTCGCCGACGGGGGCGGCGCCGACCTCGGGCAGCGCGTCCTCGGCGGTGCCGCCGCCCGGCCCGTACCCGAGGTGGTCCCGGCAACCGAGGAGGAGCTGCCCGAGCTGCTGGCGGCCCGCGCCGCGCACGCCTTCGACCTCACGCGCGAGCTGCCCTGGACGCAGACCCTGTTCGCGCTGTCGGAGACGGAGCACGTGCTGCTCCTCGTCGTGCACCGCGTCGCGGCCGACGACGAGTCGCTGGACGTGCTGCTGCGCGACCTGTCGGCGGCGTACGGGGCGCGCCGCGAGGGGCGTACGCCCGAACGCGCGCCGCTGCCGCTGCAGTTCGCCGACTACGCGCTCTGGGAGCGCGAGCTCCTCGCCGGCGAGGACGACCCGGAGAGCCTGATCAGCGACCAGCTGACGTACTGGAAGGACACCCTCGCCGGGCTCGCGCCGGAGCTGCGGCTGCCTGCCGACCGGCCGCGCCCGCAGCTCGCGACGCACCGCACCGGGCAGGTGCCGCTGCGAGTCGACGGCGACGTGCACGACCGGCTGGCGGAGCTGGACGACGCCGGGGACGGCGCGTTCGCCGTCGTGCAGGCGGCGCTGGCGCTGCTGCTCACCCGGCTGGGCGCGGGCACCGACATCACCGTGGGCGCGCTGCTGCCGCGGCGGGACGAGGAAGGCGCGCTGGAGGGCGTGGTGGGCCCCTTCGCCGGCCCGGGCGTGCTGCGCACCGACACCTCCGGCGACCCGACGTTCCGCGAACTCCTCGGCCGCGTACGGGAGGCGAACCTCGAAGCGAGCCGCCACCAGGACCTGCCGTTCGAGCGCCTCGTCGACGTGCTGGAGCTGCCGCCGTCCGCGGCCCGGCACCCCGTCGTGCAGGTCATGCTCGACGTGCACGACGGCACCACCGACGAGGAGGACACCTCCGAGCTGCCCGGGCTCAGCACCAGCCGCCTCGACCTCGGCCCTGCCGCGTCCGAACTGGACCTGTCGGTCAGCCTGAGCGAGTGGTACCGCGCCGACGGCTCCGCGGACGGCCTCGACGGCCACCTGCGCTACGCCGTCGAGCTGTTCGACGCCGGCACCGCCGCCGCGCTCGCCCGCCGCCTGGTGCGCGTGCTGCGGCAGGTCGCGGACGACCCGGACGTGCGCCTCGGCGACGTCGACGTGCTGCTGGACGCGGCCGAGCACCACCGCCTCGTACGGGAGTGGAACGGCACCGCGGCGCCGCTGCCGGACATCACCGTCGTCGGCCTCCTCGCCGACCGGGCGGCGCGCACCCCGGACGCCGTCGCCGTCACCGACCAGGACGGCGCGCTGACGTACGGGGCGCTGGACTCCGCCGCCGGGATGCTCGCCCGCCGGCTGGCCGCCCGCGGCGTCGGCGCGGAGGACGTCGTCGCCGTGGCGCTGCCGCTGGGTGCGCGGCTCGCCGTCGCGCTGCTCGGCGTGCTCAAGGCCGGCGCCGCCTGCCTGTTCACCGCACCGGACCGGCCGATGCAGGCGCTCGCGCCGCTGCGCGGCAGCCGGCCCGGCGCGCTGATCTGCACCGCGACCACCGCAGGGCTGCTGCCCACCGACCACGCCATGACAGTCGTCCCCCTCGGCAACCCCGTCCTGGCAGCGGCCCGAGGCACGTACGCGGGACCGGGCCCCGCCGACGAGACGGGCGCCGCCCTGCCGCTGCCGGGGCACGCGGCGCTGCTGCTGGACTCCACGACGCCGCAGGGCGTGCCCGCGGGCGTCGTGGTCGAGCACCGCGCGCTGGCAGGCCACCTCGCGCACGGGCCCGCGGACCCGGCGTCCGACGAGGCGGCGGGGCAGGTGACCCTCGACGAACGCGCCCCCGTCGAGGCCGTGGCGACCCCGCTCCTCGCCGCGCTCTGCGCGGGTGAGCGCGTCCTGCTCGGCAGGCCCGACCCGAACGCCGCGCGCCGCGCGCTCACCACCCGCGACCTGCTCTGGACACTGGCCGAACTGCCCGCCGACGACCCGTCGTTCGCGGAGGTCACCGTCATCGAGGACGGCGCCGCCGCCTCCGAGGTCGACGCCCGCGAGTGGCGCGCCCGCCACCCGGACGCCGCCCTGGTCACCGGCTACGGCCCGCCCGGCACCGCCGGCCCCTGGCTGCGCCACCGCACCGCCCCCGGCGCGCCGCTGCCCGCCGAGGTGCCCACCGGCAGCCTGGGAAGCCACACCCGCGCCTACGTCCTCGACGACCGGCTCCGCCCGGTCCCGCCCGGCGCGGCCGGCGACCTGTACGTCGCCGGCGCCACCCTCGCCCGCGGCTACCACGGCAGCACACGGCTCACCGGCGAGCACTTCGTGGCCTGCCCGTACGGCCCGGCGGGGGAGCGGATGCTGCGCACCGGAGAGCGCGCCCGCTGGAGCACCGCGGGCCTGCTGACCGTGGGCGATCGGCGGGCCGCCGAGCACGACGAGGCGCTCGCGCGCGCCCGGCGCACCGAGGGGGGCGGCGACCTCGGCGTACTGCTCCCGCTGCGCAAGGAGGGCAGCGGCCCGCCGCTGTTCTGCGTGCACTCCGCCACCGGTCTCGCCTGGAGCTACGCGGTCCTCGTGCCGCACCTCCCGCAGGACCGGCCGGTGTACGGCATCCAGGCGCGCGGGCTCGCCGGCCCCGAGCCGATGCCCCAGAGCGTCGCCGAGATGGCCGCCGACTACGCCGACGAGATGCGGACCGTGCAGCCCGAGGGCCCGTACCACCTGCTCGGCTGGTCCTTCGGCGGCATGCTCGCGCAGGCCGTCGCCGCCCGGCTGGAGGAGCAGGGCGAGCGCGTGGAACTGCTCGCGCTGCTGGACGCGTACCCCGACGGCGGCGCCGGCACCTCGCTGTTCTCCAACGAGGACGCCGCAGGCCGCGCCGCCGCCTCCGCCCCGCAGGGCCGGCTCGTCGGCCCCGGGGGAGACGAAGCCGCGGTGCCCGGGGTCAGCGGCAGGCTGCGCTCGCGGATGGAGCAGGTCATGCGGCACTCGGCCGGGTTCGCCCCCGAGCACACCCCGCGCCGCACGACCGGCGACCTGCTGCTGTTCGTCGCCACCGAGGGCCGCCCGGAGCGGCTCCCCGCCGCCGACGCCGCCGAGAGCTGGAAGCCGTACGTCGCCGGAAGCGTCGAACCGCACCGGATCGAGGCCGACCACTTCGGAATGCTGAAATCCGCCCCGGCGGCGCAGATCGGCCGCATTCTCACCGAGCGGCTGGGAAATCCGGACGAGGCCCCGGAGAAATGAGCCGCCGCATGCCGGTGTACGGAATTCGGCAACCCGCATTCCGTACACCGGCATGCGGACCGGAAATGGGCGCCCGCACACCCGGCGCACCCCGAAATGACGCACGAATTCAGCGAGAAGGAGCGCGCGAGTGGCCAAGGCACCGGAGATTCCCGTACACAACCGCAGGGACGGCCTCGAACCCCTCCCCGAGCTGCGCCGGATGAGCCAGGAGACGCCGCTGCTCGAAACGCCGCGCGACTGGGTCGCCACCGGGCAGGCGGAGGTGCGCCAGATCCTCGGCGACGCGGACCGCTTCAGCACCATGCCGCCCGCCGACACCGAGGAGGACCGGCGGCGCCAGATCCAGGAGGGCAACCTCCTGCAGTACGACCCGCCGGACCACACCCGGCTGCGCCGGATGCTCACCCCCGAGTTCACCAACCGCCGGATGCGCAGGCTGGAGCCCTTCATCGAGGAGATCGTCGCCGAACGCCTCGACGCCCTCGAACGCGCCGGCCGGCCCGCCGACTTCATGCGCCACTTCGCCTGGCCCATCCCCGGGCTCGTCAGCTGCGCCCTGCTCGGCGTGCCCCGCGACGACCAGGCGGAACTGGCCCGCAATCTCGACATCAGCCGGGCCGGCAACCGCAGCCGCAAACAGCAGATGACCGCCGGCAAGGCGTACGTCGGCTACATGAGCCAACTCGTCGCGCGCAAGCGCCGCGACCCCGGCGACGACCTGCTCGGCATGCTGATCCGCGAGCACGGCGACGACGTCAGCGACAGTGAGCTGACCGGCATCGGCACCTCGCTGATGGCCGCCGGCTACGAGAACGTCGCCGGCACCCTCGGCCTCGGCACGATGCTGCTGCTCGGCCACCCCGACCAGCTCGCGCTGCTGCTGGAGAAGCCGGAGCTGACCGACCGCGCGGTGGAGGAACTGCTGCGCTACGTGTCCGTGATCGCTACCTCCTCGCCGCGCACCGCACTCGCGGACGTGCCCGTCGGCGACGCGGTGATCAAGAAGGGCGACGTCGTGGTCTGCTCCCTGCTCGCCGTCAACCGGGCGGCCGGGGACGGCACCGGCCACGACGGCTTCGACATCACCCGCGACGTCACCCCCCACCTGGCCTTCGGCCACGGCATCCACTACTGCCTCGGCGCCCCGCTGACCCGCGTGCAGCTCAGGATCGCCCTCCCGCGGCTGCTGCACCGCTTCCCCGGGCTGCGCCTGGCCGTACCGCCCGAGGAACTGCGCTACCGGACACATGCGCCCAACTACGGCGTCGAAGCGCTGCCCGTCACCTGGTAGGGGGACCCATGCCACGCCGCCCCGGACCCGCGCCCGTCCACACCCGCAGATCGCGCTTCGACCCCGCGGCCGAGCTGCGCCGCCTCGCCGCCGAACGGCCCGTCACCAGGATCGGCGTCGGCCCCGGCGACAGCGAGGAGTACGTCTGGCTGGTCACCGGATACGACGCGGTGCGCCAGGTCCTCGGCGACCACGTCCGCTTCTCCACCCGCCGCCGCTTCGGCCGCGCGGCGGGCACGGCCGGGACGTACCCCGACGACTACCGCCCGGACGACATGATCGGGCAGCTCATGGACTACGACCCGCCCGAGCACACCCGGCTCAGGAAGATCCTCACGCCGGAGTTCACCGTCCGCCGGATCCGCCGCCTCCGCCCGCGGATCGAGGAGATCGTCGCCGACCGCCTCGACGCCGTGGAACGGGCCGGCCCGCCCGCCGACCTCGTCGAGCAGTTCGCCGCCCCCGTCTCCGGCGCCGTGCTCTGCGAGCTGATCGGCGTCCCCCGCGACGACCGCGACGCGTTCCTGCGCCGCGCCCGCCACCACCTCGACCAGGGCCGCGGCCGGCAGGCGCGGGCCGCCGCCGGCGCCGCCTTCTCGCGCTACCTGGCCGCCCTGATCGCCGGGCAGCGCCGGGAGCCCGACGACGGCTTCCTCGGCATGCTCGTACGCGACCACGGGGCCGACGTCACCGACAAGGAACTCCGCGGCGTCTGCGTCCTGCTGATGCTCGCCGGCCTCGACAACATCTCCGGGATGCTGGGCCTCGGCACCCTCGTCCTGCTCGAACACCCGGACCGGCTCGCGGAGCTCCGCGCCGACCCCGGGGCGGTGGGCCGCACCGTCGAGGAGCTGCTGCGCTACCTGACCGTGCCGCACGCGCCCACGCCCCGCACCGCCCTGGAGGACGTCACCGTCGGCGGTCAGCTCGTCAGAGCGGGCGAACACCTCGTGGTGTCGCTGCCGATGGCCAACCGCGACCCGGTGCTGACCGCGGCCCCCGACCGCTTCGACCCCGCGCGCGAGCCCTCCGCCCACCTCGCGTTCGGCCACGGCGTCCACCACTGCCTGGGCGCCGCGCTCGCCCGCATGGAACTCGTCATCGGCTACACGGCTTTGCTGCGCCGCTTCCCGGGTCTGCGCCTCGCGGTGCCGGCCGCGGAGGTGCCGTTCCGGCTGCACACGACCGCCTACGGCCTGGAGCGCCTGCCGGTCGCCTGGTGACCGGCAGGCGACGGGAGGGGAGACGACGATGGAGGTACGGGTCGACCGCGACAGGTGCGTGGGGTCCGGGCTGTGCATGATGCACGTGCCCGCCGTCTTCGACCAGTCCGAGGACGACGGCAAGGTGCTGCTCGCCACCGCGCACCCCGACCCGGGGCTCGCGAGGTCCGTACGCGGCGCCGCCGGACGGTGCCCCGGGCGGGCCATCTCGCTGCACGACGGCGGCACCGACGCGGCCGGCAGGGCGGAGAGCGCCCGGCAATGACGGGGTTCCCTGAAGTTCTTCTGAGGATAAAGCGGGCCGCCGGGGTGCGCTGAGCACCGCCGACAGAACCCCATTCATCGAATTCTCATGAAAACCGCCGCCGGCGACCTTCGCCGGCGGCGTTCTGTATCCGCCCTGTGACCGGCGCTCACGTAGAACTTGGGGCCATGTTCACCACACGCAAACGCGCATTCGCGCAGACCCTGCTCGCCTCGTCCGCACTCGTCGTCAGTGTCGTGCTGGCGGGGTGCTCCGACGATTCCGAGGCCGCCTCCTCCGACGGCGGCACGTCCGCCTCTCCGGGCAGCCCGTTCGACCAGGCGGTCGAGTACGCGCAGTGCATGCGTGACAACGGGGTACCGGAGTTCGAGGACCCGGTGCAGGACACCGGCGGCGTCATGTTCAACCAGGGCGGATTCGACCCGGAGTCCGCCGAGTTCAAGGCCGCGGAGGAAGCCTGCCGCGACAAGCAGCCGCAGCGCCAGGGCGGCCCGGGCGGCGGTGAGCCGCTGGACTCCGAGAAGGTCGCGGAGTGGGCCGAGTGCATCCGCCAGAACGGCGTGCCCGACTTCCCCGACCCGGAGATCGAGGGCAACAGCATGGTCGTGGACATCGGTGCCGCCGACCCGACGGAGTTCGAGCCGGCCCGGCAGGCATGCCAGGACAAGTACCCCGGTGGCGGCATGCGGATCGGCGGGGGCATGCGGTGACGAGCCGTGAGGAGACGGAAGAGCTGAACCTGCGGGAGCGGCCGCCGGGCACGCTGGAGGTCCGCCCGCCCGGCCCGCTCACCGCGGGCGGCGACCCCGAACCGGGCGGGCCCGGCGGCGAACTCGCCACCGCCGCCCCGCCGGCCGGCGGCGACGGCGCACCGAGCGGCCCCGAGCCGGTGCGCAAGAGCCGCAGGCTGCGGATGGCGCTGATCGTGGTCATCGCGATCGGCGTCGCCGCGGCGGCGGGGCTCGCCGCCACCGGCGCGCTCGGCGGCGAGGACTCCGAGGAGCCCGCCGCCGGCCCCTCGGGACCGGCCGCGACGGCCCAGGTGGAACGTACGACGCTCACCAGCAGCGAGACCGTGGACGGCACCCTGGGCTATGGCGACGTGACCACCGTGCAGGCCATCGGCGCCGCGGCCGGCGGCGCGGACCCGGACGCCGGCACCGACGCCGGGCGGCCCGCCCAGGGCGCCGGATCCGCGGCGGACTCCGGCGGCGAAGCCGCGGACGCGGGCGCCGGCATCGTCACCTGGACGCCCAACGAGGGCTCGACGGTCAAGCGCGGCGACACCGTGTACAGCGTGGACGGCGAGAAGGTCCCGCTGCTCTACGGTGACACCCCGCTGTACCGCACGCTGTCGGACGGCAGCGAGGGCGGCGATGTCGAGCTGCTCGAACGCAACCTCGCCAAGCTCGGCTACACCGGGTTCACCGTCGACGAGACGTACAGCCCGGACACCGCGGACGCGGTGTCCGCCTGGCAGGAGGACCTCGGCCGGGAGCAGACCGGCGTCGTCGAGGCAGGCGACGCCGTGACCGCGCAGGGCGCGCGGCGCGTCGCGGAGCTGCAGACCTGGCCGGGCGCCAAGGCCGAGGGAGCGGTCCTCGACTGGACCGGCACCGAGCGGGTCGTCTCGGTCGAGCTGGACGCGCAGTTCGAGGACCTCGTACGGGTCGGCACCAAAGCCGAGATCGAGCTGCCCAACGGCACCACCGTGGACGGCGAGGTGACCGACATCGGCACCCCGCCCGCCGCCACGGGCTCGGGCTCCGGCGGCGCCGGCGGCGAGAGCGAGGAGGACCAGGAGTCCACGCTGCCCCTGCAACTGGAGGTCGGCCAACAGGACGAGCTGGGCCGCTACCAGGCAGCGCCCGTCGACGTGGTGCTCAAGGCGGACACCCGCGAGGACGTGCTCGCGGTGCCCGTGAACGCGCTCGTCGCCCGGCAGGGCGGCGGCTACGCGGTGCAGAAGGTGACCGCGGGCGGCAGCACGGAGTCCGTGCCCGTCGAGCTGGGCATGTTCGCCAACGGGCTGGTCGAGGTCACCGGCGACGGCATCGAGGAAGGCATGTCCGTGGGGGTTCCGAAGTGACCGTCCCGTCCCATCCGGTGGTCGAGCTGACCGGGGTCACCAAGACCTACGGGGACGTCGCCGCGCTCCGCTCCGCAGACGTCGTCATCCGGCGCGGCGAACTGCTGGCCGTCGTCGGCCCGTCCGGGTCGGGCAAGTCCACCATGCTCAACATCATGGGGACGCTCGACCGCCCCTCCGCGGGCACCGTCCGCATCGACGGCCACGACATCGACAGGCTCAGCGACCGCGAGCTGTCGGCGCTGCGGGCGGGCACCATCGGCTTCGTCTTCCAGCAGTTCCACCTCGCCCCCGGCGTCCCCGCGCTGGACAACGTCGCCGACGGGCTGCTCTACAGCGGCCGGACCCGCGCAGACCGGCGCCGCCTCGCCGAGCGGGCCATGCGCCGCGTCGGCCTCGGCCACCGCCTCTACCACGAACCGCACCAGCTCTCCGGCGGCGAGAAGCAGCGCGTCGCCATCGCCCGCGCGGTCCTCGGCGACCCGCCCCTGCTGCTCGCCGACGAGCCCACCGGCGCGCTCGACTCCCGCTCAGGGGCGGTCGTGATGGAACTGCTCCACCAGCTCCACGAGGCCGGCACCACCGTCGTCGTCATCACCCACGACCGCGACATCGCCGCCTCCCTGCCCCGCGAAGTGCGCCTCAAGGACGGCGCCATCGAGCACGACTCCGCCCCCGGCGCCGCCCTGCCCGCGGCCCGGCTCCCCCGGGAGGCCGTCCGATGACCGCGCCGCACGCGACGGCGGAGATCGACCGCGTACAGCCGCACCTGCCGCCGCCCACCCCGCCGAAGCCCGCCCGGATGACCGCGGCGGACGTGCTGCGGGTCGGAGGGTCCGGGCTGAGGTCCCGGCCCATGCGGGTGTTCCTCTCCGCGCTCGGCATCGCCATCGGCATCGCCGCGATGATCGGCGTCGTCGGCATCTCCACCTCCTCCACCGAGGACCTGGACCGCCGGCTCAACGCGCTGGGCACCAACCTCCTCACGGTCACCCCCGGGCAGTCGTTCACCGGCTCCCAGGCCAGCCTGCCGGAGGAGTCCGTGGCCATGATCGGGGCCATCCCGGAGGTCGAGAACGTCTCGGCCGTCGGCCGCATCGACGCGAACGTCTTCCGCAACGACCGGATCCCGGAAGAGCAGACCGGCGGCCTGAGCGTCAGCGCGGCCCGTCTCGACCTGCCGGAGTCCGTGGGACTGCAGATCACCGAGGGACGCTGGCTGAACGGCGCGACCAGCCGCTACCCCGCGGTGGTCCTCGGCCCCAAGGCCGCCGAGCAGCTCGGGATCTACGAGGCGGGGCCCGACTCGCAGGTGTGGCTGGGCGGCAGGTGGTTCACGGTCGTGGGCCTCACGGCGTACAACGAACTCGTACCCGAGCTGGACTCGTCCGCGCTGGTCGGCTGGGACGTCGCCGAGGACGAGCTGGGCTTCGCCGGCACCCCGACGACGATCTACACCCGCAGCGAGGACTCCGCCGTCGCCGACGTGCAGTCCGTCCTCGGCGCCACCGCCAACCCGGAGAACCCCAACGAGGCCACCGTCTCCCGGCCCTCCGACGCCCTGGCGGCCAAGGAGGCCACCGACGAGACCCTCAGCGGGCTGCTGCTGGGGCTGGGCGGAGTGGCGCTGATCGTCGGCGGCGTGGGCGTGGCCAACACCATGGTCATCTCCGTCCTCGAACGCCGGTCCGAGATCGGCCTGCGCCGCTCGCTGGGCGCCACCCGCGGCCAGATCCGCAGCCAGTTCCTCTGCGAGGCGCTGCTGCTGTCCGCGCTCGGCGGCCTCGGCGGCGTCGTGCTGGGCATCGGCGTGACCGTCGGCTACGCCACGTCGCAGGACTGGGCGACGGTGGTGCCGGTGTGGGCGATGGCCGGCGGCATCGCGGCGACGCTCCTCATCGGCGGGCTGGCCGGCTTCTACCCGGCGGTGCGCGCCGCCCGGCTGCCGCCCACCGAGGCGCTGGCCACCACCTGACGTACGGCGAGCCGAGACGGGGGAGCCGGCACGGTGAACCGATACGCGGCCACCGCCACGGCCACGGCCACAAGGACCGCGGTGCCCCTGCTGTCCCCCCGAGCAGCGGGGGCTCCGCCCTCGGCGACCGACCACCCTCCCGGGCCGCGCCCCGGCCCGGGAGGGTATCTGGCCTCGGCTGTTACCGAGGGCTTACGTGGTCTCCGGCACGCTGGCGGCATGCATGTGCTGATCGTGGAGGACCACCGGGAGCTGGCCGAGACCGTCGCCACCGGCCTGCGCGAGGACGGCATGGACACGGACGTCGCGTACGACGGCCAGGAGGCCATGGACCGAGCCACGAGCCGCGAGTACGACGTGATCGTGCTCGACCGCGACCTGCCCCGGCTGCACGGCGACGAGGTGTGCCGCGCGCTGACCCGGCACGGCAGCCGCACCCGGGTGCTGATGCTCACCGCCTCCACCACCGTCGCCGACCGGGTCGACGGCCTCGGCCTCGGCGCCGACGACTACCTGACCAAGCCCTTCGCGTTCGCCGAGCTGATCGCCCGCATCCGGGCGCTCGGCCGCCGCCCGTCCAACGCCGTGCCGCCGGTCCTCACCCGCGCCGATCTGACCCTCGTGCCCGCGCAGCACCTCGCCAGCCGCGGCGGGCGCCGACTCGACCTGTCGCGCAAGGAACTCGCGGTGCTGGAGCTGCTGCTGTCCGCGCAGGGCGCCGTGGTCTCCGCCGAGGAGCTGCTCGAACGGGCCTGGGACGGCGCCGCCGACCCGTTCACGAACGCCGTGAAGGTCACCGTCAGCAGGCTGCGCCGCAAGCTCGGCGACCCGCCGGTGATCGAGACCGTCCCCCATGCCGGATACCGCATCTGAGCCCGCCCGCCGCACCGGCCGCCGGCTCCGCTGGACCGTCCGGCTCCGGCTGACGCTGCTGTACGGCGCGCTCTTCCTGGTCTCCGGCGTCGCGCTGCTCGCCATCACGTACGCGCTCGTCGCCCGCGGCAACGCGGCCAAGGGCATCCTCGTCAGGTTCGACTCCCCCCAGCCCGGCGGCCACGGCGACCCGGACATCCGGCACGTGGCCACCGAGCGCCACGAGGCGGCGCTGCAGGCGCTGCTCGCGCAGTCCGGCATCGCGCTCGCCCTGATGACCGCCGTGTCCGTCGCCCTGGGCTGGGTGATGGCCGGCCGGGTGCTGCGGCCCGTGCGGATCATGGCGGGCCGCGCCCGGCGGATCTCCGAGCACAACCTGCACGCGCGCCTCGCCATAGCGGGACCCGACGACGAGCTGATGGACCTCGGCGACACCTTCGACGGGCTGCTGTCCCGGCTCGACGCCGCGTTCGAGGCCCAGCGCCGGTTCGTCGCCAACGCCTCCCACGAGCTGCGCACACCGCTGACGCTGCAGCGCGCCATGGTCGAGGTGGCGCTCTCCCGCCCGGGTGCGGACGCGGCGTCGCTGCGCGCCGTGTGCGAGCGGGTCGTCGCCTCCGGGGAGGAACAGGAGCGGCTGATCGAGGCGCTGCTGACGCTGGCAGGCAGCCAGAGCGGGCTGGTGGCCGCCGAGCCGGTCGACCTCGCCCGGGTCGTACGCGAGGTGCTGCACGACCGCACCCGCGCCGCCCCCGGCACGCTGGACCTGCACTCCTCGCTGCGCCCCGCGCCCGCCTCGGGCGACGAGCGGCTCATCGCCCGGCTCGCGGGCAACCTCGTGGAGAACGCGCTGCGTTACACCCCGGCCGACGGCTGGGTGCGGGTGGCGACGGGCGTCAGGGAGACGGGCTATCCGATGCTGCGGGTGGTCAACAGCGGTCCGCGGATCCCCGCGGAGCGCATCCCCGACCTGTACGAGCCGTTCCAGCGGCTGCAGCCGCGGGCGGCCGGCGGCGGCTACGGACTGGGGCTGTCCATCGTCGGCGCCGTCGCCGCCGCGCACCGCGCGGAGGTGACCACGGTGCCGGGGCCGGAGGGCGGGCTTGCCGTCACGGTGGAGTTCCCGCCGCCGGACCCGGCGGACTGGTGAGCCGGGCGGTCAGCTCGCGCCGATCATCTCCACCTCGCCGCCGAGCTGCTTGACCTTGCCCTCGTCGGGCACGTGCGCCGCGTTCTGCACTGCGTAGTACTCCCGCACGCCCGGCGGCTCCTTCTCCTTGACGTACAGGCCGGTGGCGTCGCCCGGGATGATGTGGAAGCCCGGCCGGGTCGCGAAGTCCACCCGCGCGTCGTAGGAGTTGAAGACGGCCAGCGCGCCGCCGTCGGCGGTGCGCAGTGCGTAGACGTCAGGGAAGGCGGGCTTGTACGCGTCGTCCCACTTGCGGTTCTCGGACTCGAACTCGGTCTCGAAGTAGCCGTCGTGCTCGGGCCTGATCCAGTCCCGGCGGGTGGTGTGGTCCTTGACCATGTTCTTGCGCACCTCGCTGTCCGCGAGGACCCTGCCGTCCTTCTTGCCGCCCGACAGGTAGAGGTCGTTGACGGCGTCGTCGAGGCCGTCGAGCGCCGTGGTGCCCACCTCGGCGTCGGCGGGCAGCGCGGTCGGCAGGCCGCCGTCGCCGCGGGCGACCTCGGGAACGCGGCCCTGGATGCCGACGGACGCGACGTTCTTCCAGACGCCGCCGCCGGCGCGCTCGAAGACCAGCAGGCTGCGGTCGCCCTCGTCGTAACCGGGGCCCTCCACGGGGGCGTCGACCATGTACCAGTCGCCGCGGGCGGGGATGTAGTACTCGGCCTCGTCGGCGCGGTAGTGGAACGGCTTCTTGTAGAGCTTCTGGTACTTCTTCTCGTACGTCGGGAACTGCCGGTACTGCGCCTGGCTCTGCTGGTACAACGCCCCGCCCTCGACCTCGCCGAGCGCCTTGCGGTCCAGGTCGGCGTTGGCCTCGTTGTTGGTCTCGACGTAGCGCTCCAGCACCTTGCGGGCCTGGCTCTCGCTGATCAACGGCCGCGGCTGCGCCTTCTCGTCGCCGGATCCGCCCGCGTCGTCGTCCGACCCGCCGCTGCACGCCGTGGCCAGCAGGAGCGCGGCCAGACCTGCGGCGGCGGTGGATATGACGGTCTTGTTCGTGCCCATGGGCGGTAACCCCCCGATGCGGTCAAGATCAGTGGTCGGGGCGAGTCTAGGCACAGGCCGCGCGCCGCCCGCGCCCTACCCCCGGACGCTGCGGGCGGACATACGCCATGGCGGACACCGGCCCCGCGTGGCTAGGGTGAGGCCCATGCGAACCGGATTCGTTTGACGCTGACGGGCCCGTGGCCCTCCTCCCGTCCGATGCGCGAGACGACCTGCCATCGAGACGAGAGGAGACGACGTCGTGACGTCGTTGTTCAGCCACCAACAGATCGAGCACTTCCGCGCCTTCGGGTACGTGGTGCTGCGCGGCCTGCTCACGCACGAGGAGACCGGCCGGCTCACCGCCGAGGTGACCGCCGGCCTCACCGACGCCTACGGCGGCCTCGGCACCGACACCGACCCGTACGACGAAGGCGGCATCCGCGGCGACTACCTGCCGCTGGCCGCCGACCGGACGCCCTTCAGTCAGTCCCTGATCGCCGACGACCCGCGGCTGTTCCAGGGCTCCGCGGAGCTGTGCGGGCGGATGACCGTGCCCGCGGTGCCCAGCGCAGTGTGCTTCACCACCAACTCCGGCTGGCACACGGACGTCGGCCCGGACGTGCCGGGTGTGACGTTCCTGGCCCACCTGGAGCCGCGTACGGCGCGGACCGGCGCGCTGCGGGTGCTGCCCGGGTCGCACGACCCGGCGTACGCGCGCAGGCTCGCCGCGTACCGGGGGCTCGACCCCGCCAACCAGGGGTTCCCCGGTTGGCCGATGCCCGAGACCGTGCTGCCGACGGAGCCAGGCGACGTGCTGGCCTTCGACGCGCATCTGCTGCACCGCTCCGTGGGCGGCACGAGCCGGCTGGCGTGGCGCACCGAGTACCTGGGGTGGCCCGGGCTCGGTGACGCCGACGGCATGCGCGTGGTGGGGGAGTTGCTCGCCGAGGACGAGTACGAGGACGCGACGTTCGACCGCGTCCGCTGGCCGGAGTGGGACGAGTGGGCGGCCGGTGCCGCGGGGATCGCCTCGCGGCAGACGGCGCTCGACCGGCTGCGCCTGCTGGGTGCCGTCCCCGGGGTCCGTGCCGCGGCGGAGGGCGCGGGCGGGTCCTGACGCGTCACCGGAAGACGCAGCCGTGGGCCCCCCCCCGCGGGGGGGGGGCCCCGCCCCGGGGGGGGGGGGGGCGGGGGGGGG
>NZ_JAINRD010000015.1 GCF_020400605.1 Streptomyces aculeolatus | reverse complement strand
GTTGGCCTGGCGAACGACCAGAACAACGAGCTGGGCGTGCACGGCTGGGCGCAGTGGATGCTCGTGCACATCCTGGCGACCTTCGACACGCTGATAGCCGCCTGGCACTACAAGCGCAAGTACGAGGCCGTGCGGCCGATCACCGCCGTCAGGCACGTCTACGGCCACCGCAAGATCACCGCCTGGGGCGGCGTCGGCATGGGCACGGTCGACGACATCCCGGCCGACCAGTGGGCCGGGTTCCTGCCGGTGGGCGACCACCCGGAGTACCCGTCGGGCTCCACGACCGTGGGCTCCGCCGCCTCGCAGGCGGCGCGGCGCTTCTTCGACTCCGACGAGCTGAACTGGGAGTTCGACTTCGAGGTCGGCAAGTCCATCGTGGAGCCGGGGATCACCCCCGTCGAGAACGTCCGGGTGAGCTTCCCCACCTGGACCGACTTCAACAAGAGGTGCGCCTACAGCCGCGTGGACGGCGGCGTGCACTTCAAGAAGACGGTCGAGCGGTCCATGGTGTTCGGCGAGCAGTTCGGCGACCTGGCCAACGAGTTCGTGGCGCGGTACGTCAAGGGCGAGGGAAGCGGCAAGGGCTGACGGCCTGAGCTGAGCAGAAAGGGGTCTTCCGGCGCTCGGTACCAGTGCCGGAGGACCCCTTCGCGCGGGGTACGGGAACCCCCGGTACCCGGGGAGGCCGCCGGGCGTCGGGCCCCCGGCGCCGGGATGGAAGAATCGGCCCCATGGCTGACGTGATCATCGCCGCGTGCGACGGCGCCGCGAGTCCGAACCCGGGACCGGCCGCGTGGGCGTGGGTGGTGGCCGGTCCGGACGGCGCGGTCGCGCGCTGGGAGGCCGGCCCGCTGGGCAGGGCGACCAACAACATCGCCGAGCTGACCGCCCTGCTGCGGCTCCTCGAATCGACGGACCCCGCCGTGCCGCTCGAGGTGCGGATGGACTCCACGTACGCGATGCAGGCGGTCACCGACTGGCTGCCGGGCTGGCGGCGGCGCGGCTGGAAGACGTCGGCGGGCAAGCCGGTGGCCAACCAGGAGCTGGTACGCAGCATCGACGACCGCCTCACGGGCCGCGACGTCCGCCTCGTCCACGTCCGCGCGCACCAGGTGGACGGCGACCCCTACAACGCCGCCGCCGACGCCGCCGCCGCCGAGTCGGCCCGTACCCAGAACCCCGCGGGCACCGCCCACGGCTCCCCGCTCCCGACGGCGGAGGACGCCCCGGCACGGGTCGCGGCGCCGAAGCGCCGCACGGGGGCCAAGGCGGGCGGCAAGCCGGGGGGCAAGACGGGCGGCGGGACGCTCAAGGCCAGGTACGCGGGCCGCTGCCGGTGCGGCACGCCCTACGCGGCGGGTACGACCATCGCGAAGAACGGCACCGGCTGGGGCCACGTGGAGTGCGCCGAGGCCTGACGCGCGTCGGCGCGGGCTCAGCCCTTCGCGACGAGTTCGAGGATCCGCCGGGCATGGTCCATGGAGCCCTCGACGGTCTCCACGTCGTACATCGAGTCGATCATGAAGTGGTCGATCCCGGTCCGTGCGTGCACGTCCTTGACGATGTCGGCGACCTTCTCCGTACTGGTGCCCGCCTCGATGTTCACCCGCAGGACCGTGTCGATGGCGCCGGGATCGCGGCCCGCCTCCCGGGCCAGCTCGTCCAGCAGCGCGCGCTGGGCGAGGAGGCTCTCCACGTCGACGAAACTCGGCGCGATGACCACCGGCAGCCAGCCGTCAGCGCGGCGGGCGACCCGGCGCATGGCGCGCTCCGACAGCGCACCCAGGTAGAACGGCAGGCGGGGCCGCCGCGCGGGCTTCAGCGGCGCGTGGTGCTCGGGCACGTAGAGCTGGTCGCCCTCGTACTGCGCCGGGTCGGTGGTCCAGATGGCGTCGAGGGCGTCCAGCAACTCGTCCATCCGCGCGCCCCGGCGGCTGAAGTTCAGCCCGGCGGCCTGGTACTCCTCCGGCGACCAGCCGATCCCGAACCCGGGAAGCAGGCGCCCCTCGCTGATCAGGTCGATCGTCGTCAGCGACCGGGCGAGCTGCACGGGCGGATACAGCGGGGCGATCAGTACGTGCGAGCCGAGCAGCACCCGGCTCGTCGCGGACGCCGCCACCCCCAGCAGTACGAACGGATCGGCGGCGGGGTTCAACTCCTCCGGAATCGTCTTCCCCCGCCCGCCGTACCCCACAAGGGGGTTCACCGCGGCCAGATTGCGATCCCCCACCCAGAGGCTGGCACCGCCGGCCTCCTCGATCGCCGAGGCGAACGCGGAGGTCTGGGCGATACCGAAGGCCTGCCGGTGGAACTGCGGGAGTGCGAAACCTATCTTCATGGCGCCCTTCACCTGAGGTTGCCGCCGGGGCGGCACGGTGCGGCGGCGCCCCGGCGTGGTCGTGTTCGAGCGACAGCCAGCCTAGGGGGCGGTGATCACGCCCAACTCACGTTGTGGAGATATGCGGTTCAGCCGTGACGCTTGGCGAACTCCACGAGCGCGGCGAAGCCGTCACGGGTAAGGGCGAGGTGCGGGCCGTGGGGATCCTTGCTGTCGCGGACCAGGAACTCCCCGGTGGCTGCTGCATGTCCTGGCGCCCACTCGATGCACTCGCCGCCCTGGCCGTTGCTGTAACTGCTCTTCACCCAGACCGGAGACGGAGTTTTGTCATCAGGAGTCGATGTCATTCTCATACCCTTCCAGGTACCTGTTGAGCAGGGCCACGCTCTCCCCGCTGTCGAGGGCCTTCGACCGGGCGATGTCGAGGAGGGTCGTCAACTCCAGGACCTCAGCCGGGGTATCCACGGACACACCGGACGCGAACGACTCGACGTAAGCGAAGGTCGCACCGTCATGACGGGTGAGCAAGCTCAGGCTACCGCCCAACAGCGGATGGACTCCATGCGCGAAGGGGAGCACCTGCACCCGAACGGCGCTGTTGTGAGTGACCACCTCGCGGATGTGCCGAATCTGCTCCGCCATGACCGCCGGACTCCCCACGGGACGGCGTAAGGCGGCCTCATCCATGATCGCCCAGTACAGCGGAGGCGTCTGCGAGTCCAGCACGGCCTGACGGTGCACCCGCGTCTCCACCAGCAACGCGACCTTCTGCACGTCCTTGCCCGGCATGGATTCGACGAACAGAGCCGACGTGTACGGCTCGATCTGGAGCAGTCCGGGCACGACGCTGCTGTTGAACGTCTGGATACGAGCCGCGCGCTTCTCCTCTTCGAGGACCCGGCGACCCCACGTCGGGATCTCGGCGGCCCTGGCGACGGCCAGCAACTCGGAGATGAGCCCGTCCGTCCCGTAGAAGTCGTCAAGGGCCTCGGCCAGAGCGGTGGACGGGAGCTGATCGCCGCGCTCGACACGGCTCAGGTAGGTGTGCGGGTAGCCCAGCTTCTCAGCGAGCGCGCGCAGCGAGAGGCCCGTCTTCGCCCGTGCCCGCGAAGCGCGGGCAGCGAGCAATCCCGCTGGTGAAGCGGGCAGGGCGGCACCTTCAGGCTCAAGCTCCACGCAGCAAACCTCCTTCACCTCGCTGTCCACAGAGCGTATTTGGTCACACACGATCTGTGTGCCTGGCTCCTCCCACCGGCAAGGCTGTACCTGCGGAAAAGCCGCTACCAGCACCAAAGAACAAGGCAATCGGAGGCGGAAATGGCGACCAGGAGTAGGGGACAGGTTCCCGACAGGGTGGTGCAGGCCGGGGAGGCCTGTGACGAATTGCGGGCTGCGCTCAAAGCCGCCGGGGTGGTGTTGCCCTCGTTGGGGCTCGATCCCGTTTCGTGTACGGGGGCCGCGCCCCTCGGTCTGATCGCGTTGGGGCGCTGCAACATCGACACCGCCCGCGCGCTCGCCGCCGCGCTCCGGCCCCGGGCGGCGGGATGACCCCGGACCGGCCCGACCGCAACGGGTTCCTGCCCGCCGCGGAGCGCCCGTGGCGGGAGGCGTGGCCGGCCGTGGCGCGGGTCGGGGACGGGAACGCGTGGGTGCCGGGGGTGTGTTGGTTGTTCTGCCGGCGGGAGGGGGTGGCGGTGTTGTGGGTCGGCTCGGTGGTCACGCCCGGGGCGGGGGGTGAGATGTACGCCTGCGGGGCGTGTATCGCGGAGCTCGACCACATGGTGCGGGTACGGGCCCACGGCCGCGACCGCCGCGGCCACCGCGCCGCCGGTACGCGACACTTACCCTCCCCGTCCACCAGCCCGACAACGTACGGCACCTCACCGCGTTACCCCAGTGCCCCCCGGAGGGCTGCACGCACCTGCGGACGGGGAAGCGCGGCGGCAAGACGTTCTGCCGGGACTGCGATGCGCAGCTCTACCTGTGAACAGGCGACGTAAGATCGCCTGTTCATGGGCGTCAGCGCAGAGCAGGGGATGACCGAGGTCCCGCCGGGGCACGTCACACTGTCGGACCGGCGGACGCGGCGCAGTTGGGTGGTCGAGCTCGCACCCTTCCGGATGGCGGTATATCCGGTCACCCAGGCGCTGTACGCGGAGGTCACCGGCCGGCGGCCGAGCAGCGCCCAGGGAAGCCGGCTGCCCGTCGAGGGGGTTTCCTGGCGGGACGCGGTCCGGTTCTGCAACGGACTGTCCCGGGCCCATGGCTTCGCGTCGGCCTATCGCCTCGAGGCCGGCGGGGAAGGCGTCGGGTGGGACACCGCGGCCGGCGGGTACCGGCTGCCGACCGAAGCGGAGTGGGAGTACGCCTGCCGTGCCGGCACGTCGGGCCCGCGCTACGGGCCGCTGGACGACATCGCCTGGTACCGCGGCAACTCGGATGAGCGGATCCACGACGTGGGCGGCAAGCAGCCCAATCCGTGGGGCCTCTACGACATGCTCGGCAATGCGTGGGAGTGGTGCTGGGACCTCTACGACCCCGAGGTCTACGGCAGCTACCGGGTGCTGCGCGGAGGTGGCTGGTTCGACGAGCACTGGAGTTGCCGGGCCTCGGTGCGGCGGCGCAGCCACCCGACCTTCCGGGTCGAGGACGTGGGCTTTCGCCTCGCGCAATCCGTGGTGGACTGACGCGCGTCCCGGCGACGCTCAGTCCGACTGAAGGGCGAGCAGGTGGGCTCTGAACGCCGCGACCACGACGAGCAGCGCGTCCCGCGGGCTCTCGCCCGTCAGCAGCGACTCCGACAGTCCCAGCGTCTCGTCCAGTGCCGTGAGCGCGTGGCGCCGGGCGGCGAGCCATTCGCCGTGGTGGGTGGCGTACGGCTCCCATGCCCGGCGGGACGCCTCGTCCTCCAGATCGCGTAAGCGCAGCAGCTTGTGGGCCTCGTCCTCCAGGATGCGGCCCACCCGGTGGGTGTGCGTGTCCTTGAGGTTCTTCAGGCCCGTCAGCAGGTCCGCGTCCGACGGCGGCGCCGCGGCGATGACGGCCAGGAGGCCCAGGTGCATCTCGACCTGGCCGTGCAGCCGTTCCCGTGCCGTACGTTCCAGCTCCTCCACCGGGTCCGCCCGCATGACCCGCGTCGGGGGCACATCCGGGGCGTACGCGGGCGGCGGGACGGGTGCGGGTGCCGGGGCCGGTGCCGCGCGGCGGGTGGGGAGGAGGCGGCCCCAGCGGCGGGGTTTGTGGCCCCCGTGCTCCGGCGGCGGTGCCGCGGGGGTGTGGGCGCGGAGTTCCGCCGCCGCGGCGGCGAGGGTCGCGCGGGACGAGGGGTTCTTGGCCAGCAGCGCGGTGACGATCGGGGCCAGGGCGCCGGCGTGGCGGAAGGGCGCGGGGTCGGATTCGCAGATGGACTGGCGCAGGGTCCACAGGTCGGCGCCGTGGAAGGGGAGGCGGCCCTCCACGGCCGCGTAGAGGGTGGCGCCGAAGGACCACATGTCGGAGGCGGCCGTCGCCGGCTCGCCGCTCATCTGCTCGGGGGAGGCGTACGCGGGCGTGCCCAGCATGCCGCCGGTGGTGGTCAGGCCCGCCGTCCCCTCGGGGCCGACCGCGTCGGCGATGGCGGCGATGCCGAAGTCGGTGATGACTGCCCGGCGGTCGGTCACCATGATGTTGTCCGGTTTCAGGTCGCGGTGGACGACGCCCGCGGCGTGCGCCTCGGTGAGGGCGTCGAGGACCTGGACCCCGATCTCGGCGACCCGCGGCACCGGCAGCCGCGTGCGTTCCCGCAGGACGGCGGCCAGGGAGCGGCCGGCGACGAACTCCATCACGATCACCGGGGCGCCGTCGTGCTCGACGACGTCGTACACCGTGGTGATGCCCGGGTGGTTGAGCCGGGCCGCCGCGCGGGCCTCGCCGACCATGCGGCGCAGCTGCTTCTCGCGCTGCCTGTCGGCGACGTCGGGGTCGAAGAGGATCTCCTTGACCGCGACCCGTCTGTCGAGCAGCTCGTCGCGGGCGCTCCAGACCCGGCCCATGCCACCCTGCCCCACCGGTCGGTCCAACCGGTACCGGCCCGCGATCAGCAGACCGCTCGCCCCAGCCATGTCACCATCGTAGGCACCGGTCTGCGGCGGGCGACGGGCACCGGACGGCCGACGGCGACGGTACGAGCCCCCCGACCCGTACCGCCGCCGTCTCGCGAACGGGCGGCGCCGCCGCCCGCTACATCTGCTCCAGCCGGATGTCCGAGAGCTGGTCCTCGGTCAGCACCGACTCCGCGGCCGGCGCCTCCGCCTTGACGGGCTTGCCGAACGCCGAGAAGGCCAGGTCGACTTCCGCGCCCTCCGGGTCCGTGATGGTCACCGGGTACGGCTTGCCCTCGGCGGCGATCTTCATGCTGGCGCCGTCGCTGGTCGAGGGGTCCTCGTTCACGTACGGCACGACCGCGACGCCCTCGTGCTCCGTCTTCTCCTTCTGCGTCATCTCCGGGCTGAACGACACGACGCTGTCGGTCTGTTCGACGTACGTGCCCAGGTTGCACAGGTCCGCGAGGGCCGTCGGGACGTCGGACTTCGGCTGCTCCAGGTACGAGCCCTCGACCTCGGCGATCAGCTCGGCGTCGTACATCATCTCGGACTCCAGGTACGCGGCGTCCGGCTTCAGCCACGCGGTGTCGCCCTGCATGACGAACTCGACCGCGCCCTTCTCGCCCTCCTTCGCGCTGCCGACGCAGTTGCCCTTCTTGTCCGTCTGCACGTCGACCTGGGCGGGGTCGGCGACCACGATCATCTCGCCGACCGCGTGCACGGACGTGGCGGAGCGCATCGCCTCCACGGCGTCCGCCTGCGCGGGACCGCCGCTCGCTTCGCTCCCGCCGTCGTCGTCGCTGCCGCAGGCGGTCAGCGCGAGCAGCGCCGCCGCCCCTGCCGCCGCGACGGCGACCCGGCGCCCGCGTATGACGTACTTCATTTCGACCTTCGATCATCCTCGACTGCTGTGCTTCACCGGCGAGTTGACCAAGGGCCGGGCCGGGGAAGCCGCACACGCTACATGCGGAGTCACGTACCGCCAAAACGCCAGGGGCGTGCGAGGAGATCGGGCGCGCCCCCTCGATGCGACTCGCCCTCAAGTAACTTGTGTACAAGGTAATTGTGCGCTAGTTTCATTGGTGTCGCCGGAAGCCGCCGGCGGCGTACGAAACAAGCCACGGAGGCTCCCATGCCGAACGCCAAGCTGCCGACCGTCGTCCTCGTCCACGGCGCCTTCGCCGACGGATCGAGCTGGAACGGCGTCGTCGAGAAGCTGACGCACCAGGGCTATCCGGTCGTCGCCCCCGCCAACCCGCTGCGCGGCCTGCGCACCGACGCCGCCTACCTCAAGGACGTACTCGCCGGCATCGAGGGCCCCGTCGTCCTGGCCGGGCACTCCTACGGCGGCTCCGTGATCACCGAGGCCGCCGCCGGGAACGAGAACGTGAAGGCGCTCGTGTACGCCGCCGCCTTCCTGCCCGACGAGGGCGAGAGCGCGGCGGAGCTGTCCGGAAAGTACCCCGGCAGCACCCTCGGCGAGACGCTGAAGGAAGTGCCCACCTCGCTGCCCGACGGCAGCGAGGTCACGGACCTCTACATCGACCAGGACAAGTTCCACGGCCAGTTCGCCGCGGACGTGCCCGCCACCACGGCGCAGCAGATGGCCGTCTCCCAGCGCCCCATCACCAGCGCCGCGCTGGAGGCGGGCGCGGGCGCCGCGGCCTGGAAGTCCGTGCCGTCCTGGGCCCTGCTCACGACGGAGGACAGGAACATCCCGGTGGCCGCGCAGCGGTTCATGGCGGACCGCGCGAAGGCCCGCACGGTGACGCTCGACGCCAGCCACGCGGTGTCGGTCTCGAAGCCCGAGGCGGTGGCCCGGCTCATCGACGACGCGGCCCGGTCGCTCGGTTGAGGGCCGGGACGGCCCGCCGGAGAGCCGGCCGTCACGGACCCCGGCGCACCGCCAGGCCGGCCCGTACCAGCGTGAGATAGCGGTCCCAGTCCCAGTTGGCGCCCGGGTCGGTGTGGAGCGTGCCCGGCACCTCGGCGTGGCCCAGGATGTGCGCGCGGTCCGGCGGGATCCCGTACCGGGCGCACACGCCGGCGGTGAGCGCCGCGGACGCGGCGTACATCTCCTCCGTGAACCAGCGGGGGTCGTGCCCCCGGCCCTCGTGCTCGATGCCGATGCTGCGCTCGTCGTGGCCGGGGTCCCCGCTGTGCAGGGCGATGTCCTTCTCCCGTACGCACTGGCCGATCCGGCCGTCCGCCGAGCGCACCAGGTAGTGGGCCGAGACCCGCCGCCCGGAATCCCGGAAGGCGGCCGCGGTGTCCTCGAAGTCCTCCTGCGTGACGTGGACGACCACGCGGTCCACGGCGTGGCTGTGCGGGCGGCGGGCGGCCCGGTAGTTGGCGGGGGAGGCGGGCAGCCAGTGTGCGCCCGGGTGGTCGACGGCAGCGGCCCCGGCGGCCGGGGCGGCGAAGGCCGCGGATGCGGCGGCCTGGGTGGCCGCGGCGGTCAGCGTGACGGCGGCGGTGCCGCGCAGGACCGTACGGCGGGACGGGGGAGGCAGCGGGTGCCGGCCGCCGTCGGGGCGGCGGGGGGTCGCTCCGGGGTGCATGCGCCGTGCCTCCTTCAGGACCGGTGCCAGTTGTGCGGGGGCAGCTTCGGGTCGTAGACGCCGTCCGGGAGGTCGTCGGTCAGGCGGAGCGACCAGCGGTGCAGCCGCTGTTGGAGATCGGTCTGCACGCGCCGCATGTCCGGCCGGTTCCAGCGGTCGTCCAGCTCCATCGGGTCGGCGACGACGTCGTACAGCTCGCCCGTCCCGTCCACGTGCTGGTAGAGCTTGTAGCGGTCGTGCCGCAGCATCCGCGAGAAGCCGCTCTGCGTCACGGTGTTCAGCTCGTCGTACCTGGTGCCCTCGTACGGGAAGTGCAGCTCCGGCCGCGCGTCGTCCGGGTACGGGAGGCCGCCGTAGCCGCGCTCGGTGATGATGTCGGCGAACTCGGCGGCCGGGTAGTCGGCGCCGGAGAGCATCTGCCACAGGCTGCGGCCCTGGACGCCGAGGGGGATGGGCCGGCCGATCACCTCGCAGAGGGTGGGCAGGATGTCGGCGAGCGAGACGAAGTCCCGGCGGTTGTCCCGGGGCTCGACGCCGCAGCCGTGCACGACCATCGGGATCCGCGCCAGCACCTCCGGCATCCCGGCGCCCTTGCGCTGGAGGCCGTAGTCGCCCGCGTAGTCCCCGTGGTCGGCGAGGAAGATCAGCAGGGTGTCCCGCCAGACGTCCTGCGCCTTCAGGTGGTCGACGAGCCGGCGGAGCTGGTCGTCGATGAGGCGGAGCATCCCGCAGTACGTGGCGCGGTACCGCCGCCAGAGCCGGTCGTACCCGGGCCGCTTCTCCTCCACCAGCTCCCGCAGCCACTTGTACGCGCCGCCCTTGCGCTCCGCGGCCTCGGGGCCGCAGGCGCGCGCGGGGACCTCGTCCTCGCCGAACATCGAGAAGTACGGCTCCGGCGCCTGGTACGGGTTGTGCGGCTCGGGCATCGACACCCAGGAGAAGAACGGCCGGTCGGGGTCGCGGGCGTCGATCTGCCCGATGGCGTCCGAGACGATCCGGTGCGCGAACTGCAGCTCCACCGGGAACGGGGTCGGCTCGGTCGTCGGACCGTGGTCGACGGAGCGCAGCCAGGCGGCGAACTCCTGCTGCTCGGGGGTCTCGTCGGGGCCGCTCTCGTGCCCGTACGGGCCGGAGAAGGCCTCGAAGAACTCCTTCCGGCCGCGGTACATGTGGGTCTTCCCGGCGTAGAAGCGCTGGTAGCCGGCGCCGCCGAGGACGTCGAGCAGGTCGTCGCCGCGGACCACGCCCTGCGGGGTGGAGTTCTGCCGCACCCGGTGGGTGCTCGGCCACCGGCCGGTGAGCAGGCTGGTGCGGGCGGGGACGCAGGCGGGGGCGGTGGTGTACGCGCGGCGGAACCGGACGCCGCCGGCCGCGAGGGAGTCGAGGAAGGGCATGGTGTCCAGGCCGAAGCCCTCGCCCGCCATGAAGTCGGGGCGGTGCTGGTCGGTCATCACGAACACGATGTTGGGCGCGGTGGGGCAGGTCACGGTGTCCTTTCCTGCGCATCGACGGGGTGCCCGCGGCGGCGCTGTACGTAGATGCGCGCGTTGCGGGGGCCGGTCCATTCGAGGCGTACGACGCCGGGGACGGCGGCGTCGGCGATGCGGGCGGGGTCGGCCCAGTGGCCGAAGTTGGGGTTGCGGAAGAACGTGGCCCACAGTTGCCCGTCCGCGTCGGTGAAGAAGTTGTTGTGGCCGGCGCCGACGCCGGCGGTCCAGCGCTTGGAGTAGGGGCCTTCGAAGCGGTCGGCGACGGCCACCACGGCGTCGTACTGGTATTGGACGCGGCCGGTGCCGCCTGGTTCGTAGGCGTGGCGGGTGCTGCCGTAGGGGTCGAGGGAGGCGCGGTTCCAGGCGGCGTGGAGGAGGAAGTACTTTCCGTGGTGCTTGAAGACGTAGGCGCCTTCGAGGTAGGGCTCGGGGGAGTAGCGCTGCTGCTCGAAGCGCGGGAGGTCCGTCGCGGGGACGATGTCCTCCATGTCGTCGCGGAACTTCGCGTACAGGTCGTTGTGGAGGACCAGCCAGGCGTCGCCGCCCTCGCCGTACAGACTGCCGTCGATGTGGTGGCGCGCGCCGGGCTCGATGTACGCCGGCCCGCCGGGGATGGGGTCCCCGAAGGGCTTGTCGCGGTTGCCCTCCGCGAGCCGGTACGGGCCCTCCGGTCCGCCCTCACCGACCAGCAGGAACGAGCCGACCTTCCGCGAGTGCGCCCCCATGCAGGCCACGATGTACCAGGTGCCGCGGAAGTAGTGCACCTCCGGCGCCCAGGCGTTGCCGCGCCGGCCGAACTCGTCGTCGTACCAGTGCTCCTGCCAGGGGGCGACGACGGTGCGTCCCGGGCGGTTCTCGCCGGCGAACTCCGGCGACCACACCTTGCCCTTCTCGGCATCCGGCCGGATGCCGGTGGTGTCGGCGAGCCGCCAGGGGCCGCGCAGGGAGCGGGCGGTCCAGACGAAGATCCCGTCGTTCCACGGCTCGGCCGCCTCCAGTCCCGGTACGCGGCTGGTGCCGGTGGCGACGTACAGCGGGCGGCCGTCGACCTCGAAGCAGTTGACGTAGGTGTCGCGCATCCAGACCCGGCCCAGGTCCTCGTCGCGGGGGCGCAACTCCAGTGGCAGCACGAAGGAGTTGTCGTCGCGCGGCCACAGGTCGGCGCGGGTGTCGGCGAGCCCGTACGGCTCGGGGTCCGGCCAGTTCGCGGAGTTCCGCCCGGCGCCCGCGGCGCCCAGCAGCAGGGCCCGCCGGTCGACGTGCCGCTCGTACCCGGTGCCGGTGCTCATCGGTCGCGCTCGCCTCCGCCGTGGGATGAGGTGTGCCACCGAGCACCATGCGAACGCACGCCGAATCACGTCAATGAGCGAGGTATTTAATCCGGACCCAGCGGTCCGTACCACGCGAAAAGCCCCGGTATTTCCCGGTCAGGATGCAGGCCGCTCCCCGTGGCCGTCCGCTTCCCCGTCGCCGTCCGCGTCCACCCCGCCGTCCACCCCGCCGTCGAGCCAGTCGAGGATCGTGCGCATGCCGTCGTGCCAGTGGGCCTCCAGCAGGTCCGCCGCGTGCCCGAAGTCGCCTCCGGCGAGCGCCGCCAGCACCTTCCGGTGCTCGTCGTCGACCTCCGCGCGGTGCTTGACCTCGCGCATGTACGTCAGCTCGTAGCGGGACAGGTTCGTCCGCAGCTGGGTGAGCATCCCCAGCAGGTGGCGGTTGCCCGAGGCCGCGGCGATCGTCGTGTGCCACTCGGTGTCGAGCTGCCAGCGGCGTACCGGGTCGGCGCACTGCGCGAGTTCGTCGAGCGTGGTGTGGAGCCGCCGCGTCGTGGCGGCGTCGAGCGAGGTGATCGTGCGGGTGGCGAGCCCTTCGAGGGCCGCCAGGACGGGGTACAGCTCGGCGGCGTCGCGGCGGACGAGGGGACGGACGGTGAAGCCGCGGGCCAGCGCGGATTGCAGGACGCCCTCCGCCTGGAGGCGCAGGAGCGCTTCGCGCACCGGGGTGCGGGAGACCTGGAGGGTGCGGCTGAGGCCGGCCTCGGTGAGGGGGTCGCCCGGGGCGTACTCGCCGGCGGAGATGAGGTCGACGACGCGGAGGTAGACGGCTTCGCGGAGCGGTTCGGCCCGGGCGATGGGCTCGCGGGCGCCGGCGGGGTGGGAGGTCATGTGTGGTAAGGACTTTCGTCGCGGTGGCGGCGCTCGAACTCCGAGCGCATGCACAGGGTGTTCGTCGAGGTCATCCGGTCGACGGCCATGATGCCGTCCAGGTGGTCGATTTCGTGCTGGAGCAGTTCGCCGAGGTCGCCGTCCGCGCGCAGCTCGTGCCGCTCGCCGTCCGGGGACCGGTAGACCACCTCCACCCATGTCGCCCTGCGGACCTTGCAGAAGAACTGCACGGAGAAGCTGAGGCAGGCGTCCCACGGCTCCCACGTCTCCTCGGAGCGTCCCACGATGCGCGGATTGACCAGCGTCCAGGGGGTGTCCAGGTGGAGGTGGACGATCCGGTGGGGCACGCCGATCTGCGGGGCGGCGATGCCGCGGCCGTACCCGGTGCGCGCGACCCAGTCGGCCAGCGTGTCCGCGAGGTCGGCGGCGGTCCGCGCGGTCTGCGCTGATCCCGGGTCCGGGACCTCGGTGGCGGGCACGCGCAGTGCGGGGTCGCCGAGTTGGACGGTCGATCGAACAGCCATCTGCGCATCGTATACGATACGCAGATGGTGAAGCCACTGCAGGTGCAGCACATCGAGGAGGCGGCCGGGCTCATCGATCCCGTCTTCCGGGACAGTCCGTACGTCGAGGACGCCGCCCTCGCCCGCCGGGTGGGCCGGGACCTGGCGCTCAAGCTGGAGACGCTCAACCCGATCCGCTCCTTCAAGGGCCGCGGGGCCGACTACTTCATGCACGAACTCTCCGCGGGACAGCAGGTCGTCTGCGCCTCGGCCGGCAACTTCGGCCAGGCCATCGCCTACGCGGGCCGCGCGCGCGGCATCCCCGTCACGGTGTTCTGCGCCCGCGCCGCGAACCCCGTCAAGGTCGACCGGATGCGCGAACTCGGCGCCGACGTGGTCCTGGACGGCGACGACTTCGACGCCGCGAAGGACGCCGCGCGGGCCTACGCGGACGGCGGGGCGGACCGCCTCTTCGTCGAGGACGGGCACGAGCCGCGCATCTCCGAGGGCGCCGGCACCATCGCCCTGGAACTCGCGCCGATGGCCGACACCCTCCTCGTGCCCCTCGGCAACGGGGCCCTGATCGGCGGCGTGGCCTGCTGGGCCAAGGCCCGCGCGCCGAAGACGCGGATCGTGGGGGTCTGCGCCGCCGGCGCGCCCTCGATGGCCGAAAGCTGGCGCCGGAACGCACCGTTCAGCACCCCTCAGGCCCGGACCATCGCCGACGGCGTCGCCGTCCGGGTGCCCGTGCCCGCCGCGGTGGAGCGGATGCGCGGCCTGGTCGACGACGTCGTGCTGGTCGACGACGACCAGATCCGCGAGGCGCTGCGGGCGGTACGGGACACGGTCGGCCTGATCCTCGAACCGTCCGGCGCCCTCGGCGTCGCCGCCGCACTTCACCACCGCTTCCCGTCCGGCACCCTGGCCACCATCGTGACCGGCAGCAACTTCTCCCCCGAACTCCTCGCGGAACTGCGGTAGTTGATCCGCAACGCCGACTGACGCGCACCCCCGTCCCCGCGCCCCCGCGCCTCGCAACCCGAGGCCGGGGGCGCCGTCCTGCCGCCGTCCGGCCGCCGCCCCTTCACGAAGTAGTCGCGTCCGGACCGTTTACTTCCGGCCACGGCATGCGTAGTGTCCCCCTCGCAACGATCACGTTAACGTTCATGTCGAGGCTGGAGCCGAGATGCGTCCAAGATTGCGTGCAATATCCCCCGTGGTTGTCCCCGGCATCGCGATAGCCCTCGCGCTGCTCGGCGGGCCCGCCGCCACCGCCTCGGATCAGGATGATCAGGGGCAGAACGGTCAGCACGGCTCGTCCGCGCGGACCGTGGAGGTCCGGGTGGGGACGTACAACGTGTGCGGGCACGGCTGCCTGCCCACCAAGGAGGAGTGCGAGCGCGTCATCGGGCGCGACTGCGCCACCAAGCTGCGGCCCTGGGCCGAGGGGCGGGCCGCGGACGTCGCGCAGGACATCGACGACGCCGGGCTCGGCGTCGTCGCCACGCAGGAGATCGGCAACAACGCGACGCCCACGCAGACCGGCGTCGACGTCGAGTCGTTCCGGGTGCCGCTGACCGCCGCGCTCAAGGAGCACGGCTACGCCGAGGCGCCCGCCGACTACGCCGGGACCCGGCACCCGGAGAAGGGCTACCCCCTCAAGTCCGGCGCCGGCCGCTTCACGTATTACGACGCCGAGCGCTACTCCCACCTCGACAAGCAGGGCCGCGAACTGCCCCACGACCTGCTCTGGCTGCCGGACTCCACCGAGATCTACGGCAAGACCATGACCTGGAACGTGCTGCGCGAGAAGAAGTCCGGCGCCCGCTTCGTCGTCGTCGACATGCACCTGGAGTTCCGCAAGAACGGCGCCACCGACCCCAACGGCTGGACCAAGAACTGGGACGAGGTCCGCTACGCCGACGCCAAGCGCACCGCCGAGGAGCTGACCCTCCGCAACAAGCACACCCGCAACCTGCCCGTCGTCTTCGCCGGCGACATGAACTCCGGCAACGACGCCGAGGGCGCGAGCGCCATCGACGCCTTCGGCGACCTCGGCTACGTCAGCTCCCACGACATCGCCGAGCGCCGCACCGGCGACGAGTACGCCTCGTTCAACGGCGGCAAGATCCCGCTGCCCCTCGGCGAGAAGATCGACCACCTCTTCGTCCGCAAGGGGACGAAGGTCAGCGAGTGGGTGCAGATCCCGCAGACCACCGCGACCGAGGGGCCGCAGGCCGAACTCCTGCGCTCCGACCACAACCTCTCCTACGCCACCGTCCGCCTCATGAAAGGAAACCGGTGACGACCGCACCACACCCCGATCCGCGCCTGCTCGACCCGAAGCTGGCGAAGTTCAACCCGCTGCGCCGCGTCCTCGCCCACGACGACTTCAACACCGGGACGCACGGCTGGATCGAGCTGATCGGCAACCACGACCAGCACGGTGACCTCGACACCGTCGACGCCCACATGTCGGACTTCCGGCCGCCACAGCTCAGCTCGTGCAACTTCTTCGACGTCGGCACGCACGGGGCCATGTCCGGCACGTACGCCCTGAAGGTCGCCACCCGCCCGGTCACCGGGCACACCGGCGTGGCGATCCGGCGGCTGACGATGTCCGGCCGCGGCCGGGTGCAGTTCGAGACGTACTTCGCGTACAAGGCGGAGGCCGCCTCGGCGGACAACGGCGCCGCCACCGCCGCCGGCGGCGGCACGTGGGACGCCAACAACCACCCGTCGGAACAGCAGTTCGGGGCCCTCACCGTCGCGACCGACATCTGCGACGGCGTGCGCTACCACAACGTGGTGCGGTACCAGAACACCGATCTGGACCACACCGTGCAGCACCGCTGGATGTACCCCACGGTCCCCGAGCCGACCCCCCGCGAGCACTTCGAGGGCAAGGTCAAGCTCCCCAGGACCGCGGACTTCACCGCCCCCGACCCCGCCGACTGGCAGCAGTTCGGCGAGCGGCAGGAACTCTGCTTCAACGAGGTCCCGACCAAGGTCAACTGGCACTACCTGCGCTGGGTCATCGACACCAGCACCCGCAGCAACGTCGAACTCCAGGTCAACGACGTCGTCCACGACATGCGGGACGTCCCCGTCCCGCCGTACGACGAGGAGTACGGGTCGCTGCAGAACCTGCTCAACTTCTACGTCTCCGTCCGCACCCACACCGACGTGCGGAACTTCCTGTACCTCGACTCCGTGCTGATCTCGGTGGACTGGTGAGTGCCATGACCATGCGACAGTCCTTCACCGCCGTCATCGAGCGCAACGCGACGCTGACGGGCGAGTTCGCCACCGAGCCGTACGAGGCCGCCTGGGCCCGCGAGGCCCGCTGGTTCGTCCGCGTCCTCGACTCCGCGGGCCGCGCCCCGCGGATGCTCGTCCGCACCCAGATATCCCCGGACGGCCTGCACTGGTGCGACCTCGACGCCGGCACGGAACAGTCCGTCGACCCCGCCGACGGCCCGCTGCACAGCTGGCCCGCGGAGGGCTTCGGCGGCTGGCTGCGGCTGCACGGCACGGTCGTCGACGAGACGGCGGCCGGGACATCCGAAGACCGCGACGGCGCACCCGCGTCCGTCAAGGTCCTGATCTACCTGGCACTGAAGTCATGACCTGGAGGTGGTGAGATGACCGGGACGGGCAGAACGGGTGGCCGGGGGAGGCCGCGGCGGCGGGACTTCCTCGCCATGGCCGGCCTGGGCGGCGCGGCGGTGCTGCTGTCCGGCTGCGGCGTCGGCAGCGCCGCGCCCCGCGGCGCGCTGCGCGCGGCGTTCGGGCAGCCGGTCACCGACCTGGACCCGTACAACGCCGCGACCGCGGTCGACGAGGCGTCGCTGATCGTCAAGCGGCTCGTCTTCGACACGCTCGTGCGGCGCGAGGGCGAGGAACTGGCGCCGGGGCTCGCGACCGACTGGCGGCGCGAGGGCGACACCAGGTGGGTCTTCACGCTCCGCCGCGGCGTCCGCTTCCACGACGGCAGCGAGGTCACGGCCGGCGACGTGGTCGCGTGCCTGAAGCACACGCAGCAGGTCGCGTCCGCGCAGACCCCGCTGTGGGCGACGGTCACGGGCGTGCAGGCGCCCGACGACCACACGGTGGTCTTCACCACCGACGGGCCCCTCGGCTCGCTCCCGGTCAACCTCACGCTCCTGTTCATCGTTCCGGCGCGGCTGGTCGCGGACCCGGAGCAGAAGCGGAGCCCGGTGGGCTCCGGTCCGTTCCGGGTCACCGACTTCACCCCGTCGACCTCCGTCGAGCTGGCGCGGTTCGACGACTACTGGGGCGGCCGGGCGGAGCTGCCGGCGGTCTCCATGCCGTACATCGCGGAGACCTCCACGGCGATCACCGCCCTGCGCAACGGCGACGTCGACCTGCTCTGGCCGGTGCCGCCGGACCAGCTGCCCGAGGTCACCGGGGTGTCCGGCGTCACCGTCGAGACGGTGCCCTCGTGGACGTACTACTTCAACTGGTTCAACTGCTCGCGCAAGCCGTTCGACAACCCCGACGTCCGCCGCGCGCTGTGCCAGGCCGTGAACGTGCCGCAGATCGTCGAGGCCCTCTTCGGCCGCGGCGGCAAGCAGATGCGCGCGCCGATACCCGAGACCGTGGCCGGCTTCGCGGCGCAGCAGCCCTGGTCGTACGACCCGGACGGCGCGCGCCGGCTGCTGGAGCAGGCCGGCCTCGGGCGGGGGTTCTCCACGTCGATGATGTGGTTCGACGCCACCGGCCCGCTGTCGCGGGAGCTGGCGCAGGCGCTGATCTCGGCGTGGGCCGACATCGGCGTCACCGTCGAGCCGCAGAGCATCGAGAAGGCGATGTGGCTGGAGCGGCTGAACACCCTCGACTGGGACATGAACCTCCAGACGAACACCGTGACCACCGGCGACGCCGCCTTCACCATCGGCCGCCTCTACACGTCCGAGGCGAACCGCCTCGGGTACGCCAACAAGGAACTCGACGCCGTCCTGGCCCGGGCCGCCGGCGCACCGGAGGGCGCGGAACGCGACGCGCTCTACGGCGACGCCTGCGGGACCATATGGTCGGACGCCGTCGGTCTCTTCCCCGTCACCCTCGTCACCGGGTACGGGCGCGCGAAGGAGCTGACAGGCTTCACTCCCGCCCCGAACAACCAGCCCGACCTCGCCGTGGTGGGGCGCCGATGAGACCGCGCCGGAGGATCCCATGAGCCCACGCCGCCGACCCACGCTGCGCGACATCGCCATGTCGCTCGACCTGTCGGTCAACACCGTCTCCCGGGCGCTGGCCGACAAGGACGCGGTCAGCCCCGAGACGCGCGAGCGCGTCAAGGAGGAGGCGGAACGCCTCGGTTACGTGCCCAACACCATGGCCCGCTCCCTCGTGCTGCGGAACGCCATGACCCTCGGGCTCGTCATCACCAACCCGGCCAACCCCTTCTACGCCCGCCTCATCTCCGCGATCGAGGAGCGCGGGCGCGAACGCGGCTACTCGCTGATGCTGATGGTCACCGAGGACTCCGCGGAGAACGAGCGCCGCGCCGCCGAGGAGCTGATGCGCTGGGGCGTCGACGGGGTGCTCGCCATACCCGTGCAGCACGGCGCCGAGCACTGGAACCGGCTGCGCAAGTCCGGTACGCCCGTGGTGCTGCTCAACCGGCACCTGCCGGAGCTGGACACCGACGTCGTCGGCGTCGACTACTACGCCGGTGCGCGGGCGGCGACCGAGCACGTGCTGGACAGCGGGGCGACCGAGCTGTACCTGGTCGAGGAGGACCTGGAGATCTCGCCGGTCTCGGAACGTATCCGGGGCTTCCGCGAGACGCTCGCGGCCCGCGGGGTCGCGGCTCCCGACGACGCGGTGGTGCGCGTGGATCCGGCGTCCGCGCCGGAGGGGGTGCCGGTCTCCGGGCCGTTCGACCCCGGGGTGGCGTACACCGTCGGCGCCGGCCTGGCGCGCCGGGCGGGGCCCGGCGCGGTGGTGCTGGCCGGCAACGACTACCACGCGCTGGGCCTGTACCGGGCGTTCAGCGAGCGGGGGCTGCGGGTCGGCACGGACATCGGCGTCGTCGGCCACGGCGACCACCCGTTCTCCGCGTACCTCGACCCCGCCCTGACCACGGTCCGCCTGCCCGCGCCCGACGTGGGCCGCGCCGGCGTCGACCGGCTGCTGGAGCGGGTGCAGGCCGGCCCGGAGGCCGTGGCGGAGGACACGGATCCGATCCGTACGCTGCTGGCCCCCGAACTCGTCGTACGCGCCTCCGCCGGACCACTCCGAAGAAGAGGTGAGCAGTGATGGGCGCGTTCCTGGCCAAACGCCTCGCGCAGGCCGTCGTCGTCGCCTTCGGCGCGCTGACGCTGGTGTTCCTCATCGTGCGCGTCGTCCCCGGCGACCCCGCCAAGCTGATCGTCGGCCCCGACGCCTCCGCCGAGCAACTGGAGAGCGTACGCGCCGACTTCGGCCTGGACGACCCGCTGTGGCGGCAGTACGTCGACCACCTCGCCGGCATCGTACGCGGCGACCTCGGCGACTCCTGGCGCCTGGGCGGCTCGGCCCTGAGCAACACCCTGGACCGCTTCCCCGCGACCCTGAGCCTGTCGCTCGCGGCGCTCGTGCTGACCGTCGCCGTGGGGATCCCGCTGGGCATGCTGTGCGCCCGCCGCCCCGGGAAGCTGCTCGACCTGGTGGTCTCCACCGGCTCCCTCGCCGGCCAGGCCATCCCGTCGTTCTGGCTCGGCATCGTCCTGATCCTGATCTTCGCCCGCCAGCTGGACTGGCTGCCCGCGACCGTCGACGGCTCACCCGCCGCGGTGCTGCTGCCCGCCGTCACGCTGTCGCTGCCGTTCATCGGCTGGCTCGCGCGGCTGGTGCGCAGCAGCGCGCTGGAGGAGGGCGGCAAGGACTACGCCCGTACGGCCCGCGCGAAGGGCGTGGGCGAGGGCACGATCCAGTACGTGCACGTGGGCCGCAACATCGCGATCCCGGTGGTGACCGTACTCGGCCTGCTGATGGGCAACTTCATCGCGAACGCGGTCATCATCGAGGTCGTCTTCTCCTGGCCTGGCATCGGCTCGCTGATGGTCGACGCGATCACCAACCGCGACTACGCGGTCGTCGAGGCCGCGATCCTCACGATCACCCTGGCGTACATCGTGCTGAACCTGCTCGTGGACGTCGTCTACTTCGTCATCGACCCCCGCCTCACCCCGGAGGACGCATGAGCGGCACGACCACGGCCGCACCCGCGCAGGCCGTCGACTCCCCGCGTACGGACACGTCCCGCGGCGACGCCGCGCGGCGGGTGCCGGTGCGCGTCTGGATAGGCGCCGGGGTGCTGGCGCTCTTCGTTCTCGCCGCCCTCGTCGGGCCGCTGCTGCACCCGTACGACCCGGTCGCGACAGACCTGCCGAACCGGCTGCTCTCCCCCGGGGAGCGCACCGACGGCGGCGACATCGCGTGGCTGGGCACCGACCAGATGGGCCGCGACCTGCTCGCCAACCTGCTGGCCGGCGCCCGGATCTCGCTGCTCGTCGCCGCCGCGACCATCCTGGTCGGCGGCGCGGTCGGCCTCGTCGTCGGGCTGGTCTCTGGCTACTTCGGCGGCTGGCCCGACACCATCGCCTCCCGCATCGGCGACATCCAGCTCGCCTTCCCCTCCATCCTGCTGGCGATCCTGCTGGCCGGCGTGCTCGGCCCGAGCGTCACCAACATCGTCATCACGCTGGCGATCACGAGGTGGGTCATCTTCGCCCGCGTCGCCCGCGCCTCGGCGATGGCGACGCGGAAGCTCGGCTTCGTCGACTCGGCGCGGGTGCTGGGGGCGGGACACGTACGCATCATGGTCCGCCACGTGCTGCCGTCCCTGTGGCAGCCGCTGCTGGTCGCGGCGACGGTGCAGGTGGGCCTCGTGATGGTCGCGGAGGCGTCGCTGAGCTTCCTCGGCCTCGGCGTGCCCGTCGACACGTCCTCGTGGGGCGCCACGGTCTCCGTGGGGCGCGACTACCTGGGTTCGGCGTGGTGGATCTCCACGATGCCGGCGGCGGCGCTCGCGCTGGTCGTCACCGCGGTGGGCGTGATCGGCGACGGCTTCCGTGACGCGTCGGACCCGCGGTCGCAGATATGAGCGCAGAGGAGAAGAAGATGCCTGCCACGACCGTGGAGACGCCCGCGGAGACGCCCGCGGCGGCCCGCCTGCGGGACGTACACATAGCCTTCGGCCCCCGGGAGGTCGTCCGCGGGGTCGACCTCGACCTCGTACCCGGCCGGGTCACCGCCCTGGTGGGGGAGTCGGGCAGCGGCAAGTCGCTGACGTCGCTGGCGCTGATGGGCCTGCTGCCGCCGGGCGCCGCGGTGAGCGCGGGGACGGTCGAGATCGACGGCCGGGACACCGCCGGGTTCACCGACGCGCAGTGGCGCGAACTGCGCGGCGCGCAGGTCGCGATGGTCTTCCAGGACCCGATGGCGGCGCTCAACCCGTCGTTCACCATCGGCTGGCAGATCGCCGAGACGCTGCGCCGCCGCGGCACGGGCCGCCGCGCGGCCCGGGAGCGGGCGGTGGAGCTGATGCGGACGGTCGGCATACCCGACGCGGAGGCCAAGTACGGCGCGTACCCGCACGAGTTCTCGGGCGGCATGCGGCAGCGGGCGGTCATCGCGATGGCGCTCACCCTGGACCCGGCGGTCCTGCTGGCCGACGAGCCGACGACCGCGCTCGACGTCACCGTGCAGGCGCAGATCCTGCGGCTGCTCGCGGCCCGGCAGACGGACGCGGGGATGGCGATGCTGCTCGTCTCGCACGACCTGGGCGTGGTGGCGCGCGTCGCGCAGGACGTGGCGGTGATGTACGCCGGCCGGATCGTGGAGACGGGCGCGCTGGACGACGTGTACACGGCACCGGCACACCCGTACACCCGCGGCCTGCTGGACGCGGTCCCGGACCCGGCGCGGCCGGGGCGGCTGGTCCCGATCGACGGCCAGCCGCCGGCACCGGGCGGCCTGCCGGCGGGCTGCGCGTTCGCCCCCCGCTGCCCGTACGCGACGGAGGTGTGCCGCACGGAGGACCCGCAACTCTCGGCCGTCGGGCAGGGCCACGGGGCGGCGTGCCACCACAGCGACAAGGTCCAGGCCCAGGCAACGGATGTGGAGGCCGCGTCATGAGTACGACCCGGACGAGCCCGGAAGCGCTGCTGCACATCCGGGACCTGCACGCCGGCTACACCGTCCCCGGCCGCTCCGGCCTCGGCCGCCGCCGCGTAGACGCGGTCGCGGGCGTCGACCTGACGGTACGGCCGGGACAGACGGTCTGCATCGTCGGCGAGTCCGGCTGCGGCAAGTCGACGCTGGCCCGCTCGGTGGTGGGCCTGCTGGAGCCCTTCGCCGGCTCGGTCTCCTTCGCGGGCCTGGACCTGGCGACGGCGGGCCGCCGGGAGCGCCGGCGGGTGGCGCACGACCTGCAGATGGTGTTCCAGGACCCGTACACGTCGCTGAACCCGCGGATGCGGGTGGCGGAGATCGTCGCGGAGGGCTGGCACATCCACCGGGACGTGGTGGCGCCCGCGGAGCACGCGACGGAGGTGGCGCGGCTCCTGACCCAGGTGGGCCTGGACGCCTCGTACGCGACCCGCCGCCTGCACGAACTCTCCGGCGGCCAGTGCCAGCGGGTGAGCATCGCGCGGGCGCTGGCGCTGCGGCCGAAGCTGATCGTCTGCGACGAGGCGGTCTCGGCGCTGGACGTCTCCGTACGCGCGCAGATCCTCAACCTGCTCGCGGACCTCCAGCGGGAGCTGGGGATCGCGTACCTCTTCATCTCCCACGACCTGGACGTGGTCCGGCACATCGCGGACGAGGTGGCGGTGATGTACCTGGGCACGATCGTCGAACGCGGCACCGCCGCCCAGGTCTTCGAGTCCCCCCAGCACCCCTACACCCAGGCCCTCCTCAAGGCGGCCCCCTCGGTCCACGACCGCCCGGGCGCCGCAAAGGACCTCCCCCTCACCGGCGAGGTCCCGTCCCCCTCCTCCCCGCCCACGGGCTGCCGCTTCCGCACCCGCTGCCCCCTGGCGACGGACATCTGCGAGTCGGAGGCCCCGGAACTGCGCGTACGGAACGGAGGCGACCACCCGGCGGCCTGCCACTTCGCGGGGTGAGGAGGCGGCGGGAGTGCCATGCTTGGCCCGACTCCCAACGGCGCGTACAGACAGGGGAAACGGTGGCGGCCTCTACCTCGGTGGTCAGAGTGGAGACTGTGGACCTCGACTCCGGCGGAGGTGGAGGCGGAGGCCGGCAGATCGGCAGGAGGAGCGGCACGACCGCACCGCTCGCCGACCGCGGGCCCGAGATCGAGGCGGCCATCGTGCAGGCGTCCGCCATCGCCCAGCAGTCACTGGCCCGGGTCCCGGCCCGGGACGGCTGGCGGGTGTCGACGATGGAGGTCAGCTTCGGCCTGACGCTGGCGGCCGAGGCGGGCGTGGTGCTCTCCAAGGCGTCCGCAGAAGCCTCCTTCGAGGTGACGCTGACGATCGAGCGGGTCGCGGAGACACCGTGACGGACGCCGGGTACTGGGTGGATCTGTACCAGGACCGGCGGCGGCTGGGCGCCGGCTTCCTGCTCACCCGGCGCTACGTGCTGACGGCCCTGCACTGCCTGCGCGGGCTGGCACCGGACGACGTCGACGTGGGGATCGTCCTGGCGGACGGCGAGCACCTGGACGGCCGGTTACGGTGTCGGGCCCCCGACGCCGACCTGGCCCTCATCGAGGTCGCCGCCCATCACCGGCTCTCCCCGCGCATCCCGAACGCCGGGCACGCGCTGCCCGGCTGGCATTGGCGGGGCCCGTACCGCCCGTCCGCGGCCGAGGCCGCGCTCAGCGGCACGATCGACCACCGGGCGGACGACTTCGCCTGCGAGGGCGGAGCGTCGATCGAGGCCCTGCAACTGTCCGTGGAACAGCTTCTCGGTGACTACTCCGGCTATTCGGGCGGCCCGGTGGAGGGCGCCGCGGACGGGGGCGATCCGGCGGTGGTGGGCATCCTGCTCGAACAGGCGCCGGACCGCGCCGACGGGAAGCGGGCGGGAAACGTCCTGTACGCGGCCACCATCGCCGAGGCGATAGCCCGCTTCGACCACCTCCAGGTCTCGCACCTCATCGACGTGCTGCGCCCGCGGGCGGACGCGTGGGAGGCGCCGGAGGCGGACGAGAGAAAGCCGCAGGAGAAGGCCGAGGCGTGGTTCCACCGGCTGGAGCAGTGGTCGGAGCAGGGGTACATGGACCCCGTACAGATCGCGGAACTCAGGTTCATGGTCGCCCAGCGCGCGATCAGCAGCGACTTCGGGGGCGGTGAGGAGGGGTGAACGACGCCTGGCGGACCGCGATCTCGCTGGCCGAGCGGGTGGCGGCGGGCGAGCCCGAGACCTCCGCCTTCGAGGAGGCCCTGCGTGAACTGAGCGGCGGACCCGACCTGTTGCGCGGCCCCACCGCGGGCAGGGACTTCGCGTACCTCACCGGCCTCTGCGACTCCCTCGGACGGCCCGACCTGTCGGGTGAGCTGGTGCGGACGCTGGAAAGCACGCTGCCCGGGCGCGGGCCCTCCGTGGTGGACGGCACGTTGTTCGAGCAGGTGGCCCTCGCGGTGGCGAGCCGGGGAGCGCCGGCCAGAGCAGCGGCGCTGACCCGCGACCCCCACTACACGTCGGTGGTCACCACCCACCTCGCGGAGGCCCGCAAAGCGGCGACTTCGGCGGTCCTCGCGCTGCTTGCGGACGACGCGGTGGAAGCCACCGCGCTCGCGGACCTGGCGCGAGTGACCCTCCTGTCGGCGACCGGACCCGAGGAGGACCGCCTGGACGTGGAGCTGTCAGCGGTGTCGGTCCTCGCCGAGGCGGCCGGCCGCGCCGGTCGGAACGAGGAAACCGAGTCGCTGCTCGACGACCTCGAAAGCCTCGCCCGGCGCGTGGCGGACCTGCGCGGCGAGGACCACCCGAGGTCCTGCTCCGCGCTGGTGGCGCTCGCGTCGGCCGAGTTCGGCGCGGCCGTGTCCGCCGCCGACGGCGACCGGATGGAGCGGGCGGTCGACGTCCTCGCCCTGGCGGCCCAGAAGACCGCGGCCGTCCTCGGCGCGCCCCATCCCCAGGCGCTCGCCGCGCTGCGCGCGTTCGCGGGTGCGGAGTACGAGGCCGCCGCGCTGCTCGGGCCGGAGGAGCGCCGCGCCGCGGCCCGCGCCCTGGTGGAGTCGGCGGCGGCGCGCTCAAAGACCCCGCGGCCCCCGCGGCCTGCGCGCCCCTCCGCCCGGAGCAGGCGCGCCGCGGGCACCTTCCGCTTCTCGGTGCTCGGACCGGTCGGCGCCCGGCGCGGGGAGGAGATGCTGCGGACCGGCTCGCCGCAGCAACGTGCGCTGCTCGCCGTGCTGCTGCTGCTGCGGAACGGCCACTCCGCGACCCGCGGGGAACTGATCGACGGCATCTGGGGCGCGAACCCCCCGGAGTCGGCGGCGAAGACCCTGGCCACGTACGCCTGGCGACTGCGGAAGACCCTCGGCGACGACACCCTCGTCCACGAGGCCGGTGGATACGCCCTCCGCATCCGGGACTCGGACCTCGACCTCACCATCGCGCAGAGTCTGGTTTCGGACGCCGAGGCCGCCGTCGCCGACGGCAACGCGGAGGGCGGCAGGGAACTGTACGTGGCCGCCCTGGCCATGTTCAGCGGCACACCGCTCCGCGGCGTGCCAGGCCCCTTCGCGGAACGGCACCGGGACGTGCTCTCACGGTGGCGGCAGACCCTGCTGGAGCGACGGGTTGAACTCGACCTCGCCACGGGCCGCCACGACGAGGCTGTAGCGGACCTGACCGCCCTCACCCCCACGGGCCCCCTCAGTGACCGGCTGCGTGAGCTGCTGGTCCTGGCCCGGCACCGCAGCCGGCCGGAGCGGTGAGCTGTCACTGCGTAGCGTGCCGGCGTGAGCACACAAAGTGGAACGCCCAGATGTACATCTGGTACATTGGTTGCATGAGTGAGCCCATCGTCGAATCCATGGCCGAAGTGCGGGCCCATCTGGCCGACAGCATCGACCGTGCGCGCCGAGAAGCCACCCCGACCATCATCACCCGGCGGGGCAAGGCCGAGGCCGTGATTCTCGACCTGGACGAGTACCAGCGCCTCACGAAACTTGAGGAGAGCGTCGAGGACGCCTGGCTCTCCCGGCTTGCCGCGGATTCCCTGGCCGAGGGGCGCGAGCCGGCCGTCACCCTGGAAGACCTCGCCGCTGAGATCCTGGGCGAGGCCGGCCAGGCATGACCGACGGTGTCCACAGCACGAAATTCACCTCCGCCGCCCAGCGGCAGATGCGGGCCGTGCCGCTCCGCGAGGCGCGCAGGATCCTCATCCGCCTCGGGGAGTTCCAGCGCGCCATGGACAAGGGCGACACCTCGGCCTTCGACATCAGGCCGCTGACCGGCCACGAGGGCATGTCCCGGCTGCGCGTCGGGGACTACCGGGTGGTGTACACGGTCGACAACGGTGAACTCGTCATCTGGGTCGTCGCCGTCGGAGACCGCCGCGACGTGTACCGCGCTCTGTAGCTCACCGGCGGTGTCTTGCGGGCGGGGTGCGGCCCGGTCAGTCGATCTGGTCGCAGACGTCGATCAGCTTCTTCTCGCCGAACCACGTTACGGTTCGCTGGCCGGCCGCGTCGAACGCGAAGGTGTACACGCCGTCGATCACGTACTCGCCGCGCGGCAGGTTCCCCTGCCCCTCCTCGAAGCCGACGAGGAACGGCCCGACGGCGTAGTAGGTGTAGGCGCCGTCCTGGGCGTAGCGCGCCACCGACCGGCCGCTCGCGTCCTCGTCGTACGAGGCGCCCGTTTCGAGGTTGGTGACGCGGACGGTCAGCGCACCCTTGAACAGCTCCGTCTTCGGGGAGCCGTCAGGGTACGTGGCGACGGTCTTGACCATGACCTCGTTGTGCACGGGCTCCGTGCGGAAGGCGAAGTCGCAGCGCTCGCCTGCCGGGTAGTCGACCGGCTCGTACGTGACCGGGCGCCAACCCCTGTCGCCGTCGCCCTCGTCGCCGGAGGTCGCCGCGGAGGCCGCCGCGGGGGCGGCGGCGAGGGTGGCGGTGAGGCAGAGGGCTGCGGCTGTGGCTGCTGCGTAACGGCGCATGGGTGGACTCCTTCGGTTCGCCTGGTGTGCCTGCGTCCGAGCCTGGTCCCGCCGGCTCACCATCCGCTCACCACAACCGGCGTACGCTGCCCTCGTGTTGGAGTTCCGCCTGCTCGGCCCCTTCGAGGCGGTACGCGACGGCGCCCCCGTCTCCTTCAGCCGGCGGCGCCAGGAGCGGCTGCTGCTCGCGGTGCTGCTCCTCGCGCCCGGGCGCACCGTCGCCGCCGGGCGGCTGGCGGAGTTGCTGTGGGAGCCGGACGACGGGGACCGGGACGGACGCCGCGGCACCCTGCACACCTACGTCAGCCGGCTGCGGGGGGCGCTCCGGCCGTACGGGGTGCGCATCGCCACCCGCGGCGACGGCTACGCCGCCGAGCCGGGCGGGTGGCGGACGGACGCCGCCGAGTTCGCCGACCGGGCCCGCGCCGCCGCCGCGTTGCGCGACCCCGCCGAGCGGCTGCGCCGTACCGAGGAGGCCCTGGCCCTGTGGCGCGGCGAACTCCTCGACGGCCTCGCGGACGGCGAACTCCGCGACCGCCTCGGCGGCGAACTCGCCGAGCAGCGCCTCGCCGCCCAGGAACAGCGCGCCGAGGACCGGCTCCGCACCGGCCGCGACGGACTGCACGACGACGGCGCCCCCCTCGCCGCCGAACTCCGGCCCCTGGTCGCCCGCCACCCCCTGCGCGAGCGGCTCGTCGCGGCGCTGATGACCGCCCTGTACCGCGCCGGCCGGCAGGCCGAGGCCCTCGACGTCTACCGCACCACCCGCCTCGCCCTCGCCGCCGAACTCGGCGTCGCCCCCGGCCCCGCCCTGCGGGACGTGCACGCGAAGGTGCTCAGCGCCGACCCGTCGCTCGACGAACCGCCGCTGCCCGCGTACGCCGTGCAGGTCCGCGACGTACGCCTGCCGCTGCACACCAGCGGCCAGCCCGCCCTGGAGTTCTGCAACACGTGGGCCGGCTGGGACGGCGCCCGCGAGACCGGCGCGGAGTGGCTGACCGGCTACCGGGCGCTGGCGGTGTGGGCCGGGCACCTCGGCCTGCTGGAGGACTGGCTGGTCACCCAGCTCCTCAAACAGGCCGAACAGCAGCCCGCCGCCGCCCTCGACGCGCTGGCGGAGGCCCGCGAACTGCGTACCGCGATGCACGCCTGCTTCGTCGCCCCGGCGGACCGGCGCGCCTTCAAGCAGGTCGCGCGCGCCGCGGAAGCGGCCGCCCGGGTGGCGGAGTTCCACCTCGACGAGGACGGCCTCGGCCGCTGGCGGCTCCCCGCCGCGACGGGCCTGCGGCTCCCGGTCCTCGCGGTGGCCCGCAGCGCCGCCGACCTCCTCGCCGACCCGCACCGCCTCACCGTCACCGCATGCCCGTCACCGGACTGCGGCTGGCTGTTCCTCGACGCCCCGGGCCGCCGCCGCTGGTGCTCCCTGGGCACCTGCGCGGCGCGGGACGGCGCGGGCTGTACGGGGTGACGGGCACACCGATGCCCGGCGCTCCGGCCTGTCGCCCTTTCCGGGCGTTCGGCGGAGGAAGGTATGTTCCAGGTACGAAGTGTCTGTCGCGCCGGGTATCCACGGGCACGCACCAGAGCCACTTCGCAAGGCACTCTCTTACCACCAAGGGATCGGGAATGATCACGCTCACCAAAGATGACGACCCGGCGGACCTGGCCGGTGTCACCCACCTGTCGATAGGGGTCTCGTGGGACCCCACGGTCGGGAGCAGCGGAGGGCTCATCGGCAAGCTGCGGCAGACGAAGGGCACCGACCTCGACCTGATCGCCATCGCCATGGCGGGAGCGGACCCGGTCCGGCTGGCCGGGCTCGACTCGCTGGACCCGCTCGGCAACGGTGCGCTGGTGCACAGCGGCGACAACCAGACGGGGAAGGGCGACGGGGACGACGAGGTCGTGACCGTCGAGTTCTCCCGGGTCCCGGCCCAGATCACCGCCATCGTGTTCGTCGCCGCCGCGTACAAGAAGGGCAGCAGCTTCCAGAAGGCGCGGAACATCAGTTTCAAGGTGTACGACGCGTCGGGGGGCAGCACGCAGCAGGTCGCCGACATCTGGCCGAGCCTGCTCTCCGCGGACAACGGCTGCGCCGTGGCGAAGGCGACCCGCAACGGCGCGAACTGGACACTGCAGGTGATCAACGAGAACGGGAAGATCAAGCAGGGCGACGAGCGCGCGCTCATGCGCTTCGCCGCAGGCAAGTAACCGGTCGGCAGCCCCGAGGAGCGAACGTCCAGGACGCCGCCCCCTGGGCGAACGCCGTACCGGCACCCCCACCCCCGGGTCCACGGACCCGGGGGTTGTGCTTCGGTGCGCCCGCCCGCGCGCTCCGGCAATCGGGGTAACCGCCGCCGGCCCCGCTCGCCGTGATCAATAACCTGCCGCCCTGGCGTGAGTCCCGCGCCCCGTCGGCAAGAGAGAGCGAGTCCCCCCGGTGAAACTCCCCACGCAGTGCACGGCCTGGCTCGCCGCGGCGGCCGCACTCCTGGCGGTGGCCGGCACCGCGCCCGCCGGTGCGGACGAGGTGTGGCAGCAGGTCGGGGGCGACGCCCGCAGCGGAGTCAGCGGCGCCGCGTACGAGGCCGGCACGGCGACCGGAGCCGAGGCCGGGGTCCTGGTGGTGCACGACAACAAGGGGCCCGGGCAGCGCCGCCTGTCGCGGATCACCCAGGGGGAGGGGTCCGCCACGGCCACCCCGATGACCTGGGACGGGCCGGAGCCCGTCGACCTGGAGGCCATCGAGGCCGTCCCCGGCGCGCCGGGGGAGTACCTGGCGCTCGCCAGCCGCGGCATCGTCTACCGCCTGACGGTCGCCGCCGCCACCGCCACGGTCGTCGACTACGCGCCGCTGCCGGCCATCGGCGAGGGCGACGACTTCGAGAGCTTCGCGCTCGTCGAGCAGCACGGGCGGCTCGCGGCCCTGTGGGCGGACCGCGGCGCCGGCCCGGAGCGCCCGGCCACGCTGTACGCGGCGCCCCTGACGTTCGCCCCGTGGGGGCAGCCGCAGTTCGGCGCGGTGACGCACCGGCCCTACCGGTCGACGTATCCGGTCGACGACGGCACCCGGCACATCTCCGACATCTCGGTGACCGCCTCCGGGCGGATCCTCGCGGGTTCGGCGTCGGACGCGGGAGACGACGGCCCGTTCGACTCCGCGGTGAGCGACGCGGGCCGGGTGACGGTGGCGCAGAACGGCCGCGTACGCATCACGCTCGCACCGTCCCCGCGGGTCCTCGGTACGTTCCCGGGCTACAAGATCGAGGCCGTGGAGTGCCGGCCCGGCTCGGCCGACGCCTTCCTGGGCACGGACGACGAGAACGCCGGCGGATACGTACGCGCCATGCCACTCTGCGAATCCTGACCGGTCAGCCGACGCAGCCGGGGACCGGGGCGGGGGAACCCGCATCGCCGTTGGTGGCGATACCGCCGCCGAACTCCCGGGCGTGGTTCGACTCGACGGTGCTGTGGTTGAGGGTGAGGGTGCCGTAATTGTTGAACAGGCCGGCGCCGCTGCCCAGGGACCCGCCGCGGACGGTGATGCGGTCGAGGGCGAGCCGCCCGCCCACCTCCACTTCGAGCACCCGGAAGTCCGGCGTGCCCTCGGCCGTGCTGCGGGCGAGCACGGCACCGGCCGGCCCGTGTGAGCGGATGGCCGCCGCACGGCCGACGACTGGTCGGGCTACCCGGCCCCGGGCGCACCCGAGGAGGGCCGGAGCTGTTCCAGCATTCCCTGCGCGTCCCAGTTGAGCCACGTCTCGGTGATCATCCGCTCGCGGAACCGGAACGTGACCTGGCCGGTCACCTCGAAGGTCCTGCCACTGGGCGGAAAGCCCCGGTACTCGCCGACGTGGCGCCCGCGGACCGTGAACCGGGCGGCGACCAGATCACCTTCGGCGATCAGACTGTCCGCGGTGTGCCGGAGCTCGAAGGCCGCGAGCAACTCCCGGTAGACCCGCCGGGCTTCGTCGCGGCCAACCGGGTCCTGCGGCATGGCCGGGTCGTGTTCCAGATAGTCCCCGGTGCACAACTCGTCGTAGGCGGCCACGCGGTCCCGGTCCTCCGTCTCCTCCAGGAACCGGCGTGCCAGGGTCTTGCGGAACGACATGACGCCTCCGCGGAGAGCGGTGAGCAGACGGACGACCTCACATTAGGCCGACCGCCCCGAGACCCGCCGCCTCCGCCGCCCCGGTTCACGCGACAGGGTGCACCGTCAGCGCGGCAGCGGGGCAGGATCCCAGATCGCTTCGAAGTCGGCGCAGACGATATGGAGAGTGCCCAGAGTGAACCGCAGTTCGTGACTGCATCCCTGCTCGTGGGGGAGGACCTCGTCGAGCCGGAGGCTGTTGAAGTCCGTCAGCTCGAACGGTCCGCCGTCGTCCGCGGCCACGCTCGCCTCGGTCACGCCCGAGTAGCGCAACGTGAGGCCGTGCTCGTCTTCACCCCGGCAGCACAGCAAGCGCAGATCGAACGCGGACGGCGTGGGTGATGTCGGCGGAAGGGCAGTCAGCTTGAGGTCCTTCACGCAGCGCTCGGCGTAGAAGTCGTAGTGACCGGGATCGGAGGCGTGGGCTCGCGCGCCGGCAGGAAGGTCCTCTGCGATGTGCGGCAGAGCCGCAAGGTAGGCGCTCGGGTCGTGCCAGAAGACCCCTCGGTCCCTCTGCTCCACAACGACGTATCGCATGCGCTCCCGCCACGGTCGGCCCATCTGTTGCCGAAGAAGACTACGTGCGGGGTGGCGGGGGCCGGGTGTGGGGTTTCGGCGGGGGATTCGGTGGGGGTTATGGGAAGTCGCTCAGCCAGAACACCAGCGTCGCCGCCCCCAGGAACAGCACCTGGAAGGTGAGCAGGCCCCAGCGTCGGCCGAAGCCGAGCGTCAGCACCCAGAACGCGATGATGCCCGCTCCGACCTGGGCGGCGTCGACCCGCGCCGACTCCGACATGTCGGTGGATCCGGGCAGCCACGGCTTCGACCAGCTGATGGTGAACAGCATCCAGGCGATGACGACCATGTCCAGGAACACCACGGTGGCCACCAGGACCACCCGCTCCGCGGTGGACGGCTTGCCCCGCCTCGCGGTCGCGAGGGGGTGCAAGGACGGAGCGGTATCCACAGCGGGCCTCCGTGAGCCGGATTCGGCGGACTTGACCCGAGTGTGCAGCGGTGCCGTCGGCACGGCATGAGTACGGCTACTCAATGCGGGCCGCTTTCCACACCGGCAACCCGGTCTGAGAGTACGCGGCGAGGGGACCTCCTCCGTCCCTGGTTCCTCCCGCATCGCACTATCAACCATGAAAGGAGTGAATGACTCATTTTGGTTCTGTCGTGCTGCGGCCGCTCCCCGCACTCTCGAAGCAGATGGCAGCCGAGGCGGCTGGCCACACCGGTGTCTCGGGAGCTGCCATGGCGTACGTTCCGATATTCAAGGGCAAACTCGGCGAGTTCACCGCACTCGGCCACATGGCACCGGAGGTCCAGGAGATGGTGCGGCCTGTCATGGAGGTCGTGCCGGACAGAGAGGTGCGGGACATTCTGGAAACGTTCCGCCAGAACGCTTGGGAACACCTTCCCGCAGGCCTCGACCTCGCTGTGGACTGCGGTGCACTCTGGCGGCACGGGCCGGTGGGAGGGGTCTGGCGCGGTCCCCCGCTGAGCTGGCTGAGTGAGTCGTTCGGCGCCTGGCTGCTCACCTTGTTACCGGTCTTCCGGCCGGACGATCCGAAGTGCGCGCTCGCCGAGGTACGGGATGTCCAGCGCGCGCACAGGGGCGGTGCGGTGATGCGCCTCTGCCTGGATTGGATGCCTGGCGACCCGGTGCTGGCCGACCGGCTGACAGCAGAAACCTTGAGTGGTCTGTCTCTGGCGGCCGAGGAGATCGACCTGCTCTTGGACGCGGGCCATGTCTCCTGCGACACCGCAGTGGCCGAAGCCGTACCTCGGATGCTGTACGCCCTGCGCTGGGCGAGCCGGACGTCCTGGCGTTCCGTGACCGTGGCGTCCGGCGCATTTCCCCCGACACTCCGCGGACTTCCCCGCGAGCGCCTGCACCCTTTCCGTCGGTGGGACGCCGCACTCTGGCGGAAGGTCGCCCACGCCTTCCGCGGCCAGGCGCCTGACTTCGGGGACTACGGGATTACTCACACCGCGATGAGCGTCGCACCGGGACGACGTGCGGCGCCCAACCTTCGCTACACCGTGGGCGAGGACTGGGCAGTGTCGATCTCGCACAACCACCACCCGGGGAACGACGGCTTCTTCGCCCTCTGTGAGGATCTTTTGCACTCCGGCCTCTGGCCCGTTCACGGAGAGTCGGTCTCCTGGGGAGATGAACAACTCGCCGTCTGCGCACGAAGGCTTCGCCGGAAGGCGGGCCGTCCGGCCGACTGGCGTGCCTGGGCAACCTCGCATCACCTGGCGGTCGTCACGGATTCCCTGCGCACGTTGGGCGTGCCGTAGCCGCGTCTTCGCCAACTCACTGCAGCCGCATGACGATTCGCCGGGTCGAGTCCTGGGGCGACTTCCCAGGTTCCGGTTACGCGCCCACGTGGAGGTACGCGGCCCACAGCGTCGGCGTGACCGGGTAGCGGGTGCGTTGGGCGCGGATCGCGGCGTGGAGGGCCCGGGCCGGGGTGTCGTCGGTGGCGTAGAAGTGCCGGGCCACGGCCGGGGAGATCTGGTCGTCGACGCGCCAGAAGGTGCCGATGACGTGCGTGAACCCTGCCATGTGGAACGCGCCGACCACGTGCAGCGCCTCGTCGGCGAGCGCTCGTGGACCCAGGTGCGTCTCGCACGTGGACAGGTAGGCGAGCCGGGCGTCGCGCAGCCGGAGTTGGGCCACGTCCGTGACCGTGAGTGCGGCCGTCCGGTGGTCGTGGAGCAGGAGGTGGCCGGCGGAGACCGCGTCGGCCGCGCCGACGGCGTGGCAGGCGAAGTGCGCCCAGCGGTGCCGGGGGAGTTCCGCCAGCACCGCGGCGCGGGTCGCCCGCGGTCCCGTCAGCACCCGGCTCCCGGGGAAGCGCGCGGTCAGCGCGGTGGTCTCCTCGTCCACCCCGGGCAGGTCGGTCGCGTCGGGGGTCCTGGGCATGGCGACGACGAGGGGGCGGGGCGGCCCCGCGCCGGTCCGGCCCGGGTCCCGGGTGCCCTCGTGGCGCCGTGCGTGGATGAGGGAGCGGACGGTCGGTGCGTACGAGGACACGACGCAGTCGAGGACCCCGCCGAGGACCCCGCCGAGAACCCCGTCGACGCCGTCGGCGGCCGTCGTGCCGGCGGGGCCCGCGGCGTGCAGCGGTAGCGCGGTCAACGGGCCGGTGGGCACCCACCAGAGCCGGGGCAGCGGCCCGGCACCCGGCCGTGCGGGCGCTGCGGGGTGCGGCCCGGCGGGCGCAGGGGCCAGGCCGAGGGCGTCGAGCACCGGCAGGGCGAGCACCTCCCACAGCCACCCCAGGGTGGCGCGGGCCGTGCCCTGCGCCGCCTGCTGCTCGGCCAGGGGCGCTTCGGGGTCGCCGGCGGTACGGACCGCGGCGTGGAAGTCGCGGACCCGGCGCAGCAGGTCGGGGTATTCGAGGGCCGGCAGGGGGAGGGCGCGTGCGGCCCCGCCGTCCAGGAGCAGTGCGTGGCAGCCCAGCCGCGAGGCGTTCACCACGACGACGGGCTGCTCGGCCGATCCCGCCGACAACAGTCCTCCACCTGCGGGGGCTTCAGGAAGTCGGCGAAGCCCGGGCGGCTCCTGACCTCGTCGAGCAGCGCCTCCAGGTCCTTGGCGAGCGCGTACCGGTCCTCGCTCTGGAGGGGCGCGGTGGCGGTGGTCAGCAGCGCCTGGGCGGAGCTGAAGCCGGGGCCCGGCGGGCGGTCCAGCGCGGTGCTCAACTCGACGTACCGGTCGGCCAGGTCGGGGTGGTGTGCGCGGAGCCCGGAAAGTTCTGTCTGCGCGTCCAGCGCCTGGCCGAGGAGTACGCCGCGGCCCTGCTCCAGAAGCTGCAAGGCGCGTTCGGGCCGGCCGAGTCGTACGGCGGAGGCGGCCGCGTCGCAGGCGAGCCCCGAGGCCTCGGCCAGGTGGCGTTCGCGCTGGGCGCGGCTGATCTGCTGCGACGCCGCGCGCGGCAGCAGGGCGACCGCGAGGGCGAACGGCTCCAGGCCGGCGGCGTCGCCCGCCGTGTCGCCCGCGGCGTCGCCCGCGGTGTCGCCCGCCGTGTCGAGGGCGGTCATCGCCCAGCGGCGCGCCGCGTGGAGCCGGTCGCGTACGGGAGCCGTCGGGTCGACGGCCACGCGGCGGAAGCACTCGGCGGCGGCGGCACCGGCCGCCCGGTCGCCGAGGACCGCGTACTTCAGCGCGTGGACGCCGCCCAGCAGTTGCAGTACGGCGGGGTGGAGGCGATGACCCTGCGGTACGGCGAGCACGGCCCGTTCGTGGACGCGTACCAGCCCGCGCAGCGCGAACCGCAGCCGGAGCCGTGGCCCACGCGGGCCACGTCCCGTGCGTCCGCCACCGACCGGGTCCTCGGCGTCACCGCCGAAGAGCGCGTCGAGGGCCCCGGGCCGGGAGAGCGCCGTCGCGTCCACGCCGAGGCGCTGCAGGACGGCCGCGCGATCGATCTCCGCCAGCGTGGTGCGCCGCTCCGCGGCGTTGGGGTGCCCCTTCGGGGTCGCCGCGAGGGCGCGCCGGGACAGTGTGGCCGCCTCCGCGAGTCCCTGCCAGTGGCCCTCGGCCCGGAAGCGGTGCAGCAGGACGAGGGCGAGGTTCGACCGGAATCGGGGGGTCAGCGGGTGGCCGCGCGGCGTGGTGTGCAGGACCTCGCGCGCCAGCCGGTCGGCTTCGTGGAGCAGTTCGACGTCCCGGTAGTCCTCGGTGGCGCACCGGTGGCACAGCGTCTCGGCCAGATTGGAGCGGACCCAGGTGTGGATGTCCGTACCGGGAGCAGCACAGCCGACCGCGCGCCGCAGCACGTCCACCGCCTCGGTGAGCGCGGCGGAGTCGTGGCGCTGGCCGTGGACGCTCAGCAGCACGTTGCCGAGGTTGTTGAGCCGGCTGGCCCGCAGGGGGTCACCGTCGGACGTGGCGGCGAGCGAGGCGCGGGCCGCGGTGAGCGCGCCGGTGAGGTCGTCCTCGGACCGGGTGCGGAGCCAGCGCAGTTGCAGGACGCCGCAGAGGTTGGCGTGGAAGGCGGGGAGCATCGCGGCGCGCTCGTGCGGGAACAGCCCGATGGCGCTGCGGAACAGGTCGACGGCCGCGTCCAGGTCGGCGGGCCGGCCGGACCGTTCGTACCGTGACCACAGCGCCGTGCCCAGGCCGTTCGACGCGGCGGCTCTGATGTCGATGTGGTGCGCGGTGGCGAGGACGGACTCGAAGAGGCCGATGGCGCGCTCCAGCGACGGAAGGCGTCCGGTGCGCTCGTACTCCGAGTGGTGGTCGCTGCCCTGCTGGCAGGCGGTGACCAGCAGTTGATAGCCGGGGGTGCCCCAGCCGTCGAACAAGTCCGCTCACCCGGCCCGGTTTCCGGGGGCGCCCGGTGGCCCGGTGTCGCCGTCGGGCTGCCCGCGCAGCCTGGCCGCGAGTGCCGCGCCCAGCGGGCCGCCCGCGCGCTCGAACCACTGCGCCGCTTCCTCGTTGCGGCCCTGGCCCATCAGGTACGTGGCGAGGTTGGCCATGGCGTCGTTGTTGCCCGCCTCGCCCGCCCTGCGGAACCATTCGGCCGCCTCGTCCGGCCGGCCGTTCGTCTTCAGGATGATGCCCAGCCGGTTCATCGCGACCGGGTCGCCGGTGGCGGCTTCCTGGCGTGCCGCCGTCTCCGAGGGCAGGGTCGAGAACCGTACGCTCCCGCCCGTGGCGTCACCGGCAGCCGCGGCGGCGGCCTCGGCCTGCTTCTGTCTGCGCCTTCGCCGAAACATGCAACCGGCTCCTCAGGTAGTCGAGTTGAGCACGTGCGCAGTTCCGACAAGTCTGGCACGGGGCGACAGAGCGGGCGAGAACAAAACCAGACCGAATGCCTCATCCGGGTGCCATGCCCGTGTCATCCTGACAGCGCCGGGTGAGCGCCGGCGCGAGTGACGGCGGCGCGAGCGGCGGACGGCGATGGGGAGGTACCCGGCATGGCGGACGCCCGACCCGACGACACCGTCATGCACACCCTGGCCCGCGTGTGCGGCCTGCTGGACACGTTGCGTACGGCGGTCGCGGCCGGCGGGGAGGCGGAGTTCGACCGGATCGTCGCGGAGCTGCGGCAGGGCCACGACGCGACGCGCGAGCAGCGCACCCTCGCGGCGCTCGGCGCGCTGAACGAGCTGCTGCGGCGCAGCGGCGTGGCGGGCGGGCTCGGCGCCGCCACCCGGGGCGCGGGCATCGGCGGACTCCCGCCGCTCGACGGCCACCCCGTGCTGGACGTCCTGGTCTGCCCGCGCGGCCTCTGCGCCCGTACGGTCTCCGCCCGCAACCAGGCCCCCGAGGCGCGCACCTGCCGGCTCTACGGCGAACCCCTGCGCGGGCGCACGCTGTCATGAACGCCTTCCTCACCGAACTCGGCAGGAACCTGGCGTCCCGCTGGGCCGGCCAGCTCGTACCCGCGGGCCTGCTCTTCCTCGGCACGGTCGCCCTGGGCGCGCTGCTGGGCCACGCCGACTGGTACGACGTCACCGCCGCCGCCGAGCGGGTGGACACCCTGGCCGCCAGCTCCGCCGCACGCTCGGCGGGCGGCGTGGCGCTGGCCGCGACGGCGGTACTGCTCGCCTCCGCCGGGACGGCCCTGGCGGTGCAGGCGTTCGCGACCGTCGTGGAGGACTGGTGGACCGGCTCCTGGCCCCGCCCCGCCTCCGCCCTCACCCGCCGCCGCACCGCGCGGCGCCACGGCAGGTGGACGGCGGCCGAAGCGGCATTCCAGCGGGCGGTGGAGGAGGCGGCCGCGGCACCGGCCGCACCCGGGGGCCGCCTCACCGCTGCCGCCCGTGCCCGTATCGAAGAACTCAACGCCGCCCGCAACCGGATCGCCCTGGTCGAGCCCACCCGCCCCACCTGGGCGGGCGACCGCGTCCACGCGGTCGACGAGCGGGTGCTCGCCACCTACGGCCTCGACCTGGACTCCGCCTGGTCCCGCCTGTGGCTGATCCTCCCCGACGCGGCACGCACCGAGCTCCGGAGCGCACGGGAGTCGTACGACGCGGCGCTGCGCCTGCTGGCCTGGAGCGTCCCCTACGGCGTGCTCGCCGCGTGGTGGTGGCCGGCCGCGCTGATCGCCGCGGCGACGTTCCTCGCCGGATGGCGCCGCGGCCGCGCGGCTACGGACGCACTCGCCGAACTCGTCGAGGCCGGCGTCGACCTCTACGGCCGCAAACTGGCCACCGCGGTCGGCCTGCCCAGCCCGGGCCCCCTCACCCGCCCCGCGGGCGAAGCCGTCACCCGGGTCCTCCGCAAGGGCACCTGACGGGCACCTGACCGCGGGCCGAACGGCAAAGAAGCCTCTGACCAGTGATCTTCTCCCGGATCCCGCGGCGCCCGTTGGTGCGCTCCGTCGAACGGATGCACCATTGAGATGTGGGATCACCGCACGCCGACAGGCCGCAAGCGTCTGGCGGGGAGACAGAGGGCTATCGGTTCGACATCACCGATGCCGCGATAGTGGTCGACCCAGAGGGCCTGGTGGAGCACTGGAGCGACGGCGCGGAGACACTCTTCGGCTACGCTGCGCCGGACGCGGTCGCACAGCCGGTCACGAAGTTCCTGGATATCCCGTGGGTCGAGCGCTGGGAGGCAGCCGGACGCAACGGGGCCGGAAGAGGGTGGACGGCCACCTTCACCGCGTACCGTCACGACGGCAGCCGCCTCCAGGTCAGGACGCAGCTGACGCCCCTGGGGCTCGATCGCGGGGCGAGCTGGCTCGTCGTGGCCACGGACTACGCCACCGCACAGGCGCGGGAACGCGAGCACGCGATCCTGCGCGGGCTGTTCACCGAGTCCCCGTTCGGGCTGGCGGTCGTGGACCCGCAACTGCGGCTCACCATGATCAACCCTGCCCTGGAACGCATGGAGGGCGTCCCCGCACGGCTGCAACTGGGCCGGCCACTGGCCGACACCGTGCCCGAAGAGGCCGGTCCGGTCACGGAAGCCCGCGCACTGGAGGTGCTGGAGACGGGCGAGCCGCAGGTCGCCGTCTCCCACGTCGATCCCCCGGCCACTTCCTCCTCCCACCTGCCGCACGTCCGCTCCCGCTCGTCCTTCAGACTCCAGGACCTCACCGGCCACACCCTGGGGATGGGCCAGGCGGTACTCGACGTCACCAGCTACTACCAGGTACGGCGGCACCTCACCCTGATCAGCGAGGCCGGTATCCGCATCGGCAGCACGCTGGATCTGGAACGTACCGCCGAGGAACTCGCCGAGGTGCTGGTGCCGCAGGTCGCCGACTTCGTCGCCGTCGACCTCTCCGCCGCCGTCCTCCACGGCCACGAGCCCGATCCGGTCCTGACCGCCGGCTCCGCCGAACTGATCCGACGCGCCCAGCAGTCCATCCGGAAGGACCTGCCGGAATCCGTGGTGCCGCTGGGGGCGCCCGTCAACTACTCCGCGACGTCGCCCCAGCAGCGCTGCGTCACCACGGGCCGTCCCGTGCTGGACCCCACCGTGGATCTGTCGACGCCCTGGCTGGCGCAGGATGCGGTGCGTTCGGACAAGCTGAGGGAAGTCGGCATCCACTCCCACCTGGTGGTGCCCCTGCGCGCCCGCGGCGTCACCATGGGCGTGGCCACCCTGGTGCGCTGGAAGAACCCCGAGGCCTTCGACGCCGACGACCTGCTCCTCGCCGAGGAACTCGCCGCCCACGCGGCCGTCTGCGTCGACAACGCCCGGCGCTTCGGCCGCGAACACCGCGCCGCCCTGTCCCTCCAGCGCCACCTCCTCCCCAAGGACCTGCCGGCCCCTACCGGCGTGGACGTCGCCTACCGCTACCTGCCGGCCGACACCCACGCGGGCGTCGGCGGGGACTGGTTCGACGTGCTGCCCCTCTCCGGCGCACGCATCGGACTGGTCGTCGGCGACGTCGTCGGCCACGGCATGAACGCGGCGGCCACCATGGGCCGCCTGCGTACCGCCGTCCAGACCCTCGCCGCCCTCGACATGCCGCCCGACGAACTGGTCTCGCACCTCGACGACCTGGTCGCCCACCTCGACGAAGCGGAGACCGGAGACCGCCACATCCCCGGCGTGATCGGCGCCACCTGCCTGTACTGCGTGTACGACCCCATCTCCCGTACCGCGGACATCACCCGCGCGGGACACCCCCCGCCCGCCATCGCCCACCCCGACAAGGCCGTCGAATTCCTCGACATCCCGGCAGGACCCCCACTCGGGCTGGGCGGCCTGCCCTTCGAATGCACGCACCTGGAGATCCCGGACGACAGCGTCCTCGCCTTCTACACCGACGGCCTGATCACCGCCTCCTCCGACCGCGACATCGACGTCGGCTTCACCCGGCTGGCCTTCGCGCTGGCGTACCCCGACCGCCCGCTGGAGGAGATCTGCGAGGTCATGGAGCGCCTCCTGCTCCCGGACCGCCCCCGCGACGACGTCGCCTTCCTCGTCGCCCGCCCGCGCTCCATCGACGAGGAGAACGTCGCGAGCTGGCACCTGCCGTGCGAACTCACCGCGGTCGGCCAGGCCCGGTCCTTCACCGCCGAGCAACTGGCGGCCTGGGACCTGGAAGACCTCGCCTTCACCGCGGAACTGATCGTCAGCGAGTTGGTGACCAACGCCATCCGCCACGCCTCCGGCCCCGTGGACCTGCGCCTCATCCGCGACGTGAACCTGATCCTCGAAGTCTCCGACGGCAGCAACACCTCGCCCCACCTGCGCCAGGCCCAGGCCGACGACGAAGGCGGCCGCGGACTGTTCCTGGTGGCCCAGTACGCCCAGGGCTGGGGAACGCGCTACACGTCGGAGGGCAAGACCATCTGGGCCGAACAACTCCTCCCCACCGAAGCCACAAGCCCACAGGCCTGAGCTGCGGCCGGCGTTTCCTCCGGTTCTTCCTGGGCAGTCGCAGGCGGACCGAGGAGGAGGTCGATGATGCAGGCGGCAGGCTCGACGGCGCGGACCCGCAGGACGGTGCGCAAGGCGGCCGACAGCCAGGCGGTGGAGTGGGGCGCACGGGCCGGATTCACCGGCCGCGGCGTGCTCTACCTGCTGATCGGGGTCCTCGCCGCCCGGGTGGCGTTCGGCGAGGGAAAGCGGGAGGCCGACCGCAGCGGCGCCGTCGGCGAGATCGCGTCGCAACCGCTCGGCGGGCTCCTGCTGTACGCGCTGGGCGCGGCCCTTGCGGGCATGGCGGTGTGGCGGCTGTCCGAGGCCGCGTTCGGAGCGGCCGGGCCCGGCGGGCACAAGGCGTCGAAACGCGCGCTGTCGGGCGGACGGGCCGTCTTCTACGGCTTCGTCGCCTACTCCGTGCTCGCCTTCGCGGCCGGCGAGAAGGACAACACCTCCAGCGACCGCCAGAGCCGGGACATCACCGCCCGCGCGCTGGAACAGCCCGCCGGGGAGTGGGTGGTGGGCATCGCGGGCGCGGGTATCGCGGCGGCGGGCGCGGTGCTCGCGGTGCGCGCCGCGATGCGCTCGTACCGCAAACACCTGCGCACGTCCCGGATGTCCCGGACCACCAGGCGCCTCGTCGACGCGGCCGGAGTCACGGGCGGCGTGGCGCGCGGCCTGGTCGTGGGCGCGATCGGCGTGTTCCTCACCCGGGCCGCTCTGCAGTACGACCCGAAGGAGGCCAAGGGCGTCGATGCGGCGCTGAAGTCCTTCGCGGACACCGCGGCGGGGCCGTGGCTACTGGTCGCGGTCGCCGCGGGCCTGGTGCTCTTCGCCCTCTTCTCCTTCGCCTGCGCCCGCTGGCGGCGAGTCTGAAGCGAACCGCGAGGACTCCCGCGCGACGGACCGACAAGGAGAGTGACAACGACGATGGACGTGTACCTTCAGGCGCTCAACTCCCTGCTGGACGAGTCGGACGACGCCCAGGCAAGCATCGCGGTGACCCTGCACCTGGGCGGCGGCGTCCTGCACGGACACATGATCAGCCACCGCGCCTGGCGCGAGGCGTGGCTGGACCAGATCCACGAATCCGACCCCGCGGTCGCCGCGTTCCTCAACACCGCGCTGGCCGCGGTACTCACCGACCCCGACGACCCGGATCCGTCGCCGGAGCCCCACCTCCACCTGCGCGACGTCACCTACCACCACGGCCCGGAGAGCGCGGAGACGTCCCTGTGGCGCGGCCCGATGTCAGCGGTCTCCGGCTGGTCCCTGACCCAACCACGCCTGTGACACCACCGCCCGGGCGAACGGGCCGCCGCACCTGAAGTGGTCCAGGCAGCACACGCCCCCCGGGCCGCTGGCCTGGGGGTTTTCGTGGAGCGGGCGACGGGAATCGATCCCGCGCTCCGAGCTTGGGAAGTCCGAGGACTTGGATCACTTGCGTGTGTCTGACCTGCGGCGACGCAGGAAGCGGGTCGACCGGAGCACGCGATAACCGACCCTTGTTGCCCCTGTTTCACCGCGGTGTACGGCACGCGAGTGGCACAGAGGGACGGTGGTGCTACCGCTCGGGGCGTCGGGGGGAGGCTTGCCGGAGGTCCGCGCCGGAGCCGACGTGCCGCTTCGTCTCCTGGGAGCCGTGCCAGTCCAGGCACATCACCGTGGCGTCGTCTTCCAGATGGCCGCCGGCCGCGTCCAGGACCGCGGTGCTCAGCGTCAGCGCGGTCTCCCGTGGATGCAGGTGCCGGGTGTCCTTCACGAGGGCGGGCAGGTCCATCTTCTCCGCGCGGCGTTCGAGCATGCCGTCGGTGAGCATGATCAACCGGTCGCCGGGACGCAGGTCGAGTTCCTGGACTCGGTACGGGTGCCGGAGGGCCACAGGTAGTCCGAAGGGGTGGTTCGCCTCCAGGGTGATTTCCTCCACCTCTCCGTCGCGCAGTCGTAGCGGCAGGGGGTGGCCTGCGTTGATCAGCTCGGCTTGCCCGGTGTGGAGGTCGATGCGCACCAGTTGCCCGGTGGCGTGACCGCTTGGAGTGTGGTCGCCCAGGGCCTGGTCGGCTTGCCGCGCCTGCTCCATGAGGTCGGCCCCTTGGCGGCGGGCGCCGCGCAGGGCGCCCACCAGCACCGTCGCCGACAGTGCGGCCCGAAGGTTGTGTCCCATGGTGTCGGTCAGGGACAGGTGGAGGATGTCGCGGTCGAGGATGTAGTCGAAGGTGTCGCCGCTGACGTCTTCGGAAGGTTCCAGATTCCCGCTCAGCGCGAACTGCGCCGCCTCGCAGGTGAGCGACAGGGGCAGGAGCTGGTATTGGATCTCCGCGGCCAGGGTCAGGGGCCTGCTGCGCTTTCCCCAGGTGTAGAGGTCGGTGAAGCGCTGGTTGGCGATCACGATGTAGGCCAGGACGTGCGCGGCCTCACCCACCGCGTCGAGCACCTCCCGGCCGGGGCCGGCCGGCAGCAAGAGTTCCAGCAGCCCGATGGCGTCGCCGCGGTTGGTGACCGGAAAGATCACCCGCTCGCCCTGGCCTGTCGCCTCGCGGTACGGCTGCTGGGTGCGTACCACGTGCTCGTAGACACTGCCGAACAGGCGGATTCTGTCTGCCTGGCGCCCGCGCCCGGCCTTCGCCCGCGAGGCGGTGGTCAGCGGCACCACCGCTTTTCCGGTCAGGTCCACGATGAGGAAGGAGACCCGTGTGGCGCCGAAACGCCGCAGCAGGTCCTCGGCGACCACGTCGACGGCCTCCACCGGAGCCGCTGCCTCTGCTGCCGTCAGCAGCCGGGGAAGCTCATCCTGCGCATCCAACACGCACACTCCCTTGACGAGACCCCTGATACCAGGGTGCGGAGCTGCACGGCGAGCGTCAAACGGGCACCGCTGAAGCCGTGCCAGGGGTCGGGGTCCAGGGAGCCTCCAAGTAGGAGTTCGATACCGCCTTCGCGTCGGCGGCACATGCATCGGCGCGGACCCGTCAGCCGAGGGTTTCGAGTTGTCCGCGCGACGGCGGCGGCCCGCCCGGCAGCCGCACCGAAACCGTCCGGACCGGGCCCGGGGCGGCCACCCGGCTCGAAGAACACACCGGGCCAAGGACCACAACGCCGGCACGGCCGCAGAACGCGCCGAGTCGATCAAGGAACACCACGCTCGCGGAGGTAAACGACACATGCCTCCTTCTCAAGCTCCGGCTTTGGTGATCAAGCAATGGGCGGTGGGCCACTGCGAGCTGGTAAACCGGTACGGTGGCAGTGAGTGACGTGTCCTGCGCGGTGAGCGGTGCCCGGTTGTCGCTCCCCAGGGAGTTCCTCACTCTGGTATGAGGGGGGCCGCCAAAGGGAGCGGTGTGTGGTGGACGGGCAAGGTGAGCTTCCGCGACTGCTGACGGCAGCGGAGACAGCGGCTCCGGTGGAGGCCGTCGACGTGGTCGCCGAGGACCTGCTGCGGCGTTTCGGTGCCAAGCGGGTCTCGTTCCTCATCGTGGACCTGACCGGGAGAGCGGTGGTGCCACTGTCCACCGCCTCGCAGGCGGAGGCAGGAGCCGGGCGGCAAGCGGGCAGAATCGACCTGTTCGGCAGTGTCTACGAGCACGTGGTACGCACCCAGCGGCTGTACCGGGAGACGACGGGCCAGGGCGAGCGGGTGATCTTTCCGGTCACCAACCGAGGCGATGCCATCGGGCTGCTGGAACTCTTGTTGCCGCCCGGCTCCGGCCAGGGGGTGCTCGACGCGGTGGGTGAGGCCGCGCACCTTCTGGCCTACATCGTGATCGCCAACCAGCGCTTCACCGACCTCTACACCTGGGGAAAACGCAGCAGGCCCCTGACCCTGGCCGCGGAGATCCAGCACCAGCTCCTGCCCCTGTCGCTCACCTGCGAGGCGGCGCAATTCGCCCTGTGCGGGAATCTGGAGCCCTCCGAAGAGGTCAGCGGCGACACCTTCGACTACGCCCTCGACCGCGACACCCTCCACCTGTCCTTGACCGACACCTTGGGCCACAACCTTCGGGCCGCGCTGTCGGCGACGGTGCTGGTGGGCGCCCTGCGCGGCGCCCGCCGCCAAGGGGCCGACCTCACGGAACAGGCGCGGCAAGCCGACCAGGCTCTGGCCGGCCACAGGCCACACGGCCACGCCACCGGGCAACTGGTGCGCATCGACCTCCACACCGGGCACGCTGAGGTGGTCAACGCTGGGCACCCCCGGCCGCTCCGTATGCGCGACGGAGTTGTGGAGGAGATCGTCCTGGAGGCGGACCAGCCCTTCGGACTGCCTGTCGCCATCCCCCATCCGTACCGAGTCCAGGAGCTCGACCTGCGTCCCGGCGACCGGTTGATCATGCTTACCGACGGCATGCTCGAACGCGGCGCGGAGCAGGTGGATCTGCCCGCCCTCGTGAAGGACACCCGGCACCTGCATCCACGGGAGACCGCGCTGACGCTGAGCACCGCGGTCCTGGACGCGGCCGGCGGCCATCTGGAAGACGACGCCACGGTGATGTGCCTGGACTGGCACGGCTCCCAGGTGACCAAACGGCACGTCGGCTCCGGCGCGGACGACCAGCAAGCCTCACCCCGCCGCACGAAGCCCTGAGGGCTGTCCCGTCACCCACGGCGGGCTCACGACGCCTGGCACGGCGCCTCGCCGCGTTGTCGGATCGACCGGATCCGGCCCGGTATGAGGTCGACCCTCCGCCTCGCGATGCACCGCGCCGGACGCGGCTCGCTGCTCGTTGAACAGGCCACCAGGGTCGGCGAGTCCGCGGATCCGGTCACCTTGACCTGGAACCACCGCGCACTGCAGCCGCTCACCCTGACCAGCCACTTCAAGATGACGCAGCTTCACTGTTCGTGGAATGAACCCTGACGATACGGCGGCCCGCGGCCCATTCCGTGTCGAAGCCCCAGTCTTGGCGGCTGGACAGCATCGCCAGAAGATCATCCTGGATGGGCTTCGGGTCGTCCCAAGTGCCGTAGAACTTGTCCTTGCTCAGGCAGACGGGGTTCAGACCTTGGGCGAGGACCGCCTCCCAGGTGGCCAGGGCGACGCCGGGCGTGTGTTCCGACCTGAAGTCGTCCAGGACCACCACGCCGCTGGGAAGCAGGACACTGCGCGCTGCGGCGATGTCCATGGACACGTGCTCGTAAAGGTGCGAGGCGTCGATGTGCACGAAGCGGCAGGAGCCCGTCGGTACCTCGTCCACGACAACCGAGGTGGGCGCTTGCAGCACCTGCGGCAGCTCGTCATGAAAGGAAAGATAGTTGCACTCGAATGCCTGTCGCGTCGCCAAAGGGAGGTAACGGGCGATCTCCGCACTGTTGGCGTCGTCCGGCGCAGGGGATTCGAACAGGTCGCATACGGTGAGCGACTCACCCTGCTGCAGGTAGCGGCCGAGAAGGATAGCGCTCTTGCCGACATAAACCCCCATTTCCAGTAGGTCGCCGCGCTCGGCGCGCTGCCCCTGCCGAATGAGGAACCAGTCGAAGAGAGCCTGGTCGAGAAATGAGAACCAGCCCGGTACGTCCGTGAGTGTGCGAGGGCTCGGCATACTGCCGGGCTCGGCAACCTGCGTGCTCGCCTGCTGCCGGGCGAATTGCTGGGGGTGCTCTGCCATCAGTAGACCTACATCCATGGGGTGACAGGGGAGGGCTGTGCCTGATGATCCACAACGAAACCGCCCTGTCAGTGGTTCAACTCCTGGCTGGAGATCGCGCGCGGCAGCACTCCATCTGGCCGACATGGCCGGCGGCAACGACATCTCCGCCACCACCGTGCGCCGTTGGCGGGACGAGCTGATCGCGCTGCTGGCCGCGAAGGCCCCGCGGCTGGACCGCGCCCTGAAGAAGATCGCCAAGCGGGGCGGGGAGGTTGTCCTGATCGACGGCACCCTCATCCCCACCCAGCGCCGCACCGGCAAGGCGAACGAGCACGGCTTCGCCCACCTGAAGAACTGGCGGATCCTCACCAAACTCCGCACCGACCCCGCCCGCGCCACCCACCTCCTGCGCGCCCTACTCGTGCTGACGAACCTCGACGCCGCCGCTGCCACATGATCTACCCGGCAGACAACCGGCCACGACCAGCACGAGCACCCCGAAACGACATGACACCAGCACCCTGACCAGCTACTTCAAGATGGCGCAGCTTCATAGTTCTGCGGACGGCCGCATCCTACGGGTCGCCTGCGGCCCCACGGACCTGGAAAGAGCTGTTCGCGCGGCACTGGAGTTCCCGCACGGCCTGAGCGCCACGGCGTTGCGTTGCGCGTTGCGCGTTGCCCAGAGCCTCGGCCCGCCTATTGAGTCGTCTTCGGCCCTCTACGGCACCCGAGCCGCCGACCGGCGAGAACGTGACCCTCCCGGCTGTTCTTGGCATGCTCCCTGGTGACCGTCGGCGGCCGTGGATGACCCCCCTGACGGGCACGCATCTGGCACGGGCGGGCGTTTGAGCACGTCACGCGACAGCAATCGGGCAACGGTGGGACTACCCCAGTAAGCAACTCGCTCGGGGGAGTTGGTCCCGGCACTCACCTGCCGCCGTTGGCCACGTCGTTGGGGTTCGGTGCGGTGGCGACCACCCGTGCAATCTGCCAACGCGCCTCCTCCCACCGAGCCACCCGCGCGGCCTGCGCACTCCGCGGGTCACCGGCGGCATCCCACTGCCCGGCGGCCTCCTGTGCCCGGGCGGCGATGTCGGCAACCTGCTTGTCGTGCCGGATCACCCCCACGGGCCGCCGCAGCCTGGGTGAACCCACGTCGAAGGCCCGAAAAGCCGTCCAGCTCACCGACCCGCCCGGTCCGCTGTCGTCCTCGTCCGTCCGCACGGCGAAGAAGGACCGCCGCGCCGTCTCCATCCGCTCCCCCGCCCGCCCGGTGTCGACTCCCTCCCGGACGGCACGGAGCAACTCCGCGCTCGCCTCGTACAACGGCTCGCGCATGGCCGACCGGTACGTGTCGAGAGCGTGCTCGGCGAAGTCCGGCGCGAGTCGCCGTAACTGGTCCTCGTCGGCCTCGCCGAGCAACTCGGCCAGCAGCTTCGGGATGATGATCACGTCAGCGTCCCTTCGGCCGGTCGCCCCGACCGATGTCGAGCTTTTCGAGCATCTCTTCAGGGGTGCCGGCCACTTTCTTCATCTGTTTGAGGTCGAACTCGTCCTTCAGCAGATCGGCGTTCATGAACTGCTCGCCCGGGAAGCCGCCGTCCGCCGCTGGTGGCCGGTGGTCGTAGTGCCGGAAGACGTTGTAGTGCCAGCCGGTCTCGGAGTCCGCGTACTGCCCGGGGAACCGCAGCGGGGTGTCGGCCGCGTCGTCCGGCGCGCCGTCGGCGATCGGTAGTCCCCAGAGCGTTGTGCGGCGGCGCCAGGCGGTGGTGCCCCTCGCTCGTCGGGTACTCGCGAGGGGAAGCGTTACCGATGCTCAGCAGTCAAGGTCCACTCGGCTGCAGCCCGGCGGCCACGCCATACGAGGAACAACACGCCACCGGCGAGTGCCGTCCCGGCGGCGCCGCCCCCGATGATCCACGGCGTCCAGTCCCGGCCGTGTGCCCGGACCGACCGCGTGGTCAGTTGGACGTCGCCGTGCTGCCTGGTGGACGCGATGTCGCGGTTGAAGGTGAGGTCGTCGTCCTCGGTGAGGAGGTCGTTGTGCGATCCAATCCATCACGCCGTCCGCGTGCTCGACCAGGACGTTGTTCCTGGAGACGTCCCCGTCGGAGCCGGCGGACTCCTTGGCCGCATCCGCCTGCTGCTCGGTGATCTCCACCTCCGTGGACTGCGACGGTGCTGCGGGCACCGGGGCGGCGGCGGACGGCTGCGCGGAGCCGGCCCTCCCGAGGCCCAGGACCAGGGTCGGCACCACGCCCAGGGCGACCCTTGCCTGGATGCCGACTTCACGCATCTGCGCGGCGACGGGCCGGCGACCGAGGTTTCTCGCAGGCCGCGTGAGCCCGTGTCCCGAGTCGGCGGCCGTCACATCTCCGCTCCACGTGGCCGGACGTGACCTTCACGTCTCCGTGGGCTCCTGATCGTTGTGTTCCTGCTCCTGCGCCCAGGCGATCGCCCATTCGTCGAGCGGACGTAGGGCGTCACGGAGCGCTGTCCCCAGCCGAGTCAGCTCGTAGCCATCGGCCGATGGCGCGATGATCCCGCTCGATGCGAGTTCGCGGAGCCGCTCGTAGAGGACGCTGGATGACAGCCCTTCGCACCGTGCCAGCAGCGCGCGGGCACCGAGCGGACCCGCACGCAGTTCCCAGAGGATGCGCAGCGCCCACCGACGGCCGAACAGGTCCAGCGCGGCCATGAGCGGACGGCCGGTCGTCGAACCCCGAACCGGTGTTCCTGGGCGTGGTGCCGGCATGACCCTCCTTGCGTTTCGTTATTCGAAACACTAGCATCCATCCAAGCGTTTCTGATTTCGAAACAGACTCGACTGGGCCCTGCACCACCGCGCCGCTGGTCGGCATCGGTGCCATGGCGATCACGACGCTGACAAGCCTCGCTCCCGCCCGGCGCTCGTCCGAGACCAACCCGTAAGTCAGACGCTCTCATTCCCACACTGGAGGTTCCGTGCCCAAGGGCTACTGGGTCAGCGTCTACCGCACCATTTCAGATCCTGAGAAGCTGGCTGCTTACAACAAACTTGCCCGCTTGGCCGTCGAGCCCGCGGGCGGTCGGACCCTCGTCCGCGGCGGTCGGGTCGTGGCGCATGACGCCGGAATCGCCGAGCGCACCGTCCTGGTCGAGTTCGACAGCTTCGAGCAGGCCGTCGCGGCGCGCGAGAGTGCGGCCTACCAGGAGGCGCTGGTCGCCCTCTCCGACGGCGCCGAGCGGGACTTCCGCATCGTCGAAGGCATCGACTGACCGATGTCCTGGCCGGATGTCACGGTGGTTGATGCGTGTGTGCGGCGCGACGGCCGGGGCGGTAGCCCCACGGCCGTCACCGACGACGACCCGGTGGCGACGGACGCGGACCGGCGTGCGGTCGCTGCTGCGGCCGGCACCTCGCACGCGGCGTTCCTCGGCCCGGGGCCGGCGCCGGACGGTGGCTGGCCGGTCCGGTTCGGCCGGCCAGCGTGCTCGCTTCGGCCCGACGCGGGCCGGCGGGCATCACGACCCGGGTCGGCGGGGTAGCGGTGGTCCGCGACGGACACTGAGGCGACGACTGGACCGTCCTCTTCTGCGGTCCGCGCATGGGGCTGGAGCTGTCCGCTGCGGTCAAGCGTTGGCGCCCGGCGCCGCGCCGCCCGAAGGTGGTGGACGACGACATGCTCACCTTCGCCGTCGCGATCAAGGCCAGAGGCACCGCGGTCCTCGAGACCGCCAAGAAACTCACCATCAAGATCGGCAAGAGCGGGCAAGGAGTCGGCCACTGAGCGGCCGATCGCCACCGCCGCCCAGGTGGACGCCCTGGCCGACGCCCCCGGGCCGCGCTGGCGCCTGATGGTCTACATCGCGGCCTTCGACGTGCTGATGATCTGCAAGCCCTTAGGTGGGCCGAATGCGGGTACCTGTAGGCGCCGCCCGACAGATCGCTGCTCCTGTGGTGGTACGTTCCGGCTCCCTCTGTGGGGGGACGTGCTGCCTGGGGTTGCTTCCTAGCGTGGAAGCGTGAACCGGGTGGAGGCGCGGGTGGGCAGGTGGGCGCGGGTGGGGCGGCGTGTGCCGGGGTGGGTTGCCGACGCCGCGCTGGGGTTGCTGATGGGCGCCGGTGTGCTGGGCCGGGGACTGGACGAGGCGCGGAGCCCGGTCGTGCCCGTCGCGGCGCTGCTGGCCGCCGCCGGCGTGGGGTTGTGGCGTCGGTTGCCGAGTGCCGCGCTGGCGCTGGCGTGCGGCGCCGGCGTACTGGTGACGGCGCTCCGGATGGCGGAGCCGGGGCTGGTCGCGGTGGGGCTCACCGGCTACCGGGTCGGCGTCGTGAGCGGGCGGCGGACCGTGCTGCGGTCGGGCACGGCGGCGGTCGTGGGGTTGTCGGCGGGGGTTCCGCTCGCCGAGGCGGCAGTCGGCGCGAACAGCGCCGAGGGGCCGCTGCTGCTCATCGCCGTGCTGGCGGCGGCTCTCGCCGGTGGCAACGGCGTGCGCGGCAGACGGGCCGTGGAGGTGGCGCGGCGGGAACGGGAACGGCGGCAGGCGGCGGAGCAGCGGCTGCACATCGCGCGTGAACTGCACGACTCGGTGGGGCACCACATCGCGGTGATCAACGTGCAGGCGGGAGTCGCCTCGCTGCATCTGCGGTCGCGGCCCGAGCAGGCGGAGGAGGCGCTGGAGCACGTCCAGCACGCCGCACGCACCGTGCTGGGCGAGCTGACGGCGGTGCTCGGGGTGCTCCGTGACCCCGACGGCCGTGATGCCGGCGAGGAGCCCGTGCGGCCACCGGCCGGGCTGGCGGACCTGGAGCGGCTGGTGGCCGACGCGAGGACGGCCGGGATGCGGGTGGAGTCGAGTGTGTCCGGCGAACCCCGGGAGCTGCCGCCGGCCGTCGGTCTGTCGGCGTACCGCGTGATCCAGGAGTCATTGACGAACGCGGGCAAGCACGGCAGCCGCCATGGCGTCGTACGGCTGCGGTTGTCGTACCGTCCGGACGAGCTGTGCATCGACGTACAGAACCGGGCTGCACGGCCTCCCGGTAGGGTGAACGGCCCAGGTGGGAGCGCGGACAGCCCTTCTGGCTACGGGCTGGCCGGCATGGCCGAGCGGGTCGCCGCCGTCGGCGGCACGCTGCACGCCGGGCCGCGCGGCGGCGCAGAATTCGGGGTGCTGGCCCGGCTGCCGACGGGCGGAGAGGAGAGCGGCGGATGACGGTCCGTGTCGTGCTCGCCGACGACCAGACGCTGATTCGCGCGGGGGTCAGTTCCCTCATCGACGCGGCCGATGACCTCGAGGTGGTCGGTGAGGCGGCGAACGGCGTCGAGGCGGTGGAACTGGCCCGCAGCACCCGCCCCGACGTGGTGGTGATGGACATCCGGATGCCGGAGCTGGACGGTCTTGAGGCCACCCGCCGGATCGTCGCGGACGACGGTCTTGCCGGGGTCCGGGTGCTGGTGCTGACAACCTTCGAAGTGGACGAGTACGTGCTGCGGGCGCTGCGCGCCGGGGCCAGCGGCTTCCTGGGCAAGGGCGTCGGGCCGCGTGAACTCGCCGACGCGATCCGGCTGGTGGCACGGGGTGACGCGCTGCTGTCTCCTACGGCGACCCGCGGCCTGATCACCCGGTTCCTGGCCCGGCCAGACCGTACGGACGGTGCGGTCCCGGAGTTGCTGAAGGTGCTGACCCAGCGGGAGCGGGAGATCGTCGCGCTGGTGGCCACGGGGATGAGCAACGACGAGATCGCCGAGCGGCTCTTCCTCGCCGAGTCCACGGTCAAGACGCACCTCAAGCGGTCCATGGCCAAGCTGGGGGCACGGGACCGGGCGCAGGTCGTGGTCATCGCGTTCCAGACCGGCCTGGTGACGGCCTCGGGCTGAGCCTGCCCGTACCACCCGCGGGGCAGGCCCGACTGACCCCGGTGAGGGGACGCCGGCGACATCCGCCGCCCGGCACCGTGGCTCCCATGATTGAAGTCACCGAACTCACCAAACGCTACGGGTCCACCGCCGCCGTGGACCGGCTGTCCTTCAGCGTCCGGCCCGGGATCGTCACCGGCTTCCTGGGCCCCAACGGCTCCGGGAAGTCCACCACCATGCGCGTCATCCTCGGCCTGGCCGCCCCGACCGCCGGCACCGTGCGGGTAGGCGGACGCGCCCCCAGCGAGCACCCGGCCCCGCTGCGGGAGATCGGGGCACTGCTGGAAGCCGGGGCCGGGCACCCGGGCCGGTCGGCGTTCGATCACCTGCACGCGCTGGCGGCCACGAACGGCATCGGCAGGCGACGTGTCTCTCAGGTGCTCGACCTGGCCGGGCTGACCGACGTGGCCCGGCGCCGGGCAGGCAGCTTCTCCCTCGGCATGGCGCAGCGCCTGGGCATCGCCGCGGCGCTGCTCGGCGATCCGGGGACCGTCGTGCTCGACGAGCCGGTCAACGGGCTGGACCCGGAGGGCATCCTGTGGATCCGCGACCTGCTGAACCGGCTCGCGGGAGAAGGCCGCACCGTCTTCGTCTCCTCGCATCTGATGCGGGAGATGGCCGAGATCGCCGAGCACGTCATCGTCATCGGCCGCGGCCGGCTGCTGGCCGACCTGCCGGCCGAGGATTTCACCGGCACCCTGTCCGGACGCCGGGTGTCGGTACGCACCCCGCAGGCCGACCGGCTGGAAAAGCTGCTCCTCGGCCCCGACGTCACCGTCACCACCGCCGGGCGGAACGAACTCTCGGTCGAAGGCGTCGCAGCCGAGCGGATAGGCGACCTCGCCGCCGCGCACCAGATCCCCGTCCACCAGCTCACCACCTCACAGGCATCACTGGAGGAGGCGTTCATGGAACTGACCCGCGACGCGGTGGAGTACCGCGCGCCGGAACCCGCCGGGAGGGCGGCCTGATGACCGTACTCACGACCGATGGCGGCGCGGAGACCCGACGCCGCGGCGTCACCCTGCCCCGGGTGCTGCACTCCGAGTGGATCAAGCTCCGCTCGGTCCGTGCCCTGACCGTCGGCCTGGCCGCGACGGCAGTGCTGCTCATGGCCCTGGGCCCGCTCTCCTCCTCCGCCATGGCCAAGACGTTCGCGGCGGGCACCGAAATCGACGACGCGCCGTTCGTCCCCACCACCCCGGTCGGGGCCGTCCTGGGCGGCGTGTTCTTCGCCCAACTGCTCACCGGAGCGCTGGGGGTGCTCTTCATGTCCACCGAGTACGCCACCGGCATGATCCGTGCCAGCCTCGCCGCCGTGCCCACGCGCCTGCCCCTGCTCTGGGGGAAGGCCCTGGTCTTCGGCGCGGTCGTGGCCACCGTGAGCGCGATCTCCGTGGCGGTCTCCTTCCTCGGCTCCGTACCGCTGCTGGACGGTCACGGCGTCGCCCCGTCGCTCTCCGACGCGGGTGTGCTGCGCGCCCTGGCGGCCACCCCCGCCTACCTCGCCGGCATCGGCCTGATCGGCGTCGCCCTGGCCGTGCTCATGCGCAGCACGGCGCTGGCCGTCACCACGGTGTGCTTCGCGGTCTTCCTGCTCGACTCGCTGGCCGGCCTGCTGCCGGCCTCGCTCGCCGACGAGGTGACGCCCTATCTGCCCGCGACCACGGGCAAGGCCATGTTGACGGTCCAGAATCAGCCCGACCTCCTCGACCCGCTTCCGGCCTGCCTGGTCTTCGCCGGCTACGTCATCGCAAGCCTGGCCGCCGCGGGAGTGGCACTGGCGCGCCGTGACGCGTGACGTGCGCCCCTGGCGCAGGACACCGGTCGTCGGCGACATCTGCCGAACCGGTGCATGGCCGGGGCCGGTTCACGCCTCCTCTGTTTTCGGCGGGGTGAAGTAGATCCACTCGGGCGATGAGACCGGGTTCCACCGTTGCACTCAGCTGCTGGCGACGCCTGCGGTCACTGTGAGGAAGGTCCACGGGTGGCGGTGCAGTGGGCTTCTTGCGCAGCCATGACGTCGTCTCCGTGCTCGAACGCCCAGGCACCGACGGCGTCGATGGGGGCCAGCAGGGAACGGCCGAGTGCGGTGAGCTGGTAGTCGACCCGCGGTGGTGCCGCCCCGGGGTGTGCCTGGCGGTGGACGAGCCCGTTGAACTGCAGGCGCCGCAGTGTCTCGGTGAGGACCTTGGAGCTGATACCCCCGATCTGTTCGCGCAGGTCGACCGGGCGCCGAGGGCCTTCGCGCAGCGCCCAGAGCACGACCGCGTTCCAGGTGTTGGACAGCAGGTCGAAGGCCAGGCGGGCGCGGCAGTCGGCGAGGAGAGCGTCGGTGGTCACGTACCAAATGGTGCCCGACAAGCCCCATAGCGTCGTCGTGACGGTCGAAGCAGAAGCAGTCCTGGGAGGGAACCGCGCGATGAGAATCGGTGTGCTGGGGACGGGCAACATGGCGGACGCGCTTGCCACCCACTGGGCGCGAGCCGGCCACGACGTCGCCATCGGGGGACGGGATGTGACCAAGGCGGAGCGGCTCGCGGCGCGGATCGGGGACGGTGCTCAGCCTGCCGGTCTGGATGCCGCGGCCGAGTTCGGTGAGGTGGTGCTGGCCGCGCTGCCCTTCGGCGCGGGAGCAGAGGTGGTGCGGGAACTGCGGGCTGCCCTGGCCGGCAAGGCACTGATTGATTGTTCCAATCCGATCGGGCCGGGCTTCCGGTTGCTGACGCTCGGCGGCAGTTCTGCCGCCGAGCAGTTGGCTGCGGCGGCGCCGGGAGCGCAGGTCGTCAAGGCGTTCAATCTCTGTCACGAGGATGTGTGGCGCATGGCGCCGCCTGTCTTCGACGGGCGGCCGCTGGCCGTTCCGGTCTGCGGGGACGACGAAGCGGCGCTGGCGCAGGTGCGTGCGTTGGTGCGGGACGCCGGCTGCCGGCCCGTGGCCGGCGGTGGCCTCGACCGAGCGGGCCTCCTGGAAGCGACCGCCGCGCTGTTCATCGGCCTGTGGGTCGGCGAAGGCGCCGACGTGCAGGCGATCGCACCCCCACTGGCGTACGCGACAGGACCGGGCCCGCAGGAATCGGGCCGCAGCGCGGTGGGGTCGAGCACCTGAACTTCGATCAGACGCCAGGTGGCGGTGACGTAGAAGAGGGTGTGCTCGCCGCGCACCGCCCCGGCCAGACCCAGAGGGCTCCAAGACAGGAGGGCGTGATCACCGCCGCTTGCGGGGGACCTGCGCCGGGACGGCGCGTACCAGTGCGTTGACGACGCGGTCGGGCGTGTCCCGGCCGTTGCCGTCGTCGGTCACGTTCACCAGCAGGCGCGTCAGGTACCGCATGGCGGCGGGCGAGGTGACGATGCGGCGGCTGAGGAACGAGGTGAAGGCGGGCTTGGTCTGGAGGTCCGCCCAGAGGTTGCCCAGCCGGTAGTAGCGGCCCAGGCGGCGGTGGATCTCCAGCGGGTAGCGCTGGAGGACCCGCTCGCGCGAAGGGCCGGCGGGGCGGGTGAGCGCGGTGGCGGCGGTCTCGGCGGCCAGCTCGCCCGCTTCGATGGCGTACGCGATGCCCTCGCCGCTCCACGGGCTGACCATGCCACCGGAGTCCCCGGCGAGCAGCATGCCGCGGGTGTAGTGCGGCAGCCGGCTGAACCCCATCGGCAAGGCCGCGCCGCGCACCGGCCCGTCGGCGGAGCCGGGGTCCGTCAGGCCCCATTCGGAGGGCGTACGGGCCAGCCAGGCGTCCAGCAGCCGCCGCGTGTCCGGCTGTCCGGACGGTGCGCCGTGGACCAGGCCGAGGCCGACGTTGACCCGGCCGTCGCCCATGGGGAAGATCCAGCCGTAGCCGGCCAGCGGCGGGCTGCCGGGCCCGGCGCGCAGGTCTGCCCAGATGTCGAGGTAGGGGTTGTCGTGGCGGGCGGCCGAGTGGTGATAGCGGCGGATGGCCGTTGCCATGGGCCGCCTGGACACACGGTCCACGCCCAGCGCCACGGCCAGCCGCGCGGCCACGCCGTCGGCCGCGATGACCAGCGGCGCCTCGAACACGGCGGGCTCCTGGCCGGCTCCCACACGGGCTGCCACGCCACGCACCCGGCCGGTGCGGTCGAGGACGGGCTCGGTGACCCGTGTCGCGGTGTGCAGGCGTGCCCCGGCCTCGGAGGCGCGGCGTGCCAGGATCTCGTCGAAGTCGTGGCGGGAGCGGGTCAGGCCGTAGCCGGGGAAGCGGGTGTTCTCGCGCCAGTCGATCTCGACGACCGCGCCGTGGGAGAAGAACCGCACACCCCGGTTGCGGTGCCAGCCGGGGCCATCGGTGTCGATGCCCATCCGGATCAGGTGGCGCACCGCGCGGGGTGTCAAGCCGTCGCCGCACACCTTCTCGCGCGGGAACTCCGATTTCTCCAGCAGCAGGACGTCCCGGCCCTGCCGGGCGAGGTGGTACGCGGCGGCCGAGCCGGCCGGGCCCGCTCCCACCACGATGACATCGGCTGACTCGGGGGCGTTCGGGGTCTGGGGCATGGCACCAACCCTTCGGGTACAGGCGGCCGATGGCAAGAACGCCACGCGCAGAGGATGGCGCCCATGCCGGGTCCAGCCGCTCCAGCATCAGGCGGGTGCGTCCGGGGAGGGGCCGGCCGAATGGCGACATGGTGCGGGCACGGCCGCATTCCCCGGGCGCCGACACTGCGGCAGCGCAGCGAGGAGCATGTCGTCAGCCGAGGGGATGCCGAACTTGCCGTGGGCGCCTTGGTGTACGCGCGACTGTGCGAGCGCCCGACGGCCCATATGTGGCACGGATCTGGCACGCGGACATGCGCTGACCCCGCCCAGCAAACAACCCCCGGGCTTCTGGCCTGGGGGTTTGTCGTGGAGCGGGCGACGGGAATCGAACCCGCGCTCTGAGCTTGGGAATCCCACGGCCTTCGAACGCCAGAGCGTCCCTGGCCTGCAGTGACGCGCGAGGCGCTGACGTTAGTGGCGGGTGATCTGTGACCCTGGTTGTCCCGTTTTCCCCGCGGTGAATGGCACGCGAGTGGCACGGAGGACAGCAACGACAGTGGGCTGTGGCGCAACTGGCGGGGCGGCTCAGCAGGTGCGGTAGGCGAGAGTGTCGCGGTGTCCGGCGTTTGCTCCCGTGAGCTGCCCTGGTCCTGCAAGGCTGGCGGTGTGACGTACGTCGTGACAGTGGATGCCCGGATCGCCGATGGCGCTCCGGAGATGGATGAGTTGCAGCGTGTCGGGGCGATCGCTCTGCTGGAGAAGGGCTTCGACACGGTGGACGGGATCGACGGCCCGGACGGCGTGGAGGTGGAGGTCCTCGACACCGTCGTGGCCGTCTACCCCGGTGGCGCGCTGCTGAAGGTCTTCGTGGACGGCCCCGCGTTGGAGTTCGCCGAGGACGCGGTGCGCTCGTTGGTGGGGGAGCTGTTGGAGCGTTCGGAGCTGCTGTCGGAGTGGACCGTCGTGAAGTGCGAGGTGGAACTCCACCCGCATCTCGCCGAGGAGAGCCTGGACGCGGCCGAAGGGCCGGAGGCTCCGCCGGCTGATCCGGCGGAACGTCGCGCGCACCTCGCCCGGGGTCCGGAGACTGCTGCGCCGAGCGAGGAGGAACTGGCGGCGAACTCCGCGAGGACCAGGGGGCAGATGCTGGGGCTGGCGGCGCAGCTCAAGTCCTTCGGGCCGGAGATGTTCGGGGTGGTCTCAGAGGAGGACGAGGAGTTCGAGGAAGGCTCCGGCTACGAGGGCACCTCGGAAGAGGACGCGCGGCTGGCCGCCGGCGCGTTGGTGTGGGCTACGGACGTGCTGGTGGATCAGCTGTTCATGGACGTCCACACGCTGACGGAAGAGGGCACGAACGTCGCCGAGTGCGAGGGGGTGCTCTGGCACCTGGAGGATCTGCCTCGCCGGTACGCCTTGCGCTATGACGAGCAGTTCGCGCGCCGCTTCCTGGCCACCGTGATCGCCATGACCACCCGGTTCACGCAGGGGACTTTCACCCAGCTCAGCTGTGTGGCCGAAGAACTGGCGCTGCGGCTCCTGCTCAGCGAGGCGAAGGTCTGCCTTGAGACCTTCGGCCTGCTCGACGACGGCGTCTCGGAGGCCCTCGACTGCTTCGCCGACCTCGTGTACGAGGACACGGACCACGAGTGGCTCTACGACGACTCCAAGGACGGCATCGAGGACAGCCCTGTCGGCGAGATGCTGGGCATGGCCCCCATGGGGCTTGCAGACTGGTTCAGGCCCTTTAACGACGACCGGTACGTGCATCCCTACGCGGCGGATGGGCCCGCCGAGGAGGCGGAAGAATCCGGTACGGGTGGTGCTTCCGACGGACAGGAGTGACGCCCGCGCAACCAACTGTCGTGGAGGACCCCACACTGAGACTAGATCGTCCTGCACGAACTGGACGACCTTGAGTCGGGGGCACCGAAGGCGAAGTGCCTTGCATGCTGCGAAAGGGTGCGAAAATGGCGATCGAGAGTTTGCAGGCATTGTGTACTGCGATGGACCAAGTCGCACTGCAGACGTGGCGGCGGTTGGAGGATAGCCGGCTTCCGGGTCGCCGTTTTGATGAGACAAGTATTACGGATAGCAACCTCGACGCCATGAGAAGGCGTGTGCCAGGGCTGCTGATCTGGCAGAGCTCACAGTCGAATGAACGGGAAACAGGAGCTGACTGGGAGTGGTGGATCGGCGACGATAATGAAGGGTGGCTCTCTCTCAGGATGCAGGCCAAGCGCGCATACGAGGACGACACATACGCCCAGTTGCGGCATGGAGGAGCCGATGGAGATAGCTTCCAATACGATACTTTGATCCGCGGTTGCGACGCTGATAAGGGCTATTACCCCTTCCATGTATTTTACAACGGGTGGCCCAAGGGGTATTTCCATCCAGGTACGCATTGGGCAGTCCCGGCCCAGTGGAACGCCTGCCCAAACATGCGTAGTTACGTCGAGTGCGGTCACGCCGAGCCCAGACACTACGGATGTGCCATCGCATCGAGCCATGACGTCAAGCACTTGTGTGATGCCCAGGATCCATCCAGGTACTCAATCGTGAATCTCCTTTCCAGAGCAGTGCCCTGGTCGTATGCCTTCGGCTTCCCCCCGCCGAAGATGAACCAAGAACACCGGTGGGATTCCCGGATAGACCGTGGGAACTGGCTGGACCGCATCCATGGCACGCTGGTGGTTCTGAGTGAAAGGGGCGGGGCAAGCGGTGCGCGAGACGCCGCCGGACACCTGCACCAGATTCCGCTGGACCGAGGTAAGCGAACCTTCGACCTGCCAACCTACGTCCAGAGCATGCGGAGAACGGCTCCTGGGTTCTTTGAGCCGAGCACGGAGGGCGAGGTTCCCGCGGCGCAGCATACGGTGATCGTGGAACGACCACCGAAGCGAAAACGCGCCCCTCGACGGTGAGTCAGTCCCGTAGCGCCAGCCACTAAGCTTCATGCCGGAACCTGCGCATCGTGTTGCTTCTCCCCTTGGCTGAGGCCGGTAGATCAGCTGGGGGCGCCGGCCGGGCTTGTAGCAGACCAGGGCGGCCACCGATAAGCGTCGGCGGGATCGGCCCCGCACGCGGACAACGGGGGTGTCTCCGTGGCGGGACCAGGTGCGGGTGGTTGGCGGCGTCATCGAGAATCCGTCTTCGTCTTCAAGACGAGCCAGATGTCGAGTGCCGCCGCGGTCCTTCCACGTGTGGCCAGGGTCTCCTTCACCCAGCCGGCCACCGCCGCCTCGTTGCGCTCCATCGCGCGGCGGGCCGGGACCTGACAGCTCCAGCCGTGCCGCCGCAGCAGCGCGGCCACGCCCTGGACGGTGTAGCTCTTGTGGAACCGGCGCCCGATCAAGATCTTGATCCGCGACAGGGTCCATGTCTGGTCCGGCCAGCCGTGCGCCACCGCACCCATGGCCAGCCCACGCTCCAGCACGGTGAACAACTCGTCGCTCAGCAACGGCAGCGACGCCGGCCCTTTGGACGCCAGCGCTCGTGCCCCGCCCTGCGACCAGACTTACGCCAGCGCTGCACCGACCGCACGCTGACCCGCAGGTCACGCGCAATCACCGCATTGTCGTCGCCGGCCCTGAACCGCTCGGCCGCCTCAAGCCGTAACTTCTCCCGGAAGGCCCGCCGCTCATCAGTCAGCCCACCACCTTGCGCATACCTCACACACCCGGCATACCGCAGGGATCACGAGGCGTCAGCCCACACGACACCACCCATTGAAGCTCAGTAGCGCGCATAGCTGAGGCCGGTCCCTGCTCCGGATCAAGGTCATCTGATTTGTATGTCGTAGTCGACACATGGTTGACTGACGCTATGTCAACTCCCAGGCTGACCAAGCCGACCATCGCTGTGCTGGAGGTGCTGCTGGCGTCGACGGACGATTCTCCCGCGTGGGGGCTGAGTATCTGCCGCGACGCCGACCTCGGATCTGGAACGGTCTATCCGATCCTTGACCGACTCGCCGAGCGTGGGTGGGTGACTAGTTGGAAGGAGGCGGAGCCACATCCAGGCCGACCGCCACGGCGGTATTACCAACTCACAGGGGAAGGTCGAGCGAGCGCCAATGCAGTGCTTGAAGCTCGCCGCAAGCGTCGGGCTCGTCTGGGCTTCGCGGGGGGTGTCGCTTGAGACGGCTTGGCTTGGCCGTGGCAGCTTCTGGGCCCGCTCTCCTCATCGGAACGGAGTTCTCTCCTTCGGTCTCCACAACGTTCAGTTCGGCATCGACGGTACTTGATCTCTCGACAGGCATTCTCTGGATTGATTACGGGCCATTGATGCTCTTTGGAATGCTCTTCCTGCCGGGGCTCTGGCACGGGCGTGTGAGGATCTATCGATGGCTACGCAGCCTCGATTGGCGAGCACTGTGGAGAGGATGTCGGCACGTTGCGACTTTCCGAAACATCGGCTTCACGACGCTCCTCTCGCTAGCAGTGGCTGCGGCCATGACACTTGTACAATTGTTTCAGTGGCGGTACGGCGTTGTCGGAAGCATCGCGGGGCTCCTCTTCGTCGGGGGTGTATTTATTCGAACTCTTCCGGCGCCGGCGTCAGCCCGTCGGGTCCAGCGCTTGACGATGCTTGCCGCGTCGATTGCCGGGGGAGGGCGATCGCACCTCCATGATGAGTGGACGGCCATACTGGCAAGCAGCGCCGACCCAGGAATCTCCCTGCCCCTGGCTGAACAGCAGTATCTTGCCCGAGGTTTCGTCCTCGCAGCATTGAGAATGCGCCTCCATGACCTGGCGACCCCACTCTTGCGTCCTGTCGATTGGCTCCTGTCCAAGGAATCACGCACCAATTGTTTCATCACGCTGATTGTGGGCGCACAGGCGATCTACATCGTGGGCGACGGTGGAATTCCGGCATTGGTGACCGAGATCTGGGAGCCGTGCGGAGTGCTCGGCGGTGCACTCTACGTCCTGGCTCGCTGGATGCGTGCCGTGCGGGGTATCGAGTTGGCGGCGGCGCGTCGGGACGAGTAGGCAACTCAAACTGGAACTTACATCCCGCAACAAGTTGCGACTGACAGTCTTGAAGTGCAGGAAACGAATTATGTCGGCCTTGGATCGGGCAAGGCGTGTCCCTGACGCCTTAGCAGGCGTCAGGGCCACGGTTCGTCAGCTCAGGCGGGGAGCAGCAGACCCGCTGCGGAACCTTCTGCGACTGCCGCGGCCACCATCGAGACGACCTCAACTGAATTTCGCGTTCTGCTCATAGTGCTCTCCCTTCGCGTAGCGCCGGCAGTTGGATTCCCTGACATTATTTTCCCTAGGGTCAGAGCAACGAACCTCAAGGCCAACGCGGCCGAAGCGAGTACGAGGAAGGGCGCAAGGGGAGTCGAACCCCAAACTCCTGCCCCTAGCCTCAGCTGACGACACCCCAAGTGTACCTGTGCCCTCTGTCTGGAGCGGTCGACGGGAATCGAACCCGCGCTCTGAGCTTGGGAATCCCACCGCCTCGTCACGCTCATATGTCTCTGGCCTGCGGCGACGCACGTACCGCGGGGCGCCGGTGGGCATGCTCTGTGTCCGTTGCTGACCGTCCCCTCCTTGATGTATGGCATGCGAGTAGCACGGAGGGGCGGACATCGGCCGGGCCTCGGTGCCTCGTTGGCGGGAGGGCTATGTGGCGTTGGTTCTCTCGTTTGAGGGACGCGGTTGCGTTTGCTCCTGCGAGCCGTGTTGATCTTTTGGGTTGGCGTTGAGAGGAGGGGAGCGTACGCCGAACTGGTCATGGAAGGCGGTCAGCGGCAGGGTCTTCCGCTGGCTTGCCCTGGATTCTTCAACCCGGCTACGCATGCCGCGCGGCGCCGGCGCCGGTGCTGGCAGCCGGCGCGCTGCGTCCATATCGCCAGCCTTGATTCTGACGCGCCTCGATAGAGCTGCGCCACGTTACTCGGGCTGGCTTCGAGGGCTCATGGGCCGCCTCTTGCAGTTCACTTACGGGGTGGAGAAGGAGTCAGGAGGTCGACGCCGCACAGGTCTGCGAGTTCTTCGGCGATGGAGGTGAGTGGTTTTCGTAGCTCGGTCAGGTCCGCACGCATGTCGGGGGCGTGCTTCCAGCGCCGCTCATGCTCGACGGGGCTGACGGTCGGCGGCCGATTGGTCTCGTGTTCTTGGAGAGCGGGGTGCCAAGTCGTGAGGAAGGGCCGCAGATGGGTGTTGATCAGCCGCGCGGCGATGGCGGGAAGTGCCAGCGGGGTGGCGGTTTCGGTCGCGACTCGGTGGAGGAGATCGCGTGTTGTGGCGAACACTGAGTGCAGGGAGGTCAGCGCTTCTCGTAGGGAGCCATGGTCTTCTGGGAGGGGTTGGACACCGACTCGGGTGACCAACTCGACCTGGAGGTCGAAGGCCGCAGCTCGTTCCAGCAGGCTGGGGCGGGTGCCGACTGAAGCGGTAGGGGTGCGCCGGGTGTCAGCCGGGCTTGTCTTCGCAGGCCGGTCCGGGACTGCGGTCCGGGCCGAGGCGTCCGGCACGAGCGTGTGCAGGAGCAGGCGACGGAGGTCTTCTTGGCGGGCCACGTTCGAGTCACGGCGATGTACGGCTCGGGCGATCAGCGGATGGGTGGTCCAGGAACGGTCGCGCAGGGGCTCGTGGTACAGCGCGCCGGCGCCGCGAAGAACTTCCACGGCTTCTGTAACGAGGACGCCCACCTCCCATGGATCGTAGGGGCCAATGGAGGACAGCACGTTTTCCAGGGCTGTTTGGGACAGCGGCGCTGGGCAGGCGAGCGCAAGCAGTCGCAGGACGTCATCAGCGGGGTTCGTGTCGGAGAGTGGCCTCGGCAGCAAGGCGGTTGCGAGTGGACGGGGAGCGTACGCGCCGGTATCGGACGCGGTTCGGCGGGTGGCCAGCACGTCCGGGCCGTGTGCATGCAGGCGATTGCGCACCGCGGCGAAGTCACCGGTGGCTGCGAGTTCGGCGAGTAGATCCAGCGCCTCTGGATGCCCGCCGACATCGCGGACGAGCGCGAGAGCGCCAGCGTGTTCCAGCTCGTTGTGGGGTGTGCGGCGCGAGGTGAGGAGGTGGTACCCGTCGGCATCTGACAACGGACCCACTTCGACGCACTCGGCGAAGGCCGTGTACCGCTGGGACCGGGTCGTGATCAAGGTCGCCGTGAGTAGGTGCGGGCCGCGCAGGAGATTGAGCTGGTCCGGCGTCAGTCCGTCGGGGACACCGTCCACTACCCAAAGACAGGGCAGGTTGTGCTCTCCCAGCGCGACCGCGAGGTGGCTGAGCAGGCCGGGCAGGGAGGACGTCGAGGCAGTGAGCCGGAGAGCCGCCAGCACCGTGGAGACCTGATCGGCGTAGGACTCCATCGCTTCCGAGGGTGCCTCTTCGTAAGCGTGTAGATCGAACCAGAAGATTCCGCCAGGAAAGGCTGAACTGAAGTGCAGGGCGTATTCCTGGGCTAGCAGGGACTTGCCCATCCCGGCCATGCCCCGTAGCTGCGCGCCGCGTCCCCCACCGGCCTGGGCGACCAGTGGAGCACGATGGCGGTGGAGGGCTGTGTGAATGCGCCACTGCTCAGCCAGGCGGCCGGTGAACCGGAACGAGCCTGTGCGGGCCGGCGCGGGCAGCCACGGTACGAAAGGCGTGTCCGCCGCGTCTCCCATGACGGTGGTGACGGTGCCAAGGTGGTCGGTCACCCGTGCGGCGAGGCGGTTGAATCCCTCCGGGGTGGTGGGCCAGGGCCAGTGCCGGGTGTCTCGCAGTTCCACCGGGTGCACGTGGTCGGAATCCGGTTCGGGGTTGATTACCAATGCGCGCCCACGAGGATTTCCCTCGCGCTGTCCAGTCAGGTAGGCGTAGGTCAATTCCCACTGGCACGCTCGCCGCTGCGGATAGTCCGCCGAGTAAAGGGCGAGCAGAATCCTTGAATGAGAAAGTGCGTCCGTGATGGTGGCAGTGATAGACGCGAAATCGTCCACGGCGGTGTCGTCGACAAACACCCGCAGATCGAGTGCCTGGAGCGCGGGCACCAGCGAGCCGACCTTGCCGGCATCCGACCGGCTGTAACTGATGAAGACGTCCCACTCTGGTTCGGAGGCGTCGCGACTGCTCATCTCGGCCTCCTCGCGTGGACCTCAGTCGATGGACTGTCCCCTCCCGCTCGATGACCCAAAATCGACGGGGGGGGGGGTGAGTAGATTGCTCGGTCGTCCGGGGCCGGCCCACGAGGCGACTGCACGATGAAGATCGTCACCTTGCCATCATGCGACACCACGTCCGCTGCACGACCCCGGCGGGGGCCGTGTCATTCCCGCGGCCCAGGTCTCGGCCCGTCCTGCTGCGGCAGAGTGGGACCGGACTCTACCGAGCGGCGCGACGGGCGTAGATGCCGCTCCGGATCGCGGATGCCGGCGATCTCCCCCAGCCCGATCACGTACGGTCTCAGCCGCTCTTGCAAGTGGCGGAGCTCTGTGCGGAACATGGCGTTCTGCGGCCACTCCGACTCGTCCTGGTCGGGGTGACGGTCTTCAAACTCCTTGAGGCTGGGATGCCACTTGGACAGGAAAGGAGCCAGCTCGAAGTTGAGGATGTCCAGGGCCAGTTCGTATACCGAGTCCCCCTTGGCAGGGGGAGGAGGGGTCGTGTAGCCCTCCAGCGGCTCGCGATAGAGATCGAACAGCGTCTTGAGCGAAGTCAGGGCCTCGCGCAGGTTCCCGCTGCCGTCCTCCAGCGGACGGGTGGCTACCCGAGTGGCGGCTTGGAAGAACATCCGTTGAGCAGCCTGACGCATGTCAGCCTTGGTGGTGAACGACATCTCGTTGCCGAGGAGGACGAGGCGCACCTCGGTCAGCTGAGCGGATCTGCGGTACAGCTCCAGACCGAGGGCGGCTGCGACGCCGATGAGGGTGCCCACGATGATCGACAGCCGCTGACCACCGGTCTGGCTGATCGAGTACGCGGCGATACCGATCACGCTGCCGGTCACGCCGGCTAACACCGCGCGCAAAGCCATACGAACCGTGTCGTTGCCTACACGCCCATTCCGCCTGGCCACCTGCCCCCCCTAGCGCTGACGTTCCGTTATGTCTGGCGGCCCTCGCCTCTCCCGTGGCAGCCGCTCCTGCTCGCCGAGGTATGTTGGACTCTGCTCCGGCGGGCGTGGTCATGCCAGTCTAGACGGGCGCATCTGTAGCTGACTCGGAGACAGCTTCGCCGGGCTTAAGTGGCGCACTCCTCCCGAACTACGTCAGCGATTTGCGCTGCGATCTCTTCGATTGAGTAGGCGTCGGTGCTCATCGCCACTTTATCTGCGAGGGATGGGCTGTAGCGCCGAACGTCATCAGCACTCAGGTTGTGCCAGATCGGCAGGAGCGACTGCTCTCCAGCCACGTTGCGAGTTACTAGTCCGTCAAGCTCGTGGTTGGGCCAGCCCTTGGTGATGAAAGACGCCGAGAGAACAACGACGCCAATTCGGCTTGCCTTGATGCCCTCGTCGATCTTGCGGCGGAGACTGTGGCCGATCCGCATCTGGGCTTCGTCGAGCCAGACAGCCACACCCAACGTGGCCAACGCGTCCCCGAGGGGGCGGGCAACGGCCGCCTTGTCCTCAGAAGCGTGCGAGATGAAGACATCCCAGGTCTGGCCGCCCAGCACGTCTGCGGGAGGTACTTCCGGCTCATGGACTGCGACGGACCGAGCCGGGTTACGCTGCGGTTCCCTGGCCGGAGGGAGGAAACCCCGCGGGGGCGGCTGTACCTGCACAGATGCGTCAATGCGTCCCCCGTACCCCCCAAGGTCGAAGGCCACGACCCAGTGCCCGCTGCTGGGGATGGTGACCTTGAAGGGGGAGCGAGTGACACGACCACCCAGGTACCGGTACCGCTTCCCCGACTTGTACTTACCGTACTCGCTCCGGGTCATCACCTGGACATTGGCTTGCTTGCGCAAAGTAACGACGACGGTCGAGCCTCTCTTGAGGCTGCCGAGGTCTTTGTAGAGGTACTGCATAGCTCTCCTAGGGGAGGCGTGTACGCACGTCTAAGTCTAGGGACCGGCACTGACAGGGACACTTCGCGGAACGGGAGCCGTCCTGGGCGGCTCCGCCACGGTGGCTGGCTACCGCCCCGGGATCCGCGTCCTGATCGCAGCCCCTATCGGTGCTCCATTGGGAGCCGGATCCGGAACTCGACCCCCAAACGGCTCCAAGAACTCCCCCGGAGCCACTCAAGGGAGCGGATCAGGGCCTGACCTGGTACCTCCCTGTCGCGCCGGCCTGTGGATATGGGTGGGACGACTGATAAGGGCCAGCCCTCGGCGGCAGGCTCCGTGGCACAGCAGAGCTGTCAGGCGTCGGGGAATCACCGCGGGCGAAGCCCTCCGCCCGCTGCCCGCCGTCGAAGCGGAGGGTGCGCGACACAACGGGGGCGTGAACCAGGCGATGCCGAAGTCCGCCCACGGGCCTCGGCGTCCTGGCCCAGCGCCACGGCCTCCGCCACAGCCCATCAGATGATGACGGACGAACTCGGCACCGTGAAGGTGCTCAGGGGCGAAGGCATGGACACGTCGACGGCTCGCTCCCCGCGCGCGGCACCCACCCCGGCATGCGTAAGCACTTCATGTTTGGGCTGACCAAGTGGTCGGAGATGGCGATGGATCAGCGAGGGGCTTGTCCCCGACCTCTCCGGTACTTGACGACCTCCTGAAGGCCCGTCTGGCTTTCTGAGTGTCGCTATTTATCGTCGCGCTGGTGTCCGCGCAGGCGGTAGCCCATCTCGTCAGGGTGGCGCATTACTCGTGCCATCCGCCAGGCGGCGTCGTAGGAAATACGGCCGTGCTCCCGTGCGCGCAGCCGCAGAGCTAACAGACTGGTGAGTGGATCGAGTGCCCAGCGTAGCGCGGCGGTCTTCACCGTTCCTCGCTTGACAATCGAGCGAGTCGGTGAGCCGTGTGCTCGTCGCCAAACGCGCGGACAGCGTCGGAGAAGATGATGAGCAGTTCCTTGCGCCCCTCCTCCGATAAGCCAGAGACAAAGGTGTGAAGGAGCTGCGCAGCGGTGACCCATCGCTGGCCCGGCTGCCATTGACGGATTTCGCGTACCAGTTCTTCGAGATTGGTACCAGCAGGTGGTCCGCCTAGTCTGGGCCAGTTGTTGGATGCACCTTCCAGAAGCCCGTACAGACGGGCAGCTGCAGGGTCGGAGAGGATTTCCTCGCGGAGGAACGCTTCGCGAGCTCGCGCCTGTCGTTGTGCCAAGTCGTCGAGCTCGTGGTCGCGTCTGAGGCGTTCCCTTTTCCGTTGGTATTCCTGTCGCAAGCGCTCTGCGAGGAGGGCGGCCTCACGGGTCGAGTCGTCAACGGTGATGCGTACCTGGACGTCAAGCACCACGACACCGTCTTGTGTGAGAGGTAGGCATTTGCGGACAGCGGTAGCGATGTCCTGCTCGGCAGCCGTCGGCCGCAGCACGTCACAGTGCTGGGCCGCCTTCTCGATTTCCTGCCTAGCCAGGAGCGACGCCGTATGAGAGCTCGGCACGGTGGTGGAGTCGGTGTGGTAACGCCATGTCGCTCGGATCTCGGCTGTGAACGACAGCGTGCGGTCCATGCTTGTGGGACGATCCGTGAAGACTGACGTCCAACCAGGGGCGCCCCCTGCCTCGGAGCTACGCCTCTTGGCTCTATGGCGTTTCATGGAGCGCCACTTCCTGCAATCGCCGAAGGCTCCTCGGGTGGGATCGACGACTCCTGCTGTGCAGGCGGCTGGCTTCGTCGGGTGGTGAGATCCTGGTCGAGCAAGGCGGACAATTCGACCTTCAGCTCCGCCTTCTCCGCGCTGTAGGAGCGATCTGGCCCTTGCACCCACCACTGGGCGGAGGTGCGCAGTGCCTCGCGAAGGGGTGGTCCGGCGGACCCATGGACGTTAACGGCATGGCGCAGAGTGTCGAAGACGAGGGGTTTGAGTGCCTGCTGTTGAAGAGCCGCATCCAGCCAGGTGAAGACTGCCTTGTCAAGGTCTCGTTCTCCGGTCGCTCCGGCTGCCTGGTGCAACAGGCAGCGCCAGCCGATTACGAGTCCCTGCGGGGTAGGACGGAAGGCGTCCTCCGCATCAGGGGACACGTCTGCCCATGCCTGCAGGAGAGGCGGTAGGCCGGCCGCCTCGGGAGGGGAGTTCAGCGCCAACGCCGTGAATGTACGGTGCCCCACGGTCTGACTGAGTTCCTCCGACCTGCACCAGTCAATGACATACCCGAACAGCATCTGCCGTACGGTCGCGTCCTCCCAGAGAACGCGAACCGCATCGCGAAGCGCATCTAGCACTTCAGGGTGACCTTTCGCGGCGACATTCCTGAGTCGACGCAGCGCCTTGGCCGTGTGCCTGCGGCCAAACGTGCCTGTACACACCTCTACGACGGCTCTTTGCAGGTGTGGCGGATTCCGGTTCGACCAGGTGAGCAGCATGGAGTGCACGTACGGTGCGCTGGCAGCGTGGGTAGCCGCGGAATCCAGGAGTTCCACAGCCAAGGGCCACAGTTCCTTGGCTGCGCCTGACTGGTACCACTCCTCGACTATTTGCTCCAGGGGGGTCTGGCGACGGTGCCGAACCGCCCAACGCAGAGCGAACTGCCCCACGCGCTTGGCTAGGGCAAGCCGTCCCTCCTTGCTGATGACTTCCAGCGCTTCCTTGCTCGTGCTGGAATCTCCAACGGGGGCCTTTGCGAGCCACTTGAGGAAGGCCGCACGTGCCAGAGGACGGTCGTTCCAGAAGTACTCGATGACGGCGTCATCCCAATTTGGACGGGTGAAGTTGAGGGTGCCATCAACCTCACGTTCGGCCTCGATGGCCCTGGTCATGGCGATGACACCGGGTTCGCGCTGCCCTTCGATCTGGACGTTTGTGTCACCGAGCTGCTCGGTCAACTCAGCGGCCTGCGCGTACACATGCCCCACCGGTGCACCGCGAAGAACAGCCGCAGTGAGTAGGAAGTTACGTTCGAAACTTGTACGAGACCGTTCTGCGGGCTCGTGCCAGCCGTAGAGCGCGTCCTCCCAGTTCTGCTGGGCCGCTGCGACGTTGGCCACCTGCTGTTCGAACGTCAGGGGTGCAGGTCGTCCCCGTCGGGGACCAACCGCTCTGCCCGGCGCAGTGGCATCCGTCGCGGAGGACTGCGATGCCCGGTGCTGTTGCAGCATGAGGTGCACGAGATTCAGCACATCGGTAGGAGGCTGGCCGGTTAGCAGCGGCTTGATGTCGTTGTGCGCAAGCCACCGGGCCACCGGGAAGCCAGGCTCCAGCCCGCAAAGCCACCGTTCGGCGATGTCGTGAGGGCTCACTGCACCCAACTCCGGTGCGAGGCTGTCCGGTGCCCCGTGACTTAACCGCCTCCACTGCTCGGGGCGAGTGAGGACGATCAGTCGGCAGTTGCGTCGCTGGAGTCGCACGACGAGCTTGTTCAGCGTGCCGCCGAATGATTCATCGACAGCGAAGTCGTCTTCGTCGGGTGGAAGTTCCAGCAGGAAGCCGCACTGCTGGTCGTGTGGCAATCGTTTGGTCGGAAAGTGCTTGGAGCCACCGAAGGGCAACGGCCGCACCTCAGTGATGACCTCGTCGTCCAGAAGATGCGCGAGCAACGCGTAGGCGGTGAAGGTACGACTGCTATTCGGCGGGCGGTTGATGACCAGCACGGCCCCCGCCGCACGCAGTGCTTCCACTGCCTCCGCGAACGTAGTCGGCGCGTGGCGGTCGTCACGGCGTGGCTCGGCGTACACCTCGCGGACGACGGCCAGGTACTCGGACGAGATCGGGGCGTGCGAGTCGAGCGTCTGCTCGTACACGTACTTGGTGCCGATCTGCTCGCCGTAGTTGACGAAAGCCCATTGGAGTACGGCATCCTGCCCGACTGCTTCCACCGCTTCGCGCGCGGGTGCCCCTGCTGCAGGAGTTTGCGGGGAGCGGTCGTTGAGAGCCTGCTCGGCTGCCGCGTTCTCATCGTGAGACGTTCCGTTTGGCAGCGGGGACAGAGGGACGGTGCCGGGCGGTCCAGGAGGCCGGGAGAGCTGTTCGGGCGCGCTGTTCGGGTCGGTGCCTGGGCTTGGCGGTACCGGTGCTGTTTGCCCTGTGGGTGTTGACTGCACACCCCTGCGTGTCCCGTCATCACTCGGCGGAGACAGCATCTGCTGCGGGCTCTGGCCAACGCGATCGTCATCGAAGTTCATGCTGTTGCCGCCCACCTCATCCGATGGTGCCTTCTACCTCGATGCCTACCTGCTCACCTGCCTCTTCGATGGTGCCGGCCTTCTGGTCAACTCGTGCTCGTCCACGCTCCGTGGTGTCACCGACGCGGATGCCGACCTGCTTGCCCTTAAGCGAATCGGCCTGCTGATAGACCTCTACACCAGGTCGGGCTGCCTCCGCCTCGTCGCCAAAGGGCAATCGACGTCCGTAAACCTCCTCCAAATCCTGCCGCAGTCCCCCCAGCACATCCCTCAGATCGTTGTCGTCGCCCTGAAGGAGTTCGGGCCGTGAAAGATAGACACGGAGCGCACCGTGGGCCCCGGTGATGCGTGCTATTCGCTCGTCGGTGAGCGCGGTCTCCCTGATCAGTAAGGGCTGCGGCTGTCCTAGATTCTGCTCCGGCTCCTCTACTGGCAACCGACCTGCTCGTCGGTCCAGCACCGCGCTTGCTCGATCAAAGAGAAACCTGACCGCCTCGGTTAGCACCGTCCCGGCCAGTACAGGAAATGCGAACGGATCCATGTGTGCTTCCTCCCCCTGCGCCATGGGTCTCCAAGGCGGTCGCGTCCGTGACGGAGGCGACTGGCACGTATCCAGACAAGATCAGAGTTAACCGTATGAGAGTGATCATTATGAAGGATAGGGGAGAAACCAGTCAGTCCGCACGGTGGCCGACGAGGCGGTGTTGACGGTGAGTGTCTTCGATTTGACAGGAGGTGACTGTGTGGTGGGGGCGGACATCGAGTGCGGCGCACTCGTCGATGGACGGCCGGAAGCACGCCATGTTCGATGGCTGTTCGCAGTGCAGCGTTGTCTGGTTTCTGTCGCTGGGGGTCGCCGGCGAACGTTCTCGCGGTGTCGTTCCACGTGATGAGGGCTAACGACTGATCTTCGCTGGCGTGGACGCGTTGCGGCCGATGAGGTTCGGACGAGACTGATGCCGGATGATCTTATTGTTCTGCCTGGTCAGGGGGTAAGAATGGGCGTTCTCGGGTGGTGTAGGAGGGCCTCGGGAAGGGGGAGTGCCCCCTCGGCGCGTGGTGTGCAGCGATGCGCGACAAGGGCTGCGATTGGGATCGGATGTCTCGACTGGGGGTGATGCCAGGGGAGAGGTGTAAAGCGTTGGCGAGGGTGTTGTTGTAGTTGCGGCGTAGCCGGTCGCTACGTGTCGCCTCGCCAAGATGGTTTACCGCTCCCAGAATTCTCCACGCAGTTACTTGACGGCTGCACCACAGGTATTCGTCGACGGATGGTGGTTCAGCATGGCGAGTTTCTCGGGACCTGCATCTACCCGCTCAGCGTTTGGGGCAAGTCTTGGAGAAGTCTGGCCGCTTCCACCGATTGCAGGCAGCACGGACATCGATCAACAGTCGCGAATGGATCTACTCGGTAAGGCCCCAAGGTCACTTTCCGGGCCTCGACCGCTTGTCGCTCCTTCTCTCGACGTGCTCGCTCAAGTCCGTTCCGCAAACGCATCATCAGTGCGGCTCGCTCTTCATCACGCCATCGTTCAAGGGCCACACGCCACCAGCGGACCTCGGGGGGATCGAACGATGTCTGGCAGAACTCGTTCACCAGCAGAGCGACCTTGCCCAAGTCGGCCCAGATGCGTTCGTCGCGGGAACCCCGATCGAACGCCTCCAGGATTTCCGCGCGTGTTGGGGCCCGATAGCCGGCATAGTCAACCGCGAAGAAGGTTGCCGGTACCACTTTGGCCACCTGGGACACGAGCCATCGCTCTTCGTCGGTCGGCGTGAAGCGGGCTCCGGCATGGCGACGACCGCTGGCGTAACGCAGAAACTGAACGTCCGCCATGCCGTCGGCAGCCTGGCGTACGTTGCGGATCTTGTTGTCATAGATCGGGCCGCCGTACACCTGGCGAGCCAGGCTGCGCCAGGTCATCCACACCGGGTACGGCTCAGTTGAGCGAGCAGACTGGAGCGCCTCGCGAATCCGCTGCTGCACAGGACCTGTTCCACTTGTCATGCGGACCGACAATAGGAGCGTTGCTTCATGGCTTCGGCCAGGAGATCAACGATCCACTCGATCGAGGGAGCAGCCTTGGCGGCTGGCTGCGTCGCCTCACAGGCGTCTGCAGACGGTCGGTCGAGGGTCAGCGGGTGGCAGATCGTCGCTCTGCGTAATTGGTGAGAAGGCTCTCGGCTCGCGCGAGATCCTCCGGGGTGTCTACCGCAACACCGTCGTCGGTGACCGAGATCATCCGCACTGTGTGGCCGTGTTCGACGTAGCGCAGCATCTCCACCCCCTCGACGCGCTCCAGAGGACCTTGTTGGAGCTGTCGGAAGCACTGCAGGGCTGCGCTGGTGAAGCCATATAAGCCCAGTTGGCGTAGGTATTTGGGTCGGTCGCCCTTGGGGTAGGGGATGGGCTGGCGGGAGAACATCAGCGCCTCGTTTTGGGCCGTGACGACGACCTTGACGACGTTGTGGTCCAGGACGGCGCCGGCGTCGACCAGTTCGGTGTACGCGTTCACGGCGTGCGTGCCCGGAGGAAGGTGGCCTAGGGCCTGGGAGACCGCGTCGATGGCGGTCGGTGAGATGAACGGTTCGTCGCCCTGGACGTTGAGGTACGCCTCGGCCGGCAGGCGCCCGGCGGCCTCCGCGACGCGGTCGGTGCCGGTGCGGTGCTTTCCCGTGCGGATGCATTCGATGCCCAGGTCGTGACATGCCGCTTCGATGCGTTCGTCGTCGGTTGCGACGACGGCTCCGTCGAGGCGTTTGGCCTCCAGGCAGCGCTGGTGGACGTGCCAGAGCAGAGGCTTGTCGCCGAGGATGGCCAACGGCTTGCCGGGGAAGCGTGAGGCGCCCCAGCGGCAGGGTATGACGGCGATGTGCCGGCGCGGCTTGGCGTTGGTCACGGCGTCCTCCTGGTGGTCGGGTGGGCCGGTGGGTTCAGGGCAGCAGGGCGAGCTTGGAGCGGATGGTGGGTGAGGCGGCGCTCGCGAACGGCCGCCACTCGTAGGCGTCGACCTCGTCTGCCTGGAGCGTCACCGCGTGTTCGGCGGCGAGATGGAAGACCCAGCGGAAGTCCACGTGCTGGTGGGCCGGCTCGTCCTTCGCCGGGTTCGCGTCGATGCTGTGCACGTCGATGTCGAGGGGCACGTCCTCGAAGCCCGGGAGAGGAACGACGGCACTGGGCGGGATGCCCGCCTCCTCGTGCAGTTCACGCAGTGCCGCGCCGCGGAGGTCGTGGTCGTCCCGTTCGTTGTGGCCTCCGGGTGCCAGCAGTTTCCCGGACGCCCTGTGCGCGATGTGGAGTACGCGACGGTCGCTGTCGATGACGATGGCGCTGCACGTCACGTGGGTGGGGAACGTCTTTCGGCGGGTGGGATCGTCCGAGGCGGCCAGCGCGGAGAACAGCGCTGCGAGGGTGTTGCGTTCGTGTGGACGGCGGGCGAGGTACGCCTCGGTGACCGAGCGGATGTGGTCGACGGACGGCGGCACTGAGATCACCTTTCGAAGTGGTGGAGCCAGGTTCTGGCGATGGCGTCGCGGTCGGCCGCCGGCATCTCGTGCAGTCCGGGCTGGAAGCGGGTGTGGCTGAGGGCGGCAGTGGCGGCGAGTATCTCGGCCTGGACGAGGTGGATGTACGTGCCGACGGCGGCGCCGTGCACGAAGTTGACGGCGCCGCCGTCGGCGAGCACGTAGAAGTAGTGGCCGGTGACTTCGTATCGCGTGAGCTGAGCGCTGACCGGGGTGCGCTGGTAGAGGTCGTGGAGGCTGCCGAGTTCGAGTTCGTCCTCGGAGGAGGTCACCGATCCGAGGTACGCGCCGTTGCGCAGGGCGGCGAAGTCGCCCTGCCGCAGGGCGAGGTTGCCGGTGGCGCACAGGACGAGTTCCGCGTCGCGTATGCCATCAGCGGTGGAGGCGCTTGTGCGGAAGCCGAGGGAGTGCGCTTGGACTCGCTTGACCGGGTCGCTGTCGTACACGGTGACACGCAGGTCGTGGGCGCGCAGGGTCTGGGCTATGGCGCGGCCGATCTTGCCGAAGCCGATGACGCAGGCGTTGCGGCTGGTGAGAATGTCCCCGTGGGCGCGGACGAGGGCTTCGGTGGAGAACACGATCGAGCGGCCGACGAGGTGGTCTTCGCAGTCCTTGAGCGGGGAGCGGGCCACGGAGACGACCGGGCACGGCAGGTTTCCGAGGGCGGCGTACCGCTGGTGTCCGTTCTCGGTGTCCTCGACGACGCCGAGGAGGCGACCGGAGAACTTGCTGGCGAGGGTGTCGAGGCTTGCCGCGAAGTAGCCGCCGATGTCTACCAGGATGACGTCCCGGCCGCCCGCCGTGTCCTCCAGGTAGTGCAGGGCCTGGGTGTTGTCGGTGAACCGTTCTCGGGTCAGGGCGTGGACGCGGAAGGTGCGGCGTACGGCGTCGAGAGTTGGCTGGTGGATCGACCGGGGTTTCGGGAGCACGGCGCCGACTGTGGACACCGCGGTCATCGCTCGTAGGAACGCTGGCCGTTCGGGGAGCAGATGCGTGATGACCAGCGTCGTGATCTCCTCCCCGGCGGGGAACTGCGTGGTGATCTGCCGGAAGAAGGCGTCCAACCGCGCTCGCTCGGGACTCTCCATCGCGTTCCTCTCGGGTTCCGGACCGCGGGTTACGCGGCTCGGCTGTAGTCGGGGACCTGGGCAGTCAGGGCCTGCATGTGGGCGCGCAGACCGTTGTGGAGGTCGACTCGCGGCTGCCAGCCCAGGACTTCGCGGGCACGGCTGGGGTCGGCGCGGGTGAGCAGGACATCACCGCTGCGTGCGTGTTCCTGCTGGAGCTGGATGTCGCGGCCGGTGAGTCTGCTGGCGATGTTGATCACTTCCAGCAGCGACGCGTTCGATCCGCCACCCACGTTGATCGCGCCCTGCCCGGTCGACACGGTCGCAGCGGCGATCGTGGCGGCGACCACGTCGTCGATGTAGGTGAAGTCGCGTCGCTGGTGACCGTCTCCGTACAGGCGCAGCGGCTCCCCGGTCAGGGCAGCGTGCAAAGCGCGGTGGGTGAACATGTCGGTGCGCTGGCGGGGGCCGTACACGGTGAAGTACCGCAAGGCGACGACGCTGGGGCCTGCGGGGTGCTCGGCGTAGGCGAGGCAGAGCTGTTCCTCGGCGAGTTTGGTCACGGCGTACGGGGAGGGTGGCCTGGGGCGGTCGGCCTCGACGCTCGCGCCGCCGCCGGTCGGTCCGTAGACGCTGGAGGAGGAGGCGACGACCAGTCGCGGGACGCCGATGCGGGTGCAGGCTTCCAGGACTCGATGGGTCGCTAGCACGTTGGAGGCGAGGTAGTCGCCGAACTGCGGGCCCCAGGAGGGCCGAACGCCGGGAATGCCGGCGAGGTGGAATACGGCGTCCGCGTCGATCAGGAGTGGGTCGATCGCGCAGTTGAGGAGGTCGGCGGTGATGTGGTGGTAGCCCGGGAGACCGCGTAAGCAGGCGAGGTTGGCGTGGGCCGTGGCGTCGGTGGCGGGGGCGCGGCGGTCGACGCCGATGACGGTGGTGCCGGCCTGGACGAGGGCGTGTGCGAGGTGGGAGCCGATGAATCCGGCGGAGCCGGTCACCACGGCCCGGCGGAGAGGTGCGGTCGTCGGGTGCTGCTCATGCTGCGGCACGAAAATCTCCAGGAAGGTGATCGAAGGGGGAAGGTCACGTGAGGCGCGACAGGACGGTTCGGCCGTGCGTGCTCAAGGTGAGGTCGTTCTCCTGGTGGCCCTTGACCAGGGCGGTGATCGCCTCGATGGCGCCGAAGGACTCCAGAAGGCGCCGTTCGGTGTCGGTCAGCGGGCGGCCGTACCCGTCGAGGAACGCGGTACGCAGGTGGGGTGCGGCTTGCCAGCGGCGGAATTCGAGCCGGGCGAAGTCGCGGATGCGGGCGTCGCGTCGCATGTGCTCGAAGTCGCAGACACCGAAGGCGTCGCCGACCAGCCAGTTGCGCGGCTGGTAGTCAAGGTGACAGATCGTGCTGTCCATGAGGCTGGTGTCCAGAATGGCCGCGTGGTGGTTCAGCAGGTCCTGCTCGGCTGTGTCGATGAGCTGGGCGTGAGCGGCTTGGTCGATCCAGCTCCGGAGGCGCTCGGCGAGCGCTGCGCCGACGGCGCCGCCCTGGGGCATGGAGGTGGACCGGTGGAGTGTGCCGAGGACGTGGCCGGCTTGGTGGTGTGCGAGTTCTTCCTCGGATGAGCCCGGTGCCACGGTGTCTGCCCGGTCTCCCGCCAGCGCCGTAAGCAGGAGGGTGCGGGTGGTGTCGTCGCGGCCGACGAGTGTCGGGGCGTGGTCGCTCAGGTGGGCGCCCCAGGCACGGTAGGCGTGGAGTTCCCTCGCGTACCGGGCGGGCTGGGCGTGCTGCTTGGCGACGAAGTGCCTCCCGTCGCTGGTCACCAGCCGCAGAACTCGTGGAGGGAGCAGGGGGTCGGGAGCGATCTCAACGGCGCCGAGGACGTCGCGCGCCAGCTGCATCCTCGGATCGTCTGCCACTGTGATCACGAGGACTCCTCGGGCGCGAGGGAGACCAGGTGCTCGGTGTCGTTGTGACGGTCGAGCATCCAGCGGGTCTGGCCGAGCCGGTTGTGGTGCTGCTGCCAGCGGGTGATGGAGGCGTGGTCGACCGTGAAGCCTGCGGGGGAGCCGATCGGAATGTCCAGGAGCAGGGTGTGGGCGGTGATCACGGTCTCGCCGTGAGCGGCGAAGAGGATCCGTTGGCCCTGGAGCCCGTCGATGATGTCGCGCAGGAAGGCGCTGGCGCGCTCCAGGTATCCGTTCCAGGTGTCGGAGCCGGCGGCCCACTGCTGGTCTGGATGAGCGTGGGGGCCGCCATCTGCGGCGGTTTTCACCGCGGCCCAGGGTTTGCCGTCGGCGTCGCCGTGGATAGGGCCGTCGAGGCGCTCGTCGGTGGAGACCGGTATCCGCAGCGTCCGGCCGATGATCTCGCCGGTCTGGGCCAGCCGGATGCGCGGACCGGTGTAGACGAGGTCGAAGGGCTGCTTGCTGTGTTCGGCGACCAGGCGACCTGCGGCCTGCTCGACCTGGGCGTACCCGAGGTTGGTCAGTCCGGTGCAGGTGCGCGGGCCCCCTACGAGGCCGTCGGCGTTGCATTGGGCCTGGCCGTGCCGTACGAAGACGAGTTCGGTGGTGATCATCGGGTTCCTCGGAGGTGGGAGCGGAGCGGCCAGCGGTGGCGGTAGCCGTTGCGCCCGACGTACGGAGCGGTGAGGACGGCGTGCAGTGCCAGGAAGTCGTCGAGGCGTCCGCGGTCCGTTGTGCCGAGCCGTGCGCCGTAGCATCCGGCCGCCGCGTTGTACGCGAAGAGGGCGGCGTTGACGGCCTGGTCCGCGAGCGGTCCGTACGTCAGGTGGAGCGTCGCGATGAGCTTGGCGAGGTCGTATCCCATCGGGGCGAGGGACAGGTCGTCGGTGTCGACGGTGACGATGTCGCCGGCCGCGGTGATGATGAAGTTCCGGGGGTTGCTGTCCTTGTAGAAGGCGAACGGTCCCTGCGCTGTGTCTTCCAGCAGGCCGAGCATCGCGTACAGGGCCACCTTGTTCGGCAGATGGCCCTGGTCGTGGCGTCGCCGGAGCGCAATCTCCCGGGGGCCGAGGTAGTCGTCGAACGGCGTGCCGTCCTGGTGGTGGTGCGGGGTGCCCGGCGAGGCGGACTGGAGGTCGCTGTGCCAGGCGGCACCGTGTGCGTGGCCCAGCAGTTCCGCCATGCGCCGCAGGTCTTCCGGGCGTACGGAGCGGCCCTCGACACGCTCGAACGTCAGGCTGGCTGCCCCGATGTCGTGGAGGGCCGGCTGCCGCAGCGGCCTCGCGTGCTCGCTGATCCACCGGTAGTGGCGCACAGCCTCCGCCGCGCGCCCAGGTGTCTCGTAGCGCTTGGTGAAGGGCGGGAGAGTCATGCCGGTCCCTCCTTCGACTGCGCGACGACGAAGGTGATGAGGGACCGAGTGGTCAGCGGTTGGTCCGGGACGACCTCGTGCAAGGCCGCTGCCAGGGCCTCGGGATTCCCGTACAGGCCGGGCGGGAGGTCGTACTTGGGGTTGGTGGCGACGTACTGTGCCACGTGGTCGTGGCCGTCGAAGGTGAAGACGTGGTCCTCGTCCAGGGTGGCGATGACGTCGAGTGAGGTCGCGGCCAGTTTGGCGAGGTTGCCGCTGTGCGCAGCGGTGTAGAGGCTCTCGTGCTTCTCGGCCCGCACATCGAGGCCGGCCGCAGCGACCAGCTGGTCCATCTCTCGGTAGCTGTCGAGTCCTTTGGTGACGAGTACGGCCAGGCCGCCAGGGGTCAGAACCTTGGCGATCTGCGCGATGGCGCCCTCGGGCTGCGTCGAGTGGTACAGGCAGAACGCGGCGACGGCGGCATCGCACGTCCCAGCGGGCAGCGGGAGGTCGTGGAAGTCTCCTTCGATGAAATCCACATCGGTGTCGGGCAGGTCCTCGGCGCGTTCGCGGGCTTGAGCGAGCAGGGTGGGGGCGGCGTCCAGGCCGACGACGCGCTGGGGCCTGAGTTGCTCGGCGATGGCCAGGGTGCTCGTGCCACGACCGCAGCCGATGTCGAGCACCACGCCGAGGCGGTCCGGACGCGCATGGTGGGTCTGCACCAGGGCGACGATCGCCTCGGGCACGGGGCGGCCGGAGGACTTCGCGCGCATCAAGGCGCTGGCCCGTCCGGCCAGCCGGGAGGCGTGCCCATACAGCTCGCGCTGGCGGGCGGGGTCGAGGAACGGGTTGGGCTGGTTCATGCCGCACCCCCGCTCCGGGGGCGCGGGCCGTTCAGGACTGCTCGGCGGCCACCTTCCGCAGCCAGCGGCGCGTCTGGCGCCGGTTGGCCAGCAGCACCACGTCGGCTCGGCCGGCGGCGTACTCCTCGATCTTCGCCATCACCCGGGGCCGCATTTTGCGGCGGTACGTGGCGACGTACTTGATCACGCCCCAGTGGATGCGGTTGTGCACGCCGTTGCCCTTGTGCCCGGCGCCATGCCGGATCTGCCGGGAGAAGATCCCGTACAGGGCCGCCACGGTCGACACGTCCATCAGAACCACCGTGTCGCAGGCTTCGAGCCGCACCGGCAGCGTCGAGTTGTAGTTGCCGTCGATCACCCACTGCGGCTGCGCCACCAGCTCGCGCTGCAACTCGGCGAACTTGTCCATGGGCAGCGCGTTCCACTCGTCGTCGTAGAACGCGGCGTCCAGGTGCGTGACCGGGGCGTCGAGGATCCTGCCCAGCTCGCGGGCCACGTGGGATTTGCCGCTGCCTCCGCAGCCGACGATGGCGACCTTCTTCACGGTGCTCCAGCGTAGAGAGGTTCGGGTGGGCGGCGGGGGCATCCCCCCGGACACGTTCGACTGATCCAGGCGACAGGGCCTGTCGGGCGGAAGCCATCAGGCAGCTCCCTGATTGGCCGCCGTGGTCTGGACGAGCCCGCGCAGCACGGATTCGAGGGTGTCGACCTGCTTGGTCAGGCTGAACAGGCGCAGGCGGTCCACGCAGGCGGCGATCAGGTCGACGTGCTGCTGCGTGCCGTCGATCCTGCGGAGGTGGGACAGCCGCTCGATGACATCCCGTCCGGAGTGCACGATCAGCTCCTCCGGTACGAAGTGGTCCGCGAAGCGGATGTCCGCCGGGGCCAGAGGCAGGCATCCGGCGAGCACGGCCTCGAAGATGCGCTGTGTCATCTGCCCGACGGCGGCGTACCGCTCGGGCAGCATGAGGACCGTGGCCAGGGACCTGCTGTAGACGCCGGCGACGGCTTCGAAGGGGACCCGGCCGACGAAGCGAATATGCGGCCAGCGGTCGGTCTTCGTCCATTTCCCCGCGACCAGGTGCTCGACCTGGGCAGCCGCAGGGGCGAAGAAGCGGTCGAAGGGTTCGTCGCGGTCGTACTGGTTGCCCACGTAGCCGAGCGCGAGGTCCCGCGGTCGCGCGGCGAGGGCGAGAGGGTCGGCCTGGGCGATGAGGGTCTCCGGGACCGGGAAGAGCAGGGAGCGCGCTCCCGGGGTGGGGGCGAGGGCGGCCTCGCAGACGAGGGTGTGGGCAGTGCGCCGCCATACGCTCTCGGCCCGCAGGGTGCGGTCCTTGTCCCAGATCACGGTGGGCGTCTGCTGCCGTACGGTGAAGTGGTTGATGAGCTGGGCCTGGCGGTGCAGGTCGCAGGTGTGCCCCTCGGTCCCGCAGGCCGTGGTGTTGCGGCCGGTGATCGCCCAGCGCCATTCCAGGAAGAGGACCTCGATGTCCGGCGTGCCGTCGTCGAAGTTGTACGCGCCGCCGAGGTCGTCGCCGGCTTCGAGGCGGTCGCGGTCGGCCTGTAGGAACACGATGTCGTGGCCGCGGGCGATGAGGGCGTCGATGAAGGGGCGGCGGTGGCTGCGTCCGCCGTCCGGGGTGTCGGTGACGCCGTTGCCGAGGAAGCCCCAGAAGCTGTATCCGATCTTCACTTGGTGATCCACCGCCCTTTGAGGAGCAGGGCGTCGAGTCCGGAGCTGGCCAGGCAGTCCAGGGCCATCTCGGGCGTCCCGCAGATCGGCTTGCCCTTGACGTTGAGCGAGGTATTGATCAGCACGGGCACACCTGTACGGCGGCCGAAGGCGGTCAGGACCGCGTGCATGAACGGGTTCTGCGACTGCGTGACGGTCTGCAGGCGGGAGGTGCCGTTGGCGTGCACGATGGCCGGCACACGTTCGCGCGTCTTGGCCGTCACGCCGGAGGCCATGGACATGTACGGCGTCTGCTGGCCGAGCGTGAAGAACTCGTCGGCGCGCTCGGCCGGGACCACGGGGGCGAAGGGGCGGAACGGTTCGCGGAACTTCACGGTGGCGTTCAGTCGCTCGACGACGCCGGGCTCCAGCGGGGAGGCGAGGATCGAGCGGTTGCCCAGGGCGCGGGGCCCGGCTTCGACGGGCCCCTGGAACAGGCCGACGATCGTGCCACGGGCGAGCTGTTCGGCGAGGAACTCGGCAGTTTCGAGGCCCAGGGTCTTCTGGCGGAGGCTGGGCCAGGGCGTGAGGTCGAGGGGCTGGTCCTCGTAGGAGGGGCCGAGGTAGCAGGTGTGGGCGACGCCGGAGATCGGGCGAGGGGTGCATCCGTCGACGTGGACGGCGAGGGCTGCGCCGATCGCGGTGCCGGCGTCACCGGGTGCGGGCGGCACGAACACCTCGTCGAAGATGCCAGCCTCGATGATCCGGCCGATACTCACGCAGTTCGTGGCGACACCGCCTCCCACACATAGGCGCCGGGAGCCGGTGAGCACGCGGACGCGGCGCGCCAGGTACACCATCACCTGCTCGGTCCGCTCCTGGAGGGCAGCCGCCAGGTCCCGGTGGACGTCGGTCAGGGACTCGCTTGGGTGCCGCTCGGGGCAGGTCTCGGCTACGAACCGCCGGGATGTCCTCGGGTATCCCGACGTGAGGGTGCGCGTGGGGAAGTAGCCAGGGTGGATGCGGAAGCCCGTCTCCGTCGTGCGGACGGCCTGGGCGAACAGGGGGCGGAAGCGGGCGGGGTCACCGAGGGCGGCCAGCGCCATGACGGTGCCTTCCTCGTCGCCCCGTCGCCAGCCCAAGTGCTCGGTGACGGCGCCGTACACGTACCCCAGGGAGGCCGGGTCGTTGATCGCTTCCAGAGTCTGCGTGCGCGGGCGGAGTGTGCCGTAGCCGCAGGCGATGGTGGTGGTCTGCCGCTCGCCGAGGCTGTCGACCACGAGTACGGCGGCTTCATCCCAGCCTGCGGCGGCGAAGGCGGTGAGCTGGTGGGCACGGTGGTGCAGGATCGGCGTGACGCGGGCAGAGGGGAACCGCCGGCCGAGCATCCGCAGGCGCCGTTGGGTGCGCACGGCCACCTTCGCGAACCCGCGGGCTCGGGCAAGGCTCCGATCGCGCGTCGCCGGGGAGAGCGCCAGGCGTAGGGCGGCAGGTGACTCGGCGAGGTAGCGGATGGGCTGGAAGTTGTAGGCGACGGCCTCCACGTCGGCGGCGGTGAGCTTGGCTTGGCCGAGCAGCCACTCGATGGCGCGGGCCGGGTAGAGCTTGGTGTGCTTCTGCTCGGAAAGTCGCTCCTCCTCCACGAAGCCGACCAGTTCGCCGTCCACCAGGAGGGCTGCTGACGAGTCGTGGGTGTACGAGCACAGGCCGAGGATGACCGCAGGGGTGCGCTTCATGACGGCGGTCACCTCACGCCAGCGGTAGCGGCGGGCTTGGACGAGCGTCGCTGCAACTCGCCGTACCAGGCGGTGAGGGCCTGGCCGAGGGGACCGTCGATCTTGTCAGCCGCTCGCCACGCCTGCGCTCGCTGATCGTCTTTCCACAGCCGGTAGCTGTGCAGCGTCTCGGCCATCGCGTCCCAGCCGGGGTGGCCGGTCACGTCGTGGGCCTCGACCTGGTCGAGCAGGTCGTCGAAGCCCGTCCACGGCGTTCGCAGCTCGGGCATGAGCGGGCTCGCCGTGAGCGAGGTCAGCAGCTCGGCCTGCTCGACGTGCTCGTCGTAGATGTGCAGCGAGCCGATGTGCAGGTGAAACTCGCCGAGCTTCGCGTCGAGCCACCCGGCGGCCAGCTCGTGCAGCACGGAGTAGAAGAACACGTCGTACGGCATGCCGATCCACACGTCCTGGCCGCGCATCATCGTCGCCATGTGCAGGCGGCCGTTGCGAAGGTGGAAGCGGAAGCCGAGGGTGCAGGGCACATCCTTGTGCCCGGCGGCGTCCTGGGCCGGGTCGTAGAGCTGGATCAGGGCCCGCCGGGAGTCGGGGTCTTCCTTGAGGATCTCCACGACACGCGCGAGCTGGTCCACCCTGCCGGCCCAGTTCCGCATCCTCGGCCCGTACGCACCGCGGAGGACGCCATCGTCGGCGTACTGCCGCAGCCGCGCGTTGTAGTCGAAGATCCACGGGGCGTCGGATCCGGAGAGGTGCCAGACGGTCTCGGCGACCGCGAAGGCGGGGTTCACGAGCCGGGTTGGTGGCGCGTAGAGCAGGCGGGCGCGCGGCTGGGTGAGCAGCAGGTGGACGTCACGGACTTCCCGGGTGGACATGCCCCGCGGGCTGACCTTCTCGCCGGACTTGGCCAGCGTGACGGCGCCGGCGAACAGCTCGGCCATGCTGTCGGCGGTGAGGTGTGTCATCGGACGGATGCTCCTTCGCCCTGGGGCGATGTCGGGGCCGCGCCCCGGGCATCGTGGTGGACGGGGTCGGATGATCTGGCGGGGGTTTCGGCGCGGTGGATGATGAGGCGGGCGACCTGTGCCGCGCTGTCGCCGCGCCAGCGGCACACCGCGTCCATGCACGTCTGCGGGACGGGCGAGCGTGATTCACGCAGTGCGGAGAGCGCTTCGGCGACGTCAACCGCGTTGTGGCACCGGGTCGCCAGGCCGTGGTCTGCCAGTGCCAGCGTGCGTTCGCCCGGCGGGCCGATTTCGAGGACCGGGACATCGAGCAGCGCAGCCTCGATCCCGCACGTTGAGTACGCGCTCGCAAGCGCGTCGGCCCCGGCGAGGCAGCCCCGCGCGCCGACCCGCGGATCGGCCACGGCCACGGGCGGCCCGCCGCCTTGCTTCAGCAGCGTCGTGAAGGCATCGGCGTTCTGCGCCGGATGCGGAGCAATGACGAGCCCCCAGTCGCCGTCCGCCTTACTCAGGCCATCCAAGAGGAGGTCCGCCTGTGCCTTGAGGTGATCGGGTCTGAACGGCTGGGAGGCCCACACCGCGATCCGGGCGGGAGTGCGGCGGCTGCCCGGGGCCAGCAGCTTCTCCAGGTACCGCCGCTGGGTCTGACGGCCGAGGCCGGCGAGCACATCGAAGCGTGGCTGTCCCAGCACGTGCACCTCGGCCGCGGGGTGGCGTACCCACGCGCGGGCCAGGGGAAGGTCCCGTTCGCCCATGACGACGATGTCGCGGCTGTGCAGTGCCGGCCAGGCCACCGACTCCGCGGTCCACGCGCCGTGCTGGACGTGGACGGTGTTCGCGCCGTGACGCTCGGCCGCGTGCGCGGCCAGGGCACCCAGTGGGCTGGTGTCGTTGCTGAGGAGGACGGTGTGCGGCCGGATCGCGGACAGGACGCCGTCGAGCCAGCTCTCCGCCTGCACCAGGGTCCGCCACGACGGCTGGGTGCATCCGCCGCTGGTTTCGAGAAGCACGGACAAGAGCCGTACGAGACGTGCGAGCTGGAGGTCGTGGCCCCTGATGTGGACGAGCTGCGCATCATCGGTGCGGTGCAAGCCCTCGACGGTGCCGGAGAGGGTGAAGAGGGCACTCGGCGCCGAGCGCAAGTCGATGTCCGCGGCCGTCGGCGCAGAGCACCGCTCCGCCGGATCGGTGGCCAGGTCGAGCACGAGGCTCGACCGTCCGTCGCGCTCCAGCTCGACGAGAACAGGCATGAGGGTGCCTGCGTGCCGCGAGTTCCACGACAGCGCCACGACGTCTCGCTGCCGGAGGTCCGAGGGAAGCGGGTCCGGCTCCGTGTGCACCGTTCCGGCACGTGTGCGATTGCGTAACTGGGCCGAGCGGCTCGGGTTGTGCGGAGCGGCGGTCCCGAGCAGGTAGGCGATGCCGGACCAGGTGACGGTGTAGGCGAGATACTCGCGCGAGCTGTTCGTACGTAGTCCGACGAGCCCTTCGTACGGGGCCAGAGCCAGGGGCCCTGGAGCCGACGCGAAGGGCTCCCAGGCGTTGAGGGCCAGGAGCTTGCGCACGATCTCGGTCACGAAGCGCCTCACGGGAACGTGCTGGACGTGAAGCCAGTCGGCCCCGCCCGGTGTGGAGGTGAGCGCGGAGCCGTAGCGCTCCAAGGCGTCCATGACGTTCGTGACGAGATCGCGCACCTCCCGCCGGTCGACGGGGAGGGTCTCCAGATGCCGGGTCCGGGTGTAGTCGGTCTTCACGTGGTCCAGAGCGCCGCTGCCGACGAGAGTCCACCTGGGCTTGCCGGGCCAGTCGGAGCGGACCAGACCCAGCCCACCGGTCGTACGCAGGTGGTTCACACCAGGCTCCCCTCGACGAACGGCTCGGCGGAGCAGAGGAGTTGCAGCAACTCCTCTGGCGAACCGGCGATCTCTGGTGCGGGTGAGCTGGGCTGCCCGTATCCCCACCCGGCATGGATGTAGGCGATGCCGGCGCGGGCAGCCGATTCCCGGTCGACCGCCATGTCCCCCACGTAGACGGCGGCGGCGGGGTCGACTCCGAGATCGACCAGGGCGAGGAGGATCGGATCGGGGGCCGGCTTCGCGCGGCCCAACCCAGCGGGGGTACGGACGGTCGCGAAGTGGCAGTCGAACCGTCCGAGGAGCGGGGCGGCGCGGTCGATGTGCTTCGACGTCACCACACCCAGACGCCAGCCGGCGGCCACGAAGTCGTGGAGCATCTCGCTAACGCCGGGGAATTCCTGGGCGAGGTGTGAGGCGGCCACGGCCTTGGCCTCGTACGTCCGGCGGACTGCCTCGCCATCGGCCACGCCCAGCCGTTGCATGATGTCGCCGAACTCGCGTCCCAGATACCGCTCGTACGAGGCGAACGGGATGTCGAGACCGTGCGCGCTTCGTACCTCTTGCCACGCGACCTCCATGACCGGCCGTGTGTCCAGCAGCACACCGTCGAGATCGAGGAGGAGAGCGCGGGGTGACATGGACTGCTTCACGAGCCGGAAAGGCCCCGAAGGGGGAGGAGGCGGTTGATGCGGCACGGTAGTTCTCCCTGGTCGAGGGGAATGAGGTGTCGGGCTGTCGATGTGACGGGGCCGTGCAGGCGACCCGTCAGCAATCCCGGGGCTCGCCGGACAGATAGAGGGCGGTGTGCCGGCCGAGCCAGCAGCGTTCCCGGTGCGCCCAGCCGTTTTGGAGGTCCTGTACCTGCTCCTCGGTGAAGCCTCGTTGCCACGGTCTGTCGTCCGGCTCGGCTCCTCGCTCGGGCCAGACGCGGACGAGGACGTACAACTGCCCGCCGGGCCTGAGCCACCGACGTACGTCACCCATGAAGCGCGGATGGTCAATGAACGGGAGGACGTTGCGGCAGACCACGACGTCGAGCGAGCCGGGCTGCAGGGCGGGAGGAATCGCCGCCGCGTCGAAGTCGTGTACGCCGTACTGCAGCCGCTTCTCGATGCCCTGGCCGCGTGCGATCTGGATCGCGGCCGGTGAGAAGTCCAGGCCCAGCACGTCGTAGCCCCAGCGGAAGAGCTGCCTGCTGAAGCTGCCGATGCCGCAGCCGACGTCGAGCACGGTCGCTCCTGAGCGCGGTCTCATGTGCTGCGTGAAGCGGTCGGATTCGGCGTCGGTGACGAGGCGGTCTATCGCCCGGCGTTCTCGGTACCAGCCGTCCCACCGGGCGGCGGTGACGTGCTCCGTGCCCGTCTTCATGCCGCGTCCTGGGGGTCATCGGTAGATGCCGGGGGCGTCGTGTTCTCCGCTGAAGGCAGTCGGGAGGGGTGGTGGAAGCGGGTCCGGCTGGAGCCGCCTCCCTGTACTTCGGCGGCGGGGATGGCGAAGAGAGCGCTGCTGGCTTCCCAGGGCGATTCCGGGACGGTTTCCTGAATGGCGAGCGGGGCCTCGCCCCGCTCGCGGTCCGGCAGGAGGCGCGGCGCACGGTCGGTGTGACCTTCAAACGTCATCGTGCCCTCCGCACGTCACGATCGGATCGGGTGCTCGACGATGGCGCCACGAGCGGTCCCAGAAGGGATCGCAGTGATCGAGACATTCCGGAACTCCCATCTGACGTCGGCCACTTGCAGGTGCGGGCAGTCGGGGGCTATGCAGATGCAGTGCAGAGTGCGTGATCTGGCGACTACGTTGAGCGAACCGTGGATTCGCGGAGAGGGGTATCCCCGAGCGGCTGCCAAGGCCGCCAAAGCGCCAAAGATCATTTGGAACGGAGGGGCACGCCATGGCCCGTACGCGTAACACCGCCCTTGCCGCAGTGCTCACCGAAACCGGCTGGTCACAGACTCAGACAGCGGCTGCCTTCGTCCGTGTCGCGTCGGCGTGCGGAGCCCGAGATGAGATGAGGGTCACGCGGTCGCACGTCTCGATGTGGCTGGCGGGCACGCGCCCGAGCGGGCAGGCGCCCCATATCCTCTGCGAGACGCTGTCGCGCAAGCTCGGACGCCGGATCACCCTGGCGGAGATCGGGCTCGCAGCCCCAACCGCGCAGGCGGCAGACGGTTCCGACTGGAGCGTCGACCCTTTGACCCTGCTGGCCGAACTGGGAAGCGACGACCTGGACATGCACCGACGCAAGATGCTGGCCTCGACTGCCTACTCTGTAGCCGGCCTTGCGCTTCCCCCAGCGGCGTGGTGGGAATCCGCACCCAGGGTTGCCCAGGAGCGACAACCTGCCTCTCCACAGCGGGTTACGTCTGCGGACGTTGACGATGTGCGCGAGCTGACCGACTTCTTCTCCGCGCGTGATCAGCAGCGTGGCGGTAGCAAAGGACGCCGTGCGCTCGTCGGGTACTTGCGAGGGGAAGCATTACCGCTGCTCAGCAGTCGTTTCAGCACCGAGTCGCGGCGGCGCGAGACGTACTCGGCCGTCGCTGAAATGACGTACCTCGCAGGTTGGATGGCTTTCGACGCCTCCGAGCACCGCACCGCCCAGCGCTACCTGACGCTCGCGGCCCGGATCGCGGCAGAGGCGGGCGACGGGCCGCTTAGCGGCCACATCCTGCGAGCCCTCGCCCACCAGGCCGTGGATCTGGGACATCCCCAACGAGCGCTTGAACTCGCAGGCGCCTCCATGTCGAACGACCGCTACGGACAGGCCGGCCCCAGAGAACGAGCCTTGCTCGGCATCGTGCACGCCCGTGCCCTCGCCGTGACCGGCGACCGGTCCGGCACCCTCTCCGCGGTTAGCCGCGCTGAACGTGACCTGTCCCAAGCCGACGCAGACGAGGCCCCGAGCCGCGTCGGGTTCTTCCAGGAAGCATCGCTGGCCCACGAGACAGCCTGCGCGCTGCGCGACCTCGGGCAGCCGCGCGACGCCGAGATCCATTTCCGGCGCAGCGTCGCGACCCGCCGTCGCCAGCTCTACGCCCGTACCCACAGCGTGACGCTGGGATATCTCGGAGCGGTTCAGGTGCGGCAGGGGCGTCTCGACGAGGCGTGCGCTACTTGGACGCAGTCGTTGGACGCCATGTCTGGCATTCACTCCGGTCGTGCTCGTGACGTCATCGTCCGCATGCAGAGTGACCTCTCGCCCGTCCGGAAACGGGGTGGCCGGCAGGTCGCGGAGCTGGACCGCCGGGCACGGGACTTGCTGCGGATCGTAGGCTGACCGCCAAGCAGCTCTGCGGTGCCGGTTGACGGCTGCATCTCTGAGGGAGGGACGAGCGCCGATGGCGACGTACCAGGTCGAATCGATCGGAACGGTCGTCGGGGGCCACACCCGCGTCCAGGACGACTACCAGGCCGGGGTCGAGTCGGTCATCCGCCTCAACGAGGCGTACCCCCTCGAAACGCTGCAGGGGATCGAGGAGTTCTCCCACCTGACCGTGACGTGGCACTTCCACTTGGCGCGTCCCGAAGATGTCCAGCTCCACGCACGGAGTCCACGGGGGAACCCGCGGTGGCCAGCGACCGGTACGTTCGTCCACCGCAACCACCGGCGCCCCAACCAACTGGCAACCAGCTACCCACGGTTGCTGGGCGTGGAAGGCCGGGAAATTCGAGTGACGGATCTTGACGCAGTCGACGGGACGCCAGTTGTCGACCTGGCCCCGTACTTCGTTGAGATGGGGCCGCGAGGCGATGTCCGCCAGCCTTCGTGGCCGGGCGAAATGCTGGCCACGTACTGGCTCGACGCTTCGAAGAGACCGTAACTTCTCCATCACGACCCTCGCGGCTCGACGTCCAGAACCGGGACGATTCGGAGCAGGCAGCGACGGACAGAGCAGATGTCCGCCCAACCCTCCGTTCCCTCCCGCTCGGGATGCGCCGCCTTCGGCCACGGCCCTAGGCGATGGGCTTCGTCTGTGACTGACGCCGCTCGACTTCCGGTCGGCGGTGCGTGCGCTGGCGGTTGAGCCGGTCGGTCGTTGGCCTGCTCAAGGGCGGGGCCCGCAGTTCAGATATCGCAGTTGTCCATTGACATCGAACCCAGTCGTTTGCCGTCGAACCGAGTCGTGCCGCATCCAGCGTGCCCAGGACCACGAAACGAAGGACGCCAGACGGCAAGCCATCGGCCCTATGGTCAGCTACCCCACAGCACAGCAGGCCCGTTCATCAGTCGCCGAGAGTCCCCATGCACGTCATGCACCGGCTCGTTGCCCGCAATTGTGTGTTCCCCCCAGTGGCAATGGCTGGGCTGCCTTCGCTGATACGGTCCCAATCTCCGGGGGACGAATCGATAATCCAGCCCCACCTCGGGGGCCGCACCTCGTCTTCTGTCATGTGATCGCAGGCGCCTGGAACGTGCGCCTTGCCACTCTGTTTGATCAAGATGGCGTTGCCGGGGAACCGCCGCCACTCCTGCCGAACACGTCTTCTCTCCGGGTGTGCCTTGGGCACACTGCCATCAGGAGGGCAGGGGCACCCCATGCCGATGATGTTGTCGCATCGCTCGCAGCGCACCTCTTTCCGCATGTGAACAACTATCCCATCTGAGAGTGCGCAGCTCACGTGGCACTGCATGGCCTCGATGTCCTTGCAGGAGCACCGAGGGGTCAACCGTGCTACGAGTCTTCATTGGCGCATACCGCGATTCGACTCGGGCTGGATGGCAAGCGGCTGGCTTCGATGACAACAGACAGCAGTTCGCTGCCGGCAGATACGGAAGATCGCGCAAGGACTGGTCAGCGAGGCAAGGCCAAGTCAACATCGACGACCTTGAAGTAATCCCAGGTCGGCGATCCAGCGCATCACTCGCGTAGATGATGCCGTTCGTGGACGAGACCGGCCGGGCTGTCGCCTACGTCCCACGGGGCAACACGGCGCAGCTTGGGCATCTGCTGCCCGAGGTCGCGGTGGTCCTGGCCTGGCACGGCCCCGTTCAGTGACCCCCGCGCCGTTCCTGCCGCAGCGCATGCGTTTGATCGGCAACCGAGCACCCCTTTGGAGGCGCCCCTGTATTCCGGCTTTCCACTCGATCCTTCCGCTCCGATGGGCGCTACATGCGCGTACTCGGTCAGTCCTCGGCACCTGGCCGGTGATGACGGGCGCCCGTACGACGCCGTCGCCGATGCACTCGGTGGCCTGGGCTGGACGAGCCTGACAACCGTTCGGGGCCGGCGGGAGCCGGACGAAGCGCCGGAGGACCGGCAGGTCCTGCGTAGCACCGTCCTGCACATCGCCCACGACGCCCTGCGCTGGGCCCAGTGGGTGCTGGCCGACGAGCCGTTCCACCTGGGAGACCTGCCGATCGCCTGGCAGGTCTCCGCCCGCACGGACACCAGCGACCTCGCTGAGTGGTCGGCCTACTTCACGACCGGCGTGCCCGGCGAGGCGGTGGCCGACTTCCTCGCCGCGCTCGACGCCCACCCCCGGCCCGCGGTGCCGCTCGTCCGTCCCGAGCTGGTGGTCGACGCCGTCACCGCGCACGGGTGGCTCCGCGACGTCGACCAGTCGGCGGGGACGACGGATCCCACGTTCATCTCGCACGTCAGCCTCGGCGAGGTACCGCCCCTCATCCAGGACGCCGATCCACGCGCCATGACCGCCGAACCTGATGAGCCGGGACCAAGCGGATGGCAGGCATGGGCCCAGCCCGCCCCTGGCGCACCCTATCTGTGGGCGGTGTCCTTCTCCGCCTCCGCTCCGCACGACCTCGTGGCCGCGTTCGCCGCCTCCCTCAGTTCGACGGCGTCGGTCCTGCGCCGCCTGATACCCGAGGCAACCCGCGAACGACTCCGGTGGACGCGCGCTGGCTAAGACTGCGAAAACGCTGGAGTACGTGACGTTCGCGCACCGTGGTCGTCACGGGAATCCAGGCGTCGACTGCGACGCACCGACCTCCTGGCCCTCGCTGCGCGCCACCGAAGCCCGACCTCCGACCGAGGAATGGTGTGAGGCGTCTGCTGCCTGGGTTGCAGTCAACCGTGCCGACGGGTTACGGCTCGTGCGGGGGTTGTGTGTGTGCGGTACCCGCGCGAAGGAGCGCGCGTAGCGACTGTGAATGCCGGAGGCGCCTTTCCGCCGTAGTGCCGTTATTGCAGGTAGAGATGATGAGATGCAGGGGAAAAGGGCCGTGACGGTCACTTTGTCGATAGGTACAGCGTTTCTAGGGCCGTTGGCGATCGGTTTGGATCGCTATGAACCAGCAAGCGAAGTGTCTCAGTGCAGCAGAAGTGGCGATCGACCTCTCCAGCAGGGCAAGGGCTGCCCTGGCTGACGGCAAGAAGGATGTTGCTATGGCCATGGTGGAGGTGGCCCACACCTACTCCTTCATGGCCGAAGCGGGCCTCACGCTCCCTCGTGACGGTGGAATCCTGCTGCCGTACGCGGTCGCCCCCCACGTGCCTGTGCCGCGTCCCGGCATCGAACACGACGCCAACGATCGGCCGGCGGTGACAGGACCGGAAGTTGGGCGTAGCTCGGCCGACGTGAACGAGCGGGCCGAGGAGGAAACCAACGACGCAGGCACGGACAGGGCTGTGCCGCCCCTTTTGCTTCGCGCCTACCAGGTCGTCCTGGCAGCCGGTGGAACCATGTACGGCACCGACCTCGCCGAAGCCCTCGACATCCGCGCCCAGCAGATCGGCAAGGATCTGACGAGGATGCTTCGTGCCGTCGGGATCAGCCGACCGGGCAACGGGGCCGTCCGCGTGACCCCTGACGAGCCCTATCGGAACGGGTACCTGGCCGAGACACTCGCCGCCTACCGAGTGCGGGCCGAACTGGCAGACGCGTCATGAGACAGGAAGAACGGGGTGGGGCGGCCCCCCATGGAGTTCTCAGACGGAGGAATCTAGCGAGCGGGTGCCGTAGCGGGAGGACGCCCGCCGGGATACGGGGACGGCTCCTTCACGAATCCCTAGCAGCGGTGAGTCGGCTCGGGCCTGCACGCTGATTCCCTCGCTCGGCTGGGGGCAATTGAGTTGCTAGAACGCTAGAGGGCAGGTCAGCGTGCGCGCTTCCAGCAGGCGGGGGTGCTAGTCCTAGCACCCCCGCTAGCAGGGCCTGAACGTCCTGTAAAGCGACCAACCGCGTAGGCCATCCGGTAGGAAGGGTCCGAAGCCGGGCGCGCCGCACGGACGTGTCAACTACGCAGAGGCTTTTGGGCTGTCTGCCCGGGAATGTATGGGCTTATATTGGGATGAGCGACGATGGTCCTCGTGGTCGTGGTCGTGGTCTGGGGATGGAGGGTGTGGGGTTGGGCGGCTGTGGCGCGTTGGGAGTAATTGCTGGGGGTGTTGCGGATACGCCAGAGGAGGACTTCGGCGGGGGCTTTGGCCGTACCGAGTTCTCGTTGGGCCGCTACCTCGCCGAGGAGTTGTCGTGGCTGGTGTCCTCCGGCTTGGGCGAGGGTGGTGGCCAGGGCGGGCCAGGCAGGGTCGGCGAGGATGCCTTCGGCGTGCTCGGGCAGCACTTGGCGGATGAGGCCGGCGTACCCGTGTTGGATGTCGGGGCGGGGCGCGTGGGTGGCGAGTTGGGCCAGGGCGGGGGCGGCGGTGTGCTGGTAGGCCGCTTGCAGGTGGGCAAGCGTCGTCTGCGCGGCGGCGGCTTGCTGGGCGTGGCCCCTGGCTTGGTGGAAGCGGTGGGCGGCGATGGCCACCAGGGTCAAAGTGATCAGCAGGTCCGCGACAGGGGCGGTGTCGACAGGTTGGCCGGCGGTACGCAGGAGCCGCTTCGCCGAGGTGCGCAGGGCAGCGGCCTGTGCGTGTTCGAAGCGGATGCGTGAGCGGGTGGCGCGTTCGAAGTGTTGAGCGGCGGCGAAGATCTCGACGCGGGCGGGGCCGGTGGTGACGCTGGGCAGGATGTCCAGCAGGTCGCCGACGGCCGCAAGCTGCGCCTGTGCGATGGACCGGTCATCGCCGTGGAGACTGGCGTGGGCGGCCCGGACGGCGCGGGTGGTGTGGCGCCACCGCGCGCTTGCGCGGCCTGTCCGGGCCCGGCTGGGCGTGTCAGGTGCGGTGTCGTGGGCGGTGATCCGTTCGCGGATTTTGGGCCAGGTCAGGTCCTTGGCGAGGGTGCCGCCGGCGAACCACACTGGCTCGCCGTCCTTGTTGCGGTTGTCGGCGACGGCGACCTTGAGGCCGATGACGTCGCCGGACGGGGCGATGCGCTTGTTGACCAGCACGTGTGATCCCGCGAGCTTGGTGAAGAAGTCTTCCTCGGAGGTGGCGTGGGCGGCGGCGGTGCGCACGATGGCGCGCAGCTCGTCGCGTGTGGTGATGGCTTTTCCCTGGCGGTCGGCTTTGTGGCGTTCGGCGCTGGTGGCGCGTTTGGCGGCGGTGCCGTCGCCGGCCTTCACCCGGGTGAGGCCGTAGTCGGTCTCGATGCTCCGGCACTCGGCCTGGGCGCGTTTGCCCGAGCGGTGGTGGTCGGGGCGGCGGCCGTCCTCGCGCACCAGGGTGGCGACGATGTGGATGTGGTCGTCGGCATGCCGCACTGCGGCCCAGCGGCAGCCCGCCTCATCGCCCGCCGGGGCGATGCCGGTAGCGGCGACGATGCGGCGGGCGATCTGCGCCCATTCCGTGTCGGTGAGGATCTGGTCGCACTTCGCGGCTCTGACCGAGCAGTGCCAGACGTGCTTGGCCGGGCGCTGGTTCGCCTCAAGCAGGTGCAGTGGCTGGTCGAGCAGGTCGCGTAGGTCCGCGCGGGCGGCTGTCGGGTCGCGGCCGGGGTCGGGGGCGGTGTCATCGTGCGAGGCGACGAGATGGGCGTCGACGTGCGCTTCGGCCTTGCCGGGGCCGTAGAGGTAGTTCAGCAGGCCGAGGGTGGAAGAGCCCTGCTTGTGGACCTTCGGGATCACCGGTCCTCCGGACGCTGGGGGTTCATCAGCGCGACGAACTGGCCGGTGGCGTTCTTCAGATCCTCGGCGGCTTGCTGGACCAACGCGACGGCGGCATCGAGCTGGGCGGGGCGCTCCCCGGTATGGAGGGCCTTGACGGCTTGGTTGAGGAGGTTTCCGTTGGCGCGCAGGGTGCGGTGCGCGGCGAACAGTTCCGCCAGCATCTCCCGGTTGGACGCGATCAATGCGGCTGTGCGCTCGGGGTCGGCCGCGGCGGCGAGCGCGGCACGGGCCATGTAGGTGGCCCGGGTGACCTCGGCAGCTGTCGCGCCGGCGTCGATGACGGCCAGCTCGCGCGGGCTCAGCCGCACGCTGACCGCCGTACGCTGCCTGCGATTACGGGGACGCTGCCGTACCCGCCGCCGGCCGGCGACCCGCCGTCCGGGCTCGGGTCCGCCCTCGGACCCGGCCCCTTCCCCCGGTGCCCCCTGGCGGCGGGCGGCCTCCGCCACCCCCGGGGCGGAGGCCGGTTGGGACACTCCCCCGCCGGGGGAGTGTCCCAACCTCCAACTTGCTGTGCTGGTTCGGTCAGGTGGGAGGCGTCGCCAATGCCTGTGGTGCGGCTCGTGTTCGGCGGAGGTGCGGGTTGCGAAGGTCCCAGGTTCGGGTTCGGGTTCGGGCATGGAGGGGCTCCTGTGGGCGGGTGCGCGGAGCTGAGGTTGTAGTGGGGCTGGTCCTGGATGGTGGGCGGACCATGTTGAGGTCGACCTCAACATGGGCGTGTGCGTGGGCGCTCGATCGCTCGTGGCTGCGGTAGAGATCTGGCGGCCAGCGGAAGTCATCGCGGCGCTTGCGCGCTGGTGAGGTGCTTCTGGTACGGCTGGCCGGAAGGGGTACCGGCTTCCGCCCGCAGGGTCTTCATGATCTTGGTGAGGCGTTCTCCGCTGATGGTGAGCCCTTGGTCGCGGATGGCGGTTTCGACCGCTGCGCGGGAGGTTTCGCCGTGGGTTTCGGCGGTCGTGCGGGCGATGGCGAGCAGCTCGTCGAGGTCGGCGCCCGGTGGGCGCCCTGTGCGGCGCTGTGTGCCCTGGTCAGGGGTGGCGTGGGGTGGCTGGGCCACCCCGCCGGTATCGGCCGTTGTCGGGTCGTCGTTGGTTTCGGCCGCCTGGTCCGTAGGCGGCGGATCTGGTTGCACGGCCGGGAGGTGGGTGGCGGGTGTTCCGTTGGCGCCAGCGGAACTCCCCTTCTCCGCAGCCGGAGTTCCGGTCGTGCTGACGGTGTTGGTTTTGGGGTCCGTGGTGACGTGCGGAAGTCGGTGGACTGGTAGTTCCGGCGTGCTGGTGTGGCCGTGGCGGGCGATGAGGATGTGGAGGTGGACTGCTCCGGCGAGGGCGAGTGGGGCGATGGTGGACAGGACGGCGACGGTGGTGTCGCCGAGGTGTAGTCCGGTTGTGGTGGTGGGGAGTTGGTTGAGGCGGATGGCGTGCAGGGCGTTCGCCCAGATGCTGGCTGCGGTGGCGATGGCGAAGAGGGCACCGACGTAGAGGCGGGCGCGCAGGGGTGCGGCGCGCAGGACGAGGAGGCCGCGGACGCCGTAGGCGATGAAGCCGTCGATGACGAGGGGGAAGAGGTAGGTCAGGGGCCAGCGGATGTGGATGGCGATGGCCATCTGCTGCAGGGCGTCGTAGGACAGGGCGCAGCCGGCGGCGCCGAGGAGGGTGATGGCGGCGCGGTCCCAGCCGGTGGCGGCGCGTCGCTCGGGCTGCGGCGGTGCGGGTATCGGGGCAGGGTTGGGCATGGTGCGGGTCTCCGTTCCTCCGCGGTGGGCGCTCGTCGTTGGCGCCGGCCGCGGGGCGGCAGGTGCGGGGGAGGGCTTCGGCGCGGTGCCGGTTAGGCGGCGGGGTGGCGTCGGCGGTCCGGGCCGGTGAGAGTGAGCTGGCAGGTCATCTGCGCCAGCCGGGAGGTGACGCGGTCGCCGAGCTTGGCGCGCAGCTCGCGGATGGGCAGGTTGGTGGTGACCACGGTGGGTCTGAGGTACTCGTACCGGTGGTTGATCAGCCGGTAGACCAGTTCCTCGGTCCACTCCGAACTCTTCGCCGCGCCGAGGTCGTCGAGCAGAAGCAGCGGGCAGCGGGCCAGCGTCTGCATCTCGCGTTCGGGGTCGTGGCCGGTCCGGGGGCGCAGTTGCGCGTACAGGTCGGCTTCGGTGGTGGCCTGCCAGCGCAGGCGCATGCCGGCGGCAAGCAGCGTGCGGATCGCGCCGTACGCCTGGTGCGTCTTCCCCACCCCGGTCGGCCCGGCCAGCAGCAGCGAGCCGCCGGTGGCCAGGCCCGGTGCCCCACCGGGGCCTGGGCGGCCGGAGCGGGTGAGGTCATCGACCCAGGAGGTGATGCCGGGATGGTCGGCGACCGCGCGGCGGTAACGGGGCGGGATGCGCTGCTCAGCCAGCTCCAGCGCCGCGATCGGCTCCGGACCGCCGTGCTCGGGTACCGCGTCGGCGGGGATGCCGCGGGTGGAGAGGATGCTGGTGAGACGCTCGGCGATCCGGTCGCCGACCACGGTGGCCACGGGCTGCGGCTCAGGCACCTTCACAGCTCCTCGGCGTAGGCGGCGTCCGGGTCGGCCGGGTTGGTCCACGCCCGGTGCGGCTGGCGCCCCTGTGTGTCTCCGGCTGGGTTCATGGCTTCGTTCACCAGCGAAGGCAGCACGCTGGGGTGCATCGGCTTCGACGCGAACCGCGCCAGCCCGGCCCGGACGTGCTCAGCGGGCACGCCCTCGGTGAGGAGCTGCTTGACCTCGCGGCCGAGGTGGTCGAGGACCCGCTTCGGTGGGCGGCTCGGGCAGGCTGCGATGTAACCGCCGATGAGCTTCCCGACCGCGCTGGTCTGAGGTGCGGGCGCGCTTGCGCGCCCCCCAACGGGGGATCCATGATCCACGGTCCTAGGTCCAAGATCCGGACCGTGAGTGCTCACCGCGCCCTCACCGACTCCTCCGTGTCGGCGCCGTGACGTCTCACTGCGCCCTCCGTGAGGCGTCACGGCGCCCTCGGTACGGGGAGTAGGAACCGGTGCCTGCGACGAAGGGACCGGAGCCGATGACGGCGGTGTCGTGCCCGGCTGGTGCTTCGGGCAGGCGGGCACGCGTGAGCCGCTGGGCCGGTTGATCTTCTGGTGGCGGTGCCAGGAGACGATGTGCAAGTACGTCTTGCCATCGCCTGCGGTGTAGCGGCAGATCAGGTCGGCGTCGGCGAGCTGCGTGAGGTCCTCTTCGACGAGGAGGGGGGTGTGCTGGGGCCGTAGCGGCCACAACTGGCCCGCGATGATCGCCGGATGGTCCCGCATGCGGCCGTGGTCGTCAGCCTGGGTCAGCAGGCCGAAGAACGTGCGCTCCGCGGTCAGCGACACCGAAGCGAGCGATTCGGAGGTGAACGCCTCCGGCTTGATGGTGCGGATGCGTGCCATGCCTCACCACCCCCCAAGGGATGCGAGGCGGGCAGGGCAGACCGTACACTCGGTCACGGAAACTCCTCACCCGGCAGCCTTCGGGGCGGCAACCCCAGGCCAGAGCCGGTAGGTCGTTCAGGGATGGGCGGTCGTCGAGGTTTCTGCTTCGAACCCCCGGTGTTGGTAGCGCCGGGGGTTTCGTCATACGTCGCGCATGATCCATTGTGGCACACCTCTGCGGATTGCAGCAAGTGTTATGCGGGCCGCAGGACGCATGCTATGGTAGATCCACCCCTGCAAACCGCAGGATGGCCACTGCGTAAGGAAGGGGGTCTGGTGGTCGAAGCCGACGCCGACGACAGCAACAGGCCGGGCCCGGAGGACGACGAAGACGGGCCGGTGCTGCGCGGCGAGGAGAACGTCGCCGTGCGCGTCCGCCTGGAGCGCGAGGCCCGCGGCTGGAGCACCAACGCCGTCTCCGACCGCATGAACGACGCCGGCTACGAAATGAACCCCTCCGCCGTCTGGCGCATCGAGAACGGCAAACGCCGCGTCAACGTCAACGAGGCCATCGGCCTGGCGGAGATCTTCGGTATCTCCCTGGAAAACCTCGTCGGCCCACCCAAGCTGGCCGCCCACACCCGCGCCATGGAGCTGATCGAAGAGGTCCGCCGCAAGATGCGCGACAGCCACAAGGCCAGCCTCGCCTTCGCCCAGGCCCGCGACGCCTTCGACAACTACCTCGACAACCACCCCGAAATCCGCGACGAAGCAGAAGCCGTCATCGCCCGCACCCTCGCCGAGGAAACCGCCAACCTCCCCCAACCCTTCGAAGTCCGCCGCAACGACCCAGCCCCGGACACCGACTCCGACGACGAAGCCGACACCTGAGACCTCCCGGCCCCGGGCGCTACCAACGCCCCAGCCGCGAGCCGCAACACCCCACCGCCCATCCCTGAACCACCCATCACCGGTGCACGGGTTGCCGCCCACCACCGGACACGTGAGGAGATCCCATGCACCATGCATCCCTCATCCCCATTCCCTCGTCGACCGCGAGGGGGGCCGCCCGTGCCTGAGCGCTACCTGACCGTCGCCGAGGTGGCCGACCGGCTGGGGACCAGCCAGCGCTTCCCCCGCCGGCTCATCGCCGAACGCCGTATCCGCTACGTCAAGGTCGGTCGCCACGTGCGCATCGCCGAGAGCGTGTTGGAGGCGTACATCGCCGCCCGGACCGTCGAACCAAGGCCCTGCGCCCAGGACCGCAGGCGGTTCGGGAAGGCCGCCTGATGGGCCGCAGACGCAAGCCGCCCCGCCGTAAATTCGGCGCGGTCCGACGGCTGCCCTCCGGCCGCTGGCAGGCCCGCTATCCCGGCAAGGACGGCACGCTCCGCCCAGCCCCCACCACCTTCGACACCAAGCCGGACGCTGAGATCTGGCTCACCCAGGTCGAAGCCGACCAGCTGCGCGGTGACTGGATCGACCCGGCCGCAGGAGCCGTCGACTTCCAGTCCTTCGCCACCCGCTGGATCGATGAGCGGGGACTGGCAGCCACGACGGACGAACTGTACCGCCGCCTGCTGCGACTGCACTTGGCACCCACGTTCGGCGCGCTCGCCCTGAACGAGATCGGCCCCGCCCGAATACGCACCTGGCGTGCCGAGCGGTCGAAGGCCACCGGCGCCACCACGGTCGCCAAGTCCTACCGCCTCCTCAAAGCCGTCATGCAGACTGCGGCCGACGACGACCTGATCAAGCGCAACCCCTGCCGCATCAAGGGGGCCGGGCAGGAGCACGCGGCCGAGCGCCCCACCGCGGAGGTGGAGGAGGTCTTCGGCCTGGCCGACGCGATCGGACCGCGGTGGCGGCTGATGATCCTCCTCGGCGCGTTCGCCTCGATGCGCCCGGAGGAACTCGCGGAGTTGCGTCGCAAGGACGTCGATCAGGATCGGGGATCCATCTGGGTGACCCGCGCGGCACCCGAGCTGACGACGGGTGAGCGGGTGGTCGGCGACCCCAAATCCCGTGCGGGCAGGCGGGAGATCGTCCTGCCCGAGTTCCTGCACCTGGACGTGAAACGGCACCTGGACTGGTACGCCGAGAAAGGCCCGGAGGGGCTGGTGTTCGTCGGCGAGCGCGGCGCACCCCTGCGGCGTAGCACTTTCGGGCGCAAGTTCCGCAAGGCCCGCGGTCAGGTCGGCCTGCCGGATGACTTTCGCTTCTACGACCTGCGGCACACCGGCAACACCCTCGCGGCCGACACCGGGGCCAAGCTCAAGGACCTCATGGTCCGCGCCGGCCAGTCCACCGAGCGGGCCCAGCTCATCTACCAGCACTCCAAGCGCAAGCACCAGCAGCGCATTGCCCACGCGATGCACCGTGACGTCCTGCGGCAACGCGGCTCGACAGCCGGGCAGGGCGGGAGCAGGCAGACACGAGCGACTGTCCGCCCACTCTTCGCCGACCGTGAGGTGGCTGAGGCACAGCAGGAGGCCGCGGATGAGAAGCAAGCCTGACCTATGACCGGTGGCCCGGGGCGACTTGCGTCGGCCCGGGCTTTGCCTTTGCATCGACGTGATGGGTCCCTGCGGATGTGACGCAGGCCACATAAATTGCGTCTCGCGATGCGAGATGAGAGGCGGTCATATTGGCGGTGAGCGCCTTGCGTATTCAAATCCGTGCGTTATCCGGGCACTTATGGCACGCGAATGGCACGCGGCTCTCAATTGGTCCAGACAATTAATAATCCCCAGGTCGCTGACCTGGGGATTAGATATGGAGCGGGCGACGGGAATCGAACCCGCGCTCTGAGCTTGGGAAGCTCATGTTCTACCATTAAACTACGCCCGCGCTGGACGCCCCGGAGGGCGTTGCGCTGTCACTCTACCGTATCCGTGCCCCCCGGCGAGGTCGTCGGGGGGCTGCTCGGTGTTGCCGGGTGGATGTGGGGGGTGGGGGCGGGAGTTGGGGCTACCGTGGGGTGGGGGTGGCGTCGGGGTGGGGTAGTTGGTCCCGTAGTGTGGCTTTTGTTGCGTTACGGGGAAGGAGCCTGATGGAGACCACCGTCGTCCGTTGTGCCGAAGGGCACGTCTTCAGCACCACCTCGCTCCCGATGCAGAACGTCGGCGCCGCCCGGCGGATCGGGTCGGGCGGGCTCGTTCGGTGTCCGCGCTGTGCGCGGTTGCGGAACGTCGTGCCGGTGGGGAAGGACGAGACCCGGTAGCGGGCGCCCGGTAGGGTCGGGGCGTGCTGCTCTCTGACAAGGACATCCGGACCGAGGTCCACGCCGGACGGGTACGGGTCGAGCCGTTCGACGACGCGATGATCCAGCCGTCCAGCGTGGACGTACGCCTCGACCGCTACTTCCGGGTGTTCGAGAACCACCGCTACCCGCACATCGACCCCGCCGTCGAGCAGAGCGACCTCACGCGGCTCGTGGAGCCCGAGGGCGACGAGTGCTTCATCCTGCACCCGGGGGAGTTCGTGCTGGCCTCGACGTACGAGGTCATCTCCCTGCCCGACGACATCGCGTCCCGGCTCGAAGGCAAGTCGAGCCTCGGGCGGCTCGGGCTGCTCACGCACTCCACCGCCGGGTTCATCGACCCCGGGTTCAGCGGGCACGTGACGCTGGAGCTGTCCAACGTGGCCACGCTGCCGATAAAGCTCTGGCCGGGGATGAAGATCGGGCAGCTGTGCATGTTCCGGCTCAGCTCACCCGCCGAGCACCCCTACGGATCCGCCAAGTACGGCTCCCGGTACCAGGGGCAGCGCGGGCCCACGCCCTCGCGTTCGTACCTCAACTTCCACCGCACCGTCATCTGATGCGGGGGGCGCGCCTCAGAGCGTGCCCAGCTTGAACAGGGCCAGGAGCGCCACCAGCTGGATCGAGCACGCCCCCAGCGCCCGCGGCCACGGCAGGTCGTGCGACTTGCTCACCATCGACGTCAGCAGCACGCCCGCCGCCAGCCACGTCAGCCAGCCCACGCCCTGCGCGAACGCCGCCTCGCCGCCGACGAACATCGCAATCAGCAGCCGCGGCGCGTCCGTCAGCGCGACGATCAGCATCGCCAGCCCCACCGTCGGCGCCAGCGCGCCCGCCCCGCCCAGGTTGCGGGCGAGGGTGTGCGTGACCGTGCCCATCACCAGGCCGCTGAGCGTGACCGCGATGCCCGTGACGACGATCCACGGGATGCTCGCGGAGATCGTGGAGTCGAGGACCTCGTCGCGCGCCTGCTCCAGGCCGAAGACCGCGAGCAGGCCGTAGAGGAAGCTGACCGTCAGCGCGGGGCCCCACATGCTGTGGTCGCGCATCTGCCAGAACGTGCGGCCCGGGTGGAAGACGATCCCGCTGAGCAGGTCCTTCCAGTGCAGCCGCGGGCCTATGGGCGGGGCCGCCGCATCGCCGGCGCGGTAGACCTGGCCGTCGTCGTACGGGCCGTAGTCGCCGGGGCCGGTGCCGACGCCGTAGGGCTGGGTGTTGCCGGGGCGGTCGGCGGCGTACGGGTCGTGGCCGCCGCCGTAGTACTCGGGCCCCGGGCCGTGGCTGCCGCGGGGCTGCTGCCACTGGCCGCCGCCGTACGGCTGCCCGTGCCCCTGCCCCTGCCCGTGCTGCGGCGGGGGACCGCCGTACTGCGGTCCGCCGTAGGGCGGCGGGCCGCCCTGGGGCGGACCCTGCGGTCGCCCCTGCTGCCGACTGCCGTGGGGCTGGCGCCCCCGGCCCATTCTGAATCCTGCCACGCGATCGAACGTACCTGGTCTTGCCCGCCCGGGTCACCGGGGCCCGGGAATACGGGGGATGTTTATGGCCAAGACGGTACGTCCCGTAGGGGATCCGCCCTACGGGACCGTACGTGCCGGGGCATGAGCCGGGGCATGAGCCAGGGCCCGGCCGGGGGAGGTCCGGGCCCTGGCGGTCTCTGCGGCCGCGGCACGGCGGCGCTGCGGCGGCGGTACGGCCCCGGCGGCGCCGCCGCGGCGGTACGCCGTCAGCCGGCGGACTCCGACCCGTACCCCGGGCGTCCCGTCGTCGGCATCCCCACCGACGACGGGTGGATCGCCACCGCGCCGTCCGCCGCCACCCCCGCGGCGTGCGACCGCAGGGCCTGGACGGCGCCGTTGCCGCCGTTCTCGCCGGCCGTGCCGACCGTCAGGTCGTCGAAGCCGTCCCCGTTGAGGTCGGCGAGGAGGACGGCGGTGCCGAAGCGGTCGCGGGTCTCGTTGGCGCCGGGGACGCCCGGCGCGTTCTGGTGGACCAGCGTCGCGCCCGCGCCGCCGAAGCCGGAGCCGTCCGCCGCGCCCCGCAGGACCGTGACGGTGCCGGCGGACTCGGCGCCGCCCAAGGCCTCGTTCGGCGCGGCGACGGCCAGATCCGTGTGGCCGTCGCCGTCCACGTCCCCGAGGGCCAGCCCGCCGCCGAAGGAGTCGCCCTGCTCGGGTGAGCCGGGGACGCCGGCGGTGGCCTGGCTCAGCTCCGTCGTGCCGGCGGGGCCGTCCGCCGAGCCGAGGGTGACGGAGACCTTGCCGCCCGGTGCCGCGCCGGGGTTGCTCGCGTCGTCGCGTGCCAGCCCGGTGACGATGTCGGCGCGCCCGTCGCCGTCCACGTCCCCGGTGACGGTGGTCTCGCCGCCCGGCACGGGGCGCTGCCCGGCGCCGGTCAGGCCGTCCGCCGAGCCCGGTACGTAGGTGCTGCGGTACTGCCAGTCCACGCTGCCCGCCACGACGAGATCGTCGGCACCGTCGCCGTCGACGTCGCCCGCGGCGAGGTCGTGCGGCCCCCAGATCTTCCCGTTGTCCAGCGGCACCGCGACCGTGTCCCACGCCCCGTAGTCGCCCTTCGTCCGGCCGAAGCCGCCAGTGAAGACGTCCACGGACGCGCTCGTGGACGCCACGGCCAGGTCCGCCGCGCCGTCGCCGTCGAAGTCGCCGGCCGCGAGGGCGCTGCCGAAGAGGTCGTGGTCGTACGGGCGCGGGTCGGCCAGCGTCGTACCACCGCCGAGGCCGCCGGGACCGCCCCACAGGAGCTGGACCGTGCCGCCGAGGACGTCGCCGCCGACCGCCTCGGCGGGGGCGGCGACGGCGAGGTCGGTGTACCCGTCGCCGTCGAAGTCCGCGGCGGCGGTCCAGCCGCCCCAGCCGTCGCCGTCCTCCGCGGTGCCCGGGACGCCGGCGCTGTGCTGGCTGAGCCGCTCGGCGCGGCCGGCGGAGATGCCGGCGACAGCGCCGCCGTTCTTCGTCCCGTAATGGGCGACGACTTGGCCGGCGCCCCTTACCCCGGCGACGTACGCGCCGGGCGCGGAGACGGCGGCGTCGCGCACCCCGTCCCCGTTGAAGTCGACGACCGCACCCGGAGGTCCGGCCGCCACGGCGCCGGAGCCGGCGACGGGGCCGGCGGCGGCGCCGGAGCCGGCGACGACCAGCCCGCCCGAGAGCGCGGCGGCGGTCGCCGCGGCCAGTGCGGTACGGAGTCGGTGAGGCATGCGGCAACTCCCGGACGGGCGGTCGGAGATGGTGATCAGGAGACCTCGTACCGCGGTCAAAGGTTGTAGGAATACGGCTAGTTGGTTCGTATCGTGACAGAAAGTGGCATTCCGGCTACGGAATGGACCCGCGGAGCTACTCCGCGATCGTCTCCGGGAACCTCGCGTTCCCCCCCGCCGCGCCCAGCGCGGCCCCGCCGAACGTCCACGACCCCTCCGCCGTCAGGCCGCCGCCACGCGCCCGCAGCACCCACGCGAGCCCGTTCCCCGCGTTCTCGCCCGGCGCGCCCGCGACCAGGCCCGCGCGGCCGTCGCGGTCCGCGTCGTGCAGCCGCACGTCGGAGCCGAAGAGGTCGCCGGCCTCCGCGGTGCCCGGGACGCCCGCGGTGTCCTGGTTGAAGTGCTGCACCCCGGTCGTGGTCAGCCCGCCGGCCGAGCCGCGCAGCAGCCAGACCGCGCCCGCGCCGTAGGCGGTGCCGATCGCCTCGCCGTCGGAGCCCACCGCCAGGTCGGGGTACCCGTCGCCGTCGACGTCGCCCAGGGAGACGTCGCTGCCGAAGCGGTCCTCGATCTCGTACGCCCCGGGGACGCCCCCGCTGCCCTGCTCCCACACCTCGGGCTGCCCCGCGCCGGGCCCGCCGGCCGCCCCGTACCAGACCTCGACCTTGCCGCCCGACAGGTCGTACTCGTCGTGCTCCAGAACCGTGGGGTCGCCCACCGCGAGGTCGTCGGCGCCGTCCTTGTCGATGTCGCCCGCCACGGCCACGGGGCCGCCCATGAACTCCGAGCGCGTGTAGCCCTCCGGGCCGCCGCCCTTCAGATACAGGGAGTAGCCCTCCACGTACTCCAGGAACCACTTCTTGCCGGTGACCACCAGGTCGTCGGCGCCGTCGCCCTCGAAGTCGCCGCCGACCAGGCCGGTGGGCGTGAACTGCTCCGGGAAGTCGGCGAAGGGGTGCCCTGCCTGTGCGCGTACGGGGCCGCGGGCCGCGCTCCAGCCGCCGTACAGCTCCAGGTGGTCCTTCGACAGGATCGCCAGCGCCGTCGACCCGTCGTGGAACCAGTCACCCGCCGCCAGCCCCGTCCCGTACGCGTTGCCCTCGATCCGGGAGGACGGCTGGAGGTCCTGCGCGCCGCTGCCGGACAGGCCGCCGGCGGAGCCGTACAGGACGGTCGTGCGGCCGGTGTCCGCGACGCCGCCGAGGTCCTCGCCGGTGACGCCGACGGCGAGGTCGGCGTACCCGTCGCGGTCGAGGTCGGCGGAGGCGAGGGTGGCGCCGAAGGCGTCGCCGGCCTCGGAGGTGCCGGGGACGCCGGCGGTGGACTGGCTGAGGACCTTGCGCTCGGCGGTGTCGAGGCCGCCCGCGGAGCCGTAGAGCACGGCGACGTACCCGGCGCGCTGCACGCCGTCCACGGTGCCGGAGGGGGCGGCGACGACGAGGTCGCGGTAGCCGTCGCCGTTGAAGTCGTCGTGGAACTTCGCGGGGGCGGCCGGGGCCGCGGGCGCTGCCGCCGCCGGTGCGGCGCCGCCCGCGAGGGCGGCGCCGACGACGGCCAGAGAGGCCGCTAAGGCGGTGGCGGTCGTGGGTGTGCGTCGGCTGCGTGGCATGTCGGTCTCCTGAACGTCGATGCGGACCGGTACGGCTGCTTCAGTGGGCCTCTCACCCGGTGAGACACCTGACGTTCACCCGAGGTTGTGCGAACTACCGCCCTTCGTATGGCTCATGCCGCTTTCCACGAACTTGCTGCGCTATACAGTTAGTTCGCGGGATTCATCCGTCCCCCCGTCACTCCTGGCCCATCAGGTAGTGGCCCAGGTCCTCGTCCGCGAAGCCGGTGCCGAACCGCGCGCCCGCGTCCGTACCGCCGGGCACCTCGAAGTTGTCCGGGCTGAACGCCACGGAACCCGTCGCCGTCAGCCCGCCCGCGGCGCCGCGCAGCGACCAGATCGCGCCCGTCCCGTTCTCCTCCGGCGCGCCCACCGCCAGCTCCGCCCCGCCGTCGTCCGTGACGTCGCCGAACGCCAGCGCCGCGCCGAACCGGTCCCCGGTCTCGGCCACGCCCTTCACGCCCGCCGTGTCCTGGTGGAACGCCTTCGCGCCACGGGCCTTCAGCCCGCCCGAGCCGCCCTTGAGCAGCACCACGGAACCCGCCGACTGCTTGCTGCCGATGGCCTCGTACGGCACGCCCACGGCGAGGTCGGCGAAGCCGTCGCCGTTCGCGTCGCCGGCCGCGAGGCGGGCGCCGAACTGGTCGCCGCGCTCGCCCGTGCCGGGCACGCCGGCGGTGTCCTGGGTGAAGGTCGAACGGCGGGTCGCGCTGGGGCCGTTCGCCGTCCCGTAGACGACCTTGACCGTGCCCTTGTCGTACGGGAAGTTCTCGACGCTCGCGCCGATCGAGCGGTACGCGAGGTCGCCCCTGCCGTCGCCGTCGAAGTCGCCGATCGTCGGCGAACCGCCGTTGGGCAGCGCGGCGTCGCCCCGCGTCAGCCCGTCGGGGCCGCCCTTCCAGAACCAGCCGCCCTCGGCGTTGCCCTGGAAGCTGAAGAACGCCACGAGGTCGTCCGCGCCGTCGCCGGTCACGTCGCCGACGGCGACGCCGTCGAGGCTGTCCTCCGGCTTCATCTCGATGAGTGCGCTCTCCCGCGCGGGGCCGCCGGCGCGAGTGAACGGGCCGTAGAGGACGGTGTACGCCTCGGCGCTGTCGCTGCGGGTGCTGGGCACCAGCAGATCGCCCTCGCCGTCGCCGTCGAAGTCGCCGGCGTGCAGGTCGCGGGCGAGGCCGCCGCCGCCCGGCACCTGCGCGCGGGCGGCGCCGGCGCCGGTCAGGCCGCCCGCGCGGCCCCACAGGACGGTGACGGAGCCGGCCGCGTCGCCCTCGTCGGAGCGGGCGGTGACGGCGAGGTCGGTCAGGCCGTCGCCGTCGAGGTCGCGGGCGGCGATGCGGTCGCCGAAGCGGTCGTTCGCGGCGGGGGAGCCCGGGACGCCGGCGGTGCGTTGGCTGACGACCGTGGACGCGGGGGCGGCGACGCCGTCCGCGGAGCCGTAACTGACGAGGACATAGCCGGCCTCGGCGTGGCCGGAGACCTTGCCGCCGGGGGCGCCGGTGGCGAGGTCGGCGTAGCCGTCGCCGTCGAAGTCGGCCCGTACGGCAGGGGAGCCGGCGGCGGCACCGGCCGAGGCGGCGGTCGAGGCGGCGTTGTCCGTGGAGGCCGTACGAGCCGGGGCACCCGCCTCCTCGGCCCCCGTCGCGGGGGCGGTGACGGCCGCCGTCCCGGCGGTGGCCAGGCAGGCGGTCAAGGCGGCAAGGGTGCGGATGCGCATGGGGGGTCCTTCCGACGACGGTCTGACGAGCGGGTTGCGTTCATTCCCGCGTCATACGACACGCCTCGCCCGGCGATGGTTGTACCAACGCTTGCGCCAACACCCCCACGGCCGGCCCCGTGTGGCTCACGGGGCCGGCCGCCGTGGGGGGTTGCCTGTGGTGTCCCGCGGTGCCGCCGCCGGCACCGCGTACCGCCTCCTGCCGGGTCCGTCCCTGCTACGTCGCCGGCTGCGGCTCCGGCTCGCTCTCCGCCGCCGCGGCTCCGTCCGCGGGCGGTTCCTCCGCCGGCGTCCGCACCGAGTCCAGCAGGAGCTGCGCCACGTCGACGACGGCGAGCGACTCCTTTGCCGCTCCCGCGTTCTTCTTGCCGTTTACGGAGTCCGTAAGCATCACGAGGCAGAAAGGGCATGCCGTGGACAGAATGTCCGGGTTCAGCGACAGCGCCTCGTCCACGCGCTCGTCGTTGATCCGCTTGCCGATGCGCTCCTCCATCCACATGCGCGCGCCGCCCGCGCCGCAGCAGAAGCCGCGCTCCTTGTGCCGGTGCATCTCCTCGTTCCGTACGCCCGGGACCTTGGCGATGATCTCGCGCGGCGGCGTGTAGACCTTGTTGTGCCGGCCCAGGTAGCAGGGGTCGTGGTACGTGATGATCCCCTCGACCGGCGTCACCGGGACCAGCCGGCCCTCGTCCACCAGGTGCTGGAGCAACTGCGTGTGGTGGATGACCTCGTAGTGGCCGCCGAGCTGCGGGTACTCGTTGGCGATGGTGTTGAAGCAGTGCGGGCAGGTGGCGACGATCTTCTTCTTCGCCTTCTCGACCGTCACTCCCTCGTCCGCGTCCTCGCCGAACGCCATGTTGAGCATCGCGACGTTCTCCTCGCCCAGCTGCTGGAAGAGGAACTCGTTGCCCAGGCGCCGCGGCGAGTCGCCGGTGCACTTCTCGTCGCCGCCCATGATCGCGAACTTCACCCCGGCGATGTGCAGCAGCTCCGCGAACGCCTTGGTGGTCTTCTTCGCCCGGTCCTCCAGCGCGCCCGCGCAGCCGACCCAGTACAGGTAGTCGACCTCGGAGAGGTCCTCGACGTCCTTGCCGACGACCGGGATCTCGATGCCCGTGTCCGCCGCCAGCTCCTTGGTCCACTCCAGCCGCTGCTTCTTGGCCAGCCCCCAGGGGTTGCCCTTCTTCTCCAGGTTCTTCAGCATCGTGCCCGCCTCGGACGGGAACGAGCTCTCGATCATCACCTGGTAGCGGCGCATGTCGACGATGTGGTCGACGTGCTCGATGTCGACGGGGCACTGCTCGACGCACGCGCCGCAGGTGGTGCAGGACCAGAGCACGTCGGGGTCGATGACGCCCTGCTCCGCCGCGGTGCCGATCAGCGCGCGCTCCGCCTCGGCGAGCGCCTCGGCCGGCACCTCCGCGAGTTGCTCGGCGGTGGCCTTCTCCTCGCCCTCGGCGGTCTTGCCGCCGCCGGCGAGCAGGTACGGGGCCTTGGCGGCGGCGTGCTCGCGCAGCGACATGACGAGCAGCTTGGGCGACAGCGGCTTGCCGGTGTTCCAGGCCGGGCACTGCGACTGGCAGCGCCCGCACTCCGTGCAGGTGGAGAAGTCGAGGATGCCCTTCCAGGAGAAGTGCTCGACCTGGCTGACGCCGAAGACGGTCTCCTCGCCGTCCTCGTCGTCGAAGACGGTCTCGAAGTCGATGGGCTTGCCGCCGGAGACCATCGGCTGGAGCGCGCCGAGGGCGACCGCGCCGTCCGCGTTGCGCTTGAACCAGATGTTGGGGAAGGCGAGGAAGCGGTGCCAGGCCACGCCCATGGTGAAGTTGAGGCCGAGGACGGTCGCCCAGATGAAGGAGACCGAGATCTTGATCATCGCGACGAGGTAGACCAGGTTCTGTACGGCGCCGGTGCTCAGCCCGTCGACCGCGGCCGTGATCGGGTACGACACGAAGTAGGCGGCCTCGTAGCCGTCGACGTGGTGCAGCGAGCCCTCCAGCCCGCGCAGCACCAGGATGCAGATGCCGATGACGAGGATGACGTACTCGACGAAGTACGCCTGCCACATCGTGGAGCCCGTGAAGCGCGACTTGCGGCCGGCCTTCGACGGCAGGCTCAGCTGCCGGATCACGATGAGCGTGAGGATGCCGAGCGTCGTCATCAGCGCCAGGAACTCCACGTACAGCTCGTACACGATCCAGTCGCCGATCACCGGCAGCAGCCAGTCGGCGACGAACAACTGCCCCAGGGCGTTGACGAGGGTCAGCACCAGGGTGAGGAAGCCGATGGCGACGAACCAGTGGGCGAAGCCGATGACGCCCCACCGGTTCATCCGGGTGTGGCCGAGGAACTCCCTGGTCAGGGTAATGCTGCGCGCGAGCGGGTCGTTCGTGCGGCTGCCCGCGGGGATGGGCTTGCCGAGCTTGACGAAGCTGATGATCTGCCCGATGGCGCGCGCGAAGAGCGCGGTCCCGACCGCGGTGATCACCAGCGATACGACGATGGCGGCGAGCTGCATGGAGGGCTCCTCGGCCAGTCTGCTCTGCGTGTCTGCTCTGACTGCTGCGTGCGTGGACTGCTGCGTGCGTGCTGCGTGTGTTCCGTCGGCGTGCTGCGTACGTACCGCGTACGTGCCGCTGCATGCCCTGTACCCGGCCTACCCAGCTACTACTAAGCGGTAACTTATCGCTTCTCCGCCTGAGGGTACCCGGGCGCCCCCGGCCCCCTGAAGCCGCCCGGCCGGTGACGTACGTCGCGCTCCCGGCGGCGCCGGGGCGGCCGGCCCGTGGCCCGAAAACCAGTTCCCACCTGCATGGACGCACGAAACCTGAGTCGAGCCGACTCAGGTGAATTGCGCCCGGGGTGGTCGCCGTGGCACTCTTGAGCCTGACCAGCTCAAGGCAGAGCATCCGAGTCCGGAGGATAGACAACATGGCACGTGCGGTCGGCATCGACCTGGGCACGACGAACTCTGTCGTCAGTGTTCTCGAGGGCGGTGAACCCAGCGTCATCACCAACGCCGAGGGCGCCAGGACCACGCCGTCCGTCGTCGCCTTCGCCAAGAACGGCGAGGTGCTCGTCGGCGAGGTCGCCAAGCGCCAGGCGGTCACCAACGTCGAGCGGACCATCCGGTCGGTCAAGCGCCACATGGGCACCGACTGGAAGCAGCCGATCGACGAGAAGGAGTTCACGCCCCAGCAGATCTCCGCGTTCATCCTGCAGAAGCTGAAGCGGGACGCGGAGGCGTACCTGGGCGAGAAGGTGACCGACGCGGTCATCACCGTCCCGGCGTACTTCAACGACTCCGAGCGTCAGGCGACCAAGGAGGCCGGCGAGATCGCGGGCCTCAACGTCCTGCGCATCGTCAACGAGCCGACGGCCGCGGCCCTCGCCTACGGCATGGAGAAGGAAGACCAGACCATCCTGGTCTTCGACCTCGGCGGCGGCACCTTCGACGTCTCCCTGCTGGAGATCGGCGAGGGCGTCGTGGAGGTCCGGGCCACCAACGGCGACAACCACCTCGGTGGTGACGACTGGGACCAGCGCGTCGTCGACTTCCTGGTCAAGCAGTTCCAGAACGGCCACGGCGTGGACCTCGCCAAGGACAAGATGGCGCTCCAGCGCCTCCGCGAGGCCGCCGAGAAGGCGAAGATCGAGCTGTCCTCGTCCTCCGAGACGACGATCAACCTGCCCTACATCACCGCCTCCGCCGAGGGCCCGCTGCACCTCGACGAGAAGCTGACCCGGGCGCAGTTCCAGCAGCTCACCCAGGACCTCCTGGAGCGCTGCAAGACGCCGTTCCACAACGTCATCAAGGACGCCCGCATCGATCTGGGCGAGATCGACCACGTGGTCCTCGTCGGCGGCTCCACCCGCATGCCGGCCGTCGCCGAGCTGGTCAAGGAGCTGACCAGCGGCAAGGAGGCCAACAAGGGCGTCAACCCGGACGAGGTCGTCGCCGTCGGCGCCGCCCTCCAGGCCGGCGTCCTCAAGGGCGAGGTCAAGGACGTCCTGCTGCTCGACGTCACCCCGCTGTCCCTCGGCATCGAGACCAAGGGCGGCATCATGACCAAGCTCATCGAGCGCAACACCACGATCCCGACGAAGCGTTCCGAGACCTTCACCACGGCCGAGGACAACCAGCCGTCGGTGCAGATCCAGGTCTTCCAGGGCGAGCGCGAGATCGCCGCGTACAACAAGAAGCTCGGCATGTTCGAGCTGACCGGCCTGCCGCCGGCCCCGCGGAACGTGCCGCAGATCGAGGTCACGTTCGACATCGACGCCAACGGCATCATGCACGTCGCCGCGAAGGACCTCGGCACGGGCAAGGAGCAGAAGATGACCGTCACCGGCGGCTCCGCGCTGCCGAAGGACGACATCGAGCGCATGATGCGCGACGCCGAGCAGTACGCGGAGGAGGACCACAAGCGCCGCGAGGCCGCCGAGACCCGCAACCAGGGCGAGCAGGTCGTCTACACCACCGAGAAGTTCCTCCAGGACAACGAGGACAAGGTGCCCGGCGACGTGAAGTCCGAGGTCGAGGGCGCGATCGGCGACCTCAAGGAGGCGCTGAAGGGCGAGGACACCGCGGCGATCCGCGAGGCCACGGAGAAGGCCGCGGCCACCAGCCAGAAGCTCGGTCAGGCGCTCTACGCCGACGCCCAGGCGCCCGGTGGCGCCGCCGCGGCCGGCGGCGAGGGCCCGCAGGACGCGCCGAAGGACGCGCCCGCCGGTGCCGACGACGACGTCGTCGACGCCGAGATCGTGGACGACGACAAGCCCAAGGACGGTGCGGCGTGACGGAGGAGACCCCGGGCTTCGAGGAGAAGCCCGACGTCCCCACCGACGCAAAGACAGCGGAGGCACAGCAGGGCGGCCCGGACGGGGCGGGCGCATCGCCCGCCGGCGCACGGCGCGCCGACGGAGCCGGGCCGGGTGCCGCCGCCGGGAACGGGGACGCGAACAGCCCGCTTGCGGCTCGTCTGGACGAGACCCGCAAGGCGCTCGACGAGCGGACGAAGGACCTGCAGCGCCTGCAGGCGGAGTACCAGAACTACCGCCGGCGGGTGGAGCGGGACCGGGTCGCGGTCAAGGAGGTCGCGAACGCGAACCTGCTGACCGAACTGCTGCCCGTGCTCGACGACATCGGCCGGGCCCGGGACCACGAGGAACTGGTCGGCGGGTTCAAGTCGGTCGCCGAGTCGCTGGAGACCGTCGTCGCCAAGATGGGTCTCATGCAGTTCGGCAAGGAGGGCGAGCCCTTCGACCCGCTGATCCACGAGGCGCTGATGCACAGCTACTCGCCGGATGTCTCCGAGACGACGTGCGTGCAGATTCTCCAGCCTGGGTATCGGATCGGCGAGCGTACGATCCGCCCCGCGCGGGTCGCCGTGGCGGAGCCCCAGCCGGGCGCGTCGGGGTCGCAGGGCAAGGAAGGCGAGAAGCCGGACGAGAAGCAGGCCGACGCGGACGACGGCGGACCGGAGTCCGCCGGCTCCGCGGACGCCGGGGGTCCGGACGCCTCCGGATCCGCGAAGGGCGAGTCCGGCAGGGGAGAGACGGACAGCGGTGGCCCGGACGAGGGGTGACGCCGTAGCCGCCGGAGGACGAGAGGAGGGACGCCGGGAATGAGTACCAAGGACTTCATCGAGAAGGACTACTACAAGGTTCTCGGCGTCCCGAAGGACGCCACCGAGGCCGAGATCAAGAAGGCGTACCGCAAGCTCGCCCGGCAGTTCCACCCGGACGCGAACAAGGGCGACGCCGCGGCCGAGGAGCGCTTCAAGGAGGTCTCCGAGGCCAACGACGTGCTCGGCGACCCCCAGCGGCGCAAGGAGTACGACGAGGCGCGCGCCCTCTTCGGCAACGGCGGCTTCCGCCCGGGCCCCGGCGCGGGCGGCAACGGCTCGTTCAACTTCGACCTCGGCGACCTCTTCGGCGGCTCCGGTCCCGGCGGCCCCGGCGGCGCCGGCGGCCAGACCACCACCGGCGGCTTCGGCGGCGGTCTGGGCGATGTCTTCGGCGGGCTGTTCAACCGCGGCGGCGGCGGGCGTACGCAGCCGCGCCGCGGCCAGGACATCGAGTCCGAGGTCACGCTCAGCTTCACGGAGGCCATCGAGGGCGCCACGGTCCCGCTGCGGATGTCGTCGTCGGCCCCCTGCAAGACGTGCGCCGGCACGGGCGACAAGAACGGCTCCCCGCGGGTCTGCCCGACCTGCGTGGGCACCGGCCAGGTCTCCCGCGGCGGCGGTGGCGGCTTCTCGCTCACCGACCCGTGTGTGGACTGCAAGGGCCGCGGGCTCATCGCCCAGGACCCCTGCGACGTCTGCAAGGGCAGCGGCCGCGCCAAGTCGTCCCGCACGATGCAGGTCCGCATCCCCGCGGGCGTGCAGGACGGACAGCGGATACGGCTGCGCGGCAAGGGCGGCCCGGGTGAACGCGGCGGCCCCGGCGGCGACCTGTACGTCGTCGTGCACGTCGACGGCCACCCGGTCTTCGGCCGCAAGGGCGACAACCTGCTGGTGACGGTCCCCGTCTCGTTCCCTGAGGCGGCCCTCGGCGCGGACATCAAGGTGCCCACGCTCGGCGGCCCGCCCGTCACCCTGAAGCTGCCGCCGGGCACGCCCAACGGACGTACGATGCGCGCCCGCGGCAAGGGCGCCGTCCGCAAGGACGGCACGCGCGGGGACCTGCTCGTCACCGTCGAGGTGGCGGTGCCGAAGGAGACGGACGGCACGGCGCGCGAGTCGCTGGAGTCGTACCGGGAGGCGACCGCGGGCGAGGACCCGCGCGCGGAGCTGTTCAAGGCCGCGAAGGGAGCTTGACCACGATGAACGGCAGAAACGGCGGACGCGGCGCCCCCCGCGGCCGCAACCCGTACGAGCTGACCGAGGAGACGCCGGTCTACGTCATCTCCGTAGCCGCCGAACTCTCGGGCCTGCACCCCCAGACCCTCCGCCAGTACGACCGCCTCGGCCTGGTCTCCCCGGACCGCACGGCCGGGCGCGGCCGGCGGTACTCGGCGCGGGACATCGCGCTGCTGCGGCAGGTGCAGGCGCTGAGCCAGGACGAGGGCATCAACCTGGCCGGGATCAAGCGGATCATCGAGCTGGAGACGCAGGTCGCGGCGCTGCAGGCGAAGGTGGCCGAGCTGACGGACGCGGTGGACGGCGCGGCGTCGGCGATGGCGCAGCGGGAGGCGCAGGTGCACGCGTCGTACCGGCGGGACCTGGTTCCGTACCAGCAGGTGCAGCAGACGAGCGCGCTGGTGGTGTGGAAGCCGAAGAAGCGGGGCTAGTCGAGAAAGGTGACCTCCACGTGGGGCGGGAGCCCGGCGTGGAGGTCCCTCATGTGCGGGCGCAGGGAGACCTCGCGCAGGGTGTCGAGTCCGGCGAGCGACGAGAGGTCCAACGGCCGGTTGCGCGGCGGCAGATCGAGCACGAGGTGGTCGAGCCGCGGAAAGAGCCGGGGGAGTCGGGTCAGGTCGACTTCGACGGCAGGTGCGTCGTCGAGCAGGCTGAGGGACTTGACGCGGGGCAGGGCGGCGTCGGCGGGTGCGTATTCCAGCAGCGTCGGCCGGGTCTGCATCCCGCGGAGCTGCGGAAGGGCGTCGAGCGCGGGCCAGTCGTCCGCGGAGGGCTGGTGTCGCCAGCCCAGGACGACGTATTCGAGCCTGGGGTGCCTGGCCAAGGGCCGCAGGCTGGCGGTGTGGCCGGTCAGCAGGTTGAGCGTCCTGAGCCGAGGCAGCTCCGGCAGCGTATCGAGGTCCAGCGGCTGCCACCGTTCCGGTGAGAGGGAGAGGTGCTCCACTCGCGGCAGTGAGGCGAGCAGTGCGGGAACGCCTGCGGCCAGCCCCGGGACCTTGTCGAGGACGAGGGACCTGAGTGGCAGCCCGGCCAGGGCGGAGGTGTCGAGGAGGTCGAGGCACTCGGTGAGCCGAAGGCTGCGCAGCTCGCGCTGCCCACGCAGGAAGCCGAGGTCCTTGAGCCCTGGCTGGCCGCGCACGATGAGGCCGGTGAGGCGGATCGCGAAAAGCTCGGCACGCAACCCGGCGGTATCCAGCGGACCACGTACTTCGAGCAAGGGCCGCCCGCCGATCCGGCGCAGAGCGCGTAGCTCGGCGTCGGAGGTGACGGTGAAGTACAGCAACTCGGGGTCGAGGCGGGCGATGACCTCGTCCGCGTAGTCGTCGGTGTCGAAGCGCTGCCAGGCCCAGACGAGTTGGCGGCGGACGTCCAGTGACGGGTGGGTGGCGTAGCGGGCGAGGAACGGGATGGCGCGGTCCGACTCCACGTAACTACCCGCGACGGCGACCAGGGTCGCCGTCTCGTCGTCCGCCTCCTCCGGGCCCGGGAGCAGCTCCAGTACCAGCGCCCCCGCCGCGCCCAGCGCCCGTGCCTCCAGCGTCGTCGTCGGCGGGATCAGCGCCTCCGTCGCCCGCTCCACCGCCTCCCGTACTTCCGGGGCCAGCTCCGCCGCGTGCTCCAGGCACGCCGCCGCCAGCAGGCGGATGCGTACGCCCTCCACGCCCTCCCGGGTCTCCGCCGCCGCCAGCAGTTCCCGCAGGATCTCCTCCCGCTCCCGCGGGCGGCCCTGCGCCACCGCCATGCGGATGACGTCCTCCCACTGGTCGTCCGCCGCGTGTGCCGCCAGCACGCCGATGTCGCCGTCCTCCACCGCCGCGCGCGCCCCCAGGTAGTCCTGGAACGTGCGGTGGACGAAGTCGACCGCGTCCGGGCCCGGTTCGCGGAGGAGGCCGCTGCGGTCGCGGAAGTGCTCCAGCACGGCGCTCGCGCCGCCCAGGGCGGCGACCTCCGGGACGGCGGGGAGGGCGGCGGCGACGATGCTCTCGGCGCGGGCCCGGTCCAGTTCCGTGCGGCCGTTGCGGATCAGCCAGTACGCGAGGCGCTGGAGCACCTGGAGCTGGGGTTCCTCGCGCAGGTCGGGGACGGCCATGTCGCGTTCGCGGTCGCGGCGCGTGAGCAGCATCGACAGGGCGGCCTCGTACAGCTCCTTGCGCCCGCGCGGGAGGTGGCCTCGGCGGGCGCGGTTCAGGGCGCACATGAGGCCGCACATCAGCGGGTTGGTGGCCAGCCGGCCGAGGTCCGAGGTGTGCCGTACGGCGGCGGTGAGCTGCTCCTCGTACGCGGCGAGCTGCGCGTCGTCCGCCGCCGGATCGCCGGTGCGTACGGCCGCGTGCCAGCGGGCGATGAAGCGGGCGAGGTCGACGGGGCGCATGGGGGCGAGGGTCAGCTCGCTGAAGCCCTCGGCGGCGAGCCAGTCCTCGCCGACGGCGGAGGGGCGGGAGGTGACGAGCCAGCGGTTGCCGGGGTAGGCGTCGATGAGGTCGGAGAGCCAGCGGCGGGTGCGGTCGCGCTCGGCGCGGGGGACCTCGTCGATGCCGTCGACGAGGAGCAGCCCGCGGCGGGCGGTGAGCACGCGGTGCTCCCAGCCGTCGGGCTGGACGCCGGCGAGGGGGCTGCCGGTGGCGGAGAGGAAGTCGCGGGGGGCGGGCAGGCGTTGGCCGTGGCGGGTGAGGGTGCGCAGCGGGAGGACGAAGGGGACGCGGCCCGCGAGGTAGTCCATGGTGTGCTCGGCGCCGGTGGCGGCGCGGGTGGCGGAGAGGGCGAGCCACTGCACGAGGGTGGTCTTGCCGGATCCGGCGGCGCCGCGCAGGAGGACGCGCTCGTAGGTGGCGAGGGCCTGGTCGGCGGGGAGGACGGGGTCGGGGAGGGGGTCTTTGGGCAGCGTCAGCTCGTTGAAAGGGATGTGCCACTCGGGCGATGTGCCGATCCCCAGGGAGGCGGAGGCCTCCAGCCGCAGGTACGCCACGTCCAGGGGCCACTTCGCGGGGGAGTCGGCGAGGTCGACGCCGTAGATGGTGAGTTTGCCGTGCTTCTTGGCGACGTACCCGAAGTACTCGCGCTCGAACGCGGCGTCGCGCGCGGCGGGGAGGGGGGTGCGGGCGATCAGCTCGTCGAGGCGGGCGATCTGGTCGGCCTGGCGGCGGGACTGCTCGACGAGGGTGCGGGCGACGAAGGTGGAGCGCTGGCTGAAGAAGTGCAGGATGTGCAGGCAGGCGGTGTCGAGGAGGGCGTCGTGGAAGTAGGCGGCGTCGGCGGAGAGTTCGCGTACGGGCGCGCCGGTCCCGGCAGCGGCGTGGCGGAGCCGGCGGGCGAGGGCCTCGGGGCCGAGCTGGACGGCCTGCACGTCGTCGATGTCGAGGTCGCCGAGGGCGCCGAGGCTGCGGGCGAGGGCGCCGGCGACGGCCGCGACCTCGTCGGCGGGGACGGGGGCGTCGTGGGCGGCGCGGCCGGTGCGGCCGGTGTCGGCGCCGGTGTCGCGCAGGGCGCGCCGTACGAGCGCGTCGGCGAGCTTGCGCAGGTCGCCCTCGGTCAACTCCCGCTGCTCGCCGCGGAACGACACCAGCGCCGCCATCCGCACCGGCCGCTCCGCCAGCCCCGCCCCGGGCCCCTCGCTGCGGAACAGCCGCCGGACGAGGGGCGCCACGGCGGCGGACGCGAGCTTGACGCCGACGGCTGCGGGTTCCATGCGCCAGACGATATAGGCGGCGCCCACAGGTCACCGGCGGTGTTCGCCGATGGTCTGCTTCATGCCGGTATGTACACCCTCATCATCATGAAATTCAGGAAGATGAGGGTGGGTTCGGGTGGAGTTGATACGGAGGGTAGGCCAATGTTCTGGTGAAGACCGGGGGGCAAGCCGCCGAACGTGATCCACGTCCGGCTCAGTGGTCTGGGGAGTACATACGGTGAGGACTTACGGTTCGGGCAACACGGCGCGACAGGCTCCCCCGGTCGGCCTCGCGCTGCTCTCCGATCGGGAACGCGAGGTGCTCCTCCTGCTCGCCGACGGTCCGACCAACCGCCGGCTGGCGTCGCAACTGGGGGTGGCGGAGCGCACGGTCCGCGCCCACCTGACGAACATCTGCCGCAAGCTGAACGTGGAGTCGCGCGTCCAGGCCGCCCTGGTCGCCGACCGCAACCGGCGGGCCCTGGGGCCGGCGGTGGCGGGCGGGGACCGGGGTGCCGCAAGGGGCAATGGCCGGGGCCACCGCGTTCGTGAATGATGTGAGGGCCAGTACCCTCCGGGGTGCCGCTGACGCGACCTGCCGTCGTCGTACGCAGGCGACGCGGGCGGCGCCCCCCGGACGGAGCGCTGGTGCGTTCGCTTCCCGGCCTCTACGCACCAGCGACTCCGTCCCCCTCCGGCCCCCGCAGGCGGCCGTACCCGGCCGGTCAGCGGTCGTCGACGATGCCGGAGTGGGCGATGTGGTAGCCGAGTTGGGTGCGGCTGTCGCTGCCGAGTGCGGTGCAGAGTTTGGCGATGTGGGCGCGGCAGGTGCGTACGTTCATGCCGAGGCGGCGGGCGATGGCCTCGTCGAGGTGGCCCTCGACGAGCAGCCGGGCGATCTTGAGCTGCACCCCGGTGATCCCCTCCGGGGTGACCCGGTTGGCGACGCCGTCGCCCCAGGGCGTGGCGAGGTGCCAGAAGTGGTCGAAGGTGGCGGCGAGATACCAGACCACGCCCGGCTGGCGGACCTCGACGGCCACCGTGTTGTCCTCCCGCGCGGGGATGAGGGCGACCTCGCGGTCGATGATGATGGCCCGCTCGATGTTCTCATCGAGGGTGCGGACCTCCAGGCCCGTGTGCTCCACCCGCGCCAGGTAGTCCAGCGCCTGCGGGGTGTGCCGGGCGGTGTGGCTGTACAGGCTGCGGATGCGGACTCCCCGTTCCGCCAGGGGCAGTACGCGCTGGACCGAGGCTTCGTACACCCAGGCAGGCCGATTCCCCATGGGCTGGGCGGTGAGCAACTCGGTGGTGCACTCCCGGAGGGCCCGTACCAGCTCGGCGTCTATCCGTTCCTTGCCCTCCCAGACCGTGATCTTGGGTCCCCCGCCCGGGTCGGCACCCGGGGCCACGGGCGGTCCGAAGGCGCCGGCGAGGGTGAGGGCGAGGTCCCGGTAGCCGCCGATCTCCTGCGCCACGAGCTCGAAGAGCTGCCCCATGGCCTCCGACGGCGGCGCGGGGACGAGCCAGTCGCCGTCGCGGTGCAGGAGGCCGGACTCGACGACGCAGGGTGCCGCCTCGCTCGCCGCCGCCGCGATACGGCCGGACTGCAGCGCCTTGGCGTAGAGCTTCCGGCCCGTGGTGCAGACACGGGAGGCGGGGTGGGGGGCGTGCTCCATGCCTCAGACCTCCTCGAGCATGCCGGAGTGGGCGATGTGGTAGCCGAGTTGGGTGCGGCTGTCGCTGCCGAGCGCGGTGCAGAGTTTGGCGATGTGGGCGCGGCAGGTGCGTACGTTCATGCCGAGGCGGCGGGCGATGGCCTCGTCGAGGTGGCCCTCGACGAGCAGCCGGGCGATCTTGAGCTGCACCCCGGTGATCCCCTCCGGGGTGTCCTGGTACGGGACCTGGCGCTCCCAGGGGACGGCGGACTGCCAGAACCGCTCGAAGACGCCGACCAGGTACCAGACCAGGCCGGGGTGCCGGATCTCCAGCGCCGTCTCGCGGTCGGGCTGCGTGGGGACGAACGCGACGGTGCGGTCGATGATGAGGAGCCTCTCCGCGGTCTCCTCCATGGTGCGCACTTCGAGGCCGGTGTCCTTGAGGGCGTCGAGGTAGGAGAGCGTCGTGGGGTGGTGCCGGTAGGTGTGGTTGTACAGCGTGCGCTGGACGACACCGCGTTCGTGCAGTTCCCGGACCCGTTCCGCGGTTGCGCGGATCTTCTCGGCGGTCCTGTTGGTCCGGCCGCTCGCGGGCTGGATCGCGAGGAACTCCTCGGTGCCCTCGCCGAGAGCGCGCAGCAGCGCGGCTTCGATCTGCTCCTTGCCCTTCCACACGGTGAGCAGGGCCGGCGCCGTCCCGTCCGGCGGAAGCGTGGTGAGCTGTTCGAGCGTGCCCGCGAGGGCGGTGGCGAACCGGCGGTACTCGGACAGCTCCCGCTCCAGCGGGCGGACGAGGTCGGCGGCGGCCTCGGACGGCGGCGCGGGGACGAGCCAGTGCGGGTCGCCGGGGTCGCGGCGCAGGAGGCCCGTGTCGATCAGGCACGGTGCGGAACCCGTGGCCTCGTGGGAGAGCAGCCCGGTGCGCAACGCGGAGGCGTACAGCTTTCTGCCGACACCGCAGAGGGCGGTTTCAGGGTGGGGGTGGTCCATACTGCCTGGTCTCCTTGGGTGTACCCCGAGAGCGGTCGGCGGGCGTCCGCGGTCTTTCGGGATGTGACACCGCAGGCGGCGGTGTTGTGACACGTGGGGGTTCCGGGCCATGGCGCAGGCCATCCGTCACGGCTCGTCGAGGATGCCGGAGCGCGCGAGCACGTAGCCGAGCTGGGTGCGGCTGTCGCTGCCGAGGGCGGTGCCGAGCCTGGCGATGTGGGCGCGGCAGGTGCGTACGTTCATGCCGAGGCGGCGGGCGATGGCCTCGTCGAGGTGGCCCTCCACGAGGAGCCGGGCGATGCTGCGCTGCACGCCGGTGATGCCTTCCGCGGTGTCGTGCTCGGGGAGCCGGTGCTCCCAAGGGACGGCGAGTTCCCAGAAGTGCTCGAAGAGGGCACGCAGGAACCAGACCAGACCCGGGTGGCGGATCTCCATCGCCACCTCGAGGTCGGGCTGAGCCGGGATGAAGGCGACTCGCCGGTCCACGATGAGCAGCCGCTCGGGCATCTCCTCCAGGGTGCGCACTTCCAGACCAGTGTCGCTCAGCTCGTCCAGGTAGGCGAGCTGAGCCGGGTGATGCCGGTAGGTGTGGTTGTACAAGGTCCGCTGGGAGACGCCGCGCTCGCTCATCCGCCGTACACGCTGGGTGGTGGTGCGCATCGTCGCGGGGTTCCAGTTGGTCCGTCCACTGGCCGGCTGGATGGCGAGGAACTGCTCTGTGCACTCCTCCAGGGCTCGCACGAGCGCGGTGTCGATCCGTTCCTTTCCCGTCCAGACGGTGAACGCCGCCGTGGCCGGGTCCTCCTGGTCGAGCGTCGTCATCCGCTCGACCGTGTCGGCGAGCGCGGTCACGAAGAGCCGGTATTCATTCAGTTCCCGGTCCAGGGGCTCGACGAGCCCGACGAGCGCCCGTGTCGGAGGCGTCGGCACCAGCCAGTCGGTGTTGTCGGGATCGGGGCGTAAGAGGTTCAGGTCGAAGAGGCAGGGCGTGGTCGCCGTCGCCTCGTGTGAGATACGGCCGGAGCGCAGGGCCGAAGCGTACAGTTTCCTGCCTTGGGTGCAGAGGCCGGTGGTGTGGTGGGGGTGGGCCATGGTGCCCTCAAGTCTCCTCAAGGATGCCGGAGCGGGCGATGAGATAACCCAGTTGGGCGCGGCTGTTGCTGCCCAGTGTGGAAGCGAGCTTGGCGATGTGGATGCGGCAGGTGCGGACGTTTATGCCGAGGCGGCGGGCGATGTTCTGGTCGAGGTGGCCCTCGACCAGGAGCCGGGCGATGCTGCGTTCCACACCGGTGATGCCTTCACTCGTGGCTTCCATGTACGCCGCCTCGTCCAAGGGCGTCGCCAACTGCCAGAACTGCTCGAAGGCGCCGACGAGATAGGCGACCGCCCCCGGGTGCCGGACTTCCAGGGCGACCTGGCGGTCTGGCCGGGCAGGTACGAAGGCCACCTTGCGGTCGACGATGATCATTCGTTCGACGATCTCTTCGAGAGTTCTGACCTCCACGCGCTGCGGGCCGACGAACCGGAGGTATGCCAGGGTCATCGGGGCCTCGCGCGCGGTGTGCTGGTACATGCTCCGCATCCGGACGCCGCGCTCGACCAGCGGCCGTACGCGTCTCAGGGCCTCGCCGAGAGCACGGGCGCCGCGCGAGGACGCCTCGGGCTGGATGGTGAGCAGTTCGTCGAAGCACTCGCTGACGGCCAGATCCAGGGCGGTGTTGATGGTGCCGAGGCCTTCGAGGACGGTGATGGGAGACGATACCGAAGCTGCTTCCGCACTGACCTCGATGAATCGCCCGAAGGACTCGGCCAGGTCCGCCGCCTGCTGCTGCTTCTCCCGGATCTCCTGTTCGTGAGTGAGCATGAGCTGCGTCATGGCGTCGGACGCTGGGACGGGCAGCAGCCATTGCCGGTCGTCGGGGTCGGGTTGCAGCAGCGCGAGCCCGGTGAGGCAGGGCACGGAGTGCACCGCCGACCGGGCGATACGGCCCGCGCTGAGGGCGTCTGCGTACACGTCCTGGGCTGCCTGGCACCGTTCGTCGGGCCCGTGGACGTGATCGTGCCTGCTGGACATCTCTGTACTCTCCCGGGCGGGCATCCGTGGTCAGGATCGGTCGAGCATGCCGGAGCGGGCAATGAGGTAACCGAGTTGGGCCCGCCCGTTGCTGCCGAGCACGGTGGCGAGTTTGGCGATGTGACCACGGCAGGTACGGACGTTCATCCCCAGCCGGTCGGCGATGACCTCGTCCACGTGGCCCTCGATGAGCAGCTTGGCGATGCTGCGCTGGACCCCGGTGATGCCGTCCGGCTCTGCGGGGTCGTAGTGCAGATCCTCCTCAAGGGGGGTGGCGTGCAGCCAAAGGTGCTGGAAGAGGCCGATGAGGTAGGCGACGAGGCCCGGATGGCGCACCTCCAGGGCGGCTTGGCGGTTGGAGTTCACCGGCAGGTCGCGTTGCGCGGGGATGAAGGCGACCTTCCGGTCGATGATGATCAGCCGGTCGACCAGTTCCTCCAGGGTTCGCAGCTCCATGCGGTCGGAGCCGACCCGTTCCTGGTAGGCGAGCAGGCCGTAGCTGTGCCGGGCGGTGTGCTGGTAGAGGCTTCTTATCTGGACGCCGCGGTCGATGAGCGGACGTACCCGGTCCACCGCGCGGTTCAGCAGTTCCGCGGAGCGTTGCCCTCCGGGCTGTACGGTCAGGAGTTCCTTCTCGCACGCTTCCGTGGCGCGGCCGATGGTTGCATCGATGTGATCGACGCCGTCCAGCTCCGTGATGGCGCGGCTGACCGTGGGGTGCTCTTCACTGATGGCGAGAAACGGTTCGAAGGCGCCGGCCAGGGCGAGGGTCAGCTTCCTGCGTTCCAGGATCTCCCGTTCGATGGGGTGCTCAAGTCGCGCCAGCACCGCGGACGGTGGGGTCGGACGAAGCCACTGCGGATCGTCGGGGTCCGGGTGGAGCAGCCCCAAGCCGATCAGGCACGGTGCGGCTTCCCCCTCTGACCGGGCGACGGAGCCGGCTCGGAGCGCTCGGGTGTAGAGCTCCGAACCCTCCTCGCACAGGTCCGCGTATCCATGCGAGTGGTCTGGTTCGCCATCATTAACACCCATTTATCCGTCCCACAGGAAGCTGTGATTCAGGAACATGATGCAATGCGGAGGTGGTTAACGGCTCCCACGTGCGGCACCTTCTTCTCAGGGAAGCGAAACAAGGAAGGCCGGGACTCCCATGAGGCGGTTGGTTGGTTGGGTTGTCGCGCTGACTGCAGCAGTCTCGATCGGTCTGGCGGCCAACTCTCAGGCCGGGCAAGACGTCGGCGAGCTGGGAAGTGAAACATCCGCGGCGACGCTGGCGCCGCAGCAAGACCCCATCTGGAATTGAACCTGAACGAGGTGCAGGGAAGCAGACAACGTAGACACAGGTTTGGCGATGACTTCAGACGACCGCCGAAAGATGGAGAACCACTGGCTCTCCGTCGATCTCGCTACGGCGGTTCCCCGACCCGGGGACAGGATGGCGGTAGCCCTGCTGGGTGAGCCGATCACCATCCTTCGCGACCGGGGCGGGAGCGTCCGGGCCTTCCGCCGGAGGTCAGGGCGTTATGTACGCTGCGTGGTGCGCTGCGGCGTGATCTTCGTCAATCTTGGCGAAGAGGATCACGTGCCCGTAGCAGCCGACGGCGTGCCTGATAGCGAGAGCATCACCCCCCACTGTGCCTGATCGGGCGGTATCCCCCGTGTCCAGATCGCCCGAGGGCACACCAGCGGTGCCATCGCGGACGCAACCCCGCGATGGCACCGCTTTTGCGTGCGCGGACGCGCATGCTTGGGGGTGCGGTCGTGTCGTGGGTGCCGTCGGTCGGTGCTGAGTTGAGGTTGAGTGGAGTAGACTCAACTTAGCTTACGGAGCCTCAGGCACGCCGGGTGCGGGCCGGGGCGTACCCACGACCGGCACCCCGGCAAGGAGGAGCACACAGCAGTGGACGCGGAGCTGACCAACAAGAGCCAGGAAGCGATCGCCGGCGCCAACAGCCGCGCGGTGTCCGGCGGGCACCCCGACATCACCCCCGCACACCTGCTGCTCGCGCTGCTCGAAGTGGCGGACAACGAGAACCTCCAGGATCTGCTGGCCGCCGTCGACGCCGACCAGGCCGCCGTGCGGTCCGGGGCCGAGGCGCTGCTCGGCGGGCTGCCCAGCGTGCAGGGGGCCACCGTGTCGCCGCCGCAGGCGAACCGGGAGCTGCTGGCCGTCGTCGCCGATGCCGCCGCGCGGGCGAAGAAGCTCGGCGACCAGTACGTGTCGACCGAGCATCTGCTCATCGGGGTCGCCGCCGAGGGCGGGCCGGCCAAGGAGCTGCTGAAGAAGCAGGGGGCGAGCGCCCGGGCGCTTGTGCAGGCGTTCGAGAAGATCCGCGGCGACCGGCGCGTGACCACGAAGAACCCCGAGGGCACGTACCAGGCCCTCGGCAAGTTCGGCACCGACCTCACCGCCGCCGCCCGCGACGGCAAGCTCGACCCGGTCATCGGGCGCGACCAGGAGATCCGCCGCGTCGTGCAGGTGCTCTCGCGGCGTACGAAGAACAACCCCGTCCTCATCGGCGAGCCCGGCGTTGGCAAGACCGCCGTCGTCGAGGGGCTCGCGCAGCGGATCGTGAAGGGCGACGTACCGGAGAGCCTGAAGAACAAGCGGCTCGTCGCGCTCGACCTCGGGGCCATGGTCGCCGGGGCGAAGTACCGGGGCGAGTTCGAGGAGCGGCTCAAGACCGTGCTCGCCGAGATCCGGGAGAGCGACGGAGAGGTCATCACCTTCATCGACGAGCTGCACACCGTCGTCGGTGCCGGCGCGGGCGGCGAGTCCGCCATGGACGCCGGCAACATGCTCAAGCCCATGCTCGCCCGCGGCGAGCTGCGCATGGTCGGCGCGACGACCCTCGACGAGTACCGCGAGCGGATCGAGAAGGACGCCGCCCTGGAGCGCCGCTTCCAGCAGGTGCTCGTCGCCGAGCCCACCGTCGAGGACACCATCGCCATCCTCCGCGGCCTCAAGGGGCGCTACGAGGCGCACCACAAGGTCGCCATCGCCGACTCCGCGCTCGTGGCCGCGGCCACCCTCTCCGACCGCTACATCACCTCCCGCTTCCTCCCCGACAAGGCCATCGACCTCGTCGACGAGGCCGCCTCCCGGCTCCGGATGGAGATCGACTCCTCGCCCACCGAGATCGACGAGCTGCAGCGCGCCGTCGACCGCCTCCGCATGGAGGAGCTGGCGCTCAAGAACGAGTCCGACCCCGCCTCCCGCGAGCGCCTGGAGCGGCTCCAGCGCGACCTCGCCGACAAGGAGGAGGAGCTGCGCGGCCTCACCGCCCGCTGGGAGAAGGAGAAGCAGGGCCTCAACCGCGTCGGCGAGCTGAAGGAGCGGCTCGACGAGCTGCGCGGCGCCGCCGAGCGCGCCCGGCGCGACAACGACCTCGACACCGCGTCCAAGCTCCTCTACGGCGAACTGCCCGCCCTCGAACGCGAGCTGGAGGAGGCGTCCGCCGCCGAGGAGGAGGTCAAGCGGGACACGATGGTCAAGGAGGAGGTCGGCTCCGACGACATCGCCGACGTCATCTCCTCCTGGACCGGCATCCCCGCGGGCCGGCTGCTCGAAGGCGAGACGCAGAAGCTGCTGCGCATGGAGGAGGAGCTGGGCAGGCGCCTCATCGGGCAGGACGAGGCCGTACGGGCCGTCTCCGACGCCGTACGCCGCACCCGCGCCGGCATCTCCGACCCCAACCGGCCGACGGGCTCGTTCCTCTTCCTCGGCCCCACCGGCGTCGGCAAGACCGAGCTGGCCAAGGCGCTGGCCGACTTCCTCTTCGACGACGAGCGGGCGATGGTCCGCATCGACATGAGCGAGTACGGCGAGAAGCACTCCGTCTCCCGCCTGGTCGGCGCGCCCCCGGGCTACGTCGGGTACGAGGAGGGCGGCCAGCTCACGGAGGCCGTACGGCGGCGCCCGTACTCGGTGATCCTGCTGGACGAGATGGAGAAGGCGCACAACGAGGTCTTCGACATCCTGCTCCAGGTGCTGGACGACGGGCGGCTGACGGACGGTCAGGGCCGTACCGTCGACTTCCGCAACACCATCCTCATCCTCACCTCCAACCTCGGCTCCACCTTCCTCGTCGACCCGATGATCAAGGAGGAGCAGAAGCGGGAAGGGGTGCTGGAGACGGTGCGCAAGGTCTTCCGCCCCGAGTTCCTCAACCGGCTCGACGACCTCGTCGTCTTCCACGCCCTCGGCGGCGACCAGCTCAAGCGCATCGCCGCCATCCAGCTCGCCCATCTGCAGGAACGGCTCGCCGAGCGCCGGCTCACGCTGGAGGTCAGCGACGCGGCACTCGCCTGGCTCGCGCGCCTCGGCGTCCCGGAGGACGAGCCGGAGCCGGACCTCAGCTACGGGGCGCGGCCGCTGCGGCGGCTGGTGCAGACGGCGATCGGGGACCAGCTCGCGAAGGAGATCCTGGCGGGCGAGGTGCGGGACGGGGACACGGTGCGGGTGGAGGTGTTCGGCGACCGGTTGCTGGTCGGCTCGGCGCCGTGGGCGGGTGGCGTTCCGCCGCCGTAGCGAGTTGTCCACAGGGTGTCGCCGCCGGGTTGCGGGCACGGGCCCCCGGTGGGGGAGGATGGGCGGGAACCGTTCGAAGGGAAACCCCACGTGAGCATCGACCCGTCCTCGATTCCGAACTTCGGGGGCCAGCAGCCCGAATCCCGCGGCGGCGGTGGTGGCCCGCAGGGGCCCATCGTGCCCGACCAGGATCTGGTCAAGCAGCTCCTGGAGCAGATGGAGCTGAAGTACGTCGTCGACGACGAGGGAGACCTCGCGGCGCCGTGGGAGCAGTTCCGCACGTACTTCATGTTCCGCGGCGAGGGAGACCAGCAGCTCTACTCGGTGCGCACCTTCTACGACCGGCAGCACACCCTGGACCAGAAGCCGGAGCTGCTGGAGGCGATCGACGACTGGAACCGCCGCACGCTGTGGCCGAAGGTCTACACGCACACGCACGACGACGGCTCCGTCCGGCTGATCGGCGAGGCCCAGATGCTGATCGGCACGGGCGTGGCGCTGGAGCACTTCGTGTCGAGCACCGTGAGCTGGGTGCGGGCGTCGATCGAGTTCGACAAGTGGCTGGTGGAGACGCTGGGTCTGCAGCAGGAGCTGGACAGCGACCAGCCGGAGGACGGCGAGGGCGAGGACGGCCCGGACGGCGGCGCCGGGGGCGACGGGCCGAAGGAGAGCTGACGGCGCCGCCGGGCGGCACCGCGGGGCCGCCGGCGAACGGGCGGCCCCGGGTGCGGTGATGCGGGTGATGCCGTGGCGCCGTGGGCGGGAGGCCGGAGCGCCGTCAGGCAGAGTCTCGTCAGACAGAGCCCCGTCAGGCGGGGCCCAGTGCGGCGAGCAGCGTCTCGTACGCCCGCGTGCCCGGGGTGACGGGCGCGTAGTGGCCGGCCCCGGGCAGCTCCAGCACGTGCGCCCCTACGGCGTCGGCGTAGCGGCGGGACAGCTCCGCCGGTACGTCGGCGTCGGCCTCGCCGTGGATCAGCACGACCGGCGCCCGCGGCGCCGGCATCCGCATCGGGTCCGTCTCGTCGAGCCGGTCCGCCACGCGCTCGGCGCCGCCGAGGAGTTCGGCGACCGCGCCGTCGCTGAGCCCCAGTGCGTGCGCGCGGGCCAGGTCCGCGACCGCGGCGACGCCGACGACGCGCTCGACGGCGGTGGGGCACCGCGAGGCGGCCCAGAGCGCGAGGTGGCCGCCCGCGGAGTGCCCGACGAGCACCACGGGCCCGGCGCCGGGCAGCGCCGCGAGCGCGGGCGGCAGGTCGTCGAACGTCGCGGGGAACCCGCCGCCGCCGCCCACCCGGCGGTACTCGATCAGCGCCGCGCACACGTCCAGGTCCGCCGCCAGCGCCGCCGCCAGCGGGGTCAGATAGCCGCGGTCGTAGCGCTCCCGCCAGAAGCCGCCGTGCAGCAGGGCCACGACCGGCCGCGCGGCGGGGTCCCCGTACAGGTCGACGACCTGCGAGGGGTGGTCCCCGTACGACAGCGTGGCGGAGGGCGCGACGGGCTCCAGGGCGAACAGCGTGCGGGCCTCGTCGTCCAGTTCGTCAACGGCGGTCATCCAGCACCTCTCCCAGCACTCCGGCAGCGCGGTATATGTCCGAGAACGAGGTATACAGCGGCGTCACGCCGAAACGGAGCACATCCGGCGGCCGGAAGTCGCCGACCACGCCGTGCGCGATCAGCTCGCCCATCACCCCCTCCGCGTCCGCGCACCGCAGCGCGACCTGGCTGCCGCGCTCGGCGTGCGCCGACGGGGTCAGCGGCGTCAGCGCCGACCCGCCCGGGAGGGCCGCGACGCACTCCAGGAAGAAGTCGGACAGCGCCAGGCTCTTCACCCGGACCGCCTCGATCGCCACGCCGTCCCACACCTCCAGCGCCGCCTCCAGCGCCAGCATCGACAGGATGTCCGGCGTCCCGACGCGCCCGCGCGCGGCGCCGTCCGCCGGCCGGTAGCCGGCGGACATGGCGAAGGGCTCGGCGTGCGAGTTCCAGCCGGGCAGCGGGGAGTCGAAGCGTGGCTGGAGGCCGCGCCGCACGTAGAGGTACGCGGGCGAACCCGGGCCGCCGTTGAGGAACTTGTACGTGCACCCCACCGCCAGGTCCACCCCGTGCACGTCGAGCCCGACCGGCAGCGCACCGGCGCTGTGGCACAGGTCCCACACGGCCAGCGCACCGGCCGCGTGCAGCGCCGCGGTGGTGCCGGGCAGGTCGTGGAGCCGGCCGGTGCGGTAGTCGACGTGGTTGACCAGCGCGACGGCGGTGCGCGGGCCGGCGGTGGCGGCGATCTCGTGCGGCTCCACGGCCCGCAGCGCGCAGCCGGTCAGCCGGGCGGCGGACTCGGCGACGTAGCCGTCGGTGGGGAACGTCGTCGCGTCGACCAGCACCTCGTCCCGGGCCGCCCCCGCGCCGGACTGCGCGATGCGCACCCCGGCGACGATCGCCTTGAGGACGTTGACGCTGGTGGAGTCGCCGACGACCACCTGGCCCGGGGCGGCGCCCAGCAGCGGCGCGATCCGGTCGCCGACCCGCTCGGGGGCGGTCCACCAGCCGGACTCCGTCCACGACCGGATCCGCAGCTGCCCCCACTCGCGCGCCACGACGTCCGCGACCCGGGCGGGGACGGCGGCGGGCAGGGCGCCGAGGGAGTTGCCGTCGAGGTAGATGACGGGCGTGCCCGTACCCGGCCGGCCGGCGCCCGGCTGCCCCGCGTCGTCGAGGAGGAACTCCGTCCGCTTCGCCCGCAGCGGGTCCGCCAGGTCCAGCTCAGCCGCCCGCTTCGCCAGCCCCGCGAACTCCGCCGCCGACCCGCCGCCGGCCCGCGCGGCCCCGGGCCCGTACGCCTCAGACATGGCTCCGCGCCGTCCACAGCTCGGGGAACACCTGCTTCGCCGCGCGCTTCTCCAGCCACGCCACGCCCGCGGAGCCGCCCGTGCCGACCTTGCCGCCCATCGCACGGCGGGTGGCCACCAGATGGTCGTTGCGCCAGCGCCACACCAGCTCGGCGATGTCCGTCAGCACCTCGCCGAGCTTGATCAGACCGGAGTCCTGCGGCCCCGCGTAGACCGCCGCCCAGGCGGCCTCGACCTCGGGGTGCGGCTCGTACCGGAGCGCCGGGTCGCGGTCCAGGACGGCGGCCGACAGCGGGTGGCCCTTGGCGTCCAGGTAGCGCAGCACCTCGTCGTAGAGGCTGGGCTCGCCGAGCTGCTTCTCCAACTCGTCGTGCACCCGCGGGGCGCCGCGGTGCGGCACGAGCATCGACGCGGACTTCTCGCCCAGCAGGAACTCCATCCGCCGGTACATCGCCGACTGGAAGCCCGAGCCCTCGCCGAGCGCGGCGCGGTAGGAGTTGAACTGCCGCGGCGTGAGCCGCGCCAGCGGCTCCCAGGAGGCGTTCAGCGAGCGCAGCTCGTACGTGCTGCGCCGCAGTGCCGCCAGCGCCACCGGCAGGTCGTCGCGGCGCAGCGCCTCGGCCGCGGTCTCCCACTCGTGCACGACGACGGTGAACCACAGCTCCATGACCTGAGTGGTCACCAGGAAGACGAGTTCGCCGGGGTCGTCCGAGAGCGGGTGCTGCAGATGGGTGAGGACGTCCGCCTGGACATAGTCCTCGTACGGAGTGGTGCCCCGGAAGTCCAGATTCGGGGGCTGCTGCCCGTCAGGGGGCTGGCGACCTTCAGGGGTCTGGCGACCGTCGGTCTCCGCGGGCAGGGGGTCGTGAGCACGGCTGTCCATGAGCTGTCTCCCACACATGAGCCACCGGGTAGCGGTCCGCCCCTTCCTGCAGGCAACAGGGCCCCGGTCCCCTCGGGTACGGCGGCATCCGGTGCGCCGTACCCACTTCGCATCATCCGTGGCGGGGCGGCGGGAGGCAAGAGCAGCCGACCGGGCCGGGCCGGACGCGGCCGGCCCTGGTCAGCCCTCGGGCCGGCTCGTCAGGAGAGGGTTTCCGCCGCGGTCGGCGAGCTGTCGCGCAGGAACGCGCTGCAGCGCTCGTACTCCTCGGTCTCGCCGATGGCCTGTGCGGCGCGGGCGAGGGCGGCGAGGGCGCGCAGGAAGCCGCGGTTCGGCTCGTGCTCCCACGGCACCGGGCCCTGGCCCTTCCAGCCGTTGCGGCGCAGGGCGTCAAGACCGCGGTGGTAGCCGGTGCGCGCGTACGCGTACGACTCGACGGCACGGCCGCCCTCGAAAGCCTCGTCCGCGAGCTGCGCCCAGGCCAGCGAGGACGCCGGGAACTTCGCCGCCACCTCGGACGGGGCCGCACCGTTCGCGAGCAGGTCGCGCGGTCCGGGGTCCTCGGGCAGGTAGGTGGGGGGTGGACCGCCGAGGAGGTTCTCGTGAATCGCCATGGGTTCCAGCCTGCCACGACCGCGTCGGAGGGTGACCGCCGCGGTCGGTATGAACGCCGGATCTCGGCCGGGCCTCACCACGCGGAGGCGGCCCTGCCCGGGCGTGCGAGGTAACCCGGCTGCGCCGGCCGGGCAGGGCCGATGCACCGAAAGTTCGACGAAGCACTCCGCGACACACGGCGTGTCCCCGTAAGCGGCGGAAGGAAAAGTGTAAAAAGGGCGCCAAGTGGTGTGATGACTGGTATTCACACCCAAACACAGAAAGTAGGGACGGCATGCGCAAGCTTCGTCAGGCCGCGGTTGTGGGCGCGATGCTCGGCAGCATCACCATGCTCGGCGCCGGTGTGGCCTCCGCGGACGACACCACGGCCCCGCAGGGTGCCACCACGACCGAGAGCACGACGGCTGCTCCTCAGTCGGCGCCCAAGGGCAAGCACGACAAGGGCGGCGACGACTACGAGATCGTCACGGTCGTCGAGTGCAAGCAGGAGATCGACAACAGCGTCGACCGCCGCCAGTACGGCCTGGTCAACCTGGGCGACGTCACCGTGCCGATCCTGGGCTCGGGCAACGCCGACTCGACCTCCAACCAGAACGTGTGCGGCATCGGCAACGACAAGAACTACAGCGGGAGCGAGGCAGAGACCGAGAACGAGGGCGACCTGCTGGACCTTCTCTGAGGTTGTTGATCCGTAGACCTTTTGCTCGGGAAGAGGTCTGATGGGACAGGGAACTCGGCGTCGGCGGTGCCCCCAGGGCACACATCGGCGCCGAGTTCTTTCATGCGCGCCGCCCGCTGGTACGCGATGGCCGAAGCCGCGCCTCACGCACCGCCCTCACCTCACGGACACCCCCCGGCCGCAGGCCCGGACCGGGTGGCCCGGCCGGGGCGGGTGTCCGCCTGGCGTCACTTCAGCTTCGTGCCCGTCGAGCGCAGGTGGTCGCAGGCGGTCCGGACGCGCTCGGACATCGACGCCTCGGCGAGCTTGCCCCAGGCGCGCGGGTCGTACGCCTTCTTGTTGCCCACCTCGCCGTCGACCTTCAGCACGCCGTCGTAGTTCTGGAACATGTGCGCCGCGACGGGGCGGGTGAAGGCGTACTGCGTGTCCGTGTCGATGTTCATCTTGACCACGCCGTTCTCCAGCGCGGTGGCGATCTCCTCCTCGGAGGAGCCGGAGCCGCCGTGGAAGACGAAGTCGAACGGGCTCTGCTTGCCGTACTTCGCGCCGACGCCCTCCTGGAGGTCCTTCAGCAGCTCGGGACGGAGCACGACGTTCCCCGGCTTGTAGACCCCGTGCACGTTGCCGAAAGAGGCCGCGAGCAGGTACCGGCCCTGCTCGCCCAGGCCCAGCGCCTCGGCCGTGCGCAGCGCGTCGTCCACCGTCGTGTACAGCTCGTCGTTGATCTCGTGGGTGACGCCGTCCTCCTCGCCACCGGTCGGGGTGATCTCGACCTCAAGGATGATCTTCGCGGCGGCGGCGCGGGGCAGCAGCTCCTGCGCGATGGACAGGTTGTCCGCGAGGGTCTCGGCGGAGCCGTCCCACATGTGCGACTGGAACAGCGGGTTCTCCCCGCGGGCGACGCGCTCCTCGGAGGCGGCGAGCAGCGGGCGCACGTACCCGTCGAGCTTGTCCTTGGGGCAGTGGTCGGTGTGCAGGGCGACGTTGACCGGGTACTTCGCGGCGACGATCGCCGCGTACTCGGCGAGGGCGACCGCGCCCGTGACCATGTCCTTGCTGTACTGCCCGCCCAGGAACTCGGCGCCGCCCGTGGAGATCTGGACGATCCCGTCGCTCTCGGCCTCGGCGAAGCCGCGCAGCGCGGCGTGCAGGGTCTGCGACGAGGTGACGTTGATGGCGGGGTAGGCGAACTTGCCTGCCTTCGCCCGGTCCAGCATCTCGTTGTAGACCTCGGGGGTTGCGATGGGCATCTGTCCGCTCCTTGGAGACGTGCGGGTGTCTGCATTGGTCTGCACGCGATGGTCTGCATGCGTGTACGAGTGCGGCCGGCTCCGTTGCCTGGCGCCCCTGGAGTGCCCCCATCCTTCCAGATGCGCGCCCGCGCTTCCCCACCCTGTGGACAACCCTGCGTCACCCCGCGGCGGCGCGCCGTACGGCTCAGCCGAGTCCCAGGTCCGTCAGCCCGTAGGCGTACAGGTACGGCACGCCCGCCGTGTCGCGCACGCGCTCCGCCGCGCCCGTGTCGCGGTCCACGATCGTGGCGACCGCGACCACCTCCGCGCCCGCCTCGCGCACCGCTTCCACGGCGGTCAGCGCGGAGCCGCCCGTCGTCGAGGTGTCCTCGACGACCAGCACCCGGCGGCCCGCGACGTCCGGGCCCTCGATACGGCGCTGCATGCCGTGCGTCTTGCTCGCCTTGCGCACGACGAAGGCATCGAGCGGACGCGCGCGGTCGCCCGCGGCGGCGGAGGCGTGCAGCATGGCGTCGGCGATGGGGTCGGCGCCGAGGGTGAGGCCGCCGACGGCGTCGTAGTCGAACTCCGCGGCGAGGTCGAGCATGACGCGGCCGACGAGCGGCGCGGCGGTGCCGTCCAGGGTGATCCGGCGCAGGTCGAGGTAGTAGTCGGCCTCGATGCCTGAGGAGAGGATCACCTTGCCGTGCACGACGGCCTTGTCCTTGATCTGACCCAGCAGGTCGGCGTGTGCGTCGCTCATGGCGGTGAGCCTAACCGAGCGTGCGCCACGCCCAGGTGGTCGATACCTCGAGCGGCTCGATGGGGGTGACCAGGCGCGGGTGGGTGTTGAGCCCGTTGGGCGGGCCCGACTGCGGCTCCACGCAGACGGCCTCAGGCTGCTCGTCGTAGAGGACGGCCCACTCCGCGCGGCTGGTGACGGTCAGCTCCAGCCGACCGGGCCAGGTGAGCGTCACCTCGACGCCGTCGGGCATGCCGAAGCAGTCGTCCCACGGGCCGGGCTGCGGCTCGATGCGCTTGCCGGTGGGGAGGTGGTCCTCGCCGCGCTGCTCCTGCCATGCGGCGGTGAAGTCGATGCGTACGCCGGGATCGTCCGCCGCGAGGCGGCGTACGAACCAGGGGTGCCAGCCGGCCTGCGCGGGGAAGGAGTCGCCGGCGGTCTCGACGGCGAGCGTGAGCGTCACCTTGTCGGGCTCCAGCTCGACCAGTTGGGTCACGCGCCCCGGATACGGCCAGGGGTCGGCGAGGTCGTACGAGAACGCCGCGGCGGCGTCGTCGGCGCGCAGGGTGCGCCAGGCGGTGTCGCGGCCGGTGCCGTGGATGGCGTGCGGCGGGGCGTCGGCGGGGAGGCGGTGCTTGACGCCGCCGTTGCGGAACTCGCCCAGCTCCAGGCGGCCGCAGAAGGGGACCATGGGGAAGCAGCCGTAGCGGTCGCCGGCCCGCAGCAGCTCGGCGCCGGCCACGCGGAGGCTCGCGACCCGGCAGCCGTTGCGGGGGTCCATCGTCAACTCGGCGTCACCTGCGGTGAGACGTGTGGGCACGCGACGAGCCTAGACGAGGGGGCGCCCGCCCAGCCGGGCAGGCCCGCCGCCCACCGGGGCCGGGGGTGTCGCGTGGCGGCGGGCGGGGGAGCGGGTTGCCGCGGGAGGGGGCGGGGCCGGTCGGTCGAGGACGGGTTGCCGCGGGCGAGGGCAGGTGGTCGGGGTCGTGAGCCGGGGCCGGTTTGGGAGGCGGGGGTCGGCGGGCGCGGGGCGCGGGCCGGTGTTGATGCGCGGGTGCGTGCATCGGCCCTGAGGGCTTCGTCTCCGGGCCCGCGCGGGGGCTGCGTGCCGGGCCCCCGGCGGAGCCGGTCAGTGGCGGCGGCGCAGGGCGCGGCTGACGATGACCGCCGTGGCCACCGCCAGCGCCGCGGCCGGCGCCAGCCAGCGCAGCCCCGCCGCGGGTGCGGGCGCGTCGGCCGCCGGGGTCGGGGCGTACCGGCCGCGCGGCGGGGCGTGGTCGACCTCCTCCGCGCTGCGGCCGATCATCGTGCGCCGCGCGTGCGCGGCCTCCGGCTCCTCCAGCAGGTCGTCGACCGGCTCGTCCGTGTCCTCCTCCTCGTCGGACAGGGCGTCGAGCACGTCGTCGGCCAGCGGGTCGAGCGACGAGGGCGGCACCTCGGCGTCGAAGACCTTGCCGGTGCCGGGCGGGCTCTCGCCCGACTGCTCGGGGGCCGGGATGCCGGGGATGGCCCGCTCGTTGTCGTCGCCGAGCCCGACGTCGGTGCCGTCGCCCGGCTGCACCGCGTCGTCGGGGTGCTCCGCCGCTTCTGGGGTCCCGGCCGATTCCGCGGCCTCCGCCGTCTCCGCGGCCGTCTCCGCCGCCGTTTCCGCCGTTGGCGGCTCTGCCTCCAGGTCCGCCGCCAGGCTCTCCGCGAAGCGCTCCAGCAGCCGTACGCCCGCCGCCTCCGCCTGCGCCGCCTCGACGGCCGCCAGCCGGCCCGTGCTCGCCACCGTGCCCGTGTACAGCACCGCCGTCGTCCCCGCCTCGTCCGCGTCCCGCGGTGTGAGGGTCAGCGACACCGTCACCGCCCCGCTGCCGCGCGACTCCTCGCCCTCGGCCTCCACCACGACGGAGTCGCCCCGCCGGGTCAGCCGCAGCGTGCCGCGGTACGTGATGCTGGAGCCGGCGACGCGGAGCCGGAGCCGGCCGCGCAGCGTGCCCTCCTCCTCCGCCCGGTCCTCGTCGAGCGTCAGCCCGGGGACGCTGCGGGCGACCCGCTCGGCGTCGGACAGGGCGCGGCGAACGGTTTCTGCGGGCTGCGGTACGTGCACCTCTCGCTCCATGGACCGGAGCCTACCCACGGGGAACCTGCCCGGCACAGGGTTCTGCGGCGGGTGGGGGAACAGGTCACTCCACCGCCCCCAAAACCCGCCGCACCCATCCCGACCAGCGGAAAGTCCGCGCACTCCGGCGCGGGAGGCCGACGGAGGGCCGGCGGGGCACCGGACCGCGCGCCGCACTCACCCCGGATACTTCGGGTGCAGCAGCGTCGACGGCTCCAGGTCCGCCGCCTCCGGCGGCGCCGCCAGCGGCCCGGCGCCCGGGGGCAGCGTCGGGGCGAGGGGCCGGCGGGCGGCGAGCACGAAACCCCAGCGGTCGTCGCCGTCGCCCGCCTCGTACGCGGACGGGGCCAGGCCCGCGGCCCGTACGGTCGCCGCCACCGTCCACAGGCTGTGCGCCGCTTCCCCGGACGCCGGCCCCGCACCCGCCCCGGAACCGGCACCCGCCTCGGAGCCTGCGCCGGCGCCCGCGCCCGCGCCCGTTCCCGATCCCGATCCCGTCCACGATGCCGCGTGCACCACCAGCCGCCCCCCGTCCGCCAGCGCCCGCCCCGCCAGCCCGTAGAACTCCTGCGAATACAGCTTCGTGCTGCCCGTGTTCCGCGGCCCCGGCAGGTCCGACACGATCACGTCGTACCGCCCCGGCTGCGCCGACCGGCGCAGCCAGTCGAACGCCTCCCCCTGCGCCACCCGCAGTCGCGGGTCCCCGTACGCGTGCTCGTTGAGCCTGGTCAGCCGTGGGTCCTCGGCCGCCAGCCGGCTCAGCTCCGGGTCCACCTCGACGACCGTCACCTCCGCGACGTCCGCGTGCCGCAGCGCCTCGCGGGCCGCCAGCCCGTCGCCGCCGCCCAGGACGAGGACGCGGCGCCGCGAGTCCGGCGCGGCCAGCGCGGGCCGCATCAGCGCCTCGTGGTAGCGGCGCTCGTCCGCGGAGTCGACGCGCAACTGCCCGTCGAGATACAGCGCCACGGACCCGTCGTCGTCCGCCGTGAGCACGATCTCCTGGACGTCGGTCCGCTCCGCGACCCGCACCCCCGAGCCGTAGACCGCGTTTCTGGCCGCGCTCTCGAACGGGGCGGACAGGAGCGCGGCGAGCGCGAGCAGCGCGAGGACGGTCGCGTTCCCCGCGAACAGCGCCCAGCGCGCACGCCGGCTCAGGTCGTGCCGGAAGAGGTACAGCACGAGCGCACACCCCGCGGTGGCGTTGACCGCCCCCGTGATGAGCGCGCTGGAGAGCTGCCCGAGCCAGGGCAGCAGCACGAACGGGAAGGCCAGCCCGCCGGCCAGCGCCCCCACGTAGTCCGCGGCGAAGAGGTCCGCCACCGCGCCGCCCGGGTCCTGCCGCCGGACGCGCTGGATCAGCGTCATCAGCAGCGGCACCTCGGCGCCGATCAGCACGCCGATCGCCAGCGCGTACCCCACGAGCACGAAGCGCGGCTGCCCGAACCACGCGAAGCACGCGTGCAGCGCCATCGCCGAGAGCCCGCCGAGCAGCGCGAGCACCGCCTCGACTCCGCCGAAGGCGACCGCCGCCCGGATCCGCAGCCGCTTGGCCAGCAGCGATCCGACGCCCATCGCGAAGACCATGACGGACAGCACGACGGACGCCTGGGTGACGGAGTCGCCGATCAGGTACGAGCCGAGGGCGACCAGCTCCAGCTCGTACACCAACCCGCAGGCGGCGCAGACGAAGACCGTCGCGAGCACGAGAAACCGCCCGGTGGCGGGGGGCACCGGGAGGGCGGGCGGCGGCGCGCCCGGCAGCGCGGGGGCGCGGCCGGGGGCGCGCGTCGTCTGCTCGTACGGTTCGATCACGGAGGAACGATACGTTTGCGCCGGTGCCGCCCCTTGTCACCCACACGTGTGCAATATGCCCTGGAGGCGGGTGAATTGACCCGCTCCGGGGCATCGGCGGCGCCCGACGGCCGTCCTAGACCGGCTCCGCGACCCGCGCGGCCATCGTCGTCCGCGTCGCCACCAGGCGTCCTTCCTGCGGATACGAGTGCCACGTGCGCCATCCGACGACGTCACCCTGACGGTGCACCAGCAGCGCGGTGAACGCGTGCGGGCTGCCCGGGAACGTACCGGCGAGCCCGCGCGGGTGATCCGCGACGAGCGCCAGCAGTTCCTGGGCACGCGACTCGAAGGCGCCCCTGGGCAGCGTCTCGACCCGGGCGGCGAACTCGTACTCCCACCCGGCGACCTGCTTGGCGACGCCGAGGGGGAGCGGTGTGCTGCTGCCGGGCAGGCAGGCGACGGTCTCGGAACAGGCCGAATCGCCGTCCCTGAGCAGTACTTGATGCGAGGCCCCGAGCAGCCTGAGCTGCACGTCGGCGGAGCCGAGGCGCAGGTCGAGCACCGCCAGGGCCGGCATGGGGTCCATCCCGAGCCGCCATGCGAGGTCCTGGGCCCGGGTGTCCGTGTACGAGGTTTTGAGAGTGGTGAGCATGGGTCGGCTCCGCAGGCAGGGTGAAAAGACATCGGGCCGCCCGCCTGATGGCGGGACCACGGGTGCGGGCGCAGGCCGAGAAGCACGCGGGCACGCCCCGGCAGAAGGGGAATGCGCCCGGGAAATACGGAATCATGAAGTGCGGCCCGCCGACAGCGTTTTTACCCTTCTTCACCGGGTTTCCATCGCGCGGGCGCGCGACTGGTCAGTTGTTCACTTTTTGACAACTAGCACCCGCCGCCGCCTCCGTCACCGCCGCCACCCCCGCCACTGTCACCGCCGCCGCTGCCGCCGCCCGCGTCTCCGCCCCAGCCGACCGCGTCCGTCCCGCCGGCCGCACCGCCCACGCCGCCCCATCGGCCCGTGCCGGACAGGGTGTTGCGGTGGGTGCTGCGCCTGGAGACGGCGGCGGACAGGCCCACGATCAACCCGATCGCGGCCACGCAGAAAATGACGAATCCCATCGGACCCTCCTAATCTCCCCCGCCCCCGCGGAGGTCCGCTGTATCACCGGATGTGCCCGGCGCACGGCCTCCTCAACCCTCCGCCGTGCAAGCATGTCCCCATGGGACGCCCACCGCTGAGCAGCCGCCTGACCCCCTTCGTGACCACGATCTTCGCCGAGATGTCCGCGCTCGCCGTGCGCACCGGGTCGATCAACCTGGGCCAGGGCTTCCCCGACACCGACGGCCCCGCGGAGGTCGCGGAGGCGGCCGTACGGGCCATCCGGGAGGGCCGCGGCAACCAGTACCCGCCCGGGCCCGGGATCCCCGAGCTGCGGCGCGCCGTCGCCGAGCACCAGCGGCGGTGGTACGGACTGGAGTGGGACCCCGACACCGAGGTGCTCGTCACCGCCGGGGCCACCGAGGCGGTCGCGGCGGCGCTGCTCGCGCTGCTGGAGCCGGGCGACGAGGTGATCGCCCTGGAGCCGTACTACGACTCGTACGCCGCCGGCATCGCCATGGCCGGCGCCCGCCGCGTCCCGGTCACCCTGCGCCCCGACACGGGCGGCGAAGCGCCCGCGTACCGGCTCGACCTCGACGAGCTGCGCGCCGCCGTCACCCCGGCCACCCGCCTCATCCTCCTCAACTCCCCCCACAACCCCACCGGTACCGTCCTGGACCGCACCGAGCTGGAGGCGGTCGCCGCCCTCGCCCGCGAGCGCGACCTGCTCGTCGTCACCGACGAGGTGTACGAGCACCTCGTCTTCGACGGCGCGCACATCCCGCTCGCCACCCTCCCCGGGATGCGCGAGCGCACGGTGTCGATCTCGTCGGCCGGCAAGAGCTACTCCTTCACCGGCTGGAAGGTCGGCTGGGTCACCGCCCCCGCGCCGCTGGTCGCCGCCGTGCGCACCGCCAAGCAGTATCTGACGTACGTCAGCGCCGGCCCCTTCCAGTACGCCGTCGCGGAGGCCCTGGCGCTGCCGGACGCCTACCTCACGGGCCTGCGCGCCGACCTGCTGCGCAAGCGCGACCTGCTCGCCGCCGGCCTCACGGAGGCAGGACTGCGCGTCTTCCGCCCGTCCGGCACGTACTTCATCACCGCCGACATCACCCCCCTCGGCGAGAAGGACGGCGTCGCGTACTGCATGTCGCTGCCCGAGCGCTGCGGGGTCGTCGCGGTGCCGACGCAGGTGTTCTACGACGACCCGGACGCCGGGCGCAGCATCGTGCGGTTCGCCTTCTGCAAGAAGGACGAGGTGCTGGCGGAGGCGGTGCGGCGGCTGAAGGAGGGCCGTTCGGCGTAAGCCGGCGGGCCGCCCGGGCGCCGGGCGGGGACGATGGCTTCGGGGGAGAGCAGCGGGAGGCGCAGCCATGGAGATCGTCGCGTACGGCGTGCAGGCCGACGAGCGGCCCGTGATGGAGCCCGCCTTCGAGGCGGCGTTCGGCGGCGAGCACACCCTGCGCTGCCTCGACCTGTTCCTCAACGGCGACACCGTCCCCACCGCCGCCGGCTACGAGGTCGTCCTCACCGGCGTCAACGACGAGCTGGACGGCCCCGTCCTGCACCGCCTCGCCGCGGGCGGCACCCGGTTCCTCGCCCAGCGCTCCACCGGCTACAACAACATCGACCTCGACGCCGCCCGGGACGCCGCCCTCGCCGTGGCCCGCGTCTCGCACTACTCCCCGTACTCCGTCGCGGAGTTCGCCTGGGGCCTGGCCCTCGCCGTCAACCGCCGCCTCGTCCGCGCCGCCACCCGCTCCCGCGAGTTCGACTTCCGCCTCGACGGGCTGATGGGCCGCGACTTCCACGGCCGTACGGCCGGCGTCCTCGGCACCGGGAAGATCGGCGAGGTCTTCGCCCGCATCGCCCACGGCTTCGGCATGCGGCTGCTCGGCAGCGACGTCGTGGAGAACCCCGACTGCCTGGCGCTGGGCATGGAGTACGTCGGTACGGACCGGCTGTTCGCCGAGTCCGACCTGATCAGCCTGCACGCGCCGCTGCTGCCCGAGACGCACCACACGGTGGACGCGGCGGCGCTGGCGGCCATGAAGGACGACGCGATCCTCGTCAACTCCAGCCGCGGCGGCCTCGTCGACACCGATGCGCTCGTCGAGACGCTGCGGGCCGGGCGGCTCGGCGGCGTGGGCCTGGACGTCTACGAGGAGGAGGCCGGGCTGTTCCACCACGACCGGTCGATGGAGGTGATGACGGACGACCGGCTGGCCCGCCTGATGACCTTCGGCAACGTCCTGGTCACCTCGCACCAGGCGTACTTCACCGCCGACGCGGTCGGCCAGATCACCGACGCGACTCTCGACAACGTACGGGACTGGCTGGCGGGGCGTACGGGCGAGAACTTCCTGCTCCCGCCCGCCGCCTCCGCCTGAGCGCGTACGCCTTCCGGCGGGCCCTCCGCTCAAACCTCCGGCTCACACCTTCTCGTACACCGAGACGTGCGACCGGCTCGACGCGTCGAACGGCCGCCGGTCCCACCCGGCGTGGCGCTCCCGCAGCCGCATCCCCGCGAGCCGGGCCATCAGGTCCAGCTCGCTCGGCCAGCAGTAGCGCAGCCGCAGCGGCCGCAGCGCGGTCCCGTGCGCGTCGAACGTCACGCGCTGGTACGTGACCGCCTGCGCGACGGGGTCGTGGATCAGGAACTCCATCTTCACCGCGTCCTCGGTCAGGGCGCGGGTGGCGACCCGCTGGTTGCGGTCGAACTCCTTGAGGTCCTGCACGAAGCACTCGATGACGAACAGCCCGCCGGGCTCCAGGACCGCGGCGACATTGCGGAAGCAGTCGACCTGCCGGTCCTGGTCGGGCAGGTTGAACAGGGTGTTGAAGACCAGATAGGCCAGGGGGAAGGGGCCGTCGACGGCCACGTCGGCCATGTCGCCGATGGTCACCGGGATGTCGGCGCCGCCGGGCTTCGCCCGAAGCTGCTCGACCATGGCCGTGGAGCCGTCGATGCCCTCGACGGCGACGCCGCGGGCGGCGAGGGGCAGGGCCACGCGGCCGGTGCCGACCGCGAGTTCGAGGGTGCGGGCGCCGGCCGGGACGAGGCCGGCCAGGAAGTCGACGGTGGGGGTGGGTTCGTAGGGGTCGGCGTGGTCGTACTCGTGGGCGTAACGGTCGAAGAACGCGGGGTCGTTGAATACGGTCACGGGGCGGGAGTCAAGCAGTGGAGGGCGGGAGGGGGCGAGCGAATTAAGGGGGCGGGCCGTCCGGAGGGCGCCGGGGGTACGAAGACGGTTCTGCGGCTCGTACGGTGAACGCGTCGGGGCGAGCGCCCCGCCTGTCGGCAGGACGCCCGCCCCGGACCGCCGACCGTTACTTCGTCTCCAGATCCCGTCGACGGAAGCCCACGAGACCCAGCCACACCAGACCCACGGCAATCGCCGTCAGCACCAGCAGCGGCGGCCACGACATGTCCTGAGCCGGGAGCTGCGGTACGTGCCCGAAGGGCGACAGGTCGCTCAGGATGTCCGGGAACTTGAGGATCTCGCCGAGGTAGTCGACGACGAAGCCGTACACCGGGACCACCCAGGCCAGCGTCACTGCCCTGGGGAACCAGCCGAAGAGGGCGACCGCCAGGCCAATGGTGACCCACAGCGCGGGGGCGAAGGCCAGGGCCGCGCCGACGAGCCTGAGGAACAGCCCGCCGTCTCCGGTGGAGGCGGCCCCCGCGGCACCGAAGCCGATACCGGCAAGCAGTATCAGCACCGTGCCGCCGACCGCGCCGACGAGGGTGTGGCTCAGCACCCAGCGGTCGCGCGACAGCGCGGTGGAAAGCAGCGGCTCGGCGCGGCCCGCGGACTCCTCGGCGCGCGGGCGCAGGCCGGCCATCACGACGTAGATCGAGCAGACCACGGCCAGGACGATCATCACCACCGTGGCGAATGACTCCGCCACGTTGGCGCCGCCGATCTCGGCGAGTTGATCCTCCAGCTCGCCGATGCCCTCGATCATCTCCTCGGCGTCGCCGAGGATCGACCCGTACATGACGCCGAGCAGCAGCGCTCCACCACCGAAGCCGGCAAGCAGGCCGCGGTGCAGCCGGAGCGCGAAGCCCAGCGGAGAGGTGAGCCCTTCGGAGCCGACGGGGCTGCCGAGGCGGGCGGCCTTCAGGCCCGCGCCGACGTCGCGGCGGGTGCTGAGCACGAAGCCGGCCGCCGCGCAGGCGGCGGCCGCCACGAGCACGAGCAGCAGCGGCCACCAGCGGTTGTCGACGAAGACGTAGGTGCGCTGGATCCAGCCGATCGGCGAGAGCCACGACACCCAGTCGTTGCCGACGTCGCCGGCGGCGCGCAGCGCGTATGCCGCGCCGATGACGGCCATCGCCATGCCGGACGCCCCGCGCGCGTACGCGGTGATCTGCACGGTGATCGCGGCGACTGCGGCGAAGAAGATGCCGATCGCCGTGTGCGCGAGGCCGTAGAGCAGGGAGCCCTGGCCGTCGACGCCGTCGATGCCCATGCCGGCCATGCCGCCGGCGAGCAGCAGCCCGAGTGCCAGGTTGGCGACGACGGCGACGGCGAGCGCGGCGGCGAGGTAGGCGTGCCGCCCGACGACGCCGGAACGGACCAGCTCGGCGCGGTTGGTCTCCTCCTCGGCCCTGGTGTGCCGGGAGATGATGAGCACGCTCATGATGCCGACGAGCACGGCCGTGAAGCCGAGCATCTGGTGGGCCGTGATCGAACCGATGTTGTAATCGTCGAGATAGTGCTTCGGGCCGGTCATGGCGAGGCCGGCCGGGCTGTCCATGGTCTCGGCGATGTCGGCGCGCTTCTTGGCCGTTCCGTACGACGTGTCGAGGCTGCTGACGCTGGAGATCGTGCCCAGGAACAGCGCGAGCACCCACACGGGCAGCCGCACGCGGTCCCGGCGCAGCGCGAACCGGAAGAGCGTCCTGGTGCCGGCCAGGACACTGGCGCCCTCGGAGGTGCGCGGGGACACCGTGGGCCGGGTCTTCGTGGTGCCCGCGGTGCCCGTGTCGTTGGTGGCGGAGGGGGTGGCAGACATCAGGCTGCTCCCGCCTCCGAGTGGTGGCCGTTGTGCTCCAGCTCGTCGCCGTAGTGGCGGAGCATCAGCTCCTCCAGGGTGGGGGGATGGCTCACCAGGCTGCGGATGCCGAACTCGCCGAGCCGCCGCACGGCGGTGTCCAGGTGCTCGCCGTCGACGGCGAAGTGGACGCGGCTGTCGTCGGTACGGAGCTGGTGGATGCCCGGCAGCTCCTCGATCCCGGTGGCGGGCCGCTCGGTCTCGGCCTCGATGGTCGTACGGGTCAGGTGGCGCATCTCGCTGAGCGTGCCCGACTGCACGATCTTCCCCAGCCGGATGATGCTCACCCGGTCCGCGAGCTTCTCCACCTGCGCGAGGATGTGGCTCGACAGCAGGACGGTCTTGCCCTCGGCCTTCGCCTGGGTGATGACGTCTTGGAAGACGACCTCCATGAGCGGGTCGAGCCCTGCGGTGGGCTCGTCGAGCAGGAGCAGCTCGGCGTCGGAGGCGAGGGCGGCGACGATGGCCACCTTCTGCCGGTTCCCCTTGGAGTAGCTCCGGCCCTTCTTGGTCGGGTCGAGGTCGAAGCGTTCGATGAGGTCGTCGCGGCGCTGCTTGTCGATGCCGCCGCGGAGCCGCGCGAGCAGGTCGATGGCCTCACCGCCGGTGAGGTTGGGCCACAGCTCGACGTCCCCCGGCACGTAGGCCAGTCGGCGGTGCAGCGTGACGGCGTCGGCCCACGGGTCGCCTCCGAGCACGTGGGCGGTGCCCGTATCGGCGCGCAGCAGACCGAGTAGGACGCGGATGGTGGTGGACTTGCCCGCGCCGTTGGGGCCGAGGAAGCCGTGCACCTCGCCCGTCTCCACGTCGAGGTCGAGGCCGTCGAGAGCACGGGTCCGGCCGAATGTCTTGGTCAGGCCGGTGACGGTGATTGCCTTGGTCATAGCATGTAAGCTACACGAACATTCACAAAATTGTGAAGTTAAGAAACCGTTAGGGTCGAACCTGATGGTCCCGGACGGGGAGAACGTAGAAAAGTGGCAGATCAGCAGCGTGACGAGCGCGGTGGGCGCGAAGAACGCGGCGACGGCGCGGAGCGCAGAGAAGCTGCGGGCCGCGACGAGCAGGCCGTGGCGAGATACGTGGAACGGGTGGCCAGCGAGCTGACGGAGATGGGCATGCCGCGCATGGTGGCCCGGGTCTTCGCGTGTCTTCTGGTGGACGATGCGGGCGCTCTCACTGCCGCGGAGGTGGGCGAGCGGCTGCACGTGAGCCCTGCGGCGGTCTCAGGCGCGGTGCGCTACCTCGCGGCGGTCGGCCTGATCACCCGCGAACGTGAACCGGGCTCGCGGCGAGAGCGGTACCGGATGGAGAGCGACCGCTGGTATCAGATCTTCGCGCAGCGGGAGCAGATCATCAGACGCCTTGAGCAGACCCTCGACTCGGGAATCGGCATCCTGGGTGCGGACACCCCGGCGGGCCGGCGGATCGAGGAGACGACGGAGTTCTTCGCGTTCCTGCGGGAGGAGAACGGCCGCTTGGAAGAGCACTGGTGGGACTACGTGAAACGGCGCCAGGAGGAGGCGGCGGCGGAGTGAACGGGCCCCTCAGTCGTCCGCGGCGCACCGGTCGAGAGACGCCCCGGTAGCGGCACCGGTGTCCTCCCGCACGGCCAGCCACTCCCCGAAGGCGGCCCCGCCCCCGAACAACGTCGCGGCCAGCACCAGCCCGGTGACGACCTCGACCCGCCGCCCACGCGAGCCCCGATAGCGGACCGGCACCGGGGCGGGCGGATCGAACTCACTCATACGAAAACCCTGCCGCCCCGCATGCCCTCCCGCCTCCCGAACAAAGCAACCGGGTCCCCGGGCCCTACCCGCGCGGCCCACCCGAGGGCCCGCCGGGCGGCGGAGGCGGGGGCGGCGGGGGAAACGGGGAAGAGGGCTGCCCGTAGTTGCGGGGAGGCGACGCGGGCGGCCACCACCGCAGAACCGACCCGCGCCTGCGAATGCCCAGGACGGCACCGAGCACGGTGGAAAGCATGACGAGAAATGCACAAACCGCGAAGCCCACGTATATCCGTGTCCGGCTCACGAACCCCCGGCTGGGATCGACCCGCCCGGAAGGGTCGGCGATCACGGTGACGCGGTCGCCCACCTTGAGGTTTCCGCAGCTTATGGAGCCGTGGATGGGATCGCCGTCGGGCTCCTCAAGCTTGCAGGTGGGAAATCTGCGCGCGTGCTTCTCCACTTCCGTTACGACCGTGTCCGTCTTGTACCCCCTGTCACTCCGCACAGTGTCCTCACCGGCGATAACGAAGATCACCACGAGAGCGGCGGAGGGGATGGCTAGAAGCAGGATGGGAAACGGACTCCTGGCGAAACGGTTCTGGCGCCTCCCTGTGAAGTACAGAAGGAAAAAGAGCGGAACGCCTAAGGTGTAGGCTTGCCAGTCCTCTCGCGTGAACCCGCCGAAGACGAGCAGGGCGAACAGACCGCAGATCAGTAGCCCGAGGATGACCGCTGTCCAGATCAAACGGCTCTTGGGGGCTGCCTGCTCGAAGTGATCGATGCGGTACGACCAAGTCGGCTCCGGAACGTACTCATCAACCGGCAACGTCCGCCTCTCTCTTGCTCAACTCGCCGGAGGCCTGGCCGACCTCAACGGCCGGCTCCTTCTGCCGCTTCTTCGTAGACCTCGATGGTGGACTTTCCGGCGATCAGTGCGACGACACTTGCGAGCTCCCGTACCTGTCCGGCGTCGAGAGACTGACCGACGACGACCAAGCCTCGGCCACCGCCCGGCGGAACTGCGAGTGCCGCGGCCAGGCCAAGATTCACCACGGCGCGAGCCTCGGAATTTTCGGTGGAAACGGTGGACGGTGGGAATAGCGAAACTGAGCCGTCCTCGAAGACCTGCGGTGTACTGATCAGTCCGACGCCGGTACCGATCGCAGTCGGGAAGTCCTCGACGTAGACCCCATCGCCGGCGATGCGCTCACCCAGGAACCGGGTGAAGGCGGACCCTATATCGAGATCCGTCTCGACCGGCCCGATTTCAACGACCCCGCTACAGATCTGCCAGAGCGCCGGGCCGCTCTCGGTCTCCGGTAACGCCACCAAGCCGCATGAAAGCATGCCGTCTGCGAGAAATATTCGTCGAGTGTGAGCCAATGCCTCGACCAGCTGGTCCTGGAAATCTTGTGAGTGGCCAGGGAAAGAACGCCGAGTCAGCTCCGCGAACCGCTCCTTCGTGACATTCTCGCCGGCCGGATCGCTGAGAATGTCAAACCAATCCGTCGGGGCGAAGAAGTTGACGTGCCCGAGTGGCGGGCCGGCGTCGGGGATGGTGGTCGCCTTGCCTTCGGAGGGGGCGGAGTTCAATTGCGTGATCCCTTTCGTAGGCTGGCCTACTCGCCTAGTGCGGAGCTGTGCCGGGAGGCATTCCATGGGGTCCGGGCGGATATGTCGGCGGATGCGGCGGCGGCGGAGAAGGAGGCGGCGGAGGTGGTGGAGGCGGCGGTTGCGGAGGGGGCGGCTGTGCGTATCGCCGCTGCCCTCGCTTTGCCGCGACAAAGGTGGATGAAGCCATGGCGGCCGTAGAAACCGCGGAAAGTCCGAGCCAGAGAATGACCTTAGGTGAACCATGGCTTGGCTGAATCTCATGCAGGGGATCGTAGAAGACCCGGAGTGTGTCCCCTGGCTGGGCATTTCGGCAGCCGCCCAAGGGTCCGTTACTCTTCACCCCGTCTTTGAAACGTAGCGTGCAGTAGGAATTTTTCGGAGTATCTTCCCGGGAAACGACGGTCGCAGTGGTCCACTCGCCACGCTGGCTGAGTAGCCGGTCCTGCTCGGTGAACATGGCCCATATCACCAGCATGAATAGCGCGACGACGTAGGACGAGACGATCCAGCCCTTCGGCGCGGTGCCTACGGCGACGAACCAGATCAATACGATTCCCAAGAGTACGCCGAAAAGTCTGCACCAGGCGTCGAGCGTATCTGATAATTGCGCCAGCACCCCGGAGATCATTATTCCCGCAGTGGCTGCGGCGAGTAAGGCTGTTGCGTTGAAGCGGCTGGCCGTAGTGCGTTGAGAAAGTCGGATGAGCCATCTCGGCCAGTACATCTTCATCCCCATGCGGCCGACGCCTTGCTGGGTGCGGAATCACTCATGAGGAGTGCTTTCCGAGGGCTGCAGAACTTGAGTCGAACGTCCTCATGTGCGTCACTGGGTCGCCTCCTTCGCCTTTTCTTTGTCAAGGAATGTAGGAGTCCTGCCCGCCTCCAAGCCAATCAGCTTGCGGGGCGCCCATTTCGAGAACTCATAGGTGTTCAGTGCTCCTCCGCCCGGGAGCACTGCCACCGAATTACCCATCCAGTTTCCGGTGAACTGCAGGGTCGAGGCTGCGAGTTCCGTGCCTCCCACGGCCCGGCCAGGTTGGGTGAGTGCAGCCTTGAACAACCCGGAGGTCCCCGACCCGGCAAACCTTGTGAGCGCTTTCCCGGCCGCGAAAGCGCCACCGCCGAAAGCGAGACCTGCCGCATCAATGAGCACCGTCTGGTCTGTAAGCGCGGCCTGGAAGCTCCCCGTCGTTCCCACGGCCAGGAGATAATGGCTGGTCAGTGCGAGTGCCCCGAATCCGAGAGCGAACGGTGCCATGGCGGGGATGACGAGAGACAGCAGTCCCAAGACAGCGCCGACTGTGCCCGCAATGTCACCGATCATTTTGAAAACCCAGGCGTGCTCCTTGAGGAACTTCTTCAATTCGCCCAGAGCGTTGTCGAGTGCCGCGCAGAGGACATCGTCCATCGCGGCTACCGCACTTGCGATCTTGTCGAACAGGCCCGGTTCGTTGGGGGCGATGTCCATGGCGCGCTTCAGGCGGTCGGCGATGGCCTCGCCCTCCGCCCGGTAGCGGTCGGCCAGTCTTGCCGCGCGGTCCCGGATCTCTTCGAGGGCGCTGTCGGCGTTGCTGGCGGCCGTCTCCGCACGGGAGCGTTCCTTCGCCTCCTGCTTGGCCTCCCGCTCCTCCCGGTCGTTCTTGGGGACGTCGTGCCACTTGGGCTCGGGCGGCAGCCCTGACAGATGGGTCCTCGCCGTCTCGGCCCGCGCCTTCGCGGCTCCCGCCTCGTCCTCCAGTGCGCGGGCCTGTAACTGCTTGGGCGGCATGTACGCGGCCCAGTCCTCCAGCGCGGTGGCCGAGCGGTCGAACGAGTCGCGGGCCTTGTCGATCTTCGGTCTGAAGTCGTCGTTGAACTGCCGGCGGAACTCCTCGGCGGCCTTGCCCCGCCACTCGCCGTCACCGCGGCCGTTGAGCACCTGCGATATCTCGTCCAGCGAGCGGGCCGCACGGCGGACGACGCCGGCGACGTACTCGGCGGCACGCTGATCGCCCGGGCACGGGTCGAAGCCGATCGCGGGGAAGCGGGCCCTGGCCTCTTCGGTGTGGCCGGGGCCGATCTGGTGCCACGAGGTCATGCGGACTTCGCCTCTTTGGCGTTGCCGCCCTCGCGCAGAGCCTTGGCGAGGTCTTCGTCCAGGCCGGCGAAGGACTTCTTGATCTCAAGCAGCGCGTCGGCCGCTCTGTCGGAGAACTTGGTGAGCTGCTTGATGCCGTAGGACCACTCGTCACCGAAGTCGTCCATCCGCGAGGCGAGCTTCTCCACGCCCATATCCGCGCCATCGAGCTGCTCCATCTCCTCGCCGGGCTTCTTCAGCACCGTCACGATGTGCAGGAGGTCGTGCCTGGTGCGATCGAGCATCTCGCCATCGACGTATAAGTCACTCACGGATGTCCCTTCCGCGGCCTCGGCCCGGCCGCAGTGACGTGTGCGGGGTGGGTCGGCTGAGAACGGTGCCTGCGGTTGGGTCAGCGGACTACGGACTGGACTTCCTTGACCGTGACTTCCTGCGGTGTGCCGAAGGTGCCCGACGGCAGGTCGGTGGGGTCGGGGTTGTTGGTCCCGGTCCAGCTGACCTCCCAGGTGACCGTGGCCTGGAAGGGGTACGGCCCGGTGGCCTCGGAGGAGCGCAGGTACGTGACTCCGCACGGCGGTGTGCCCTCGGCCCCGGGGGGTCGCTTCTGGCCGATGCCGCCGTCGCCGAGGGTGCATTCGCCCGAGTCGGGGTGGGTGACTGCGTCGTCGGTGCCGGGGTCGATGCGTACGCTGACGGGCCGGGCGGTGGTGGTGGCGGAGATGCCGAGTGCGTCGACGGAGGCGGTCGCCGACACCGGGTGGAAGGTCGCGTCGTCCAGCGACACCCAGGTGGCCAGGTTCACGACGAGCCTGTCGTCGGCGGGCTGGAGGGTCGCGGTGCCCTCGGGGATGCGGATCTCCTCGTAGGCGAGCTGGGCCAGGATCTCCGGCGTGATGACGTTCTGGATATCCGCCGGGGGATCGTCACCGTTGTCGACCCAGAACGGCATTTCGGTGCATTCCATCGATGCCGAGTCGTCCAAGCGGGCGGGATTCTTGTACGCGCCCCACCAGTAGCCCTTGCCGTTCTTCTCGACGTTGAAGGCCCCGTGCTTGCCGTCGATGTACTTGTCCTTCATGGATTCCGCGTTGTCCGCGTCGTGCTGCGGGCTCAGGTCGACCATGCCGTCGAGCCGGGTCTGCGCGGCCTCCTCGGCGGTCCACTTGGGCGCGTACCAGCAAGCCGGCGGCGACCAGTCACCGACCGGGGTCAGCCGACCGGAGCCGCCGCCCTCGGTGCCCCCGCTGGTGGTGACCTCCACCTCGACCCTGGCCGAGGCCGTGTCGCCGGCAAGGTCCCCTTCCTCCTTGGAGTCGCCATGCGCTCCCTTGTCGCCCCAACCCTCCGCATAGGCGGTGCCGGGCAGCAAGGCGATCCCTAACGCGGCCACCACCGCTAAGCCTCGTGTGTACCGGATTACGGCTGGCATTCTTGTGCCCCCCTCTTTGCCTCCACCTCGACCGTCTGCCATACGTCCTTCTTGTTCTTGACGAGTCGCTTGTTGGTGAGGGCGTACGAATCGCTCGACGCGGGGGACCTGTCGACGTCTCCGGACTTTCCGTCCTTGATGAACGCCTTGCTCTGGTCGATGCAGTAGATGACCACCGCAGATCCGTCGTCAAGGAAGCTGACCTTTTGGTCGAAGTAGCGCGCAGTTCCCACCCACGTGTCGCCGTCGCCGGTCCACCGCTTGATGTAGTCGAACGCGTCCTGGAGCGCGGTGCCACTGTTGTAGAAGGGCAGCGCCTCTGTCTGCGTCGAACCCTGAAGGATGGCTTCGTCGACGGAGTTGACGGACTCGGCGGTGTCGGCGAGGACGGCGTCTATCTTCGGGTCGTCCGCCTCCCAGCCCTCGAAGACGTTCTTTGCGTCGGCCGGCAGTTTGATCTCCGGGCGGCCCGGGGCTGCCGTGTCCGTCGGGGATTCGGAGGGCGTGGACGACGGTTTCGATGACTCGATCTTGTCGTCGCTCTCGCCGTCGTCGCTGCCGCCGCAGGCGGTGAGCAGCAGCAGCGTCGCGATGCCCAGGAGCGCCGGTCCCGTGCGGCCGAGCGCGCGTCTGCCAGTGCTGGCGGCGGGGTCGGTACCGGCAACGGACGCGGGGGCGGTGGGCAGGGGACGGCGGGTCACGATCAACTCCGAGTGATGAAGGGATACTCCGTGTGACGACGCTATCGAAGATCCTCACTACCCCACCACCCCCGACTGCCCCACCGCTACTGCCTCTTGAGGTGACGGGCGGGTTCGGGGCGCTGTCGTGCGGCTACCGCGTCGGGGCCGTGATGAGGCGCCAGGCGTTGGGGTGGGCGGTCCAGGTGCGTTGGCGGACCGGAGGGCTGAGGAGGGCGTCGGCGCGGTAGCGGAAGTCGCTGCCCCAGACGCGTACGCTGCGGGCCTCCGCGTGCAGGGGGTCGCCCGCGCCGCGGGGGCGGATCACCACCTGGGCCAGGCCGCTCGTCGGGTCCGTCACCACCCTGACCTGCGCCGCCGGGCCGTCCAGGTCCGCCAGCAGCACCCCGTCCGCCTCTACGCGCAGACGGAAGCCCGGCTCCTGCGGGTCTGCGTCCGTCGCGTCGACGGCCGGCTCCGGGGTGTACGGCTCCGCGCCGCCCGACTCCCAGCCACCCGTCGCGTCCTCCGCGCCCCACTCCGTGACCACTCCCGGCTGCGGGACCGGCTCCGGCTCGCGGCCGGGGGTCTGGGCCGGGACCGCGCCCGGGACCGCGCCCGTGCCGTTTCGCTGGCCCACCGCCCGTGCCGCCAGTGCGCGCAGGCCCGCCGCCGGGGTCCAGCGCCGGGCCGCCGCGCCCGCCCCCGCACCCACCCGCTGCGTCAGCCCCGCCAGCCCGCCGGCGACCGGCCCTCCGGCGGCAGGCCCGCCGCCCGCCGGCCCGCCGCCTGCCTGTCCGCCGGCTGCCGGGCCGACGCCGTCAGCCCCGCCGCCCGCCTGTCCGCCGCTGCCCGGGCCGCCGTCCGGCCGGCCCTCCGGCGCTCCGTTCCGCCCCTCGGCCGGCGGGCCCGCGCCCTCCGCCGGCAGGCGCAGCGCGTCCAGGACCACCCCGCCGCCGTCGTCCACCAGCAGTCCCAGCCGGCGCTCCTCGCCGTCCAGCACCGTCCGGGCCGCGTCCACCGTCCCCGTCGGGACCCCCAGCGTCGCCGCCAGCGTTCTCGCCGTGCCGACCGGGACCAGCGACAGCGGCGCGTCCGCCAGCGTCTCCTGGCGGCTCAGCTCGCTCACCACCCGGAGGAACGCCCGGTCGTCACCGATGACCACCGGCCGGCGGCCGCCCCGGCGGGCCAGGGCGCGGGCCAGTTCCGGCGCGGTCTCCGGCAGGCAGATCTTCGTCGCCGCCGCCGCGGAGAGCACGTCCCTCGCGATCCGTACGGCTTCCCCGTCCGCCCGCCGTGCAGCGGGGTCGATGAGCACGAGCAGTGAGCGCCCGGTGGGGTCTGGAGCCGACACCACGGTCCTTCCTCAGGTAATCTCTCGGTGCAAGAGCCCCTGTCGCACTTGTGCCAGGGGCTTCGTCTATCCGGGGCCCGGTCCGATCCCCGGTGCACGGCGCACCGCACGTTGGACATGCCCCGCCCGGAAGGGGTGTACGCCTGTGCCCGCACTTGTGCTGCTCGGTGCTCAGTGGGGTGACGAAGGCAAGGGGAAGGCCACCGATCTGCTCGGCGGCTCGGTGGACTACGTGGTGCGCTTCCAGGGCGGGAACAACGCCGGGCACACGGTGGTGGTCGGCGATCAGAAGTACGCGCTGCACCTGCTGCCGTCGGGCATCCTGTCGCCGAGCTGCACGCCGGTGATCGGCAACGGCGTGGTCGTCGACCCCGAGGTGCTGCTCGGTGAGCTGAGCGCGCTGCAGCAGCGGGGCGTGGACACGTCCAAGCTGCTCATCAGCGGCAACGCGCACCTCATCACCGCGTACCACACCGACCTCGACAAGGTGACGGAACGGTTCCTCGGTACGCGCAAGATCGGCACCACCGGACGCGGCATCGGCCCGGCCTATGCCGACAAGATCAACCGCGTCGGGATCCGGGTGCAGGACCTCTTCGACGAGTCGATCCTGCGGCAGAAGGTCGACGCCGCGCTCGACCAGAAGAACCAGGTCCTCGCCAAGCTCTACAACCGCCGCGCCATCCGCCCCGACGCCGTCGTCGAGCAGCTCCTCGGCTACGCGGAGCAGCTGCGCCCGTACGTCGCCGACACCACCCTCGTGCTCAACGAGGCCATCGACGCCGGCCAGGTCGTCCTCTTCGAGGGCGGGCAGGGCACGCTCCTCGACGTCGACCACGGCACGTACCCCTTCGTCACCTCGTCCAATCCGACCGCGGGGGGCGCCTGCACGGGAGCCGGCGTCGGCCCCACCCGGATCAGCCGGGTCATCGGCATCCTCAAGGCGTACACAACGCGCGTCGGTGCCGGACCGTTCCCGACCGAGCTGTTCGACGAGGACGGCGACCGGCTGCGCACCATCGGCGGCGAGCGCGGTGTGACCACCGGCCGGGACCGGCGCTGCGGCTGGTTCGACGCCGTCATCGCCCGCTACGCGACCCGCGTCAACGGCCTGACGGACTTCTTCCTCACGAAGCTCGACGTGCTCACCGGCTGGGAGCGCATCCCGGTCTGCGTCGCGTACGACATCGACGGCCGCCGCGTCACGGAACTGCCGTACAGCCAGACCGACTTCCACCACGCCACGCCCGTGTACGAGATGCTCCCCGGCTGGTCCGAGGACATCTCGAAGGCCAAGTCCTTCGAGGAGCTGCCGAAGAACGCGCAGGGATACGTCAAGGCGCTGGAGGAGATGTCCGGCGCACAGATCTCGGCGATCGGTGTCGGCCCGGGGCGGGACGAGACGATCCAGATCAACTCGTTCCTCTGAGCCTGCCTCTAAGTCGGTCAGCAAGTCCGTCAGCCGTCAGACCGTGCCCTTGAGGCGCTGGTCCTGCAGCGTCGTCAGCTGCTGCACCGCGAGCAGCGCCAGCACGCTCGTCACGATGAGCACGAACGAGAACAGCAGGTCGAACAGCACGATCCGCATCGCGGAGCCGATCGCCATGCCGACCTCCCAGTTCTCCGCCGTGACCAGGGCGAGCACCATGGTGGTGACCCAGGCGGCCCACCAGAAGTTCAGCACGCCCTTCCCGTACGACACGGGCCGCGGGCCGTAGCCGGCGGGCGGGCGCGCGTGGTGCGGGAAGGGGCTGTTGATCCGGAACATGTCGTTGGCGATCTGCATGGGGAACCAGAGCTGGACGACCGGGATGTACCAGGAGCCGATGGCCAGCCCGCTGGAGTAGCGCACCTGGCCCGGGGCGAACGCCTCGGAGTTCGTACGCAGCCGGTAGAACCAGACCGACCACAGCACGGCGCACACCGCGAAGAGGAGGAAGTTGCCGGCGGTGAAGTTCTCCATCCGGTCGAGGTCCTCGGCCATGTACCAGGTGTCGGCGCCGTCCTCGCTCAGCAGGACCAGGAGGTTGATCTCCTGGATGACCTGGAGGCAGACGTACGCCGCGTACACGCCCAGCAGCACCTGGAGCGCCGTGGCGATGGGCCGCACCGCGCGCGGGCGGCCCGGCACCGGCGGGCGCGGCGTCTGCCAGCCGGTCTGGCCGTAGGGGGGCGCCGGGGCGCCGTAGGGCGGCGGGTGCGCGGTGGGCGCGGTGCCGTAGGCGGGGCGGTGCTGCTGCGGCGGCGTGTGGGGCGGGGTGTGCGGGGGCGTGTGCGGCGGGGTGCCGTACGGCTGCGGGTGCCCCGGCCGCAGGCCGGTCTGCCCGTACGGGCCCGGGCCGGCGCCGGTGAGCGGCGGCCCGTATGCCGGGGCGGCCGCCCCGGTGGCGCCCGCGACCTGCGGCGTCTCCGCGTCGAGCAGTTCCACCGCCCGCCGCGCCAGCAGCTCCAGCAGCGCCCCCGGCAGCCACGGCTTGAGCTGCGCCGCCTGCTCCGTCAGCGCCACCAGCTCCGCGACCTGCGGCCGCGCGGTCGGCTCCTTGGCGAGGCAGCGCTCGATCAGCGTGCGCAACTCGCCGTCGATGCCCGACAGTTCCGGCTCCTCCGCGGCGATCCGGAACATCAGCGCGTGCGCGCCGCTGTCCTCCGTGCCGAACGGCATCCGCCCGGTCGCCGCGAACGCCAGCACCGTGCCCAGGCAGAACACGTCGCTCGCCGCCGTGACCCGCTCGCCGCGCACCTGCTCGGGCGACATGAAGCCGGGCGAGCCTATGACCGCGCCGGTACGGGTCAGCCCGTCGCCGGCCGCCGTGACCGAGTCCAGCGCGCGGGCGATGCCGAAGTCGATGACGCGCGGCCCGTCGATGGTGACGAGGATGTTGGACGGCTTGAGGTCGCGGTGGACGAGCCCGGCGGCGTGGATCGCCTCCAGCGCGCGGGCCAGCCCGCCGGCGAGCGCGCGTACGGAGGCGTCGGGCAGCGGGCCGAAGTCCCGGGCGACGACCTCGTGCAGCGAGGGGCCGGCGACGTATCCGGTGGCGACCCACGGCGTCGCGGCGTGCGTGTCGGCGTCGAGCACGGGCGCGGTCCACTCGCCGCCGACCAGGCGGGCGGCGGTGATCTCCTGCGTGAACCGGCGCCGGAACTCCGGCTCGCGCGCCAGCTCGGCCTTGACCAGCTTCACCGCGGCGGTCCTGCCGCGTTCCGAACGGGCGAGGTAGACGCGTCCCATGCCGCCTTCGCCGAGCCGTCCGAGCAGTTGGTACGAGCCGACACGGCGCGGATCATCCGGTCCGAGGCTGTCCATGCTGCCCCCTTCCCCCTCGTCGGGCGTGCCTATTGTGTCGGGTCGGCAGCCGAGCCGTCGGCCCTTGTGTAGTGCCGGGTGCGCTGTTCCCCACCGAGGAACTGGCGGTCCAGCACGGAGCCGTCGGCGGTCGCCTGCATCGCGGACGCGAACCCGGGCACGCACGGGCCGCCCAACCGGCCTTCGCCCGAGTCGTCGCCGAGGCCGTCGGGGGTCTCGCCGGTGCCGGAGTCCTCCGGGCCCGTCACCGAGGTGATCTCCGACGGGCCGAGCAGCACGCGGTCGTCGCGCTGGTCGACGCCGACGAAGTCGGCCCTGGCCTGGCAGGTGTTCCCGTCGCCGGTACGGGTCGTGAAGCGCACGGCGATCTGCCCCGGCGCGGCCTGGACGACCTGCATCACCTGGGTACCGGAGCCGGCGGGCCGCTGCCAGCGGCCCAGCAGTTCGCGCGGCATGCGGCGGTCGCGGGCCTCGACCTTCGTCAGCTCGGCGGTGCGGCCGCCGGCGGCGCGCCAGAGCAGCTTGCCGTCGTCGTACGTGAGCACGTGGCCGTCGACCGGTGAACACTCGCCGGCGGGGGCGGCCTCGACGACCTCGGTGTCGAGGCGCAGGCCCTTGCCGGTGCCGGTCAGCTCGCCCTCGCTGGTGCACTGCGACTGGCCGTCGAGCACGATGCTGGTGGCCACGATCTCCCCCTTCTCGCCGGGGCGGATCGTGAACTGGCGGTAGGTGTCGGTGGGTTCGCCGTCGCGGTACTGGGTGCCGAGCCAGGCGCCGAGGTAGCGGTGGGGGACGTCGGAGCTGCGGGCGGTGGCGCCGTCGTCGTCGCGCTGGGTGGCGAGGGCGACGGGCACGGCGACGCCGACGGCGACGAGGAGGGCGAGGGCGGTGAGCAGCCGGGCCCGGCGGGGGCGCCGGCGGCGGGGCGGGGCACCGTTGCCGTTGCCGGAGGCGGGGGCGGCGGGTCCTGCGGTGGTGTCGTCGGCGGGGTGGGCCGCGGAGCCGTGGGCGGCGGTGGTGTAGGCGGCGGGGGTCTCGTACGGGCGGGTGGGGTGGGGGCGTAGCCGCGGGTCGGAGCCGGAGTCCTCCCCGTCCCCGCGCCTTCCCGGAACCCGGGGCTCCGTCGCGGGGCCCCGTTCCGCGTCCCGCGGCCGCGCGCCGGCCGCGCCGCCCGCGGAGCGCTGGACGGTGACGTCCTCGGAACCCGCGGCACGCGGCCACGCCCCGGCGGTCTCGCCGCCACCGCCGAGGCGGTCCGCGCCGGGCGCGTGGTGGCCGGCCCCGTCGGTCGTGCCGGCACCAGGGTCCTGGCGCTGCGCACCGGACTCCGGGTCCGCCGCCCCGCCCCCGGCGGCGTGGCCTGATTCGCCCCCCGCGCCGGTGCCCGTGCCCGGCCCGTAGGCCGCCTCGGCTCCCGGGTATCCGCCCGCTCCGTTGGTCGCTCCGGCGCCCGGGCCCAGGTGCGGTGCGCCGGACTGCCGGTCCGTCGCCGCGCTTTCCGCGTAGCCGCCCGCCCCGGCCGTTCCCCCGGTGCCCGCCGGGCCCTTCGCCGGGCGGCCCCCCGTCGGCGGGGTCGGGTCCGCCGGGGGCACCGTGCGGAGCGGGCTCGTGTCGCGGTCCCCCGCCGGAGGCGTGTCCGTGTCCAGCAGCCGTACCGCCTGGCGGCCCAGGTCGGCGGTCAGCGCCGCCGGCAGCCACGCCGCCTCCGGGTCCGGCGGGCCCGCCAGCTTCGCGAGCGCCGTCGTGTCGTGGCGGTCCGCCGGGAGCTTGGCCAGGCAGCCGGATATGAGGCCGTGCAGCGCCGGGTCCGTCACGCCCGCCAGATCCGGTTCCTCCTGGACGACGCGGAACATCACCGCGTGCATCCCGGACGAACTCGACCCGAACGGCGCCCGCCCGGTCGCCGCGTACGCCAGCAGCCCGCCCATGCAGAACACGTCGCTCGCCGCCGAGACGTCCTCCCCGATGATCTGCTCCGGGGACATGAAGCTCGGCGAGCCGACGACGATGCCGGTGCGCGTGACGGTGCCGTCGGACAGCGAGTCCAGCGCGCGGGCGATGCCGAAGTCGATGACGCGCGGGCCCTCGATGGTGACCAGCACGTTGGACGGCTTGAGGTCGCGGTGCACCAGTCCGGCGGCGTGCACGTCGCGCAGCGCGCAGGCCAGCCCGTACGCGAGCGTGAACAGCGACTCCGGCGGCAGCGGCCCGTACCGCTCGACGACCTCCTGCAGCGTCGGCCCCGCGACGTACCCCGTGGCGACCCACGGCACCGGCGCCTCGGTGTCGGCGTCGAGCACGGGCGCCGTCCACTTGCCGCCGACGCGGGCCGCGGCGCGCACCTCGGTACGGAAGCGGGCGCGGAACTCCTCCTCGGCGGCCAGCTCCTGCTTGACCAGCTTGACGGCCACCGTCCTGCCGCCCGCGGTCCGGCCCAGGAAGACCCGGCCCATGCCGCCGCTGCCGAGCCTGCCGAGCAGCCGGTACGCGCCGATCTGCTGCGGATCCTGCGACGCCAGCGGTTCCACGCTCTCCATTCCCCTACCCCCGTGGTCTACCCGGAGAGCGTAGGCGGTGACCGGGGGTGGGGATGAGGGGGGCCGGGATTCTCGTTGCGGTGCTGTCACACCATCGTCGTGGGGCGGTGATCTCGGCGCGGCGCGGACCGGCGGCCGGTACGGGCCCCGCGCGGCCGCGGCGCCGCCGGGTTCCCGGGCACGTCAGCGGCCGTTTCCGGCTGTCCGGCCGCGGCCCCTGTCGCCGGCCTCCTCCGCCGCCTCGGCGTCCTCCGCCCGCAGCGCCTCCAGCGCCCCCGACAGCCGCCGCAGCGCCGCCAGCGTCTCGCCGAACCCCTCCTCCCCGCCCAGCCGGTGCGCGAGCCGGCCGGCGAACTCCGTGTGCCCGGGCCCCAGCCGCGCCATCGCGCGCCGCCCCGCGGGGGTCGGCCGGAGCAGCTTGGCGCGGCGGTGCGCGGGATTCGGTTCGTACGCCGCGAGGCCCTGCTCCACCAGCACGTCCGCGATCCGCTGCACGCTCTGCCGGGCCACCCCCAGCACCCGCGCGGCGCCCGCGACGGACAACGGCTCGCGGCGGACGGCGTACAGCACCTGCCAGCGGGCCGCGGTCAGCCCCGCGGGCGCGGCCAACAGGTCGCCGCGCGCGAGGAACTGGCCGCCGAGGCGGAACGAGGCCGTGGCGACGGCGTCGAGGAGCGCGGCGGCGCCGGGGGGCGCCGGGCCGTCCTCGTCCGCCGCGCCCCCGCCGGTGCCCTTGCGCATGGTCCGCCGCCTCCGCTCCGTCGCTTTTCGGCCGCTTACGCGCAGACGGCCAGGTAAACGGTTCTGCGGGTGCGGCGCCCGCGTTCCCGTGACGACAGCATGCTGTCAAAAGGACAGCATGCTGTCGAACGCCGCCGCCGCGTGCCCTTATCGTGTGGGGGCATCCCCCATCAGGAAGGCCCACCGCATGACCCCCGCAGGCGCCGTGGTCCGGCGCGAGACGCTGCGTGCACAGATCGCCGACGCCCTGCGCGACGAGATCCTGGCCGGGCGGCTCGCGGCCGGGCAGCACATCACGGTCGGCGAGATAGCGGAGCAGTACGGGGTCTCCGCAACCCCCGTACGCGAAGCCCTGGTCGACCTCGCCGCCCAGGGCCTCCTCGACGTCGAGCAGCACCGCGGCTACCGCGTGCACGCCTTCACCCTCGACGACTTCCGCGCGATGGCCGACGCCCGCACCGTCGTGGAGATGGGCGTCTTCCACGCCAGCCCGCTGCACACCGTCGTCCCCCGGCCGGGCGCGCTGACCGCGATGCGCCGCCGCGGCGAGGAGGCCGAACGGGCGGCGAAGGCCGGCGACCTCGACGTGCTCGTCCACTACGACCTGCGCTTCTGGCGCGAGATCACCAGCCTGATCGGCAACGACTACATCACCGAGTTCCTGGAGCGGGTACGGATCCACTGCTGGGTCTTCGCCGTGCCGTATCTGCGCGAGGAGTGCGAGACCTGCGTGCCCGGCACGTTCTGGCAGGGGCACATGCAACTCGTCGAGGCCATAGAGCGACGCGACGTGGCCGCCGCCGAGGAGGTCGTACGCACGTACAACCGGCACTCGCTCGAATTGATCGAACGGCTCGCGGGCGGCTGACGGCCCCGGCCCGCGGGACCGGTGGCCGAGACCCGGCGCAGGGGGGCGCGGTACCCGGCCGGGGGGTGCTGCGGGGCCGCCGTCAGCGGCTACCCTGAGCCGGACCGCGCAGTTAAGGAGCGTACCGCTTGGCCTGCGACCTCTGGCTGGTGCCCCTCGTCGACGTCCTGTGCCACAGCCCCGACAACCCCTTCGCCGAGGAGATCGCCGCCTACGACGCCGCGCTGGCGCAGGCGGGGCTGCCGCCGGTGCCCGTGCAGAGCTATATGCCGGGCCTGTCCGGGGATGTCGCCCCGGTCGCCGGCTTCGACTACGACGCGCTGCACTTCCTGCGGCGCGCGTACCTGCTGCAGTTGTGCGGCCTGGAAGTGACGCCGGTCGGCGAGCTGGGCGGGGACTACGAGCAGCTGCTGGAGATGTTCGAGTCCACGGCGCAGCAGTCGCATCTGGTCTGGCACTACGACCACGCCGGCGCGTACGTCCCCGTCGACTTCCCGCACCCGCTGGTGACGGAGGAACTGCTCGCGGGCGGCGGGCCGCTGGGCTCGGCGCAGGGTCTCGTACGCGAACTCGTCGCCGTCGCCCCGGCGATCGGCATCGACCCGGACAACCCGCCCCCCGCCCCGGCCCCGCCGCCGGGGCCGACGGAGCTGTCGGAGCCGGCGGCGACGGCGCCGGCGGACGGCGGGGAGTTCGCGCAGGAGCGGCACGTGTGGCTGGGGCTGCACGCGGCGGCGACGCGGAGCCTGGCGCAGGGGTCGATGATCGTCTTCAGCTGACGGCGGTGCCGGTGGTGCCGGTGCCGGCGGCTGCGTCGCCGGTGCCAGGTGTGCCGGCGGCGTCGGCGGTGGGGTCGCCGGCTTCCGGGGTACGGGCCGGGGCGGCGGTGAAGTCCGTGCCGTTGCGCGGCACCCCGACGCCCCGCCAGGCGAACGGCACGCCCGCGGCCCGCCGCGGGTCCGGGCCGTCCATGAGCTGGAAGTGCAGGTGCGGCTCGCTGGAGTTGCCGGAGTTGCCCACCTCTGCGAGCTGCTGCCCGGCCCGTACGGCGTCGCCCGGACGCACCGTCGTCGAGCCGCGGCGCAGGTGCGCGAAGAGGGCGTACGAACCGTCCGCCAGCTCCAGCACGACGTGGTTGCCGACGATCGCGCCGATGCCGGCGCCGGCGGCGACGGAGCGGGCCATCTGCTCGACGACCATCAGGTAGACCAGCCCCGGGACGGTGTTGCGGGCCCGGTGGTCGCGGTGCGCGGAGCCGACGGCGGTGACGACGCGGCCCGCGGCGGGGGCGAGGACGGGGGCGCCGTAGGCGGGGAAGTCCCTGTTGGCGGGGAACGGCGGCCACCAGCGCAGGCCGGGGGTGCTCCCGGGGGTGCCGTCGGGGTCGTCGCCGGGGGCGCGGACGATGTCGATGGCGTAGGTCTGGGCGAGGGAGCGGGTGCCGTGGCTGGGCACCTTGTCGGCGGGGCTGTTGAACGCGCGCCACCGGCCGGCGACGGGGGAGTCGACGCGGACGGCGCCGGGGAGCGCCCCGTCGGCGCCGGGCGCGTCCGCCGCGCCGCGCCGCCGCAGGGCGCGTACGCCGCCGAGGGCCAGCCGCACCGCGATCTCCGCCGCGGCGGTGCCCCAGACGGCGACGGCGACCCAGAGCACCACCCGCCCCGTGGCGCCGGCCTCGACGCCGGTCACCGCCGCGCCCAGCAGCACCACCGTGGCCACCGCCTGCGCCGCGCGCACCGCCCCGACGACCCGTGCCCCGTTCACGTGTAACCCCCGCTCGTCCCCTGTCGTATGCCCCTTACCACTGTGCCTGACCGGCAACGGGGTCCGCGGGCCGCCCCTTGCGGGAGGAGGGGGGCCGGGTGGCCGCTAGCGCCCCGGGGGTTCCGGGGGGCGTTGGCGCGGCATCGTGGGGCGTAGGCCCGCCGGGGGGAGCGGGGCGCGGGCCTGGGGCTGGGTCTCGGGGCAGCGGGCCCACGCCAGCGACTGCGTCGCCAGCGCGGCGCGCCCGCCGCCGAACGCCACCATCCAGTCCGCGGTCTCGGCCCGTACCAGCTCGGTCACGTCCTCCGTGAAGCGCCGCAGCACCACCAGGCACCGCTCCGCCGCCTCGCTCGCCGTGCCCTCCGTCGGGCCCAGCACCTCCCGCACCGACTCCGACGCCCAGTCGAACTGCAGCGCCTCCAGCCGCCGCTGCACCGCCTGCGCCGTCGCCACGTCGCGCATCCAGCCCGCCGTCAGCCCGAAGAACCGGTCCGCCGCCAGGCACGCCAGCGCCGCGAACAGGGCCACGAACGCCCACCCGGCGAACCGGTCCGGCACCGTCTCCGTCAGGTCGAGCACCGGCAGCGCCGCGCCCGCCGCCGCGCACACCGCCGCCGACGCCCGCAGCGTCCGCGCCGCGCGGCGCTTGACGCGGCGGGCGGCGAGGTACGACCGCGCGGTGTGCAGCGCGCCTTCCTCCGCCCACAGGTACAGCTCGTCCAGCCGCTTGGCCGGGTCGCCCCAGTCGCCGAGGGGGAACGGCCGGGCGAGCAGCTCACCGGGCAGCGCCACGGAGCCGGGGGCGCCGGCACCGCCGGCGCCGGCCGCGCCGCTGCCGCCGCGCCCGGCCCGGTTCCTGCGGCCGAAGCGCCCGCGCGCGCCGCGGCCTTCTCGGGCGGCGCCGGTGGCGGTGCCGGTCGTCCGGGTCTCCTCCGAGGGGTTCATACGGGACTCCTTGCTCGGCGTAACTCGACGTGCGCGAACTCGCCTGTTTCTTCCGGGTTCTGTGTGCTCTCTGTGCTCTGTGTGACGGGCGTGACGTGTGATGACTGGGCAATCGGATGGTGCGCCCGCGGCGGCCTTCCTACCGCCGAACGAGGGGACACGAGCCGAAAATGCCGTTATTTACCCTCGTAAGGAGTGGTTGATCGGGTATGGGGGCGAAAGCGCCGTCACCCGGACCGGTGGCCCCGGAGCCGACCGATAGGCTGATCCCGTGAAGGTCCTCGTCATCGGCGGCGGCGCCCGCGAACACGCCCTGTGCCGTGCCCTCTCCCTCGACCCCGACGTCCGCGAGCTGCACTGCGCGCCGGGCAACGCCGGCATCGCCGCGGTCGCCCGCCTGCACGCCGTCGACGTGCTCGACGGCGAAGCCGTCGCCGCGCTCGCCGCCGGTCTCGGCGCGGACCTCGTCGTCGTCGGCCCGGAGGCGCCCCTCGTCGCCGGTGTCGCCGACGCCGTACGGGCGCGCGGCATCGACTGCTTCGGACCGGGCGCCGAGGCGGCCACGCTGGAGGGGTCCAAGGCGTTCGCGAAGGACGTGATGGCCGAGGCCGACGTCCCCACCGCCCGCTCCTACGTCTGCACCACCCCCGAGGAGACCGATGCCGCGCTCGACGCCTTCGGCCCGCCGTACGTGGTCAAGGACGACGGGCTCGCGGCCGGCAAGGGCGTCGTGGTCACCGAGGACCTCGACGCGGCACGCGCGCACGCGCGCGCCTGCACCGCCGCCGGCCAGGTGGTGATCGAGGAGTTCCTCGACGGCCCCGAGGTCTCCCTCTTCGCCGTCACGGACGGCGAGAGCGTCGTACCGCTGTCCCCCGCACAGGACTTCAAGCGCGCGTACGACGGCGACGCCGGCCCGAACACCGGCGGCATGGGTGCGTACACGCCGCTGCCGTGGGCCGATCCGAAGCTCGTCGACGAGGTCGTCGAGACGGTGCTCCAGCCGACCGTCGACGAGATGCGCCGCCGCGGCACGCCCTTCTCCGGCCTGCTGTACGCGGGGCTCGCGCTGACCTCGCGGGGCGTACGGGTCGTGGAGTTCAACGCCCGCTTCGGCGACCCCGAGACCCAGGCCGTCCTGGCCCGGCTGCGCACCCCGCTGGCCGGGCTGCTCCGGGCCGCCGCGCAGGGCCGGCTCGCCGCGTTCCCGCCGCTGGTGTGGAGCGACGACGCGGCCGTCACCGTGGTCCTGGCCGCCCGGGACTACCCCGCGAAGCCCCGTACGGGCGACGTCATCACCGGCCTGGACGAGGCCGACGCCGTCTCGGCCGACGCGTACGTGCTGCACGCCGGTACCAAGCTCGATGACTCCGGCCGCGTTCTCAGCGCCGGCGGCCGGGTGCTGTGCGTCACCGCCGTCGGCGCGGACCTCACCGCCGCCCGCGACCGCGCCTACGAGGCGATTCGCCGGATCGGACTGGACGGTGCGCACTACCGCGGGGACATCGCCGCACGCGCCGCGGAGACCGCCGCCGACTGAAATTTCACGGCGTCCCGACCTTTGCCCAAGGCCATTCCATCGGGTGACCGGGCGGCGGTCCTGCTGACGTGGCCGCGCCCCCCAACTATGGTGCACCTGCCCGACGTACCGGCCGTCCGGTCGGCCGCGTCCGGGCGGTGGGGGCCTGATCAGGCCAACTGGCCTACCGGCATTGCACAGGCCGTGGCCGGTGCGACAGTGGTGGAGTACGGCCGTTTCGCCTCGTTACGGCCGTTGCCCTACCCGTCGGCGGTTGAGGGGGTGAGGTACGGACGTGTCCACAGCGACCGGTACGGAGGCGGGTGCGCAAGCCGCCCGCTCCCGGGCTCTCGCCGTCCTGCGCGTGCGGGGGGCGGCCCTCGGCGCCGTCATGCTGCCTGCGGCGGTGGCCGTCGTGCTGCTGGCCGGCTCGGCGATGGGGCGGGTGGACGGGGTGCTCGCGGCGCTGCGCTGGCCCGTCGTCGTGCTCGCCGTCCTGGTGCCCGCGCTGGCCGCCGCCGTCGCGCGGTCCATCTCCCGTGCGGAGCCCGCGGCCACGCTGACCGTCCCGGTGCCGCGCCGGGCCGCCCCCGACCTGTACCGCCTCGTCGGCGACCTCGCCGAGCGGCTCGGCGTGCCGGTGCCGGCCGCGGTGGCGCTCACCCCGGACTGCGACAGCTGGCTGGAGGACCCCGGCCCGGCGCCCGCGGGGGTGCGGAGCTGGCTGCGGCGCCTCGGCCGGCGGCTGGCACGGGCCCTGCGGCCGCGCCGGCACGGCGGCGCCGGGTCCGGCGCCGGCTCCCCTTCCCGTACGGGCCCGGGGGCGCCCGGTGCGTACGGAGCGGGCGACGCCGCGGTGTTCGGCGACGGCCACGGCGCGCCCCGCGGGCCCGCCGCGGAGAGCCACGCCGCCGCAGCCGCGGCCCGGCGGCAGGCGTCGGCGGAGGCGTCGTACGCGCCGAACTGGCGCGAGGTCGTCGAGCGCGCCACCGCGGAGCCCGAGGGCCCCGTGCTCGTCATCGGCTCGCCGTTCCTGTGGTGGATGCGCGTCGGCGAACTGCGTGCCGTCCTCGCCCCCGTCGTCGCCGGCACGGCGGCCTCGGCCCAGCCCGACATCGCCGCGGCGCGCCGCTTCGTACGAGCCCTGGACGCGGCGGCGGCGCTGCCGTCGCGCGGGGCGCCGGGGGGCGGCGAGGCCCAGGGGCCGTACGAGACGGCGGCGGGGCCGTACGAGCCGGGTCCCGGCGCGGCGCTCGGCGCCCCCGGCCCGTACGCCGCGGACGCCGCCACAGCCACCACCGCCGCCCCCGCGGCCGGCCGCGGTCCCCGCGCCCGTGCCGCCCTGCTCTGGCGGCGGTGCACCGGCGGCGTCGCCCGGCTGCTGCTGCGCGCCTGCGGCGAGCACCCCGTCGAGATGGAGCGCGCCGTCGCCGCCGCCGCGGCCGAGCGCGCCCAGGCCGTGGACTACGGCCTGCGGATCGTCGCGCAGGAGCAGGTGGGGCTCGCGTACGCCGGCTGGGACCGGCTGCTGACCCGGGTCGCGCTGCCCGCCTGGCGGATGGGCCGCTGGCCCTCCCGCCTCAACGCCGGCGTCGTCTCCGCCCTCACCGAGCTGTCCCGCCGCGACCGCCTCGCCGAGGGCTTCGCCACCCGGCTCGGCGAGCGCCCCGCCTGCGACCTGCTGGAGGAGCCCGGCATGGTCGACGAAGCGGCGTCGCTGCTGGCCGCGGAGCTGTTCAGCGGCCCCGGCGGCGCGGCGGTGGGCGCCGTGGTCGGCGGCGAGCCGGCGGCGGGGTTCGCGGGGGTGAGCTGGGAGCAGTACCCGGACGAGGTCGTGGACCGCAAGTGGCGGCTGGAGGCCGCCCGGCTGCACGCCGTGCTGGACCGGCTGGAGGACAGCCCGGAGCCCGCCGGCCGCCCCGACCGCGGCACGCTCGCCCGCGTCGTGGACCGGCTCACCGCGGGCCCCGAGGAGGCCGACCGGATCGGCGCCGCCCTCACCCGCGTCCAGCAGCAGCACGCACCGGCCGGCGCCGCGGCGCCGCTGACGCCGCCCCGTACCGGCCGCGAACTCCTCGTGGACCACGTCCTCGCGATGGTCTGCTGCGCCGCCGTCGACACCGCGGGCGCCGCCCCCGGACTCGACTGGCTGGACGGCCCCGTGCTGCGCACCCGCCGCGGCGGCAGCCCGGCGGCGGCGGTCCGGACCCTGGTCGAGACCCGCGACGACACCCAGTTGCGCTCCTGGCTGACAGCCGCCGGCGTACGCCCCGAAAAGCCGGTTCTGCTGGTCTGACGTAGGCGTTCGGGAACCGCCCGCCTCGTACGGGCGTCATGTCGAACGAATGTCGGCGTTCCGTGAGGAGCCGTTCGCGTTATGTGATGTCCTGGACTCGCCGACCCACGCGGGGGCGAGGGAGGGAATCGGCCCGTGGTTCACGACAGCATCCGGCGGTGGGAGTCCGGGGCGCTCGCGCACGCCGTCTCCGACCCGTTCGCGGCGGGCCCGCTGCCGTGGCTGCACGCGGGCGAGGAGTCCTTCGAGGACGGCCGCCTCGTCCCCTGGTACGTCGACGCGGCCACCACCGGCGACGGCGGGGTCCACCTCGCGAACGACGTACGCCAGCAGATCAAGGGCTTCGCCGCGCCCTCGTGCGCCGAGCCCGGCGAGTCCGTCGACTTCCGTATCTCCGTCGACCCGCCGCAGGAGTTCGGCGTCGACATCTACCGCATCGGCCACTACGCCGGCGACGGCGCCGCGAAGGTGACGAGCAGCCCGCGGCTCGCCGGCATCGTGCAGCCCGTGCCGCTGGCCGCCGGGCGCACGGTCTCCTGCCACCACTGGTGGCTCTCCTGGCGGCTGCAGATCCCGTCGTACTTCTCCCCGGGCGCGTACGTCGCCGTGCTCACCACCGCCGACGGCCACCGCTCGCACGCGCCGTTCACCGTCCGCTCCACCGAGCCGGCCGACCTGCTCCTGCTGCTGCCGGACGTCACGTGGCAGGCGTACAACCTCTACCCCGAGGACGGCCGCACGGGCGCCAGCCTCTACCACGCCTGGGACGACGACGGCTGCCTCCTCGGCGAGCCGGAGGCGGCCACCACGGTCTCCTTCGACCGCCCCTACGCGGGCGCCGGACTGCCCCTGCACGCCGGCCACGCCTACGACTTCATCCGCTGGGCGGAGCGCTACGGCTACGACCTGGCGTACGCCGACGCCCGCGACCTGCACGCCGGCCGCGTCGACCCGACGCGCTACCGCGGCATCGTCTTCCCCGGCCACGACGAGTACTGGTCGGTGCCCATGCGCCGGGCCGCCGAGCGCGCGCGGGACGCGGGCACGTCCCTGGTGTTCCTCTCCGCCAACACCATGTACTGGCAGGTCTCCCTCGCCCCCTCCGCGTCCGGCGAGCCGGACCGGCTGCTGCACTGCACCAAGCGCCAGGGCCCGGGCCGCCCGGCGCTCTGGCGCGAACAGGGCGCGCCGGAGCAGGAGTTGCTGGGCGTGCAGTACGTGGGCCGGGTGCCGGAGCCGCGCCCGCTGGTCGTCCGGAACGCGGACCACTGGCTGTGGGAGGCGACGGGCGCCCTGGAGGGCGACGAACTCCCGGGCCTGGTCGCGGGCGAGGCGGACCGCTACTTCCCCCGCGCCCCGCAGCCGAAGCACACCGAACGCAAACTCCTCGCCCACTCCCCGTACCCGGACGGCCGCGGAATGCGCCGCTACCAGGAGACGTCGCTGTACGAGACCCCGGCGGGCGGACTGGTGTTCGCGGCCGGCACGTTCGCCTGGTCCCCGGCCCTGGACCGGCCGGACCACGTGAACAGCGTGATCCAGCGCGCAACGGCAAACCTCCTGGACCGAATCTGCAAACGCGACTGACCCGCTCGCCGGGCGGAGGGGGGTGGGTTGCCGAAGACTGGGGGGATGCAGAAGCTCTTCCCCGGCGTCCGGGACCGTGAGCCGCGCACGGTCGCCGCACGGACGTGACGGAGGTGCCCGGCGGCGCCGGGGCCCCCGCGCCGCTGCTGACCGTGGGCCACGGCACGGCCGACCGGGACCGGCTCGCCGGGTTGCTGCACGGTGCGGACGTGCGGTCGGTCGTCGACGTACGGACCGCACCCGGCAGCCGCCGCAACCCGTACGTGGCCCGCGACGCGCTGGCGGCGTGGCTGCCGCGTACGGACATCGCGTACCGCTGGGAGCCCCGCCTCGGCGGCTTCCGCAGGGCGGCGCCGGACTCCCCGGACACGTTCTGGGAGAACGCCTCCTTCCGCGGCTACGCCGGCTACACCCGCGACCCGCGCTTCACCGCGGCGCTGACCGACCTCCTGCGCGAGGCGGCGACGGCGCGTACCGCGGTGATGTGCGCCGAGTCGCTCTGGTGGCGCTGCCACCGCCGCCTCATCGCCGACGCCGCCGTCCTGGCCCACGGCACGCCGGTCCTCCACCTGGCCCACGACGGCCGGCTGACCCCCCACCGGGTGACGCCGGGGGCGCGGCTGCGCGAGGACGGCCTGCTCGTCTACGACGGCGGGGGAGAGGGGGCGGGGGCCGGTGCGGGCTAGGGTCTGTCGTTTGGATCTTGTCGGATCAGGGAGCGGCGGCTGGTGCCGTGCATCGCAAGGCGGAGGAGGGAGGCGACGCGGAGCGTCGTTGACCGACGACAACGCGGCGAGGTGCGGTGCCAGGCGTCGCGAGCCCGGCGAAGATCCAAACGACAGGCCCTAGGCTCGGGCCATGGCCTCCCCGAGCGAGCCCCCGCAGGACACGGCCGCCGTCGCCCGCGTGCTGTGCGACGTACGGGCCCTCGCGGGCGAACCCCCCGCCCCCGCCCATGTCCTGTGGAAGCTGGCCGAGCCCGGCCGCCAGCTCGACGCCAACCTGGTCCGCCTGCCCGCGGACGCGCGCGTCGACACCCACGCCGAGCCCGACCTCGACGTCCTGCTCCTCGTCGTCACCGGCACCGGCGTGATGGACACCCCCGACGGCCCCCTGCCCCTGGCCGAAGGCGCGCTCGTGTGGCTGCCCCACGGCTCTGTCCGCAGCCTCGCGGCGGGCCCGGAGGGTCTGGCCTACGTCACGGTGCACCGCCGCCGTCCGGGCATGCGGATCGGCCGTCGGCCGGGCGGGGGCTGAGGTCTCAGCCCGTCTCTCCGAGGCCGCGGAAGAAGGCGCGGACGTCGCCGACGAGCAACTCCGGCTGTTCCATCGCCGCGAAGTGGCCGCCGCGGTCGAACTCCGTCCAGCGCACGATGTTCTCCGTGCGTTCCGCGAGGTGCCGCAGGACGACGAAGTTCTCCTGCGGGAAGGCGGCGTACGCGGTGGGGGTGGCCGAGCGCTCCGGCGGCCGGCCCCGGTAGGCGGCGTGGGCGCGCTCGTAGTAGAGGCGGGCGGCGGAGCCGGCGGTGCCGGTCAGCCAGTAGATCATCACGTTGGTCAGGAGGTGGTCGCGGTCGACGGCGTCCTCCGGCCGGTCGGCGGAGTCCGTCCACTCCTTGAACTTCTCGGCGATCCACGCGAGCTGGCCGACCGGTGAGTCGGTGAGCGCGTAGGCGAGGGTCTGCGGACGGGTGGACTGGATGTCCGCGTAGCCCTGCTTCTCGCGGCTCCAGTGCTGGAACCGCTGCCAGGAGGCGAGGGTGCGCGCGCGCTCCGCGGGGCCGAGGGCGGCGAGTTCGGCCTCGGCCGGCTCGGCCGTCGCCCCGGCCCCGGGGATGATGTTCAGGTGGACGCCGACGACGTCCCCGGCGTACAGCCGCCCCAACTCGCGGGAGACGGCGGCACCCCAGTCGCCTCCCTGCGCCCCGTACCGCCGGTAGCCGAGCCGCCGCATCAGCTCCCCGAACGCCCCGGCCACCCGCAGGTGCTCCCAGCCCTTCTCCCGCGTGGGCCCGGAGAACCCGAACCCGGGAATGCTCGGCAGCACCAGGTGGAAGGCGTCCGCGGAATCGGCACCGTACGCGCGCGGGTCGGTGAGCGGTCCGGCGATCCGCTCGAACTCGACGAAGGACCCCGGCCAGCCGTGCGTGACGATCAGCGGCGTGGCCCCGGGCTCGGGCGACCGGATGTGCGCGAAGTGCACGTCCGCCCCGTCGATGGTGGTCATGAACTGCGGCCACCGGTTCAGCCGGGCCTCCGCCGCCCGCCAGTCGTACTCGTGCCGCCAGTAGCGCACCAGCTCCCGCAGGTAGTCCCGCGGTACGCCGTAGTCCCAGCCTGCCCCGGGCAGTTCGTCGGGCCACCGGGTGCGGTCGAGGCGGTGGTGCAGGTCGTCGAGGTCGCGGTCGGGGACGGAGATCCGGAACGGACGGATGCTGCCGTCCGGTGACGCACTCATGAGGGGAGCCTAGGCGGGTTCCCGGGATCGACCGCTCCGCAACCGGGTACGAACCAACGGTACGGGCAGTGCGACACAGCCGTGGCCGCAATCTCGTGAGGTGCCGTATGGGCGATCCGCCGGAAGCACCACAGCCACGCGGGAAACGGCCCCGCCCCCAACGGCCCTGGCACCGCCCCCCACCGCCTGTGCCGCCCCCGTCGGCGTCAGCCGCCCCACCCCCCGCCCCACCCCCCGCGCCGCCCCCCTCACCGCCGCCCCCGCCGCCCCCCGCGACGCCACCGGGCTGGGCGCCACCGCCGTCGTGGTCGCCGCCACCCCATCCGCCACCCCATCCGCCGCCCTCGTCCCCGCCCGGCCCGCCGGACAACTCGGCAGGGGCCACAGGGCCGTTGCTACTCCTGATCAGCGGCATCCTGGCGTTCACGTCGACCCTGATGCCGTGGGTCGCCGGCCTGTCCCTGTGGGATCTCGACACCCTGGAGCGGGTGTTCTCGGAGCCGGACGCCGGGCCGCTCTACAGCGTCAACACCGCCGCGACGTCCCTGGTCGTCTGCGGGGTGTTGTGCATGCTCTGCGGCGTCGTCGGCCTGGTCGCGACGCACTCCGAGGTGCTCGCCCGCTGGCGGCGGGTCGGCAGGTACGCGACGGCTGGACTCCTGGTGGCCTGCATCGGCACGCTCCTCGTCATCAAGGACGCGCTGGAGGAGATGGACGAGACCGGCTCGGGAGTGGCCGCGGTGATCATCGCCACCGTCGTGGGGCTCTACGGGAGCACCGTCTTCGAGCGGAGCGGCAGGTCCTACTGACCTCCGCCGCCGTCCCGGACTGCGCGAGACTGGACGGCATGGAGATCAGAGCGGGCGTACGGGACGACGCCGACGGGATCGCGGCGCTGCACGCCGAGAGCTGGCGTACCGCGTACGCGGGGATCATGCCGGACGCCTTCCTGAGCGGGCCGCTGGACGACGAGCGGCTGGCGGTCTGGCGCGGCCGGCTCGAAGAGCCGCCGCGCGGGGCGGGGCTGTTCGTGGCCGTGGACGGCGTCGACCTGCTCGGGTTCGCGTACCTGATCCCGCGGCCCGACGGCCGCCTCCTCCTGGACAACCTGCACGCCCGGCCCGGCCGCACCGGCGGCGGCATCGGGAGCGGGCTGCTGCGGCACGCCCGCGCGTGGGCCGCCGCGGCGCACCCCGGGCGGACGGTCTACCTGGAGGTGCTCCGCGCCAACACACGCGCGGTCTCCTTCTACGAGCGCCACGGCGCGGTCCGTACCGACGAGCGGACCTGCGTGTTCGATCAGGGATTCGAGCTGCCCGAGCTGGAGTACTCCTTCACCTAGGTGTTCTGTCCGGCCGGTCATGTCCGCGGTCGAGCGCGGTCCGTGCCGGTCACAGGGACTGGGCGGCCAGGAACTCGTCGAAGCCGCGGGGTGCGCGCCCGGTCAGGTCCTGCACCGCCGTCGTCACCTCGGAGGAACCTCCCGACGCCATGTCCGCGTAGAGCCACAGGAGATCGTCCACGAACCAGCCGGGCAGCCCCCGGGCGCGCAGCTCCGCGCCCGCCTCCGCCGGCGACTGGTCGTGGAACGGGACGCCCAGCTTCGCGGCGATCTCCTCGTGCGTGAGCGCCTCGGGGCCGGTGAGGTCGTGGGCCCGGCCCTCCCCGTCCGGTGCCGTCAGCAGCGCGGCCGCGCAGGCGGCGATGTCGTACGCGTCGATGTACGCGACCCGCCCCTGCCCGTACGGTCCGGAGACCGCGCGCTCCGCGCTGAAGCCGCCCTCGCCGGTGAAGAAGTTCTGCATGTAGCCGGTCGGCCGCAGCAGCGACCACGGGACGCCCGAGGACTTGAGGTGCTGCTCGATCTCCCAGTGCGCCCGCACCGACAGCTTCGCCTCCGGCGCCGGCCGCCAAGCCGACACCTTCACGATCCGCGACACCCCCGCGGCCCGCGCCGCGTCGACGGCCGCGGTCTGCTGCCGCACCATCGGCTGCCGCCCGGCCACCGGGAGCGCGCCGCCGCTGTTCAGCAGGAGGCGGTCGGCGCCGTCGAGGACGGGCGCGAGGGAGGCGGGGTGGTCGAGGTCGCCGACGACGAAGTCGCACCCCAGGGCGCGGCCCTTGGCCTCGTTCCGCACCAGCGCCCGGAAGGGCGTGCCCGTCTCGCCGAGCATCCGGACCAGGTGCCGGCCGATGGTGCCGGTGGCGCCCATGACGACTATCATCCGCTCCTCCACGTTAACCTGAGGTGGTCTCAAGAAAACCTACCACGCTTATTCGAGGACCCCTCAAGTTATGTCGGACACCGCCCCCGCCCAGCCGTCCCACGCGCCCCGCCCCCGCCGCCAACGCGCCGACGCCCAGCGCAACCGCGCGCGCCTGCTCGCGGAAGCGGACCGGGCGTTCCGGGAGCAGGGCACGGAAGCCTCGCTGGAGAAGATCGCCCGTGGCGCGGGCGTCGCCATCGGCACTCTCTACGCCCACTTCCCCACCCGCCGCGCCCTGCTCAGCGCCCTGCTGCGCGACCGTCACGACGCCCTCTTCGCCCTCGGCGACGAACTTCTGGCCGCTGCCCCGCCCCCGCCGGCCTTCGACCAGCTCACCCGCTGGATGCGCGCCGTCGCCGAACACGGCGCCGGCTACAGCGGGCTCGCCGAGGAACTCCTCGGCAGCCACGAGGACAAGGACTCCGAACTCCACGCCGCCTGCGCACGCCTCTCCGCCGCCGGCAGCGCCCTCACCGCCCGTGCCCACGCCGCCGGGGCCATCCGCCCCGACATCACCCCCGACGACGTCTTCGCGCTCGTCAGCGCCGCGTCCTGGCTCCGCGCCCGCACCCGCGACGAGACCCGGGCCGAGCGCCTGCTGACCGTGCTCTTCGCGGGCCTGCGGCCGTGACTACGGCTCGGGGGACGTGGGCGGGGCCAGTGCGGCGGGGAGTTCGCGGCGGGAGGTGACGCCCAGCTTCGGGTACGCCTTGTACAGGTGGTACTCCACCGTGCGCGGGGACAGGAACAGCCGGGCCGCGATGTCGCGGCTGCTGGTGCCCTCCGCCGCCAGGCGGACCACCTGGAGTTCCTGCGGCGTCAGGCGGTCCGCCGGGTCCGGGGCGGTGGCGCGCGCCGTCGCCTGGGCCTCGCCCGCCGCGCGGAGCTCCGCGCGGGCGCGGTCCGACCAGGGGGCGGCGGCGAGGGCGTCGAAGAGCTGGAGCGCGGTACGCAGGTGGGTGCGGGCCTCGGTGCGGCGGCGTTCGCGGCGCAGGTGCTCGCCGAACAGCAGCTCCGTGCGGGCCCGTTCGAAGGGGCGGCCGGGGGAGTCGGCGTGGAGGCGTACGGCCTCGGCGTACGCCGCCGCGGCGCCCGCCGACGGCGCCAGCAGCGCCTCGTTGCGCAGCGCCACCGCCCGCGCCCACGGCTGCCCGCCCGCCGCCGCCCACGCCGCGAAGCGGCGGGCCGGCAGCAGCGCCCGGTCGGGGGCGCCGAGGCGTACCGCCGCCTCCACCTCGTCCGCCGTCGCGAACAGCAGCGCCGCGCTGTACCGGGCCGTCCCCGCGCGCGCCTCCGCCAGCCGCGCCAGCACGTCCTCGTGGCGGCCGAGGCCCAGGTCGAGGAGGGCCAGGGCGGTGATGCCGTAGTTGCCGCCCGCGTTCATGCCGGGCGCCACGAGGTCCCGTACGCGCTCCTCGTCGCCCTCGATCGCGGGGATGCGCGCCAGCAGGTTGTGCAGCCGGCCGACGCGCATCGCCAGCCCGGTGTCGCGGGCGATCTCGGCGGCCTCGGCCACCGTGCGCTCCGCCTCGCGGTGCTCGCCCGCGTAGAGCTGCTGGCGGGCCAGTATGTGCAGCAGGTACGGCAGCCGGCCGATGATGCCGTCGGCGCGGGCGTGGTCGATCTCCTCGGTGATCACGGGCAGTTGGACGTCGTCGGGCAGCAGCGACGCGGAGGAGATCGCCTGCATGCGCGCCGTGCTGCCCACGGGGGCGTCGTCGAGCAGGTCGGCGACCAGCGGCAGCCCGCGCGCGAAGTCGTCGGCCGCCATGTGCGCGAGCCCGCGCACCGCGCGGTCCGCGCGCCGGGCGTCGCCGCCGGCCGCGTCCCCGTACTCCTCCAGCAGGTCCGCCGCCCGGTGCAGCGCCGCGACGTCCCCGCCGAACCACGCGTACGTCGCCGCCGCGCGCAGCATCTCCCGCCCGTACGCGCGCGACAGCGGGGCGTGCGAGATGAGCAGCGCGCCGGCCTCCTGCGCGGCGTCCTTCTCGAAGAGCCAGAACGAGCGCACGTACGCCAGCTCCGCGCGCCGGTCCCCGTCCTCCGTCTGCTTGTACGCCTCCTCCGCCAGCTCCGCCGCCCGCTCCGCGTGCCCCGCCTGCTGCGCCGCCCACGCCGCCGCCGTCAGCCGGCGTACGCGCGGCGCCGCGTCCGGGGTGAGGCGGGCGGCCTCCGCGTACGTGTCCGCCGCCGCCGCGGGGCCGCCGCGGGTCAGCGCCCGCCGCCCGCACTCCTCCAGTTCGGCGGCGACGGCCTCGTCGGGGCCCGTCGCCGCCGACGCCAGGTGCCGGGCGCGGCAGTCGGCGTCGCCGGAGGTGGCGGCCATCGTCTCGTGCACGGCGACGCGGAGGGCGAGCGGCGCGGCGGTGTAGGCGGCGGTACGGATCAGGGGGTGGCGGAACTCGATGACATCCCCGACCACGGCGACCAGCCCCTGCCGCTCCGCCGCCGCCAGGTCCGCGAGCCCGACGTCGAGCCGCTCCGCCGCGGCCATCACGTACCGCAGGGTGCTGCGCCCGTCGGAGGCGGCGATGAGCAGCATCAGCCGGGTCCGCTCCGGCAGCGCCTCCACCCTGCCGCGGTACGCGGCGAGCACCCGGTCGGCGGCCGGCAGCGGCTGCCCGGGGCCGGGCGGCCGGCCGCCGGACGCGGGGCCCGCGGCGCCCAGCTCGCGCAGCGCGAGCGGGTTGCCGAAGGATTCGCCCAGCACCCGGCTGCGTACCGCCGCGGGCACGTCGAGGCCCGCGAGCAGCGCCAGCGCGTCGTCGCGGCCGAGCCGCGAGAGCGCCGTCTGCGGCAGCCCGGCGGCGGGGAAGGCGCCGGGGAGGTCGGTGTCGCCGCGGGCGGCGAAGAGCAGGGCGACGCGCTCCACGCCCAGCCGGCGGGCGGCGAACAGCAGCGCGTCGACGGACGGTTCGTCGAGCCACTGCGCGTCGTCCACCAGGCACAGCACCGGCGCGTCCTCGGCGGCCTCGGCGAGCAGCGACAGCACCGCGAGCCCGACGCGGAACCGGTCGTGCCCCTCGGCGGCGCCGGCCCCGACCGCGGCGTCCAGCGCGTCGGCCTGCGGCTGCGGCAGCGCCCCGGCGCGGTCGAGGACGGGGCGCAGCAACTGGTGCAGCCCCGCGAACGCGAGCGCCCGCTCGGCCTCCCAGCCCACCGCGCGCAGCACGGTGAACCCGCGCCGCCGCGCCTCGCCCTCGGCGTACGCGAGCAGCGACGACTTGCCGATGCCGGCCTCGCCGCGCAGCACGAGGCTCTGCCCGCGGCAGTCGGCGGCGGCGCCGATCAGCGCGTCGAGTTCGGCGAGCTCCTTCTGACGCCCGTACAGATTCATCCAGTCACACCTACGGGGCGGGTCGGCGGCACGGATTACGTATCCCAGTACCGCAGCGCTACGGATCCGGCGGGCATTCCCCCGTATCTAGCGTCGAGGACATGACGAACGAGATCTTCGCACCCGTACGGATCGGCCGCCTCGACCTCCCGCACCGGCTGGCGATGGCCCCGATGACCCGCTCCCGGGCCACCGCGGACGGCGGCCTGGTGACGGGGCTGACGGCCGAGTACTACGAGCAGCGGGCCGCCGCCGCCCTGATCGTCGCCGAGGGCACCCAGCCCGGCGTGCGCGGCCAGGGCTACATCCAGACGCCCGGCATCCACACCGCGGAACAGGTCGACGCCTGGCGGCAGGTGACCGGGCGGGTGCACGCGGCGGGGGGCCGGATCTTCCTCCAGCTGCTGCACACCGGCCGGGTCGGCCACCCCTACCTCTACCCGGACGGCGGGCTTCCGGAGGCGCCGTCGGCGGTGGCGTCCGGCGAGGCGCTCTACACCGCCGACCAGGGGCTGCTGCCGCACCCGGTGCCGCGCGAGCTGACCGCAGACGACATCGCCGGGGTCGTCCGGGACTTCGCCGCCGGGGCGCGCAACGCGATCGACGCCGGGTTCGACGGCGTGGAGCTGCACGGCGCCAACGGCTACCTCGTCCACCAGTTCCTCGCCGACGGCGCCAACCGCCGCACCGACGCCTACGGCGGCCCGGTCGCGAACCGCATCCGCTTCGCCGTCGAGCTGGTACGGGCCGTCGCCGATGCGGTGGGCGCGGACCGGACCGCGCTGCGGATCTCGCCCGGCAACACGTTCAACGGCATCACCGAGTCCGACACCGCCGAGCTGTACCCGGCGCTGGTCGCCGCGCTGGCCCCGTACCCGCTGGCGTACCTGCACGTGGTCGAGCCCACGCCCGCGCAGCGGCCCGTCGTCGAGCGGCTGCGCGCCGCGTGGCAGGGGCCGCTGATGCTGAACTCGATGCACCACAGCGGCGGCGACCCCGTCGAGGACGCCCGGCAGCTCCTCGCCGCGGGCACGGCGGACGTCGTCTCCCTCGGCGCGCGCTGGCTCGCCAACCCGGACCTGGTCGCGCGGGTACGGGCGGGGGGCCCGTACAACGAGGCCGACGAGGCGACGTACTACGGCGGCGACCACCGCGGCTACACCGACTACCCGGCGCTCGCGCCGCTCGCGCCCGCGGCGGGCTGAGGCGCCCGCTGCCGGGCCGGGCGGCCGAAGGACCGCCTGGTCGGGGCGCCGCCGTGCCGATGCGAGACAATTCGGCTGTCGCATCGGCAAACCCCGGAGGAAGTCCGTGACCGGTTTCGTGGAGAAGCCCCAGCCCGTCCAAGTGCCCGGCCTCGTCCATCTGCACACCGGCAAGGTCCGCGATCTGTACGAGGACGCCGACGGCCGCCTGGTGATGGTCGCCAGCGACCGCATCTCCGCGTACGACTGGGTGCTCCCCACCGAGATCCCCGACAAGGGCCGGATCCTCACGAAGCTGTCCCTGTGGTGGTTCGAGCGGGTCGCCGACCTCGTGCCGCACCACGTGCTCTCCACCGAGCTGCCCGAGGGCGCCCCCGCCGGGTGGGCGGGGCGCGCCCTGGTGTGCCGGCGGCTGCGGATGGTGCCGGTGGAGTGCGTGGCGCGCGGCTATCTGACGGGCTCGGGCCTCGTGGAGTACGCCGAGTCGGGCGCCGTCTGCGGCGTCGACCTGCCGCCGGGGCTGACCGACGCCTCCGCGCTGCCCGCGCCGGTCTTCTCGCCGGCGACGAAGGCGGAGGTGGGGGAGCACGACGAGAACGTCACGTACGAGGAGGTGGTCCGCCGCGTCGGCCCGCTCGTCGCGGCGGAGCTGCGGCGGGTGACGCTGGAGGTGTACGGGCGCGGGCGGGACGTCGCGCGCGAGCGGGGGCTGATCCTGGCGGACACGAAGTTCGAGTTCGGCTACACCGGCGACGCGGTCGGCGAGGGCGAGCTGGTCCTCGCCGACGAGGTGCTGACCCCGGACTCCTCGCGCTACTGGGGCATCGCCGACTGGCGTCCCGGCCGGCCGCAGCCGTCGTTCGACAAGCAGTACGTGCGCGACTGGCTGACGTCGGCCGCGTCCGGCTGGGACCGGCACGGCGAGGAGCCGCCGCCGGAGCTGCCGGCCGAGGTGGTGGAGCGTACGCGCGAGAAGTACGTGGAGGCGTACGAGCGCCTGACGGGGGAGCGCTGGGACTCCTGACCCGCCCGGGGGCGGGGCCGGCGCCCGGACCGGGGGCCGGGCCGCGGGCCCGGCGGCGCGGGCCGGCGGCGGGGGCCCGGCCGCGGTGGCGGCGGTGGCGTCAGCCCTTCGCCGGGGGTACGCCCGTCAGGTGGTACTCCACGATCGGCGCCAGCCGGCCGATCAGCTCCTCCGGGTCGGCCGAGGCCATCGGTTCGAGGAGGATGACGTAGCGCAGCAGCGCCGTCCCGACGAGCTGCGCCACCGCCAGCTCCGCGCGCATCTGGCGCTCCTCCAGCGGCAGCAACGGCGTGATGCCGTGCAGCAGGCTGCGCGTGACGATGCGGCGGAAGATGGAGACGGCCGCCTCGTTGCTGACCGCGGAGCGCAGGACGGCGAGGAGGGGCTCGCGCGAGTCCGGGTTCTCCCAGGTGCTGAAGAAGAAGCGGGTGATGCGCTCGCCCGCGCCGTCCATCGGGCCGTGGACGACGCGGTCGGGCACCGTCATCGCCGGCGCGAAGGTGATTTCGAGCGCGGCCTCGAAGACCTGCTCCTTGCCGCCGAAGTAGTGGTGGACCAGCGCCGGGTCGACGCCCGCGGACTTGGCGATGCCGCGTATGGACGTCTTCTCGTAGCCGTGCTCGGCGAACTCCGAACGGGCCGTCGTCAGTATCAGGTCCCGGGTGCCGGGCCCATCCTCGACGGCGTCGCGCCGCGGGCGGCCCCGGCCCCGTTTCGGGGCGTCGTCCCCCGACTTCCCGGACGTCATGACTTCGCGCCCCGCGCGACCGGTGCCGCCAGGTTGAGCCGGGTGAACGCCAGCGACTCGGCGAGGTCCGACTCGCGCTCCGCCGCCGACATCGCCCGCCGGGTGTTGATCTCCACGACCACCTGCCCGCCGAACCCGCGCGCCGCCAGCCGCTCCAGCATCTCGGCGCACGGCTGGTTGCCGCGCCCGGGCACCAGGTGCTCGTCCTTGCCGGAGCCGGAGCCGTCGGCCAGGTGCACGTGGCACAGCCGGTCGCCCATGCGGTCGGCCATCTCCAGCGCGTCGTTGCGGGCGGTCGCGGTGTGCGAGAGGTCCAGGGTGTGGTGGCGGTAGTCCTCGTTCGTGACGTCCCAGTCCGGGGCGTACGCGAGCATCTCCTTCTCCCGGTAGCGCCACGGGTACATGTTCTCCACCGCGAACTGCACCGCCGTCTCGTCGGCCATGCGCCAGATGCCGCGGACGAACTCGCGCGCGTACGCACGCTGCCAGCGGAACGGCGGGTGCACCACGACGGTCTCGGCGCCCAGCCGCTCGGCGGCCGACCGCGCGCGCCGCAGCTTCTCCCACGGGTCCCGCGACCAGACGCGCTGCGTGATCAGCAGGCACGGTGCGTGGATGGCGAGGACGGGCACGCCGTGGTGGTCGGAGAGGCGGCGCAGCGCCTCGATGTCCTGGCTGACGGGGTCGGTCCAGACCATGACCTCCACGCCGTCGTAGCCGAGGCGGGCGGCGGTCTCGAAGGCGGTGGCGGTGGACTCGGGGTAGACGGAGGCGGTGGAGAGGGTCACCCGCGCGTCGGGCACGGTGACCCCGCGGTCGCCGCCGGCGCCGTTCTCGCTCCCCGCGCCGGTCACGCCGCGCCCGGCCGGTTCGCCGGCCCGCCCGGGCTCCCGGGGACGGCCGGTCTTACCGGTTTCGCCGGTTTCGTCATGCTCGTCGGTGCGGTAACGGGATGCTCCTGCCACGGGGACAGGGTACGCGGCCGCACGCGGGCCCCGCCCCCGTCACGACAACTGGTCCAGCCGCTTCAGGATGACCCCCTCGCGCAGCGCCCACGGGCAGATTTCCACCGTTTCCACCCCGAACAGGTCCATTGCCCCCTCCGCCACCAGCGCCCCCGCGAGCAACTGCCGCGCCCTGCCCTCCGACACCCCCGGCAACTCCGCGCGCTCCGCCGCCGGCATCGCCGCCAGCCGCGGCACCCACTCCTCCAGGGCCTTCGCGGACAGCGCCCGGTGCGTGTACAGCCCCTCCGCGGAGCGCGCCGCGCCCGAGATCCGGGCGAGCTGCCGGTACGTCTTGGACGTCGCCACCACGTGATCCGGCTCACCGAGCCGGCTGAACTCGCTGACGACCCGGGCGATCTGCGCGCGCACGTACCGCCGCAGGGCCCGTACGTCGTCGGGGTCCGGCGGGTCCCCGGGCAGCCAGGCGGAGGTCAGCCGGCCGGCCCCGAGCGGCAGGGAGACCGCCTTGTCGGGGTCCTCGTCGATCCCGTACGCGATCTCCAGCGACCCGCCGCCGATGTCCAGCACCAGCAGCTTCCCGGCCGACCAGCCGAACCAGCGGCGCGCGGCCAGGAACGTGAGCCGCGCCTCCTCCTCGCCGGTCAGGACGGTGAGCTTCACGCCCGTCTCGTCGGCGACCCGCGCGAGCACGGACTCGGCGTTGGCCGCTTCGCGGACGGCGGAGGTCGCGAACGGGAGCACGTCTTCTGCGCCCTTGTCCTCCGAAACCTGCAGTGCCTCGTGAATCGTGGCTATCAGCCGTTCGACCCCGTCGTCGGCGATGGCACCCTCCTCGTCGAGGAGTTCGGCGAGCCGCAGCTCCGCCTTGTGCGAGTAGGCGGGCAGCGGCCGGGCACCGGGGTGCGCGTCCACCACCAGCAGGTGCACCGTGTTCGAGCCCACATCGAGAACGCCGAGTCGCATAACGGGAAACGCTAGCGCCTTGCCGCGCGGCCGTACGCTGGGTCCCGTGAGCAAGAGGAAGAAACAGGGCAAAACGCAAGCCGGTTCGGGCGTCGTACGCGAGAGTGCCGCCCGGGCGAAGCCGCGGGCGGACGCGCGGGCCGAGGAGGTCGGGCTCGACTTCGCCCGCGCGTGGGTGGAGTTTCCGGACCCCGCCGACGACGAACAGGTCTTCCGCTGCGACCTGACGTGGCTGACGTCACGCTGGTCGTGCATCTTCGGCCGCGGCTGCCAGGGCATCGACCCCGCAGGACCCGACGACGGCTGCTGCACGCTGGGCGCGCACTTCTCCGACAAGGACGACGAGAAACGGGTCGCCGGGCATGTGCGGCGGCTCACACCCGAGCTGTGGCAGTACCACGCGGAGGGCCGCGGCCCGGCCGGCTGGACCGAGACCGACGAGGACGGCGAACGCAAGACGCGCCGCGTGGACGGCGCCTGCGTCTTCCACAACCGCGCCGGCTTCCCCGGCGGCACGGGCTGCGCGCTCCACCTGCTGGCGCTCCGCGAGGGCCGCGAGCCGCTGGAGACCAAGCCGGACGTCTGCTGGCAGCTGCCGGTCCGCCGGTCCTACGACTGGATCACGCGCCCGGACGACACCAAGGTCCTGATGGTCTCGATCGGCGAGTACGACCGCCGCGGCTGGGGCCCGGGCGGCCACGACCTGCACTGGTGGTGCACGTCCGCGCCGTCCGCCCACGGCGGCGGCCGGGCGGTGTACGAGTCGTACCGGCCGGAGCTGGTGGAGCTGATGGGCGAGAAGGGATACGCCCGGCTGGCGGAGCTGTGCGAGGAGCGCCTGCGCGGCGCCGGGCACGGAGCGCTCCCGGCACCGCACCCGGCGGACTGAGGGGCGGACTCCGACTGCCGACTGACGGCCGTACGGGGCGCGGGGCCCGACCGCTACGGCGTCCGCGCCGGGGACGAGCCCGGCGGGTCCGGGTCCGGGTCCGGGTCCGTGGCGGACGCGGTCGGTGTGGGATCCGGGTCCGAGGGCGACGGGTCGGGGTCCGAGGGGCCCGGGTCCGGGTCCGACGGCGACGGGTCCGGATCCGAGGGCGACGGATCCGGGTCGGACGGCGACGGGTCCGGGTCCGAGGGGTCCGGCGAACCCGGCGGGGACGGGGAGTCCGGCGGGTCCGACGCCGGCGGCCGGGACGGGCCGGGCGACCCCGGCCCCGGCCCCGTACCCGTGCGGCCGCTGCCCGCGCCCGTGATCAGGATCGCCGCGTCGCCCGGGGACACGTACACCCGCGCCTGCCAGCCCTGCCGCGGCTCGCTCGCCTCCGCCACCGTCACCGCGACCGTCGCCGCCTCGCCCGGCCGCAGCGCCCCGTAGGTCGCGCTGAACCGCAGCCACCCCGCGTCCGTACCGAGCCGCCACGCGACCGGCTCGCCGCCGGACGCCCGCAGCCGCAGGTACGTGGTCTCCCCGGCCGGCCACGCCTCCACCGTCAGCCGGCCCGGGCCCACCCCCGGCCGGCCCGGCACCCGGCCGCCGCGGTCGACGACCTCCACCGACACGTCCGGCCGCTTGCCCCCGTGCGACGCCCCGGGACCGGTGCCGTCGTGCGCGCTGCCGGCCTTCTCCACCGGGCGGCCGTCCAGCGACTCCGGCTCGTCGGCGTCCGCGCTCGGCGGGGGCCAGCCGGACTGCGCCTCGCCGGTCGCCGGCGCGCCGCGGTTCGCGGCCCACAGCGCCAGCACCGGCGCCGCGAGGACGGTGGCCACGACGGTCGACGTCACCGCGCGGGAGCGCAGCCGGCCGCGGCGGGCTGCGCGGTGCCGGGGGTCGCGCGGGTAGCCGCGGCGGTCGAAGCGCGGCGCGTGCACGAAGCGGATGCGCTGGGCGTGCAGCATCGCCGTGTACGCGGCCGCGCGGGGCGCCGCCAGCACCGGCAGCGGGCCCTCGGGCCGCGCGGCGCGCAGCGTGCCCGGCCAGGCCCAGCCGGCGCCCGCCCGCTCGGCGGCGCGACGGCACTCGGCGCAGTCGTCGACGTGCCGGACCAGCTCGCGGCTCAGGGCGGCGCTGAGGAACACCCGGCCGTCCCCGGCCAGGCGTGCGATGGCCGCGCAGCCGTGCTGGTCGCGGACGGCGAGCGCGGCCCGGGTCCTTTCGACCTCGGCGGCGGCGGTGGACAGCAGCACGCGGGCCGCGTCCGGGTGCTGGCCGAGGACGGTGGCGACCTCGTCGGCGGGCAGCCGGTGGCGTACGGCCAGCTCCAGCGCCTCGCGCTGCTCGGGGGTGGTGCCGGCGGCCTCGGGCCAGGCGAGCGTGGCCAGTTCGCTGCGGTGCAGCTGCGCGGCGGCGTCCTCGGCGTCCGCTGCGTCCGGTGCCTGCCCGGCGTCCGGCGCCGGTGCCGGCGCCGTGGCGTCGGAGGATCGCTTCTCCTCGCCGGGGTGCTTCGGGACCGGCCGCTGGGCGGGCCTGTGCGCGGCCCGCTGCGCCGAGCGCTGCGCCGCTCTGTGGCCGGGCTTCTGGTCCAGCCGGCGCACGCAGGCCCAGCGGGCCAGCGAGTACAGCCAGGGCCGCCACTCGGCGGGCGTCGCGGGCCGCCGCCGCGGCTGGCGTTCGGCGATCGCGAGTACGTCGCCCAGGGCGGCGACGGCGCCGTCGTGGTCGCACAGCACCGACATGCAGTAGGTGAACAGGCCGTCCAGGTAGGGCTCGTACTGCTCGGGCGGGTGCTGTGGCGGCGGCTGCCGGGCGGGTTCGGGGTCGGGGCTGCTGCTCGTCACCCCGCGAACGTAGGCGCATAGTCGCGTACGGATCGGGGTGGTTCGGCGCTTCTCACTCCCACGGGTGACGTTGTCACTCAATGGGGGACGTCGTCCTTGCGAGAGCGTTCGCCCCCCGCCGGCGGCGTCTTCCGGTGGCCCCGATCCGTATGCGCGCAAGGGCCGCGCAGGGCGCCGCGACCGCCGCGCCGAGGGCGAGGCCGGCCGCCACGTCGAGCGGATAGTGCACGCCGACGAAGACCCGTGACGCCCCCAGCAGCACGCCGAACGGCAGCACCCACGCCGTGATCCGCGGCCACGCCACCGCCAGCGCGACGGCGGCGGCGCCGGCGATCGTCGCGTGGTTGCTCGGGAACGACCAGTCGCCCGGCGGCGGGCAGTCCGCCAGCGGCTCCGCCGCCCCGTCCACCGCCCGGCACGGCCGCTCCCGTGCCACCCACACCTTCACCAACTCGCTCAGCCCGTACGCCGCCAGCGTGCCCACCGCCCCCGCCACGACCGGCGCGCGCCGCGGCGCCGCCCACCACGCGGCGGCGAAGAGCGCGGCCAGCAGCACCAGTCCGGCGTCCGTGCCGTACTCGGCGAGCATGTGCAGCCAGTCGGGCGTGCGGCGGGCGAGCGAGGTGACGTCCCGGTACAACTCGTCGTTCATGCCGGGACGGTACGAAGCGTGTTCGGTTCACCACTTCCGGCGAAAGTCAGTACGCTCCCCTGACGAAAGTCAGACCGCGCGGCGGGTACGGGACCGCCTTGCGCCCCAAGTCTCGTAAGGTTTCCGCGTGGGATCTTTCCGCCGCCCTGTCGGTCCGCTGCCGTCCGCCATCTACTGGCGGCGCCGCGCGGTCCTCATCGGCCTGCTCGCCGTGCTCGCGATTTTCGCCATCCTCGTCATCAACCTCGGGGGCGGCAGCGAGAACGCCGCCAACGAGGGCAAGAACCCTGCGGAGTCGATCACTCCGGGGCCGACCGACGACTCGTCGGTGATCGACAACCCACCCGGGGGCCGCGAGGAGGACGGCGGCGGCTCGGGTGGCTCCGGCGGTTCCGGCGGCTCCGACGAGGAGGACGGCGGCGGTTCCGGCGACTCCGAGGGCTCGGGCGGCTCCGGCGACGGCGAAGGCGGCGACGGCGGCAACGGCTCCGGCGGCGAGGACGGCGGCTCCGCCGGCGGCGCCGGTTCCGGGGGCGGCGCGGGCACCGCGGGCGGCGGCTTCGGCGTGGGCTCGGACGGCGTGCCGGCCGGCTCGTCCATGGCCGCGTGCGACCCGGACGACGTGGAGCTGACGCTGCGCAGCGAGGAGCGCTCGTACGCGCCGGGGGAGCGGCCGGTGTTCGAGCTGACCGCGGTCAACTCCGGTGCCGAGGACTGCAAGCTGGACTTCTCGCCGACCTCGACGGTGCTCACGATCTCGACGGCGACCGGCGGCGAGAGCCAGTGGTGGGCGTCGGACGACTGCCCGTGGACGACCGACCCGATCCTGCTGGCGGTGCCGGCGGGCAGCGAGGTCTCGCGGACGTACGAGTGGGACATGCGGGCGAGCGAGCCGCGCTGCGCGACGCCGAAGGCGGGCACGGCGGGCGCCGGGAGCTACGAGGCGGAGGTCAGCGCGGCCGGCTTCGCGGCTGCGACGGCGCCGTTCGTGCTGGAGAAGGCGTAACCACCCCCGCGCGGCGGGGCGTTGACGGCCATACGTCCGGATGAGGAACCCGCGCACGGCACGTTGACAGCCGTACCCCTCCCGCGTCAGACGTAGCGCTCCAGGATCGACGACTCCGCCAGCCGCGACAGCCCCTCGCGCACCGACCGCGCCCGCGCCTCGCCCACGCCGTCGACCGTCTGCAGGTCGTCGACGCTGGCCGCGAGGAGCTTCTGCAGGCCGCCGAAGTGCTCCACCAGCCGGTCGATGACGGCGCTGGGGATGCGCGGCACCTTGGCCAGCAGCCGGTAACCGCGCGGCGAGACCGCCGCGTCGAGGGTCTCGGGCACGCCCGTGTAGCCCAGCGAGCGGGCCACGATGGGCAGTTCCAGCAGCTCGCCGTGGGAGAGCCGGTCCAGCTCGGTGAGGGCGCGCTCCACGGTGTGCGGGCGGCGGCCGGTGCGCTCCGGGACGTAGTCCCTGACGACGAGCTGGCGTTCCGGCTCGACGCCCGCGATCAGCTCGTCGAGCTGGAGGGACAGCAGCCGGCCGTCGGTGCCCAGCTCGACCACGTACTCCGCGATCTCGGTGGCGATCCGGCGCACCATCTCCAGCCGCTGCGCGACCGCGGAGACGTCCCGCACGGTCACCAGGTCCTCGATCTCCAGCGCGGAGAGCGTGCCGGCGACCTCGTCCAGCCGCAGCTTGTACCGCTCCAGCGTGGCCAGCGCCTGGTTGGCCCGGGAGAGGATCGCGGCGGAGTCCTCCAGCACGCGCCGCTGGCCGTCGACGTACAGCGCGATGAGCCGCATCGACTGGCTGACGGAGACGACGGGGAAGCCGCTCTGGATCGACACCCGCTGCGCGGTGCGGTGGCGGGTGCCGGTCTCCTCGGTGGGGATCGAGGCGTCGGGCAGCAGCTGCACGCCCGCGCGCTCGATCCGCGTGATGTCCTGGTCGAGGACCACGGCGCCGTCGAGCTTGCACAGCTCCCGCAGCCGGGTCGCGGTGAACTCGACGTCCAGCACGAAGCCGCCGGTGCAGATGGACTCGATGATCTTGTCCGTGCCCAGCACGATGAGCCCGCCGGTGTTGCCGCGGAGGACCCGCTCCAGGCCGTCGCGCAGCCCCGTGCCGGGCGCGACCGCGCTCAGCGCGGCCCTCACCGCGGCATCGGAGCCGGAACTGCCGCCGGCTCTGCCCGGGGCGCCCACCCGGTCGCCTGCTGCCACTGGAACCCTCCGGAATCCTCCGGTCGTCGTTTCGGTGCTCTACGCGTGCGCCGGGCGGCGCACGCACGAGCCCCCTGCGCTCCCCCGCACGGAAGAGACCGGGGCAAAGTCTACCGGCGAGCCTCCTCGGGCTGCCGGGACTCCCTCGGCTCTTTCCCTCCACCCGCCTCCCGGGACTCGCCGCCCGCCCGCCGCCGGCCGGCCGGCAGCGCCCGCAACGCGTCTCCTATGTTCGCGACTTCCCGTACCTTCATGCCCGACGGGATCTTGCCCGGATCCGCCGGCACGAGCGCCTGCGTGAACCCGAGCCGGGCCGCCTCCGCCAGCCGCCGGGCCACCCCCGTCACCCGCCGCACCTCGCCGGCGAGGCCGACCTCCCCGATCGCGACCAGGTTCTGCGGCAGCGGGGTGTCGCTCGCGGCGCTGGCCAGCGCGAGCGCGACGGCCAGGTCGGCGGCGGGTTCGGAGAGCTTCACACCGCCGACGGTGGCGCTGTAGATGTCCCGCTTGGACAGCGCGCGGATGTCGCCGCGCTGCTCCAGCACCGCCAGCATCATCGAGACCCGGGAGGTCTCCAGGCCGGACGTGGTGCGCCGGGGGGAGGGGATCTGCGAGTCGACCGTCAGCGCCTGCACCTCCGCGACCAGCGGCCGGCGGCCCTCCAGGGTCACCGTCAGGCAGGTGCCCGGCACGGGCTCGTCCCGCCGGGTCAGGAACAGGCCGCTGGGGTCGGCGAGGCCGATGATGCCCTCGTCGTGCAGCTCGAAGCAGCCGACCTCGTCCGTCGCGCCGTACCTGTTCTTCATGCCGCGGACCAGGCGCAGCCGGGCGTGCCGGTCGCCCTCGATGTGCAGCACGACGTCCACCAGGTGCTCCAGCAGGCGGGGCCCCGCGATGGCGCCGTCCTTCGTCACGTGCCCGACGAGGATCGTGGCCATCCCGCGCTCCTTGGAGGCCCGGATCAGCGCGCCGGCGACCTCCCGCACCTGCGCCATGCCGCCGGGGGCGCCGTCGATCTCGCCGGAGGCGACGGTCTGCACGGAGTCCAGCACGAGCAGCGCGGGCTTGACCTCGTCGAGGTGGGCGAGGACGGCGGCGAGGTCGGTCTCTGCGGCCAGGTACAGCCCGTCGCTCAGCGCCCCGATGCGGTCGGCCCGCAGCCGGACCTGGCCGGCGGACTCCTCTCCCGTCACGTACAGCGTGCGCTCCCCGCCGACCGCGGCCTTCGCGGCGACGTCGAGCAGCAGCGTCGACTTGCCCACACCGGGCTCGCCGGCCATCAGCACCACCGCGCCCGGCACGAGCCCGCCGCCGAGCACCCGGTCCAGCTCCGGCACCCCGGTGCCGCGGGCCTCGACGCGGCGGGCGTCGACCTGCGCGATGGGCAGGGCGGACGTCGTGACCCGGCCGGCGGCCGTGGTCTTCACCGCGGGCGCCCCGACCTCCTCGATCGTGCCCCACGCCTGGCACTCGGGGCAGCGGCCGAGCCACTTCACGGTGGACCAGCCGCACTCGGAGCAGCGGTACGCGGGGCGGTCCCTGCCGCCGCTCTTACGGGAAGCCATGCGCATAACGTAGCGGGACCCGCTGACACCGCCGGGAGTTGTCCACAGGCGGGGTGGGGCAGCGGGCCGTCGGCAGGCCCGGTGGCAGGCCCGCGGCGGGCCCGCGGCCGTCCGGACTGTGGACAAACGGTCCGGACCGTGGGCAGGGGGCGTAGGCTCGGAGATTCGGATGTGCCGCTTCCCCGGGAGGGAAACATGCCCGCGCTGAGGTCCCGTACCGTCACCCACGGCCGCAATATGGCGGGCGCCCGCGCCCTCATGCGCGCCTCGGGCGTAGCGAACGAGGACATCGGCAAGCCCGTCGTCGCGGTCGCCAACAGCTTCACGGAGTTCGTCCCGGGGCACACGCACCTGGCGCCCGTCGGCCGCATCGTCTCCGAGGCCGTCAAGGCCGCCGGCGCGGTGCCGCGCGAGTTCGACACGATCGCCGTGGACGACGGCATCGCCATGGGCCACGGCGGCATGCTCTACAGCCTGCCCTCGCGCGATCTGATCGCCGACTCCGTGGAGTACATGGTGGAGGCGCACTGCGCCGACGCCCTGGTCTGCATCTCCAACTGCGACAAGATCACCCCCGGGATGCTCATGGCAGCCCTGAGGCTGAACATCCCCACGGTCTTCGTCTCCGGCGGGCCCATGGAGGCGGGCCGCGCCACCCTTGTGGACGGCACGGTCCGCAAGCTCGACCTGATCGACGCCATGGTGGACGCGGCGAACGACGGCGTCTCCGACGCCGACGTGCTGCGCATCGAGGAGAACGCCTGTCCCACCTGCGGCTCCTGTTCCGGCATGTTCACCGCCAACTCGATGAACTGCCTGACGGAGGCCATGGGCCTCTCCCTGCCGGGGAACGGCTCGGTGCTGGCCACCCACACCGCCCGCAAGGCGCTCTACGAGGCCGCGGGCCGCACGGTCGTCGACCTGACCACGCGGTACTACGAGCAGGACGACGAGACCGTCCTCCCGCGCAACGTGGCGAGCCGCAGCGCCTTCGAGAACGCGATGGCCCTCGACATCGCCATGGGCGGCTCGACGAACACGATCCTGCACCTGCTGGCCGCCGCCCAGGAGGCCGGCCTCGACTACGGCCTGGCGGACATCGACGCCGTCTCCCGCCGGGTGCCGTGCCTGGCCAAGGTGGCGCCGAACGTCGCCCCCGGCGGCACGTACTACATGGAGGACGTGCACCGCGCGGGCGGCATCCCCGCCATCCTCGGCGAGCTGTACCGCGCCGGCCTGCTGAACGAGGACGTGCACGCGGTGCACTCCGACTCGCTCGCGGACTGGCTCAAGCGGTGGGACGTCCGCGGCGGCTCCCCGTCGCCCGAGGCCGTCGAGCTGTGGCACGCGGCGCCCGGCTGCGTGCGGTCGGCGACGGCCTTCTCGCAGTCCGAGCGCTGGGAGTCCCTGGACACCGACGCCGAGGGCGGCTGCATCCGCTCGCTGGAGCACGCGTACTCGAAGGACGGCGGCCTGGCCGTGCTCAAGGGCAACATCGCCGTGGACGGCGCCGTGGTGAAGACCGCGGGCGTCGACGCCTCCATCCTCACCTTCCAGGGCCCCGCCGTCGTCTGCGAGTCGCAGGAGGAGGCGTGCGACAAGATCCTCGGCAAGCAGGTCAAGGAGGGCGACGTCGTCGTCATCCGCTACGAGGGCCCCAAGGGCGGCCCCGGCATGCAGGAGATGCTGTACCCGACGTCGTTCCTGAAGGGCCGCGGCCTGGGCAAGGCGTGCGCGCTGGTCACCGACGGCCGCTTCTCCGGCGGCACCTCGGGGCTGTCCATCGGCCACGCCTCCCCGGAGGCGGCGGCCGGCGGCACCATCGCGCTCGTCGAGGACGGCGACCTGATCCGTATCGACATCCCGAACCGCGGCATCGAGCTGCTGGTCGACGAGCAGACGCTCGCGGAGCGCCGCGCGGCCCTCGGCGGGCGGTACGCGCCGAAGGACCGCGAGCGCAAGGTCTCCATGGCCCTGCGGGCGTACGCGGCCATGGCCACCAGCGCCGACAAGGGCGCCGTGCGGGACGTCACCAAGCTGGAGGGCTGAGCGCGGCGCGGGCCCGTCGCGCAGGGGGGCGGGACGGGCCGTGCGGGGCTCCGGGATAATCGGGTACGTGAGCGACAACCAGCAGCCCGAGAGCACCGACGGCGCGCCCCTGCCCGAGCCCCTGCGGTTCTTCGGCACGACCTGGGTCGACCGCTCCGGCGGCTACTGGGCGCGCCGCGCCGGCCTCGCCGTCCTGGCCCTCGCGCTGGCCGGCGGCGGCGCGTTCGTGCTGGCGCTGTCCTACAACGGCCTGCAGCTGGCCGACAGCGGCGGCCTCATACAGCTGCTGATGATCGTCGCCTTCGCGGTCTGCAGCTCGCTGGCCTTCACCCGCACCCTCAACGGCTTCAGCCGTGCGCACGAAGCCGGACCGGGCGACAGCTCGTTCCGGCCGATCCGGGTCATCGGCTTCGTCGGCGTGCTGCTCGCGTACACGGTGCGCAGCTTCGTCGAGGCCCCCGGCGAGGGGATGCTCCGCCAGGACTACGAGCACCGCCTGGAGCAGCACGCGCGGCGGCGCTCGTCCCGTACGGGCAACCCGGCGAAGCGGAAGCGCAAGAAGCGCCGCTGACCGGCCGCCGCACCCCGGCCCCCGCGGCCTGCGCACCCGCGCTTACGCCTCCTCCCGCGCCCCCGCGTGCGCGGCGACCCATCCGTCCGCCAGGTCCGCCAGCCGGTGCGCGGCCGCCGTGGTGCGCTCCCGGTCGCCCGTGTTGAGCATGTCGATCTGCAGCCCCGCGAACGCCGCGTTGAGCAGCGTCGCGTAGTCCGTCGCCGCCTCCGCCGGCACGCCCCGGTCGCGGAACCAGCCCGCGACGAACTCCACCCGGTCCGCCAGCAGCCGCGACGTCGCGCCGCCCAGCCGGTCGCCGGCGGCGAGCCCTTCGATCTCGTGGATGAGCCGGGTGAGCGGCAGGTGCTCGGGCGTCAGGTGGTACTCCCACGTGGCCCGTACGACCTCGCCCATGCCCATCTCGCCGTCCGCGCCGGGCAGCCCTGCCAGCCACTCCCGCTGCCGCTCGTCCAGCCGCGTCAGCGTGGCGGCCAGCAGGTCGGCCTTGTCGGCGAAGTGGTGGGTGAGCACCCGCGTGCTCTGCCCCAGCTCCTTGGCGAGCGGCCGCATCGACAGGGTGGCGAGCCCGTGGTCCACGAGGTAGTCAACGACCGAGTCGAGCAGGGCGGTCTTGCGGGCCGGGTCGGCGGGTCTGGGCATGGCACTCCTGGTACGTGTCACCCGGCCGCCCGCGTACGTGCGCACCGCGGGGCACGCACGGACGCGCACACGGCCGGGAAACCGGTGGACACCGTTAAGGTAACGACTGTTACCTTAACGGCATGGACGAGAATCCCACCCTGCAGAAAACCGCATCCCCCCTCCGCCGCTCCCTGCCGGGCTGGCTGATCGCGCTCACGCTGACGACCTTCACATTCTCCACCGACGACTACCTGGTCGCGGGCGTGCTCCCGGGCATCGCCGACGACCTGGACGTGTCCGAGGCCGCGGTCGGGCAGCTCGTCACCGTCTTCTCCCTGGTGCTCGCGCTCGCCGCTCCCGTCGCCTCCGTGGTCACCGCCACCTGGCCCCGCCGCCCCCTGTTCACCGCCGCCCTCGCGGTGTTCGCCGTCGCGAACTTCACGATGCCCCTCGTCGCCTCCTTCCCCGTCCTCATGGCCCTGCGCGTGGTCGCCGCGCTCGCCGCCGCCGTCGTGGTGCCCGGCGCACTCGGCGCCGCCGCGGCCCTCGCCCCGCCCGAGCGGCAGGGCCGCTACATGGGCACGGTCTTCGCAGGACTCACCACGTCGCTGCTGCTCGGCGTGCCGCTGGGCACCTGGATCGGCGCGGTCGCCGGCTGGCAGGGCGCGTTCGTCCTCGGCGGCCTCCTCGGCGTCGCCTCCCTCGCCGCCCTGTACGCGACCCTGCCCGAGCCGCCCCGCGGCGAGGCCCTGCGGCTGGCCGACCGGCTGGCCCCGCTCGCCCGCCCCGCGCTGCTCGTCGGCCTCGCCGCCACCGCCGTGGCCGTGCTCGGCAACCTGATGGTGGTCACCTACCTCGCCGTCTACCTCCGCGACCTCGCCGGCCTCGGCCCCACGGGACTCGGCGTGATCTTCGTGCTGGCCGGCGTCTCCGGCATCGTCGGCAGCCAGCTCGGCGGTCCCGCCGCCGACCGGTGGGGTGCGGAGCGCGCGCTGCTGATGGGCTGCGGGGCGTTCGCGCTGGTGATGCTCGGGCTCGTGGCCTGCTGGCCGCTGCGCCCCGCGCCGCTGGTGCTGGTGGTGCCGCTGCTGATGCTGTGGTCGGCGGCGGCCTGGTGGATCCCGCCGGCCGCGAGCGCCCGGCTGCTGCGCCTCGCAGGACCGGCCGGCGCCCAGGCCCTCGCGCTCAACAGCAGCGCCGTCTACCTCGGCGTCGCCGCCGGCGGCGCGGTCGGCGGCGCCCTCCTCGACGCCTTCGGCAGCGCCGCGCTCCCGGTCGGCGCGGCGGCGGCGCAGGCCGTGGCGCTCGCCCTCTTCGGCCTGGCCTCCCGCCAGGCCTCTCAGGGAAAACCCTGAGGCCCGCCCGGGGTCACCCCCAGGCAACCCGGACATGTGTCAGTACTCTTTGACAGGTCCTTCGGACACCTGTCAGCTTTGACTTACACACCGACGCACGAAGGGGCCGCAGATGGCACGGACGCCCGCTCCGGCCCCATCCGGAGAAGAACTGCTCAAGGTCCTCGCGGCACTCGGCAACCCGCACCGCCTGCGGATCGTCGCCGCGCTCCACGAGGGCCGGAACTACGTCAGCCGGCTGGCCCGCGAGATCGGCATGAGCCGCCCGCTGCTGCACATGCACCTGCAGCGGCTGGAGGCCGCGGGCCTCATCACCGGCTCGCTGGAGCTGTCCGAGGACGGCAAGGCGATGAAGTTCTACGAGGTGGTCCCGTTCCGGTACGAGCTGACCCCCGGCCTGATCGAGGAGGTCGCCCGCACCCTCGGCGACGGTGACGGCGAGCCCCCAGGCGAGCCCCCCGGGAAGGGCCGGACAGGCACCGGGAAGTCCGAGACGGTGAAAGAGGAAGCCTCATGAACGAGCAGACGGTGCACCTCGCCGACAGTGCCGACACGGTCGGTGCCGTGGTCGGCGCGGTGGGCGCCGCCGGGTTCTTCGCGCTGCTGATCGTGGTGGTCTGGCAGATCGCCGCCACCTGGCGGGCGAAGATGCTCGCGGCCCGCGAAGAGCAGTACCGGCAACTCGCCATCAAGTACCAGCAGTTGCTGGAGGACAACCTCGAACTGCACCGCCGCAGCATCGACGAGCTGACCGAGGCGCGGCGCTCCATCACCTCGATGGAGAAGATGATGCGCGAAATCGAGTAGCAGCGGCCGGACAACGGTCGGCAGCAGTATGCGTACGGGCCGGAAGCGGCAACTTCCGGCCCGTACGAGGACGAAGCAATCCCCGGCACACTCCCGCGCCACGGCCAGGTCGGCAAACCACAGCGGCCGCGGTGCGGTCCGGTCGTGCGCCCGATTCACTTCTCTTGAAGGAGACCATCCCATGTCCGCTCGGATCAAGCAGCTCGTGGCTGCCCCCGGAGGACGCCGGACGAAATGGCTCGTACTGGCCGCCTGGATACTCCTCCTCGTCGCGCTCGGCCCGCTGGCCGGCAAGCTCGGCGACGTCGAGGACAGCAGCCCGAACGCCTTTCTGCCGCGCAGCGCGGAGTCCGCCGAGCTGAACACGGAGCTGGAGAAGTTCCGCGGCGACCCCGACGACGAGGTCATGCCCGCCGTCGCCGTCTACAGCGTGCCGGACGGCGCCATGACGGAGGCCGGCCGGCAGAAGGCGGCGGCGGACGTCCGGGCGTTCGCGCCGTACGTCGCCGCGGGCGAGCGCGTGACGCCGCCCGTCGCGTCCGACGACGGCGGCGCGCTGATGACCATCGTCCCGATCACCGACGAGGACGGCCTCGGCGACACCATCGAGGCCGTACGCGGCGTGGCCGCCGACGGCGCGCCGCCCGGCGTCGACGTGGAGGTGGGCGGCCCGGCGGCCTCCCTCGCCGACTCCGTCGCCGTCTTCGACTCCCTCGACGCGACGCTGATGCTCGCGACCCTGGCCGTCGTCACCGTTCTCCTGCTGATCACGTACCGCAGCCCGCTGCTGTGGCTCTTCCCCGTGCTGGCCGTCGGCTTCGCCGCCGTCCTCACCCAGGCCGGCACGTACCTCCTGGCCAAGCACGCCTCCCTGCCCGTCGACCCGCAGTCGGCCGGCATCCTGATGGTCCTCGTCTTCGGCGTCGGTACGGACTACGCGCTGCTGCTCATCGCCCGCTACCGCGAGGAGCTGCACCGCCACGAGGACCGCCACGAGGCCATGCAGCTGGCGCTGCGCCGCTGCTTCCCCGCGATCCTCGCCTCCGCCGCCACCATCGCGGCCGGCCTGTCGTGCCTGTACTTCGCCGACATCAGCTCCTCCCGCTCGCTCGGCCTGGTCGGCGCGGTCGGCGCGGTGTGCGCGTTCCTCGCGCTGGTCACGGTGCTGCCGGCGCTGCTGGTGATCGTCGGCCGCTGGGTCTTCTGGCCGTTCGTCCCGCGCCACGGCACCCCCGTGCACGGGCACCGCACGGTGTGGTCCCGGATCGGCGGCGCGGTCTCGCGCCGGCCGCGCTGGTCGTGGCTGATGTCCCTCGGCCTGACCGCCGTGCTCGCCTTCGGTGTCGTCGGCATGGACTTCGGTCTCAAGCAGTCGGAGATGTTCCAGGACAAGCCCGAGTCGGTCGTCGCCCAGGAACGCATCTCCGCGCACTACCCCTCCGGGGCCTCCGACCCGGCCGACATCGTCACGAACGCCGCCGCGAAGGACGCCGTACGGGCGGCGGTCGAGCAGGTCGACGGCGTGGCGGGGGTCGCGGACGGCGACACGGCCGGCGGCCTCGCCGCCCTGCGCGTCACCCTCGACGACGAACCCGACTCCGACGCGGCCAAGGACACCGTCGACGGCCTGCGCACCGCCGTGGGCGCCGTCGACGGCGCGGACGCGCTGGTCGGCGGCACGACGGCGGAGGCGCTGGACACCCAGCGGGCGGCGGACCGCGACCTGCGCGTGGTGGTGCCGATCGTGCTGCTGGTGGTCTTCCTGGTGCTGATCGGGCTCCTCCGCGCGCTGGTGGCGCCCCTGCTGCTGCTCGCCACCGCGGTGCTGTCGAACGTGGCCGCGCTGGGCGCGTCGTACCTGCTCTTCGACCACGTCTTCGACTTCGCCGCGGTCGACTGGTCCATCCCCCTGATGGGCTTCGTCTTCCTGACCGCGCTCGGCATCGACTACAACATCTTCCTCATGACCCGGGTCAGGGAGGAGGTCGCGCTCCACGGCCACGCGAAGGGCGTCCTGACGGGGCTCACGTCGACCGGCGGCGTGATCACCTCCGCCGGCATCGTGCTCGCCGCGACGTTCTCGGTCTTCGCCGGGCTGCCGCTGGTGACGATGGCGCAGATGGGCGTGCTGGTCGGGGTGGGCGTGCTGCTGGACACGTTCCTGGTCCGCACGGTCATGGTGCCGGCGCTGGCGCTCGACCTGGGCCGGTGGACGTGGTGGCCGGGCGCGCTGTTCCGGCACGAGACCCGGCGGGCGGGGGCGCCCGGGGCGGGGGAGGCCGCGCTGCCGGAGGCGGATCGCGTACGGGCCTGAGCCGCCGGGGCCCGCAGACCGCCGCGGCCGCGGGCCCCGGCCGCACCCCGGGTCCGGCCGGGCGTGGCCGGGGTCGCGGCCGGGGGTGCCGCGGGCCCGCGGTCCGGCCTCTGGTCCGGCCTGTGGATAACTTCGCGGGGTGTCGGGCGGCGGTGCGAGGATGGACGGCATGACCCAGAAAGTCGCCGTACTCGGCGCCGGAAAGATCGGCGAGGCGTTGCTCTCCGGCATGATCCGCGCCGGCTGGTCGCCCGACGACCTGCTCGTGACCGCCCGCCGCCCGGACCGCGCCGAAGAGCTCCGCAATCGCTACGGCGTCGAGCCCGTCTCGAACGGCGACGCCGCCAAGCGCGCCGACACCCTCATCCTCACGGTCAAGCCGCAGGACATGGGCACGCTGCTGGACGACCTCGCGCCGCACATGCCGGCGGACCGCCTGGTCGTCTCCGCCGCCGCCGGCGTCCCCACGGCCTTCTTCGAGGAGCGGCTGCCGGAGGGCGCACCCGTGGTGCGCGTCATGCCGAACACGCCGGTGCTCGTGGACGAGGGCATGTGCGTCATCTCCGCCGGGAAGCACGCCGTGGAGCAGCACCTGGTGCGGACCGAGGAGATCTTCAAGCCCGTGGGCAAGACGCTGCGCGTCCCCGAGGCGCAGCAGGACGCGGCCACGGCGCTGTCCGGCTCCGGCCCGGCGTATTTCTACTTCCTCGTCGAGGCCATGACCGACGCCGGGATCCTCCTGGGCCTGCCGCGCGAGAAGGCCCACGACCTCATCGTGCAGGCCGCCATCGGCGCGGCGGTCATGCTGCGCGACAGCGGCGAGCACCCGGTCAAGCTGCGCGAGGCGGTCACCTCCCCGGCCGGGACGACGATCAACGCGATCCGTGAGCTGGAGAACCACGGCGTACGGGCGGCCCTGATCGCGGCGATCGAGGCGGCCCGCGACCGCAGCAGGGAGCTGGGCACGGGTCCGGCGCCCGACGGCAAGCGCGCGTAGGGAAGCCGGCGATGACACCGCAGCCCCACGACCCGCCCCCGCCCGGACGGGGACCGATCCGCGTCCTGCTCGCCGACGACGAGGCCATGGTCCGCGGCGGCGTGCGGGCCATCCTCACCGCCGCGGAGGGCATCGAGGTCGTCGCCGAGGCCGGCGACGGCCGCGAGGCGGTCGAGCTGACCCGGAGGCACCGCCCCGACGTCGCCCTGCTCGACATCCGCATGCCGGTGCTCGACGGCCTGGGCGCCGCCGCCGAGCTGCGCCGCGCGGCGCCGGAGACGGCGGTGGTGATGCTCACGACGTTCTCCGAGGACGAGTACATCGCCGGCGCCCTCGACAGCGGCGCCGCCGGCTTCCTGCTCAAGTCCGGTGATCCGTACGAGCTGATGGCCGCCGTCCGCGCCGCCGCCGGCGGCGCCTCGTACCTCTCGCCGCACGTCGCCCGCCGCGTCATCCAGCGGGTCAGCGGCGGCCGGCTGACCCGCGAGAAGGAGGCGCGCGAGCGGACCGCGGCGCTCACCCCGCGGGAGCGCGAGGTGCTGGCGCTCGTCGGCGCCGGGCTGTCGAACGCGGAGATAGCCGCGCGGCTGCACCTGGTGGAGGGCACCGTGAAGGCGTACGTCAGCCAGGTGCTGGCCCGCCTGGAGCTGAAGAACCGGGTCCAGGCCGCCATCCTCGCCTACGAGGCGGGGCTGGTCGCCGAGGACGCGGACCCCTCGGCGCACGGCTCGGCGTAACCCCGGCCGCTGCCGCGCCCGGTGCCGTCCGCGTCGGCGGTCCCGGCGTCGTCGGCGACCCGAGCCGCGGTCCCGTGCGGCACGCCCGCCGCGGCGTCCACGCGCGCCCGCCGCCGTATCCGCAGGGCCCGTACGCCTTCGTGCAGCAGCGTGATGCCGAACGCGAGGCCCAGCCCCAGCGCCACCCCCCGCAGCGGCTCGTCCTCGAAGGCCGCGCCGCCGGCATAGCCGAGCGTCGTCCCGTACGCGGCCCAGGTCACCGCCGCGAGGATCGCGTAGCGCGTGAACGTCCGGCGCGGAAAGCCCGTCGCCCCGGTCGTGAGCGTGGCCGCCGTCCGGCCGCCGGGGATGTAGCGCGCCACGACGAGCACCAGCCCGCCCCGCTCCGCCAGCATCCGCCCCACCCGCTCGTACGCCCGCTGCGCCCGGCTCCCCGGCCGCAGCCGGTCGAAGATCCGCGGCCCCGCGCGCCGGCCGATGAGGTACGAGATGTGGTCGCCCGTCAGCGCCCCGAGGGCCGCCACCACCGCCACCAGCAACGCGTCCGGCTGTCCGTCGGCCGCGGCGAACACCCCGAGCGTGATCACCAGCGTCTCGCTCGGCACCACCGGGAAGAAGCCGTCCAGCGCGGCGATGCCGAAGAGCGCCAGGTACACCCACGGAGTACTGACCACGCCCTCGACGGCGTGGATGATCGCGTCATTCATGCGGCTCACGCTAGGAACGCGGCCCGCACCTCCGCCGCGCACGGAAGACAGGACCCCACCATGACTTTCGTCAGGTGCCCGGCGCCCCCCGCCCGCCGTACCGTGGCCGCATGACCGGCACCGACCGGCTGCCCGGCACCCTGCGTCGCACGCTGCCCGACCGCCTCCGCCCCGCCCGCCCCCGCACAACCGGCCCCGCGGGCGACCGCCCCGACGGCGACCGTTCCGGCGGCGACCGCCCCGGGCGCCGCCGCCCCGCCCTCCCGCCGGCGCTCCGCCGCGTCCTGCGCAGCGAGCGCGCCGCCGACCTGCTCCTCTGGCTGGTCCTCACCCTCCCCGCCGTCACCGCGAGCGGCCTCCCCGGCGCCGAGCAGGCCGCCGGCGTCGACCTGCGCTGGATACGCGTCGCCGCCGTCCCCCTCCTCGCCCTGGCCGTCGCCGCCGGCCGCACCCGGCCCCTGCTCGCCGCCGCGATCCCCGCCGGGCTGGCCCTGGCCGCGACCCCCGAGCTGTTCACCAACCAGTTCGTCCTCGCGCAGGTCGCCCTCTCCTTCCTCCTCGGCCGCCGCACGGACCGCCCGCGCAGCGCGCTGCTGCTCTTCGGCGCGATCGCCGCGGCCGGCCTGGTACTCGCCCGCGCCGTCCCCGACGCGACGTTCTCCGGCTGGGCGACCCTCGTGCTCACCGTGCTCTTCGCGATGGTGCTCCCGTGGCTGCTCGGCCGGTACGCGCGCCAGCACGCCGCGCTCATCAGCACCGGCTGGGAGCTGGCCGAGCGGCTGGAGCGCGAGCAGGAGCTGGCCGCCGACCGCACCCGGCTGCGCGAGCGCTCCCGTATCGCCGGCGACATGCACGACTCCCTCGGTCACGAGCTGACCCTCATCGCCGTACGCGCCGCGGCCCTCCAGGTCTCCCCGGGCCTCGACGCCGCCGCCCGCAAGGAGGCCGCCGAACTGCGCGAGGCCGCGGCGACCGCCACCGAGCGGCTGCGCGAGGTCATCGGCGTGCTCCGGGAGGACGGCGAGGGCGCGCCGGTGCACCCGGCGGACGACAGGGTGGAGGAGCTGGTCAAGCGCGCGGCGGCGTCGGGGATGCAGGTGGAGCTGGTACGCGGCGAGGACGCGCCCCGCACCCCGCCGGAAGCCGCTCCGCTGCCTCCGGTGGCCGACCGGGCGATCCACCGCGTCGTCCAGGAGGCCCTGACCAACGCGGCGAAGCACGCCCCGGGCGCCCCCGTGACCGTCCGCCTCCGCCGGGACACCGACCACGCCGAGGTCACCGTCGCCAACGGGCCACCACCGGCCAGCGCCGCAAAACCCCTGAAAGCCTCACAAATCTCGGGCGGGTACGGGCTAGTCGGCCTGGACGAGCGCGTCCGCCTCGCCGGCGGCACGCTCCGTGCACAGCCTGTGGACGGCGGTTTCGCCGTCACCGCCCGGCTCCCGCTCACCCCCGGCGCCGCCCCCGCGCCGCCGCGCGAGTACGCGGCCCGGCGCGAACTTGCCGCCGCGCGCCGCCGCGTACGCCGCGGCATCGTCGACGCGATCTGGGTCCCGGTCGTCGGCACCGTCGTCCTCGGCGTGCTCCTCTTCGGCGCCGACCTGTACACCTCGTACCGCGCCGTCCTCGACGCGGACACGTACGACACGCTGCGCATCGGCCAGTCGCGCGACGCCGTCGAGCCCCGCCTCCCCGCCTACGAGGCCGACGTCAACACCCTCCCGGCCGCCGCCCCCGCCGACCCGCCCGGCACCGACGAGTGCCTCATCTACCGCACCACCCCCTTCACCCTCGACCCGTCCTACCGCCTCTGCTTCACCGACGGCCGCCTCTCCCACAAGGACAAGGTTGACGCCGACCCCTGACCCCACCCCGCAAGCACCGCCGCCCACCCGGGGGTTACCCCCACCCGCGCCCGGTGGCCCGCAGGATGGGGCGCGGGCCGCCGCGTCCGTAGCGTCGTACGACATGAAGCCGAAGCCCGCGACCCTCGCCCTCCCCGCGCTCGCACTGGCCCTCGCCGCCACCGCGACCGCCTGCACCCAGTCGGTCGGCGACGGCAAAGCCGAGAACCGCACCTTCCGGATAGGCGCCGACGCCACCACTCTCACGATCGACGCCGACGACACCGCCGTGGAGCTGGTGCCCGTCGACCGCGAGGGCGGGGAGATCGCCGTCACCCGCTGGTTCAAGGCGGAGAAGTGGAACGGCGACGTCGGCACCAAGTGGTCGGTCGAGGGTGACACCCTCCGCTTCCGCACCAAGTGCAGCGGCGTCATCGTGAGCTGCGACTCCCGCTACCGCGTCGAGGTCCCGCGGGACCTCGACGTCAAGGTCGACAGCAGCGACGGCCGCATCGAGGCGACCGGCTTCGACACCCGCCTCGACATCACCAGCATCGACGGCGCGGTCGAGGTCGCGGACGCCGGCGGCCCCCTGAACATCGAGGCCCGCGACGGCTCCGTACGCATCGACGGCGCAGCCGGCCCCGTCGACGTCGACGCCCGCGACGGCTCCGTCCGCGCCACGGACCTCACCGCCGCCCGCGTCACCGCCTCACTCGGCGACGGCAGCCTCCACCTGGGCTTCACCGAAACCCCGGACCAGGTCACCGCCGAGTCCCGCGACGGCGGCCTGACGCTGGAGCTGCCGAAGGCGCCGTACCGGGTGAGCACCGACGTACGCGACGGCAGCACCGACGTCTCCGTCCCCCGCGACCCGGCCAGCCCGCACCGCATCGAGGCCGCCACCGCGGACGGCAGCGTCACGATCCGCCCGGCGAACTGACCGCGCCGAAGGCGGGCAGCAGCCCGGCCGCCTCGTACGCCGCGTCCACCCGCGGCCGCGCCATCCCCCGGGCCCGCTCCGCCCCGCGCCGCAGCACGTCCTCGACGTACGCCGGGTCGGCACTCAGCTCCGCGTGCCGCTCCCGCACCGGCCGCAGCGCCTCCACCACGGCCTCTGCCGTATCGCGCTTGAGCTGCCCGTACGACGTGTATTCGCCGGCCAGCTCCGCCGGCTTCCGCCCGCTGCACCCGGCCAGGATCTCCAGCAGGTTCGCCACCCCGGGCTGCGCCTCCCGGTCGTAGGCCACCTCGCTCCCGCTGTCCGTCACGGCCCGCATCACCTTCCGCCGCACGGTGTCGGGCTCGTCGAGGAGATGCACGATGCCGGCCTGGGCCGACGGCCCGTCGTCGGACTTGCCCATCTTGGCGGCGGGGTCCTGGAGGTTCATCACCCGCGCGGCGACGGACGGACGGGTGACGCGCGGCACGGTGAACACCCGCCCGTAGCGCTGGTTGAACCGCTGCGCCAGGTCCCGCGCCAGCTCCACGTGCTGCGCCTGGTCGTCGCCGACGGGCACCTCGTCGGCGTCGAAGGCGAGGATGTCGGCGGCCATGAGCACGGGGTACGTCAGCAGCGACAGCCGCACGCTCCCGCCCTTGGCCCGCTCCCGCGCGGCCTTCTCCTTGTACTGGATCATCCGCCGCATCTCGCCGTCCGCGGCGGTGCACTCCAGCAGGTACGACAGCCGCGCGTGCTCGTCCACGTGACTCTGCACGTAGACGGTGCACACCTCGGGGTCGAGCCCGGCGGCCAGCAGCAGCTGCGCGGCCTGCCGACTGAGCCGCCGCAGCCGCGCGGGCTCGTACGACACGGTCATGGCATGCAGGTCGACGACGCAGAACAGCGCGTCGGCCTGATGCTGGTCCACCTCGACCCAGCGCCGCACGGCACCCAGGTAGTTCCCGAGCGTCAGGTGCCCGGTGGGCTTCACCCCGCTGAAGATCCGTACCCGCGAGCCCCGCGATCCGTACGTCGTCATCGTCGTCCCTCTCATCCGCTGCCGAGGACCGCCGCATCGACGGCCGGCGAGGAGGAGAGCCACGCGAAACGGCCGCCGAACCGGCGGCCGTTGAAGTCGTGCGCACGCACGCCCCCGAGGTCGGCCGCCGTCAGGCGGCCCACCACTGCTGGGTACGCGCACGTGCTGTCATGCGTCACACCGTATCGCGGAGTTACGCTGGAGGGAGCGGGGACAACCGACCATGACCGGAGTCCACGCGACGGTGCTTGACAAGGACGTCATGGATCCGTAAAGTTCTTCGGGTTGCCACGGGGCCGGTTCGGTTCCGGAGTGCGACGA
>NZ_JAINRD010000014.1 GCF_020400605.1 Streptomyces aculeolatus | reverse complement strand
CCCCGGGGGGGGGGGGGGGGGGGCCCCCCCCCCCCCCCCCGCCGCCCGTGCGTACGTTCGGTAGTCGGACGCGGGTGTGCACAGCCCGCTGCGCCCGGGCGCGTACGCCCTTACCCTGTCCGCCATGAGCGCGCCCACCCGGCCGGAGCCGGGCCCCGAGCCGGAGCAGGGCCCGCCCGCGGAGGTCCTCGGCGGCGGCTCCGCGGGACCGCGCCTCGGCGAGCGCTGGACGGCGCTGCCGTCCCGTTCCCGCCGGCTCGTCGGCGCCGTCGCCGGCCTCGCGGTGCTGGCCGTTCTCGGCGTATACGCCCTGGCCACACGGCCGGAGCCGGAACCGGCCGCGCTCGTGCCGTACCCGATCCAGACGACCGACTTCTCCTTTCTCGGGATAGAGACCCCCAAACCGGGCGATACCGCTTTTGCCGCGCAGCTCATGGCCACCTCGGACAGCGACGCCTCCCTCGAGAAGATCACCCAGGGCTACAGCGGCCTGAAGCTGTCCGTCCGGCCCGCACTCCCGCTCGAACTCCCCGAGAACCAACCCACCCGGGTCACCGTCAGGTTCGAGGTCGTCCGGTGCGCCGGCCTCCCCCTGGACGCCCGCCTGCCCTCGCTGCGCGTAACGCTGCGTAACACGCGCGCAATACAGGACTACAGCTCCATCCTCGGCGGCACCTACGCCGCCGAACTGTCCCGGGCGCTGCGTACGATATGCGAACCCGCCCCCCGGGCCGCCCCCGGCGCATAGGACACCAGCAGCGGCTTCGCGCCCGTTCGGGCGTCCGGACTCCGCGGATCCGGCACAGACCGCGCCCGCCGACGCGGAAGGTGGCTGTAAGGGTCATAACAAGAGAGTCACAGCATTGCCTGCACCTCTGCCCCCTCGACCCGGGGCGGCTTAGAGTCACGCCCAGTCACCGCGCAGCAGGTCACCTTCCGACGCCTGCCGCGTGCACCGGCCCACTCTGCGCAGTCGAGGCCGCGCCAGGGGAAAGGACTGATCGTGCGTCACCGTTCCTTGCTCATACTCACCACTGCGGTCACCGCAGGGGCTCTCACGCTGTCTGCTTGCGGTTCCCGCGACGACGACAGCGAAGACGGGGGCGGTGGCGACGGAACGACCGTCGTTATCGGCCTCGACGCCCCGCTGACAGGTGACCTCTCGGCCCTGGGCATCGGCATCCAGAACTCCGCCGAGCTCGCCGTGAAGACGGCCAACGAGAACGAGGAGGTCAAGGGCGTCACGTTCGAGCTCGAGCCCCTCGACGACGTGGCGCAGGCCCAGCAGGGCCAGCAGAACGCCACCAAGCTCGTCGGCAACGAGGACGTCATGGGCGTCGTCGGCCCGCTCAACTCCGACGTCGGCCAGTCCATGCAGAAGGTCTTCGCCGACGCCGACATGGTCCAGGTCTCGCCCGCCAACACCAACCCCTCCCTGACCCAGGGCGAGGAGTGGCAGGACGGCGAGAAGACGCGCCCGTTCGACACGTACTTCCGCGTGTCCACCACCGACGCCATCCAGGGCCCGTACGCGGCGCAGTACCTCTACAACGAGAAGAAGCTGAAGAAGGTCTTCGTCATCGACGACAAGAAGACCTACGGCGCCGGCCTCGCCGGCACCTTCGCCGACGAGTTCGAGAACCTCGGCGGCAAGGTCGTCGGGACCGACCACGTCAACCCCGACGACAAGGACTTCGCGGCCATCGCCACGAAGGTCAAGAACTCCGGCGCCGACTTCGTCTACTACGGCGGCGAGTACCCGGCCGGCGCCCCGCTGGCCGCCCAGGTCAAGAAGGCCGGGGCCAAGATCCCGACCGTCGGCGGCGACGCCCTGTTCAGCGCCGAGTACGTGGCCCTCGCCAAGGAGAACGCCGAAGGCGACATGGCCAGCTCCGTCGGCGCCCCGCTGACCACCCTGGACACCGCCAAGGAGTTCATCAAGAACTACGAGGCAGCCGGCTACGAGGACGCCTACGAGGCGTACGGCGGCTACTCCTACGACTCCACCTGGGCCATCATCCAGGCCGTGAAGGCCGTCGTCGACGAGAACGACGGCGAACTGCCCGGTGACGCGGACGAGGCCCGCAAGGCCATCACCGAGGCCATGAACGACGTTTCCTTCGAGGGCGTGACCGGCAAGGTCGGCTTCGACGAGTTCGGCGACACCACCAACAAGCAGCTGTCGCTGTACCAGGTCAAGGACGGCGAGCACGTGCCGCTGACCAGCGGCGAGTTCGAAGGCTGACCGGGGCGACCACCACCGCCCACTGATCACAAAGACCGCAAGCGGCGCGGGGGGCGCACACAGCGCCCCCCGCGCGGCCATATCTGACACCCACTCGGAGGCCCAGCGGTGAACGATCTGCCGCAGCAACTTGCCAACGGCCTGCTACTCGGCGCCTTGTACGGGCTCATAGCCATCGGCTACACGATGGTGTACGGCATTGTTCAGCTCATCAACTTCGCCCACGGCGAGATATTCATGATCGGCGGCTTCGGCGCCCTGACGATGTGGTTGTGGATGCCCAACGGCACCAGCCTGCTCGTCGCCCTGCCGCTGATGATCCTCATGGCCGTCATCTGCTCCGTGCTCGTCGGCGTCGGCGCCGAGCGCTTCGCCTACCGTCCCCTGCGCGGCGCACCCCGCCTCGCCCCCCTCATCACCGCGATCGGCCTGTCCATCGCGCTGCAGCAGGCCATCTGGGCCTGGTACCCCGAGGCCACGAAGTCGCGGCCGTTCCCCGAGTTCTCCGGCCCGCGCCTCGACTTCGGCGCGTTCACCATCGAACGCGGCGAGCTCTACCTGCTCATCGCCGCCCCCGTGTGCATGATCGCCCTCGGCTTCTTCGTCTCCAAGACCCGCACCGGCCGCGCCATGCAGGCCACGTCGCAGGACCCGGACACGGCCAAGCTCATGGGCATCAACACCGACCGCATCATCGTCATGGCCTTCGCCATCGGCGCCGCCTTCGCCGCCATCGCGGCCATCGCCCACGGCCTGCGCTACGGCGAGGTCAACTTCAAGATGGGCTTCATCGCCGGCCTCAAGGCCTTCACCGCCGCCGTCCTCGGCGGCATCGGCAACATCTACGGCGCCATGATCGGCGGAGTGGTCCTCGGGCTCTCCGAGGCCATGGCCACCGCCTACATCGCCGACATCCCCGGCATGGAGCAGCTCGGCGGCGGTGCGTGGAAGGACGTCTGGGCGTTCGTCCTGCTCATTCTCGTACTGCTCTTGCGGCCCCAGGGCCTGCTGGGCGAACGCGTCTCGGATCGGGCGTGATAGCGATGAACACCCTGGAGAAGAACACCGCACCCGAAACCGCCCCCGCGGGCGGCGTGCTGCCCCTGCCCCCGGGCCCCGCCCGGCTCGTCGCCCTCGTCGGCGCCGCCGGCACCTTCGTCTCGACCTTCCTCTCGTGGACCTACACGGAGGAGTTCCCGGGCAACCTCACCGTCTACGGATACCCCGGCGGACTGCAGCTCCTGACGCTCACCGGCGCCCTGCTCACCCTGCTGTTCCTGCTCTCCGGCAGCGGCCTGCGCGGACTGCGCTGGCTCACCCCCGGCGGCCCCAACAGCGCGGTACGGCTGCTCGCACTCGGCACCCTCGGCGTCACCGGCTACACCGTCGGCGCCATCATCAAGAACCTCGGCGGCCTGATCAACGTCGACCCCGGCGGCTACATCGCCGTCGTCATGGCCCTGATCACCGTCATCGGCGCCCTCGGACTGCCGGCCGACGTCCCCGTGGACCCCGAGAAGCCGCCGGCCAACCCCTGGGCACAACTGGTCCACTCGCTGAAGGCACCCGTCCCCGGACGTCTGCGCGACATGCCCGGCTGGGTGGAGATCGTCATCATCTCCGCCGCCTTCGCCCTCGGCCTGTACATCTTCACGTTCGGAATCGACACCGACTACGCCGAACTCTTCATCGGCTACATGGTGCTCGTCTCCTTCGCGTTCCCCGCCGTGGGCCGCGCGGGCCTCACCCGGCAACTGGGCCAGCTCACCGCCAAGCACCGGAACGTGACCGTGACCGCGGCCTTCGTCGCCGCGTTCGCCTTCCCGTTCACCCAGAGCAACGACGCCTACGCCAGCATCGGCACCAACATCCTCATCTTCGCCACCGTGGCGCTCGGCCTCAACGTCGTCGTCGGCCTGGCGGGCCTGCTCGACCTCGGCTACGTCGCCTTCCTCGGCGTCGGCGCGTACACCGCGGCCCTCGTCTCCGGCGCACCCACCTCCAGCATCGGGGTCACCTTCCCGTTCTGGGCCGCCGTGCTCACCGGCGCCGCCGCGTCGCTCGTCTTCGGCGTCCTCATCGGCGCCCCGACACTGCGGCTGCGCGGCGACTACCTCGCCATCGTCACCCTCGGGTTCGGCGAGATCTTCCGCATCGGCGTCCAGAACCTCGACGGCGACTCCGGGCCCGACATCACCAACGGGCCCAACGGCATCCCGAACATCCCCGAGCTGGAAATCCTCGGCTTCAACCTCGGCGAGGAACACACCATCCTCGGCCAGGAGCTGGGCAGGTTCTCCAACTACTTCCTGCTCATGCTGCTGTTCACCGTCGTGATCGTGACGATCTTCCGGCGCGCGGACCAGTCGCGCATCGGCCGCGCCTGGGTCGCCATCCGCGAGGACGAGACCGCCGCACGGGCCATGGGCATCAACGCCTTCCGGCTCAAGCTCCTCGCGTTCGCGCTCGGCGCCACCCTGGCCGGCATGGCGGGCACCGTACAGGCGCACGTGACGTACACCGTCACGCCCACGCAGTACAAGTTCGTCGAAGCCGTGCCGCCGAACTCCGCGTTCCTGCTGGCCGCCGTCATCCTCGGCGGCATGGGCACCGTCAGCGGCCCGCTCATCGGCGCGTCGCTGCTCTACCTGATCCCCGCCAAGCTGCAGTTCGTCCAGGAGTACCAGCTGCTGCTCTTCGGCGTGGCGCTGGTCCTGCTCATGCGCTTCCGCCCCGAAGGCCTCATCGCCGACCGGCGCAAGCAGCTCGAGTTCCACGACACCGGCCAGCTCGACGTGCCCAAGGAAGATACCGACCTCAGCAAGAAGGTGGGGGTGTGACACCGATGGCCAGCGACACCATCCCCGCCAAGGGACAGGGCGGCGGAACCGTCCTGGACGCCCGCGGCGTCACCATGCGCTTCGGCGGCCTCACCGCCGTACGCAACGTCGACCTCACCGTCGACCAGGGCGAGATCGTCGGACTCATCGGCCCCAACGGCGCCGGCAAGACCACCTTCTTCAACTGCATGACCGGGCTCTACATCCCCACCGAGGGCACGGTCCGCTACAAGGGCACGGTCCTGCCGCACCGCTCCCACCGCGTCACCGAGGCGGGCATCGCCCGTACCTTCCAGAACATCCGTCTCTTCGCCAACATGACGGTCCTGGAAAACGTCCTCGTCGGCCGGCACACCCGCACCCGCGAAGGGCTGTGGTCCGCGCTCCTGCGCGGCCCCGGCTTCAAAAAGGCGGAGCGGACGTCCGAAGCACGCGCCATGGAGCTGCTGGAGTTCACCGGGCTGGCCGCCAAGCGCGACCACCTCGCCCGCAACCTCCCCTACGGCGAACAGCGCAAGCTGGAAATCGCCCGGGCACTGGCGAGCGAACCCGGACTGCTGCTCCTCGACGAGCCCACCGCGGGCATGAACCCGCAGGAGACCCGGGCCACCCGCGAGCTGGTCTTCGCGATCCGCGAACAGGGCATCTCGGTACTCGTCATCGAGCACGACATGCGGTTCATCTTCGGACTCTGCGACCGCGTCGCCGTCCTCGTCCAGGGCGAAAAACTGGTCGAGGGCACCCCCGACGTCGTCCAGAGCGACGACCGCGTCGTCGCCGCGTACCTCGGCACCCCCTTCGAGGGCGTCCCCGAGGACGAGGCCGTCGCCGAGGTCACCGCGGCCGAGGACGCGCTCGCCAAGAACACCGGGAGCGGCAGCACCCCCAAGACGAGCAAGGAGGGCGACGCGTGACCGCGCTACTGCAGGTCGAAGACCTGAAGGTCGCCTACGGCAAGATCGAGGCCGTCAAGGGCATCTCGTTCAGCGTCCAGAGCGGCGAGGTCGTCACGCTCATCGGCACCAACGGCGCCGGCAAGACGACGACCCTGCGCACCCTGTCCGGACTGCTGAAGCCCTCCGGCGGCAAGATCTTCTTCGACGGCACGCCGCTCAACGGCGTCGGCGCCCACAAGATCGTCGCCATGGGCCTCGCCCACTCCCCGGAAGGCCGCCGGCTCTTCCCCCGCCTCACCATCACCGAGAACCTCCAACTCGGCGCCTTCCTCCGGAAGGACTCGGCGGGCATCGAGCAGGACATCACCATGTGCTACGAGCTGTTCCCCATCCTCGGGGAACGGCGCAAGCAGGCCGCGGGCACCCTCTCCGGCGGCGAGCAGCAGATGCTCGCCATGGGCAGGGCACTGATGTCCCGGCCCAAGCTGCTCATGCTCGACGAACCCTCCATGGGCCTCTCGCCGATCATGATGCAGAAGATCATGGAGACGATCCGGGAGCTGAAGTCCCAGGGCACCACCATCCTGCTCGTCGAGCAGAACGCCCAGGCCGCACTCTCCATCGCCGACCACGGCCACGTGATGGAGGTCGGCAAGGTCGTCCTGTCGGGCACCGGCGAGGAACTGCTGCACGACGAGTCCGTGCGCAAGGCATACCTCGGCGAAGACTGAAACCCACCGCACACACAGAGCGGCCCGCGCCCCGGGGAGGGGGGCACGGGCCGCTCTCACGTGCGACGCGGGCGCGGCGCGGGCGCGGCAGGCAACCGCCGAACGGATGCCGCCCTGCCGGCCCCGCGGACTAACCCTGCTTCTTCTTGCCCTTCTTCTCCGCGTCGTCCTCGATCACGGCCTCGGCCACCTGCTGCATCGACAGCCGGCGGTCCATCGACGTCTTCTGGATCCACCGGAACGCCGCCGGCTCCGACAGCCCGTACTCGGTCTGCAGGATGCTCTTCGCCCGGTCCACCAGCTTGCGCGTCTCCAGCCGCTGGGTGAGGTCGACGACCTCCTTCTCCAGCGTCTTCAGCTCCGTGTAACGCGACACGGCCATCTCGATGGCCGGGACCACGTCACCCTTGCTGAACGGCTTCACCAGATACGCCATGGCCCCCGCGTCCCGCGCCCGCTCGACCAGCTCGCGCTGGGAGAACGCGGTGAGCATCAGCACCGGGGCGATGGAGTCGGCGGCGATCTGCTCGGCGGCGGAGATGCCGTCGAGCACGGGCATCTTCACATCGAGGATCACCAGATCCGGGTGATGCTCCCGAGCCAACCGCACCGCGGTCTCCCCGTCCCCGGCCTCCCCGACGACGGTGTACCCCTCCTCCTCCAGCATCTCCTTCAGATCGAGCCGGATGAGGGCCTCGTCCTCGGCGATGACGACCCGGGTGGTCTGCGGCGGCACGTGTTCGTCGCCACCGGCACTTACGGCGGCGATGTCCTCCGGGGTTTCGGGGGTCTCGGGGGCGCTCACGGTGCTCCTCGGGGTATTGCCTGGCTGCGGAAGGGGCATCCACGAGAGTACCGACCCCGCGGGGGGAGGTGAGTACGCGGTAGGGTGGGACCGCGCAGAGCGGGCCCGGTTGGTGGAACTGGTGAGACACGCGGCTCTCAAACAGCCGTGCCTTCGGGCATGTGGGTTCGAATCCCACACCGGGCACTCTCCCTCGCTCAAGCGGAGCGCACCCTTCTCGTGAATTCCGGCGGCCGGGCAGTGTGTTCACACTCCGGGTCGCGCACAGTTGTTCCATGAACACGCACGGTGCGGATATCCGCGATCAGGCACTTGCCATGCTGCACAACGGGGCCCGGAACGCCGACGTCGCCAGACGCCTGGGCGTCCCCGCAGGGACCGTCGGCTACTGGCTCCACCGGGACCGGGCCGCACGGGGGACGTTGCCCGGTGTGCCGGAGCGGCCGTGCCCGCGGTGCGACGGCCGCCCCCTGAACGACACGGCCTACTCCTACCTCCTGGGCCTCTACCTGGGCGACGGCCACATCGTCCGGTACTCCGGACACCGGGTGCCCAGCCTCATGATCACCTGTGCCGACGCCTGGCCCGGGCTGATGCGCGACTGCCGCCGTGCGATGAACGCGGTCTTCCCGCACAACAGGGTCTGCCTGGTCTCCCGGACGGGCTGCCACAACGTGAAGGTGTACTCCCTTCACCTGCCGTGCCTGTTCCCCCAGCACGGCGCGGGAAAGAAGCACGAGCGGCGGATCGCTGTGGAGCCGTGGCAGCAGGAGATCCTCGACCGGCACCCCTGGCCCTTCATCCGCGGGCTCATCCACTCAGACGGGTGCCGGATCACGAACTGGACCACTCGTCTCGTCGCCGGCCGGCGCAAGCGCTACGAGTATCCGCGCTACTTCTTCAGCAACAAGTCCGACGACATCCGCAGGCTGTTCACCGACGCCCTCGATCGCGTCGGCGTCGAGTGGTCGGCCCTTGCCCGCGGCTCCGATCCGTTCAACATCTCCGTCGCCAGGCGGGCGTCCGTCGCGCTCATGGATGTCCACGTCGGGCCGAAATACTGACTCCGGGACTCCGGATTCCGGGGGATGTCCGGGTGCCGTCACCGTTCATCCACAGGCGGTAGAACGCGGCATCAACTTGACGTATGGTCGCGAGCATTGCTGTGCGGGGGAGCCTGCAGACCTACGGAGGGGACGGGTAGGCGATGTCTGCGCCGACGCGACGACGACTGCGCAAGGGTGCGATGACCGCGGCTGTGGCTGCCGCCGCGATGGCGGCGCTGTCGGCCTCACAGGCGCCGGGTCTCGCGGCCGGGCCCGAGGCTCCCGGGAAGAGCGCCCCTGACCAGGCGCCGGGGGGCGGGGAGGACTCGATCACGGGTGGCTCTCCTTATTACACGGACCTGCCGCCGCTGGAGAGCGCCAACCCCTCTCCGGGTGACGAGTTGGAGGACGAGGCCGACGAGTCCGGGATTCCGGCGACGGTCCTCGACGCGTACAAGCAGGCCGAGAGCCGGCTCGCGCGCAGCAACCCCGGGTGCAACCTGGAGTGGGAGCTGCTGGCGGCCATAGGCCGGGTGGAGTCGGGGCATGCCCGCGGCGGTGACGTGACCGCGGACGGCACGACGCGGAACCCCATCCTCGGCCCCGTGCTGAACGGCAACGGCTTCGCCAACATCACGGACACCGACGGCGGCGAGTACGACGGGGACACCAGCCACGACCGGGCCGTCGGCCCGATGCAGTTCATCCCCTCGACGTGGGCCACCTGGGGCAGCGACGGCAACGACGACGGTGAGCGCAATCCGGACAACGTCTACGACGCGGCGCTGTCCGCCGGGCGGTATCTGTGCGCGGGCGGGCGGGACCTGTCCTCGCAGGCCGACCTGGAAGCCGCCATCCTCGGGTACAACCAGTCGCAGTCGTATCTCCGCACGGTCCTGACCTGGTACGACTTCTACAAGGAGGGCGGCGCCGACCCGGTGCCCGACGGCTCGGGTGCCGACCCGGGCGACCGGAGCGACGGCATCAACACGCCGAGTCCGTCGCCGAGCCCTTCGGAGAGCGACAAGCCGGGCAAGGGCGGCGGCAAGGACGAGGGCAACGACGACGGCGAGGGCAACGGCGGCGGCTCGCCCAGTCCCGGTCCCAGCGATCCGCCCCCCTCCGGCGGGGGCGGCGACGACGACCCCGAGGAGCCGGCGCCGACCATCTCGGACCTGCGGGTGGCGAGTGCGCAGTCCAGCACCGCGTACACCGGTGCCGACTTCGCGGAGCGCCCGAAGGTGCGGGGCGTGACCTCGCGCGGCGCGGGCGTGTCCGGGAAGACGGTCACGTTCACGATCAGCGGCCAGACCGGTGCGGTCTTCGCCGGCGGCGGGAAGACCGCGTCGGTCACGACCAACAGCTCCGGTTACGCGACGGCGCCGGTGGTCAAGGCCGGTCAGCTGGCCGGGGACTTCACGATCCGTGCCACGACGGGCGGCGGCGTGAGCCCGGTGGACTTCGCCGCCGAGGTGGAGGCGTCGTACGGGCTGGCGCGTGTCGGTGACGAGGCGCTCAAGGCGGCGGCGGGCGGCGAGTTCGGTGCCGTCGAGGCCAAGGTGACGTACCGGGGCGGCCCTGCCGCGGAGGCGCCGGTGACGGCGGCGATGGTCACGGAGGCGGGCGAGCAGAACGACAAGGGCCCGTACTTCAAGGACGCGGAGGGCAACCCGGTCCGCAAGCTGAACCTGACGACGGACGCGGACGGCACGGTGAAGCTGCCGACGATCCAGGCGGGCGACGAGACGGGGAAGTTCCTGCTGCTGCTGACCACGAGCGAGGGCGTGACGTTGACGCTGGAGCTGACCGTCGAGTAGCCGGGCGGCGGGGCGCGTGGTGTCCGGGGCTCCCGGTCAGCGGCCGGCGTTCGTGCGGCGCGTGGTGTGCCGGGTGGGCGCGGCGGTGGCCGGGTCCTCGGGCCAGGGGTGCTTCGGGTAGCGGCCGCGCAGTTCGGCGCGGACCGCGGGGTAGCCCTGTCGCCAGAAGGAGGCCAGGTCGGCGGTGACGGCGGCGGGGCGGCCGGCGGGTGAGAGCAGGTGCACCAGGAGCGGTACGCGGCCGTCCGCGATCCGCGGTGTGCTGTCGAGGCCGAAGAGTTCCTGGAGTTTGACGGCGAGCACGGGTTGCTGCGGGTCGTCGTAGTCGACGCGGATGCGGGAGCCGCTGGGCACCTCGATGCGTTCCGGGGCGAGTTCGTCGAGCCGGGCGGCTTCGCCGCGGGCCCAGGGGAGGAGCCCGTGGAGTACGCGGGCGGCGTCGGTGCGGCGGGGTTCGTCGTCCAGCCAGTCGTCGGCGCGGGCGAGGAGTGCGTCGTCGCGGACGTCGGGCCAGGGGTCGCCGAGTGCATGGTGCAGGAAAGCGAGCCGGCGCCGTAGCGCGCGGGCGGCGTCGGTCCAGCGCAGCAGGGCGGTGCCTTCGCGGCGCAGTCCGTCGAGGCGGGCGGCGTGCAGGCGGGCGGGGTCGGGGCGGGGGAGTGGCCGGGCGCGGAGTTCGACGGCGCCGAGGCGGGTGACGCGGCGGGCGACGGTTTCGCGGCGCTCGGTGGACCAGGTGACTTCGTCCTCGGTGCCGAGGAGTGTTTCCGCGGCGCGCAGGGCGGTGTCCTCGTCGAGGGGGGCGCCGAGCCGCAGCCGGGCGCCGGCGGCGCCGACGGGCCGGTCGGCGACGGCGACGGCGAGCCATGCCTGGCCGCGCAGGGCGGATTCGCCGCCGGTTTCGACGCGGGTTCCCGATGCCATGAGGTAGGACCCGTCGCCGCGTCCGCGGGCGACGCGTTCGGGGAAGGCGAGGGCGGCGACGAGGCCGGCGACGGCGTCGTCGCCGAGCGGGCCGCGGCCGTCCCGGGCGGGGGAGCGGGCCTCGGGGGTGCGTCCGGTCGCGTCGGCGGGGACGGTGCCGGTCCCGGTGCGGTCGGCGGGTTCGGCGGCTGCCGCGGGCGGGGCGCCGGGTTGCCCGGTGGCCGGGGTGGCGGTCCGCGGGTCCGGTTCGCGTGCCGCGTCTCCGGTCCCGGCTTTCGCGGGCTCGCCCGCCGGTGTGCCGAGGGCGCGCCGCAGGCGCTGGGCTTCGCGGCGCCAGCGGGCGGCGTAGGCGTCGCCGCCGCGGCGGGCGCGGCGCCAGGCGGCGGCGAGGTCGTCGCCGTACGGGCGCGGCGGTTCCTCACTGAGCAGCGCCACGGCCTCCGCGGCGGCCCGGGGGCCGGCTTCGGCGGCGGCGTCGAGCAGGGCGCGGCCGAGCCGGGGGTGGAGGCCGAGGCCGGCGAGGCGGGTGCCGCGGGGTGTCGGGCGGCCGGCGGTGTCCACGGCGCCGACCGCCCGCAGCACGTCGCGGGCGGCGGCCATGGCGCCGGGCGGCGGGGCGTCGAGCAGGGCGAGCCCGGTGGCGTCGGGGTCGCCCCAGCAGGCGGCTTGGAGGGCGAAGGCGGCGAGGTCGGCGACGGCGATCTCGGGCGACGGGTAGCGCGGCAGCCGGCCGTCCTCGGCCTCCGCCCAGCAGCGCAGCGCGAGCCCGGGCCCTTCGCGCCCGGCGCGGCCCAGTCGCTGCGTGGCGGTGGCGGCGGACACCCGTACGGTCGTGAGCGCTCCGAGGCCGCGGGCGTGGTCCATGCGCGGTTCGCGGGCGAGTCCGCCGTCGACGACGATCCGTACGCCGGGCACGGTGAGGCTGGACTCGGCCACCGCGGTCGAGAGGATCACGCGCCGCTCGCCGGGGGCGCTTCCGCGCAGCACGGCGTTCTGCACGTCGGCGGGGGCCTGTCCGTGCAGTTGGAGCACTTCTGCGGGTACGCCGCCCAGCAGTCCGGCGACCCGGGCGATCTCGCCGACGCCGGGAAGGAAGCACAGGATGTCGCCGTCCGGCCGGCGCAGCGCTTCGCGTACGACGTCGGCGATGTGGGCCAGCAGCGCCGGGTCGACCCGGGTGCCGTGCGCGGGGCGGGTGCCGGCGGGCGGGGGGCGGTAGCCGATCGCCACGGGGTGCATGGTGCCTTCGCCGCGTACGACGGCGGCGGGGGCGGAGTCGTCGGGTCCGGTGAGGAGGTGCGCCCAGGCGGCGGTGTCGGAGGTGGCGGAGGCGGCGATGAGCCGCAGTTCGGGGCGGAGGGCGGCGCGTACGTCGACGAGGAAGGCGAGTGCGGTGTCGGCGTCGAGGTGCCGTTCGTGGCACTCGTCGAGGAGAACGGCGTCCACGCCGGCCAACTCGGGGTCGCGCTGGAGGCGTTGGAGGAGGACGCCGGTGGTGACGACCTCGACCCGGGTGCGGGGTCCGGCGCGGCGTTCGCCGCGGACGGTGAAGCCGACCCGGTCACCGGTCTCCTCGCCGAGCAGCCACGCCATGCGGCGGGCGGCGGCCCGCGCCGCCATGCGGCGGGGTTCGGCGACGAGTACCCGGCGGGGGGCGGCTTCGGCGCCGGGGAGGAGTCCGGCGAGGGCCAGCGGCACGAGGGTGGTCTTGCCGGTGCCGGGCGGTGCGCCGAGTACGGCGGCGCCGGGAGCGTCGGGGCCGTCGAGGGCGGCGCGCAGGGCGGGCAGCGCGTGGCGTACGGGCAGGGCGTCGAGTGCGTCGGAGCGGAGGGCCACGAACGCCAGTGTGCTACGGCCCGGGCTCCCGGCGGCGCGCGCCTGCCGCTTGAACAGGCGGGCGGGGGTCGCTCAGGCCGCTTCGCAGACGAAGATCGCCGTGCCGGGGATGAGGTGCCCGCGCAGCGGCGACCAGCCGCCCCATTCCTGGTCGTGCCACTGCGGCCACTCCGGCTCCACCAGGTCGAGCAGCCGGAAGCCGCCGTCCACGACGTCGCGGACGCGGTCGCCGAGCGTGCGGTGGTGTTCGACGTACAGTGCGCTGCCGTCCTCGTCCTGCTCGACGTACGGGGTGCGGTCGAAGTAGGACCCGGCGACCGACAGCCCCTCGGGGCCGGGTTCGTCGGGGAAGGCCCAGCGCACGGGGTGGGTGACGGAGAAGACCCACCGCCCGCCGGGCCGCAGCACCCGCCGGACCTCCCGCATCACCGCGACCGGGGAGGCGACGAAGGGCACGGCGCCGTACGCGGAGCAGGCGAGGTCGAACGACCCGTCGCGGAACGGCAGCGCCGCCGCGTCGGCCTGGAGCAGCGGGAACGGCGCGGCGGCGCCGGAGGCGTCGAGGGCCAGGCGGCGCGCGTGCTGCAACTGCCGGTGCGAGAGGTCCAGTGCTACGGGCAGCGCCCCCTGCTCCGCGAGCCAGCGGGAGCACTGCGCCGCGCCCGCGCCCACCTCCAGTACCGCGCGCCCCGTCAGTGAACCGGCCGGTCCGAGCAGCCGCGCCTCGGCCTCGTCGAGGCCCTCGGGGCCCCAGATGAATCGGGCGCCGTCGGCGCCGCCGAGGAAGCCGCCGTGTTCGCGCTGGTAGTCGTCGGCGTTGCGGTCCCACCAGCCACGGCTCGCGAGGCGGGTTTCCCGCGCGGGGACGGGGCGTCGGGTAGCCTCTGCCGGAACATCCGCATCAGCAGCCCCATCGGCACCATCGGCACCGTTTTCGTACTCGTGGACCATCGGCCGGACCTGTCGTAGTACCTTCCTGCCACGCGCGAGAGTGACGGAGCGCCACTACTGCCGGGTATGAGGCGGCATGCCCCAGGTGCACTCTTCGCGCATTGACCATGCCCGGCTGCCCCCGTATGCTACAAGTTGCGCTGCGGGCCTGCGTGCCTCGGACGGAGCAGGCCGCGCTCGCATCTGTTGTATGTCCCCTCGGTTCACGAGGCGCTGCCGGACTCCCCCTGGGGGGTTGGGAAAGCGCCTCTTAGGCTGTCCGGCTTCGGCGGTGCGATCACAGGGCTCTCGGCGTGGAGTGACGACGACTCAACTTGCCCGTACCGGAGCCCAATCCCACATGACGAGCAGCACCGAGAACACCGCGGCCGCCACGACGCAGGTCGCGGTCAACGACATCGGTTCCGAGGAAGCCTTCCTCGCCGCGATCGACGAGACGATCAAGTACTTCAACGACGGCGACATCGTCGACGGCGTCATCGTGAAGGTCGACCGGGACGAGGTCCTGCTCGACATCGGCTACAAGACCGAGGGTGTCATCCCTTCCCGGGAACTCTCGATCAAGCACGACGTCGACCCGAACGAGGTCGTCGCCGTCGGCGACGAGATCGAGGCCCTTGTTCTTCAGAAGGAGGACAAGGAAGGCCGGCTGATCCTCTCGAAGAAGCGCGCGCAGTACGAGCGTGCGTGGGGCACCATCGAGAAGATCAAGGAAGAGGACGGCATCGTCACCGGTACCGTCATCGAGGTCGTCAAGGGCGGTCTCATCCTCGACATCGGCCTGCGGGGCTTCCTGCCCGCATCGCTGGTCGAGATGCGCCGCGTGCGCGACCTGCAGCCCTATGTCGGCAAGGAGCTCGAAGCCAAGATCATCGAGCTGGACAAGAACCGGAACAACGTGGTTCTGTCCCGCCGTGCCTGGCTCGAGCAGACCCAGTCCGAGGTCCGGCAGACCTTCCTCACCACCCTCCAGAAGGGCCAGGTGCGATCGGGTGTTGTCTCCTCGATCGTCAACTTCGGCGCCTTCGTGGACCTGGGCGGCGTGGACGGCCTGGTGCACGTGTCCGAGCTGTCCTGGAAGCACATCGACCACCCCTCCGAGGTCGTCGAGGTCGGCCAGGAGGTCACGGTCGAGGTCCTGGACGTCGACATGGACCGCGAGCGCGTCTCGCTGTCCCTGAAGGCGACCCAGGAAGACCCGTGGCAGCAGTTCGCGCGCACGCACCAGATCGGTCAGGTCGTGCCCGGCAAGGTCACGAAGCTGGTGCCGTTCGGCGCGTTCGTCCGCGTCGACGAGGGCATCGAGGGCCTGGTCCACATCTCCGAGCTGGCCGAGCGCCACGTGGAGATCCCGGAGCAGGTCGTCCAGGTCGGCGACGAGATCTTCGTCAAGGTCATCGACATCGACCTGGAGCGTCGCCGCATCAGCCTCTCGCTGAAGCAGGCGAACGAGACCTTCGGTCCCGACCCGATGGCCGTCGACTTCGACCCGACGCTCTACGGCATGGCCGCCTCGTACGACGACCAGGGGAATTACATCTACCCCGAGGGCTTCGACCCGGAGACCAACGAGTGGCTCGACGGGTACGAGAAGCAGCGCGAGGAGTGGGAGGGCCAGTACGCCGAGGCCCACACCCGCTTCGAGCAGCACCAGGCGCAGGTCGTCAAGTCCCGCGAGGCCGACGCCCAGGCGGCGGCCGAAGCGGGCGACTCGGCGCCGGCTCCGTCCGGCGGCGGTTCGTACTCCTCCGAGGGTGCCGACGACTCCGGCGCGCTGGCCTCGGACGAGGCGCTGGCGGCGCTCCGCGAGAAGCTGGCCGGCGGCCAGAGCTGACCGCGGGCCGGAAGGCGTAGCAGTCGGACGCAGCACGACAGACGGAAGCCCGTCGTCCCTCCGGGGGCGGCGGGCTTCCGCCTGTGTGCCCGTACGCGGTCTCCTGCCCGTACGCGGCCTCCGGCGGGGCGTGCGGGCCCGCGGGCCTTCGTTCCGGGGCGTGCGCCCTGGGCACGTACGCTGGGGTCATGCCCCTGCCCGTACGCCAGCTCCGCCTGCCCCAGGGCCGCGCGGCGGACACCGCCCTCGCGGCCGGGACGGGCACGCTCGTGGCGCTGGGCACGGTGCAGGCGTTCGTCGGCGAGCGCAAGGAGTCGTGGACGACGACGGCCGTGGGCTGGGCGCTGATCGTGCTGGCGTCCGGGGCGCTGTACTTCGCCCGCCGCCATCCGGTAGCCGTGGCCGGGTTCGTCATCCCGCTCGTCGGCGTCTACTACGTGAGCAGCGCGTACGACGGACCCGTGTTCCTCGTGCTCGTCATCGCGCTGTACGGCGTGGCCGCCGCGGGGCGGCTGCGCGCGGCGGCGGCGCTGGGCGCGCTCGTCGTCGCCGGCACCACCGCGGGGACGCTGTCGGGCAACGACGACGTCAACGGCGTCGCGCTGTTCATGCTGACCGGCTGGATCGTCGCCGTGCTGGCGCTGGGCGCGATGTGGCACGGGCGGCGGGCGCACGTCGAAGGCGAGGCGCGCCGGCGCGCGACCGAGGAACGGCTGCGTATCGCACGCGAGTTGCACGACGTCATCGGGCACAACATCTCGCTGATCAACGTCCAGTCGGGCGCGGCGCTGCACCGGCTGAAGAAGAGCGACGCCCCCGACCCGGCCGCCGCCGACGCGCTGGCGACCATCAAGGAGACCAGCCGCGAGACGCTGCGCGAGCTGCGCACCACGCTGGGGGTGCTGCGGCAGGTCGACGACGAGGCGCCGACGGCGCCCGCGCCCGGGCTGGCGCGCCTGGGCGAGCTGACCGAGCGGGCGGCGGACACCGCGGGGCTGCGGGTGCAGACTCTCGTCGAGGGTGCGGAGCGGTCGCTGCCGGCGGAGCTGGACCTGATCGTGTACCGGGTCGTCCAGGAGTCGCTGACCAACGTCGCGCGGCATGCGCGGGGGGCCACGTCCGTGACCGTACGGCTGGACTACGGTGAGCGCGAGCTGCGGCTGGCGGTGGAGGACGACGGACGGGGCGCGGCCGCCGACGTCCGTACCGGGGACGGAGCCGGGAGCGGACCAGGAGGCACCGGGACCGGCGCGGTCGGTGGCGGCACCGGCATCGGCGGAATGCGGGAGCGGGCGCGGGCGGTCGGCGGGGAGCTGGCCGCGGGGCCGCGGCCGGGTGGCGGCGGCTTCGCCGTCACCGCCAGGCTGCCCTACGGAACGGAGCACGCGCAGGCATGATCAGGATTCTGCTCGCGGACGACCAGAAGCTGGTGCGCGCCGGCTTCCGCTCGATCCTGGAGGACGAGGACGACCTCGACGTGGTCGGGGAGGCGAGCGACGGCGCCGCGGCGGTGGCCGCGTGCCGCGAACTGCGCCCCGACGTCGTACTGATGGACATCCGGATGCCGGACACCGACGGCCTGGAGGCCGCCCGGCGGATCGCCGCGGACGAGCGGCTGGCGGACGTCAGGGTCGTCATCCTGACCACGTTCGACCTCGACGACTACGTCTACGGGGCGCTGCGCGCCGGCGCCGCCGGGTTCCTGGTCAAGGACACCGAGCCGGAGGAGCTGATCCACGCGGTGCGGGTGGCGGCGCGCGGCGACGCGCTGATCAGCCCCTCGGTGACGCGGCGGCTGATCGCCGAGTTCGCCGGCCGGGTGAAGGCTCCGGAGCCGAGCCCGCGGCTGAACGCGCTGACGGAGCGGGAGGCCGAGGTGATGCAACTGGTGGCGGCGGGGCTGACGAACGACGAGATCGCGGCGCGGCTGGTGCTGAGCCCGGCGACGGCGAAGACGCACGTGAGCCGGATCATGACGAAGCTGGGCGTACGGGACCGGGCGCAGCTGGTGGTGCTGGCGTACGAGTCGGGGATGGTCCAGCCGGGCTGGCTGGGCCCCTGAACCCCCGTCCCGCACAGCGCTGTTCGGCACGGCCCGCCCACACCCCCCACGCACCCGCCCAAGGGTAGGCCGCCCCACCGACAGCGAGCCGCCCCCGCGGACCCCGCCGCCGAGCCCGCCCGCCAAGCTCCCCGCCGGCCCCGCCCGCCCTCCGCATCAGCGCCCTGCCCGGCGCCGCCGCGCGGCCGTAGGGGCTCCCCCTAGGGGATCGGGCAGGGCCCGGGGGAGCGGACGCAACCCGGGTAGTACGGGGCGGCCGCGGACGCAACCCGTGGGGTACGGCCGTTGCCTGCACCGGGCCGATGTGTGCACCCGGCTCCGCCCACCAAGCTGGCGTCATGTCCGCAAACCCCGCAGCTCCGCCCCCCGCCCCCGACGTCCGCCCCGGGCTCTTCGCCCGTCTCGCCGACTGGTCACGCCGCCGCCGCAGAATGGCGGTCCTGCTCTGGATCGCCGTCCTCCTCGGCGTCACCGCGACCTCCCAGGCCGTCGGCGGCGACTGGCGCAACGACTTCTCCCTCCCCGGCACCGACTCCCAGGCCGCCACCGACCTGCTGGAGGAGCACGGCTCCGCGCAGGCCGGCGACAGCGTGGAGATCGTGTTCAAGGACGAGCGGGGGATGCGCGCCGCGGGCACCGAGCAGGACGTCGAGCGGGTGCTGGAGCAGGTGCGCGGGCTGCCGAGCGTCGTGGACGTGCGCAGCCCGTACGCCGACGGCGGGGCCGCGGTGTCCGAGAAGGGCGACATCGCGTACGCCACCGTCACCCTGGACGACAAGGCGGAACTCGTCCCCAAGGCCGACGTCAAGGAGATCATCGACACCGCGCAGGACGCGCAGACCGACGCGCTCCAGGTCGAGCTGGGCGGCGACGCCGTGCGCGGCGCAGAGGAGGGCGGCGGCGGGGCCGCCGAGGGCGCGGGCATGCTCGCCGCGCTGGTGATCCTCGTGCTGCTCTTCGGCTCGCTGGTGGCCGCCGCCGTGCCGCTGGTCACCGCGCTGTTCGCGGTCGGCACCGCCGTCGGCCTGATCACCCTGGCCGGGCACGTCTTCACCGTCGCCGACTTCACCCCGCCGATCATGATGCTCGTCGGCCTCGGCGTGGGCGTCGACTACGCGCTGCTCATCTTCTACCGCTACCGCCACGAGCTGGTCCGCGGCGCCGACCGCGACAGCGCCGCGCGGATCGCGCTCGACGCCGCCGGGCGCACGGTCTTCTTCGCCGGCTGCACCGTCATCATCGCCCTCCTCGGCCTGGTCGCCCTCGGCCTCGGCGCGCTGCAGGGCGTGGCCCTCGCGGTGGCGCTGACCGTGCTGGTCACCATGGCCGCGTCGCTGGTGCTGCTGCCCGCGCTGCTCGCCGTCCTCGGCCGGCGCATCCAGCGCCACGTCCTCAAGCACGCCGAGAAGGCCGCGGCCAAGGGCAAGGTCGAGGGCCGCCGCTGGCGCGCCCTGGCGACGGCCGTGCAGCGCCGTCCGCTGCCCGCGCTGGTCGCCGCCCTGGTCGCCCTGCTGGCCCTGTCGGCACCCGCGCTCGGGATGCGGCTCGGCTTCGCCGACGCCGGGAACGACCAGACCTCCACCACCAGCAGGAAGGCGTACGACCTGCTTGCCGAGGGCTTCGGGCCCGGCTTCAACGGCCCGCTCTTCGTCGTCGCACAGGGCGGCGGCGCCACCGGTGCGGCCGAGGCGGGGGAGCAGGCGCAGGCGCAGATCGCGCGGACCGACGGCGTGGCCGCGACGAGCCCGCCGCTGCCGTCCGAGGACGGCGAGGTCGCCACCGTCATCGTCTTCCCCGAGTCGGCGCCGCAGGACGCGGCGACCGCCGACCTCGTGCACGACCTGCGGGACGACGTGCTGCCGCCGCTGGCGGCGCAGACGGACGCGGAGTACCTGGTCGGCGGCGCCACCGCCGGTGCGCAGGACTTCTCCGACACGGTCGCCGACCGGATGCCGCTGTTCGTCGCGCTCGTCGTCGGCCTGTCGACGCTGCTGCTGATGCTGGTGTTCCGCTCGCTGTGGATCCCGCTCAAGGCGGCGGTGCTGAACCTGCTGTCCATCGGCGCCGCGCTCGGCGTGATCACGCTGGTGTTCCAGGAGGGCTGGTTCGGCGTGGAGCAGGGGCCGATCGAGGCGTTCATCCCCGTGATGATCTTCGCCATCGTGTTCGGGCTCTCCATGGACTACGAGGTCTTCCTCGTCTCCCGGATGCACGAGGAGTGGGAGCGTACGAAGAACGCCGCGCACTCGGTACGCGAGGGCCTGGCCGTCACCGGGCAGGTGATCACGGCCGCGGCGCTGATCATGATCGTGGTGTTCGCGGCGTTCATACTCAGCCCGGACCGGATGCTCCAGCAGTTCGGGCTCGGTCTCGCGGTGGCGATCCTGCTGGACGCCCTGGTGATCCGCTGCCTGGTCGTGCCCGCGGTGATGCAGTTGCTCGGCCGGCACGCCTGGTGGCTGCCCGGCCCGCTGGCCAGGAGGCTGCCGAAGGTGGCGCTGGAGCGCCCCGAGGGGCCGCAGAGGGCCGAAGGCACCGGGGGCGTCGCGGGAGACGAGGCACGGGAGCCGTCCGGGCAGCGGGGCGCCGGGGTCCCGTAGGACGGCTGCGGACGGCGGACGCGCGGCGGCCCGCCCGTACGCCCTGGCCACGGCCAGGGCGTACGGGCGGGCCTTTCCGTACGAAGGGGGCGGCACGTCCGTACGACCCGGGTCCCGCCCTTACGGCCCGCGTGTCAGCGGCGCTTCTCCGCCTGCTGCCGCCACCGGCCCTCCTCCCGGCGGTCGAGCCACACCACCGGGTGCTCCTCGGCCTGCGACAGCTCCTTCCACCAGCCGCCCAGCGTCCCCCGCACCTGCACCGTCGGAAGCGCCTCGGCCAGCGCGGCGCGCGCCAGGTCCGGCTCGTTGCTGTTGCGCTCCTCCGCCGAGACGGTGTCCCAGGCGGAGAGCATCGCCCGGGCCGCGTCGTAGGTCTCGACGGCGTACGGGCGGGTGGCCAGCTCCGCGCCGAGGGCCTCGCGGACGGCGGCGCGGCGGTCGGCGTCGGGGTCCAGGCGGACGTCGTAGTGGCCGCGGACGGTCAGCCAGCCGTCCGGTACGGAGAAGCCGGCGTCGGCGGCGGGGTTGCGGCCGGTGCACGTCGGCGCGGTCGGATCCCACAGCGCCTTCACGCCGTCGAACCCGCTGTCCTCGACCTCCTCCAGCCACTCCGCCAGGTTCCGCGCCCCGCCCTCCAGGAACACCGCGTCCGGCCCGAACCGGCCGATGCCGTCGGCGAGCTGCCCGGCGTCGTCGGCGCGGACCTCGACGCCGTCCGCGCGCAGCCGGTCGACGAGCGCCCGGGTGGGGTCGGCGGCGGTGTCGCCGCGGACGTAGACCTTGCGGACCCCCGGGGTGGCGGCGAGGTGGCGGGCCAGGACGACGCCCATGTCGGCGGTGGACGCGGAGGAGCGCAGCTCGTTGGTGTCGGCGTAGCGCGCCTCGGGACCGGTGCCGGCGCCGTCGTGGCGGCAGGCGCGTACGACGGGGAGGCGGAAGGACGTCAGGCCGCTCTCCGGCAGGTTGAGGGCGGGGTCGCCGCCGACGACCCCGGTCAGGCCCGGCTCCCTCTCCACCCAGCGGGCTATCAGGCTGCGGTTCGCGGGCTCGGTGGACTCCTTGTGGGCGGTGAGGTCCGAGACGCCCAGCGGCGGCGTCGCCACGCCGCCGTTGCCGCCGCCGTTGCCGCTGCCGTGGTCGGCGAGCGCCCGGGTCACGCTCCGGGTCAGGACGGTGTCCCGGCCGCCGCCCGGGTCGGCGTCCCCGAGGGCTCCTATGCGGTACACGCCCGTGAAGGCGGCGGCCGTGGTGGCGTCGGGTGACGGCGCCCCCGGCGGTCTCAGCCCGGCGCCGCCGGGCCATGCGGACACGACGATGCTCGCGATCACGATGACGCAGGCACCGATGGCGGCGAGCGTGAGGGAGCGCGACACGCGGCGCCGCCCCCCTCGGCGGGGCCTCAGCGGCTCCCGCAACCCACCGCGCCCGCCCGGGACTTCTCCTCCCGGCCCCTCCTCAGGCACGACGACCCCCTCCTTCTGCGAAGAAGGACGCTATACGCCGCGGCGAGGTTCCGCCGCCGTACGTCATGATCCAGCCAGCCGGTCCGGCCGGATTCCGGGGCCGGCGGCCCGGCTGACCTGGTGTACGGGCGGTGCGGCGGCCGCGCCCGCAATTCGGTCCGCGTCACCGGGAATCACCGCGGGCACGCGGGGTGTTACACCCTCATGAGCATGTACGAATGGGACCCCAGCGGGCTCGCGGCCGTCGACGCGGTGCTGGAGCACGACTCGGCGGGGCTGACCCTGCTCTACCACCTCGAAGGCTTCATGGACGCCGGCGAGACCGGCGCCCAGATCAACGAGCGGCTGCTCGACGACCTGCCGCACGAGGTCGTCGCGCGCTTCGACCACGACCGGCTCGTCGACTACCGCGCGCGCCGGCCCCTGATGACCTTCCGCCGCGACCACTGGGCCGCGTACGAGGTCCCCACCCTCGAACTCCACCTCGTCCGCGACGCCACGGCCAGCCCGTTCCTGCTGATGACGGGCCCCGAGCCCGACGTGGAGTGGGAGCGCTTCGCCGAGGCCGTCCGCGAGATCGTGGAGCGGCTGAACGTGCGCCTGGCGGTCAACTTCCACGGCGTCCCCATGGGTGTGCCGCACACCCGCCCGGTGGGCCTCACGCCGCACGGCAACCGCATTGACCTGGTGCCGGGCCACCGCGGCGTCTTCGACGAGGCCCAGGTGCCCGGCAGCGCCGACGCGCTGCTGGAGTACCGGCTCGGCGAGGCCGGGCACGACGTCCTCGGCGTCGCGGCGCACGTGCCGCACTACCTGGCCCGCACCCCGTACCCGGACGCCGCGCTGACCGTCCTGGAGTCGATCACCTCCGCGACGGGCCTCGTCCTGCCGGGGGTGGCGCACGCGCTGCGCTCGGAGGCGCTCAAGGTGCAGAACGAGATCGAGCGCCAGGTCGACGAGGGCGACGAGGAACTGGTCGGCATGGTCCGCGGGCTTGAGCACCAGTACGACGCGCTGGCCGGCGGCGACGACCGGGAGAACCTGATGGCCGAGCCCGCGGAACTGCCCTCTGCGGACGAGCTGGGCAGCGCCTTCGAGCAGTTCCTCGCGGAGCGCGAGGAGGGCGACTGAGACGCGGACCGTGCGGCGGCGGGGACCGGAGCGCGGACGGTGCGCTCCGGCCTCCGCCGCCCTTGCGTACGCGGCCCAGGGTCTGTCGTTTGGATCTTGCCGGATCAGGGAGCGGCGGCTGGTGCCGTGCATCGCAAGGCGGAGGAGGGAGGCGACGCGGAGCGTCGTTGACCGACGACAACGCGGCGAGGTGCGGTGCCAGGCGCCGCGAGCCCGGCGAAGATCCAAACGACAGACCCTAAGGTTGACCCATGCTGACGGTGGGACTGACCGGCGGGATCGGCGCCGGCAAGAGCGCGGTGTCGCGGCTGCTGGCCTCGTACGGGGCGGTGATCGTCGACTCCGACCGGATCGCCCGCGAGGTGGTGGAGCCCGGCACCCCGGGGCTGGCCGCGGTCGTCGCGGAGTTCGGCGACGGCGTGCTCGCCGCGGACGGAAGCCTGGACCGGGCGAAGCTCGGCGGCATCGTCTTCGCCGACGCCGACCGGCTCCGGGTGCTGAACGCCATCGTCCACCCCCTGGTCCGCGACCGCTCCGCCGCGCTGCAGGAGGCGGCGGGCCCGGACGCGGTCGTCGTGAACGACGTGCCGCTGCTGGCCGAGAACGACCTGGCCGGGCTGTACGACGTCGTCGTGGTCGTCGACGCGGCGCCCGCCACCCAGCTCGACCGGCTGGTACGGCTGCGCGGCATGGCCGAGGACGAGGCACGCGCCCGGATGGCGGCGCAGGCCACGCGCGAGCAGCGGCTGGCGATCGCCGACATCGTCGTGGACAACGACGGTACGCAGGCGGAGCTGGCGGAGCGGGTGCGCAAGCTCTGGGAGGAACTGGTGGCACGCAAGGGGGTCAGGGGGCGGAACACCGGGGCATGATCCCGTGTTGAAGGTGATTCGTCTCCCCGCGGTCTCCCGGTGAGCAAGGCGGAAGACGTCAGAGGGAGGACGGAGAGGACGAGGAAGGAGTCCGCCGTGGCCGAGCGCAGCCCGGAGACCGACGTCGTCGACTACCGGGCGGCCGAGCAGTTGCTCGCCGCCCGCGATCCGCGGGGCGCGGTCCAACTGCTCGACCCGCTGGTCGAGGCCCATCCCGAGAAGGTCTCGCCGCGGCTGCTGCGCGCCCGCGCGTACTTCATGAGCGCCCGCCTCGGCGCGGCGGAGGCCGATTTCCGCACGGTCGTCGACCGGGAGCCGGACAACGCCTACGCGCACTTCGCGCTGGCCCGCACGCTGGAGCGGGCCGGGGGCGACCCGGACGAGGTGCGGCGGCACTTCCGGCTGGCGGCGGCGCTGGACCCGCGGCCGGACTTCGTGGACGCGGCGGGCTTCGAGGAGTAGCGGGGCGGCGGGCACGCCGCCTACGGACGTACGGACGACGGACGGACGGGGACGGGCAGGCGGGCGGCGGGCGCTGGCCTTCCGGCCGTACCAGGTCTAGTCCAAGTCCGTCCGGCGTGTTCTGCTGGCCTGATGACGACCTCGCAGCCCCATCCGGCCCCGTATCCCACCGTCCCGTACGAGCCGCTCGGCGTGCCGGCGTCGGACGCGCCGGTGCGCAGCCGCGTCTTCCACGACGCGATGACGCGCCGCCGCACCGTACGCGACTTCTCGCCGCGCCCGATCCCGGACGGCGTCCTGGAGTGGGCGGTCCGCACCGCCGCCACCGCGCCCAGCGGCGCCAACGTGCAGCCGTGGCGCTTCGTCGTCGTCACCGACCCGGACCGCAAGCGGCGGCTGCGGGAGGCGGCGGAGCAGGCGGAGCGGGAGTTCTACGCGCGCCGGGCCTCGCCGGAGTGGCTGGCGGCGCTGGCGCCGCTGGGTACGGACTGGCACAAGCCGTTCCTGGAGGCGGCGCCCGCGGTGATCGTCGTCTTCGAGGTGCACAAGGGGCCGCAGAGCCCGCGCCCGTACTACACGAAGGAGTCGGTCGGCATCGCCGTCGGCTTCCTGCTCGCGTCGCTGCACCAGGCGGGGCTCGCGACGCTGACGCACACGCCGAGCCCGATGCGGTTCCTCGGCGAGGTGTGCGAGCGGCCGCCGGAGGAGCGGGCGGCGTACGTGATCCCGGTCGGCTACCCGGCAGAGGGGGCGCGGGTGCCGGACATCCGGCGCAAGGAGCTGGACGACGTGCTGGTCCGGCTCTGAGAGGCCGGGCGCGGGGCCCGTGGCCCCCGACCCGTTGACCGCGTGACGCGGGCCGCTTACTCTGATGCGCGCATGCCAGAAAGCGCTTTCTAAACGGACTCGTGAGACGCGGGAGAGGCGGTTGTGCGCATGAACGGCAGGCACGAAACGGACCTTGGAGCCGACGGGACGGGCAGGCCCCGGCGGCCGGTGAACAGCGGGATGGGGCGGCGCGGGCTGCTCGCCGCGGCGCTCGGCGCCGGTACCGCCGCCGCCCTCGGCGGCGCGGCCGGACCCGCGGCCGCGGCCCAGGCGGCGGGGCGCGGCAGTTGCGGCAAGCGGCGCATCCCGCCCGGCGGTATCGGCATGCACCTCTACACCATGCGCGGGCCCCTGGCCACGGACTTCGCCGGCACCCTGCAGCAGTTGTCCGACATCGGCTACGCCACCGTCGGCGTCAGCGGCCGGCACGGCCACAACGCGCAGCAGATCCGCGGCATGATCGACGACGCCGGGCTCAGCGCGGTACTGGAGCACGTCGCGTGGGACATCGTCCGCGGCAGCGGGCTGCCGCAGGCGATCGAGGACGTCCACACCCTGGGCGGCCAGTGGGTCGTCGTCCCCAGCCTGCCCGGCGCCATGCACACGCCGGCCGGCTTCCGCGAGGCCGCGCGGATCATGAACGAGGCGGGCCGCGCCTGCCGGGACGCCGGCCTGCAGCAGGTCCTCTTCCACAACCACGGCAGCGACCACGCCACCGTCGACGGCGAGGTGCTCTTCGACATCCTCGTCAACGAGACCGATCCCCATCTCGTCGCCTTCGAGTTCGACGTGTTCTGGGCGTCGCGCGGCGGTGCCGACCCGCTCACCTACTTCCGCCGCTACCCGGGCCGGTTCCCGGCCCTGCACGTCAAGGACATGGCCGAGAACGGCGACTTCGCCGACGTCGGCTCCGGCGTGCTGGACTTCCCGAGGATGTTCCAGGGCGCGAAGAGCGGCGGGGTCAGGCAGTGGCTCGTCGAGCACGACAACCCGGCCGACCCGTTCGCGACGGCGCGCAACAGCTATGAGTACCTGGCTGCGCTGCGTTACTGACGCGCGCCTGCGCCACCGCGGCGCTCCCTGCCACGGGGTGCGTCCGGTGCCTCCGGCCTTTCCGGTGCCTCCGGTGCGTTTCCCGGGCGGGGGACGCACCGGGCGGACCCGCACCCGGGCGGGTGTTCGCGGGTCCCGGCGCGGCGGCGGCCGCTCGGCGGGCTCTCCTGGCTCCCGCCGACGGCCGCCGCCGCTCGGGCCGCGTCCGGCACGGTCCGCGGGCCCTGGTGCGGGACGTGGGGCCCCGGGCCCTGGCCCCCTCGCCGCAGACCCGCCCCGCAAGCCCGCCCCTCTACGGCCGGTTCAGCGCCCGCGCGGCGCCCGCGGCCACGGCGGTGGCGAGGATCCACCCGGCGGCGGTGAGCAGATACGCCACCCACTGCGAGCCGCCGTCGGGCGCGAACGCGTTGCCCTGGCCGAAGTCGACGACCGGCAGCAGCGTGTCCAGGGTGTAGACGAACGGGTTGAACCCGATCTTCTTGTCCGGCTCCAGTGCCCGCGGCCGGTCCGCGTGGAAGAGGAGCGAGCCCAGCACCAGCAGCCCGGCCAGCCAGGCGACGGCCCGCTCGGGGCGGTAGCCGTAGCCGACGACGCCGTCCTGCACGATGCCCCAGACACGGGCGTACCAGGGCAGCCGGACGCGGCGGGCGCGCTGCTTGGCGAGCAGGACGCGGCGGGCGTCGTCGTCATGACCGAGGCGGCGGTACTCGGCGGCGAGCTGCTCGTAGGGCTGTGGAACGTATGGGCTGTCGCCCCGGCTCAGCCAGGACAGCCGCTCGGCGGCCGACAGCGGGGTGTGGAGCTGTCCGTAGACGGCGCCGTCGAGGTGGACGCGGGACGGCCAGGAGCCGGCGGTGTCGTGAACCACTCCGAATGTGGAGTGCCGCAGGTCGAGGGCGCCGTGGAGTCGGGCGGTGCGCAGGTCGGCCTCGGGAGTGCTGGTGCGGCGTATGGACAGGGCGGTGGCCTCGGGAGCGTGCCGGGCGATGCTGCTGCCGGCGAGGTCAAGGCGGCCGGTGATTTGCGCACCCGACAGCACGACCCGGCCGGTGGCCGTCACGTGGTCCCCCTCGATGTCCCCGCCGACCTGGATTCCGTACGCGTTGAGGGCGGTGCCCTCCACGTCTCCCCGCAGTTCGGCGCCACTCATCACGAGCCGGCTCCCTATCGCCGTGCCGGCGATCCGCATCTCGCCCCGGGAGCAGAAGCCCTTGTCCAGCACGACGTCGGAGCCGATGTGCGCTCCGGGGACGTCGAGGGTCTGCCCGGCCGGGTGGTCGAGCGTGGCGGCGCGCAGGAACAGCGCGCCGTTGATGGCGGCGCCGCGGGCGGCAAGCCTGCCGGTGGCCGTCAACCGGTACGCGGACAGGTCGCCGTCGATCTGGACCCGGGCGGCGTCGAGAGCGATCCCGTCCGGGCCGGGAGCGAGTGTGGCGGCGCGCATGTCGACGCTGCCGCCGACGCGGGCGCTGCGCAGCACCACCGTGCCCTGGGCGGAGAAGTCGTCGCGCATGAGGATGTCGTTGTCGACCTGGAGGCGGGTGGCGTTGAGCGCCTCGCCTTCGGGGCCGTGCAGCCGGGCGCCGTTGAGGATGAGGGTGCCGGCGATACGGGTGGCGACGAGCCGGATCTTGCCGCTGGTCGTACAGCCGGTCAGGCGGAGGCTGCCCTCGGCCCAGAGGTGGGAGGCGAGCAGGCCGGGCAGGTGCGAGCCGTTGAAGCTGAGCTGGCGCGTACGGGCACCGTAGAGGTCGACGGACTCCTCGAACGAGCAGTCCTGGAGCCGCAGATGGTGCTCCACGTCGGCGTGGTCGAGCGCGAGGCGGCCGGTGATCCGCGCGCCTGTGAGCTGCACCGCGGCGGTGTGCCCGGACTCGGTGTCGCGCGCGCCGAGCAGCAGCGCGGCGACGACCTCGGCGCGCACGATGCGCTCCGGGCCCCAGGCCGCGCCGCCGGCCGGGTCGTCCGCGGCGGGATCGCCGGTGCGCAGGTCGACGCGCTCGGCGGTGGGGAAGGCGTCCCACAGCCGCCGCTCGGGCGGGCTCAGCTCGTCCGGTCCCACGTGTGTCGTCCCCCTCGCTCCGCGCCGGCCGCGGTGCGCGCACGCGCATCCGCTGCCCCCGTACTCAACCACTCCCGCGCACCGCCCGGTTGGGCAGCCCGCAGACCCGCAGCCCGCAAGCCGGCAGACCCGCAGACCCGCCGTCGGCAGACCCGCCGCCCGCAGACCCGCTCAGCCGCGGCCGTCGGGCACGGCACAGCACCGCCGACCCTCCCCGCGGCGTCCACGCACCGCAGCCCGCAGCGGTCGCCCAGCCCCCACCCCGCCCGCGCAGCCCCCTCCGCCACGGCAGCCGCCGCCGCCGCGCGGCATCATGGGACCGTGCGGTTGGAAGCGATCTCCTGGGAGCGGCTCACCGACGCGCTGGCCGAGCGCATCGCCGGGACGAAGGCGGCCGACGGCAGCCCGTGGCTGCGCGTCGCCGTGGACGGTGCTCCGGCCGCGGAGCCCGGGGTGCTGGCCCGACGGGTCGGCGACGCCCTGCGGGTGCTCGGGCACGAAGCCCTCGTCCTCGACGCGGGCGGGTTCCTGCGGCCGGCCTCCCTCCGCTACGAGTTCGGGCGCGAGGACCCCGACGCGTACTACGACACCTGGCTCGACACCGGGGCACTCTGGCGGGAGGTGTTCGGCCCGCTGGAGCCCGGCGGCGACGGGCGCGTCCTGCCGGACCTCTGGGACCCCGCCACCGACCGCGCCACGCGCAGCCCGTACGTCCAACTGCCGCCCGGCGCCGTCGTGCTGCTGCACGGACCGCTGCTGCTCGGCCGCTGGTTCCCCTTCGACCTGGCCGTCCACCTCCGTCTCTCCGCCGCGGCTCTGGCCCGGCGCACACCGGAGCAGGACCGCTGGACACTGCCCGCCTTCGCCCGCTACGAGGACGAGGCCGACCCCGCGGAAGCCGCCGACGTCCTCGTACGCCTCGACGACCCGCGCCGCCCGGCCTGGCGGCCCGGGAGCCCCTGAGCCCGGCGCTCCGCGCCCCGCGTCAGCGCAGCCGCTTCGACTCGTGGGTCTCCTCGGTCTCCTCGTCGTCCCTGCGTATCGGCTCGTACGGCGGCACGTCCCGGCCCGGCTGGAAACGCGGGCCCTGTCTCATGTGCCGGACCACCACCACGATGTCGACGGTCGTGATGGCGGCGAGAGCCGCGGTCACCGCGGCCCAGACCGGTTGGTCGACGGCGACGAAGAAGACCGTGCCCGCGATCATCCAGAGCGTTCCCCACAGCGCCAGCCAGAAGCGCAGGCGCAGCGGAGAGCGGGCGTGCACGGGCTCGTCGCCAGAGCGTATGAGCCTCATGCCTAGCACCTCCTGCCTCCAGCATCCGACTCCGCGGGGCCGAGGTCCAACCAGGCACGCTGCGCGTACGACCCCCTACTGCGCGCAGCGCGCCAGGGATATCCGCCGGCCCTGCGGCCACTGCGCCTCGGGCAGCCCCTCCGCCCGCTCGGCGTCCGCGAGCCCGTCTGCCATGCGGGCGGACCACACCGCCGCGTCGGGCCCGTCCCGCAGCTCCGCGGGTGCGCCGGGGCGGCCCGCCCCGGTCGGCTCCGTGCGCTCCGCCAGCTCGGCGGCCATGCCCGCCAGGTCCAGCCCGGCGCCCTCGGTCTCGTCCACGTCGCACGCGGCCAGGCCGAGCTCCTGCTCCGCCGATTCGAGCTCGTCGACAACGTCGTGGTAGTCCATGCCCTGGAAGCTACAGCCCCGCACTGACAACGGACGCCCCGGCCGCCCTCAGCGCCCCATTTCCCCCGGCATATGACGCCCTGCCGCAGACGCCCCGCTGCGCCGCCCTCGCGCAGTCGCCCGGCCCGGGAACCGCCCGGAGGCCGGCGTCGGAAATCGGGTATCGTGCCCCCGCCGCCACCGCGCCGCCGCCCGCGCGTTCCCGGTTGCTACGGTGCCTTGCGTGACCACGCCGACCGACGACAACGGCCAAGCGAGCCAGCCCGGGCAGCACGGCCCCACCGCCACCACCGAGATAGACCCGCGCGCCGCAGGCGTCGTGCGCACCTCCTACGCGCCCGACCCCGACGGCGACCCCGACCCCGGCGAGATCGTCTGGACCTGGGTCCCGTACGAGGAGAACGACGGCCGCGGCAAGGACCGCCCCGTCCTCGTCGTCGCCCGCGAGTCCGCAGGCACCGTCCTCGCCGTCCAGTTGTCCAGCAGGCGCCGCGACGACGACCACGACTGGGTGCGCATAGGCGCCGGCCCCTGGGACCGCGCGGGCCGCGACTCGTGGGTCGACCTGGACCGCGTCCTGCGGCTGCACGACGGCGGCATGCGGCGCGAGGCGTGCTCGCTGGACCGCCAGCGGTTCCACCTCGTCGAGCACCGCCTGCGCCTGCGCTACGGCTGGCGCTGACCCCGCGCGGCGCGGCCGTTGCCCGCCGCCCGCCCGGCCCCCGGCCGCGTACGGGACGCGCTCACAGCGCCGTCAGCACCCGCGGCCCGTCCTCCGTCACCGCGATCGTGTGCTCGATGTGCGCCGCCCTGCTGCCGTCCGTCGTGCGCAGCGTCCACCCGTCGCCGTCCACCCCGTAGTCGTCCGAGCCGCCCGCGAGCAGCATCGGCTCGATCGCCAGCGTCAGCCCGTGCCGCAGCGGGTAACCGCGCCCCGCGCGCCCCCGGTTGGGCACATGTGGGTCCTCGTGCATCCGCCGCCCGATGCCGTGCCCGCCGAAGTCCGCCGGCATCCCGCAGCCCGCCTCCGCGGCCACGCGCCCGACGGCGGCCGAGATGTCGCCCAGCCGCCCGCCCGCGACCGCCGCCGCGATCCCGGCGTCGATCGCCCGCTGGGTGGCGGCGATGAGCGCGGTGTCCTCGGGCCGGGGCGTGCCCACGGTGAAGCTGATCGCCGCGTCGCCCGTCCAGCCGTCCAGTTCTGCGCCGAAGTCGAGGGACACCAGGTCGCCGTCGCGCAGCCGGTAGGAGGTGGGGATGCCGTGCACGATCGCGTCGTTGACGGAGGTGCAGAGGACGGCCGGGAAGGGCGTGGAGGCGAACGACGGCCGGTAGCCGAGGAACGGCGATCCCGCCCCCGCCTTGTCCAGGACCTCCCGCGCGACCCCGTCCAGCTCCAGCAGGCTCACGCCGACGCCGGCCGCGTCCCGGGCGGCGGCGAGGGCCTGGGCGACGACGCGGCCGGCCTCCCGCATGGCGTCCAGCGCGGCATCGTTCTTGATTTCGACCATGACGTGGCCCTCCCTCACTGTCCCAATTACTATACCGGTATTAGTATCACGCTCATGGTTCGTACTCCACTGACCCCCGAGGAGCGCCGCCGCGGCGAGCGCTTCGGCGCCCTGCTGCGCGCCGCCCGGGGCGAGCGCAGCATGACCGACGTCGCCGCAGCGGCCGGCATCTCCGCCGAGACGCTCCGCAAGATCGAGACCGGCCGCGCCCCCACCCCGGCCTTCTTCACGATCGCCGCCCTGGCCACCACACTCGGCGTCTCCCTCGACGCCCTGGCCGACACCTGCGCCGCACCCGAGCCGGACGCCCCCGCGGACCGCGCCGTCCACGCCGCGTAGCGCCCGCGGGTCAACTCCCGGCCCCGTCGCCGCCACCCGACCCGGTGAGTCCGCCGCCGGAGTGCCGTAGCGGGGCGCGGCGGCGGGCATGGCGCACCCATGACGTACGCGAACGGCACCCGTGACACCCCCGGCGGCGGCTGGGAGGCGCGCTACCGCGCCGCCCTGGAACGGGGCGCCGGCCGCGGGGAGGCGCTGCTGACGGGGGTGGCGGCGCTGGCGCTGTACGGGTTCCGCGCCGTGCCCGCCGCCGCGGACGTACGCGTGGTCGACGTGCTCGTACCGCCGCGCCGCCGCCTCACCCCGCCGCCCGGCCTCCGCATCCACCACGCCCCGCGCCGCCTGCCCCCGCCCGTCCGCCTGCCGCCCGGACTCCCCGCCGCCCCGCCGGTCCGTGCCGCCGCCGACGCCCTGCGCGACGTGCTCGACCACGACAGGACCGCCGCCCTCCTGCGCGAACTTCTCGACACCCGCGCCACCCCGCCCGGCGCCGCGGCCACCGCGCTGCGCGCCGCCGGCCTGCACACCCGCCCCGACGTCGCCGCCGTACTCGCCGCCCTCGGCCCCGCCGTCCGCCCACCCGCCGAGGTCCGCGCCCGCACCGTGCTCCGCACCGCCGGCCTGCCGCCCCCGCTCTGGCACACCCCGCTGCACCTCGACGGCTACTGGCTCACCACCGCGCACGCCCACTGGCCCCGCACCGGCGTCCTCCTCCACCTCACCGAGCCGCCGTTCCGCACCGACGACGGCACCGTGGAGCACCACAACGCCCTCGAATCCCTGGGCCTGCACCTCGTCCACACCACGCCGCGGCAGTTGTTCCGCGAGCCGGACGCCTTCACCGCCGCCGTCCGCGAGGGCCTCGCCGCGGCTCCGCACGGCCCGGACCCGCGCCGCCTGCGTGCACGCCCGTGGCGCCGGCGGGTGCTGTGAGGCGCGGACCCCGGCCCGCGCGACCCCGGGCCTCCACTACGCTCCCTGCCCGGCCGCTACGCCCCCTCCCCGCGGCTACGCCCTACGTCCCGCACCACCGGCCGTCCGCCCGGCGTGCGGACCGCCGTCGCCGCAGTGGCGCACCCCGCGACCGCGGCCGCGCGCGGGGTGCTGCCGGACTGTACGGCCGCCAGATAGGCGCCCGTGAAGGCGTCGCCGGCGCCCGTCGTGTCGAGGGGCGTCACCGGGGTCACGGGTATGTGCACCGCGGCTGCTCCTGGCGCGGCCAGGTGCGCGCCGTCGGCGGCGGCGGTGACCACGGCGGTGGCGTCGAGCGCGGCGGCCAGGGCCGCTGCCGCGGCGGCGGGGGAGGGGAGGCCGGTGAGCAGCGCGGCCTCCGCGGCGTTGGGGAACACCGTGTCGGCGCCGGCGATCGCGGCGAGGAAGGCCCGTACACCCGACTCCGCGATGAAGCCGGCCGACGCGGGGTCCACGCTGACCGTCGCCCCGCGGGCGTGCGCCTCGGCGGCGGCGAGAGCGGCGAGCGCGCGGCCGGGGGCGGCGAAGAACAGGTAGCCGGAGAGGTGGACGTGCGTGACGCCGGTCAGCAGCCCAGGCTCCCAGTCCTGCGGCCCCAGCCGGAACGCCGCCCCGCTGTCCGTCAGGAACGACCGCTCGCCACCGCCGTCGACCAGGGCGACGACCTTGCCGGTGGGCGCCTCGGGATCCGTACGGACGTGGGCGTCGACCCCGGCGCGTACCAGCGCGGCGCGATGCCAGTCGGCGGCATCCCGGCCCGCGCGCGCCAGCAGACGCACCCGCGCGCCGCAATGCGCCGCCCACGCGGCGACGTTCGCGCCGGCGCCGCCGGGCAGGATGGCGATCTCGGCCGGCGTGTCCGTACCGGGGGCGAGGGGTGCGGCGTGCCGGGCGACGACGTCGGTGACCACGTCGCCGATCACGAGCAGCACCGCACGGCCGGCGCCGTCGCGCCTCTCCCCGCCCCCGTCCGCTGCCGGACCTCCGCTCATACCCGGCCCCTCACGCCCCGCCCGCCACCGCGATCTCCGCGGCGAGCCGCACGTTGCCCCGTACCGCCGCGAGGTTCGCCTCCAGCGACGCCCCCCGCGTGTGCTCCGTGAGATAGCCGAGCAGGAACGGCGTGATCGCCTGCCCGCTCACCCCCCGCCGCTCCGCCTCGCGCAGGGCGTCCGCCAGCACCGCGTCGTGCACCGCCGGGTCCAACTGCTCGCCGGCGGGCACCGGGTTGGCCACGACCACCGCGGACGGCGGCACGTCCAGCTCCCGCTGGGCGCGCAGCACCGCCGCGACCTGACCGGGCGTACTGACCGTCCATTCCACCGGCTCTCCGGACGTGCGCAGGTAGAACCCGGGGAACTCCGCCGTGCCGTAGCCCAGCACCGTCACGCCCAGCGTCTCCAGGCGCTGCAGCGTCGCCGGCACGTCCAGGATGGACTTCACGCCCGCGCACACCACCGCGATCCGCGTCTCCGCCAGCAGCCGCAGGTCCGCCGACTCGTCCTGCGACTGCGTCCACTCCCGGTGCACCCCGCCGAGGCCGCCGGTGGCGAAGACGCCGATGCCGGCGCGGGCCGCGAGGAACGCCGTGGCGGCGACGGTCGTCGCGCCGCTCGCGCCGAGGGCGGCGGCCGGCGCGAGGTCGCGTACGGTCAGCTTGCGCACGGTGTCGTCGGACGCGATGCGCTCCAACTGCGCCCCGTCGAGCCCGACATGCGGGGTGCCGTCGAGGACGGCGATGGTGGCGGGCACGGCGCCCGCGGCGCGGACGACGTCCTCCAGCTCCACCGCCACCCGCAGGTTGCGCGGGCGGGGCAGGCCGTGGGCGATGATCGTCGACTCCAGGGCGACGACCGGTCGCCGGTCCGCGAGCGCGGCGCGTACCTCGTCAGTCAGCTGCATGCGCCCACGGTACGTGCCGGCCGTGGCCCGGTGATCAGTCCCTACGTGTCGTACAGGCCGTCCCACGGCTCGTGGAACCCGAGCCGGTCGGGGTACAACTCCGCCCAGTCCGGCTCGTCCTCACCGTCCGCCGCAGCTCCCGGGCCGCCCGGCGCGGCCTCTGCGTGCCGCTCCGCTACCAGCCCGAAGCGGATGCCGTCGACCGAGACCTCGAACGGCCTGATCGCGATGTCGCCGAACGCCAGCCCCGGCAACTCGTCGAGCCAGCCCTCCATCTTCGCGTCCAGCCGCCCGTCCGCGGGCACGCCGGGGCCCGGGGTCCAGATGTCGGACCCGGTGTGGTGGCCCGCGGCGTCGAAGCGGTGCAGCACGGCGTACCAGCGGCGGTGCTCCAGCCAGTCGGGGCCCATCCGGTAGTCGGGCGGGTACGCGGCGGTGATCGAGGCGAGGAACTGCCCGTCGTCGTAACGGCCGATGTTCTCGGTGCGGTAGCCGGGCTCGTGACGTATCGGGATGACCTCAGGGATCGCCATGGCCCAGACCTTAAGGGGTGGACGTCGCGGCCGGCATGCGGGCCCCGCCCCGGGCGCCCGGAGGGCGGACCGGGGGAGCGGGGCGGGCGCGCGGGGGGATACGCGGACGGCGTCAGCCCTTACCTTCGGAGGATGGACGACGTTGACCGCGCTGCCGACCCTGACGCCGCCCCGGCCCCCGCCTCCGACGCTCCCGACGTCCCCGCCCGCCCGCTGCTCCTGCTCGACGTGGACGGCCCCCTCAACCCGTACGCCGCGCCCGGACAGCCGCCCGGCTACGGCGAGTACGTGGTCACCGGCATGCCCGCCGGGCCCATCCGGCTGTGGCTGCGCCCCGCGCACGGGGAGCGGCTGCTGTCGCTGCCGTACGAACTGGTGTGGGCGACCACGTGGATGCACGAGGCCAACACCGTCATCGGCGACCGGGTGCTGGGGCTGCCGCCGCTGCCGGTCATCGAGTGGCCGTCGATGTTCACCGCCGACGACCCGGACGGGCTGTACTGGAAGACGCGCCACGTCGCCGCGTGGACCGCCGGCCGGACGTTCGCCTGGGTCGACGACGAGATCACGTCTGCCGACACGTCGTGGATCTCCGAGCACCACGCGGGGGAGGCGCTGCTGCGGCGGATCGACCCCGCGCGCGGGCTGGTGGAGGAGGACTTCGAGGCGCTGGAGGCATGGGCCCGGGAACGGGGCCGGAGCCGGCCGGGATGAACCCGCCGGCACCCGGGCGCCGCGGCTGGCCTCAACCGTCCGCCATCTGAAGCAGCTTGAGGACGGTGTTCCAGTTGCGGGCGGTCGCCGTCACCGCCAGCCTGCGGCCGGCGAAGTCGCCGGCCAGCTTCGACCGCCCGAGCCCGCCCGGGCACCAGACGTAGACGACGCGGTCGCCCAGCTCGAACCGGTCGGGCGCGTAGGACGCGGGGTCGACGGTACGGAACCACGCGTCGTCCGGCGCCGGCCCGGACAGGAACACGGCCAGGAAGCGGGCCGGTTCCGCGGCGCCCTCCGGCAGCGGATTGCCGGCGACGACGGCCGCGATCTCGTCCCGCGTGCGCGCGACGACCGGTATCCGCAGGCCGAACTCCTGCTCCACGACCGCCTCGACGGCCGCGGCGGTCTCCGCCGGCGGCGTGCCGGGGTCGTCGAAGACGACGTTCCCGCTGGCGACGTACGTGGCGACGCCCCGGAAGCCGTGGCCGGTCAGCGCCTCGCGCAGCCGTGCCATGGGGATCTTGTTCTTGCCGCCGACGTTGATGCCGCGCAGCAGGGCGATCTGCTTGCTCACGCCCGGCGCCTTTCTCTTCGCGCTCTTCGCACTCTTCGCACCATCAGAACAGCGGCTCCGGCAGCACGCCCTCCAGCGCCAGCAGGCTCCGCTTCGTGTCCAGCCCGCCGCCGAAGCCGCCCAGGCCGCCGTCGCTCTCGATCACGCGGTGGCAGGGCACGACGATCGGCAACGGGTTCGACCCCATGGCCCGGCCCACCGCCTGCGCGGCGCCCGGCTCCCCGACGCGGTCGGCGAGGAACTGATAGCTGACCACCGAGCCGAACGGCACCCGGGCGGCCAGCTCCTCCAGCACCCGCCGGTTGAAGCCGTCGGACAGCGACCAGTCCAGCTCCAGCCGGAACTCCTTCAGCCCGCCCGCGAAATACGCCCGCAACTGCTCCTCGGCCACCGCTATGTGCCCCACGGCGCCCGCCGGCTCGTCCCGGCCCGCGGCGCCCGCACCGCCCGTGCCCGCGGCGTCGGGCCCGGCGTGGAAACCGACCTTGACCAGACCCCGGTCCGTGGCGGCGAGCAGCAGCGGGCCGATCGGCGAGTCGACCACGCGGCGGGCCGTCCGGGGTGCGAGGGCATCGGTGGCGTTCATGCTGCGAGCGTAGGACACGGCACTGACAGTCACCGCCGCCCGTGCTCCGCCCCAGGTTCGCGTCCGACGGGGCAAATCGGCCGCGTACCGATTGCGTATCGGCTGCCCCGCGGGCGGTGGAACCATTTCGGCCGCGACTCGCACAGACCTACGATTCCTTCTGGTTGCCCTGTACATCTGTCGACACAGCTGTAGACACACCTCAGTAGACCCGGGAGTCCCTCCGTGCTCGCTGCCCCCGTGCCCGTCGACGGGTTCACGTATGGCCTGCTCACCCCCGTCACCGCCTTCATCATGGCCGCGGTCGGCAGTGCCCTGGGGCTGCGCTGCACCATGCGCGCGCTGACCGTCGAGCCCGCGCGGCGGTCGGGCTGGCTGCTGCTCGGCGCGGTCGCCATCGGCACGGGCATCTTCACCATGCACTTCATCGCGATGATGGGCTTCACCGCCGACTCCGTCCACATCAACTACAGCGTGCCGCTCACGCTCGCGAGTCTCGGCGTCGCGATCGTCGTCGTCGGCATCGGCGTCTTCATCGTCGGCTACCTCGGCCGCACCGCGTTCGCCCTCACCACCGGCGGCGTCGTCACCGGACTCGGTGTCGCGGCCATGCACTACCTGGGCATGGCGGGCATGAAGATGGACCGCGGACGGCTCGTCTACGACGGCACGGTCGTGGCGCTGTCCGTGCTCATCGCCGTGGTGGCGGCCACCGCCGCGCTGTGGCTGGCGATGACCGTGAAGAGGTTCGGCGTCGCGGTGGGCGCCGCGCTGATCATGGGCGTGGCCGTCTCCGGTATGCACTACACGGGGATGGCGGCGCTGGAGGTGCAGGCGCACGCCACCAACGCGGCGGCGGAGGGCAAGAGCCCGGCGGAGATCCTGGCCCCGATCCTGATCGGTCCCGTGCTGCTCCTGGTGTTCGTCGGGCTGTTCGTCGGCATGGACCCGCTGGAGGACGAGTGGCGGGTGTCCGCGGGCGACGGGGGCGTCGCGGGCGGGGACGCCGCCGCCCCCGAGCCCGCGGGCTCGGGAGCGGCGTCGTACTTCGAGCGGGGCGGCGGCCGGCCGGGTGGAGTCTGACACCGAGGCCGGCCGGCGGCCCGGCGGACCGGGCGGCCCGTACCGGACCGCCCGCGGCCGCCGCTACTCGGCGGCGACCCCGAAGCCCGCCTCCTCAAGCGCCTCGGAGATCAGGTCCGGCTTGTTGGTGATGATGCCGTCCGCACCCCACTCGGCCAGCTCGACGGCCCGCGCCGGGTCGTCGACCGTCCACGTGTAGCTCTCCAGCTGCTTGCCGTGCGGCCCTTCCAGGGCGTGCACGGCCGCGTAGTACTCGGCCGACATGGTGCCGTGGTTGGAGTTGATCTGGTCCGAGAAGGCGGCGTACTCGGGCAAGGCGGCCACCGCGGGGGTGCCGAGGAAGCCGGTCTTCACGTCCGGCCGCAGCTCGTGCACGGTCTTGATGGAGTCCGCGCCGAAGCTCTGCACGACCAGCTTGTTCTTCACGGCCGCGCGGCTCAGCCAGCCGCTCTTGCGCAGCTCGGTGAGGATCTCCGCCTCGATCCCCGGGTACAGCTCCGGCTTCTTGATCTCCAGCACCAGCTTCTGGCGGTTCTGCGTGACCCGCTCCATGTACTGGTCGAGGGTCGGCACCCGTGCGCCGGCCCACTCCTCGCCCTTCCAGATGCCGGCGTCGAGCGTGCGGATCTCCTTCCAGGTGAAGTCGGAGACCTTCCAGGGGGCGCGGTCGGGGAAGACCTCCTCCACGTTCGTGGTCCGGGTGAGCGTGTCGTCGTGCATGATGACCAGCTCGCCGTCCTTGCTGCGCTGCACGTCGTTCTCGACCCAGTCGATCCCCATCTCGCGGGCCGTGTCGATGGCCGCGAGGGTGTTCTCGGGGGCGTACGCGGAGGCGCCGCGGTGCGCGACGGTCACGATCGGTGCGGCGGTGGTGGCGGAGGTGGAGTCGGCTGCGGGCTCGGCAGCGGTCGCGGTGGCGGAGGTGGCGGCCGCGGTGAGCACGAGGCCGGCCAGCGCCGTCAGAGCGCCGGACGCGCGCGTAAGCGTGCGGGAGGGCATGCAGTCTCCTCGACTAGAGGTGATCACTTGTCGCCGCAGGGTCCCAGTGGCAGGCGACAGAGTACGAGGCCGCGGATGGCCAGAGATTGAACGCCGATATCGGCGCGGTGAACGCGGGCCGATATCGGTCGGTGCAGGTGACAGGCTTGGGGAAGCGCTTGCTATGCCGATTTGGGCCCCGCGGAACTGGCTGGAAATCATCTGGTCGGCTGAGCCCTACATTCGGTATTGGGCCAGGTCGGCGAGAGCGCCGGGGCGGTCCGCGGCGCGTTGTCAGTGGCGGGTCGTACGGTGGGGGCATGCGGCCCGTCACAGACATCGAACGCACCATGGCGCCCTTCGAGGTAGTCAGCCCGTATCAGCCGAACGGCGACCAGCCCGCCGCCATCGACGAGCTGGAGCGGCGGATCAGGGCAGGCGAGCGGGACGTCGTGCTGCTCGGCGCGACCGGCACGGGCAAGTCGGCGACGACGGCCTGGATGGTCGAGCGCCTGCAGCGCCCCACGCTGGTCCTCGCGCCCAACAAGACGCTGGCCGCCCAGTTGGCGAACGAGTTCCGCGAGCTCCTGCCGAACAACGCGGTGGAGTATTTCGTCTCGTACTACGACTATTACCAGCCCGAGGCGTACGTCCCTCAGACGGACACGTACATCGAGAAGGACTCCTCGATCAACGAGGAGGTGGAGCGCCTGCGCCACTCCGCGACGAACTCGCTGCTCACCCGGCGCGACGTCATCGTGGTCGCCTCCGTCTCCTGCATCTACGGCCTGGGCACGCCGCAGGAGTACGTCGACCGGATGGTGCCGCTGAAGGTCGGCGAGGAGATCGACCGGGACCAGCTGCTGCGCCGCTTCGTCGACATCCAGTACAGCCGCAACGACCAGGCGTTCACGCGCGGTACGTTCCGGGTGCGCGGCGACACCGTCGAGATCTTCCCGGTCTACGAGGAACTGGCCGTCCGCATCGAGATGTTCGGTGACGAGATCGAGGCCCTGTCCACGCTCCACCCGCTGACCGGCGAGGTCATGAGCGAGGACGACGCGCTGTACGTCTTCCCCGCCTCGCACTACATCGCCGGCCCCGAGCGGATGGCCAAGGCCGTCGCCGGCATCGAGACCGAGCTGGGCACGCAGCTGGGCGCGCTGGAGAAGCAGGGCAAGCTGCTGGAGGCGCAGCGGCTGCGCATGCGCACGACGTACGACCTGGAGATGCTCCAGCAGATCGGCACCTGCTCCGGCGTCGAGAACTACTCGCTGCACATGGACGGCCGCGAGACCGGCTCCCCGCCGCACACCCTGCTGGACTACTTCCCGGAGGACTTCCTCCTCGTCATCGACGAGTCGCACGTCACCGTCCCGCAGGTCGGCGCCATGTACGAGGGCGACGCCTCCCGCAAGCGCACCCTCGTCGACCACGGCTTCCGACTGCCCTCCGCGCTCGACAACCGCCCGCTGAAGTGGGAGGAGTTCCTGGAGCGCATCGGCCAGACCGTCTACCTCTCCGCCACTCCCGGGCCGTACGAGCTGTCCCGCGGCGACGGCGTCGTGGAGCAGATCATCCGGCCCACCGGGCTCGTCGACCCCGAGGTCGTCGTCAAGCCGACCGAGGGCCAGATCGACGACCTGGTGCACGAGATCCGCACGCGCGCGGAGAGGGACGAGCGCGTCCTCGTCACCACGCTGACGAAGAAGATGGCCGAGGACCTCACGGACTACTTCCTGGAGCTGGGCATCCAGGTGCGCTATCTGCACAGCGACGTCGACACGCTGCGCCGCGTCGAGCTGCTGCGCGAGCTGCGCGCCGGGGAGTACGACGTCCTGGTGGGCATCAACCTGCTGCGTGAGGGCCTGGACCTGCCCGAGGTCTCCCTCGTCGCCATCCTCGACGCCGACAAGGAGGGCTTCCTGCGCTCCGGCACGTCGCTCATCCAGACCATCGGCCGCGCCGCGCGCAACGTCTCCGGCGAGGTGCACATGTACGCGGACAAGATCACGCCGGGCATGGAGAAGGCGATCGACGAGACGAACCGCCGCCGCGCCAAGCAGGTCGCGTACAACGAGGAACACGGCATCGACCCGCAGCCGCTGCGCAAGAAGATCAACGACATCGTCGCGCAGATCGTCCGCGAGGAGGTCGACACCGAGGCGCTCCTCGGCTCGGGCTACCGGTCCGCGAAGCCCGACCTCCCGGCGAAGGCGCCGGTGCCGGAGCTGCGGCAGAAGACGAAGCCCGCCGGCCGCCGCGCCGAGGCCGCCGCGGCACCGACGGAGACGCCCGCCGCCGACCTCGCCGCGCAGATCGAGGACATGACCGCCCGGATGCGGTCCGCCGCCGCGGACCTCCAGTTCGAGGTGGCGGCCCGGCTGCGGGACGAGGTGGCGGAGATGAAGAAGGAGCTGCGGCAGATGAAGGAGGCCGGGTTGTCGTAGGGCCGGGTTGTGCGGGGCGTGGAAGCGCCCCCGGGCGTACGCGGAGCGTGGCCGTCCGGGACCGCACAACCGGTGCTGTGTAGCAGGAGCGCCACAAATCCTCCTCCGGGGGGAGCACAGGGCCGCTGTCCTGCGTAATGTGCGTGGCAGCGCGCCGGTCATGGCGCGTTCGAAGCAGGAGGGGAACGTAAGCGTGTCGATCAACTTGTCCAAGGGTCAGGCCATCAGCCTGCAGAAGTCCGATGGCGGCACCCTCAGCTCGGTCCGCATGGGGCTGGGCTGGCAGGCCGCCGAACGGCGCGGTCTCTTCGGGAAGCGCACGCGCGAGATCGACCTCGACGCCTCCGCCGTGCTCTTCGCCGACAAGGAGCCCGTCGACGTGGTCTTCTTCCGCCACCTCGTCAGCGACGACGGCTCGGTGCGGCACACCGGCGACAACCTCGTCGGCGGCGCCGGCCAGGGCGGCGACGACGAGTCGATCCTGGTGGACCTGCAGCGCGTGCCGGTGCACATCGACCAGGTCGTCTTCACGGTGAACTCCTTCACCGGCCAGACCTTCGAAGAGGTGCAGAACGCCTTCTGCCGGCTCGTGGACGAGAGCAACGGCCAGGAGCTGGCGCGCTACACGCTCACCGGCGGCGGCACGTACACCGCCCAGATCATGGCGAAGGTGCACCGCACCGGGTCCGGCTGGGGCATGACCGCCCTGGGTTCGCCGGCCAACGGCCGTACCTTCCAGGACCTGATGCCGTCGATCCAGCCGCTTCTCTAGGGGCGACGGGACGACCGGTTTCCGAGGCATGACGCGACGTCGACGGCCGCAGCGAGTGCAGGGGAGGGCCGCATGACGGCCGAGTTGGTCCGCGGGCAGAACCATCTGCTGCCGCAGACCCGGGTGGAGATCAGGATTTCGGCGGGGAGCCCGGTGACGCCGGGCGCCACGCTGGGGGGAGAGGACGGCAGGGTCAGCGACCCGGGCCGGATCGCGCACCCCGGTGCGCCGCAGCTGCCGGGCCTCGAAGTGCCCGCCCAGGCCGCGGCGGAGCACCGGCTGGCGGTAGACCTGGACGCGGTCCCGCCGGACGTGGAGCGCGTACACGTACTGCTGGCGCTGCCCGCGGGCGTGCCGGGGCCGCGGAGCTTCGGCGCCATCGAGCCGCCGTCGGTGGCGGTCACGGGCCTCGACGGCACGGCGATCGCGCGGTTCGTCATCACCGGCCTGGACAGCGAGTCGGCGGTCACCGCCGTGGAGCTGTACCGGCGGGGCGATGCGTGGAAGATCCGGGCCGTGGGCCAGGGGTACGCGGGCGGGCTCGCCGCCATGCTCGCGGACCAGGGCCTGCCGGAGGCACAGCAGCTCGCCGCGGACATCGAACGGGCCGTGGCCGAGGGGCTCGCCCGCGCCGTCGCCCCGGCGCCGCCGCCGACCGCCGGCCAGCCGGCGGGAGCGGGCGCCCGGCGTCCGCAGCCGGCGGCCGAGGAGCGGCAGGCGCAGGCCGGGCCCGTCGACTACCGCCACCCGCGCCGCGCCGCGGCCGCGGGTGCCGCCGGGGCATCGGGCGCCCCGGGCAGCGGACCGGGCACGTCCGGTACGCCGCGCGCCCCCGCGTCCGCCGCCGCGCCGCCGCCCCCGGACGTGGGGGCCGGCACCGGCGCGGGAGCCCGTGCGGGCGCACCGGCCGGGGCGGGTGCCGCCGCGGGCGGCGTCCCGCCGCAGGGCGACCGCGCCAAGTCCGGCCCGCCGGAGCCGGTCGCGGGCGACGCCCCCGGCTGGAGCATGGAGGAGCGGCTGTACAACCAGGTCTGGGGCATGTTCGAGGACCTGGCCCGCACGGTCGCCGCGTACCGCAGCGCCGTCGACTTCGCCGACTCCCGGATGGACCGCGAACTCGACCAGCTGCTGGCCGACCCGCGCGCCCGGATGGGCTCCATCGCCGACTCCGCGCGCGCCGAGGTGCTCGCCCGCCACTCGACCCTGGTCGACCGGGCCCGCGAGGTCCTCGACCGCGACCTCGGGCAGCTCGTCGCCGAGGCCGGCGTCGTCGAGCCCGCGCTGCCGCCGGCGTTCGCCTCCTGGGCGAGCCCCGTGTGGCACGAGTACGAGGTGCCGGGTGAGTCCCCGATGGCCCTGCGCCTCGGCGACCTCCACCTCCCCGAGCACACGGAGCTGCGCGTTCCGCTGCTCGTACGGCTGCCGCTGGAGCGCGGCCTGTGGGTGGACAGCGGTACGTCCTCCCTCGGCCCGGGAGCGCTCGAAGGCGACCCGGAGCGCGGCTTCCCGGACGCCGCGGAGCGGCGCGCGCTGGCGCTCGACACCGCCGTGGCGCACGCCGCGCGGCTGATGTCGGTGCACCCGGCGGGCGAGTTCAACGTCCACTTCATCGACCCGGGCGGCACCGCCACCCCGGCGCTCACCCCGCTGCTCCACTCCGGCGTCCTCGCCGAGCCGCCGCCGAAGGGCGCGGCAGGCGTCACCGACACCCTCACCCGGCTGACCCAGCGCATCGACCTGGTGCAGATGGCGCTGCGCAGCGGCGCGGCCGACGCGCTGCCGCCGGACCTGGATCCGGCGCAGCAGCTCCTCGTGGTCAACGACTTCCCGCACGGCTTCGACGACCGCGCCATCAACCAGCTGCGCTACCTCGCGGACGAGGGCCCGTCCGTCGGTGTGCACCTGCTGGTGGTCGCCGACCGCGAGGACGCGAAGGGCTACGGCCCGCTGCTGGACCCGTTCTGGCGCGGCATGCTCAGGCTCACGCCCACCCCGGACGACCACCTGGCCGACCCCTGGATCGGCCACGCCTGGACGTACGAGCCGGCCCGCGCGCCGATGGGCAGCCGGGTGCTGGAACAGGTGCTGGCCCAGGTCGCGGCGGCCCGCCGCGCGCTGCGCCGCTGACCGGTCCGTACCGCATCACGCACGGCCCGCAGGCACTGCGCCTGCGGGCCGTTTCGCGTACGCGGCCCCCGGTTCGCATACGCTCTGACCTGCATATTTGATCGGAACTTTGCCATGGCTTGGCTCGTTCTATACAGTCGACGGTTGGGGGTGAGCTTCCAGTTCTCCGAGTGGAAGGCACGCCCGGCAACCATGACGCTGTACATGCCGGACTTGCCGCGGAGGACGAGTGGACGTATCGCTGACCCTGTGGGTGCTCACGATCGTGGGCCTGTGTGCCCTGATCGGCACCGACTTCTTCGTCGGCCGGAAACCCCATGAGGTGACGCTCAAGGAGGCCGGCACGTGGACGATCATCTGGATCGTCCTCGCCGGACTCTTCGGCGTCGGACTCCTGATCTGGGGCGACGGCCAGGCGTCCGGTGAGTTCTTCGCCGGCTACGTCACCGAGAAGTCGCTGAGCGTCGACAACCTCTTCATCTTCGTCATCATCATGAGCAAGTTCGCCGTGCCGCCGCAGTACCAGGCCCGGGTGCTCATGGTCGGCGTCCTCATCGCGCTGGTGATGCGCGCGGCGTTCATCGCCGCGGGCGCCGCGCTGATCGCGTCGTTCTCCTGGGTCTTCTACATCTTCGGCGCGTTCCTCATCTACACCGCCTGGAAGCTGATCCAGGAGGCCAAGGGCGACGACGAGGAAGAGGAGTGGGAGGAGAACCGGCTGCTCAAGATGGTCGAGCGCCGCTTCGCCGCCACCGACAAGTACCACGGCACGAAGCTGTTCATCACCGAGAACGGCAAGCGGCTGATGACGCCGATGCTGATCGTCATGCTGGCGATCGGCACCACGGACCTGCTCTTCGCGCTGGACTCCATCCCCGCGATCTTCGGCCTCACCCAGGACCCGTACATCGTCTTCACCGCGAACGCCTTCGCGCTGATGGGCCTGCGGCAGCTCTACTTCCTGATCGGCGGGCTGCTGAAGAAGCTGGTCCACCTCTCGTACGGCCTGTCGGCCATCCTCGGCTTCATCGGCGTGAAGCTGGTGCTCCACGCGCTGCACGAGAACGGGGTCCACGTCCCGGAGATCAGCACGGCGATCTCCCTGAGCGTCATCGGCGGCGTGCTGGTCATCACGACGATCACGAGCCTGCGGGCCTCCCGCCGCCTGGAGTCCGAGAAGAAGGCGGAGGAGCCGGCGGAGGCCGGCCGCCCGGGCAAGAGCGAGGACTGACCCAGACCCTCTACGTGCCCGGCCCGGAGGGCGTCCGGGACCGGGCACGTAGAGCTACACCGTCAGCGGGGCTCTTGGGCCGACGCGAAGGCGACAAAAGAAGTCCACGCCTCGGGCGACACCGTGAGCACGGGGCCGGAGGGGTCCTTGGAGTCGCGCACGTGCACTCGCTCGGGCGCGACAGCCACCTCTACGCAGTTGCCGCCGCCCGATCCGCTGTAGCTGCTCTTCGTCCACGCGACGGCGACCTCTACGCAGTTGCCGCCGTCCGACCCGCTGTAGCTGCTCTTCACCCAAGCCGACTCACGTGAGCTGCCGGCGTTCGTTGCCTGCTCCACGTTCATAGATCTCCTGCCAGGCGGTCGATGAACTGTGCCGATTCATCGGGGTTCAGTGCCAGTGAACGCATCTTTCCATACCGGTGAGTGAACGCGCTGACACGGTCAGCGTCGGAGACGACGAACCCTGCCTCCTGCGACTCCACGTAACCCACGGTCTCGTGCGCCGACGTCTCCATGACGACCATGGGGCCGTTGAGCCCGGGATGGAAGCCGCAGGTCCAAGGCATCACCTGGATCTCCACGTGCGGCAGATCCGCGTGCTTCCGCAGTGCCTCCAACTGCTCGCGCTGTACCCGCTTTCCGCCCACCGGGTTGCGGAGCGCGGCCTCGCCGACGATGAAGCACAGCTCCACCGGCTTCTTCCTGGTGAGCAGCCGCTGCCGCGACAGTCGCGCCTCCACGCTCAGCTCGATCTCCTCTTCGGCGAGCGGCGGGCAATGTGCCGAGAACAACGCCCGCGCGTAGCCCTCCGTCTGCAACAGCCCGGGCACCAGCAGCGGATCCCAGTCGTACCGGCTCAACGCCTCCTCTTCCAGCAGCGCGACGTCCCGGAAGAACTCCGGCAGCTTCGCCCGGTCCACCTCCTCCTGCAGCACCATCAGCGTGCCGCGGGCGTCGAGTTCCCGCTCCGCGCCCCGCGTGAAGGCCAGCTTCGCCGGCCGCCTGGCCTGTTCGATGGCGGAGACCGTCTCGTAGGAGTAGCCCACCGCCTCGGCGAGTTGGGGCTGCGTCAGGCCGGCGCGCCTGCGGTGGAGCTTGACCAGCTTCCCGTACGCGACCCAGGTCGGCGGCGGCGCCTCCTTCTCCTTCTTGACGCGCTTTCCCGCTTTCCGCTGGTGCCTTGCCTGCTCACTGCCGCCCGCGCCCATACGCGTCACCCCTCGTCAGTTGTCGACACGATCAGGCTATTCGCGTAATCGTGCGACTACTGAGCGAAGTCGAAATTCGCCACCCCCAAGCCACCCCGCCCCTGCTGTCACCAGTCGCACGTCCGCCGGAGGGCGAAGGGGAGCCGTCAGTGCGGGACCGCACCAGCGGCTCCCCTCCGTCAAGCCCGGCCGCAGGCGGTCAGGTTCCGTCGATGCCGAAGAACGACACGGCCGCGCCGGCCATGCCGCTCATGGGCAGGCTGTGGCCGGCGCCCTGGACGCTGATGGCCTCGACCCGCACGGTCCCGCTTGCGTCGGCGAAGCGGTCGCGCGTCCAGCCGGGCTGCGGCTGGTCCGTCGAGGTCGGGGTCTGACTCAGGCCGAAGACGTCGGTCCACTGCTCGACCGCTTCTCCATGAAGCTGGTACGGCACGAGGGGGTCCGCGGTGCCGTGCCAGAGCTGTACCCGGGGGCGGTCACCGGTGTGGCCCGGGTACGCGGCCCGGACCGCGTCGCCCCACTGCTGCGGAGACTTGTCCAGGTTCCCGCTCACGCACTGGCTCGTCCAGGGCGGGAAATCGGCCTCGTTCGCGAAGCAGGTGAAGGGGACGCCCATGAACGACGCCCCGGCCTTGAACACGTCCGGGTAGACGGCGAGCAGGGCTTGCGTCTCCATGCCGCCGGACGAGCTGCCGGTGGCGAAGACCCGTGCGGGGTCGCCGCTGTACTGCCGCTCCGCGTAGCCGACCATGGAGACGATCGACGCGGGATCGCTGCCGCCGCCACGGGTCTTGGACTCCGGTGACCACACGTCGAAGCAGTTGGACATCGCCGTCTGCTTCGTCGCGGTCGGGTAGATGACGACGAACCCGTACTGATCGGCCAGCGAGTTGAACTCGCTGGACCCGGCGAAGCCGGGACCGGAGCCACCGCAGCCGTGCATGGCGACGACGATCGCCGGGCTGGCGGGAGCTGCATCGGGAACGTAGATGTGCATGCGCAGATTGCCGGGATTATCGCCGAAGTCGGTGACCTCGACGAGTTCGGCCGCGGTTGCCGACGCCGGGGCGGCGATGGCGGCGAGGGCGATCAGTAAGCCGCTTGCGAGGGTGGCGAGAGCGGCTCTGATGCGAGTCATGCTGCCTCCTGTTCTGGCCCCGCCCGCATCAAGTTAGGCAGCTCGATAACGACCGTCAATGATGTGTCAAACATTGGCCGAAGGGTGCTGTGCCCCTGTGTCGGCGATGGTCGCGAGCCACGCCGCGGCCAGTTCGTCCGAGGGGGCGATCAGCTCGGCCTGCAGGGTCCGGAACATCTCCTGTGCCCGCACACCCGGCCACTCCGGCGGCAGCAGTGCGGGCGGCAGCCGCGGGTCCTGGCGGATCAGCAGCAACCACTCCGCCGTCATCCGGGTCCGCCGCGACAGCGCGTCCAGCTCACGGAAGGCACCGCCCGACCAGCGGTCGAGGAAGCCCCGGTAGCTCGTGGCGAGCGCCCGCAGGTCCCACGCCTCCCGGGCGATCCTCGCCGGGTCGCTCCACATCGCCGCCTCGCCCCGAAAGACCGAGGCATGGTCGAGCAGGTCCAGTTCGGACAGCACCTGCGAGATGTCCGTCGTACCCGGCGAGACCCACAGGCCGCTGCGCAGGGGAGCGAACCCGGCCCACCCCAGCCGGGTCCGAAGCGCGTGACGGTCGGCACGCCGCGTCTCCGGCACCGAGAACGCCAGCAGAGTCCAGCGGCCGTCCCATTCCCGGTCCACGATCTCGGCCTCCAGCTTGCGCAGGCCGTCGCGCAGCACCGTGACCCCGCGCGGTGCCAGTCCGAAGAAGACCTGACGGCCACGGCGTATCGGTCGCAGGAGGCCGCGGCGCGCCATCCGGGCCACGGTTGCGCGCGTGGCGTGCTCGCCGACCTCCAGCCGGTTCAGCACGGCGATGATGCTGCCCGCGGAGACGGCCACACCGCGGCCGAGCACCTGGTCGCCGAAGAGGGCGAGCAGAAGCGTCTGGGGGCGCACGACCTGCCCGGCGTCATCCGAGGCGTCCACCGGCTCCCTCCACGGTCCCTCCCGCCGGTCGCGGGGCTGCGACAGGCTACCTCCGCGGAGGGGGCCGACCGCTCAGGTCCTCGCCCTCACCAGCCGCGTTCGCGCCACTCCGCCAGGTGGGGGCGCTCCGCGCCGAGGGTGGTGTCGTCGCCGTGGCCCGGGTAGACCCAGGTCTCGTCCGGCAGCTCCGCGAAGATCTTCGTCTCCACGTCGTGCAGCAGCGACGTGAAGCGCTCCGCGTCGCCCCAGGTGTTGCCCACGCCGCCCGGGAAGAGGCAGTCGCCGGTGAAGACGTGCGGGTGGCCGTGGGGGTCGTCGTAGACCAGGGCGATGGAGCCCGGGGTGTGGCCGACGAGGTGGCGGGCGGTGAGCGGGATGCGGCCCACCGTGATCGTGTCGCCGTCGTCCACCAGGACGTCCGTCGGGACCTCGATGTCCGCGGCGTCCGCGCGGCCCGCGTAGGTGCGGGCGCCCGTGGCCGCGACGACCGGGGCCAGGGCCTGCCAGTGGTCGCCGTGGCCGTGGGTGGTGACGGCGGAGGTGATGCCGTCCGGGCCGACGAGGGTGAGGAGCGTGTGGGGCTCGTTCGCGGCGTCGATCAGCAACTGCTCGTCCGTCGCGCGGCAGCGCAGCAGATAGGCGTTGTTGTTCATCGGCCCGACCGCGACCTTGGAGATCATCAGGTCAGTCAGCTCGTGCACGTCGGCGGCGCCGCCGACGGTGACCTTGCCCGTGTACGACATGTGACCAGCCTCTCAGAGAGGGGGCAGGGTCGGCAGTGCGGCGCCGTCCTCGGTACGTACGCCCGTGCCCGTGGTGCGGCCGGCGAGCCAGCCCATCAGCGCGTACGGGGCGCCCGTGACCCGCACCGGGGCGCCGGCGGCGCCCGCCGCGGCGCCGGTGGTCCAGGTCCCACCGCCGGGGGCGGAGAGGGACAGGGGCGGGACCTCCTCGTTGCCCGCGAAGCGGGCGCTGAGGAAGGCGATCTCCCGGGCCACGAAGTCGGCCGGGAGCTGGTCCAGCGTGTAGCCCGCGTCGAGGTCCACGTGGTGCAGCTCCACCTCCACCAGCCGCCGGAACGGGATCCGCGCCATGACGTCGGTCACGCCGCCGCGCAGCTCACACCGCGCCGACCAGCCGTCCGCCGGGATGTCCGCCGCCGTCTTCTCCAGCCGGGCCGCCGTCGCCCGTACGTCGTCGAGCTGCTCGGCGAGCGGGCGGGGGGCGCCGGCGGCGATGTCGGCGTCGCGGGCCTCGGCGCTCGGGTACATGGGGCGGCCGGTGAGCACGTTGACCAGGGCGTCCGCGTTGCGGGCGAGGTGGGCGAGCACGTGGCCGCGGGTCCAGCCGGGCAGGGCGCTGGGCGCCCGTACCGCGTCGTCGTCCAGCTGCCCGGCGCGGGTGAGGAGGCTGTCGGTGGCGGCTCGTAGGGTGGCCATGTCCCGTACGGGGTCGTGCGTGTGACCTGCGGTTTCTGTCATGGGATCCCCTGGAGGCGAGCGGGTGGGAATGCTGGGCCGGGCTTCGTTGTCAGACCCAGACGTTAGCGTGTGGCTCGATGGGAGAAAGCTGCGGACAGCTCCGCGGCCACCCCCATACGCTTGACAAGGGGTGCCGCCCGTCCGGACGGTCCCCGCCGCTCATCACGAAAGGTCCGACCGGCGTGGCCGACCGTCTCCTCGTCCGTGGCGCTCGCGAGCACAATCTGAAGAACGTCTCGCTCGACCTGCCCCGCGACTCCCTCATCGTCTTCACGGGACTCTCGGGGTCCGGCAAGTCGTCCCTGGCGTTCGACACGATCTTCGCCGAGGGCCAGCGCCGCTACGTCGAGTCGCTGTCCAGCTACGCCCGGCAGTTCCTCGGCCAGATGGACAAGCCGGACGTCGACTTCATCGAGGGGCTGTCGCCGGCCGTCTCGATCGACCAGAAGTCCACCTCGCGCAACCCGCGGTCCACGGTCGGCACGATCACCGAGGTCTACGACTACCTGCGGCTGCTCTTCGCCCGTATCGGCAAGCCGCACTGCCCGGAGTGCGGCCGGCCGATCACCCGGCAGTCGCCGCAGGCGATCGTGGACAAGGTGCTCGCGCTGCCCGAGGGCAGCCGTTTCCAGGTGCTGTCGCCGCTGGTGCGCGAGCGCAAGGGCGAGTTCGTGGACCTCTTCTCCGACCTGCAGTCGAAGGGGTACAGCCGGGCGCGGGTCGACGGGCAGACGTCGTCGCTGACCGACCCGCCCAAGCTGAAGAAGCAGGAGAAGCACACGATCGAGGTGGTCGTCGACCGCCTCACGGTCAAGGAGAGCGCCAAGCGCCGGCTGACGGACTCCGTCGAGACCGCCCTCGGGCTCTCCGGCGGCATGGTCATCCTCGACTTCGTCGACCTGGACGAGGACGACCCGGACCGCGAGCGGATGTACTCCGAGCACCTCTACTGCCCGTACGACGACCTGTCGTTCGAGGAGCTGGAGCCGCGCTCCTTCTCGTTCAACTCGCCGTTCGGCGCCTGCCCCGACTGCACGGGCATCGGCAGCCGGATGGAGGTCGACCCGGAGCTGATCGTCCCCGACCCGGACAAGTCGCTGGACGAGGGCGCCATCCACCCGTGGTCGCACGGCCACACCAAGGACTACTTCGCCCGGCTCGTCGGCGCGCTCGCCGACGACCTCGGCTTCCGCACGGACATCCCGTGGGCGGGGCTGCCGCAGCGGGCGCAGAAGGCGCTGCTCCAGGGGCACCGGACCAAGATCGAGGTGCGCTACCGCAACAGGTACGGCCGCGAGAGGTCGTACACCACGGCCTTCGAGGGCGCCGTGCCGTTCGTCAAGCGGCGGCACGCGGAGGCGGAGAGCGACTCCAGCCGCGAGCGCTTCGAGGGGTACATGCGGGAGGTCCCCTGCCCGACCTGCAACGGCACGCGGCTGAAGCCGGTCGTCCTCGCGGTCACGGTGCAGGGCAGGTCGATCGCCGACATCTCGGCGATGTCGATCAGCGACTGCGCCGACTTCCTCGGCGAGATGTCGCTGAGCGACCGCGAGAAGACCATTGCCGAGCGGGTGCTGAAGGAGGTCAACGAGCGGCTGCGCTTCCTGGTCGACGTGGGCCTGGACTACCTGTCGCTCAACCGCGCCGCCGGCACCCTCTCCGGCGGCGAGGCCCAGCGCATCCGGCTCGCCACGCAGATCGGCTCCGGCCTCGTCGGCGTGCTGTACGTGCTGGACGAGCCGTCCATCGGGCTGCACCAGCGGGACAACCACCGGCTGATCGAGACCCTGGTCCGGCTGCGCGACCTGGGGAACACGCTGATCGTCGTCGAGCACGACGAGGACACCATCAAGACCTCCGACTGGGTCGTGGACATCGGCCCGGGCGCCGGCGAGCACGGCGGCACGGTGGTGCACAGCGGTTCGCTGAAGGAGCTGCTGGACAACGACGCGTCGGTCACCGGGCAGTACCTGTCGGGGAAGAGGGAGATCCCGACGCCGGAGATCCGGCGGCCCGTGGACGGCAAGCGGGAGCTCGTCGTCCGCGGGGCGCGGGAGAACAACCTCCAGGACATCGACGTGGCGTTCCCCCTCGGGGTGCTCACGGCGGTCACGGGTGTCTCGGGGTCGGGCAAGTCGACCCTGGTCAACGACATCCTCTACACGCACCTCGCGCGCGAGCTGAACGGCGCGCGGAGCGTGCCCGGCCGGCACACCCGGGTCGACGGGGACGACCTGGTGGACAAGGTGGTGCACGTCGACCAGTCGCCCATCGGCCGTACGCCGCGCTCCAACCCCGCGACGTACACGGGCGTCTTCGACCACGTCCGCAAGCTGTTCGCGGAGACGACGGAGGCGAAGGTCCGGGGCTACCAGCCGGGCAGGTTCTCCTTCAACGTCAAGGGCGGCCGCTGCGAGAACTGCTCCGGCGACGGCACGATCAAGATCGAGATGAACTTCCTCCCGGACGTGTACGTGCCGTGCGAGGTCTGCCACGGGGCGCGGTACAACCGCGAGACGCTGGACGTGCACTACAAGGGCAAGTCCATCGCCGAGGTGCTGGACATGCCGATCGAGGAGGCGCTGTCCTTCTTCGAGGCGGTGCCGGCGATCGCGCGCCACCTGAAGACGCTCAACGAGGTGGGCCTCGGGTACGTGCGGCTCGGCCAGCCGGCGCCGACACTGTCGGGCGGCGAGGCGCAGCGGGTGAAGCTGTCGAGCGAGCTGCAGAAGCGCTCCACGGGCCGCACGGTGTACGTGCTCGACGAGCCCACGACGGGTCTGCACTTCGAGGACATCAAGAAGCTGATCGGCGTGCTGACCGGGCTGGTCGACAAGGGCAACACGGTGATCGTCATCGAGCACAACCTGGACGTCATCAAGACCGCCGACTGGGTCGTCGACCTCGGCCCCGAGGGCGGCAGCGGCGGCGGCCTGGTGGTGGCGGAGGGCTCGCCCGAGGAGGTCGCCGCGGTGCCGGCCAGCCACACGGGGAAGTTCCTGCGGGACATCCTGGGCGACCGGGTGAGCGACTCGCCGCCGGCCCGGAGGCGTACGACGGCCAAGAAGGCCGCCAAGGCCACGTCGGCCAAGGCCCCCGCCAAGAAGGCGGCGGCGAAGAAGACCGCGGCCAAGCGCCGCGGCTGACGCCCGGACGACACGCGGCGGGCGTGTCACGCCGACACGCCCGCCCCCTCCCACCTGGTACGGACCTGTCTGACGCGATCTCAAATGACGGACCGGCGGCGGCAATTGTTCGGTCGGAGTTTGCGCGCGCCCTCTGGTGTAGACCACTTTCCACTGCCAGGCTGTGGCCCGCCGTGCGCAAGAAGCGTGCGTTCCCGTGTCGTTCCAAGGAGAAAACGTGCTCAGAGCGGGAGTACGCAGTAAACCCTTCCGACCCAGAGCCGTCGCGGCAGCGGCGGCTTCCTTGTTGCTCCTCGGGGCCCCCGCGGCCGTCGGCCAGGAGCGGCCCGCCGCGACCGGCGCCGCCGGTCCGGTCTCCGTGCCCGCCGGCGAGGGCATGGACATCGCCTCCGTCTCCCGGCCCGTCGCCCCCGGGATGGAACTGACCTCCTTCGAGCGGCTGGAGACCGACAAGTGGCTCAAGGCCGACGCGCTCAGCGTCGACCTGGGGGCCGGCACCCGCGTCGACTACCTCGGCGGCAAGGTCTCGGAACGCGCCCCCGTCTCCGAACTGGCCGCCGAGCACGACCCCGGCCCCGGCCGCACCACCGTGGCCGCCATCAACGCCGACTTCTTCGACATCAACGAGACCGGCAGCCCCCTCGGCCCCGGCGTCGAGGAGGGCCGCGCCACGCACTCGTCGGCGCCCGGCGTCTCCGAGGCGGTCGGTGTCGGCCCCGACCAGGCGGGCCGCGTGCTCGACCTGTACTTCGACGGCACCCTCACCCTCCCCGACGGCACGCACCCCCTCGGCGGCCACAACGCCGCCAACGTCCCCGCGGACGGCATCGGCGCGTACAACGCCCGGTGGGGCGAGGCCGACCGCGCCCTGACGGTCGACGGCGCCACCGAGGTCACCGAGGTCGCCGTGCGGGACGGCAAGGTCGCCGAGGTGACCGCGGGGCCCGGGAAGGGCGCGATAGCCGAAGGCACCACGGTGCTCGTCGGCCGCGACACCGGCGCCAAGATCCTCGCCCAGCTCTCACAGGGCGACGCGGTGCAGGTGGAGTACGACGTCCGCACCGGCGACGGCGGCCCCGTGCCCCGTACCGCCGTCGGCGGGCGCGGCGTCCTCGTCGAGGACGGCGTCCCGCAGGACTGGGAGGGCAAGCCCAACAACACCGCCGCCCCCCGCACCGCGGTCGGCTTCTCCAAGGACGGCGGCACCATGCACGTGCTGACCGTCGACGGCCGCCAGGCGGACGCCGGCGGCGTCACGCTCACGCAGCTGGCCAGGATGATGGACGCCCTCGGCGCGTACGACGCGCTGAACCTCGACGGCGGCGGCTCCTCCACCCTCGTGGCCCGCGCCCCCGGCTCCGACGAGCGGTTCGTGGAGAACTCGCCGTCCGACGGCGAGGAGCGGGAGGTCCCCAACGGCCTGGCGTTCACCGCCCCCGGCGGCAGCGGCAAGCTCAAGGACTTCCGCGTCACCACCGCCGCCGACCCGAAGCTCGCGCCCGGCGTCGACCCGGTGCCCGGCGGCCACCCCGACCGCGTCTTCCCGGGCCTGACCCGCGACCTCGACGCCGCCGGCTACGACGAGACGTACGGCCCCGCGCCCGGCCGCCCGTCGTGGTCCAGCAACCGGGGCGACATCGGCGGCGTCGACGGCGACGGTACGTTCACGGCCCGCCGCGGCGGCACCGCGGAGGTCACCGCCCGGCGCGGCGGCGCGTCCGGGAGCGTCGAACTGACCGTCCTGGACCGGCTGGAGCAGATCACGCCCACCAGCGAGCGCGTCGGCCTCGCCGACCCGGCGGACGAGGCCGCCTTCGGCATCGTCGGCCGCGACGCCCACGGCACCAGCGCACCCGTCGACCCCGCGGACGTACGCCTCGACTACGACCGCGCGCTCTTCGACATCGCCCCGGACGCGCGCAGCGGCGGCTTCACCGTACGCGCCCGCACCACCGAACCGACGGCCTCCGGCGTGCTCAAGGCGACCGTGCAGGGCAGGACCACGCACGTCGCGCTCACCGTCGGGCTCACCGAGACGGAGCTGGCGGACTTCGAGAACGCCGCCGACTGGACCTTCTCCACGGCCCGAGCCACCGGCTCGCTGGCCCCGGAACCCGAGGGCCACACGGGCGCCGGGATGAAGATCACGTACGACTTCTCCCAGTCCACCGCCACCCGCGCCGCGTACGTCACGCCACCGCAGCGCATCGCCATCCCCGGCCAGCCGCTGAGCTTCGGGCTGTGGATCAAGGGCGACGGCAAGGGCGCCTGGCCGTCGCTGCAGCTCAAGGACGGCGCGGGCGCCGACCTCGTGCTCCGCGGCGACTACGTCACCTGGCAGGGCTGGAAGCAGGTCGTCTTCCAGGTCCCGGAGGGCACGCAGTACCCCCTGTCCGTCTTCCGCTTCTACCTCGCGGAGGCCAAGCCCACCAGCCAGTACAGCAGCGAGGTCGTCATAGACGGCCTGACCGCGCAGAGCCCGCCCGGGGTCGACCTGCCGCGCACGCCCGCCCACCGCGACCCGCTGATCGACTCCGGCGGCGAGACGGCGGACCGGGACTGGCAGTACGCGGTGATGTCCGACGCGCAGTTCGTCGCCCGTGAGCCGGACAGCCCGATAGTCCGGCAGACCCGGCGCACCCTCCAGGAGATCAGGGCGGCCCGGCCGGACTTCCTCATCGTCAACGGCGACCTGGTCGACGAGGGTTCGCCCGAGGACCTGACGCTCGCCCGCGGGATACTGGAGGAGGAGCTGGGCGACGCCGTGCCCTGGTACTACGTGCCGGGCAACCACGAGGTGATGGGCGGCTCCGTCGCCAACTTCGTCGCCGAGTTCGGACCCGCGCAGCGGACGTTCGACCACAAGGGCACCCGCTTCCTGACCCTCGACACCTCCTCGCTGACGCTCCGCGGCGGCGGCTACGCGCAGATCGCCGAGGTCAAGCGGCAGTTGGAGGCGGCGGCGAAGGACCCGTCGGTGGACTCGGTGACCGTCGTCCAGCACGTCCCGCCGCGGGACCCGACCGCGCAGCGCGCCAGCCAGCTCAGCGACCGCAAGGAGGCGCGGGTGCTGGAGGACTGGCTGGCGGACTTCCGGGCGCGTACGGGCAAGGGCGCGGCGTTCGTCGGCGGGCACGTCGGCACGTTCCACGCCGAGCACGTCGACGGGGTGCCGTACCTGATCAACGGCAACTCCGGGAAGGCCCCGGCCACCCCGCCCGGCGAGGGCGGGTTCTCCGGCTGGTCGCTGATCGGCGTCGACGAGGTGTCGCGCGGCGAGCAGCAGCAGGCGCGGAACGCGCCCCACCGCGGGCTGCCCGACTGGGTCTCCGTGCAGACCCGGCCGCACGTGGACACGCTGGCCGTGGCCGCGCCCGAGGAGGTCCGCGTGGGCCGCTCGGCGGCGGCGACGGCGTCCCTCGCGCAGGGCGCGCGGCAGGTGCCGGTGGCGTGGCCGGTCAGCGCGGACTGGTCCGGTACGGACCGGCTGCACATCGGGCCGCCGCGCTCGGCGGACCGGGGTGACATCGCGGCGTACGACCCGGCCACCGGCGAGGTGACGGGGCTGCGCCCCGGGACGGTCACCCTGACGGCGACGGTCAACGGCGTCACCGGGGGGGACCGGATCACGGTCACCCGCTGACGGCACCCGGCAGCGGGGCGGTCGGTCGCGGGGCTCTCCGGCCCCGCGGCCGTGCCGCCGCGGGTCAGTCGTCCGTGAACTCCGCCAGCTCCGCCGCGTACGGCGGCTCGGCGCCCGCGCGGGAGCAGGTGATCGCTGCCGCGCGGGCGGCGTGGCCGAGGGCCGCGCGCCAGCCGGCGGGGTCGAGGCCGGCGAGGGCGCCGGGCGCCAGGGCGTCGTGGGCGTCGAACCAGTGCAGCAGCGCAGCGTTGACGGTGTCGCCCGCGCCGATCGTGTCCACGACGCGGACCGGCGGCGCCGGCACGTCGTACCGCTGAAGGCCCTGCGCGAGCACCGCCGTCAGCCCTTCGCCGCCGCGGGTCAGCACTGCCGCCCGCGGCCCCGCCGCGAGCCACTCCGGCAGCGCCTCGGCCCACGGCCGCCCGCCGGCGAGCCACTGCGCGTCCTCCACCGACAGCTTGAGCAGCGCCACGTGCGGCAGCCAGGAGCGGAAGCGGGCGCGGTAGGCGTCGGCGTCGGTGATGAGCCCGGCCCGGATGTTCGGGTCGAGGAGCGTGAACAACCCGTCCGCGGCGGCCCGCTTCAGCAGCGTCTCGTACGCGGTCGCCCCCGGCTCCAGCACCAGCGAGCACGTCCCCACCGCCAGCGCCCGGACCCCGGCGGGCAGCGCGTCCGGCGCCCGGAACAGCCGGTCGGCCGTGCCCTCGGCGTAGAAGCGGAAGCCCGCGGACCCGTCCGGGCTGACGTCGGCGACGGCGAGCGTCGTGGGCTCCGCCCCCCGCTGCACGAGGCCGGTGTCGACCCCCGCCGCCTCCAGCCCCGCCATCAGCGCCGCCCCGAAGGCGTCGGTCGACACCCGCGAGGCGAACGCCACGGGGGCCCCGAGCCGGCCCAGCGCCACCGCGGTGTTGTACGGCCCGCCACCGCGCACGGGCTGCAGCGCGGGCAGTACGCCTCCGCCCCCGGCCGGTACGAGATCGATCAGAGCCTCTCCGCCAACCACGATCATGTGCCCAGCGTACGGTCCGACCGCTGTCCACAGGTCCCCGGAAGGCAACACGGGCACGCCCCGGCGACCATACGGTCACCGGACTGTCGCGGGCTCGGTACACGGCTGTGGACAAGCGGTCCGGCGTCAGTGGGCGACAGTAGGGTGGGGACCATGGCCGATCCGTCCAGTTACCGTCCCAAGCCCGGGCAGATTCCCGACTCTCCGGGGGTCTACAGGTTCCGGGACGAGCACGGCCGGGTCATCTACGTGGGCAAGGCGAAGAGCCTGCGGCAGCGGCTCTCGTCGTACTTCCAGGATCTCGCCGGGCTGCACCAGCGCACGGCCACGATGGTCACCACCGCCGCGTCGGTGGAGTGGACCGTGGTGGCCACGGAGGTCGAGGCGCTCCAGCTGGAGTACACCTGGATCAAGGAGTACGACCCCCGGTTCAACGTCAAGTACCGGGACGACAAGAGCTATCCGTCCCTCGCCGTGACGCTCAACGAGGAGTTCCCGCGGGTGCAGGTCATGCGCGGGCCCAAGCGCAAGGGCGTGCGCTACTTCGGGCCGTACGCGCACGCCTGGGCCATCCGCGAGACCGTCGACCTGATGCTGCGTGCGTTTCCCGTGCGGACCTGCTCCGCCGGGGTGTTCAAGCGCAGCGCGCAGATCGGCCGCCCCTGTCTGCTGGGGTACATCGGCAAGTGCTCCGCGCCCTGCGTCGGCCGGGTCACGGCCGCGGAGCACCGGGAGCTGGCCGAGGAGTTCTGCGACTTCATGGCGGGCCGCACGGGGACGTACCTGAAGCGGCTGGAGCGGCAGATGCACGAGGCCGCGGAGGAGATGGAGTACGAGAAGGCCGCGCGGCTGCGGGACGACATAGGGGCGCTGAAGAGCGCCATGGAGAAGAACGCGGTCGTCCTCGCCGACGCCACCGACGCCGACCTCGTCGCCCTGGCCGAGGACGAGCTGGAGGCGGCGGTGCAGATCTTCCACGTCCGCGGCGGCCGGGTCCGCGGCCAGCGGGGCTGGGTCACCGACCGGGTGGAGGCCGTGGACACCGCCGGCCTGGTGGAGCACGCGCTCCAGCAGCTCTACGGCGACGAGCAGGCCGAAGGCATCCCGCGCGAGGTGCTGGTCCCGGCGCTGCCGCAGCCGGCCGGGCCGGTACGGGAGTGGCTGACCGAGCGCCGCGGGGCCCGGGTGGACCTGCGGGTGCCGCAGCGCGGCGACAAGAAGGACCTGCTCGCCACGGTCGCGCGGAACGCGCAGCAGGCCCTCGCCCTGCACAAGACGAAGCGCGCCTCCGACCTGACCACCCGCTCCCGGGCGCTGGAGGAGATCGCCGAGGCGCTGGAGCTGGACTCGGCGCCGCTGCGCATCGAGTGCTACGACATCTCCCACCTCCAGGGCGACGACGTCGTCGGCTCCATGGTCGTCTTCGAGGACGGCCTCGCCCGCAAGAGCGAGTACCGCCGCTTCGAGATCAAGGGCTTCACCGGCCAGGACGACGTGCGCGCGATGCACGAGGTGGTCACCCGCAGGTTCCGGCGATACGTGCAGGAGAAGCAGAAGACGGGGGAGTGGGGCGATCCCGAGGCCGAGGCCGCCGCGGAGCGCGGCCGGGCCGCGCACCCGGACACGGTCGTGGACCTGGACGTGCACGCGGACACCGACGCGGACACCGGGACGGGCGCGGACGCCGGCGCCGGCGGACCGGCAGGGCGGGACCCGGACACCGGGCGGCCCAAGAAGTTCGCGTACCCGCCCCAGCTCGTGGTCGTCGACGGCGGGCAGCCGCAGGTCGCCGCCGCCAAGCGGGCCCTGCGCGAGCTGGGCGTGGACGACGTGGCCGTCGTGGGCCTGGCCAAGCGCCTCGAAGAGGTCTGGCTGCCCGACAGCGACGACCCCGTGATCCTGCCGCGCAGCAGCGAGGGCCTGTACATGCTGCAGCGCGTACGGGACGAGGCCCACCGCTTCGCCATCGCCTACCAGCGCAAGAAGCGGGCCAAGAGCATGAAGGCCGGACCGCTGGACGACGTGCCGGGCCTGGGGGAGAGCCGCCGCCGGGCCCTGCTGAAGCACTTCGGTTCGGTGAAACGGCTCAGAGCTGCGACTATTGATCAAATCTGTGAGGTTCCCGGCATCGGCCGCAAGACGGCCGAAAACATCGCCGCGACCCTTGCGCAGGCGGCACCGGCCGCGCCGGCGGTGAATACGGCCACCGGAGAGATCATGGACGAGTGAGGACCGGGGGACAGAGCGATGAACGACAACGGGACAGACGAGACGGACGAGACCGCCGTGACCACGGGTGACCTGGCCTCCGGGCCGGGCGAGACGGGTGACTCCGCGCAGGCGGGCATCCCGGAGCTGGTGATCATCTCCGGGATGTCGGGCGCCGGCCGGAGCACTGCCGCGAAGTGCCTGGAGGACCTCGGCTGGTTCGTCGTGGACAACCTGCCGCCCGCCCTCATCCCCACCATGGTGGAGCTGGGTGCCCGCTCGCAGGGGAACGTGGCGCGGATCGCGGTCGTCGTGGACGTCCGCGGCCGGCGCTTCTTCGACAATCTGAAGGAGTCCCTGGCCGACCTGAAGGAGAAGCAGGTCCCCCGGCGCATCGTCTTCCTGGAGGCGTCGGACAACTCGCTGGTGGCCCGCTTCGAGTCGGTACGCCGCCCGCACCCGCTGCAGGGCGACGGCACGATCCTCGACGGCATCGCCGCCGAGCGCGACCTGCTGCGCGAGCTGCGCGGCGACGCCGACCTGGTGATCGACACCTCCAGCCTGAACGTGCACGAGCTGCGCGCGAAGATGGACGCCCAGTTCGCCGGCGGCGAGGAGCCGGAGCTGCGCGCCACGGTGATGTCCTTCGGCTACAAGTACGGCCTGCCCGTGGACGCCGACCTGGTGGTGGACTGCCGCTTCCTGCCGAACCCGCACTGGGTCCCCGAGCTGCGCCAGTTCACGGGGCTGAACGAGGACGTCGCGCAGTACGTGTTCAACCAGCCCGGCGCCAAGGAGTTCCTCAACGGCTACGCGGAGCTGATGCATCTGGTCACCGAGGGTTACCGGCGCGAGGGCAAGCGGTACGTGACCATCGCCGTCGGCTGCACCGGCGGCAAGCACCGCTCCGTCGCGATGTCCGAGCGGCTGGCCCGCCGGCTCGCCTCGGACGGCATCGAGACCGTCGTCGTCCACCGGGACATGGGGCGCGAGTGAGCCGGATCGCCGGCGGCCGGAACCTCCGGCTGCGCCGCCGGGGCGCCCGCAGGCCCGGTTCGCAGCCGAAGGTGGTCGCGCTCGGCGGGGGGATGGGCCTGTCGGCCTCCCTCGCCGCGCTGCGCCGGATCACCGGCGATCTCACCGCCGTCGTCACGGTCGCCGACGACGGCGGCTCGTCCGGGCGGCTCCGCGCCGAGCTGGGCGTGCTGCCGCCGGGCGACCTGCGCAAGGCGCTCGCGGCGCTCTGCGGCGACGACGACTGGGGCCAGACCTGGTCCCGCGTCATCCAGCACCGCTTCACCAGCCAGGGCGAGCTGCACGACCACGCCGTCGGCAATCTGCTGATCGTCGCGCTCTGGGAGCAGCTCGGCGACCATGTCGCGGCCCTCGACCTGGTGGGTACGCTCCTGGGCGCGCACGGCCGCGTGCTGCCCATGTCCGCGGTGCCGCTGGAGCTGCGCGCCGACGTACGCGGCCACACGCCGGAGCTGCCCGAGGAGGTCACCACCGTGGCCGGCCAGGCCACCGTGGCCCTCACCCCCGGCGAGGTGCAGCAGGTCCACCTGGTGCCCGCCGACCCGCCGGCCGTCCCCGCCGCCGTCGAGGCCGTCCGGGAGGCGGACTGGGTGGTGCTCGGCCCGGGCTCCTGGTTCTCCTCCGTCATCCCGCACCTGCTGGTGCCCGACCTGCGCGAGGCCCTGGTGGAGACCAAGGCCCGCAAGGTCCTCTCCCTCAACCTCGCCCCGCAGCCCGGGGAAACGGACGGATTTTCCCCGCGGCGTCATTTGGAGGTTTTGCGACGACACGCCCCTAAACTCGCCCTCGACGTGGTGCTGGCCGACAAGGATGCAGTGCCCGGTGCGGCAGAGCGCGACGGGTTGCGCGAGGCTGCGAAAGAGCTTGAGGGCTCGGTCGAGCTGGCGCCGGTGGCGCGGACCGACGGGACTCCCCGGCACGATCCGGAGCTGCTGGCCGCCGCGTACGACCGTATTTTTCGGATGCATGGAAGGATCGGGCCATGGCGATGACGGCAGCGGTGAAGGACGAGATCTCGCGGCTCCCCGTGACCCGGACGTGCTGCCGCAAGGCGGAGGTCTCCTCCACGTTGCGGTTCGCCGGCGGGCTGCACCTCGTCAGCGGCCGGATCGTGATCGAGGCCGAGCTGGACACCGGGGTCGCCGCGCGCCGGCTGAAGAAGGACATCCTGGAGATCTTCGGCCACGGCTCCGAGATGATCGTCATGGCGCCCGGCGGGCTGCGCCGCAGCAGCCGGTACGTGGTCCGCGTCGTCGCCGGCGGTGAGCAACTGGCCCGGCAGACGGGCCTGGTCGACGGCCGCGGCCGGCCCATCCGCGGGCTGCCCCCGCAGGTCGTCTCCGGCGCCACCTGCGACGCCGAGGCCGCCTGGCGCGGCGCCTTCCTCGCCCACGGCTCGCTCACCGAGCCCGGCCGCTCCTCCTCGCTGGAGGTCACCTGCCCGGGACCGGAGGCGGCCCTCGCCCTGGTCGGCGCCGCCCGCCGGCTCAGCATCCCCGCCAAGGCCCGCGAGGTGCGCGGCGTGGACCGCGTGGTCGTACGGGACGGGGACGCCATCGGCGCCCTGCTCACCCGGCTCGGCGCGCACGAGTCGGTGCTCGCCTGGGAGGAGCGGCGGATGCGCCGCGAGGTGCGCGCCACGGCCAACCGGCTGGCCAACTTCGACGACGCCAACCTGCGCCGCTCCGCCCGCGCGGCGGTCGCGGCCGGTGCGCGGGTGCAGCGGGCGCTGGAGATCCTCGGCGACGAGGTGCCGGAGCACCTGGCGGCGGCCGGCCGGCTGCGCATGGAGCACAAGCAGGCGTCGCTGGAGGAGCTGGGCGCCCTCGCCGACCCGCCGCTGACGAAGGACGCGGTCGCGGGGCGTATCCGCCGGCTGCTCGCGATGGCCGACAAGCGGGCCGGCGACCTGGGCGTCCCGGGCACGGAGGCGAACCTCACGGAGGAGATGGTGGGCTGACGCCCCCCGTTCCCCCGCCTGTCAGTCGGACCGTACCGAGGACCCGTCGACCGCCGCCGTGGCCCGGTTTCTTCACCCCTACTCGTCCACAAGGTGCGGCGGGCCGGTGTCCCACTCGTGTTCGTTGACCCAGCCCACTCCTCCGCAACAGCACCTCCCAGGCCCGATTCGCTTGCCGGCCGTGCGGCGTCGTTGCGCATGCCGACCGGAACGCTTCCCACGTCCTCGCCCGCAGAGGCCAGGCCGTGTGGACTGCGGGGCGTGAGTCGCGCGTCCCAGTCGTCCGGCCCATAGGCTGAACGGCTCAGACGCGGGAGCAACCCCGCAGCCAGCGGGGGACCTACCCGCAACCGGCCCCGCAGGGCCGGGCAGTTGACCCAGTACTACCTCGGCGCCTACTCCCGCCGCCCGGCAGCCCGGCGGCGGACGCCGACTGGGCCCGTTCCGGCAAGCTCTTCGAGAGCTACGCGGCCGTCTCCACCCGCGACACCGTCCTCGTCGGCTTCGGGGTCGAGCACCTCGGCGACAAGGCGGCACGGGCCGCTCTTCTGAGCCGCGCACTGTCCCATCTGAGGCGCTGACACAGGCCCGCTGACCGGCCACGACGCCGGATCGCGGCGGCGGCCCGTAGCCCTACCGGGGGGTACGGGCCGCCGTCCGCATCACCGGCGGGGTCCGGGCCGCCACGCGGGTGCGGAAGCGGTAGGGTCGGCAGTGGTCGGGGATTCCCAGTCAGAGCACCGGTCGATGAAGGACCGGCGTACCAACGAGGAGATCGGTTCGTGACGATCCGCGTAGGCATCAACGGCTTCGGCCGCATCGGCCGCAACTACTTCCGCGCCATCCTTGAGCAGGGTGCGGACATCGAGGTCGTGGCGTTCAACGACCTGGGTGACGCCGCGACCACCGCACACCTGCTGAAGTACGACACCCTGCTCGGCAAGCTCAAGGCCGAGGTGAGCCACACCGCCGACGCCATCACGGTCGACGGCCGCCCCATCAAGATGCTCGCCGAGCGCGACCCGGCGAACCTGCCCTGGGGCGAGCTGGGCGTGGACGTGGTCATCGAGTCCACCGGCATCTTCACCAAGGCCGCGGACGCGCAGAAGCACCTGGACGCCGGGGCCAAGAAGGTCATCATCTCCGCGCCCGCCAAGGGCGAGGACATCACCATCGTCATGGGGGTCAACGAGGACTCCTACGACCCGGCCAACCACAACATCATCTCCAACGCCTCGTGTACGACGAACTGCGTCGCGCCGATGGCGAAGGTGCTGGACGAGAGCTTCGGCATCGTGCAGGGCATGATGACCACCGTCCACGCCTACACCAACGACCAGCGCATCCTTGACTTCCCGCACAAGGACCTGCGCCGCGCCCGCGCCGCCGCCGAGAACATCATCCCGACCACCACCGGCGCCGCGAAGGCCACCGCGCTCGTGCTGCCGCAGCTGAAGGGCAAGCTGGACGGCATCGCCATGCGCGTGCCGGTGCCCACGGGCTCCGTCACCGACCTGGTCGTCGAGCTGAGCCGCGAGGTCACCCGGGACGAGGTCAACGCCGCGTACCAGAAGGCCGCCGAGGGCCAGCTCAAGGGCATCCTGGAGTACACCGAGGACCCGATCGTCTCCTCGGACATCGTCAACACCGCGCCGTCCTGCACCTTCGACTCCCTGCTGACGATGTCCCAGGGCAAGCAGGTCAAGATCGTCGGCTGGTACGACAACGAGTGGGGCTACTCCAACCGCCTGGTCGACATCACCACCTTCGTCGGCGAGCGCCTCTGAGCGCGCCGCACCCGCCGCGCCGGCCGTGCCGGGCGGCAGCCCGGGGGCCGCGGCTCCCCGTGCACGCCACGTGGGCCGGGGCCCGGCCGCCGCACGGCGGCGGGGCCCCGCTCGTTCCGACGACCAGGCCGCCGCGTGCGCCGCTCCGCGGCGGCGCGCTGGCGGTGTCAGCAGTGATGCAGGAGTCCTCATGAAGACGCTCGACGACCTCCTCGGCGAAGGCATCGCCGGCAAGCGGGTCTTCGTCCGCGCGGACCTCAACGTGCCGCTGGACGGCACCACCATCACCGACGACGGCCGCATCCGCGCCGTCGTCCCGACGATCGCCAAGCTGGCCGAGGCCGGCGCGCGGGTGGTCGTCGCCTCCCACCTCGGCCGCCCCAAGGGCGCGCCGGACCCGGCGTTCTCGCTCGCACCGGTGGCGCGTCGGCTGGGCGAACTGCTCGGGGACTCCGCGAAGAAGACGGAGTTCGCCACGGACACCGTGGGCGACAGCGCGAAGGCCACCGTCGCCGGGCTCGGCGACGGCGAGGTCACGCTGCTGGAGAACCTGCGGTTCAACCCCGGCGAGACCGCGAAGGACGACGCCGAGCGCGGCGCGTTCGCGGACGATCTGGCCGGGCTCGCCGACGTGTACGTGGGCGACGGCTTCGGCGCCGTCCACCGCAAGCACGCCTCGGTGTACGACCTGCCGGCCCGGCTGCCGCACTACGTCGGCCACCTCATCGCCGCCGAGGTGGGCGTCCTGCGCAAGCTCACCGAGGACGTCGCGCGGCCGTACGCGGTCGTGCTCGGCGGCGCCAAGGTCTCCGACAAGCTCGGGGTCATCGATCACCTGCTGGAGAAGGCCGACCGCATCCTCATCGGCGGCGGCATGATGTTCACCTTCCTCAAGGCCAAGGGGTACGAGGTCGGCTCCAGCCTGCTCCAGGAGGAGCAGGTGCCGGCGGTCCGCGAGTACCTGGCGCGGGCCGAGGAGCTCGGCGTGGAGTTCGTGCTCCCCGTCGACGTGGTCGCCGCCCGGGAGTTCCCGGACGTCAAGGCGCAGGCGCCGACCGACCCCGTGACCGTACCGGTGGACGCCATGCCCGCCGACGTGATGGGGCTGGACATCGGCCCGGCGTCCGGCGAGCTCTTCGCCTCGAAGATCGCCGACGCCGCCACGGTCTTCTGGAACGGGCCGATGGGCGTGTTCGAGCACCCCGACTACGCCGACGGCACCCGCGCGGTCGCGCAGGCCCTGGTGGACAGCTCCGCGTTCACCGTCGTCGGCGGCGGTGACAGCGCCGCCGCCGTGCGCATCCTGGGCTTCGACGAGAATGCGTTCGGCCACATCTCGACCGGTGGCGGCGCCAGCCTCGAATACCTCGAGGGCAAGACGCTCCCCGGCCTCGCCGCACTGGAGGACTGACCCGTAACGATGAACGACAAGCCGACCCGTATCCCGTTCATGGCGGGCAACTGGAAGATGAACCTCAACCACCTCGAGGGCATCGCGCACGTCCAGAAGCTCGCCTTCGCGCTCCACGACAAGGACTACGAGGCCGTCGAGGTCGCCGTCCTGCCGCCGTACACCGATCTGCGCTCGGTGCAGACGCTCGTGGACGGCGACAAGCTGAAGATCAAGTACGGCGCCCAGGACATCTCGCCGCACGACGCCGGCGCGTACACGGGCGACGTCTCGGGCCCGATGCTGGCCAAGCTCAACTGCACGTACGTCGTCGTCGGCCACTCCGAGCGGCGGCAGTACCACGGCGAGGACGACGCGCTCGTCAACTCCAAGGTCAAGGCCGCGTTCAAGTACGGCATCACGCCGATCCTGTGCATCGGCGAGGGCCTGGACGTGCGCAAGGCCGGCGACCAGGTCGCGCACACCCTCGCGCAGCTCGACGGGGCGCTGAAGGACGTCGCCGCGGCGGACGCGGAGAACATCGTCGTCGCGTACGAGCCCGTGTGGGCCATCGGCACCGGCGAGGTCGCCACCCCGGAGGACGCGCAGGAGGTCTGCGGGGCGATCCGGCGGCGGCTGGCCGAGCTGTACAGCGACGAGGTGGCGGACGCGGTACGCATCCAGTACGGCGGCTCCGTCAAGGGCGGCAACGTCGCGGCGATCATGGCGCAGCCCGACGTGGACGGCGCGCTGATCGGCGGCGCTTCGCTGGACGCCGACGAGTTCGTCAAGATCGTCCGCTTCCGGGACCAGTGAGGTACGCGGCCCCGGGCCCCTTCCCCCGATCCGGGGAGTAGGCCCGGGCCGCCTGTTCGTCGTAGGCTGTCGGGGGCCGGTCACGCAGGATGACTGCACCGGCCCCCTTCCGTATCCGTCCGTCACCGAGAGAGTTGGAAAAGCCGTGACCGTGGCCTTCTCCATCGCCCTGATCATCTTCAGCGGGCTGCTGATGATGCTCGTCCTCATGCACAAGGGCAAGGGCGGCGGCCTGTCCGACATGTTCGGCGGCGGCATGCAGTCCTCAGTCGGCGGCTCCTCCGTCGCCGAGCGCAACCTCGACCGGATCACCGTGGTCGTCGGCCTGATCTGGTTCGCCATCATCGTCGTGCTGGGCCTGCTGATGAAGTTCGACAGCTGAGCCACCACGGCGGCCGACGGTACGTAGACTAGGGCGCCCGCGGCGGGGTCGCCGACGATGCCTCGCCGCATTTCACGCAGGGAGTTACGACCGTGGCAAGTGGCAACGCGATCCGTGGAAGCCGGGTCGGCGCGGGGCCGATGGGGGAGGCGGAGCGGGGCGAGTCAGCGCCGCGCCTGCGGATCTCCTTCTGGTGCTCCAACGGGCACGAGACCCGACCCAGCTTCGCCACCGACGCGCAGATCCCGGACAGCTGGGACTGCCCGCGCTGTGGCTTCCCGGCGGGCCAGGACCGGGAGAACCCGCCGGACCCGCCGCGCACCGAGCCGTACAAGACGCACCTCGCGTACGTGCGCGAGCGGCGCAGCGACGCCGACGGCGAGGCCATCCTCGCCGAGGCCCTCGCCAAGCTCCGCGGCGAGATCTGACCCACCCCGGCCCAGGCGGGCGGCCACCGGCGGCAGAGCGCCGAGCCGCCCGGGCCCCGCCGGCGGTACCCCCTTCTTCTCCGGCACAGGACCCGCACCGGCAGGGCGCTGCCACGCGCGCAGTGCCCCCGCCGCCCGATCTGAGGCGGCGGATAGGGCAACCGACCGAGGTGCCCCGGGCGCCCGCGTACCTACGGTCCCGGCATGCGATCCGAGGCCACCCGCCCGCGGCACACCGCGGCACCCACCTGGCGCGGCGGATTCGGGCGGCTGTGGTCCGCCGCCGTCGTCTCCCGCTTCGGCGACGCCCTGCGGGGCGCGGCGCTGCCGCTGCTCGCCGTCGAGCTGACCGACTCCGCCCTGCTCGTCGCCCTCGTCACCGCCTGCGGCTTCCTGCCCTGGCTGCTCTTCGGGCTGATCGGCGGCGCGATCGCCGACCGGGTCGACCAGCGGCGCGCGATGTGGGTCGTGGACGTGCTGCGCGGGCTGCTGATGGCGGCGTTCGCGCTCGCCGTGTGGCTGGACCGGGCCGGCATCGGCCTGCTCCTCGCCCTCGCCTTCGCGCTGACGGCGCTGCAGACCGTCTTCGACAACGCCGCCACCGCCCTGCTCCCCGCCGTCGTGCCCGCCGCCGCCCTCGGCACCGCGAACGGGCGGCTGCTGGCCGGCCAGGAGGCCGTGCACCGCTTCGCCGGCACCCCGCTGGTGCCCGTGCTCGTCGGCGCCGGGGCGGCCGTGCCGTACGCCGTGGACGCCGCCTCGTACCTGCTGGCCGCCGTCCTCGTCGCCGGCCTGCCGCACCGGTCGCGCCCCGCCGCCGCGGAGCGGCCCCGGACCCCGCTGCGCCGGGACGTCGCCGACGGGCTGCGCACCCTGTGGTCCGACCCGGTGCTCCGGGGCGTCTGCGCGGCCGCCGTCGTCGCCAACACCGGCTTCGGCGCCCTCGTCGCCACCCTCGTGCTGCACCTGACCGGCTGGCTCGGCGCCGGCACCACCGGCTACGCCCTCGCGCTCACCGCGTACGGCGCCGGGAGCGTCGCCGGCGGCATGGCCGCGGGCCGCGTCGCCGCCGCCCTCGGCACCCCGCGCACCCTGGTCTGCGCGGGCCTCGCCCAGACGGCGTGCCTGACGGCCTTCGGCACGGTACGCAGCCTCCCCGCGGCCGGGGCCGCGCTCGCCGTCCTCGGCCTCGCCGGGATGATCTGGACCGCCACCGAGGTCACCGTGCTGCAGCGGCGCAGCCCCGCCGGCGCCGTCGGCCGGGTCAGCGCCGCGTTCCGCACCCTGTCGGTCTCCGCGGTGCCGCTCGGGGCCGTGCTCGGCGGGGTGCTCGCCGGCTCGCTCGGCCGCAACACCCCGGCGCTGGCCGCCGCCGTCCTCATCGCCCTCGGGGTGCTCGTGCTCGGTCCGGCGGCACGCACCGGGATCAATTAGGTTGGACGGCATGGCCGACACCACGTCACGCACCAGGCTCGACCAGACCCCCGAGTGGCACGCACTCGCCAAGCACCGCGAGGAGTTCGGCGCCACGCACCTGCGCGAGCTGTTCGCCGCCGACCCCGAGCGCGGCCGCCGGTACACGCTCCGCGTCGGCGATCTCTACCTCGACTACTCCAAGCAGCTCGTCACCGACGAGACCCTGCGCCTGCTGCGCGAACTGGCCGCCGCGACCGGTGTCGCCGAACTGCGCGACGCCATGTTCCGCGGCGAGAAGATCAACATCACCGAGGACCGCGCCGTGCTGCACACCGCGCTGCGCGCGCCCAGCGCCGAGTCCGTCGAGGTGGACGGCGTCGACGTGGTGCCCGGCGTGCACCACGTGCTGACCCGGATGACCACCTTCGCCGACCGGGTCCGCTCCGGCGACTGGCGCGGCCACACCGGCAAGCCGGTCCGCGCCGTCGTCAACGTCGGCATCGGCGGCTCCGACCTGGGCCCGGCCATGGCGTACGAGGCGCTGCGCGCGTACACCCAGCGGGACCTGACCGTCCGCTTCGTCTCCAACGTCGACGGCGCCGACCTGCACGAGGCGGTCCGCGACCTCGACCCCGAGACCACGCTGTTCGTCATCGCCTCCAAGACGTTCACCACCATCGAGACGATCACCAACGCCACCGCCGCGAAGCGCTGGCTGCTGGCGGGCCTGGACGCCGGCGACGAGGCGGTCGCCAAGCACTTCGTCGCTTTGTCGACCAACGCCGAGAAGGTCGCCGAGTTCGGCATCGACACGGACAACATGTTCGAGTTCTGGGACTGGGTCGGCGGGCGCTACTCGTACGACTCCGCCATCGGCCTGTCCCTGATGGTGGCCATCGGCCCGGTCGCCTTCCGCGAGATGCTGGCCGGCTTCCGGCTGGTCGACGAGCACTTCCGCACCGCGCCGCCGGAGGAGAACGCGCCGCTGCTGCTGGGCCTCCTCGGCGTCTGGTACGGCAACTTCTTCGACGCGCAGTCCCACGCCGTGCTCCCGTACAGCCACTACCTGTCGAAGTTCACCGCCTATCTGCAGCAGCTCGACATGGAGTCCAACGGCAAGGCCACCGACCGCGGCGGCGAGCGGGTCGGCTGGCAGACCGGGCCCGTGGTGTGGGGCACGCCCGGCACCAACGGCCAGCACGCGTACTACCAGCTGCTCCACCAGGGCACCAAGATGATCCCCGCCGACCTGATCGGCTTCGCCCGTCCCGTCCCCGGGCTGGACGAGCTGGCGGGGCAGCACGACCTGCTGATGGCCAACCTCTTCGCCCAGGGCCAGGCCCTGGCCTTCGGCAGGACGGCGGCGGAGGTGGCGGCCGAGGGCGTGCCCGGGGCGCAGGTGCCGCACCGTACGTTCCCGGGCAACCACCCGACGACGACGATCCTGGCCGACGGCCTCACGCCGTCGGTGCTGGGGCAGCTCGTCGCGCTGTACGAGCACAAGGTGTTCGTCCAGGGCGCCGTCTGGGACATCGACTCCTTCGACCAGTGGGGCGTCGAGCTGGGCAAGGTGCTGGCCAAGCGGCTGGAGCCGGCGCTCTCGGACGGCGCGGAGGTCGAGGGCCTGGACGGCTCGACCCTCGCGCTGGTCGACGCCTACAGGGCGCTGCGGGGGCGCTGACCTGCGGCGTTCGGCGGCGTTCGAGTCGCGGGGCGGGATACCGCGCGGCAGCCTGGAGGCATGCGGGCGCTGCGCGGCTACTCGTCCTACTGGGCCGGAGGCATCTTCCTCCTCGCCGTGACCGTCGTCGACCTGGCGACATCGCGCGAAAGCTCGCTGGCCGCCCTGTTCGCGGTCGTACCGGTATTCGTCGCGGTCAACGGAACGCGGCGGGCGATCCTCGTCTCCGGTGCGGTCGCGCTGGTCATGGGTGCGCTGCTGAGCTGGTGGAACTTCCGCGCGGCGGACCTGGACTTCTTCGCCCGCGACCTCGGGATCGTCTGCGCCACCGGGATCGGCCTGCTCGTGCACCGCGAGCGCCTGGCACGCGAGAAGCAGCTCGTCAGCGTCACCCGTGTAGCCGACGTCGTGCAGCGGGCCCTGCTGCCTGTCCCGCCTGCACGGGCCGGGCCGCTGGACGTGGCGCACTCGTACCGCTCCGCCGCGGACGAGGCGCTGATCGGCGGCGACTTCTACAAGGTGCTCAGTACCCGCTGGGGCGTGCGCGTCGTCATCGGCGACGTACGCGGCCACGGCCTCCGCGTCGTCCGCACCACTGGCATGGCCATCGGCGTCTTCCGCGAGGCTGCGTACGACGAGCCCGAGCTCGACCGGATCGCCGCCCGGCTGGACCGGAGTCTGGAGCGGGACAGCGGGCCGGAAGGGTTCACCACGGTGCTGCTGCTCAACGTCTCGGGGGAGGGGGTGTGCAGAGCCCTCGGCTACGGTCACCCCGCGCCGCTGCTCCGCACAGCCGGGGGCCGCGTGCATGAGACAGGGCTGCCCTCCTCCGTGCCGCTGGGCCTCGGCCTGCCGCGGAGCGGCTACGCCGAACCCGAACGGACCATGGCGCTCGCCGAAGGAGACGAGCTGCTGCTGGTCACCGACGGGGTGCTGGAGGCACGCAACGCGGCGGGCGACTTCTACCCGCTGGCGCAGCGCTTCGCGAGCGCGCCGCGGAACTGCCCGCCGGCAGAGGTGCTGGCAGCGCTGCGGCGCGACCTCGCGGACTGGACGCCCGAGGCGCACGACGACTCGGCGCTGGTGCTGCTGCGCTACGCCCCGCGGCGGATCCGGCCCGCGTAGCGGGCCTCCAGCGCGGCGTTGTGCTCGTCGCCCCCGGGGATGTTCGCCGACAGGTACACCGGCGGCGTCGCGCCGCGCTCCAGCAGCAGCCGCACCGCCTCGGCGACGACCTGCTGCACGAGCAGCGCGCCGGTGATGGACGACACCGCGCAGGCCGTGCCGCCGCCGGGCAGCGCGAGGACGGAGTCGCCGAAGGGGGCGCCGTTGTCGAGCACCACGTCGGCGTGGTCGGTCAGCCGCTTGCCGGAGGGGTGCCGGGACTCGGCGCGGGTGCCGTGGGACAGCGAGGTGATCGCGACGAGCGGGTGCCCGTGCTCCTTGACGACGGCGGCCATCTCGACGACGCAGCCGTTGATGCCGGAGTTCGAGGCGATGACGAAGGCGTCCGAGGGGTGCGGCGCGGCCAGTTCGTACAGCCGGCGCGCGGTAGCGGGGTCGCGCTCCAGCTTGGCGTCGGAGAGCAGCGCGGGGGGCTCGCCGCCGTGGATGACGAGGTCGCGCAGGGCGATCTTGTTCGTCGGTACGAAGCCGCCGGCGCGGCCGGCGATCTCGGTCGCCAGCGACTCGGAGTGCCCGGTGCCGAACGCCTGGATCACGCCGTCGCCCCCCAGCGCGTCCGCGAACACCAGGGCGGCGGCGCCGACCTCGGCGCGCTGCCCCTCGGCCACCCGCCGCAGTGAGGTCAGGGCCGCGGCGGTGAAGGCGGCTGCGCTGATCGGCTTGTGGGTCATCGCTGCTCCCGGGAGTGGTCTGGACAACATGCCGTACGCGGGGTCAATCTCAGGCAGTCGCGTACGGCACGTCAAGGGCGCGGGTGCGGCGGGACGCCGACCACGGGAGCGGGCACATGGAGAAGCTGGTCATCGGCATCGACGTGGGCGGTACGAGCACGCGCGCGGCCCTCGCGCCCGCGGCGGGCGGCGGCGCCCTGCGCACGGCGTCCGCGGGGGCGGGCAACCCGCGCTCCGTGCCGCCGGAGGTCCTCACGTCCCGGCTGACGGCGTGCGTGGCGCCGCTGGCGGAGGCGGCGGGGCCGGGGGCGGTCGCGGCGGTGGTCGCGGGCGTCGCCGGCGCGGAGCCCCGCAACCCCGACGACGCCGGCACACGCGTGGCGTACGCGGCCGTGCGCACGGCGCTCCGCCGCGCCGGGGCCGGGCGGGTGCCGGTGCAGGTGCGCGGCGACACGGAGATCGCCTTCGCGGCGGGCCCGGGCGCACCGCCGTCGGGTGTGGTCCTGGTCGCCGGCACGGGCGCGTCGGCGGCCCGGATCGCGGCCCGGCGGCAGACGGCGACGATCGACGGCCACGGCTGGCTGCTGGGCGACGAGGGCAGCGGCTTCTGGATCGCCCGGCAGGCGCTGCGCGCGGCCCTGCGGTCGCTGGACGGCCGGGCCCCGGCCACGGCGCTGGTGGAACTGCTGACGGAGGCGACGGCGGCCGGGGGACGGCCGGGGGCGCGCACGGAAGGCGCGGAAGCCCCGGTACGGGCGCGGAGCGCGGCCGGAGTCGTGGAGGGCGCGGAGCGGGCCCTCGGGGCTCGTCAGGCGGGCGGTGCAGGGAGCGCGGGGGCGGCCGCGGCGGACGGGGGAGCGGGGCGCGTACGGGAGCGGGACTCGCCCGCGGGGCCGCCCGGCGGCGGCACGTCCGGGCGGGCGGCCGGCGGCCCGGTGCGGGATCCGGTGGTGCGGGTCGCGCTGGTGGACGCCGGGTTCGCGGGGAGGCCGGTGGAGATCGCGCGGCTGTGCCCGGTGGTCGTACGGGCCGCGGAGGCCGGTGACGCCGTGGCCGGGGCGATCCTGGACGAGGCCGCGGACCACCTCGTGGAGACCGTCAGCGTGCTCGCCCCGGTGCCCGGCGAGCCCCTGGTCACCACCGGTGCCCTCCTCGCACCCGCGGGCCCGCTCCTGCCCCGTTTCACCGCCCGCGTGCGCCCGTACGGGCTGACCCCGGCCCCCGTCCCGGACGGCCTGGCGGGTGCGGTGGCGCTGGCCCGCGAGCTGCCCTGAGGCAGGCGGGCCACCTCGGTGCCGGGGCCGGCCGGGCCGTCCGGGAGTGCACCGCCCGCTGCGGCGGGCGCACCTCCTCCGGCACCGGTGCCTGGCGGGCACCCCATGCGGTCCGCCTGTCGACGCCCCCGGCGCGCACAGGTCCCCGTACCCCCTACGGCGACGCCGGCGGGTACAGCGTCGGCGGCAGCAGCGCCGCCGCCGGGCGGTCCATGAGCCACAGGGTCCTGCGGCTGCCCCGCGCGCCCGCCGCCGGAGTCTGGATCTCGCCCCCGCCCGACAGCGCCATCGCCGCCGCCCGGGCCTTGTCCTCGCCCGCCGCCAGCAGCCAGACCTCCCGCGCCGCCCTGATCGCCGGCAGCGTCAGCGAGATCCGCGTCGGCGGGGGCTTCGGCGCCCCGTGCACGCCGACGACCGTGCGCTGCGTCTCCCGTACCCCCGGCAGCTCCGGGAAGAGCGACGCGACGTGCGTGTCCGGGCCGACGCCCAGCAGCAGCACGTCGAACGACGGGACCGGACCGTGGTCCTCCGGCCGCGCCGCGGCGGCCAGTTCACGCGCGTACGCGGCAGCCGCCGCGTCCGCGTCGGCGCCGAACTCCGCCTGCGCCGCCGGCATCTCGTGCACCCGCGCCGGGTCGAGCGGCACCGCGTCCAGCAGCGCCGCGCGCGCCTGGGTCGCGTTGCGGTCGGGGTCGCCGGGCGGCAGGAAGCGCTCGTCGCCCCACCACAGGTCGAGCCGTGACCAGTCGACCGCGTCCCGGGCCGGCGCGGCCGCCAGCGCCGCCAGCAGGCCGTTGCCGTTGCGGCCGCCCGTGAGCACGACCGACGCCGCGCCCCGCGCCGACTGCGCGTCCACGACCTTCGTGATCAGCCGGGCGGCGGCCGCCTCGGCCATCAGCTCCTTGTCGCGGTGGACGACGATCTGCGGCGTGCTCACGGGGCCCCGCTCACGACGCCTTGGCCGAGGACGGCTTCGCGGCCGACTTCTTCGCCGGCTGCTTCTTCGCCGCCGCCTTCTTCCCGGTGCCGGCCTTCGGGGCGGCCCCGGATTCGGCCGGGGCTTCCGCCGCTTCCGCTGCTTCTGCTACGTCCGCCTCCACCGCCCCCGCCGGCGCCAGCCGCTCCACGCCGTACGCCACCGCATGCGCGTACGCCTCGTCCGGGTCGAGCCGGCGCAGCTCCTCGGCGATCAGCTCCGCCGTCGTGCGCCGCTTGAGCGCCACGTGCCGCTCCGGCTGCCCCGGCACCGCCAGCTCCGCCAGCGCGCCGTTCGGCCGGTCCAGGCAGATCACGCCGTCCGTCGTCAGCAGCCGCACCGCGGTCAGCCCCGGGCCCGGCGAGCCGGTGCGCTCCACCGGCACCCGCAGCCGGTCCGCCAGCCACAGCGCCAGCAGCTCCGAGGAGGGGTTGTACTCCTCGCCCTCCACGACCGCCGACTCGATGGCCGCGTGCCGCTGGTCCAGCGCCGCCGCCAGCACGCTGCGCCACGGCGTGATCCGCGTCCACGCCAGGTCGGTGTCCCCGGGCGCGTACGCCGTGGCCCGCTGCCGCAGCGCGTCGACCGGGTCCTCGCAGGCCGCCGCGTCCGTGATGCGGCGGGTGGCGAGCCTGCCGAGCAGGTCCTCCGCCGGGTTGTCCGGCGCGTCCTCCGGCCACCACACCACCACCGGCGCGTCCGGCAGCAGCAGCGGCAGCACGACGCTCTCCGGGTGCCCGGCCAGCTCGCCGTGCAGCCGCAGGAGCACCGTCTCGCCGGTGTCCGTCTCGTTGCCCACGCGCACCTCGGCGTCCAGCCGCGCCAGCGCGCGCTCGCGCGGGGAGCGGCCGGGGCGCTTGATGACGACCAGGATCCGCGACGGATGCTCCTTCGACGCCTGGCTGGCGGCCTTGAGCGCGTCGTAGTGGTTGCCCTCGTCGGTGACGATCACCAGCGTGAGCACCATCCCGACCGCCGGCGTGCCGGTGGCCCGCCGCGCGCCCACGAGCGCGGCGTTGATCTGGGCCGAGGTGGTCTCGGTGAGGTCGATGTTCATGGCCGCCGCCAGCTCCGTCCGTCTCGTGCCAGCATCTCGTCCGCCGCCTTCGGACCCCAGGTGCCCGCCGTGTACGACTCGGGCTTGCCGTGCCCGGCCCAGTGCTCCTCGATCGGGTCGAGGATCTTCCAGGACAGCTCGACCTCCTGGGGGCGCGGGAAGAGGTTCGCATCGCCGAGGAGCACGTCCAGCAGCAGCCGCTCGTACGCCTCGGGGCTGGACTCGGTGAAGGACTCGCCATAGGCGAAGTCCATCGTCACGTCCCGCACCTCCATCGACGTGCCCGGCACCTTGGAGCCGAACCGCACGGTGATGCCCTCGTCCGGCTGGACGCGGATCACCAGGGCGTTCTGGCCCAGCTCCATCGTGTCGGTGGTGTCGAACGGCAGGTGCGGCGCCCGCTGGAAGACGACGGCGATCTCCGTGACCCGGCGGCCGAGCCGCTTGCCGGCGCGCAGGTAGAAGGGGACGCCCGCCCAGCGGCGGTTGTCGATCTCCAGCTTGATCGCGGCGTAGGTGTCGGTCCCGGAGTGCGGGTCGATACCGTCCTCCTCCAGGTAGCCGCGCACCTTCACGCCGCCCTGCCAGCCGGCCGTGTACTGCGCGCGGACCGTGTGCAGGCCGAGGTCCTCGGGCAGGCGCACCGACTCCAGCGCCTTGGTCTTCTCCGCCACCAGCGCCTGCGCGTCGAAGGCCGTCGGCTCCTCCATCGCGGTCAGCGCCAGCAGCTGGAGCAGGTGGTTCTGGATGACGTCGCGCGCGGCGCCGATGCCGTCGTAGTAGCCGGCGCGGCCGCCGATGCCGATGTCCTCGGCCATGGTGATCTGCACGTGGTCCACGTACGACCGGTTCCAGATCGGCTCGAACATCGTGTTGGCGAAGCGCAGCGCCAGGATGTTCTGGACGGTCTCCTTGCCGAGGTAGTGGTCGATGCGGAAGACCTGGTCGGGCTCGAAGACCTCGTGGACGATCCGGTTCAGCTCTTCGGCGCTCTTCAGGTCGTGGCCGAACGGCTTCTCGATGACGGCGCGCCGCCAGGAGTCGCCGGCCGGGTCGGCCAGGTGGTGCTCCTTGAGCTGCTGGACGACCAGCGGGAAGAACTTCGGCGGCACCGAGAGGTAGAACGCGAAGTTGCCGCCGGTGCCGCGCGCCTTGTCCAGGTCGTCGACGGTGGTGCGCAGCCGCTCGAACGCCTCGTCGTCGTCGAAGTCGCCCTGGACGAACCGGAAGCCCTCGGAGAGCTGCTGCCACACCTCTTCGCGGAACGGCGTGCGCGCGTGCTCCTTGACCGAGTCGTGCACGACCTGCGCGAAGTCCTCGTCCTCCCAGTCGCGGCGGGCGAAGCCGACGAGGGAGAAGCCGGGCGGCAGCAGGCCCCGGTTCGCCAGGTCGTACACGGCGGGCATGAGCTTCTTGCGCGACAGGTCGCCGGTGACGCCGAAGATCACCAGGCCCGAGGGGCCCGCGATCCGCGGCAGGCGCCGGTCCTGCGGGTCCCGCAGCGGGTTGGTGTCAGAGCCGGTCACCGTCGACTACGCCCCCTTCGGTACACGGCGCTCCAGCTCCTGCCGGGTGGAGTCGAGCAGGTCGGTCCAGGACTTCGCGAACTTCTCCACGCCCTCGTCCTCCAGCAGGCCGACCACCTCGTCGTACGAGATGCCCAGCTTCTCCAGGGCGTCGAGGTCGGCACGCGCCTCGGCGTACGTGCCGCGCACCTTGTCGCCCTCGATGCCGCCGTGGTCGGCGACCGCGTGCAGCGTGGACTCCGGCATGGTGTTGACCGTCCCCGGGGCGACCAGGTCGTCCACGTAGAGCGTGTCCTTGTACGCCTTGTCCTTCACGCCCGTCGACGCCCACAGCGGGCGCTGCTTGTGGGCGCCCGCCTTCTCCAGCGCGAGCCAGCGGTCCGAGGAGAAGACCTCCTCGTACGCCTCGTACGCCAGCCGGGCGTTGGCGACGGCGGCCCTGCCGCGCAGCTCCTTCGCCTCGGGCGTGCCCAGGGCGTCGAGCCGCTTGTCGACCTCGGTGTCCACGCGGGAGACGAAGAACGAGGCGACCGAGCGGATCTCCGCCAGGTCGAGACCCGCGGCCTTCGCCTGCTCCAGACCGGCGAGGAAGGCGTCCATCACCTCGCGGTAGCGCTCCAGCGAGAAGATCAGCGTGACGTTGACGCTGATGCCCTTGCCGAGCACCTCGGTGATGGCGGGCAGCCCCGCGCGGGTGGCGGGGATCTTCACGAACATGTTGGGCCGGTCGACCAGCCAGGCCAGCTGCTTGGCCTCGGCGACGGTGGCGGCCGTCTCGTGGGCCAGCCGCGGGTCGACCTCGATGGAGACCCGGCCGTCCTGGCCCTCGGTGGCGTCGAACACGGGGCGGAGCACGTCGGCGGCGTCGCGTACGTCGGCCGTCGTGATCATGCGGACGGCCTCCTCGACGGTGACGCCGCGGACGGCGAGGTCCGTGAGCTGGCCGTTGTAGCCGTCGCCCGCCGAGATGGCCTTCTGGAAGATCGTGGGGTTGGTGGTCACGCCCACGACGTGGCTCTCGTCGATCAGTTCGGCGAGGTTGCCGGACGTGATGCGCTTGCGGGACAGGTCGTCGAGCCAGATCGCGACGCCTTCACCGGAGAGGCGCTCGAGTGCGTCGGTCATCGGTATTGCATCTCCTGACATCGTTTCGTCTGTATGCGTCAGCGACTTCAGGCCCGCAGGGATTCCCGGGCGGCCTCGGCTACGGCCTCGGCGGTGAGTCCGTACTCGCGGAACAGAACCTTGTAGTCGGCGGAGGCGCCGAAGTGCTCCAGGGAGATGACGCGTCCGGCGTCGCCGACGAAGCGCTGCCACGGCATCCCCACGCCCGCCTCGACGGCCACCCGGGCCTTGACGGCGGGCGGCAGCACGGCGTCGCGGTACTCCTGCGGCTGCTCGTCGAACCACTCCACGGACGGCATCGAGACCACCCGCGTCGGCACGCCCTCGGCCTGCAACTGCTCCCGGGCGGCGACGGCGAGCTGCACCTCGGAGCCGGTGCCGATGAGGATGGCCTGCGGCTCGGCCCGCTCGCCGCCGGGGCCCTCGGCCTCGAACATCACGTAGCCGCCGCGGGCTGTGTCGTCGTTGGCCTCGTACGTCGGCACGCCCTGCCGGGTCAGCGCCAGGCCGTGCGGGGCGCCGACGCCGTACTCCTTGGTGTAGCGGCGCAGGATCTCGCGCCAGGCGATCACCGTCTCGTTGGCGTCCGCAGGGCGGACCACGTTCAGCCCGGGGATCGCGCGCAGGCTCGCCAGGTGCTCGACCGGCTGGTGGGTCGGGCCGTCCTCGCCGAGGCCGATGGAGTCGTGCGTCCACACGTACGTCACCGGCAGGTGCATCAGCGCCGAGAGCCGCACGGCGTTGCGCATGTAGTCGGAGAAGACGAGGAACGTGCCGCCGTACACACGGGTGTTGCCGTGCAGCGTGATGCCGTTCATGGCGGCGGCCATCGCGTGCTCGCGGATCCCGTTGTGGACGGTCCGGCCGTACGGGTCGGCGCCGGTCAGCGGGTTGTCGGCGGGCAGGAACGAGGCCGAGCCGGGGATGGTGGTGTTGTTCGACCCCGCGAGGTCGGCGGAGCCGCCCCACAGCTCGGGCAGCACCGGGCCGAGCGCCTTCAGCACCTCGCCCGACGCCTTGCGGGTCGCGACGGCCTTGCCCGCCGGGAACGACGGCAGCTCGTCCGCCCAGCCCGCGGGCAGCTCGCCGGCGCGGATCCGGTCGAACTCGACGGCGCGCGCGGGGTTGTCCTGCCGCCAGACGGCGAACTGCTTGTCCCACGCGGCGTGCACCTCCGCGCCGCGCTCACCGAGGGCGCGGGAGTGCGCGAGCACGCCGGCGTCGACCTCGAAGTGCCGCTCGGGGTCGAAGCCGAGGACGCGCTTGGTCGCGGCGACCTCCTCCTCGCCCAGCGCCGAGCCGTGCGCGGCCTCGGTGTTCTGCGCGTTCGGGGCCGGCCAGGCGATGATCGAGCGGGCCGCGATGAACGACGGCCGGTCGGTGACCGCCTTGGCCTCCTGGAACGCCTGGTACAGCGCCTCGGGGTCGAGGTCGCCGTTCGGCTTCTGCTCGACGCGCTGGACGTGCCAGCCGTACGCCTCGTAGCGCGCGACCGTGTCCTCGGAGACGGCGGCGGCGGTGTCGCCCTCGATGGAGATGTGGTTGTCGTCCCAGAGCAGGATGAGGTTGCCCAGCTTCTGGTGGCCGGCGAGCGAGGACGCCTCGTGCGAGATGCCCTCCTGGAGGCAGCCGTCGCCCGCGACCACCCAGATGTGGTGATCGAAGGGAGAGGTGCCGGCGGGCGCGTCCGGGTCGAAGAGGCCGCGCTCGTAGCGCGCGGACATCGCCATGCCGACGGCGTTGGCGACGCCCTGGCCGAGCGGCCCCGTCGTCGTCTCGACGCCGGCGGTGTGTCCGTACTCCGGGTGGCCCGGGGTCTTGGAGCCCCAGGTGCGGAACGCCTCCAGGTCGGCCAGCTCCAGGCCGAACCCGCCGAGGTAGAGCTGGATGTAGAGCGTCAGGCTGGAGTGGCCCGCGGAGAGGACGAAGCGGTCCCGGCCGGTCCACTGCGGGTCGGCGGGGTCGTGCCGCATCACCTTCTGGAAGAGGGTGTACGCGGCGGGGGCCAGGCTCATCGCCGTGCCGGGGTGGCCGTTACCGACCTTCTGTACGGCGTCCATGGCCAGAACGCGGACGGTGTCCACCGCTCGGTCGTCCAGTTCGTTCCACTCGAGGTCGGTGGTCGGCTGCGTGCTCACCCTTGTTCAGGGCTCCTCTCTCCACGGTCGGGAACTCCGGCGACCGGAAAGCACCGGGCGCCTTCGAGCCTATCCCGCTGATATCCAGACTGCCGGTGCCGGGCCCGTTGCGCCTGCCGGCGGGCGTCCGCGCACGCCCGCCGGGGGGCGGCCGGGTACCCGCCAACACGGGGCACCCCCCGCGCGGAGGGCCGATACGCAGCGTCTACAGTGACGACGTACAGAATCCCTTGACCGCGATGCAGAGGTGTCCGTGACGGCCGTCGAATCCCGACCCGCGGGTGTACTCGGGCAGGGCTCTCTGCACCGGCCGACCGGTGCCCGGGTCAAGGCGTTCGTGGCGCTGACCAAGCCGCGCATCATCGAGCTGCTGCTCATCACCACCGTTCCGGTGATGTTCCTGGCCGCCGAGGGCGTGCCCGACCTGTGGCTGGTGCTCGCGACCTGCGTCGGCGGCTATCTGTCCGCCGGCGGTGCCAACGCGCTGAACATGTACCTGGACCGGGACATCGACGCGCTGATGCACCGCACGGAGCAGCGGCCGCTGGTGACCGGGATGGTGCGGCCGGCCGAGGCGCTGGCCTTCGGCCTGGCGCTGACGGTGGTGTCCACGGTGTGGTTCGCCACACTCGTCAACCCGCTGTCGGCGGCGCTCGCCCTGGGCGCGAACCTCTTCTACGTCCTCGTCTACACGATGCTGCTGAAGCGGCGCACCTCGCAGAACATCGTCTGGGGCGGCATCGCCGGCTGCATGCCGGTCGCCATCGGCTGGTCCGCGGTGACGAACAGCGTCTCCTGGGCCTCGCTGATCCTCTTCCTGGTGATGTTCTTCTGGACGCCGCCGCACTACTGGCCGCTGTCGATGAAGGTCAAGGACGACTACGCGCGCGTGAAGGTGCCGATGCTGCCGGTGGTGGCGTCGAACAAGGTCGTGGCGCGGCAGATCGTCGGCTACAGCTGGGTGATGGTCGCCGTCTCGCTGCTGCTGTGGCCGCTGGGCTACACCGGCTGGTTCTACCCGGTGGTGGCCGCGGTGCTCGGCGCGGTGTGGCTGCGCGAGGCGCACGGGCTGCTGCGGCGGGCGAAGAGCGGGGTCGTGGGCGCGAAGCTCAAGGAGATGCGGCTCTTCCACTGGTCGATCACCTACGTGTCGCTGCTGTTCATCGCGGTGGCCGTGGACCCCTTCCTGCGCTGAGTCCCTTCCTGCGCCGACTTACCGGCGGGTAGCATCTGCGGCATGAGCGACGACGACCGCAGGACCCGCAAGCTCACCCGGCAGATCGAGTCCTTCGCCGGCCGCCACGGCGGCGCGCGGGGGCAGGTCGCGTACCTCGGCGAACCGGGCGCCCGGCTGGTGCTGGTCGGGGCCGACGGCTCGTGGGGCGACCTGGTGGCGCCGAGCATGCAGAGCGCGACGGCGGCGGCCGAGGCGGCGGGAGTGGCGCTGCAGGAGGACTTCGACGGCGAAATGGCGGCGGAGGTGCGGACCGGCCCGTACGAGTGGACGCGGATGGCCGGGATCCAGGTGGGCGGCCCCGCGAACCCGGGCGCGGCGGCCGAGCCGCCCGAGCCTGCGGCGGCCTCCGAGGGCGGAGCCGAGCGGAGCGAGGCGCCCGCGGCCGAGCCTGCGGCGGACTCCGGTGAGAGCGCCGGGGCAGGCGGATCGGCCGAGTCCTCGCCCCCGCCACCGCCCGCGGAGCCTCCCGCCGCCGCGGCCGCGCCGGCGGAGAAGGCCGGCACGGACGGCGCCCGGAGCGCCGAGACACCTGAGGGCACGGGCGACGGTGGCACGGGGTCCGGGGACGCACCGGCCGCGGAAGGCCGTACCGACGCCGCAGCGGACACCGGCGGGGCCGGCGGGGAGAAGAAGGACTCCTGACCGCCGCCCGGCGAACCGTCCGGTCCCGTCCCCGCCGGGAGGCGGGCGGCCCTACGGGGCCGGGGACCCCACCGGCCGCGCCTCCGCCGGAGCGGTCGGCGGCGGCACCTCGGCGGGCTCCACGTGCGGCCGGTGCCGCAGCGAGACGACCACCCGCAGCACCGCGATCCACACCAGCGTCGAACCGAACAGGTGGATCATGACCAGGACTTCGGGCACGTCCGTCAGGTACTGCGCGTAGCCGATGACGGCCTGCGACATCAGCACCAGGAACAGGTCCCGGGTGCGGGACAGCGGCCCCGCAGGCCCGTCGACGAGCTTCAGCGTCACCCAGATCGCAACCGTCAGGGCGATCACCGCCCAGGCCGTGACCGAGTGCACCTTCGCGGCGTGGTCCCAGCTGATCCACCCCATCCGGGGCACGTCGCTGGAGTCGCCCGCGTGCGGCCCGGTGCCGGTGACGACGGTGCCGGCGGCCAGCAGCAGGACCGACACGGCGACCAGCGCCCGGGTCAGCCGCCGCACCACGGCCCCGACGAGCATGTCCGGCCCGCCGTCGCCCTCGCGGGCGCGGTGCCAGGTGAGGTACGTGATCGTGATCAGCCCGGTGGCGAGCAGGAAGTGGGCGGCGACGGTGTACGGGTTCAGCTCGGTGAGCACCGCGGCGCCGCCGAGGACGGCGTTGCCCATGACCACCCAGAACTGCAGCCAGCCCAGCCGCGTCAGCTCGCGGCGCCACGGCTTGGTGGAACGGGCGGCGATGATGGCCCAGCCGACGGCGGCGCACAGCACGTAGGTGAGCAGCCGGTTGCCGAACTCGATGGCGCCGTGCATGCCCATCTCGGACGTCGCCAGCAGGCTGTCGTCGGAGCACTTGGGCCAGGTGTCGCAGCCGAGCCCGGAGCCCGTCAGCCGGACGGCGCCCCCGGTGACGACGATGAGGATGCTCATCAGCACCGCGGAGAGCGTCGCCCGCTGGACCGTCTTCTGCGTCGGGGTCCAGCGCTCGGCGATGAGGGCGAGGGGGTTCAGCACGGCGCCTATCGTATGCCGCCCCTTGTGCGCGGTTTCACGAGGGGGGGAGGCGGACGTTCCCGTACGCCCGTGAGCCCCGGTCGGCGCCGGGTCACTCCCAGCGGAAGAACCGCGCGGCGGCGGCGAGCCCCAGCACCGCCCAGCCGGCCAGCAGCCCCAGGTCGCCCCACGGCATGCCGCCGCCGTCCTGGAGGACGTCCCGCAGCCCGTCCGACAGCGCCGCGACGGGCAGCACTTCCAGCACCGCGCGGGCGCCGTCGGGGAACTTCTCCAGCGGCACGAGCACGCCGCCCGCCACCAGCAGCAGGACGAAGACGAGGTTCGCCGCGGCGAGCGTCGCCTCCGCGCGCAGCGTGCCCGCCATCAGCAGCCCGAGGCCCGAGAACGCGGCCGTGCCCAGGGCGACGAGCAGCACCGCGGCGAGCGCACCGCCGGCCCCGCCGCGCGGCGACCAGCCGAGCGCCAGCGCGATGGCGGTCAGCAGCACCAGTTGCAGCGCGATCGTGGCCAGCACCGCCGCCGCCTTCGCCGCCATCAGCCCGGCGCGCGGCAGCGGCGAGGCGCCGAGCCGCTTCAGCACGCCGTAGCGGCGGTCGAAGCCGGTGCCGATGGCCTGGCCGGTGAAGGCGGTGGCCATGACGGCCAGCGCGATGGCGCCGGGGGCGAGGAAGTCGACGCGCCGGCCGGGGCCGGTGTCGACGACGTCGACCGTGCTGAAGAGCAGCAGCAGCACCGCCGGGATGATCATGGTGAGGAGGAGCTGCTCGCCGTTGCGCAGGAGCAGCCGGGTCTCCAGTCCCGCCTGCGCGGCGACCATGCGGGGCAGCGGCGCCGCCCCGGGGCGCGGCGCGTAGACGCCGGTCCCCGCCTGCCGAGCACTCATCCGCGCACGTCCTTCCCCGTCAGCTCCAAGCCGCGGTCTCCCGGGGGGCGACCCCCGTACCCCCGGATGGCCCCGTTCACGAGCGCACGTCCTTCCCCGTCAGCTCCAAGAAGACGTCCTCCAGCGTGCGCCGCTCCACCGTCATCTGCTCCGGCAGCACCCCGTTCTGCGCGCACCAGGTCGTGACCGTGGCCAGCAGTTCCGGGTTGATCTCGCCGCTTATCCGGTACGAGCCCGGGGCCAGCTCCAGCGCCGCGGTCTCCGGGGGCAGCGCCTTCAGCAGCGAGCCGAGGTCGAGGCCCGGGCGGCCGGTGAAGCGCATGGTGTTCTCCGCGCCGCCGCGGCACAGCTCCTCGGGGGTGCCCTCGACCAGCAGCCGTCCGCCGTCGATGATGGCGACCTTGTCGGCGAGCTGCTCGGCCTCGTCCATCTGGTGAGTGGTGAGCACCACGGACACCCCGTCGGCGCGCAGCTCGCGGATCAGCTCCCAGGTGGCGCGGCGGGCCTGCGGGTCGAGGCCCGCGGTCGGCTCGTCGAGGAAGACCAGCTCGGGGCGGCCGACGACGGCCATGGCCAGGGCGAGCCGCTGCTGCTGGCCGCCGGAGAGCCGGCGGTAGGGGGTGCGGCCGCAGGAGGCGAGGCCCAGCCGCTCGATCAGGGCGACGACGTCGAGGGGGTGGGCGTGCAGGCGGGCGATGTGCCGCAGCATCTCCTCGGCCCGGGCGGCCGGGTAGACCCCGCCGGACTGCAGCATCACGCCGACGCGGGGCCGCAGTTCGGCGGCGTCGGCGAGGGGGTCGCGGCCGAGGACGCGGACGGTGCCGGCGTCCGGCCGGCGGTAGCCCTCGCAGATCTCGACGGTGGTCGTCTTGCCCGCGCCGTTGGGGCCGAGGACGGCGGTGACGTCGCCGCGGGCGGCGGTGAGGCCGAGCCCGGCGACGGCGGTCTTCTCGCCGTACCGCTTGACGAGGCCGGACACCTGGACGGCCGCGTCGGTGGAGGGCTGTTGCATGAGTGCGAGTCTAAAGAGCCCGCGGGCCCGGCCGGCGCCGCCCCGGGAGGGTTCACGCCAGGGGGTGGGCCGTGGCCCGTACGGAACTTAGGTAACCCTAAGTGATGCATTCCACCACACGGTGATCGAGACCCGGCTTGTCGCATCGCGGCGAATTAAGCAACAATGGCGTTGTGAAAAACGTGGACCCGGGTGCGAGCACCGCGAAGGACCAGGCGGCCGGGCCGGCCGCCGGTGCCGCCGTGCCCGGGGACGGGACGCGCAACCGCGTGGTCCGTTCCATCCTGGACCACGGCCCCTCGACCGCAGCCGACCTGGCCCACCGGCTCGAACTCACCCCCGCCGCCGTCCGGCGGCATCTCGACGCCCTCGTCGCCGAGGGCATCGTGGAACCACGCGACCAGCGGGTCTACGGGACCCGTGGCCGCGGCCGCCCGGCCAAGGCCTTCGCCCTGACCGACTGCGGCCGGGACGCCTTCGACCAGGCGTACGACCAGCTCGCCGCCGACGCCCTGCGCTGGATCGCCCAGAGCGCGGGCGGCGGGGAGCGGGGCGAGGCGGCCGTCGCCGCCTTCGCCCGTGACCGGGTCGCCGAGCAGGCCGAGCGGTACGCCGCGGAGCTCGCCGGCGTGCCGCCCGAGAGCCGGGTCGAGGCTCTCGCGCGGCTGCTCTCCGCGGACGGGTACGCTGCCACCGCGCGCAGCGCGCCCGGTGCCCCCGGCGAGCAGCTCTGCCAGCACCACTGCCCGGTGGCGCACACCGCCGAGCAATACCCGCAGCTCTGCGAGGCGGAGACCGAGGTCTTCTCCCGCTTGCTCGGCACCCATGTGCAGCGTCTGGCCACCATCGCCCACGGCGACGGGGTGTGCACGACGTTCGTCCCCGAAATCAGCGGGCACCACGCCCGCAGGCAGCCACCGACATCCGGGAGGACCCCCGCATGACTGCGCCCACGGCCTCTGCCCCTACTGAGGCGAACGCCGCCTCGGAGCACCCCGAGCTCGAAGGGCTGGGACGCTACGAGTACGGCTGGGCCGACTCCGACGCAGCCGGAGCCGCCGCCAAGCGCGGCCTGTCCGAGGACGTCGTCCGGGACATCTCCGGCAAGAAGTCCGAGCCCGACTGGATGCTGAAGACCCGGCTGAAGGGTCTGCGGCTGTTCGGCAAGAAGCCCATGCCCACCTGGGGCTCCGACCTCTCCGGCATCGACTTCGACAACATCAAGTACTTCGTCCGGTCCACCGAGAAGCAGGCCCAGTCCTGGGAGGACCTGCCGGAGGACATCAAGAACACGTACGACAAGCTCGGCATCCCCGAGGCGGAGAAGCAGCGCCTGGTCGCCGGCGTCGCCGCGCAGTACGAGTCGGAGGTCGTCTACCACCAGATCCGCGAGGACCTGGAGGAGCAGGGCGTCGTCTTCCTGGACACCGACACCGCGCTGAAGGAGCACCCGGAGCTCTTCAAGGAGTACTACGGCACGGTCATCCCGCCCGGTGACAACAAGTTCGCCTCCCTCAACACGGCGGTGTGGTCCGGCGGCTCGTTCATCTACGTCCCCAAGGGCGTGCACGTCGAGATCCCGCTCCAGGCCTACTTCCGGATCAACACCGAGAACATGGGCCAGTTCGAGCGGACGCTGATCATCGTCGACGAGGACGCCTACGTGCACTACGTCGAGGGCTGCACCGCGCCGATCTACCAGTCGGACTCGCTGCACTCCGCGGTCGTCGAGATCATCGTGAAGAAGAACGCCCGCTGCCGGTACACCACGATCCAGAACTGGTCGAACAACGTGTACAACCTGGTCACCAAGCGCGCGGTGGCCTACGAGGGCGCGACCATGGAGTGGGTCGACGGCAACATCGGCTCCAAGGTCACCATGAAGTACCCGGCGATCTACCTGATGGGCGAGCACGCCAAGGGCGAGACGCTCTCCGTCGCCTTCGCCGGCGAGGGCCAGCACCAGGACGCCGGCGCCAAGATGGTGCACATGGCGCCGAACACGTCGTCCAACATCGTCTCCAAGTCGGTGGCGCGGGGCGGCGGCCGGACCTCGTACCGCGGCCTGATCGAGATCGGCGAGGGCGCGGAGAACTCGAAGTCCAACGTGCTCTGCGACGCCCTGCTGGTGGACACGATCTCCCGCTCGGACACCTACCCGTACGTCGACGTCCGCGAGGACGACGTGACGATGGGGCACGAGGCGACCGTCTCCAAGGTCAGCGACGACCAGCTCTTCTACCTGATGCAGCGCGGCCTGTCCGAGGACGAGGCGATGGCGATGATCGTCCGCGGCTTCGTCGAGCCCATCGCCAAGGAGCTGCCGATGGAGTACGCGCTGGAGCTCAACCGGCTGATCGAGCTGCAGATGGAAGGCGCGGTCGGCTAGCGGCCGCACCGCGTCCGCCGGCAGGCCGGCACAGCCTTCGAGAAGATCCACGAGAAAGCGAGTACGAGAACAGTCATGGCCGACGCCCAGAAGATCCCGGCCGGCTCCACCGCCGCCGGAAGCATCGCGGTGGCCGCCGAGTCCACCGTGGCCACCAGGATGAGCGCCCCGCCGTCCTTCGACGTGGCCGACTTCCCGGTCCCGCACGGCCGGGAGGAGGAGTGGCGCTTCACCCCGCTGGCGCGGACCCGCGGCCTGCACGACGGCAGCGCCACCGCCACCGGCGAGCCCAAGACGGCCATCACCGCGCCCGACGGCGTCACCGTCGAGACCGTCGGCCGCGGCGACGCGCGGCTGGGCCGGGCCGGCACCCCGGTGGACCGGATCGCCGCCCAGGCGTACTCCTCGTTCGAGAAGGCCACGGTCGTGACCGTGCCGAAGGACACGCAGCTCACCGAGCCCATCCGGGTCTCGGTGCACGGCGAGGGCGGGGTGTCGTACGGGCACCAGCTCATCGAGCTGGGCGCCTTCGCGGAGGCCGTCGTCGTCATCGACCACACCGGCGACGCGGTGCTCGCGGAGAACACCGAGTACGTGCTCGGCGACGGCGCCAAGCTCACCGTCGTCTCCGTGCAGGACTGGGCCGACAGCGCCGTGCACGTCGCGCAGCAGTCCGCGCTCATCGGCCGGGACGCCACCTTCAAGTCCGTGATCGTCACCTTCGGCGGCGACCTGGTCCGGCTGCACCCGCGGGCGAACTACGCGGGTCCGGGCGCCGAGGCCGAGCTGTACGGGCTGTACTTCACCGACGCGGGCCAGCACCAGGAGCACCGCCTGTTCGTCGACCACGACGCCCCGCACTGCCGCAGCAACGTCGCGTACAAGGGCGCGCTCCAGGGCGCCGACGCGCACGCCGTGTGGATCGGCGACGTGCTGATCCGCAAGGCCGCCGAGGGCACCGACACGTACGAGCTGAACCGCAACCTGGTGCTCACCGACGGCGCCCGCGTCGACTCGGTGCCCAACCTGGAGATCGAGACCGGCGAGATCGTCGGCGCGGGCCACGCGTCGGCCACCGGCCGCTTCGAGGACGAGCAGCTCTTCTACCTGATGGCCCGCGGCATCCCGGCCGACGAGGCCCGCCGGCTGGTCGTCCGCGGCTTCTTCGCCGAGCTGGTGCAGCAGATCGGCATCGAGGACGTCGAGCAGCGGCTGATCGAGAAGATCGAGGCCGAGCTGGAGGCGTCCGTCGCATGACCGACACGACCGACGCGACGTATGTCCGCGCCTGCGCGCTGAGCGAGCTTGAGGAAGACCTCCCCAAGCGAGTGGAGCTCGGCGGCACGCCGGTGTCGGTCGTCCTCACCCAGGACGAGGTGTTCGCGATCTACGACATCTGCTCGCACGCGAACGTCTCCCTCTCCGAAGGCGAGGTGGAGGACTGCCAGATCGAGTGCTGGCTGCACGGCTCCACCTTCGACCTGCGTACCGGCAAGCCCTCCGGGATGCCCGCGACGCGCCCCGTCCCCGTGTACCCCGTCAAGATCGAAGGGGACGACGTGCTCGTCTCCCTCACCCAGGAGTCCTGAAGGCACCATGGCAACGCTTGAAATCCGCGACCTGCACGTCTCCGTCGAGGCCGACAACGCCACGAAGGAGATCCTCAAGGGCGTCGACCTGACCGTGAAGCAGGGCGAGACCCACGCCATCATGGGCCCCAACGGCTCCGGCAAGTCCACCCTGGCGTACTCCGTCGCCGGCCACCCGAAGTATCAGATCACGTCCGGGACCGTCACCATCGACGGCGAGGACGTGCTGGAGATGAGCGTCGACGAGCGCGCCCGCGCCGGCCTCTTCCTCGCCATGCAGTACCCGGTCGAGGTCCCCGGCGTCACCGTCTCCAACTTCCTGCGCACCTCCGCCACCGCCATCCGCGGCGAGGCCCCCAAGCTCCGCACCTGGGTCAAGGAGGTCAAGGAGGCGATGGCGCGGCTGAACATCGACCCCGCCTTCGCCGAGCGCAGCGTCAACGAGGGCTTCTCCGGCGGTGAGAAGAAGCGCCACGAGATCCTCCAGCTGGAGCTGCTCCGGCCGAAGATCGCGATCCTCGACGAGACCGACTCCGGCCTGGACGTCGACGCGCTGCGCATCGTCTCCGAGGGCGTCAACCGGATCCGCGAGACCGGCGAGGTCGGCACCCTGCTGATCACCCATTACACCCGTATCCTGCGCTACATCAAGCCCGACCACGTGCACGTCTTCGCGGGCGGCCGGATCGCCGAGTCCGGCGGCCCGGAGCTGGCGGACAAGCTGGAGGAAGAGGGCTACGCAGCCTATGTGAAGGGCGGCGCATCCGCGTGACCCCACTGCCGGGCCTCCTCGACACCGAGGCGATCCGCAAGGACTTCCCGATCCTGGACCGCACCGTCCACGACGGGAAGAAGGTCGTGTACCTCGACAACGCGGCCACCTCGCAGAAGCCGCGCCAGGTGCTCGACGCGCTCAGCGCGTACTACGAGCGGCACAACGCCAACGTGCACCGCGGCGTGCACGTCCTCGCCGAGGAGGCCACGGCGCTGTACGAGGGCGCCCGTGACAAGGTCGCCGCCTTCGTCAACGCGCCCAGCCGGGACGAGGTGGTCTTCACCAAGAACGCCTCCGAGTCGCTGAACCTCGTGGCCAACATGCTCGGCTTCGCCGACGAGCCGTACCGCGTGGACCGCGACACCGAGATCGTCATCACGGAGATGGAGCACCACTCCAACATCGTCCCGTGGCAGCTGCTCGCGCAGCGCACCGGCGCGAAGCTGAAGTGGTTCGGCCTCACCGACGACGGGCGCCTCGACCTGAGCGACCTCGACGAGGTCATCACGGAGAAGACGAAGGTCGTCTCCTTCGTGCTGGTCTCCAACATCCTCGGCACGCACAACCCCGTCGAGGCCATCGTCCGCCGCGCCCAGGAGGTCGGCGCGCTGGTCGTCGTCGACGCCTCCCAGGCCGCCCCGCACATGCCGCTGGACGTGCAGGCGCTGCAGGCCGACTTCGTCGCCTTCACCGGGCACAAGATGGCCGGGCCCACCGGCATCGGCGTGCTCTGGGGCCGCAAGGGGCTGCTGGACGACCTGCCGCCGTTCCTCGGCGGCGGCGAGATGATCGAGACCGTCTCGATGCACTCCTCGACGTACGCCCCGGCGCCGCACAAGTTCGAGGCCGGTACGCCGCCGATCGCCCAGGCCGTCGGCCTCGGCGCCGCGGTGGACTACCTCAGCGGCATCGGCATGGAGCAGATCGAGGCGCACGAGCGCGCCATCACCGAGTACGCGCTCGGGCGCCTGCAGGAGGTGCCGGACCTGCGGATCATCGGCCCGACCTCGGCCGAGGACCGCGGCGCCGCGATCTCCTTCACGCTCGGCGACATCCACCCGCACGACGTCGGCCAGGTGCTCGACGAGCAGGGCATCGCGGTCCGGGTCGGCCACCACTGCGCGCGGCCGGTCTGCCTGCGGTACGGAATTCCTGCGACCACGCGGGCGTCGTTCTATCTGTACTCCACCCCGGGTGAGGTCGACGCGCTGGTCGACGGCCTGGAGTACGTCCGGAACTTCTTCGGCTGAAGGGCGTGGGAACAGCGTGAAGCTCGATTCGATGTACCAGGACGTCATCCTGGACCACTACAAGCACCCGCACGGGCGGGGCTTGCGGGCCGGCGACGCCGAGGTGCACCACGTCAACCCGACCTGCGGTGACGAGATCACGCTGCGCGTGAAGCTCGACGGGCGGACCATCGAGGACGTCTCGTACGAGGGCCAGGGCTGCTCCATCAGCCAGGCCAGCGCCTCCGTGCTCAACGAGCTGCTGGTCGGCAAGGAGCTGGCCGAGGCGCAGCGGATCCAGGAGCAGTTCCTGGAGCTGATGCAGTCGCGTGGGAGGATCGAGCCGGACGACGCCATGGAGGAGGTGCTGGAGGACGCGGTCGCGTTCGCCGGCGTCTCGAAGTACCCGGCGCGCGTGAAGTGCGCCCTGCTGTCCTGGATGGCGTGGAAAGACGCCACGGCCCAGGCGCTGAAGGAGGCCGCAGCATGACGGACACCAGCACGACGGACACCAGCACGACGGACACCGGCACGACGGACGCCGACACGGCCGCCGCGGGCGCCAAGCCGGCGGAGGAGGACGAGATCCGCGAGGCGCTGTACGACGTGGTCGACCCCGAGCTGGGCATCGACGTCGTCAACCTCGGCCTGATCTACGGCATCCACGTGGACGAGGGCAACATCGCCACCCTGGACATGACGCTGACCTCGGCGGCCTGTCCGCTGACCGACGTCATCGAGGACCAGGCGAAGGCCGCCACCGAGGGCATCGTCAACGACCTGAAGATCAACTGGGTCTGGATGCCCCCGTGGGGCCCCGACAAGATCACCGACGAGGGCCGCGAGCAACTGCGCGCGCTGGGCTTCAACGTCTGACATCCGCGAGAAGGCCCGCCCCGGTCCGCCGGGGCGGGCCTTCTCGCGTCTCGGCACGTCCGCGGCCGCCCGCCGCCGCGCCGGCGACAACCGGCGGACGGCCGGCGGGAAACGGGTGAGAACGCGTTCGGGGCGATCGGGCAACAAGAGGTGACAGCACTCCGCTCACACCTTTCTCGATCGGGGACCGCCCAGTGATCGACCCACCGCACGACATCACGGAGAGATTTGTGGAACCACCGCAGGACGTCTCGCCGCTCGTCGACGGAGACGCCGCCGTGATCGAGGAGTCGCTGGACCGGCCCGAGGCGTTCGCCGAGCTGTACGACCGGTACGCCCCCGCCATACACCGCTACGCGACCCGCCGGCTCGGCGGCGGCGCGGCGGACGACATCACCGCCGACACCTTCCTGGCCGCCTTCCGCAACAGGGCGCGCTTCGACCCCCGCCGCGCCAGCGCCCGGCCGTGGCTCTACGGCATCGCCGCCAACCTCATCGGCCGGCACCGCCGCGCCGAGGTGCGGGGCCTGCGCGCCCTGGCCCGTACCGGCGTCGACCCCGTGGCCCACTCCTGGGTGGACGAGGCCGACGACCGGCTCGCCGCCGAGGCCGCACACGCCCCGCTCGCGGGCGCGCTCGCCGCCCTGGCGTCCGGCGACCGGCACGTGCTGCTGCTCGTCGCCTGGGCCGACCTCAGCTACGCGGAGGTGGCCGAGGCGCTGGACATACCCATCGGCACCGTGCGCTCCCGGCTGAGCCGGGCCCGGCGCAAGGTCCGCGCGGCCGTCGGACCCGATCCCCAGTCCACCCACGACGCACCCGAGGCGGCAACCCATGGATGAGATGTCGAAGTTGCGCGAGTGGCGCGCCGACGCGCCGACCCCCGACCGGGCCCGGCTCGCCCCCGGCCGCCGCCGGCTGCTCGACGCGGCCGGCACCCGCAAGCGCCGGCGGCTGCCGGCGCCGGGCGACTGGCGGGTGGTGTCGGGCGCGGTCGCCGCGGGCGTGACGGCGGTGGCGCTGCTGTCGACGAGCCTGGGCGGCGGACCGGGCGACGGTACGGGGACGCCGGCGGCGGACGGCGGCGTGCAGACGGCGCAGCCGCTGGTGCCGCAGGCCAGGGCGTCGGACCTGCTGCGGAAGGCCGCGACCGCGGTGGCGGCGGACTCCGTGCCGCAGCCGCAGTCGGGGGACTGGGTGTACGTACGGGAGGTCCGCGTCGGCGGCTCGGAACCTGACGACAACTCCCCGAACGTGTCGGAGAGCTGGTTCGAGTACGCGGACCCCGAGTTCGAGGACTGGAACGAGGGCGACGACCACTCGCCGCGGGAGGGCTTCGAGTACCTCGCCGCGCTGCCCGAGGACCCCGACGCGGTGCTGCAGAAGGCCCGCTGGTTCTATCCCGAGGACGGCGACCGCCCCGACACCGAGGACCCCGGCGCCGGGCGCAGCGACACGGAGCTGGCCGCCTGGAACTTCGGGTCGCTGGGACTGCTGGCCGGGACGGTGCCCAACCACCCCCGCGGGCAGGCCCGCATCTACGAGGCGATGGCCACGATCCCGGGGCTGCGGGTCGCGGACACCACCGTGATGGACCCGGCGGGCCGGCGGGCGCTGGCGTTCTACCTCGGCGACGAGGTGGACGCCGACGACGGCCCGTTCCGCGACGAGCTGCTGATCGACCCGGAGACGTACACCTACCTGGGCACCCGGTACATCGCGACCGAGGACACCGACCAGTCGCGGTACGGGCCGGCGGCGGAGGAGGGCGACGTGGTGGCCGGCACGGCGGTCCTCAGCACCGCGCTGGTGGACGACGACGGCGAACGGCCGTGAGGGCCGGCGGCGTCCGGAGGGGGCGAAGCCGTACGGGACAGGGGTCCGTACGGGACGCGGGGGCGGCCCGGGAGCACCGGGCCGCCCCCGTGGGCCGCCGCGGCGCCCGCCCCGCGGCCGGCGGCCCCTGGCGGAGCGTGTCGCCATACGGACCGGTTCGCCTCCCGTGCGGGGCGGCGGTTAGCGTTCGGGTATGAGCGACGCAGCGACCTCCGCCACCCTCACCACCGGCGCCGCGGCCACCGGCCTGGCCACCGTCACCCCCGACGGCACCGTCCTGGACACCTGGTTCCCCGCCCCCGCGCTCGCCGACGGCCCCGGCCCCGCGGGCACCGAGCGGCTGACCCCCGAGCGCGCGGCCGAGCTGCTCGGGGAGCCGGCGCGGGCGGCACTGGGCCCCGACCCGCGGCGCGGGGTGGAGGTCGTCGCGGTGCGCACGGTGATCTCCTCGCTGCAGGAGAAGCCGGCCGACGCCCACGACGTGTACCTGCGGCTGCACCTGCTCAGCCACCGGCTGGTCCGCCCGCACGGGCAGAGCCTCGACGGCATCTTCGGCCTGCTGGCCAACGTCGCCTGGACCTCCCACGGCCCCGTGCCCGCCGACCGGATCGAGGAGGTGCGGCTCGCGGTCCGCGCCGCCGGGCAGCACCTCCAGGTCAGCCACCTCGACAAGTTCCCGCGCATGGTCGACTACGTGCTGCCCTCCGGCGTCCGCATCGGCGACGCCGACCGCGTCCGCCTCGGCGCGCACCTCGCCGCCGGCACCACCGTCATGCACGAGGGCTTCGTCAACTTCAACGCCGGCACCCTCGGCACGTCCATGGTCGAGGGCCGGATCTCCGCGGGCGTCGTCGTCGGCGACGGCTCGGACGTCGGCGGCGGCGCCTCGATCATGGGCACGCTCTCCGGCGGCGGCAAGGACGTCATCTCCCTCGGCGAGCGCTGCCTGCTGGGCGCCCAGGCCGGCATCGGCATCTCGCTGGGCGACGACTGCATCGTCGAGGCCGGCCTGTACGTCACCGCCGGCACGAAGGTCGCGCTGCCGGACGGCGCCGTGGTCAAGGCCCGCGAGCTGTCCGGCGCGAGCAACCTGCTGTTCCTGCGCAACTCCACCACCGGCGCGGTCGAGGCCCGCCAGCGCTCCGGTTCGTGGGGCGGGCTGAACGCCGCGCTGCACGCCAACGACTGACGCGGGGCGGCCGGTTCGTACCCCGGATCCGCCTCCCCGGCCCCGCCCGAGCCCGCCGCGCACGGCATGTCGCCGTGCGCGGCGGTTTTTTCGTCTTTCGAGGCATAGCGGCGGTACGCGGGAGGCGTCTACAGGGGCAGGGTGACCCCGGACGAGGGAGGGGCAAGGGGAGATGGACGCGGCAAGCGAGGCCGGTTTCCACGAGTTCGTGGAGTCCAGGTCCGGTGTGCTGTTCAGGACCGCACTGCTGCTGAGCGGCGGTGACCGCGGCGCCGCGGAGGACCTGCTGCAGAACGCGCTGATCAAGGCGGCGGGGCGCTGGCAGCGCATCGACGAGCCGGAGGCGTACGTCCGCCAGGTGCTCTACCGCCAGCAGATCAGCCGCTGGCGGCTGCGCTGGCGGTCCCGCGAGCAGGTCGTCGCCGAGCCGCCGGAACCTGGCAGGGCGGCGGCAGGCGGCGACCCCGTGCACGACGCGGAGCTGCGGATCGTGATGGCGCGGGCGCTGCGCCGGCTGACCGTGAAGCAGCGCACGATGCTCGTGCTGCGGTACTACGAGGATCTGCCGGAGGCCGAGGTGGCCGCCGTCCTCGGGTGCTCGGTCGGCACCGTGCGCAGCACCACGCGGCGTTCACTGGACAAGCTGCGCGCCATGTCCCCGGAGCTGGCCTCCCTCGGCCTCGACCCGCCGGGCACCCCGCAACCCGTACGCGAAGAGCAGTTGACGGAGGTCAAACCGTGAAGGTCGAGGAGCTGGTGCGCCGTTCGCTGCACCACATGGCGGAGTCGGACGCGCGTCCGGACCCCGGGCTGGCGGGGCGGGTGCTCAGGACGCGGCGCAGGCGCCGGGCGCGGGGCGTCACCGGCGCCGTGGCGGCCGTGGCCGCCGTCGTCGCGGTGGCCGTCGCCGTGCCGCTGACCGTGCCCGGATCCGGCGGGGGGGAGTCGGCCGCGGTCCCGCAGGACGACGTGATCGGGCGGCCGGGGGAGTCGCCGCCGCGGGGGCTGATCGCCGCCGGCGACGTGGCCCTGGCCTCCTGGTACACCAACGAGACCGAGGACCTGCCCGGCGGCGACGCCGTCGGAGGCCGCAAGTGGCGCCTGTACGACCCGGACACCGGGCGGTACGAGGACACCGACTGGGCCTGGATCGACGTCGCGCCCGGCATGCGCACGGCGGCCGTCCTCGAGGACGACCTGCCCGCGCGGCGCATCGGGCTGCTCGACCTGGCCAGCGGCGAGGTGGAGCGGTGGATCCCGCTCGACGGCGAGGGCGTGGGCTCGGTGGAGTTCTCGCCGGACGGCGAGCGGCTCGTGGCCACCGCGTACTCCCACAACCCGGACCGCCGCTTCAAGGACGCCTCGTACTGGCTGAACGACGACAAGGTGCCGGGCGCCAAGCGCAGCCGCACCGGCTTCTACGTCGCCGACGCGGACTCCGGCGACGCCGAGTACACCGAACTGCCGTACGCCGACGACCCCGACCACGGTATGGAGGGCATGAACGGACGCGAGGACCTGAACTGGAGCAGCGACGGCGAACTGCTCTGGGAGCACTGGGCGTTCGAGCCCGGCCGCCTCTACTACGACCTGTCCGGCGAGAAGGCCGAGCGGCCGGCGCGGGAGAAGCACGTCTCGTACGCCGAGGCCGGCCTGTCGCCCGACGGCCGGCTGGTCGGCGGCGAGTTCGCCGGCGAGGGCGACGAGATCGCCTCCGAGGTGCTCGACGCCCGTACGGGCGAGCGCGTCGCGAAGGTGCCCGGGCAGCAGCTCCTCGCCTGGGCCGACGACGAGCGGCTGATCGCCTGGGGCTGCGACCCCGGGGTCTGCCAGGAGAACGAGTACAAGAACCGCCTCGTGCTCATCGGCTTCGACGACGACGAGGTGATCCCGCTGTCCGGCAACCGCGCGGGCAACGGCGACGGCGGCGACGCCCGCCGCTGGGTCCCCGAGTTCACCGAACGCTGACCCCCGCCCCCGTCCGCGACCGCGCATGCCCGCAACCCTCTAGGGTTGCGGGCATGCGTGACTTCACCACCGGATTCGGCTACGTCGGCAAGGGGCTGCGCTGGGTCGCCGGGCACGGGCGGTCGTGGGCCCTCGGCCTCGTGCCCGCTCTCATCGCGCTCGTGCTCTACGCCGCCGCGCTCGCCGCCCTCGCCTACTGGGCCGACGACGTCGCCGTGTGGGCCACGCCCTTCGCGGACGACTGGGACTCGCCCTGGCCCGGGCTGCTGCGCGGGCTGTTCATGGCGCTGCTGCTGCTCGGCGGCATCGGCCTCGCGCTGCTCACGTTCACGGCCGTCGCGCTGCTGATCGGCGACCCGTTCTACGAGGCGCTGTCCGGGCGCGTCGAGGAGGACGCCGGGCACTGCCCGCCCAGCCCGGACGAGCCGCTGCTGCCGGGGCTGTGGCGGTCGCTGAAGGAGAGCGTCCATGTGCTGTCGCGGGCGCTGATGTTCACCGTGCCGCTGTTCTTCCTCGGCTTCGTGCCGTTCTTCGGGCAGACCGTCGTGCCCGCGCTCGGCTTCGCCGTCGCCGGCTTCTTCCTCACGGTCGAGCTGACGTCGTTCGCCCTGCAGCGCCGCGGGATAGACGTGCGCGGGCGGCTGGCGCTGCTGCGCCGGCGCAAGATGCTCGCGCTCGGCTTCGGCGTGCCGATCGTGCTGCTGTTCCTGGTGCCGCTGGCCGCGGTGGTGGTGATGCCGGGGGCGGTGGTGGGCGCGACGCTGCTCGCCCGCCACCTCGTCGGCGACGACGTGCCGGCCGCCGGCCCGGCACCCGGCCCGGCACCGGTGCCGGGCGCCCCGGGGACGCCGCCCGCGCCGCCCGCCCCCGGTGCGCCGCCGGGCGCCGGGCCGCCGCCCGTCAGGGCCTGAGCCGGGCGACCGAGGGGTCGTGGTCGCTGGCCTGGTCGGCGTACTCGGCGTTGAGGTGCACGATGTCGTAGTCCGCCCGGGCCGCCAGCGCGGGGCTGGTCAGGATGTGGTCCAGCACCTGGGAGTTGCCGTTGAAGACATACCCGTAGCGCTCGGCGCGCGGCAGCCCGTTCACCAGGTCCACGAGCGCGCGTCCTGCGGTCAGCCGCTCGACGGCGGGGGAGAAGGGGAAGTCGTTGATGTCGCCGGCGACGACGACGCCCGCCCGGCGGTCCACGGCGAGCACGTCCCGTACGAACCCGTTGACCGCCGCGGCCTGCGCGATCCGCTGCTCCTCCGAGCCGCGCGCGGGCGGCTGGAAGCGGCTGTCGAGCCCTTGGTCGCCGCCCTTGGAGCTGAAGTGGCCGGCGACGACGAAGACCGTGCGGCCGCGGAAGGTGAACTCGCCGGCGAGCGGCTTGCGGCTGTCGTTCCAGGCCGCGTCGCCGGGCGCGATACGCCCCGGGGAGGCGGAGAGCGCCGGGGCGCCGCCGTCGTCGGTGACCGCCACGGGCGTCGTGGCGTCGCCGCCGGGGCGGTCGGTGAAGGACACGCGCTCGGGGTCGTAGAGGAACGCGACGCGGATGTTGCCGCCCGGCTGGCCGCCGTCCGCGTCGTCCGCGGGGTCGATCTGGCGCCACTCGTAAGCGGGCCCGCCGGCGGCGGCGATCGCGTCGGTCAGCTTGCGCAGGGTGGCGCCGGCGCCGGTCACGGCGTCGTCGGTGGCGCCGTTGTCGTCCTGGACCTCCTGGAGCGCGACGATGTCGGGGGAGGCGAGGCCGTCGACGAGGGCGCGGGCCAGCCGGTCGAACTTCGCGGCGCCGTCGCGGGCGGAGAGGTTCTCCACGTTGTACGTGGCCACCGCCAGTTCGTCCGCGCGCTGCGGGCGGGCCGACTCGCGGTCCGGTCCGGTCCGCCGCTCGGCGCCGAGAGCGGTGGCCTGGAGCTCGTAGCCGCCGAACTGGTCGTAGTCCAGCGGTCCTTCGGTGGTGCCGCCGAGCCGGTCGCCGACGTCCAGGACGGGGAAGGGGCGCTCGGCGAACGGGATGAGGGAGGCGACCTTGACCCGGCCGCCGTTGGGGTCGCGGTAGCCGGCGTACAGCACGCCGCCGCGGGCGGTGCGGTTGTGCGCGGGCTCGGCGGTCACCCACAGCTCGTTGAACGACGTGGTCGGCCCGACGACCCGGGCGTCGCGCACGGCGACCCGCATGCCCTCCAGCGACTCGTAGCGGTCGAGCGCGTACGAGCCGGGGCGCAGCCGCAGGTCCTCGATGCTCCCGCCGTCCGCGTCGGGGGCGAACCGGGCCGGGACGGTGGCGTCACGGAGCACGAAGGCCCCGGGCAGCGGGTTGCCGGCGGAGACGGTGGTCCACGTGGCGCCGGTCAGCTCGGTGACGGACTGCAGCCCGGCGTCCTTGCCGCCGGGGTAGTACTCGGTGACGGTGCCGGAGACCTCGACCGCGTCGCCGGGCGCGACACCGGGGGTCGTGGAGCCGGTGAAGACGAAGACGGCCTCGCTGGTGGCGGGGTCCGCGTCGGGCCGGGGGTCCTGGAGCCAGAAGCCGCGGGCGGAGCCGAAGGCGCGGACGGCCGTGACGGTACCGGGCACGGCGCTCACCTGCTGCCCGGCGAACGGGGATATCCGGGTGTCGCCCTGGACGTCGCGGATGCGTATCTGCCCGTCGCCGGCCGCGGCGCCCGCGGCCCCGGCGGCGGGTGCGGCGAGCAGCGCGGCGGCGAGCGCGGCGGCGACGGCGTACGGGACGGGGCGGGCGCGGCGTTGCATGGTGTCCTCCGGGACAGGGACAGGGACAGGGACGGGGCAGGATGGGACGGGGGCGGAAGGGACCGTGCGTCTACGCGCGTCAATGTCGTGTGCGCGTACGGGCGTTGTCAAGGAACCTGAAATGAACACCGGGCGCGCGGCCCGCCGGAACGGCGTCTTCGGCCGCGCCGCCCCGCGGGGGCTACCCTTGGGCAGCGTCCGATTGATCCCCAGTCTTCGGAGTTGTCGATGACCGCAGACCGCACCGTCCTCCCGCCCGTCCGGCTGCCCGCCGAGGCGGAGCTGGCCCGGGAGGCGCTGGCCGCGCCGCTCTTCGCGCGGGCCGTCCGGCTGGCCCGCTGGGCCGGTCCCGGGCTGCGGGTGGGCGCCGGCGGGGAGCTGCCCGACGCCGAGGTGCGCGAGGCCGCGGCGGAGCTGGGCCTGAAGGAGAGCGCGGACGACGAGGGCGAGACGCGGGCCGTCGCCGGCGAGGCGTGGCGGATCGCCGTGGACGTCGGCCTGGTCGACGTGACCGCGCCGGAGGAGGGCGACGAGGAGCTGGGCACCGCGGCGCCGAGCGCGGACCTGCGGCTGGTCACCGGCGGCGCGCCCGCCGACGTGCTGGAGCTGTGGGCCGCCGCCTGCGAGTGCGTGCTGTCCGACGCCGCGCTGCCGGACATGAGCGCGCTGGTGGAGCAGATCACCGCGGGCGAGGAGCTGGACCTCGACCGGCTGGACTGGGACCCCGAGGCCGACGCGGACTTCCTCGACGGCGCGCTCGGCAACCTCTACCTGCTCACCGCCATGGAGGGCCCCGGCACCGACGGCGCCGTCCCGCTGCCGGCGCTGGCCGCCTCCCTCGTCGTGCCCGACGACATGGACGAGCCGACCGAGGAGGTCCTCGCGGAGGTCTCGGAGGCGGTGCTGCGGCTCGACGAGCAGTTCCGGATGCTGGAGCCGGTGGGCGTCGTGGCGTACCGCCCGGTGGCCGAGGAGATCCTGCTCGAAGCCGCCGGCGCCGCACCGGCCGCGGACGGCGCCGAGGACGACGCCGACGACGCGGACGTCTCCCGCTACGGAGTCGTGCGCCTGACCCCTCTCGGCCTGTACGCGCTGCGCCGGCGGATGCTCGCCGAGGGCCTGGTCGCCCCGCTCGTCGGCGAGCTGGCGGGCGAGGACGCCTACGTCCTGCTCGACGCGCTGCCCCGGCTGCCCGACGCGGTCGCCCAGACGGAGGCGGAGGCGTGGCTGGAGGACCGCAAGCCCGCCGAGGCGGCCGCCGCGCTCCTCGACGCCGCCCGCGGCGCCGACGACCGCGCCCCCGCCCGCCGGCTGGCCTGCCAGCAGGCGCTGGCCGTCGCGGGCGGCGAGGCGGAGCCGGCGGTACGGGACGTCCTGCACGACCGCGAACTGGGCGGTCTGGCGCGCGTCTGGCTCACCGAGCGCGGCGTCGCCGGCGTGCCGCAGCCCAGCGAGGACATGGTCTTCTGGCTGGCGGTCGACACGGTCGCCGCCCAGTTGGGCGGGCTGCGGGACGACACGCCGGAGCTGCGCGAGCTGGTGGAGCATCTGGTGGCCATGCACCGCGGCTTCTTCGCCGCCGCCTGGCGGGTGGACCACCCGGCCACGCCGGAGGTGCTGGAGGCGATGGGCCGCCTCCACCCGGACCGCCAGGTCGCCAAGGACGCCCGCAAGGCGGCCTTCAAGGCCCGCTCCCGGCCCGCGGAGTAGCGCCCGCCGTCCCGGGGCGGATCCGAGAGCGCCCGGCCCGTACGCGGCCGGGCGCTCTCGTGTGCTCCCAACTGGGCTTTGTCCTATCCCGGGATGAAGTTGCCCGCGGTTGCTGCCAAAGCTCTTTTCGGCAGGGACGAAAGCGGTTACGGTCCTGACGGCGGCGCGCGCCCGTCCGCACACCAGTCACTTGTCCGCACACCAGTCACGCATGTCAGGTATGTCGCGAAACGATGCCCCGCACCCGTCACCCCACGGGAGGACGCAACGTGAACAGGACACGACCGAGACTCCGCACCGCGCTGGCGGCTTTCGCGGGAGCCCTGCTCCTCGGCAGCGGCCTCGCCCCCGGCATGGCCGCCGCCGGCGCCGCACACGAACCACCGCCGGCGGCCCAGGACGGCCCCGCCGCCCCCGACCTGCAACAGGTCACCCTCGCCAAGGGCGTCGACCAGGTCGGCGAGCCGATGGCGCTCGCCGTGCTCCCCGACGGCGCCGTGCTGCACACCTCGCGCGACGGCACCCTCTGGCACACCGGCGCCGCGGGCGGCACCCGCGTCGCCGCCCAACTGCCCGTCTACCCGCACGACGAGGACGGCCTCCAAGGCGTCGGCGTGGACCCGGACTTCGAGGACAACCGCGCCGTCTACCTCTACTACGCGCCCGTCATGGACACCCCGCACGGCATCGCGCCCAGCGACGGCGAGCCCGCCGACTTCGAGGCGTACGAGGGCGTCAACCGCCTCTCGCGCTTCACCCTGAACCAGGACGGCACCCTCGACCTCGGCAGCGAGCAGACCGTGCTGGAAGTCGGCACCGACCGCGGCCGGTGCTGCCACAACGGCGGCGACATCGCCTTCGACAGCGAGGGCAACCTGCTGCTGTCGACCGGCGACGACACCGACCCCTTCTCCTCCGACGGCTACACGCCCATCGACGAGCGCGAGACCCGCAACCCGTCCTTCGACGGGCAGCGCTCCGCGGGCAGCACCGACGACCTGCGCGGCAAGATCCTGCGCATCAAGGTCGACCCCGCCGACGGCTCGTACACCGTCCCGGACGGCAACCTCTTCGCGCCCGGCACGGAGAAGACCAGGCCCGAGATCTACGCCATGGGCTTCCGCAACCCGTTCCGGATGAGTGTCGACAAGGCGACCGACACCGTCTACGTCGGCGACTACGGCCCCGACTCCGGCGCGGCCGACCCGGCGCGCGGCCCCGGCGGCCAGGTCGAGTTCAACCGGATCACCGAGGCCGGCAACTTCGGCTGGCCGTACTGCCACGGCGCGAACGACGCCTACATCGACTACGACTTCGCCACCGGCGCGTCCGGCGAGGCGTTCGACTGCGCGGCGCCGCGCAACGAGTCGCCGCGCAACACCGGCCTGACCGAACTGCCCCCGGCCCAGTCCGCCTGGATCGCCTACGACGGCGACTCCGTACCGGAGTTCGGCAGCGGCTCGGAGTCCCCGATGGCCGGCCCGGTCTTCCGCCACGACCCGGACCTCGACTCCCGGCTCCAGCTCCCCGAGCGCTACGACGAGCTGTTCTTCGCCGGCGAGCAGGGCCGCGAGTGGATCAAGACCATCGGCGTGAACGAGGACGGCGGCGTCGGCGCCATCGAGGACTTCTCGTCCGGCAGCAAGATCATGGACATGGAGTTCGGCCCCGACGGCGCGCTGTACTTCCTCGACTACGGCACCGGCTTCTTCAACGGCGACCAGAACTCGGCCCTGTACCGCATCCAGAGCGCCGCCCAGGGCTTCGCCCCCGTGCCCGTCGCCTCCTCCGACGCGACCACCGGGCACGCGCCGCTGAAGGTCGCGTTCTCCTCGGCCGGCACCGCCGACCAGGACAGCGAACAGCTCAGCTACCGCTGGGACTTCGGTGACGGCAAGACCTCCGGCAAGCAGAACCCGACGCACAACTACGGCAAGGACGGCCAGTACTCCGCCGTCCTCACCGTCACCGACCCGGACGGCAACACCGGCACCTCCGCCGTGCGCGTCGTCGTCGGCAACACCCCGCCGGAGGTGGAGCTGACGCTGCCGGCGGACGGCACGGTCTTCGAGTACGGCGACGCCATCCCGTTCGAGGTGGCCGTCACCGACGCGGAGGACGGCGAGATCGACTGCTCCCGGGTGCGCGTCGACTACGCGCTCGGCCACGACACCCACGGCCACCCGATGACCTTCGAGGAGGGCTGCACCGGCACCATCGAGACCTTCGAGGAGGACCGGCACGACGACAACGCCAACCTCTTCGGCCTCATCCGCGCCCGCTACACCGACGGCGGCGGCGCCACGGCCGGCGTGCCCGCGCTGAACACCAGCGCCGAGCACAAGCTCCAGCCCGCGCACCGCCAGGCCGAGCACTTCGACACCGCGGAGGGCGCCGCGGCAGGCTCCGCGAGCGGCGCCGAGGGCGGCCGGGCCGTCACCGGCGGCGGCGGCGAGTGGATCGCCTTCGAGCCGTACGTGCTCGACGGCCTCACCCGCCTGACCGCCCGCGTCGACGCCGCCGGCAGCGCCGACGGCGCCGTGGAACTGCGCGCGGGCGCGCCCGACGGGCCGGTGCTCGCCACCGCCCCGGTGGGCGGCGCGAGCGGCTGGAGCGAGGTGGGCGCCGAGGTGACCGACGCTCCCGCGGGGACGACGTCGCTGTACCTGGTGTTCACCGGAGGGGAGTTCAAGCTGGACAGCTTCCACCTCGGCAGCGGCTGAGCCCGCACGCCGCCACCGCACTGCCGCCGGCGCCCCGAGGGGAGCGCCGGCCGGCAGCGGCGGCGCGGCGCGCCCGGAGCCGGGACCGCACCGGCCGGCTCCGGGCACCTTCCGCGCCGTAGCACCGCATCCCCCCACGGCCCCTTGACCCGTATGCCCGACGACACCACCCGAGGAGCCACACCATGCGTCGTACGAGCCTTCCGCTCGCCGGCACCGCCCTGGCCGCAGCCACCCTCGCCGGCGGACTGCTCGCCCCGACCGCGACCGCGGCCGGGGAGTCCGCGACCGCCGCCGGCGACACCACCTGCGCGGCCCCCGACGCCCGCCCCACCGTCCGCTTCCTGGACGACGACAGTGGCGTGCCCAACCGCGCGGCCGGCGGCGGCTGCACGGTCAACGACCTCATCGACGACGAGCGAGCCTGGCAGAGCCGGGGCGCGTTCACGGCCCACACCGCCAAGGTGTCGGGCTCCCTGCTGCGCGCCGACGTGATCGGCCCGGGGGAGTACGCCCGGCTGGTCGTGACCGCGGCGCAGTCCGGCATCGGCGGGAAGCACGGGCCCGCGCCGTACGACGTGATCTTCGACGGCAGCCAGGAGTCCTTCGACGACTGGGGCTACGTCGGCGGGCGCGGCTTCGACCTGAACGACGACGGCTCGATGGCCACAGGGCCGGAGCCGGCGGGCGGCGGGCTCGGGCTGCTCTGGTACGAGAAGGAGGAGTTCGGCGACTTCTCGCTGCGGCTGCAGTTCCGCGACGAGCGGGCGGACGACGGCCGCTCCAACAGCGGCGTCTTCGTCCGCTTCCCGGGCGTCGACCCGGCGGCCAACCCGGAGTGCCGGACCAACGACCCGGCGTGGGTGTCCGTCAACTGCGGGCACGAGATCCAGATCAACGACTCGGCCGAGACCTCCGGCAACGACCCGCGCAAGACCGGCTCGGTCTACGGTTTCGCCGACCTCGACCTGGCCGCCGCGAAGCCCACGGAGAAGGGCGTGTGGAACGACCTGGAGATCCGGGTGGTCGGGCAGCAGTACACGGTGATCCGGAACGGCGAGGTCATCAACGAGTTCGAGAACAAGCCCGGCCTGCCCTTCCCGGGCCGCCCGGACGACCCGGGCACCAGCGGCCGGCAGTTCGCCGAGGGCTACATCGGGCTGCAGAACCACGACACGCAGTCGGTCGTGGAGTTCCGCAACATCCGGGTGCGCGACCTGGCGTAGCCGGAGGGCGCACGTGAAAGCGGCGGGGCACGGTCGCGGACCGGGCCCCGCCGCCTGCGTGCCGTACGGGCTAGAGGGCCGCCGCGGCCGGCTTGACCATGCCCTTCACGGTGCGCGAGTCGACGTACTCGCCGAGGGCGGTCATCTCCCACTCGCCGCTGAACTGCTTGATGAATTTCGCCATGAGAACGCCCGTGCGAGGCTCGGACCCGGTGAGGTCGAAGCGGACCAGCTCCTCGCCGGTCTGCCCGTCCAGCAGGCGGCAGTACGCCTTGGCGACGTCGGTGAACTTCTGCCCGGAGAAGGAGTTGACCGTGAAGACCAGGCCCGTGACCTCCGGGGGCAGGCCGCCGAGGTGGACGGTGATGACCTCGTCGTCGCCGGCGCCCTCGCCGGTGAGGTTGTCGCCGGAGTGCTGGATGGCGCCGTTCAGGATCTGGAGCTTCCCGAAGAAGCAGTTGTCGATCTTGTTGCGCTGGGGGCCGTACGCGATGACGGAGGCGTCCAGGTCGATGGACTTGGCGCGGCGCCTGCCACCGCCGTAGGCGGGCTCCCAGCCCAGGCCCATCTTCACCGTGCTCATCAGCGGCCGGCCGCCCTTGACCAGGGAGACCGTCTGGTTCTTCTGGAGGTTGACGCGGCCCTTGTCGAGGTTGACCTTCCCGGGCTGCCCGGCCGCGGCCGGCGGCTGGCCCGGCTGCTGCGGGGCGGCGGCCGGGGGCGGGCCGAAGCCGCCGGGGGCGGGCGCGCCGGGCGCCGGGGGAGCGGCGGGCGGGGCGGCGGGGGCGCCCCACTGGCCCGGGGGCGGCGGCATGGAGCCGGGCACCGGCGCGGCCGGCGGCATGGGGGCGGCGGGCGGCACCGGGGCGGCGGGCGCCTGCGGGGCCTGGGGCGCGGCCGGAGCCTGCGGGGCGGCCGGGGCAGGCGGCGGCGGGGGTGCGGCGGGCGCGGCCTGGGCGGGTGCGGGCGCCGGCTCGTCGACGCTGACGCCGAAGTCCGTGGCGATGCCGGCGAGCCCGTTCGAGTAGCCCTGGCCCACGGCGCGCACCTTCCACGTGCCGTTGCGCCGGTAGACCTCCACGACCACGAGCGCCGTCTCGCTCGACAGCTGCGGCGGCGTGAACGTGGCGACGACCGCGCCGCTGGCCGCGTCCCGCACCGTCGCCGTCGGCTCGGTGCCGGAGAACGTGCCGCTGTCGAGGCTGGCGGTGACCACGATCTTCTCGATGTCCGCGGGCACGCCTGCGGTGTCCACCGTGATGCTGTCGCCGGCGCCCGCCGACTGGTGCGTCACTCCGGGGCCCGAGGGCTGGTTGTAGAAGACGAAGTCGTCGTCGGAGCGCACCTTGCCGGCGGCGGTGAGCAGGAGGCCCGAGACGTCGAGCCGCACCGGCGCGGTGACGTCCACGGCCACCCGGGCGGCGCTGAGCGGTAGGTTCGAGCCAGGGGTCATCGCAGTCATGCACGGGCTAACGAACGGCCCCGGTCCGCGGTTCCTCCCGTGTCCGCCGGACGAGGACCTTCCCGGAGCCGGTACGTCCCGGGTCGCCGGCCGGCCGCCGCGCGGCCCCCGTGCGCAGGGTCGCCGCCGCCACCCCGGCCGCCGCGACGGCCATGCCCGCGACCGCCAGGAGGCCGGGTGCCTCGCCGAACATCACGTACGCCCACAGCGCCGTGACCGGCGGCGTCAGGTACATCAGCGCGCTGGTCGCGGTGACGCCGCTGCGGCGCAGGCTCAGCCAGTAGAAGCCGTAGCCGCCGGCCGTGGACAGCACCACCACCCACGCCACCGCCAGCCAGAAGCCGCCGCCCGCGGGCGGCGCGCCCCGGCCGCCGGCCAGCGCGACGGCGCCGAAGAGCACGGCGCTCACCAGCACGTGCACGGGCAGCGCGTCGGCGGGCGGCAGCGGCGAGCGGGCCCGGCGCTCCAGGAAGCTGGCGCCGAGCAGCGCGGCCATGCCGGCGAAGGGCAGCGCGTAGGCCCACGGCGGTGCCGCGCCGGTGCCGCCGAGGTCGTCCCGTACGACGAGCGCCACGCCCGCGAGCCCCACCGCAAGACCCGCCCACTGCCGCCGGCTCACCGTCTCGCCGAGCAGGGGCCCGGCCAGCGCGCCGGCGGCCAGCGGCTGGAGCGCGGCGATCAGCGCCGCGCTGCCCGCGGGGACGCCGAGGCCCACGGCCCAGACGATGGCGCCCAGGTAGCCGCCCTGGGACAGGGCGCCGATCACGGCCTGCTCGCCCAGCGCCCGGCGCGGGAGCCGGCGGCGGCGCAGCAGCAGCCAGCCGCCGCAGAAGAGCGCCGCCGCGGCGAGGAAGCGCCACATGAGCAGGGTGTCGGCGGCGGCCTCGCGGGTGCCCAGCTCGGCGCCGATGAAGCCGGAGCTCCAGAAGGCGACGAGACCGGCAGATATGGCCGTGACACCCATGCTGACCTCCTTGATTAAACCGATCGGTTTACTCGCTTTGGCCAGTGTACTAAACAGGTCGGTATACTCGGCGGCGGAGGTGGTCGCAGATGGCGGCACAGACAGCGGTGCAGCCGCGGCTCACGCCCGCGGCGCGGAAGATCCTGGACGCCGCGGAGACGCTCTTCTACAACCGCGGCATCACCGCCGTCGGCGTGGACCTCATCGCCCGCCGGGCGGGCGTGACGAAGAAGACGATCTACGACCGCTACGGCTCCAAGGACGCCCTCGTCGCCGCCTACCTGCGCCGGCGCGACGAGCGCTGGCGCACCTGGCTGCCCGCCGAGGTCGAGCGCACCGCCGCCGGCGGCACCGCCTGCGACCGGATCCTCGCCACCTTCGACGCACTCGGCACCTGGATGGGCGGGCAGTCCCCGCGCGGGTGCAGCTTCGTCAACGCCGCCGCCGAGCTGACCGACCCCGGGCACGCCGGGCGCCAGGTCATCGCCGACCAGAAGCACTGGCTGCGCGGCTACCTGCGCGAGCTGTGCGAGCGGGCCGGCGCCGCGGACCCCGGGCTGCTCGCCGACGAGCTGCTGCTGATCCACGAGGGCGCCACCGTGCTCTACGGGCTCTCCGCCGTGCCCGACCCCGTCACCGTCTCCCGGCGCCTCGCCGAGGCCGCGCTGCTGCGCGCCGGCTGCACCGCCTGAGCCGTACGCGCCGTCCGGGCCGACGCCCGTACGCCGCGGGCCGCCACCCGCGTCCGCCGCCCGACTCCCCGCGGCGGCGCGGAAGTCGTGCTGCCGCACCCATTGACGAACCCTCCGTGCCGCCCTACTTTCAGCGCGTCGTACTTCGTACGTCATATATGAGACGCGATACCTGAGATATCCAAGGGCACCCATGACCTTCGCTCCAGGCCCGATCCCCTCCCGCACGCAGTTCGTGCAGGACGCGATCAAGCACGCCGTCCTCACCGGCAAGCTCACCCCGGGACAGCCGCTCGTCGAGGCCGACCTCGCCGCGCAGTTCGGGGTCTCCAAGACCCCCGTGCGCGAGGCGCTCAAGACGCTGGCCGGCTCCGGACTCGTGGTGATGAGCCAGTACAAGGGCGTCACCGTGCGTACCGTGGACGCCGCCATGGCCCGCGAGGTCTACGACGTCCGCCTGCTGCTCGAACCCGAGGCGCTGCGCCGCACCGTCGCGCTCGACGCCTCGCTGCAGGCCGCGGAAGAGGCCCTGACGCGCGCCGAGTCCGCGCCCGACGCCGCCGACCGCAGCCTCGCCAACCGCGACTTCCACCGCGCCCTGTACCTGCCCTGCGGCAACCCGCTGCTCAGCCGCATGCTCGACGACCTCCGCGACCAGGCCGCGCTGGTCTCCACCGTCGCCTGGTCCGCCAACCCCTCCTGGGAGCGGGAGGCCGGCGAGCACCGGGAGATCCTCCGGCTCGCCGCCGCCGGCGACGCACAGGCGGCGGGCGCCGCGCTGCACGACCACATCGCCTCGTTCCTTGCCCGGGCGTTCCCCGCATGACCGCGGCCCAGGCGCTGCCCGAAGCCGCCGCCCCCGACAGGAAGGCCGGCCCCATGGACCACCTCAGGCCCGCGCTCGCCGAGGCCGTCGCCATCCCCGTCACGCCCTTCGACGCGGCCGGCGCCATCGACGAGGGCGCCTTACGCGCGCTGCTGCGCCGCCTCCTCGACGGCGGCGTACGGACCGTCACCCCCAACGGCAACACCGGCGAGTTCTACTCCCTCGGCCCCGGCGAGCGCCGCCGCGTCACCGAGCTGACCGTCGCCGAGGTCCGCGGCGAGGCCGCCGTCATCGTCGGCGTCGGCCACGACCTGCCCACCGCAGTCGAGGCCGCCCGGCACGCGCGGGAGGCGGGCGCCGAGATGGTGATGGTGCACCAGCCCGTGCACCCGTACGTCTCGCAGAGCGGCTGGGTCGACTACCACCGCGCCATCGCCGAGGCCGTGCCCGGCCTCGGCGTCGTGCCGTACATCCGCAGCGACCGGCTCGACGGCGCCCGGCTGGCCCGGCTCGGCGAGCTGTGCCCCAACGTCGTCGGCGTCAAGTACTCCGTCCCCGACGCCGCCCGCTTCGCGGCGTTCGCGCGCGACGCCGGGGCGGAGCGGTTCGCGTGGGTCGCCGGGCTCGCCGAGCTGTACGCGCCCGCCTACTGGGCCTGCGGCGCCACCGGCTTCACCTCCGGCCTGGTCAACGTCGCGCCCAAGGTGTCGCTCGCGATGCTGGAGGCGCTGCGCGCCGCCGACTACCCCGCGGCCATGCGGGTCTGGGAGCAGATCCGCCCCTTCGAGGACCTGCGCGCCGCCGACGCCTCCGCCGACAACGTCTCCGTCGTCAAGGAGGCCCTGGCCACCCTGGGCCTGGCCCGCCGCGACGTGCGCCCGCCGGGCAGGCTGCTGCCCGAGCCGGTACGGGAACGGGTCGCGGAGATCGTCCGGGGGTGGGGGATATGACCGGCGAAGGGCCCGGGCAGGGGCGCGAGTTGCGCAGCCACCGCTGGTACGGGGACGGGGTCGCCGCCGGACTGCGCTCCTTCAGCCACCGCGCCCGCACCCGGCAGCTCGGCTACCTGCCCGAGGAGCACCTCGGCAAGCCGGTCGTCGCCGTCCTCAACACCTGGTCCGACATCAACCCCTGCCACGCCCACCTGCGCGAGCGCGCCCAGGCCGTCAAGCGCGGCGTGTGGCAGGCCGGCGGCTTCCCGCTGGAGTTCCCCGTCGCCACGCTCTCGGAGACCTTCCAGAAGCCCACGCCCATGCTCTACCGCAACCTCCTCGCCATGGAGACCGAGGAGCTGCTGCGCTCGTACCCCGTCGACGGCGCGGTGCTCATGGGCGGCTGCGACAAGACCACCCCCGCGCTCCTCATGGGCGCCGCCAGCGCCGGCCTGCCGGCCCTCTTCGTACCGTCCGGGCCGATGCTGCCCGGCCGCTGGCGCCGCGAAGTCCTCGGCTCCGGCACGGACATGTGGAAGTACTGGGACGACCACCGCGCCGGCCTCGTCGGCGACTGCGAGCTGGCCGAGCTGGAGTGCGGGCTCGCCCGCTCGCCCGGCCACTGCATGACCATGGGCACCGCCTCCACCATGACCGCCGCCGCCGAGGCGCTCGGCATGACCCTGCCCGGCGCCTCCTCGATCCCCGCCGTCGACTCCGGGCACGAGCGGATGGCCGCGGCGGCGGGCGCGCGGATCGTCGGGATGGTCCGCGAGGACCTGACCCCCGACCGGATCCTCACACGCGAGGCGTACGAGGACGCCGCCGCCACCGTCCTCGCCCTGGGCGGCTCCACCAACGCCGTCATCCACCTCGTCGCCATGGCCGGCCGCTCCCGCGTCGCCCTGGCCCCCGCCGACTTCGACCGCATCGCGCGCACCGTGCCGGTGCTCGCCGACGTACGGCCCGGCGGCCGCTACCTCATGGAGGACTTCCACTTCGCCGGCGGCCTGCCCGCGCTGCTCTCCCGCATCGCCGACGTGCTGCACCTCGACCGGCCCACCGTCACCGGCCCGCTGCGCGACCGGCTCGCCGGCGCCCGGGTGCACGACGCGGAGGTGATCAGGACCCGCGCGAACCCCGTCGCCGCCGAGGGCGGGGTGGCCGTGCTGCGCGGCAACCTCTGCCCGGACGGCGCCGTCATCAAGCACGTCGCCGCCGAGCCCCGGCTGCTCGCGCACACCGGGCCCGCCGCCGTCTTCGACGACTACCGCGAACTCCAGCGCACCATCGACGACCCCGCGCTCGCGCTCACCGCGGACCACGTGCTGGTGCTGCGCAACGCGGGCCCGCTGGGCGGCCCCGGCATGCCCGAGTACGGGATGCTGCCGATCCCCGCGTACCTGCTCAAGCAGGGCGTGCGCGACATGGTGCGGATCTCCGACGCCCGGATGAGCGGCACGAGTTACGGGGCCTGCGTGCTGCACGTCGCCCCCGAGGCGTACGTCGGCGGGCCCCTCGCGCTCGTCGAGAACGGCGACCTCGTCACCCTCGACGTCGCCGCCCGCACCCTGCGGCTGGAGGTCGGCGACGCCGAACTGGCCCGCCGCCGCGCCGCCTGGACGCCGCCGCCCCCGCGCTACGAGCGCGGCTACGGCGCCCTGTACGCCGACCAGATCACGCAGGCCGACACCGGCTGCGACTTCGCCTTCCTGGCCCGTACGGGCCGGGTGCCGGAGCCCTACGCGGGCTGACCGCCCGGCCCCGCACCACTCCCGTCCCACCCCGCCAGAACCTGTCCGACTCATCGAACGACGTTCGCGAAGCGCTTCGACGGCACCGATAGGAGCAGACATGGCCCAAGCCGTGGCGCGGCCGCCCGGAACGGCCCGGCGGCGCGCGGAGGACCGGCGCGGGGGAAGCCGCGGCCGGGGCTCCCGGCGCCTCCCGTATCTGCTGATCGCCCCCGCCGGACTGCTGATGCTGGGCTTTATCGCGTACCCGATGCTCAGCGTCTTCTACTACAGCCTGCGGCACTACAACGTCACCAAGCCCTGGCGCGACGGCTTCGCGGGCCTGGACAACTTCACCACGCTGCTCACCGACGACCCGCTGTTCTGGGACTCCCTGGCCTTCAGCGCCAAGTGGGTCGTCGTCGAGGTCGGCCTCCAGCTCGCGTTCGGCCTCGCCCTCGCACTGATCGTCAACCAGACCTTCGTCGGCCGCGCGTTCGCCCGCGCGCTGGTGTTCTCGCCGTGGGCCGTCTCCGGCGTCCTCACCACCACGATCTGGATGCTGCTCTACAACCCCGCCACCGGCGTCAGCCGCTACCTCGCCGACGCCGGCATCGGCGAGTACGGCACCTCGGTCCTCTCCGACACCGGCACCGTCTTCTGGGCCGCCGTCCTGGCCGAACTCTGGCGCGGCGTGCCCTTCTTCGCCATCCTCATCCTCGCCGACCTCCAGTCCGTGCCGAGGGACCTCTACGAGGCCGCCGCGGTCGACGGCGCCGGGCGGCTGCGGCAGTTCGTCCACATCACGCTGCCCCACCTGCGGGACGCGATCATCCTGTCGACGCTGCTGCGCGCGGTGTGGGAGTTCAACAACGTCGACCTCCTCTACACCCTCACCGGCGGCGGCCCCGCGGGCCGGACGACCACCCTCCCGCTGTACGTCGCCAACACCGGCATCCACGGCCACGACTTCGGCTACGCCTCGGCGCTGACCACGGTCGCGTTCGTGATCCTCCTCTTCTGCTCGATCCTCTACCTGCGTCTGAGCAAGTTCGGAGGCGACAACCGATGAGCACCGCTCCGACCGCGCTCGCCGCGCCCCCGCACGCCCGCGGCGCCGCGACCGCACCGCCGGCCCGCCGCGGCCGGGCGCGCAGGCGGCGCCCGTACGACGAGGTGCCGCGCTGGCAGATATGGGTCCCGCTCGGGCTCTACCTGCTGTTCACGCTCATCCCGTTCTACTGGATGCTGCTCTTCGCGCTGCGCCCCGCCGGCTCCACCTCGCTGGTGCCCTGGCCGATGACGTTCGAGCACTTCGACAAGGTGTGGACCGAGCGCAGCTTCGCCACCTTCTTCCAGAACAGCATGCTCGTCGGCGCCGCCACGCTGGTCATGACCACCGGCGTCGCGCTCGCCGGCGGCTACGCGCTGGCCCGCTTCGACTTCCGGATCAAGAAGGTCTTCCTGCTCGGGCTGCTGTGCTCGCAGTTCATCCCCGGCGCGCTGATGCTCGTCCCGCTCTTCGAGATCTTCCGCAGCCTCCAGATGATCAACTCGCTGGGCAGCGTCGTCATCGCCGAGACGGTCTTCCAGCTCCCGCTGTCGCTGATCCTCATCAGCACGTTCATCAAGAACGTGCCGTACGCGCTGGAGGAGGCCGCCTGGGTCGACGGCTGCGGGCGCTTCCGGGCGTTCTGCGCGGTGGTGCTGCCGCTGCTGCGGCCCGGGCTGATCGCCGTCGGGTCCTTCGCGTTCGTGCACAGCTGGAACCACTTCCTCTTCGCGCTGATGTTCCTCAGCGAGCAGGACAAGCAGACGATCCCCGTCGGCCTCAACACGCTCATCGGCGCCGACAGCGTCGACCTGGGCGCGCTGGCGGCGGGCGGGGTGATCGCGGCGGTGCCGGTGGTCATCGTCTTCGCGTTCATCCAGCGGTGGCTGATCACCGGCTTCAGCGCGGGGGCGGTGAAGGGATGACGGCCCACAGCCCCCGTACGCCCGCTTCCGTGCCCGTCGTGCTGGCCGGGGCCCGCGGGCACGGCCGGCGGCACCTGGCGAACATCCGCCGGCTGGAGCGGGCCGGCCGGGTCGTGCTCGCCGGGATCTGCGAGACCCGCCCGCTCGCCGACGCGGAGTTCGCCGGCGAACCCGTCCCGCAGGGCGCCGACTTCGCCGCGCTGCTGGACCGTACGGGCGCCCGGCTGGCCGTCGTCTCCACGCCGATCCCCACCCACGCCGACTTCGCCGTGGTGGCCGCCGCGTACGGCGTGCACCTGCTGCTGGAGAAGCCGCCCGCGGCGTCGTTCGCGCTCTACGAGCGCATCGAGGCCGCCTGCCGCTCCGCCGGCGTCGCCTGCCAGATCGGCTTCCAGTCCCTCGGCTCGCACGCCCTGCCCGCCGTCCGCGCGCTCGTCGCCGGAGGCGCCGTCGGCCCGGTGCGCGGCATCGGCGCCGCGGGCGCGTGGGTGCGCGACGAGGCGTACTTCCGCCGCGCGCCCTGGACCGGGCGGCGCCGGCTCGACGGCGTCGACGTGGTCGACGGGGTGCTCACCAACCCGCTCGCGCACGCCGTGGCCACCGCGCTCGCGCTGGACGGCACGGTACGCGCGGGCGAGGTCGCCGGCATCGAGCCGGAGCTGTACCGCGCCCACGACATCGAGGCCGACGACACCTCCTGCCTGCGGCTGACCACCGCCCGCGGCACCGAGATCGTCGCCGCCGTCACGCTGTGCGCCGAGCGGGCGGCCGAGCCGTACGTGATGGTGCACGGCACCACCGGCCGGATCACCCTCTGGTACAAGGAGGACCGCGTCCTGGTCCAGCGCGCCGGGCACGGCCCGGAGGAGATCACGTACCCGCGGACCGACCTCCTCACCAACCTCCTCGACCACCTCGGCGCCGGCACGCCGCTGCTCGCGCCCGTCGCGGACGGCGGCGCGTTCATGCGGGTCGTCGAGGCCGTACGCACCGCGCCCGACCCCGTGCCGCTGCCCGCCGCCGCCTGGCGCACCGCACCGGCCGACGGCGCCGGGCCGGCCGCCGCCGCCCCGCCGGCCGTGCGCCGCGTGGTGCCCGGCATCGACGCGCTCGTCGCCGCCGGCGCCGAGCGGCTGGCCCTCTACTCCGAACTCGGCGCCCCCTGGGCCGCCGGCAGCGAGGTGAGCCACGCGTGACCACCCCCTCCCGCAACCGCACCGGCGCCGACGCCGCCACCCTGCTGTCCTGCGCGGGCCGCCGCGTCGGCCGCTACGTCCACCGCCCGCACCTCGCCCGCCGGCTGTCCCCGCGCCCGTACCTCCACCCGCTCACCACCCTGGCCGGGGTGCCGGTCACCGAGCTGATGCCCGGCGACCACCCGCACCACCTCGGCGTCAGCATCGCCGTCCCGGACGTGGCCGGCGCGAACTTCTGGGGCGGGCGCACCTACGTCCGCGGCCGCGGCCCCACCGAGCTGGACAACCACGGCGAGCAGCGGCACGCCGGCTGGCTGCTGCGCGACCCGGACGGCTTCGTCGAGGAGCTGAGCTGGTACGCGGACGGCGCCGAGGTGCTGCGCGAGCGCCGGGCCGTCGCGGTCGCCCCGGCGGGCGCCGGGGCGTGGGCGCTGGGCGTGTCGTTCGCGCTGACCAACGTCTCCGGCGCACCGGTCTCGTTCGGCAGCCCCGCCACCAACGGCCGCCCCGGCGCGGGCTACGGCGGCTACTTCTGGCGGGCGCCCCGGACGGAGCGCCCGCCGCGGGTGTTCACCGCGGCCGCCGAGGGCGAGGACGCGGTGCACGGGCGGCCCGCCCGCTGGCTGGCGCTGGCGTCGGACGCCTGGACGCTGGTCTTCGCCGGCGCCACCGACGCCACGCGCCGCGACCCCTGGTTCGTCCGCACCCGGGACTACCCCGGTGTCGGCTCGGCGCTGGCCTGGTCCGCGCGGGTGCCGCTGGCGCCGGGGGAGAGCCTGACGCGGCGGGTCGTCACGGCGGTGGCCGACGGCCGGCTGGACCGCGCCGCCGCGGCGGCACTGGCGCGCAGAGCGGTGGCGTGAAGGGCCGCGGCAGCCCGTACACCGCACTCCTCCGACCCCGTACCTCCCTCATTCCACCGAAGCATCCCACCGAAGAGAGCCGACACATGACCATGACCACACCACTGAGAGCAGCCGCCGCCCTCTGCCTGGCGGGCTCCCTCACCCTCACCGCGGCCGCGTGCGGCGACGACGGCAGCACCGGCGGCGGCAGCGAAGGCGAAGGCGCCGGCTCGATCACCTTCTGGGACAACAACGGCGGTGTGCGCACGCCGGTGTGGAAGGAGATCATCGCGGACTTCGAGAAGGCGCACCCGGACATCGACGTCGAGTACGTGCCGATCCCGATCAACGACGTGCAGTCCAAGTACGACACCGCCATCGCGGGCGGCGGCCTGCCGGACGTCGGCGGCGTCACCACCTCGTACCTCGCGAACATGGTCGCGCAGGACGCGCTGGAGCCCGTGGGCGGCCGGATCGAGGACGGCTCACTGAAGGGCGTGCTGGCCGAGAGCATGACCGAGAGCGTCCGGGCCGCGGGCGGGCGCGGCGACGAGATGTACTCCGTGCCGACCTCCGCCAACAACGGGACGCTGTGGTACCGCACGGACCTCTTCGAGGACGCCGGGCTCGCCCCGCCCACCACCTGGGACGCGTTCCACGACGCCGCGGAGAAGCTGACCGACAAGGAGGACAACGCCTTCGGCTACACCATCCGCGGCGGCGAGGGCTCCATCGCGCAGGCGCTGGACGCGATGTACGGGCAGTCGGGCATCACGGAGTTCTGGGACGGCGAGGAGACGACGGTCAACGCGCCGGAGAACGTCGCGGCCCTGGAGAAGTACGCCGGGCTGTACGGGGACGTCACGCCCGAGGCGGACGTGAACAACGACTTCGTGAAGATGGTCGCCCAGTTCGACAACGGCGACATCGGGATGCTGAGCCACAACCTCGGCTCGTACCAGGACCACCTCAAGGCCTTCGGCGAAGGCGGCTTCGCGGGCCTGCCGCAGCCGTCGGGACCCGGCGGGAAGCGGGTGCAGGTCTCCAACCCGGTCGACGGCCTCGGGCTCTTCAAGTCCAGCGACAACAAGGGCGCGGCCTGGAAGTTCATCGAGTTCGCCGCGGCCCACGAGGCCAACAGCGCGTGGAACGAGTCGGCCGCCCAGATCCCCGCCAACAGCGAGGCCGCACAGGACGCCTGGGTCAAGGAGTCGGCGCGGGACAACGGCGCCTTCGCCTCCCTGACGGACGGCAGCACCGAGATCGTGCAACTGCCGTACTACCTGCCGGACTGGAACAACATCAGCAAGACGGACAACGAGCCGGCGTTCCAGAAGGTGCTCCTCGGCGAGATGAGTGCGAAGGAGTTCCTGGACGCCATGGCGGAGCAGCTGAACGAGGCCCGGGCGGAGTGGCAGGAGCAGCAGTGACCCCCGCGGGCCGGCGGCCGCCCGAGGCTGCCGGCCCGCCGACACCGACTCTGAGAAGGAGCCGCACATGCGTCACCTGACACGTCACGCGGCGGGCCCGCTCGCGCTCTGCGCGGCACTGCTGGCCACGGCGGCCGCCCCCGCCTCCGGACACGGCACCCCGTCCGGGCACGACCCCGCCCGCGCCACCCTCCCCGCCCGCGACGGCTGGGCGTCGGCGGCCGGCGGCACGACGGGCGGCGCCGCGGCGGACCGGGAGCACGTCCGCACGGTCCGTACCTGGGACGAGTTCCGCGCCGCGCTCGCCGCGGGCGGCGGCGAGCCGCAGATCATCCGGGTCGCCGGCACGATCGACGCGGGCGCCGCCGGCTGCGCGCGGTACGAGGCCCCCGGCTACGACTTCGACCGCTACCTCGCCGACTACGACCCCGCCGTCTGGGGCTACGACACCCCCGTCAGCGGCCCCCAGGAGGACGCCCGTGCCGCTTCCGCCGCCAACCAGGCCGCGGCGATCCAGGCGTACGTGCCCTCGGACACCACCGTCGTCGGCGTCGGCCGGAACGCCGCGATCAGGGGCGCCGGCCTGCAGATCAAGGACGCCGACAACGTCATCGTCCGCAACCTCACCCTGGAGAGCCCGCTCGACTGCTTCCCCCAGTGGGACCCCACGGACGGCGAACGGGGCGCGTGGAACTCCGAGTACGACGCGGCCGTGGTCCACAACTCCACCCACGTCTGGCTCGACCACAACACCTTCACCGACGGCCGCCACCCCGACAGCTCCCTGCCGCGCCACTACGGCGAGCTGTACCAGCAGCACGACGGCGAACTCGACGTCGTCCGCGGCGCGGACCTCGTCACCGTCTCCTGGAACGTCTTCGAGGACCACGCCAAGACCCTGATGATCGGCAACAGCGACGCGGCGGGCGACACGGACCGCGGCAGGCTGCGGGTGACGCTGCACCACAACCTCTTCCGGAACGTGGGCGAACGGGCGCCGCGGGTGCGCTTCGGCCAGGTCGACGCGTACAACAACCACTACGTGATCGCCGAGGAGTCGTACGCGTACTCCTTCGGCATCGGCTTCGAGTCGCGGCTCGTGGCGGAGAAGAACTCCTTCCGCCTCCCGCCGGGGGCCGGCCCGGGCCGGATCCTGAAGAAGTGGAGCGAGGCCCCGCTGACGGCCGCACGCAACCACGTCAACGGCGCGGAGACCGATCTCGTCGCGGCCCACAACGCGGACAACCCGGACACCCCGCTGCGGCGGGGCGCCGGCTGGACCCCGACGCTGCGCACCCGGGTCGACGACCCGCGGGCGGTGCCGGGCACGGTGGTCCCGCGCGCGGGCGCGGGCCGCATCCGCTGACCGGGGGCCGGCCGGTACCGGGCGGGGACGGTCCGTGGGTACGGCACGGACCTGTGCGGGTCCGCCGCCGAGGCGTAACACAAGCTCAACCTGATCAGGCGCCTCAGCAGGCACAATGCCACCTGCCGTGCTCACGGCAACCGTCCCCGTCGCCGCTCAGGAGTCCCCCGTGTCCGACAAGATTGCCGACAAGTCCCCTCACCCGCCGTCGAGTTCGGCGCGCCTGGAGAGCTTCTTCCGGATCCGCGAACGCGGCTCGACCGTCGGACGGGAGATCCGCGGCGGACTCGCCACGTTCTTCACGATGGCGTACATCCTCGTGCTCAACCCGATCATCCTGAGCGGCGCCGAGGACAAGTACGGCAACCAGCTCGACTTCGGCCAGCTCGTCACCGTCACCGCGCTCGTCGCCGCCGTGATGACCGTGCTCATGGGCGTGACCGCCAACCTCCCGCTCGCGCTGGCCGCCGGGCTCGGCATCAACGCCGTCGTCGCGTACCAGATCGCCCCGCTGATGACCTGGGCGGACGCGATGGGGCTCATCGTGCTGGAGGGCATCATCGTCTGCCTGCTCGCCGCCACCGGCGTGCGCGAGGCGGTCATGAACGCCATCCCGCAGCCGCTCAAGGTCGCGATCAGCGTGGGCATCGGGATGTTCATCGCGCTCATCGGCTTCATCGACGCCGGCTTCGCCACCCGCATCCCGGACATCGCCGACACCACCGTCCCGCTCCAGCTCGGCAGCACCGGGTCGCTGAGCGGCTGGCCGGTCGTCGTGTTCTGCGCCGGCGTGCTGCTCACCGTGTCGCTGCTCGCGCGGGGCGTGAAGGGCGCCATCCTCATCAGCATCCTGGCGATGACCGTGGTCGCCATCGTCCTCGACTCGGTCGCGGACATCGCCGACGAGGCGTGGGGCCTGACCGTCCCCGACTGGCCCGGTGACGTCGTCGAGGCGCCGGACTTCGGGCTGCTCGGCGAGTTCAGCTTCTTCGGGGCGTTCGACGAGGTCAGCGCGGTGACCGTGGTGCTGCTCGTCTTCACCCTCTTCCTCACCGACTTCTTCGACACCATGGGCACCGCCGTCGGCGTCACCAGCGAGGCCGGCCTCCTCGACGAGCAGGGCCGCGTCCCCCGCCTGGGCCGCCTCCTCTTCGTCGACGGCCTCGCCACCGTCTTCGGCGGCGCCGCCTCCGGCTCCTCCAGCACCAGCTACATCGAGTCCGCCGCCGGCGTCGGCGAGGGCGCCCGCACCGGCCTGGCCAACCTCGTCACCGGCGGACTCTTCGCCCTGGCCCTCCTCTTCACCCCGCTCGCCCTGGTCGTCCCCTCCCAGGCCGCGGCCCCCGCGCTCATCGCGGTCGGTTTCCTGCTGATGACGCAGGTGCGCCACATCGACTGGACCCGGTACGAGATAGCCGTCCCCGCCTTCCTCACCATCGCCGTGATGCCGTTCACGTACTCCATCACCAACGGCCTGGGCGCCGGCTTCATCGCGTACGTGCTCCTCCAGGCGGTCATGGGCCGGGCCCGGAAGGTGCACCCGCTGATGTGGGCGGTGTCGGTGCTGTTCGTCGTCTACTTCGCGATCGAGCCGATCGAGGACCTGCTCGGCGTCTGAGGCCCGTTGTCGGACCCGGCCGGTAGCCTGCGCCGGCATGGACAGCGTCGAACTGATCGATTTCGTCCCGGACTTCGAGCAGGCCGTCGGCCGGGTCGCGGAGACGGGCGAGCGGGTGCGGATCACGGAGGGCGGCGAGCCGGCGCGGGTGCTGGTGTCGGCGGCCGAACTGGCCGAACTGGAACACTTCGCCCAGCGCGCCGGCGACTACGGCATGCCCCGGACCCGGCCCCGGCCCACCGACGAGCGGTGGCGCCCGTTCGGCCCCGAGGAGCAGGGCCCGTACACCCGGTTCGTGCACAGCGACGGGGTGCGGATGACGTTCGTACGGGACCGCGAGGTGGTGGCGGAGCTGAAGTCGGCCGCCGAGTTCGAGTGGGTGGAGGAGAGGGCGCGGCTCGGCCGCCAGAGCTACATGCCGCCCAAGCAGCGGGCCGCCTTCGAGGAGTTCCTCGCCCGCCAGCCGCCCGTGGGCGACGGCATCGCGTGGATCGCCGGCTCCTGGCTGGAGGACGAGCCCTTCCCGGTGCTCGACTTCGTCAAGGGCCGCACGCCCGAGGACGTCGCCCTCGCCTACGGGGCCGACCCGCGGGACATCGCCGAAGGGCTGCTACTGCACGAGGTGCGGGAGATGGACCGGCGCGACGGCACCGAGGAGTTCATGCGCGTCATCGCGTTCGGTGAGGCCGGCGAGTGGACGTGGCTGGGGTACCTGTCGGACGACCACGGCGGCCGGCTCTCCCCGCCGCCCGCGGAGCAGATCAAGCTGGTCTCGTGCGCGCCCAAGGGCATGTACCACTTCGCCTACCTCAGCGACGGCGCGTACCAGAACCCCTTCCCGACCGAGGACCACGTCGCGCCGGCGCGGGACGGGTGGGAGGTCAACTGGTACACCCCCGGCGAGATGCCCTTCGTGCCCGACGCACCCCTCGGCTTCCTCAATCCGCACATACGCAGGGCGGAGGAAGTGACCCTCTGGAACGACCCCGCCGAGCTGTTCTTCGCCGGGCTGGAGCGGGCCTTCGGCCTCGCCCTGCCCAAGCAGGGCATCACCGAGGGGAAGGTGCGCTGCGCCCGGCTCCTCACCCCGGGGTGACGAAGCCCGACTCGTACGCGGCGATCACCGCCTGGGTCCGGTCGCGCGCGCCCAGCTTGGCGAGCACCGCGGCGACATGCGACTTCACCGTCGCCGCGCCGATGTCCAGCCGGGTGGCGATCTCCGCGTTGGCCAGCCCCTGCGCCATCAGCCGCAGCACGTCCGCCTCGCGGTCGGTGAGTCGCGCGCGGAGCGCGGTGGTGCGGTGGGACCTGGCGTGCTCGGCGGCCAGCGCGCGGACGGCGGCGGGGTAGAGGAGGGAGTCGGTGCGGGCCACGAGGCGCACGGCCTGGACGAGGTCGGCGGCGGCCGAGCGCTTGAGCAGGAAGCCGGCGGCGCCGGCGCGGAGCGCGTCGTAGACGTACGAGTCGTTCTCGAAGGTCGTGACGACGACGATGCGCGGCGGCGCGGCCATGGTGCGCAGGAGTTGCTCGGTGGCGCGGATGCCGTCGACGTCCGGCATGCGTACGTCCATCAGCACGACGTCGGGCTCCAGCCGCCGCACGACGGACACCGCCTCGGCGCCGGTCGCGGCCTCGCCGACGACGTCGAGGTCGTCCTCCGCGCTGAGGATGGCGCGCAGGGCGGTACGCACCATGCGCTCGTCGTCGGCGACGACCACGCGCAGCGGCCGCGCCGGGCCGGGCCGGCCGGGCCGGCCGGCGGTGTGCGGGCCGGTCGTGTGCGGGTCCGGCGTTCCGGCGCCGTCTCGGGGGCCGTTCACCGCGGGAGCCTCGCCGTCAGGCGCCAGCCCTGCGCGTACGGGCCCGCCTCAGCGGCGCCGCCGAGCAGCCGAGCGCGTTCCGCGACCCCGCGCAGCCCCCGGCCGCCGCGCGCGGCCGGGTCCTTCGGGGGCGCGGTCTCCGGCACGTCGTTCTCCAGCACGATCCCCAACTCCCCGCTCTCCTCCGCCACCGTGATCCGCAGCCGTACCGCCACCGGACCCGCGTGCCGCAGCACGTTCCCCAGCCCCTCCTGCACGATCCGGTACGCCTCCCGCGACACCGGCCCCGGCAGCGCCGCCGTGTCCGCCTCCACCCGCGCCCGTACGTCCGCCCCCGCCGCCCGGGTGCGCGCGAGCAGCGCGTCCAGGTCGCGGGCCAGGTCCGGCGCGGGCGCGTGGCCCGGGGCGTCGTCCTCCTGCCGCAGCAGGCCCAGCACCGTGTCCAGTTCCGCGACCGCCGCGCGCGTCGTGCCCTCGATCGCCGCCAGCGCCTCCCGGACGAACTCCGGGTCCCGGTCGAAGACCCGCCGCGCCGCGCCCGCCTGCAACGTCACCGCGCTCAGCGCGTGCCCGACCGAGTCGTGCAGCTCCCGCGCCAGCCGGTTGCGGCGGGCCAGGTCGGCGGCGCGGTCCTCGGCGGCGGCGAGCCGGTCGGCCGGCGTGGGGCCGAGGAGCGCGGGGGCGGCGCGGGCCAGCAGCAGGCCGGCGGCGGCCGCGGCGGCGGTGAGCGCGGCCAGCAGCGCGAGGCCGAGGGGCGGCGCGACCGGGGCGGGCACCGCGAGCGCCCCCCAGTCCCGCTCGCGCAACCCGCTCCAGAACGGCGTCGCGAGCAGCACCGCCGCCATCGGCGGCACCGCCAGGGTCGCCCCGCTGACCAGCGCCCCCACGCCCGCGTGCAGCGTGAACCACCCGGCCGTCCGCCGCCGCGCCGCCCACGACCGGTCCCGCCCGGCGGGCGGCAGCCCGCCGGGCACCCGGCACAGCGCCTGCGCGGCGGAGGTCTCCAGCGTCCGCACCATCGGGAAGACGAGCGGGGTGGCCGCGACCAGCGGCAGGGCCAGCAGGTACGCGACCACTTGCCAGCCCAGGTCGCGGAAGGTGTCGGCGTCGTGGTCGACGATCTGTACCGCCACGCTGACGAGCAGGAAGTACGGCATGAGCAGCGCCCCGCCGAGCAGCAGGTGGGCCCAGCGGAGCCGCACGACGGCCGCCGACACGGGGTCAGCTCCGCCGGGGGATCGGGGCGCGGCGGCCGGGTGCGACGGGCCGGAGGGGGGAGCCGGGCGCGGAGGGCTGCATCCGGGCGGGGCTCGCGGCCCCCGCGGGTGGGGCGGCCCCTTCCGGCCCGGCGCCGCTCGCGGCGGCCGGGCGTCCGGCGTGCGCCGCGGGGCCGGCGGCGGCCCGGGCGAATCCGGCCGCCGACGTGTCCCCGGCCGGCGACGCGCCTTCCGCCGCCGACGCGCCCCCGCCCGCCGCCGCGGGCACCCGCGCCGATAGTTCCGCGAGCAGCGTGGCGCCCACCGCGAGGACCAGCAGGCCGGTGATCATGCCGCCAGCGTAGGCGAGGTTCATCGCCTGCGTCGGCTGCCTGTCACCCCGTACCGGGTTCTCCGTGGCCAGCGACGCGAGCAGCATCCAGCCGCTCCACGCCGCCAGCGCCGAGCCGCCGGTCCAGCCCAGGGCCACGGCCGTCGTCAACCGGGTGCGCGGGCGCCGGCGGTGGGCGAGCAGGAGGACGCCCGCCGCGGCGGCGAGCGCGAACGCCACCTGCATCCCCTCGTTCACGTGGAGGTCGGCGGCGCGCTGCCCCGCGTACTCGTCGGACAGCCCGGCCGTCGACCCCAGCGCCCAGCTCAGGTGCACCGCCGCGACCGCAGCGGCGACGACCGCGGCCAGCACGGCGAGCACACGCTGCGCCGGTGCGGTGGGGGACGGCGGCAGGTCGCCGAGCCGGCCGCGCAGCAGAGGGCCCCAGCGGTCGCGTACGTACAGCACGAACAGCCCGCCGAGCGCCAGCGCCTGGATGCCGAAGCCGACGTACACGACGGTGAACACCCACGCGTCGAGGAACTGCGCGTCGTCGTCCGCCGCACCGCCGCCGCCCCCGCCGAACATGCTGATCAGCGCCTGGAGCGGGAAGCCCACCACGATCGGCGCGAGCAGCCCGGTCGCGGCCCACAGCGGCAGCCCGACGAGCCACGCCGGCATCCGGCGGCCCCAGGGCCGGGTCAGCGCGAAGGCCAGCACGATGACGGCCGCGTCCATGAGGACCGTGAGGGAGTTGGCGGCGGCCATGGTGGCGCGCTTGTCGAGCAGTTCGCTGCCGGCGGGGATGCCGACGGTGCTGCCGGCGATCCAGGCGATCTTCAGCGTCAGGTACGGGAGGCAGGCCGCGGCGGCGACGAGGCGGAGAACGCGGGCCGGGCGCGTAGTGGTGGAGTCCATGCCTTCACGGTCCCGTCCGCGCCCGTTCCGTACGTCGCCCCAGCCGGCGATCCGCCTCCGCCGCGCGGCGGAGACGCGACCGCCGCAGGGTCGTACGCGACCGGGCGCGGGGGCGGCGCACACGCCCGCCGGCCGTCCCCCTCGGGCGTCCGCCGTCCCCTCGGACGCCCGCCGGCCCGCTCAGAGGTGCCGCGTCGCCAGCGTCAGGCGGTCCCGCGCGTCGAGCAGCGCGTCCCGGATGCCCTGTTCGTGCGCCGGCGTCAGCCGCGCCACCGGCACCGAGCAGCTGATCGCGTCCCGCGCCGGCGTCCGGTACGGGACCGCGACACCCAGGCAGCGCAGCCCGAGCGTCGACTCCTCCCGGTCCAGGGCGTATCCGCGCTCGCGCACCCCGTGCAGCTCCTCGATCAGCCGCTCCCGGTCCGTGACCGTGTGCTCGGTCAGCGGCGCCAGCGACTCCGGCAGCAGCTTGCGGATCTCCTCGTCGGGGTACGTGGCGAGCAGCGCCTTGCCCAGCGCCGTCGCGTGCGCCGGGAGCCGGCGGCCGACGCGGGTGAACGGCCGCAGGTAGTGCTGCGACTGGCGGGTGGCGAGATAGACGATGTTCACGCCGTCCAGCCGCGCCAGGTGGATGGTCTCCGTGGTGTCGTCCGCGAGCCGGTCGAGGGTGGGCCGGGCGGCGGCGACGACCTCGTCGCCGTCGATGTACGACGTGCCGACGAGCAGCGCCCGCACCCCGATCCCGTACCGTGTGCCCGTCGCGTCGGTCTCCACCCAGCCCAGCTCCGTCAGCGTACGAAGGAGCATATAGAGGCTGGACTTGGGGTAGCCGACGGCTTGCTGGACGTCACCGAGGCTGTGCATTCCCGGCCTGGCCGCGAAATACTCGAGAAGTTCCACGGTGCGGACGGCAGACTTGACCTGTCCACCCCCACCGGCGTCGGCGACCCCCATGGCGCTTGACCCCTCTGCTTCCGCAGCGATAAAAGTGCAAGAAATTCATGTACAGGGACGGCGTTCAGAATACCGAACCACCGGTATCGTCGGTCACCGTCTGCCCTGTGTGCAAGAGGAACGGAGACATCCCAGTTGTCCGCACCAGTCTGGAGCGTCGATCCCCGCACCGGTAACCGCCGGGAGCAGGTCGCCACCGAGGCGACCGCCGAGGAGGTCGACACGACCGTACGCGCCGCGCACGCCGCCGCCCCGGCGCTCGCCGAACGCGCGCAGCGCGCCCGGTTGTTGCGGGCCGCGGCCGACCTCTTCGACGAGCACGTCGACAAGGTCGTCGAGTGCGCCGACGCCGAGACCGCCCTCGGCCCCGGCCGGCTCAGCGGCGAACTGGTACGCACCACCTACCAGTTGCGCGCCTTCGCCGACATCGCCGAGGCCGGCGACTTCCTCGACGCGCGCATCGACCACGCCGACCCCGCCCTCACGCCGCCCCGGCCCGACCTGCGCCGCTGGAAGGTGCCGCTCGGCGTCGTCGCCGTCTACTCGGCCTCGAACTTCCCGCTCGCCTTCTCCGTCCCCGGCGGCGACACCGCCAGCGCGCTCGCCGCCGGCTGCCCCGTCGTGGTCAAGGCCCACCCGGACCACCCCGGCACCTCCGAGCTGTCCGCGGCGCTGCTGCACCGCGCGGCGGAGGAGGCGGGGCTGCCGCCCGAGGTGGTCTCCGTCGTGCACGGCTTCGACGCGGGCGTGGAGCTGGTGCGCCATCCGCTCGTCGCCGCCGCCGGGTTCACCGGCTCGGTGCGCGGCGGACGGGCCCTGTACGACGCCGCCGCGGCCCGCCCCCGGCCCATCCCGTTCCACGGCGAGCTGGGCAGCCTCAACCCCGTCGTCGTCAGCGAGGCGGCCGCCGCGGAGCGGGCCGAGGAGATCGGCGCGGGCCTCGCGGGGTCGATGACGCTGGGCGTGGGGCAGTTCTGCACCAAGCCCGGGCTGGTGCTGGTGCCCGCGGGCGAGTCCGGCGACCGGCTCGTCACGTCGCTCACGGCGGCGGTCAGCGACACCGAGGCGGGCGTCATGCTCGACCACCGGATGCGGGACGCGTTCGTCGGCGGCGTACGGGAGCGGGCGGAGCTGGAGGGCGTGCAGAGTCCGGTGACGCCGGGCGCGGGCAGCGAGCACACCGTCAGCGGCGGCTTCCTCACCGTCGACGCCGAACACGTCACGAGCGGCGGCGAGTACGACCTGCTGCTGGAGGAGTGCTTCGGCCCGGTCACCGTCATCGTGCGGTACGGGGACGCGGCGCAGGTCTCCGCGGTGCTGGCCCGGGTGCCGGGCAGCCTCACGGCGACCGCGCACCTGGGCGCCGCGGAGGCGGAGGCCGACGGCGGGGACGGCGGCGCGGCGCGGCTGCTCGCGGAACTGACGCCGCTCGCCGGGCGGATCCTCGTCGACGGCTGGCCCACGGGCGTCGCCGTCGCCCCCGCGCAGCAGCACGGCGGCCCGTACCCGGCGACGACGTCGACCTCGACGTCCGTCGGCGGCACGGCGATCGAGCGCTGGCTGCGCCCGGTGGCGTACCAGAACGCCCCGCAGCCGCTGCTGCCCGCAGAACTCCGCGACGGCAACCCGGCGGGCGTGCCCCGCACGGTGGACGGCGTCCGGCAGAGCTGACGCCCGACGCGGGCGGCGGCGCGGGCGGCCGCGGTTCGAACGCCGCCCGCACGCGTCGCCCGTACGGGCCGGCGACCGCGCGCACCGCCTTCCGTCCCGCAGGATGTCTCCCCGGGAGAGAGCCCGACCGCGCTCCCGGGGAGGAGCACCATGGTCCGGTCCAGGCGGCTGGCCGCGGCGTGCCTGATCGCCGCCGCGCTGTCGTTCGTCGCCGTCCCGAACGCCCGCACCGCGGGCACGCCGCGCGTCGACCTCGCCGTCCTCGTCGTGGACGACGGCGGTGCGCCGGTCGCGGCGATCGCCGGCCATCTGGCGGCGATCGGCACGCCGTTCACGACGGTGCGGCCGGGGGAGCGGGACCGGCCGCGGATCGACGAGGAGTTCCTGACCGGCGCGGGCGGCGGACGGCCGCGGGCGCGGTACCAGGCGGTGGTCGTACCCGGTGGCCGCACCGCCCTGGGCCGGGCCGAGACCGCCGCGCTCGCCGCGTACGAGCGGCGCTTCGGCATCCGCCAGGTCGACGCCCACGCCGCCCCCGGCCCGCACGCCGCGCCCGGCGCGGCCGCCTGGTCCGGCAGCCTCGACGGCCGCACCGCCCGCGTCACCCCCGCCGGGCGGGCCGGGCCCTTCGGCTACCTGCGCGGCCCGGTGCCGTTCGCGGACCTCGATCCGCGGACGCCGGAGACGTACGGCCACCTCGTCCGGCCGGGCGGCGACTTCACGCCGTACGTGGACGCCGCCGTGCCCGGGAAGCCGCACACGCGCGGCGCGCTCGTCGGCGAACTCGCCGGCGACGGCCGGCGCCGGCTCCTCGTCACCCTCGGCGAACCCGGCGACCGGATCGCGTACCGGCTGCTGGCCCGCGGCATCGTCGACTGGGCCACGAAGGGCGTCCACCTGGGCGCCGCCCGCTACGGGTTCGCCGTCCAGGTCGACGGCGTCCTCGACCGCGACGCCCGCTGGGACCCCGACGGCGACTGCACCTCCGGCGCCCCCGGCTGCGGCCGCCCGCGGCCGGTCCGGATGACGGCCCGCGACGCCGCGTACGCCCGCGAGTGGTCGGCCGACCGGGACTTCACCCTCGACCTCGTCTACAGCGGCGGCGGCTCGGAACGCCACCGCCGCGCGCACGGCGGCACCGACGCGCTGGCCGACCGGCTGATCACCGACCGCGAGGCGTACCGCTGGGTCAACGGCACGTACGACCGCGCCCGGCTCGGCTGCCTCCGCGCAGGCGGCGGCGACGGTGAGGGGCGCTGCGCGCGGGACGCGGCGGGCGGGGTGCGCTGGACGCCGGAGCAGCGCATCGCGCGGCAGATCGAGGACAACGTGGTCTGGGGGCAGGCGCGGAACCTGGTGGTGCGCCGGGACGAGTTGGTCACCGCCGGCCACTCCGGGCTCGCCGCCCCGCCGGAGCAGCCCCTCGACAACCCGGAACTCGCGCCCGCCCTCGGGACGACGGGCGTCCGCTGGCTGGCCGCCGACCGCACCCGGGACCCGCTGCTGCGCCGGGTCGGGACGGCGCTGACGGTGCCGCGGCACGGGCTGGGGCTGTTCGCGGGGGCGGGGCGGGAGGAGGACCAGCTCGACGAGTACGGGCACCGCCGCGGGCAGCGGCTCGACCCCTGCACCGGCTACCGCTCGCGGCTCGTCCCCCGCGCGGCCCGGACCGCCCTCGGCCACGTCCTCGCCGCCGACCCCACCCCGCACTACCTGTACCAGTCGAACCTCGCCGAGGACCGGATCGCCTACCCCCTCCTCGACCGCGTACTGGCCGACTACCGCCGCCTGTTCACCCCCGCCACCCCGCTCGACAACCCCCGCCCCCGCGCCATCGCCCGCGACCTCCAGCGCCGCGCCGCGTGGGCGGAGGCGGTACGGAACGGGGACGTCACCGCGTACCGCGTCGGCGGCACCGTGACGGTGCGGGCGCCGGCCGGCGTCGAGGTGCCGGTCACCGCTCCGCCCGGGGCCGTGCAGCGGTTCGCCCGCGGCGACGCGGACGTGGGCCGGCCGTACGGCGGGAGGGCCGCCGGGTGGACGCACGCCGACGCGGTCCGCGGGGCGGTCGTCCTCCGGCTGCCGTGACCGCGACGGGAAGGCACGGAAGGGACTGGCGGGACGGCCCGGGCCCGGGCCCGGGGCCGGGGCTCAGCCCAGCGCCCGGGCCAGCGCCTCCGCGAACCGGTCCGTCGTCCGCCGGTCGCGTACCGCGAGGCGCAGCCAGCCGGGGCCGAGGCCGGGGAAGGTGTCGCCGCGGCGCACGGCGAAGCCGAGGCGGCGCAGCCGCTCGCGCACGACGAGCCCGGCGCCGCCGCCGTCCGCGGCCCCCACGCCTCCCGCGTCTCCCGCCACATGGATGAGGACGAACGGCGCCTCCGCCGTCCCGGCGGTCGTGACCTCCGCGAACTCCCCGAGCCTGCGCAGCAGGTACGCCCGGTCCGCACCGACCTCCGCCGCCGCCTCAGCCGCCTCCGCGAGCGCCCGCGGCGCGCACACCGCCTCCGCCGCCGCCAGCGCCGGGGTCGACACCGGCCACAGCGGCTGCGCCCGCTCCAGGGCGGCGACGGTTGCGGGGTCGCCGAGGACGTAGCCGACGCGCAGGCCCGCGAGCCCCCAGGTCTTGGTGAGGCTGCGCACGACGACCAGGCCGGGGACGTCCGTACGCCCGGCCAGCGACTCGCGCTCGCCCGGCACCGCGTCCATGAACGCCTCGTCCACGACGAGGATCCGCCCCGGCCGGGCCAGCGCGGCGAGGCCGGCGGCGGGGTGGAGGACGGACGTCGGGTTGGTGGGGTTGCCGACGACCACGAGGTCGGCGTCGCGCGGCACCGCCCGCGGCGGCAGCCGGAAGCCGTCCGCCGCGCACAGCAGCACCCGGTCCACGGCGTACCCCGCGTCCCGCAGCGCCGCCTCCGGCTCCGTGAACTGCGGGTGGACGACCACGGCCCGGCGCACCGCCAGCCGCAGCGCCCGGGCCAGCAGCACGAACGCCTCCGCCGCCCCCGCGGTCAGCAGCACCCGGGCGGCCGGCACCCCGTGGCGCGCGGCGACGGCGGCGCGGGCCGCGCGGCCGTCGGGGTAGGCGGCGAGCCCGTCGAGGGAGCCGGCGAGGCGGGCCTTCAGCCAGGCGGGGGGCGTGCCGGCGCGGACGTTGACGGCGAGGTCGGTGAGCCCGGTGCCGGCGTCGCGGAGTTCGGCGTCGCCGTGGTGGTGGAGGTCGTGCCGGGCGAGCGGTGCGGGGTCAGCGCGCATGCGCGTGGCCGCCGTGGTGGTGGCTGTGGTGGTGGGCCGCACCGTCCTCGTCCGGGTGGAAGTGGGGCTGCTGCGGGGCGCCGACCTTGTCCTCGTAGCCGGGGAGCGCGATGCGGTAGACGCAGGAGTCGCAGTTCATGCGCAGGTCGCCGGCCACGGCCTCGCCGTACCGCTCCGTCACCAGCTCCACCAGCTCAGCCGCCGGGCCGATGACGCCCGCCGTGCGCACGTCGACCTCCGGCCGGGCCGCGGCCCACCGCCGCGCCTGGTCGGCGACGCGCTCGGGGAGCACGCCGGTGAAGAGGAAGTACGGCAGCACGACGACCTGTGCGGCGCCCAGCCGGCGGCAGCGCTCCAGGCCGGCGGCCACGTCGGGTGCGGCGAGCGACACGAACGCCGTCTCCACGCCCGCGTAGCCGCGGCCCTCCCAGAGCAGCCGGGCGGCCTTGTGCACCTCGGCGTTGGCGTCCGGGTCGGTGGAGCCGCGGCCCACGAGGAGGACGGTGGTACGGGCCCGTTCTGCGCCGTCCGGCCCGCTGCCCCGGTCCCCGGCCAGGGCTTCGTCGACGCGCCGCTCCAGCACGGAGAGCAGCTTCGGGTGCGGGCCGAGAGGGCGGCCGTAGGCGTACGAGAGGCCGGGGTGGCGCTCCTTCTCGCGGGCCAGCGCGGCGGGGATGTCGCCCTTGGCGTGCCCGGCGGAGACGAGCATGAGGGGTACGGCCGCGAAGTGCCGTATGCCGCGCTCCACGAGCCCCGCGACGGCCTCGCCCAGCGGCGGCGGCGACAACTCGATGAAGCCGCCGGCGACGGGCAGCCCGGGGCTGCGGTCGGCGAGCGCGCGCACGAACGCGCGGAACGCCTCGGCGCCGGCGGCGTCACGGGTGCCGTGACCGGCGATGAGCAGGGCGGGCTTGGTCACTTGCGTTCTCCTCGGTGGTACGGGGCCCGGCGGCGCCGGACGGGTCGGTGCTGGGAGGGGCGGACTACGGGCCGGGGTTGAGCCGGTGCCCGGCGGAACCGGCGGAGGGCGGGTCCTGTCCGGCGGCGGGGACGTGCTCCGCGCGGCCGAGGGCCGGGTTCCGGCCAGGGGCGGCGGGGGTCCGTCCCGCGGGAAAGGAGGCCGGCGCCGGGGCGTAGAGCAGGGCGTTCAGGGCGGCGGCGGCCACCGCGGAACCGCCCTTCTCCGAGACGTTGCTGACCGCCGGCAGCCCCGCGGCCCGCAGCGCCGCCTTGCTCTCCACCGCCCCCACGAACCCCACCGGCAGCCCGACCACCAGCGCCGGCGCCGCGTCCAGCGCGAGCAGCTCCTCCAGCGCCGTCGGCGCGCAGCCGACCACCCACACGGCGCCGGCACCCACCTCCCCGTACGCCAGCCGCACCGCCGCAGCCGAGCGCGTCAGCCCCGGCGCGGCCACCGCGTCGCGCAGCCGGCAGACCGCCGTGCGGGCGGTGATCCCCGCCGCGACCATCTCGACGTCGGCGACGACCGGCGCGCCCGCGTGCAGCGCGGCGTGCGCGGCGCGCAGCGAGTCCTCGTCGCACACCAGGTCGCCGGCGTAGGCGGGATCGGCGGAGGAGTGGATGACGCGCTCGACGACCGCGCGGGTCAGCGGCGGCAGCCGCGCCGTGTCCACGCGGGCGCGCAGCCGGCGGTACGACTCCTCCTCGATGGGGTGGACGGTCCGCGTCACGGGCTCTCCTCCGGGGCTTCGTCGATGGCGTCGGCCGGGCAGACCTCCACGCACTCCAGACAGCCGGTGCACAGGTCGGCGCGGACGAACAGGGCGCCGCCGCGGGGGCGGACGGCGTGGACGGGGCAGGTGAGGAGGCAGGCGCCGCAGCCCGTGCAGCGGTCGTTGACGGTGAGCGAGAGCCGCGGGGGCCCGGCCGGGCGGGGCGGCGGCGCCGCGGCCGGGGCGGCGGATCCGGCCGGACGCGTACGGGCGTTCACGTCTGCCACCGGTAGCCGCGCGGCGTCACCATGCGGCCCGCGATCTCGCGGGTCGCCGAGTTGCCGACGGTCACCACGGTCATCATGTCCACCGTCTCCGGGTCGAGTTCCGCGAGCGTCGTCAGCAGCACGTGCTCCTCCGGCCGGGACGCGCTCCGTACGACACCCACCGGCGTCGCCGGCCCGCGGTGCTTCGCCAGCAGCGCCAGCGCCTCCGGGAGCTGCCGGGTACGGGCGCGGCTGCGCGGGTTGTAGAACGTGACCACGAGGTCCGACTCCGCCGCCGCCCGCACCCTGCGCTCGATGACCTCCCACGGGGTGTGCAGGTCGGACAGGCTGACGGAGACGTGGTCGTGCCCGAGCGGCGCGCCCAGCAGCGCCGCCGCGGCCAGCGCCGCCGTCACGCCGGGCACGCCGACGACGTCGATGTCCGCGCCGCGCGGGTCGGCGCCGCCGGCGCCGGACCCGCCGGCCGGGCCTGCCTCCGCCAGCGCCGGGGCGGCCATCGCGTAGACCCCGGCGTCGCCGCTGCCCACCAGCGCCACGGCGTGCCCCGCGCGGGCCTCGGCCACGGCGGTACGGGCCCGCTCCTCCTCGGCGCCCAGGCCGGATTCGAGGACCCGGGTGCCGGGGCGGAGCAGGTCGCGGATCTGCGCGACGTACTGGTCCAGGCCGACGACCACCGACGCGCGGCGCAACTCCGTGCGGGCCCGCGGCGTCAGCAGGTCGCGGGCCCCGGGGCCGAGGCCGACGACCGCGAGCCGCCCGCGGGGGCGGCGGCGGGCGACGGCGCAGGTGGCCATGGCGGGGCGGTCGGCGGGGGCCGACTTCCGCTTCCGTACGAGGAGTTCCGCGCCCGGACCCGCCGCCGTGAGCGCGGCGGCCTCCGCGACGCTCGGCGTGCCGACGGCGGCGAGGGGCGCGGCCGAGGGCGTGGGTACGTCGACGGCGGCCAGCCCGGCGGCGGGGAAGGTGCGCAGCGGCACCCCGAGGCGCTCGGCGGCGGCGAGCAGCCCCGGCTCGCCGGCCTTGGCGTCGACGGTGGCGAGCGCGGCCACGGAGCCGGGGCTCAACCCGGCCTCGTCGAGGGCGTCCGAGACGAGCCCCAGCACCTCCTCCACACCGACCCCGCGGCTGGCGCCCACGCCGACGACGAGGGACGGCGGGCGGAGCACCGCCTCGCGGGCCGCGGGCGGCAGGCGGCGGTCGGTGACGTGGAGGCGGACGTCCGCGGCCACGCCGCGGACCCCCACGTGCGGCGGCAGCGCGGGCAGCGGCCACGTCGCGTCGGCCCGCAGCGCGACGGGGGCGCCGTCCAGCACCGCCCGCGTCACGGCCGCCACCGCGCCCTCCACGGGCCAGCCGAGGGAGTCGAGGCCGGGGACGCCGACGGCGTCGGTGGCGGTGGTCACGACGGGTGTGCAGCCGTCGCCGAGCAGCTCGGCGACCTCGGCGGCCAGGTCGTTGGCGCCGCCGCCGTGGCCGCCGAGGAGGGCGACGGCGAAACGGCCCGCCTCGTCGACGCAGACCACGCCGGGGTCGGCGGCCTTGCCGCGCAGCAGGGGCGCCAGGAGGCGGACGGTGGCGCCGGTGGCGAGGAAACAGACGAGTTGGTCGCAGTCCTCGAAGGCGCGCGCCACGGCGGCGCGGACCGGGACCTCGTCGTAGCGGCGGGTCCGGTCGGGCCAGGCGTCGGCGAGCCGCCGCGCGGCGGCGGAGCCGGCGGCGGTGGCGGCGACGAGGCCGATCACGGGGCGGTCCTGCGGGGGTCGGCGGTCACGTTGTCCTCTCCGAGGGGGATCGCGGGGTCGCGGCGGGGGCGGGCGGGGGTGTCGCACGCGGGGAGGCGGGCGGCGGGATCCTGTCCCGCGGGCGTGCATCCGGGGGGCCCGTGCCCCGCGGTTCGGCCTCCGGCCGGTGCGCGGACGGCGGATGCCCCGCCGCGGTGCGCCGCTGTCGCTCCGTACCCGCGTCGCCCGGTTCCGCCTCCGCGTCACGGACGCCCCACAGGACGAACACCGGGTTCGCCGCAGCGAGTCGCGTGACCTCGCCGGGCAGCGGCGCGAGGCGGGAGGACTGCAGCAGCACGCCGTCCACCCCGAACCCGGCCGCCGCGAGCGCGGCGCGTACCCCCGGCACCCGGTCGACGGCGGCGAGCGTCACGACCACGGCCCGGCGCGCCCGCCGGGCGCACGCCGCGACGACCTCCGCCGCGTCGGCGCCCCCGCCGCCGACGAACACCGCGTCGGGGTCGGGCAGTCCGGCCAGCGCGGCGGGGGCCGTCCCGTGCACCGCCTGTACGTCGACGCCGTGCGCCCCGGCGTTGGCCAGGATCCGCGCGACGTCCTCGGCGCGGCGCTCCACGGCGACGGCGGCGGCGCCGAACCGCGCGCACTCCACCGCGACCGACCCGGACCCGGCGCCCACGTCCCACACCAGGTCGCCGGGGCGGGGCGCGAGACGGGCGAGGGCGAGGGCGCGGACCTCGTACTTGGTGACCATGCCGGCGCGGTGCTCGAAGTCCGCCTCGGGCAGCGCCCAGCCGTCGCCGGGGCGACGGGTCCTCGGGTACGGGCCGGGGCCGGCGAGGGTGCGCGGCGCGGGGGCGAGGGCACGGCCGGGGCGTTCGTCGAGGCAGAGCACGACGTTCACGGCGCCGGTGCCTGTGCCGGTGCCGGTGCCCGTGACGGGGGGCCAGGGGCGGGTGGCGGCTTCGGCGGGGGAGAGGCGTACGACGTGCTCGCCGGCGGAGCCGAGGGCGGTGGCGACGACGAGGGTACGGGGCACGCCGGCGGCGGCGAGCGCGGCGCCGAGTTCGGCGGGGCCGGCGCCGGGTCCGGTGAGGACGGCGGTCTTGGGGTGGGCGCGGCAGACGTTGACGGCGGTGCGGAGGTCGCGGCCGTGGGCGCTGACGACGGCGGCGTCGTCCCAGGGAAGCCCGGCACGGGCGAAGGCGACGGCGAGGGAGGGGGCGGCGGGCCGGACGTCGAGACGGTGGGGCCCGAAGCGGTCGGCGAGCACCCGAACGATCCCGAAGAACCCGGGGTCCCCGGAAGCCAACACGACAACCCGCCCCGGACGCCGGGGGGTTCTCCCAGCGGGGGCTTTGCCCCCGGGCCCTCCACGCAGCTCCTCGGGCCCACCCCCGGGCTCCGGCTCCGCGGCGGGGCGTCGTGCGGTTGACTCCAGGTGCGCCGCGATCCGGTCCAGTGCCGGGCCCAGCGGGCCCAGCGTCACGCACTCCGCGTGCCGCGGCAGTTCCGCCTCCGCCAGGTGCCGGGCCGCGCCCACCACCAGGTCCGCGTCCTCGATCCGCGCCGGAGGCGAGCCGGTGCCGCAGCCCATGACCGTGATCACCGCAGCAGCTCCCCGTCGCTCCGCGCCACCAGCACCCGGCCCGTGAAGTCCACCATCGCCGCCTCCGCCGCGACCCGCCGGTCCGTGAAGCGCTCCAGCACCTCCGCCACCCGGCCGCACAACTCCCGCCCCGCCGCCGGCAGCAGACCCGCCGCCTCCCACAACTCGTACGCGTGCCGCCCCGTGTTGGCGACCGCCACCTCGGCCGCCACGTCCTCCGACCCGCCCGCCGCGCGCGTGATCGCCGCCAGCACCCCCGGGTCCACCTTCGAGCGCGTGTAGTGCGTCATCAGCACCCCCGCCGCCAGCTTCGTCAGCTTCCCGACCATGCCCACGAACACCACCCGCTCCACCCCCTGCGCCACCGCCCGCCGCAGCGCCGCCCCCGTGAAGTCCCCCACCTCCACGAAGCACACCGCCGGCAGCCCCGGCAGCAGTTCCCTCGCCCCCCGCTCGGTGCGGCCGCCCGTGCACAGCACCACCGCCGTCTCGCCCTGCGCCGCCGCCACCGAGACCGCCTGCTCCACGCTCGCCCGCCACGACGCCGTCGAGAACGGCCGGACGATCCCCGTGGTGCCGAGGATGGAGATGCCGCCGAGGATCCCCAGCCGCGCGTTCGTCGTCCTGCGCGCCCGCCGCTCGCCGTCCGGCACGCTGATCGTCACGTCCAGGCCCCGCCGCGCCAGGTCCACGACCTCCGCCACCGCCTGCGTGATCATCCGCCGCGGTACGGGATTGATCGCCGGGCCGCCCAGCTCCAGACCCAGCCCCGGCTTCGTCACCACCCCGACCCCGACGCCGCCGTGCAGCTCCAGACCCGGCCGCCCCCGCCAGCTGACCGTCGCCGTGAGGTGCGAGCCGTGCGTGACGTCCGGGTCGTCGCCCGCGTCCTTGACGACCACCGCCTCCGTACGGCCCGGCCGCAGCTCCACCGCCCGCTCCACCGCGAACGTCACCCGCCGCCCCGACGGCAGCGCCACCTCCACCCACCGCCGCGCCTCCCCGGTCGCCAGCAGCAGCGCCGCCGCGCGCGCGGCGGCCGACGCGCAGGTGCCGGTGGTCCATCCCGTGCGCAGCGCCTTCTGCCGCACCTTCGCGGTCCGCGGCAGGTCGGGCTCCCGGAGATCCGGCTCCCGGAGATCAGCCTCCCGGAGATCAGCCTCCCGGGGCTCCGGCTCCCGCGGGTCCTGCTCCCGCGGCTCCGGGTTCCGCATGTCCCGTTCCCGAGCGCCCTGTCCCTGCCGGTCCGCGTCCTCGGTGCCCTCCGCGTCCGGCCCCCGCCCGCCCGGCATCAGCCCTTCTCCTCCCCGCCCGCCCGCAACGCCCGCCGCGCCGCCGGGTCCGCGCGGCGGAAGCCGTGGAAGTGCCCCGGGTGGTACAGGTGCGACCGCGTCCCCGCGGAGCCCAGCGCCGGGCCGACGAGGAACAGCGTGTGCTTCCACAGCCGGTGCTCCTTCACCGCCGCCTCCAGCGTGCCCACCGTGCAGCGCACCACCAGCTCGTCCGGCCACGTCACCCGGTACGCCACCACCACCGGCGTCTGTGCCGCGTAGCCGCCCGCCAGCAGCTCCGCCGCCAGCCGGCCGGAGCGGGCCGCCGACAGGAACACCGCCATCGTCGTGCCGTGCCGCGCGAACTCCCGCACCTCCTCGCCGCCGGGCATCGGCGTCTTCCCGCCGCCCAGCCGCGTGAGGATCACCGACTGCGCCACCTCCGGGACGGTCAACTCCCGCCCCGCCGCGGCCGCCGCCGCCGAGAACGACGACACCCCCGGCACGATCTCCACGTCGAGCCCCAGCTCCGTGCACCGCTCCACCTGCTCCTGCGTGCCACCCCACAGCGCCGGGTCGCCGGAGTGCACGCGCGCCACCCGCAGTCCCGCGCCGGCCGCCCGCGCGTAGACCGCGACGACCTCCTCCAGCGGCACCGCCGCCGAGTCGACGACCTCCGCGTCCGCGCGGGCGTGCTGCAGCACGTCCTCGTGGACGAGGCTCGCCGCCCAGATCACGACGTCCGCCTCGGCGATCGCGCGCGCGGCCCGGAACGTCAGCAGATCCGCCGCCCCCGGCCCGGCCCCGACGAACGTCACCTTGCCGCCCGCGTACGGCCGCTGCCCCGGCACTCCAGCACCGCTCACAGCTTCTCGCCCCGCCCCGCCCGCCGCGCCGGCGCGATCAGCGTCGACAGGTACGGCAGCGGCTCCGCCCCCAGCTCCGCCGCCGGCCGCACCGACTCCTCCGCCAGCCCCAGCGACGACCCCCACACCGCCCCCTGCATCCGCCCCGTCTCCGCGAGCACCCCCGCGACCTCGCCCGCCAGCCGGCCGAACTTGTACGCCACCACCGTCCCCGGCCCCCGCAGCGCCTCCTCGAGCACCGCCGTGCCCGCCGTCACCGGCACCAGCGTCAGCGGCTCCGTGCCCTCGGCGAGCACCGTGCCGGCGCGCGCCGCCAGGTCCTGCATCGCGGTGATGCCCGGCACGCTCTCGACCCGTACGCCGGGGAGCAGGGCCGTGACGGTCCCGGCGAGGTAGGTGAAGGTCGAGTAGACGTTGGGGTCGCCGAGGGTGGCGAACGCCACCGAGCGGTGCTCGCGCAGCAGTTCCGCGACCCGGGCGCCCGCCGCGTCCCACGCCGCTTCGCGGCGTGCGGCGTCGCTGCGCTCGTTGAGCGCGAAGACGACGCGTACGACCTTCGCCTCGTCGACGTAGTGCAGGACCGTCGCCTCCGCGCGCCCCGTGCCGCCGCCCTCCATCACCGGCACGACGACCACCGCCGCCGCCCGCAGCGCACCCGCGCCCTTGACCGTGACCAGCTCCGGGTCGCCGGGACCGACCCCGACGCCGACGAGTCGCATGCTCATGCCGTCTCACACCCTTCGACGAGCCGGCGCGCCATGGCTGGGGCGGCGGCCCAGTGCACGTGCAGGTACGAGGCGTGGACACCGCCCCGTACGAATCCTTCGACGCGCCGCACCGGCTGCGTCATCCCCCATGCGGGCGTCTCGCCGGCGGGCGGGTCGAGCGCGGTGCGGTGGAACTCGTGGCCGCGTACCCGGGTGCCGGCGGCGGCCAGGGCACTGTCGGCGACGGCGACGGCGTCGCGGTAGCCGAGGGTGAGCCGGTCGGTCATCCGGGCCCGGGCGTCCAGCACCCCGCACATGGGCGCGCCGTCGAGGTCGCGGGCGAGGTAGACGAGGCCGGCGCACTCGGCCGCCACCGGCGCACCGGCGGCGGCGAGCCGGGCGACGTCGCGGCGCAGCGGCTCGTTGGCGGCCAGCTCGGCGCCGTACACCTCGGGGAAGCCGCCGCCGACGACGAGTGCGCGGGTGCGGGGCGGCAGCTCCTCGTCGCGGAGGGGGTCGAAGGGGACGACGTCGGCCCCGGCGGCGGCGAGGAGTTCGGCGTGCTCGGCGTACGAGAACGTGAACGCGGCGCCGGAGGCCATCGCGACGACGGGCCGCGGCCCGGCGGCGCGGGGGGTCTTCCCCGGTCCCGCCGCATCCCGGAACCGGGGGCCGGCGCCCGGCCCCGTCCCGGTTTCGCGGTCGTCCCCCGTGCCGTGCCCACCCGGCAGCCCAGCGCCCGCCGTTGCCGCCACCGCGTCGACCGCCGACCACGGCACCGCCGCCAGCGGCGGTGCCGTGCGGGCCAGGCGCAGCAGCTCCGGTACGTCGCACGACTCCCGTACGCGCTCCGCCAGCGCCCGTACCGCCGCCACCGCCGCCGGGCGGCGCTCCGCCGCCGGCACCAGGCCCAGGTGCCGCGACGGCGCCGCCAGTTCCGCGGCGCGGCGCAGCGCGCCCAGTACCGGGACGCCCGCCTCGTCCAGGGCCTCGCGCAGCAGGGACTCGTGGCGGTCGGAGGCGACCTTGTTCAGGACGACGCCCCCGATCCGCACCTCCGGGTCCCACGACGCGAACCCGTGCACCAGCGCCGCCACCGACCGCGACTGCCCCGAGGCGTCGACCACCAGCACCACCGGCGCCCGCAGCAGCTTCGCCAGCTCCGCCGTCGAGCCCGACTCGCCTGCGCCCGAGGCGCCGTCGTACAGGCCCATCACGCCCTCCACGACCGCCACGTCCGCGCCCGCCGCGCCGTGCGCGAACAGCGGGGCGACGAGGCCCGGGCCGCACATGTGCGCGTCCAGGTTCCGGCCCGGGCGCCCGCCGCCGGGGGAGCCGGCGACCGCGAGGGCGTGGTAGCCCGGGTCGATGTAGTCGGGGCCCGCCTTGTGCGGCGAGACGGTCAGGCCGGCGGCGGCGAACGCCGCCATCAGGCCCGTCGCGACCGTCGTCTTGCCGCTGCCGGAGGCCGGCGCGGCGACGACGAGCCGGGGGATGTCGATCACGGATTGCTCACCATTCGATGCCCCGCTGGCCCTTCTGGCCCGCGTCCATGGGGTGTTTGACCTTGCCCATCTCCGTGACGAGATCGGCGAACCCGACCAGCTGCGCCGGTGCGTTGCGGCCGGTGACGACGACGTGCTGGCTGCCCGGCCGGTCGCGCAGCACCGAGACCACCTCGGCGGTGTCCACCCAGCCCCAGTGCATCGGGTACGCGAACTCGTCGAGCACGTACAGCCGGTACGTCTGCGCCGCCAGGTCCCGTTTGACCTGCTCCCAGCCCTCCCGGGCCCGCGCCTCGTTGTCCGGCTCCCCGGCGGCGCCGTCCCGTGCGGGCCGCTGGATCCACGACCAGCCCTCGCCCATCTTGTGCCACGCCACCGTGCCGCCCTCGCCGCTCGCGCCGAGGACCCGCAGCGCCCGCTCCTCGCCGACCCGCCACTTGGCGGACTTCACGAACTGGAACACCCCGATCGGCCACCCCTGGTTCCAGGCCCGCAGCGCCAGCCCGAAGGCGGCCGTGGACTTCCCCTTGCCCGGGCCCGTGTGCACCACGACCAGCGGGCGGTTGCGGCGCTGCCGCGTCGTCAGGCCGTCGTCCGGCACGGCGGCCGGCTGTCCCTTCGGCATCAGGCGGCCCTCCTCGGCTTCCCCGGCCCGCGCCCGGCGGCGGGACCTTCGCGTACGGCACGTGCGCGCCGGTCCGCGCGGACCTCCCGGACCAGCCCGCCGACCGCCTCCGCCCGCAGCTCGCCCAGCGACACCGCCGTGCCGCGCAGCTCGCGGGCCAACTCGCCGGCGAGCCCGAGCCGCACCGGCCCCGACTCGCAGTCGACGACTACCGAAGCGACCCCCTCCGCCGCCAGCAGGCGCGCCGCCCGTCCCGCCCGGGCGACCGGCTCCGGGCCGCCCGTCGCCCGGCCGTCCGTGACGACCACCAGTAGCGGGCGGCGCGCCGGGTCCCGCAGCCGCTCGACGCGCAGCGTCTCGCGGGCCCGCAGCAGCCCGGCCGCCAGCGGGGTGCGCCCGCCGGTGGGCAGCCGCTCCAGCCGGGCCGCCGCGGCGTCCACCGACGAGGTCGGCGGCAGCGCCAACTCGGCGTCCCCGCCGCGGAACGTGACCAGGCCGACCTTGTCGCGGCGCTGGTAGGCGTCGAGCAGCAGCGACAGCACCGCGCCCTTCACGGCGCCCATGCGCTGCCGCGCGCCCATCGAGCCGGAGGCGTCGACGGCGAAGAGCACGAGGTTCGACTCGCGGCCTTCGCGGACGGCCTCGCGCAGGTCGTCGCGGCGGACGAGGAGACCGGGGCCGCGGCGGCCGCGCGTGTGCTGGTGCGGGGCGGCGGCCCGGACGGTGGCGGCGAGGTGCAGGGCGCCGAGGGTGCCGCGGGGGCGGCGGGCGCCGGCGGTGCGGCCGTGGGCGGTACGGGCGCGGGAGCGGCGGCCGGCGGCGCCCTCCCCGACGCCGGGTACGTCGAGGCGGCGGGTGCGGAACGGCTCGGCGGGGGCGGCGGGTTGCGCGTCGGGGCCGGGTTCCGCGGGCCCGGGCGGGCGGGGCCCGGCGCCGGGATCCTCCGCCGGGGCGCGGGTGGCGGCGGGGGCGTCACCGGGGGGCTGCGCGGGGTCGGCCGTACGGGAGGGGTCCTGCGGCGCGGGGTCGCGCGGGGCGGCGTCGCCGGAGGGCTGCGGGGCGGCGTCGCCGGGGTGCTGCGGCGGCGGTGCGTCCTGGCCGTCCGCGTCGCCGGGGTGCGCCCCGCCGCCCCCGCCGTCGCCGTCCGGCGGTCCCTCGTCCGTGCCGCCGTGCTCCCGCAGCGTCTCTTCCAGCTTCTCCTCGTCCAGACCCGGCGCGTCGAACGGGTTGCGCCGCCGCCGGTGCGGCAGCGCCAACAGAGCGGCCTGCCGTACGTCCTCCGCCGCCACCTCCGTCCGCCCCGACCAGGCCGCCAGCGCCGTCGCCGCACGGGCCATGACGATGTCCGCGCGCATCCCGTCCACCTCGAACGCCGCGCACGTCGCCGTGATCTGCCGCAGCGCCGCGTCGCCCAGCACCACCGCCGGGAGCAGTTCCCGGGCAGCCGCGATCCGGGTCCGCAGCGCCTCCTCCTCCGCCGCCCAGCGCGCGGCGAAGCCGGCCGCGTCCGCGTCGTACGCGAGCCGCCGCCGCACCACCTCCGCCCGCTCCGCCGGCTCGCGGGACGCGGCGACCTCCACCGTCAGCCCGAACCGGTCGAGCAGCTGCGGGCGCAGCTCGCCCTCCTCCGGGTTCATGGTGCCCACCAGCAGGAACCGCGCCGCGTGCCGTACGGAGACCCCCTCGCGCTCCACGTGGTTGGCGCCCATCGCCGCCGCGTCGAGCAGCAGGTCGACGAGGTGGTCGTGGAGCAGGTTGACCTCGTCCACGTACAGCACGCCGCGGTGCGCCTGCGCCAGCAGCCCCGGCTCGAACGTCTTCCTGCCCTCGGCCAGCGCCCGTTCGATGTCCAGCGCCCCCGCGAGCCGGTCCTCCGACGCACCGACGGGAAGCTCCACCATCCGCGCCGCGCGCGCACCGTCCGCGCGGGCCGCGTCGTGCGGCCCGTCCGGGCAGCCTGCGTCGGGCGCCGCAGGGTCGCACGAGAAGCGGCAGCCGGGCACGACGGCGAGGTCGGGGAGCAGCGCGGCGAGGGCTCGTACGGCGGTCGATTTCGCCGTCCCCTTCTCACCCCGTACGAGGACCCCGCCGACCGCCGGGGACACCGCGTTGAGCAGCAGCGCGAGCCGGAGTTCTGCCATGCCGACGACGGCTGTGAACGGGTAGTGCGGCGCACCGGTGTTCATGCGCGGGCCCCTCCAACGGGTGATATGGCGGTCAACTGCTGTGATATTGGGTGGAAACATGCCAGCGTGTACGTGCCGGACGTGGAGCGGACTTGCACGGTCCGCGTCCTGTGGGTCATTCCTCCCCCTCCAGATCGCCCTCGAGTTCGAGGTAGATCTCCCGGAGCCGGGCCAGGGTCCGCTGGTCCGGCTCCGCCCACAGCCCCCGCTCGGCCGCTTCCAGCAGCCGTTCGCCGATCCCGCGCAGCGCCCACGGGTTGGCGCGCCGCATGAACTCCTGGTTCCCGGCGTCGAAGACGTACTCGGCGGCGAGCTTCTCGTACATCCAGTCGTCCACCACGCCCGCGGTCGCGTCGTAGCCGAAGAGGTAGTCGACGGTGGCGGCCATCTCGAACGCGCCCTTGTAGCCGTGCCGCCGCATCGCCGCCGTCCAGCGCGGGTTCACCACCCGGGCGCGGAACACGCGGTGCGTCTCCTCCCCGAGCGTGCGGGTCCTCACCTGCTCGGGCACGGCGCTGTCGCCGATGTACGCCTCCGGCGAACCGCCCGTCAGATGGCGGACCATCGCCACCATGCCGCCGTGGTACTGGAAGTAGTCGTCGGCGTCGGCGATGTCGTGCTCGCGCGTGTCGACGTTCTTCGCCGCCACCTGGATCCGCCGGAACGCCGCCTCCATGTCGCCGCGCGCCGCCCGCCCGTCGAGCCCCCGGCCGTAGGCGTAGCCGCCCCAGACCGCGTACACCTCCGCGAGGTCCGCGTCCGAGCGCCAGTTGCGGGCGTCGATCAGCGGCAGCAGGCCCGCGCCGTACGCGCCGGGCTTGGAGCCGAAGATACGGGCCGTGGCGCGGCGGCGGTCGCCGTGGACGGCGGTGTCCTCGTCCGCGTGCGCCCGTACGAAGTTGGCCTCCGGCGGCTCGGCCAGCTCCGCGACCGCGCGCACCGCGTCGTCCAGCAGGCCGACGACGTGCGGGAAGGCGTCGCGGAAGAAGCCCGAGATGCGTACCGTCACGTCGATGCGCGGCCGGCCCAGCTCCGCGTGCGGCACCACCTCGAAGCCCGTCACCCGCCGCGAGGCGTCGTCCCACACCGGGCGGCAGCCCAGCAGCGCCAGGATCTCCGCGATGTCGTCGCCCTGGGTGCGCATGCAGGACGTGCCCCAGACCGTCAGCCCCACGGACCTCGGGTATTCGCCGTGGTCGGCGAGGTGGCGGGCGAGGAGGGAGTCGGCGAGGGCGCTGCCGACGTCCCAGGAGAGCCGGGAGGGGATGGCCTTGGGGTCGACGGAGTAGAAGTTGCGGCCCGTCGGCAGCACGTTGACGAGGCCGCGGGTGGGGGAGCCGGACGGTCCCGCGGGCACGTAGCCGCCGTCGAGCGCGTGCAGGACGTTGCCGATCTCGTCGCCGGTACGGCGCAGCCGCGGTACGAGTTCGGCGGCGGCGAACTCCAGCACCCGCACGGCGTCGGGGCACTCGGCCCCGAGCACCTCCGCCACGGCGGGGGCGGCGGCGCCGGCGGCCCAGTCCTTCGCCTCCATGAACTCCGCGAGGCCGCGGGCCTGGGACTCCAGCACGTCGACGGCGTCGGAAGCGGTACGGAGGGCCGGCGGCCGCCGCTCCGCGGCACCGTTTGCGGCGCCCCACTCCGCCAGCTCCGCCGGCGGGGCGATCCGGGCCCCCGGCTCGGCCAGCAGCTCCGCCTCGACCAGCCCCACCCGCGCCGCGAGCGCCGCCCGCAGCCCCGGCAGTGCCCCGCCGGCGCCGCCCCACACCTGCGCGGAACGCAGCACGGCCAGCGCCAGGTTCACCCGCGCCGCGCCGACCGGGCCCGCGCCGAGCACGTGCAGCCCGTCCCGTATCTGCACGTCCTTGATCTCGCACAGCCAGCCGTCGACGTGCAGCACGAACTCGTCGAAGTCCGCGTCCTCGGGCTGCTCCGCCACGTGCAGGTCGTGGTGGAGCTCCGCGGCCCGCACCAGCGTCCAGATCCGGCTGCGCACGGCGGGCGCCTTGGCCGGGTCGAGGTCGGAGACGAGCGCGTACTCGTCGAGCAGCTGCTCCAGCTTCGCCAGGTCCCCGTAGGAGTCGGCGCGGGCCATCGGCGGCACGAGGTGGTCGACCACCGTCGCGTGCCCGCGGCGCTTGGCCTGGGTGCCCTCGCCCGGGTCGTTGACGATGAACGGGTACACCAGCGGCAGATCCCCCAGCACCGCGTCCGGCGCACAACCCGCCGAAAGACCCAGCCCCTTGCCCGGCAGCCACTCCATCGTGCCGTGCTTGCCCATGTGCACGACCGCGTCGGCGCCGAACGTGCGGTCCAGCCAGCGGTACGCGGCCAGGTAGTGGTGCGACGGCGGCATGTCCGGGTCGTGGTAGATGGCGATGGGGTTCTCCCCGAAGCCGCGCGGCGGCTGGATCATCACCACCGCGTTGCCGAAGCGCAGCGAGGCCAGCACGATCGCGGGTCCGCCGTCGCCGTCGTCCACGTACAGCTCGCCGGGCGGCTCGCCCCAGTGCGCGACCACCGAGGCCCGCAGATCCGGGTCCAGCGCGGCGAACCACTGCTCGTAGTCGCTCAGCGGCACCCGGGCGGGCGCCGCCGCCAACTGCTCCTCCGTCAGCCACTCCACGTCGTGCCCGCCGGCGGCGATGAGCCGGTGGATCAGCTCGTCGCCGTCGTCGGGGTACCCCTCGACGGCGTAACCTGCGGCCCGTAGCGCGTCCAGCAGCCGGACCGCGGAGGCGGGCGTGTCCAGGCCGACGGCGTTGCCGACACGGGAGTGCTTGGTGGGGTACGCGGTGAAGACGAGCCCGATCCGCTTCTCACCGTTCGGCGTGTGCCGCAGCCGCGCGTGCCGCACGGCGATCCCCGCGACGCGCCCGGCGCGCTCCTCGTCCGCCGCGTACACCGGAACGCCGTCGGGACCGTCCTCCTTGAACGAGAACGGCACCGTCACCAGCCGCCCGTCGAACTCCGGGATCGCCACCTGCATCGCCGCGTCCATCGGCGACAGCGCGGCATCCGACGCCAGCCAGGCGTCCCGCCCCGACGTCAGGCACAGCCCCTGCAGCACCGGCACGTCCAGCTCCGCGAGCGCCCCCACGTCCCACGCCTCGTCGTCCCCGCCCGCGGAGGCGTCGCCCGGCCGCGTTCCGCCCGCGGCCAGCACGGTCGCCACCAGGACGTCGGCGCGGGCGAGCAGCTCGAACAGCCCGCCGTCGGCGCCGCGCAGCGAACCGCAGTACACCGGCAGGGCGTTGGCGCCGTGCGCCTCGACGGCGGCGCACAGGGTGTCGACGAAGGCGGTGTTCCCGGAGAGTTCGTGGGCGCGGTAGAAGAGCACGCCGACGGTGGGGCGGTCGTCCTTCCGCACGTACGAACCGTGCACCCCGTACGCGGGCATCCGCCGCGGCGGGGCGAAGCCCTCGCCGGTCAGCAGCACCGTGTCGGACAGGAACCGCGCCAGCTCCGCGAGGTTCTCGGGCCCGCCCTCGACGAGATAGCGCAACGCCTCGGCGACGACCCCCGCGGGCACCGACGACTCGGCCATCAACTCGGCGTCGGGCACGGACTCCCCGCCGAGCAGCACCGTGTGCGCCCCGGCGGCGCGCAGCACGTCGAGTCCGTCCTCCCAGGCGCGCCTGCCGCCGAGGAGCCGGACGACGACGAGGTCCGCGCCGTCGAGGAGCCCGGGCAGGTCGTCCGGGCCGGTGCGGGAGGGGTTCGCGATCCGGAAGTCCGCGCCGGAGGCGCGGGCGGCGAGGAGGTCGGTGTCGGCGGTGGACAGGAGGAGGACGGTGGTCATGCGGCACTCGCTTCGATGGGCAGCAGGGCGGCGAGGGAGGTGGTGAGGAGGGCGAGGAAGCAGACCCGGGAGGAGAGCCGGACGGCGCGCTCGATGTCGCGTACGTCCGGAGGACGCCCGGCCGGATTGAGCACGGCCCGGTGCTCCGCCCGCCCCCCGTACGACAACTCCCCGCCGAGCCGCAGCCCGAGCGCACCGGCGAACGCGGCTTCCACGGGGCCGGCGTTGGGACTGGGATGCCGCGGCCCGTCCGCCCGCCAGACGCGGAGGGCGGCACGGGGATCGGGCCCGGCGACCGCGGCGAGCGCGGCGGTGAGGCGGGCGCCGGGAGAGCCCACGAGATCGTCGAGCCGCGCGGCGGCCCAGCCGAACCGCAGATAGCGGGCGGACCTGTGCCCGACCATGGCGTCGAGGGTGTTGACGGCCCGGAACCCGACCAGGCCGGGGGCGTCGCCGATCGCCCCCCAGAGGAGGGCGCCGACGACGGCGTCGGAGGTGTTCTCGGCGACGGACTCGACGACGGCGCGGGCGATGTCGGCTTCGGTGAGCCCGTGGGGGTCGCGCCCGCAGAGGCGGGGGAGGCGGCGGCGGGCGTCGTCGAGGTCGCGGGAGCGGAGGGCCCGGGCGATGCCGAGGGCTTCGCGATGGAGCGAGGCCCCACCGAGAACGGTCCAGGTGAGGAGAGCGGTGAGCCCGAGACGGGGCAGGTGGTACGCACCCGCGCCGGGACGCCCGAGTCGGGTGTGTCCCCCGGCCCCGTCCCCCTCGGGGCTCCGCCCCGAACCCCCGTCCGGGGCCGGGCCCGTGCGCTCCTCAGGAGTCCGCCCCGGCGCCGCCGCGCGGGTCGCCACCGTGGTCAGGGCGGCCGCCGCCACCGTCGTGCCGACGCAGAGCGCCGTGTGCAACGCGCCCGCCGGGCGGGTGTCGCGCCAGAGGCGGGCCTCCAACGCCCTTGCGGCGCGGCCGAACGCCGCGACCGGGTGGCCGCGGCGCGGGTCGCCGAAGACCCGGTCCGCGGCGTAGCCCAGGGCGGCGCCCAGGGCGTACGCCGGCGAGCGGGGACGGAGCCGCGGGGCGGGGCGTGACGTGGTTTCGGGTGTCATGGTGCCGTTCGGTGAGGGTGCGGGCAGGCGCGGAGCGGGGGTGCGGGGGCGGAGCCCCCGGAGGGGCGCTGGGCGGAGCCCCGGCGGGGTCTCGGGGGCGCAGCCCCCGAGTCTCGGGAAGGGGCGGGTCAGGGGAACAGCGCCCCCGCCGCAACGGCCCGCACGCCGCCGGACAGTCCGGCGTTACGCGTCGGATCCCGCGGACACCGCAGGCACAGCGCACTCCTCGGCGCCGGCGAAGCACGGCAGAACGGGCATCAGGATCCCGCCGACCACCGCCCGCGGGGCGATGGTCTGCAGCGGAACGGGGGTGAGGTGCGGTCCGGCCGGCCTGTCGGCGGCGGGCGCCGTGGGTGACACGGCTGACTGGGCCATGGCGAAAACCTCCCGGGGATCACGCGTCCCATGCGGTGGAGCAGCTCACGACGGTGCGGGTCTGACTCACCGAACTCCGCCCCGCGCGGGGCGTCGTCCGGCTCACAGTGGCGCGGCCGTGCCGGAATCTCACCGGGCTTCCGTTGCGCCGTCGTATTCGGTTGACGAGATGACGATACCGTCGCCTGCGGACCGGCGGCCATACGGCGTCCGCCGGAAGGGACATGGAAGGGGCAGGTGAGACCGCTGGGGACGGTCCGGGTGATGCTCGTCACGCCGGCGATCAACGCCGAGCTGCGGCACGCCGCGTTCGGTGCGGACGAGCCGCTGGACGCGGCGGGTCGAGGTGCGGCGGAGCGCGCAGGCGCGCACGCGGCGGCCTCGCTGCGTACGCACACGCCGGCGTACGCCGCGCCGTCGGTCCGCTGCCGGCAGACCGCCGACGCGCTGGGGCTCGCGGCGGAGCCGGAGGCGGAGCTGGCGGACTGGGACGTCGGCATCTGGCGCGGGCGGGAGCTGGAGGAGCTGGCGGCGGCGGAGGGCGAGGCGGTACGGGCCTGGCTGACCGACCCGGCGGCGGCGCCGCACGGCGGGGAGTCGCTGCTCCAGCTGCGGGGCCGGGTGGGCGTGTGGCTCGACGGCCTCGCCGGGCCGCCGGGCGCGTACGACACCGGAGGGGCCGCCGGGCCCGGGACCGGCGGTCCAAGCAGCGCAGGCAGCCCCAGCGGCCCCGACGGCTTCCGCGGCCCGGCCGGCCCCCGCCGCCGCGTCGTCGCCGTCGCCGAGCCGGCCGCCGTCCGGGCCGCGGTCGTGCACGCCCTCGACCTGCCCTCCGCCGCCTTCTGGCGGCTGGACGTACCGCCCCTGACCGGCACCGAGCTGACCGGCCGCGCCGGCCGCTGGAACCTCCGCTGCGGCATCCCGCTCGCCCCCGACCCCGGCCCCTGAGCCCCGCCCCGCCCGGCGGGGAATACCGACCACCGCCCCGCCCGTTTGTTCGGTCATGCGAGTAGAGATCTGGTCCGATGTCATCTGCCCCTGGTGCTACATCGGCAAGGCCCGGTTCGAGAAGGGGCTCGCCGCCTTCGCCGGGCGGGACGAGGTCGAGGTGGTACACCGCTCGTACGAGCTGTCCGCCGGGGCGGCGCGGGACGCCGGCCTGCCCCTCGGCCCGGAGCTGAAGGCCAAGTACGGCTGGGACGACGCGCAGCTCGAGGCGATGGAGGAGCGCGTCGGCGCCGCCGCCGCGTCCGAAGGGCTCGGCATGCGCCACGACCGGTTCGTCACCGGCACCTTCGACCTGCACCGCCTGCTGCACCTCGCCAAGGAGCGCGGCGTGCAGGAGCGGCTCCTCGACGCGCTCTACACCGCGAACTTCGCCGAGGCCCGCCCGATCGGCGACGACGACACGATCGTCGACATCGCGACCGGCGCCGGTCTCGACGCCGACGAGGTGCGCAAGGTGCTCGCCGACGAGGACGCCTACGCCGACGCCGTACGCGCCGACGAGAAGGAAGCCGCCGAGCTGGGCGCCAACGGCGTGCCGTTCTTCGTCATCGACCGCCGCTTCGCCGTCTCCGGCGGGCAGCCGGCCGACGTCTTCACGCAGGCCCTGGAGCAGGCCGCCATGCGCAGGCTGCAGGACGTCGCGGGCACGGGCGGCCAGGGCCTCTGCGCGGACGACCACGCCTTCGACGCCCCGTAGCCGACCGCTCACACCATCGCCCGCACCGCCGCAGCCGCGGATACGGCCGCGCCCCCCGCCCGGTATTCCGGGAGGGGGGCGCGGCCGTCTGCCGTCATCTCACCGCACGGGCGTGAAGTCCCGCGCGCCGATGTAGTCCGGCCGCCGCACGGGCGCCGCGAACGGCTCCACCGCCGCGTTCTCCACGCTGTTGAACACGAGGAAAACGTTGCTGCGCGCGTACGGCGTGATGTTGTCGCCCGAGCCGTGCATGCAGTTGCAGTCGAACCAGGTCGCCCCGCCGGCCGAGCCGGTGAACAGCTTGATGCCGTGCGCTTCCGCCATCTCCGTCAGCGCCCCGTCCGACGGCGTGCCGGCGTCCTGCATCTGCAGCGACTTCTTGTAGTTGTCCTTCGGCGTGGCGCCCGCGCAGCCGAGGAAGGTCTTGTGCGACCCCGGCATGATCATGAGGCCGCCGTTGGTCTCGTAGTTCTCCGTCAGCGCGATCGAGACCGACACGGTCCGCATGTTCGGCAGGCCGTCCTCGGCGTGCCAGGTCTCGAAGTCCGAGTGCCAGTAGAAGCCGCTGGCACCGAACCCGGGCTTGACGTTGATCCGGCTCTGGTGGATGTACACGTCGGAGCCGAGGATCTGCCGCGCCCGGTCCAGGACGCGCTCGTCGCGCACCAGCTTGCCGAAGACGTCGCTGATCTTGTGGATCTCGAAGATGGAGCGCACGGTCTGCGTGCTGGGCTCGACGATCGAGCGCGCGTCGGCGCGGATCTGCGGGTCGGCGACGAGCCGGTCCAGCTCCGCCCTGTACGTCTCCACCTCCTCCGCGGTGATCAGCTGGTCGACCGTCAGGTAGCCGTTGCGCTCGTAGCCCTCCAGCTCCCAGGGCGGGATGGGCCCGTCGGCACCCGGTTCCGACCAGACCACCGGGTCCTGACGGGGCGTGCTCACTTCGTCGGCGCCGCGCGTCGGGTAGAGGTCGGTGACAGTCGGGCTGGCCATGGTTCTCAGTCCTCCTCAGTCAGCAGTGGGTACACGCCGTTCTCGTCGTGGTCTTCGCGGCCCGTGACCGGCGGGTTGAAGACGCAGATGCAGCGGAAGTCCTGCTTGATCCGCATCGTGTGCTTCTCGTGCCCGTCCAGCAGGTACATCGTCCCCGGCGTGATGACGTGCCTCTCGCCGGTCTCGTCGTTGGTGAGTTCGGCTTCGCCCTCGACGCAGACGACGGCCTCTATGTGGTTCGCGTACCACATGGAGGTCTCGGTGCCCGCGTAGAGCACGGTCTCGTGGAGGGAGAAGCCGACGCGCTCCTTCGCGAGCACGATGCGCTTGCTCTCCCAGGTGCCCGACGCGGACCTGATGTGCCGGTCGGTGCCCTCAAGCTCCTTGAAGGATCGGACGATCACGGTGCCTCTGTGCCTCTCTCTGGTGTTCGGCCCGGCGACGCTGCCGGTGGGTCTTTCGGCGTGTACGCGTCCGCCCGTACGGGCGGGGCGACGGGGGGCGCGGCGGCCCCGGCGGGGCCGCGCGCCCCGGCCGTCAGGCGGTCTCGCGGACCGCCCGGGCCAGCGTGCGCAGCCCCTCGTCCAGGTCGTCCGGCGTCGTCGTCAGCGCCGGCAGCAGCTTGACGACCTCGCTCTGCGGCCCGGAGGTCTCCAGGATGAGCCCCAGCTCGAAGGCGCGCCGGCAGACGCGCGTCGCGCGCGCCGGGTCGGGGAACTCCAGCCCCCACACCATGCCGCGGCCGCGGTACGTGGCATCCGTGTCGGCGTGCTCCGCGCAGATGGCGATCAGCGCCTGCTCGATCTGCTCGCCGCGGGCGAGGGTCTGCTTCTCCATCTGCCCGTCGGCCCAGTACGTGTCGAGCGCCGCGGTCGCGGTGACGAACGCCGGGTTGTGGCCGCGGAACGTGCCGTTGTGCTCGCCCGGCTCCCAGACGTCCAGCTCCGGCTTGAAGAGCGTGAGGGACATCGGCAGCCCGTAGCCGCTGATGGACTTGGAGAGCGTGACGATGTCCGGCGTGATGCCCGCGTCCTCGAAGGAGAAGAAGCCGCCGGTGCGGCCGCAGCCCATCTGGATGTCGTCCACGATGAGCAGCATGTCGCGGCGTTTGCACAGCTCGGCGAGGCCGCGGAGCCACTCGGCGCGGGCCACGTTGATGCCGCCCTCGCCCTGGATGGTCTCGACGATGACGGCGGCGGGCTTGTTGAGCCCGGAGCCCTGGTCCTCCAGCAGCCGCTCGAACCACAGGAAGTCCGGGACCTGGCCGTCGAGGTAGTTGTCGAACGGCATGGGGGTGCCGTGCACCAGCGGGATGCCGGCGCCGGCGCGCTTGAAGGCGTTGCCGGTGACGGCGAGCGAGCCGAGCGACATGCCGTGGAAGGCGTTGGTGAACGAGACGATCGCCTCGCGGCCCTTGACCTTGCGGGCCAGCTTCAGCGCGGCCTCGACGGCGTTGGTGCCCGTCGGCCCCGGGAACATGACCTTGTACGGCAGGTCGCGGGGGCGCAGGACGACGTTCTGGAAGGTCTCCAGGAACGCGCGCTTGGCGGTGGTGGCCATGTCCAGGCCGTGCACGATGCCGTCGCGCTCCAGGTAGTCGAGCAGCGCGCGCTTGAGCACGGCGTTGTTGTGGCCGTAGTTGAGTGATCCGGCGCCGGCGAAGAAGTCGAGGTAGGTGTGGCCGTCCTCGTCGTACAGATAGCTGCCCTGGGCCCGGTCGAAGACCGCGGGCCAGCCACGGCAGTAGCTGCGCACCTCCGACTCCAGGGTCTCGAAGACGCTCAGGGCGGGCGGTGTGATGGTCACAGCGTTCTCCTGGGAGATGATCCGGTGTGCGGGGGGTACGAATGGGGCGGTGCGCTCAGCCCGCGAGGGGGCCGATGCGGTACAGCAGCTCGGGCTCGTGTCCGTCCGGGAAGTGCTCCCCGCGGAACAGCACGTCCCGGTCGACGCCGGCGCCGTGGCGGCGCGCGTACGAGCGGAAGAGCTGGTCGGAGGCGGAGTTCTCCGGGGTGATGGTCGTTTCGAGGCGCCGTATGCCGCGGTCCTGCAGTGCGCGCTCGGTCAGTCCGTCGAGCAGCGCGCCGGCGAGTCCGCGGCCGCGGAACGCGGCGTCCACGGCGATCTGCCAGACGACGAGGGTCTCCGGCCGGGCGGGCCGGATATAGCCGGTGACGAAGCCGACCGGGGCGCCGTCCGAGTCCCGTGCCACGACGGTGGTGTCGGCGAAGTCGCGACACCACAGCAGGTAGCTGTACGAGGAGTTGAGGTCCAGCGACCCGGAGTCGCGTGCGATGCGCCAGATTGCGGCGCCGTCCTCGATTCGCGGGGTGTCCAGCCGGACACCCGCCTCGTCTGCAGCCGCGGAGCGGGGTTTATCGGGAGGGCCTGCTAGGTCTGCTTGTGCGGCAGTCATGCAGATTGAATTTACCTAGGGGAAATTGAAATCGCACGGCCGGCAGGGGTTACAAAAGGGACGTAGGTGTGTTATCCGCGAGCGCGTGCGAGCGCGCGAACCGAAGGGGATATGCCCGGTATCTTATGGAATTCCCGGGGGGACTTGGCACCCAAGCCGGAAATGTAACGGGTTGATAACGACTCCGGCCGGTGTCCGGATTGAGAAGGTTGACTGGCCGAAAATTTACGTGGTTTACCCGGCCGCGAAGCGGGCAGAAGATGACGGGAAAATCACTTCGCGGAGGCGACGATAAACTGCCGTTAAACATACGTCAATGCCTCACCCCCCGTGTTCGTTCCTTTGCGTGAAGGTGCCCGCGGTACTCCCGGGAGATCGCCGGGACCGGTCGCCCGCTAAGGTGCCCCGCATGAGCGAGAGCCCGGTGCTGCGCGTGAGGGGCCGGGTGCTGACCGGCCGCGAGGAAGCCCGCGACGAGCTGTGGGTGGTGGGCGGACGCGTCACCTTCACGCCACCGGCCGCCGCGCGTGAGGTCGTCGACGTCGAGGGCTGGGTGCTGCCGGGGCTCGTCGACGCCCACTGCCACGTCGGGCTCGACGCGCACGGCGCGGTGGACGACGCCACCAGCGAGAAGCAGGCCCGCACCGAGCGCGACGCCGGCGCCCTGCTGCTGCGCGACGCGGGCTCGGCCGCCGACACCCGCTGGATCGACGACCGCGAGGACCTGCCGCGGCTCGTCCGCGCCGGCCGCCACATCGCCCGTACCCGCCGCTACATCCGCAACTACGCCCACGAGATCGAACCGGACGACCTCGTCGCGTACGTCGCCCGCGAGGCGCGCAGAGGCGACGGCTGGGTCAAGCTCGTCGGCGACTGGATCGACCGCGACGCCGGCGACCTCACGCCCTGCTGGCCGCGCGAGGCCCTGGCCCCCGCCATCGCCGAGGCGCACCGCCTCGGCGCCCGCGTGACCGCGCACTGCTTCGCCGAGGACTCGCTGCGCGACCTGGTCGAGGCGGGCATCGACTGCATCGAGCACGCCACGGGGCTCACCGAGGAGACCCTGCCGCTCTTCGCCGAGCGCGGCGTCGCCATCGTGCCGACGCTGGTCAACATCGCCACGTTCCCCGACCTCGCCGCGGGCGGTGAGGCCAAGTTCCCGCGCTGGGCCGACCACATGCGCCGGCTGCACGGCCGCCGGTACGCCACCGTGCGCGCCGCCCACGACGCCGGGATCCCCGTCTACGCGGGCACCGACGCCGGCGGGTCGCTGGCGCACGGCCTCGTCGGGCAGGAGGTGGGCGAGCTGGTCGCCGCCGGGCTCCCCGTGGCCGACGCCGTCTCGGCGGCGGCGTGGGGCGCGCGGGAGTGGCTGGGGCGGCCCGGCCTGGAGGAGGGCGCGCCCGCTGATCTCGTGGTGTACGAGACGGATCCGCTGGCCGACGTGCGGGTGCTGACCGCCCCGCGGCGGATCGTGCTGCGGGGCCGGATCGTCGGCTGAGGGCACCGAAACGGGAGGGCGCACTCCGGGGGGGGTGCCTCTATGTCTTTCGTCAAGCGAGGCGTGGGGTTCTGGGTTCGTAGAAGGTGCCGTCGCGGAGCATCGCGAACAGGACGTTGATCCGTTGTCTGGCCAGGCGGAGAAGTGCCTGGGTATGGGTCTTCCCGCGGGCCCGGCATCGGTCGTAGTAGGTGCGGGAGGCGGGATCGTGCAGGGCGGCGAACGCGGACAGGAACATCGCCCGCTTGAGCTGCCGGTTGCCCTCTTTGGGTGCGTGTTCGCCGTGGATCGAGGTTCCGGACGATTTCGTGGTCGGGGCGAGGCCGGCGTAGGAGGCCAGGTGGGCGGCGGTGGGGAAGCTGGTGCCGTCGCCGACGGTGACCAGCAAGGTGGCGGCGGTCCTGACCGCGACCCCCGGAATCGAGGTCAGGACCGCGGAAAGAGGGTGAGCCTCCAGGAGCTGTCCGATCTGTGCTTCCAGGGCTCGTCGCTGTTCGTGGACGGCCGCGAGCGAGCGGGCCAGGGACGGGATCACGAGGTCGAGGGTGCCGGTGCCCGGGACCACGACGGTCTGCTCGTCGAGGGCGTCGAAGACCTCGTCGATCAGCCGCTGGGCCATGCGCGGGGCCTTGGGCCGGATGACCTCGGCCAGCCTGCGGCGTCCGGCTTTCCGCAGGCTGGCTGGGGATCCGTAGCGTTCCAGCATCCAGGTCACGGCGGGGTGGTCCAGGCGTGGGCCGAGGACGCGTTCCAGGCTGGGGTGGAACTGGGTGAGCAGGCCGCGTATCCGGTTGGAGGTGCGGGTGGCTTCGGCGGCGAGGTCCTGGTCGAAGCCGACCAGCACGGTCAGTTCGGCGGTGATCTCGTCGGTCGATTCCAGCGAGCGCAGGGTGTGCGGCATGGTCCGGGCGGCGTCCGCGATCACCGCGGCGTCCTTCGCGTCGGTCTTCGCCTCGCCTGGGTAGAGGTCGGCGATCCGCCGCATGGACAGGCCGGGCAGGTAGGCGACCTTGCAGCCGGCGGCCCGGGCGACGGTCAGGGGCAGGGCTCCGATGGAGGCGGGCTGGTCCACGACCATCAGCACGGTGCCGAACTTCGCGGCCAGCTTGTCGAAGACGGCCCGCAGTTTCGGTTCGCTGTTGGGCAGCTGCTTGTCGAATACCTTCTTGCCGGCCGGGGTCAGTCCGTGGCCGTGATGGGTGCTCTTGCCGACGTCCAGGCCGAGGAAGACGCCCACGTCGTCGATGTCGTCCAACCCATCCTCCCGAACGGGGTTCGTGCCGTGCTGGCCAGGGCGTTGGCGTCGTATGCGCGCATCCACGTTATGCAGACCTGCCGCCCGCAAGCAGCCGGGCATTGCGCCAGGCCAGGCGGTAGTCGGACCTCTCATCAGCGTCTCCAACGACGCCTCTCGGGCCCGGTGACACCACCCCCCAGGTCATCGTCTCGACAGGGGGGAACAGTCATGCCGGGCCCGGAGGCCAGCGGCCCTCTTGCAGGACCGCGAAGAAGATAACGGGGGGCCGGGGTCAACTTCCGTGAACTGATTCGCCCGATGGGGTGAACGAGCGCAGAGTGTCCATTGCGTCACCCTCAGTGCGTAAACATGGCGGGGCAGTTGACGATCCGACGCCCGTTCACCCGTGGGGGGTTTGTTCCTTGTCCCGTCTGTCCCGTCTGTCCTGCCTGTTCCGCATGCCCGCGACCGCCGTCACGGCGGCCGCGCTGGCCGCCGGCCCCGCCCTGCTCCTGGCCGCTCCCGTGCACGCCGACGACTCCGCCGCCCCGGCCCGTACGGGCTCGGCCGACGCGTCCGTGCTCCGCGCCGACCTCGACGTCTCCCTGCTCGACAAGACCGTGCAGGTGCCCGTGCTCTCGACGCTCAACGAGATCCGCCTGCCCGCCGCGGGGCGGGAGACCGGCGCCGCGGACAAGACCGCGCTCGACGTCCGGGTCGACGGCCTCGCCCCCGCCGAGGGCGCCGAACACCCCGACGGCGCGCAGGCGGTGAACATCGCGCGCGCCGAAGTCGCCACCGCGGAGGCCACCGTCGACGAGGACGGCACCGAGGCGTCGGCGAACCTCGCCCGCGCCGAGGTGCACGTCCCCGGGCTGCCCGCGCTCTCCCTCGTCGAGGTCGAGGAGGTGACGTCGAAGGCGGTGTGCGCGGTCGGGGAGAAGCCGGAGGCCGAGTCGCACACGCTCGGCGCCGTCACCGTGCTCGGCAAGCGCGTCACCGTCACGGTGGGTGGGGAGCCGACGGTGGTCGCGGTGCCCGGCGTGGGGGAGGTGTCGCTCGGCTTCTCGCAGACGACGACCACCCGGTCGACGGCGAGCGCCGCGGCGCTGCGGCTGACGGTGGCGGTGAACCCGCTGAAGCTGAACGTCGCCGAAGTGGCGGGCGAGGTCACGCTCGTCGAGGCCGCGTGCGAGACGCCCGCGGGCGGCGGTACGGATACGGCCGAGGAGCCCGGTGAGCGGCCGCAGGGGGACGCGGAGCCGGTCCAGGACGCGCGCCCCGCCGACGGCGCGGACCCTGCCCCGGAGCGGCAACTCGCCGAGACGGGCGGCAGTTCCGCCACCCCGTACCTGGTCGGCGGCGCAGCGCTGCTCGTCGGCCTCGGCGTGAGCGGCGTGGTGCTCGCCCGCCTCCGTACGCGGGGCTGAGCACGGTCCGCAGCTAAGAAGCCGGGGCCCCGGGCGGCAGGAACGGCAGGTCGCCCGGGGCGCCGGACTCGATCAGGCGCAGCAGCGCCTTGGTGTCCGCGTGCTCCTCTATCAGGTCCCCCAGCCGCTCCAACTGCTCCTCCCGCAGCCCCGCGAACGACGTGTCCGGCGCCGGCACGAACGCCCGGCCCGCGTCCGCCGCCACCCGCCGCAGGAACGCCCGCCGGAAGCCGTCGTTCTCCAGGGCCCCGTGCCAGTGCGTCCCCCACACCTGCCCCACCCGGCACCCGGCGAGGAACGGCTCACCGCCCCGTACCTCCGCCACCCCGTGGTGGATCTCGTACCCGTCCACCGGCTCGCCCAGCGCCGTCCCCGACGGCCGGGCCAGCGTCTTCTCCGCCGCGAACGCCACCCGTACCGGCAGCAGCCCCAGCCCCGCGACCGACCCCGCCGGCCGGGCCTCCACGCCCGCCGCGTCCTCGATCCGCTCCGCCAGCATCTGGAACCCGCCGCAGATGCCCAGCACCGGCCGCCCCTCCGCCGCCCGGCGGGCCACCGCCGCGTCCAGCCCCCGCTCCCGCAGCCACGCCAGCGCCCGTACCGTGCCCCGCGTCCCCGGCAGCACCACCAGGTCGGCGTCCGCCAACTCCTCCGGCCGGTCGGTGAACTGCACCGCCACGCCCGGCTCCGCGGCCAGCGCGTCCACGTCGGTGAAGTTCGACATCAGCGGCACCGGCACCACCGCGACCCGGAGCACCTCCGTCCCGTACGGCCGCGTGGCCGGCAGTTCGCGTATCAGGCCGCGCAGCGACAGCCGCAGCCCGTCCTCCTCGTCGATGCCGAGCCCGTGCCGGTACGGCAGCACCCCGAGGGTCTGCCGCCCCGTGAGCCCGCGCAGCATCGACAACCCGGGCTCCAGCAGGGAGACGTCGCCGCGGAACTTGTTGACCAGGTAGCCCGCGACCAGGCTCTGGTCGGCGGCGCTCAGCAGCGCGGTGGTGCCGAAGAACGACGCGAAGACCCCGCCCCTGTCGATGTCCCCGACGACCACGACGGGCAGCCGCGCCGCCCGCGCCAGGCCCATGTTGACGATGTCGCTGTGCCGCAGGTTGATCTCCGCCGGGCTGCCGGCGCCCTCGCAGATCACCACGTCGTACGAGCGCCGCAGCTCCTCCAGGCAGTCCGTGACGGTGTCGAACAGCGCCCGCTGCCGTTCCCCGTGGTAGCCCGCCGCGCTCAGCTCCGCCATCGGCCGGCCCAGCACCACGACCTGGCTGCGCGCCTCGCCGCCCGGCTTGAGCAGCACCGGGTTCATCAGCGCGCTGGGCTCGGTGCGGGCCGCCGCCGCCTGCATGGCCTGTGCCCGCCCGATCTCGGCGCCCTCGCGGGTCACGTACGAGTTGAGCGACATGTTCTGCGCCTTGAACGGCGCGACGGCGACGCCGCGCCGGGCCAGCCACCGGCAGATGCCGGCGGTGACGACGCTCTTGCCCGCGTCCGACGTCGTGCCGGCGACCAGCAGGCCGCCGGCACGCGCCGTCATTTGACGATCAGATAGATCCCGTACGCCACGGCTGCTGCACACAGCGTGAAGCATACGTACGCACCCGTCCTGGCCAGGGCGGAGGGTGCCGTCTCCGGCCCCGCGGAGCCGTCAGGACCGCCCGGTTCCGTCTTCGGCGACAGGCCGACGATGCCGACCGTGAAGAGGCCCACGAGAGCCACCGTCATGACGAGGCTGACGCCGAAGACCTCGCCGAGTGCTGCCCAGTCGATGTCCATGCTGCTTCCTCAGTGCTCGGTCGGGGAACGGCCGGTCAGACCGTGGCCTGCGGGGCGGGCCCTGTCGCGGTGCGCGGCGCCGGGATGCTCACCGGCTCCACGGCGCCGTCCGCGCCGCCCTCGGTCGCGACCGCCTGGCCGGTCACCGGGTCCACGTCGTTGACGTTGGAGTGGTCGACCCGGTCGCGGCGCGAGGCCGCCCAGATCGTGGCGCAGGCGGCGACGCCCAGGATGGCGACCGTGACCACGCCCCAGTCGCCCTGGTCGGCGAGGAACGCCGAGGCCCCCGCGATCAGCCCCGCCGCCGGCAGGGTGAGCCCCCACGCGGCGACCATCCGCCCGGCCGTGCTCCAGCGCACCACGCCGCCCTTCTTGCCCACGCCGGAGCCCATGATCGAGCCGGAGCAGACCTGGGTGGTGGACAGGGCGAAGCCCAGGTGCGACGAGGCGAGGATCACCGTGGCCGAGCTGGTCTGGGCGGAGAAGCCCTGCGGCGGCTGGATGTCGGTGAGGCCCTTGCCCATGGTGCGGATGATCCGCCAGCCGCCGAGGTACGTGCCCAGCGCGATGGCCAGCGCGGCGGAGACGATGACCCAGGTGGGCGGGTCGGAGCCGGGGGCCAGCGAGCCGCCGGTGATCAGCGCCAGGGTGATGACGCCCATCGTCTTCTGCGCGTCGTTGGTGCCGTGCGCGAGGGAGACCAGCGCGCCGGAGGTGATCTGGCCGGCCCGGTAGCCCTTGGCCGTCTGATCCGCGGAGCGGCGGGCGGCCAGCCGGTAGGTCAGCCGGGTCGCCGCCGCGGCGGCGATGCCCGCGACCAGCGGAGCGGCGATGGCGGGGATGAGGACCTTCATGACGATCGCGTCCATGTGCACCCCGTTCCAGCCGACGGAGACGAGGGTCGCGCCGATCAGTCCGCCGAAGAGGGCGTGCGAGGAGCTGGAGGGCAGCCCGGCGAGCCAGGTCAGCAGGTTCCAGACGATCGCACCGACCAGCCCCGCGAAGATCACTTCGGGCTGGATGCCGGACCCTTCGTCGATGATGCCGCCGGAGATGGTCTTGGCGACTTCCACGGAGAGGAAGGCGCCGACGAGGTTGAGGACTGCGCTCATCGCCACCGCGGTCTTGGGCTTGAGTGCCCCGGTGGAGATGGTGGTTGCCATGGCGTTGGCGGTGTCGTGGAACCCGTTCGTGAAGTCGAACACCAAGGCGGTGACTACGACGACTCCGATGATGAGAGTGAGGTGTTCCATGTACCCAAGCAATCCGCTCGAAGGTTGGGGGCCGTGAGGAACGTAAGTACTCCGAGTGAACACAAGGTGAACTGGGCCGGACGTGACGGTGACGAGGGCGAATGGGTGTCGCAATGTCTCCGGCGGGGCACTTCATGCGCAGGTCACAGGGAGGATACTGATGCGTCACGCGTGGCGTGAGCTGGTGGGGACGGCCCGGCGGATGTACTCCGAAGGGCTGGTCGTCGGAACCTCGGGCAACGTGTCCGTGCGGGTGGGAGACCATGTGCTCATCACTCCGACCGGCGTCCCCTACGAGGAGCTGGGGGACGACGACCTCGTCGCCGTCGACATGAACGGTGGACAGACGCACGGCACGCTCAGGCCGACGAGCGAACTGCCCATGCACCTGGCGGTCTACGGGAGCACCGACGCGCGTGCGGTGGTGCACACCCACGCCGTGCACGCGACCGCCGTCTCCACGCTCGTGCCGGAGCTGCCGACCGTCCACTACGCGACCGCGGCCCTCGGCGGCCCGGTGCGCGTCGCCCCGTACGCGCTCTACGGGACGGCGGAGCTGGCCGCGGGCATGCTGCGGGCGCTGGCCGGGCGGTCCGCGTGCCTGCTGCAGAACCACGGCACCGTCGCCCACGGCGCCGGCCTCGCGCAGGCGTACGACAGGACCGCGCAGCTGGAATGGATGTGCCGGGTGTGGCTGGCGGCGAGCTCGGTACCGGGGCTGAGCCCCTCGCTGCTGTCGCCGGACCAGCTCGGGGAGGTGGCGGAGAAGCTGAAGGGCTACGGCCAGGGGTGAGGGCGGCACCGGTGACCCGGGCGGGTCCGCGCACTGGCAGGGTCCTGCCCGTACGCGGACAATGGCCGGGATGCGTATCAAACCGGCCGCCGCGGCCCTGACCAGCATCCTCGCCACCGGACTCGGCGCCGGGGCCGCCGCCGTGGCCGCCGGCCGGTACGGCTCCCGGGCCGCCCTGCGGCCCGCGCCCCCCGGCCCCGTCGGCTTCGACGGCCCCCGGCTGCGGGTGATCGCCGCGGCCGGCGGGCAGGTCACCCTCGCGCCCGGCTCGCCGCCCGCCCTGCTGCCCGAGACGTACGGCCTGGCGGGCGACGGCGTGCACGCCGTCGTCGGCCCGCTGGTGCGCGCCGAGTCCTGGGAGGGCGGCCGGCTCGTGCGCACCCTGGAGCGCGTCACGTACGGCAGCCTCGACGCGGGCACCCGGGTGCGGCTGACGCCGAAGGTGTACGCGGGCACGCCCCGCTCGGCACTCGGCATCGCGTACGAGGACGTCACCGTCGAAGGACCGCTGGGCCCGCTGCCCGCGTGGTACGTGCCGGGCACCCGCGGCACCTGGGTCATCGCCGCCCACGGCCTCGGCGACACCCGCGAACAGGTCCTGACCGCCCTGCCGTTGCTGCACGACCTGGGGCTGCCCGTGCTCGCCGCCGCCCACCGCGGCGACCCCGGCGCCCCGCCGCCCCCGGGCGGCCGCGGCGCGCTCGGCCACGCCGAGTGGCCCGACCTCGACGCGGCGCTCCACTGGGCGGTGCGCCACGGCGCGCGGCGCGCGGTGCTGTACGGCTGGTCGACCGGCGCCACCATGGCGCTGCGCACCGCCGCGGAGTCCGCGGCGGCCTACGGCATCGCGGGGCTGGTGCTGGACTCGCCGGTGCTCGACTGGCGCGCCGCGGTACGGGCCCTGGCGGGCCGCTCCGGCGGCCGCGGGCGGCTCGCGCTGCCGGCGCCGCTGCGCGGCCTGGCGGTGCTGGCGACCGAGGACCACGGGGAGTTGGACACGGCGCTCGCCGTCCCGGAGGCGCCGACGCTGGTGCTCGCCGGCCAGGCCGACGACGTCGCCCCGCTCGCCGCGGCGCGGGCGTTCGCGGCCCGCGGCGGCGACCGGCTGCTGCTGCGCGAGGTCCCCGACGGCCGGCACGCGGCGCTGTGGAACGCCACCCCGGACGCGTACGGGGAAACCCTGCGCCGCTTCCTGACGCCGCTGCTCTGACCGGGGCCGGAGCCCGGACCCGGGGTCGCCCCGGCGCGCCGTGGCCGAACCGTCGCCAACCCCGGATTGGGCTTTCGCCGCCCCACCGGCGAGACTTGGTCCGTGATGGCGCACAGTTCGCACCACCCGCCGCTCCGCCTCGTCCCCAGGCAGCCCCGTCGCGAGATGGCCGCCGCCGCCCGCCGGGCAGTCGTCGACCGGGCCCTACGCCCCGCGCCGCGGCCCCCGGAAGGCATCGCCGCGCCCCGGGTGCTCGCCGGCCACGCCCGCGCCCTGCTCGCCGAGGCGGTGCGGGTCGCCAGAGGGGCCGAGGGGCGGCCGCAGCCCTGGAAAGAGGCGCCGCAGACCGAGTGGGACCGGGCCCGGCTCGCCGGCCTGGTCGAGGTGCAGGGCGCGTACGCCCGCCCCGCCTGGCGGCTGCGCGCCTGGGACCGCGACGAGCGCGCCGTGCTCCGCGGCTGGGTCGCGCTCTTCGACGCCTGGTCGCTGGCCCACCCCGCGCCCGGGTCGCTGGCCCACGACTCCGTCGCCCTCGGCGACGCGATCGAGGCCATGCCGCAGATGCTGGCCCTGCTCCACCTCACCGGCGGCCCCGTTCGCGTACCCGTCCTGCTCGACCTCCTCGGCCAGCGCGTCGAGGAACTGCGCACCGAGCGCTGCGAGGTCGCGTACGGCAGCGAGGGCACCCCCGTGCCGGGCCGGGCCGCCGAGCCGCCGGCCGCGGAGGTACCCGACGCGGAGCTGCCGGAGCTGCTGGCCGGGCTGCTGGACTGGGCGCTGGAGGCGTTCGCCTCCGTGGGGGCGCTGACCCGCGAGGGCCCCGAGGTGTCGCTGACGCCGCTGGGCCACTGGGCCGTGTGGATGAAGATCGAGCAGATCTGCATCGCCGCCCAGGGCCCCGAGGGGCACATCGAGAAGCCCGCGGAGGCGATGCTCCGCAGCTGCGCGGGGCTGACCCCGGGGCCGGCCCGCGCCGAGTACCGCGCGTGGCTGGCGGCGCGGCCCTCGGGCAGCGCGGTCGCGGAGCTGCTGGAGGTGGCGGGCGGCGACGACGCGCTGCTGCGCGGGCTGGCGTTCGAGGCGCTGCGCGTGGTGGGCGCGGCGGCGGAGGGCGCGGTCCGCGAGGCCTGTGACGAACCGATGCTGCGGCCCTACGCGCTGCTGTGGCTGGCGGAGCAGGAGGGCGGGGACGCGGACGAGGCCCTGGGCGCGCTGACCCGGGAGGAGGCGACGTGGCTGTGGGTCGACACCGCCGCCGCGGTCGCCGACCACGGCGACGGCAGCCTGCTGGTGCGGCACCTGGAGTCCGCGGTGCAGGGCAGCGTGCCCGCGCTGCTGGCGGAGGTGGGGGGCGCGGGCCATCCCCGTACGGTCCAGGTGCTGGTGGCGCTGGCCGCCGCGCACCCCGACCCGGCGGTGGCCAAGGCCGTGCGCCGGGCGGCCTTCCGGGTGCACACCGGCGGGGCCTGACCCGGATGCGGGCGGGGCGGCGGGCGCGGGTCAGCGGGGGGAGGGTGCGTACGTGCCGAAGCTCCAGACGTTGCCCTCGTGGTCCCGCGCCATGTAGTCCCGCGACCCGTAGTCCTGGTCGGTCGGCGGCATGAGGATCTCCACGCCGTGCTCCACGGCCTGCCGGTGGTGCGCGTCGGGGTCGTCCACCACCACGTACACCCCGCTGGGGCCGCCGGCGCCCACCGCCCTGTCGAACTCGCTGCCCGTGCCCTTCGAGCCGAGCATCACCAGCCCGTTCCCCTGGGCCAGCTCCGCGTGCAGCACCCTGCCGTCCTCGCCCTCGTAGACCGCGACCTCCCGGAAGCCCAGCCCCTCGGTCAGCAGCCGGACGGCGGCCTTGGCGTCGTCGTACAGCAGGGTGGGGTAGACGGTCGGGGCGTCGGCGCTGCCGGGCATGCGGATCACGTCCTCTCGAAGCCTGTACGGGCAGTCTGGCACCGGCCACCGACAGCGGCAGCCCGGCCGCGCCCCCCGGGACCGCGCCCCGGATCCGGGGCGCCAATCGGGTTGCGGGCCCCGATACACTTGCCGCATGGCAACTCTCCACGTGCATTAGGCGGCCCAGCGTTCGTTCCGCCCCGTCCTTGCCGTCTTCCGCCCTGCCCTGGAGAACTTCCGTGATCACCGCCACCGGCCTGGAGCTGCGCGCCGGCGCCCGCATCCTCCTCGAATCCGCCACCTTCCGCGTCGCCAAGGGCGACCGCATCGGCCTCGTCGGGCGCAACGGCGCCGGCAAGACCACCCTCACCAAGGTCCTGGCCGGCGAGGGCCAGCCCGCCGCAGGCGCCGTCACCCGCGGCAGCACCGTCGGCTACCTGCCGCAGGACCCGCGCACCGGCGACCTCGACGTGCTCGCCCGGGACCGCATCCTGGCCGCCCGCGGCCTGGACGCCGTCATCCGCAAGATGCGCGAGGACGAGGACCGGATGTCGAACGGCAGGGGCGCCACCCGCGAGAAGGCCATGCGGCGCTACGAGCGCATGGAGACCGAGTTCCTGACGAAGGGCGGGTACGCCGCCGAGGCGGAGGCCGCCACCATCGCCGCCAGCCTCGGGCTGCCCGACCGGGTGCTCGGCCAGCCGCTCCATACGCTCTCCGGCGGCCAGCGCCGCCGCGTGGAGCTGGCGCGGATCCTCTTCTCCGACTCCGAGATCCTGCTGCTCGACGAGCCCACGAACCACCTCGACGCCGACTCCGTCGTCTGGCTGCGGGACTACCTGAAGACGTACCACGGCGGCTTCGTCGTGATCTCCCACGACGAGCACCTCGTGGAGACCGTGGTAAACAAGGTCTTCTACCTCGACGCCAACCGGTCCCGGATCGACGTCTACAACATGGGCTGGAAGCTCTACCTGGCGCAGCGCGAGGCGGACGAGAAGCGCCGCCGCCGCGAGCGCGCCAACGCCGAGAAGAAGGCCGCCGCGCTCAACGCGCAGGCCGACAAGATGCGCGCGAAGGCGACCAAGGCCACCGCCGCGCAGAACATGGCCCGCCGCGCCGAGCGGCTGCTCTCCGGGCTCGACGAGCAGCGGCAGGCCGACAAGGTCGCGCGGCTGCGGTTCCCCGACCCGGCCCCGTGCGGCAAGACGCCGCTGACGGCCGACGGCCTGTCCAAGTCGTACGGCTCGCTGGAGGTCTTCACCGACGTCGGCCTCGCCGTCGACAAGGGCTCCCGCGTCGTCATCCTCGGCCTCAACGGCACTGGGAAGACCACGCTGCTGCGGCTGCTGGCCGGCGTCGAGAAGCCCGACACCGGCGGCGTCACTCCCGGCCACGGCCTCAAGCTCGGCTACTACGCGCAGGAGCACGAGACCCTCGACCCGGACCGCTCGGTCCTGGAGAACATGGCCTCGGCCGCGCCGGACATGGACGCCGTCGAGATGCGCAAGGTGCTCGGCTCGTTCCTCTTCTCCGGCGACGACGTCGACAAGCCCGCCCGCGTGCTCTCCGGCGGCGAGAAGACCCGGCTCGCGCTGGCCACCCTCGTCGTCTCCTCCGCCAACGTGCTGCTGCTCGACGAGCCGACCAACAACCTCGACCCGGCCAGCCGCGAGGAGATCCTCGGCGCGCTGCGCACCTTCACCGGCGCCGTCGTCCTCGTCACCCACGACGAGGGGGCGGTGGACGCGCTGGAGCCGGAGCGGATCATCCTGCTGCCGGACGGCGTCGAGGACCTGTGGAACGCGGACTACGCAGACCTGGTAGCGCTTGCTTGATCACCCCCGTCTGGATCATTCGGCTCATGGGTGATCCATCATCTGAGTGAGTGGTGCTCGTACCACGGCGTGGCGCCTGGTCACCGGGCGTGCGGTGCCGGCTACGCGCGCCGTCGCCGGCGCCTCGCCCCGTCGCCGCCCCCTGACCTGCCTAATCACTCGGCGACGCGGTCCCGGAAGGCCCGCGGATGGGCTCGGAATGGGTGGTTCCGACGGGCCCGTCGGGGAACTGCGGAGAAAACCTCGTGCCGCGGACCTTGCCGAACGGGTGGCCAGGAGGCCATAAAGGGGTGATCATGAGAGTCCAGAGCGCACTTCCGTACGAGGAGGCACGGGTGGCCGAGACTCTGAAGAAGGGCAGCCGGGTTACCGGCGCCGCGCGCGAAAAGCTCGCGGCCGACCTGAAGAAGAAGTACGACTCCGGAGCGAGTATCCGGGCGCTGGCCGAAGAAACCGGCCGCTCCTATGGATTCGTGCACCGGATGCTCAGCGAATCCGGCGTGACCCTTCGCGGTCGCGGCGGAGCGACGCGAGGCAAGAAAGCGTCGTCCTGAGGGGACTGCCGCGGCCGCCGTGACCGGCGCCCCGGCCCCGCACAGGCACCCGGCCGGTCCGCCGGACCGGCCGGGTGGTTACTGTTCGGTATATGACAGAGCTGCTGCACAGAGACGGCGTACGACTCGCCCTGGACGGCGAGGACGGCACGCTGGCCACGGTGACCCTCGACCACCCCGCCCGGCGCAACGCGCAGTCGCCCGCCATGTGGCGGGCGCTCGCCGCCGCGGGGCGCGAACTCCCCGGCAGCGTCCGCGTGGTGGTGCTGCGGGCCGAGGGCAAATCCTTCTCCGCCGGACTCGACCGGCAGGCATTCACCCCCGAAGGCTTTGCGGACGAGCCGTCATTCCTTGAGCTCGCCCGCTATTCCGACGGCGACCTCGACGCCGTCATCGCCGAATACCAGGAGGCGTTCACCTGGTGGCGGCGGAATGACATCGTTTCCCTCGCGGCGGTGCAGGGACATGCGATTGGCGCGGGTTTTCAGCTCGCCCTCGCCTGCGACCTCCGGGTGTGCGCGGACGACGCGCAGTTCGCCATGCGGGAGACGTCGCTCGGGCTCGTGCCCGACCTCACGGGAACCGGCCCGCTGGTGCAACTCGTCGGTTATGCACGGGCGTTGGAGATGTGCGTCACGGGTCGCTCCGTACACGCGGAGGAGGCCGGGCGGACGGGCCTGGCCAACCTCGTCGTCCCGGCGGCCGACCTGGACGCCGCGACGGCGGACCTGGCGGCGGCGCTGCTGGCGGCGCCGCGCGACGCGGTGATCGAGACGAAGGCCCTGCTGCGGGAGGCCGCGGGCCGGACGTACGACGAACAGCGCGCGGCGGAGCGCGCGGCACAGGCCCGCAGGCTGCGGGACCTGGCGGGGGCGGGGGAGTAGGGCCCCCGCGTACGGGCGGGCCCTGGGCCGGCGCGTGGGCACGGCCTCCCGCCGGATCACCGGATCACCGGATGTCGGTGACGAGGACCGTGACGGTCGCGGCGTCGGCCCTGGCGCGTACGGCGCGGGCCACATCGAGCGCGCGGTGCGCGGAGTCGACGACGACGCGCAACTCGGCGTGGTCACCGTCGGGCAGGGTGTCGATATCCAGCAGCCCCGGGACGTCCGGGGTGCCGGTGCCGGTGCCGGTGCCCTGTTCCGGGGGGTCGGGCCGGGCGGCGGGCTGCGGGGTTTCCAGCAGGGCCGCCACGTGGACGTCCACCGCCGCCACCCGCAACCCCAGGCGCTCCTCGGCGCCCCGCAGCAGCGCCTCCCGCAGGGCCTCCGCGGTGGCGGTCATCGGCCGGTCCACGGCGGCGTCGCACTCCGCCGAGATCCGCAACTCCCCGTACGGCAGCGCACTCACGGGCGCCGGCCCCACCCCCGGACCCGCCCCACCGCCCCCGGCGTCCTCCGCATCGCCATCCAGCCCCACCCGCAGCCCCGTCACCCGGGCCCCGCGCACGTCCGCCGCCGCGCGCCGCAGCGCGCCCGCCGCCGCGCGTTCCGCGATCCACGCGCCGTCGTCCGCGGCCCCCAGGGGCAGCAGCCTGCCGAGGCCCACCTGCTCGCGCACCGCCCGCTCCCAGTCCCCTTCCGTCATGCGCTCCATCCTCCCCCACCCGCGCGGCCGGCCACCCGATCGCCGGTCCCCGGTGGGCCGGCTGTCGCATTCCCCTGGCCCACCCCGGGCAGGGGACGGATAGTGGGGGGCGAAACGAGCGCACACCACGTTCGTCAGAAAGGGTGGAGACGGTGAGCAGCGAGTCGACGGTCCGGGAGGTCACGCGGGAGCCGGCAGCGGCCCCGCCGAAGGTGCTGGGCACGCGGCGCGGCACCGGTGATCCGGCGACGCGGGGGCGGACGACGATCGCCGACGGCGTGGTCGAGAAGATCGCGGGCCTGGCCGCCCGCGACGTCGTCGGCGTGCACGCCATGGGCAGCGGCCTCGCCCGTACCACCGGTGCCGTACGGGACCGCGCGCCCGGCTCCGCCCGGTCGGCGACCGGGGTGCGGGCCGAGGTCGGCGAGGTGCAGACGGCCCTCGACCTGGAGATCGTCGTCGACTACGGCGTCTCCATCACCGAACTCGCCCGCGCCGTACGGGAGAATGTCATTTCGGCCGTCGAGCGGATGACCGGACTCGAAGTGGTCGAGGTCAACATCGCGGTGACCGACGTGAAGCTGCCCGACGACGAGGAAGAGGGGGCCGAGCAGCCGCGGCTGCAGTGACGGCGGGGCGGGGGACCCGCCCCGGGGAGCTTGGGGAAGGTGCGTGCGATGAGCATGGCAGTGGTCGGCCTGATCGCCGGGATGGCGCTGGGCTTCGCCGGTTACTTCGGCGGGTTCGGCGCCTTCCTCCTGGTGGCGGCGCTCGGCACGATCGGCTTCGTCGTCGGCCGGGTGCTGGACGGCGACCTGGAGCCGGGCGACTTCTTCCGCAGGCCCGGCGAGCGCGACGACCGGCGGCGGTGACCGGTGGCGTCCGTGGCGAGCGAGCACGCGGGAGAGGAAGACGAGGCGGCGCAGGGCGGCCCGGCAGCGCGGGCCGCCCGGACGGCAGAGGCCGGCGAGCCGGCCGTGCCGGCGGGGGAGCGGGGCGCGACCCGGATCGAGGACCGCGTCATCGCGAAGATCGCCTCCCAGGCGGCCCGTGAGGCGCTCCTCGGCGAGCCCGGCACGGACGCCGCGCACGCGGCCGTCGTCGTACGCGGCGACACCGCCCGCGTCCGCGTCGGCGTCCACCTCGGGTTCCCGTCCGACCTCGGCGCGCAGTGCCGCGCCGTGAGTCGGGCCGTCACCGAGCGGGTAGGAGCCCTGGTCGGGCTCGATGTCCCGGAGGTGGCCGTGGAGGTCGAGCGGCTGCACGCCACGGAGCGGCCGAACGCGCCGCGGGGGAGGGTGCGATGAGTGCCGAGAAGACGACGTCCTGGCCACCCGGCGGCAAGGACGGCGCCCCGGCCGCCGAGCCGGACGAGTGGCGGCAGAGCACGTCGGCCTCCGGGTACGCCGGCGAGCGCGGCGGCGGCGGGATCGCCGACGCGGCGGCCCGCTTCTGGTCCGTACGCCGTGTGCCCGCCGCGCTCACCGCGGCCGCGGCCACCGTGGGCGTCGGGCTGCTGCTCTACGACGTCGTCGCCGTACGCGCCGAACGCCCCGCGATGCGCTGGCGCCGCCGCGTCGCCGACGAGTTGGCCGCCCGCCCGCTCGACGACCCCTGGGTGCTCACCGCCGCGTGCCTGGCCGTGCTGCTCGGCGCCTGGCTGGTGCTGCTGGCCGTCACGCCGGGGCTGCGCGGCGTGCTGCCGATGCGGCACGCCTCGCCGGACCTGCGGGCCGGGCTCGACCGGCGGGCGGCCTCCGTCGTGCTGCGCGACCGGGCGATGCAGATCTCGGGCGTGCGGTCGGTACGGGTCTCGGTGGGCCGCCGCCGCGTCAGCGCCCGCGCCGAGTCGCACTTCCGCGAGCTGGACGACGTCCGCGCCGACCTCGCCGCCGTCCTCGGCGACGGCATCCGCGAACTCGGCCTCGCCCGCAGGCCGGAGCTGTCCGTCCACGTCCGCCGGCCGCCGGCGAAGGGGTGAGCGCGATGCTGCGCGTCGTCAACCGGATCCTGCTCGGCGCGGTCGGCCTCGCGGTCGCCGGCGCCGGGATCGCCGTGCTCTCCGCCGGCCTCGACCTGCCGCGGCCGGGCTTCGCACCGTACGCCGACGGCTCCGACGACGTGCTGCTGAGCCGCGGTACGCGGCTGCGGTGGCGGGACGCCGGCTGGTGGTGGCCGACGGTGGTCGGCGGGCTGTCGCTGCTCGTGCTCTGCTGCGGCTGGTGGCTGATCGCCCAGCTGCGGCGGGCCCGCCTCGGCGAGGTCGTCGTCGACACGGGCGCCGGCGGGGTCCGGGCGCCGGGTGCGCCTGGTGCCTCCGGTCAGCCCGCTGCCTCCGGTGCGGAGGGCGGCCGGGCGGGGGACTGGGCCTCGGCCACGGATCCCGACTCCGGCCCCGGCGGCGACGGTCCCGGCGGCCCCGGCACGCTCACGCTGCCGGCCCCGCCGCTGGCCCTGCTGCGCGGGTCCGCGCTGGAGGAGGTGCTGGCGGAGGAGGCCGGTGCCCTGGAGGGGGTGGAACGGGCCCGGGTGACGCTCACGGGCCGGCGGACGGCACCGCGCGCCAGCTTCGGTGTGCTGCTGGGCCCCGGGGCGCATCCGGCCGCGGCAGTGGACCACATCGAGGAGCGGGCGCTCGCCCCGGCCCGCGCGTCGGTGGGCCTGGCGCGGCTGCCCGCGGAGATCAGGTTCCGCCCGGCCAAGCACCGCCCGGAGCGCGTCTCGTGACGGCGCGGGCGGGCGGGGGCCCGTAGGCCCTGTCCGCGGCGGACCGCGGTGGTCGTGCGCTGCGTACGGCTCACACCGCCGGTACGGCTCCTGCCGTCCGTACGGCCCGTACGGCGTACGCGCGACCGGCCGCGGGACTCCGCGCCGCCCGTCCCGCCGGGGGTAACCGCCGTCCGCGACCGGCGTCCGTGTGCGTACGTGCTCTCCGGCCGGCCATCCCGTCAGATGCTCCGCCGCATGCCGCCGTCGATCGGCAGCATGATCCCGGTCAGGTACGACGCCGCGGGCGACAGCAGGAACGCCGCCGTCCGGCCGAACTCCTCCGGGGTGCCGTAGCGGCCCAGCGGGATCTTCGCCTCCGTCCTGGCCCGCGCCGCCGCCGCGTCGCCGGACAGGGCGTCCAGCTCGCGGGCCCGGTCGGTGTCGATCCGCGCCGGCAGCAGGCCCACGACGCGGACACCGCGGGGCCCGAGGTCGTCGGCGAGCGACTTGGCGTACCCGGCGAGGCCCGGGCGCAGCCCGTTCGAGATGGTGAGCCCGGGAATCGGCTCGTGGACGGAGCCGGAGAGCACGAAGCCGATGACGCCGCCCTCCGCCAGCTCGCCCGCGGCCGTCCTGGCCATCCGCATCGCCCCGAGGAAGACGGAGCCGAACGCCGTCTCCCACTCGGCGTCGGTGTTGGCTGTGGCGTTGCCCGCCGGCGGCCCGCCGACGCTGATGAGCACGCCGTCGAAGCGGCCGAAGTGCTCCCGGGCGGCGGCGATGAGCCGGTCCGGGGTGGCCGGGTCCGCGTTGTCGGCGGCGACCCCGACGGCCGACCCGCCGAGTGCGGCGGCGGCACTCGCCACCCGGTCCTTGTCGCGGCCGCTGAGCACCACCCTTGCGCCCTCGGCGAGCAGTTGCTCCGCGACGGCGAGACCGAGGCCGCGCGAGCCCCCGGTCACGACGTAGGCGCGGTCGTTGAGTCCAAGATCCATGGGGTCAGTCTGCCGCCATCTGCTCGGCGGGCGCCAGGGATGGGGCACGGTCGTCGTCCGCGGCCGGGCGCACGGGCGCGTCTGCGCCCTTCCCGGCCCCGTCGCCGGGGGTCCCGTCCGGCGCCTCGCCGTCCTTCGCGGGCTCCTCGGGCGCCGCGGGCCCGGTGGTCTCCCCGGCATCCCCGGCCGCGGCGGTCTCCGAGGCCTTCGCGGCCTTGGCCGCCGCCGCCTCGCGGTCGCGGCGCTCGCGGCGTACGAGGATCCACCAGCCCACCGGCACCGCCGCCGCGAAGATCCACCACTGGATCGCGTACGCGATGTGCACCCCGATGCTGCTGTGGTCCGGCTCGGGGACCGGCTCGGGCTGCTTGCCCGCGGGCCGCGGCGCGGTGCCGACCAGCTCGACGAACCCGCCGAGCACCGGGCCCGGCAGCCCGTCCGCGGCCTCGTCGGCGCTGTTGATCAGCATCACCTGGCGGTCCGGCAGGCCTGCCTTGTCGCGGATGCCGCTGCCGGTCGTCTCGTCGGGGCGCAGCCGGCCGGTGACGGTGACCTCGCCGGTGGGCGGGGGCGGCACCTTCGGGAAGCTGGTGAGGTCGGCGCCCGCGGGCACCCAGCCGCGGTTGACGAGGACCGCGGAGCCGTCGCCGAGGCGGAGGGGGGTGACGACGAAGTAGCCCTGCTTGTCGTCGGCGCCGAGCCGCTGCCGTACGACGACCTCCCGCTCCGGCTCGTACGCGCCGGTGGCGGTGACCGTGCGCCAGGTGTCCTCGCGCGGCACCGTGCGCCCCTCGCGGGCGAGCCGCTCCACGGGGGCCGGCTCGGCCTCGAGGTTTTGGGCGATGAGGTCGTTGCGCGCGACCCGGTCCTGATGGCGGTGCAACTGCCAGAAGCCGAGCTGGATCATCACGGGGATGAGCAGGACGGCCACCAGGGTGGTGATCACCCACTGCCGGGACAACAGGAAGCGGTACACCCCTCGACGGTACCCCCCGGCATGCCGCCGCCCGACGGGACCCCGCTACCCCGCCCCGCCGCTCCCCTCGGCCGCCGCGTCCGCCGGCTCGACGTCCCGCATGAGGTGGAGGAAGGCCGCCTCGTCGATCACCGGGGTGCCGTGCGCGGCGGCCCGGGTCACCTTGCCCGTCGGCGCGCCCGGGTCGTTGGTGACCAGCAGGCTCGTGTACCGCGAGACGCTGCCCGCGACGTGCAGCCCGGCCTCGACCGCCCGGTCCTCCAGCAGGCTGCGGTCCACCGACGTGTCGCCGGAGAACGCCACGCGCATGCCCTGCTTGAGCCGCCCGCCGCGCACGTACCGCCCCGGGTTCGGGTACGGCGACGCGGGCAGCCGGCGGTTCGGCCGCCACGTCCGCCACTGGTACGCGCCGTGGCCGCCCGGTGAGCGCGTGCCGCCGGAGCCGCTCGCGCCCCCCGCCGCCGGCTGCTCGGACCACTCCGTGAGCGGCTGGCAGGCCAGCAGCGGCAGCCTGGCGCCCGCCTCGGCGGCCTGCGCCAGGCTGGGGCGGAAGATCTCGGCGAGCACGCGGGCGTCGTCCTCGGCGTCGTGGGCCCTGCGCTGGGCGACGCCGAAGTGTTCGGCCAGGGACGCCAGCCGGGCGTTGGGCAGGGGCAGCCGCAGCTGCCGGGCGAGCGCGATGGTGCACAGCCGCCGGCGCACCGGGGCGGCGAGCCCGGCGCGGGCGTACTCGCGGGCGATCATCATCCAGTCGAAGACCGCGTTGTGCGCGACGAGCACGCGGCCCTCCAGCCGCGCCGCGAACTCCTCGGCGATCTCCGGGAAGAGCGGCGCGTCGGCGAGCATCTCGCGGGTCAGGCCGTGGATCCACACCGGGCCGGGGTCGCGCTGGGGGTTGACCAGCGTGTACCAGCTGTCCTGGACCGTGCCGCGGGCGTCGAGGCGGTAGACGGCGGCGGAGACGATGCGGTCGTCGGAGCGCAGCCCGGTGGTCTCGACGTCGACGACGGCGTACGCCTCCGGGTAGTCCGCGGGCCACGGGCCGGCCGCGGGCGCTGCCGCGCCGGGGTGCTCCCCGCCGTCGGTCCCGGTGCCCGTCCCGGCGGCTCCGCCCCCGGTGCCCGCGGGCTCCGCCTCCGCGGTACGCGCCGGGTCCGCGGACTCCGCCGGGCCGGCCGGCGCGGGCAGTGGGAGCGCCGGCTGCAGCGCGCCCGGATCCGCGCCCGGAAGTGGCTGCTGCTGCGCGACTTGACGGGGACTCAGGGGCGTCGCGCGGTCTTCGAGCATGGGTTCAGAGCATAGAGCCTGCCACCGACACGGGGGCGCGCGCGGGTGCCGTCCGAGCCCCCGTCAGAACCCGCCGGCGGGCTGTCCGGCCGCCGGTCCGCGCGGGGTGACCAGGCCGGTCTCGTAGGCGAGCACGACGAGTTGGGCCCGGTCGCGCACGCCGAGCTTCGTCATCGACCGGCTGACGTGCGTCTTTGCGGTGATCGGGCTGATGTGCAGCCGGGCGGCGATCTCCTCGTTGCTGAGGCCGCCGCCGACGAGGGTGACGACCTCGCGCTCGCGCCGGGTGAGGTCGCGCAGCGCGTGGTCCGCGTCGGGCACGCCGCCGGCGGGGCGGGAGACGTACTCCTGGATCAGCTTGCGCGTCAGCGCGGGGGAGAGGAGCGCGTCGCCGCGGGCCGCGACCCGTACGCCGTGCAGCAGGTCCTCCGGCTCCATGTCCTTGACGAGGAACCCGGCCGCCCCGGCGCGCAGCGCGCCCCAGACGTACTCGTCGACGCCGTAGTTGGTGAGGATGACGACGTGCACGCCGGCCAGTTCGGGGTCGGCGGCGATCCTGCGGGTCGCCTCGATGCCGTCGAGCACCGGCATCTGCACGTCGACCAGCGCCACGTCCGGCCGGTGCCGGGCCGCGAGCCGTACGCCGTCGGCGCCGTCGGCGGCCTCGCCGACCACCTCGATGTCGTCCTCGGCGTCGAGCAGCGCCCGGAACCCGCCCCGGATGAGGGCCTGGTCGTCCACGAGCAGCACCCTGATCACGTCGCCGCCCCCGCCGCGGGCCCGTCCGGCTGCCGCACCGGCAGCTCGGCGCGTACCCGGAAGCCGCCCTCCGGCCGGGGCGCGGCGTGCAGTTCGCCGCCGAGCGCGGCGACGCGCTCGGCCATCCCCGTCAGCCCGATGCCCGGCGCCGGCGGCGCGGCGGGGTCGGCGGCGCCGTCGTCGTCGACCTGGACGACGACCCTGTCGGGCTCGTACGACACGCGTATCCCCACCGCCGCCGCGGGCCCCGCGTGCCGCGCGACGTTCGTCAGCGACTCCTGCACGATCCGGTACGCCGCCCGGTCCACCTCCGCGGGCAGCTCCGGCCGCTCGCCGGCCACCGCCACCTCCGCCGGCACCCCCGAGCCCCGGGCCCGCTCCACCAGCTCCGGCAGCCGCTCCAGCCCGACGCCCTCGGCGCCGCCGTCCGCGTTGCGCAGCACGTGCAGCGTGGAGCGCAGCTCGCGCGCGGCGTCGCCGCTGGCCTCCTGGATGGCCAGCAGCGCGGGCGGCGGCTCCTCGCCGCGCTTCTTCGACAGGTGCACGGCGACCCCGGCCTGCACCTTGATCACGGAGATGCTGTGCGTGAGGGTGTCGTGCAGCTCGCGGGCGATGCGCAGCCGCTCCTCGTCGGCGCTGCGCTGGGCGTTCTCTGCGGCCCGCTCCTCGGCCTGGGCGAGCATCGCCTCGTGCTGGATGCGCATCGCGGCGGCCATCGCGCACGCCACCACCCAGCCGAACGTCAGGAACCGCTTCTCCAGCGCCGCGCGCAGTGCGTCGTCGCCGAGCGGGAGGAGGGGCAGCGAGCCGAGGCTGATCGCGAGGGAGGCCAGGGCGGTGGCCGCGAAGAAGGCGCGGTGCCCGGCGCGGATGCAGCGGTAGACGGCGACCAGAACCGGCAGCACCGGGCTGCCGTCGGGGTAGCCGCGGAGCTGGTACGCGAGCATCGCCACCACCGTGACCAGCAGTACCGCGCGCGGAAAGCGGTGCCGGGCGGGCAGCGCCGCGCTGCCCGCCAGGCCGAGCACCCAGGCCGGCGCGTCGAGGCCGGTGCGCCCGTCCGGCGCCAGCAGCATCGTGCCCACGCAGCCGAGCGCCACGCCTGCGGCGAAGCCCGCGTCCTTGGCGTACGCGCGGGCACCCCGCGCCGACTCCCGCCCGTCCTCGATCGCGGTCGCGAGGTAGCGGAACACCGTGTGCTCGCTGTTCGCTTCCGTCTGCGCTGCCGCACTCATGTCCTGCACCGTAGCGAATCAGTGCCGGTCAGGCGTCCTCCGGAAGGCGCAGCGGGCGCTGCTGCGCAGGTTGCAGCCGCCGGGCCCCTACACCCCCGGCCGCAGCGCGGGAACCACTCGCGGGACGATGACGGGCGGCGGTCCGGGGGCGGATCGTGGAGCCCGAAGGCAGCCGGCCGGGGAGCGGCCGGGGCGCGGACGGCAGAACGGGAGCCCACCATGGCCCTTCACGGAGCTGACGGAGACCAGCGCGTACTGATCCCGCAGCCGGCGGCGGCGCGGGACGCCGGACGGGAGGGGGCCCGGGAAGCGGCCCGGGCCGCGGCCCGGCACGAGCAACGGCACGCGGTACGGCACGACGCCGGGCCGTGGGACGCGGCGCCCCGGAACATCCGGTACCTGAGGCTGCGGCTGGCGGATCCCGGCCGCCGCGTCGAGGTGCGGCGGCTGCTCTCGCTCGTCCTCGACGTACCCCCGCTGCCCGGCGCCGACCCGGCGGTGCTGATCGCCGAGGTGCCGGACGACCGGCGGGCGGTGGACGTGCTCATCGAGCTGGCATGGGCGGGGATCGAGCTGGACGGGTTCCGGCTGGACGCCGCGGTGTGACGGCCCGCGCCGGGAGCGGTGACGAGGGAGCGCGCCCGGCGCGGGGAAGCCAACTCCCGGGCACCCGAGATCACTTGGCGGAGCGGACGGCACGTATCGTGTGGCGCGTCCATGCAAAAAAGTGATGGCGCGGGCGAAGAGGGCGGTGACACGATCCCCCGGTGGACTCACGATATCTGCGCGCTTTCGTGACGGTGGCCGAGACCGGCGGGATATCGGCGGCGGCCGAGCGGCTGGGCTACGCGCAGTCGAGCCTCAGCGCCCAACTGCGCCGCCTGGAACAGGAACTCGGCGTCACGGTCGTGGTCCGCACCTCCACCGGCGCCTCCCTCACCGACGCCGGCCGCCGGCTGCTGCCGTACGCGCGCGAGGCGCTGGAGATCGACGAGCGCATGCGCAGCGCCGCCGCCGACTCCCGGCCCCGGCTGCGCATCGGCGCGCCGGAGACGCTGGCGGGGGAGTGGCTGCCGGACATCGTCACCGCCCTCGGCTACGGCGCGGGCGGGCCGGACGCGGACGCGGAGATCAGCGTCGTCGTCGGCTCCCGCGAACGGCTGGCGGAGCAACTGGCCGCCGGCGAACTGGACCTCGCCTTCCACTTCGACGACGGCAGCCGCACCGCGGGCCCCAGCGCGGTCGTCGGCCACGAGGAAGTCGTGCTCGTCACCGGCCCCGCGCACCCGCTGGCAGGCGCGACGGAGGTCACGGAGGCGGACGTACTGGCCGCCGACTTCCTCGTCGCGGAGCCCGGTTGCAGCTCGACGGTCCTCTACGACCGCCTCAGCCGTGACCTCCCCGCCCGCTCCCGCGCCGCCACGGCCGCGGGCTCCCTGCCCGCGCTGCGCCGCCTCGCGGCCCACGGCCGCGGCCTGGCGCTGCTGCCGAGGCTGGCCGTCGTACGGGACCTGGAGGACGGCGGCCTCGTCGACCTCCCGCTGGCCACCCGCCCCGGCCCGGTGGCGATCGAGGCCCGCTGGCGCCGGGACCCGGGCCAGGCGGAACCGACCCTGCGCGCGGTCCTCCGCCTCGCCCGCCGCCACACCACCCAGCTCCCGCCGGCGCGCGGCCCCCGCCCTCAGCCGTCCCCCGGCCACCGCCCGTACCGTCTGACACACCGTCACCGCCCCGCCGCCGCCCCCGAGCCGACCGGCCGGTAACCGCGCCGCGTCGACCGGGGCGGGGCGGGGGCGGTGGCAAGGATGCTGCGGTGGGTGCGTATGCGACAGGAGCAAACACCCCGTTCACAGATGTCTCTTGAGCGCTTAGAGTGTCGCGCACCCCCCCTCAGCAGTGCCTTACGACGCCTGAGGAGCAGTGAATGTCCCCACGAAACTGGGTCGCCACACTGGCGAGCACCGCCCTGATCGCCGGCCTCTCCACCGTGGCCGCCAACGCCGCCGACAGTCCCACCGCCGGCGCGATCCCGCCGGTGTCCCACTGCGGCACCGAGGCATCCGGATCCGGCAACAACGGCTTCGTCGACTACGCACAACTGACCACCGCTCTCCGGCAGCTGGAGACCAGCACCGGCGGCATCGTCGACGTGGAGGTGGCCGGGTACTCCAACCAGGGCCGCGCCATCCACGCCGCGCGCGTCGGCGAGGGCGACAAGGTCGTGTACGTGCAGACGCAGATCCACGGCAACGAGATGCACGGCACCGAGGCGGCCCTGGAGCTGCTCAAGCAGTGGGGCTCCAACAGCCCGGCGGCCAAGAAGCTGCGGGAGAACGTCACCGTGGTGGTCGTCCCCCGGCTGAACGTCGACGGAGGCGAACTCGACCAGCGGCAGAACGACATGACCTGGAACGAGGTCGTCGCCGACTTCCCGCAGCTGGCGGGTGCGTCCCCGTCGTGGAACTACAACTCCCGGGTCGGCGGTTTCGACATCAACCGCGACTTCAACCCGAACCTGGACTACGTCCCCGCGGCCGGGGACTTCCCGGGCAACAGCGCCGACACCGGCTGGTACATCACTCCCGAGGCGCAGACCTCCCGCAACGTCTACCGTTCGCTGGAGCAGGAGTTCGGCACCGTCGACTACTTCGTCGACCTGCACAACCAGTGGTCCTGCTACGCCACCGAGGACATGGAGAGCATGTCGCCGCTGTCCATCTCGGCCAAGTTCATCGACAACCCGGCCGAGTTCGGCAACTGGCCCAAGTTCGACCTGGACGCCTCCAAGCGGGCCAACGTCGCCGTCCACGACGCGCTCCAGGCGCGGGGCGAGTCCGGCTACGGCAAGCTGACCCTCTACCCCCAGTCCACCAACCTGCCGGGCACCGCGCTCGGTTCGTACCAGCTCCGCGGCTCCGCGGTGGTCCTCTTCGAGACGTCCTCGCAGACCCAGTACGACGGCATGAAGCGCAACGGCATGCTCGCCAAGATGGTCGAGACCGGACTCGGCGGCCTGGTCGACGCCGTCGCGGACGGCTCGGTGAACTCCCTCGACACGGCCGTCTACGACGCCATCCCGAACCGCGTCACGCTCCCTTCCGACGGCCCCCGCGCCTGACGCAGCGGCCGCCCCGCGGCACCGCCCGGTAGCCCGGTTCGCCCCGGCTCCGCACCGACCCTCCGGTCCGGAGCCGGGGCAACCGGCCCCCGGTCTCGGTCACCAGGTCTTTCCGGCCTGCTCCCTGACCGTGCGGTTGATCCTGTTGAAGAAGTTCGTCACCGCGATCTCCAGGGTGATCGCGCCCAGTTCCTCCTCGCCGAAGTGTTCCGCGGCCGCCGCCCAGACCTCGTCCGTCACCCCCGGTGCGCCGTCCTGGAGCCGGGTGGCGGCCTCCGTCAGGGCGAGGGCCGCCCGTTCGGCGTCCGTGTAGTACGGGGTCTCCCGCCACGCGACCACGTGGTGCAGCCGCTCGTCCGTCTCGCCGGCCGCCTTCGCCGCCCGGACGGCGGCGAAGACGCACGGGCTGCAGCCGTTGATCTGGCTGGTGCGCAGATGGACCAGCGACAGCAGCCGCGGGTCGGCGCCGCCCGCGTGGATCGCCCTGTAGAGGTGCCGGATCGCCGTGGTCACGTCCGGGTTGTCCGGGCCGGTCACGCGTGCTTCCATCGGTGCTGCTCCTTCATCGGTTACCTGCGCCCCTCCGGGGCCGTCATCCCTCATGACGGAGCAGCACCGAGGAAGGTAACCCGCATGTCCGACCCCACCCCCGAGGCGGCCGAGGCCTTCGAGGCCGAGCGCGACCGGCTGCGCTCGGTCGCGTACCGCATGCTCGGGTCGCACGCCGACGCCGAGGACGCCGTGCAGGAGGCATGGCTGCGGCTGGCCCGCCAGGACGCGGCCGGCATCCGCAACCTCCCCGGCTGGCTGACCACGGTCGTCGGCCGGATCTGCCTCGACGCGCTACGGGCCCGCCAGGCGCGCCCCGAGACGGCGTACGACGACGGGCCGGAACCGCTCGTGGCGCTCGACGACGCGCAGGCGCCCGAGGACGACGCGGTGCTCGCCGACTCCGTCGGGCTCGCGCTGCTGGTCGTCCTGGAGTCGCTCGGGCCCTGCGAGCGGCTGGCGTTCGTGCTCCACGACCTGTTCGCGGTCCCGTTCGACGACATCGGCCGGATCCTCGGCAAGTCCACCGACGCCGCCAAGATGCTCGCCAGCCGCGCCCGTCGGAAGGTGCGGACGGGCGAACGGCCGGCCGGGGTCCGGCGGGAGCAGCGCGCCGTGGTCGACGCGTTCCTCGCGGCGGCGCGGCGCGGTGACTTCGAGGAGCTGCTGCGGGTCCTCCACCCCGAGGTCAAGCTGACCCTCGACACCCCCTCCGGCACCGTCGTCACCCTGGGCGCCACCAGGGTCGCCGCCGGGGCGCAGGCGTCCGCCGGAGCGGGCGCGCGCAGGCAGGAGGTGCTCGTGGACGGCGGCCCCGGGATCGTCTCGTGGCACGGGGACGGCGCGCCGCAGGCGGTGCTCGCATTCGCCGTCGACGGCGGGCGGATCACCGGGATCCGGATCGTCCTCGATCCGGCCCGGCTCGCGCTGCTGGACCTGCCGGCTCCGGCGTAGGGGCGTCGGGTACGCGGGCTCGCGGCCGTCCTGGGGGTCCGCGGGGTCCGCGGGCTCTCCCGGGCGTCCTGCGCAGACGCGTGGCGCTCCGTACGCCAGACTGGGCCCATGGCCGAAGCCGCCGTACCGACCCCCCGTCCCCGCCGCCGCCTCCGGGTGGGCCGCGGGGCCGTGGCGCGGGGCGCGCTCGGGGTGGTCGCGGCTGCCGCCGCCGCGCATCTGGTGGGGCACCTCGCCGGAGCCGGCTGGCTCGTGCACGCCACCAAGCCGGTGCTCATGCCGGCCCTCGCCGCCTGCGCCGCCGCCCGCGGCGCCCCGCGGGCGCTGGTCGCCGGGCTGGGCTTCGGGTGGGCCGGGGACGTGCTGCTCCAGGTGGGCGGGGACGGGCCGTTCCTGGCCGGAATGGGGGCGTTCGGCGCCGGGCACGTGTGCTATCTGGCGCTGTTCCGGCGCGAGACCCGGCTGCCGCGCCCGCGGGAGCGGTGGCTCGTCGTCGCGTACGGGGCCGCCTGGGCCGCCGGCGTCGGCGCGCTGTGGCCGGGGCTCGACCCCGGGCTGCGCGGGCCCGTGGCCGCGTACAGCCTGCTGCTCGCCGTGATGGCCCTCGGCGCCGCCCGGTTCGGGCCGCGGGCGGGCGCGGGGGGCGCGCTGTTCCTGCTCTCCGACACCCTCATCGCCACCGACCTCGCCGACTGGCCGCAGCTGCCCGCCGCCGGGTTCTGGGTGATGGCGACGTACGTCGCCGCGCAGTACCTCATCACGGACGGCGTGCTGCGCCGCATGGCGCCCGCGGGCGGGCCGGAGCGCGCGCCCCTGCCCGCGCCCGCGTCCGCAGACGGCGAAGGCCGGGCCGCGGCGCCCTGAGGCACCGCCGCCCGGCCCGTGAGCCGCCGGTCACGTCACCGTCACGTCACCGGCCGGCCCTCATCGCCGTACGGCGTCGTACGCGTCGACGATGCCTGCCCCGTAGAAGCCGTTGTTGCGCTTGCTGCCGGTGCAGGTGGAGTCCTCGACCCCGTTGCCGTCCGGGTCGTAGAACTCCGGGCAGCCCGGGTTGTCCGCCTGGACCTTCATCATCATGTGCAGCGCCGCGGGCGACAGCCGCGGGTGCTTGCTCTTGATGAGCGCCGCCACGCCCGCGGCGTGCGGGGTGGCCATCGACGTGCCCTGCAGCCAGCCGTACTTGTTCTCCGGCAGCGTCGACAGGATGCGGCCGTTCTTCGACGGCGTGTCCGGGATCTGGTAGCCGTCACCGCCGGGCGCGGCGACGTCGACGACCTTCTGGCCGTAGCTGCTGTAGTACGACTTGTCGTCGTTCACGCCGGTCGCCGCGACGGTCACGATGCCGGGCAGCTGCGTCGGGATGTCCCAGCACTCGGCGGGGTCGATCGTGCGGTCCCCGGGCGTGGTGTCGTTCGGGCTGGAGTCGTCCAGGATCTCGTCGGACGCGAGGTCGTGGTTGGAGTTGCCGGCCGCGGCGAGGTGCAGGGTGCCCTTGCCCATCGCGTACATCGAGGCGCGGTTGACCGCCTCGACGATCGCCCGCTGGTCGGGGTCGTCGAGGCAGTTGTAGAGCCACGGGTCGACGTAGTAGCTGTTGTTGGTGATCTCGATGCCGTTGTCGCCGGCGAAGACGAAGGCGCAGACGACGGCCTCGGCGTAGAACAGGGCGGTGTCCGGCTCGCTCACCTTGAGCGAGGCGACCTGCACGCCGGGCGCGACGCCGGCCACGCCGACGCCGTTGCGCTCGGCGGCGATCTCCCCCGCGACGTGGGTGCCGTGGTAGTCGCCCGCCGGGTCGTAGGGCCGCCAGGCGCCCTCGGTGGTGTCCGCGACGCCGCCGACGCAGTTGGCGGACTGCTCGGCGGAGAAGTTGTTCTTGAGGTCGGGGTGGGTGTCGTCCACGCCCGTGTCGATGACGCCGACGGTGACGTCACGGCTGCCGGTCGAGATCTTGTGCGCCTTGTCGGCGCCGATCGCCGGCAGGTCCCACTGCTCGTTCTCCAGCGGCTCGACGTCCGGGTCCTGCGAACGGGCCTTGGCGGCGCCCTTGTAGACCTCCGGCGCGCTGGTCTCCAGCGTCCCGCCGGGCGTCAGCGGCGCGGTCCGGCTCGCGCCCGCGGACTGCACGCCGCGCACGCCGCGCAGCTCGGCTGCGAAGTCCGGGTTGGTGGAATGGGCGACGAACACGCCGATCTTCTTGTGCGTGGCGACCACCGAGCCGTCCGCGTCCGCGATCGCGTCGGTGACCCGGGCGATCGTCTTGCCATCGGTCTTCGTGTTGACCACGTAGGAAAGGTTCTCGCCGGCCGCGGCCCCGGCACTGCTGCCGGGCTCCGGAGCCGACGCGGCGGAGGCCGCCCCCGGCAGGACGCCGAGCGCCGCCGCGAGGGTGAGCCCGAGTGGCACTGCCAGCAGGCGCCGGCCGCGGGGTCGGAGATGAGTCATGGGATCTCCAGATCATCAGTCAGGAATCCGCCGCGGACAGTTGCCGCGGTCAGGTACACGGCAAGCGAACGTATCCCTGATCACCCGTGGCCATCAATACATCGCCATGCAGTGTCTTTTGGCGTGTCGGCCACGTCGGACGCTTCCGGCGCAGTCGTCACGCGCATCTGGCGGAACGTTTCGGCCCGCATGCTCAACAAACTGTTGAATGTCGGTGGCCTGGCGTAGGCTGCCTGGGGTCAGGAACCGCCGTGGGAGGGGCCGTCTCCATGCTGCGTGACACCTATGGGCGAGTCGCCACAGACCTGCGCGTCTCGCTCACCGACCGGTGCAACCTGCGGTGTACGTACTGCATGCCGGAGGAAGGGCTCCAGTGGCTCGGCAAACCCGAGCTGCTCACCGACGACGAGATCGTCCGCCTCGTCCGCCTGGCGGTCACCGAGTTGGGCGTGACCGACGTGCGCTTCACCGGCGGCGAGCCGCTGCTGCGCCCCGGGCTCACCGGCATAGTCGAGCGCTGCGCCGCGCTCGCGCCCCGCCCCAAGCTCTCCCTGACCACCAACGGCATCGGCCTGGAGCGCACGGCCCCGGCGCTCAAGGCCGCGGGCCTGGACCGGGTGAACGTCTCGCTGGACACCCTGCGGGCCGACGTCTTCCAACGGCTGACCCGCCGCAAGCGGCACGGGGACGTGCTCCGCGGCCTCGCCGCCGCCCGGGCCGCCGGCCTGGAGCCGGTGAAGGTCAACAGCGTGCTGATGTCCGGGTTCAACGAGGACGAGGCCCCCGACCTGCTCGCCTGGGCCGTCGCCGAGGGGTACGAGCTGCGGTTCATCGAGCAGATGCCCCTCGACCCGCAGCACGGCTGGCAGCGCGACGGCATGATCACCGCCGGCGACATCCTCGCCTCCCTGCGGACGCGCTTCACGCTGACCCCCGAGGGCGAGACGGCGCGCGGCTCCGCGCCCGCGGAGCGCTGGCTCGTGGACGGCGGCCCGGCCCGCGTCGGTGTCATCGCCTCCGTCACCCGGCCCTTCTGCCGGGCCTGCGACCGCACCCGGCTGACCGCGGACGGACAGGTGCGCAACTGCCTGTTCGCGCGCGAGGAGACCGACCTGCGGGCCGCGTTGCGCTCCGGCGCGCCGGACGAGGAGGTGGCGCGGCTGTGGCGGGAGGCGATGTGGGGGAAGAAGGCGGGCGCGGGCCTCGACGACCCGTCGTTCGTCCAGCCGGACCGGCCGATGTCGGCAATCGGCGGTTGACGCGGGGCGGTTGAGAACCTCCCCGTGCCGGGCCGCCGGCTGAGGCCCCCGGCCGCGGCTCCCGGCCGCGGCGCCGGGTCCCCGCCCGTCAGCCGCGGGCCGGATCCGGCCCGCTTTCGCCTTCGGCGTCCTTTTCCGCGCTCTTCTGCGCCTCCTGCCAGTCGGCCAGCGTGACGACCTCCTTGAGGAAGTCGCGTACGCCCAGAAAGCGGCTCAGGTATTCGCGGTGTTCCTCACACGCGAGCCACGTCTTGCGGCGCTCGGGCGTGTGCAGCTTCGGATTGTTCCAGGCGAGCACCCACACCGCGGGCGTACGGCAGCCCTTGGCGGAGCAGATGAGAGTGGGATCGGCGGTGTTCACGGGGCCCCAGCCTACGTCCCGGAAATGGGGCGACGCCGGGCAGCCACGGGGGGAGCCGCCCGGCGTCGGTCCGTCGCTCCGACGGGGGATGCGGAGCGCGTACGAAGTATGTCACGCGAGGAGGGGCACCCGGCACCGGATCGGCATATTTGATTTGAGGTTTTTCTGAGCTTGCACTCTTGGTGATCAAACGGTCGGCGGAGCGCTATCGCTGGTCGTCGACTCGGTCCGGGCCGCGGAGGGTTCGGCAGGTGCGTCGGGCTTCCGCGCGGCCCGCGGCGGCGGGGCGATCACGGCGCGCTGCGGCGCGATGTCGAAGGCGGACGGAAGCGAACGGACGTTCTCCCGGCCCGCGTTCGCGATGACCACGGCGAAGTACGGGATGAACATGCCGAGGACGAGCGCGATCACCGCGACGTGCCGCTCGACATTCCAGAGCAGCGCGGCGGCCACCACCGAGACGGCGCGGATCCCCATGGAGATCACGTACCGCCGCTGCCGGCCGCGCACGTCGTCGTCCAGGCTCTGCCGCGCGCCGGTGATCCTGAACACGTCGGCATCGCCGTGGCGCTTCCGCTTCACACTCCACCCCCTGTCACCGGGTACGTCCCCAAGGTACGCCGGGATGGGCCGGCCTTCGACGCGGGGGCGGGACATACCGCCCCATACCTCGAACGGCCCTGGCCGGAATGCACTACCCGGCCCGCCGCAAGAAACTGGCACGGCAGGCGGACCCCGCCCGCACTAGGAGGCGACATGAGCTGGCTGTGGGCCATCATCCTGGGCCTGATCCTGGGCGTCATCGCCCGGGCCATCCTGCCCGGCAAACAGGCCATCCCCCTCTGGCTGACCACCGTCTTCGGCATCATCGGGGCCATCATCGGCAACGCCGTGGCCTCGGGGATCGGCGTGGACGACACCAAGGGCATCGACTGGATCCGGCACATTCTCCAGCTCGCCGGCGCGGTGGCCGTCGTGGCACTGGGCACCCCGGTGTACGAGAACATGCGCGGCTACAAGAAGCGGAGCCCCCGCTAGCCGATCAGCCCCGCCCCCGAGCCGCTCAGGCGCCCCGCCGCTCCGGCGTTCAGCCGGCCGGCGGGGCCGCCAGCTCGACCGCCGCCAGGTTGCGCTTGCCCCGGCGCAGCACCAGCCAGCGACCGTGCAGGAGGTCCTCGACGGCCGGCACGGCGTCCTCGGCCGCGACCTTCACGTTGTTCACGTACGCCCCGCCCTCCTTGACCGTCCTGCGGGCCGCCGACCGGCTCGGCGCCAGGCCCACCTCGGCCAGCAGCTCCACCACCGGACCCAGCTCCGCGACCCGTGCGTGCGGCACCTCGGCCAGCGCCGCCCGCAGCGTCGCCTCGTCCAGCTCCGCCAGCTCGCCCTGCCCGAACAGGGCCCGCGACGCCGCGATCACCGCGGCGCACTGGTCCGCGCCGTGCACCAGCGTCGTCAGCTCCTCCGCCAGCGCCCGCTGCGCGGCCCGCGCCTGCGGCCGCTCCTCGGTCTGCCGCTCCAGCTCCGCCAGCTCCGCACGGCTGCGGAAGCTGAGGATCCGCAGGTAGCGGCTGACATCGCGGTCGTCGACATTCAGCCAGAACTGGTAGAAGGCGTACGGCGTCGTCAGCTCCGCGTCGAGCCAGACCGCACCGCCCTCCGTCTTGCCGAACTTCGTGCCGTCCGCCTTGGTCATCAGCGGCGTCGCCAGCGCGTGCACCACGGCCTCCGGCTCGACCCGGTGGATCAGGTCGGTGCCCGCCGTCAGGTTGCCCCACTGGTCGCTGCCGCCCGTCTGCAGGGTGCAGCCGTGCCGCCGGTACAGCTCCAGGAAGTCCAGCCCCTGGAGGATCTGGTAGCTGAACTCGGTGTAGCCGATGCCGTGCTCGGACTCCAGCCGGCGGGCCACGGCCTCCTTGGCGATCATCTTGTTCACCCGGAAGTGCCGGCCGATGTCGCGCAGGAACTCGATCGCGGACATGCCCGCGGTCCAGTCCAGGTTGTTGACCATCCGGGCGGCGGCCGGGCCCTCGAAGTCGAGCAGCGGCTCGATCTGCGCGCGGACCCGCTCGACCCAGCCGGCGACGACCTCCGGGTCGTTGAGCGTGCGCTCCGCGTCCGGCTTGGGGTCGCCGATCTGGCCCGTCGCGCCGCCGACCAGCGCCAGCGGCCGGTGCCCGGCCGCCTGCAGCCGGCGCATGGTCAGCACCTGCACCAGATGGCCGACGTGCAGGCTGGGCGCCGTCGGGTCGAAGCCGCAATAGAACGTGACGGGACCGTCCGCGAGCGCCTTGCGCAGTGCGTCCTCGTCGGTGGACAGGGCCAGCAGCCCGCGCCACCGCAGCTCGTCGACGATGTCCGTCACGTCTCTCGTATCTCCTCGGCCTCGAACCCGCGCCGCCCCTTGCGGCTGCGTACGAGGGTAATGGCAGCTACACGCCCTGGCTGACGGAGCTCATGTTGAAGTCGGGGATCCGCACCGGCGGCATCGCCGCCCGCGTGAACCAGTCGCCCCACTCGCGCGGCAGCGTCCGCTCCGTGGCCCCGGCCTCGGCCGCGCGCCCCAGCAGGTCGACCGGCGACTCGTTGAAGCGGAAGTTGTTCACCGCCCCGGTCACCTCGCCGTTCTCCACCAGGTACACGCCGTCCCGGGTCAGCCCGGTCAGCAGCAGCGTCGCCGGGTCGACCTCGCGGATGTACCACAGGCAGGTCAGGAGCAGCCCCGGTCCCTCGTGCCCCAGGTCCGCGACCATCTCGTCCAGCGACTTCGTGCCGCCCCCGTCGAGGACCAGGTTGTCCGCCTCCGGCGTGACCGGCAGGCCGGTGAGACCCCCGGTGAAGCGGTTCGTCAGCAGGTGCTGCAACGTGCCCTCGCGCACCCACTCCGTGGGCCCGACCGGCAGCCCGTTGTCGAACACCGACCAGTCGTTGCCGGAAGCGTGCGCGACGACGAACGGCGCCGACTCCAGGCCCGGTTCCGCCGGGTCGCTGCGCAGCGTCAGCGGCAGCCCGGCCAGCTTCTCACCGACGCGGGTGCCGCCGCCCGGCTTGCTGAAGACCGTACGGCCGTCGTGCGCGTCGCGGCCCGATGCGGACCAGAACATGTACACCAGCAGGTCCGCCACCGCGCTCGGCGGCAGCAGCGTGTCGTACCGCCCGGCGGGCAGCTCCACCGTGCGCTCCGCCCACGCCAGCCGCTGCGCCAGCTCCGCGTCCAGCTCGGCGGGGTCCACGTCGGCGAAGTCCCGGGTCGAGCGGCCCGCCCAGGCGGACTTCGTCCGGTCCGGCGACTTGGCGTTCAGCTCCAGCGTGCCGGTCGGCTGGTCGTGGCGCAGCCGCAGCCCCGTGGAGGTGCCCAGGTAGGTGGAGGTCACCATGTGGTTCGCGAAGCCGTAGAGCTGCCGGCCGCCGGCCCGGGCGCGGGCGAAGGACTCGCCGAGCGCCGGCGCGAAGGCGGCGAACACGTCGGAGGACGTCTCCGCGGGCGGCGCGGTGAAGTCGGCCGACTGCGGCACGCCCTCGACCAGCGGCCGGGCGTCCTCCGCCGGTCCGCTCTCGCGCGCGGCCGCCTCCGCGGCCCGTACCAGCGGCTCCAGGTCGTCGGCGGTGACGGCGGCGCGGGAGACGACGCCGGAGGCCGTGCCCTCCCGGCCGTCGACGGTGGCGATGACGGTGAGCGTACGGCCGCGGGTCTCGCCGTTCGTCGTCAGCGCGTTGCCCGCCCAGCGCAGGTTCGCGCTCGACTCCTCGTCGGCGATCACGACGCAGCCGTCGGCGCGCGACAGCTCCAGGGCCCGCTCGACGGTCTCGTGGGGCGCGGTCGTCCGGGTAGTCCGCGTCATCGGCCGGCCTCCTGGGTGGTGTTGAGGATGTTGACGTTGCGGAAGAGCGCGGACGGGCAGCCGTGCGAGACCGACGCCGACTGGCCGGGCTGGGCCTTGCCGCAGCTGAACGTGCCGCCGAGCACGTACGTCTCCGGGCCGCCGATCGCCGACATCGAGCCCCAGAAGTCGGTGGTCGTCGCCTGGTACGCCACGTCCTTGAGCTGGCCCTTCAGCTCGCCGTTCGCGATCCGGAAGAACCGCTGCCCGGTGAACTGGAAGTTGTAGCGCTGCATGTCGATCGACCAGGAGCGGTCGCCGACGACGTAGATGCCGCGCTCGACCTCGCCGATCAGCTCCTCGGTCGTCGGCCCCTCGGGCGCGGGCTGCAGCGAGACGTTCGCCATGCGCTGGACGGGCACGTGGGCGGAGGAGTCGGCGTAGGCGCAGCCGTTGGAGCGGTCGGCGCCGGTGAGCTTCGCGATGCGGCGGTCGGTCTGGTAGCCGACGAGCACGCCCTCGCGCACCAGGTCCCACGACTGGGCCTGCACGCCCTCGTCGTCGTAGCCGATGCTGGCGAGCCCGTGCTCGGCGGTGCGGTCGCCGGTGACGTTCATCAGCCCGGAGCCGTAGCGCAACGTGCCCAGCTGGTCGAACGTGGCGAAGGAGGTGCCGGCGTACGCGGCCTCGTAGCCGAGGGCGCGGTCCAGCTCGGTGGCGTGGCCGACGGACTCGTGGATCGTCAGCCACAGGTTCGACGGGTCGACCACCAGGTCGTACGAGCCGGCCTCGACGCTCGGCGCCGCCATCTTCTCGGCCAGCCAGCCGGGGATCCGCGCCAGCTCCGCGTCCCAGTCCCAGCCGGTGCCGGTCGCGTACTCCCAGCCGCGGCCGGCGGGCGGCGCGAGGGTGCGCATCGAGTCGAAGTCGCCGGAGTCGGTGACCGTCACCGCGGTCAGCTCCGGGTGGATCCGCACGCGCTGCTGGGTCGTCGAGGTGCCGGCGGTGTCGGCGTAGAACTTGTTCTCCTGGACCGCCAGCAGCGAGGCGTCCACGTGCGAGACACCCTCGGCGCCGAGCAGCCGCTCGCTCCACTCGGTCAGCAGCCCGGTCTTGTCGGCGTCCGGTACGTCGAAGGGGTTCACCTCGTACGCGGAGATCCACGTTTTCTCCGCGTGCACCGGCTCCGGCGCCAGCTCGACCCGCTCGTCCGCGCCGGCCGCGGCGATGACCCGCGCCGACAGCTTCGCCATCGCCACCGCCCGGGCGGCGACCCGTGCGGCGGCGTCCATCGTGAGGTCGACCCCGGCGGCGAAGCCCCAGGCCCCGCCGTGCACCACGCGCACCGCGTACCCGAGGTCGGTGGTGTCCGTGGAGCCCGCGAGCCTGGCGTCCTTCAGCCGCCAGGCGGCGCTGCGGACCCGCTCCAGGCGGAAGTCGGCGTGTTCGGCGCCGAGCGCCCGGGCCCGCGCGAGCGCGGCGTCCGCGAGGGCGCCGAGCGGCAGTGCGAGGAACCCGTCGTCGAGGGAATGGACCGACTTGCTCACGTTCTGCCCTCCGGTCGGTGGTGGGTGGTGGTGCCGCGGGCCGCGTCCGGGCCCCCGGCCGATCATGCCCGAGCGGATGCCCCGTGCCCAGCGGGTTTCTGTGAGAACCCCACAAGTGTCCGCCGCGGGCCTGTGTGGGGGGCGGAATGCCCGTGGCGCGTCCCGTACCGATAGCTTCTCGGGTGAGGAGTCCTGGAGAGAGTCCGGGATCCACCAGGGAGAAGGGATGGGTCCTTGAGCCGCTCGGTTCTGGTCACCGGAGGCAACCGCGGTATCGGCCTCGACATCACCCGCGCGTTCGCCGAGGCGGGCGACAAGGTCGCGTTCACGTACCGCTCGGGCGAGCCGCCCGCGGAGCTGGTGGAGCTGGGCTGCCTGCCGGTGAGGTGCGACATCACCGACACCGAGCAGGTCGACCGGGCGTACAAGGAGGTGGAGGAGGAGCACGGCAACGTGGAGGTGCTGGTGGCCAACGCCGGTGTCACCAAGGACCAGTTGCTGATGCGGATGTCCGAGGAGGACTTCACCTCCGTCGTGGACACCAACCTCACCGGCACCTTCCGCGTCGTCAAGCGCGCCAACCGCGGCATGCTGCGGGCCCGCAAGGGGCGCGTCGTGCTCATCTCCTCCGTGGTGGGCCTCATGGGCTCCCCGGGCCAGTCCAACTACGCCGCCTCCAAGGCGGCGCTCGTCGGCTTCGCCCGCTCGCTGGCGCGCGAGCTGGGCTCGCGCAACATCACCTTCAACGTCGTCGCGCCCGGCTTCGTCGAGACCGACATGACGCGGGCGCTGTCGGAGGAGCGGCAGGCGGAGATCTTCGCGCAGGTGCCGCTCGGCCGGTACGCGCAGCCGGCGGACGTCGCCGCGGCCGTGCGGTTCCTGGCCTCCGACGACGCCTCGTACATCACCGGAGCCGTCATTCCCGTGGACGGCGGATTGGGCATGGGTCACTGAGCACCATGAGCGGAATCCTCGAAGGCAAGCGCGTCCTCATCACCGGCGTGCTGCTGGAGTCGTCCATCGCCTTCCACGCCGCGAAGCTGGCGCAGGAGCAGGGCGCGGAGATCATCCTCACCGCGTTCCCGCGGCCCACGCTGACCGAGCGCATCGCGAAGAAGCTGCCCAGGCCGACGAAGGTCGTCGAACTCGACGTCACCGACGACGAGCACCTGGCGCGGATCGAGGGCATCGTGCGCGAGGAGCTGGGCGGGCTCGACGGGCTCGTGCACTCCGTCGGCTTCGCCCCGCCGGACGCCCTCGGCGGCAACTTCCTGAACACGCCCTTCGAGTCGGTCGCCACCGCCATGCACGTCTCGGCGTTCTCGCTGAAGTCGCTGACCATGGCGTGCCTGCCGCTGATGCAGGGCGGCGGGTCGGTGGTCGGCATGACCTTCGACGCGCAGTTCGCCTGGCCGCAGTACGACTGGATGGGCCCGGCCAAGGCGGCGCTGGAGGCCACCAGCCGCTATCTGGCCCGCGACCTGGGCAAGGAGAACGTCCGCTGCAACCTGGTCTCCGCGGGGCCGATCGGCTCGATGGCGGCGAAGTCCATCCCCGGCTTCACGGACCTGGCCGACGTGTGGAACACCCGCTCGCCGCTGGAGTGGGACATGGCGGACCCGGAGCCGGCGGGGCGCGGGGTCGTGGCGCTGCTGTCGGACTGGTTCCCGAAGACGACGGGGGAGATCGTGCACGTCGACGGCGGTGTGCACATCATGGGCGCGTAGCCGGCGGGCGCGGCGCGTGGCCGGCGGGCGCCGGGCGCGTTCCGTACGGCAGGACGAGCGGACGGGCGGCTCCCTCACGGGGTCGCCCGTTCGGCGTACGCCGGTGGGCCGCGGCCGGGGCGTCGGCGCACGCTGGAGGGACAGTTACCGTCCCCTTGTGGTGCAGCAGCGACGCTCGTGCGCGGCGTCGCCGTACGGCCGAGGAGGTTCCGTGGTGCGTGAGGGCCCGCGTCGTCCCGGCCGCCGCACCCGGGGCTCCGCGCGCCGCCGTACGCTCCTGGGCGCGGCCGTCGCCGTGGCCGCCGCGCCGGTGCTGCTGGGCGCCGCCGGTCCCGCGGGCGCCGTGGACGGGGCCGGCGCCGACGGGCGCGGCGGGCCGACGCGGGCCGAGTGCCGCACCGCGATCACCGGGTCGACCGTCACCGCCCGCTGCTACAACGCCGGGCCCTACACCGACGCCGTACAGCTGCACATCGAGTGCGCCCGGTGGTGGGACCCGGACGTGGACGGGATGCCGATGCGCCTCGACCCCGCGGAGGGCGGCGAGCTGAGCGACCGCTGCTGGTTCGGCGTCGACCGGGCGTGGGTCAGCCACGAGCCGATACGGGACGTACCGGACGGGTAGCCGGGGCCTCAGCCGCCGAGCGCCGGCTCCGGCATGCAGCCGTAGGCGTGCCGGCCCGCCTCCGCGGCGGCCGTCTCCGCGTCCCCGGCGCGGATCGCGGCCACCATCCGGGCGTGGTCCAGGTGCTCCGCCGGCAGCAGCACGTCGCCCACCTTGGAGCGCAGGGTCGTGCGGACGACCTCGCCGAGGTCCGCGTAGACGGCGGTCAGCACCTCGTTGTGCGACGCCGTCGCCACCCCGAGGTGCAGGGTCGCGTCCGCGTCGACGAAAGCGGCCGCGTCCCCCGACTCCCACGCCTCCTCGCGGCGCCGCAGCAGCAGCTCCAACTGCGCCATCTCCGGCTCCGTACGCCGTACCGCCGCCAGCCGCGCCGCCTGCGCCTCCAGCGCGCTGCGCAGCTCCGCGACGTCCCCCGGCGGGGTCCCGGCGAACCGGCGCTGCATGACGCCCGCCAGCTCGCTCGTCGCGGCGACGTACGTGCCGGAGCCCTGCCGGATGTCGAGCAGGCCGTTGTTCGCGAGCGCCCGCACCGCCTCGCGGACGGTGTTCCGCGCCACACCCAGCTGCTCGACCAGCTCCGGCTCGGTCGGGATGCGGCTGCCGACGGGCCACTCACCCGCGGTGATCTGCGTACGCAGCTGGGCGATCACCTGGTCGGTGAGGCTCGACCTGCGCGGCGACGTCAGTGCCATGTCTCTCCCGTGCTCGGACTGCGGAGTGGACAACCATTCATCCAATGATTCTATGATGGTCTCCATGTCACGCCGCAGCATCCTCACCGAACCCGTCGAGGCCCCGGGGGAGACGACCCGAGACGTGCAGGTCACCGAGGTGTCAGCAGCCTCCGGGCCGCCTTCCGCGCCACGGGTGACGCCGTGGCTGCTGCGGCTCATGATCCCCGCGCTGCTGCTCGCGGCGGTCAACCTGCGCCCGGCGATAGCCTCGTTCGGCTCGGTCCTGGAGGACGTGCGCACCGACATCGGCATGAGCGGCACCGTGGCCGGGCTGCTCACCTCCATGCCGGCGCTCTGCTTCGCCGTCTTCGGCAGCCTCGCGCCCCGCTTCGCCCGCCGCTTCGGCCCTGTGGCCGTCGTCGCCGGCGGGCTCGTCGCGATAGCCGGCGGCCTGGCGCTGCGCCCGCTGTTCGGCAACACTCCCGCGTTCCTGGCCGCCAGCGCGCTGGCGCTCGGCGGCATCGCGGTGGGCAACGTCCTGATCCCCGTCATCGTCAAGCGCTGGTTCCCCGACCGGGTCGGGTCGATGACCGGGCTCTACTCGATGGGCCTGGCCCTCGGTACGGCCTCGGCCGCCGGCCTCACCGTGCCGTTGAGCGAGGCGCTGGGCGGCAGCTGGCGCCTGGGGCTCGGCGTGTGGGCCGCCGTCGCGGCGGTCGCCGTCGTGCCGTGGGTGGTGCTGTCGCGCGGGTCGCGCCGGGCGGCGGCCGCGGAGTCCGCGGAGCCCGTGGGAGCGGCCGGGTCCGCAGGGTCCGCGGGGGACGCCGCTGCCGAGGGGGCGGCGGAGCCGGCACGGCCGGTCCGTATCACCGCGAGCCCCACCGCCTGGGCGCTCGCCGTCTTCTTCGGCCTCCAGGCCACCGCCGCGTACGTCACCATCGGCTGGCTGCCGCAGATCTACCGCGACGCCGGTGTGTCCGCCTCCAACGCCGGGCTGCTGCTCGCCCTCGCCATGGGCCTGGGCGTCCCGCTGGCCTTCGTGCTGCCGCGGATCGCGGCCCGGCTGCACCACCAGGGGCCGCTGGTCGTCGTGCTCGGCGTGTGCGGCCTCGGCGGCTACGCGGGGCTGTGGCTGGCGCCCGCGGGCGGCGCCTGGGTGTGGGCGCTGCTGCTCGCCGTGTCCAACTGCGCGTTCCCGCTGGTCCTCACCCTGCTCGGGGCCCGGGCCCGCAGCCACGCCGGCCTCGTCCGGCTCTCCGCCTTCGCGCAGAGCACCGGCTACCTGATCTCCATCCCGGGCCCGCTTGCCGTCGGCGCGCTCTACGGGGCCACGGACGGCTGGACCGTCCCGCTGGCGGTGCTCGCGGCCTTCATGGTCGCCCAGGTGGGGGTGGGGATCCTCGCCGGCCGCGACCGCGTGGTCGAGGACGAGCTCTGACGGCGGCACGGCCCGCCGGCACCGGCGACAGCCGCGACGGCAACCGCAACCGCAGCGGTCGCGGGGCTCAGGGCGAGGCGATCGTGGCGATGACGCCGATGACCACCGTGATGGCGAGCATCGCGCCGAGCACGTAGAGCAGCTTGCGCTGTCCGTTCTGGGGATTCGGGTCGAGCACGGGCATACCGCCAGTCTCGCATCCCGCCCCCGCGGCTCCGCGCGGGGGCGCCGGGCGGGGACGGAGGGTGGGGCTAGCCCCACCCTCCCCTAGGGGGCCAGGGTCAGGGGTAACTGGGTGGGTCACCGGATGGGGCGGGCCGCCCCGGGTCCGTAGGTTCGAAGCAGCACGAAGGACTCGGGACGTCAGGCAACCCCACGGAGGCGAAGATGTCAGCCGGTGCCCACACCCAGCCCGCACCGCCGGCGGCGCAGCGCCTGCTGCCGTGGTGGTCCGTCGCCCTGCCCGTCATCGCGTTCACCGCGCTCCTCGCCCTGCGGCTCCTCTGAGCCCCCGCCCGGGTGCGGACGGGCCGCCGCCTCGTCACTCCTGGCGGGAGACCCTGCGAACTGCCCGGACCCGGCGGCCGGTTTCGTGCGAAGCTGAGCTTATGAGCGCAGGAACGCCCCGCAGCATCGTTCTCCTCCGACACGCCAAGGCCGACTGGGCCCAGGACTCCGACCACGAGCGCCCGCTCGCCGAGCGCGGCCGCGCCGACGCTCCCGCCGCCGGGGACTTCCTCGCGGCCCACGACATCGACCCGGACCTGACCCTCTGCTCCAGTGCCAAGCGCACCCGCGAGACCTGGAAGCTCGTCGTGGGCAAGCTGCCCCGGCGCCCGCGCACCGTGTACGAGGAGCGGCTGTACGAGGCGTCCCTCGGCGAGCTGATCCAGGTGCTGAACGAGGTCCCCGACGACGTCTCCACGCTGCTGGTCATCGGCCACAACCCCGGCATGCACGGCCTCGCCGACGCCCTGGCGGGCTCCGCCGAGGGGGACACGCTGAGCAGGCTGAGCCGCGGGTTCCCGACGTCGGGCGTGGCCGTGGTGGAGTTCGCCGGCTCGTGGAAGTCCGTGGAGCACGGCGTGGGCCGGCTCACCGAGTTCTGGACGCCGCACCAGCAGTGAGCGCCGGGCCGGGACGGGCCCCGCCCGCCCCGGCCCTCCGGCCGCCTGCACTCTCGCCGCTCAGCCCGCCAGGTCCCGGCGCAGATAATCCGCCGTCGCCGACTCCGCCGTGCCGACCAGCTCCGCCGGCGTGCCCTCGAACAGCACCCGCCCGCCGTCCCGTCCGGCGCCCGGCCCCAGGTCGATGACCCGGTCAGCGTGCTTGACGACGTCCCGGTCGTGCTCGACCACGACCACCGTGCCGCCCCCGTCCACCAGCCGGTGCAGCAGCGTGATCAGCCCTTCCACGTCGGCCATGTGCAGCCCGGCGCTCGGCTCGTCGAAGACGTACAGGCCGCCGGGCGACCGCAGCCGGGTGGCGAGCTTGAGGCGCTGGCGCTCGCCGCCGGACAGGGACGCGACGGACTGGCCGAGCGTGATGTAGCCGAGTCCCACCTCGCCGAGCGGGGCGAGCAGGCGCGCGACCTCCGCCTCCCCGGGGCCGCCCGCCGCGAGGAAGCCGGCGGCCTGCGCCGCCGTCATCTCCAGCACGTCGGCGATGGAGCGGCCGCGTACGGAGTGGGCCAGCGCCTCGTCCCCGAACCGCCGCCCGCCGCACGCCTCGCAGCGCCTGCTGACCGGGTCCATGAACGCCAGGTCGGTGACGATGGCGCCGCGGCCCCGGCAGGTCGCGCAGGCGCCGCGCGAGTTGAAGCTGAACAGCGCGGCGGACGCCCCCGTCGCGCGGGCGAAGCAGCGGCGCAGCGGGTCCATCGCGCCCAGGTACGTCACGGGGGTCGAGCGGGACGAGCCGGTGATCGCCGACTGGTCGACGACGACGGGCGCGCGGCCCTCCGGGCCCGCCCCGGCCGCGTAGCGCCGTACGAACTCCGCGACCAGCGTGCTCTTGCCCGACCCCGCGACCCCCGTCACCGCCGTCAGTACCCCGAGGGGGAACGCCACCGTGACGTCGCGCAGATTGTTTGCCGTCACGTGCTCCACCGGCACGAAGCCCGCCGGGGTATGCACCCGGGCGGGCAGCGGCACCGTGCGGCCCAGCCGGCTGCCCGTCGGCGTGTCCGCCGCTGCCAGCGCCGCAGGCGGCCCCGCGAACACCACCTCGCCGCCCCGCGTCCCCGCGCCGGGGCCCATGTCCACCACGTGGTCGGCGATCGCGATGACGTCCCGGTCGTGCTCCACGACCAGCACGGTGTTGCCCTTGTCGCGCAGCTCCCGCAGCAGTCCGGTGAGGTGGTGCACGTCCCGCGGGTGCAGGCCGGTGCTCGGCTCGTCGAACACGTACGTCATCCCGGTCAGGCTCGACCCGAGCTGCCGTACGATCTTCAGCCGCTGCCCCTCGCCGCCCGACAGGGTCGAGGTGTCCCGGTCCAGGCTCAGGTAGCCGAGGCCGACGCCCACCAGCCGCTCCAGGGTGCTCACCGCCGCCGCGGCGGCGGGGCCGCCCACCGGGTCGTCGACCTGCTTCAGCTCGGCCAGCAGGTCCCCCGCCTCCAGCGCGGCCAGTTCCGCGATGTTCCACCCCCGGACGCGGCCGGCGAGCGCGGCCTCGTTCAGCCGCGCCCCGCCGCACCGCGGGCACGGCGCCTCGGTGACCACGCGCAGCACCTCGGCGCGGGTCCGGCCCCTGAGCGCGCCGACGTCCCGCCTGAGGTAGAGCCGGCCGAAGCGCTCGACCAGGCCCTCGTACGTGTTCTCCCCGTCCGCGCCGGTGCTCTTGACGCGCCGCGGCACCCGGAACCCCTTGCCGTGCAGGAGCAGCTCCCACTCGCGCGCTCCGTAGCGGGCCAGCGGCAGGTCGGGATCGAAGAGGCCGGACTCGGCGTACGTCTGCCACCACACAGAGCCGACGCCGAACGGCGCGAACCGGATCGCGCCCCCGTTCAGCGACTTCGACCGGTCCAGCAGCCGGTCCAGGTCGAGGCGGACCTCCTTGCCGAGCCCGTCGCAGCCCGGGCACATCCCGCGCGGGTCGTTGAACGAGTACGCGCTCGCCTCGCCGGCGGACGGCTCGGCGCAGCGGGAGAACAGCACGCGCAGGACGGCGTAGACGTCGGTGGCGGTGCCGACGGTGGAGCGGGCGCCGCCGCCCAGCGGGCGCTGGTCGACGACCACGGCGGGCGTGAGGTTCTCCAGGCTTTCGGCGCGCGGCCGGTCGTGCCGCGGCAGCCGGTTGCGGACGAACCAGCCGTAGGTCTCGCCGAGCTGCCGCTGCGACTCCACGGCGAGGGTGTCGAAGACGAGCGAGGACTTGCCGGAGCCGGACACCCCGGTGAAGACGGTGATCCTGTCGCGGGGGATGTCGAGGGAGACGTTCTTGAGGTTGTGCTCGGCGGCTCCGGTGACCCGGATGAGGTGCTGAGGTGCCATGACCTCGACGCTACGGACGAAGGAGGTCAGACCGTGTCCGCCTTCTCGGGCATGATCGGGGCATGGGCGACACCCCCGCACGGCTGCTCACCCTGCTGTCCGTGCTGCAGAGCGGGCGCGAGCACACCGGCCCCGAACTGGCCGCGCGCCTCGGCGTCAGCGTGCGCACCGTACGCCGCGACGTCGACCGGCTGCGCACCCTGGGCTACCCCGTGGACGCCGCCGTCGGCGCCATCGGCGGCTACCGGCTCGCCGCGGGCACCGCGATGCCGCCGCTGCTGCTCGACGACGACGAGGCCGTCGCCGTCGCCGCCGGGCTGCGCGCCGTGGCCGCCGGGGGCGTCGAGGGGATCGAGGAGACGTCCGTACGGGCCCTGGCCAAGCTGGAGCAGGTGCTGCCGGCGCGGCTGCGGCGCCGCGTCTCCGCGCTCCAGCGGGCCACGGTGCCGCTGACCGTGAGCCCCGCGGGCGCGGTGGCGGCGGCCGGGGCTCCGGTGTCGGCGGAGGTGCTGGCGGCGCTGGCCGCGGCGAGCACCGGGGGGGAGGGGCTGCGGTTCGGCTACCGGGGCAAGCGCGCGGGCGGCACCCGCCGGCACGTCGAGCCGTACCGCCTCGTCAGCACCGGTCAGCGCTGGTACCTCGTCGCGTACGACCTCGACCGCGCCGACTGGCGCAGCTTCCGCGTCGACCGGATCGACGACCCGCGGCCCACCGGCGTCCGCCACCCGCCGCGCGAGCTGCCCGCCGCCGACGCCGCCGCCTTCGTCGCCGAGTCCATCGCCGGCCACCGGGGCCGCTACCGCGCCGTCGTCACCCTGCACGTACCTCTCGACGAGGCGGTACGCCGCCTGCCGCGCGGCGCCGGGCTGCTGGAGCCGGCCGGCGAGGACCGCTGCACGCTGGTCACCGGCGGCGACGCGCTGGACTGGCTGGCCGTGCGGATCGCGCTGCTGGGCGTGGACTTCGAGGTGCGCGAGCCGCCGGAGCTGGCGGACTTCCTGCGCGACCTCGGGGACCGGATCAGCCGGTCGTGTCCGCCGCCTCCACCTCGTCGCGCGTGATGCCCAGCAGGTAGAGCACCGTGTCGAGGAACGGGACGTTCACCGCCGCGTGCGCGGCCTCCCGGACCAGCGGCTTGGCGTTGAACGCCACCCCCAGGCCCGCCGCGTTGAGCATGTCGAGGTCGTTCGCGCCGTCCCCGATCGCGACCGTCTGCGCCAGCGGCACGCCGGCCTCGGCGGCGAAGCCGCTGAGCAGCCGGGCCTTGCCCGCCCGGTCCACGACGGGCCCGGTGATCCGGCCGGTGAGGGTGCCGTCGACGATCTCCAGGGTGTTCGCGGCGGCGAAGTCCAGCGACAGGCGGTCCTTGAGGTCGTCGGTGATCTGCGTGAAGCCGCCCGAGACCACGCCCACCTGGTAGCCGAGGCGCTTGAGCGTACGGATCAGGGTGCGGGCGCCCGGCGTCAGGCGGACCTCCTCGCGCACCTTGTCCACCACCGACTCCTCCAGTCCCGCCAGCAGCGCCACCCGCGCGTGCAGGGACTGCTCGAAGTCCAGCTCGCCGCGCATCGCGGCGGCGGTCACCTCCGCAACCTCGGCCTCGCAGCCGGCGTGCGCGGCGAACAGCTCGATGACCTCGTCCTGGATGAGGGTGGAGTCGACGTCCATCACCACGAGCCGCTGGGCCCGGCGCTGCAGCCCGGACGCCACGACGGCGACGTCCACGCCGAGGCGGGCGGCGGCGGTGGCCAGCGCGGTGCGCAGCTCCTCGGTGGCGGCGCCGGAGACCTCGAACTCGACGGCGGTCACGGGATACTTCGCGAGCCGGAAGATGCGGTCGATGTTGCCGCCGCTGCCGGTGATCGCGGCGGCGATGCCGGCGGTCGACTCGGCGGTCAGCGGCTGCCCGAGCACGGTCACGTGGGAGCGGCCGGGGGCGCGCGGCTCGTTGTCGCCGGTGCCGGAGATTATCTCCGCCTCCAGGCGCATGGAGTCGGCCCAGGAGTGGATCGTCGCGCGCAGCTCGCCCTCGGTGGCCCCGACGGGCGGGGTGACCAGGGCGCACAGGGTGATGCGGCCACGGGTGACGATCTGCTCGATGTCTATGACCTCGACCCCGTAGGCGGCGAGGGTGTCGAAGAGGCCGGCCGTGAGACCGGCGCGGTCGCGGCCGAAGATCTTGACGAGAAGCGTGCGGGCGGCGGTGGTCATGATGCGACCACGGTATCGCGGTACGGGCCGCGGGCGGCCGGGCGGGTCGGGGTTGCGGCGGGCGGCGGCGGGCCCGCTGGGCTGGGAGGTTGCCGTGCGGGGTACGTGCGGTTGCGGGCGGCCGAACGGGCGGGGGAGAGGCGCCGGGGACCGCGCCCGGATCCCCCGGCCGCCCCCGCCGCCGCCGTGTCCGCGCTGCCACCGTCCGTAAGTGATCAAGTGCGGTCAACGGGCGCGAAGCGCCCGGAGCGGGCAGGAAGCGGAACGCAAAAGTCCACCTCCTGTCGTGACCCGCGTTTTCGTGAAGCGACTGTTACTGAAATAGTTCCTCAGGATGTTCGCCATCCCTAGACTCCTTACGGGCCTGTTGAAGTCAGGTGCCGTGCAAGGGGCACCTCGGGGGACAACTTTGTGGGGCATGGAGTGCCTGAACTCGTACTTGAACTGAATGGACAGACGTGGACGCTCGATCCGGCGCGCGCCTATCGCGTCGGGCGGGATCCGCAGGGGGACGTGGTGCTGGAGGACGCCAGGGTGTCCTGGCGGCACGCCAGCCTCCGGTGGGGCGGCCGTAGCTGGCTCCTGGAGGACGTCGGCAGCACCAACGGCTCGTACGTGGAGGGCCAGCGGGTCCACCAGATCGAGGTCGGCCCCGGCTCGGTCGTGTATCTCGGCAACGCCACCGACGGCCCGCAGCTGCGGCTCTCCGCGCCCGCCGGCGCCGCCGCCCCCGACGTCTACAGCGCGCAGACCGCGATGGCCCAGCCGCCGCCCGGCGCCCAGCAGGCCGCGCCGCCGCAGCCGGCGGCCGGCGGCTGGGGCGGGCCCCCGCAGGGGCCTCCCCAGGGGCCGCCGTTCCAGGGGCCGCCCGCCGGCATGCCGCAGCAGCAGCCGTACGTGCCGCAACAGCACTCCGGGCCGCAGCGCCCGCCCGCCGGCGCGGGGGCCGGCGGCTCCGGCGCCCCGTCGGTCTACGGCGACCGCAGCCCCACGACGTTCCACCAGCTCTCGCTGGGCCGCGTCACCCGCATCGGCCGTGCGCTGGAGAACGAGCTGGTCGTCTCCGACCTCCAGGTCTCGCGCCACCACGCGGAGTTCCGGTCCACGCCCGACGGCCGCTCCGAGATCGTCGACCTCGGCAGCCACAACGGCACGTACGTCAACGGTGAGCAGCTGCCGCAGCGCGGCCGGCGCCCCATCGGCCCCGACGACATCATCGGCATCGGTCACTCCACGTTCCGGCTGGTCGGGGACCGGCTGGAGGAGTTCGTCGACACCGGTGAGGTCAGCTTCTCGGCCCGCCACCTGACCGTGAAGGTCGACGGCGGCAAGGTCATCCTGGACAACGTCTCCTTCGGTGTCCCGGAGAAGAGCCTGGTCGCGGTCATCGGCCCGTCGGGATCCGGCAAGTCCACGCTCCTCAAGGCGCTCACGGGCTACCGCCCCGCGGACGTCGGCGAGGTCCTCTACGACAACCGGAACCTCTACAAGCAGTTCGCCGAGCTGCGCCACCGCATCGGCCTGGTGCCGCAGGACGACATCCTGCACACCCAGCTCACCGTCACCCGCGCCCTGCGCTACGCCGCCAAGCTCCGGTTCCCCGGCGACACCGCGGAGGCCGAGCGCGCCGCCCGGGTGGACGAGGTGCTGCGCGAGCTGAAGCTCGACATCCACAAGGAGAAGCGGATCAGCTCGCTCTCCGGCGGCCAGCGCAAGCGCGTCTCGGTGGCCCTGGAGCTGCTCACCAAGCCGTCGCTGATCTTCCTGGACGAGCCCACCTCGGGCCTCGACCCGGGCATGGACCGCGACGTCATGCAGCTGCTGCGCGGCCTGGCCGACGACGGCCGCACGGTCCTGGTCGTCACCCACTCCGTCGCCGAGCTGGCGCTCTGCGACCGGCTGCTCGTCATGGCCCCGGGCGGCGGCGTGGCGTACTTCGGCCCGCCCGAGGAGGCGCTGAACTTCTTCGGCTACGAGAGCTGGGCCGACATCTTCTCCGCCTTCGAGAACTACCGCGAGTACGACTGGAAGGGCCGCTGGCAGGGCTCCCAGCACTACCAGATGTACGCGGCCGACATCGACGCCGTGGCCCCGCAGGCAGTCGCGATGCAGCCGCCGCAGATGCTCCGCCCGTCCAAGCCGCAGGCATGGATGCCGCAGCTCTGGACGCTGATGAGACGGTACGTCTCCGTCCTCTCCTCCGACGGCTTCTTCATCGCGCTCACCATCGCCCTGCCGGTGGTCCTCGGCGTGGTCAGCATGGTCATCCCCGCCGAGTTCGGGCTCGGCTACGGGCCGGAGAAGATCCACCTGATCAACAGGGCCGCGGGCACGATCGTGCTCATCCTCGCGGTGGGCGCCTGCTTCTCCGGCGCCGCGAACTCCGTGCGTGAGCTGATCAAGGAACGGGTGATCTACGAGCGAGAACGCGCCGTCGGCCTGTCGCGCTCCGCGTACGTGATGTCGAAGGTGATCGTGCTCGGCATCATCACCATCTTCCAGGGCGGCGTCATCAGCGCCATCGGCATCCTCAGCCGCAGCCAGCTGCCCGAGGAGGGTGTGATCCTCTCCGACCTGCCGGCGGTGGAGCTGGCGATCGGCGTGACCACGCTGGGCCTGACCGCGATGATGGTCGGCCTGATCATCTCGGCGCTGGTGAAGACCTCCGAGATGACCATGCCGCTGCTGGTGATGTTCGCCATCGTGCAGGTGGTCTTCACCGGCGTGCTCTTCCAGCTGCACGGCACCCCGGGCGTGGAGCAGCTCGCCTGGCTGATGCCCTCGCGCTGGGCGGTGGCCGCGATGGGCTCGACGGCCGACCTGAACGTGCTGCTGCCGTGGGACAGCGGCGAGACGGACGCGCTGTGGGAGCACACGGCGGGCACGTACATGCTGAACATCAGCGTGCTGCTCGCCATGAGCGTGGTGTGCGGCTTCGTGGTCGCCCGGCTGCTGCGCAAGCACGAGCCGGAGGTCATGCGCTGAGCGCACCCTGACACGGCAGACGGGCGGCACCCCTCGCGGGGTGCCGCCCGTCTGCCGCGTGCGGCCGGGGCCGCCGGTGGCTCAGTACCAGTTGTTGACCTGCCAGAAGGACCACGCGTCGCAGGCGCTGCCGTAGCGCTCCTTCATGTAGTCCAGGCCCCACTCGATCTGCGTCTCGGGGTTGGTGCGCCAGTCGGAGCCCGCGGTCGCCATCTTGGTCGCGGGCAGCGCCTGGACCAGGCCGTACGCGCCCGAGGAGGCGTTCTGCGCGGTGTGGTCCCAGCTGCTCTCCCGCTCGACGATGTTGGAGAAGCACTGGAACTGCGCATCACTCTTGATCATCTTGTCGGCGATCGCCCGCGACTTGGTCGGGGCGGCCTCGGGGGCGGCGGCGGTGGCGACAGGGGCGAAGGACAGGGCGGTGGTCGCGGCCGCCGTACCCGCGAGGGCGGCGACGAGGGCCTTGCGGCCCCGGATACGGTGCATGCTCTCTCGCATCGTTCTCTGCTACCTCTTCACACGACGTCTGGGGACTCCGACATTGTTAGAGGATCGGGAAATGCGATGCAAAACCCCCCATTACGAACCTTCCTCGTAGGCTCGGCAGGGCCTTTGGTCCCGCGCCCGACGCCCACGGACCGGCCCGCTCCCGGCGGCCCGCCACTACTCCCGGTCGTAGGTGACGTACCTCTCGTGGCACAGCTCACACCGGTGCCCTTCCCCGGCGTCCGCACAGGGCCTAGGACCGGGGGCCGATACGGGTCCGGTCCGCGGCTGGATCACGTGGATCGGCCCGGCCGGTAGCGTGATCGGCATGTCCACCCCCGCCGCCGGCCCGGTCGCCGGACTCGAAGCGGTCAGCCGCGCCCTGCTCGCCATGAGCCGGCAGGTGCAGGTCCGCGACGTGCTCCAGACGATCACGGCATCCGCCCGCGAGCTGCTGCAGGCCGAGTACGCCGCCCTGGGCGTACCGGACGACCACGGCGGCTTCGCCCAGTTCGTCGTCGACGGCGTCAGCGACGCGCAGTGGAAGGCCATCGGCCCGCTGCCCCGCCAGCACGGCATCCTCGCCGCGCTGCTGGAGGACGCCGAGCCCGTCCGCCTCGGCGACGTGAGCAAGGACCCCCGCTTCGGCGGCTGGCCCAGCGCCCACCCGCGGCTGCGCGACTTCGTCGGCGCCCCCATCGCCGACGGCGAGGAGGTCCTCGGCGCCCTCTTCCTGGCGAACAAGCAGTGCGAGCCGGACGACCCGCCGGCCCCCGACGGCTGCCGCTTCGGCGCCGAGGACGAGGCCCTGCTGCGTACCCTCGCCGACCACGCCGCCATCGCGCTGACCAACGCCCGCCTCTACGAGCGCAGCCGCGAGCTGACCATCGCCGGCGAGCGCGCCCGGATCGCCCACGAGCTGCACGACGCCGTCTCCCAGAAGCTCTTCTCGCTGCGCCTGACCGCACAGGCCGCCGCCGCCCTCGTCGACCGCGACCCCACGCGCGCCAAGGGCGAGCTGCAGCAGGTCGCGCGGCTCGCCGCGGACGCCGCCGACGAGCTGCGCGCCGCCGTCGTCGAGCTGCGCCCCGCCGCTCTGGACGACGACGGCCTGGTGGCCACCCTGGCGACCCAGGTGCAGGTGCTCGACCGGGCCCACCGCGCCCGCGTCACCTTCACCTCCGCGCAGGTGCGCGCCCTGCCCGCGGCGCAGGAGGAGGCGCTGCTGCGGGTCGCGCAGGAGGCCCTGCACAACGCGCTCCGGCATGCCGACGCGGCGCTGGTCGAGGTCGTCCTCACCCGGCACGGCCGCGGCGCGCGGCTGCGGGTGCGCGACGACGGCCGGGGCTTCGACCCCGACACCGTCCGCTCCGCAGGCCGCCACCTGGGCCTGGTGTCCATGCGCGACCGCGCCGCCGGGGTCGGCGGCGCCCTGACCGTCCAGTCGGCGCCCGGGCAGGGCACCGTGATCGAGATGGAGGTGCCCGGTGGCTGAGACGGGCGAGAAGCAGAGGGCAGCGGCGCCGGACGGCACGGAGGTACCCGGCCGGATCCGCGTGCTGCTGGTCGACGACCACCAGGTGGTGCGGCGCGGGCTGCGCACCTTCCTGGAGGTGCAGGACGACATCGAGGTCGTCGGCGAGGCCGCCGACGGCGAGGAGGGCGTGGCCCGTACCGCGGAGCTGGTGCCGGACGTGGTGCTGATGGACGTGAAGATGCCCGGCACCGACGGTATCGAGGCGCTGCGCCGGATCCGCGAGTCCGGCAGCGCGGCGCGCGTGCTGGTCATCACCAGCTTCACCGAGCAGCGCACCGTCGTCCCCGCGCTGCGCGCGGGCGCCGCGGGCTACGTCTACAAGGACGTCGACCCCGAGGCGCTGGCCAAGGCGATCCGCTCGGTGCACGCCGGGCACGTGCTGCTGCAGCAGGACGTCGCCGGGGCGCTGCTGGCGCCGGAGGCCGGCGGCGGGCCCGCGCAGGGGCGGGGGACGACGCTGACCGAGCGTGAGCGCGAGGTGCTGGCGCTGATCGCGGACGGCCGCTCGAACCGCGAGATCGCCCGCGCGCTCGTGGTCTCGGAGAAGACGGTCAAGACGCACGTGTCGAACATCCTGATGAAGCTCGACCTCGCGGACCGTACGCAGGCCGCCCTCTGGGCCGTACGACACGGCCTGAGCGGCTGAGACGGCGGCGGGCCGCACCCGGCCCGCCGCCCGCGGAACGCCTTCCTCCGGTCCGAGATTCATACTGTCGTGTAGATGTCGCCCGGCCGGCGCAACCCCACCGCACCCCCCGCGTTCTCCATGGCATGCCGCGGCACACGCCGCGGCCGACCCGAGGAGGAACACATGCGGAACCTGAAGAGGGCTGCTGCCGTCACCATCGCCGCGAGCGGCCTGGCCATGGCCGGCGCGGGCATCGCCGCCGCCCACGGCGGCGCGGCCGCCGGCGGCCAGGCCGCCGGCTCGCCCGGTATCGGCTCCGGCAACCTGGTCCAGGTGCCGGTCCACGTGCCCGTGAACGCCTGCGGCAACACCGTCACCGTCGTCGGCGCGCTGAACCCGGCGTTCGGCAACCTCTGCCTGAACCGCTGACCAACCGCTCTCTGCCGGCACCGGGACCGGCCCCCGGGCACCGCCCGGCGGGCCGGTCCGGCGCGCTTGCGGGCTTGTACGATCGCCCCTCCATTGCGCCGAACGGTGGGCTCAGGCCGCCGCGGCGTGTCCCGCTGGACTCCCGGCCGTTGCGCAACATGCACCCCCCGAGCCCGGGGTGTGCGCAGCCAACAGGAGGAACGACTTTCCATGCATGCAGTGAAGAAGGCCGCCTTCGTCCTCGCCACCACGGGCCTCGCAGCAGGCGCCGGGGCGAGCGCGGCGGTCGCCGACGCCGGTGCCGGGGCCGCGGCCCAGGGCTCGCCCGGCGTCGTCTCGGGCAACGTGGCCCAGGTCCCCGTGCACGTGCCGGTGAACCTCGTCGGCAACAACATCTCCGTCGTCGGCCTGCTGAACGCGCCGTTCGGCAACACCGGCGTCAACGGCTGACGGAGCACACCTTCCGTCGCGTACGCCCCCCACGGCACGACCGCGGGGGGCGTACGCGCCCCCGCACGCCCCGCGCGCCCGCGCACGTCACCCGTGCTCCAACTCCTCCACGAACGCGTTGTACGCGGCCACCCGCGCCCGCCGCGACGTCCGCTCCAGCGGCCGCAGCGCCTCCCCGCGCGCCGCTATCTGCCCCGCGCTGACCGCCGCCCCGTGCCCCTCGCCGGGATGCCGCGCGATGTCCACCAGCGCGCCCACGCGCTGCGCCAGCTCCAGCACCCGCACCGCCCGCGGCGGATACCCCGGCGCCAGCACCTCGCGCCCGCGGTCCGCCCGCGCCCGGTACGCCGCCAGCGCCGCCTCCGCGACCGGCCCGGACCCCGCCACGTCCAGCTGCGCCAGCACGTCCGTGGCGTCCCGCATCGCCTCCGCCAGCTCCCGCTCCGCCTCGCCCAGCGACGGCACGTCCGCCGGCGGCGCGTCCCGCACCGGCAGGCACCGCCACCGCACCCGGACCACCTCGTCCCCCTCGGGACCCACCGACCAGACCTCCGGCACCAGGCCCAGCGGCGGCCCGCCCGTCACCAGCACCGCCTCCCCGGCGTCCAGCGCCAGCGCGTTGAACTCCGGCGGCCCGGACAGCCCCAACGGGTGCCCCGGCACCGGCAGCGCCACCCGCAGGCCCTTCGCGCCCAGGGCCCGCAGCCGCCCCAGCGCCATCGTCAGGGCCACACCCTCGGCCGACTCCTCCTCCGGCAGCCCCGCCACCCGGTGCCCGGCGTCGTCCGCGACGATCCGCTCCGCGGCCTCGTCGGGCGAGATGTGCCCGGAAAGCAGGGCATTTCCCCAGGCCGCCAGCCGGCCTGAACGTGGTTCTTCGAGCATGGCACCAGCCTACGGACCGGGTCCGACATCGCGTGGCGTAGGTTTGCCCTGGGGCGGTGTCGCAGGCGCGCACCGCGTACGACGGACCGAGACTGCAAGGGGAGACGGCGCGCTCATGAGCGATGTACTGGAGCTGGTGGACGTATCGGTGGTCCGCGACGGCAGGGCTCTGGTCGAACAGGTCTCCTGGTCGGTCGCGGAGGGCGAGCGGTGGATCATCCTCGGCCCCAACGGCGCGGGCAAGACCACGCTGTTGAACATCGCCTCCAGCTACCTCTTCCCATCCGGGGGCACCGTCCAGATCCTCGGCGAGAAACTCGGCGGCGTCGACGTCTTCGAGCTGCGCCCCCGCATCGGCATGGCCAGCGCCGCGCTCTCCGAGAAGCTGCCCAAGCGCCAGACCGTCCTGCAGACAGTCCTCACCGCCGCGTACGGCATGACCGCCACCTGGCAGGAGAGCTACGAGGCCGTCGACGAGGACCGCGCCAGGGCCTTCCTCGACCGCCTCGGCATGAGCGAGTACCTGGAGCGCAGATTCGGCACCCTCTCCGAGGGCGAGCGCAAGCGCACCCAGATCGCCCGCGCCATGATGACCGACCCCGAGCTGCTCCTCCTCGACGAGCCGGCCGCGGGCCTCGACCTCGGCGGCCGCGAGGACCTCGTACGCCGCCTCGGCCGGCTGGCCCGCGACCCGTACGCGCCCTCGATGATCATGGTGACGCACCACGTCGAGGAGATCCCCCCGGGCTTCACGCACGTGCTGATGATCCGGCAGGGCAAGGTGCTCGCCGCCGGGCCCATCGAGACCGAGCTGACGTCCCGCAACCTCTCGCTCTGCTTCGGCCTGCCGCTCGTCCTCGACCGCGTCGGCGACCGCTGGACGGCCCAGGGCCTGCCGATGTCCAAGGCGTAGCCGCCGCCTGGCCGCCCGGCCCACGGGAGACGTAGGTTCGCGGCCGCAGCCCCGGGCATCTGTCCCGAATCCCTTGCCCCGCAATAGCATTGGACCCGTGGATGCATGGGTGTGGTGGCTGATCGCCGCCGTTGGCATGGGCATTCCCCTGGTGCTGACCGCCATGCCGGAGTTCGGCATGTTCTCGGTCGGCGCGGTCGCCGCCGCCGTGACGGCCGGCCTGGGGGGCGGGATCACCGTTCAAGTGATCGTCTTCGCGGTCGTCTCGACCGCCCTCATCGCCGCCGTACGGCCGGTGGCGCGCCGCCACCGCGGCCAGGGCGGAGCGACGACGGGCGTCGACGCCCTCAAGGGCAGACAGGCGGTGGTGCTGGAGCGCGTCGACGGCTCCGGGGGGCGCATCAAGCTCGCCGGCGAGGTGTGGAGCGCCCGGGCGCTCGACTCGGGCGAGGTTTACGAGCCCGGTCGGAAGGTCGATGTTGTGGACATCGACGGTGCGACCGCCGTCGTCATGTGACCGGAAGCGCCCTTACGGGCAGGGCCGTTCTGCCAAACTCGGCGACTGGGCCGCACAATTGGATCACTAACCGGGGAGCAGCATGCAGCCGATCATCATCGTCCTGATCATCCTGGTGGTGCTCGTCTTCATCGCACTCATCAAGACGATCCAGGTCATCCCGCAGGCCAGTGCGGCCATCGTGGAGCGCTTCGGCCGCTACACCCGCACCCTCAACGCCGGCCTCAACATCGTGGTGCCGTTCATCGACACCATCCGCAACCGCGTCGACCTGCGCGAACAAGTCGTGCCGTTCCCACCCCAACCCGTGATCACCCAGGACAACCTGGTCGTGAACATCGACACGGTCATCTACTACCAGGTCACCGACGCCCGGGCCGCCACCTACGAGGTCGCCAGCTACATCCAGGCCATCGAGCAGCTCACCGTCACCACCCTGCGCAACATCATCGGCGGCATGGACCTGGAGCGCACCCTGACCTCCCGCGAGGAGATCAACGCCGCGCTGCGCGGCGTCCTCGACGAGGCCACCGGCCGCTGGGGCATCCGCGTCAACCGCGTCGAGCTGAAGGCCATCGAGCCGCCCACCTCCATCCAGGACTCGATGGAGAAGCAGATGCGCGCCGACCGCGACAAGCGCGCCGCGATCCTCACCGCGGAAGGCGTCCGGCAGTCCGAGATCCTCACCGCCGAAGGCGAGAAGCAGGCCGCGATCCTGCGCGCCGAGGGCGAGGCCCGCTCCGCGGCGCTGCGCGCCGAGGGCGAGGCGCAGGCCATCCGCACGGTCTTCGAATCCATCCACGCCGGCGACCCGGACCAGAAGCTGCTGTCGTACCAGTACCTGCAGATGCTGCCGAAGATCGCCGAGGGCGACGCGAACAAGCTCTGGATCGTGCCCAGCGAGATCGGCGACGCCCTCAAGGGCCTCGGCGGCGCCCTGGGCAACTTCGGCCCGCCCTCGCCCACCGGCGGCGGCGACGGCGGCGCCCCCAAGACGAACACCCGCAAGGCCCCGACCTACCGCGAGCAGCCGCCGCTGGAGTAGCACCGCGCGGCCCCCGTGCACGCCGTACGGCACGAGCCCGCCCCCGGTCGTCGCAACGACCGGGGGCGGGCTCTTCCGCGTACGGCACGGACGGGGGCGCTCACGGGCCGGGGCTCAGGCGGCCACACCGACCTCGCGGCCCTCCGGCGGCACCAGCCACTCCGGCAGCTGCTCCCGCTCGCGCACTCCCAGCGCCAGCAGCAGAGCGTCCGCCGGCGTCGGCTCGAACGGCCTCCGCAGCAGCCGCATCCCCGCCTGCTCCGGCGTACGGTCCGCCTTGCGGTGGTTGTCCGCGGCGCAGGACGCCACCGTGTTCAGCCAGGTGTCGCCACCGCCCAGCGAGCGCGGCAGGACGTGGTCCACGGTCGTCGCACGCCGGTCGCAGTACGCGCACCGGTGCCGGTCACGTACCAGCACACCCCGCCGCGACCACGGCGCGCGTCTTCGGAACGGCACCCGCACGTACCGGCAGAGCCGGATCACCTGCGGCACCGGCAGATCGACGCTCGCCGCCCGCAGCCGCATACCGGAGTGCGCCTGCTCGACCACGGCCTTGTCCTGCAGCACCAGCACCACCGCACGGCGGAGCGACACCGTCGACAGCGGCTCGAAGCTCGCGTTGAGCACCAGCGTCTCGCGCATCCCGGTCACCTCCCGACTCCCCCCACCGACCGGCGAGGTGGCTCCACTGTGCCCCGGGAGATCGGCCGCGACAACGCAATTTCAGCCCGCCGCGGGCTCCTCGTGCGTGCCGATGAGCTGCGCCCTCGCAAGGGTGTGGAAGCGGAGGTTGAAGCCCACGACGGCGGGTGTCGCCGCGGCGTCGGGACCCAGCTTCTCCTGGTCCACCGCGTACACCGTGAACACGTACCGGTGCTCACCGTCACCGGGCGGCGGGGCCGCGCCCGTGAAGTCGTGGGTCCCCGCGTCGTTGCGCACGGTCACCGCACCCGCCGGCAGCCCGGCCATGTCACCCGTGCCCGCGCCCGCGGGCAGCTCCGTCACGGACACCGGGATGTCGAACACCGACCAGTGCCAGAAACCGCTGCCGGTCGGCGCGTCCGGGTCGTAGCAGGTGACCGCGAAGCTCTTCGTCTCCGCCGGGAACCCCGACCAGCGCAGCTGCGGCGAGGTGTTGCCCTTCGCCCCGATCTGCGCGTCCGGCAGGGGGGCGCCCTCCTTCACGTCGTCGCTGGTGACGGTGAACGACGGCACCGCGGGATGGAAGTCGTGGGGCAGCGGCGGCCGGTTCTGCTCGGGCACGTGAGACACCTCCAGGTGGCTGTGACGCAAGGACACGGCGCGGCGGGCACGCGGGTCACGCGGTACGCGGGACACCGGCACACCCGCCACGGCGGTCAGCCTAACGAGCAGCGGCCCGGGCGCCGCCGCCACACGACCGTGCGCTCAGAACCAGTTGCGCCGCGACCCCACCTCGGAGATCCACTGGTTGAGGTACGCGCTCCAGTCGGTCTGCTGGAAGTCGGTCAGCCCCACCTGGAACATCCGGAACGAGTCGCCGCCGTCCGTGAACAGCCCCGGCTTCTTGTCCATCTCCAGCACCACGTCCATCTGGTGCCCGTCGGCGAGGAACGTCAGCTCCACGGCCGTCAGCCCGCGGTACTGCTGCGGCGCGTAGAACTCGATCTCCTGGTAGAACGGCAGCCGCTGGCGCGTGCCGCGGATGTGCCCGCGCTCCAGGTCGGCGCTCTTGAAGCGGAAGCCCAGCCCGCCGAAGGCGTCGAGGATCGCCTGCTGCGCCGGCAGCGGGTGCACGGAGATCGGGTCGAGGTCGAGCGAGTCCACCGCCCGGGAGATCTCCAGCTCGGTCGTCACGCCGACGTTCATCCCCGGCAGCCGCTGGCCCATGACGGACGTCACCGGCGTCTCCCACGGGACGTCCAGGCTGAACGCCACGTTGTGCACGGCGTTCGGCTGGATCTCGAAGGCGCCGCCGAGCCGCTGCCGGTGGAACTCGATGTCCTGCTTGTACTCGTTGTCGCCGCTCTCCACCTCCACGCGCGCCTGCAGCCCGACGGACAGCCCCTCGACCTCCTGGGCCACGGACCCGCCCTCGATGCGGACCTCGCCCTGCACGACGCCGCCGGGCACGACGTTCGCGTCGTTCAGGACCGTCTCCACCGACGCGCCGCCGGCACCCAGGCTGGCGAAAAGCTTCTTGAACCCCATCGCGGACTCCCCTGCTCCCCTGTTAGGACTGCTCAACTACGCTCACCCGACATGCCCCGTACTCCACTCGACCGCTCGTTCTTCCGTCGGCCCGTACTGGAGGTGGCGCCGGATCTGCTGGGCCGAACACTACTGCGCCGCACAGCCGCCGGGACGATCTCCCTGCGACTCACGGAGGTCGAGGCCTACGCGGGGGAGCAGGACCCCGGTTCGCACGCCTACCGGGGCCGCACGGACCGCAACGCCGTCATGTTCGGCCCGGCGGGACACATCTACGTCTACTTCACGTACGGGATGTGGCACTGCATGAACGTGGTCTGCGGCGAGGAGGGCGCGGCGAGCGCCGTCCTCCTGCGCGCCGGCGAGGTGACGGAGGGCACGGAGCTGGCCCGCAAGCACCGCCCCAAGGCCCGCAAGGACCGCGAACTGGCGCAGGGCCCGGCCCGCCTGGCGACGGCACTCGACGTCGACCGCGCCCTCAACGGCACCGACGCCTGCACCCCGGGCACCCCCCTCGAACTCCGCACCGGCACCCCCGCGGACCGCACCCGCATCCGCACCGGCCCCCGCACGGGCGTCGGCGGCGACGGCGCCCACCACCCGTGGCGCTACTGGATCGACGGCGACCCGACGGTGAGCCCGTACCGCGCCCACGAGCCACGACGCCGCCGCAAGGCTGCCGGAGCTTGACGCGGGAGGGGCGGGTCCGTATCGTGGAGAGAGCCGCAAACGGCCTGGTGCCTCGCACGCTCTGATGCGGGCACCGTCCTCCAGACGATCTTTCGTAAACTTGAGTCCTCTCTTGTTGCGCTTCGGCTGCGACTACCGGGACCCGGTTTTGGAGCGAAGCGAAGTCTTCGCTACAGTGGTGGA
>NZ_JAINRD010000013.1 GCF_020400605.1 Streptomyces aculeolatus | reverse complement strand
CGCCGGGGCCCCCCCGGGGCGGCCCGGGGGGGGGGGGGGGGGGGGCGCGGGGCCCCCCCCCCCCGCCCCCCCCCGCCCGGTCCGCCTCCGTCCTCACCGGTCGTACGTGAGGAACACCGCGCCGCTCTCCATCACCTCGTGCCCCGCCAGCTTCCACACCCGCGGGTCGAACGCCGCGTCGCGTCCGAACAGCGGGATGCCCGTGCCCGTCGTCAGCGGCCCCAGCTTGATGATCAGCCGGTCGATCTCCCCGTACAGCGACGCCGCCAGCGCGCCGCCGCCGATGAGCCAGATGTCCTTGCCGTCCTCCTGCTTCAGCTCCGCCACCCGCGCCACCGGATCCCCGGCGACCACCTCGACCGCCTCGGCCGGGCTCTCCCCCAGCGTCGTGGAGAAGACCAGGTGCCGCAGGTGCGGGTACGCGTCGGGCACGCCGGCGGCCAGCCCGATCTCGTACGACTTGCGGCCCTCCAGGACCGTGTCGAAGTGGGTGCCCTCCGCCGTGACGCCCAGCGCCTCGCGCGCCATGACGGGCAGCGTCTCGGGGTAGTGCGCGACGAGGTGCTCCAGGTAGTCGGCGGGGACGGGCCAGAAGCCGCCCGGACCCGTGGGGTCGGAGCCGTCCGGGCCGGCGATGAAGCCGTCGACGGTGCTGGCGATGTAGTAGACGAGCTTGCGCATGACGGTTTCCTTCGTTCGGCACAGTGCGAGGCGCCCCCGGCCTCTCCGGCCGGGGGCGCCTTGATCAGGATAAAGAACCAGGTCAGCGGACGACCGTCTGGATCTCCTTCACGGTCACCGCCTGCTCGGTGACCGACAGCCCGTCGGGCAGGTCGCCGTTCGCCGGCTCCCCGTCGGGGCTCGCCGTCGGGTTCCAGGTGACGTCCCAGACGATCTGGGCCTCCATCGGGTACGTACCCTCGCCGGAGGACTTGCGGTACGTGATGTTGCAGCCGGCGCCCTCGCTGTTGACCTCGTAGCCGCCGCCCGCCTTGACCAGGTCGTACGTGCAGGACGACGGCTCGGCGTACTCCGTGCCCGCGTCGATGCGCAGCGAGACCGGCTCGGCGACGGTCGTGGCCGCGATGTTGATGCCGGCCTGCGCGTTGACGAGGCTGGCCGTCGTCCAGACGCGGTCCAGCGGCTCACTGAACTCGATCTTCGTGGGCAGGTTCACGACGTTGCGGTCGTCGTTGGGCTTGAGGTCCACCGGCGGCGCCGGGAGCTTGGTCCTGTCGTACGCCAGCCCGGCGAGGATCTCCGGGTCGACGGCGTCGGCCGGCGGGTCGGGGTCGCCGCGGTCCACCCAGATCCACAGCTCGCCGATCTCACAGGAGCGCGGCGACATGACGGGGGTGCGCTCCCACCACATGCCGTCCTTGTCCTTGTGGGCGTCGGTCTCCTCTTTGCGGTTCTCCGCGGTGTCGTGGTCGATGCCCTCCAGCGGGCCCTTGTCCTCCATCTCCTCGTTGTGCTTGGCCAGCGCGTCGTTGGTGTACCGCGGCTCGAACCAGCACACCGGCGGCGACCAGTTGCCGGTCGAGCTGGTCATCGGCTGGCCGCCTTCCGGACTGTGGTAGGCGTACACGACGGCGGAGATCCCGTCGCCCCCGCTCGTGCCGCCGCCGCCCGTGTCGGTGGTCCCCGTGCCGCGGTCGGCCACCGCCCCGCCGGCGGAGGCGAGCAGCAGCCCGCAGGCCAGCACGGAGACCGTGGCGCCGGCGCGCGTGCGGTGTGTCAGGCTTCGTCGCGACATTCCTTGCTCCCCCTGGTTGCCTGGTAGTCCACGACCTGCCAGCCGCCGCCGCTCTTCTCCATCGTGGCGCGCGCGTCGATGTAGGAGTTCAGCGTCGTCGGGGTCTTGTCGACCTTCCCGCTCTCGGCGTTCTTCAGATACGCCTTGCTCTGGTCCTCGCAGTACGCGACGACGGCGCGGCCGTCCTTCAGCGAGGTGACCTCGCGGAAGTAGAAGGCGTCGAGCCCGGTGATGGTGACGCCGTCCTTGCGGTACTCGGCGAAGTCGGCCTCGAACGTCGCGGCGGCCTCGCCGGCCCAGTACTTCGAGAAGTTCGGCGTCGCCTCGGTCGCCGCGTACGCCTCCTGCTGGGCCATCAGCGCGTAGCCGTGGTCCCGCAGGATGGCGTCCTTCTGCTCGTCCCCCGTGGCGTCCTCGGCGACCTCGACCTGGACGTCGTCCGGGAGGTCGAACTGCGGAGCGCCGGGCTCCGGTTCGGACGGCTCGGCGGACGGCTCCTGGTCGCCCGACCCCGCGCCCTCGATCTTGTCGCCGGACGACGAACCCCCGTCGTCGCCGCCGCAGCCGGCCAGCAGCAGCGCGGCTGCGGCCACCGCGGCCGCTGCCGCCGCCCGGGTCCCGTTCCTACGCGCTCTCATCGTGCGGTTCCCTCCGTCGCTTCTGGGAGGGGAGCCACGTGCCCCCGTTATGCCTCAACGAGATTAGCGAAGTGAGGTCGCGTCTTCGATGGCAGGAAAGCAACCATGCAGTCACAGAAGCGTGATAGCGGGCCGCGGCCCGGTCTCCGGTCAGGCGTCCGCGTGCTGCCGGGCGGCGAGCGCGTGGGCGATGTCCTTCGTCGCCGGGTAGAGGTCCAGGTAGTGGGCGTAGAGCTGGGCGTAGACGCGGCCCGCGGCGGGGTCGGGGGTGACCGTCGACTCGACGGGGTTCCAGTCGGAGATGTCCCGGGGCGACGCCGTTCCGGCGCCGACGGCGGCAAGGAATGCGTCACCGTACGCGGCGCCGACGAGGTGGCGGGGGATCTGCTGCTCCTGCCCGGTGACGTCGGAGACGATCTGCGTCCACAGCTCGCGGGCGCCGCCGCCGACCGCGACGAGCCTGGCCGGTGCGCCGCCGGCCTCGGTCATCGCGGCGAGGTTGTGGCGGACGCCGTACGCGGTGGCCTCCAGCGCGGCGCGGTAGAGGTGGCCGCGGGTGTGGCGCAGGGTGAGGCCGTGGACGAGGCCGCGGGCGTCGGGGTCGAAGAGCGGGGTGCGCTCGCCCGCGAAGTACGGGAGCATCAGCAGCCCTTCGGCACCCGGCGGGACGGCGGCGGCCTCGGCGACGAGGGTGGCGTAGTCGGAGCCGGTGAGGTCGCGCAGCCAGCCGGTGACGGCACCGGAGGTGGCCATGCCGGCGGCGAGGCAGTACGTTCCGGCGAAGGCGCCCGCCGTGCCCCACAGCTTCGGGCTGGACACCGGCTGCTCGACGACGTTGACCAGGAACATCGTCGTGCCGTACATCAGCATCAGGTCCCCCGCACCGGTGGCGCCGACCGCCGTGGACTCCGCCCAGGCGTCGACCGTGCCGGCGACGACGGGGATCCCGGCGGGCAGGCCGGTGGCGGCAGCGGCGGCGGGGGTGACCTCCCCGACGACGTCGGAGGGCCACACCAGCTCCGGCCACTGGAGCCCCGGCGCGATCTCCTCGCACCGCTCCGCGATCCAGCGCCGCTCGCGCAGGTCGTACAGCGGCGTGCACTGGCTCGCGGAGTGGTGGTCCAGGACGTACGCGCCGGTGAGCCGGTGCGCGAGCAGCGAACTGGCCATGTACCAGCGGCGGGTGCGCGCGTACACCTCAGGCTCGTGCCGCCGCAGCCACTCCAGCTTCGGCCCCACGGCCTGGCTGGTCAGCGGCGAGCCGCACTGCGCGATGACCGCCTCCGCGCCGTACCGGGCGGTCTGCGCCTCGATCTCGGCGCCGGCCCGGGTGTCGACGCCGTAGAGGATCGCGGGCCGCAGCGGGGTGCCGGCTTCGTCGACGGGCAGCAGGCACGGGCCGATCCCGCTGACGCCGACGGCGTCGACCGTCTCCCCCGCCGCGCCCGCCGCGGCCGTCAGCTCGGCGGTCAGCGCGGTGAAGTCGGCCCACCACACCTCCTCGGCATCGTGCTCGACCCAGCCGGGCCGCGGGGTGGCGGTGGCGTGTTCGCGTACGGCCTGGGCGACGAGCGTCCCGTCGCCGCGGACGAGCACGCCCTTGGACGACGAGGTGCCGATGTCGATGCCGAGGAGGAGCCCCATGGGTGTCAGTCGACCTTTCCGCTCATGTCGTACTTGGCGTAGACGTCCTCGGCGTTGGCCTCGGTGATCTCCACCGTGCCGAGGGTCTGCTTCTTCTCCACCTTCTCGCCCGCGGCGATGTCGGCGGCGGTCTTCGCGGCCTCCTCCGCCCCGGTCGGGTACAGGTAGGTGTACGCCATCCGCTCCTGCTGGACGGCGCGGATGCCGCCGTCGGGGATGGCGAGGCCGTCGATGCCGATGAACTTGATCTCGTCCTTGCCCGCGGCCTTCGCCGCCTGCTGGGCGCCGATGGCCATGGGGTCGTTGTGGGCGTAGACGAGGTCGATGTCGGTGCCGCGGGCGAGCCACTGCTGCATGATCTTCGTGCCCTCGGGCTGGAGCCACTTGCCCTCGCGCTCCTCGACGACCTTGATGCCGGGGTTCTCGCCGATGGCCTCCATGAAGCCGTCGTGGCGCTGCTTCTGCGGCTCGGTGGAGAGCAGTCCGCGCAGCTCGGCGACGTTGCCGCCGTCCGGCAGCTCCTTGACGACGGCCTCGCCGGCCTTCTTGCCGATCTCGAAGTTGTCGCCGCCGATGAAGGACGTGTAGCAGTCGGTGTCGACGGTGCGGTCCAGGATGATCACGGGGATGCCGGCGGCGCACGCCTGCTCGACCGCGGGGGTGACGGGGGCGGGCTCGTTCGGCGAGACGATGAGGATGTCGACCTTCTGCTGGACGAACTGCTGGATCTGGCTGACCTGCTGCGCGTTGTCCTGCTGGGCGTCGGCGATCGGCAGGAGCTTCAGGTTCGGGTAGTCCTTGACGTAGTGCTCCAGCTGCTTGTTGAGCTGGGCGCGGTACGGCTCGGCGTTGTTGGCCTGGGAGTAGCCGATGACGAACTCGTCGCCGGCGCCCTTCTCGCCGCCGCCTCCGCCCTCCTCGGTCTTCGAGGCGCAGCCGGCGGCCAGGGCGGTGGCCGCGAGCACGGCGGTGGCGGCGGTGAGCGCTCGGCGCAGGGTGCGGGTGCTGCTGCTCATCGTGGAGTCTCCTTGGAGGCGGGTGCGGAGGCGGGCCCGGGGACCTGGGCCTTGTCGGGGGTGCGGCCCGGTCCCGTACGGGATCGGCCGCCGCGTAGCCTGTCGATGCCGTTCTTGATGCTCTGCAGCAGGTCGGGGCGTTGCAGCACGACCGCGAGGACGACGATCGAGCCCTTGATGACCAGCTGCCAGTTGTCGTCGACGGCGTTCAGGCCGAGGACGTTGTCGAGCAGGGTGAGGATCAGCGCGCCGACGAAGGTGCCGATGATCGTGCCCTTGCCGCCGGCGAGGGAGGCGCCGCCGATGACGGCGGCGGCGATGGCGTCGAGTTCGTACGTGTAGCCGGCCTGCGGGTCGGCGGAGACGCTGTACGCCGCGTCGATGGGTCCTGCGAAGCCGGCGAGCATCCCGGAGAGGGTGAAGACGGCGATGATGACGAAGGTGACGTTGATACCGGAGAGCCGGGCGGCGGTGGGGTTGCCGCCGACGGCGTAGATGTGCCGGCCGAAGGTGGTGCGGGACAGCAGGAGGTGGAAGACGACGCAGACCATGAGGAAGGCGAGGACGGGGAAGTAGATGCCGTCCGGGCCGAGGATGCCTTCGAGGACGTTGTTGTCGGGGGTGCCGAGCTTCTGGAACGACTCGGAGTTCTCCGTGAGTTCGCCGTCCGGGCCGGCGACCAGGGTGCCGACCGACTCGTTGTCGCTCATCTTTCTGTCGAGTCCTCTGGCGATCGACATCATCGCCAGAGTCATGACAAACGATTGAATCTTCAGCCAGGCGGTACCAATGCCGTTGGCCAGGCCGAAGCCGGCGCCGATGAGCATGCACGCGGGCACGATCAGCCAGACGGGCATGTCGTGGTGGGCCACCATGATGGCCGCGGACATCGAGGCGAAGCCCATCAGCGAGCCGACCGACAGGTCGATACCCGCCGCCAGGATGACCAGCGTGACGCCGACCGCGAGGATGCCGCGGGTGGCGAACGCGCCCACGGCGTTGGTCAGGTTGGTCTGGTTGAGGAAGACGTCGCCCTTGGTGATCACGCCGATGGCGACGATGAGGATCAGGCCGATGTACGCCTGCAGCGAGCCGAGCACCGGCAGGATCCGCCGGGCCCGCGACACCGCACCGGTGCCGTCCGGGCCGCCGGGGCCGCCGGGCCCGTGGGTGCCGTCCGGGCCTTCGCCGCCGGCGGGCGCCGGGTCCGGCTGGGTCTTGGTCATCTCCGCGTCAGCTCCGCGTCCCTCGAAGGTGGTGGGTGGTGACGGTCTCGCGCGCCATCGCCGCGGTGAGGACGGCCTCCTGGCCGGCCTGCGGCCCGCGCGCCGGATCGCGGTGGAACTCGCCGGTCAGCCGGCCCTCGCAGAGGACCAGCACCCGGTCGCACATGCCGATCAGCTCGGGCAGCTCGGAGGAGACCACGAGGATCGCGGTGCCCTGCGCGGCCAGTTCGTCCATGAGCCGGTGGATCTCGGCCTTGGCGCCGACGTCGATGCCGCGCGTCGGCTCGTCCATGAGCAGCACGCTCGGCCTGGTCAGCAGGCACTTGGCGAGGACGACCTTCTGCTGGTTGCCGCCGGACAGGTGCTGCACGGCGGTCTCCATGCCGGGCGTCTTCACCTTCAGCGCCTCGATCTGCCCGGCGACCGCCTCCCGTTCGCGGCGCTTGTGCACCGTGCGCCACGGGGTGCGGTAGCGGGCCAGGGCGGCGAGCGAGCCGTTGAACCGCACGGTGTTGGCCGTGACGAGGCTCTGCCCCTTGCGGTCCTCGGCGACCAGCGCGAGGCCGCGGCGGATGGCGTGGCCGGGGCTGCGCGGGCGGTACGGGCGGCCGTCCACCGTGATCCGGCCATGCGCCCGGGTCCCGTAGTGCCCGAAGAGCGCCTGGAGGACCTCGCTGCGCCCGGCGCCCATCAGCCCGGCGATCCCGACGATCTCCCCGGCGCGTACGGAGACGTCCACGCCGTACAGCGACGGGCCGCCGTCCTGCGAGACGTACGTCAGCCCCTCGGCCGCGAGCCGCACCTCGCCGCCGCAATGCTGCTCGGGGCGGCGCGGGAACAGCTCGCCGAGCGGGCGGCCCACCATGAGCCGGACCAGCTCGGCCCGGGTGGTCTCCGCCATGCGGCGGGTGCCGACGTACGCGCCGTCGCGCAGCACGGTGACGGTGCCGGCGATCTCCTCCAGCTCCTCCAGCCGGTGGGAGATGTACACGACGCCGACGCCGCGGGCGGTCAGGTCGCGGATGACGGCGAAGAGGCGCCGTACCTCGGCGTCGGCGAGCGCCGAGGTCGGCTCGTCCATGACGAGCAGCCGCACGTCGAGGTTGAGGGCCTTCGCCACCTCGATGAGCTGCTGCTCCGCGAGCCGGCAGTGCTTGACCAGCCGCCGCGGCGGCACGGCCAGGCCCAGGCCCGCGAGCAGCTCGCGGGCGCGGGCCTCCTGGGCCTTCTTGTCGACGGTGCCGCGGGCGGTGCGCAGCTCGCGGCCGAGGAAGACGTTCTCGGCGACGGACAGCTCGGGGACGAGGTTCAGCTCCTGGTGGATCATCCCGATGCCGTGCCGCTGCGCGTCCTTGGGCGAGTGGATGGCGGCGGGCGCGCCGTCGCGCTCGATGACGCCCTCGTAGTCGGGGTGGACCCCGGCGAGGACGTTCATGAGCGTCGACTTGCCCGCGCCGTTCTCCCCGAGGAGCGCGACCACCTCCCCGGCGTGCACGGTCAGCTCGACCCCCTTGAGCGCGCGCACGCCGGGGAAGGACTTGGCGATACCGCGCATCGCGAGCAGGGGCGGTTTCGCGTCGCTGGACATGCGGTTGGATGCCTCACCTTCCGTTGCTGGTCGGATGGCCGGTCCCGCGCCGGGCGGGGAAAGCCGCGGAGCCCGCGGCTACGCCGCGTCGCCGAAGCCGTCGTACGCGATGCCCAGCTGGTCGCAGACCGCGCGCAGGTCGGCGACGTAGTCGCCGGGGACCGCGTGGATGTGGTTGCTGCCGAAGCGGGTCAGGAACTCCTCCGCCGTGGGGCTCAGCCGCGCGAAGGCGTGCGGCCACTCCCAGGTGGTGGCGCGCATCATCCGCTCGTTGGTCTCCGCGTCGTACTGCTCCAGGTCGCCGCGCATCACGTGCATCCGGTACTCGCCGCGCAGCCGCGTCAGCCGGGCGAAGGTCATCGCGCCGGGAGCCGCCAGGTGCTGGACGGAGGCGCCGCCGGCCGGGAAGTAGAAGACCTCCGGGAGGAAGCTGACGTGCCGCATGTTCTCCGCGGGGTCGTCCGAGCGGGCCGCGTACCAGGTGGCGTGCTGGCCGGAGTTGCACAGGTCCCAGACCTGCTTGTCGCTGTCGTAGTGCCGGATGTCGGCGAAGAGCACGGGGTCGCCGGAGAGCAGCTTGAGGAGCTGCATCGTCATCGCCGCGTCCATGTCCGCCTCGGTGGAGGTGACATGGGTCTCCTTGGGGCCCTCCCAGTCGTACGGGTCGTTCAGGAACGCCTCGGCGACGTCCATCGTGGCGAAGTTCGCGGTCAGCTCCGGCTGGCCCTTGATGCCGGAGAAGTCGAGGTTCCACTCCTCGATCAGCTCGCGCATCGCGTAGTACGAGCGGATCTGCCGCTCCAGCAGCTCGGGGGTGAGCCGGTCGCCGTCGTAGTGGACGCCGGCCGCGTGCCGCTCGATCCAGCTGCGGGCGTTCTTCACCCGCGCCGCGTCGGCGTTCTCACTGCGCCGCACGATCTCCCACTGGTCGATCTCCTCTACGTCGACGCCGAAGACCTTCATCCACTGGTCGGTGTTGGCGGTGGCGGTGTACATGCCCATGGGCCGGCCGCCGATCCGGCCGAAGGTGGAGCCGCGCAGCTGCTGGACGGCGGCGCCCGCGCGGACGTGGGTGAGGATCCGGTCCCGTACCGCGGGATCCGCCAGGTCGCCCCAGGCGCGGGCGTGCACGCGGCCGATCTGGTCGAGGCCGCCGGCGCCGGCGAGGAGGCCGACCATGCCGGGGAACTGCGGGTCGAGGTTGGCGACCATCAGGATCGGCCCCGGCGTGGCCTCGGCGGCCAGCATCGTGAAGTGCGGGAACGTCCACACGGAGTGGTGGAAGATCGTCACGTCCACGTGCCGCTCGGCCAGCCAGCGGGCCTGCGAGGTGGCGAGGACGTTGGACTCCACGTGCTCGGGCGCGACGATCACCTCGTGCCCGGCGTCGCCGAGCATGGCCGCCAGCTCGCGCGCGGCGCGGGAGACGTGGTCGCGTACGTCCCGCTGGACGTAGTCCCGGCCGTCGGAGATGGACAGCAGACCGATGCGTGCCATGTGGCTGGCCTCCAATTGCGTGCGGTTGTGATGCGTGGTGGCGGTGCTGCGGTACGTCCGCCGGGTACGGCAGGTCGCGTACGGCGGGCGGCGGCGCGTTACTTGAGGCCGGAGGTCTTGATGGACTCGACCATCTGGCGCTGGAAGAAGAGGAAGAGCATCAGCATCGGGATCACCGCGACCACGGCGGCGGCGAGGATGTAGTTCCAGTTCGAGCCGTACTGGGTGGTGAAGGACGCGATGCCGACCTGGGTGACGGTCAGGTTCTCGCTGCTGGTGGCGACCAGCGGCCAGGCGAAGGCGTTCCAGTTGGCGAGGAAGAAGAACACCGACAGCGCGGAGAGGATGGGCCGGGACAGCGGCAGGATGATGCTCCGGTAGATCCGCCAGTAGCCGGCGCCGTCGGCGATCGCCGCCTCCTCCAGCTCCCGCGGGATGCCGAGGTAGAACTGCCGCAGGAGGAAGATGCCGAAGGCGTTGAAGATCGCCGGGATGATGAGGGCCGCGTAGCTGTCGAGCATGCCCATCTCGCGGACCACGATGAACAGCGGGATGAGGATCACCGGCGGGGTGATCAGCAGCGTGGAGAAGATGACGACGAAGATGCCGTCGCGGCCGGGGAAGCGCAGGCGGGCCAGGGCGTAGGCGGCCATCGAGTGGAAGAACAGCGCGAGGACCGTGATGATCGCGGCCGTGAAGAAGCTGTTCCACAGCCAGCGGTCGAAGGCCACCTCGGTGAGGACGTAGCGGAAGTTCTCCCAGGTGACGTCGTCGGGGAGCAGCTTGCCGTCGGTGACGGCCTCGCGCGGCTTGAGCGCCGAGGTGATCAGCCACAGGACCGGGAAGATGCTCAGCACCGACACCACGATGGCCAGCACCGTGAGCCCGGCGCGGGCGCGGCGGCGGCCGGGGCCGCGCAGCGGGGTGGGGCGGGCGGCGGGGCCGCCGCCGGCCAGGGTGTCGCTACTCATCGTCGAACCTCCCGCCCTTGGTCGCCTTGAAGATCAGCCAGGACAGGGCGACCATCACGAGCACCAGGAAGGAGCCCAGGGCCGCGGCGTAGCCGTACTCGCCGAAGACGAACGCCTGTTGGTAGATGTAGAACATCGCCACGGCGGTGCCGTTGGCGGGACCGCCGTCGGTCAGCACGAAGATGAGGTCGAAGGTGCCGGTGATCGCGGCGACCGTGCTGACGATGAGGACGAAGAAGCTGGTGGGCTTCAGCAGCGGCCAGGTGATCCGCCGGAACGAGGTCCAGGGGCCGGCGCCGTCGATCCTCGCTGCCTCGTACAGCTCCCGGGGGATCTCGTTGAGACCCGCCAGGAAAATGATCATGTAGTAGCCCATGTAGTACCAGACCGTGACCGCGATCACCGCGTACAGCGCGAGGCCGGGGTCGCCGAGCCAGGAGCGGGCGCCCAGGCCCAGCTCGCCGCCGGCCTTGTTCACCACGCCGGTCTGGTCGTCGAGCATGAACTTCCACAGCAGGCCGACGACGACCAGGCTCAGCATGTGGGGCAGGAAGAGCGCGGTGCGGTACACCGACATGCCGGGCAGCATCTGCTTCATCAGCACGCCGAGGCTGAGGCTGACCACGAACAGCGTCGGCACCATGAGGACGACGTACTTCGCGGTGACCCCCATCGAGGACCAGAAGTACGGGTCGTTGACCATGCGTTCGTAGTTGCCGACGCCGATCCACTCGTACGAGCCGAAGCCCGAGACCTGGAAGAAGCTCAGCAGGAACGACAGCAGCATCGGCAGGACGACGAAGAGCGCCAGGCCGAGGCCGTCTGGCAGCAGGAACAGCGCGGCGGCCAGCCGCTCCCGGCCCTTGCGGCCGAGCCGCCGGCGGCCCGCGGGGGCGGCCTGCGCGGCGGCGGCGCCGGGGGCGCGCGCCTGTTGTGTGGCGATACTCGTCATATCAGGCTCGCCCCCTGGTAGCTCTTCAAGAAGGCGTCGATCGTCTGGGCCGCGCGGTCGGCCTCGCCGTCCACGCCCTTGCCGGCGAGCATGGTGGCCTGGATGGCGTCCGAGATCGCCTTGTAGACGATCGGCGGGTAGCGGGGCTCGGCGCGGCCGCCGGGGAAGATGTCCTCCTTGAACGTCTTCATCGCCCAGGAGTCGTAGCCGCCGCGCTCGGCGCCGCGCTCCAGCGCGGAGGTGCGCGGGGAGATGTCAGACTTCACGCCCGTGCACCACTCGACGGTGCGGTCGATGGACTCGTCCGACATCCCGCCGAGGGCCCAGCCGCAGAACTCGGCGGCGGCGTCGGGGTTGGCGCCCTGGGTGCTGGCGCAGAACGACCAGCCGCCGAGGGTGGTGGTGTACTCGCCGCCGGGCGGTACGGGCAGCTTGAAGACCCCGTATTCGTGGTCGGGGGCGCCGGCCTTGAACGCCTGGACCTCCCAGATGCCGATCTGCCACATGCCGGCCAGGTCGGAGGTGAAGGCCGTGATGCGGTCGTCGGCGGCCGGGAGCGTACGGGGCGCGATGCCGGCCTCGACCGCGTCCTGCCAGAGGGCGAGGGCCTGGCGGGCGCCCTTGGAGTCGAAGGCGACGTTGCCGGCCTTGTCGACGACCTCGCCGCCGCCCTGCCACATCCAGCAGTACCAGGTGAAGTTCTGGTAGTAGCCGGGGTCGGTGTGGAAGACGAGGCCGGCGGCACCGGTCTTGCTGCGGATCTTGTCGCCGGTGTCGAGGAGCTGGTCCCAGGTGGTGGGGATGTCGGCCTCGGAGAGGCCGGCCTTCTCCCAGACGGGGACGTTGTAGAACATGGCCAGCGGCTCGACCTCCATGGGCAGGGCGTAGACCTTGCCGTCCACGGTGCGGCTGGTGAGGCTGGTGCCGTAGTCCTCGACGACGCCGTCGTCGAGGTGGGGGGTGAGGTCGGCGAGGATGCCGCCGTTGTAGTAGCGGGTGAAGTCGCCGGGGCTGAGCAGGAAGATGTCGGGCCCGGCGCCGGCGGCGAAGGCGGTGACCATCTTCGAGCCCTGGTAGCTGACGCCGGGGACGAAGTACGGCTCGATCTTGACGTCGTGGGTGTCGTTCCAGCCCTTGATGAGCTGGTCGAACCACTTCGACTGGGCGACCATCGCGGGGTCGGACGCCTTCGGGTCGTAGAAGTGCCAGAACTTCAGCGTGCCGCCGTCGGCGCTCGCGGACCCGCCGCAGCCGCTGAGCAGCGGGGTGGCGGCGGCCGCCGTCGCGGCGGCGGCGCCCGCGGTGCCGCCGAGGAAGCGGCGGCGCGAGGGGGCGCCCCGGGCGGGGACGGCGCCGTTGCCGTGCTGGAGCATGTCGTGCCCCTGTCTGTCGGATGGGTGCGGTACGAGGGGTGGGCTCAGTCGGGGGCGTCGACTTCGAGGTCGAGCAGGCCGGGGGTCGCGGGGAGGGCTGCGCTCGACGGCGCGTCCAGGTAGAACAGGGAGGTCGAGGCGATGTCGTCGCGGTTCTTGCGGTAGCGGTGCTTGAGGCCGTTGCCCTGGCCGGCGCCGATGCCGAGGCACTGCACGGTCACGCGGAGGTCTTCTTGGAAGCGGACGGGGTCCAGGACGTGCCAGCGGTACATCCCGAACCGCTGCTGGCTGGCGTAGAGGCCGTCGGGCCGGAGGATCTGGTTCAGGCCCAGATACGGCGTGGTGTACGCGGTGTAGCCGTGCGGCTTGACGTCGAAGTTCCAGGCGCCGCCGAAGTAGTCCTCGGTGCCGGTGCCGCAGATCGTGGGCCAGTCCTCGTCGCCGTCGAGGTAGAACTTCAGCTCGCCCTCGCCCCACCAGCCGGGGCTGTTGGTGCCCCAGGCGAGGTACGTGCCGACGTACTGGCCGGCGCCGGTGACGCCGTCGAGGAGGGTGTGGACCGACGACTCGTCGACGGGGTTGCTGCGGCGCCACTGGGCGTGGAAGTAGGAGGCGTCGGCGGGGACGTCGGCCAGCTCGTAGTCGATCTGGTAGTAGAGCGTCATCTGCTCGGGGCTGAGGTTCTCCAGCGTGACGCGGGCGCGGCGGCGGAAGGGCATCGGCCAGTAGGCGTTGAAGCCGCCGTTGGGGGCGACGGTCACGGGCACCGAGGAGACGGGGCTGAAGACGCTCCAGCCGTTGCAGAAGAAGTCCCCGAGGGGCACCTCGACGGCGGGGGTCTGCTCGCCGTCCCAGTAGACGCGCAGCAGGGTCTGCCGCCAGGCGGCGTGCGGGGCGGTGGTGCACCAGAGGTGGCGTATGGTGCCCGGCCCGTCGATCTCGGCGAGCACGGCGGTCTCGCCGGCGGGGATGTCGATGCTCGGGGAGACCTTCCACCCCTGGCCGAGCCGGCTGGCGGCCCGGGCGCCGGTGCCCTCGGTGGCGGCGCCGCCGGCGCCCTTGGCGCCGGTGGGGTTCTCCGCGCTGATCGAGCGGGTGCGGGCGGGGGTCGTACGGGCGAGGTCATCCAGGCCGAACGTGGTGCTCATGGACGCTCCGTCGTGAAATCGTTTTCGTGCAGGAGTGGCGAAGGGTCATCCCAAGTGCGCGCGCAACAACTGAGCGGACTCCGGTGATGTGGGACACCCCCACCGGAAATCCCTTGAAATCCATTTCACGCGAACGTAGAGTTCACGCCAGACGGTGTCAAGAGGTCCGTACGAGACCGCGGAAAACACCGTCCGCGCCGACCCGTCCACGCACCCCGACCGGATCCCGGGGCCGCACCGCGGGCCGCACCGCGGGGCGGCCGGATGTCCGTGTCCGATGTCCCGCCGCGGCCCGACCGGGCCCCGGACTGGCGGAGAATGGGCGGCAGGGCACCGGACGCGCGGCCGACTCCCGCGCCTGCGTGAGAGGTTCAGGTAGCGGACAAAGTGACGACCATCAACGATGTGGCGCGCGCCGCAGGGGTCTCGCCGGCCACGGTCTCCCGGGTCTTCAACGGGGGCCGGGTCACCGCCGAGCGCGCCGAGCGCGTCCGCAAGACCGCGGCGGAGCTGGGCTTCTCGCCGAACCGCGTGGCGCGGTCGCTGCGGATGCAGCGGGCGAGCGTCATAGGGCTGATCATCCCGGACATCGAGAACCCCTTCTTCACGTCGCTCGCGCGCGGCGTGGAGGACGCGGCCCAGCAGACGAACCTGTCGGTGGTGCTGTGCAACACCGACGAGGACGTCGACAAGGAACGGCGCTACCTGGAGATCGCGGCGGCCGAGCAGATGGCGGGCGTGATCGTGGCCGCCGCGTCGCGGAACCGCACCGACCTGTCGGTGCTGGAGGGCCGCGGGATGCCGGTGGTCGCGGTGGACCGGCGCCCGCGGGGCGCGTCCGTGGACGCGGTGATGGTCGACAACCAGCACGGCGGCGAGGAGGCCACCGCGCACCTGCTGCGCAGCGGCTACCGCCGGATCGCGTGCATCGCGGGCCCGGAGGGCGCGTCCACGTCCGACGACCGCCTCGCGGGCTACCGCGCGGTGATGCGCGACCACCTCCGGGAGACGGACGGGGGCGCGCTGCCGCCGGAGTACGTGCGGCACGCGGACTTCCGCGTCGAGGGCGGCCGGTCGGCGATGCGGGACCTGCTGGCGCTGCCGGCGCCGCCGGACGCGGTGTTCGTGGCGAACAACCTGATGACGGTGGGCGCGCTGCAGGCGCTCAGAGAGGCGGGCACGGAGCCGCCGCGGACGGGGGTCCTGTCGTTCGGCGACGTCCCGTGGGCGTCTCTGGTCCGCCCGCCGCTGTCGACGGTGCAGCTGCCGTCGTACGACCTGGGGTGGACGGCGGCGGGGCTGCTGCAGGAGCGGATCGCGGGGACGGAGCGGCCGCTGCAGACGGTGGTGCTGCGCACGGCACTGCAGGTGAGGGAGTCGACATCGGGACCGGGGGCGCAGGGGGGCGCCGCGCGTGACTGAGAATGCTATCGTTATTGATAGCACTTGAGGGAGGTGGTCCTTGATGTCGTCCATCATCGTCCGCGGGCTCGACGAGTCCGTCAAGCAGCAGCTCGCCACGCAGGCGAAAGAACACGGACGCTCCATGGAGGCCGAGGTCCGGGACATCCTGACGAAGGCCGCGCGCAGGCCCCACATCGGCTTGGCGCTCATGCAGGCGGCTCAGGATGCGGGAGGTGTCGACGATCTCCCGATCCCCGAGCGAAGCGATGTCGCGCGAGCGGTGGACTTCGAGTGATCGTTCTCGACACCAACGTCATCTCGGAGATCTTCCGACCGCAGCCCGACGCGAGCGTCGTCGCGTGGCTCGAGTCGCTCACCGGCGACGTCGCCATCACCGCGGTGACGCTCGCGGAGCTACTGGCCGGCGTGCACCGCCTCCCCGACGGCCGACGCAAAAAGGCGTTGTCCGCGCGCATCGCGACCGCCGTCGAGCCCTACCGGGATGACCGTTCAGTGCTGCCTTTCGACGCTGGTGCCGCCGAGCGTTACGCGGACATCCTCGTCGCACGAGAGGCGGCAGGGCTGCCGATCAGCACGGCCGATGCGCAGATCGCGTCGATCTGCCTGGCGCATGACGCCACCTGCGCGACGCGAAACCTCAAGGACTTCGCGTACACCGGTGTCGAACTGCTCGACCCGTGGCAACAGCAGCCGTGACCAGGTAGACGATCGAGGTCGCCGCGGACGCGCGCAGACGCCGCCGCGAGCCTCGACCGGCTCAGGCGACCACCGGCCCGGCGTCCAGCAGCGTCCGCCACTCCGCCACCGACTCCGGCGACACCGGCCCCGACCAGCCCTCCGGGCGGACCGCGCCGCCGACGTGGAAGGCGTCCAGGCCCGCCGCGCGGAGGCGGGGGACGTGGGACGCGGTGAGGCCGCCGCCGGCCATGATGCGCGCCTCGTAGCCGGGTTGGCCGGCGGCCGCACGGGCGGCCTCGTCGACGAGCACCCCCAGCCCGTCCGCGACGCCCTTCGCCGAACCCGCCGTCAGATACGTGTCCAGCCCCGGCAGCCCCGCGAGCTGCTTGCGCAGCGTGTCCCGGTCCGCCGCCCGGTCGATCGCCCGGTGGAACGTCCACCGGCACCCGCCCCCCACGGCCTCCAGCAGCCGCCCGACCGCCGCCAGGTCAGGACCGCCGGCCTCGTCCAGGAAGCCGAGGACGAACTCCTCCGCCCCCTCGGCCCGCAGCGCCCGCGCCCGCGCCGCCAGCGCCTCCGCGTCGCCCGCCGCGAAGCCGTCCTCGGCGCGCAGCATGACGCGTACGGGGATCTCCACCGCGGCCCGTACGGCGGCGACGGTCTCGCGCGACGGGGTGAGTCCGTCCGCGGCCATGTCCGTGACCAACTCCAGACGGTCGGCACCGCCCGCCTCCGCGGCGGCGGCGTCGGCGGCGTTCAGGGCGATGACCTCAAGCAGCATTGGTCTAGACATGAAGCACAGCCTGCCATATCGCGCAGAATGGTGACCATGCCAGCCCCCGGAGACAACCAGCCCGCAACATCGGCGCCCGAGCCCGCCGGCCCCCCACTCCTCGACCGCTGGACGGTCCTCCTCGTCCGCTGCCAGTCCGGCACCGCGCCCCCCGACCCCGTACCGTACGGGATGAACCTGCTGGAACGGTGGGGTGAGCCGCAGCGGCGCTACCACACCGCCGCGCATCTGACGGCCGTCCTCGACCGCACCGACGAGCTGGCCGACCACGCCGACGACCCCGACGCCGTACGCCTCGCGGCCTGGTTCCACGACGCCGTCTACCGGCCGGAGCGGAGCGAGAACGAGGAGCGCAGTGCGCGACTCGCGCAAGTCGCCCTGACGGAGGCGGGAGTTGAGGCCGGGCGCGTCGAGGAGGTGGCGCGGCTCGTACGGCTCACGGTGACCCACGACCCGCACGCGGGGGACCGCAACGGCGAGGTGCTGTGCGACGCGGACCTCGCGGTGCTGGCGGGCACGCCGGCGGAGTACGCGGCGTACGCGGCGGCGGTACGGGAGGAGTACGGCTTCGTCCCGGACGACGCGTTCCGGGAGGGCCGGGCGGCGGTGCTACGACAACTGCTGGGTCTGCCGCGGCTGTTCCGTACGGAGACGGGCTACGCCCGCTGGGAGGAGACGGCACGGCACAACGTGGGGACGGAGCTGGAGCTGCTGGCGGTGTAGGCCCGCGGGCGGGATATCAGAAGACCTGGACCGCCACCCCCGGGATGTCCAGGGTGCTGACTGGCATGCCATCGGGGGTGCGACAGGCGTGGAGAGTCACCCTTCTGAGGCTGCTGAACCGCGTGAAGGTCTGACGGTCGGGCAATACGACGCAGTTGTAAAGCGACAAGTCCGTCAACGACGGAGGGACGCTGTTCACCCCTGCAAGCCACACGTGGCCGTCGAGATTGTAGAGGTCCAACTTTCGAAGACTAGTCATGCCCTCCAGTTCGTCGAAGCCCCGAAGCTTGCACCAGCAGGATCCCACGAGCATCAGGTGTTGCACGCCTGTGAGGGTGGTGAACGGGCCAAGGCCCGTCTCCCCCGCTTCGAAGAGCTTAATGCCCCGTAGCTTGCGAATTTCTCGCAATATGTCCAGGTCCAGGGCCTCGGAGGCGGGGAGCCCCAGCCACTCCAGGCGAGAGAGGTCCGCGAGGGCCGATACCTCGCGGAGAGACATTGTGCCGTGCAATGAGAGATGTCTCAGGTGTGGATGGCCGCGGAGGACCGACAGGTCGGCTACTCCAGCCAACCGGGTCATCCACAACTCCCGGAGAGGCAGGAGATCGACGACGAACGTGAGGTCGGGCTGGGGGCAGGCGACAACGAGATCTGTCAGGGCACCCAAGCGGCGCGCTGCATGGAGCTGACCAGAATGATTGATCAACACAATGCGTTTTGCCAACGGCAGTCGGCAGAGAACCCGGTCGACATAGACGTCCGCGTCGAAGTAGTCCCAGGCACGGATGAGTTCGTAGACGACATACCAGCGCTCGTCCCCTACGTACCCCTCCAGCAAGTGCAGGGCTCTCTCGCCCCCGATCAACGCCGCTGTTCGTACCGTCTGCGCCGCGGCCTTTTCCGTCAGCTCCTCAAGTGACGACGGCAGCCAGCGCAGCAGGGTCGGTCCGACCGCCGCCAGCGCGGGCGGATCCGTCTTCCGCCTAGCCGGAAGCAGTTTGATCACGGCCTCGTCCAGCCTGGCTGCCAGTCCCTCCGACGCCATCGGCAGCGTCTCCTGGCACGCCGCCGCCAGCAGTCGCAGCGTGCGGGCGTGCCGGGGCTCCTCCCCCGCGCGGTTCAGGATGCCGTCGAGCAACTCCTCCCGCTGCCGCGCGTTCGCGTGGCCCGCGGTCATGATGATCGTCTCTCGCCAGAGGTCCAGATGCGCCCGCTCCACCAGGTTGCCGATGCGGTCCTCCTCAGCCGCCTCCTCGGCGGCGAGGTACTCCTGGAAAGTCCGGTGGACGAAGTCGATCCGGTCCTCCGCGGGAGACCGGAGGACGCCGGAGCGCTGCCGGAGCTGGGCCAGCACCTGGGTGCCGTCCAGCACGTCCAGGTGCCGCATCCCCCGCAGCTTCGCCGTGACGTACCCGGCGGCCCTGTCGGCGTCGATCTCCGTCCTGTTGTTGTCGGACAGCCGCCAGGCCAGGTCCCTCAGTATCAGGAGCTTGTCGCCGAGGCTCAGCTCGCTGTCCGCCGCGCTCGGCACCCTCCGGTCCGCGTCGCGGTCGTGGACGAGGGTGTGCAGCGCGTTGCGGTACAGCTCCATCCGGTCCTGCGGCAGATGGCGGCCCCTGTTGAGGTGCATCGCGCAGAGCATCGCCGCCAGCAGCGGGGTGCTCGCCAGGGACTGCAGGTGCGCGCGGTCCTTGAGGCTGGTGAGGAGGGACTGTTCGTACTGCGGGATGTCGTCCACCGCGCAGGGCAGTTCGCCGCCCAGCTCGCGCACGGCCTGGTGCCACTGGCGTACGAAGGCCGCCAGGTCGGGCGGCGTCATGCGGTCCAGGTGGAGCGCGGTGAAGTCCTCGCGGCGGAGCCAGTCGGCGCCGGCCGCGGCAGGGCGGGAGGTGACGACGACCCGGACGTCCTCGTACTGGCCGAGGAGCCTGCGCAGCCAGTCGCGCACCTCCTGGCGTTCGCGGTGGAGCAGTTCGTCCACGCCGTCGATCAGGAGCAGCACGTTGCCCGCGTCGAGCCGGCGCTCGACCCACCCCCGCGGCATGACCCCGGTGATCGGCCCGGCGACCCCGTCGAGCATCGCCTCCGGGTTCGGCGGCTTGCGGCCGGCGTAGTCGCGGAGCTTGACGAGGACCGGCGTGAGACCGTTCCACTCCGCGAGTTCCTCGGTGAAGCCGCCGCGCGCCGCCGTGATCGCCAGCCAGCGCAGCAGCGTCGTCTTGCCGGAGCCGGCCTCACCCCGCAGCAGCACGCGGGAGGCGCCCCGCAGCGCCGCCTCGACGCGCATACCGGAGGATTCGGGCCCGTCCTCCTCCCAGTCGCTCATGTCGGGTCTGAGCCGGGGCAGCGTCCGGATGCTGCGCCGCCGCCCGGCGTCGCCCCCGGTCGTGCGGAGGCTGACGTACGCGACCGACAGCCGCACGCGCTGCGGGCCCGCCTGGTCGGACGTGCCGCGGAAGAGCTCCACCTCGTCGAGCTGCCGGCTGACCAGCTCCAGGTACGTACGGCGGAAGTCGGTGTCCAGGTCCGAGCCATCCGGCGCGAACAGCGAGCGGTCCGGCAGGCGTTCCAGGATCCGGGCGACCTCGGCGCCCAGCGTGGACGTACGCGCCAGCAGCTCGGCGGCGGCGCGCTCCTCGAAGACGGGCAGGCTGCGCACGATGCGTACGTAGTACGCGACGCACTCGGCGAACAGCGTCTCGTACAGCCGCGTCTCCGTCTCGCCGAGTCCCGTCGGCGGGCGTACGGAGGCGGTGATGCGGCGGACCAGCTCGGCGGGCCGGGCGTCGGCGGCGAGGACGGCGTCGTCGGAGAGGTCCGCGCGGGCGAAGGTGTCGGCGACGGCGTCGATGACGGCCTGCCGGCCGCCGGGCTCCAGGCGGTCGAAGGCATGGGTCAGATACGGGTCCAGGCGGTCGTACACCGCGTTGGTGATCTGCTCGAACTGCTGCCTGACCTCGCGCTGGAGGCGCACGCCCGGGACCCGCACGCGGATCAGGTCCGCCATCTCCAACTGGCGTTCCTGATCGCGCTGCTTGCCGCGGAGCCACAGCTTCCCCGCGGCGTTCGCGACGATCGTGCCGAGCCGTAATGCCGCCGTCTCCGCAAGCATGCGCGCCCCTCCCCTGTCCTGGCTGCCAGACAACCACACGGGAGTGACACTCCGTGGCTACCCCGTCGCTTTCACCGCACCCTCCGCCGCCGGCTCGCCGCCGCGTGCCACCAGCCTCGTCCGCCGCGCCGCCGACCTGCCCGCGACCACCGTCATCGCCACCGCGCCCACCGCCAGCACGGCGCCGGTCCACGCGGTGGCCGCGTACCCGAGGCCGGCGCTGATGACGAGGCCGCCGAGCCACGGGCCCACGGTGTTGCCGATGTTGAACGAGGACGTGGCGGTCGCGCCGGCGAGGCCCTGGGCGGCGCCGGCGACGTCGAAGATCCGGGCGTTGAGCGCGGGCGCGGTGGTGAAGGCGGTGGCGCCGAGGAGGATGGACAGGGTCACGATCGCCACCGGGTACTCGGCGAGCAGCGCGCACGCCACCAGCACGGCGGCGGTCGCGGACAGTCCGACGTACATGGTGCCGAACCGGTACCGGTCCGCCATCCGCCCGCCGACAAGCGTGCCGAGGAACGCCCCGGCGCCGAAGAGCGCCAGCACGGTCGGTACCCAGCCGTCGCCGAGGCCGGCGACATCGGTGAGGAGGGGCGCGAGGTAGGAGAAGAAGGAGAACGTCGCACCCGCGAAGAGGGCGATCGTGGCCATGGCCAGCCACACCTGGCCGTCGCGGTAGATGCGCAACTCCTCGCGGAGCCGCGGCGGCTCGGTGTCTCCCGGCGTGCCACCGGGTACGAGCGCCACGACCCCGACGAGGGCGACGACGGTCATCAGCGTCACGGCCCAGAACGCGGACCGCCAGCCGAAGTGCTGCCCGAGCAGCGCCCCGCCGGGCACCCCGGCGACGTTCGCGACGCTGAGCCCGCCGACCATGATCGCCATGGCGCGGGCGCGGGCGCCGGTCGGAACGGTCGCGATGGCAACGGCGGCGCCGACGGCCCAGAACCCGGCGCAGGCGAGGGCGCTGACGATGCGGGTGGCGAAGAGGACACCGTAGGAGGTGGAGACCGCCCCCACGATGTGCCCGGCGCCGAAGACGACGAGCAGCCCGACGAGGGTGGTGCGGCGGGGAAGGCGGAGGGTGGCGGCGGCGAGGGTCGGCGCGCCGACGACCATGCCGACCGCGAACGCGGAGATGAGGAGCCCGGCGCGGGGTATGGAGACGTCGAGGTCGTCGGCTATCTCGGGGAGGAGGCCGGAGAGCATGAACTCCGACGTCCCGAGGGCGAAGACGGCGACGCCGAGGACGTACACGGCGACGGGGAGGCGGGCTCCGGCCCGGGGAGCGGTCGGGGACATGACGAGGCAAACACCAAGGCGGGAGGGGAACATTCCTACGACCGCCACGGTACGGGGAGAACCCGCAGGTCGAAAAGAGTGTTCCCCGCACCCGCGGGGCCCTCTACCCGCTCACCCCGTCCCCGTCCTCCTCACCCGCCGGCGCAGCCCTCCGTCCACCAGCCGCCGCAGCAGTTCCTTCGAGCCCACCTCCACGGCCCCGCGCGCCACCGCGTCCTCGTACCGCCCCGACGGGATGTCGTAGTGGTCCCCGTCGAACGCCCTCCTCGGCACCCCCATCGACTCCGCGAAGGCGTGCAACTCGTCGTACGAGACGTCGCTCACCAGGTGCGACCACATCCGCCCGTGGCCCGGCCACGTCGGCGGGTCCACGTAGATCGTCACGCCGCACCGCCCGGGCCGCCCGCACCGCCCGCACCGCCGGATCCGCCCCTGACGCCCGTACCCAGGCTGCCCACCTGAGCCACCACCGCGCCCGTCCGGCCGCAGACCCACCGCGGGTCCGGGCCCAGCTCCGGTTCGATGTCCAGCGCGTGCGGGCCCGCCGAGTCGACGTCGTCGCAGACGGGGCAGAGCGGCCACCTGCCGTACTTCTCCAGCAGCGCGTCCTGGACGTCCTGGGCCACCAGGCCGTCCAGATACGCCACGCCCTCCGGCCACTGCTCCACCCACCAGCGGCGGTGTACCACCGCGTCCTCGACGAAGGTGACCACGTCCGGTTCGGCCACGTCGGCGGCGCTGAGGTCGGCGAGGATCAGCGCGCGGGCGCGGTGCAGCGCCTGCTCCAGCCCTTGGTGCTCCATACATTCATTCTCCCGCAACGGCGCCGGCGAGGCCGGTCGCGCGGCCGTTCCGGCGGGCGCGGGACCCCGCTCCGGGGTTTTCCACAGGGCCGACGCGGGGGGTTGACTCGCGCTCTCCCGCGAAAATATCTTTCGTGTGTGAGCTACAGCGTGAAGGAAACTTTCACTCCTGACACCCCGACCGGACCCGCGCCGCCCGCGCCCGCCGCCCTCGCGGCCAAGGTGCGCACGGTCGCGCCGTCCATGACGCGCTCCATGCAGCGCGTCGCCGAGGCCGTCGCCGGAGACCCGGCCGGCTGTGCCGCGCTCACCGTCACGGGCCTCGCGGAGCGCACCGGCACGTCGGAGGCCACCGTCGTGCGGACGGCGCGGCTGCTCGGCTATCCCGGTTATCGCGACCTCCGGCTGGCCCTCGCCGCCGCGGCGGCCCAGCAGGAGGCCGGGCGGGCGCCGTCGGTCACCGCCGACATAGCGGTGGACGACTCGATGGCCGACGTCATCGCCAAGCTCGCGCGCGACGAGCAGCAGGCGCTGGCGGACACCGCGGCCGGTCTCGACCCCGTGCAGTTGGAGGCGGCGATCGCCGCCATGGCCACCGCCCGGCGCATCGACGTGTACGGGATCGGTGCCTCCAACCTCGTGGGGCAGGACCTGGTCCAGAAGCTGCTGCGGATCGGCGTCGTGGCGCACGCCTCGCCCGACCCGCACCTGGCCGTGACCAACGCCGTCCAACTGCGCGCGGGCGACGTGGCCATCGCCATCACGCACTCGGGCCGCACGGTCGACGTCATAGAGCCGCTGCGGGTCGCGTTCGACCACGGGGCGACGACGGTGGCCATCACCGGCCGCCCGGACGGCCCCGTCGCGTCGTACGCGGACCACATACTCACCACGTCCACGGGTCGCGAGAGCGAGCTGCGGCCGGCGGCCATGTCCAGCAGGACGGGCCAGCTGCTGGTCGTGGACTGCCTGTTCATAGGCGTGGCCCAGCGGACGTACGAGCGTGCCGCCCCGGCGCTCGCCGCCTCGTACGAGGCACTGGCCCACCGGCACAGTCCGCTCCGCCCGCGGTCCTGACGCCGACCGGCGACACCAGACGACGACCGATGCACCGGCGACCCGCCCTCCGACCAGGTGCGGCCACGCCCACGGCACCGGTTTGCCCGAGGACGCCCCCGTGGGCGTCCGACGGCCGGCACCCCACCGCACCGCCGTACGACGCCGGCGCCGCCCGGTGGTCCGGCGCGCCCCGCGCGCCGGACGCCCGCGACGGCAGTCCGACCGCCGGCGACCGCACCACGCAAGCCGCCGTGACCGACCCACCTCCGCGTGCGCGCACCGCCCACCGCGCGCCACGCACCGCATGGAAAGAGCCGCTCCGACATGCCCTCTCCCTCAGCCGAAATCCGCCGGGAGCTGGAAAACCTGACCACCGAGGCGTTCCGTCCTGAGCTGGCAGAGATCGACCGTCTCTCCAGCCTGGAGATCGCCAGAATCATGAACGAGGAGGACAGCGGGGTACCGGGCGCGGTCGCCACACAGCTGCCGCAGATCGCCGCCGCCATCGACGCCACCGCCGAGCGCATGGCCCGCGGCGGCCGGCTGTTCTATCTGGGCGCCGGCACCGCCGGCCGGCTCGGGGTGCTGGACGCCAGCGAGTGCCCGCCGACGTTCAACACCGACCCGTCGCAGGTCGTCGGCATGATCGCCGGTGGCGACAGGGCGCTGCGCACCTCCACGGAGGGCGCGGAGGACAGCAAGGAGCTGGCCGCGGCCGACCTGGCGGCGGCGGACCTGGGGCCCGACGACACGGTCGTCGGCATCTCCGCCTCCGGCCGCACGCCGTACGCCGTGGGCGCGGTGACGTTCGCGCGCGGCCGGGGGGCGCTGACCATCGGGCTGTCGTGCAACGCCGGTTCGCCGCTGGGCGCGGCCGCGCAGCACGCCATCGAGGTCGTCGTGGGCCCCGAGCTGATCGCGGGGTCGACGCGGCTGAAGGCGGGCACGGCGCAGAAGCTCGTGCTCAACATGCTGTCGACGATCACGATGATCCGGCTCGGCAAGACGTACGGGAACCTGATGGTCGACGTGCGCGCCTCGAACGAGAAGCTGCAGGCCCGTTCGCGGCGCATCGTCGCGCTGGCGACGGGCGCGGGCGACGAGGAGGTGGAGGCCGCCCTCGCCGAGACCCACGGCGAGGTGAAGAACGCGATCCTCACCATCCTCGGCGGCGTCGACGGCTCCACGGCGGAGCGCCTGCTCGACGCCTCGCACGGTCATCTGCGGGTGGCGCTGAAGTCCGCGACCGACGTGAGCTGACCCCGGCCCGCCGGCCCGTCCGGCGGACGGAGTCCACACCGGGCGGCCGGCACGTACGGCGGGGGCCGGCGTACGCACGTACGGAGGGGAAGTCGGCGTCCCCACGTACGGAGGGGAGCCCGCCTCCGTACGTACGAAGGGGAAGCCCGCCTCCGACCGCGGCCGGTGCCGCCTGCGGTCCGTACCCCGGCGTCCGCCCCACGCGTGCTCTTCCGGCCGCCGCCCCGACGCGCCCGAGGGCGGCACCCCCTGCGGGGTACCGCCCTCGGTTCGTCAGCCGTCCGGCGTGCGTCCGCGTGCGACGCGGAGGTCCGGACCCGGCAACCCTGGATCAGAAGTCCATGTCGCCGCCGGGCATACCGCCCCCGGCCGCGGCCTTCTCCTTCTCCGGCTTGTCGGCGACGACGGCCTCGGTGGTGAGGAAGAGGCCCGCGATGGACGCCGCGTTCTGCAGCGCGGAGCGGGTCACCTTCGCCGGGTCGAGGATGCCCTCGGCGATCATGTCGACGTACTCACCGCTGGCGGCGTTGAGCCCGTGACCGGCGGTCAGGTTGCGCACCTTCTCCACCACGACGCCGCCCTCGAGGCCGGCGTTGACCGCGATCTGCTTCAGCGGGGCCTCCAGGGCCAGCTTCACCGCGGAGGCACCGGTGGCCTCGTCGCCCTGGAGCTCCAGCTTCTCGAAGACGTGGCCGGCCTGCAGCAGCGCCACGCCACCGCCGGCGACGATGCCCTCCTCGACGGCCGCCTTCGCGTTGCGAACGGCGTCCTCGATGCGGTGCTTGCGCTCCTTCAGCTCGACCTCGGTCGCGGCACCGGCCTTGATGACGGCCACGCCGCCGGCCAGCTTGGCGAGCCGCTCCTGCAGCTTCTCGCGGTCGTAGTCGGAGTCGCTGTTGTCGATCTCGGCGCGGATCTGGTTGACCCGGCCCTGGACCTGCTCGCTGTCGCCGGAGCCGTCGACGATGGTGGTCTCGTCCTTGGTGATGACCACCTTGCGGGCGCGGCCCAGCAGGTCGAGGGTGGCGCTCTCCAGCTTGAGGCCGACCTCCTCGGAGATGACCTGGCCACCGGTGAGGATGGCGATGTCGCCGAGCATGGCCTTGCGGCGGTCGCCGAAGCCCGGGGCCTTGACGGCGACGGACTTGAAGGTGCCGCGGATCTTGTTCACCACGAGGGTGGACAGGGCCTCGCCCTCGACGTCCTCGGCGATGATCAGCAGCGGCTTGCCCGACTGCATGACCTTCTCCAGGAGCGGCAGCAGGTCCTTGACCGCGCTGATCTTGGAGTTGGCGATGAGGATGTACGGGTCCTCGAGCTCCGCCTCCATGCGCTCCATGTCGGTGGCGAAGTAGGCGGAGATGTAGCCCTTGTCGAAGCGCATGCCCTCGGTGAGCTCAAGCTCCAGCCCGAAGGTCTGCGACTCCTCGACGGTGATGACGCCTTCCTTGCCGACCTTGTCCATGGCCTCGGCGATCAGCTCGCCGATCTGGGTGTCGCCGGCGGAGATGGAGGCGGTGGAGGCGATCTGCTCCTTGGTCTCCACGTCCTTGGCCTGCTCCAGCAGGGCGGCGGAGACGGCCTCGGTGGCCTTCTCGATGCCGCGCTTCAGCGCCATCGGGTTGGCGCCGGCGGCCACGTTCCGCAGGCCCTCCTTGACCAGGGCCTGGGCGAGGACGGTCGCGGTCGTCGTGCCGTCACCGGCGACGTCGTCCGTCTTCTTCGCGACCTCCTTGACCAGCTCGGCACCGATCTTCTCGTACGGGTCCTCGAGCTCGATCTCCTTGGCGATGGAGACACCGTCGTTCGTGATCGTGGGGGCGCCCCACTTCTTCTCGAGGACGACGTTCCGGCCCTTGGGGCCGAGGGTGACGCGGACGGCGTCGGCGAGCTGGTTCATGCCGCGCTCAAGGCCGCGCCGCGCCTCCTCGTCGAACGCGATGGTCTTGGCCATTGTGTTGAGTCCTCCCGGACAGGGGGGTCGTCTGTGTCCGGACCGCGCTGGCGCCCGCGACGGACGGTCCGCGACCCGTGTGGTTCCCTCCCACCCGGCGTACGGACCTCACCGAACCGGTCCCGTTCTGTCACTCTCACGGGGAGAGTGCTAACGCCAATGATTAGCACTCGCCCCCTGCGAGTGCAAGCGGGTACGGGCTTCTCATGCGCAGAGCGGAACCGGACCGCGGCACCCCGCCCCAAGTCGCGGGGAGACGCGGACAGCAGAGGGCCCGCACCCCGGGGGGTGCGGGCCCGTCGCGAGTCGTCCGTGGTCGATGCCCGGCGCTCAGCCGCTGACGCGGACCATGTCTGCCTGCGGCCCCTTCTGGCCCTGCGAGATCTCGAACTCGACCCGCTGGCCTTCCTCGAGGGTGCGGTATCCGTCCATCTGAATCGCGCTGTAGTGGACGAAGACATCCGCACCACCGTCGACCGCGATGAAGCCGTACCCCTTCTCCGCGTTGAACCACTTGACGGTGCCCTGAGCCATTCCAAACTCCCCTATTGCTGGCCCTTACACAGGACCGCACTCCGCGGACCCGGGTCAGACCTCACCCCCGGATACACGCCGGGGCGTGCGCCGGAACGCGTCGACCGCGGCTGAATGTATCCGCACAGATGCCCAGTGCAACAGGTCAGTCGGACGAGAATTCTGCGGACACTCGATCGGTATATTTCCGATCAATTTCCGCCATTCCCTGACAACTCGGGCAGGGCATAACTCACCATCACGACAATTAACTCTCCGCATTTGCACGGAACTTGTCGTGTTCTCATATGCGTGGAGCATGGGCCACGAGGGGGGAACGCCCCAACCCTATCGCGTGCACGGACATGCGAACGGCCCCACTCCGGATCGGTGGGGCCGCACGCACAGCAGCGGGGTTCAGCAGCCTCCGGCGACCGCCGGGATGATCGAGACACCCGCCCCCTCAGGGGTGGGAGTCTGCAGGCCATCGGCGAAGCGGACGTCGTCGTCGTTCACGTAGACGTTCACGAAGCGACGCAGCTTGCCTTGATCGTCCAGCACCCGGGCGGCGATGCCGCGGTGGTTCTTCTCCAGGTCTTCGATCACCTCGGCCAGGGTCGCGCCTTCGGCGTTCACCTCTGCCCGCCCGTCGGTATACGTACGGAGGATGGTCGGAATTCGGACGTTCACGCTCATGATGCGAGGCCGGCCTCTCGGAAGGAGTCGAGTGTGGGACGAATGATCGCGGTCGGCCCCGTGGTGGGAGCGACCGCGTCGAGGGTCTTGAGACCGTCGCCGGTGTTGATCGCGACGGTGGTCTCGGCCGGGTCGATCCGGCCGTCGGCGACGAGCTTCGCCAGCACGCCGAACGTGACGCCGCCCGCCGTCTCCGCGAAGACGCCCTCGGTACGGGCCAGCAGCTTCACCGCGTCGACGACGTCCGCATCCGTGACGTCCTCCACCGCGCCGCCGGTGCGGCGGGCGATGTCCAGCACGTACGGGCCGTCGGCCGGGTTGCCGATGGCGAGGGACTTGGCGATGGTGTCGGGCCGCACGGGGCGTACCACGTCATGGCCGTCCTTGAAGGCCCGCGAGACCGGGGAGCAGCCGGCCGCCTGGGCGCCGAAGATCTTGTACGGGCGCTCCTCGACCAGCCCCGTCGCGATCAGCTCCTTCAGCCCCTTGTCGATCTTCGTGAGCTGGGAGCCGGAGGCGACCGGGATGACGATGTTGTCCGGGAGCCGCCAGCCGAGCTGCTCGCAGATCTCGTAGGCGAGGGTCTTGGAGCCCTCCGCGTAGTACGGGCGCAGGTTGACGTTCGTGAAGCCCCAGCCCTCGCCGGCCGGGTCGCCGATCAGCTCGGAGCAGAAGCGGTTCACGTCGTCGTACGTGCCCTCGATGCCGACGACCTCACCGCCGTAGACCGCGGCCATGACGACCTTCGCGTGCTCCAGGTCGTACGGGATGAACACGCACGACCGCAGCCCCGCCCGCGCCGCGGCCGCGCCGACGGCACCGGCCAGGTTGCCGGTGGACGAACAGGACAGCGTGGTGAAGCCGAAGGCGCGGGCGGCCTCGACGGCGATGGCGACGACGCGGTCCTTGAAGGAGTGCGTCGGGTTGCCCGAGTCGTCCTTGACGTGCAGCGCGCCCGTGACGCCCAGCTCCGCCGCGAGGCGGTCGGCGCGGTGCAGCCGGGTGAAGCCGGGGTTCAGGTTCGGCTTGTCCGCCACGTCCGCGGGGACGGGCAGCAGCGGCGCGTACCGCCAGATGCTCCGCGGCCCCGCCTCGATCCGGCTGCGCAGCCGGGCGGCGGACTCGGCGTCGCCGCCGGGCAGCTCGTACGCCGCCTCCAGCGGCCCGAAACACGACTGGCACGCGAACACCGGACCCAGCGGCACCCGCTCCCCGCACTCCCGGCAGGAGAGCGCGACGGCCGGGCCCAGATCGGGGGCGCCGTCCACGGCGGTGGGGGTGGGAGCTGTGTCTACAGCCATACTGGCGAGGCCCTCTCTCCTCATCTTCCCCGCGACGCATCTCGCCGCAGGACGGAATTGGCACCATCACCGTCCGGGGCCTCGCAGCGTCGCGAGTACCGGACGGAGGGTTGCCGGGGCTTCAACGGGCCGTTCCCTCTGCCCCTCTGGATGAGCTCTGTATGGCGCAGGTACGGCAGGGCCGTCCGGCGCTTTTGTCCGGCGCGCCGACCCCGACATAGGGACGTCACGCACGTTGTTCAAGACTGTAACCGACGGCCAGGACAGTTGTGAGAGCCGTCCGCCACGCGAGACGGCTCTCACACCTCACAGGACCACCGGCAAGGGGAGGCCCGCAGGTGCTCGATGACGTGGAGCAGTGGCTGAGGACGCGGTCCTGGTCCGCGGCGGACCGGCCGTACGCGCGGCTGCTCGCGGCCAAGCGCGCGCTGGGCGCGAACGGGACGGTGAGCGTGGTGCTGCCCGCGCTCAACGAGGAGGCCACGGTCGGCGCGATCGTGGCGGCGATCCGGGCGGAACTGATGGCTCCGGCCGACGGCGGGCTCGTCGACGAGCTGGTCGTGATGGACTCCGGCTCCACCGACCGCACCGCCGAGGCCGCCGCCGCGGCCGGCGCGCGGGTCGTCCACCGCGACGAGGTGCTGCCGCGGCTGCCCGCGGTACCGGGCAAGGGCGAGGTGCTGTGGCGCTCGCTGCTGGTGACGCGCGGCGAGATCGTGTGCTTCGTGGACGCGGACCTGAAGGACTTCGACACGGCGTTCGTGAGCGGGATCGTCGGGCCGCTGCTGACGGAGCCGGACGTGGAGTTCGTGAAGGCCGTGTACGACAGGCCGCTGGAGACGGGCACGGCAGGCCAGGGCGGGCGGGTCACCGAGCTGGTGGCCCGGCCGCTGCTGAACCTGCACTGGCCGCTGCTGGCCGGCTTCGTCCAGCCGCTGGGCGGCGAGTACGCGGCGCGGCGGTCGCTGCTGGAGCGGCTGCCGTTCCCGGTGGGGTACGGGGTGGAGCTGGGACTGCTCGTCGACGCGCTGCACACGGTGGGGCTGGCGGGGCTGGCGCAGGTGGACGTCGGCGTACGCCGCCACCGCCACCAGGACGACCGGGCGCTGGGCCGGATGGCGGCGTCGATCTACCGCACGGCGCAGCTGCGGCTGGCGCGGGGGCACCTGGTGCGGCCGCGGCTGACGCAGTTCGACCGGGGGGAGGACGGGGCGTTCGAGCCGCGGACGTACGGGGTGGACACGGAGGAGCGGCCGCCGATGGCGGAGATCAGGGAGTACGTGAACCGCCCCGCGGCGTAGCCCTCGCCGGGCGGGCCATACCGGAGCAGGGTTTCCCCGAACCCGCCTCTTCCCGGGACCGGGTCTTCGCCCCGGACCCCGGCTCCCGGAGCCCTCGCGTCCCATCTGTCTCGGCCACGCCACGCTGGTTGCGTTTCGGCGGGGGCCGGCGTGGCTAGGCTCGGCGCATGGTCGCGTCCTCCGGTGCCCCCCTGCTCGTCGCGTCGAACCGCGGGCCCGTCTCGTACGCCGTCGGCGACGACGGTGCGCTCGCCGCCAAGCGCGGCGGCGGCGGGCTCGTGTCCGGGCTCAGTGCCGTGGGGCCCGACGCCGGGGCGCTGTGGGTGTGTGCGGCGCTCGGTGACGGGGACCGGGAGGCCGTGCGGCAGGGCGTGGCCGAGCCGGGCGTGCGGATGCTCGGCATCGACCCGGACGTCTTCCACGACGCGTACAACGGCGTCGCGAACTCCGTCCTGTGGTTCGTCCACCACATGCTCTACGACATCCCCGTCTCCCCCGTGTTCGACGCCGGGTTCCGCCGCCAGTGGGCCGCCTACGAGACGTACAACCGCACCTTCGCCGACGCCCTCGCCGAGGGTGCCGACGAGGGCGCGGCGGTGCTCGTGCAGGACTACCACCTCTGCCTCGTGCCCGGCATGCTCCGCGAGGCCCGCCCCGACCTGCGCATCTCCCACTTCACCCACACCCCCTGGGCGCCGCCGGACTACTTCCGGCTCCTTCCCGACGACATCGCCGCCGCCCTGCTGCGCGGGCTGCTCGGCGCCGACCGCGTCGGCTTCCACACCCGGCGCTGGGCAGACGCGTTCGTCGCCTGCTGCCGCGACGTCCTCGGCGAGGACGCGGAGCGCGCGCGGACCACGCAGGTCGACGTGCACGCCCTCGGCGCCGACGCCGGGTTCCTGCACGAGCGGTCCCGGCGGCCGGACGTGGCCGAGCGGATGGCGGCCCTGCGGGAGCAGATCGGCGGTACGGACCGCGCCGTTGTCGCGCGCGTGGACCGCACCGAGTTGTCGAAGAACATCGTCCGCGGGCTGCTCGCGTACCGGCGGCTGCTGGAGCGGCGGCCGGAGTGGCACGGGCGGGTGGTGAAGCTGGCGTTCGCGTATCCGTCGCGGCAGGACCTGGCGGTGTACCGGGACTACACCGCCGAGGTGCGCCGCCTCGCCGCGGAGATCAACGAGGCGTACGGGACGGACGGCTGGCAGCCCGTCGTGCTGCACGTCGAGGACGACTTCGCCCGCTCGCTCGCCGCGTACCGGCTGGCGGACGTGGCGCTGGTCAATCCGCTGCGGGACGGGATGAACCTGGTCGCGAAGGAGATCCCGGTGGTCTCGGACGACGGCTGCGCGCTGGTGCTGTCGCGGGAGGCGGGCGCGTACGCCGACCTCGGCGAGGACGCGCTCGTGGTGCACCCGTACGACGTGGAGGCCACGGCGGACGCGCTCCACGCGGCGCTGTCGATGCCCCGCGACGAGCGCGCCCGGCGGACGAAGCGGCTGGCGGCGGCGGCGACCGCGCTGCCGCCGCAGGCGTGGTTCCTCGCGCAGTTGGACGCACTGCGGCGCTAGGCGGCCCGCGGGGGCGGGCGGCCCGCGCGGTACGTCCCGCGCTCCCCCCTCAGTGGCGGTGGCGCTCCTGGAAGCGGGCCGCTTTGGCGCGGTTCCCGCAGCCCTCCATGGAGCACCAGCGGCGGCGGCCGTTCTTGCTCGTGTCGTAGAACCACAGCACGCACTCGGGGTTCGCACAGCCGCGGACCCGCTCCGGGTGCTCCTCGAAGAGCCGGACCAGATCGGCCGCGGCGACCCAGGCCGGCAGCCACGCGGGGTCGTCCACGACGACCTCCGAGGTGGCCCGGCCGTCGCGCAGCAGGGGGCGGCGGGAGCCGTGGGCCAGGATCTCGTCGAGCGGCTGCTCGTCCCCGTCGAGGGCGGCGCGCAGGGCGGCGCGGGCGGCGGTGAGCGGCTCGCGCACGGCGGCGGGAGCGGGGGCGTCGGCCGCGTGACCGGACAGGCCGTGCTCGCCGAGCCAGCGGCCCACGCCGTCGGGCTCGTAGAAGAAGTCGACGGGGCTTCCCTGGTCGATCCACCAGGTGTTCACCAGGTCCAGGGCCAGCGGTTCGCCGGTCAGCGGTCGCGTCATACGGGCCAGTGTAACCGTTCAAGTCGGCTTGACAGGTTGGCGGGGGCGGGTTACGTTCTTCCCGTCGTAACCGTTCAAATCCATTTTGATGGTTGGAGCCCGCCATGACCGTACGCCACCGCACCGCCCGTATCGACGGCCTCGACGTCTTCTACCGGGAGGCGGGCGACCCCGGCGCGCCGGCGCTCGTGCTGCTGCACGGCTTCCCGACCTCGTCCGTGGGCTTCGCGCCGCTGATGGAGGAGCTGTCCGACGAGTTCCGCCTGATCGCCCCCGACTACCCCGGCTTCGGGCTCAGCTCCGCGCCGCCGGCCGACGAGTGGGCGTACACCTTCGACCACCTCGCGGACGTCGTCGACAAGCTGCTCGACCAGCTCGGCGTCGCGCGCTACGCGATCTACATCCACGACTACGGCTCCCCGGTCGGCTTCCGCCTCGCCCTGCGCCACCCCGAGCGCATCACGGGCATCGTCAGCCAGAACGGCAATGCGTACGACGAGGGCTTCACCCCCTTCTGGACCCCGCTGCGGGCCTACTGGGCCGACCCCACACCCGCCAACCGCGAGGCGCTCCGCTCGCTCCTCACCCCGGACGCCACGCACTGGCAGTACAGCCACGGCGTCCCGGACACCTCGCTGGTCGACCCGGCGCTGGAGGTGCACGACCAGGCCCTGCTGGACCGGCCGGGCAACCAGGAGATCCAGCTCGACCTGTTCCTCGACTACGGCTCGAACCCCGGCCGGTACGCCGACTGGCAGGAGTACCTGCGGGTGCACCAGCCGCCGGTGCTCGCCGCCTGGGGCCGGCACGACGAGATCTTCGGGGCCGACGGGGCGCGGGCCTTCGCCCGGGACGCGAAGGACGCGCAGGTGCAGTTGCTGGACGCCGGCCACTTCCCGCTGACGACCCGGTTCGCGCAGAGCGCCGGGCTGATACGGGACTTCCTGCGCCGGCTGTCCGACTGAGGGGACGACCGTGCGGCGCCGACTGCGGGCGGGCCCGGCGGCCGGGGGCGGGTGGGGTCAGGCGTTCAGGGCCGTGGCCAGGGACGTCAGGAGGTCCACCACGCCCTCCGGTCCGTCGACCGTCAGGTCCGCGCGGTCCGCGAGCGCGTCGGCGCCCTCGCCCGTCGTCGCCGCGCTGCATACCAGCAGGCCCGCCACGCCCTCGGGGCGGAGCGCGTCCACGGCGTCGTAGGCCGCGAGGTCGCCGAGGTCGTCGCCGGCGTAGAGGACGGTGCGGGCGCCCGTCTCGCGGGTCAGGGCGGTGAGGGCGCGGCCCTTGTCCATACCCGGGGGGCGGAGTTCGAGGACGAAGCGGCCCGGCTCGACGACGAGGCCGTGGGCCGTCGCCAGGTCGTCCAGCGGCTTGCGCAGCGCGTCGGCGGCCTCGGCGGGGTCGTCCGCGCGGCGGGTGTGGACGGCGACGGCGCGGCCCTTGTCCTCGATCCACGTGCCCCGCCAGGAGCCGGCCGCCTCCAGCACGCCCGGCAGTTCGGCCTGCACCGCCGCCACGCCGGGGTGCGGGTCAGGGGCGCGCAGGGTGCCGGTGGCGGCGTCCCACTGCTCGTCGCCGTAGTGGCCGAGGACGCGCAGGTGCGCCAGGCCCGGTACGCCGGCGAAGCCGCCGTACCGTACGGCCACCGCGGCGGGCCGGCCGGTGATGACGGCGACGGTCCCGACGCGCGGCGCGACCCGGGCCAGCGCGGGTACGGCGCCGGGGTGGGCGCGCGCGGAATCGGGGTCGGGGACGATGGGGGCGAGGGTGCCGTCGAAGTCGAAGGCGACGAGGGCCTGTTCCGGGTCGGCGAGGAGCGCCGCGAGGCCGGCGCGGCCCGCCTCGGTACGCGGAACGGGGAGCTGTGCTGCGTGGGTGCTGCCCATGCCCAGGACCCTACCGGGCCGCGGTAACGTGCAGGGTATGTCGGAGGGTGCGCTGACCGAGCGGGACTTGGCCGTCCTCGCGCTGGAGAAGCGCGCGTGGCCGGGTCCGGGCGCGAAGGAGCGGGCGATCCGGGAGCGGCTGGGGCTCTCCCCGACGCGGTACTACCAGCTTCTCAACGCGCTGCTGGACGACCCCCGCGCGCAGGAGCACGACCCGGTGACGGTCAACCGTCTGCGGCGCGTCCGGCAGGCCCGCCGCGACGCCCGGGAGGGCTGAGCGCCCGGGCGGTGCGTACGGCCGAGAAGGGTCGTACGGCCGAGAAGGGTCGTACGGGCGAGAGGGGCGTACGGGCGAGAGGGGCGTACGGGCGGGAGGGTGTGCCGGCGTGCGGCCGCGGTCACTCCTCCGTCGAGGACGCGGACTCGGCGATGCTCTGGAGGTTCGTCAGCACCCGCTCCGGCGGCTCGCCGCCCGACTCGGCCGCCTTGCCTATCTGCTTCTTCAGCTCCGCGTTCACCCGCGCCCACGACGTCTTGTTGTCCGGGTAGAACACGGCGCTCTGCAACTGGTCGAGGAACGGCTGGAGGTCCTTGCGGCCCTGGCTCAGCTTGTCCACGCCGGAGACGGTCGTCGGCAGCAGGTCGTAGCGCTGCGCGAACTTCAGCACGTTGGTGTCGTCGAAGAGGACGTCGAGGAACTTGCCGATCTCGGAGCGGTGGCCGTTGGCCTTGAACGCCATGATCCAGTCGGCGACGCCCATCGTCGACTCCGAGGGCCCGTCGCGGCCGGGCAGCTTCAGGGCGATGCCGAAGTCGACCTTCTCCCGCCGAAGGTCCTGCATCAGCGTCGGGTGGCCGAAGATCATGCCGACGTCGCCCTTGACGAAGTCGGCGAACGCGGTGCGCCTGTTGGTCTCGGACGGCGCGGCGTAGGTGAGGCCGGCGCCGACGAGGTTGTCGCGTATCCAGTTGAAGGTGTGGATGTTCTGCTCGGAGTCGATCGTGTAGCTGCCGACGTCGTCCGTGTACGCGCCGCCGCCGCTGATCATCCACATCAGCGTCTCGCCCTGGGCCTCCTCGGGCCCGAGCGGGAGCGCATACGGGACCTTCACGCCGGAGTCCTTGAGCGCCTGCGCGACGTCGAGCAGCTCGTCCCAGTCCTTGGGCGCGTCCTCGGGGTCGGTCTCCAGGCCGGCGGCCTCGAAAAGCGACTTGTTGTAGAAGAGCAGCCGCGAGCTGGAGACGAACGGCATGCCGTACTGGACGCGGTTGACCTCGCCGGCGGCGGCGAGGCTGGGCACGAAGTTGGCCTGGGTGGGGATCGAGAGCAACTGGTCGGTGCTGTAGAGCATGTCGCGGGAGCTGTACTCCGCGTACGGGCCCATCTGCGCGATGTCCGGCGGATTGCCGTCCTTGACCATCTTGTCGACCTTGGCGTCGATGTCCTCCCACGGGATGATCTCGATGTCGATCGAGATGCCCGGGGTGTCGTTGGAGAACTTCGCCGCCAGCTGCTCCCAGTAGCGCCGGGCGGTGTCGGACTCGCCCGTGCCGTACTCCGCGGCCACCAGCTTCAGCGTGACATCGCCGCCGCCGCTGCCGTCCCCGCACGCGCTCAGCGGTAGGGCCGCCGCTCCCGCGGCACCGGCTGCCGCCTTCAGAAATCCACGCCGCTGCACAGCTTTAGCCCACCTCGTACAGAATCATCTGAGGGGGCGAGTCTGACCGGAACGCCCCTCCCAGGTCTACACCAGATGGATATCACTTCCGTAACCACCTCCCCTTCCTGCCATTGCCGCACGGGGTACCGGGCTGATAGGGAGGCGGCGAGCTGAACCGCACATCAACGGTCGCGGAACAGCACGAAATCGCGCACGATCGCAACGACGCGCATGGCGCAGAACGTACCCGCGCACAACCAGGGAGCCGCACCTCATGGCAGCCGCCGAACCGTCCCGCACCGCCGCCGAGATAGCCACCCAGCCGAGCTGCTGGCGCCGAGCCCGGCAGGAGGCGGAGACCGTCCCCGGACTGCCGCTGCCCGGGGAGAGGGTCGCGGTGGTCGGCTGCGGCACCTCGTGGTTCATGGCCCAGGCGTACGCCGCGCTGCGCGAGGCCGCCGGGCAGGGGCACACGGACGCCTACGCCGCCTCGGAGTTCCCGGCCGGTCGGCGGTACGACCGGATGGTGGCGATCACGCGGTCCGGGACGACGACCGAGGTGCTGGACCTGCTGGCGGCGGTACGGGACGAGGCCGCCGGAACCGCGACCACCGCGCTCACCGCGGACGCCGGGACCCCGGTCGCCTCGGTCGCGGACGAGCTGGTCACGCTGGCGTACGCGGACGAGGAGTCGGTGGTCCAGACCCGGTTCGCGACGACGGCGCTGGCACTGCTGCGCACCGGTCTCGAACTGCACGGGGAGCCGCCGGCGGGTGTGAAGCCCGTCACCGACGCGGCCGTGGACGCGGAGCTGGCGGTGACGCAGCCGCTGCCGCCGGAGCTGGCGGCGGCGGTGCAGTGGACGTTCCTGGGCCGGGGCTGGACCTGCGGTCTCGCGGCGGAGGCTGCGCTGAAGATGCGCGAGGCGGCCGGGGCGTGGACGGAGAGCTACCCGGCGATGGAGTACCGGCACGGGCCGATGGCGATCACCGGCCCCGGCCGCGTGGTCTGGCACTTCGGCGAGCTGCCGGAGGGGCTGGCGGCGGACGTGGGCCGGGTGGGCGGCCACCTGAGTGCGGGGTCGACGGCGCGGGGGCTCGACCCGATGGCGGACCTGGTACGTGCGCAGCGGCTGGCGGTGGCCGTGGCGGAGGCGAAGGGCTACGACCCGGACCGGCCCCGGAACCTGACGCGCAGCGTCGTCCTGCGCTGAGGCCGTCCGGCCGCGGACGGTTCGGCGGGCAGCGCCGGAGGGCGTTCCGCAGGGGCACTTAACCGGATACCGGTGAAAACCGGACGCGTCATCGCGACTGGACTAGACCTCTCGCCTCTTTACGGGCGAGACTGTCCCCCGTGAGACACGTCATCGCCCTCGATGTGGGCGGCACCGGCATGAAAGCCGCCCTCGTCGGGGCGGACGGCGCGCTGCTCCACGAGTCGCGCCGGGCGACCCCGCGCGAGGCGGGCGCCGAGGCCGTCGTCGCCGCCGTGCTGGACTTCGCCGCCGAGCTGCGGGACACCGGCGTGGAGAAGTACGGCGAACCGGCCGTCGCGGCCGGCGTCGCGGTGCCCGGGATCGTGGACGACGCCGAGGGCGTCGCGGTGTTCTCGGCGAACCTCGGCTGGCGTGACGTACCGTTTCGCCGCCTCCTCGGCGAGCGGCTGGCCTGCCCCGTCGCCGTCGGCCACGACCTGCGCACCGGCGGGCTCGCGGAGGGCCGGCTCGGGGCGGCGCGGGATGTGGACCGGTTCCTGTTCATCGCGCTCGGCACCGGCATCGCCGCCGCCATCGGCATCGAAGGACGCATCGAGCCCGGCGCCCACGGCGGCTCCGGCGAGATCGGCCACGTCGTCGTCCGCCCCGACGGGCCGCCCTGCGGCTGCGGGCAGCGCGGCTGCCTGGAGCGGCTGGCGTCCGCCTCCGCGGTCGGCGAGGCATGGGCCACCGCCTGCGGCGACCCCGGCGCGACCGCCGCGGACTGCGCCAAGGCCGTCGAGTCCGGCGACCCGGTGGCCGAGGCCGTCTGGCAGGACGCCGTCGACGCCCTGGCCGGCGGCCTGATCACCGGCATCACCCTGCTCGACCCCCGCCGGATCGTCGTCGGCGGCGGCCTCGCCGAGGCCGGCGACACCCTGTTCGTACCGCTCACCCGCGCCGTCCGGGCGCGCATCACGTTCCAGACATCCCCCCAGATCGTCCCGGCGGAGCTGGGAGACGCCGCCGCCTGCCTGGGCGCCGGGCAGCTCGCCTGGGACCTACTCGCCACGGAGGTAACCGCCTGATGCGGGATTCGATGCGGGAGGGCGGCACGGTGCTCACCGGCGCCCGTGTGGTCCAGCCGACCGGCACCGTAGAGGACGCCAGGCTCACGGTCGCGGACGGCCGGATCGCCTCGGTGACACCGGCCGACGCGGCGCCGCAGGCACCCGGGGAACCGCGGGACGACGGCGGGCCCGCGGCGGTCGACCTCTCCGGGCACTGGATCGTCCCCGGCTTCGTCGACATCCACGTGCACGGCGCCGGCGGCGCCTCCTTCTCCGGCGGCACCCACGAGCAGGCCCGCACAGTCATCGACACCCACCGCGCGCACGGCACCACCACCATGCTCGCCTCGACCGTCACCGGCGACCTGGACGACCTGGCCCGGCAGGCCGGGGTCCTCGCCGAGCTGGCCGAGGACGGCGAGCTGGCCGGCATCCACTTCGAGGGCCCGTTCATTTCCCCGCACCGCTGCGGCGCGCACCAGCCCGCGCTGCTGCGCGACCCCGCGCCCGCCGACGTGCGCAAGCTCGTCGAGGCCGGCCGCGGGCAGACGCGGATGCTCACGCTGGCGCCGGAGCTGCCGGGCGGACTCGACTCCGTACGCCTCCTCGCCGACAGCGGCGTCATCGCCGCCGTGGGCCACACCGACTCCTCGTACGACGCCGTGCACGAGGCCGTCGAGGCCGGCGCCACCGTCGCCACCCACCTCTTCAACGCCATGCCCGCGCTCGGCCACCGCGCGCCGGGCCCGGTCGCCGCGCTGCTGGAGGACGAGCGGGTGACCGTCGAGCTGATCAACGACGGCGTGCACCTGCACCCCGCGGTGCTGCAGTTGGCGTTCCGGCGCGCCGGGAGCGGGCGGGTCGCGTTCATCACGGACGCGATGGGCGCCGCCGGCATGGGCGACGGCCGCTACCCGCTCGGCCCGATGGAGGTCGACGTGCAGGACGGCGTGGCCCGGCTGGTCGACGGCGGGTCGATCGCGGGTTCCACGCTGACGCTGGACACCGCGTTCCGCCGGGCGGTCACCGTCGACCGCCTGCCTGTCGGGGACGCCGTGGAGGCGCTGTCGGCGACGCCGGCGAAGGTGCTGGGAGCGTACGACAGGATCGGGTCGCTGGAGCCCGGAAAGGACGCGGACCTCGTCGTACTCGACGCGCGGTTCGCTCTCGTCGGGATCATGCGCAAGGGTGCGTGGATCGTCGAACCCGGTAGCTGAAAGCGCGCCGTCGGCAGCGCGCGCTGTCGACGGTGCTCGAGCACCATGGCAGGATCCTTCGCGCATATGTTCCTCACCGTCACACTCAACCTCGCACTCGACGTCACGTACCGGGTGCCGCGGCTGCGTGCCCACGAGTCCCACCGGATCACCGACGTCACCGAGCGGCCGGGCGGCAAGGGCCTGAACGTGGCCCGGGTGCTCGCCGCCCTCGGCCACCCCGTGACCGTCACCGGCCTCGCGGGCGGCCCCACGGGCGCGCACGTGCGCGCGCTGCTGGCCGCCGGGGCGGGGCCGGCGGCCGCCGGGGCGGCGGCCCGCGCACCGGTGACCGACGCCCTGGTGGACGTCGCCGGCAACACGCGGCGCACGATCGCCGTCGTCGACGGCAGTACGGGCGACACCACCCAGCTCAACGAGGCGGGGCCCGAGATCACCGCGGAGGAGTGGGCGGCGTTCCTCGACACGTACGCGGCGCTGCTCACCGGCACGGGCACCGGCACGAGCACCGACCCCGCCGAAGGCGCCGCGCCCGTGCGGGCCGTGGCGCTGTGCGGCAGCCTGCCGCCCGGCGTGCCCGTGGGCGCGTACGCCGAGCTGGTACGCGCCGCGCACGCCGCCGGCGTCCCCGTGCTCCTCGACACCAGCGGCGAACCGCTGGCCCGCGGCGTCGCCGCCCGCCCCGACCTCGTCAAGCCCAACGCCGAGGAGCTGACCCGGCTCACCGGCGCCACCGAACCGCTGCGCGCCGCCGACGACGCCCGCCGCCGCGGCGCCCACGCCGTCGTCGCCTCGCTCGGCGCCGCCGGCCTGCTCGCCGTCACCGCCGACGGCACCTGGCGTGCCGCACCGCCGCGGCACGTGCCGGGCAACCCCACCGGCGCCGGCGACTCCGCCGTCGCCGGGCTGCTGTCCGGGCTCGCCGAGGGGCTGGACTGGCCCGCCCGGCTCGCCCGCGCGGTGGCGCTGTCCGCGGCGACCGTCGCCGCGCCCGTGGCCGGCGAGTTCGACACCGCCGTCCACGCGGAGACGCTGCCGCGCATCGAGATCACGTCGGGCCGCGCGGCGGCCCGGGATGGGGCCTGAAGATGCCACTCACGACCACCGGAGAACTCGTCACCGCCGCCCGCGCCGCGGACCAGGGCGTGGCCGCGTTCAACGTCATCACGCTGGAGCACGCCGAGGCCGTCGCCGCCGGCGCGGAGGCCGCGGGCGCCCCCGCGATCCTCCAGATCTCGGAGAACGCCGTACGGTTCCACGGCGGCCGCCTCATGCCGCTGGCCGCCGCGACGGCGGCCGTGGCGCACGCCTCGTCCGCGCAGCTGTCGCTGCACCTGGACCACGTCGTCTCGCCGGAACTGCTGCGCTCCGCGCACGGGCTGGGCTTCAGCTCGGTGATGTTCGACGCCTCGAAGCTGCCGTACGCCGAGAACGTCAAGGCCACCGCCGAGGCGGTGCGCTGGGCGCACGAGCACGCGATCTGGATCGAGGCGGAGCTGGGCCGGGTGGGCGGCAAGGAGGGCGAGGCGCCGCTCGACGCGCACGCGCCCGGGGTCCGTACGGACCCGGACGAGGCGGTCGCGTACGTCACCGACACCGGCGTCGACGCGCTGGCCGTCGCGGTGGGCAGCTCGCACGCGATGACCGAGCGCACGGCGGCGCTGGACCACGAGCTGATCGGCCGGCTGCGGTCGGCGGTCGCGGTGCCGCTGGTGCTGCACGGCTCGTCCGGCGTACCGGACGGGGAGCTGCGGCAGGCGGTGGCGGCGGGCATGGTGAAGATCAACGTCGGTACGGCCCTGAACACCGCGTTCACCGGCGCCGTCCGCGCCCACCTGGACGCGAACCCGGCCGTGGTGGACCCGCGCAAGTACCTGGCGCCGGGGCGGGACGAGATGGCGGCGACGGTGCGGCGCTTCCTGGAGGTCGTCGGCGGCTGACGGCCGCGGGGACGACGACGGGCCCGTAGCGCCGCTACGGGCCCGGACGCACCGGCGCGCTACGGCACCGGAAGCCCTACGACGTGACCTGGCCCTTCTTGAGCTCCACCTTGCTGATCGCGGTCTGGCAGTCCTTGTTGCCCGACTCGCAGGACAGCTTGATCTCGTTGGCGCCCTCGTCCAGGTTGATGTACTGATAGGTCCTGGTCCAGCCGGCCAGCCAGTCGTTCTTCTTCGCCTTGGCGAAGTTCTCCATGTTCACCGACCGGTCGTCACCGTTGACGGTGAGGGTGAGTTCGGCGTCCTTGCCCGGCACGCTGTAGTCGATGAAGAGCGTGTACTCCCCCGCCGCGTCGACCTCGGGCTCCCAGGTCGCCGACGCGCCCTGGTTCTCCAGGCCGTGGACGTACGGGCCGTCGTCGGAGATGTTCGTGTCGCTCCCGACGACCGCGCCGCCGGCCAGCGCCAGCTTCGTCCCGTCCTCGGTGGGCAGGGCCGCCGGGTCCTTCTTCGGCTTGTCGTCGCCGTTCTTCGGCTCGTCGTCGCCCTTGCCGTCGGGGCTGGGGGCGACGGACTCGGAGTCCCCGCCGCTAACGTCGCCTTCCTCGCCGTCGCCGCTGAAGAGCACCGCGGCGACGATGGCGATCACGACCGTCGCGACCACGGCGACCGCGCCGAGCATCAGCCCGTTCCGCCCGCCGCCGCGCCCGCGGCGCGGGCCCTCGCCGGGGCCGCCGGGCGGGAAGGACGGGGGCTGCGGCGGGGGGCCGCCGTAGGTCTCGGGCGCCGCGTAGTGCGGGCTGGGGCTGGACTGCCCGTACGGATAGGCCTGCTGCGGCGGCACCTGCTGCGCGGCCTGCTGACCGCCGTACGTCCGCTCGCCGACGGCCCTGACCTGGGTGTACGACGTGCGCGGCACACCCGGGGCGGGGGCCGCGCCCTCGCCCGGGCCGGGAACCGGCGCGGCACCGCCCTCGGGGCGGTACAGGTGGGCGAAGGGGTCGTCGTCCTCGGGCGGCGTGCCCGCACCGTGGTTGCCGGCCGTCATCTCCCTCTCACTCCCTGGTGGGCGTTGCGTCCCGGCCGGTGAACCGCCGGCCAGGGGGCGAGCCTACCCCGTCCGGAGCAGTACCCGAGCGTTCCTTCTGCCGACTGTGGACGAAGCCACGACGGCCGCCTGTGGACAACCCGCGGCCGCGGGACGGCGGCGCCCCCGGCCCGTACCGGCGTCACTAGGCCCTGTCTGACAAATCCCGCCTGTGTCGCGACGCCTGGCACGCACGCTCGCTGCGTTGTCGGGCTCGACCGAATAGGCCCACTATGCGGTCGACCCTCCGCCTTGCGATCGCACGCACCAGACGCCGCGACACCCGCCCTGCGGGCGGACGGCGCCATTTGTCAGACAGAGCCTAGCCCGCCCTGCGGTGCGAGCGCCCCTGCGAGCGGGCCCGCTTCTCGCGGTACATGAGCTGGTCCGCCGAGCTGAGGATCTCCTCGGTCGACATCCCGCACATCGCCCAGCCCGTGCCGATGCTCGCGCCGACGCGCACCCCCCGGCCGTCGACCCTGATCGGCGGGATGATCGCGTTCCGCAGCCGCACCGCGAGGTCCTCGGCGCCGCCGGGAGTCAGGCCGTCGGCCAGCACCACGAACTCGTCGCCGCCGAGCCGCGCGACGGTGTCGCCGTCGCGGACCGCGTGGGTCAGCCGCTGCGCGACTGCGATGAGCACGGCGTCGCCGGTGTTGTGCCCGAAGCGGTCGTTGATGGACTTGAAGCCGTCGAGATCGCAGAAGAGCACCGCGAGCCCCTTGCCCGCCGACTCCCCGCCGCCGCCGTCGGGGACCATCGCGTGCACATGGTGCTCGTACGGGCCGGGGCCGGCCCAGTGCTGCTCCTCGGCGCCGTCCGTCCCGAAGCCGTGCCCGTTGCTGTCGACCTCGCCGGGGGCGGGCCCCGCGCCGACGATGGCGCGGCCGCGCGGCCCCGGCAGCCCGGCGGCGGAGTGGCTGACGGCGCCCGTGTACAGCTCCGGGGGCCGGTCGCAGAGCCGGGCGGTGAGGCGGGCGCGCAGCTCGGCGGCGTTGGGCAGGCCGGTGAGCGAGTCGTGGCTGGCGCGGTGCGCGAGCTGCGCCTCGTGGCGCTTGCGCTCCTCGATGTCCTCGACGTGGGTGAGGAGGTAGCGCGGCCCGTCGGCGGCGTCGGCGACCACCGAGTTGCGCAGGTTCACCCACACATAGGTGTTGTCGCGGCGGGCGAGGCGCAGCTCGGCCTTGCCGCCCTCGGCGAAGGTGCGCAGCAGGGTCCCGACGTCCTCGGGGTGGACGAGGTCGGAGAACGACAGCCGGCGCAGGCTGGAGGGCTGGCGGCCCAGGAGCCGGCACAGCGCGTCGTTCGTACGGATCAGCCGCCCGTGGTCGTCGCCGCCCATCTCGGCGACGGCCATGCCGCTGGGGGCGTACTCGAAGGCCTGGCGGAAGCTCTCCTCGCTGGCGCGCAGCGCCTGCTGCTCGCGCTCCAGGCGCACCAGCGCGCGCTGCATGTTGGCCCGCAGCCGGGCGTTGGTGATCGCTATGGCGGCCTGCGAGGCGTACATCTGCAGGGCCTCGCGCCCCCAGGGGGTCGGCACCCGGCCGTTGGCCGGCTTGTCGACGGACAGGACGCCGAGCAGCTCGCGGCCGGCGTCGTAGATCGGCGCGAAGAGCCGGTCGCCGGTGACCCAGTCACCGGGTGCGGAGGGCGGCGGGACGACCGGGTGCGTCTGCGGCACCTCGTCGTCGTCGAGCACCCAGCCCTCGCTGTGGGGTATGTACCGCAGCTCGCCCCACTCGACGCCCATGTGGAGCCGGCGCTCCCACGCCCCGCGCGGGCCGACCCGGCCCGCCATGATCGCCTCGGCGGTGGGATCGCCGCCGACGGCGGCGACGACGAGGTCGCCGTCGGGCCGTACGAGGTTCACCGCGGACACCTCGTACCCGAGGGCGACGAGTCCGTCCGCGACGCTCTGGAGTGTGTCGGCGAGGCTGCGCGTCTGGTTCAGGTCCGCGAGGACCTGGTGCAGCCGGCGCAGGCTCGCCAGCCTTACGTAAGGCTCTGCCTCCGTCTCCATACCTGCCCTCCCGTCTCGCCCCGACCTCGGCGGAAGACCCCCGCGTGGAATTTCACCAACGACACGGCCACTGAATCACAGGCAGCTCTACGGCGGGTACACAGGGTCAACATTGGATGCTCTCTGTGACTCAAGTCACAGGGTGGGGAGGTGTTAACCGGCGTGCTACCAGGAGGCGCGCGCCGCCCGGGGGGAGCTTCGCGCCGGGTGGGGCCGGTGATCTCCCCGTCGGCTCCCGCGCCTGGTGGGGCGGGCCGGGGACCTAGGACTTCGCTCCGTCCCGGGCCCGATGCCCGGGGGGTGCCCGCCCGGTTACGGTTCGAGGCGTGCTGCATGAGACGCGAACGGTGGACCATCCTGTCGGTGTGAGCGACGAGCAGTTCCGGGCGGCCATGAGCCGGCTGGCGGCGGGCGTGGTGCTGGTCACGGCGTACGACCCGGACCCCGGCCTGGACGGCGAGGACGTGGGCATGACGGCGACCGCGTTCCTGTCGGTGTCCCTGGACCCGCCGCTGGTCATGGTCAGCGTCCGCAACGGCTCCCGCATGGACGACCTGCTGACGGACCGCGAGGAGTGGGCGGCGTCGGTGCTCTCCGAGAGCCAGCGCCACATCGCCGGGCGGTTCGCGATGAAGGGGCGGATCAGCGACCGGCTGCTGTTCGACGACATCCCGTACACGCGCGGCGAGGTGACCGGCTGCGCGCTGGTGGGCGGAGCGCTGGCGACGGTGGAGTGCCGGACGGAGCAGCGGGTCGTGGCGGGGGACCACACGCTGGTGATCGGGCGGGTGCTGAGCGCGGCGCAGCCCAGCTCGGACGGGAACCCGCTCACGTACTTCCGGGGGCGGTACCGGACGCTGGGCTGAGGGTTCGCACCTTCGCGTCGGCAACAACCCCTGGCGGGCCACCGGCGGCAGGCCGCCGTCAGCGGCGGCGGGCCGGGCTTCCGGCGGTGGCGGCTACTGGCCCCAGCCGCGGCCCGTACGCCCGCGCTTGACGTCGGACCGCTGCTTCTTCTCCCGCAGCCGGCGCTCGTTCACACCCCGCGGGACCTTCCGCTTGCGCCGCGGCGCGGGCGGCGGCGCCGTGGCCTCCGCGAGCAGCGCGGCGAGCCGTACGGCAGCGGTCTCGCGGTTGCGCCACTGCGAACGGTGCTCGCTCGCCCGCACCACCACGTGCCCGTCGACGAGCCGGTCCGCGAGCCGCGCGAGGGCCCGCTCCTTCCACACCGGCGGCAGCGACTGCGTGCCCGCGAGGTCGAAGCGGACCTCGGCCTGGGTGTCGCTGGTGTTCACGTGCTGGCCGCCCGGCCCCGAGGAACGGGAGAAACGCCACAGCAGCTCGGCCTCCGGGAGGACGACCGAGCCGCGGATGCGGTAGGGACCGGACATGTCTCCCATGATCCCGCGTGGATGTTCGAGCTGTCACGTCGTTTGCGCCACCCGGAAGTAGCGCGGAAGCAGAGGGCGTACGGTGCGTGGAACCGGGTAGGGCACACCCGCGTTGTGGTCCGTAGACGAGGCTCCGGCACGTGGAGCCAGAACCAGGAGGGGACTCCCCATGCCCGTAAGCCTGTCCAAGGGCGGCAACGTATCGCTCACCAAGGAAGCCCCCGGGCTGACCGCCGTCACGGTCGGACTCGGCTGGGACGTCCGCACCACGACGGGGGTGGACTTCGACCTCGACGCGAGCGCCATCGCGGTGAACACCGAGGGCAGGGTCTTCTCCGACCAGCACTTCATCTTCTTCAACAACCGGCAGTCGCCGGACCAGACGATCGTGCACACCGGTGACAACGTCACCGGTGAGGGCGCGGGCGACGACGAGCAGATCAACGTCAACCTCGCCGGCCTGCCGGCCGACATCGACAAGATCGTCTTCCCGGTCTCGATCTACGACGCCGAGACCCGCAGCCAGAACTTCGGCCAGGTGCGCAACGCCTTCATCCGCGTCGTGAACCAGGCCGGCGGCACGGAGATCGCCCGCTACGACCTCACCGAGGACGCGGCGACGGAGACCGCGATGGTCTTCGGCGAGCTGTACCGCAACGGCGCGGAGTGGAAGTTCCGCGCGGTGGGCCAGGGCTACGCCTCGGGCCTGGCGGGCATCGCGCAGGACTTCGGCGTCAGCGTCTGACCCCGCGGGGGTCCACAGGACACCCCTCTACGCAAAGTGGCCCGCCGCGCGAAGGCACGGCGGGCCACAGTGGTCGCGAATCTGATCGCTCAGTAGGCAGACGATCTCACTCGAGCGGGTGTTCAGAGACGTTTCTGCAGGTCACTCCGCCGACTTGACCTCCACCCCCACCTGGGCCGCGAAGGCCGGGGCCAGGGTGAGGAGTTGGTCCGGGGTGATGACCGCGCCGGTGAGGCGGTCCGCGCCGCGTTCCAGGGTCAGGTCCCTCGCGCCGCGGAGGTCGACGTCCGTGAGGCGGGCGCCGGAGAGGTCCGCGCGGTGGATCGTGGCGCCCTCGAACGCCACCCGCTCCAGGCGGGCGTCGCCGAAGTCCGGGTCCACCAGGACGCAGTCCTCGAACACGACGTCCGTCAGCCGCGCCCCCCGCAGGTTCAGGAAGTCCGCCTTGCCGCCCCGCACCACCACCCGCTCCAGCGTCGCCCCGTGCAGCTGCACGCCGCCCAGCCGGGTGTCCGTCAGCTCCACGTCCCGCAGCGTCGCCCCCGCCAGGTCCGTGCCCGCGCCGCGCACCTCCTCCAGCACCGAGTCGATCAGCCGCGCGCCCGGCAGCCGTGCCGCGTCCAGCACGCAGCGGCGCAGCGCGCAGTCCATGAAGCGGGCGCCCGCACCGTCCGCCCCGGTCAGGTCGAGCCCGGCGAACTCCACCGAGTCGTAGTCCCCGTCGGGCTCCAGGTCCGCCGCCCCGTGCCGCTCCAGGGCCGCCGGGAGCCGCACCGCCGGCCGGCGCGGCACCTTGGTCGTCTTCCGCCTCGTCATGCGCCCCATCGTGACGTACAGCACTGACAGCGGCCCCGATGTCACGTTCCGGACCCTCGCCCACGTCTTGTGATCAGAACGGCAATATCGCAGGTGAGGAGCACCATCATGCGACGGATCTCCGTTGTCGGCGGCGGGCTGGCCGGGCTCACCGCCGCCATCACCGCCGCCGAGGCCGGCGCCCGGGTCACGCTGTACGAAGCGCACAACAGCCTCGGGGGGCGCGCCCGTACGGCCGACGCGCCGTACCGCACCAACGAGGGCCCGCACGCCCTCTACTACCGCGGCCCCCACTGGGCCTGGCTCAAGCAGCGCGACCTGCTCGGCCCGCTCGCTCCCATCCCGCCCATGGAGGGCTCCCGGTTCCGGTTCCGCCGCGACGGGCGGCTGCGGAAGGTGCCGCCGGCCGCGATGCTGCGCCTCGTACGCCGCCGCGAGGCGCCCGTGGACCGCGACTTCCACAGCTGGGCCGCGGAGATCGCCGGGGTGCCGTGGACCCCCCGGGCACCACGTGGCGCGACCGGCCCGGCGTGGACCGGGGCGACGGCGTGTACCTGGCGGGGGACCAGGTGGCGGCGCCGGGCGTGCTGAGCGAGGTGGCGTTCGCGAGTGCGATCGAGGCGGTGCGGCTCGCGCTGCCGGAGCGGCGGCTCGGGGCGGTGGCGTAGCGGCGGGGCGGCTCGGTGGCGTAGCGGCGGGGCGGCCTGCGGGTGCAGCCGTGCGGCTGCCGCTTGACCTGAACTTCTGTTCAAGTTGTCTGCTGGCCCCATGCACGCCATACGACTTCACGCATTCGGCCCCGCGGAGAACCTCCTCTACGAGAAGACCGACGACCCCGTGCCCGGCCCCGGCCAGGTCCGTATCGCCGTCGCCGCCGCCGGGGTGCACCTCCTCGACTCCTTCCTCCGCGAGGGCAGGAGCGGCGGCCCCATGCCGCCCGCGGAACTGCCCACGATCCCCGGCCGCGAGGTCGCCGGCACCGTCGAGTCCGTGGGCGAGGGCGTCGACGCGGACTGGCTGGGCCGGCGCGTCGTCGCCCACATCGGGCTCGTCCCGGGCGGCTACGCGGAGCTGACCGTCACCGAGGCCGAGCGGCTGCACGAGCTGCCCGACTCCCTCGACGCCGCGGAGGCCGTCGCGATGATCGGCACGGGGCGGACGACCATGGGCTACCTGCACTTCGCCGCGCTCACGCCGGACGACGTGGTGGTCGTCACGGCGGCGGCGGGCGGCATCGGGTCGCTGCTGGTCCAGTACGCCCGCAACCTCGGCGCCTACGTCGTCGGCCTGGCCGGCGGCCCGGAGAAGGCCGCGCGCGTACGGGACCTCGGTGCCGACACCGCCGAGGACTACACCGACCCCGCCTGGCCCGGCCGCGTACGCGCCGCGCTCGGCGACCGCCGGGCCACGGTGCTCCTCGACACCGTCGGCGGGGACGCCGCCCGCACGGCGGCCGACCTCCTCGCACGCGGCGGGCGGCACCTGGTGGTGGGCTGGTCGTCGGGGGCGCCGCTGGAGTTCACGAAGGCGGAACTCGCGGAGCGCGGCATCACGTCGGTCAACGTCCTCGGCCCCGACTGGCTGAGCCGCATCGGCGGCGAGAACCCCCTGCGGCGGATGGAGGAGGCGGCGCTGACGGAGGCGGCGTCGGGCCGCTGGAAGCCGCTGGTGCAGCGCTACCCGCTGGCGCGGGCGGCGGAGGCGCACCGGGCGCTGGAGACGCGGGGGACGGTCGGGAAGGTCGTACTGGAGCCGTAGCGGGTTCGCCGGGAGGGCACCGGACGGGTCGTCGTACGAGCCGTCGGGGACGGGCGGTCGGGGACGGGTGGGCGGTCGGGGCGGGTCGTCGGAGGCTTCCGTACGGGCCCTCGGTGCGAGTCGCCGCGCCGCCGGAGGGCCGCGAACGCAGCGGTCCGCGGGCCACCCGCCCGCGGACCGTTCGCCTCCTCACCCCCCGTCCGTGCCCCGCGCCCGCACCGCCGCGGCCGCCGCCGTGAGCGGGAACGCCGCGACCACCGCCAGCGCCACCGAAAGGCTCTCCGCGTCCGCCAGCGCCCCCGCCGCGGCCGAACCCGCGCCGCCGCCCACGAAGAACGCCAGGTTCAGCAGCGACAGCGCACCCCCGCGCCGCTCCGGCGCCAGGTGCGCGGACAGCAGCCCCGTCAGCACCACCTGCGTCACCGCGAACGCCGCCAGTGCCGCCGACGTACCCACCACCAGCACCGCGGGCTCCCCGGTCAGCGCCGCCGCCCCCAGCAGCACCGCCGCGACCGCCCCCACCACCGCGGGCAGCCGCGCGCCGCGCGGCCCCAGCCGGCTCGCCGCCCGCGACAGCGCCGCGCCGGCCACCGCGCCGGGCAGCAGCCAGCCGCCGACGGCGAAGACGCTCCAGCCGTGGTCCCGAACGAGCAACTGCGGCACCGCGTACATCGCGCCGAACAGCCCCGCGTACACCCCCGCGCCCGTCGCCGCGGCCCGCCGGAACAGCGGGTCGCGCACGAGGTCGTACGGCACGAAGCCGGCGGGCCGCCGCACGGTGCGGACCGCGCAGCCCGTACCCGCGACGAGCAGCACCCCCGCGGTGGCGGCGGCCGCGGCGGGCGGCAGGTCGAGCGTCGTGGCCTGGATGAGGATGAGCAGCCCGGCGGCGGTGAGGGTGAGGAGCGCGGCGCCGGGCAGGTCGGGCGCCCGGCCCGAGCCGCCGCGCGGGGGTGCGAGGCGCAGGCAGAACGGGAGGGCGAGGAGGGAGAGCGCGGGCAGTACGAGAGTGGGCCGCCAGCCGGCCCACTCCGTGACCACGCCGCCGGCGAGCGTCGCGGCGGCCGAGCAGACGGCCATCACGGCACCGAAGACGGCGAGCACCTGCGCGCGCCGCTCGGCCGCGGTGGCGGCGGTGAGCGCCAGCGCGCCGGACGTCATCGCGCCGGACCCGGCGGCGAGCACGAACCGCCCGGCGACCAGCACTTCGAGGGAGGGCGCGAGCAGGCACACGACGGCGCCGACGGCGAGCACCGCGGCACCGGCGGCCAGGATGCGCCGGACGCCGAGGGAGTCGGCGAGCCGCCCGGCGAGTGCGGTGCCGACGCCGAGGGCGAGGGCGTGGGCGGTGAGCACCCAGGTGGCGGCGGTCGGCGAGGCGTCGAGCCCGCGCGCCACGTCGGGCAGCGCGACGCCGGCGGCGGTCACGCCGAAGACGGCGGGCCCGAAGAGCGCCCCGAGCCGCATCCCGACGGACCGCGCCGCGGGCACGGTGGCGGCGGACGCCGCGGGGGCGCTCACGAGACCCTCCGGTGGGGGCGAGCGGTGGCGCTTGCCGGGGCGGTCCGCTGCGCCCCGGTTGCCGCCGGAGGCAACGCGTGGCCGTGGCGGAAGACGTTCTCCGGGTCGTACTTCCGCTTCACCGCCCGCAGGCGCGCGTACGTCTCCGCGTCGTACGCCTCCGCCGTCAGCCGCTCCGTTCCCGGGCCCGCGAGGAAGTTGACGTACCGGCCGCCCGTCGACCAAGGGGCCAGTGCCGTCCGCACCCCGCTGTCCGCGTCCGGTGGCGTCAGCGTCGTCAGGGTGAACGCCGCCGCCCGGCTGCCCACCGCGCTCGGTACCGCAGGGGCCCGGCCCGCCGCCCCGCCGAGGTGGCGCAGTTCCACCGCCCAGTCGGCGCACTCCGCCCCCGGGCCCGCGGACGCCAGCAGCGCGGCTTCCGCGGCGGCGTCGAACTCCCGCAGCAGGATGCCGCGTTCGTGGTACGGCATCGGCTCCACCGGGTCCTCGTGGATCTCCGCGACCGTGCGGTACGGGCGTATCCGTACCGTGTCCGCGAACGCCGGCGCCGCCTCCCGCAGGGGACGTACCAACTCCTCCCCCAGCGACTCCAGCCCCTGCTCCGGCTCCCGCCCCTGCTCCGCCGCCACCGCCACCCGCACGTGCACCGCGAGCCCCCCGTCCCGCGGTACCCGCAGCAGCGCCAGCGACGTCGTCAGCGCCTCCGGCGCCGCCCGCGTCACCCGCCGCCACGCGCCCAGCACCGCCGCCGCGTCCGCGCCCGCGAACCGCAGCCCGCCCCCGTACAGCCGCGCCACCGGCGGCAGCCGGAACGTCAGCGCCGTCACCACCCCGAACCCGCTCTTCCCGCCCCCGCGCAGCGCCCAGAACAGCTCCGGCTCCCGCTCCGCGGTGACCTCCCGCAGCCGCCCGTCCGCGGTCACCAGCGACACCGCCGTGACCTGGTCCGCCGCGTAGCCGCAGGTGCGGGCGAGCGGGCCGAGGCCGCCGCCCAGCGTGTAGCCGACGACGCCGACCAGCGGCGACGAGCCGCACAGCGGGGCGAGGCCGTGCGGGGCCGCGGCGTCGACGACCTCCTGCCAGCGGGTGCCGGCGGCGATCCGCGCGGTACGGGCCGCGGGGTCGACGTGCACGCCCCGCAGCCGCCGCACCGACAGCAGCAGGGAATCCCCGCCCACCGCCGCCGCGGGACCGTGGCCGGTCGACTGCACGGCCACCGGCATCCCGCGCTGCACGGCGTACCGCACGGCGGCACGCACCTCCGCCACCGACCGCACGGCGGCGACCGCCGCGGGCCGGTGGGACACGATCCGGTCGAACCCGGCCAACTCCGTCTCGTAGCCGGACTCACCCGGCCTGAACTGCATGAACTCCATGTCCGCGACCCTCCGCCCGCCGCCCGTGCCAACCCATCCCCCGATTGAGGGGAATCCGCGGGACGCCCCCGGCCGTTGTCCGTGGCGGAGGTGGCCGACCGTGCCGACACCCGCTGTCCTGACCCCGGCCGCGCGCGGCGCGGTGCGCGGCGAGCTGCTCGCGCGCGCCGACCGCGCGCCCGACGCGCTCGCGCTCTTCGCCGACGTGTCGGCGCAGCTGCGCCGGCTGCTGCCGTACGACGCCGCCGTCTGGCGTGCCACCGACCCGGCGACAGGGCTGATGACCGCGCCCGTACGCACCGAGAACACCGACAAGCGCGGCTGCTGGGACTACTGGGAGTGCGAGCTGTTCGACGAGCGCGTCAACCGCTTCGCGGAGCTGGCGCTGGCCCGGGTGCCGGTCGCGGCGCTGAGCGCGTCGACGGGCGGGGAGCCGGAACGGGCGGCGATATACCGCCAGTTCCTCCGGCCGCGGGGGCTCGACGACGAGCTGCGGGCGGTGCTGCGGGTGGGCGGCCGGCCGCAGGGGCACCTGAGCCTGTTCCGGGCGCGCGGGCGGGCGCCGTTCAGCGCGGCGGAGGAGCGGGTGGTCGCGGGGCTGACGACGCCGCTGGCCCGGCGGCTGCGCTCGTACGCGGAGCCGGTGGCCGCGCGTACGGACCGGGCGGAGACGGCGGACACGGGCACCGCCGGCCCGGCGGGCGGCGCGCAGGCCGTACGGAACGGGGAGTTCCGTGGGGGCGGCGAGCCCGGGCTCCTGCTCTTCGACGCCGATGCCCGCCTCGTCTCCGCCAACGCCGCCGCCCGCCACCACCTCGCCGGGCTCCCGCCCGGGCCCGCGCGGGCGTCGGCGCTGGGCCTCGCGGTGCCGGCGTGGCTGCACGGGGTCGTGCTCCAGGCCCGCGCCGCGACGGCCCGCGCCGCCACGGCCGGTGCGGACCCGGCCGCCGCCGCGCCCCGCATCCGCCTCCGTACCGCCGCCGGACGGTGGCTCACCTGCCACGCCTCCTGCCTCCACGGCGCCGACGGCTCCCCCCAGTCCACCGCCGTCGTCATCGAGCCCGCGGCCGCCGCCGAGATCGCCCCGCTCCTCGCCGACGCGTACGAACTGACCGCCCGCGAGCTGGAGATCACCCGCCTCCTCGCCCGCGGCCTGGCCACCGAGGGCATCGCCGCCGAGCTGTTCCTCTCCCCGCACACCGTGCGCGACCACATCAAGGCCGTCTTCGACAAGACCGGCGTCTCCACCCGCGGCGCGCTCGTCGGCAAGCTCTTCCTGGAGCAGTACGAGCCCGCCGCCGCGGCCGGAACGGTGCGTACCCAGCGGTGACGTCCCGGCGGCAGGACGTACGGTGCAGATCGTGGGCGTAGATCGAGAGGACCGGGTCCCGGACCCGGCGGGGCCGCGGCTGCGGCCGCCGCACCACCGGGTGGACCGCCGGGCCGTCGCCTGGTGGCGTACGCGGCTGCTGCTGGCGGCGGCCGTGCCGGTCGCGGTGCTCGGGGTGCTGGGCGCGCTGGTCGGGCCGGCCAGGGCCTGGCTGCTGGTGGCCGCCGCGGGGGTGGCGGCGGCGGGGCTGGTCGCGGGGTTCGGGCTGCCGGCGTGGTACTACCGCGTGCACCGGTGGGAGGTCACGGACGACGCGGTGTACGTGCGTACCGGCTTCTTCTGGGTCGACTCGCGGATCGCGCCGATGTCGCGCATCCAGACGGTGGACACCGAACGAGGGCCGCTGCAGCGGGCGTTCGGTCTTGCGGCGGTGACGGTGACGACGGCGTCGGCGAAGGGCGCGCTGCGGATCGAGGCGCTGGACCACGAGGAGGCGGCTGAGCTGGCGGAGCAGTTGGCGCTGGCGACGCAGAAGACCCCGGGGGACGCGACGTGACGGACGCGGGTACGGCCGCCGCGGGCGGGCCCGCGGAGCGGACCGCGACGCCCGCCGCGGTCCCGCCGGGTCCGCGTACCCCGGCCGACACCGCCCCCGCCGACCCGGCCCCCGGCCCCGGCGCTCCCGACGACCCGTCCCCCCGCTGGCGGCGGCTCGACCGCCGGTCCCTCCTCGTCACCGCCCAGCTCCTCCTCGGCGCCGCCTTCGGCGCCGGCGTCCCCGTCGGCGCCGGGCTCGCCGCGCACCTCGACTTCCGCGCCGCCGTGGCCTGGGTGCTGGCCGGGTCCGCGCTGCTCCTCGGCGGCGGGCTCGCCGTGGATGCGCTGCGGCTGCGCCACACCCGCTACCGCGTCGGCGCCGAGCGCGTCGAGCTGCGTACCGGCGTGCTGTTCACCAACCGGCGCTCCCTCCCCCGCGACCGGATCCGCACCGTCGACCTCACCGCACACCCCCTGCTCCGGCTCCTCGGGCTGGTCAAGGTCCGCATCGGCACCGGCGACCAGGCCGCCGCCGGCGAGTCCGCGCTGCAACTGGCCCCGGTGCGGCGCGCGGAGGGCGAGTCGCTGCGCCGCGAACTCCTCCGCCGGGCCACGGCGGCCGCACCCGCCGACGACGACCCGCGGCTCGCCGCCCTCTCCCCCGGCTGGATCCGCTACGCGCCCCTCTCCTTCCTCACCCCGCTCCTCGCGCTCACCGGCTGGGGCGCGGTGATGCAGGTGAGCCAGTGGTTCGGGGCGGAGGAGACGGTCGTCGACTGGGTCCGGGACACCTTCAGCCCGCTGCCGGCGCTGTGGACGGTGCTGGCCCTGGGGGCGATCGCACTGGTGACGGGGTTCGCGGGTTCGCTCGGGCTGTGGACCGAGATGTGGTGGAGCCACCGGCTGGAGCGCGAGCCGGACGGCACTCTGCGCGTCCGCCGCGGGCTGCTGACGACCCGGTCGATATCGCTGGAGGAGGCGCGGCTGCGCGGCGTCGCCGTCGTCGAGCCGCTGGGCGTGCGGCTGTCGGGCGCGGCCCGGGTGGAGGCGGTGGCGACCGGCCTGTCCCGCAAGGACAGTGAGGACGACGACCTCAACGCCCTGCTGCCCGCCGCCCCGCGCGCCGTCGCCGACGAGGTGGCGGCCCGGGTGCTCCGCACGCCCGTCGCGCTGACCCGGCCGGAGCTGGCCGCGCACCCGCGGGCCGCGCTGGCGCGGCGGCTGCGCTGGTCGCTGGGCGCGGCGCTGGTGCCGGTGGCGGTGCTGGTGGCGCTGGGGGCGGCGCTGTCGGTACGGGGTCTGGTGTACGCGGGGGCGGTGACGGCCGCGGTGCTGCTGCCGGCGGCGGCGCTGCTGGCGCGGGACGCGTACCGCAGCCTGGGGCACGGGCTCGCGGGCCCGTATCTGGTCGTGCGCAGCGGCACCCTGCGGCGGGCCACGGTGGCGCTGCGCCGGGACGGGGTGGTCGGCTGGACGGTGCGGCAGTCGCCGTTCCAGCGGCGGGCGGGGCTGGTGACGCTGCGGGCGACGACGGCGGCGGGGGCGCAGGCGTACGCGGCGTACGACGTGGGAGAGGCGCAGGGGCTGCGGTTCGCGGCGGAGGCGGTGCCCGAGCTGCTGACGCCGTTCCTGGCCGGGGGCGGTGCCGCGGCCGAGCGGGGCCCGGCTCGGGGCCCGACTCCCGTACGGGACGGGGGAGATGAGCGGTGAGCGGTCTTGTCCAGACCAGTGGAGTCGCGTGCGGACTTGGTGGGCCATGCCCCCTTGACCGCGACCCGACAGCCGCTAAGGTCTAGACCAACACAGGTCGCCGACCCGCAGTCGACGGCGCGCGAACGCGGCGCGCGCGACGGCGACCCGCTGGACCAACCGTGGCCACATGCGCGTCCCCCCATGTCACGCGAGCCCAGGAGTTGACATGCACACGAAACGAAGACTGGCGGCAGCGGTCGGCGCGGCAGTCGCCCCCGTCCTGGCCCTGAGCCTCCCCGCCCCCTCCGCCAACGCCCACGGCTGGGTCACGTCCCCGTCGAGCCGGCAGGACCAGTGCGCGGCGGGCGTCGTGAACTGCGGGCAGATCAAGTACGAGCCGCAGAGCGTCGAAGGGCCGAAGGGCCTGACGAGCTGTAGCGGCGGCAACGGCCAGTTCGCCGAGCTGAACGACGACAGCAAGGGCTGGCGCGTCAACCCGGTCGCCGGCTCGACCACGTTCAGCTGGCACATCACCGCCCGCCACCGCACCAGCACCTGGCAGTACTTCATCGGCGGCACGAAGATCGCCGAGTTCAACGACGGGGGTGCCCAGCCTCCCGCCGACGTGTACCACAACGTGAACTTCGGCAACTTCAGCGGCAAGCAGAAGGTCCTGGCCGTGTGGAACGTCTACGACACGGGCAACGCCTTCTACTCCTGCATCGACGTCAACATCGGCGGCGGCGGTGGCGACCCGGGCCCCGGCGACCCCGACCAGTGCACCGCGGCGCCCTGGAGCGCGGGTTCCGTGTACAACGGCGGCAACCAGGTCACCCACAACGGCCACACCTGGCGCGCCAAGTGGTGGACCCAGGGCGAGACGCCCGGCGCCGGCAGCGGCGTGTGGGAGGACCTCGGCCCCTGCGCGTAAGCGCCCCACGCACGGGTACGGACCGCGCCCCGCCACCGCGAACGGCCCCCCGGTGGCGGGGCGCACCACCGCACCGGCCTCGCCGGCCCGGCGGTCAGGCCGGGGGCGGGGCGTCCACGGCGTAGACCGTCACCCTGTTGCCCATGAACGTCTCCTCCCGCCGCGGCGCGAACCCCAGGCGCTCCGCCACCCGGGCCGACGCCGTGTTCGCCGGGCGGATCAGCGCGATGAAGTACTCCTCGGCCAGCGTCGCGAACCCCCACTCCAGGCACGCGCGGGCCGCCTCGGTCGCGTAGCCGCGGCCCCAGGACTCCGCCGCCAGGGTCCAGCCGAGTTCGACCTCGTCCAGCTCCGCCCAGTAGTTCAGCCCCACCCGGCCGATGAACCCGCCGCCGTCCTTCAGCTCGACGGCGCACAGCCCGTGGCCGCGTTCCGCCCACTGCCGCTCGACCGCGGCCAGCCGCTCGCGCGCCTGCTCGCGCGAGTACGCGCCCACGAACCTGTTCACCCGCTCGTCGGCGTGCAGCGCCACGAAGGCGTCGACATCGTCCATCGTCAGCGGTCGCAGCAGGAGCCGTTCGGTTTCGATCACCCCGCCAGGCTAACTCCGCCCCGGCGGCACCACCGCGGTCACCGCCAGGGCCGTGTACCCCATCGGAAACCGCCCGCCGAGGCCGTCGACCGCCGCCGCCGTGGCGTCGAGCAGGGCGGTCCGCTGGGCCGGGGTCAGGAGGGCCATTCCGCCGCCCGTGGGGAGTTGGTCCAGCCACTCGTCGCGGGTGTACGTGCATTCCCACCCGTGCCGCCACTCCTCCGGTTCGCCGAAGGCGCCCGCCGCCCGGATGCCGTCCGCCGTCCTGTCGACGATCGCCGAGTAGCCGTCGAGGGCCGTGCGGCTCCAGGGGTTGAGGGGCGCGCCCGGCAGGGCGTCGCGGAAGGCGGCGCCGAGGGCCTCGGCCACGTCGGGGGCGGGCCGGGAGACGTTCCAGAACGCGGCGAACCTGCCCCCGGGGCGCAGCACCCCGGCGGCCTTGGCGGCGCCCGCGACCGGGTCGATCCAGTGCCAGGTCTGGCCCGCGACGACGGTGTCGAAGCGGCGGCCCGCGGGGTCCCACTCCTCGAACGGGGCGACCTCGACGTCCAGTCCGCCCTCCCGCGCGTACGCGGCCATGCGGGCGTCGACGTCGAGGCCGAGCACCCGGCAGCCGCCCGCGACGAGTTGGCGGGCGACGATGCCGGTGCCCGTGCCGACGTCGAGGACGGCGCCGCCGCCGTCTCCGGCGATACGGGCGAGGAACCGGGCCGGGTAGCGGGGGCGCGTGCGGTCGTAGCGGGCGGGGTCCGCGCCGAACGACTCCGCCATGGCGCGGGCCCGGTGCGGCTCGGGCGCGCCGCGGTCCTCGCCGTCCGAGGCTAGAGTGGGCATCCGCCCACCATAGTGGGCATCCGCCCACTCTGGCCACCCGCCGCCGAAGGACCGCCACCATGCCCACAGGCGTCGCCCTCCGCGACCCCCGCCGCCAGCTCTTCGCCGCCGCCGAGCGCGTCCTGTTGCGCGCCGGGCCCAACGCGCTGACCAGCCGCGCCGTCACCGACGAGGCCGGCTGCGCCAAGGGCGTCCTGCACCGGCACTTCGCCGACTTCGACGACTTCCTCGCCGCCCTCGTCCTCGACCGCGTCGCCCGCCTCGAAGGCCAGTCCGCCGCCCTCCTCGCCGCCGCCGACACCGGCCGCGGCACCGTCGTCGGCAACCTCGCCGACGCACTGACAGAACTCTTCGAGTCCATCGCCGTCGCCGTCGTCGGGCTCGTCGTCTCCCGCGACGGCCTGCGCGCCCGCCTGCGCCGCACCCGGCCGACCGGCGTGCCGCTGCTGGCCGACGCCGCGGACATGCTCGCCGCGTACCTCGCCGCAGAACGCGACCGCGGCCGGCTCGGCCCCGACGCCGACGTCGCCACCCTCGCCCCCACCCTCGTCGGCGCCGGCCACCTCCTCTTCGCCGACCGCGAGGCCGCCCCGCCCGCGCCCGACGAGGTGCGGAAGGTCGTCGCCGGTGTCGTCGCCCCTGCCCTGCCCCCCGGCGAGGGTGGCGGCTCCCCCGTGTAGAGTGGCGCTCGCCGTGTTTCGTACGGGAGAGATTCCCGCGGAAGAGAGATAGGGGAGGTGAGGTTGATGACCGCGCCCAAGGCCACCGTGCGCAGCGTCCGGGTCTCCCTCACGTCCCGGGCCGTGGCCTGACCTCTCCCCCGTCTCCGCCCGCGCCGGGAGCGTGAGCCCGCGGGGCGTCCACACGAACACGACCACCGAAACGGATTTTCATCCATCATGGGCAACACCTGGATCACGCGCGCCGAGACGCGCGCCGACATCCCCGTCATCCGCGAGATCACCCTCGCCGCCTTCGGCCGGGAGCACGAGGCCGACATCGTCGACAAGCTGCGTGCCGACGAGACCGCGTGGATCGAGGGCCTGTCCCTCGTCGTCGCGGAGTCCGCGGCCGACGGCGCCGCGGTCCTCGGGCACGTCCTGCTCACCCGCGGCGGCATCGGCGACACCCCCGCGCTCTGCCTCGGCCCCGTCTCCGTACGGCCGGAGCTGCAGCGCGGCGGGGTGGGCTCCGCGGTCGTACGGGCGGCGCTCGCGGCCGCCGCGGCGCGGGGCGAGCGGTACGTCGTCCTGGTCGGACACCCGGAGTACTACCCGCGGTTCGGCTTCACGCGGGCGTCCGCGTACGGCATCCGGCTCAGCGTCGAGGCGCCGGACGAGGCGGTGATGGCCCTCGCGCTCGACGAGGCCCACCCGCTGCCCGGCGGCATGATCCGCTGGCCGGCGGCGTTCGGTATCTGACCCCGTCGGTACGGGGCGCGCGCACCCCGCGCGCCCCGTACCGGCCCCACCGCACCGCCCGCGCTCAGGCGGGCTTGGTCGCCTCGAAGAGCGTCCGCGCGCTGTGCGCGACGAACGGGCCCTGATCCCGGATCAGTTCGTGCAGCTCGCGCAGCCGCGGCCGGTACGCGTCCACCGTGAAGCCCGGCACCATCCAGATCACCTTGCGCAGGAAGTACGCCACCGCGCCCACGTCGTGGAACTCCATCCGCAGCCGCTCCGTCCGCACCTCCGCGACCTCCAGCCCGGCCGCCTCCGCCGCCGCGCGCTCGCGCCCCGGGTCGCGGCTGTGCCGCGCCTCCGCGGGCAGCGGCCCGAGGAAGTACTCGACCAGCTCGAAGACGCTGGCGGGACCGACGTGCTGGGCGAAGTACGTCCCGCCGGGCCGCAGGACGCGGGCGATCTCGTCGAAGTACGGCCGCACCGGGTGCCGGCTGACGACCAGGTCGAACGCGCCGTCCGCGAACGGCAGCGGCGGCTCCTCGGGAGCGGCGACGACGACCGTGCCGAGGGGGTGCAGCAGGGTTGTGGCCCTGGCGACGTTCGGCGGCCACGCCTCGGTGGCCACGGAGAGCGCCGGCCGCACCGGCACCCCGGCGAGCACCTCGCCCCCGCCGGTCTGGATGTCCAGCGAGGCGCTCGCGCGGGCCATGCGCGCGCCCATGGCCCGCTGGTATCCCCAGGAGGGCCGCGCCTCGGTGGCGCGGCCGTCGAACCAGGAGAAGTCCCAGCCGTCGGTGGGGGCCGCGGCGGCCTCGTCGAGGAGCCGGTCGAAGACGGGGTCGGGGGCGGGGTCGGAGGTCATCGGGTGATCGTCGCAAAGGGAGGGGGCCGGGGGCGAGCGGATAAGCGCCGCGGCACCCGGCGCCCGACTGCGTACGCTTCCCGGCATGGGCGACACGGGCGGGCTGCGCGAACGCAAGAAGCAGCAGATGTACGAGCGGCTGTCGGACACGGCCGTCCGGCTCTTCCTGGAGAAGGGCTACGAGCAGGTGACCGTCGCCGACATCGCGGCCGCCGTCGACATCTCCAAGCCGACGCTCTTCCGGTACTTCCCCGCCAAGGAGGACCTGGTCCTGCACCAGCTCGCCGACCACGCGGGGGAGGCCGCCCGGGTGGTCGCGGGCCGGCCGGCCGGGCACTCGCCGCTGGACGCCCTGCTGCACCACTTCCTGGCCGGGCTCGACCGGCGCGACCCCGTGACCGGCCTGAACGACGAGACCGGCGTGCTCGCCTTCCACCGGCTGCTGTACGGGACGCCGTCGCTGGTGGCGCGCCTGCACACGTTCATGGAACGGGACGAGGCCGCTCTCGCCGACGCCGTCGGCGAGGAGACCGGCGGCGGCGTACGGGCGCGGCTGGCGGCCGGGCAGATCGTCGCCGTCCAGCGCGTCCTGGCGCAGGAGAACTGGCGCCGGATCACCGCCGGACGCGACGCGGACGGGCTCCACCCCGAGGCGGTGGCGACCGCCCGGTCGGCGTTCGCGCAGCTCAAGGCCGGTCTGCCGGACCTGGCCCGGGCCCGAATCGAAACCCGGTAAAAAATTTAACTCGGTTGCATTATCGTGGAGGCATGCCACGCACCGACTCCGCGCTCCTCCGCGCTGCCCTGACCCGGGAACGCGCCTACCACGACACCTGCCGGGCGGCCCTGAACGCCATGGTCGACGGCGCGCAGGAGCAGGTGGTCGCGAGCGAGGACGCCTCCGCGTCCGGCGCCGACGCCGAAGTGCTCGGCTACCGACTGCGCAGCCGGGCCAAGGAGTTCCGGGAGCTGCCCGAGGGCCCGCTGTTCTTCGGGCGCCTCGACTTCGCGCGCCCGGGGGCCGCCGGCGCCGGCGGGACGGCCGCGGCCGCCGGGGACCACGCCGGGCAGACGTACCACATCGGCCGCCTGCGCATCGCCCGCGACCCGGCCGTTCCGCCGCTGGTGGTCGACTGGCGAGCGCCCGTGGCGCGCGCCTTCTACCAGGCCGGCGCCCACGACCCGCAAGGCGTCGCCGTCCGCCGCCGCTTCGGCTGGGCACCCGCATCCCGCGGCGACTCCGGCGACCTCACCGGCCTGGAGGACGAGCACCTCGGCGCGGGCGAGACGCGCGCGAGCAGCATCGTCGCTGGCGAGATCGAACGTCCCCGCGTCGGGCCGATGCGCGACATCGCCGCCACCATCCAGCCCGAGCAGGACGACCTCGTACGCGCCGGCCTCACCGCGTCCCTCTGCGTCCAGGGCGCACCCGGCACGGGCAAGACGGCGGTCGGGCTGCACCGCGCCGCCTACCTCCTCTACACCTACCCGCAGCGCGTCCGGCGCGGCGGCATGCTGATCCTCGGCCCCAACCGCGCCTTCCTCTCCTACATTTCGGCGGTCCTGCCCGCACTCGGCGAGACCGGCGTGCGGCAGTCCACCCTCGACGACGAGATCGCCCGCCACCCGGTCACGGCGCGGGACGGAGCCGCCGCGGCGCTCGTCAAGCACGACCCCCGCATGGCGGAGGTGCTGCGCCGCGCGCTCTACGCGCACGTGGCGACGGAGGTGCGGGAGCCGCTGGTGCTGCCGGACGGCGCGTACCGCCGGCAGGTGCCCGCCGACGAGCTGGCGGAGATCGTCCGCGGCGTACGCGCCGAGGAACCCCTCTACGGCGTGGGCCGCGAACGCGTCCGCGCCCGCGTCGTGGAAGCCGTGCGGCAGCGCGCCGAGCGCCGCGGCGAGGTCCGCACCCAGGGCTGGGTGCGGAAGACGTCCCGGGCGCGGCCGGTCACCGCCCTGGTGGACGCCGCCTGGCCGGCCGTGCGGCCCGAGGAGGTCCTCGCCGGCCTGCTCGCGGACCCGGACACCCTGGCCGCCGCGGCCGACGGCGTGCTCGACGGGCCGGAGCAGCGGGCCCTGCTGTGGCCCCGGGCGCCGCGCTCGGCCGGGTCGGCCCGCTGGTCGGCGGCCGACCTCGTCCTCCTCGACGAGCTGGCCGGGCTGATCGAACGCCCCGCCGGCTACGGGCACGTGGTGGTCGACGAGGCGCAGGACCTCTCCCCCATGCAGTGCCGTGCCATCGCCCGCCGCTCCCCCTTCGGCTCGGTCACCGTCCTCGGCGACCTCGCCCAGGGCACCACCCCGTGGGCGGCCCGCGACTGGCCCGCGTTCCTCACCCACCTGGGCAAGCCGGACGCCCATGTCACCGCGCTCACCGCCGGCTTCCGCATCCCGGGCGCCGTCGCCGCGCTCGCCGACCGCCTCCTCGCCCACCTCGACGCGGACGTGCCGCCGGCGCGGTCCCTGCGCCGCGACGGGGAGGCCGTGGTCGAGGCGGCCGACGACGCGACCACGGCTGCCGTCGCGGCCGTGAAGTCGGCGCTGGAGCAGGCGGGTTCCGTCGGCGTCATCGCCGCCGACCGCGAGGCGGACGGGCTCCGCGGCGCGCTCCGCGCGGCCGGGCTCCCGGTGTCCGGTACGGCCGACGCCCCCGGGGCCCGCCTCACGGCCGTGCCGGCCTCGACGGCCAAGGGGCTGGAGTACGACCACGTGGTGCTGGTCGAGCCCGCGGCCATCGCGGACGCAGAACCCCGCGGCATGAACCGCCTCTACGTGGCCCTCACCCGCGCGGTCTCCCGCCTCCACATCGTGCACACGGCCCCGCTCCCCCCGGGCCTCTCCCCGTAGCGGGCGTTTTCGGCACCGCCACCGGACCCGCCCGCGGATTCCGTTGTTCCGCTATTCCGCATCCGGTGAATTCCTCACCCGGGAATTCGGAGATGATGCACTCCGGTCACGCCCGCCACTCGCATTGCACGGTCCGCCTCGGGTATGCATGCCGGAGCGCACTTCCGCGTGCCACATTGTCGTTACGCAGAAGTTCACCCTGCCGTGGCGACGGCGCGGAAGCATGGGGCCGACGACCACGGCCCCTCGTGGCACACCGCTCAAAGCAGGAGGCTCGCCGTGCACACCAATGAAATGGGCGTTTTCGGGGTCTCCCCCGCGGAGGAGCACCTTTACCGGCATTTCCTCCGGCACCCCGATTCACCTTCCGCGGGCGTGCACGTGAAGCTCGGCATCGCCCTGCACGAAATGGAACAGGCCATGACCCGCCTGGTCCGGCTGCGGCTGCTCAGACCCGGGGATCGGCCGGGGTGGTTCCTTCCCGTCGATCCGGAGCAGGTCGTGGCGCGGCTCACCGAGATGCGGCTGCGCGAGATGTACCAGGAGATCCAGCGGCTCACCCAGAGCCGCCACGTGCTGACGACGCTGCGCGCGGAGAGCGCGGCCCCCGCGGGCGGCGGCCGGGCGGGCGCGTACGGCGGGGAGCACGGGGTGGAGGAGATCGACAGGCGGGAGGACCTCATCAACCGGGTGGAGGAGTTGGTCTTCTTCGCCCGGGAGGAGATCGTCTCGGTCGAGCCCGGCTTCCACCTGATCACCGACGAGGTGCTGAAGCGGCGCGCGGTGGAGTGGCGGGCGCTGAAGCGGGGGGTTCGGCGGCGGCTGGTGCTGCCCGCGGACACGCTGCGCCATCCGCGGGTCACCGAGTACGTCCGGGAGTTGCTGGCCCGGGGCGGCGAGGTGCGGGTGGTCGAGGAGATCTCGGACCAGCTCTCCGTGTACGACGGGCGGGTGGCCCTCATGCCCAAGGACCCGAAGAACGTCGACGAGGGCGCGCTGATGGTACGGGGGCGGGGGCTGGTCAGCACGCTGTCCGGGCTCTTCGAGAAGGTGTGGGAGCAGGCCGAGGACGTCTCCGTCGAGCTGCGCGAGGCCGCGGAGCCGGCGCCCGAGCTGTCGGAGGCGGAGCGGCGCGTGCTGCGGATGATGTGCGAGGTGGGCAAGGACGAGACGGGGGCCCGGGATCTGGGCGTCTCCGTCCGTACGTACCGCAGGCACATCGCCGACGTGCTGCGGGTGCTCGGCGCCTCCACGCGGGCGCAGGCCGCTCTGCTCGCCCGCGAGCGCGGGTGGGTGTGACCGCGGGCGGTCCGTGAGCGGGGCGGGCGGGTCAGCTCTCCATCGACCAGCCCACGCACGCCCGGTGCGTCAGCACGTCGCCCGCCACCGTCGTCGCCCCGGTCTCCGGCACCGCCAGCCGCATCCTGATCCGCTCCGACTCCACCCGCAGCCCGTGCGGCAGATGGGCCCGCAGCAGCCACAGCAGGCGTACCGCCGTCGTCTCGGCCGGCGGGGCGTCGAAGTCCTGGCGTACGAACGCCACTTCGACCGACCCGCCGCCGTTCACCGGCCCGCCTCGTCCAGACCGCCGGCGTCGGGTGTTCGCGCCCCCGGCGCCTCCGGCGCTCCCGCCGGTCCTGTCGGCCCCGCCGGTCCCGGCGCCTCCAGCGCCCGCCGTGCCGCCGCCGTCAGCGCCGTGATGCCCGTCTCCAGCGACGACCGCATCTCCGGCGCGAACCGCGGCGAGTGGTTCCCCGGCACCGGGCGCCCCGTGCGCGCCGCTTCGCGGCGGGCCGACGCCGGGACGGTGCCCAGCATCCAGTAGCCGAGCCGGACGCCGGGGGCCCCGTGCACGTCCGTGCCCGCGGGGCCGTACCAGGCGAAGTCCTCCGCCGCGGTGGCCGGTTGCCAGGGCAGCACCCGGTCCGGGGAGAGCGCCGCGGCGTGGGCCGCCCGCAGCTCCGCCGTCAGCCCCGCGTCGGGCAGCAGGGTCCGCGAGCGGGCCCGTACCGCCACCTCCGGCGCCCGCGGCGCCCCCGCCGCCTCCGCCTCGCCGGCCAGCACCCGGCGGACGCCGGCCAGCAGCCGGTCGAGGGTGCCCTCGTCGAACGCCCGCAGGCTGATGCCCAGTTCCGCGCGGTCCGGGATGACGTTCGCCTCCGTGCCCGCCACCAGCCGGCCCACGGTCAGCACGGCCTGCTCCGCGGGCGCCCGTTCGCGGGCGACCAGCGCCTGGAGGCGCAGCACCGCCGCCGCCGCGGACACCACCGGGTCCACCGTCAGGTGCGGCGCCCCGGCGTGCCCGCCGCTGCCGTGCAGCACCGCGTCGACCGCGACCGTGCCGGCGAGCAGCGGGGCGCCGTCGGTGTGGGCGACGGCGCCGGCGGGCAGCGGCGCGGTGTGCTGGGCGAGGACCGCGTCGGGCGGCCCCGTGAGGTCGTAGAGCCCGTCGCGCAGCATCGCCAGTGCGCCGTCGAGCGTCTCCTCGGCGGGCTGCCCGACGACGGCCACCGTGCCGCGCCAGCCCGCGGTGTCGCGCGCGAGCAGCCGGGCGGTGCCGGCGAGCGCGGCGAGGTGCACGTCGTGGCCGCAGGCGTGCGAGACGCCGGGGACGGTGCTGGCGTAGCGCAGCCCGGTCTCCTCCGGCACCGGCAGCGCGTCGAGTTCGGCCCGCAGCAGTACGGTCGGGCCCTCGCCGCGGCGCAGCAGGCCGACGACGCCGTGGCCGCCGACGCCGCGGGTGACGGCGTAGCCGTCGGCGGCGAGCAGGCCGGCGAGTACACCGGCGGTGCGCTCCTCGGCGCCGGACGGCTCGGGGTGGAGATGCACGTCGAGACAGCACTCGACGGCGGACCGCAGGACGTCCGCGGGTACGGCCATGCGCGCCACGCTCCTCATCCGGGCGGCTCCACCCTGCCCGACGCCGTGATCAATGCGGTACTCAGCCCCCTGTCGCCGGGTGTCAGCGAAGTGACAGTGAAACGCGGGCGGGGGTGGCAGCGGCCGTCGGTTGAATGGCCGGGACAACGATCGGATCCGCCGGTTCCCCACGGGCGGCGGGCCGGCCTCCGGACACGGAAGAAGGAGTTCCCATGGCTGACAAGGCGCTCTCCACCCTCGCCGACGAGATCCTGGAGCTGGAGTCGGAGACCTTCGAGATCTCGGACTACTCGGACCAGGCCGAGGTCGTCCTCGCCGGTTCGACCTCCTGCTCCTCCACCTCGACCTGCTCCAGCACCACCAGCACCACCTCGTGCAGCGCCTGACACCTCGTCGGTGACGCCGCGCCCAGAGCAGCCCTCACGGGACGGATCCGCTCCTCCCGTGAGGGCTGCGGTGTGCCGCGGCCCCGCCGTCCGCCGCTACGGGAACGGATGCGGCACCCGACGCAGCCCGGCCCCGCCCCGGCCCCCCGCAGCCGCCAGCAGCCGCGGCATCCGCAGCGCCCGCTGCCGGTCCCAGCCGAAGTCCAGCGGCAGCAGCCCCGGCGCCAGCGTCGCCACCGTCCGCAGGCCCACCGCCCGCTGCTCGGGCGTCGTCTGGTCGACGGCCACGGCGTCGTGCCCCCGCGCCGCCAGCGCGTCGACGAGCAGCCGCAGGTCGTCCCGGAGGTCCAGGGTCGCCGGGCGGACCAGCGCCCAGTCGGCGAAGGCGTCGGCCAGCGGCAGCGCGGGGTCGCCGGTCAGGAAGTCCCCGGCGTGCGCGGCCATCCGCGGCAGCCCGTAGAGCTGGGCGTGGTCCTTCAGCTGCCGTACGCGCCCGAAGTCCTCGGCCATCGCCTCCAGTTCGGAGCGCCGCTCGGCCACCTGGTACGGCAGGTGCGGGATGTACGTCAGCACTTCGCTGAGCGCACCCGTCAGCGCGCCCGCCGGGTCCGGGCCCGCGGCGGCGCCGAAGGACAGCAGCCCGGGGCCGCCGTCCTCCCGTACGGCCACCGCGGTGACCACGGGGACGCCGAGGTCGCTGCGGGTGTCGAAGGCCCGTACCTCGTAGCCGAGGAGTGCCGCGCGGTCGAGCATGCCGCGCACCCGCGGGTCGCCGGTCGAGCGGGGGTCGACGCGGGTGAACGGGGCGCGCGCGTACCAGGCGAGGAGGAAGGCGTCGCGCTCGATCAGCTCCAGCAGCCCGTACAGCGCGGCCTCGGCGAGGGAGCCGCCGGTGGCGCAGCCGTTGGAGCACTCGAAGACGAAGTTGTCGGACGGCAGCCCGGCGCTGTAGTGCACCAGCCGCGCCGGTACGAGCACGGGGCTGTCGTCGCGCAGCCGGTGGCCCCAGATCCAGGGGATGGGGCGGGCCGGGTCGAAGGGGTCGACCATGGGGTCGTCGCGGTACGTCTCCGGCGCGTACACGCCGGTGCGCCGGGGGTCGACGACCGCGTCCTCGCCCCACTCGGCGGCGAGTTCGTCCAGGGAGGCCGTGACGGGCCGCAGGCCGCGGCGGGCGTGGGTGCCGGCGTAGCGCTCCAGGCCCTCCAGGTAGGCGAGGGTGCGGCTGGTGGCGTACGCGTCGGCCTGCCCGGAGAACGTGACGTCGTTGAGGCCCGCGTAGCCGCGGACGAAGGCGCTCCCGGAGATCGGCGCGGTGGTGGTGGACGCGGGGTTGAGGTGGGTGGTGGAGCCGAGGGCGCCGCAGACCGGGTTGGCGAGGGCCGCCTCGGGCAGGTCGAGCGCGGTGAGCGGGGTGACGCGGTAGACGCCGGGGGCCGGCTTCGGCGTGGGCGCGAGGTACATCCGGCCGTGCTCGGGCGCGTCGTCGGCGGGCGTCACGCACACGGGGCAGAGCGGCTCGGGGAGCAGCGGGAAGGTGGCCAGCGCGAGGGTGCCGAGGTCGACGCGGGTGACGCGGGCGAGCCCGTCGGGCGCGCGCCGGCCGGCGACCGCGCGGCACACGGCCCACACGGCGTCGGCGACGTGGTCGGTCAGCACCGGCCACGCGGCGCCGCCCCCGGGCGCGAACCGGCCCTCCAGCGCCTCCCGTTCCGAGCGGGTGCGCAGCCGCTGCCACCGCATCGCGAGGCACCGGCCGCAGGCGGGCCGCGGTGCGGGCGGTCCGCCTGCGGCCGGCCGCGGTGTGGCGCCCCAGGGGCCGACGAGCACCGCGCGCGAGGTGAGGTGCACGGTGGCGCCGGGGCGCTCGTCGGGCCACGGGTCGCGGCCGGGGTGCAGGGTGTCGGCGGCCCCGAGGGTGACGACGACGGGCGGTTCGGGGACGGGGGATTCGAGGACGGATTCACGGACCCCCGTGCCGCCGGCCGGACCGACGCCACCGCCCGGGTCCGCGCCGCCGCCCGGGTCCGCGGCCGGCGCCCAGCGGCTCCGCAGCGCCTCCGCCAGCCAGGCCCGGGCCGCCTCGAACGGCGCCCGCGCGCCGTCCCGTACGGTCTGCTGCGGCTCCGCCGCCGGCGCCGTCATGTGCGGTCGCTCCAGCGGAAGACCCGGAACGCGACCGCCCCGAAGACCACCGCGAACGCCACCAGCCCGCCGCACGCCACCGCGATGTCCGCGCCGCCGCCCGCGTCGGTGAGCGCCGCCGACACCCCGTCGTTGAGGTGGCGCAGCGGCAGCACCCAGCTCATCGCCTGCATCCACGACGGCATGGCGTCCAGCGGGTAGAACGAGCCGGACAGGAACGCCATCGGCACCATCAGGAAGTTGGCGACGGCCGCGACGGCCTCCGGCGTACGGGCGTAGGAGCCGACGATCGCGCCCAGCGCCAGGAACGCCGTGATCCCCAGCACCAGCACCGGTATCGCCAGCGGCCAGCCCGCGGCCAGTTCGAGGCCCATCACCGGCAGCAGCGCCACCGCCACGAACAGCACCGCCTGCACCAGGCCGATGCCCACGGCCAGCACGTAGCGCGAGCCGAGCACCGAGGCCAGCGGCGTCGGCGTCATCCGGATCACCCGCAGGATGTCGTCCCGGCGCCACTGCATCAGCACGAAGCCGACGCCGAAGACGGCGGCGTTGCCCACGCCCCAGGACAGCACCCCGGGCGCGATGTACGCGATGTACGGCCGGCCGCTCTCCTCCACGTCCTGGCCGTGGAAGATCAGCCCGAAGACGACGAGGAAGAGGAGCGGGAAGGCGAAGGTGAAGAAGAGCGTGGTCTTGTCCCGGGTGTACGCCCGGTAGCCGGCCTCCGCCAGCGCGGAATAGGCACTCATCGCATGTCTCTCCGAAAGCTCGGTGGGCGGCGGTGGGCGAAACGGGGCGGCGGTCAACTGTCAGTCCTGGCCCGTGAGCTGGAGGTAGACGTCCTCCAGGCTGGCGGTGCGGGTGCGTACCCCCTGCAGCCCCGCGGCCTTCTCCAGCGCGGCCAGCACCGGCCCGGCGTCCTCGGTGCGCAGCACCACGGCGTCGGACTCGCGGGTGACCTCGGTGACGCCGGGCAGCGCCCGGGCGTCCGCCTCGCTCAGCCGCTCCGCGGGCACCAGCAGCCACACCGAGGTGCCGCCGCGCGCGACCAGCTTCCCCGGGGTGTCCAGGGCGGTGATCCGGCCGCGGTTGACGATCGCGACGCGGTCGCACAGCGCCTCGGCCTCGTCCAGGTGGTGGGTGGTGTAGACGATGGTGCGGCCGGCCCGCTTCAGGTCCCGCAGCAGCTCCCACAGGGCGCGCCGGGCCTGCGGGTCGAGCGCGGCGGTCGGCTCGTCGAGGAAGATCAGCTCGGGTGCGTGCACGAGCGCGGAGGCGATGGCGAGGCGCTGGCGCTGGCCGCCGGACAGGTTCTCCACCCGCACGTCCGCCTGCTCGCCGAGGCCGACGAGGGCCAGGGTCCGGTCCGCCGCGGCGCGTTCCGTGCCGTAGAGCGCGGCCATCGTCTTCAGGTGCTCGTACGCGGTGAGCCGGACGAAGAACGCCGAACTCTGCGTCTGCACACCCAGCTTCGGCAGCAGCGAGGTGTCCCGCGGCCAGGGCGCGCGGCCCAGCACCTCGACCGTCCCGGAGTCGGCCTCCCGCAGGCCCTCCATGATCTCGATGAGCGTGGTCTTGCCGGCGCCGTTGGGGCCGAGGAGGCCGAAGAACTCGCCGCGGCGGACCGTGAACGACACCTCGTCCACCGCCCGCACGTCGCCGTAGCTCTTGCGCACCGCCGCCAGGCGGACGGCCGGGGGCGGGCCGGCGGGGTCGTCGGTGTCGGTCGTCACGGCGTTCTCCTTCGAGGGCTCTGCGCGGGGTTCGGGGGTCATGGGTCTACGCCGCCAGCACCACGGCGCGGACGAGGAGCACCAGCGCCACCGCCAGCGCCCCGACCGTCAGCACCGTCCCGGCCGCGTAGCCGGCGTAGACGGCGCGGGCGCGGCGCGGGTACGCGGCGGCGTCCGGGGAGCGGCGCAGCGCCAGGGAGAGGTACGTGCGGCTGGACTCGGCGAGGCGCAGGCCGCCGAGGAGCTGGCCGGCGATGGTGTAGCCGTCCAGCGGCGGGAGCGGCACCAGCATCGCCGCGGCCTGGAGGACGCCGAGGAAGAGCAGCCCGGCGAGGCCGTCGCGGGTCGGGCCCTCGGGGGCGAGCAGCCACCAGCACCAGAACGGCAGCAGGAACAGCAGGTTGGCGACGGCCCCGGCGCCCGCGACGACGATGCGGGCGCGGCGGCCGGCGAGGTACATGTAGTCGTCGACCGTGCAGTACATGATCACCACGGGCAGCCGCCAGCGCAGCCCGATCTCCCCGACCCGGCCGCCGTAGTGCCGCGCGGCGACTCCGTGGGCGAGTTCGTGCAGCGCGGTGGAGAGCCACAGCGCGGTGGCGACGGCCACGAGGAGCACGGGCTCGGTGAACACGGCGGCGGCGCCGTCGACGAGTTCGCCGGGGTGCAGGGCGAGCACCAGCAGCATCGCGCCGAGCGCCGCCAGCAGCACGGTGCCCCAGACGCGGCCGAGGAGGAAGCCGGTGGCGCGGTGGAGCCGGCCGGCGGTGGCGTGGGCGTCTGCGACGAGCCGGACGCTGCCGGCGAGCAGGCCCCGGGCGGGCGGCCGGCCGGACGGCTGGTCCTGCGGCTGTCCGGGGCCGGCCGGGCGCTCGGGGCGGGGGGCGCCGTCCAGGAGGCCCTTGCCGCCGAGGAGTTGGAAGAGCCGGCCCCAGTGGGCGTCGCCGAGCCGCTTGCCGAAGGCGGCCGCGTACGCGCCGCCCAGCTCCGCGACCGTACGGGTGCCGTCCATCCGTACCATCAGGAACCGCTCGCGCGGCCCGACCTCGAAGGACTGGCCGGTCGCGGTGTCCTTGACCAGGTGCACCGTGCGCGGCCCGTGCAGCAGCGCGTCGCTCACCAGCACCTCGGGCCGCAGCCGCGGCTGGTGGGCGGCGAGCGCCTGCGACTCCCTGGTGCCGCTCACCGCGCGCTCCCGGCCGCGGGCTCCGCGGCCCGCGCGTGCAGCGCCCGGGCCAGGACGTGGGAGAGGTACGCCTCGTCCTGGATGGTCACGTGCAGCCGGTTGTTGGTCATATGCATGTACGGGGACAGCAGCCGCTCCAGCGCCTCGTCCGGGTCGTCGACCGGCTCGTCCTGCGTGCCGTCCCAGGACCGGAAGACCAGCTCGCCCCGCCCGGCCAGCTCCACCACCCGCTCGCGCAGCTCCCGGCAGTGCTCCGCCCACCGGTCCAGCAGCGCCGGCAGCGTGCCCTCGCCCGCGGCGGCGGCGCGGATCCGGCCGTGCCAGGTGAGCAGCCCGGGGGCGACCTCGTCCGCCTTGCGCTCGTACTCGGCGCTGCCGATGAAGCCGGTGTCGGGGAACGCGCGGTGCCAGAAGGCGTAGTAGCGGTCGAGGAAGTCCGCGAGGCGGTCGTCCTCGGGCAGGAACGCGGTCGACATGATCAGCATGAGCTGCGCGGACGTGCCGAGCAGCACGGTGCGCAGGTGCAGGTTCTTGCCGCGCAGCGCGTCGCACACCAGCTCGCTGGAGCGGGCGAAGTGCCACTCGGCGAGCGCGATGCCGGCCGGGCCGCCGTACTTGCCGTACTCGGGCTCGTACGGCAGCCAGGCGCGGGAGTTGTTGGGCCGCACGTTCATCCGGCCCGCTTCGTCGGTGTAGTCGGCGCGGTCCTCGGGGCGGAACTCGATGTCGAAGAGCTGGTTGTAGAACTCGTTGAGGAAGCCGGAGTCGACCTGGTAGAGCGCGGGGCGCTCGGCGAGGAAGGTGTCGACGGCCCGCTCGGCGCGGGCCCGTACCTCCGCCTCGCGCCCCGGGGAGGAGGGGCGGAGGCGGAGGCGGACGTGGGGGCCTTCGAGCCAGTAGTTGATGAAGAACCAGCCGTCGAGAAGGCCGTCGTCGTGCAGCTCGCGGACGAGCGGAGCGACGCACTGGAGGAGGAGCGGGACGGGGTTGGCGGCGTAGTAGACGTGCAGGGCCTGCCAGTCGCCGGGGGGCGTGCCGGGGGCGGGCGCGGGCTGGTCGGTCACGGGGTCTCCCCTTCTGCGGTGCCGGGCGGCGCGGGGGCCGTCTCCACGGCCAGTTCCACGACGTGGCCGCCGTGTTCCGTCGTCAGGTGCGGGCCGTCCTCGTCGGGCAGCGCCTCGCGGAACGTCACCCGCGCGGCGTCGCCGCGCAGCAGGCCCTCGAAGGCCAGCAGCGACAGCGGGCTGTCGAAGTCGACGTACTGCGGCTTGGCGCCGGTCGCGCCGCGCGCCGCGGCGTCCTTGACCATCGCGTAGACCCGGGCGGGCAGCCCGTGCCGGCGGCGCCAGCGGTGCCACGCCAGCAGCCAGCCGGCGTCCCCGGTGCCGGTGGCGCGCGGCGGGAGCGCGGTCGCGGGGGCGCGCCAGGAGCGGCGGGCGAGGACGAGCCGGCCGTGGCGTACGCGCGGGCGGTGGGTGACGCCGTCGTCCGGCTCGCCCTCGGGGACGCCGGCCCAGACGTCGACCGGGGACATGGAGGTCGGCGAGAGCAGGAGGAGGGTGCGCGGGATCTCGGGGAGCGCCAGCGGCACGAGGTAGCCCAGGTAGACCGGCACCACCTCGCGGTCCAGCCGCGCCGAGCGCAGCACCAGCCGGTCGGTCGCGGGGTCGTGCTCCAGGCTGAGGTCGTCCAGGGCGATGCGGTTCTCCGGCGGTACGGAGCTGGTCTCGCCGGGGCAGACGATCTCGTAGTCGGTGAGGCGGCCGTGCAGGTTGAGGTTGCTGGTCACGGGGCCGCCGGTGACCTCGGCGAAGACGGCGCCCGCGGGCTGGAGTTCGCGGGCCCGGGCGCGGAGTTCCGCGGAGAGGCCGCCGGGGGTGCCTCCCGTGCCGGGGTCGCCGTCGTAGCAGTGGGTGAAGCGGCTGAACGGGAAGTGCAGCCCGCCGTACGACCGGTTGAGCACCACCAGCGGCTCGGACCCGGCGAGCTGTACGTGGTGGCTGTGCAGGGCCGGCTCCGCGGGGAGCGCGGCCAGCTCGGCGGCGACGGTGTCGAAGAGGCCGTCGTCCAGGACGAGTTCGGCGTCACCGGACGCGTGGCCCGCCCAGCGGTCCCGTACCCCGGTGTGGAACGCGCGCCGCGCGGCGTCGAGCGCGCGGAGCTGCGGCAGGCCCAGCCAGTTCTCCTCCGGCACGTACTCCCCCTTCGCGTCGAAGGGGGTGCGGCGCGAGGTGAACGACAGGTACTGGTCGAAGAAGTCCTCGTGGAAGTCGTGGATCAGCTTCAGCAGGTCGGTGCAGCGCCCGCCGGTGCCGTAGCGGGCGAGGAAGAACCCGCGCAGCGTCAGCCGCTGCGGCAGCGTCAGGTCGAACGCGGGCAGCACCCGCTCCACGGCGGCCAGCGGCCCGGCGAGTGCGTCCGCGAGCCCGGCGGCCGGGGCGCCGGCAGGACCGGTGCCGGGGGCCGTCACCTCCGGCGCCGTCGTGTCCTCGTACAGCACCGTGCGCGGCACCCGGGGCTGCGCCACGCCCAGGTCCCGCTGCACGTCCGCCAGCCCCTGCCGCAACCCGGCCAGCAGCTCGCGCCGCTCGGCGGGCGCCGCGGCCGGGTACCGGGCCAGCAGCTCCGCCGGGCCCTCCAGCGCGTCGGCGACGCCGTCGGCCCAGGGCCGCTCCAGCCCGCGCAGCGCGCGCTGGAAAGCGCCGAGGGGGTCGGTGTCGTGGGCGCGCAGGTCGAGGCAGGGCACGCGGACCATGCCGACGTCGAGCAGGGCGGCCAGATACGTGTCGACGGCCTCGCGGTCGGCGTCCAGGTCGGCGCCGAGCCAGTCGGCCAACTCCCCGTAGCGGACGGCGTCCCGCTTCTCCAGCAGCCCGAGCATGCGCTCCAGCACGCCGCTGCGGCGCAGGAAGAAGAGCTGGTCCTTGACGGTGTCGAAGGTGACGGCGGTGTCGTCGTCCCCGGCGGTCACCCAGCGGCGCACGTAGCGCACGCGGTCCTCGTCGCGGCCCCAGCCCGGCGCGGGTGCGACGGGGAGGTCGGCGCGGCGGCGGGGGTCGGCGAGCACGGCGTCGGCGAGGCGGCCGACGGCGAGGACGTTGAGGCGGGGATGGCTGCGAGGGCTGTAGGGGCCGGTGAGGCGGAGGGGGCCCGCTGCTGCCGGGGCTGCTTCCGCCGGTGCGGTGTCCGTGAGGCGGCCCAGGGCGACGGAGGTGAACGAGGCGAACGGGCTCGTCTTGCACGCCGTGCGGTAGAGGTAGGCGAGCAGCGAACGCTCCGCCTTCCGCGTCCGCTTGTCCGCGCGCGCCGGGTCCGACGCGGCGAAGGCGTCGAGTTGCGCGTCGAGGACGGGCGACGCCAGCAGCACGCCGCCGCGCAGCCGGTCCTCACCGAGGACCGCGCGCAACGCGCCGCGCGTACGCAGCAGTTCGCCGCTCAGCAGCTCCTCGCCCGCCGCCAGGTCGGCGTCCAGCCGGGCCCGCAGCGCCAGCCAGCCCCGCAGCGGCTCGGCGACCTGCGGCGCGAGCCCGTCGACGAGCGCGACCGCGGCCGCGGGGTCGGCGGGGCGGCGCCCGTTGAACACCTCCCGGCGCAGCCGCAGCAGGTCGCGCCGCACCCGCTCGTCGTCGCGCCCGGCGACCAGGTCGTACAGCCGGTCGCCCAGCGGTCCGGCGCTCCGCGCGAGCCGCGCCTCGGCGGCGAGCACGCCGTCGGCCCAGTCGCGTACGGCGGGCGAGCGCAGGGCCCGTACGGCATCGGCGGGCAGCCCCGCGATGCGGGCGAGGAACCGCGGGCCGAGGCCGGGGCCGGGGCCGCCCGCGGGCAGCGGGGCGCCCGCGGGCGCGCCGGCCGGTGCCGTCTCCGTCGTCATCCCCGCCCCCTCAGGCGATCTCGAAGCGGAAGTCGGACGGGCCGCGGCGCTCGTGGCCCAGCATCATGATCAGCAGCGGCATCTCGTCCGTCTCCAGCAGCTCGAACCGCTCGCGGTACGCGATGTTGTCGAAGCCCAGCGCCACCCCGCAGCCGACGTCGAGCGCCGCCGCCGCGGTGTACGTGGCCTGCGCGACGCCGCCGATCAGCGCGTTGACCAGGCGGTAGCCGCGGTCGCCGACCGCGTCCAGCACGCTGTGCGTGCGGACCGTGGGCACGAGGACCGCGGCGGCCTGCTCCAGGTTGTAGTTGGCGAGGAAGTAGTTCTCCTGGAGGAACGCGCCCGGCGGCTCGGCCGAGACGCACCGCAGCGCCCCGGGGTCACCCTCCGGCACGTACTCGTACGTGCCGGGCGCCACCCCGGCCACGTGGTTGACCAGCGCGTACAGCTTGACAAGACCGTCCGCGCCGGCCGCCGCCGCGTCTCCGCCGAGCCGCGAGCCGCCCGCGGCGGCGGCCAGGCACGCCGTCAGGTGGGCGCCGTCCAGCGGGCGTTCGGCCGCGAACCGGCCGAAGCTGCTGCGCCGCGCACGCAGCGCCCCCCGGACGTCGCGCGCCAGCGGGGCCCGCTCCGGCAGCGCCGCCTCGGCCCGGCCCGGGGCGGGCGCGGGGGCCGCGGCGCCGGCGAGCGCGCCCGGGGCGGGGCGGGCGGTGGCGCCGGCGGCGGTGGCGCGGTGCATGGCGGTGAGGGTGTCGAAGGTGATGACCCTGCGGGAGCGTTCGAGGTCGCGGTGGGGGACGGAGACGGCGGGCGGCGGCGGGGCGGGCAGGGCGGCAGCGGAGCCACGCGGGGCGTCCTGCCCTGCCGGTGCCCCGGTCCCGTCTCCGGCCCGCGCGTCCGCCCCGTATGCGGGTCGCGTGCGCGCCTCCTCGCCGGCCCAAGGCAGCGGTACGACCGCGAAGATGCCCTCCTCCTCGCCCGCCACCCCCAGCAGCCGCGCCAGCCGCTCCTCGTCGAACCACAGCGCCGGCTCCAGCGCCGTCCCCCGCGCCCCGGCCCACATCCGCCACGTGCCCAGCAGCGCGCCCACGTCCATGCTCACCGCGTGGAAGGAGAAGCTGTTGTACTTGAAGGAGTTCTGCCAGTACTTCACGCCCAGCACCAGGAACTGGTCGGTCTCCGGCCCCGGCGCCCCCTCCCCCAGCGCCTCCCGGACGACACCCGTGACGTCGCCGGTCAGCAGCCGGCGCAGCGCGTGGTGGCGGGCGGAGTAGTAGTGCACGCCCGGCGGCACGGGGGCGGAGGGGCCGCTGATCCAGTAGACGGACACGGGGTAGAGGCCGCCGCCGGAGGCGGTGCCGCGGGACCAGTTGGCGAGGGGGTAGAAGGGCAGGGCGTTCAGGTCGGTGTTGGCCTGCACGCCCAGGCGCCGGCCCACCAGCCCGTACGAGTCCCGCAGCAGCCCGCCGAGCAGCCCGAGATCGAACGCGGGCCCGCCGCCCGCGCCGGGGGACAGCAGGCCGCGCTCGACGGTGGCCTGCGCCGGGTACGCCGGCCCCGCCGGCAGCGGCAGCCGGTCCGTACCGGGGTAGTGCTTGGTCTTGCGGGGACCGTCCGCCCAGTCGGGCACGAAGTCCACCGGCTCCATCGGCACCCGGCCGCGATGCATGATCGCGGTCGCGTATCCGTGGGCGTATCCCATCGTCTGCTCCTTCTCCGGGTGGCCGGCGGCTCGTGTCAGGGGAACGGGTGCGGTGCGGGGTTCAGCTCGGCGTCGGTGAGGTCGTGGTCGCGCAGCCCCGCCTCGCGCAGCCCGGTGCGCAGCCGGGGCATGTCCAGCGCCCGCTGCCGGGACCAGCCGAAGTCGATGGGCAGCAGCCCCGGTACGAGCACGCTGACCGTCCACAGCCCCCGCTCCCGCTGCTCGGGCAGGGTCTGGTCGACGACGATCACCTCGAACCCGGCCTCGGCGACCGCCGCCACGCACGCCGCGGCGTCCTCGGCGAGGTCGTCGGAGACGGGCAGGGTGCGCCCGGCACCGTAGCGCTCGTGCAGCGGGACGGGGCGCTGCGCCGGCTTCAGGAGGAAGTCGGCGTGGCGGGCCATCTCCGGCAGCCCGTAGACGAGGGGGTGGTCGTGGAGCGCGGCGACCTTGCCGAAGTCGGCGGCCATGGCCCGCAGCCGGGGCTCCTCGCGCTCCGTACGGCCGGCGAGGTTGACGGCGTCGGTGGCGATCTCGTCCAGCGCGGAGGCGAGCGCCGCTTCGGGGTCCAGCCCGGCCCCTGCGCCGAAGCACATCCGGCCGGGGCCGCCGTCGTGGCGCTCGGCGACGCCGGTGACGACGGGGACGGGGAAGGTCAGCGCGGCGTCGAAGAACCGGGCGCGGTAGCCGTACATCTCCAGCCGCGCCACCATCTGCCGGGTGGCGGGGCGGGTGGCCGAGGCGGGGTCCAGCTCGGTGAGGGGCTGCTGCCCGTACCAGGCGAGGAGGAAGGCGTCGCGCTCGACGACCTCCATGAGGCCGTAGTAGACGGCCTCGGCCGCGGAGCCGCCGGTGGCGCAGCCGTTGGAGCTCTCCTGCACGAAGCGGTCGGCGAGGCCGGGGGTGTGGTAGTACGTCAGCACCTCGGGCACGAGCAGGGGGCGGCGTTCGGTGAGGGAGTGCCCCCACACCCAGGAGACCTCGCGCCCCGGCGTGAACGGGGCGATGCCGGTCGCGGAGTGGAACTCCGGGGCGTAGAGCCCGCACCGGCGGGGGTCGAGGGCGGGGCGGCCCTCGGCGGCGAGCTGGTCGAGGCTGGCCCGCACGGTGGTGGCGCGGGCGCGGGGCCGCATGCCGGCGTAGCGCTCCAGGCCCTCCAGGACGCCGATGCGCAGGCTGTCGCGGAAGGTGTCGGCGTGGCCGCCCCAGAAGGTCTCGCGGAGGTAGTCGCCGGAGCGGAGCGAGAAGCAGCCGATGGTGGCGGAGGTGGACGTGGAGGAGACGTCGAGGACGACGGTGGGCCCGAGGGCGCCGCACACGGGGTTGGCGAACGCCTCCGTCGGCAGGTCGTAGTCCGCGAGCGCCCGGGTGCGGAAGGCGCCGGGGCGGTACTTGGGGGAGGGCGCAAGGTCGAGGAGGGCCGCGTCGGCGGAGTCGCGCTCGCGGGGGCCGCAGCCGGGGCACTCGGGGTCGGGGACGAGGGGGTAGCGGCGGACGGTGAGGTCGGCGAGGTCGAGCTGGTGGACGTGGGGGAAGGCGGCGGAGTCACCGGCGGTACGGTCGCCGGCGGGGCCGGTGGTACCGGGGCCGGCGGGGGCGACCGGGGCTTCGGGCCGCATGGGTTCGGTGCTGTCGCGGCGGAGCGCAGACTCGCGGCGGTCCGTGGCGGAGACCACCCCGGCCACGAGACCCGCCAGCGCCTCGGCGGCGAACGGCCCCCACTGCGGCGGCACCCCGGCGGCGCCGGTGTCACCCCCCAGCTCGACGGCCTCCCGCAACTGCCGCGACCGCGCGGCCTGCCACCGCCGCTCCAGACACCGCACGCACCCCCGCCGCCCGGGCACGGACAGCGGCCCGACGACGGCATGCCGCCCGTAGACCCGTACGGGAACGGTGCCGGCGGCGCCGGACCCGGGGGCGTGCTCCGCCGTGACGTCCGCAAAGGCGTTCACCAGGCCCAGCGGGCACACCTCCACCCGGGGCGGCGCCGGCAGCAGCGTCGCCAAGTGGGCGCGCAACTCCTTCGCCAGCGCCTCGCACCCCGTGGTCCACCGGTCAGTGGTCGGCACCGACGCCCTCCTTGGTGAGCAGCACCCGCGCCGTGTGCAGGCCGGCCGACCGCAGGTCGGCCGGAGTCGTGTCCCGCCACAACACGTCGCGGCCCGCGGCGCGGAGGCGGTCCAGGACCGCCGGGAACGTCGCCGCCCCGGCGGACGCGAAGGACCCGGAGCCGCCGGACGGCGATATCGCCCCCGGGGCCAGGTCCGGCAGCAGCTCGTCGCCCGTGTCGGGCGCCTCGCCCGTCTCCGCCGCCAGCTGCACCTGCCCCAGCAGGTCCCGCAGCGCCGCGACCGCCGCGCCCGCCGGCGTCAGCGAAGCCCCCGCCGCCCACCGCCCCGCCACACCCGGCTCCCGGGCCAGCGCCACCGACACCCCGGTACGCTCCCGCTCCCCCAGGTCCAGCAGCTCCACCGCCACGCCCAGCGTCTCCGCCGACCGCTCCAGGAAGACCCACTCCGCGTCGCCGGACGCCGGCTGCACACGCACCGGGGCGGCCGGGGCAGTCCCGTGACCGCCCCGGACCGCGCGCAGCAGCGCCTCGTGCGCCAGCGCCGACAGCAGGGCGTGCCCCGCCGCCTCGCCGGTGCTCTCCCCCGCGCCCGCGCCCCAGCACCCGCGCAGCACCAGGCCGTCGCGGTTGGCCGCCCCGGAGGGGTTCAACGCCGCCGCCGGCACCGCGACTTCGTCCTTCGTCAGCAGCGACGTCGCCCGCGCCCACGCCGCCACCCCGTCCGCCGTGACCCCCGAGCCGCCCGAGGCGACCAGCGACTCCGGCCCCAGCCGCCGCGTCCGCGCCGGGAGCCCGGGCAGCGGCCGTACGGGCGCCGCGTACTCCGCGTACAGCGAAGCCGCCGCGCGCAGCCCGCGCCCGCGGGCACCCGCCAGGTGGTGCACGTCGAACGCCGAGACCAGCCGCGGGCCCGCGGCGCCCAGCGGCACCTCGATCCGGCTGGCCTTCAGCGGGGTCTGGGTCAGCTCCTCGTCGCGGTAGCGGGTGAAGACGCCGGCGTGCGGGCGGACGAGCGCGTCGCCGAGCCGGTTGAGCCCCGCGACCAGCTCCTCCGCGTCGCGGGCCGTCTCGACCGTCACCGGCTCGGCGACCGCCAGTTCCTCCGGCCGCAGCTCGGAGGCGGCGGCCTCCGCCGGTCCCGCGCACCGGGGACAGCGCGGGTGCGGGCGCAGCGGTTCGGCGACGACGTCGAGGGAGTCGAGGTCCTGGATGAGGACCTGGCCCTCGGTCTCGGCGGGCAGCGCGCCGGTGACGGTGCGGAAGACCTCGTACGCGAGCAGGTTGCCGACCATCGCCGCGACCGGCCCGGCCAGCGCGCCACCGGCGGGGGCCGCCGCCGGCTCCGCCACCCCCGCCAGCTCCGCGAGCAGCGCGGCGGCGGCAGCCGGGTCGGTGGTGTCGCCGAGGCGCAGCAGGGCGCAGCCGAGGCAGCCGGCGGTCAGCCCGCCGGAGCGGGGGCCGACGACGACGCGGTCGCCGAACGTCCAGGCGGGGATGAGGAGCTGACCGTCGGCGAGGCCGGCGCGCAGCAGGGCGTGGGTGCGGGCGGGGGCGTCGGCGCCGGTGACGACGAGCACCTGGTACGAGCCGAGCGCCCCGGTGTCCACGGGGCCGAGCGCGGCCGGGGAGCCGGCGGCGGTCAGCTCGTCGGCCTCGGCGAGCGCCGTCTCCGGCCGCTCCTCGGCGGCGACGTCGGCGAGTCCGTTGCGCAGCAGGCCCAGCACGCACCAGCGCGCCGCCTCGCCCGTGCCGAGGACCGCCACGCGCGTGCCGCGGAAGCGCGCGAAGCGGGCCGCGGCCTCGTCCACGTAGTGGTCGACGTACGCGATCTGCGCCGCGAACCGCTCCGCGACCTCCGCCGGCGGACCCGGCTCGACGGCCGGGGCGGCGTCGCGGGCGAAGTCCCGCTCCACCAGCGAGCCGACCAGCTCCGCGACCATCGCCCGCTGCGGCGCGCCGAGTCCGGCGCAGATGTCGGTGAGCGGGCGGCTGCCGTCGAGGTGCGGCACGATGAGGGAGGCGAAGCGGTACGCCGTGCGGCCGGCCAGGTGGAAGCCGCCGTCCGCGTTGTGGAACAGCACGCCTCCGGGGGTCTGGGTGAACAGCACGTCCCGGCGCAGCCTGGGCCGCATCCCGGCGAGGTCGTCGAACGCTCGTGGCATCCCTCTCACACCTTCTGTCTCGGCTGACTGGTCCGGTTCGACTGGGTCGACCGACCGGGCTGGCTGGGCGGGTTGGGCTGAACGGACCTGGCGGCGGGACCGGAGGAGCCGGGCGGCCCTGAGGCAACGGGTGATCCGGAGGCGCCGTGCGGTCCTGAGGCAGCGGGCGGTCCGGAAGTGCCGGAGCGGGCCGACGGGCCCGGCCGGCCCGCCTCACTCCGTCCGCCGCCGGCCGGGCCCGCCACCAGCCGCGCGTGCAGCCGCAGCAGCAGATGCGGGTGGTACGGCCCCGGCGGACCGTCCTCCAACAGCCCCGCGTCCGCGAGCCGTTCGAGCACCGCCTCGCATTCCGCGACCGGCACCCCCAGCACCGCCGCGCCGTCCGCCGCGTTCCAGCCGGGCTCGTCGAGCGCGCCGAGCGCGACGTACGCGGCCGCGAGTTCGGGGCCGAGCCGGTCCAGGGCGGCGTCGAACAGGTCCACCACCGACATCCGCGGGTGGCCGCTGAGCGACAGCCGGCCCAGCGGGTCGTCGGCAAGCCAGCGGGCGCAGTCGCCGAGCCCCAGCGCCGGCCGGGTGCCGAGCCGGGCGGCGGCGATCACCAGCGCCAGCGGGTGGTGGCCGCACACCGCGGCCAGCTCCTCCGCCCCGCCCGGCTCCTCCGCGACCCGCTCCGCGCCCAGCACCGCCGTCAGTAACTCCCGCGCCTCCGCGGCGGACAGCGGTCCGAGGCGGTGGGCCCGTACGCCGTGGGTGGCGACCAGCCCGGCGAGCCCCAGCCGGCTGGTGATCAGCACCCCGTGCCCGGGCACCGCGGCCAGCACGTCGCGGGCCTGGCCCGCGTCGACCACGTCGTCCAGGATCAGCAGCGCCCGCCCGGCCGAGCCGGCCGCCGGTGCGCCGAGCCGCCCGGCGATGTCGTCGACGACCTCCGCGGCGCTCCGCGGCGAGCCGTCCGGCGCCGCCATGGGGACCAGCGTCTGCCCGCCGGGGAAGCGGTCGCGTACGAGGTGCGCCACCTGCTGGGCGAGGGCGGTCTTCCCGATCCCGGGCCCGCCGCAGACCAGTTCGGCCACCTGTGTACCCGAGTCGTCGGGTGCCGCGGCCAGCCGCCGCCGCAGCGCCCCGACCGCGTCCGCCCGCCCGGTGAACCACGGCACCGGCGGCAGCACCGGCGGCTCGGGCGCCGGTGCGGGCGCGGCCGGCGCCGCGGCCGGGAGCCCCGCGCGTACGGGCGGCTCGGTCGCCGGGCCCAGGTCCTCGCCGCGCAGGATCGACAGCTCCAGCCGCTGGAGCGCGGCCGAGGGTCCGACGCCGAGGCCGTCCGCGAGGTACGCCTTGAACCCGCGGTACTCCGCCAGCGCCTCCGTCTGCCGCCCGGTGCGGTACAGCGCCTCGATCAACTGCTCCCGGAACCGCCCGTGGTCGGGGTGCGCGCGGGTGACGCTCCACAGGTCCACCAGCGCCTGCCCGCACTGCCCCAGCTCCAGCCGCAGGTCGCACAGCCGCTCCACGACCCGCAGCCGCTCCTCCAGCAGCCGCGGCACCTCATCGCGGTGGATCGCCTCCGAGCGCACGTTGGCCAGCACCCCGGTCTGCCACAGCGCCAGCGCCCCCTGCAGCGCGCCCGTCGCCGCCTCCGCCGACAGCCCCGGCTCCTGCGTGCGGCGTACCCGCTCGCGGAACTCGACGACGTCGAGGGAGCGCGCGTCCGCGGTGATCCGGTACCCGCCGGGCACCGCCTCGATGGGGGTGTCGACCACCTCGTGCTTGGCGAAGAGCCGGCGCAGCCGCAGCACGCACGTCTGCAGCGCGGCCCGCGCGGTGGCGGGCTGCTCGTCGCCCCAGACCATGCGCTGGAGGTAGTCGACGGAGACGATGGCGCCCGCGTTGAGCAGCAGGGCGGCGAGCAGGTTGGCCGGCTTGGAGGGGTGCAGGACGACGGTCTCGCCGCCGTCGGAGATGCTCAGCGGCCCGAGCAGCTGGAACCGCACCGTACTCACCTGTATGCCGCCCGGGGTCCGGCGGAGCCGGGACCGCGGAGTGCCGGGGGCAGTGGGAGCGTGATCGGGGTCGTCATGCGAGCCACCTGTGTCCTGTAGGGGGTAGGAAGGACGCCGGCGACGCTACCCGCGTATACCGCCTCCGGGCAGGGGCGAAGCTGTCATGAACCTGCACCGGCGCGCGCAGCAAGCGGCCAGATCCCCCCGAAGCGGGACCGGCGCCAACCACCCGCCAACTGCCGTTCTACCGCCGTTCCACCGGGCCTCCGGCGCGCCTCCACCAGGCCGCCGTGCCCCGCCGCTCCCCCGCCGCTCCCTCGCCGCCTCCCGCCGCTTCGGCGCGGGAGGGGTCCCGGACCCCCCGCGGTACAACGATTCCGACGCCCCGCCGGGCGCCGGCCGGACGACCGCCGGGGCCCGCGGCGAAAGCACGCAGGGGGAGGGGGAGGCGCACCCATGGCGGCATACCGGACGACCGGCGGCGCTGACGGCGCGCGCGACCCCCTGCTCGTCCCGGGGCAGCGGATCCACGACGGCCTGGTGGTGGACCGCAGGCTGGGCGAGGGCGCGTTCGCCGAGGTGTACCGCGTACGCCACCACGTGCTCGGCCGGCAGGCGCTCAAGCTCTTCAAGCACGGCGCCTCCCTCGGCGCCAACTTCTCCCGGCTCGACGAGGCGCGCATCCTCTCCACCCTCGGCCACCCCGGCATCATCCGGGTGTTCGACGCCGGCACGGTGGACACGGCGCAGGGCGTACGCGGCTACTTCACCATGGAGTACGTGGCCGGCGGCAGCCTGGAGGCGCTGGTCAGGAGCCACGGCGGCGTCGTCCCCGTGCCGCACGCCACCGCGGTGCTGCGGCAGGCCGCCGACGGCCTGGCCGTCGCGCACGAGCGGCCGCAGCCGGTGGTGCACCGCGACCTGACGCTGGCCAACGTGCTCGTCGCGTACGACGAGTCGGGGCTGCGGGTCAAGGTGAGCGACTTCGGGCTGGCACGGGAGACCGACCCGGTGACGCGGGCGGCGAGCGCGCAGGGCACGGTCGCGTACATGCCGCCCGAGGTCCTCATCCGCGGGCGCGGCTACTCGGCGGCGGGGGACGTGTGGGCGCTGGGCACGATCGTCTACTTCCTGCTCACGAACCGCTTCCCGTACGAGGCGGACGACCCGGGGCGGGCGTTCTCGCCGGAGCGGTTCGAGCGCCCGCTGCGGCCGCCGGGCGACTTCAACGACGAGGTGGACGCCGGGCTGGAGTGGCTCGTCGCGGACATGCTGCGCGTGGACCCGGCGGCACGCCCGCCGATGCGCGAGGTGGCGGAACGCGCCCTGGGCCCGGGCGAGTCGGCACCGCCGGCGCCGGCACCACCGCGCGCGTACCTGCCGCGTACGGACCTGCCGCGTACGAAGCCGCCCCCGGACCCGCCCCCCGATCCGCCGCCCGACGACCCGGTACGCACCGCCCTCGCGCTCTCCCGCGTCCCCGGCCGCCTGGCCGAGGCGGCCGACCTGCTCGAAGAAGCCCTCGACCGCCACCCAGGACTGCGGGAGCGCCACCTGACCCGGCTCACGACCTGGCGAAGAGGAGTCGTCCAATGAAGGAGTCCCCGGCCCGCTTCGCCGACCTGGCGGGGCTGCGGCTGTACCGCAGGAACATCTTCGCCGTCACCGGGCTGCCCGTGGACGCGCGGGGCCCCGCGGTGCGGCGGCACAGACAGCGCCTCGACGCCCGGCTCGCGGTCGAGAAGACCTGGGCGGGCGACAAGGACTCGCCGGTGTGGAACGGGTACCGCAAGGACGAGGTCCGGCTCGCGTTCGAGGAGTTCCAGGACCCCAGGCGCCGGCTCGTCGACGAGCTGACGTGGTACTGGCGGGACGCCGACCTGGGGTGCGCCTGCGCGCCCGGGACGCACGAGCGGCACGACGAGGCCGTACGCGCGCACCTCACGGCGATCGAGGCGGAGACCGGCCACGGCGACATGCCGGCGGCCCGGCGCGCCGGGTACTGGAGCGACGCCGCCGACGGCTGGGCGGTGCTGCTGAACTCCCCCGGCCTGCGCGGCCACATCGCGCACCGCATGACGGCCCTGGCCGACCCCCGGCTCGACGACCACGCACCCGACGACTTCCTGGCCGGCCTCCCCGGGCTGCTGCTCTCCCCGTTCGCCGAACTCGCCGGCGACCGGTCCGTACGCCCCCGGCTGGCGGAGGTCTGCGCCGACTGGACGGACCACCCGGTCTTCGCCGCGCCGCTCCCCGACGTCTTCGAGGACACCGTCGAGGACTCGGTCGACCGGCTCAAGGACGCGCTGCGGACCGCCGGGGAGCGGCACGAGGCGGGGCAGCACGCGGACGCCCTCGCGACGCTGGAGGAGCAGGTGCTGCCCGCGTACGCGGAGTTCGAGTCGCTGGAGCGGTTCGTCCCGGAGTCGCGGTCCGAGGAGATGGCGCACACGGTCACCGTGGCGCTGAACAACGTCGCGCTCGGGATCTGCGAGGCGGGCCTGCAGAAGCCGTTGCGGAGCAGGCTGATCGAGGCGATGGAGGCCGCGAGCAGGATCGCCCCGGCGCGCGACCAGGCGCAGATCGACGAGAACCTCAAGGCCGTGCGGACCGGGGCCGCCCCCGGGGCCGCCCAGCAGCTCAAGCCGAGCGAGTGCCTGGGGTGCGTCGTCCTGCTGGCGGCGATCGCCGGCGGGGTCGTCGCCGGTCTGACGGCGGGGGCCGCCTGGGCGACCGGGATCATCATCGGCGGGTTCGTGCTCGTCGGAATGTTCGCCTCATGAAGTCGTACGCCACCAGAGGAAGGGCTCCGATGACACAGCACGCCCGCCACCGGGCCAGGGGCCGCCTCGGCGCCGCGCTCGGACAGTGGCGCCAGCCGCCCGAGTTCCGCGTCCCGCCGCCGCTGCTCGACCCTGCCCAGGCGGCGTGGGTCGCGGACGTACTGGAGGAGGTGGAGGCGGCGGAGGCCCTGGCGGCAGCCGCGGCGGCGGCGCAGTCGGCGGACACCGCCGGGGCAGAGGGGCCGGCGGGGATCGGCACCGGCGGGACGGCCCGTACCGACGCGGCCGACGCGGAACCCCCCGGCTCCGGCGCCCTGGTGGGCGCCGCCACCGGCATCTGGCGCGCGCTGCGCAAGCTCGACCAGGGCCCCGCCTCGCTGTCGCCGGCCGACCTGCGGCAGATCCGGCTCCAGGTCCGTGCGAGCCGCCAGGCCCTCGCCGACGACGGGCTGGAGATCCAGGAGCACGACGGCGAGCCGTTCGACTCCGGCCTCTCCCTGGAGGCGCTGGTCTTCCAGGACGACGCGGAGCTGACCCGCGAAGTCGTGCTGGAGACCGTACGGCCGTCCGTCTACTTCCGCGGCCGGCGCATCCAGATGGGCCAGGTCATCGTCGGCAGGCCCCCGCAGTCCCCCGGCGCAGAGACGACCAAGGAGACCCCGGAGTGAGCGAGACCATCGACTACGGCATCGACCTCGGCACCACCAACAGCGCGATCGCGGTGGCGGAGGACGGCGGCGTGCGCATCCTGAAGAACAACGACCAATGGGACACCACCCCGTCGGCGGTGTGGATCCCCCGCAAGGACCTCGTCCACGTGGGCAGGCGCGCCAGGGAGCGGGCGGAGTCCGACCCGGGCGACGCGCACGCCGAGTTCAAGCTGGAGATGGGGGTGGCGGGGGCGGCGCGCCGGTTCGAGCGCGCGGGTCTCTCGCTCACCCCGGAGCAGCTCTCCGCCGAGGTGCTGAAGTCGCTGCGGCAGGACGCCGCCCAGCACTCCGGACACCAGCCGGAGGCCGCCGTGATCACCGTGCCCGCGGCCTTCGCCCTCAACCAGAACAACGCCACCTCCGAGGCCGCCGCCCTGGCCGGGCTCAGCGAGCACTGCCCGCTGGTGCAGGAGCCGACCGCCGCGGCCATCGCGTACGGCGTGCAGGACACCTCCGACTCCGCCCACTGGATGGTGTTCGACCTCGGCGGCGGCACGTTCGACGCCGCGGTGATGAGCAAGCGCGACGGCGAGCTGCAACTGATCCAGCACGCCGGCGATCCGTACCTGGGCGGGAAGCTCATCGACTGGGCCATCGTCGACGACCTGCTGGCGCCCGCCGTCCGGCGCGAGCTGGGCCTCGCGGACTTCACCCGCGGCAACCGCGCGTGGGCGGGGAACTTCGCCAAGCTCAAGGTGGAGGCCGAGGACGCGAAGATCGCGCTGTCCCGTACGGAGAAGGTCGAGCTGAACATCGACCTGCTGGACGCCGCGGGCGACCGGCAGTCCTTCGAGTACACGCTGACCCGCGGCGCCCTCGACGACCTCGCGCTGCCCTTCTACACCCGCGCGATCAAGCTCTGCCGGGACGCGCTGGCCGAGAGCGCGCTGCGCCCCGACCACATCGACCGGCTGCTGCTGGCCGGCGGCTCGACGCTGAGCCCGGGGCTGCGCGCGCTGCTCACCGACCCGGACACGGGCCTCGGCATCGCCGTGGACCACAGCCAGGACCCGACCACCGTGGTGGCCCGCGGCGCCGCGGCGTTCGCCCGTACCGTACGGCGGCCGCGGCAGGCGCGGGTCGCGGCGCCGGGCGAGTTCGCGGTCGAGCTGAACCACCCGACGCAGACCGTCGACACCGCGGACGTACCGGTGTCCGGCAAGGTGACCAGCGGCAGCCCCGTGGACTTCACCCGGTACGCCGTCGTGCTCAGCAACCCGGACGGAAAGCCCCCGTTCCGCGGGCCGCACACCGTGCTCTCCCCCGACGGCACCTTCTACACCGAGGTCACCCTCACGGCCGGCACCACCTCCCGCTTCACCGTCGAGCTGACCGACGCCGCCGCCACGCGGCAGCGCCTCGCCGGCGACAGCCTGTCGATCACCCACGCGAAGGTCGTCCCCGGCGAGGCCGTGCTGACGGGCACCCTCGGCATCGGCCGGGCGGACGGCTCGTTCGACCCGCTGCTCCGCAAGGGCACGACGCTGCCGGCCGAGGTGACGAAGATCTACCGGACCACGATCCCGCTGCACCGCTCGGAGCCGGACTCGGTGATCCGCATCCCGCTGCTGGAGGGCGAACGGCCGCGCGCCGAGCGCAACACCCGGGTGGGGCTGCTGGAGATCCGGCCCCGTGACGTCCGTATCGACCTGCCGGCGGAGAGCGAGGTCGAGGTGACGTTCGAGATCGAGGCGAGCAGCAGGGAGGCCCTGGTGACCGCCCATATCCCGCTGGTCCAGCAGCAGTTCGAGGCGACGATCAACCGCACCGAACTCGTCGCCCCCGACCAGCAGGAGCTGGCCGGCCGGCTGCGCCGCCTGGAGCAGCGCGTACGCAGCCTCAAGGACGACGCGGAGGCCGAGCACGCGGAGCAGGCGCGGGCCCGGCTGGAGAAGCTGGAGGAGCACCGGCCCCTCACCCAGCTCGGCAGGGAAGTGGACGCCGCGGGCGTCGACACCGGCGCGGCGGTGACCAGCGACCGCCGGATGCGCGACCTGGACGCCGAACTGGACGACATCGAGGCCGCCATCGAGATCCCCGGCCTCGAGCGCCGGCTGTGGGACCTCCTCGGCGCGTGCGAGGACATCATCACGCAGGTCGGCGGCACCCCGTCCGACCGCCGGGAGCTGGAGAACCTGCGGGGCCGCGCGAGCGCGCTGGGCGGGGACGCGACGCCGGCGGAGCTGCGGAAGCTGGTGAAGCGGGCGGAGGAGTTCCAGGTGGAGCTGCTGCGGCGGACCGACGAGTGGGACTTCGTGGTGTTCAACGCACTGGTGGAGATGCGCGACATGATGCACCCGCGCGGGCAGGCGGACGCGGCCATCCGCGACGGCAGGAGGGCGATGGCGGCGGGCGACCGGGGCGCGCTCGCGGGGGTGAACCAGCGGCTGCGGCGGCTGCTGCCGCCGGAGGTCGGCGACGGGATGGGGAGTAAGGAGGGCGGAGTCAGGTGAGCACGGACACGAGGCGGAACACGGGTACGGGCACGGCGCGGGGCTCCGGCGACCCGGCCGACGCACCACGGTCCGACCGCGCACCGGCAGGGGCGTCGGGCACGCTGCGGGCCGCGCTGCTGGTGGCGCGGGTCCGTACGGCGGCGCGGGCGGGCGACCTGGACGAGGCGCTGCGGCTGCTGCGCGCGGCGGAGACCAGGGACGCCCGCTCGATGGGCGAACGCCGGGAGGTCCTGGACCTGTTCGCCCGCGTGCACGCCCAGCGCGGCGAACTGGACGCGGCGGCCACGTACTGGCGCCGCCTCCAGCTCCTCCACCCCGACGACCCGGCCGCGACCGCCGGCCTCACCCGCATCGCCCGCCTCACCGCGGACGGCCCCAGGGCGTCCCTGGCCCGCCACCGGACGCGTACGGCGGTGGTGGCGGCGGTGTGCGCGATCGCGGTGGCGGCGACGGGGACGGTGGCGCTGACCGGGGACGAGGAGCCGGGCCGTACGGGGACGGAGGCGGCGGCGCCGACGGAGCGGCAGATCGAGGACCGCGTACGGCAGGAACTGGAGACGGCCCGGGAAAACGCCCGCGCCGAAGAGGCGGCGCGCCGCGGGGAGGCAGCCCGGGACCTGGCGGAAACCCTCCGCTCCCCGGGCATCCGTCCGCAGGTACGGGGCCGGTCCGTGGAGGTGGCTTTCGCGGAGGGCGTCTTCTCCGAAGGCGCGGAGCTGACGGCGGAGGGCGCGGCCCGCCTGGCGACCCTGGGCGGTCGACTCACCGGCCTGAAGGCCGGCATCACCGTCCACGGCCACGCAGCCACGGTCCCGGACGCCCCCCGCAGGGGCGGCTCGGTACTCGCGCTGTGGCGCGCCCTGATCGCGGCCCGCGAACTGAGCACGGCAAGCGGCAAGCCGCTGACGGCGTTCACGACGGCGAGCGCGGACCAGCGGAACGCCCCGTACGCCTCGGCCGCGAGGAACCGCACGGTGACGGTGGTGATCACCCCGCACCAGTGAACCCGCGCGATCCCGCCCTTCAGGGGAGATGCCCGGGCCTGGCCGGATCCACCTCGACCGAGACGATCCGGTCCGCCTCGACCCGGACGAGCACGAAGTAGTCCTTGCGGCAGCACCGGCACTCGGCATACCCCTCACCGGCGTGATCGCCCCCCGGCGGCCGCACCCGGGGACGCCGCAGGCCCCGCACACCCCAGTCGACGAGGTCGCCGACCGCGTACCGCCGCAGGTCGAGCAACCCGAACCCGAACTCGACCTCCGCGGCACACCACGCCCCGCACCGGGGGCAGTCCAGCTCGACGTCCAGGTAGTTGTACATCCCCATCGGGTACCTCCTGCTGCCACTCTGGAGGAACACCTTGTACGCCGGGCGCTCCCCTCAGCGATTCAGCGTGATTCCTGCGGCAGAACTCCCGCGTCCCGCAGCTCGGGGAGCTTCTCGAAGAGCGCGTCCATTCCCCCGCCGCGCAGCGCCTCGCGGTCGTCGGCGGAAAGCGGCTCCGAGACCTCGAACCACCCCGGGCCGGGCCCGATCCAGCCCTACGATGACTGCTGTCTCTTCAGTTGCCGGGAACCCCATCGATCCCTCCCCCCTTCATCTGCCGCAGCACGTTCGCGGTGAAGGTGCGCGCACGGTACCGCGGACCACGGCAGTTTCGCTTCGGACGACACCCTCCGGAGAGCAGCATGAAAAGTGCAAGTTTTCTGCGTGCGATGAGACAGACTTCCGTCGAATACCCCCGGGAACCACCTGCTGCAGAAGCAATCGACCAGAAGGTACGGGGGTTCCCGCCATGTCGGCGTTCAGCAAACACACAGACCTTCCGGAAACCAGAGCCCGCCAGTGGCTCACACTCGTGGGGCGCAAGAGAATACTGGTGATAGTCCACACTGTCGCCTACGCCAAGAGGCTGCTCGACGTACTGTCGCTCCTCGAGGCGGACTTCCGGATCCAGATCATCTTCACGGCCCCGCCACACGCCTTCGGGGACGAGGTGCCGCGCTTTCTGGAACGGCTGGGAATCGTGGCTCTGCCGTGGGAGGAGGTGACCAGGATGACATTCGATCTGGCGCTGGCAGCCGGGCCTCAACGCGTAGGCGAGGTTCGGGCTCCGCTTATCACCATCCCGCACGGGGCCAATTACCTCAAGCGGGTCTTAGGGGCGGCCGGCCCCAACGTGGCCGGCCTGCGCAAGGCAGACCTCAGGCCGGGTGGCGCGCCTCTGCCGGCTGCCGTCGTCGTCCCGCACCACGAGGATCTCCACGATCTGGCCGGCTCGTATCCCGAGGCGCTGGACGTGGCCCGCGTCGTCGGAGATCCCGCGCACGATCGGATCGTGGCGAGTCTGCCGCGGCGAGCCGAGTATCGCCGTGCCCTCGGCCTCACAGAGTCGCAGAAGCTGGTCGTGGTCACCTCGACATGGGGCCCCCGATCGTCTTTCGGACGGCTGGAGGCGCTGCTGCCGCGGCTGATCGGGGAACTGCCGTCCCACCACTTCCGATCCGCTGTGCTGGTGCACCCGAACGTGTGGTCGGGACATGGCGCATGGCAGGTCCAAGCCTGGCTGGCGCGGTGCTTTCAGGAGGGTATCGGGCTCGTTCCTCCGGTCGCCGACTGGCGTTCCGTCCTGATTTCTGCCGATTGGATCATCGGTGACCACGGGTCTGTCACTCTGTACGGGACCCTCACCGGGGCGCCGATCCTCTTGGCAAGCTCGCCCGAGCAGGAGATCAACCCGGCATCGCCGGCTGCGCGACTCGCCACAACAGCACCCGCTCTCTCCCCGACGCCTTCGCTCGTGGACCAACTCGCCTACGCGGCGGTCGAATACCGGCCGGAGGAGTACGCCGCCATCGCGGCACGCATCACGTCGGAGCCCGGGCGGTTCAACCGGAACATGCGCAGGGTGATGTACGAGGTACTCAACCTGGGCCAGCCGGCTCACGCACCGCTGACGCCGGTTCTGCCCCCTCCACCACCGCTGAGTTCCTGGACGACACGACGGGAACACTCCGCATGAGGGGGGTGGTACAGGTTCGGGTCGTCGATCTCGACGACCCGCCGCGGATGAGCCGGTACAGCGTCGATGAGCGGCTGGACGTGTGGCAACCGGCCCCCGAAGGGTCTGCATCGGTGCTGGGCGTGGTTCTGGGTCGGCAACTGGTGTGGGCTCACACGGGCAGCCCAGACGCGTTGCGGTCATCGCGGCAGTGCGGAATGCCGGACGAGCACTTCGCGGTTGACACCGATTCCGGTGAGAAGCGCCTCTGGCGCGACTGCGCGGACGTGTTGTACGGAATCCGGCCGCTGACGCTCGACGCAGCAGTGGAGAACCTCCGGTCCTTGACGGCCGACCATCCGGGCTGCCGGCTCGCGGCTGTACCGGTAGACAGCGGCGGGTGGGTGGTCGCCTGTGGGCCAGACCGCTTCCGGGTCATGGTGAAGTGCCCTGCCGGCCGCCCGGAACCGGACCGCACGAACTGGTCACTCCTGCCGTCATGTCTCCACGGCTGGCTGGCGACCGGACACTCCCTGCGCGAACTGCCACCCGTCAGGGCTACTCACGGAGGGTGCCCTGCGCCGGCGATTCTCCGGATGAGTGGAGATCGTCCAGACATGTCCGCACGCGCCTCGCGTCAAGTGGGCTGCGCACCTTGTGCAGCGCGTATGCCCGCGCGTAGAACGCATAGGCGGCGGTGACGTCGCCACGCGCACGAGAGCCCTCGCCGAGCATCTCCAGAGTTCTGGCCTGCCAATGCGACGAGCCGGACGCGGTGAAGACGGCGAGGGCCTCCGTAAGTTCTTCCACTCCCTTGTCGTATGCGCCTGTGCGTGCGTGAGCGTGCCCCAGAAAGGCAAGAGCACGTGCCGTGTCGTGTGTGTCTTCAACAGACACCATCACCTCATGGGCCTCGCGGAAGTGCTCGATCGCGGCGTCTGCTCCTCCCTCGGCGAGTGCGATCTCGCCGAGTACGATCCGTGCCAGCGCGGTGCCGCGTACATAGCCGCAGTCCTCCCAGAGAGCGATCGCCTGGTTCAGGTGCGATACGGCCTCGTCCCGTCTGCCGGCATGGTGATGGCAACCGCCGAGGCCGTGGAATGCCTGCCCTTCGTCCCGTACGTCTCCCGCCCTCCGCGCTGCTTCCGCCGAGGCGGAGTACCACCGGACTGCCTCTTCTGTACGTCCCGCAGCCGCAAGGCCGATGGCCCCGGAGTTGAGCATCTGGCGCTCGGCCGCGGCGTTCCCGCTGCGACGTGCGGCAGCGAGCCCGATCTCGTGCGCTTCGATCCATAGATCGTAATGACGCAGGTGCAGATACAGGGGCCACGACGCATCGACGAGTTGCCAGGCCGTCTCGTCCCATCCCTGGTCCACTGCCGTACGCAGCACGCCCATGAGGTCCGTTCTCCGGGTGTCCAGCCAGGCCAGAGCGTCGGCCTTGTCGGCGAACTGAAGGGGCAGCGAGGGAGGGAACGCGTAGTCTCTGGGCAAGGTGAACTGAGCCGGAGTGAGCAGCTCCTCGGCTGCCGTAGTGGTCATCAGGTACCAGTCGCACACCCGGCGCAGCGCCTCCTCCCGTACCTGCTCCGGCTCGTCCTGGATTGCGCGTTCCCTTGCGTGCAGTCGGACCAGATCGTGGAAACGGCAGGTGCCGGGCCCGACTTCCTCGATGAGGCTGACTTCTATCAACTCGTCCAGCATGCGGTCTGCCCAGTCCAAGGACCTCCCGCAGCAGGCGGCGACGATTCGGCCGTCGAAGGTACGAACGGGCAGCAGGCCGAGCCGCCGGTACGTTGCCGCGCCTTCGTCGGTCAGCTCCGCGTAGGACGCGTTCAGGGCGGTCTGCACTGCCGCCTCCCCCTCAACCTGCAGGGTGATGAGATCACTCGGTTTCCGGGCCAACGCTTCGGCCATGACGTGTACGGGCTGCCGGGGCCGCGACGCCAGTCGCGCCGATGCCAGGCGCACCGCCAGTGGGAGCCCCGCGCACAAATCGGCGAGGTCCCGTGCCGCCTGAGGTTCACGGGCCACCCGCTCGGTGCCGATCCCACGGGCGAGCAGTTCGAGGCCCGCATCTGCGTCGAGACCTCCGAGTCGGTGGAACCTCGCACCGTCGACGCCGAGGCCGGTAAGCATGTGACGGCTGGTCACGACGACGAGCCCGCCTGTTCCTCCTGGTATCAGCGGTCGTACCTGCGCCGCGGAGAACGCGTTGTCCAGCATGACTATCACGTGCCGGTGCGCGGTGACGGACCGCCAGAGGGAAGCGGCTTCGGTCAGTTCAACAGGAACGGTCCTGGTTCCGAGGGCACGGAGGAACTGCCCCAGCACTTCCTCCGGCGATGCCGGGTCGCCCGCGGAGTGCCCACGCAGGTCGGCGTAGAAATGGCCGTCAGGGAACTCCGGACCCAACTCCCCCAACCACTTCGTCACCAAGGCTGATTTGCCGATTCCACCCGGCCCGCTCACCACGATCAGTGCCTGCCGCGTGCCGTTCTCCGTGGCCAGCAGCCGCCCCAAGGCGGCCAAATCATCGCGCCGGCCGGTGAAATGGGCCGGCAGCGGCAACAACTGCCTCGGTGGCGGCTCGGGCTGCGCGGAGGGGTAGTGCATGTGGAGGCCACCGTGGATCGCACGCGCCTGCACTGTGGGTCCGTATAACCGGGCTTCACCGCCAATGGCGTTCACCTGACCCGACGGAACGGGCTCAGCTCGGTGTCTCTCCACCCAGCGCCACAGCCGTACCCCCCGGTCAGGGCGTGCGTCCGTCTCTTCGATCAACGCCTCTGCCAATGAAAGCAGCGCGGCGGGATCATCCTGCCGATCTCGGCCGCGCTGCCACGATTGGACAGCAGCACTGCCCTCCGTGGCTTCCACTTCCGCCAGCGCGATCCATGACCGCCAGGCATCGTCGGCAGTGTGCTGGTGCGTACTCGCACGCAGCAGCGCAGCCAGTAGTTCAGCGACCATGACCGCCCGCATAGCCCTCCCCGTATAGAGGCCAGTCACCGTTCGCGTTCTGGTGGCTCCCTACCCGAGGCTTCCGTAAAAAACGCCTGGTCACAGCCATAGTGGCTATTTCAAGCCATGCCCATACCGCCCCTGGCCACCTCACCTGCCGCGTGCCACGCTAACTCATACATGCGGCCCCAGCGGGAGGATGCTGGTGGTGGAATTCCATATCTTAGGCCCGGTAGAACTCCTGATCGGCGAACGACGTGTCGAGCTCGGCTCCGACAAAGAGCGCTGCCTTCTCGCAGCTCTGGCACTGGACGTCGGCCGGCCGATCTCCCTCGACACCCTCGCCGACCGTATCTGGGACGGTGATCCTCCGGTACGGGCCCGGAAGAACACGCACACCTATATCTCGCGGATCCGGCGCCATCTTCGCCTGGCCGATACCGATCCTCCGCCGCAGATCACTCGCCGGGCCCACACCTATGCCCTCGAGGTCGATCCCGAACTCGTCGACTGGCAGAGGTTCAAGTCCCTGACCACGGAGGCCGGCGTCGCCTCCGACCGCGGTGACGACGCGCGATCGGCTCTACTCCTCGCCCGGGCGGCCGCGTTATGGAAAGGGGAGCCATTGGCGGGCCTCCCGGGCACGTGGGCGGCGCGAGTGCGAAGCACGCTGATCGAGAAGGGCCTCGCCGCCACGGTCTCCCGCATCACAGCCGAACTCCGCCTCGGACGGTACGCGGATCTGGTCGGCGAACTGGGCGAGTTGGTGGATCAGCATCCGGCCGACGAGACCCTGGCCGGACAACTCATGCTCGCCTACTACGGAAGCGGCAGATACCCGGACGCACTCCGCGCCTACCACCGCATACGCAGACTGCTGAGCGATGAGTTCGGATCGAGTCCCGGAACCGAACTCGACCGTCTTCACCAGAACATTCTCGACCGGCTCCCGGCCGCCGAACTACTCCACGACGCCGCTCCTGGACATGATCTCCACGAGCCCGGTCAAGAGCGTGAAACGGCCCTGGCGTCGGGCCCGACGCCGCCCAGGAACCTGCCCCGGCAGACGCCGCTCGTCGGCCGCACCGAGGAGATGCGGGCCCTGCACACGGCGATTGCCGTCGCCGCAGAGGACGGGTCCGTCGTAGCCCTGGAAGCGATCTCCGGAATGGCCGGCGTCGGGAAGACAGCGCTCGCGCTTCACGCTGGTCACCAACTTGCCGAGCACTTCCCCGACGGGCAGCTCTACCTGGATCTGCGCGCGCATTCCGGACCGCCGGAGCCAGTGAGCCCGGAGTCGGCACTCGCCACACTCCTGCGGCTCCTGGGCATACCCGCAGGAAGCCTTCCTGTCGGCCTTGAAGAGCGAGTCGCCCTATGGCGAACGATGCTCACGAAACGCCGGACCCTCATCGTGTTGGACGACGTCTCCGACCCCGACCAAGTCAGGCCGCTGCTGCCGGGGGTGTCCCCCTCCCTGGTCATCGTTACCAGTCGCCGCCATCTGACCGGCCTGCCACACGCGCGGCATGTGCTGCTCGACGTGCTGCCGCCGGATGACGCGGTCGAGCTCTTCCGCAAGTTCGCGGGCACGGACCGTACTCGGGACATCGAAACGGTCGCCCGAATCGTTCGATACTGCGGCCACCTGCCGCTCGCCATCGAACTCGTCGCGAACCGGCTTGCGACCCGCCCTTCCTGGACGCCTGCAACGCTGAGCGAACGGCTCACGCGCGCCACCAGCCGGCTCCGCGAGATACGAGACGGCTACCGCGAGATCGCACGCGCATTCGAGCTGTCCTATCAGACACTCACGGTGGCGCAGCAGCGCGCCTTCCGGCACCTGAGCCTCCACCCCGGCCCGGATCTCACGCTGGACGCGGGCGCAGCACTGCTGGGACTGCCGACAGACGACACCGAGCGCCTGATCGACTCCCTGATCGGCTGCCACCTGTTGAGAGAGCCGACTCCCGGGCGCTTCGCATTCCACGATCTGCTCCGCGAGTTCGCCCGCGTCCTCACGCTCTCCGAGGACGATCGGCAGACGCTTGACAAGGCGCTGCGCCGCCTGACGTCCTTCTCCTTGACCCAGGCCCGGCACGCGGACAAAATCGCCCACCCGCGACGACTTCGACCGCCCGCAGCAGACCGCGACGACGTGCCGGAACACTGGACTGCCCTGCCCGGCGGTATCGACGCCACAGCCTGGTTCAGCACTGAGCGCGTGAACCTCCTCGCCGTGGAGGAGTACGCACGTACGCACGGAGCCCCGGACGAAGCAGCCCAACTCGCCGACGCCCTCGCCGGGTTCCTGAGTGAAGGCTGCCACTGGGCAGACGCGGAGATCGTGCACCGCAACGCGGTCGAGCACCTGAGAACGACCGGTGACCACCGTGCCCTGTGCCAGGAATTGCTGTCCCTCAGCGGGACCCACGCGAGCACGGGAAAGTACCCACAGGCCGCGGAAGCGGGCGAGGAGGCCCTGCGGGTGGCGCGCGCCGAAGGCGATGCAATGAGAGAGGGACAAGCCCTGCGCGAGCTGGGGGTCCTCCGGTGGCACCAGGGTGAGCACCACATGGCCGTCGCGCTCAACACCGCCGCGTTACGGATAGCGAACAAATCCGGAAATATGTGGGACAGGGCGAGAGGCCTAAATAACATCGCCATTGCGCTGCTCTCACTTGGAGAGTACAAGAGCGCACGCGATCACTTCGAGCAAGCCCTCTCCGGATTCAAGGCTGCCGGAGACACCTGGGGGATCGTCAGGACGCTGAATAACATCGGTGATTTGCACAAGCATAGTGGCGAGATCGAATTGGCGAGAAGAACCCTGGAGACGTCGCTTTCACTCGCCGAATCCGGCGAGAATACTTACGTGCGTGCCACGGTGCTCACCAATTTAGCCGATATCCTCGTAGAATCAGGGGAGATCGATCAATCTTTGACCATGTACGCCCAGGCTGTGCAAGATTTTCGATCGCTTGGTGATCGAAAATCGCTTGCAAATGCTCTCAATGGCCTCGGAGACGCACATCGAAGGGCCGGATTCTGCGAGGAAGCGGCTCATCAGCATCAAAGTTCCTTAGAACTGGCGCGCGGCATCGGCGCTACCCATGAGGAGGCACATGCCCTGCGCGGGCTGGGGTCCTCAGAGCTCGCCGCCGGACGCGTGGGGGACGCCGCCGACCATCTCCGGGAGGCGGCCAGCACCGCCCGGCGTAGCGACGACCGGGAGGAAGAGGCCCGGGCCCTATCGGCACTTGCCGATGCGCACGCTGCAGAGGGTACGAACGGGGAGGCTCGCAACGAGCTCGAACAGGCCATCGAGCTCATGCGCGACCTCGACCCGCGCGAGGCAGAGCGGATGGGTCAGAGGCTGAGGGAACTCAGGCGCCGCTGACGGCTCAATCCTTGCACATGCACATATCTCTCACAGTCATCCAACCGCGCGAGGATCGAACCGGCGGCCGGATTCGCGCTCCGAACCCACGTGCTGTAGGGTCACCCCCTCAAGTGATCAAGGAAAGGATTCTGCTCGTGGGAGCACGTCTGGCGGCCACCCTCGCAACCGGTGCCGCCGTATCGGCCGTCGTCATCCTCAGCCAGATGGCAACTGCGCAGTCAGTGCATGCCGCCGCGCAGCCGGGTGACAGTACCGATATTTGCATACCGACAACTGTGAAGGATCGAGAGCAGATATCCATTCTGCCTGCGGACGGCTCCCAGAGGATTGCAAACCTGGAAGGCAGCGCCGCCGTCTGACCTCCGCGGACAGCTCGCCGTTGAGTCCCTCCCGTCGAAAGGCAGGCCGGGACTCTGCGGTGACTCTGAAGGAGACGCCGGCCTCGCAGACACCTCCATGTGGGCCGCCGAAACGAGGCTGTGGGCTCTGGCGCCGGGGGTGCCGTGGTGCTCGGTACAGGTCGCGGGCAGCTCACGTGTAGGGGTTGACCGCGAACTGCGGGTGGCTGCCGGGGAAGTCGTCGGGGAAGAAGCCGATGCGCGCCGCGCCCGTCAGCACGTCGAGGACGATCCCCGTCGAACTGCGCTCCAGCACCGCGAAGTCGAACTGCCTGGCCGCCACCGCGATCGTCGGCCACGCCTCCGGCGGCCCCGCGGGCGCCCAGAGGAGGGTGTCCCCGTTGTCCGTGCCGCCCCACTGGACGAGGTCCCCGGGCCCCAGCCCGTACGCCTTCAGCGCGTTCCGGATGCCGGGGATGCGCTTGTCGTGCAGGACGGCCCGCGCCCCGTCGGTGGCGGTGTCGATGTCCAGGTGCGGGTTGTGGGCGCCGGACCCGTAGATCCACAGGAACTCGTCGAAGCAGCCGACCCCGTACGCGCCGACCAGCTCCCGGTGGCTCTCCGGCACGGCGTAGCGCCCCGCCCCCGCCGCCGGCCGCGCGGGCACGGGCGGGGAGGGGCAGAGCGCGATCAGGCTGTGCAGGTCCTCGATGGGCCGGCCTCCTTCGGACCGAGTGCGTGCCCGCACCCCCGTGGACATCCCGGCTCAGTCGACCTTGCCCGCGAAGATGGCCGTTGTGGACTCCCAGTCCGGGGTGACCTCGATCTGGACGTAGCCCTCGGCCGCCGGCAGTTCGCAGCCGGCGAGGACGTCGATGGACCGGCCGGGCCGCAGGTGGGTGGTCGGGGTGTCCAGGCCCTCGTCGAATATCTGCTCGCCGCTGCGGCCCTGGTCGCCGTACTGGCAGCCGATCATGAGGGTGTTCAGGTCGAGGCGCTTCTCCGAGCCGTTGGTGAGCTTCAGGGTGAACCTCACGTAGGGGGTGCTCGCGGGGGCGGCGTACTCGCTGGAGGTGGCCCTCTCGAAGTCGGAGAGCACCACCTCGAAGCCGCTCTCGTACGCGGCGGTCTCGGTGAGCCCGAAGCTGTCGTCGCCGGCCTGGCCGGCCTCGGCCGCGTCGTCGGCCTCCTGTGCCTCGCCGCCGTCGCCGCTCTTGCCGCCGGGGTCGGCGGTGACGGTGACGGTGGCGGCGGGCCGCGCCTCGTTCCCACCGCCGTCGTCGCCGCCCGCGGCCGCGGCGCCGACCACCGCGCCGACGCCGAACGCGGCGAGCACGGCGCCGACGACGCCGGTGATCTGGAGCGTCCGGTTCTTCTGCCGCGGAACGGGCGGCAGCGGCGGCGGCGGTGGCGGCCCGTAGGGCTGCTGCGGCGGCGTCGGATAGGACATGGCTTCCCCCCTGGTGCTGTAAGCGCGAACATACTGACAGCGGCACGACGAACGGCAGGGGCCGAACGGCTCTCCCGCCCTCCGCATGCGTGGGGGTGAGGGTGGCGCGGTGGGGGTGCGGCGGCGCGCTTCCGCTCCGCCCCTTGTCGGCGTCGTGGCCCCCCGCCCGCAGATGGCTCGATCTCACTCGGAACGCGCGCTCGGGCCGTCCGGGTCGCCGTGGACGATCGAGTGGAACGACTCGCGCAGCAAGGCCGTGATCTGCTCCGGCGGCGCGTCCCGCAGCCCGTCCAGGCCCAGCAGGTACCGCCCGATGACGGTTCCCAGTGTCAGCGCCCCGATCAGCCCGGTCCGCAGGTCCGCGTCCGGCACCGGCATCGTCCCGGCGGCCTGGCGCTGCTCGGCGAGCATCGCCTCGCGCACCTCCTTTGCCGCCTCGGGGTGGGTGAACATCGACCTGATGGCGGCGAGCGCTGCTGCCGGCTCGGCCGTGACCTTCTCGCCCAGCGACGCCAGCAGCAGTTCGGCGACCTGCTCCGGGGTTCCGTCGACGGGTTCGTGCCGGTCGACCACGGCGATCCGGGCGAAGAGCTTCTCCTTGGACTCGAAGTACCTCATGACCAGGCCGGGATCGGTCTTCGCGGCGGCCGCGACCGCGCGGATCGTGGTGCGGTCGTAGCCGTTCTCGGCGAAGAGCTTCCGCGCCGCCGCCAGGATCCGATCCTGGGTGCGGCGGCGCTGCTCGGCCCGGGGGACAGGTGCGGCAGGCATCGATTCAGTCTACACCTGTTGACTCGGTGGCGGGGTCGGCACTAGCTTTCAGACAACGCTCGTTGACTGAAATCGAGGAAGCCATGTTCCGGACCATCGTGCTTGCCGCGCTCGTCGGCCTCACGGGCACCAACGCGCTCCCGCACCTGATCAAGGGCCTCGTCGGCGAGGAGTTCCCGAACCTGCTCGGCAACTCCCCGCTGCGCAACGCGCTCGCCGGCCTGACCGGAATCCTGCTGACCGCCCTCCTCGCGCTCTGGGCCGACATACCCGGCCACCCGTGGCCCGCCGCCCTGGCCATCGCCGCCGGCGCCTTCACCATGGCCGTCTTCCACGGCCTGCGCGGCGCCTTCCGGCTCAACGCCGCCGCCGGCCGCCCCAACCCGGCCACGCCCGCGAGCCAGGACGTACGGAACGACTGATGCGGCCGCCCACCGGCAGCCCGGAAAGGCGGGCCGCTCACGCCCCGCCGGCGGCGACATCGAGCACGAGCTTGCCGGTGGTCCTGCCCGACTCGATACGGCGGTGCGCCTCCCCGGCCTGCTCCAACGGCAGGGACTCGACCTGCACCCGCAGGTCCCCGGCGGCCGCGGCCGCCACCGCGCGGCGCAGGGCCCGGCCGGTGTCCCCGGGGAAGGCGGCGGAAAAGGCCGCCAGGTTGAAGCCGGACACCGTCTTGTTGGTGAACCACAGCTCGTTCGCCGGGATGCCGACGTCGTCGGCACCCGACGCGTTGCCCATCACCACCAGCCGTCCCATCGGGGCCAGCCGGTCCAGACTGGCGCGCCGGGTCGGGCCGCCCACCATGTCGACCACGACGTCGAACTCACCCGCGTCGGCCACCTGATCGCGCAGGACCACCTCGTCGTACCCGAAGCCCAGGGCAGTCTCGACCTTGGCCGCGCCGCCCACGGTGCCGACCACCCGGCCCGCACCCAACTGCCGTGCAGCCTGTCCGAGTTGGCTCCCCACACCACCGGCCGCCGCATGCACCAGCACACGCTCCCCGCGCTCGACGCGAGCCACCCTGTCCAGCACGAGGAACGCGGTCGTGCTGTTGGACGGCAGCGCCGCGGCAACGTCCATGCCCATGCCCAGACCGTCCAGCGGCGCGACCAGGTCCGCGGAGGTGACCACCACCTCGGCGTAACCGCCACTGTCGACGATCGTCAGCGCGGCCACCGGCTGACCTACCGTCAGATGTCCCACACCCTCGCCCACCGCGCGGACCCGGCCCGCCACCTCGATGCCGGGCACGAAGGGCAGCGGCACGTCGACCACCCCGCGCCGGTAGAGGACCTCGGCGAAATTGGCGCCCGCGAAGGCGACGTCGATGGCGACCTGCCCCGGGCCGGCCTCGGGAACCGCCACGCCGGCGAGGCGAAGCACCTCCGCCGCACCGAACTCGGGGATGGTCACTGCCTTCATCTGCGTCTCGCTGCTGTTCATGACACTCCATTCTTCAGGGAGGCGTCCCGGAGGGCCGACGACCGGGCCGGAGCCGCGCGCCCGCCGCCGAGTGCGAGGTGGCGGTAGTCGCGTGGCGGCATGCCGTACGCGGAGCGGAACGCGCGGGTGAAGACCGGGTGGTGGGGGAAGCCCCAGCGGGCGGCGATGCGGTTGACCGGGACACCGGCGAGTGCGGGGTCGCCGAGATCCCGGCGAGTACGCTCCAGACGCTGCTGCCGGATCCAGGTGCCGACGGTGCTGCCCTGCTCGCGGAACAGGCGGTGGAGGTAGCTGGTGGAGATGTGGTGCGCCTCGGCGATGGCCGCGGGGTCGAGCGCGGCGTCGTGCAGGTGCCGGCGGACGAACGCGTGGATTCGCGGAATCAGGGTGTTGCGGTGCGTCTCCGGCGTCATCAGCTTCAGGTCGTCGAGCTCGTGGGCGAGGAGGGCGGCGAGCAGGTCGGCCAGGATCGTCTCCAGGCGCGGCGCGTCGGCCGCGCTGTAGGAGGCGGTGTTCCGCACCAGGTCGGTGAGGAAGCCGGCGACGAGGGCGCCGATCCCGGTCCGCGCGGATATCCGGCGGCCGGTCACCTGCCGGACCTGGTCGTCGGGGAGGGGTAACCGCGTCGTGGGGATGTCGACGCTCACGGCCTCCACCGGCTCCCCGCGGGTGCCCAGTTGGAGTTCGAAGGGCTGGGAGGAGTGGTTGGTGCGCAGCTCGTTCGGGCCGAAGACGGTGCCCCGGTCATCGATGACGGAGCGCACGGTGCCGCTGGTGATCAGCGACAGGTGGTACATCTCGGGGTCGGACTGCCGGATGAGCCCGGGGGTGCGCCGCAGGGTGATCGGCTCGCTCGCCGACGGCCAGACGAGCACGTTCCCCAGGTCGAGGATGCGCTGGGATGCGCGGTAGTCGACGGGGGGCATGCCGACCGCGGCCAGCGGCGCGTGCGTTCGGGACAGTTGCTCGCGCCATGCCTCCGCCCGGTTCGCGGCCGGTACGTCGGAGGTGCGGAAGACGGTCTCGATCATCGTGGCTCCCCGTTGGAGAACGTGGTTCGCAGTCGCGGTCGGCCTGGCCGACCTGCACGTCCGGCTGCATCAGGCCGTCGACCTGACCGTCCGCGGACTCACCGGCAACCCCCCGCAGGTACAGGCGTGACGAGTTCGTCCGGGAGGCAGGGCCCGATCGCCGGCGGTCGAGTTGCGACCCCAGGAGTCGACGGCGCATGTCCAGCCGGTCCCGCATCTGCAGGGTCGCCGTCCCGCCCGTGGCCCGCCCGTGGCCCGCCCGGCGCCGCTGGGGCGCGAGCTGCCCCCGCGGGGTCTTCAGCGGCGGGGCGGGGTGTGGCGCAGGATCCACAGGCCCTGGTTCTTGTCGGTGACGTAGATGTAGCCGCGGCGGTCGACGACGACGTCCTCGGTCTGCAGGGTGAGTTCGCCTTCAGGCATGGGTCCGTAGCGGCGGGTGGGTTCGGGCGGCATGAAGTAGCCCGCTTCGCGCGGCAGCCGGGGGTTGGAGATGTCGTAGATGCGCAGCCCGGCGTTGAAGTGCGCGATATGGAGCAGGTCTCCCTGGCGCTGCACGTCGGGGTGGTGCTGGTGGTGGTTGACGTTGTGCGGGCCGCTCCAGCCCCCGCGTGCCGAGAAGTCGGCGTATTCCGCGCCGCGCGGTGGGACCGGCTCGGGCAGGAGCGAGAGCAGGAAGGGGTTCCGCGGGTCGGAGATGTCGACGAGGGAGGCGTGGTGGGCGGGGCCGGTGCCGTAGGAGACGTCCTCGGAGTTGGCGAAGGCGATGTCGCGGCCGGGCAGGGGGAGGACGCCGTGCACGCCGAAGCGGCTGTGGAAGGGCGGGCTGAACGGCAGCCGCCCCACCGGCCGGGGCCGCGCCGGGTCCGCGATGTCGAGTACCACCAGGCCGGCGCCCCCGTAGGGCAGGTAGACCAGGTTGCCGACCGGGTAGGCGGGCCCGTGCAGGGACACGTCGTGCTCGGCGGAACAGCAGAAGCCGCTCGCGGCGGCGTGGTCCCGGTGCCGGCCGTGCGCGAGTCCCGGGCCGGGCCGCTCGTCCTCCCGCTGGCCCGGCACCCACCAGCGGCCGGCCTCGCGCGGATGCCTCGGGTCGGCGATGTCGAGGATGACGTAGATGTTGCCGCGGAAGCCCGGAGCACCGGCGGCCAGGTGGACGTAGCGCCCGCCGGGATAGAGGTTGCGGTGCGTGCCGGTACCACCGGTGCGGTAGTGGCCGAGACGGCGCGGGCGGACCGGATCGGCGATGTCCCAGATCAGCACGCCCTCCTCGAAGGATGCGCCGGGGTCGCCGCCGAAGTTGGGAAAGACCTGCTCAAGTGCGGTGACCATGAGGTCGCCGTGCAGGTCGACCTGCAAGGTCCAGGTGTTCTCAGGACCACTTCGGGCCGCGCGGGGTCGGTGACGTCCACGACGCTCCAACCGGAGTCCCAGAAGTGCCCGGTGTAGAGGTACCAGCGTCCGTGCTTCTGCCGTACGGCCATCTTGAAGGCCGGCCGGTGCTCCAGGTCGCTGTACCCGACCGCCTCGACGTTGCGCGCCCGCCCCGCGGACTCGGCACCCGCGGCGGTCCCCGGCGCCGCAACGCTCACGGCCGCGCTCGCCGCCGCCCCGGCGAGGGAGGCCCGCAGGGCTCCTCTGCGCGATATCCCCTGCTTGTCCGTCATCGTTCCTCTCCGCATCGTCGGTGGCGTGGTGGCACCAGCGTCGAGGGCGGAACGGACCAGGGTCCAATACCCGTTTCAAGGGCTCTGAGACAGAACGGATATGACACATGGTCGACCTCAGACGCATGCGGTACTTCATCGCCGTCGCCGAGGAACTGCACTTCGGCCGCGCCGCGACCCGGCTGCACATGGCGCAGCCGCCGCTCAGCCGGCAGATACGCCAGTTGGAGGCGTCGGTCGGCACCCGCCTGCTGGACCGAAGCCGTCGCGGTGTCACGCTCACCACCGCCGGGCGGGTGTTCCTGGAAGAGGCGCGGGCAACCGTCCGGCAGGCGGACCGCGCGGTCGAGCGGGCGCGGCGTGCCGCACGCGGCGAGACCGGACGACTGGCAGTCGGGTTCATCGACGCCGCCATCTACAGCGTGGTGCCGCCGGTGGTACGCCGCTTCTCGCAGGAGTACCCCGCCGTCGAGTTGAGCGTGACGGAGCTGCGCATCCCCGATCAGATCCGCGAGGTGGGAGAGGGCCGGCTGCACGCGGGGTTCGTACACCCGCCGGTGTCCGACCCGCGACTGGCGGTGGAATCGATGTTCACCGAGCCGCTGACGGTGGCGCTGCCCACGGGACACCGGCTCGCCGGGCTGGCCGAGGTCGACCTCGCCGACCTTGCCGGGACACCGCTCGTGCAGTTCCCGCGGGAGATCAACCCGCCGCTCTTCGACGACATCGTCGGCCTGTGCCGAGCCGCGGGCTTCACTCCGCCCTCCCTGCGCGAGGCGTCGCCCAAGCAGACCATCATCGGCCTGGTGGCGGCCGGGCTCGGCGCGTCACTGCTGCCCGCCTCACTGGAACATCTACGCCGGGACGGAGTGGTCTACCGCCCGCTCGCCGGGCCGGGGCTGGCCGTGGACACCTCGGTGATCTGGCGGCGAACGGACCACGATCCGGCGCTCCATGCCTTTCTCCGGGTCGTACGGGAGGTGTGCCGCACCGGGTCAGCTCCGCGTCATTGAAGTCCCTCGGGCTCCGAGGCACCGGCAAGGGGAGTGGACCCCACGCCAATCGAGTGTGGTCTCGGCGTCAATGACGATGCCCTACGGGGCAGGCATCCTCATTTCTGCGGCAAGCGCCCTACGCAGCCGCCGGGTCGGCGCAGAGCGCCTCTTCGGAGGTCGGGACCCAAGGGCGGCCGTCCGGCTGCGATTACGGACTCTACAAGGGGATCAACGGCTCATGGACCGGGTGCGACGACGACAACGGCGGATCCTGGCGAGCCATCGCCATCTGCAAGAGCCCCACCAGGGGAACGCTCGTCTCCTACGGAAACTGGAGCCGGGGGGCGTACCCGCTGGCATATTGCGAACCGCCCACCGGCCTGCCGGACCGGGCCCCCGCGCTCAGCGCTCGTTCGTCGCCACTACCGGCTAGGAGCTCTCTTACGGATCACTAGTGGAGAGTCGATCGATCGCACGACCTGCTCGCGTTAGCAGGACTGCTGCCTGCGACGATGCACCAGTGAGCTATGACCTTGCTGTGTGGGACGGCGAGCGTCCCATCGACGACCGCCAAGCAGGCTCGACGCATGACGAGCTCTACGAGCGCTACCTGGAGTCGGACGATGTCGTCGTGCCGCCGGCGCCGCGCATCGTGGCGTATGTGGAAGCCCTCGTCGCGCGGTACCCGGACGACGTCGACCGCAGTGTCGTGTGGGCGTCGACACCGGTCATCGAAGAGGCATCGGGCCCGCTCGTGTACCTGCTCATGTCTTACGGCAGGGCCGAGGAAGTGTCCGAGTACGCCGCTGAGCTGGCCCGTGAGCAGGGCCTCGTGTGCTTCGATCCGCAGGGAGAATGCCTGCGGCTGTGAGCTGCCCCTTCTTCAGCGGGCGGACCACAGGAAGATGCCCGCGATGAGGAGGGCGGCGCGGTAGACCGTGGCGGTCTTCTCGTAGCGGGTGGCCAGACCACGCCATTGCTTGAGTCGATTGATGCACCGTTCGACGGTGTTGCGTCGCTTGTAGGCTTCGCGGTCGAATCCGGGCGGGCGCCCGCCGCCGCGGCCCTTGCGCTTGCGGTTGGCGATCTGGTCGGCAGGTTGCGGAATCACAGTCCGAACTCCGCGTCGTCGCAGGTGGTCCCGGATGGCTCGCGATGAGTACGCCTTGTCCGCCAGCACCGCGAAGGGCCTGGTCCTGGGTCTGCCGACTGGACGCGGGATCCGGATGGCAGCCATCACCTGATCGAACGCCGGCGCATCTCCGGCCTGGCCGGGCGTGAGCACGAAGCACATCGGGCGGCAGCGGCTGTCAGCGGCGAGATGGATCTTCGTAGTCAGCCCACCACGAGAACGCCCGATCGCGTGGTCGGCGGGTTCGTCCGGCAGGGCCCCCTTTTGCAGGCCCCGGCGCCGTTCTGGTGCACGCGCACGATCGTGGAGTCGACTGCGATGACCCAGTCCAGGTCGCCGTCGGTATCGGCCGAAGCGAGAAGTGCCGTGAAGACACGTTCCCAGGTGCCGTCGATGGCCCAGTTCCTGAGCCTCGTATAGACCCCCTTCCAGGATCCGTCCTCGGCAGGAAGGTGCACCCACTGCGACCCGGTCTGGAACTTCCAGGCGATCGCATCGATCACCTGGCGGTGATCACGCCACCGCCCGCCCCGCTTCGGAGTCCTAGCCGGTAGCAATGGCTCGATCCTCGCCCACTGGGCGTCAGTCAACGACACACCAGCCCAACGATCAGATGGTCGGAAGGCTACTGCTCAACTTCCTTGGCGCTGCTGACGCTCTCGACGTCGCCGCAGGCGCCTGGCGTACTGCCCAGCCTACGACCTCTGCGCGCGATCAATCGAAAGCACCTGGGGATCTGCCGCGCGCTCGTACAGCTCAACCTCGAAGGAGTCTGCGTCCACCTCGACCAGACGAGCCAGGGCATCCCGATCCTGCTCAGCCGTCGGCCGCGCTCGGACCTCGTCCCTCCACACCTGACCGCTCGCCTCGGCTTCGTCCACCTCCCCAATATATGTGCGCGCGGCAGCGTGCGAAGTCCGCCCGACCCAAGATCCGGAAGAGACGGCCTAGCCCGCTAAGCGCCTGCGCCGCGGGCCCGCTGTACCGCCGGCGGGTGGAGGAGCTGCGCAAGCGGCCTTGACCGCGGAACGAGGACGGCCCCGGGAGCGTACATACGCTCCCGGGGCCGTTCAATCGCTGATCGCGACCGCGGAACCGCCGTCGGGGTATTGCGCTCGTCGGCCGCGGCCAGCCCTTCAGGGCGTTACCGGGGTGATGGCCCGTCCGGTGTCAGCCGAGTACCCAGGCCCCGTTGTACGTCCCGCCTTCGCACCCGAGGCCGGTCGGCGACGTGCCGCTCTCAATGACCTGACCGCCACCAGCCTCGCACCGATCCGGAGTGATGAGTTGCTGGTGTGCCGCGGCGGTACCGGCCGCGCCGAACAGGGCGCCCAGGCCCAGGACGGCCGTGGCCAGCGAGAGAGTAAGACGACGCATGGCATCCTCCTGTGTCGCAGGGAAGCGCGCTTCCCCGGCGTGTACTGTCCCCGCCCTCATCCCCGGCCGCCCGCCCAGCCACTGATACCGCAGTCGACGATCACCCGAACCACCGAGCGCACCCGCTACCCAACTGCACCCGATGCCCCATGCACGCCCCCACGCACACCCGACGCGCGCCACCCTCCGGCACCAGACTGCGGCTGTGCGCCCTCCCGTCGGCGCGCGGACGGAGGACGCGCGCGGGAGGCGCATACGCTCCCCCAGCCGTTCCGTGCGCGCGGTGGGTGACGTGCGGCTACGCGGCAGGCGTCGGCGGTTCCGGGGTGTCCGGGTCCGGGTGCGGGGGCCAGGGGCGGCGGACTTCGGGTTCGGGGGGTCGCCACGGGCGGCGGCGCCAGGCGGCGCGCGCGGGGAAAGCGAGCGGTAGGCAGCACAGGGCCGCCTGAACGGTCACGGTGATCCAGAAGCCGTGCGTGATCCCGAACCAGATGACCAGCGGGGGCGTCGCCAGCAGCGTCACGGCGCCGGCGGTCAGCCCCGCCCGCCAGGCGAGGAGCTTGCGCCGGGTCGGGGGAGTTCGCTGCTTGTGCCGCCAGCCGATGCTGAGCAGGCAGTAGAACGAACCCATCGCCCAGAGCTGCGTCCACCGCAGCAGCGCCGTGCCCAGCGCGATGTCAAGGAGCCAGTGCAGCAGCAGTCCCATGCGGGGAGTGTCCTCCCCGCGGCTCCCGCCGGCATGAGTACCCGTACTCATGGAACGGCACGTACCACCCGCTCCCCAACACCGCCGCCCCGCGCCCAGGTGGGTATCGGCTCCACACCCGGGGCCGTTCCGTGCGCGCCGTCCTCTGGCGTGATCGTCTGCATCTCCGCCGAGCACCGGCCGAGCTATCGATCTCCACGGTCCCCGGAGACGAGTCAGGGCCAGATCAGATGCGTTCTGACCTGGCCCGGAGCAGTAGGCCGCGTGGGACTCGAACCCACAACCAACGGATTAAAAGTCTGAGATTCTTCCCGTATGGCGGGTATCACCGGTTCCCAATGGTTGCTGTCCAGTGTCGGACGCTGCCACTTTTTCCTGGTCATCGCGCTAGCCGACATGCCGCCTAGTCCACCCACTGGCTTCGCAGTCCAGGGCAGTTCCGGAGCGTTCGGGCCAGCAGCGGGCCAGCAGAATGAGTTCCGCCACCTGCGGTGAACATGCCAATCCAGGATCGCCGAATGATCAGATTTATGACGGCTATCCTGTGGCCTGCGTCGCGGCCCGCACGCGGCTGGGAGGGGGCCTGGTGGCAGAAGAGCAACGGACCACCACGGGGAAGCCGTCCATACCGCCGGGGTGGCGGCGCGCCTCCACCCCGTGGCAGCTGGACTTCCCGCCAGTGCGAAACGGCATCGACTACCTCGTCAGCGTCGTCGAGCACCTGGACGAGTACAGCGCGGTGGTGCTGCCCCGGGACGTGAAGTACGCGGTGCTGCACCTGCAGGCCGCGGCCGAAGTGCTCCTCAAGGCCCGGCTGCTCGAAGCGCACTGGTCCCTGGTGTTCCGAGAGCCCGGGAAGGCCACCCTGGAGAAGTACCAGAAGGCCGATTTCGACAGCTGCAGCACTGACGACACGGTGAAGCGGCTGCGCAACATCGCTGGGGTCGCCATCGAGGAGAAGGACGCGGACGCGCTCAAGGCACTGGCGAAAGACCGCAATGCGCTGCAGCACTTCGGGCTGGCGAAGGAAGTGCCGGTCGTCGAGTCCCGCGCCGGCGAGGTCCTGGACTTCTTGGTGCGCTTCCTCGATGGGGAGATTCTGCCCAACCTCAAGCCGGAGGAGCGGCGTCAGGCAGAGGTCGACCTGGACCGGGTACGCGATGGCCTGACCAACATTGCGGCATATGTCAGGAAACGCATGGAACGCCTGAAGCCGGAGGTGGCCGAGGCCGTCGAGTGCCCCGAGTGCGGGCAGCGGGCCCTGCTGCTCGATCCCGATGCAACCCGCTGCGCCTTCTGCGGCCTGGACTGGTCCGCCGACGACCAACTGGAGCGCTTCCTGGAAGACAGGACCCTCCACAGCGTGACGCTGTGCCCGCACTGTGGCACCGACTCCTTGGTCGACAACGTGGAGTTCGCCGACTCCTCTCCGCACACGATGCTGTACTGCTTCGGATGCGGCTCCCGCTTCGCCCCCTCCCAGGTCCTCCGGTGCACAGACTGCGGGCTCCCCATGCTCGTCGGAGACGACGAGCCGACACCCAGGCACTGCGCGGACTGCCGCGACCACGCCGCGGCGGAGGCGCTGGCAGCAGAACCGGACACGCCGGCCACGGAGTCGGAGACAGACCGGTGACGGCCTCCGCCGCCTCCCCGGCTGTGCCGCCGACCGGCGGCCTCGCGCCGCGGAGCGCGGATCCGCGGGCGCACTGGCCGGAACACGCGAAGAAGCTGGCCGCGCACCTGGTCGGCATCTACGGCGAGGACGACGTGCTCCCCATACTGGCCGGCAACTGGATCGCCAGCCAGCGCAGCGCGAACACACAGAAGTCGTACGCCCGTGGACTCAGGGTATTTGAGGAGTTCACTCGCAATCACGGCATTCATCCGATGGCAGCGCGGGTCGGCCTGGTCGGGCCTTTCCGGATCTACCTGGAGACGGCGCCAACCTGGCGGTGGGTCCAGGGCAGCCACCGTGTGCGCAGCGGGCCGCCGTACGCCCCCAACTCGCGTGCAAGCACCCTCTGCGCGGCGAACTCGTTCTTGGACTACCTGGAGAGCGCCAGCGAGGAAGAGGGCGCCCCCAGTGTCCACCGATCGCCGCCGTAGTCCGAAGAGCCTTCGGGTCAGCGGAGACACGCCGTCTGTGGTTACGAGAGCCTTCCGCTCCCGCGTTCAGTCTGGCTTCGAGGCGTTCCCGCCGTCGGACTTCTTCGCCCGGGGTACCACGGCGACGACTCCCTCGGCCAGGGTCTGCTCCATCTCCTGGAACATGACCATGTACGTGTCACTGGTAAGCCGCACGCTCTGGTGGCGCAGCTTCACCTTGGCGTCGTCGATGTCGCCGCCGGCCGCCTTCACGAGCCCGGCCCCGACGTGCCGGAGGTCCCGCAGGGTGATCGGGGGCAGGTCGGCCTTGTCACGGATCCGCTCGAACTCGTCGCTGAGCACATGGGGGTGGATCGGCGTCCCGTCCTCGTTGGTGAGGATCTTCCCGGAGTCCGTCCAGGGGAGCCCAGCAGCCAGCCGCGCATCCCGCTCGGCGAGCTGCCGCTTCCGGTGCTCCCCGCACACCGCCAGGGTCCCGGCGTCAAGGGATACCGGGGCCGCGCTGCCGTCCGTCTTCGGTTCCGACTCGACTGGCGTCCAGCCGTCGACCGTGACCGCCGTGGACACCATCAAGACCCGCGCCTGGGCGTCGAGGTCCTCCCACGCGGCGCCGACGGCTTCGCTGCGGCGCATCGCGTGGTAGCCCACCAGCAGGAAGCCGACGTAGTGCCGGGAGGATTCGGCGGCGTCCAGGAACTGGCCGAGCTGGTCGGGACGCCAGACCATCACCTTCGACGGGATCTCGCCGGACTGGCGCCAGCGCTGGACACGTTCCTGGGTCCACAGCAAGCCCCGCGGCCGTCGGTACGTCGTCAGCTCGACGTGCGCCGCGGCGTTGAACGTCACCCCGTACTCGGGCCTGGCCATCGCCCAGTTGAGCGCCGCACGCAGCGACCGCCTGATGGCGTGCTGGGTCCCGAGGTCGGCGATCCGCCGGAACGGCTTCATCTCCGCCAGGCGCGCCTTCTCCACCGCCAGGCGCTCCCGCTCGACGGTCGGCGGCCGGCCCGGCTTCGTCCACTTGCAGCGCTCCACCTGTTCACGGCGCGCCTCGTTCTCCGCCCTGATGACGTCGTTGTGCTCGGCGATCTCGTCGAACATGTCCTGCACCGCCTGCACGCCCAGCCGGTCCGAGCGGTAGTGCCCGAGCGCGGGGCGCAGGTAGTTCCGCACGTGGCCGTCGTAGCCGTTCGTCGTTCCCGCCCGCCGCGCCTTGCGCTTCGCTGCGAGCCACGCGTCCAGTAGATCGCCGACGGTCCGCTGCCCGTTCAGCGGGATGCCGACGCCGAGCCGGCGGGATACCTCCTCGGGCTTCGGTATCGGCGCCCGGCGTTTCGCGATGTCGGCAAGGAGGTCACCCACACGGCGGGCGGCGTCTTCGTCGTCACCGGGTAGGTCGAGGATTGTCCGGAGCCGGTCAAGGTCGGCTTGGGCGTCCGTGACGGTTTCGTAGCCGGTGCGGCGGAAGGTGCGCCGGCCTCCGCCTTCGCCCGGTGGTAGTTCCTGCCGGATCGAGGGTCGGCCGTGGTTCTTCCGGGCGAGTTGCGGGCATGAGGTGCCGAGAAGTTTGCCATTGTCGCCGCGACACTCACAGCGCTTCGTTATACCACCACCGCGTCGGGCGGTTGCCAATGCATCACCTTTCTGGTGGCCCGTCAGAAGAGGGGAGGACCGTGTGTTCGGGAGGTTCGACGTCTTGGAGGGCGTGCGGGAGGCTGGGGGGTACGGCGCCACTTTCTCGGATCTCATGTCGGAGGCTCCGGAGTTGGCTTTTGGCGGCGATTAGCCGGTCTTCACAATCGTTGTGCTTGCGTTCGGCTTTCTCACGCTGCGCGCGAGAGGTTGCGGTCCTGGCTGTGAACCGGAAGCTATCTGACTCTTCCGCGGACGCCAGGGCGTCTCGGACGAGGCTGGCGTGGTAATCAAAGTCGGGAACCAGCCCGAAGTCATGGGTGGAGACTTCCTCCTCGCCCGTGAAGCGTTGCAGCGCTTCCCAGGTAGGGACGAGTTCCTGGAGGGGAAGTTCCTGAACCCTCTCGACGTATCCGACGGGGAAGATCAGGCAGAGGGGGTAGGTCTCCAGCGCGGCTGCCAGCACCAGGACGTCCACCAGGGGCAAGGTGGCGCGCCGGCCGGATTCCATGTTGGCGATCACGTTGCGTGGGATCGGGTGCCCTAGTTGTGCGATTCGGTCTGCCAGGTCCTGAGCGCTCCACCCCATTGCCTTCCTTCTTCGGCGGACTTCGCCAGCCACGGTGGCTTTGACCCTGTCCGCCCACTCCGGGACATCTTCTTCATCATCCGAATCCAGTTGTGTCACGCTGACACAATACCTTGGCCATTCTTGAATCAGCGGCCTGGAGCCGGACGTGAGGGACATGTTCGCCGACGGCTGTAGCGATAGGAGTACGCCAAGATGCGCAAGGACACCCCCAGCCGGCAGCCCAAGGGTATGAGTCGGGACGAACTGCTCGCACTACCTGTGGCAGTGGACCTGGATACTGCCAACCGAGCACTTGGATTGGGACGAAGCAAGGGTTACGAATTGGCAAAGCAGAACATCTACCCCTGCAAGCTGCTGAGAGTCGGCAACACCTACCGGGTTGTGACAGCGGACCTTTTGAAACTGCTGGGTCTGGCGGCATGAATGATGGAGGCGTCCGGTTGCACTGAACTCGCCTTGGCAATTGTGGCGTTGAGAGGGCCCGGGTCCGCCTGGGAGCTGCCGTGGCACCCAGATCGACAGAAGACCACCACAGCCCGGGTTGCACGATCTTGAACGCCAGCCGTTGCAGGTCTGCGGTGAGGAACTCGACGTTGGCGAGGAACCGCTTCGACGGTGCGAGCGGTCGTCATCGGGTGTGGAACGGGGTCCAATGGTGGTGGTTGGTGAGGTGGGCTGCTGCGAATCCGTGGGTGACCTGCCAAAGATCGTGGAGGTATGTCCGGAGGTTGGTCTGGTCGGTGAGGGGCTGGCTGGTGACGGCGCGTAAGTACGGGATGCGGGCGGTGAGTTCGTGCAGTTCGCGATGGCGGCGGTGGTAGATGGCCAGGACCTGGGTTTGGGCGTCGGACCAGTCGAGGCAGTGCTGGGTGCGGTAGGCGACGACCGCGTTGTTGGTGTTGGTGAGTTCGCGGTCGAGGCGGAGTAGGTCGCGGGCGAGTACGCACATGTCGGTGGTGACCAGGCGGAAGCGCTCCAGCTCGGGCAGCCCGGCGATGTCCTGGGGCAGTTCGTAGCGGCCGAGGGCTTCGGCGCTGTCGATGACGGCGGTGCCCACGGGGATACGGCGGCGCCGGAGGCAGTCGGCGAAGTCGGCGCGCGGCGGTTCGGGTCGGGCGTCTTCGAGGCAGTTGACCAGGAACCTGCGCCAATGCTGCTTGTGCCGGCGGGTCCATTCCGGGCTTTTGGATGCGGTGAGGGCGTTGGTGCACAGGATCGCGGCGGTGTGCCATTGGGTGGTGGGGGGTGTTCGGGCGTCGATGGACGCGACGACGGTACGGACGAACTCCTTGTGTTCGGTCAGGCGGAGGCTGTCCGGGGCTTCGAAGAGTTCCCGGACAAGAAGGTGCCAGGCCGCTGTGTTCGTGACGTACACGATTTCCGGGTAGAGGCCGGTTGGTGCCATGAGGGAGATCAGCTCGGTGATGCGGGAGGATCGGACGAACCATTGGGCCTGGTTCTCGGCGAGCAGTCCGGTGTCGACGAGCCAGCGGAAGTGGTCTTCCCTGATGCGTTCTTCATCCTCGTGGTGGGGAAGGCCGGCGGGGATCCAGAAATGTTCGCGAGTGAGCACCGTAGTTCCAGGTCAGGTGTCCGTACTGCGGGGTGGGTAGAGCGGCCCGTCGGGCTGTTGCGCATGATTCAGCCCGACGGGGCGCGGTGAAGTGCGGGCGCAGTTCAGTTCTCGTTGGCGCTGTCCCGCGGATCGGCGCTCGGTCCCGGCTCACCCTCATGGGGCGTCATGTTCACGGATCCAGCGGGCAGTTGCGCTGCGATTGAGAACCCGGGCTGGTTGTGCGTCGAACCGTTCCCTCTGTCGGCGAGGAGGAAGGGGAGGATGCGGTTCATCCACATATCCGGGGTGGTCATCTCTGCGTGGGTGGGGGTGAGGTCGAGACGCGGCCAGAGGAGATTGAAGGCGCCGGTTCCCAGCCGGCGCAGCACGTAGGTGGTGAAGTCCTCTCCGCCGGTGTAGACGGCGTCGGTGGAAGACGCGGGCGGTGCGAGTTTCGCCTGGTACTTGCGGTACAGCCAGGAGGTCTTGGGCTCGGGCTGGTGGGCCGGTGGTGCGCCCAGGAGCTTGGCGCGTGCCTGGTGGCCCGCCCACATCGCGTGGCCTTCGGTCAGTTCGGCCAGGGCCAGGCTGTCGGTGCCGCGCTCCTGCGGGAATGGGGTACTGCGCAGGGTGATGAACGTGCCTGCGGAGGCGCGTTGCTGCGCCGGGTGGCACAGTTCGTGGGCCAGGGCCAGGTGCAGCCACCAGTCGTCGTGGTAGCGCCCGGCGTGGCGCAGTCCCTTGGGCACCATGAGGATCTCGGTGCTGCCTTCAGCCGAGAGGATGGTTTGCGCTCCTGACCACAGCCAGAACAAGCCGTCTGCTTTCTGCTTGTTCTGCAACTGCTGGCGCGCTGCGCGGACGTGTTCTGCGCAGGGTGCGAGTTCTTGGATCTCGGTGGTGAAGAGACGCTCCCGGTGCTCTTTGCAGGCGTCGATGAATCCGCCGACGGTGACCAGGCGGATGGCTACGCGTGGGGGCAGCAGCAGGCCGGTGATGTCTTCGACGAGCGGGCCGCACTCGCGGGCTATGCGCTCGATGTGGCGGCCGAGGTCGTTGTGGCGGCGGCCGGCTTCGTTCTCTACGTGGATGTCGCTGGGGTGTGGCATGAGGCAGACTGCTCCGGTCGAAGACTCTGTTTGCGGATGGGTGAGATATCTGATCTCCGCGCCCGCCCGGGGGCGAGCGGTTGGATATCTTGCGGTTTTTGGGTCGCCTAGATCAGGGTTTGTTCTGTTTGATACGTTTCTTTGGTCTGCACTTTCGGCGGGACGGCGCGTTGTTCGCACAGGATTCGCCGCTGCTGTGTTGCGTCTCCGTGTGACGAAGTCGGGCGGTGTGTTCGCCGCCGCGGCCTTCATAGACCAGGCCGTGGGCTCGTATTCGGCTCACATAGTTTCGGTAGGCGGTGAGATCGTGCTCCGCAACATGCCTGGAAAAGGTAAGTTTCTCCGTGCACTGGGGGCATATGAGATAGACGGCGACGCCGCCCGTAATGCCGAAGTTCTGTTCCTTCGCTGCGGTGACGAGCTTGCGGAATTTCGGGTTGCGGAGTCTTATGCGGTTCTGTGAACTGGCTTGCGGGTTCCTGTGAAGGATCGCGTTTCCCCTTTCTCATGTGGTGAGGTTCGAGTGGGGGGGGCGGATCACCGTGCCCGTGTCCTGATCTCGGTGATCCACCCCCGAGGGCCCGGTTTCCTTCGCGGGCGGGTTGTTGCCCGCTCGGGAGACCGGGCTGGCCCGGGGCCGCCTGTCCCCACCGAGGGCGGCCCCGGGTGCCGAATCCGCAGCTACAGCAGTAGCCGCGGGGCTACGTTCGCGGCGGCGATGATGAGCAGTACGGCGCAGGCCGAGAGCACGCCGGCGAGGCGCTTTCGTCGTTGGCGGTGGTGCTCGCGCCGCGGGCAGTGCCGGGCACGAGCGGGCCGTCGACGCACTGGCGGCGTTGCGTTGGGGTACATCAGGCCCCTTTGGGTGCGATTCGGAGGACGGCCCGGAAGCCGGAGGTGAGTTTCTTCAGGCGCCGCTTGGTGTCGTCACCGCTGGTCCACCACAGCCACGCGAAGACGGCGCACCACCCGGCGCTGATCCCGGCCCATGTCCGGTCGTGGGTGATGACGTTGCCGACGGTGGACAGGGCGTAGGCGAGGGCCAGCCAGCCGTCCATCTGGTGCTTTCCGACGCGGCCTCTCCAGAAGTGGACGACGGCCGCCACGATGACAGCGGACGGTGCCAGGTCGAAGAGGAGGGCGATGGTCACGGCTGCTCCGAGGAGGGGCGTGGCGGGTTGGTCCCGGGGGGGAGAAGTGGAGGCCCGCCGCTCGCCGTCCGAAGGCCGCTTGAAACGTCCCCGGCGAGCGGCGGGAGCTTGTGGCAGGTCAGTGCTCGTCTCCGCAGCGTGCGATGAGCAGATGGGCCTGGCTGATTTCGCGGAACCGCTCGGTCGGCTGCCAGGTGCGCAGCAGGGTGCGAAGGTCGGCCTCGTAGGCCACCTGTCCCGCTCCGAGCAGCGGCAGTGAGAAGTGGACTTGGGACCACTGCCAGGCGACGAGGCAGTCGAGGTCGACGTCGATGAGGTAGTCGGTGGTGGATCCGGGTCAGGTGCCCGAACTCCGAGTCACGGAAGACGCGTTCGTGATCGGCTTGCGGTCGCGTGAATTCGCCGGTCGGTCCCGCGAGCCGGTTCGCGCCCAGGTGCCGGCTGCGGACCCGCTCCAGGACAGGGGTCCACGACGGCCGGGGGTAGCCCGGCCAGCGGTGCGACAGCAGCACTACGCACCCGCCCGGCGCGATGATCTGGTCCAGGACACGCAGCACCTGTTCGCGAGCCATCCAGTGGAAGGCGTCTCCGATGACGGCCAGATCGAACGGCCCCCAGGCCGGTCGGCAGGGTTTCGGCGGTGCCCTCGCGCCACTCGATCACCTGGCCGTCGGCCGCCGCCAGACGGCTGGCCTCTTCCAGCATCTCGCGGCAAGGGTCCACCGCGAGCACGTCCAGGCCGCGGGCGGCCAGCGCACGTGCGACGACGCCGGTACCGGTGCCGAGGTCGAGCACCCGACTACCCAGCCCACCGGCCAGTGCGCTGATGCGGTCCAGCAGCTCGTCCGGGTAGCCCGGCCGGACCGAGTAGAAGCCGGCGGTACCGGCAAAAATCCCGCCCGGATCGGCGTATAGCGACACAGTATTTTCCCTATTCGTGGTGCAGTTGGTGGCCGCGGCCCGCAGCGTTGGGGCGGGTACGACCGTGACGTGGTGATCAGGGCCGGGCCGCCGGCCGGTAAGAGCCGGCGGCCCGGCGTTCCGCCGTCGCGACCGCCCCAGGAGCGAACGGCGGAGTCTGAGCCCACCAACGGTGCTCCGGCGGGGCTGGCGGAACCACGGCAGCGCGGGCGGTGCGCTACCAGCGATCCGCCGTGTTCTCACTGGCTGCCGAGGCACCAGTGCGGGCGCCGGCCGGCTCGGCGCCGCGGGCGGGGTCCCCGAGAACGACGAAGGGGATGGCGATCACAACCGCGATGAGCCACAACAGCGGCCACAGGCCCAGCCCCCGCAGCTCCTGGGACCGGTCCTGCTCCTGCTCCTGCTCCTGGTCCGGGACCCGCTTGTGGCGGCTCACCGCTGGTCTCCCAGGCGCGTGGCCGGGTCCGTTGCGGCCAGCGTCGGGCGGACGCGCAGGAGCCACTGGCGCGGGTTCGACATCTCCTCGGCGGTGGGGAAGCACTCGATGTCCGCCCAGACTCCGTTGAAGCGCTCGATCCCCAGTCCCGGGTCGGCGTCGGTGCCCTCGATGACCTGGTCGAAGAACGTCAGCGGGTCTTCGTACCGGGCCTTCCGCATCGGGCTGAACAGCTTCCCCCAGAAGCGGGACTGCAACGAACGGCCCTGGGGGATCTTGCCGTCCTCGTGGGGGGTGTGGCCGAGGATCTTGGTGGCGATCTGCATGCCGCCCCAGGTGGCGTGCCCCTCGATGAACGGCGCGACTGCGCGGCCGGCCCAGCCCCGCTGGTGCGGGAACGGGGTGTCGACGGTCGCCAGGAGCGGTGCGTAGAGCTGCTGCGCGGGATGGATCAACTCGTGTGCGAAGCCCAGCGTCAGCTCGTCCTCGTTGTCGTAGAGGCCGGCGTGGCGGGCGGAGTCCGGCGCGAACCAGATCTCGTTGGTGCCGTCCGCGAGCCTCACGGTCCGGGGGCCGAGCAGCATCCACACCAGGCGCAGGGACAAGCGCTGGACGCCCACCTGCTGGTTTGCCTTCTTCGCCGCGCTCGTGTCCGGAGCGAGGTCGCGAACTTCCGCGGCGACCCTCTCTCGCATGTTGCCGATGACGCGCGTGCGCCAGGTGCGCGGGGTGAGCAAGCGGATGGTCAGGGCGGAGGGGAGTTCCATCCCCACGGCCCCGGCCACCTCGGGCGCGCACCGGTCGGTGATCGTCTGCAGCCGGCCGGCCAGTTCGGCGTGCCGTAACCCAGCCTGGTTGTCGATGTGTATGTCGGTGGTCATCGAAGGAGTGCTCCTTGCAAGTACAGGGGTTCTTGCGAGTACGGGTTCTGCGGGCGCAGGGGTGCACCGATGTGCCCGTGCGGGTGCACAGGTGTTCCTCGTTCTCTCCTCGGCGGCCGTGCCCCGGGTGTGGCCCTGACCGCACCCCGGGGCACGGCGCGCACCGCACCCCCGGGGTCCTGCCTTTCGTCAGGGCGCGCGGTGGCAGGTGCGTCCCAGGTCGCGTGATCTCGTCGGACCGGTGAGCGGGGCGCTGCCGTCGGATGCTCCGTCCGATTCCTTGTCGTCAGCGGGGCTGAGGAGGCGCGGCAGAAGAGGTGAGGGTCAGTTCCGGGGTGACCTTCTTCAGCCAGGTGTCGGGGTAGCGGATCTCGTCGGCGTCGGGGAAGAGGTCCCGCCGCGCCCACAGCCCGTTGAAGGCGCGCTGGTCCAGGCCGGGCAGCTCGCCCAGGCCGTCGAGCACGTGGGCCGTGAACCACGCGCCGTTGTTGTACGCGTTCCCCGCCTTCTTGGCCATGGGCAGGCGGGAGATCATGCCGCCGATCAGCTTGTATCGCAGTGAACGCCGGTACCGACGGCCCTTGACCCACAGCACGGGGTTACCCCCCAGCACCTTCGTCGCGATGCGCACGCCGAAGTAGGTGGCATGCCCCTCGCCCACCGTCTTGATCTCCCGGTCCGCCAGCCCCAGATCCTTGCCCAGCGGGCCGGTGTCCATCACCGGCAGCCGCCCGCCACTGGCGTGGAACTGCGCCGGGTGGATCAGCTCGTGCGACAGCATCGCCATCAGGGCGTCGTCGTCCCGGTATTGTCCGTGGTGCCGCCACGTGCCGGGCGTGATCATAATCTCCGGGTCTCCGGCCGCGGTGGTGTAGGTGATCCCTCCCGCGACCCACCAGGCGATCCGCGAGCTGACCGACGCAATCGCGCGGTTGAGCTTGATCACCTTGTCCACGTCGTGGTCGCCGGTGGCCTCGGCGAGCGCTGCGGCCACCAGCCGCTCCTGGTCGTCGATGATCGTCTGGCGAAGGGCGGTGCGGTCCAGCAGCCGAATCACCAGCCGCTCGGGCAGCGCCAGCCCCGTCACCGGCTCGACCCACGGGACGCACTCCTCCGCGAGGTACTTAATCCGCCTGCCGAACCCATGGTGATCGCGGCCGGCGAGCTGCTGGACAACAACCTCGGTTGGAGGCACGAAGAAACTCCTGATCAGTGAAGAGAAAAGAGGGTGGGGTACGGCAAGGAAGTGCGGGGGCAGCGGACGCGGCCCCCGCACCGCTCATCGAGCGCTGCGGTCCCGGTCCCAAGCGGACTGGACACGATCACGCCAGCGGTCCGGCGCGGCCAGCTCCGCCGGCGACGGCATCAGGCTGAAGGCGCTGAACAGGTCGTTGAACTGTCCGACGTCGAGCGCCGGCCACTGCCCGGCACCGGTCAGCACCTGGGTGACGAACCCGGCGCCGGCGTCGGCCTCGCGGCGCTCCTGGCAGCACGGAGCGCTGCCAGCGCGGCGGGCATGACGGCGGCTCGGCGGCTTGGTGAGCCCGACCCGGGGGTGCTCGCCGAACCGGTCGGCGAGCACCTTCTCGGCACACCAAGCCGCGTGGCCCTGCACCACCGGCCGCAACGCACGCTCAGCCAGCCCGCGGCGGCTGGCCACCGAGGTGTTGACGGCGCCCAGCAGCGTGTCGGAGCTGGTGTGGTGCTGGGCGACCTGACACAGCTCACGCGCGATCACCTCGACCAGACGCGCCTGGTTGCTGTACACACCGGCGTGCTTCAACCCCACCGGACACAGGAGAACCTGAGCCGGGCCGTGCTCGGCCTGGACGGTGGAGGCGATGTCCAGCCAACTCGTCTTGATCGCCTTGAACCTGCGCCTGAGCCACTTCACCCCCGCAAAGTCCGACCCGTAGGTCACCTGGTCCTTGCGGGCGATCCACTCGGCGTACGTGCGCATGCGCCGGATCCACCCCCGGCGGGAGACGAGATGGAACTCGACGGAGGGCGGAAGCCGCAACGCCGTGACGTCTTCGACGACCGGCGCGACCTGCGAGGCGATCCGGACGACCTGCCGCGCGAGGTCATCGTACGCAGACCCGGCGGTGTGGCAGACCAGGATCGGAAAAGCGGGGGACATGAGAAACGGGACTCCAAAAGACGCAACTCGTACAGAAGTTGGGAAATCCACCGCGCGCGGTGGAGACCTGCTGCCCGCCGGGAAGGACAAAGGACCCGGGGGAAGGTCCTCCTCAGAGCAGTGAGGGCCCGGCATCCGGCAGGCAGCAGGGGCTTCAGCACCCCGCAGGGCGGGGTCTGCGACACCGGTGCCGGTGCGGCGGAGCCGGCACCCGCCAGCCACCGCGCAACCGCGGCGGCGGGTCGGGCGACAACCGGCCACCTGCGGTCTGCGGCTCGCTGGCGAGGTCTTCCAGGCGCACGGGCGTGCAGCCGTGGACGGTGACGGCCTCCCGGACCGCCAGGATCCAGCGCAGGTCCGCGGCGGGAGCGTAGTACGGAAGCAGGGTCAGGCCGGTCCGGTGCCGACTGGGCCGGGGCTTCAGCGTGGCCGGCTGGTAGGCAAGCCCGGCGACACCCCAGCTCGACGCGCGCTGGACCAGAGCGGCGGAGTAGACGTCCGCCAGATCGGGACAGTCGCGCACGGCATCTTCGGCGCACTCCGCGTGGATGGGAGGCGACGTCAGCCGATCGCCGGTGGTGATGGGCCTGGTGCCGGCGACCAGGAACAGCAGCGGCTCCCCCGCAGGCGCGGCCCGGGCGAAACAGACCTGGCACAGCCGGTGGTTCATCGCCCGCCGCTGGCGGGGCCCGTGCACGAGACCGATCTGCACACGCCCCTCGCCCTCCGCCTCCGCAACCCGCTCCCACAGCAGCCCTCGGTGGCGGTCGGTCGGCAGCTCACCCTCGTAGCCGAGCCCTTCACCACCAAGACCCGCCAGCCACCGGCGCGTCACACGCATCGGGAGAGGCGCTTCACCGGTCCACCGGGCGATCGCCGGTACCCGCATACCCTGTTGATAGCGACGGCCCCGGGCAGTCATAACGCCCCCCGACCCGGTCGCCGCGGGCTGATCACACGGCCGTCGGGCAGCAACTCGCCGGTGTCATCGAAGAGGTACACCCCATTGCACAACCGGCTCAAGCCCAGCGACCAGTCACGCCGCACGCGCTTCGCCGCGTCGCGGCCAGGCGACTGTGCACCGGGACAGCGCGGTTGGTGACTACACACGATCAGCGCCCTCCCTACCACCGTCGTCCACGCTGTGCTCACGCGCTGTCCCCGGGGTGTCGGGTACCTCTCCGATCGCGGCGAGGGGGGTCGTCCACTCCGTCCCCCCGGCCTCCGCACGGAGCCAGGCCACCGGCGGCGCAACCGGCACCCTGAAGATCGACTCCAGACGGATGTCGTCCACATCGGGCGCAACAGCCCGCAGAACGCCAACACGTCCGTCGTGCTCGGTGTCGACGACCAAGTGGTGCAGCAACGGGTGGGGTTGGTGACCCATCTCCAGGTCTCTGGCTGCCATCGTGATCTCCGCCTGTGCGCGGTCGGTCTGGGTATCGGCGGCGGTCGCTCAAGGGCGTTGATCGTGAGGTGCGTAGCCTCGGTCGTCCGCGCCGCCTGGTTGCGGTATGCGATGTCTCGCGTACTCAGCGATGTTGAGGTGCCGATGGTGGTGCCAGATCGGAGGGCATATCCACCGTCAGACCGGCGTCAGTGTGGCGGATGGGTGTGACTCTCAAGGGCAGACTCACGTCAGAGTTGGGTCAGAGTCGCCGAGGACGCCTGAGCGAGCCCGTTCGGGGGCATCGGAGTCGTACGGTCGTTCTGACCGCTGGCACTTGGCAGAGGAGGACGCACAATGGCCACACTCCTCCGGGTCCTCATCGACCAACGAGGTTGGAGGGATTACGGCGCCTTTCTCCACGAGTATTCAAAGGCGGCACGGAGCCTGGCCCGCGAAACGGGGGATGCCTCACTGGCCACCCTCACGATCTCGGACTCCACCTTCGAGCGCTGGTACTTAGGAAAGGTGACGCCGCAGAACGAGGCGCGCCGTGTCCTCACCCGGCTCTTCCAACGGCCGATCACTCAGCTCCTCGCTGAAGCGCAAGTGGAGGCCGTGACTCGAACCACGGTGCCAGCCAACGCACAGAACGAACGGCTCCACGTCACCCCCGACGCGGACCTGCAGAGAATGGGACGGAACGCAGCTATGGCCTCAAGGCGCGCAATAACGTTCGCCATGGGCGCGGAACAGAACGAGGTAGGCCCGGAGACCCTGAGCTACCTCCAAGAAGAGATCCGGCGAATCAGCGGGATCTATGTCCGCGTTCCACTATCCGAGCTTCTGGACGACCTCGTGCATCTCCAGGACTCCGCCTTCCGCTTGATCGAGAGCGGCCATGCCCGGCCGTCCCAGATCCGCGATCTCTACCTGATGTCGGCTCTCACCTCGGGGATGCTGGCCAAGGCGTGCCACGACCTCGGCGATCCGCACTCGGCCATGAGCCATGCCAGAGCAGCCTCTGTCTGTGCCAATCAGGCCGAGCACAGTGCCATGAGCGCCTGGGTCCGCGGCTTGCAGTCCTTGATCTCATACTGGGCCGACCGGCCGGAGGATGCCCTGCATTACGCCCGCCAGGGAACCGCCGCGGCCCCGGGCTTCCCCGGCAGCGTCTGTATCTGGCTCGCTGGCCTCGAAGCACGAGCCGGCGCCGCCCTTGGCGACCACGACACGGTCCAGGCAGCCAACCACCGAGCCGCCGAGCTGCGCGAGGCAACGACGCCCGACGACTTGGATGACCTCGGCGGGATCTACTACTACCCAGAGATCAAGCACCGGTACTACGAGGTCGAGTCGAATGTACTTCTCGGCAATGGCGGCGCCGAGCTGATCCAGCGGGCCGAAGACGCCGTGCAGGGCTTCAGCGACCACGCGAACCCGCACTGGGCCTTCGGCGACGAAGCCGGTTCCCAGTCGAACCTGGCCCTCGCCCGCCTCTACTCCGGTGACCTGGAAGGAGCCGCGGACGCAGTCCAACCGGTTCTCGCCCTACCGCCCGGCCAGCGGAATCACGGCATCATCAGCTCGGCACAGCGTGTACGCACGGCTCTCACTACGGATCCGATCCGCACCGCCGTGACGGCCAGAGACCTTCGTGAACAGATCGCCGCCTTCAGCAGCCAGCCCACCCTCGCCCTCCCCCGTTAGCAGCGGAATAGAGTCCCGGTATGTATCCGGTCAACCGCCACGGGCCTCGGCTGGCTCTCCGCGAGATCACCGCCAACGACGTCGATGGCGTCCTGGACATCTACGGCAGCAACGAAGCGACCGCCCATCTGAGCTTTCCGCCTCGCAGCCGGGATGAGGTCGAGAAAGTGGTGGCTTGGGCAAGATCAACAGCAGCGGCCACGCCACGCGCTGAGTACGCCCTGGCCGTAACAGAACGCGACACTGGTGAGCTGGTCGGGTTCGTGCGCCTAGCCATGGACCCACACCAGCCGGCCGGCGCGACGTTCGGGTTTGCTTTGCGTCCTGATCTGTGGGGCATCGGATACGGCTCTGAGACGGTCCGCCTCGTGCTCACTCTCGGCTTCGACGACCTCAGCCTGCACAGGATCTGGGGCGCCCGCTCACCGCTCAACGAAGCCTCCGCGAGAACGATGCTCAAGGCAGGGATGACCGAAGAAGGACGCATCCGAGAGCACATCAGGAAGAACGGGCAGTGGCGTGACTCCATCGTCCACGCGATCCTCGATCGTGAGTGGAAGGTAGAGAAGGACCGCGACCTGCCCTCGCCTTGAATACAGCGGAAACGGATTCCGATGACGACGGCACGACCGTCCCAAGAATGTCTGATCATGACCGACATCGGTGGAGGGTGTTCGATCGCCATCAGACGTAAGTCAAGAGCCTTTTGCGGCCGGCGCGCGCTGTCACGCTTCTCGTCGAGGGCTCTAATGCACAAGCAGTGTCCGAATACCCAGGGAGTTGACGTGAGTCCCAACATCACGACCAAACCCAGCGACGCCGTGCTCAGCGCTCATGGCTCCGAGGCGGGCGTGCCGGATGGCTTCGAACTGGACGTCAGGCTGGTGGAGGTTGCCGATACGGCTGGCCTGGTGAGCATCACGAACGACGGTTGCGGTAGCACCTGCGGCGCTTGCACCACGAACGTCGCCTAGAGGTTCTGACCGTTTGCGTCGGTGCCGTCGCTGCGAGCCGGCGGCACCGACTGCCTGCCCCGCTCCCTCGTCTCCTGCGGAGGCTCGTGTTGGCTGCGCCAACGTTTCAGTCCGGCTCTACCGCTCTCGTACGCGCTGTCACCAGGCCGACCCTGCCGATACCGCCCTGGCCGGATCTGGACGACCGGTCGGCGGCGGCGAGGGGCGCGCAGTCACGGTGGTTACGGGGCGTGTGGGTGATAGATGGCGTGGCCGAAGGGCTGCGTCACGCAAGTCCCGCTCTTGCCACGCAGGTTGATGCCTTGTGTGCAACTGATGTTCCCGAGGCACGGAGGCTTCGGAAGGCCGTGCTGTCGGTGGCCCGCTATGTTCTGCGGGCGCAGCACCGCCCGACTCCGTTCGGGCTGTTCGCCGGGGTGACGACCGCTATGTTCGCAACGCGGGCGCGAGCTGAGTGGGGCGGCTCGCATGTCGTAACAGCCCGTGCTGGCGCCGAGTGGTTGAACGCGGTCATCGCCCGGCTGGAGGCATGTTCCGAGTTGGTTGAAAGGCTGCCCGTGGTGGTCAACAACACTGTCACCACCCGCGGGGACCGGCTCATCGTGCCGTACGCGGAAGGGCGCCGGGCTCGTGCGGTTGAAGTGTCGCTGAAGTCGACGGCTCCGGTGCGTATGGCTCTTGCCGGTGCCCGTAGGCCCATTCCGGTCGGTGCGCTCGTCGACATGCTTTCTGCCGCTTTTCCTGCCACGGCCCCGGAGCGGGTGCAGGCCCTCCTCGGTGAACTCCTCAAGCGCCGCGTCCTGATCACGAACCTGCACGCGCCGAGCACCGCAACCGACGCGCTTGGCTATCTCCTCGAACGCCTCGACGAGGTCGACGTCACCGCATTCGCCTCGGTTGCGGAGACGGTACGGGAGTTACGTGCTGTCCAGGCCGGCTTGGACCAGTGCGGTAGGCGTGCCGGACGGGATCACGTTGCAGCCCGGATGCGTGCCCTGGTGCCAGGGCTGCGGCACCACCCGCTCGCCCTGGATGTACGTCTGGGCGTCGAACTCGACTTGCCGGTGACGGTGGCCCGCGAGATCGAGCGTGCCGCTTGGGTGCTGACGCGGGTCTGTGCCCACCCGTTCGGAACGGAGGCGTGGCGCGCCTACCATCAGCGGTTCTACGAGCGGTACGGGATCGGCACGATGGTGCCGCTGCACGACGTGGTCGCCGATAGCGGCATCGGCTTCCCGGACGGCTACCCCGGGGCGCCGTCCGGCGCCGGCCGAGTACGCCTCTCTGCCCGGGACGACACGCTGCTGCGGATCGCGCAGGGCGCCGCGCTGGACGGCAGTCACGAAGTCGTCCTCACCGAAGAACACCTTGCTGGCTTGGATATCGGCCCCGAGCAGCCACGTGTGCCGCCGCACCTCGAAGTCGGCGTACGGGTTGATGCCGCTAGCGTTGAAGACCTCCAGCGCGGTCGGTTCCGGCTGGAGGTCGCCAGCGTCTCTCGTGGCGCCGGTGTCTCCACCGGCCGCTTCCTCAGCGTGCTGGCCCGAGAGGACCGGAAGGCCCTGACCGCAGAGCTGACCGACCTGCCGACAGCCGACGAGGACAGCCTGCTCGCGCAGCTCTCCTTCCCGCCGCTGCTGCCCGCGAGCGCTCACGTCACCCGCTCCCCGCGAGTCCTCCCGGCCTTGATCAGCGTCCAGGAGCACCTCGCCGACGATGACGGGGACGTGCTCACCCCCGACGACTTGGCGGTGGCCTGCGACGGCCGGCGCATGTACCTGGCCGCTCCCGGGCGCGGGCAGCGCGTCGAAGCCCTGGGGCTGCATGCGCTGAACCTCCGCACGCACACTCCCCCGCTGGTTCGCTTCCTCACGGAGCTGTCGCGCGCCCAGGCTGCTCAGGTCTCCGTGTTCGACTGGGGCGCAGCGTCTGTGATGCCGTTCCTTCCTCGGCTGCGGTACGGACGGACGGTGCTCGCGCCGGCGCGGTGGCGGCTGGACGCGGCTGAGTTATCCGGCTCCCCGTGGGATGCCGCACTCGTCGACTGGCGGGAACGACGGCGGGTGCCGCGGCGGGTCTTCCTCGTCGAAGGCGATCGCCGGCTCCTCCTCGACCTCGACGAAGCCGGCCACCGGACGCTGCTGCGCGCCCATCTCGACGGTGCGGGCACGGCCCATCTTGAAGAGGGACCGGAGCCGAGTGCATACGGGTGGTGTGACGGGCACGCGCACGAGATCGTCGTGCCGCTGAAAGCGACCCGGCCAGCGGGGTGGCCTGCGCTGCCCGCCCCTAGCCTCGCCCGGGTCTTCTCTGCGGGGCAGGTGCAGACGCCCGCCGCCGCGCCGGTGTTGCTGGCTGCGCTGTACGGTGACGCCCGCCGCCAAGACGAGCTGTTGGCGCGGCATCTGCCGGAGCTGCTGAGGCGTTTGGGCACTCCGCCGTGGTGGTTCATCCGCTTCCGCGACCCCGATCCGCACCTTCGCCTGCGTATCGCCCTCTCGTCCCCTGACGAGTTCGGGGCAACCGCGCGGACCGTCAGCGCCTGGGCTGACGATCTGCGCGCCGCTGGGCTGCTGTCGGACTTGCGCTATCCCACCTCGTTCCGCGAGATGGGCCGGTGGGGCTCAGGCCCGGCGTGGGAGGCAGCCGAAGAGGCGTTCCGCGCCGACTCACGTGCCGTCCTCGCCCAGCTCCGCGAACGGCAGCGCCCGCCTCCGCGGGCCCTGGTTGCCGCGCACACCGTCGCCATCACCGCAGGATTCCTCGGCAGCGTGGAGGCAGGGGTGCGGTGGCTGATCGACCACATTCCCGCGAAGGCGCCCGAACCCGTGCTTCGACGGCAGTTCGTCGAGGCCGTACGGTTCGCCGATCCCACGGACGAGTGGGCGGCGCTGCGCCACGAGCCAGGCGGAGCAGGCATCGTCACGGCCTGGGCTGACCGCGCCGCCGCACTCGCCTCGTACCGGCCGCACCTGCCAGGTCCGCACACCGAAGGCATGGCGCTCGACGACGTCTTGACGTCGCTGATCCACGTCCACTTCGTACGGCACGTCGCGGTGAACTTCCCGGAAGAGAGCATCTGCCTCTACCTCGCTCGGGCCGCGGCCCTTGCCTGGAAGGCCCGAGCAGGGAAGGGAGCGGGACCACGGCCATGATCACCACTCCCGCGGCTCTTTCGACCGCCATCGCTGACGCCCTGGCCGACCCCGAAACCAGCCCGGTGACGTTCGAGGACCGGCAGCACCTCGCCTACGGCTTGCCGGGCATCGCGCTGCTGCATATCGAGCGCGCGGCGGCTGGTCTCGCGCCGTGGAGCCGCGCACGGGACTGGCTCGCTGCTGCCACCCGACAGCCCGTCACGAGCGGACCGGACAGCCACCCCTTCTACGGGGCACCTGCCCTCGCGCATGCCGTCGCCTGCGCCGCTGACCATCAGCCGCGCGAGTATGAGCGTGCCCTGAGCAAGCTGGACGAGCAGGTGGTCAGGGACGTTCGTCGGCGCCTCTCGGCGGCCTACCGACGCCTCGATGCCGAACAGCTCCCTGAGTTTGCAGAATTCGACGTGATCCGGGGCCTCAGCGGCTACGGCTCCTACCTCTTGCGCCGCCAGCCCGCCGGTCCCGCTCTGCGTGACGTACTGGACTACTGCGTCCGGCTGACCGAACCCCTCATTGATCGCGGCGAGACTCTTCCCGGCTGGTGGGTCTCGACTTCTCCCACCGGCCGACCAGGCGCTCGGTTCTCTGGAGGGCACGCTAACCACGGCATGTCGCACGGCGTCGGGGGACTTCTCGCGCTCCTTGCTCTAGCCGCCCGCCGCGGCACGCTCGTCAAGGGGCAGCACGACGCGATGCGCACCATCCTGGCCTGGCTCGACCGATGGCAGGAGCCTCCTGGCCGCAGGGCCTGGCCGTACTGGGTCACGCGGGCCGAGCTGCGTGCCGACGGTCTTACCCCCTCCGCCCCGCGACGACCTTCCTGGTGCTACGGCACCGCCGGACTGGCCCGCGCTCAGCAACTCGCCGCCCTCGCGCTGGACGACCCCACCCGCCAGGTAGACGCGGAGGAGACCCTCGCCGCAGCGCTCACCGATCCCGCCCAGCTCAAGGCCACCACCGACAGCGGCCTGTGCCACGGCTTCGCCGGCCTCGCTCACGTCGCCTCGCGCGTGGCCGGCGACGCCCACCCTTCAACCACCGCGCAGCTCCGGGCCGTCATCCCGCCCCTTCTAAACGCCGTCTGCCAGCCCGGCACCAACCCCGTCTCCGCTGTCTCGGTGAAGGGAGATCCGGGGCTCCTCGACGGAGCCGCGGGAATCGCGCTGGCGGTCTTAGCCTCCAGCGCCCCGGCACCGCCCCGCACGGCGTGGGATGCCTGCCTCCTTATCGCCTGAAGCACCGCCGACCGAACGGACGTCCATGCCCCCCCGCTGGCATCAGCACAACGTCGTGTTCCCCGACCGGGAGACCGCGCAGGTCGCCGTCGCCGAACGTCTCGGCCCCGCGCTGCTCGCGGCCGAGAACGCCGGTGAGGTCAACGGTTGGTGGTTCATGAACAAGCAGCCCTGGCCACTGCGCTACCGGGCGCCCGAGCCGTCCCCAATCCTGCAGCGCCTCCTGGTCGACCTCGCTGCCGACGGCACCGTTGTGTCCTGGCATCTTGGCATCTACGAGCCCGAGACCTTCGTCTTGGGCGGCACTCAGGCCGTAGACGCCGCGCACATCCTCTTCCACATGGACAGCCGCCACCTGCTCACCTACAGGCCCGCCCCTCGACGCCTCGGCCGCCGAGAGACTGCCGTCCTCCTCACGAGCACCATGCTGCGGGCCGCCGGCCTGGACTGGTACGAGCAGGGCGACGTGTGGGCGAAGTACGCCGATCTCCGTCCGGCTGCCACGCCCATCACCTCGGAGCGACGCGCAGCCCTGGTACCAGCCATGCGCACCTTGATGACCGCCAACACCGCAGACCTGGCCCAGCCCGGCGGCCCACTCGACGAACACGCCCCATGGGTATCCGCGTTCGAGCGGGCCGGAGCACGGCTCGCCGAACTCGCGGCGAAGGGCCGACTCACCCGCGGACTGCGCGCCGTCCTCGCGCACCACGCTCTCTTCCACGCCAACCGTGCCGGCCTCTCACCTGGAGACCAGCACGCCCTATCCCACATCGCACGAGAGGTCATCATGCAAGCCCAGGACACCACCCCATCAACAGATGGAACGCCCCCTCAAGCGGATACCGTCAGCCCGGTGAACGCCGAAACCCTCACCACCCCCGCCGCCGACGCCGCGCGACTCCGCAACGCCCTCGTCGACCAGATCAAGGCCGCCGGCCGCGCCCGCACACCCGCGGTCGAGCAAGCGCTGCGCGCCGTGCCGCGGCACCTGTTCGTCCCCGACTCGCCGCTGGAAGCGGCCTACGCCAACGCGGTCGTGGACGTGAAGCACGACGAGGACGGCACGTCGATCTCCTGCGCCTCGCAGCCGATCATCGTGGCCCTCATGCTCGACCAGCTCGACGCTCAGCCCGGCGAGCGCATCCTGGAACTCGGCGCCGGCACCGGCTACAACGCGGCACTCCTCGGCCACCTCGTCGGCGAGGACGGCCATGTCACCACCATCGACGTCGATGAGGACCTGGTAGAAGGCGCACAACGGCACTTCGCCGCAGCGGGCGTCACTAATGTCACGGCACTGACGCGGGACGGCGCTGTCGGCCACGCCGAGGGAGCGCCGTACGACCGGATCATCGCCACCGTCGGCGCGCACGGAATCCCGCACGCCTGGCTCGCACAGCTCGCCGACGGCGGCCGGCTCGTCGCCCCCCAACGGCTCAAGGGAACCGTCTCCCGCTCCATCGCCTACGAGAAGCGCGACGGCCGGTGGACCTCCGCCGGCTCCGAGATGAACACGTTCATGCCGCTGCGGAAGGGCATTGCCGACGACGACCACCGCGACATCCCCCTCAGCGCAGACGGAACTGTGAGGCTGCACGGTCCGACCGTCCAGACCATCGACACCGAAGCCCTGGCCGGAGTGCTGGAGCAGCCTCGGGTCGAGGAGTGGACCGGAATGACCGTCCGCGCCATGGAGTCCCCCGAGTGGATGGAACTGTTCATCTCCTGCACGCTGCCGTCCGGTCTGATCCAGATGTTCTTCCCGGCGACCGCCAAGGGAACCCTGCTCACCGAGGACCCCTACCCCTCCTCAACCGCAGCCGTCCAAGGAGGCGCCGTCGCCTACCTCGCCCGCCGCGTCTCGGACCAGACCACCTCCCAGGGCGGCAGGCTGTGGGAGTTCGGCGTCATCGCACACGGCCCCGGCAGCAACGAACTGGCGGCGCAGGTCGCCGACGCGGTACGCACCTGGGACCGCGACTACCGCAAGCGCGAGGCCACCTTCGAGCTGCACGACCTGACCACGCCGCACGTGGAACAGCGGGCTGGCTTGTTCACCCTCGACACACCGCTGAACCGCGTCGTCGTCGACTTCGGCTGACAACCTGACCGCCGCACAGCCAGTGCCCGCCACTTCTTCACGCTGGCGGGCACGGCAGTCTCCCGCACCTCGCCACTTAGCCCCCCGGGGGACCTATGGACCCGCACGGACCGATCGCGCAGCGTTTCCCGCTCGTCGCGCGTTTCCGACCCGCCTGCCTCCCTCTGCCCGAACGCATCGCCTCCATCGCACAGCTCGCTGACGCCGCCGCCAGCGAGTCCGACCAGGGCGATGCCTCCGCGGTCTACAACCAGGCCGCCCTCGTCGCATCCGACCTGGGACTTCCCGACCTCGCCCGCGAGATGTGCCACCAGCACGCCGCCGCCTACCTCCACGCCTGCCCGCTGCCCGCAATGAGCGCGATCCGCGCCCTGGAACCGGCCGTCAACCTCGCCAGGCTCCAGGTGCGCGCAGGCCGCGGTGACGAAGGCCGACGTCGACTCCTCGCGTTGTTCGAAGCAGTCGGCACGGGTACCCCCGTCCGCTTCGAGGACATCTCCATCCCCGCGGACCTCACCGCGACCGCGGAGGATCGCAAGGAAGTTCACGCCTGGCTGTGGCGGGTGCTCCTCGCCGACGGCACACGCACCCTCACCACCCAAGGGCGCTGGGACGAAGCCCTGGCGCACATCGAACAGCACCACGGGATCGGGTCCCGGATGCTGGATGGGCGCCAGGTCACCGTCCTCGCCGCCCTCACCACCGGCGACACAGACCGCGCCCGAAGCCTGCTCGACCACACGACGCCAGGCGACCCGTGGGAACAGATCGTCGCCGCGTGCCTGGCGGTGCTGTGCAACCTCGCTGCCGGCGAATCGACCATGCAGCCCGTCGCCGACCTGGCCAACATCTACCTCGCAGCACCTACCGGGCACGGCACGACCGTCTTCGACATACGTCTCGGCCTCACGATCCTTGCTGCTGCACGATCCACCGGCCAGACCATCACGCGTGCTCTCGTCGACGACCTCCACCGCCGCACGATGGAAGCCGGAGACGGCTACGCCGCCCGTGAAACCCTCACCGACACGCAGTTCACCGAACTATCCAGCGACAGGAAAAAGCAGCAATGCCGCAATCTCCTCCGCGAATGCGCCCTGGACTCAGGAGACTTCCCGGCGGATCTGCTCAGTGACCTTCTCTCTGCGACACGCACTGGAGACCGAGTAATACGCGGCAGCCTCCTCGGCACCTGACGCCCGGCGCAGGCCATCGCCTCGTTCCGCCCCACCCTGGCGATTTACCAACGACGAAGGCTTTTTCAAGTCAGGCGGGAGGTAAAGTAGTCCACCTGCCAGCCGTTCTTCGTCAAATCCTGTCGGGCCACGATGTCGGCCGGAGTCGCGAGAAGGTCAGTCGGTGTTCAGGCTGCCATTTCCCTGCGCAGTCGGTGCAGTTCGGCGGACGCGGCGTCCTGGATGTCGGGGAGAGCGCCGCGGGTTGTGCGCAGGATGCGCTGAACTTCGCCGAGCTGGCACGGCGGGTCGAAGCGGTGCGACACACGAGCCCGAATCCCTCTCCGGCCTCCAGTTGCGCTGCCTCCCGGACAGCGGCGGGGCGCTCGCTCCTCCGCATCGACACGGACTTCGTTCTCACAGGCGTTATGAAACTGAGATCGCCTGCCGCGGGCGGAAAATACCTCAGCGCTGACGCATCCACCCCTCAAACGTCCACGATGTGAGACGGAGAAGGGGCGGAACGCACGTTCAGCCCGGTCTCCGACACGGATGGCTCAGGCTTCGAAAGCCCCAACGCGCCGTCAATCTACATGAGTTGGTGCAGCCATCCCGGTATTGCTCTTCGGCAGACGGAGAGAAAGACTGCTGATGGAGTTCCACGCGGTGGTGGCCTCGTCGCACGTTGACGCGCTCTTGGAGGGCTTTTAGGGTCGCCTGACAGCCGATCGCCGACACAAGCCGGTGGCCTGGAGGGAGGGGTAACGGTGCGCAGTGCATTTCATGTGGATGGCCCTCAGCCCGTCACCGGTACTTCGCCGGGTATGCCCGGGCACCCGCAGGAGGGCGGCGGATCGGCTACGGCGGCGACGAAATTAAGCCGGGCCATGCGCGAGCAGTCATGACGCTTCCCATGCACCAACTGCTCCCGCCCCTGTACTGCTGAGGGATTCCCTCTCACCACGCCGCGTGTCGCACAGCCTCTCGCGAGCAGGGCGCAGTCCCGCAGGCCGGCAGCTCAATGAAGCCCTCGGGTCTGCGACTTGAGCGCTCTCTCGGGGTATCACTCTCGACGTCACTGTGTGCGACTAGTACAGGGTTTTGGAGCCAACTCTGGATCTCCGCGGCGGGGTGTGCGTATGTTCGTCGTCCCCTGGGGATCCCGCCCGGTCCCACGGAGGAAGGGAACGGCCGGCAATGCGGTTCGGGATCCCGGGGGCAAATGCAGCGTGGGCGTCCGAGAGCGGGAACTCTCGGACGCCGACGCCCACGGCGTAACCCGCCCTGCCAGGGGCGGAGTTTGCCCGACATCACCACGCTGATCCCATTGCACCGGGCACGTCAGCGTGGCGACACTGAAGAGGAGAGTCTTGCATGCCCTGCCCCCCGTGTAAAAGGCCCATGCGCGTGGCCGGCGCCTCAGCCTGCGCCTCCACTCCTTCCCGGACCGGCGGGCCATGGCACACCGCCTTTTCCCTGCAGGCCGGGAACCCCCAGGCCGGGCCCCGGAGCGGCCGGTGAGCACCGATGCCCGCGAGTGGGTGTGGGAGAACAGCTCCAGCCGCGGGACCGCACGGCTGGTGCTGCTGTCGATAGCCGACCGGATAGCCGACGAACAGTGCGTGTCCTGGGCCTCATTGCCCGATCTGGCCACCCGCACGAACGCCTCCGTCTCGACCGTGCGCGAAGCGATCGGCCGGCTCATCAAGGCCGGTGAACTGGAGCAGCTCGACGACCTCATGGGCCCGCAGCGCAGGACGGTCTACCGCCTTCCGCTGGCCACCCGGGCGATCGCAGAAGCGAAGCGCCAGCAGCATGAGGCAAGCGGCGGCGAGGGAGCGCCCATAGAGGAGCCGGAGGCCCCGCCCGCCCTGCAGGTCTCGGCGCTCGGACGGTACGGAATCCGACTGCGTGAGGTGCCGGTTTCCCCCGCGAGGTGCCGGAAACCGGCAGTACCGAAAACCGGCACCTCAGGTGGAAAACCGATACCCCGAGGTGCCGGAAACCGGCATAGCGAGGTACCGGAAACCGGCACCCAGAACAGTAGTGAACCTGAAAGGAACGGGAGTAAGAGCAGGAGCGCGCGTGGCGCCGTCACGCCGGCCGCCGGATGGCAGCCCGACCCAGCAACCCTGACCTGGATCCGCGAACAGGGACACCTCGACCGCCTCGGCGAGCAGGCCCTGCAAGCCGCCGACGCGAAGTGGCGTGCCCACCGCGCCGACCTCGCCCCACGCCACGCCGCGGCGTGGGCTGCCGACTGGCGCTCCTGGATCGCCCGGGAGCACTCCCCCCACCGCTCCGGCCTGTACGCCGTGCCCGGCCCCTCCCCCGCCCGGCCCGGCGGGATGACCCGGGCCCAGGCCCACACCGCCGCCCTGCTGGCCGCCCTCGACGAGCCGACCGGAACGGAGTAGCCAGAGAGTGGATCGCCGTGAAACCGCAGCCCTGCTCGCCTACATCAGCCGCCTCGACCCCCGCACCATCCGCACCGACCCGAACGAGGTCAGCGACCAGCTCGCCCAGTGGCACGAACTGCTCGGCGACGTACCGATCGCCACCGAGTACGGCTGGGACGCCTATGCCGCGGCGCGCAGGCATATCCGCATCTCGCCGTACCCGATCGTGCCGGCCGACGTCGCCCGCCCGTGGGAGAGCCACCGGCGCGAGCGCATGCTCCGCCACACCGACCCCACCCCGCGGGTCGACCCCGACGACCAGCCCGCCTGGACCGCCGAGCTGGCCCGCGCCCGCCAAGCCGTCGCCCTCGGCAATGCCCAGCCCACCCAGTACCGGGCGATCTCCCGCGGTCGCGATCGGGTCGACGCGGCGCTGGAGGCGCGGTTGCGTGAGGTCGGTACCTGCATCCCGCCCGCCGCCCGAGATGCCCTCGCCCCGTACCGGCCCGCCCGCGCCGCGCGGGACGCGGCCGTGGCCGAGGGACTGCCCGACGCCCTGAACGTGCGGTGCGAGTGGTGCCGGGCCCAGGCCGGGGAGCCGTGCCGTCGCCGACGGATCGGCCCCGACGGCTCCGCCCGCGGCACCGCACCGCGCGCCACCCCCCACCCCGGCCGACTCGACCTCGCCGCCGACCAGCACCCCGAACAGCGCGCGGCGTCCTGACCGACCGCGCAAATCCGAGCGGCATCCCCGCCCGCTCGTCCCCTCACCTCGCCTCTGCTGCGGCGCCCCCTGGTGGTGCCGTAGCCGTGCCCGACGTCGCGTCCGCCCAGCGCGCAGCCCATCGGAGACCGCCCCCTTGCGATACATCACCACCCACGAGGCGTCGGCCACCGGCCTGCGCGGCATCGCCGACACCAGCTGGCACAACCGCGGCGCGTGCTACGGCCTGGACCCGGCGGACGCAGACGATGTGTTCTTCCCGCGCCCGCGGGACCACATCGCCATCGCCGAGGCGAAAGAGCTGTGCGCCCTGTGCCCGGTGCGCGCCGACTGCCTGAACTACGCGGTGGAGAACGGCCTCAAGGACGGCATCTGGGGCGGGCTGACCGAAGCCGAGCAGCGCCCGTGGCACGACGGGCTGCACCGGCGCCTGGACTACCGGCGCGTGCGCGCGGTCTTCGACGGACGCGACGTCCACCTCACCGAAGCCGAGCGGCAGCTCGTCATCGACCACGCCTACCTCCGCGGCTGGCGCCCCGACCGACTCGCCGCCGCCCTGCAGATCAGCCACCGGCACGCCCGAGACCTGCTCCGCCAAGCCGCCTTGAAGGTCTTCGACCGCGACCGCACCTACGGCGTCCCCCAGCCGAAAAGGAAGCGAAGGACGACCAGTCCAGCCGCGGACGCTCCCGCCCCGAGCAGGCCCCGTACACGGCAGCCGATACCCCGAACCGCCGCGTCGACCACCGCATCCGCCCCTGCTGGAAAGGCCCTATGACCGCGGTCCTGCCCCCCGTCACCACTCCGGAACCGGACCTCCTCCTCGCCACCGCACTGCTCGCCGCCTTCGCCATCGTGCTCACCGTCCGGGCCCTCCGGCGACACGGCGCCCGGCCACGGGACGGTCGCGGCAGTGCGGCGGTCACGGTCGCCGCGATGGCCGCCCTGGGCTGCACCGCCTACAGCGCCGACACGAGCTGGCGGTTCGCCGCCGACTACCTCGACATGGCCGGCACCGCCGAACGCGCTGCGATGTTCGCCGCGGCCGAGCTGGCGCTCTTCGCGACGGCGCTGATGGCCCGCCAGAACCTGACGACCCAGGGCGCACCCGGCCTGCCCGGCACCCTGGTCTGGATCATCAGCGGGGTCCAGGTGATCCCCGCCTACGCCGAAAGCGGTCCGGTCGGCGGGACAGTCCGTGCTTTCGTCGGCCCCATCATGGCGGCGGTGCTGTGGCACCTGGCCATGGGCATCGAGCTGCGCCTGCGCACCCCCGGTGCCGCGTCCCACTCGCTGATCGCCACCCTGGGGCGGGAAGCCCGCGAACGGCTCCTGTCCCGCCTGGGCATCGCCGCCCGCGACCGGGACGCCGCGCAGATCACCCGGGACAGGGCCACCGACCGCGCGGTCGCCCTGGCCGCCCGGCTCGCGGGCCAGACGCCCGAGCAGCAGCACAGCCGCCGCGGGCGGCGCCTGACCGAACGGTTGTCGAAAGCACTCGGCAGGGCCGAGGTCGGCACCGCCCCCCAGCAGCGCGCACGCCTGCTCCAACAACTCGCCGCCCGCCGCCACGCACTCACCCTCGCCACCATCCCCCTCCCCTCCCCCTGGACCCCGCCCACCATCGGTAGCCTCGACACTGCGGTCCCCGCACCGACGGTCCCCGACCAGTCGGTCCCCGAGCAGGCGGTCCCCGAGCAGGCGGTCCCCGAGCAGGCGGTCCCCGCCGCCGGGGACGGGGGACCGAACCGGCTGCGGGGACCGGTCCCCGGTCCCATGGATACCCGGATCAACCCGCCGGGCCGGTCGGGGAGCGCGCCCGGTCTCCACGCTCCGAGCGAGGCCGGGGACCGGGGACCGAACCCGCCACGGGGACCGGTCCCCGCCGACGCACAACACCTCCCGGGGGCCGGCACAGAACGACAAGGCCATGAACCGGGGACCGCGATCACGCCGGACCGGGGACCGGTCCCCACACTCGTGGAAGACCAGGTCAACCCGCCGAAGGTCTCCAGCTTGCCGGTACCAGCACCCGGTCCCCACACCCCGGCCGAAGCCGGGGACCGGGAACCGAACCCGCCACGGGGACCGGTCCCCGCACCCACGCACCACCGCCTGGGGACCGGCACGGAACCAGAAGACCGTGAACCGGGGACCGCGAGCACGCCGGACCGGGGACCGGTCCCCGCGCCCACGGATAACCACCCGGGGACCGAGTCCACCCCCCTCCGGGGACCGAGCCGGGACCGGGGACCGGGGACCGTGCGGCGCAAGAAGGCGAACGTGAAGAAGAGCAAGGGCAAGCACAGCAGCCGGTCCCGCACCCCTCGGCAGCAGGACCCGCCGCTTCCGGTGGACCAGCTCGTCGAGCAGGTGCGACCCCACGTCCGGGCCGTGCTCGCCCGCGACGGCAACGCGGCGATCACCCGCGTCCAGCTCCGCGAGATCCTCCGCCGCGAAGGACTCCAAGGCGGCCGGAACTCCCAACTCAGCCTCGTCCTGCGCGAACTACGCAGCGACGACCACGCCACGACGACGAAGGGCACCACATGATCAGGACCTGCGCCGGCTTCACCGCCCTCCAGGCGGTGTATGAGCGGGAAATCGGCTACTTGAAGGCCCACTCCGTCCGGCACGAGGGCCGCCCGGCGGCGAGATGCAGCGCGACACAGGCCGCGTCGACGAAGGCGCGGATGGCCCGCGCCCTGACCAGCCACCTCGCCCGATGCCCGGAATGCGGCTGATGACAACTCCAACGCCGAACGGGCACACCCCCCAACATGACGGCGAGATCAACTCGGTCTCCGGGCGAGCAAGTTGGGGCGGAAGCATAGCTTCCGCCGAACCCGCCCCCGAGGGGGCGGGCTCGGACCTGCACCGGGGGGCGCAGGTCCAGCAAGCTTCGACCGAGGGCGGATCGAAGCCGGGACAACAGGAGAAGCCCCCAGACCGCCGCGCACGCCGCCCGCGCGCGCCCCGTGCGCGTCAGCGCCCGCGTCAGCCGCGCGAGAAGAAGCGCCTGCACCAACCCGCCACCCGCTTCAACGATGACGAGTTCACCCTGATCAAGTCCGCCGCCGCCCGGTGCAACCTGTCCGTCGCCGGGTTCCTCGCCCGCTCCGCGCTCGCAGCCGCCCGCGACCTCGACCGCACCAGCGCCGAGATCGCCGACGAACGCGAAGTGATCACCGCCCTGTTCGACTGCCGACGCCGCCTCGGCTGGGCCGGCAGCAACCTCAACCAAGCCGCCAAGGCACTCAACTCCCAAGCAGACGCCCCCTACCTCGAAGCGGCCGTCGCCGCCGTACGACGAGCCGCCGACACCACCCGCGAAGCCGCCGCACGGCTCATCGAGCGCCGCAGCTCGTGATCCCCAGCGTCAACGAGTCCGGCTCACGGACCATCGGCCTCCTCGCCTACCTCTACGGCCCCGGCAAGGCCGAGGAGCACACCGACCCGCACCTCGTCGCCTCGTTCGACGGCATGTCCCCCGACCCCGGCCGCGACCCGAACGCCACCCTCAAAGACCTCCAACAACTCCTCGACCAACCCGTCATGGCCCTCGCCAAGCACGCCCGCCCGGCCAAGCACGTCTGGCATACCTCCGTGCGCGCCGACCCGAGGGACCGGACCCTGTCCGACGAGGAATGGGCCGACATCGCCCGCCGCATCGTCGCCGCCACCGGCATCGACCCCGGCAGCGGACAGCCCGGCTGCCGCTGGGCCGCCATACGACACGCGGACGACCACATCCACATCGTCGCCACCCTCGTCACCGAAGACGGCCACCGCCCCGACGACTACCGCTCCGGCACACGAGCACAGACCGAAGCCCGCCTCATCGAAAAAGACCTCCGCCTCCACCAGGTCGCCCCCGGCGACGGCACCGCAGCACAACGGCCCACCAGCGCCGAACGCCACAAAGCCAGACGCCAGGGCCGCGAACGCACCGCCCGCGAAGAACTCCGCGAAACTGTCCGGCAGGCCGTCGCCGGCGCGACCAACGAGGACGAGTTCTTCGACCGGCTCGCCGACGCCGGCCTCCTCATCCGCAAGCGCGCCGCACCCTCCGGCGACCTCCTCGGATACAAGGTCGCTCTGGTCGACGACCGCAACAAGGAGGGCCTGCCGGTGTTCTATCCCGGCGCGCGTCTTGCCCCGGACCTCTCGCTGCCCCGCATCCGGGAGCGCTTCACCAGCGGCACCCTGCAAGAGGGCGAGCAAGCCCCCCGCCCGCAAGATGCCGCAGGCGGACGCACAGATGCTCCGGCGACCGCCCGACGCCAGGCGGCATCGGCCGCCTGGCGGGCCGTGCTCGTCGTCGAGCACGGCGACGACCCGGTTGCCGCCGCCCACATCGCCGCAGCCGGAGAAGTCCTCGACGCGCTCGCGAAGACCTCCGCCGCCCACACCCGCCGCGAACTCCGGGACGCGGCGACCACCTTCGAACGGGCCTCGCGCTCCCACATCCGCGCCGTACGCGGACACGACCGCGCCCTGCGCAAGGCCGCGCGCGACCTCGTCCACAGCGGTTCCGCACTCGGCTACGGCGAGGACGGCGCCACGACCGCGATGGCGATCGACATGCTGTTCTTCCTCATCACCGCCGCCGCGCACTGGCACGCGAGGAAGGGGCACGCCCAGCAGGCCGCCGCCGCCCGCCAAGCCGCCGCACACCTGCGCGCCGCCTACCGGGCAGCCGCCCCCGCACCGCTGGCGACGCTGGCACAGCGCGGCCGACGCCTTCCACGACCGCAGGAGCAGCGCCACACCGCCCAGCTCCGCGAGGCGCTGCCGGAACTGGCCGAGCAGATCCTCAGCGAACCCGGCTGGCACGCCCTCGCGGCGACCCTCGCCGACGCCCAACGCGCCGGCCACGACCCGACCGCCCTGCTGACCCGAGCCGCACGCCGCCGTGAACTGGACACCGCGGATTCCGTCAGCGACGTTCTCGTCTGGCGGCTGCGGCGCACCGCCAACCTGCCTCTGGAAATGCCAGAGCGTGCCCCGAGCGCCACGTGGAACTCGCCACCCACGCCAAGGCCGTCTCTGCGTCGAGCAGCACGTACGGCGCGCTCCGGCAACGGAACCACCGGGTCATAGTGAGCAGCCGCCGAAGCGAAGTCTCGGCGGCTACCGGCACCACCCCCGCGGACTGCAGACCTTCGTGCCCAGGACACCACCACAGGACCCGACACGATCTACGAGGAAAGGGAGGACGACAGGGTGTTTCACCGGATACGCCGCCGGGCCGCCGAGCCGAGCGAGGCCGAGCGCCGGTTCTTCGAACGGCGGTGCAGATGGACGGGCAGGTACCGCCGGAGGTCGAGCGGATGCGGGCGGAGCTGGAGCAGGCAGCGCCAGCCCGCGCAGTGGACGACTTCCTTCCGCCGGAGCTGCGGGTGCCCAGCCACGACCAGCTCGACGGCCGGATGATGCCCTGGAAGCAGCCGCTCGTCCTCGACGGCGAGCTGGTCGCCTGCGCCGAGTGCGGCGCGTACCGGGACTGGCTGATCCTGTCCACCCGTGATCAGGTCTGGCTACGCTGCCGGAAAGGCCACCAGCAGCACGAGATACGCCTGGACACCGCCTGGTACAACCGGCACGCCGGGCCCGCGGACGCCACGCACGCGACGTTCGAGGACTGCCTGCGCCACCTCGGGCACTGACACCCGCCCCTACGACCCCACCGGGCCCGAAGGCCCGAACCGCCACCGTCCAGCATCAACAGGGCGTTCCACGCCCGTGCGCATCACCACCGCCCTCAGCGTCACCGCAGCCCGCTCTCCTAACGATGCCAGCCTGCACCTACCGAGGATCCACCGTGAAAGCGGCGCACTTGCCGGAGCGCACCAATCACGTCGCAGCCGGGGGAAGAGGGGTCGTCGCGGCGTCGGCTTCGTCGCGGAAGGCCGGTGATGCGTGCGCGCAGGAGTGTGGGCACTATCCGGCGGGTGTCCACAGGAGTCGTTCGCGGGTGGCCTCGGGCACTACTCGGCGCAGGACCGCCGCGGTCGAGCTGAGGGAGGCGGCGAACGCGGCCACGAGGTCGTGCGGGACGGACGCGGAGAAGGAGACCGCCCACAGGCACGGTGCGCCGGGTGCGGGCTGGGCCCATGCCTGCCATCCGTCCGGGGCCGGCTCGTCGGATCCTGTGGTCAGGGTGCGCGGGTCTGCGTCCTGGATGAGGGGCGGTACCTCACCCAGGCTGACGTGCGAGATGAACGTGGGGTCCGTCGCCCCCGTGCTCTGGTCGGCGTCGCGGAGCCACCCGTAGGCGGTGACAGCGTCGAGGACCAGCCCAGGGCGAACGTGCGGTACCGCGGAGTGGGGGCGGGCGTCGAGGGCGGTGAGGAAGTCGGCCACCGCCTCGCCGGGCACGTCGGGCGTGAAGTAGGCCGACCACTGGGCCGGGCCGCTGGTGTCTGTACGGGCGGAGACCTGCCAGGCGATCGGCAGGTCCCCCAGATGGAACGGCTCGTCCGCCAGCATCCACTGGGCCCAGCACAAGGCATCGGGGCTGATGTGCAGGACGGTGCTGCGGATGACCTGGCGATCCTCCGGCTCCTCGTCGGGCTCCTGCCGGCCGCGGACGATGGTCAGGCTCGTCCAGCCCAGGCCGCCGAGGACGTCGGCGACGGTGTCGTAGAGGCGGCCGTCGTCACCGGCCAGATGACGAGGGCCGACCCAGTACGCGCGTTGTGCGCCGGTCGAATCGGACGGGTCGAGCGGGAAGCCGGAATACAGGGGCGCCTCCAGAAGGGCGGTCGGCTGCGGTTCAACCGCCGACGGTGCGGCGGGGATCGCGCGGGGGCGGCTGGACGGGGCTCTGCCAGGCCAGGACCACCGCCACCTCGGGAGGCAAATAGCCGAGTTGGCTGTCCTCGTCCCGCCCTTCGGCGAGGTAGACGACGGGCCGGCCCATCTCGTCGACGGACGGCACCACCTGCGCAAGGCGATGGGCCATCGGGAAGAACGGGTTCATCGCCTGACGGACCGGGGCGTCCCGGTCGCAGGCGGACAGCAGGGTGATGAGATCACCGACGGTCATCTCCGGGCGCTCACCCGGCCGCACAGCCTCGGAACTGGTCGAACAACCGTTGCCAACATGAGCCGCAGTCACGAGCAAATCACCTCTCTGACCTGGGGATTTCCGGCAAGGTCGTCGATGTTGACATGCCCGCAGCCCACTTGGCCAGTCATCTCGCGATCTTTCCTGTCGGCCCCTGGCGAACTGCTCCGCCAGCGTCCACCTGGCCGCCGATGGCTACTGCGGATCTTCGTGACCACACCCGCATTCGCTCGGGTCACCTCCCGATCAGGATGACCGTCACGATCGTCCCGGCATGTGCGGTGCCGATCCGCAGCCGCTTGCCCTCGATCATGACCTGGCCGTCCATGTCCGCCTTCCGCCGGACGAGTTCCGCCCCGCCGCCCGCCGGCTCACCGGCGGAGCGCCGGGCCAGGGACCAGGCCACGAACACGGCAGCACCCCCGGCCACCGCCAGGCCCACTGGGTGCTCGGCGCCCGGTTCCCTCCCGACGGCGCGCACGCCTGGGCGGAGGTTCCCGAGGGCGCTGTCGGCCGGGACGGAGGCGACGCCGTCGACCGGTCATGGATGCACGTCCTCACCGAGTCGTAGCTGTGGTGACGCCCGAGGTGTTGACGCGGGTGCACCCAGCCCTGCGGTGCAGGACCGGATGGTCACCGCCGGTGGTCGACTATTTGTCCAGGGCCGATCGATTGAACTTCGAGCGGCCCTGCGACGCGTTGATATGCCGCCGACCCTTCTGGCGATATCTGTTACCCGACAGAGCTTCCACCGGCAACGCAGCAGTAGGGAAAAGCCTTGGCACTCAACCGTCGTGTGCTCGCCAGCGCAACAACAGCGCTCCTCACCGGAATCAGCTTTGTCGGCATCTCAGCTGGGACCGCATCCGCAGCCACAGACGTCACCTGCCGGACAGCCGACCGCACCGTAGTCAACGGCACTCCGGAGGGCACGATCACCTCGTGGAACTGCAGCATCTACCAGAACAACGGTGGACCGTACACGCTGAAAATCGCACAGCTCAAAAGGCACTACTATCGTGACGCGGCACGCGGGTATTGGAGGTACGAACGGACCGAAGTGGTCACCAACAAGACTGTGGTGTGCCAGAGCTACAACAACAACAATGGGAAACTCACGTTCTCGGGGTGCGGTAGAGCGTCTTAATGCCCGCACGGGTAGAACGTCAACGGAATGCAATGAACTGACGCGAAGGCGGAGCAAGCGACCCCTCCGTCAGTCAAAAGGAAAGGCTCCGCCGTACAGGCAGAGCCTTTCAACGCGGCTCGCCTGCTCTGCACAAGCATTACGACATGACCGCTTGATCGGAACTTCCTCGGCCCCCCGAGGGGGCAGCACCCCGTCGTCCACGGCCCCGGATCGCCCGAACGGGTGAATGATGGACTATGGGATTGACGGTCGGGCGGCGTGACCGGGGCGGAGGACCGCGACTGATCGATGCGCATTGCGTGAGCCGGGTGCGGAACTGGGCAGTTGCCGCGCCAGCCTGAGCTGCGGTTTTCGCTGTGGCGAAAGGGCGTTGTGACCGCTTCCGATCAAGTGGAACCGTGGCGGGCACCTGGGGGAGCACCCCGCGTGCGCCGTCGTGCGGGCCCGTACGCGCGCCCCCGCCGGGCAGCCGAGCACCGCCAACGGTCGAGGGGGAAGCACGTGAATATCCGCACGAATCTCATGCAGTCAGCCGGGGTGGTCATTGCTGCATGTGTCACCGTGGCAGTGGCTGTGAGCGCGTCGCCGGCTTCGGCGAAGGGGACTGCTGCATGATCGGGTGACAGCGGGGTTTATGCAGCTAGAGCTGCGGGCGGGCTCATGATGGTCTCGTACTCGACCGGGGTCAAACGGCCCAGGCGTCGCTGGCGCCGGCGTCTGTGGTAGGTGCGCTCGATCCAGGTCACGATCGCGGTCCGCAGTTGCTGCCGAGTGGCCCAGGCACGGCGGTCGAGGACGTTCTTCTGAAGCAGCGCGAAGAAGCTCTCCATCGTGGCGTTGTCGCCGGCCGCCCGACCCGGCCCATCGAGCCGACCAGGCCGTGCCTGGTGAGTACGGTGGCGACCTTCCGTGACCGGAACTGGCCGGATTCAACCGGTCGTTGCAACACCGGCTTGTTGGAGCAACAGTAGCTGCTCGTTGAGCGCCTCGGCCGGTGTCTTCCAACCGAGCGTTTTCCGGGGTCTGGTGTTGAGAGCGTGGGCCACGGCCTCGATCTCCTCGGCGGACCACCTCGAGAGATCGGTGCCCTTCGGGAAGTACTGGCGCAGGAGCCCGTTGGTGTTCTCGTTCGTGCCGCGCTGCCACGGACTATGAGGGTCAGCGAAGTACACTGGGATGCCGGTCTCGACTCTGAATTGCGCGTGCGCCGACATCTCCTTTCCCCGATCCCATGTCAGCGATCGCGCCAGCCGCTTGGGCAGCGTCGACATCGTGTTGGCGAGTGCGTTCTTCATCGTGATCGCCCCATAGCCAGCCAGTGCAGGACCGTTCTTGACTGTGTGTTTGTGTCGGTAGCCTTGTTCGCGCGGCAGGTGAATCAGCATCGTGAATCGAGTCGACCGCTCGACTACCGTGCCGATCGCGGACCGCTCCAGCCCGATGACCAGGTCCCCTTCCCAGTGGCCGGGAACGGCACGGTCCTCGGCCTCGGCGGGCCGTTCGCTGATGAGCGCCTCGGGCGTGACATGCGCCCAGGTCTTGCGACGCGAACGAGCACGCGGGGCGCGCAGTGCGCGGCCCGTGCGAAGGCACAGGATCAGCTCCCGCTTCAGCGCCCCGCGGCCCTGAATGTAAAGCGCCTGGTAGATCGCCTCGTGGCTGATGCGCATAGACTCATCATCCGGGAAATCAAGCTTGATCCGGTTCGCGATCTGCTCCGGACTCCACGCCTGCACCCACGCACGGTCCTTGCGATGAGGCTTGTTCCGCCCCGTCCACTCACCCGCCGCCGGACCGGCGATCGCCTGGCCGCCGGGCGTGCTGATCTGTCCGGACAGTCGCTCCTGAACGTATGCGTGCAACCGCGGGTTGGCGACCATCTTCGCCGGTTTCGGGCGGCGGGCGGCCAGGTCGGCTTTCCATTGCGCGACTGATGCCCGGTAGTCCAGCTTCCCGCACCTGGTAGCGGCGTTGCGTCGCAGCTCACGGGAAATCGTCCCCGGATCGCGGCCGACTTCCCGAGCGATTTCGCGTACGCCTCTGCCCTGGGCCTTGAGGAGCGCGATCTCCTCCCGCTCACGAAACGACAGGTACCTGCCCGAATGCGGCTTCGGATCGAACGGTCGCATGCCGCCACACTGCCGGTACCAGCGCGTGGCCACCGCCGGCGCCACGCCGACGACCCCGGCCGCTTCCTCAGCGAGAAGACCCTTGGCGATCTCGGTCCAGAACGCCGCTACTACGTGACGCTGAAACTTCGGATGCCCCGGGGACCTCAACCTCGGGCGCACCGCCCGATCCGCTGCCTGCTGACGACGAACCATCCAACACCTCGCTGATCAGGAGGTGTTGCGACGACCGGTTGAATCCGCCCTGCGAGCCGCGATCCGAGTGCACCACGCATCCGGCCACTTGGCCGCGGCGGGCGACGGCGGATTGAAGCGCGGCCACCGCGAGGCGGGACTTCATCCGGGCGTCGATGGAATAGCCCACGACTCAGCCGGAGTAGACGTCCTTAACGGCGCACAGATACAGCTTGCCCTCGCCGGTCGGGTGCTCGGTGATGTCCGTGAGCCACAACTGGTTCGGCGCTTCGGCGGTGAAGTTGCGCCGCACCCGGTCATCGTGCACCGGCGGCCCGGTCTTGGCGGTTCTTGCCGCGGCCCTTTCGCTTGCCGAAGACGCTCCACCAGCCGTTGTCCCGGCAGATCCGCCAGGCGGTCCGCTCGGCCATCACCTGACCCGCGGCCCGCGCTTCGTTGAGGAGGAACCGGTGTCCGAACTCGGGGTCGTCGCGGTGTGCGTCGAACAGCGCGTCGGCCCGGTATGCCTCGGCCAGCTCGGCGTCGGTGACCGGCCGGGCCAGCCACCGGTAGTAGGGCTGGCGGGCCAGCTTCAGCACCCGGCACGTCACCGCCACCGGCACCCGATGAGGGGCATGAGCGGCGGCCAGCTCGCGGACGAGCGGGTACATCATTTTGCCGGCAGGTTCGCCTGCGACAGATACGCCGCCGCCCGGCGCAGCACCGCGTTCTCTTGCTCGAGCAGCCGAATCCGCTTGCGGGCCTCGCGCAGCTCGGCCGACTCACCCGACACCGTTGCCGGCCTGGCGCCCTCGTCGGTTTCGGCACGGCGCAGCCACTTCGACAGCGTGATCGGGTGGACACCGAAGTCGGTGGCGATCTGTTCCAGCGTGACGCCGGGCTCGCGGTTGCGCGCGACCCGCACGACGTCTTCGCGGAACTCCTTCGGATACGGCTTGGGCACTGCGACATCCTTCCAGGCCGCCTCTCAGCAAGCCAGGTCAGGTGTCACCCGACCCTGCAGCAGTCCCAAGACCTCCGACGGCTACATCCGCGGCTACGACATGTGGCAGGGGGACTGGTCCGATGAAGGGATCGTCTCCGCCAGCGAGTACAGCAGTTCCGGCGCGACCTGCATGTGGCAGCGGATCCTCGTGGCCGAAGGCGCACCCAAGACGAATGGCATCCTGTTCAGCAATGCCGACATCGACGGGCACTTCGGCCCGAACACCACCCACGCCACCAAGTGGCTGCAGTGGAAGTACGGCCTGGTCGACTCCCCCTCCAAGGCCGACGGCCGGGTCGGACCCAACACCTTCAGCAAGGCGGACGACAAACTGGTCAAGACCGGCGGGTCCACCACCCCCGGCTCCACCGTCACCTTCAGCTTCAAGGGATGGCGCAGCAGCACCACCATGCTGCGCGACGGGCAGGGTAAGTACCTCTTCTCGGCCGGCGACAGCGGAACGAAGGCGGCCAGCTACAACAGCAACCCCTGCGATTGACCGTTCGCCTCGGGTGTGTCCAGTAGACGGCTGATCTGCGGTTGTGTGGGTGGTCAGCGCCTGGCTGCGGCCAGGCGTCCTTCGAAGGCGATCTCGAAGGCGTTCAGGGGCGCTTTCCAGCGCATCATCCAGCGTCGGCGGCCCTTGCCGGTGGGATCCAGCGACATCAGCGCCATGTAGATGCACTTCAGGGCGGCCTGCTCGTTGGGGAAGTGACCGCGGGCGCGGACGGCCTTGCGGATTCGGGCGTTGACGCTCTCGATCGCGTTCGTGGAGCAGATGACCTTGCGGATCTCGACGTCGAAGGACAGGAACGGCACGAACTCCGCCCAGGCGTTCTCCCACAGCCGGATGATCGCCGGGTATTTGTTTCCCCAGGTCTCGGAGAACTCCAGGAACCGGCTGGTAGCGGCGTCCTCGCTCGGGGCGGCGTAGACCGGCTTCAGCGCCTTCGCCAGCTTGTCCCAGTCTGCGTGGGAGACGTAGCGGAAGCTGTTGCGTAGCAGGTGGACGATGCAGGTCTGGACGATGGTCCGGGGCCAGACGGTCTCGACCGCATCGGGAAGGCCCTTGAGCCCGTCGCAGACGAGCATCAGCACGTCCTGAAGGCCGCGGTTCTTGAGCTCGGTGAAGATCTGCAGCCAGAACTTCGCGCCTTCGCCGCCGTCACCGGCCCAGATCCCGAGGATGTCGCGGTGTCCGTCGACGGTGACAGCCATGACGACGTAGACCGGCCGGTTGGCGACTTGCCCGTCACGGATCTTCACGTGGATGGCGTCCACGAACAACACCGGATCGAAGCTGCCCTCGACGTCCCTCGGCACGCTGATCTCCACCGGGCCGACCTCGGTGGTCACGGTCTTGGACCGGCGGCCGTTGCGGGAGTTGCCGCCGTCCCGGCCGGCTGCATCGTGCTTCTCGTAGCCGAGGTGGTCGGTCTTTTCGCCGTCCAGGGCGGACTCGATGACCTGCTTCGTCAGCTGCTACAGCAGCCCGCCTTCCCCGGTCAGTTGCAGACCCTCGGCCCGGGCCCGGTCGACCAGCATCCCGATCAGCTGGTCATCCACCACCGGCTCCCGGCCAGCACCCTCCGCGGCTGCCTCGTTCTCAACCTCGGGTACAACATCAGTCATTCGGTGTCACTCCATGATCCAGTTCCACCGTCTGTTGTACACGCCCCCCCTCGTGACGCGCGGAGTTTGGTGGAGGTCGGCACAGGGCGGACTCAGGTGGCTTTGCCGCGTTGGGCGAATCCCGGCGCTTATTGCACTTGGATTGCAGTAAAGGCCAAAGTCCCCCGGGTGGACTAACGGCAGCTGTCGTGTCGTCAACGAATTCGCCTCTCGCTGCAGAGGGCGTCGACCCCCCGTTACCTGCGGGTTTCCGCGGCGAGGCACCCACCCACACCGCCATGAGCACAAAATGAATCGTTTGTCGAAAATTGCCCGTGCTTTTCTGATTCTTGCGCATTCGGCCGACTGGCGATGCGTGTGGTCGTACCTGCTGTGCCGCTCTCGGCTGAAGCTGTCCGGGTGTGCTCCGCTCCCTGTCCGCCGGTCGGTCACCTACCCACGTGGATCCATCCGGCCGCCCTGCCGCACGGGGCGGCTTCCGGTGGACCCCAGTCGAAAGGATCAATCTTGATGCCTGCTTCTTGGAGACCGCGCAGGCGGCGTCTGTTCGATCAGACACTGCTTGTGCTGGGTACCGGTGTGCTGACCACCGGTCTGGCCGTGCTGACGCTCGCACCGGGGACCGGTGCTGCCTCCAGCCACCGTGAAGCGCCGCTGATCGCGGGTGACCCGCGGGCCGACAACACCGATGTGTACGCGTTCACCAGTCCGGACCGTGATGACACGGTGACGCTGGCCGCCAACTGGATTCCTTTCGAGGAGCCCAACGGCGGGCCCAACTTCTACGCTTTCGCCGACGACGCCCGGTACCACATCAAGATCGACAACACGGGCGACGGGCGGGCGGACATCACGTACACCTGGCGTTTCCGCAATCTGATCCGGGATGCGGAGAACCAGTTCCTGTACAACACCGGTCCGGTCACCTCGTTCAACGACCCGGATCTGAATTTCCGTCAGGTCTACGATCTGACGGAAACGACTCGGCACGGGACCAGGACGCTTCTGCGGGGAGCGCCGACTGCTCCTTCGCGTACGGGTGAGGCGTCGATGCCCGACTACCCGAGTCTGCGTGCCGAGGCGGTGCGGGGGCTGCCGCGGGGCGGGCAGGCGTTCGCCGGGCAGGCGGAGGACCCGTTCTTCGCGGATCTGAGGGTCTTCGACCTGCTGTACGGCGGGGACCTGAGCGAGCGCGGGCAGGACACCCTGGCCGGCTACAACGTCAACTCCGTGGCCCTGCAGATCCCCAAGAAGCACCTCGCCCTGCGGGGCAGCACCGCGCGTAACCCGGTCGTGGGGGTGTGGTCGACCACCGAACGCCGGGGCGCGACGGTCACCGACAGCCGCAAGGAGAGCCCTGCCGGCTGGCGTCAGGTCTCCAGGCTGGGCAACCCTCTGGTCAACGAGGTCGTCGTCCCGTTGAAGTACAAGGACGCGTTCAACTCGATCTCTCCGGACCAGGACCGCACGGTGCAGCCGGTGGTGGACAAGGTCTACGACCCGATCCTGCCGAAGGTGATCGAGAAGGTGTACGGCATTCCGGCGCCCCCGACGCCCCGGGATGATCTGGCGGAGATCTACCTGACGGGTATCTGCAAGGCGTGCGGGCCGATCAAGGCGGACCTGAACTCCCACCGTCTGAACAAGGACGCGCCGGCGGGCCGCATCGTGCCTGCCGAGGAGCTCCGCCTGAACATGGCAGTGCCGCCCGCCGCCCAGCCGCAGCGCCTCGGTGTGCTGGCCGGCGACCTGGCCGGCTTCCCGAACGGTCGACGTCTGGCCGACGACGTCCTGGACATCTCGCTGCAAGCCGTCGAAGGTGCCGCCCAGAGCGGTCAACTGGTGCCGGCGCTGGCCGACGGCGACCAGGTGGACACCAACGAAGTGCCCTTCGGCGACACGTTCCCCTACCTCGCCCAGCCGCACACCAAGAACGTCAACCGCAGCAACCAGGGCGGACTCTTCGGGGATGAGGACTGGCCACTGAAGTCCTCGAACGCCTCGGCGATGGCAGGTGCCGGCGCACTGCTGCTCACCACCGGTGGCTACCGGCTGCGCCGTCGCAAGACCACGGCCTGAGCGCTGTCACCGGGGGCTTTCCCGACCGCGCGGGCCTGAAGCGTCCTGGCCCTGTTGGGCGCGACCTCGACGGTCGCGCCCGGCAGGGCTTCCGGCTACCCCGTGGCCGTCGATTCCGCACGCAGCACCGACAGGGAGGGATCCTGTGCCCACGCCGACCGACGATCCGGCACCCAAGCCACCTGTGCGGCCTGGCCGGGGGCGGCTGCGCAACGCGGCCGTCGCCCTGGTTCTGGGCGTGGCCATGTTCACCGCCGGAGCCGTGCTCCTGCCCCCGGACGATTCGTCGTCCCCGGCCGGGCCCGTCCCCCCGGCCGGGGACGGTGCCGCGCCCGGCCGAGGGTCCGTCGCGGCCCTGCGAGAGCGCGTGCGGCAGGTGCCGGGCGATTGGACCGGATGGGCCGGGCTGGGCATGGCCGAGGTGCAGCAGGCCGGTTCCACAGCCGACTCCGCCGCCTACGCGCGGGCGGAAGGCGCACTGCGGAAGTCCCTGAAGCTGCACCCCGCAGGCAACTACCAGGCCGAGGCCGGCATGGGGGCCCTGGCCGCCGCCCGCCACGACTTCACCCGCGCCTTGCACTGGGCCCGGCGCGCCACCACGACGAACCCGTCCGGGCCCACGGGCTACGGCGTACTCGCCGACGCCTACACCCAGTTGGGGCGGTACGAGGCTTCCTACGGGGCGGTGCAGCGCATGACCGACCTGCGGCCGGATGCCGCCTCCCTGGCCCGGGCCTCCTACACCTGGGAACTGCGCGGAGACACCGCCTCCGCCCGCACCCTGATGAAACGCGCCCTGCGGGCGGCCCCCACACCGGCACAGCGCGCCTTCGCGCATGTTCACCTGGCCACCTTGGCCCTGGACACCGGCGATGCCAGCACTGCACTGGCCGAAGCATCGGCCGGCCTGCGTGAATCTCCCCGGGATGCCGCGTTGCTGGAAGCCCGCGCCCGCGCCCACACCGCACTGGGCAACACCACCCGGGCCGTGCGCGACTACACAGCCGCAGCCGGCATCGCACCGCTCCCCCACTACCTGCTCGGCCTCGGCGAACTCCAGCAGTCCCTCGGTCACCGGCAGCGGGCCGAAGAACAGTACGACGTGCTGCGCGCCCAGGACACCGCCCGCCGCGCGAACAGCGCCGACGCCGACGTCGACGCCATCCTCTACGAAGCCGATCACGGCAACGCGGCAAAGGCCGCCGCCATGGCCGAGGAGACACTGCGCAGCAGGCCGTTCATCGCTGTCCACGACGCCCGCGCCTGGGCCCTGCACCGGGCCGGACGCCACCGCGAAGCACTCGCCCACGCCGACAAGGCCCTCGCTCTGGGCACCCGCAGCGCACTCTTCCACTACCACCGCGCAATGATCCACCGCGCCCTCGGCGACACCACCGCCGCCCGCCAGGACCTCACCGCCGCCCTGGACACCAACCCGCACTTCCACCCCCTGCACGCCCCCCGCGCCCGCACCGTGCTCCGCAGAATCGACGCCACCCCATGAACCAGACGCGCCGTCCGCACCTCTTCCTCGCCGCGGCCCTGTTCGCCTGCGCCTTGATCCTCACCGCGGCTCCCACAGCCCAGGCCCATCCACTGGGCAACTTCACGGTCAACCACTACACCGGCCTGACCTTCCATCCCAGCCGCGTCGACGCCCAGGTCGTCGTCGACCGCGCCGAAATCGCCGCCGCCCAGGAACGCCCGGCCGTGGACCGCAACCACGACGGCCGTATCGACCGCGGGGAAGCCCGGTCCTACGCCCACAAGAGCTGCGCGGAACTCGCCGACCGACTACGGGTCAGCATCGCGGACCGCCAGGTCACCTGGACAGCAGTGCGCACCGCGCTGACGTACCCGCCGGGCGAGGCAGGACTGAAGACCAGCAGGCTTCAGTGCACGCTCACCTCCGCGATCCGCCTGCCACTGCCCTCGAAGGTGGAGGTGCACACCGCGTACGACAGCCGGCGCATCGGCTGGCGTGAAATCACCGCCCGCGGCGAAGACCTCCGCGTAAGCAACTCCGATGTCCCCGCAACCTCCTCGACCGACGAACTCCGCCGCTACCCGGCAGACCCGCCGGCCGGCCGGCTCGACCAGAAATCCGCCCGGATGCGCATCGAAGCCGGCTCCACCTCACCGGCAGCCGACGTCGAGAGCGCCCTGTCCAAGGCCGGGCCAGTCGGCGACGTACTCGGGCGCGTCACCGGCTTCTTCGACTCCCTGGTCGGCAGCCGCGACCTCACGCTCCCCGTCGGGCTGCTGGCCCTGCTCCTCGCCATGGTCCTCGGCGCATCCCACGCAACACTGCCCGGACACGGCAAGACCCTCATGGCCGCCTACCTCGCCGGACGCCGCGGGACCCCCCGCGACGCCGTCACCGTCGGCGCCACCGTCACCTTCACCCACACCGCAGGCGTACTCGCCCTCGGCATCGCCCTGCCCATGACCACGCACCTCGCCGGCGAAACCGTCCTCACCTGGCTCGGACTGACCAGCGGCCTCATCGTCACCACCATCGGACTGTGGCTCCTGCGCTGCGCCCTGCTCAACAAGCCCACCCCGCACAGCCACCACCATCACCATGCTCATCCACACCACCACGCACACGACCACAGCCACCACGACGACGACCCGCACGAAGCCCATCGGCACCACCCGGAACCGAACGCGGGGCGCCCGCCTCACACTCAAGGGCCGGTTCATCAGCTGCCGGTACCCATGACGCGAGGACACCGGGACTTTGCAGAGCGGAATGCGGGCTCCCTCCTGACGGCGCCAAGGCGTGACACCGCCGGCACAGCCAAGCACCACCCCGGTGCGGACATCCCCGACACCGCAAAGACAGAAGCGAACCGAACCAGCCTGATCGGCATGGGAATCGCCGGGGGACTCGTACCGAGCCCCACGGCACTGGTCATCCTGCTCGGCGCCATCGCCCTCGGCCGCACCGCCTTCGGTGTTCTGCTCGTCCTCGCCTACGGCCTCGGCATGGCCGCCACCCTCACCCTCGCGGGTCTGCTACTCGTCCACCTGCGCGACAGGATCGAAACCCGCCTTCGTGCCACCACAGCCACCGGCAGAAAGGCCCTGACCCACATCGCCCGCCACGGCCCCGTCGGAACCTCGCTCCTCGTCCTGATCGTCGGCCTCGGACTCACCCTGCGCGCCGCCGCAGGCCCGTGGTGAGCGAGCCTCACGCTCCGGAAGCACGGGGACTGTGCCCGGGTTCCATGCAGCGGCCGGTCTCCGAAGGGCAGCGGCGCGGCTGCCTGCGGGGGAGTTGGCCGGGGATTCCGGCTTGCCGACTGCGCTCTGCCCCCACCCTGATCCTCGTGGGGTCTGCGGGCATGGGCGCAGTTGCGAGGTGGGACCAATCCGGTTGGTCCGTGGCTCCGAAGCTTGGTGGAGCGGCCGTTTTCTTGCACGACCGGTGCCGAACCGGTCGTCAGCGGTCACTGCTCACCAAAGGGACGGGTGATCGACTGTGATATCCAGGCGCACCGCACGACTGGCCGCGCTCGCCGGGCTGCCGGCGGCGCTGATGCTGGGCGGCCCGGCCGCCGTCGCATCGGCCGCGGACGACGAGAAGGCGCATCAGATCGATCTCACGCCGCAGAACGGCTCGGGAGCCGAGGGGGCTGCGTTCCTCAGCGTGGAGGGCACCGAGCTGACGGTGAACGTCGACGCGAAGGGGCTGGTCCCCAACTCCCCGCACGCCCAGCACATACACGGTTCCACCGAGGGCATGGACTTCCACTGTCCCAGCCCGGACGCGGACAAGGACGGTGACGGCATCGTCTCCACCGCCGAGGGCCTGCCGTCCTACGGCGACATCATGATCTCGCTGACCACGAAGGGCGACACCTCCATGGACAGCGGCCTGGCCGTCGAGCGGATGCCGAAGGCCGACGCCGACGGGAACCTGAAGTACGAGCGCACCATCACCGTCTCGCAGAAGGTCGCCGACCACATCCAGGACCTGCACCTGGTGCAGCACGGCATTGACGTCAACGGAAACGGCAAGTACGACGCCGAGGCTGGCAAGAGCGAACTCGACCCCAAGCTGCCGCAGGAGGCCACCGCCCCCGCGAACTGCGGCATGGTCAAGGGCGCCGCGATCGGCTCGATGCCCGTCGGCGGTGTGGAGACCGGCGGCGGCCAGGACACCACCGCCGCCTCACCCGCGCTGATCGCCGCCGGCGGCGCCGGGCTCGCCGGCGCGGCCGGGGTACTGCTGGTGGCACGCCGTCACCGCGGCGCCGGGCAGTGACACGATGCGCGTGACCTCACGCACCCGCGTCATGATCGCGGCTGCGACGGCCCTGGCCGTCGCAGCCGCGGTACTGCTCACCGCCGGCCTGCTCCAGCGGGATACCACGCCACCACGCCCTCCGTCCGCCGACCCGGCGCCCACCTCCTCACCGCACCCGCCCGGCCACCACGCCCCCAGCGACGACACCGGCACCGCCGCCTCCCGTACCCGGCCGCTGCCCGCGTCCGCCCCCGCACAGCTGTCGATCCCCTCGCTGGGGGTCACCTCCGCGCTGGAACGGCTAGGCCGCGACGAGGGCGGTGGCATGCAGACCCCGGCCGACCACCGGCGAGCCGGCTGGTACACACCCGGTCCCACCCCGGGCGAACTCGGCCCCGCTGTCATCGCCGGTCACGTCACCTGGAACGGCGCGAAGTCGGTCTTCTACCGCCTCGGCGACCTGAGCCCGGGTGATCTCATCGCCATCGAACGCGCCGACGGCCGCACCGCCCGCTTCGAGGTACAGCGCACCGAACGCTATCCGAAGTCCGACTTCCCCACCGTCGAGGTCTACCGCAACCTCGACCACGCCGGCCTGCGCCTGATCACCTGCGGCGGCGAATTCGACGAAGCGAACCACTACTACACCGACAACATCGTCGTCTACGCCGCCCTCACCGACCGGCCGGGCGAAGGATGAACCACCGCCGCACCCACGGAAGCCACCCCGGTGCGGTCGCCGGAGGCTCAGCTCATATCGCTGTGCAGGATGACTGTGCCCGGGGTCATCCGCTGGCGTGACGCGGAATGCGGCGGCGTCGGCCCGCAGAACGGACGAGTTGAGATTGCAGCGCATCTCTTTTTCGCCTACGCCGACGAACCGGCCAGCATCCACTTCCCTTCCGTCCTTGTCGGTGACGATCACACGGTATGCCGTGCCCGCGGTGAAGCCTCGCCCGGTGACCTTGACTTCCATGCCCCACATGTGCGCGACCACGTCGACCGATGCCCGCACCCCGGGGGCCTGCTGCTGGACGGCGACACCTTCCGCCGGGATGCCGGGCGGGGGATCCGGGGCGACGGCATAGCCGACGAAGAAGCAGGCGGCAGCGACAAGGCACGCCGCCACAACTGCCAGCAGCCGCGTGGGCGGGCGGCGCAACACCCGCTGCGCGCGCTCCATACGGATACGACGGGCGATCTCCTCACCCAGACCGGGCGGCGGCGCGGCACCCGGCGAGAGGGCAAGGCCGTTGGGGTCGATGCCCTCAAGAAGAGCGGCGAGCGGCGCGATCTGTTCGTACTCCGCCCGCCGGGCCGCGCAGCCGTCCAGATGGGCGCGCAGGGCGATAAATTCGCGGTCGTCCACGGCGCCGAGGGCGAACGCGCCCAGTTACTCGCGCAGCCGGCGGTGGTCGTGCTCGTTCACTGCTCCACCCCCCTCTCGTCCAAGGCCAGGCGCAGTGCCTTGAGTGCGTAGAAGACCCTGCTGCGCAGCGTGCCCACCGGTATGCCCAACTCGACCGCCACCTCGTCGTGCGGACGCCCCTGAAGGTGGGTCTCCACCAGCGCACTTCCGTGCTCCAGTGTCAGTCTGCGCAAACCCTCCTCGACCAGCCAACCGGTCAGCATCGCGTCCTCGGCAGGCGCGATCGCGGGGGCAGCCTGAGCCAGCCGGTCCCGTTGCATGGGTATCACCGGACGGCGGATGCTGCGGCGGGCCTCGTCGACGATCACGTGACGGGCGATACTGAACAGCCAGACCCGCAGACTCGCGAGTTCGGCATCGAAACGGCCGGCGGCACGCCACGCCCGCAGGAGGACTTCCTGCACCACATCCGAGGCCGCACTCTCATCGCCCAACTACCGAAAGGCGAAACGGTAGAGTTCGGCGCCGTGCAGGGCATAGGCGCGGCGGATCCCCTCCTCGTCGGCCAGATCCACCCCGGCCGCGACGCCCGGGGCGGGCCTGCGTCCCACCCTGCCGCGCACGCCCCGTCTCCCCTCTCCTCGATGCCGCTGCGGCCCGCCGCCGGTCACGCGACGGCAGGCGACGGGCCGCAGCCTTCGATCACAGGTGCAGGAACCCACCCAGCGCGACGGCCAGGTCGATGCCCACGGACAGGTGAGCGAGAATTGAAGACGCCATAACGGCCTCCCAAGAACGTGTCGTGGTGAGGAACGGCCGTGTTCACGCCCACCGGCACACCGACATTCACCACACAGGAGCGACCTGCATCACAACCCGTGATCGGTGCGGACTCGCCACCTCACCGTCAGGGGCTCTTGATTACTCGATGGGATCGATCGGTACGCCGAGACAGAGCACGCGGGGCGGTGCTCATCAACGAGGGGCCGAAGCCTGCCGCCACCGAGTCTCGCAGCGGCGCGGTGTCGTCTCGGGCTTCCTGGTCCGGGGCCGCCTCCATCGTGGGCCGCAGCTCCCCGGCCACGACGCCACCAAGGTGATCAGACGCCCGCAAGCGCCATGGAAGGTTGTCACCCGCCGACACCCAGGTAGCGCTACGGCCCGGAAAGTCCTCTGCCGCTCCCGGCCGATGTAATACCCGGAGACGTTGCCGTCGAGCGGCTCCGCCTGCATCTGAAAGCCCGGTCAAGCGGTGTCGTTGCGAGTTCGTACGGATGCGCTCAGGATTTCCCCGGTTTGGGTTCGGGGTGGGCGGTGATGACGAGGTTGGCTGTATAGGTGCGGGTGGCGTTGTCCCAGTCGGTGCAGGTGATCAGGGTCAGGCGAGGCTGGGTGGTGGGGGCATAGACGGTTTCGGTGGGGAAGCGCTTCTGGGGGTAGACGTTCGTGGTGGTGACGGTGAACTGAGCAGTGGATCCGTCGGCGCGTTGGACGGCGATGCGGTCTCCCTTGCGCAGGGCGCCCAGCGCGTAGAAGACGGCGGGGCCGCGGGTGGTGTCGACGTGGCCGACGAGCAGGGCGTTGCCGCGTTGTCCCGGGGTGGGCGATGCGGTGTACCAGCCGGCGTGGTCACCCTGGTCGGGCAATGCGATGGTGCCGTCATCGGCTGTGCCGACCGCGTCCACGGCTGCGTCGAGACCGATGTCTTCCACGGTGATCCGCACCGGTCGTGCAGGGCCGAGGACTGGCAGGTCCTCGCCTGCGGGGGGTGTGGCGGGGGTGTGGGGTGTGCGGGCGGCGGGCGGGGGCGGTGGCTGCGTGGGGTGCGGTGCGAAGGCTGCCACGGCGAGCAGGGCGATACCGGTTGCGGCCATGGCGGTGGCCGCCGCGGTCCAGGCACCGCGGCGGCCACCGTGAGGTCGGAGTGCCATCACCGACTCTGGTCAGCTCCGACGGCTTGCGCGACGCCGCAGCAAGAGGGCGCCGCCGGCGCCGGCCAGGAGCGTGGCGCCTGTGCCCATGACTGCGGTCGTGGTGCCCGGTGTGCTGGAGGAAGCGAGTTGGCTGCCGCCCTGTCCGCCGTGGACGGGACCGGCTGCGGACTTCTTCAGGGGCCCGCACAGGGCGGGGTTGGTGGCCTCGGCGGGCAGCTTGGGGTCGAGGTCGCTGGGGCCGAGGTTGTCGTCGTACTTGCCGTTGTTGTTGTAGTCGATGCCGTGGACGACGACGACACCCGTTCCCGCACGCAGGCTCTGAGCGGCTGCGTCGCTGAGAGCGATGGTGCGCTCGTAGCCGTAGTCGGGGCCGACCGGGAACCGGTCCACGGCCAGACCGGAATCGGGGCTGGTGTCGCCGGTCGTGGTCAGCGATGTGCCGATGGTGCCGTAGAAGGGCACCCCGTCGGTGGTGTTCAGGAATCGCTTGCCGTTGCGGACCTTGGCCGCCGAGTCCGGAGGGCAGACGCCCTTGGCCGCGATGTGGAAATGCTGCGCGTGCGGCGCCCCCGCCAGCAGACCGCTGACCTGCATCTTCACGTGCGCCTCGTTGCCATCGAGACGGACTTGGGCCGTCCCGTGACCGGTGACCTTGTTGACCTTGAACGGATCCAGCTGCGCGTGCAGCGTCACCGCACGGCCCCCGCCGTTCTCGGCGGACGTACCGTCCGCCAGAGCGGGCGGGGCCAGCGCCGCTATGGGCGCGAGGACGGCCAGGGCCGCCAGGGTACGGACAGCGTTCTTCGACATACTGCTCTTCTCCCATGGGGGTACATGGCACACAACGACCCCCGATGCCGGTGCATGCAGACCGATACTCAAGGACGACTCTCCGTCCCCCCTGCCGCACCCGCCACCACAGCTCCCCCCTCCCCGCACCATCCGGAAGGCCGCTGGCCTCCCACCTCTCGGGGTAGCCATCCCGCCCACCAGGCCACATGCGCCGCAGCGAGGAGCGCCGGGACGCTGAGCCGGCCACACGGACCGCTGCACCAAACGAGTCACGGAACCGGCGCGCAACCGGCGCGGACGCCCTTCCAGGCGCAACCGGGCAGCATCTCGACCACCTGGTCGCACGATCAGGGACGTCAACGCTGTGTCGGCAACCAGCCCAGTACAAGGCAGGCGAAGCTGACGCATCCAGCGCCCCCGCGGCCACGGTCCTCAGCCCGCCTTTACGTCGGTGCCGTCCTCCTTGTCGGCGGGAAAGCCCGGGACATCTGCCTGGAGTTCCTCAGCGACGAGCTGAAGGTCCCCCACGCCCCCTCCGGCGTCGCCTCACCGTCCTGGCCGCGCTGTCCCGGCATGGAACGCGAGTACGTCCGCGACCGAGGAAGCAGGGGCGGCGGGTGTCGGCAGAGTTGCTGCAGAAGGACCGCTATCGATGCCGATCGACCGTCACCGCTTCGGGCGCGTGGGGTCGCTGTGGGTGATGCGGCCTGCTTCGAGGACGTGGGTCGTGTCGGTGTAGCGGGTGACCAGGTGGTGCTCGTGGGAGACCACGATCAGGGTCATTCCGTGTTCCGTGCGCAGGCGGGTGAGGAGATCCATGATCTCGGTGGTGGTGTCGGTGTCGAGGGCGGAGGTGATCTCGTCGCAGAGCAGGATGTCCGGGTTCGCGGCGAGGGCGCGGGCTATGGAGACGCGCTGGCGCTGGCCGCCCGAGAGTTCGCCCGGGTAGCGGTCGGCGTGGGCGGCGGGCAGGTCGACCTGGGCGAGGAGTTCGGCCACGCGGTCGGGGCGGGCGGACTTGGGAAGGTCCGGGTGGAGGCGCAGAGGGCGGGCCAGTTGCCAGCCGACGGTGTGACGGGGGTTGAGTGCGGCCAGCGGGTCCTGGGGGACGAGCTGGATGCGGCGTCGCTGTTCACGGGTGCGGCTCTGGGCGCGGGCGGCCAGGGGGTGGCCGTCGAGGGTGAGGCGTCCGGTGTGGGTGGGGTGGAGTCCGGCGAGGACGCGCAGGAGGGTGGTCTTGCCGGACCCGGACGGGCCGATGACGGCGATCGCGGAACCGGGGGTCGCGGTGCACGCGATGCCGGTCAGGACGGGATGCCGCCTGCGGCCGTTGCGGAAGAAGGCGTCGATCGACTCGGCGGCGATGCCCTCGCCCGCGCCGGCGCCAACGCCTTTGCCGGTGTACGGGGTCGCGGTCGAGGACTTGGCCCGCGCGGCGGTCGGCCCCGTCGTGAGACGGATGGTGCGGTCGGCGCAGGCGTTCGCCAGGTGCGGGTCGTGGGTGGCGACGACGACGGCGAGGTCGCGGCCGGTGGCGAGGTCGCGGAGCAGGCGGGCGAGGTCGTCGCGGACCGCCGCGTCGAGTCCGGCGGTCGGCTCGTCGAGGAGGAGGATCCGGGGCGTACGGGCCAGGGCGCGGGCGAGCGCGACGCGTCGTTGCTGGCCGCCGGAGAGGGCGGTGGGCCTGCGGTCGGTGATCCTGCTGTCGACGGGCAGCCGGCATTCGGCCAGTAGGCCGAGGACGTTCGCGGCCGACGGGTCGGTGGCGAGTTCGGCGACCAGGCGGCGTGCGGTCATGCGGGGATTGAGGGCGGAGCCGGGGTCCTGGCCGACGTAGGCGACCGTGGTGCGGCGCAGCGCGCGCAGTTCGGCGGCGGGCAGGTGGTGCGGGGTGCGGCCGAGGACGTCGAGTTCGCCGTCGACGGCGGTGCCGGGGGGCAGGTGGCCGACGAGCGCGCGCAGCAGGGTGGTCTTGCCGCAGCCGGAGGCGCCCATGAGCGCCGTGACCTGCCCCGCGCGGATCTCGGCGCTGGTCGCGGGCAGGAGTATGGGCCCCTCCGGCAGGCGGATCGCCAGGCCGGTGGCGGTGATGACCGGGGGCCGCGGCTCGTCTTCCGGTGCGAGGGCTGTGGGCGGGGCGGGGGCGAGTTCGTTCACGGGCGGGTCACCGCTTTCGCCGTGGTGTCGGGGGCCAGCGAGACGGTGACCAGGTTGACGGTGATGGCCAGCAGGGCGATGGCCAGGCTGGGGGCGATGACGGCCCAGGGGTTGAGGAGGATGCCGGAGGCGTTCTCGCGGACCATCAGCGACCAGTCGGACGCGGGCGGCTGCGGGCCGATCTGGAGGAATCCGGCCATGGAGATGACGTAGACGGCTTCGACGAACCGGAGCCCGAAGAGGGTCAAGACGGTCGCGCGGAGGTTGGGCAGGATCTCGCGCAGGGCGACGTAGGCGGTGGACTCGCCGCGGGCCAGGGCGGCTTCGACGTAGCCGGCCGTGGCGAGGGGGGATGCGGCCGCGGCGACGACCCGGATCGCGTACGGCGTGCCGAGGATGATGGCGGCGACGATCACGGCCCGGCGCCCGCCGCCCGGCCAGGCGAGGGCGATGAGCATGATGCCCAGCAGCGGCGGCAGGAGGATCGCGATGTCCGCGGTGCGCTCGATGACGCGGCCGAGCCGGGGCCGGAGCACGGCGGCGCAGCCGACCAGCGCGGCGGTCAGGGTGGTGACGACGGCGACGACGAGGGCGCTGACGACGAGGAGGGTGCCGCCGTGCAGTACGCGGCTGAGGACGTCACGGCCGAGTTGGTCGCCGCCGAGCGGGGCGCCGTCCCCGGCGGTGGCGAACGGCGCGGTGACGGGGGTGTCGACGGTGTGGGGTGCGATCAGCGGTCCGGCGAGCGCGAGCAGCAGCGGCAGGGCCGCAACGGCCGCGAGCACGAGGGTTCTCGTCCGCGGGCGCCGGCGCGTCCGGCGCCCGCGGGGTGGCCGGCCCGCGGCCACGGGCACGGTGGCGGTCATGCGCGGGCTCCCAGGGTGGCGTCGCGGATGAGATCGGCGGCCAGCAGGACGAGGCTGATGACGGCACCGGCGCAGATGACGACCCCGGCGATCAGCGGGGTGTCGCGGGCGGCGACCGCACCGGCCAGGACGGCGCCGATACCGGGGTAGTTGAACAGGGTCTCGACGACGACCGCGCCGCCGAACAGCAGGCCGGTGGAGGTGGCGATGCCGGTGGCGATGGCCGGGACCGCGCCGGGGAGCTGGTGGCGCAGCATCACCTGGTGCGGCGGCAGCCCGTCGAGGTGCGCGGCTTCCACGTGCGGGGTGGCGGCCTGGTCGGCGAGGGCGCCGCGGACGACACGGGTGTTCCAGCCGGTCTGGGGGATGGCCAGGGCGAGGACCGGCATGATCAGCATCGTCCAGGTGGTGGGCCGGCCGTCGCCGCCCGTCACCGTGACCGCGGGCAGCCAGCCCGTCCACAGGGACAGGACGAGCAGCAGGGCCGCGGAGACCACGAACTCCGGCACCGCGAACGCCGCGGTCGAGGTGTGGGTGACGAGGCGGTCGGCCAGGCGGTGCGGGCGCGTGGCGGCCCAGCAGCCGAGCAGCAGGGACAGCACCACGGTGAGCACGAGGGCGGACACCGCGAGGATGAGGGTGTTGGGCAGCGGATCGGCGAGCAGTTCGGTGACCTCCTGCCCGCGGGCGGAGGTGCCGAGGTCGCCGGTGGGCAGCGCCGTCATCCAGTCGGCGAACCGTTCCCACAACGGCCGGTCCAGGCCCAGCAGGTGGCGCCGCTCGGCGAGGTCGGCCGCGCTCTCGCCGCGCTCGGCCGCGGCGCTGGCCGCGTCCCCCGGCAGCAGCTCGACGGCCGCGAACACCAGCGCGAGCAGGACGACCAGCATCAGCACCCGGCGCCCGACCGTGCCCGCGACGCGTACGGCCACACCCCACGCGGTGGTTCCGGCCCGACGTGGGGCGGTGGCCGCCCCCGCGCCGGGTGCGGCCACCGGGCCATTCCCGGCCGGCCGGCTCAACTCAGCCACACGCCTTCGAGCTGGACGCGGCCGTAGCCGGCGAGCTTGGGCAGGTCCTGCACCTTCGCCGCGGCCAGGTCGATGCCGTCGGCCATGCCCCACAGCAGGTAGCCGGAGCGCTCGTGCTCGATCTGCTGGAGTTCCGTCAGCGCCGTCGCGCGCCGCTTCGGCTCGTCGGTGCTGATGGCTTCGCGGTAGGCGGCGTCGAACCCGGCGTCCTGCCAGCCGGCTTCGTTCTGTCCCGCCTCGCTGACCATGGTCTTGGAGGCGTAGAAGACGACGGAGTCGTTGGTGCCCCAGTAGGTCGTGTAGAAGTCGCCGGCCTTCCAGGTCTTCTCCCAGAACGCGCCGGACTCCTGCTTGACCACCTCGATCTTGATGCCCGCGTCGCCCGCCTGGTTGGCGAAGAGGGTCGCGGAGTCGGCCAGTCCGGCGATGTCCTCGGTGGTGACCAGTTCGTACGTCCTGGAGAAGTCGAAGTCCGCGTCCCGCAGCAACTGCTTGGCCTTCGCCACGTCGCGCTCGCGCTGCGGTATGTCCCCGGCGTAGTCGGGGTCGCCGGTGCCCATGATGTCGTTGGCGACCGTGCCGTAGCCGGACAGGACCTGCTTGACCATCGCCTCGCGGTCCACGACCAGGCGCATCGCCTCACGTACCCGCTCGTCGGCGAAGGGACTGCCCTCGGCGGTGCGCATCACGATCGGCATCGCCATGTCGTCCGGGCGGCGCAGCACCTGGATGTCCTCGCGGGCTTCCGCGGTACGGGCGGCCACCGCGCCGGCGTTGGAGGCGAGGTCGATCTGCCCACCGATGAGGGCGTTCGCCATCGCCTGCGGGGTCTCGAACATCGTGACCTCGATGGCGTCGAGGTGCACGGCCGGGCCGTACCAGTCGTCGTTGCGGACGAGGCGGGCGTTGCCGTTGCGGTACCAGTCCAGCTTGAACGGGCCGGTGCCGGGCGCCTTCTCGATCGCCGAGTCCTCCGTGTCCTTCTTCAGTACGAAGGACGCGAAGCGGGTCATGAGCGGGAAGTCGGCGTTGGCGTAGTCGGAGACGACCACGACCGTGCCGGTGCCCTCGGCGCTGATGTTCTTTGCCTGGATTCCGGGCAGGCGGGCCGCGCCGGAGGGGGTGTTGCGCAGTCGTTTCAGCGACCACACCACGTCCTCGGCGGTCACCGGGCTGCCGTCGTGGAACTTCGCACCCTCGGCGATCGTGAACTTCCACGTCTTGAGGTCCGCGGACGATTCCCACGAGGCGGACAGCCGCGGGGCGGTGTTGGTCTTGGCACCGGGGATCGTGAGGGTGTCGAAGACCAGGGCGATGACGAGGTAGTCGCTCTCGTTGGTCTGGGTGCCGTGCGGGTCACGGGTGATCGCGCTCGCGTGCCCGAGCGCGCCCACGCGCAGCGTGCCGCCCGGGCGCGGCTTCCCGTCCGCGCCGGCGGACCCGGCGTTCCGCGAGTCGTCGCTTCCGCCGCTGCAGGCCGCGAGGAACCCGGCCGCTCCGATGCCGGAGCCGGCCCACAGCAACTGCCGTCTGGTGACGCCCACGTCTTGTCCTCGTCTCAGATGCACCCGGATTTTCTTAGGGTTACCTAACCGAAGTCGGCCAGACTTCGCAAGGTGTCCTGCCCCACTCCCCGGCCCCCCGCCGCTCCCCGGCCGCGGCTCGACTTGCCTGCTCAGCCGCCTCGTTGACGGGACGACGGAACCATCCGGGGCGGCCCGCGGGCGCGATCACGCAAGGTAGTCAATCGCGCCGGTTAGGGTTGCCTCACCTTAGCAGCGTTGTTACGTTCCAGATGCCCGGCGGCGCCCCGGGCCGGGCAGTGACCGACCCGCTTCGCGCTCATTTCTCCGCTTGCGAGCCGATACGGCGACGGCGTACGCCCGTGCCCCGATCCGCCCCCTGGAAGGTGCCACCGTGTCCACCTGCCCTGCCCCGGTACGTCCCCTCGACGCCACCGCGGCGGCCGAACTGACCACCGCCGCCGCCCGGCTCACGGCGGCTTACGGCTCCGCCGCCTCGCCCGCACTCCTCGCCGCCCTCCCCGGGGCCCGCGCCCGTCTCGGGGACGAAGTCCGCCACGGCTTACGGCCCGTAGACACCGCGGACGGGCTGTTCGTCCTGCGCGGACTCCCCTTCGACGACGCCGGGGCCGGGCCCACCCCCGGCCACTGGTCGGACGCCGGCGGCAACGGTGCGCCGTGGGACGCCGTCCTGCTGCTCGTCGCCTCGCTGATGGGCACCCCGATCGCCTGGGACGGACAGCAGGGCGGCCGGTTCGTCCACGACATCGTGCCCGCGCCCGGACACGAGAGCGAGCAGACGGGGGCCTCCAGCTCCGTGCTGCTGGCTCCGCACACCGAGGACGCCTTCCACCCCGGCCGCGCGCACCTGCTCCTGCTGTGCTGCTTACGCAACCACGACGCCGTCGCCACCACCGCGGCCAGCATCCGCCGCACCGCCCTCGCCCCCGCCGACGTGACGCGGCTCCGGCGGCCCGTCGTGCCGATCCTCCCCGACGACGCCTACGAGGAGGCCCGGCGCTACGCCGGTACCCCCGCGCCCGTACCGACGCTCTTCGCCACCCCCGAGGGACCGACCCTGCGCTACGACCCCGCCTACACCCCGCTCGACGCGGCCGACGGCCCCTGGCGCGCGGCGTACCGGCGGCTGGGCGACGAACTCGCCCGGGTCTCCGTCGCGGTCAGCCTGGAGCCCGGCGACGTCCTGGTCGTGGACAACGACGTCGTCGCCCACGGCCGCGTCCCGTTCCGGGCCCGCTACGACGGCACCGACCGCTGGCTCAAGCGCGCCTCCGTCCGCGTCCCCGGGCGGCGCACCCGCCCGGCCGCGGAGGCGGCCGAGCACGGGTACGGCCAGGCCGCCCGGCCAGCGTTCGGCTGAGCGGGACGGAAGGGAGACCGCGACGTGGACACCGACGACAAGAGCCTGCGCATCCTCACCCGGAGCGACATCGAGTCCGTCGACATCACCCTCACCGAGGTGCTCGACGTCGTCGCGCAGGCCATCAGACCGCTCGCGGACGGCACGTCCGCCAACCCCGCGAAGCTCTCCGTCAGTCCGCCCGACGACAGCTCCGTGTCGTACGCGATGCTCGGCCGCGACGGAACCCGGCAGGTCGTCGCCGTCCGCGCCTCCTACCGGCATGACCCGCACCGCGACCGCGCCCGGCTGCGGCACTACACCACCCTCACGCTGTACGACGACGCCGCCGGCCTGCCGCTGGCGCTCATGGACTGCGGCCGGATCGGCGCACTGCGCACCCCGGCCGTCTCCGCCCTCATGGCCCGTATCTGCGCGGCGCCGGACGCGCGCACCGCGCTGCTCATCGGCACCGGCACCACGGCACGCATGGCGCTGCCCCTGCTGCTGACCGCGCTGCCGGGCCTGGACCGGCTGATGCTGTACGGCACCCACCCCGACGGAATCGCGGCCGTGCGCACCGAGTTCGCCGCGCACTTCCCCGACCGTACGGTGGAGATCGCCGGGGACCTGCGGGCGGCGGCGGAAGGCGCCGACATCGTGATCGGCACCGCCGGCCCCACCACCCCGGCGGCCGTCGAAGCCGGCTGGCTCGCCCCCGGCGCCCTCGCCGTCCTGGTCGGCTACGGGCTCGCCCCCTCCACCCTGCAACGCGCCGACCGCGTCGTCGCCACCAGCGCCGCCCAGATGGCGCACACCGGCGCCGACCTGGCCGACGCCGGCGGCACCCTCCGCCGCGCCGACGCCGAGTTGGCCGACGTCCTCGCCGGCCGCGCCCCGGGACGTACGCGGCCCGAGGAGCGGATCTTCGCGTACAACAGCGGCCTCGTTGTCACCGACATCGCCCTCGGCCACCACTTCGCCCGCCTCGCCCTCGAACAGGGCCTCGGCACGGAGGTACCGCTGTGGAAGTGACACCCGCAACGCCCCCCGCCGCCTGGCCCTCCGTCCCCGCCCTCCCCGACCCGGCCACCGACCGGGTCGTCGCCAGCGGCCTAGTGGCCGAACTCGCCTACGCCTTCGGCGGCCCGTACCACTTCCTGCTCCCCGACGCCTTCACCGCCAACCTCACGGCGATGCAGAAGGCCCTCACCGACGCTCACGTGGAGGGGTTCGTCTACTACGCGAAGAAGGCCAACAAGGCAGCCGTCTTCGTCGAGCGCGCCGCCGCCGGCGGGGCCGGCGTCGACGTCGCGTCCACCGCCGAACTGCGCGAAGCCCTCGGCCACGGCGTACCCGGCGCCGATCTCATGGTGACCGGCCCGGCCAAGGACCCCGCCCTGCTCCACCTCGCCGTCCAGCACGGCGCCACCGTCGCCGTGGACGCGCTCGACGAACTCGACCGGCTGGTCTGCCTCGCGTCGACCGGCCGGATACGCCCCGCACGCGTGCTGCTGCGCGCCCTGCCCGCGACCCAGCCGCACTCCCGGTTCGGGATGGACGACAGCGAGATGACCACGGCCCTCAAGCGGTGCCGCGAAGCCGCCGACGTCGTACGGATGGAGGGCTTCAGCTTCCACCTGTCCGGCTACACCCTCCAGCCCCGCGCCGACCTCGCCGCCCGCCTCGCCGACCTGTGCCGCACCGCCCGACTCCAGGGCCTGCCGGCCGACCGGATCTCCATCGGCGGCGGCCTGCCCGTCAGCTACACCGACGCCGCCACCTGGCGTGCCTTCCTCGACGCTCAGCGGCCCGCCCACTACCACGCCGGCAAGACGTTCCACACCGGCGACTTCTACCCGTACCACGCGCCCGTGGCCGGGGCGGACGCGCTCGCCGCACTGCTGGCCACCCGCCCGGAGGGCACCGGACGTGCGCTGGCGGAACTGATCAGGGACGCCGGGATCCGGCTCGCCCTCGAACCCGGCCGGGCCCTGCTCGACCGGGCCGGCGCCACCGTCTTCCGCATCCAGGGCGTCAAGGAACGCGACGGCTACCAAATCGTGACCGTCGACGGCACCAGCCTCAGCCTCTCCGAGCAGTGGTTCGCCAGCGAGTACCTCCCCGACCCCCAGCTCATCCCCCGCCACCCAGCGCCCGCCACGGGGGTGTTCCCGGCGAGCGTCGGCGCCGCCACCTGCCTGGAATCGGACATGCTCACCTGGCGCAAGATCGCCTTCCCGCACCCGCCGCGCCCCGGCGACCTCCTGCTCTACCCCAACACCGCCGGATACCAGATGGACTCCAACGAGTCCCGCTTCCACGATCTGCCGCTGCCCCCCAAAGCCGTCATCGACCGCACCGACCAGCCCCGGCCGCGCTGGCGCCTCGACCGCCACTTCACCTGACCGCCACTTCACCTCACCACCCCTCCGCCTGACCACCACCCCCGAGCCGCCCTCCACCACAGGAGCCCTTGGATGTCCGGAGCCCTTCGGCGCCCCGCGGTCGTCTCCCGCGTCTCCGACCTGATCGGCGGCACCCCCCTGCTGGAACTCGCGACCACCGGGACCGGCAGCCGCCTGCTGCTGAAGCTGGAGATGTTCAACCCCACCGGCACCGCGAAGATCCGGATGGCCCGCGCCATGATCGACGCCGCCGAAGCCGCCGGCGAACTGCGGGCCGGCGGCAGAATCGTCGAGTCCACCTCCGGCAACACCGGCCTGGGCCTGTCCGTGATCGCCGCGGAACGCGGCTACACCTTCACCGCCGTCGTCGACCACCACGCCGCCGCCGACAAACTACGCGCCATGAAGGCCCTCGGCGCCGAACTCGTCTACGTCGACGACACCACCGCCGGATCCGGGGAACTCGCCACCGCCGCCCGCGAGGAACTCGCCGAGGACCTGGCCCGCGGCCAGGACAACACCGTCTTCACCGAACAGCACCACAACCTTGCCAACGGGCTCGGGTACCTGCCCGTCGCGTACGAACTGGCCGAAGCCCTCGACGGCGGCATCGACATCCTCATCGGCGCCGTCGGCACCGGCGGCGCCCTGTGCGGCACCGGCCGCGCCCTGGCCAGGCTCGTCCCCCGCCTCACCGTCATCGGCGTCGAACCGAAGGGCTCGATCGCCTTCGGCGGCCCCGCCCACGACTACTACCAGTCTGGCACCGGCACACCCGAAGGCGCCGAGATCGGCGCCCTGGTCGACTTCGGCCTCCTCGACGAAGGCGCCAAGGTCGGCGACGTCGAAGCCTTCGCCACCTGCCGGGCCGTCGCCCGCACCGGGCTGCTCCTCGGCGGATCCGCAGGCGGCGTCGTCCACGAGGCGCTGACCCGGCTGCCCTCCCTCCCACCGGGCACGGTTATGGTCGCCTTGGTCAACGACGGAGGGGAGAAGTACATGGACACCGTCTTCAACGACGACTGGATGGCCGCACGCGATCTCCTCAGCCCGGCGACCGAACGCGACGTGGCAGAACTCCTCACCAAGCTCCGCGGGCCCCGGTAGCCATGCTGTCCACCCTCCTGCGCGACAGCCGCGCGCTCGGCGCCCTCGCCGTCCCCCTCATCCTCACCCAGCTCGCCCAGGTCGCCCTGACGACCACCGACACGGTGATGATGGGCCTGCTGGGCACCACGGAACTCGCGGCCGGCGGCCTCGCCATCGTGATCTTCAACCAGATACGCACCATGTGCGTCGGCCTGGGCACCGCCGTCGGCAACCAGATCGCAGCCGCCGCCGCCCGCGCGGAGAAGACCGGCGGCGACACCACGGCGGAGCAAGACAGCCACGACGAGGTCCGCGCCCTCGTCCGCGCCAGCCTCGCCGTCGCCACGCTCGCCGGCATCGCCGGCGCCGTCCTGATGGTCCTCATCGGCCACACCCTGTCCTGGCTCGGCCAGGACGCGGCCGTCGTCGACCTCACGCAGACGATGCTCTACGCCCTGGCCCCCGGCCTGCTGCCCTGCCTGTGGTTCCAAGCCGTACGCCAGTTCACCGTCGGCATGCGCCGCCCCCAAGCCCTCCTGCAGATCACCCTCGCCTCCGTCGCCGTGAACGCAGCGCTCAACTGGGTCCTCATCCACGGCACATTCGGCCTGCCCCACCTCGGCCTCAGAGGCGTCGGCATCGCCACCTCCGCGGTGTACCTGCTCTCCTTCGCCGCCCTCTACCTGGCCGCGAAACGCGACGACGAACTGGCGCCGCTCCTCACCCTCGCCGTACACCGCGCCGACGCCGCCACCGTCGGACGCCTCCTCCGCCTCGGCGTCCCCATCGCCGCCACCTACGGCTCCGAAGCCGGCTTCTTCTCCGTCACCGCCCTGATGGCCGGCTCCTTCGGCCCCGCCGCCCTCGCCGCCCACGCCGCCGTCAACCAACTCGTCTACATCGTCCTGCAAGTCGCCATCGGCCTGTCCCACGCCGCGTCCATCAACGTCAGCCGCGAACTCGCCCTCGGCCACCACGACGGCGCCCGCCGCATCAAGAACACCGCCCTGGCATGCGCCGCCGCCGTGATGACCGCCGTCGGCATCCTCTACCTCACCCTGCCGGGCCTGATCCTGGCCCCGTTCCTCGACACCGGCTCCGACGACGCCGTGACCATCGCCACCCACCTGCTGATCGTCACCGCGTTCCTGCAGTTCTTCGACTGCACGCAGAACATCGGCATCGGACTCCTGCGCGGCCTCGACGACACCAAGAGCGGCTTCCGCATCACCCTGATCGGCTACTGGGCCTGCGGCCTGCCCGCAGCATGGCTCTTCGCATACCCCCTGAGCCTCGACACCCTCGGCATCTGGCTCGGCCTCCTCACCGGCCTCGCCACCACCGCCCTCCTCCTCCTACGCCGCTACCACCACGCCCTCACCGCAGCACAGCCCACCCCGACAGCCACCCCGCTGCAGGGCACCGTTTCACCCGGCGCGGCCGGGACGGAAATCTGAGACGGGCCCTGGAGACCCGGGTGAGGGCGCCAGGCTGCCTGGGCCGTACTCCTACGAGAGGACGCGCGAGGCAAGGGCGACCCCAACAATGTGTACGTCAGTCCCTGAGAGACACCCCCTGCGTGCGAACGGGGCTGAAGTCCGCACCTCACAGGATGGCCCGGCCGAACCATGATCCTTTGACGTTCGGGCCAGCAGCGGGCCAGCAATTGGTCTTCGGCCGGTGATTTAAGCAGTAGAACCCAGGCCATATACGCTCTGACCTGGGCTCTAGCCGTAGGCCGCGTGGGACTCGAACCCACAACCAACGGATTAAAAGTCCGGTGCTCTGCCAATTGAGCTAGCGGCCCGCCCGGCCAGCATAGCCCGGACCCCGGCGTGCCCCCGAGCGGATATCGGCCGCCGGGCTGAGCGCGGCCCCTCCCCGGGGTGGGAGGGGCCGCGGGCGGGGTGCCGGTCAGACTTCCGGGACTTCCCAGGGGAGGCTGATCATGTTCAGGTCGCCGGCGGAGAGGACTCCGGTGTAGGTGCGGAGTTCGTCGATGGCGGCGGTCATGGGGTCGGTCCAGCCGGTGGCCGTGCGGGCGCGGCCGAGTTGGAGGCCGGTGGTGGCGGGCCAGGTGGCGGAGTCGGGGAGGGGGAGGTCGGCGGCGAGGGTGCCGCCGGTGTAGAGGCGGATGCGGTCGGCGGGGTCGTCGTGGACGACGGCGACGTGCTGGCCCCAGGGGCTCGCGTACGTCTCGGTCGTCGTGTGCGTCGCCGTCGGAGTGTCCGCGTCGGCTACGACGAGTTGCCACATGCCGGTGTCCGCCTCGTAGCGGACCTCGACGGCGTTGGTGTGATCGCCGGGGAGGGACAGCAGGGTCATGTCCCGGGTGGGCAGGTCGTCACCGAAGCGGACATGGACGCCGAGCGTATAACTGGCGCTGGTGTCCACGGGCGGGGTGGCCGTGGCGGCGTAGCTGCCGTTGCCGGTGAGTTCGAGGAGGCCCGTGCCGGCGATGAGGTCGCTCTCCGTGACGGCCGCGCCGTCGGACAGGGTGAGCGGCTGGCCACCGGTGTATTCGGGGCTGGTGCCACCGGAGGCTTCGTTGAGCTGCCAGTAGCCCGTGCGCTGGGCCTTGCGGGTCGCCAGCGCCGCGGCCTCGTCCGCGACCACGACGCGGTCCCAGACGCGGACGTCCGCCAGGCGGCCGTGCCAGTTGCCCGCGTGGCCCGCGGCGGTACGCACCCGGCCCAGCTGCAGGTCGCCGGCCGCGGGGGCGGCGGTGGCGCCCTCCGCCGTCGCCGCGAGGCGGCCGTCGACGTAGAGGCGGGCGGTCCCGGCGGGGGCGTCGTACACCGCTGTGAGGTGGGCCCACTTGCCGGCCGCCGCCGCGCCGCCCGTCGCCCGGACCTGGTCCGCGGTCCCGTCCCCGACCGCCAGGGACCAGCGGCCGTCGTGGATGCCGAGGTCGAACGACGCGGGGATCGCGCCGCCGTCCTGGCTGAGGACAGTCATGTTCTCCCCGGCCCCGGTCTCCGGTCGCGCCCACGCGGCCACGGCGAAGGACTCCGAGGTGTCCGCCACCGGGGTCCGCGGGGTCAGGTAGCCGTCCGCCGTGCCGTCGAGTGCGGCGGCCGTCCCGTACGCCGTGCCCTCCGGGCCTGCGGCGCCGAAGGTGGCGCCCGTGCCCGCCATGGCCGGTGCGGTGCCCGCGGCGGGGGCCGCCTCGGTCGCGCCCGGCGCGTCACCGAGGGCCCAACTCGCCACCGGGGGACGGCCCGAGCTGACGCGGATGATGTACTGCACGGGCGCTGATATGTTGCCCGCCCTGCTCACGGACTGGGCCTCCACGATGGTCGTACCCGACCGCTCGGGCGTCCACGTGACGGTCACGGGCTCCCCGGGGGCGGGGGCGTCGACCATGTAGGGCGGCGAACCGAGGACAGACCAGCGGTAACCGACCGCATCCTCCCCCGGTGCGTCGAAGGTGAACCGGCCCGGGACGCCGACGCCGTCGGTCCAGCCCTCGGGGTCCTCCGGGTAGTCGGGCGAGGAGATCACGGGCAGCGCGGGCACGGTGGTGTCGTAGACGAACTCGCAGGGCCCTGCGCCCCCTTCGGAGCTCCACGGCCCCCACGCCTTGCCGTCCCAGCCCCGCACCCGCCACTGCACGGGCGTGTCCTCGGGGATGTCCTGCTCCTTCAGATGCCAGGCGAACTCGGAGCCGCTGGGCCTCGACGACGTGGTCAGCTCGCGTGTCTGCGGTCCTCCGGCCGGGTCCTGCCAGCCCAGCTCGAACTGGGCCGCCACCATCTCGTCGTCCGGGTCGTGCAGGACCGCGCGGAGATCCGGCTTCATGCGGACGTACGGGCGCTCGTCCCCCGCCGTGCAGGGGAGCGACCACGTAGTGAGGTCGGCCGTGTCCGGCCGGTCGGGCGCGGCGTTCTCGGCTGCCGCCGCCGTGAGCGGCGTAGCCGCCAGCGCTGCGGACAGCGCCGCGGTGACCAAGGCAGAGCGTAAAAGAGCGTGACGGGCCAAGGTTTCCCTCCTGGACGAGAACCGACGGGATTTCTCCTGGCGGAGGGTGTGGGGCCCCTCAAGGCGTGGTGCTCGCGCAGCCTAACAACCCGCTGTGACATCGCGCCTACCCTTTGTTTTCGGCGGGCGTGGGCGCGGACGCGTGCGGGCCCCCTCCCTGGGGAGGGGGCCCGCACGGTGGTGGGTGTCAGCCCTTGCGGTTGTTGCGGTCCTGGCGCTTCCAGCGGGGCTTGTCCGTACGGCGGTCATCCGAGGTGCGGCGGTCGTGGCCGTACGCCGGACGGGCGTCGCGGCGGTCGCGGCCGGCCGGGCGGTCGCCGCCGAAGCGGGAGCGCTCGGAGTCGCGGCGCTCGTAGGGGCGGCGGTTGTCGCGGTCGTAGGGGCGGGCGGCGGTGCCGCGGTCGTCCCGGCGGGGGTAGGAGCGGGTGCCGCGGTCGTACGGGCGGGAGCCGCGGTCGTCGCGGCGGGTGTCCCGGCGGTCGTACGAGCGGGGCTCACGGGTGCCGTACGGGCGGTCGTCGCGGCGGTCGTACGACGGGCGGTCGTCCCTGCGGTCGTACGAGCGGTCGTCGCGGCGGTCGTTCCGGTAGTCCCGGCCGTCCCGGTTGTCGCGGCCGTCCCGGTTGTCCCGGCGCGGGTACTCGCGGTCGTTGCGGCGCGAGTCGCCCGACCTGTCGAACTCCCGGAAGCGCTGCTCCCTGCGGTCGTTCCGCGTCCCGTTGCGGTCCGTACGGTCGTACCCGCGGTCGGCGCGGGCCTCGTACGCGCGGTCCTCGGACCGGGGCTCCGCGGGCGGGGCCTCCGCCCCGGCGGCGTCCCCGGCCGGCTCCGTCACCGGCGCCGCCGGCTCCGGGGTCACGCCCGCGCGCGTCGCCAGCCGCGTCGCCTCCGCGCGCAGCTCCACCGCGTGCTTGCGGGCCCGCTCCAGCTGGGCCTCCAGCTGCGTCACGTCCCGCTCCGCGGCCGTCGCGGCCTGGGCCGCCGACTCGGCCTGCACCTCGTCGATCGACCGGGCGCCCGTGATCCGCGCCACGTCGGGGTCGAACGCGCCGCGTCCGCTGATGATGTGCCGCGAGGCGTCCACCGCCGCGTCCTCCAGCAGGCGGAAGACGGTGCGGCGCTGGTGCGGCAGGGCGAGGGAGACCACGGTGCCGGACTCGCCGGCCCGGGCCGTGCGGCCCGCGCGGTGCAGGTAGTCCTTGTGGTCGCCGGCGGGGTCGACGTTCAGCACCAGGTCGATGCCGTCGACGTGGATGCCGCGCGCGGCGACGTCCGTCGCCACGAGCGCGTGCACCCGGCCGTCCTTGAAGTCGGCCAGCGTGTGCGTCCGCGCGCCCTGCGTCATGCCGCCGTGCAGCGCGGCGGCGCGCACGCCGGTCTCGCGGAGCTGGTCGGCGACGCGGTCGGCGCCGAGCTGGGTGCGTACGAAGACGATGGTGCGGCCCTTGCGCGCCGCGATGGCGGCCGTGACCGGCGCCTTGTCGCGCGGCTTCACGACGAGCACGTGGTGGCTCATCGTCGTGACCGCGCCGGCCGAGGGGTCTACCTCGTGGCTGACGGGGTCGACGAGGTAGCGCTGGACGAGCGTGCCGACGCCCTTGTCCAGCGTGGCCGAGAACAGCATCCGCTGCCCGCCCGGCGGCACCTGGTCGAGCAGTTCGGTGACCTCGGGCAGGAAGCCCAGGTCGGCCATCTGGTCGGCCTCGTCGAGCACGGTGATCTGCACCCGGTCCAGGGAGCAGGCGCCGCGGTCGATGACGTCGCGCAGCCGGCCGGGGGTGGCGACGAGCACGTCGACGCCGCGCTCCAGCGCGCCGATCTGGCGGCCCATGGACGTACCGCCGCAGACGACCTTCATCGACAGCCGCAGCACGTCGCCGTACGGCTGGAGCGCGTCGGCGACCTGCATGGCCAGCTCGCGCGTCGGGGTGAGGATGAGGCCGCGGGGGCGCTTGGGGTCGGTGTGGCCGCCGGCGAGGGTCGCGAGCAGCGGCAGGCCGAAGGAGAGGGTCTTGCCGGATCCGGTACGGCCGCGGCCGAGCACGTCGCGGCCGGCGAGGGCGTCGGGGATGGTGGCGGCCTGGATCGGGAACGGGGTGGTGACGCCGTAGTCCGCGAGCTTGGCGACGACGCCGCGGGGCAGGCCGAGGTCGCCGAAGGTGGGCGCGGCGGCCTCGGGGGCATCGGCAGGCTCGGGCGCGCCGGCCGCATCAGGTGCGCCGGCGGCCTCGGGGGCCTCGGCGGTGGCGTCGGTCTCCGTCGCCTCGGCCGCCTCGGTGATCTCGGTCACCGCGGGCGTCTCCGCCTCGTCGAGGGCAGGGGCGAGCACAGGGGTTTCAGACATGAACGAGTTAAAGCCTTCCGCAGTCGTCGGCACGCGCCACGACTCCGCGGCGGATTTACGAGGACCGCCTCTTGCGGTCTGCCACGGCAGGGAAGGGAACGCGCCACACACGGCGCGCTTCGGTGGGGCGCCGGGCAAATGGGATCAAACGATCTACCAGAGTACGCACCCGGTGGGCCGGCTGGCAAATCAGTTCCGCGGACACGGCTCGCGGGGTGGCGCCCGACGGCGCGCGTATCGGGTACGCGCCGGTCGGCGCGCCCCGTGACGCGCCCCGTGTCCTCCGCGGGCGCTGGGGAGTTGAGCGTACGACACGTCCTGAAAGGGGCTCCCCATGCCTGAGCCGACAGCCCGTGCCGCCCTGCGGATCTCAGCCGCCACGATGGCGGTGCTGGCGCTCGGCGGGTGCATGACCGTCTCCGGCACCGGCCGGCCCGGCGCCCCCGACCCCGGCTCCGGCCGCAGCGGCACCGAGCCCGACGGCGGCGTACGGGTCAACGACGCGCCGTCCGCCGCAGCCGGCGGCACCGGCGCCGGCACCGGAGAGGCGGGCGGCGCCGGGGGCGCCGCCGACGAGCGGAGCGGCCCCGGGAGCCCCTCCGCGACGGGCCGACCGGGCGGCGGCGCGGCCGATCCGGCGACGCCGTCCCCCGGCACCGGCGAACCCTCCGCCGCGGGCGGCGCCGGCACCACGCCGGACCCCCCGCGGCCCACCACCCCGCGCCCCCGCCCCCAGCCCACGACCCCGGCCCCGACGACCCCGGCCCCCACCCCGACGCCGACCCAGACCCCCACGCTGACGCCGACCCCCACGGACGACACGGGCGGCACCGCAGCAGGCGCCGGCGGCTCCTCCCCCCAACTCCCCTCCGCCTGACGGCAGAGCGGCCGCGCGGGCTCCAGGTCGGCGGCGCCCGGCCGGAGCCCCCGCGCCCCGGCGGAACGCGTCATCACCCCGTCCCGCGCGGTGAGTTGCGTCATCGCCGTACGCGCGCCGGTCCCGTGCGGCCTCCTCGGCCGCGTCCCGTCAGCCGTACCCCATCGCGTGCAGCCGCTCGTCGTCGATGCCGAAGTGGTGGGCGATCTCGTGCACCACCGTGATCTCCGTCTCCGCGACCACGTCCTCCCGCGACTCGCACATCCGCAGCGTCGGGCCGCGGTAGATGGTGATGCGGTCCGGGAGCACTCCCGCGTACCACTCGCCGCGCTCCGTCAGGGGCGTGCCCTCGTAGAGGCCGAGCAGGCCGGGGTCGTCCGGCGGCGGCTCTGCCTCGACGAAGACCGCGACGTTGTCCATCAGACGGGTCAGCTCCGCCGGGATCCGGTCGAGGGCCTGCGCGACCAGTTCCTCGAACTCCTCGTTCGACATGTCCAGCACATGGCCCATTCTGCGTCAGGCCGCTGAATACCGTCGGGTCACACCGGGCATACGTTGCGAATGGCCCGCGAAGTGCCTTTTGCGGTCTCCCCCGTCCGCGCCCTGTTCGAGCGCCTGCGCCGCGCTCCCGCCCGTGTCCGCCGCTTCCCCGCCGCCGTCCGCCGACTGGCCGAGCGGGCGCGGGGGGCGCGGCGGGCACAGCAGGCGCCACCCGGGCGCCGGGGGCGCCGGCCGCGCGTCGAGTCGTCCCTCGTCGGGCGCCCCCACCCCTATGGCCGCGCCCTCGGCCTCGCCGCCGTCACCGTCGTCGGGGCCGGGCTCGGGCTGCTCGTCGTCGGCGGGATGGAGACGTCCGTCGGGCCCATGGACACCCGGATGGCGCTGACGCCGTCCCTCACCGGCGGCACCCGGATCGGCGTCGCGCCCCTCGGCGCCCTCGACATGGACAGCCACGACGGCCCCCTCCGCCTCGACGTGGCCGTGGAGCGGCTCGACCCCGACCGCTCCCGCGCGCTCGTCGCGCACCCCGAGGAGTTCTCCGGCCTCGAGGACGAGGTGACCGCCGACATCCGCCGCAGCACGTTCGATCTGGGCGTACGCACCGGAGGTGCCGCCCTCGTCGGCGCCACCGCGCTCGGGCTCGCCGTCTACCGCACGCCGCGCCGCGCGTTGGCCGCCGGCGGGCTGGCGCTCGCGCTGCTCGCCGCCTCCGGCGCGACCGCCTTCGCGACGTGGAACCCCAAGTCCGTGCTGGAGCCGAAGTACTCGGGGCTGCTGGCCAGCGCGCCCAGCGTCATCGGCGACGCGCGCAGCATCGTCACCGAGTTCGACGTGTACCAGCAGGAACTGGCCCGCCTGGTCACCAACGTCAGCAAGCTGTACGACGCGGCCTCCACCCTGCCCGCGTACCGGCCGGACCCCTCCACCGTCCGCTTCCTGCACGTCTCCGACATGCACCTCAACCCCGCCGCCTGGGGCATCATCCGCTCCCTCGTCGACCAGTACGAGCTGGACGCCGTCATCGACACCGGGGACACGATGGACCACGGCTCGGCCGCCGAGAACGTCTACCTCGACCCGATCGCCACCCTCGGCGTCCCGTACGTGTGGGTCCGCGGCAACCACGACTCGCTCGCCACCCAGGCCGCCGTCGAGCGCCAGAAGAACGCGCGGGTCGTGGACGACGGCGAGTCGGTGGTCGTCGCCGGCGTGCGGATCGCGGGCATCGGCGACCCGCAGTTCACCCCGGACCGCTCCGTCGCCGCGGCCGGCGACCCCGCGGAGACGGCGGCCGGCGAGCGGCTGGCCGCGGCGCTCACCGCGCTGCGGGACCGGGGCAAGCCCGCCGACCTGGCCGTCGCGCACAACCCGGTGGCGCTGGAGGAGGTCGACGGCCTCGTGCCGCTGGCGCTCGCCGGCCACCGCCACCACCGCAAGCAGCACGACCTGCCGGACGGCACGCGGCTGATGGTCGAGGGCTCGGCGGGCGGCGGGGGGCTGCGCGCGGTGGAGGAGGACGTACCGGAGAAGGTGAGCGCGTCCGTGCTCTATCTCGACCGGAGTACGCGCAGGCTGCAGGCGTGGGACGAGATCACGCTGGGCGGTCTGGGGCTGACGTCGGCGGAGGTCAGCCGCCATCTCGTCGAGGGGAACCGGCCCGGTGGCGCCGAAGGGACGGACCCGTCGCCCACCCCCGGCGAGGACTCTTGACAGCCCTCCCTCACAAGAATTAACTCAACCAGACGCGAACCAACAGAGTGCAACACGTCAGTTCATCGGTTCCCTCCTGCTCATCCGATGTGTAAGGAGCACCCGTGCCCATCCTCGGCCCGCTGGGACGGCGGCCGGCCGGCACCATGCTGACCGCGTTCACTGTCCTGGCCACCGCCTGGCTGACGCCCGCCGCGGCGACACCCGCCCCCGACTCCCCGACCCGTACGGCCGCGACCTCCGATGTCTGGACCGTGGCTTCACCAGAGAACAACAAAGATCAACTCACCGCCGACGTCGTACGCGACGACACCACCGGCGCCCTCACCCTGACCGTCCGCCGCGGCGCGGCCGACGTCCTCCCCGACTCCCCGCTCGGCCTGCGCACCAAGGACGCGGACCTGACCCGCGGGCTCGAACTCCTCGGCCGCGACGACCGCCGCGTCCACGAGAAGTACGCGATGACCACCGGCAAGCAGCGCCGCGTCGACTCCCCCATGACGGAGTCCCGCTTCGCGCTGCGCGGCGACGGCGGCGTCCGCATGGACCTCGTCGTCCGCGTCGCCCGCGACGGCGTCGCGTTCCGCTACGAACTGCCGGACTCCGAGGGCACCGTCGTCACCGGCGAGGCCAGCGGCTACCGCCTGCCGGCCGACGCGCCCGCCTGGCTGCTGCCGCACACCTCCTGGTACGAGGAGGTACGGAACGAGACCACCGCCGGCGGCGCCCCCGCCGACGACTACGGCTACCCCGCGCTCTTCGAACTCGGCACCGGTACCGCCGGGGCCGGGGCCGGCGCGAAGGCCGCCGACGACGGGTACGTGCTGCTCACCGAGGCCGGCATGGACTCCACCTACCCCGGCAGCAAGCTGGCGCACGCCGCCGGCAGCGGCGCGTACGACGTCGCGCTCGCCGAGGCGGAGGTCGTCTCGCCCGGCGACCTGGCCACCCCGTGGCGTACCGCGATCGTCGGGGACCTGGCGACCGTCACCGAGTCGACGCTCGTCAGCGACCTCGCGCCGGACGCGGAGTTCTCCGACACCTCCTGGATCCGCCCCGGCACCGTCTCCTGGTCCTGGCTCGTCGAGCACGACAGCCCGCGGGACTTCGAGCGGCAGAAGGACTACGTCGACTACGCCGCCGAGCACGGCTGGGAGTACACGCTCGTCGACGAGGGCTGGAGCCGTGAGTGGGTGCCGGAGCTGGTGCGGTACGCGCGCACCAAGGGCGTCGACATCCTGCTCTGGTTCCGCTGGTGGGAGGTGGACACGCCGCAGGAGATGGACACCGTCTTCGGCGAGCTGAACGACTGGGGCGTCAAGGGCGTCAAGGTCGACTTCATGAACAACGGCGGAGGCGAGCCGGAGGGCGTCGGCAGGCACGCCTGGTACGAGGACGTGCTCGCCGCCACCGCCGAGCACAAGCTGCTCGTCAACTTCCACGGCGCGACCCTGCCGAAGGGCCTCCAGCGCACCTGGCCGCACCTGATGACGTACGAGGCGGTGCGCGGGCACGAGTACTACTCCTTCGGCCAGGCGCTCACGCCCGCGTACAACACGATGCTGCCGTTCACCCGGAACATCGTCGGCTCCGCCGACGTCACGCCGGGCACCTTCTCCATGACCAACAGGACGCACAGCGACGCGCACGAGCTGGCGCTCCCCGTCGTGTACGAGTCCGGGCTGCAGCACCCCGCGGACAGCCCGGAGACGTACGCCGCGCTGCCCGGGGCCGAGCGCGTGCTCGACCAGCTGCCCACGGTGTGGGACGAGACCCGCTACCTCGGCGGGCGGCCCGGCGACGACGCGGTGCTGGCGCGCCGCGCCGGCGACCGGTGGTTCGTCGGCGGCATCCACGCGGGCGCGGCCGGCACCGCCGAGGTGGACCTCGGCCGGCTGGGCGCGGACGACGACGACCGGCTGCTCGTGGAGCTGGTGACCGACGGCGCGGACGGGCTGGCCCGCGAGACCCGCACGGTCGGCGGCGACGCGCGGCTGACGGTGCCGGTGGCGGAGAACGGCGGGTTCGTGGCGCTGGTCTGCGCCGCCGAGCGCGGCCGGACGACGTGCGACGAGCCGGTGCGTACGACGCCGGCGACCGCGCTCGCGATCACCCCCGCGACGGCCACCGTCGCGCCCGGCGACGAGATCGAGGTCACCGGCCGCTTCGCCGCCGCCGACGGGGAGTCCGCGACGCTGCGGAACGTCACCCTCGGCGCCCGGCCGCGAGCCGGCTGGACCGCGGCGGGCGAGGACGTGGCCCGGCCGGCGCTGCGGCCGGGACAGGCGCTGTCCGCGAACTGGACGGTCCGGGTGCCGGAGTCGGCGGAGCCGGGGTACGTGGACGTGCCCGTCGTCGCGGAGTACCGCGCGCCGGGGGCGGGCCCCGCGGAACCCCGGGTGCACGTCGAGCAGGCCGTGCGGGTGCTGGTCGCCCCGCCGGTGCCGCAAGGCGAGGCGCACGTGGGCGACCTGCACCTGCTCACGGCGACGAACGGCTGGGGCCCGGTCGAGGTCGACACCAGCGTCGGTGACGACGGCGCCGGCGACGGCGCGCCGCTGACCATCGGCGGCACGACGTACGCCAAGGGCCTCGGCGCCCACGCGCCGTCCCGCGTGACGGTCTACCTCGGCGGCGCGTGCACCTCCTTCTCCGCGCAGGTCGGCGTGGACGACGAGGTCGGCGACCGCGGCTCGGTGGGCTTCCGGGTCCTCGGCGACGACACGGAGCTGGCGACCACCGGCACCCTGCGCGGCACGGACGCCGCGCAGCCGGTGACGGCGGACGTGACCGGCGTCGACCTCCTCACCCTGGAGGTGGCGGACGGCGGCGACGGCATCAGCTACGACCACGCCGACTGGGCCGAGCCGAAGGTCACCTGCGGCTGAGCACCACGGCCGGCGAGCACGGCCGGCGACCGTCAAAGAGCGGCCCGGCGGACGAACTCCGCCGGGCCGCCGACGCGTGCGGCAAAGCCCTTTCCGTATGCGGGAGTCCGGGGGAATCTTCTTCTTACGCGCAAACCGGTGGAGCACGGCAAAGCGGGCGCAGACGTCGGAGGGCTTCAGAACACCGCGCTGGCGAGCACCACATGCACCGCCGTGCCGCCCAGTATCGACAGCAGCACATTGCGCCGCCACAGGTGCACGGCCACGGTGGCCGCCAGCGCGAGCAGCGCCGGCCACGCCGCCCCGGGGTCGCGCGGGGTCAGGTGGCGCAGGGTGTAGGCGGCGAGGATCACCATCACGCCCACCGGCATCGCCGCGGCCAGGTACGCCACGAGCGGACTGGACCGCAGCGGCGCCAGCACGGCGAACGGCAGGGCGCGCAGCGCCCAGGTGACGGCGACGGCGACCGCGACGGCGGCGAGCAGGTAGCCGGCGGCGGGGGCGTGGCCGGCGGGGACGTCAGACACGGGCGCCCGCCTCCCTTCTGCGTACGAGGGCGTAGCGGGCCAGGAGCACCGCGGCGAACAGCACGAACGCGGCGAAGAGCTGCCCGCCCGGCACCGCGAGCCGCGCGGCCAGCGCGCAGCCCAGCGCCAGCGCGGGCACGGCGCGCCCGGGCCGGTCGCGGAGCGCGTCGAGGGCCAGCACGGTGAACAGCGCGGTGACGGCGAAGTCCAGGCCCTCGGCGCCGGCGGGGACGGCGGCGCCGAGCAGCGCGCCGGTGGTGGCGCCGCCGGCCCAGTACAGGTGGATGAAGACCTGGAGCCACAGCACGCGGCGCCCCGGGTACGACTGCGCGGCGGGGTGCGCGGTGACGGCGTACGCCTCGTCGGAGAGCGCGAAGGTGCTGTACGCCCTGGCCGCGCGGCCCCGGACGCGGTGCAGCGGGAAGGACAGGGCGTAGAAGACGTGCCGGAAGTTGACCGTGAACGCGGTCAGCGCGACCTGCCCGAGCGGCGCCGCGGCGAGCACCAGGCCGAGGAGGAGGAACTCCAGCGAACCGGCGTAGATCAGGCCGGAGAAGACGCTCGCCCACCACCAGTCCAGGCCGGAGTGGACGACGAGGACGCCGAACGCGACGCCCATGGGGAAGGCGCCGAGCCCGACGGACCCGGAGTCGGCGAGCGCCCGGGAGAGGTCGGCGCGCAGCTGGCGTGGCATGGATCGATCCTAGAAAGATCCGCGGCTCATATGGTTGCGGATTATGGCGCTAAGCTGCCGCAGTGGGCAATGAACGAAAACTTGATGAACTCGATCGTGAAATTTTGCGTCAGCTCCAGCAGGACGGCCGGCTGACGAACGTCGAGCTGGCCCGCCGCGTCGGCCTGACGCCGCCGCCCTGCCTGCGGCGGGTGAAGCGGCTGGAGGAGGCCGGGATCATCACGGGCTACCGGGCACGGGTGGACGAGGAGGCGGCAGGGCGCGGGCTCGAAGTGATCGTGTCGATCGAGGTGTCGGTGAGCGACCTCGACACCCTCGCCGGGCTGGAGGCGACGATCGGCGCGTACGACGAGGTGGTGGAGTTCCGGCGGGTGTTCGGCACGCCGGACTACTTCCTGCGGGTGCTGGTCGCGGACTACGCGGCGTACGAGCAGTTCCAGACCGGGAAGATCATCGGGATCCCGGGCGTCGCCCGGGTCATCTCGCAGCCCACGATGAAGAAGATCAAGGTCGTGGACTGATTTCCCGGCGCGCTCCCTTTCGTAAAATAAATGGCCTGACAAAGAAGTGAGTTGGGAAATCGAATTCAATTCGTCGGATCTCTTGCTACGCGACTTGCGCCCGACTACGTTACGGCTCGCGTCCCTTGGCGCGGCACCTTTCGCCGCCGCCGGGAATTCCCCCACCGCAGGCCCGAACGTGAGGAAAGCCCTCGTGACGATTTCCAGACGCAAGCTCATGATCTCCGGCGCCGCCGCCTCCGCGGCCGCCGCGGGCGGCGTGTTCTCCGCCCGGCTCGCCGGTGCCGCCGAGGAGCCCGCCGCGGCGGCGAAGCCGGGCACGGCGCCGGCCGCGAGCCCCGTCGGCGACGTGGTCGGCAAGGTCACCGTCGGCTACCAGGGCTGGTTCGCCTGCCCCGGCGACGGCGCGCCCATCAACGGGTGGTGGCACTGGAGCCGCGACATGAGCCGGCCGCCGTCCCCGGACAACACGACCATCGCGTCCTGGCCGGACATGCGCGAGTACGACCACACGTACCCCACCGCCTACCAGGACCTGAACGGCGGCGGCCCGGCCGCCCTGTTCTCCTCCTGGGACGACCAGACCGTCGACACGCACTTCCGCTGGATGGCCGAGAACGGCTGCGACACCGCGGCCCTCCAGCGCTTCAACCCCTTCGGCGGCGAGGGCGCCACGCGCGACGGCATGGCCCAGAAGGTGCGCGCGGCGGCGGAGAAGCACGGCCGGAAGTTCTACATCATGTACGACGTCACCTCCTGGACGCAGATGCAGTCCCAGATCAAGGAGGACTGGACGACGAAGATGAGCGCGTACACGTCGTCCGGCGCGTACGCCGTGCAGAACGGCAAGCCGGTCGTGTGCATCTGGGGCTTCGGCTTCAACGACGACGGCCGCCCCTTCGAGCCCGGGCCCTGCCTCGACGTCGTCAACTGGTTCAAGGACCAGGGCTGCTACGTCATCGGCGGCGTACCCACGCACTGGCGCACCGGCCAGTCCGACTCCCGCCCCGGCTTCCTCGACGTCTACCACGCCTTCCACATGATCTCCCCGTGGATGGTCGGCCGGATCTCCGACGTCGGCGGCGCCGACCACTTCTACGCCAACGTCAACGGCCCGGACAAGGCCGACTGCGACGCGCACGGCATCGACTACCAGCCGTGCATCATCCCCGGCGACCTGCAGAGCGGGCACCGCGCGCACGGCGACCTGATGTGGCGGCAGTTCTACAACCAGTGCCGGCTGGAGGTCGCCGGCTTCTACATCTCCATGTTCGACGAGTACAACGAGGCCAACCAGATCGCCAAGACCGCCGAGACCGCCGCCCAGGTGCCGGCCGGCTCCGGCATCCGCGCGCTCGACGAGGACGGCACGTCGTGCTCGTCGGACTACTACCTGCGGCTGACCGCCGACGGCGGCCGGATGCTCAAGGGCGAACTCGCCCTCACCCCGGACCGGCCCACGCAGCCGCGCGCCTGACGCGCGGCCCGATCGCGCCGCACGGCGCCTGATCGCGCCGCCGGACCCGCGCGCCGGCGCCCCCGCGCGCGGGTCCGGCGGCGACCGGGGACCGGCGGCGCACGCGCACCACCCCCCGAGTCCTTCCGTCGCACGAACGACCTTCGAGGTAGTGGACATGTCCGGAGACATCACCCGCAGAGCCACCGTGAAGACCGCGCTCGCCGCCGCGGGCGCCCTGACCCTGGGCACTCCCGCCCTGGCGTACGCCGCCCGCCGCGCGGCAGCCGACCCCGGCGCCGCCTGGCGCCTCTGGTACGACAAGCCCGCCGCCGACTGGGAACGCGAGTCGCTCCCGCTGGGCAACGGGGCCTTGGGCGTCGGCGTGTTCGGCACGCTCGCCTCCGAGAAGCTGACGCTCAACGAGAAGACCCTGTGGACCGGCGGCCCCGGCTCCGGCGGCGGCTACGACTTCGGCAACTGGCGCGAGCCGCGGCCCGGCGCGCTGGAGGCCGTGCAGGACCGGCTCGACGCCGAGGGCCAGCTCAGCCCCGAGACCGTCGCACAGCAACTCGGCCAGTCCAAGCACGGCTTCGGCGCGTACCAGATCCTCGGCGAGCTGCTGCTCGACCACCCGTCCGCGCCCGGCGGCCCCGACGGCTCGTACTGGCGCGACCTCGACATCGCCGAGGGCGTGGCGGCCGTCGCGTACGCGCACGAAGGGGCCGACCACCGCCGCGAGTACTTCGTCTCGCACCCGGACTCCGTGGCGGTGGGCCGGCTGACGGCGAGCCAGCCGGGGCGGGTGTCGTTCACCCTGCGCTACGCCTCGCCGCGCAACGACTTCCAGGCCACCGCGAGCGGCGACCGCCTGACCGTCCGCGGCACGCTCCAGGACAACGGGATGGTCTTCGAGGCGCAGATCCGGCTGCTGTCCGACGGCGGCAGCGTCTCCGCCGGGAACGGCACGCTGACCGTGAGCGGAGCGAACAGCGCCTGGTTCGTGCTGGCGGCCGGGACGGACTACGCCGACACCTACCCGGACTACCGCGGCGCCGACCCCCACGACCGCGTCACCGCGGCCGTCGACCAGGCCGTCCAGGCGGGCCACGGCACGCTGCGCGAACGCCATGTCGCCGACCACCGCGGGCTGTTCGACCGGGTCGCGCTCGACATCGGCCAGCAGCAGCCGGCGCAGCCGACGGACCGGCTCCTCGCCGGGTACGGCGGCGGCTCGGCGGCGGACCGGGCGCTGGAGGCGCTGTTCTTCCAGTACGGCCGCTACCTGCTCATCGCCTCGTCGCGGCCCGGGTCGACGCCGGCGAACCTCCAGGGCGTGTGGAACAACGTCACCAACCCGCCGTGGAGCGCCGACTACCACGTCAACATCAACCTGCAGATGAACTACTGGCCCGCCGAGACCACCAACCTCGCCGAGACCACCGTCCCCTACGACGAGTTCGTCGACGCGCTCCGCGCCCCCGGGCGCGTCTCGGCGCAGGAGATCTACGGCAGCGGCGGCTGGGTCGTGCACAACGAGACCAACCCCTTCGGCTTCACGGGCGTCCACGACTGGGCGTCGTCCTTCTGGTTCCCCGAGGCAGCGGCCTGGCTGACGCAGCAGATGTACGAGCACTACCGCTTCGACGGCTCGACGGACTACCTGCGCACCACCGCGTACCCGGCGATGAAGGAGGCGGCCGAGTTCTGGCTCGCCAACCTGCGCACCGACCCCCGCGACGGCAAACTCGTCGTCACCCCCAGCTACTCCCCCGAGCAGGGCAACTTCACCGCGGGCTGCTCGATGTCGCAGCAGATCGTGCACGACCTGCTGACCAGCACGCTGGAGGCGGCGCAGACCCTCGGCGACAGCCCCGACTTCCGTACGCGCCTGGAGCAGACCCTCGCCGACCTGGACCCGGGGCTGCGGATCGGGTCGTGGGGCCAGTTGCAGGAGTGGAAGGCGGACCTGGACGACCAGAACAACGACCACCGCCATGTCTCGCACCTCTTCGGCCTGCACCCGGGGCGGCAGATCGAGGTGGGCAGCCGGTGGGCCGAGGCGGCGAAGGTGTCGCTGACGGCGCGCGGCGACGGCGGCACGGGCTGGAGCAAGGCCTGGAAGATCAACTTCTGGGCCCGGCTCACCGACGGCGACCACGCCCACAAGATGCTCAGCGAACAACTCAAGTCCTCCACGCTGCCGAACCTGTGGGACACCCACCCGCCGTTCCAGATCGACGGCAACTTCGGCGCCACCTCCGGCATCGCGGAGATGCTCCTGCAGAGCCAGCACGGCCCGATCGAAGTACTGCCGGCCCTCCCCGGCGCCTGGCCCTCGGGTTCGGTGACGGGCCTGCGGGCGCGCGGCGGCGCGACGCTCGACATCACATGGTCCGGCGGCCGGGCGACCCGCATAGCCCTGCACGCAAGCCGCACCCGCCAACTCACGCTGCGCAGCGACCTGCTGCCGGGCGGCGAACAGATCATCGACGCCGTAGCAGGCCAGACCTACACCTACGGCGGCTGACCGCCCACCCACCGCCCGGGCCCGCGATGTGCGCCGCGGGCCCGGGCCCGGGCGGGTCCACGCAGCCGCCGAGGACAGAAACTCGCGAGCCCCGCGCAGCGGGCCGCCGGTGCGCGCGGTCGGCGGGGCTGTGGTCGGGGATGGGTGGTGGCCGGGTGTCCGGGGTGGGGATTGCGCTACCCGGGGGCGGGGGTTCTTCGGGTTCTGGTGGGGCGTGGGCGTCGGGAGTATGGCGGCCATGGACACGAGAACTCCCGCATACGCCAGCACATCCCGTCCGCGGTCGCCGCGGCGCAAGAGACTCCTCGGGCTCGCCCTGGTGCCCCTGCTCTTCGCGGGTGCGTTAACGACGGTGCCCGCCCACGCCCGTACCGGCACCGCGTCCGCGTCCGACCCGCTGCCCGAACTCACCCGGGCCGCCCGGCCGTTGGCCTCCACCGCGCCCGGCGGGCCGGCCGGCGACCTGCGGCCGCTCGTCGCGGCCGTCGGGGACGCCGAGGTCGCCGGTGTCGGGGAGGCGACCCACAACTCGCAGCAGTTCTTCACCTTCCGGGACCGGCTCTTCCGCCACCTGGTCGAGAAGAAGGGATACCGGACCTTCGTTCTGGAGGCCAACTGGAGCGCCGGCGTACGGATCGACGCGTATATCCGCGGCGGCAAAGGCGACATCCGCCGGATCATGCGCGAGGAATTCCAGAACTCCTACCGGCTGTGGAACACCCGCGAATACCTGGACCTCTTCGAATGGATGCGGGCCTACAACCAGCGGCACGACCGGCAGCTCCGCTTCGTCGGCAACGACATCGCCCTCGCCGGGCCCGTCCTCTTCGACAAGGTCACCTCCTACGTCCGCGACCGGCACCCGGACCTCCTGCCGGAGCTGACGCGGCTGTACGCCGGGCAGCGCCCGGAGGGGTCCGTGGACGAGTCCATGGAGACGTACATGGGCCTGCCCCTCGCCGAGCGCCGGGACATGCACCGGCGGGCCGGTGCCGCGTACGAGCTGCTGCGGGACGCGCGCCCGGCGGGCGGCGGAGGCGGCGGCGGGGACCGGGCGTACGCGCTCGCGCTCCAGCACGCCCGCGTCATCGCGCAGGTCGCCAGGATGTACGCCTTCGACTTCGACGACCCCGCCGAGGACCTCGCCTCCCGCCGCCACCGCGACGAGATGATGGCCGAGAACACCGCCTGGTGGTACGGGTACACCGACGACCCCGTGCTCATGGCCGGGCACAACGCCCACCTGTCCTACGAGCCCATCGACCCCGGGCAGTTCCCCACGACCGCCGGCGCCGTCCTGCGCGAGCGGCTCGGCGGGCGGTACGTCAGCCTCCGGACGACATTCGACCACGGCTCGTTCAACGCCATCGGGCCGGACGGGGAGATGGGCACGTTCACCGTCGGCCCGGCCCCCGCCGGAAGCAACGAGCACCTGCTCGACCAGGTCCCGTACCGGGACTTCACGATGGACCTGCGCACCGTGGGCGAGCCCGCCCGGGGGTGGCTGACCGAGGCGCGGCTCAGCCGCCAGGTCGGCACCAACTACCCGCCGGCGGCCGAGACCCCGCAGTCGCTCGCGCGGTCCGCGGACGTCCTGGTGCACCTGCACGAGGTCGACGCGGCCGAGCGGCTGCCCTGACAGCCACCCGGCTGACGACCGCCCCCGGCCGGCCGGCCGGGGGCGGTTGTCAGCCGGTTATTTTCCAACATTGCGCCGGGCGTCTTTTAATTCCCCTGACAATTCACCAGCACCTTTTACAGGACGGCAACTAAAAGGTCGAATCAGGGCGTTGACTTAATAACACCCGTGGTTTTACATGTGCGGCACGAGCTGGACAGGAAGGCCACGCCATGCACCCCCACAAGCAGGCGACCGTCGCCGCCCCCGCACTGCCCTCCGCCGAGGACACCGGTGTGCTGCGGCAGTGGGCGGCCGAGGGCGGGGCGCTCGAACTGCGGGCGCGGATCGTGCTGCTGGCCGGGCAGGGCATGCGGGACACGGATATCGCCCGCCGGCTCGGCGTCTCCCGGCAGACCGTCGGCACCTGGCGGCACAAGTGGGCGGACGAGGGCATCGCCGGCCTGCGGCACCGCGCCCGCCCCGGGCGGCCGGCCACCGTCGACGAGGCGGAGGTCCTCGCCCGTACGCTCCTCGCCAGCGACGGCGCCGCCGCCTCCCGGGCCGTCGGCCGCGAACTGGGCCTGTCCCACGCCACCGTCGCCGCCATCCGGCGCCGCTGGTCGGAGCACCCGCCCGCCGACCCGCCGCTGCCCGGCTCCGACATCTGGGTCGTCGGCCTGTACGCGGACGCCCACGGCGCCGTGCTCCTCGCCGGCGCCCGGCCCGGCGCCGCCGCGCAGCCGCGCCCCGCGGGCAGCGCCGTGGGCGCCGACGTGCTCGCCGGTCTCGACCGCGCCTGCACCGCGCTGCCCGGCGCCGTGGCCGGCAGCCGGCCGCCGGCGCCGCACCGCGCGCTCGCCGCGTTCCTCACCAAGGCCCGCAGGCGGCATCCGCGTATCGAGTTGTACGCGCTCACGCTCTGGACCGCGGACCCCGCCGCGGTCCACCCGCACGCCCACCCGCCCACCGCGGGCACCGCGGCCGCCTCGGGCACCGCGGCCACCTCGACTCCCGCGGCTCCAGCGGTACTCCCGGGGCCCGCAGGACCCGCCGGCCCCACGGGACCCGCCGCGCCCGCCGCCCCCGCCCTCATCCGGCCCGAGGCCTCTCCCCCCGCCACCCTCCACCGCATCCCCGCCACCTGCACCTGGCGCAGCTACCTCCGCGCCCTCGTCGCCCTCGACAGCTCCCGCCACCCCGAGTCCTCCCGCCGCGTCTACCTCGACCTCGCCGGCGCCGTCGAGGCGTACGCCCGGCGGCCCGCGGGCGAGCCGCTGCAGTGGCTCCGCGAGTCGATAGCCAGCCACGCCGCCCCGCCCCGCCCCCGTACCCGCCGCGACGGACCGCCCGGCGCCGCAGGGGGCGGCACCGCCGGAGGTGCGGCCGGCGGCGCCCGGCGGGAGGCGGCCGGCGGAGCGAACCACATCGACCTCGGCTCGTTCAACGAGTGCGTCGTCATCGAGGCCGTACGCCTCGCCGGCACCGTCACCCGCGGCGAGATCGCCCACCGCACCGGCCTGACCCAGCAGTCGGTGTCCCGCATCGCCCGCTCGCTGCTGGCGCGCGGCATCCTCGTCGAGGACAACCGCCGCCAGGCGACGTCCGGCAAGCCGCGCACCCCCGTGCGGCTGCGCGGCGAAGCGGCGCACGCGGTCGGCATCCACATCGACCCGGAGGTCTTCACCGCGGTCGTCATCGACCTGGACGGCACGATCGTCGCCGAGCGCACCCGGCCCGTGCAGCCGACCGCCGACCCCGACGTGCTGGTCAGGCAGGTGGCCCAACTCGGCCGCGGCGTGCTGGCGGACGCCCGCGGCGCGGTACGGCCCGGGGGGTTCCTCGGCATCGGGGTGGCCGTCCCCGGGCCCGTGGACACCGACTCCGGCACGGTGCTCGACCCGCCGCTGATGTCGGTGTGGACGGACCTGCCGCTGCTGTACCTCCTCAAGGACCACTTCCAGTGCCCGCTGATCATGGAGAAGGACGCGACCGCGGCGGCCGCGGGCGAGCGGTGGATCGGCCGCGACCGGCGCGCCCGCGACTTCGCGTACGTCTACCTCGGTACGGGCGTGGGCTCCGGCCTCTACCTCAACGGCGACCTGCACCGGGGCACCAGCGCGAACGCCGGCGAGTTCGGGCAGCTGTGCGCCGTCGCGCTCGGACGTACGCAAGCCGGCGGCCGGCCCGAGGTGCTGCCCGAGTGCAACCCGCCGCTCGGACTGTCCCGGCTCGCCGCCCGGCACGGCTTCCCGCTCGACGCCGCCGCGGCCGGCACCACCGCCGGCTACCGCACCGTCACCGAGGCCGCCGCGGCCGGCGACCCGGCCGCCACCGCCGCCGTACGGGACCTGGCCAGGGCCGTGGGGCAGGGCACCACGGGGCTGGTGGACCTGCTCGACATCGACCTCGTCGTCCTGGGCGGGCCGTTCTTCACCGACCCGGCCGCGCCGCTGTACCTGTCCCACATCGGCGAGATGGTCAACGACTTCCCCACCGCGCGCCGGCTGCGGCACGTGGACGTCGAGCGGTCGGTGCTCGGCCCGGAGGCGGCCGCGGTGGGGGCCGCCTCCACGATCTTCCACGCCGCGTTCACCCCGAGGCTGCGCGGCGGGACGGCCCTGAGGGCCCTGTGAACGGCACGCCCCGCACTCCCCGCGAACCGCACGACCGCACTCGCCGCGAACCGCACGCCCCGCAGCACGTACCACCAGCAGCACGTACGACCCGCACTCCCCGCGCACCGTACGGACCGTCACCCCTGACGTACCAGGAAGGAACCCGATGAGACGCACCCCCCACCGCTGGCCCCGGCCGAGACGGGTGTCCAGACCCGGCCGCTCCCTGCGGCTGCTCACCGTCCTCGCGCTCGTGCTCGGCGGCGGCGCGGTCGCCACCGGCGGCCCGGCCGCCGGCGACGCGGCGGACATACCCCCCGGCGACTACCAGCACGTCCAACTCGCGTCCGGCGGCGCCGAGATGGGCGAGCCCATGTCGCTCGCCGTGCTGCCGGACCGCTCGGTCGTGCACACCGCGCGCGACGGCACGGTCCGCGTCACCGACGCGGCCGGCAACACCAAGACCGCCGGGAAACTCGACGTCTACAGCCACGACGAGGAGGGCCTCCAGGGCGTCGCCGCCGACCCCGGCTTCGCCGCCAACCGGCAGGTCTACCTGTACTACTCGCCCGTGCTGAACACCCCGCCCGGCGACGCGCCCGCCACCGGCAGCCCCGCCGACTTCGAGCCCTGGAAGGGCCACCTGAACCTGTCCCGGTTCACGCTCAGGGCGGACAACACCCTGGACATGGGCAGCGAGCAGGTCATCCTCGAAGTGCCCAACGACCGCGGCCAGTGCTGCCACGTCGGCGGCGACATCGACTTCGACGCCCAGGGCAACCTGTACCTGACCACGGGCGACGACACCAACCCCTTCGCCTCCAGCGGCTACTCCCCGATCGACGAGCGGGCCGACACCAACCCGCAGTTCGACGCCCAGCGTTCCTCCGGCAACACCAACGACCTGCGCGGCAAGGTGCTGCGGATCAAGCCCACGGCCGACGGCTACACCGTCCCCGCCGGGAACCTCTTCGCGCCCGGCACCCCCGGGACCCGTCCCGAGATCTACGCGATGGGCTTCCGCAACCCGTTCCGGATGTCCGTCGACCGCGAGACCGGCGCCGTCTACCTCGGCGACTACGGCCCGGACGCCGGCGGCAGCGACCCGAACCGCGGGCCGAGCGGCCAGGTCGAGTTCAACCGCATCACCGGGCCCGGCAACTTCGGCTGGCCGTACTGCACGGGCACGAACACCGCGGCGGAGACGTACAACGAGTTCACCTTCCCCAACGGCCCCTCGGGCGCGAAGTACGACTGCGCCGGCGGCCCGGTGAACAACTCCCCGCACAACACCGGGCAGGACAAGCTCCCCGCGGCGGAGCCCGCCTGGATCCGCTACGGCGGCGACGCCGGCAGCCCGCCGGAGTTCGGCGGCGGCTCGGAGTCGCCGATGGGCGGCGAGGTCTACCGCTACGACCCGGGCCTCGACTCGGACGTGAAGTTCCCCGAGTCCCTGGACGGCCGGTACTTCGCGGCCGAGCTGGGCCGGCAGTGGATCAAGGCCATCGAGGTCGGCCAGGACGGCTCCCCCGGGCTGATCGAGGACTTCCCCTGGGACGGCACGCAGATCATCGACACCGACTTCGGCCCCGACGGGGCGCTGTACGTCCTGGACTACGGCTCCGGCAGCGGCCCCGCGGCGCTGTACCGCATCGAGTACCTCGCCGGCTCCAACCGCAACCCGGTCGCCCAGGCCGCCGCCGACGTCACCTCGGGCGGTACGCCGCTGACGGTGAAGTTCAGCTCGGCGGGCAGCGCCGACCCGGAGGGCGGGGCGCTCACGTACCGCTGGGACTTCGGCGACGGCGGCACCTCGGACGAGGCGAACCCCTCGCACACGTACACCGGGGCGGGCACCTTCACGCCGACCCTCACCGTCACCGACCCCGAGGGCCTGACGGGCACCGCGAGCCTGGTGGTGACGGCCGGCAACACGGCGCCCACGGTGACGCTCCGGACGCCGGGCGACGGGCGGCTGTTCTCCTTCGGCGACGACGTGCCGTTCACTGTGGCCGCGAGCGACCCGGAGGACGGTGCCGTGGACTGCTCCAAGGTCCGGGTCGCCTACTCGCTCGGGCACGACAGCCACACCCACGAGATCACCTCGGCGAACGGCTGCAGCGGCACCATCAGCGTGCCGCAGGACGGCGAACACGACAGCGCGGCGAACCTGTACGGGGTCTTCGAGGCCGAGTACACCGACAACGGCGGGCTGACGGGCACCAGCACCCGCACCCTCCAGCCGCGGCACCGGCAGGCCGAGCACTTCGGCGGGATGTCCGGCATCGAGATCGCCGGGCACGGCGGCGCGGAGGGCGGCGCCACCGTCGGGTTCACGGACAACGGCGACTGGGTGTCCTTCGAGCCGTACGCGCTGGACGACGTGACCGGCGTCAGCGCGCGGGTCGCCTCCGGCGGTCCGGGCGGCACGATCGAGGTCCGTACGGGCTCACCGACCGGCGACCTGCTCGGGACCCTGACGGTCCCGCCGACCGGCGGCTGGGAGAACTACGAGGACGTCAGCGCGTCGCTGACCGCGGCGCCCGCCGGGGCGACGACGCTCTACCTGCGGTTCGCGGGGCCGACGGGGCAGGGGAATTTGCTCGACATCGACGCCTTCACCTTCACGACGGGGTAGGCGGAGAGGACGGGCCGATGACCGGCCGGCACGGTGCGCCCGGCTGGGCGGAGCGCACCGTGCCGGTCTCCCGTCGGAGCGATCTCCCCCACGCACCCGCCCAAGGGTAGGCCGCCCCACCGACAACGATCTTCCGTACGGCAGCGGTGGGCACCCGCTCGCGCGCGGCGACTACGCCTCCGCCACCAGCAGCGCCAGCAACTCCCGCTCCCGCTCCGGGCTCAGCCCCGCCCGCCGGGGCCGGTCCAGGCCCTGCTCGCGCTCCCACTCCAGCAGGTCCGCCAGCAGCTCCACGCGCGGCCTGTGCGTCAGCCCCGCCGCCACCGCCGCGGCACCGCTGCGCGCCGTGAAGCCCTCCCAGCCCGGCTCGTCCAGCCACATCGCCAGCGACTCGGCCCCCATGAACTGCTCCACGCCCTGCGCGCGCAGCCACCCGGAACCGGCCTCCGCCACCCGCCCCGTGTGCCCGCCGACCTCCCGGGAGAGCTGGATCCACTCCGCCAGCGACAGCACCGGGCCGACCGCGTCGTACGTGCCGGTCGCGCCCGACTCCGCGTTGTCGAGCAGCCACGCGGTGAGGTCCCGGACGTCCACGACCTGCGTCGACAGCCGCGGGCCCGTGGGTACGAGCATCGGGCTCCGGGGGTCGCGGGCGGCGCGTGCCACCCAGTAGCCCGTACGGCCCGTGTGGTCGCCGGGGCCGCCGATGAGGCCGGCGCGGGCGACGAGCAGCCGGTCGCCGACCGCCGCGCGGGTGGCCAGCTCGCAGGCCGACTTGGCCTCGCCGTACAGCTCGCGGCCGACCTCGTCGAGGTCGGTGGGCTCCATCAGCGGCGCGGACTCGTCGGCGCCGGGGCGGTGGTGGGTGGCGTAGACGTTGCCGGAGGAGACGTAGGTCCAGTGCCGGGCCCGGTCGGCGAGCGCGGCGAGGGCGCCGCGGACGAAGCCGGGCTGCCACGACACCTCGACGACGGCGTCCCAGGGGCGGTCCGCGGTACGGGCCGGCAGCGCGTCGTACGCGCCGGGCTCCCGCCGGTCGGCGACCACCAGCTCCGCGCCGTCCGCCACCCCGCCGCTCTCGCCGCGCGCGAGGCACGTCACCCGGTGCCCCCGCGCGAGCGCCAGCCGCGCCACTTCCCGGCCCACCCAGGCCGTACCGCCCAGCACGAGAATGTCCATCCCCGCACCCAAGCACCGATACCCGTCCGGCACGGCATCGCTACGCCGACAGCAGAGCCCGTCCCCCGCGAACGTGCTACGCCCCGTGCCCCGTCCCGGGCCGCCGCGCTACGCCCCGCCCGCCGCGGTCCGTGCGAGCCGCGCCTGGAGGCCGTCGAGGAGGAACTCCAGCCCGGCCGCGAAGGTGCCGTCCCAGTCGTCGTCGCGGAGGTAGTCGCTGGCGGCGAGCGTCGGGTAGCGGTCGCTGTCCGCGCGCACCCGCTCCTGGGCGGTGTCGCGCTCCTCCTCGGTGACGTCCAGCGCCACCTGGGTCGAGGCCGAGCCCAGGACGTGGTTGTGCAGCGCCCAGGTGGCGGCGAGGAGGTCGCGGCCGGTGAAGCCGGCCCGTACGAGCGTGGCCTGCAACACCTCCATCCAGGCGAGGAACCGGGGGCCGATGCCGGGCTTGCGGCGGGCCGGGACGGCGGCGGCCCAGGGGTGGCGCAGCAGGACGGCGCGCCAGGTGCCGAGCACGGCGGCGACGTCCGCGCGCCAGTCGGCGGCAGGGTCCCCGGCCGCGGCCCCGGTCCCGGCCGCCGTCGCGGCTCCCGCCGCCGGGGGCTCCGCCTCGCCGAAGATCGCGTCGACCGCGAGGTCGATGACGTCGTCCTTGGTCTCGACGTGCCAGTACAGCGAGGGCGCGACGACCGCGAGCCGGTCGGCCAGGCGGCGCATGGTGAGCCGGTCGATGCCGTCCTCGTCGAGCAGCGCGACCGCCGCCGTCCCGATCCGCGCCCGGGTCAGCGGCGGCTCGCCCCGGGTCGACGTCCGCCCAGGGCGCAGCCAGATGCTCTGCGCCTCGCCGTCCTTGCCGCGTTTCCGCTGGTCACGCGGCTTTCTCTCGTTACCCACCCGGCCGAGTGTAGTACGGTGTGCGGCGTTCCCTAACGCTGTTAGGGAATCCCATACGTCGTTAGATAAGGAGCGAACCCGTGCCGGATGAGACGCACGCACGCGCCGGGGGCCGGCGCCGCTGGTGGACCCTGCTGGCCGTCAGCACGGCCCAGTTGCTCGTCGTGCTGGACAGCACGATCGTGAACATCGCCCTGCCGTCCGCGCAGCAGGCGCTCGGCATGACCGACGCGAACCGCCAGTGGGCGATCACCGCGTACGCGCTCGCCTTCGGCGGCCTGCTGCTGATCGGCGGCCGGGTCAGCGGACTCCTCGGCCACCGCCGCGCGTTCGCCGTCGGCCTCGTCGGCTTCGCCGCCGCGTCCGCCCTCGGCGGCGCCGCGACCGGTCCCGGGATGCTGTTCGGCGCCCGCGCGCTGCAGGGCGTCTTCGCCGCGCTCCTCGCGCCCGCGGGGCTCTCGCTGCTGACGACGACCTACACCGGCACACGCGAACGCGGGCGCGCCTTCGGGGTGTTCGCCGCGGTCGGCGCGGCGGGCGCGGCGGTCGGGCTGATCGCGGGCGGGCTGCTGACGCAGTACGCGGGCTGGCGCTGGTGCCTGTACGTCAACGTGCCCGTCGCGCTCCTCGCCGTCCTCGGCACCGCGTTCGTGCCGCACGCTCCCCCGCTGCGCGCCGCGGGCAGGCTCGACGTGCCGGGCGCGCTGCTCAGCACCGCCGGCTTCGCGGCCGTCGTCTACGCCTTCAGCGAGGCCGAGCCGCACGGCTGGGGCGACCCGAAGGTGCTCGCGCTGCTCGCCGGCGGGGCGGCGCTGCTGGCCGCGTTCGTCGCCGTGGAACTGCGGGCGCCGCAGCCGCTGCTGCCGATGCGGGTGCTGCTGCACCGGGCGCGGGGCGGGGCGTTCGCCGCCATCACGCTGATGTTCGTCGCGATCTTCGGCTTCTACCTGTTCATGAGCTACTACACGCAGACCGTCCTCGGCTACTCGCCCGTGGAGTCGGGGCTGACGCTCATCGTCAACGCCGCCGCGGCGCTCGCCGGCTCCATGCTCATCGCCGGGCGGCTGCACGGGCGTGTCGCGCCCGCCGCGCTGATCGTGCCGGGGCTGGTCGCGGCGGCGCTCGGCATGCTGCTCCTGACCCGGCTGACGGCGGACTCCTCGGCGGTGCTGGGGGCGTACCTCGTACCGGCGCTGGTGCTCACCGGTCTCGGCCTCGGCTGCGTCATGCCGCCGACGGCGGCGCTGGCCACCGCGCACATGCGCCCGCACGAGATCGGCGCGGCCTCGGCGGCGTACAACGCGTCCCAGCAACTGGGCGCCGCGCTGGGCACGGCACTGCTCAACACCCTCGCCGCGAGCGCCGCCGCCGCGCACCTCGCGTCGGCGGCCGGGACCACGGCGACGGCGGCCACGGTGCACGGGTACACGACGGCGCTGACGGTGGGGGCGGCGGTGCTGCTGGGCGCGGCGTGCCTGACGTCGCTGCTCGCGACGCCGCGCCCGGAGCGGGAACGGGAGCCCGGGTCCGGGTCCGGGTCCGGGTCCGAGACCGGGTCCGGGTCCGGGTACGCGGCGGCCGAGCCGAAGGGAGCCGTCTCTCAGCAGGTCTCGCGGACGTAGTCCGCGGCGCCCTCCGGGGAGACCGCGCGGTCGCGGCGGACGATCCTCAGGCGGTCGGCCCACTCGCCGCACGCCGCCGCGAGGCCGCCCGGGGTGTACTCGACGACCAGCACCCGGTCGTCGAACGCCCCGGCGTAGGCAGCGCACTCGTCGTACTCGCCGCACTCCTCCGCGACCGCGAAGTCCAGCCCGGTACGCGCCCGGTCGCCGGCCAGCTCCGCGGTGTTCTTCTGCGCCACCGCCAGCCCGCGGCCGTGCGCGTGCTCGGCGAGGAGCGCGGCGTACGACCGGGCCTGGGCGGCGGTCAGCAGGCGCGGGAAGCGGGTGTACGTGTCCAGGTTGTCGGGCTCGACGGCCTGGTAGCCGCGCTCGGCGCAGCCGTCGATCCAGCGCCCGACCACCGCGGCGATGCGCCGGCGCTTGTCCGCGGTGCGCAGGTCGAGCACGGCCTCGCCCCAGTCCTCGTCGTAGACGACCTCGCCCGCGGCGTCGCGCAGCAGCAGGTCGGGGTCCCACTCGTCCTCGGCGCCGGGCTGGGCCTGGAAGGCGTTGACATAGCAGACGTTGTACACGCCGGGGGCGGGGGCGTCGCCGCGGTCGCGGACGACGACGCCGACGCCGGGGGGCGGGTCGTACGCGCCGCCGATCTGGTAGTCGAGCCCGGCGCCGGGCGGCGGCAGTTCCAGCGCCCGGCCCTCGGCCCCGTCCCCGTCGCCCTCTCCCCACGGGACCACGAGCAGGGCGGCGGCCACGACGGCGGCGCCGGCGAGGGCGGCGCCGGCCCTTCGGGTGCGTACGCGAGTCACCCCGCCACTATCGCGCCCGCCGGAACCCCCGCTCCGGGCACCCCGGCCCCGCACCCGCGGAGCGTCCCCCGGGGTCTGTCTTCAACCTCCCGCCTGCGGCGCGACCCCCGGGCACGCACGCTCGCCGCGTTGTCGGGATCGACCGAATAGGCCCACTATGCGGTCGGCCCTCCGCCTTGCGATCGCACGCACCAGACGCCGCGCCACCCGCCCTTCGGGCGAACGACGCGAGATCGAAGCCGGACCCTAGAATTGGCGGTTTCGCGGTCGCGAAGGACCGCGGAGCGGGTGGAGGGAACGGGCATGTCCCAGCAGCGACCGGGCGACGCCGGGGCACCGACGATGCGTGACGTCGCCAACCGCGCCGGGGTCAGCACCATGACGGTGTCGCGGGTGCTGAAGCGCGACACCCGCGTCAGCGAGGACACCCGGCGGCGCGTCCTCACCGCCGTCGACGACCTCGGCTACCGGCTCAACGCGACCGCGCGCAGCCTGCGCCTGGGCGGCAGCGGCATGATCGGGCTGATCGTCACCAACCTCGCCAACCCCTTCTACTCGCGGCTCGCGCTCGGCGTCCAGGAAGTCGCCTCCGAGCACGGGCTCAGCATGCTGCTCAGCAACACCGGCGAGCAGCTGGACCGCGAGCGCGGGCTGGTGGAGGACCTGGCGTCGCGGCAGGTCGCTGGCATGATCGTGGTCCCGGCGGGCGGCAGCCACAGCCACCTCACACCCGCGGCGCTGCGCGACATGCCCGTGGTGCTGGCCTCCCGGCCGCCGTCCGGCATGGAGGCGGACTGCGTCCTCGTCGACGACTTCGGCGGCGCCCGCGACGCCACCGCCCGCCTGATCGCCGCGGGCCACCGCCGGATCGGGTTCCTCGGCAACCCGCCGGCCATCCACACCGGCGCCGAGCGCTACCGCGGCTACCGCGCCGCCCACGAGGACGCCGGCCTGGAGCCCGACGACCGGCTCGTGCGGCGCGGGCCGGCGGACGTGGCGACGGCGGAGCAGGCGGCGCTGGGGCTGCTGGCGCCGGCGGGGCCCGCGGGCACCGGAACCGCCCCCACCGCCCTCTTCTGCACCAACAACCGCCTCACCCAGGGCGCCATCCGCGCGGTCCGCGCCCTCGAACTGCCCGTCGCGCTCGCCGGGTTCGACGACTTCGACCTCGCCGACGTCCTCGGGATGCCGCTGACCATCGTGTCGTACGACGCCGACGAGATGGGCCGGCAGGCCGCGCGGCTCCTCATCGACCGCATCAACGGCGGCCCCGCCGCCGCCCGGCCCCCGCGGCGCACCGTCCTGCCCACGCACGTCCTGCGCTACGGGCCGGAGTGAGCCGGCGGCGGCGCGTCAGACGTCGACCAGGCACGCGAGGGCGAGGTCGGCGTTGCCCGTGACCCGGAGCGGCAGGCGCACGGCCGGGTTCAGGCGGTCGTTGACCGCGAGCAGGGCGGCACGCAGGTCGGCCGGCGGGGGCTGGGTGTAGAGGTCGAAGCCCTCGTCGAGCACGGCCCGGATGCCGGGGGCGGCGCACGTGTAGTTCAGCAGCCGGTCGTGGGTGGTGTGCTGGACGTGCAGTTCGACGGTCTCGGTCGCGTACGCGGCGGCGAGGAACTCCTGGACGTTGCCCTCCCGGAGCAGCATCCCGGTGTCCAGGTCGACCGTCATGGCGGGCAGCACGAGCGTGGCGCGCAGGAACCCCTCGTGCGCGTCGAGGTACAGCACCCCGCCGTCGGCGGCGATCGCCTCGCCCAGGTCGTACAGGTCGGCGCGCAGCCGCGGCGTCATCCGGACGACGATCCCGGGGCGGCCGGCGAAGCCCATGAAGATCACACCGTCGTCCTCCGCGAACGAGCGGTGCTGCATGACGACGGCCACCTGTCCGGTGCCGGGGGGATGCTGCGAACGGGCGTGTGCGGTGAGCCGGTCGGTGAAGCTGGAGACCGTGATCCGCGGGAGCTGCCGGTCGCCGAGCAGCAGCCCTGGCCGGTCGGCCGGACCGGGCCTGCGGGGGTCGACCACGTTGACCGAGATGCCGCCGGAGCGGCCGGAGCCGCCCGTACCGCCGGTGCCGCTGCCCGGGTTCTTCCCCTTGCGGTCACGCCGCCAGAACGCCATACGGAGACGCTAGCGGGCCGGCGCCGGGACGGGTCCCCGAACGGCGAACCGGGGGGCGGCGGGCCCGGAGGGGCGGGCCCGGCGCGTGCGGCTTCGTCAGCAGGACATGCCGTTGGGCTCGTCGACCTCGACCGAGCTGAAGAAGTCCTGGAAGGACGAGAAGAAGTTGCCCTTGCCGCCGGGGCTGGTGACGGCCATGCAGCCGGCGTAGTCGGCGTCGGACCACAGGTTGATCCAGTAACCCGTGCGGTTCCAGTCCGACTTGGCGCGGTCGTCCATCCCGACCGCGGCCAGGTTCGGGGTGTCGTCCTTGAGGGCGACCATGTCGCCGGTGCCGTCGAGGCCGGAGAACAGGCAGTAGTGCTCCGCCGGACAGCGGTCGTAGCCGTCGGCCACCGCCTGGGCGGACGCGCCCGGGGCGGCCAGCAGGGCGGCGGCGGCCGCGGCGGTGGTGACGAGGGCCGCGTACAGCTTCTTGGTCATCTCTCTCCTCGGTGGGGGGCAGAACCTGAACAACACCCCGCCGCCCACGGGTGACCCGGGGCGGCGGGGGAGCCAACCAGGAGCGGCGGCGCACGCCGCTCGGTTCTCCTCGGACGGTCGCTGCGGCCGACAGTCCGAGATCTGATGGTACGCACCGAGTTTGGAGCATTCATCCCCGGGCGTCAACGTGGCCTCTGCCCGGGCGACTCGACGAGGAGACTCGACGAGGAGACTGCCGGAGCGTATGCAGACGGACTGTCCAACCGCTTGGCGCCGACTTGGCGGCCCACCCCGGTTCGCCCGCCTGGGGATCCCAAGTCGGAGCCAATTCGGACTCCAGTGCGGCACAAGGCGTCAGGCCGATAATGAACGCAGCGCACGGATGGTGGTACTGGCCTGTGGGGGAGGTCGATCCGGTCATGACCGCGGAGGAGAACCCGTCTTTCCGCACACCGGCGGACCCGGGGCAACCGGGGACCGAGGTGGACCCGGCGGCGGACTCAGCAGACTTGGCGGCGGGCCTGGCAGGGGACCCGGCAGCGGACTCGGCGGAGCTGGCCGTGTCCACGGTCAGGCTCCTCACCCGCGTCTCGGCCCGCATCGAGGACTTACTCGCGGCCGAGCGCAAGACGTGGGGCGACGTCGACGCCCGGATGACGCGGCCGATAGACGCGATCGCCCACCTGGTCGGGGCCGGCGGCAAGCGGCTGCGCCCGACGTTCTGCATCAGCGGCTACCTCGCCGCCGGCGGCGCACTCGACGGCTCGCAGGCGGAGGACGCTGTCGTCTCGGCCGGCGCCGCGCTGGAACTGCTGCACGCCTTCGCCCTGATCCACGACGACGTCATGGACAACGCCCCCACCCGCCGCGGCCTTTCGACCGCCCACATGAAGCACGCCGGCATCCACGCCGACCACGGCTGGGCCGGCGAGGCCCGCCGCTACGGCGAGGGCGCGGCGATCATCGCCGGCGACCTCGCGTACGGCTACGCCCACACCGCCGTGGAGGCCCTGTCCGGCCCGGCGCGCCGGGTGTGGAACCACCTCGGCACCGAGATGATCCTCGGCCAGCAGCTCGACATGTCCCTGGCGGCGGAACTCGCCCCCGACCCGGCTCTGGCGCGCTACGTCGCCATCTGCAAGTCGGGCCAGTACACGATCCACCGCCCCCTGTCCCTGGGCGCGACGATCGCGGGCCGCGACGACCTGAACGAGGTCTTCGAGGCGTACGGCGTGGCGGCGGGCGAGGCGTTCCAGCTCCGCGACGACCTCCTCGACGCCTTCGGCGACCCGGAGGTCACGGGCAAGCCCGCGGGCCTCGACATCAGCGAGCACAAGATGAACCTGCTGCTCGCCCTGGCGGCGACGAAGGACGCCGAGGTGGCGCGCCTGGTCGCGGACGGCCAGAACTGGGACGCGGACCGCCTCCACGGGGCGCTGCTGGCGTCGGGGATGCGGGAGGAAGTGGAAAGCCGCATCGACGAGTTGGTGGCGACGGCCCGCGAGGCGCTGGAGAGCGCGCCGCTGGCACCGGGCTGGCGGGAGCGGCTGGGGGAGATGGCGGTCCAGGTCGCGTACCGCGACCACTGACGCCGTCCTCTGCGGACACCGCGCCCTCGTCCCCGGGTCGGTCGGGGACGAGGGCGCGGGAGCAACTGGCCGGGACTATCTACGCCTCGGGCAGGTGGCCCGTGAACGTGGTCTGGAAGAAGGCGTTCTTGCGGAAGTGCTCCAGATACCGCTTGTCGCTCACTTCGAGGGTGAAGGAGGCGGCCGTCCCGCCGTCCTCCTCTATTTCGTAGGTGTCGTCCTCGGCGATCTCCCAGGAGACGATGATCTCCTCCGTACGGCGCGCGAACGCGCCGGGCTCCGGCATCAGGTCGAGGTAGTGGACGCCGTCCGAGAAACCCCGCCCGCCGTACGGGTCGAGGCGGCCTTTGTAGAACTCCGCCGCTTTCACGCGCGGTATCCGCACCTCGGTGGAGCCGTCCTGAAGCAGATACCCCTCTTTGTCCACGCGCGCCTTCGGGCCGAAGTACAGCTCGTACAGCTCCTTGAACTCGGCCTCCATCGCGGGCGACACGGACGCGGGACCGAAGTCGCCGCGCTCGGTCCAGCCCTCCATGATGAGCTGCAGCCCGAAAGCGGGTCCCTGGTTGAACCCGTAGTTGTCGGGGTCGCGGTACTGCACCGTCCCGGAAAGTGTGGTGCCGCGGGTCGCCTCGGTGAAGACGTCGAAGATCATGGTCATGCGGCAGGAGCCTAGTGAGCGGGACTGACACCGGCCCTGATACGGAAGAAGAGGCAGGTCACCCGCTCCCGCTCAGTAATAGCCCTGCTTGCCGTCGATCAGCTCGCGCACGATGTCCGCGTGCCCGGCGTGCCGCGCGGTCTCCTCGATGAGGTGGGTGAGGATCCAGCGCAGGTTCCCCTGGCTCCGCGGGAAGCCGGGGTGGCGGGCGACGTCGTCGAGGGAGGCCCCGGCGATGATCTCGTCGCTGTGGACGCACTGGGCCTCGTAGTCCGCGAGCACCTGCGCGAGGGTGGCGCCGTCGGTGAACCAGTCGGCGTCCTCGGCCGCGGACTCGTCGAAGGACGGGTTCGGCGTGCTGTCCCCGCCGAGGAACAGGACGTCGAGCCAGGTGTGCTCGACCCAGCGCGCATGGACCATGAGCCCGGCCATGGTCATGAGCGGCGAGGTCGGGATGACGGAGCGGCGGGCGTCCTCCTCGCTCAGGCCGTCGCACTTCCACCGGAGGATCTTGCGCTGGAGTTCGAGCCAGCCGGTGAGGGAGGTGCGTTCATCGGCGAGGAGGGGAGGACGTTCGAAGGTTCGCGACATGGTTGCGGACGTTAGCGCGGACGGTGGCGAGTTTTCGACGTGTTTTAGCCGGGGGCCGGGCCGGGCCGGGGTTCGGTGCGCCGGTCAGGCCTCCGGCCCGGCGGGCGCCCGTCACGCCTCGGGCTTCCTCGCCATCACCACCACCCCCGGCCCCGTCTGCCCGTCCCCCGGCAGCCGCAGCTCCGCGACCACCCGCAGCCCCGCCCCCTCGATCAACGCCGCGAACTCCTCCGGCCGCCACCTGTGCGTCGTCCAGCGCACGCCCTCCGTGCCGTACGCCTCCGTCCGGAGCAGATCCCCCTCCCCCACATGCGTTCCGGTGAGGAAGTGCCCGCCCGGCTTCAGCGCCCGCGCGAACAGCCCGAGCACCTGCGGCAGGACGTCCCGCGGCAGGTTGAACAGCGACCACCACCCGAGCACCCCGCCCAGCGACCCGTCGGCGAGTTCGAGGTCGGTCGCGGAGGAGACGCCGAAGCGGCACTGCGGGTGCAGCCGGCGGGCGTGCTCGATCATGCCGGGCGAGAGGTCCACGCCGGAGGCGTCAAGACCACGTTCGGCGAGGTACGCGGTCACCTGGCCCGGTCCGCAGCCGACGTCGAGGACGGGCCCGGAGTCGCCCACGGCGTCGGCGAACACGTCGAGCGCGGCCTTGAGCCAGGGGTAGCGGCGGATGTCGGCCATGCCCGTCGTCTGCATCAAGTGGACGTAGCTGTCTGCCACTCGGTCATAGGAGGTGCGGACGGCGTCGAGGTCTGCCGGGCGGTCGATACGGGGGGTGTCAGCGCGCATCCCGCCAACGTAGGGCAGGGGTCTGACACCGGCGCCCGGCGGCCGTCAGTCCTTGCGTCCGACGCCCGCGTAGATGCCGATCTCCTCGTACCGCGCCGGCGGCGGGGTGTCCGGGCGCCAGAACGGGACCTGCACCAGGCCGGGTTCGACGAGGCCGAAGCCGTCGAAGAACGGCTCGATCTCCGCGTACGGGCGCAGGTTCAGGCCCGCGGTGGCCTTGTTGTAGACGGCCTGCGCGTCGGTGCGGTCGGCGAAGTCGCCGGTGGCGTGGGAGAGCACCAGGTAGCTGCCGGACGGCAGCGCGTCGCGCAGGGTGGCGACGACCTGCCGGGGCCCGTCGGCGTCGGTGAGGAAGTGGAGCACCGCCACCAGGAACACCGCGACGGGCTCGTCGAAGTCGAGGACCCGGCGGACGTCGGGGTGGTCCAGGATGGACCGCGGGTCGCGGACGTCGGCCTGCACGATGCTCGTCGCGCCGGCCTTGCTCAGCAGCGCGTCGGCGTGGGCGCGGACGATGGGGTCGTTGTCGACGTAGACGACGCGCGTGTCCGGCGCGGTCTCCTGGGCGGTCTCGTGCACGTTCGGGGCGGTGGGCAGGCCCGTACCGATGTCGAGGATCTGGCGGATGCCGCTGCCGACGACGTGGCGGACGGCGCGCTGGAGGAACGCGCGGTTGGCGCGCAGGCCGATCCGCGCCTCGGGCGCGGCGGCGACGAGTTGCTCGCCGGCCCGGCGGTCGACCTCGTAGTTGTCCTTGCCGCCCAGCAGGTAGTCGTAGATCCGCGCGGGATGCGGCCTGCTGACGTCGATCTCCTCGAAACGGAAACCGTCCGGTGTCACACTGCGCTCCTCTCGACGTGCGCCACAGTAGTACGGCCCGGGCCTCCTGCCCCGTCGGCGGGTACGTGGAACCATGTGGCCCACCGACGGAGGAGGAGTGCCATGCCGGACCACGGCATCGAGCGGATTCCCGGGCCGTCCGCCGCGAGCGAGAGCGACGGCGTCAAGGCGATCACGGCGGCGGGCGGGCTGCACAACTATCAACTGATGCTGCACGCCGAGTACGGCCCCCTGGTGCGGTTCCCCTTACCGGGCGCGGACATGGCGGTGTCGGTCGCCGATCCCGTGCTGCTGGAGGCCACCGCGGAGATCGACAAGCGGCCGGAGAAGCTCTTCGAGTTCCTGGCGCCCCTCCAGGAGTCGGGCAACCTCCAGACGCTCCCGGCGGCGGAACACGGGCCCTGGCGGCGCGTGATGCTGTCGGTGCTGGCCGGACGGCCCGCGCACGAGGCGCACTTCGCGCAGTTCGCCGCCCTGACGGCGGCGATGGCCGACCGGTGGGCGGAGCGGTCGGCGCACGGGCCCGTGGAACTGCAGAAGGACCTGAGCAGGCTGTCGCTGCAGATGGTCTGCGAGTTCGCCCTGGGCAGCGGCCTGGCGTCCGAGGAGTCCGCGGGGCGGGTCGTGTCGGCGTTCGAGGACCTGCTCACCGACTACCTGGCGCGGCTGTACCAGGTGGACGTGGCCGGCCCGGCGGAGGAGCGCCGCGCCCGGTCGGACCGGGCGCTGGCGTATCTGCGTACGACCGTGGACGGAGTGCTCGCCGCCCACGAGGAGCGCGGCCCCGCGGCGGAGGCGGACCACAGCGACATGATCGCGGCGCTGGTCGCGGCGGGCGAGTCGCCGGCGCGGATACGCGACACGGTGCTGATGACGATGATGGCCGCCCAGCACACGACGGGTGTGGCGATCTCCTGGGCGCTCTACCTGCTCGCGCAGCACCCCTCGGCCGCGGAGCGCGCCGCCGCCGAACTGGACCGGGTCCTGGGCGACCGCGCCACGCCCACGTACGCCGACCTGAAGCAACTCCGCTATCTGGACACGGTCCTCCGCGAGGCGATGCGCCTGTACCCACCGGGCCCGTACGGCGCCCGCGAGACCACCGCGGAACTCCGCCTCGGCGACTACACCCTCCCCGCCGGCACGACGGTCTTCTACCCGTTCTGGGCCGTCCACATGAACCCCGCCCACTGGCCGGACCCGACCCGCTTCGACCCGGACCGCTTCACCCCGGAAGCCTCCGCGACCCGCCACCGCCTCGCCTACATCCCGTTCGGCATCGGCCCGCGGAGCTGCGAGGGCGCGGCACTGGCCCTGGTCGAGGCGAAACTGGCCCTGGCGGTCGTACTGAAACGGTTCGACCTCACGCTGACACCGGACCAGACGGTGACACCGGTGGAACGCTTCGTCCTCTGGGCCGCAGAAGACATCCGCATGACCCTCACCCCCCGCTGCCCCGGCCGGGGGCACGGGTTCAGTGGGCGTACCTCCGAATAAGGACATTGGCATCACTGACGGCAGACAGGTCCCCCACCGCACGGGCCGCGGCCCGTGCGGCGACCAGTTCGGCACACCGCCCGCAGCCGGGGGCGGAAGTGGCGTCCGCGGGTGGGAACATGGCAGACAGGTGGTCCTCCATCGAGGTACGGCCCTTGGTGCTCACGGCCGCCCCTTCGACGCCGGCGGGGCGGCGACGTACATCCGGCCCTGGCCCAAGTCGTCCTCGCCGGCCGCGGTGACGCAGTACCCGCCGGCCAGATGGACGGCCCGCCGGAGGACCGCGGACCCGTCCCGCTCCCGGCTGATGCGTTCCCACGAGTCGACGAGGCACACCCTGCCGGTGGCGGCCCGCCGCATTGCGTGCGCCATGCCTTGCCACCGCGGGCGCGGCCAGTTCGTGAGCGCACGGTCCACCCACTCCCCGGCAACCACCCAGCCGTGCTCGACGGCGTAGCGGCGGCAGCGCTCTATGCGCTCGTCCAGTGCGGCGGTCGCCAACGTGGCGCACCGGTCGTAGATGTAGGCGGCAATCGGCGGCGTTGCCATACCCTCAGGCATCATCACAGCCCTTCGGTCAAGTTCGGGTGCTCAGAAGGTAGGACGCGGTATACCAATGAGGGGCACACAGAGTGTGTGCCTTGTCGCAGGGGGCCACCATGGACACTGCGGGGATCGGCCGCCGGAGGCCCCTGGGAGGTTCGAGGACGGGTGGTCCGCGCTGGACACCGCCGCGGGGTTGGAGCCGTCGGCGGTCGCGGACATGTCCCGGGAGCGGCGGGCCAGGCACCACATCGCCCTGCACACGCGTCGCTCCTGACACGGCGGAAGGACGAGGCCGCGAATGAGTTGCTCAAAGCGGACACGCTGGCACCCGAGGAAGTCGAGGGCCGCCCGGAAACGGTGAGTCTGGTGAAGAACCTGCTGGGAGCGACGCCCCGGCCGGGAGCACGGTTGTGTGCGCTGGCGGGGCGGTGTGGACTCCAGGCATGACCCGCGTCCTGTACCTGATCGCATGTGCCGCCGGTCCGACCGAGCATGTCGATGACGGAGTGCGCGCCGCCCAGGCGGAGGGTGGGACACGTGCCTGGTCCTGACGCCGTCGGCGGCCCGCTGGTGGGGGCCGCGGGTTGCCGAACTCGCGGCGCTGACGGGGCACCCCGTCCGGTCGCAGTACAAGCTGCCGGGCGAGAGGGACGCGCTTCCGAAGTGCGACGCGATGCTGGTGGCTCCCCTGTCCTGCACGTCGTTGTGCAAGTGGGGCGCGGGGATCGCGGACACACTGGCCCTCGGCCTTGTGTCGGAGGGCGTGCACATGGGCGTTCCGGTGCTGGCCATGCCCTACTTCAACCAGGCACAGGGCGCCCAGCCGGCGGTCGCGCGTGCGGTGGAGACGCTGCGGTCGCAGGGTGTGGTGTACCTGGACGGCCCGGAGGGGTACGAGCCTCACCCACCGCGCCACGGAAACGCGGCGGGCTTTCCCTGGGACCGGGCCCTGGACGCGACGGCGAGGGCCGCGCGGAGGGAGCCGCATGGATGAGGTGACGGTGCGGTGTTTCGACGGGGGTGCCGCCGCGGAGACGCTTGAGGCGTTCCTGCCCGCGTACCGGGAGATCTACGTCGAGCCGCCGTACCGCGAGGGGCCCGAGGACATCGCCGGTTTCGCCGGGCTGTTCGCCGTCCACGCCGGGCGGCCGGGCTTCCGCGTGGCGCTGGCCGTCGCCGGTGGCGAGGTCGTCGGCTTCGGCTACGGCTTCCGCCCGCCGCCGGACACCGGCTGGTGGCGCAACCTCCTCCGGCCGCCGCCGGCCGCGTTCGCCGCCGAGGACGGGCAGCGCACCTTCGCCGTGGTCGAGCTGGCCGTCCGCAAGCCCTGGCGGCGGCAGGGGGTCGCCCGGCGGTTGCATGCCGCTCTCCTCGCAGGGCTGGCCGTGGAGCGGGTGGCGCTTACCGTGCGGCCCGAGCCCGGGGCGGCGCCTGCTCGGGCCGCGTACGAGTCGTGGGGGTACCGGAAGCTCGGCAGGTCCCAGCCGGGGAGTGCCGCCCCCGTGTACGAGGCCGTGGTTCTGCGACTGCGGCCACCGGCTGCCGACGGCACGGCCCCGACCGCGTAGATGCTGGTCAGGGCCTTGGTGTGTGGGTGCCCGTCAGCACGGAGTGGCGGACCATTGCTGTCGCGAATGAGGGCTTGCGAGGCGTGTGGTGGCTGGATCCGCCGTGAGCCGCGCCCGGTGGGGGCGGTGTCTACGGGCGGCGCGTCCTCATCTGCGTTCGTAGTGGAAGCGGCATGCCACGACGTGGACGGTGTCGTCCTCGTCGATGCGGTACACCAGCCGGTGCTCGGAGTTGATGCGCCGTGACCAGTAGCCGGAGAGGTCGCTCCGTAGCGGCTCGGGCTTGCCGATCCCCTCGTGGCCGTTGCGGTCGATGTCGGCGATGAGCTGGTTGATCCGTTTCAGAAGCTTGCGATCGTTCGCCTGCCACCACAGGTAGTCTTCCCAGCCGTCATCGAGGAAGAGAACCTTCACGCGGCGCCCTGTCCGGCCTCGTCGCCGGAGTCGACCAACTCGCGGACCGTGCCATGGCCCGCGCGATCCTGCTCGATCGACCTGCGCAGACGCTCGGCCATCGCGGGCGACCGCAGCAGGTAGTCGGTCTCCTTCAGTGCCTCGTACTCGGCGAGCGAGACGACGACCATCGGCTCGTGACCGGCCCGGGTGATGACCAGTTCCTCGGCGTCCTGCTCGACCGCATCGAGGGCGTCGGCGAGGGCGGCGCGCAGCTCAGTGACACTCATTGTCTTCACGACGTACACGATAACGTACAGGAGTGCAGCGGGGAGAGCGACGGATGCCGTCGGTGTCACGCGATCGATGAGGACTATGGCTGAACGGCTCGCATGGTTCGTCAGTCCCGCCAGGACATCGCGACGACCTTCTCCGGAGCCGGAAGCCAGCACTGTATCGGCCACGGGGCCGGGGGATGCTCTCCACCGCCGGGCCCTGGGTCACGGAAGCCTCGTGTCAGCACAGCCGTGCTGACACGTCAGCACGACCCCCCCTCCGACCGCATTCTCGCAGTTCGGAGGGGCGAAGAGTGGGTGCCCCCAACGGGATTCGAACCCGTGCTACCGCCTTGAAAGGGCGGCGTCCTGGGCCACTAGACGATGAGGGCCGACGGCCCGCCGGGGCGCTGGTTGAGCCGCGCTCGGGGGCTCCAGCAGGATATGGGATGGCGGGGGAGATCGCCAAAACGATTCCTTCCGGTGCCCCGAGCCCGGCCGGCGGGCCCGGCCGGGAGCCGCGGCGCACCCCCGGCCGGGAGGCGTGCCGCGGGTCCCGGCCGGGGGGGGCGCGGTGTCAGGCGATGACGAAGAGGAGCGAGGCCAGGCCGAAGGCCGAGAGGCCGATCGTCGTCTCCATCACCGTCCAGGTCTTCAGCGTCGTCTTCACGTCCATGTTGAAGAACCGCCCCACCAGCCAGAATCCCGAGTCGTTCACGTGGCTGGCCGTGACCGACCCCGCCGCCGTGGCCAGGACGATCGCCGCGAGCTGCACCGCGTTGTAGTCCGCGTCCAGGACCACCGGCTGGATCAGCCCCGCGGCCGTCGTCAGGGCGACCGTCGCGGAGCCCTGGGCGATGCGGAGGGCGGTGGCGACGACGTACGCGACGACGATGACCGGCAGGCCCAGGTCGCTCATGGCGTCGGCGAGGGCGTCGCCGATGCCGCTGGCGCGCAGTACGCCGCCGAACATGCCGCCGGCGCCGGTGATGAGGATGATCGCGCAGACCGGGCCGAGCGCGGAGTCGACGAGCTTCTCGATCATCTCCACGCCCTTGCCGCGGCGCGTGCCCAGGACGTACGACGCGACGAAGACCGTCAGCAGCAGCGCCACCGGTGTCGAGCCGAGGGCGCGGGCGACGTTGTACCAGGACTCCGTGTCCTCCACCCAGCCCGCCGCGCGGGCCGTGTCCAGGCCGGTGTTGGCGAAGATCAGCACCAGCGGGAGCATGAGCAGCCCGATGACGGTGGACGCGCTCGGCGGCTCGGGCTGCTTGTCCTCCTGCGGGCCGCCGGTGAGGATGTCCGGCACCGCCAGGACGATCTTCTCGCCGATCCACAGGCCGTAGAGGTAGCTGGTGACGTACCAGATCGGGATGGCCATCACCACGCCGATCGCCACGACGAGCCCCACGTCCGCGCCCAGCAGTTCGGTCGCGGCGACGGGGCCCGGGTGCGGCGGCACGAAGACGTGCATGACGGAGAACGCGCCGGCGGCCGGCAGCCCGTAGCGCAGGACGCCGCCGCCGAGGCGGCGGGCGATGGTGAAGACGATCGGCAGCATCACGACGAGGCCGGCGTCGAAGAAGATCGGGAAGCCGAAGATCAGCGACGCGAGGCCGAGCGCGAACGGGGCGCGGTCCTCGCCGAACTTCCGGATCATGGCGTCCGCGAGGCTCTGCGCGCCGCCGCTGACCTCCACCAGCCGGCCCAGCATCGCGCCGAGGCCGACGAGCAGCGCGACGCTTGCGAGCGTCGAGCCGAAGCCCTCGGTCGCCACGGGGACCACCTGGGCGGCCGGGATGCCGGCGGCGAAGGCGGTGAGGATGCTGATGGTGACCAGCGCGAGGAAGGCGTGGATGCGCAGGTAGATCACCATGAAGAGGAGCACGGCCACGGCCGCGCCGGCTATCGCGAGCAGCGGGCCCGCGGACATCGTCTGGGTCCAGTCTTCGACCTCTTGGGCCAGATGCACCGTCGTCATCGGAAAAGCTCCATCGCTTCTCGGGTACGGGGACGGGGTTGTGGTCGGGGAAGGGGTGGGAGCAGCAGGCGGAGAGCGGGTGGGTGTGGTGGGTCCGGGGAGGGAGGGAGGCGCTTCTCGGGTACGGGGACGGGGTTGCGGGCGGGGATCGGGTGGAGAGCGGGTGGGGTGTCGTGAGTGCGGGGAGGGTGGGAGGCGTCGGGCTGCTACGGGCCGGGTGCGGGCGGGGACCCGCGGCGCGAGTGCGTGGACCGCGTGGCGTGACGCGTTACGGGCCCGGGGTGGCGGTCACGGCCGGGCCCAGGCGGCGCAGCGCCTCGGCTGCCACCTCCTCCGGCGTCCCCCCGATGTCCACCACCACCCCGTCCTCGTCCGCCGCCAGCGGCTCCAGGTCCGCCAACTGCGAGTCGAGCAGCGCCGGCGGCATGAAGTGGCCGGACCTGCCGCCCAGTCGGCGGGCCAGGGTGTCGTGGTCGCCGTGCAGGTGGACGAAGCGGACCCGCGGGCCGGCGTCGCGCAGGACGTCGCGGTAGGCGCGCTTGAGCGCGGAGCACGTGACGATCGCGTTCTCGCCGGCGTCCGCCCACGCCGCCAGCCACCCGGCGATGGCCCGCAGCCAGGGCCGGCGGTCGGCGTCGGTGAGGGGGGTGCCGGCGCGCATCTTCTCGATGTTCCTGGCGGGGTGGAAGTCGTCGGCCTCCGCGAGCGCCCAGCCGAGCCGGTCGGCCAGCAGCCGGGCGACGGTGCTCTTGCCGGCGCCGGAGACGCCCATGACCACGAGCCCGGTGTGGGTGCCCGAGGTGATCAACCGGTGCGTAGAAGGCGGTGACATGAAGCCTCCCTAGAATGGTGTTACCAATCGCTGGGAAAGGTAGCACCAATGGCCGAAACCGGGGAAGGGTCCCGTCCGGGATACTCTTCAGCGGTGGAGCTACGGGGCGTCGGCCATGGGAAGCGCGAGCACGCCGCAGCGTCCCCGCCGCCCCCCGCCACCGACGCCGCCGTCCTGCACAGCTCCGTCCTCGACACCATCGGCGAGGAGATCACCGGCGACGCCCTGCCCGAGGGCCACGTGCTCACGCTGGAGCAGATCCGCGAGCGCTTCGGCGTCTCCCGCACCGTCGCCCGCGAGACCATGCGGATCCTGGAGTCCATGGGCCTGGTCCGCTCGCGCCGCCGCGTCGGCATCACCGTCCAGCCCCGCGCCTCGTGGAACGTCTACGACCCCCGCGTCATCTGGTGGCGCCTCTCCGGTCCCGGCCGCAACGCCCAGCTCCGCTCGCTGACCGAACTCCGCATCGCCGTCGAGCCGCTCGCCGCCGGGGCCGCCGCCCGCAGCGCCTCCGCCGCCGAGCGGGAACGGGCGGTCGGGATCGCCGCCACCCTCCGCGCACTCGGCGAGGCCGGCGACCTCGACCGCTTCCTGGAGGCGGACATCGCCTTCCACACCCTGCTGCTCCAGGCCAGCGGCAACGAGATGTTCGGCGCGCTCGCCGACGTCGTCGCCGTCGTGCTCCAGGGCCGTACCCAACTCGGCCTCATGCCCCACCACCCCGAGCCCGCGGCCCTCGACCTGCACGAGGCGGTCGCGGACGCGGTCGCGGGCGGCCGGCCGCGGGACGCGGAGACCGGGATGCGGGAGTTGCTGGCGGAGGTGCGGCACGCGATGCTGCCGCTGTGGGAGCCGCGCACGCGCAAGGGGTGAGCGGGCCGACGGCACGCGTCCCGCGTACGCCCCGGGTGACGCCGGTTCCCGTACGCGCCGGGTGCCGTCCGCCCGTACGCACATGGCGCCCCTGTCCGCCTACGGCAAAGAGCCCCGCCGGTCGTCCGTCGACGACCCGCGAGGCCCTTCCGCGGCCCGGCCGGCTCCCCCGGCCGGAGGCCGCTCAGTGCTTCTCCAGCTCCACCTTCGGCAGGATCCGCGCCAGCGGCGCCGGCATCCACCACGCGCGCTTGCCCATCAGCTCCATCGCCGCCGGCACCACCATGCACCGGATGATGACCGCGTCGACGAAGATCGCCACCGCGAAGGCGAAGCCCGCCTGTTGCAGCAGCCGGGTCGGGCTGAGGACGAAGGCCGCGAAGATCACGATCATGATCGAACCGGCCGCCGTGATCACCGAGCCGGTATGGGCCAGCCCCTCCCGTACGGCGCGCGACGGGTCCCGGTCCTCCGAGTTGACCCATTCCTCGTGCATCCGGGAGATCAGGAAGATCTCGTAGTCCATCGAGAGGCCGAAGACGATCGCGAAGATCATCACCGGCACGTACGCCTCGATGGGGCCGCCCTCGAAGCCGAGCGCACCGTCCTGGAAGACCAGCTTCATCGCGCCGAGCGCGGCGCCGATGCTGAGCAGGTTCAGGAACGCGGCCTTCAGCGGGATGAGCACCGAGCGGAACACCGCCATCAGCAGGACGATGGACAACCCCACCACGATGATCATGAACAGCGGCATCCGGTCGCCGAGTTTGCCGGCGTAGTCCTCGGATGCCGCCGTGGCCCCGCCGACGAGGTACTCCGCCCCGTTGTCCTCGGTCAGCCCCGGCAGCACGTCGTCGCGCAGCGTGCCGACGAGCTCCGTGGTCTCCTCGTCCTGCGGCGAGGTGGTGGGGAAGACGAGGACGGTCGCGGCCTCGCCGTCCGGGGTGGCCGTCGCGGGCGCGGTGGCCGCGACGCCCTCGGTGCCGCGCAGCGCGGAGGACACCGCCGCCGCAGCGTCTTCCGCGCTGCTGCCGCCGCCGCCCTCGGTGACGACCAGCAGCGGGCCGTTGAACCCGGGGCCGAACCCGTCGGAGAGCAGGTCGTACGCCTGCCGGCTGGTGGAGTCGTCGGGGTCGTTGCCGGCGTCGTTGAAGCCGAGGCGGATGCCCAGTGCCGGGAAGGCGAGCGCGCCGAGGAGGATCGCGGCGCCCAGCAGGGCGGCCAGCGGACGCTTCTGCACCGCCGCCGCGAGCTTCCGCCAGCCCTCGCCGTCCGCGGACTTGCCCTTGGCCCTGCGCTTCTCCGCCCGCTTGGTGAACTGGCGGGCGAAGCGGTTGCCGAAGATGCCGAGCAGCGCGGGCAGCAGGGTCAGCGCGGCGAGCATCGTCATCAGTACGGTCAGCGCCACCGACAGCGCCATGCCCTGGATCGAGCCGAGCCCGAGGGCGGTGAGGCCGAGCAGCGCCAGGATGACGGTGCAGCCGGCGAAGAACACCGAGCGGCCGGCGGCGTCCATGGCCGTGACGGTGGCCCGTTCCGGCTCGGCGCCGCGCACCAGCTCGGCGCGGTAGCGGGCGAAGATCAGCAGCGCGTAGTCGATGCCGACGCCGAGGCCGACGAGGAACATGATCGGCGGGGTCCAGGACGCGATGGTGAAGAGGTGCGACGCCAGGACGATGACGCCGACCGTCGAGCCGACCGCGAAGAGGGCGATCACGATGGGCAGGCCGGCGGCGATGAACGTGCCGAACATCAGCACCAGGATGACCAGCGCGGCCACCAGCCCGACCATCTCCCCGGTGCCGGTCTCGCCCTCCGCGAGCAGCCGGACCGCGTCACCGCCCAGTTCGACCTGGAGCCCCTGGCCCTCGATCTCCTGCGCGGCGTCGACGATGCGTTCCGTGTCCTCCAGCGGCATGTCGTCGGACGCCACCTCGAGTCGCACGGTGGCGTAGCCGATCGTGCCGTCCTCGGCTATCGCGGTCGGGTTGTCGTAAAGGCTCTGTACGTCGCCGACGTTGGGCAGCTCCGCGACCTCCGCGAGCATCGGGTCGACGCGCTCACGCACGCCGTCCACCCCGCCCCGGTCGTGCAGGACGATGTCGATGGTGTCCGCCGCCCGCTCCGCGCCGTGCTCCTTCAGCAGGTCGGCGGCCGCCTGCGCCTCGGTGCCGGGGAGGGAGGTGTCGTTCTTGTAGGAGTCGCCGACCGCGGTGGCGATGCCCCACACGCCGGCCAGCACCGCCACCCACAGGGCCAGGGCGATCCACTTGCGGCGGTGGGCGAAGCCGCCGACCCGGACGAACACGCCCTTTTGCACCGGCGGTTCCGCGGTCTCTTCTCGGTCATCGGTAATCGTCATGATCTCTTCCCCGGAGGGTCGTCAAGCGTCCCCGGGGTGGGCCCCGGGCTTCCGTAGCCTGTTGACGACGCAGCCCCCCGGGGTGTGACATGGATACTCGCCGGAACCGGGCCGTGTCGCCACGTGACCGGCCATTCGTCTGAACGGGACGGGGCAATGACGAAACGGGACGCACGGGACACCGGTCCGGACGCCGGACAAGGCGCCTCGCGGGACGCCGAGGAGCAGCTCGCGCGCTCCTTCGAGGCCAACAGGCCGCGGCTGCTGCGCGTGGCGTACACGATGACCGGCTCCCTGGTGGAGGCCGAGGACTGCGTGCAGGACGCGTGGCTGCGGCTGCGGCGGCTCGACGACCCCGGTTCCGTGCGGGACCTGGGCGCCTGGCTGACGACGACGGTCAGCCGGCTGGCGCTGGACGCCCTGAGCAGCGCGCGGGCTCGGCGCGAGCAGTACGTGGGCACGTGGCTGCCGGAGCCGCTGGTCGCGGACCGCTCGCACGACCCGGTGGACCGGGTGACGTTGGACGAGTCGGTGAGCATGGCGCTGCTCGTGGTGCTGGAGCGGCTGTCGCCGGCCGAGCGGACCGCGTTCGTGCTGCACGACGTGTTCAGCGTCCCGTTCCCGGAGATCGCCGAGGTCGTCGGCCGGTCGCCGGCGGCGGTACGGCAGTTGGCGTCGCGGGCGCGGCGGCAGGTGGAGGACGGCCGGCCGCGGACGCCGGCGACGGTGGCGGAGCAGCAGAAGGTGGTGGAGGCGTTCACCGCGGCGTGCCAGGACGGCGACCTGCCGGGGCTGATCGCGCTGCTCGACCCGGACGTGGTGCTGCGCGGCGACGGCGGCGGCAAGGTCGTCACGCTGCAGCGCACGGAGCGCGAGGCGGCGCGGGTGGCGCAGATGATCATCACGTACGCGGGCAAGGTGGGGCCGCTGAGCATCCGGCCGGTCGAGGTCAACGGCGTGCCGGGGCTGGCGATCCGGGCCGGGACCGGGCAGCTCGCGGTGCTGTCGCTCACGGTCGACGCGGGGCGGATCACGGCGATCGACATCATGCGCAACCCGGACAAGCTGGCGAAGGTCCCGGACCTGGACTGAGCCGGGTGCGGCCGCCGGACGGGCGCCCCCCCCCCCGGGGGCGGCCCCCCCCCCCGCCGGCGCGG
>NZ_JAINRD010000137.1 GCF_020400605.1 Streptomyces aculeolatus | reverse complement strand
GCCTCGATCTGCTTGTACGAGGCGTGGAAGACCAGGTCATCCACCTTGAGGCCGGTGTCGTACTCGGTCGCGCCGGTCTTCAGCCGGTGCTCTTCCGCCTCGCGCGCCCGGTCCTTCTCCCACTGGTGACGTTCGTTGGTCCGCAGCACGGTGCTCCGCGGGCGCCGGACGAAGCTGCCCCTGCCGTGCTGCTTGTCGATCAACCCTTCGTACTGCAGCACCCG
>NZ_JAINRD010000136.1 GCF_020400605.1 Streptomyces aculeolatus | reverse complement strand
GTGCTTCCAGGCCAATCAACCTGTGGTTGCCGCGGCTAGCCTCAATCCCGCGCGTTTGGTGGCGGAGGCGGAAGCCGGCGCGCTGCCCCCGATGTTGCGCAGTCTGACACCGACGTCCAGCAGAGTCTCCCGCCCCCAGGCGCAGGCTGCGCGCGACGACCAGGACGGTTCGCTGGTATCGCGATTGGTCGGCCTGCCCTCCGAGCAGCAACTTGACTCCCTGCTC
>NZ_JAINRD010000135.1 GCF_020400605.1 Streptomyces aculeolatus | reverse complement strand
ACTGCAGGCAGACAACCCGGTCCTCATGGCCGCCACCTTGGACACCGCCCAACTGCGTGCCTCCGTCGCCACCGAGGTAGACGCCCTCTCACTGCCCACCCCCCTGCGGGGCCTGCTGCCGGCCACACCCTCCCGCACCACCCGCCGCCAAGCCCACCACCACGACCCACACGACACCAGCTCCCTCCGCACCCACCTCACCACCCTCACCCAAGAACAGCAGCTGGA
>NZ_JAINRD010000134.1 GCF_020400605.1 Streptomyces aculeolatus | reverse complement strand
TGCGCCACCACGGCGTCGAACCCGACGCGGTCATCGGCCACTCCCAAGGCGAGATCGCCGCCGCCTACGTCGCCGGCGCACTCACCCTCTCCGACGCCATCGCTGTCGTGGCGCTGCGGGCGCAGGCCATCACCCGCCTCGCCGGCACCGGCACCATGGCCTCCTTCCCCCTCCCCCAGGACGAACTGGGCGACCTGCCCGAAGGCGTCCACGTGGCCGCGGTCAACGG
>NZ_JAINRD010000133.1 GCF_020400605.1 Streptomyces aculeolatus | reverse complement strand
CGCTACCGCACCCAGCCCCGCAACCGCCCGCTCACGATCCGCAGCCAACACCACCGCACGATGCTCCAAACCCGCACGGGACACCGCCAACGACCAACCCACATCAGCCAACGACACATCAGCACCACCACCGCTGGCCAGGAACTCCCCCAACCGCGCAGCCTGACCAGCCAACGCACCCATCGACCGACCCGACACCACCAACGGCACCCGACCACCCAACACAGGCCC
>NZ_JAINRD010000132.1 GCF_020400605.1 Streptomyces aculeolatus | reverse complement strand
CCATGGCCGGCTTCCGAGGACGTTGCATGTTGACGAGCCGTCTCCGGCCGTCGACTGGTCGTCGGGTGCGGTGGAACTGCTGACCGAAGCAGTGGGGTGGGAGGCGGAGGGGCGTCTGCGGCGTGCGGGTGTGTCGTCGTTCGGTATGAGCGGCACAAACGCGCACGTGATTCTTGAGCAGGCGCCGGTTGAGCAGGCGCCGGGGTTGGAGGCCGGGGAGGCCGGAGGGCCC
>NZ_JAINRD010000131.1 GCF_020400605.1 Streptomyces aculeolatus | reverse complement strand
GTCGGCGGTCTTGGTCCAGACGAACGGTCTGGGGTGCTGGTTCCAGTCGGCGAGCCAGGATCGGATGTCGCGTTCGAGGGCTTGGACGGAGTGGTGGACGCCGCGCTTGAGTTTCTTCTGGGTCAGCTCGGCGAACCACCGCTCGACCAGGTTCAGCCAGGAAGCGCTGGTTGGGGTGAAGTGCAGGTGGAACCTGGGGTGGGCCAGCAGCCACCGTTTGATGTCGGGCGTCTTGTGGGTTGCGTAGT
>NZ_JAINRD010000130.1 GCF_020400605.1 Streptomyces aculeolatus | reverse complement strand
GCGGGTGGATGTGGTGCAGCCGGTGTTGTTTGCGGTGATGGTGGGTCTGGCCCGGTTGTGGGAGTCGGTGGGTGTGGTGCCGGATGCGGTGGTGGGCCACTCCCAGGGGGAGATAGCGGCTGCGCATATCGCGGGTGGGTTGTCGTTGGAGGATGCGGCGCGTGTGGTGGCGCTGCGGTCGAAGGCCCTTGTCGCGTTGTCGGGCGGGGGTGCGATGGCGCAGGTGGCGTTGGGTGAGGAGGACGCGGTACGTCTGGTCGGGCGCTGGGAG
>NZ_JAINRD010000012.1 GCF_020400605.1 Streptomyces aculeolatus | reverse complement strand
AAGGGCTGTTCCGTAACCCGCGGCGGGCTCACGACGCCTGGCACGGCACCTTGCCGCGTTGTCGGGATCGACCGAATACGGCCCGGTATGCGGTCGACCCTCCGCCCTGCGATGCACCGCACCAGACGCCGCTCGCTGATCCACCGCGGGTGACGGGACAGCCCTTAGGCGCCTGACGTCCGCCGGGCGGGTCAGCCGGCGGCCGGCGGGGCCGGTGCGGCCGGCCCACCGGGCGCCACGTGCACCTTCGGGCCCGGGCCCGCGCCTTCGGGGCGCTCGCCCGACAGGACTGCCGCCACCCCGTCCAGGCCGATCGTCGCCGCGATCAGCGGGCGCGGGTCGACCGCCCCCTCCGCGTACGCGCTGATCGTCGCCGCCAGACCGGGCGACGCGCTCAGGATGCCCCTGGCCGTGGCGTCCTTGAGCGCCAGCGCGCGGGTGTCCAGCAGGCTCGGGGTGCCCGCGAGGCCGATGAAGACCACCCGGCCGCCCGGCTCCACCCACTCCACCGCCCGGGCCGGGAGCGACTCCGCGTTGGAGGCGTCGATCACGGCCTCGTACGGGAGCCGCGGCAGCGACTCCGCCGTCCAGCAGCGGTCGAAGCCCAGGGACGCCGCGAACTCCAGGGTCTCGGGGTCGCGGCCCAGGAGGTGGACCTCCGCGCCCGCCCGACGCGCGAACATCGCGGCCAGCAGGCCGATCGTGCCCGGGCCCGTGACCAGCACCCGGTCGCCCGGTGCGAGCCCCGCCGCGCGCACCGCGCGCAGCGCGTTGCCGCCCGGCTCCACCAGGGCGCCCAGCGCGTCGTCGACCGTGTCGGGCAGGGCGTGCAACGACCACGCCGGGACGGCCAGTCGCGCCGCCAGCGCGCCGGCGCGGCCCAGGATGCCCACCTCCTGGCGGTCCTCGCACAGGTGCTGCCGCCCGCCCCGGCAGCGGCGGCAGGCGCGGCAGCCCAGCATCGTGTCACCCGTCACCCGGCGCCCCGCCCAGCCGGGGTCCACGCCCGCGCCGACCGCCGTGACCCGGCCCGACCACTCGTGCCCGGGGCGTACGGGGAACCGCGAGCGGCCGTCGCGGAGGTACTGCAACTCGCCCGAGTACAGCTCCACGTCCGTCCCGCACACCCCCACGCGCGCGACGTCCACGACCACCTCGCCCGGCCCCGCCGCCGGCGGCTCGACGTCCTCGACCCCGGCCCGGCCGGCGCCGTGCAGCACGAACGCCCTCAACGCCGGCCCTCAGTGCGACTCACGGCTCACCTCGGCGCCCGACGCACCCACCAGGAAGTCCAGGTCCGCCCCGGTGTCCGCGCCCAGCACGTGGTCCACGTACAGCCGCTCCCAGCCGCGGCGCGGCGCCGCGTAGCCCGCGACCGTCGCCTCGCTGGGCGTACGGGCCGCCAGCTCCGCGTCGGGGACCTCCAGCGTGAGGCTGCGGCCCTCGACGTCGAGGGCGATGACGTCCCCGGTGCGGACGAGCGCCAGCGGGCCGCCCGCCGCCGCCTCCGGCGCGACGTGCAGCACCACCGTCCCGTACGCCGTGCCGCTCATCCGGCCGTCGCAGACCCGCACCATGTCGCGCACGCCCCGCTCCAGCAGCTTGCGCGGCAGCGGCATGTTCGACACCTCCGGCATGCCGGGGTAGCCGCGCGGGCCGCAGCCGCGCAGGACGAGCACCGAGTCGGCGTCGACGTCCAGGTCCGGGTCGTCGATACGGGCGTGGAAGTCCTCGATGCTGTCGAAGACCACCGCCCGCCCGCGGTGCCGCAGCAACTCCGGCGAGGCGGCGGCGGGTTTGATGAGGGCGCCGGCCGGCGCGAGGTTGCCCCGGAGCACGGCGATCCCGGCGGCCGGCCGGAGCGGTGCATCGCGGGTGCGGACGACCTCGGGGTCCCAGATGCGCGCGCCGTCCAGGTGGTCCACGAGCGGGCGGCCGGTGACGGTGAGCGCCGCCGGGTCGAGCAGGTCGCGCACCTCGTTGAGGACGGCCGCCAGGCCGCCCGCGCGGTGCAGGTCGTCCATCAGGAACCGCCCCGCCGGCAGCAGGTCGACCAGCAGCGGCACGTCCGCGCCGACGCGGTCGAAGTCGTCGAGGCCCAGCTCCACGCCGAGGCGGCCGGCGAGGGCGAGGAGGTGCACGACGGCGTTGGTGGAGCCGCCGGTGGCGGCGAGCGCGACGATCGCGTTGCGGAACGAGGCGGCGGTGATGATCCGCGACGGGGTACGCCCCTCGCGTACCAGCTCGACCGCGAGCCTCCCCGACTCGTGCGCCGCCTCCAGCAGCCGGCTGTCGGGCGCGGGCGTGCCGGCCAGGCCCGGCAGGACCATGCCCAGCGCCTCGGCGAGCACGGCCATCGTGGAGGCCGTGCCCATGGTGTTGCAGTGTCCGCGGCTGCGGATCATGGACGACTCGGAGCGGGTGAAGTCCTCCTCGGACAGCTCGCCCGCGCGCACCTCCTCGCTCAGCCGCCACACGTCCGTGCCGCAGCCCAGCGGCTTGCCGCGGAACGTGCCGGTGAGCATCGGGCCGCCGGGGACGACGAGCGCGGGCAGGTCGACCGAGGCGGCGGCCATGAGCAGCGCGGGGATCGTCTTGTCGCAGCCGCCGAGGAGGACCAGGCCGTCGACCGGGTTGGCACGGAACATCTCCTCCGCCGCCATCGCCGCCATGTTGCGCCACAGCATCGCCGTGGGGCGCACCTGGGTCTCGCCGAGCGAGACCACCGGCAGCTCCAGCGGCACGCCGCCGGCCTCGTGTACGCCGTCGCGCACCGAGCGGGCGACCTCGGTCAGGTGGGAGTTGCAGGGGGTCAGGTCGGAGGCCGTGTTGGCGATCGCGATGTGGGGGCGGCCGGAGAAGGCGTCGTGCGGCAGGCCGCGGCGCATCCACGCGCGGTGGATGTACGCGTTCCGGTCCGTGCCCCCGTACCACTGGGCGCTTCGCAGCTCGGCAGCCATACACCGTCCTTCGAGTCGCAGGGGCGAACACCCGCACAGTAAACGGTTGCTCGCACGCTGCCTACCCGTCGGCGCCCGCCCGGCCTATTATCCCAACATGTCTTGGGAAAACGACTCGCCGCTCGTGCCGCTGCGTGCGCTGGCCAACCCGCTGCGTATCCGCATCGTTTCGCTGCTCACCGGCGCCCCGATGTCGGCGACGGAGGTGGCGGAGGAACTGGGCATCGCGCACGGCTCGGCGAGTTACCACCTGCGGCGGCTGGCGGAGGCAGGCTTCCTGCGCCGGGCCGGTGACGCGCCCGGGGCGGAGTCCGGCGGCGCGGCCCGGCGCGGACAGCCGCCCAAGCGGTACGAGTACGACCCGGACAGCGCGCTGCGCCTGGACCGCTCCGGCGACTCGGACCTGCTGCTGGAGGCGCTCTTCAGTGACCTGCGGCGCCGTGCCGCCGCCGCGGGCCGGCAGGTCACGAGCGCCGACGCGGAGGTCTGGCTGCCGCGCGAGACCTGGGCGGAGGTCTGCGCGCTGACCGACCGCGCCGTGCGGCTCGTCCACGACAAGGCGGGCCCGCCGCGGACCGGCGACGGCGTCCACGTCAGCTTCACCGCGATGCTGCTCGAACTCGGCGGCGCCCCGGACGGCGCCGCCGAGGGTGACCCCGGCCGCGCACCCCAGGGCGAGACCGGCCGCCCACGCGGCGCCGGGCCCGCCACCGGATCCGGCGGCGAACGCGGCTGATTCCCGCCCCCGTACGCACGTTTCGCAACCCCGGCCCACAGGAGTGCCCATGAACCCGTCCGTGCACGCCTCGCCCGCCTCTCCCGACATCCCCGCCGCCGACCTGGACGCGTACGCCGCCCTCGTCCTCGACGTCGCCGCCCCCGTCGCCGCCGACGACCTGGTGGCCGTCAACGCCGAGATCGAGCACGCCCCGCTGGCCCGCGCGCTCGCCGAGGGCGCGTACGCGCGCGGCGCCCGCTACGTCGACATCTGGTACTTCGACCCGCACGCCAAGCGCTCCCGCGTCCGCCACGCCGACGCCGCCACGCTCGGCGAAACACCCGACTGGCTCGACGCGCGCAACGCCGAACTCGGCCGCCGCCACGGCGTGCTGGTCAACATCCGCGGCGAGGCCGAGCCCGGCCTGCTCGACGACACCGACCCGGCCAGGGCCGGGCTCGACCGCATGCCCAACCTCCCCTCCCGTTACCGCCTCCAGCAGGCCGACCTCGTCCGCTGGACCGTCATCGGCTACCCCACCCGCTCCTGGGCGCGCCACGTCTTCGGCGAGGAGGACGTGGCCCGGCTGTGGGGGCACCTCAGGCACTTCCTGCGGCTCGACCGGCCCGACCCGGCCGCCGCCTGGCGGGAGCGGCTGGCCGAGCTGAAGGCGCGGGCGGCCCGGCTCGACGGGCTCGGCCTGGACGCCGTCCACTTCGAGGGCCCCGGCACCGACCTGACCATCGGGATGATCCCGGGCGGCTGCTGGGACGCGGTCGGCTTCGACAGCGCCGACGGCCGCCGGTTCGTCGCCAACCTGCCGTCCGAGGAGGTGTACACGACCCCCGACCACCGCCGGGTCGAGGGCACCGTGCGGGCCACCCGCCCGCTCGCACTCGCCGGCACGGTCGTCACCGGCCTGGAGCTGACCTTCGCCGGCGGGCGCGTCGCCGAGGTGCGGGCGAGCAGCGGCGCGGACGTCGTACGGGCCCACCAGGCGGCCGACCGCGGCGGGGCCCAGCTCGGCGAAGTGGCCCTGGTGGACGGGACGTCGCCGATCGGCAGGTCGGGGGTGACGTTCATGGAGACCCTGCTCGACGAGAACGCCACCTGCCACCTGGCCTGGGGCGCGGGCCTGCCGCAGACCGTGCCCGGCGCCGCGGGGCTGAGCGCCGGGGAGCGCGACGCGCTGGGCATGAGCGTCTCCGCCGTGCACACCGACTTCATGGTCGGCGGGCCGGAGGTCACGGTCACCGGCATCACCCGCGACGGCCGCCGGGTGGTGGTGTTGCGCAACGACGAGTGGCAGCTCTGAGGGCGCAAGGGCGCAAGGGCGCGCCGCCGTCACTCCGGCGCGAACACCCCCAGGGCGTCGTACGCGATCCACGACCCGCTCGTCTTGCGCAGCGTCAGCACGTTCTCGCCGGCCCTGAAGAGGTCCGCCGCCAGCGGCAGTTCGTACGACGACGGCTTCAGTACGCTGCCGGAGCGGGCCGCGTCGCCCTCCAGCGAACCGCGCGTCGCGCCGCCGCGGAACGCCAGCGTCCGCACCGCGCGGCCGTTGACCGCCAGCTCCGCGGTGCCGGCGGCGGTGGCGTGCGAGTCGATCAGCCACAGCGCGAAGCCGAGGTCCCGCTCCGGCGCGGCGGCCAGGTCGAAGCGGAGCGTGAACGTGTGCTCCCTGCGGCCGGCCCAAGCGTCGCCCGGGCCCGGGTGCAGATAGCACCAGTCGCGGGCGGGGTCGGAGGCGCCGTGGCGGAAGTCGACGTCCTCGGGGAAGGCCGCCGGGTACTGCGCGCTCAGGTTCGGCGACAGCGCGAACTCCAGCCCCCGGTGGTCGAACTCGCCGACCCGCGCGACCGGGCGGCCCGCGGCGAGCGACCGCTCGCTCGTCGCCGCCGCGGCGCGCGCGGGCCGGGTGCGGGCGCCGGAGTCGACGACGGCGACGACGGTGTAGCGGCGGGTCACCGCCTCGGGGCCGACGCGGTGGGTGTGGTGCGGGAAGAGCGTGCGGGCCAGGAGGGTGTCGCCGGCGGCGGTCAGCTCGTACACCTCGTAGTGGTCGACGAGTTGTGTGCCGCGGGTCCGGTACGGGCGCCACGTCAGCTCGACCGCGCCGAGCCCGCCGGCGGCGGCGAGCCCGGAGACGGAGCCGGGCGCGGGGCCGGAACCAGGACGCCCGGCGGCGGTGTGCGCGGTGGGTGTGGTCATGTCAGCTCACCTTCTCCATGCCGGGGCGGCCGTGTGCCACCCGGAAGCGGTCGAGCGCGAACCCGGCCGCCCCGTTGTCGGCCCGTACGTACGGCACCGCCCGGTACCCGGCGGTGACCGCGGCCGCGTCCGCGTGCCCGAGGACGTAGCCGCGGCGGCCGTCGTAGAACCGCATCCAGGGGTGCTGCATCCAGTCCTTCGTGTAGGTGTCCGTGGGCGCGCCGTCGCCGTCCGAGGCGATGGACGTACCGAGGAACTCGCTGCCCACGACGCGCGATCCGGGGTCGGCGAAGTCCGCGAGGAGGTCGCCGGCGATGGAGCGGTGGCAGTCGCCGGTGAAGACGACGGACGGCGCCACGCCCGGCTCGCCGAGGACGTCGAGGAGGCGCTGCCGCGCGGCCGGGTAGCCGTCCCACTGGTCCACGCGGTTCTCCGTCACCCGGACCAGGCCGACCTGCTGGAGCAGCAGGTTCCAGCGGGCACCGGAGGTGCGCAGCCCGTGGTACAGCCAGCGCTCCTGCTCCCGGCCGAGCATGGTGCGGCCGGGCGCGTGCTGCTCGGCGGCGTCGGCCGGCTTGGGGTCGCGGTACTGGCGGGCGTCCAGGACGTGCAGGGCCGCCGGGCCGTAGCGCAGCCGGCGGTGCAGCCGGGCGTCGGGGCCGTGGCCGAGGGCGAGCGCGGGCAGCGGGCAGTTCTCGTAGTACGCGCGGTACGCGACCGCCCGGCGGAGCAGGAAGTCCTCCTCGCTCAGGCCGTAGTACGACGTCTCGTCGGAGTAGTCGTTCTGCACCTCGTGGTCGTCCGGGGTGAGGATCCACGGCGCCGCCGCGTGCACGGCCTGGAGGTCGGGGTCCGACTTGAACAGCGCGTAGCGCAGCCGGTAGTCGGCGAGGGTGCTGGTCTCGGTCTCGTGGCGGGCGCCGGGCAGCGGGGCGCCGCGCCACATGTTGGCGGCGGTGATCCCGTACTCGTAGATGTAGTCCCCGAGGAAGAACACCACGTCCGGGTCCTGGGCGGCCATGTCGCGGTACGCGGAGAAGTGGCCGTGGTACCACGCCTGGCAGGAGGCGGTGGCGAAGGTGAACGAGCCGCGCGCGGAACGGGGGTCGGGCGCCGTGCGGAAGCGGCCCACGGGGCTGGTGCGGCCGTGGGTGCGGAAGCGGTAGAAGTACTGCCGGCCCGGGCGCAGCCCGCGGACCTGCGGGTGGACGGAGTGCCCCAGCTCCGGCAGCGCGACCGCGGAGCCGCTGCGCACCACCCGGCGGAAGCGCTCGTCCTCGGCGACCTGCCAGCCCACGTCGTAGCCCGCGCGCGGCATGCCGCCGTGGCCGTCGGCGGCGAGCGGGTCCGGCGCCAGCCGGGTCCACAGCACGGCGCCGTCCGCCGCCGGTTCACCGCTGGCGACGCCCAGGCGGTACGGGTCCTCGCGCAGCCGCGGCGCGCCGCCCGCGGCCTCGGCCCGCCCGGCGAGCCCGGCCCCGGCCAGCAGCGCGCCGACGCCGACACCCGCGGCCTGCAGGAACGAGCGCCGGCGCGGGGAATGGGGTGGTGAAGTCACCTGTGCCTCCCGGACGTTGTGCAGATCCGGAAGGATGTTCGCCGGGCGGGGTGGCCGGGGCGCGACGCGCAGGTGAAGGGCCGCGGGACGGCGGAGAGACGATCAACGGGGCGGCGCTGGCCCGCCCGTGGGCGTACGGGCCGTCAGCCGTACTGCGCGACGCGCCGCTCGGCGGCGTCGAGGTACTCGTTCAGCACCTGCCGGGAACGGGAGAGCGTCGTGATGTGCGCGTCGAGCCCCTCCAGCCGGTCGCGGAACTTGTCCAGCAGCTCGGGGCAGGGGTAGAAGTCGGGCCCCGTGCCGGTGGCGCAGGGCAGCAGCCAGGCGATGTCCTGGGTCGACAGGCCGGCGTCGAGCAGGCGCCGGATCTGGGTGACGGTGAGCACGGCGTCGTCCGTGTACTCCCGGTATCCGTTGCCGGAGCGCTCGGGCTCCAGCAGGCCCTGGGCCTCGTAGTAGCGCAGCTGGTGCGCGTTGACGCCGGTGCGCCGGCTCAGCTCGCCGATCCGCATGTGCGCCTCCTCGGCCCTCGGGACTTGACCTTCATACCGGTATGAACGTTGACCATTCTTCCATGACGACCGACAAGCACCCCGAGAACGCCTCCGAGCCCGCATCGGCCCCCGTCGCCGTACTCGGCCTCGGCCTGATGGGCCACGCCCTGGCCGCCGCCCTGCTGCGCGCCGGGCACCCCACCACCGTCTGGAACCGCACCCCCGGCAAGGCCGACGACCTCGTCGCCGAGGGCGCCGTACGGGCCGGCACCCCCGCCGAGGCGGTCGCCGCCGCCCCGCTCGTGATGGCCTGCGTCACCGACTACGACGCGCTGCACGCCTTCCTCGACCCCGTCGAGGAAGCCGCCCTCCGCGGCCGGACCCTCGTCAACCTCACCACCGGCACCTCGGCGCAGGCCCGCGACACCGCCGCGTGGGCCGCCGGGCGCGGCCTCACCTACCTCGACGGCGGCATCATGGCCGTACCCCCGGACATCGGCACCGCGGCGGCGACCATCGCCGTCAGCGGCCCGCGCGCGGATTTCGACCGCCACGCGCCCGCGCTGCGCGCCCTGGGCGGCGACGTCCTGCACCTCGGCGCCGACCAGGGGCGCACGGCGCTCTACGAGATGGCGGTGGTCGGCCTGATGTGGAGCATGCTCAACGGCTGGCTGCACGGGGCCGCGCTGCTCGGCACCGCCGGGGTGTCCGCGGCGGAGTACACCGAGATCGCGTCGAAGGGCATCCCCGCCGTCGCCGGCTGGCTCCCGGGCTACGCGAAGCAGATCGACGCCGGCGCCTTCCCGCCGGACGACGCCACCCTGGACATCCACCGGGTCTCGATGGCACACCTCGTTCAGGAGAGCGAATCCCTCGGCGTGAACGCGGAGTTTCCGGCGCTGATCAAGGCGTTCGCCGACCGGGCCGCGGCGGCCGGGCACGGCGGCGAGGGGTATCCGGTGATGATCGAGGAGTTCCGCCGCCCGGCGGCGAAGCCGCAGTGACACCCCCGGAATACCACCCACGGACCAGGACTTGGCAACGGTTATGACCACGACCTCGTACGACCCGCGCGCGCTGCTCGCGGAGAGCCGCCTCGGCGTGCTGGCCACGCTCAAGAAGGACGGCCGCCCGCAGCTCTCGCCCGTCATGCCCTTCTACGACCGGGACGCGGGCGTCCTCCACGTCTCGATGACCGAAGGCCGCGCGAAGACCGCGAACCTGCGCCGCGACGCCCGCGCCGCGCTGGAGGTCACCGCCCGCGACGGCCGCTCCTGGGCCACCGCGGAGGGCACCGCGACCCTCGTCGGGCCCGGCACCGACCCGCACGGGCCGGAGGTCGAGGCGCTGGTGGACTACTACCGCGCGGCGGCGGGGGAGCACCCCGACTGGGACGAGTACCGCGCGGTGATGGTCTCCGACCGCCGGGTGCTGATGACCATGACCGTCGACCACGTCTACGGCGAGCGGCTCGGCTGACGCCCGCACGCACACCGGGGTGACGGGCGGCCGCCCGTCACCCCGTCCGCGTCCCCGTCCCCGCCCCGGGCCGCCGTCCGGGAGCGTCATCCCCGCGGCTGACGGGGCGCGGCCGCGTACTCGCTTCTCAGTACGCGGAAGTGCCGTACGGGCGACGACGACGGCGCGGGGTCCCCGCGGAAACGCTGGAGGGGTCCTTCGAGACCCCAGAAGCGGAGACCCCTTCCCATGGCGACCTTCCTGTACCGGCTCGGCCGGTTCGCCTTCCGCCGGCGCCTGCCCGTGGCGCTGCTGTGGGCGGCCGTCCTCGCCGCCGCCTTCCTCGGCGCGACGAGCGCCGGAGACCCGCCCGACGACTCCTCCTCGATGCCCGGGATCGAGGCCCAGAGCGCGTACGACCTCATCGACGAGCGCTTCCCCGGCGCCGCGGCCGACGGGGCTGACGCCCGCGTCGTGTTCGTCGCGCCGGAGGGCGGGAAGATCACCGCGGGCCCGGCGCGCGCGGCGGTCGACGCCTTCGTCGCGGACGCGGCCGGTGCGCCGCAGGTCGCCGCGGCGGAGAACCCCTTCGACGGGCAGGGCGTCAGCGACGACGGGACGACCGCGTACGCCACCGTCACCTACGCGGTCGCGGAGGACGACGTCAGCTCCGCCGCCCGGGCGGCGCTGACGGACGCGATCGAGGAGGCGCGGGACGCGGGGCTGACCGTCGAGGCGGGCGGCAGCGCGCTGGAGTCGTCGGTCTCCGCGGGCATCGGCGAGGTCGTCGGCATCGCCGTGGCCGCGGTGGTGCTGCTGATCACCTTCGGCTCGCTGGCCGCCGCCGGGCTGCCGCTGATCACCGCGGTCGTCGGGATCGGCGTCAGCATGTTCGCGATCACGGCCCTGGGCAGCGCGCTCGGACTCTCCTCGACGGTCGGCGAGTTGGCCATGATGCTCGGGATCGCGGTCGGCATCGACTACTCGCTCTTCGTCGTCTCCCGCTACCGCGAGGAGCGGGCCGCCGGCCACGAGCCGCGTGAGGCGGCGGGCCGCGCGGCGGGCACGGCGGGGTCCGCGGTGGTGTTCGCGGGGTTGACGGTGGTCATCGCGCTGGCCGGCCTGTCCGTGGTCGGGGTGCCGATGCTGACGAAGATGGGGCTGGGCGCGGCGGGGGCGGTGCTCGTGGGGGTGCTGGTCGCGCTGACGCTGGTGCCGGCGCTGCTGGGCTGGTGGCCGGACGCGGTGCTGGCCCGCCGCGCGCGGAAGCCCGGACGGCGCGGGTCGTGGCGCGTCCGGGGGAGGGGCGGCGCGGGGCGTACGGACCCTTCGGGCCGTACGGCCGCGCCGGAGGCCGCGCGGACCTCGGACGGTCCGGATGCGCGGCACGGTACGGGCCCGGATCCCGCGTCCCCGTCGGCCGCGCTCGGCGTCCGCTGGGCCCGCTTCGTCCTGCGCCGCCCCGTCCCGGTGCTCCTCGCCACCGTCGCCGGCCTCGGCCTCCTCGCCGTACCCGCCGCCGACCTGCGCCTCGGCATGCCCGGCGACGAGGCCAAGCCCACCTCCACCACCGAGCGCCGCGCCTACGACGCCCTCGCCGCGGGCTTCGGCCCCGGCTTCAACGGCCCCCTCACCGTCGTCGTCGACGCCCGCGGCGCCACCGACCCGCGGGCCGCCGTCGCGGAGGTCTCCGCGGCGCTCGACGCCACCGACGGCGTCGTCTCCGTCTCCCCGCCGCGCTTCGACGAGGCCGGCGGGACGGCGGTGCTCACCGCCACCCCCGCCACCGCGCCCACCAGCGAACGCACCAAGGACCTCGTCCACGACATCCGCGGGCAGCGCCCCGCGACCGAGGCCGCCACCGGTGCGACGTACGAGGTCACCGGCGCCACCGCGCTCAACATCGACGTCGGGCAGAAGCTCCAGGACGCCCTGGTGCCGTATCTGGCGACCATCATCGGCCTGGCGTTCCTGCTGCTCCTGCTGGTCTTCCGCTCCGTGCTCGTGCCGCTGAAGGCCGCGCTCGGGTTCCTGCTGTCGGTGCTCGCCGCGCTCGGCGCCGTCGTCACCGTCTTCCAGCAGGGCCGTCTGGCGGGGCTGTTCGGCATCGAGCAGACCGGGCCCATCATGAGCATGATGCCGATCTTCCTGGTGGGCATCGTCTTCGGCCTGGCCATGGACTACCAGGTCTTCCTCGTCTCCCGGATGCGCGAGGCGTACGTGCACGGGGAGGACGCCCGGGACGCCGTCGTCAGCGGCTTCCGGCACAGTGCCCGGGTGGTCGCGGTAGCCGCGGTGATCATGATGGCGGTCTTCGCCGGGTTCATGACCGGCGGCGAGCAGGTCATCCGGATGATCGGCTTCGGGCTCGCCGTCGCCGTCCTCTTCGACGCCGTCGTCGTCCGCATGGCGTTCGTGCCCGCCGTGCTGGCCCTCCTCGGCAGGCGTGCCTGGTGGCTGCCCCGCTGGCTGGACCGCCTGCTGCCGCGCGTGGACGTGGAGGGCGAGGCGCTGGGCCGCGGGACGCCCGGCCCCCGGCCGGCCCCGGACGGCGGGGCGGGCCGCGACCTGACGCGCGTCTGACGCGCCGGGCCGTAGGGTCGGCTGCCCGCACCGCGTGTGCGGCGGCCGGCCCCGGGCGCGTACGACCACGAGCCGGTCCACCCGAGGGGAGAACACGGTGTTCCCCACCTGGTCGCGGTTCACCGACCGCCACCCCCGCCTCGTCGAGGCGGCCCTGCTGCTGCTTGTGACGGCCGTCACCAGCAGGCAGCACGCCGGCGCCGCCCACGGCTGGGCCGCCGGGCAGCCGCTGGTGGCCGCCGCCCTCGTCCCGCTGCTGTGGCGCCGCCGCCACCCGGGGCCGGTCGTCGTCGCCACGGCCGTGTGCGGGGCCGCGTCCGCGGGCCTGGGCTACCCGCTCTCGCTGCCGCTGCTCGCGCCGACGGTCCTCGCCCTGTACGAGCTGGCCGTACGCGCTCCGCAGCGGACCGTCTACGCCCACTACACCCTCGTCCTCGCCCTCGTCGTCCCCGTCGCGCTGCTCGCCGAGAACGAGGGGCAGGACTGGGCCGAGGAGTCCGTCGGGCCCGTCTTCTGGCTGCTGCTGCCGGTGCTCGCGGGCATCGCCGTCCAGGCGCGGCGCGCCTACCTCGACGCCGTCCACCTGCGCGCCGAGCACGCCGAGCGCACCCGCGAGGAGGAGGCGCGCCGCCGGGTCGCCGAGGAGCGCGTACGCATCGCGCGCGAGCTGCACGACGTCGTCGCCCACCACATGGCGCTGGCGCACGCCCAGGCCGGCACCGCCGCCCGGCTGGTACGGACCCGGCCGGGGCAGGCCGAGGAGATCCTCGGCGAACTGACCGGCACGACGTCGGCGGCGCTGCGCGAACTCCAGGCCACGGTCGGCCTGCTGCGCCAGCCCGGCGACCCGGACGACCCCGGCACCGCGACCGGAGGCGGCGGACCGGGCGGAACGGTCGGCTCCGGGGAGCCGCTGGAGCCGGCGCCGGGGCTGGGCAGACTGCCGGAGCTGGTCGCCGCGTTCGCCTCCGCGGGGCTGCCCGTCACCGTCGCCGCCGAGGGTGCGGAGCGGCCGCTGCCGCCGGGGCTCGACCTCACCGCGTACCGGATCGTGCAGGAGGCGCTCACCAACGTCGCGAAGCACGCCGGCGCGGGCGCGGCGCGGGTGCGGCTCGCGTACGCCCACGACCGGCTGACCGTCAGCGTCAGCGACGACGGCGGCGCCGGCCGGCCGCCCCCGCCGCCGGGCGGCGGGTTCGGGCTCATCGGCATGCGCGAGCGCGCCCGCACGGCGGGCGGCAGCCTGCGCGCGGGCCCGCGGCCGGACGGCGGCTTCACCGTGACCGCGGAACTGCCCCTGCCCGTACGGCCGGAGCCCCCGGTTCCGCGGCAGCCCGGTCAGCAACCCGAAGAGAACCCCGAGCAGGACCCCGAGACCTCCGGAGAGCCCCGATGACCGTCCGCGTGCTGCTCGCCGACGACCAGGCCCTGCTGCGGGCGACGTTCCGGATACTCCTCGACTCGTACGCCGACCTGGAGGTCGTCGCGGAGGCCGCCGACGGCGGCGAGGCCGTCGAACTCGCCCGCGCCCACCGCCCCGACGTCGTCGTCATGGACATCCGCATGCCCGGCACCGACGGCCTCGCCGCGACCGAGGCGATCTGCGCCGACCCGGAGCTGGCGGACGTGCGCGTGCTCGTCCTCACCACGTTCCAGACCGACGAGCACGTGGCCCGCGCGCTGCGGGTCGGCGCGGGCGGCTTCCTGGGCAAGGACGCCTCCGCGGACGAACTCGTCGACGCCGTCCGCACCGTCGCCGCCGGCGACGCGCTGCTGTCGCCGGCCGCCACCCGCGCGCTCATCGCCCGCTTCCTCGCCACCCCCGAGCCGGGCGCCGCCCGGGCCGTACCGGAGGACCTGGCGGTGCTCACCGCCCGGGAGCGCGAGGTGACGGCGCTGGTCGCGCAGGGGAAGTCCAACGCCGAGATCGCCGCGGAGCTGGTCGTCAGCCCGCTGACCGTACGCACCCACGTACAGCGCGCGAAGACGAAGCTCGCCGCCCGTGACCGCGCCCAACTCGTCGTCCTCGCCTACCAGTCGGGACTGGTACGGGCCCGGGAGTGAGCCCCGCGCCGCGGCCCGCCCGGGCGGGAAGCGGAAGCGGCCCGGGGAGGGGGCTCCCCGGGCCGCGACGGCATTTCGGACACTGTGCGGGTGCCCGGGCAAAGAGATCGCGATGCGGCGATCTCACGCACCACCGCCCCGGCGCGGCCGCCAGTCGAGCGCGGGCGCGTGGTTCAGGATCTCGTTCTCCAAGTGCTGCAGCGCGGGCCGGGGATCGATGCCCAGCTCCTCCGCGAGCCTGCGCTGGTTGGTGCGCAGCACCGCGAGGGCGTCGGCCTGCCGCCCGGCCCGGTACAGCGCCAGGCTGAGCAGCTCGCAGCCGTATTCACGCAGCGGATGCGCCTGCGTGAACGCCTCCAGTTCGGCCACCGCCATCTCGTGGGCGCCCACCGCCAGCAGCGCGGCGCACCGCCCCTCGATGACCGACAGCCGAAGCTCCTCCAGCCGGGCGACCTCGGGCCGTACGTACGTGGTGTCGGCCACCTCCGCGTACGCCTGGCCCCGCCACAGCATGAGACCGGCTTCTAATTCACGCAGCGCCTCCTGGGGCTTGCCTCTGTCCAGGGCCTCCCAGCCGGCGCCGGCGCGCTCGCTGAACCGGTGCACGTCGACCTCGACGACGTGGTTGTCCAGCAGGTAGCCGCGGCCGTAGGTGCGGAGCACGGTCGCGGAGGTGCGCGGGGCGCGGTTGGGTTCGAGGACACGGCGCAGGTTGGCCACGTACGCCTGCAGTGACGTGATCGCCGAGGGCGGCGGGTTGCCGTTCCACAGCTCCTCGACGATGACGTCGACCGCCACCGGCTGGCCCACCTTGCTGACCAGCAGGGCGAGCAGGGCACGCTGCTTGGGGGCGCCCAGGTCCAGCAGTCGGCCGCCGACGACGGCCTCGATGGGACCCAGGGCCCGGAACTCCGCCATGGGCCGGGGCGGGGCCGGCGTCATGGACGGCTGTGCGGGGCTCCAGCGGATCGGGCGCGACGGAGTCGGGGGCGCGGTCGGCGGCGCCTCCGGACGGGCCGGCCCGCTGGGCGTTCCGACGACGAGGGGGGACGGAGTGGTTTCGAGTTCGCGATCGAGTTCCTTGGCGAAATACACCTTCAATATCTCGTTGGCGCGGCGGAGTTCCTGCACCTCGCGCTCCAGCTCCGCGATGCGCCGCGCATCTCCGGTACCGGTTCCCATCCGCTGCCCGCCCTCGGAGTGGGACTGGCAGCTTCCACCCGATCCAGCGCCGATAACCATCGTGTCGACGTTGGTTCTGTCGTTCGTCATCTCTGAACTCCCAACATCTCACCGCCTTTTCCGGGGCGCCTGACCAGGGCCGGGTGTCGGCCTGGCCCGGCTGCCGGCCGTACAGCCAAGCATGATCCGGTCACCGTACGTTCCGTGCGGTGTACGCGAGTGGTGCTGCGTGGCGCTCTGGGGATCACTCCCACGCCGCGGCATGACTGCGGCCCGTCCGTGAGGCAGCCCCATGGGTGTGGGCTGCCGGGTCAGAGGACGGGCCGCGGAGACGACGTGCGCCGCGTGCGGGAGCGTAGGCGCCGCAATGATTTGCTGCCGAAAAGCAGCAATCTCAACTGGAGTTTCGTCACATTCGACTTTTGCCGGATTTGGCGGCCATCGATTCTCGACCTGGCCGTCGGGCCAGTGGCCGGGTTCCGGACCTGCGTCGATCGTTAGCATTTCTGCTGCCCCCGTGTTTGTTGTCCAGTCCCCCGAGACTGGCCGGGGGTCAGCGTAGCCGTGAACGCTAATCCAGTCAAGGCCCGGCAATGCGGGCCCCGGCTTTACGCGGCCGATACACAACGCAATGGATCTCCGGCTGCCGAACACCGAGAGCAACGATCGATCTGGGGGCTTCGACGCTTTTCTCCCCGGCTATTCGATCTCAACATCGCAATGGGGGGTTGTCAACACCGTTCCTGTGGTGGCGGCGCCCCCTTGATCCCGTATCGGCCTGTTCCCGCACGTCGAAGGTCTGATCGATTACTCCACTGGGGCGGAGGGGCAAGGTCCTGCCATCCTCGGCGAGATAGCAGGAAGTTGCTAGACGGCAGTGCTGCTGGGACGTTTTTTCAAGATCGACCCGGGCTCCTCTCCCGTCGTCGTGGAGGGGATGGATGCCCAGGTAGGCGGGGCTGTGGAGGGCGGGGGAGCGTGGAGCTTCCGGTTCCGTTTCGGGCCGGCCACGGGTGTGGCCGCAGACCTCGTGCCGGCGCCGCCGGAGCCTTTCGCGCGGGTAGCAGAGCGTGACGGCGGCGCCGGTCCGAGGGTCGCGCGGGAGCTGCCGGAGGAGGGCGGGAGGGGGGTAAGTTCGGCATAGTCAGGAATGAAATTTCATTCCGCTCGCCGGGGCCCGAACGTATACCGCTCCCGGGCTGGTCAACGACCGGTCCGGATGCGGACGCTCACCTTTCCCGTACGGGATTCAAAAAATTATCGCGACCAAACAATCCGGTGTTCTCCGAGGGGTCACCGAAGTCGCGGAGCGGCCTCGTTGCGGGACGCTTCGCCAGACGTTCTCCTGCCGTTTCCTATTGGCGGGTGCGGTGAATCGAATCTTCCGCACCGGCAGGGCAGGGTGGCCGGTTCTTTGCAATGAGAGCGGGAGTAGAATCGGTCCGGAGGGTGTGGGGAGCCGCGGGTCTGGGGATACCGCGAAGTGGGCGGTGACCGGCGAACCACCGGTGGCGGCGCGGGCCTTGGGGAGGGACCGCGAACCGGAGGCGTATCCGGGAGCCGTACCGCGAGGGGGGCAGTTTGTCTATTTTTTCCCTTCCCGGGTCGAAGCAAGCAAGAGGCCTCATATACATGACAGTTGGCGGCCCCGAAATGTGACAGACGATCATGAACTTTTTTCCGGGAGCCCCCACGTGGCCCGCACGTGCCTGATCCGGCAGCCGGGTCACATTCCCCCGGCGGCCTCTGTCATGAGCGTGAAAGACGCACGTCCGTCACACGCGACGAGGAGAAGATCGTGGCAACACAGAGCGCGGATGCGGCCGCCGGGCCGGGGGCGGGAGCGACCGGGACGGCGGAGCCGGACCCCAGGCGGTGGCTCGTCCTCGTCGTCATCTGCCTTGCGCAGCTCATGGTGGTCCTCGATGTGACGATCATGAATCTCGCCCTGCCGTCGGCGCAGGAGGACCTGGGGTTCTCGCTCGCCAACCGGCAGTGGATCGTGACCGCGTACGCGCTGGCGTTCGGCAGCCTGCTGCTCTTCTGCGGGCGGCTGGTCCTCCTCTTCGGCCTCAAGCGGAGCTTCCTCGTGGGCCTCGTCGGCTTCGCCGGGTCCTCCGCCGTGGGCGGCGCCGCGACCGGCTTCGAGATGCTGGTCGCCGCCCGCGTGGGCCAGGGCGTCTTCGCCGCGCTGCTCGCGCCGGCCACCCTCACGCTGCTGATCACGACCTTCACCGACCCCAAGGAGAAGGGCAAGGCGTTCGGCGCGTACGGGGCGGTCGCGGCCAGCGGCGCGGGCCTCGGCCTGATCATCGGCGGGGCCCTCACCTCGGGTCTCTCCTGGCGCTGGTGCATGTTCGTGAACCTGCTCTTCGCCGGCGTCGCGCTGCTGGGCGCGGGGCTGCCGTTCGGCCGCGACGAGAAGGCCGCCGCCGGCCCGCGCACCAAGCTCGACATCCCCGGCGTCGTCCTGGTGTCGGGCGCGATGTTCTGCGTCGTCTACGGCTTCTCCAACGCCGCGAACGAGGCCTGGAGCACCCCGGAGACCTGGGGCTTCCTCGTCGCCGGAGGGGCGCTCCTGCTCGCCTTCGCGGCCCGGCAGGCGCGTGCGGCGCACCCGCTGCTGCCGCCGCGCGTCGTCCTCCACCGCAACCGCGGCGGCGCGTACCTGCTGATGCTGTTCGTCGGCGCAGGCATGTTCGGCTTCTTTCTGTTCCTCATCTACTACATGCAGACCACGCTGGACTACTCGGCGCTCGTCTCGGGCGTCGCCCTGCTGCCGATGGTCGTGCTCACCGCCGTGGCCGTGAACATCGGCAACATCAAGATCATGCCGAGGTACGGCCCGAGGCCGCTGGTCGTCGCGGGCCTGCTGCTCAACGCCGCCGGCCTGGCCTGGCTGACCACCGTGGACGTCGACTCCCGCTACGTCACCACGCTCCTCGGCCCGATCCTCGTCATGGGCTTCGGTATGGGCCTGGTCTTCGGCGCGGCGCTGCAGACCGGCACCACCGGCGTCCGGCCGCAGGACGCCGGCATCGCCTCGGCGAGCATCCAGGTCGGCCAGCAGCTCGGCGGCTCCGTGGGCACCGCGCTGCTCAACACCCTCGCGGCGAGCGCCCTCACCGACTACCTGACCGAGCACGCCCAGGGGCAGCCGACCGAGGAACTGCTCCGGCTGGCCGCGGTCGAGAGCTACGTCACCGTGTTCTGGTGGTGCAGCGGCCTCTTCGCGGTGGGCGCGGTCGTCTGCGGGCTGCTGATCCGCTCCGGCCCCCTGCCGCCCGCGCCGGCCGCCGGTGCGAAGAGCGCGGACCCGGCCGACCCGGCACCCGCCTGACCGCGACCGCCAAGTGGACGCCAACTCGCCGGTGTGCGGTGGCCAAGCGGAGTGCCGGATGCTGGTCCCCGAAGCAGACCGCCGTGCCGCATCCGGGCCGCGTCCAGGCCGTATCCGCCGCACGAACTCCACGCACAACCCGTGAACCGCGCCGCCGGCACCCGGCGACGCGCGCGTGCCACCGAGGAGATGCCCATGAGCGTCCGCATGTTCCGTGCCACGATCAAGGAAGACAAGGTCGAGACCGCGGAGAAGGCCGCGCAGGAGCTGTTCGCGGCGATCGAGGAAGCCGGGCCCGAGGGCGTGCGCTACTCCTGGTGCAAGCTCACGGACGGGCGGACCCTCGTCATCGTCGTGGACCTGGAGGACGACGAGAAGAACCCCCTCCTGACGATGCCCGCCTTCCAGAAGACGATGAACGGACTGAAGAACGAGTGGATCACCGCGCCGCTGTCGGTCGAACCGATGACGGCCCTCGCCTCGTACCGCCTCTTCCACTGAGGCGGCCGCCGGCCACGTCGAAGGGCCGGGCAGGCCGCGGTGCTGCGCGCCCTGCCCGGCTGCTCGTGCGCCCGGTCCTCCGGTGGCGGCCTACCCCGGGTAGTTCCCGTAGCGCCGCTCCCGCTGCCGCAGGTCCCTGAGCGCGGTGTCGAAGTCCGCCCGCTTCATGTCGGGGAACAGGACCGGGGAGAAGTGCAGTTCCGCGTACGGGGACATCAGCGGGAAGAAGGACGACATCCGGATCGCACCGCCGGTGCGGATGAGGTAGTCGACCTGCTGCGGCACGTACGCGTTCTCGGCCAGGATCTTCCCGGTCAGCTTCGGGATCTTGCCGTTGAGCCTGTTGAAAAGCTGGACCACTTCCTCGGACAGCGACATGCCCATGATGTAGTGCAGCGTGAAGCCGGAATCCTTGTCGGACTCGTCCCGCAGCTCCTCCAGCCTGGTGAGGTACTTCTTGGGCACCAGGTCGAGTGATCCGGTGAAACTGAAGTTGCAGGTGCGGTGGGTGCGTTCGGCCACGTCGTCGAACGCTTCCAGGAACGTCTTCACCGCGGACTCGGGGCGGTCGAAGTTCGCGGCCGAGGAGGTCGTGACGTACAGGGTCGTGATGTCGTCTTCCCTGGCCCAGTCGGTGAACTCGACGAGCTTGTCCGCCATGGCCCGGTAGCCGTCGTCGAGAGAGACGCCGTTGGTTTTGGACCAGCGCCGCATTCCGTCCGGCAGTAACATCAAGTTGGTCACAGTCATCTCCTTTGGTCGTGTGACCGGGCAATTTCGAAGTTCGTGCGCACCCTTGACCGCGGTACGGCCGGATCGGCGATGTCCGCGGCGGAGCCGGGCGGTTACACAGGGTGGCCGTTCGCGGGGGCGGCGCCGCCGGGGCGGCGCCGCTGCCGGGCCCCCGCGGGCGCCCTACCGCTGGGCTAGGCCGGCGGCCTGCGGCAGGCGTTCGGCGGCGTTCGAGGCCACCACGAGCACGCCGGCCAGCCAGGGCGCGTAGTCGTCGGGGTGCGCCGCCAGGTCCGCGCGCAGCTCCTGCGGTGCGACCCAGCGGACGTCGGCCACCTCGGCCGGGTCCGGGTCCAGTTGCACGTCCACCGGTACCCGGCCGACCACGACGTGGTCGTACTCGTGCTCGATCCGGCCGGTCTCCGGGTCCTCCGCCCGGTAGAGGTACACGCCGGCCTCCGCCAGCTCCACTCCGCGCAGCCCGATCTCCTCGACCAGCCGCTCGGCGGCGGCGTCGAACAGGGCCTGCCCCGGCGCCGGGTGGCCGCAGGTCGCGTTGGCCCAGCGCAGCGCGAACCGGGTCTTCACCTTGGCCCGCTGCTGGAGCATGACGCGGCCCTCTTCGTCCAGCAGCATCACCGAGTACGCCCGGTGCAGCCGGCCGGGCGCGGTGTGCGCCTCGGCGACCATGAGGGAGCCGAGGGCGGTGCCGCCCGCGTCGACGAGCTCCACCAACTGCGATTCCCGACTGGTCATGACGGTCTCCTGCCTCTTGTGGTGAACGGTTGCGGCGGCGCGACCGCCGCCGAATCCCCGGCGCGGAAGGGTCTATTCGACGGCCCCGCAAAATCGGCTCGGGCCGCTCTCCGCACGTGTCCGGAGTGCCGATTCGGGCGGGCCGTACGATCCCGCTGCCGCCTTGGCGCACCGTGCCGCGGTGGGGCGGTCATCCCCGGTGCATCCGGTCCAGGGCGGTTGCGGCATCGTCGGGTGGGAAATAGGCGGGGCGGTTCTGTTTACCGCGTCGCCGTTGATGCGTACGGGCATGTGGCCGGGTGCCGGCAATGCCGTTTGCCGATGGTCCTGCGCTTTCGAACGGGTTCTTCATCCGACCTCTTTTCGGGTTCGCGGGAGGCGGGCGAGTCCGGTCCGCCGCATGGTCGGCGGGGTGCGGGCGGGGGAGTCCGCGCGGACGGTCCCGGCGCGGAGCGGGCCCCGGGGGGCCGGGTGGCCGGTGGCCGCCGGAGCGCCTCCGACGTGGGAGTTCAGCCGGTGTGCCGCGGCGGCGAGGCGTCGGCCCCGGCACGGTGGCAAGCGGGATCCCCCGGCATCCGCCATTCCCGGCTTTATCGCCGGGCCCGCTTTCTGAATATCACTGCATGACGGAACTCTGCCTGATTCCTGCCTCGTTAACATTTCCCCCCAGTGAGCGTTCGTGTCTCGCCGGCGGGTTCGCGATCCGGACGGATGGGAGGATCGCGAACCCGCCGTGCGAAAAACATTCTGCAACACGAGTGGCCCTCGTCAAGGGGAGGCCGGCGCACTTAGCTACTTGTTGTCAGTCCGACGGCCGTGATCCCCGCCGCGCATCGCCGGTACTGCGCGGCGGGCGGGCTCTCGTCCCGGCTATATCCTCGGGTACTGAATATCCCGCGGAACGGCGTTCCGGGCACATAATCCGGCGGCCGTACCGACGGCTTTTACACGGCCGGAATGCACGCCGATTCGGCGGTTCACCCTGCCGCCCTTCCGGTGAGCCCGCGCTCCACGGCCGCGATGATCTGCGGCCGCAGCTCCTCCGGCCGGATGATCGCGTCCACGGAACCCACCCGCTGCGCCCGCTGGATCGAGTGCACGCCGTCGAACTCCGCGGCCACCTCGCCCAGTTTCTCCGCGCGCACCGTCGCCCACGTGCTCTCCAGCAGGTCGGCGAGCCGCGCCCGCTCGCCGCCCGAGGCGGCGGCGATGCGGGCCTCCAGGTCCGCCACCCGCGCGTCGGCCGCCGTCCGGGAGTCGACGTCGGCGGCGAAGACCACCGCCGCGGCCGGCGCACCGCCGAGGACCGAGGCGTACGAACCGTCCACCGCCAGCACGGTCATGCCTGGGTTCAGCGCCTTGGAGAACACCACGAAAGCGCCGCCGTGGTAGCGCGAGATGACGCAGAACACGATCGGCCCGCGGAAGTTGACGATCGCGCGGCCGATCTCGGCCCCGTACTCCAGCTGCAGCTCGCGCATCGACTCCGGCGAGCCGTCGAACCCGGACAGGTTCGCCAGCACCACCAGCGGCCGGTTCCCGCTCGCCGCGTTCACCGCCCGGGCGACCTTCTTCGACGAGCGCGGGAAGAGCGTGCCCGCCGTGTACGCGTCCGGGCCGTCGGTGGGCGGGAAGCCGCGCCGCTGCACCGACCGCGACTCGATGCCCACCAGGCACACCGGGCGCCCGCCCAGGTGCACGTCCTGCACCACCGCGGTCTCCGCGTCGGCCATGTCGGCCCAGCGCTCCAGTACCGCGTGGTCCTGGTCGGCGAGCGCGCGCATCACCGTGCGGATGTCGAACGGCTTCTTGCGGTCCGGGTTCGTCGCCGCGGAGAAGATGTCCCCGACCGTGGTGAACTCGCTGCCCTCGGCGACGTGCGGGAAGTCGCTGACGTCCCGGTCGACCGGGTCCGCGGTGCCGGCCTTGCGGGGGCCGGACTCGCCGGGCAGCACGTAGCTGTGGTCGTAGTACGACAGCAGCACGTCCCGCGCCGCCTTCAGGTCCGGCGCCCAGTACTGCGCCTGCCCGTTGGGGCCCATCACGCGGTCGTAGCCGCCGATGCCGAAGTTGTCCTCGGCCGAGACGCCGCCGGAGAAGTCCAGCGACCGCTTGCCGGTCAGCACCATCGCCGAGTCCGGGGTCATGACGAGTACGCCGCGGGTGTGCATGAGCATCGTGGCCTCGGCGTTCCAGTACGGCTGCGCGCCGACGTTGACGCCCGCGACGACGACGTTGATCTCGCCGCCGTCCTGGGTGAAGTGGACGATGCGGCGCAGCGCCCGCGCGATCCAGTCCATGTTCTCGGTGCCCGAGTCCATCGAGATCCGGGCGCCCGCGGACAGCGCGTACCACTCCAGGGGCACCCGCATCCGCTCCGCCAGGTCCAGTGCCGCGACCACCCGCGCGCACTCCGCCTCGGAGAGCGCGCCCAGCGACTTCACCGGGTCGCCGAGGAGCACGACGCGGGTGACGCCCTCCGGGTAGCGCTCGGTGGGAGTGGTCGCCACGCCGGCCACGATGCCGGCCTTGTTGAGGCCCTTCGGCCGCTGTACGGGGGCCAGCGCGCCGGAGTCGTCGAGGTCGTGCTCGGTGAACGAGCCGCCGGCGCCGGCGATCAGGTCGAACAGCTCGTACGGGTAGACCGTGCCGCGGCGCCGCAGCCGCAGCACCTTCTGGCCGTAGTCGTCGAGCGGCTGGATCAGGTCGGTCGGCGGGTCGGTGACGCTCAGCCGGACGCCCCCGGCGCCGTCGTACGACACCTGCACCGCGGCCGGCACCAGCCCGCCGCGCCCGTCGGGCCGGCTGCCGAGGAACAGCACCTCCTCCACGCCCAGGCCCCGGGTCGTCGGCAGGATGCGCCGCGCCACCGCGTTCAGCTCGGTGAGCGTGAGGCCCGCGCTGGGGGTGCGGACGTTGACGAAGATGCGGTTGGTGTCCTGGCGCTTGCTCGCCGGCCGCCGGATCTGCTCCTTGCGGATCGCGTCCAGGCAGGCGCCGAGCGCCGCCTCGACCTCGGGCAGCGCGAGGATGCGGTCCTCGTCGTCCCGCAGCGGCGTCAGGTCGCGGACCTGCGCCATCGCGACCAGCCGCTCGTCGGCCGGGTTGCTCGGCGCGACGCACCGCAGCAGGTAGACGTCCTCGTTCGCGGACGGCAGCCGGGTGAGGTCGAAGTTCCGCAGCCGCCGCAGCAGCAGCCGCTGGCCGATGAGCGGGTGCATGCCGCGCATCAGCTTGTCCTCGGCGGGACCGGCGGGCGACGGCAGGAACGTGAAGTGGTGGGGCGCCGCGCCGTCGCGCCCGGCGACGGTCGTGGTGATCCGGTGCAGGCCGGCGGGGAGCGGGCCGGACAGCGCCGCGCGCAGCTCCGCGGCCATCTCGTCGGGCTCGGGGCGCGGGCCGGTCCTGGTGAGGTAGAACTCGGCGACGACGGCCGTCGGGTCCGGCTCCGCGGCGGCCACCTCCGCCATCGTCGCGGCGGCCCCGGCCAGGTCGCCGAAGTCGGCGACCGTCACCAGCAGCAGGTGCGGGACGCCGTCGAGTTCGTAGCGGCCGGAGACGAACGGCCGCCCCGCGACGGTCTTGCTGTGCACGTCGGTCAGCCGGTGGTCGCGGTAGGCGCGCCGGATGAGGACCTCCAGCAGCGGGTCCGTCTCGTCGCCCTGCCGGTCGATGCGCTCGCCCAGCAGCTGGATGAGCGACTCGGGGCTCGCGACCATGTCGGCGATCCGGGTGCCGCGGTCGGCGGCGTCCGGGTTGGCGTCGAGGTAGCGCAGGTGCTGGCGTACGCGGTGGTAGACGTTGGTGCGGGTGCGGTGCTGCCGCGGCTGCGCGTACCAGCGGAACACCAGGCTCCGCGCCAGGCCCCCGACGAGCGGGAAGCGCAGCTGCGTCGCGCGGATCAGGTGCTCCAGAGCCTGGCTCACCACCTGGCGCAGCCCGGCGGGCGGCGGGTCCTCGGTGAGCCACTGCTGCAGCAGCGCGGTGACCATCGCGACGTCGGCGGCGGCGTCCTGCCGGGCCAGGAAGATCCGGAAGACCGCTTCCTCCAGCGCGGGCGTACGGTCAAGACCGTCGATGCCGTAGTGGCCCAGCGCGCGGGTCAGCCGGCCCTGGAACGTCTCGGAGAGCCCGGCGCGTTCGGCGTCGAGGCTCTGCAGGTACGTGTGGAAGAACTCGCGCGGGCTGCGCACCCAGGTCTCGGCGGCGTGCTCCTCGTGCTCCGGCTTGTTGCGGCTCAGCTCGGAGATGTCGGCGAAGACCTCCAGCAGCCCCGCCTCCGCCGCCAGCGGACGCTCCGGCAGCCCGGCGCGCACCATGAGGTAGGCGCCGAGGGCGTCCGCGGGCCCGGCCGGGTCGGCGTCGAAGCCGAGGAGCCTGCCGCGCAGGTCCGCGAGGCCGCGGTCGGCGCGCTGCTCCGCGGTCAGCCCGGCGGGCTCGGCGGGCAGGTCCAGGTCGACCCCGGCGGTCACGGGCGCGGCGCCCACGTCGTCCAGCGGCTCCAGGCGCAGCAGCGGCGCACCGGTCTCGACCTGGCTGCCGACGGAGACGAGCGACTCCTTGAGCGTGGCCCGGAACGGCGCGCGCAGCACCGTCTCCATCTTCATGCTCTCCAGGACCAGCACCGGGGCGCCTTCCGCGACCTCGTCGCCGGCGCCGAGCGGCGTGGCGACCACGAGCGCGGGGGCGGGGGAGCGGACCACGCCGCCCTCGTCGCGGCTGACCCGGTGCGTCACGCCGTCGACCTCGACGAGGTGGACCGGCCCGTGCGAGCCGGTGACCAGCCGGAAGCGGTGGCCGTTGAGCCGGATCTGGCCGGTGTGCGCGTCGAACCGCTCCAGCACGGCGTCGACGGTCCGCACCTCGCCGTCGTCGATCCGGGAGCGGAAGCCGACGCGGTAGCGGCCGGGTCCCGTCTCGGCCACGGCGAGCCGGTAGCCCGCGCCGCGCAGCGCCAGGTCGACCGGGCGGCCGCCCTCGTGGTGCACCTGCGGACGGCCGCCGCGGGCGGTGCCCAGCAGCCGCTGCAACTCGGCCCGCTTCTCGTCCTCGTACGCCTCGATCGCCGCGGCGGCCAGCGCGACGCCCGAGTGCCGCGGCGAGGCCAGCCCGCCCGCGGCCCGTACCCGGTCGATCCAGCCGGTGTCGGCCCGGGCGCCGACGACCTCGGGCTCGTCCAGCAGGTCGAGGATGAAGCTCTTGTTGGTGGTGCCGCCGTCGATCAGCACGGTGGTCTCGCGCATTGCGTGCCGCAGCCGGGACAGCGCCTCGTCGCGGTCCCGCCCGTACGCGATGACCTTGGCGATCATCGAGTCGAAGTCGGCCGGGATGGAGTCGCCCTGGCTGACGCCCGTGTCGACGCGGATGCCCGGTCCCGTGGGCAGGTCGAGCAGGGCGATACGGCCCGGGGCGGGCGCGAAGTCGCGGTCGGGGTCCTCGGCGTTGAGCCGGGCCTCCACGGCGTGCCCCAGCTCGGCCGGCCGGGTGCCGGTGAGCCGGCCGCCGGCGGCCACGTGGAGCTGCGCCTTGACCAGGTCCATGCCGGTGGTGGCCTCGGTGACCGGATGTTCCACCTGCAGCCGGGTGTTGACCTCCAGGAAGGCGAACATGCCGTCCTTCGGCTGGTAGAGGAACTCCACGGTGGCCGCGCCGCGATAGCCCACGGCGAGCGCGAGCCGCTCGGCCGACTCCTTCAGCTGCTCCACCTGGTCGGCCGCCAGCACCGGCGAGGAGGACTCCTCGATGATCTTCTGGTTGCGGCGCTGCACGGAGCAGTCCCGTACGCCCAGCGCCCACACCCCGCCCTGGCCGTCGGCGATCACCTGCACCTCGACGTGCCGGGCGTTGACGAGCAGCCGCTCCAGGAACAACGCGCCGTTGCCGAAGGCGCGTTCCGCCTCCTGGCTGGTCCGCTGGAACGCCTCGACCAGCTGGTCCGGCTCGTGCACGGCCCGTACGCCCCGGCCGCCGCCGCCCGCGGTCGCCTTGAGCATCAGCGGATAGCCGATCCGCTCGGCCTCCAGCAGCGCCGTGTCCAGGTCCGCGACCGGGCCCCTGCTCCACGGCGCGACGGGGACGCCGACCTCCTCGGCGAGGAGCTTGGCGCTGATCTTGTCGCCCAGCTGGCGCATCGCCTCGGCGTCGGGGCCGATGAACGCCACCCCGAGCTTCGCGCACAGCTCGGCGAAGGCCGGGTCCTCGGCGACGAAGCCCCAGCCCACCCACGCGGCGTCCGCGCCCGTCTCGACCAGGGCGCGCTCCAGCACGGCCAGGTCGAGGTACGGGCGGTCCGCGGCCCTGCCCAGGTCGTAGGCGAGGTCTGCCGCGCGTACGAACGTGGCCGTGGCGTCGGCGTCGGTGTACAGCGCCACGGTCTCGATCCGTGGCGCACCCGACTCGTTGAGCTCACCGACGGCCTGGATCAGCCGCATGGCGGCCTCTCCACGATTGATGATCGCAACACGGCTGAACACCGGTCAGACCTCCCAGATTTCACATGCCGGTCGGCGGAGGCGGCGGCGGCTGTTCCGCGCGGCGCGCCCGTTGCGTATCGGGTCGGTGCCGGATCCGGCACCGCGTCCCGGGTGGTTCAGGACTGTGAAAGCCACCACCCCTACCAGCGTCGTTACTCCCGACAGATCCGCACAGCGTGCCGTCCCGAGCCCACGCCCCTCCAGCATCGGGCAGCCCGCTTGGCCGTCACACACCAACGACTTGGCGCCCACTTGGCGATTCGGCGGCTGCAATTCCACCGGCGGGATATTCGCCCCGACGGGTCGATGACCTGGGGCTTACCGGTCGGCGCGGCTCCGGCCGCGATCAATTCCCGGGCAATGCACGGGACTTCGCGAATAAACGTGCCGGCAATCGTGAATTGCGCCACGGCGGCGCATTGTCCGTCCACCTGTACGGGCCGGCCCTCCGGCCCGTACGGACAGGGCCTAGAGAGCGAGGACGATGTCGACGTCCGAGAGATCGGCCTGCACGCTGATCGAGGTGATCCGGCCGTCGTCCTTGCCGACGGTGAAGCGGAACGAGAGGAACGGCTTGTCGTCCTTCACCCACACCAGGCCGGCGTCCCCGTCGACGACCGCGGGCAGCGGCGCCCAGGCGTGGCCGGCGAAGAGGCGGGTGACGGCGTCGGCGCCGCGCAGCTCGGCGTCCATGCCCAGCTGGGCGGCGGTCGCGTCGGAGCGCAGCACGATGTCCGGGTCGAGCATCTCCAGCAGCGCTTCGAAGTTGCCCCGGCGGGACGCGGCTAGGAAGGCGTTGGCCAGGTCGGACCTGCCCTTCTTGAGGGCCAGCCCGTTCTCGTCGTAGACACCGATGGCCCTGGTCCTGGCGAGCGGTGCGCCCTGCTGCACGCGGCGGCGGGCGCGGCTGGCCAACTGGCGGGCCGCGGCGGGGGAGCGGTCGACGATGGCGGCTATCTGGTCGAAGGGGACGGCGAACATGTCGTGCAGCACGAACGCGAGCCGCTCGGCGGGCGTGAGGGTGTCGAGGACCACCAGCAGCGCGACGCCGACCGAGTCGGCGAGGACCGCCTCCTCCTCGGGGTCGGTCGCCGCGCTCTCGCCGCCCTGCGGCTCGGCGGCCTCGGTCGTGTCCACCAGGTCCTCGGGTCGTGACTTGCGCGACTGCAGCATGTTCAGGGACACCCGGGCGACGATGGTCGTCAGCCAGCCGCTGAGGTTCTCCACCTCGTCGGTGCGCGAACGGCTCAGCCGGATCCAGGCTTCCTGGACGGCGTCCTCGGCTTCGGCGACGGAGCCGAGCATCCGGTACGAGAGCGCGCGCAAACGGGGGCGATCACTCTCGAACCGCTCGGCCAGCCAGTCGTGATCACTCATCTGGTCAAGTCCTCTCACCGGCGCCTGCCATGTCGGTAACCGGCGGGATTTCGCCGATGTGACGAGCCGGTAACCGCCACCCGGCCCGATGCCGTGTCACCTCGCCGCCTCCCGCCCGTGCTTGTCGCGGCTGAAAAGTGACAACAGCCGGCAACGAGCCTACTCCGTAGGGCGACGACGGTGACCTGCACCTCCGCTCCCGCAGTCGGCGGGGGGTGCACCCGCGCGGCGCTGAGGAGGGCGAACGTGCCCGGTCGCGCCCCGCGTCCACCCGCGGACCTGCGTCCGCCCGCCGCGCCGCGCGTCCGGCGGCGGCTGCGCGGGCGCGCGGACGCGGCCCGGCGGCACGGGTCAACCGGCGTTCCAGAGGCGCAGCTTCTCCGGGTTGAGCACGGCCCAGATGCGCGTGATCCGGCCACCGTCGACATCGAACGCCAGTACCGCGACGGTGGCCCCGTCGCGCCGGCTGATCAGCCCCGGCTCGCCGTTGACCGCGCGTTCGAGGATCGTCAGCGGGCCCCGCGCGGCCAGGTCCGCACAGGCCGTGGCGATCTCCCGGCCGCCGGTGACCGGGTGGGCCACCGCGGGGGCCAGCCCGCCGCCGTCCGTGGTGACGGTGGCGTCCGGGTCGAGCAGCCCGATCAGGGCGTCGATGTCCTTGGCCTCCCACACCTGCTTGAACTCCCGGACGAGGCCCGCCTTACGGTCCGGCGGCATCGCGCCGGCCCCGGGCGGGCGGACCCGGCGCCGCGCGGCGGAGGCCAGTTGCCGGCAGGCGCCGGGCGAGCGGCCGACGACCTCGGCCACCTCGGCGAAGGAGTACCGGAACACGTCGTGCAGCACGAAGGCCACCCGCTCGGCCGGGGTCATCGACTCCAGCACGACCAGGAACGCCATGCTCACCGACTCGTCCAGGGTGATCCGGTCGGCCGGGTCCGTGTGGCTGCCGCCGGCGCGGACGGCGAGCCCGCCGGCGTGCTCCGGGAGCGGCTCGGGGATCCACTGCCCGACGTACGTCTCGCGGCGCACCCGCGCCGAGTTCAGCAGGTTCAGGCAGATGCGGCTGGTCACCGTCGTCAGCCAGGCACCCGGGGACCCGACGGCGTCCCGCTCGGCCCGTGCCATCGCGTACCAGCGGGCGTAGGCCTCCTGCACCGCGTCCTCGGCGTCGGAGAGCGAACCCAGCAGCCGGTACGCCAGGTTGACCATCCGGCGCCGCTCGCCCACGAGCACGACCAGGCTCGGCTCCGCGGACTCCGCTCCCGCGTCGGCGGTCATCGCCCCACCAGCCCCCTTCGACGGCCGCGCGCCCGGCCCGGTCGGAATCAGAAGCCGATCGCTTCGCGGAGCAGCAGGACCGTGCCGCGGCCCGGGAAGTAGTGCGGGCTCAGGGAGTGCAGGACGAGCAGGCGGTTCAGGGAGCTGCCCGTGCCGTACGCCTTCATGGCGCGCTCGTCCTCCAGCCGCAGGCAGTGCGTCTCCACGCGCCGCAGCGCCGTCTCCAGATCGGGCACCACCTTCTGCGCCCCGACGACCCAGATGGCGTGCCCGGCCCCGCCCGAGTAGCCCGTGAGCTGGCTTCCGCTGGCCGACGCGATCACCAGGGAGCCGGTGTCCGTGACCGCGTGCACGCTGCCCAGGATGACGTCGGGGCTGGCGAGGGCCCGCCGGATCTCGTCCCGCCGGGTGGTGCGGTCCATGGCCAGACTGCGCGCCCTGACGGAGTCGTACCGCCCGCTGTCGTCGATGTCCTCGCTGATCCCGGAGAGCCGCAGCGTCTCGCTGGCCCCGGTGAACACCGTGGCGCCCGCGGGGACCAGCTCGCCCACGCGGGCCCGCGCGGCCGCGGCGCCGCCGAGGACCTCGGCCTCGAAGCCGTTGTCCGTCAGCGCGGCGGCCACCTTCTCCAGGCGCTCCGCGGGAGCCGGTTCGGTGAACGGCGGTGCCGGGGTCGTCATGGTCTCTCCTGTGTCGGTCGGCATGGCGGATCCGGACGGCTTCGCCGTCCCCATCCCTACGACAAGACACCCCGCCGGAACGTCTGGCGGAGGTGCCGATTTCGTGGAGCGGCGGACGAGCGCTCCCGCGTTACATGAACAATGCCTCGTGCCACCGCTCCACAACTCCGAGTATGGGCACCGGCCTTGGGCCGGACTGTGCCGCGAGTTGGTGGCGGCTTGGCGGTCCCCCGGGGTTCCGCCCGGTGGCCTTCCACCCGGTACGGCGCGTGGCCACCGCCCGTGCCGCGGGGGCGCCTTACGGGTGTGACCTGCACCCCCGCATGATCGGCGGTGTTGGTAAACAGGTTGCCAAGTCGACACCAAGCCGAACCCAAGCGAAACCGGCAAAGATACCGCTTGCACACCGTGCCTTCAGAGGCGGTGCGCACGGCCGGATCCGCGGTGGCGCCGAGGGGGCGCGACGGCGAACTCCGGCGGAACTTCTACCTACAGAAGGTGGATACCAGGCATGTCGACTCCTTGCAAGACGGCGGTGAGCGGATCGGCCGTCACCGTGGGAGAGGCCCTGGAATCCGCCGCGCAGGCGCACGTGCGCGGCCTCCGGCCCGGTGCGGCCGGGAAGATCGCCGGCTTCGGCCCCGGCATCACCGCCGAGATGTCGGTGGGCAGCCGGGCCGGCGAACGACGAGGGCCCGACGCCCGCCCCGGCCCTCCGACCTCCGGGCGGCGCGTCGCGGATGCTCCCCCGGAGTCCGCCTCCACCGGATCGCGAGCGGTACTTCGAGAAGGTCTGGGAGATTTTTCTCCAGTGGCCCGACCGTGGACCCCGGGGCCGTACGCCGGCTCCGGGACCGCTGACACGTCAGCCGGACCACGCTGCTCAGCCGCGGACGACCGGTCTCCGGCACCACGGAGAGGGCACGATGAACAGCATTCCCCTGGTCCACGCGAGAGCGGGGGCGGCATCCGCCGCACCCGCCGGCAGAAGGGCCGCCGAGTGGGAAGCGGCGTACCGGTCAGCCCGGCGCCGCCCGCACGACGCGGCGGCGAGCAGATGACGTTCCAGCCCGCGCACCCGTCCGCCACAGTGATCTTCGCCAGGTAAAGGGGCGAGCCGGCCGTGGCACGGGGGAGCGGGACAGGTTTCGGCGGAGGGAATGCAGTGAGCCCTGATGGCAGTCAGGCGGTCGTCGCGACGATGACGCGAGCGGCGGTCGCCTCCGGCACCTCCTGTGAAGCGACGCCATGAATGCCGACGCCGTAGTCGCGGCCAAGGAACTGGAAGAGATGTGGGGCCCGGAGGGCCTCTTAACCGGCGGGACGACCAGTCCTGCCGGGTACATCGGGGCCACGCCCACCTCGCTGATCGGCCGCACCCGCGACCTCGACCGGCTGGCCACCGTGCTGTCCGCGCCCGACGCCGGTCTGGTGACCGTCACGGGCCCGGCCGGGGTGGGCAAGAGCCGGCTCGTCATGGAGTACTTCCGCCGCTTCGGGCCAGGACCCGGCGGCACCGTCGAGGTGTTCGACTTCGGCCGGATCACGGACCCCGCCGTCGGCGCGCTGATGCTGCGCCGGCTCAAGGAGCAGTTGTACGAGGATCCCGCCGCCGTCTGCTCGGCCCTGGAGCGCCTCGGACCGGGGCCGCACACCTTGCTGTTCGACCACTACGAGGACGTTGCGGATGAACTGGCGCCACTGCTCACGGAGTTCCGGCGGAGCTACCCGGAGGTGCGGATCGTCACGGTCGGCACCGCCCGCCTCGGGCTGTACGGCGAGCGGGTCGTACGGCTCCGGCCGCTCCCGACCGGGCACGGCGTCGAGGCCGATCTCGCGGCCGTCGCACGGATTCCGGCCGTGGAGCTGTTCGTACAGAGCGCGCGGGCGGTACGGCCAGAGTTCAAGCTGACGGCGGAGAACGTCCGGTACGTGCTGGCTCTCTGCCGGCTCGCCGGCGGGCTGCCGTTCGCCATCGAGCTGGCGGCCGAGCAGGTCAAGCTGGCGGAGCCCGACCTGATCCTGGAGCGCTTCGAGCGCGGCGCCGGCGATCTGCGGCGCATCGACCTGCACCCGTACTCGCGGCACTCCAGCATCTCCGGCATGGTCTCGTGGGTGTTCGCCCGGCTGCCCGCCGACGAGCGGCTGCTGCTGAACCAGCTGGCCGTCTTCGAGGGCCCGTTCACCACCCGTGCCGCGGCCGGCGTGCTCGCCGGCTTCGACGCCGCCGGCTACCGGACCATGGAACGGCTCATCGACGCGAGCGCGATCGTCCCCGACGAGCGGCCCGACGGCGAGCTGAGCCTGAGCATCCCCGGCCCCCTGCGGCACGCCGCCGCCCGCTCCCTCGCCCTGCTGCCCGTGCACGAGACGCTGCGCAAGGCCCACGGCGAGTACTTCCGCGCGCTCGCCGCCCCGCGCCCCGCGCCCCTGCCGGAGCCCGGCGCCCCGGCCCCCGGACCGCGCCCCGCGACCGGCCCGGAGACCCGGGCGGACCTGCTCGCGGCGTTCGGCTACTGGCGGGAGGCCGGCGACGGCCCGTCCATGGCGGTGCTCGCCGGCGCGCTGCGCGAGCAGTCCACCGGCACGGCCCAGATGCGGCAGTGCCTGCGGCTGGCCGAGGAGGCGCTGCGGGCCGGCGTCGAGGACGCGCGGCAGCACGCCCGCACCCTGGAGGCCGCCGGCGGGCTCGCGATGCGGCTCGGCTCCGGCGCCGCCCGCGGCTACCTCGCCCAGGCCCGCGACGCCTACCGGGCCGTGCACGACGACGCCGGGGTGGTGCGCTGCCTCGGGCTGCTCGGCGACGAGGCGTACGCCGGCGGGGACCTGGAGCGCGCCCGCCGCCGGTTCGAGGAGGGGCTGGCCGTCATCGCCTCGCCCAGTCGCGCCGGGGCCGCGGGCGACACCGCGGCCGGCTCCGGCCGCTACCTCACCCGCCGGCTCGCCGTGGTGCTCCGCGAGGCGGGCAACCTCACCCGCGCCGACGAACTGGCCCGTACCGCCCTGGCGGCGGAGCTGGGCCGCGAGGACTTCGGCGCCGCGGTGGCCGCCCGCTACGTGCTGGCCTCCGTCCGGCTGCTGGAACAGGACTCGGCCGAGGCCCGCACCCTGTTCGCGGACGCCGCGGAGCAGCTCGGCGGGCTGCCGGACGCGGTGGAGCGGCCCGAGTGCCTGGAGATGCTGGCGATCACGCTGTACAAGTGGCGCCGCATCACCGACTGGCGGCTGCTCACGGCGACGCTGGGACTGGCCAACCGGCTGCGCCGGCGCCTCGGCCTGGCCCGCCCCCGGCCGCTGACCGAGCTGACCACGGCGATCCTCGCCACCGCCAGCCAGGAGCTGAGCGCCGACGACTACATGTGGGCGTGGCGCTCCGGCGCCGAACTGACCTGGGAGGCCGCGCTGCGGCTGATGCCCGCTGAGGACGCGCGGCCGGTCGCCGGGGCCGAGGTGCCCACCGACGTGGCCGACATCCTCACCAAGCGGGAGCTGGAGGTCGCGCTGCTCGTCTCGGAGGGGCTGACGAACCGCGTCATCGCCCGCCGGCTCGGCATCGCCGAGTGGACGGTCGTGAACCACCTGCGCAAGGTGATGCGCAAGCTCGGCTGCCAGTCCCGCGTCCAGGTGACCCGCCGGCTCGCCACCGGCTGAGCCGGCGGGCGGCGGAAGGCGGGCCCGCACCCCGCCTTCCGCCCGCCCCGGCCCGCTCCGGCCCGCCGCCCGCCGCCCTTCCCCGCTTCTCGCCGAACGCCCGCCGTGCACGGGGTGTTACGTGATCCGTACACATCCGTGCTGACACCGTGTGCACCGGCCCCGTACGATCCGCTACCGGGGGACGGGCAGAGCTGCGTCACGTCAGGGGTGGGGGAGGCTCGTGCGACGAGGGCCCGCGGGATACGCCGGATCCGTGCTGCTCGCCGCCGTGCTGGCCACCGCGGGCTGCACGGGCGGCGGTGGAGGGCCGGAAGGCGGCCCGCCGCGCGCCCCCGGTGCGCAGAGCGGGCAGAGCCCGGCGCCGACCTCCGCGCTCGACGCCGACCCGGCGAAGGCGCCGCGGGACCCCGCCGCCGCCCGGACGCTGATCGACGACGTCATCGCCGACCCCGGGCTCTTCGGCCCCGAGGCGGTCGCGGCCACGCCGTACGAGAGCGACCCCGGCCTCTTCTCGGTCCTCGGCGACGACTGCGTCTGGCGGCAGGAGCCGCTGCCCGGCGACGTACTCGCCACGCTCTCACGGCACTTCGAGGTCCCGCCCGCGGCCGGGAAGGGCACCGCCCGGCTCGTCGCCGTGGTGACCGTGCACCGCACCGCGGCGCAGGCCGACTGGGAGAACGCCGGGATGCTGGAGGAGATGCTCCGCTGCCCCGAGCAGCAGCTCGGCGGCGGCGAACGGCTCACCGACCTGATCTCCTCCGCCTCCTACTACGGCGACTCCGAGAACCGCTACGCCGACGACGTGCTGCGCGAGAGCGGCGACCACCGCGGCGCGGGCACGGCGCCGGCCCCGTACGCCTGGATGCAGATGCGGCTCGGCCAGGTCACCGTCTCGGTCTCGGTCCGCGCGGGCCGCGGGTACGACGCGGCGGAGGCCCAGGACCTCGGGCGGGATGCGGGCGTGCGGATGCTCCGGCGGGTGGCGGACGCGCTCGGGCGCGACGGGACCGGCGGCAAGAGCGGGCAGGATGCCGGGCCTTCGGGGGACGAGGGCGCGCCGGGCAACGGCGCGGCAGGCAACGGCACGGAGGAGAACAGCACGGAGGGGAACGGCCGGTGACCGAGCAGCTCACGCCCGCGGATCCGGCACGGATCGGCGGCCACCGCCTCCTCGCCCGGCTCGGCACCGGCGGCATGGGCGTCGTCTACCTCGGCCGCGCGGACACCGGCGAGCTGGCGGCCGTCAAGGTGATCCGCCCGGAGTACGCCGCGGAGCCCGACTTCCGCGCCCGGTTCCGCCGCGAGGCCGCCGCCGCCCGGCGGGTCCGCAGCCCGTGGGTGGTGCCCGTCACCGGCGCCGACCCGGAGGCCGAAGCCCCGTGGCTGGCCACGGCGTTCGTGCCGGGCCCCGCGCTCGCCGAGGCCGTGGCGCGCTGCGGCCCGCTGCCGGAGCGCGGCACACGGATACTCGGCAAGATCCTCGCGCGGGCGCTCGCCGCGGTGCACGCGGCCGGGCTCGTCCACCGCGACGTCAAGCCCGGGAACGTGCTGCTCGCCGTGGACGGCCCGCGGCTCATCGACTTCGGCATCGCACGCTCCCCGGAGGAGACCGCGCTCACCTCGCCCGACGCCGTCGTCGGCACCCCCGGGTTCCTCGCGCCCGAGCAGGCGCAGGGGCGGGAGACCGGCCCGGCGGCGGACGTGTTCGCGCTGGGCTGCGTGCTGGCGTACGCGGCCACCGGACGCCCGCCGTTCGGCACCGGCGCCGTGGACGCGCTGCTGTACCGCACGGTGCACGACGAGCCCGACCTGTCCGGTGCCCCCGACGGCGTACGGGACGTGGTGGCCCGCTGCCTGGCCAAGGACCCCGCCGACCGCCCCACCGCCACCGGGCTCGACGCGGTGCTGGTCGAGGACGCGCCCGAGGGCACCGCGGAGTGGCTGCCCGACGACGTCGTACGGCTGATCGCCGACCGCTCCGCCGCGATGCTGGCGCTGCCGGACGCCGAAGCCACGGTGGCCGGGGCGGCCGAAGCGGCGCCCGCGGCCGGCCGCCGCCGCTTCCTCGCCCTCGGCGCCGGCGGCGCCGCGCTGGTCGCGGCGGGCGGGGGCGCGGCGCTGTGGGCAGGCCTGCGGGACGAAGGGGGTTCCGGCTCCGCCGCGCGGCGCTGGACCCTCGGCGTCCAGGCCGACCTGAGCGGGCCGCAGCGGGCCGCCGGGCGGGCGCAGGAGCGCGGAGTGCGGCTGGCCGTCGAGCAGTTCAACGCCCGCGAACGCCGGCCCTTCGAGCTGGCCGTCGCCGTTGCCGACGACCGCGGCGACCCCGCCGAGGCCGAGCGCGCCGCGCGCCGGCTCGCCGCCGACCGCGACCTGCTGGCCGTCGTCGGCTCCACCGGCGACAAGACCACCGGCGCGGCCCTCGGCGCGTACGACGCGCGGCGCGTCCCGCAGCTCACGGTCTCCTCGGCGCAGGGCGCGTACGGCACCGCCTCCCGCCGCTCGCTCCTGCAGACCGTGCCGACGTACGGCACCACCAGCCTGCCCGCCGCGCTGTTCCTCCAGGCCGAGGGCGTGCGCCGGGTGGGCATGGTGATCGACCGGGCCGCGGGCGAGTTCGCGTGGGAGGAGGGCCATCTCGCGTACAAGACGCTGGGCCTGGTCGAACTGGAGGTGCACCCGCGGGTGGTGCCGCGGAGCGCGGACTCGCCCGCCGCGGTCCTCGCGGACGTGCTGGACCGGCGGCCCGACGCCGTCTACTACGCGGGCTCCCCGCGGCGCGCCGCGGACCTCGCGCACAAGCTGCTCGCGCGGGACTTCACGGGCGTACGGATCCTCGGCTACCCCGCCGCGGGGCCGGAGTTCACGGCGCGGGCGGGCCCGGCGGCGGAGGGCTGGGAGGTCTTCGCGCCGTACATCGACCCGGAGGCGGAGCGGGTCGCCGGGTTCGCGGCGGCCTTCCGCAAGCGCTACGGGCACGCCCCCGGGCGCTGGGCCGCCGAGGCGTACGACGTGGCGGGCATGGTGCTCGACCGGCTCACCGAGGCGGTCCTGGGCGGGCGCCGGCCCGAGCGGGGGAGGCTCTTCGAGCTGCTGACCGGGAGCACGTACCGCGGGATGGTCAGGGAGTACGCGTTCCAGGACGGCTACCTCCAGGGCGTCGAGGCGTTCCACTACCGCGTCCGGCACGGCCGCTTCGCCTACGCCGGCCCCGCCGACGTGGGCGCGTGAGGGGACCCCGGCCGTGCGCGCGCTGACCGCCGACGACCCCGGGACCGTCGGCGGCCACCGGCTGCTGGCCCGGCTCGGCGCCGGCGGCATGGGCGTCGTCTACCTGGCCAGGACGGCGGGCGGCACGCTGGTCGCGCTGAAGGTGATCCGCGCGGAGCACGCCGCCGACCCCGGCTTCCGCGCCCGCTTCCGCCGCGAGGTGACGGCTGCGGGCCGGCTGCGGGGCCGCTGGCTGGTGCCGGTCGTCGCCGCGGACGCCGAGGCCCGGGAGCCGTGGCTGGCCACGGAGTTCGTGCCGGGTCCGACGCTGACGGAGACGGTGGACGGGTACGGGCCGTGGCCGCAGCGCTCGGTCCTGCTGCTCGGCGCGTACCTGGCCGGGACCCTCGCGGACGTCCACGGCGCCGGGCTCGTGCACCGGGACGTCAAACCCGGCAACGTCCTGCTGGCGCTCGACGGCCCCCGGCTCATCGACTTCGGCATCGCCCGCGCGCCCGGGGCCACGGCGCTGACCGGCAGCGGCGCGGTGATCGGCACCCCGGGCTACCTCGCGCCGGAACAGGCGCGCACCGGCTCGGACGACGTGGGCCCGGCCGCGGACGTCTTCGCCCTCGGCTGCGTCCTGGCCTACGCGGCCTCGGCGCGGCGCCCCTTCGGCACGGGCAACCCGGCGGCGGTGGTCTACCGCACGGTCCACGAGGCCCCGGACCTGTCCGGGGTACCGGAGGGGGCGCTGCGGGGGTGGGTGGAGCGGTGCCTGCGCAAGCCGCCGGAGGAGCGCCCGACGGCGGAGGATCTGGCGGCGGCCCTGAGCACGGAGGCCCGGGAGGGGGGCGGTGCCCACGGTGCGGCGGACAGCGAGCCTGCGGCCGCCGAGGGCGGCGCGAGCGCCGGGCGCGGACCCGGAGACCGCCCCGGGGCGGGGCACCCGGTGCCGGACCAGGGCGAGGAGCCGCCCGGGCCGGCCGGTCCGGAGGCGGGCGGGGGGCCTGGAGCCGCCGGGCGGGACGCGGGATACCCCGCCGACACCGTGGTGGATCCCGCCGGTTGGCTGCCCGGGGCCGTGGTCCGGGTGGTGGCCGAGCGGTCCGCGCGGGCGCTCGACATCCCCGCCCCCGTCCGCGGCACCCCCGCCGACGGGGGCCCGCCGCCCGGGGCCACCAGCCGGCGGCGGTTCCTGGCCGCCGGGTCCGCGGTCGCGGGTATCGCCGGGGCCGGGCTCCTCGCGTACGGGCTCGGCCGCGGCGGCACCTCGGACGCGGCGGAGCCGGTACGCACCCTCGGGCTGCACGCCGACCTCAGCGGCCCCGGCAAGGACACCGGCCGCGCCCACGAGCGCGCCGCGCGGCTGGCCGTCGACCGGCACAACGCCCGCGAGAACACCGGCTTCCGCCTCGCCCTGGACGTCGCCGACGACGGCGGCACCCGGGACGGCGCCCTGCGCGTCGCCCGGCGGTTCGTGGACGACGCCGCCGTACGGGCCGTCCTCGGGCCCACCACCGCCGCCGGTGCCCGCGCCGCCGCGGGCGTCTACCGCACCGCCCGGCTCGGCGCCGTGCTCGTCGGCGTCGACGGCACCGGCGTCCCGCGGCCCGACGCGGACACGCTCGCCGTCACCCGGGCCCCCGAGGAGCTGCTGCCCGCGGCGTTCCTCCGCTACCTGACCGACGTCCGCCCCGTGGTGCGCACCGCCGTCGTCCGCGACGAGGGCGACGCGGCCTGGCAGTTCGCCCGGGCCCTGGCCGACAACCCGCCGGGCGGCGGCACCGTCACCGTCCACGACACGAAGCGCGGCATCGACGCCGCCGTCGGCTCCGCGCTCGGCGAGCGCGCCGGGGCGGTCCTCTACGCCGGCGGGTCCCCGGACCGCGCCGCCCGGTGCGCCCGCGCCCTGACCGCCGCGGACTTCACCGGTGTCCGCGGAGGCACCTGGCAGACGCTGGGGCCCGCTTTCCTCGCGGCGGCCGGTGCCACCGCGGCCGAAGGCTGGCTGTGCGCCGCCCCGTTCACCGACCCCGCCGCGGCGCCGGACTTCGCCGCCGCCTACCGGGCCGCGTACGACGCGCCGCCGCCGCGCTGGGCGCCCGAGGCGTACGACGCGGTGGGTCTGGTCGCGGCGGCGATCGCCCGGCTGGCGAAGACCGCGGGCGGCGGCACCGCCGACCGCGGGGCCCTCGCGGAGGAGCTGGTCCGGGAGGCGTACCGCGGCGTGGCCAAGGACCTGCGCTTCGCACAGGACGCCACGCACCGACTGGAGCTGCCCGGATCCCTCTTCCTCTACCGGGCCCGCGACGGCGCGTTCGCCTTCCTCGGCCCGTACGACGAGGTGCGGCGGGCCTGAAACGCCCGCCGCACCCGCGGCGTCCGCCGCCCCCGGCGACCCCCGCCGCCCCCGGGGCCCTCCGTCTTCCGGGGTCCTACGGCTTCCGGCCCACCGCCGCGTACTGGGACACCTCCGCGTCCAGCGCCGCCGCCTCGGCGTCGGTCAGCGGGTCCCCGTCCGGCTTCCAGCGGTGCGGCGCGACCAGGCCGGGAGTGACCAGCTCCAGTCCCGCGAAGAAAGGCTCTATCGACCCCTTCGCGCGGGTGGTCAGCGGGATGCCCTGCCCGTGGTAGATCTCCTGTACGTACCCGATGTGTTCGGGGTCGAAGTCGGCCGTGCCGTGGGACAGGGCCAGGAAGCTGCCCGGGGCCAGCGGCTTGAGCAGCGTCTCCATGATCTCGTGGGGGGTGTCGCGGTCCGGGATGAAGTGGAAGAGCGCGTTGCAGGAGAGCGCGATCGGCCGGTCGAGGTCCAGGGTGCCCCGTAACTCGGCGGCCTCCAGGATCGTGTGCGGCGCGGTGACGTCCGCGTGCAGGTAGGAGGTGCGGCCCTGCGGCGTGCTCGTCATGAGGGCTTCGGCGTAGCGCAGCACGAGCGGGTCGTTGTCGGTGTAGACGACCCGCGCGGCCGGGTTGGCGTCCTGCGCGACCTGGTGGAGGTTCGGTTCCGTGGGTATGCCGGTGCCGATGTCGAGGAACTGGTCGATACCTGCCTCGGCGGCCAGCCAGTGCGTCGCGCGCCGCATGAACGCGCGGTTGACGCGGGCGGCGGTACGGGCCTGGGGCCAGACGGAGAGCACCTGCCGCGCGGCGGTGTGGTCCACCTCGTAGTTGTCGTGCCCGCCCAGGATGTAGTCGTAGATGCGGGCGGGGTGTGCCCGGGTCTGGTCGACGTGGGGGGTGGCGGGGGTCTCGTCGGTCACCTGGTCAGTCCGTTTCGGTCGTGCCGGCGCCCGGCGGTGGGGGCGGCGGCGTACGGGACGCGCGTGGGGGCGGCGGCCGGGGACCCGCTCAGGAGAGCAGGAAGTCCGCGTCCCCGTTCTTGATGCCCGCGATGAACGCCCGCATCTCCTCGGCGGTGTAGATCAGCGCCGGGCCGTCGTCGGCGGTGGACTGGCGCAGCGCCACGCGGCCGTCGGCGAGTCGTTTCGCCTCGACGCAGGCGTCGCCGTTGGGGCCGCTCCACGGCTTGTCCCAGCCGTCCGGGCCCAGCTCGCGCGCGGGCATGCCGTTGTACACCTGCCCTCCGGCCGCCGCGCCGGTGTGCTGGGCGTCGTTCGCACCGTGCGTGTGCGTCATCTTCATACTTCCTTCCGGATGTTGGTGATGATGTCCTCGGTCCGATGTGCCGGCGGCGCCTGGGTGGATATCCGGTTGAGGGCCTCCAGGCACTGGGAGACCAGCGCGGTGTCCTCCACGTAGGCGGGGCCGGTCAGGCTCTCGCTGTAGCCGAAGTCGCCCAGCTCCGGGGCCGGGAAGCGCAGCAGGTGCAGCGGCCCGTACATGGCCGGGTGCGGACCGGTGTCGAACGGGAGCACCTGGAGGGTGACGTTCGGCATCCGGGCGGCCTCCACCAGCCGGTCGAGCTGCGCGCGCATCGTCCGCGGTCCGCCCACGGTGCGGCGCAGGGCCCCCTCGTCGACGATGGCCCACAGCCGCAGCGGCTTCGGCTCGCGTATGAGCAGTTGTTGTCGCTGCATGCGCAGGGTGACGCGGCGCTCGCGCTCCTCGGGGGCGAGCGGCAGGGTGCCCGCGGCCATCAGGGCGCAGGCGTAGTCCTCGGTCTGCAGCAGCCCGGGCACGCAGTGGGGTTCGTACGCGCGGACGAGGCTGGCGGCCGACTCCAGGCTCACGTACAGGCCGAACTGCTCCGGCAGCACGTCGCGGAACCGGTGCCACCACCCGGGCTTGTTGGCCTCCTCGGCGAGGGCGAGGAAGGACTCGATGTCCGGCTCCGGCAGCCCGTAGGTGCGCAGCAGCTTCTCCACGGAGGCGTACTTGAGGCCGACTTCGGCCTTCTCCATGCGCCGGACGCTGGTCGCGTTGACACGCAGCGCCCTGGCGGCCTGTTCGGGCGTGAACCCGGCGCTCTCGCGCAGGTTCTGCAGGCGGCGGCCCAGCACGATCTGGCCGGCCGTGGGGGCCGACTGGCCGGATATGGCCGCCGTGCCCGCCTCGGCGCCTGCTCGCGCCATGGGTTCGCACCTCCCGGGGCAACTCGGGGCGTCGTTCGTTGAGTTTGCCGGTGCGCAGTGTGCCACGCCCGTGGGATCGCTCGCAGCGCTATGCATTCCCGAATGTGCAGACTGCAAAACGACGCTTGCGATCCGTGACCGGCGCACGCATAGTTGGCCTGTGACGCCGTTCACACGGCAGCCGCCTTCCCACCTGCGAAGCTCCGGGGCGGTCGGTGCCGTGACCCCCCTCGACGGACGTACGGAAGGCACCCGGCCCATGGCCCCCTCATCCCACAGCGCGCTCGGCACCACGGCGGACTTCGACGCCGCGGCGCACGGCGAGAGCTTCGAACTCGTGGCGCGGGCCGCCGCGGCGGCCGAGGCGCGCGCGCACGTCAGGCGGCTGCTCGGCCGCTGGCGGTTATGCGACGACGTGTGCGCCACGGCGCAGTTGGTGATCTCCGAGCTGGTGACCAACGCCGTGCTGCACGCGAGCGGCGGCAGGATCGTCTGCCGGCTGGCGTTGCGCGCGCCGGGCGTGCGGCTGGAGGTACGGGACCAGGGCGGGTCGTACGCGGTCCCGATCCGCACGGTCGCCGGGCCGGAGGACGAGTGCGGGCGCGGGCTGGGGCTGGTGGCGGCGCTGAGCGAGGCGTGGGGGGCGGAGCCGTCGGGGCCGGGGTTCGCGGTGTGGGCGACGATCGGGGTGCCGCGGCCGCCCGCGCGGGGTTGACCCCCCGCCGCTACTCCTCCGCCGGCAGCAGCGGGTTCCCGTTCACCGCGACGAAGTCGCGGGCCGCCGCGGCGAAGGCGCGGATGCGGTTGGTCTCCCCGGCGGTGCGCCAGATCAGCCGCCACTCGTACGGCAGCCCGTCGGTCATCGGCACGTACACGACGTCGGGGCGCGCGTCGTACAGGCTCGCGTGCTTGGGCACGGGGAAGACGCCGCGGCCGGCGCCGATGAGCGCGAGCATCTCCTGGATCGTCGAGAAGCCGTCGCCGCGCTCGATGGGCCGGCCCGCGGGGGTCGCCACCGGGACGGTGAGCGCGTCGAGTTCGTCGGTGAGCCCGCGGGGGCGCAGCACCTTGTCGCGCGCCAGGTCCTCCAGCGAGACCGCGTCGCGGCGCGCGAAGGGGTGCCGGGCGGAGACGGCCAGCACCGCGGGCTCGCTGAACAGCACCGGGCCCGAGGACAGGTCCGGGGCGAAGTCCGGGATCGCGAGCAGCAGGACGTCCACGGCGTCGCCGCCGAGCAGCCCGGCCACGTCGGCGTAGCTCGTCTCAATCAGCTCCACCCGGCAGTCGGGGTGCCGGATGCGGAACTCCTCGGAGACCTCCAGCACGAACCGCGCGACGGCCGTGCCCAGGAACCCGACCCGCAGCACCCCCTCCACGCCGCGCCCCGCGGCCACGGCGCGCGCGAAGCCGTCGAGGAGCTGCCGGTAGGCGGGCTGCACGTCCTCGTAGAGGCGGCTGCCGATGGGCGTCAGCGCCACCCGCCGGCTGGACCGGTCGAACAGCGGTGCCCCGACGGCGCGCTCCAGCTTCTTCACCGACTTGCTCACCATCGCGACCGACACGTGCAGCCGCTCGGCGGTGCGGCCGAAATGCAGCTCCTCGGCCAGGGCGAGGAACGTCTCGATCTCGCGCCGCTCCACGGCGCCCCCTTCCGGCTGCGGTCACTGTCACCCCTGGTCAGAGGGGTGATACGGGGATCGTTAACCCCCGGTAAACGATACTTGCCCGGTTGCTCGTTGTTGTCGATTCCTTTTCGGCGGAGGGTCGTGGTGTGGCGGAAAACGAACCGCCGCCACCGCTTACCGCATCCGGGGAGGACTCCATGAACCGCCACGACCTGACCCTCGTACTGGGCGGCACCGGGAAGACCGGCAGCCGGCTCGTCCAGCTGCTGACCGGCCGCGACCTGCCGGTCCGCATCGGCTCGCGCTCCGGCGGCGTCCCGTTCGACTGGGAGGACCGCGCGACCTGGGGGCCCGCACTCGACGGCGTCCGGTCGGTCTACATCTCGTACTACCCGGACCTCGCCGTCCCCGGTGCGCCGGAGACCGTCGGCGCGTTCGCCGAGCTTGCGGTGGCGAAGGGCGCGCGGCGCCTGGTGCTGCTGTCGGGGCGCGGCGAGGAGGAGGCCGTGGCGACGGAGAAGGCGGTGGCGGCGACGGGCGCGGACCTGACCGTGCTGCGGGCCGCGTGGTTCGCGCAGAACTTCAGCGAGAGCTACCTGCTCGACCCGGTCCTGGGCGGCGAGGTGGCGCTGCCCGCCCGCGACGTCCGCGAGCCCTTCGTGGACGCCGGGGACCTCGCCGAGGCCGCGGCGGCCGTCCTCACGGAGGACGGGCACGTGGGCCGCACCTACGAGCTGACCGGCCCCCGGCTGCTCACCTTCGCCGAGGCCGTCGCCGCGATCGCCGCGGCGGCCGGGCGTGAGGTGCGTTACGTCCCGGTCCCGCTGGCCGGCTTCACGGCGGGACTGGCGGCGGAAGGGGTCCCGCAGGGGGTCACCGACCTGCTGACGTACCTCTTCACGAGCGTCCTCGACGGCCGCAACGAGTACGTCGACGACGGCGTCCGGCAGATCCTCGGCCGCCCCGCCCGCGACTTCGCCGACTACGCCCGCGACACCGCCGCCACGGGCGTGTGGAACCCCAAGGACGCCTCATGAAACACCTGCAGACAGGCGCCCTGCTCGCCTCCGTCCTCGGCACCGGACTCATGGCCGGCCTCTTCGCGGCCTTCGCGTACGCGGTCATGCCGGGCCTGGGCCGGTCCTCGGACCGCACCCTCGTCGACGCGATGCAGGGCATCAACAAAGCCATCATCAACCCCGTGTTCATGCTCCCGTTCATGGGCTCGATCCCGCTGCTGGGCCTGGCCGTCGTGCTGGCCTGGCGCGGCCAGGGCCGCGAGGCGCTGCCGTGGCTGATCGCGGCGCTGGTGCTGTACGTCGTCGCGTTCGGCGTCACCGTCGCCGGGAACGTCCCGCTCAACGACCAGCTCGACCAGGCCGGCGACCCGGACCGGATCAAGGACCTGGCCGCGGTCCGGGCGGACTTCGAGGACAAGTGGGTGGCGTGGAACGTCGTACGGGCGGTGCTGCACACGGTCGCGTTCGGCCTGGCGGCGTACGCGCTGATCGTGTACGGGGCGCACCGGCTCGCCGACGACGCCGACGCGTCGCGGGGCTCGCGGCCGGCGCCGGTCACGCAGGGCGCGGCGCAGGGCGCGGCGGGGTGGCAGCAGCCGCAGGCGCCCGTGGGCCCGGGCCCGCGGTGGCAGCCGCAGCCGCCCCAGGGAGCGCCGCAGGCGCAGCCGGGGCCGCGGTGGGAGTACCGGGCGGCACCCGCGACGTCCCCGCCGGTCGCGCGCCGCTGACGTGACGGCCCCGCGGCCCGCCGCCCCCGGAACGGGGGCGGCGGGCGGCGCCGTTCCGCATGCACCGCGTGCGGGCGGTGCCGGGTCGTGTCCGCCTAGCCAGGCGGTGGTAACCGCCGCCGGAGTCGACGAGCAGCGGGTCAAGGACGTGACAGGTCTGCAAGTTCCGCAGCTCAGGACGGCGTATGTGCTTGCGCGGGACGATTATCCGGCGCTCGGACCGATGGAGCGGTGGGTGCGGCGCGGTACGGGCCTGGAAGCCCAGCGCTTCACTGTGGCAAGCGCGTAGTCACGGTCGGCTGCGGGCAGGTCGTCGAAGCTGACGTTGTGGCTGGCGTGGGGGCCCAGAGGGTGCGGGCGTCACGCCCGCCGGGGTGGAATGGTTCGGCGGCGAAGGGGTCCTGGGCGCCGTTGACGAAGAGCAGGCGGGTGCCGTGCCTGCGGACCCAGTGGTCGATGTCGGGCATGGCCGTGGCGTCGAAGGGCAGGGGGATGCCACGGGGGACGAAGCTGCGCGGACGCATGGCATCCGGGTAGCGTGCCAGGTCGGACAGGTGGTGGGTGGGTGCCTCCCAGTAGCCGAGCTGGGTGCCGAGTTGGTAGAAGTACGGGATGTAGTGCGTTGCCACGGCGTCCGCGTAGACGGGCAGTTGAGCGGTGTCGTGCAGCCAGGTGTAGATCGCGTTCGTGGAGGCGGCGGGCGTGGGGATGGCGGCGGGTGTCTTCGCGCCGTCGTACTGCCAGAACATGAACGGAGCGCGCAGGACGGCGATCTCGAGGGCCTTCTCGGCGCTGCCGATGATGTGGAACGAGTCGCCGGTGGAAGCGGCCCATTCCTCGTAGCGTGCGACCAGTTCCGTACGGCGCAGCAGGGCTTCGCGCTGGACCTGCTCCAGGGCGGCGCGGGTCTCGGCGGTGCCGACGTGGGCGAGGAAGTGCACGTAGGCGGAGTCGTCGCGGTCGTCGACGTTGTTCGGAGCGGAGTAGGCCACGGTGCCGTCGACGTCGTGCGGGTGGAAGCGGCGGTGGTAGACACTCGCCATGCCGCCTTTGCTGCCGCCGGTGGAGATCCACGCAGCGGGGTAGAGCCTGCGGAAGAGACGGACGACGCGGTGGTGGTCGTCGGCAGCCTGACGGATGGTCAGGTGGGCGTAGTCGGCAGTCGGTGGGCGTGAGACACCGAAGTAGCGGTGTTCGACCTGAAGCTGGTTTCCGCTGAGTACGGTGGCGGGTTCGGTACGGCGAGTCGTGAGCACTGCCCCGTACCCGGTGGTGTACAGGACCATCGGACGGTCGGTGGCGGTGTGCAGCAGGGTGAGCCGCTGCTCGAAGGCGCCGGCCGTACGGTCGGAGTGGTCGACCGGCTGGCGCAGTCCCAGGACGAAGAAGCGGTCTCCCGGCTCGGCGCCCGGTAGTTCCTCGATCACGCGCAGCCCGGGAAGCGCCCGAAGAGCGTCCGCAATGCCGTCGCCCTTCAGCCTGCGGCTTCGCCGGCGGCCCTCCGCTGCCGCGTACGTCGGTGCGGTGGCGGCCGTGGCGGCCAGGCCCGCCGCCCCCGTGGCCAGCAACAGATGCCGTCTCGTCCAGGCACGCATGGTGATCAGCCTCCCGTACGTTGGCCGGTCTGTCCGCATGACGCCGACCGCATGTCCAGTACAGCCGCCTCGCGCCTTCCGAAGCTCCCCCCAGCGGGGGAGCTTCTCCCCCGCATAGGGGAGATACCCCGGCCAGACTTCGCTGTCTGGGCCTGGCGGGACCCCCGGTTCGAGGCTGTCGCTCAGCAAACCGGGATGCGGTGCGAGCCAGGCCGGCCCGGGGCCGCCGCGTCTCCACCATTCGCTCTGGGTGGTGCCGGGCTCGGCGCGGAGGAGTTCGCCAAGGACGGACAGCGGACACAAGTACTAGCAGGATTTCGCGGTTTGGCCCGGGGGACGGCCTGGCGTAGTCGGTGCCAGCGTGACCAGTTCACCGCATGGAGATGCGGGAGACAGGCTCGGGTGTGAGAGCTGCCAGGCGCCTCTGGCCCGCACCCGCGACGCCGGCTTTCCCGCCCCGTACGGGAGTCCGCCCGTCCGCCGGTCGCGGCCGGTCACTGTTCGTGGTGACAAGGCGTCAATCGCCGGGTGATACTCGAAGAGGTCGAGTGCACGCCAGGGGAGGCCCAGTGAGTCGCGAGCTGCACACGTTCGACGCAGCTCTGGAGCGAGTCACACACGACATCACGCGCATCGGCAACCTCCTGCGGGACACCGACCGCTACCTGCGCGGCAGATACTCCGCGACCTCCTCCGCCGGCGGGTGGCGGCAGTTCCTCCAGGAGGACGGCGCGCCGAGCGCCGCCGGCACGTCGTGCAGCGTCACGGCTCTGGTGGCCATGGGGGTCGCCCGTACCGACACGCAGCTCAAAGGCGCCACCGAGTTCCTGATGGCCGACGCCTGCGCCGACGGGGGCTGGTCGAAGCCCAGGCACTCGGGTCAGTTCAGCCTCACGCTGACGACCTGCATGTCCCTCCTCGCCCTGGCCGACATGGAGGTCCCGGCCGGGCATCCCGCCTTCTCCGGCGGCCTCGCCTGGCTGACGAACGCGCAGAACCCCGACGGCGGCTGGGGCGGCATCGCCCGGGACGGCCTGAGCGACACGACCTCCACGGCCTACGCCATCCGGGTGCTGACGGCCGACGCCGAGGTCGAGTCCCGGGCCCGCGCGCAGATCGACGCGGGGGTGGACTGGCTGACACGCGGCCGGAGCGACACCGGCGGCTGGGGCGTCCGCGGCGACGAGCCGCCGAGCCTCGCCCACACGAGCCACGCCGTGGAAGCCCTGCTGGCGGCGGGCAGGCCGCGCGAGTCGTTACGGAGCGCGCGGGAGTGGATGGTCCGCGAACTCGGTACGAGCCCCCTGATGCCCTGGGTCGAGCACTACAACTTCCCCGACGACTACGGCGAGAGCGTCGCTGCGACCATGCGCTCGGAACGGCTCAGGTGGACCCATCTCCCCGCGGAGCGGTCCCTCATCGCGCTCATGAAGCTGGGCCACGACCCGCGCCACGAGATCGTCGGACCGCTGGTCGAGGACATCGTCCGCCGCCACCAGGGCGCCTACTGGCAGGTCCAGTCGATGCCCGGCACGGCGCCGTCCTGGGCCGTGGTGGAGGCCGTGCGGGCACTGGACGTCTACCGGAAGGCGCTGGAGACGACCGGTTACACGTCGGTGTTCCGGGAGATCGCCGACGTCCTCGTCGAGCGGATGAGCGCGACGGACTCCGAGAACGTGACGCTGCGGGCCGACGTGGCGGTACTCGAAGAGCGGGTGGCGGCGCTCGAGACCGCCCGGGAGACCCGGTCCCGGATCGCCCTCGCGCTCCGGCGGGTCAGGGCGTTCTGCACGTCCCCCGCCACGCTCGCCACCCTCGTGATCGCCACCACCGCCGCCCTCGTCGTCCTCTACCTCCAGGTGTGGAGCCCGGAGGCGGAGGAGGGCGACAGGATGATCGGTGTCTCCACGATCATCGTCCCCGCCCTGGCGCTGCTGGAGATGGTGCGCAGGAGGGGGGCTCCGTAGTGCAGCGCAGTTCGTACCGGGAGGAGTCCGACCCGAGGCTCCGCGTCTACCCCTCGGCAGAAGCGGACCGGCTGAAGCGCAGGCTGGTCGAGGAGTCCCCCGCCCCGCACGCGGCGGTGACACTCCTCCAGCAGATCGGGAGCGTGCTGTTCGCCGCGCTCGCGAAGGAGTTCGCCCCGTCGGGCAGGAGCCTCACCCCGATCCTGGTGCTGCGCGGCGGGCTGGTTCTCTGGCAGCCCTGGGCGCGGCACTTCGGGCCCGGCCGGACCGGGCTGATGGCGCCCGCGCGGGCGAGTCACGACGCCGTGCCGGCGATCTCCTACGCGTCGGTCCCGGTCGGCTCGCCCCCGCAGCGCGGGTACGCGCTGGTGGACACGCTCATCGCCTCGGGCAGGACGGTGCAGGCGTGCGCCGCCGCCCTGGCCGAGCGGCTGGGGGACGACGCCGGCGAGATCGAGATCGTCGCGCCGTTCGTCGCGGACCGCGGCCGGGAATTCCTGCTGTCGGCGATTCCGGCCGCACGCATTCACTGCATCTGGCACGACGAACAGGTGACTTCCGACGGCCGGATGGTCGGCCCCGGATTCGACGTGGGGGAATACGCCATGGGAAACACCGGTCCCTCGTTGCTGTGGACGTGAGTGATGGGGCGCGCCATTTCGTACTTCCCCGCCCGGCGGCGCGGACTCATGAGATGGGAGAGTCTCAAAGCACCCGCCACGGCCGAGCTGATCCGCCGCCATCTGCCCGGCGGCGGGGCCACGGCGCTGGACGTCGGGTGCGGCTCCTCGGCGGTCGCCGCGGAACTGGCGGACGATTTCGCGCTCGTCGTCGGAACGGACCTGGCCGCCGCCGCGATCGAGCTGTCGGGGAGACGCAGGCGGGCCGACGGGAGGCTCGACGGCCACCCCACGGTCCTGGCGGACGCCGAGCGACTCCCGTTCGCCGACGCCGCGTTCGACGTCGTGTACAGCTACGGCACGCTGCACCACACCCGCCTGGCGGCGTCGCTGACCGAGGTGTCACGGGTGCTCGCGGACGGCGGCGTGGCCGTGCTCGTCGACTTCTGCCGGGAATCCCCGGGCCGCCGCAGCGTGCCGCGGCACATCGTCGATGCGCTCACCGCGCTGCCCGGCTACGCCAGGAGATCCGACCTTCGCACCGCTGTTTCGATCACGCTCCACCGGCTGGGCCCGACCTGGCTGCGGCATGTCAGGCGGGACCGCTTCCTGTCGGAGCGGGAATTCACCGAGCAGTACGAAAGGGCTTTGCCAGGTGCAGTATTCTACACAAGCCGCGGCCGCGTCGTCGCAGTCTGGAAGAAGGTCGGGAATGTCCACCGATAGAGCAGGAATCCAGTGAATCCGGAGACCGGTTCGCCCGGGATCGAGCGGCCACGGGTGGTGGTCGGTTCACGCAACGCCGCGAAACTGTCTGCCGTTCAGGACGCGTTCACGCTCTCCTTCGGAGACGTCTCGGTCGAGGGAATCGACGTCGACGGCACGAAGGACCAGCCGACGACTGATCAGGAAACCCTGGAGGGCGCTGAGTTCCGCGCCCGCGCCGCCCGCGCGGCGCGGGCCGACGCGACGTTCTGGGTCGGCATCGAGGGCGGTGTCGAAGAGGTCGCCGGGCGCCTCATGGTCAATGCCTGGGTCGTGATCTCCGACGCCACCGGAACGGGCCGGAGCCGCAGCGCCACCTTCGAACTGCCGGAATCGGTGGCCACCACCGTCCATTCCGGAGCCACTCTCGGCGGCGTCACGTCCCGCGTCGTCGACCAGGGCGACTGGCGGGAGCTGGGCATCCTGTCCCACCTGTCCAACGGCCTGATGACACGCGGCTCCTTCTACATGCAGCCGGTGACCCTCGCCCTGCTGCGCTTCCTGCCGCCCGCCGCCGAGGCACCGGCCGAGCTGAGGTACGAGAAGGGGCGGCATGCCTGACGCGGGCGTGCTGGTGGTCGGCGACGCCATGCTCGACGTCGTCGCCGTCTCCGAGACCGTCGCGGAGATCAGCGTCGCGGCGCTCGACTACGCGGACGCCGCCATCGGGATGCGGGCGGGGGGCACGGGCGTGAACCTGGCCCTCGAAGCCGCCAGGACGGGCTGCACGCCCGTGCACCTCGTGTGCAGCCTCGGCCACGACACCGCGGACCGCTCGGCAGACCTGGCCGCCCGGACCGTGCTCGGGGAACTCGAACGCGCCGGCATCGCCGTGACCGTCAACCCCGCCGCCGGCAGGCCGACGGGGACCGCCGTCATCGGCTACGTCGCCGACGGCAGCCGCATCATGTTCGGCGCCCCCGGAGCCAACGAGGAGCCCTGGTCGGACGGGACGGCCGCCCGCGCCCGCGGCGCCCTCGCATCGGTCCGGGTGCTGCTCGTCTCGGGCTGGATGCTCTTCAGGCCGTCGACCCGCGACGACGTGCGGCGGCTCGTACGCGACGCCGCGCGCCTCGGCGTGCCGGTCGTCCTCGACGTCGTCCCGCACGCGGTCCACAAGGCGGTCTCACCGGAGGAGTTCGCCCGGCTCGCCGCGGACGTCGACTACGTGTCGGGCAGCATGCACACCCTCGCCGGACTCCTCCCGCGCCGCCCGGCCCACGACCACCCCAAGCCGGTCGTCGAAGCCCTGCTCGAAAGCTTCGCCGGCGCCCTGACGTACGACGACACGGGCGCGTTCCACCTCGCGGACCGTTCGGGGCTCAGCCGCTCGGGGGACATCCCCCGCCCGGACCGGACCGCGTCCCTGCGCGGAGCAACGGACCGCTTCCTCGTCTCGGCCCTGGGGGACTGGGTGCCCGGGCTCTGACCGCCCCCCGGCGACGAGCGCCGTGGTGGCCACCGCCTCCGTCGTGCCAGACGCCGCGCCGCAGACGCGAGATCGAAGACAGACCCTACGGGCCGGGAGGCCCGGCGGTGCCGGCGGCGGCGATGCGGGCCGCGATGCGGTCGACGTCGGCGCGTTCCGCGGGCGGCAGTGGGCGGATCCGGGCCGCCTCGGCGAGGAGCCGGGCCGCGTCGTCGGCGTCGCCCGCCAGCGCCGCGGCGCCGGCCAGCCCCTCGGTCGCCAGCGCCACGGCCCGCGGGTCCGCCGCGGCGCGGGCCAGCGCGAGGCTCTCGGTGTGGCGGGCGCGGGCCCGGGCCCCGTCGCCGCGCTGCTCGGCGACGAAGCCGAGTTCGGCGAGGACGTAGGCGAGACCCGAGCGGTAGCCGTCGGCGCGGTGGGCGTCCTCGGCGGCGCGGAGATGCTCCTCGGCGGCGTCGAGCCGGCCCTGTCTGCGGGCGGAGGTCCCGAGGCCGACGCGGGCGTGGACGACGCCGTGGTGGAAGCCCCGCTCGCCGGCGACGTGCAGGGCCCGCTCGTAGTGGGCGTCGGCGCGGGCGTACTCCCCGGCGAGCGCGGCGAGCCGGCCGAGCTGGGAGAACTCCTCCACCACGACGGGCCACAGCTCCAGCGCCTCCGCGGCGGCGAGCCCCTCCCGGTGCAGCCGGCCGGCGCGCTCGTAGTCGCCGCCGACCTCCGCGAGCACGCCGAGCAGCCGCAGCGCGTGCGCCTGCCCCCAGCGGTCGCCGGCCTCCCGGAAGAGCGCCAGCGCGTCGCCGCCCTCGCGGCGGGCCCGGTCCGGATCGCCGAGGCGCAGCGACTCCCAGCCGAGCACGCCGAGCGCGGCGGCGGTCCCCCAGCGGTCCCCGAGCCGCCGGAAGTCGGTGAGCGCGCGGTCCACCTCCCGTACGGCGGCGGGCAGGTCCCCGCCGTCGGCACGGGCGAAGCCGAGCAGCCACCGCTGCCGCGGCGTGCCCGCAGGAGGCACCGCGCCGGGAGACCCGCCGCCGGGCATGCGCTCCCACGCTTCGAGCGCGGCCCGCCAGACGAGGGCCCCGGTGCGGCCGTCGGCGCCCGCGGGCGTGCGGTCGGCCGGCGCCGGGCGGTCCTGGCCGGGTCCGTGCCCGCGGACGCGCGCGTCGCCGGACCCCGCGGGTGCGGGGGCCGGCTCCGCCGCCGGCCGCGTCGCGCCCGCCGTACTCGGGCTCCCCGACGGCGGCCCGACCTCCCCGCCGGGGCCGCCGGGCGGCTCCGCCGCCCGGAGCGCGTCGCCGAAGGCGCGGTGGGCCTCCCGGTACCTGCCCCGCAGGAACCAGTACCAGCCCAGCGCCCCGCACAGGCGCAGCGCCGCCTCGCCCTCGCCGCGCTCCAGGCAACCCGCCAGCGCCGCCCGCAGGTTCGGCGTCTCCGCGTCCAGGCGGCGCAGCCACTCCTGCTGTCCCGGGCCGCGCAGGCGGTCGTCCGCCTGCTCCGCGAGGTGCGTGAAGTGCCGGGCGTGCCGGACCGCGTACGCGCCCGACTCGGCCGCCTCCGCCAGCCGCTCCCGGGCGTACGCCGCCACGCTCTCCAGCAGTCCGAACCGGCCCGCCGCCCCGTCCACCGCGATCAGCGAGCGGTCCGCCAGCGCCGCCACCGTCCCCGCCACGTCCCCGCGCGCCACCCCCGGCCCCGCGGCGACCTCCTCCGCCGTCGCCAGGTCGAACCCGCCCGCGCACACCGACAGCCGCCGCAGCACCGCCCGTTCGCCGTCGTCCAGCAGCTCCCAGCTCCAGTCGAACGCCGCCCGCAGCGTGCGCGCGCCCGCGCCGAGGAGGCGGAACCGGTCGTCGAGCCGGGCGGCGACCTCGCGCAGGCCGAGCGTGCGCACGCGCGCCGCCGCCAGCTCGATCGCCAGCGGCAGCCCGTCCAGGCGCCGGCAGACCGCGGCGATCTCCGCGTCGCTCCCGGCGAACCCGGGTACGGCGTCCGCGACCCGCTCGCGGAAGAGCCGCACCGCCGCCGCCTCCGGCAGCGGCGCGACGGGCCACTGCCGTTCGCCGGGCACGGCCAGCGGCTCGCGCCCGGTGGCCAGGATCCGCAGCCCCGGCGCGGCGCCCAGCAGCGCCACCACCAGCCGGGCCGCCGGTACGGCGAGGTGCTCGACGGTGTCGAGGACGAGCAGCAGCCGCCGGGTGCCGAGCGCGCGGCCCAGGTCGCCCCGTACGCCGAGGGCCGCCGCGATCCGCTCCGCGAGGACGGCGGACTCCCGCCGGGCCCCGGCGGCGTCGACACCGGCCAGCTCCACCACCCGCGCGCCGTCCGCCGCGGCGGCGACCTCCAGCGCCAGCCGCGTCTTGCCGACCCCGGCGGGGCCGGTGAGCGTGACGAGCCGGTGCGTGCGGAGCAGCGCCCGGACCTCGGCGACGGCGTCGTCCCGCCCGACGAGGGCGGTCAGCCCGGCGTACGGCACGGGACCGGCGTACGGCACGGAGTCGGTGGACGGCACCGGCCCGGCGTGCGGGGCACGCCCCCGCCCCGGCGCCAGCGCCGGGTCCTGCCGCAGGACCGCCTCGTGGACCGCCGCAAGCTCCCGACCCGGGTCCACCCCCAACTCCTCCGCCAGCCGGTCCCTGATCTCCCGGTACGCCGCCAGCGCCTCCGCCTGCCGGCCGTCGAGGTACAGCCCGCGGATCCGTACCGCGTGCAGCCGTTCGCGCAGCGGATGCGCCGCCAGCATCGCCGACAACTCCTCCGCCAGCGCCCCGTGCGCGCCCCGCCCGACGTGCTCCTCCGCCAGCCCTTCGAACGCCGTGACCCGCCGCTCCTCCAGCCGCTCCGCCGCCGCCCGCGCGAACGGCGCCTCCGCGAAGCCCGCGAACGCCGGCCCCCGCCACAGCGCCAGCGCCTCCGCGTGCCGCCCCGCCGCCGCCAGCTCCGTGAACCGCGCCGCGTCCACCTGCTCCGGCTCCGCCCGCAGCCGGTAGCCGTGCGGGGCCCGCTCCACCAGCGCCCGGCCGCCCGGCTCCGCCTGCTCCAGCGCGCGGCGCAGCTGGGCGACCTTCGACTGGAGCGCCCCCGTGGCCCCCGCGGGCGGTGTGCCCTCCCACAGGTCCTCGATCAGCGTCCGCGCCGGCACGGCCCGGCCGTGGTGCACCAGCAGGTCCGCCAGCAGCGCGCGCACCTTGGCGCCCGGCACGGCGACGTCCCGCCCCGTGTCGGTCCGGACGGCGAGCGGTCCCAGCACACCGAAGCGCATCCGGTGATCGTAAGCGGACGGTCAGTGGACCGTCAGCGCGGCTCCGTAGCGTCGGCGCCGTACCGGGGAGCGCACACCGCGCCCCCCAGACGACCGAGGAGAGACACCATGTCCGAGTCCATCGTGGTCTTCCCGCAGCCCGACGCCGACCCGAAGGGCACCCGCACGGTCTTCGAGGCCGGCGGGCGGCGGCTGACGCTGCTCGCCGTGCCGGACGAGGCGGAGGCGGCGCCGGTGATCGCCGAGCTGGTGGCGGAGGGGGCCGGACTGGTCGAGCTGTGCGGCGGGTTCGGCCCCGTGGGGGCGGCGAAGGTGATCGCCGAGGTCGGGGACCGGGTACCGGTCGGGGCGATCGGCTACGGCAGCGAGTCACTGGCCGCCATCTCCCGCTACCACCTGACGTTCCTGGCGGGGCAGGACCAGTCGGAGCTGTTCCTGCTCCTGCTGCCGGGCGCGGACCCGGCCCGGGACCGGCTGGTCGCCGAGCGCGCGGGCGGGTTCTCCTTCCGCGCGGTGGCGGTGCCGGACCTGGCCGCGGCGGAGCGGGAGGCCCGGGAGGTACGGGGGACGAAGGTGGGCCTGATCGAGATCTTCGGCGGCTTCGGCGCCGACGCCGCGGCCCGCATCCACGAGGCCGGCGGCGGCATCCCGGTGGGGTCGGTGACGTACGGCATCGAGTCGATGGACGCCGCCGCGGCCTTCCGCGCCGCCTGACCCCGGAGGTCCCGGCCCCGGGGCGCTCCCGGGGCCACCGGCCGTACGGCCGCCTCCGCGCGCTTCCACGCGCCCCGCACGCTCCTACGCGCCCCGCCGGCTACGCGCGCCCGCCCGCCGTGCCCGGCAGCCCCAGCAGGTCCTCGGTGCTCCCCGCCTCGGCCGGCAGCGCGTCGAGTGCCTCGGCGATCGTCCGCTCCTCGAAGCGGAAGTGCGACTCCATGATCGCGCCCAGCCCCTCCAACTCGCCCCGCACGCGTGCCGCGGCCCGCTCGTCCGGCTCCGCGGGCACGTCGTCGAGGACCCGCTCCAGGCTCTGCAGGAGGCCGCTGATCATGGCGTGGTCCTCCGCCATCTTCCCGATCAGCGGCCGCAGTTCGGGGTGGCGCGCGGTGAGCGCGGGGAACGCGCCGCGGTCCTCGCCCGTGTGGTGCGCGGTCAGCGCGGTGCAGAAGGCGAGGCAGTGGGCCTTGAGGTCGCGCGGCCGGGGACCGCCGGCCAGGTAGTCGTCGGTTTCCGTACGGAGCCGGGCCAGGTCGGTGCGCAGGCCGCGGTGGATGGCGAGGAGTTCCGCGCCGAGGGCGGCGAGCCGCGCACGGGATTCGGGGGACATGGGGCCATCCGATCACGGCGTACGGGGACGCCGGACCCGGGGCCGGGTACCAGCGGCCGGCCAAGCGACCGTCAAGCGTCGGCCAAATCCGCGGCATGACCCGCCCCGGGCGGCTCACCAGCGCATACGCTGCACAGCACGGTCCTGTCCCTGCCACGGGCGGCGTGGCAGGGACAGGAGCGGGGCCGGCGGCCCGCCGCCCGGCTCAGGGCGTGCGGCCGATGAACGCCAGCAGGCGGGTCTGCACGTCGGCGCTCTCCGGGACCTCGACGCGCGGGCCGTAGTGGCCGCTGCCGCGCAGCACCTCGTCCATCGGCAGCATCCCCGCCAGCAGGGCGGCGCACTTGGCCGGATCCAGCCGCTCGTCCTGGCCGGTCGCCCGGGCCAGATCCCAGGTGTGCATGAACACGTCGCCGGTGTAGAAGCGGTCGATGGCCTGTGCCAGCGGCAGGTCGCCGGTCTCCGGGTGCGACAGGGTCCTGCCCGCCGTGGCCGGGTCGTCCAGGACGGCCTGCACGGCGTCGTTGTGCACCTGCCACGCCCCCACCGGGTCCTCGTCCACCGGCGGGCCCTTCGGCAGCTCGATGCCGGCGCCCGCCTTCAGGAAGCCGGGGAACCACTCGACGAGGTGCCGGACGACGTCCCGCGCGACCCACCCCTCGCACGGCGCCGGGTCGTCCCACCGGTCCGCGGCGACGCCGCGGACGCGGGCCGTGAACTCGCCGGCGACCCGGCGGTGTTCGGCGGCGGCCCGGGTGCCGTCGAGCAGTTCGTCCAGCCGTTCGTAGCCCTCGCGGATGCCGGTCTCGGCGCCGCCGGCGATCATGCCGTCGCGGGATTCGAGCGAGTCCAGCAGCGAGGTGGTGGTCAGCCGGGTGCGCCCGCCGAGGTCCTCGAAGACGGCGGTCTCCAGGCTGACGCTGTCGGGCATGCCCTCGTAGGTGAAGGTCTGGACGATGCGCTCGGTGGGGCGCACCTCGTGGAACACGCCGTGGAAGGCGTAGTCGTTCCCCTCGTCGTCGGAGTGGACGTAGCGGTACGAGCCGTCGGTGCGGGCGTCGTAGCGCTCGATGGTCATGGTCAGCCCGCGCGGGCCGAGCCACTGGGCGACGAGGTCGGGGTCGGTGTGCGCGCGGAACACCCGCTCGGGCGGGGCCTCGAACTCCCGGGTGATCACGATGGTGGGGAGCACCGGGTCGACGGTGATCCCGGTCTCGTTGCGGTGGCGGGTGGGTGTGGTGCTCATGAGGCGTCTGCTTCCTTCGTCGTTCGGGGCGTCGGCACCGGCGGCGCGTCCTGGGCGTCCATCTGCTCCAGGACGGCGTCCAGGCGGCGGTAGCGGTCCTCCGCCGCGCGCCGGTAGCGCTCGATCCACTTCGTCATGAGGTCGAAGACCCCCGCCTCCAGGTGGCAGGGCCGCCGCTGGGCGTCCCGGGTGCGGCTGACCAGGCCGGCGTCCTCCAGGACGCGGATGTGCTTGGAGACGGCCTGCACGCTGACGTCGTACGGCTCGGCCAGCTCGTTGACGGTGGCGTCGCCCGCGGTGAGGCGGGCCACGATGTCGCGCCTGGTCGGGTCGGCGAGTGCGGAGAAGACCAGGGACAGCCGCTGGTCGGGCTCCGGCACGGGCTGGGGGGCCGAGGTCATGTCACGTCCTCAACTGATCGGTTGAACAACATGCTGGCACGCCGCCTCCGCGTGGTCAACCGATCGGTTGAATGAGCTGGTGGGGCTAGGGTCTGTCGTTTGGGTCTTGCCGCGAGCCCGGCGAAGACCCAAACGACAGACCCTAGGGACGGGTGACGCCGCAGCGGGCGCCCTCGCGGGCGGGGAGGAGGGGGAAGCGCAGGCGGTAGCGGTTGCGGGAGACCAGGCGGTAGAGGGCGGCGGCGGGGCGGCGTACGGGCCGTGCGGCGAGCGCGCGGCCCAGCACCCGGCCGGCGCGGTTCCCGCTGCGGAGCGTCCCGGCGATGGCCATGGCGCCGCCCGGCGGCGGGGCCGCCGCCCGGGGGTCGGCGGGCGCGTGCCCCGCCTCCCCGACGAGCACCACCTCGCGCAGCAGCCGCTCCTCCGGCACCCCGTAGGCCTCCGGGTCCACGGACTGCCACGGCACGATCCGCACCTCGGGCGCGAAGCGCCGGCGCCCGAAGTCGGCCCACCCCGTGCAGAAGCCGCAGTCACCGTCGTACAGCAGCACCATCGCGCGCCTCCCGCGTCCCGTGCTCCGTCCCGTCCGTCCCCTCCAGCATGGAGTGGTGCGGCAGCCCGGGCAAAGCCGGGGGCGCCCCGGGCGGCAGCGCCAGCCCGGCGCGGGCGAAGAGCGCGCGGTACTCGGCCAGGGTGCGTTCCCGCCCGGCCGTCAGCACCATCATCTCCACGTCGCTCAGCGCCACCGCCGTCTCCGCGTCCGGCTGCGTACCGGCCCCGCCGCCCGCCTCCGGCAGGACCAGCGCGGGCACCAGCACCCGCCCGCCGGGCCGCAGTGCCGCCCGGCAGGCGCGCAGCACGCGCACGCAGTCGTCGTCGCCGAAGTTGTGCAGGATGTTCTTCAGCAGGCAGGCGTCGGCCGGACCGCCGCCGCCCACCGGGACCGCGGCGAAGAAGTCGCCCTCCAGCAGCGCGCACCGGTCCGCGACCCCCGCCGCCCGCAGCACCGGCGGCGCCGCGGCAAGGGCCGCGGGGCGCTCCAGCAGGGTGCCGCGCAGGCGCGGGTACGCACGCAGCAGCGCGGCGAGCAGCGTGCCGTCGCCGCCGCCGACGTCCACGAGGTGGCCGATGCCGCCGAAGTCGAAGCCGGACACGACCTGTTCCGTCTGCGCCGCTGTCACCGTGCCCATCGCCCCGGTGAACCGCGCCGCCAGCGGCCCGTCCGTCTCCAGTGCCGTGAAGAGGCCGGTGCCGTGGGCGTGCCGGAAGGCGGACCCGCCGTCGCGTACGGCGTCCTCCAGCGCGCCGTACGCCCGCCACACCGCCGGCTCGCCGTACAGCTCTGCGAGCCGGCGCAGCCGCGGGTCGTCGCGGAACAGCTCGCCGAGCAGGGTCAGTTCGTAGTGCCCGCCGGGCCGTACGGTCAGCAGGCCCAGCGCCGACGCGGCGCGCAGCAGGCGGCGCAGGGAGGGTTCGTGGGTGCCGGTGGCGTGCGCGAGGCGGTCGGCGGGCAGGGCGGTGCCGGCCAGCGCGTCGGGTATGCCGAGGCGGACGAAGGCGCCGGTGACCCGGGAGAGCGCGAAGCCGTAGAGCAGGGTGCCGGTCGCGGCCCGTACGGCGGCGGCCTCCCCGGCGCCCGGCGCGCCGGCCCCGCTCCCGGCTCCGGGCGCCCCGGGCGGCCCGGCGTCCTGCCGCCCGCCGCCGCGCAAGGCGCCCGGCCCGCCCAGCGGTTCCGCGGCGCCGCGGCCTTCCTCCGCGGCGCGCGTCCCCTCCCGCCCCCGCGTACGCTCCCCGCCCCCGTCGTGCGTCGGCTCGCTCATGCCCCGGCCCTCCCGCTCGGCGTCCTCGTGCCCCGGAACGTAGGACCGCCCCCGCCGGCCGCGCATCCGCATTTCGCCGGAGGGGCCGCGGCACACGCGCGGGCTGCGGGGGATTGACAACCCCGGGCCGCCGCGAGACGCCCCCGCACGTAACCGGAACCGGCCGCCGCGTCAATCCTCAGAACTCCTCCGTACCCGCCGCCAAGACGGTGCATTGGCCGGATGCCCGGCCCGACCGCCGCACCTAGCTTCGGAGTCTCCCGACGAAAGGAAGAGGTCATGACCACGACCCTTCAGGCCCCCACGACGGAGGACTCCCGCATCGCCGTCTGGGCGCAGCAGCACGCGGCGGACCACGACGAGCACTTCGTCGCCCCGACCGACCGCGTCGTCCCGGTGCTCTTCACCCCGCTGATCGCGCTGACGGTCGCCGGGGCGGTCGGGTGCGCGCTCGGCCCGGTCACGAGCTTCGTCACCGCCTTCGGCTACCACGACGGCACCTCGCCCGACGCCCCGAACGGCGCCGCGCTCAGGGGGCGTTCGGTCGACCAGCTGACCGGCGGCCACCCGGGCATGGTCTGACGGCCGGCCCGCACCCCCGCCGCCGTACGGCCTGACGCCCCGGCACCGCCCGCACCTCGGTACCGCCCGGCGTCCGGCCGGCCGCGGCGCCCCCGGGCGGACGGCATCCCGCCGCCGCCCGGGGGCGCTCCGCCGTACCGCCCGAAGGGAGACCCCACCCATGACCACCAGCGCGCCACCGCCACCACCTTCCGCAGCCTCCGCCCGCCCGGCGGCCGGCCGGTTCGCCGCCCGGCTGTACCGCGGGCAGGACGACATCGACACCGTGTTCCGCAAGCTGGAGCTGATGACCTCCGTCGGCGCCACCATCGGCGCCGTCGAGCAGCTCGCCACCGCCGACACCCTCGCCGACGACGGCCTGTTCGCCTGGCCCGTGATGCGGCTGCGCGCCCCCCTGTGGTGGCGCAGCATCGGCGAGGAGCGGCTGGAGAAGGTCTTCGGCTACCCCGGCGTCGTCGGCCTGGTGCAGACCCGCGCCCTGACCGGCCTCGGCCTGCTGCTGCCCGGCGCCACCCGCGCGCAGCGCGGGGTGCTGGCCGCGACCATGTGCGGCACCGCCCACGGCCTGCACACCCGCATGGGCGGCTTCGGCCTCGACGGCTCCGACCACCTGACGTTCGTCAACTACGCGGTGTCCGCCGCCGAGAAGGCGTTCGGCCACGACCCGCGGGCCCGCGAGATGCTGGTGCGCTTCCTCGCCGCGCAGGTCTGCATGGCGTACTTCACCTCCGGCGCGGCCAAGCTGATCTCCCCGGTGTGGCGCGACGGCACGGCGATCCCGGAGATCTTCCGTACGAGCACCTTCGGCGACCCGCTGTTCCACCGCGCCGTACGCGACCGGCCGTGGCTGGCCAAGTCGGTGGCATGGGCGACGATCCTCGGCGAGATGGCGTTCCCGCTGGTGCTCGTCGCGCCGCGGCCCGTGGCGCGCGGGATCCTGGCCTCGGGCACGGCGTTCCACCTCGGCAACGCCCGCTTCATGGGCCTCAACCGCTTCGTGTGGTCGTACTGTTCGACCTACCCGGCGCTCGCGCACGTCTCCCGCTCGCTGGGCCCGCGCGCCCGCGCCGCCGCCCCGGCCGCCTCCCCGCGCACGTACGCCACCGCCGCCCGCACGGCCGCCGCCGGCCGGCTGCTCCGCGCCGCCGCCACCCCCCGCGGCGCCGCCGCCGTCACCGCGGGCGCCGGCCTCGCGCTGCTGGCCGGCGCCGCCGTCCGGCAGGCGAACCGGGTACGCGACGCCCGGCTGCGCCGCGACGCACCCGGCGAACTCCTCACCGTCGCCGGCCGGTCCGTCCACGTCCTGCCCCGCAACTCCGCCGCCGGCGGACCGTCCGTCGTCTTCGAGAACGGCCTCGCCGCCCCCGCCACCCAGTGGGGCTGGGTGCAGCGCGGCCTCGGCCCGCGGACGCCGAGCGCCGCGTACGACCGGCCCGGCATCGGCTGGAGCGACGCCGCCGCCCGGCCGCAGGGCCCCGACGAGGCCGCCGACGTCCTCGCCGAGACCCTGCACGCGCTCGGGCTCGACCCCCCGTACGTCCTCGTCGGCCACTCCATCGGCGGCCTGCTGATCCGCACCTTCGCCCGCCGCCACCCCGAAGCCACCGGCGGCCTGGTGTTCGTGGACGCCACCCACCCCGAGCAGTTCGTCCGCTCCCCGCGGCAGCGCGAGGCGCTGCCCTGGATCCGGCAGCGCATGACGACGACGGGGCTGCAGGCGGCGTTCGGGCTGCTGCGCTACTCCGGCCGCCCGCAGCAGATGAGCGGGCTGCCCGAGCCGCTGGGCGAGGCCACGGCGCGGATCGTGCGCCGGCCGCGGCTGTGGCGTACGGCGCGCGAGGAACTGGCCGAGTCGCAGCGCACCTGGTGCTCCGACGCGCGGCTGCCGCTGCCCGCCACCGACACCCCGGTCGCGGTGGTGACCGCGGGCGAGACGGTGCGCAGCGACCCGCTGCACGCCGAGTTCCAGCGCGAGTTGGCGCTGCTGTCGACGGTGTCGAGGCACGACGTGGTCGAGGAGGCGGGACACGAGTCGCTGGTGCTGGACGAGGCGCACGCGGCGCACGTCGTACGGGCCGTGGAGTGGGCGCGTACGCGCGCGGCGAAGGGCGCCGCCCGCGGCGCACCCCCGCAGGCCGCGGCGAAGGACCCGGTCCCCGACGGCGCCCGAGGAGAGAGCGCATGACCACCCCCACCGCCCTCCCGCAGACCGCCGCCCGCTACGGGCTCTACGGGGTGCTCGCCTCCTGGCTGGGCCTCACCGCGGCCAAGCAGTTCCGCAGGACCCCGAAGTTCCTCACCCGCATCGACCCCATCAACACGGCGATCCCCGTGACCACGTTCTTCGCCCCCAACCCCGGCCGCTCCGACATCCACGTGCTGGCGCGCGAGCGGCTGGCGGACGGCACCACCACCGAGTGGTCCGAGTACCCGATGCTGGAGAGGCGCACGATCCGGCACATGCTCTGGCACCCCGGCCGGCGGGTGGAGAAGCTGCTGCCCGACACGGTCTCGGAGCTGACCCAGCTCGCGCTGGACGAGAAGCGCATCGAGGTGCTCCAGCTGACCATCCCCTATCTGGCGCTGCTCACGTTCGTCACGCACCACTGCCCGCACCCGCCGGGCTCCCGGCAGGTGCAGTTCCTCGTGGTGTCCTCCGGCGGCTTCGACGAGGAGGAGGAGCCGCGCACGCTCTTCGCGTCGGACTTCCACGAACTGCCGCAGAACCGCCGCACCTGAAGGCCGTACGCGACGGGCGTACGCCCCGGCTCCGCACCCGGCGTGCCGCGCCTGCCTCAGGCGCGGTGCGCCGGGTGCGCGATCAGCGACTGCCGCAGCGCGGCGATCACCGCCTGCGTCCGGTTCCCGGCCCCCAGCTTGCGCAGGATGTGCCCCACGTGCGTGGACACCGTCGCCGGGCTGATGCACAGCGAGCGGGCGATGGCCCCGTTGGACATGCCCGCGGACATCAGGCTCAGCACCCGCTGCTCGCGCTCGGTCAGCACGTCCACGCCGACGGTCAGCGGCCCGCTGAGCACGTCGCTCAGCCGCCGCGATACCCGGCGCAGCAGCCGCGGCGAGACGAACAGGTCCCGGGAGGCCGCCGCGTACAGACCGGCCGCCGTGTCGAACACCGAGTCGTCCGGCAGCATCACGGCCGACGCGCCCAGCGCCAGCGCCTGCGCCACCTGGCTCTCCTCGCCCCCGCAGACGACGGCCAGCGGCCGCGGCCGGCCCACGCCCCCGGCACCCGCCCCCGCCCCGACGCCGTCGTCCTCTGCCCGGTACTCGCCGGCCACCCGTGGCGGCAGCAGCCGCCGGAACTCCCGTACGGACTCCCCGGTGGCCGCCGCCGGGCGCGCGAGCCAGACGTCCACCCGCCCGGCCTCGGCGCGCGAGACGGCGTCCGCCACCACGGTGCTGCTCAGCACGATGTCGATGTGGAATCTGTCGAGTGCGAGCCCGAGCACGTGCGAAAGGTGCCGGCGGTCAGGCGTCACTATCCCGATGGAAAGCACGCGAACTCACCTCACTGATACGGAAACGGTCGCGCAGTCAACCCGACTGGTCAATGCGCAAGCTACCGCCGTACCGGTGGGTGTCCCGCGCGTGGAACCCGGCGGATCCTGCCCGGTTCGGCCCGTTTCCCCGGCCGCCGACCGGGCCCTGAACGGGCGGGACTTCGCCGCCCGCCCGCCCCGCGGAGCCCGCTTGTGGCGAAAACAGCCCTGTATCGTGGCCGACTTCCGCCCCACGCGCGCCTGGCGTCGCGTACGCGCACGGGCCCGCGGACTCCGGCTGGCCCCCGGTACGGCCGGGGGGTGGCGCCAGGAGCCGGAGGGGTGGCAGCCGGAGGGAACCGGCGCCGCCGCGCCCCTAGCGTTCCGGCGTATGAGAACTCCCGCGCCGCGCCCCTCGCGCCGCTCCCTGCTCGCCGCCGGATCCGCCGCTGCCGCCGCGCCCGTGCTGGCCTCCGCCCCGGCCCACGCGAAGGCGGCCGGGCCCCGGGTCCCCGACGCACCCGGCGAGTTCGACGAGCTGGACATCGCCGAACTGCGCCGCCGCATGGCCGCGGGGCGGCTCGACGCCGTCCGGCTCACCCGCCACTACCTGGAGCGGATCGAGCGCGTCGACCCCCTCCTCCGCTCCGTCATCGAGGTCAACCCCGACGCGCTGCGCGAGGCGCGGAAGCTGGACGCCGAACGGCGGCCCCGCGGCCCGCTGCACGGCATGCCCGTGCTGCTGAAGGACATGTTCGAGACCGCCGACCGGATGCACACCACCGCCGGTTCGTACGCCCTGGAGGGCATGCGGGTCCGAACGGACTCCGCCGTCGCCGCCCGGCTGCGCGCCGCCGGCGCCGTCATCCTGGGCAAGACCAACCTCAGCGAGTGGGCCGGCGGCATGTCGCTGACCCACCACGCCGGGTGGAGCGCCCGCGGCGGGCAGACCGCCAACCCGTACAAGCTGGACCGCTCGCCCAACGAGTCCAGCTCCGGCACGGGCGCCGCCGTCGCCGCGAACCTGTGCGTCGCCGGCATCGGCACCGAGACGAACGGCTCGATCCTCGACCCGTCCTCCGCCAACTGCCTCGTCGGCGTCAAGCCGACCGTCGGGCTCGTCGGCCGCGGCGGGATGATCCCCGGGGTGCCCAGCCAGGACAGCGCCGGCCCGATGGCCCGTACCGTACGGGACGCCGCGGTCATGCTCGGCACCCTCGTCGGCGTCGACCCGCGCGACCCCGCGACCGAGGCGAGCCGCGGCCGCCACCACCGCGACTACACCCGCTTCCTCGACCCCGACGGGCTGCGCGGCGCCCGGATCGGCGTGCCGCGCGACGTCTACTTCGGCTACAGCCACCACGCCGACGAGATCGCCGAGGAGGCGATCGACGCGCTGCGCGCCGCGGGCGCCACGGTCGTCGACCCGGCCGGCATCCCCACCGCCGGCGAGCTGGAGGACCTGCCGGGCCAGGTCGTCGTCCAGGTCCACGAGTTCAAGCGCGAGATCAACGCCTACCTGGCCGGCGCTGCCGGCGACCACCCGCGCAGCCTCGCCGAGCTGATCGAGTTCAACCGCGAACACGCCGACCGCGAGCTGCAGTACGTCCGGCAGGACGGGCTGGAGACCGTGCACCGGCTGGAGTACGGCGAGGACGAGTACCGGGAGGCGCTGGCGGTCAACCACCGGCTGTCGCGCGCCGAGGGCATCGACGCGGTGCTGCGCAGGCACCGCCTCGACGCGCTCGTCATGCCGACCAGCGGGCCGCCGGCCAAGATCGACCTGATCCGCGGCGACTCCTACGGCGGCGGCTCCTCGACCCCGGCCGCGCTCGCCGGCTATCCGGCGGTGAGCGTGCCGGCGGGGTTCGCGTTCGGGCTGCCGGTCGGGCTGACGTTCATGGGGACGGCGTGGAGCGAACCGACGCTGCTGCGGCTGGCGTACGCGTACGAGCGCGCGACCGCCGTGCGCAGGCCGCCACAGTTCCGGGCGCCGGACGTGGGCCTGTGAGGCTCCCGCCCGCCCCCGCTGCGCCGCGCCCGTTCCTCAGTGGACTGACATCATCGCGCGGATGTCAGCGCATAGCTGTCAGCGCATAGCTGTCAGCGCGTGGGTGTCAGCGCGCCGGCGTCAGTGCGCGATGCCGTCGATCAGGTCGCGCGCGCCCTGCCGCAGCAGCGCGAGGGCGACCGACGTGCCGAGGTCCGGCGGGGTGAGCCGGCCCGCGGACTCGCGGGCGTCGAGCACGGTCTTGCCGTCCGAGCTGAACACCCGGCCGCGCAGCCACAGTTCATCGGGCCCGGCGGTGGCGAAGCCGGCGATGGGGCTGTTGCAGTGGCCCTGGAGCACGTGCAGGAACATCCGCTCCGCCATCGCCTCGCGGTACGTCTCCGGGTGGTTGAGGTCGCTGACGACGTCGATGGTCGCCGTGTCGTCCTCGCGGCACTGCAGCGCCAGGATCCCGGCGCCCAGCGGCGGGCACATCGTCTCCACGGACAGCACCTCGGTGATGACGTCGGTGCGGCCGATGCGTTCGAGGCCGGCCACGGCCAGCAGCAGCGCGTCGACCTCCCCGGCGTGCAGCTTCGCGAGCCGCCGGTTGGCGTTGCCGCGGAACGGCACGCACTCCAGGTGCGGGTACGAGGCGCTCAGCTGCGCGACCCGGCGCACGGAGGACGTGCCGACGCGGGTGCCCGCGGGCAGGTCGTCGAGCCCGAGGCCGCCGGGGTGGATCAGGGCGTCGCGGATGTCGTCGCGGCGCAGGAACGCGGCGAACGTCGTCCCGGCCGGCAGCGGCCGGTCCGCGGGCACGTCCTTGACGCAGTGCACCGCGAGGTCCGCGTGGCCGGTGAGCAGCGCGGCGTCGACCTCTTTGGTGAACGCGCCCTTGCCGTCGACCTGGGACAGGTCGCCCAGCCACTTGTCGCCGGTGGTCTTCACCGGCACGACCTCGGTGCGGATGCCGGGGTGCAGCTCGGCCAGGCCGGCGCGGACGCGCTCGACCTGGGCGAGGGCCATGGGGGAGTCGCGCGAGACGATGCGGATGAGCTCGGGCACGGACATGGCGTACACGATAGTCCGTCAGATACGGGCCCTCCTGCCGGGCCCGGGCCCCCGCGGCTGAAGGGCCCCCGACGTGCTGCGGACGTGCGGCGGACGTGCTATGGACACTCGTCGGGCGTGCGGAGCGCTCTTCTCGGAACGGCCGCCGCCCGGGAGCCCGCAGCGGGCTCCCGGGCGGCGGATGTGCCCGGCCGGCGCCGGCCGGCTTCCCGTCAGCCCTTCCTGACGCCGGGGACGGTGAACGACGGCGGGCCCGCGGGGAGCTCCACCGTGTACTGCCGGAGGTACGTGTCCAGGAACGGCGAGCGCTCGCCGCCCGTCGCCACGTCGTCGGCGGTGCCGTCCAGGGCCAGGTTCAGCGTGGCGTTCCTGACCTCGATCGTCTCGCCCGACGGGGTGTCGCGCCACGAGCCCGTCTGGATGGTGCCGATCTCCACGGCCAGCACGTGCCCGGCCGCCAGCCGCCAGTCGGTCGACTTCAGGTCGACGGTGAACCGGCCCCGCTCCAGCAGCGAGACCTGCTCGTCGAACATCACGGCGGTGCCGTCGGGGGCGACGTCGTACAGCTTGAACATGACGTTGCCCGAGCCCTTGGCGTGCAGGGAGACCTGCGGGGTGCCCGTGATGCGGACGTCCCGCTCGATCGGCTTCGACCAGGCGAAGAAGCTCGACGCGACCTCGCCGGCCCGCTGCTGCTTCGCGGCCTCCTTCGCCAGCCCCCGCGGGGCGGCCGGCTCCAGGGCGGGCGCGTTCTCCATGTCCCACGTGCCGGACGGCTGTTCGGGCGTGCCGGGTGCGGCGCGGCCGGAGGCGGTGAGGCCGGCGCGGGCGGACGCGCCGCCGTCGTCGACGTACGAGCCGCCGCCCAGGGAGATGCCCGCGCGCCGCTCGACGACCGGCCAGGTGCTCTGCGCGCGCCAGTCGCCGCTGTTGTCCTCCATGGCGTACTTCGGGTACCGGACGGTCGGCTTCTCGCCCTTCAGGTACTGGTCGAAGAAGGAGAGCGTCTCGTCGTACCAGCCCTCGCGCCCCATCGCCAGCCGGCCGTCGGGCACGCGGTCACCGCCGCGTACGTGGTCCCACTGGCCGAGCCAGCCGCGCTCGGGGCCGCGGTGGTTGCGCAGGTACTCCTCCATCTCCTCGGGCTTGGTGTTGGGCTCGATGAAGCCCTGCGTGATGAAGAGGGGAGTGTCGCTGCCCTTGGCGAGGCGCGCCAGGTCGCGGGACTTCCAGTGCTTGCTGTCCTGGTCGGAGATCCGGTAGCCGGCGGAGTTCTCCGTCAGGCACTCCGGATGCGTCTCCTCCCAGCGGGCGTTGGCCGCGTAGCGGGGGTCGTCGTCGGCCATCGGGGGGATGGTGGCGATGCCGTTGTACGCGTTGGCCGTGCCGGTGACGTTGGGGCGGGGCACGCCGTTGGAGTAGATGTACTGGTACATGTCCCAGACCGGCTCCTGCGACACGACGGCCTTCAGGGCCCGCTGGTCCAGGTTGTTGCCGATCAGCCCGGTCACGCCGTCGTACGACTTGCCGTACATGCCGACCGCGCCGGTCGACCACGGCCGGCTCGCGGCCCAGTCGATCGCCGCTTCCACGTCGGCCTGCTCACCGGGCCCGGCCCAGTCGAGGCAGCCCGTGGAGCCGCCGAAGCCGCGCAGGTCGACCATCACGAAGGCGTAGCCCTCCGCGAAGACGTCCGCGCCCTCGGTGAAGTCCTGGAACCGCGAGGACGGCCCGGTGTGCGACCAGCCCTCGTCGCCGGTCGCCCCGGCGTGCGCGAAGTAGGGCCCGACGGACAGGATGACGGGCACCTCCTCGCCCTTCTCCAGCCCTTCGGGCAGCAGCACGTCGGCGTGCAGCTCGGTACCGGAGTCGTCGGCGGAGGGGAAGTAGTGCTGCGTCCATTCCGCGCCCTCGGGCACGCGGTCGTTCTCGTCGTGTGTGACGGGATCCGTGGCGGTGGCGATACGGGCCTGGTGGCCGGCCGCGTTCGCGTCGGGCGCCGCGGTCGCGGGCCCGGCGAGTGCGCCGGTCGCCGCAAGGGTGGCGGCGAGTGCGGAGGCGGCCCAGGCGGCCGCGTGACGTCTCTTCACATGCTCCTCCGGAATGACGGTACGGAGTTGTGGGGGGACGGCGGCTGGGCGCACCCGGGAAAACCACACGTCGCGGGCGCGACCGGGACCGACGCGTGGAGCGTATGATCACTTCGCGTACACGTCAACGAGCCCGTACGCCCCGCCTGTTGGCCGGGCCGTACGGGCTCGTGCGAGGCGGTGCTACGCCGCGGCGCCCGCGCCGGTCCGGCGCACCGCGGCCGCCGGGGCGGGGCGGCGGTCGAGCAGCGGGCCGAGCGCCAGCAGCGCCAGCCCGGCCAGGGCCCAGCAGGCGAGGACCGCGAGCGGGCCCGCGGCGCCGCTGCCGTCGAAGTAGGCGACGGAGCGGACCAGGGAGCCGCCCGCGCCCGGCGGCAGCAGCCGGCCGAGCGCCCCCACCGGTTCCGGCAGCATCTCGGGGGCCGAGGTGACGCCGGAGAACGGGTTGCCCAGCAGCATCACCAGCAGGCTGCCCACCCCCATCCCGGCGCGGCCGAGCACCGCGGCGAGGCCCGCGACCCCCGCGGCGCCCGCCAGGACCGTCAGGCCCAGCGCGCCGGCCTCGGCCCACCAGTCGCCGGCCAGGGCGCCGAGCCAGCTGTCGGCCACCGCGGCGGCGACGAGCCCGATCGCCGCGGACGCGCCGGCCACGGCGAGCACCGCGCGGCCGCCCCGCAGGCCCAGCAGCGTGACCAGCCCACCGGCCGCGATGCCGGCCAGCGCCAGCGGCAGGACGCTGGAGTTGAGGGCGGAGCCGCGCGGGTCCGCCGCGGGCAGCGGGACCACGTCCTGTGTGGGCACGGGCCGCCCGGCCTGCCGGCCGACGGCCTCGGTGAGCAGCTGCGCCACGCTGGGCCCGGCGGCGGAGGCCACCAGCAGCTCGGGTCCGCCGGGGGTGGCGACGACGGCGCCGTAGACCTCCCGCTCCTCGATGGCGGTGCGGGCGGCGGCCGCGCCGGCGTACCTGTGCACCTCAAAGGCGCCGTCGCGCTCGGCGAGCTGCGCCTCGACCGGCGCCGTCGCCCGGGCCGGACCGGCGACGCCGAGGGGCAGGTCGCGCGGCGCCAGCCTGGCGTTGGGCCAGACGAAGGCCCAGAGGGCGAGGGCGATCAGCGCCGGGACCAGGACGACGACCGCGAGCACGCTGCGGGTGGAGGACATCGGAAGCCTCGATCGTAAAGAGAAGGATCGTTCGTTTTACGAGCCTCACTCTGCGCGGGGGCGTCGGAACTTGTCAAGAAGGAACGTTCGTTTTAAGGTCGGGACCATGGCTCGCGTATCCCAGGCCCACCTGGACGCCCGGCGCCGGCAGATCCTCGACGGCGCGCGCCGCTGCTTCACGCGCAACGGCTTCCACGCCACGTCCATGCAGGACGTCTTCCAGGAGACCGGCCTGTCCTCCGGCGCCGTCTACCGCTACTTCCGCGGCAAGAACGACCTGATCACGGCCGTCGCCGAGGAGGCGTTCGAGCGGATGCGGCTGGCCTTCGAGTCGGCCGGCCGCGAGGCCCCGCTGCGCCCCCTCGACGACGTGATCGACGAGGTGCTGAGCCACGTGCTGGAGGAGCACGAACGCGAGTCGGGGACCGACCGGCCGGGCGCGTTCGCCGAGCTGATCGTGCAGGTGTGGAGCGAGACCCTGCGCGACGGGCAGCTGGCCGCGACGCTGAACGCCGGCTACGACCGGATGCGCGTCATGTGGGCCGAGCTGGTCCGCACCTACCAGGACGCGGGCCGGCTGCGCGCCGACGTCCCCACCGACCACGTGGTGCGCGCCCTGATGGCGCTCGTCCAGGGGTCGATCGTGCAGCGCGCGGTGTTCAAGGACGTCGAGGTCGAACTCCGCAGCGGCCTGCGGGCACTGCTCTCGCCGCACGCCTGAGCCGCCGGCCGGTCTCCCGGTCGGCGGCTCAGGCGTCCGGTCAGCCGCAGAAGGCCTCGTCCAGGAGGGCGTCCACGGAGTCGTCGAGGTCGGCGCTGTGGTCGGGCGTGAGCGCGACGGTGACCTGTCGGCGCAGGTCAGGCGTGGTGAACGACCAGGTCTGGTACGCCATGGCGTCGCCGTCGTTGCCGTACACCGTCGTCCCGCACGCGGTGTCCTTCCAGGCCAGCCCCAGCCCGTACGAGCGGCCCTCGAAGGACGGCGTGCGCATCTCGTCCAGCAGCCGGTCCGGCAGCAGCCGCCCGCCGATCAGTGCGGCGAAGAACCGGTCGAGGTCGCCCGCCGTGGAGATCATCTCGCCGCCCGCGCCGAACAGCGACGGGTTCATCTCCGTGAAGTCGACGAGCCGGATCCCGCCCTCCTGCTCGATCGGGACGTAGCCCCGCGGGTGCGCTCCGCGGATGCGCGGGTACGTCCCGGGCAGCGAGGTGTGGTGCAGGTGCAGCGGCCGGATGATCCGGCGCCCGACCTCCTGGGCGTACGGGCGCCCGGTGGCCTCCTCGATGATCTGACCGAGCAGGACGTAGCCGGTGTTGGAGTACGCGTAGGCGCTGCCCGGCGGCGTCGATGTCGGCGGGTGGGCGACGGCGCGCGCGATCTGCTCCTGCGGGGTCCACGTCCGGTCGCGGTAGTCGAGGAACGCCGGGTCGGGCGGGACGGCCAGGGTGCGCTTGTAGTCGTAGATCCCGCTGGTGTGGCCCAGCAGGTGCCGCACGGTGATGTCGCCGCCGTCCGGGACGACACCCGGCAGCCACTTCTCGACCGGGTCGTCCAGCCGCAGCCGGCCCTCGTCGGCGAGTTGCAGGACGACGGTGGCGACGAACGTCTTCGTGATGCTGCCGATCCGGAACCGGCCGCGCTCCGGGACCGCCCGCTCCGTGTCCCGCTCGGCGACGCCGCTGGTGCCGCGCCACACGCGCCGCCCGTCGCGCACCTCCACGAGCGCGCCCACCGCGCCCTCGGCCACCAGGCCGTCCAGCCGCTCCTGGAGCCCCGCGTGCCGGGGCGGCTCGCCGCCCCGTGCCGGTGCGGCGGCGACAGATCCGGTCGCCACCGCCACCACTGCCGTCGCCGCCGCCAGCACTCTCCGTACCCGCTTCACTCGGTCCACCTGCGCTCTCGTCCTGCCTGTCTCGTACGCAACGAGCCTGCGGCAGACGGGCGTCGGCGGCGATGGGGCTGGTCGGCATCCCGGACCGGGGGTTTTCCCCACCCGGCCCCGGACGCGGACGGGCCCGCGGCCGGACCGCACCCGGTGGCATCCCGGGCCGGCCCGGCCTCGGGCCGTGCCGGCAGGCCGGACCTCGTCCGGCCCTGCCTTCGTGCCCTACCTGCGTGCCTTCTGGCGGAAGGCCACGGTCATCCCCGCGGCCATCAGCCCGAGCAGGGCCGTGGCACCACCGACGAAGCAGTTGCTCCAGATGGCGCCGTTGGGGGCGGTGTTCGCGCTGGTGACCACCCAGGGCGAAATCACCAGCCAGGCGCCGAGGGGCACGGCGAGCCAGGCCAGACCCGACGTCCGCTCGGGGGCGAGCGCCAGCGCGAGTCCGATCAGGCCGATGGTGATGCCGACGATGAGGTTGTTGACGGCAAGGTTGGTGTTCCCCGTGAAGTGCACGACCCAGGGCGAAATCGCGGCAAACAAGCCGGCGAGCAGGATCAGTCCTTCGAGGGCAACCACACCACTTCCGGCCGTCGTGCGATCGAATCGCTCTCGCATCTCGCCCACGTCGGGGTGCGAGGTCATGTCGGTGGTGTGTTGCTGGTGCGACATGGTTGCTGCCTCCTCTCCAGGAAGAGTCGGATGCATCCCCTTAAGCCACAGTACGCCCGTTTGGGTGTCTTATGCCCACTCTTCCAGTCGCCCCGCCGGTCAGCCGCCCCGGCGGCGCACCATCTCGGCGATCCAGACCGGCGCGTACGGGGACGTGCAGCCCGGGGGCGTCGGGTAGTCCTTCAGCACCTCAAGGCGCTCTCCGACGGCCACGGCGCGGGCGCGGTGCGCGGGGAACCCGATGCCGATCTGCGCCAGGCACGTGTTCATCGCCCACTGCAACCGGTCCGGGGCGTCCTTCAGCTCCGCCTCGATCACGTCGAGCAGCCCCGCCGCGTCGACGTCCGCGGGCTTCTTCACCACGCGCTCGGCGGTCAGCGCCCAGCCGGCGCTCGCCACCACCGGATCGGGGTCGGCGAACCAGGCCAGGCGCAGCTCCTCGGCGTGCGGGTTCTTCTTCACCGCGTAGTTCACGAGCCAGTCGTGCACCTTGGGCGTACGCGCCTCGCGCAGCATCGCGTCCAGCTCGTCCCGCCCGTACGCCTTCGGCCGGCAGACCAGCAGCGCCAGCAGCCGCGCCGCGGAGTCGCCGGTCCGCCACAGCTCGCGGGCGAGCGGCTGCTGCGTCTTCAGCCGCTTGGCGAGCGCGCGCAGCTTGCCGAGGTGCACGCCGTGGTCGTCGCCGTGCCGCTCGTTCACCGCGCGCACCTTCGGATCCTCCAGCGCGCCCAGCTCGGCCATCACCTCGGCCAGGTTCGTCGTCTCGGCCACGGCACCCTCCTGTCGGTCAGCCGCAGCCTACTTACCGGCGGCCGGCGGCGTGGAGGCCGTTCAGCGTGATCGTGCCGCGGTCCAGGCGCACACTGGCGGTATAGCGGTACGCGGCCCGTACCTCCGGGTCCGTCAGGTCCAGCACCCCGCCCGCGTCCGCGGTGAACAGGAACTCCCAGCCCGCGCCCTGGTCCACGTACGCGGTGGCGACCTTGCCGCGGGCCACCAGGGCGTAGCGCGAGCCCGGGCGGGAGAGGTCCACGGTGCCGTCGAGGTTGTCCAGCGGCTCCATGCCGACGGTGATCAGCCTGCCGTCGATACGCAGGTCCCAGCCGGCCCGTCGCAGCCCGTTGTGGTGCCGGAACAGCAGGTAGTTGTCCGCGTCCTTGGCGAGGCCCACGAAGACGGTGTCCTGGCCGCCGGTCCCCGCGAAGGTGCCGGTGTCCAGCACCAGCGCGAAGGCGTCGGAGCGCGGCGCGGTGTCGGAGAGGAACAGCATGTGCGTCGGCGCCTGCGTGGTCACCGTCAGCCTGCCGTCGCCCGCCGTCGCGGTGCCCTGGTGCGACCCGCCCGGCACGGACAGCACGGTGAAGTGCGCCAGGTCGGTGTCGAACGGCTCGTCCAGCTCCGCCACCGGGTACGCCCCGGGGTCCGGCGGCGGCGCGAACAGGCCGACGTCCGCGAGGTGGTCGTCGAGCAGGGCGCCCAACCGGCGCAGCTTCGCCGGGTGCCGGCCGGCGAGGTCCTCGGTCTCGCCGGGGTCGCGGCCGACGTGGTACAGCTCGCCGGCGCCGCCGCGGAGCCGGCGTACGAGCTTGAACTCGCCGTGGCGGACGGCCGCGTGCGGGTGGCGGTCCCCGTTGAAGTGCGGGTAGATCCAGAAGAGGGTCTCGCGTCGGAGCCGGCCCCGGCCGGTGAGCAGCGGGGCCAGGCTCGTACCGTCGAAGCTCCCGGCGGCCGGGCCGCCGCCCGCCAGGTCCAGCGCCGTCGGGAGCACGTCGATCGTGGAGACGGGCGTGGCGTCCGTACGCCCCGGGGCCACCCGGCCCGGCCAGTACGCGACCAGCGGCACCCGGATTCCGCCCTCGTACAGCTCGCTCTTGCCGCCGCGCAGCGGCGCGGTCGCGTCCCGGTACGGGCTGCCGTTGTCGGACGTGACGAGGACCAGCGTGCGCTCGGCGAGCCCGTGCTCGTCGAGGGCGGCGACGATCCGGCCGACCTGGTCGTCGATGCTCTCCAGCATCGCGGCCAGCGCGGGCCGGTTCGGCAGCTGCCCGGCGCCCGGCTTCGCCTCGTACTTGGCGAGCAGGTCGGGCTTCGCGGCCAGGGCGGTGTGCACGGCGTAGTTGGAGACGTGCAGGAAGAACGGCTCGTCGCGGTGGCGTGCGACGAAGTCGACGGCCTCGTCCGCGAGCCGGTCGGTGAGGTACTCGCCGGGGGTGCGGGCCGGCAGGTCGGGCATGAAGCGGTACGGGTGGAAGTAGTCGCCGTCCGCGATGTACAGCCGCTCGGAGGCGATCGCCTCGTCCAGCCCGTGCGCGTAGGGGTTGCCGGGCCGCTCGGTGTACTCGCCGCTGTAGGTCTCGGTGAGGTGCCACTTGCCGATGAGCGCGGTGGTGTAGCCGTGCGGGCCGAGGAAGTCGGGGACGGTGGGGATGTCGGGGGAGAGGAACTTGTCGCTCGCCGCCGGCGCCTCGCGGAGGAAGTCGGTGATGCCGGTACGGGCCGGGTAGAGCCCGGTCATCAGCGCGGCGCGGGTGGGCGAGCAGATGGGCGCGGCCGAGTACGCGCGGGTGAAGCGCATCCCCTCGCGCGCCAGCCGGTCGATGTGCGGGGTCTCGTTGAAGGTGTTGCCGTACGCGCCGAACTCGCGCCAGCCGAGGTCGTCGATCGACACGACGACGACGTTGGGCGGCGGCGGGCCGCCGGCGGAGGCGGCGCCGCGGGCGAGCGCGGGGGCGGCGACGGCGGTGAGGCCGACGGCGGAGGCGCCGCGCAGGACGCTGCGGCGCGAGGGACGGCGGAACGTCGACGGGGGCATACGGCTCAGCGTCCGGCGGCCCGCGAGCGGGCGTCAACACCCGGGTGAATTAGTCCGGGCCGGCCGCGCGGGGTGCGTCCGGGCCGGGCTTCCGGGGGTGGCGTGGGGGCGGGGGAGCGGGCGGGGGAGCGGGCCCCGGCGGGGGTCAGTCCGCGGGGCGCAGCAGTACGTGGACGTGGTCGGCGTCCGGCGCCGCGGGGGCGCCGTCGGGGTCGGTGACCCCGACGAGGTCGAGCCCGGCGACGGCCGCCAGGGTCTCGAAGCCGTCGCGGGTGTACCAGTGCAGCACCCATGGGCGTTCGGTGATGCTGCTGCCCGAGGGGTGGTACCGCTCGTAGCGCAGCAGCGTCGTCTGGGTGCGGGTGTGCTCGTCGCGGCTCTCGGCGACGACGCTGACCCGCAGTTCGGCGCCGTCCGGCGCGGTGGCGGTGCGGGCCCGGCCGACGTCCCGCTCGGCGGTGGGCGCGGGCAGGTGCACCGGGATCAGCGCGGTGCCGCCCGGGGCGAGGTGGGCGCGGATGGCGCGCAGCGCGGCCAGCGCGGTGGCGTCGTCGGGCAGCAGGTTGAACGTCGGACCGGCGAGGAAGACGGCCGCGTACCTGCGGGGCAGGTCCAGGGCCTCCATGCGCTGGTGGAACACCCGCACGGGCAGGCCCTCTTCGGCGGCGCGGCGGCGCAGCCGGTCCAGCATGTCCGGTGAGGAGTCGACGCCGTCCACGTCCAGCCCGCGGCGGCGCAGTTCCAGCAGCGGCTCGCCGTCGCCGCAGCCCAGCTCCAGCGCGGGCGTACCGGCCCGTTCGACGAAGGCGGCGTACGGCTCGGGGTCCTGGGCGACGGACTTCAGCGGCCCGTACAGCTCGGCGACGATTCCGGTGTAGAAGTCTGCTGGATCCATGTTCGCCACCCTATGCGGGTGGCGGCGCCCCCTGCGGCAGGGCGTCACGCGTCCCCGGCGGTGCGGCGGCCGCCGCACCGCCGGGCAGGCGGAAGTGCCAGACGATCTCCGCCGGGACGCCGGCGTCGGACGCCGCCGCGGCCTCGGGGACCAGCTCCCTCAGGGACCACGGCCACGCCTCCCACGGCCCCGGGTCCGTCGCCGCCGGCGGCACCTCGGCGTCCTCGGCGGCCGGCACCCCCGGCTCCTCGCAGCCCAGCACCTCGAACCCGGCCGCGAGTGCGGCGCGCACGTAGTCCCCGACCGCGTGCCGGTACGTCTCCACCCGCCCGGGGCTGCCGTCCGGCAGCCGCACCGCGGGCACCGACCCGAGCGCCACCCGCTCCGGGTGCAGGTCCGACGTCACGAGGTGCCCGCCCGGCCGCAGCACCCGCGCGAACTCCGCCAGCACCGGGCCCAGATCGGGCACGTGCGTCAGGGCGAGCGCGCAGACCACCACGTCCGCGGCGCCGTCGGCCACGGGCAGCGCGTCCAGGGCGCCGAGGCGGAAGTCGCCCTCCGGGACCCGCTGCCCGGCCCGCGCCAGCATGTCCGGTGAGCTGTCGACGCCGATGGTGCGGTGGCCCCGCGCGGCGAGCAGGGCCGTCATGCGCCCGGTGCCGCAGGCGGCGTCCAGGGCGACGCCCGCGGGCAGCGGGTCGAGGAGCGCGCCGACGACCGGCTCGTCGAGGTCGAACGCCGAGTTGGGCCCGTCGTACGTCCGCGACCAGATCCGGTACCCCTCGACCGTGGGCACCCGGGCGACGTCCACGCCCGCGTCGGCCAGCGTCGCGTCGTCGAGGAGCCGGCGGATCCCGGCGAGCCGCGCGGCGACGAACGCGCGGTCGTACTCCCCGGTGAACGAACGCAGCAGCGCGACGCCCTCCAGGCCCACCGTGTAGGCCAGCGGATCTTCATACTTCACGCCCGCGACGGTAATGATCCGCCTCGCGCCCGCGCCACCCGATTACGCGTGCGGACGATCAGCAGTTCGGCCGAGAGGTACGGCCGTCGGCCGCGTTGCCGGGGGTCGCCGGGGTCGGTCGGTGTCATCCTGGTATGGCTACCTTTGGCGGATTTCATGCGGAGGGGTCCCATGGGCAGGGCAGACACCACCGGGCACGTACGCGAGCGAGCGGCGGAGGCTCCCGACCTCTTCGCGGAGCTGCGGGAACGGGAGTTCGGTTACCTCGACGAGGGCGGGCACACCTATCTCGACCACACCGGCGCGGGCCTCCCGCCGCGCTCCCTCGTCGCGGGCAGCGCCCGGCGCATCGCCGCCGGGCTGTTCGGCAACCCGCACTCCGAGAGCCCCGCCTCCCGGGCCTCCGGGGACCGGCTCGCCGAGGCCCGCGAGGCGGTGCTGCGGTACTTCAACGCCGACCCCGCCGAGTACGCCGTGATCTTCACGCCCAACGCCACGGGCGCGCTGCGCCTGGTCGGCGAGGCGTACCCGCTCGGGCGCGGCAGCCGCCTCGTCCTCTCGCTCGACAACCACAACTCCGTCAACGGCCTGCGCGAGTACGCGCGGGCGCGCGGCGCGGCCGTCGAGTACGTCCCGCTGCGCGGGCCGGACCTGGGGATCGACGAGGACCGGATGCACGCCGCGCTGTCCGTACGCAACAGGCGGCCCGGCTTCGCCCCCGGGCACGGCCGCCCCCGCGGCCTGCTGGCCTACCCGGCGCAGAGCAACTTCACCGGCGTACAGCACTCCCTGGAGTGGATCGCCACCGCGCAGGCCCACGGCTACGACGTGGTGCTCGACGCGGCCGCGTACATCCCCACCAACGCCCTGGACCTCGGCCGCCACCACCCGGACTTCACCGTCGTCAGCTGGTACAAGCTCTTCGGCCACCCCACCGGCGTCGGCGCCCTCGTCGCCCGCCGGCCGGCGCTCGCGAAGCTGCGGCGCCCGTGGTTCGCGGGCGGCACGATCTACGCCGTCAGCGCGCAGGCGCAGTGGCACGTCCTCGCCGACGACGAGGCCGCGTTCGAGGACGGGACCGTCAACTTCCTCGCCATACCGGACGTCACCGCGGGGCTCGCCTGGATGGAGCGCATCGGCATCGACCGCGTCCACGACCACGTCGAGGCGCTGACGGACCGGCTGCTCGCGGGCCTGCGCACGCTGCGGCACGGCGACGGCTCGCCGCTGGTCCGCGTCTACGGTCCGGACCGGACCGGCGCGGCGCGCGGCGGCACGGTCGCGCTGAACGTCCTGGACGCCGGCGGCCGCGTCGTCGACGAGCGCGTCATCATCCGCGACAGCGCCGCGTACGGCATCTCCCTGCGCACCGGCTGCTTCTGCAACCCGGGTGCCGGCGAGGCGGCCTTCGACCTGTCGCCGCGCCGGCTGCGCCGGGCCGCGCGCAGGCGGCTCGGCTCGCTGGAGGACTACCTGAAGCTGCTGCACCTGCCGTCGGCGGGCGCGGTGCGCGTCTCGTTGGGCGCGGCGTCGCAGCCCGGGGATGTCGAAACGTTTCTGTCGTTCGTGGCGCAGACCTACCGGGACCGCGTCCCGGACGTGGCGGATCTCGCCCCGCGGCTGGGCTGCTGACCCCGCGGGCCCCGGACCCCGGCCCGCGTCAACGCCCCTGCCTGCTCCGCTCGGCGCCGTCCCGGCACTTGCGCACCAGCACCCACCAGGTCAGCGCCAGGAAGAGCACCGTGAAGCCCGCCAGGATCAGCCACCCGCGGCCCGCCGGGTGGGCGAACGACTCACCGTACGCCGCGAGCAGCGGCCGCCCCAGCGGCGAAGCGCCCGTACGCCACAGCGATTCGAGGCCCACCCCGCTGCCCAGCGCCTCGAACGCCCACCGGTTGGTCATCGCCAGGCTGATCAGCTCACCGCCCAGCGTCATCCGCGGCACCGGCACGAACGCGCCCGAGAACAGCACCTGCGGAAAGCACAGCAGCGGCAGCATCAGCGTCGCCTGCCCCGGCTCCGAGACCGCCGCGGAGGCGAGCAGCCCGAGCGCGAGGGCGGCGGCGGAGGCCAGCAGGGCGGTGGCGAACAGCGAGGCGTACGTGTCCCATCCGGCCGGCGGCAGCCGGTCCAGCATCCGGAGCACGGCCAGCAGGACCGCGTCGGCGACGGCGAGGACCGGGAGCATGGTGGTGAGTTTGGAGGCCACGTACGGGCCGAGCCGCAGGCCGGCGAGCCATTCGCGGCGCAGGACGGGCAGTTCGGCGCAGATCTGCAGCAGGCCGTAGGTCAGCCCGAAGAAGAACGCGCCGAAGGCGATCCAGAACATGATCATCGCGGTGGACCCGGGGTCCGGGTCCGCGGGGTCGAAGGTGCCGCCGCGGAAGAGCACGGCGAACATCGCCACGATCATGAGGGGGGAGCCGGCGAGCACGGTGACGGACAGGCGGTTGTGCAGGAGGAGGGCGGTGCCGCGGCGGGTGAGCAGGGCCCACTGCCGCACGGCGCCGACGCGGGCGGCCGCGGGTGCGGGGACGGTGGACCCGGTGGCCCCGGCGGCTCCGGTCCGGGCGGGTTCGGCGAGCCGGACCGAGGCGGCGCCGCCGGTCCCGCCCGGTGCGCCGGTCCCGTCCGCGGTCCCGTTCACCGCCGTCCCGTTCATCGCCGATCCGCCGCCCGCCGTCCCGGTCGCCGCCGTGCCGCCCGCCGGCGTCCCGGTGTCCGCCTGCCCCGGGATGTCGCCGGCGCCCGACCCCGCCGCCCGCGCGCCGGCGGCCACCGCGCCGTACACCTCCTCCGCCGTGTCAACGCCGAACGCCGCGCACAGTCCGCCAGGTTCACCCGCGTAGGCGACCTCGCCGTCGGCCGACAGGAACACCACCTGGTCCCCGCGCGGCAGATCGGCGAGCACGTGCGTGGTCGTCACGACGGTCGTGCCGTCGTCGGCCAGCCCGCGCAGCGTGTGCATCAGCTCCGCGCCGGTGGCCGGGTCGAGGCCCGACGTCGGCTCGTCGAGGAAGAGCACCCTGGGCCGGGTCAGCAGCTCCACCGCGATGCTGGCCCGCTTGCGTTCGCCGCCGCTGAGGGCCCGTACCGGCGTATCGCGCCGCGACGTCAGCCCCAGGACCGCCAGCACCCGGTCGACGGTCGCGGCGACGGCCGGGGCCGGCGTCCCCGGCGGCATCCGCAGGCCGGCCGCGTACACCAGCGTGCGGTGCAGCGGCAGCTCGCGGTGGATGATGTCCTCCTGCGGCACGTACCCGAACTCCGGCCCGGGCGGGCCCGGCGGCACCCCGTCGTGCCACACCTCGCCCTCGCTCGGTGTGCTCAGCCCCGCCAGCGTCTGCAGCAGGACCGTCTTGCCGGCCCCGCTGCTCCCGGCGATCACGGTGAGGGTCCCGGGGGCGACGTCGAGCGACACCCCGCTGAGCACCCGGCCCGCCCCGCGTACGTCCCGGCTCACCCGGTGCGCGCGCAGCCGGAGGCCGCCGTCCGGCGAAACGGACACACCGGCGGGACCACCAGGGGAGACACCCGGGCGCAGGGGCGGCGTCGACATGTGTGCAGCATGCCAAAGGAACGGGGTGCCGCACCCCCGCGGCTCGCGCGTCGTACCAACGATCGGCCGATCCGTCGGCGGCCGTTGCCCGCCCGGGTCAGCGCCTGCGGCCGGCGTGCAGTTCCAGCGGCTCGGCCTCGAAGCGCGCCCGGAAGCCGCGGTCGTGCGAGACCGCGACCACCGCCCCCGGGTACGCCGCCAGCGCCGCCTGGAGGTCCTCGACCAGGTCGAGCGCGATGTGGTTGGTCGGCTCGTCGAGGACGAGGAGGTCCGTGGGCCGGGTCACCAGGGTCGCGAGCTGCAGCCGCCGCCGCTGCCCCACGGACAGCGCGGCGACCGGGACGTGCAGATCCTGTTCGCGGAACAGGCCCAGGGACAGGAGCTGTTCCGCGTACTCGTCCGGCGGCCCGGGCCGTCCGGCGGCGAACGCGGCCAGCAGCGGCAGCCGCGTGGCGCGCGCGGGCAGCTCCTGGGCGAGGTAGCCCGTCCGGGCGGGGCGGCGCGCCGTGCCCGCGTCCGGCTCCAGGTCGCCCGCCAGCACGCGGAGCAGCGTCGACTTGCCCGCGCCGTTCTCGCCGGTGACGAGGAGGCGCCCGCCGGGCGCGACCGCCAGGAGCCCGTCCAGGCGCAGCCGTTCCCCGACCCGTACGCCGTCCAGCTCGGCGAGCGCACCCCGGGCGGGTCCGCCGGCCGCCGCCGTCAGCGCCGCCGTGAACCTGAGCGGCGCCGGCGGCTTCGCCACCGGGTTGCGCCGCAGCCGGTCCAGGCGCTCGCGCACCGCGCGCACCTGCCCGCCGAGCTTCGCCTCGCTGGAGCGGCGGTGCTTGCCGAAGCCCTGTCCGGGGTCGCGGCCGGTGCCGGCCAGCCGCCTGCCGGCGGCGTCCAGCAGCTCCTCCGTGCGGGCCACCTCCTCGACCCAGTCCGCGTACCGCTGCTCCGCTCCGCGCCGGGCGGCGGCCTTCGCGGCGCGGTAGCCCGCCCACCCGTCGCCGTACCGGCGCACGGTGCGCTCGTCCCGGTCGACCTCCAGGACCGCGGTGGCGATGCGCTCCAGGAAGCCGCGGTCGTGGGTGACCGCGACGACGGTGCCGCGGTGCGCGCGCAGGTGTTCCTCCAGCCAGCGCACGGCGGCCGCGTCGAGGTGGTTCGTCGGTTCGTCCAGCAGCAGCAGTTCGGGGGCGGCGGCCAGGACGCAGGCGAGTGCGAGGCGCGACTGCTCGCCGCCGGACAGCGAGCCGAGCGGGCGCCTCCGGGCGATCCGGGCCAGCCCGAGCCCGTGCATGGCGGCCTCCACCCGGGCGTCCGCCTCGTAGCCGCCGCGCTCCTCGTAGGCGATCAACAGCTCGCCGTACGCGGCGAGCTCCTCGCCGGACGCGTCGGCGAGGGACTCCTCCGCCGTACGGAGCATCCGCTCCATGTCGCGGAGTTCGGTCAGGGCGAGGTCCACGGCGTCCTGCACGGTGCGGTCGGCGTCGAGGCCGAGGGTCTGGGCGAGGTGGCCGGTCCCGCCGGGGAAGCGGACGGTGACCTCCCCGGCGTCCGGCGCCTCGGCCCCGGCGAGCAGCCGCAGCAGGGTGGACTTGCCGGATCCGTTCTCGCCGATGACGGCGGCCTTCTCGCCCGGCCGGACGGTGAAGGAGACCTGGTCGAGGACGGTCCGGGTGCCGTACGACCTGGTGACGGACCTGACGGACAGCTGCGCCACGGCGGGGACGGCGGTGGGCAGGGCGGTACGGGCGCGCTCGCGCATGGGGCTTTCCCTGGGCATACGAAGGGTCTACGGGCAGCAGAAACGGCGGCAAGGGCCGTGCCCGGACTCAGACGAAGAAGAGGAAAGCCATGTCCCCAAGGTAACAGCCCGCCCGGACAGGCGAGCGGGCGAAGACCCGGACGACCTGCTCTAGGACTCCGGCGCCGCGGCCGTCCGGTCCGCCGTGGCGGGACGCCAGTCCGCGGCGAGCAGCCCGAGCAGCACCTCGTCCAGGAACTCGCCCAGCACCCACGCCGACGAGCGCAGCACGCCCTCGCGGGCGAAGCCGTTGCGCTCGGCGGCGCGCAGCATGGCGGTGTTGTCCGCCAGCGTCTCGATCTGCAGCCGGTTCAGGCCGCGGACGACGAAGCCGTAGTGGCAGAGCGCGCCGACGATGTCGCTGCCGTAGCCCTTGCCGCGCGCGTGCGGCATGAGCCCCAGCCCGACGTGCGCGGACCGGTGGTGGTTGTCGATGCCCCACAGCGCCGCCGTGCCGACGAGCGCGCCGCCGTCCAGCTCCACCACGGAGAACGGGACGTGCGCCGCCGCCTTGTCGTCGACCAGCAGCGGGTTGTCCTTGGAGTCGGCGGCGATCGGCCGCCACGGCGCGGCCTGGGCCCGTGAGCCGGCGACGACGTCGTCGTACAGGTCGGCCATCAGAACCGGGATGTCGTCCGCGTGCCGGGCTCTGAGCCCGACTTTCGTGCCTCGTAGCATGCCTGCTTCCTAACCGGCCGGACCTGCCCGTGGCAAGCAGGTTTGACCAGGGGCGCAGTGCACGATCGGGGGAACCTCGGCGGAATCCGCCCCGCCGGCCGCCGGCTGTACGACGCTGTCGGCATGTCCATATATCAGGTCTCGTGCCCCGGCAAGGTGCTGTTCCTGGAGTCGGAGATCGCGGAGCTGAACGCGATCTCGGACGGCGGTCTCCGGGTGGAGCCGGCGCTGTGGTGCGAGTTGGAGAAGGGCCACGCCGGCCCGCACTGCACCCTGGCGGTCGGTGCCCGCGCCACGGACGACCTGCCGGCCCGCACGGTCTGGGCCCGCTGGCCCGAGGGCGACGAGTACGGGCCGGGGCGCGAGATCGCCGCGCTGCCCTCGTGCCCGGAGACGTTCCTCGAAGGGTCGGTCTCCTCGGAGTGCTGCGCCCTGCCGAAGGACCACGAGGGCCGGCACGGGTTCGAGTTCGGGCCGCCGATCAGCGAGTCCGACGTGATGCCGGACTGGGTGCTGAGGATGCTGGAGGGGGAGTAGCGCGCGTGCCGGGCCGCGGTGCGCGTCAGGCGATGAGGAGGCGCAGGCCCAGTTCGGCGGCGTCCAGGGCCAGCAGGTCGCGGTTGCGCTCCGCCCAGCGGCCCGACGCGAGGTCGTCGCCGAGTGCGGCCACCGCCCGCCGCTCCGCCTCGGGACCCACGCGGGTCCACACCGACACCGCGCGGCGCACGTGCTCCTCCAGGTACGCCTCGGGGCGGCGCCAGTGCGCCTCGAAGAAGCCGTCCGCGCAGTCCCACGGGATCAGCACCGGCTCGGCGCGGCCGTCGATCGCGCGGGTGAGGTCCGCCAGCGACGGCCAGTCGGTGAGGAGGCCCGCGAACTCCGGCAGGTAGTCCCGGGTGAGCCAGAACCGCTCGCGCCGGCCCGGGTCGCAGGCGTCGTACGTGAACACCACCACCCGCCGCGCCACGCGCCGCATCTCGCGCAGCCCCGCCACCGGGTCCGGCCAGTGGTGCACGGTGCTGACCGCCATGGCCGCGTCGAACGCCCCGTCCGCGAACGGCAGGCGCTCCGCGCCGGCGGCCACGCACCGCGCCGCCCCGGCGGGCCGCTGCGCCCGCATCACCGCCGACGGCTCCACCGCCGTGACCTCGCGGTCCTGCGGCTCGTACGAGCCGGTGCCGGCGCCGACGTTCAGCACCGTGCGGGCGTCCCCGAGCGCGTCCCAGATCCGCTCGGCGATCCGCGGCTCCGTGCGCCGCGTCGCCGGATACGCGGAGCCGATGACCTCGTACAACTGCGGCCCGAACACCTTCAACTGCTCCTCCGACGTGGTCCTGATCCCCATCTCCCGCGCCTCCAGTTCCCTGTCGAGGGCCGTGACCATGGCGGCGGCCCGCTCGCGCTGCGCCAGCAGCAGCCCGCGCAGCCTGCGCAGGTGGGCGACCGCGTCGGTGGCCGGGTCGTCGACCAGCTCCGCGATCTCGCGCAGCCCGAACCCCAGCCGCCGGTACCCGAGCACCTCCCGCAGCCGCTCCACGTCGCCCGCCGCGTACGCCCGGTAGCCGGCCGCGGTCCGGGCGGACGGCCGGACGAGGCCGATCTCGTCGTAGTGGTGCAGCGTGCGCACGCTCACGCCCGCCAGCTCGGCCACGCGCCCCACGGTCAGTTGCTCTGCCACACCCGAGACGATGCGGCATCACGCCGCGTGAGGGTCAAGCGCCGGCTCCCCGTGCACCGCGCGGAAGGTGCGGCGGTACGCGGCCGGGGGCACGCCGACGGTGCGGTGGAAGTGGCGGCGGAGGGTCGCGGCGGTACCCATGCCGGTGGCCTCCGCGATCGCGTCGACGCCGCGGTCCGTGGTCTCCAGCAACTCCTGGGCGCGCCGGATCCGCTGGGTCAGCAGCCACTGCAGCGGAGTGGCACCGGTCGCGGTCCTGAAGTGGCGGGTCAGGTTGCGCGAGCTCATCCCCGCCTGACGGGCCAGGTCCGGCACGGTCAGCGGCTGGTCGATGCGTTCCACGGCCCAGCCGAAGAGCGCGGCGAGCGTCCGGTCGTCCGCGGCCGGCACGGGGGCGGTGACGAACTGGGCCTGCCCGCCGTCCCGGTGCGGCGGCACGACCAGGCGGCGGGCGACGGCGTTGGCGACCGCGGAGCCGCGGTCGAGGCGTACGAGATGCAGGCACAGGTCCAGCGCGGCGGCCTTGCCGGCGGAGGTGAGCACGCTGCCGTTGTCCACGTACAGCACGTCCGGGGCGACCTCCACCTCGGGGTAGCGGGCGGCCAGGGCCCCGGTGTGCGCCCAGTGCGTCGTCGCGCGCCTGCCGTCCAGCAGTCCGGCGGCGGCCAGCACGAACGCGCCCGTGCAGAGGGAGGCGACCCGGGCGCCGGCCGCGTGGGCCGCGCGTACCGCGTCGACGAGATCGGCCGGCGGCTCCGCGTCGACGTCCGCCCAGCCGGGGACGATGACGGTGCCGGCGTGCCGCAGCCGGTCGAGCCCGTGGTCGGGCTCCAGCAGGAACCGCCCGACCCGCACCGCCCGCGTCCCGCAGACCGTGACGTCGTACCAGGGGCCGGCCACCTCGTCCGGGGCGGAGCCGAGCGCCTCGTACGCCACGGAGAGCTCGAAGTGCAGCATTCCTTCGGTGACGGCCAGCGCGACAGTGTCCATGTCCGAAATTGTACGGGCGTTGTCGTTCCGGACACTCGCGGTGGGGTGCCCGCCCTCACCAGGATGTGCGTACCGGATCATTCGAGTGCGGGGAGAAGTCATGGGATCGGGCCAGGCGGTGGCGGTGTTCGGGGCGTACGGGCACACCGGGCGGTTCGTCGTGGCGGAGCTGCGGGACCGCGGGTACGTCCCGGTCCTGTCGGGCCGTGACGCCGGCAGGCTGGCGGCGCTGGCGTCGGCCACCGGCCTCGACGCCCGCCCGGCGACCGCCGCCGACGCGGCGGCGCTCGACTCCGCCCTGGCCGGTGCGGCGGCCGTGATCAACTGCGCGGGCCCCTTCGCCACGACCGCCGCCCCGGTGATCGAGGCCGCGCTGCGGGCCGGGATCCCGTACGTGGACGTGGCCGCCGAGATCGAGGCCAACGCCGACACGTTCGCCCACTTCGCGGACCGCGCCCGCGCCGCCGACGCGGTGGTCGTCCCCGCGATGGCGTTCTTCGGCGGCCTCGGCGACCTGCTGGCCACGGCGGCGATGGGCGACTGGACGGCGGCCGACGAGGCGCACATCGCGTACGGCCTGAGCGACTGGCACCCCACGGCCGGGACGCGGGCCGCGGGCAGGGTCTCCGGCGCCCGGCGCGGCGGCCGGCACGTCCGCTACGCGAACGGCCGGCTGGAATACCACGACGACGAACTCCCCGTCCTGGAGTGGCACTTCCCCGGCCAAGCCGGCCCCCGGCCCGTCATCGGCGACTTCACCATGGCCGACGTCGTCACCCTCCCCAGCCACCTCGGCATCCCGGACGTGCGCACCTACATGGCCGCCGCCGCGGCGAAGGACCTGTCGTCCCCGGACACCCCCGCACCGGCGGCGGCCGACGCGCGCGGCCGGTCCGCGCAGACGTTCCTCGTCGACGTCGTCGTACGCGCCGGCGGCACCGAACGCCGCGCCACCGCCGCCGGCCGGGACATCTACGCCGTGACCGCCCCGCTCGCCGTGGAGGCCGTGCACCGCATCCTCACCGGGCGGACCCGGACCACGGGGGTGGGCTCGGCGGGCGCGATGTTCGACGCACGCGGCTTCCTCGCCGCCCTGGCCGCGCACCTCACGGTCGAGTTGCACCTTCCCGGCGCCGGACGGCCCGCAGTACGTTGAGCGTCGGCGTACCCCGCCACCTCCGCGATCCGCAGGGCGGTCACCCATGGCAGACCAGGTTCCGGGCGCGATCGACACGAGCCGCCCGCACTCGGCGCGTATCTGGAACCACCTGCTCGGCGGCACCGACAACTACCCGGCGGACCGGGCGGCCGCGGAGGCGATCGTCTCGGTCTTCCCCGGGATGGCCGACATCACGCGCCGCTCCCGGCAGTTCACCGGCCGCGCGGTCGGCTGCCTGGTGCGCGAGGCGGGCATCCGCCAGTTCCTGGACGTCGGCAGCGGGCTGCCCACCGCCGACAACACGCATCAGATCGCCCAGCGGATCGCCCCCGGGGCGCGGATCGTCTACGTGGACAACGACCCGCTGGTGCTCGCCCACGCGCGGGCGCTGCTCACCTCCACCCCCGCGGGCCGCTGCCAGTACATCGACGCCGACGCCCGCGACACCGACCGGATCCTCGAAGAGGCGGCGCGCACGCTGGACTTCACCCGGCCGGTCGGGCTGATGCTGATGGGGATCCTCGGGCTCGTCGAGGACTACGACGAGGCGCGTTCGGTCGTACGGCGCCTGCTGGCCGCCCTGCCCGCGGGCAGCCACCTCGCGCTCAACGACGGGACGACCACCGACGACGCCTACGTCGAGGCCCTGCGCCGCCACAACCCGAGGGCTGCGGTCCCGTACACGGCGCGCAGCCCGGAGCAGGTCGCCGGCTACTTCGAGGGCCTGGAGCTGCTGGAGCCGGGGGTGGTCCCCTGCCCGCGGTGGCGGCCGGAGAGCCTTGGGGAGCAGGCGCCGGACGTGGCCGCGTACGGCGGTGTCGGCCTGAAGCCGTAGCCGGTACGGGGGCGCCGGCCGCTGCCCCCGCCGGACCGCGGCCGGCGGATACGGCATGTCCCGCCGCGGCACGTCCGTGCCCCGGCGGCGTGAATTCTCCCGCCTCACCGCGGGCTGCCCGGCGTATTTTCCGCCCCGCCCTCTTCGTACGGAATCCCGTCCGCCGAAGACGGTGAGAACTCTCTCACGGTGGTCCAACGGACGGCTCATCGAGCGCGCGAAAACTACCGCGTACTCATCCGGAGCATCCGACCCAGGAGAGACCGCCGTGAAGGAACTCCTCGAACACGCCCGGACCTTCCAGAACCGTATCGCCCCCGACCGCGAGAGTTTCCGGCGGTTCGGCGACGGACAGAGTCCGGGAACCCTCTTCATCACCTGCTCCGACTCGCGGGTGGTGCCCACCCTCATCACCGGCGCCCGCCCGGGGGAGCTGTTCGAGCTCCGCAACGCGGGCAACGTCGTGCCCCCGTACCAGCACGGGCTGCGGTCCGGCGAGGCGGCCACCATCGAGTACGCCGTGGACGTGCTGCGGGTGCGCGACATCGTCGTGTGCGGGCACTCGCACTGCGGCGCGGTGGGGGCGCTCGCGCGGGACGAGAACCTGGGCGCGCTGCCCAGCGTCGCGGAGTGGCTGTCGCTGGCGCGGCCCGCGCTGGTGCCGCTGCTGGGGACGCCGCCCGACGACGCGGTGCTGCGCAAGTTCGTCCAACTGCACGTCATCGCCCAGCTCGAAGCCCTCCGCACCTACCCCCACGTCGAACGCGCCCTGGCCGAGGGCCGACTGAGCCTGCACGGCTGGTTCTACCGCGTCGACACCGCCGAGGTGCGCGAACTCGACTTCTTCCAGGGGATCTTCCGCCGGCACTGACCCGCACCGCCTCCTCCGTCCCCCCATCAGCGCCGGGCTCCCGGCGTGAGAGAGGAATGCCATGCTCAGTGCACGATCACGGTCGGGAAGGCACGCCCGCAGAGACACCGGCCGCACGGCCGGCCCGGGGACCCTGGGAGCCGATCTCATGGCCTCGCTCGTCGTGTTCCTCGTCGCTCTGCCGCTGTGCATCGGGATCGCGGCGGCGTCCGGCGTCCCCGCGTCGCTCGGCATCATCACCGGCATCGTCGGCGGGATCGTCGTCGGGTTCCTGCCGGGCAGCACCTTCCAGGTCAGCGGGCCTGCCGCCGGACTCGCCGTCCTCGTCATGGAGTTCGTCACCGAGCACGGCGTCGGCATGGTCGGGCCCGTCGTCCTGGCCGCCGGGCTGTGCCAGATCCTGCTCGGTCTGCTGCGGATGGGCCGGCTGTTCCAGTCCATCTCCGTCTCCGTGGTGCAGGGCATGCTCGCCGGCATCGGGGTGCCGCTGATGCTCGGCCAGGCGTACGCGGTCATGGACACCGACCAGCGCGGCTCGGCGATGGAGAACCTCACCGGCCTGCCCGACCTGGTCGGCGACGCCCTCGACGACCCCGGCAAGCGGGCCGCGCTGCTGCTGGGCGTCATGTCCATCGTCCTGTGCTTCCTGTGGAAGAAGGTGCCGGGGCCGCTGGGCAAGATGCCCGCGCCGCTGCTCGTCGTCGTCCTCGGGGCCGCCGTCACCGGCCTGGCCGGCCTCGACGTCAAGACGGTGAAGGTCGGCAACCTGCTGGACTCGGTGCACGTGACCGATCCCGCCGGCTTCGGCGAGCTGGCCGATCCGGCGGTGCTCACCATGGTGGTCACGTTCACGGTCATCGCCTCCGCGGAGAGCCTGTTCAGCGCCGCGGCCGTGGACCGGATGCACACGGGGCCGCGGACGAAGTACAACGCCGAGCTGACCGCCCAGGGCGTCGGCAACACCGTCTGCGGGGTGTTCGGCGCCCTGCCCATGACCGCGGTGATCGTCCGCAGCTCCGCCAACGTCCAGGCCGGCGCCAGGACCAGGCTCTCCCGCATCCTGCACGGCGTCTGGATGCTCGGCTTCGGCCTGCTGCTGCCCGGGCTCCTCGGGATGATCCCCGTGGCCGTGCTGGCCGGCATCCTCGTCCACGCCGGCTGGAAGCTGTTCAACCCCGCCGCCTTCCCCGCGATGTGGCGGAGCGACCGGGGCGAGGCCGTGGTCATGATCGTCACGACGCTGGCCATCGTGCTCACCAACCTCCTCGAAGGCGTGGTGGCGGGGCTGGGCGTCGCCATCGTCCTCGCCGCGCTGCGGATGTCCCGTATCACCATCCGCCGGACCGTCGACGGCGGTTCGGCCCGGCTGGAGCTGAAGGGGAACGCCACCTTCCTGCGGCTGCCGCGGCTCATCGAGGCGCTGGAGTCGATCGCCGACAGGAGCGTGGTCCAGGTGGACGCCACCGGCCTCTCCCACCTCGACCACGCCTGCCGCAGCCAGTTGGAGTCGTGGGCCGAGCAGCAGCGCAAGGCCGGCTCCGACCGTGTCGACCTGTTCCTGCCCGGCGCCGCGCCGGGCGGCGGGAAGGGAGAGGAGGACCCGTCCACCGTCGAGTTGACGCTCCCCGTGCCGCCGGCCACCGCGTCCGAGGGCGTCCGGCCGTACGCGCCGGAGCCGCAGTACTCACATGCGTACGCCGCGGCCGAGGACCCCGCACACCGCGCCCACCCGCACGACCACCCGGGTCACCCCCACGAGCACCCGCACGACCACCCCGGCCACCCCGCGGCCCACAGGCACCACCCCGGACCGGCCGCGCACCCCGGCCACGCGCACGACGCCGGCGTCCACCCGAGCCACCCGGCGACCACGCCGCACGGCCGGCCCTGACGAGGAGGCAACCCCCATGGCCACCGACCCGTACGCGGCGCTGATCGCCCTCATCCGCGCCGACGCTTCCCGCTCCGCGGCCGCCCGCGCCGACGCCCACCGCGTCGACGAAGCGGCCGGCCGGAACGCCGCCCCCGGGAAACCGTCCGACCCGGACGATGCCCACCCCGATGCGGCCGACCCGGACCCGGACGCACCGCGCCAGCACCCCTCGACCCCCGTCCCCGACCGCCGGGAGTCCGGCGAGCCGCAGGCCGGCGACCCGTGCCGCACACGGAATTCCGAGCCGCCGGCCGCAGCGCTCCAGGACCCCCCGGCCGGGTGACCCGCGGGTAATTCCCCCGGGTCACCCCCGGCACCCCCCGCGCTTTTCCCGACCCCCGGAGCGCGGGGGCTGTCGGAGGCCACCCGGAATTCCGAACATTCGCCCCGGCAGGCCATTATTCGCACGACCCACATCCGACGTCCGACGCACGGCTACGGAGCCCGAATCCGGCCCGTGATCAGGTGAGATGAGAATGCTCTCCTTTTTCTCGGCAATGCGGTATCAGGGAGGGCACACTGTCCGGCATGCCTCTGCGCAGAGCTTTAGTGCCGATCACCGTGTCTTTCGCCTTCGCGGCCGCGGGAGCGGCGATAGGCGGCATGTGGGTCGAAAGCGACTCCCCGGGTCTGGGCCCCGCCATTGTCGTCACGGGCGACGACGGCCAGAGGCCCAAGGCGCGCGAGTCGCCCCGGCGGGCCTCGGCCCCGCTGTCGTCCCTGTCGTCGCCCTCGGCGCTGGCGACCTCCTCCCCGGCGGCCACCTCAACCCCCCGCGCCGCCTCGTCCGCCACCACCGCCCGGGAGCGCGGCGGCGCTCCCGTCACCACGCGCCCGCCGCCGCACAGCGGCAGCACCTCAGCCCACCCCGAGCTGATCGGAGGAGCCTGGCAGGGCGACGACGACGGTGACGACGACGACGGACCTGACGACGACGGCGGTGAGTGGGGGTGAGGGATGCCTCGACGGACGTTCAGCGCGCGATCGCGCATCGTCGGCTGGATGCTGTTACTCGTCGGCGCGGCCCTGGCCGCGCCGACGATGGGCATCACGGTGATCTGGCTGGCGGAGATCGACACCCAGGTGGACCAGCAACTGCGCCGGAAGGCCGACGAGCTGCGGCGGTTCGCCAGGACCGCTCAGGACCCGGCGACCGGCCGGCCCTTCACCCGCGGGGCGGATCTGCTCACCCAGTTCATGACGGTGAACCTGCCCACCCGTGAGGAGGCGTACTTCTCCATCGTCGACGGCCGCGCCGACCGGCGCAGCGCCAACGCGGTGCCGGCCAGGCTCGACCGGGACCCGGAGGTCGTCGTGCAGTTGGCCCGGCCCGTCGGCACGGAGGTCGGGTGGCTGGATTCCCGGGCGGGCAAGGTCCGCTACGGGGTCGTCCCCGTCCGCGTGGCGGGGGATCCGAGCGATACGCGCCTGGTGGTGCTGGAGTTTCGCGACCGGCACATGCACGAGGACCGCTGGATCGCCGAGGTGCTGCTGCTCACCGGCGTCCCGGCGTTCCTCCTGGCCGCCGCCGCCGGCTGGGTGCTCGCCGGCCGGGTCCTGGCGCCGGTCCGGCTGGTCCGCAAGACCGCGGAGCGGATCAGCGAGTCCGACCTGACCCAGCGGCTGACGGTCACCGGCGCGGACGACGTCGCCGAACTGGCGCACACGTTCAACCACATGCTGGACCGGCTGGAGAGCGCCTTCACCACCCAGCGGCAGTTCCTCAACGAGGTCGCGCACGAACTGCGTACGCCGATCACCGTGATCCGCGGAAACCTGGAGCTGATGGACGACGACGCGAAGCGGGCGGGCGGCCAGACGTACCCGCTGGTGCTGGACGAACTGCAGCGCATGACCCGCATAGTCGACGACCTGCTCCTGCTGGCCAAGGTGAAGCGGCCGGACTTCCTGACCGTCGGCGAGACCGACCTGACGGACCTGATCATCGACGTGGTGATGAAGGCGCGGGCGCTGGGGGACCGCCAGTGGCGGATCGCGCACGTCGCCGAGGCGACCGTGCTCGTGGACCGGCAGCGGCTCACCCAGGCGCTGATCCAGCTCGCGCTCAACGCCGTCCAGCACACCCGCGAGGGCGACCTCATCGAGATGGGCTCGGTGGTCCGCGCCCGCCACGTCGTGCTGTGGGTCCGGGACACCGGCCCGGGCGTCGCGCCGCAGGAGCGGCTGCGCATCTTCGACCGCTTCGCCCGCGGCAGTGGCACCGGCACCGGCACCGGCACCGGCACCGAGAGCAGTACCGGTACCGGCAGCAGTACCAGCACCGAAAGCGCCGAACACCCCGGCCACGCCCCCCGCTCCGGCACGCCGGACACCCGGGACGCGGGCCTCGGCCTGGGGCTCGCGATCGTCCAGGCGATCGCGCAGGCGCACGGGGGGAGCGCACGGGTGGACGACGCCGACGGCGCCGGTGCCCGTTTCACTATCTTGTTGCCTGCCCGCTTCCCCTGGCAGGGAGGACACCATGCACCGGATACTCATTGCGGAGGACGAAGCCAGAATCGCCGCCTTCGTCGAAAGGGGTCTGCGTACCCATGGCTTCGTCACCTCCGTCGTCACTGACGGGCTCTCCGCGTACGACCACGCCCGTACCGGCGGCTGGGACCTGCTCATCCTGGACCTCGGACTCCCCGCCTGCGACGGCTTCTCCGTCCTGCGCAAGCTGCGCGAGGCCCGGGTCACCATCCCCGTGGTCATCCTCACCGCGCGCAACAGCGTGAGCGACGTGGTCGCGGGCCTGGAGGGCGGCGCCGACGACTACATACCGAAGCCGTTCTCCTTCGAGGAGCTGATGGCCAGGGTCCGCGTCCGCCTGCGGACCGAGCCCTCCTACGAGCCCACGGTGCTGCGCGCCGGCAACATCGCCCTGGACCTGCGCACCCGCCGCGTCCACGTGGACGACCGCATGGCGGAGCTGTCCGCCCGGGAGTTCGCCCTGGCCGAGGTCTTCCTACGCCACCCGGACCAGGTGCTGACCCGCGAGCAACTCCTGAGCAGGGTATGGGGCTTCGACTACGACCCGGGCTCGAACATCGTGGACGTGTACGTCCGCTACCTGCGCCGCAAACTCGGCGCCGACCTGGTGGAGACCATCCGCGGCGTCGGCTACCGCCTCCGCGCCACGGCACCCACACCCCCCGCCCGGCTGAACTCCCGCTCCTGACCCGCACCGCCACCCGCCCCGCGCGCGGCTCCTGCGGCGGCGCCCCGTAAGCCCGCGGGAGCCCGGCCCCGGAGGGAGCGTTCCCTCCGGGCCCGGACTCCGCGCCCCGGCACCGGAGGTGGAGCCGAGGGGCGGTCCGTCAGCCCGGGAAGGTGGCTCCCCAGGTGGCCGGGCCCACGATGCCGTCGACGGTGAGGCCCTTCTTCGACTGGAAGTCGCGGCAGGCGGCGTACGAGTTGGGGCCGTAGGCGCCGTCCGCGGTGAGGCCGTAGCCGTGGGCGGCGTTCATCTGGTTCTGCCACGTGGCCACGCTCGCGTGGCTGAAGGTCGGCGGCTGGCGGAAGTTGACGCCGGGGTGGGGCAGCGGGCCGCCGCCGGGGTTCGTCGCCCCGTTGAGCACGCCGTTCGCGTACAGGTTCCCCGGGCAGCCGGTGCTCAGGTGGTCGCGGTGGCCGCAGATGGCCCGGGCCGCGCCGCCCTGCGTACGCAGCCGGTTGACGGCGTAGCGGAAGGCGTTGATCAGGCCGGTGGTGATGGTGTCGTAGTCGCCGGCGGTCCCGCCGACGAGACCGCAGACGGCGTACCAGTTCTGGTTGCCCGGGTTGGTCCCGTTCGCGGCCGTGCGGCGGTTCTCACCGCGGCCCTGGAACACGTAGTCGTGCACGCATACGAGGTGGCTGTACGCGATGTCCGCCCAGCCGTTGCCGTCCATGTGGTGGTTCTGGATCCCGCGCACCTGGGCGGCGCAGTCGGCGTGGTTCTGGCGGGCGACGTGGACGGCGTCGACGTGGTGGATGGTCACCCCGCCGTTCTGGGGCGTGATGTCGCCGTTGGTGTTCCGCGGGGCGCGGGCACCCCACTGGGACCGGGTGACGAAGGTGGTCACAGGGCCCTCCGTCCGGACAGCGCGCAGTCGACGGTGGCGTTGAGCGGTTCGGTCTGCGCCGACCGCAGGGTGCCGGACGGGTGGATCGCGCCGGGGTGGTCGGGGCGGTTCACGATCGGCAGCTCCCGCGGGTCCGCGGCGAAGGCCTGGCCGGAGCAGATCACGGGTGCGGCGGCCACGGCGGCGGCTACCCCCAGGAAGCCACGGCGGGATGGTCGTTGCGGCATGTCGTCTCCAGACGGTTGTGGGGCTCGTGCGCAGTACTCGCGCGCGGTGCCGTCTTCTCGGGTACGCCAGAGGTACAGGACGCCGGTAGCGCCGCGGTTGCGCCGCGGTACGGCCGCGGTCGTGCGGCGGCGTACGGACCGCGCCGTGGCCGGCTACGCCGGGAACGGAACGGCCCAGTCCTCCTCGTCGAGGAGGAGGCCGTTGGCCAGGTAGCCGATGGTCCGGTACCAGCCGGCGAGCACGAGGAACTCCAGCAGCTGGGCCTCCTCGTAGTGGTCGCGCAGGGCGCTCCACGCCGCGGGCGAGAGGTGGTCCATGTCGTGCAGCTCGTCGACCGCGCGGAGCAGCGCCACGTGCCGCGGCTCCCAGCAGGCGTGGGTTGTGGGATCGGCGTCGGCGGTCGCACGGAGCCGTTCGGGGCCGAGTCCGACCCGCTCGGCGAAGACGGAGGCGTGCACGCCCCACTCGTACGCGCAGCCGGCGCGGGCGGTCACCCGGGCGATGACGATCTCGCGGTCCAGGTCGGCGAGGAGCCCGTGGCCGAGCAGGCCGGCGCCCACGGCGAACATCCGGGAGGCCAGCTCGGGGTTGCGGTGCAGCACCCGGAACAGCACGAGGGGCTCGTGCGCCACCCCGGGCGGCATCCACCTGGCCAGCGCCTGGCCGATCTGCGCGGAGTACGGCGGTTCGAGCGGTTCGATGCGCGGCATGCGTCTCTCCTTGCTTCTGTTTTAGAAGCACTATGATGCTTCTAAAACAGAAGTGCAAGGAGGGTGCCATGCCAGCCAGAACGCCGCGGCCGGGCGTACCGGTACGGGGATCCGCGTCGGGCCGCCCCGTCATGGCCGCACTCGACCTGCTCGGACGGCGCTGGACCCTGCGCATCCTGTGGGAGCTGCACCAGGCGCCGGCGGGCTTCCGCGAACTGCAGCGCCGCTGCGAGCGCATGTCCTCCAGCGTGCTCAGCGCCCGGCTGGGCGAGCTGACGGACAGCCGGCTGATCGCCCTGCACGCCGACGGCTACCGCCTCACCGCACTCGGCGGGGACCTGGTCGACGCACTCCGCCCGCTGGACTCCTGGAGCCACCGCTGGGCAGCCGAGACGGACCCCGGCCCCTCCCGCTGACCCCGCGGGATCCCGGGCCCGGGCGGCGCGGGCGGCGGCCGGTCAGGGGGTGATCGCCGTGTCCGGGGTGTCGGTGACGCCCAGGTGCAGGTGCTCCACGTGGTGGAGGGCCTGGTCCAGGAGTTCGGCGACGTGGTTGTCGTGCAGTGCGTAGACGACCGAGCGGCCCCGGCGGGTGCCGGTGATCAGGCCCAGGGTGCGCAGGACGCGCAGTTGGTGGGAGCAGGCGGACTGCTCCATGCCCACGGCGGCGGCCAGTTCGGTGGCCGCGCAGGGGCCCTCGCGCAGCTTCGCGAGGATCAGCAGCCGCGACGGGGTGGCCAGGGCCTGGAGGGTCTCGGCGACCTTGGGGGCGTTCTGCGGCGTCAGCCGGGTGCGCGAGACGGGGCTGTCGCCTTCGCGGGGGTTCGCTCCGTGGCCCATGGCGCCCAGCTTACCGATTGAACACATGAATGACTGTTCAATCATTCCTGTAGGGTGGTGCGGGTCGCCGTACCGCCGTCCACCGAAGGCCGTTGCCGATGACCTCCACCCTGGCCGCTGCCGCCCCGACCGGGCGCCGCACCGCCGGTGCCGCCCCGCGGCGGCGCACCCCGGTCCTGGCGCTGCCCGAGGCCCGCTGGGCGCTCGCCGCACTCGTGCTGTTCCTCCTCGCGCTCCCGCTCCACCTGCTGAGCGCGCCCGCCTGGACGTGGGGCCCGCTGTTCGCCGCGGTGTACGTCGCCGGCGGCTGGGAGCCGGGCCGGGCGGGGCTGCGGGCGCTGGCGGACAAAACCCTCGACGTGGACCTGCTGATGGTGGTCGCCGCCCTGGGCGCAGCCGCCATCGGCCAGTTCCTGGACGGGGCGCTGCTGATCGTCATCTTCGCCACCTCCGGCGCCCTGGAGGCGATCGCCACCGCCCGTACCGAGGACTCGGTGCGCGGCCTGCTCGACCTCGCCCCGGCCACCGCCACCCGGCTCACCGACGACGGCGAGGAGACAGTCCCGGCCGCCGAACTGGCGGTGGGGGACACCCTCCTGATCCGGCCCGGCGAGCGCGTCGGCGCGGACGGCCTGGTGCTGGCGGGGGCCGGCGAGGTGGACCAGGCCACCATCACGGGCGAGCCGCTGCCGGCCGCGAAGGAGCCGGGGGACGAGGTGTTCGCCGGGACCGTGAACGGCACCGGCGCACTGACCGTCCGGGTGGAGCGGGATCCGGCGGAGTCGGTGATCGCCCGGATCGTGGCCATGGTCGAGGAGGCCTCCGCCACCAAGGCGCCGACGCAGTTGTTCATCGAGAAGGTCGAGCAGCGTTATTCGATCGGCATGGTGTTCGCCACCCTCGCGGTGTTCGCCGTCCCGCTCGCCTTCGGCGGCACGCTGGACGCGGCGCTGCTGCGGGCGATGACCTTCATGATCGTGGCGTCGCCGTGCGCGGTGGTGCTGTCCACCATGCCGCCGCTGCTCTCGGCGATCGCCAACGCGGGCCGGCACGGGGTGCTGGCCAAGTCCGCCGTCGTGATGGAGCGCCTGGGCCAGGTGGACGCGGTGGCGATGGACAAGACCGGCACCCTCACCGAGGGCACCCCGTACGTCGCGGAGGTGCGCCCGCTGCCCGGAAGCGGCCTGGACGAGGGCGGGTTGCTGGCGCTCGCGGCCGCGGTCGAGCACCCCAGCGAGCACCCGCTCGCCCGCGCCGTCGTCGACGCCGCCCGCCGGCGCGGCCTGCCCCTGGCCGACGCCGACGGCTTCTCCTCCGTCCCCGGCCAGGGCGTGTCCGCCACGGTCGGCGGGCACACGGTGGCCGTCGGCTCCCCGTCCCGGCTGCCGGCGGCCGGCGCCGCCGAGGTCCGCGCCGTCGTACGCGAGTTGGAGGAGGCCGGGCGTACCGCCGTGGTGGTGTCGCGGGACCGGGCCCCGGTGGGGGTGCTGGGGATGGGGGACCGGATACGGGCGGACGCCGCCGCCACCGTCGCCGCGCTGACCCGGCTGTCGGGCCGCGCCCCGGTGCTGCTCACCGGCGACAACGAACGCGCCGCCCGCCGCCTGGCCGCCGAGGCCGGCATCACCGACGTACGCGCCGGGCTGCTGCCGCAGGACAAGGCCGCCGCGGTGCGCGACCTGGAACGGCAGGGCAGGCGGGTGCTGGTGGTCGGGGACGGCGTCAACGACGCCCCCGCGCTGGCCGCGGCGCACTCCGGCATCGCGATGGGCAGGGCCGGCTCCGACCTCGCCCTGGAGACCGCCGACGCCGTCGTCGTACGGGACGAACTCGCCGCCGTCCCCGCGGTGGTGGCGCTGTCGCGCACCGCGCACCGCCTGGTGGTCCAGAACCTGGTCGTCGCGGGGGTGTTCATCACCGGCCTGGTGGCCTGGGACCTCATCGGCACCCTGCCGCTGCCGCTCGGCGTCGCCGGCCACGAGGGCTCCACGATCATCGTCGGCCTCAACGGCCTGCGCCTGCTGCGCGACAGCGCGTGGAAAGGGATGTGACGACCCGCTCCCCGCGGGGCCGGGTGAACAGGGCCGGGCGGGTGGTCGGCGTACGCCGCCGCCGGGCCACTGCGAAGTGGTCGGAGGCCGGTGGCCGTAACGTTGCCGAAGGGTGCTGTGCAGCACGTCGACGCACCATTGGCTACCGTTATCATTGTCTTATGTCGATGGTGAGTGAGACTGCGTCCGGGTCGCGGCAGGAGCTCGCGCCGGCCGCAACCATGTTCCGGGGCCTGTCGGACACGACCCGCCTCGCGATCCTGCAGCGGCTCGCCGGTGGCGAGGCGCGGGTCGTGGACCTGACGTCGGCGATGAGTCTCGCGCAGTCCACCGTGTCGGCGCACCTGGCCTGCTTGCGGGACTGCAACCTGGTGACGGCGCGTCCTGAGGGCCGGCAGATGTTCTACTCGCTCGCCCATCCCGAACTCCTGGACCTGCTCGCGTCCGCGGAGACCCTGCTGGAGGCCACCGACAACGCGGTGGCGCTCTGCCCGAAATACAGCGTCCCGGCGGACGGTGAGATGCCGGGTGAGGACGTGCAGTCGAAGACCCGGCCCGCTCGCTCCGCCGCGCGCAGGCGAGCCGCCCGGCAGGTCTGACCGCGCCGAAGCTGTCCGTATTCCCCATCTGTGCGAGCCGCGTTGACCCCGCGGGTATGTCGCACCACGGCGACCTGTGCGCCTTGAGGCGCCCGGGGGCGCACTCCCCCCGTATTTCCGCCGGGACCGAAGCAACCGACCTCAAGCGGCCCGGACCCCCTGCACTGACACAAGGCGGACGCGGGTGCCTGTGCATTTGCGAGTCCGACGCCGGCCACGTACATCTCTACGGTCGAAGTCGAAGTCGCACGCTTCACAGCTCAGCGTTCCACCCTGCTGCAGCACCACCGCGATCTTCTTCTTCCGCAGGGTCCTGTTCCGCTCTCGCGCCATGTGCCGGCGCAGCAGGAGGCGGCCTTCCGGCGCGCTGTAGCCGTCGAGCTCGTTCTCCTCCATGGGCGGAAGGCCCTGGAATTCGCCGTCCGCGATGCCCTGCCGGATCAGCCGGGCAGTCCCGGTCATCACGGCGGTCCTGGTAAGGAAGTCATGCAGCACCTCGCTGTCGAGAGCGCCGCCCTTGGTCATCAGGCCCCGGTAGTCGGGATGCCGGGTGGCGATGTCGTGTGTCTTGCGGGCCACGTCTTCGGGGTTGCGGAACTTCTCGTTGCGCTCGTCCTCGGCGTGGACGGGCAGGAGCTGGAGTAATTCCGACAGCTCGACGACCCGGCGGTCGTGGGCGTCCATGCCCTTCCACCCGTTGTCCATGACGAGCCGGCAGGCAAGGATGAGCTCATCACGCGCCCACTCGGGGCTCTTGGCCGCCCTGACCCGGAAGCCGGCCTGCTTCAGCCAGGCTGCCGCGTGGTCCTGACCACCGCTGAACTCCTCCGCCCGCAGCGCTCTGCCCTGATCCCACCGGTGAGCCACCCCGGCGATGGCCTTGGAGTCGTACTCCCGCCCCTCGTGGACGAGCAGATACGACCGGGCCCGCCCGAAGCCGTAGGTCGACAGGAACTGCTCGCGACTCAACTCGTCGTACTCACCGATGGCTCGGAGCACCGCATCTCGCGTGATCGCTTGCGCATGAGACCAGACTAGAAGGAGCGTCTGACACCGCTGACAAGCCGACGACTCGCGCTCGGCGCGGTCCGAACCGGCCCCCGGCGCCGTCCGGCTGTGCGATCACCGTGCACGCCTCGCCGGGCAGACCCCACACCTCGGTATCGGTCAACGCCTCCTGTAACCCACGAGGTTGCGGACGACCGCGGGCAGATCCTCCACGCTGCTCCGGCTGCCCGGCATCGCTCATCATAGAGGCGGGCTTGCACCGCCGCGCGGGCCTTCGTACCGAGGGTCTTCGTCTGCGGAGACCCTCTCCGGGAACGGTGGGATGACGAACGACTTCCGGCTCAGTTGGGAACTGCGCGACAACGGTTGGGCAACTTGGCTCATCAGAGCAGGCTCGGCCGAGCGGGAGGACTTCGTCAGCTACTGCACGGACGCACTTTCCGACCTGCTCTGCGGTACATCCGGCCTCTTCGGCCCCCTTGCAGTCGAGGGCTTCTCCTTCGACCTCGAACCGGCCGAAGCGAGATGGGTGCTGCGCCGCAGGGGGACGGAAGTCGATGCGTCGATCTACTACTTTGCGGACATGTCCGAGAGCTTCGATATCCCCGATGAGAACGGCGCCCTCGTCTGGCATGCCACGCAACAGCGAGCCGTTCTCGTCCACTCGGTCCTGGAGGCTGCCCAGTCGGTCCTGCGTCTCCATGGTGAGGACGGCTACCTGGCGAAATGGATCCGGCATCCCTTTCCCGTCGCCGCTCTGCAAGACCTCCGCCGTCTGCACCTCCAGCACGACGCATGCACACTCCACCACGACGCGGCCACCTAGTGCCGCATCAAGCAACGTTCGCCCTGTTGACCACGGCGTGAAGGCGCGTGTCGGTGGCGTGCTTGTTTCGCCAGATGATGTAGCGGCGGATCATGCTGCCCTGGGCCTTGTGGTTGGGGGTGGTCCGTGCCGTTGAGGGCGAAGTAGCGCAGTGCGGTGAATTGCGCCTCGATCCGGTTGAGCCAGGAGCTGTTGGTCGGGGTGTAGGCGATCTCGACGTTGTTGGCCTCGGCCCATTTCGCGACGCGGCGGCAGCGTTTGGTGGTCAGGTGCGGGGAGTAGTTGTCGCAGAGGATCGCGATACGCGTGCCAACGGGGCGGAGAGCAGGATGCGCAGGCCCTCGTGGCTGATGTCGTCGACCACCCCCTCAACGACCAGGAAGTCGGCCAGCTTGACCAGGCTCCAGGTCGAGAACGGCAGGCCGTGCTCGACGGGTCTGGACTTGGCGATCTTCTTGATCTCGCGTCGCTCGGGCAGCGTGAACGTCCTCGGCCGGCCGCCCTTGTACTTCGGGTAGAGCGAGGCGAAGCCGTCGGCGTTGAAGTTGTGGACCACGTCCCGGACCCGGTCCGAGCTGGTGAAGGTCACCTCGGCGATCTTCGCGACCGACATACCCTGGGCCGATAAGAGCACCATTTGGGCCCGTCGCCAGGTGACCACGGAACCGGTCCCCCGACGGACGATCCGCAGCAGTCGCAGGCCCTCGTCGTCGTCCACTTCCCGCACCTGCACACGCTCGGCCACTGGGACATTGTGGTGGACGGCCCCGGCGCGGCTTCGTCGGTTGTCGGGCCTCGTAGCATGCCGCCCATGCCCCGCTTCGAGGTTCTTCAGGTCGCTTTCTGGGACGGCTCCTCCAACTACGGCGTGCAGCCGCCGCTGACCGATCAGCTCGTCGACCAGGCCGAACTCACCCTGGAGGTGACTATCCCGGCCTCCCTGGTGGCGCTGCTTCATCAGCAAAACGGCGGACGGGTAGCCGCGGGTCTTCGAGCCTTTCCCACCTCGGTGCCGACGTCCTGGGCGAGCGACCACGTCCCCTTCGAGTACATGATGGGGATCGGGCACCGTACCGGGGCGCCTTCCTTGCTCGACAGCGTCTACCTGATTGGGGAGTGGGACCTGCCGGACTCGCTCATACTCCTCAGCGGCGACGGCCCCTGCTGGATCGGGCTGGACTACCGGACGGGCCCGACCCCCACCGTCGGATGGTTTGACGCCGACTCCGGTCTCGAACTACCCCTGGCCGCGAGCTTTCAGGACTTCGTGGAGGGTCTCACCGACCCTGAAACCTACGGCTGACCCAGCTTGCAGGCGGCATGGCGTTGGCCCCGCCGAAGGGGGCCAACATTGCTTGATGCGGCACTAGTTCGCCCGGTCAGCCGGGTGTGTCCCGGTGGCGCGTCAGCCGAAGTCGCCGGCGGAGGAGATTCGCTCGGCCTCCCGTACAGCCTGGTCGGTCAGCGGCTTCTGCACCCCGTCGTCGCTGTCGGCATCCCAGAACGCGGGCCGCACATCGTCAGGACGAGCCATGGGGGTCTCCCTTTACTTCAAGCCGAGTACGAGGAGGAGGACGGCGATCAGGATCGTGCCGATCGTGGTCTGCAGGAGGAGGAGGAACTGCTGTGCGCCGTCGCGGCGGAGGGCGGTCCGGATCAGTTCCCACCAGGTCGGGCGTATGCCCTTGACGATGAACAGGTCGTGTCCCAGCGCGGAGACGACGCCGGCGGGCGACGAGGGGTCGTCGGCAGAGCCGAGCCAGGACTTGGACAGCATCGCCTCGATGTCCGGGATGACTTCGGCGGCTCCGGCGTCGCGTACGGCCTGCTTGCAGAACGCGCACAGGAACGACGACAGGGCCTTCTGACGTGCGTCGCTGAGCGACGCGGTGACGTCGCACGGGCAGCCCTTGGTGCCCAGGTGCACCGACCCGCGCAGGACGGCGCCGCTGCCGATGGGGGAGACGGTCGTGATGGCCTCCCGGATGGTCAGGGTCAGGGCGAACTCCAGCACGGACGGCGGCGCCATCCACCGTTTCCAGTTGCCCAGCGCGATGACCGAGACGCCGCTGTGGCGGACGGAGTAGAAGTTGTCGTCGAAACGCGCGCCGGTGAGCACCACGATGTGCTCCGGCGGGTCCTCCCGGGTGCCGAAGACCACGGCCTGGTCGCGCAGGTGCGCCATGAGCAGGTTCTTGAAGTGGGCGCAGTCCTCGCGCACGGCCGCCCGGTCGGCCGTCTTCCCGCCGGCCACCTCGCACAGGAACGGGTCCTCCGGATGCGGGGACAGGAACTCGAACTCGAAGCCGCTCTGCAGGGTGTTGAGGTGCAGGAGGAGATAGCGCAGCGCGGCGTCATTGACGCCGTCCAGTAACGAGATGAGTCCGATACGCCTGTACGCCACCGACCGCCGCCTCCCTGGCTGATGCCCCTGGGTGCCACACCCACCGCTTCGTACCAGAAGGTCGCAGTCCGTGGGCGCGGTGGTTGCATCGTGGCGCGATGGCGGTCATGCCGGGGGCTGTCAGCCGCCGGGGTTCCACCGGGGTGCGTCCGGTGACTCGGTGACCTGGCGCAGCGTGCGGCCGCTGCGTGCGGAGCGGGCCCGCCGCGGGTCGGGTGTGCCGGCGTTGCCGTGTCCCGTTCCCGTGCGGACGAGCAGCCACAGCGGCTTCTCGCCGGAGAGGCCGTCTCCGGCACCGCCGCGGAAGCGGGTGAGCGCGTACCGGCCGTGCAGCTTCCGGCCGTGCAGTTCGAAGACGGCGTGCCCGTCGGCGAGGGCCCGGTCGAACGGCACCGGCCGCCTTCGCCTGTCGTGGCTGACCGGTCGATAGGTGCCGTGGTCCCAGACGATGACGGTGCCGCCGCCGTACTCCCCCTCGGGGATCACGCCCTCGAATCCCAGGTACTCCAGGGGGTGGTCCTCGGTGGGGATGGCGAGCCTCTTGTCGCGGGGATCGGCGGAGGGCCCCTTGGGGACCGCCCAGGACTTCAGGACGCCGTCGACCTCCAGGCGGAAGTCGAAGTGCACGGTGCTCGCGTCGTGGATCTGCACCACGAACGCCGCCGGCCCGTCCGCCTCACCGGGTGGGGCTTCGCCGTCCGCGGCGTGCTCGCCGCGCGGCTCGCCCGTCCTGTCGAAGCGCCGCTTCTCGCGGTAGGTCCGCAGTTCGTCCTTCTTGCCCACGAGAGCCCCTCGTGTCGCCTCGCTCGTCCGCGGTACGCGCCGTCCGGGCCATCGTCACCTGCCGTGCGGCGTGGCGCACGCGGTGCCCGCGGTGCGCGGGCCCGTGCCCGGGGCGCCTGCCCGGAGTGCGTCGGGGCGCCCGAGGCATGAGAATGGGCAAGGTGCGGAGGTGAGGCGGATGGCTCGTACGGCCTGGTCGGGAATGACGACGTTCGGGCTGGTCAGCGTTCCCGTCCCGATGGTCGCGGCCGCGATCTCCCCGACGTACACCGCCTGTGCGGCACGCTGGAGGCCACCGGGCGGGCCGGCATCGCCGCCACCGGCGTGGTCGGCCTGACCGCGGTCAGCGACGATGGCACCTGAGCGCATGGGGCTGGCCGGGGTACTGGCCGCGGCGGAGGAGGCCGCGCCGTTCGCCTCCCTCGACGTCGTGTCCGGCAACCTTCGGGAGCGATTCGGCGCACGGGACGTGGCGTTCTTGTTCGTGGACATCGTCGGCCGGAGGCTGGTGCGGGTCGGCGAGCGGACAGTGGCACAAGCCGCCCCGCGGGCCGAGCAGATTCCGCTGGTCGGCAGCGTCTACGACGAGGTCTTGCGCGCCCAGAGGATCACCCGGGCGCCCGGGGGCGGACCGCTGCAGCGGGTGCTGGCCCCGGTCACCAACCGCGGCGACACCATCGGCGTTCTGGAGCTGTCCCTCCCCGACGCCTCCGCGGAGGTACTGGAGCGGGTGGAGGAGGCCGCTCACGCGCTGGCGTACATCGTCGTGACCGACCGCCGCTTCACCGATCTGTATCAGTGGAGCCGGCGCACCACGTCGGTCAGCCTGGCCGCCGAGATCCAGCGCGAGCTCCTGCCCTCCGCCTCGTCCTGCGAGGCGGCAGAGTTCGCCCTGGCGGCGGCGCTGGTGCCCGCCGACAGCGTCGCAGGGGACACCTACGACTACACCCTCGACCACGACAGCTTGCACCTGTCCATCACCGACGCCATGGGCCACGACACGGACGCCGCCCTGACGGCGACCCTGCTGGTCAACGCCTCGCGTGGAGCCCGCCGCGCGGGTGCGGACCTGGCCGAGCAGGCCGGCCGGACCCACCAGGCTCTCCTCGACCACGGCCGCCACACCTTCGGCACCGGTCTGATGCTGCGCATCGCCCTCGACGGCAGCGGGGCCCGGCTGGTCAACGCCGGGCACCCGTGGCCGCTACGGCTTCGCGACGGACGGGTCACCGAGATGCACCTGGACGTCGACATGCCCTTCGGAGTCGTTCACCAGGGCGCGTACCGCGTGCAGGATCTCGATCTGCGCCGCGGTGACCGCCTGGTGCTCTACACCGACGGCATGCAGGAGCGCGAGGCCGAGACCGTGGACCTGCCCGCCCTGATCCGGGACACCGCCGCCGACCACCCCCGTGAAGTCGTACGTGACCTGACCACCGCCGTCGCCGACGCCTGTGCGGGCCACCTGGACGACGACGCCACCGTGCTCTGCCTGGACTGGCGGGGCCCCGGCGCCGGCAAACGGCACGCCCCCGCCGGCGCCGACACGTAGATCCCGCCGTCAGTCCCCTCCATCCCGGCAGCCCCGGCAGCCCCGGCAGCCCCGGCCGTGCCGGCCGGTCGGCGGCGTGGTGCGGTCAGCAGCCGGCCCAGCTCTTCGTGCACGGCGATCGACGAATCCACGTCTCGCGGAGGGACGGCCACCTGGCGCAACCCGGCGCATGACCTGGTCACACGCGGGTACACACACACCTCCGCGAGCCTGCGAAGCCCTCAGCCCCGCTCCCCCCGACCAAGGAGCCCCCGTGCCACGCGCAGCCCTCTTCGACGTCGACGGCACCCTCGTGGACAGCAACTACCTGCACGTCACCGCCTGGTGGGAGGCGCTGCGCCAGAGCGGCCACGACGTCCCGGCGGCCGTCATCCACCACGCCATCGGCCTGGGCTCCACCGACCTGCTCGACCACGTCCTCGGCGAGCACCGCGACCGCGAGCACGACGACACCATCAGCAAGGCCCACAAGACCCTCTACGCCACGCACTTCGAGACGCTGAACCCGCTCCCCGGCGCCGGCGACCTCCTGCGCGCGCTCGACAACCGCGGCTGGCGCATCGGCCTCGTCACCTCCGCGGACGACCGCGAGCTGGCCGCCATGCGGGAGGCCATCGACGCCGACGACGTCATCCGGGACACCGCGAGCTCCGCCGACGTGACCCGCGGCAAACCCGCGCCGGACCCGCTGGCCCACGGGATGGAGCTGGTCGGCTCCGACGCCGCGGGCACCGTCTTCGTGGGCGACTCCGTCTGGGACATGCGGGCTGCCTCCCGCGCACGCGTCACGGCCGTCGCCCTGCTCTCCGGCGGCATCCCGCGCGCCCACCTGGAGCGCGCGGGCGCCCGCGAGGTCTACGAGGACCCGTCCGACCTGCTCGCGCACCTCGACGGCAGTGCCTTCGGCAGGGCGTCGTGACCCCACCGCACTCATCGTCACCGACATGGTCAACACCTACGAGCACGAGGACGCCCACCTGCTCCTGCCGTCCGTGCGCGAGACCCTGCCCGGCATGACGCGGCTCATCGAGCGGGCGCGCCGGGGCGGCACGGAGGTCATCAACGTCAACGACAACTTCGGCCGCTGGCGCTCGCACCACGACGAGCTGCTGGCAGCCGCCTTGCGCGGCCCGCACGGCGACCTGGTCGAGCCGATCCGCCCGGATGAGCGCCGCCATCCGCACGCCGACGCACCCGGCCTCCCGTTCTGACCCGGCCGTGACCGCGCCCTGCCGGATACCGGCCCGCCTCCCGGGCGGCCGCTCCGGTCACGTGCGGCGCTCCTCCCCGCCGAGGCCGAGGGCGTCGGCGATCGCCTGGAGGTTGCCGTACTCCCCGTCGGGGAGTCGCTGCGCAAGCTCCACCACCCGGTCCGGGGCGTTGTTGCGGTGCAGCGTCTTCAGGACCGCATTGCGGTCGGCTGGATAGACGGCGCGACCGAGGTTCCGGCCCAGCTCGCTGCGCAGCTCGACGCCTTCCGGGGTGATCCCCGGGGGCGTACCGCCGACGAGCGTGGTGCCGGGCGCGCGGTCCGTCTCCGGCTGGTCCTCTCCCGGTGGCTGCAGCTCGCGATCCTCCTCCATGCGGGTGGAGCGGTTCGCGCGCAGCTCGCCGCTCATCTCCTTGGCGATCACGTCGTCGCGTATCGCGCTGGTCTTGTTCCTGCCCTGGTCAGCCATATCTGCGTCGCCTCCCTGTGTGCTCGAGGCGTGAGCCATGTGACCCGGGTGCCCAGAGTTGCCCGGACGAACCGGGAAATCCGCGGTGAGGCCGCGCGCGGAAAAGAGGACGACCGCGGGGCCGGGCGCCGGCATGACCGGACGCGGCCTGGATACCCTAAATCCATGCATACCGGGCTATACGAGCCGACCCTGCCGACCGACCGCGGAGAGTTGTCCGCGGCGACGCTCGCCTACCTGCGGCGTGCTTCGGGCTCGCTGCCGCCGGCGGGCGACGCCGAGCGCAGCGACCCGTACGGCGACGACCTGCAACTGGCCCTCTACCTCTGCTACGAGCTGCACTACCGGGGATTCGCCGGCGTGGACGACGAGATGGAGTGGGACGCCGCCCTGCTGGCCTTCCGCCGTGCGCTGGAGGACCGCTTCCTGGCGGCGCTGCGGGATGACGCGCCGCTGCCCGCCGACGTCGATTCGGCCCTGGCGGAGCTGCTGGTCGAACCCGTGCAGGGCGACGGCATCTCGTACCACCTGCGGGACGACGGCACGCTGGGGCAGGTGCGGGAGTACGCCGCGCAGCGCTCCCTGTACCACCTCAAGGAGGCCGACCCGCACGCCTGGGTGCTCCCGCGGCTGCACGGGCGGGCCAAGGCGGGCATGGCGGCGGTGGAGTACGACGAGTTCGGGGCCGGCCGCGGTGAGCGGGTGCACGCCCGCCTGTTCGCCGACCTCATGCGGGACCTTTCGCTCGACACCGGCTACGGGCGCTATCTGGACGCCGCCTGCCCGCAGATGCTGGCCGTCTCGAACCTCATGTCGCTGCTCGGCCTGCACCGCCGCCTGCGCGGTGCGCTGGTCGGCCACTTCGCCGCGGTCGAGATCACCTCCTCCCCGAACTGCCGCCGGCTGGCGCAGGCCATGGAGCGGCTGGGCGCGGGCCCGGCGGCGGAGCACTTCTACCGCGAACACGTGGAGGCCGACGCCGTCCACGAGCAGGTCGTACGGCACGAGGTGGTGGCCGGGCTGCTGGAGGCGGAGCCGCAGCTCGCGGCCGACGTGGCGTTCGGGATCGCGGCCACCGGCCTGGTCGAGGACCGGTTCACCGAGCACCTCCTCGGATCGTGGCGCTCGGAGCGCTCCTCGTTGCGTCACGCCCTGTGAGGCCCCTTCCCGCGGGCCAGACGTTTCAACCGAAATGTTCGGGTACCCGGCAGCCGTGGCCCTCCCCGTGGCAGGAGGGCAAGGAAGGCTGGTGGTGAGCCGTGCACAGCCCGCGAGACGAATCCCCGCGCCGGCTGCGCGTACAGCGCACGGGCCCCCTGCTCGTCGAGGGCCCGGTGGAGGTGACGCTCGACGACGGCACCGTCGCCGTCTCCGACCGCTTCTGCGTCGCCGTCTGCACCTGCCGGCGCAGCCGCACCTACCCGTGGTGCGACACCAGCCACCGCCGCAGAACCGCGGACTGACCCGGCGGTGGCCGACGCCCGAGCGAGAGGAAGCCCATGGCCGGGGAACACCATGACCTGCCCCTTCCCGACTACGACGGGCTGCAGCCCGGCGATCTGGAGGACCGTGTCCGTTCGCTGAGCCGGCAGGAGCTGGAGCAGTTGCTGACGTACGAGCGCGAGCACGCCGACCGCCGGCAGGTGGTCGAACTGCTCCGCTTCCGGCTGCGGCAGGTCGAGGCGGGGGCCAGGCCCGCGTCCGCCGGCCTCGGCGGCGCCTCGGTGGCCCCGCCCCCGCAGGGCACCTCGCCCGTCACCCCCGACACGGCGGCCCCACCGATCCACCCCCCGCCCCACGGCACCCCGCAGCAGCCCGGCCAACCCAAGGGCGACCGCCCCTGAGGAGCCCTCGGACGGAACGCCGCCGACAATGCGTGAGGCAGGAAGAGAACCCGCGGGTCAAGACTTCGGCGACGGTCTGCCCCCGCCGCCAGGGCGGTTGCCGGTGCTATCCGGCGGGTTCGGGTGAGGAGCGGGTTCGGGCGGGGGAGGTGGCGCCGGCGTAGCCCTGTTCCATCGAGAGTGCGCGGGCGGCCCGCAGGGCGGTCTCGGTGGCGCTGGTGCGGGCCAGTGGGTCCCGCATCCGCTGGCCCGCGGCAGCGAGGGTGATGCTGGACGTGGCCTGGCCGGTGGACCTGAACACGGGGGCCGACACCGCCCAGACGTCGTCGTCGAGTTCGTTCTCGCACACGTCGAACCCCTGCATCCGGACCTGGGCGAGATGGGCGGTCACCTGCTCCTCCGTGTGCGGGGTGTCTGCGGTGTAGGCCGTCAGCTCCTGCGCACGCAGCACCGTGGCGACGGTCTCGGGTGTCTGGTACGCGAGGATGCTGCGTGCCGAGGCTGCCGCGTGCGGTGGCATGACCTGGCCCACCCGGACGAACAGACGGAGCGGGTGCACGCCCTCGACCAGGGCCACGCAGAGGAGGCGGGTGCCGGTCAGTTCGGTGAGGAACACGGTCTCGCCGCATTCCCTGGCGGCGTCTCGCATGGGGCGCGGCGGGCTGACCGCCGTGCCCTGGGAGGCGATGGCCATCGTGGACAGCTCGGTGAAGGCCGGTCCGAGGAAGTAGCGGCGGTTGCTGGGGGAGCGGGTGACGTAGCGTTCTTCGACGAGCGCGGCCATCACCCGGTGCAGGCTGCCTATCGGGATACCCAGCTCTTCGTGCAGCTGTTGCAACGACAGACCACGCACGTGGGACGCGATGACTCGCAGGACGCGCAGCGTTCTGGTGTAACTGTCGGTACTCAGCGGTCTGTCCGTTCATCGAGGCCAAAGGACTGCCGGGCGGGGACAGTGGGATCGTACTGATGCGCTGTCGACCTGTTCACGTCGTGACCGCGGTGCCCGCCTGGAGAGGGTCGTCGTCCGAGAGTAGCGCCGCGGCGCGCACCGCCACCCGCAGCATGGCGAGTTGGGCGGGACGGTAGTCCTCCAGCCAGTCGTCGGTGGCGCGGTTGGCGTGCGCGACCAGAACGGCGCCTGCCCGTACGCCGAGGGCCCCGGCCACGGCCAGCACCGTCTCGGTCTCCATCTCCAGTCCGTCGACGCCCAGTCCGCGCAGGACGTCCATCCTCGCGGCCGCGCGTTCTTCGTGTCCGGGAAGCGGTCGTCCCTGCCCGAGGTAGTACGAGTCGACCGTGGCGAGGGTGATCTCGGTGAGCGGTTCGTCCAGGTCGCGTGCCGCACGCCGGACGGCGGTCAGGACGGCCGGATGGGCCGCTGGTCCGGCCGTGTCGGCGGGATAGTGCGAGGCGGCGCCGCTGCCCGGCACCGCCCGGGTGGCCGTGCAGACGGTGCCGGGGGCTATGCGGCTGGTCAGGGCGGCCATGCCGCCGGTGCGCAGCATGCTCCTGACGCCGAGCCGGGCGAGTTCGACGACGGCGATCTCGGTTGAAGGGCCTCCGATGCCGGTCGAGCAGACCGCGATTCGCCGGCCACCGGGCGCGCGGCCGGTACCGATCCTGAACTCCCGGTTCTGGCCGAGGACGTGGAAGTCGTCGAGCACCTCGGCGGCCAGGTCGACTCGCGCGGGGTCTCCCGGGAGCAGGCAGACCGGTGGGAGGGCTTCTGCGGTGCCGACCGGGAGGTGGGGCGGTGCCCCGCTGTGCCATGGATCCTGCGCGCTTCTCGCCATCGGCGACAACCTCCGTATGAGTCCTCAGATTCCATATGTGGAAACAGTGCATCGCGGGGGCGTAACTTTTCGCCGTCCGGGTTGCGGCTCTCGTGGCTGTCCGTGCCGCGAGAGATCGAGTCCACGTCACGGTATACACCGAATTGCCGACCGTATCTAGGGCTTGACTGTGGCCGAAAAAGGGTCCAACCTCTGAACGACATTCTTGGAGGCATATTTTCCAGATACGGAAGTTGTGGTGCGATGCCGTGCCGGTGGTCCGGAACGGTCCCGCTGAGCTCCGTACGGACACCGAGCCGCCGTGACTATTGAGGAGATCTTCATGCCACACCGCTCCATATGCGCCGATCACGGGCGTCACCGTGGCGCGCGCGCCACGGGCCCGGGATGTGCGACTTCGGGAGTGAGGTCCGCATGAACCCCCTTCTGTCGGTGCAGGGCGTCCACAAGGCCTACACCGCTGCCAAGCGCTCGAAGGTGGTGGCTCTGGAGGACGTCGACCTGGATGTGGGCGAGGGCGAGATCGTCGCCCTCATCGGCCCCTCGGGGTGCGGCAAGTCGACCCTGCTGCGGATGATGGCCGGCCTGGACACGGACTTCGAAGGGGACCTGACCTGGAGCGTCCAACCGCGTCCGGGCAAGGACATCGGCTTCGTCTTCCAGGAGCCCGCGCTGCTTCCCTGGCGCACGGTGAGGCGCAACGTCTCCCTGGGGCTGGAGGCGCAGCGCGACACCTCGCAGCAGGGGCGCGACCGGGTGTCGGAACTGCTCGACCTGGTCGGCCTCACCGACTTCGCCGAGTCGTTCCCCAAGGAACTGTCCGGGGGCATGCGCCAGCGCACCGCCATCGCCCGGGCACTGGCCTACAGCCCCCGGATCCTCCTCATGGACGAGCCCTTCGGGGCGCTGGACGCGATCACCAGGGACCGGCTCCACGACGACCTGTTGCGTATCTGGGAATCGACCCACAAGACCATCGTTCTGGTCACCCACAGTGTCGAGGAGGCCACCTACCTCGCCGACCGCGTGGCCGTGATGTCGGCGCGGCCGGGGCGTATCAAGGCCGTGCACACCGTGCCCCTGGGGCGTGAGCGCACCCCCGAGACGAGGCAGCTGCCCGAGTTCGCGAAGTTCGCCGGCATGCTCCGTCGGGAGCTGGTGTGAGCAAGGACACACTCACGCGCCGGGGCCGCCCCGAGCGGGCCGTGAAGCGTCCCGCCGCGTCCGGACTCCGCGACAGCGCCGCCCTCAACAGGGTCGTACGCGTACTGACTCCGCTCGCCTACGTGGCAGCCGTGCTGGCCGCCTGGAGCGCCTACGTCAGGCTGGCCGACGTACCGTCCTACCTGCTGCCCGCTCCCGGCGAGGTGCTGGACGGGGGGCTGAACCTCGTACGGGACGGCACGCTGTGGCCCAACCTCACTTACACCCTGCGCAACATCGTGCTGGGCTTCGTCGGCGGGTCACTGATCGGAATCGCCCTGGGCTGGGTCCTGTGGGCCTCCCGCACCGTCCGGGAGATCCTCGCGCCCTACATGGTGCTGCTCCAGGCGGCTCCCAAGATCGCCGTCGCACCGCTGCTGGTGCTGTGGTTCGGGCTCAGCACGACGTCGCAGTACGGGCTCATCCTGCTGCTGGTCTTCTTCCCGATGGCCATGGCCACGATGCTCGGGCTGAAGGACGTGCCCGCGGACATCAGCTCCCTGGGCCGGCTGCTGCACCTGTCCCGGTGGCAGTACCTGCGGAAGATCCAGCTCCCCGCGGCCCTGCCCGCGCTGCTGGCCGGCGCCAAGATCGCCGTCGTCGACGCGATGACCGGCGCGTTCCTGGCGGAGTACCTCGCCTCCGAACGCGGCCTGGGCTACCTCATGGTGCTCGGCAACACGTCCAGTGACACCCCCCTGCTGATAGCCGCAGTCCTCATCACGGTAGCGGTCGGGCTCCTCGGTTTCGGCCTTGTCTCCCTGGCCGAACGCAGGCTCCTGCGCGGACGCCGCTGAGTTTCCACTCCCACTTCGCCCTAAGGAAAGATCATGAACAGAAGGCCCCTGAAGCTGGTCGGTATCCCCGCCGTCCTGGCCGCCGCCGCTCTCCTCGCCGCCTGCAGCCCCGGCTCCTCCGATTCGGCGGAGACGTCGTCCGACGGCAGCAAGAAGGTCACCATCCAGATCGACGGCGCCGCGGTGCCGTACTACGCCCCGCTGTACGCGGCCAAGGAGCAGGGCTACTTCGCCGACGCGGGCCTGGACGTCGAATTCACCTACGCCCAGGGCTCCGACATCGTGAAGAACGTGGCATCGGGCAACGTCGACTTCGGCTTCCCGAACGGCGACTCGGTCGTCACCGCGTACGGCAAGGGCATCAAGACCAAGGTCGTGCACACCACGTACCAGGAGGGCATCGGCGCCCTGCTGTCGCAGCCTTCGTCGAACATCAAGTCCCCCGCCGACCTGAAGGGCAAGACCGTCGCCGTCACCGACCTCGGCAGCCCGAACTACATCCAGCTCCAGGCGATGCTGGAGGACGCCGGACTGGAGCTGTCCGACGTGAAGGTCCGCACCCTGGGCACCGGCGTCATCGTGGACGCGCTGAAGAACGGTCAGGTCGACGCGATCGTCTTCTCGCGCCTGCGCTACTACGCGCTCCAGTCCGCCGGGGTCGAGGTGAACCAGATCCTGAGCGACAAGTACCTGCCCTCCTTCGGCAACGTGGTCATCGCCGGCGAGGACAAGGTGGAGAACGACCCGGACACGGTCAAGGCGTTCGACAAGGCGCTGAACAGCGGCATCGAGTACACGGTCAAGAACCCGCGCGCCGCGGTCGACATGTCGGTGGAGAAGTACGCCTCCTCCTTCAAGGGCCAGGAGGACGAGATCACCACCATCGTCGAGGACCTCTTCGCCAAGAGCCTGTGGCAGTCGGACAACACCAGGAAGAACGGCCTGGGCTCCCCGGACCTCGCGCGCTGGCAGCAGGCCATCGACTCCCAGGAGCAGTTCGAGCTCCTCGACTCGTCCTTCGACGCGGGTGATCTGGTGGTGAAGCCGAATGACCTCGGCTGAGACGGCCGCTCGCCCCGGCCGGACGGCCGACGCCGTCCGGCCGGTGGTGATAGGCACGTTGTCCCTGCTGGCCGGCGTCGCGCTCTGGTGGCTGGTCACGGCGGCTTTCGGCATACCGGCCTACAAGCTGCCGAGCCCGGCCGCGGTGGCCGATCACGCCTGGCAGCTGGCCCAGGACGACGTGCTCACGGTGCACATCCAGCAGACGCTGGCCGAGGTGGTGCAGGGTGTACTGATCGGCGCGGTGGCAGGGATCGTCCTGGCGATCCTCTTCACCCGCTTGCCGCTTGCCGAACGACTGCTGATGCCCCTCGTCATCGTGGCGCAGGTGACCCCGAAGATCTCGATCGCCCCCCTGATCGTGCTCTGGCTGGGGCTCGGTGTCGGCTCCAAGATCGCCCTCGTGGCCCTGGTGTCGTTCTACCCCGTCATGATCAACATGGTGACGCGGCTGCGGTCCGTGCCCAAGGGGGTCGACGACCTGGCCCGCCTGCTGCGCATCGGACCGGTCGCCCGAGCCCTCAAGATCGACCTGCCGTACAGCCTGCCGGCCATCGCCGTGGGTCTGCGCCTGGGGGTCCTGCAGGCGGTGACGGCAGCGGTCATCGGCGAGTTCATCGGAGCGCAGTCAGGGCTCGGCTACCTGGAAAAGCAGGCCCAGGACAACGACGACATCAAGCTGGTGATCATCTGTCTGGGGCTGCTCTGCCTCATGGCATGGGTCATGTACGCCCTCATCGGCTGGGTCGAGCGCAAGCTCACCGAACGATTCGGCGGCTGACACCCCGCGGCCCGCTGCCCCCGCTCCGCCGTCCCGCATACCGGCCGGCTCGGCGCGCTTCCGCCCACTCTTCCCCGATCCCCTGACGCAGAAGGCAGGCACCATGACGGAGGTCCAAGACCACGATCCCGCGACGTTCGACGACCGCGACCGGCACTTCGCGGACCACACCGCGTTCCGGACCGACCTCGCGGTCTCGCTCGGCCCGCTGCGTCTGGCCAACCCCGTGATGCCCGCGTCGGGCTGCTTCGGCCCTGAACTCGCCGCTCTCCTGCCCGTACACGAGCTGGGCGCCCTGGTCACCAAGACCCTCTTCTCGCAACGGCGCTCCGGCAACCCCTCGCACCGGCTCACCGAGAGCGCGCAGGGCATGCTCAACAGCGTGGGAATCCCCAGCCCCGGCTCGGCGGAGTTCATCCGCACGGTGCTGCCCCGCTACCGGTCGTTCGGGGTACCCGTCGTGGTGAGTGTCGGGGGCCTCGCCCCGGACGAGTACCTGCGGATCACCGAGGAACTCGCCGACGCTCCCTGCGAGGCACTGGAGGTGAACGTCTCCTGCCCGAACCTCGAGCACGGCGGGCTCACCATCGGAACGGACGCGTCGACCGTGGAGCGTGTCGTCTCCGGCGTCGTGGCGCGTACCCCGCTGCCCGTCATCGTCAAACTGACCCCGAACGTGACCTCGATCGGGGACATCGCGCGCGCCTCCGAACAGGCGGGCGCCACCGCCGTGACCGTCGCCAACACCTTCCCCGGCATGGCCATCGACCTGAACGGGCGGAGCGCGGTGCTGGGCAACGGGGTGGGGGGACTGTCCGGACCCGCGGTCCGGCCCATGGTGCTGCGCCTGGTGTGGCAGGCCGCCTCGGCCGTCGCCATACCCGTCATCGGGTGCGGCGGCATCAGCACCGCGCGGGACGTCCTGGAGTTCGTCCTGGCCGGAGCCACCGCCGTACAGATGGGTACCGCGACGTTCACCCGCCCGTACGCCATGACCCAGGTCCTGCGGGACCTCGAGGCCCTCTGCCGCGAACTCGGCATCACCCGTCTCGCCGACGAACGCGGCACGGTGCGGACCTGACTCTCCCGCACGGCCGGCCCCCCGGCGACCCGCTGGCCTCGCACGGTCAGCGAAGGCCGTCCCATCCACGGAGCACACATGAACCTCGACCAAGTCCTCCACACGGCACCAGACACCCCCCGCGCCTTCCAGAGCGCCCAGCAGCGAAGCGCCGAACTGTACGCCGACATACTCGCGGTGGCGCCCCACGGCGACGGCCGGGTCGACATCGAAGCCGTCCAGTGCCGGCCGTCCATCCTGCGCCGCACCGCGGCGCTGCTGGCCGAGGTGCTCCCGCACGGGACCGACCGGCTGGTGTGCACCACCCCCCAGGGCCTCGCCACCACCACCGCCCTGGCCCTGCACACGGGGCTGCCGTTCGCGACGGTGACCGGTACCGGGGACGACGCCCGTCTGACCGGCGAGGCCCACCCGGGCGAACACACCGTCGTCGTCGTGCCGCTCACGGGCACGGCGCAGGACGCCGCGCCGCCGGTGCACGCCGCCCAGAAAGCAGGGATGCGGGTCTCCTGCGTACTGAGCGTGCTCGATCTCGGTGACAGCAGCGTGGTGGACACGCTCCTGGAGCGGTACGGAGTACGGTTCCATGCGCTCTTCCCCGCCACCCCGTCGCCGGCCCCGCCCAGGTCCGCGACCGACACGAAAGAGGAGGGTCCCCGATGACCGAAAGCACCTCCGCGATCCTTTCCGGCGTCCGCGAACTCGGCGCGGCGACCGACGCCTACGGGCTCACCCTGAACACACAGGTGTCCCCGGCCGCGACCGACCTGATCGGCCGCGCCCTCGCCGACGCCGTGCGGCACCTGGAGCCGGACCGCATCTCGGTGTGGGAGAGCAGCGACGAAGCCGTGCTCGCCCACATCGTGGCCCTGGCGACGGACGCCACCGTCCTGCGGGTCACCGACGAGTCCGGAATCACCTCCGCCAGCCCGGCGATCACCCCCGGCGACCGAGTCGTACCCCTGGCGACGGCCTGGGAGCCGCAACCCCTCCAGGTGATGCTCGGCCTGCTGCGCGGCGCCGCCGCCGAAGTGGCCGGGGTGGCCGCTGTCCTGCACACGCCGGCGCTCGCAGCCGTGGATTCCCCGACTGTGGTGTCCCTGCTCTCCGAGGCGGAAGCCTCGTCGGCCGGACTCCGATGACCGCACCGACGCTCGCCGCTCTCCGCCACGCCGACGCGGACCGGCTCCAGACGCACCTGGACACCTTCGCCGGAATGTCGGAGCCCGGCGGGGGCCCGGGCATCACCCGGCTGGCCTACACCCCACTGGAGCGCCAGGCCCACGACGTGTTCGCGGCGCACATGCGCGCGCTCGGCCTGGACGTACGTACGGACACAGCCGGCAACACGCTCGCCGAACTGCCCGGCACGACCCCCGGACTGCCCGGTCTGGGCACCGGCTCCCATCTCGACAGCGTGCCGGGCGCCGGCGCGTACGACGGCATAGCCGGTGTGGTCGCGGCGATGGAGGTGGCACGGCTGTTCGTCTCGGCCGGGATCCGGCTCACCCGGCCGGTCCGCTTCGTGGCGTTCGCCGCCGAGGAGGGAGCCCGCTTCGGGCAGGCCTGCACGGGCAGCCGGATCGCCGCGGGACTGACCGGCCCGGCCGACCTGAAGACCAAGCAGGACGCCGAGGGCGTATCGCTGGCGCAGGCCATGACAGCCGTCGGCCTCGACCCGAACGACACCGGGACGGCCCGCTGGCGCGAAGAGGACTGGGCCGCCTTCCTGGAACTGCACATCGAGCAGGGCTCCCTGCTGCAGTCCGAGTCCGTTCCCCTCGGGCTCGTCGACCTGATCTCGGGCAGTACGCGGCTGCGCCTCGATCTCACCGGACGGGCCTCGCACACCGGGGGGACCCCGATGCGGATGAGGGCCGACGCGATGGCCGCGGCGGCGGAGATCATCCTGATGATCGAGACCCTCGCCAACGACAGCCGTCACCACGGCACCCGCGCGACCGTCGGACGCATGGACGTCTCCCCCGGGTCCCTCACCACGATCGCCGGGAGCACCGAGGTGTATGTCGACGTCCGGGACGTCGACAACGACCGGCAGCGGCTGACCGCGGCGGAGATCGTCGACAGTGCACAGCACATCTGCTCCCGGCGCGGGATCGGGTGCGAATCACGGCTGCTGGCCGACGCCTCTCCCGTCATCCTCCCCAGGTGGCTCCGCGACACCGTCGCCGAGGCCGCGACGGAGGCCGGGATCACGCACCGGGTGATGCCCAGCGGGGCCAGCCACGACGCACAGATGATCAACCATGTGGTGCCCACCGGCATGATCTTCGTCCCCAGTCACAACGGCGGGGTCAGCCACAGTCCCGAGGAGCTGACCTCCCCGGCCGAACTCGCGGTCGGCACCGACATCCTGGCTTCGGGTCTCCTGCGGCTCGATGCCCGGCTGTCCGCACAGGAGGCCCCAGGCGCATGAGCACCCTCGACACGGACGCCGTCATACCGGTCACGGACAGCGTGACACCGCTGCCCGGTTCCGGGACCGACCGGCCCGCCGCGACCTGGCACCGTGCCCCGGTCCTCGCCTCCACGCCGCACGGACGTGGCCACCACTTCCTGCGCCTGGAGGCACCGAGTATCGCCCGGACGTGCCAGGCAGGACAGTTCGTGATGCTGACCGCCGCCCGGGACGATGACACCGGTCCCGTCCTGCCCCGCCCCATGGCCGTATACGCCCGGAATCCGCAGGCCGGCACCATCGACATCCTGCTCGGAGTGGTCGGTGACGGCACCCGCCGCCTGGCCTCCTTCCGGCCGGGCGAGCGCATGCTGGTCGTAGGACCGCTGGGCCAGGGATTCCGGATCGCCCGGGGAACGCGGCGCGTCCTGCTGGTCGGACGGGGCATCGGCACCTGTTCGCTGACCACCGTCGCCCAGGAATGCGCGGGCACCGGGGTCGAGATCGTCGCCGTGGCCAGCGGCAGAAGCGCGGACAGAGTCGTAGGAGCAGACGTCTACCGGGCCGCCGGTGTGACACGACTGCACGAAGTCACCGACGACAGCGGCAGCAGCGAGGTGACCCGGCTCCGGGACATGCTGACCGCAGACCTCGATCAGGCCCCTCCACAGCAGATCATGACGTGCGGTTCGGAGCGGCTGGCCCGGCTCTGCGAGGAACTCGGCCGACGCTGGGCGGCGGACGTACAGGTATCGCTGGAAGCGCACATGGCCTGCGGCCTCGGCTACTGCCACGGCTGCGCCACCGGCACCAGGAGCGGCCCCGAGGAGTCCCCGCTGATCTGCGCGGACGGACCGGTCTTCCGCCTCGCCCACCCGGACGCGGGCAGGTGAACGGCCCCCGGGCCGCCGGCTCCGCCGGCTCCTCCGGCACGACGATCCTGCGGGGGGTCCGCCCCCTCGGCGGCGCACCCCGGGACGTGACCGTACGGGGCAGCCGGATCGCCGCCGTGACGGCCCCTGGGAACGGGGACGGCAGCAGCGCCGCGCACGTGACGACAGCCGACTGCGACGGGCTGATCATGCTGCCGGCCCTGGTGGACCTCCATACCCACCTGCGCGAACCCGGTGACACCGCCTCGGAGACCATCGCCAGCGGCACCAGGGCGGCAGCGCACGGCGGGTACTCCGACGTGCTCGCCATGGCCAACTGCACGCCGGTGACCGACACCCCTGAGCGGGTACGGCACATCATCGAGCGGGCGGCGCGAACGGCATCCTGCCGGGTGCACCCGGTGGGAGCCGTCACCGACGGGCTCGCCGGCCGTGGGCTCGCACCCCTCGACGCCATGGCGGCGGCCGGCGCCCTGATGTTCTCCGACGACGGCGTATGCGTCGACGACCCCGGGCTCCTGCTGCGGGCGCTGGAGGCGGCCCGCCGCACCGGAACCCTCGTCGCCCAACACGCCCAGTGCCCCCGTCTCGTGCAGCGAGGCCAGGTCAACGCCGGCGCGGCGGCACAGGCCACGGGCCTGCCGCCCTGGCCGGCGACGGGCGAGGAAACGATCGTCGCACGTGACGTGGTACTCGCCGGGGCCACCGGCGGACGCCTGCACATCTGTCACGTCTCCACAGCGGGGACCGTCGAGATCGTCAGGTGGGCCAAGTCGCGCGGCTGGCCCGTAACAGCCGAAGTGACCCCCCACCATCTGCTGCTCACCGATCTCATGACCCGCGAAGCCGACCCCCTGCACAAGGTGAACCCGCCTCTGCGCACCGCCGAGGACGTGGCGGCGCTGCGCGCGGCCCTGCGTGACGGAACCATCGACGCCGTCGCCACCGACCACGCTCCGCACACCGCGTCGAGCAAGGACAACCACTGGTGCGAGGCGCCCTTCGGCATGCTGGGCCTGGAGACCGCGCTCCCGGTGGTCGCGGAGGCCCTGGGCGCCGGGGGCACCCCGGACTGGGGCCTCGTGGCCACGGTCATGTCCACACGTCCCGCCCGTATCGCGGGGCTCGCAGATGTGGCGGGCCGCCCGCTGGCCGCGGGGGAGCCCGCGACGTTCACCCTGGTGGACCCCCGGGCCGACTGGCGGGTGGACCGGACCGAGTCGGTCAGCACGTCGGACAACACCCCGTTTCACGGCATGACGTTTCGCCACCGCGTCGTCGCCACCGTGGTCGAGGGCCACGTCACGGCCGACATCGACGGCAGACTGACGGCGAGTTCGGCGTGACGAGTTGAACGACCGGCTGGTGACCGCTATTCGGCAAGCTGAACCCGTCATGACTTGCCCTTGACATGAACCTGACGAGACGGCTACAAAGCTGAAGAGGTGTAGACCACTGTAGGCGTGTCGCAGGGGGACCACCGGCTCTGAGCACCGAATCGGACCCCGGTCCCCCCACGAAGGGGCCGCTCTGCGGAGGGCACCCGCTCGCCGGACCGACTGCTCAGGACGGCCCGTCCACCTGTCGGCAGTCAGCCCCGAACGAGGAGACACGGACGCCATGCAATTCCTCCCCCGTCCAACCGCGGTCATATCCGGCCCGATCGCCGCTCAGAAGGGACCGAGATGAAGGCCTTGCTGACGCTTCCCCGTACCGTGCTCGTCGTTCTCATCGGGCTGGCCGTCACCGTCTCGCTGGTCATCGTTCCGGCAGGCGCGCAGTCCGCGCCCGGCGTCGACCCCAACCCCAAACCCCAGACGATTCCCGCGCTACAGGAGTGGACCGGTGGCAACGGGTCGTTCACCTACTCCGGCGCCACCAGGATCGTCCGCGCCGCCCCGGACGCGAGGGCGCTGAAGACCACCAGTGAGGTTTTCGCCGACGATCTGCGGGAGCTGAACGGCCACGCCGTCACCCAGGTCATCGGCACCAAGGCCGGCCTGCGGGCCGGTGACATCTTCGTGTCCCTCGGCTCCACCGACACCGGCCTCGGGACCGAGGGCTACGCTCTCTCGGTCACGGACAAGGTCGTCATCACCGCCCAGGACGACCGGGGCGCCTTCTACGGCACCCGGACGATCCTGCAACTGCTCAAGCAGGGCCCGTCGATCCCGCAGGGCACGGCCCGGGACTGGCCGCTCAAGCCCGAGCGCGGACTCATGGTGGACGCCGGACGAAAGTACTTCACCCCGCAGTGGCTCAAAGACCACGTGAAGGAACTCGCCTACCTCAAGATGAACTACCTGCACCTGCACCTGTCCGACAACCAGGGCTTCCGGATCGAGAGCACCTCGCACCCGGAGGTCGTGTCCTACGAGCACCTCACCAAGCGGGAGGTCAAGGACATCATCGCGCTGGCCGCCAGGTACAAGATCACTGTTGTCCCGGAGATCGATGCGCCCGGGCACCTTCGCCAGGTCATCAACGTCCACCCCGAACTGCGGCTGGTCACCAGCACCGGCACTCCCCAGCAGGAGTACATCGACCTGAGCAGGCCCGGGACCTACAGGCTGCTCAAGGACCTCTACAAGGAGTACCTGGCGCTTTTCCCCGGCCCGTACTTCCACATCGGCGCCGACGAGTACCGCATCGGCAGCTACAGCCAGTACCCGCATCTGGAGCAGTACGCCAAGGACACCTACGGCCCCGACGCCACCGGCAAGGACGTCTACCTCGGCTTCATGAACTGGGCCAACGAGATCGTCCGCGACGCGGGCAAGACCACCCGCGCGTGGAATGACGGAGTGGGCGGCGGCAGCGCCGTCACGGTCGACCCCGACATCATCCTCGAATTCTGGTACGACCTGGGTCTTTCCCCGCAGCAGCACATCGACAACGGGCACCTCATCTCCAACGAGAGCTGGAACCCGACCTACTACGTTCTCGGCTCGGGCGGACCGAGCGGACCGGCCGCCCAGTGGGGCTATGACACCTGGAACCCCGACCTGTTCCAGGGCAACCAGACCATCACCGACGCCTCGGAGTCCAAGAACCTCGGGACCAGGCTCCACGTCTGGTCCGACCGCGACACCGCCACCCAGGAACGCGTCGCCGGCGACATCAAGAACCCCCTGCGCATGGTGGCCCAGCAGACCTGGGGTTCTCCCAAGCTGGTGACCCCGTGGTCGAGCTTCACCGCTACGATCGACACCGTCGGTCGCAACCCGGCCTGGCCGGCCGACGCCCGGCAGGGCAACGTCGCCGCAGGCAGGCCGGTGACGGTCTCCAGCACCGCGGGCGGAAGCGTCGCAGGCGCGAACGCCGTCGACAGCGACTACACCACCCTCTGGTCCAGCCGCCGCGGCGACAACCAGTCGATCACCGTGGACCTCGGTATCCCCAAGCCGGTCAGCCGCGTGCAGCTGCACTGGGAGGACGCGTACGCCAAGGGCTACCGGATCCAGGTCTCCGACGACGCCACCACGTGGAAGACGGTCCACACGACCACCACGGGTGACGGCGGCACCGACGACCTGACCGGGCTCACAGGCACCGGCCGCTACGTCCGCATGCAGGGCACCGCCGGCGCCACCGGCGACGGCTACGCACTCAACGAGTTCGAGGTCTACGCACCGGTCATCGAGTCCGGAGCCACCTACCAGCTCAAGACCGGTGGCCAAGCCCTGGACATCCCCCTGACCGGTACCGACGGCACCCAGCTCACCGTGGACATCCCGGACTCCGGCGACAACCAGAAGTTCGTCATCACCGCCAACCCGAACAACACGTACACACTCAAGAACGCCCACAGCGGACTCTGCGTCGCCATTTCCACCAACTCGAACACCGGGGGGCAGGCGATCATCCAGACCGCCTGTGCGTCGACCGCCGCCCAGCGCTGGTCGCTCTGGCAGACCTCCGACTCCGGCTACTCCCTGGTGGCGACGACGGCCAGCGCCCAGATGATCACCGCGGAGTCGGCCACCAGCGGCGCCAAGGTCATCTCCCTGGCCATCATGGCCGCACCCCACCAGTCCTGGACCTTCACCAAGGTCGGCTAGTGCTCTGACCACATTGGTTCGCCGGGTTGGTGGTCGGGGCGGTTGGATGTTGTGTGATCGTCCGATCCGAGTGCTGGGGGTGTGGTGGCTGAGCCTGTCCGCGTGCGCAGGTTGACCGACCAGGAGGGGCAGAAGCTGCAGCAGATCGTGCGTCGGGGCAGCACCAGTTCGGTCCGCTTCCGACGCGCGATGATGCTGTTGGCGTCGGCCGGCGGGAACCGGGTCCCGGTGATCGCCCGGCTGGTGCAGGCCGACGAGGACACCGTCCGGGATGTGATCCACCGGTTCAACGAGATCGGCCTGGCCTGTCTGGACCCTCGGTGGGCGGGAGGCCGTCCCCGCCTGCTCAGTCCTGACGACGAGGACTTCGTTGTCCAGACGGCCACCGCCCGCCCGACCAGGCTCGGCCAGCCCTTCACTCGCTGGTCCATCCGCAAACTGCTGGCCCACCTGCGGAACGTCCATGGGCGGGTCATCCGCATCGGCCGCGAGGCGTTACGCCGTCTGCTCGCCCGCCGCGGCGTCACCTTCCAGCGCACCAAGACCTGGAAGGAGTCCCCGGACCCGGAGCGGGAGGCGAAGCTGGACCGGATCGAGGAGGTCCTTGACTGCTTCCCGGACCGGGTCTTCGCGTTCGACGAGTTCGGCCCGCTCGGCATCCGCCCCACCGGCGGTGCGGGCTGGGCCCCGGCCAGTCACCCCGAGCGGCACCCGGCGACCTACCGCCGCACGCATGGCGTCAGGTACTTCCACGGCTGCTATTCGGTCGGTGACGACACGCTCTGGGGCGTCAACCGCCGGAAGAAGGGCGCCGCGAACACGCTGGCCGCGCTCAGATCGGTCCGAGCCGCCCGACCGGACGGCGCCCCCATCTACGTCATCCTGGACAACCTGTCCGCCCACAAGGGCGAGACGATCCGCCGCTGGGCGAAGAAGAACCGCGTCGAGCTGTGCTTCACCCCGACCTACGCCTCCTGGGCGAACCCGATCGAGGCGCACTTCGGGCCGTTGCGGCAGTTCACCATCGCCAACTCCCACCATCCCAACCACACGGTGCAGACCCGGGGCCTGCGCGCCTACCTGCGCTGGCGCAACGCCAACGCCCGCCACCGCGACGTCCTGGCCGCCGAACGCAAGGAACGCACCCGCATCCGCAGCGAGAAAGGCATTCGCTGGGGCGGGCGCCCCCTCAAGACAGCAGCCTGAACCAATCAGGCGAACCAATGCGGTGGTCACGGCCCTAGGTTGGCGGTATGAGCCTCGACATTCCTGACCAGGTCCGCAAGACGGTCATAGCCGACGGGAACGAATCCTGGCTGGACGAGTTGCCAGGCGTGCTCGACTCGCTGGCCCAGGAGTGGTCTCTGATGATCGGGTCCAGCTTCGCGGGCGGTCACGCCGCCCTGGTCGTCGAGGTAACGCTTGTTGACGGGACTCCGGCGGTCCTCAAGATCGGTGTGCCAGGTCGGGACGTCGGGCAGGAGGCCATGGTGTTGCGCCTGGCGAACGGAGGGGGATGCGCCAAGCTGTTGGGCGAAGACGTGGGTCGACAAGCCCTTCTGCTGGAGCGCCTTGGGGCTCCGATGTACGACATCGTCGCCGACCCTGCAAGCCGCCACAACTTGCTGTGCGAAGTGGCGGTTCGCCTGTGGCGTCCGATCGGTCCCGACATTGACCTTCCAACCGGCGCGAAGTTGGCTGAGCAGTACGCCGATCGGCTGCCGAAACTATGGGAGCAGGCGGGGCGACCGTGTTCGCCAGCCACTGTGGCGGACGCGCTGAATTGCATGAATCGTCGTCGCCTTGCCCACGACGATCGGTCCGCGGTTCTGGTCCACGGTGATATCCACGAGATGAACGCCCTGCAGGCGAGCGACGGCAGCTACAAGCTCATCGATCCAGCCGGGCTGCGGGCCGAACCGGCGTGCGATCTCGGCACCATCGTGCGTTGCAACCCGGACCTCGGCGACGACCTCTGGGCACGGACTGAGCAACTGGCTTCTCGCACGGGCGTGGATGCCACCGCCATCTGGGAATGGGGAACTATCCACCGAGTCATCAGCGGCGTCTACGCCTGCAGCATTGACTTTCAGCCCTTTGGCGATCTGCTGCTGGCCGAAGCAGACCGCCTCACGGCGTAGTCACCACACATCCATCCGTCACGACGACCAACCCGGCGAACCTATGCGGCCACAGCACTAGGGCCTGTGTCGAAGGTCCCGTCGTCCGCCCGCAGGGCGGGCGCCGCGGCGTCTGGTGCGGTGCATCGCAAGGCGGAGGGTCGACCGCATACCGGGCTGTATTCGGTCGATCCCGACAACGCGGCGAGGTGCCGTGCCAGGCGTCGCGGCGCAGGCGGGACTTTCGACACAGGCCCTAGGGGATTCCGAGCGGCTCGGAAAGGGCTCCGCGCGGTGTGGTGGTGCCGGCCGGCTTCGGCGTACTCACCGGGCGGCGGAGGAACCGGTAGTGCCCTGTCGGCATCCACTCCCTGCCCGACCGAGTCGGGCAGGGAGTGGATGTGGTCGATCCCTGCCCCCTTCGCGAAGTCGGAAGCCGTCGGGATGCTGCCGGCCTTGAGGCCGCCTACGGTCAGGGGTGGCGCCTTCGCCGCGTGCTGGAGGAGAGCGGCGTCGGCTACCTGGTGGCTGTGCCGGAGTCCCAGCACGTGCATGCCGTCGGCCGCATCGACCGCGCCATCACCCGAGCACCCGATGACGCCTGGAAACGCTGCTCCTGTGCCGGTCGGATCAGTCCGCGCGCAGATGGACCAGCGCCGCGCTCTGGGGTGCCCGCGCAGGGCCCGGCAGCCCCAGTGCTCCCAGCGCCGCACCGGATGCCTGGATGCCGGTGACCTCCCAGGTCACCGATGGGTCCGCCGGGGAGACGAGCGAGGCGCGGTAGGTCCGGCCGGGGTCGAGTCCCGGGATGCGGAGCCGTGGTGGCACGGGCACGATCTCGTCGAGTTGGGCGTACGAGAAGAGCGCCTCCGACCGGTCCCGAGCCACCACTCCGTGCGCGAGCAGGCCGTCGGGCAGCTCGACGCGCGTCAGCCGGCCGGTGTGCAGGAGCGCGCGGTGCCGCTTGTAGAGGCCGATCCAGGACGCGAGGCGGTCCAGCTCGTGGCCGGGCACCTTCGTGAGGTCCCACTGGACGCCGAACTGGCCGAAGAACCCTGTGGCCGCGCGCAGGTCCAGGCTGCTGGTCCGGCCGGTCTGGTGGGAGACCGGTGCGGCGACGTGCGCGCCCAGGTACTCCAGCGGCGCGAGCTGCGCGGTCCAGTGCTGGATCGGCTGGCGGGACAACGGATCGGTGACGTCGGAGGCCCAGACGCTCTGGACCCGTTCGAGTACGTCCAGGTCGATGCGGCCGCCACCCGAAGCACAGCTCTCCCACGAGATGCCGGGATGACGGCGGGTCAGCTCGTCGAGGAGTTCGCGGAAGGCAAGGGTCTGCCGCCGGGACGCGGGCCGCCCGGAACCGCGCGAGTCGCCGCCGTCGATCTGATCGCGGTTGTGGTCCCACTTGACGAAGTCGATCCGGTGCGCCGCCGCCAGCCGGTCGAACGCGCGGACCAGGTGTGCCCGCACGTCGTCCCGGCCGAGATCGAGCAGGTAGCAGTTGCGTTCCAGCACGGGTGACCGGTCACCCGTGCGCAGGATCCAGTCGGGGTGGTCCCGGTAGACCGCGGAGTTCGGGTTGACGGCCTCCGGCTCCCACCACAGCCCGAACTGCATCCCCTTCGCGTGCACCCGGTCCGCAAGCTGTGCCAGCCCGTTCGGCCACACCGCCGGGTCCGGGGTCCAGTCGCCCAGGCCGTCATCGAGGGACTTCCGGCCCGCGAACCATCCGTCGTCGAGCACGAATCGCTCGGCGCCCAGCCCGGCCGAGATCTCGACCAGCGCGGTGAGCTTGTCGGGGTCGTGGTCGAGGTAGACCGCCTCCCACGGATTGAACATCACGGGTGCCGGCGAGGGCGGATGTGCCGCGAGCGACCGGACGTACCGATGGGTCGCGTCCGCCAGGCCGTCGAGTCCGTGCGCGGACGCGGCCACGTGTACCCAGGGCATCGTGTACGTCTCGCCCTCGGCGAGGACCAGCTCGCCCGGGTGCAGCAACTCGCCGGTCCGGACGACGGCGGCACCGGAGCTGAGCTGCTCGACGGCGTACCGGTGGTTGCCGCTCCAGGCGAGGTGTACGCCGAGCACCTCACCGGTGCCGTAGCCGAAGCCGGGGGTACCGACCACCACCAGGCCGGTGCCGTCGAGGCTGCGCATGCCGCGGCGGTGCTCCCGGACCCACTGACCGTCCCCGACGGCACGGCGCTGGGGTTGCCGCTCGCGGGCCCAGCGCCCGGTGAAGTCGAGGATCTCGCCCGCGCCGGGCGGAAGGGGTATGACCACGTCGAGCGCGTCGACCACGTACGGACCGGTGCCGACGTTGGTCAGCAGGTGCCGGAGGCGGAGACTTCCCCCCGGGACGGCCTCGGCCTCGAAGCGCAGTTCGAGTCCTGCCGGCTCGTCGGTGGCCCGGACCACGAGTGAGCCGTCGTCACCTCGCACCTCACCGACGCCGAAGGCGGTGGACCAGGCGCTCCCCGGCCCTTCGGGGCCGATGCGGTGGCCGAGCAGCGCAGGCCGTCCGAGATAGCCGCGTGCGTGCTCCGGGAGCACGCTGATCGGCGAGCCGATCAGCCAGGAGTTCCAGGCCGTGGTCTCGACCGAGGCCGGGCTCGTCAGGAATCGGACGTCCGCCGACGCCAGGGCGAGCCCCATCCACCCGAAGTCGGGCAGGCCGTCCGCCCGCGGCAGCAGGACCATGGTCGTGGTCTCGGCCCCGCCCGGACCGGAGAGGGACACGGGGGCGGTGGGCGCGGGCACGGCGACGCGACCCGGCTCGATCATGTCGGTGACTCCTAGGTTCGGTGAGTGGGGGTGGATCAGGCCTGCACGGCGAGTAGGCGCGCCTTGAAATCGTCGAGGGCCAGCCGGGCGGCGCCGAGAGCGACGGACTCGTCGCCGAGCAGGGACACGCGGAACTCCGGCAAGTCGAGTGAGGTCGCGGCCAAGTGCCGCTGGAACGGGTCGGCGAGTACGTTCCCCGTACGGGACAAACCGCCGCCGAGCACGACGAGGTCGGGATCGACGGCATGGACCAGGGTGGACGCCCCCAGGGCGAGTGCCTCGGCGACGCGGTCGACGGTGCGCACCGCGGTGCGGTCACCGTTTGCCGCCGCCTCGAAGAGGGCCCGGAGATCCTCACCGGTGGACTCCCCGGCGGTCGAGCCCGCGAGCTTGCGGCTCTCGTGGTCGAGTTGCGCCATCGCGTCGGCCCACCCCAGGATCTTCATGGCACCGACGGACGCCGCGAGGCCGCGGCGTCCGTTGTGGATCTGCCCGCCGATGACGATCGCGGCCCCGAGGCGGCGGCCGGCGTGCATGTAGACGAGGTCGCGCGCCTCGGTGGCGGCACCCTTCCACTGCTCGCCTGCCGCCGCGAGGAAAATGTCGTTGGAGATCAGCACGTCGTGCTTGAAGCGCTCCGACACCTCCGACGCCACGTCGATGTCGTCGAAGCCCGGGAGCGAGTAGACGTCGAGGTCTTGCCCCGCAGGAACGGTGCGGAGGTCCCTGACCTCCGCACCGTTGGCGATCACCCCGGTGATGCCGCAGGCCATCGCGCGGATCTGTGCCCAGCTCTTCCCCGACTGCCGGACGGCCGTCTTCACCAGACGTACTGCGGCCCCGATGCGTCCGGTCGGCTCCAGGCTTGAGTCGACGCTGCGTCTGCGCACCGCCACGACGTTTCCACGGAGGTCGCAGATGGCGACGGCGACCTTGTGGGCGCCGATGTCGATCCCGACGACGGTGAAGTCCTCTGCCACGGCTTCGAAGCGCCGGGCCGGCCTTCCCGCGGACCGCTCACCGTCCGGACGTCCGCGCACCTCGCGGACGAAGCCCTCGCTCAGCAACGTGGCCAGCAGTTCCTCGGCGGTGGGCCGGGAGACCCCGACGATCGAGCACACCTCACTGACCGTCAGCGAGGTGTGGTCGAGGAAGGCCCGCACCGTGGCTGCGAGGTTGAGCTTGCGCAGCAGGGGGGCATCTCCGGCGCGGCCGCCGGGAGCCGCGCCGTGCCGGGTTGCACGCATGTCTTGACTCACCACGTCACGGTATCTACATTGTCGCCCCGACAGCAATATTGCTAAGTAACTTACTTATATAAATTATGGGCCGGGCGGCATCCCTGACGGGTTCGACCAGCGAGGAAGGTAGGAGGTGCCCGATGGGCAGGCGGACCAACGGTGTCGCGACTGCCACGGCACCGGGCCTCGTCGCTGCCGATGCGCGACGGGGCCGCCGATGACGCTCCACTCCGGCATGACCGACGAACGCGCCACCCGCCCGGCGACCATGCGGTCGCCGGAGCCCAGGTCCGGCTTCCCGGACACCCCGCGCAGAGCCCGTCACCCCTAGGAGAGCCATGCGTGCTTCCCTCGTTCTGGCAATCACGGCCGCCGCCGTACTCATCGCTCCGCCCGCGCTCGCGGACGCCTCCCATTCGCCCAAGGCGCAGGATGTGAAGATCACCGGTTCGGCCCGGACCAAGGGCGGCCTGGAGGCCCGCTACCGCTTCCAGGACCCCGACGGCGACACCGAGGGTGCGACCCGCTTCCGCTGGCTCGCCGGGCCCACGGAGGACGGCCCGTGGATCCCGCTCACCGGTGTTCTGACCCGCAACACAGGTATTCCACTGAGCTACGGCGGTCAGTACCTCCGTGCCGAGGTCACGCCGGTGGACGAGACAGGGACGACCGGCAGGCCCCGCCTCTCCCCGCCCGTCCTGGTCGAGACCGCCGAGGGCAGCCCCGGCACGGACTGGCTGCACCACGCTCGATACGGCGTCTCCCACCACTTCCTGTCGAACTACCTCAACCGGGTGGCCGCCTCCCCCGAGGAGAAGTGGCAGGACGGCGAGTCCTGGGACGATCTCCTCAAGACCTTCGATGTAAAGGCTTACGCGGACGACATGGAGAAGGCGGGCGCCGGGTTCGCCATCCTCACCCTCGGTCAGAACAGCGGCTACATGCTCGCGCCCAACCATGCGTACGAGCGCATCGCCGGGCTCCAGCCCGGCGAGCGTACCCCCGCCGGGCGCGACCTGCCCATGGAGATCGCCGACGAACTGGCCAAGCGCGGCATCAAGCTGGTCCTCTACATTCCGGCCAACCCGCCACACTCGGCGCACAAGCAATCCGGCGACTACGCGATCACCAAAGCCTTCGGGTACACCCCCGGTACGGATGGCGTGCCTTCCCAGGACACCATGGCCAAGTGGCAGTCGGTCATCAGGGAATACTCCGAGCGCTACGGGACCAAGCTGGCCGGCTGGTGGGTCGACGGGGTGTTCCCCGGGCTGCAGCCCGCCTATCAGGACATGACCAAGCCCTACAACTGGTCCAGCCTGGCCGCGGCGCTCAAGGCAGGCAACCCGGACCGGATCATCACGCTGAACTCCGGCCTGGGCGCGCGCAACCACCAGCCCACCTCGGTCTACGACGACTACACCCCGGGCGAGAGCGGAAACATCGGTGCCATGCCCTCGAACGGTCGATGGGCCGACGCCGAGCAGAGCACCCAGTGGTTCGACTTCACCTACCTGGGGGCAAACGACCCGGGCTGGGCCGGCTGGGGCAACAAAGGCATGTCAAAGGACACCACCTCGCTTGTGCGCTGGGTGAAAGCAGCCACTGACCGCGGCGCCGCCATCGGTCTGGACACCAAGGTCAACAGATACGGCAGGCTGGACCCCGCACAACTCGCCCAGCTCGAGGAGGTCCGCAAGGTCTTGCACGAAGGGGCCCCTGTGCCCGAGCCCGAAGGAGGGCTCTACAACGACACCGACTTCCTGATCAGGTACGTCGGTTCCTGGGCCGGCAGCGGTGGCCGGCCGGGCGATCTGAACGGGGACGTCCACTTCACCCGCACCGACGGCGACTCGGCCGAGTTCACCTTCTCCGGGAGCGGCATCGAGTACATCACGGAGCGGAACACCGACATGGGCGAGGTGGACGTCTACCTGGATGGCACCCTGCAGGAGACCGTCGACTGCTACTCGGCGACCAAACAGACCCAGCAGGTGCTGTTCGAGGCCGACGGGCTCACCGCGGGGCCGCACACGATCAGGGTCGTCAAGAAGTCCGGCACCTACATGCTCGTCGACGCCTTCCGCGTGACTGGATGATCCACTTTCCAGGTCCACTGACCCACATACATCGGAGCTCTCGGCGAGTTCTCCGTGGCGGATCCGTTGACCGTCCTCCTGCGAACATGCATACTCCTGACCCAAGTCGCCGACCGGCCAGCAATTCACCCGATCTCTTCATCCCCAGCTCCCAGTCGCTCAACGACGAGACCACGTGAGGGGAAGGCAGTCGCCAGACGTTGTCGGTGACCGCTTGAACGGGTTCGGGCGGCCTTCAGGGTGGTGGGGCCGTCGCTCCGGCCCAACGGGGCCAAGCGCGTCGGTCATCCCTGATCGCCACTCTGATAGAGGTCGGCATGAACATGCGAAGAAGACTGGTCCTCGTTCTCAGGGCGCTGGTGGTGTTGCCCTTGCTGGCCTCCGCCGTCACGGCCCCGGGCGCTCTTGGGGCGCCCCATGACCAGACGGCGCCCACCGCGCACATCGCGGACTCCAAGGGCAATCCCCTGCGTATGTGGTACACCGCCCCGGTGTCCGACTGGGAGAACCAGGCGCTGGTGCAAGGCAACGGCACCACCGGCCTGATGGCGTTCGGCAACCCGGGGCGAGACCGCCTCCACTTCAACGAGAAGACTCTGTGGGGAGGCGGGCCTGCCAACGGGCGCACCTACCTCGGCGGCAACAAGGCAACAGCGCTCACGCCCCGGCAACTGAACGACTACCGCCTCGCCCTCGACGACAAGTCCACCAACGTCTTCGGCCTCCCGCCCACCGGCGCCGGCGGCGCCAATCAGCAGCTCACCAGCCTGATGTTCGGCAACACCGGTGGAATGGGCATGTACCAGGACTTCGGTGATCTCTACCTGGACTTCGGCGCCACCGGCATCACCGACGCGTCGGCATCGAACTACGTTCGCGACCTGGACATGAGCACCGCCGTCTCGACGGTGAACTTCGACCACGGCGGCGTGCACTACCAGCGCGAGTACTTCGTGAGCTATCCGGACCAGGTCGCCGTGGTGCGCCTGAGCGCCTCCGAGCCGGGCAAGCTCACCTTCACGACGTCAACGGCGGCGGCGAGCGGGCTGACCACCACCGCCACCGCGGATCCCGACGAGAAGCGGATCACCCTCGCCGGCCAGGTGAACGACAACCAGATGCGGGCCGAGATGCAGCTCAAGCTGCAGAACGAGGGCGGAACCGTCTCGAGCAGCGACGGCAGCACGCTGACGGTCACCGCTGCCGACACCGTCACGCTCGTCTACTCGACGGGCACGAACTACAAGAACGATTACCCGACGTACCGCGGTGAGGACCCTCACGACAAACTCACGCAACGCGTGGACTCCGCCACTGCCGGTGGATACCGAGCCCTGCTCGACAGGCACCTGGCGGACTACCAAAAGCTCTTCTCGCGCGTGCAGTTCGATGTGGGTGCAACCGTGCCCGACATCCCCACCGATCAGCTCATGAGGAACTACCGCGCAGGATCCTACGATCTCGCTGTCGATCAGATGGCGTACCAGTTCGGTCGCTACCTCAGCATCGCCGGATCGCGGGCCGGCGACCTTCCCACCAACCTCTGCGGTCTGTGGATGATCGGCAGCGCGGGCGCCTTCTGGGGAGCGGACTACCACTTCAATGTCAACGTCCAGATGAACTACTGGCCGGCGATGATCACCAACCTCGCCGAGACCCAGGTGCCGTTCAACGAGTTCGTCGAGTCGCTCGTGGTTCCGGGGCGACTGACGGCTGAGCGGTCCGCAGCGGTGAAAACCGGGGACTTCGCAAACGCGCCGCTCGGAACCGGCAAGGGATTTCTCATCAACACCCAGGTGAACCCGTTCGGGCACACCGCGCCGATCGGTTCGCAGGAGTACGGCTGGAACATCGGCGGATCGTCGTGGGCGATGCAGAACCTCTACGACTACTACCTCTTCACCGGCGACGAGAACTTCCTGCGTGACACCGCGTACCCCATGCTCAAGGAGATGGCCGCGTTCTGGAACGAGTACCTCTGGTACAGCCCGTACCAGGAGCGGCTCACCGTGGCGCCGGGCGTCTCAGCCGAGCAGGGCCCGACAGCCGTCGGAACCGCATACGACCAGTCCCTGGTGTGGGAGCTCTACCGCATGGCCATCGAGGCCTCCGAGGAACTGGGGGTCGATGCGGACCTGCGCGCGGTGTGGCAGGACAAGCAGTCGCAGCTCGACCCGATCCTGATCGGGCAGCAGGGTCAGGTGAAGGAGTGGTTCGAGGAGACCAGCCTCGGCAAGGCCCGGGCCGGCGATCTCCCCGAGGTGGGCATCTGGAACTTCGGTGCCGGGGGCAGCGCCAACCAAGGCTCTGTGCACCGCCACACGTCGCAGCTCGTCGGGCTCTTCCCCGGCACGCTGATCAGCAAGGACACGCCCGAATGGATGGATGCTGCCACCAAGTCGCTCGAGCAGCGCAGTCTCAACGGCACGGGTTGGTCCAAGGCCATGAAGATCAACATGTACGCCAGGACCGGCCTCGCCGAGGACACCTACTCCATGGTGCGCGCGATGCTCGCCGGGAACCGGAACGGCCTGATGGACAATCTGCTGGACTCCCACCCGCCGTTCCAGATCGATGGCAACTTCGGGCTGACCGCGGGCATGACCGAGATGCTCGTGCAGAGCCAACTGGGCTACACCCAGTTCCTCCCGGCACTTCCCCGTGCGTGGAAGGACGGAAGCGTCGAGGGCCTCGTCGCGCGCGGAAACTTCGTCCTGGACATGAAGTGGGCACACGGCGACGCCACGGAGTTCCGGGTGACGGCTCGCAACGGCGGCACGTTCGTCGGTGACTACCCGGGCATCACGCAGACCACGGTGAAGGACGCGGACGGCAACCTCGTGGCCGCAAAGGCCATCGGCTCGGACAAGATCTCGTTCGACACGGCCAAGGGGCAGACCTACACGATCACCTTCGAGCCCGAAGGTGTTGGGTTCGCCAACGTCTCCTGGCACGTCGATCGTGCCGAGGTGACCGGGGAGCTTGCGAACTCCGCCGCGGAACAGGTCCGGCACCACATCGCGCAGGCAGAGCGCCTTGCCCAATCGCCCGCGTCGAACCGTGCTGTCACCAGGCAGCTCGACAAGGCGGCCCGAAAGGGTGAGGCGAGTGCGAAGTTGGTGGCGGCACTCAGCGCGCTGGCAGCCACCTTCCGCTGAACCACCGGGGCGCGTACCCGACGGCGTCGGTCGCCGGGCACGCGCCCCTCTTGCCGGTTGCGGGCCGAACCGGGGTGTGCTGCTCACGACCGGGGCCGACCGCTGGTCGTGGGGGAGTGTCGGTACGGGCGGACAGCCCAACCATCGGGCAGATGAGTGCCGGCCCGAGAGGGCCGGCACTCATCTGCCGTTCACAAGGTACGGCTCAGCCTCGGATGATCGGTGATCGACCGTCCCTGCCCGCCCGGCTCACTGCTTGACGTCGATCACGTAGTCGCGCTGCGCCGGCGGCTGACCGGAACCCTGGTATGCCGTGATCGTGAACCGCGCGGTCCCGGCCCTGACAGGGGTGCCCACGATCCCTCCGGTGTCGGCGTTGAGCGCGAGCCCCGCGGGCAGGGCTCCCGCGGTCACCGCGTATCGGGTGGTCGCCGGCGTATTGCTCTTCACGACCGCCTCGTACAGGGTGCCCCTGGCCGCCGCGGGCAGCGGTCCGGCGTCGAGCTCCGGGGTCGGCGCGACGACGGCCTGGGGGTCGCCGACCGGGTTCCCGGCAGTGTCCAGCTCCTGCAAGGACCATCGCACGCCCGGCTTGACCACGGTCAGATGCCAGTTCGTCGTCAGGTCGAGGAAGCGCGCCCGCTGCTCCGCAGTGAATGCACCCAGGTTGCGTGCCGTCTCCCATTGCTGGATGGCCTCGAGCAGCCGCTTCGTGTTCTCTCCGCCCGACACGAGACTGGAGACCGAGCTCTGGAAGCCTGCCCCCGCATTCAGACCGGCGCCTCGCGCCAGCTTCCACTCCATGATGAGCAGGCTGTCCGAGCCTTTGAGGCTGATCCAACCGAGCATTCCGGGGAGGTAGTTCGCCTGGAGGTACGTGTTGTTCTTGAGCACTTGCTCCATGGAGGTGCTGCCGACCTCACCCCAGCTGGCCCGGGTCAGCGCGTCCCAGGTGTTCGAGGTCATCCGGCTGGTCTCGGAGATCAACCGGTCCTTGGCATCGGTTCGTGCATACGTCGTGTTCACCAGGTGAGCGATGCCGTAAGCGCCCCAGCCGGACTCCGATGCCGATTCCAGACCGTCCCAGGACATCCCGGTGATACCGGTTGCGTTCCATGCGGTGGACAGCCTGTCGATGATCTCGTCAAGGATGGCATGGTTACCGATCGCGCCGCCGTAGCTGTTGGCCACGGTTCGGGCGGCGCGGACGCCCGCAGGGTGTGAGGCCGCGACCGATCCCCAGCGCGCGCGACGCAGGCCGGTCAACTTCCACTCCTTCCCCACCTGCTCGGCCGCTTCGTAGCTGACGAATTCGTCTCCGATGCGCAAAATGCTGTGGTATACGCCCGAAGCAAGCAGTGTGCCGGAGTCGAGGTACACGGTGGTGTCGCCGGCCGGCAACGGACGGGTGAGCGAGGCGCTGCCCCCGGTCACGAGCCTGTCGTCGGCGGGTGCCGTGACGTAGTCGTCTCGCGGGCTCCAGGCCCAGTCGTAGGCTTCATCGCCGGTGCCGATGAAGTCCGACAGGGTGTGCACGCCGAGCTGTACACCGTCGGCCTTGGCGATGTCCACGGCTGCCGCGGCCCCGGCGTCACTCCCGCCCAGGCTCGCGTCGAACCTGTAGTGACCGCTCGACGCCCACGGGCCGTAGTTGGTGGTGAGTGAGTAGATGCGCTCCATGCCGGCCGCCTGGGCGAATCCTGCGGCCGCCGGAATGTTGTCGGTCCGCAGGTCGCCGAGCACGAGCCAGGACTGGTTGCTCGCCTGGGAGGTCTTCTGCCACTGGCCGTTCAGCCTTGGGTACGGCAGCTTCTCGCCCGCCGCGATGTTGGACAGGATCGTCGGCGTCGCCTCGGGCGAGGCTCCGAAGAGTGCCAGCTTGGAGCCTGCGATCCTTCCGTCGCGGCCGGGCAGCGGCCCGACCGCGATCGGATATCCGTGTACCTCGCGGTGGCGTTCCCTGGTGTAGTCGAAGGTGAAGGCGCGCAGTACGGAGCCCCAGGGAGTCACGCCCGCCGCGCTCCACTCCTCCAGAGAACCCACGCTCACGTGGTCCGGGTCGTGGTCGACCTCGCTCTCCCAGCCCATGTCCTGGTATTCCTGCGGCCAGGCGCCTTCGGTGCGGTCGGTCAGCGGGCGGAGCCCGATGGCGAAATCGTCGTCGCGGACCACGCCCACCGCTGTGCCGATCGTCGAGGAGATCGACGTGGCCAGGGGGCCCCAGAGCAGGGTCTGCACGTCGACGCCCCTCGGCGCGTCGACGGCGACCGCCTCGAACGTGGTGTAGCCGCGCTTGCCGGTCGACTTCACCTGGATCGTCCAGTTTGCCGCACTGTTTCGGAACGTAAGTACCCGGCCGCCGGGCCCGGAGCGGTCCACCCTGGTCGGTCGTTGCTGCTCTCCGTCGACAACCAGGCTGACCAGGGGCGCTGCATGATCGGGCGCGAGGTGGTCGACTCCGGTCCTGCTGTCCACCAGGCCCACGACCGTCCCCGCCCCGTCGAGTTCGAGGTCCAGATAGCCGGCCCGGATCCTGATCGGCGGAGTCGTTCCACGAGAGCCGGCCAGCGCTGGTTGCGTTCCGACCGCAGACAGGGTTCCGGCGGGCAGCATCGTGACTGCCAGCGTTCCGGCTGTTCGGCGAAGTACGGTTCTTCGCGGGGTGTGTTGGCCAGTGGGTGTGGGCTTCGGCGATTGCATGGCGGCTCTCCTGTCACATCTCGGTTTGGTATGTCACGGACCGGACGGTCGTGCCGGTCAGCCCTTCGTGGCACCGCCGGTCAGTCCGCGGACGAAGTGCTTCTGAAGCGCGAGGTAGAAGACGAGGACGGGCAGTGTGGCCAGCAGCATGAAGGCGAACACCGCTCCGAAGTCCTGCTGGTAGGGGCCGATCGAGCGGAAGATCCCGACCGTCACGGTGTTCCCGGCTCCCGGGCCCAGGACGAGCAGGGGTGTCAGGAAGTCGTTCCAGACCCAGACCCCGAGGAAGATGAGCACGCTGGCCGAGGCCGGCCGCAGGAGCGGGAAGACCACCTGCCAGAAGGTCCGGAACCGGCCGGCGCCGTCGACCGCCGCAGCCTCTTCGAGTTCGCGGGGGACCGAGCGGACGAAGCCCATGAACACGAACACCGCGAACGGCAGGTAGTAGCCGACGTCGACCAGCACCGCGCCCGGCATCGTGTGCATCAGGCCGACGGCGTCCAGGATCCGTGTGATCGGAAGTATGATCACCGCGGGCGGGATCATCAGGCCGGCCAGCATGACGCCGAGAACGGCGCGGCTCCACCAGCGGCCCGACCGGACCAGGTGGTACGCCGACATCGCGGCCAGCACGGTGGTGATGAGGATCGTCAGGGTGGTCAGGATGACGGAGTTGGCGAGGCCGTACCAGAACAGCCCGTCCGGCCGGCTGAGCACGTGCTCGATGTTGTCGAGGGCCGGCGGAGCGGGAAGTGCCAGCGGCGATGCGACGACATCGGTGCTGGGTTTGAAGACGTTGACCAGAGCCACGTAGAGCGGCAGGCAGAAGACGGCCGCCACGGCGATGGCGAGCAGTGGGCGGACCCATGACGTTCGGGACTTCACAGGTCCACCTCTCGTCGTTGCAGGAGCTTCAGCGTGGTCACGCTCGCCGCCGCAACCACGACGAGCATGATCCCGGCCATCGCGGACGCCAGTCCGGGGCGTTGCTCGGAGAAGGCGGTGCGGATCACCTCGAAGGCGACGGTGGCCGTGCCGTTGGTGCCGGGGCCGCCGTTGGTGAGCACGGCGATCTGGTCGTAGACCTTGAATGTGCTGATCATCAGCATCACGGTGTTGATCGTCAGCGCGGATGCGAGCATCGGCCAGGTGATCGCGCGGAACTGCTGCCAGGGGCCGGCGCCGTCGAGACTCGCCGCCTCCTCCAGTTCGGCGGGGATTCCCGCGAGCCCGGCGAGGTAGACCACGACGGCGAAGCCGAGCATCTGCCAGACCATGATTCCGGAGACGGAGTAGATCGCGTACGACGGATCCGTGAGCCAGCCCGGCGGGCTCGCGACCCCCATCGAGACGAGCGTGCTGTTCAGCAGGCCGTCGTCGGCCAGGATCGAGCGCCCGATCACCGACACCACCACGGCGGAGAGGATCACCGGTGTGAAGAAGACGCCTCGCAGCAGGCTGTAGAGCCGGCCCTGCCGGCGTAGCAGCAGGGCGATCGCGAGGCCGAGCAGGTTCGTCAGCAGCACCACGATCACGGTGATGACCACGGTGTTCCACATGGAGTGCCGGAACTCCTCGTCCCCGAGGAGGAATCCGTAGTTGTCCAGGGCCACGAACGAGGTCTCCGGGCGGGTGGCGCGTTCGTCGGTCATGCCGGTGTAGAGCGTCCACAGGATGGGGGCGAGGACCATCGCGGTGAAGAGTGTGAGGGTGGGCAGGACGAAGACGGCGAAGGCTCCCGCGGATGACCATGTCCGGGAGCGGTGGCCGCCCGGTCCGCCTGTGCGCCCGGACGGGGTGGGAGTGCGGTGCGGCGGGCCGGGGCGCGAGCGTTCTCCGGCCGTATCCGTCCCCGTCCGGGAGCGCACGGAGTTCGTCACTGCGAGAGCTCCTCGAGTTCTTCGTTGAGTGTGGTGACGAACTGGTCCGGGTCCGCACGGCCGTTGAGGAGGTCGTTGAGTGCGGCGTCGGCTTTGGATATGAAGCCCGACGGCAGGGCCGGGATGCCGGCTTCGTTGCCGAAGCTGGGCGTGACCGTTCCGCTGGACTGGGCCTCGTCGTAGACGTCGAGGGTGGCGTTGTACAGGGGCGGGAGGCCGGCGGGCGGTTTGTAACCCTTGAGGGCGACGAACAGGCCGTCGTACCGTGCCCCGCCGTCGGCGTTGAGCTTGGAGAACTCGATCGCCCACTTCTTCGCCCTGGCGACATCGGCGGCCCGGTCGCTCACCGACAGTCCGCCGCCGGTGTACACGGGCAGGACGAGTGAGCCGTCCTGCGTGGGCATGGGGAAGACGCCGATCTGCTTCTGCTGCGCCTTGTCCGGGGCTGCGGGGAACCACGAGCCCATCGGGTACATGGCCCCTTTGCCGGCGAGGAAGTCGTCCTGGGCCTGTGCGTAGGTGGCCGAGAGGTTGTCGACGTTGTCCTTGTTCGCCAGGGCCTCCATCTTGGTCACCGCGTTGACGAACAGCGGGTCGCTGAAGTCGGTCTTCCCCGCGACCAGTTTGTCGAGCCACTTGGGGTCCTTGGCGTAGACCTCGTCGGCCATCAACTGGGCGAAGGTCCATCGCGGGCCGAGTCCGTCCGGTGCGCCGCCGCCGATGACGAAGGGTGTGATCCCCGCAGCCTTGAGCTTGTCGACCGCGGCGAGCAGGTCGTCCCATCGCTTCGGGGGAGTGCTGATGCCGGCCTTCTCGAAGTCTGCCTTGCGGTAGTAGACCTGCCAGGTCTGCGAGTTGGTGGGCAGCTGGTAGATCTCTCCGTCGAAGCTGTTGGCGGTTGGGCTGACCCAGTCCGCCAGTTCCTTCTCGCTGAACTCGGTGAGCTTGCCCGCCTCCGCCAGCCCGGCGGGGTCGATCGCGACCATGATGTCGGGCAGTGCACCGGTCGAGTCGAGCTGGCGCACGTACTCGTTGCGCTGCTCGGCACTCGGCGCGACGAGCTTCTTGATCTTCACCCCCGGCACCTCGGCATTGGTCCTGGCGATGATGTCGTCCCAGTACTCGGCAGTCAGGTTCGGCGTCTCGAAGGTGAGCAGGCTCAGCGTCACCTCACCCCCCGACCCGTCACCGCCCTCGTCCCCGCCGCCGACGGCACAGCCTGCCAGTGCGACGAGGCCCAGTGCCGTGGCAGTCGCGACACCGTTGGTCCGCTTGCCCATCGGGCACCTCCTACCTTCCTTGCTGGTCGAACCCATCGGAGATGCCGCTCGGCCCACAATTTATATAAGTAAGTTACTTAGCAATATTGCTGTCGGGGCGACAATGTAGATTCCGTGACGTGGTGAGTCAAGACATGCGTGCAACCCGGCACGGCGCGGCTCCCGGCGGCCGTGCCGGGGATGCCGCGGTGCGGGCCTTCCCCGACCACGTCACGTCGCTGACGGTCAGTGAGATGAACTCGGTCGCCGGGGTCTCCCGGCCGCCTCCCGCCGGGGTGCGCGGAGCGCAGCCGTGGCCGAGGACTTCGCCGTCGTCGGGATCGGCATCGGCGCCACAAGGCCGCCGTCGCCGCCGGCTCGGGGGCCGTGACGGCCGCAGTGGCACGGGGGCTACCACGACGCGTGTGCCGTCTCTCCGGGCCACCCCTATCCGGAGGAGCCGGACGCATGTCCAAGAGACCCATCGGCCCACCGGTCACACGCCGACGCGTGTGGCGGCCCGTGATCGCTTCGCTCTGCATGCTCGCGGCGCTCGGCGGCAACGCCGTCGCGGCCGCACCCCCTCAGTCGCCGCCCGTGACGGCGGCGGCGCCGAATCCGGTCGTCGCGATCAGCAGCTCCGACACGAAGGCGCAGATCATAGAGAAGGCCGCGACCGTCACGCCGTCGGCGAGGCAGTTGGCATGGCAGCGGGAAGAGCTGACCGGGTTCCTCCACTTCGGCCCGAACACCTTCACCGGTGGGGAATCGGGGTCGCGACTTGAGGACCCGGACGTCTTCAACCCATCCGGCCTGGACACCGATCAGTGGGCAAGGACGTTCAAGGAAGCGGGCTTCAAGAAGGTCATCCTCACCGCCAAGCACCACGACGGCGACTCGGCCCTCCAGGACGGCGGTCCCGACGTCCGCTGGTCCGGCAACGGGGACGGTCTCACCCGCCGGACGAGCGAATGGCCGCCGCTGCCGTACAACACCGACCGTGGAGTCGGGGGTGAGGTGGGCTGCTACCGAACGTCGTTGGAGGCCAGAGTGATGAAGCGTTCCAAGACGGCCTTGGCCTCGTTGCCCGCCGCGCGCAACTGCGCCTTGTCGGATGCGTCGTGCAGGGTGGACGTCGCGTCGAAGGCGAGCCGAGCTGCTTCGACCACCGTGGGGGAGCCGGCTATGAGCTGGACGCGGAACAGCCCATGCTGGGCGAGCCCCTTGAGTCGGTACGACTCCAGCCGGGCTTCCGTGGCGGCTGAGCCGTCCGGATCTTCGTTCTTGCGGTGCCAGCGGTCGTACTGGCTGCGCCTGTGTTCCGTTACTGCGCCGGCGAAGTCACTGTAGACGCCCATGCGTTCCGTGCGGAGCTGCTGCTGGCGCGTGAAGCCTTCGGTCCGCTCCGCCGATCTGCGCTGGAACAGGTACGTGATCGTGGAGCCCAGCAACGTCCCCAAAACCGCGATGAGAGCCGAGGCAGCGCCATCCATGCGACCAGGACATCACACGTGCGGGAGTGGCATGGTGAGGTGGTCGCTCCTGATGGTGGGAGGTGGATGCCTTGGGCCAAGCACGAGCTGACCTGCGAGGAAGCCTGTCAAGATCATTACGTGGTCACTACGTGATCAGTGACATGGAGCCGCATCCGGCGGCCTTCGGCTGCGCACGCAAGAAGACCCCGTCCTCAGCGCTTGCGCTGGTCACGGGGTCTTGGGCACCTCAAGCGAGGTGCCCCCGGCAGGATTCGAACCTGCGCACACGGCTCCGGAGGCCGTTGCTCTATCCCCTGAGCTACGGGGGCGTGTCTCCGCGTGGTGGTGCGGTGACGGGTAGAACCCTACCAGCTTCGTGGGGGTGGTCGGGTACTGGGTTTTGGGGGTGGGGGGCGGGGTGTGTGTGCAGGTCAGGGGCCGAAGTGTCCAAAAGCCGGACGTAGGGGGGCGGGCGCGCCTACGCTTTTCCCTGTGCCTGGCTTGTCCGGTCGGGTCCTTGTGGTCGATGACAACAAGGTGATCCGGCAGCTGATCAGGGTCAATCTCGAACTTGAAGGTTTCGAGGTCGTGACCGCGGCCGATGGTGCCGAGTGTCTGGAAGCCGTCCATCGGGTGCGTCCCGATGTGGTGACGCTCGACATCGTCATGCCCCGGCTCGACGGGCTGCGTACCGCAGCCCGGTTGCGGGCCGATCCGAGGACGCGGGGGTTGCCGATAGCGGTGGTCAGCGGGTGCAGTGAGCTTGAGGCCGAGGCGGGGCGGGCGGCCGGGGTGGATGCGTTTGTGGCGAAGCCCTTCGAGCCGGTCGATCTGGTGCGGGTCGTGCGGCGGCTTGCCGCGCGGCGGGCTTCGCAGCGGGTCGGGGAGTCCGTCGCCGGGGATGCCGCCGACGACGCGGAGCCCGCCGGGTCTCCGGTGTGCTGAGCCGGGGACGGGTCCGGTAAAAGGGTTCGCCTTCGTACCCCGTGCCTCTCGTACGCTGGTGCCGTGGACCCCGCAGAGCTCACCGGCACCGTCTTGCGCACGGTGCGATCCGCCGCGGTGGGTGAGTTCGGCGCACCCGCGCCGGCGCGCGTCGTCGTGGAGCGGCCGCGGCCCGGGGGGTGCGGGGACTACGCCACCAACGCCGCCCTGCAGCTCGCCCACGCCGCCGGGTGCGATCCCCTCGACGTCGCCGTCCTGCTGCGCGACCGGCTCGCCGCCCAGCCCGGTATCGCCGCCGTGACCGTCACCGGGCCCGGGTTCCTCAACATCACTCTTCGTGCGGACCGCGATCCCGTCGAGGACGCCCTCTCCGCCGGTGCGCTGTACGGGCACGGGGACTTCCTCGGCGGGAACCCCGTCCGCCTTGTCGCGGACGAGCATCCCCGCGCCCTCGTCCTCGCCGATTCCCTCCGGCGGCTCCTCCCCGCCGCCGGCGCCTCCCTCGTCCAGCAGGGCGAGCCGGGCGAGCACGCCGAGGTCGTTCCCGTGCGGGCAGTGGCCTCCCCCTCGGATCTCTCCCTCCTCTTTTCCCCCGCTGCCCTGCGCTGGGCCTTCCTCCGGGCCCCCGCCCGGCAGCGCCCCCGCCTCACCCCCGAGCTCCTCCTCCTGCGCGAGGCCAACCCCCTCTTCCGTATCCAGTACGCCCACTCCCGTACCGCCGCGCTCGCCCGTGCCGCCGCCGACCTGCGCATCGGCGCCCTCGATGACGCACCCGGCGCGCACCCCCGCCGCCCCGTACGGCACACTCGCACCGACGGCGTCCTCCGCGCCGCCATCGGCGAGCTCCCCGCCGTCGTGGAGACCGCCGCCCGCCGTCGCGCGCCCGACCGGCTCGCCCGGCACCTCGACGTCCTGGCCGGCGCCTTCCTCGGCGCCGAGGCGGCCCACCCCGCCCTGCCCAGCGGCGACGAGGAGCCCACCGCCGTGCACCGGGCCCGGCTGCGGCAGGCCGCCGCCGCCGGCGTCGCCCTCCGCAACGGCCTCGGCCTGCTCGGCATACGGGCGCCCGAGTACGTGTGAGCCACCCGTGACGAGAACCCCGCACCACCGAAGGAGTACCCCGCCGTGAGCCGATCCGCCCACCCCGCCGGCCCCCGGCACGGCGACGTGCTGCCCGAAGGGCACTACGCCGCCCCGCCCGCCGACCTCAACGACCTCGACGCCCGCGTGTGGGCCCGTACCGTCGCCCGCGACGGCGACGGCGTCGTCACCGTCGGCGGGCTGCCCGTGACCCGGCTCGCCGAGGAGTTCGGCACCCCCGCCTACTTCCTCGACGAGGAGGACTTCCGCGCCCGCTGCCGCGCCTGGACCGACGCCTTCGAGGGCGCCGACGTCTTCTACGCCGGCAAGGCGTTCCTCTCCCGCGCCGTCGTGCGCTGGCTGCGCGAGGAGGGGCTGAACCTCGACGTGTGCTCCGGCGGCGAGCTGGCGACCGCGCTCGCCGCCGGCATGCCCGCCGACCGGATCGCGATGCACGGCAACAACAAGAGCCCCGCCGAGATCGAACGGGCCGTCGAGGCCGGCGTCGGGCGGATCGTGCTCGACTCGTACCAGGAGATCGTCCGCGTCGCGCACGCCGCCGAGCGGCTCGGCAGGCGCCAGCGCGTGCAGATCCGGGTCACGGTCGGCGTCGAGGCGCACACCCACGAATTCATCGCCACCGCCCACGAGGACCAGAAGTTCGGCCTCGCGCTCGCCGACGGCCAGGCGGCCGAGGCGGTACGGCGCGTGCTGAAGCTCGACTCCCTGGAACTGGTCGGCATCCACAGCCACATCGGCTCGCAGATCTTCGACATGGCCGGCTTCGAGGTCTCCGCCCGCCGCGTCGTCGGGCTGCTCACCGAGATCCGCGACGAGCACGGGGTGGAGCTGCCCGAGATCGACCTCGGCGGCGGCCTCGGCATCGCGTACACCCCCGACGACGACCCGCGCGAGCCGTACGAGATCGCGAAGGCCCTGCGCGACATCGTCTCCCGCGAGTGCACCGCCGCGGGGCTGACCGTGCCGCGGCTGTCCGTCGAGCCGGGCCGCGCGATCGTCGGCCCCACCGCGTTCACGCTGTACGAGGTCGGGACGGTCAAGGAGCTGGAGGGGCTGCGTACGTACGTGAGCGTGGACGGCGGCATGTCGGACAACATCCGCACCGCGCTCTACGACGCGGAGTACTCGGTGGCGCTGGCCTCCCGCGCTTCCACCGCGGAGCCGGTGCTGTCCCGCGTGGTCGGCAAGCACTGCGAGTCCGGCGACATCGTCGTACGGGACGCCTACCTGCCGGCTGACCTGGCCGTCGGCGACCTGCTGGCGGTGCCGGCCACCGGGGCGTACTGCCGGGCCATGGCGAGCAACTACAACCACGTGCTGCGCCCGCCCGTGGTGGCCGTCGCGGACGGGGCGGCGCGGGAGATCGTCCGGCGCGAGACCGAGGAGGACCTGCTGCGGCTCGACGTGGGGTAGCAGCAGCCTCCGCCATATCTCAAGCCGTAAACCGTACGTCTCGGCATCCGGACAAGGCGTCGCAATCGCCCGCCGCTGCGTGAGACTGGAACCGACCCCATCGGTGCACGTGAGGAACGAGGAACGAGGTCGTATGAGCGAGAGGCGTCCGCTGAAGGTGGCGCTCCTGGGCTGCGGGTCCGTCGGCTCCGAGGTCGCGCGCATCATGACGGCGAACGCCGCCGACCTCGCCGCCCGCATCGGCGCCCCCGTCGAGCTGGCGGGCGTCGCGGTGCGGCGCGCGGGGGTGGCGCGGCCCGGGATCCCGGACGAGCTGATCACCACGGACGCCACGGCGCTGGTCAAACGCGGCGACCTCGACGTCGTCATCGAACTGATCGGCGGCGTGGAGCCGGCCCGTACGCTCATCACCACCGCCTTCGAGCACGGCGCCGGCGTCGTCACCGGCAACAAGGCGCTCCTCGCCGAGGACGGCACCAGCCTGCACGCCGCCGCCGCCCGGCACGGCGTCGACCTCTACTACGAGGCCGCCGTCGCCGGCGCCATCCCGCTCGTCCGCCCGCTGCGCGAGTCGCTGGCCGGCGACAAGGTCAACCGGGTGCTCGGCATCCTCAACGGCACCACCAACTTCATCCTCGACCGCATGGAGACCTCCGGCGCCGGCTATGCCGAGGCGCTGGAGGAGGCCACCGCGCTCGGCTATGCCGAGGCCGACCCCACCGCCGACGTCGAGGGCTACGACGCCGCCGCCAAGGCCGCGATCCTCGCCGGCATCGCCTTCCACACCCGCGTCCGCCTCGACGACGTGCACCGCCAGGGCATCACCGAGATCACCGCCGCCGACATGGCGTCGGCGGCCCGCATCGGCTGTACGGTCAAGCTGCTCGCCATCTGCGAGCGCACGCCCGACGGCAAGTCCGTCACCGCGCGGGTGCACCCGGCGATGATCCCGCTCACGCACCCGCTGGCCTCCGTGCGCGAGGCGTACAACGCCGTCTTCGTCGAGGCCAGCGCGGCCGGGCAGCTCATGTTCTACGGCCCGGGCGCCGGCGGCGCACCGACCGCCAGCGCCGTGCTCGGCGACCTGGTCGCCGTCGCGCGGCACCGGCTCAGCGGCGCCAGCGGGCCGGGCGAGAGCGCGTACGCGCAACTGCCGGTGGCGCCGCCCGACGAGGTCGTGACGCGGTACCACATCAGCCTGGACGTGGCCGACCGGGCGGGCGTGCTCGCCCACGTGGCCGCGGTCTTCGCCGAGCACGACGTGTCCATCGACACGGTCAGGCAGCAGGGCAAGGACGGCGAGGCGTCGCTCGTGGTGGTCACGCACCGGGCGACCGACGCCGCGCTCGCGGCCACGGTCGAGGCGCTCCGGCAGCTGGAGACCGTACGCGGCGTGGCGAGCACCATGCGGGTCGAAGGGGAGTGACGTAAGGAAATGAACGCAGTGATCGACGAACCACGAATGTCCGGCACCCGCCAGTGGCGGGGTGTCATCGAGGAGTACCGCGACCGGCTGCCGGTCAGCGGGACGACCCCGGTGGTGACGCTCCGGGAGGGCGGGACCCCGCTGGTGCCGGCCCAGGTGCTCTCCGAGCGCACGGGGTGCAACGTGCACCTGAAGGTGGAGGGCGCCAACCCCACCGGGTCCTTCAAGGACCGCGGCATGACGATGGCGATCTCCGTGGCGAAGGAGTCGGGCGCGCAGGCCGTCATCTGCGCCTCGACCGGCAACACCTCGGCGTCCGCGGCCGCTTACGCGGTACGGGCCGGGCTGACCTGCGCCGTGCTGGTGCCGCAGGGCAAGATCGCGCTGGGCAAGATGGGCCAGGCGCTGGTGCACGGCGCACGGATCCTCCAGGTCGACGGCAACTTCGACGACTGCCTGACGCTGGCCCGCGCGCTCAGCGAGAAGTACCCGGTGGCGCTGGTGAACTCCGTCAACCCGGTGCGCATCGAGGGTCAGAAGACCGCCGCCTTCGAGGTCGTGGACGCGCTCGGGGACGCCCCGGACATCCACGTCCTGCCCGTCGGCAACGCCGGCAACATCACCTCGTACTGGAAGGGCTACCGCGAGTACCGCGCGGACGGCCTGGCCACGCACACCCCCCGGATGTGGGGCTACCAGGCGGCCGGCGCGGCGCCGATCGTGCGCGGCGAGCCGGTGAAGGACCCGAGCACGCTGGCCACCGCCATCCGCATCGGGAACCCCGCCTCGTGGGAGCTGGCCGAGCAGGCGCGCGACGAGTCCGGCGGGCACATCGAGGCGGTCACGGACCGGCAGATCCTGCGGGCGTACAAGCTGCTGGCCGCGCAGGAGGGCGTCTTCGTCGAGCCCGCCTCGGCGGCGAGCGTCGCGGGGCTGCTCCAGGCCACCGAGCTGGGCCTGGTCGACCCCGGCCAGCGGATCGTGTGCACGGTCACGGGCAACGGCCTGAAGGACCCCGACTGGGCGGTCGCCGGCGCCCCGCAGCCCGTCGCCGTGCCGGTCGACGCGGACGCGGCGGCGGAGCGGCTGGGGCTGGCCTGACCGGGGCCCGCCCGCGGCCCGCACCCGGGCCGGGCGCGATACCGGCGTCCGTTCCGGGCCCGGCCGCGCACCGCCCCGGCACCTCCGCGGACGGCCCGGGCATACCTCCGTACGGCGGCGGCGGCCCCGCGTACGGCCCGGGCGCACCGGCGTACGGACCGGGCGGCAGCCCGTACGGCCTGGGCAGACCGCCGTACGCGGCGCCGCCGGGAGCCGCGGCGCACCGGCCGTGCCTCCGTCCGCCGGGGACGTGCGCGGGCCGCGCATCGCGCGCCTCCTGTGCGCCCTATGTCGCAGGGGAACCCACCTTCGATAAGCTTGTGTTGAGCCCGCCGGTCGAGTGTCCCGGGCACCCCCTTCCGTATGCCGCCTGTACCGCTCGTCCGCGCGCGCACGGCGTGCCGCGGAGGCGCCGGTCGGGCACAGTCGTAACCGAGCTGATTTCCCCCACCGCCCGGGAGACCGGGTGAGAGTCACAAGGAGAGTCACGCAAGCGATGGCCGGTCCAGCCTTCCGCGCCGCGCCCGTACGCGTCCGTGTGCCGGCGACCAGCGCCAACCTCGGCCCCGGCTTCGACACGTTCGGACTCGCCCTCGGGCTCTACGACGACGTGGTGGTCCGGGTCGCCGAGTCCGGGCTGCACGTCGACATCGCCGGCGAGGGCGCGGAGAACCTGCCGCGGGACGAGTCCCACCTGCTCGTACGGGCCATGCGCAGCGCCTTCGACGCGCTGGGCGGCCAGCCGCGGGGCCTCGAAGTCGTCTGCGCGAACCGGATTCCGCACGGCCGCGGCCTCGGTTCTTCCGCCGCGGCGATCTGCGCCGGCATCATCGCGGCGCGGGCGGTGACGATAGGCGGCGTGGAGCGCTCGGGCGCCCTCGACGCCCCCGAGCGGGCGGCGCTGCTGGAGCTGGCGACGGAGCTGGAGGGCCACCCCGACAACGTCGCGGCGTGCCTGCTCGGCGGCTTCACCCTGGCCTGGACGGACGACGGCACGGGCGGCGCGGGCGCGGCGCCCGGGGACGCCCCCGCGGCGTCGGTACGGGCCATCCGGCTGGAGCCGGCCGGGGGGGTCGTCCCGGTGGTCTTCGTGCCGGGCAACCCGCTGTCCACCGCGGAGGCCCGCGGCCTGCTGCCCCGTACGGTGCCGCACGCGGACGCGGCGCTGACCGCCGCCCGCGCGGCGCTGTTCGTCGAGGCGCTGACCCGGCGCCCCGAGCTGCTGCTCACGGCCACCGAGGACCGGCTGCACCAGGACTACCGGGCGGCCGCGATGCCGGAGAGCACGGCGCTGGTGGCGCGGCTGCGCGCCGACGGCGTGCCCGCGGTGATCTCCGGCGCGGGGCCGACGGTGCTGGCGTTCGCCGAGGACGGCGCGGCCGAGAAGGTCGCCCGTTCGGCGGGCGACGGCTGGGCGGCGAACCGGCTGGACCTCGACCGGGAGGGGGCGAGCGTGCTGCCGCTGGCCTGACGGCCGGACGGCGGCCGTGCCACGCGACGTACGCGGACACGCGCAGGTCACCGGCCCGCGCACACCGCCCGCACGACGATCCGCGCCACAGGACCCGCACCACGGAACGGACAACACGGAACCGGCCGCCGACGCCGGGAGAGGGGGAATGTCTGCAGGATCCGATAGTGTTAACCTCAAGGCAGCACCAGCGCACTCCAGTCGTAGGTCAGACACGGCCGTGCTGTGTGCTGGGGTCTCTCCGGGCCGCAGGGCCCGGGGGCAGGTCCCACAAGGGGATTTCCCCAGCGGGGCAGCCTTTCTTCCGGGAGCCTTCCACATTGCCTGAGCAGCCTGCCGGTGCAGTGACGCTCCCGAATCGGCACCGCTGTCGTGCGTGACACCCACCCGAGTGCCTCGCGCCACCAGCATGCCGACCCTGCACAGTCTTCACCGCCGCACGGCGGACTACCGCACCGACGCGGACCCGCGGACGCAAACGCACGGGCCGCAGCCGGAGAGCACGACCGGTCGCCGAGCCAGACAGGCCGACGCACCGCTCCAGGGAAGGACCCTTCGTGAGCGACACCACCGATCTGATGGGCGTCAACGCAGAGAACGCCGCCAGCCCAGCTTCTGGGGGTGCCTCCCAGCAGGAGACTGGGGGAGCTCCCGCAACCACCGCCGGTTCGACCAGGCGCCGTCGTGGCGCCGGCCTGGAGGGCATGGTCCTGGCGGAGCTCCAGCAGATCGCATCCGGCCTCGGGATCCGGGGCACCGCTCGGATGCGCAAGAGCCAGCTCATCGAGGTGATCAAGGAGAGGCAGGGCGCCGACGGCGGCAAGCCTGCCGAGGCGAAGGCCGAGAAGGCCGCCGACAAGGCCGGCAAGGAGGCGTCGGACGGCGGCGCGGCGGCGCGGCCGAAGCGGCGGGCCACCTCCCGGGCGCGTACCGGCGAGGCCGAGCAGGCCGACGGCGAGGGCCGCAAGGACGACGGCGACTCGCGGATCGACATTCCCGGCCAGCCCGTCAAGGCGCAGGACTCCGGCGCGGAGCAGGGCGCGGGCGGCGACAAGGCCGAGAAGACCGAGAAGGCTGAGAAGACCGACAAGGCCGAGAAGGCTGAGAAGGCCGACAAGGCGGAGAAGGCTGAGAAGGCCGAGCGGGGCGAGAAGGCCGAGAAGAACGGCGACGGCGGCCGTCAGAAGGGCGACCGCCAGGGCGGCGGCGACCGGCAGGGCGGCGGACGCCGCGACCGGCAGAACCGCCGCAACAAGGGCGAGGACGGCGGCGGCCAGGGCGGTGGCGGCGGCCAGCAGAACCAGGGCGGCGGCGGCCGTCAGCAACAGCAGCAGGACGACGACTTCGACGGCGGCCGGCGCGGCCGCAGGGGCCGCTACCGCGACCGCCGCGGGCGCCGCGGGCGCGACGAGGGCTACAGCGAGCCGCAGATCGCCGAGGACGACGTCCTGATCCCGGTCGCGGGCATCCTCGACATCCTCGACAACTACGCGTTCGTCCGCACCTCCGGCTACCTGCCGGGCCCCAACGACGTGTACGTCTCGCTGGCCCAGGTGCGCAAGAACGGCCTGCGCAAGGGCGACCATGTGACGGGCGCCGTGCGCCAGCCGCGTGACGGCGAGCGCCGGGAGAAGTTCAACGCGCTGGTCCGCCTCGACTCGGTCAACGGCCAGGGGCCGGAACAGAGCCGCGGCCGGGCGGAGTTCGGCAAGCTCACCCCGCTCTACCCGCAGGACAGGCTCCGCCTGGAGAGCGACCCGGGCGCGCTGACGCCGCGGATCATCGACCTGGTCTCGCCAATCGGCAAGGGGCAGCGCGGGCTGATCGTGGCGCCGCCGAAGACCGGCAAGACGATGATCCTGCAGTCGATCGCGAACGCGATCACGACGAACAACCCCGAGTGCCACCTGATGGTCGTCCTCGTCGACGAGCGGCCGGAAGAGGTCACCGACATGCAGCGGTCGGTGAAGGGCGAGGTCATCTCCTCGACCTTCGACCGCCCGGCGGAGGACCACACCACGGTCGCCGAGCTGTCCATCGAGCGGGCCAAGCGGCTCGTCGAGCTGGGCCACGACGTCGTCGTGCTGCTCGACTCGATCACCCGCCTGGGCCGCGCGTACAACCTGGCGGCGCCCGCCTCCGGCCGCATCCTGTCCGGCGGTGTGGACTCCACGGCGCTCTACCCGCCGAAGAAGTTCTTCGGCGCCGCGCGCAACATCGAGGACGGCGGCTCGCTGACCATCCTGGCCACCGCGCTGGTCGAGACCGGCTCGCGGATGGACGAGGTGATCTTCGAGGAGTTCAAGGGCACCGGCAACATGGAGCTGCGGCTCGACCGGAAGCTCTCGGACAAGCGCATCTTCCCCGCGGTCGACGTGGACGCCTCCGGCACCCGCAAGGAGGAGATCCTGATGGGCAGCGACGAGCTGGCCATCGTCTGGAAGCTCCGCAGGGTGCTGCACGCGCTGGACCAGCAGCAGGCGATGGAGCTGCTGCTGGACAAGATGAAGCAGACCAAGAGCAACGCCGAGTTCCTGCTCCAGATCCAGAAGACCACGCCCACGCCCAACGGCGACTGACGCGCAACCCGGCGCCGGTACCACGCGAACCGGTGCAGGTCGGACAGTTTTCGTAGGCAAAAGCCTCCCCTTGGAACGAGGGGAGGCTTTTGCGCGTTCACCAAGACGTGTGTAACCCTTTTAGGTGATCCCTGTCGGGGAATGTGGGGAAAAGTTCGGATCCATCCGGGGGCGAATCAGGAACCTGAGCGGCCGAGGTGAGGAGCCGATGGCGGAACCGTACGCAGCCGGGGATCCCGGCCGCCGACCGCGCAGCCCCCGCCGCAAGGCGGTGCTCGTGCTGGTCTGGACCCTCATCGGGGCCGTGATCCTCGGCGGGGCCGGCCTCACGTACCTCTACTTCCGCCTCAACGGCAACCTGACCAGCGTCGACCTGGACGCCAAGCTGGGCGGCGACCGGCCCGAGGACCTGCCCGGCGGCTCCACGGACATCCTCGTCCTCGGCTCCGACTCGCGGGCCGGCGAGAACGCCGAGTACGGCCGCGACGGGGGCGGCGCCCGCTCCGACACCGCGATGATCGTGCACGTCTACGAGGACCGGAAGCGCGCCAGCGTCGTCAGCATCCCCCGCGACACCCTCGTCGACCGCCCCGAGTGCACGCGCGACGACGGCGGCACCGCGCCCGCCGCGGAGCGCGCGATGTTCAACGAGTCGTACTCCGTCGGCGGCCCGGCCTGCACGGTCAAGACCGTGGAGAAGATGACCGGGGTGCGCATGGACCACTTCGTGGAGGTCGACTTCAGCGGCTTCAAGCGGCTCGTCGACCAGCTCGGCGGGGTCGAGATCACCACCCGCCAGGACATCGACGACCCCGACAGCCGCCTCGACCTCAAGGCCGGCACCCACACCCTCGACGGCGAGCAGGCGCTCGGCCTGGTCCGTACCCGCAAGGGCGTCGGCGACGGCAGCGACCTCGGCCGGATAGAGCTGCAGCAGGTCTTCGTCAAGGCGCTGGTGCAGCAGGTCGGCCAGGTGGACCTGCTGACCAGCCCGGCCAAGCTCATCGGGCTCGCCGACACGGCCACCAAGTCGATCACCACGGACGACGGCCTGGGCTCGGTGGGGGAGCTGCGCCGGCTGGCCGAGAGCCTGGGCGACATAGGCCCGGACGACATGCAGATGGTGACCCTCCCGGTGACGTACGACGAGCAGGACGGCAACCGCGTCGTTCCGCTGGAGAAGGAGTCCGCGCAGGTCTGGAAGGCGCTGCGGGAGGACCGGGCGATACCGGAGTCGGCGCTGAAGGACACCCCGGGCGGGCAGGGGGACCGCGACGTGGTCGCCGCCCCGCCGGCCGCGCCCGAGGACCTGGCGGAGGTCGCCCCCCGCGGCGGCGCACAGGCGGCCACCGGCTGACCCCGGAAAGTGACCGCCCGGGAGGGGCGGGCCGGGGCGCGCGGGCCGTGGAATAAAGCGGGCCCGGCACCCGTTTTGGCGAGCACGACCGGTCCTCGTAGACTGGTACGTCGGCCCCGGTTCACGTGACGCAGCCCGCCGATCGACCCGGAGCCCTCCCGAACCTAGGAGAATCCCTTGAAGCGCGACATCCACCCGGAGTACGTGGAGACGCAGGTCAGCTGCACCTGTGGTAACTCCTTCACCACCCGGAGCACCGTCACCTCCGGCACCATCCGCGCGGACATCTGCTCCGCGTGCCACCCGTTCTACACGGGCAAGCAGAAGATCCTCGACACCGGTGGCCGCGTGGCCCGCTTCGAGGCCCGCTTCGGCAAGCAGGCCGCGGCGAAGAAGTAGCTCGTCCGCGTGCGCCGGGCCGGCCGCCCCGATGGGGGCGGACCGGGCCGGCGCACGTTTTTCGTCCCGTCCGGCCGCCCGCCCCCGGTCCTGCTACTTCCCCCCTACGGAGCGCCCCACGATGTTCGAGGTCGTCAAGGATCTCATCGGCGAGCACGCCACGCTCGAGCAGCAGCTCGCCGACCCCGGCGTGCACGCCGACCAGCGCCGCGCCACCCGGCTCAACAAGCGCTACGCCGAGCTGACCCCGATCATCGCCGCCTACCGCGCCTGGGAGCGCGCCGGTGAGGACGCCGCCGCCGCCCGCGAGCTGTCCGCCGAGGACCCGGACTTCGCCGCCGAGGCCAAGAGCCTGGAGCGGGAGCGCGAGGAGCTGACGGAGCGGCTGCGGCTGCTGCTCGTACCGCGCGATCCGAGCGACGACAAGAACGTCATCCTGGAGGTCAAGGCGGGCGAGGGCGGCGAGGAGTCCGCGCTCTTCGCCGGCGACCTGCTGCGGATGTACCTGCGCTACGCCGAGCGGCAGGGCTGGAAGACCGAGCTGCTGGACGCCAACGAGTCCGACCTCGGCGGCTACAAGGACGTCTCGGTCTCCGTGAAGCTCAAGGGCGGCGCCGCGGCGCCGGCCGAGCCCGGTCAGGGCGTGTGGGCGCGGCTGAAGTACGAGGGCGGGGTGCACCGCGTGCAGCGGGTGCCGGCCACCGAGTCGCAGGGCCGCATCCACACCTCCGCCGCCGGCGTGCTGGTGCTGCCCGAGGCCGAGGACGTCGACGAGGTCGAGATCGGCCCCAACGACCTGCGCATCGACGTCTACCGCTCCTCCGGCCCCGGCGGCCAGTCCGTCAACACGACGGACTCCGCGGTACGCATCACGCACCTGCCCACCGGCATCGTGGTCTCCTGCCAGAACGAGAAGAGCCAGCTGCAGAACAGGGAGCAGGCCATGCGTATCCTGCGGGCGAGGCTGCTCGCCGAGGCGCAGGAGGAGGCGGAGAAGGAGGCGGCGGACGCGCGCCGCAGCCAGGTGCGTACGGTGGACCGGTCGGAGCGCATCCGCACGTACAACTTCCCGGAGAACCGGATCTCCGACCACCGGGTCGGGTTCAAGGCGTACAACCTGGACCAGGTGCTCGACGGGGAGTTGGACGCGGTGATCCAGGCATGCGTGGACGCGGACGCCGCGGCCAAGCTCGCGGACGCCGGCTGAGCACCGCACGGGATACGGCAGAGGGACCGGAGGGAACGTGAACCTGCTGCTCGTCGAAGTGGCACAGGCCACGCGGCGGCTCGCCGACGCCGGCGTGCCCTCCCCGCGGTTCGACGCGGAGGAGCTGGCGGCGTCCGTGCACGGGGTGCCCCGCGGCGAGCTGCACCGCGTCGCCGACGCCGACTTCGACGCCCGCTACTGGGAGGCCGTCGCCCGCCGCGAGGCCCGCGAGCCGCTCCAGCACATCACCGGCGTCGCCTACTTCCGCTATCTGGAACTCCAGGTCGGCCCCGGGGTCTTCGTGCCCCGGCCGGAGACCGAGTCGGTGGTGGACTGGGCCATAGCGGCCGTGCGCGCGATGGACGTCGTCGAGCCGCTGATCGTCGACCTGTGCACCGGCTCCGGCGCCATCGCGCTGGCCATGGCGCAGGAGGTGCCGCGGGCCGCCGTGCACGCCGTCGAGCTGGAGGAGACGGCGCTCAACTGGGCCCGTAAGAACGCCGCACACAACGACGGCGGCGCCCGGGTCGTACTGCACCATGGAGACGCGCGCACCGCGCTGCCCGAGCTGAACGGCCAGGTCGACCTGGTCATCAGCAACCCGCCGTACATCCCGCTGACCGAGTGGGAGCATGTCGCCCCGGAAGCCCGCGACCACGACCCGCAGGCCGCGCTCTTCTCCGGCGAGGACGGCCTCGACCTCATCCGCGGTCTGGAGGTCGCCGCACGGCGGCTGCTGCGCCCCGGCGGGGTGCTGGTCGTCGAGCACGCCGACACCCAGGGCGGCCAGGTGCCGTGGCTCTTCACCGAGGAACGCGGCTGGGCGGACGCCGCCGACCACCCCGACCTCAACAACCGGCCTCGATTCGCGACCGCCCGCAGGGTCCGTACCTGAGAAGGAGAATGACATGGCACGGCGCTACGACTGCAGCGATGCGGCCGATCGCAAGACCGGGCTGCGCGAGGCCGCGTCCGCAGTCCGCCGCGGCGAGCTGGTCGTCCTGCCCACCGACACGGTCTACGGCATCGGTGCCGACGCCTTCGCCGAGGAGGCGGTGGGCTCGCTGCTGGACGCCAAGGGCCGCGGGCGCAACATGCCCACGCCCGTGCTCATCGGCTCGCCGAACACGCTGCACGGGCTGGTCAAGGACCTCAGCGAGGAGGCGTGGGAGCTGATCGACGCCTTCTGGCCGGGCGCGTTGACCGTCGTCGCCCAGCACCAGCCGTCGCTGACCTGGGACCTGGGCGAGACCCGCGGCACGGTGGCGGTGCGGATGCCGCTGCACCCGGTGGCGCTCGAACTGCTCAAGGACGTCGGCCCGATGGCCGTCTCCAGTGCCAACCTCACCGGGCACCCCGCCCCGCAGGACTGCGACGCGGCCCAGGAGATGCTGGGGGAGTCGGTCTCGGTCTACCTCGACGGCGGCACGACGCCGGCCGCGGTGCCGTCCTCGATCGTGGACATCACCGGCCCCACGCCGGTGCTGCTGCGCGAGGGCGCGGTGACCGCGGAGCAGCTGCGCGAGGTCGCAGGCGGGCTCGAGGTCGCCAGTTGACCCCGCCCGAAGGGCGCACGGGGGACATACAGGGATTCCGGATCCTCCACGTCAGCACCGGCAACGTCTGCCGCTCGCCGATCACCGAGCGGCTGACGCGGCATGCCCTCGACGTGCGCCTCGGCCCGCGGCCCGCGGCGGGCATCGCGGTGGAGAGCGCGGGCACCTGGGGGCACGAGGGCGCGCCGATGGAGGCGCACGCGGCGACGGTGCTGCGCGAGTCGGGGGCGGACCCGGACGGGTTCGCCGCCCGGGAGCTGCGCGACGAGCACGTGATCCGGGCGGATCTGGTGCTGACCGCGACCCGGGACCACCGGGCGCAGGTGATCTCCATGGGGCACTCCGCGGGGCTGCGCACGTTCACGCTGAAAGAATTCGCCCGGCTGGTACGGGCCATAGATTCCGCCACGCTGCCGCCGGCCCGCGAGGGCGCGGTGGCGCGGGCGCACGCCCTGGTGCAGGCCGCCGCGGCGCTGCGCGGCTGGCTGCTGGCGCCCAGCCCGGCGGCCGACGAGGTGTACGACCCGTACGGGGCGCCCGTGCCGTACTTCCGCCGGATCGGCGAGGAGATCGGGCAGGCGCTCGACCCGGTGGTGACGGCGCTCACAGGCGTGCCGGCCGCCGCCTGACGATGGCCGGATGCAACCGGTCGGGCGTCCGGAGGGTCTATTCCTGTACGGGCCCGGACGGGCCTTCGCGTCCGTACCAGGAGAACGGAGGCCCGGGAGCGGGCTAATGTGTGTGGCTGAACGGAACAGCGAAACCTCTGGGGCAGCTTGTGCGTGAATACCTGCTGACGCTGTGCATCGCAGCCGCTGTCACGTATCTGCTGACCGGCCCGGTGCGGAAGTTCGCGATCGCGGCCGGCGCGATGCCGGAAATCCGGGACCGTGACGTGCACAGCGAGCCGACGCCGAGACTCGGCGGCATCGCCATGTTCGGCGGCATGTGCGCCGCGCTGCTCGTCGCGTCGCAGTTGCAGGCCTTCGAGCGCGTCTTCGAGCTGAACGAACCCAAGGCGCTGCTGTCCGGCGCCGCGCTGATCTGGCTGATCGGCGTGCTGGACGACAAATGGGGCGTGGACGCCCTGCTCAAGCTCGGCGCGCAGATGATCGCCGCGGGCGTCATGGTGCTCCAGGGCCTGACGATCCTGTGGATCCCGGTCCCGGGCGTGGGCACGGTGGTGCTGACACCGATGCAGGGCACGCTGCTGACGGTCGCACTCGTCGTCATCTCGATCAACGCCGTCAACTTCGTGGACGGCCTCGACGGGCTGGCCGCCGGCATGGTGGGCATCGCCTCCGCGGCGTTCTTCATCTACGCGTACCGCATCTGGTTCGGCTACGGCATCGAGGCCGCCGCCCCCGCCGCGCTCTTCTCCGCCGTGCTGCTGGGCATGTGCGTCGGCTTCCTGCCGCACAACGTGCATCCGGCGCGGATCTTCATGGGCGACTCCGGCTCGATGCTGCTGGGCCTGGTGCTGGCCGCCGGGGCGATCTCCATCACGGGCCAGGTGGATCCGGACGCGCTGAAGGTCTTCGCGGGCAGCGAGAAGCAGGCGGTGCGCTCGACGGTGCCGGTGTTCATCCCGCTGGTGCTGCCGCTGACGATCCTGGCGATCCCGATGCTGGACCTGGTGCTGGCCGTCGTGCGGCGCACGTGGCGGGGCCAGTCGCCGTTCGCGGCCGACCGGGGCCATCTGCACCACCGGCTGCTGGAGATGGGCCACTCGCACATGCGGGCCGTGCTCCTCATGTACTTCTGGTCGGCGCTGGTCGCGTTCGGGATGGTGGCCTTCTCGGTGCAGGCCGACAACGTGTGGGTGGTGCTGGTGGCGGTCGGGTTGAGCGCCGCGGGGCTGGTGCTCCTTCTGCTGCCGCGGTTCTCCCCGAAGACGCCGTCGTGGGCCAACAAGCTGGTACCGCCGCGCTACCGGCGCCCCGGGGGCGCCGGCGACGGGTCCGGCGGCGACGGCCCGGGCGACGGTACGGAGCCGCAGGCCGGCCCGGCGCCGGCGGGCGGCGCGGCGACGAACGGGACGAACGGTGCGAACGGGACGCCGGATTCACAGGGGCACGAGCTGGTGCCCGCGGGTATCAGCGGGTCGACGGCCGTGGGGGAGCGCTCGCGCTGGCGCCGTGCCGGACATTGAGCCCCTTAGCAGGCATATCCCCAGGTGAGCGGAGCGACGCGGCCGACGTAGCCCCTTCGTGTGACGGGCGGCACACTAACCGGGTAAAGCTCGGGTCAAGATGCTTGTGATACCGTTCACGAGAACCCGGTGCAGAGCCGAAGGACCGTAGTGCGACGGTTCTCTGGCGCGATGCCCCTCGATGCGGTGCACCCGCTCCGGGGACATGCTCGTCACCGTCGACCAGTTGCTCCCGACTCCCGCCGGAGACTCCTCATATGCAGGTCAACGACGCCCGGATCCTCCGTGGCGCCGCGATCCCGACCGCCCTCGCCGGCGTCGTGGCAGTGATCGTCAGTTCACTCGCGGCCGGTGTGAAGGGCGGTGTGGGAGCCGCCGCAGCCACCGTGGTGGTCCTTGCCTTCTTCTGTCTCGGCCTCCTCGCACTCCAGCACCTCTCGCGCAAGAACCCCGAGTTGTTCCTCGGGATCGCGCTGATCACCTACACCTCCCAGGTGTTGCTGCTCGCCGTCGTCATGGGCCTGTTCCAGGACACGACGCTCTTCAACACCAAGGCGTTCGGCTTCACCGTGCTCGCCGCGGCGCTGGTGTTCACCGCCGCGATGGGCCGTACCCACTTCCGGCTGAAGCTGCCGTACGTGGAGCCGGAGCGAGAAACCGGAGCGGGTGAACAGCGCTCCGGTACAGCCACCGAGGCCGGGCGATGAGGGGCGCCGCCCGAGCAGTGATCCGCTACTGCTATCGTCCCCCTGCCGCGCCGGTGCGCGCGTGCGCCGTGGGCCGCAGGGCCGCACCGCACCCCGCCGGCCGTTTCCCGTCCTGTCACGTACCGCTCTCCAGCGGTGCACAACGCCGACACATTGAGGTTGCCGTAGCCATGCGTCACGCCGAAGGAGCTCGCCGGTGAGTGCTGCTGATACGACGCTCGCTTTCGACGCGAGTTGCAAGATCTTCGTTGAAGGTGGTTGCGGCTTCCAGTCCCCCGGTCTGCACTCGTTCGTCTTCAAGCCGATGTTCACCGTCGGCGGCTTCGAGTTCAACAAGCCGATCCTGCTGGCGCTGGTGACGACGCTGGTCCTCTGCGTCTTCTTCTGGAAGGCGTTCGCCAGCCCCAAGGTCGTCCCGGGCAAGCTGCAGATGGTCGCCGAGTCCGGTTACGACTTCGTCCGCCGCGGCATCGCGTACGAGACCCTCGGCAAGAAGGAAGGCGAGAAGTGGGTGCCGCTGCTGGTCTCCCTCTTCTTCTTCATCTGGCTGATGAACCTCTGGTCGGTCATTCCGCTCGCGCAGTTCCCGGTGACCTCGATCATCGCCTTCCCCGCCGCCCTCGCGATCCTGGTCTACGTGACCTGGCTGTCGCTGACCTTCAAGCGGCACGGCTTCGTCGGCGGCCTCAAGAACCTCACCGGCTACGACAAGTCGCTGGGCGCGGTGCTGCCGCTGGTCATGCTGATCGAGTTCTTCTCCAACGTGCTCGTGCGGCCCTTCACGCACGCGGTGCGGCTCTTCGCGAACATGTTCGCCGGCCACCTGCTGCTCGTGATGTTCACCATCGCCACCTGGTTCTTCCTGAACAGCTGGGGCTTCGCCTACGCGCCCGTGGCCTTCGTGATGGTCATGGTGATGATCGCCTTCGAGCTGTTCATCCAGGCCGTCCAGGCGTACGTGTTCGTCGTGCTGACCGCCAGCTACATCTCGGGCGCGCTCGAAGAGGCGCACTGAGCCACCGCACCATCCGCACCACCCCGATTCGTCCGGTGGCCAACCCCCACCGGCCCGTAGAAGAGAAGGAAGAAACACCCATGGCTGTCATGGAGACTCTCGCCGCCGTCGAGATCAAGGGCAACCTCGGCGCCATCGGCTACGGCCTCGCCGCGATCGGCCCCGGTGTCGGCATCGGCTACATCTTCGGTAACGGCGTGCAGGCCATGGCCCGCCAGCCCGAGGCCGTCGGCCTGATCCGGCAGAACATGATTCTGGGCTTCGCCTTCTGTGAGGCGCTCGCCCTCATCGGCATCGTCATGCCGTTCGTTTACCCGTCCTGAGCGGACTCCTTCCGACGAAAGGCACCGATGTGAACCTCCTGCAGATCGCGGCTGAAGAGGAGCAGAACCCTCTCATCCCGCCGATGCCGGAACTCGTCATCGGCCTGATCGCCTTCCTCATCGTCTTCGGCCTGCTGGCCAAGAAGCTCCTGCCCCGCATCAACGAGGTGCTGGAGGAGCGCAAGGCGGCCATCGAGGGCGGCATGGAGAAGGCCGAGGCCGCCCAGATCGAGGCGGAGCAGACGCTGGATCAGTACAAGGCCCAGCTCGCCGAGGCCCGGCACGAGGCCAACCGGCTGCGCGAGGAGGCTCGCGAGCAGGGTTCGGCCCTCATCGCCGAGATGCGGGCCGAGGGCCAGCGGCAGCGTGAGGAGATCATCGCTGCCGGTCACGCCCAGGTGGAGGCCGACAAGAAGGCGGCTTCGCTGGCCCTGCGCCAGGACGTCGGCACGCTGGCCACCGAGCTGGCCGGCCGGCTGGTCGGCGAGTCCCTGGAGGACCACGCCCGGCAGAGCCGCGTCGTCGACCGGTTCCTGGACGAGCTGGAGGCCAAGGCCGCCGACCAGTCCGGGACGAAGGCCGAGGCCGGGGCATGAACGGAGCGAGCCGCGAGGCGCTGGCCGCCGCCCGGGAGCAGCTCGACGCGCTGACCGACAACACGTCGGTCGACGCGGCGAAGCTCGCCGAGGAGCTGGCCGCCGTGACCGCGCTGCTGGATCGCGAGGTGACGCTGCGGCGGGCGCTGACCGACCCGGCGCAGCCCGGCGAGGCCAAGGCCGAGCTGGTCGGCCGGATCCTCGGCGGGCAGCTCGGCGGCGAGACCGCCGACCTGGTCGCCGGGATGGTACGGGCCCGCTGGTCGCGGGCGCGTGACCTGGTCGACGTGCTCGAGGAGCTGGCCGACACCGCGGACCTCACCGCCGCGCAGCGCGCGGGGCAGCTGGACGACGTCGAGGACGAGCTGTTCCGGTTCGGCCGGATCGTCGCCGCCGACAAGCAGCTGCGCGGGGCGCTCACCGACCGGGTGGGCACCGGGGCCGCCAAGGCCGGGCTGCTGCACTCGCTGCTGGGCGGCCGGGCGAACCCGGTCACCGAGCGGCTGGTCGTGCGGCTCGTCGAGCGGCCGCGGGGTCGTAGCCTGGAAGGGGGCCTGGAGGCCCTGTCCAAGCTCGCCGCGGAGCGCCGGGACCGGATGGTCGCGGTCGTGTCCACCGCCGTGCCGCTCAGCGACGGGCAGAAGGAGCGCCTGGGCGCCGCGCTGTCCCGGCTGTACGGCCGGGACATGCACCTGAACCTGGACGTGGACCCCGCGGTCCTCGGCGGGATCTCGGTGCGGGTGGGCGACGAGGTCATCAACGGCTCCGTCGCCGACCGCCTCGACGAGGTGAAGCGCGGTATGGCGGGCTGACGGTCACCGACCGTCGCACACCAACTCCAGAGCATCACCAGCGGCCCGAGTTGGGCCGTGGACGCAAGAACTTACGGGCCCAACAAGGAGAGCAGGGAACCCAGATGGCGGAGCTCACGATCCGGCCGGAGGAGATCCGGGACGCGCTGGAGAGCTATGTCCAGTCGTACCAGCCGGACGCGGCCTCGCGCGAAGAGGTCGGCACGGTATCGCAGGCCATGGACGGTATCGCCAAGATCGAGGGGCTGCCCTCGGCGATGGCGAACGAGCTGCTGAAGTTCGAGGACGGCACCCTCGGCCTCGCCCTCAACCTTGAGGAGCGGGAGATCGGTGCGGTCGTCCTCGGCGAGTTCAGGGGCATCGAGGAGGGGCAGTCGGTCACCCGTACCGGCGAGGTCCTCTCCGTGCCGGTCGGCGACGGTTACCTGGGCCGGGTCGTCGACCCCCTGGGCAACGCGGTGGACGGCCTCGGCGAGATCGCGACCGAGGGCCGCCGTGCGCTGGAGCTGCAGGCTCCCACGGTCATGCAGCGCAAGTCGGTGCACGAGCCGATGGAGACCGGCTACAAGGCCGTCGACTCGATGACCCCCATCGGCCGCGGCCAGCGCCAGCTGATCATCGGTGACCGGCAGACGGGCAAGACCGCCCTCGGCATCGACACGATCATCAACCAGCGCGACAACTGGCGCTCCGGCGACCCGAACAAGCAGGTCCGCTGCATCTACGTGGCGATCGGCCAGAAGGGCTCCACCATCGCCGGCGTGCGCGGCGCGCTGGAGGAGGCCGGCGCGCTGGAGTACACCACGATCGTGGCGGCCCCGGCGTCCGACCCGGCGGGCTTCAAGTACCTGGCGCCCTACACCGGCTCGGCCATCGGCCAGCACTGGATGTACCAGGGCAAGCACGTCCTGATCATCTTCGACGACCTGTCCAAGCAGGCCGAGGCGTACCGCGCCGTGTCGCTGCTGCTGCGCCGCCCGCCGGGCCGCGAGGCGTACCCGGGCGACGTCTTCTACCTGCACTCCCGGCTGCTGGAGCGCTGCGCCAAGCTCTCCGACGACCTGGGCGCCGGCTCCATGACCGGCCTGCCGGTCATCGAGACCAAGGCGAACGACGTGTCGGCGTACATCCCGACCAACGTGATCTCCATCACCGACGGCCAGTGCTTCCTGGAGTCCGACCTGTTCAACTCGGGCCAGCGCCCGGCGCTGAACGTCGGTATCTCCGTCTCCCGCGTCGGCGGTGCCGCCCAGCACCGTGCGATCCGGCAGGTCTCCGGCCGGCTGAAGCTGGACCTGGCGCAGTTCCGCGAGCTGGAGGCGTTCGCCGCCTTCGGTTCCGACCTGGACGCCGCCTCCAAGGCGGCCCTGGAGCGGGGCCAGCGGATGATGGAGCTGATGAAGCAGCCGCAGTACGCGCCCTTCCCCACCGAGGACCAGGTCGTGTCCGTGTGGTCCGGCACCAACGGCATCCTGGACGACGTGCCCGTCGCGGACGTCAAGCGGTTCGAGCGCGAGCTGCTGGACCACCTGCACCGGGAGAACAAGGACCTGCTCACGGGCATCCGTGAGGGCGGCAAGATGGCCGACGAGACCGTCGAGGCGCTCCGCGAGGCGGTCGAGTCCTTCAAGCGTCAGTTCGAGACCGCGGACGGCAAGCTGCTGGGCGAGGGCTGAGCATGGGCGCCCAGATGCGGGTCTACAAGAGGCGGATCCGTAGCGTCTCTGCGACCAAGAAGATCACCAGGGCGATGGAGATGATCGCCGCCTCGCGCGTCGTCAAGGCGCAGCGCCAGGTGGCGGCCTCCACGCCGTACGCGACCGAGCTGACCAGCGCCGTCACGGCGGTGGCCGCGGGCTCGGAGACGAAGCACCCGCTGACCACCGAGGTGGAGCGGCCGGTGCGGGCCGCGGTGCTGCTGATCACCAGCGACCGCGGTCTGGCCGGCGGCTACAACTCCAACGCCATCAAGCAGGCGGAGGCGCTGACCACCCGGCTGACCGGCGCGGGCAGGCAGGTCGACCACTTCGTCGTCGGCCGCAAGGGTGTCTCGTACTTCGGCTTCCGCGAGCGGCCGGTGGCGGAGTCGTGGACCGGCTTCACCGACAACCCGACGTACGCGGACGCGAAGAAGGTGGCCGCGCCGCTCATCGAGGCGCTGAGCAAGGAGACCTCGGAGGGCGGCGTGGACGAGATCCACATCGTCTACACCGAGTTCCACTCGATGATGACGCAGACCGCGCGGGACAACCGGCTGCTGCCGATCGTCTTCGAGAAGACCGCCGAGGAGTCGATGGAGGTCTTCGAGGAGGCGCGGAAGAAGGAGCACGACTACCACGCGCTGTACGACTTCGAGCCGTCCGCGGACGGCGTGCTCGACGCGCTGCTGCCGCGGTACGTCGAGAGCCGGATCTACAACGCGCTGCTGCAGTCGGCCGCCTCCAAGCACGCCGCCACCCGCCGTGCGATGAAGTCGGCGACGGACAACGCCGAGGAGCTCATCAAGTCGCTCACGCGGCTTGCCAACCAGGCCCGTCAGGCCGAAATCACCCAGGAAATCAGCGAGATCGTCGGTGGCGCGAACGCCCTCGCCGACGCCTCTGCGGGGAGTGACCGATAATCATGACCACTGCTACGACCACGGAAGCGAAGGCCACGGCGACTGGCCGCGTCGCGCGGGTCATCGGCCCGGTCGTCGACGTGGAGTTCCCCGTCGACGCGATGCCCGACATCTACAACGCGCTGACCGTCGAGGTCTCCGACCCCGCCAACGCGGGCGAGATCAAGGTGCTGACCCTGGAGGTCGCCCAGCACCTCGGTGAGGGCCTGGTACGCGCCATCTCCATGCAGCCCACCGACGGCCTGGTCCGCCAGGCCCCGGTGACCGACACCGGCGAGGGCCTGACCGTCCCCGTCGGCGACGTCACCAAGGGCCGGGTGTTCAACACCCTGGGTGAGATCCTCAACGACGAGGTCGACGAGTCGGAGATCACCGAGCGCTGGGCGATCCACCGCACCGCGCCCCCCTTCGACCAGCTCGAAGCCAAGACCGAGATGTTCGAGACCGGTCTGAAGGTCGTCGACCTGCTCACCCCGTACGTCAAGGGCGGCAAGATCGGCCTGTTCGGCGGCGCGGGCGTGGGCAAGACCGTGCTCATCCAAGAGATGATCATGCGTGTGGCCAAGCTGCACGAGGGCGTCTCCGTGTTCGCCGGCGTCGGCGAGCGCACCCGTGAGGGCAACGACCTCATCGCGGAGATGGCCGAGTCCGGCGTGCTGCCGCAGACCGCGCTGGTCTTCGGGCAGATGGACGAGCCGCCGGGCACCCGGCTGCGCGTCGCCCTGGCCGGCCTGACGATGGCGGAGTACTTCCGCGACGTCCAGAAGCAGGACGTGCTGTTCTTCATCGACAACATCTTCCGCTTCACCCAGGCCGGCTCCGAGGTCTCCACCCTGCTGGGCCGCATGCCCTCCGCGGTGGGCTACCAGCCGAACCTGGCGGACGAGATGGGTCTGCTGCAGGAGCGGATCACCTCGACCCGTGGCCACTCGATCACCTCGATGCAGGCGATCTACGTGCCCGCGGACGACTACACCGACCCGGCCCCGGCGACCACCTTCGCCCACCTCGACGCGACGACGGAGCTTTCCCGTCCGATCTCCGAGAAGGGCATCTACCCCGCGGTGGACCCGCTGGCCTCCACCTCCCGGGTGCTCGACCCGCGCTACATCGCGCAGGAGCACTACGAGTGCGCCACGCGCGTGAAGGCGATCCTGCAGAAGTACAAGGACCTGCAGGACATCATCGCCATTCTGGGTATGGACGAGCTGTCCGAGGAGGACAAGCTCACCGTCTCCCGCGCCCGCCGGATCGAGCGCTTCCTGTCGCAGAACACCCACGCGGCGAAGCAGTTCACCGGTCTCGACGGATCGGACGTGCCGCTGGACGAGTCGATCGCCGCGTTCAACGCGATCGCCGACGGCGAGTACGACCACTTCCCCGAGCAGGCGTTCTTCATGTGCGGTGGCCTGGAGGACCTCAAGGCCAAGGCGAAGGAGCTGGGCGTCTCCTGACGGGTTCGCCCGCGGTTTTCATTGGCTCCGAGCCAATCGGGGGCGGGGTTCGCCCCGCCCCCGGCCCGCAAACCAGTTATTCTCTGCTAAACCCCAGTTGAGGAGCCATCGTGGCCGAGCTGCACGTCGAGTTGGTCGCCGCGGACCGTAGCGTCTGGTCCGGCGAGGCCAGCCGGGTCATCGCGCGCACCCCGTCCGGTGACATCGGCATCATGCCCGGACACCAGCCGCTGCTCACGGTGCTGGAGTCCGGCCCCGTGACGATCCGTACGACGGGCGCCAGCGGGGACGGCACGGTCCTGGCGGCCGTGCACGGCGGCTTCATCTCCTTCGCGGACAACAAGCTCTCGCTGCTCGCCGAGATCGCCGAGCTCTCCGACGAGATCGACGTGGAGCGCGCGGAGCGCGCCCTGGAGCGGGCCAAGGCGGACGCCGACGCGGGAGCGGAGCGACGCGCGGAAGTGCGGCTCCTGGCCGTGGCCGGTCACTGAGGCCACGCGAGAGGAGCGGCGAGGAGGTCTGTGGAGATGTTCCTCGCTTTGCTGCTGGCCGGGGCGGTGGTCGCCCTGCTGCTGCTCGGCCTCTTCCTCTTCGGACTGCGCCGCCGGCTGATCCAGCGCGCCGGCGGCACCTTCGACTGCAGTCTGCGCTGGTCCGCCCGCGCCGACCGGCCCGGGAAGGGCTGGGCGTACGGCGTCGCCCGCTACAGCGGTGACGTCATCGAGTGGTTCCGGGTCTTCTCCTACGCGCCGAGGCCGCGCCGCGTGCTGCGGCGGGACGGCATCGAGGTGCTGGAGCGCCGGGCCCCCGCGGGCGAGGAGGAACTCGCCCTGCTCTCCGACGCCGTCGTGCTGGCCTGCCGGCACGACGAGGACCGGATCGAGCTGGCGATGAGCGAGGACGCGCTCACCGGCTTTCTCGCCTGGCTGGAGGCGGCTCCTCCGGGCCAGCGCGTCAACGTGGCGTAGCCGGCGGGGCCACTCGTCCGGATGACAGGGAAAAGGGCCTGAACCCGGGGCGGGGAGGCGAGCGCACGCCGGAAACCCCGGGCTCAGGCCCGTCCGAGGGCAGGGTCCGTCGTTCGGATCTTCGCCGGGCTCGCGGCGGCTGGCACCGCTCCCCCACAGCGCGCAGAGCGCGCGTGGGCGGTGCCCCCAGCGGCGTTGTCGTCGGTCGACGACGCTCCGCGTCGCCTCCCTCCTCCGCCTTGCGATGCACGGCACCAGCCGCCGCTCGCTGCTCCGGCAAGATCCAAACGACGGACCCTAGCCGAGACCGTTGCTTACTGCGGTCATCAGCTCGCCGTTGGCGGTGTCACCACTGAGTTCCCAGATGAACGCGCCGCCGAGCTTCTGGTTCTTGGCGTAGGTCATCTTCGCGGTGAGTGTCGCCGGGGTGTCGTAGCTCCACCACTGGTTGCCGCAGTGGGCGTACGCCGTGCCCGCGACCGTTCCGGTGACGGGGCACCTGCTCTTGAGCTCCTTGTAGTCGTCGATGCCCTGCTCGTACTTGCCGGGTGCCGGGCCGGTGGCGGTGCCGCCGGGTGCGCTCTGCGTCACGCCCGTCCAGCCGCGGCCGTAGAAGCCGACGCCCAGCAGCAGCTTGGCCGGCGGGATGCCCATGCCCTTCAGCTTCTGGATCGCGGAGTCGGAGTTGAAGGCGGCGATCGGGATGCCGTCGTACGACGTCAGCGGCGAGTGCGGGGCGGTGGGGCCCTGCGCGTCCCAGGCGCCGAAGAAGTCGTACGTCATCACGTTGTACCAGTCGACGTACTGAGCCGCGCCGGCGTAGTCGGCCTTGTCGATCTTCCCGCCGCTGGAGGCGTCCGCCGTGATGGCCGCGGTGAGGAGCTTGTTGCCGAACTTCGCGCGGAACGCCTGCATCATGTTCTTCATCACGGCCGGGCCGCTGCTGTCACAGGTCAGACCGCAGGCGTTGGGGTACTCCCAGTCGAGGTCGATGCCGTCGAACAGGCCCTGCCAGCGCGGGTCGAACACGAGGTCGTAGCAGGACTGGGCGAAGGCGGCCGGGTTCTGCATGGCCTGGGTGAAGCCGCCGGACCAGGTCCAGCCGCCGAAGGACCAGAGGATCTTGATGTGCGGGTGCTTCTTCTTCAGCTTGAGGAGCTGGTTGAAGTTGCCGCGCAGCGGCTGGTCCCAGGTGTCGGCGACGCCGTCGACGCTCTCGCCGGCGCCGTACGCCTTCTCGATCGCGGCGTAGGAGTCACCCATGGTGCAGCGGCCGTTCTGGACGTTGCCGAAGGCGTAGTTGATGGTGTTGATCTTCTGCGCCGTGCCGGAGGTGTCGAGGTTCTTCGCGTGGTAGTTGCGCTGGTAGACGCCCCACTCGGTGAAGTACCCCATCTTGATCTTGTCGCCGCCGGGGCCGCCGCCGCCCGTGGTGGTGACGGTCTGCGAGCCGCTGGAGGGCCCGACCTGGTCCGCCGTGTCGCGGGCGCGGACGCTGTAGGTGTACGGGGTGCCGGCGGTCAGGCCGGTGTCCGTGTACTTGGTGTCGGTGACCGTGGCGACCTTGGTGCTGCCGCGGTACACGTCGTAGTTCTTGATGCCCTTGTCGTCGGTGGCGGCCGTCCAGCTCAGCGCGATGGACGTGTCCGTGACGGTCCCGGCGCTGGGCGTGCCGGGAGCCGAGGGGACGCTGTCGCCGGGGACGCCGCCGCCGTCGCAGGCGTCGCCGTTCAGGGTGCAGTTGGTGACGGTGCCGCCACCGCTGCCGGAGCCGTTGAAGCCGAAGGTGAGGCTGGCGCCCGGGGCGAGGCTGCCGTTGTACGACTTGTTCTTGGCGGTCCAGCGGGTGCCGGTGTTGGAGACGTCCGCGTCCCAGGAGGACGTGACGCTGGTGCCGGCGGGGAAGTCCCAGGAAATGGACCAGGAGGAGAGGGGGGCGGTGCCGGTGTTCTTCACCGTCCACCTGCCCTCGAAGCCGGTGCCCCAGTCTGAGGCCTTCTGGTAGGTCGCGGTCGCTCCCGCCGCCTGGGCGGGGCTGGCGAGTCCGACCATGGCGGCGAGCGGGATGGCCACGGCGGCCACGATGGCCGTGGCGCGTCTCAGCAGGCGACTGCCGGTGGGGGATCTCAAGGTGTGTCTCCCTCGTCGAGTGCCGTTCCGAACAGGTGCGGGCGGCGCGTCCGCGCGTACGGCCGTCCGTCGTACACGAGCCAGGTGTTGTTCATGCCATGACACTCACTCGCCGAGGAGGGTATTGGTACATACCAATGTGGTCAATAGGTCTGGACCAAATGGCAGAAGCCCGGGTCGGTGGGGGCGACTCCACCTTCCCGGGCTCCTGTCGGTGCGGCGGCCGGCTGCGGCGGCCGGCCGAACGGCCTCAGCCGAGGCCGTTGTTGACGGCCGTCATCAGTTCGCCGTCGGCGGTGTCACCGCTCAGCTCCCAGATGAACGCGCCGCCGAGACCCTGCTGCTTGGCGTAGGACATCTTCCCGCCGATGGTCTGCGGGGTGTCGTAGCTCCACCACTGGTTGCCGCAGTGGGCGTACGCGGTGCCGGCGACGGTGCCGGTGGCCGGGCACTTCCCCTTCAGCTCCTTGTAGTCGTCGATGCCCTGTTCGTACTTGCCGGGTGCGGGGCCCGTCGCGGTGCCGCCGGGCTCGGCCTGGGTCACGCCGGTCCAGCCGCGGCCGTAGAAGCCGACGCCGAGCAGCAGCTTGTTGGCCGGGATGCCCATGCCCTTCAGCTTCTGGATCGCGGAGTCGGAGTTGAACGCGGCGATCGGGATGCCGTCGTACGACGTCAGCGGCGAGTGCGGGGCGGTGGGGCCCTGCGCGTCCCAGGCGCCGAAGAAGTCGTACGTCATCACGTTGTACCAGTCGGCGTACTGAGCCGCGCCGGCGTAGTCGGCCTTGTCGATCTTCCCCCCGTCGGAGCCGTCCGCCGTGATGGCGGCGGTGACGAGCTGGTCGCCGAACTTCGCGCGGAACGCCTGCATCATGTTCTTCATCACGGCCGGGCCGCTGCTGTCACAGGACAGGCCGCAGGCGTTGGGGTACTCCCAGTCGAGGTCGATGCCGTCGAACAGGCCCTGCCAGCGCGAGTCGTTCACCAGGTCGTAGCACGACTGCGCGAACGCTTCGGGGTTCTGCATGGCCTGGCCGAAGCCGCCGGACCAGGTCCAGCCGCCGAAGGACCAGAGGATCTTGAGGTTCGGGTGCTTCTTCTTCAGCTTGAGGAGCTGGTTGAAGTTGCCGCGCAGCGGCTGGTCCCAGGTGTCGGCGACGCCGTCGACGCTCTGGTCCGCGGTGTAGCTCTTCTCGATGGCCGCGAAGGAGTCGCCGATGGTGCAGCGGCCGCCCTGCACGTTGCCGAAGGCGTAGTTGATGTGGGTGAGCTTCTGTGCCGTGCCGGAGGTGTCGAGGTTCTTGGCGTGGTAGTTGCGGTCGTAGACGCCCCATTCGGTGAAGTAGCCGAGCTTCACCCCGGCGGCTTTGGGCCCGGCGGGGTTCGTCGCGGCGCCCGCGGAGCTGGACGGGGCGAGCGTGGCCAGCACCGTGAGCGGGATCGCGAGCGCCAGAGTCAGCAGAACGCCGATGACGCGGGTGCGGGTGCGTACGTGGGGGGATCTCAAGGGCGTGCTCCTCGAGCTAGGTCCGGATACGTGTGGGGGTGGGACCTGCGTCGCCCGGCGAGCATGGGTCAGGATGTCATGCTCACCGCAGTAATGCGGGAGCGTAGGGAAGGTCTGTACCAATCGTCAATAGGTCTGGACCACAGGGGGGTTGGCCGTGTACCGCGGGGTGACGTGCCCGCGCCGGCGCCCTGCGGCGTCAGTGGCGCGGCGCGTTCCGCGAGCGCTGCGGCCGGGTGCCGCGGCGGTCGCGGGCGTTCCAGCAGGCCGTGTGCCAGTGCCGGCGCAGGTCCGCGCCGCTGTGTTCCGGCCACGCCACCACGTGCGGCGTGCCGGGGCGGATCTCCTGGTCACAGCCCGGGCAGCGGTAGCTCTTGTCGGCCGCGGACCCGGAGACGCGGCGGAAGAGGAACTCCTCGCCCCCGTAGTCCGCCGCGTCGGGCATGCCGACGCGGCCGGCGAGGTCGTCGTCCGCGGGCGGACGGGCGGCGCCGCGCGAGCGCGGCTTGTTCCGGCGGGGGGACACGTCGGCACCTCGGGAAGATCGTCGTCACGGAGTCACTACCAGGGTACGGGTCGGGAAGTCCAGCCCCGGGCACAAAGAATGACGATTCACCCGTCGATCGCCAACAATGAAGACGACTTCGGGGTTGTGCCCCATCGCCGCTGGTGACGGGCCTTTGGTACCCCTCGCACAACGGCACCATCGGTACACAGGGGGCAGGATGCACATCGGCTCGTTTGTGCTCGCCGCCCAGTTCCCCGGCCAGGGACAGGGCGAAGCCCTGCACCGCGCCGTGCGGACGGGCGTAGCGGCGGAGGAGGCGGGGCTCGACTCCGTCTGGCTCGCCGAGCACCACTTCATCCCGTACGGCACCTGCCCCTCGGCGGTCACCCTCGCCGCGCTGCTCCTCGGCCGCACCAGCCGCATCCGCGTCGGCACCGCCGTCAGCGTGCTGCCCACGCAGCACCCCGTCGCACTCGGCGAGCAGGCCGCGCTGCTCCACCACGCCGCGCAGGGGCGTTTCGTGCTCGGCGTGGGGCGCGGCGGACCGTGGGTGGACCTGGAGGTCTTCGGCACCGGCCTCGCGGCGTACGAGAGCGACTTCCCCGAGTCGCTGGACCTGCTGCTGCGCTGGCTGCGCGAGCCGCGGGTCGGAGCCGGCGGCGCGCGGTACGAGTTCCGCGAGGTCGCCGTCGTGCCCCGGCCGGCCGAGGCGCTGCACGGCGGCGCCGACGTGCCGGTGCTCGTCGCGTGCACCTCGCCCGCCACCGTCCGGCTCGCCGCCGGGCGCGGGCTGCCGATGCTCCTCGGCATGCACTGCGGCGACGAGGAGAAGGCGGAGATGGTGCGGCTGTGGCGGCGTACCGCGCGGGAGGCCGGGATGAGCCCGGAGGCGATCGACGCGGCGGAACACGTCTCGGCCGGCGTGGCCCAGGTCGACGACACCCCGGAAGGCGCGGCGGAGCTGCTGCGCACCGCCCTGCCGGGGGCGTTCCGCAGCGGCGTGGGGGCGATGGAGACGGTGGACGGCAGAAGCCGTCCGATGCGCGATCCGGAGGCGTACACGGAACTGCTGTGCGCGCTGCACCCGGTGGGCCCGCCCCGGCTGTGCGCCGACCGGCTGGCGGCGACCGCGGAACGCACCGGCATCACGCGCTTCGCGCTGCTCGTCGAGGGCTCGGGGGAGCTGTGCGCCACCGAGCGGAACGTGCGGCGTATCGGTTCGGAGGTGCTGCCGCTCCTCGCTCGCTGACCACGGGATGGGGCGGCGCGAGCGGACGGCGTGGGGAGCGGCAGCGCGGGGGGTGTCCTGGGGCCCTTCAGCAGTCACGCAGCTCCGGTGACTGGTTGAGCAACTGCGCCCGCACCGAGGTGAAGCGGGCCAGAGGCTCCTTCGTCGGGGCTTCCAGGGGGAATACCGCCACGCGATGACAGTTCTGGAAGGCGAGCCGGACGCCGAAGTGGCGTTCCAGTGCCTCCCGTATCGCATTGCTGGCGAGCGCGCGCAACAGCTGGCCGCGGGCGTGCTCGTCCGGGGGCGGGACCTTGTTGTCGGCGAAGTCTCCGCCGTCGACCTTCAGTTGTGCCACCAGGGAACTGATCATGTCCCAGGCATAGGGAAGCGAGGTCCGGACGCAGTCGACAAACTCCCTTTCGTCGACATCTCCCCGCTCGGCTTGATCGAGCAGGGCAGGTGGGACGTCCAGCGACATGGATTCTCCTCTCGCAGCCCCGCGGGGTTCGGGCGGGGCCTGACCGGACAGGTACGGCGATCACCACTCTCGGTGCCCATGTGACAACCGCCTGCTTCCACCGTAGGGCGGAGGATGCGGCTCCACCACAAGAACGCGTACACAACTGGCCATTGCCGAAAGGTGCATCAGGGGTCAGATCGCAGGGTGCGCCGGGAGTCGAGTAGCGTGGTGCGCCATGCGCCTCGTCATCGCCCGCTGCTCCGTCGACTACGCCGGGCGGCTCACCGCACACCTCGCCTCCGCGCCCCGGCTGATCCTGGTCAAAGCCGACGGCAGCGTCTCCGTCCACGCCGACGACCGTGCGTACAAGCCCCTCAACTGGATGTCACCGCCGTGCACTCTGAAAGAAGGTGAGCAGGACGGTGTCGCCGTGTGGACGGTCGAGAACAAGGCAGGCGAAAAACTGATCATTACGATCGAGGAGTTGCTGCACGACACGTCGCACGAACTGGGCGTCGACCCGGGCCTGGTCAAGGACGGCGTGGAGGCCCACCTCCAGGAACTGCTCGCCGACCGCATGGAGGCACTGGGCGAGGGCTGGACCCTCATCCGGCGCGAGTACCCCACGGCGATCGGCCCCGTGGACATCCTGGGCCGGGACGAGAAGGGGACGACCGTCGCGGTGGAGATCAAGCGGCGCGGCGAGATCGACGGCGTGGAGCAGCTGACGCGCTACCTGGAGCTGCTGAACCGCGACCCGCGGCTGGCGCCGGTGCGGGGGGTGTTCGCGGCGCAGGAGATCAAGCCGCAGGCGCGGGTGCTGGCGGCGGACCGGGGGATCGAGTGCGCGGTGCTGGACTACGACGCGCTGCGCGGAACGGACGACGGCAAACTCAAGCTCTTCTGACCCGGGGGGCATTCGCCGGCGTCTGGCAAGGGACCGCCGCAAGGCGCCCGCGGCCTGGTCACCGGGGAGCCGGTGGGGCGGGGGTGTTGGTTGTGGGGTCCTCCGGGTGCTTCGCTGTCGGGTGTGCCCTGGTGAGGGTGCAGGTGCCGGTTGTGCAGCGGCGTTGCAGGCGGCCGTGGGAGATCGTCTGTGCCAGGCCCGCCAGCCAGCAGGTGGGGCAGCCGCGGAAGGCGATCAGGGACAGCGGGGCCGCCAGGAGGGCGGCCGGGCCGGCCACGGGTATCAGGCCGACCGAGGCGGTGATCAGCCCGAAGCCGAGGGCGCCGCGCGCCAGATGGCGGGGGACGGATGTGCCGGCGAAGCTCCTCTCGGGCGCCGGCGGCTGCGCGGTGGCCCGGGTCCTCGCCTCCCGCGCGGGCCTCCCGGTGTGCAGCGTCATGAGGCTCCTCCGAGTGAGTGCCGCAGTGCCGCGCGCGCTCTGTGCAGGCGCGACTTCATCGCGGCGGTACTGAGGCCGAGCGAGCGTGCGACGGTCCTGCCGGGCAGGCCCTGGACGTCCCGCATGATCAGGACCTGCCGCTGGTCACGGGGCAGGGCGCAGACCGCGGCGGCGATCCGCTCCACCTCCAGCCTGCGCAGCACCGCGTCCTCCGCCGACGGTTCCGCGGACGCCTCCGGTTCGGCCGGCGCCTCGCCGCTCCGCGGGACGAGCCGCCGTACCTGCCGGAGGCATTCGTTGCGAACGATCCGGAACATCCATGAGGCCAGCGCGCCGGTGGCCCGCAGGGTGCCGATCTTCCGGTAGAGGATGATCAGCGCCTCCTGCGCCGCGTCCTCCGCGTCCTGCGGCGAGGCGCACAGCGATACGGCGAACTTGCGCACATGAGGCTGCGACTGCAGGACGACGGCCGTGAGGGAAGTGGCGTCGCCGTCCTGAGCGGCCTTGATCAGCCGCTCGTCCGGCCAGGGGAAGCGTTGACTCCGCGCCCGGGCGCCGGTCAGCTTCGGCTCCCGTAGCGCCGCATCAGGTGCCAACTGCATGCGCCCACGAGCAAGGCTCCGATCACGACGAGTCCGGTGACCATCATCGGCATTCCTCCTGGTTCTGCCCGGCCCGTTCGGCCGGTACAGGGATAGGAGGCCGGGAGGTCCGGAAAGGATTCACCTCCCGGCGCCGCTGCACGCTCCCGCGGGGTTCCCGTGGCCCCGGGGGGCCCGAACGGGCTGCGGGGCCCTCTGCGGAGCGCCGGCGGCCGCGTCAGGCGGCCTCGCCGGAGGGGGCGCCGTCCGCTTCGCCGGACGCCGCCGAGTCGGTGCCGGTGGTCGTGCCGCCCTGGGGCGTCGTGCCGCCGTCGTCCGTCGTCGTGCCACCGTCGTCCGTGGTGCCGCCGTCGTCGGTCGTGCCGCCGTCGTCGGTGGTGCCTCCGTCGTCCGTGGTCCCGCCGTCGTCGGTCGTGCCGCCGTCGTCCGTCGTGCCCCCGTCGTCGGTGGTGCCGCCGTCGGTCGTCGTACCGCCGTTCTGGGTGCCGCCGTCGCCGCCGCCCGTGTCCGTACCGCCGCCGTTCGACGTACCGCCCTGCGAGGTCCCGCCGTCCGACGACGAGCCGCTGTCCGAGGGCGTACCCGGCGAACTGCTCGACGGGCTCTGCGGCGGTGCGCTGCTCGTCTCGTCGCCGGCGTCGGTCCACTCCTCTGACGGCTCCGGGGCCGACGACTCCGGCGACGGCGGCGCCGACTCGGAGGACGGGGTGCGGGACGGCTCCTCGGTGGGCAGCGCGTCGTCGTCCGCGGCGGCCGACCTCTCGACCTCGACCCGGTCGGAGGGCGGTTCGTCGCTGCCCGTCATCCCGAGGGTGACCACCGTGCCGAGCACCGCGACGAGCAGCGCGCCGGCGCCCGCCGCGATCAGGTTGCGCTTGGAGGCCGAAGCCGCCTCGGCACCGGGCCCGCGCACCGCCGGCGTCGCCTTCGTCTCCGCGCCCCCCGACGGCGGGGAGAGGAGCACCGCGGGCCGCTCCTCGCCCTCGCCCGGCTCGTCGAACGCGGCCACCGCCTCCGGTACGGCCGCGGCGCCGGCCGGCACGACCGGCAGCGCCGTGGTCACCGCCTCGCTGGCGCCGCCGTGCGTGACGAGCACGAGCGCACGCCGGCTGGCGATCTCGCCGCCGCGGTCGGAGATCGCCCCGCGCAGCGCGAGCGCCGCCTCCAACTCGGCCCGCGCCCGGGCCTCGTTGCCGGTGCACAGCGCCAGCACGCCCAGCTCGTGGTGGAAGTACGCCTCCGCCGCGACCTCGCCCGCGCGCCGGGCCGCCTCCTGCCCGTACCGCAGCGCCCGCTCCCAGGCGCTCCAGCGCAGCGCCGCGGCGAACGCGGGCGCGGCGGCGCGCGCGAGCAGCACGGCGGTGCTGGCGGTGGTGCCCTCCCGGTCGGCGACGAGGCCGCCGAGCGAGGCGAGGATGGCGTCCGCGTCGTCGGCGACCGTCTCGGGGGTCACCGAGCGGTGCGCGGACCACCAGGCGTAGTGCTGCGCGGCGGTGAGCGCCGGCTCCTGGCCGCCCTCCGCGGGCTGGTCGTAGCCGGCGGCGATGAGCTGGGCGGAGACGCCGGCCGCCAGCCGGTAGCGGCCGAGGCCGCCGGAGACCAGGCCGCAGCCGGCGAGTTCGGCGAGCGCGGTGTCGGCCAGCGCCTCGCCGGCGAGCGCGGGCAACTGCGCGTGGTGCGGGAAGACGCCGCCGAGGCCCACGGCGAAGCGCAGCGCGGTACGCGCCGCCCCGCTGAGCCGCGACGCCAGCAGCGCGGCCGGCGCGGCGCTCTCGGCCAGCGTCGGCAGCGGCTCGCCCATGCCCGGCCCGGCGAGCCGCAGCACGGCACCGGCCTGCACGAACCGCAGCGGCAGGCCCTCGGACTCGAACCACAGGTCCGCCGCCCAGGTGCGCTCGTCGTCGCTGAGCGGGCGCCGTCCGGCGCGCTCCAGGAGCTGCATGCAGGCGGCGCGGCCGAGGCCCGGCAGCGAGACCTCTTCGAGGTACGAGGCGGCCGTCGGCCCGGCGACGTCGGGGGTGACGGAGATCAGGTACGCGCACTCGGGGGTGGCGTCCAGCAGCTCTTCGAGCGCCGTGCCGCCGAACTCGGCGTCGTCGAGCACCACGACCGCGCCGATCGTCGGCAGCAGCTCGGCCAGCCGGCCGGGGTCGGGGCGCCGGCCGGCCAGCTCGTAGACGGCGGCGCACAGTTCGTAGCGCAGGTCGGTGGGGGTACGGGCCCGGCCGTTCAGCCGGATGACGCCGTCCGGTGCCAGCTCGGCGCAGTCGGCGGCGACGGCCTCCAGCAGGGCGGTGCGGCCGGAGCCGGAGGGGCCGGTGAGGCGGACGGAGCGGCCGCGGGAGAGCAGGCGCACCAGCCGCTCGCGGATCTCCTCGCGTTCCAGCAGTGGCAGTTGCGGGCCCGCCGGGCCGGGGGGCGGCGACGGCGGCCGGCGCTGTTCCGCGCGCTCCTCCGCGGTCATCCGGCGCGGCGGACCGGGGCGTTCCGCGGGCGGGCACAACTCGGCGTGGGTGCCGTCGACGGGGTTGACGGTGAGGCGGTACTCGCCGGCGATGACCCGGGCCATACGGGCAGGGCCCGGCCGGGAGCCGGCGGGGGAGCGGCCGTCGCCCGGGCGGCCGCGCCCGGCGCCCTTGCCGCCGGGGGCCGCACCGGTGCCCGCGCCGGCGGCGTCGGGGAGCGGGCCGGGGAAGGAGCCCGGGGCGGCCTGGCCGGCCTCCGCGGTCTCGTCGGGTACGCCGTCGGCGTCGTCGCCGTGGGGGCCCAGCACCTCTCCGGCGTACGGCCGCACGGGGTCGTCGCCGGGGAACGCGCCCGCGGCCTCGTACGGAGCCGGCGGCTCCGCGCCGGGGAACGCGCCCCCGTCGTGCTCCGGGTACGCGGCCCCGGGCTCGTCGGGGTCCGGGTGCGTGTACCCCGGCTCGCCGGGGTACGGACCGGGGGAAGCACCCGGGGGCGGGGTTATGCCCTCGGGTGTGTCGTCCTGTCCGTGGCCCGTGTTCGGGTCCATCGCGAAGCCCCCTGCCCGCCGTCCTGCGCCGTGCCGCTCCCCGGCCCGGAAACCCTATGACCTCCGCCGGGCGACCTGTCGAGGGGGACTCCCCGACGACGCCTTTTGTTCACTGAATCGTGAGGATGCGGTGGAGTCTCGTGGCCACCAGCAGTCGCTGCATCTGCGGCGGCACCCCGCGCAGCACGAGCCGGCGATCGGCCCGTCCTGCCCTGCGGTGTGCCCCCATGATGACACCCAGTCCTGTGGCGTCCCAGGAGTGGAGGTCGGTGAGGTCCAGGACCAGGTCGCCGTGGCCCTCGTCGACGGCCCGGTGCAGGGCGACGCGGGCGTCCGCCGCGCTGCGGACGTCGAGGCGGCCCCCGACGGTCAACTCGGCGCAGTCCCCTTTGATGTACGCGGGCGCCCCGGGGCCCGTACCGTCCGCGGTGCCGTCCGGCACCGGGCGGCGGGCGTTCCGGCGCGCGGGGCCCGCGCGGTGGCGGGCCGGGTGGTAGGGCGGGGCGCTTTCGCGGCCCTCCGCCTCAAACATGTGCGCTCCCCGTCTGCGGTTCTCGTTGTCCGTGATGCCGAGTCCGTGCCGGTTCCTCTAGTGATCTGACTCCCCCGGGCGGTGCCGGGTTGCCGTCTGTGCGGGTATCCGCCCCGATTTCACCCCTCCGGGGGACGCCGCACCCGCCCTCGGCCGCCTTCGCGGGCGGGCCGGGGCGACGGGCGGCCCGGGTCAGTGCTCGTAGAAGCCGCGGCCGCTCTTGCGGCCGATGTCGCCGGCGTCGACCATGCGGCGCATCAGCTCCGGCGGCGCGAACTTCTCGTCCTGGGTCTCGGTGTAGATGTTCTCGGCGGCGTGCAGCAGGATGTCGACGCCGGTCAGGTCGGCGGTGGCCAGCGGCCCCATGGCGTGGCCGAAGCCGAGCCGGCAGGCGGCGTCGATGTCCTCGGCGGTGGCGACGCCCGACTCGTACAGCTTGACGGCCTCGACGACGAGCGCGGTGATCAGCCGCGTGGTCACGAAGCCGGCCACGTCGCGGTTGGCGACGATGCAGGTCTTGCCGGTGGATTCGGCGAAGGCCCGGGCGCGGGCGAGGGTCTCGTCGCTGGTCCGCAGGCCCCGTACCAGCTCGCAGAGCCCCATCATGGGGACCGGCGAGAAGAAGTGCGTGCCGACGACGCGCTCGGGGCGGGCGGTCGCCGCCGCGATCTTGGTGAGGGGGATCGCGGAGGTGTTGGAGGCGAGCACGGCGTCGTCGCGCACCAGGCCGTCGAGCGTGCGGAAGATCTCCTGCTTGACGTCGAGCCGTTCGAAGACCGCCTCGACGACGATGTCCGCGTCGGCGGCGGCACCGAGGTCCGTGGTGGTGGTGATCCGGGCGAGTGCCTGCTCGGCGGTGGCCGCGTCCAGCTTGCCCTTGGCGACGAACTTCTCGTACGAGCCCTTGATGCCGTCCGTGCCGCGCGTCAGCGCCTCGTCGGTGAGGTCGCGCAGCACGACGTGCCAGCCGGCCTGGGCGGCGACCTGGGCGATACCGGACCCCATGAGTCCGGCTCCGACGACGGCGAGCTTTCCGGCGGATTCCACGGTGGTTCCCTCGCTATACGGCTCGTTCACGTGCTCCGAAGCGGACACTAGCGCTCCTGGCCCGTTCGCGGAGCGCTTAGAGATGCGCGTCACGTCTCAGATGACGGACATCACACGCCCGCGGCTCACTCGGCGGGCCGGCGCGCGTAGTTGAGCACCTTTTGGCCCAACAGGTCCGCCATCTCGTCGAGAACGCCGAGCGCGGCGCGCGAGACGGCCGCGGGGTGGCCGCCGGCGACCATCTCGCGGCGGATGAAGCCGTAGAGCGCGCTGTTGACCCAGGAGAGCTGACCCGCGATCAGCTCGGGCAGCGGGTCGTCCGCGGCGGCCCGGGTCTCCTCGCGGAGGGTGGCGGCGAGGAGTTCGAGACCCTCCTGCTGCATGTGCCACAGCCGGGCCTGGAGGGCGTTCGCCTCCTGGACGACGACGAGGAACTTCCCCATGCCCGGGTTGAGCCCGACCCGGCCGGACATCGCCTCGACGTCCTCCTGCAGTCCGCGCAGGACGGCCTCCGCGGCGGACTCGCCGGGCGCCCGGCCGCGTACGTCGCGGGAGGTGCGCTCGACCAGGCCGCGGCTGCGGTCGAGGAAGAGGTCCTCCTTGGCCGGGAAGTAGTTGTACACGGTGTTGACCGAGACGTCCGCGGCCTCGGCGACCTCGGCGACCGTGACCGCGTCGAAGCCGCGCTCCAGGAACAGGCCGGTGGCCACGTCGGAGATGTGCTGCCTGGTCTGCCGCTTCTTGCGCTCCCTGAGTCCCTCGGCCATGCACTCATCGTACCCAGCCTGGTGCGAGTGAAAAATTAGAGTCATTGCAAAAATTCAGTGACTCTGTTTTTCTGTGGGGCATGGCGATCCTCAGCGCGTCCGGCCTCGCCCGGACCTTCACCACCAAGCAGGGGCCGGTCGAGGCCGTCCGCGGCATCGACCTGCGGGTCCGGCCCGGTGAGATCGTCGGGCTCCTCGGGCCCAACGGCGCCGGCAAGACCACCACCCTGCAGATGCTCACCACCCTGCTGCCGCCCACCGGCGGCGCCGCCACCGTCGCGGGCCGCGACCTCGTCGCCGACCCCGCCGGCGTGCGCGAGCGGATCGGGTACGTGGCCCAGAGCGGCGGCGTCGACCCGCAGGTCTCCGTACGGGAGGAACTGGTCACCCAGGGCCGGCTGTACCGGCTCGCGAAGGCCGCCGCCGAGGCGCGCACCGCGGAACTCGCCGCCGAACTCGGCATCGAGGACCTGCTCGACCGCCCCTGCGCCGCGCTCTCCGGCGGCCAGCGGCGCCGGCTCGACCTCGCGCTCGGGCTCGTCCACCGGCCCGAGCTGCTCTTCCTCGACGAACCCACCACAGGACTCGACCCGGGCAGCCGCGCCGACCTGTGGGACCTGGTCCGCCGGCTGCGCGAGCGGCACGGCACCACCGTCGTGCTCACCACGCACTACCTCGACGAGGCCGACGCCCTCGCCGACCGGATCGTGGTCGTCGACCACGGCGTCGTCGTCGCCGACGGCACGCCGCGGGAGTTGAAGCAGCGCCACGCCGGCTCGCCCGGCGCATCCCTCCAGGACGCCTTCCTCGCCCTCACCGGCCGCCGCCCCGAGCCCGACCGGGACCCCGCCCCGCTGTCCGTCTGACGGCGACCGCCGCCCGCCCCGACTCCGTACGCCCCCAGCCCCCGGGAGACCGCCGTGCACGCCCTCGCCGCCGACACCGCCCTCGTCTTCGGCCGCTACGCCCGCCAGACCCTGCGCTCGCGCTTCCAGATGCTCTTCGGCATCCTCATGCCCCTGCTCTACCTCGTCTTCTTCGGCCCGCTGCTGCGCGACCTGCCGCTCGCCGCCGACGGCAGCTCGTGGCAGGTCCTCGTCCCCGGGCTGCTGATGATGCTCGGGCTGTTCAGCGCCTCCTTCGCCGGCTTCGGCATCATCGTGGAGAAGAACCTCGGCGTGCTGGACCGCATGCGCGCCACCCCCGTCAGCCGGCTCGCGCTGCTGCTCGGCCGGGTGCTGCGCGACGCGCTGCTGCTGCTCTTCCAGGCCGTGCTGCTCGTCGTCGCCGCGGTGGCGATGGGGCTGCGCGCGCCGCTGCCCGGGGTGCTCATCGGGCTGGTGTTCGTCGTGCTGCTCTCGACGGCGATGGCCTCGCTGTCGTACGCCTTCGCCCTGCGGGTGCGTACGCCGCAGGAGTTCGGCCCCGTCGTCAACGCCGTCACGCTGCCGTCGATGCTGCTGTCCGGGCTGATGCTGCCGATGGCGCTGGCGCCCGGGTGGCTGGACGCGCTGTCGCGCGCGGTGCCGTACCGCTACGTCGTCGACGCCGTGCGCGCCGCCTTCGTCGGCGAGTACGCGGGCGCCGAGATGCTGTGGGGCGCGCTCGTCGCCGCCGCGTTCGCCGTGGGGGCGGTGACGCTGGGCACACGCGTGTTCCGCGGCGCCGGTGCGTAGGGGTGCGGGCATACGCTGTGCGCATGGTCAACCTGACGCGGATCTACACCCGTACCGGAGACAAGGGCACCACCGCCCTCGGCGACATGAGCCGGGTGCCCAAGACCGACCTGCGGATCTCCGCGTACGCCGACGCCAACGAGGCCAACGCCGTCATCGGCACCGCCCTCGCCCTCGGCGAGCTGCCCGAGGAGGTAGCCCGCGTCCTCACCCGGGTGCAGAACGACCTCTTCGACGTCGGCGCCGACCTCTCCACGCCCGTGCGGCCGGACCCCGAGTTCCCGCCGCTGCGCGTCGAGCAGGAGTACGTCGACCGGCTGGAGGCCGACTGCGACCGCTTCCTCGCCGACCTGGAGAAGCTGCGCAGCTTCATCCTCCCCGGCGGCACGCCCGGCGCGGCGCTGCTGCACCAGGCGTGCACGGTGGTGCGCCGGGCCGAGCGGTCGACGTGGGCCGCCCTGGAGGTCCACGGCGAGGTCATGAACCCGCTGACGGCCACGTACCTCAACCGGCTATCTGATCTGCTCTTCATCCTTGCGCGTACGGCCAACAAGGCGGTCGGCGACGTCCTTTGGGTGCCGGGCGGAGAACGCTGAGCCCGCGCTGCCCTCGCGGCCGGCGTCCGGCTCCACCGCGCCGGCCGGGCGCTGCTTGGGGAAGAGCGTGTAACTCGCGGCGATGACCACGTTGATGCCGATGACGAACAGCATCCGCATCTGCCACGCCTTCAGCGACTCGGTGTCGCCGTCGCCGCCGACGTACCAGACGGCGCCCTGGAGCAGCGCGATCGCGATGCCGCTCGCCAGGATCCAGCGGGCGGCGGTCTTCCACTCGTGCAGCGCCCGCGCCATCCCGTACTTCGGCGGCTTCACCGGCGGCGGCCCGCCCGCGAAGCGGTGCGCGAAGCGGGCGTCGACCCAGCGGATCGTCGTCGGGCCGAGCGCGATCGAGAAGCCGATGTAGACGGCGGCCAGGCCGTGCTTCCAGTCCGGCTCCGCACCGTTCTTCAGGTCGATCGCCGTGACGATCAGCAGCACGACCTCCAGCAGCGGCTCGCACAGCAGCACCCCGGCGCCCAGCCGGGGCATTCGCGCCAGGTAGCGCAGCGAGAGCCCTGCGGCGAGCAGCACCCAGAAGGCGACCTCGCAGACGATGATGAGCGTGACGATCACGGTGCTCTCCCTTCCCGGGCCTGCTTCCAGGCTCCCGTGCGGGGCGCGCGGGCACGTCGTCGTACGCGACGATCCCGGACTGCATCCTTCGATGTAGCCCGAGGCCGCCGAAAGCGGGCCGGGATACGGAGGCCCGGGCCGCCACGGCCGTGTTTGATGGGGGAGTGACCAGCTCACGCCCCTCGCTCAGGCCGCACCGCGACGACGTGCTCCTCGCGGTCATCGGCATGCTCGGCGGGCTGGCGCTCTGGGGGCTCGGGCTGCACACCCAGGGCGGGCGGCCGTTCGACGACTCGCGGCTGACGCTGATCCCGCTGGCGTTCATGTCCGGCGCGGAGCTGCTGCGCCGGAGCCGGCCGATGACGGCGCTGGGCATCGCCACCGTCGCCGTCGTCGCCGACCAGTTCACGTGGGGCACGCTGGCCACGGTCATGATGTTCACGGACCTCGTGTACGCGGCCGTCGTCTACGGCACCGCGACCGCCGCCCGCTGGATCCCGCGGATCGCCGCGGGGCTCACCGTGGCCACGACCATCGTCGTGCTGGCCGTCTTCCAGGACCGGGTCGTGATCCTCGTCGGCGTCGCCGTCGGCCTCATCACGCTCGCCCCCGCCACCACCGGCGTCGCCCTGCGCTCGCACCGCCAGGCCGCCGACGCCGCCCGGCTGCGGGCGCAGCAGACGGCGCTGCTGGCCGAGCTGGACCGGCGCGAGGCCGTCGGCGCCGAGCGCGCCCGGATGGCCCGCGAACTGCACGACATGGTGGCCAACCACCTCTCTGCCATCGCCATCCACGCCACCGCCGCCCAGTCGATCGACGACCGGAAGGCGTCCCGGGAGGCGCTGTCCGTCATCCGCGAGAACAGCGTGCAGGGGCTGGCGGAGATGCGCCGCCTCATCGGCCTGCTGCGCGACTCGGAGGGCGACGGGACGAAGGACGAGCCGGCGGCGGCCCCGACGCTGGACGGGCTGGCCGCGCTGGTGGAGCAGGCCCGGGTCAACGGCACCGCCAGCGGCCTCGGCTTCACCCTCGACGACGCCCGCGAGCCGGGCGTGCAGCTGCCGGCGCCGGTGGAGCTGGCCGCGTACCGCATCGTGCAGGAGTCGCTGACGAACGCGCTCAAGCACGCCGCCCCGGGCGAGGTACGCGTCGCGCTGGCCGGACCCGAGCCGCTGACGGTGGCGGTGACCAGCCCGCTCGGCGACGGGCGGCAGCAGGACGGGCGGCCGGGCGGCGGACCCGTGCCGCGGGCGCCGGGCTCGGGCGCGGGGCTGATCGGGATGGAGGAGCGCGTGGCACTGCTGGGCGGCTCGTTCACCGCGGGGCCCGAGGACGGTACGGAAGACGGCAGCCGGGCGGGCAGCGGGAACGGCACGGGGAACGGCACCGGCAAGCGCTGGGCCGTCCGGGCCGGGCTGCCCGCCGGCGAGGACAGCGCACAACCGCAACGGAGGACCCATGGCTGACGCCGCCCCGCCCGTCCGGATCCTCGTCGCCGAGGACCAGCAGGCCGTGCGCGCCGGGCTCGTGCTCATCCTGCGCTCCGCCGCCGGACTCGACGTCGTCGGCGAGGCCGCCGACGGCGAGGAGGCCGTGCGGCTGGCCCGCGAACTGCGGCCGGACGTGGTGCTGATGGACATCCAGATGCCCAAGCTCGACGGGGTGGCGGCGACCCGGCTGATCAGCGCCGAGGAGCTGGCCGACGTGCTGGTGCTGACGACGTTCGACCTCGACGAGTACGTCTTCGGCGCGCTGCGCGCCGGCGCCGCGGGCTTCCTGCTGAAGAACACCGAGGCGGACGCCCTCGTGGAGGCGGTACGCACCGTCGCGCGCGGCGAGGGCCTGATCGCCCCGGCCGTGACCAGGCGGCTGATCGCCGAGTTCGCCGGCGGGCGGCGGCCCCCGGCGCCCGGCGGGCCCGACCCCGCCGTCCTCGACTCGCTCACGCGGCGCGAGCGGGAGGTGCTGGCCTGCCTGGGGCAGGGCATGTCCAACGCGGACGTCGCGGCCCGCCTCGACATGGCGGAGGCCACGGTGAAGACGCACGTCAGCCGGCTGCTGGCGAAGCTGGGGCTGCGCAGCCGGGTGCAGGCCGCGGTGCTCGCCCAGGAACTGGGCGTCTGAGCGGCCGGGGGCGCCTTCCCGTACGGACCCCGTACGGGAAGGCGCCCCCGGGCCGTCCGCGTACGCCTAGACGTCCCGCTTCGACAGCAGCGCGAACGCCAGCAGGAGCATCCCGCCGGTGACGGCGGCCAGCATGCCGAGCAGCCCCCAGCCGCCCATGTCGGCGTCGTCGAAGAACGGGATGCCGAAGAGCGAGGCGAGACCGCTGAGCGGGGAGTACTCGATCAGCTTGCGCTGCACGTCCCGCAGGCTCTCCGCCTGCATGAACAGCGCGATGATCAGCGGCAGCAGGATGAAGCCGACCATCGTGGTGATGGCGCCCGCGGAGTGCCGCAGGATCGCGCCCACGGCCAGCGCGAGCAGGCCGAGCAGCGACACGTACAGCGCCGCGCCCACGGTGGCGTCGAACCACTGGCCGCCGGTGGCGATCAGCTCGCCGCTGTCCGAGACCGAGTCCTTGAACATCGGGTCGCCGGCCTCGTACTCGGGCACCGTCTGGCCGCTGAGGACCGACGAGTGGATCAGCGCCGTGATCGCGCACGCCGCGGTGGTGAGCACGAAGGCGAGCACGAAGAACACCACGGCCTTGGCGGCCAGCACCCGCCAGCGCTGCGGCGAGGCGGTGAGCGTGGTACGGATCATGCCCGTGCCGTACTCGGAGGTGATCACCAGCACGCCGAGCGTCACGATGCAGATCTGGCCGAGCATCAGGCCGAAGAGGCCGCCGGAGAGCAGCGGCGCGCCGACCCAGTCGTCGGTGGCCATCGCCAGCGCGATGAGGAAGCCCACGCCGACGACGAGCACGAGCATGATGCCCAGCGTCCACATCGTCGAGCGCACCGAGCGGATCTTGGTCCACTCGGAGGCGAAGGCGTGGCCCAGGTGCGTCCTGACGATCGGGATCGGCGAGGAGTAGCCGCCGCCCGCGGGGGCGCCGGGCGGCGGTGCGAGGCCGGGGCCGGCACCGGGGAACCGGCCGGGAGCGGCACCGGGCACCGGGGGTGCGCCGGGGGCGGGGGCGGAGGGCTGCGGCGGGTAGCTCATCGGCGGGTCTCACCTTCGCGCGGGGCGGGAGCGGCGGCGCCGGCCGGGGCCTGCGGCGCGGCCGGGGGTGGCGGCGGGGCGTACCCCTGCGGCGGGGGCGGCGCGTAGCCGGGCTGCACGCCGGGCGGCGGCATGCCCGGCACGCCCGGACCGGGCTGCGGCACGCCGGGGCCGGCCGGGGGCATCCCCGGAGCGCCCATGGGCGGCGCGTAGCCGGGCCCCGGGGCCGCGTACCCCTGCGGGGGCACCGGGCCCGCCTGCTGGAGGCCGGCGCGGTGGTCGGCGGTGGAGCGGTAGTCCACGGCGCCCTGCGTCATCCGCATGTACGCCTCCTCCAGCGACGCCTCGTGCGGCGACAGCTCCCACAGCCGGATGCCCGCGTCGTGCGCCAGGTCGCTGATCCGCGGCAGTGGCATCCCGCCCACCCGCAGCGCCCCGTCGTCCTCCGGCTGCACGTGCGCGCCCTGCTCGGTGAGGGCGGCGGACAGCTTCTCCCGCGCCGCCTGCTCCCCGTCGGGGACGCGGACGCGCGCGTAGCTCGCCGAATGCGTGTTGATGAAGTCCCGCACGCTCATGTCGGCCATGAGCTGCCCGCGGCCGATGACGATGAGGTGGTCGGCGGTCACCGCCATCTCGCTCATCAGGTGGCTGGAGACGAAGATGGTCCGGCCCTCGCTCGCCAGCTTCTTCATCAGGTTGCGGATCCACAGGATGCCCTCGGGGTCGAGGCCGTTGACCGGCTCGTCGAAGAGCAGGATCTGCGGGTCGCCGAGCAGCGCGCCGGCGATGCCGAGGCGCTGGCCCATGCCGAGCGAGAAGCCCTTGGAGCGGCGGCCGGCGACCTCGCGCAGCCCCACGACGTCGAGCACCTCGTCGACGCGGCGCTGCGGGATGCCGGAGAGCTGGGCGACGCAGCGCAGGTGGTTGCGGGCGCTGCGGCCGCCGTGCACCGCCTTGGCGTCCAGCAGGGCGCCCACCTGGCGGGGGGCGTTGGGCAGCCTGCGGTACGGATGGCCGCCGACGGTGACGGTGCCGCCGGTCGGCTCGTCGAGGCCCAGGATCATGCGCATCGTGGTCGACTTGCCCGCCCCGTTGGGGCCCACGAAGCCGGTGATGACGCCCGGCTGGACGGTGAAGGAAAGGTTGTACACGGCGGTCTTCCCGCCGTAGGTCTTCGTCAGACCCTGTGCTTCGATCATGTGGCCCCCTGCGCCGGACACGGGGGCACACGCGACTTCCCGTCCCCCTTCAGGCTAAGAGGCTATCGGTGCGCTTCCGGTTCCCGGCGGGCAGGCCGTCAGGCGTCGCGCTTCTTCAGCACGATGTACCCGCCGATCAGCGCCACCGCCGTCCACGCGCACATGATGCCGAAGCCGCCCCACGGCCCGTACGGCGTCTCGTCGCTGTTCAGCGCGCCGGGCACCACCTGCATGACGCGCGAGCCCGCCTGGTCCGGCAGGTAGCGAGCGACGTCCCTGGTGGCCGGGACGCCCGCCAGGATCGAGGAGATCAGGAAGAAGAACGCCATCAGCAGGCCGAGCGAGAGCACCGTGCTGCGCAGCATCGCGGCGACGCCCATGGAGAACATCGCGATCACGGCCATGTACAGCCCGGCGCCGATGACCGCCCGCAGCACGTTCTCGTCGCCGATCGACGCCTTGTGGTCGCCGAGCAGCGACTGACCGAGGAAGAACGTGAGGAAGCTGGTGAGCAGTCCGACGATCAGGGCGAGCAGCGTGGCGACCGCGACCTTCGAGACGTAGAACGTGGCGCGCTGGGGCACCGCGGCCAGCGAGGTCTTGATCATGCCGGAGCTGTACTCCGTGCTGATCACGAGGACGCCGAAGACGACCATCGCGAGCTGGCCGAGCATCATGCCGAAGAAGCTGACCAGGGTGGGGTCGAAGGTGAGTCGCTCGGCCTCGGAGAGGTCGTCGAACGTGGCGTTCATGACGCCGGACAGGAGCGCGCCCACCGCGGCGGTGAGGACCAGCGCGGCGGCCAGCGTCCACATCGTGGAGCTGACCGTGCGGACCTTGGTCCACTCCGACTTGAGCACTGCCGAGGGTGCTGCCATGGCCGTCAGTCTCCCTTGCCCCACTGCGGACCCGGCGGGGGCGGTGCCTGCGCCGCCGGCGGCGCGCCCGGCACGGCCCCCGCCGCCGCGGCGGCGGCGTTCGGGTCGCTCAGATCGTGCGCGTGGTACTCGACCGCCTGGGCGGTCATCTGCATGAACGCCTCCTCCAGGGAGGCCTGTTGCGGGCTCAGCTCGTGCAGCGTCACCCGGTGCTGTGCGGCCAGCTCGCCGACCGGCTCCGCCATGTCGGCGCCCTCGATCTCGAACGCGCCGTCGCCCCGCAGGGAGACGGCCATGCCCGCGGCGCTGGCGGCGTCCTTGAACTGCTCGGGCTGCGGGGTGCGCACGCGCACGTACGACCGCGAGTTCTCCCGGATGAAGCCGGCCATCGAGGTGTCCGCGAGCAGCTTGCCCTGGCCGATGACGATGAGGTGGTCGGCGGTGAGCGCCATCTCGCTCATCAGGTGGCTGGAGACGAAGACCGTGCGGCCCTGGGCGGCCAGGCTCTTCATCAGGTTGCGGATCCAGTGGATGCCCTCGGGGTCGAGCCCGTTGACCGGCTCGTCGAACATCAGGATCTCGGGGTCGCCCAGCAGCGCGTACGCGATGCCGAGGCGCTGGCCCATGCCGAGCGAGAAGCCCTTGGACTTCTTCTTCGCCACCGCCGTCAGGCCGACGGTGTCCAGCACCTCGCTCACCCGGGCGGCCGGGATGCGGTTGCTCTGGGCCAGGCACAGCAGGTTGTTGTACGCGCTGCGGCCGCCGTGCATGTTCTTCGCGTCCAGCAGGGCGCCGATGTACTTCAGCGGCTCCGACAGCTCGCGGTAGTGCTTGCCGTCGATGCGCACCGACCCGGAGGTGGGGTTGTCGAGGTCGAGCATCATGCGCATCGTCGTCGACTTGCCGGCGCCGTTGGGCCCCAGGAATCCGGTGATCATGCCGGGCCGCACCTGGAAGGTCAGGTGGTCCACGGCGAGCTTGTCGCCGTACCGCTTGGTGAGCCCCTCCAGTTCGATCATGGGCTAACCCTAGGCGGGGAGGTCATCGAACGCATCTCCTGGGACCAATCGACACAACCGGATTGGCGCCCTCCGTCGCGGGGGCGGAGGGCGCCGGAGACGTACCGCACGGCCGGGCGGCGGTCATCCGCCCGGCCGCCGCGGCCTCAGCGGGACTGCTGGGCGGGCACGCCCGGCTTGTCCTCGACCTCGTCGGTGCCCCCCTGGGCGGCGACCTGCGCGCCGGTCAGCGTCGCCAGCATCTCGCGGACGTTGGTGAGCTGGGCGTTGATGCTGTCGCGGCGGTTGGTGAGCGCCGCCAGCTCGCGCTCGGACTCGCTGCGGATCCGCTCGGCCTTGGCGTTCGCGTCCGCCACGATGTCCTCGGACTGGCGCTGCGCGGTCTCCACCGTCTGCCGGGCGCGGCGCTCGGCGTCGGTACGCAGCTTCTCGGCCTCCAGGCGCAGCTGCTCGGCGCGGTGCTCGATCTCGGCGAGGCGCTTCTCGGCCTTGGCCTGGCGGGAGGCGAGGTCGCGCTCGGACTGCTCGCGGCGCTTGGCGAGGTTGGTCTCGAAGTCCGCGGCGGCCTGGGCGGCCTTGGCGCGGGTCTCCTCGAAGAGGGTGTCCGCCTCCTCGCGCTTGGACTGGGCATCCTTCTGCGCCTCGGCACGCAGACCGCTGGCCTCGCCCTTCGCCTTCTCGACGATCCGGGCGCCCTCGTCCTCGGCCTTCGCCTTGCGCTCGGCGGCGAACGACTCGGCGTCGTTGCGCACCTGCTGCGCGGCCGACTCGGCCAGCTCGCGGTGCTGGTCGGCGGCGCGGCGGGCCTCCTCGCGCAGGTCCTTGGCCTCTTCCTCGGCGAGCCGCAGGATCTTCTCCACCCGGGCACCGAGGCCGGCGTACGACGGCTCGGAGTCGGCGATCTGCGCCTGTGCGTTCTGCGTCTCGAGGTGCAGCTCCTCGATCCGCTTCTCAAGGGAGGTGATGCGCGAGAGGGCACTGTCGCGGTCGGCTACGAGCTTGGTGATCCGTTCGTCCACCTGCTCGCGGTCGTATCCGCGCCTTGCGAACTCGAAACCGAAGGGGTTGGCAGTGTCGCTCATGGGGTTCCTGTCGAAAGAGACCGAGTGAGGTGATAAGGGGAATCCTAGGGGTGCTGACGGCGTGTCACAGCGTCAATCCAGGTTTGATCTGGAGAATGTCCGCTCAATCGAGTGGTCTGCCACCGGACTGTTTGCCCCCCGAGCGGGCCGCGGCGGCGGCGGGGGCCTTGCCCCCGCCGTCCTTCCCCTTGCTGACCTGGCTGTTCTTGCCGTCCTTGGCGTCCTTGCCGTTCGCCGCGAGGGTACCGGGGTTCTCGAAGGACTCCAGGGCTTCGAGGACGTCCTGCACGCGGGAGATCTCCGCGTTGATGTCCTCGCGTCTGCGGGTGATCAACTCCAGCTCGCGGCCGCCCTCGTCGACCATCCGCTTGGCCTCGGCACGCGCCTCGGCCTTCGTCCGCTCGGCCGCGTCGAACGCCTCGGCCTGCTTCTGCTCGGCCTCCTTGAGCAGCCCCTCCGCCTTCTTCACCGCGGCGATACGGACCTTGTCCGCCTCGCTCTTGGCGTCGGTGAGCAGCTGCCCCGCGCGTGTCTCGGCCGAGTTGAGCTGCTCGTGAGCTGCGGCGACCAGCTTGTCCACGCGCTCGCCGGCGGCCTTGGTGGCCTCCGCGGCCTCGCGCCGCGCGCGGTCGTGCAGGGCGTCGGTCTCGGCCTCCGTGCGCGTACGCAACTCCTCGGCGCGCTCGCGGATCGCCTGGGAGTCCCGGCGGGCCTCCTCCAGCATCCGGTCGGCGTCCGCGCGGGCCTTCTCCACCAGACCGCTCGCCTCCGACGTGGCGCCGCGCACCAGCCGATCGGATTCCTTGCGGGCGGCGGCGACCATCACGTCGGCCTGCTCCTCGGCCGCGGCGGTGGCCCGGGTCGCCTCGTCGTGCGCCTTCTCGACCAGCTTGTCGGCCTGTTCCGCGGCCTCCGCACGGCGCTTCGCGGCGTCGGCGCGGGACTCGTCCCGGACCCGTTCGGCCTCGGTACGCAGGCGCTCTGCCTCTGCTAGCGCGTCGTTGACGGCCGACTCCGCCAACTCCTTGGCGGCGTCCGTCTCTTCCCTGGTCTCCCGGCGCAGCGTCGCCGCGGCGTGCTCCGCGGCCGAGCGCAGCCCCGCGATCTCCTCGTCGGCCTGCCCGCGCAACTCGCTGACCGAGTCCCGTACCTGCTGGGCCGTCTGCTCCGCCGCGGCCACCAGCTCGCGCGCCCGGCGCTCCGACTCCTCGGTGACCCGGGCCGCCTCGGCCTGCGCCTCCTCGACCCGCTTCCGCGCCGAGGCCAGCAGCTCCTCCGCCTGCCGGGTGGCCTGCGTCCGCTCCCGCTCGGCCTCGCCGCGGGCCGCGGTCAGCAGCTCCTCGGCCTCGCGCCGCCGGCGCGCGGCCTCCTCCTGCGCGGCGCTCAGCGCCTCCTGCGCCTCCGCCGCCAGCCGCTCCGCGGCCGCGGACGCCTCGGTGCGGATCCGGTCGGCCGCCTCCTGGGCCTCGCGGCGCAGCCGCTCGGACTCGCCCGTGGCGTCCTCGTGCAGCCGCTGGGCGGCCGCCTCGGCCTCGGCGCGCGTCCCGGCCGTCTCGGCGGCCGCCTCCTCGCGCATCCGGGTCGCCTCGGCCTGCGCCTGCTGCTGGAGCGTGCGCAGCCGCTCCGCGGCCTCCGCGCGCAGCCGCTCGGTCTCCTCCGCGGCCTCCCGGCGGATCCGCTCCGCCTCGCCGCGGGCCCCGGCCAGCGCCTCGTCGGCGGCCGTGACCCGGCCCGCCGCCTCCTGCTGGAGCCGGTCCAGCTCCGTCTGCACCTCGGCGCGGCGGGCGGTGACGGCCTCGTCGGCCTCCGTACGGGTCTTGCGCGCCGCCTCCGCCGCGGCCTCGGCGATCTTCTCCGCCTGGGCCTCGGCCTCGGCACGCAGCTCGTCCGCCTCGGCACGGGCCTTGGCGAGCGCCTCCTCGGCCCGCTCGCGCAGCGTCGCGGCCCGCTCCGCGGCCTCGCCGCGCACCCGCTCGCCCTCGGCCGTTGCGGTCTCGCGCAGCTCCTCGGCGTCCGTGCCGGCCTTCGCGAGCAGCTCCTCGGCGGACTTCGCCGCCTCCTCGATCTGCGCGACGGCGTCCCGGCGGGCCTCGCCGCGGATCCGCTCGCCCTCGGCGGTGGCCTCCGCGCGCAGCTGCTCGGCCTCGTCGCGCAGCCGCCGGGCCTCGCCCTGCAGCTCGACCGTCTTGGCCCGGAACTCCTCGGTGTCGTCCTTGGCCGCGCCCTTGAGCTGCTCGGCCGCCGCGGCGGCCTCGTCCCGCAGCCGCGCGGCCTCCGCCTCCGCCTCGCGGCGGATCCGGTCGGCCTCCTCGCCGGCGGCCGCGGTGGTGTCCTCGGCCTGCTTGGACGCCTTGTTGAGCACGTCCTCGGCGGTCTTGGCGGCCTTGGCGATGGCGTTCGCGCTGTCCTCGGCGGAGCGCGTACGGGCCGTCTCCTCGGCCTCCGCGACCAGGGCCTCGGCCTGCGTACGGGCGTCGGCCCGCACCTGCTCGGCCTCCGCCTTGATCGCCTCGGCCTCCTTGGTGGCCTCGCCGACCAGCCGCGCGATCTCGTTGCGCGTGGTGCGCATCCGCTGGTCGGCGCCCGCCTCGGTCTCGGCGATCTTCTTGGTCGCCGCCTCCTCGGCCTGCGCCACCAGCCGGTCCGCCTCGGTGCGCGCGGCACGCAGCGCGGTCTCGGCCTCCGCGAGCTTCTCCTCGGCCCGGCGCTGCGCGTCCGTCGCCTCCCGGCGCGCCTCCTCCGCCTCCCCGGCCGAGGAGCTGCGCAGCTGCTCGGCGTGGCTGGTGGCCTCCTGCGCCTGGGTGGACGCGGCGTTCAGCAGCCGCTCGGCGTCGGCGCGGGCCCGCCGCAGCAGGTCGTCGGCCTCCGCCCGGGCGGCCTCCGCCTCGCTGCCGACCCGCTGGCGGGTCTGCTCCGACTGGCGCTGCGCCTCGGCCCGGGCGGCGGCCACGAGCCGGTCCGCCTCGGTCCTGGTCTCGTCCATGAGCCGGCGGGCCTGCGCCTCGGTACGGGAGCGCAGCTGCTCGGCCCAGGCGACGTTCTCGTTGACGTGGGTCTCGACGGTGGTGCGGCGCTCCGCCAGCTCCTCGTCCAGCCGCTGCCGCCGGGCGATCGCCTCGGCGTGCAGGTCGGCCTCCATCCGGGCCTGGCGCTCGGCGTGCTCCTGCAGCAGCCGCTGCGCCTGGGCGCGGCTCTCGCGCAGCTCCCGCTCGACGTCGGCGCGCAACTGGTCGGCCTGGGCCTGGGCGTTGCGGAGCAACTGCTCGGCCTGGTGCGAGGCGCTGTCGAAGGAGTTGCGGGCGCCGAGTCCGCGGCGCGCCTCGTGCAGCTTGGCGCGCAGCACCTCGACCTGGTAGCCGAGGTCCTCGGCGTGCTGGACGGCCTTCTCCCGCTCCTTCTTCAGCCGCTCGATCTCGGCCTCGAACTGCGAGAGCCCGTCCATCACGGCGTCAGGCTCGTAGCGGTCGTAGCCCCGCACTGCGCGGTCCCATCCGTCCCCGGGTCGTTTCTGCGTTGCTGGCAATGGCGATGACGTGCTGCGTTTCGTTGGCTGTTCGTGTGCTGGTACCGATGGTGTCAGATGATCGGGCCGCCCAGGACGCGGGCGGCCCCCTGCACTCTACCGGCCATGGGAATCAAAGGTCAGTGTGCGCCCGTGGCCGATGCGGAAGTGACCAATTCTGTCAGTACGCCGTGGCAGTCCTTCGGGTGCAGGAAGGTGATCCGCGAGCCCATCGAGCCGCGCCGCGGCTCGTCGTACAGGACGCGTACGCCCTTGTCGCGGATGGCGTCGGCGTCGCCGTCGACGTCCGCGGTGCCGAAGGCGATGTGGTGGACCCCCTCGCCGTTCCTGGCCAGCCACTTGCCCACCGCCGAGTCCTCCCGGACCGGTTCGAGGAGCTGCAGGTACGAGGCGCCGCCGTCGGACGTCTCGTTGATCTTCAACATGGCTTCGCGGACCCCTTGCTCCTCGTTGACCTCGGTGTGGAACACCTCGAAGCCGTAGGTGGCGCGGTAGAACTCCACGGTTGCGTCAAGGTCATGACAGGCGATTCCGATGTGGTCGATACGCGTCAGCATGCGCACAGTCCACCGCCGCCCGGGAGGTTACGCAACGTGCGCACGGTCACACCGAACGAACCGTGACCCGGGCACGTACCGCTCACTACGCTGAAGTTAACCCTCATTCACTTCTCCCCGAAGGGGATGCGCATGACTGGTAGTGGCACGTCAGGCAGCACATCGGTGATCGTCGCGGGCGCCCGTACCCCCATGGGACGCCTCCTGGGCTCCCTCAAGCCGTTCTCCGGCGCGGATCTGGGCGGCTTCGCCATCGAGGCGGCACTGGCGCGTGCGGGCGTCGCGCCCGCCCAGGTGGAGTACGTGATCATGGGGCAGGTCCTCCAGGCCGGGGCCGGGCAGATCCCGGCGCGGCAGGCCGCGGTCAAGGCGGGCATCCCGATGAGCGTGCCCGCGCTGACCGTGAACAAGGTCTGCCTCTCGGGTCTCGACGCCATCGCGCTGGCCGACCAGCTCATCCGCGCCGGCGAGTTCGACATCGTCGTCGCCGGCGGCCAGGAGTCCATGACCAACGCCCCGCACCTGCTGCCGAAGTCCCGCGAGGGCGTGAAGTACGGCGCCGTGGAGATGCTCGACTCCATGGCGCACGACGGGCTCACCGACTCCTTCGAGGGCATCGCCATGGGCGAGTCCACCGAGAAGCACAACACCCGCCTCGGCATCGCCCGCGAGCCGCAGGACGCCTTCGCCGCCGCCTCCCACCAGCGGGCCGCCGCCGCGCAGGCCCGCGGCGTCTTCGCCGAGGAGATCACCCCCGTCGAGGTGCCCAGGGGCAGGGGCGTGACCGTCGTCGTCGACACCGACGAGGGCATCCGCCCCGGCACCACCGCCGAGGGGCTGGCCGGGCTGCGCCCCGCCTTCGCGCCCGACGGCACGATCACCGCCGGCTCCGCCTCCCAGATCTCCGACGGCGCCGCCGCCGTGGTCGTGATGAGCCGGACCAAGGCCGAGGAGCTGGGGCTGACCTGGCTGGCCGAGATCGGGGCCCACGGGAACGTCGCGGGCCCGGACAACTCCCTGCAGTCCCAGCCCTCGAACGCGATCCTGCACGCCCTGAAGAAGGAGGGCATCGACGTCGGCGACCTCGACCTCATCGAGATCAACGAGGCCTTCGCCGCGGTCGCCGTGCAGTCCATGAAGGACCTCGGCGTCACCCCCGAAAAGGTGAACGTCAACGGCGGCGCCATCGCGCTGGGTCACCCGATCGGGATGTCGGGCGCCCGGCTCGTCCTCCACCTCGCCCTCGAACTGAAGCGCCGCGGCGGCGGCGTCGGCGCGGCGGCCCTGTGCGGGGGCGGCGGCCAGGGCGACGCGCTGGTGGTGCGGGTGCCGGAGGCCTGACGGCCCGCGGGCGCCGGCGGCCTGACGGCCGGTGCCGTACGCCGCCCCCCCGGGGCCCCGCGCCGCCGGCGCGCGGGTGCCGGGGCGGCGGCCCGGTTTGGGCAGGGGACGGAGCCGGGGAGACAGCCCCGGACGGACGCAAGGAGCGATCACACATGCCAGCCCCAGACGTAGCCGCGCTCGTGGCCGCCGCCCGCGAGGGCGGCCCGCGGGCCGTCGCCCGGCTCATCACCCTGGTCGAGGGCGCGTCGCCGCACCTGCGCGAGGTGATGGCCGCCCTCGCCCCGCTCGCCGGCCGGGCCTACGTCGTCGGGCTCACCGGCGCCCCCGGCGTCGGCAAGTCCACGTCCACCTCCGCGCTGGTCACCGCGTACCGCAAGCGCGGCAAGCGGGTCGGCGTGCTGGCCGTCGACCCCTCCTCGCCGTTCTCCGGCGGCGCGCTGCTCGGCGACCGGGTCCGGATGGGCGAGCACGCCTCCGACCCCGGCGTCTACATCCGCTCCATGGCCACCCGCGGCCACCTCGGCGGGCTGGCCTGGTCCGCGCCGCAGGCGATCCGGGTGCTGGACGCCGCCGGCTGCGACGTGGTGCTGGTGGAGACCGTCGGCGTGGGGCAGTCGGAGGTGGACATCGCCGGGCAGGCCGACACCTGCGTGGTGCTGCTGGCGCCCGGCATGGGCGACGGCATCCAGGCGGCCAAGGCCGGGATCCTGGAGATCGGCGACGTGTACGTGGTCAACAAGGCCGACCGCGACGGCGCCGACGCCACCGCCCGCGAGCTGAACCACATGCTCGGCCTCGGCGAGGCCCGCGCCCCCGGCGACTGGCGCCCGCCCATCGTCAAGACCGTCGCCGCCCGCGACGAGGGCACCGACGAGGTCGTGGAGGCGCTGGAGAAGCACCGGGCGTGGATGGAGGAGCACGGCGTACTCGCCGCGCGCCGGCTGCGCCGGGCGGCCGGGGAGGTCGAGACGATCGCGGTGACGGCGCTGCGCGAGCGCATGGCGGACCTGCACGGCGACCGCCGGCTGTCGGCGCTGGCGGAGCGGATCACCGCGGGGGAGCTGGACCCGTACGCCGCGGCCGACGAACTCCTCGAAGGACTCACGGCCGGCTGACGCCGGCGGGGCCGCGGGCAGGGGGCCGGGGCGTACGGACCGGGGCCCGGCCCGTACGCCGCCCGCCGCGCGCTTACCTGCCGTACCCCGCGGGGGTGCCGCCCGGCACGCCCTGCTGGTGCGGCACGGCGCCGGTCGCCAGCCCCGCCTGCATCGTCTCCGTCGACTGCAGCAGCACCTGCCCGGCGCCCGTGAACTGGAACTGGTGCTCCTCGCCGGACGCGCCGCCGATACCGGTCATCGCGCGGATGCCGCCGAGGAAGCCCTGCATGTAGCCGTGGTCGTAGTGGTGGCACGGCGAGGGGCAGTCGGCCCACCCCACCAGCGCCTGCGGGTCGACCCGGATCGGCGGCTCGACGAAGACGACGGCGCCGTTGGAGACGGCGACGAACTTGCCCGTGCCGATCAGCGTCAGGAAGCCCGGCACGATCGACTGCTTCAGTTCCAGCCCCGGCTCGAACGCCAGCAGGTTCCCCGAGCGGATCGTGAGGTTGCCGTCGTCCAGGTCGAAGGAGTTGACGTCGAACGCCCGGTCGGCGAGCACCATCATGCCGTTGCCGTTCGCCACCACCCAGTCCGCGGCGTGCAGCGGCGAGTGGAAGCTGCCGGCGACCAGGCCGTCGAACGCCCCGTGGCCGACGCCCTCGAAGGAGATCTGCCCGTAGTAGGCGATCATCTTCCCCTTCTGCAGGAACCACTGCCCGTTGAGCGCGACGCTGAAGGCGTACGGGTGGACGTTGTCGTTGCGCGGCAGCGTGTTCACGTCGTGGACGACGGGTCCGGCGGTCACAGCTTCTCCTCCGATGCCTGCACGTACACCGTGCCGTTGCCCGACAGCTCCAGCTGGAAGGCCTCGCCGGAGCCGCGCCCCACCATGTCGCGCCAGCCGAGCGCGGTGGAGAGCTTGTTCTGCACCTGGCCGCGGTGGGCGACGTACGCCTGCGGGTCGACGTGCACCGGCCGCTGCGGCGTGATCGGCAGTTCCAGGACGCCGCCGTGGGCCATCACCGCCGCCGCGCCGTGGCCGGCCAGTGTGGTGGTGAACAGGCCCTGTCCGGTGACCTGGCCGCGGACCATGCCCATGACGCCGCCCTGCGAGCCCATGAACATCGTGCCCTGCTGCAGCGAGCCGTCGAAGGCGAGCAGCCGGTCGGCCTCCACGTAGAGGGTGTCGCCGGCCATCTCGATCACGTGCACTTCGTGGCCGCCGTGGCCGAACATCACCGTGCCCGAGCCCTCGACGGTCATCAGCGGCGTCGCCTCGTTCGCGACCCGGCGGCCGATCATCGACGTGAGCCCGCCCTGGCCGCCCTGGATGTTGGGCGTGAAGCTGACCTGCCCGGTGTACGCGAGCATCGACCCGCGCTGGCTGTACATCGTCTGGCCGGGCAGCACCTGCGCCTCGGCGATCTTCGAATTGAGCATGCGGAACGGCATGTCAGACCTGGCCCCCCACGGTGTTGCGCTCGCTGGGCTGCACGTAGACCAGCCCGTCGCCCTCGAAGCGGATCTGGAACCCCTCGCCGCCGCCCTCGCCTATGAGGGTGCGGAAGGTCGCGCCGGACTGGAAGTGCTGCTGCACCTGGCCGGTGTGGGCGACGTACGCGCCGGGGTCGACGACCAGCGGCGTGGCCGGCGTCACCCGCAGCACCACCGCGGGGCCGTCCGACATGACGGCCACCTGCCCCGTGCCCTCCACCGTGGTGGTGAAGAGGCCGGTGCCGGTGCTGGCGCCGCGCATCCCCGTGAAGCTCGTCCCCGTCTTCAGCCCGCCGTCGGTCGCCAGCAGGTTGCTCGATTCCACGTACAGCTTGTCGGCCTGGAGGCCGACCAGATTGATCACGCTGGCCCGGTCGGCGAAGTAGCAGGTGCCCTGCCCCTTCACCTCCATGAGCTCCATCTGCTCGCCGGTCAGCCGGCGCGTCACCATCCCCCGAATCCCCTCGCCGCCCCCCGTGAGCTTCTTGAACGCCATCTGGCCGTCATAGGCGACCATCGAGCCGTTCTTCGCCTTCACCGCGTCGCCGGCCATGTCCACGGCCAGCACCTTGCTGCCTTGCAGTCGAAACTGAGCCACGGGGCGACGCTAGCGGCTCGGCCACCCCTCCCGGAAGGCCGGGTATGGGCGGCTGACACAATGGGGTCCAGTTTGCCCGGGGAGATCCCCCGGAATCCGGACGAACCGAAGGCTTTCCCGTGGACATCGACACCGCATCCGCCCTCCGCCGGCTCCGGCTGATCTCCGCCCCCGAAGCGGTCTCCTTCCTCCTGCTGCTCGTGTCCTCCGTGCTCAAGCGGACGACGGACTTCGACGCGGTCCCGGTCATGGGCATGATCCACGGGCTGCTCTTCATCGGGTACGTGCTCTTCCTCGCCGACGCCTGGAACCGCACCCGCTGGCCGGCCAAGCGCGCCGCCCTGTACTTCGTCCTCGCCGTGCTGCCCGGCGGCGGCTTCGTCGCCGAGCGCAAGCTGCGCCGCGAGGTGGAGGCCGGGATCATCGCCGCCCGCGCCCGCCGCGAGGGAGTCGTCGGCGCCTGACCGGCTCCAGCCGGGCGCTCGGCGCCGGGTGCCCGACCGGCCGGCCGGCGGCCCCGGCTGACGCCCCGTCCGACCCCTGCGGGGGACGGAACCCCCCGCACGGCCCTCCCCGGTTCGACACGTAGGCCATTTCCCCTTTTGGTGGGAGATGTCGTCGTTGTCGGATCTGCGGAGGGATCGTGCGGCCGGAAGGCTATGACTACGAGAAGTTCAGCCGCCTCGCGGGGCCGCTGACGGATCCCGATCCGTCCCGCCCCTACCGGGTGCGCTACACGCGCCTGCTCTCCCGGGAGCCCCACCGCGTCCGGGCGGTCCTGCTCATGGCGCTCGCGCCGGTGCTGTCCTGCGCGCTGCTGCTCTACCTGGTCTGGCCCTCGCACTGGACCGAGCGCACCGGCGCCCCGCCGTGGCTGCTCACCGCGGACGCCGTGATGCTCATATCGATCGGCCTGATCGAGTCGTTCCGGCTGGTCAACGTCATCTCGATCGCGCACGCCACGATGGTCGCCCGCGACCCGGTCCCGGTCACCGCCGAGCCCGGCACCCGGGTCGCGTTCCTCACCACGTACGTGCCCGGCAAGGAACCCATCGCCATGGTGCGCGCCACGCTCACCGGCGCGGTCGCGCTGCGGCACGACGGGCCGCTGGACGTCTGGCTGCTGGACGAGGGCGACGACCCCGAGGCCCGGGCGCTCTGCGCCGAGCTGGGCGTACGGCACTTCAGCCGCAAGGGCGTGCCGCAGTGGAACGCCGAGGAGGGCCCCCACCGGGCGAAGACCAAGCACGGCAACTACAACTCCTGGCTGGCCGCGTACGGCGACGGCTACGACTTCTTCGCCTCGGTCGACACCGACCACGTGCCGCTGCCCGACTACCTGGAGCGGATGCTCGGCTACTTCCGCGACCCGGACGTCGCCTTCGTCGTCGGCCCGCAGGTGTACGGCAACTACGACACCGCCGTCACGAAGTTCGCGGAGAGCCAGCAGTACCTCTTCCACGCGCTGATCCAGCGCGCCGGCAACGCCTCCGGCTCGCCGATGTTCGTCGGCACGAACAACGCCGTGCGCATCACCGCGCTCAAGCAGGTCGGCGGCCTCTACGACTCGATCACCGAGGACATGGCCACCGGCTTCGAGCTGCACCGCACCCGCAACCCGGCCACCGGCCGGCACTGGTCGTCGGTCTACACCCCGGACGTGCTGGCCGTCGGCGAGGGGCCCAGCTCCTGGACCGACTTCTTCACCCAGCAGCTGCGCTGGTCGCGCGGCACGTACGAGACGCTCATCGGCCAGTACGCGCGCGGCGGGAAGCGCTTCCCCGTCCGGCGGCTCCTCAACTACTCGCTCATGCTCGTCTATTACCCGATGACCGCGGTCACCTGGTTCCTGGGCGCCCTGAGCTGCACGCTCTTCCTCTGGCTCGGCTCCTCCGGCACCCAGGTGCCCGCCTCGATCTGGCTGATGCTCTACAGCGACGCGGCGGCCCTGCAGATCGGCCTGTACCTGTGGAACCGGCGGCACAACGTCTCGCCGCACGAGCCCGAGGGCTCCGGCGGCCTCGCCGGGATGCTGATGTCGGCGATGTCGGCGCCGATCTACTTCACGTCGTTCAAGGCGGCGGTGCTGCGCCGGCCGTGCCGGTTCGTGGTGACGCCCAAGGGCGGCGACGCGAGCCCGGACCGGCTGGCGACGTTCCGCATCCACCTGTTCTGGGCGGGGCTCCTCGCGGTGTCGTTCCTGGCGTCGGTGGTGCTGGGCCACACGCACGTCGCGATGCGCACCTGGACGGTGCTCGGCGTGTGCCTCGCGCTCGCGCCCGCGGCGATCTGGCTGTGGTCCGACTGGCAGGTGCGCCACGCCAACCGGCGCGAGGACGTACGGCGCCGGGCGGCCGTGGCCGCCGCCGCTACCGTACGCGGCCGGGCGAAGGGGCTGAGGACGGGGCTGCGGACGAGGCTGTGGAAGCCCGCCAGGGCGGCCGAGGACGCGGGCGCCGGCCCACCCGCGGCGCCGGCGGCGGGACCCGCGACGGCGCCGCCGGCGGCACCGGCCAACGCGCCGGCCACCGCACCGGCTGGTGCGTCGGCCACCGCCGCGACGGCGACCACGGCGACCACCACTGCGACGACGAGCGGGAGCTGATCCATGGGGTACCGGCCCGGCAAACGGTTGAAGAAGGCGGCGATGGGCACGGGCGTGGTCCTGCTGCTCGCGGCGCTCAACGCCCCCGCGGCCATAGGCTTCGCCGAGGAGCAGTACCACGAGTACCGAATATCCCGGCCCGGGTACCAGGCGCGGTACGGCTCCTGGCAGGTGCAGGACACCCCGGACTCGTACCGGCTCAACGCCATCCACGCCACGGTGCTGCACACCGGCAAGGTGCTGCTCATAGCCGGCTCCGGCAACGACGAGAAGCAGTTCGACGCCGGCACCTTCCGCACCATCCTGTGGGACCCGGTGAAGAACAGCTACGAGGAGATACCCACCCCCGCCGACCTGTTCTGCGCCGGCCACACCCAGCTCGCCGACGGCCGGCTGCTGGTCGCCGGCGGCACCGCACGCTACGAGCTGCTCGACGGCGACGTCGAGCGCGCCGGCGGCCGGATGCTGGTGAAGAACGAGGACCCGGACGAGTCCGTCAGGCTCAAGAAGGGCACCGGCTTCATCGCCCCCTCCGGGCTCGTCTACCGCACCACCGCCGCGGTCACCGTCCCGGCCGCGGAGAAGAAGACCGCCAAGGGCGGCAAGGCGGTCGTCACCGCCGCCGAGGCCAACGTCTTCGTCGAGGCCGAGGAGGAGGGCCGCGGCTACGTCCAGGACCGGCAGGCGCAATACGCCGTCGAGGGGCTGACCGGCAAGGAAGCGGACAACGTCTACGGCCTGGCGCAGAAGCTCTCCATGGACAAGCAGGACTTCCAGGGGATCAAGGACACCTTCGAGTTCGACCCGGTCGAGGAGCGCTACGTGCGCGTCGACCCGATGGACAAGGCCCGCTGGTACCCGACGCTCGTGACGCTTCCGGACGGCAAGGTCCTGTCGGTCTCCGGCCTCGACGAGTCCGGCGAGATCCTCTACGGCGACAACGAGATCTACGACCCCGCGACCAAGAAGTGGTCCGAGGCGCCCAACCGCTACTTCCCCACGTACCCCGCGCTCTTCCTCACCGCGGGCGGCAAGCTCTTCTACTCCGGCGCCAACGCCGGCTACGGCCCGGCCGACCGCGGCCGCGAGCCCGGGATCTGGGACCTGAAGGACAACTCCTTCACCACCGTCCCCGGCATGACCGACCCCGACCAGCTGGAGACCGCCGGCTCGCTGCTGCTGCCGCCCGCGCAGGACCAGAGGGTCATGGTCCTCGGCGGCGGCGGGGTGGGGGAGTCGGCGAAGTCGACGCCGCGCACCTCGATCATCGACCTCACCGAGGACCGGCCCGCGTACCGGGACGGCCCCTCGCTGCCGCAGGGCACCCGCTACCTGAACAGCGTGATCATGCCGGACGACACGGTCTTCACCAGCGGCGGCTCCGAGGACTACCGCGGCCGCGGCGCCAGCGACATCAAGAAGGCGCAGTTCTACGACCCGGCCACCAACGCCTTCACGCCCGCCGCCGATCCGGAGGTCGGCCGCAACTACCACTCCGAGGCCGTGCTGCTGCCCGACGGCCGGGTGGCCACCTTCGGCTCGGACTCCCTCTACGGCGACAAGGCCAACACCCGGCCCGGCACCTTCGAGAAGCGCATCGAGATCTTCACGCCGCCGTACCTGCACAAGGCGGACGACGCGACGCGGCTGAGGATCGGTGCGGGGCCCGAGCGCCCGGAGCGGGGGCGGGAGGCGACGTACGAGGTCGAGGGGGCGGAGCGGGTGGCGAAGGCGCGGCTGATCCGGCCGGGTTCGGTCACCCACGTCACGGACGTCGAGCAGCGCTCGATCCAGCTGGACGTGCGGAAGAGCGGCGGGAAGGTGACGGTGACGGTGCCGGAGGACCCGAGTCTGGTGCCGCCGGGCTGGTACATGCTCTTCGTGGCCGACGGCAAGGGCGTGCCGTCCGAGGCGAAGTGGGTGCACGTGCCCTGACAAGCCCGTCGGCGGGGCCGCTGCCCCTCGGCCCCGCCGGCGTACCAGGCCGCGGGCGGGCGCGTACCGGATCGGACGGGCGCGCCCGCGGCCCGTACAGGCGCGCGCCGCCCGCGCGGCGCGCCCGGCGCGCGTACCGGACGGGGCGTCAGCCCGCGCGGCGGGCCAGGCCGAGGGCGTAGTCCGGCCACCACTCGCCGGCCTTGGGCCCTCCGCGGCACTGCCCGTCCGACTCCCCGGGGCGCTTGACCCACAGGAAGGCGTCGGCCCGGTCGTCGCCGGTCCGCGTCGTCGGCGGCTCGCCGAGGGCGCGCCCCGGCGGGTTGCACCACACCTCGCCCGGGGCGCCGTTCATCGGGCCGTTGCCGTTGCGGCTGGTGTCGATGACGAAGTGGGCGCCGCCGAGCAGGTCCGAGACCCGGCGGCCGTAGGCGAGCTGCTCGCCGGTGCGCCGGAAGTTGGAGACGTTGAGCGCGAACCCGTCGGCCTCGCCGACGCCCGCCCGCCGCAGCGCCTGGGCGAGGTTGCCGGGGTCGGAGATCCAGGCGGAGTTCCCGGCGTCGAGGTAGACCTTGACGCCCGGGTGCTGCTTGAGCCGGGCGACGGCCCCGGAGATCAGCCGGTAGCGCTCCTCGTGCAGCTCCGGCGGGGTGCAGCCGTCCACGACGTGCGGGACGGCGTCGGGTTCGAGGATCACCACCGCCTTGGAGTCGCCGATGCCGTCGGCGAAGGAGCCGATCCAGCGCTCGTACGCGGCGGCGTCGGGGGCGCCGCCCGCGGAGTGCTGGCCGCAGTCGCGGTGCGGGATGTTGTACGCGACGAGCACCGCGGTGCGCCCTCCGGCCGCCGCGCCGCGGACCGCCGTGCGCACGTCGGCGCCGGGGTCGTGGCCGGCGGGCCACTCGGCGACCGGCCGGCTCGCGATCCGCTCCAGCAGTTCGGCGTCGTCCGCCCGCCCCTGCTGCTTCCACGCGCGCACCTGGCGGGCGGCGGGGGAGCCGGGGTCCACCCAGAACGGCGACTTCGCCGCCGAGGCCGGCCGCGCCGTCTCGCCGCTCCGCGGCTCGTCCCCGTCGCCGCCCCCGTCCTGGGGCGTGCAGCCGAGCAGGAACCCGAGGAGCAGGAGGCTGGTGAGCGTACGGATCCGCGCCGACATGCACTTCTCCCGCGGGAGGCGATCGAACAGAACCCGTCGATCGTGACATAGCGGATCTTTCCCCATGGAACGCCGCGCCCGCGCGGGCGGAGCCGCGGGCCCGTGGCGTCCGGATGGGCGTCAGCCGCCCGCGGCCAGCGCGGCGCCGAGCGGGGTGCGCTCGTACAGCACCCGGTGGCGCTCGCGGTGGGACGTCAGCAGGCCCGCCGCCTTCAGCACGGTCAGGTGCGCGGAGACGGACGACGGGGCCAGGTCCAGCCGGCGGGCCAGCGCGGAGGTGGAGGCCGGCTCGTCGAGCGCGGCCAGGACCGCGGCCCGGCCGGCGCCGAGCAGCCGCGTCAGCGACCGCCCCGCCTCGGGGGCGGCGTCGGCCCACAGGGTGCCGATGCCGCGGGCGGGGTAGATGACGGTGGGCTGCCAGGGCGGCTGGAAACCGGTCACCACGTCCGGCCAGACGAAGGCGCTGGGCATCAGCATCAGACCGTCGCCGGCGAGGTCGCGCTCGTAGCGGTAGTCGTTCTTGGTCCGCACGGTCAGCAGCCCGTCCTCGTAACTCAGCCGGTTGTGCAGCAGCGCGAACAACTCGCCCAGCCCCGCGGACGCCAGTTGCCGGGCGCGGAAGTCGATGTCCGCCTCCAGCAGGTCGCGCAGTCGCGGCCAGAACGGCTCGACCAGCGCGTGCCAGGCACGCTCGGTGGCGTCGGCCATCAGCTCGATGGCGGCGGCGGGGTCGTCGAGCAGCTTGCGGCCGAGCGGGGACTCGGCGGCGCCGGGCAGCGTGCTGAACGACAGCGTCATCTCCGCGTGCGCCAGCGCCGGGTCGGTGGCGCGCAGCTGGGCGAGGCCGTCCGCCACCGAGGTGTACGCGGCCTGCGGCGGGCCGCCGAGGAAGTCCGGGGTGTAGCCCGGGCCGGCGTACGGCATGAAGATCCACAGCGGTTCGAGGTCGAGCCCGGCGGCGGCCTCGCCGAGCCGGCTCAGCCACGGCCGGTGGTAGCCGTGGCGCTCGGTGCGGCGCAGCGTGCGTACCGCCTCGTGGGTCTCGAAGACCGGGGAGACCGCGAAGCGGCAGCGCAGCAGGTCGTCGGGGCCGAAGCGCATGTACACCGGCACGGGCGGGCTCCTTGCTGTCCTTGCTGTCCCTGCTGTTCTTGCGGTCCTTGCCGCGCGGACTGATTCGGCTGGTGCCGAAAGACTACGGGCCCGCGCCGGCAGCGGGCGAGGCTCCGGTGATGAGCGACACCACAGCCCCGGACGGCACGGCCGCGCCCGTGCCCGCGGCCCTGCCGTCCGGCCAGGGCGACACCCCTGCCGCCCCTGCCGCCGCCTCCGCCGATACACGCGCCCGCTACGCCGACGTCTTCCGCGTCCGCGAGTTCCGCTTCGTCTTCGCCGCCCACGTGATGTCGATCACCGGCGAGGTCGTCGCCGCCATCGCGCTGACCGTCCTCGTCTACGACAGGACCGGCTCCCCGCTGCTGAGCGCGCTCACCCTCGGCGTCGGCCTCCTGCCGTACCTCGTCGGCGGCACCCTGCTGTCCTCGATCGCGGACCGGCTGCCGGCCCGCCGGGTGCTGGTGACCTGCGACCTGCTGGCCGCCGTCTGCTTCGCGCTGATGGTGCTCCCGGGGATGCCCGTCGCCGCGCTGCTGGCGCTCCGCTGCGTCGCCGGCGTCATCTCGCCGGTCTTCACCGGCACCCGGATCGCCACGCTCGCCGACATCCTGGGCACCGGCGACCGGTTCGTCCTCGGCCGCTCCGTCATCCGGCTCACCGCGCAGGCGGCGCAGCTCGTCGGCTTCGCCCTCGGCGGGCTGCTGGCGGCGTTCTCCCCGCGCGCGACGCTGACGATGACCGCCGTGGGGATGCTCGGCTCGGCGCTGGTGCTGCGCTTCGGCACCCGCGCCCGCCCGGCCCGTACCGCGGTGGAGTCCGCGGGAGCGCCCGGCCGTACGAGCACGGTCGGCGCGTCGCTCGCCGCCGCCGGCACCTTCCTGCGCGACCGCCGCATCCGCGCGCTGCTGCTGCTCACCTGGATCCCGCCGACGTTCGTCGTCGCCCCCGAGGCGCTGGCCGCCGCGTACGCCGACGACCTCGGCATCGGCGCCGTCGGGCTCGGCCTGCTCATGACCGGCATGCCGATCGGCGCGGTCACCAGTGAGATCCTCGCCGGCTCGCTGCTCGGCCCGCGCGGCCGGGAGCGGATCGTCTTCCCGGTGGCGGTGCTGTGCACCGTCCCCGCGATCGGCTTCGTGACGCATCCGTCCTTCGGCTGGGCGCTGCCGCTGCTGGTGCTCACCGGGTTCGGGATCTCGTACTCGCTCGGCCTCGACCAGTGGTTCGTCGCCGCCGTGCCGGAGGAGATGCGCGGCCGGGCGATGACGCTGCAGACGGCAGGTCTGATGACGCTGCAGGGGGTGGGGATGGCGGGCGCGGGCGCGGTCGCGGAGTTCGTACCGGTGCACCTGGCCGTCGCCTCGGTCGGCGTCACGGGCTCGGTGTGCTCGCTGCTGGTGTGCCTGGAAGTGCGCAGGACCCGACCGAAGAGTGAGACCGGGCTGACCGCGAAATGACCGGGCGGTAGGGTCGGCGACGTGCCGAAGCCGCTGAGCCTGTCGTTCGACCCCATCGCGCGCGCCGACGAACTGTGGCGCCAGCGCTGGGGGGCCGTGCCCGCCATGGGGGCCATCACCTCGGTGATGCGCGCCCACCAGATCCTGCTGGCGCAGGTCGACGCCGTGGTCAAGCCGTACGGGCTGACCTTCGCGCGCTACGAGGCGCTGGTGCTGCTCACCTTCTCCAAGGCCGGCGAGCTGGCGATGTCGAAGATCGGCGAGCGGCTGATGGTGCACCCGACGTCGGTGACCAACACCGTCGACCGGCTCGTCAGGTCCGGCTACGTGGCCAAGCGGCCCAACCCCAACGACGGCCGCGGCACCCTCGCGTCGATCACGGACCGGGGCCGCGAGGTCGTCGAGCAGGCGACGCACGACCTGATGGCGATGGACTTCGGGCTCAGCGCGTACGACGAGGAGCAGTGCGCGGAGATCTTCGCCATGCTGCGCCCGCTGCGGATAGCCGCGGGCGACTTCGAGCAGTAGCCGGCGCGGCGGCCCGCGGGGGCCGTGCGCCTGCGGCCGTGGCTGCCGCCTGTGCCTTGCGGCCGTGTCTGCCGCCTGTGCCTTCCGGCTACGCCTCCGCCTTCGCCGCCGCGGGCTCGCCCTCGCGGGCGATCAGCGGCGCGACCTCCCGGGTGAGCTTCCGCTCGACGAAGAACGCCGCCGTCGGCACCGTCCCCGCGAGCAGCACCCAGACCTGCTTGCCGATCGGGAACTTCGCCTTGGAGCCCAGGTCGAAGGCGAACACCAGGTAGACGATGTACAGCCAGCCGTGGGCGATGCTCACGGCCTTCGTGAAGCCGTCCGCGCCGGAGAGGTCCAGGGCGTACTTGCCGATCATGCCGACGGTCAGCAGGACGAGGAGCACGCCGGTCACGTACGCCATCGTGCGGTAGCGGGTGAGGACGCTCTTCTTCATGCCACCGAGCCTAAACCCCGCGCAGGACACGCCGTGACCACCCCCACTCCCGGACCGCGTATGCCGCGCCCGGGCCGGGGGCATGCAACACTTACTAGGACGTCCTATTAAATGCGCCGCGCGATCCGCGCGCAGAGAGAGGCGGTACGGCATGGATGCTGCGGCCATGGAGGAGGGCCGGCGCCGCTGGCAGGCGCGTTACGACGCGGCCCGCAAGCGCGAGGCGGACTTCACCACGCTCTCCGGCGACGAGGTCGAGCCGGCCTACGGCCCCCGCCCCGGCGACGTCTACGACGGCTTCGAGCGCATCGGCTGGCCCGGCGAGTTCCCGTACACCCGCGGCCTGTACGCCACCGGCTACCGCGGCCGGACGTGGACGATCCGCCAGTTCGCCGGCTTCGGCAACGCCGAGCAGACCAACGAGCGCTACAAGCTCATCCTCGGCGCCGGCGGCGGCGGCCTGTCCGTCGCGTTCGACATGCCCACCCTCATGGGCCGCGACTCCGACGACGCGCACGCGCTGGGCGAGGTCGGCCACTGCGGCGTGGCCATCGACTCCGCCGCCGACATGGAGGTGCTGTTCCGCGACATCCCGCTGGGCGACATCACCACCTCGATGACGATCAGCGGCCCGGCCGTCCCCGTCTTCTGCATGTACCTGGTCGCCGCCGAGCGCCAGGGCGTCGACCCCGGCGTGCTCAACGGCACGCTCCAGACGGACATCTTCAAGGAGTACATCGCGCAGAAGGAGTGGCTCTTCCAGCCCGAGCCCCATCTGCGCCTCATCGGCGACCTGATGGAGTACTGCGCCGAGCGCATCCCCGCGTACAAGCCGCTGTCCGTCTCCGGCTACCACATCCGCGAGGCCGGCTCGACGGCCGCGCAGGAGCTGGCGTACACCCTGGCCGACGGCTTCGGCTACGTGGAGCTGGGCCTGTCCCGCGGCCTCGACGTCGACGCCTTCGCGCCCGGCCTGTCCTTCTTCTTCGACGCCCACGTCGACTTCTTCGAGGAGATCGCCAAGTTCCGCGCCGCGCGCCGCATCTGGGCCCGCTGGCTGCGCGACGTGTACGGGGCGCGCAGCGAGAAGGCGCAGTGGCTGCGCTTCCACACCCAGACCGCGGGCGTCTCGCTGACCGCCCAGCAGCCGTACAACAACGTGGTGCGCACGGCCGTCGAGGCGCTGGCCGCGGTCCTCGGCGGCACCAACTCGCTGCACACCAACGCCCTGGACGAGACCCTGGCGCTGCCCAGCGAGCGGGCCGCGGAGATCGCGCTGCGCACCCAGCAGGTACTGATGGAGGAGACCGGCGTCGCGAACGTCGCCGACCCCCTCGGCGGCTCCTGGTACGTCGAACAGCTCACCGACCGGATCGAGGCCGACGCGGAGAAGATCTTCGAGCAGATCCGCGAGCGCGGCCGGCGCGCCCACCCCGACGGGCAGCACCCCATCGGGCCGATCACGTCCGGGATCCTGCGCGGCATCGAGGACGGCTGGTTCACCGGCGAGATCGCCGAGTCGGCCTTCCGCTACCAGCGGTCGCTGGAGAAGGGCGACAAGAAGATCGTCGGCGTCAACTGCCACACCGGCTCCGTCACCGGCGACCTGGAGATCCTGCGGGTCAGCCACGAGGTGGAGCGTGAGCAGGTGCGCGCGCTGGCCGCGCGCAAGGACGCCCGCGACGACGCGCGGGTGCGCGCCGCGCTGGCGGCCATGCTCGCGGCGGCCCGGGACGGCGGCAACATGATCGAGCCGATGCTCGCGGCGGTACGGGCCGAGGCCACGCTCGGCGAGATCTGCGACGCGCTGCGCGACGAGTGGGGCGTCTACACCGAACCGGCGGCCTTCTGAGCCGTACCCGCGCGGGCCGGTCCGCGCTCGTGCGCGGCCGGTTCGTGTGCGCGGGGGAGCGGGGTCACACGACGAGGACGGACTTGCCGCGCGTGTGGCCCTTCTCCCAGTCCCGGACCGCCTCGGCGGCCCCGGCCAGCGGGTACCTCCGGCCGACGACCGGCCTGATCGTGCCGGATTCCAGCAGGCCGCGCACCTCCTCGACGTCCTGCGGCCGGGGGCGTACGTAGGGCGCCCGCACCTTCCGGGCGGAGAACACCGAGCGCACGGAGCCGCCGAGCGAGCGCCGCAGGTCGCCGACCCACCTGCCGCCGCCCTCGCCGCCGACGAGGACGACCGTGCCGCGCGGGGCGAGGACGCGCCGCAGCGAGGTGAGCGGGCGGTTGCCCGCGGTGTCGAGCACGAGGTCGTAGCGGCCGGTGCCGGCGGTGACGTCCCGCTCGGTGTAGTCGACGACGTGGTCCGCGCCGAGCGCGCGGACCAGTCCGGTCTTGTCGGTGCCGCAGACGCCGGTGACCTCCGCTCCCCGCGCCTTGGCGAGCTGCACGGCGAACGTGCCCACCCCGCCGCCGGCGCCGAGCACCAGGACGTGCCCGCCCGTCCGCAGCCCGCCCGCGTCGCGCAGCGCGCGCAGCGCGGTGACGGCGGAGGTGGGCGCGGCCGCGGCGGCGTCGAAGTCCACGTCCGCCGGCTTGGCCGCGAACATGTCCGCGGCGCCGCGGCAGTACTCCGCGAAGGTCCCGCCGCGGCCCACGCCGAACACGTCGTCGCCCGGCGCGAAGCGGGTGACGCCCGCGCCGACCGCCGCGACGGTGCCGGCGGCGTCCCAGCCGCGCACCCGGTCCTTCGGCCTGCGCAGGCCGAAGCCCATCAGGCGCATCATGTACGGCAGTCCGGTCATCAGGTGCCACACGCTGGGATCGAGGCCGGCCGCCCGCACCCGTACGACGATCTCGCCCGCACCCGGCTCCGGGCGCTCGATCTCCGCCGTCCGCAGCACCCCGGCCGGGCCGTACCGGTCCTGCACGATCGCCTTCATGGGCCCCTCCTGGAGGTGGGGTGCCAGCATCCCGCTCCGGGCGCGGCCCGGACAGGTCCGAAGGGCCTATTGCGCGGCCGGGTCCTGCCCGCCGGGGTCCGCCAGCGCGGCCAGGCCGCGGGTCAGCAGGGCGGCGAACGCCGTCGCCCACGCGGCCGTCACCGGCTCCGCGCTGACCAGCAGCCGGTGCAGCACGGCGCCGGCGATCACGTCGAAGACCATGTCCGCGTTGCGTTCCGCCGCCGCCGCGTCCGGCTCCACGGGCAGTTCGCCGCGCGCCTGCGCCCGTTCGCGGCCCTGCCGCACCAGGTGCTTCTGCCGGTCCACGACCGAGGCGCGGATCCGCTCGCGCAGCGCCGCGTCGTGCGCCGCCTCCGCCAGCACCGCCATCAGCGCGCCGCGCGTACGCGGCTCCCGCAGCAGCCCGGCGAACTGCAGCACCACGTCCTCCACGTCGGCCGCCAGGCTGCCGTGGTCCGGCAGCCGCAGCGAGTCGAAGAGGTCGGCGAGCGCGTCCAGCACGAGTTCGTTCTTGCCCGGCCAGCGCCGGTAGAGCGTGGTCTTCGCCACTCCCGCGCGGGCCGCGACGCCGCCGAGGGTCACCCCGGCCCAGCCCGACTCGGCGATCGCGTCCCGGGCGGCGTCCAGGATGGCCCGGTCCGCGGTCGCGCTGCGGGGGCGGCCCGGGCGCCGTGCGGAGGGGGGCTCGTGGCTCATGAGCTGGACCTTATCCCTTCTCCCGGCCGCGCCACGTGGGTTACGCTACGACCCGTAGCGTAAGTCACCCCCGAGCGGCCGGTGTCTTCTGCTGCACCTGGGAACCCGCCCGGGACGAACCCTTCCGGGCGGGTTCGACGGGTCATCCGCGGCCCGTCCGTTCAATGCACCGCGCGAAGGGGGGAGGATAGGGCGTATGCAGCCACGCAACATGTCTATGAGCGGAGCGGTCGACCTGGCCGCGGTGAAGGCGGCCGCGGAGGCCAAGGAGAAGGCGGAGGCGGCCCGCGACCGGGCCGCCCGCGACGGGGTGCCCGCGCCCGGCGCCGGTTCGCTGGTCATCGATGTCGACGAGGCCGGCTTCCAGGAGGAGGTTCTCCAGCGCTCCACCGAGGTCCCGGTCGTCGTCGACTTCTGGGCCGAGTGGTGCCAGCCGTGCAAGCAGCTCAGCCCGCTGCTGGAGCGGCTGACGCAGGAGTACGCCGGCCGGTTCGTGCTCGCCAAGATCGACGTGGACGCGAACCAGATGCTGTTCCAGCAGTTCGGCGTCCAGTCCATCCCGGCGGTCTTCGCCGTCGTCGGCGGGCAGGCCATCCCGCTGTTCCAGGGCGCCGCGCCCGAGCCGCAGATCCGCCAGGTGCTGGACGAGCTGGTCAAGGTCGCCGAGCAGCAGTTCGGCATCGTCGGCCGGCCGGTGGCCGGCGACGAGGCCGCGGCCGGCGAGGACGGCGCGGGCGAGCAGGAGGCGGAGGAGCCGGCCGGCCCGTACGACAGCGCGCTGGCGGCGGCCGGCGACGCGCTGGACCGGGGCGACCTGGGCGGCGCGATCCAGGCGTACCAGAACGTGCTGTCCGACGACCCGGGCAACGTCGAGGCCACGCTCGGCCTGGCGCAGGCGGAGCTGCTGCGCCGGGTGGAGGGGCTCGACCCCGCCGCCGTGCGCAAGGAGGCGGCGGACAACCCCGCGGACGTCGAGGCGCAGATCCGGGTCGCCGACCTGGACCTGGTGGGCGGGCACGTCGAGGACGCGTTCGGCCGGCTCGTCGACACCGTGGCGCGGACCGCGGGCGAGGACCGGCAGGCGGCGCGGGTGCGGCTGCTGGAGCTGTTCGAGGTCGTCGGCGGCGACGACCCGCGGGTGGTCGCCGGGCGGCAGGCGCTGGCCCGCGTGCTGTTCTGACCGGAGGTCGACACAGGGTGACAGCCCCTGCCGCTTTGCCAAAAATTGACTGTGAGCAGGGCTGTTACTCGCAGTAACTGACGTCCAGTCAGATGACCGTCTTTGTCATGCTTTCTCGTCGGGTACGTCCGCGCCGGGCGGCGACCCTGGGTGCAGGATCCGGCCACTGTGGCCGGATCTGCGTCACCCTTCGCGTTACCCGTTGGTAACGAACCCCTTGTGCGCCCCCCTTCCGATGCACCACGATCGCCATCCGGACAGGGGGGTTCCCCGTTTCCGCGGGCCGTTCCCGCGGGCCGGAGCCTGTCCGGACAACGAGTCGCTCGGGGGTAACGCCCCCTTCGACGCAGCGCGTCCGCCGCCCGTACCCCGGACCCGCAGAGCCGCGCCCGCGTGCGCGTGCGGATCCTCCTCGCTCCCGAGGACCGGCCCACGGGTCCAGGACGTACGTCCGAGAAGGAGGAAAGCATGGAGTCCCAGGCACGTGGTGGGACCAGGTGGAAGCGGTTCGCCGTGGTCATGGTGCCGAGCCTGGCGGCGACCGCCGCGATCGGCGTGGCGCTCAGCCAGGGCGCGCTGGCGGCGTCGTTCAGCGTGTCGGGCCAGGAGTTCAAGGTCACGGCGGACCGGCTGGAGGGCACCGGCTTCGTCCAGTACGGGGGTGTCGACAGCGGTCACGACCTGGAAGGCAACGAGGCCACCCGGCCGGTGGCGATCTCCGCGTTCAAGGACGCGAAGATCAACGGCATGTGCCAGTCGGTCGTCACGCCCGACGTCCCGCTCATCGGCTCGGTCAGCCTCGTGCTGACGGCCGGCGACGACAAGCCGGTGGAGGCCAAGAACCTCTACATCGACATCGCGCAGCTCGACGCCGACGCGACGTTCGAGAACATCAACATCGGTGTGGCCGCCGGGTCCAGCACCAAGGGACCGGGCATCGGCAAGGGCGACAAGGCGAACCCGAACGGGTTCGCGCAGGAGGCCGACAAGGCCATCCTCACCGATGTGAAGCAGACCGCCTGGGCCACCAGCGCCGGCACCTTCAAGCTGAGCGGGCTCAGCATGAAGCTGCACAAGGGCGTCAAAGAGTGCTTCTGACCACGCACTCGGCCGGCGGGGAGGCGCGTACCGCTCCCCGCCGGACCCCCCTCTGACTGAACCGCACTGCCGTACCGGGGAGCTGTATTCATGAGCGCCGAGTTGCCGGACCTGCTGCACCGTCTGAACACCTGGCGGCTGCGATTCCGTGCCTGGCGCGGCTCCCGTCCGTTCTGGGCGGGTCTGCTGACCATCGCGGGCGGCGTGCCCATCGGCGCGCTGCCGTACTACAACATCAAGCTCGGCAACCTCAGCCTGCAGATGGCGACGCAGGCGGGCGCCGGCGGCCTGATCATCGGCGTGCTGCTGGTGACACTCGGGCTGACCATGTGGTTCCACTCCGTCGTCCGGGTGTTCGCGGGCGTCGCGTCCATCGTGCTGGCGCTGGTGTCGATCCCGGTGTCCAACTTCGGCGGGCTGCTGGTGGGTTTCCTGCTGTCGATGATCGGCGGGGCACTGGCCGTCTCCTGGGTGCCGGGGCAGACCGCGGCGGAGGCCGCCGGCGACGACTCCGGCGAGTCCGGCTCCGCCAAGTCCCCGGCACAGCCCTCGGCGGGCGACTCCGCCGAGGGCGCGGACCGGTCGGACGGCGCGGCGGACGGGAAGAGAGCAGGCGTCGCCGGGATCGGTACGGACGTCCTGGAGGAGATCGACGGCGGGAGGCACCGTGCGGCCGGATGACCACACGAGGGCGGCGCGCAGGGGGCCGCGGCACGCGGCGCCCCGCAGGTCGCTGCTCGGCCGGGTGCCGGCGGGCAAGGCGATAGCCCTGGCGGCCATGCCCACCGCGGTCTTCCTGGGCCTGGGCCTCACGCCGCGGCCGGCGATCGCCGAGGACGATCCGGCGGACCGCTGGCGGCCGGGGCCGTGCGCCGAGCAGTCGGACGAGCCGAAGGACGACTCGAAGGGCGGGTCGAAGGACCGGGCCGGGGACGGGGACAAGGCGGACGGCGCCTCGGGCGGCGGCGAGGACGCGGCCGGTGCGGGGGAGCAGGCGGAGCCGGACGGCGAGCCGTCGCCCAGCCCGTCGGCGACGAAGAGCCCGGACGGCGGCGACGGCTCGGGCTCCGGGTCGGGCGGTGCCGCCGGCGGCGGGTCCGACGTGGGCGGTACGGGGGAGTCCGGGGAGGCGGAGCCGAGTCCTTCGCCGTCGGAGTCCAACCCGTGGTACGACCCGCTGGGCCTCGGCGACAAGCTCGGCGACGTGTTCGACCCGGACGACCCCGAAGCGGAGCCCGAGTCCGGTGCCGGGTCGTCCGGAGACTCGGCGGACGCCGACTCCGGCGCCGGCGGCGCCGGTTCGGGATCCGGCGGCGGTACGGGGCCGGAGCCGGGCTCCGGCGCCGCGGCGGACGAGGAGCGGCGCGAGAAGGAGAAGGCCATCCGCGACGCCGCCGACGAGGCCGGCGCCACCGTGGAGGAACTGGACGACAAGGTACGGGACACGGCCGAGGACCCGGCGGACGAGAAGCCGGACACCGGGGACGGTGCCGCCGCGGACGGCAAGGAGCCGTTCCCCTGCCCCACCCCCGACCCCGAGGCCCTGGCGAACGCCGAACCGGAGCCCGGGCTGCCGCTGCTGCCCGACGAGCCCTGGCGGCTGGAGTCCACCAAGCTCACCCTCAAGGGGCTGAAGTACCACGGCATCGTCGAGGTGCGGACCTACAGCGGCGCGGTGAAGAAGGTGCTCAAGTACACCGCGGACGACGGGGTCGACATCCGCGACCTGCACCAGACGGTCGTCGGCCCCGGCAGGAACACCTCGCACGTACGGGCCGACGAGGGCAGCACCTCCACCATCCGCAACGGCACGGTGACCATGTACACCGAGGAGCTGAAGGGCAGTCTCTTCGGGCTGATCCCGATGACGTTCAGCCCCGAGAGCCCGCCGCCGCTGGACCTGCCGTTCGCCTTCTTCACCGACGTACGGGTCATCCAGGCCGGTCAGTTCGGCGGCACGCTCACCGTGCCGGGGCTGCAGAACACCATCGAGTAGCGCGCCCCGCGCCGCTCAGCGCTCGCCGCCCAGGTGGTGCACGCGGACCATGTTCGTGGTGCCCGGCACCCCGGGCGGCGACCCGGCGGTCATCACCATCGTGTCGCCCGCGTGGAAGCGGTTGAGCTTGAGCACCTCCGCGTCCACCAGGTCCACCATCGCGTCGGTGTTGTCCACGTGCGGCACGAGCACCGGCTCCACGCCCCAGCTCAGGCAGAGCTGGTTGCGCGTGCTCTCGTCGGTGGTGAAGGCCAGGATCGGCTGGCACGCGCGGTAGCGCGACAGCCGCCGCGCGGTATCCCCGGACTGGGTGAACGCCGCGAGCGCCCGGGCGTCCAGGAAGTCCGCGATCTCGCACGCGGCCCGGGCCACGGACCCGCCCTGCGTACGCGGCTTCTTGCCCGGCACCAGCGGCTGCAGCCCGCGCGAGAGCAGCTCGTCCTCCGCCGCCACCACGATCCGGGACATCGTCTTGACCGTCTCGATCGGATACTTGCCGACCGACGACTCGGCCGACAGCATCACCGCGTCCGTACCGTCCAGGATCGCGTTCGCGACGTCGGACGCCTCGGCGCGCGTCGGGCGCGAGGAGCTGATCATCGACTCCATCATCTGGGTCGCGACGATCACCGGCTTGGCGTTGCGGCGGCACATCTCGATCAGCCGCTTCTGCACCATCGGCACCCTCTCCAGCGGGTACTCCACCGCCAGGTCGCCGCGGGCCACCATCACGCCGTCGAAGGCGAGGACGATCTCCTCCATGTGGTCGATCGCCTGCGGCTTCTCGACCTTGGCGATCACCGGCACCCGCCGGCCGACCTCGTCCATGACCCGGTGCACGTCGGCGATGTCGCCGGCGTCGCGGACGAAGGACAGCGCGACCATGTCGCAGCCCATGCGAAGCGCGAAGCGCAGGTCGTCCACGTCCTTCTCGGAGAGCGCCGGGACGTTCACCGCCACGCCGGGCAGGTTGATGCCCTTGTGGTCGGAGACGACGCCGCCCTCGATGACCATGGTGCGCACCTCGGGGCCGCGCACCTCCAGCACCTCCAGCGCCACCGCGCCGTCGTTGACGAGGATGCGCTCACCGGGGGAGACGTCACCCGGCAGGCCCTTGTACGTGGTGCCGCAGATGGTCCGGTCGCCGGGCACGTCCTCGGTGGTGATGGTGAACTCGTCGCCGCGGGCCAGCTCCACCGGGCCCTGGGCGAAGGTCTCCAGCCGGATCTTCGGGCCCTGGAGGTCGGCCAGCACGCCGATGGGCCGCCCGGTCTCCTCCGCGGCCTTGCGCAGCCGGTCGTAGCGCTCCTGGTGCTCGGCCTGGGTGCCGTGGCTCATGTTGAAGCGGGCCACCGACATTCCGGCTTCGATCAGCGCTTTGAGCTGCTCGAAGGAGTCGACGGCGGGACCCAGGGTGCAGACGATTTTCGCTCGGCGCATGGCGGCATCCTATCGGTTTGTTCTCGGCCGGAATTATTCCGGTGGCGGGGGCGCCGAGCCGCCCCCGCGGACCAGGTCGCGGGTCTGGGTGGCGATCTCCAGCTCCTCGTCGGTGGGCACCACGGCCACCGCCACCTGCGAGCCGGGCGCCGAGACCACGCGGGGCGCGGAGCCGCGGACCGCGTTGCGTACGGAGTCCAGCTCGATCCCGAGTACCCCGAGACCGCGCAGCGACGCCTCCCGTACGGCCGCGGAGTTCTCCCCGACGCCGGCGGTGAACGCCACGGCGTCCACCCGGCCCAGCACGGCGGTGTACGCGCCGACGTACTTGCGGATGCGGTGGACGTACACCTCGAAGGCCAGCGCCGCCCGCTCGTCGCCCTCGGCGATCCGGCGGCCGATCTCCCGCATGTCGTTGTCGCCGCAGAGGCCGACGAGACCGCTCCGCTTGTTGAGCAGCGTGTCGATCGCGTCCGTGTCCATGCCCGCCTCGCGGGCGAGGTGGAAGACCACCGCCGGGTCGAGGTCCCCGCTGCGGGTGCCCATCACCAGGCCCTCCAGCGGGGTCATCCCCATCGACGTCTCCACGCACCGCCCGCCGGCCACCGCGGAGACGCTGGCGCCGTTGCCCAGGTGCAGCACGATGACGTTGAAGTCCCCGGGGTCCGCCGGGTCGCGGCCGAGCAGCCGCGCGGTCGCGCGGGAGACGTAGGCGTGCGAGGTGCCGTGGAAGCCGTAGCGGCGGATGGCGTGGGCGTCGGCGGTGGCCGTGTCGAGGGCGTAGCGCCAGGCGTGCTCGGGGAGGGTGGCGTGGAAGGCGGTGTCGAAGACCGCCACCTGCGGCAGGTCGGGGCGCAGCTCGCGGGCGACGCGGATGCCCGCGATGTTCGCCGGGTTGTGCAGCGGCGCGAGCGGGACGAGCTTCTCCATCTCGTCCAGCACACCGTCGTCGACGAGCACCGGCTCGGTGAAGCGGGTGCCGCCGTGGACGGCACGGTGGCCGATGGCCAGCAGGTCGGGAGAGTCGAGACCGTGCCCCGCGGCGGCCAGTTCGTCCCCGACGGCGCGCAGCGCCGCCGCGTGGTCCGGCACCCCGCCGCGGGCCTGCGGCTCGCCGATCCGCTCGACGATGCCGCGGGCCGGGCGGTCGGCGCCGGGAGTCGGGCCGGCCATGTCGATGAGCTGGTACTTCAGCGACGAGGAGCCGGAGTTGAGCACCAGGACCCGGGTCGGGGCGGTCACGGGCGGCCGCCCTGCGCCGGTGCGCCGGTGCCCTGCGCCTGCACGGCGGTGATGGCGACCGTGTTGATGATGTCCTGTACGAGCGCGCCCCGGGACAGGTCGTTCACCGGCTTGTTGAGCCCCTGCAGCACGGGCCCCACGGCGATCGCGCCGGACGTGCGCTGGACGGCCTTGTACGTGTTGTTGCCGGTGTTGAGGTCCGGGAAGACCAGCACCGTGGCCTGACCCGCGACCCGCGAGTCCGGCATCTTGGCGGCGGCGACGGTGGCGTCCACCGCCGCGTCGTACTGGATCGGGCCCTCCACCTGGAGGTCCGGCCGGCGGTCCCGTACCAGCTCGGTCGCGCGCCGCACCTTGTCGACTCCCGAGCCGGAGCCCGAGGTGCCGGTGGAGTACGACAGCATCGCCACCCGCGGCTCGACGCCGAACTGCGCGGCCGTCGCCGCCGACTGGATGGCGATGTCCGCGAGCTGCTCGGCGTTCGGATCGGGGTTGACCGCGCAGTCCCCGTACACCAGGACCCGGTCCGCCAGGCACATGAAGAAGACGGACGAGACGATCGCCGCGCCCGGCGCGGTCTTGATGACCTCGAAGGCCGGCCGGACGGTGGCGGCCGTGGAGTGCGCGGCACCCGAGACCATCGCGTCCGCCAGGCCCTGCTGCACCATCAGGGTGCCGAAGTAGTTGACGTTGCCCAGGACGTCGTACGCCAGCTCCACGCTGACGCCGCGGTGCGAGCGGTACTGCGCGTACAACTCGGCGAAGCTCTCGCGCAGCGGCGAGACGCGGGGGTCGGTGATCCGCGCCGTGGCCGGGCCGCCCGGCTGCCCCGCCGGGGCGTCCGCGCCCAGCAGCGGCAGGCTCAGCCCCAGCTCCGCCGCGCGCTTGCGGATCGTCTGCTCCTCGCCGAGGAGCGTGAGGTCGCACACCCCGCGGCGTACCAGCACCTCCGCCGCCAGCAGCACCCGCTCCTCCGTGCCCTCCGGCAGCACCACGTGCCTGCGGTCGCCCTGCGCCCGCTCGATCAGCATGTGCTCGAACATCATCGGCGTCACGCGCCCGCTCGCGGCCACCGCGAGGCGCCCGGTGAGCTGCGCGGAGTCCACGTGCGACTCGAAGAGGCCGAGGGCGATGTCCGCCTTGCGCGGCGTCGCGGCGTTCAGCTCGCCGCGCAGCCCGACCAGCGCGGCGGCCGTGGGGAACGACCCCTCGGCCACCGTCAGCAGCGGCGTCCCCGGCGCCAGCCGCTCGGCCAGCGCCATGATGTCCGGGCCGGGCCGCTCGTCCAGCGTCAGCAGCACGCCCGCGATGGCGGGGGAGCCCGCCGAGTGCGCGGCCAGCGCGCCGACGACGAGGTCGGCGCGGTCGCCGGGGGTGATGACCATGCAGCCCTCGCTGAGGGCCGGCAGGAACGCGGGGAGCATCGCGCCGCCGAAGACGAAGTCGCGTACGTCACGGGCCAGCCCGCCCGCGTCGCCGGCCAGCAGCCCGGCGCCGAGCGCGTCCCGGATCTGCGCGACGGTGGGCGCGGCGAGGCCGGCGTCCTCGGGGATGACGTACACCGGCACGGGCAGGTGGGCGCCGACGTCCTCGGCCGCGGCCCGGGCCCGCGGGGCGGCGTCGGGGCCGACGCGGTTGGCGATCATCGCCACGACGTCGCAGCCGAGGGAGGCGTACGCGTCGTGCGCGTTGCGCACCTCGGCGACCACCGAGTCCCCGGACTGCTCCGCACCGCCGACCACGGGCAGCACGGCGGCGCCGCACTCGTTGGCGAGGCGGGCGTTGAGGGCCAGCTCGGCGGGGATGTTGGTGTCGGCGAAGTCGGTGCCGAATATCAGCACGGCCTCGTAGTCCGCGGCGACCTCGTGGAACCGCTCGACGAGCCGGGCCACCAGCGCGTCCGTCCCCTCCTCGGCCTGGAGCGCGGAAGCCTTCTCGTACGTCATGCCGAGGACCGCGGCACGCGGCTGGCTCAGCCGGTAGCGGGCGCGGAGCAGGTCGAAGACGGGGTCGCGGACATCGGCGCCGGCGTGGGCCAGCGGCCGGAAGATCCCCACCCGGTCGACCTGGCGGGAGAGCAGTTCCATCATGCCCAGCTCGACGACCTGACGGCCGTCTCCGCGGCCGATGCCGGCGACGTAGACGCTGCGGGTCACTCCTGCACTCCATCCGTCCCGTCCGTCGCGGTCCTGTTCGACCCTACAGCCGTGCGGGAGGCGGAGCGCGGCGGCGGGGGCAGGGTGTGACGGGGCGGTGTGACGGCGCGGTGTGGCGGCGAGGTGACCGCCCGGTGTGACAGAGGGTTAACCGGCTGTTCGGACGGGTGACTCCCGGAGCATGGGAGAATCGGCATCGAGCATGCATGCGACGGCACCGAGCAGGAGAGACATGCGCATCGGAGTACTCACGGCAGGCGGAGACTGCCCCGGCCTGAACGCGGTGATCAGGTCGGTGGTCCACCGGGCCGTGGCCGGTCACGGCGACGAGGTGATCGGATTCGAGGACGGCTTCAAGGGACTGCTCGAAGGGCGGTACAGCAAGCTCGACCTCAACGCGGTCAGCGGCATCCTCGCCCGCGGCGGCACCGTCCTCGGCTCGTCCCGGCTGGAGCGCGACCGGCTCCGCGAAGCCTGCGAGAACACCGAGGAGCTGAGCCGCGAGCTGGGCCTCGACGCGCTCATCCCGATCGGCGGCGAGGGCACCCTCACGGCGTCGGCGATGCTCGCCGACGCGGGGATGCCGGTCGTCGGCGTACCGAAGACCATCGACAACGACATCTCCGCCACCGACCGCACCTTCGGCTTCGACACGGCCGTCGGCGTGGCCACCGAGGCGATGGACCGGCTGAAGACCACCGCCGAGTCGCACCAGCGGGTCATGGTCGTCGAGGTCATGGGCCGGCACGCGGGCTGGATCGCGCTGGAGTCCGGCATGGCCGGCGGGGCGCACGGCATCTGCCTGCCGGAGCGGCCGTTCGACATCGGGAACCTGTGCAAGATGGTCGAGGAGCGCTTCGACCGGCACAAGAAGTTCGCCGTCATCTGCGTCGCCGAGGGCGCGCACCCGGCGGAGGGCACGATGGAGTACCAGAAGGGCGAGATCGACCAGTACGGCCACGAGCGCTTCACCGGCATCGGCAACCGCCTCGCGGGCGAACTGGAGCGGCGCCTGGGCAAGGAGGCCAAGCCGGTCATCCTCGGCCACGTCCAGCGCGGCGGCACCCCCACGGCGTACGACCGCGTGCTGGCGACGCGGTTCGGGTGGCACGCGGTGGAGGCGGTGCACCGCGGCGACTTCGGCCAGATGACGGCGCTGCGGGGGACGGACATCGTGATGGCCCCGCTGGCGGAGGCGACACGGGAGCTGAAGCGGGTGCCGGCGAACAGGATGGACGAGGCGGAGGTCGTGTTCTGACGGCTCGTGTCCGCACTGTGACCGGGAGGTCGCAAAGCCGTCCTTAAACCCCGGTGGAGGGTTCGGTAACGTACCGTGCAGAGTCCGCCACCGGGGGACAAGAGGCCCCGTACCGGAGCCAGTTGTTCCCGCCGACCGACCGGGAGCTTCTTGCCATGCGTACACGCACCGCCCTGACGGCCGCCGCCCTCGCGACGGCCGCCGCGCTGACGCTCACCGCCTGCGGGGACTCCGACTCCGGCGACGACGGCGGCACGGAACAGATCGAGGGCGCGAAGGACTCGTCCTCCGACGCACCGAAGTCGCCGGACGCGGAGGAAGAGGCGCCGGAGGGGGCGCCGGATGTGTCGTTGCCGAAGGACGTGGAACTGGTCTTCGACTGGGACGACGCGTCGAAGCCTGACGAGACTGCGGCGCAGCGCGATGCGCAGAACTACCTCCGGAGCATCTTCCGCGGTGTCACCGAGCAGTCGAACGCCGATCCGGCGGCTCAGTTCTACGCACGTGACCAAGCTCTGACGTACGCCCAGGACCAGGTCGAGCAGAGCCTTGAGGCAGGGGTCACCCTGACGGGTACGCAGCGCTTCTACCGGCTCGAAAGGGAGACGCACGCAACTGCGGTCGCGCTGTCGTTCTGCGCCAACCAGTCGGAGATGTTCAGCAAGGAAGTCGGCTCAGGGAAGGTTCTCCGCACCGAGGAGAGCGACTCCAGCTTCCTGTACTACCGGGTCGTCATGGGTGCGTACCCGGGCAGGGACGACGTCTGGCAGGCCACCAACATCGAGGTCGAGACGGAGGCGACACAATGCAGGGGGTAGCGCCGAGGACGAGGAGCGCGTTATCGCTCCTGGTGGGGATCGGCCTGGTGCTGTCGGCGGGGGCGCCGGCCCACGCGGACCTCATCACGGACCCGGGGACCGACGCCGGGGCCGACGACCAGGCTGTGTGGGCTCAGACCGGTGGTGGGATCGTTTACTCGGGAGCCGTCGAGGAGAAGGGCAGCGGCCCCGGCAACCTCACGCCGACGACGGGCGGATGGGACCCGCCGCCCTGCTGGTATGCCCCGTACCTGGGCGCCAAGGACTTCAAGCGGGTCACCAAGAAGTCCATCGAAGGGCAGATGAAGATGCCGGGGATGACCGGCCACGCGGGCAATGCCCTGCAACAGATGCTCGACCATTACGAAGACGGCTACAGCTGGCCGAAGCACCCGGGCTTCAAGGACTGGAACGTCGCGAACGATGGCGAGGGCATGTTCTGGGCCGGCGTGCCCAACCCGGCTGAGCCGGACAGCGCGCTGCGTGATGCGTGCAACGAGGTCCCCTTCTGGGTGGACAACGGTGAGCCCGCGCCCGACTGGGTCGCCGACCAGGCCATCGATCCCGCGATGCTCGCCGAACTCGCCTACGAGCGGATGGTCGTGCCCGATACCGAGGCCGAGTTGCGGCCCGAGGGTGAGCAGACCGTCAACCTGCCGACATGGGTGTGGCTGGACGGGGCGCAGTTCCAGCCGGTGACCGCGCGGGCCGAGGTTCCCGCCCTCGGCATGTGGGCCGAGACCACCGCCACCCCCGTCTCCCTGACCATCGACCCCGGCACCGACGACGCCGAACTGCATCCCGGCGGCGGTGCGTGCGCGATGAGCGACGGGCGTGTGGGTACTCCGTATCGCAAGGGGGACGCCGACAAGGTTCCGCCGTGTGGCGTGACCTATCTTCGGTCCTCCGAGAGCACCGGGCCGTACGACTTCACCGCCTCGGTCACCTGGGAGGTCAGCTGGAGCGCGTCCGACGGAACCGAGGACGAGCCGCTGCCCACCGGGATCATCGAGGCCACGCAGGAACTCGACGTGCGGGAGATCCAGGCGATCGTGCGGTGACGGTGGTTGCGGGGCCTGGGAAGGGTGGGCGGAGATGACGTTCCGGCAGCATTTGAAGCAGGAGGCGTACCGGATCCTGGATACGTTCCCGGCGGAGCTGAGACCGGAGATCTACGTCGTCGCCTTCCAGATGTACCGCGTCGACCAGGACGCCCGCTACCCGTACGTGTCCGTCGGCTACAACACCGAGGCGCAGATACACCGCGAGCGCGAGGCCGCGCGCGGTGAGCTGGATCCGGACGGCGAGGTGCGGTGGAGTTACGCGTACTGGATCCTCGACGGCTTCGAGCGCGTCGGGCACGTGCCCGAGGACCCCGTGGGTACCGCGCTGCACCGTGCGGAGGCGGTGGCGAAGGGGTTGTGGTTCGAGGACGGGGAGCAGTTCTCGGGGCGGTGGGCCGCGGCGTACGACCTGTTGTGTGCGGACTTCGCGGAGGACTGCGTCGACGTGGCGCGGCATCTGCACGAGACGGGGCGCGTCGAGGAGGTGCTCGGGCGGCCCGTTCCGGTGGTGCTGTTCGACATGGACGATCCCGAGGAGCAGATCCCGCTCACCGCCGAGGCGAATCCGCCGGAGCTGGTGGCGGACTACCTGGCGTGGCAGCGGGCGCAGGTCGAGGAGTAGCGCGGGGCGGGGGCGGCCCCGCGGGCGGGTGTCACAGGGCGGTTGCGGTGCGGACCAGCCGAGCCAGGGCCGGGGAGCGGCTGTGTGCCGGCCACACGAGGTGGGTGACGATCTGCGGCGCGTCGCCGAGGGGGACGGCGGTGTGCTCGGCCCACAGCCAGGCGCGGGCGGAGTCGGGGAAGACGGCCGCGGTGCGGCCGAGGGCGATCAGCTGGGCGAGTTGCGTCTGGTCGTGGATCTCGGGGCCCGGGCCGGGGTCCTCGCTGGTCCAGCGGGCGAGCGGGAGGCCGGGGATGTCCGCGACGTCGGCGAGGGTCAGGCTCGTACGCGCGGCGAGGGGGTGGGCCGCGGGCAGGACGGCGATCTGGCCCTCGCTCGTCAGCTCCTCGCTGTCGAAGCCGGCGAGGGAGTTGAACGGCGTGTGCATGAGCGCGACGTCGGCGCGGCCGTCGCGCAGCATCTCCCCCTGTTCGCACGTGCCGCTGGGCAGCACCTCGACCTCGGCGGCGTCCGGTTCGGCCGCGTAGGCGTCGAGGAGCTTGTGCAGCAGTTCGTGGGACGCGGCTGCCTTCACGGCCAGCACCAGGCGGTTGGGCGCCGCCGCCGAGCGGCCCGCGCCGTCCGCCCCGCCCGCGCGGCGGGTGCGGCGGGCGGCGGCGGTGGTCGCGGCGAGGGCGGCGCGGCCCTCGTGGAGCAGCGTCTCTCCGGCGGCGGTCAGGGCGACGCCGCGGCGGTTGCGCTCCAGCAGGCGGACGCCGAGGCGCCGTTCGAGCCGCTGGACCGCCCGGGACAGCGGCGGCTGGGCGATGCCCAGGCGTTCGGCGGCGCGGCCGAAGTGCAGTTCCTCGGCCACGGCGGCGAAGTACCGCAGCTCGCGGGTCTCCAGGGTGTCCGGCGCCCGCAAGGTGTCCGGCGTCTCGGGGGTGTCCACCCTGCCAGCGTACGACGGTGATACCTGCCGGGTATGACAGCCCACCGCGCCGGTATTGGCCGCGCCCGCCGCCGGCGCGCGAGCATCGACGGCACGGGCGGAACGAGCCCGCCACCGGCCCGACAGCAAAGGCACAGCCATGCAGACCCCCTCCGCCGCACCTCCCGGCGGCACCTGGACCCTGGGCGACCTCACCGTCACCCGCGTCGGCTACGGCGCCATGCAGCTCGCCGGCCCCGGGGTCATGGGCCCGCCCGCCGACCGCGACGGCGCGCTCGCCGTCCTGCGGGAGGCCGTCGCCCTCGGGATCACCCACATCGACACCGCCGGCGCGTACGGACCGCGCGTCACCAACCGGCTGATCCGCGAGGCGCTCCACCCCTACCCCGCGTCCCTGCACGTCGTGACCAAGGTCGGCGCGGTACGCGACCCGCAGGGCGGCTGGCCGCCGGCCCGGCGCCCCGGGGACCTGCGCCGCGCCGTCCGCGAGAACCTCGACGACCTCGGCCTCGACGCGCTCGACGTGGTCAACCTCCGCCTCGGCGACGCCCGGGGCCCCCTGCCCGGCTCGCTCGCCGAGCCCTTCGAGGCCCTGGCCGCGCTCCGGCAGCAGGGCCTGATCCGCCACCTCGGCGTGAGCAACGCGACGCCCGGACAGGTCGCCGAGGCGCGGTCGATCGCGCCGGTCGTGTGCGTGCAGAACATGTACAACCTCGCCCACCGGCAGGACGACGACCTGATCGACGACCTCGCCGGCCGCGGCATCGCCTACGTGCCCTTCTTCCCGCTCGGCGGCTTCACCCCGCTGCAGTCCACAGCGCTGTCCGCCGTGGCCGCGCGGCTGGCCGCGACGCCGATGGCGGTCGCGCTGGCGTGGCTGCTGCGGCGGTCGCCGAACATCCTGCTCATCCCCGGCACCTCGACGGTGGCGCACCTGCGTGAGAACGTCGCGGGGGCGGGACTCGCGCTCTCCGAGGAGGACATGGCGGAACTGGACGGGATCGGCCGCCCCACGGGCGG
>NZ_JAINRD010000129.1 GCF_020400605.1 Streptomyces aculeolatus | reverse complement strand
GCGGAGGCCCGCACACTCAGGAGATGGGTGGCCCGGGGGGTGCCCATACGACACCGCCCCACCCCGACACGGACCACCCCGAACACCGGCCCACCCCACGGCAACCACACACCCCGGACCCCAACACCCCGTACCCGCCCCACCAACCCACACAGAGCCCACCGGCCCCCGCCCAGGACCCGCACTGTCAGACCAGACACATACCCTTGGGCGGGCGTGAGGGGACATCACAAACCCAACCCAACACAGCTGCACGGAGCCCCACGACACAGGCCCACGACACCGGCACCAC
>NZ_JAINRD010000128.1 GCF_020400605.1 Streptomyces aculeolatus | reverse complement strand
AACGCCACACCTCCTCCATCAACATCGACACCGGCAAAACCCGCCCCGGATACAACGCAAACAACGCAAACACCTGACGCGGCTTACCCGCCGACGGAACAACCGACCCCCCATTCACCACACCACACAACGGACCCAAAACCCGAATCTCCACAACACCCTCCAACCAACCCAACACACCAACACAACCCACAACCCCACACACCACCACCCAGCATCCAACCCCCCACTTGGCCACCACCACACCAACGACTTGGCGCCCACTTGGCGACCCACCACCCCCACACACACCA
>NZ_JAINRD010000127.1 GCF_020400605.1 Streptomyces aculeolatus | reverse complement strand
GGGTCGACGGTGACCTGGATCTGCACGCCACCGGCTTCGGGCAGCTCCAACGGCGCTTCCAGGGTGAGGTCTTCGAGGACCGGGCACCCGGCCTCGTCCCCTGCGCGCAGCGCCATCTCCACCAACGCGGCACCCGGCACCAGCACACGACCCTGGATACGGTGCCCGGTCAGCCAGCCGTCACCGGCACGGGAGATACGACCCGTCAGCACCACCGCACCCGACGACGCGGACGTCACCGCGGCACCCAGCAGCCCGTGCCCGAACGCACCGAGCCCCAGACCCGCCGGATCGCC
>NZ_JAINRD010000126.1 GCF_020400605.1 Streptomyces aculeolatus | reverse complement strand
CTTAAGAGGTCAAGTCATCAAGTTCTCTTTAGGAGTGCCACGACTATGACGTACGTCGCTCAACTCGTCAAGTCCTCTTTAGGAGCGCTAGGCTGGTGTCACGTGACAGCGCCCTCCACCTGGGGCTCCGAGGCGACGACAAGGGACACGAGCCGTGGCGAAGGAATACGAGCGCATCGCGAACGACCTCCGCGGGTCGATCCGCGACGGCGACCTCAAACCCGGCGATCGGCTCCCCTCCGAAGCAGAGTTGGTGGAGCGGTACGGGAAGAGCGGGCCGACCGTGCAGGCAGCCCTA
>NZ_JAINRD010000125.1 GCF_020400605.1 Streptomyces aculeolatus | reverse complement strand
TCAAAGAGGTCTAGTTATCAAGTCCTCTTGAGGAGTGCCCACGACTATGACGTACGTCTCCCGACTCGTCAAGTCCTCTTGATGAGTTGTAGAGTGGATCTCCGCCCTACTTGCAACTCAGCGGTGCCGACCTGGGCTCTGGAACACGACGAGGGATACGACCGTGGCGAAGGAATACGAGCGCATCGCGAACGACCTGCGACGGTCGATCCGCGATGGCGACCTCAGACCCGGCGACCGGCTCCCCTCCGAAGCGGAGCTGGTGGAGCGGTACGGGAAGAGCGGGCCGACTGTGCAGGCCGCCCTC
>NZ_JAINRD010000124.1 GCF_020400605.1 Streptomyces aculeolatus | reverse complement strand
GGGGTGCAGGCCGAAGGCGTCGGGTCCGTGCTCGCCGGTGTGCTCCTCGGGCAGCACGACCTCCGCGTAACGCGTCGAGCCGTCCTGCCACAGCGCCGTCAGGCCGCGGAATCCGGAGCCGTACTCGTAACCCTGCTCGGCCAGCAGGTCGTAAGCCCCGGCCAGGTCTACGGCGTCGACCCCGGGGGGCGGCCACGCGCCTTGCCACGCCTTGCCGGCCCCATCCTCGGCGGCGATGAGCCGACCGGTTGCGTGCCGGGTGAACGGACGGTCCGTACCGTCGTCCGGACGAGCGTGCACGATGACCGTACGAGCCGACCCCTCTCCTTCCGCC
>NZ_JAINRD010000123.1 GCF_020400605.1 Streptomyces aculeolatus | reverse complement strand
CGCGGAAGGCGAAGGGTCGGCTCGTACGGTCATCGTGCACGCCCGTCCGGACGACGGTACGGACCGTCCGTTCACCCGGCACGCCACCGGCCGCCTCACCCCCGCCACCGACGACACGGCCGGCGAGCCGTGGCAGGGCGCGTGGCCGCCCCCGGGCGCCACGGACGTGGATCTCACCGACACCTACGAGTGGCTGGCCAAGCAGGGTTACGAGTACGGCTCCGGCTTCCGCGGCCTGACGGCGCTGTGGCGTGATGGTTCGACGCGTTACGCGGAGGTCGTGCTGCCCGAGGAGCACACCGGCGAGCACGGACCCGACGCCTTCGGCCTCCATCCG
>NZ_JAINRD010000122.1 GCF_020400605.1 Streptomyces aculeolatus | reverse complement strand
ACCCAACGCATAAAGCCCTGCAACCGCCTCATCCCGATCACCCGCCAACACCACCGCACGGTGCTCCAAACCCGCACGCCCCGTCGCCAACGACCACCCCACGTCGTTCAACGACACATCAGCACCACCACCGCTGGCCAGGAACTCCCGCAACTGCGCAGCTTGACCAGCCAACGCACCCACCGACCGACCCGACACCACCAACGGCACCCGACCACCCGACACAGGCCCAGACCCCTCGACCGGGACAGACCTGGCAGACCTCTCCTCCGCGGAGGCCTGCTCAAGAATCACGTGCGCATTCGTCCCACTGATCCCAAACGACGACACACCCGCCCGCCGGGGGTGCTCG
>NZ_JAINRD010000121.1 GCF_020400605.1 Streptomyces aculeolatus | reverse complement strand
CACCGCACCCCCATCGCCATCCCCACCACTCACACAAACCCGCAACGACGTCGCACCAGACGCCAAAAGACGAACCCCACGAAACGCAAACACCAACCGCGGCAACCCACCCCCACCACCCCGCTCCTGCTCATCCAAAAGCGACACCTGAAGCGCAGCATCAAACAACGCAGGATGCACCCCAAAACGCCCCGCATCCCCACACAACTCCTCAGGCAACACCACCTCCGCAAACAACTCCCCACCCACACCACGCCACGCACCCCTCAACCCACGAAACGCCACCCCATACCCATAACCACACCCCACAAGACCCTCATAAAAACCCTCAACATCCACAACCCGAGCACCCACCGGCGGCCACACACCACC
>NZ_JAINRD010000120.1 GCF_020400605.1 Streptomyces aculeolatus | reverse complement strand
GAGGGCGGCGTCGATCTTGCCGGGATCGTAGATGTTGCCGTGGGCCATGCGGCGGCGGAGCGCCTCGGGCGACATATCGACAAGCTCGATCTGGCCGGCCTTGCGCACCACGGCGTCCGGCACGGTCTCCCGCTGCCGTACGCCGGTGATGCTCTCCACGACGTCCCCCAGCGACTCCAGGTGCTGGATGTTGACGGTCGATATCACGTCGATGCCGGCGGCCAGCAGCTCCTTGATGTCCTGCCAGCGCTTCTCGTTGCGGGAGCCGGGGACGTTGGTGTGCGCCATCTCGTCGACGAGCGCGACGGCGGGGCGGCGGGCGAGGACGGCGTCCACGTCCATCTCGGTGAACCGCGTGCCGCGGTAGTCCAGCTCA
>NZ_JAINRD010000011.1 GCF_020400605.1 Streptomyces aculeolatus | reverse complement strand
GCCGTGACGACGACCGGCCCCGTGGGCCCCGGCGTGATGACGACCGTCCTCGTCGCGATTTCCGGCGCGACGACGACCGCTCCCGTGGGCCCCGGCGTGACGGCTACGGGGGTGGGGCGCGGTTCGAGCGGCGTGATGACCGGCGGGCGCCTCGGCGTGAGGGGGAGCGGCCGCCTGTGCGGCGGCTTTCCATCCCCGACGACGTCACCGGGATGGAGATCGACAAGTCCGTGCGGCAGGAGCTGCTGAGCCTGCCGAAGACGCTTGCCGATGACGTGGCAAAGAACCTCGTCATGGTCGCCCGGCTGCTCGACGAGGACGCTCCCAGGGCCTACGAGCACGCCAAGGTCGCGCTGCGCCTCGCGTCGCGCGTCGGGGCCGTGCGGGAGGCCGCCGGCTTCGCCGCGTACCACACGGAGCGGTATCAGGAGGCGCTGGCCGAGTTCCGTGCGGCGCGGCGGATGAGCGGGCGCCCCGACCTGTGGCCGGTGATGGCCGACTGCGAGCGGGGTATGGGGCGGCCCGAGCGGGCGCTGGCGATGGCCGGTGAGCCCGAGGTGCAGCGGCTCGACAAGGCCGGTCAGGTCGAGATGCGGCTCGTCGCCGCCGGGGCGCGGCGCGACCTGGGGCAGCCCGACGCCGCCGTCGTCACCTTGCAGAGCCCGGAGTTGGCGTCGACCGGTGTGCACCCGTGGACCGCGCGGCTGCGGTACGCCTACGCCGACGCGCTGCTGGAGGTCGGCCGTGCGGAGGACGCGCGCGAGTGGTTCGCGAAGGCCGTCGAGGCCGACCACGACGGGCTCACGGACGCCTCCGACAGGTTGGCCGAGCTGGACGGCATCGAGTTCACCGACGCGCTCGACCCGGAGGCGGAGGACGACGAGGCGGGCGAAGAGGGCGAGGCCGCCGTCGAGGAGACGGCTGTTGTCGGCGAGCCGGCCGGCGAGCCGGGGGTGAGCGACGTCGACTTCACCGACGACGACCCCGCGGGCGACGACGACGATCTCCGCCCCTGACTCACCCCAGGTCCAGCGCCCGCAGCACCAGCCCCGTGGCCGGCTTCGGGCCGAACGACGTGGACTTGCGCGGCATCGTGACCCCGTCCCGCGCGAGTTCCCGTACGGCCTCCTCCGGCACCGGCTTCATCAGCACCGCCGTCCCGCCCAGGCGCACCGCCTGGGCGGCGGCGGCCGCCGCGTCGTGGAGGTAGCCGATGTGCTCGGGGTCGTCGGGGAGTTGCCAGACGTGGTCGATGAGCGTGGCGTGCAGGACGGTCGCGTCCAGGGTGCGCCACGCCTCCGGGAGGCCGGTGCGTACCGTACGGGCCAGCAGGCCCGGGTCCGGGCGGTCGACCAGGTGCAGGCCGTCCCCGCCCGCCAGCAGGAAGGCGTTGCCCGGCGTCTCCTCCAAGGCCGCCAGTGCCGCGGGCAGCGCGGCGTCGAGCGGCCGGACGCGGGCGTCGCCGCCGAGGAGGCGCAGGGCGTCGGCGGGCGGGAGCGTGCGCAGGACGCGGTGGATGCCGCGGACGACGAGCGGGTGGCGGGCCGTGTCGACGAGCAGGACCAGCCCGTAGTCCCACGGCCCGGGCTCGCCCGGTCGCGCCGGGTGTTCGGCCCGTAGGCGCAGGTACGTCGCCCAGCGGTGGTGTCCGTCCGCGATGAGCGCCTGCCGCCGGGCCAGGTCTGCGCGTACGGTCTCGATCTCCGCCGGGTCCGTCACCGCCCACAGCCGGTGCGCGAAGCCGTCCTCCGTCGTCGTGGCCAGCAGCGGGGTGAGCGCGGTCGTGCGGGCGACGACGCCCGCCGTGCCGGTGGCCGCGCCGCCGCTGCGGTAGGACAGCAGCAGCGGCTCGGGGTTGGCGGCGGTCTCGCGCATCAGGCCCGCGCGGTCGGCGACGATCTCCTCCATCACGTCCTCGTGCGGCAGCACCACGCCCTCCGCCGGCTCGCTGAGCGCCAGCAGCCCGATGACGCCGCGCTGCAGCAGGTCGCCCTTGCGCTGCTCGTAGACGTAGAGCGCGGGCTGCGGGTCGGGTACGAGCACGCCTTCCGCACGCCACCGGTGCAGGGTGTCGGCGGCGAGCCGGTGGCGGGTGGCGGGGTCGGCGGCCTGGGGGAGGATGAGGCGGACGATGTTGTACGGGTCGGCGGTCTCCAGGTGGTGCAGGCCGTCGGGCCGGACGACGACGTCGTACGGCGGGGAGGTGACGGCGGCGAGGCTGCGCACCCGGGACGGCGCGTAGCGCAGCCCGCGGAAGGGCCGGAGGTCGAGACCGGGTGAACGCTGCATGGACCGGATCGTATGCGCCGCGGCCGATGCGCGATGATCGAGCCGTAGATATCGCCCGTCCGAGGAGCCGCCGCCGTGATCAGCCAGCCCGTCAGGACCCGCACCGACGCCTGTGCGGAGCCGCTGTGCACGGCGTACGACACGGCGCTGCTGGACCTCGACGGCGTCGTCTACATCGGCGGGGCGGCCGTCGGGCACGCCGCCGACGCGCTGGCCGGCGCGAAGGCGCGCGGCATGCGGCTGGCGTACGTGACGAACAACGCCTCCCGCCCCGCGGCCGCCGTCGCCGGCCGGTTGACGGCGATGGGCGTGCCCGCGGAGCCGGCGGACGTGATCACCTCGGCGCAGGCGGTGGCGCGGCTGGTGGCCGAGGCGGTGCCGCCGGGGTCGCGGGTGCTGGTGGTCGGCGGGGAGGGGCTGTACGGGCCGCTGCGCGAGCGCGGGCTCGTGGCCGTGGAGTCGGCGGACGACGAGCCGGCGGCGGTGGTGCAGGGGCACGGCGGTCCTGCGATGCCGTGGGGGCGGCTGATGGAGGCGGCGTTCGCGGTGCAGCGCGGGGTGCCGTGGTTCGCGTCGAACGCCGACCTGACGATTCCGACGCCGCGAGGCATCGCGCCGGGCAACGGCGCGGCGCTGGAGGTGGTGCGGCTGGCCACCGGTGCCGAGCCGCGGGTGGCGGGGAAGCCGCAGCCGCCGATGCACCGGGAGACGGTCATCAGGACGGGGGCGCGGCGGCCGCTGGTCGTCGGCGACCGGCTCGACACCGACATCGAGGGCGCGTACAACGGCGGCGTCGACGCGCTGTTGGTGCTGACCGGCGTCACCGGCCCCGCGGAGCTGCTGGCGGCCGGGCCGCGGCACCGGCCCGCGTATGTGGCGGCCGATCTGCGCGCGCTGGCGGACGGGCAGCCGGAGGTGGCGATGGCCGGCGGCTACGCGGGACCCGTCGCGCGGTGCGGCGGCTGGAGCGCGTCCGTGCGCGCTGCGGAGCCGGAGCTGCGCCTCGACGGCGAGGGGCAACCGCTCGACGGGCTGCGGGCGTTGTGCGCGGCGGCGTGGACGTACGCGGGGGAGGGCTCCTGCGGCCTCGACCCGGGGAAGGCACTCGTGCGCCTTGGTCTGTGAGTGTCCGCCCACTCCACCCTCTGATCAGGGTAGGCTAACCTAACTGCGTGTTGGTCGACGCTGCTCCCCGTACGGACACCGAGTTCAAGGACGCCCCACCGCGCCGCCGGTGGCTCTCCCCGCGCGCCGCGGGCCTGGCCGCCTCCTGTCTCGCGCTGCTGCTGGTCTGCGTGGCCAGCATCGCCGTCGGCGCCAAGCCGATCCCGCTGGACCAGGTCTGGCACGGCCTCTTCGCCTACGACGGCAACGACACCGACGTCGTCATCCGCGACATGCGCGTCCCGCGCACCCTCCTCGGCCTGCTCGCCGGCGCCGCCCTCGGCCTCTCCGGCGCCGTCATGCAGGCCCTCACCCGCAACCCCCTCGCCGAACCCGGGCTGCTCGGCATCAACGCCGGCGCCTCCGCCGCCGTCGTCAGCGCCATCAGCTTCCTCGGCGTCACCTCCGTCGCCGGCTACGTCTGGTTCGCGTTCGCCGGCGCCGCCGCCGTCTCCGTCGTCGTGTACGCCCTGGGCGGCAGCCGCAGCGCCACGCCCGTACGCCTCGCGCTCGCCGGCACCGCCGCGACCGCCGCGCTCTTCGGCTACGTACGCGCCGTCGAGCTGACGGACACCGCGGCGCTGGACAAGATGCGCTTCTGGACCACCGGTTCGCTCGCCTCCGCCGACATGACCACCATCCGGCAGGTGCTGCCGTTCCTCGCCACGGGGATCGCCCTCGCGCTGCTGCTCGCCCGCCCGCTGAACGCCATGGCCATGGGCGACGACACCGCCCGCGCACTCGGCGCGCACCTCGCCCGCACCCGGCTGCTCGCCATGCTCGCCGTCACGCTGCTGTGCGGCGCCGCGACCGCCGCGTGCGGGCCCATCATCTTCGTCGGGCTGATGATCCCGCACATGGTGCGCGCCGTGACCGGCCCCGACATGCGCTGGATCCTGCCGTACGCGGCCGTGCTCGCGCCCGTGCTGCTGCTCGCCGCCGACGTGCTCGGCCGGGTGCTGGCCCGGCCCGCCGAGGTGCAGGTCGGGATCGTCACCGTGATCGTCGGCGGGCCGGTCTTCATCCATCTCGTACGACGCCGGAGGATGGCGCAGCTGTGAGAACGCTCAACGTACGCGGCACGAAGGGCGATCTGTCCGTACGCCTCGACCTGCGGGCACTCCTCGTCTGCCTGCTGCTGGCCGCCGCCGCGCTCGCCGCCGCGGTGGTCCTCGTCGGCACCGGCGACTTCCCGATCTCCTTCGGCGAGGTGGTGCGCACGCTGTTCGGCGGCGGCGACGCCGGGCAGCGGTTCGTCGTCCGCGAACTGCGGCTGCCGCGGGTGCTCGTGGGGCTGCTCGTCGGCGCGGCGCTGGGGCTGGCGGGGGCGGTCTTCCAGGCCGTCTCCCGCAACCCGCTGGGCAGTCCGGACGTGCTCGGCATCTCGCACGGCTCCGCGGTGGGCGCGCTGGTGGTCATCGTGCTCTTCAAGGGCGGCTCGGAGGCGGTCGCGTTCGGCGCCGTCGCCGGCGGGATCGCGACCGGGGCGGCGATCTACCTGCTCGCCTGGCAGCGGGGCGTGGCCGGCTACCGGCTCGTCCTCGTCGGCATCGGCGCCGCCGCCATCCTCACCGGCGTCATCAACTACCTGCTCACCAAGGCCGACCTGGTCGACGCCGCCCGCGCCACGCTGTGGATCACCGGGTCGCTCGGCGGGCGGGACTGGACGCACGTGTGGCCGCTGGCCGCCGTCTGCGCGGTGCTGGTGCCGGTCGTGCTGGCCTGCGGCCGGCCGCTGCGGATGATGGAGATGGGCGACGACACGGCGTACGCGCTGGGCGTTCCCGTCGAGCGGGTGCGGCTCGTGGCGCTGCTGGCCGCCGTGCTGCTCACCGCCGCCGCCACCGCGGCCGCGGGGCCCGTCGCGTTCGTCGCCCTGACCGCGCCGCAGCTCGCTCGCCGGCTGACCCGCGCGCCCGGGCCCAACCTGGCGCCCGCCGCGCTCATGGGCGCCGCACTGCTGATCGTCGCCGACTGGGGGGCGCAGCGCGCCTTCGGCGCCGACCAGGTGCCCGTCGGCGTCGTCACCGGCGTGCTCGGCGGCGTCTACCTCCTCTGGCTGCTCGCCGCGGAACGACGGGCGGGCCGGATATGAACGACCGTACGCAGGACAGGAGCCCCGCCGTGAGCCGTCTCGCCGCCGCCGACGCCACCCTCGCCTACGACAGCCGGGTCGTCGCCGAGCACCTGTCGGTGGCCGTGCCCGACTCCTCGTTCACCGTCGTCGTCGGGCCCAACGCCTGCGGCAAGTCGACACTGCTGCGGGCGCTGGCGCGGATGCTGAAGCCGCGCACCGGCGCGGTACTGCTGGACGGCGAGTCGATCGGCACGCTGCCGGCCCGCAAGGTGGCGCGGACGCTCGGGCTGCTGCCGCAGTCGTCCGTGGCGCCCGACGGCATCACGGTCGGCGACCTCGTCGCCCGCGGCCGCTACCCGCACCAGGGGCTGCTGCGGCAGTGGTCGCGGGAGGACGAGCGGGTCGTCCAGGAGTCCATGGCCGCCACCGGCGTCGGGGAGCTGGCGGATCGCTATGTCGACGAACTCTCCGGCGGGCAGCGGCAGCGGGTGTGGATCGCGATGGCCCTCGCGCAGCAGACGCCGCTGCTGCTGCTCGACGAGCCGACGACGTACCTCGACATCCAGCACCAGATCGACGTCCTCGACCTGTGCGCAGAACTCCACGAGACGCAGGGGCGCACGCTGGTCGCCGTGCTGCACGACCTCAACCACGCCGCGCGCTACGCCACGCACCTGATCGCCATGCGCGACGGGCAGGTCGTCGCGGAGGGGGCGCCCGGCGACATCGTGGACGCGGAACTGGTCGAGCGCGTCTTCGGGCTCAAGTGCCAGGTGATCGCCGACCCGGAGACCGGCACGCCGCTGGTCGTACCGGCGGCGCGCAAGGCGCGGGCGGGGGCGGCCGGCTGGGTCTGACCGGGGTCCTGTCGGTGGTTCGGGGTACGGTCTGTGCCATGAGCGAGCCGACGCCGATGCCCGCAGCGGAGCCCGAGACCCCGGCCGTGCCGCCGTACGCGCGGCAGCCGGCGCCGCGGTGGCCGGAGCCCGGCGCGGGGGGCGCGGCGGAGCCGGACGGCGGGGCATCCCAACAGATCGAGCCCGAGCCGGTGGACACCGGGCCCGTGCCGCTCGGCGTCGCGCGCACGCCCACCGGCAACGCCGACGTCGACGCCGCGCTCGACCGCCTCGCCGACGCCGACGAGCTGCCGACCGGCAGCCACCTGGAGGTCTACGAGGACGCCCACGGCCGGATGCGCGAGGCGCTGGAGGAGCTGGACCGCACCCAGGGCCCGCCCCCGCCGGCTCCCACGGGCCCCGCACACGCGGGCCCCGCACACGCAAGCCCCGCACACGCGCCCGGGCCCTACGGCCAGGGCCGGCCCGGCCCCGCGCAGGCGCCAGTACGCCCCGCGCCCGCCAACCCCGGCCAGGCGCCGTACGGCCAGGGCCACGCCCGCCCCGCGCCGCCCGCGCCGTCTCCCGCGCCGCCCGGCGCCACCCCGCCCCGCCCCGCGCACCCGTACCGGCCGGGGAACCCGTGAGCGGTGCCCGGCGGCGCCGGCTCGACGCCGAGCTGGTGAGCCGCGAGCTGGCCCGCTCGCGCGAGCACGCCGGGCGCCTCATCGCCGCCGGCCGCGTCACCGTCGGCGGCATGGTCGCCAGCAAGCCCGCCACCCAGGTCGAGACGTCCGCCGCCGTCGTCGTCGTCCCCGACGACGACGATCCCGACTACGTCTCCCGCGGCGGCCACAAGCTCGCGGGCGCGCTCGCCGCGTTCGAGCCGCAGGGGCTGCGCGTCGCGGGCCGGCGGTCCCTGGACGCCGGCGCCTCCACCGGCGGCTTCACCGACGTGCTGCTGCGCGCCGGCGCCGCGCACGTCGTCGCCGCCGATGTCGGCTACGGGCAGCTCGCGTGGAAGCTGCAGAGCGACGAGCGGGTCACCGTCCGGGACCGTACGAACGTCCGCGAGCTGACGCTCGACCACCTCGGCGGCGAGCCCGCCGAACTCGTCGTCGGCGACCTGTCGTTCATCCCGCTCGGGCTCGTGCTGCCCGCGCTGGTGCGCTGCGCCACGCCCGACGCGGACCTCGTGCTCATGGTCAAGCCGCAGTTCGAGGTCGGCAAGGAACGCCTGGGCAGCGGCGGCGTGGTGCGCAGCGCCGAGCTGCGCGCCGAGGCCGTGCGCGCGGTCGCCGCGCAGGGGGCGGCCCTCGGGCTGGGCGTGCTCGGGGTGACGGCCAGCCCGTTGCCCGGGCCGAAGGGAAACGTCGAGTATTTTCTGTGGCTGCGTGCCGGGGCGCCCGCGCTGGACCCGGCGGACGTGGCACGTGCCGTGGCGGAGGGGCCCAGATGACAGACCGCACCGTGTTCCTGCTCGCGCATACCGGCCGGCCGGCGGCGATCCGCAGCGCCGAGCTGGTCGTCCGCGGCCTGCTGCGCTCCGGCGTAGGCGTGCGCGTGCTCGCCGACGAGGCGGCCGACCTGCCGCTGCCGCCGGAGGCGGAGCTGGTGGATGCCGGCCCCGGGGTGATGGACGACTGCGAGCTGCTGATCGTGCTGGGCGGCGACGGCACGCTGCTGCGCGGCGCCGCCTTCGCCCGCAAGTCCGGCGTGCCGATGCTCGGCGTCAACCTCGGCCGCGTGGGCTTCCTCGCCGAGGCCGAGCGGGACGACCTCGACAAGGTCGTGGACCGCGTGGTCACGAAGGAGTACGAGGTCGAGGAGCGGATGACGCTCGACGTCCTCGTACGCAACGAGGGCCGGACCGTGCACGTCGACTGGGCGCTCAACGAGGCGTCCGTGGAGAAGGCCGCCCGCGAGCGGATGCTGGAGGTCGTCACCGAGGTCGACGGCCGGCCCGTGTCCCGCTTCGGCTGCGACGGCGTCGTCTGCGCGACGCCGACGGGCTCGACCGCGTACGCCTTCTCGGCCGGCGGGCCCGTCGTCTGGCCCGAGGTCGCGGCGCTGCTCATGGTGCCGATCAGCGCGCACGCGCTGTTCGCCAAGCCGCTCGTGACGTCCCCGGACTCCATCCTGGCGGTCGAGGTGCAGCCGACGAACCAGCACGGAGTGCTGTGGTGCGACGGTCGCCGCACGGTCGGCCTGCCGTCCGGCGCGCGCGTGGAGGTGCGCCGCGGCGCGGTGCCGGTGCGGCTGGCGCGGCTGCACCACGCGTCGTTCACGGACCGGCTGGTGGCCAAGTTCGCGCTGCCGGTGGCGGGCTGGCGCGGGGCGCCGAACTGACGCACGGCCCGTCCCACGCACGGTCCCCGGGCCCCCGAGGGGGCCCGCCGCCGGCGGTCGGCCGCGCCCCCGGTCCGGGTCCTGATCACGACGCCCCTCGCGACCCGGTGCCGGAACCTCGTATGGTCGTACCGTGTTGGAGGAGATGCGGATCCAGTCCCTGGGCGTCATCGACGACGCGGTCGTCGAGCTGTCGCCCGGCTTCACGGCCGTGACGGGCGAGACCGGCGCCGGCAAGACCATGGTCGTCACCAGCCTCGGGCTGCTGCTCGGCGGGCGGGCCGACGCCGCGCTCGTACGCATCGGCGCCAAGTCCGCCGTCGTGGAGGGCCGGGTCGCCGTGGGCGACGGCTCCCCCGCCGCGGTACGGGCCGAGGACGCCGGCGCCGAGCTGGACGACGGCGCCCTGCTCATCAGCCGTACCGTCTCGGCCGAAGGCCGCTCACGCGCGCACCTGGGCGGCCGCGGCGTCCCCGTAGGGCTGCTCGGCGAGCTGGCCGACGACCTCGTCGCCGTGCACGGGCAGACCGACCAGCAGGGGCTGCTGAAGCCCGCGCGGCAGCGGCAGGCGCTCGACCGGTACGCGGGCGACGCGGTCGCCGTGCCGCTGGCCAAGTACTCGGCGGCGTACCGCAGGATGCGCGCCGTCAGCGCCGAGCTGGACGAGATCACCACCCGGGCGCGTGAGCGGTTGCAGGAGGCCGATCTGCTGCGCTTCGGGCTGGAGGAGGTCTCCGCCGCGGAGCCGCGGGCCGGCGAGGACGTCGAGCTGGCCGCGGAGGCGGAACGGCTCGGCCACGCCGAGGCCCTCGCCGCCGCCTCAGCCGCCGCACACGCCGCCCTCGCGGGCGACCCCGCCGATCCCGAGGCCGTCGACGCCGGCACCCTCGTCGCGGGCGCACAGCGCGCCCTGGCGGCCGTCCAGGCCCACGACCCGGCGCTCGCCGGGCTCGCCGACCGGCTCACCGAGGTCGGCATCCTCCTCGGCGACGTGGCCCAGGAGCTGGCCGCGTACGGCGACGGCATCGACGCCGACCCGCTGCGGCTGGCCGCGGTGGAGGAGCGCCGCTCGGTGCTCACCCACCTCACCCGCAAGTACGGCCGCGAACCCGCCGCCGGCGGGGGAGAGGCCGGCGACGGCAGCGTGTCCGCCGTCCTGGCGTGGGCCGACGCGGGCGCGGCCCGGCTCGCCGAACTCGACGGCGACGACGAGCGCATCGACGGGCTGACGGCCGAGCGCGACGCCCTGCGCGGCGAGCTGGCGGAGCTGGCACAGGCGCTGACCGAGGCGCGCGGCGAGGCGGCGGAACGCTTCGGCGCCGCCGTCACCGACGAGCTGACCGAGCTGGCGATGCCGCACGCCCGCGTCACCGTCGACCTGCGCCGCACCGAGGTCGCCGCGGACGCCGACGGGCTGGAGATCGACGGCCGCCGCGTCGCGTACGGGCCCACGGGCGTCGACGAGGCCGAGCTGCTGCTCGCCCCGCACCCCGGCGCCCCGCCGCGGGCGATCGCCAAGGGCGCCTCGGGCGGGGAGCTGTCGCGCGTGATGCTCGCGGTCGAGGTGGTCTTCGCCGGCTCCGACCCCGTCCCGACGTACCTCTTCGACGAGGTCGACGCGGGCGTCGGCGGCAAGGCGGCCGTCGAGGTGGGCCGCCGGCTCGCCCGGCTGGCGCGCGGCGCGCAGGTCGTCGTGGTGACCCACCTGCCGCAGGTCGCGGCCTTCGCCGACCGCCAGCTGCTGGTGGAGAAGACCAGCGACGGCGCGGTCACCCGCAGCGGCGTGACCGTCCTGGACGGCGAGGCGCGGGTGCGGGAGCTGTCGCGCATGCTGGCGGGCCAGGAGGACTCCGAGACGGCCCGCGCGCACGCGGAGGAGCTGCTCGCGGCGGCCCGCGCGGGCGCGGAGTAGCGGTGCGCCGCGTGGCGGGTGGGCCGGGCGGTGTCACGGATGCTGCGCCCGGTGCGGGTGTCGCGTGTGGGCCGAACGGGTGGCGTGGGGCAACCCGGCCCCTCCGCGGTGCGTCTACCTGAGTGGTCGGGCGAAATGCACCGTGCTGTCCGCCCCCTTCGTGCGCCCTCCCGGCGCGCGACGGGCGTGCGGGGCGTCGCCCGGAAGGGTGGTGCATGTCTGACGTGTACGCCCGTACAGAGCGGTTGACGGCGCCGACCCGGGTCCGGCGGCTCCTCGGGAGTGGCATCCTGGGCAGGCCCTGCGACGCCACGGACAGGAGTTCCGGCCCAGTGAGCAGCACCCCCGCACCGCCCCACGGCCCGACCGCGCTGCACGCCGTGCAGCTCGTCGGCCGCGGCGAGGGCGGCAGCGGTGTCCATGTGCGCTCGCTGGCGGCCGGGTTGGTGGCCCGGGGCATCCGCGTCACGGTGGTCGCGACCCCCGCCACCGCCGAGCGCTACGGCTTCGCCGCGGCCGGTGCGAACGTCGCGCGGCTGCCCGAGCGCGGCGGTCTGGCCACCGCGCCGCTGTGCACGGCGACCGTGCTGCGCGCCGCGTGCGCGGGGGCGGACCTCGTCCACGCCCACGGCCTGCAGTGCGGGCTGATGGCGTGCTCGACGATCCTCGGCCAGCGCCGGCCACTGGTCGTCACCTGGCACACGAAGAGCCACCCTGATGGGGTACGGGGCCGGATGATGCCGCTCCTCGAACGACGGGTGTCCAGGACCGCGCGCGTCGTCCTCGGCGCCACCACCGACCTCGTCGACGGCGCCCGCCGCCGCGGCGCCCGTGACGCCCGCCTCGCGCCCATCGCCGTCCCCGCGCCCCGCCAGCCGCACCCGGGCGGCGACAGCACCGCGCTGCGCCGGCAGCAGGTGCGTGCGGAACTCGGCGCCCCGGACCGGCCCCTGGTGCTCACCGCCGCCCCGCTCGACGCGTACGACGCCCACGAGCCGCTGCTGGAGGCCGCCCGCATGTGGCGCGCGCTGCCGGAGCAGCCGCTGCTCGCCGTCGCGGGCGAAGGGCCGGCGCGGGGGAAGCTGCAGCGCCGTATCGACGCCGAGAAGCTGCCTGTACGGCTCCTGGGCCGCCGCGACGACCTGCCCCGGCTGCTGGCCGCCGCGGACGTCGCGGTGCTCTCCAGCCCGTGGGAGGCCCGCCCGGTGCTGGCCCAGGAGGCGCTGCACGCGGGCGCCCCGCTGGTGGCCACGGCGGTCGGCGGCGTCCCCGAACTCGTCGGCGACGCGGCGGAGCTGGTGCCGTACGGGGACGCCCGGGCGCTCGCCGACGCGGTGACGGGCCTCCTCAACGACCCGGCGCACCGCGTGGCGCTGTCCGCCGCGGGCCGCGCCCAGGCCGGCACCTGGCCGACGGAGGACGACACCGTCGCGCAGGTGCTGTCGATCTACGACGAGCTGATGACGTACGGAGACGCCTGACGGCCTCCCGCCGGGCGGCGGACGAGCACGCTCCGCCCCGGGCGCCTCCGCTGCCGCAGCCCCCGCGGAGCGCTACCCGTAGGCCCCTGACGCGCTCAGCCGCAGCGCCGTGTCGATCAGCGGCACGTGGCTGAACGCCTGCGGGAAGTTGCCCACTTGGCGCTGGAGGCGCGGGTCCCACTCCTCCGCGAGCAGCCCCAGGTCGTTCCTGAGCGCCAGCAGCTTCTCGAAGAGCTGCCGCGCCTCCTGCACCCGGCCGATCATCGCCAGGTCGTCCGCCATCCAGAACGAGCAGGCGAGGAACGCGCCTTCGTCGCCCGGCAGCCCGTCGCTGCCCGTCTCGTCGCCCGCGGTCGGGTAGCGGCGGATGAAGCCGTCGGGGGTGCCCAGCTCGCGCTGGATGGCCTCGATGGTGCCGATGACGCGCTTGTCGTCCGGCGGCAGGAAGCCGACCTGCGGAATCAGCAGCAGCGAGGCGTCCAGCTCCTGCGAGCCGTAGGACTGCGTGAAGGTGTTGCGCTGCCGGTCGTAGCCCTTCTCGCAGACGTCGCGGTGGATGTCGTCGCGCAGCCGCTGCCAGCGCTCCAGCGGGCCGTCCGCCTCACCGGACTCGATCAGCTTGATCGTGCGGTCGACGGCGACCCAGGTCATCACCTTGGAGTGGACGAAGTGCCGTCGCGGGCCGCGGACCTCCCACAGCCCCTCGTCGGGGCGGTCCCAGTTGTCCTCGACCCAGCGGATCATCTTCAGCTGCAGCAGCGAGGCGTAGTCGTTGCGGGCGAGGCCCGTCATGTGCGCGAGGTGCAGCGCCTCGACGACCTCGCCGTAGACGTCGAGCTGCAACTGCCCCGCGGCGCCGTTGCCGGCGCGCACCGGGCGGGAGCCCTCGTAGCCCGGCAGCCAGTCGAGCTCCGACTCGCCCAGCTCGCGCTCGCCCGCGATGCCGTACATGATCTGGAGGTTCTCCGGGTCGCCCGCGACGGCGCGCAGCAGCCACTCGCGCCAGGCGCGCGCCTCCTCGTGGTACCCGGTGCGCAGCAGGGACGACAGCGTGATGGCGGCGTCGCGCAGCCAGGTGAAGCGGTAGTCCCAGTTGCGTACGCCGCCGATGTCCTCGGGCAGCGAGGTGGTGGGCGCGGCGACGATGCCGCCCGTCGGCTCGTACGTGAGGGCCTTCAGCGTGATCAGCGAGCGGATCACGGCGTGCCGGTAGGGGCCGTGGTACGTACAGTGCTCGGTCCACTCCTGCCAGAAGTCCTCGGTGGCGGTGAGCGCCGCCTCCGGGTCGGCGGGCTGCGGCGGCTCGCGGTGCGAGGGCTGCCAGCTGATCGTGAACGCCAGCCGGTCGCCGGGGCCGACGGTGAAGTCGGAGTACGTGGTGAGGTCCCGGCCGTACGTCGGCACCGGGGCGTCGAGCCACACCGAGTCCGGCCCGGCGACGCCGACGGTGCGGCCGTCCTCGGTCTGGTGGACCCACGGGACGATACGGCCGTAGGAGAAGCGCATCCGCAGCGCCGAGCGCATCGGCACCCGGCCCGTGACGCCCTCCACGATGCGGATGAGCTGCGGGGAGGCGCCGTCGCGCGGCGGCATGAAGTCGATCAGGCGGACCGTGCCGCGGGGGGTGTCCCACTCGGACTCCAGCACCAGCGAGTCGCCCCGGTAGCGCCGGCGGGTCGCGGGCGGCGGGGAGCTCTCGGGGGCGTACGCGGGACCGAGGCGCCAGAAGCCGTGCTCCTCGGTCCCCAGTAGGGACGCGAACACCGCATGGGAGTCGAACCGGGGCAGGCAGAGCCAGTCGGCCGTGCCGTCGCGACGGACGAGCGCTGCCGTCTGCATGTCGCCCAGAAGTGCGTAGTCCTCGATCCGCCCGGCCACGTGCCTCTCCAGCTAGAAGTGCGTTCCGCAGAGGATAAAGCCTGCGCGCGTGCGCGCGCGCCACGGTCGCGGAATCCTCCTGGGCCGATCGGGTCGGGCGGGCGGGGAGCCGTCGGCCGCGGGCGGTGACCAGGGGATCACTGTTACCCTGGTAGCCCGTGGAGCGGAGGGCCGGCCGGGCATGTGGCGGCGGCGCTCGCCGAGCGACCCACCTCGATCTGGGGCACCCCGCCACGCACCTCATCAGCGACCACGGGAGCCCCTCTTGGCCATGCCATCCACGACGTCAAAGCACATCTTCGTCACGGGAGGCGTCGCCTCCTCGCTCGGCAAGGGGCTGACGGCCTCCAGCCTGGGCGCGCTGCTGAAGGCGCGCGGGCTGCGCGTCACGATGCAGAAGCTCGACCCGTATCTGAACGTCGACCCCGGCACGATGAACCCGTTCCAGCACGGTGAGGTCTTCGTCACCAACGACGGCGCGGAGACCGACCTCGACATCGGGCACTACGAGCGGTTCCTCGACGTCGACCTCGACGGCTCGGCGAACGTCACCACCGGCCAGGTCTACTCCACCGTGATCGCCAAGGAGCGGCGCGGCGAGTACCTGGGCGACACGGTGCAGGTGATCCCGCACATCACCAACGAGATCAAGTCCCGTATCCGGCGCATGGCGTCCGACGACGTCGACGTGGTGATCACGGAAGTCGGCGGGACCGTCGGCGACATCGAGTCGCTGCCGTTCCTGGAGGCCGTCCGCCAGGTGCGGCACGAGGTCGGCCGGGACAACGTGTTCGTCGTCCACATCTCGCTGCTGCCGTACATCGGCCCGTCCGGCGAGTTGAAGACCAAGCCGACGCAGCACTCGGTCGCCGCGCTGCGCAGCATCGGCATCCAGCCCGACGCGATCGTGCTGCGGGCGGACCGCGAGGTGCCGGCGGCGATCAAGCGCAAGATCTCGCTCATGTGCGACGTCGACGAGGCCGCGGTCGTCGCGGCCATCGACGCCAAGTCGATCTACGACATCCCCAAGGTGCTGCACGCGGAGGGCCTGGACGCGTACGTCGTCCGCAAGCTGGACCTGCCGTTCCGGGATGTGGCCTGGAGCCAGTGGGACGACCTGCTGCGGCGCGTGCACGAGCCGGCGCACGAGGTGACGATCGCGCTGGTCGGCAAGTACATCGACCTGCCCGACGCCTATCTGTCGGTCACCGAGGCGATCCGGGCCGGCGGCTTCGCCAACAACGCCCGCGCCAAGATCAAATGGGTCACGTCCGACGACTGCCGCACACCTCAGGGCGCCCGCAAGCACCTGGCGGACGTGGACGGCATCGTCATCCCCGGCGGCTTCGGCGAGCGCGGCGTGGAGGGCAAGATCGGCGCGATCACCTACGCGCGGGAGAACCGGGTGCCGCTGCTCGGCATCTGCCTCGGCCTCCACTGCATCGTCATCGAGGCGGCGCGCAACCTCGCGGGCATCACGGGCGCGAACTCCACGGAGTTCGACCAGGCCGCCACCGACCCGGTGATCTCCACCATGGAGGAGCAGCTCGACATCGTCGCCGGCGAGGGCGACATGGGCGGCACGATGCGCCTGGGGCTCTACCCGGCCAAGCTGGCGGAGGGCTCGGTGGTACGCGAGGCGTACGCGGACCAGCCGTACGTCGAGGAGCGCCACCGGCACCGCTACGAGGTGAACAACTCGTACCGCAGCGAGCTGGAGAAGAAGGCCGGCCTCGCCTTCTCCGGCACCTCCCCGGACAACAAGCTCGTGGAGTACGTCGAGTACCCGCGCGAGGTGCACCCGTACCTGGTCTCCACCCAGGCCCACCCCGAGCTGCGCTCCCGGCCGACCCGGCCGCACCCGCTGTTCGCCGGGCTGGTGAAGGCATCCGTCGCCCGACAGCAGGAGGCCGGGCAGCAGACGGAAGCACAGCAGAAGGGCGGCGTGCAGCCGCAGGCCGGCACGCAGGGCGCGCACGCCGGTGCGCAGAAGCCGGTGGCCGCCGTGCGCGAGGGGGGCAAGTGATGGCCGGGCAGTTGCGGGACACCGCGGCCGAGTGGAAGGTCGTCGGCTCCGAGACGCCGTTCAAGGGCGCCAAGACCGCCGTACGCACCGACGACGTGGTGATGCCCGACGGCACCGTCGCCCGCCGCGACTACCAGGTCCACCCCGGCTCGGTCGCCGTCCTCGCCCTCGACGACGAGGACCGCGTGCTGGTGCTCAACCAGTACCGCCACCCCGTACGGCAGAAGCTCTGGGAGATCCCCGCCGGGCTCCTCGACGTGCCCGGCGAGAACCCGCTGAGCGCCGCGCAGCGCGAGCTGTACGAGGAGGCGCACGTCAAGGCCGACGACTGGCGCGTGCTGGTCGACGTCTACACCACTCCGGGCGGCTGCGACGAGGCCGTGCGCGTCTTCCTCGCCCGCGGCGTGACCGAGGCGGAGGGCGAGCGCTACGCCGCGCACGGCGAGGAGCTGGACCTCACGCTCGACCGGGTGCCGGTGGCCGACCTGCTGCGCGGGGCCCTCGCCGGGGACCTGCACAACAACTGCCTGATGCTCGGTGTGCTGGCGCTCCACGCGGCCCGCACGGACGGCGGCCTCGACGCGCTGCGCCCGGCGAACGCCCCCTGGCCGGCCCGTCCGTTCACGCCCTGAGCGGTGCCGGTGGGGGGCCGCCGGGCGGTTGATCCGATGCGGTGATCTTCGTTCCGGCGTTCGGCCATGTGCCGACACGTGACCCGCCCTTCACGCTGGGTGAATTACGCTCACCGGCGTGACGGAACAGGCCGCCCCCCACCGGTTCGTCGGCAGGACCCGCGAGCTCGACGCCCTGCGGGCCGACATCGCGCGCGCCGGTCTCGACACCCTCGCCGGCCGCCCCGCCCCCCGCAGCCGGGTGCTGCTGATCGCCGGGCGGCCGGGCTCCGGGCGCAGCGCACTCGCCGCCGAGCTGGCCCGCGGCGTCGCGGCGGACTACCCCGGCGGCGTGCACACCGCGCGGCTCTCCGGCCCCGGCGGCGAGGCGGTGCCGCTGGAGCGGGCCGTACGCGACCTCCTCGACGCCCTCGGCGTCCCGCCGGTCGCCGGGGCCGGCCCCGAGCACCTCGCAGGCGAGCTGCGTACCGCGCTGGCCGAGCGCTCCGCCCTGCTCGTCCTCGACGACGTCACCGCCCCCGAGCAGCTCCTCGAACTCGTCCCGGAGTCCCGCGACTGCCTCGTCGTCGCCGTCGCCGAGGGGCCGCTGAAGGGTGTGCCGGACGTCCGGCCGTGCACCCTGGGCGGGCTGGAGCCGGCGGCGGCGCTGGCGCTCATCGCCTCGTACGCGGGGGAGACCCGCATCGCCTGCGACCCCGAGGCCACGCACGTGCTGGCCGAGGAGTGCGCCGGCCACCCCGCGGCGCTGGTGCTGGCCGGCGGCTGGCTCGCCGGGCACCCGCAGGCGTGCGTCGCCGACGCCGTACGGGAGCTGCGCCGCAAGGGCGACAGCACCGAGGGCTCCGCCGGGCGGCCGTCCGGCCCGAAGGCGCTGGCGCGGGCGTTCCGGCTCGTATACGAATCGCTGCCGCCGTCGGTCGCGCAGCTGCTGCGGCTGCTGCCGCTGGCCCCCGCCGGGCTCGTCGACGCCCACTCCGCCTCCGCGCTCGCCGGCTGCACCGTCGCCGCGGCCCGCAGCACGCTCGCGGACTGCGCGGGCCAGGGCCTGCTGCGCGAGGTGCCGCAGCCGGAGCAGGTGAGCCTCGCGCAGTACGAGGTGCCCGGTTGCCTTCAGCCGCTGCTGTACGGGGCGCTGGAGGCGGCTGCGGGGCAGGAGGAGGTGCTGCTCGCCCGGGCCCGGATGCTGGAGCGGTACGTACGCCTGCTGCAGTCCTGCCGCGCCGTCACGGAGCCCGCGGGATCCGCGGTGCACACCCGGCTCGCGGGGCTGCCGCGGGCGCTGCGCTTCCCGTCCCGGGAGGCCGCCGCGGCGTGGCTGCGCAGCCGGCTGCCGTCGCTGCTGGCAGCGGCCCGGACGGCGGTCGCCGACGGGGAGCTGGACACGCTGGCGCGGCGGCTGGTCGCCGCGCTGTCGCGGGCGCTGGGCGCGCACCGCGGCGAGGCGGAGGCCGCCCCCGAGCAGTACCGGCTGCACGAGCTGGTGCTGGGCGTCGCCGAGCGGCGCGGGCTGGTGTGGGAGAAGGCGGCGGCGCTGCTCAACCTCGGCGACCTGGACCTGCGCGCGGAGCGGCCCGCGGAGGCGCTCGGCCGGTACCGGGGGGCGCTCGCGGCGGCGCGCGAGGCGCGGGATCCGCAGCCGGTGGGCCGCGCGCTGGAGTCGGTCGGGGCGGCGTACCAGGAGCTGCGGGACTGGGGCCGGGCGGCGGACTGGTTCGGGCGGGCGCTGGCGCTGCGGCAGACGCGCGGCGAGCTGGCCGACGAGGCGCGGCTGCGGGCGCGGCTCGGGGCGGTGCACACGTACGCCGGGGCCTGGGGCTGGGCGCTGCGCGAGTGGCGCGCGGCGGCGGCGGCGCACCGCAGGCTCGGGGACGTCGGCGGGCACGCGCGGGCGCTCGGCGAGGTGGCGCGGGTGCAGCAGTACGCGGGGTATCCGCTGGAGGCCATCAGGACGTGCACGCGCGCGATGGACGTGGCGCGGCTCTCGGGCGACACCGCGCTGCGCGCGGCGGTGCAGCTGCGGCTGGCGGACCTCGTCGACGAGGTCGGCGACCCGGAGGCCGCGGAGCTGCACCGGGCGGCGGCGGGGCGGCTGGGGGAGCAGGTCCCGGAGGCGGCCGCGCTGCCGGCAGCCGCCGCGGCGGCCGTTGCGGAACGGGAAGCGGAGCGCGCGGGCGGGCCGGCGCCGGTGGCCGCGGCCGAGCCGGTCGCGGGGCCGGGGACGGCGCCCGTGAGCGGGCCCGAAGGCGGGCCCGAGGCGGCTCCCGGAGCGGGGCCCGAGGCGGCTCCCGCAGCCGGATCCGGAGCCGGCTCCGAGCGGATGGACGGCGACGCTCCGGGGGACGGCGAAGGCGCCCCCCCACCCGCCCCGGAGACCGTTGCGGAGGGCCCCGCGGAGCCCGCGCCGCCGCCCGCCGAGGTGGTCGAGGTCGTGGCGGAGGCCGCCGCCGGGGAGGCCGGGGAAGCCGCCCCCGGGGAGGGCCCGAAGGCCGGACCGGCACCTCGCCCGGCCGCCGCGGACCTGTGAATCCATCGACACATCGCAGAAATCTGCCAGTTTCAAAGGCTGGACTCAGAGAACTCCTTCATTAAGAATGACCAAGCCGCGGCGGTCACCCCGACCGGGGCCTGACGAGATTCCCTCACCCCAAGGACCGTGATCCATCGTGAAGGTCGGCATTCCACGCGAGGTCAAGAACAACGAGTTCCGGGTGGCCATCACGCCTGCCGGAGTGCACGAGCTGGTCCGCCACCGCCACGACGTCGTCGTGGAGCAGGGCGCGGGCCTCGGCTCGTCCATCCCCGACGAGGAGTACGTCGCGGCCGGGGCGGCGATCCTGCCCACGGCCGACGCCGTGTGGGCGGCCGCGGACCTGGTGCTGAAGGTCAAGGAGCCGATCGCGGAGGAGTACCACCGCCTCCGCAAGGGCCAGGTGCTCTTCACCTACCTCCACCTCGCCGCCTCCCGCCCGTGCACCGAAGCGCTGCTGGAGTCCGGCACCACCGCCATCGCGTACGAGACGGTGGAGACCGCCGACCGGCAACTGCCGCTGCTCGCCCCGATGTCCGAGGTCGCCGGCCGGCTCGCGCCGCAGGTCGGCGCGTACCACCTGATGCGCTCGCAGGGCGGCCGCGGCGTGCTCCCGGGCGGTGTGCCCGGGGTCGTGCCGGGGCAGGCGGTCGTGATCGGCGGCGGCGTCTCCGGCTGGAACGCCACGCAGATCGCCGTCGGCATGGGCTTCCACGTCACGCTGCTCGACACCGACGTGCGCAAGCTGCGCGAGGCGGACAAGGTCTTCGGCACGAAGGTGCGCACCCTCGCCTCCAACGCCTACGCGCTGGAGCAGGCCGTGCTGGAAGCCGACCTCGTGATCGGGGCGGTGCTCATCCCCGGCGCGAAGGCGCCGAAGCTCGTCGACAACGGGCTGGTGTCGCGGATGAAGCCGGGAAGTGTCCTTGTCGATATCGCGATCGACCAGGGCGGCTGCTTCGCCGATTCGCGTCCCACCACGCACGCGGAGCCGGCCTTCCAGGTCCACGACTCGGTCTTCTACTGCGTCGCGAACATGCCCGGCGCGGTGCCCAACACGTCCACGTACGCGCTGACCAACGCCACCCTGCCGTACATCGTCAAGCTCGCGAACCTCGGCTGGCGGGCCGCGCTGCGCGGCGACCCGGCGCTCGCGCTCGGCCTCAACACCCACGAAGGCCAGGTCGTTTACGGTCCCGTGGCGGAGGCGCACTCGCTTCCGGTGGCCGAACTCGCGCGCGCGCTGGGCTGATTTCGCGCAGGTGCGCGGCACATCGACCACATCGGCGACACCGTCAACTCCGGTTCACCGGCCGAACCTTGTCACCAGGGGTTCGGCCGGCCGCCGTACCGTCGAAAAGGGCGCCCGAAGTGGTGTTCCACACCTGACACATCGTGCTCTGTCTGCGGGATTGTGTTGCTGCGGGACCCCGACACGCCATAGAGTCGCCAATCGTCGGCATGGTGCCACGCTGACCAATCGAGAAGTGCCCTGGTCACCAAGGAGGTAGGACGACTTGTGAATGAGTCGACATTTGCTCCCGGGGGTGGTCGTCCAGGCACGCCTGCGCGGGGCCACGGATCCTCGGGGGTGGAGGCGCCTGTCGGCTCCGTCGCCGTCCACACCTTCTCGGCACACGCACACCAGGGCGGAAACGTATACCAGAGCATGGACGGTCATCACGTGAACGCCATGACCGGCAGCCAGAGCGGCGGCGAGGACACCACACGTATCGCCGCATCCGCCACCTCCGACTTCGAGGACCTGTCAGAAGGTCACTTCTACGATCCGGACGCGGACTACGAGCCGGATCCCGAGTACGCCGCGACGCTCGCCCCCGACGCCGCCCGGCAGCGCCGGGAGCGCATCGGTCCCACGGGCCGCCCGCTGCCGTACTTCCCCATCCCGGGCCCGGTCACCGACCACGGCCCGGCGAAGGTCATCGCCATGTGCAACCAGAAGGGCGGCGTCGGCAAGACCACGTCGGCCATCAACCTGGGCGCGGCGCTGGCCGAGTACGGCCGCCGCGTGCTGCTCGTGGACTTCGACCCGCAGGGCGCGCTCTCCGTCGGCCTCGGGGTCAACCCCATGGAGCTGGACCTCACCGTCTACAACCTGCTCATGGAGCGGGGCATGTCGGCCGACGAGGTGCTGCTCAAGACGGCCGTGCCCAACATGGACCTGCTGCCCAGCAACATCGATCTCTCCGCCGCCGAGGTGCAGTTGGTCAGCGAGGTGGCGCGGGAGCAGACGCTCCAGCGCGCGCTGCGCCCGCTGCTGCCCGAGTACGACTACGTCGTCATCGACTGCCAGCCGTCGCTGGGTCTGCTCACGGTCAACGCACTGACCGCGGCGCACAAGGTGATCGTGCCGCTGGAGTGCGAGTTCTTCGCCCTGCGCGGCGTCGCGCTGCTCACCGAGACGATCGAGAAGGTCCAGGAGCGGCTCAACCCCGACCTGGAGCTGGACGGCATCCTCGCCACGATGTACGACTCGCGGACGGTGCACAGCCGCGAGGTGCTGGCCCGCGTCGTCGAGGCCTTCGACGACCACGTCTACCACACGGTCATCGGGCGCACCGTCCGGTTCCCCGAGACCACCGTGGCCGGCGAGCCCATCACCTCGTACGCCTCGAACTCCGTGGGCGCGGCCGCCTACCGCCAGCTCGCCAGGGAGGTGCTCGCCCGGTGCCACGCCGAGTGAGCCTGCCCGGGGCCGACGAGCTTTTCCGCACCACCGGGGGGACCGCGCTCCAGTCGTCCACGCCGCAGGCGGACCGGCAGCGGGCCAACGGCGAGGCGCCCGGCGGCAGTCCGCGGGTACCCGCGCCGAGCCGCGAGGGCGACTCCGAGGCGGCGGCAGGCGGTCAGGAGGCGGAGCCCGGCGCTGACGCCGGGGAGGCGGGCGCGGAGGAACCCGGCGGCCCCGGAGGCACCGGCGACGGCGCCCGGGCCGGCGCGGGCACCGGCCAGGCCGCACCGGCGGCCCCGGCGGGCGGCAAGCGCACCGCGGGCAGCCCCGCTTCGCGGCGGGACCCCGAGGCGACCGAACACGGCGGCCGGGAGGCGAGCGCCGAGGCCGCACCTGGCGGGCGGGCCCGGCAGGGCGAGCGCGAGCCGGCGGCCCAGGCCCGGACGAAGTCCGCGCGGCAGAGCGGCGGTTCCGCCGCGGCGGCCCAGCCCAGGCGCGGCCGGGGCCGCGGCGCGGCGCGGCGGCCCAGCGGCCGCGAGCGGCACGACGAGAAGATCACGGTCTACGTCTCCGCCGAGGAGCTGATGGACCTGGAGCACGCCAGGCTCGTGCTCCGCGGCGACCACGGCCTCGCGGTGGACCGCGGCCGGATCGTCCGCGAGGCCGTCGCGGTGGTGCTGGCCGACCTGGAGTCGCGCGGCGACGCGAGCATCCTCGTACGCCGCCTGCGGGGCCGCTGACACCCCCCACCCGTACGTCCCGGCCGCGGCGCGCCGTTCGGCCGCCGCCCGGCCCGTACCGGATGACCTGGGCGCCGCCCCGCCGGACGGCAACCCGGCGGGCACCGCCGCGAGCGATACGCTGCGAGCGATGGACGACAGTCACGACGACCCGCAGCGCCCCGCGCGTACCGCCCGGCGCTCCCTCGGCCGCGGCCCCGGGGTCGCCGCGACGCCCACCAAGCCCGCTCCGCGGCCCGCGGAACCGGATCCGGTACGGGAGCCGTACCCCGAGCCGATGCCCCTGCCGCAGCCGGAACCGGCGCCCGTGCCCGGGCCGGAGGCGCCGCCGCTGCCCATCCCGGGCCCCGCACCGCGGCCGGACGAGCCGACCCCCGCGCCGGCCCCGCCGGAGCCCGACCCGGGGCCGCTGCCGGACCCCGAGCCGGAGACCGAACCCGCACCGGCGGGCCCCGGCGGCACGGACCCCGCAGAGGAGGCGCCTGCCGAGAGCGAGCCGCCCCCCGGGCCCGGCGGCGACCCCGGGCCCAGGACCGGCGCCGCACCCGCTCCCGCCGGCGCCCCGGGACCCGGTCCCGAGACCGGCGCCGACGACGCCGACGGCGCCGACGACGGCGCCTTCCGGGTCCGGCTCGCCAACTTCGAGGGCCCCTTCGACCTCCTCCTCCAGCTCATCTCCAAGCACAAGCTGGACGTCACCGAGGTCTCCCTGCACCGCGTCACCGACGACTTCATGGCCCACATCCGCGCCATGGGACCCGACTGGGACCTCGACCAGACCACCGAGTTCCTCGTCGTCGCCGCCACCCTCCTCGACCTCAAGGCCGCCCGTCTGCTGCCCGCCGCCGAGGTCGAGGACGAGGAGGACCTCGCGCTGCTGGAGGCCCGTGACCTGCTGTTCGCCCGGCTCCTGCAGTACCGCGCGTACAAGGAGATAGCGGGCATCTTCCACCGCCGGCTGGAGGAGGAGTCGCAGCGCCACCCCCGTACCGTCGGGCTGGAGCCGCACCACGCGGAGCTGCTGCCCGAAGTGGTCATCAGCATCGGCCCGGAGGGCTTCGCCCGGCTCGCGGTCAAGGCGATGCAGCCCAAGCCTGTGCCGCAGGTCTACGTCGACCACATCCACGCCCCGCTCGTCAGCGTCCAGGAGCAGGCGCAGATCGTCGTCTCCCGGCTGCGCGAGCACGGCTCCGTCAGCTTCCAGGAGCTGATCGCCGACGCCCCCGACCCGCTGACCGTCGTCGCCCGGTTCCTGGCGCTGCTGGAGCTGTACCGGGAGCGGGCCGTGGCCCTCGACCAGGAAGGCGCGCTGGAGCCGCTGACGGTGCGGTGGACGGGGCGGGAGGATGCGGTGCCGGTGGTCACCGACGAGTTCGACACCGCGCCCGGCGACGCCGACGAGGCCGGCCGGAACGAAGGCGAAGGCGAGGACGAGCGATGAGCGACGCAGTGGCGGACGCCGCGGGCGGACCCGAAGCGGCGGAGGCGGCGGGCGCACCGGGTACGGAACCGGAGGCGGAGGGGGAGGCGCAGGTACAGGCAGACGCGGAGACAGGGGACGCGAAGGAGGCGAGCCCCACCGCCGGACTCCCGCTGCGCCCCGCGCTCGAAGCCGTCCTGATGGTCGTCGACGAGCCCGTCACCGCCGCCCACCTGGCCAAGGTCCTCGACCGCCGCCCCCGCGAGATCACCGACGCGCTGCGCGAGCTGTCCGACGAGTACACCGTCCAGGGCCGCGGCTTCGACCTGCGCCACGTCGCCGGCGGCTGGCGCTTCTACACCCGCGCCGCCTACGCGCCGGCCGTCGAGGGCTTCGTCCTCGACGGCCAGCAGTCCCGGCTCACCCAGGCCGCGCTGGAGACCCTGGCGGTCGTCGCGTACCGCCAGCCGGTTTCCCGCTCCCGCGTCTCCGCGGTCCGCGGAGTCAACTGCGACGGCGTCATGCGCACGCTCCTCCAGCGCGGGCTTATCGAGGAGGCGGGCACGGAGGACGGAACAGGTGCGATCCTGTACAGGACGACGAACTACTTCCTGGAGCGGATGGGCCTGCGCGGCCTGGACGAGCTCCCCGAGCTGGCCCCGTTCCTCCCGGACGCGGCCGCGGTGGAGGGCGAGTCCCAGGAGGGTGTCCCGTCGTTCGACGTGGATGACGACACCTGACCAACCAACGGACTGACGGTAGATGCGAAGCAGCGGCGGCAGGAACAGCAGGAAGCCCTCGGGCTCCGACCCCCGGGGGGCGGGCGGCAAGCGCGACGCGCAACAGCGCCGGCAGGGCCGTCCCCGCTCCGACGAGCGGGGACGCCCCCGCCCCGAGGAGCGGCGGTACGAGAAGTCCGGTGCCCCCCAGGGCGAGCGCCCGGGCGGCCCGGGGAAGGGGGGGCGGGGGCGCGGCGGCGCGCCGAACAGGCCCGCGCGCTCCCGTGAGTACGACGCGCAGTTGGAGGAGCGGACCAGGGCCCGGCACGACAAGCCGCAGCGCGCGCTGCCCAAGACGTTCGGCGAGCAGGAGGGCGAGCGGCTGCAGAAGGTGCTGGCGCGCGCCGGCATGGGCTCGCGGCGCGCCTGCGAGGAGCTGATCGAGCAGGCGCGGGTGGAGGTCAACGGGCGCATCGTCAGGGAGCAGGGGCTGCGCGTCGACCCGGAGAAGGACGAGATCAAGGTCGACGGGCTGACGGTGGCCACGCAGTCGTACCTCTTCTTCGCCCTCAACAAGCCCGTCGGCGTCGTCTCCTCCATGGACGACCCCGAGGGCCGGCAGAACCTCGGCGACTACGTGGACAACCGCGAGACCCGGCTCTTCCACGTCGGCCGCCTGGACACCGAGACCGAGGGCATCATCCTGCTCACCAACCACGGCGAGCTGGCCCACCGCCTCACCCACCCCCGCTACGGCGTGAAGAAGACCTACCTCGCCGCCATCCAGGGCCCGCTCCCGCGCGACCTGGGCAAGCGGCTGAAGAGCGGCATCCAGCTCGACGACGGCTACGCCAAGGCCGACGACTTCCGGGTGGTGGAGAACACCGGCAAGAACTACCTGGTCGAGGTGGTGCTGCACGAGGGCCGCAAGCACATCGTGCGGCGGATGCTCTCCGAGGCGGGCTTCCCGGTCGACAAGCTGGTACGGACCCGCTTCGGCCCGATCGCGCTGGGCGACCAGAAGTCGGGCTGGCTGCGGCGGCTGACCAACACCGAGGTCGGGATGCTGATGAAGGAGGTCGGGCTCTGACGGCCGGGGGCCGCGGGCCCGTACGCCCGTAGCCCTCGACGCCGGCACCGCCCGTACGGCCGCCGCACGGCGTCCGGCGGCCTCCCCGCGCCCCGCGGGGCGGCCGCCGCGTATCCTTGCGCCGTGCGTACCGCCCTCGTCATCGGCACCGGCCTCATCGGCACCTCCGCCGCCCTGGCGCTGACCCGCAGAGGCGTCACGGTCCACCTCCAGGACGAGAACACCGACCAGGCCCGTACGGCCGCCGCCCTCGGGGCCGGCACCGACGAGCCGCCCGCCGCCCCCGTGGACCTCGCCGTCGTCGCCGTGCCGCCGGCACTCACCGGCCGCACCCTCGCCGACGCCCAGCGCCGCGGCGCGGCCCGGGGCTACCTGGACGTCGCCAGCGTCAAGGGCGGGCCCCGCCGCTCCCTCGAAGAGCTGGGCGGCGACCTCACCTCCTACATCGGCAGCCACCCCATGGCCGGCAGCGAGCGCTCCGGCCCGCTGGCCGCCACCGCGGAGCTGTTCGAGGGCCGCCCCTGGGTGCTGAGCCCGGCGGAGACCACCGACACCGAGGTGCTCAACCTCGCGCTGGAGCTGGTCGCGCTCTGCCGCGCCGTGCCCGTGGTGATGGACGCCGACGCCCACGACCGCGCCGTCGCCCTCGTCTCGCACACCCCGCAGCTCGTCTCCAGCATGGTGGCCGCCCGGCTCCGGGACGCCGAGGAGGCCGCGGTCCGGCTGTGCGGGCAGGGCATCAGGGACGTCACGCGCATCGCCGCCTCGGACCCGGGGATGTGGATCGACATCCTCTCGGCCAACCCCGGCCCGGTCGCCGAGGTGCTGGCCGAGGTCGCCGCCGACCTGGACGAGACGGTACGGGCGCTGCGCGCGCTCCAGGCCGCCGACGACGCCAAGCGCCGCACCGGCGCGGCCGGCATCGAGGACGTGCTCCGCCGCGGCAGCGCGGGCCGCGAGCGGGTGCCCGGCAAGCACGGCGCCGCCCCCGCGGACTACGAGACCGTCACCGTGCTCATCGGCGACCGGCCGGGCGAGCTGGCCCGGATCTTCGCCGACGCCGGGGCGGCCGGGGTCAACATCGAGGACGTCCGCATCGAGCACGCCACCGGGCAGCAGGCGGGCCGGGTGCAGCTCATGGTCGAGCCGCCGGCCGCGCACGCGCTCACCACCGCGCTGCGGGAGCGCGGGTGGCCCCTGAGGCAGTGATTGGGGCCCGGGAAGGTGGCAGTAATCTAGTGCCGCACGAGTTCGGCTTTACTCCGTCGTAGACCTGAGGAAGGGTGTCGTTCGCCCCGTGGACAGCGCTGCCAAGGCCCAGCGGGCCCCCGTGATCGTCGCCATCGACGGCCCCGCCGGCACGGGCAAGTCGAGCACGTCCCGGGCCGTCGCCGCCCGGCTCGGCCTGCGCTACCTCGACACCGGCGCCCAGTACCGGGCGGCCGCCTGGTGGATGCTGGGCAACGGCGTGGACGTGGCAGACGCCGCGGCCATCGCCGCCGCCGCCGAGAAGCCGCAGATCGTCTCCGGCACCGACCCGGGGGCGCCCACGATCACCGTGGACGGCGCGGACGCCGCGGGCCCGATCCGTACCCAGGAGGTCACCGCGGCGGTCAGCGCCGTCAGCGCGGTGCCGGAGGTGCGGACGCGGATCACCGCCCTGCAGCGCTCGATCGCGGCCCAGTCCGTGAAGAGCGGCGGGATCGTGGTCGAGGGCCGGGACATCGGCACGACCGTGCTGCCGGACGCGGACGTGAAGATCTTCCTCACGGCCTCCGAGGAGGTACGGGCCGCCCGCCGCAGCGGCGAGCTGAAGGGCAAGGACGCCCGCGACCTGGCGGCCACGCAGGCGTCGCTGGCCCGGCGCGACGCCGCGGACTCCGGCCGCAAGGTCTCGCCACTCGCCAAGGCCGGGGACGCCACCGAGGTGGACACGACGGAACTGACCCTGGAGCAGGTCATCCAGTACGTCGTGACCCTCGTCGAAGAGAAGCAGCAGGGTCGGTGACCCAACCGGCCGGCGCGGTGCCGGAGACACGGGGTGCGCTCGTCGGGCGGCGGATGTCCGCGCCCGTCATGCACGGCTACTTCAGGCCGCGGATACTCGGCGCCTGGCGGATGCCTGCCAGCGGGCCCGTGATCCTGGCCGGGAACCACTCCCACAACGTCGACGGCCCGCTGCTCATGGGCACCTCGCCGCGGCCGGTGCACTTCCTGATCAAGCAGGAGGCGTTCGTCGGGATCGTCGGCTGGTACCTGCGTACCATCGGACAGGTGGCCATCGACCGCACGACGGCCGACCGGGCGGCGATCACCCGCGCGCTCGGGGTGCTGGACGAAGGCGGCGTGCTCGGGATCTTCCCCGAGGGCAGCAGGGGAGAGGGCGACTTCTCCTCGATCCGCGCGGGCCTCGCGTACTTCGCGGTGCGCTCCGGTGCCCCGGTGGTGCCGGTCGCGGTGCTGGGCACCGCGGAGCGGCGCAGCCGCGTGGTCAAGGCGCTGCCGCCGGTGCGCTCGCACGTGGACATCGTCTTCGGCGAGCCCTTCCAGGCCGGGTCGCCGGACGGGCGGCGTACCCGCAAGGCGATGGACGAGGCGACGCTGCGCATCCAGGACCGGCTGACCGCGCACCTGGCCGCCGCCAGGCGGGACACCGGCCGCTAGGGCCGCCAGACCAGACGTGAAGGCCGCGGGCCCGGCCACCGGGCCGTACGCGGCCGAGAAACGCAAGGACGAGGAACGTGATGAGCGAGACCGGCATCTCCCCGGAGCAGGGCCCGGACGGCGCGCCCCACGGCGACGAGCACGGGGAGCTGGGCGACGCCGAGTACGCCGAGTTCATGGAGCTGGCCGCCGAGGAGGGCTTCGACCTCGACGAGGTCGAGGGCGACCTCGCGCGGGCCGGGCACGGCCCGTTGCCCGTGGTGGCCGTCGTCGGCCGTCCGAACGTCGGCAAGTCGACTCTGGTGAACCGCATCATCGGCCGCCGCGAGGCCGTCGTGGAGGACCGCCCCGGCGTCACCCGCGACCGCGTGTCGTACGAGGCAGAGTGGGCGGGCCGCCGCTTCAAGGTCGTCGACACCGGCGGCTGGGAGCAGGACGTGCTCGGCATCCACGCCTCCGTGGCGGCGCAGGCCGAGTTCGCGGTGGAGGCCGCGGACGCCGTCGTCTTCGTCGTGGACACGCAGACGGGCGCCACGGACACCGACGAGGCCGTCGTGAAGATGCTGCGCCGGGCCGGCAAGCCGGTGGTGCTCTGCGCCAACAAGGTCGACGGGCAGTCCGGCGAGGCGGAGGCGGCGTACCTGTGGTCGCTCGGCCTCGGCGAGCCCCACCCGGTCTCCGCGCTGCACGGCCGCGGCACCGGCGACATGCTCGACGCGGTGCTCGATGTGCTCCCGGACGCGCCCGCGCAGTCGTTCGGCGACGGGCTAGGCGGGCCGCGCCGGGTGGCGCTCATCGGGCGGCCGAACGTCGGCAAGTCGTCGATGCTCAACAAGCTCGCCAAGGAGGACCGCGTCGTCGTGGACGACGTCGCGGGCACCACCCGGGACCCGGTGGACGAGCTGATCCAACTGGGCGGGAAGACCTGGCGGTTCGTCGACACCGCCGGCATCCGGCGGCGGGTCCACCTCCAGGAGGGCGCCGACTACTACGCCTCGCTGCGCACCGCCGCGGCGCTGGAGAAGGCGGAGGTCGCGGTCGTCCTCGTGGACGCCGGCGAGACGCTGGCCGTGCAGGACACCCGGATCATCTCCATGGCCGTCGACGCCGGTCGGGCCCTGGTCATCGCCTACAACAAGTGGGACCTGCTGGACGACGAGCGCCGGTTCTACCTGGAGCGCGAGATCGAGCGCGACCTCGTGCAGGTGCAGTGGGCACCGCGGGTCAACGTCTCGGCCCGTACCGGACGGCACATGGAGAAGCTGGTGCCCGCGCTGGAGACGGCGCTGGCGGGCTGGGAGACGCGGGTGCCGACCGGCAGGCTCAACGCCTTCCTCGGCGAGCTGGTGGCCGGGCAGCCGCACCCGGTGCGCGGCGGCAAGCAGCCGCGGATCCTCTTCGGCACCCAGGCGGGCACGAGGCCGCCGCGGTTCGTGCTCTTCGCCTCGGGGTTCATCGAGGCGAACTACCGGCGCTTCATCGAGCGGCGGCTGCGCGAGGAGTTCGGCTTCGAGGGCAGCCCGATCCGCATTTCGGTACGGGTGCGGGAGAAGCGGGGCCGCAAGAAGTAGCGGCCCCGGCTCCGGACGGGTGCGCGTGCCGCGTACGCGCGTGCCGCGTACGTGCCTTGCGGGTACGCGGCACGGAGGCGGCCGGCGTCAGTCGTCGGCCGCGCGGTGGCGGTGCACGTGGAGGTGCGACCGCAGCCGCCCCGTGGACGGCAGTGAGGGGCGGGCGTTCATGATCGCGTCGAAGCGGAGCTGCTCCTCGCCGGACCGGTCCCCGGGCAGCGCCCGGAAGAGCCGGCGGTACTCGGCGAACAGGGCGTCGTAGATCGGCGTCCCCGAGGGGCGGGCGGCCGCGTGGGGCTCGTGGGCGGGACGCATGCCGGGAATCGCGTGGTATCGGTGCACACTCGTGCAACGAAGACGCGGTACGGAGGGATGCGGGTGCACGTTGCTCCGATCAGGTACCTGTGCTCCGAACGGGTTTGGGCTCACGTGCCCGTGAGGGGCATCGTCGCCCCGACGAGCAGCCCGCGCGCGGCGGCCTGCGCCAGCGCCTCGCCGAGCAGGTCCTCCCGCGGCTGGCGCCCGATCGCGCCGGCGGGCGCGGCGTAGACCAGCACCTCCTGCTCCTTCGCCGCGGCGGCCCGCCAGCCGTCCGAGACGTGCAGCGGCTGGTGCGCCTGCCACCAGGCGGTCGGCGGCTGGCCCGCGGTGCCGGGCTGCATCACGGCGTGCAGCTGGCCGGCGACGAGCAGCACGGACCAGCCGGTCGCCGGCGCCGGCGGCTTGACCATGTCCATCACGGGCAGGAAGCCGCTCTCGATGAGCAGCGGCAGGAAGTCGTCGCCGGGGCCCTCGGAGCCGGGCCGTACGACGGGTGCGGTGGGCTCGACGACCAGCGCGGGCCGGGCGTCCTCGCCGCACATCACCAGCCCGCAGGTGACGCCGAGCACCGCCTGCGCCTCGCCGTGGTCGCCGCCCGGGGCCGCGGGCGCGGTGGGCGACGGGGCAGGGGCCGGGGCGGCGGGCCCCGCGGGCTGCGCGAGCGCGGCGGGGGAGGTGTGGGAGGCGGCGGCCCCGGCGGCGACGGGGACCGGCGCCGGGGAGCCCGCGGGCGCCAGGGCGTCGGGGGAGTACGGCTCCGCCGGCACGGGGGCCGGGGCCGGGCTCTGCGCCTGCGGCTGGGCCTGGGCCGGCACGTCGTCCGCGGTGATCGACCGCACGGCGCCCTGCAACTGGTCCTCGGAGACCGGGACGACCTGCGAGGCGATGCAGGTGGCGTGGGCGAAGGCGAGCACCGCGGTCTCCTCGCCCACGAAGAGCACGGTGCTCGTCTGCTCCTGCGCGGAGTCGCCGGGGGCGCGGCAGGAGGTGCAGTCGTACGTGCCGGGGGCGGACTCGCCGGCGACGAGCCGGTCCGCCTCCTCGTCGCCGATCTCGGCGCGTACGGCGTCGCTCACTTCGAGCATGCGGGGCACGAGTCGCTCCTCGGTGTCGTGGTGCGTGTTCATCTGGGCACAACGGGCGATCTGTGTGCGGAGTCACGCCCCGGGCGGCGATTGCCGGAACGGGTTGCACGGACCGTAGGGAGTCGGTCGGAAATTCTCACTGTGGGTCAACTGATGTGCGAATCACGCTCGTTGATGCCGTGAGGCGAGACACAGCACGACCGAAGATTTGCCAGAAAAAGCCGGATTTGACCGGCGCGGCGATCTGTCCGATATTGATCGATACCCGCGGTAACCGGCAACTGGCCTCGAATAACGGGGTCTTGGTTGATTACGCCCGACAAGGCTGCCTAGATTCGGCCGCCGCGTGCACCGAGCACCGCCCGGGCAGGGGACCCGGGTCCACCGAGAGGAACGTATGCCTTTCCCGACGGGCGACATACGCGCCACCAGCAGTGACCGTACGACCAGTGAGGCAGGCACCACCATCAGCACGAGCACCAGCACCGCACGCAGGACCCGCCGGAACGCCGCCGTCGCCACCGGAGCCGCCGCGCTCCTGACCCCCCTCGCGCTCCTCGCCTCCGCCGCGCCGGCGGGCGCCGCGGACAGCGGGGTGTGGGACCGCATCGCGCAGTGCGAGAGCGGCGGCGACTGGTCCATCAACACCGGCAACGGCTACTACGGCGGGCTCCAGTTCGCCCCGTCGACGTGGGAGGCGTACGGCGGCACCGCCTACGCCGCGACCGCGGACCAGGCCAGCCGGGACCAGCAGATCGCGGTCGCCACCAAGGTGCAGGCCGCCCAGGGGTGGGGCGCCTGGCCGAACTGCTCCGTCGAGGCCGGCGCGTCCGGCTCCGCGCCCGCGGTCGGGCAGCCCGAGCAGCAGGAGTCCGCGGAGCCGCGTACGGAGCCGCGCGCGGACCGCGGCGAGCAGCAGCGGCAGCCGCTCCGGCGCGGCGACGGCAACTACACCGTCAAGGCCGGCGACACCCTCAGCCGCATCGCCGACGCGCACGGCACGCCGTGGCGCGAGGTCTACGAGGCCAACCGCGACGTCATCGGCGGCGACCCGGACGTCATCCTGCCGGGCCAGCGCCTGCACGTCTGACGCTCACGGCCCCTGCCCGCCGAGCCCCTCAGCGGGCCCCCGGGCGCCACGGCGCCCCACCTCGGCGGGCTCGCCGCTGAACACCACGTTGCCGCGACGGAGTTCGTGCACCACCGTCGCCGCGGCCGCAAGGCCGGGCGGCAGGCTCTGCTCCGCGACGACGACGGTGGCGGCGAGCCCGCCGAGCAGTTCGTGCGTACGGGCCGCCACCGCGGCCGACATCCCCTGGCCCGGCTCGTCGAGCAGGACGAGCCGGGCGGGGGACAGCAGCGCGCGGGAGACGGCCAGCATCCGCTGCTCGCCGCCCGAGAGGGTGCCGGCGCGGTGCGACAGCAGGCGCGCCAGCTCCGGGTACGCGGCGAGCGCACGGCCGGTGTCGCCGTCCGGGGCGGCGAGCCGCAGGTTCTCCGCGACGGTCAGCGAGCCGAACACGGCGCGCACTTCCGGGGTCAGCGAGAGCCCGCGGCGCGCGCGGGCGTACGCGGGCATCCCGGTGACGTCCGCGCCGCGCCACACCACGCGCCCGGCGGCCAGCGGCACGGTCCCGGCGAGGGCGCGCAGGGCGGTCGTCCGGCCGGAGCCGTTGCGGCCGAGCAGCACGGTGAGCCGGCCGGCGGGCACGGGCACGTCGACGCCGTGCAGGGCCTCCAGCGGGCCGTAGCGGACGCGGGCGCCGTGCAGGGCGATCTCGACGCTCACGGCGCCTCCGTAGGGGCGGGGCCCTCACCGGGCCCGGGTCCCTGAGCGGTCGCCGCGAGCACGCCGGCGGCGGTGCCGGAGGCGGCGATGCGGCCGGCGGCCATCGCGTAGACGGTGTCGGCGAGTTCGCCGACGAGTTCGAGGTCGTGCTCGACCACGAGCAGGGCCATGCCGTCGGCGGCGAGCGCGCGCAGGACGCGGACGAGGGCGGCGGTCTCTTCGGGGTCGAGGCCGGCGGCGGGCTCGTCGAGCAGCAGCACGCGGGGGGCGCCGGCGAGGGCGCGGCCGAGTTCGACGCGGCGCAGGGTGCCGGTGGGCAGGTCCTCGGCGGGCCTGTCGCGCAGCGGCCCGTCGAGGCCGAGGAGCCGCAGCACGCGGTCGGCGGCCGCGGGGTCGCGGACGCGGCCCTGCTCGGCGCCGACGCGGACGTTCTCCGCGACGGTCAGGGAGGGGAAGACGGCGGGCTGCTGAAACGTCCGCGCGAGCCCGAGCCGGTTGCGTGCGTGCGCGCTGCGCCGGGTCACGTCCCGCCCGTCGAGCACGACGTGCCCGGCCCGCGGCCGCAGGGTGCCGGCCAGGCAGTGGAACAGGGTGGACTTCCCGGCCCCGTTGGGCCCGACGAGCGCGGTGACCTGCCCGGGCAGGACGCGGATGCCGACACCGGAGAGCACGGAGAAGTCCCCGTACGAAACGGAGATGCCGCGGGCGTCGAGACCGGCCCCGGGGCGGTGCCCGCCGGGCCCGGCGGGCTCGCCGGGGCCTCCGGCGGCGGGCGAGCCGGCCGGCGCGGGGCGGCGGTGGCCGGGCCGGACCGCACCGGCCGAGCCGGAGCGGGGATGCGGCAGCCGGAGGGCGCCCCGACGGCCGGCGCCACCACCGGACCGCGCCGACGCGCCTGCCGGCTCGGCGGCCGCGGGGCCCGACTCGCCGGCGCCGGAAGGTGGTTGCGGGGCGTCGCCCCTGCGGGGCCCGGGTCGCCCCCGGCGGCCGTCGCCGACGTCCCCTGCCTGCCCCGCTGTGGCCGCCGCCGGGGCGCCCGTGTCCTTCGCCGAGCGCGGCCCCGGGCCCGCTGCCCGGTCGGTCCTACGCGCCCGCGGGCGTCCGCTGCCCGCCACCGTGCCCGCCGCCCCGGCCGCCAGCCTGGTCCGGGCGCGCATGCCCAGCGGAGTCAGCCCCGGCCGCCCGAGCCGGCGGCCCGCCGCCCGGTGGAGGGCCTCGTACAGGCCGCCCGGGAAGCGGCCCAGGAGGACCGCCAGGATGCCGATGACCGCCGCCGCCATGCCCCCGCGGGTGCCCGCGTCCAGCCCCACCAGCAGCGCGGCGGCCAGCAGCGCCCCCAGCATGCTGTCCGCACCCACCACGACCACCGCCGCGAACCACAGCAGCCCCCGTACCGGGTCGAAGGCGTTGGGGTCGAAGGCGCGGGCGCCCATCGCCAGCATGCCGCCGCCCAGGGCGGCCAGCGCGGCGCCGGCCGAGAAGGCGGCGACCTTCAGGGACGGCACCGGCACCCCCGCCGCGGCCGCGCCGGACTCGTGGTCCCGTATCGCCGCCAGCGCCCGCCCGGGGCGGCCCCGGCGCAGCGCCCGCGCCGCGGCCACCGCGCCGGCGAGCAGCAGCAGTTCGAGTACGTAGAACGCCCGGTCCCCGGTGAAGCCCGCGGGGCGGTCCAGCGTCAGGCCCGACGTCGCGTACGGCTGCGCGAAGACGAAGCGGCTCACCGCCACCCCCACCGCCAGCGTGACCAGCGCCAGCGCCAGGCCCTGCCGCCGGATCGCCGGATACCCGGTGAGCAGCCCCAGCGGCGCCACCAGCAGCACCGCGACGCCGAGCGCCACCAGCTCCGGCAGCTCTGGCAGCCCCGGGAACCGCCCCGCCGCCAGCAGCGCCGTGAACAGCGCCCCCAGCCCCGCGTACGCCGCCTGCCCCAGCGAGACCTGGCCGCCGCGCCCGGTGACGACCACCAGCGAAAGCAGCACCACCGCCAGCGCCGGCACCTGGACCGACGTGGTCAGGTCGGAGCCCGCGAAGCCCAGCGGCAGCAGGAAGAGCACCCCGGCGACCAGCCAGGTCCGCCCGTCGCCGGCCGCCGAGTCCAGGGTGCCGGCCGGCACCCGCAGGAAGCCGTCGCCGGAGTCCGCCCCGAGCCGGGGCAGCGCCAGCGCCGCCACCAGCAGCAGTACGGCGAAGAGGTTCGCGCCCAGCGCCTGCACCAACTGCTCGCCCCAGCCCTCCGGATGGAGCCGGGTCAGCTGCGCCTGCCCCACGCCGACCGCCAGCGCCACGGCCACGACCGCCGGCAGGCTCCGCAGCCCGGCCGCGACCGCGACCCCGATGACGGCCATGACCAGCAGCGGCAGCCCGTACGGGTCAAGCCGGTACTCCGGCGCCAGCAGTACGCCCGTGACCCCGGCCGTGAACGTGCCGAACGCCCAGCCGGCGTCCGCGACCCGGTCGGCGTCGATGCCGCTGAGCGCGGCGAGCCGCCGGTCGTCGACCACCGCCCGCAGCTCCCGCCCGAACCGGGTCCACCGCGTGACCGCCGCGACGGCAGCCGCCAGCGCCACCGCCGTACCGAGCTGCACCCACGGGTCGGACGGCAGCAGTTCCGGCGCGTCCGTCCGCGCACCCGTACCCCACAGGAGCCCCGCCGCCCCCATCAGCAGCACGAACACCCCGAGCGACGCCACCAGCGCCTGCGCGCCGCCCGCCCCGCCCGACCGCAGCACCGACAGCGGCCGGAAGACGAACCGACCCATGAGCAGCCCGATGCCGGGGGCGACGACGAGCAGGCTGACGGCCGCCGCCGCCCACAGCGGCCAGTTCCAGCCCACGGCGAGCTGGCGCATGACGTACGCGGTGAACATCGCGACCGCCCCGTGCGCCAGGTTGAGCACGCCGGTGGCGCGGTACGTGACGACGACGCCGATGCCGGAGAGCGCCGCGGCGCTGCCCACCGCGAGCCCGGCCAGCGTCAGTTCGTACGTGAGGGACACCTCACGCCTCCGGCGCGGCGGCCGTTCCGGGGCCCGGCTCGCAGACCGGGCACGGTGTCAACGCCCGCCCCTCGCCGCCGCCTTCGGCGCCGTCCGCGGCCCGGGCGGGATCCGCCACCGGTACGGCGCAGGACTTACCGGCGACGAGGGCGCAGCCGGGGCGGTGGTAGAGCGTCCCGCCGGGCACCGCCAGGTACGGGCCGGCCCCGCCGGCGCCCACCCCGGTCCCGCCGCCGGACCCCGCCCCGGCCCCGTCTTCGGCCCCGTCGCCGCCCCCGGTCCGGGGTCCCGGCTCCGCGGCGCCGCCCGTGCCTTCCCCGTCCGCCGCCACCAGCAGCCCGTACAACTCCTCCACCCGCGCCGCCGCGAGACCCTGGTCGCCCCGCGACAGCAGCACCGCCCCGGCGACGATCAGCGCCGCCCCCGGGATCGTGCAGGACGCCAGGTACGGGATCTGCCGCTCGGCGAACCGCTCGCCCGACACCCCGTACCAGCCGACGGCGCACAGCACGGCCCCCGCGGCGAGCGCGGCCCAACTGCCCCACCTGAGGGCCGTGGCCGTCAGCGAGTGCCCGCGCGCCGGGCCGGTTTGCCGCATTCTGCCCCCTGTGCATCGCCGCCGCTTGGGATGCACTATGCCGTGTGTGGTTCTACTGCGCAGTAGAGCGAACGGATCGGCGGGACACTCGACGCATGACGACGTTCAGGGGTGAGGACGGATGACCCGAGGAGCACGCACGCGCAGCGCCGCGTGGCTGGCCGCGGCGGTACTGCTCACGGGGCTGGGCGCGGCCGGCTGCGGGGACGACGGCGGGGGCACGGACACACCGGAGAAGCTGCCGAGCGCGCAGGCGTCGGAGAGCAGCCCCGCCGCGGAGGAGAGCGAGGACGCCGGCGACGGCGCGGGCGGCGCCCAGCCCGCCGACCCCGCAGCGGCGGAGAAGGAGATCGAGGAGAACTGGACGACGTTCTTTTCTCCCGACTCCGACGCCGACGCGAAGCTGGCGGTGCTGGAGGACGGCGAGGCGATGCGGCCGCTGATGGTCGCGTTCTCCGACGACAAGCGCTGGAAGCAGGTCGGCGCGGAGGTCACCGGGGTGGAGTTCGACTCCGCGGAGGAGGCGGACGTCACGTACGACATCGCCCTCAAGGGGCAGACGGTCGTGCCCGGCGCCACGGGTGTCTCGGTGCTGCAGGACGGCACGTGGAAGGTGTCGAAGCGGGCGATCTGCACGCTCGTCGAGATGAGCGGTTCGCCGGGCCCCGGGTGCTGAGTTGACCAGGCCGGGGGGTGCCGCGCTGGCGGCGGCCGCGCTTGTGCTGCTGACCGCGGCCTGCGGCAGCCGGGTGCCCGAGAGCGAGTTCACCGAGCGGCCCGCCGGTCCGCCCGGTGGCGCCGCGCCCTCGGGCGAGGCGCGCGGGGAGCCGGTCAGGGTCGGCGTCATCGCCAGCGAGACGAGCCCGGTGGGCGACGCGTTCAGCGGGCCGCAGGACGGCGCGCGGGCCTATTTCGAGGCGCTGAACGCGCGCGGGGGCGTGGGCGGCCGCCCCGTCGAGGTCGTCACCTGCGACGACGGCGGCAGCGGCCTGGGCAACAGCGACTGCGTACGCGAACTGGTGCTGAAGGAGAAGGTGTTCGCGCTCGTCGCCACCACCTCGCTGAACTACGCCGGCGCCCCGCAGGTCAGCGAGGCCGGCGTGCCGGACATCGGCGGCCAGCCGATCGGGGCCGCGTACGAGACGTACCCCCACCTCTACGGCATCTACGGCAGCCGCGCCCCGCGCACCGGCGGCAAGCCCGGCTGGGACGGCGACCTGTACGGCGGCACCGAGGTCTACCGCTACTTCAAGCGCGAGCACGGCGCCCGCACCGCCGCCGTCGTCTCGTACAACCAGGCGGCCTCGGCCTCCTACGCGCGCAGCGTGACCAGCGGCCTGGAGGCCGAGGGGTACGACGTCGTCACCGAGCAGGTCGACTTCTCGCTGCCGAACTTCGACGCGGTCGCCGCCGACCTGCGTGCCCGCGGCGTCGACCTCGTCTTCGACGCCGTCGACGCCGGCGGCAACGCCAAGCTGTGCCGGGCACTCGACGAGGCGGGCGTGGAGCTGACCGCGAAGGTCACCAACGTGCAGAACTGGAACTCAACCGTCCGCGAGGACTACGCCGACGCCGAACGCTGCCGCAACTCCCTCTGGGTCACCGGCTCCAGCCGCAACTACGAGGACACCGGCGACCCGGCGGTCAAGGCGTTCCGCGACGGCATGGACCGCTACGCGGACACCGACACCCGCTCCCAGTGGCAACTGGAGGGCTGGGCCGCCGCGATGTGGTTCGCGGACGCGGCGGAGTCGTGCGGCGCGGAGCTGACCCGCGGGTGCGTCGAGGACTTCATGGCGCGGGCGGAGCCGTACGACGCCGGCGGGCTGCTGCTGCCCGCCCGCTTCGAGCGGCTGCCCGACCCGCCGCGGACCCGGCCCACGTGCCTGTCCGCGGCCCGCTGGCAGGACGACGCGGCCGGCGGTGCGGGCGGCTGGGTCAGCCAGGGCGAGATGACGGCGAACTGCTTCACCGTGCCGCAGCTCCCCTACCGGCCCTGACCTGCCGTGATGCCGCCTCGCCGCGGCTGTGCGACGCTGATCCGGGGGACTGTCCGCACCGTCCCGAGGTACCCGATCGCCATGAGGATCTCCTTCCTGATCAGCAACGCGTACGCCGTCGGGGGCACCGTCCGGACCACCTTCACCCTCGCCCGCACGCTCGCCGAGCAGCACGACGTGGAGATCGTCTCGGTCTTCCGCCGCGAGGACGAGCCCTTCTTCGACGCCGGGCCCCGCGTGCCCGTACGCGCCCTCCTCGACGCCCGCCCCGGCAGCCCCGGATACGCGGCCGGCCACCCCGACCACGCCCTGCCCGCGCGCCACTACCCGCGCGCGGACGGCCGCTACGACCAGTACAGCGCGCTCACCGACCGGCTGCTGGGCGAGCACCTGCGCCACCTGGGCGCCGACGCGGTCGTCGGCACCCGCCCCGGGCTCAACGTCGCGCTCTCCCGGCACACCCGCCGCGGGGTGCTGCGCATCGGGCAGGAGCACCTGACGTTCGCGACCCACCCCCGGCGGCTGCGGGTGGCGCTGAGCGCCGCGTACCCGCGGCTGCACGCCGTCGTCACCATGACGGAGGACGACGCCCGCGCCTACCGCGCGCAGCTGCGGCTGCCGGGCGTGGCCGTGACCGCGATCCCCAACGGCGTGCCCGCGCCGGACGTACCGCCGTCCGACAACACCGCCCGCTGCGTCGTCGCCGCCGGCCGGCTCGCACCGCTCAAGCACTTCGACCACCTGGTCAAGGCGTTCGTACGGGTCGCGGACGCGCACCCCGACTGGCAGCTGCGGATCTACGGCGACGGCCCCCGCCACGACGCGCTGCGCGCCCAGATCGACCGCCTGGGCCTGTACAACAACGTCTTGCTCATGGGTGCCGTGCACCCGATGGAGACGGAGTGGCAGAAGGGCTCGATCGCCGCGCACACCTCCGTGCTGGAGTCGTTCGGGCTGTCCATCGCCGAGGCGATGCGCGGCGGCCTGCCGGTCGTCGCGACGGACTGCCCGCTGGGCCCGCGGGAGATCATCCACGACGGCGAGGACGGCCTGCTCGTGCCGCCGCGGAAGCCGGCGGCCGTCGCCCGCGGCCTGCTGCGGCTCATCGGCGACGAGGACCTGCGCCAGGAGATGGGCACCGCGGCGCTGGCGAACGCGGCGCGGTTCGACCCGGCGCGCGCCGCCGAGCGCTACGACGACCTCTTCGCCCGGCTGCACGCCCACCGCCCGACGCTGCCGCTCGCCGGCACGGTGCTGGGCGGGCTGTACGCCCACCGCACCCGGGAGGGCGCGGAGGCGGCCTGAGGGCCGCGCCTCACTCCGCCTCGGGGTCGGCCACGTCCCGCTCACCGGCCGGCCCGCGCTGCTCGTGCCCTACGGCGTACGGGTGGTGCAGGTCGAAGGCCGGCGACTCGGAGCGGATCGGCGGCAGGGTGGTGAAGTTGTGCCGCGGCGGCGGGCAGGAGGTGGCCCACTCCAGGGAGCGGCCGAAGCCCCACGGGTCGTCCACGTCGACCTTCTTGCCCTCCTTCGCCGTGTGCCACAGGTTGTACAGGAACGGCAGCGTGGAGGCGCCGAGCAGGAACGCGCCGATCGTGGAGACGGTGTTGAGCGTGGTGAAGCCGTCGGCGTCCAGATAGTCCGCGTACCGCCGCGGCATGCCCTCCACGCCCAGCCAGTGGTGCACGAGGAACGTGGCGTGGAAGCCGACGAACAGGGTCCAGAAGTGGATCTTCCCCAGCCGCTCGTCCAGCATCTTTCCGGTGAACTTCGGCCACCAGAAGTAGAAGCCCGCGAAGGTCGCGAACACCACCGTCCCGAAGACCACGTAGTGGAAGTGGCCGACGACGAAGTACGTGTCCGTGACGTGGAAGTCCAGCGGCGGCGAGGCCAGCAGCACGCCCGTCAGCCCGCCGAAGAGGAAGCTGACCAGGAACCCGATCGACCAGAGCATCGGCGTCTCGAAGGACAGCGAGCCGTTGACCATCGTGCCGATCCAGTTGAAGAACTTCACCCCCGTGGGCACCGCGATCAGGAACGACATGAGGGAGAAGAACGGCAGCAGTACCGCCCCGGTCGCGAACATGTGGTGCGCCCACACCATGATCGACAGGCCCGTGATGGCGATGGTGGCGGCGACGAGCATGACGTAGCCGAAGATCGGTTTGCGGGAGAAGACCGGGATGATCTCGCTGATGATGCCGAAGAACGGCAGCGCGATGATGTAGACCTCCGGGTGGCCGAAGAACCAGAACAGGTGCTGCCACAGCAGCGCCCCGCCCACGGCCCCGTCGAAGACGACCGAGCCGAACCGCCGGTCCGACTCCAGCACCAGCAGCGCCGCCGCCAGCACCGGGAACGCCATCAGGACGAGGATCGAGGTGAACAGGACGTTCCAGGTGAAGATCGGCACCCGGAACATCGTCATGCCGGGTGCGCGCATCGTGACGATCGTGGTGAGGAAGTTGACCGCGCCGAGGATCGTGCCGAAGCCCGCCAGCGCCAGCCCCATGATCCACAGGTCGGCGCCGATGCCGGGGGCGTGCACCGGCCCGTTGAGCGGCGCGTACGCGAACCAGCCGAAGTCCGCGGGCCCGCTCGGCGTCAGGTAGCCGCTCAGCACGATCAGCCCGCCGAAGAGGAACAGCCAGTACGACAGCATGTTCAGCCGCGGGAAGGCCACGTCGGGCGCGCCGATCTGGAGCGGCATGATCTCGTTGGCGAACCCGGCGAACGTCGGCGTCGCGAAGAGCAGCAGCATGATCGTGCCGTGGATGGTGAACGACTGGTTGAACTGCTCGTGGCTGAGGATCTGCATCCCCGGCCGGGCCAGTTCGGCCCGCATCACCATCGCGAGCAGGCCGGCGAAGAGGAAGAAGGCGAACGAGGTGATCAGGTAGAGATGCCCGATCTTCTTGTGGTCGGTGGTGGTCAGCCAGTCCACCACCACCGAGCCGTGCCGCCGGGGGCGCGGGGGAGCAGGTGCCGGTGCCGGTGCCGCCTCTGTCGTCCCCATCGCCTCTGCACCTTCCGCTCGTAGCCCACGTGTGACGGCGCGCGCGTCCACGGCACGACGGTGCCACCGGTGTACGGATCCGGCGCGCTACGCGCGTTCGCCCGGTGTGTCGCGCAGAGCCGCCCGGAGGATTTATGCGGAGCTGACACCGGGCTCCGCCGACAGGGGGAAATTCGATGAATTCCAGGGGGCCCGGCGGGTAAACAGCAGGTGCGATTAGCAGCGCTGACAGCAATTTCCGATAGCCCGTCAGGAGGTGCCTCTCGGACGCCTGTACGGGGCCTCTCACGGGCCCCTCGGCGGCCGGGGGGCGCTGTGACAGAAGTGTGACCCGCGGTGAACAGGGCCGGGACATCCCCGTGGTCCGTCGCCCTACCGCGGCCGTGACCAGGGGCATAGCGTGGGCGTCATGGCGACTCCACCGAACGTGCCGACACCGTCCTCGAACCCCGACGACGACCCCGAGAGCTACGTCGGCCTGGCCGCCGCCGACGCCGAGGAGCGGGCCAGGGGCCGCGGCTGGACCACGGTCCGCCCGCTACCCCCGGGGGCCATCATCACCATGGAGTTCATGGGCGGACGGCTCAACTTCACCGTCCAGGACGGCCGGGTCACGCGCTGCTGGGTCGGGTAGCGCGGGTCAGCCGCCGGTGCGCGCCTGCGGCCGGCCGCCGGGGCGGTCCGACGGCGGGCGGCGGTGGCCGGCCGGGGTGACGGGCGGGCGCTCCTGCCGTGTGGCGTGGGGGCGCGGCGCCAGGTGCGGCCAGGTGTCCGGCCGGGCGGCCGTGCCCTGTCCCGAGCTGACCCGGGCCATCTCCCGCGCGGCCTGCGTGCCGGCGCCCGTGGGGCGCTGGGAGACGATCGACACGCGCGTGGCCAGCGGCGACAGCGAGGCGGGTGCGGGCGTGCCGGCGGCCGGGGAGCCGCGCAGCCGGTCGCGCAGGTGCAGCAGCCAGGCCTCCGCGCGGGCCACGCCGGGCTCGAACCAGGGCAGGGCCAGCAGCACGAGCAGGCCGGCGACCCAGCCGAGCAGCACGTCGCTGAGCCAGTGCGTACCGAGGTAGACGGTCGTGCCGCCGACGCCCAGCGCCACCATCGCGCAGACCACCGAGGCGGTCCTGCGGGCCCCCGGCGTCGTCGCCAGATAGGCCACGACGCCCCAGGTCACGACGGCGTTCGCGGTGTGACCCGAAGGGAATATATCGCCGCCCGCCCACATCTCGTTCGAGCCGATCTGGGTGGCGTAGTGCGGGCCGAGCCGGCCCATGCCGATCTTCGCCGCGCCGACCGTGAGGTTCAGCAGGAGCAGCGAGCCGGCCAGCATGAACAGCGGGCGCAGGGTGTGCTGCCGCCAGGAGCGCCAGCCGAGCCAGGCCAGCACGGCGACGGCGGTGGGGGCGCGCTGCCCGAGCACCACGAAGTAGTCCAGGAAGGCGTGGAACTCCGGCCACTGCTTGTACGGCCGGAAGAGCATCAGCTGCCAGTCGAGGTGCACCAGCCACGATGTGGTCACCACGGCCGCGACGATCGCCGCGTAGACGGCCAGCGACGACCAGAACAGCCACAGCCGGGTCCTGGTCATACGCGGCCGCCTGCCGCCGTCTGTGGTCGGACGCTCCGCTCCCTGCGGACGTCTCTCTTCGGTTCGCACAGAATCGACGCTACATCGCCGACTGCGGCGGATTGACCAATCGGCCGGATCTGTAATGCCTATGTGATGTGGACTGCGTCGTCAACGGCACTTACCCCACCGCCTTTTCAGGACTCACGTCTTCCGCTTTCTGGGAATATCTGAGTACGGCCAATCGGTCAATTGTTTTTCGCGCTCCTCCGTTTATCGGAGATTCGCCGCGCCGTTGCGGACCGTTCGCCCGGTGGTCGACCGGGCTCGCCGGCACGGGTGTGTGACCGGCGCCACACATCGTGCGCAATGCCCTCAACCAGTGACTTCCCGGACCGGGGGCGCGCAATCATGGCACGTCAGCGGAGCTGTTCCGACACGAGGGGTCCTGAGGCGGTCAGACGCAGCCAGGAGACAGCCAGAGATGGTCGGAGACAGTCGGAGGCGGACCGGAGCCGGGCTGGAGCACCGCCGGAGATGCGCTGGAGTCGGGCAAGAGGGGGACAAGAAGGGTCAAGTTCCGCCGCAACCGGTAGCGCCGTCAACGCAACGGGTAGCGGCGCCGTCCGCTTCCGGAGGACTCGCGTACGCTGTCGACTCGCGCGAGTCCGGGAGGTGCGTAGATGTCAGGAACGGCCACGGCCACGAGCCCGCCGCGGGACGTTCCCGGCGCCCACGGCGGCGGCGCCGGACGCTGGACCGTGCTGGCCGTCCTCTGCTCCAGCCTGCTGCTCGTCGCCCTCGACGCCACCGTCCTGCACGTCGCCGTCCCGGCGCTCACCGAGGACCTCAAGCCCGGCGCCGTCGACCTGCTGTGGATCGTCGACGCCTACCCCCTCGTCGCCGCCTCCCTGCTGATCCTCTTCGGCACCCTCGGCGACCGCGTGGGCCGCCGCCGCGTGCTGCTCCTCGGCTACGCGATCTTCGGCCTGGCCTCCGCGCTCGCCGCCGCGGCGAGCGACCCGCACGTGCTGATCGCCGCCCGCGCCCTCCTCGGCGTCGGCGGCGCCATGATCATGCCGGCCACGCTGTCGATCCTGCGCCAGGTCTTCCCGGACCGCCGCGAGCGCGCCGCGGCCATCGGGCTGTGGAGCGCCACCGCGGCCGTCGGCGCGGCCATCGGGCCGCTGCTCGGCGGCTTCCTGCTGGAGCACTTCTGGTGGGGTTCGGTCTTCCTGATCAACATCCCGCTGATGGTGATCGCCGTGCCCGTGGGCCGCTGGCTGCTGCCGGAGTCCACCGCCGACCGGGCCGGCCCCTGGGACGTCCTCGGCGCGCTGATGGCGGCGGCCGGCCTCTTCGGCGTCGTCCTGGCCCTCAAGCAGGCCGGCGCCGGCGACGGGCCGCTGCACCCGGCCGTCTGCTGCCCGCTGCTCCTCGGCTGCGCCCTCCTCGTGCTCTTCGTCCGCAGGCAGCGCCGCCGCGCCCACCCGCTCGTCGACTTCCACGTCATCTCCTGCCGCTCCTTCGGCACCGCGGTCGGCTGCATCGTCCTCGCGCTCCTGGCCCTCGTGGGGCTGCAGCTCGTCGCCGTGCAGTACATGCAGCTCGTCCTCGGCCTCAGCCCGCTGCAGACCGGCCTGCGGCTGATCCCGCTGACCCTCGCCGCCGTCGCCGCGGGGCTCGCGGGCTCCCGGATGGTCGCCCGCCTCGGCCCGCGCCTGATGGTCGCGATGGGCTTCCTGCTCACCGCCGTGGCCGTCGCCGGGCTGATCAGCCTGGGCGAGGAGGACCGCCCGCTGGTGCTGTGCGCGGGCTTCGTGCTGCTGGGGTACGGGCTGGAGACGACCATCTTCGGCGCGTACGAGTCGATGCTCAGCGAGACCCCGGCGGAGCAGGCCGGCGGGGTCGCGGCCATCGGCGAGACCTCGTACCAGCTCGGCGCGGGCATCGGGATAGCGCTGCTGGGCAGCGTCATGAACGCCGTCTACCGCCCCGCGCTCGGCAGCGTGCCCGGCGTGCCGTCGAGCGCGACCGACGCGGCGGGCAACTCGCTGGGCGAGGCGTACGAGACTGCGGGCGAGCTCGGCGGCGCGGCCGGTGCCACGCTGCGGGACGCCGCGCGGGACGCGTTCGTGCAGGGCATGCACGTCACGCTGGCCGTCAGCGCCGGGCTGCTGCTGCTCGGGGCGCTCACGGCGCTGCGGCTGCCGCGGTCGATGGAGTGCGGCGAGCCCGGCGAGGCGGGTGCCGCCCCGGCGAAGGACGCCGGCGCGGCGAAGGACGCCGTCCCGGCGGCATCGCCCCGGGAGCGGCGCGAGCGGGGTGCGGCGGACGGCGTACGGGACGGCGGTGCCGGCCGGCGGGTGCGGGGGCGGAGTGCGGGGCCCCGGCCCGTACCGCGTGTGCGAGACGTCACGCCGCGTGCGGGGAGGCTGGACGACCCCGAATACGCGCAAGTAGCGTCGGCGCGTGACCCCGAGGGACCGCCGGAGGACGACAGCCATGCCAAGCACTACGCCGCCGTTCAACCCCGCCGATCCGCTGGGAGTTGACGACCTCCTCGGCCCCGAGGACATCGCGGTCCGCGACACCGTCCGCGGCTGGGCCGCCGACCGCGTCATGCCGCACATCGCCGAGTGGTACGAGAGCGGCGAACTGCCCGGCATCCGCGAACTGGCCCGCGAGCTGGGCGCGATGGGCGCCCTGGGCATGTCGCTGACCGGCTACGGCTGCGCCGGCGCCTCCGCCGTGCAGTACGGGCTGGCCTGCCTGGAACTGGAGGCCGCCGACTCCGGCATCCGCTCGCTGGTCTCCGTGCAGGGCTCGCTCGCGATGTACGCCATCTGGCGGTTCGGCTCCGAGGAGCAGAAGCAGCAGTGGCTGCCGCGGATGGCCGCAGGCGAGGTCATCGGCTGCTTCGGCCTGACCGAGCCGGACCACGGCTCGGACCCGGCCGGGATGCGCACGTACGCGAAGCGGGACGGCTCGGACTGGGTGCTGACCGGCCGCAAGATGTGGATCACCAACGGCTCGGTGGCCGGCGTCGCCGTGGTGTGGGCCCGTACCGACGAGGACATCCGCGGCTTCGTCGTCCCGGCCGACGCGCCCGGCTTCGCCGCGCCCGAGATCAGGCACAAGTGGTCGCTGCGCGCCTCGGTCACCGCCGAGCTGGTCCTCGACGAGGTGCGGGTGCCCGCCGACGCGGTGCTGCCGGAGGCCGCCGGGCTGCGCGGCCCGCTGAGCTGCCTGACGCACGCCCGCTACGGGATCGTCTGGGGAGCCATGGGCGCCGCCCGGTCGTCCTTCGACGCGGCGCTGGAGTACGCCCGTACCCGCGAGCAGTTCGGCAAGCCGATCGGCGGCTTCCAGCTCACCCAGGCGAAGCTCGCCGACATGGCCGTCGAACTGCACAAGGGCGTGCTGCTCGCGCACCACCTGGGGACCCGGATGGACGCCGGCACGCTCCGTCCGGAGCAGGTGAGCTTCGGCAAGCTCAACAACGTCCGCGAGGCGATCGAGATCTGCCGGACCGCCCGCACGATCCTGGGGGCGAACGGCATCTCGCTGGAGTACCCGGTGATGCGGCACGCCACGAACCTGGAGTCGGTGCTCACGTACGAGGGCACGGTGGAGATGCACCAGCTCGTGCTCGGCAAGGCGCTGACGGGCCTGGACGCGTTCCGGGGCTGAGCCGTACGGCCCAGCCCCGGTCGCTGTCGTCGTGCCGCCGCCGTCGCGTCAGCTCTGGTTGAAGAACCCGCCCTGCGTGGAGCGGGGCACCTCGCCCGGCACGATCGCGTACTCCGCGGGCGTCAGCAGGAAGACCCGCGTCGCCACGCGCTCGATGGAGCCGCGCAGCCCGAAGGTCAGGCCCGCCGCGAAGTCGACGACGCGCTTGGCGTCGGCGGCCTCCAGCATCGTGAGGTTCACGATGACGGGGACGCCCTCGCGGAAGAGTTCGCCGATCCCGCGCGCGTCGCGGAACCCGTCCGGCGACACGGTGGCGATACGGCGCCCTTTCTCCTGGGCGACCTGGGACGCCACGCGCACGCGCGGGTCCGTCGTCCAGGCGGCGTCTCCCTGGGTGTTGTCCGCGCTGTCGTCTTCGTACCCGTCGTAGTAGCGCTCGTCTTCGTTGTCGTCGACGAGGCCGAGCCAGGCACTAGCCCTGCGTACCGATCCCATGACGCCTCCTCTCTCTCCCGCGGCGTGGGCTGTCCCCGGAGTCCGGGGATGTCTGTCCGCTCACCTATGGTCATCCATGATGCGGATGATGTGCCAATCAGATAGAGGGCACGGGCCGGCTTCGTGACAGTACTGGCACAGAAACGGCTGTCGGTTCGTCAGAGTTCCCCCGGTGCAGGGGGTCTGACGGGGTGACAGGAGATTTCCGCGGGGCCGGACGGGTGTTTCGGCCTCCGCTCGGGTGGTTCGCGCGCTGTTCGAGTGGTCGGCGGCGGGGCCGGGCCGGTCGGACCGGCCGGGGGGCGCGATTGCGCCAACATGTGCCAGTGCCTACTTGTGCACACCTGTCATCGTCTGAATACTCTCAGCAGCGCTTGTCAGGGGCACGACGAAAATAAGGGGCCGCACCCCCACGGCCGGGCGTACGGAAGCCGGCCGGGCGAGCCCTCCCATGTTTTCTCCGCCCCGTGGCTGCGCCTCACGGACCTGCCCGCCGGCGGGTCCCCGAGCACACTCGGAGGATTGAGTGAGGATCAAGCGCACACCCCCACTGAGCGGCACCAAGAAGCGACTGCGGCTGGTGGCCGCGCTGACCGCCGCCCTGGCCGGCGCCGCGCTCGCGGTACCGGCGTCGGGCGCCGCCCAGCAGCCCGAGGGCTTCAGCGCCGCCACCCTGGCCAGAGCCGACGACGCGGTGCTCGCCGCCGACGTCGGCGGCACGGCCTGGGGCGTCGACAAGAAGACCGGCACCCTCGTCGTCAGCATCGACGAGACGGTGACCAACGCCGAGGTGGCCCGCATCAAGCGGACCGCGGGCGCCGACGCCGACGCGCTGCGGATCGAGCGCATGAAGGGCAAGCTCCAGAGCTACATCAACGGCGGACAGGCGATCTACGCCTCGAGCTGGCGGTGCTCGCTGGGCTTCAACGTCCGCAGCGGCGACACGTACTACTTCGTCACCGCCGGCCACTGCACCGACGGCGCGGGCACGTGGTACAGCAACTCCGGCCGCACCACCGTCATCGGCCCGACCTCCGGGTCGAGCTTCCCGACGAACGACTACGGGCTGGTCCGGTACAGCAACACCGCGCAGACCCACCCGGGCACCGTGAACCTGTACAACGGCAGCAGCCAGGACATCACCCGCGCCGCCAACGCGACCGTGGGCCAGTCCGTGCAGCGCAGCGGCTCCACCACCGGCCTCCACGGCGGCAGCGTCACCGCGCTGAACCAGACCGTGAACTACGGCGGCGGCGACATCGTGTACGGCATGATCCGCACCAACGTGTGCGCCGAGCCGGGCGACTCCGGCGGCGCGCTGTTCTCCGGGACGACGGCCCTCGGTCTGACCTCCGGCGGCAGCGGCAACTGCTCGAGCGGCGGCACGACGTTCTTCCAGCCGGTCGTGGAGGCGCTGAACGCCTATGGCGTGAGCGTCTACTGACCCCGACGCACGGGGCCTGACCGCCCCGGCCGCCGCCCCCGCCCGGACCCCCACCGGGCGGGGGCGGTGCGGTTCCGGGCCCGCCGGAGGCACCCGGAGGCCGGGCTTTCCGGGGCGTACCGCCCGGCCCTCCGGAGGCACCCTCCGAAAACTGTCCCGGGCGCGGCGGCGGAGCTACCGTGGAAAGCGAACGGAACGGCCGATCGCACGCGACGCAGGGAGCCGTGATGGTCGAGGCACTGATCGCAGTGGTGGTGACCCTCGCCTGTCTCGGGGCCATCACCCTGATGGCGGGGGCCCGGGTGATCAAGCAGTACGAGCGGGGGCTGGTCTTCCGGCTCGGCCGGCTCAGGCCCGGCATCCGCGGCCCCGGCTTCGCGATGATCGTTCCGTTCGTCGACCGGATGCGCAAGGTCAACATGCAGATCGTGACCCTGCCCATCCCCGCCCAGGAGGGCATCACCCGCGACAACGTCACGGTCCGCGTCGACGCGGTCGTCTACTTCAAGGTCGTCGCCCCGGCCGACGCCGTCGTGCAGGTCGAGGACTACCGCTTCGCCGTCTCCCAGATGGCCCAGACCTCGCTGCGGTCCATCATCGGCAAGAGCGAGCTGGACGACCTGCTCTCCAACCGTGAGAAGCTCAACCAGGGCCTGGAGCTGATGATCGACAGCCCGGCCGTGGAGTGGGGCGTGACCATCGACCGGGTCGAGATCAAGGACGTGTCGCTGCCCGAGACGATGAAGCGCTCCATGGCCCGGCAGGCGGAGGCGGCGCGCGACCGGCGCGCGCGGGTCATCAACGCCGACGCGGAGCTGCAGGCGTCCCGGAAGCTGGCGCAGGCGGCGCAGCAGATGTCCGACCACCCGTCGGCGCTGCAGCTGCGGCTGCTGCAGACGGTGGGGGCCGTGGCGGCGGAGAAGAACTCGACGCTGGTGCTGCCGTTCCCGGTGGAGCTGCTGCGGTTCCTGGAGCGGGCGCAGTCGGGCATGGGGCCGCCGCCCCCGGCCGGCGGCCCGGCCCCGGCGCCGCCGGCCGCGGACGGCGAGGGGCCCGGGGCGGACGCGGGCGGGGACGAGGACGTACCGGCGCCGCTGGACCCCATCGACCCGCTGGGCGCGCTGGAGCTGGGGAAGCCGGGCGGCTCCGTGGAGCCGGCGGAGCGGCCGGAGGCGTTGGACCCGGGGGACGTGGAGCCGGCCGACGAGCTGGAGCAGCCGCAGCGGGACCCGGAGGACCGGGAGGACCCGGAGCGCTGACGCGCGGAGGCGCGGTTCGTACGGGCCCGGGGTCGAGGTGGTGCGGACCGTATGCCGTGGGGGCCGCGTACCGGCCGCTCCGCCCCGTGACACCGGCCGCCCCCGGGTGCGTCAGCCGCCGAACGCCGCGAGCGCGTCCTCCGCCGAGTTACGCGCCCACACGTACTCGTCCGCCCACGCCGCCGCCTGTGCGTAGCCGGACTCCGCCGCGATGCGGGCGCAGGCCGCCCCGTAGTCGTAGGCCGTGCGCCGCAGCGCCGCGCCGCCCGGTCCGAGCAGCGCCCAGTGCGCCCCCGGGCGGCCGTACGGCATGCCGACGCTGCCCGGGTTGACGACGAGGCGGCCGTGCGCGAGCCGGGCGAACGGCATGTGCGTATGCCCCAGCACCACCGTCTCCACCTCGGGGCCGAGGCCGCCCAGCACCTCCGCCCACCGCCCGGGCGCCGCGTCGACGAGCACCGTCTCGTCGTCGGCGCGGGGCGTCGCGTGGCAGAAGTGCACCTGCCCCAGCCCGCCGACCGGCAGCGTCGCGCCCGCCGGCAGCGACGCCAGCAGCTCGACCTGGTCCGCGCGCAGCTGCTCCGCCGCCCAGGGCGCGATCGGGTCGGGGATGTCGGTGCGGGCGCCGCGGCGGTACTCGACCAGCTCGCGGTCGGCGTTGCCGCCCACCCACACGGCGCGCCCACCGAGCGCCGCCAGGGCGTCGAGGGTGCGGTCGGGCAGCGGTCCCGCGGCGAGGTCGCCGGTCAGGACGACGGCGTCGGCGGCGTGTACGTCGGGCTCGGCGAGCACGGCTTCGAGGGCCGGCAGCACGCCGTGGATGTCGGAGAGTACGGCGACGGTCCGGGGCATGCGGCCAGGGTGCCGGGCGCCCGGTCGCGGCGCGCCCGGATTCGCTGACAGCAGGGCGCCCGCCCGCGGCCGCGGACCCCGGCGCGTACGGGGAGCTGTCAGTGCTCGACGCGGGCCTCGTGCCAGGCGCGGGCCAGGATCTCGTCCGCCGTCTCCGCCGGCGTCTGGCCGGAGGTGTCCAGCCACAGGCCGAGGCGCGGGGTCTCGTCGCGCAGCACGGCGTCCAGCTCCCGTACGCCCCAGGCCGGCCCGTACGCCGTCTTCGCCCGCCCCGCCTCGCGGGCCGCCACCGCCGCGGGGCGCGGCGCCAGCACGACGACGAGCAGCGGGTCCGTACGGAACAGGGCGGCGGTGCGCGGCAGCTCGTCGCCCAGCACCACGTCCTGGGCCACCGCCGTGAACCCCGCCGCCGCGTACGCGTCCGCCGTACGGGCCATCAGCCCGTACCGGAGCCGCAGCTGCCGCAGCGCCTCCGGCGACCCCTGCGGCGTCACCTCGGCGCGTCCGCCGACGACCATGCGGCGGAAGACGTCGCCCCGCACGTGCGCCGAACGCGGCAGCCGTTCGGCGATCAGCTGGGCGACGGTGGACTTGCCGGCGGCCTGGACGCCGGTCAGCAGCAGGACCGCGGGGGTGTCGGGGAAAATGGTCTGCTCCTCGGAATGCGGCCGGGACGGTCGGCGTTGACGCCTGCGTCAACGACGCGCTCATCCGTACCACAGCAGGGAGATGGCCCATGGCGGCTGCCACCGGTGAAACGCCCAAGGTCGACTTCTACTTCGACCCGGCCTGTCCGTTCGCGTGGATCACCTCGCGCTGGATCCTCGAAGTGGAACGGCAGCGGGACATCGACCTGCGCTTCCGGGTGATGAGCCTGTCCGTGCTCAACGAGGACCGCGACCTGCCGGAGTGGTACCGCGCGCTGATGGACAAGGCGTGGGGCCCCGTGCGGGTCTGCATCGCCGCGGCGCAGCAGCACGGCGAGGACGTCCTGCGCGACCTGTACACCGCCCTCGGCACCCGCATCCACAACGGCGGCGAGGAGGACTACGAGACCGTCGTCAAGGAGGCGCTGGCCGAGGCGGGCCTGCCGGCCGAGCTGGCCGCGGCGGCCGGCAGCGACGAGTACGACAAGGCGCTGCGCACGAGCCACCACGAGGGCATGGACCCGGTCGGCGAGGACGTCGGCACCCCGACGATCCACATCGACGGCGTCGCGTTCTTCGGGCCCGTGATGACCGCCATACCGCGGGGCGAGGAGGCGCTGCGGATCTTCGACGGGGCGCTGGCGATGGCGTCGTACCCGAAGTTCTTCGAGCTGAAGCGGACCCGCAAGGGCGACCTGAGCTTCGACTGAACGGTTCCCCGGCCGGGCCGCACGAGCCGGCCGGGGGACCGGCCCGGTAAGGACCGGACGCCAAAGGGCGTCCGGTCCTTACCCGTGTGCCGACGCACCGGCCCCCGTGACCGGCCGGCGGCGTCTTGTGTACAGCCAGGCCGCCACCGTCACCGACAGCGGCCACAGCAGGTACGGGCCGGAGGCCACCAGCAGCGCCGCGACCGCGACCAGCGCCGGCACCGCCGCCTTCCGCCCCGCGCTGCCGCGCGGCAGCAGCCGGAACGCGGCGGCCACGCCCACCGCGTACACGGTGGTGAACGAGCCCGTGGTCAGCAGCACCAGCGGCTTCGTGCCGGTGTCCGTCAGCGTCACCGCACCCAGCGCCGCGAAGCCCAGTACCGCGATCACCGCCAGGCTGCGCCGCGGCACCTCCCCGGCCTCGCTGCCCCGCGCCAGCTTTCCCGGCAGCGCGCCGTCGCGGCCGAGGGCGGCGCCGAGCTTGGCGGCGCCGGCGTAGTAGACGTTCATGACGCCGAGGGTGAGGAGCAGCGCCGCGCCCGCGGCCAGATGGCGGCCCTGCCCGCCGAGGCCGCGGGCCATGAGGTCGCCGAGCGGCGCGTCGGAGTCGGCGGCGGCCGGGCCGAGCACCGCGACGACGGCGAAGGCGACGGACAGGTACAGCACGCCGACCAGCGCGACGGCCGCGCCCGTCGCGCGCGGCAGGTCGCGGGCCGGCCGGCGGAACTCGCCCGCCAGGTGCGTGATCGCCTCCCAGCCCGCGAAGCTCCAGACCAGCAGCGCGGCGGCCGGGGCGACGGCGGTCCAGCCGTGCGGCGCGAACGGCTGCAGATGGTCCGTACGCGCGTGGGGGAGCGACAGCAGCACCGCGGCCAGCAGGAGGACGACGAGCAGCACCGCGAGCGCCAGTTGCAGCCGGCCGGTCACCTTCAGCCCCACGGCGTTGGCGGCCGTGACGGCTGCCATGAGCCCGGCGGCGGTGGCGGTGGTGGTCGCCGTGCCGCCGCCCACGGCCGCGGAGACGTACGCGCCGCCGAAGAGCGCGGCGGCCGCGGCGCCCGGCGGGATCGCGAGGAAGAAGCACCAGCCGACGACGGTCGCGGCCCGCTCGCCGAAGGCGAGCCGGGCGTACGTCGAGACGCCGCCGGAGTCGGGGTGGCGGGCGCCGAGGGCGGCGAAGGTCGCGGCCAGCGGCACGGAGACCAGGACCAGCGCCGCCCACGCGACGAGGGAGGCGGGGCCCGCGGTGTCGGCGGCGAGCGCGGGCAGGGTGATGACGCCGGTGCCGAGGACGGCGCCGACGTACATCGCCGTGCCCTGCGCGGTGGTGAGGCCGCCGCGGGAGCGCGCGGGCGCGGGGCCCTGCGCCGCGGGCGCCGGGGCGCGTCCCCGGGTACGCCCCGGGCGTACCCGGGGCGTGGCGTGCGGCGTGTCCGGCGGCGTGGCGTGCGGGGTCGCGGGCGGCGCGGCATGCGGCGGCTCGGCACCGCCCGCCGGGGCGGCGCCGCTGGTCGTTTCGGCCATGACTGGAGCCTCGCCCGGCAGGCCCCCGCGCGGCCATGGGCAGAAATGCCTCCCTGCGCTAAATTCCTGCCATGTCTACGACGCCGCCGACGCCCGCACCGCCGCCGGCGCCCCGCCACGTCGTCGGGGTCGCCGTCACGGACGGCGCCCCCGCCTACGAACTGGCCGTCCCCTGCGAGGTCTTCGGCCTCGACCGCAGCGACCTCGTCGACCCCTGGTACGAACTGCGCCTGTGCGCCGCCCAGCCCGGCCCGCTGACCACCGCCCCCGGACTGCTCCTGCAGAGCCCGTACGGCCTCGGCGACCTGGCCGAGGCCGACACCGTGCTCATCCCCGGCCTCGCCCGCAGCCACCAGCTCGACCCGCCGCCCGACCTCGTCGCCGCGGTGCGGAAGGCGTACGAGGCCGGCAAGCGGATCGTCACGCTGTGCGCCGGCGCGTACGTGCCGGCGGTGGCCGGCGTCCTGGACGGGCGCCGCGCGACGACGCACTGGATGAACGCCGCCGACTTCGCCCACCGCTTCCCCCGCGTCCACGTCGACCCGGGGGCGCTCTACTGTGAGGACGGCCCCGTCTACACCTCCGCCGGCACCGGCGCCGCCGTCGACCTCTGCCTCCACCTCGTCCGCCGCGACCACGGCGCCGCCGTCGCCAACGAGGTCGCCCGGCGCATGGTCGTACCCCCGCACCGCGAGGGCGGCCAGGCCCAGTACGCGAAGCTGCCGCCGTCCCCGCCCCGCCCGGCGGCCCCCGACCACGGGCTGGCACCCGTGCTCGACTGGGCCCGCGCCCGCCTCCACGAGCCGCTGACCGTGGCCCGGCTGGCGCGCGCCGCGCACCTCGCCGAGCGCACCTTCGCCCGCCGGTTCCGCGACACCCTCGGCGTCACGCCGCTGCAGTGGCTGCTCCAGGAACGGGTCCGGCTGGCGCAGGAGTTGCTGGAGACCACGGACGTGCCGGTGGAGGCGGTGGCGCGGCGAGCGGGGCTGGGGAGCGCGGCGAACCTGCGGCACCAGTTCGCCCGGCAGACGGGGGTGTCGCCGCGGACGTACCGGCACGTGTTCCGCGACCGGGCACGGTGAGCGCGGGCACGGGCCCCGCGGGGACGGGGGCACGGGGCTCGCGGTGACCGGAGCTCGCGGTGACCGGGGGCGCGGTGCGTGCGGCCGGTCAGGGGGCCTCGCCCACCGCCAGGTGCATACGGCTGTGGCGGGGCGACTCCGCCTCGTCCAGCAGGGCGACCGCGAAGTCCGGGTACGAGATGCGCTCCCCGGGGTCGCCGTGGGCGCGGACGCGGTAACCGCGGTCCGTGCGGCCGGCGTCGTGGTCGAAGTCGCCCGCCGGGCTGACGTAGAGCCAGTCCAGCTCCGGCGGCACCGCGCGGAGGACCTCCAGGCCCGCCGCGTGGGCCTCGCAGAAGGGACGGAACTCCGCCGGGAACGCCGGGTCGTCGAGGAGCCGGCGGCCCGTCGCGTCCGGCAGCAGCGACGCCAGCCCGACGAGCACCAGCCGCGCCACCCCCGCCCGGGGGAGCCCCGCCGCCAGCGCCTTCGCCGAGCCGCGGAAGAAGGCGTCCGGGTCCGTGCCCTCCCCGTACACCGCCGCCGCGGCGATCGCCGCGGTGCAGCCGGCCGCCGCGGCCGCCACCGCGTCGGCGTCCGCCGCGTCCCCGGCCACGAGCCGTATGCCCTCGCCCGCGACGCCCGCGTGCTTCACCGGGTCCCGCACCACGGCCACCACCTCGTGCCCGCGCCGCCGCGCCTCCGCCACCGCCCGGCGACCGGCCCTGCCGCCCGCCCCGTACACCACGATCCTGCCCATCCCGCTGCCTCCCGCTGGTCGGCCGTCATCGTCCGCCGCACGCTAACGCGGCCCGCGGTTTCCTCCGGGATACCGGGAGCGCCGCCTACGCTGGCGGGATGAGCGAGCCGCTGCGCCCCGACATGTTCGACGAGCTGTGCCCGTCGTCGGTCCTGCCGTTCCGCTTCGGCGACAAGTGGGCCGGCCTGATCCTCGTCTGCCTGGAGGACGGACCGCGGCGCTACTCCGAACTCCGCGTCCCGCTGCGGCGGGTGACGCCCAAGATGATGACGCGCTCGCTGCGGTCCCTGGAGCGCGACGGGCTGGTGGCGCGCACGGTGTACGAGGGACTGCCGCAGCGGGTGGAGTACGCGCTGACGCCGCTGGGCCGGAGCATGCTGGAGCCGCTGCGGGCGGCGTGCGCGTGGGCGGCGGAGCACTGGGACGAACTGCTCGACGCCCGCGAGGCGTACGAGCGGCGGGCGGGGGCGCCTGGAGCCGCGGGCACGGCGGGAGCCGTCCGGGTTCCGGGAGCCGCGGGGGCCTGAGCCCCGGCTGGTCGGGGACCGCCGCGTCCCCGGGCGGCGCCCCTCCGCTACGTCCCCCCGCCGCCAAGCGGGAAGCGCAGCCACTCCCGCCACCGCCGGCCGTCGTACGCCACGAGGTCCACCGCCCGTACCCGCGCCGCGACCGGCAGCCGGGGCGCGAGGTCCGCCTCGATCGCCGCGTGCACCGCTTCGCCGCCGCTGTTGGCGACGGTCATGTGCGGGTCGAGGTCGCCGAAGAGGCCGCCGTACGGCGGGTGGTCAGGCCACTGTTCCGCGACCGCCTTCGTCAGCGCCCGCAGCGGGTCGTCCGGCTCGGGCGCGAGGTAGAGCACTCCGGGGAAGCGGGCGCAGCGCGCGAACGCCACCGGGAACGCCTCGTGCGCGGCGAACAGCCGCCGCAGCACGGCGCGTACGGGGGCGTCGACGCGGTCGCGGTGCAGGAACGGGTAGAGGACGGTGACGTGGGCGGTGCCGCCGTGGGCGGCGGCGGTGTCGTAGCGGGCGCGCCAGTCCCGTACGACGGGATCCACCTCGGGCAGCGACACGCTGAGCGCGGTCGTGCCGGGCGCGGTGGGCCAGCCTTCGGCCTCGGAGTCGGTGGGCGCGGGGGACATGGGGGGATCGTACGGCGGGGTCGCCCGCGGCGGTTGCGGCGGCCGGGTGGCCGGGCGGCGCGCGGGAAACGCCTCTCCGGCGCCTTCGCGGACGGCGTACCGTAGCGATCATGACTACGGACCACGAGCTGCACCGTCGGCGCGCCTCCTCCTTCGGCGCCCAGGCCGGGGCCTACGCCGAATTCCGCCCCGACTACCCCGCCGCCGCGGTCCGATGGGCCCTGGCGCCGGTCGCCGACCGCGACGGCCTCCACGTCCTCGACCTCGCCGCGGGCACCGGCAAGCTGACCGCCGCGCTCGTCGCGGCGGGAGTGCCGACCACGGCCGTGGAGCCGGACGGGGCGATGCGGGCGGAGCTGCGGCGCGCGTACCCGGACGTGCCGGCGCACGAGGGCACGGCGGAACGGATCCCGCTGGCGGCCGGGTCCGTGGACGCGGTGCTGGTGGGGCAGGCGTTCCACTGGTTCGACCCGGAGCTGGCCCTGCCGGAGATCGCCCGGGTGCTGCGGCCGGGCGGGGTGGTCGCCGGGCTGTGGAACCAGGGCGACCGCGACGTGGACTGGATCATCGGGCTGGACGAGGTCACGCGCGGCGAGGCGTGCTTCGCCGACCTGTCCGACGAGGTGGAGGTGCCGGCCGACGAACGGTACGAGCCGGTGCAGCGGCAGCGGTTCCCCAACCGGCTGCGCTACACGCGCGACTCGCTGACCGCGATGGTCGCCACGCACTCGCGCCTGCTGCTGCTCCCGGAGGAGGAGCGGGCGCAGTTGCTCGCGCGGGTGCGGGGCTACCTGGCGGCGCGGCCGGAGACGCAGCGTGAGGAGTTCGAGGTGCCGCTGGTCACGCTGGTGGACAGGGCGGTGCTGCGGGGCTGAGCGGGGGCTCGGGCGGGGCTGCTCGGCGGCCGGCGCCGCCGTGGCCCGTACCCGTCATACCTGAGAGCTACGCGGCAGGTGGGCTCTGCGGCGGGACGCCGGCGGGGGCCCGCGGTTCATAGCTTTCTCACCGGATCACACCCCGGTGAGAGGACTCCTCATGGCACGGCCCCGACCCTGCGGACCCGGCTCGATCGGCCGGGGGACGAGTCGGCAGCCCGGGAGAGGACGCACGGGCGGGGCGGTGGCCGGCCGCGGCGCGGGTCCGCGGGGCGGCGGCGTCGGCGCCCCGGGCCGCGATGGCGGTTTCGGCGGCGAGGCTCTGCCGGCCGCGCGGCCGCGCAGCTCGGATCTGCCGGATGCGTGGCTGCGTCGCGCCGGTCTCCCCGCGGCCCGCCCCCGCGCGGAGCGGCCCCGCGCGGAGCGGCCCCGCGGCGGGCGGGCGCGCGGGACGTTGCTGCGGGGGGTGCTCGCCGCGGTGGTGGCCGCCGCCGTGGCGTTGCCCGTGGCCGCCGCTGCCCGGCCCGCCGCGGTGCCGGCGCCGGTGCCCGCAGCACCGTTCGACGTGGGCGCCGCGACTCCCACCGCCCTCGCGCAGCGGTACGCCGCGAACCGCGACGGCATCCGCGCCGCCGCGCGCATGGCCGCCGCCCACGGCGACCGGCGCCGCGCCGAGTCGCTGCGCGCCATGGCGGCGCCGGGACGGCACTTCGTCTCGTTCGACGGCCGCGACGGGGGTCGCAGCGCCGAGGTGTTCGGCGACCTGGCGCACGCCGGGCGGATCGCCGTCCTCGTCCCCGGCTCCGACACCGGCCTCGACTCGTACGGGCGCTTCCGCGCCGGGGCCGAGGCGCTCCACGGCGAACTGGGCGGCGGCGAGGAGGGCGCCGTCGTCGCCTGGCTCGGCTACGCGACGCCGAGCACGGTCGGCCCCGAGTCGCTGACCGCGGACCGCGCCGAGGCCGCCGCGCCCCGGCTGCGCGACTTCGTCCGCTCGCTGACCGCCGCCCGCCCCGGCGCCCGGATCTCGCTGCTCTGCCACTCGTACGGCTCGGTGGTCTGCGGGCGCGCCGCGGCGGAGCTGCGGGTCGCGGACATCGTGCTGTACGCCAGCCCCGGGGTGGGCGCCGGCAGTGCCGCCGGCCTGGACGCGTCCGCCACGGTGTGGGCGGGCCGGGGCGCGGCGGACTGGGTGGGCAAGGTGCCGCACGTCCGGATCCCGCTGCTCGTGACGACGCTCGGCTTCGGCACGGACCCGGTCTCACCGGACTTCGGCGCCTGCACCTTCGCCGCGGGTCCCGGCGGCCACAGCGACTACCTGACCCCCGGCTCCGTACCGCTGCGGAGCATGGCCCGGATCGTGCGGGGAGAGGCCGCGTGCGCCGGCGTCGGCGCCGCCGCAGCCGCGGCGCATCCCGGAATCCGCTGCCAGGCAGCCCCGTACGCCGCCGCCCGCCCCGCCCTCCGGGGATGCGGACATGCGTGACGTCCTCCTCCGCATATCCGCCGCCACCCCGCCCACCCGCGACCGCGGCATCGACGCCCTGCGCGCCTTCGCCATCCTCGGCGTCGTGCTCGGCCACTGGCTGGTCACCGCCCTCGTCGTCGACAGCGGCACCGTGCGCGCCGCCAGCCCGCTGCACTACATGCCCGCACTGGCACCCGTCTCCTGGGCCCTGCAGACCCTCGCCGTCTTCTTCTTCGTCGGCGGCTACGTCGCCGCCCGCGGCCACGCCTCCGCCCGCGCCGCCCGCACCCCCTACCCCCGCTGGCTGCGCGCCCGGCTCGGCCGGCTCTTCCGGCCCGTCGCCGCCGTGCTCGCGGTGTGGGCGGCGGTGCTCGGCGTGCTGCTGGCGGACGGCGTCGGGTACGCGACCGTACGCGCCCTCGGGAAGCTCGCGCTGTCGCCGCTGTGGTTCCTGCTGGTCTTCGCCTTGCTGACCGCGGCGACCCCGCTGGTCGCCCGGCTGCACCCGCTGTGGCCCCTGGCCGTGGTCGCCTGCGTGGACCTGTGGCGGCTGGGCGCGGGCGGGCCCGCCGCACTGGGCTGGGTGAACGTCGCCGCCGGGTGGCTCGTGCCGTACGCCCTGGGCGCGCGCGGCGCCCGCCGCGGGCTGCCGGGGAGGCGGACGGCGTACGCCCTGCTCGGCGGCGGTGCGGCGGCGACGGCGGGACTGGTGCTGTACGCCGGCTACCCGGCGGCCATGGTCGGCGTGCCCGGCGCCGCCGTCTCCAACCTGGACCCGCCGACCCTCGCCGCCGCCGCCTTCGGCCTCGCCCAGTGCGGCGCCGCGCTGCTGCTCCTCGGGCCGCTGCGCCGGGTGCTGCGGCGGCCGGCGGCGTGGGCGGCGGTGGCGCTGCTCAACCTGTCGGCGATGACGGTCTTCCTCTGGCACCAGACGGCGATGATGGCGGTCTCGGCCCTCGGCCTGCTCGCGGGCGACGCGCTGCCGGGGCTGCACACGGTGCCGGACGGGGGCGGCTGGGTGGCGGCGAGGCTGGTGTGGCTGCCGGCGTTCGCGGCGGTGCTGCTGGTGTGCCGGGCGGCTTTCCACCCGTACGAGAGAAGCCGGCCCGCCATGCGAGGTACCTAGGGTGGAGGGTCAGGGAGGGGAGGGGACGATGGCAGAGCGACTGGCCGCGTGGCTGCGTGGCGGCCTGCGGACGCTGCACGCGGACCTGTGGACGACGGCCGTCAGCGCGCCGCCGCGTACGGCGCCGGCCACCGCCACCCGGCGCTCGCGGCTGCGCGAGTGGCTGCCCGCGCTGGCCGTGCCGGTGGTGCTGGGGGTGGTGGCGATGCAGATCGCCGCCACCAACCAGTACGCCTTCGGCTACGGCATGGGCATGCGCGTCGCCGCCCTGCTCGCGACGCTGCAGACGGCCGCGTTCCTGATCGCGCTGATCCGGCCGGTGCTCGCGTGGTGGATCACGACGGCGGCCATGCTGGTGGTCGCGCGGTACGCGGACGGCGCCCCCGGGCCCGACCCGGGCGCGATGTTCCCGTGGACCGGCACCGGCCTCGTGCTGCAGGCGACGGTGCTCTTCGCGGTGGCGCTGCGGTGCCGGCCGCGGATCGCGGTCGAGACGCTGGTGATCAGCGTGCTGGCGGGCCTCGGCTACGGCTTCTTCGCCGCCGGCGACACCGAGGGCGTGCCGTTCGCCGTGCTGGTCCTCGTCCTCCCCGTCGGCGGGGGCGTCGCGCTGCGCGGGCGGCGGGTGGCGCGTACCGAACTGGCGGCGCAGGAGGAGCTGACCGCGGAGGAGCGCGCCCGGCGGGTACTGCTCCAGGAGCGCACCAGGATCGCGCGCGAGCTGCACGACGTGGTCGCGCACCACATGTCGGTGATCTCCATCCAGGCGCAGGTCGCGCCGCACCTGGTGCAGGACCCGCCGGCGGAGCTGAGGGAGAACCTCGCGGGGATCCGTGCGAGCGCCGTCGAGGCGCTGGCAGAGCTGCGCCGGGTGCTGGGCGTGCTCCGCGCCGACGACGGGGGAGCGGGCGCCGCCCTCCACCCCCAGGACGTACGCCACGCGCCGCAGCCCACCCTCGACCGGCTCGGCGAACTCGCCGCCGCCGTACGCCGCGCGGGGGTCGAGGTCGACACCCGGACCACCGGCGAGCCGTACGCGCTGCCGCCTGGCATCGAGCTGTCCGCGTACCGCATCGTGCAGGAAGCGCTCAGCAACGTGGCCCGGCACGCGCCCGGGGCCCGCGCCCTGGTCGAGATCGGCTACCACCCCGCGGGGCTCACGGTCCGCGTCGCCAACACCGCGCCCGAGCGTGCCGCGCCGCCGTGGGCGGGGGCGGGGCACGGGCTGCTGGGGATGCGGGAGCGCGCGGCGATGCTGGGCGGCGAACTGGCCGCCGGCACCGCCCCGGACGGCGGCTACGAGGTCACCGCGGTACTGCCCGCGACCCCGGCGGCGCCCCCGGCCCCCGCGGCACCCGCGCCGCACACCACGCCCGCCACCCCGGACGGTGAGGACACCCCGTGACGAACATCCGCGTGCTGATCGCCGACGACCAGGTCATGGTGCGCCAGGGCTTCACCGTGCTGCTCGACGCCGAGCCCGGCATCGAGGTCGTCGGCCAGGCGGTGGACGGCACCGACGCCGTCGCGAAGGCCGCCGAACTGCGCCCGGACGTCGTGCTGATGGACATCCGGATGCCGGGCCTCGGCGGCATCGAGGCCACCCGCCGCCTCACCGAGCCGCCGGACGCGGCCGTCCGGGTGCTGATCCTGACGACCTTCGACCTCGACGAGTACGTGTACGAGGCGCTGCGCGCGGGCGCGTCCGGGTTCCTCCTCAAGGACGCCTCCGCCGCCGAACTGGCCCACGCCGTACGGATCGTCGCCACCGGTGACGCCCTGCTCGCCCCCGCCGTGACCAGGCGCCTCATCACCGAGTTCGCCCGCCTGACCCGCGCCCCGCGGGCCCCGCTGAAGGACCGCGTGGGCGGCCTGACGGAACGCGAGACGGAGGTGCTGAGCCTGATCGCGCAGGGCCTGTCGAACGCGGAGATCGCCGAGCGGCTGGTGGTGGCGGAGCAGACGGTGAAGACCCACGTGGGCCGGATCCTGACCAAGCTCTCCCTGCGCGACCGCACCCAGGCAGCGGTCTTCGCCTACGAAACGGGCCTCGTCCGCCCCACCGGCGGCTAAGCCGCCGAGAAGGCGGGGACGCGGTGGCGGGGCGCCCGGCCGCCGGCGCCCTGGCGGGCGCCGGCGGCTCCGTGCGGGGCGGTGCGTCAGCGGGGGACGGTGACGGTGAACGCGGCGGTGGCCTCGGCGTTCGGGGCGGTGACGCGGACCGTGCCGCGGTAGGTGCCGGGGCGCCGGTAGCGGTGTGCGGCCTCGATCCGGTACACGCCGTTGATCCTGCGGTCGCCCGCGGCGTCGCCCGTGACCGTGGCGGGGCCCGTGGTGCCGTCGCCCCAGTCGACCGTCGCGGTGACCTCGGCCGGTGCCGCTCCCGGCAGCGCCAGGCTCGCCACCGTGCCGTCGACGGCGCCGTCCCGGCCGGTGCGCAGGTCGGTGCCGACCGCCGCGGCCTCCCAGCGCACACCGGGGTCCGCCCAGAAGTTCCGGCCGGCGAACTGCCAGCGCGCGCCCTGCACCGCGGTCCTGGCCACCACGCCCTCGGCGTCCTCGGTGGCCTCGGCGGGTGACCACGCCTTCTCCAGGATCGCCGGGAGCCGGGGGAACACCTGGTACTGCACGTCGGGGAGGCCCCGCAGCATCCGCTCGCCCCAGATCGGCGCCTCGATGCCGATGATGTCGTCGTTGTCGAGCCCGTAGTCGCGCTGCACCTTGGCGCCCGTCCAGCCGTCGGTGAGGTCGAACGGGTTCCAGGAGTACGAACGCCGGGTGTCGTACGTGGGGTAGGGGTAGTCCAGGTACGTCTGCTGGGTCGGGGAGAGCAGCACCGGGCGGCGGGGGTGGAACCACTCCCGCGACATCTCCCTGCTCTGGTCCTGCCAGTAGTGGTGGACCGTCTCGGTGTCGAGGCCCACGCCGCAGCTGGGGGACCAGCCGATCATGGTCTTGCCGTGGCCGCGGGCGATGCCCTCGACCCGGCGCAGGAACCGCACGTACTGGTCGTGCGGCATGTCCGACTCGTCGGCCCCCAGGTGGACGTAGGGGGAGGGGAAGAGCGCGGCGACCTCGCGGAGGACGTCGTCGACGAACGCGTAGGTGGTCTCCAGATCCGCCAGGTACCCGCCCGCGCCGCTCAGTTGCGGGTACGCGGTCCTGGCCGCCGTCGTGTGGGAGGGCATCTCGATCTCGGGGATGATCTGCACGTGCCGGTCCGCCGCGTACCGCACGACGTCCCGGATCTGGTCCTTGGTGTAGAAGCCCGTCCGTCCGCCGGGCATGGACATGCCCCCACCGACCTCGGTGAGCCGGGGCCAGGAGTCGATCTGGACCCGCCAGCCCTGGTCGTCGGTCAGGTGCCAGTGCAGCACGTTCCCCTTGGACTGGACGAGCCCGTCGATGAGCTGCCGGACCTCGGGGACCTCCAGGAAGTTCCGGGCCGGGTCGATCATCAGCCCGCGGTGGGCGAACCGGGGGTGGTCGCTGATCTCGGTCGCCTCGACGGTCCACGGGCCGGGCCGGACCTCGTCGCTCTCGATCCACGGGGGCAGCAGCTGGCGGAGCGTCTGGACGCCGTTGAGCAGGCCGTGCGGGTGCGCCGCCGCGATCCGCAGCCCGTTGCCGCCGGCGGCCAGGGTGTAGCCCTCGGCGACGGCCAGCCGGGCCCGGGACGGGGCGTGGGAGCGGCCGAGCAGCAGCGTGATGTCGCCGTCCCCGGCCCGCCCGCCGCCGACCACGGGCAGCGGGTAGCCGGTCGCCGGGCGCAGGTGGCCGGCGAGGAGCCGGGCGACGTCGCGGGCGCGCCGGTCGGCGGCGACGATCCGGCTGTGCCGGCCCAGCACGAAGGGGCGGGCGTCGGGCCGCGAGGTCTGCGCGACCGGGGCCGGGATCACCCGGCCCGCGGGGAGGCCGACGCCGGGGCGCGGGCCGTTCCAGACCTCCATGGCGAAGATCGAGTAGCCCCAGCCGGTGGCGACTGCGACGCCCTGCATCCGCACGTAGCGGACGGGGGTGGTGAGGCCGAGTTCGAGGACCTCCCGGCCGCCCGGGGCGTCGGGGACGTCGAGGGCGGTGCGCCAGGTCTCGCCGTCGTCGGAGACGTGGATCTGGTAGTGCGCGGCGCGGGCGGTCTCCCAGTGGATCACCACGTGGTGCACCGGGCCGGGCTCGGCGAGTTCGATCTGCACCCACTCGCGGCTGGGGTCGGGGTGGCCGTTCTCGGGCGAGTCGGAACCCCACCGGGTGCTCAGGTCGCCGTCGTTGACGTGCTCGGCGGCGAACCTCTCCGGGTCGAGGTCGTAGACGCTGGACGCGGTCGCGGTGCCGTCCCTGGCGACGTCGCGCGCGGGGTCGGGCCAGGCGGGGTCGGCGGCGGCCGGGGCCGCGCCGGATGCGGACGCGGACGGCGCCGGTGCGGACAGCGCCGGGGTGGCGGAGGCCGCGACGAGGGCGGCGGAGCCGGCGGCGGCGAGGACGGTTCTGCGGCGGACGGCCTGCTCTTCGGACGGTGCGGACATGGCTACTCCCGGAGATGGGTGTTGGGCAGCGGTCGGTCCTTGCGTGGCGGTTCACGGGCGGCCGGCTGTGGGGTCCGGGACGGGGGATCGACCGGAACGTAGGTGCGTGTGCACTCAAGGGTCAAGAGGTCTACACCAATTGAATCGAAAGTCCCTGGTGAGAGCGGTGGGCAGGAAATTGAAACGTTCCTATTGGTCTAGTCCAATCGCTGGGTGCCGTCGGAGGTGGGTGGGTGGCGGCCGTTCCGGGGGAGTGACGAATCTCATGTGCGGGCGGCTGGGCGCCCAACTGGACTGCCCGGGCGCGGAGATGGCGGGAATGGCGGCGCCGGCGGCCTTCGGGGCGCCGCCGAGCTGGGGGAACGCGCGTTCCGCGGCGTTCGCCGGGCGGGCTTGGAAGAGCTAGGGTAATCGAACGAACGTACGATGGAATCTATCGGGATAAAGAGCCGAAATGGGGTGGAGTGATGGAGGTGCGGCATGGCGGGCTTCGCCCACGTGCACGTCGCGTCCGGTTACTCCGCCCGCTACGGCGCGTCCCACCCCGAGCACCTCGTCCGGCGGGCCGCCGAGCGCGGCATGGGAGCCCTCGCCCTGACCGACCGGGACACCGTCACCGGCACCGTCCGGTTCGTCCGGGCCTGCGCGGAGGCCGGGGTCCGGCCGGTGCTGGGGGTCGATCTGGCGGTGGCAGGCGCCCCGCACCGGGCCGCACCGCCGCCGCCCGGCCCGCGGCGGCGCGGCCCGGTGCGGGGCGGCGGGCACGTGGTCGAGCCGCCGCTGCGGTTCGTGCTGCTCGCGCGGGACGGAGCGGGGTGGGCGCGGCTGTGCCGCATCGTGTCCGCCGCCCACGCGGGCGCGACGGCCGGCAGCCCGCCGGTGGTGCCGTGGCAGGCGCTGCGCGCGTACGGGGGCGCCGGCCTGGTGGCCCTGCTCGGGCCGCTCTCCGAGCCGGTGCGGGCGCTGGCGGCGGGCCGGGAGGACGTCGCGGCGAAGCTGCTCGCGCCGTGGCGGGAGGTCTTCGGGGCCGGGCTCCGGCTGGAGGCCGCCGCGCACAAGCGCGCGGGCACCGGACCCGGGTCGCTCCGCCTCGCCGCCCGCACCCTGGCGCTGGGCGACCGCACGGGTACCACCGTCGTGCTCTCCAACGCCGTCCGCTACGCCGACCCCGGCCAGCACCGGCTCGCGGACGTCCTGGACGCCGCCCGGCTGCTGCGGCCGATCGACTGGCGCCGGCTGGACAGCGGGCAGCGCTGGCTCAAGGACGAGCGGGCGATGGCGGCCGTGGCGCGGCTGGTCGCCGAGTGCGCAGGAGGGGACGTACGGCGCGCACGCCGCCTGATGGCGGACACCGCCGCGACGGCCGCCGCGTGCACGATCGATCCCGCGGCGGACCTCGGGCTGGGGCGGCCGCACTTCCCGGAGGCGGCGCTCTTCGGCGCCGGGCCCGGCGCCGGCGGAGCCGCGCGGCTGCTGCGCCGGCAGTGCGAGGACGGCCTGGCCAGGCGCGGCCTCGACCGCGACCCCGCGGCCCGTACCCGACTGGACGAGGAGCTGGAAGCGATCTCCACACTCCGCTACGACTCGTACTTCCTCGCCGTCGGCCAGGTCGTGGCCGACATCCGGGCCAAGGGCATCCGGGTCGCCGCCCGCGGCTCCGGCGCCGGCTCGCTGGTCTGCCACGTCCTGGACATCGCCACGGCCAACCCCCTCGACCACCGGCTGCTGTTCGAGCGCTTCCTGAGCGTCCGGCGCAAGTCGCTGCCCGACATCGACATCGACGTGGAGTCGGCCCGCCGGCTGGAGTGCTACGACGTGATCTTCGACCGGTTCGGCAAGGAGCGGGTGGCGGTCACCGCGATGCCCGAGACCTACCGGGCGCGCAGGGCGCTGCGGGACGCCGGCCTCGCCCTCGGCATCGAGCCCGCCGACGTCGACCGGATCGCCAAGAGCTTCCCGCACCTGCGGGCCTCCGACATCACCGGCGCCCTCGCGGAGCTGCCGGAGCTGCGGCAACTGGCCGCCGAGGCACACCGGTACGGCCCGCTGTGGGAGCTCGCCGAGGGCCTCGACGCCCTCGTCCACGGCATGGCCATGCACCCGTGCGGCGTCGTCATCAGCGACGCCACCCTCCTGGACCGGCTGCCGGTGCAGCCCACCCCGCAGGGCGACTACCCCATGGCCATGGCCGCCAAGGAGGAGATCGAGGACCTCGGCAACATCAAGCTCGACGTCCTGGGCGTGCGCATGCAGTCCGCGATGGCCCACGCCGTCGCCGAGATCGCACAGGCCACGGGCAGGCACATCGACCTGGACGACCCCGGACAGGTGCCGCTCGACGACGTCTTCGCGTTCAAGCTCATCCAGGACAGCGAGACCCTGGGCCTGTTCCAGCTGGAGTCCCCCGGCCAGCAGGACCTGCTGTCCCGGCTCAAGCCCCGCGACCCGCAGGACGTCATCGCGGACATCAGCCTCTTCCGCCCAGGACCCGTCGCCGGCGGCATGCCCGAGCGCTACGTCGCCGCCCGCCACGGCGGCGCTCCCGAGTACGCCCACCCGGACCTCGAACCGGTGCTCTCCGACACGTACGGCGTGACCATCTGGCACGAGCAGATCATCGAGACCTTCCGGGTGATGACCGGATGCGACCGGGCCCTGGGGGAGATCGCCCGGCGCGCGCTCGGGGACGAGGACAGGCTGCCCGGGATCAGGGACTGGTTCCACCGGCAGGCGCGTGCGCGCGGCTACGGCACGGCCGTACGGGACGAGGTCTGGAAGACCGTCGCGGCCTTCGGCGCCTACGGCTTCTGCCGGGCGCACGCGGTCGCCTTCGCCGTACCCGCGCTGCAGAGCGCCTGGCTCAAGGCGCACTACCCGGCGTTCCTGCTGGCCGGCCTCCTCGAACACGACCCCGGCATGTGGCCCAAGCGCGTCCTCGTCTCCGACGCCCGCCGGCGCGGCGTGCCGGTCCTGCCCGTCGACGTCAACCGCTCCCGGGTGCGGCACACCGTGGAGAAGAGCGACGCGGACGACCGGTGGGGGGTGCGGCTCGCGCTGTCCGCGGTGCACGGCATCAGCGAGGACGAGGCCGTACGGATCGAGGAGGGCCTGCCCTACGGCTCCCTGTCGGACTTCTGGCAGCGGGCCCGGCCCAGCAGGCCGCTCGCCGAGCGCCTGGCCGGGATCGGCGCCCTCGACGGCCTCGGCGACGGCCGCCTCACCCGCCGCGACCTCCTCCTCCAGATCGACGAGCTGCACCGGCAGTCCCGGGCCCGCTTCGCGGGTGAGGGCCAACTGCCCATCGGCGCGGACGCGGCCGGCGGTACGGAGCCGAGCGGGCTGCCGGAGATGACCGGTCGCGAGACCCTCGGCGCCGAACTGAACACCCTCGGCATCGACGTCTCCAAGCACCTGATGGAGCACCACCACCGGCTGCTCCGCGAGATCGGCGCGACGGACGCGGCCCACCTCGCCGGCCTGCGCCCCGGGCAGCAGGTGCTCGTCGCCGGCGTGCGGGCCTCGACGCAGACCCCGCCGATCGCCAGCGGCAAGCGCATCATCTTCGTCACGCTGGAGGACGGCTCCGGCCTGGTCGACCTGGCGTTCTTCGAGGACTCCCACCCGGCCTGCGCGCACACCGTCTTCCACAGCGGCCTGCTGCTGGTACGCGGCACGGTCCAGGTGCGCGGCACCCGGCGCACCGTCGTCGGCACCATGGCCTGGGACCTGGACCGGATCGCCGCCGCCCGCCGCGACGACGGCCCCGAGGCCGCACTCGCCCTCCTGGGCGAGGACCGGCCGCACCCGACCCCCGCCCAGCCCGACGGCCCCCGGCCCGACGGGGCCCGCCCGGGCCCCGACCGGCCCGACCGTCCTCAGCCCGGCCGCACCCTGGCCGACGGCACCGCCGGGGCCCGCCTGCACCCGTACGCCGACCTGCAGCCCGCCGGCAGCCGGTCGGCCGACCTGAAGAAGTTCGGCCACCGCAGCCCGGGGAGCGCGGGATGACCGCGCGCCGCCGGCACATCGCCCACCTCCATCTGCACGCCTCGCTGAGCGGGGAGCAGTACGCGGACATCGTCGAGCTGATGGGCGGCGTCACGCCCCACGTCCAGGAGATGCCGCCCGACGCCGTACAGCTCGACCTGACGTCCGCGCTCCGGTACTTCGACCTGTCGGCCTACGACGCGGTCCAGCTCGTGAAGATGAGGCTGAAGGCCCTCTACGGCATCGACAGCAGCGCGGGCCTCGCGGGCAACCGCATGCTCGCGGCCATGGCGGCCGACGCCTCCGCGCCCGGGGACACCACCCGCGTGCCCACGGGGCGGGCGGCGGAGTGGCTGCACCCGCGCCCGGTCGCCGCCCTCCCCGGGATCGGCCGCGCGACCGCGGAGAAGCTCGGACGGTACGGCCTGCACACCGTCGGGCAGATCGCCGAGCTGCCCGCGGCGACCCTGCAGCGGCTCCTCGGCGTCAGCCAGGCCCGCCTGCTCGGCGACCGCGCCCGCGGCTACGACCCGCGCCCGGTCACCCCCGCGGAACCGGCGGCGTCCCTGTCGGCGGAGCTGGTGCTGGACGCCGACTGCCTCGACCCCGTACGGCACCACCGGGCCGTCCTGGGCCTCGCCGACCGGATCGGCCAGCGCCTGCGCGGGGAGGCCCAGGTCGCCGGCCGCCTCACCCTCGTGGTGCGCTACGCCGACCGCAGCTCGACCACCAGGACCCGGGCCGTCGCGGAGCCCACCGACCACTCGCCGGTGCTCGCCGCCACCGCCCTCGGCCTGCTGGCCGCCCTCGGGCTGCAGCGGGCCCGGGTACGGGCGTACGCGCTCCGCGCCGACCACCTGCTGCCGGCGGCCGGCGCGTACCGCCAGCTCTCGCTGGACCCCGGCGACGCCCGCGCCCGCCGCGCCGAGGCGGCCGCGGACCGCGCCCGCCGCCGCTTCGGCCCCGGGGCCGTCCGGCCCGCGACCCTGGCGATCACGGAGCCCCCGGCGCCGGGGTGGGAGGGCGTCAGCTCCCCAGGGCGCGCTTGAGGACCTTGCCCATGTCGTTGCGGGGGAGGGCGTCGAGGAAGTGGACCTTGCGGGGGCGCTTGTGCGGGGCCAGGTGGTCGGCCACGTACGCCGACAGCTCCGCGGCGGGCGGCGGCGCGCCGGCCGGGACCACCCAGGCGACGATGCGCTCGCCCAGGTCCGGGTCCGGCTCCGCGGTGACCGCCGCCTCGGCGACGGCCGGGTGCTCCAGCAGCGCGTTCTCGATCTCCCCGGCGCCGATCTTGTAGCCGCCGGACTTGATGAGGTCCGTGGCGCGGCGGCCGACGATGCGGTAGCGGCCGGCCGCGTCCCGTACCGCCATGTCGCCGGTGCGGAACCAGCCGTCGCGGAACGCCGCCGCCGTCGCCTCGGGGCGGTTGAGGTAGCCGGTGAAGAGGTTCGGGCCGCGGACCTCGATCTCGCCGACCGTCTCCCCGTCATACGCGGTGAGTTCGGCCCCCGCGTCGTCGACGAGCCGGGCGGCGACGGACGGCAGGGGGACGCCGACGCTGCCGGTGGCGTCCATGTCGTCGGGGCGGACGCTGGTGTTCATCAGCGTCTCCGTCATGCCGTAGCGCTCCACGACGCGGCGGCCGGTGGCCGCGGTGAGCCGGCGGTGGTCGGCCACCGGCAGCGCCGCGGAGCCGGAGACCAGCAGCCGGGCGCCGGCGAGGGCGGCGGCCAGGGACGTACCGGAGGACGCCCCGGGTGCGGCCGCCGGCTCCGCGTCGAGGGCGTCGGCCAGCCGGTGGTACATCGTCGGCACCCCGAACAGCATCGTGCCGCCCGCGGCCAGCGCCGCCGCCGCCGTCTCCGGCGCGAACCGCCCCACGTGGTGCACGGCGCCGCCGCGGCGCAGCGGGCCCAGCACGCCGAGGACCAGCCCGTGCACGTGGAACAGCGGCAGCGCGTGCACCACCGTGTCCCGCTCCGTCCAGCCCCAGACCTCCGCGAGGTCGTCGAGGGTCGCGGCCAGCGCCCGCTGCGCCAGCACGACGCCCTTGGGCGGGCCCGTCGTACCGGAGGTGTAGACGACGAGCGCGGGGGTGCCGGGTCCGGGGCGCGGGCCGGCCGCCGGCGGCTCGGCCCGTACGGCCGCCGCCCCGTTCACCGTCCCGCCCGCCGCCACGTCCACCCGCTCGACCTCCGCCAGCGCCCCGGGCAGCTCCGCGTCCGGCGCCGCGAGCACCAGCTCGGGCCCGCTGTCGGCCACGATGTGCGCCAGCTCCCGTACGCCGATACGGGGGTTGAGCGGCACCACCGCCACACCCGCCACCAGCGCCGCGGTCACCGCCACCGCCGTCGCCGGCTCCGGCGTCGCCCAGACGGCCACCCGCCGGGCGCCCCCGAGCCGCCGGCCGACGGCGCCGGCCGCGGCGGCCAGCTCGCCGTACGTCAGGACGGTGCCGCCGAAGCGCAGCGCGACCCGCTCCGGCGCGGTGCGCAGCGCCGGGAACAACTCCCACGGCACCTCCCGCGCCGTCCCCGGCACCGCTTCCGCCCCCGGCTCCGATGACTTTTCCGTCTCCCGCATCCCCACGACGCCTTCCTCCCCCTCGGCCCGGCGCCGCATTCCGCTGCCGCGCCCGCGGAGGGCACCGTAACCCGTCCGTCTCAACGCCACACCGCCCGCACGGCCGGATCGGCACGTACGGGCGGTGCGCGGGGCGGCCGCCGCGGACCGGTGGCCTCAGCCCAGCGGCCGGAAGCGCCGCAGCCGCAGGCTGTTGGCGACCACCGAGACGGAGGAGAAGGCCATCGCCGCGCCCGCGAGCATCGGGTTGAGCAGGCCCGCGGCGGCGAGCGGCAGGGCGGCGGTGTTGTAGCCGAACGCCCAGGCGAGGTTGGTCTTGATGGTGGACAGGGTGGAGCGGGCGAGCCGGATGGCGTCCGGTGCGGCCCGCAGGTCGCCGTTGACCAGGGTGAGGTCGGCGGCCTCGATGGCGGCGTCGGTGCCGGTGCCGATGGCCAGGCCCAGGTCGGCCTGGGCGAGGGCGGCGGCGTCGTTGACGCCGTCTCCGACCATGGCGACCGTACGGCCCTCGGCCTGCAGCCGCTTGACCGCGTCGACCTTGTCCTCGGGGAGGACCTCGGCGATGACCTCGTCGATGCCGACCTCGGCGGCGACGGTCTGCGCGACGGCCTTGTTGTCGCCGGTGAGCAGGATCGGGGTCAGACCCAGGTCACGCAGCCGCCTGATGGCCTGCGCGCTGGTGGGCTTGACCGCGTCCGCGACCTCCAGCAGGGCGCGGGCCTCGCCGTCCCAGGCGACCGCGATCGCGGTGCGCCCGGCCTGCTCCGACCGCTCCTTGGCCGCGGCGAGCCCGGCGGGCAGGGTGATCGCCCAGTCCGCGAGGAGCTGCTGCCGCCCGACGAGGACCGCGTGGCCCCCGACGACGCCCTGGACGCCGAGCCCGGGCACGTTGGCGAAGTCCTCGGGGACCGGCAGCGTACCGACGCGGTCGGCCGCCGCGGCGGCCACCGCCTGGGCGATGGGGTGCTCCGAGGCGTGCTCCAGCGCGCCCGCCAGCCGCAGCACCGTTTCCTCGTCCTCGCCGTCCGCGGTGTGCAGGGCGTGCAGGGTCATGGTGCCGGTGGTGACGGTGCCGGTCTTGTCCAGGACGACGGTGTCGACCTTGCGGGTCGACTCCAGCACCTCGGGGCCCTTGATGAGGATGCCGAGCTGCGCGCCGCGGCCCGTGCCGACCATGAGGGCGGTCGGGGTGGCCAGGCCGAGGGCGCAGGGGCAGGCGATGATCAGCACGGCGACCGCGGCGGTGAACGCGGCGGAGATGCCGTCGCCCGTACCGAGCCAGAAGCCCAGGGTCCCCAGGGACAGGGCGATGACGACCGGGACGAAGATGCCGGAGATCCGGTCGGCGAGCCGCTGCACGGCGGCCTTGCCGTTCTGGGCGTCCTCGACCAGCCGGGCCATCCGCGCCAGCTGCGTGTCCGAGCCGACCCGGGTGGCCTCCACGACCAGCCGGCCGCCGGCGTTGACGGTGGCGCCGGTGACGGCGTCGCCCACGGTGACCTCCACCGGCACGGACTCACCGGTGAGCATGGAGGCGTCGACGGCGGAGGCGCCCTCGACGACGGTGCCGTCGGTGGCGATCTTCTCGCCGGGCCGCACCACGAAGCGGTCGCCGACCGCGAGCCGGTCCACGGGCACCCGCTCCTCGCGGCCGTCGCGCAGCACCGCGACCTCCTTGGCGCCCAGCTCCATCAGCGCGCGCAGCGCCGCGCCCGCCTTCCGCTTCGACTTGGCCTCGAAGTACCGCCCGGCGAGGATGAACGTCGTCACGCCGGCCGCGGCTTCGAGGTAGATGTTGCCGGAGCCGTCGCCGCGGGCGATGGTCAGCTCGAAGGGGTGGGTCATGCCGGGCTCGCCCGCGGTGCCGAAGAACAGCGCCCACAGCGACCACAGGAACGCGGCGGTCGTACCGACCGAGATCAGCGTGTCCATGGTGGCGGCGCCGTGCCGCGCGTTGGTCCAGGCGGCCCTGTGGAACGGCCAGGCGCCCCAGACCACCACCGGCGCGGCCAGCGTGAGCGAGAGCCACTGCCAGTACTCGAACTGCAGGGCGGGGGCCATCGCCATCGCGATCACCGGCACCGAGAGCGCCAGGGATCCGAAGAGCCGCTGGCGCAGCGTCCGCAGCTCGTCGGGCGGGCCCTGCCCGCCGGCGCCGTCCTCCTGCCCGTCGCCCGCGGCCGTGCCGGCCGGGGCGGGCGGTGCGGCGGTGTACCCGGTACGTTCGACGGTGGCGATCAGGTCGTCGACGGCCACGTCGTCAGCGAACGTGACCTTGGCCTTCTCGGTGGCGTAGTTGACGGTGGCCTCGACGCCCTCCATGCGGTTGAGCTTCTTCTCGATCCGTGCGGCGCAGGAGGCGCAGGTCATACCGCCGATCGCGAGTTCGACCTCGGCCGTCCTGCCAGGCGTGGTGGTGGTCATCACTGCTCCTCGTGGCTCGCTATACCCCCAGGGGGTATTAGATCCTTCGACACCATGTATACCCCTGACCCGTATCCATTGCAAGCGCTGCCCTCGCTTGACTTTATACCCCTAGGGGGTATCGTCGCCAGTATCGAGGCCGGTCGCAGCGACGGGCCGACCGAGAGGAGCGAGCGATGAACACCGCAGCCAGGGCCGGACTCTTCGCAGGTGCGCTGGCCGTCGCGTTCGCCGGGGCGTACGGGGTCGGCAGCGCCGTGGGGCCCGTCACCGACGAGGACACCGCCCCGGCCCACGGCGGACACGCCGCGGGCGGGGAAGAAGGCGCGGCGGAAGGCGCCGGCAAGAAGGGCGACGGGCACGGCGGCGGCCACGGCGAGGACGCCGGACCCGCCGCGGGCGGGCTGCAGCTCTCCGAGGCCGGCTACACGCTCGACCTCGACACCGAGCGCATCGACGCCGACAGCCCCGCCGAGCTGAGCTTCGCCGTACGCGGCGCGGACGGCGAGCCCGTGACCTCGTACGAGCGGGAGCACGGCAAGGAGCTGCACCTGATCGTCGCCTCCCGCGACCTCGATACGTACCGCCACCTCCACCCCGTCCGCGACGCCGACGGCACCTGGAGCACCCCCGTCGAACTGCCCGAGGCCGGCGACTACCGGGTCTTCGCCGACTTCGTGCCCACCGGCGGCCCCGAGAACGGCCTGACCCTGGGCGGCGACCTCGCCGTCGCCGGGGACTACCGCCCGGCGGCGCCGGCCGAGCCGGAGCGGACCGCGACGGTCGACGGGTACGAGGTGACGCTCGACGGCGCCCTGACGCCCGGCTCCGCCCGCGAGGTGGAGTTCTCCGTCGAGAAGGACGGCAAGCCGGTCACCGACCTGCAGCCCTACCTGGGCGCGTACGGGCACCTCGTCGCGCTCCGCGCCGGCGACCTCGCATACCTGCACGTCCACCCCAACGGCGAGCCCGGCGACGGCAGCACGGAGCCCGGCCCCGAGGTGGCCTTCTCCGCGACCGCGCCCAGCACCGGTTCGTACCGCCTGTTCCTCGACTTCAAGCACGACGGCGAGGTGCGCACCGCGGCCTTCACCGTCACCGCCGGCGGCGGCGCGGCCGAGGGCGGCGAGCAGGGCGCGGACGGCGAGCAGGGCGCGGAGAGCGGGTCGGACGAGGAGGACGGCGGCGGTCACAGCCACTGACCGCCGTGGTAGACCTGCTGCATGCGCAGCAGGAAAGCACTCGTACGCCGCCCCGGACCGCGTCTCGCCGAGGGCCTGGTCACGCACATCGACCGCACGCCGGTCGACGGCGACCGGGCCCTCGCCCAGTGGCGGTCCTACGTCGCCGCCCTCGAACTGCACGGCTGGGAGACCGCCGAGGTCGAGCCCGCCGACGACTGCCCGGACGCGGTCTTCGTCGAGGACACGGTGGTGATGTACAGGAACGTCGCCCTCGTCACCCGCCCCGGCGCCGACTCCCGCAAGCCGGAGACCCCCGGCGTCGAGGCCGCCGTGAGCCTCATGCGCTGCTCCGTGAACCGGGTCCACGCGCCCGGCACGCTCGACGGCGGCGACGTGCTCAAGGTCGGCGACACCATCTACGTCGGCCTCGGCGGGCGCACCAACACCGACGGCGTCCGGCAGCTCCGCGCCTGCTTCGAGCCGCTCGGCGCCCGCGTCGTCACCGTCCCCGTCACCAAGGTGCTGCACCTGAAGTCCGGCATCACCGCCCTGCCCGACGGCACCTTCGCGACCCACCCGGGGCTCGTCGACACACCGGACCTCTTCCCGGGCCGCATCGAGGTGCCCGAGGCCGCCGGGGCGCACGTCATCCTGCTGGGCGGCGGCGCGCTGCTGATGGCGGCGAGCGCGCCGCGGACCGCCGCGCTGTACGAGGAGCTGGGCTACACGCCGGTGCCGGTGGACATCAGCGAGTTCGAGAAGCTCGAAGGCTCGGTGACCTGCCTGTCGGTACGCATGCGGGGCCTGTACGCCTGACGGCGCCGCCACCCGCCCGCACCCCGCCGGCCCCGCACCCGGGCGCCCGCACCCCGGGCCGCCTCCTCCGCCTCCGCCCGCGGCCTCAGCGGCTCTCCGCCGCCACGCGCAGCGGGCCCAGCGGGGTGCGGACGGCGGGGGACAGGTCCGGGGCCGGCGTCAGGTGGCCGCCGAGGCGGCGACCTGCCACGACGGGTGCGTGGAGGGCCGCGGGCAGGCCGACTGACGCGCGTAGAGCCGCGGCCTGACGACGAACCCGGGCGGCCGCCACCTCACCCCCCGCGCCGCCCGCCGCCGCGTGCGCGGCGGCGAGCACGTCGAGCGTGCGCGACGTCCAGTACGGGGTGTCGAGGTGCCGCCAGATGGACAGCGCCTGCCGCGCCGTCGCCTTGGCCTCCGCCGGGCGGCGCGCGTGCAGCAGCAGGTCGGCCTGCGCGCGCAGCGTCAGCGCCTCGCCGAACCGCTCGCCGAAGCGCCGGTACGCCGCCAGGCTCTCGTCGAGCATCCGCTGCGCCCGCGCCGGCTCCCCGGCCACGTCCGTCAGATGCCCGAGCCACTGGAGCGCGTGCACCTCGCCGACCCGGTCGCCGCTCTCCACCGCCAGCTCGCAGCTGCGCAGCATCCGCGCCGCGGCGGCGTGCACACGGCCGACGGCGAGGTCGGCGAGCCCGAGGTTGCGCTCCGCGGACGCCTCGCCGTGCCGGTAGCCGTCCTGCCGGGCCAGGGCCAGCGCCCGGTCGAACTCGCGCCGGGCGGCGCCCGGTTCGCCGCACTCCAGGTGGACGGTGCCGAGGCCGCAGCGCGCGTACGCCTCGGAGCGCACGTTGCCGCCCGCCCTGGCCCGCTCGATGCCGCGCCGCAGACAGGCGGCGGCCTGCGCGTACTGGCCGCGCAGCCGCAGCAGCACGCCGAGGCCGGCGGCCGCGGCGGACTCGGCGGGGTGGTGGCCGGCGGCGTCCGCACGGCCGTCGTGGCCCGGGTCGTGCGGGCGCTCGCCGGGCTTGGCGCGGGGGACCGCGCGGGGGCGGTCCAGCGCCGCGAACTCCTTCAGCGACCGCTTGAACGCCACCACCGCCTCGCCGTAGTGGTCCTGCACGGTCTCCAGCTCGCCCAGGTTGCGGTGCAGGACGGCGACGCCGAGCCGGTCGCCGGCCGCGGTCGCCGCCGCCAGCGCCGTGCGGTGCGTCTCGCGCCAGTCGTCGAAGTGCGCGGACGACTCGAAGAACGCCGCCAGCGCCGCCGCCAGCCGCCACGCGGTCCCGGCCTCGCCGGCGTCGGCCGCCTGGCGGACGAGGGCGCGCAGCGTCGTCCGTTCGGCCTCCAGCCAGGCCAGCGGCTCCGCCGCCACCCGGGCCGCCTCCGCCGCCGGGGGGCTGTGGCCGGGCGCCGGCACCGTGACGCGGCCGGAGAAGCCGGAGGACAGGGAGTCGTCGGCGCGGCGGGCGAGGTCGAGGTAGGCGGCGTGGACGCGGCCGAGCGCGGCGGCCCGTTCGGCGGGCGGCTCCTGGGCGTGGGCGCGTTCGCGGGCGTAGAGGCGCAGGAGGTCGTGGAGGCGGTAGCGGGGTTCCGCGGCGGGGTCGGGGGCGTGCACCTCGACGAGGTGGTTGTCGACGAGGGCGTCGAGCGACCGCTCGGCGAGGGCCACCGGGTCGGCCGGGGGCGGGTGGAGGTGGGCGGGGGCGCCCGCGTCTCTCCCGGGCCCGTCGCCGGGGGAGGCCGGACCTGCCTGCGGCTGGTGCCCGAGCGCCGGGTCCCTCTGCGCCGGGGCCCCTTGTGCCGGTGTCCCCTGTGCCGGTTCTGCCCGCGGTGGCCCGCCGTCCGGGGCCGGGGCGCCGTGGGCCGCGCCGTCGCCGAGGAGCGCGGCGACCACCCAGCCGGGCACCGTCGGCACGTCCAGCAGCCCGAGCAGCCGGAACGCCCGCTGCGCGACCGGATCCAGCGCCGTGTAGCCCAGCGTGACGCTGGCCCGTACCTCCAGGTCGCCCGCGACCAGCTCGTCCAGCCGCCGCCGCTCGTCGGCCAGCGCGTCCGCCAGCCGGGGCAGCGACAGGTGCCGGCGGGTCGCCAGCCGGGCGCCCGCGATGCGCAGCGCGAGCGGCAGGTTGCCGCACTGCGCGGCGATCCGCGCGGCGACCTCGGGGTCGCGGCGCGTACGGTCGTCGCCGGCCGCGCGCGCCAGCAGCTCCAGCGCCTCCGCGTCGCTGAGCAGGCCGAGGCCGACGCGGAGCGCGCCTTCGAGCCCGGCCAGGGCGGCGCGGCTGGTGACGAGCACGGCGCTGTCGCCGGTGCCGGGCAGCAGGGGGCGTATCTGCCGCTCCGAGCCGGCGTTGTCGAGGACGACGAGCACGCGGCGGTCGGCGAGTTCCGCGCGGTAGCGCCGGGCCCGCTCCTCCACGCTGTCGGGGATGCCGGCGCCGGTCATGCCGAGGGTCTTGAGCAGGGAGGCCAGCACGTCGCCGGTGTCGGCCGGGTGCCCCGACGCGGTCCGCAGGTCGGCGTGGAGCTGGCCGTCGGGGAAGGCGTCGCGGAGCAGGTGCGCGGCGTGCACCGCGAAGGTGGACTTGCCGGCGCCCGCGACGCCGGTGACGAGGACGGTGCGGGGGGCGATGTGACGCGCGTCGACCTGCCACGCGTCGAAGCCCGGGGCCCCGCGGTCCGGCGCCCCCTCCGGGCGCCCCAGCCACCGCAGCACCTGCACCAACTGCTCGCGCCGCCCCACGAAGTCCGGGATGCGCGCCGGCAGCTGGCAGTACGCCGGCCGCTCCACGGCCTCGTGCCGCGGCCCCGGCTCGGGCCCGCCCGCCAGCACCGCCGCGTGCACCTCCTGGAGCTGCGCCCCCGGCTCCACGCCCAGCTCGTCCGCCAGCATCCGGCGGGCCCGCGCGTACGTGCGCAGCGCGTCCGAGCGCCGCCCCGAGCGGTGCAGCGCCAGCATCAGCCGGCCCCACAGCGGCTCCCGCAGCGGGTGCTGGGCGAGCAGCGCGCCCAGCTCCGCGGCCAGTTCGGGGTGCCGGCCCACGGCCAGCTTCGCGTCCGCCAGGTCCTCCCAGGCCGTCAGCCGGCACTCCTCAAGACGCGCGGCCTCGGCCCGTACGGCATCGGTGGCGGGCACGTCCGCGAACGCCGGGCCGCGCCACAGCCCCAGCGCCTCCGTCAGCGACTCCACGGCCGCGGCCGGACGCCGGTCGGCCAGCTCCGCGCGCCCGGCCGCGGCCAGGGTCGCGAAGCGGGCGGCGTCGGTGCCGTCGGGCTCGACGGCCAGCTCGTAGCCCCCCGGGCGGGTGTGTAACGTCTCCGGGCCGCCGCCCAGGGCGCGGCGCAGCCGGTGCACGTAGACCTGCAGGGACTTGGCGGCGGAGTCCGGTACGTCGTCGCCCCACAGCTCGGCGATGAGCGCGTCGGCGGGGACGAACCGGCCCGCGTTGATGAGCAGATGGGCGAGCAGGGCGCGCTGCTTCGCGGCGTTCAGCGGAATCCACCGCGTGCCGCTGCAGACGTCGAGCCTGCCGAGGACCCGATAGCGCATCACACCGTCCCCTGGTCACGGTCTTCGTGAGCTGCTTCGGCGTCACCATCCTTGTACTGGGCGGTACATGTCAAGGTCACCCGTGTCGTGGCAGGCAGCGGCCGCGCAACCGTCGCGCAACCGCCGCGCTCCGGCCATCGCGTAGACACGTGCCGCAGTGCCGTCCCGCGACCGGAGCCCGCACGGAGTCCCCCGGAGCCCCCACCGCAGTAGGAGAGCGATTCGCGATGTCATCCAGACGTACGGGGTCCTGGCGCCCCCTGCTCGCCGGCCTGGCGGCCCTCGTCACCCTCGGCGGGCTGACCGCCGCGAGCCCGGCCGCCGCCGAACCCCCGCCCGGCACCGACACCACCGGCACCACCGTCGAGTACCGCGGCTACCAGGTCACCGTCCCCGCCGGCTGGCGGGTCGTCGACCTCGCCGCGGACCCGGACGCGTGTGTACGCTTCGACCGCCCCGCCGTCTACCTCGGCGAGCCCGGCGACCAGAGCGCCTGCCCGCCCGGCCTCAAGGGCCGCACCGCCGGACTCGTCGTCGAACCCCTCGACGCCGGGGCGGCCCGGCAGACCACCGCGGCCACCGCCGTCGCCCCGCGCGGCAGCGCCGCGGCCCACGGCGCGACGTCGCGGGACGGCGCGATCCAGGTGGCCGTCGAGGACGCGGGCGTCCTGGTCACCGCGGCGCACGCCCCCGCGACCGAGCAGCTGGTACGCGACGTCCTCGCCGGCGCCGAGCTGACGGCCGGCGCCGAGCGCACCGAACTGCCCGCCACCGGCGCCGCCGACGGGGGCGCCGCCCGGCCGGCCGCCGCCGCGGGCCCGCAGCCCGGGGACTTCCGCGGCCAGGGCTTCGACGCCTGCGCCGCGCCGTCGCAGACCACGATGGACGCCTGGCTCGCCTCCTCCCCGTACCGCGCCGTCGGTGTCTACATCTCCGGCGCCACCCGCGCCTGCGCGCAGCCCAACCTGACCGCGAGCTGGGTGACGAACCAGACGAACAAGGGCTGGCACCTCATCCCCATCGACGTGGGCCGCCAAGCACCCTGCAGCAACTTCTCCAACAAGATGTCGGCCGACCCCGTCACCGCCCGCGCCCAGGGCGTCAGCGCCGCCAACGCCTCGGCGACCGCCGCGCAGAGCCTCGGCATCCCGGCCGGCAGCGCCCTCTACTCCGACATCGAGAACTACACCTCCACCGCCTCCTGCAAGGCCGCGGTGATGAGCTACGTCTCCGGCTGGACCGAGGCTCTGCACGCCAAGGGCTACCTCTCCGGCCTGTACTCCAGCGCCTCCTCCGGCGTCCGCGACGCGGCGAGCGTCTACGACGACGCGCGCTACCTGCGCGTGGACCACCTGTGGTTCGCGTGGTGGAACGGCGCCGCCGACACCGACGCCGGCTCGTACGTCCCCGACGCGTACTGGTCCGACCACCAGCGCATCCACCAGTACGTCGGCGAGGTCTACGAGACGTACGGCGGCCAGCGCCTGCACATCGACCGCAACTACCTCGACGTCGGCGAGGGCACCCCGCCGCCCGTCACCTGCACCACCGCCAACCTGAGCTTCAACGCCTACGGAACCATCCGCTCCGGCTCGACGGGCGCCCTGGTCGACGCCGCCCAGTGCCTCCTCCGGGCGGCCGGCCACAACCCCGGCAGCACCGCCCCGAACGGCACCTTCGACGCCGGCACCGTCACCGCCGCCAAGGCGTTCCAGACCGCCAGGGGCCTGACCGCGGACGGCATCGTCGGCCCTCGCACCTGGACCGCGCTGCTGTCCCGCGGCACCACCCCCACCGTGCAGAACGGCTCCACCGGCGAAGCCGTCACCCGGCTCCAGCGGGCCCTGACCGCCGCGCTCGGCCGCACCGTCGGCATCGACGGCATCTTCGGCCCCAACACGCAGACGGCCGTGCGCGACTACCAGAGCACCCGCGGGCTCGGCGTGGACGGCATCGTCGGCCCGGCGACCTGGGGCGCGTTGCAGGCGGGCAAGTGACCGGCGATCCCGTGGAGGAGAACGCGATGAAGAAGACGAAGAGTACGAAGACGACGAGACGGAGGAACAGACCCCTGTTCCGCACGGCCGCGCTGCTCGCCACCGTGGTCGCCCTGATCCTGGGCCTCGGCGCGCCGGCGAACGCCTTCCCGCAGGCCGCCTTCCCGACCCAGAGCAGCGGCAACAGGGGCACCGACGTCCTCGCGCTCCAGCACCTGCTGGCCGGACAGGGCATCGCGGTCTCCGCGGACGGGGTGTTCGGCCCCGCCACGAACACCGCGGTGCGCCAGTTCCAGACCGCGAAGGGCCTGGGCGTCGACGGCATCGTCGGCCCGCAGACCTGGGGCGCGCTGACCCCGACGATCCGGCAGGGCGACACCGGCGGGACCGTCAAGGCGCTGCAGGCCGCGCTCAACGCCAAGCGCGGCGCGGGCCTCACCGTCAGCGGCACCTTCGACGCCGCCACGACCGCGGCCGTACGGACCTTCCAGGGCCACGCCGGCATCGGCGTGGACGGCATCGTCGGCCCCGTCACCTGGAAGAACCTGCTCTGGCACTACGAGAACACCAGCTTCGGCAGCACGATGTGCGGCCAGAGCCCGGACGGCAACGCGAACGCCCACTGGGGCACCTCCGCCGCCGTCGCCCAACTGGAGGCCGCCGCCGCGTCCTTCGCCGGCACCGGCAACGGTAAGCTGCCCGTCGGCGACAGCGGGTTCGAGCACGGCGGCGACATCCCGGGCCACGCCAGCCACGAGCTGGGGCTCGACTTCGACGTCTGGCCGGCGCGCACGGACTCGGCGCAGTGCACCGCGGGGCGGATCACGTGGCAGTCGGCCGCGTACGACCGCGCCGCGACGCGCGAGCTGGTCAAGGCGATCCGCGCCGCGGCCCCCGGACACATCAAGCTGATCTTCTTCAACGACCCGCAGCTGATCTCCGAGGGCCTCGTCACCCAGTACGCCAACCACGACAACCACCTGCACGTGCGCTACTGCGAGAAGGTCCACGCGAACGCGCTGTACGACTGCTGAGACGCCGGGCGGTGTCTGCGGCTGCTGCGACGACCGGCACATGAGCGCAGAAGCGGCGGACACCGCACCGCAGCACCCGTCCTCCCGACGCGAACGGCCCGACCGCCACCGGGGTCGTCAGAGGTCCTTGAGGCAGCGCGTCTCGACGAGGAACGGCTCGTAGCCGAACCAGCGGTTGATGGCGAGCATCGGCCCGTTGCCGCTGTCGTTGCCCGTGAAGGCGTCGGTGTATCCGGCAGCGCGCGCCCGCCGCAGCGACTCGTGCTTGGCGAGCTTCGCCAGCCCCCGGCCGCGGAACGCCCGGCGGCTGCCGGTCATCCCGGACAGGTAGCGCCCGCGCCCGTCGGTCTCCGCCAGGCTGAACGCCGCGACCTCGCCGTCCACCAGGGCGGCGATCGTCAGGTCGTGGTCGATCAGCGGCTCGCGCCAGGTGTGGTCGAGCCAGTGCTCGTACGACATGGCGTCGATCGGCGTGTCGCTCGGCTCGTCCAGGGACGCCTCCGCGTCCGCCTCGTACAGCGGCCGGGGGTCGTCGAAGTCCGCGAACGCGCGCAGCTCCACGTCCGCCGCAGGCTCCGTCCGCGCCGGGAGCGGTTCGCGCAGGTCGAGGTGGAGGATCCGGCCGGTGCGCCCCTTGCGGTAGCCGCGCCGCTCGGCGAAGCGGAAGTCGCGCTCCGGGTCGTACACCCAGGTGTAGACGGTGGTCGCGCCCTGCGCGGCGAGATGCGCCTCGGCCGCCGCGACGAGCGCGGTGCCGACGCCGCCGCCGGTGTGCCCGGGGTGCACGTGCGGCTGGGCGACGCCCTGTCCCGGCGTGCTGCTGTCGTGCACGACGTATGCCTCGGACTCCCCGACGACCTGCCCGCCGACCTCGGCGACCAGCGTCCGCAGCCGCTTCTCCGGCGGCGCGGAGGCCGCCTTCCACCGGACCGCCTCGGCGGTGGTGACGACGAACGGCACGGCCGCGCGCCGCACCTCGGCGACCGCGTCGGCGTCCTCGGGCCGGAAGTCCCGTACGAGCACACTCATGGCGCCGCAGGCTACGGCGACGGGGGTGCCGCTGTCGTGCGAATATCGCCCCGCGGCCCACAATGAGTCCGTGACCATCCAGATTTTCGTCGACCAGCAGGCGCCCGAGGCCCCGTACGAGCAGGTGCGCGCCCAGATCTCCGCCCAGGCGCGCGGCGGCGCGCTCCCGGCCGGCACCAAGCTGCCCACCGTGCGGGGCCTCGCCGAGCAGTTGGGCCTCGCCCCGAACACCGTCGCCAAGGCGTACCGCGCGCTGGAGAGCGACGGGGTGATCGAGACCCGCGGCCGGCACGGCAGCTACGTGGCCGCCGCCGGCGACGCCGCACAGCGCGAGGCGGCCGCGGCGGCACAGGTGTACGCGCAGCGGGCGCAGCGCCTCGGGCTCGACCACGGAACCGCGCTGACCGCGGTGGAAGAGGCGCTGCGCGCCGCCTACGCCGACGCGTAGGACCCCACCGGGCGGACCCGGTCCGGGTCCTCGGGGGTACGCGCCGAACCTGGGGCCTCGTCACCCGGGCCGGACCGTGTGCTCGCAAGGGCGCGGCGCCGGGCGGGCGGCGCGCAGCGGCCCGGCCGACGAGGCCCACCAAGGACCGAGCCGACGACTGCGCAGACCGCACCCGGAGCCGCTCGCGAACAGGTCCGGCCCGGGAGGCCGTCGCGCGGCGCCGAGCGGATACCCCCGTACTCCGCCCGGCGCCGCGCCGCTTCGGTGCTGGGCGTTCGGCTTGGTGCTGGTGACAAGCCTGCGGATCAAAGGGAACCGGCCGCAAGCGAACGGCGTCGAAACGGGAAGCTGGAACGGGAATCCGACCACCCACCAGCGCAAACGGGACTAGGGTGGAACGGGTCGGAACGGGGGGCAGGACGTGAGGGACGCGGCGACGGAGAAATTCGCGGCGCTGCTGCGCGAGTTGAAGCAGCGCTCGGGACGCAGCTACGGCTCGCTGGCGACCCGCCTCCACGTGAGTACGTCGACCCTCCACCGCTACTGCAACGGCGACGCGGTCCCGTCGAGCTACGCCCCGGCGGAGCGCTTCGCGCGCCTGTGCGGCGCGACGCCGGAGGAGCTGGTGGAGCTCCACCGCCGCTGGCACCGCGCGCACGGCACCCGCCGCGGGGCGACTCCGTCGTGGGCGGCGGGAGACGAGCCGCGCCCGCCCGGCCGGGGCGCGAGGCCCCCGAAAAGCGGAACGCCCGCGGCGGGCACGGCCCGCGGGGGAACGAACGGCCGGCCGACCGGCACGACGCGGGCTCCCGGTCCGGGCGTACGGGGCAGCGGCGAGGCGGCACGCGGCGGCGCGGCCGCTGGACGCGGCGGCGTGCGCGGCCGGTCCGGTGCGGCGGACGGCGCCGCCGGTGCCGGGAAGGGGACCACCGCCGACGCGCCTGCGGCGGGCGGGAGTCCAGAAGCGGGTACGGGACGCCCGGCCCGCGGCTCCGCCGCGACCGCGGCGGCACGGACCCCCGCCTCCGGCGGTGGCGGCGGGCACGGTGGCGAGGCCGCTGCCGACTCCGGTGCGCAGTCGCCTGCGGCCGACGCCTCCGGCGGCCCGGCCGCACGTGCGGACGCCGCGGACGACACGACAGCCTCCGGTGCGCAGCCGACCGGGGCCGGGGGTGCCGGTGAGGCGCCCCGCACCTCCGCCGCGCACGCGGTCGCCGCGGGGGAGTCCTCCGGCCGTGCCGCGCGGGGCGCTGCCGGTGATCCTGCCCCCGACAGCACCCCCACTTCCGGCGAGGGCGCCTGCTCCGATGGCGCCGCGTCCTCCCCTGGAGCCCAGTCCTCCGGCGACGCCGCCCCCTCCGGCGGCACCCGGACCGCTGCCGGGGCCCGCCGCCCCCGGTGGGCGCGGGTGCTCCCCGCCGCGCGTGGCGCCGGGCCCCCGGGCCGCCCGAAGTCCGCCGCCGCGCTCCGCAGCCGCCGGCTGCGGGTGGGCCTGCCCGTTGCCGCCGTGGCCACCGCCACCGCGCTGGTCGCCTTCGTGGCCACCTCCAGCGGGTCCGGCGGCGAAGGCCGGGCCGGCGGCGGTGAGGGGCGCGAGAGCGGGGTCGTGGCCGACGGGAGCCGGGGCGGCGGCCGCGCGCAGGGAGGCGAGACGACGGAGAAGGAGGAGAGCGCCGAGCCGTCGGAGCGGCGTAAGCCCTCGCCCGCCGGCGGTGGCGCGGAGCAGGACGGCGAGCCCGCGACGCCCCGCGAGGGAGGGGGCACCGCCCAGGAGGACGAGGCCGAGCCCGCCGCCCGCAACCCCCTTGCGTGGTCGGTGCGTTCGCACGTCTGGGAGTTCGGCTGCGACCACCGCTACCTCGTCGACAAGTCCCCCGGTGACGTGCCGCCCCCGCCGATGGCGCAGGACGCCGAGACGTGGGCCGCCAGCCAGGGCGCCGTCCACGGAGGCAGGACGAACATCGAGGCCGCCATCGAGCCCCGCGGCGGCGAGCCGGTGACCGTCACCGCCGTCCACGTGCGCAAGACCGCGAGCGGCGCGCCGCTGCCGTGGAGCGCGTTCGCGATGTCGTCCGGCTGCGGCGGCGAGGTCACCGAGGCGGCGTACAGCGTCGACCTCGACATGCCCCGCCCCGTTCTCAAGCCCCGGCAGGGCGGCGACTCCACGGGGAAGTGGGACCCCCCGGCGCTGCCGTACCGGGTCACCCCCGACGATCCGCTGTCCCTCCTCGTCCGCGCCGACGCCGAGGACCACGACGTCCGCTGGTACCTGGAGGTCGAGTGGAGCACCGGTACCGACTCCGGCGTCGTCCGCATCGACGACCAGGGCGCCCCGTTCCGCACCAGCGGCATCAAGGACCGCCCCCTCTACGACTACGACACCCTCGACGGCTCCTGGTACACGTGGCCGACCGACGACGCCGCTGACGAGCCCGCCGCACCGGCGCAGTAGACCGCCGGGACCGGACGGAAAGCCCGACCGGGAGCCGGACCGGGAGGAAGCGGAAGAAGCGGAAGGTGAGCCACCGGCGAGGAGCGGAATCCGGCCAGATGAAACGGTTCTCCAGGTCAAGACCGCGTTCTGGGGCCGGAATTGGGGAGGATTCCAGCGTGGGGGATGCGCATGTGACGCGGGCAGACGATAGGGTTAGCCTGCCCGGGCCGGGAGCCCTCGTAAGGGTGGGGAGAGTCATGGACCAGATAGCAATGCGCGGCAAGGCGCGAGTTCCTGCGATCAACTGCGGGAGCACGGCGTCGCGGGCGCGTGTCGACCGGCATCTAGCCGTGCTCGGCGGACCCGCCGTCCCCCAGGGGGACGCGGACAGCGCCACCATGCTGATGCGCGAGCTGACCGCCCGCGAGGACAGGGCCGCGAAGCCGGGCCGTATGGCGCGCGTTTCCCTCTTCGCACCGCTGCGGAAGCTGCGGCGCACCCTCTTCGGCAACCGCCGGAGCTGACAGACAGCACGTATCGGGGCGGGCGCGGCGACCCGGCATGCCGCGCCCGCCCCGATCGCTGCCCGCGTTCGTACGAACCCCCACCCGCAGACCGGTAGCGGTGCGTCTCAGCCCCGGCCCCGCGCGCTGCGCCGTACCGCCAGCGGTACGAACACCGCCAGCAGCAGCACCGACCAGCCCAGCGCCGCCGCCACCGGATGCGTCATCGGCCACGCCGCGCCCGGCGCGTCGTCCAGCCCCGGCGGCGCGCTGCCCGTCAGGTCCCGGACGGCCGTGACGTACGCGCTGAGCGGGTTCCACTCCACCACCGCCCGCAGCCATCCCGGCATGCCGTACGTCGGGACGTAGGCGTTGGACAGCAGTTGGAGCATGAACGTGGTGCTCGCCAGCTGCCCCGCCGCCTCCTCGTTCCCGACCACCATCCCGAGGTGGACCCCGATCCACACCGAGGCGAACCGCAGCAGGAGCAGCAGCCCCAGCGCGCCCGCCGTCGCCGCCGCGCCGCCGTCGTTGCGCCAGCCCACGGCGTAGCCGACCGCGACCAGCGGCACCAGCCCGGCCGTGAACAGCAGCACGTCCGCCACGGCCTGCCCCAGCGGCAGCGCGGCCCGGCTGATCGGCAGCGCCCGGAAGCGCTCCGTCACCCCGCGGCCGGTGTCGACGGCGGCCTGCAGCATGCCGGTGACCAGGCCGCCGGCGGCCGTGGTGGCGAAGAGGCCGGGGACGATGTACGTGCGGTAGTCGGCGCCGCCGGGGAGTGAGACGGAGTTGCCGAAGACGTAGCCGAAGAAGAGCAGCAGCGTCAGCGGCATCACCTGGGTGATGACGAGCAGCGCGGGGTTGCGCCGCGCGCGCTGCAACTGCCGGCCGACCATGGCCATGCCGTCGTACGCGAGGTCGTTCATGCCGCCTCCTCCTTCGCGGTCCCGGCGTCGTCCGCCCCCGTGAGCCGGAGGAAGACCTCGTCCAGCGTCGGCCTGCGCAGGGTCGCGTCGACCACGGGCACGCCCGCCTTGTCCAGCTCGCGTACCACCCGCGGCAGGGTCAGCCCCGGGTCGTACGCCGCGGCCCCGACCGCGCGCCGCTCCGCGTCCAGCCGCGGTTCGCCGCCGGTCAGCGGCCCGAGCACGACGGCCGCCGCGGCGAGCGCCGCCTCCTCGGCCACCACCACCTCCGCGTACGCGCCCACGCGCCGCTTCAGCTCGTCCGGCGTGCCGGTGACGGCCGCCCGGCCGTGGTCGACGACCACCACCGAGTCCGCCAGCCGGTCCGCCTCCTCCAGGTACTGCGTCGTCAGCAGCACCGTCGTGCCGGCCGCCGCCAGCTCGCGCACCGCCGCCCAGATCTGCTCGCGGCTGGCCGGGTCGAGCCCGGTGGTCGGCTCGTCCAGGAAGAGCACCTGCGGCCGGGACAGCAGGCTCGCCGCCAGGTCGAGGCGCCGCCGCATGCCGCCGGAGTACGTACGGGCCGGCCGGTCGGCGGCCTCCGCGAGGCCGAACCGCTCCAGCAGCTCGTCCGCCCGCGCCTGCCCCGCGGCCCCGCGCAGCCGCAGCAGGCGGGCGAAGAGGCGGAGGTTCTCGCGCCCCGACAGGTCGTCGTCCACGGACGTGGCCTGCCCGGTGACGCCTATGGCCCGGCGCACGGCGGCCCCCTCGGCGGCGACGTCGTGCCCCGCGACCTGCGCGCTGCCGCCGTCCGGCGCGACGAGCGTGGTGAGCACGCGCACGGCGGTGGTCTTGCCGGCGCCGTTCGGGCCGAGGAGGCCGCAGACGGTGCCCTCGGGGATGGCGAGGTCGAGGCCGCGCAGGGCGTGGACGTCGCCGTAGCGCTTCTCCAGCGCCTCACTAAGTACAGCGTACGTAGTTGTCATGCGGCCGAGCATAACCGACTCAGTACGCTGTACGTAAACCGGCAACCGAAGGCCCGGAGGAAGCAGCGATGGCAGCGAGCGGACGAGCCGCCGACGGCGAGGCGCGCGGCGCGTCGCCCGAGGTGATCTGGACCCGCCCCGAGCGCGCCGGCCGCGGCCCGCGCCCCGCGCACAGCCGCGCAGCGATCGCCGCCGCCGCGGTCCGCATCGCCGACGCGGACGGTCTCGACGCGGTCTCGATGCGCCGCGTCGCCGCCGAGATCGGCAGCGGCACCATGTCGCTCTACAACTACGTGCCGCGCAAGGAGGACCTGCACGAGCTGATGGTCGACGCGGCCAGCGCCGAGTACGACCTGTCGGCGCCGCTCACCGGCGACTGGCGCGCCGACGTGCTGGCGCTGGCGGAGCAGTCGCGGGACCTGATGCGCCGGCACCCCTGGCTGCCGCGGCTCACCGCGAGCGCCGCGTACGGGTTCACGCCCCACGCGCTCGCCTACCTCGACCGGTTCCTCGCCGCCCTGGAGGGCCTGGACGTGCCGCCGGGCACGAAGATGGAGCTTCTCGCGATGGTCACGGCATCGGTGACCAGCTACGTGACGTTCGAGATCGCCCTCGCCGAGCGGGCCCGGGCGCTGCCGTGGAGCGAGGCGGAGGAGCAGGCGGTCCGGGGGGCCTATCTGGCGGGGGAGTTGGGGACGGGGAAGTATCCGCACCTGGCCGCCGTGCTGGCGCGGGCGGCGGAGCCGGGGGACTACGAGGAGGCGTTCGGGCGGATGCTGGGGCGGGTGCTCGACGGCTTCGAGGCGTCGGGCGGCGGGACGGCCTGACAGGCTTCTGCCCCATCGCCGTCCGGTGCCCGCAGCCCTCTTGAAAGCCGTCCCGCCCGGGGATTACGTTCCCCTGCCATGTATCTTTCCCGGCGCCTGCTCGCCCTGCCGCTCGGCCTCGCCGCGACCGCCGCGATCGGGCTCGTGCCCGGCGCCGCCGCGACGGGCGGCCCGCCGGGACCGGCCGCCGCGCCGGGCGAGCCGCTGTCGTACGTCGTCAACAGCGCCACCGACCCGGCCACTCTGGAGCGGGTCGAGGCCGCGGCCGCCGACGCCGGCGGCACCGTCGTGGCCACGTACCCGGAGATCGGCGTGACCGTCGCGCACGCCGCGGACGCGGACTTCGGCGACCGGCTGCGCGCGGTGCCCGGCGTGCAGTCCGCGGGCGCCACGCGCGCCGCGCCGCTGCGGAGCACGGCGGCGGAACCGGAACAGGGCCCGCGGGAGGGGCGGTTCAGGGCGTACGAGGACCGCGGGGCCGCGGGCGCCGCGTCGGCCGGTGCCGCGTCCGCCGGAGCCCGTGCCCGTACCGTGCCGCCCGAGCCGCTGGAAGCCGACCAGTGGTCCCTGCGCGTCGTCCGCGCCGACCGGGCGCATGCCCTCGCCACCGGCAGCCCCGACGTCACCGTCGGTGTCCTCGACAACGGCGTCGACGACACCCACCCCGACCTCGCCGCGAACTTCTCCGCCGCGCAGTCCGCCGACTGCGTCGACGGCGTCGCCGACACCACCCCCGGTGCCTGGCGCCCGGACCCGGAAGGGGCCTCAGCCGGCCACGGCACCTGGGTCGCCGGGCAGATCGCCGCCCCGCGCAACGGCATCGGCGTCGCCGGCGTCGCCCCGGACGTGACGGTCGCCTCCATCCGAACGTCGGCCCCCGGCGGCGGCTACATCTACGCCGAATCGGCCGTCTGCGCGCTCGTCTTCGCGGCCGACCACGGCATCGACATCGCCAACATGAGCTTCTCCATGGACCCGTGGCACTTCGTCTGCGCCGACGACCCCGACCAGCGGGCCATCCTGGACGCCGTCTCCCGCGCCGGCCGCCACGCCACCGGCGAGGGCGTGCTCCAGGTCGCCGCCGCCGGCAACGGCAGCCGCGACCTCGCCGACCCGGCGTTCACCGACGCCGAGAGCCCCACCGACGGCACCCCGGCCGACCGCACCGTCGACCCGGCGGAGTGCCCCGTGCTGCCGCACATGCTGCCCGGCGTCCTCAGCGCCGCGTCCGTCGGCTCGGAGGGCCTCAAGTCCGACCACTCCGACTACGGCCTCGGCGCGATCGACGTCGCCGCCCCCGGCGGCGACGACTACCAGATCCCCGACACCCCGTCGAAGGACCCGTACGTCCTGTCCACCTGGCCCGGCGGCACCTACGCCTCCGGGCCCGGCACCTCCGCGGCCACCGCCCAGGTCTCCGGCGTCGCCGCCCTCCTCAAGAGCACGCACCCGTACGCCTCTCCGGCGAAGCTGAGCGCCCTCCTGGCCGCCCAGGCCGACAACCCCGGCTGCCCCGAGGTCTACGACCCGGACGGCGACGGCGTCGAGAACGCCGTCTGCGAGGGCGACGACCGCCGCAACGGCTTCTACGGCGCGGGCATCGCCGACGCCCTCGACGCGGTACGCCGCTAGCCCTCCTCGACTCCCTGCTCGCGGGCGGCCGTCTCAGCCCGGACCGGTGCCCGTGCGGCGCTGCTTCAGCTCGTCGAAGCTCCGCCGGGTCCGGATCGTATAGGGGTGCTCGGGACCCAGGACGCGCATCTCGTCCGCGAGCAGTTCCGCGAGTGCGGCCTCCGCTCCGGCGGTGTCACCGGCCTCCGCGCACCACTGGCGAGGGAGTGGCGCGTCGCGAAGGTCTGCGGGTGGTCGGGGCCCAGCACCCGCAGGCGGTCGGCGGCGAGTTCCGTGAAGGCCCGGACCGCGCCGGCCGGGTCGCCGGCCTTCCCGCGCCAGCGGGCGAGGTGATGACGGGTGATGAGGGTATGGCCGTGATCGGGACCGAGGACGCGCGTCTGGTCGGCGAGCACTCCCGTGAGCGCGACCACCGCGCCTTCCGGATCGCCTGCTTCCCCGCGCCAGCGGGCCAGGTTGGTGCGGGCGGAGAGCGTGTAGAGATGGTCGGGCCCCAGGACCCGCAACTGGTCCTCGACGAGTTCCGCGAAGGCTTCCGCCGCACCGGCCGGGTCACCGGAGTTGCCGCGCCAGCGAGCGAGGTTGTGCCGCGAGATCAGGCACTCCGTATCGTCGGGTCCCAGGACGCGCAACTGGTCGGCGACGAGTTCCGCGAAGGCTTCGGCCGCGCCGGCCGGATCCCCGGCCTCGCCGTGCCATCGGGCACGGTGGTGCCGGGTGATGAGGGTCTCGGGGTGTTCGGGCCCCAGGACGCGCAACTGGTCGGTGAGGAGTTCCGCGTAGGCCGCGGTGGCACCCGCCGGGTCTCCGGCCTGACCGCGCCAGTAGGCGTGGTTCTGACGGAAGGCGAAGGTGTCGGGGTGCTCCCGGCTCAGACGGTCGTCGGCGGCTTCGATGAGCTGGGCGAAATACGAGACGGCGGCGGTGACCTGACCGCTGTCGCCGAGGCTCCGCCCGGTGCGCAGCAGCACGGGATGGAAGCCGTCCGCACCGCCGCTGTGCAGGGCGTGCGGCGCGCACTCGGTGAGGGCTGCCGCGTTCGCCCGCAGGGCCTGGGCGAGGGCCGTGTCGCGTTCGACCTCCGGCCACGCGGCGACGAGAGCGTCGCCGGCGGTCCGCGCCGACTCGGCCAGGCGCGCGTCGGCGAGACCTTCGCGAGTGGCGCGCTGGATGAGCTGGTGCACGCGAACGGCCTGGTGAGGGTGGTCAGGAGCGTAGTCGACGAGACTCAGGCGGTGCAGTACGTGCAGCGCCCCCTCCACCTCGTCCGCCCCCACGGACCCCGTGGTCTCCGGACGGCCCGCGGCCCGGCTCAGCCCGGTGCGGACGGCCGCGTCGCCGAGGACGGCGGCGGGGATGCCGTTGGGGTCCAGCAGGGCCGCGAGTTCGAGGAGGGGGCGGGCGAGGCCGGCGGGGGGAAGCCGGTCGGCACGGTCGACGGAGAGGGCCCAGGCGGCCCAGACGGGCTCCGGATAGTCGTCGGGCAGGGCGGAGGAGTCCGGCAGCAGGTCGCGCAGGGCGCGTTCGGCCAGCCTCTCCCGGTACGCGGCGATGCCGAGACCGGTGTCGGAGAGGTAGGCGGCCGCCTGGGCCAGGGCGAGCGGTAGATGGCCGAGTTCGCCGGCGAGGGCGGCCACCTGGTCGGGAGGTTCGTGGCGCCCGCTGTCGGCCAGCGCCTCGGTGAGATAGGCGCGCGCCTCGTCCGGCGTGTACAGGCCCACGTCGACGACCTTACGCCCGCGGGTGAGCGCCGCCTCACGGCGGCGGGTGGTGATCAGGGTCCGGCCGAGCGGGCCGGCCGGGGGCCACAGGCCCCGGAGATCGGCCGGGTTGGCGAGGTCGTCGAGTACGACGAGCCAACGCCGCTTCTCCGGGCCGGACCTCGGCTCCAGCCAGGCGAGGAAGGCGCGCGCGGCCGTCTCGGGTGCCGCGGGATCGGCACCGAGGATCTCGCCGGCAGCCTGTGCGTATCCGGTGACGATGGCCGAGCGGGACGCGGCGGTGATCCAGACCAGCAGGTCGGCCTCCTGCCGGTCCCAGGTGTCGCGCGCGTACTGGGCGGCGAGTTGCGTCTTGCCCACACCGCCCATCCCGGTGAGTACCTGGTAGAGCACCACCGTCCCGCCGTCCGCCACCGCACGGTCCAGTTCCCGGGAGACCGCGCGGTCCTGGAAGCAGTCGGCCCGGCGGGGGATCACTCCCACCTGGTGCGGCCAGGTGAAGGAGGACAGCGCGGCGGCTCCGGTGCTCAGGCGGAGGTCACCGGCCAGGTAGCCGACGGCGATGCTGTTGTGCTGCGCATGGACCGTGACCCCGCCGGAGCCGGGGTTCCGGGCCGTGCCCGGGCCTTCCTCAACCGGTCCGGTCAGCCCTGGTCCGGAGCCGGTGGGGAAGGGGGGCCGAGATGGACTCCGCCCTGGATGGAGCCGGCCGCCACCGACCCTCCCTCGGCCCGTACGGTCACGTCCCCGCCCGCGGCGACTCCCCCCGGACCGGCGGAGACCCCGCCCGGGTGACCGTGCTCGGCGAGAATCCGGCGCAGTTCCCCGGCCGCCGCCAGCTGCTCGCGGCCGGCGAGCGACGCCAGAGCGCCCTCGACGTGCGCCTGCCAGGCGGCGCGCTGCCGGGCACGCTCCGCCTCCGCCTGCTCGCCGACGGCTTCGAGAGCGGCAGCAGTCCGGTCCAGGCGTGCCAGCTCGGCTCTTTCCCGGTGCGTATCGCCGCGGCCGAGCCAGCTGGCCACCGCCCCGCGCAGGGCGCCCCAGGCGTCCGTGCCCGCGGCCGACACCACTGCTGCGCCTCCCGATGCGGCCAAGAGCGTCAACGCCTGGTCCAGCACCACGCACCTCCCCACCGAGTTCCACGGTCCTCACGGAAGGTAGCCCACGCGTCGCACGACGCGACAGCGTGTATCTGGACACTCCGGGTACGGCCGGGGGCTCAGATCAAGGCGTACTGTCCCTCCGGGCCCTCCTCGCGGTGGTCCAGTACCGACGCGGGGCGGCGGGCCGAGGCGGGGGCGGGGAGGATGCCCGCCTCGCGCAGCTCGGCCGCCGTGATCTCCGCGCCGGACGCGTCCGGACCCGCGTCCCGACCCGCGTCCCGGTCCGTGTCCGGACCCGCCGCCTCCGCGAGCAGCGCCAGAACCGTGATCAGCTCCAGCAGTTCCGACGTCCACTCCTGCGGCCACGCCCCCGGCCGGATCGCCGCCAGCGTCCCCGGCTCCCCGGGCTCCACCCGCGCGGCGATCCACTGCTCCAGCACCGGCACGCCGCCCTCCGTGAACTCCCAGGCCTCCCGCGGCACCGGCGAGATGCGCCCCTCGCCGAGGAGCAGCGCCTCCTCCTCCGGGTCGTACGACACGTCCGCGGGCCTGGCCGGTAGCGCCGCCCGTACGTACGGGCGCCGCCCGCCCGGGAGCCGGGGCCTGCCGCCCCCGCGGGCGCCGCGGAGCTGCACCTCCAGCAGCCGCCGCCCCCGCGCCACGCCGGCCCGCCACTCCTCCGCGTCGGCGGTCAGCGGCACCGCGCAGCCGCGCGGGGTGGCCCGCCCGGCGGCCAGCGCCCAGGCGAACAGGTCCTCCGGCGCGACCTTCCCGCCCAGCCGCCGGCCGAGCCAGCGCAGCAGCCGCGGCGCGACGTTGGGCTCCCGCCCCCGGGGCCGCCGGTACAGCGGCCTGATCCGTCCCGGCCGCCCGGCGGGCGACCGCCCGTCCGGCAGCAGCGCGGACGCGACCACGGCGAGCCCGCCTGGTCCGCCCGCCGCCTGCGGGACGTACCCGGCCTCGACGGCGAAGAGCTGCCGGTCGTCCGCGACGCGCCACAACTCCGGCCGGGCGGCGTCCAGCAGCCGGTTGTCGGGGATCAACCACCGCCGGTCGTACGCCCCGTGCAGCACCCGTACCGGCTCGGGACACGGCCCCGCCTCGCGGGCCAGCCGCCCGGTCCCGGCGGCCCGGCCGGGCAGCTGCGCCACGGCGCTGTGCGTCGTCCGCGCCCGGGTCGGCCGGAACAGCTCGTCCCGCTCGGCGCCTTCGGCCCGTACGAGCGCGTCCCACCGCGCCCGCAGCGACGCCGCGTCGGGCCCCATGACCCACCCCCGGCCGAGCCGCAGCGGGGCGACGCTCCAGGGCATCAGATCGGCGAGCAGCGGGGCGGCGTCGCCGGCGACGGGCGGGCCCTCGGCCCGTCCCCGCACCCCCTCGTCCGCCGCGGGCGCGGCCTCCGCCGCGGGGGCCTGCGCTACGGCGGCCTCCGCCACGGCCGGGCCGCTGTCCGCCGAACCACCCATGCCCCGTCCTCCCCTCGCTGCCGGAGCCGCCCGTCCGACTGCCTGCCGGGCCGCCCGCAGGGCGCTTCGCATCCTACGATCCCGGTGCGACACCACCGGCGCCACCGCATCCGGACCACCCGTGCCAGACTCCGCTGATGTCCTCCTCAACGATCACCGCGGACGCCGCCGGCACCTGGCGGCTCGGCGACCTCTCCGTCCGCCGCCTGGGCTTCGGCGCCATGCGCCTGCCCGCCGCGGCGGAGCCGGACGCGGGCGGCCGGGCGCGCGCCCGCACCGTGCTGCGCCGCGCCGTCGAACTCGGCGTCAACCACATCGACACCGCCGCCTTCTACTTCTCCGCCCGCCGGTCCGCCAACGAACTGATCAACTCCGCCCTCGCCCCGTACCCCGACGACCTCGTCATCGCCACCAAGGTCTGGGCGGGCCGCGACCCGTCGGGCGCGTGGGGGTGGGCCGAGCCCGAGCAGATCCGCGGGCAGGTCGAGGAGAACCTGCGCCAGCTCGGCCGCGACCACCTCGACCTCGTCAACCTCCGCCTCCCGCCCAGCCGCAGGCGCGCGGACGGCTCCCTGGCCGACCATTTCGGCGCCCTCGCGGAGTGCCGCACGGCCGGCCTCGTGCGCCACCTCGGCGTCTCCAACGTCAGCGCCGGCCAGCTCGCCGAGGCCCGGACGATCGCCCCGGTGGTCTGCGTCCAGAACGCCTTCGGCGTCGGCGCCGCCGCCGAGGAGCGGGACCTGCTGCACACCTGCGGCGAACAGGGCATCGCCTACGTGCCGTTCTTCGCCATCGCGGGCGAGGGCCGGGAGGCGGGCCCCTCGGGTACGGAGGCGGAGGAGGTCCGCGCCGCCGCCCGCGCCCGCGGCCTGACCCCCGCGCAGATCCGCCTGGCGTGGACCCTCCACCAGGGCCCGCACGTCCTCGCCATCCCCGGCACCGGCAATCCCGACCACCTCGTGGAGAACGTCGCCGCGGCCGCGGTCCGGCTCACCGACGAGGAGGCACGCCTCCTGGGCTGAACGCGGCTCCGGGCACCCTAGGGGGCCTCCAGCGTCACGCTGAACGAGAACCGGTCGCCCCGGTAGCGGATCCGGGCCACGTCCACGACCCTGCCGCCGTCGTCGTACGAGACGCCCGTGTAGTGCAGGATCGGGCTGAGCAGTGGGACACCCAGCAGCTCGACCGTCTCCGGGTCGGCCAGGGTCGCGGTGACGGTGTCCGTGATGCGGGCGATGCGGATGCCCGCCCGGTCGCGCAGGACCTTCGTCATCGGCCAGCGCTCCAGATCCGCCGGGTCGATGCGGGCGGCGGCCTCCGGACGGACGGTGTTGACGGCCCAGTTGGTGGCCTCGCCGGTGGCGCCGTCGTGGCGCAGGCGCCGGTACGCCATGGCCTCGCCCAGGTCCGGGAAGTAATCGGCGAGGTCCGCGGGGACCGGGGCGGGGCCGTGGGCGAGGAGCGTCGTGCGGTCGCCGGACTGCTGGGCGACGATCGCGTCGACCGAGCCCAGCAGCCGGACGGGGGCGGTGCTCCGGGCCGTCGCCTCGATGAAGGTGCCGCGGCGGCGGTGGCGCGTGATCAGGCCCTCCTCCTCCAGCTCCTTGAGGGCCTGGCGGAGGGTGAGCACGCTGACGCCGTAGTGCTCGGCGAGCCGTTCCTCCGTCGGCAGCCGCAGCGGCGCGTCCTGCGGCCGGCCGAGGATGGAGGCGCGCAGGGACTGCGACACCTGGTACCACAGCGGCAGCTTGCGGTTGAGCTGGAGAAAGTCGGGCGCGAAGAGGCCGGTCATGCCCTGCTGTGCCCTCTGGGGGAGCCCCCCAGACCCCCTGCTTGCCGCAGCCCCCGCCATACGTCGTCGTAGCCGTCCTGGAGGTGGTCCGCGTCCCGCGCCTGCGGCGTGAGCGTGACCGGCCAGCGCGTCTCGAACATGAACGCCAGCCCGTCGTCGATCTTCTGCGGCTTCAGCTCGGCCGCCGAGGCCCGGTCGAAGGTCTCCTGGTCGGGGCCGTGCGCGGACATCATGTTGTGCAGGGAGCCGCCGCCGGGCACGAAGCCCTCGGCCTTCGCGTCGTACGCGCCCTCGACCAGGCCCATGTACTCGCTCATCACGTTCCGGTGGAAGTACGGCGGCCGGAAGGTGTCCTCGCCGACGAGCCAGCGCGGCGCGAAGACGACGAAGTCGACGCCCGCGAGCCCCGGGGTGTCGGAGGGGGAGGTGAGGACGGTGAAGATGGACGGGTCGGGGTGGTCGTAGCTGATGCTGCCGATGACGTTGAAGCGGTGCAGGTCGTAGACGTACGGGACGTGGTTGCCGTGCCAGGCGACGACGTCGAGCGGGGAGTGGTCGTACGTGGCCTTCCAGAGGTTGCCGCAGAACTTGTTGACGACCTCGACCGGGCCCGCCGTCTCCTCGTACGCCGCCACCGGGGCGAGGAAGTCCCGGGGGTTGGCCAGGCCGTTGGCGCCGATGGGGCCGAGGTCGGGGAGGACGAAGGGGCTGCCGTAGTTCTCGCAGACGTAGCCGCGCACCGTGGTGCCCGCGGTCAGCGGCTCGACGCGGAAGCGGACGCCGCGGGGGATGAGCGCGACGTGCCCCGGCTCGGCGCGCAGCAGCCCGAGTTCGGTGCGCAGCAGCAGGCCGCCGCGTTCGGGGACGACGAGGAGTTCGCCGTCGGCGTCGGAGAAGACGCGGGTCATGGGCGCGTTGGCGGCGTAGAGGTGGATGGCCATGCCGGTGCGCTGGGCGGCGTCGCCGTTGCCGCCGAGGGTCCACAGGCCGGCCAGGAAGTCGGTGCCGGGCGCGGGCTCCGGCAGCGGGTTCCAGCGGAGCCGGTTGGGGTCGGGGGCCGCCTCGGTGAACGGGGCGGTGCGCACCGCCCCGTTGCCGGTGCGGACGAAGCGGGGGTGGGCGGCCGAGGGGCGGATGCGGTAGAGCCAGGAGCGCCGGTTGTGGGCGCGGGGCTCGGTGAACGCGGAGCCGGACAACTGCTCGGCGTAGAGCCCGAGGGGGGCGCGCTGCGGGGAGTTGCGGCCGGTGGGCAGGGCGCCGGGGACGGCCTCGGTGCTGTGCTGGTTGCCGAAGCCGGAGAGGTACGTCAGCCCTTCGGCGGTCTTGCGCGCGCGCTCGGCGCTCGCCTGCGCGGCGTCGGCGTGCTCGCCGCGTGCCTGCTCTGCGCTGCTGGTCATGGTGGTACCGCCCGCCTTCCCGTCACCATTCCTATGGAGAACCATAGGAATGGTCTCAGGCGGACGCCGGCGGCGCCACCCGGCGCGCGTGACCCACCGCACGCCCCGGCGCCCTGGGCGCCGAAAACTACCGGCGCTAGTTTGGTGCCGTACGCACGCCGCCGACCCACGGGAGACGTACCGATGCAGGCCCACGACGGCATGTTCCTCGACGGCCGCTGGCAGCCCGCCGCTGGCGACGGCGTCATCGAGGTCGTCGACCCCGCCGACGAGCAGGTCATCGCCACCGTCCCGGCCGGCACCGCCGCCGACGTGGACGCCGCCGTCGGCGCCGCCCGCGCCGCGTTCCCCGGCTGGGCGGCCACCCCGCCCGCCGAGCGCGCCGCGCGCGTCGGGGCGCTCAGCGAGGCGCTGGCCGCCCGGGCGGAGGAGGTCGCCGCGACGGTCACCGCCGAGCTGGGCGCACCGCTGACGTTCAGCCGGAAGGTGCACGCCGCGGTGCCGGTCGCTGTCTCCGCCTCGTACGCGCGGATCGGCGCCTCGTACCCGTACGAGGAGAAGGCCGGCAACTCCACCGTCCTGCACGAGCCCGTGGGCGTCGTCGGCGCGATCACGCCGTGGAACTACCCGCTGCACCAGATCGTCGCCAAGGCCGCCCCGGCGCTCGCCGCCGGCTGCACGGTGGTGCTCAAGCCCGCGGAGAACACCCCGCTGGTCGCCCGGCTCTTCGCCGAGGCCGTGGCCGCGGCGGGCTTCCCGCCGGGAGTCCTCAATGTCGTCACCGGCCACGGCGCCGAGGCCGGCCGGGCACTGGTGGAGCACCCCGGCACCGACCTCCTGTCGTTCACCGGCTCCACCGCCGTCGGGCGGAGCGTCGCCGCGGCGGCGGGCGCGGCGGTCAAGCCCGTGGCGCTGGAACTGGGCGGCAAGTCCGCGAACGTCATCCTGCCGGGCGCCGACCTCGCCAGGGCCGTCAGCGTGGGCGTCGCCAACGTCATGGCCAACTCCGGCCAGACCTGCAACGCCTGGACCCGGATGCTCGTCCACCGCGGCGCGTACGACGAGGCGCTCGCCCTCGCCGCCACCGCCGCGGCCAAGTACGCCCCCGGCGACCCCCGCGACCCGGCCACCCGCCTCGGGCCCCTCGTCAGCGCCGCCCAGCGCGACCGCGTCCGCGGCCACATCGAGCGGGCCGCCGCGGAGGGCGCCGAGCTGCTCGCGGGCGGGCCCGAGGCCCCGGCGGGGCACGAGCGCGGCTACTTCGTCCGGCCCACCGTCTTCGCCGACGTCACCCCCGAGATGGCCGTCGCGCAGGAGGAGGTCTTCGGGCCGGTGCTGGCGATCATGCCGTACGAGGACGAGGACGACGCCCTGCGCATCGCCAACGGCACGGTCTACGGCCTCGCCGGCGCCGTGTGGGCGGGCGACGAGTCGACGGCGGCGGCGTTCGCGCGGCGGATGGAGACCGGGACGGTCACCGTCAACGGCGGGAAGTTCGACATCCTGGCGCCGTTCGGCGGCCACAAGCAGTCCGGCATCGGCCGCGAGCTGGGGGTGGCCGGGCTCGCGGAGTTCCTGCACACCAAGTCGCTGCAGTTCTGACCGCACGTACGCCCCCCGGCCCCGGCCCCGGCCGCCGCGCCTCGCCCCGCGCACCCGCCCTCACCCGCCCCCGAGATACGGAGCCCCCGATGACCCGCGCCGCCGTCCTGTCCGCGATCGGCTCCCCGCTCGAACTCGCCGACATCGACGTCCCCGCCCCCGGCCCGGGGCACGTGCGTGTCCGGCTCGCCGCCGCCGGCGTCTGCCACTCCGACCTCTCCCTCGCCAACGGCACCCTGCGCCAGCCCGTCCCCGCGGTGCTCGGCCACGAGGGCGCCGGCACCGTCGTCGCCGTCGGCGACGACGTCACCGGCGTGGCCCCCGGCGACGAGGTGGTGCTCAACTGGGCGCCGTCCTGCGGCACCTGCCACTACTGCGGGCTCGGCGAGCCGTGGCTGTGCGCCGCCGCCGGTGCCGCCGCGGCCGAGCCGTACGCCAGCCTCGACGGCGCCGGCCTCTACCCGGGCCTGGGCACCGCCGCCTTCGCCGAGGAGACCGTCGTCCCCGCGCACGCGGTGCTGCCACTGCCCGCAGGGGTGCCGCTCACCGACGCCGCGCTCCTCGGCTGCGCCGTGCTCACCGGCTGGGGCGCCGTGCACCACGCCGCGGCGGTACGGGCCGGGGAGTCGGTCGCCGTCTTCGGCGCCGGCGGCGTCGGGCTCGCCGTGCTCCAGGCCGCCAGGATCGCGGGCGCCGGGCCGCTCGTGGCGGTGGACGTGTCGCCGGCGAAGGAGGAGCTGGCCCGCGCCGCGGGCGCCACCGACTTCGTCCTCGCGGCGCCCGGCGGGGAGCGCGACACCGCGAAGCGGATCCGCTCGCTGACGGCGGGGGTCGGCGCCGACGTGGCGATCGAGTGCGCCGGCCGGGCGGAGTCGATACGCACCGCCTGGTCCAGCACGCGGCGCGGCGGCCGGACCACGGTCGTCGGCATCGGCGGGCAGGAGGACCGGGTGTCGTTCTCCGCGCTGGAACTCTTCTACTTCGGCCGCACGCTCTCCGGCTGCGTCTACGGCAACAGCGACCCGGCCCGCGACCTGCCCGCCATCGCCGCGCACGTACGCGCCGGGGAGCTGGACCTCGGCGGGCTCGTCACCGCGCGCATCGGGCTCGACGGCATCCCGGCGGCGTTCGACGCGATGCTCGCGGGACGCGGGGGACGGGCGCTCGTGGTGTTCTGAGCGTCCGCCGCCGTCCGCGCACCGGTCAGCCGGATTACTTGACGGCCGTGTCGGCGCGCGGAAAGAAAGTGCCCTGACGATCAAACTGCGACAACGCCCATGTCTTCACTTCTTGGAGACAAGAAAGGACCGGGAACGGGTTTCTGCCAACTCCCTCCGGTCTTTGGACTCTTGGTGGATAAAGTTTGTTTGCGGTTGAGTCGAAGCAGTTCCCAGGGTGACGAAAAGAAGTTAACTTGTTGCGGACCGGTCAGCCGGGGCGGCGACGTCACCCCCCTCCATCGGACGACGCCGCCCCGGGGCGCGACGGCGCGCGCCTGTGCAACCCCCCACCGACCCTCTCCCCGGAGGAAACGCGTGCACAGGAAACTCAGAAAGGTCATGGCCGCATTGTCGGGCGGCCTGCTCGTGACATCGGGCGTGGTCGCCCTCACGGTCACGCAGTCGGCCACCGCCGCGCCGCCGAAGGCCGCGGCGGCGGAGTTCCGGCAGGTCGAACTCGCCAAGGGCGTACCCGACATGGGCGAGCCCATGTCGCTGGCCGTACTGCCCGACCGGTCGGTGCTGCACACCGCGCGCGACGGCACGCTGCGCCTGACCAACGCCAACGGCGACACCAGCGTCGCGGGCAGGCTCCCCGTCTACACCAACGACGAGGAAGGCCTGCAAGGCGTCGCCGCCGACCCGGACTTCGCGTCCAACCGCTTCGTCTACCTCTTCTACGCCCCGCCCCTCGACACCCCCGGCGGCGGCGCCCCCGAGACGGGCAGCCCCGCCGACTTCGCGCCCTTCGACGGCGTCAACCGCCTCTCGCGGTTCGTCCTGGGCGAGAACGGCACGCTGGACCTGGGCAGCGAGGTCACCGTCCTGGAGGTCCCGACCTCCCGAGGCCAGTGCTGCCACGTCGGCGGCGACATCGACTTCGACGCCGAGGGCAACCTCTACCTGTCCACCGGCGACGACACCAACCCGTTCGCCTCCGACGGCTACACGCCCATCGACGAACGCGCCGACCGGAACCCGGCGTTCGACGCCCAGCGCAGCTCGGCGAACACCAACGACCTGCGCGGCAAGGTGCTGCGGATCAAGGTCAACGCGGACGGCTCGTACGACATCCCCGCCGGCAACCTCTTCGCGCCCGGCACGGAGAAGACCAGGCCCGAGATCTACGCCATGGGCTTCCGCAACCCGTTCCGGATGAGCGTCGACAAGGCCACCGGAGTCGTCTACCTCGGCGACTACGGCCCCGACGCCGGCACCGCGAGCGCCACCCGCGGGCCCGGCGGCCAGGTCGAGTTCAACCGCATCAGCGAGCCGGGCAACTTCGGCTGGCCGTACTGCACCGGCGACAACGACGCCTACGTCGAGTACGACTTCGGCAACGGCTCCTCCGGCGGCACCTACGACTGCGGCGCGCCCGTCAACAACTCGCCGCACAACACCGGCCTGACCGAGCTGCCGCCGGCCCAGGCCGCGTGGATCCCCTACGACGGCAACTCCGTCCCCGAGTTCGGCAACGGCTCCGAGTCCCCGATGGGCGGCCCCGTCTACAACTACGACGCCGGCCTCGACTCGGCCGTGAAGTTCCCCGAGGAGTTCGACGGGGACTACTTCGCCGGCGAGTTCGGCCGCCGCTGGATCAAGAACATCAAGGTCGACGGCTCCGGCGGGGTCCAGTCCATCAACGACTTCCCCTGGTCCGGCACCCAGGTGATGGACATGGCCTTCGGGCCCGACGGGGCGCTGTACGTCCTGGACTACGGCACCGGCTTCGGCAGCGGCGACGACTCCAGCGCGCTCTACCGCATCGAGCACGTACCGGCGGGCCAGGCAGGCGGCGCCGCGGCCGGCGAGGAGCCGAAGGTCGTGAAGGCCGGCGGCGCGGACAGCGGCACGCCGAAGGCCGCGAGCGCGGCGTCGGTGGAGCTGAAGCTCCCCGGCGACGGGCAGCTCTTCGAGTTCGGCGACGCCGTGCCGTTCGAGATCGAGGTGACCGACCCCGACGGCGGCGAGGTCGACTGCGCGAAGGTGACGCTCGACTACCTGCTCGGCCACGACTCGCACGCCCACCACCTCGCGTCCGCCTCGGGCTGTTCCGGCATCCTCCAGACGCCCCAGGACGGCGGGCACGACGTGAGCGCCAACATCTTCGGCGTCTTCACCGCCAAGTACACCGCCGCGGACGGCACGACCGTCACCGACCAGCACCTCGCGCAGCCCCGCCACCGGCAGGCGGAGCACTTCAAGACCACCGAGGGCGTCGAGGTCGAGCAGTCCGGGGCGGCGGAGGGCGGCGCCCGGGCCGGCGGCATCGACGACGGCGACTGGGTCGCGTTCACCCCGTACCTGGTCGAGGACGGCGACTTCACCGCCCGCGTGGCCGCGGAGGCGGCCGGCGGGGCCATCGAGGTACGCGCCGACGCACCGGACGGCGCGCTGCTCGGCACCGTCGACGTGCCGGCGACCGGGGACGCGGACACGTACGAGGACGTGACCACCACGCTGGCCGACGCGCCGGCGGAGACCACGACGCTGCACCTGGTCTTCACGGGCGCGGGAGACGCGCCCTTCACCGTCGACTCCTTCACCCTCGGCTCCGGAGGCGAACAGTGACCGACAAGACGAAGCGGCGGGCCAAGCGCCTCGCCATCCCGGCCGCCGCGTGCGCGCTGCTCGGTGCCGTGGCTGCGCTGCCGATGACCGGGGCGAACGCGGCCCCGGCGCCGGAGGCGCGGGAGGCGGCGGCAGCCGCGGGCGCCGACGCCGCCCCCTTCGACGTGCTGGTCTTCTCCAAGACGGCCGGCTTCCGGCACGACTCGATCGACGAGGGGGTCGCGGCGCTCACCCGGCTGGGCACAGAGAACGACTTCACCGTCACGGCCACGGAGGACGCCGGCGCGTTCACCGGGGAGAACCTGTCGCAGTACGAGACGGTCGTCTTCCTGCACACCACGGGCGACGTGCTCGACGCGACCCAGCAGACGGCGTTCGAGGGCTACATCAAGGGCGGCGGCGGCTACATGGGCATCCACGCCGCCGCCGACACCGAGTACGACTGGCCGTTCTACGGCGAGCTGGTCGGCGCCTGGTTCGCCTCCCACCCGGCGATCCAGCAGGCCACGGTGAACGTGGAGGACCACGCGCACGACGCCACCGCGCACCTGGACGACCAGTGGGTCCGCAACGACGAGTGGTACGACTACCGGGCCAACGCACGCGACACCGCGCACGTGCTGGCCACGCTCGACGAGTCGACCTACGACGGCGGGCAGATGGGGGAGGACCACCCCATCGCCTGGTGCCAGGAGTACGAGGGCGGCCGGTCGTTCTACACCGGCGGCGGTCACACCGCCGAGTCGTACGCGGAGCCGGACTTCGTACGCCACCTCCTCGGCGGCGTCCGCTGGTCGGCGGGCGCGATAGAGGCCGACTGCGGCTGACCCCGCCCAGAGGACCCGTCGTCGCCGCGAGGGGCGGCGACGACGGACCGGCCCCCGGGCCGGCCCGGCGACCGGGCGGCACGCCGAACCACCCGTCGCCGACCCCAGGTGCCCGGCCACTCCCGGCCGGGCACCTGGTCCGTTCCGGTGGCGGCCGGGAGCCGGGAGCGGGGGGTGGGGTCGCGGTCCCCGGCCTCACCGCCGGAGCGCGTCCGCCTCCGGTGGCTCGAATGCGCGTAGCTTCACCAGTTTGCCGAGCACCATCCGCTTCCCCGGTCCCTCAGGCGTCCTGGATCCGGCGCCAGGGCCGGTCGGCCTCCAGGGCGAAGGCCAGTTCCAGCAGCGTGCGTTCGTCGCCGTGGGCCGCCGACAGCATCACCCCGGCCGGTACGCCGCCCGCGGGTGCCGGGTCGGCCGCCGGGGCGGGCAGGGAGATGGCCGGGCTGCCGTTGATGTTGTTGATGGGGGTGAAGGCCACGTACGCCCGGAGGCGGTTCAGCAGTTCCTCGTACGGGACGTTGGGCGACAGGTGCCCCAGCCGCGGGGTGGTGTGCGCGAGGACCGGGGACAGCAGCACGTCGTAGCGCGTGAGCGCCGCGTCGTACGCCTCGTCCGCCGCGCGGCGCAGCCGGCGCAGGAACGCCGGGGTGGTGTGCATCCGGCGCAGGTACGTCGCCCGCAGGCCCTTGCTCAGCCCGTCCATCCGGCGGCCGTCGAAGTGCCGGTCGTACACGAACCGCCCGCCGGCGCCGGCGAGGAAGGCGAGCATCCCCCAGTACGAGATGAAGTCCTGCTCGAAGCGGCCGTCGAGTGGCAGCGCGTACGGCTCGACCGCGTGCCCCTGCCCCTCCAGCGCGAGGGCCACGGCCGCGACGGCCGCGCGCGTGGCCGCGTCGGTCGCCGCGCCCGTCGGCGACTCGGCCACCAGGCCGATCCGCAGGCGGCGCGTGCCCGGGCCCTCGACCAGGCCGAGCGGGGGCATCCGCGGGTTGCGCCAGTGCCGTTCTGCCGCGGCGAGGAACGCGGCGGTGTCGCGCACGGACCGGCTCAGGACGCCGTCGCCGACCATGTCGATGGGCAGCCTGCGGCCCGTCTCGTTGGCCACGACCCGGCCCCGGGTGGGCTTGAGGCCGACGAGCCCGCAGCACGCCGCGGGGATGCGGATCGAGCCGCCGCCGTCGTTGGCGTGGGCGATCGGCACGGCCCCGGAGGCGACGAGCGCGGCGCTGCCGCCGGAGGAGCCGCCGGGGGAGTAGGACGGGTGCCAGGGGTTGCGGACGGGCTCGTCGTTCTCGTACTCCGTGCTGGCGTTGAAGCCGAACTCCGGCAGCCGGGTCTTGCCGAGGAACGTCATGCCCGTGCTGAGGAACTGGCGCGTGAACGGCGCGTGCCGCGGCGCGGCGTGCGGCGTGAACGCGGCGCTGCCGTGCCCGGTGGGCAGGCCGCCGTAGTCGGTGTTGTCCTTCAGCAGGGTGGGCACTCCGGCGAGCGGGCCGCCGGTCGCGCGGTCCGCCTCGTATGCCTTGTCCGCCTCGTCCGGGTCGTACGTGTCGTAGGCCGGGACGGCGACGGCGTGCAGTTCGGGCTCGACGAGCCGGATGCGCTCGACCGCGGCACGGGCCAGCTCCCCCGCGCCGACCTCGCCGGCGCGGACGAGCCTGGCGAGGCCGACGGCGTCGTGCGCGCCGAGGGCGTCGTCGCGGAAGGCGTGGACGGGCCCGCGGCCGGCGGGCGCCGCGGTGCCGCGTTCCCGGGTGGTGCCGCCGTTCTTCCGGTCCTCGGTGACGTCGTCGGTCATGGCCTGCCTCCCGGCTGGGGCAACGCGGCGGCCATCCGGTCCACCGCCTCGGTCAGCACCTCGGGCGAGGTGGCGAAGTTGAGCCGCGCGTGGCCGGCGCCGCCCGTGCCGAACGGGATCCCCGACGCCAGCGCCACGCGCCCGCGCTCCAGGAACACCGCCGCGGGGTCGTCCCCGAGGCCCAGCTCCCGGCAGTCCAGCCAGGCCAGGAACGTACCGTCCGGGACGTGGTACTCCACGCCCGGCAGCCGCTCCGCGAGCAGCCGGCCGAGCAGCCGGCGGTTGCCGTCCAGCCCGGCGAGCAGCGCGTCGAGCCACGGGCCGCCGTGCCGGAGGGCCGCCACGTGCGCGATGACCCCCAGGTGGCTGGCCCCGGCCGCGACCTCCTCCGGTATCAGCGCCAGCTCGCCCGCCGACTCCTCGCCGGCGACGGCCACCGCCGCCTTCAGCCCCGCCAGGTTCCACGCCTTCGACGCCGACAGCAGCGCGAAGCCCCGCTCCGCGCCCGGCACGGTCAGGTACGGCACGTGCCGGGCACCGGTGCCCGGCGGCACCAGCGGGGCGTGGATCTCGTCGGCGACGACCCGCACCCCGTGCTCCCCGGCGAGCGCGGCGACCCGGGCCAGCTCGGCGGCGGTGTGCACGGTGCCGGTCGGGTTGTGCGGGCTGCTCAGCAGGTACGCCGCGCGGTGGCCGCCGGCCCTGGCGGCGGTGAACGCCGCGGCCAGGGCGTCGAAGTCGATGCGGCGGCCGGCGCCGAGCGGGGCCTCGACCACGCGCAGCCCCAGGTGTTCTGTGAAGGCGTAGAACGGCGGGTAGACCGGGGAGTTGACGACGACGGCGTCGTCCGGGGACGTGATCAGCTTCAGCACCTCGACGATGCCGCGCATCACGTCGGGCACGAGGGCGATCCGCTCGGCCGGCACCTGCCAGTCCCAGCGCCGCCCCGCGAAGTCCGCGAGCGCCCGCGCGTACGGCTCGACGGTCGCGTACCCCGTGTCGCCCAGGTCGATCGCCTCGTGCACCGCCTCGGCGATGGGGGCCGCGAGCCGCGTGTCCATCTCGGCGACCCACAGCGGCAGCACGTCGGGCGGATACGCGCGCCACTTCACCGACGTCCGCCGGCGCGACTCCGCGAGCGTCTGCCCGCGCAGCGGATCGGGCACCGGGGCCGCCGCCTCGTCGGCCGCCGCGTCGTCGGTCACCGGGTCGGCCGCCCGGACGCCGGACGGGGCGTCCGGCGGTCCGGCGCTCATCGGCGCCCGCCGGCGCGGCGTGGCGGGACGGGGCGGGCGAAGGAGCTGTTCGATCGGGCCATGCCCGCCATGGTAGGTCGGCCCACCGACACCGGACCTGCGAATTCACGCCTCCCGACGCGGCGGTTACCGGCCGGTCGGCGGGTGGGGTCCGGGGTCGCCGTCCGCGACCTGTTCGAGCCACCTCCGGTGCGCCCCGCCGAACGGCTCCGTGCCCGCCGCCACCGCCGCCATCAGCCACTCGGCCGACGCGGTCGCCCGCGCCACGGTCTCCTCCGAGTAGCCGTAGCGCACCCGGTGATCGGCGAACTCGTCCTCGTCCAGCAGCCGAGGCGCCTCCTCGCCGCGCTGCCGGGCGACGTCGAGGTCCAGGTCGACCATCGTGACCTCCGCGGCCGAGCGCCACCGCGGCGGCGTGGTGATGTCCACGTACAGGGCGGTGCGCCGCGGCGGGGCGTTGAACGCGGCGGTCCACCAGGAGCCGCGGGGGAAGAGCGTCACGTGCGCGCACTCGAAGGTCACGGGCGGGCCCGCGCCCTTGCGCGTCGTGCCGCCGGCCTGCTGGCCGAGCCACACGCCGTGCTCGTCCTCGCCGAGGCGGCGCATGGTCGAGTTCCAGTGCAGGGTGCCGTCGTACTTGCGGTAGATCACGCGTACCAGGTCGGCCATTGCGGGATCATAGCCCCGGCCACGGCCCGCCCGGCGGCGCCCCGGCGCACGCCCGGCGTCAGCCCGACGGCTGCCCGCTGAGCTGGGCGAACTGCAGCCGCAGGCCGTCCACGAGCGCCCGTAGCCCGGTCTCGAAGGCGCCCTCGTCCACCTCCCGCCGGTGCTCCGCCAGCAGATGCGCCCGGCCGAGGTGCGGGTAGTCCGCCGGGTCGTACGCCGCGGGGTCGGCGACGAAGCCGCCCGCGAACGAGCCCAGCGCGGAGCCGGCGACGTAGTACCGCATCAGCGCGCCGACCCGGGTGGCCTGCGCCGGCGGCCAGCCCGCCGCCACCATGCCGCCGAACACCGCGTCCGCGAGCCGCAGCGCCGCCGGCCTGCGGCCGGGGCCCTGGGCGAGCACGGGCACGATGTTCGGGTGCGCGGCCAGCGCCGCCCGGTAGGACCTGGCCCAGGCGAGCAGCGCCTCCGGCCACGGCGAGCCGTCCGCGAACATCGACAGGTCGACTTCGGCGACCACCGCGTCGACCGCGGCGTCCAGCAGTTCGTCCTTCGTCGTGAAGTGGTTGTACAGCGAAGGCCCGCTGACCCCCAGCTCGGCGGCGAGCCGCCGGGTGGACACGGCCTGCAGCCCCTCGGCGTCGACGAGGGCGAGCGCCGCCGCGACGATGCGCTCACGGCTCAGCAGGGGCTTGCGGGGGCGGGCCATGCCGCACATTTTAGAGCGGCCGGGGCGGCAAACTAGCAGCGCTAACCGGGAGGTCGCGGGCCGCGGGTGCGGGCCGGCACACCCGGTCCGTACGGCCCTAAGCGCTTGCTCAGCGTCGAGGGTAGGGTGTTCTCCGCTGCACCCGGGAGAGCGGAGAGCGAGCATGCAGGACGTCCAGGAGCCCGCGGCCTGGGGCGGGGTCGAGCCGGAGGCGGCGCAGCGGCTGCTCACCGCGGGCGTCGAGGCCTTCGCGGAGCGCGGCTACCACGCCACCACCACCCGCGACATCGCCGGCCGCGCCGGGATGAGCCCTGCCGCGCTCTACATCCACTTCAAGACCAAGGAAGAGCTGCTCTTCCGCATCAGCCGCGTCGGCCACGAGCGGGCGCGGGCGGTCATCGCCGCCGCGGCGGAGTCCGAGGGCACGGCGGGGGAGCGGCTCGCGTACGCCGTACGGGCCTTCGCGCGCTGGCACGCGGAGCACCACACGACGGCGCGCGTGGTGCAGTACGAACTGGCGGCGCTCGGCGAGGAGCACTACGCGGAGATCGTCGCGCTGCGGCGGGAGATCGACCGGCTGGTGCGGGGGATCATCGAGGACGGCGTGCGGGACGGCGAGTTCGCGGTGGCCGACGTGCCGGGGACGGCGCTGGCGGTGCTGTCGCTGTGCGTGGACGTGGCCCGCTGGTTCAGCGCCGCGGGCAGCAGGCCGCCGGAGGAGGTCGGGTCGCTCTACGCGGACCTGGTCGGCCGGATGGTGGCGGCGCCGGACGCGCGGGACGCCCGGCGGCACGGGCCTCAGAAGTAGTAGCGGACCACGGACTCCGCGACGCACACGGGCTTCTCGCCGCCCTCGCGCTCGACCGTGTACCGCACGGTGAGCTGCACGCCGTCCGCGACCTCGCCGACGTCCGTGATCGTGGCGGACGCCCGCAGCCGCGAGCCGACGGGGACGGGAGCGGGGAAACGCACCTTGTTCGTACCGTAGTTGACGCCCATGCGGACGCCCGCGACGTCGATGAGCTGCGGACCGAAGAGCGGCAGCAGCGAGAGCGTGAGGTAGCCGTGGGCGATGGTCCCGCCGAACGGGCCCCCGGCCGCCCGCTCCGGGTCGACGTGGATCCACTGGTGGTCGCCGGTGGCCTCGGCGAACAGGTCGATGCGCCGCTGGTCGATCTCCACCCAGTCCGTATGCCCCAACTGCTCGCCCACCGCGCCCTTCAGCTCGTCGACCGAGGTGAACGTGCGGGGCTCTGCCATGGCGTGCCTCCCGGGGCGGGCGAGGGTGTACGGGTGTGCGCGTGTGCGGGGCTGTGCGCGGGTGCGTCGGGATGGTCTAAGCGACTGCTTAGCATGGTCGCGGTGCGGATCCCTGTCAACGGCCCCGTGCCCGTGGCCGCGTCGCCGTCACGGCGCCCCGGCGCCCGACGGGCCGGACAGCAGCGCGGCGGCGGCCGCGACCAGCGCGGCGTTCCCGGGGGCCGGCGTGCCGTCGGGGAGCACGAGGGTGTCCTCCAGGCCGATACGGGTCGCCAGACCCAGCCCGGCCGCGAGCCGCAGCACCGGCCAGGCACCGCCGTCCTCGCCGTGCAGCAGTACGGGCCGGGCGGGCGCCCCGGCCAGGGCGGTGAGCAACTCGCGGGCGGTGCCGGGCGCGGAGCCGGGGTCGGTATCGGTCACCTCGGCGAGCACGCGCAGGACCCGCGGGGCGAGCGGGGAGGCGCGGAAGAGAGCCACCGCGTCCGTGCCCGACCACACCCCGGCCTCCACGCCGACGCCGCGCTCCAGCAGCGCGGCGGCGACCTGATCCGCGCCGGGCTCGTGCCAGTTGACCGAGGCGTGGTCCGGCAGCACCGTCCACGAGCGGACGCGGGCCACGCGGACCGCGGGGTCGGGCTCCGCCCAGGCCCCGGTCGTCACCCCCACCGGCACCCCGGGCACGGCCCGCCGCACGGCGGTGACGGCCGCGGCGACGTCGGCCGCCACGACCGAGTCCGCCCCGGCGGGCGACTTGGGGTGCAGGTGGACGTCCCGGGCCCCGGCCGCACACGCCGCCACCGCGGCGTCGGCCAGCGCCCGGGGCGTTACGGGCACCCCGCGGTGCTCGGCCGCGCTCCGCGGCCCGTTGAGGCACACCTGCAACAGCATCCAGCCACCGTAAGCGCCGCCACTGACACCGCCCCGGACCCGCACCGGCAGCAGGGCAGCGCGCGGCAGCACCGCGGCGCCGCGGCTCCTCCCGGGGGCGGCCGCGCCGCGGTCCGCCGGCGCGTCCGCGGTCGCCGTCCGGCGTCCGGCCCGTACGGCGGGACGTGCGGCGCTCGCCCGTACGGCCGAACGCCCGGTCCGTGCGCCGACGGCCGCCGCGGCCCGGACCTTCCCCGCCGCATACCGACCGGTTAGTCTGCCCCTGGTCGGCAACCGGGACGGCAACCGTGGAGAGGCGGGCACCGTGGGCGGCGTACGGGACGCGCGGGCAGTGGTCACCGGGGGCGGCGGCGGCATCGGCGCCGCGCTGGCACGACGGCTCGCCGCCGGGGGCGCCCGCGTCGCCGTCAACGACGTCGACGCCGACAGGGCCCGCGAAGTCGCCGCCGAGATCGGCGGGTTCGCGCTGCCCGGCGACGCCTCCGGCGCCGTGTCCGCCGCCCGCGAGGCCCTCGGCGGCATCGACCTCTTCTGCGCCAACGCCGGGGTCGCCACCGGCGGCGGCCCGGAGGCCGCGGACGGCGAGTGGGCCGCCGCCTGGGACGTCAACGTCATGGCGCACGTGCGCGCCGCCCGCGAGCTGCTGCCGGAGTGGCTGGAGCGCGGCGAGGGCCGGTTCGTGGCCACCGTCTCGGCGGCCGGCCTGCTGTCGATGGTCGGCGCCGCCCCGTACAGCGTCACCAAGCATGCCGCGCTGGCCTTCGCCGAGTGGCTGTCCCTGACGTACCGCCACCGCGGCATCGCCGTGCACGCGGTCTGCCCCCAGGGCGTACGCACCGACATGCTCCGCGCCACCGGCGCGGCCGGCGACCTGGTCCTCGCCCCCGGCGCCATCGAGCCGGAGCAGGTCGCCGACGCCGTCCTGGCCGGCATCGCCGAGGACCGCTTCCTGATCCTGCCGCACCCCGAGGTCGCCGGTTACAGCGCCGTGCGCGCCACCGACCCGGACCGCTGGCTGGCGGGCATGAACCGCCTCCAGCAGACACTCGAGGACAGACCCTAGGGGTCGCGGCCCGCGGACCTTCCCGTACGCCGCGACGGACCGGGGTGCCGGGGCCGACACTGGAGGCCGGGACGACGAAGGGCGAGGACATGGCGACGACGACGGGCGGGAACAGCGGGACGGTGCCGGAGCGGCTGCTCGCCGCCGCCACACGCCTCTTCGCCGAGCGGGGCTTCGACCGCACCTCGGTGCAGGAACTCGTCGAGGCCGCCGGGGTCACCAAGGGCGCGCTCTACCACTACTTCGGGTCCAAGGACGACCTGCTGCACGAGATCTACGCCCGCCTCCTGCGCCTCCAGCAGGAGCGCCTCGACCACTTCGCGGCGCTGGACGCCCCGGTCGAGCGGCGGCTGCGGGAGGCGGCGGCGGACGTCGTCGTCACCACCGTCGACCACCACGAGGACGCGCTGATCTTCTTCCGCTCGATGCACATGCTGGGCCCGGAGAAGTCCAAGGAGGTACGGGCGGAGCGGCGGCGCTACCACGAGCGCTTCCGCGGCCTCATCGAGGAGGGCCAGGCCGCCGGCGTGTTCTCCACCGCCACCCCGGCCGACCTGGTGGTGGACTACCACTTCGGCGCGCTGCACCACCTGGGAAGCTGGTACCGCCCGGACGGGCCCATGTCGGCGCGGGAGGTCGGCGACCACCTGGCGGAGCTGCTGATGCGCGCGCTGCGCCCGTAGCCCAGAGCACCGGAGCACCGGCGCCCCGGGCCGTACGGGCCGGGGCGTGCCCGGGCCCGTACGGCACCGGCTCACGCGCCCGGCGTGTACTTCTTCAGCTCGCGCCGGGCCAGCGACCGCTGGTGCACCTCGTCCGGTCCGTCCGCCAGCCGCAGCGTGCGCGCCGACGCCCACAGCTCGGCCAGCGGCGTGTCCTGGCTGACGCCCGCGGCGCCGTGCAACTGCACCGCGCGGTCCAGGATGCCCGTGACCTCCCGCGGCACCGCGATCTTGATGGCCTGGATCTCCGTGTGCGCGCCGCGGTTGCCGACCGTGTCCATCAGCCACGCGGTCTTCAGCACCAGCAGCCGCAGCTGCTCCACCGCCACCCGCGCGTCCGCGATCCAGGTCTGCACCACGCCCTGCCGCGCCAGCTCCTTGCCGAACGCCGAACGCTCCACCGCCCGCCGGCACATCAGCTCGATCGCCCGCTCCGCCATGCCGATGAGCCGCATGCAGTGGTGGATGCGGCCGGGACCCAGCCGCGCCTGCGCGATGGCGAAGCCGCCGCCCTCCTCGCCGATCAGGTTGGCCGCCGGGACCCGTACGTCGTCGAGGACGATCTCGGCATGGCCGCCGTGCAGATGGTCCTCGAAGCCGTAGACCTGCATGGCGCGGCGGACGGTGAGGCCGGGAGTCTCGCGGGGGACGAGGACCATGGACTGCTGGCGGCGGGGATCGCTGCCGTGCGGGTCGGTCTTGCCCATGACGATGAACACGGCGCAGTCCGGGTTCATCGCCCCGGAGATGTACCACTTGCGGCCGTTGACGACGTACGAGCCGCCGTCCCGCTCGATCCTGGTCTCGACGTTCGTGGCGTCGGAGGACGCGACGGCGGGTTCCGTCATCGCGAACGCCGACCGGATCCGGCCCTCCAGCAGCGGCTCCAGCCACCGTGCGCGCTGCTCCTCGGTGGCGAACTGGGCCAGCAGTTCCATGTTCCCGGTGTCCGGCGCGCTGCAGTTGAGCGCCAGCGGCGCGAGGTGGGGGCTGCGGCCGGTGATCTCGGCGAGCGGCGCGTACTGGAGGTTCGTCAGGCCCGCGCCGTACGTCGTGCCGGGGAGGAAGAGGTTCCACAGCCCGCGCCTGCGGGCCTCGGCACGCAGCTCGTGCACGACCGGCGGGTGCACCCACGGGTCGCCCTGCTCGGCGACCTGCGCGGCGGCGACCGGCTCGGCGGGGTGGACGTGCTCGGTCATGAACGAGAGCAGGCGCTCCCGCAGTTCCTCGGTGCGTGCGTCGAGTGCGAAGTCCATGGCCGGTCAGCCCTCCTGCAGTGTGGTGCGGCCGCCCGCGATGAACTGCGGCACCAGCTCGCCGATGCGGTCGAAGCCGGCGCCGACGGTCCGGCCGAGCGTGAAGCGGTAGTGGATGCCCTCCAGGATCACGGCGAGCTTGAAGTACGCGAACGCCGTGTACCAGGCGACGCGGGAGACGTCCCGGCCGGACCGCTCGGCGTATCTGGCGGTGATCTCGGCGGCGGTCGGGTGGCCGGGGGCGCCGGCGGTGGTGGCGATGGGGGAGTCGGCGCCCGCGGGGGTGCTGTACATGGCCAGCAGGCCGAGGTCCGTGAGCGGGTCGCCGAGCGTCGACATCTCCCAGTCCAGGACGGCCGCCACGGTGTCGCCGGCGTCGACGAGGACGTTGTCGAGGCGGTAGTCCCCGTGTACGACGGCGGGCGCGGCGGCGGGCGGCAGGTCGCGGGCGAGGGCGTCGTGCAGCTCGTCGATGCCCGGCAGTTCGCGGCTGCGGGAGGCGTCGAGCTGCTTGCCCCAGCGGCGGAGCTGGCGCTCCAGGAAGCCGTCGGGGCGGCCGAAGTCGCCGAGGCCCACGGCGGCCGGGTCGACGGCGTGCAGGCCGACCAGGGTGTCGACGAGGCCGTCGACCACGGCCCGGGTGCGCGCGGGGCCCAGCGGCGCCAGCTGCCCGGCCGTGCGGTACACGGTGCCGGGGACGGCCTCCATGACGTAGAAGGGGGCGCCGAGGACGGACTCGTCGGAGCAGAGCAGCAGCGTCCGCGGCACGGGGACGGGGGTGGGGTGCAGCGCGGTGAGCACGCGGTGCTCGCGGGCCATGTCGTGCGCGGTGGCGAGGACGTGGCCGAGCGGGGGGCGGCGGACGACCCAGCGGCCGGTGCCGTCGGTGACGTCGTACGTGAGGTTGGACCGGCCGCCCTCGATGAGCCGGGCGCGGAGCCCGCCGCGGACGAGCCCGGGGAGCTGCGCGTCGAGGTGGCGGCGCAGCGCGTCGGGGTCGAGGCCGGGCGGGTGGTCGTCGCTCATGCGGGGTCCCTCCGGGCGGCGGCAGCGGTCGACGGGGTCCGGCGGCGGGCCCCGGGTCCATAGTGCCGACCGGTCGGTATGTCGTCCAGCCCGCCGCGGGCGCTACGCGTGGCAGGGCATCATCCTGCCGCCGTTCATTGCCGCCATGTCCGCGAAGTACTCCGCCGCGTCCAGCGGGTGGCCCTCCGGCTCGCCGGCCAGCTCGCTGTACGCCCGGTGCAGGTTCGCCACCAGCCGCTCCGGCTCCCGCAGCTCCGCGAACGCCTCCGGGTCCGCCGCCCGCGCCGCCTCCAGGGGCGTACGGCCCGCCGCGCGGCCCTGCGCGGCCAACTCGGCGACGTAGCGCAGATACCGCTCCACCACGTCGAACACCCCCGCGTCCGTCACCGGCCCGTGCCCCGGCACCACGGTCTCCGCGCCCAGCGACCGCAGCCGCTCCAGCGCCCGCAGCGACCCGGAGAGCGAGCCGAACGCGACGAACGGCGTCCCGCCGCACATCGCCAGGTCCCCGGCGAACACGACCCGCTGCTCCGGCAGCCACACCACCGTGTCCCCGACGGTGTGCGCGGGCCCGGGGTGCAGCAGCCGGACCTCCGTGCCGCCCGCGGTCAGCGTCATCGACTCCGTGTACGTCATGTCCGGCGCCCGCAGCCGCACGTCCCCGTACTCCACCTCCGGCCACACCAGCTCCAGATGGCGCCCCGCGGCGAGCACCTGCTGCCGGCACCCGGCGTGGCCGACGACGGTGGCCGGGGCGAAGACGCCGTTGCCGTACGTGTGGTCGCCGTGGTGGTGGGTGTTGACCACGAGCGCCGGGTCGGGCGCCCCGCTGGCCAGCACCGCCTCGCGCAGCAGCCGCGCCCGGCTCTCGGTGGCCGCGGTGTCGACGAGCAGGGTGGTCGTGCCGTCGCTGACGAAGCCCGCGTTGCTCAGGCACCAGCCGCCGTCCGGCTGGATGTATGCGTGCACGCCGGTGGCGAGCTGCACGGTGTACGGCGTGCGGGCGGCGTCGACCGCGCGGTCCACGATCTGCGCGGGCGTGGCGTCGATGCAGACGGCCGCCCCGTGCTCGTCGGGCGCCAGCGGTTCGAGCGCCGCGAACTGCGCGTCCAGCACGTCGTGCGGCACGAACAGCTCCTTGCGCTCGGCCAGTCGGGCGCCGATCAGGCACCGGGAGCCGTCCAGGTGCAGGAAGTACAGGCCCGGCACGGCCGCCGCGAGCCGGCCGCGGTCGCCGCGGCGCAGCGCCGGGCGGCTGACGACGCCGCCGCTCGCGGCCCGCCTGCGCAGCCAGCCGGCGACGGCGTCGTCCGGCGGCTCGCCGTCCGCCGGGGGAAGGCCGGCCTCCCGGGCGATGTCCGCGCCGTCCGCGTACGGCACGTTCAACCGCTCGGCCAGCTCCCGGCCCACCGTGGTCTTGCCGCAGCCGGACACCCCCATGACGACGATCAGTGGCACGGTGACGGCCATGCGCATGTCCCCCTCAAGACAACCCTCGCCTGCGCTGCGGTGCTGCCTGCGAGCTTAGGACCAGCGGCACGTGCGGCGGCTCGAAAGCCGTCCGGATGCGCGCGGGGCGTCAGAGAAGCAGTGCTGCCGCCGATATCGCGGACGCCACCACGCACAGGCCCGCGCCCAGCGCGAGCCCCGGCGCCATCGCCGCCGGTGCGGCCGCGGCCAGTTGGCCTATCCGCCGCTGGCCCGCGGCCAGGAACACCAGCCACGTGCACAGCGCCAGCGACAGCCCGGCGTACCCGCCCACCGAGGCGCCCTCGACCACCACGCGCCGTATCTCCAGCACCACCACGACCGCGAACGCCAGCGTGGTACGCCGCCACGCGAACCGCGTCCGCTCCGGCTGCGCCGCGGGGTCCCGGGCGTCGCTCACCGCCTGGTCCCGACCAGCACCGCCACGATCAGCGCCACCGCCGCCACCGCCGTGCCCACGGCGAGCAGCCCGGGGAAGCGGGACTCCGGCAGGTCCTCGCCGCGGCGCATCGCGCGCTCGCAGCGGATCCAGTGGTTGACGGCCCGTACCGCGCAGACCGCTCCGCCCACGAGCAGCACCGCGGCGATGGCGGTGCGGATGGGGCGGGCCATCTCGTCGAGGAACTGGTCCGCGGCGATGCCGCCGCCGACGAGCGCCAGCGCGGTCCGCACCCACGCGAGGAACGTCCGCTCGTTGGCGAGCGAGAAGCGGTAGTCGGGCGTGCGGCCCTCGGCGCGCAGCCGCCGGGGCGAGAACCACAGCCGGACGGCGGACGGACGCTCGGGGTCGCTCACGGCCTCGACCCTAACCGAACGCCCCCGCGCACCCCGCGGCCGACCCGCCCCGCCCGCGGGCGGGCGAAGTGCCCGGCGCCCGGCGGTTGACGGGCGGGCGCGCAGTCAACAGGATCTGAACCCACCGGTAACCTTCGAAGGGGCGGCAGCCATGGTCTACGACGCCGACGTCATCGTGATCGGAGCGGGGCTCGCCGGCCTCGCCGCGACCGCGGAGCTGGCCGACGCCGGACGCAAGGTCATCCTGCTGGACCAGGAGCCGGAGCAGTCGCTCGGCGGCCAGGCGCACTGGTCCTTCGGCGGCCTGTTCTTCGTCGGCTCGCCCGAGCAGCGCCGGATGCGCATCCGCGACAGCCGCGAGCTGGCCTGGCAGGACTGGCTCGGCACCGCCGGCTTCGACCGCGCCGAGGACCACTGGCCGCGCAAGTGGGCCGAGGCGTACGTGGACTTCGCCGCCGGCGAGAAGCGCGCCTGGCTGCGCTCCATGGACGTCTCGTTCTTCCCGGTCGTCGGCTGGGCCGAGCGCGGCGGCTACGACGCGGAGGGCCACGGCAACTCCGTACCCCGCTTCCACATCACCTGGGGCACCGGGCCGGGCATCGTCGCCCCCTTCGAGCGGCGGGTGCGCGCGGCCGCGGAGCAGGGCCGCGTCGACATGCGGTTCCGCCACCGCGTCACCGGCCTCGCCCGCAGCGCCGGCGCCGTCGACACCGTCACCGGGGAGATCCTCCGGCCCAGCGACGCCCCGCGCGGCACCGCCAGCAGCCGGGAGGTGGCCGACACCTTCGAGCTGCGCGCCCAGGCGGTGATCGTCACCTCCGGCGGCATCGGCGGCAACCACGACCTCGTACGCGCCCACTGGCCCGAGCGCCTCGGCACCCCGCCCGAGAAGCTGCTCTCCGGCGTCCCCGCGCACGTCGACGGGCTGCTGCTCGACGTCGCCGGGGCCGCCGGCGGCCGGCTGATCAACCGCGACCGGATGTGGCACTACACCGAGGGCATCGAGAACTGGAACCCCATCTGGGCCCGCCACGGCATCCGCATCCTGCCGGGCCCCTCCTCGCTGTGGCTGGACGCGACCGGCCGCAGGCTGCCCGTGCCGCTGTTCCCCGGCTTCGACACGCTCGGCACGCTGGAGCACATCATGAAGTCGGGCCACGGCTACACCTGGTTCGTCCTCAGCCAGAAGGTCATCGAGAAGGAGTTCACGCTCTCCGGCAGCGAGCAGAACCCGGACCTGACCGGCAAGAGCGTGCGCGACGTACTGGGCCGCGCCGGTTCCGGCGCGCCGGGCCCGGTGCAGGCGTTCATGGACAACGGCGTCGACTTCGTCGTCGAACGCGACCTCGGCACGCTGGTGCGCCGGATGAACGAACTGACCGGCGACAAGCTCATCGACGAGGAGGCGCTGCGCCGCACGCTCACCGCCCGCGACCGCGAGATCGACAACGCCTACACCAAGGACATGCAGATCACCGCGCTGCGCGGCGCCCGCAACTTCCTCGGCGACAAGCTCATCCGCGCCGCCTCCCCGCACCGCTTCCTGGACCCGAAGAACGGCCCGCTCATCGCCGTACGGCTGAACATCCTCACCCGCAAGTCCCTCGGCGGGCTGGAGACGGACCTGTCGTCGCGGGTGCTCGCCGAGGGCGGGGAGCCGCTGCCCGGCCTGTACGCGGCCGGGGAGGCCGCCGGCTTCGGCGGGGGCGGCGTCCACGGGTACCGCTCGCTGGAGGGCACCTTCCTCGGCGGGTGCCTCTTCTCCGGCCGCGCCGCGGGCCGCGCGGCGGCGAAGGCGGTGGGCTAGCGCCGAGGGCGGCGGGCTGGCGGCGGGCCGGCGCCGAGGGCTGACGGCCTGAGGCCTGCGGGCTCGTACGGGCCGGCCCGCCGCCTACGCGTCCGTGCCCGGCGCCGGGGCCGGATCCGGCGCCGCGCCGGGCGCCTTGGCCTTCGTCTCCGAGCGCCGCCCGCGCAGCAGCCCCGCGCCCCCGATGAGCCCGCTGGCCAGCAGCGTCACCAGGCCGAACGACATCGTCAGCGACGTCGCGTCGGCGACCTGCCCGATCGCCGCGGGGGCGATCAGCCCCGAGGCGTACATGATCGTCGCGACCCCCGCGATGGCCTGGCTCGGCGCGTTCGCGGACCGCGCCGCCGCCGCGAAGACCACCGGGACGACGACCGCGATGCCCAGGCCCAGCAGCCCGAACCCGGCCATCGCCTGCGCCGCGGCGGAGGAGGTGATGATGAGCACCCCGCCGAGCGTCGCCAGCACCCCGCCCGCGCGCACCGTGCGCACCGGGCCGAGGCGTTCCACGACCGCGTCGCCCACCAGCCGGGCCACGGCCATCGTCAGCGCGAAGCCCGTGGTGCACGCGGCGGCGAGCCCGGCGGAGGAGTCCATCTCGTCGCGCAGGTAGACCGCCGACCAGTCCAGGCTGGCGCCCTCGGCGAACACCGCGCAGAACCCCACCGCGCCGATGAGCAGCGCCGACTTCGGCGGCAGCGCGAAGTGCGGCGGCGGCTCCTCGTCGGCGTGCGCGACGGGCGCGAGCACCCAGCGGCAGGCGACGGCCGAGACCGCGGTGAGGACGGCGGCGGCGATCGCGAAGTGCACCCGGCCGTCCAGGTCGGTGTGCGCGGCGACGGTGCCGGCCGCGGAACCCGCGAGCGCGCCGCCGCTCCACATGCCGTGCAGCCCGGACATGATCGAGCGGCCGAGCCGCTGTTCGACGTCGACGCCGAGCGCGTTCATCGCGACGTCCGCCATGCCGGCGGTCGCGCCGTACACGAACAGGCCCGCGCACAGCGTCGCGAGGCCGGGCGCGAGGGCCGGCAGCACCAGCGCGAGGCACCACATGACCATGAGCCCGCGCAGTGCGCGGCGGGCGCCGAAGGTGTGGCTGATCCGGCCCGCGAGCGGCATCGCCGTGGCGGCGCCGAGGGCGGGCATGGCCAGCGCGAGGCCGAGTTGGCCGGCGCTGATCCCGGCGTGGTCCTGCACCCAGGGGACCCGGGTGGCGAAGCTGCCGGTGACCGCGCCGTGCGCGGCGAACACCGCCGCGACGGCGTACCGCGCCCGCCGTATCTCGCCCGTGCTCGCCACCCGGCCTCCTCCGCCCGCCCGTTGGGCCCGTCGGGCGCCCGCGCCGGTCCGCCCGGACCGGTCCGTCTCCGCTGTCCAACCGGCACGATTCCCGCTCACGATCGCATACGAACACCTGACGCCCCGCGCGTTGGTGCGATCTTTCGCGGCGTCCGGGGTCTTGTCTCACGCCGCCGCGCCCTCTACGTTTTGCGATCAGACATCCCACCTCCTACGTCCCATGACTCCGGAGTCGCCGCATGCGCACCTCGACCAGCCTCCTGTTCCTCTCCGCGACCGCCCTCCTCGGCACCCTGGCCGCGGGCCCCGGCACGGCGGCGGCCGACGCCGGAGCCACGGCGTCCGACAAGGCCCCCTGCACGTCCTCGGTCCCCTACAGATCCGGCGAGGGCGGCTACGACACGTACCGCATCCCCGCCAGCGTCAAGACCGGCGGCGGCTCCCTGCTCGCCTTCGCCGAGGGCCGCGTCGGCGGCGCCGGGGACTCCGGCAACATCGACGTCGTCGTCCGCCGCTCCGAGGACGGCGGCTGCACCTGGGGCCCGATGTCCGTCGTGGCCCCGGGCGGCGGCGACACCCGCGGCAACCCCGCGCCCGTCGTCGACCCGAAGACCGGCGACCTGGTGCTCGTCACGTCGTTCAACAGCGGCAAGGTCACCGAGGCGCAGATCATGCGCGGCGAGGTCACCGCCGAGCAGAGCCGGCGCGTCTTCGTGCAGCGCTCCACCGACGACGGCCGCACCTTCGACGAGCCGCGGGAGATCACCGCCGACGTCAAGCTGCCGCAGTGGCGCTGGTACGCGACCGGGCCCGGCCACGCCGTCGCCCTCAAGCACGGCCCGAACCGCGGCCGGCTCGTCATCCCGTCCAACCACTCCACCTCCCCGCCGGCCGGCTCCGCCGACACCGGGCAGGAGGCCAAGTACTACGGCGCCCACGCCATCTACAGCGACGACGGCGGCCGCACCTGGAAGATGGGCTTCGTCGACGACCAGTACGAGGGCGAGATCAACAGCAACGAGAACATCGCCGCAGAACTGCCCGACGGCCGTCTGTACTTCAGCACCCGCGACCAGAACGGCACCAGCCCCGGCAACCGCCTCGACGCCTACTCCAGCGACGGCGGCGCGAGCCTGGACCGGCCGTACCGGGTCCAGCCCGACCTGAACGAGGTGCCCGTCGTCCAGGCGAGCGTGCTGCAGCCCGTGGGGCGCAAGGCGCCGCTGCTGTTCTCCGGCCCCTCGAACCCCACGAAGCGCGAGAAGATGGCCGTCTGGCGCAGCGACGACGCGGGCCGCAACTTCACGAAGGTGACGACGCTCTCGCAGCAGCCCGCGGCGTACTCGGACCTGGTGCAGGTCAACGGGCAGACGGTCGGTGTCCTGTACGAGACGGGGACGTCCGGGTCGTACGAGACCATCGAGTTCCGCCGCCTCGACCTGCGGAACCTCGGCGGCTGACCGCGCACGGCGGCGCCGTGCGCCGCCTGACCGCGCGACCGGCGGTGCCTGACGGCCGGCCGGTCGCGTGCCGTCCGCCCGCCGCCGGTGCCCCGGGGCTTCCCCGGCGCACCGGCGGCGGCGGGCCAGACCCTAAAATCGCCTTGTGGTGGCGATAGGCGTGCTGGGCCCGCTCACCGCCGAGGTCGACGGCGCACCCGCCGAACTCGGCGGCCCGCGCCAGCGTGCCGTCCTCGCGCTGCTGCTGACGGCGCGCCGGGAGACGCTCTCCGCGGACCGGATGATCGACGACCTGTGGCACGGCGCACCGCCGCCGCGCGCGCGGGCCTCGCTCCAGGCGTACGTCTCCCACCTCCGGCGCGAACTCGAACCCGGCCGCTCCCGCCGCGCCCCCGCCCGGCTGCTGGTGAGCACCCCGCCGGGCTACGCCTGCCACCTGCCGGAGGAGGCCGTGGACGCCTGGCGCTTCGAGCGGGCGCTCGCCCGGGCGCGGGGCCTCCTCGCGGCGGACCCGGGCCGGGCCCGTACGGAGACGGCGGCGGCGCTGCGGCTGTGGCGCGGCGAGGCGTACGCGGAGTTCGCCGACGCGCCCTGGGCGGCGGCCGAGACCGCGCGCCTGACGGGCCTGCGGCTGACCGCCCGCGAAACCCGCGCGGCGGCGACCCTGCACCTCGGCCGCCCCGCGGAGGCGGTGGCGGAGGCGGAGGCGCTGACCCGCGACGAGCCGCTGCGGGAGGAGGGCTGGCGGCTGCTGGTCCTGGCCCTGTGGGCGGACGGCCGCCAGGCCGACGCGCTGGCGGCGCTGCGGCGGGTACGGCGCGCGCTGCGGGACGACCTGGGGATCGAGCCGGGCCCGGAGCTGACGACCCTGGAAGACGCCATCCTGAACCGCCGCTGGGAAACCCTGCGCACCCAGTCCCGCGGAGTGCCTGCGGCGGGCCGGCCCGGATCGGAGGGCCCGGCCCGGGCGGCAGCCGGCACCGCCGCCCCGCCGCACGACGCGCACACCTCCGGTGGGCCCCGTCCCTCCGCTCACCCGCTTCCCGAACCCTTCGTCCCCGATGCCCCGCCCGCCCCGCTCCCCGGCGGCGCGCCGCCCGAGGCGCCGGCGCCGTTCGTCGGGCGGGCCGCCGAGGTGGCCGCCCTCGGGGCCGCCGCCGGGGAGGCGTCCGGCGGAGGGGTGCGGTTCGTGCTGGTGGCGGGGGAGGCCGGGGCCGGGAAGTCGCGGTTGCTGGGGCACTGCGTGCGGCGGCTGGCCGGCCAGGGGTGGGTCACCGCCGTCGGCCGCTGCCCCGAGGCCGAGGGCGCGCCGCCCGCCTGGGCGTGGGAGGAGATCGCCGGCGAACTCGCCCGGTACGCGCCGCCCGACCCCCGGCTCGCCGACGACCTCGCCCCGCTGCTCGACCAGGGCCCGCGGGCCGCCGCGGGCCGGACCAGCGACCGGTTCCGGCTGCACCGCGCCTGCCGCACCTGGTTCGCCGCCGCCAGCCGCGAACGGCCCCTCGCCCTCTTCCTCGACGACCTGCACCGCGCCGACCGCGAGACCCTCGCGCTGCTCGCCGCGCTCGCCGAGGACCCGCCCGCCGGCCGGCTCCTGATCGTCGCCGCCTACCGCCCGGACGAGGGCGAACTCGCCGCCGCGCAGGCCGTCCTCGCCCGCCGCGCCCCCCTGCGGCTGCCCCTCGACGGGCTCGCGGCGCCCGACGCGGTACGGCTCGTGCGCGCCCTGGCCCCCGTCGACGCCGAGACCGCCGCCGCCCTCGCCGAACGCACCGGCGGCAACCCGTTCTTCCTCCTGGAGACCGCCCGCATGCTCACCGGCGGCGCCGTCACCGGCGACGCGCTGCGGACCGTCCCCGACGGCGTACGCGACGTGCTGCGGCGCCGCTTCGACCGGCTCCCGCCCGCCGCGCTCGGCGTGCTGCGCCTCGCCGCCGCGGCCGGCCGCGAAGCGGACGTCGAGGTGCTGGTCGGGGCCGCCGGCACCGCTGCCGGGCCCGCCGCTGAAGCGGCCGGGGACGGCTCCGCAGCGGCAGCCGCGGAGCCCGCCGTGCCGCCCGCGGAGGACGCCGTCCTCGACGGCCTCGACGCCGGCGTCGCCGCCGGGCTGCTCACCGAGCCCGGCCCCGGCCGCATCCGCTTCGCCCACGCCCTCGTACGCGACACCCTCTACGCCGACACCAGCGGCCTGCGCCGCGCCCGGCTGCACGCCGCCCTCGGCCGGGCCCTGCGCGAGCTGCGTCCCGACGACGTCTCCGCCATCGCCCACCACCACCTCCAGGCGCCCGCGACCGCCACCGCCCGCACCGCCGTCGACTACGCCGTGCGCGCCGCCGCCCTCGCCGGCCGCCGCTACGCCCACGACACCGCCGCCGAGCTGCTGGCCCAGGCCGTCGCCTGCGTCGAACGCCACCCTGCGGCGTTCGCCGGCGAGGACACGCCGGCCCGCGTCGTCGGCCTGCTCGGGCTGCAGTTGCAGGCGCGGGCCCGCGGCGGCGCCGTCGTCGAGGCGCAGGGCATCCGCGCCCGGGCCATGGACGTCGCCGAGCGGCACGGCCGCGACGACCTGCTCGTCGAGGCCCTGACCGCCTGGACGGAGCCCACCGCCTGGGAGCGGAGGACGTACGCGCACGAGGACACCCGCGCCGCCGCCGCGCTGCGCCGCCTGCTCGCGGACGGCCCGCGCGACGACGCCACCCGCTGCCGGCTGCTCGAGGCCCTCGCCTCCGCCCTCGACAGCGCCGCGGGACCGGCCCACGCGGCGCGTGCGGCGGCGGCCGAGGCCGTCGACCTGGCCCGCCGCCTCGACGACCCCGCCCTGCTCGCCCAGGTGCTCACCACCCAGAGCCGGGTCATGGACTGGGAGTTCGACCCGGCGCCGCGCGAGAAGGCCGTCGCCGAACTGGCGCAGCTCGCGGCGGACCACGACCTGCCCGCGTACGCGTGGTTCGCCGCGTACCTGGCCGCCGGGACCGCCGCCGTCCGGGGCGACATCGCGGCGATCCGCCGGCACGTCGCCTGCGGCCTGGAGATCGCCGAGGCCCACCGGCTGAGCGAGCCCGCCGCGGTCGGGCACGTACAGCTGGCCGCACTGCGCATGGCCGAGGGCGACTACGCGGCGGCCGAGCGCGGCTACGCCGAGGCCGCCGCCCGGCTGCGCGCCAACGGCTCACCGCACGCGGAGGCCATACGGACGGTGTCGCACTTCGCGCTGAGCTGGCTGAAGGGCCGGCCCGCGGAGGCGCTGCCGGAGCTCGAGGCGGCGGCTGAGGTGTACGGGTCGCTCGCGGGCGACTCCCTCGCGCTGGCCCTGATCGGCGCCGGCCGCCCGGACGAGGCCCGCACCGTGCGCGCCGAACGGCCGCCCATCAGGCAGGACTTCTTCTACTCGCTCTTCCTGAGCGCCCGCGGGCTGGCCGTGGTCGCGCTCCGGGAGCGGGAGGAGGCCGCGGGCGTGCTGGCCGAACTGCTGCCCCTGCGCGACGTGGTCGCCGGGGCCGCGAGCATGTGCCTGGCCATGCGGCCCGTCGCGCAGACGCTCGGCGACCTCGCCCTGCTGCTGGACCGTACGGACGAGGCCGCGGCCCACTACGCGCACGCCGCGGCCGTCGCGCGCCGCTGGCAGGCGCCGCACTGGCTGGCGGACGCCGAGGCCGCCCTGGCCGCCCTCGGCGCGGCACGGGACTGAGCCCTCGGGGAGCGGGCCGAAGCCCTTCCCGAGCTGCGCCGGAGCCCTCCGGCGGCTGTTCCAAGAGTTCTCCAAGTCGCCTGCAAGCGACCCTCGCGACGGTGTGCCGGAATCCAACGGATCTGCCCAAGGAACGGTCATGACGCGACTGCTCGGCCGCCTCGGCGGCGTATGCGCGGCGCACCCCTGGCGGACGATCTCCGCCTGGCTCGTCGCCATCGCCGCCTTCTTCGCCCTCGCCGGGGCGTTCGGCGGCACCCTGCACGACGACTACCGCGCGGACGGGACGGCCGCCCAGGCGGGCACCGACTTCCTCGCCGACGCCTTCCCGGAGATGTCGGGCACCAGCGCGCGCGTCGTCGTCCACAGCGACTCCGGCGACGGCCTGCCCGCCGGCGTCCTCGCCGAGGTGCGCGAGCGGCTCACGCGCGTGGAGGGCGTGTCCGTGGTGGCCGAGCCGGTGCTCTCCCGCGACGGCGACACCGCGCTGTTCTCCCTCAGCTACGGCATCGAGGTCACCGACATCAAGGGCACGGACGGCACCGACGCGCTGCGCGCCGCCGCCGAGCCCGCCGAGGACGCGGGCCTGGACGTCGAACTGGGCGGCCAGGTGCCGGAGAACGTCACCAAGCCGGCCATCACCGCCGAGATGATCGGCATCGGCGCCGCCCTCGTCATCCTGCTGTTCGCTTTGCGCTCGTTCACCGCCGCCGGGCTGCCCCTGGTCGTCGCCATCGGCGGCCTCGGCGTCGGGTTCGCCGGCATCACGCTGCTCTCCGCCGCCACCGACATCGGCACCATCGCGCCCACCGTCGCGTCCATGGTCGCCCTCGGCGTCGGCATCGACTACGCGCTGCTGCTCGTCGGCCGGCAGGCGGAGGGGCTGCGCGCCGGCCTCCCGCCGCGCGCCGCGGCGGCGGAGGCGACGGCCACCGCCGGCGTCTCCGTGCTCATCGCGGGCGCCACCGTCCTGCTGTCCCTGTTCGGGCTCCGGCTCAGCACGATCGGGGTGTTCGCGTCCTTCGGGTACGCGACCTTCTGCACCGTCATCGCCGTGATGGCCGCCGCGCTGACGCTGGTGCCCGCGCTGTGCGGGCTGGCCGGGCACCGGGTGCTGCCGCGGGCGGAGCGCCTCGGCCTCGTACGCGCGGAGGAGGCCGCGGCCGCTCCGGAGGCCGCCGGCAACGCGCGGTCCGTACCGCAGCAGGCGCCCCGGGCGACCCTCACCGAGCGCTGGGCGCGCAGCGTCACGAAGCGCCCCGCGGTCTCCGCCCTCGGCGCGCTCGTCGTGCTCCTCGCGCTGGCCGCACCCATCCTCGGCATGCGCACCTGGCCGCAGGACGCGGGCACCCAGCCGGACTCCAACACCACGCGGCGCGCGTACGACCTGGTGGCCGCCGAGTACGGCGAGGGCGCCAACGGCCCGCTGCAGATCGCCGTGGACCTCACGGCGGTACCCGCGGAGACCCTGCCCGCGCTCGGCGAGGACATCGCCGCGACCGACGGCGTCGCCGCCGTGGCGCCGCCCAGCTTCAACGAGGCCCGCGACGCCGCCGTCATCTCCGTCACCCCCACCACGGGGCCGCAGGACGAGCGCACCCAGGACCTGCTGGACGAACTGCGCGCCGACGTACTGCCGCAAGGGGCCGAGGCCACCGGCGTCGTCGCCCTGTTCGCCGACATCTCCGACCGGCTCGCCACCCGGCTGTGGGCGGTCGTCCCGTTCGTCGTCGGACTGTCGCTGGTGCTGCTGACCGTGCTCTTCCGGGCTCCGGTGGTGGCGCTGAAGGCGGCGGTGATGAACCTGCTGTCGGTCGGTGCGGCGTACGGCGTGATGACCGTGGCGTTCCAGACCGACACCGGCGCTCAACTGCTGGGCCTGCCGCACAGCGTGCCGGTGTCGAGCTGGGTGCCGATCCTGATGTTCACCATCCTGTTCGGCCTGTCGATGGACTACGAGGTCTTCCTGCTCTCCCGGATCCGGGAGGACTGGCTCGCCACCGGCGACGCGCACGGCAGCGTCGTCCGCGGGCTCGCGGCGACCGGGCGGGTCATCACCAGCGCGGCGGCCATCATGATCGCGGTGTTCACCGGCTTCGCGATCGACCCGGACGTGACGGTGAAGATGATCGGCGTCGGCATGGCGGTGGCGGTGCTGGCGGACGCGACGGTCGTCCGCATGGTGCTGGTGCCGGCGACGATGACGCTCCTCGGGCGGGCGAACTGGTGGCTGCCCCGCTGGGCGGACCGGCTGCTGCCGGAGCTGCACCTCGAACCGCCGGCCTCCGCCGCTGCGGCGGCGGCCGGGGACCCGGCGGGCCCGAAGGATCCGGCGGGCTCCGCCGCGGTCCCCGCGGACCCGGAGACCACCGGGGAGGCCGACGGCGGGAAGGGGCGGGTTCCCGTCGGCGGCGGGGGGTAGAGAGGCGGGAGGGGCGGCGGGCTACCCCCGTACCCGCCGTCCCTCCCGTCCGCCTACGGGGCGCGCCCCCCCGTCAGCGCAGCCCCGCCGCGGCGAGGTGCTTCTCGACCCGCTGCACCTCCTCGGCGTCCAGCGGGATCTGCGGCAGCATCGTCGCCGGGCAGTCGATGACCCCGCGCAGATGCAGGGCCGCCTTGAACGCGCCCAGCGCCGAGGAGCTCATGCCCATCCGCGCCGGGTCGCCGCTCCTGACCATGCCGAAGAGCGCGAGCAGCCGCTCCTGTTCGGCGCGGGCCGACGCCCAGTCGCCCTCCCGCGCGCTGCGGTACAGCCGCACGTAGCCGTGCGGGTCGACGTTGCCGAGGCCCGGGACGACGCCGTGGGCGCCCATGGCCAGCGCGCTGTCCACCATCGTCTCGGAGCCCGTCAGCGCGGAGAAGCCCGCGACCTTGTCCCGGACCCCGACGACGACGCGGCGCAGCCCCGTCTCGTCGCCGCTGGAGTCCTTCAGGCCGGCCAGCACGCCGTCGGCGGCGAGCTGGAGCACCAGGTCGTGGCCGAGCTTGGTGTGCACGGACACCGGCAGGTCGTAGGCGTAGACCGGCGCGCCGGTGCGGGTGGCGACCTCGCGGAAGTGCCGGTCGATCTCCGCCGGGTGGGTACGGGTGTAGAACGGCGCGGTGACGACGAGCGCGTCCGCGCCGGCGTCGAGCGCGCTGCGGGCGTGGTCGAGCACGCGCGGTGTGGTCATGTCGATCGCGCCGGCGAGCACGGGCAGTTGGCCGCCGACGTGCCGTACCACCGTGTCCACCACGGCCCTGCGCTGCTCGTCCCTGAGATAGGCAGCCTCGGAGGAGGAGCCGAGGACGAAGAGTCCGTCGACGCCTCCCGCCACGAGGAAGTCCACCAGCCTGGTCAGCGAGGCGGTGTCCACCTCGGCATCCGGCGTCAGGGGGGTGCAGACGGGCGGTACGACGCCGGTCAGGTGGGTGGGACGGGTCATGCGCTCTCCTTCGCTTGGATCACGAGATCACGGGTGCTCTCCCCGGCGGCCACCGGATGGTGGCAGCGGAACCGGTGGGCGTGCGCCGCCTGAGTGACCTCCGGCATGGCCGCGGCGCACTCCGCCGTGGCCTTCCAGCACCGGGTACGGAACGGGCAGCCGCTCGGCGGCCGGGTCGCCGACGGCACGGGGCCGACGAGCGGGATCGGGTCGATGGGGTCGAGGAGCCCCGGCGTCGCCGAGAACAGCGCCCGCGTGTACGGGTGCCGGGCGGTGTCCGTGCTGCGCTCCGCCGGGGCGTCGCTGCCGGAGCCCAGCGCCACGGCCGGCGCCTCCTCCACGATCCTGCCCAGGTACATGGTGATGACGCGGTCGCTCATCCGCCGCACCGTCTGGATGTCGTGCGAGACGAACACCAGCGCCAGGTTCAGCCGCTCCTTCAGGTCCAGCAGCAGGTTGAGGATCTGGGCGCGTACGGACACGTCCAGGGCGGACGTCGGTTCGTCGGCCACCACCAGGTCCGGCTCCAGCGCCAGGGCGCGGGCGATCGCCACCCGCTGCCGCTGCCCGCCGGACAACTGGCCCGGCAGCGCGTCCGCGAGCACCGGGGGCAGGCCGACGAGGGCCATCAGCTCCCGTACCCGCTCGGCGCGCTGCGCGGACGTGCCGCGGCGGTGCACGTCGAGCGGGTCGCGGAGGATCTGCCGGATCGGCAGCCGCCGGTTGAGCGCGGTCGACGGGTCCTGGAAGATCATGCCCGTACCGGTGCCGATGGCCGTCCGCCTTTCGCCGGCGTCCATCTTCCAGATGTCGCGGCCGCGGAACTCCACCGTGCCGGCCGTCGGGGGCTGCACCCCCACCAGCACCTTCGTCAGCGTGGACTTGCCGCAGCCGGACTCGCCGACCACGCCGACCGTCTCGCCGGCCGCGATCGTCAGATCCGCGCCGGTCAGCGCGTACACCCGGTCGCGGGCGAACAGGCCGCCGGAGCGCGCCCGGTGCACTACATGCGCGTCCCGTACGGTGATCAGCCCCGGCGCCGCGCCGCCGCCCTCGACCAGCGGGTCGCCCTCGACCAGCGGCTCGCCGGCCAGGTCGCCGACCGGCCCCGGGCCGCCGCTGTCCTTCGCGCTCATCGCAGCGCCTCCTTCTCCGCCTCGCCCGCGGCGACCGCCGACCCGGCCGGCAGGCCGGTCGCCGGTTCGACCGCCGGGTGGTGGCACGCCACCTCGTGCTTGCGTTCCTCGCCGACCAGTTCGGGCGCGGTGTCCAGACACGTGCCGCTCGCCATCGGACAGCGGTCGGCGAACCGGCAGCCGGCCGGGAAGTCGGCCGGCGAGGGCACGACGCCGCGGATCTGCGTCAGCCGCTCCTGGGCCGACTCCAGCGACAGCACCGAGCCCAGCAGCCCGCGGGTGTAGTGGTGGGCCGGCGCCTCGACGAGGTCGGCGGTGACGCCGGTCTCGACGATCTGCCCGCCGTACATGACGACCACCCGGTCGGTGACGTCGGAGATCAGCGCCAGGTCGTGGCTGACGAGGATCAGCGCGAAGCCCAGCTCCTCGCGCAGCCGCAGCAGCAGCTCGATGACCTGCGCCTGCACCGTGACGTCGAGCGCGGTGGTCGGCTCGTCGGCGACGATGAGCTTCGGGTTGCGGGAGAGCGCCATGGCGATGAGCACCCGCTGCCGCTGCCCGCCGGACAGCTCGTGCGGATAGCTGCGCAGCGTACGGTCCGGGTCCAGGCCCACCAGCTCCAGCAGCTCGGTCGCGCTGCGCGTACCGCCGCGCCTGATCAGCTGCTTGAGCTGCGCGCGGATCGTCATCGCCGGGTTGAGCGAGCTGAGCGCGTCCTGGTAGATCATCGCCATCTCGTGGCCGAGGAGCTTGCGGCGTACGCGCATCGGCGTGCCGATCAGCTCCCGGCCGTCGAAGACGACGCTGCCGCGGACGCGCGCGCCGTCCGGCTCCAGGCCCATCACCGTCAGTGCCGTCAGCGACTTGCCGCAGCCCGACTCGCCGACGAGGCCGAGGACTTCACCGGGCCTGACGTCGAAGCTGATGCCGTCGACGATGTCCACGCCCGCGTGCCGCTTGTCGAAGCCGATGGCCAGGTCCGTCACGGACAGCACCGGCTCGCCGCCGGGCAGCGGCCGGGCCCGTTCGCGCAGCCGGCGTGCGGCCTCGGCCAGTCCCGGCAGTTCGAGCACCTTGCCGGTGCCCGGCGCGGCGGCCTCGATGCGGTCCTCGGCGCCGGCCTCCTTGACCGACACGCCCTCCGACCGCCGGGAGGCGGGTGCCGCCCAGGCGTCCGAGATGCCCTCGGAGAGGATGTTGAGCGCCAGCACGGTCAGCAGCATCAGCAGGCCCGGGAAGACCGTGGCCCACCAGCCGCCGAGCAGCACCATGTTCTTGCCGTCCGCGATGACGCTGCCCCAGGACGGGTCCGGCGGGCGGACGCCCGCGCCGATGAAGGACAGCGACGCCTCGAAGACGATCGCCTCGGCGACCTGCACGGTGCAGAACACCAGGATCGGCGCGGCGCAGTTGATGGCGACGTGCTTGACGATGATGTGCGGCGTACGGGCCCCGATGACCCGTTCCGCGGTCACGTAGTCCTCGCCGTACTGGTCCAGCACGTTGGCCCGGACGACCCGGGCGATCGGCGGCACGTACAGGAACGCGATGGCGCACACCAGCACCGGGATGCTGCCGCCGAACACGGCGACGAGCACCGCGGCCAGCGCGATCCCCGGGAACGCCATGACGATGTCCAGGCAGCGCATGACGAACTCGTCCACCGCCTTGCGGGAGGTGGCGGCGACGGCGCCGAGGACCGCCCCGACGACCAGCGCGAGCAGCGTGGCGCCCAGGCCGATGACCAGCGACCAGCGGGCCCCGTACATCAGCCGGCTGAGGATGTCGCGGCCGAGGCTGTCCTGCCCCATCCAGTGGTCGGCGGACGGGTGCCCGGTGCCGTCGGCCTGCCCCTGCTGGTCCAGCGGGTCGTGCGGGGCGATCAGCGGCGCGAACACCGCGACGAGCACGACCAGGGTGATCAGCCCCAGCGAGATCCGGGACGTCCAGGGCAGCCGGGCGAGCCCGCGGAGCCTGAGGCCGGGCCGGGACAGCCGCTCCGCGAGCTTCTGGCGGCCCCCGAGGGTGGCGAGCATCAGGCGGCACTCCTCAGTCGGGGGTTGACCAGCAGGTAGAGGATGTCGATGACCAGGTTGACGACGACGAAGGCGACGGCGACGGTCAGCACCACCCCCTGCACGACGGCGGGGTCGCCGTTCTTCACCGCGTTGATCATCAATGTGCCCATGCCGGGCAGCGAGAAGATCGTCTCGATGACGACCGCGCCGCCGAGCAGGTAGCCCACCCGCAGCCCGAGCACGGTCAGCGGGTTGACCAGCGCGTTGCGCAGCACGTTGCGGCCGACCACGACGACCGGCGGCAGCCCGCTGCCGATCGCCGTGCGCACGTAGTCCTTGTCCAGCTCCTCCACGACCGCGGTGCGGACGATGCGGGTGAGCTGCGCGGCCACGTGCAGCGACAGCGCGATGGCCGGCAGCGTCATCGTCTTGAGCCAGGCCGTGAACGAGTCGCCCGGATTGACGTACCCACCGGAGGGGAACCACCCCCAGTCCACCGCCAGGTACTGGATCAGCAGCAGCGCCACCCAGAAGGCGGGCGCGGCGACGCCGACCAGCGAGACGATGCGGATCACCTGGTCCGGGATCCGGTCGCGGTAGATCGCGGCCGTGACCCCGAAGAGCACCGACAGCACGATGGCGAGGGCGAGCCCCATGAAGGTGAGCTGCATGGTCAGGGGCAGCGCGGTGGTCACCTGGTCGATGACCGGCCTGCCGTTGAGCGCGCTGAGCCCCATGTCGCCCTTGAGCAGGTCGCCCACGAAGGCGGCGTAGCGGACGAGCAGAGGGTCGTTGAGACCGTGCTCCTCGCGGTAGTCCTCCAACTGCTGCTCGGTGGGGTTGGCCCCCTGGAAGTTCGCCACCGCCGGGTCGATGTCCGAGAAGCGCATGACGAGGAAGACGAACAGCACGATGCCGAGCATCAGCGGGACGAGCAGGGCGATGCGGCGTAGCAGCATCCTGGCGATCTGGGCCACGTACGTGAGCTCCTAGCCTTGACTGACCGTGACGTGCCGCCCTACGCGGGCTTGGCCTTGAGGAGGTTGATGCCGGGGTAGGGCTGCGGCTGGATCCCGGTGATCTTGCCGTCGTCCCAGGCGGTGACCAGCTCGGTGTGGACCACCGGGTAGATGACCGCGTTCTCCGCGATGACGTCCAGGTACTCCTGGGTCATCTGCTTCTTCTTCTCCTGGTCGGGCTCGCGCGTGGCCGCGTCCATGAGCCGGAACAGCTGCTTGGCCTCGGACGCCTGGGACCAGCGGGAGTAGTCCATCCAGACGTTCTCGGCCGTGTAGTTGTAGCGGAGGATCAGGTCCGCGTCGATGCCGAGCTGGTTGGGGTTCGAGGCCGAGGCGACCACCTGGTAGTCGGCCTTCTGGTCCAGCTTGGTGAAGAGGGCGGAGGTCTCCTGCGGGTCGAGCGTGGTCTCCACGCCGATGGCGTCCCAGGACTCCTTGATGGTCGGGATGCAGTCGGCGATCCAGCTCACGGTGGACGCCATGAGCGTCACCTTCAGCCCGCTGACCCCGGCCTCGTCCAGCAGCGCCTTGGCCTTGTCCGGGTCGTAGCCGTAGACGCTCTTCGCCTTGCGGTACGTGGGGTTGCCCTCGTCGAGGAAGGAGCTGGCGGCCTTGCCGTAGCCCCGCAGGCCCGCCTCGATCATCTTGTCGGTGTCGATGGCGTAGTGCAGCGCCTGGCGCACCCGTACGTCGTCGAAGGGCTTCCGCTCGGTGTTGAAGAGCAGGAACATGTGGTTCATCCCCGCCCCGCCCTCGACGGTGAGGCCGTCCTGCTCCAGCTGCTTGACGTTGGCGTACGGGATGTTGTCGGAGATCTGGGCGCCGGCGTTCCCGCCGGAGATCTTCGCGACCCGGGGGGCGGCGTCCACGATGGACAGCCAGGTCATCTTCTTGAAGTTGGCCTTGCGCGGGCCGTTGTAGTCCGCGTACGCCTCGAAGGAGGTGTTCGACAACGGCTGGTTGGCCGTCATCCGGTACGGGCCGGAGCCGACGGTGACCTCGGGCAGACCGGTGTCGAGGTCCTTCCAGGCACCCGACTTGCCCAGGATGTGCTTGGGCAGGATCTTCGCCAGGGTGAGCCGGGACAGCCCGTCCGGGAAGGGGAAGGCAAGCACCAGGTCGACGGTGTTCTCCCCGGTCTTCTTCACCTCCTTCAGCCAGCCGGCGAAGAACCCGTGCGTGAGGGTCTGGGTCTCGGGGTCGAGTATCCGGTCGAAGGTGAACACCACGTCGTCGGCGGTGACCGGCTTGCCGTCGTGGAAGGTCGCCCCGTCGCGCAGGGTGAACGACCAGGTCGAGGCGCCGGTGTCGGCGGGCAGCTCGGTGGCCAGCGCGGGGTAGGGCTCGCGGGTGATGGGGTCGGTGTCGAGCAGCCCCTCGAAGACGTGGTGGTTGGCGGCCACGGAGAACGCGGACGCGGTCAGCGTGGGGTCCCAGCTCTGGTCGTTGCCGTAGCCGATGACGGCGGTGACGGAGTCCCCGCCGCCGCCCCCGCCGGTGTCCGAGGTCGAGTCCGGACCCCCGGAGCAGGCGGCCAGCGCCGGCGCCATGACGCCGAAGGCGCCCAGCGCCCCGCCGTACTGCAGCACTCGCCGGCGGTGGACGCCCGGCTCTGGTGATACGTCGCTCACGGTGCCTCCAGGAGGGGAAAAACAGGGGATGGCGCCGCGCCTGTCCCTGTCCCGGGGATAGGCGGGGTCGTGGGAGGTCCTACGTTCTACCTCTTGGCGGTGAACATAGAAGTTGGCCTGGAGGCAGGTCAAGAGGTCGGCGAGAAGCGTTATGCGGTGTCAACCCCGCCCGAGCCGGGTCCCCCCCCGGTCGGCCGTGCGCGGCAACGGCGTCGGCGGGCACGGGTTCGCCGGGCCCGGCAGGTGAACGACGCGACCGACGCGGCGGCCGCGGCGGCGAAAGAGGAACCGGAATCAGGCGGCGGGTCCGCGCGGGGCGCGGAGGGCCGGCTTCACGGTGCGAGTAAGGCCGCACCGTTCGCACGGGCCCGGGGCACCGCCCCCGGCACGGCGGTCAGGTTGCGGTGGCGGACCGAGGTGAGCCAGGACTCCACCCGGGGCCGGTCCGGCGACTGCGGCAGCGGGCTCGCGGGCAGCGCCTCGTCGAGGCGGGCCGACAGCTCCGCGGCCCAGGCCATCACCTCGTCCCAGGCCGGCTCCCCGCGCCGTACGGCGAGCAGCCGCTCGCGGTACGGGCCGACGTCGACGCGCAGCTCGCCGGTGCGCAGGAGCGCCTCCCCGGTCAGCAGCAGGCGCAGCAGGTGCACCACGTGCTTCCACCGCACCTCGCCGGTCCGCTCCCGGCGCGCGCGGGCCCGGGTGAGCTGGCGGTACGCGTAGCGGCCGAAGGTGCGGTGGACCTCCTGGGACAGGAACGCGGGCCGCAGTTCGCGCAGCTCCGCGCCGAGCGGCGTGCAGTGCTCGACCAGCGGGGAGTGGAGCACCTCCAGTACGTTCGGGTTCCCGTCGAGCGCGAGCGCGCAGCAGCGCTCCACCTCCCAGCTGAACTGCTCGGGCAGCGGCCCCTCCCAGTGCTGCGGCGGCTTCTCCAGCCGCCAGAACCACTCGGTCGGCGCGACGTACACCCCCCGTCTGTCGGTGTCGGACTCCGCCGTCGCCAGGCCGAAGGCGCGCGAGCCCGCCACCACCGCGAGGATGGTGTGCTTCTCGACCAGCAGTCCGCCGCGCTCCATCCCGTCATCCTCGCCGGGCCCGCCCGCCGCCCGCCAGGGGTTTTACGGGCCCGGCCGCCGCCTTCCGGTCACGAGACCTGCGACATCACCCCGGCCGCGATCAGCTCCAGGTGGTCCAGGTCCGACAGGTCGAGGATCTGGAGGTAGCAGCGCTGGGAGCCGGCCTCGGCGTAGCTGCCGAGCTTCTCGACCACCTCCGCCGGGGTGCCGGCCAGGCCGTTCTCCTTCAGCTCCGGCACCTGCCGGCCGATGGCCGCCGCGCGCCGCGCCACCTCCGCGTCGTCCTTGCCGACGCACACGACCAGCGCGTTGGAGTACACCAGGTCGGACGGCGCCCGGCCGGCGGCCTCGGCCGCCTCACGGACCCGGCCGAACTGCTGCCCGGTGTCGGCCGCGGAGCTGAACGGCACGTTGAACTCGGCCGCGTAGCGGGCGGCCAGCGCCGGGGTGCGCTTCGGGCCCATGCCGCCGATCAGCACCGGCAGCGGCGACTGCACGGGCTTCGGCAGCGCGGGGGAGTCCGTCAGCTCGTAGTGCGTGCCCGCGTAGCTGAAGGTGTCGCCCGTCGGCGTCCCCCACAGCCCCGTCACGATCGCGAGCTGCTCCTCCAGCCGGGCGAACTTCTCCTTCGGGAACGGGATCCCGTACGCGGTGTGCTCCTCCTCGAACCACCCCGCGCCGATGCCCATCTCGACCCGGCCGCCCGACATCTGGTCCACCTGCGCCACCTGGATGGCCAGCGGCCCCGGCAGCCGGAAGGTGGCCGCGGTCATCAGCGTGCCGAGCCGGATCCGGCGCGTCTCGCGGGCCAGGCCGGCCAGCGTCACCCAGGCGTCCGTCGGCCCCGGCAGGCCGCTGACGTCGCCCATCTTCAGATAGTGGTCGGAGCGGAAGAAGGCGTCGAAGCCGAGGTCCTCGGTGGCGCGGGCCACGGTCAGGAGGGTGTCGTACGAGGCGCCCTGCTGCGGTTCTGTGAAGATGCGGAGATCCATGGGGGCCATTGTGCTTCAGCCCCGCTCCGCGGCTTCCCGGGGCACGGCGGCGGTGCATAGAGTGCAGTCACCGCACTGCCCGGCTTGCCGCTAGGGGGTCAGGATGACGGTCGTCTACCGCGCGCCGGAAGGGGACGACGGACTGGAGTTCACGGTCCGGCTGACTCCCGAGGAGACCAGGGCCCTGACCCGCGAGGCGCGGCTGCTGGCGGAGATCGTCGACAGCTGCCTGTGGGCCCTCGGCATGCTCCGTACGGGCGTCAACTCCCGCGACGCCGGCGCCCCGCCGCCCATCCCCGGCGACTACTACGCCGCCCTGCGCGACCTGGAGCGCATCGCGCCCCGGATCGAGGGCACGCGGAACGCGGTGATCCGCGCGCTCGCCGAGTCCGGGGAGGGCACCGACCGGCTGGCGCACGTGCTGCACACGGACGAGGAGGCCGCCGTACGGCGGCGCGCCGAGGTGCTCGGGAACCCGCCGTCGGAGTGGGAGACCTGGGCGGCCAAGGGCGCGGCCGAGTAGCACCCCGCGCGGCGCCGGGGCGGTCTCAGGACCGTTCCACCAGCACCGCCGAGCCCTGCCCCACCCCGACGCACATCGTCGCCAGCCCCCGCCGCGCGCCGGTACGCGCCATCCGGTGCAGCAGCGTCGTCAGGATCCGCGCACCCGAGCAGCCCAGCGGGTGGCCCAGTGCGATGGCCCCGCCGTCCGGGTTGACCGCCTCGGGGTCCAGCCCCAGCTCGTCCACGCACGCCAGCGACTGCGCCGCGAACGCCTCGTTCAGCTCCGCCGTCTCGACGTCCGCCACCGACCAGCCCAGCCGGTCCAGCGCCTTGCGCGTCGCCGGCACCGGGCCGACGCCCATGACGTCGGGGTGGACGCCGGCGGAGGCGCCGGCCGCGTACCGGCCGAGGGAGTCCAGGCCCAGGGAGGCCAGCGCCTCCTCGCTGACCAGCAGCAGCGCCGCGGCCCCGTCGTTCATGGGTGAGGAGTTGCCCGCGGTCACGCTGCCGCCCGTCCGGAACACCGGCTTCAGCTTCGCCAGTTGTTCCGCCGAGGTGTCCTCGCGGATGCACTCGTCCGCCGTCACCGCGTCCCCGCCCCCCGGCGGTACGACCGGCAGCAGCTCCGCGTCGAAGTGCCCCGCCGCGCGCGCCGCCGCGGCCCGCCGGTGGCTGCGCAGCGCGAACTCGTCCTGCCGCGCCCGCCCCACCCCGTACCGCCCGGCGACCTCCTCCGCCGTCTCGCCCATCGCGAGCAGCCCGTGCAGCTCCCGCATCCGCGGGTTGACAAGCCGCCAGCCGAGCCGGGTGTCGGCGGTGGCCAGCGCCCGTGGCAGCGCCTCGTCGGGCCGCGGCAGGACGAACGGCGCGCGGCTCATCGACTCCGAGCCGCCGGCCAGCACCACGTCCGCCTCGCCGGCGGCGATGGCGCGGGCGGCGGTCGTGACGGCCTCCAGGCCCGAGGCGCAGAGGCGGTTGAGAGTGGCGCCGGGCACGGACTCGGGCAGGCCGGCGAGGAGTGCGGCCATGCGGGCGACGTTGCGGTTGTCCTCGCCGGCCTGGTTGGCGGCGCCCCAGTAGACGTCGTCGATACGGGCCGGATCGAGGGCCGGGACGCCGTCGAGCAGCCCGCGGATCACACCCGCGGCGAGGTCGTCGGGGCGTACGGCGGACAGCGAGCCGCGCAGCTTCCCGATCGGCGTGCGGCGGGCGGCGGCGAAGTGAACGGTGCGCACGGCGGGCCTCCCCATTGAAACTAGCGGCGCTAGTTTCGGACTATAGCCCGCCCGCCGAGCCCGCGGCCAGGACGCCCGGCGTAGCACCATCCGTCCTCTTCGACCGTGATCGCTTACGATCGAACACGTTGTCCCGGACGCCCGCGACGCCGAAGCGAGGAGAGCGCGATGAGCAGTGCGAAGGTTGCCGACCAGCTCGTGGAAGTCCTGCTCCAGTACGGGGTGAAGCGCATCTACGGCGTCGTCGGCGACAGCCTCAACCCGCTCGTCGACGCCATCCGCCGCAGCGACGGCGCCATCGAGTGGGTGCACGTGCAGAACGAGGAGGCCGGTGCCTTCGCCGCCGCCGCCGAGGCGCAGGTCACCGGGCAGCTCGCCGCCTGCGCCGGCTCCTGCGGGCCCGGCAACACCCACCTCATCCAGGGCCTGTTCGACGCCCAGCGCAGCGGCGCCCCCGTCCTCGCCATCGCCTCGCACATCCCGTCGACCCAGATCGGCACCGGCTACTTCCAGGAGACCCACCCGGAGAAGCTGTTCGACCAGGCGTCCGGCTACTGCCAGCTGATCTCCCAGCCCGAACAGATGCCCCGCATCGCCCGGATCGCCGCCCAGCACGCCGTCGGGGCCAACGAGGTCGCGGTGCTCGTCCTGCCCGGCGACATCGCCGACAAGCAGGCCGCCAACCCCACCGGGCGCACCGTCCCCTGCGCCCGCCCCGCCTCGATCGTCCCCGACGCGCAGACCGTGCGCGAACTGGCCGACGCCGTCAACGCGGCCGACCGCGTCGCGCTGTTCGCCGGCGCGGGCGTACGCGGCGCGCACTCCCAGGTGATGCGGCTCGCCGAGACCGTCAAGGCGCCCGTCGGGCACACCCTGCGCGGCAAGGAGTGGATCCAGTACGACAACCCGTACGACGTCGGCATGATCGGCCTCCTCGGCTACGGCGCCTGCTACGACGCGCTCCAGGAGGCCGACCTCGTCGTCATGCTGGGCACCGACTTCCCGTACGACGCCTTCCTGCCGCAGGCCAAAACCATCCAGATCGACATCGACGCCACCCGCCTCGGCCGCCGTACGCCCCTGGAGGTCGCCGTGCACGGCGACGTCGCCTCCACCCTGGACGCGCTGCAGCCGCTGCTGCACGAGAAGCGCGAGCGACGCTACCTGGACGCCACGCTGCGCAAGCACGAGCGGTCACTGACCAAGGTCGTCGAGGCGTACACCTCGAACGTCGACAAGCACGTCCCGATCCACCCCGAGTACGCCGCCCGGCTGCTCGACCAACTCGCCGCCGACGACGCGGTGTTCACCGTCGACACCGGCATGAACAACGTCTGGGCCGCCCGCTACCTCACGCCCAACGGCCGCCGCCGCGTCATCGGCTCGTTCACCCACGGCTCCATGGCCAACGCCCTTCCGCACGCCATCGGCGCCGCCGCCGCCGACCGCGACCGCCAGGTCATCTCGCTCTCCGGCGACGGCGGCCTCGGCATGCTCCTCGGCGAGCTGATCACCGTCAAGCAGCACGACCTGCCGGTCAAGACCGTCCTGTTCAACAACGCCTCGCTCGGCATGGTCAAGCTGGAGATGCTGGTCGACGGACTGCCCGCGTACGGCACCGACCACAGCAGGGTCGACTTCTCCGCCGTCGCCCGCGGCATCGGCATCCCCGCCTGGCGGGTGGAGAAGCCCGGCGAGATCGAGGGCGCGCTGCGCGAGGCACTGGCCGCGAAGGGCCCCGCGCTCGTCGAGCTGATCACCGACTCCAACGCGCTGTCGATCCCGTCGCGGATCACGCTGGAGCAGGTGCGCGGCTTCGCGCTGGCCGCCGGGCGCACGGTGCTGGAGGGCGGCGTCGGCACGATGCTCGACCTCGCCCGCTCCAACCTCCGCAACATCCCCCGCCCCTGACCGCGCGGGCCTTCGCGCCGTACGGACCGGGCGCCCGCCCGGTCCGTACGCCGCGGGCCCTCAGACCACCCAGGGCAGGTCGCCGAAGTAGCCGCCCTTCGCCGGCGGCGTGAGCATTCCGAGGCGCGTACGGTACGTCAGCGGTCCGCCCTCGCACCGCGCGACGGCCCGCGCGCGCAGCTCCCAGCGGCCCGCGGGCGCCCCCTCGGGCGGCGTGACCCGCCAGCGGGTGACCACCTCGGTGCCCGGCTCCAGCCGGCCGCGCGGCCGGCGCGTCGCGGCGCGCACCTTCCAGCCCTCGGGAACCTGCAACTGCACCCGCGGCTCGGTCCACGGGGTGCCGGACCCGTTGTGCAGGGTGGCGGTGACCGTCAGGGTGCGGCCCGGCTCGGCGTAGGGCGGGGCGCCGATGCGTACGCCGAAGGGCTCGCGGTCGTACGTGTCCTGCCACTCGCGCCGCATGACCCCCACCAGCCGGGCGGCGATGTCCGGCCGGTCCGCGGCGCGGTCGACGGACTCGACGGGGTCGTCCGCCAGGTTGTACAGCTCGACCTGCCAGCGGTCGTCCGGCGCCCCGCGGTCCTTGCCGGGCGCGAAGCGCACCGCCTTCCAGTCGCCGGCGCGCACCGCCTCGGAGATCCGGCCGATCCGGTCGTGGTCGGCGGCGCGGGCGAGCGGCGTGGAGGCGCGCTCGTTGCGGTACCAGTAGAGGAACTCGTGCCGGGGCGCCGGCCCCGTGCCGGTGAGCAGCGGCGCGAGGGACAGCCCGTCGACGTCCCGCGGTGCGGGGGCGCCGCCCAGCTCCGCGAGGGTGGGCAGCAGGTCTATGTGGGGCGTCGGCCGGTCCACGACGCCCGGGCGGATGCGGTACGGGGACCAGGCGATGAGCGGCACCCGGATGCCGCCCTCGTACAGGTTCCGCTTGTAGCCGCGCAGGGGGCGTTCGCGCTGGAAGAGCGCCGGCGTCACGCCGCCCTCCTCGTGCCGGCCGTTGTCGCTGGTGACGATCACCACGGTGTCCTCGGCGATGCGCTGCGCGTACAGCTCCTCGATCACCTGGCCGACCATCTCGTCGAAGTTCGCGACCTGCGCGGCGTGCCCCTTGTCCTCCGGCTTCCAGTCCGTGTCGCTGTACTCGCCGGTGTCCGGCACGGTGCTCGGGGCGTGCGGCACGTTGGGGGAGAGGTAGAGGAAGAACGGCTCCTCGGAGTGGTTGCGGATGAACTCCAGCGCGCGCGCGGAGAACAGGGCCGGCGCGTACGTGCCGCGCCCGCCGTCCCCGTTGCCCGCGAGCGGTACGCGGCGGCCGTTGTGCCACAGGTACTGCGGGAAGTAGTAGTGCGCGTGCCGGTGGGTCAGATAGCCGTAGAACTCCTCGAAGCCGCGGTAGTTGGGGTGGCTGTGCTGGTCCGGCTCCTCGGGGCCGAAGCCCCACTTGCCGATGCACGCCGTGCGGTACCCGCGCGCCCGCAGCAGCTCGGCGACGGTGGTGTCGTCGTCGCCGATGGAGGGCTGGATGCCGCGCATCGGGTTCTCCCGGACCCGGGCCCGGCCGCTGTGCAGGCCCGTCAGCAGGGAGGCGCGCGAGGGCGCGCAGACGGGCGCGGAGGCGTACGCCGCGGTGAACCTGAGGCCGTCGGAGGCGAGTCGGTCGAGGTGCGGGGTGCGGATGAGCTCCTGGCCGTACGAGCCGAGTTCGCCGTACCCCAGGTCGTCGGCGACGATCAGCACGATGTTGGGGCGGTCACCGCGGGGGCTGCCCGGCGCGGCGGCGAGCGGGGCGGGGGTCAGCGCCGCGGCGCCCAGGCCCGCTGCCGAGGCGGCGAGGAACTGCCGTCGGGTGGTCAACCGGCTCCCCCTCTCGGACGACTGGTGCCGATGAACAGCGCCGTCCGAAGGCGGTGGCGGGGCGGGCGCAGTGTCCCGGGCCGCGTCACCCGCCGGGGTGAGCCCGTCCGGCAGCCGGGTCCGCGCGTGGCGGAACCGGGCCGGGAAGCGGTGCGACGGCGCCCGTATCCGGGTACGGGCCGGGCGCCCTACTGCCGCGCCGTCTGGTCGGGACGGCGGAATGGCCGCGCAGGGGTGACCTACGGATCAGTTCCCCCCGGACTGCGTCTACCCCGTGCGCTTGCGTACGGCTTGACGTTTCGAGGGGGACCCTACCACCAACGATCGACGCTCCCGCGCGCGTTGGGACCCGGCGGAGGCGCTGCCTCCGCCGCGTGCCGCAGCCGCTACTTGCGTCCGTCCCGCCCCTCACGCCACTCGCGTACCAGCGTGTCGGCGTCCAGCGGCGCCAGCTTCAGCGGCGGGCCGACGGCGGGCGCCCGGTGGGCCGCGAGGATCTTCTCGTTGACCTCCGCGACGATCGCGCGCACCTCCTTCTCGCTCCGCGCCCCGGTCACGGCGGCGAGAGCGGCCTCGGCCTCCTTGCGGACGGCGAGGGAGGGCGGCAGCGCGGACAACTGCTCGCGCGCCATCTTCGCCCTGACCCACCACAGCTCGTCGTACGGCCGGTCGAGGTCCGCGAGCGGCTTGCCCCTGCCCGGGAGGTCGTCGAACTCGCCGCGCTCCTCCGCCTCGCGGATCTGCCGGTCGACCCAGGACTCGAAGCTCACACCCGGGGGCTTGCGTTCGGTCATGTGCGGTGCTCCCTCCGCTCCCGGCGGTCGCCTGCCGGCCGTTTCTCCCACCTCCACGGTAACGACCGGGCCGTGGGCCGCGGCGCGCGGGCGGCGTCACGCCGATGGCGGCGCCCGACTGGCGGAGACCATGGCCGCAATTCAGACAATGGCCTCGGAAGGTGTTCATCCGGCCCCGATAGGGAGACCCTCGTGCCCCGTCTGCGTTCCGCGCGCCGTGCACCGCTGCCGCCGCGCCGTGTCCCGCGCCGCGCGCGCCCCGCGCCGCGGCTGCCGCGTTCCGTGCACCTCGCCGGCACCGCGGCCGCCGCCCTCGCCCTGTCGGTCGCCGCCGCGTCCTGCGCCGCGCCCGGGCAGGGCGGCAGCGCCGCAGCCGCCGACCCGGCGGCGGAACTGGTGCTGCAGCCCGTCGCCGACCGCGGGCACGACCCGTTCACGCCGAGCACCGCGACCCCCGACGGCGCCCACCCGTCGCCCTCGCCCACCGCCGCGCCCCCCGGCAGCACCCCGCCGGCGGAGCCGAGCCGGCACCAGTCGGTGTCGGGCGGCAAGGACGGCCTCTACGGCGGCGTACGGAACGTCGCCAGCTGCGACATCGACAGGCTGGCCGGCTTCCTCGGCCGCGACGCGGACAAGCAGGCGGCGTTCGCACAGACCCTCCGGGTCGACGAAGGGGACCTGCCGGGCTACCTGCGCGAGCTGACCTCCGTGCTGCTGCGCGCCGACACCCGGCTGACCGGCCACGGCTTCGCGGGCGGCGAGGCGAGCCCGTTCCAGTCGGTGCTCCAGGCCGGCACCGCGGTGCTGGTCGACGACCGGGGCGTACCGCGGGTGCGGTGCGCGAGCGGCAGCCCGCTGACGACGCCCGAGAAGCTGAGCGGCAACGGCCGCTACGGCGGCACGGGCTGGCGCGGCTACCGGCCGTCGCGGACCGTCGTGGTCACCCCGGCGGACCGGGCGCTGTCGGAACTGGTCATCGTGGACGTCCACACGGACCTGTGGTTCGAGCGGCCCGTCGGCGGGCAGCCCGGCGAGGACCGCAAGCTGCCGCAGCCCCCGCGGGACCACTTCAACCCGCCGGCGCCGGGCCCGGGCGACCGCTCGGAGAGCCCCAGCGCCGAGCCCACCGGCAGCCCCGGGCCGACCACCACGGGCCCGTCCGACGGGCCCGGCACCGAGTCCGGCCAGCCGAGCACCGAACCGCCGCTGCCGGGCGGCGTCGAGGACCCGGACCACGAGCGCGTCTCCGCCGGCGAGTCCGGGGGAGCGGACACCTAGGCGGCCGGCTCCGCCGCCGGCTCCGCCGCCGGCTCCGCCGCCGTACGGGGCGCGGTGGGCCGGCGGCGCACCGGCGCCAGCGTGAACCCGCGCGGCATCAGCGTCAGCCGCTCGGCTATGTCCAGCCGGTAGCCGGGGTCGCCGCGCAGCTCGTACCGGCGCAGCAGCAGCCCCAGCACCAGCGTCGCCTCGTGGAGGGCGAACTGCCGCCCTATGCAGGCCCGCTCGCCGGTGCCGAAGGGCTTGAAGACGTGCGCGGGGCGGGCCCGTACCCGCTCCGGCAGGAAGCGGTCCGGGTCGAAGCGGTCGGCGTCCGGGCCCCAGACCGACGGGTCGCGGTGCAGGGCGGGGATCAGCACCAGGGCCCACGCGCCGGCGCGCATCGGGTGGACGCCGCCCAGCACCGTGTCCGTGCGCGCGGCGCGGGTGAACGCGGGCGCCGTCGGCCACATCCGCAGCGACTCGTCGAGCACCCGGCGCACGTAGCGCAGCTTGCTCACCTGCTTGTACGACGGCTCCCCGGTCCGCCCCCAGACCTCGTCCACCTCCGCGCGGGCGCGGGCCATCACCTCGGGGTGGCGGGAGAGGTAGTACAGCGCGAAGGACAGCGCGCCCGAGGTCGTCTCGTGCCCGGCGACCAGGAACGTGAGGATCTGGTGCCGGATGTTCTCCGGCGACAGCCGCTCCCCGGTGCGCGGATGACGGGTGTGGAGCATCAGGCCGAGCAGGTCCTGCGCGTCCGGGTCGGGGTGCTCGGTGCGCTCCCGTACGACCTCGTCGACGACGGAGGTGAGGTACGCGGTGTCGGCCGCGTTCCTGCGGCCGCCCCCGCGGTTCTTCACCGGGCTCAGCGGCCGCGGCACGTTGCTGCCCTGGGCGTGGCTCAGCGAGCGGACCATGGCGGCGACGAAGGGGTGCTGCTCGGCGCGCTCGAAGGAGCCGAAGTCGTAGCCGAAGCCGGTGTTCGCGATCGTCTCCAGGGTCAGCTTCGTCATGTCCGAGGACACGTCGGCCGCGGTGCCCGCGGCGGCGTGCCCGTCCCAGGCGGCGGTCAGCCGGCGGGCCATCGCGAGCATCACCGGGTGGTAGCGCTCCATCGCCTCGCGGGTGAACGCGGGCGCGAGGATGTCGTGGCCGAGCTGCCAGTTGGGCTCGTGGCTGTGCGCCGTGAACAGGCCGTCGCCGCCGACGTCGCGCAGGTTGTACACGGCGAGCACGACGCGCTTGGTGAAGCGCGACTCGTCCGCCAGCTCGGCGGCCAGCTCCGCGCCCGAGACCACCACGATCTCCAGCCCGAAGATCTTGCGCCGGAAGATCGGCCCCAGCTCCCGGGCCATCCGCAGCGAGTCCTGGACCGGGGTGGCGGGGTCGATGCCGAAGACGTCGCCCACCACCGGCACCCGGTGGGGCGGGTGGGGGATGCGGTTCAGCTCCGGCCAGGGTCCGGGACGGGTGCGTAAGAACGGCTTCGCCATCGTGCCCTCCCTTACTGAACTCAATTCAGTACGCAGCGTGCGGCACTGTTGAACCGGTGTCAAGTAAGGCGTCGAGTAAGGTGGCGCGATGGCTCGTTCCGGCGGTCGTGGTACGCGGACGGGGCGTCCGCGCACCCGCATGGGAACCGAGGAGCGGCGCCGGCAGCTGCTGCGGATCGGCGCCGAGCTCTTCGCCGAGCGGCCCTTCGACGACGTGTGGATCGAGGAGGTCGCCGAGCGCGCCGGCGTCTCGCGCGGGCTCCTCTACCACTACTTCCCGACCAAGCGGCAGTTCTACGCCGCCGTCGTCCGGCACGAGGGCGAGCGGCTGCTGCGCATGACCGAGCCGGACCCCGCCACGCCCGTCGGCCGGCAGGTGCAGCAGGGACTGGAGGCGTACCTGCGGTACGCGGAGGAGCACGCGCGCGGCCTGCGCGCCTTCCACCGCGCCTCGGCCGCCGGGGACCGGGAGATCCACGACATCCACGAGCAGCTCCTCGCCGAGCAGGAGCGGCGGATCGTCACCGTGCTCGACGCCCAGGCCGCCGCCGGACTGATCGACGGCCCCGCCCCCGCGGCGCTGCGTCTCGCCGTCCACGGCTGGCTCGCCTTCGTCACGGCGGCGGTCCTGGACTGGCTGGAGCGCGGGGAGCCGTCGCGGGCGGAGGTGCGGGAGGTGTGCACCCGGGCCCTGCTCGGCGCGCTGGCGGGGGCGCGGGGGGACTGAGCGCGGTCGCCGCGAGCCCCCGGCCGGCTCGATTCGTGGGGCGCGGGCGGCGGTCGTACGCTGGGAGACATGGCCGCGCGAGCACTGGACGCCACCGGGGCCGCGGAACTCGTACAGGCAGCGACCGCCGCGCCCTCCATGCACAACGCGCAGCCGTGGCGCTTCCGCTGCCACCTCGCCCGCCGGACCGTCGAGATGCGCGCCGACCTGGACCGCGCCATGCCCGCCGCCGACCCCCAGCGGCGCTCCCTGCACGTCGGCTGCGGCGCCGCGCTGTGCAACCTGCGGGTAGCCGCGGCAGCCGCCGGGTGGCGGGCCGCGACCCACCTGCTCCCCGCGCCGGACGAGCCGCTGCTGCTCGCCGCCGTCCGGCTCACCGGCCCGGAGCGGGACGCGAAGCCGGACGGGGCGGCGGGCGGGGAACCGGGCGGGGAGCCCGACGCGGCGCTGGGCCGGCTGGCGCCGCAGATCCCGCGCCGGCACTCCAGCCGCTGGCCGTTCGCGGAGAAGCCCGTACCGCCCGGTGAGCTGGCGGACCTCGTGGAGGCGGCGCGCGCCGAGGGCGCCAGGCTGGTCTTCCCCGACGCCTGGCACGCGGCGAGCCTGCTGGAGCTGGTGCAGGACGCCGAGGTGCGCGACGCCGAGACCCCGGACCGCGCCGAGGAACTGGCCCGCTGGACCCACCCGTGGCCCGACACCGCCGACGAGGGCGTCCCCGGCTACGCCTACGGCCCCCGGCGCCGCGGCGGCGGCGCCCCGGTGCGCGACTTCGGCGGCCGCGACGGGCCGCCGGGGCGGACCAGCGCGCCCTTCGAGACCGCACCGAACATCGCCCTGCTGGGCACCGCGCACGACGGCCCGGCCGACTGGCTGCGCGCCGGCCAGGCGCTGGAGCGCGTGCTGCTGACCGCCACCGGCGCCGGCCTGGTGGCATCGCTGACCAGCGAGGCGCTGGAGTGGGACGACCTGCGCGCGCTCGTGCGCGACCCGCTCACCGACGTCGGCCAGGTCCAGATGGTGCTGCGCATCGGCTACGGCCCGCGTGGCCCGGCGACGCCGCGCCGCCCGCTGGCGGAGGTCATGGAGGTCGTCTGACCGCGGGCCGCCCGCGGCCGCACGGGGCCGTGCGGTGGGAGTGCGGCGGGTGCGCGAAGGGGCCGGAAACGACGAACGGCAAGGAGTCCCATACTCCTTGCCACTCTCAACTTATAGCGCACCCCGGGGCTTGCGGCAAGGCCCCGGGGGTGTTGCAGAATCTCCCGCCGAGGCCAGGACCTGCGGAAACGGGAGATTCATGAACGACGTGATCATCGCCGGCGGCGGCCCGACCGGGCTGATGCTGGCGGCCGAACTGCGGCTGCACGGCGTGCGCGTGGTCGTGCTGGAGAAGGAGCACGAGCCGACGGCGGTGGTGCGGGCGCTCGGGCTGCACGCGCGCAGCATCGAGGTGATGGACCAGCGCGGCCTGCTGGAGAAGTTCCTCGCGCTCGGCAAGCGGTACCCGCTGGGCGGGTTCTTCGCCGGCATCACCAAGCCGGTGCCCGCACACCTGGGCACGGCCCACGGGTACGTCCTCGGCATCCCGCAACCGGAGATCGAGCGCCTGCTGTACGAGCACGCCCGCACGCTCGGTGCCGAGATCCGCCGCGGCAGCGCCCTGACCGGGCTGAGCCAGGACGAGCACGGGGTGACCGTGGAGACGGCCGCGGGCGAGCTGCGGGCCCGCTACCTCGTCGGCTGCGACGGCGGCCACAGCACCGTGCGCAAGCTCCTCGGCACAGGCTTCCCCGGCGAGCCCTCCCGTATCGAGACGCTGATCGCCGACGTCCGGCTGACCGCGCCGCGCGCCGAGGTCATGGCCGCGGTGGCCGAGGTCCGGAGGACCCAGCTCCGGTTCGGCATCGCGCCGTTCCCGAACGGTACGTACCGCGTCATCGTGCCCGCCGCAGGACTGGCCGCCGACCGCTCCGTACCCCCTGCCCTCGACGAACTCCGTGCGCGGCTGCGGGCCGTCGCGGGCTCCGACTTCGGTGCGTACGAGCCGAGTTGGCTCTCGCGCTTCGGCGACGCCACCCGGCAGGCCGCGCGTTACCGCACGGGCCGCGTTCTCCTGGCCGGCGACGCGGCGCACATCCACCCGCCGGTGGGCGGGCAGGGGCTCAACCTCGGCGTCCAGGACGCGTTCAACCTCGGCTGGAAGCTGGCCGCCGAGATCGCCGGCCGGGCGCCCGCCGGGCTGCTCGACACGTACCACGCCGAACGCCACCCCGTGGCCGCCGACGTGCTGGACAACACCCGCGCGCAGACGCTGCTGATGTCCACCGAGCCCGGCCCGCGGTCCGTGCGCCGGCTGCTCACCGAGCTGATGGACATCGAGGAGGCCAACCTCCGCGTCATCGAGAAGATCATGGCGACCGCCGTCCGCTACGACCTCGGCGACGGCCACGAGCTGCTCGGCCGCCGGCTGCGCGACCTGCGGCTCAAGCGGAACGGACGGCTCTACGAGCTGACGCGCGCCGGCCGCGGGCTGCTGCTCGACCAGAGCGGCCGGCTCTCGGCGGCGGGCTGGGCGGACCGCGTCGACCACGTGGCCGACACCGTCGAGACGGGCGACGCGCGGGACACGAGCGACGGCCTGGCGGTGCCCGCCGTGCTGCTGCGTCCGGACGGCCACGTCGCCTGGGCCGGCGAGGACCCCACCGGCCTGCACGAACAGCTGCACCGCTGGTTCGGCGCGCCGGCCGCCTGAGAGCGGGCGCCCGGTACCGGCGGGCTCAGTACTCGGCGAGCAGCTTCTCCAGCAGCTCCTGGCTCGACTCCTGCTTCTCCGCCGCCGCGCACAGGCCGTCCATCGTCAGCAGGTAGCGCTCGACGTCGTTGCGCTTGTCGAGGTAGAGGGCGCTGGTCAGCTGCTCGATGTACGCGACGTCCGGCAGGTCGGGCTCCGCGAAGCGCAGGATCGTCAGCGGGCTGACGACGGCCGCGAACCGGCCGGTGGCCAGGCGGGCCACCTGGACCGTGATGTTGGACAGCTCCAGGATCCGCAGCAGGTGCTCGATCTGCGCGCGCATCACCCTGCGCCCGCCGAGCGGGCGGCGCAGCGCCGCCTCGTCGAGGACCACCCAGTAGCGGGCCGGCTGGTCGGCGTGGCCCAGGATCTGCTGCCTGCGCAGCCGCAGGTCGACGTGGCGCTCTATGGCCGCCTCGTCCGCGTTCGGGTACGCGATCTGGGCGAACGCCCGCGCGTAGTCGGCGGTCTGCAGCAGGCCGGGGATGCGCTGGGCCTGGTAGGAGCGGATCAGCGAGGCGGCCTCTTCGAGGCCGAGGAACGTCTCCATCCACGTGGGCGTCACATCGCTGTACTGGTGCCACCAGCCGGTGGTGTTGGCGCCGCGGGCCAGCGCGAGGTAGTGCTCGCGCTCGGCCTCGTCCTCCACCCCGTACAGCGTCAGCAGGGCGGCGATGTCGTGCTCCTTGCAGCCGCCCCGGCCCAGCTCCAGCCGGCTCAGCTTCGGCTGCGAGGCGCCGATGGTGCGCGCGGCGGCCTGGAACGTGATGTTCTGCTGCTCGCGCAGCCGTCGCAGGTTGTTGCCCAGGATGATGCGGCGCACGGTGGGGCCGCCTCGGGACGGGGCAGGCAGAGAGTTCGTCTCCGACATGCTTGGCGCGTGCATCAGGCTCCCAAGGATGATCAGGTCGCGCCCTTCAGTCTCGCATCGAAGGAGTCAACGTGTACAGGGAAAGCGATTGTTGAAGTTGAATATGCCTCTGGTACGCGGCTGTTACACCCACCGGCCGCCACCCCGCACGGTCAGGGGCGCCGCGCGAGCACCGCGCGGGCGCGCGGACTGCCGTCGGGCCGCCGGCCCAGCTCCTCCAGCGCGGCCGTCGCCACGGTGAACCCGGTGCGCTCCAGGTCCGCCACCACGTCCGGCAGGCGGAACGTGCGGTAGTACATGACGAACCGCGGGCGCCACAGGGCATTGCGCACCCGCATCACGGTGTCGAACCCCCACAGCGCCCAGTATCCCCGGGACCCGACCCGCGGCGGCGCGGGGACCGGGAAGGCGAAGTACCCGCCGGGGCGCAGCGATCGGAAGACCTCCGCGAAGAGCGCGGGGCGCTCCCGGGGCAGGAAGTGGCCGAAGGCGCCGAAGCTCACCGCGAGGTCGAAGGCGGGCGCGAAGGGCAGCGCCAGGGTGTCCGCCCGCACCCAGCGCATCGCGGGCGGCTCCTCGGCGTCCGCGTACGCCCTGCGCGCCTCGGTGAGCATCCCGGCGCTGAAGTCGACACCGACGACCCGCTCCGCACCCAGCCGCCGCAGCACACCGGCGCCCGCGCCCGTACCGGTGCAGACGTCGAGGCCGCGCGGGAACGGCCCCAGCGGCCCGACGGCGGCGGCGAACGCGTCCAGCACGCGGTCGGGGGTGCGGAACGGGGTGCTGTCGAACTTCGGCGCCAGCAGGTCGTAGCCGCGTTCCGTGGAGGACATCGCCTGCACGGTCAGCTCGAGAAGGGTCGGGCCCTCGGGACTGAACATCGGTGATCAGCGTAGTCCCGCCGGGCCCGCGGGCGGCGTACGTCTCCCGGGTGACGGGCCGTTGACATGCGTGGACGGCCCGTCCCAGACTCGGACCGGGTGGTGACGAACTCTCGTGCGCAGAGCGAACATCCGGGGGAGTGGGGCGGCGTGGCGGAGATCCTGACCCTGCGGGACGCGGTGGCCGGGCTGGTGCACGACGGCGACACGGTCGCGATGGAGGGCTTCACCCACCTGATCCCGTTCGCCGCGGCGCACGAGGTCATCCGCCGGGGCGCCACCGACCTGACGCTGGTGCGGATGACCCCCGACCTGATCTACGACCAGCTCATCGGCGCCGGGCTCGTGCGCAAGCTCGTCTTCTCCTGGGGCGGCAACCCCGGCGTCGGCTCGCTGCACCGCTTCCGCGACGCGGTCGAGAACGGCTGGCCCCGGCCGCTGGAGGTCGAGGAGCACAGCCACGCCGGCATGGCGAACCGCTACGCCGCCGGTGCGGCCGGACTGCCGTTCGCCGTCCTGCGCGGCTACCGCGGCACCGGGCTCGCCGCCCGCACCCCCACCGTCGCCCCCGTCACCTGCCCGTTCACCGGCGAGGAGCTGGCCGCCGTGGCCGCCGTCAACCCCGACGTCGCCGTCGTCCACGCCCAGCAGGCCGACCGCGCGGGCAACGTGCAGTTCTGGGGGCTCACCGGCGTACAGAAGGAGGCCGTGCTCGCCGCCAGGCGCTCGCTGGTCACCGTCGAGGAGGTCGTCGACGAGCTGCGCCCGCGGCCCGGCGCGGTCGTGCTGCCGGGCTGGGCCGTCACCGCGGTCGCCGAGGTCCCCGGCGGCGCCCACCCCTCGTACGCGGCGGGCTATTCCGTACGCGACAACGCCTACTACCGCGACTGGGACGCCCTCTCCCGCGACCGCGCCGGGTTCGCCGCCTGGCTGGCGGAGCACGTACGCGGCGGAGCGCCCCGGTGACCCGGCCGGGGACCGGCCCCGCGTGGACCGCAGACGAGCTGATGGAGGTCAACGCAGCCCGCGCGCTGGCCGGCGCCCGCACCTGCTTCGTCGGCATCGGCCTGCCCAGTACCGCCGCCAACCTGGCCCGCCGCACCGCCAACCCCGGCCTCGTCCTCGTCTACGAATCCGGCGCCATCGGCGCCCGGCCGAGCCGGCTGCCGCAGTCCATCGGCGACGGCGAACTCGCCGACACCGCCGACGCCGTCGTCTCCGTACCCGAGCTGTTCAACTACTGGCTGCAGCCCGGCCGGATCGACGTCGGCTTCCTCGGCGCCGCCCAGCTCGACCGCCACGCCAACATCAACACCACCCTCGTCCGCACCGCCCCCGGCCGCCCCGACCTGCGCCTGCCCGGCGCGGGCGGCGCCCCGGAGATCGCGGCGCACTGCGGCGAGGTCCTCGTCGTACTCCGCCACACCCGGCGCGGCCTCGTCCCCGCCCTGGACTTCGTCACCTCGATCGGCCACGGCACGGGCCCCGGCTCGCGGACCCGGCTCGGCCTGCCCGGCCGCGGCCCCACCGCGGTCATCACCGACCTGGGCATCCTGCGCCCGGCCCCGGACACGGCGGAACTGACGCTGACCGACGTCCACCCGGGCGCGACCCCGGCGCAGGCCCGTGCGGCAACGGGCTGGGACCTGCGCACGGCGCCGGTGGTACGCACCACGCCGGAGCCGACGGCGGCGGAACTGGCGGCCCTGCGCGCCCTGAAGGCCGGGGGAGCGGCCTGACCGGTGCGGCACCGCCGCCCCCCCGACCGGCCGGGTGCGGGGCGGCCTGCCCTCCGTACCGGAACGGAGAGGGGGCGTGACTAGAACGGATAGGGGGCGTGCCGCGTCGCCAGCGTCACCCACCGCGTGTTGCTGAACGCCTCCAGCCCCCACCGCCCGCCGAACCGCCCGAAGCCGCTCGCGCCCACCCCGCCGAACGGCGCCGTCGGCTCGTCCGCGATCGTCTGGTCCCCGATGTGCACGATGCCCGTGCGTATCCGCCGGGCCAACCGCAGCCCGTGCGTGCCGTTCTCCGTCAGGATCCCGCACGTCAGGCCCCGGTCGGTGGCGTTGGTGAGCGCCACCGCCTCGTCGTCGTCCGCGAACTCCGCCAGCGAGACCACCGGGCCGAACGCCTCCTCGCCGTACAGCGCCGCGTCGTGCGGCACCCCGGTGAGGACCGTCGCCGGGTGCAGCGCCCCCGCCGGGGCCCCGCCGCCCGCCGGCACCGTCGCGCCGCGCGCCACCGCGTCGGTGACCAGCCCCGCGACCCGGCGCGCCGCCGCGGGGCTGATCAGCGGGCCGAGGACGGTGCCGGGATCGCGCGGGTCCCCGGTGGGAAGCGCCGCCGCCTTCGCGGCCAGCTTCTCCGTGAACTCCGCGGCCAGCGAGGCGTGGACGAGGATCCGGTCGCCGGACATGCAGATCTGCCCTGAGTTGTGGAACGCGCCGAACGCCGCCGCGGCCACCGCGTGGTCCACGTCCGCGTCGTCCAGCACCAGGATCGCGTTCTTCCCGCCCAGCTCCAGCAGCGCCGGCTTCAGATGCCGGGCGGCGTGTGCGCCGACGATCCGGCCGGTGCGGGTGGAGCCGGTGAAGTTCACGGCCCGTACCCGCTCGTCGGCGATGAGCGCCGAGGCGACGTCGGCGGCGTCCGCGGGGTCGTTGGTGAGCACGTCGACCGCCCCGTCCGGCAGCCCCGCCTCGCGCAGCACGTCGGCGACGAACAGCCCGCCGCAGAGCGGCGCCTGCTCGCTCGCCTTCAGCACCACGGTGTTGCCCGCGCCGAGCGCCGCGGCGACCGCGCGGGTGCCGAGGATCAGCGGCGCGTTCCAGGGCGCGAACGCGGCGACGACGCCCAGCGGCTCCCGTAACGCGAGGCTGAGCGCGCCCTCCTCGTTGGTGGCCAGCACCTCGCCGCGCGGCCGGGACATCGCGGCGGCCGTCTCGCGCAGGAACTCCGCGGCGAGCCCGACGTTGAACCGCGCCCACGGGCCCGTCGCCCCCACCTCGCGTGCCATCAGCGCCACCGCGTCGTCGGCGCGCGACTCCAGCAGGTCGGCCGCCCGCCGGAACACCCGCCGGCGGGCGGCAGGACCGGTCGCGGACCACGCGGCGAACGCCGCGTCGGCGGCGTCCACCGCGCGCGTCACGTCCGCCGCGCCGGCGGCGGCGACGGTCGCGAACGCCTCGCCGGTGTACGGGTCGAAGTCCTCGGTCGTACGCTCCGAAGCGGCCGGCACGTCCCTGCCGCCGATCTGGAGGTTGCGGTGCACGATCATGACTCCCCCTCCACTGCCCACTCCTCGTGTGCGCGAGGCGAACGACAATTCTCACAGGGAACATAGATGCGACGCGAGCGGCGAGGCAAGATATGAACGTGCAGGGCCGGGAACCACACTTCGTCCAGTCCTTCGACCGCGGGCTCGCGGTCATCCGCGCCTTCGACGCGGACCATCCCGAGCTGACCCTCAGCGACGTCGCCCGCCAGTGCGACCTCACGCGCGCCGCGGCCCGCCGCTTCCTGCTCACCCTGGTCGACCTCGGCTACGTCCAGAGCGACGGCCGCCTCTTCCGCCTCACCCCGCGCGTGCTGGAGCTGGGCTACGCCTACCTGTCGAGCTTCTCGCTCCCGGAGATCGCGGAACCGCACCTCGAACGGCTGGTCGCCGAGGTGCGGGAGTCGTCCTCGCTGTGCGTGCTGGACGGCGAGGACATCGTGTACGTGGCCCGCGTCCCCACGAGCCGCATCATGACCGCCGCGATCACGGTCGGCACCCGCTTCCCCGCGTACGTCACCTCCGTCGGCCGCGTCATCGTCGCCCACCTGCCGCAGCCGGAGATCGACACGCGCCTCGCGGCCGCCCGCCTCGACCCGCTGACGCCGCGCACGATCACCTCGGCGCAGGCGCTGCGGGCCGAGCTGGCCCGGGTGCGCCGGCAGGGGTACGCGATCGTGGACCAGGAGCTGGAGGAGGGCCTGCGCTCGGTCGCGGCCCCGGTCCGGGACCGCGACGGCGCGGTGGTCGCGGCGGTCAACATCCCCGTGCACGCGAGCCGGAACTCGGTCGAGTCGGTACGCCGCGACCTGCTGCCGCACCTGCTGGCGGCCGTCGCGAGAATAGAGGCGGACCTGAGGGTCACCCGACCCCGCACATGAGGCGGGAAGGGCATGGACGCCGGCCCGCTACCCAGCCGCCGGCCCCGGCGCCCCGCCCTCCGCCGCGGCCGGTCCTGCGGTGCCCGCGCCGGGCAGCCGCCGGATACGCGGCACCGGCGAGGGCAGCAGCCACAGCACGGCCAGCGCCGCGCCGGCCGTCGCCGCCCACAGCGTCGGCCGCAGGCCCAGCGCGCTGCCCAGCGCGCCGCCCGCGAGCGCGCCGAGCGGGCGGACGCCGAAGTTGACGGTCTGGAAGGCGCCGAGGACGCGGGAGCGCAACTCGTCGGGGATGGCCGCGGCGAAGAAGGAGTTGGCCGAGATGTCGAGGATCATCACGCCGAACGCGGAGGTGAACTCCGCGGCCAGCAGCATCCCGGCGACCACCGGCGTCGGCCCGCCCGCGAGCGGGATCAGCGTCAGCGGCACGCTGAACCCGGCGAACCCGGCGGTCATCGCGGGGCCCACCCCGAACCGCGCCACGACCCGGCTCGCGACCGCGGCGCCGACCAGGCCGCCGACGCCCCCGGCGCCGAGCACGAGGCCCAGGAGCCCGGGGCCGAGGCCCAGTTCGCCGGTCGCATAGAGCACGAAGAGGGCCTGGAAGATGAAGTTGAAGAAGTTGAGGGTCGCGGCCGCGGCGGCGCAGGCGCGCACCGCGGGGGTCCGCAGGACCCACCGGATGCCCGCGGACGCGCGGCCTCTTTCCCGCGCGGCGGGCGGCGGTTCCGCCGGGGAGATCCGGCCGAGGAAGAGCGCGGAGACGAGGTAGCTGAGCGCGTCCAGCAGCAGCGCGAACGGCGCCGTGGCCACCTGGACGAGACCGCCGCCGAGACCCGGCCCGGCCGTGAACGCCAGTGCCCGGCTGCCGTTGAGCAGCGAGCTGCCCTGGACGTAGCGCTCGACGGGCAGCAGGGCGACGTACACGGTGCCGGCGCAGACGTTGAACAGCGCGCCGAGGGTGCCGACCGCGAAGGCCGCCGCGTACAGGTGCGTGAGGGTCAGCGCGTCGAGGGCGTACGCCGCGGGCACGGAGGCGACGGCCGCCATCCGGCCGAGGTCGGCGGCGATCATCACCCGGCGGCGGCTGCGCCGGCGGTCGGCCCAGGCGCCGGCGGGGATCGAGAACAGCAGCGCGGGCAGCAGGGCCGCGGCGGTGAGCAGGCCCATGTCGGCGGCGCCGGCGCCGAGCAGCAGCACGGCGGCGAGGGGGAGGGCGATGCGGTGGACCTCGTCGCCGAGGAGGGAGACGCTCTGGGCGGCCCAGTAGCGGCGGAAGGGGCGGTCGCGCAGCAGGTGCGGTACGGCGGGGAGGCGGCGCGGGCGTCTCACGGCGCGGGCTGCGCGGGCTGCGCGGGCTGCGGGGGGTCGGGGGGCGGGGCCGCCGGGTCCGCCGCGGCCGGCGGCTCCTCGGGGTCCTGGGGGGCGACGAAGGCCAGGCGCAGCATGCTGACCAGCCGGGCGCCCTCCGGGCGGCGCGCCGGGTCGGCGAAGCGGTCGTCGTAGCGGGACAGCAGCCGGGTCATCTCCTCCGTCAGCCCGGTCAGCTCCTCCGGGGTGAGGTACAGGCTCCAGTCGCCGGAGTACTCGGCGGCCTGCCACTCCCGCGGCAGCCGGTGGCGGTCCGCGAGCGCCGCGCCCAGCTTCCGCACGTACGCCTCCACCTGCGCCATCGTCAGGTCCCCGACGGCCTCGGTCGCGGACGGGTCGTCGTACGCGGCCTCCCAGTGGGTCGTACGCGCCGTGGCCCGCCACGGCTTCTCCCGCCCCCGCCCGCCGCCGCTCTGCTCGACGAGGCCGTACTTGGCGAGCATCCGCAGGTGGTACGAGCACCCGGCGACGGACTCCCCGGTCAGCTCGGCGGCCCGGGTGGCGGTGAGCGGCCCGTGCCGGCGGAGCAGGCCGACCAGCTCCATCCGGGTGGGGTGGGCGTAGGCGCGCAGGGCGCGGGCGTCGGTGAGGTCGATGCGGTCGGGCATGTATCAAAAGATATCTTTAGAAAGGTTTCTTTAGAAGCCCACGGAGCCGACCGGGAGGAGAATGGGGCGATGGACCTGGAGAGCGTCGCCGACGAGCTGTACGCGCTGCCGCCCGGCGAGTTCGTCGCCGCCCGCGGCCGGCACGTCGCCGCGGCGCGCACGGCCAAGGAGCCGGCCCTCGCCAAGCAGATCGCCGCGCTGCGCAAGCCGACCCTCGCCGCCTGGGCCGGCAACCTGCTGGTGCGCTCCGCACCCGAGCAGGTCGACGCGCTGCGCCGGCTCGGGGAGGGCCTGCGTGCCGCGCAGGAACGGCTCGCGGGGGAGCAGTTGCGCGAGCTGACCCGCCAGCGCAACGCGCTGGTCGCCGAACTCGCCCGCGAGGCCCGGCGGCTCGCCGCGGAGGCCGGCCAGCCGGTCGGCGACGCCGTCCAGCACGAGGTCGAGACCACCCTCCACGCCGTACTCGCCGACCCGGAGGCCGCCGGCGAGTGGGCGGCGGGCCACCTCGCGAAACCGCTGACCACCCGCCCCGGCTTCCCGGCCACCGCCTCCGCCGCCGCCCCCGCATCCGCTCCCGCGTCCCGTCCCGCCCGCAAGCGCCACCTCAAGGTCGTCGAGGACCCGGCCAAGGCCCGCGCGGCGGAGCTGGACCGGGTCCGTGAGGAGGCCCGGGCCGCCGAGCGCCGGGCCCGCGACCAGGAGAAGGCCCTGCACCGCGACGAGGGCGGGCGGGACAAGGCGGAGACCCGGCTCGACGAGGCCGCAGCCCGCGTCGCCGAGCTGACCGAGAAGCTCCGGGCCGCCGAGGAGGCCGAATCCCAGGCCCGCGAAGCCCTCACCCGGGCCCGGCGCACGGCCGCCGCCACCGCCCGCACCGCCCGCGAGTCCCGCAGGGCGGCCGACCGCGCCGCGTCCGAACTCACCACCCTGGAAACCGAACCGGACTCCTGAGGCGTCCCTCCGGCGAGGCCTGGCCGCCCGCCCCCGGGTGTCACGCCCGGGGGGCGGGCGGTGTCTGGATGAGCACCAGATCGTCTGACCAAGGAGAGATCGTGACGGTGCGTGTTCCCAAGGCGGAGCTTCCCCGCGAGCTGGAGGAGGCCATGGCGGCGCGGTTCGGCGGAGTGCCCGAGCCGGTGGAGGTCCTGTTCAACCACCCCGCGTTGGCCGCCGCCAACCAGGAGTTCTCGGCGAAGGTGGCGTCGTGGCACGCCGTCGACGCGAGTCTGAAGTCGTTCGCGCACATGGCCGTCGCCGCGCTCGTCGGGTGCAGCTGGTGCCTGGACGTCGGCTACTACCAGGCGCAGCACGAGGACCTGGACATGGCGAAGGCCGGCCAGGTGCCGCGGTGGCGGGACTCGGAGGTGTTCTCGCCGCTGGAGCGGGAGGTGATGGCGTACGCGGAGGCGATGTCGGTCACGCCGACGGCCGTCACCGACGAGCAGTCGGCGAGCCTGCTGGCGCAGCTCGGCCCGGCGGGTCTCGTGGAGCTGACCGTGTTCGTGGCGTACGCCAACATGTCGACACGGGCGAACACGGCGCACGGGATCACCTCGCAGGGCTTCTCGGAGTCGTGCGAAGTCCCGCCGGCCGTTCGCCCGGAAGCCGCCGGCAGGGCATGACGACCGCGCCCGACGACCCGTTCGTCACCCACCGCGGCCTGCTCTTCACCGTCGCCTACGAGATCCTCGGCTCGGCGGCGGACGCGGAGGACGTCCTCCAGGAGTCCTGGCTGCGGTGGGCCGGCGCCGACCGGTCGGGGGTGCGGGACGCGCGGGCGTACCTCGTGCGGACCGTCACCCGGCAGTCGCTCAACCGCCTGCGGACGCTGGCGCGCCGGCGCGAGGACTACGTCGGCGAGTGGCTGCCGGAGCCGCTGCTCACGACGCACGACGTCGCCGAGGACGTCGTGCTCGCCGAGAGCGTGTCGATGGCGATGCTCACCGTGCTGGAGACGCTCGGGCCCACGGAGCGCGCGGTGTTCGTGCTCCGCGAGGTCTTCGACGTGCCGTACGGCGAGATCGCCGGGGCCGTCGGCAAGCCGGCGGCGACCGTGCGGCAGATCGCCCGGCGGGCCCGCGGCCACGTGGCGGCCCGCCGCCCGCGGGTGCGGGTGAGCCGGTCCGAGCAGCAGGCCGTGGTGGCGCGGTTCCTCGCCGCGCTGCACACGGGGGAGTTGCGGGAGCTGCTGGAGGTCATGGCCCCGGACGTGGTCCTCGTCGCCGACGGCGGCGGGATCGTGGCCACCGCGCTCTCCCCGGTCCGCGGCGCCCTCCCGGTGGCGGAGCTGCTGGCGCGGGTGAACCGGTCGGCGCTGGAGTCCGCCCTCGTCTGGCTGAACGGCGCCCCCGCGGGCCGGCTCGCGTTCGACGGCGAGCCGGGGGCGGTGAGCCTGGAACTGGCCGGCGGGAAGATCAGCCGCATCTACGTCGTACGCAACCCGCACAAGCTCACCCGCCTCGACCACCCCGCGGAACTCACCAGATGACGAGAACCCCCCACCCACCCCCGGCCCGCCCGCGGTGCCGCGGCCCGTGCCGCCCGTACGCCGCCGTTGGCGGCCGTGCTCGGGCGGTGAGCGGGGCGGCGGTCATGGGTCGAGCAGGCGGCCCTCGTAGCCGATGGCGCCCTCGTTCGCGCGGTGGTAGTAGCCGATGAACCGCCGGGCCGTGGCGTCCACGAACTGCAGCGACGCCGCGTTCTGGGCCGCGTCCCGCCAGCTCAGCGCCGTCAGCGGGGTGTCCTGCGGGGCGATGGCGACGGCCAGTTCGCCGGAGTGGTGCCAGCCCTGGCTCCACTCCTGGAACGTGTCGTACCGCAGGATGCGCGCCGCCCCCGCCCCCGCGCCCGGCGCGCGCCGCGCGACCTCCCTGCCGGAATACTCGACCACCGCCTCCTCCGGCGCGGCTCCGGGCGTGCTGCGGTAGCCGCGGAAGTCCGCGCCGGAGAAGGCGACGGAGCAGGACGTGCCGTCCGCGTGCCGCCAGGCGAGGTTGGTGACCTCCGCCGGCTCCGCGCGCCTCAGGTACACCTCGATCTCGTCCTCCTCCCGCCACCGGTCCTCGCCCACGCGCCGGGTGGAGATCCGGTACGCGACGACGTCGTCCCGTATCCGGGCGGTCGCCAACGCGTCCTGCGAGCGGCCCCGTTCGAACGTCGAGTCCACCGTCAGCCCGAAGACCCACAGGTACGACGAGGAGTCGGGCGCCGTGCAGACGCGCAGCGTGTGTGTCTCCTCCGTGCGCCCCTGGTGCCAGTCGAGACAGCCGCCGGGCACCGCGAACACGTTGTCCTGCGGCAGGTCCCCGCCGCCCGGCACGGTCCAGTCGCGGATCACCGCCTCCCCGTTCACGTACAGGCTGACGGGCGCGTACCCGATGTCGCCGCCGTGCTTGGCGACCAGGGCGCGCAGCGTCACCGTGGCCTCGGGCTGCACGGGGTCCTGGTCGTCGCGGAAGGCGAGGGTCAGGGAGCCGCCCGCGTCGACGGACAGCCGGTTGCTGCGCCGTACGCAACGGTCCGTCGCCAGCGTGGCGTTGGGCGAGAGCAGCGTCGGATCCGCGGTGAAGTCGACGTACGTGGGCAGCATGGCGGCCCTCCTCGGGCGGCAGCGTACAGGGGCGGACCGGGCGGTGTGCCAAGGGCGGCGCAGGTCGGACGCCCGGGTCGGATGCGCAGGTCGGATGCGCGGGTCGGATGCGCGGGTCGGATGCGGGGTCAGATCCCGAGGTGGACGAAGGGCGCCCACTGGAACGCCGCCCGCCCCGTGCCCTCCGTCGCCTCCGCCTCCACCGCGTCGTCCAGCGCCTCCGCCGCCGGCCACGCGTCCCCGGGCTCCATCCGCAGCCGGTCGTAGAACCGCCGCGCCACCCCGGCGGCCATGCTGTCGCCGACCTCCCACAGGGTGCCGATCACCTGCGGGAAGCCGGCGACCTGCAACGCGGAGGCCAGGTGCACGGACTCGTCGAGCAGCCGCGGGTCGTCGGTCCTCGCGGTCCGGCACGCGGAGAGATACGCCAGCCGCGCCTGGCGGAGTTCGGCCCGCTGGAGCCGCGCCACCGTCAGCCCGGGCACGCCCGGCTCCTCGGCGGCCGCACCGTCGAGGAGCAGGCGGCTGCGCGACGGGTCGTCCTCGTCGGTGACGCCGTGGCAGGCGAAGTGCGCGACGGAGCAGCTACGCAGCCGGTCGAGCACCGCCTCCGCCGTCGCCCCGCCGCCGGGACCGCCGACGCGGCTGTGCCCCGGCAGCAGCCCGCCGAGGTCCGCCGCCTCCCGGGCCGTCTCCGGCAGCTCCGGCGCGCCGGGCGCCCGCGGCGCGGTGACGATCACGCTCCGCACCACCCCGTCCGCCCGCCGTGCCGCGTCCCGCAGCCGCGCGTGGCGCAGCGCGCGGATGCTCGGCGTGTACGAACTGACCACGGCCCGCTCCGCCCCCTGTTGCGGCGTACGCGCGGCGGCGTGCACCGGCAGCCAGGTGAACGGGCCGCAGGGGATCCACCACAGCCGCGCCCGCCGCCCGGCGCGCGCCGGCTCCGGCGGCACCGCGGCCAGCACGGGCGCGACGACCTCGGCCTCCAGCCAGGCCAGCGTGTCGGCGACGTACGCCACCAGCGCCGGCCGCGACGTGTCCGCGTCCCGCGCGGCGCGCAGCCGCTGCTGGAAACCGGCGGCCCGCTGCGCCACCTCCTCCTCGCGGAGCCCGCCGCGGCTGCCGAGTGCGACGCGGAGCACGCCTTCGGGGCGTACGACCAGGGCGTCACTGCCGTACGCGCTGGTCGTCAGGACCACGAGCACCCCCTCGCGCGCCTCGTCCGTCAACTCCCGCTCACCCGGCGGCAGCCCGAAGCCGGCGAAGCCGGGGGAGCGGCGGATCTCCGCCAGCAGCGCGTCGAAGCGCGCGGCGGCGGCGCCGCGCCGCTCCTGGAGCTCCTCGGCGCTCTCGCCCGGCGGCCGGTCGGGGGCGTCCTCGTCCAGGAAGTCGCGCAGCCGGCGGAACTCGGCGGCCTGATGCGGCTGGAGCCGCTCCAGGTCGGTGAGGTCGGAGTGCGCGGTCAGGTCGTGGTGCATGAGGACGTTGCGGCCCAGCTCCAGCAGGCCGAGCGCGGCGGACGCCGTGCCGCCGGCGCGGCGCAGCTCGGCCGCGGCGGCGTCGCGGGCCAGCGCGGGGAAGCCGCTCAGCTCGCGCATCCGCTCGGCGCGGGCGAGGTGCCGGGGGGCCACCAGCGGCAGCAGCTCGACGGCGGCGCGCAGGTCTCCCGCGGCGTCGTCCGGGTCGTCGCGCAGGGCGGCGGCGGAGCGGGCGGCGCGTATCCGCATCGGGGTGGGGGCGGCGCGCAGGGCGCGCACGGCGTCGTAGTACGCCAGCGCCCGGCGCAGCTCCTCGGGGCCGTCCTGGCTGCACAGCGCGTCGCCGGCGTGCACGAGGTACGTGGCCTGCTCGACGTCGTACGGCGAACCCAGGTCGGCGGCGCCGGAGATGGCCGCCGCCGCGCCGCGCAGCGCGTCGCGCGCACCGGTGAGCGCGTGCTGGAGCAGCCGGGCGCGGCCGAGCGCGAACAGCCGCGCGGCGTAGTCGGGGCCGTGCGGGCGGCTGTGGTGCACGATGCGCTCCCACAGCGCCAGCGCCCGTCCGCAGGCGCCCGGATCGCGGGTCCGCTCGGCCTCGTCGAGGCGCGTGCGCGCCTCCGGCTCCGCCTCGTCGGCCAGCTCGGGGCCGAGCAGGCGGGGCATCGGCTCGCGGCCGGCGAGGAAGACGCGGGAGAGGAGTTCGGTGGCCTGTTCGCGGGCGCCGCGCAGGCGCCGGTCGGAGTGGTGGTACGCGTACCAGCGCAGCAGCCCGAGGGTGTGGCACAGCTCCAGCGGCGGGTCGGGGGCGGCGAGGAGCCGCCGGGCGAGGGCGTCGTCCTCGGCGGTGTGGCCGACGGCGAGGCGGCGGTCGCGGTGGACCTCGATGGCGTCGAGCCGGTCCAGCAGCTCGGCGCGGGGGACGTCGGCGAAGTCCTCGGGAGGGGGTGTGGGGGGCACGGGGGTTCCTCCTGCCGGTGGGCCGCTGCGGGCGGGGTGGGGCGGGGTCGGGCGGGCGCGTGTCCGTCATCTCCGGGCCGGTCCGGCCGGTCCGGCCGGTCCGCCCGGTCCGGAAGGCCCGGAAGGCCCGGACGGTCGTGCTGTTCGTGCTGGTCGGCCCAGTCGGCCCCGTCGCCCCGATCGGCCTGTCCCGCCCTCCCGCCCGCCGCGGCGGTCGCCGACCCGGCGGCGGACCAGCCGGTGCCCCGCCACGCAGAGCGCCACGGCGCCCGCCCCGGCGGACAGCAGCGCCGGCCCCGGCGCCACCTCCGTACCGGCGACGCGGCAGCACAGCGCGTACAGCGTCCAGCCCGTACCGGCGCCCGCGGCCAGGCAACTGGCCCGCGTGATCCACGTGCTGTGCGGCACGGTCGAGGACCGCGACCAGTGGAAGGTGAGCACGGGCAGCGCCCAGGCCACGCTGCCGAGCAGCAGGATCAGCGGCAGCGCCAGCCCGGACCCCAGGTCGACGCGGTAGCCGAACGCCTGGACGGCCGCGAGCAGCATGAGCAGCCCGCCCAGCATCGACGTCTGCCACAGCGTCAGCACGGCCTGCCGCTCGCTCTCCGTGGCCTGCGTCCTGGCCTGCGCCCACTCGGCCAGCGCCCGGGACTGCTCCTGCGTCACGGACATCCGCGTCAGCTCGTGCCGCACCTGAGTCAGCGTCAGCTCCGCGCCGCGCAGGTCGCGGGCGAGCGGGTCGGCCGAGCCGGCGGTGCCGGGGAAGCTGTCCCCGACGGCGGTGCGCATGTTCAACTCGGCTGCCTCGACGGTCTGTTCGAGGGTGCGGAGGTTGCCGATGACCAACGCGTGCTCCATCAGCTGGTCGGTGAGCCGGTCGGTGTGGTGCCGCAGCGGCCGCAGCGCGCCGAGCGCCACGGCCCGCGACGGCCCGGCGTCCGCGGCGGAGCCCGGGGCGACGAGGTCGCGCAGCGCGCTCTGGGTGTCCTCGCTCAGCCGCCGTGCCCGGCGCAGCGGGCCCTGGTCGGCGCGCAGCACGCGGGTCTCGTAGTGCAGCTTGGCGGCGTGCAGCAGGTAGCGGACGAACGGGGCGCGCGGGGGACTCCAGGTCCACTCGTCGAGCCGGTCCTCCAGTCCTACGGGGGCGAGCACCGCGATGCCGCGCTCGCCCCGCGACCGGGGCCCGGACTCCTCGGCCAGGTCCCAGACGGCGAAGCCCTCGCGCGTCGTGGTGGGCGTCCCGGGCGGCACGGCGGGCCGCGCGGCGTCCGGCAGCCCGGCGGCGACCGCCCGCCCGAGCCCGGCCGGGTCAGCCTCGTACGGCGGGCCCTCGGCGTCGTACAGCGCAAGGTAGACGTTCGCGCGGCCGAGGACGCCGGCGCCGGACGACGGCACGGTGCGCCCGGCGACGTCGGCGAGCCCGGCCCAGGTGGTGCCGGGGGCGTTGGGCGCCGCCATCCACGCGGCGACGACGACGTCGTGCCATCCGTACACCAGCGCGGCGCTGACGTCCGCGGAGCCCGGCGCCACCGTCGCGGCGCACAGGACGGCGGAGGCGTCGGTGTCGTCGGCGGTGCCGAGGACCGGCTCGTACGGCAGGCCGGGGACGGCGGCGGGCAGCAGGGGGCGCAACCCGTTCCACAGCGCGGTCAGATGGCGCCGGGCGGGGCCCTCGGCGGCGACCTGCGACCGGGCGTAGAACACCAGGGTCAGCAGCGACGGCCGCACCAGCTCCGGCCCTCCGTCCGGCGCCGTCATCTCAGCGGTCGCCCCCGGCCCCGCCGTCGGCCGCCCCGGGGCTCCGGCCGGGCACGATCTCGGGGACCATCTCGTTCAGGATCTCGCCGACGTCCGCGGGGCACTCCTGCGCCTCGCCGCCGAACAGCCCGCTGTCCAGCGGCCGGCTGGTACGCGACGGCTCGTACGTCTTCAACTGCTGTACGGCGCCGCGGACATCGCCGTAGCGCCCCTCCCGCAGCGCCTCGCGCAGCCGCCGCAGGACGCCGCGCACCTCGTCCCACTCCCGCGCCGGGGCCCGCATCCCACGTATCCCGCCGGCGAGCGCCGGCCACTCCGCACGGAACCCCGGCCACCACGCCGGGGGCTGCTCGTCCGGTAACGGACCTTCCATGACACCTCCGCAAGCACTGGACCGCACATGTACTGCCCCCGCCCACCACCGCCGAACCGTCGCCAACCGGCCGAGTCTTACCCCCGGGGTAATCGACGCCGCACCCGGGCGCCCCGCATCGTGGAGCCATCGATCAGCACCACCTTCGAGGAGGCCACCCCCATGTCGACGTACGAGACCGCCGTCACCCGCTACTTCGCAGCCTGGAACGCCCAGGACCCCGCGGAGCGCGAGAAGGCCGTCGCCGCCGCCTGGACCGAGGACGCGACGTACACCGACCCGCTCGCCGAGGTCAGCGGCCACCCCGGCCTCACCGCCGTGATCAGCGGCGCCCAGGAGCAGTTCCCGGGCTTCGAGTTCCGCCTCCTCGGCGCCGTCGAGGGCCACCACGACTCCGCCCGCTTCACCTGGGAGCTGATCGCCCCGGACGGCTCGGCGCCGGTGCAGGGCTTCGACGTCGTCACGCTGGCGGACGACGGCCGGATCCGCACCGTCGTCGGCTTCCTGGACCGAGTGCCGGACTGACACGGGCTTCCGCGGCACACTGGTGCGGGTCGAACCCGCAAACGATCCGCACCAGGAGCGCCGATCATGGCAGAACAGCACTTACCCGACGGGACCAGGTCACTGGACCAGCAGCGGCCGCACTCGGCGCGCGTGTGGGACTACTGGCTGGGCGGCAAGAGCAACTACGAGGTCGACCGCGTGACCGGCGACCAGTTGCAGGAGGCCGTGCCCGACGTGGTGGAAGCGGCGCGGGCCGACCGCGGCTTCCTGATGCGGTCGGTGCGCCACCTCACCGCCGAGGCCGGGATCCGCCAGTTCCTCGACCTCGGTGCCGGACTGCCCACCAACCACAACACCCACGAAGTCGCCCAGGACATCGCGCCCGAGTCCCGCGTCGTCTACGTCGACAACGACCCCCTGGTGCTGCGGTACGCGGACGCGCTGCTCACCAGCGGCCCGCAGGGCGCCACCAACTACGTCGACGCCGATGTCCGCGACATCGAGGCCATCCTCGAACAGGCGGCGAAGACCCTGGACTTCACCCGGCCCGTCGCGGTGATGATGCTGGGCATCGTGCAGTTCATCATCGACGACGCCGAGGCGCGCGACGTCGTGCGCCGCCTCGTCGAGGCCGTGCCCCCGGGCAGCCACCTGGCGCTGGCCCACCCCGTCAGGGGAGTGAGCAGCGAGGTGGACCGGATCCTGCAGATGTGGAACGACGCGGGCGTGGACCCGCAGACGCTCCGCGACCCCGCCGACGTCGCCGGCTACTTCGACGGCCTGGAGATCCTCGAACCCGGCGTCGTCCCCTGCGCCCAGTGGCGGCCCGAGGAGCCGGCCGTCGGCGCGAACCGCGCGGTGGCGCCCTGGCGCGTCTGCGCCGTCGGCCGCAAACCCTGACGCCGCCCCGCCGGCAGCGCGGCGAGGGCCCGGCCCCGCGCGGCCCGGCCCCGGCCCGTGCGACCGGTGCCGGCCCGCCTCAGCCGTCGGCGGCGACCCGGATGACGGTCTTCCCGGCGCCGCGCCGGCCGGGGGCGAACGCGGCCGGCGCCTCGGCGAGCGGCCGTACGTCCCCGACCAGCGGCTTGAGCCGGCCCTCGCGCAGCCGCCGGGCGAGGTCGGCGAGCCGGGCCCGGTCGGGTTCCACGACGAAGAACACCGCGCGTCCGTCGCGGGGGTGGACCCGTACCGGCTCGGCGATGGTCACCAGGGTGCCGCCGGGGCGGACCAGGTCGGTGGAGCGGTCGAGGACCTCGCCGCCGATGACGTCGAAGACCACGTCGAACCGCCCCGCGTCCGCGAGCCGCTCCGACTCCAGGTCGACGAACGCCTCCGCACCCAGGTCCAGGGCGGTGGCCCGCGAGCCCGCACGGCCGGTGCCGACCACCCGGGCACCCGCCTCGCGGGCCAGCTGCACGGCGATGGACCCGACGCCGCCGGCCGCGCCGTGGACCAGCACGCTCTGCCCCGTGGTGAGCCGGCCGTGGTCGAACAGCGCCTGCCAGGCGGTGAGTCCGGAGATCGGCAGGGCCGCCGCGGTGACGTGGTCGACGTCGGCGGGCAGCGGGGCGAGGTTGCGGGCCTCGACGGCGGTGTACTGCGCGAGCGAGCCGTCGCGGGTCCAGTCGGCGAGCCCGTAGACGCGCTGCCCGACGGTGAGTCCGGTGGTGCCGTAGCCGAGTTCGGTGACCACGCCGGACAGCTCGTGCCCGGGCACGCTCGGCGTCCGGTCCCGGCCGGCGCGGTCGGTCCACGTGCCCGGCCAGGTCAGCTCGCCGGGGGTGAAGCCGGCCGCGTGGACCTCCACGATGACGTCGTTCTCCGCGGCGTGCGGGTGCGGCAGGTCCGTCAGGGACATCCCCGCGGTGCCGGCGTCGGGGTCGCGAACGATGATGGCTTGCACGGGATCCCGGCTCCTTGCCTCGCGGTCGGTGGACTGCCCGCTCGAACCTAGTACTTCCCACCGGGCCGGACGCGCCGCCGCGGCCCGGCGCGCCGCGGCTGTCCGCGGTGCGCCCGGGGGGCCGGGTCACTTCGGTGCCCCGGGCTGTCCGCGGTGCGCCGGGTCATCGTCGGGCATGCCGAGTCCCTCCTCCAGCTCCCGGATGCGTCCGCCACCGCGCCGAAGTAGGCGTCGCGGGGCAGGCAGGTCTCTGCTCCAGCCGCAGGTCGGCCGTCGACGTGCAGGCCGGGTGTCGCCATGAACGAGGCGGACGGGGGAAGGGGAGCCCTATGCGACCTACCCAGTCACCGAACAGCTCCCCCGACGGGGCGCCCACACCGGACGACCTCGCCGTCGAAATGGAGCAGGCCGTCGAGGACGACGCGGTCCCCTCCGGTCTGCTGGCGCATGCCGCGCGTCGGCTGATCGAGCTGAGCGAGGAGAACATGCAGCTCAAGCAGGCCATCGAGAGCCGGCCGATGGTCGATCAGGCCCGCGGGGTGCTGATCGCCGTACTCGGCGCGGACGAGGACGAGGCCTGGCAGGTGCTGCTGGGCACCTCCCAGCACGCCAATGTTCCGCTGCGGTACGTGGCCGAAGCACTCATAGCGTCCGCCACGGGCCGGCCGATCCCGGACGACCTGCGGATTCCGCTGCGCGACGCCATGGGCCGGGTCCGCTCGGACAGGCGCGGCAAGCCCGACCGGTAGGCGCCGGGCCCGCGTCCGGCCGCCCCCCGGACCGCCGTCCGGGCCACCCGCTCTCCCGCGCGCCGCTCGGTGTTCTGCGCCCTGGGACACCACTCCGCCTTTCCCTCCGCCCGCGGGAACGCGCCCGTGCCGCCGGGCCGCCCGCTCCCGCACTCGTGCGTCCCCCGGGTGCCCGCCCCGCCCGCCGCTACACCGGCGATCCGTGAACGCCTTCCGCGACCTCCCCGCCACGCACGGTGGCCCGGCCGGCGGCCCGGGATCGGTCGTTAGTCCCCGCCGGAGCGTGGTACCCGGTCCCCATGACCGACCAGGGCGCGGCGCGTACGTGACCGGACCGGCGCGTCGCCGTGCCCGCGAGCAGGAGAGCAGGAGAGCACAGACCGCTCGGACAAGGAGCACGACATGACCGCCGCCGAAGTGGATCAGGACCTCACCACCGCGCTCGGCCGCCAGCTGCGCGTGGACGCCGTACGGGCCGCTGCCGCCGCCGGATCCGGCCATCCGACCTCGTCGATGTCCGCGGCAGACCTGATGGCCGTACTGCTCGCCAGGCATCTGCGCTACGACGTCGACCGGCCCGACCACCCCGGGGCGGACCGCCTGGTGCTGTCCAAGGGGCACGCCTCACCGCTGCTGTACGCGGCGTTCAAGGCGGTCGGCGCCATCGGCGACGAGGAGCTGCTGACGTTCCGGAAGGCGGGCAGCCGGCTGGAGGGGCATCCGACCCCCGTGCTGCCGTGGGTCGACGTGGCCACGGGGTCGCTGGGGCAGGGGCCGGCCATCGGCGTCGGCATGGCGCTGGCGGGCAAGCGGCTCGCGCACCTGCCGTACCGGGTGTGGGTGCTGTGCGGTGACAGCGAGATGGCCGAGGGGGCGGTCTGGGAGGCGTTCGAGCACGCCGGGTACGAGCACCTGGGCAACCTCACCGTGATCGTCGACGTGAACCGGCTCGGCCAGCGCGGGCCCACCCGGCACGGCTGGGACCTGGACGCGTACGCCCGCCGGGCGCGGGCGTTCGGCTGGCACACCGTCGAGGTCGACGGGCACGACACGGCCGCGGTCGACGCCGCGTACGCCGAGGCGGCGGCGGTGACGGACCGGCCGACGGCCGTGCTCGCCCGCACCGTGAAGGGCAGCGGCGTCGAGTCCGTCGCGAACCGCGAGGGCATGCACGGCAAGCCCCTGCCGGACCCCGAGGCGGCGATCGCAGAACTGGGCGGCACGTCCGACGTACGCGTGCGGCCCGCGGCCCCGCCGCACGCCTCCGCGCCCCCGCGCGGGTCCGCCGCGCAGCCGGTGCTGCCGCGGTACGACGTGGGGGACCCGGTGTCGACGCGCGACGCGTACGGGTACGCGCTGGCCGCGCTCGGCACCGTCCGGCCGGACGTCGTCGCCCTGGACGGCGAGGTCGGCGACTCCACGCGGACCGAGTTCTTCGCCAAGGAGCATCCCGACCGGTACTTCGAGCTCTACATCGCCGAGCAGCAGCTCGTCGCCGCGGCCGTCGGCATGCAGGCCTGCGGCTGGACCCCGTTCGCCGGGACGTTCGCCGCGTTCCTGACCCGCGCCCACGACTTCGTGCGCATGGCGGCCGTCAGCCGGGCGAACGTCTGCCTGGTCGGCTCGCACGCCGGCGTCGCCATCGGCGAGGACGGCCCGTCGCAGATGGGGCTGGAGGACCTGGCGATGTTCCGCGCCATCCACGGCAGCACGGTGCTGCACCCCTGCGACGCCAACCAGGCCGCGCGGCTCGTCGCCGCCATGGCGGACGACGAGCTGACCGGCGTGCGCTACCTGCGCACCATGCGCGGCGCCCGGCCCGTCCTCTACGAGCCCGACGAGGACTTCCCCATCGGCGGCAGCAGGCTGCTGCGTGCCGCGCCCGGCGACCGCGTGACGATCGCCGCCGCCGGGGTCGCCGTCCACGAGGCGCTGGCCGCCGCCGACCTGCTGGCCGCGGAGGGCATCGGGGCGCGCGTGCTGGACCTGTACTCCGTCAAGCCCGTGGACGTCGCCGCCGTGCGCGCCGCGGCGGAGCTGACCGGCCGGGTGCTCACCGTCGAGGACCACCGCCCGCAGGGCGGTCTCGGCGACGCGGTGGCCGAGGCGTTCGCCGACGGCCGCCCCGTCCCGCGCCTCGCCCGGCTGGGCGTACGCACCATGCCCGGCTCGGCGACGGAGGCACAGCAGCTCGCGGCGGCCGGCATCGACGCCGAGTCGGTCGCGGCGGCGGCCCGCGACATGGTCGCGGCGGCCGGTGCCCGGGCGGTCTGAAAGGCGTACCGGGCACCGGGGATTCGTACCGAACCGGCGGAGGAGGGAACCGTGACGAAGAAGGAGAAGCGTACGGTGCACACGCTCCTGGACGAGTACGGGCGCACGTACGCAGAGGACGCGGGCATCCGCCTGCGCGACACCCCGCAGCCCCTCTACCGGCTGCTCGTACTCTCCTGCCTGCTCAGCGCCCCGATCCGGGCGGGCACGGCGGTCTCCGCGGCCCGCGCGCTGTCCGCCGCCGGGCTGCGCGACCCGCGCCGGATGGCCGACGCCACCTGGCAGCAGCGGGTCGACGCCCTCGGCGAGGGCGGCTACCGGCGCTACGACGAGAGCACCGCCACCCGGCTCGGCGACGGCGCCCGGCTGCTGCTGGACACCTACGGCGGCGACGTGCGCGAGCTGCGCCGCGAGGCGGACGGCGACGTGTACAGGCTCACCCGGCTGCTGCGGCGGATCCCCGGCCTCGGGCCCGTGGGCGCGGCCATCTTCCTGCGCGAGGTCCAGGGGGTCTGGCCGGAGACCGCCCCGTACATCGACGCGAAGGTCGTGCAGGGCGCCGGCCGGGTGGACCTGCCGAAGGACCCGGACCGGCTGGCCAGGATGGTGAGCGAGCCGCAACTCACGCCGTTCACGGCGGCGTTGGTGCGCTGCGCGCTGGACAAGGGCGTGGCGGCCCGGGTCAGGGAACACGCGCACGTCTGAACCCGCCCGGAACTCTCCGGGCGGGGGCTTCCGGACGGGCCCCGCCGCAGCCGCTCGGCGACGAGCGGCTGCGGCGAGGGGTCAGGCCGTGGCCAGCAGGTCCCTCACCCCCTGGGCCGTCAGGGCCACCTCCTCCGGCGTGCCCGCGTCGACGACCAGCGACGGGCCGTCCGAGGGCCAGCCGCGGGCGAGGTCGCCGAGGCCCACCGCGTGGTAGTGCTCGATCTCCGGGAAGACCTGCTCCAGGCGGTCGGCGGACGTGAAGACGGGCACCAGCCGGGTGCCGTCGCCCTGCTCGACGACCGGCAGGATCAGCGCCTGCGCCTGCCCGGGCCCGGGCTGCTCCTCGGCCGGCTCCGGGTCCGGCAGCAGCACCCGGCTCCCGGCGAGCGTGTGCAGTGCCTCCTGGTCCGGACCGTTCTCGGCGACGGTGTGCAGCGCCTGCTGCGCGGCAGTGCGCTGGCCGTTCGGGTAGTACGTCATGGGCGTGTTCCCTTCGCTGTGCGGTGACGCATGCCGGTCCCGCCCCGGGTTCCCCGCGCCGGTGGACTGAAACCGGAGCGCACAGCTGAGAGATTTGTCCGTTTGATGGGGAATCTTTGGTGGCTGACGATGGTGGCGTCGTATCGGACCAACGCCAGGGAGCAGCCATGCCGAGAGGATCCAGCCGCAAGCGGGAGCGCCAGTACGAGCACATCGAGGAAGGCGCCCGGAAGCGCGGCGTCCGGCCCGCGCGGGCCAAGGAGATCGCCGCCCGCACCGTGAACAAGGAGCGCGCCAGGACCGGCGAGGCCCGCACCGCGAGCCGTACCTCCACCCGCGACATCTCCTCCGGCCGCCGCGGCGGCCTCCGCTCCCACCGCGGCGCCGAGGGCCCCACGTACGACCAGCTGTACGCCGAGGCCCGGCGCCGCAACATCCACGGCCGCTCCTCCATGAACAAGGCCCAGCTCAAGCGCAAGCTCGGACGCTGACGGCGGCCTGCCCCCGTCACCCGCACGGCCGAGTGCGCCCGTACTCCTTCGGGTGCGTCAGGGGAGGAACGCGTCGGCGAGCAGGCGCGCGATGGCCCAGTCCTGCATCGCGACGCCGACCGTCTTGAAGACGGTCCGCTCGCCGCGCGGGGCCTCCGGGGCGGTCAGGGCGGTGCCGAGTTCGACGAGGTCGTCCTCGGTGAGAGCGCCGGCCTCCAGCGCGTGCCGGATCTCGCCGGACTCTTCGAGGACGGCCTCGCGCTCGTCGACGACCACCGTGCCGGTGGCGAGGAGCTCGTCGGGCAGCTCGCGCATGGTGGGGCGGAAGGCGCCGATGGCGTTGACGTGGACCCGGGCGGGCAGAGCCGCCGCGCGGAAGAGCGGGCTGGTCGCGGGGGTGGCGCAGCAGACGATCTCCGCGTCGCCGACCGCGGCCTCGGCGTCGGCGGCGGTGGAGATCCGGGTCCCGGGCAGCTCCGGGGCCAGGGTCTCGGCGAGGGCCGCGGCCCGGTCGGGGGCGGTGTCCACGACGGTCACCTCGCGCAGGGGGCGTACGGCGTGGACGGCCCGTACCTGGTCGGGGGCCTGGCCGCCGGCCCCGACGAGAGTCAGCCGCCCCGCGCCGGCCGGGGCGAGGAGGTCGGTGGCGACGCCGACGGCGGCGCCGGTGCGCAGGGCCGTCACCGTGCCGGCGTCGGCGACGAGGCTGTCGGCGCGGCCGGTCTCGGTCCAGACGACGGTGCCGGCGATGGCGGGGACGCGGCCGAAGTCGAGGCTCAGCGTCTTGATCATGGCGGAGGCGCTGGCGCGGTGGTGGGCGGACATCACCAGGAACTGCCCGTCGCGCAGGACGGTGCGGGTGGGCATCTCGAACCCGCCGGCGGCCAGGTCGACGAATCCGCCGCGTACGGCGTCGATGGCGGCGCGCATGGTGACGGCCTCGCGGATCTCGCGGGGGTCGACGGTGACGGTCTGCATGGGGACTCCGCATCCATGGGGTGAAAGCCTGTGGGGAGTAAGGTATTACGCCTTACTTCGCGCGGCCCGGACCGAGGGTCCGCGGCACCGTGTTATGCATGAGGTGTGACTGTCTCGGACTCCTCGCCAGCGAGCACGCCCACCACCCGCCTGCGGCCCGTCAGCCTGCGCGAACAGGCCCGCGAGGCGCTGCGTGCCCGGATCGTGCTCGGGCAGATCGAGCCCGGCGAGGTGTGCAGCGTGATCAGCCTCGCCGAGGAGCTGGGGGTCTCCGTCACGCCGGTGCGCGAGGCGGTGATGGACCTGGCCAATCGCGGGATGGTCGAGGTCATCCGCAACCGCGGGTTCCGGGTGCCGCAGCTCGGCGAGCACGACCTCGACGAGATCTTCCACCTCCGTACGCTGCTGGAGGCGCCGGCGATGGCGGACGTCGTACGGGTGCTGGACGGTGCGCCGGTGCCGCGGTTCCGGCGGCTCGCCGAGGAGATCACGGCCGCGGCCCGGGAGGGGGATCTGCCCGTGTTCCTGGACAAGGACCGGCAGTTCCACCTCGGCCTGCTGGAGCTGCTCGGCAACGGGCGGCTGGTCGTGATGGTCGCGCAACTGCGCGACCAGGCCCGTATGCAGGGGCTGCGGAAGCTGGCCGAGCGGGGCGAGTTGACGCAGTCGGGCGAGGAGCACATCGCCCTGGTCGACGCGATCGAGGCCGGCGACGGGGAGCGCGCCGTCGAGCTGATGCGCGGCCACCTCGCCCACAGCCGCGGCATCTGGGCAGGCCGCGCGGAACCCGGTTCCTGAGACCGGCCGGTCACCGCTCCGTGCTCGCACCGTATCGACGGCGAGTGGGGCGTAATATATTACACCTCACTCCCATCTCAGCCGCGCAAGGAGACGACCATGGGCGGGCAGCGCCTCCGGACGGTCAGCACCGTCGACTACCACACGGGCGGCGAGCCGTTCCGCATCGTCGCCGAGCCGCCCGTCGCCATCGAGGGCGCCACCGTCGCCGAACGCCGCACCTTCGCCCTCGCCGACCCCGGCGTGGACGACCTGCGCCGGCTCCTCGGCTCCGAGCCGCGCGGGCACGCCGACATGTACGGCGGCTTCCTCACCCCGCCCGACGACGACGGCGCCCACTTCGGCGTGCTGTTCTGGCACAAGGACGGCTTCTCCACCGCCTGCGGCCACGGCTCCATCGCGCTGGCCGTCTGGGCGGTGGAGACCGGCCGCGTCCCGCGCGACCCCTCGGGCAGCACCGCGGTCGTCATCGACGTCCCCTCCGGCAGGGTCACCCTGCGCGTGCACACCGACGGCGACGGCGTCACCGGCGTCGACTTCGTCAACGTCCCCAGCTACCGCCTCGCCGGACAGGTGCCCCTGGCGACGTCCCGGGGCGACGTCGTCGTCGACGTCGCCTACGGCGGCGCCATCTACGCCCACCTCGACGCCGCCACCGCCGGACTGGCCGTCACCCCCGAGCACTACACGGCGCTCATCGCGATCGGCCGCGAGATCAAGTGGGCCCTCAACGACACCGCGTACGCCCGCCACCCCGCCGACGACCGCCTCAGCGGCATCTACGGCACCATCCTCTACGACGACCTGGGCCCGGACCCGGACGGCAACCTGCACCAGCGCAACGTGGCCGTCTTCGCCGACGGCCAGGTCGACCGCTCCCCGTGCGGCTCCGGCACCTCCTCGCGCGTCGCCGTGCTCGCGGCGACCGGCGCCCTGAAGCCGGGCGGGACCCTCGTCCACGAGTCGATCGTCGGCAGCCGCTTCACGGCCCGCATCGCGGAAGCCGTGACCGCCGACGGCCACCCCGCGGTCGTCCCCGAAGTCACCGGAACGGCGTACCGGACGGGCCGGCACCACTTCGAACTCGACCCCGCGGACGAATTCGGCACCGGCTTCGTCCTGCGCTGACCCGCGGCCCGCGGCCCGCGGCCCGCGCCGTCAGCGCGGCGGCGGTATCTGCGCGGCCCCGAACAGGCGCTTGGCCATGCCGAGGCGCTCATAGGCGGCGACGGCCGGTGCGTTGCCGGTGAGCACCATGAGCGCGGCGCGCCCGTGGCGCGCGACGAGGTCGTCCAGGACGAAGCCGGAGACGGCCCGCGCGAGACCGCGCCCGCGTGCGGCGGGGTGGGTGAGGACGCCGCCCATGAACCCGCACCCGGCCGCGGACCACGCGTCCGCCGCCACCGCCAGCGGCTCCGCCCCGGCACCGCCGGGCACCTCGCCGACGACGCCGGCCCAGCGGCGTACGCCCGCGTGCCCCGGCTGCGCGTAGGAGTCGGGGAAGAAGCGGTCGAACAGCGTGGCCGTCTCCTTCTCCTCCCGGGTGTCCAGCCACCGCACCCCCGCGGTGGCCGCTCCGGCTCCGGAGAGGGAGGTGGTCTCCATCCAGAAGAAGTCGTGGACCGGCACCAGCCCGGGCAGCCGCCCCACCAGCGCCTCGATCAGGGATGCCTCGCCGAGGAGCCGGTAGGACGGGCCGACCTCGTCCAGGACCCGCCGCACCAGCACGGCCGCGTCGGTGCCGCCGCCGCGGACCGCGAGCCGGTCCTGCTGCGCACTCGGGCCGGCCACCGCCAGCGCCGCGCCGTGCCGCCACGCCCGTACCCCCGGCCCCAGCCGGTCGCCGCCCTGCCCCTGCGCGGCCCACACCGGCTGCCCGTCACCGGCCGCGGCCTGCTCGACATCGCTGAGTCGTCCGAGTTCCTCCACGCGCCGTGCCTACCAGATGCCACCGGGACGCGCTGTGACGCAGCACTCGCGCCACTGGGGATCCCGGTCCGCCCGGTGCGGCGCCGTCACCTCTTCGGCGCGGCGGGACCGGAGTGCTGCGCCGTTCCGGCGGGCGCCGGGAGGCCGAGTGCCTCGCGTTCGCGGCGCACGTCCGCGACGAACTCCGCCACCTGCCGGTCGACCTCGTGACCGGGGAGGGAGAGCTCGGCCGCCAGCAGTTCCCCGACCCGGTCCGCGACGGAGGCGGCCGCCCGGGAGTCGAGGATCCGTGCCGGGACGCGGCGCGTCAGTACGTCGCCCACGGTCCGGGCCATCTCGTGGCGGATCGCGTAGACCGCTTCCGCCCACAGGTACGGGAGGCCCGGCGCCATCGGCTCGGCGAGAGCGGGAGCCGCCGCGATCAGGTCCTCGACGAACCGGGCCTCCGTGCCGTACCGGCCGCTCAGACGGCCGAACCGGCCGCCGGTCGCCTCGACCGCCTCGGCATCGAAGTCCGCGCCGCCGACCAGGGGCAGGTCGGCGGTGCGGCAGGTGCGGCGGGTGCCGAGCAGCCCGCAGACCTTGTCGGTCGCGATCTGCGCCATGGTGCGCGCCACCGTCAGCTTGCCGCCCGCGACGGTGACCACGCCGTCCTGCACGGTGACTTCGTGTTCGCGGCTGAGTTCGGAGGTGTCGCCGCCGCCGGTGTCGATGAGCGGGCGCAGGCCGGCCCACGTGCTGGTGACGTCCTCGACCGTGATCTCCGTGCTCAGCGCGGCGCTCAGGGATTCCAGCAGGGTCCGGGCCTCGGCCCGGGTGCAGCGCGGGTCGTCGAGGTCGCCGGTGTACGCCGTGTCGGTCGTCCCGACGTAGCAGTGGTCTCCCCAGCGCACCACGAAGCCCTTGCCGCCCTTGCCGCGTGCTCCCCCGAGCATCGGGAAGGTGAGCGTGGACTGGCTGCGCACCTTCTCCCAGGGGACGACCACGTGTACGCCCTTGGCGGGGCGGATCTGGTGGCGGTGGTCCGCGTCGGCCAGGGTGCTGACGGCGTCGCTCCACACGCCTGCGGCGTTGACGACGACCTTCGCCCGCACCCGGAGGTCCTCGCTCGTCCCGTCGGCGCCCGTCGCGCGGACGGTGGCGACGTGCCCGCCCCGGGACGACTCGAGGGCGACGACTTCGGCCCGGTTCGCGACATGGGCACCGAGCATTGCGGCGGTGCGCGCGACGGCGAGGGTCAGCCGGGCGTCGTCGGTCCGGCAGTCGAAGTACAGCAGGCCGCCCAGCAGGCCTTCCGGCCGGAGAGTGGGGCACTGGGTGAGCACCTGCTCGCGGGAGATGCGCCGGTGCCGCCGGCCGATCCGCCAGCCGCCCAGCGCGTCGTAGGCGACGAGGCCCGCCCGGAGGGTGCGGGCGACGCCGGGGCTGAAGACGCCCTTGTCGCGGTAGATCGGGAAGAGGAACGGGAGCCTGCTGACCAGGTGCGGAGCGCGCTCGTACATGCGCTGGCGTTCGAGCAGCGAGTGGTAGACGAGGCGGACCTCCTTCTGCTCGATGTAGCGCAGCCCGCCGTGGATCATCTTGGAGGAGGCCGACGACGTCCCCGCGGCGAAGTCCGCTCGCTCGACGAGCCCGACGGTCAGACCGCGGGTGACGGCGTCGAGCGCGACGCTCACCCCGGTGATGCCCCCGCCGACGACGAGTACGTCCAGCGCCGTTCCACGCAAGGAAGCGAGCGCTGTTTCACGGTCGAAGGCGACGGGGGCGGTTTGGTTCGCGACGGCACTGCGCAGAGCACGGGACATCGTGGCGGCCACCTCATGTGGTACATCTGCCGAGCGGAGCGTGATCGGCAGGATTTTTTCGGATCTACTGGAAATCCTGCGGTGCGGGCTCCGGGAGGTCCAATTCATTGACGCCGCGTGTCAACGAATGCCGTGCCTCTTTGCGGATGCCGACTTTCCGTGGATCACATGGATCATGGACCACGTGGATCAGGGAGCGATCGTGGCAGACGAGACGAAGGTCCCCGCGGTCCTGCAGGGTGCCTTCTTCGTTCTGCAGGCCGTGGGTGAGGCGGGGCCGGCCGGCGCGAACGTCGCCGAGGTGCAGGTGCGCACCGGGCTGGGCCAGCGCACCACGTACCGGCACCTGGCCTCGCTGAAGGCTCTGGGAATGGTGACCGAGGCGAGCGAGCGCAGCCGGTACCGGCTGGGGCCGGTGATCGCCGGACTGGCCCAGAACACCTCCGACCAACTGGAGTTCCTGCGTCGGGCGCGGATGTTCTGCGAGGAACTCGCGGAGCGGTCCGGTGAGCCGGTCCACGTGACGGTGTGCGACCAGGGCACCGCGGTGACGGTCGCGACGGCGAGCCGGAGCTCCCCGGTCTCGGAGAAGTCGCCGCCGATCGTGCCGGGCTCCCGGCGCCCGCTGCACGCGAGCGCGAGCGGCAAGGTGTTCATCGCGTACAACCGGTCCGCGCTCGAGGCGTACAGCGTGCGACCGCTGCAGCGGTTCACGCAGTACACGATCACGGACGTGCGTGAGCTGGAGCGCGAGTGCCTGCAGGTACGGCAGCAGGGCTTCGCGCAGGACCGCCAGGAGTACTCCCTCGGGATCACGTGCGTCGCGGTGCCCGTCGTGGGCGTCGGCGGTCGCGCGGTCGGGGCGCTGACCGTCTCGACGAAACGCCCCGTGATGAGCGAGGCCCGGCGGGCCGAACTGCTGCGCGCGCTCAGGCCTGCCGCGAAGGAGTTCTCCGCGGCGATCGGCGGCGAGGGCGGGGCCTGAGCGCGCGGCGGCGTGCGGTCCGCGTCAGTCCTGCCGGTCCTGGGCGGACGACGCGGGCAGGTGGGCACGCCGCCACCCGAGGTTGCGTGAGACCGCGTCCTGCCACGCCTGCCGGCGGACGTTCCGCTCCTCCGGGCTCATACGCGGCGTGAACTGCTGTCCTTCGGCCATCGTGGCGCTCACCGCCTCCTCGCCGGCCCATACGCCGTGTGCGATGCCCGCGCACCAGGCGGCGCCCCGCGCGGTGACGTACTCGGCCTGTGCGGCCCGGACCACGGGGATCTGGAGCAGGTCGGCCTGCGACTGGAGCAGCGCGTCCGAGCGGCTGAGGCCGCCGTCCGCCATCACCACCTTCGGGCTGGTCGTGGCGTTGCGCGCCATCGTCTCGATGATGTCGACGACGGTGTGGGCGGTGCCGTCGACGGTCGCACGCACCACGTCCGCCGCGGTCGTGCCCCGGTTGAAGCCGATCATCATTCCGCGTGCCGTGGCGTCCCAGTGGGGAGCGGCGAAGCCCGCGAGTGCCGGGATGCTGATGAGGCCGGAGTCCGCATCGCCCTCGGCGTAGACGGAGTCGATCCGGTCGGCCGCGGGCAGCACCCCCAGTTGGTTCACCATCCAGTCGACGGCGCTGCCGGTGACGAACGACCCTCCTTCGAGCATGTGGGCACGGGACTCCGCGGTGGTCCACGCGACGCGGCAGTCGAGGCCCTCCCCGGCGTCGATGGGGTCGGATCCGACGTGGAAGTTGATGAAGCTGCCGGTGCCGTGGGTGCATTTCACCGTGCCGGCCCGGAACGCGCCGTGGCCGTACAGCGCCGCCTGCTGGTCGCCCAGGACCCCGGTGATCGGGATCCGCGCCCCGACGAGCCCGGGGCGTGTCGCGCCGTAGTCGGCGTCCTCGGGCAGCACCTGCGGGAGGGCCGCGGCGGGGATGCCGAGCTCGTCGAGGAGCGCCGTCCACCAGCGGCCCGTACCGAGGTCGAGGAGTCCCGTCGAGCCCGCGCAGGAGGTGGAGGTCGCGAAGACGCCGCCGTCGGTGCCGCCGGTCAGGTTCCAGATGATCCAGCTCTCCGGCGTCCCGGCGCGCAGCCGGCCCTGCTCGGCGAGGTCGCGCAGGCCCGGGTCCCGGGAGAGCAGCGCGTCGAGGTGGAGGCCGACGTGCGCGGGTCCGAGGACCAGGCCCGTGGCGGCCTTGGCGCGGCCTGCCCACTCGGCGGAGAGCTCGGCCGCGCGGGCGGCCGCACGGGTGTCCTGCCAGTTGACGACCGGGGCGACGGGCTCCCCGGTCTCCGCGTCCCAGAGCACGGTGGTGGTGCGCTGGACCGCGATGGCCAGCGCGGCGATGTCGAGCCCGCCGTCCGCGGCGGTGGCGACCACCTCGCTGATCACGGACCGGGAGGCCGACCAGAGCTCCGCCGCGTCCTGCTCGACGCGCCCGTCGGCGTGCGTCGTGATCGCAAGGGGGAGCGCGCTGCTCGCGACGACCTCGGACCGGTCGTCGAACAGTACGGCCCTGGTGCTCGTGGTGCCCTCGTCGAGCACGAGGACGTGGCGTGTGCTCATGTTCTCCTCCACCGCGTCGTGGTCCGGCCGGCATGCTGCGCCGCCGGTTTCCCGCCATGATCGGAGAGTGGCGCCGGGATGCAAGGACATTGCCACGCCGTGACAACGAGGCCTTTTCCGCGGGGGCCGGATTGACGCCGGGTGTCAACGCCTTTGACGACCGGCACCGGCGGTCGGCGAAGGTGGCGAAACGGCCGGCGCCCCAGTCGCCGCCCTGAGCGATCGACGACGTACGTAGGGAGCAGCAATGACCACCGGTGCCATCGCCACGGTTCCGCAGGAGGCGCTGGACGAACTGCGCGCCACCGTCGACGGGGCCATCCTCGTCTCGGCCCCCGCGGAGCTACGCGCCATGTCCGCGGACGCATCGGTCCGCAGCAAGAAGGCCGAGGCGAACGACACCCCGCTGGCGACCGCCGCCCTGGTCGTCCGTCCGACCACCACCGATCAGGTGTCCCGGGTGATGCGCTGGGCGACCTCGCACGGCATTCCCGTGACGCCTCGCGGCCTGGGGTCGGGGACCGTCGGTGCGGGCATCCCGGTGCGCGGGGGCGTCGTACTCGACATGGCCCGCTTCGACAGCGTCGGCGAGGTCGACGTGACCAACCGGACGGTCACCGTCGGTGCCGGTGTCCGGCTGTCGGAGCTCGACGAGGCGATCAAGGATTCGGGCCTGACCATCGGCCACTACCCCCAGTCGTACTACCTCGCCTCCGTGGGCGGGTGCATCACGATGCGGGGATCGGGCACCTTCTCGTCGCTGTACGGGAACATCGAGGACCGCACCGGGGACCTCGAGGTCGTGCTTCCCGGCGGCGAGGTCGTACAGACCCGTTCGCTGCCGCGCGCCTCGCTCGGGCCCGACCTCAAACAGCTGTTCATCGGCTCCGAGGGCATGTTCGGCGTGATCACACACGTCACCCTCAAGCTGGTCCCCCGGCCCGAGGCGCGCCTGTTCAACTCGGCCCGCTTCGGCACCTTCGAGCAGGCCCTGGAGGCCGTGCGCCGTTCCCTGGTCGACGGCGTCCGCCCCGCGGTCGTACGTATCTACGATCCCGTCGAGGCATCCGCCAAGCACACCAAGTTCGCGGGCACCCCCGGCTGGCTGCTGATCCTCGCGTTCGACGGTGCCCCCGACCTCGTCGCGGCCCAGGAGAAGATCACCCTCGGGCACGTGGGGGAGCAGGGCGGCGACGTCCTTGGTCCCGAGCCCGGTGTGAACTGGGAGCAGCGCCGCTTCGACTACTCCTGGTCGACCGACGCCGTCGGCAGGACCGGCGGTGTCGCCGAGGCGATCGAGGTCACCGCGACGTGGTCGGAACTGCCGGCCCTCTACGAGCGCCTCAAGGAGGCCGCGGCGCCGCACATGAGCGAGTTCATGGCGCACGTCAGCCACGTCTACGACCAGGGCGCCGCGCTGTACGCCATCGTCCGCGGCGAGTTCGGCTCGGACGAGGAGGCCCTGACCGCGTACGACGCCGTGTGGAAGTCCGTGATCGAGGAGAGCCTGCGCTCCGGTGCGATCATCGGCCACCACCACGGGGTGGGCCTGGAACGCGCACCGTGGATGCCGGAGGCGCTGGGATCCGGTCTCGACCTCATGCGCACCCTTCAGAAGTCCCTCGACCCGGCCGGCATCATGAACCCGGGCAAAGCCGGACTCTGACGGGGTCCCGGGTCCCGGGTCCCGGCTGCACGGCGGAGGCGGAGAGCGCCGGTGGGAACACCGGCGCTCTCCGGTGTCTCAGTACGGCCCGTAGACGTTGTCGATCGACCCGTACCGGTCGGCGGCGTAGTTGCACGCGGCGGTGATGTTGGCCACCGGGTCGAAGCTGTCGGTCGAGGTACCCGGCACGTGGTAGGCCTCGAAGGTGGGAGCGATCACCTGGAGCAGGCCCTTGGAAGGGGTGCCCGCGGCGGCATTGGAGTCCCAGTTGTTGATGGCCTGCGGGTCGCCCGCGGACTCACGCATGATGTTGCGGTAAATGCCGTCGTAAGTCCCTGGGATGCCCTGCTCGGCCATGATGTCCAGCGACTCCCTGATCCACCCGTCGAGGTTGTCCGGGTAGCTCGTGACGGACGCGGTGGAAGCCTTGTTGCCCGAGTCGGATTCCTTCGGGTCGCTCGTCTCGGCCTTTGCGCCGAGCGCGAGTTCAAGGCCCGGGAGGATGAAGTGCGGGTTGCCGCCGACGGCCTCGCGGTTGTCCTCGTACAACTTCTCCCAGCCGCCGGACACGGCGTGCTGTTCGGCGATCTTCGCGAGGGAATCTCCGGCGACCACGGCATACGTGGTCGCTTCGGCCTTGGCGGTCCCCGCGGCGGCGACCTCGGCGCGTACGCCGGTCTGGTGGGCGGTCTGGGGAGCGGATCCGGCCGCGGAGGCCGCGGATGCGCCGATCAGCGGGACGGCGATCGCGACGCCGCTGACTCCGGCGAAAGCGGCGCCACGGCTGATCAGTCGCAGCTTGGGACGGCGGTGCTTACCTTTTGCAGGCATGGGTGTTTCTCCTCCTGCGCCTGCGAGGTGAGCTGTCGGGTTCGGGCAGGAGATGCCCGGCCGCACCACGGTGCGACTTCACCCCAAGCCGTTCCGGAAACCGGACCGGCGCCTTACCTATGGGTCCCCCGCTCCTGCCGTGAGTGGTTAGGGAACGGTTCCGGGTGGCGGCAGGATTCGGCGTCCATCCGGCTGGCGGAGACTTAAGCATGTCTTTCCGGTCCGGACAAGTCGCGGAACTCGCCCGGTCAATACGGGACCGGCTCCGAGACCGGTTGAGTGCCGCTGCCGAAAGCGAAGGGGGGTGCAACTCGTGTGCGGAATAAGGAAACTGTGAATTCCACCGCCGGTGCGCGGCGGCCGAACGTGATTCGCATCACCGGATGCGGAGGCCCGAGCGGCCGAAAGTGCATGATGGGTTGATCGGGGGCGAATCGATCAAATGGTGCGTAGTGGCGCCAGAGGGGTGTCCGATAAGTGGCTTCCGTCGAGAGTGCGGATGCACGGCTGCGGCACCGCCGGACCGGATGGAGGCCGAGCCGTCGGTCTCAGCGGTTGAGCAGGGATTCGGCGACCGCGACGGAGGACGACGCGAGCGCGGTCCGGCCGTCGGCGATGTCCCACAGCGAGTTCTGCAGCAGTCGTCCGAGGGTCCAGCCGGTCGCGCGTGCGCGGTCCAGGCCGAGGGCTTCGGTGAGCACATCGAAGCGGCGCCGCACCACGCGCACTGCATCGCCCTTCGCGACGACGTCGTCCCACCTGCTGTCCAGGGCGGGCCAGAGGTCGAAGCCGGGGTCGCCGGCGAGCGGCTCGGGGTCGATGGCGAGCCACGGCTCGCGCTGGGCGGCGAGGACGTTGTCGTAGTGCAGATCCCAGTGCAGGATGCGGTCGCCGGGCTCGCCGACCAGCTCGTCCACCGCCGAGCCCCAGCCGCGCAGGCGCTGCCGGTCCGCCGGGTGGGCCAGAGCCGTGACCGCCTGGGGAACCTGCGCCAGCATCTCCGTGGCGATGTCGCCGAGGCTGCGCAGTCCCGGTGGTGCGGGGACACGGACCAGGCGGGCCTGGAGTTCGGCGAGGATGCCCACCGCCACATCGTCGTCTTCGATCGAGGCCAGCGTGCGGTCGCCGTCCAGCCGCTCCAGGAGCATGGTGCTGCTGTCGGGATCGTGGTCGAGCAACTGCACCACTCCCTCGCCGTTCCAGGTGCGCAGGCCGATGAGTGCGGCAGTGGTCTCCTCGCGGGGCATCTGCAGTTTGAGGACCGCGCGCGTGCCGTGCTTCCGCAGCACCGGCAGCACCAGCGAGGCTTCCCCCGAACGGACCGCGCCGTCCCGTTGCAGCTCCCAGCGCTCCAGGAGTTCCGCAACGAGAGCCGGCAGTCCGGCGATCCAGTCCCGCCCTTCCTCGCCGAAGCCTCCGGCGTAGGACAGCGCCAAGGACTGAGGGATCTCGACCGCTTCTGACGTGCCCAAATCACATACCTCCGGATCGACGGCCTTGGGCAATCCCATCACCCCGGAGATCATTCCGTGAGGAGTTCCAGGACCCCCTCCCCGCCCGCCTCCCCGCGTCCCGGGTGTGGTCGCGCGGGGGCCGGGAGCAGCCCGCTGTGCAGATAGGCCAGCACGGCCAGCACCCGCCGGTGGTCGGCGAGATCGGGCTTCAGCTTCAGCTTGGCGAAGATGTTCCGCACATGCGTCTCCACCGTCTTGTCGGAGACGCCCAGGCGCTGAGTGATCGCCTCGTTGGAGCGCCCCTCGGCCATCAACGCCAGCACCTGCTGCTCCCGCCGCGTCAACTGGCGTACCACCCCGGCCGGGCCCCGCCGCGCCGGCGTCGCGTCGTGGAGGCCGTCGTCCCGGCCCGCCATGGCGTTCTCTGCGGGGCCCAGCCGGCTCAGCGCGGGGGCGATGGGATAGACCAGCACCGGGGGCAGGCCGGGGTCCCGCAGGCAGACGGGGCGCCCCCGGCAGAACATCGACGGCACGACCAGCAGGCCGCGCCCGTCCAGATACACATCCCGGTCGTACCCGCCGTACGGCACCGTGAGCGTCCGTCCCTGCCACCGCATGGCCGGAAGCAGGGTGCCCAGCAGCCGGCCCAGGCCGTACTCGACCAGCATGTGCGCCCGAGCGGCCCGGTCGAAGGCGGCCTGGTGGCACAGCTCCCGCCAGAACGGCGCGATGGCACAGGAGTGATAGTCCCGTAACGCGTGCCCGAGCCGCTCGATTGACGTACTGCGGCCTTCCGCCAGGGAACGCAACCAGGGGGTGGGGCGCCGCTCGGCCATCAGCACCGCGATATCCCCGCGGAGCCGGTGCCGCGGGGTGGACAGTACGGCCTCCAACCCCGCCTCGAACCCCTCGTCACCCACACCGGCGGGAGTGAGGAAGTCCGCGGAATACCCTCTGTACGGCGCCAGTTCGTGCAGCAGTGCCGTGCTGGGAGGCACCTGCGCGCGCACCGTGTTCCGCCACTGCCGAAGGGGCCCCACGTCCTCCGGCTGCTGAAGGACATGCAGACTCAGCAGCGTCTCCCACATCGGGTCCGGCCCACCGGCCAGCCGTGTCCTGGCCAGGTCATCGCCGGAGAAGTGAATACGCAGCATTTGAACCCCCGTAGTACTACGTCCACATGTGAACCGTTACGCGCATCAGGTCGCCATCGGCTGACATGCTGGCGTCGGTCGTACGTGGACGGAAGGTGATTCCGCCAGGCCCGAAAGTCCGGTGGCGGCCACCGTCGGGGTCTCCGCCGCACGTCATCCGTCCCGGCCGGTTTCACCGGTGGCTTCGGTGGTCCGCTCATGCCTTCGTTCGGGTGAGGCGCAGGGGCATCCGCATGCCCCGCCCGACGTGCCATTCGACCGTGGCGGGCGGGGCGAGGCCGGCCGGCTGCTCGGCCAGGGCGGTGAGCACGGCCCGCATGAGGTGTCGGGTGAGGCCGGCGCCCAGGCACGCGTACCGTCCGCGGGCGAAGGAGACGTGCGGGGGCGTGCCGCGGTCCATGCGGAACCGCAGCGGGTCGGGGAACCGGCGCGGGTCGCGGTTCGCCGCGACCAGCAGCAGCACGACGCGCTGGCCGGCCGGGATGAGCCGGCCCGCGAACTGCATGTCGCGCAGTGTGCGGCGAGGGGCGAAGTGGAACGGCGACGCCAGCCGGATCGACTCGCTGATGAAGGTGTCGGGGGCGTCCTCGAACGCGGCCTTCATGGCCCCGTCGTCGGCCAGCGTCTCGATCGCCATGGCGAGTGCGCTGATGGTCGGCTGCAGGAAGCCGGTGACCAACTGCCCGTAGACGGCCACCACCTCGGAGCGGTCGAGTACGCCCTCCCGCAGCGAGCGCCGCATCGAGGAGCTGAGCACGCTGTTCCCGGCCGCGCAGGTGCGCATCACGAAGTCGCCGAACTCGCGGAGCGCGACCGACGCCCGGGTCACCACCTCGTGGTCGTACGCGGTCTGCCCGGCGAAGGTGATCAGGCGCGCCGACCATTCCGTCACCCGCGTCACGTCGGCCGGGCTGATGCCGAGGAAGGCGGCGAGAGCGGCCACGCAGGCCGGCTGGATCACCGCCTCGACGACGTCGTCGCTGCTCCAGTCGGCCGGTTCTGCGCTCTTGAGACAGGACCGCGCCACGCCGGTGACCCGCTCGGTCTCCGCGGGGGCGAAGCACGGCAGGATGAGGCGGTGCAGCGTGGTGTGCCGGGGCGCGTCGGTGAACACCGGCCACTTCGAGACGGAGTCCAGGGCGGGTGCGCACAACTCCCGCTGGGCCGGTGTCATCCGCTCGATGTGGGCCTTGGCGGACCTGGCGCCGAGCCGGTCGTCGACCAGGAGCTCCCACACGTCGTCGAACCGGGTGACGTACCACGACCGGGTTTCCTCGTCCCAGTGCACCCGTCCCGCCTCCCGGATCTCGTCGTACCAGCTCAGATGGTCAGTCATGGGAGATCCCTCCGCGTTGGATCGGTGCCGCCCCGGGCACGCGCGTTGATGGTGAAGTCTCAGTAGAACCGGCCCTCATCGCTGACGAACACCACGTCCCCCATGGCCGGGCAGGTCGCGCAGGGGGCCCGCCGAGCGGGGACCACCGTCCCGAACACGGCGAGGCTCTCGGCGCACGCGGGGCAGGCGGCGCGCACGTTGCCACCCGCGTCAAGGCTGCTGCGGAGCGTGGCGCGGCCGGCGCGCAGCAGCCGGCCGTCGTGCCGCGCCAGGTCGCCGCACACGTCATCCGGGCCCGGCAGCTCCGCCAGCGGGGTGCGGGTCAGCGGACGCCGCACGGCCCGGATCACCTCGCCGGTACGGTGCCGGTCCAGCCCGACGACCAGGGGCACCCCCAGCGCGTGCCAGCCGCGTTCGGTCCGGTCCCGCCTGGAGCGGGTCGGCGCGACCGGACCGGTGCGGACGCGGATGCCCCGCTCGCCGAGCGCGTCGAGCCAGCGCGCCGCCGGCGCCGGCTCGGTCCGCGGACCGCGGATCACCGAGAGCTGGACCGGCGCCAACGCGGCGGGCAGCACCAGGCCGCGGCTGTCGCGGTGCAGCATCGCGACGGTCGCCAGCACCTTGCCGGTGAGACCGACGTCGACGATGTCCAGTTCCTCGCCGAGCGCGTGGCGCAGGCCGTCGGCCAGGAGGTAGAGCGTGGCGAGCACGGTGGGCCTGCCGTTCGGCAGCGCGCTGATGACGAGGTAGGTCACCCGTCCGTAGTCGGCGAGGGCCGGGGTCCGCACGGTGAGCGCCGGGAGGCCGGCGAGAGCGAGCAGCCGTTCCACCACCACCCGGTAGAAGTCCAGGGTCTCGACGGCACGGTCGGGCCGGACGCGCTGGGTGAGCTGGACGGCCGGCCAGATGAACCGGTCCCGGAACAGCGGCGGCGTCCGCCCGTCGAACCGGCGCAGCAACCCGCCCACCGCGATGTACGGCACGTCCGTGCCGGCCGTCCGCATCCGCTGCAGCGTGGTCACCAGGTTGTCCGGCCGCAGCAGCGACTCGTGGTGGATCCCGAGGTCGGCGGCGACCTCGTAGACGTTGGCGTAGCCGCCGAAGACCTCCCGGTACGCGGGTCCGTCGGCAAGGAAGCCGTGCTCCAGCACGGTGGCCTGATGCCGTTCACCGACCAGCGAGACGAACGCGTCGACCAGCAGCCGTACCGACTGCAGCCCGGCGTCGGACCAGACGACCATTCCCTTGATCCGCGGCGGCCCCATGATGAACCGGGCCCGCTCCAGCGCCCGCACGTAGCCCTGGTCAGTCATCGGCGGCCCCGTCGGCGCTGTCGAGCACCGCGGCCACGCGGACGCAGCCGTCCGCCCCGGTGTCGCTGAGCCAGCGGTGGGCGAGCGGGCGCACGCCGGCCACCTGGTCCGGCAGGTGCCCGGACGCGCGGGGCCATGCCTGCACGAGCAGCAACTCCGCCACCTCCGCCCGGCCCGCCAGCCCCCAGCCGAGCGAGTACCACAGCCGGCCCTGCCGCAGCCACCGCTTGCTGACCAGGTCGAACTGCACGCCGAAGGAGCGCAGGTACCAGTCCGCCGGCCCGGGGTGCACCGGCACGGTCACGTCGTAGCGCAGGCCGCAGGCGTTGTTCACGGGCACTGCCGGCAGGTCGAGGAGGCGGCGGTAACCGGCGGCGTCCAGTGCCGCCGCCACCCGCCCGGCCCGGCCGCTACCGAACAGCACGGTCCGTCACCTCGAAGGCCGAGCTGCCGGAGTCGAGCCGGGCCCGGACCCCGATCGGCAGCGTGAGCATCGGATCGGTGTGGCCGATGTCGACTCCGGCGAGGACCGGGAACCCGCGGCCCGCGTACCGCTCGGCGACCAGCGCCCGGAGGTCGCGCTCGAACTCCTCGCCCTTCCGGAAGGACCGCCCGACCACCATCCCGGCCAGCCCGGCGGTCCCGCCGGCGGCGTCGAGCTGGCACAGCCCCCGGTCGATCACGGCGATGGACTCGGCGCAGCTCTCCCAGAACAGCACCGCGCCGCGCAGGCAGGGGGCGTAGGGCGTACCGAGCAATGCGCACAGGGTGTCGAGGTTGCCGCCGACGAGGCGGCCGGTGCCCGTTCCGCCGCTGAGCCACCGCCAGCCGGGGTGCTCCCGCATCCGGCGGGGCCGCACGTCCTCGGAGTCCCAGCGCAGCAACTCCTCCGTCCAGTCCGGTGGCGCGGTCAGCCCGCCGGGCGGATCCGGCCGGCACAGGGTGCCGAGCAGCGACGCCTCGGTGTAGGGCAGCGGCGCCGGGTACTCGGCGAGTTCGGGCATGAGCGTCGGCCCGTGGAAGGTGACCACGTTGCTGCACGCGTACGCCGCCAGCAGCAGCGCCGTCACGTCGCTGTACCCCAGCAGGACGCGCGGCCGGTCGGCCAGCGCCGCGAAATCCAGGTACGGCAGCACGCCGTTGGCGTTGTATCCGCCGATGGCGGTGACGATCCCGCGCACCTCCGGGTCGCGCAGCGCCGTGTTCAGCTCCTCGGCCCGTTCCCGGGCGGAGCCCGCGGCGTACCCCGTGGCATGCGCCTGCCCGCCGACGCGGACGTCGAAGCCCGCCCGCTCCAGCCACCGCACTCCGCGGGCGAAGCGCTCGGCGGCGATCGGCGCGCCGGGGCCCGAGGGCGTGCACACCACGAGGGTGTCGCCCGGGGCGAGCCGCGGCGGCAGCGCGGGCACGCCCGCGCAGCCGGCGCACCGGTGGTTGTCACTGGTCACCCGGCTGCTCATGACCTGCGCAGCACCCAGGTCTCCCGCATGCTGCCCGCCCCCGGCTCGCCGTCGCCGTAGTCGTCGCGTACGTCGTCCACCCGCAACCCCGCCGCCGCGGCCGCCGCCTCGATCTCCGCGTGGGTGAACCAGCGCTGCACATGCCGCTCGTCCTGGCGGGTGAAGGCACCGTCCTCGCGCCGCCGGAACAGCGTGATCCTGAAGGTCGTCCGACGCGTGGCGCGGTCGTGGCTGTTCCGCCAGACGTACGCGAAGTCCCCGAGGTCGTCGCCGTAGTGGCTGTCGCCGAACACGTTCTCCAGCTTGTGCCGGGTGTTGACGTCGAAGACGAGCACTCCGCCGGGGCGGAGCGCACGCGCGGTGCCCGTCAGGGCGGACTCCAGATCACCGTCGTCCACCAGGTAGTTGAGGCTGTCGAAGGTGCAGACGGCGGCGTCGTAGCTGCGGGGCAGCGACATCTGCCGCAGATCGGCCCGGAGCAGCGGGGTGTCCGGGCCCAGGCGCCGGGCCGCCTGCGCCAGCATGGCGGGGGACCGGTCCACGCCGGTCACCAGGCAGCCCCGCTCCCGCAGCAGCAGCGAGAGCCTGCCGGTGCCGCAGCACAGGTCCAGCACCTGCGCGGGTGCGTCGAGAGCGGGCAACCGGGCGGCGATGAACTCCGCCCAGCGCTCGTAGTGGTCGCCCGCGGTCCAGCGGTCGTAGACGGGGGCGAACATGTCGTACGGGACCGCTGCGGTCTGCTGTCCCATCAGCTCTCCAGGCGCTCGGCGTAGAGCATGAGGTTGGTGCCGCGCTCGGCCCATTCCGGTTGCTCCGACGCGGCGAGTTCGAGGCGGAGGGCCGTGTCGAAGTACTCCGGGTCCTCCAGCCGGCGCGAGATGTCGCTGATCTCGGTGTACGGGTAACCGAAGTCCTCCGGACCGGGCTGCACCACCGCCGTCACCCCGAAGACGCCGCGGACGGCGAATCCGGCGTCGGCGGCCAGCTCCCTCAGGTCCTGGGCCGAGAAGACGCGGAGCCGGGGCACGTGGTCGGACCACTTGACGGTGCGGGTGTCGAGGAGTTCGGCCAGCTCCCGCGCCGGGGCCCCGTCCCGGTTCGCCTTCGACGCCAGGGCGTTGGACAGCGAGTGGCTCATCAGCAGAGCGCGCCCGCCCGGCCTCAGTACCCGGTGCAGGGTGCGGAACACCGCGGCCGGGTCCTCCAGGAAACTCAGCACCCCGTACGTGCTGACGATGCCGTCGAACGCCTCGTCCGCCAGCTCCGGGGCGTCGTGCAGGTCGCACTGCACGAGGCGGGGTTCGCGGCGCGGCGCCGCGGCCCTGACGAGCTGCTCCGCCGTGGCGAGCATGTGCGACGACTTGTCGGCGACGGTCACGTCCACGTCGAGGGCCTGGGAGTACCACAGCCCCCACCGCCCGGTGCCGCCGCCGGCGTCGAGCAGCCGTGCCCCGGGCGTCAGGCCCAGGTGGCGCCGTACCAGCTCCTTGATCAGCTCGTCCGAGAGCCGCCAGTACGCGGCCTCGTAGAACCCCTCCACGTTGCGGGCATAGGGCTGGAAGAAGGTCTCGAACTCGGAATTCGACATCAGCGGCATGGCAACCTCGTTCGCTGTGGTCCGGTGGGCTGTGGTCGGTTCGGTACTCGCGGCGCGGCGCGGCAGCGGCGCTAGGGGACGATGTTGCGGCCGTTCTCGCGCGGGAAGACCTGGAAGTCGCGGATGTCGTCGGCACGGAGCAGCCACATGAAGTAGCGCTCGACGCCCATCCCGAACCCGGCTGTCCGCAGGGGCGCCGAGTCCTTCATCGTGACGTACCACTCGTAGCTGTCCACCGGCACGTCGTGCGTCTTCAGCGCCCGGCGCACCTCGTCCCCGGTGACATGCCGCTCCCCGGCGCCCACCACCTCACCCGGGCCGAACAGCAGGTCCCCACTGAGCGCGCGGCGACCGCTGTCGTCGACGGCCTGGTAGAACGGCACCGCGAGGTGGTCCCAGTGGGTCACCCAGACGAAGGGCCCGACCCGGTCGAGCAGGCGCCGCTCTCCGGCCCGGGTCAGCGACCGCCACCGGCCCATGTCGTCGGCATGGACGCCGTCGGGCTCCGGCACCACCGACACCGCTTCGTCGAACGTGAGACGGGCGAAGGCGGACGACCGGCCGACCAGGTCCTCGATGTGCGACACGTCCCCGGCCATGCGCGCCAGCAGGCCGGCGTGGTGGGTGTGCAGCCATCCGGTGAGGTACCGGACGTACTCCTCCACGACCGCGATGACGTCGTCGAGCCGGCCCGGTATCTCCGCCTCGCTGTGCTGGAACTGGCACAGGTGCGTGGCGTCGGCCGCCTCGCCGCGGAACGAGGGCATCAGGTAGTACGCTCCCGGCTCGCTGAGCCGGCACAGGTACTCCAGCGCGAACTGCATGGAGTCGGCGAGAAAGGTCGGCACCCCGTGCAGGTCCACCTCGACGGGTGAGGAGTCGCTGCCCAGGCCCATGGGCGAGGAGATGGACCCCGTGGTGACCGGGGCGTGCGCCCACTTCGCCCCGCGCTCCTGCCAGAAATGGAGCGTGGCGACGGTGAACGAATGCTGCAGCTCGACCAGGCCGCGATACCACTCGCTGGTCATCGCGGCGATGAAATGGGAATCCGGCTGCCGCCAGGATCGAGTAGGAACAATGCGCCCAGCAGCCATAGACACTTCCCCATCTGGATCAGACGCACGAACATCCTTGACCGGCAGGCCGGGACAACCCCTTCCGGGTGCCTCCGGCTCGTGCGCCGGTGAGCAATTCGGGCAGGACATTAGCCATGGTCCCGGCGCTCTGACTACAGCAGGACCTGCGATTTCAGGGTCAGCCCGTAACCGTTGCCCCCGCGGCGGGAGTCACGTCAGGGGTGCCCCCGAGGCCGCCGCGAATTCACGCTCTGCCCCAAGGGGAGCGGTGGTACGTTTCCCCGACCCGTCCGGAGCGGTGACCCGCTCACGATGACGGGGCGGGCATGACCACGGGGCCAACGCCCGTGTTCCGAACGCCCTCCGAACCGCCTTGCGGTCCGTCCCCACCCGCTGCGGGGTCCGTCGGCGCCGTCGGCCCGTGCCGTCCCGCCGCGCGGCGCCGGCGCATGCGCAAGGACATACGGAAAGGATCGGTAATCAGCGCGATGGGTGTGCTTCTGGTAAATCCGCCCTCCCTGTCGGGACTGGAAGGCCGGGGACTCGGCGGGAAGATGTCGTACTTCGAATACGAGCTGAGCTTCACCGACGAGCACTGGTACAAGTCCTATCCGGGGGAGCATCTCGGCCTCATGGCATTGGTCGCCGTGCTGCGCGGTGCCGGTATCCCGGTGCGCAGTGTGAACGGCCAGACCGAATGCCACCGCTTCGTCGACCAGACCTGGGAGGCGATGCTGGCCGCGGGCCGGGAGATCGATGTCGACCTGATCGGGTTCTCCGGCCCCTGCCAGGTCTTCGAGGAGAACGCCGACCTCGCCCGGAGGGCCCGGCGGCGGTGGCCGCACGCCAAGATCGTCCTCGGCCACCAGTTCGCCACCCTCAACTACCACCGCATCCTCTCCGACTATCCGGAGTTCGACATCATCGCGATCGGCGAGGGCGAGGCGACGATCGTGCCCGTCGCCGCGGCGACGGGAGCGGAATCGCTCGCTGCCATCCCGGGCATCGCCTGGCGGGACGACGGTGGGAAGGTGCGGATGCAGCCCCCGCCCGTCGAACCGCTGGACCTGGACACCCTGCCCCCGATCGCGCGTGACGAGTTGCCCGACGTGATGCGCATCGGTGTCAGCCCCACCGTCTACACCACCCGCGGCTGCCCGTACCGGTGCTCCTACTGCACGACCGGGCAGACCGCCGGGCTGCTGCACAAGAAACTGGGCTACCGGGAACGCTCGGTCGACCTGGTGGTCGACGAGATCGAGCAGCTCATCGCCGACTACCGGATACCCCACCTGACCATCGTGGACGATCTGTTCGTGGCGAAGACGCCCGAGTCCTACGAGCGGGCCGTCCGGTTCGCACGGACGCTGCGGGAGCGGAAGGTGAACATCCCGTTCATGCTGGACTGCCGGCTCGACTCGGCGGACGCGGACGTGTTCCGGGAGCTGGCCGAGGCGGGGTTGTACCGGGTGTTCATCGGTATCGAGACCGGCAGCGGCGAGCAACTCACCTTCTACAACAAGCGCTACGGGGAGCGCTATGACGTGGAGTACGTGCGGCGCCGGGTCGGCGGGCTGCAGGAGCTGGGCATCGAGGTCATCCCCGGGATCCTGACCTACCACCCGGCGACCACCGCGGAGGAGCTGCGGGAGACGCTGAACGTGATCGACGCGTGCGGGTACGAAAGCTCCTGGCAGTTCCTGTGCGAGGTCTTCGCGCACCCGGGGACCACGCTGTGGAAGCAGTACCAGCGGGCCGGGTGGCTGGCCGAGGAGTGGCCGGTGCCCGCCTGGGAGCTGCGGGACCCCCGCGCGCGGCAGGTCCGCGACGCCGTACTCGAGGCACTCGACGCGGGCGGCGGCCACGTCGAGGCCCGGGCGGCCTTCGCCGCCGCGCTGGCCGCCCACGACTGAAGGGGCACGCTGTGCCGGAATCGTCAGGAGGTAACGCGGTGGACCTGGTGGAAGCGGAGGAGACGGGGGGAACAGCGGGTCCGGTGGACGCGGGACCTTCCCGGATCGTCGTGGTGCTGGACTTCGACGGCGTCCTGCACTCCTACACCTCGGGCTGGACCGGACCCGAACCGTGTGATGCGCCCGAGCCGGGCGCCCGGCAGTTCGTCGAATGGCTGCTGGGGCAGGGAGTGGAGGCGGTGGTCGTCTCCGCGCGGGCCGGAACCGAGGCCGGCGCCGCGGCCATCCGCGGCTGGCTGGCCGAGCACGGATTTCCCCCGCTGCGCGTGACCAGCCGCAAGGTGCCTGCCGCGGCCTACGTCGACGACCGGGCCGTGCCGTACGGCGACGGCCGGTGGGACGCGTGCCGAGCCGGGGTGGCCCGGCTCGTGGCGCGGCCGTGACCGCCGGATCGGAGCGTGTGACGACGATGGACGCCATGGTCAGGTCAGGGCTGTCGGACCCCCTCCAGGAGCGGCTGCGCCGCGACGGCTACCTCTACCTCCCCGGGCTCCTGGATCCGGCCGAGGTCCGGTCGGTCGACGCGGACATCCGGCGGGCGCTGCACGCGCTCGGCTGGCTCGCCGAGCCGACGGGGCACACGGTCGCCGGGCCCGTACCGTCCGACCGCTCCCGGCCGGCCTTCCGCGAGGCGTACGACTCCCTGCAGGGAATCGAGGGCCTGCACCGCCTCGCCCATGCGCCGGCCGTCCACGAGGTGGTCGAAGGGCTGCTGGAGGAGGAGGTGTTCTGCCACCCGGCCAAGATCGCCCGTGTCGCGCTGCCCACCGGCCCCGACGAGGGCTACAGCACCGGGGCGCACCAGGACTTCGTCAAGCTCCACGTGGCCTCGGACGTGCTGACCGTGTGGATCCCCCTGACCCCGTGCACGCCGCGGCGCCAAGGGCTGCGCGTCCTCACCGGCTCCCACCGCGGCGGCTTCCTGCCCGTCGAACCCGCGCTCGCCCGCTCGCTGCCGGTCTACCTGCCGGTCGATCCGGCGGATCCGCGGTGGCGGACCTCCGACTACGCGCTCGGTGACGCGGTGATCTTCCACAGCCTCACGGTGCACGGCGGGGGACCGAACACCACCGACCGGGTCCGGCTCTCCATCGACGTGCGGTACCAGCGCCGCACCGACCCGATGCGCAGCGAGTACGCCCATCCGCACGGCCGGCCCCGGGTGCCGGACTGGCCCGAGCTGTGCCGCGACTGGTCCACCGACGCCTGGGTCCGGATGCCCGCGGACGTACCGACCGTGCCGATGCCGGCGGATGTCTCCTACGCGGACTATCTGAGCACCCTCGTCGCCCCGCCGTCACGGCTGCTCGGATACTGACCGGCTGTCGGCGCAACGCCGTGAACGCCACCGCACTGGTCGTCGGGGGGAACCGCGGCATCGGCCGCGAGGTGTCGCTGCTGCTGGCCCGGGCCGGGTGGGACGTGTCCGCGGCCAGCGCGACCGGCGCCCGGGAGGTCGCCGACGCCGCCCGGGCGGCGGGCCTGCGCGTCACCCCGGCGGCGGCCGATGTCCGCGACGACCGGTCCGTCCAGCGGCTCCGGGGGTGGTGGGACACCCGGTGCACCGGGCTGGACGCGCTCGTGGTGACGGCGGGCACCGCGATCACCGGGCCGATGGACGCCATCCGCCCCGCGGACATCATGGCCATGATGGACGAGCACGTCGCCGGGGCCTACCGGACGGTGCGCGCCTTCCGGGAGCCCCTGGCCCGGCGTCGCGGGCACGTCGTGTTCGTACTGTCCCGGATGGGACGGCGCCCCGGCCGGTACGGCCTGGCCTACGGCACCGCCAAGGCCGCACTCGCCCATCTGGCCGGGTGCCTCGCCGAGGAACTCGCCGACGCGGCGATCCGGGTCAACTGCGTCTGCCCGGGGTCGGTCGACACCGACATGCTCCGGGCCGCACTTCCCGAGCGGGCGGCGTCGGCGATGCCGCCGGACGCCGTGGCCGACGTCATCGCCGAGCTGCTCGGGCCGCGGTTCCGCCACGTGAACGCCGCCGTCATCGACATACCGGGCCGGTGAGGCGCACCGGATGCCCGCCACCGGTGCAGGTTCGCGCCCTCAGGTCCAGCCGGTACGGTGCCGCAGCCAGGAACGCGCGGCGCGCGCCTGGGCGTCCTGGAACGTACGCGGGTTGCGCAGCCCGGCCGGCGCCGGACGTGACGCCTGTTCGGTGAAGTAGCCGGCGACCGCGGCCGCGACCGCGGTGACGGCCTCGGGGGCGGCGGCGCGGGCCTGCGGCGTACGCGCGAGCAGCCAGTCGGGGTCCGGGCCGCCCTGCGCGGCGACGCTGGGGGCGAACGCCACCACGTCGAACCAGGCGGCGCCGACGCAGGCCCACGGCCAGTCGAGGAACACCACCCGGTCGGCGGTGAACAGGAGGTTGTCCGCCCGCAGATCGCCATGGAGCAGGGTGCCGCCGGCCGCCGCCCCGGCCCAGCCGGCTTCCACCTCGGCCAGCCGGTCGAGGTGACGGCGGGACCAGGCGTCGAGACCGGGCGGCGGCTGGGCGGCCAGCCGCCGCCACCCGGTCAGTACGTCGCCGTAGGCCGCGCCGACGCCGGGCAGCCCGGCCTCCGGAGCCGGGGTGTGCCGGTCGTGCAGAGCGGCCAGCGCCGCCAGGACGCGCTCCAGGTCGACGGGCTGCCACGGCTGCGGCGGCAGCCGGCCGTCCACCTCGGTCAGCAGCAGGCCCGCCCAGTCGCCGGCGTCGTACACGCCGAGCACCGCGGGCACGGCCGGATCGTGCTCCAGCAGGCGGGTGACGTGCGCTTCCCGCCGTTGCAGGTCGGTCGAGCGCGGGTTCATCCCGGTGGACACCGCCTTGAGGAAGGCGCGCCGCCCACGGCGGGTGCGCAGCCGGCACGCCGCCCCGACGGAGAAACCACCCGGGGCGGTCACCGCGGACACGACGGGGCCGCCCAGCCGCTGCTCGGCCCAGCTCCGCAGGGCCGGCGGCAGCTCCTCCCAGCGGGCCCGCGCGCTCTCCGGTGCCGTGGCCGAACCGCTGCCGGCCGATGCGTCGGCGGTCATCAGGCCGGCTGCCAGGCTCCGGAGGCGAGCCCCAGGTCGTGAAAGCCGCCCTCCCCGGTGACGCGTCCCTCGGTCAGGATGACGATCTTGTCGGCCGACTCCAGAACCGCCAGCCGGTGTGCGACCACGATCAACGTCATGTCGCGGCGGAGGAGTTCCCCGAAGATCTCCGCCTCGGTGGGGGCGTCCAGCGCGCTCGTCGCCTCGTCCAGGATGAGCAGGTCCGGCTCGCGCAGCAGCGCCCGCGCCAGGGCTATGCGCTGGCGCTGGCCTCCCGAGACTCCCAGGCCGCCGGGGCCGAGCAGCGTCGAGTAGCCGACGGGCATGGCCCTGATCTCCTCGTCGATCCGCGCCAGCCGGGCTGCTTGCACGACACGCTCGTGCGGGGCGTCCGGCATGCCGTAGGCGATGTTGTCCCAGATCGAACCGGCGAAGACGCGGGACTCCTGGTCCACGTACGAGAGCCTGCGGCGCATGCCCACCCGGTCCGCTTCCGCCAGGGACACACCGCCGTAGCTGACGGACCCCGCGGCGGGTGTCTGGAGGCCGGCGATCAGGGAGGCGAGAGTGGACTTCCCCGATCCCGACCGGCCCAGGATCGCGACGAACGAGCCCGGCTCGACGCACATGCTCACGGAATCCACCGCCGGGACCGCACTGCCCGGATGGGAGAAGGTCACCCCGGACAACTCGACCCTGCCGCGCAGATCCACCGCGGCTCCGCGCCCCGCCTGTTCCGGGGAGTGCTCGACGATGTCGGTGAGCCGTGCGAGCGTGGCGGCGAGCCCCGACACCTGCAGGGCGTTCTGGACCAGATTCGCCAGCGGCGCGAACAGGCCCACCGAGAGGGACGCGTAGCCGACGGCCACGCCCAGGGAGATGTCTCCCCGGGAAACCCTCAGGTAGCCGTAGACGAGGATCGCCAGGGGCGCGACGAACTGGACGGTGACGCCGAGCGCGAGAGCCACGGCCTGACTGCGCCGGCTCCGGCTCCGCGCGTTGATCTCGTCGATGAGCGAGTGGCTCCAGCGTTCGCCGGCGGCCGACTCCAGACCGGATGCCTTCAGCGTCTGCATTCCGTCCAGGATCTCCATGAGGTCGCCCTCGGCGGTGGCCTGCCGCTCCAGGGCCTCCGCCGCCAGGTAGCGCTGGTTGTTCCAGAACACGAGGAGGACGAGAACCTGGGCCGCGGCCAACACCAGCGTGACCAGCGCGAATCCGGTGTCGCCCACCAGCATCAAGCACAGGTAGACCAGCACCATCAGACCGTCGACCAACGCCGACAGGGCCGAAGTCGTCAGCACCTGCCGTACGGCCGTGCTCGTCCGCACCCGCATGGCGAGGTCACCCGGGTTGCGCCGGGTGAAGTAGTCGTAGGGCAGGCCGAGCAGGTGTTCCAGTATGCCGAGGGTCACCTGCCTGTCCGCGATGGCCTGGAGCGACACCAGGTTCAGCCCGCGCAGGATCTGGAGCAGCGCGTACGCGCCGGCGGCCCCCAGGACACCGAGCGCAAGCGTCAGCGTCTGGGCACCCTGACCACGGGATGCCGAGGGCGCGTTCGCCACCACGTAGGCGGTCATCAGGGGTGTGCACAGGCTGAACAGCATGAGCAGGACGGAGAAGCCGGTGAGCCGTTTCCAGGGCTGTTCCCGGCTGAGGAAGTAGCCCAGATAGCGCCAGGGGCTGCGGCCGGCCGCGGGGTGCCGCCGGAACCGGCCGCGCGGCTGCTCCGCCTGGACGCCGCCGAGTGGTGGCCCGAACTCCAGGGCGACTCCGGTGAACGCGTCGGACACGGCGTCCGCCGTCATGCGCCGGCGCCCGAACGCGGGGTCCACGATGTAGACGTGCCGCCCGGTCGCCCGCTCGAAGACGACGAAATGGTCGAAGTTCCAGAACAGGATGCTCCCGGGACGCAGGTTGCGAAGGCCCGGCACACCGACGCGGACCCCGCGGGCCGACAGGCCGTGGCTGCGCGCCACATCGAGGAGGGTGCGGGCCGAGACGCCGTTCCTGGAGATCGCCATCTGCTCGCGCAACTCGGCGAGGTTCACGGGGACGCGGTGGTAGTTCAGCACCATGGCCAGACTGGCGGGACCGCAGTCACTGGCCTCCGTCTGATAGACGACCGGAACCGGGCGCCGCTGCCCGCCCCCGCCGTTGCGGGCCCTCGCCTTGAGTCTCAGCCAGCCGCCCGAGAGATCGGGGACGGCCTCCCGGCGGCCGATGACCGTCGTCAGCGGGTCACCGAACTGCCTTCGCGACAACCGGCGCTCCATCGCCTGACGACGGAACCGGCGACGACCGCCGGCAGGGGCGGCCCCCGCCGCCTTGTCACCTGCTGCGCCCGGTGGTTCCTCAGGCACGTTGCCGGCCTGCCTCTCGTCCGCGTCCGTACTCATCGGCAGCCCTCCGCGTGGCGGCGCATCAGCCTCTCCAGGGAACCGGCGAGAGCTTCTCCCGCCTCGTCCGACCCTCCGCGCGCAGCACACGACAGCGTGAAGTCGAGTCGATCCGCCGAACTGCCCACCCGGAGATGCACGGCTGCCGACTCCCGCAGAACCCGCGGGGAGTAACGGCCGTAGACGACGCGCAGGGCGCCGTCCCCGCGTGTCCCGGCAGGCGTCACGGGCGTGTGCGGCAGGTAGTTCAGACGGAGGTTGTTGCCCTCGTCGGCGCCCAGCCACCCCGTGCTCGACGGCGCGAGACGCCGCACCGTGCGCGAGGTGACGTGCCGGTTCCTGAGGACCTGGAGCCACTCGTGGCGCACCTGGGCGATCATCTCCGCGCCGCCGGCCGGGCGGCTCAGCACGAGGGGGAGGTTCACGCCGAACTGGCCGAGCACGCCGCGTTCGTACGACCGCCGCGTATCCACGGGGAGGGTGATGGCCAGCGTGTCGTCCGGCACCCGCTCGAAGACCGCCTCGGCCAGGGCGGCCTGGACCACCTGCAACTCGCTGCACCGCGCCCGGCGTACCGCACCGCGCAGGTCCTGCGCCTCCTCGCCCACCAGGCTGAACCTGTACGTGCGTGGCCCCGGTTCCCCGTCGGCGTCGGCGTCGGCGTCGGCCGGGGCCGCCGGTACCGGAAGCCGGCACGGCCGCGCGCGGGCCAGCCGGGACCGCCAGAACTCCGTCGGATCGGGGGAGCTCCCGGATTCCCGGCGCCGCAGGGCTTCGGCGAACCCGTTTCCGGGCTCGCCGGGGGTGGTTCCGCCGGCCAGCAGCGCCTGGTAGGCCGACCACAGGTCCTCGGGGAGCAGCAGGTACAGGGCCCCGTCCACGGCCTGCTTCGCGAAGGTGAGCAGCAGGACGTGGTCCTCCTCCGAGCGCCGGATCAGCCGGAACCGGAAGGGGTACTCCTCTTCGAGGCGCCAGGGTGTCGCGGCGTCGCGGGTCGCCAGTTTCACGACGTACCGGGAGAACTTGTCATCCGAGGGCGCGTGCACCGCCTGGCATGTCGTGACCTCGGAGAGCGGAGGCGCTTCCCGGAACCACTGACCCCAACCCCCCGTCGACGTACGTCGCATGGCGACGCGCAGCGCGTCGTGCCTCAGCACCAGGTGGTGAAGGCCGGTCAGCAGGGCCGCCACATCGAGCGGGCCGGTGAGGGAAATCGACATGGAGAAGGACGCCCGCAGCTTCGGTCGCGATTCGAGAGCATCGACGAACCGCTGCTGGGACAGGGTGAGCGGGATCAGCTCATGGGTGATCACGACGATTCCTCCTCTGGCCCGGTCCGTTCGGCCGGTCGCGGTCGGTCAACCGAGCAACCCACGGCGCTGAGCCTCGGCGCCCGCCTGAAAGCGGCTGCCGGTTCCCAGGGACGCCATGAGGCTCGCGATGTGCCGCCGGCAACTGCGCACGGACATGCCGAGCCGCTGCGCGATGACCTCGTCTTTCACTCCTGTGGCCAGCAGCAGCAGGATGGAGGCCTTCGTTCGGTCGGATACTTCCGGTTCCTGTACGCGGTCGGGGTCGAAGCGGACGCCGCGATCCCACGCGGACTGGAAGAGGGAGGCGAAGTAGTCCACCACGGCGCGATGGTGAAAGACCACCGCCGTTCCGCGCGCAGCACCCCCGTCGATACCGTTTCCTTCCGCCTCGGGAACCTGCGGCCCGATACGCACCAGGCACAGCCGCCTGTCGATCACCCAGGACGGCTGCACCACTTCGCCGATCGTCCGGAACTCCCCGCCCGCGCGGGTCAGCGTCTCCATCAGCCCGATACTGGGAAGGTGGAAACGGGTGGAGTGCCGGAGCAGAGAACGCACACGCACCCCCCGTTCCAGAGCCCGGAGCTGGGTTTCCCGGTCCGCCTCGGCATCTCCGGGACATGTCCCCTCCACGGCCGGCTTTCCGGCGAACGCCAGGACCTCGTCGGACGCCTTGTCGACCTCGGCCCGTACACGTGCCCCGACCTCCCGGTCCGAGGCGATGATCTCCATCGGCCGGGCCTCGGCGGGGAGCCCGGACGCCGGTTCACCCCCGTGCGGCATCGACGAACGCCGCGAGGCGACGAACCGTCAGGCCGTCGTTGTGGTGGAGGAGGTCCGGGTCGACGCGGAATCGCTCCTGCAGTGCTTCCGCCAGTTCGACCAGGTCCAGCGAATTGCCGCCGAGGTCCCAGAAGTCGTCGAGGGCACCGATGTGCCGTACGTCGAGAATCGCCGACCACAGTGATCCGATCTCCGCTTCCAGCCCTCTGCTCAGGGGCTCGTGCCGATAGCGGGTGCGACGGGGATCGGGCACGGCGTCCCCCGGCGCGGCGCACCAGCCGTGCGCGGGCCACCGCAGGCCCCGGACGAATTCGACACGGTCGACGTCGACTCCGTAGCAGCGCAGGAAACTCCGACGCAGCGTCAGGCCCGACGGCGCCTCGTTCCCGGAAACCAGCAGGGTCACCTTCTCGCCCTGCGCGACGCACGCTCCCAGGACCGAAGGGTTCTCGACGCGGAACAGAGTGGCGTCGTGCTTCTCGGCGATCTCTTCGCTCACCATCTCCTCCTTCCGGACCACGGCGCAGACACTCCGGTGGCGATCTTTCGGAGGGACCAGACCACCACCGGAGTGCCGGAAGAGCTACGTCAGCAGTGGTCGGCCAGGCCGCCGCCGCCGACAACGTCGTCGAGAGCCTCGTCCGACAGACCCTCCACGTCGACGATTTCGGTGTCGAAGAAATCCATGATTCACCCTTTCCTGTCGATTGGTGCTTTGTTGAGAAACCCATCTGAGCTGTCGCAGATGGGGGCCCGTGATGCGGCCAGTCGGGCGATGGCCGCCCGATCGGCCTTGCCCAGCGCCGAGCGCGGGATCGCCGGGACGCGCACGTACCCGCTCGGGCGCTCCGGGGGAGTGAGCCGTGCCGCGCAGAATTCGGTGAGCCGCCGGTGCAGTCGCCCGTCGTCGTCCTCGCCGCGGCTGACGACCAGGGCCAGCAGCCTGCGCCCGGATCCGTCGTCCACACACTCGGCGTCGGAGAGGTCCGGATGCTCCCGCAGCACGGCGGCGGTGAGTCCCAGCCAGGCCGGGCCTTCGCCGGTGTCGATCCGGTGGGCGAGCCGGTCGTGCAGATAGAGGTAGCCGTCTTCGTCGACGAACCCCACGTCGCCCAGGCTGGCGAACCCGTCCGCGGTCCGGTCCAGCCAGGGGCGTCCGGCGGTGGTGCCGGAACCGGCACCCAGCCGGCGCATGTACACCGTCCCCATGTCGCCGGCGACGCGTTCCGTGCCGTCCTCCCCGACAATGCGTATCCGGGTGAGGAGGCCCCGTCCGATCGATCCCGGATGCTCGATCCATTCCCGCCCCCGCAGGAAGGTCATTCCCACACCCTCGGTGCCGCCGTAGGTTTCGTATACGCGGTCGGGGCCGAGCAGATCGATCCACGCACGCTTGAGTCCGGGGGGACATGGCAGCGCCGTGTGTAAGAGTGTGCGCACGCCGCGCAGCGATTCCCGGTGCTTTTCCGCCGCGGGCAGGAGCTCGCCCATGTCATGAGGGGTCAGTAGCAGCCAGTCGGCCCCGTACTCCTCGATCACCTCGACGGTCCCGGCGGGGTCGAGATTCTCTCCGAGGAGAAGGGTGTGGCCGTCCAGTACGGATTGGACGAGCACTCCGAAGGGTGCGATGTGGTACAGGGGCAGGGTGAGCAGATGCGTTGTCGCCCCCGACCACCCCGTGGCTCGGAAAAGGACATCGGGGATGCCCCGCGGGTCGTAGTCGGCGTAGTTCCAGAAAGGCGTCAGCTTCGGCGCCCCGGTCGTCCCGCTGGTGAGGAGAAAGTACGTCGGCCGGCGCTCGTACGGTTGGTCGCGCCATGGCGCGAGGGAACCCGGACCGTTCTCGGCGGCAGGCCCGATGCCTCCCTGCGCCAGTGCACCGTCAAGGACGTCTGCCGGTAGTCCCGGCGGGTGCAGCACGAGCGTCACCTCGGCGCAGAGCGCCGCGAGTACCAGGGTCGCGGTCTGCCGGTCGACGCCGGCCGGATGGCACAGCACGAACGACTCATTTCCGTCGGACGCGGTCTGGCCGAGCCTTTCCGCCATGTCGAGGATGTCGTCGACGAGTTGTGCCGTGGAAACGGTTTCGGTACCCGCTCGGCCACCGGTACAGATCAGACTCAGGTGGTCCGGAGAAGTCTCCGCGAGCTCCCGGAGACGGGCAACCAGAGAACGCGGCCTTTTGGTGGCTGCCATGCTCTGCCTCCTGTCCCCGGGCGCGTTTCCGTCGTCGCGGAGAAGCTATAGAGGCACGGTCCCGAGGGTCAATGGCGGCTCATGGCTAGCACTGATACCGGCAACAAGTGGACAGGGGGACGCAGCGGTGATTAATGCCATCGGCGGAGAAAAAGCACCCCGGCGCGTTCGCGGCGACGGTGCAGGCGACGGCACCCGGCGAGCCGGCCCATCGACGAAGCTGTCGGCCGTCGAGCAGATGTGCGCCGCTCAGGGAGGGTCGTTCTCTCGGAGAGTCCTCGACACGGCCGAGTGGGCAGCGAAGCTGATCCTTCGCGCGGGGCCGAGCCCGATCCGCATGAGTGGGGGATGAAAAACTGTGTCCAGGGGGGGACTTGAACCCCCACGCCCTAATACGGGCACTAGCACCTCAAGCTAGCGCGTCTGCCATTCCGCCACCTGGACCGGTGGAAGCCGCGCGGGCGTGGCCCGCCGCGACGCGGTACACCCTAGCAAACCCGCGGGCCCCCGCGATCACCCCGAGGGTTGGGTCGCGGGGACCGGCGGGGCAGGATGGGACGTGGACCCCGAACGTGCCAGGGAGGCATCGTGAGCCAGCCGGAGAACGCCCGTGGCGGCACCGTCGAGCGCGCGGAGAGCGAGGTCGTCGACCTCTGCCGCGAGCTGATCCGGATCGACACCAGCAACTACGGCGACCACTCCGGGCCGGGGGAGCGGGCGGCCGCGGAGTACGTGGCGGAGAAGCTGGCCGAGGTGGGGCTCGAACCGGAGATCTTCGAGTCGCACCCCGGGCGGGCGTCGACCGTGGCGCGGATCGAGGGCGAGGACTCCTCGCGGCCCGCGCTGCTCATCCACGGGCACCTCGACGTCGTGCCCGCCAACGCCGCCGACTGGACCCACGACCCCTTCTCCGGCGAGGTCGCCGACGGCTGCGTCTGGGGGCGGGGGGCGGTCGACATGAAGGACATGGACGCCATGACCCTCGCCGTCGTACGCGAGCGGCTGCGCTCCGGGCGCAAGCCGCCGCGCGACGTCGTGCTGGCCTTCCTCGCCGACGAGGAGGCCGGCGGGCTCTACGGGGCCCGGCACCTGGTGGACACGAAACCGGAGCTGTTCGAGGGCGTGACCGAGGCCATCGGCGAGGTCGGCGGCTTCTCGTTCACCGTGAACGAGGACGTGCGGCTGTATCTGATCGAGACCGCGCAGAAGGGCATGCACTGGATGCGCCTGACGGTCGACGGGACCGCCGGGCACGGCTCCATGACCAACCGGGACAACGCCATCACCGAGCTGTCCGAGGCGGTGGCCCGGCTCGGGCGGCACGAGTTCCCGGTGCGGCTGACCAAGTCCGTACGCGGCTTCCTCGACGAGCTGGGCGACGCCCTCGGCGTCGAGCTGGACCCCGAGGACATGGACGCCACCCTCGCGCGGCTCGGCGGCATCGCGAAGATCATCGGCGCCACCCTGCGCAACACCGCCAACCCCACCATGCTCGGCTCCGGCTACAAGGTGAACGTGATCCCCGGGCAGGCCACGGCGCACGTCGACGGCCGCTTCCTGCCGGGGCACGAGGAGGAGTTCCTCGCCGACCTCGACCGCATCCTCGGCCCGCGCGTCAAGCGCGAGGACGTGCACGCGGACAAGGCGCTGGAGACCACCTTCGACGGGGCGCTGGTCGACGCCATGGCGACCGCGCTCAAGGCGGAGGACCCGATCGCCCGCGCCGTGCCGTACTGCCTCTCCGGCGGCACCGACGCCAAGTCCTTCGACGACCTCGGCATCCGCTGCTTCGGCTTCGCGCCGCTGCAGCTGCCGCCGGAGCTGGACTTCGCCGGGATGTTCCACGGCGTCGACGAGCGGGTACCGGTCGCGGGGCTGCAGTTCGGCGTCCGGGTGCTCGACCGGTTCCTCGATGCCTGCTGAGCTGGGGTTTCTCCCTGACGGAGGCGCGTTCGCGGCCGGGCGGCGGGCGCCGTCGAATCGGCTGCTTGTGCCAATCGGACTGAATCGGGTGAATGGCACGATAAGCGCGTAGCTCGATACCTACCTCGTCGTTGCATTGGGTGCGGTCCGCTGCTGGGGCCGCACCGTCAATGAGGAGGAAGAATGATCAAGAAGGTTGTCGCCGCGGCGGCCGCCACGGGCGGTCTCATGCTCGCGGGTGCAGGCGTCGCCGCCGCCGACTCGGGTGCGCAGGGTGCCGCCCTGCAGTCCCCGGGCGTGCTGTCCGGCAACGTCGTGCAGGCCCCGATTCACATTCCCGTGAACGCCTGCGGCAACACCGTGAACATCATTGGTCTGCTGAACCCGGCGTTCGGCAACACCTGCGTCAACAAGTGACGTTGAATCTCCCGTAAGGGTGTGACCGTACGGCCCCGGAGCGCGCAGCAGCGCTCCGGGGCCGGACGGGCTTCTGTACGGGCGGCGCGGGGACGGCCCGCCCGCTCGAGTACCCAGAGCTCAGAAGGCAGGAAAGACCCATGCGACATGTCGCAAGGAAGGGCCTGTTCACCATCGCCGCCGCAGGCGGCATGCTGGTCGCCGCAGGCGCCGCCGCCGCGCAGGCGGACGCGGGCGCCGAGGGCGCAGCGACGAACTCCCCCGGTATCGGCTCCGGCAACACGGTGCAGGCCCCGGTGAACGTACCGGTGAACGCGTGCGGCAACACAGTGAACGTCGGCGGGCTGCTCAACCCCGCGTACGGCAACACCTGTGTGAACGACGACGGCGGCGGCAAGAAGGCCGACGCCGGCGACAAGGCCGGCGGCCCCGCCGCCGGCGGCCACACCACCGGCGGCGGGGCCCAGGCCCAGGGCCAGTCGTCGCAGTCCCCGGGCGTGCTCTCCGGCAACACGGTGCAGGCGCCCGTGGACGTGCCGGTGAACGTGTGCGGGAACTCCGCCAACGTCGTCGGCGTCGGCAACGCCGTCTTCGGCAACGAGTGCGGCAACGGTGTCACCCCGGAGCCGCCCAAGGCCGAGGAGCCGCCGAAGCAGAACATCCCCGACGAGCCGGACACCCCGGACGAGCCGGACACCCCCGAGCCGCCCCGCACCCCGGACCGGCCCGACGTGCCCAAGGACACCCCGCCGAAGCACGAGACGCAGGCCGCACCGCCCGCGGCCCCCGAGCAGCTCGCGGAAACCGGCGCGGGCATCCCGCTGGGCGCAATCATCCCGCTCAGCGGCGGACTGCTGCTGGGCGGCGCGGTCCTCTACCGCCGCGCTCGCGCCGCGGCGTGATCGCGCCCGGCATGACCGCGTCGGCGGTCTGAGCAGGTAACCGACGGCAGGGGGCGGGTCCGGTGCACCGGACCCGCCCCCTGCCGGCTCGGCACCCGCGGCCCGGCACTCTTCGGTGCCGGGCCGCGGGGCATGGAGACGTCGCAGGTCAGCGGCTTGTCGATGCGATGGTCAGGGATCCGTCGGGCTCACCACGTCGCCCGTACCTGTCTGATGATCCGGCGCCGCAGCCGCGCCCTGCGGCTGCCGTCGGGGTAGAGCCGGAGCCGGTGCAACTCCCAGTGCCCGTACTCGGCTTGGTCGGTCAGGAGCCTCGCCGCAGCGGCCCGTGAGACTCCCCGCGGCACATAGACATCACGAAACTCGTATTCCGGCATCGCATCCATTGTGCGGAAAGTGCCTCGCTCCGGATAGCGTCTGCACTATGTCTGATGCTGCGCAGCCTACGGCTGCCGAGGTACGCGCCGCCGCGTCGGTGCTGAAAGCCGCGATCGACCGCCACCTCGAAGCGGTCGAGCGCCGGTCGGGCGAGGAGGGCTCTGCCGTCTATGCCGCCTTCGAGGAGCTGGCAGCGGCAGCCGAGGCGTACGACGAGGTGTTGTACGAGGTCCACGACGAAGTGACCCCCTTCGAGATCCCCAGCAGCGACACGCTGCCCGCCTACACCGGGCCCGACGAGCCGGGGGCGCTCAGCGTCCTCATCCGCCGGGACTACACCGTGGCGGAGCCGCACCGGCTGCTGGCTCAGGCACAGCGCATCGCCGACCTCGACCCGGATGCCGCGGGCGGGGACGACGCCGAGGACCGGGAGGCCGTGGGCAGCAGCCTGACCACGGCGGTCGGGGTGCTCTTCGGCGAGTTCGAACCGGACGAGATCGCGTCGCGGCACCGGGAGTTCGGCCTCTCCGAGGGCGACTCCGCGGTGTGGGTGGCGGCGGCGGAGGAGCCGGCGGAGCCGGGGGAGTGGCTCTCGGCGCCGTTCGACCAGGTCGACCCCGAGCTGGTCATCTGCCGCTTCGACGTCAGCGCGTCGTTCGAGGAGGACGAGCTGGAGTTCGACGCGGAGGACGACGCGGACATCGACGACGAGGACGCGGACGGCGAGCGGCGGGACGGCCGGGTGGCCGACGCGCTCGACGACCTGGACGACGGCGACGACGAGCTGGAGCCGGTGGACACGAGCCGCTGAGCACGCTCTGGCGGGGCCCGGCGCGCCTGCGCCGGGCCCTTTGCCGTCCTGTCCCTAGGACCGCGTCTGGGCGGCGAGGAGGCTCCGCAGCCGCGTCGTACGCGGCGGGGCCGGCACCTCCGCGAGGCGCCGGGCCAGCGCGGGGCCCGCGCCGTGCACGACGGACAGGTGCCGCTCGCCGCGGCCGAACGCCGTGTACGCCCACGAGCGGCTCAGCGCCGCCTCCGCGTCCCCGGGCACGACGACCACCGCCGCGGGCCAGCGCCGCCCCGCCGCCTGGTGCGCGGTCAGCGCCCACCCGTGCCGTACGGCCTCGGCGACCCGGTCCGGCCGGACGACGACGGCGGTGCCCCCGCAGTCGAGGTGCAGCCCGGCGTCGTCACCGGAGGTGACCAGGCCGGGGACGGCCGTGCCGGGAGCGGGCACGTACACGACGCGGTCGCCCGCGTCGAAGCCGCCGAACGTGCCGGGGCCGGGGTTGAGCCGCTCCTTCAGCGCCGCGTTCAGCACCCGGGTGCCGGCGGCGCCGCCGTGCCCCACGGCGATCACCTGCGTGTCCGCGGCGGGCACCCCGAGGGCGCGCGGCACGGAGTCCGCGACGAGCTGCACGGTGCGGTGGACCGCCTCGCCGGGGTCCTGCACCGGGACGATCACCACCTCCTTGCCGGGCGCCGCCACGGCCTGCAGTTCACCGGCGCCGACGCCGGAGACCAGCTCGCCGATCGGGCCGGGGTCGGGGGTGCGGGACGTCACCCGCGGGCAGACCCGCGCGGCGGCGACGTCGGCGAAGACCCGGCCGGGCCCCGCGGACTCCAGCAGCCCCGGGTCGCCGCTGAGCACCAGCCGGGCGCCGTCGGGCAGCGCCTCGACGAGGGCGGCGGCGGCTTCGGCGTCGAGCTGCGGCGCGTCCAGCACGGCCAGCACGTCGACGCCGAGCAGCCCGTCCGCGTCGCGCCCGGGGCCCTCCCGGCCGGAGAGCAGCCCGCGCACGGTGACGGCACCGCGGGCGGCCGGGTCCGCTTCGGGGGCGGAGTGGTCCCGTACGTCCCCGGCCTCCGGCCCGGCGGCCGCCCCGGCGGCCGCGGCGAGCAGCGCGGCCAGGCGGGTGCGGCCGTCGTCGGTGTGGGCGGCCGCGTACGCGCGCAGCCCCAGGGCGCGGGCCGCGGCGACCAGCGCCGCCGGTTCCGCGCGGGCGGCCTCGCCGCCGTTGTGCAGGACGAGCCCGCTGCCCGCGGCGGCGCGGATCAGCTCCGCGGCGGAGGGCGAGGGCGCGGCCTCGGCAGCGGCCTCCCACGCGGCCGCGCCCGCTGCGCGGACGCCCGCGTCCCCGTCCCCGTCCCCGTCCCGCGGGTCGTACGCACCGGCCGTGCCGCTGCCGCGGGGGCCGTCCGGATCGTCCGCGCCCGCCGCTTCGCGCTCGTCCGCCCCGGCGGCCGTGTCGGCGCCGCCGTCCGCCGGACCCGGCGGCGTGAGCGTGTTCACGAGCCGGGACAGGCCGTCCGCGAGGCCCTCCTCCGCCATCGCGTACCGCTCCAGGCCGAGCAGGAGCCGGACGGGAACCTCCTCCTCGCCGTCCTCGCCGTCCTCGCCGCCCTCCGCGGCGGGAGCGGGCGCGGGCGGCCCCGCGGGCTCCACGCGCTCCTCGAAGACCAGCACGCCGCCCGTCGCCGCCGCCTCGCGCAGCGCGTCCTCGGCGTCCGGCACCCCGTACCCCGACAGGGCCTGCGCCAGCGCGGGGAACTCCAGCGCGGTGTGCCCCCGGAGCGCCGCCTGCGCCAGCAGCCAGCCCACCAGCGCCTCCACCCGGCGCCCGTCCCCGGGCTCCGCGGACTCCAGGAGCCCGCGGGCGAACTCGTCGGCCTGCGACGGCCGTGCGCCCGGCACCGCGAGCAGTTGCCACGGGTCCGTCCGCAGCAACTCCGCCGCCCCGTCGCCGAAGTGCCCCGCGACGCGCGCCGCAGGCTCCTCGGGGGCGCCCGCGCCGGCCAGCAACTGCCGTACGGCGGCGACCGCCTCCGCGCTCGGCTCCGCCGGGCCGGCCGGCTGCGTCTGAGCGGCGCCGCTCCCGGGGGCGCCGGGCTCCGGAGCCGCCCTCGTCCCCGCCGCGGGCTCCGGGCTCCGGACCGGCCTGGGCGGCCGCGCCGGGGTGGGGAAGAACGCGGCGGCGTCGCGCTCGCCGCTCTCCACGGCCCGTACGGCGGCCAGCAGCTCCGCCGCCTTGCCGGTCAGCGCCGACCCGCTCTCGACGGGCACGGCGGCCCGCCGCGGATGCCCTTCGCCGCCGTCAGCCCCGTCCTCGCCCCCGTCAGCCCCGTCCGCGCCCTCGCCGGCGCCGTCGTCCGCCGCGCCCGCGCCGGGCCCCGCGGCCGTACCGCCGCCGCTCTCCGCACCCTCACCGGCCGCCGCATCCTCGCCGGCCCCGTCGCCCACCTCGGCGCCGCCCGCCGCCGTCTCCGCGGTCCCGGCCGCCTCCGCGGCGGCCGCGGCCTCCCGTGCGTCGTTCACAGCGTGCTCCAGTCCTGATCGGGATAGCGGTGCACGGGCGCCGACACGTCGTCCAGCGCCTGGCAGATCTCGTCAGGAAGCGTAAGACCCTCCACCGACAACGCCGCCGACAACTGCTCGGCGTTGCGCGCCCCGACCAGCGGCGCGGCCACCCCCGGCCGGTCCCGTACCCACGCGAGCGACACCTCCAGCGGCGTCACCGCGAGGCCGTCCGCCGCCGTGGTCACGGCGTCGACCACCCGGCCGGCCTCCTCGTCCAGGTACGGCGCCACGAACGGCGCCAGGTGCTCCGAGGCGCCGCGCGAGCCCGGCGGGGTGGCGTCGCGGTACTTGCCGGTCAGGACGCCCCGGCCGAGCGGCGACGACGGCAGCAGGCCCACGCCCAGGTCCAGCGCCGCCGGCAGCACCTCGCGCTCCACCCCGCGCTGCAGCAGCGAGTACTCCATCTGCGTCGACGCCAGCCGGGTCCGGCCGCCCGCCGCACCCGCGCCGCCGCCCGCGGCGCCGGCGAGCTGCCAGGTGGCGGCCTTGGCGAGCTGCCAGCCGCTGAAGTTGCTCACGCCCGCGTAGCGGGCCCGGCCGCTCGCTATGGCGGTGTCGAGGGCCTGGAGGGTCTCGTCCAGCGGCGTGTACGGGTCGAAGGCGTGCACCTGCCACAGGTCGACGTAGTCGGTGCCGAGCCGCTCCAGCGAGGCGTCGAGCGCGCCGAGCAGGTGCCGCCGGGAGGTGTCGAAGCGGCGCTCGGGATCGGGCACGCTGCCCGCCTTGGTGGCGACGATGATGTCCCGCCTCGGTACGAGGCTGCCCAGCAGCCGCCCCAGCAGGTACTCCGCGCCGCCGTCGGCGTACACGTCGGCGGTGTCGACGAGCGTCCCGCCGGCCTCCCAGAACGTCTTCAGCAGTCCGGCCGCCTCCGGCTCCCCGGTGTCGCGCCCCCAGGTGAGGGTGCCCAGTCCCATGCGGGAGACGCGAAGGCCCGTGCGGCCGAGTTGCCTGTGCTCCATGGGCGTTGAGATTACTGGGGCCGGCGCGCTGCGCGCCGCGGACGGTCGCGCTAGAGTCGCACAGATATATTACCCACCGGTACGAAACCTCGGCGCGAGACGCCGGAGAGCAGGGAGGCCCGCATGCGGCTCGGGATCAACCTCGGCTACTGGGGCGCCGGCATGGACGCCGACAACCTCGCCGTCGCGCAGGAGGCCGACCGCCTCGGCTACGAGGTGTGCTGGGCCGCCGAGGCGTACGGATCCGACGCGGCCACCGTGCTGAGCTGGGTCGCCGCCAAGACCGAGCGCATCGACGTCGGCTCCGCGATCTTCCAGATCCCGGCCCGCGCCCCCGCCATGACGGCGATGACCGCCGCCACCCTCGACTCCCTCACCGAGGGCCGCTTCCGCCTCGGCATCGGCGTCTCCGGGCCGCAGGTCTCCGAGGGCTGGTACGGGGTGGAGTTCGGCAAGCCGCTCGCCCGCACCCGCGAGTACGTGGAGATCGTGCGCAAGGCGCTGTCGCGCGAGCGGCTGTCGTACGCGGGCGAGCACTGGACGCTGCCGCTGCCCGACGGGGCGGGCAAGCCGATCAAGCTGACCGTCCACCCCGTGCGCGAGCACATCCCCGTCTACATCGCCGCCATCGGCCCGAAGAACCTGGAGCAGACCGGCGAGATCGCCGAGGGCGCCCTGCTCGTCTTCTACTCGCCGGAGCACGCCGAGGAGACCACCCTGCGCCACGTGCGCGCCGGGCGCGCGAAGGCCGGCAAGGAGCTGGACGGCTTCGACATCGTGCCCACGGTCCCGATGGCCCTGGGGGACGACATCGCCGCGCTCGCCGACGTCTTCCGCCCGTACACCGCCCTGTACGTCGGCGGCATGGGCAGCGCCAAGCAGAACTTCTACAACCGCCTCGCCGGGCGCATGGGTTACGAGCGCGAGGCCGCCGAGATCCAGTCCGCGTACCTCGCCGGCGACAAGGCCGCCGCTGCCGCCGCCGTGCCGCAGGAGCTGATCGACGCCACCACGCTGCTCGGCCCGGTGGAGCGGATCGCGGACCGGATGCGCGCGTACGCAGAGGCGGGGGTGACGTCCCTGTCGCTGGCGCCGTCCGGGTTCACGCGGGAGGAGCGCATCGCGGGCGTACGCGCCGGCGTGGAGGCCCTGGAGCGCGCCGGCCTCGCCTGAGCCCTCGGCCCGCCCCGCGGTATCGGCAGCCCTTGACGGTTCCGGGCGGCACGACGGCCGTGGTGGGGGCTCGGGGTCCTCCCCGCCACGGCCGTCACCCCACCCAACGCACCGTGCCCCCTCCGGTTACGGGATCGCCCGCATGGCGGATGGTGCGCACCTCGGTGTTGCGTCCTGCCCATCTGCGTCATTCACTCGGATACGGGTGTATTCCGGCGGTGAAAGGCGACGGTGACATGCTTTCGGCCAAGGACCTGTACAAGGAGATCCTCGACAACGACGACACCTTCCGGCTGTTCTGCTCCATCGCCGCCGCCGGCGAGGCCCAGGGCGGCTGGGAGAACGCCCGCATCTCCGTCCTCGTCCCCGACTCGTACCGGGAGCTGGCCCCCAAGGTGGCCCGGCACGGCGCCGACGAGGACAAGCACGGCCGGATCTTCGGCGCCCTCATGAAGAAGCGCGGCCTGGAGCCGGTGGAGGTCCCGGGCGAGACCGACTACACGATGCTGCTGGAGGGCATCGGCATCGGCCTCGCCCACGACCGGCTGCACCGGGACCGGCAGCTCACCGAGGCCGACATCATCACGTACCTCGCGCACAGCAGGGTCACCGAGCAGCGGGCGTCGGACCAGATGGCGATGCTCCTCAAGCACTTCGGCGACCACCCGGACATCGGCCGCGCGGTGCGGATGATCTCCCACGACGAGGACAACCACCTCGCCTACTGCCACGAGGAACTGCTCGCCATGATCGAGAAGGGCCACGGCCGGCGCGTACGGGCCGCGCTGCGCGAGGCCGCGCACGCGGAGATCCGGGTGTACCGGGACGTCAGCCACGCGGTGATGGACCACATGGGGCGGATCCTGGACTGGTCGCGCGGCAGACGCGCGCTGCTGTCCGCGGGCATCGAGGCGGTGTACGCGTACGAACGCGCCGGCGGCTGGCGGCGGATGGTCTCGCTGCGGATGCCGGAGCGCCGCAACGCCCTCGGCGGGCCGCCGCCGCGCACCGCCACCGAGTTCGCCTGACGCGAACAGCACGCGGGCACCGCCGGCGGCACACGGGCCGGAGGGTGCGGGGTGCGGCACTCAGCGCCCGTTGGCCCCCAGCCAGCCGCGGCGGCGGAAGAACACGTACAGCCACAGCACCACCGACGCCATCACCAGCAGCACCGCCGGATACCCCAGCGTCCAGTGCAGCTCCGGCATGTGGTCGAAGTTCATCCCGTAGATGCTGCCGATGACGGTCGGCGCCGCGGCCATGGCGGCGTACGCGGAGATCTTGCGCATGTCGTCGTTCTGCTGCACCCCCACCCGCGCCAGATGCGCCGCGAGGATGTCGGACAGCAGCCGGTCGATGGTCTCCACATGCTCGTTGACGCGCGTGAGGTGGTCACCGACGTCGCGGAAGAACGGCCGCGCCCGCTCGTTGACGAACGGCAGCCCGGCCCCCGCCAGCCGTGTGATCGGGTCGGTCAGCGGGCCGGTGACGCGGCGGAACTCCAGCGCCTGCCGCTTGAAGTCGTAGATCCGCCCGGCCGAGCGGCCGGGGTCGCGCCCGCTCGGCTGGAAGACCTCCGCCTCCAGTTCCTCCAGGTCGGTGTGGAAGTCGTCGGCGACGTCGAGGTAGTTGTCGACGATGGCGTCGCACACCGCGTACACCACCGCCGTCGGCCCGTGCGCCAGCACCTCCGGCTGCCGCTCCAGCCGGGCCCGCACCTGCCCGAGCGGATTCGCCTCGCCGTGCCGCACGGTGACCACGAAGGAGTCGCCCACGAAGGTGTTGATCTCGCTGACGGTGATGGTGTCCGTGCGGTCGTCGTAGAGGACGGGCTTGAGGACGAGGAACAGCGCCGCCTCGTACGCCTCCAGCTTCGGCCGCTGGTGCGCCGTGACCGCGTCCTCCGCCGCGAGCGGATGCAGGCCGAGCCCGTGGGTGAGGGCGTCGAACTCCTCGCGGGACGGCTCGAAGAGCCCGATCCAGCAGAAGGTGTCCTCCTCGGCGCGCGCCTGCGCGAGCACGGCCGGGACGTCCGCGGGCGCGGGTACGCGCCGGCCGTGCCGGTAGAGCGCGCAGTCGACGATCACACCGTCATTCTTTCCCGAACCGTGCCGTCTGTCGCGCAGGACGTACTCTGGCTGGCATGCCCACCCTCCTACTGCTCCGGCACGCCCGGTCCACGGCCAACGTGGACGGCGTGCTCGCCGGCCGCAGCCCGGGTGTCGGGCTGGACGCGCGCGGCGCCGAGCAGGCCGCCGAGCTGCCCGCCCGGCTGGCCGCCCTGGCGCCCGCCGCCGTGGTCACCAGCCCGCTCGAACGCTGCCGCGAGACGCTGAAGCCGCTGCTGGCCGCCCGCCCGGAACTGCCGGTGCACGTCGACGAGCGGCTGACCGAGTGCGACTACGGCGAGTGGAGCGGCGGCAAGCTCGCCGAACTGGCGGCGGACCCGCTGATGGCCACCGTGCAGCAGCACCCGTCGGCGGCCGGGTTCCCCGGCGGCGAGACGATGCGGGCGATGCAGGCGCGCGCCGTCGAGGCGGTCCGGGAGTGGAACGCCACCGTGACCGCCGAGCACGGCCCGGAGGCGCTGTACGTGATGTGCAGCCACGGCGACGTCATCAAGTCCGTGGTGGCGGACGCGCTCGGGATGCACCTGGACCTCTTCCAGCGCATCGCCGTCGGCCCCGCCTCCGTCACCGCGATCCGCTACACCCCGCTGCGCCCCTTCGTGCTGCTCCTCGGGGACACCGGCCGGCTCGACGGCCTCGCCCCTCCGCCCCCCGCAGAGCCGGACGCGGAGGCGGAGAGCGGGGCGCGGGGCACGGAGCAGAGTGCGCCGGACGCGTCCGCCGCGGAGGTGGGCGGCGGTGCCGGAGCCGGTTGATCCCCGATGATCAGCTGTCGCAGTAGGGTGGTCGGATCGGTCCCGCAGCGGATCGCGTTCAGGAGACGAGCAATCGGAGCAGCACGTGCCGCGTGAGGTGTACTTCTACGACCCGCCGGACCGCTTCGTGGCCGGCACGGTCGGGCTGCCGGGGCGCCGTACCTTCTTCCTGCAGGCGTCCAAGTCCGGCCGCACCACGAGCGTTGCGCTGGAGAAGGCGCAGGTGTCCGCGCTGGCCCAGCGGATCGACGAGCTTCTCGACGAGGTGGTACGGCGCAGCGGCGGCACCAGCGACGTGCCCGCCGTCGCCCCCACCGAGCTGTCCGACACCGCGCCCCTGGACGCCCCCATCGAGGAGGAGTTCCGGGTCGGCACGATGGCGCTGGCGTGGGACGCGGAGAGCGAGCGCATGGTCGTCGAGGCACAGGCCCTGGTCGAGTTGGACGCCGACTCCGACGAGGACCTGGCGGCGGCCGAGGAGGCGCTGCTGCAGGACGACGAGAACGGTCCGCCGATGCTTCGCGTCCGCCTCACCGGGCAGATGGCGCGCGCCTTCGCCAAGCGGGCCAACGACGTGGTGAACGCCGGCCGGCCGCCCTGCCCGCTGTGCAGTCTGCCGCTCGACCCGGAGGGACACGTATGTCCGCGCCAGAACGGATACCGCCGGGGAGAGTGAGCCCGCTCGCCCTGGCGCCCGACGAGGCCCGCACGCTGCTCACCGGCGGCGAGCTGACCGTCGCCGGGCGCATCCGCGGTGCGTCGAACGCGGTCCTGTTCTGCACCGTCGCCCACGCCGGGCGCACGGCGGAGTGCGTGTACAAGCCGGTCGCGGGGGAGCGGCCGCTGTGGGACTTCCCGGACGGCACGCTGGCGGAGCGCGAGGTCGCGGCGTACGAGGTCTCCGAGGCCACCGGCTGGGGGCTGGTGCCGCCGACGGTGCTGCGCGAGGGGCCGTTCGGCGAGGGCATGTGCCAGCTCTGGATCCCCGCGGCGGACGAGGCGGACCCGGACACCGGCGCCTCCGCGGACCCAGGTGACGCCGCCGGCGCCGGCGGCCCGGTGCCCGCCGGGGCCGACCTGCTCGCCCTCGTCGAGGGCGACGAGCCGGGACCCGGGTGGAAGGCCGTCGGCTTCGCCGAGACCGGCGAGGGCAGGCCCGCGCTGCTCGTGCACGCCGACGACGTCCGCCTGCGCCGCCTCGCCGTCCTCGACGCCGTGATCAACAACGGCGACCGCAAGGGAGGCCACCTGCTGCCCGCCCCCGGCGGCCGGCTCTACGCCATCGACCACGGAGTGACGTTCCACACCGACGACAAGCTGCGCACCCTGCTCTGGGGCTGGGCCGGCGAGCCGCTGCCCGCCGAGGCCGTCGCCGTGCTGCGGAGGCTCGCGGACGGCCTCGCCGCGGACGGCCCGCTGGCGGCCCGGCTGGCGCCGCTGATCACCCCGGCGGAGGTGGCCGCCCTGCGCGCCCGTACGGCCGCCCTGCTGGCCTCCGGACGGCACCCGGAGCCCAGCGGCGAGTGGCCTGCCATCCCCTGGCCGCCGGTCTGAGCCCGGCCCGCGCCGCCCTCCCCGGGCATATTCCGTACGAACCCTCCCACCCCTGTCCGAAACCGCGGCCTCGCGCCGCCCGGGTCGTTTCACCAGGCAACCGCCGGTTACGCTCGTTTACATGCATGCCTGGCCTGCTCCCGAGGTCCCGGTGCTCCCCGGCACCGGCCGCGACCTCCGCCTCCACGACACCGCGACCGGAGGGCTCGTCACCCTCGACCCCGGCCCGGAGGCCCGCATCTATGTCTGCGGCATCACCCCCTACGACGCCACCCACATGGGGCACGCGGCCACCTACACCGCGTTCGACCTCGTGCAGCGCGTCTGGCTGGACAACAAGCGGCAGGTCCACTACGTCCAGAACGTGACGGACGTCGACGACCCGCTGCTCGTCCGGGCCGCCGAGACGGGGGAGGAGTGGACCGCGCTCGCCGACCGCGAGACGGACCTCTTCCGCGACGACATGACGGCCCTGCGCAACCTGCCGCCGCGCGAGTTCGTCGGCGCGGTGGAGGCGATACCGCGCATCGTGCCCCTCGTGGAGCGGCTGCGCGACGCCGGCGCGGCGTACGAACTCGACGGCGACATCTACTTCTCGGTCGAATCGGACCCCCGCTTCGGCTCCGTCTCCGGGCTCGACGCCGCGACCATGCGGGAGCTGTCCGCCGAGCGCGGCGGCGACCCCGAGCGCCCCGGCAAGAAGAACCCGCTCGACCCGCTGCTGTGGAGCGCCGAGCGCGCGGGCGAGCCGAGCTGGGACGGCGGCTCCCTGGGCCGCGGCCGGCCCGGCTGGCACATCGAGTGCGTCGCCATCTCGCTGGACCACCTCGGCATGACCTTCGACGTGCAGGGCGGCGGCAGCGACCTGATCTTCCCGCACCACGAGATGGGCGCGTCCCACGCGCAGGTGCTGACCGGGCAGTTCCCCTTCGCCCGGGCGTACGTGCACTCCGGGCTCGTCGCCCTCGACGGCGAGAAGATGTCGAAGTCCCGGGGCAACCTGGTCTTCGTCTCCCAGCTGCGCCGCGACGGCATCGACAGCGTGGCCGTACGGCTCGCGCTGCTCGACCACCACTACCGCACGGACTGGGAGTGGACCGCCCACGGGCTCCAGCACGCGCAGGAGCGGCTGGCGCGCTGGCGGGACGCCGTCTCCCGGCCGGAGGGCCCGCACGCGGAGGGGCTCGTGGAGGAGATCCGCGCCGCGCTTGCGGAGGACCTGGACTCGCCCGCGGCGCTGGCCGCCGTGGACCGCTGGGCGGCGCTCCAGCGCACCGAGGGCGGTACGGACACGGGGGCGCCCGGCGTGGTCTCGCGGGCGGTGGACGCGCTCCTGGGCGTGGCGCTGTAGCGGATCCGGGGCGAGGGCGGGCGGGCCGGCGTCAGTCCTTGCCGCCGGCCGCGCCGCCGCCGTCGCGCTTCTTGCCGTCGCCGTCGGACGCGGCACCGTCGGAGGAGCCGTCGTCGGAGGAGTCGTCCCCGGCAGTGTCCCCGGCGTCTCCGCCGTCGGCGCTCCCGGCGGCCGAGTCGTCCCCGGTGCCCTCCTCGGCCTCCCCGTCGTCCGCCGCCTCGGCGGCGCCTTCCGCCGCGGCAGCGTCCTCGCCGCCGTCGCCTTCGTCCTCCGCGCCGTCCCCGCCGCGCTCCTCCGGTGCCCGCGGCTCTCCCCGCTCCGTGAGGTCCGCGAGGGGCCCGGACAGGTCGCGCAGGTACGGCCCGGCGCCCGGGTCGCGGCGGCGCAGGTAGCGCTCGAACTCGCGGGCGATCGCCTCGCCCGACGCCTCCGGCAGCTCCGCCGTGTCGCGGGCCTCCTCCAGCGTCTGCACGTACTCGGCGACCTCGCTGTCCTCCGCGGCGAGCTGGTCCACGCCCAGCTGCCAGGCGCGCGCGTCCTCGGGCAGCTCGCCGAGCGGGATGCGCACCCCGATCAGGTCGTCGAGCCGGTTGAGCAGCGCCAGGGTGGCCTTCGGGTTCGGCGGCTGGGAGACGTAGTGCGGCACGGCGGCCCACAGGCTGGCGGTGGGCACCCCCGCGTGCGTGCACGCCTCCTGGAGGATGCCGACGATCCCCGTGGGGCCCTCGTAGCGGGTCTCCTCCAGGTCCATCGACTCGGCCAGCTCCGGGTCGGAGGTCACCCCCGTCACCGGCACGGGCCGGGTGTGCGGGGTGTCGCCGAGGAGCGCGCCGAGGAGGACGACCAGTTCGACGCCCAACTCGTGGGCGAAGCCCAGGATCTCGTTGCAGAAGGAGCGCCAGCGCATGCTGGGCTCGATCCCGCGGACGAGCACGAGGTCCCGCGGATGGCCCTTGCCGTCGGCGTCCGCGATCCGTACCGCGGAGAGCTGCGTCGTGGGCCAGGTGACCTTCCGTACGCCGCCGTGGAGGGTGACGGTGGGCCGGTTGACCTGGAAGTCGTAGTAGTCCTCGGCGTCGAGCGACGCGAAGACCTCGCCCTTCCACTCCCGGTCGAGATGGCCGACCGCGGAGGAGGCGGCGTCGCCGGCGTCGTTCCAGCCCTCGAAGGCGCAGATCATCACCGGATCGACCAGCTCGGGCAGCCCCTCCAGCTCGATCACCCAGCGCCTCCTTCCGGCGGTAACGGCCCCTGTGGCCACGTGCTCCGAGACATGCGGCCCCCAGCCTAAGGCTTCCCCGCCGACGCGCCGTATCCCGTGCGGCACGAGTACCGATTCATCCGAGGTGTGCACCTTGGGGAGGGTTGGCGGCACGTCGGTACGGATAAATCACTCACTGCCTCTGGACGTTGGCAAGCCCACCCGGATATACATCGGATGACTGCTGAAAGATCCGATGTTCCAGACGCGAGGGAAGCCTGCATGCGACCGACTGTCACCGATTTGGACGTCTCCGACATCCGCTTCCCCACCTCCCTTGAGCTGGACGGGTCGGATGCCATGCACCCCGACCCCGACTACTCCGCCGCCTACGTCGTGCTCCGCACCGACGACCCCGGCATCGAGGGCCACGGCTTCTGCTTCACCATCGGCCGCGGCAACGACGTCACCGCCGCCGCCATCCGCTCCCTCGCGCCGTACGTCGTGGGCCGCCCCGCGCCGCGCACCGCCGCCGACCTGGCCGAGCTGTGCAACACCCTCACCCACGACTCCCAACTGCGCTGGCTCGGCCCGGAGAAGGGCGTGATCCACATGGCCGCGGGCGCCGTGGTCAACGCCGCCTGGGACCTGGCCGCCGGGCAGGCGGGGCTGCCGGTGTGGGAGTTCCTGGCCCGCATGACCCCCGAGGAGCTGGTCTCCCTCGTCGACTTCCGCTACCTCTCCGACGCCCTCACCCCCGACGAGGCGCTGGCCCTGCTGCGCGCCGCCGAGCCGGGCCGCGCCGAGCGGGCCGCCCTGCTGCGCGCCGAGGGCTACCCCGCGTACACCACCACCCCCGGCTGGCTCGGCTACTCCGACGAGAAGCTCGTCCAGCTCTCCAAGGCAGCCGTCGCCGAGGGCTTCGGCCAGATCAAGCTGAAGGTCGGCGGCGACCTCGACGACGACGTACGGCGCATGCGGCTCGCCCGCGAGGCCGTCGGCCCGGATGTGCGCATCGCCGTGGACGCCAACCAGCGCTGGGACGTCGCCGACGCCGTGCGCTGGATGACCGCCCTGGCCCCGTACGCGCCGCACTGGATCGAGGAGCCCACCAGCCCCGACGACGTGCTCGGCCACGCCGCCGTACGCGCCGGGCAGCCGGTGAAGGTCGCCACCGGCGAACACGTCGCCAACCGCGTCATGTTCAAGCAGCTGCTCCAGGCCGGCGCCGTCGACTTCGTGCAGATCGACGCCGCGCGGGTGGCCGGCGTCAACGAGAACCTGGCCATCCTGCTGCTCGCTGCCAAGCACGGCGTCCCGGTCTGCCCGCACGCCGGCGGCGTCGGCCTGTGCGAACTGGTGCAGCACCTGGCCATGTTCGACTACGTCGCCGTCTCCGGCACCCGGGAGGACCGCGTCATCGAGTACGTCGACCACCTCCACGAGCACTTCGCCGACCCGGCCGTCGTCGTCGACGGCTGCTACCGCGCACCCGAGGCCCCCGGCTTCTCCGCGCGGATGCACCCCGAGTCGCTGGCCGCGCACCGCTACCCCGACGGCCCCGTATGGCAGGCCGTCGCGCAGCAGGACGCCCGGCCGGGCCACGGGAGCTGACCCCCGTGCCCGGCGCACCCTTCGCCGCACCCCTCGCCGCGCGGCCGGCCCCCCGGCACGCCGCGGCCCGAGCCGAACCCCCCAGCCGTACACCCGAGACGAACGACGGGACGGGACTCCCATGCTGACTCGCAGACTCCGCACGACCGCCGTCGCGGCCTGCACCACCCTCCTCGCCATCGCCCCGCTCGCGGCCTGCAACCGCGGCAACGACGCGGCCGGGGCCGACGGCCAGGTCGGCATCGACATGCCGCGCACCGACAGCGACTTCTGGAACTCCTACCACCAGTACCTGAAGAAGGGCGTCTCGGACGGCGTGGTCGACGCCCTGCCGATCACCAACTCCCAGAACGACATCGGCAAGCTCGTCGCCAACGTGCAGGCGTTCACCGACCAGGGCGCCGACGCCGTCATCATGGCGCCGCAGGACACCGGCGCCGTCGCCTCCACCCTGGAGCGGCTGGCGGAGGAGGACATCCCCGTCGTCAGCGTCGACACCCGCCCCGACAAGGGCGACGTCTACATGGTCGTACGGGCCGACAACGAGGCGTACGGCATCAAGGCGTGCGAGTACCTCGGCGAGCAGCTCGGCGGCAAGGGCAAGGTCGTGGAGTTCCAGGGCGACCTGGCCTCCATCAACGGCCGCGACCGCTCGGTGGCGTTCAAGAAGTGCATGGACGAGAAGTACCCCGACATGGAGGTCTTCGAGCTGCCCACCGAGTGGAAGGGCGATGTCGCCTCCGCGAAGCTGCAGAGCGTGCTGGCCAAGGAGAAGTCGATCGACGGCATCTACATGCAGGCCGGCGGCGTCTTCCTGCAGCCCACCCTCGCGCTGCTGGAGCAGAAGAACATGCTCAAGCCCGCCGGCGAGGACGGCCACATCACGATCGTGTCCAACGACGGCATCCCCGAGGAACTGGACGCCATCCGGGCCGGCAAGATCGACGCCACCGTCTCCCAGCCCGCCGACCTCTACGCCGAGTACGCGCTCTTCTACGCCCAGCAGGCGCTGAAGGGCAAGGAGTTCAAGCCGGGCAAGACCGACCACGGCTCGAAGATCGTCAAGATCCCGAACGGCCTGGAGGACCAGCTGCCCGCCCCGCTGGTCACCGAGGAGAACGTCGACGACCCCGAGCTGTGGGCCAACCAGCTCGAAAAGCAGGGCTGAGCCGTGCCCGCGGCGCCCCCCGCCGTACGCGCCGACGGCGTCGTCAAACGCTTCGGCCCCACGCTCGCGCTCGACGGCGTGCACCTGGAGGTCGCGGCCGGTGAGGCACACGCCCTCGTCGGCCGCAACGGGGCCGGGAAGTCGACCCTCGTCTCCGTGCTCACCGGCATGGAGCGCCCCGACACCGGTACGGTCGCCTTCTCCGGCGAGAGCGCGCCGTCGTTCGGCGACACGGCGGCGTGGCGCGCCAGGGTCGCGTGCGTGTACCAGAAGCTCATGATCGTGCCGGATCTCACGGTCGCCGAGAACCTCTTCCTCAACCGCTTCACCGGCACCGGCGCCATCAACTGGCGCCGGCTGCGCGCCCGCGCCCGCGAGCTGCTGGCGGCGTACGGCGTGGAGGTGGACCCGTCGGCGCGGGCGAAGGACCTCGGCGTCGAGCAGCGGCAGTTCGTGGAGATCGCGAGAGCCCTGAGCTTCGGTGCCCGGCTGATCATCCTCGACGAGCCGACGGCCCGGCTCGACGCCGGCGGCATCGACCGGCTCTTCGACAAGCTGCGCGAACTGCAGCGGCAGGGCGTCGCCTTCCTCTTCATCTCCCACCACCTCCAGGAGGTCTACGAACTCTGCGACACCGTCACCGTCTTCCGCGACGCCCGGCACATCCTCACCGCGCCGGTCTCAGGACTGCCGAAGGAGGACCTGGTCGCGGCGATGACCGGTGAGGGCGCGCCCCCCGGTGCCGCGGGCGCCGCCGGGGCCGCCGCGCTCCCGCGGCAGGCGACGGCCGCAGGCGGTGCCGAGCCCGTGCTGCGGGCGCGGGCGTTGGCGGTGGCCGGTGCGTACGAGCCGCTGGACCTCGCCGTGCGCGCGGGCGAGGTCGTCGGCCTGGCCGGCGCCGCCGCCAGCGGCAACACGGCGATCGGCGAGACCCTCGTCGGCATGCGGACGCCCGACGGCGGCCGGGTCGAGGTGCGCGGCACCGCCGTACGCACCGGCAGCGTGCCGCACGCGCTGGAGGCCGGCATCGGCTACGTACCGGAGGACCGGCACGAACAGGGCCTGGTGCCCGGCCGCAGCGTCGCGGAGAACGCCACGCTCACCGTCGCGGACCAACTGGGCCCGTACGGCACCGTGCTGCCGTCGCGCACCCGCCGGTTCGCGCAGCGCATGATCGAGTCGCTGGACATCAAGACGTCCGGGCCTTCCCAGGACGTCGACGGGCTGTCCGGCGGCAACCAGCAGAAGGTGGTGATCGCCCGCGCGCTCGCCCGGGACCCCGGCGTGCTGGTGGCGATCAAGCCGACCGCGGGTGTGGACGTGAAGTCCAAGGACGCCCTGCTGGGCGTCGTGAGGCGGGTGGCGGAGGGCGGCAGCGGCGCCGTCATCGTCTCCGACGAACTCGACGACCTGCGGGTCTGCGACCGGGTGCTCGCGCTCTTCCACGGGCGGGTGGTCGCGGAGTTCGCCGGCGGCTGGAGCGACCGGGAGCTGGTCGCCGCCATGGAGGGCATCGAGCCGGAAGAGCGCGCACCGCAGCAGGAGCAGGGCGGCCGGCAAACTCAGCCGGCCGACTCGGACACGTCGGACCAGCCACACCAGCCAGAGCAGCCAGACGAGCCCGACCAGCGGGACCAGCCGGAAAAGGGGCAGCAAGCATGACACGGCCTACGTCCACAGCGCCGCCGGCCACCGCGGCCGAGGGCGGAGCGGCGGTGGAGAAGAAGCCGCAGTTGCAGCTCGGCGGGGTGGAGATCGACCTCGGCCGCTGGCGCGACTTCTCGCTCGTACCCGTCATCTTCGTGCTCGGCGTGATCGGCTTCATCGTCTCGCCCGCGTTCCTGACCTCCGACAACCTCATCGGCGTCGTCCAGCAGTCCACCGAACTCGGGCTGCTGGTCCTCGCGCAGGCCCTCATCCTCATCAGCGGCCGGATGGACCTCTCGCTGGAGTCGACCATCGGCGTCGCGCCGGTGATCGCGCTCTGGCTCGTCCTGCCCGCCGAGGGCGGCCGGTTCACCGGCATCGAACTGCTGCCGTCCGGCACGTCGATCATCCTGTGCCTCCTCGTCGGCGCCGCCATCGGCCTGTTCAACGGCTTCCTCATCCTCAAGCTCAGAGTCAACGGCTTCATCGCCACGCTCGGCATGCTGGTCATGCTGCGCGGCCTGCACGAGGGCATCACGGGCGGCAAGTCCATCATCGAGGTGCCCGAGTCCTTCGCGTACCTCGGCAAGGAGAGCTGGCTCGGCGTCCCCGCCGCCGTCTACGTCTGCCTCGGCCTCTACGCCGTCGGCGGCCTGATGCTCGGCTACCTGCGGCACGGGCGCGCGCTGTACGCCATCGGCGGCAACCCCGAGGCCGCGCGCGCCGCGGGCATCCGCGTGGACCGCATCACCTGGATCGTCCTGGCCATCGGCGGCATGCTCGCGGCCTTCGCCGGCGTGCTCTACACCGGCCACTACGGCTCGGTCTCCGCCGGCCAGGGCAAGGACATGATCTTCCAGGTGTTCGCCGCGGCGGTCATCGGCGGCATCAGCCTGCGCGGCGGCCGCGGCACCCTCTTCGGGGCGCTGACCGGCGTGCTGACCCTCCAACTCGTCATCAACGTGATGACGCTCGCGGGCGTGCCGGCGGAGTGGACGAAGTTCCTCAACGGGGCGATCATCATCGTGGCCCTGGTCATTTCCCGGTTCGTCAGCGGCGAGAAACAGGACTGAGAGGCGGCGGATGCCCCCCATACCCAGGCTCGGCCTCGGCTGCGCCAACCTCGGCAACCTCTACCGGCCGATGCCGGACGCCACCGCGGCCGAGATCGTCGAGACCGCGTTCGCGCACGGCTACGGCTACTTCGACACCGCCCCGCACTACGGCGTCGGGTTGTCGGAGGAGCGCCTCGGCCGCGCGCTCGCGGGCCGGCCGCGGAACTCGTACACCGTGTCCACCAAGGTCGGCCGGCGGCTGCGGCCCCTCGGCCCGGGCGAGACCGAGCCCGCCCACGACTTCGTCGACACCCCGGCCCGCGGCCGGGTGTGGGACCTCAGCAGGGACGGGATCCGGGCGACGCTGGAGTCGTCGCTGGAGCGGCTGGGGCTCGACCGCGTCGAGATCGCCTACCTGCACGACGTGGAGGACCACCTGCCCGAGGTGTACGAGACCGCCTTCGCCGCGCTCGCGGAGCTGAAGGCGGAGAAGGTCGTCGGAGCCATCGGCTTCGGCATGAACTTCAGCGACCACCTGGGCCGGCTCGTCGCCGACCTCGACGTCGACGTGGTGCTGTGCGCCGGCCGCTGGACGCTGCTGGAGCGCAGCGCGTACGACGACCTGCTGCCCGTGTGCGCACGGCGCGGCACCTCCGTCGTCGTCGGCGGCGTCTACAACACCGGGCTGCTCGCCGACCCGCGGCCCGGCGCACGGTTCCACTACGGCCGGGCGCCGGCCGAGACTGTGGAGCGGGCGCGCGGGATCGCCCAGGTGTGCGGCGAGTTCGGGGTGCCGCTGAAGGCGGCGGCGCTGCGCTACCCGTTCGCGCACCCGGCGGTCGTGTCCGTCGTGCCGGGCGCCTCCCGGCCGGGGGACGTCGAGGAGAACGCGGAGATGTTCGCGTACGAGATCCCCGACGCGCTCTGGCCCGCGCTCGTCGAACTCGGGCTCCTCGACGGCGACCTGCCGCTGCCGGCGGCCGCGACCGCGCCCGCGGGAGGCTGAGCGTGCCGCGCATCGACGCCCACCACCACCTGTGGGACATCGCCCGCCGCCCGCAGCCGTGGATGGACGGCTCCTGGGCCGACCCGCTGCGGCGCACCTTCACCCTGGCCGACCTCGCGCCGCACCTCGCGGAGCACCGCATCGACGGCACGGTGCTGGTGCAGACCTCGTCGTCGTACGAGGAGACGCTGGAGCTGTGCGAGGAGCCGGACCCGCCGGTGCGGCTGGTCTGCGGCTGGCTCGACCTGACCGCGCCCGACCTGGACGCGGACATCCTTCGCCGTACGCCCGCGCGGCTCGGCGCGCTGCGCCACCAGGCCGAGGGGGAGGCCGACCCGCGGTGGCTGGTCCGCCCCGACGTGCTGCGGGCGCTGGGGCTCGCGGGGGAGTGCGGTCTCGTGTACGACCTGCTGGTGACGCCGCGCGAGCTGCCGGCGGCGATCGCCGCGGGCCGCGCGGCGCCGCACACCAGGTTCGTCCTCGACCACGCGGGCAAGCCGCAGATCGCGGCGGGGGAGTGGCAGCCGTGGGCGGACCTGGTCGCGGAGCTGGCGCGGCTGCCCAACGTGAGCTGCAAGCTGTCCGGCCTGGTCACGCAGGCCGACTGGGAGCACTGGCGGCCGGCGGACGTGCTGCCGTACGCCCGGCACGTGATCGACGTGTTCGGGCCCGGCCGGATCCTGTTCGGCTCGGACTGGCCGGTGTGCACGCTGGCGGCCGGCTACGGACAGGTGGTCGAGCTGGCCGAGGAGGCGGTGGCGGACCTGACGGCGGCGGAGCGGGAGGCGTTCTTCGGCGGCAACGCCCGCCGGATCTACTTCCCGGACTGACGCGGGAGCCGGGCGCGCCACCGCGCCCGGCACCTCTGGCCCGGTGTCCCGGGTGTCCCCCCGTGTCCCGGTGTCACAGCGTCCGGCGCAGCCACTGCTCCACGCTCGCGATGTGTACCGTCGCCCACGACCGCGCCGCCTCGGCGTCCCGGCTGCGCATCGCGTCGAGGATCGCCCGGTGCTCGGTGAGCGTGCGCCGCACCGCGTCCTCCTGCGTCAGGCCGCGCCAGATGCGGGCGCGGGCCGTCGGCCCCGACAGCCCCTCCAGCAGCGAGTTGAGCACGGAGTTCCCCGACGCCTGCACGATGCGGCGGTGGAACTCCAGGTCGGCGCGGACCAGTTCCTCCACCGACGGGTCCTGGCCCAGCTCCGCCAGCTCCTCCTCCAGCGCGTCCAGCTCCGGGTCCCCGATGCCGGTGCAGGCCAGCGCGGTGGCGGCGGGCTCCAGGATGCGGCGTACGGCGAGCAGCTCCAGCACCGTGTCGTCGCGGTGGAAGTCGACGACGAAGCTCATCGCCTCCAGCAGGAGCTGGGAGTCCAGGCTCGTGACGTACGTGCCGTCGCCCTGCCGTACGTCGAGGATGCGGATCAGCGCGAGGGCGCGCACCGCCTCGCGCAGCGAGTTGCGGGACAGGCCGAGTTCGGCCGCCAGCTCGCTCTCCTTGGGCAGCCGGTCGCCCGGCCGCAGCTTGCCGGAGACGATCATTCCCTTGATCTTCTCGATCGCCTCGTCCGTGACCGCCATCTCGCGCCCTCCCTGACACAGACATCCGATGTCTGCGCCCTTCCATTATGCCTGCGTGCGGAGCGAGTGGAGCGGGGGAGGGCGGCGAATCCCGCGGGGAGCGGAAACGGGGGAGGGGAGAGGCGCCCCCACGAGTGCCTCTCCCCTCGGATTTCCCGCCCGCCGCGGGCGCTCAGTCCCGCTCGCGCGCGAGCAGTTCCCGCACCCGGGCGCGTACGGCGGCGGTGTCCAGGCCGCGGATCGTCACCGTCGTCCGGCGGCGCAGCACGTCGTCCTCCGTCTCGGCCCACTCGTGGTCGCGGGCGTACACCACCTGGGCCCAGATCTCGGGCCCGTCGGGGTGGATGCGCTCGCCCAGGTCCGGGTTCTCGTTGACCAGGCGGGCGATGTCGAACGACAGCGAGCCGTAGTGCGTGGCCAGCTGGCGGGCGGTGTCGGGGGCCATGCGGTGCCCCGGGTCGCGGTCGACCAGGAGCCGGTGCGCGACCGCGTTCGGGTTCGCCACGCCCGGCAGCGGTGTGTGCCGTACCAGGGACTTCACCGGCTGCATGTCCTCGGCGATCGCGCCGCCGTGCTCCTTGGCGAGCTTGCCGAGCACCATCCGGCCGATGTGCCGGTACGTGGTCCACTTGCCGCCCGCCACCGACAGCATCCCGCCGGTGCCCTCGGTGACGACCGTCTCCCGCTTGGCCTGCTCCGTACCGCCGGGGCCGCCCGGCAGCACGCGCAGCCCGGCGAAGGCGTACGTCACGAGGTCGGGGGACAGGTCCTCGTCGCGCACCGACAGCGACGCCTCGTCGAGGATCTGCGCGATGTCGGCGTCGGTCGGGTGCACGGCGGCGGGATCGCCCTCGTACGACTCGTCCGTGGTGCCCAGCAGCAGCTGGTCCTCCCACGGCAGCGCGAAGGTGACCCGGTACTTGTCCACCCACGTCGACATCGCCGCGTGCCACGGCGACTGCCGCTTGAGCACGATGTGCGCGCCCTTGGAGAGCCGGATGGAGGGTGCCGCGGCCGGGTCCTCCATGCGCCGCAGGTGGTCCACCCACGGCCCGGTCGCGTTGAGCACCAGCCGGGCGTCGACGCCGAACTCGTCGCCGCTGAGCCGGTCCCGCAGGTCCGCGCCCGTCACCTGGCCGTGGGTGAACCGCAGCCCGGTGACCTCCGCGTGGTTGAGGACGACGGCGCCGGCACCGACCGCCGCCCGTACCGTCATCACCGCCATCCGCGAGTCGTTCATCTGGTGGTCGCCGAAGACGGCGACCGCCTTCAGCCCTTCGGTGCGCAGCGCGGGGATGTCCCGGGCCGCCCGGCTCGGGGTGATGAGGTGGCCGACGCCGTCGCGGAACGCGGACAGCGCGGAGTAGGCGAAGACGCCGGCGCCGAGCTTGGCGGCGCCGTGCGGGCCGCCCTTGTAGAGCGGCAGGTAGAAGGGGAGCGGGTTGACCAGGTGCGGTGCTACGTCGCGGGCCAGCACCCGGCGCTCGTGGTGGTTCTCGGCCACCAGCTTCACCGCGCCGTTCTGCAGGTAGCGGATGCCGCCGTGGACGAGCTTGGAGGACGCGGACGAGGTGGCGCCGGCGAAGTCGCCGGCGTCCACCATCGCCACCCGCAGTCCCGACTGCGCGGCGTGCCAGGCCACCGAGGTGCCCAGGATCCCGCCGCCGATGACCAGGAGGTCGTACGTCGCCCGGTCGAGCAGATCCCGGGTCTCCGCGCGGCCCAGGGTGCGGCCCGCCGTCGGGTGCGTCCCGAGCGCGGGTATCCCCGCCGGGACGGTCTGCGGGAGGGTCATCGTCGCTACTCCTTGTCTTCGATCCAGCCCATGGTGCGCTGGACTGCTTTGAGCCAGTCC
>NZ_JAINRD010000119.1 GCF_020400605.1 Streptomyces aculeolatus | reverse complement strand
CGAACTGGCCTACCGTGGTGCGACCTTCGAGGAGATGGACGTCGACGCCGTGCTGGCCCGGCGTCCCGCGGTGGTACTGGTCGACGAGATGGCCCACGCCAACATCGCCGGCTCCCGCAACGGCAAGCGCTGGCAGGACGTCAGGGAACTCCTCGACGCTGGTATCGACGTGATATCGACCGCCAACATCCAGCACCTGGAGTCGCTGGGGGACGTTGTGGAGAACATCACCGGCGTCCGCCAGCGGGAGACCATGCCCGACGAGGTAGTACGCAAAGCGGACCAGATCGAGCTTGTCGATATGTCGCCCGAGGCGCTCCGCCGCCGCATGGCCCACGGCAACATCTACGCGCCAGACAAGGTCGACGCCGCCCTG
>NZ_JAINRD010000118.1 GCF_020400605.1 Streptomyces aculeolatus | reverse complement strand
TTCGTCACGACGCAGGGTCTCCACCACCGCGCACTGCGCCCCGGCCTCCGCCACCGTGTCACCGATGCCGGCAACCAGCACGGGGTGAGGACTGGCCTCCACGAACACCCCGGCACCCGCCTGTGCCAGTGCCTCGATCACCGGGGCGAACCGCACCGGCTCACGCAGATTCCGCACCCAATACCCGGCGTCCAACGTCGCGGTATCGGTCACCTCACCGGTCACCGTGGAACGGAACTCCACCGAGCCCGCCACCGGGCTGATACCGGACAGGGCCTCTAGCAGCTCGTCCTTAATCTCCTCGACCTGCGGACCATGCGAGGCGTAGTCCACGTCGATACGCCGCGCCCACACCCCGTCCGACTCACATCGGGCGAGCAACTCCTCCACCGCCGCACCCTCACCCGAC
>NZ_JAINRD010000117.1 GCF_020400605.1 Streptomyces aculeolatus | reverse complement strand
CTCGTCACGGCGTAGGGTCTCCACCACCGCGCACTGCGCCCCGGCCTCCGCCACCGTGTCACCGATGCCGGCAACCAGCACCGGATGAGGACTCGCCTCAATGAACACCCCGGCACCCGCCTGCGCCAGCCCTTCGATCACCGGGGCGAACCGCACCGGCTCACGCAGATTCCGCACCCAATACCCGGCGTCCAACGTCGCGGTATCGGTCACCTCACCCGTCACCGTGGAACGGAACTCCACCGAGCCCGCCACCGGACTGATACCGGACAGGGCCTCAAGCAGCTCGTCCCTAATCTCCTCGACCTGCGGACCATGCGAGGCGTAGTCCACGTCGATACGCCGCGCCCACACCCCGTCCGACTCACACCGGGCGAGCAACTCCTCCACCGCCGCGGTCTCACCCGAG
>NZ_JAINRD010000116.1 GCF_020400605.1 Streptomyces aculeolatus | reverse complement strand
CGCGGAGACGGGACCGGAGAGCCAGTAGCGGCGCCGCTGGAACGCGTACGTCGGCAGCGCGACCCGCGGGGCCCGGGCCGCGCCGTAGACCGCGCGCCAATCCACCGGCGCGCCCGCCGCGTAGGCCGAGCCCACGCCGGACATCAGCACGGCGGCGGCAGAGACGGCAGCCTCGCCCGCCTCCTCGTCGCGCGGTGCGCGGGAGAGGGCGATCCAGTGGAGGGGTTCGTCCGGGAGGCATTCCTGTCCCATGGCGGTCAGGACGGGGGCAGGCCCGACCTCCACGAACGTCGAGACGCCGGTCCTGGCCGCGGCCTGTACGCCGTCGGCGAAGCGGACGGCGCCGCGTACGTGCCGGACCCAGTACTCCGGATCACAGACCGTCTGCGCATCGGCGACCTCGCCCGTGACGTTCGAG
>NZ_JAINRD010000115.1 GCF_020400605.1 Streptomyces aculeolatus | reverse complement strand
TCCGGGGGTGGGCATCACCATCACCCCGCCGGCCAGCGCCATCGTGCACTCACCACTACGCACCGCCTGGGCAGCCAGATGCAACGCCACCAACGACGACGAACACGCCGTATCCACCGACATCGCCGGGCCCTCCAAACCCAACGAATACGCCACCCTTCCCGAGACGACGCTTGCGGCGTTACCTGCGCTGACAAAGCCTTCGACACCCCGCGGCAAGTCGCCGCTTTCGGACGCGTAATTCGAATCGATGATGCCCATGAATACTCCGGTTTGGGTGCCCTTGAGTGAGACAGGGTCTATGCCCGCCCGCTCCAGCGACTCCCACGCCACCTCCAGCAGCAACCGCTGCTGAGGATCCATCGCCAGCGCCTCACGCGGCGAAATACCGAAGAACCCGGCATCAAACCCGGCTACATCCCGAAGA
>NZ_JAINRD010000114.1 GCF_020400605.1 Streptomyces aculeolatus | reverse complement strand
ATCAGGTGTTGCCATGACGGTGACGCCGCCGGCCAGCGCCATCGTGCACTCACCACTACGCACCGCCTGGGCGGCCAGATGCAACGCCACCAACGACGACGAACACGCCGTATCCACCGACATCGCCGGGCCCTCCAAACCCAACGAATACGCCACCCTTCCGGAAGCGACACTGCCGGTCTTGCCTGTGATCGAATATCCCTCGACGCCCTTGGGGAGCTCCCTCATTCCGACGGAGTATCCCGATCCGGACGTTCCCATGAATACTCCGGTTTGGGTGCCCTTGAGTGAGGCAGAGTCGATGCCCGCCCGCTCCAGCGACTCCCACGCCACCTCCAGCAGCAATCGCTGCTGAGGATCCATCGCCAGCGCCTCACGCGGCGAAATACCGAAGAACCCGGCATCAAACCCGGCTACATCCCGAAGG
>NZ_JAINRD010000113.1 GCF_020400605.1 Streptomyces aculeolatus | reverse complement strand
GTCTGGAACGTCCTGAAGAACGACGGCATGAACGTCCTCGGCCACGAGGGCGGCCGCAAGTACAACCCCCGGCCCTGGGCGGACTACACCGGCTACGTGCCGACGAACACCGCCTTCAAGCTGAACAACCCCTCGCGCTGGCAGCCGCAGCTCCAGCCCCACAACGGCCGCCGCGCCGGCGGCGGCCCCGGCGACCTGGGCATCTACGTCACCCAGCACTTCGTGACCCCGCAGATCGCGGTGACCCTGCCGCACATCTTCAAGGACCCGACCGCGTTCCCGCTTCCCCGGCCCGACTTCACGGACCACACCGACCGCCGCGCCTACAAGCGCTCCGTGGACGAGATCATCGAGGCGTCCGCCGCGCTCGACGACGAGCGCAAGGCGCTCGCCGAGATCATGGAGAACAAGCTCTGGGGCATCGGCCACTCGTCCATCGAG
>NZ_JAINRD010000112.1 GCF_020400605.1 Streptomyces aculeolatus | reverse complement strand
ACTGATGCCGAACGACGACACCGCCGCACGACGCGGCTCCCCCGTCTCCGGCCACTCCCGCGCCTCCGTCAACAACGCCACCGCACCCGCATCCCAGTCCACATGCGTGGTGGGCTGATCGACGTGCAACGTGCGCGGAAGGCCCCCGCGCCGCATCGCCTCGACCATCTTGATGACACCCGCGACACCCGCTGCGGCCTGGGTGTGCCCGATGTTGGACTTCAGCGACCCCAGCCAGAGCGGCTGTTCCGCCGAGTGCTCCCGGCCGTACGTCGCCAGCAGGGCCTGTGCCTCGATGGGGTCGCCGAGCTTGGTGCCGGTCCCGTGCGCCTCCACGGCGTCGACCTGCCCGGCGCTGAGTCCGGCGCTGGCCAGGGCCTGCTGGATGACCCGCTGCTGGGACGGCCCGTTCGGCGCCGTCAGACCATTCGACGCACCATCCTGA
>NZ_JAINRD010000111.1 GCF_020400605.1 Streptomyces aculeolatus | reverse complement strand
GCTGATGCCGAACGACGACACCGCCGCGCGACGCGGCTCCCCCGTCTCCGGCCACTCCCGCGCCTCCGTCAACAACGCCACCGCACCCGCATCCCAGTCCACATGCGTGCTCGGCTCGTCCACGTGGAGGGTCTGCGGCAGCGCGCCGCGCCGCATCGCCTCGACCATCTTGATGACACCCGCGACACCGGCCGCGGCCTGCGTGTGCCCGAGGTTCGACTTGATCGAGCCGAGCCACAGCGGCCGCTCGTCGGAGTGCTCCCGGCCGTACGTCGCGAGCAGCGCTTCCGCCTCGATGGGATCGCCCAGCTTGGTGCCGGTCCCGTGGCCCTCGACCGCGTCGACCTGCCCGGCGGTGAGTCCGGCGCTGGCCAGGGCCTGCTGGATGACCCGCTGCTGGGACGGCCCGTTCGGCGCCGTCAGACCATTCGACGCACCATCCTGG
>NZ_JAINRD010000110.1 GCF_020400605.1 Streptomyces aculeolatus | reverse complement strand
CTGCTCGGCCTGCGCGGAGCGCGCCAGACCCCACAGCGCCGCGTGGACCGGGTCCGGCTCTGCGGTGTGGGCGTGGCGGGTCAGGACAAGGAGGGGGGTGTCGGCCAGGCGCGGCTCTGCGAGGTGTTGCTGGAGGAGGGTGAGGAGGTCGTTGACGGCCCTGTGGGCGGCGGTGGGGGTGGTGTCGCCGGGTGCGGGGGCATAGACGACGGCGGTGGGCTGGTGGTCGGTGGCGAGGAGGTCGGCCAGGCTCGCGTAGTGCCGGGCGGGGGTGTCCGGGACGGGTGCGGTGGCGCCGAGGGTGGCCCAGCCGGCGAGGTCCGGTACGTCGCCCGGGAGTTGCTGCGGAGTCCAGCGCAAGGTGTAGAGGTCGGCGGCGGGCTGGGGCTCGGCCGCGAGGGTACGCATCGCCAGCTCGCCGACCTCTGCGACCGGACCACCTTCGGCGTCGAAGAGCG
>NZ_JAINRD010000010.1 GCF_020400605.1 Streptomyces aculeolatus | reverse complement strand
GGCCCCGCCGTCACCGTCACCCTCGCCGCCGTCGCCACCGCATGCCGTGAGGCCCAGCGCACCGACAGCGCAGACCGTGAGGATCCTGATCGTGCTCTTGCGCATCTCTGACGCCACCTTCGTGGGAACACTTTCCGCGTGGATGCTTGAAGCTGATTGAATCTGGCTCTCTCAGAGCAGTATCGCGCATCCTGTGTGGCGTGAGTATGCATCCATCGATGCCTCGCGTCCAGATGCCACCCCGAACTGCCATCTGACGGGGTCGTTGGCGGTTCGGGGGAGGGGGCCACGTTGCGTGATCGTGCACTTGCGCACAGGGCTACGATGCTCGGCGGACTGTCGCGAGAAGGGGCGGTGTGATGTCCAAGCACGACCGGTGGAGCAGGCTGTTGCAGCACCTGGCCGAGAACGGCCGGCTCGAGGTGGAGGAGGCCGCGTCGGTGCTGGAGGTGTCGGCGGCGACGATCCGCCGGGACCTCGACGAGCTGGCTGAGCAGCAGTTGCTGGTACGCACCCGGGGCGGAGCGATCGCCCATGGAGTGTCCTACGAACTGCCGCTCCGCTACCGGTCCGTACACAACGCCGCGGAGAAGCGCCGTATCGCAGAGGCCGTCGCCGATCAGATCGGCCAGGGGGCAGTGGTCGGCATCAACGGCGGTACGACCACGACCGAGGTGGCACGCGCACTGATCATCCGAGCAGCAGGAGACGGCGCCGAGCAGGTCGCGGGCACGGCGGCGCCAAGCATGACCCTGGTGACCAATGCCCTGAACATCGCGAGCGAAGCGGCGGTCCGGCCCCAGATCAAGTTGGTGCTGACAGGCGGCGTCGCGCGCCCCCAGACGTACGAACTCGTCGGCCCACTGGCCAACGGAGTGATGAGCGACGTGGCCCTGGATGTCGCGATCCTCGGCATCGACGGTGTGGACTCCCATCTGGGACTGATGACTCACCACGAGGAAGAGGCAAGTATCAGCCGCTTGTTCGCCGAACGCGCCCACCGGGTGATCGTGGCTTCCGACTCCTCGAAACTGGGGCGGCGGGCGTTCGCGCGGATCTGCGGCCTGGACCGCATCGACGTCCTGGTGACCGACTCAGCCGCCTCCGGTGAAATGATCGCTCGCCTCACCGACGCCGGGATCGAAGTGATCAGCGTGTGAGATAGCGGTGTTGGGCACAGTGAAACGCCGATGTGGCCGCCCTGCAGGTGCAGGCGAGGAGCCCAGCACGCCGGTCAGCGTCGGGGCATTCGGCCGCGCAGCGCCGAAGGCGCTCGACAGCCGCCGCCGGCAGGTGGGCGGCTCGTCGTCGGTGAGGGACCGGGAGATCGCCCACGCACGTTGACGGCACTGCCCCTGAGGTGGCGCGTTCCCGACGGTGCGGACGCCGAAGTCTACGCGCGATGCGCCCGAGCCTTTCCCTGCTCCCGACGTGCGTGGCATGCTCATGTCCCCCCCCCACAGATTCGAGGACACCTCATGCGGAGAAGAGCTTTCGCCGGCGCGCTCGCACTCACCGCCACGGGCGCCCTGCTGTCCAACGGCACCGCCCACGCCCGCAGCGCCCCCGGTCAAGTGGCACCGATACCGCCACGTCCCGCGAACCCCAACGGCGTTCAGGTCGCAACCGAGGTCGTGCGCGGGCAGCGCTCCGCCTTCCCGGTGCTGCGCACCAAGGAGGTGCACACCAAGGGCGAGCACGTCATCTCGGTGGAGTACCAGGTCCAGGAGACCGGCTACTGGTGCGGCCCGGCCGCCACCCGCTGTGCCCTCTCGGCCCGGGTCGCTCCGCCCAGCCAGGCCACCTTGGCGATGGAACTCGGCACCCACGAGGGCGGTACCGACCACATCAGCCAGATCGCGACGGTACTCAACGCCCGCATCGACGCCGGTGAGTACTTCATACGCGAGATGCCCAATGATCCGCCCACCCAGAGCCAGATCGACCAGCTCTGGGCGGACGTTGTCGATGACATCAACAACAACTACGCCGTCGTCGCCAACATCGTCGCGCCGCCCGGAAACCAGCCGCCCGGATACCCGCCGGATCAGACCGTGTACCACTACTTCACTGTGATCGGGTACGACACCGACTACAACACGGTGCTGATCGCCGACTCGGCCTCGTTCAACGGCTACCAGATCTACTGGCTCAACTTCTCCCAGCTGGCGACCCTCATCCCGCCGAAGGGCTACGCCGCCTGACACCGCGCGCCCCAGCCGGCGCCTTGGGCACGATCCGTGCCGAGCCGCACCGCAAAGGTTCGGCGCGGATCGCGTTCTGGTTGCGGCCGGCCCGCTCCAGTGCATCGCTTGCCGGCCCGTCCCGGCCCGGCCTGCCTGACCGGGCGGCGGCCAGCCCGCTCCGCCGCTACGGGCGCCATACATCGCCAGCTCCGACGAGCCGTGGGCGGTGCTCCGCCGGTGGGTTCATGCCCCGAGTCACCTGATCAGGTGACTCGGGCGGGAGACGGGTCGTCCGGCGGGTCCAGGTGTGTTGGGGTGACCGGCGGAGCGGTCCGCCCGGTGCGGGCCGGTGCACCCTTCCGTGCCGTGGACGCCGACGGGCAGGTTGATGAGCTACACGATGATGCAGCCGGGCGACTTCATGCTGGTCACCCGCGGGCGCGGCTACGTGCCGCAACAGGTCGACCGCGCCGTGGGCGAGCTGGTGGCGGTGCAACAGGCCGCTGCCAGAAGGATCGTCGAGCTGGAGAAGGAACTGGCGGGCCGGGCAAGGCGGCTGGCGCAGCTGCGCGAGCAGGCCCTCGCGACCCGGCCGCCGGCCTACGACGTGCTCGGCGAGGGGGCGCGGAACCTCCACCGCGACGCCGTGGTGGAGGCGCGGCGGTTGCGGGAGCAGGCCGCCGCGGCCGGCAGGTCGCAGACGGAGGCGGCCCGGGTCGCGGGGGAGGAGCGCCGGCGTACGGCGCTCAGAGCCGCGGAGGAGTTGTGCGCCGCGGCAGACGAAGCCGCCCGCGAGCACGTCCGCCAGGCGCGGCTGACGGCCGTGCGGCTGGTCGGGGAGGCACGGCTGCAGGCGGCGGCCATGCGGGAGGAGGGCCGGCGGCGGGCGGAGGACACCACCTGGGAGACGGCGGAGTTCGTCGCCGGGCAGCAGGTCGCGCTGGCCGGGCGGGAGAAGAGGGAGGAGGGGCGAGCCGTGGCGCGGCTGCGGGCGGTGGAGGAGGGGCTGGCGGCGGCCGAGGTCCGCGCCGAGGCGGACCGCTCCGCGGCGGTGCGGCGGCGGGACGAGGCGGCGGCCCGGGCGGCCGTGCTCCTGGAGCGGGCCGGGCAGGAGGCGGCCGACCTGCGCGATCGGGCGTGGCAGGCGGCGCATCGGATCGAGTGCGCGGCCGCACGGGAGCAGGAACGTTTCTCCGCCCGTATCGCCGCGGCCCGCGCCCGCCTCGACGCCGTCCGGAACTCCCTCGCCTCGATCGCCGCCCACCACGACCAGGCGGACACCACGCCCGCGGATGCCCGCTGAGGCACCGGGCTACGCGGCAACGCCGGGCCCTCCCAGGTCGCCTGCACCGCGGTACCCCGGTCGGAGTAGCATCCGGCACACGGACCGGAGCCCGACGGTCCCGTAGGGAGGGGGCCGGAGATGACGGAGGCCGCGGCGGGGAATCCCGAGCCGAACGCACGGCTGCGCGACCTGGAGTCGCTGCTGGAGGCGATCACCGACTACGCCATCGTCAGGCTCGACGCCGACGGCCGGATCACCGGCTGGAGCGGTGGCGCCCGGCTGCTGTACGGCTACGCCGAGGACGAGGCCCTGGGCCGCCCGGCGGCCCTGCTCCACCCCGCCGACGACCGCGACGCGGGGCGGCCGGAGCAGGCGTTGGCCGCCGCGCGGGAGAGCGGACGGTACGAGTCCGAGGGCTGGCGGCAGCGCCGGAACGGCGCCCGCTACTGGGCGAGTTCGGTGCTCACCGTGATCCGGGACGCGAACGGCGACGTGTGCGGCTTCGCGGAGGTGGTCAAGGACGCCAGCGAGCAGCGGCGTGCGGACGCCCTCTTCCGGGGTCTGCTGGAGTCGGCGCCGGACGCCATGGTCATCATCGGACCCGACGGCCGCATCAGGCTCGCCAACCGGCAGACCGGCCTCCTCTTCGGGTACGACGGCGGGGAGCTGATCGGCCAGGAGATCGAGGTCCTGGTCCCGCCGCGGTTCCGCAAGCACCACTACGGGCACCGCGCCGGCTACCTCGCCGACCCCCGCACCCGCCCGATGGGCGTGGGCCTGGAGCTGTGGGGGCTGCGCCGCGACGGCACCGAGTTCCCCGTCGAGATCAGTCTCAGCCCGCTGGAGACCGACGAGGGCGTCCTGGTCGCCGCGGCGATCCGGGACGTCACCGAGCGCCGCGAGACGGAACAGCGCCTGGTGCGGCAGCGCGACGAGATCATGGAGCTGTCGACCCCGGTGATCCAGGTGTGGGACCGGGTGCTGGCCCTGCCGCTCATCGGCACACTCGACTCCGTCCGGGCGGCCCGGCTGACCGAAGGGCTGCTGGAGCGCATCGCCGAGACCCAGGCCGAGGTGGCGATCCTCGACATCAGCGGCGTACCGACCATCGACACCCAGGTCGCCCAGCACCTGCTGCGGACCGTCCAGGCCGCCGCGCTGATGGGCACGGAGAGCATCATGAGCGGCGTACGGCCCGAGACGGCCCAGTCCATGGTCCACCTGGGTATCGACATGGGGCGGCTGCGCTCCCGCAACACTCTGCGCGACGCCCTGCAGTTGGCGCTGGCCCTCCTCAGGGAGCGCGACGAGGCGGCGCCCCCGGCCGCGGACCCCCTGCGGGGGTCCCTGTGACCGGCGGGCCCGTGCCGGTCATGCAGATCGGCGACACCCTGCTGGTCTCGCTGCAGGGCGACCTCGACGACACGACCGTCGTCAGGATCGAGGAGCACCTGACGAACGAGGTCGCCCGCACCGGCGCCGGCGGCATGCTGATCGACGTCAGCGGGCTGAGCGTGGTCGACTCGTTCATCGCACGGGTGCTGACGCGGATGGTGGCCATGGTGCGGCTCCTCGGCGCGCAGGTGGCGGTCGTCGGCATCCAGCCGGCGGTGGCCATCACCCTGGTGGAACTCGGTGTTCCGATGGGCGGTCTCGACACCGCCCTGAACGCCGAACAAGGACTGGCGCTGCTGGCGCGGCTGCGCCGCGCCGACCGCCGTGCGGGCTGACCCGGGAACGGCGGTGCCGGACACGGACGACATCGTCATCTCCGACCAGAGCGACCTGATACGGGTGCGTCAGGCGCTGCGCGCGCAGGCGAGGAGCGCGGGCCTGGGCCTGGTGGACGAGACCAAGCTCATCACCGCCGGCAGCGAACTGGCCCGCAACATCCTCAAGTACGCCACCGGCGCCCGCGGCAGGCTGCGCGCGGAGCAGGTCGCGGCCGGTGGCCGGCGGGGCGTCCGCGCGACGTTCACCGACGAGGGCCCGGGCATCGAGGACGTCGGCGCCGCGCTCACCGACGGGTTCAGCACCGGCGGCGGCCTGGGCCTCGGACTGCCCGGGGCGCGCCGGCTGGTGGACGAGCTGACGCTGACCTCGGCACCGGGCTCCGGGACCACGGTGGTGATCGAGAAGTGGCAGCGGTGACCGGCGCCCCGCACCGGCGCTTTCCCGTCGGCGCCGAGGAGGACGTGGGCGCCCTGCGCCGGGCGGTCGCCCGGCTCGCCGCCGGCCGGCCGGGGCTCCGGGCGGGCGAGGCGGAGTTGGCCGCGACCGAGCTGGGCACCAACCTGCTGCGCCACGCACACCCCGGCGGTTACGTGCTGTTCCGCCCGGCCGGCGACGGCATCGAGCTGATCTCCGTCGATCACGGCCCCGGGATCCCGCCGGAGCGCATGCCCCCGCCGCCGTACGGCTCACCCGCCCCCGGCCCCGCCCTCGCGCCTGCTTCCGTGCCCGTACCGGGCGAGCGGCCGCCCCGCGTCGGCGGCGGGCTGGGCGCGGGACTTCCCGCCGTACGGCGGCTGGCCCGCGACTTCGACTGCTACAGCACCCGCGCCGGCACCGTCGTCCTGGCCCGCCTCGACCGGACCTCCCGGCCCGCGCCCTCCCGCTGGCGCCACGGCGGCGTCAACGTCCCGTACGCGGGGGAGTCCGAATCAGGCGACGGCTGGGCGGTACGCCCCGGCGACGACAGGGTGGAGGCCGTCGTTGTCGACGGCCTGGGCCACGGCCCCGCGGCGGCGGCCGCCGCACGCGCGGCACTTGAGGAGTTCGACCGGCAGTTGGTCACCGACCCCGCCGCGTACCTGGACCGCGCGCACGAGGCGATGCGCGCGACCCGCGGCGGCGTGCTCGGCGTGTGCCGGATCGACGCCGAACACGGCGCGCTGGCGTTCGCCGGCATCGGCAACGTCACCGGGCGCGTCCTGCACGGCGGCGGAAGCGCCCCGCTCCTCGGCCGGCCCGGCACCCTCGGTACGCGGCCGGCGCCGCCGGGCCCGCACGTGGAGCGCGTTCCCTGGGCGCCGGGCGCCACCCTCGTACTGGCCTCCGACGGGATCCGCAGCGGCTGGGACCTCGCCGAGCACCGCGAACTGCTGCGGCACGACCCCGCGCTGGTCGCCGCCGTGCTCCACCGCGACCACGGCCGGCCCGCCGACGACGCCACCGTACTGATCGTCACGGAGGCGGCGCCGTGGGAGCGGGGCGGCCCGCGCGGCCCGGGAGCGGCGCGGTGAAGAGCACGCCTCCGCCGCGTACCCTCGCCGAGGCGCAGGAGGCGCTCAAGCGGCGGGAGACCGAACTGGCCGAGGCCGGACGGCAGATCGCCGAGCTGAGCCGCGAGCTGAGCGACGCCGACCACGGCCTCATCGCCCTGCACACCGAACTGGAGGAGGCCCGCGGCGCCGCCGCACGGCTCGCCGCCATCGTCGTCTCCTCCGGCGACGCCGTGATCTCCATCGACCCGCAGCGCACGATCCTGACCTGGAACCCCGGCGCCGCCCGCCTCCTCGGCCACGATGACGACGCGATCGTGGGCCGGCCTGCCGACGGACTCCTCGCCGAGGGCGCGCTGCCGGCCTTCGAGGACGCGCTGGCCCGCGCGGCGTCGGGGGAGCACGCAGAGCCGGTCGAGACCCGCTGGCGCGCCGCCGGCGGCGGACTCGTCGACGTGTCCGTCACCGTCTCCGCCATGCGGGGCGCCGACGGCGACGTCACCGGCTACTCCATCGTCGCCCAGGACATCGGCCGCCGCCTGGTCCTGCAGTCCGAGCTGGCCGCCGCCCGCGCCGAGCGCGAGGTGATGGCCGACCGCGAGCGGATCGCGCGCGACCTGCACGACATGGTCATCCAGCGGGTGTTCGCCGCCGGCCTGACCCTGCAGAGCGTGGCCGCCCTCCTCGACCACGACCGGGCCGTCGACCGCATCGAGGGAGTCGTCGGCGAACTCGACGCCACCATCCAGGAGCTGCGCAACGCGATCTTCGACCTGCACCGCGCCCCGCGGCAGGCCACGAGTCTGCGGGCGCGGATCTTCGACGCGGCCGCCGCCGCCCGCCGCACCCTCGGCTTCGCGCCCACCGTCACCTTCGACGGCCCGGTCGACACCGCCGTACCGGAGGAGGTCGGCGTCCACCTGCTGGCCGTGCTGCGCGAGGCGCTGTCCAACATCGGCAAGCACGCCCGGGCCTCCGCCGCGGAGATCGCCCTCGAAACCGGCACGGAGCTGCTGCTCACGGTCAGCGACAACGGCCGCGGCCTCGGCCCCGGTACGCGCCGCAGCGGGCTCGCCAACCTGAGCGAGCGCGCGACGGAACTGGGCGGCACCTTCGAGGTCACCGCCCGGCCGAGCGGCGGCACCCGGCTGGCGTGGCGCGTGCCCCTCACCGGGCGCTCCCTCCCCGGGCACCCCGGGGGATCCGCCGGGCCCTGAACCTTCCCGCGGCGCAGCGCGCGCAGCCGCCCGCCCGCCCGTCCGCTCGCCCCGGGCGGGTCAGCGGCGGCCGTCCGGCCGCTTGCCGTCCGTGTCCGCCGACTTGGCCTGGCTGGCGATCATCGCCGCCTGGATGCGCCGTTCGACGCCGAGCTTGGACAGCATGCGGGAGATGTGGTTCTTGACGGTCTTCTCGGCGAGGAAGAGCCGCTTGCCGATCTCCCGGTTGGTCAGCCCCTCGCCGATGAACTCGAGGATGTCCCGCTCCCGGTCGGTCAGCGACGCCAGCGCCGCGTCCTCGGGATCGGGCTCGGCCTCCTGGCGCAGGCTTTCCATCAGCCGGGTCGTGGTCGCCGGGTCGAGCATCGACTGGCCGGTGGCGACGGTGCGTACGGCGTTGACTATCTCCGCGCCGCGTATCTGCTTCAGCACGTAGCCGGAGGCGCCCGCGAGGATGGCGTCGAGCAGCGCCTGGTCGTCGTCGAAGGACGTGAGCATCAGGCAGGCCAGCCCGGGCATGCGGGAGCGCAGTTCGCGGCAGACGGTGATCCCGTCGCCGTCGGGCAGCCGCACGTCCAGGACCGCCACGTCGGGCCGCAGGGCCGGGCCGCGGGCCAGCGCCTCGGCGGCGTCGGCGGCGTCCCCGACGACCTCGATGTCCGGCTGCGCGTCGAGCAGGTCGTGCAGCCCGCGGCGTACGACCTCGTGGTCGTCGAGCAGGAAGACGCGTATCGGACGCTGCGCGGTGAATGCGGGGGTGTCGGCCATGGGTCTCCTCGAAGGATCGGTCGCACGCCCGCTGCCATACGGGTACGTGAGTACCTGAACGCAGCACGATTATCCGCCCCGGACGGGGGGCGGGCGGCAGGGGCCGGGTGGACCCGGGGACGGGGCGGGCCGGGCCGCGGGTCTTCCGCTACGTCCCGGGCCCCGGGAGCCGGACGGTCCCCTCGCCGCGTACCGTGCGGCCCTACGCGCCCGCCGCGGCGGCGACGGACCCTTGCGGGAAAACCGACGACGGGGGGCCGACGGCCGCGAAGCCGGCCCCCGCGCAACGCCGTCGACCCGTACCGGCTCCGCCGAAGGGATGGCGCTGCATGCGAGGGGAACCCTCACATTCCGGCGGCGAGTCCGACGCCGCGGACGAGAGCGTACTCTCCGCCCTCGCCGCCGCCGCGGGCATGGCCATCGAGAACGCCCGGCTGTACGAGGAGTCCCGCCGGCGGCAGCAGTGGCTCGCCGCCTCCGCCGAGGTCACCGCCGCGCTGCTGTCCGGCGAACCGGAAGAGGCCGTGCTCGGCCTGATCGTCGAACGGGCCCGGGAACAACTCGGCGCGCGGCTGGGATCGGTGGCGCTGCCCGTACCCGGAGCCGGGCTGCTGCGGGTGGCGCTCGCCCGCGGCCCCGGCGCCGAGGCGCACCGGGAGAGGCTGCTGCCCGTCCACGACTCGCTCTCCGGACTCGCGTACGCCGGCGGCGAGCCCGTGCTCAGCGACGACGTACGAAGCGAGCCGCGCCTGTACGGCAGCACCCTGCGGGACGTCGGCCTCGGCCCCGCGGTCGCCGTGCCGATGGGCACCGAGGAAGGCCGGCGCGGCGTGCTGCTGCTCGCCCGCGCCGCCGGCGAACCGGCGTTCGCCCCCGAGGAGACCGCGCCGCTGCAGGGCTTCGCCGGGCAGGCGGCGCTGGCCCTGGAACTGGCCGACCGGCGCCGCGACGCCGAGCGGCTGGCGCTGGCCTCGGACCGCGAGCGGATCGCGCGCGACCTGCACGACCTGGCCATCCAGCGGCTCTTCGCCATCGGGATGACGTTGCAGAGCACGGTCCGCCTGGAGCGCACCGCGAAGGGAGAGGAGAAGCTGCTGCGCGCCGTGCGCGAGCTCGACGAGACGGTCGAGATCATCCGGTCCACGATCTTCGGCCTGCGTACGCGCGGAGAGCACGGCCGCGGCGCGGAGGCCGCCGGGCCCGGCCAGGGCCCGGCGCCCGAGGGCGGTTGACCGGGCCGTCCCCGCACCGCGCCGTGGGGCACGGTCAGAGCCATGCCCCGCTGCCGTAGGGCCCGTACAGGTCGAGCAGACGGGTACGGGCCGACTGCAGCCGGTGCCCGATGATCTGGGCGACCCGGCCGGCGACGGCCCGGCCGGTGACGGGATCCGCTTCGCAGAAGGCCCGTACCACCCGGGCGTCGAACTCCAGGGCCCGCACCGGGCTCAGGGCCTGCGCCCCCAGGTGCCACTGGTACGGCGGGAAGAGCCACGACCAGCCCAGCAGGTCGCCGGCGCCGAGGGTCTCCACGGTGGCGGCCTGGCGCCCGGGCACGTGCAGGTCGAGGGTGACCGAGCCGGTGCGCAGTATCCAGAAGCGGTCGGCGCGCTGGCCCTCGTTGAAGATCCGCTGCCCGGCGTCGAACGACACGCTCGCGGCGGTCTCCAGCAGGCGGTCCCGCTTCTCGGGTTGCAGTGCGCCGAGCAGGCCGGTGCTCGTGTTGATCACGACTTCTCTCCCTCCGGTCGCGGCCCCCTGGCGGCAACGGGACCGAAGCCAGGATCCGGCGCCGCGCCCGTACGCCTCAGGTGCCGCCCGGGGACGACCGGGGGGCCGGTGGTCCCGCCACGACCGGTCGACGGTCCTTCCCGGGACCCGCCGCCAGGCGCACCTGCACCGGACCTCGTCCGAACGTCCCCCGCCACCCCAGGACGTTCGCCCCGGACCGGCAGCCGAAGCGCCCTTCGGCCCGGCGACCTTCGGACCCGTACGGGGGCCTCCTCAGACCACCCGCGGGCGGCGCCCCGAACGGGAGATTGGAGGTGCACGGACCGGATGGCAGCGAGACTCACGCAAAAGGGAGCGCACAACCATGGCAGTGCAGCAGCAGCCCGAGGCCGTGACGAGCGAGAGGGCCACGTCCCCGGTGGCCGGCCAGGTCCTGGCCGCCGTCCGGGTGGTCACCGGTCTCGTCTTCCTCTGGGCCTTCCTGGACAAGGCGTTCGGCCTCGGCTACTCGACCCCCGGCAGCGGCGCCTGGATCGACGGCGGCTCGCCCACCGAGGGCTTCCTCGGCAACGTGGCGGTCGGCCCGCTGGAGAGCACCTTCCACTCCTGGGCGGGCGACGCCTGGGCCGACTGGCTGTTCATGCTCGGCCTGCTGGGCATCGGACTCGCCCTGGTCCTCGGCGTGGCACTGCGCCTCGCGGCGCTGGGAACCACGGTGATGATGGCCCTGATGTGGATAGCCGAGTGGCCCCCGGCGAAGCACCTGTCGGACGGCTCACCGAGCATGTCGTCGAACCCGCTGATCGACTACCACGTCATCTACGCGGCCGTGGCCGTCGCCCTCGCGGTCACCCACGCCGGGAACACCTGGGGCCTGGCCCGCACCTGGACCCGCCTCCCCTTCGTCCGAGACCACCGCACCCTGCAGTGACCACACACCCCGACACGGCGGGCCGGGCACCTACTGCCCGGCCCGCCGCACGTCACGCGCGTCAACGGCAACCGGTGGGTGCCGAGCCCTCGCAGTCGGGCAGCCGTGAGAGGACAAGCCCCACACCCGTGCACCTCTCATACCTGAGACGCCTGCGCGCTTGCAATCTTTCGTATGTCTGAGCTGTCGGAAGCCGCCTGCCTCGCGCTTGGAAAATCTGTTGCGGCCGAAGTAGACATCCGCGGCGGGCTGTCGTAGTCTTCTACTCGTAGCCAAGAGATCGAGAAGGCGTGGCAGAGGACGAACTGCCCGCAGGAAAGAAAGCAGCGACAGTCAAGTAGATGAGAAGGAGGCAGCAGACGCCATCAGGATCGCCCGGGCGAGATCGTGAACAGCCCGGGTACCGCAGGCCCCGGAACGGAAGGTGGTCACACGGTCACACATCCGCGATCCTCGCACTCCCCGCCTCGTCTCTGGCGGCAGTGCGGATAACAGTCGCCGGCATCTGTAAGCCGGCAGATGGTGTTGCAAACCCCCTCGGGCCCTGGCGCCGTTCGGCGCCAGGGCCCCTCGATGCGTTTCCCTATCAGAGGTGTGCATGACCGAAGAAGACCCGCTCGGCCGTCTCGACGACGATGACTACCCCGCCTACACCATGGGGCGCGCCGCCGAGATACTAGGAACCAGCCCCGCCTTCCTCCGCGCCCTCGGAGAAGCCCGCCTCATCACCCCCCTCCGCTCGTCGGGCGGACACCGGCGCTACTCCCGCCACCAACTGCGACTCGCCGCCCGCGCCCGCGAACTCGTCGACCAGGGCACCCCCGTCGAGGCCGCCTGCCGCATCATCAGCCTCGAAGACCAGCTCGACGAGGCCAAGCGCATCAACGAAGAACGGGACCGGCAGGCCCCCGAAAGCCGCCCCAAGTCCGACGCCTGAATCGGCGCACCCACCCCGGCCTACGGCAACCTCCGTGCGCATGTGTGCCGGGTGCGGGGAAGGTGCCGCCTGATCAAGCGTCCCCGGCCCTGCTGGACCTCTGGACGGCCGGGCCGATGTACGCGTAGATCTGCCGGTGGACGTGGATCAGCCGCCAGCTGCGGGCGAAGGCCGGCGGCGGCACCGCACGGGTCGTGAGCACCGCTACCGGGATCCGGCCCGCCTCACGAACCAGCGCCGCCACAGTGGTGTTGCCGTTGTGGCCGTCGGTGTCGACGGACGAGCAGGTGGCGCTGAAGGCGATCGGGATGTGCGGCGCGGCTGCCTCGTCACCGGTGAGCAGGCACGGCGGCCGGACCCCCGCGCGGTTCAGCGCGCCGGCGGTCCTGGCCCAGTCGCGGTGGCCTTCGGTGGCGCGACCGACGAGTGAGTGCAGCACGGCCAACTGCACCACCAGATGCCCGGCGAGAGCGACAGCGGCCAGCGTCACCGCAGTCGCCCGCCAGGCAGCGCTCCGCGCGGCCCGTACCAGGGAGGCGAGGCCGCAGGCGACCGGAATCGCCAGCAGGGCGTACGCCGGCAGCAGGAACCGGGGAGCGGCGTAGCCGATCAGGAACAGGTACGGGAACGCGGCCGCCGCCGCGCAGGCAAGCGGCAACGCGGTGGCCCCGACGGCCCGCCGTGCCCGGACCGCCACTGCCAGCCCGGCCGCGGCCAGCACGGAAAAGACGAGCCACCAGGCGAACAGCACCGGATTCGGCATCCCGCCCGTGCACGGCCGGCACAGACTGCGCCCGCTCTGACTGCGCATCTGGTCGTCGATGGCGAAGTTCCAGCTCAGCCCGCCCTGGATGAGCGAGGCGTCGTGAAGCCGCCGGCCCAGGCCGCCGTAACCGGTGTACGCCTCGATCACCCATGCGGCCGCACCGACCGCGAGTCCCGCCGCGAGGGCGAGCGGCAGCCGGCCGTACCGCCACTGGCGGACGGCGAGCGCTGCCATGAGCATGGGCAGGCCCACCCACGCCGCGTCCATCGGCCTCATCAACGCCATCAGCGCCCCGGCTGCCGCGAGTCCCCACACCGGAGCGCGCCGGGTCCGGTCCGCCTGGGCGCTGAGGAAACAGCCGACACCGGCCAGCGCCCCGATCGCCACCCAGTAGTTGGGCATCGCCTGCGGGCCGTAGAAGAGCGTCACCCACAGCGAGGCGAACAGGGCGCCGCTCAGGGCGACCACCTTCGCGGGGACCAGACCGCGCCAGGCGCGCAGGGCCAGCCACAGCCCGATGCCGGACAGGACGGCGAGGTAGACCCGCAGCAGCGGAGTCGACGACGACCAGCCCGCGATCGGCGCCACCAGCAGCGAGACGCCGCGGGCGCGCGGGGCGCTGAAGAACGCCGCCGGGGCGTGCCCGCTGATCTGGCTGACGTACACCGTCTCGTCCCAGCCGAGCCCCATCCCGGGGCGTACGAGGGCCAGCTGTGCCAGCGTGAACGTCACCGCCACCGTCGCCGGCAGGAGCCTGCTGCTCAGCGCTGGTCCTCGGCGGACCAGAGATGCCTGGGCAGTGCTCGGCGTCACGGCAGTCATTCAGCGCCCTATGCAAGGTAGTGTCGGCGACGGCTTTTAGGGCATACAGGAACAAACAGGGTCATTCTGCTCGGGAGTGTAGCGCGGAGGTGGCCGAGGTCCTGCTAGGCGACGGGCTGATCCTGCTGCTTTCGTTCCGCGCCGCCGCGAAGAGGTGAACGCCGTCCTGGTCATCCCTGTGTACGACGGCGGGTGGGCGGGATGGACGTGGGCACCGTCAAACCGGAGGCTGTCCATCGCACGCAAGGCGATCGGCTGGTGGCAGCGCGGCAGGGCGACCGCGATGTCGGGCTGCACGGGACGGCCGCATGCGCCGGGACGGGTGTCCCGTAGGCGGCGTCGGCGGTGCTGCTCGGCTGCGGGTATGAGCAGGAGGCCGCGACACGGCTTCGATCCGTGGCGAGCAGGTGGCCTCGTTCAGGGAGTCCGGTCACTCAGGAAGACCGAAGTCCGGCGAGGCAGGGTGCCTGCGGAGCCTTTCGCGCCACGTGGCCGGCAGTTCATGTGTTGTCGGAATGGCGTACCTTCGGCACGCGCCACTCGCCCTTCTTGAACGTCAGTTTGCCGAGCCGGCTGCGCCGCTCAAGGCCCTCCCTCTTGATCTTGTAGTTCCAGACGACACGCAGCCCCTTCCCGCGGTGCGCGCGGAACACGTCCATGGCGCCGGGCGCGATCTCGTTTCCCGGCAGTCCGGCCAGCGGCCGATGTGAGTTGTTCAGGCCCCCGGGGCCCTTGTAGCCGAAGTGGGGGCGGTCGTGCGTCTGGTACGGCTTGCACCCGCCGCTCGGCAGGGGGGTGTTGCCGCAGTTCGCGATACCGGTCGCGTATTTCGGGGACTGCCACCTGTTGCCCGAGTAGAACAGCCACCAGGTGCCCTTGACCCGGACCATCGCGGGGTTCTCGATGATGTGGCTCTTCTTCTTCCTGCTCTTCTCCCAGGTGACGTCCTTGGAGGTGAGCAACTTCGTGGGCTTCGAGTGCCTACGCATGCCGTCGTGCACGCGGACCCCGACGATGCCCGTCTGATCTCCGGTGGCGGCTTTCTTGTCGTCGCGGTACACGAGATAAACGCTGTTGTCGCTCGGCCTTACGAACGCCTCGGCGTCGATGGCCCAGCCGCCCTTGTGGCACACGAGCGGACGGTCGTACGCCTTGAAGCTGTACGTCCCCTTCTTCTGCTTCTTCTTTCTGACGGCGACACCGATGCACTTGCGTCCGCGGTCGTCGTCACCGCCGATGGTGCCCCTCTTCGTCGCCGTGTAGAACATGTAGAAGCGTCCCTTGTGGCGGACGACGCTCGGCGACCAGATCTTCGGCTGCTTCTTCTCCTTCTTGCCGACCTCCTTCTTCTCCACCCACTTTCCGGGGCGGGGCAGCGCATCACCGGCAATCTTCTTGCGTTTGGTGAGGTACGCGCCGCGCCGATGCTTCACATACGGCACCCAGCAGCGTTCCTCCTTGCTGCCGTTGTCGCACTTCCCGTTCTTCTTACGGTCCACCGAGGCCCCGAAGGTGACGTATCCGGCCTTCTTCCCCCTGCCCACGGGCACGGTGTCGGGCCCGAAGACCGCCAGCGAACCGGAGCCGGCGCGCTCCGTTTCTCCCGCCGATGTCATACGGGAGTCCGCATCGGCGGTCGGTGTGCTCTGCGCGACACCCGGCGCCAGGACGGCAAGCAGCACCGTCGCAATCCCCGCCGCACGCAATGTCCTTCGTCTGCGCCCGTGTGGTCCAGCACGCCGCATCCCATACCCCCGGTTCAGTCAGGGTTCCGGCTCTTATGGTCTTGCTTTCAGCGGCCTGCGAGCATATGCATGAACTCGCCTGACACGGCCCGAGAATGCCCCGCTTCACCCGAAGAGTAACCAGTCACTCTGTCTTGGTTCTGCAACACGCGGCTGATCGTGTCCCGCGTCGCGGACGTAGGGAGAGCCACTGATTTGCCGTCGAAGATCGGTGATCGGTAGATTCGTTCCCCATCGGACGTTTGTGCGGGGGCAGGGGGCGTGGATGCGTACGCGGGGCTGGATCTCGGGGCGTCCGGCCCGGTTCGCCGGAACGAGGCGGGCCACGGCGGTTCTGCTCGCCGCCGTCTTCGTGTCCGTGGGGGCCGGATGCGACCTCATCGAGAGCTCGGACTCGTCCGCGCCGTCGAAGGAGGGTGAAGCGAGCCGCCGGGTCGAACGCAAGGCGGCGAACCCACCGCCCGGGCTTCCCGCGGCCTTCACCTCCGGCCAGCGGCTCGACTGGTCGGCCTGCCCGCCGCCGTCCGAGGCGCAGGGGAGCGGTGACGCACCGGGAGAGGGCTGGGAGTGCGCCACGATGAAGGTCCCGCTGGACTACCGCCGACCCGGGCGCGACACGATCGACGTCGCGATGATCCGGCAAAGGGCCACCGGACCGGAGGAGCAGCGGATCGGATCGCTCCTGTTCAACTTCGGCGGTCCCGGCCAGTCCGGGGTCGTGGGACTACCGCGGTACGCCGATGATTACGCCTCGCTGCGCGAGCGCTACGACCTGGTCGGTTTCGATCCGCGCGGCGTCGGCCGGACCGCTCCCGTCAGCTGCGGGAAGGAGTCGTTCGAGGGAAGCGAAGCCTGCGAGAAGCACTCCGGCCGGCTCCTGCCGTACGTCGGCACCTCGCACACGGCCCGCGACCTGGACCTGATGCGCTACCTCCTCGGCGACGAGAAGCTGCACTTCTTCGGCGTCTCCTACGGCACCGCGCTCGGCGGTGTCTACGCCCACCTCTTCCCCGAGAACGTGGGCCGCCTCGTGCTCGAAGCACCCGTCGACCCGACCCTGGACCGCCAAGAAGAGGACCTCAGCCAGGTCCGGGCCGTCCAGCGTGCCTTCGACCGCTTCACCGAACACTGTGCGGACGCCTACGGCGACTGCCCCACCGGAAGCGACCCCGCCCAGGCCGGTCGGCGGGTCGTCGCGCTGCTGGACCGGCTCGAGAGGGCGCCCGCGCCCACCGGCGGCGGGGAGGAACTCGACGGAGACCTCGCCGCCCGCGCCATCGCGAACTACCTGGACCAGGGCGAAGCCGGCCGCCGACCGCTGGCGAAGGCGCTCACCGAGGTCATGGAGCGGGGCACCGGCCGCAAGCTGATGGAGGAGGCGTACGACCACGCGCCGGGCTCCCGAACCCGGCGCGGTGCCGGTGCCGGCGGCGCGGCCTCGGGTGGCAACGGCACGTCCGCCTACGTCGCCATCATCTGCGCCGACTCCAACGTGCGCCCCGGATCCGGCCGGACCGAGGAAATGAACGACCGGATCGAGGCAGCCTCGCCCGTCTTCGGAAGGGCCTGGTCCGGGGGCGTCTACCTCTGCTACGACTGGCCCTTCGAAGGGGAACGCGCCACGCTCGACGTCAGCGCGGACGGTGCCGCCCCCATCCTCGTCGTGGCCAACACCGGCGATCCGACGACGCCGTACGCGGGCGCCGAGCGCATGGCGAGGGAGCTGGGCGAGAACGTCGGCGTCCTACTGACCGCGCAGGACGAGGGCCACGGGTCCTACCTCTACAACCGCTGCGTCACCGAGGCCGTCGACACCTACCTCCTCGACGGCACGCCCCCTGATGACGCAGCCGTGTGCCCCTAGGTGTATTGATCACGACCGTTGACAACGCTCGTGATCAATACAAGGGGGGCGAGTGGGTGAACGGAGAGCCGGGGCCCCGTGGCGGCCTCGCCGCCCGCGTCCGTTTGGCGGATCACCGCGGGAGCGGTCATCGCGCCCGGTCTAGATTGGCGGCAGGGTGGCCTGCTGGCAATCTACGGGGGGTGGAAAGGGCTGGTACGGACCTGTGACCTCGCAGATCGACTACAAGGCGCTGTTCATGGCCGCGCCCAATCCGAACCTGGTGCTGGGCCCCGATCTGGTGATCGTCGATGTCAACGAGGCGTACCTGCAGGCCACGGGCCGGACCCGGGAAGACCTGGTCGGCAAGTACATGTTCGACGCCTTCCCCCGCAATCCGGCGGACCCGTACGCCACCGGGATGCAGGACCTGGACGCCTCGCTGCACCGGACCCTGCGCACGAAGATGCCGGACACCATGGCGCTGACGAAGTACGACATCCCCCGCCCCGACGAGCCGGGGACGTTCGAGGAGCGGTGGTGGTCTCCGATCAACACCCCCGTCCTCGGGCCGGACGGGCAGGTCGCCTGGATCATCCACCGGGTCGAGGACGTGACCCCGTTCATCCTGGCCCGCGCAGCTCAGCCGGACGACAACGACGACCAGGGCCGCGCCCTCGGCGAACGAGAGGCGATGGACGCCGAGCTGTACGTGCGGGCGCGCGAGCTGCAGCGGCTCAACGAGGAGCTGCGCCGTGCCCACGCGAGGGAACGGCAGGTCGCCGTGACCTTGCAGGAGACCATGCTCCGCTCACCGGACCTGGCACACCATCGGCACATCGCGGTGCGCTACCTGCCCGCCTCCGGCTCCCTGAACGTGTGCGGCGACTGGTACGACGTGATCGACCTCCCGGACAACGGCTTCGCCGTCGCCGTCGGCGACGTCGTCGGGCACGGCCTTCAAGCCGCAGCCACCATGGGCATGCTGCGCAGCGCACTGTCCGCCGGGGTCCGGGCACTGCGCGAACCGGGAAAGGCGCTGGATCTCCTGGACCTGTACTCCTACGCCGTGGAAGGGGCGCTGGCCACCACCGCCGTCAAGGCCGTCATCGACCCGGAAAGCCGCCGGATCACCTACAGCAGCGCCGGCCACCTCCCGCCGATCCTGCTGCACCCCGACGGCACCTGCGATCTACTGGACAAGTCCACCGACCCCCCGCTGGGCACACGCCCCCGGCACATCCCGCGCCCCCACGCCAGCCTGCCCTACGGCACCGGCGACACCCTCGTCCTGTACACGGACGGGCTCATCGAGCGACGCGGCGAAGACATCGACGCCGGCCTGCACCGGCTGACGGACACGCTCGCCCGCTACGGCACCGTCGCCACCGAACGCCTCGCCGACACCCTCCTCGCCCGCCTCGGCGTGGCCGGCGGTGCCCGCGACGACATCGCCCTGATCATCGTCCGCCTGTAGTACGCCGGTGCCACGGTCCAGCTGCGGGCACCGAGGCCCGGGGCGTCAGGCTGCGGTGTGAGCCCCGGCGGCGTACGGCCGCACGAGTTGTCCGGTGGCATGCAGCAGCGCGTGTGGCGTGCCGCCGGGGCCCCACTACCGCACGGTCACGGCTTGGAGGATCGTTACGGCCAGATCGAGTCGACCCACTCCGGGTGGTCGATGAACGGGTTCCGGTTGTGCTGGACCTGGTCGAAGATCACCTGGTTGCGGTTCTTCTCGAAATCGCTCGGCGGGTCCTCGTTGTTCCACTCCTTGAGGACCGAGAGCTTGCCGATGGCCGGCGACGAGCCGTTGTTCACCTGGTCGTTGGGCTCCAGGTCGGCGAAGCCGTCGTCGCCGTCGTAGCGGACGGCCATGTAGAGGATCATGCGGGCGACGTCGCCCTTGACCTCGTCGCGGGGCTCGAAGGAGTCGTCGTCGGTGAGGCTCTCCGGGGCCTGGTCGACCGGGCTGCCGCCGTAGTCGAAGTCCTTGTTCCCGCGGGTGCTGTTGACCGTCACGTCCGTGGGGCGCAGGTGGTGCACATCGGTGCCCGGGCCGGTCGACGTACCGAAGTCGCCGTGGCTCTTGGCCCAGACGTGCTCGCGGTTCCAGTCATCGGCGTCGCCGCCGTTGGTGTCCTTGCTCTGCGAGTAACCGCTGTAGAGGAGGATGACGTTGTCCGGGTTCTGCGGGTCCTCGTCGGTCTCCTTGAGCGCGTCCCAGACCTCGCTGTACGAGATCTTGGTCTGGTCGCTGATGATCGTATGCAGGGCGCTCTTGAGCTCGGCGCCCTCCTTGCCGAGCGCGTCCTGGTAGTACGTGTCGTCGTACGCGACGACGGAGGACGTCGCGGGTTCGGCGGGCGTTGCCGCGACGGAGGGCAGCGTACCGGCGGTCGCCGCGGCCAGAGCCATGGCGGAGATCAGCGTGGCGCGCGGTATTCGGGACGTGTCCACGGAAGTACCTCTCTCCGGGAGTCGGCACCTGCCGGTGCCGGTTGTGGGGGGTGGCACGTGGGCCGGCCGGGTGCCGGACCTCCAACGAGCGTGACAGCACGCGCAGTTGGCTTCAAGTACGTACCCGCAGGTGGCCGCGCGTAGACCTGATTGCCCGTGTTGTCACGGTGTCCGGCGCGGGCGGCGGCCTCGCGTTCGGTAGTGGTGATCACGATGGCGGCTCGGCCCGGCGGGTGGTAGCCGAGTGCGGAGAAGGCGGCGACGGTGTGCGGGGCCGTGGTCTGCTCGCGCGGCATCGGACTCAGCGCGGCCGGAGGCGGCTCCGGGACTGTTCCTGCTTCGGCGCCGCGCCGGGCGGTCGTTCGGTCAGGGGGGTGTGAGAGCGTCGAGTTGTGCGGTGAGTTCGGGGTGGGCGGCCAGGTGTGGGCGGGTGGTGGCGAGGGGGGCGATGAGCTCGGCGGGGTCGTCGTGGGCGAGTGCCGCGTGGAGCCGGCGGAGCGGGGGGCGGGCCGCGGCGGGCAGGCCGGTCAGGGCCGTGATCTGTCCGGCGATGCGGCGCAGATCGGCGGCGTTGCGGCGGGCCCAGGTGGCGGTGGTGCGCTCTGCGGCGCGGCGTTCGCGGGTGGCTTGGACACGTTGTTCGCCGGTGGTGCCCGCGGGGCCGGGGCGGCCGCGCAGATAGCGGCGTTCGGCGGCCTGGCGGCTGGCGACGCCCAGAGGGTGGGCGAGGTCGGCCCAGCTCGCGCCCGCGCCACGGGCGGTTTCGATCAGGCCGGTCTCCCATCCGGCGAGTTGCTCGCGGACCTGCCGGAGCAGCACCAACGAGGCCAGTGCCTGCTCGGCTCCGGGGCCGGGCGTATCGAGGGCCTCCGGGGATTCTTGCCGGGCATCGCGCAGGGCTCCGTCAATGGCGTGCAGGGCCGCCGCGGCGGCGAGGAACGACGCCGGACTGTGGGCTTGCGTGCCGTCCGTGGACGGCTGGCCGGCTGCGCTCACGGACGCCTCCCTTTCGCCGTCATCACATCGACGACACGTTGTTTGTCATCCATTGGATGACATGCTACAACGGTGTCAGTGAGCGCATTGGCAGCAACTGCCTGAACCTGCTGGAGGTGTTTTCACGATGTTGATGCGCACTGACCCCTTCCGTGAGCTGGACCGGCTCGCCCAGCAGCTCGTGGGCCCGGGCACCTGGTCCCGGCCGTCGGCCATGCCGATGGACGCCTATCGCGACGGCGACGAGTACCTGGTGACCCTCGACATCCCGGGCGTCACCGCGGACGCGATCGACATCGACGTCGAACGGAACATGCTCACGGTCAGGGCCGAGCGGCGCCCCGTGGCGAAGTCCGAGGACGTGCAGATGGAGCTGTCCGAACGGCCGCTGGGTGTCTTCTCCCGCCAGATCATGCTCGCCGACACCCTCGACACCGAGCGGATCCAGGCCGACTACGACGCGGGCGTGCTCACCCTGCGCATCCCGATCGCCGAGCGCGCCAAGCCCCGCAAGATCTCCATCGGCCTCGCGACCGGGAGCAAGGAGATCTCCGGCTGACGCCGGCCGGACCGGTGCGGAGGGCGGGCACGGATCTCTCCCTCCACCCGCTCTCCGCGCCCCCGCCGGCAGTTCGAAGCAGAAGGGGTGACGACCGGCATGGCTCCGCGCCACGAGGCGTTCCTCGGGCACGTGAAGGAACGCGGCGAGTACGGCGACTTGACCGAGGCCGATCGTCCAACTGCCGGTCGGCTACGACCTGCTCTTCGGCCGCCCCCGGCCCATCTGACCACCACGCACACCGGTGCCCGCCCACCGGCCACAGACAGAAAGGCAACGACCCAGTGATCTCCGACCGGCAGGCGCTACCCCGGCAGTACAGGGCGGCCTACGAACAGATGCTGGAACGGGTCCGCTACGAAGGCGCCTACCCCACCCGGCACAGAGCCGACGAAGCCGTCCGCCTGGTCCTGGCCGGACTGGGCCGCCAATTGATCGGCGACGAACGGGTCGCCCTCGCCGCCTGCCTCCCGCCAGAAGCCGCGCGCATACTGACCGCGGAGATCCCCCGCACCGAGCCACTGACCGGCTGGGCCTTCGTCGAAGACCTCGCCGCCCGCACCGGTGCCTCCCTTGCCACCACCCGCTGGGACACCGGCTCCGTCTTCTCGGCCCTCGCCGCCTGCGCCGGCCCCGACCTCGTAACCTGCATCCTCCGACAACTCCCCACCGGATACGCCCTCCTGTTCGGCCGCGCCGAACTCACCGCCATCGGATAGGCGCGCCACGGGGACGGAGAACTCGGTTTCCCACACGGCCCACGAATCCAGCGGTGCTTCCCCGTCGGCCTCCTCCCGTTCCCGCGTGTTCGGCTGTCCGGCGGTCGGGGAGGGCGGCGTGGGGTTCTCGGAGTCGTCGGTGCGGCGGTGCCGGCCGCGGGGCGCGGCCGGTGAGTCGGGATCAGGGAGAAGCCCCTGGGTGGAGAGCCTCTTGAGCCGGTCGACGACGGTGTTCACCTCTACGCCGATCGCGGCGGCCAGCGCGTGCAGGTCCGCGCCGTTCCGCCAGCCTTCCGCCACCGCCGCGTCCAGCGCCGACAGAGGCAGCGGGTCGGCGGAGGCCCGTGCGCCGGGCTCGCCGGTCTGGTCTCGGCCTTCGGGATCGTCCCGCACGGCGCGCCGGTGGAAGGAAGCCAGCAGCTCGTCGGCCACGATGCGGGCGTCCTTCCTGCCGACGCTGCGGCGCGCTGCACGCACGTCGCGTTCAGCCAGCCCCAGCAGGTCGGCTGCTGAGCGGTCCCTCCCGAGGCTGACCGCGAAGGCGGCCAGCGCGTGCTGACGTGCGGTCTGCGCCTGGGCAAGGACCGTCTCGGCGATCCTGACCTGCTCGTCGTAGTAGCAGAACCCCTCGGCAATCGCCCGATTCCGCTGCCATGAGTGTCGTGGTTCCATATCCGATCAACGGCACGTCGGAAGAGAGGTACTGATCCAATCGCGTCCGCCACCCCAATGGCTTAACGGTGGGCTGACTACGAGAATGACCCGATTGTCGGACGTGTGCAGCGGAAGGTCCGCGCCCGCCCAGCCGGGCACGGAAGGAGCACCCGGTTGCCACGGGCGGCGAGGCGGGCAGGCGCGGGATAAGGAGGCGTAGTGATGCCTATGGTCCGGTCTGCTCCGGTATGCGCGGCGCATTGGGGTGGCGACGGGCACTCTGAGTACTCTGCGCGCCCTCCCGGTTTCTCAGGGTGACGGAAATGATGAGCGCACCGCACATCAGCCAGGCGATCCGCGGTCCCCTGTCCCTCGGCCGGGCGGACTGGCGGCGAAGGAGGTCAGGGTGTTGCTTCTCATCTCTCCGGACGGTGTCGAAGAGGCTCTCGAGTGTGCGAAGGCGGCGGAGCATCTCGACATCGTCGACGTGAAGAAGCCCGACGAGGGCTCTCTCGGCGCGAACTTCCCCTGGGTCATCAAGGAGATCCGCGACGCGGTTCCGGCGGACAAGCCGGTGTCCGCGACCGTGGGGGATGTCCCGTACAAGCCCGGCACGGTGGCCCAGGCCGCGCTCGGCGCGGTCGTCTCGGGGGCCGCGTACATCAAGGTCGGCCTCTACGGATGCACGACGCCTGATCAGGGCATCGAGGTCATGCGCGCGGTCGTCCGGGCGGTGAAGGACCACCGCCCCGACGCGCTCGTCGTCGCCTCCGGCTATGCCGACGCCCACCGGATCGGCTGCGTAAATCCGCTCGCCGTGCCCGACATCGCCGCCCGCTCCGGTGCCGACGCGGCCATGCTCGACACCGCCGTCAAGGACGGGACGCGGTTGTTCGACCACGTGCCGCCGGACGTCTGTGCGGAGTTCGTCCGGCTGACCCACGCGTCCGGTCGGCTCGCGGCCCTCGCGGGGAGTGTCACGCAGACCGACCTCGGCGAGCTGACCCGCATCGGTACGGACATCGTGGGCGTGCGGGGAGCGGTCTGTGAGGGCGGTGACCGCAATACAGGAAGGATCCAGCCGCATCTGGTGGCCGCCTTCCGGGCGGAGATGGACCGGCACGCCCGGGAGCACGCCGTCCGCATCTCCTCCATGAACTGACGGCCGCCATGCCGATCCCTGAGTCCGATCGCCTCGCCGGGGACCTTGCCGCGCGTTTCGCCGTCGTCGACCCGGCCACCGGGGAAGCCTTCGACGAGGTTCCCGACCAGCAGCCGGACGAGTTGGACGCCGTGGTCGACCGGGCCCACCGGGCCTGGCACGGATGGCGGGCCGACCCCGTCGCCCGCACCGCCGCGTTGCGCGGAGCGGCCGACGCGGTGGAGGTGGCCGGCGACGACCTCGCCCGGTTGCTCACCCGGGAACAGGGCAAGCCCCTGGCCGAGTCGTACGCGGAGGTCGCCCGCACGGCGGCCCGTCTACGGTACTTCGCAGACCTCGCCCCCAGAACCCGGCGGATCGTCGACGGCCGACCGGTGCGCAGCGAGATCCGCTGGCGACCGCTCGGGCCCGTCGCCGCGATCGTGCCGTGGAACTTTCCCCTCCAGCTCGCGGCGGCGAAGTTCGCGCCCGCGTTGGCCGCGGGCAACACCGTGGTCCTCAAACCGTCCCCGTTCACCCCCTTGGCCACCCGGCTCCTCGGATCCGTCCTTGCCACCGTCCTGCCCGAGGACGTCCTGACCGTCGTCACCGGCCGCGAACCCCTCGGTGCCCGCCTCGCGTCCCATCCGGGCATCCGCCATGTCACCTTCACCGGTTCGGTGTCCACCGGGCGGGCCGTCGCAGAAGCGGCGTCGGTCTCGCTCGCCCGGGTCACATTGGAACTGGGCGGCAACGACGCTGCCGTCCTGCTGGACGACGTCGACGTGGACCGGATCGCGGACCGGCTGTTCTGGGCGGCGTTTCGCAACTGCGGGCAGGTCTGCATGGCGGTCAAACGGGTCTACGCGCCGGCCCGGTTGCACGCCGAGGTCGTCGAAGCCCTCGCCCAGCGCGCGAAGACCGTCGCCGTCGGGGCCGGCCTCGACCCGGACACCCGGCTGGGCCCGGTCAACAACGCCCCGCAGCTGGCCCGTATCGAGCACGTCACACGGCAGGCTCTGGCGGACGGTGCCCGGGCGGCGGCGGGTGGCCACCGGCTGGACGGGCCGGGCTACTTCTTCGCTCCCACGGTCCTCACCGACGTGCCGCCCGGCAGTCCGGTGGTGACCGGGGAGCAGTTCGGACCGGTGCTGCCAGTGCTGCCGTACCGGAGCCTGGACGAAGCCGTCGACGCGGCCAACGGCACCGGCTTCGGCCTGGGCGGCTCCGTGTGGGGCACCGATGTCGACCGCGCCGAGGTGGTGGCCGGCCGGCTCGAATGCGGCACGGCCTGGGTCAACCACCATGCCGAACTGTCCCTCGCCCAGCCCTTCGCAGGTGTCAAGGACAGCGGGGTCGGCGTCGCGGGCGGGCCGTGGGGGCTGTACGGCAACCTCCGGCCGTTCGTCGTCCACCGCCCGCAGGAGGCCTGACGATGAGGTTTGAGGCAGCCGTACTGCGCTCGTACGAGAGCCCGTTCACGGTCGAGGAGGTGGTTCTGCGGACGGAGCCCGCCGCCGGCGAGATCCTGGTCGAGATCGCGGGCACCGGGATGTGCCGGACCGACCTCGCGGTCCGGCGATCCGCCGGACGGAGCCCTCTGCCTGCCGTCCTCGGCCACGAGGGCGCCGGGGTCGTGGTGCGGACGGGGGGCGGCCCGGACGCCGCGATCGCCGTCGGCGACCACGTCGTACTGAGCTTCGACTCCTGCGGGCACTGCCGGAACTGCCGCGGCGCGGCCCCCGCCTACTGCGACTCCTTCGCCTCCCTCAATCTCTTCGGAGGGCGCAAGGAGGAACCGCCGCGGCTCACCGACGCGACCGGACAAGCACTGGCACCCCGGTGGTTCGGGCAGTCCTCGTTCGCCGAGTACGCCCTCGTTCCGGCTCGCAACGCCGTACGGGTCGACCCCGCACTGCCGCTCGAACTGCTCGGGCCCCTCGGCTGCGGTTCCCTCACCGGCGCCGGAGCCGTGCTGAACACCTTCCGCGCAGGTCCCGGCGACACCCTCGTGGTCTTGGGCGCGGGAGCGGTGGGCCTGACCGCGGTGATGGCGGCCACCGCCGCAGGCGTACTGACCGTGGCCGTCGACCGGCATCCCGAGAGGCTCGCGTCGGCCGAGCGGTTCGGCGCGACCCCCCTGCCTGCCGCCACGCCCGACCTGCCCGAACGGATCCGGCGACTGACCGGCGGCGGCGCCCAGTATGCGCTGGACACCACGGCCTCACCCCCGCTCCTCAACAAGGCGCTCCACGCCCTGCGTCCCACCGGCAGCCTCGGCCTGGTGGCACGCCTCCACACCCCGCTGGAACTCGAACCGGGCACGCTCGACCGCGGCCGCAGCATTCGTCACATCTGCGAAGGGGACGCCGTACCCGGAGTGCTGATACCCCGGCTGATCGGACTGTGGCGGGCCGGACGCTTCCCTTTCGACCAGCTGATCCGCACCTACCCGTTGACCGGCATCAACGAGGCCGAACGCGACTGCGACGCGGGCCGTGTGGTCAAACCCGTCCTGCTCCCGGAGAGAACGAGCCGATGAGCGAGGCACGCGGCACCGAGGACTCACCCCGTCCGACAAGTGAACATCCGGCATCCACCACTCCCGCCGACGGAGGAAGCATGGCAGGCACGACGCCCCAGCACACAGACGTGGCAGGCGTGGACCGGGGTGTGGGCCTGACCGCCCTTCTGGTCGCCGCGGCACGGTCCATCGAGACCCACCGCCACGACAGTCTGGCCCAGGACGCCTATGCGGAGCACTTCGTACGGGCGGCCCCTGCCTGCGCGGACTGGCCGGTGCGCATCGAGCAGGTTCCGGACGGGGACGACAACCCGCTGTGGGGACGGTTCGCCCGCTACTTCGGCCTGCGGACGAGGGTGCTCGACGACTTCCTCCTCCGGTCGGTCGGTACGAGCCCCCGCCAAGTGGTCCTGCTGGGAGCGGGGTTGGACACCCGCGCCTTCCGGCTGGATCTGCCGTCGGACTGCGTCGTCTTCGAGATCGACAGGCCGGGTGTGCTGGCCTTCAAGCAACGGGTGCTCACGGACCTGTCGGTCGCCCCGAAGGCGAAGCGTGTCCCCGTACCGGTCGACTTGCGCGAGGGCTGGGTCAGCGCGCTGACCACCGCCGGCTTCGACCCGGCCGCGCCGAGCGTCTGGCTGGCCGAGGGACTTCTCTTCTATCTGCCGGGCCCCGCCGAGACGTTCCTCATCGACACGGTGGACAAGCTGGCCAGCGGGGGCAGCGCGCTGGCCTTCGAGGCCAAGCTGGAAAAGGACCTGCAGGCGTACCGCGACAGCGCGATCTACACGGCGACGCGAGAACAGATCGGCATCGACCTGCTCCACCTCTTCGACAAGGGGCCACGACCCGACTCCGCGGGCGACCTGACGGCCATGGGCTGGTCCACCGAGATGCGCACGCCCTTCGACTTCACCCGCCGGCACCGACGCGGCCCCCTCCCCGAGCCCAACGACGCGCTGGAGGGCAACCGGTGGGTGTTCGCGCACAAGCCAGCGCCATGACGCCCGCGGCCGGGAAGGGCGCTGACGGACCGTGTCAGACGGCTCGCGCGGACACCAGCTGGTCGCCCGGGATCCCGGCCATGTCCGGCGCGTAGTAGTCCTTGATGCCGACGGCCCACGTGGCCACGGTGATGCGGTCCTCGGTGTCCGGGCCGAAGGCGTCGAAGAGGGCGTGGATGTTCGGCTCCTCGAAGCCGATCGCCTTCATCAGCGATACGAAGAGGGGACGCTCGATCAGGCCGTCTCCGTCGGGGTCGCCGAGCGCGGAAAGGGCCTCGGCGAACTCGGCGATCGTGGGACCGAAACGCTCGGGGTCGAGCACGAACGGACGGAACTCGTCCACGGTGATCACGCCGTCGCCGTTGGCGTCCAGTTCCGTGGCCAGCGTCGTCCAGTAGCGGCGGAACGCGGCCTGGATGGCGGCCTGGGCGCCCTCGTCCGAAGCGGCCGCCGCCTCCAGAACACGGCCCGTCATCAGGTCGAAGTCGTCGGAGTCGATGACTCCGTTGCCGTTGGCGTCGAAGAGGGAGAAGACCAGCTCGACCCGCTTGGCGGCCTCGTCTCGCATTTCCATCACCTGTCTTCTGCGACCCGACGATTCCGGGCCTGGGTCAATGAGGGCCTCTGCGCAGCCGCGTGCAGCGGCCATGACCCATCGAAGCCCCATGACGGGCCCCAGGCTCCCGATCTCCGCTTTTGGTGACATAAAAACTGCTGAATGAGCGTATGTGACAAGTCGGATGCCTCACCTGGGACAACCAGACTGCTTCCACGATGTGCTTGCGTGCGCGGTGCTGCCGTGCGGCATACGCCCGCGATCCCGGCCGGCGGCTACGGTGCTGAGAAGCGACCCCGCAGCCACGACGAAGCGATCCCAGGAGCCGGATATGGCCGAGAACCCGAGCAAGGCGCAACCGCCGGTGGCCGACCGCGCCGCCTTCGAACAGCAGTTGGAGGCGCTGCGGGCGAGGGAGAAGGCCCACACCCGCGAAGGCGACGCGATCGCCGCCGCGCGCCGCAGGCTCCCCATGGTCGAGGTGGCCGCGGACAGCCGGCTGCTGGGGCCGGACGGCCCCGTGACGCTCCTGGACGCGTTCGAAGGCCGACGTCAGATGATCGCCTACTACTTCATGTGGTGGCCCGGCCGGCCGGCCGCCGATCAGTGCGAAGGCTGCACCTGGGTGATGAGCCACGTGGGCGAGCTGGCCTATCTGCACTCCCGCGACATCACCTTCGCCGTGTTCTGCCAGGGGCGGAACACCGCCTACGGCTTCGGGGACGCGCAGACGTCCTACGAGGAGAGCCTGCGCTACCGGGACTTCATGGGCTGGGCGATGCCGTGGTACTCCGCCCAGCCCTCGCTCGAATCGCTTCTTGTCGGCCGGGAGCTCGGTTTGTTCCACCTGGTGTGCTACCTGCGCGACGGCGACCGCGTCTTCGAGACCTACTGGACCAAGCGCCGCGGGGCCGAGGCGGTGGACTACAGCTACGCGCTCATGGATCTCACGGCGTTCGGGCGCCAGGAGGACTGGGAGGACTCACCGGCGGAGTGGCCGCGTCTCGGGCAGGCCACGCGGACCCTGGGCGGGGCTCCCGACTGGCCGCCGCTGCGGGAGTGGCCGGGCGGACGTCCCACAGCACAGTGGCCCCGTATCGACGCCGGCCGCTCCGACGACCTGGGCGCCACCGGCACCGGACCGGCGGCCGAGCCCGGCCACTGCCACTGAGCTTCTTCAGCCCGGCCCGGACGGCGGGCCCCACCCCGCCCGCCCGGTCCACGGGGCGGGCGCACCGGGCCCCGTACGGCCGCGCATAGGGTGGGCCCATGACGTCCGTGGAGCCGGAGCGCCCGCGCCCGCTGCTCGCGACGGCGTCGCACCGGTGGGTGCGACTGCTGCCGTGGGGCCTGGCGTTCGTGCTGTGCGTCGCCCTCCTGCCCACCACCATCCGGGTGCTCACCGTCGACTACGGCCTGAACGCCGGTGTCGCGAGCCTGCTGGCCGTCGCGCAGTCGGCGCCGCTGCTGCTCGCCGTCACCCGGCCGCTGCTCGCCTGGTACGTGATCTTCGCCGCCGACGTGGCCGGCGCGCTGGCGCTGCTCAGCGGCGACTACGGCGAGCGGCAGGAGTGGCCGTTCCCGCCGATGCAGATCGTCGGGTACATCGGCCTCTGCCTCGCCCTCGGCCTGCGCGAGTCCCGCCGGACGCTGGTGCTGGTGTGGCTGGCGACGGCGGGCGCGAACGTCGGGCTGCTGTACGTCGCGCCCGACCGGGTGAACGACAGAAGCGTCCTGCTGATGATCCTCGGCGGGGTGACCCTCCTGATCACCGGCGTGCTGCGGGAGCGGCACGAGGTGCAGCGCAGGCTGACCGAGCAGGAAACGATCAGCGAGGCGGAGCGCGGCAGGCGGACGCTGCTGGAGGAGCGCGCCCGCATCGCGCGCGAGCTGCACGACGTGGTGGCGCACCACATGTCCGTCATCACGGTGCAGGCGGACACCGCGGAGTACCGGCTCGCCGAGCTGCCCCCGGAGGTGCGCGGCGAGTTCACGTCCATCGCGGCGACCGCGCGCGAGTCGCTGGGCGAGATGCGCCGGCTCCTCGGCGTGCTGCGCAACGAGGAGACGCACGGCGAGGTCGCGCCGCAGCCGGACCTGGCGCAGATCGGGCAGTTGGTGGCGGCGACGGAACGGGCCGGCGGGCCGGTGGAGTTCACGCCCTGTGACGCCGACGTGCCGGAGGCGGTGGGGCTGTCCGCGTACCGCATCGTGCAGGAGGCGCTGGCGAACGTCGTACGGCACGCGCCGGGCGCGGCGACGCGGGTGTCGCTGTCGCTGTCGGACGCCGGCGACCGGCTCACCGTCCTCGTCGTCAACGGGCCGCCGCCGGAGCCGCCCGCCGGGCCGCTGGAGCAGAGCGGCACCGGGCACGGCCTCGTCGGCATGCGCGAGCGGGTCCGGCTCGTCGACGGCACCTTCGAGGCCGGCCCGCTGCCGGACGGCGGCTTCCGGGTCGCGGCCCACCTCCCCCTGAACGGAAAGGACCCCGGGTGACGACGCGCGTCATCATCGTCGACGACCAGGCCATGGTGCGGGCGGGCTTCGCCGCACTGCTGGCCGCCCAGAGCGACATCGACGTCGTGGGGGAGGCCCCCGACGGCGTACAGGGCGTGGAGCTGAGCCGGCGTGTCCATCCCGACGTCGTGCTGATGGACGTCCGCATGCCCGAGATGGACGGTCTGGAGGCCGCGCGCCGCATCCTGACACCGCCCGCGGGGGATGGGGGCACCGCCCACGCCGTTCAGGCTGTGGGGGAACACCGGCCACGGGTACTGATGCTCACCACCTTCGACGTGGACGACTACGTCTACGAGGCGCTGCGCGCGGGTGCGAGCGGCTTCCTGCTCAAGGACGCGCCGCCGGCGGACCTCATCGCGGCGGTACGGGTCGTGGCCTCCGGCGACGCGCTGCTCGCCCCGTCGGTGACCCGGCGGCTCATCGCGGACTTCGCCCGGCAGCGCCCCGCCGGCCGGGGCAAGCCCGCGCTGCGGCTGAAGGCCCTGACGGAGCGCGAGACCGAGGTCCTCACGCTGGTGGCCCGCGGCCGGTCCAACGCGGAGATCGCGGAGACGCTGGTGCTGGCGGAGCAGACGGTGAAGACGCACGTCAGCCGGGTCCTGACCAAGCTCGATCTGCGCGACCGCGCGCAGGCCGTCGTCATCGCGTACGAATCGGGGCTGGTCGCCCCCGGCGAGTAGGGCCAGCCGCCGGCGGGGGGTGGGGCCAGCCCCTCCGCCACCCCCTACCGCGGTACCACCTCCACATCGGCTCCCGGGTATGACGCCCGGCGGGCAGCCGTCCGCGCACTCTTCAGCCGTCAGCACGAAGAGATGACGAAAGGGCGGATCATGAGACTGCGTGGCAGCAAGCGGCACAAGGCGGACCACCGGCCGGCGGCCGGCGGCGGGCCGGAGGTCCCGGCCGCCGAGGCCCCGGCCGCCACCCCTGGACTCGCCGTGGAGCTGCGCGGTGTCCGGCGGCAGTACGGCCGCCGCAGCGGCGCCGTACACGCACTGGCGGGTGTCGACCTCGCACTCCCGCGCGGCACGTTCACCGCGGTGATGGGCCCCTCCGGGTCCGGCAAGTCGACGTTCCTGCAGTGCGCCGCCGGCCTCGACCGGCCGACGGCCGGGTCCGTGCGCCTCGGCGGCACGGAGATCACCGGCATGAAGGAGAACGAACTCACCGAGCTGCGGCGCAGCCGCCTCGGCTTCGTCTTCCAGGCGTTCAACCTGCTGCCCTCCCTGACCGTGGAGCAGAACGTCCTGCTGCCCCTGCGCCTCGCCGGGCAGCACCGGAACCGGGGGAGGGCGGACGCGGTGCTGGCGCAGGTCGGGCTCGCCGACAAGGCGCGGCGCCGGCCGGGCGAGCTGTCCGGCGGGCAGCAGCAGCGCGTGGCGATCGCCCGCGCCCTGGTCACCGACCCCGACGTGATCTTCGCCGACGAGCCCACCGGTGCCCTCGACACCGCCACCGCCGCCGAGGTGCTCGGCCTGCTGCGGCACGCCGTCGACACCCCCCGCGCCCTCGGCTCCGCTCCGGCAGGCAGGCACCCCCACGGCGCCACCGTCGTGATGGTCACCCACGACCCGGCCGCCGCCGCCTGGGCGGACCAGGTGCTGTTCCTCGCGGACGGCGCCTTCGCCGACCGGCTCGCGGGCGGCTCCGCGGCGCAGATCGCGGCGCGGATGGCGGGCCTCGGCGCCCGTACCGCCGCCCGCCCGGTGCGCGACGAGACCCTTGCGGGGGTGCCGGCATGATGCGCCCCAACGGACTCGCCCGCGCCGCCGTCCGCTTCAAGCCCGCGTCGTTCGCCGGGACCTTCGTGGTGCTGATGATGTCGGCGCTGATCGTCACGGCCTGCGGCATCCTGCTCGAAACCGGCCTGCGCGCCTCGGTGCCCGCCGAGCGGTACGAGAAGGCGCCGGTCGTCGCGGCGGCCGACCAGTACGAGTACGTCGTCACCGGCAGCGGCGAGGACCTGGAGAAGGAGGCCGTTCCCCTGCCGGACACCGCACGCCTCGACGCCGGGCTGGCCGCGAAGGCCGCCGGGGCGCCGGGCGCCGAGGAGGCGGTCGCGGACTTCACCTTCCCGGTACGGACCGGGGACGGCCCGCTCACCGCGCACGGCTGGGGTTCGCACGCCTTCACCGGTACGGAACTCACGGCCGGCAGCGCGCCCCGTACCGGCGAAGTGGTGCTCGACGCCGCCGCGGCCCGCGCCGCGAAGGCCGGCGTCGGTGACACCGTCGCGCTGGAGACCGCGTCCGGGAAGCAGGACTTCCGCGTCGCGGGCCTCGCCGAGGCCGGCGCGGGGGACACCGCACGGGACAGCGGAGAGCAGGGCTCCCTCGCCTGGTTCGCGGACGGCCAGGCGCCCGCGCTCGCCGGGCACCCCGGCAAGGCGGACGCCGTCGCCGTACTGGCCGAGGACGGCACCGACGCCGACGCCCTCGCCGGCTCCGTGAAGAAGGCCCTCGCCGGGTCGGACGCGCAGGTGCACGTCGGCGACGACCGCGGTGCCGTCGAGGACCCGGGCCTGGCCTACGGCAAGGACACGCTCTTCGGCATCGGCGGCCCCTTCGGCGGCGTCGCCGCCATCGTCGCGGTCTTCACCGCGGCCGGGACCGTGGCGCTGTCCGTCTCGCAGCGGGCCCGGGAGTTCGCGCTCCTGCGCGCCGTCGGCGCCACCCCGCGGCAGATCCGCCGCGCGGTCTCCGCCGAGGCGCTGGTCGTCGCGCCGCTCGCCGGGATCCTCGGCACCCTGCCCGGCATCGGGCTCGCCCACTGGTGGTTCGGGCAGCTCCGGGACCGCGGCGCGGTCCCGGAGGCGGTCGACCTGCACGTGTCGGGGCTGCCGCTGCTCGCCGCCGTCGGGGCCGGGCTGCTCACCGCGCTCGGCGCCGGCTGGGCGGCGGGGCGGCGGCCCGCGAAGATGAAGCCGGGCCAGGCGCTCACCGAGGCGTCGATGGAACGCACCCGGCCGGGCGTGGTCCGTACCGCACTCGGCGTCGTCGCCCTCGCCGGCGGCGCGACCCTCACGGGCGTCGCGGCCAACTCCTCCGGGGACGACGCGGCCGGTGCCTCCCTCGGCGTCGTGATGAGCTTCATGCTCGCCGTCGGGCTGCTCGGCCCGCTGCTGGCACGACTGTGCGCCAGCCTCTTCGGCCTGCCGCTGCGCGCCGCGGGCGCGGCCGCACACCTGGCAGCCGCCAACTCCCGTACCAACGCCCGCCGGCTCGCGTCCGCGATCACTCCGATCGCGCTCGCGATGGCGTTCGCCTCGACGCTCGTCTTCATGAACACGAGCGAGAACCACGCCGCCGACGAGCAGCTGCGCGCCGGCGTCACCGCGGACCATGTGGTGACCGACCCGGCCGGGCTGCCGGCGGGCGCGGCGGCCGACGCCGCCCGCGCACCGGGCGTGGACACGGCGGTCGGGGTGCTCAACACGCAGGTGCTGGTGCCGGTCGGCTCCGGCGAGTTCAAGTCGCTGCTGGGCGCGGCCACCCAGGGGGTCACCTCCGCCGACAAGCTGACGAAGGTGCAGGACCTGGACGTACGCGAAGGCAGCCTGGACCGGCTCGGCAAGGACCGGATCGCCATCGACAGGACCCTGGCGTCCTCCGCGGGCGTCTCCGTCGGCGACCGGCTGCCGCTCTACCTGCCGGACGGCACGAAGGCCGACCCGGAGGTCGTCTCGGTCTACGGCCGGGGCCTCGGCCTGGGCACGGTGACGATGGACCGGGCGGCTCTGGACGGGCACGTCACCTCGGGCTTCGACACGACGCTGCTGGTCCGCGGCGGGGAGGAGGAGTCGCTCACCGGCCTGGGGGAGGTCACCGACGCGACCGGCTACGCGACCGAGAAGAGCCTCGACGCGAAGCTGGGCTCGTGGTCCAACAAGACCATGGCCGCGGTCCTCGGCGGCTTCGCCGCCGTCGCCGCCGCCAACACCCTGGTGATGACGGTCCTCGACCGCCGCCGAGAGCTGGGCACGCTGCGCCTCGTCGGCTCCACCCGGCGCCAGGTGCTGGCGATGCTCCGCTGGGAGGGCGCGCTGGTCTCGGCGGTGGGCGTGGTCGTCGGCACGGCGATCGCCGCGGCCACGCTGGTCCCGATGATGAGCGGCCTGACCGGTACGGCGCCGTACGTGCCGCCGCTGGTGTACGGGTCCTTCGTGGCCGGCGCGGGCGGCCTGGCGCTGCTCGCGGTCACCCTCCCGGCGCGGGCGGTGCTGCGGCGCTGGTCGTAGGGGCCGGGACAAGGGCGGCGGTCGGCGGTGTGCCGGCTGCCGCCTTTGGCGTACCGCCGGACCGCCCGTTGTCGTTGACCGGCCGAGCGGCTATGGTCCTCCTATCTGAGATAACTACCTCATTTAAGAGCGGAGGCCATCGTGTTCATTGCCGCGGCGGCGGACAGCGTGTCCGTCACTCCGGGCTGGGACCGCGTGGCGGCGGGGGAGACCCGCCGGCTGGGGGAGGTGCCGGCCGCCAACGTCGGCGACGCGCTGGAGCGGATGACCGTCGTGGACGGCGGCATCCGGCTCGTCACCGAGCGCGCCGCGCTGCTGGGCAACGCCCTCACCGTCGACGTGCGGTCGGGCGACAACCTCGCCGTCCACCGGGCGCTCGACGAGGCCCGGCCGGGCGACGTCCTGGTCGTCAACGGGCACGGGGACACGACCCGCGCGCTGATCGGCGACCTCATCGGCGAGATCATGGTCAACGCCGGGCTCGCCGGCGCGGTGGTCGACGGCGCGGTGCGCGACGTCCAGGCGCTGTCCGACATGGGCCTGACGGTCTACGCGCGGGCCGTCACCCCCGCGGGACCGTTCAAGGAGGGGCCGGGCACGGTCGGCGCCCCGGTGGCGGTCGGCGGCGTGGTGGTGGCGGCGGGCGACGTCCTCGTCGGCGACGCCGACGGTGTCGTCGTCGTACCGCGGCGCCGCGCGCGGGAGGTGGCGGGCGCGGTCGACGGGATCGTGGCGAAGGAGGCGGCGCTGCGCAGCCGCATCCTCGCCGCCCGCCCCGGCGACGAGGCGGCGGTCCGGTGACCGCCGTGCCGCCCTCCTCCGTGCCGCCCGCACCCGGTCCCTCCTCCGTGGCGCCCGCCTTCCGGATCGCGGAGGTGCGCCGCCTCTCGCGGCGCCCGGCCCTCGCCCCGGCGCCACCCGGGACCGTCTCGCTGGCCATGGGCGAGCCGGACTGCCCGACCCCGCCGCCGGTGATCGCCGCCGCCGTGACCGCCCTGCGCAGGGGGCACACCCACTACGCCGACCAGCGCGGCATCCGGGAGCTGCGCGCCGCGCTCGCGGCCCGCCTGCCGGCCCGCCCGGACCGGGCGTGGACCGCGGACGACATCGCGGTCACCCACGGCGCGACCGCCGCGCTGGCGGCGGTGGTGCTGGCGACGATCGACCCCGGCGACCGCGTGGTGATCCCGGAGCCCGCCTACTCGCTCTACGCCGACCTGGTCGTCCTCGCCGGGGGCACCGTGGACCACGTCCCGCTCGCCCCCGACCTGCACTGGGACCTCGACGCGCTGGCCGCCGCGCTCCCGGGCGCGGCCATGGTGGTCTTCTCGAACCCGGCGAACCCGACGGGCATCGTCCACCGCAGGCAGGAACTGGCGGCCCTCGGCGAGCTGCTGGACGGCTCCGACACGCTTGTCGTCAGCGACGAGGCGTACCACCGGCTGATCTATCCGGGGCACGAGCCGGCATCGGCGCTGGAGATCGACTCGCTGCGGGACCGGACCGTGTACGTGCAGACCTTCTCCAAGACGTACGCGATGACCGGCTGGCGGGTGGGGTTCCTGACCGGGCCCCGCGCGGTGGTGGACGCGGCGGCACACGTGCACCGGAGCCTGAACGGCTCGCTGAACACCGCCGTCCAGCACGCGGCCCTGGCCGCCCTGGAGCTGCCGGAGGACGTCGTGGCGGCCATGGTCGACGGGTACCGGCGGCGGCGCGATCTGGCGGTCGCGCGCCTGTCCGGCGTGCCCGGCCTGCATCTGGTGCCGCCGGAGGGCGCGTTCTACGGGTTCCTCCGCTACGACACCGGCGTGCCCTCCGAGGACGTCGCCCGCGAGCTGGCCGGGCAGGGGGTGCTGGTGCGGGCCGGCGCCGAGTACGGGCCCTCGGGCGAGGGGCACATCCGGATCTCGTTCGCGACCGCGGAGGACGACCTGTGGACCGGGCTGGAGCGCATCGTCCGCTACTTCGGTGCCGCGGGCCCGTGACGGTGCCGGTGCATGTGCCGGCGGGGGCGGGCCCGCCGCGTACGGGCGTGCGGCCGGCCCGTACCCCGAGGCGCTACCCTTTGCCTGCACGTCGATGAGGCGGAGGAGCCCCGTGGCCGACCAGCAGGCCGCCCCGGGAGGGGGGCGCAAACTGCGCAGCGACACCCGCCGCAACCGCCGGCGCCTCCTGGAGGCCGTCGGCGAGCTCGCCCGGGAGGCGCCCGACCGGCTCACGATGCAGGCGGTCGCGTCGCGCGCGGAGATCGGCCCGGCCACCGCGTACCGCTACTACTCCTCGATGGACGACGTGCTCGCCGCCTACGTGCTCAGCGTCGTCGAGGAGCTGCGCGACTTCAGCGCGACGTCGGCCGCGCAGGGCCGGCCGCTGTTCGACGCCGTCGTGGACAAGTGGGTGGACCTGCTCGCCGAGCACGGCCCGGCGCTGGTGCAGCTCCGCTCCCGGCGGGGCTTCCTCGAGCGGCTGCACGGCGGGAACGAGATCATCGTCGCCACCCGGGACGCCTGGAGCGGCCCCGTGCGCGGGCTGATGGACGACATCGGCGTCCCGGACGACATGCTCGAGTACGCCCTGTTCCTCAGCAACGTGATCTTCGACCCGCGGGAGGTCCAGGACCTGCTGCGGGAGACGGGGCTCTCCCGCCGCGAGGTCATCACGCGGCTGACCGAGGCATACCGCGGCGCGCTGCGCGGGTGGGCCCGGGCCGGCTGACCGGCCGCACCCTCCCCCTACCGCGGTAGCACCCCCTCTCACCCCCCGGGTATGACGCCCGGCGCACAGCCGTGCCCGCACACTCCCCTCCGTCGGGCGGAAAAATCCCTTCCTGTGAAGTGATAGACGCGTCTCAAATCGTAGGTATATCTTACGACTGCATCGACAAGGAGGTCAGCGGTGGCAACGCACCAGCAAGAGCAGGAACCCGCGGAACCGGCCAGTGCGACCGTGCGGGCGGGCGGACTCGACGTCGGGGTCGTCGACGGCGGCAGCGGCGTGCCGCTCGTCCTCGTGCACGGCGGCGAGAGTGACCGCACGCAGTTCGCCGCGCTCCGCGGCCGGCTCGGCACCGGGGTCCGGGCGATCTCGTACGACCAGCGGGACTCGGGGATCACCGTGAACCCGCCGGTCCCGTACGCGCTCGAAGACCTCGCCGACGACCTCGCCGCGCTGCTCGACGCGCTTGAGCTGCCGCGGGCGCACCTGCTGGGCACCTCCTTCGGCGGCGCCGTCGCGCAGCACGCCGCGCTCCGGCACCCCGACCGGGTCGCGTCCCTCGTCCTGGTGGCCACCACGCCGAGCTACGCCATGGGCGGCGAGGCGGTCGACGAGCTGCTGCGGATGTCGCCCGACGACCGGCAGCACGCCGCCGCCGACTTCTTCTTCACCCCCGCGGGCCGGACCGGGCTGCCGGCCGCGGCCGGCCGGACGCTCACCGTCCGTACGCCCGGGCAGCGCGCCCGCCGCCACGACGTGGCCCGGCGGCACGAAGTCCGCGATCGGCTCGGGGAGATCACCGCGCCCGCGCTGATCGTGCACGGCACGGCGGACCGGCTGGCGCCGTACGCCGGCGCCGTGCTGATGGCGCAGCGGATGCCGCACGCCGAGCTGTGCGCGATCGAGGACGGGCGGCACGGGATCGCGGTGGAGTTCGCGGACACGATCGCCCTTCGGGTACGCGACTTCCTCGGCGTCGCCGGCGGCGGCCGTGGCTGACCGCAGCCGCGAGGTCGCGGCCAGGATGGCCGAGGCGGCCCTGGTGTGGCTCGACTCCCTCGACCCGGACCAGCGCCGGGCAGCGGTCGGGCCGCCGCCGGCGGCGGGCGGGGGCGGCGAGGCCGAACGGACCCGGTGGTTCTACACCCCCACCGACCACGGCGGACTGACGTTCCACCAGCAGCGCCCTGCCCAGCACCGGCTGGTGATGCGGCTGGTCGCCAGCGGCCTGTCGGAAGCCGGGTACACCACCGTCGCCACCGTGCTCGGCCTGGAGAACGTGCTCGACCGCGTCGAGGGCTTCTCGATCGACTGGGGGCGGGAGCGCACCCGCGACCCCGGCATGTACTACCTGCGGGTCTTCGGCGAGCCCGGCGGGGCGGAGCCGTGGGGCTGGCGGTTCGGCGGCCACCACGTCTCGCTCAACAACCTCGTCGTGGACGGGCGCGTCGCCGCCGCCACCCCGTGCTTCCTGGGCGCCGACCCCGCCGTGTCGCCGCTGCTGGGCGGGGCGGCACTGCGCCCGCTCGGGACGGCCGAGGACCTGGCCCGGGAGCTGGTACGTTCCCTGCGCCCCGGCGCCGCCGCCCGCGCCGTACTGCTGCGGCGCGCCCCGCACGACGTCGTGGCGGGCAACAGCACCCGGGTCGACGGCCGCGAGCTGCGGCGCAGCGAGCTCTGGCGCCCCGGGCGGCACGTCCCGGACCGCGCCGACCACCCGGTCACCGGGCTGGCCGGCACCGACCAGCGGGCGCTCGCGCTCACCCCGGTGCCCAAGGGCGTGCCGGGCGCGGAACTCGACGCCGCGCAGCGGGAGTTGCTGCGCGCGCTGCTCGGCACGTACCTCGACCGCGTCCCCGCCGGGGTCTCCCCGCTGGCCCGCTACGAAGAACCGGCGGCGCTGGACGCCGTCCACCTCGCCTGGGCCGGCTCCACCGCGGCGGGCGAACCGCACTACTACCGGCTGCAGGGCCCGCGGCTGCTCATCGAGTGGACCAACATCCACCGCGGCGTCAACCACGCCCACGCCGTGTGGCGGGACCCGGTCGCCGACTTCGGCGGCGACGTGCTCGCCGCCCACCACGCCGCCCACCACGCGCCGTAGGCCCGTCGCGTACCGGACGAACCGCGCACCAGACGAACCGCGTACCGGACGGACCGCGCACCAGACGAACGGAATGACAGACATGGCCGGTCAGCAACCGTCACCGACCGACGCACCCCCGCACACCACGCGCCCCACGCTGCGCGGCTCCTTCGGCATGTGCGCCTCGACGCACTGGCTGGCCTCCGCGACGGCCCAGTCCGTGCTGGAGCGCGGCGGCAACGCCTTCGACGCGGCCACGGCCGGCGCCTTCGTCCTCCACGTCGCGGAACCGCACCTCAACGGCCCGGGCGGCGACCTCGTCGCCGTACTCGCCACCGCGGCGGACCCCGCACCGCGGGTCCTCGCCGGGCAGGGCCACGCCCCGCGGGGGGCCACGATCGCGCACTTCCGGGCCGCGGGCCTCGACCACGTGCCGGGCGCCGGGGCGCTGGCCGCGGCCGTCCCGGGCGCGGTCGACTCCTGGCTGTGGCTGCTCGCCGAGTTCGGCACCTGGGAGCTCGCGGACGTCCTGGCGTACGCCGTCGACTACGCGGAGCGCGGAGTCCCGGTGGTGCCCCAACTGGCGCGCGTCCTGGCGACGGTCGAGGACCTCTTCCGCACGCACTGGCCGACCTCGTACGCGCAGTGGATGCCGCGGGGCCGCGCCCCCGGCCCGTACGAGACCCTGGTCAACCCCGCCTACGCCCGCACCCTGCGCCGGCTGTGCACCGAGGGCACCGGCGCGACCAGGGCCGCGCGCATCATCGCCGCGCGGGACGCCTGGCGCACCGGCTTCGTGGCCGCCGCGCTGGCCCGCTCCGCGGCCGTACCGCACCGGCACTCCTCGGGCCGCGACCACGCCGGCGTGCTCACCGCCGCGGACCTCGCCGACTTCCAGCCGTCACTGGAGCCCGCGGTCACCGCGGAGTTCCGCGGTATCACCGTGGCGAAGGCCGGGCTGTGGTCCCAGGGCCCCGTGCTGCTGCAGGTCCTCACCATGCTCGACCACTTCGACGACGACCGGATCGACCCGTCGACCGCCGACGGAGTCCACACCCTCGCCGAGGCGCTGAAGCTGGCCATGGCCGACCGCGAGGCGTACTACGGGCACCTGGACCCGGCGGACGCCGAGACCGTCCTGCGCCGGCTGCTCTCGCCCGCGTACGCCCGCGAGCGCGCCGCGCGGATCGGCGCCGCCGCGTCGGCGGCGTTCCGCCCCGGCGACATCGGCGCCGCGCCGTACACACCGCCGCTGGTCACCGAGCAGCACCCCGTACGGGCCGGCGGCGTGGGCGAGCCCACCGTGCAGCAGACCGGGGACACCCGCGGCGACACCTGCCACCTCGATGTCGTGGACCGCTGGGGGAACATCATCTCCGCCACCCCGTCCGGCGGTTGGCTCCAGTCCTCACCCGCCGTGCCGGAACTCGGCTTCGCCCTGGGCACCCGGCTCCAGATGACCTGGCTGGACCCGGCGGCCCCCGCCCGCCTGGCGCCTGGGCGCCGGCCCCGCACCACCCTGAGCCCCACCCTGCTGCTGCGCCGGGGCCGGCCCGTGGCCGCGCTGGGCACGCCGGGGGGCGACCAGCAGGACCAGTGGCAACTGCTCTATCTGGTACGCACCCTGGCCCTCGGGCTGACACCGCAGGAGGCGATCGACGCACCCGCGTTCCACACGACCGCGGTGCCGAGTTCGTTCTGGCCGCGCACCTGGACGCCCGGCGGGCTGGTGATCGAGGAGCGGGCGGGGGAGGGGACCGCCGGCGAACTGCGCGCCCGCGGCCACGACGTGACCGTCTCGGGGCCGTGGAGCCAGGGCCGGCTCTCCGTCGTCACCCGCGACCCGGACACGGGCCTCCTCCAGGCGGCGGCGAACCCGCGCGGCGCCCAGGGTTACGCGACCGGGCGATGAGCGGCACCGCGGCCCGCCCACGGCCGGCCACCCCGCCGGCGCTGATGCTCGCCCTCACCTTCGCGACGGGTGTGGTCGACGCCGTCGGCTACCTGCACCTGGACCAGGTGTTCGCGGGCAACATGACCGGCAACGTGGCCATCCTCGGGATGGCGGCCACGGGCGGGACGGGCCTGCCGGTGCTCGGTCCTTCCCTGGCGCTGGCGCTCTTCCTCACCGGCGCCGCGGTCGCCGGCCGGCTGCTGCGTACCGCAGCCGCGGGCTGGAGCCGACGGTGCACGGTGCTGCTGGCCGGCGTCGGACTGGCCCTGGCCGCAGCGGCGTTCGGCCTGACCGCGGGCGGGGCCGGCTCGCCCGCCGCCCGCGCGATGACGGCCTCGGGGCTCGCGCTGGCCATGGGGGCGCAGGCGGCGACGGCCCGCCACCTGGCGGTCAAGGACGTCACCACCGTGGTCGTCACCTCCACGCTGACCGGGCTCGCGGCGGACTCCCGGCTGGGCGCGGCCCGCGGGCAGGGGGCGCTGCGGCGGAGCGCGGCCGTCGCGCTCCTGGCCGCCGGCGCGGTCGCCGGGGCGGCGCTGTGCCGGGTGCACACGGGTCTCGCGGTGGCGGTGGCGGCGTGCGTCGCGCTGGCGGTGTCCGCCCTCGGCCACGCCGCCGCGCGCTCCGCCGGCGTACGCCCCCGCGGGGCGGCGCGCCCCCGTACCGCCGCGGCCTCACCGGCTCCGTAACCCCCCGAACCCCTCGGCTCGGAAAGGACCCTCATGACCTCAACCCTGGCTCCACCCATCCCCATCGGAAAGGCCGCCGTCGGGGCCCTCGGCATGCTGGCCGTCGCCACCGGCGCCCTGGAGTCGGTGGTGACGCCGACGCTCCCGCTCCTCCAGCGCGAGCTGCATCTGAGCCCGGCGGAAGGCGCGCTGCTCAGCGTCGCGCTCCTCATCACCGGCGCGCTCACCACCCCGATCGCCGGCAAGTTCGGCGACCGCTACGGCGGGAAGCGGGTCCTGATCCGGCTGATGGCGGTGGTCTCGGTGGGCGGCCTGGTGTCCGCCGTGGCACCGAACCTGCCGGTGCTGCTGCTCGGCCAGGTGCTCCAGGGCGCGATGGTGGGCGCGCTGCCGCTGTCGTTCATCGTCGTACGCGCCCACTTGCCCGCCGGCGAGTCGAAGGTGGCCATCGGGGTCGTCAGCGGGCTGTTCCTCGCGGGCGGGATGACGGGCACCCTGGCGGCCGGGCCGGTGGCCGAAGAGCTGTCCCGGCACTGGATGTTCGCGCTGCCGACCTTCGCGGTCATCGGGTCGACGCTGCTGGTGCAGCGGCTGATGCCGTCCGACGGGCCCGGCCGCTCCGACGACCGCGGGATCGACTGGCCGGGCCTGCTGCTGCTGAGCGGCGCGCTGGGCACGCTCATGACCATCCTCGCCAAGCTCCCGGAACTCCGCTCGCGGCCCCTGGTGCTCGCGGCCCTCGTCGCGGCACTGGCCGCCTTCACGGTCGGCTGGACCGCCGTCGAGCGCCGCGCGTCCGCGCCGATGATCGACCTGCGCATGCTGGCGCGCCCGGAGATCTGGAAGGCGTGCGTCCTGACGTTCCTGATCTGCGTCGGGACCTCGGTGCCGGTCTTCCTCGTACCGCAGTTGCTCGCGCTGCCCAAGGAGGCGTACGGGTTCGGGGCCGGCGCCACCGCGATCGGCTTCCTCCTGCTGCCGGGCGCCGTGGCCGCGTCGCTGGCCGGGCCGCTCGGCGGGCTCGGGACGCGGCGGTTCGGCTCGCGCGCGGTGGTCGGCACCGGGGCCGTCATGCTCGCCGTGTCGCTGTTCGCCCTGGCGGCCGTGCACGGCGAGGTCTGGCACGTCGTCGTCGGCAAGGCGCTGATCGCGCTCGCCAACGGCCTGTGCGTCACGGCGATGATGACCAGCACCGCCACGTCCGTCGAGCAGCGCGACACCGGCATCGCCAGCAGTCTGATCCTGGTCACGCGCGTGGTCGGCTTCGCCGTGGGCGCGCAGCTCGCCGGCGCCCTCCTCACCGCCGGGACCCCCGCGGGCGGGCAGATCCCGGCCGAGTCCTCCTTCGTCACCGGCCTCGTCATAGCCGGCGCCGTCGCCGCGCTGTCCCTGCTGGTCACGCGCACCATGAGCAAAGGAGCCAAGGAATGAGCACCACGCCCACCCGCGTCCTGATCTCCGGGGCGAGCATCGCGGGCCCCGCCCTCGCGTACTGGCTGAACCGCCGCGGATACGAGGTCACGGTGGTGGAGAAGGCGAGCACCCTCCGCGCCGGCGGCTACCCCATCGACGTACGCGGCACCGCCCTGGAGGTCGTCCGCAGGATGGGCATACTCCCGCGGCTGCGGGACGCCCACATCGACCTGCGCCGGCTCACGTTCCTCGCCGGCGACGGCAGCACGGTGGCCGCGGTCCACCCGCACTCCGTCACCGGCGGCGTCGCGGGCCACGACCTGGAGGTACGGCGCGGCGACCTGGCCGACGCCCTGTACGCGGCGGTCCGCGACGACGTGGAGTTCGTCTTCGACGACTCGGTCGACACCCTGGAGCAGCACGGCCGCGGGGTCGACGTCGCCTTCCGCGGGGGCGGGAGGCGTACGTACGACATGGTGTTCGGCGCGGACGGGATGCACTCGCGCACCCGGGAGCTGCTCTTCGGCCCCGAGGAGCAGTTCCACCGCTACCTCGGCTACTGCTTCGCCGTCTTCACCGTGCCCAACACCTTCGGACTCGACCACGAGACCGTCATGTGGAACACCCCCGGCAGAGCCGCCGCGCTCTACGCCACCGGCCCCGGCGACGACGTCCACGCCTTCCTGAACTTCGCCCGCCCCGCACCGCCGTTCGCCGCCTTCCCGGACCCGCGGGCCCAACGGCACCTGGTCGCCGAGGTCTTCGCCGACGCGGGGTGGGAGGTCCCGTGGATGCTGACCGCGATGCAGGAGGCGGACGACGTGTTCTTCGACGCGGTAGCCCAGATCCGGATGCCCCGCTGGTCGAGCGGCAGAGCCGCCCTGCTCGGCGACGCCGCGTACGCCCCCTCGTTCCTCACCGGCCAGGGCACCAGCCTCGCCCTCGTCGGCGCGTACATGCTCGCCGCCTCGCTGGCCGACCGGGACCACACCGGGGGCCTGGCCGCGTACGAACACGCCACCCGCGACTTCGTCACCCGGAACCAGGACCTGGTCGGCGAAGGCGGCGCGACCCTCTTCCCGACCACCCCCGAGGCCCTCGACGCCCGCAACACCAGGCTCCGCGCCCTCACCTCCCTCCCCGCCCCGCGTCCCCGCCCGGAGCACACGGCCCTCGCCCTCCCCTGAGACTCCGCTCGGTTCACGCGCCGTTGCCCGAGCGGAAAGCCCCGGTCGCCCCAGGGGGCGACCGGGGCCCTCGAGTCCGCAGGTTCAGCCGCCCGGTACCGCTCCCTGCCCGGCCGCGGCGGCCGCGGAGGCCGGGTCGCCGCCGCCGGCCGGATGCCCGCCGGCCGTGCTCGCGGTGTGCAGCAGCAGCGCCACGCCCCCGCGGGCCGCGGCGTCGGCGCCCAGCGTCGCGGGCCGCACCGCGATGGTGCGGGCGGCGGCCGGCAGGGACAGGGCGGCGACCTGCTCCGCCACGTGATCGAGCACCAGACCGCCCAGCGCCGCGGGCTCGGCGTCGATCAGGATGCACTCGGGGTCGAGGTGGCCGGCGAGGGCGGCGAGGGTCCGGCCGACGGTCGCGGCGGCCTCGCGTACGACCTCGACGGCGACCGGATGCCCTTCGGCGGCCCGCGCGGTGAGTTCGTCCGCGTCGGCGACGGCGGCGCCCCGCGCGGCGCAGGCCCCGAGGAGCGCGGGGATGCTGACGGCGCCCTCCAGGCAGCCGCGCCCGCCGCAGTGGCAGGGCGGCCCTTCGGGGTCGCAGCTCGTGTGCCCGATCTCGCCCGCGGTGCCGTGGGCGCCGTGCACCAGGCGGCCGTCCACGACGAGGCCGCCGCCGACGCCGTGTGCCCAGCGCAGGTAGACGATGTTGCGCAGGCCGCGGCCCGCGCCCCAGGTGGCTTCGGCGAGCGCGGCCAGGCGGGCGTTGTTGTCGGTACGCACCGGGGCGCCGAAGCGCTCGCCGAGCGCAGCCGCGATCTGCCCGGCGAACGGTGTCATGTCGTGCGGCACCTGTGAGGCGGGGTCCCGTACGAAGCCCACGAGGCCGAGCCCGATGGCCTGGAGCGGGGCGAGCGAGATGCTCTCGCGGCGCACCAGTTCCTCCACCGCGGCGACCGCCTGCGCCGCGGCCTGCTCGGGCTCGCCGGCGCGGGACAGCGGGGCGCTGTACCGGCCGACGAACTCGTGGGCGCAGTTGGCGATCACCACCTGGATCTGGTCGCGGCGCAGGTCGATCCCGATCAGCTCGGCCCCGTGCGCGTTCAGGGCGATCTCCAGCGGCGGCCTGCCGTTGCGGCGCGGTCCGTCCTGCGGCGTGGGCTGCTCGACGACGGCCTTGCGTTCCAGCAGGTCGGAGACGATGCGGAACAGCGTGGTACGGGACAGTCCGACCCGCTTCATGAGCTCGCTGCGGCTGAGTGCGCCGGACCGGCGCAGCTCGCCGAGGACCGCGGCTTCGTGTGCGCCGCGCAAGCGCTGAAGGGCGTCGGTGCGTTCGCTCATGGGCGCATCGTCGTCCGCGCCCGGGACTTCTGTCAACGCGTGGGAAGAAGCTGCGACGAGGTTAGTCCCAAGGGTTGACGTAAATCGCCGCACGTCCTTACGGTTCCGGTCACCGGGCCGCGGCACACCCGTACGACAACCCCCCGGAAGGGCGGCAGGCCAGTGTCTCCGCGCAACATCCTCTTCCTGATGACCGACCAGCACCGGGTGGACACCCTCGGCTGCTACGGCAATCCCACCGTCAAGACACCCGCCCTCGACGCGCTGGCGGCGGCGGGCACCCGCTTCGACCGCTTCTACACGCCGACCGCGATATGCACCCCGGCCAGGGCGTCACTCGCCACCGGACTGCACCCGTTCCGGCACGGCATGCTCAACAACCCCGAACGCAACGGCGGCAGCAAGGACGAGCTGGACGACGACGCCCCGCTGCTCTGGCGCCGGCTGCAGGACCACGGCTACCGGGTCGGTCACGTCGGCAAGTGGCACATCGGCCGCGAACGCGGCCCGGAGCACTACGGCCTCGACGGCGAGCACCTGCCCGGCGCTCTCAACCCCTTCCACCACCCGTCGTACGGGAAGTGGCTGGCCGAGCACCGCTATCCGCCCTTCGCCGTGGCCGACCCCGTCTTCGGCACCGCCGCCAACGGCACCGGGCGCGGCCACCTCATCGCCGGCCGGCTGCGGCAGCCCGCGCACGCGACCGTCGAGGCCTTCCTGACCGAGCGCACACTCGAACTGCTCGAACGCTACGCCGCCGCCCGGCAGTCGGACGGCACACCGTTCATGCTCTCCTGCCACTGGTACGGGCCCCACCTGCCGTACCTGATCCCGGACGAGTACTACGACCTCTACGACCCCGCCGACGTACCGCTGCCCGCCTCCATGGCGGAGACCTTCGCCGGCAAGCCCGACGTGCAGCGCCGCTACAGCGAGTACTGGTCGGCCGACGCCTTCGACGCCGACGCCTGGCGCAAGCTCATCGCCGTCTACTGGGGCTACGTCACCATGATCGACCACCAGGTCGGCCGCCTGGTCACGGCCCTGAAGCGGCTCGGGCTGTGGGACGACACGGCGGTGTTCTTCACCGCCGACCACGGCGAGTTCACCGGCGCCCACCGGCTCAACGACAAGGGCCCGGCGATGTACGAGGACATCTACCGCATCCCCGCCATCGCCCGCGTCCCCGGCGCCCCGGCGGGCCGGGTCCGCGACGACTTCGCGACCCTCACCGACCTCAACCCGACCCTGTCGGACCTGGCCGGCGCTCCCCGTACCGAGTACTGCGACGGCAGCAGCCTGCTGCCGCTCCTCCACGGCGCCGCCGCGGCCGACGGCGAACGGGACCAGGTGGTCGCGGAGTTCCACGGCCACCACTTCCCGTACTCCCAGCGCATGATCCGCGACCGGCGGCACAAGCTCGTGCACAACCCGGAGAGCACGCACGAGCTGTACGACCTCCAGGCCGATCCGCACGAGCTGCGCAACGTCTACCGCGCCCCCGCCTACGCCGCCGTGCGCCGGGACCTCACGGTCCGGCTCTACCAGGAGCTGCAGCGGCGCGGCGATCCCGCCTACACGTGGATGAGCTACATGGCCGACATCGGCGGCGGCCGCGCGGCGGACGTGGACGGCGTCGCCGGGGAGGTGTCGTGAGCGCCCGGCTCACCGGCGGCGGGCGCCTCCGCGCCGGTGAACCCGCCGCCCCCGGCGACCCGGAGGCACCGCCGCGGCACCCGGGGCCGAAGCCGGCGGCGGGCGGGGAGCAGCCCGCACCCGGCCCGGCGCCCTCCGGCCGCGGTCGCCGGTTCCTCGTGTCGGCCGCCTTCGGCGCCGCCTCCGCCGTGCTCGGCCTGCTCCTCTGGATCGCCCTCGCCGCCGGCGGCGTCGACGACTTCCCGGGCCCCGTGCCCGTCGCCCGCCGCGCAGGCACGCTCCTCGCGGACGGGACGCTCCTCGAGGACGCGTGGTCGAGCCTGCGCCGGGTGCTCACCGGGTTCGCACTCGGGACCGCGCTCGCCGTCCCCGTCGGCTTCGTACTGGGCTGGTACCCGGTGGTGCGCCGGCTGGTCGAGCCCTGGCTGCAGTTCTTCCGCATGGTGCCGCCGCTGGCGATCATCCCGCTGGCGATCGTGCTGATGGGCATCGACGAGAAGCCGAAGATCTTCGTCATCTTCCTCGCGGCCTTCCTGACCTCGGTCGTCTCGACCTTCCAGGGCGTCGTCGCCGTCGACGTCACCCTGGTCAACGCCGCCCGTGTGCTGGGCGCCCGCGACCGGCAGGTCTTCCTCGGCGTCGTGGTCCCGGCCTCGACCCCGTTCATCCTCGTCGGCATGCGCGTCGGCCTCGGCGCCTCCTGGGCCACGGTGGTCGCCGCCGAACTGATCGCCGCCCAGGGCGGACTGGGCTTCCGCATGCAGCAGGCCCAGCTCTACAACGACCTCACGACGATCTTCGTCCAGCTGATCGCCATCGGCACCATCGGCCTCGCCATGGACCGGTTGCTGCTGCTCGCCGAGCGACGGCTGACGCAGTGGCAGGAGCGGAGATAGCCATGCCGACCATCGCCTTCCGCGCGGTGACGCGCCACTTCACCACGAAAAGCGGCGGCTTCACCGCCCTCGACCGGGTGAGCCTGGACATCGCCGACGGCGAGTTCGTCACCGTCGTCGGCCCGTCGGGCTGCGGCAAGTCCACACTGCTCAACATCGCGGCCGGACTCCTCGAACCCACCGCGGGCGACGTCGCCGTCGACACCGAGCCCGTCCGGGGCCCCGGGCCCGAACGCGGCGTCATCTTCCAGCAGTACGCGCTCTTCCCCTGGATGACCGTGGCCGCCAACGTCGAGTACGGGCTGAAGGTCGCCGGCGTACCCCGGGGGCAGCGGCGCGAGCGGGCCCGGGCGGTGATCGACCTCGTCGGACTCGCCGACTTCGCCGACGCGCTGCCCAAGACCCTGTCGGGCGGCATGAAGCAGCGCTGCGCCATCGCCCGGGCCTACGCCGTCGACCCGAAGATCCTGCTCATGGACGAGCCGTTCGGCGCGCTCGACTCCCTGACCCGGGTACGCATGCAGGACGCCCTGCTCGACACGTGGAGCCGGGACCGCCGGACGGTCATGTTCATCACGCACGACGTCGACGAGGCCGTGTACCTCGCGGGCCGCGTCGTCGTCATGGCCGCACGCCCCGGCCGCATCCACAGCGTCATCGACGTGGACCTGCCCTACCCGCGCACCGAGGAGCAGCGGCTCTCGCCCGCCTTCGCCGAACTGCGCGCCCGGGTGTGGAGCGCCGTCCACCACCAGCCCGCCGCCCCCGAAGGAGCCACGCCGTGAACCCACCCCGCACCCTCCGCCGCAGACTGACCGGCCTGCTGCTCGCGCTCGTGCTGCTCCCCGCCGCGAGCGGCTGCGGCGACGACGGCCCTGAGGCCGCCGAAGGCGGCGACCGGGCCGTGACGTTCGGCTATATCGCCGACTACAGCGGCGCCGCCGCGCTGGCCGTGGCCGACCGGCAGGGCCTGTGGGACGAGGCCGGCATCGAGCCGGAGCTGAAGGTCTTCACCAACGGGCCGCTGCAGGTCCAGGCGCTCGACGGCGGCGACCTCGACTTCGGCTACCTCGGCCCGGGAGCGCTGTGGATGCCCGCGTCCGGCCGGGCGGCCATCGTCGCCGTCAACATGCTCGGCCACGCCGACCGGGTCATCGCCCGTCCGGACACCGGCATCACCGGCCCCGCCGACCTCAAGGGAAAGAAGGTGGCCGTCCCCGAGGGCACGTCCGGCGAGATGATCCTCAACCTGGCGCTGCGCGAGGCCGGGCTGGCGCCGGACGACGTCGAGAAGGTCCGTATGGACCCCTCCACCGTCGTCACCGCCTTCTCCTCGGGCCAGGTCGAGGCCGCCGCCATCTGGTACCCGCTCGTCGACACCATCAAGGCGAAGGTGCCGGACCTGGTGGAGGTCAGCTCGACCACCGACTACTACCCGGAGCAGACCTTCCCCAACGTCTTCGTGGCCCGGCCGCAGATCGCCGAGGAGGACCCCGAGCTGGCCCGGGAGGTCACCGGGGTGCTGAAGGCGGCGGGCGACTGGATCGCGGCGCACCCGGAGGAGTCGGAGAAGGTGACCGCCGAGTTCCTCGACCTGCCGCCCGAGCAACTCGCCGGTTCCACCGAGCACGTCGAGGTCCTGACCTCCGCGAAGCTCACGAAGCTCACCGAGGACGGCACCGTCGCGGGCTGGTTCGACGAACTCGCCGGGCTCTTCGAGGAGATGGGCACGCTGCCGGAGCCGGGCAAGGCCGAGGACTACTACCTCGGCGACCTCTACACGTCCGCGGGAAAGGGAGAGCACAGATGACCGGAACACCACGACGTGGCTTCCTCGCCGGCACCGCCGGCCTCACCGCGGCCGCGGCCCTCGCGGGCCCGGCGGGGGCGGCGGGGGCGGAGTCGGAGCCCGACGCGGCCGGCGCCGCGCTGACGCTGGTCGCCCGCGGGCGGGCCCGTGCCACCGTGCTCTGGCACGGCGGCGGCAGCACCCGGTTCGCCGCCGCCGAGGTACGCGACTACGTCCACCGGATCACCGGCGTACGCCTGCCGCTGCGCCCGGCCCGCCTCGCCCCCGACGGGCCGGTGCCCGACGGCGTCGGCGGCTTCGTCGCGCTGCGGGCCGGCACGGGACCGGACGACACCGTGCCCGCAGCCCGCGTCGCCGCCGCCGCGGCGGAACTGTCCGGCGCGCCCGAGGACGCTTTCGCCGTGCACGTCGACGACGCGTACGCCGTGCTCACCGGCCTCGGCGACCGCGCCCCCCTCTACGCGGCCTACGCGCTGCTGGAAGGGCTCGGCGTCCGCTTCTTCGCCCCGGCGTTCCCCGCCTACGAGGGCCACCACGAGTACGTCCCGCGCAGCCGCTCCCTCGCCGTCCCGGCCCGGCGCCTCGCGGACCGGCCGGCCTGGACCATGCGCCGCCAGTACGCGGAAGAGGGCTACAGCCACAACGACGCGACCCTGCCTCCGCTGCTCGACTGGATGGCGAAGAAGCGCCTCAACACCTTCGTCCACCCCACCGACTACCTCGGCATCGGCGTCACGGTCTACGACGAGGTACGCGACGTGCTGGTCCGCGAGGCGGGCAGGCGCGGCATCCGCATCGAGTCCGGCGGCCACGGCTACGACACGTTCCTGCCGCCGGAGGACTATCCGCAGTTCTACGAGTCCGGCGGCCCGCTCTTCGACATCTACAACCCCGAAGCACTCGACGCCTACGTGGCGCGCGTCGTGGCCTTCCTGGCCGAGCGCCCTGAGATCACCGTCTTCGACTGCTGGCCGCCGGACGTCTGGCAGTTCCAGAAGCCGATCCTCGACCGCTACGGCACCCCGTCCAACGCCGAGTCCGTCGTCGTCAACGCCCTGGCCGCGGCGGTGCGCGAGCAGCTGCCCGGCGTGCGCGTCGAGCGCATCGCCTACGCCTCCACGTTGCAGCCACCCGACCCGGAGTACGCCACCGACCCCGACGTCGTCGTCGACTTCGCCCCGTACGCCCGCACCTACGCCGGCCCTCTCGACGACCCGGCGATCCCCGCCAACGTCCGGCACGCCGAAGCCCTGCGCGCCTGGCGGGAGTCGTACCGCGGCACCCTGTCGATGTACGAGTACTACCGCCGCTACCGGTGGCGGAGCCTGCCCGTGCACCCGCTCGCGACCATCGCGGGCGACGCGGCCTTCACGGCACGCACCGGCGCGAACGGCGTCGGCATGTACTGCGAGCCCGCCGACTGGATCACGTACGAGCACGTCCAGAACCTGGTCGCCGCGCTGGCCTGGGACCCGGCGCTGGACGCCGGCGGCCACCTGGCGGACTACCTGCGGACCCGCTTCGGCGTCGCGGCGGTCCCCGCCATGCGCACGTACTACGACCTGACCCGCTTCGACCCCGACACCCGGGCCGCCGCCGCGCTGCACGAGAGCTACGCCGGGGCCCGGGACGCGCTGACCGCGGCCGCCGGGCACGCGGCCGGCGAGGGTGCGCGCCTGGTCGTCGACCGGCTGGCGCGCAACGCCGACATCGCCCTCGCCGACATGGCCGTCGGGAAGGCGCCGCCGGACAGCCCGGAACAGCGGGCCGCCCGGCTGGCCTACCGGCGCCTGGTCCAGCGCAACCGCTTCAACGGCGTCAGCCTCCCCAACGTGCAGGCCCGGGGGCGCTGGGGGAACGAGGGGTCCTACGGCGACGCCGAGGTGCGGCGCAACATCGCCGACGACTACCGCGCCGCCGCGGCCGGCTTCGCCGACCCGGGCGAGTTGACGCTCGTCCGCGGCGGCGACCCGGCGTCCGTGACGGTCGAGGCGCAGGACGTGGACTTCACCGGCCACACCGTCACCTGGACCGCCGTCGCGCCCGAGGGCGTGCGGGTGGAGCCGGCCGGCGGCACCCTCCGGGTGGCGGGGACCCGGGGCGGCGCGCAGCGCGTGGCCGTCACCGCGACGGCCGCCGCGCCCGCCGGGGAGCACCGCGTCACCCTGGTGTTCCGCCTCGCGGACGGCCGCCGGCAGCCGTCGGCGCACCGGTGGCTCACGGTGGAGTGAACGCGTACCGGTCCGCCCGGCACCGAGCGGTCGGTGCCGGGCGGACCGGCGCCAACTCTGCTCGGTCATGCACGAAGTAGTGGGACTTCTTGCAGAAATCCGCACGCACACTCTTGCGGCCCGGTTGGACCAGTGGTGTAGTCCACTGCGCCGGGCATCAACCCCACGCCTCCCTGGAGGGCCGCATCTTGGGCAGCAGCCACGTCTCCCGCAGAACCGTGATCACGGCCGTCACCGTCGCCGCGGCGGCCACGGCACTGCCGCAGGCTCCGGCGACGGCGGTGCCCCGGGCCGCGCGTTCGGAGGCCTCCGCGGACGGCCCCGACGCCCGCCCCGCCGTCGCCCCCGCGCTCCAGGAATGGACCGGCGGCACGGGGGAGTTCCGCCTCACGGCCGGCTCGCGCGTGGTCCTCGCGCCCCGCGACGCCGGACGGCTGATGCCGCTGGCCGCACAGCTGACGAAGGACATCGCCGACGTCACCGGCGTCCGGACGGCCGCCCCGCTGGTCTCCGCCACCGCGCCGGCGGGCGCCGTCGTCCTGCGGCTCGACAGCGGTGACACGCACCCCGCCGGCGGCGAGCTGTACGCCCGCGAGGGCTACACCTTCGAGGCGACGGCGCGGAACGTCACCGTCACCGCCCCCGCGTACAGCGGTGTCTACTACGGCACCCGCACCCTGCTGCAGATCCTCCTCGGCGACGAGCTGCGCAGCCGGGTCCCGGCCGGCACCGCACGCGACTGGCCCAACTACCGGCTGCGCGGCTTCATGCTGGACGTCGGGCGGCGCTTCTTCACCCCGGAGTTCATCCGCGACTACCTGCGCGTCATGGGCTGGTTCAAGCTCAACGACCTCCAACTGCACCTCAACGACAACGAGATCCAGCCGCCCGGCGGCGACTGGTCGCGCGCGTACGACGCCTTCCGGCTGCGCAGCGACAAGCCCGAGTGGGACGGCCTCGCCGCCCCCGACGGCTCGTACTCGCGCGCCGACTGGGACTCCTTCGAGGACACCGCCGCCCTGCACGCGGTCCAGCTGACGCCGGAGATCGACGCCCCCGCGCACGCGCGCTCGTTCGTGCGCTTCCGGCCGGACATCGGCCTCGGCGGCGCCAACTCCGACCACCTCGACCTGGGCAACCCGGACACCCTCCCCTTCATGGAGTCGGTCTTCGCCGAGTTCGCCCCGTGGTTCCGCAGCCCCGAGGTGCACTTCGGGGCGGACGAGTACACCGGTCCGGAGGAGCACTACCGCGCGTACTTCAACGGAATGGCAGCCCACCTGCGCGGTCTCGGCAAACAGCCGCGGGCCTGGGGCAGCCTGACCCGGATGGCCTCCGACCCGTCGGCCTACGACCGCGGGATCACGATGCACAGCTGGAACAACGGCTGGTACGGACCGCGGGCGGCGAAGGCCGACGGCTACGAGATCGTCAACACCAACGACGCGCTGCTGTACATCGTGCCGTTCGCCACGTACTACCACCCGCTGGGCCTGGACGGGCCGTACCTCTACGACAGCTGGGAGCCGCACGTCTTCCCCGGCGACCAGAGCCTGGAGCCCGGCGACCCGAAGCTGCGCGGGGCGATGTCGGCCGTCTGGAACGACCTGGTGCACGCCGACTACACCGAGCGGGACGTGCACGGGCTGGTGGAGAAGACGTTCGGCATCCTGGGGCAGAAGATGTGGAGCGGCGCCGCCGCGGGCGTCTCGTACGGCGACTTCACCGGGCGGCTGCGGCGCGCGGCCCTCGGCCCCGGACTCTCGGCGGTCGCGCCGACGAGGCCGGAGCCGGAGCAGGTGTCCTTCGGCGCGGCGGCCGCCGCCTCCTCCGGCGCCCACCCGGGGGCCGCGACGGACGGCAACCCCGTCACGCGCTGGACCAGCGGGGCGGAACGGGGCGGGCCCTGGCTGCGGATCGACCTCGGCGAGCCGCGGAGCTTCGCCCGGGTCCGGCTCGACTGGGCGGCGGACCACGGCCGTTCGTACGACGTGGAGGTCTCCGGCGACGGCTCCGCGTGGCGCACGGTGGCGGGCCGCCGGGACCGCGACCGGGCGGGCTGGGACGAGCTGGCGTTCGAACCCGTGCACGCCCGCCATGTGCGGCTGCGGGGCCGCGAGCGCGGCAGCGCCCGCTGGAGCCTGTGGTCCGTCCAGGTCCTCGACACCCCCGACCTGGCGCGCGGGAAGCCGACGACGGCGTCCTCCGCCGAGACGCCGTCGCTGGCCGCCCCGCGAGCGACCGACGGCGACCCCGGCACCCGCTGGAGTTCCGCCTACACGGACGACGAGTGGCTGGCCGTCGACCTCGGCACCGGCACCCCGGTCGGGCGGGTCCTGCTGGACTGGGAGACGGCCGCCGGCCGCGACTACGACATCCAGGTCTCGCCGGACGGCACGACGTGGACCACGGTCGCCGAGCGCCGCGGCCGCGACGCGGCCGGCGAGGACGCGGTGGTGCTGGCGGAGCCGGTCACCGCACGGCACGTACGCATGCTCGGGCTGGCGCGGCAGACGGACTACGGATACTCCCTCTACCGCTTCGAGGTCCGCGGCTGAACCGGCTCCGCCCCGCAGGGAGTACGGGCCCGCCGGCCCCGGTGCACCGCGGTGCACCGGGGCCGGCGGCCTGTTCCGCTCAGCCGTCCGCCCGGCTCCCCGCGTACGGCGCGGGCCCGGCGGCGAAGGCGGCGGCGTCGACGTAGAGCGCCGGGTCGCGGCAGTCGGCGACGAGGGTCGCCGGCCACTGCGGGTCGTACGCCGTGCTCGCGGCCAGCCGCCGCACCGCCTCCCGCTTGTGCGCGCCGTGCACGGCCATCACCGCGCGGCGGCTGTGCGCGACGATGGTGCGCACGCCCACGGTCACGCCGTGCCGAGGCACCTCCGCCAGGTCGGCGAAGCCGGGGAAGGTGCCCATGTTGTCGGCGCGGGTGGTCTCCGCGAGCGCCGTGATCCGGCTGCCCGAGTCCGCCGCCGTACCCGGCGGGTTGAACGCGACGTGCCCGTCGGAGGCGCCCGAGGCCAGCAGGAACAGGTCCACCCCGCCGGCCTCCGCCAGCCGCACGTCGTACGCGGCCGGGTCCTGCGGGGACGGGAACCACACCGCGTCGGCGGGCATCGAACGGCCGGGCCCGGCCGCCGCGTCGAGCGGTCCGGCGATCTCCTCGGCGGCGAAGCGGTGGCAGCTGTGGTGCGCGGTGTGGTCGATGTCCCGGAAGCCGCCGCCCGGCGCCGGCAGCACGTACTCGTCCATCATCGCGATCACCACGTGGCGCAGGTCGAGGCCGCGGGCCGCGGTCAGCCGGGCCAGCGCCCGGTACACCGGCCGGGGGCTGCGACCGCCCGGGCACCCCAGCACGTACCGGCGGCCCGCCTGCCCGGCGGCGGCGATGCCGTCGGCGATCTCGGCGGCGAGTGCCGCGCCGAGGCCGTCGGGGGTGGCGAAGACGCGGGGGGTGAGGGGGGCAGGCACGGAGTCACTCCTTGACGGCGCCCGCGAGCATGCCGCTGATCATGCGGCGCTGCAGGGCGAGGTAGGCGATGAGTACGGGCAGCGCGACGAGGACGGCCGCGGCGGCGGTGACCCCCGGGTCGCTGTTGCGGCGGTTGCCGGAGAAGAACGACAGCGCCAGCGGCGCCGTCTGCACGCTCGCGTCGTCGGGTACGAGCACCAGCGCCAGCAGGAACTCGTTCCAGGCGAAGAGGAACAGCAGGGTGGCCAGGGTGCCGATGGCGGGCAGGGCCATCGGCAGCAGGACGGAGCGCAGGGTCCGCAGCCGCGAGGCGCCGTCCACGGAGGCCGCCTCGCGCAGCGCGGCGGGGGTGGAGACGAAGAACGTGCGCATCCAGAAGATCGCGAACGGCAGGGAGAGGCCGATCTGCGGCAGGATCAGGCCCGCATAGGTGTTGACCAGGCCCCAGTCCTTGAGCTGGTAGTACAGCGGGATGACGGTGGCCTCGTACGGCATGACCAGGCCGGCCAGCAGCAGCACCAGGAACACGCCCTTGAGCGGGAAGGGGAAGACCGCGAAGGCGTAGCCCGCGAGCACCGCCATCACCAGGGTGCCGATCACCACGCTGGTGGCGACCAGCAGCGACGACAGCAGCGGCTGCGCGTCGAGGCCGCGGTCCCAGGCTTCGGTGAAGTTGGCGAAGCTGATGCTGGTGGGCAGCGAGAATCCGCTGGTACGGGCGCCCGGTTCGCCGAGGGCGAGCAGCAGCACGGACAGGAACGGATACAGGGCGACACAGGCGGCGCCGATGAGGATGGCGTGGCCGATGGCACTCTGGCGTCTGCTGACGTGCATGGTGTCAGCCCTCCTTCCCGCGCACCAGGCGCATGATCACTGCGGTGACCGCGAGGACGAGCACCGTCAGACAGACGGACAGGGCGGAGGCGGCGCCCACCTCGCGGGTGAGGAACGCGCCCTGGTAGATGAAGACGCTGGGCACCGAGGTGGACTCGCCGGGGCCGCCGGCGGTGGTGTTCCACACCAGGTCGAAGTTGCGCAGCGCGTACGTGACGGTCAGGACCAGCGCGATGGCGATCTCCCCGCGCAGTGCGGGCAGCGTGACGGTGAAGAACTCCCGGACGGGCCCGCAGCCGTCGAGCCGCGCGGACTCGTACAGCTCGGTGGGGATCTTCTGCACGCCGGCCAGGAACAGCACCATGCACAGGCCGAACATCACCCAGGTGCCGACAAGCCCGACCGCGGGCAGCGCGGTCGCGTAGTCGCCGAGCCAGGCGCGGGTCAGCGAGCCGAGGCCGACGGCGCGCAGCGCGGCGTTCAGCGGGCCGTCGATGTCGTACACCCAGCGCCAGGAGACCGCGACCACGACGGTGGCCAGGATCTGCGGTACGAACAGCACGGCGCGGAAGAACGACAGCCCGCGCACCCGCATCCGCGACATCAGCCCGGCCAGCGCCAGGCCGATGGCGACGGGCAGGACCGCGTAGAAGACGACGAAGACCAGCGAGTGGCCGAGGGCGGCGAGGATGCGGCTGTCGCCGAGCAGTTCGCCGTAGTTGTCCAGACCGGTCCAGCGGCCGACGGTGAGGCCGTCCCACTCGAACAGCGAGATCCAGGCCGTCTGGCCGAGGGGGCGCAGGACGAACAGGCCGTAGCAGACGGCGGCGGGCAGCAGGTAGAGGAAGGAGGGCCAGTACTGGCGCGAGGCCCAGGCGCGCACCCGCCCGGATGCGCCGACCCGCCGCGCCGGGGCCGCCCCCGCCCCGGGCCCGGCACCGGTGTCCGCGCCCGCGGTGCCGGAACGCGGCGTGCTGAGCGTGCTCATGAGGCGTCCTCGGCGCCGGCCCCGGCCGCCTCCCGCTGCTCCGCGGCGAAGTCCTGCCAGTCCTCCTGGAGTGCCTCGGTGAACCCCGCGGGGCTGGTACGTCCCGACAGCAGGTCCTGGGTGGTGGCGCCGACGGTGTCGTACATGGTCGTCGACGCCCAGTCGAGGTAGAAGTTCTGGCCGTCGTCGGCGAGCAGCTTCAGTCCGGTGTCGTTGACCGCGTCGGCCACGGGGCTGGTGGCCTCCGCGGAGCCGGTGACCGGGGTACGGCCCACGTCGGCGATGGACTGGGCGAAGTCCTCGCTCATCAGCATGTCGAGGAAGGCGACGGCGGCCGGGAGCTTCTTCGTCTTGGCGGAGATGTGCCAGCCCATGCCCAGCGAGCCGACGGTGGCGCGGGTGCCGTCCGGGCGGGTCGGGAGGGTGAAGCCGACCTCGCCCTTCATCGACTCCTGGAGCGCGGGCGCGTTCCAGGAGCCGGCCACGAGGAAGGCGCCCTTGCCGGCGGCGAACTTCGCGACCGCGTCGTCGGAGGAGATGCCGTCGTAGCCGCGGCCGAAGTAGCCGTCGTCGGCCCACTCCTGGACGGTACGGGCGGCGTCCTGCGTGCCCTTGTCCGCCACCGTCGCCCCGGGCACGCCGCTGACCCACGACCGGACGTCCCTGCTGGACACGTTCTGGCCCTGCACCAGGCCGATGACCTGACTGGCCGGGTACTTCTCGGCGTTGCCGAGCATGAGGGGCTGCCGGCCGGCGGCCTTGACCTCGTCCAGGGCCGCGGTGAACTCCCGGTAGGTCCCGGGCGGCTCGATGCCGAGGCCGTCGAGGATCTCGCGGTTGTAGAAGACGCCGACGTACTCGGTCACCGGGCTGATGCCGTAGAGGCTGCCGGAGCCGAAGAGCGCGCCGTCCGGGGTCCAGCGGTACTGCTTGAGCGCGCCGTCGGTGTAGGTGTTCTCCCAGCCGTAGGTGCGCATCACGTCGTCGAGCGGGCGGAGCAGGCCGGCCCTGACCAGCGGGCCGTCGGTGCCGTAGCCCTGGTTGCCCTGGGCGAGGTCGGGGGCGTCGGAGCCGGAGAGGGAGTTGGGGACGGTCTTGAGCAGGTCGTCGAAGCCCTTGGTGACGACCTCGACCTCGACGTTCGGGTACGCCTTCTCGTAGCGCGGCACCAGCGCCTCGAGCGTCTGCTCCTCGCCGGCGTCGGCGAGGACGCGCAGGGTGGTGTCGCCCATCTTCGCGACGTCCTCGGGGGTGACGCGCTCGGTGATCCGCGGGCCCTCGAACCCGGAGGAGGCGGCACCGCCGCCCGCCCCCGGGACGCCGCAGGCGCCCGCCAGCAGCGCCGTCAGGGCGATGCCCGCCGCTGCGGTGATACGCGGTTTTCTCATGAGTGCTCCGACGTGACGGGCCCGCGCCGTCGCGGGCTGTGGAAGTGGCGGAACCACCTGGGGGTGTCGGTCGTGTCCAGGGGACGGGTGCTCGGGGCCGGGGCCGGGCACCGAGGGGGAGCCGGCGGGCGGCTCAGCCGGGCGGCCGGGCGGAGGCGGCCGCGGCCCCCCGCGCCAGCCAGGCCCTGTTGGCGGCCTGCTCCGCGGCCACCTGCGGGTAGTCCGCCGCGGAGGCCGGGGCACGGTCCTGCTCGACGAGCAGCCAGTCGCGGTAGCCGCCGGCCAGCAGTTCGGTGAGGAAGGCGTCGACGTCCACGTCACCGGAGCCGAAGGGCACGCACACGTCGGCCCACCACTCGTCGAAGTCCTTGCGGCCCTCGTCCTTGGCCCGCTGGAGCACCGCCACGCGCACGTCCTTGATATGCACGTGGTTGACGCGCTCGCGCCACCGCCGCAGGCAGCCGACGGGGTCCCCGCCGGCGAGCCGGACGTGCCCGGTGTCCAGGGTCAGCCCGACCTCGGTGAGCTCCAGCAGCCGGTCGACCTCCCAGGGGGACTCGACGTACGTGGAGACGTGCGGGTGGAAGGAGGGGCGCAGCCCGTACGAGCGGGCCAGTGCGACCGCGCGCTCGGAGAGCCGCGCCAGCCGGTCCCAGCCCTCCTCGTCCAGCGCGAGCCTGCGGTCGTCCCAGGCGCGGGCCGGGTTCTCCAGCAGCGCCTGGCTGCCCTCGTCGGCGAGGATCGCCAGCGGCTGCCCGCCCGACTGCTCGGCGCAGGCCGCCAGCTCGCGGCAGGTGCGCTCCATGCGCTCCATGTCGTACGCGACGACGTCGTCGCCGAGGGCGTAGTGCACGGGGATGTACGCGCCGACGGCGGCAAGACCGTGGCGGGCGAGGGCGGCCGCGGTCTGCTGCGGGGTGCCGAAGAACCCGGGCGGGCCGAGTTCGGTGCCCTCGTAGCCGGCCTCGGCCATGGAGGCCAGCAGCGCGTCGGGGGAGGCGCCGGCGCCGCCTGCGCCCTCGCCGTAGACGCCGTAGCTGACGGGCGCGTTGCCGAGGCGGACGCCCGCGGGGAGGTCGTGGCGCGTCATGCGGGCCGCCCCTTCCCGGCGGACGCGGCCTCGCCGCCGACCGTCACACCCTGGCCGGCGGCGATCGCCGCGAGCAGCGCCTGGAGGCAGCGCACGTCGGCCGCGGCGCCGGCGGCGTCCGAGCGGACGGGGGCGCCGGTGCGTACCGAGGCGGCGAACTCCTCCAGCTGGCGGACGAATCCGGTGTCGTACCCGTGCCGCAGGACGGCGTCCTGGCGTACCCCGTCCTCGGCGCGCTCCACGTGCAGCGAGGAGCGGACGTCGACCAGGTACGGCGGGGCCATGTGCAGGGCGAGGCGCCCGTCGCGGGCGAGTACGGCGATCTCCTCGCCGTACTCCGGGTGGTCGGGCAGCCAGTTCCAGTTCACCACCAGCCGGGCGTCCTGGCCCAGCGCGGCGGTGGCGAGCAGGCACGGCGGTTCGCCGCCGCCGGATATCGGCCCGGGCCACAGCTCGGCGTGCTCGAAGCGGTCGGGGAGGGTGAGCCCGAGGGCGCGCAGCACGGACAGCTCGTGGATCACTGAGCCGTTGAGCACGTCGCGGTAGTAGCGGCCCAGTTCCTCGGGGATGTCTCCGAGCGCCTCGGCGGTGCGTACGGCCTCGTAGGTCTGCGCCTCCCGGAGCGCGGCGGGGTCGGCGTCGCGCGCGGCCGGCGCGAGCCGGAGGTGGTCGACCTGCGGCTCGTCCGCCGGGTGCAGCACGGTGACGCGGACGGTGCGCGGGGTGTCCATGCGGGCCAGCTCCGCGGCGGCGGTCTCGGTCAGCGGGTCGTACATCTTCATGTAGCCGACCTGGAGCACCAGGCCGCGGGACGCGGCGAGTTCGCCCAGGACCGCCGCTTCCGCCGCGGTCAGGCACAGCGGCTTCTCGGCCAGGACGTGCTTGCCGGCCTCCAGCGCGGCGCGGGCGTCCCGTGCGTGGGTGCCGGGGGTGGCGAGCAGCACCGCGTCGACGTCGGGGTCGGCCAGCACCTGCGCGTAGTCGTGGGTGGCGCGCACCCCCGTGCCGGCCCGGGCCGCGACCTCGGCCGCCCGCGAGGGCGACAGGTCGCACACCGCGGCAAGCTCGAAGAGCGCGCCGAGCCGGTGGACGGCGGGCAGGTGCACCGACTGGGAGATGGTCCCCGCGCCGACGACGGCGAGGCGGACCGGTACGGGTACCGGCATCGAGGATTTCCTTGGGCTGGGACGCGAGGCGTGGCGGATCGGAGGCGGCGGAGTCCCGACCCGTGTCGGGCCCGGGTTCCGCCATGCCCCGGATGATGCACCACCTCAGACCAGATAGTCCAGTGATCAGACCATATTGCGATCTGGTCTGGCGATTGGTTGCTCTGGTATTTTCCTGCCTGTGACCGAACTCGACGAGCCCGCGAACGCCGGCCCCGCCGTCCAACTCGCCTTCCGCGAGCTGGGGATCCTCCTGGACAAGAGGGTCTGGACTCCGGGCAGCCGGCTGCCCGGCGAACGCGCCCTGGCCGGACAGCTCGGCGTGAGCCGCAGCAGCCTGCGCCAGGCCCTGGCCTTGCTGGAGGCCGAGGGCCGGGTGCACTCCTCCGCGCAGCGCGGGTGGTACGTCACGACGAGCGTGGTCAGCGAGCCGCCGAGCGTACTGAAGAGCTTCACCGACAACGCCCGCGAGCGTGGGCTGGTCCCCACCGGCCGCGTCCTGCACCGACGGGTGCGCCCGGCGGCGTACGAGGAGTCGCGGCGGCTGCGCATAGCGCCCGCCGCCGAGGTGCTGGAGATAGCGCGCGTGCGCGGCCTCGACACGGTGCCGGTGTGCTTCGAGACCACGGTGCTGGTACGGGCCAGGGCGGCGGGGCTGGAGAGCGTCGATCTCACCGACCGCTCGCTCTTCGCGACGCTGGAGGAAGTCGCGGGCGTCCGCGTGCTGCGCAGCGCCTACTCGGCGCACGCCGACGCCGCGGATGCCGAGGCGGCCCGGCTGCTCGGCGTCCCGGTGGGCTCCCCGGTCCTGGTCGGCGAGGAGATCACCTCCGACCAGGAGGACACACCGGTGCTGCTGTGCCGCTCGGTCTACCGGGGGGACGCCTACCGCTTCGAGGCGACGCTGCACCGTTCGCCGGACTGACGCTCCGCCGGCCGCCGGAGCGCGGCACCCCGGCTCCTCCCGGCGGGCAGCCGGAACGCGCACGCCCCTCCGGGCGGGAAGGTGAACAGCATGAGTACCACCACCGGCGTCACCGCCGCACTGGACGTCGGCGGCACGAAGATCGCCGCGGGGCTGGTGGCCGCGGACGGAAGCCTGCTGCACCGGCACCAGGCGCCGACCGCGGTCGCCCCCGGCGGCCGGCTGCGCGACCCGGGTCTGGCCGGCACCGCGGCGGGCCTGCGTGCCCTGCTGAAGCGAGCCGCGGAACTGGACCTCGACGTCACCGCGATCGGCGCCGGCTTCCCCGAATACGCCGCCCCCGACGGCCTGCTGACGAGCCATGAGGTCCTGGCCTGGGACCGCCAGCCCCGCGACGTCCTCGCCGCCGAGGCGCCGGGGCTGCCCTGCGTCACCGGCTCCGACGTGCGCTGCGGCGCACTCGGCGAGGCCCGGTACGGCGCCGGCCGCGACCACGACGGCTTCCTGTACGTCTCCCTCGGCACCGGCCTGTCCTCCACCCTGGTGCTCGACGGCATCCCGGTGCCCGGGCACCGCGGCGAGGCCATCGCACTCGGCGAGTTCGAGGTCCCCGCCTCCGTCGACCCCCGCTGGCCGGGCACCCTGGAGTCCTACTGTTCCGGGCTCGGCATCGGCGGACGGTACACCGCGCTCGGCGGCACCGGCACCCCTGGAGCCCGGGAGGTGGCGCGCCTCGCGGCCGCCGGCGACACCGCGGCCGGCCGCGTCCTCGACGGCGCGGGCGCCGCGCTCGGCACCGTACTCGCCATGGCGGTCCGGCTCCTCGACCCGCCCGCGGTCGTCCTCGGCGGCGGACTCGGCAGCGCACCGGGGCGGCTGCGCACCGCGCTGGACCACGCCTACCACCGCAGAACCGCCGCCCGCCCCGGCCCCCCGCCGCTGCTCACCGCGGCGCTGGGCCCGGACGCCGCGCTCATCGGCGCCGCCTGCCTGGCGACGATCCCCACGGCAAGGCCCGGGACGACACCGGGGCGTTGAGCCGCGTACGCGGCCGGGGAGATCCCCCTGTCCGCAGGTGACAGGCGGCGGCCTCCCGCAGGGCAGGCGGTCTGGAGGGCGGCGTCCTGACATGGCATGCTCTCGTCATAGCTACGCGAGTAGAACGAGCGGCATCCAGGGAGGAACGGGACATGTGTGAGCAGTGTGGTCCGGCGGAGACGTCGCAGGATGTCCGGTCTGCGGACCCGTCGCGCAGGAAGCTGGTCCTCGGCCTCGGTGCCGGGCTCGGCGTGGCGCTGGCGGGCGTACCGGCCCTGACCTCGTCCGCCTGGGCGGCGACGCTCAAGGACGGCCGGTGGTGCAACCCCGCCCTGGGCTACTTCCCGTCCGGCGGCCACTACGGGGCCCCGCGCGGCTCCTCGTCGCACGCCGGCCAGGACGTCACCAACTCGACCGGCACGGCCGTCTACGCCGCGGCTGCCGGCACCGTGATACGCCGCGGCACCGCGGTCGTTCCCGGGCGTACGGGGAACGGACTGGTCATCTCGCACGGCAGCGGGCGCTACACCTACTACGGGCACCTCAGCGTGTTCCGGGTGTCGCTCAACGCCACGGTTGCCGCGGGTCAGTGGATCGCCGACATGGGCGCCACGGGCAACGTGACCGGCCCCCACCTCCACTTCGAGACCCACAGCGGCGCGCTGGGCACCACGGTCAACCCCGTCTCCTACCTCGCCGCCCGCGGCGTGGACCTCGGCGGCGGCTGGTCGACGATCGACCCCGGCGCCGTGGGTGCGACCGTGAAGGCCGTCCAGCACCTGATCACCCAGCGCGGTACCACGCTGGTCGCCGACGGCGACTACGGCTCGGTGTCCGTCAACGCGGTCAAGAAGTTCCAGGCCGCCCGGGGCCTGGTGGCCGACGGCCAGGTCGGCCCGAAGACCTGGGCAAGCCTGGTGTACTCGCTCAAGCAGGGCAGCTCCGGAGCGCATGTGCGCGGGCTGCAGACAGCGTTGAACAAGCGCAGCGCGGGGATCGCGGTCGACGGCGACTTCGGCTCCGTGACCAACTCCGCCGTCCGCACTTACCAGAGCGTCAACCGCCTGGTCGTCGACGGCGTCGCCGGCCCGAAGACGTGGGCGGCCGCCGTCGGCTGACGGCACGGCCGGTGGTGCGGGGCGACACGCGCCGCGGGTTCCATGGCTCCGGATCCGGGCTTTTTATCGGTAATGTCCGGTTGTGAGCGTCGGCGCGGTCACCGGGTTTTCGCCCGGCGCAGCGTGGTACCCCTGCGCTGGGACCGACACCGGAGCGCCCCGGGAGGCGGCATATGGAACACCGGATCACCCTGCGGGTGGACGGCACCGAGAGGGCCGTGACGGTCGACTCGCGCACCACCCTGCTCGACGCACTGCGTGAGCGTCTGGGGGTGACCTCACCGAAGAAGGGCTGCGACCACGGCCAGTGCGGCGCCTGCACGGTGCTCCTGGAGGGCCGCAGGCAGCTGAGCTGCCTGACCTTCGCCGTCGCCCACGACGGCGACCAGGTGGTCACCGCCGAGGGGCTCGGCGAGGTACGAGGTGACGGCGGACTGCACCCGGTGCAGCAGGCGTTCATCGAGCAGGACGGCTTCCAGTGCGGCTACTGCACACCCGGCCAGGTCTGCTCCGCGGTCGGCATGCTCGACGAGGCGGAGGCCGGCCACCCCAGCCACGTCACCCGGGACCTGGCGCCGCCCGGCGCGCCGGACTCGCCCGCTCCGCTCGACGACGGGGAGATCCGCGAGCGGATGAGCGGCAACCTGTGCCGGTGCGGGGCGTACGTGAACATCGTCGCCGCGCTGCGCGAGACCGCGACGGCATCGCGGGGGGCGTCGTGATCCCCTTCGAGTACCGCCGGGCCGCCGACGCCCAGGAGGCGGTGGCCACCGTCGCCGCCCGTCCGGACGCCGTGTTCCTCGGCGGCGGCACCAACCTGGTCGACCACATGAAGCTCGGCGTCGCCGCGCCGCACATGCTCGTCGACGTGTCGCGGCTGCCTCTCACGGAGGTGGAGGAGACGCCCGGCGGCGGGCTGCGCGTCGGCGCGGCGGTGCGCAACAGCGACCTGGCCGCCCACCCCCTCGTACGGCAGCGCTACCCGGCGCTGGCCCGCGCGCTGCTCTCCGGCGCCTCCGGGCAGCTGCGCAACACCGCCACCACCGGCGGCAACCTCCTGCAGCGCACCCGCTGCCGCTACTTCCAGGACGTCACCACCCCGTGCAACAAGCGCGAGCCCGGCTCCGGCTGCGCCGCGATCGGCGGCTGGGACCGTCACCACGCGGTGCTCGGGGCCTCCGAGCACTGCATCGCCGTGCACCCCTCCGACATGGCGGTGGGCCTCCTCGCCCTGGACGCGACGGTGCATGTGCTCGGCGCGGACGGCGCCCGTTCGCTGCCGCTCGCCGATCTGCACCGGCTGCCGGGGGACTCCCCGGAGCGGGACACGGTGCTGGCGCACGGTGAGCTGATCACCGCCGTCGAGCTGCCGCCGGCGAGCGCCATGACCCGGTGGTCGACGTACCGCAAGGTCCGCGAGCGCGCCAGCTACGCCTTCGCCCTGGTGTCGGTCGCCGCCGCGCTGGACGTGGACGACGACAGCGGTGTCGTACGGGACGCGCGGGTCGCGCTCGGCGGCGTCGCCCACAAGCCGTGGCGCGCCGGGCGGGCGGAGGACGTGCTGCGCGGCGCCCCCGCGACGGAGGAGTCCTTCCGCCTGGCCGCCGGCGCCGAGTTGGCCGCAGCCGAGGTACGGGACGGCAACGCGTACAAGGTGCCGCTGGCCCGCAACACCATCGTTGCGGTCCTGCGCGACCTCACGGAGGCAAGGCGATGACCACTCTCCGCCCCCGCGCCGTCGGCACTCCGCTGGAGCGTCTGGACGGCCCGGCCAAGGTGACCGGGACCGCCCGCTACGCCTTCGAGCATCCCGTCGAAGACCCGCTCTACGTCCATCCGGTGCAGGCCGCCGTCGCCCGCGGCCGGATCACCGGCGTGGACACCGAGGCGGCCGCGGCCTGCCCCGGCGTCGCGGCCGTGCTCACCCACCGCGACGCACCCCGGCTCGAGGAGACCGGCGACGAGGAGCTGGCGGTGCTGCAGTCCGGCCGGATCGCGTTCCGCGGCCAGCTCGTGGGCGCGGTGGTCGCCGCGGACGCGGAGACCGCCCGGCACGCTGCCTCCCTGGTGCGGATCGCATACGAGGACGAGCGGCCAGACGTCGAGCTGCGTGCCGACCGCGACGACCTGTACGCCCCGGAGACCGTCAACCCCTTCTTCGCCACCGACACCGGGGAGGGCGACGTCGACGCGGCGATGGAGCGGGCCCCGGTCACCGTCGACGTCACGTACACGACACCGATGGAGCACAACAACCCGATGGAGCCGCACACCACGGTCGCCGTATGGCAGCCGGACTCCCCGGTGCGGCTGCTGCTCTACGCCTCCACGCAGGGCGTGCACACCGTACGCACCGCCCTCGCCCCGCTGTTCGGGCTGGAGGCCGACCAGGTGCGGGTGATCTCTCCGCACGTCGGCGGCGGGTTCGGCTCGAAGGGCATGCCGCACGCGCACGACGTGCTGGCCGCGCTGTGCGCCAGGGCGGTACCGGGCCGGCCGGTGAAGCTGGCGCTGACCCGCCAGCAGATGTTCACGCTCGCCGGGCACCGCACCCCCACGATCCAGCACCTGCGGCTGGGCTGCGGAACGGACGGCCGGATCACCGCGATCAGCCACGACGTGGTCGAACACACCGCCCGTATCAAGGAGTTCGCCGAGCAGACGGCCACCGGCACCCGGATGATGTACTCCGCGGCCAACCGCCGCACGTCGCACCGGCTGGCGGCGCTGGACGTGCCCGTGCCCTCCTGGATGCGGGCACCGGGCGAGTGCCCGGGCCTCTTCGCGCTGGAGTGCGCGATGGACGAACTGGCCGCCGCCTGCGGCCTGGACCCGATCGAGCTGCGGGTGCGCAACGACCCGCCGCAGGACCCCGAGACCGGGCGCCCCTGGTCCGGGCGGAAGCTGGTGGAGTGCCTGAGCGAGGGCGCCCGCCGGTTCGGCTGGGACCGGCGCGCCGCCGCTCCCGGCGCCCGCCGCGAGGGACGGGAGCTGGTGGGCCTCGGCGTGGCGTCGGCCACGTACCCGTACTACGCGAGCCAGGGCTCGGAGGCGCTGGTCCGCCACGAGGGCGCGGGCCGCTGGACGGTGCGGATCGGCGCGGCCGACATCGGCACCGGGACCTGGACGACACTCACCCAGATCGCCGCCGACGCGCTGGACGCGGCGCCGGACGACGTGACGCTGCACATCGGCGACACCGCACTGCCCCCGGCGACGGTGGCCGGCGGCTCCTCGGGCCTCGCGTCCTGGGGGTCGACGGTGGTCGCGGCCGTCCGCGCCTTCCGCGAACAGCACGGCGACGACCCGCCGCCTGGCGCCGAGTCCCGCGCCGGCACACCGGAGAACCCGGACCAGAAGAAGTACGCGCTGCACTCCTTCGGCGCGCACTTCGCCGAGGTACGGGTCGACGCCGACACCGGCGAGATCCGCGTGCCGCGGATGCTCGGGGTCTTCTCCGCGGGCCGCATCGTCAACCCGCGCACCGCCCGCTCCCAGTTCATCGGCGGCATGACCATGGGCCTGTCGATGGCGCTGCACGAGCACACCGTGCTGGACCCGCGCACCGGGCAGGTGGTGAACGACGACCTCGCCGACTACCACATCGCCGCGCACGCGGACGTCTGCGACCTGGACGCGGTCTGGCTGGACGAGGAGGACCCGCACAGCAACCCGATGGGCACGCGCGGCATCGGCGAGATCGGGATCGTGGGATCGCCGTCGGCCGTGGTCAACGCGGTGTTCAACGCCACCGGCGTGCGCGTACGGGACCTGCCGGCGACCCCGGACAAGCTGTTGGAGGGCCTGGACGCACTGCGCGCATGACGCCTCCCCGGCATCGACGGCCCCTGACCGCCGCTACTTCTGCCGGGAGTCCACGGCGCGCAGGTGGTCGGGTCTGGGCTTGACGACGTGGTCGTCGTACTCGGGGTGCCTGGGGAGCCACCCGGCGACGTACGGGCAGACCGGGACGACGGCGTAACCGCGCGCCACGACATCGTCGACCGCACCGCGGACCAGCAGGGAGGCGAGGCCCTGCCCGGCGTAGTCCGCCGACACCTCGGTGTGGAACAGCACGCGCTGGACGCCGTCGGGACCGTCGACGTCGACGTAGTCCTCCGCGCCGATGATCTGGTCCGCAGGGTTTGCGGCATCGTGGTCGACGAGGACGTAGCGCGACTCCTCGGGCCGATCCTGCACCTCGAAGCGCTGGTCCGTCATGGCCGTCCTCCCTCTGGTGGCGTGTTCTCCGTGGCGTGCGGCTGCCGGCGCGGCCGCAGGCGGGTGGTGGGCAGGACCGGGGCGGGCAGTGCAGGCGGCTGGTCGGGCGGGAACGGCCCGAACAGCTCCGGTTTGCCAGCGTCGTCGGGGTCGGCCGGTTCGGCTCCGATCTCCGCCTGGTAGCGGCGCCGGAACTCGACGATCTCCTCGTGGCTGCGGCCCACGAAGTTCCACCACATGACGATCTGCTCGTCCAGCGGGACGCCGCCGAGCAGGATGAGCCTGGCGCCGTCCGGGCCGGCGGTGAGCGTGAGCGTGTCCGAGCCGGGCGGTACGTACGCCAGGCAGCGGTGTGCGAGATCGGTGGCGTTGACCACGGCCGTGCCCGTCTCGGCGAGGGCGGCATGCTCGAAGTCCGCCCGCACGTCGAGGGTCACCGTGGCGCCCGGGTCCAGCATCAGCTCCGCGCCGAGCAGGTCGGGGGTGCGGGTCAGGACGGTGGAGGACGAGCCGAGGAGGTCGCCGAGGAAGACCCGGGCGGTCATGCCGGGCACGGTGACGGGCTCGGGGCGGTAGTGCTCGAAGTGGTTCGGGCCGAAGCGCGTCGCCTCGGGGAGTGCGTACCAGAGTTGGACGCCGTGCAGGGTGTCGGCGTCGGTGGGGCTGATCTCGGAGTGGGTGATGCCCTGTCCGGCGATCATGAGGTTCAGTTCGCCCGGCCGCACCTGTGCCGCGTTGCCGCCGGAGTCGAGGTGGTCGATGCGGCCCGTGAACAGCCAGGACACGGTGGCCAGCCCGGTGTGGGGATGCCGGGCGACCTCCATGCCGCCGGTGGCCGAGACGTCGTCGGGGCCGTAGTGGTCCAGGAAGCACCACGCCCCGACCAGGGACCGGCTGCGCTGCGGCAGCGTCCGGTACACGGTCATGGCCCGCGGCCCGCCCAGGGGCACGAGCCGCGGTTGAAGGACCTCCACGGCGGTGCACGGCTGACCGGGAGCCAGCACGGCCAGGTCGGGACGTCCGTCGAGGTTGCTCACCGGATCACCTTCCCGTCCAGCCCTCGCGGGCGTACCGGATGCCGGCTGAGGATGGAGATCCGGTTGAACATGTTGATCGATACCGCGACCCACTCGGCTGCGACGAATCCCTCCTCACCCAGGATGTCGCGCGCCGCCTCCAGGTCGGCCTGCGCGTCTTCGCCGAGGGGCAGCACGGTGGCCGCCTCCGCGACGGCGAGCGCGGCGGTCTCGCGATCGGCGTAGACGCCGGAATCGCGCCAGGCCGGAAGCAGGTCCAGCTTCTGCTGCGCGACCCCGGCCTCCCGGGCCTCCCGGGAATGGAGGTCCAGGCAGAACGAACACCCGTTGAGCTGCGAGGAGCGCACCTTGATGAGCTCGATCTCCTGCGGATCCAGCCCACGGCCCAACGCGGCGTCGCGGATCGCCGCCGAGTAGGACCTCGCGGCCTGCCACGCCTCCGGCATGACCTTGTCCAGGAACGGTCGCATCTGGCTCCTCACCGTTGTCACCCTCATTCTCAACGACGTCCCCACCGGTGCGGCGGCGGCCCTTGTCCCCGGCGCTCCCGGTGCGGACTCGCGAGCAGAACGTGTGATGAGACCAGGTGTATTCCGCGGCGCGGCTCATCGCGGGGTCAGCCGCCGCGGTCGGCCCCGGCTCCCAGCGGGTGGCGCGGGCGGTCGAAGCTGGCGTGCGCGGCGTGCCGGTACCACCGGGGGTCGGATGTGCTCCGGCGTGCACTCCTTCATCCGTGTGACCGTGCGCATCCCCCGTACCGGAGGGGCCCGGGCCGGGGCTGCCGCGGGCGCGCCGCCAGGCGTGCGCTGCGCGGGGACGCAGGAGCGGCTGCGTCGCGTGGCGGCGGTAGCGGCAGTTCGGAGCACCGGCGTGCGCTCACACCTTGGGGTCACCGCTGACATGCACCGACAGCCGAGTGGAATCAGCCAGGTGATTCCACTCGGCTGCGGGGCGCTCCGGCTTCGCGTGCCGGGACACCGGAGAGGGGGGATGAGGATGAGGCACAAGATCCGCTTGCTGCGGGATCCCCTCGTCTGCATCGAGCAGCTGAGCCACGGCAGCACGGCCGGGGTGATGCGGCTGCCGTGGGGTGGCTGGTGCGTCCGCGATACCGAACTGGCGCAGGCACTGCTGCAGGATCCGGACTTCCACACGGGCGGGTCGCTCTTCTTCGGCGAACTGCTGCCCGCCCGCGGCGCGCAGGCCGGGCTGGGCCGCGCGGTGCGCAGCCTCCTGCGGACCGCCGTGCCGCACTACCGCGCCGCGTTGCCCGGGGCCGTGGCCGCACTGCCGCCGGCCAGCCGGTGGCCGGACGCCGGCACGCGGCTGGTCCACCGCTGCCTCGCGGACGTCCTGCTGCACCCCGGCACACCGGGCGGCTCCCGCGAGCTGATGCGGCAGGCCGCCCACGGGGGTGTGGCGGTGCGCTCGCGGTACGTGTGGCGGCGGGCCCGGGCGGAACTCGTACGGGCCAGGCTCTTGGCCGCAGTGACCGAGGAGGCGCACCGCCGCCGCCGCCAGCCCGCCGGCGAACCGCGGGACATGCTGGACGCGGTGCTCACGGCATGCCCGGAAGCGGATGTGTCCGACCGAGTGGTGGCCGAACTGCACCTGATGATGTTCCGGGCGATCATGGCCCCTGTCAGCGGCTCGCTGGCCTGGTCGGTGCTGCTGGCCTGTCTGCACCACACCGGGGCCGCACCGTGGCCCTGGGCGATCGACCACGTCGTGCGCGAGGCGCTGAGGCACCGCCCGGTGCCCTGGATGCTCGGGCGTACCCTCCCGCACGCCATGGACATCGGTGGCACCGTCATCCCATCCGGTGAGGTGCTCTCCGTCTGCCCGTACCTGCTGCACCACGACGCACGCCACTGGGCCTCCCCGGGCGCGTTCCGGCCCGAGCGCTGGGCCAGCGACAGCGGACACGGCCCGTACATCCCTTTCGGCACGGGGCCCTTCAGCTGCGCCGGCGCAGCGGTGGCACAGACGCTGCTCACCGAAACCCTGTCCGCCCTCACCGGCCACGCCCGCCTGGCCGTCACCGGCGGCGACACCCGCGCAGCCATGTCGGAGGGCAACGTTCCGCGACCCTTCGTCCTGCACCGCACCCCGGACCACCCGCCCGCACTCGACACGGGAAGGAGGTGAGCAGCCGTGGCCGCGACGATGCGACGCATCTTCACCAACAAGCCAGCCCGACGCTGGTACTGGTACTGACGATCGGGCCCCACGGACCCGGACGCCCCGGCGTCCGGGTCTTCCTCTTGGGGGGCCTTCCGCCTGGAGGTGCCGGGGTTCAGGCCATGAAGCCCGCTTCCCGGTAGGCGTGCGCGGCGCCCGGGTGCAGCGGCGCGGGGACGTTGCGCCAGGCGGTGGCCGGGTTGAACCCGGCCAGCGACGGGTGTACGCCGGGGAGTCCGTCGAGGGCGCCGAGCAGCAGCCGGGTCAGTGCGTACGCGGTGCCGTCGGCCAGTTCCGCGGAGACCACGAGGACGGTGGCGGCGAAACACGTCGCCACGTCCGCGGTGTGCAGGCCCGGATAGGTGCCGGCCGGGATCGCGCCGGGGGTGCAGCCGTAGCGGCGGGCGAGGTGGGCGATGAGGTCCGCCGGCAGCGGGGCGAGTTCGACCCGCCGGACGCCCCGGGCCGCGGCGGCGATGCCGGGGGAGGGCAGTGTCGTCGCGCCGAAGACGTGGTCGATCTCGCCGGCGTGGAGGGCGCGGACCAGCGCGTCGTAGCCGTCGAGGAGCACCCGGCCGCCGCAGGCGCGGATCCGGGCGTACGTCGCGCCGTAGTGGCCGACGACGGCACGGAACATCAGCTCGTCGGTGGTGTCCTCCGGCGGCGCCCCGAACCGCCCGCCGGGCCGCCCCGTGATCGCCTCGCCGAGACGGGACCCGGACCCGGCACCGGCGTCGGCCGCCCGCAGCAGGTTGTACGGCAGTGCCGACCACCCGGTGCCCAGAACCCGCAGGGCGGGCATCGGAGCGTCGAAGGGCGGGCCGCCGTTGTACGCCGCGGCCACCACGACGTCCGTGCTCATACCCACATGGCCCGCGCCGTCGCGGATCCGGGTCAGGTTCTCCCGCCCGCCGCCGGCGGCCAGCGTCAGGTGCAGGGCGGGGTCGCGGCCTTCGAGGAGGCGGATCAGCCCGCCGGTCATCTCGTACCAGCCGTCGCCCGGGTTGCCGCCCAGCCACGTCAACTCCCGGAGCGCCACGGGCTCGCGCGCCTGCTCCGTACGGTCGGCCACGGGTGTCCGCCTCTCGGCTCGGGCGGCCACGGCCGGGACGGCCGGGGCCGGGGGAGATCACCACGCTAGGCCGGGGCGGGTCCCCGGCACATCGGACGCGTGACGGGACCGGCCCGCGCCCTCTCCTACACTTGTAGGAACCCAGCGGTACGTCGAGGACGGTCCCGTGGCCCACGCCGGCAGCCTCCAGGAGCAACTCGACTCGCTCGCCGACGAGCTGGGGCACAGCCTCTCCGTGGACGCCCCCGACGGCCGCCTCGTCGCCTACAGCGCACAGGGCGCCGACGCCGACCCCGCGCGGATCGCAGCCATCCTGTCCCGCCGGGTGGCCCCCGCGGTCCTGGAGTGGGAGCTGCGGCACGGCATCGCGGATGCGGCCGGGCCCGTCGAGGTGCCGGCCAACCCCGGGCTCGGCATGGCCGCCCGGCTGTGCGTGCCGATTCGCAGCGGACGCGGCTGCCTCGGCTACCTCTGGGTGCTCGACGCCGACACGGCGCTGGACGGGACGGCGAAGGCCGCGGCCGCGCGTGCCGCGCGTGCCATGGCCCCGGCGCTCGCCCCGCACCCGCCCGCCGCCGCGGCCCCGGCCGCGGGCCGGGAAACCGACGAACTGATCCGCGCCGTGCTCGTCGAGAGCCCCGACCCGCAGGCTCTGGACCGCCTCGCCGCGGCGGCCCCGGGCCTCCTCGGGTCCCGGATCCGGGTGTACGCGGTGGTGCCCGCCGCGCCGGGACGGGGCGGCGCGGTGCCGTTCGCCGGGCGCGAGTTCCGGCGGCTGGCCGGGGCGCTCCCGGCGGCCCTGCGCGCGTACGCGGGGTACGTCGGTTCGTACGTCGGCGCGAGCCACGCGGTGGTGCTGGCCCGGCACGGGGCGGGGGAGGACATCGCGTACGGGATCGGCCGGATCGCCGAGCCGGCGGGTTCCGCCACCGTCATGGTCGGCAGCTGCGACCCCGCGCCGTTCACGCTCGACTCCGTCCGCACCGCCCGCGCCCGGGCGCTGGCCGCCGCCGAACTCGCGGCGCTGGACCCCGCGTTGCCCACCCCGCTCACCTGGCGCGACCTCGGCCCGTACCGCACGCTGCTGTACTCCGCCGCGCCTCCGCCGCCCGCCCCCGGCATCCTCGCCCCGCTCGACGGCGCCGGTGCCTCCGCACCCATGCTCCTCGCCACCCTGGAGACGTACCTCGACCTCGGCGCCGACGCCGCCCGCACCGCCGCCCGCCTCCACCTGCACCGCACCAGCCTCTACTACCGCCTCGGCCGCGTCGCCGCCCTGCTCGGCGCCGACCTCGCCGACGGCCTCGTCCGGCTGGACCTGCACCTCGCACTCAAACACCGCCGCCTCGCCCGCCGCACCCTGAGCTGAGGCGCCGGCCGGTGATCGGGCAGCACACGCCGGCCCGGGGGAGTGCCGCCGTGTCAGCGGTGCTCGGGCTCGACCGGGAGCCAGAGTTCGGCGTCGGCCCCGGTCCTGTCCGGCGACAGGCGGGTGCGCAGGATCTCCGGGCCGGTGCGGGTGCGGTACGGGTTCGACGGGAACCACTCGGTGAACACGTCCCGCCAGAGTTCCTGGATGGCCTGCGGCGCCGGCCCGGAGGTGGTGAAGACCGCCCAGGCGCCGGCCGGGACGGCCAGCGTGGACGTGCCTTCCGGAGCGGCCGCGGCGGTGATCACGCCGTGGTGGTAGTCGAGCCCGGTGCCCTCGGCGCGGCTGGGGTCCATGTCGTCGCAGACCGCGACGATGCCGTGCGGCTCCTGGTCCGACAGCTTCTCCAGGCGCTCCAGGGTCCGCGGATCGATCCGTCGGACGAAGTCGATGATCGCCTGGTTCGGTCCTGCGTGCACGAGGGGCACCCGGGCCCTGAACCCGACGACGGTGAACTCCGCCTTGTCCACGACGCGGTACCGCATGCTGCTGCTCCCCTCGATGGTGAGGCGGAAGGCCATCCGTGACTGGGAGGTCAGTGCGGCGCCGGTACGGCGGGCCTCGCCCGGTCCGATGCCGTTCATGGCACGGAACGCCCGCGCGAACGCCTCGCCGGAGCCGTAGCCGTAGCGCACGGCGATCTCCAGCAACGTGTCGCGTCCCGCGAGTACTTCGGCGCCGGCGAGGGTGAGGCGGCGGCGCCGGACGTACTCCGACAGCGGCATTCCCGCGAGCGCGGAGAACATCCGGCGCAGGTGGTGCTCCGAGGTGGCCGCGATGCGTGCCAGTTCCGCCACGTCGAGGTCGTCCTGGTCGAGATGGCCCTCGATGTGCTCCATGGCCCGGTTCAACCGCTCCAGCATGCCCGGCCTCCTCCCTCTTTCCTTTCACGGCCACCTCGGCGGCGAGGGCCGTGAGGCAGGACTATCCCGCGCTGCGGCCGGCGCCCTCTCCGTCCGGACCGGGGGTGTCCTGTCCCAGCCCCCGGCGGATCGCGATCTCCACGGGGGAGTACGCGCCGTCGGCCCGTTCCGGTTCGTACGGTACGGCCGGCATCAGCGGCGGCTGCGCCATGAAGCGCGGCCGCGTCCCATGGTGCGGTTGAGCCGCGTGCACCAGGAACGGATGGCACAGGAAGACGTCGCCCGGGGACCCGGTGGCAAGGGCGAGCGGCCGGTGGTCGGACGCCGCCACCAACTCGGGTGCCAGGGTCAGCCCGCTCGCCCCGTCCTCCCCGTACTTCTCCAGCACCTTCGGCACGTCGAGGTGCGAGCCGACCCGGATCCGGGTCGGGGCGTCCTCTTCGCCGACCTCGCTGAACAGGAAGAGCATCAGCAGCGCCCGGCCCCGGGAGCGCAGATTCGTGAAGTACCAGTCCTCGCCTTCCGGCAGGTAGCTCCCCTCGATGTGCCAGCCCGCGTCGTCCGGCTCCTCCTCGTGCGGGAAGCGCAGCGGGAACGTACCCAGCGAATAGCGCGGCTCCCAGCGTCCCGCGCCGACGAGCAGATCGTACGCGCGGTGCAGGGACGGGGAGTTGGGCGCGGCGGCGAACGGCCCCTGCGCCATGCCGCCCACCCAGTGCACGGGCTGCGTCCACGTCGACGGGTCGTCCGGGTCGCAGCCCGTCTCCCGCCACAGCAGCCGCGCGCAGTCCGCGGCCACGCGCGGCGCGACGGCACCCTCCAGCTTCACGAAGCCGTCGCGGAGGAAACGGGATACCGGGGTCGTGTCATCCATGCCCCCATCGTGCGGCGCCGGCGGAACCGACCACCCGACATTCCCCGCACCGCCTTTGTCGGGTCGCCACCGGCGCTGAGCGGCACCGGACACGGAAACCCCGGTGCGGGCGGGACGGGCCGCGGCCACGGCTCGGGCGGGATCAAGGCCGGGGCTGGGCTACGTTGCGGTGTGAGTTGTCGGCTGCGGGGAGGGCGGACGTGGCGAGCGGGCTGCGGTGGATAGCCACCGAATACGACTTGGGGTACACCTTCACGCTGTGTGAGGGCATCGAGCCGCGTGAGCTGCTGGTACGGATGGGCGCGGAGCCGCAGCACGTCCACGAGCTGACCGCTGACGCGGTCGCCGAACTCCAGGCGCGGCCGGAGGACGGCCACCTCGGCGACCTGGAGTTCCTGGACCGGGAGGACGAGGCGCTCGTGGCACGGCTCACGGAGGCGGGCTTCCTCTCCCACCCGGAGGTGCTCGTCCGCGCCGGCACGGTTCCCGGCTGGGCCTACGCCATCGAGAACATCTCCTGCCACGCCCCCGCCCGCCTGGCAGCGCTGTCGCGCGGGACGCGCGCGTACACGGTGTTCCGCAGCGTCAACGGCGAGCACCAGGTCGGCTACGCCCGCGACGGCCAGGTGCTGGCCCACTACGAACCGGGGATGCCGCATCTGGGAGGCGTGGGCGTACGGGACGGGGTGCCGGGCTTCGCCTACTCCGGGCAGGAACTCCCCGACGTGGCCTTCCTGCGCTTCCTCGAGAGCGAGCACGGGATCTGGCTCGCGTGGGAGGACACCCAGGCCCTGCTGCCCACTGCGGCCTTCGCCCGGTCCGGCGGCGGATGACGGATTTGCGCTGCCGCCGGCGTCACGTCGGTGGGCGGTCCTGCGGCGCGTTCAGGCCCTGAAAGGGGATGGCGTCCTGCCGTCGACCGTCTCCAGCAGTTCGACCTGGTCGAGGGGGTTGGCACCCATGGGACCCATCACGATCAGCCCGTAGCTCGGCATGCTGTACCCCGGTTCGCAGCGGCAGTTCTTTCGTCAGCAGACGCGGCGCCGTCCACGAGCGGTTGCAGCGGGCAGTCCGTGACGGCCCCGTCGCCATCACACTCATAAGCATGATAATCATTTTCACTATGCCCTGCCGTCGCCCCCGGGGAAGCCCCGTGACCTCACCCCGCCCCGTGCGCCGGACAGGTGTGCCCGGGAAGAGGGGCCGGTCGCCCGTCCTGCTCGACGTGGCGTTCCTGCGGCTGTGGTGCGGTGCCACGGCGTCCGGGCTGGCGACCTGGGCGCTGCCGTTCGTGCTCGGACTCGCGGTGCTGGAGCGTGTGTTGACGGCGACGGAGCTGGGTCTGCTGCTGGCGGCCCGCACCGCCGGCTTCCTCGTCGCCGTACCGGTCGGCGGGGTGCTCGCCGACCGGCACTCACGCCGCGGCGCGGTGCTCTGGGCCGGCCTGGCCGCCGCCGCGTCCGCGCCGCTGCTCGCCGCCGGTCTCGGCCGGTCGATGGCGCTGACCGCCGTGGCGGCCGCGGTGGCGGGATGCGGCCAGGGCGCCTGCCGGCCGGCGTTCCAGGCGCTGACCGCCGAGGTCGTCGAGGAGGGCCGCAGGCAGCAGGCCAACGCCGCGATGACGCTGGCCGTCAGGGTCACCACCCTGGTCGGCCCGGGTCTCGCCGCGCTGCTCGCCGTGCTCCTGCACATCCGCGGCCTGCTGCTGGGCCTCGGGTTGCTCTGGCTGGTCGCCGCGCTGGTGCCGGGGCGGGGTGCCGGGGGCGCGGCGCCCTCCGCGGTCCGATGGGGCTCCTTCGCCGCGGAGTTCACCGAGGGCGTACGCGAGGCGCGCGGCCATCCCTGGTTCGTCGCCGGCCTCGGCGCGCTGGCCGCCGTCATCTTCACCGGCTACTCCGCCACCGGCGTCGCCCTGCCGCTGGTCAGCCGGGACCGCTACGGCACCGAGGCGGTGCTCGCCGCCGCACTGACCGCCTACACCGCCGGGGCACTCGCCGGCGCCCTGGTCATCGCCCGCTGGCGGCCCCGCGCACCGGGCCGGGCGGCGCTGGCCGCGCTCGCCGCGTACGGTGTGGCGCCGCTGAGCCTGGTGTTCGCCGTCCACCCGGCCGTGGTGGTCGCGGCCTTCGCCGTTGCCGGGCTGGGGATCGAGCTGTTCAACGTGCCGTGGTTCACCGCGGTCCAGCGCGAGGTCGCCCCGGACCGGCTGGCCCGCGTCTCCTCGCTGGACTTCCTCGTCTCCTACGGTCTGGCCCCCGCGGGCCTGGCGCTCATCGCTCCGGCCATCGACGCCTTCGGACTCCGGCCGGTGCTCGGCGCCTGCGCGCTGGTCTGCTTCCTCGCCCCCGCCGCCGCGGCCCTGACCCCGTCCGCCCGCAACTTCTCCCGCCGTCGTGCACCCGCTGCGTAGCCCGTCGATCTCCATGCTATAAAAATGATAATCATTATCTATAACGGTGTGGAGGGAGGCGTGCGCATGGGGCACGCATGTCGAGGGGGCTGCCGCGGCCCGGTGGCCGGCCCGCGGCGGCCAGGGCAGGCGGCGGCCTGATGCGCCCGTCGCCAACGGGCGCCGCGCCCCGCGCCGATGCCGGAGCCGGGGTGCCGGAGCCCGAAGGGCCGGTACGCGGCGGGGTCTCGCCGGCGTCCCGCGCCGGCCCGGTGGTCGCGTGCGCCCTGCTGCTCGGCGTGCTGCTGGTCTCGGTCGTGGTGGCCATCGGCCTCGGGCCCGCGACCGTCGCCCCCGGCGAGACCGCCCGCCACCTGTGGGCCGCGCTCACGGGCGGGCGCGTCGACGCCGACGAGGTGACGACGTATCAGATCGTCTGGCAGATCCGTACCCCCCGAGTGCTGCTGGCGGCGCTGGTGGGCGCGGGGCTGGCCGCCATGGGTGTCGCCGTGCAGGCGCTGGTGCGCAACGCGCTGGCCGACCCGTTCATCCTGGGGGTCTCCTCGGGTGCCTCGGTCGGTGCCGTGGCCGTCTCGGTCACCGGAGGCCTTGCCGCGCTGGGCATCTACGCCGTCTCCGCCGGGGCCTTCCTCGGCGCCCTGTCCGCGTCCGTGCTGGTGTACGCCGCCGCGGTCGGCAGGGGCGGCGCGCTGGCCCCGCTGCGCCTGGTGCTGACCGGCGTGGCGATGGCGCTCGGCTTCCAGGCCGTGATGAGCGTGATCGTCTACTTCGCCCCGGACAGCGAGGCCACGGCCACCGTCCTGTACTGGACCATGGGCAGCTTCGGCGCCGCCACCTGGGGCGCTCTGCCGGTGGTGGCCGCCGCCGTGCTGCTGGGCGTGCTCGTGCTGTACCGCAGCGGCCGGACCCTGGACGTACTCGCGCTCGGGGACGAGAGCGCGGCGAGCCTGGGCGTCAGCCCCGACCGGCACCGCCGGGTGCTGCTGGTGCTGGTCGCGCTGGTGACCGGGGTGATGGTGGCCGTCAGCGGCGCGATCGCCTTCGTCGGCCTGGTCATGCCGCACCTGGTGCGCATGGTGGTCGGCGCCTCGCATTCCCGGGTACTGGCCGTCGCCCCGCCGGCCGGGGCGCTCTTCATGGTCTGGGCGGACCTCGTCGCGCGGACCCTGGTCGCGCCCCGCGAGCTGCCGCTGGGTGTGATCACCGCGCTCGTCGGCGTCCCGGTGTTCATCACTCTGATGCGCCGCAAGGGCTATGTGTTCGGAGGCAGTTGACATGGATCTGAGGCTGGACGGGATCTCGGTGGTCACCGACGGCAGGAGCCTGGTGCACGAGCTGTCCCTCACCGCCGGTGACGGCGAGGTCGTGGGACTGGTCGGTCCCAACGGCAGCGGCAAGTCCACCGCGCTGAAGTGCGTCTACCGCGCGCTGCGCCCGACCTCCGGCACCGTGCGGGTGGGCGGGGACGACCTCGCGGGACTGACGATGAGGCACAGCGCCCGGCGGATCGCCGCCACCACCCAGGACGGCACCGTCGAACTGGACTTCACCGTCGCCGAGGTCGTCGCTCTCGGACGAACCCCGCACCTGCGCGGCAACCAGCCGCTCGGCCGCCGCGAGCGCGAGCTGTGCGACCGCGCGATGGCCCGGCTCGACATCGGCCACCTCGCCCGGCGCAGCGTGCTGACCCTCTCCGGCGGGGAGCGGCAGCGGGTCCTGCTCGCCCGGGCGCTCGTGCAGGAGCCGGAGGTCCTGGTACTGGACGAGCCGACCAACCATCTGGACGTCCGCCACCAGGTCGAGCTGCTGTCGTACCTGAAGGGCTCCGGCCCCACCGTGCTCGTCGTGCTGCACGACCTCAACCTCGCCGCCCTGGCCTGCGACCGGATCGCCCTGCTCTCCCACGGGCAGCTGGTGGCCGCCGGGCCGCCCGCGGACGTGCTCACCGCCGAGCAGGTCGCGGCCGTCTTCGGCGTCACCGCCGACATCGTCCCGCACCCGCTCTCCGGTGCTCCGCAGTTGCTCTACTCGCTCGATCCCCCCGTTGTGAAAGGCGGCGTCCCGTCATGCCCGTAACCCTGCCCCTCCGGCCCCGCGCCGTGCTCGGCCCCGCCCTCGCCGGGACGCTGCTGCTGCTCGGCGGCTGCGGCGCCGACGTGGATACCGGTACCGGAGACGCGCGTACGGCCACCGTCAACCGCTGCGGCGAGCCGGTCGACTACACCCGCCCCCAGCGTGCCGTCGCCTACGAGGGCGGCAGCGCGGACAAGCTGTTCAGCCTCGGCCTGACCGAGCACGTGCACGGCTACGTGATGCCGCCGGCGAACCCGCCCGTGACCGAGTCGCCGTGGGCGTCGGAGTACGCGAAGGTGAAGATGCTCAGCGACGACCTGCTCAACAAGGAACTCGTCGTGGAGGCGAAGTCCGACTTCGTCGTCGCCGGCTGGAACTCCGGCTTCAGCGACGAGCGGGGCATCACCCCGGAGATCCTCGACAAGCTCGGCATCCAGAGCTTCATGCACACCGAGAGCTGTTACAACTACCCCGGACACCCCGAGCGCGCCACCCCGTTCGAGGCCCTCTACACCGACCTCGAACGGCTGGGGAGGATATTCGGCGTCGAGGACAGGGCGGACGAGGTCGTGGCCGGGCTGAAGAAGCGGGCGCAGGCCGTCGCCGCCCGGGCGCCGGAGGGCGACCCGGTGCCCGTCTTCCTCTACGACTCGGGCACCGACCAGCCGTTCACCGCCGGCAGCCAGGTCCCGCCCACGGACATCATCGCCACCGCCGGCGGGCGCAACGTCTTCGCCGACCTGGACGAGCGCTGGACCCAGGTCGGCTGGGAGGCGGTCACCGAGGCCGAGCCCGAGGTCGTCGTCATCCTCGACTACGGCGACCAGCCCGCCGAGAAGAAGATCGGCTTTCTGAAGTCCTCCCCCCACAGCAGGCATCTGCCCGCCGTCCGGAAGGGCAACTTCTTCGTCCTCGACTACAACGAAGGCATCAGCGGCCCGCGCAACATCGACGGGCTGGAGAAGTTCGCACGCTACCTGCGCGAGCTGGAGAGCTGAGCCGGACGCCCCTCCGCCGCGCGGCCGGTGCCGGCGCACGACCGGCCGCGCGGCGCCGCGGTGGCCGGGGCGGTTCCGGCCGGCGGTCTCGCCTGAGGCAACAGCCGTCGGACCGCGCAGGGTTGAACGACCGTATCGGCTCTGTCATCCTCACTAACGGAACATGCGCCTGTCACGCATCGTCGAACTCATCGCCCCCACCGCCCGCAGTGACCCACTCCGAGCGCCGTCAGCGAACCGGCGGCACGGCGTCCGCGGAGTGCCGCGAGGAGGTTCCTTGATCGACGCCACCCTGATCAACCTGTCCGCGGAACACCCCGCCCACCTGCTGGATCCCGTCACCGGCCGGCTCGCCACCGAGGAGTCGCTCGCCCGGGTGCTGCCCCCGCGACTGGCCCGGATGGAGCTGACGGACGAGCCGACGATTCCCGTACCGGCCGAACTCGCCGAGCTCTACGGGACCTTCCGCCCGACGCCGCTGTTCGAGGCGACGCGGTTCGCCGCCGCCCTGGGCACGGACTGCCGCATCCACGTCAAGGACGAGGGCACCACGCCGTCGGGGAACCACAAGGCCAACAGCGCGTTATGGGTCGCCTACCACTGCGCACAGGACGGCGTGCGGACCCTCGCCACCGAGACCACCGGCAACTGGGGCGTGGCCCTCGCGCAAGCAGCGGCCCGCTTCGGCCTGGAGGTCCTGTGCTTCCTCGACTCCGCGAGCGCCGCCGCCCGCCCCGACCGCGCCGCGATGATGCGCGAGGCGGGGGCCGAGGTGGTGGTCGTGGGGGAGGACCGGGCCGACGGCTTCGATCCCCTGGTGCTGTCCGCAAACGCCGCGATCGACCACGTGCGGGAGATGCCGGGCGTCCGGTACATCTTCGGCAGCGTCTACAATTACTTCATCCTGCCCCAGACGCTCGTCGGGCAGGAAGCGCTGGCGCAACTCGGCGGCGAGGCCCCCGACGTGGTGGTGGGCAGCTGCGGCGGCGGCGCGAACCTGCTCGGCATCGCGGCGCCCTTCCTCGGACGCCCGGGCGTGGACGTCGTCTGCGCCGAGTCCGAGCACTGCCCGGTCGTCAGCGCCGGGGTGTTCGGCGACTACTCCATCGACGACCGTGACTTCTACCCGCGGCTGCGCACCTACGGCCTCGAACGGCTGCTGGGCAGCGAGTACATCGGCGGGCTGGGCTCCACGCTGGTGGCCGCCCCGGTCGCGGCCTTCCACCGCCGGGGAGACCTCGCCACCCGCACCTTCACCTCCGCCGAGGCGGTGAAGGCCGCGCGCCTCTTCGAGGAGTGCGAAGGGCGGGCCGTCGCGCTGGAGACGGGCTACCAGCTGGCTGCCGTCGTGGCCGAGGCGAGAGCGCGCAGCAGACAGAGGATCCTCGTCAACATCAGCTCGACGGGCCACTCCCGATTCGCCTGACGGTCCCTGCCGGCAACAGCCGCCTGTCACCCCGCGAGCCCACGGAGACCGGGAGCCCACTATGACCTCCGAGCCCGGAACGCTGACCCTCACCACGGCGGAACAGACCGAGCTGGACGCCCTCGCGGCCGAGGCCGTGGACCGGTTCGGCAGCCCCGCCGAACCGGTCCTGCGCCGGCTGACGGTGCTCGCCGACGTGCTGCCCCGCCGGGTGCGGGAGTTCCTGGCGGAGTTCCGGCACGACGATCCGCGCGGCGGTGTGGTCGTTCGCGGACTGCCCGTCGACGCTCCGCGGCTCCCGCCGACACCCGGCCACTGGCGGGACCGGAAGGACGGGGGCAGCGCACACGCCGACTTCCTCCTGGCCCTGCTCGCCTGCCGCCTCGGCGACCTGTTCGCCTGGCGGACGCTGCAGGAAGGGCGGCTGCTCACCGACGTACTGCCGGTGGCCGGGGAGGAGGACGTCCAGACCGGCCACGGCAGCGAGGCGCCGCTGGAGTTCCACTGCGAGGACGCGTTCCACGAGCTGCGGTGCGACTACCTGGGGCTGCTGTGCCTGCGGAACCCGCGGCGGGTCGCCACCACCTTCGCCGCGTTCGACCCGGCCCTGCTGAGCGCGGAGGACCTCCGCACGCTCGCCGAACCGGTGTTCCACATCCGGCCCGACAGCGAGCACCGCAAGTGGATGGACGAGGAGACGGCCGCGGAGCCCGTACCGGTGCTGTTCGGGCACCCCCAGTCTCCGTACCTGCGCCTGGATCCGCCCTTCATGCGGCCCCGGGACGGCGACCGGCGGGCGGCGGCGGCGCTGGGCCGGCTGCTGGAGCAGCTGGCGGCGCGTCTGTGCGACGTCGTCCTGGCACCCGGCGACGTGCTGTTCGTCGACAACTACCGGGCCGTGCACGGCAGGCGGCCGTTCCGGCCGCGCTACGACGGCACGGACCGGTGGCTGCGACGTGCGCTGGTCACCCGGGATCTGCGCAGGTCCAGCGCCGTGCGCGCGGATCCGCTGTCCCACACGATCTGAGCCGCGCACCGCCCGGACCGCTGAGAGAAGGAGGAGAGGGATGAGCCCGGCCGACACGTGCCACGAGGTCACCGACAGCTGGCCGCTGGTGCCGCTCCAGGCGGGCATGCTCGTGCAGTCGCTGCGGGACGAGGCCGCGGACATCGACCTCGTCCAGCACCTCTTCGATCTCGAAGGCACCCTCGACGTCCCGGCGTTCACCGCGGCCTGGTCCCGGGCCGCCCGCCGGCATCCGGTGCTGCGGAGCGCGTTCTTCTGGGGGCACGGCCCGGAGCCCGAGCAGCGGGTGTTCGCCGGGGCGGCCGTACCGCTGTCCGTGCGGGACTGGCGCGGCCTTTCCGCCGAAGCGGAACGGGACCGTCTCGCGGCGCTGCTGGCCGCGGACCGCCGTGCCGGGATCCGCCTGGACCGGCCTCCGCCCGCCCGCCTCACCCTGCTGCGGACCGGTGAGCGAGCACACCGGCTGCTGTGGACCTCCCACCACGGCCTGCTGGACGGCTGGAGCCGCACCCTCGTGCTCCGCGAGGTCATGGAGCAGTACGGTGCGGTCCGGGCGGGCGTGCCGGACGACGCGGTCCGCCCGGGCCCGCGCTACGGCGACTTCGCCGACTGGCTCCGCGGCCAGGACGGGGCCGCGGCGAAGACCGTGTGGCAGGACGCCCTCGCCGGCTTCGCCGCACCCACGCGGCTGCGCCTGGCACCGCCGGCAACGGGGGAGGGCACCGGCGAGCTGGTCCGCACCCTCGGCCGCCCGCAGGCCGCCGAGCTGACCGCCTTCGCCCGCGCCAACCGGCTGACGGCGGCGACCGTGCTGCACGGCGCGCTCGCCGTGGTGCTGCACCGCTACAGCGGATCGCAGGACGTGCTGTTCGGCTCGACCCTCTCCGTCCGCCCGCCGGACCTGGACGGCGTGGAGGACATGGCGGGCCTGCTGATCAACACCATTCCGGTACGGGTCCGGGTGCGGCCCGCGGCGGAAGCGGCGGTCTGGCTGCGGGAGTTCCAGGACCGGCTGCTCGACCTGCGCGAGCACGGGCACCGCCCCCTGACCGAACTCCAGGCCCACACCGACGTGCCCGCGGGCACCGCGCTCTTCGACACGCTGCTCGTCTTCGAGAACCACCCCGGGGCCGCCGAGGACAGCTGGGCCGCCGCCGGGGTGCGGATGACGTTCCGCCGCACCACGGGCCGGACCGGCTACCCGCTGACCGTCACCGCGGAGCCGGGTGACGGGCTCAAGCTGGTCTTCGAGTACGAGCGCACCGTCCTCGACGACGCCGCGGCGGCCCGGATCGCCGACAGCCTGGAGGCGGCGCTGACGGCGATGGCCGGCGCGCCGCCGGGTCTGACCGTCGGCGGGCTGCCCGTCATCCCCGAGGACCGGTGTGCGCCGCCGCCCGTGCGCGCGCGGCCTGCGGCGCCGCGACCCGTGCACCGTACGATCGGCGACCTGGCCGCGGCCCGCCCAGAGGCGATCGCTGTACGCACCGACGACACGTCGCTGACCTACGGCGCGCTGTGGGCGCGGGCCGGCGCCCTCGCGGCCCGGCTGCGGGCCGCGGGAGCGGCACCCGAGGCACCGGTCGGCGTGCACGTGGAGCGTTCGGCAGACCTGGTCGTCGCGGCGCTGGCGGTGCTGCGGACGGGCGGTGCGTGCCTGCTGCTCGACCGCGCCCTGCCGGAACGCCGGATCCGGTTCATGCTCGACGACTCGGGTGCCCGAGCGGTGGTCTCGCACGGGGAGTTCGCCTGGCACGGGCCGGTGCTGGACGTCGGTGCGAACGGCTCGCAGGTCCCGGACGGGACGGACGGGACGGACCGGACGGAGGTCGCCTACGAGCCCGACGGGCCGGTGCGCCCCGACGAACTCGCGTACCTCGTCTACACCTCCGGCTCCACCGGCACGCCGAAGGGCGTCGCCGTCACCCACCGCTCCCTGGCCACCCACTGCGAGAGCGTCCGCGCCGCCTACGGGCTCGGGCCCGACGACTGCGTGATGCAGTTCGCCTCCGTGGCGTTCGACGCCGCCGTCGAACAGCTTCTGGCGACCCTGGCGGCCGGGGCGACGCTCGTGCTCCGCGGGCCCGACCTGTGGGACCCCCACGAACTCCTCGACCGGCTGCGCCGCCACCGCGTCACCGTGATGGAACTGACCCCGGACTACTGGTACCAACTCGTCGACGCCGTGGCCGAGAGCGCGGAACCGGGGCTCGGCCGGCTGCGCCTGATGAACGTCGGCGGCGACGCCGTGGCTCCGGAACAGCTCGCCCGCTGGGCCGCGGCCCTGCCGGACACCCGGACGGTCAACAGCTACGGCCCCGCCGAGGCGACGATCACCGCCACCTTCTGGCCGTACGACGGCTCCTGCCCCACCCCGGTCGCGCCGATAGGCCGGCCGCTGGCGCACGTCGACGTGCACCTGCTCGACGCCGAGTTGCGGCCGGTACCCGTCGGCGTGCCCGGGGAGATATGCGTCGGCGGACGCGCCGTCGCCCGCGGCTATCCCGGCCGGGCCGCACTGACCGCCGAGCGCTTCGTACCGGACCCGTACGCGGCCGAGCCCGGCGCCCGCATGTACCGCACGGGCGACATCGGCCGCCTGCTCCCCGACGGGAGCGTGGAGTTCCTCGGCCGCCTCGACGACCAGGTGCAGATCCGCGGCATCCGCGTCGAACCCGCCGAGACTGCCGCGGAGCTGCGCCGCCACCCCTCGGTCACCGACGCCGTGGTGCTGCCCCGGGAGGGCCCCGGAGGCGAGCGCGTCCTCGGCGCGTACGTCACCCCGGGATCGGCCGACCCCGGCGCGCTCCGCGCCTTTCTGCGGGAGTCGCTGCCCGACGCGATGGTGCCCGCCTTCGTCGTGCCGCTGGACCGGATGCCGCTGTCCGCGACCGGCAAGCTCGACCGGGCCGCGCTGCCGCTCCCGGAGCAGGCGGGCACCGCGGCGGGCGGCCCGGCGGAGGACACGGCCGCAGCCGCCGGCGAGGGCGCGGCGGCGGGCACCGAACTGGAGCGGCAGCTCGCCGGCATCTGGGCCCGGGTCCTCGGCCGCGGCCACGTCGGGCTGCACGACGACTTCTTCGACCTGGGCGGGCACTCGCTGACCATGCTGCGCGTCCTCGCCCTGGCCAGGCAGGAGCGGGTCGGCGGTCTCACCCTCCGGGCGCTCTTCCGGCACCCGACGGTCGCCAGGCTGGCCGCCGCGCTCCAGGACGGGAGGGCCTGACGATGGCGGACGCGGATACGGGCGCGGCCGTGTACGGGGCGGGGCCGCCCGCCGGGCCCGTACGCACCGGCAGGCGGCCCGGCCCCGACGGCTGCCACGAACTCCCCGCCTCCCACGGGCAGCGCCGCCTCTGGCTCGTGTGCCGCCGCGACCCCGCCAACCCCGTCTACCACTACGCGATGTTCCTGCGCATGGAGGGCCCGCTGCGCGCCGACGTGCTGCGCACGGCCCTCGGCGTCCTCGCCGCCCGGCACGAGAGCCTGCGCACGACGCTGCACGGCCGGGACGGTGACCTCGTCCAGCGCGTCCACCCGGCCCGCCCCGCCGACCTGCCCGTCGAGACGGCGGCCGACTGGGAGTCGGCGCACGCGGCCGCGGTCCGCCGGGCGCGGCTCCCGATGGACCTGGCCCGCGGCCCGCTGCTGCGCACCTGGCTGGTACGCGTCGCGCCCGACCGCCACCTGTTCGCCTGCGTCGTCCACCACGCGGTGTTCGACGGCTGGTCGGAGGAGGTGTTCCTGCGGGAGCTGGCGGCCGCGTACAACGCCGCCGCCGGCGGTGCCCCGGCCGAGCTGCCCGAACTCCCCGTCCAGCACGGCGACGTGGCCGCCTGGGAGCGGGCCGCCCTCGACGGCGCCGAGGGCGAGCGGCTGCTGCGCCACTGGCGGCGGGCGCTGCACGACGCCCGGCCCCTCGCCCTGCCCACGGACCGGCCCCGGCCGCCGGTGCCGGCGTTCCGCGGCGCCACCCACCGCTTCGCCGTGCCGGCGGAGACGGTGCGGCGGATGGGGGAGTTCTGCCGGGAGGAGCACGTCACCCCGTACATCGTGCTGCTGGCGGCCACCTCGGCGCTGCTGGGCCGGTGGTCGGAGCAGGACGACGTGGCGGTGACCGTGACCACGGCGAACCGGCCGCTGCCGGAGGCCGAGCACGTCATCGGCTACTTCGCCGGCGGGCAGGTGCTGCGCGCCCGGCTCACCCCGGACCTGACCTTCCGCGAGCTGAGCGGGCAGGTGCTGGAGGAGTTCCTCGACGGCATGGAGCACGAGGGCCTGCCGCTCGACCTGCTCGCGGCCCGAGCCCGGCCCCGCTGGGAGCGCGTGGGCGGCGCGTTCAGCCGGGTCGCGGTCGCCCTCGACCCGGTGCCGGAGCCGGCCGCGGAGTTCGCCGGGCTGCGCGTGCGGCAGACCGGCGCGTACCTGGGCGTGGCCAAGTGGGACCTGGGGGCGGTCTTCCAGAGCTCGGGGGACGAGCTGTACGGCCATCTCACGTACGACACCGCGCTGTTCGACGCGGCGACCGTGGCGAGCATGGCCCGCGCGCTGCTCCGGCTGCTCGGCACCGCGACCCGCGAACCCGACCGGCCGGTCCACGCGATCGACCTGGCGGACCCCGGTGCCGGGCGGGCGCCCGCGCCGGTGGCCGTCCCCGTCCCCGCCCGCCGCGGCGTGCACCACCACGTCGCGGCGCGGGCCGCCGAGCAGCCCGGGGCCCCCGCCGTGTACGCCCCGGACGGCCCCTTGTCGTACGCGGACCTCGACCGGCGCGCCGACGAGTTCGCCGCCCGCCTGCGCGACCGCGGGGTGACCGCGCGGACCGCCGTGGGGCTGGCCGTACCGCCGTCCACGGACTCCGTCGCCGCGCTGCTCGGCGTGCTGAAGGCGGGTGCCGCAGCCGTACCGCTCGACCAGTCATGGCCGGCCGGGACCCTTGCGCGGGTGCTGACCGAGTGCGGGGCGGGGCTGGTCCTCACCGCGCCCGGCGATGCGCCGCCGCTGCCCGAGGGGGTGGACGTGCTCCGGCTGAACGGGGAGGGCGGCGGGCCGGACACCGCGCGCGCCGTACGCGGGGAGCCCCGGACCGGCGCGGCGCCGCACGCCGCCTCGGGCGACCTCGAAGCCGGCGCACCCGCCTGGGTGCTGCCGGCCGCCGGCGACCGCCCTGGGCCCACGGTGTTCACCCACGCCGCCCTCCTCCGGAGCACCGGCCACCCCGGCTCCCGCGACCTGGGGCCGGGCACCGTGCACCTGTGCGTCGTCCCGCCCGCCTCGGCGCACGCCGCGACGGAACTGCTCGGCCCGCTCCTCCACGGCGGCGCCGTCGCCGTCCACCGCCCCGCTGACGGGTTGCGGGCCGCACTCGGCGCGTACCCGGTCACCTCGGCGCTGTTCACCGCCCCGGCGCTGCGCGCCGCCGCCGACGAGGCGCCCGAGGCCCTGGCAGCACTGGGCGACGTGCTCGTCGACGCGGAGGAGTTGACGCCGACGCTCGTCGGCCGGGTGCTGCGGCTGCGCGCCGGCCGGCCGGTGCGGACCGTGTACCCGGCGGGCGCGGCCCGGCCCGGGACCGCAGCCCTGGCGACGCTCCGCGAGACGCCCCCGGGCAGCGGCATCCCGGTGGGCTCCCCGGCAGACCCCGCCGTCCGCGCGTACGTCCTCGACCCCCGGCTGCGTCCGGTGCCCGCAGGGGCGCCGGGCGAGCTGTACCTCAGCGGACCCGGTCCGGCGGACGGCTTCCGGGGCCGGGCGGCGGACACCGCGGCGCGCTTCGTCCCCGACCCGTTCGGCGGCCCGCCGGGCGCCCGGATGTACCGGACCGGACATCTCGTCAGAAGCGGGCCCGGGGGCGGGCTGGAGTACCTGGGCCGGACTGCGGACCGGATGGAGGCCGGCGGTCTGCGCGTCGAGACGGGCCCCGTACGCGACGCCCTCGCCTCCCATCCGGCGGTGGCCGACGTCGTCGTCGCCCGCGGCGACCTGCCGGACGGCGGCGGGCGTACGGGCCTCGTCGCCTACGTGACCCCGGTACGCGGCGCCCCGCCGGAGGCGGCGGCGCTGCGCGCGCACGCGGCGGGGCTGCTGCCCGCCCACCTGGTGCCGTACGCGTTCGTACCGCTGACCGCCCTGCCGCCGGCCGCCGACGGCACGGTGGACCGCGACGCGCTTCCCCCGCCGGGTCCCGCGGCCCCCGCCGCCGCTCCCGGGAACCAGGCGCCGGCCCCCGCCGCCGCGGCGCACGGCGCCCACCCGGCCCGTACCCCGACCGAACGTGCGGTGGCGGAGGAGTGGGGGGCGCTGCTCGGGCAGCCGCCGTCGACCCGGGAGGCGAAGTTCCTGGAGGCCGGCGGCGACTCGGTGCTGCTCGTGCTCTTCGCCGAGCGGCTCCGCGCCAGGTTCGCCGCGGGGGCGCCGGCGGTCGTCGACCTCTTCGAGTACGGCACCGTCGCGGAGATAGCCGCGCTGGTGGACGGCAGGTCCGCAAACGGCGCGGAGGAGGCAGGGTGAACGAGCCGACGGCGATCATCGGCATCGCGGTGCACCTCCCGGACGCCGGCACTCCGGGGGAGTTGCACACCAACCTCGCCGAGGGCCGGGACAGCGTCCGCGACGTCCCTGAGACGCGGCTGCGGATGGCCGGGGCGGATCCCTCGACCCGCCACCAGCTCCTCGCCCCGATCGACCGGGTCGCCGAGTTCGACCACGAGTTCTTCGGCGTCTCCCTGCGGGAGGCGGAGCTGATGGACCCGCACCACCGGCTGACACTCCAACTGGCCTGCGCGGCGGTGGAGGACGCCGGCTACGCGCTCGGCGACATCCGCGGCAGCCGCAGCGGCGTGGTCCTCACCGGGGTCCGCCCCGACTACGACCGGCTGATCGACGACGCCGACGAGGGTCTGCTGGCCATGCTCGGCAACGCCCCCGCGGCGCTGGCAGGGCGAATCGCCTATCTGCTGGGTGCGCAGGGGCCCGCGCTGGTGCTGGACACCGGCTGCTCCTCGGGGCTGGTGGCCGTCGACCACGCCCACCGCCTGCTGCGGGCGGGCGACGCGGACGCGGTGCTCGTCGGCGGGCTGAGCGTGCGCTCGACGTTCACGCGGGCCGCGGACAGCGAGCGGTACGCCGAGGTGATGGCCGCCGACGGCCGCTGCCGTGCCTTCGACGCGGACGCCGACGGCACCGCGGACGGCGAGGGCGGCGTGATGCTCCTGCTCAAACCCCTCGCCCGGGCCCTGCGCGACCGCGACCACGTCCACGCCCTGATCCGCGGCAGCGCCGTCAACCACAACGGCTACCGCGCCGGCAGCCTCGGCGCGCCCAGCCCCGCCGCCCAGCGCGAGGTCCTGCGCGACGCCTGGCGGCAGGCGGACATCGACCCCGCCGCCCTGGGCTACGTGGAGGCGCACGGCTCCGGTACCCGCCTCGGCGACCTCATCGAGGCCGAGGCGCTGCACCAGGCGCTCACCGCCCACGGGCCGCGGGCGGAGCCGTGCCCCATCGGGTCGGTCAAGACGAACCTCGGCCACCTCGACCACGCCGCCGGCCTCGCCGGTCTCGCCAAGGCCGTGCTGAGCCTGCGGCACGGCACGCTGTACCCGTCGCTGCACTTCGTACGGCCCAATCCGCTCATCGGCTTCGACGCCAAGGCCCTGCGGGTCAACTCCGCGCTCCGCTCCTGGCCGCGTACCGGCGACGCCCGCCGGCTCGCCGGCGTCACCTCGCTCAGCATCACCGGCACCAACGCCCATGTCGTCCTGGAGGAGCCCCCGGAGCCGCCCGCGCGGGCGGCCGCGGGGCAGGAACAGGGCATCGTCACGGTCTCGGCGCGCACCCCCGGAGCGCTCGCCCGGTACTGCGAGCGGCTGGCCGCGCACGTGTCCGCCGACCCGGGCCCCGGCCCCGGTCCCGGGCTGGGCGACGTGCTGCACGTGCTCAACAGGGGCCGCGACCACCACCCGTACCGCGTCGCGTTCCCCGCCGCCTCCCTCGCCGACGCCGCCGCGGGACTGCGCCGGGCGGCGCGCAGGCTCGGCCGGGGGGCGCCCGCCGAGGAGGCCGCCGCCCGCCGGGTCGTCCTCGCCGTCTCACCGGAGGCGGACCTCGCCGAAGCGGCCGCGGCCCGACTGGCGGACGCGCACCCGGAGTTCGCCGACGCGCTGCGGCGCTGCGAGGCGGCGGCACCGCCCGGAGGGCCGCCGGCCTGGTTCGCCCGCAGGTACGCGCTGTGGTGTCTGCTCCAGGCCCGCGGGCTGCGTCCCGACCAGGTGGTGGGCGGCGGCGCGGCGCTGCCGCTGGCCCGGGTCGTCCGGGGAGAGACGAGCCTCGCGGACGGCCTCGCGGAGGCGGTTGCAGACCCGGACCGCGCCCGTACCGGACCCGGATACGGATCCGGGCACGCGACCGAACCCGTCCGGCTCGACGGGCCGGTGGTGGTCTGCGAACTGGGCCCCGCCGCCGGCCCGCGGGAAGACCTGCCGCCCGGCGCCGTCGCCGCGGGCGTACGCGGGGACGGCGCCCTGCGGTGCCTGGCCGACCTGTACGCCGCCGGGGCGGACCTGGACTGGGAGCGGGCGCACCGGGACTGCGCACACGTCCGCGTACCGCTGCCCACATACCCCTTCGAGCCCGTCGTCTGCTGGTGCCGGGAGGTCGACGACGCCGCGCCGGCACCGCCCCCGGCAGGCGCTACGGCCACCGCGCCCGGCCCGGACCCGGCCGGGGCGCCCGCGCCGCGCACCCGGGAGGAGTGCGCGCGCGTGCTCGCGCGCGTCTGGCAGGACGAACTCAAGTCCCCCGAAGTCGGCGAGGACAGCGACTACTTCGCCCTCGGCGGCAACTCGATCATCGGCCTCGGCGTGGTGGCGTCCGTATGGCGGGAACTCGGCGTCCGCGTCCGGCTCCCCGACCTCTACACCCACCCCACCGTGGGCGCCCTGGCCGAGGTGGTGCACGCGAGGCTCCTCGACGCGACGGGCGAGGCGCGCGACCGCATCCCGGCCGTCGCCAGGGGACCGCGCCCCCCGCTGTCGTTCGGCCAGGAGAGCCTGTGGTTCGTCGACCGCCTGCAACCCGGCAGCTGGGCCTACAATGTTCCCCTCGACCTGCACGTCCTCGGCCCGCTCGACCACGCCGCGCTCCAGGCGGCGCTGCGCGCGCTGACGGAGCGCCACGAGGTCCTGCGGACCCGCTACGCCGACGACGAGGGCCGCCCGTACGCCGTCCTCGACCCGCCGGACCGGCTGACCCTGCGGGTGGTGGACCTGCGTCCGCTGGCACCCGCGGAACGGGACCGGGAGGCGGACCGGCTGCTCGGCGCCGAGGCGCGGGAGCCGTTCGACCTCGCCGCCGGCCCGCTGTTCCGGGCCCTGCTCATCCGGCTGGAGGACGAGCGGCACTGCCTGGTGCTCACCGCCCAGCACAGCGTCGACGACGGCTGGAGTCCGCCGCTGCTCCGCCGCGACCTGTGGGAGCTGTACGCGGCGCACCGCGAGGGGCGCGCCCCGCGGCTGCCCGAACTGCCCATCCAGTACGCCGATTTCGCCGTCTGGCAGCGGGAGCACATGGCCGGCCCCCGGCACGCCGCGGAGCTGGCCTTCTGGACGGAGCGGCTGCGCGGCTGCACCCCGCTGGAGCTGCCCGCCGACCACGCCCGCCCCGCCCGGCAGACGGGGGCGGGCGGGCACCACTTCTTCACGATCCCCGGTGACCTCGTCGACCGGCTGCGGCAACTGGCCGCCGCGGAACGGGTCACGCTCTTCACCGTCATGGTCGCGGCGCTGCAGACGCTGCTGCACCGGCTGTCGGGCCAGGACGACGTGACGATCGGCACCTTCACCGCGGGGCGCAACCGGCCCGAGACCCACGATCTGTTCGGCTACTTCAACAACGCCCTGGCGCTCCGCAGCGACCTCGGCGGCGACCCCGCGTTCCGGGCCCTGCTCGGGCGGGTCCGCGGCGTCGTCGTGGACGCGCTGGACCACGACGAACTGCCCTTCGCCGACGTCGTCGCCGCCCTCCACCCCGTACGCGACCTGAGCCGGCACCCCGTCTTCCAGGTCGGCTACACGCATCAGACGATCCCCGCGATGGACGCGTATCCGCTGCCCGGCGGGCTCCGGCTGGACGAGGAGCGGGGGTCGGTGCTGCGCGGGCTGCCGCCGGGCATCACCAAGTGGGATCTCGACTTCGGGGTGTGGGAGGTCGAGGGCGAGGCGGCCATGGAGGCGGTGCTGGAGTACAGCACCGACCTGTTCGAGGAGGAGACCGCGGCCGCCGTGGCCCGCAGCCTCGTCACACTGCTGTCCGGCATCGCCGACGACCCGGACCGCACGCTCAGCGAACTCCCGCTGCGGACCGGCGCGGAGATCGCCGCGACCGTGGCGGACAGCGCAGGCGCGCCGTGGACCACCGGACCGGAAACGGTCCTCGACGGCCTGGCCGCGGCCGTGGCCGCGCACCCCGGGCGGCGGGCCGTCGTCCACGCCGGGCAGGAACTCGACTACGCCGGGCTCGCCGTCCGCGTCGAGCGCATCGCGGCGGCACTGCGCGCCCGGGGAGCGGAGCCGGGCGGCGTGGCCGGGGTGCTGCTGCCGCGCGGCGCCGACCTCCCCGTGGCGCTGTTGGCCGTCCTGCGGACCGGCGCCGCGTTCCTGCCACTCGATCCGGAGTACCCGCCGCAGCGGCTCCGGTTCATGGCCGAGGACGCCCGGCCCGCCGTGGTCGTCACCACGGCGGCGCTCGCGGACAGGCTGCCGGCCGCTGTCCCGGTGCTGCTGGTCGAGGAGGCCGCGGCGGCGCCCGCCGCGGCCGGGAGCGCCCCGGCCCGGGCGCCGGGGCCGGACGACCTCGCGTACGTGCTCTACACCTCCGGTTCGACCGGCACCCCCAAGGGCGTCGCCGTCTCGCACCGCAGCCTGGAGTACTACCGGCGCGTCTGGCTCCGGGCCGCGGGCGGCGGCGGCCTCACCTGGCTGTCGATGGCCAGCGCGGCCTTCGACGTCTTCGCCGGCGACCTGGTGCGCTCCGTGTGCTCCGGCGGGACCCTCGTGCTCGCCCCCGACGACGTGTGGTCCTCCTCGCGGGCGCTCCACCGGCTCATCCGCGAACTGCGGGTGGAGGCGGTCGAGTTCGTGCCGGGCCTGGTGCGCGCCCGGCTGATCGAGTACGTCACCGAGCACGGCCTGTCGCTGGACTCGCTGCGCCTGGTCATCAACGGCACGCACGTGTGGGCCATGGAGGAGGCGCGCGAGGTGGCGGCGGCGCTGGGCGACGGCGCGCGGGTGGTGACCGTCTTCGGGGTCACCGAGGCGACCATCGACAGCTCCCTCTTCGACGCGACCGCCTCCGCACTGCCCGACCGGGACCCGGTGCCCGTCGGCAGGCCCTTCCCGGGCACCGAGCTGTACGTGCTGGACGAACTGCTCCGCCCCGTGCCGCCCGGCGTCGAGGGCGAGTTGTACATCGGCGGCGCCGGACTCGCGGCCGGCTACGTACGGCGGCCCGGACTCACCGCCGCCCGGTTCGTACCCGATCCGTTCTCCGGCCGCCCCGGCGCCCGGCTCTACCGGACCGGCGACCGCGCCCGCCGCCCGGCCGACGGCGAACTGCGGTTCCTCGGCCGGCTGGACGACCAGGTGAAGATCAACGGCCAGCGCATCGAGCCCGGCGAGGTCGAGGCCGCCCTGCGCGACCACCCCGGGGTGCTGGAGGCGCTGGCGGGGGCGGAGGCGGCGCCCACCGGTGACCGGCGGCTCGTCGCGCACGCGCTGCCCGCCCCCGCCGCCCGGCCGCCCACGGCCGGCGAACTGCGCCGGTGGCTGCGCGAGCGGCTGCCCGCGCATCTCGTGCCGGCCGCGCTGACAGTGGTCGATGCCCTGCCGTACTCGCCCAACGGGAAGCTGGACCGCGCCGCCTGGCAGCGCGGCCTGGCGGGACCCCCGGCCGCCGGCCGCGACCACACGGCTCCCTCCGACGCGGTCGAACTGCGGCTGCTCCGCGTGTGGGAGCGGATCCTGGGCGTCTCCGGGATCGGGGTCGGCGAGAGCTTCTTCGACGTCGGCGGCCACTCCATCCTGGGGGTCCGGCTGCTCGACGCCATCGAGCGCGAACTCGGCGCCACGCTGACCCTCGCCCAGCTCTTCCACGACCCGACCGTCGAAGGGCTGGCCGCCGCCGTCCACCGGGAGAACGGCGCTGCTCACCGGGAGAACGGCGCAGCCCCCCGCGGCTGCCTGCTCGCGATCCGCCCCGGGGGCACCCGGCCGCCGCTGTACTGCGTGCACCCGTCCGGCGGCGGCGTCCACCACTACTACCGGTTCGCGCACGCCCTGGACGCCGACCAGCCCGTGTACGGGTTCCAGGCGGCGGGGCTGGACGACGGCTCCCCGCCCGACCCCACCGTGGAGCGGATGGCCGAGCGATACGTGGCGGAGCTGCGCGCCCACCGGCCCTCCGGCCCGTACCGGCTGCTGGGCTGGTCGCTCGGCGGCGTCGTGGCCTACGAGATGGCCCGTCAGCTGGCCGCCGCGGGCGTGCCGCCGGACCTGCTGGCCGTCGTGGACGCCGACGCCACCGAAGCGTTCGAACCGCCGCCGCCGGACGACGAGGCGATGCTGCGGCTCCTGCTGCGCGTGAACTCCGGCCTTACCGTCCCCGAGGACCGGCTCGCCCCGCTGACCGGGCCGGAACGGCTGGCGGCCGTCGTGGACCTGGCCCGGGACGCCGGTGCGCTGCCCCGGCAGCTGCCGCTGTCCCGGGTGCGGCAACTGGCCCGCGCCCTGCGGGACACCGACGCCGCCCTCGCGCGCTACCGCGTCGGCCCGTACACCGGCCCGGTCCACGTGCTGCGCGCCGCCGACGCCGCCGGCCGCCGCCCCGACCTCGGCTGGGGCAGGTACGCGGACACCGTGCGCGCCACGGCCGTACCCGGCGGCCACTATGACTTGTTCGACCGCCACCACGCGGCGCTGGCCGAGGCGGTCGGGGAGATCGTCGCGGGCCTGCCCGCCGCGGCGGCACCCGCCACGGAAGGAGAACCGGCATCACGATGACCGACGCAGAGGACGACCGCCAGTACGACGTGGTGGTCAACGACGAGGAGCAGTACTCGATCTGGTTCGCGGGCCGCGACCTCCCCCCGGGCTGGTCGAGGGCGGGCCACACCGGGACCCGGCAGGACTGCCTGGACCACATCGACCGGGTGTGGACCGACATCCGCCCGCTCAGCGTCCGGCGCGGGCTCGAGGAGACGGGCGGGGACAGCGCGGCATGAAAGGTCTGGGTGCCGACTTCCGGCGGCTGTGGCTCTCCTCGGCGGTGTCCAACCTGGGCGACGGCGTACGGCTGACGGCGCTGCCCCTGCTGGCCGCCGCGGTGACCCGGGACCCGGTGGCCGTCGCCGTCGTGTCCGTGGCGGCCGAACTCCCGTGGCTGCTGGTCAGCCTCCCCGCCGGCGCTCTCGCCGACCGGGTGGACCGCCGGCGGCTCATGGTCGTCGTCCAGCTCGTCCGGATGTGCCTGGTCGTGCTGCTCACGGCGATCGTGCTGGCCGACGGCTCCTCCATCGCGATCCTGTGCGGCTTCGTGTTCCTGCTGGGGATCGGGGAGGTGCTCTTCGACGCCGCGGCGCCCACCATCCTGCCCCGGATCGTGCCCAGGGAGCAGCTCACCCGGGGCAACGCGCGGCTGTTCGGCGTGGAGTTGGGCGCCAACGAGTTCGTGGGGCCGCCCCTCGGCGGCTTCCTCTACCGGCTGGGGCAGGCGGTGCCGTTCGTCCTCGACGCGATCAGCTTCGCGGTGAGCGCCGCGCTGCTGAGCCGGATGCGGGGCACCTTCCGGCCGGACCGCGCGCCGGACGCCGACTCCTCCGCCGCCGGGCTGCTGCGCGAAGTGGGCGAGGGCTTCGGCTGGCTGTGGCGCAACCCGGTGATACGGACCCTGTCGATCGTCGTCACGTTCATGAACCTCGCCCGCGCCATGACCATGGCCATCTTCGTGCTGTACGCGCTGGAGACCCTGGACCTGTCGGAGATCGGCTTCGGCGTGCTGTCCAGCGCCGTCGCGGTGGGCGCGGTAGCCGCCTCCTGGGCCGCCGAGCGCATCCGCCCCGGCGCGGCGGGGCGGTGCCTGGTCGCGGCGGTCCTCGGGCACGGGCTGACCACCGTCGCGATGGGCGCGACCTCCAACGCCTGGGTGGCGGGAGCGAGCAGCGCCGCGTTCGGCTTCGCGACGATGACGTGGAGCGTGCTGACCGCGTCGGTGCGCCAGACCGTCGTGCCGGACCGGCTGCTGGGCCGGATCAGCAGCGTCCACCGGTTCCTGAGCTGGGGCAGCCTGCCGCTGGGCTCGCTGCTGGGCGGGGTGCTGGCCACGGCGTACGGGCTGCGCGTGCCGTTCGTCGCGGGCGGGCTCGCGGTCGTGCTGGCGGCACTCGTCGCCGCCCGCGTCCTGCTGGGCGTCTCCGCGCTGCTGGAGGAGCACACCGCGGAAGCGGAGCAGACCGAAGCCGGAGCCGACCCGAAGGGACCGACGTGACCCGCGGCGGCCCCCCGGGACGGCAGGAGAACGCGGACGGGTGGGAGCACATGACGCACGCGAAGGACGGCACGGTCGCCGTGGTCGGCGCCGGTGTCATGGGAGCCGGCGTCGCGGAGGTCGCCGCGGCGGCCGGATACCGGGTCGTACTGCTGGACGTGACGGCCGCCCGGCTCGACGCCGCGCGGGACGCCATCAGGCGCGGGCTGAGCGCGCGGAGCCTGCTGCATCCCGGCGGGCCGCCGGTGCCCGAGGTGCTGGGGCGGATCTCGTACGGCACCGACGACGCCGTACTCGCGGACGCCGCCGTCGTCCTGGAGAACACCACGGAGGACCGCGCCGCCAAGCGGGAAGTGCACGTGCGCATCGACCGGTTGTGCGGGCCCGGCACGCTCGTGGCCGCCAACACCTCGGCCATCCCCATCCGGTACCTGGCCGAGGGCACCCGGCACCCGGAGCGGGTCGTCGGCACCCACTTCATGAACCCCGTACCGCACAAGCCGCTCGTCGAGGTCGTCAGGTCGGAGCTGACCGCGGACGGGTCCGTCACCCGCGTCACGGACTTCCTGCGGTCCATCGGCCGCCGGGCGGTCGTGGTCGGCGACGCCCCCGGGTTCGTGTCCAACCGGATCCTGATGGCGGTGATCAACTCCGCGGCCCGGCTGGTCGAGGAGGGCGTCGCCTCCCGCGCCGACGTGGACGAGGTGTTCCGCTCCTGCTTCGGCCACCCCATGGGGCCGCTGGAGACCGCCGACCTCATCGGCATCGACACCGTCGTGCGCTCGCTGCGGGTGCTGCACGAGTTCACCGGAGAGGCCCAGTACGAGCCGCGCCCCCTGCTGCTGGACCTGGTGGCGCGGGGACGGCTCGGCGACAAGACCGGGGAGGGCGTCCACCCGCGGCCCTCCGGGCCGGGGAAGGGAGACGGCGCGTGACCGCATCCGACAACGCCGCCGCGGACGCCGTACGGGAACGGGTGCGCGCCTTCCTGCACGACGTGCTGCGGGAGGAGATCGGCGACGACGTGGACCTCTTCTCCACCGGACTCGCCGACTCCCTGCTCGCCATGCGGCTCGTGACGTTCGTCGAGACCGCCTTCGGGCTCACCGTGGAGGCCGAGGACCTCGACCCCGCGCACTTCCGGTCGATCAACGCCGTCACGGACTTCGTGCACCGCAAGCACGCCGGCGCCCCGGGGGAGGCCCGGTGAGCCCGCCGCCCGCCGGGGGCGGCCCCCCGGACTTCGCGCGCTTCGCGGCCGAGGTGGTGGGGCCCCGCGCCGGCGAGACCGACCGCGCCCCGGGCCTGGCCCCGGAGCTGATCCGCGAGGTCGCCGCGACCGGCCTGCTCGGCGCGATGATCCCCGCCGACTACGGCGGACTCGCCCTGGACGCACCGGCGTTCGGCCGGGCCTGCGCCGAGGTCGGCTCCTGGTGCACCGCGACCCGCGCCCTGCTGACCGTGCAGAACATGGTGGCCGGGGCCATCGCCCGCTGGGGCACGCCTGAGCAGCGGCGGCGCTGGCTGCCGGGCCTCGCGGACGGCAGCAGGCTCGCCGCGTTCTGCCTCACCGAGGCCGACGCCGGCAGCGACGCCGCGGCGGTGGCTACCGAGGTCGCCGCGAAGGACGGCGGGTGGGTGGTCGACGGGCGGAAGCTGTGGGTCACCGCGGGTGCGGTGGCCGACCTCTTCCTGGTCGTCGGCACGATGGCCGGCGCCCCCACCGCGGTCGTGCTGGAACGGGGCACTCCCGGGCTGCGCGTCGAGCCGGTCGGCGACCGGCTGCTGGGGATGCGGGGCGCGCTCGTCGCCCACGTCGGCCTGGTGGGCTGCCGGGCGCCGGCCGGTGCCCGGCTCGGGCCGGTGGGCGCCGGGTTCTCCCACGTGGCCGCGGTCGCGCTGGACCTCGGGCGGCACAGCGTGGCGTGGGGCAGCGCCGGGCTCGCCGAGGGCTGCCTGCGCGAGGCCGTGCGGTATGCGACCGTGCGCCGCCAGTTCGGCCGGCCGCTCGCGGAACACCAGCTGATCCGGCGGCTGCTGAGCGACATGGTCGTACGGGCCCGCTCGGCCCGGCAGCTGTGCCGGGCCGCCTCCGCCGCCCACGCGGCCCGCGAGCCGGACGCGGTGCAGGAGACCATGGTGGCCAAGTACGCCGCCTCCACCGCCGCGTTCGCCAACGCGGCCGACGCGGTCCAGATCCACGGCGCGGCGGGCTGCACCACCGACCACCCGGTCGAGCGTTTCCTGCGCGACGCCAAGACCCAGCAGATCATCGAGGGCACCGACCAGATGCACCAGCTCGGCGTCTGCGAACTGGCCCTCCGCGAGTACGGCGGGCCGCTCCGGGCGGCGGCGGAGGGGGCCCGATGACCGGAATCGCCGCTGTCCGGATCCTGCTGCCCGACACCCGCACCGCTCTGACCGCGCTGCCCGAGTACGCGACCCTGACCGAGGAGGACAGGACGCTGGTGGCGGGCCTGGGCATCGAGACCGTCGCCGAGGCCCCCGGCACCGACAGCGGCGAACTCGCCGCCGCGGCGGTACGCGCCCTGCTCGCCGACCGCGGGCTGGACGGCCGCGACATCGACGCCCTCGTCCTCGTCGGCGGCCGGGTGCCCGCGTACTTCGTCGCGTCGGAGGCCACCCGGGTGCAGCACCTCGCGGGGCTGACCAGGGCACTGGCCTTCACCGTCACCGACCTGGGCTGCGCGGCCAGCACCGGCGCGCTGCTCACCGCGCGGTCGCTGCTGGCCACGACGCCCTCCTGGAGCCGGGTCGTGATCGCCCACGGCTGCCGCCCGCCCGGGCCCCGGCGGCTGCGCAGGCCCGTCACCGTCAACGGGGACGCGGGGATGGCCGTGCTCCTCGAACCGGACGGCGCCATGCGCGTCCTCGACGTGGAGATGGAGACCGACGGCCAGTACTGGGACCTCTTCCGCGTCGACTTCCGGGACCGGCCGCCCGCCGAGTGGGCGGAGGTCTGCACCGACGAGCCCCGCTACTCCTTCAGGCTGGCCGTCGAGAGCCAGAAGCGGTTCGCCGCCCTCAACCAGCGGCTCCTGCGGCGCAGCGGGCTCGACATGTCCGACGTGGACCACGTCGTCATGCAGAACCTCTCCGAGGGCGCCTTCCGGTTCTACGAGGAAGGGCTGGGCCTGACCGTCGCCGCCGTGTGCCGGGACAACCTCCGCCGCCACGGGCACCTCGGCCCCGTCGACGTGCTGGCCAACCTCCACGGCGGGGTCGGCAGCGGCGAGTTCGTGCCCGGCGACCTCGTCCTCGTGATGAACAACAGCCCGGTGGCCGCCTGGAGTTCGACCCTGATCGAGGTGTGAGGATGACCGAGCGGGAACTGTACGTGAAGTGCCTGGTCTGGGATCTGGACGGCACGGTGTGGGACGGCACCCTGCTGGAGGACCGCGACGTGCGGCTGCGGCCCGGCGTGCGGGACACCCTCAGGGCCCTGGACGAGCGCGGCATCGTGCACTCCGTCGCCAGCCACAACGACGAGGCCGACGCCCTGGCCGAGCTCGCCGGGCTGGGCCTGGCGGAGTACTTCCTCCGGCCGCGTATCGGCTGGTCGGCCAAGTCGGTGCTGCTCGACCAGGTGGCGGAGCGGCTGCGGCTGAGCCCCGGGGCGCTGGCGTACGTGGACGACCGGGCCTACCAGCTCGACGAAGTCCGCTCCGCCAGACCGGAGATCCGCTGCTACCCCGCCGACGCCGTGCCCCGGCTGCCCGGGCTCGCCGAGTTCTCACCGCCGGTCACCGAGGCCGCCGCCGGCCGCCGGCGGGCGTACCTCGACCAGCACCGCAGGGAGGACGACGAGGAGGCGTTCACCGGCCCCCGGCACGAGTTCCTCGCGGGCCTGGGCACCGTCCTGACCGTCGCCCGCGCCGGCGACGCGGACCTCGCCCGCGCCGAGGAGCTGACGGTCCGCACCCACCAGCTCAACACCACGGGGCGCACCTACTCCCGCGCCGAACTCGCCGCCCTGCGCGGCTCACCGGACCACCTGCTGCTCATGGCCTCGCTGCGCGACCGCTACGGCGACTCCGGGCAGGTCGGGCTCGTACTGCTGCACACCGGACCCGAGGTGTGGACGCTCCGGCTGCTCCTGCTCTCCTGCCGGGTCCTCGGGCGCGGCATCGGCGAGGCGCTGCTCGCGCACGTGCTGCGGCTGGCCCGCCGCGCGGGCGCCGCGACGCGCGCGGAGTTCGTGCCGAACGACCGGAACCGGGTCATGCACGTCGCGCTGCGGTTCGCGGGCTTCGCCCCCGTCGGCGGCACCCTGCTGGAGCACCGGGGCGAGCCGCCCGCCGTGCCGGGCCACCTCACCCTGCGCGAGGTGCCCGCATGACCAGCCGGGCGAGGTCCTCCACGGTGGCGGCGTCGGAGAGGACGGACCGCAGCGGTACGCGGACGCCGAGGCGCCGGCGGATCCGGGAGACGATCAGCGCGGCGTGGATCGAATCGCCGCCGGCGGCGAAGAAGTCGTCCCGGGGGCCGAGCGCACCGTCCTCGAGCACCTCGCGCCAGATGTCCAGGAGCACCGCGGTGGGGTCGGCAGGGCCGGGTGACCCGGACGGCTCCACCGGTGTCGGCTCGTTCGCGGCGGGCGGCTGGCGCGTCATGGGAACGGCGTCTCCCTCCCCGGACGGACCGGTCGCGGCAGCAGCCACTATCCGGACGCGGCGGGAGCACTGTCAAGGGCGCGCCCGAGCGGTGGTCCTGCGGGCGGCCCCCGCGGTCCGGGAGGTCCGGGGCGTACGGGAAGGGGCGGCGGCATGAGCGCGGCGGGCGGACTCGTCGGCGTGACGGAGACCGCGGCAGGGCCGGACCCGGGCCTGGTCTCGGTGAGCTTCACAGGCACCGAGGCGGGCCAGGACCTCGACCGGCTGCTCGCGGCGGACACCCGGGGCCGCGCCGCGTACCGGCTCGATCCGCTGGGGGACATGACGGCACTCGGCCGGCCGGTCACCCTCGCGGAGCTGGCCCGCGGCTACGCCGACGCGCTCGGCGCTCTCGATCCGCCGCCCGCCGCGCTCGTCGGACACTGCAGCGCCGCGCTCCTCACCCAGGCCATCGCGGCCGGACTCGGGCCGCACCCGCCGCGGTTCCTCCTCCTCGACCCCGCCGTGCCCACCGCCGGGTCGGTCGTCGAGACGTTCGCCGAGCTGCGCGGCGGACTCGGCCGGCCGCCGCTCGGCGCGGACGGTGCCCGCGCGCTGGTGCGGAGCTGCGCGGAAGACCCGGGGGCGGCGCTGGAGCGGATGGCCGCCGTACTCGCCGCGGACGCGGATGCGTTCTGCGCCGAGAGTGGGCTCGGCGACGACGGCGCCGCCGTCACCGGCGAACTCGTCCCGCGTTACACGGCCTGGCTCGCCCTCCTGCTGGCCACCCTCCACCACCGGCCCGGCCCCGCGCCGGCGCCGGCGTACTGCCTGCTCTCCCGGCACCGCGCGCTGCCACCGGAGCTGCCGGGCGGCGCCGCCGCCACCGTACGCCGGCTCGACCTCTCCGCACGGGAGCTGACCTCGGCGGTCCCGGTACGCGCACTCCTCCTCGACCTCGCCGAGGGGGATCCACCCGCCTGACACCGCCGGCCGCACCCGCCGACCCGCTGCGATGGGAGAACCATGGCCCTGCCCGACGCCCCCGCGTCCTCCGACTCGGTCCTGCGCGGCGCCCGTTCGCCGCTGCCGCCCGGCACGGCGAGCGACCTGGTGCTGGCGCGGATCGCGGCGCGCCCGGACGACACCGCGCTGGTGTGCGGGCCCGTCACCCTCACCTACGGCGAACTCGGCGACCGCGCCCGCCGGCTCGCCGGTGCGCTCGCGGGGGCCGGCGTCCGCCGCGCGGACCGCGTCTGCGTGCTGCTCACCCGGTCGACGGACAGTGTGGCGGCGATGCTGGCGGTCTGGCTGGCCGGAGCCGTCTACGTGCCGCTGGACCCGGAGTATCCGCCGGAGCGGGTGGCGTTCGTCCTCCGCGACTGCGGCGCCGGCGTGGTGCTGACCGAGAGCGGCGCGGCGGCGGGGCTGGACCCCGCGGAGGCGGCGCTCGTGCTCGTGGACGACCCCGATCCGGGTCCGGATTCCGGCACGGGCACGGGCACGAGCGCGGACGCCGACCAGGGCGCGCCCCCGGCGCGTATCCCGCTCGACGACACCGCCTACGTCATCTACACCTCCGGCTCGACGGGCCGCCCCAAGGGAGTGGAGGTCGGGCACCGGGCGCTGGCCAACTTCGTGCACCACCTCGGCGTCCTACCGGGGCTGCGCCCCGGCGACGTGGCCGCGTCCGTCACCAGCGTCGCGTTCGACATCTCCCTGCTCGACTTCCTCGCCCCGCTGACCGCGGGCGCCACCCTCGTGGTCGTCCCCCGCGAGGTCGCCGCGGACGGCGAGCGGCTGGGCCGGCTGCTCACCGCCGGCGGTGTCGGCTTCCTCCAGGCGACTCCCACCACCTGGCAGCTCCTGCGGGAGGCCGGCTGGGCGCCGGGCCGGGAGTTCGCCGCGCTCGCCGGCGGCGAGCCGCTGCCGGCCGAACTGGCGCGCTGGCTCCTCGGCCGGTGCACCCGGGTCACCAACGCCTACGGCCCCACCGAGGCGACCGTCTGGGTCACCTTCCAGGAGGTCACCGAGGAGATCCTGCGGGACGCCCACACCGTGCCGCTCGGCCGCCCGATGGACAACGTCGACATCCACGTCCTCGACGACACCGGCGCGCCGGTCCCGCACGGCGGCCTCGGCGAACTGTGCGTCGCAGGCGCCGCGCTGGCGCGCGGCTACCTCGGCCGACCGGAAGAGACCGCGCGCGCCTTCGTGCCGCACCCCTCCGAGCCCGGCACCAGGCTCTACCGGACCGGGGACACCGCGGTCCTGCGCGCGGACGGCACACTGCACTTCGCCGGCCGCCGCGACCAGCAGATCAAGCTGCGCGGCCACCGGGTGGAACCGGGCGAGGTCGAGGCGGTGCTGGAGGAGTCCCCGGCGGTCACCCAGGCCGTGGTCACCGCGGAGCGGCGGGCGGGCGCCGATGCGCGCCTCGTCGCGTACGTACGGCCCTCGCGCACCCCGGAGGCCGGTGCCGCCGGGGAGAACGGGGCCGCGCGGGAGGCCGCGGACGCGGTGGTGGAGCAGTGGCGCAGCGTCTTCGACCAGGTCGACGGCGGGGCCGAGCCGGACGCGCGGTTCGACACCCGGGTGTGGCGGAGCAGTTACACCGGCGTGCCGGTGCCCGCGGACCAGATGCGGGAGTGGGTGGACGGCACGGTCGGGCGGATCCTCCGCCTCCGGCCGCGCCGCGTACTGGAGATCGGCTGCGGCGACGGGCTGCTCACCTGGCGGCTGGCGCCGCACTGCGACGCCTACGTGGGCACGGACCTGTCGGGCGCCACCGTCCGCCGGCTAGGCGCGGCGCTGGACCGCGCCGGTCTCGGGCAGGTGCGCGTGCATCACCGTGAGGCTCCCGACCTGGCCGGGCTCGGCGCGGACTTCGACGTCGTCGTCCTCAACTCGGTGGTGCAGTACTTCCCGGACGGGACGTATCTGGAGCGGGTGCTGTCCGGGGCCCTGGAGCTCGTACGGGACGGCGGGGCGCTCTTCGTCGGGGACGTACGGCACCACGGGCTGCTGGAGGCGTTCTCCGCCTCGGTGGAGTTCGCCCGCGCCGCCGCGGACGGCGAGCCCCTCACCACGGCGGAGCTGCGCGAGCGCGCCGTGCGCCGTGCCCGGGAGGAGAAGGAACTGCTCGTCGACCCCGGCCACTTCGACGCCCTCGCGAAGCGCCTGCCGGGGATCCGGCACGTGGAACTGCTGCCCCGCCGCGGGCGCCACCGCAACGAGATGACCGACTTCCGCTACGACGCCGTCCTCCACACCGGACCGCGGGCCGCCCCGGTACGGGTGCCCGACTGGCTGGAGTGGTCTGCGGACGGCACCACGTGGGAGGAACTTCCCGGGCGGCTGCGGGAGCGTGCCGACGCGGTGCTGGGCGTCCGCGGGGTGCCCAACGCGCGCCTGCACCGGGCACTGCGCGACGCACGCCTGCTCCGCGACGCGCGGGGCACCCCCGCGGACGCCGCGCCCTTCACGGAACTCCCGCGCACCGCGGACACCGGCGGCGCCGACCCGGAGGAACTGCACGCCCTCGCCGCGCGGTACGGCTACGAGGCGCACGTGCAGTGGTCGACGGACGACGCCGCCGCACTCGACGTCGTCTTCCTCCCCGCAGCCGCGGCCGTGGCAGGTGCCCCGGCACTCGCCGAACGGCCCCGCACCCCGTCCCGCCCTGCCGGCCCTGCCGTCAACGACCCCGCCGCCGCCCACAGCGAGGCGTCCCGCAACCTGGAACTGATCCGGCGACTGCGCGCGCACCTGGCCCGCCGCCTGCCGGCGTACATGGCCCCCGCCGCCTTCGTCGTGCTGGACGCCTTCCCCCTGACACCCAACGGCAAGGTCGACCGCACCGCCCTGCCCGCACCGGCCGCCCGGCCGGAGGCGGCAGGCGCGTACGTCCCGCCCGGCAGCGCCGCCGAGCGCGAGCTGACCGCCGTCTGGGAGGAAGTCCTCGGCACCGGCCGGGTCGGCATGCACGACGACTTCTTCGCCCTGGGCGGCGACTCCCTCCAGGCCACCCGCCTCGTCTCCCGCCTCCGGCGGGCCTTCGGCGTCCAAGTGCCGCTGCGCGAGGTCTTCGACCATCCCACGCCCGCCGCGCTTGCGCCCCGCGTCAGCGCGCTGCGCGGCCGTGACTCGCCCGACGCCCCGCTCGTCCCGGCGGCCCGTACGGACACGCTCCCGCTCACGCACTCCCAGCAGCGGCTGTGGTTCCTCGACCAACTGGAGCCGGGCACGGCCGCGTACAACCTGCCCTCCCTCTTCCGGCTCCGCGGCACCCTCGACGTCCCGGCCCTGCGCCGGGCACTGCGGGAACTGACCGCCCGGCACGAGGTGCTGCGCACGGTGTACGCCGCCGAGAACGGGGAGCCGCGCCAGTACCTCCGCCCCCCGCGGGACGTCCCGACGGCCGTCGACGACCTGCGCCCGGTCCCCGCCCCCGACCGCACGCGCCGCGCCGCCGAGCTGATCGCCGCGGACGTCGCCACCCCCTTCGACCTCGCCACCGGACCGCTGCTGCGCGCCCGCCTGGTGCGGCTGGCCGACCGCGAGCACCTCTTCCTCGTCACCGTGCACCACATCGTCAGCGACGGCTGGTCGATGGACCTCACCCTGCGCGACCTCGCGCGGTGCTACGAAGCTGCTGCCGTCGGCGGCGCACCCCCGCTCCCGGCGCTGCCCGTCCAGTACGGGGACTACGCCGCCTGGCAGCAGGACCGGCTGCGCAGCCCCGACCTCCGCCGGCAACTCGCCTACTGGACCGGCCTGCTGGCCGGCGCCCCGCCCGTACTGGAACTCCCCGCCGACCGCCCGCGCCCGCCCCTCCAGACGTTCACCGGCGCGACGCACTGGCTCGACGTCCCGGCGCCGCTCGCCCGCGCGGCCGCCGCGGCCGGGCGCGCCGAGGGCGCCACGGTCTTCATGACGCTCCTCGCCGCCTTCGGGCTGCTGCTGCAACGCCAGTGCGGCCGCGACGACCTCGTGGTGGGCACCCCGGTCGCCGGCCGCACCCGTGCGGAGACCGAGGACCTGATCGGGCTCTTCATGAACACCCTCGCACTCCGGCTCGACCTGTCCGGCGACCCCACCGGCCGCGAGCTGCTGCGCCGCGTCCGCGACCTCACCGTGGACGCCTGTACGCACCAGGAGGTGCCGTTCGAGCGGCTGGTGGAGGTGCTCCAGCCCGACAGGGACCTCGGCAGGACGCCGCTCGTGCAGGTGCTCTTCAACCACGTCCTGCTGCGCGAGGACCACCTCGACGCAGGCGGCGTGCACTGGCAGCGCGAGCAGGTCGACGAGGCGGCGGCCAAGTTCGACCTCAGCCTCTACGTGTGGGAGAGCGCGGGGGAGTTCCGCTGCCAGTTCATCTACAACGCGGACCTGTACTCGGCCGAGCGCATCGGCTGGCTCGCCCGCCAGTACCTCCAGGCGGTACGCACCCTCTGCGACGCACCGGACGCCCCCTTGTCCGCGGCGTCGCTGAGTACCCCCGACTGGCGGCACGGCACCGGTGCCGGAACCGCGCCCGCCATCCCGGGGCGGAGTCCGGACGACCTGGTGTCCGGGGTGCTGGCCGCTGCCGCCCGCCACCCCGGGCGCCGGGCCGCCACCGACGCCGAGGGGGAGTGCTCGTACGCCGAACTGGCCCGCCGCCTGCACACGGTGAGCGGCGCCCTGCGCGCGCACGGGGTGGGCCGGGGCGACATCGTCGCCGTCCTGGCCGACCGGTCCGCGTGGACCCAGGCCACCGCCCTGGCCGTCCTGCACGAGGCGGCGGTCTACGCGCCGCTGGACCCGGCGTACCCCGCGCGATGGCTGCGGCGGCGGCTGGACGAACTGCGGCCCGTGGCGGTGGTCGACCTGCGGGAGACCGGCCAGTCCGGTCCGTCCGGCGCCGGCGGGGACCTCGACCTCGCGGGTACGGCCGTCCTGCGGCCCCGCCGGATGCCGGCCGCGCCCGGGCCGCCCGGCGCCCGGCCGGCGGCGGAACTCACCGCGCCCGCCCTGCTCATGTTCACCTCAGGCACCACCGGTACCCCCAAGGGCGTGGTGAGCGCGCAGTTGCCGCTCGTGCGCTTCCTCGACTGGCAGGCCGAACGCTTCGGGCTCACCGCTGCCGACCGGTTCGGCGCCCTCTCCGGGCTGGGACACGATCCCGTGCTGCGCGACATGTTCGCCGGGCTCCGGTGCGGTGGTGAGGTGCACTGGCCCGACGAACGCGACATCCGCGAGTCCGCCCGGCTCGCCGACTGGCTGCGCCGGCGGGAGGTGTCGGTGCTCCATCTGCCGCCGCCCCTGCTGGACCTGCTCGCCACGCGGGAGGCGGGCCCGGTGCCCGCACTGCGGCACCTGTTCTTCGGCGCGGCCCCGCTGCACGCGGGCCACCTGCGGAAGGCCCGCCGGTGGGCACCGAAGGCCGAGCAGGTCAACCTGTACGGCGCGACCGAGACACCGCAGGCCGCCGCGGCGTTCCCGGTACCGGCCGGGCTGCGGCTGCCGGCCGTGCCGGTCGGCAGGGGAACGGCGGAGGCCCGGATCCTCGTGCTGGACCCCGCGGGCCGGCCCGCGGGGCCGGGGGAGCTGGGCGAGGTCGTGGTCGAGTCCCCGTATCTGGCACTGGGTTATCTCACGGCGGGCGGGCGGTCCTCTGTTCCGGCAGCGGGCCCGGCGCTGGACGACTCGCCGTTCGAGGGCGGCGGCTACCGTACGGGCGACCTCGGGCGGTTCCGGCCCGACCGTACGGTCGAGATCGCCGGACGCCGGGACCGGCAACTGGACCTCCGGGGCCACCGCGTCGAGCCCGGCGAGGTCGAGGCAGCGCTGACCGAGCACCCCGAGGTGTGGGAGGCGGCCGTGGCGGCGCGTGCGGACCTGCTCGTCGCCTGGGCCGTACCCTCGCCCGGCACCGCACCGGAGCCGGGCGCCCTGCGGGCACACGCCGCGGAACTGCTGCCCGCCCACCAGGTGCCGCACCGGATCGTCCTCACCGACATGCTGCCCCTCACCTCCCGGGGCAAGGTGGACTTCGCGGCGCTGCCCACCCCGCGGCCGGCCGCGGCCGATCCTGCGTCCGGGCACCGGCAGCCCGCCGGAGACGTCGAAGAGGGCCTGGCCGTCCTCTGGCAGGAGGTGCTCGGCGTCCCGCCCGCGCACCGCGACCAGAGCTTCTTCGAGGTCGGCCACTCGCTGCTCGCCGCGCAGTACCTCGCCAGGATCACGCGGCGGTTCGGCGTCCGGGTGCCGCTGCGCGACCTCTTCGCCCGGCCGACGATCGCCGCGCTCGCCGTGTGCGTGAAGGAGGCGCGATGACGTCCCGTGCCCGCCCCCGCTGCGAGGTGCACGTCGACCTCGACGCGATACGGCACAACGTGTGCCTGGCCCGCGAACTGGCCGGCGCCGCCGAGGTGATGGCGGTCGTCAAGGCGGACGGCTACGGGCACGGAGCGGCGCCGGTCGCCCGTGCCGCGCTGGCCGCGGGCGCCACGTGCCTCGGCGTCGCCTACCTGGAAGAGGGCCGCCGGCTCCGGGAGAGCGTTCCGCACGCGCCCGTGGTCGTGCTGACGGACCCGCTGCCGGGCGAGGAGGACGACGCTGTGGCCCACGCCCTCACCGTGACGGTGAGCACCGCGGACACCGTGCGGCGGGTGGCCGCCGCGGCGCACCGGGCCGACCGGCAGGCGACCGTACACCTCAAGATCGACACCGGCCTGCACCGGCTGGGCGCGCCGGCCCGCGACGCGGGTCGGCTGGCCGTACTGGCGCGGGAGCACGGCCTGGCCGTCGAGGGTGTCTGGACGCACTTCGCGCTGGCCGACGACCCCCGGGACCCGTTCGTGGACACCCAGCTCGACCGCTTCCACCGCGCGGTGGACGAACTGCGCGCCCTCGGCGTCCGCCCCCGGTACCGCCACGCGGCGGGCAGCGCCGCCACCGCGGCGCGCCCGGCCGCACGGCTCGACCTCGTCCGGCTCGGCGCGCTGCTGTACGGCATCCGGCCCGGCCCGGCCGTCCCGCATCTGGACGGCCTGCGGCCCGCGTTGGCCTGGTACGGCACGGTGGTGGCCGTGCGGCGCGCGGACCGCGGGGAGCGCCTGGGCTACGGCCTGAAGTACCGCCTCGACGCCGACACCACGCTGGCGGTCGTCGGGGCCGGATTCGCCGACGGGCTGCCCCGGCTGCTCGGCAACCGCGGCCACCTCCTCGTCGGCGGCAGGCGGCGCCGGATCGCCGGCGCGGTGGGGATGAGCCACACCGTCGTCGACTGCGGAGACGACGACGTGGCGGTCGGCGACCGGGTGGTGCTCCTGGGCGCCGACGGGGACGCCGAGGTCGGCGCAGAGGAGTACGCGGGGTGGTCGGGCAGCTCGGTGTACGAGGCGGTCACCCGCATCAGCCCGTGGAGCCCGCGGGTCTACCGCGGCGGCGGCGCGGACGCGAGCGGCGCGGAAGGGCGGGGGGCGGCACGATGAGCCACGCGGACACCGGCGTCGGCGACCGGCTTCCGGACGCGGACCTCGACGAGCATGCCCGCCACGCGCCGGACCTGCCGGCCGTGCTGTGCGACGGGCGGCGGACCACCTACGGCGAGCTGAACGCACGGGTCAACCGGCTGGCCCGGCTCCTCCTGGAACACGGCGCCGGCCCCGAGCGGTTCGTCGCCCTGGTGCTGCCCCGCTCCGCCGACCTGATCGCCGCCGCGCTGGCCGTCCTCAAGACCGGTGCCGCCTACCTGCCCGTCGACCCGGACCATCCCGCCGAGCGGATCCGCCAACTCTTCGACGACGCCCGGCCGCTGCTGGCCCTGACCGCGGGCGGCGCCCCGCTGCCCGCGGACGCGGGCACGCTGCCGTACGTCGCGCTGGGCACCCCGGCGGTGGAGGAGCGGCTCGCCCGCTACCCCGCCGACCCTCCCTCTGCCGGGACGCGCGGCGGCGCCCGCCGGCCGGGCACGGCCGCGTACCTCCTCTACACCTCCGGCTCCACCGGGCGCCCCAAGGGAGTGGTGGTGACGAGGGGCAATCTCGCGCACCTCCTCGCGGACGTACGCACCCGCTTCCCGCTCCGGCCGGACGACCGGATGCTGGCCGTCACGACCCCCGCGTTCGACATCTCGGTGCTGGAGATGTTCCTCCCGCTGCTGCACCGGGCGGCCCTCGTCGTCCCCGGCCCACGGGCCGTACACGACCCGCGCGCCCTGGCCGCCGTGATGGCCCGCGAGCGCATCACCTTCGCGCAGGGGACTCCGACGCTGTGGCAGCTCATGGCGGCGATCGTTCCCGAAGCCGTCGCCGGGGTGCGGCTGGTCGTCGGCGGCGAGGCGCTGCCGGCGCAACTGGCCGCCGGGCTGCGCGGCCACGGCGCGTCGGTGACCAACGGCTACGGGCCGACCGAGGCGACGGTGTACACCACCTTCGCCGCGCTGGACCGCGAGCGGCCCGGAGCGCCGCCGATCGGCCACCCCCTGAGAGGCGTGCGCGTCCATCTCCTCGACGGCGGCCTGCGGCCCGTGCCCGACGGACAGGCAGGCGAACTGTACGTCGCAGGCGGCGGCGTCAGCCGCGGCTACCTGCACCGCCCCGCCCTCACCGCGCAGGCGTACCTCCCCGACCCGTACGGTCCGCCCGGCTCGCGGATGTACCGGACGGGGGACCTGGCGCGCCGCGGACCGGACGGCGCGCTGGAGTTCCTGGGCCGGGCGGACGACCAGGTGAAGGTGCGCGGCTTCCGCATCGAACCAGGGGAAGTCGAGGCCGCCCTCGCCTCCCATCCCGCCGTGGCGCAGGCGGCGGTCGCCGCGCGGCCGTACCCGGGCGGGATCGGCGGACACCGGCTGGTCGGCTACGTGGTTCCCCGTCCGGACCCGCGAGGGGACCGCACCGCGCCCGCACCGTCCGTGATCCGCACCCACCTGGCCCGCCTGCTCCCCGAGTACATGATCCCGTCCACCGTCGTCGTCCTCGACGCCCTCCCGACCACCCCCACGGGCAAACTGGACCGGACAGCCCTCCCGGATCCGCCCTGAGCACCGGCCCGGCGGCGCAGCGCGCGTAGATGCCGCGTAAGAGGTGCATTGAACGTTCAATCCGCATATCTGCTGAATTCGGTGCCTCGCGGACCTGACCGTGTTCTGTCAAAATCTCGCTCACCTGTACACCCGACAGGGCCCTCGCCTACGGAAATGGGGTACCACCCTTGCTCTCCAGGCTGTCCGTGAGAACCGTCCTCGCCACTCTCGCCATCACCGGGCTGGTCGCCACCGCGCCCTCGGCGGTGGCGACCTCCCCGGAAGCGGCGGTAAGGCCGCTCGCGACACCGGCGTCCGCCGGGGCGCCGTCCGCCGGTGTCACCGTGAAGATGCCGGACAAGGTCGCCGACCGCCTCGGCACCGGCCGCAAAGCGCTGATCGACGCCGTCTCCGCCGACGTCCTCTCCCGCTCCCACGACGCCAAGGACCTCGCCCCGGCGAAGGCGGTCGGCAAACTCGCCGCCGAGGGCCGCGAGGTGGTCGTCGACGTCCGCACCGTCTCGGCCGGCTGGGCCCGCGGCGTCGCGTACGTCGAGGCCTCGCGCGCGGTCCACGGCCAGCCGGAGGGCTGGCTCTACCTCGCCCACCGCGAGAACGGGCGCTGGGTCTCCGGCCTCGAAGGCGACCGCGAGTTCACCGCGCACGTGGCGACGTCGCCGCTGGTCGGCAAGGCGGAGCGGAAGATCATGACGGACTACGCGCGGCGCGCCGCGACCCCGGACAAGGAGGCGTCACCGACGGGGGCCACGGCCAACACCGGCGGGCTGCTGCTGCCGTGGATGCCCGACTACTACATGACCGTGACCGGCGGTCCGCACTCCCACACCGGCGGGTCCGGCTACTGGAGCAGCCTCGACTTCGCCGGCGGCAACGCCAGCGGGCGGGTCCGCTCGTCCCGTGAAGGCACGGCGACCTCGATGTGCGGTGCCGGCGGCGGCTGGACCAGGGTCATCCACCCCGGCGGCTTCTCGACGGACTACTACCACATGTTCAACACGACCTACTACAACGGGACGTCGATCGGCCGCAGCGCCCTTCTCGGCACCATCGGCACCGACGTCTGCGCCGGCGGTTCGGCGACCGGCGCCCACGTGCACTGGAGTCTGCGCACGTACGACGCCAACCTGAACGGCCAGTACACCTGGCTGAACGGCCGCACCATCGGCGGCTGGACCTGGTGGAACGGCTCCAGCCAGTACACCGGCTGCGGCGCCCGCCTCGGCTACACCGGCTGCCCCGGCACGGCGATCTACAACCGCACCAGCTGACAGCCGCTCGGCAACCCGGCCCCGGAGCCCTCCCGCGGCACGCGGGAGGGCTCCGGTGTGAGGCGGAGACGCGGCACAGGAGGACTGTTCGGCCGATTTGTCTACAATGGGCAGTCCTTTGCGGCGACGGACGACGAGGGAAGGCACGGACATGGCTGCTTCGCCGGTGCGCGCCGCGCTGCGCGAGCGGCTGTCGGCCGACCGCGTACGGACTCAGGCGCGGATCGCGGCGCTGTCCCGTGACTTCGACGCGATCGTCGAGGCGAACGCCTTGGTCGCGGTGGACGACGAGCACGACCCGGAGGGGTCCAGCACCGCCTTCGAGCGCCAGCACCTGGCGGCGCTGCTCGCGCAGTCCCGCGCCCACCTGGAAGAGCTGGACGCGGCACTCCGCCGCCTGGACGACGACGAGTACGGTGTCTGCCGGGTCTGCGGCAAGGCGATCCCGGCCGAACGGCTGGAGATCCGCCCCGAGGCGACCACGTGCGTACCCTGCGCCGACGCCGCCCACCGCCGCACCCGCTGACGGACGGCGCCGCCCGCCGCGGGCCCGGGCCGCGGCCGCCGGCGGTGCCGCAAGCGGCATCCGGCCGCGAACCGCCCGCGTGTCCGGCCCGGTGCCGGTCCGTACATCGGATACCAACGGTGTCAGCGACCGAACGGCGACTCGGTCCTGCCGGCTGACGACCCCGGGCAATCGGAGTGGACCGTGGCTATCACCGAACGACGTCTTTCCACCATGGTGCTGGTGATCGGCACCGGCGGAGCCGGCCTGCGCGCGGCGATCGAGCTGGCCGAGGCCGGCGTCGACGTCCTCGCGGTCGGCAAACGCCCCAGGGACGACGCGCACACCGTCCTCGCCGCCGGAGGCATCAACGCGGCCCTGGGCACCATGGACCCCGAGGACTCCTGGCAGCAGCATGCGGCCGACACGCTGAAGGAGAGCTACCTCCTCGCCGACGCCCGCACCGTCGAGCTCGTCACCCGGGGCGCCGCCCGCGGCATCGACGACCTGGAGCGCTACGGCATGCAGTTCGCCAGGGAATCGGACGGGCGCATCTCCCAGCGCTATTTCGGCGCCCACTCGTTCCGGCGGACCGCCTTCGCCGGCGACTACACCGGCCTGGAGATCCAGCGCACCCTCGTCCGGCGCGCGGAGCAGCTGAGCGTCCCCGTACTGGACGGCGTCTACATCACCCGGCTCCTCGTGCACGACGGCGCGGTGTTCGGCGCCTACGGCTTCGACCTCACGGACGGCACCCGCCACCTCATCCACGCCGACGCCGTCATCCTGGCCGCGGGCGGCCACACCCGGATCTGGCGCCGCACCTCCTCACGGCGCGACGAGAACACCGGCGACTCCTTCCGCCTCGCCGTGGAGGCCGGAGCGCGGCTGCGCGACCCGGAGCTGGTGCAGTTCCACCCCTCCGGCCTCATCGCGCCGGAGAACGCCGCCGGCACGCTGGTCAGCGAAGCGGCCCGCGGGGAGGGCGGAATCCTGCGCAACGCGTCCGGCGACCGGTTCATGACCCGCTACGACCCCGACCGCATGGAGCTGTCCACCCGCGACCGCGTCGCCCTGGCCTCCTACACGGAGATCCAGGAGGGGCGGGGGACACCCGGCGGAGGCGTGTGGCTCGACGTCACCCACCTGCCGAGGCAGACCGTCATGACGCGGCTTCCCCGGGTGTATCAGCTGCTCATGGAGCTGCAGATGCTGGACATCACCCGGGAACCGATCGAGATCGCGCCGACCGCGCACTACTCGATGGGCGGAGTCCTGGTGCGCCCCGACGACCACGGCACCGACGTACGCGGCCTGTACGCGATCGGCGAAGCCGCCAGCGGCCTGCACGGCGCCAACCGGCTCGGCGGGAACAGCCTCATCGAACTGCTGGTGCTCGGGCGCATCACCGGGCAGGCCGCCGCCGCCCACGCGCTGTCGCTGACCGCCCAGTTCCGTTCCGCGGCCGCCGTCGCCCGGGCCCGCCGGGAGATCGACGACCTCCTCACCGCGGACGGCCCGGAGAACGTACGAGCCCTCCAGCGCGCCCTCCGCAACACCATGACCGAGCACGCCGGAGTCGTACGCGACGAGGAAGGGCTGCGCGCGGGACTCGCCGAACTCGACGAGATCGAGGAGCGGATGCGGTCCGTCGGCGTCCATCCCGACATCGCCGGCTACCAGGATCTCGCGCACGCCTTCGACCTGAAGTCCGCCGTCCTCGCGGCCCGCGCCACGCTCGAAGCGGCGCTGGAACGCCGGGAGACCCGCGGCTGCCACAACCGGAGCGACTACCCGGACCCCGATCCGGCCCTCCGCGTGAACCTCGTGTGGTCCCCGGCGGACGGCATCACCCGGGAGAGCGTCCCCGACATCCCCGAGGAGATCTCCTCCCTCATGCGCGAGGTCTCCACCCGCGGCAAACTCGTCGAGTAGGGCAGTGTGCGGGCTCGGCGCTCTCCGGGGGCGGGGCCGGTGCGCCACTGTCACGGCTCGATCAGGCCCACCCTGATGGCGTAGCGGGTGAGTTCGAGGCGGTCGCGCAGGCCCAGCTTCTGGAGCATGTTGGCCCGGTGGCGCTCGACGGTCTTGACGCTGATGACGAGCATGTCGGCGATCGCCTGCGAGGTGAGGCCCTCGGCGACGAGCTTGAGGATCTCCTCCTCACGGATGGTGAGGGCCTTGGACCGGGTGTCCTCGCTCGACGCGGAGGTCTGCAGGAAGTTGCGGATCAGCGCGTTGACGGCGCCGGGGTAGACGAACGGCTCGTCGCGTACCGCGGCGCGGCAGGCCTCGACGAGGTCGCGGTCGGCGACGGACTTGAGGACGTACCCGCACGCGCCGGCCTTGAGCGCCTCGAAGAAGTACTGCTCGTTGTCGTACATGGTCAGGATGAGGGTGCGCAGGTCGGGCAGTTGGCCGGAGAGTTCGCGGGCGGCCTGCAGGCCCGTCAGGCGGGGCATGGCGATGTCGAGGATGGCCAGGTCGGGGCGGTTGGCACGGGCCAGCTTGATGGCCTCGGCGCCGTCGCCGGCTTCGGCGACCACGGTCAGATCCGGCTCGCCGTCGAGGATGAGCCGCAGTCCCCGGCGTACCAGGGCGTGGTCGTCGGCGAGGAGGATCCGCGTGGGCTGCGGCTCGGGCATGGTCAGTGGCTCCTTTGCGGGGCGGGTACGCGAAGGTGCACTTCGGTGCCGTTGCCGGGTCGCTGTTGCAGGGTGAGGCGGGCGCCGATGAGTAAGGCGCGTTCGCGCATGCCGCGGATGCCTGCGCCCTCGCGGGCGGTGCCCAGGCCCTTCCCGTCGTCGGTGATGCGCAGGTGCAGCCCGGTGGCGTCGGCACCGAGACTGATGCTCACGCGGTGGGCCGCGGCGTGCCGGACGACGTTGGTCAGGCTTTCCTGGGCGACGCGGTAGAGCACGAGTTCCGTCTCGTTGCTGAGCTGGGGGAGTGCCTGGTCGAAGCGGCGGGTCACGGTGATTCCCGCGTGGGCGGTGGTCTCGTGCGTCAGCGCGGTGAGTGCGGTGGTCAGCCCCAGCTCCTCGAGAACGCCGGGGCGCAGCCGCCGCGCGATGCGCCGGATCTCGTCGAGGCTGCCGCGGGTCGTCTCCTGGACCTGCCGCAACTGGCTGCGCAGCGGGGGCGGAGCCTGGTCCGCCACGTGCTTGAGTTCGAGCAGGACGGCGGTGAGGGTCTGGCCGATCTCGTCGTGCAGTTCCTGGGCGATCCGGTGGCGTTCGTCCTCCTGGGCGGACAGGGCCACGGCGCTGCTCGCCGCCCGCTCGGCCTCCAGCCGGTCGAGCATGGTGTTGAAGGTGGAGATCAGTTCGGCCACTTCGCCGTGGCCGGCCACCACGGGCCGCCGGCCGGGGTGGAGCAGGTCGGTGGTGGTCATGGCCCGGGTGAGGCGCTGCAGGGGGGCGAGCCCGACCCGTAGCAGAGCGGCGTTGGCGACGAGCATGGCGACCAGCCCCGCCGTCAGGATCAGGGCTTCGGTGAGCACCACCGGCGTGGAGACCGTGACGGGGCCCAGGAGAAGCAGCGCCGTCGCAGCGCAGAGCACGGTGGCGTTGAGAAGGAAGATCCGCTGGAAGAGAGACACGGCGTCCTCCTCAGCCTCGGCACCCGGTGCCTGTCAGGGTCGGGCGCGCGTACCGGAGCTGTCTATGGGGGCCGACCCTCATTCACCGCGCATACCTGCATGGTTCCGGCCCCCGGATATGGGTGCTGGGCCTGATGGCCGCCGGATGCCGTCGGAAGTGAGGCTGAAACCCCGGCAAGGGCGACTGCCGGCAGCACACAACTGCACGCGACGAGGCGGTGGGGAGGAAAGTCATGGGACTGACCTCCTGGCTGGCCGTGGCGGTATTCGCCGGGGTCTACGTCCTGATCGCCACCGAATGGGTGCACCGGGTCGCGGCAGCTCTCGGCGGCGCCGTGCTCATGCTGCTGATCGGTGCCACCGAGCCCGAACACGCCTTCTTCTCCCAGCATTCGGGAGTCGACTGGGACGTCATCTTCCTGCTGCTGGGAATGATGCTGATCGTCTCGGTGCTCAAGCGGACCGGGATTTTCGAGTTCATCGCGATCTGGGCGGCCAAGAAGGCCCGGGGCAGACCGTACCGGCTGATGGTGCTGCTGATCCTGGCGACCGGGGTGTTGTCGCCGTGGTTCGACAACGTCACCACCGTGCTGCTGATAGCGCCCGTGACGATTCTGGTGTGCACCCGCCTGGGCGTACCGGTGGTGCCCTACCTCATCGCCGAGGTGATGGCCTGCAACATCGGCGGAGCCGCCACCCTGATCGGCGATCCGCCCAACATCATGATCGGCTCCCGCGCCGGATTGTCCTTCAACGACTTCCTCATCCACATGGCGCCCATCGTCGTCGTCCTCCTCGGCGTCTTCATCGTCATGGCACGGTTCATGTTCCGGTCCGCCTTCGAGTACCACCCCGAGCGGGTCGAAGCGGTGATGCAGCTGCGCGAGCGGGACGCGATCAAGGACGTACGCCTGCTCGTCATCAGCGGCGTGGTCGTCACCCTCGTGATGGTCGCGTTCGTGCTGCACACCACGCTCCACCTGGAGCCCTCGGTGGTGGCGATCACCGGAGGGCTGGTGCTGCTGGCCGCCTCCCGGCTGAGCCCCGGCGAGGTCGCCATGGACGTGGAGTGGGAGACGCTGGTGTTCTTCACCGGCCTGTTCGTCATGGTCGGCGCCATGGTGCAGACAGGGGTGATCGCGGACCTCGGCGAGGCGGCCACCAACGCCACCGAGGGGGAGCTGCTCGGCACTTCCATGGCGCTGGTGTTCGGCTCGGCCGTACCCTCCGCGGTGATCGACAACATTCCCTTCGTGGCCTCGGTGAGCCCCATCGTCGAGGAGATCGTCACCGCGTCGGGCGGCACCGGCGAGGCCGGCATGCTGTGGTGGGCGTTCGCCCTGGGGGCCGACCTCGGCGGCAACGCCACCATCATCGCGTCGTCGGCGAACGTCGTCGTCATCGGCATTGCAGAACGCGAAGGCCACCACATCTCGTTCTGGAAGTTCAGCCGCTACGGACTCGTCGTCACCGCCGTCACCGTCTCCATCGCGGGCCTGTACGTGTGGCTGCGCTACTTCGCCCTGGCCTGAGCGCGGTCCCGGCGCGACGACGGTGCCTGCCGCAGAGCCGGGCCCGGCGTTCTGCTCCCCCTGCGCGGGGTGACAGGAGTGCCGGGCCCGGAGGACGGCTTTGCGTTGCCGATGCGCGGGTCGGGCTCCGGTCAGCCCTCGCCGAGCCGTCGCCGGCGGCGGAGCAGCAGGCCGCCGGCCAGGTCCGCCGCCGCGAGGGCACCGGCCCCGGCGGCTGCCGGTGCGGCGTCCGGTCCCGCGTCCGCGCCGGTCTCCGCGGCTGCCCGGGGCAGGCCGGCGCCGGTGTCGAAGCCGCCGGCGGCGCCGCGCTTGTCGTAGCCGGAGCCCGGCATCTTGTCGGCGTACCGCTCGTGCACCAGGCGCTGGTAGCGCGCCAGGCCGGCGCCCGCGGCACCGACGGAGTCGCGGGCTTCCTCGTTCAGCGGCACGACCCGGCCGCCGGCCACCCGCTACCAGGCGTTCAGCTGGGGTTCCCGGAAGACCACCTCGCCGGCGCCGGCGCGGGCCGCGTAGTCGGTCTCGTCGCTCCCGGTGGCGATGTTGACCACCTGCCACTTCCCCGACACCCGGGCCGTCCACACCGAGGCGCTGTCGCCCCGGGCGTCGACCGTCTCGGTCGCGGCGTACTCCATCGTGGCCACCGGGGTCCGGTCGGCCGGGGCCGCGGTGACGAACTCCGGGTTGAGCGAGTACACCGGGGACCGTCCTGCCGACCAGGCGGGGGTCGGCCGCTTCGGCCGCCTCGGCCTCCTGGGCGGGGCTCAGCCCGCCCTGCTGGTTCGGCGGCAGTCCGTCGCGTGCGAAGAAGGTCTCCAGAACCTCCAGGGTGTCCTCGGACCCGGCGGTCCGGTGGGCCGCGGAGAGCTCTGCCGGGGTGGGGGTTCCGGCCACCGCGGGCGCGGCGGAGCGCTCCGCCTGGTCCGCGGCCGCGGGTGCGGCGGTGACCGGCAGGCCCAGCGCGAGGAGGGCGGCGCCGGGGAGCACGATCAGCGATACGGCCCGGCGCTCGGCCGGCCGGGCGGAGTATGGGCGTTGGGGTCGCATGCTGCGCTCACGCTCCGATGCCGTAGAGGGAGTGGGTCCAGAAGAAGGAGCCGTTGTCGACGTAGTAGTTGTACGTGGCCCAGTTGTAGCGGCCGCTCGACGGCCATGGGTCACCCCAGTACACCCAGTTCTTGCTGACGTCGTAGCCGTAGACGGTCAGCATGTGGCCGCCCCCGGACTGCCACTGGATGCGCGACATCACCGGGCGGTCGGCGTCGATCTCCCGGGTGGTCACGGCGTAGTCCAGGTAGCCGTTGACGTACCGGCCCGGGTTGATGCCCATCGCGTCGAACGCCTGCTGGTCGTTGCCGAGGGTGGCCTGCCAGTTGGGGCAGGAGCTGTTTATCGCCCGGCCGAAGGCGAGGTTGCAGAACTGGTTCTGGGAGTAGTCGTGACCGTAGAACTCCGCGACGGTGTCACCGGCCGCGGCCCAGCACCAGTTGGTCATCTGCTGGGCCTGCATGGTGATGTTCAGCCGGCGCCAGGTCCACTCGGCCGCGGGGCCGGCGCCGCCGGCCGTACCGGCCGCGCTGCCGCCGACTGCCGAGCGGGCGGAGGCGGGGGAGTCCGCCTGGGCGGCGTACGACTGCGTCGCCGCCGACGCCGTGGCGGGGGTGAACAGCCCGACGCTCGCGGCGACCGCGAGCGCGACGGCCCAGCATCGCCGTGTCGGTGGGGACGGGGGCAGGCGCATGGGTTGGCCTCCTTGGGGGAGAGGCGAACGGCTGCAATGAGACAGGCCGTTCACCGGCGGACCGCAGGCCGCGGACGGAGATGTCGAGGGGGGACCGCCGCGGCCCGGCGGGGAGCGGATTCGGGAATCGGGCGCCTACCGCACGCCCCCGCGGCGCGGTGCACGGCGAGTCACCGGACGAGGCCCTGGCCGAGGCGCTGCGCAGCGGCCCCTTCCACCTGGCGCTGCGGGCCGCGGTCCGCCGCCGCGGGCTCGCCCTGCACCGCATCCGGCATCGCCTCGCCGAGCAGGGCCTCCGGGTCAGCGTCACCAGCCTCAGCTACTGGCAGCGCGGGGAACGGGTGCCCGCGAGAAGCGAGTCGGTGCAGGTGGTCAGGGCGCTCGAAGGCATCCTCGGCATCGTCCCCGGGGCCCTGGTACGGCTGCTGGAACCGGTGCACGGCGGGACCGGCGGCGGCACCCGGGCGGCCCGGCGGTACCAGGAGCTGATCGGCCCGGCCGCGGCGGTGCTCCGCCTGCTCGAACAGCTCGACTGCCCCACCGAGGACCGGCTGCACACCGTCAGCCAGTTCGAGCAGGTGCGCGTCGGCCGCTGGCGGGAGTTGTGGCAACGCGAGATCCAGCAGTTCGTACGGGCGCACCGGGGCAACGTCGACCGCTACGTCTCCCTCTACGAGGGCGACTTCGGCTGCGACGTCACCCGGGTGCGGATCGCCCCGCTCGACAACTGCCGCCTCGGGCGCTACCCGGTGAGCCACTACCTGCTCCAGGTCTCCTTCGCCCCGCCGGCCCTCCCGGTCCGCTGCTACCGGTTCACCCGGCGCGCCTCCGGCGCACCCCGCCGCCGGGTGGTGCAGGTCCCGCTCAACGGCTACCACAGCACCCACCTGGCGGAACAGGAACTCGGGCCGGGCATCGTGGGCCTCGGCTGGGAGTGGGACTGAGCGGTGGCGGCGCGGCTCTTCCTTTGGCGGTACGCCGAAAGCCGGAGCGGCAGAGCGTAGGCATTCTCTGCAGTTCGCGGTCGATGCTCCGCGCAACTGTCCGCGGGTCGGTCTCGTGCGTTCCGAGTACGCGTACGCAATGACGACGGACCGGTGGAGTCCGAAATTCGACGCAACCCGCGGAGGGTTATTCGGGCCGCATAGCACGGGCACTATCGCTGTGGAAAGGGCCGCCTGGCCACTGGCCGTCGTCCGGGGTGTGGAGCACGCTGAACCTGCTCGGCCGCCGGTGGGTCCGTACCTCGAACCCGCCCTGGCAGCCTGGGTGTTGGCGCCTTCGCGATCGTGCCGGGGTGGGGTGTGGGGTCCCGGTGCCGGGCGTGGAGGAGATCGATTCGCGGGCCCGGAAGGGCTTTCGGTGCAGGGTGCATCCGAAGGCTTCGACGGGTTCTCGAAGTAACCCGGGAGTCCGGCGGGACACATGTGCCCGCTGCCCGGGCGAGTTGTTCTAGCAGCGCTGAAATACCGGGATGTCCTTCGTGGGGAGCGAAGGCTCCCGTGGGGAAACCATCGCGGGAGGCGGAAGCCTCCCCGGGGGGGTATCAGTGTTGAACGAACACGTGGAATCCGCCGGCGATCTGGGAGGATCCGGCCGGCGGGTGGGATTCGCGAGCCCGTTTCCGCCGGCGCGCGGCCGCCCGGTGGGCGGGGCGGCCGGCCGGGCCGCGGCCGGCTGGGAGCAGCGGTACCGCCGTACCGTGATCACCGGCGACACCGTCGCGACCGCCCTCGTGGTGGCGGCGATCGGAGGCCTGTTCGGAGTCCGGGACGCGGCCGACTGGCACGAGAAATGGGTGGTGCTGGCCTTCGGCACCGAGTTGCTGGTGCTGGGAGCACTCGCGGTGGGGCGCTCGTGGGCTCCGGGTGTGCTCGGACAGGGCGCCGAGGAGTTCCGCAGGCTCGGACGCTCGCTGTCCACTGCGGTGGTCGTGCTGGCGCTCGGGGGGATCGCGCTCACCTCGCGCAACATCAAGCTCTGGATCTTCGTCGCGATCCCGGCGATCGCCGTCACCACGCTCACCGAGCGCTACCTGCTGCGCCTCTGGCTGCACAGACGGCGCAAGGAAGGGCGCTGTCTGCGCCCGGTGCTCGCCGCCGGAAGTCCGGAGACCGTACGCGACCTGATCGCCCGGGTCCGCAGGTTTCCGCACCTCGGCTGGCGGGTGGACGCGGTGTGCACCGCGGACGGTCCCGGAGGCGACGGCGACCACCTGGACGGAGTGCCCGTCGTCGGCCGGCTGGACGACGTCGCCGAGCACGTGCGCCGGGGCGGCTACCGCGTCGTCGCGGTCACCCCGGACCCGTACTGGTCACCGGACCGCCTGCAGCGGCTGGCCTGGAACCTCGAAGGCAGCGACGCCGAGATGGTCGTGGCGCCCGTGCTGATGGAGGTGGCCGGCCCGCGGCTGCACGTCGACGCGGTGCTCGGGATCCCGCTGCTGCGGGTCAGCATGCCGGCCTTCACCGGGGGCCGCCGGGCCGTCAAGGAGGTCGGCGACCGGCTGGGCGCGGTGGTCCTGCTGATGCTGTTCGCGCCGCTCATGGTGCTCGTCGGGCTGCTCGTGCTGCTGGACAGCCGGGGCGGGGTGTTCTACCGCCAGCGCCGCGTCGGCAAGGACGGCCGCGAGTTCACGCTCGTCAAGTTCCGTTCCATGGTCGCCGGAGCCGACCGGGCCCGCGCCGGGCTCGCCGGCCGCAACGAGGGAGCCGGCCTGCTGTTCAAGCTCCGCCGGGATCCGCGCGTGACCCGGATGGGAGCGGTGCTGCGCCGGTACTCGATCGACGAACTCCCGCAGCTCTTCAACGTGCTCACCGGCTCGATGTCGCTCGTCGGCCCGCGCCCCGGGCTGCCGGAGGAGTCCGCCGCGTACGGCCCGGACATCCGGCGCCGGCTCCTGGTCAAGCCCGGGCTCACCGGCCTGTGGCAGATCAGCGGACGCAGCGACCTGCCCTGGGAGGAGGCGGTCCGGCTGGACCTGCGGTACGTGGAGGACTGGTCGCTCGCACTGGACACGGTGATCTTGTGGAAGACGCTGCGCGCGGTGCTCCAGGGACAGGGGGCCTACTGATGCGAGGGGCGCACCGTCCGTTCGTTGCACGGACCGCAGGCCGCCACGGCCTGCCCGGGGAGGGGAACGGGTCATGAGACTCAGCGTCTTGGGGCTCGGCTACGTGGGCTGCGTGTCGGCCGCGTGCCTGGCCGGCCGGGGCCACCAGGTCGTCGGGGTGGACGTCAACCAGGCGAAGGTCGACCTGGTCAACGCCGGCAGGGCCCCGGTGGTCGAGGAGCGGATCGGCGAACTCACCGCCGACGCCGTACGGAGCGGAGCGCTGCGCGCCACCGGCGACGTACGCGAGGCCGTCATGGAGAGCGACGTGTCGCTGGTCTGCGTGGGCACGCCGTCGGAGCCCAACGGCAGCCTGTGCACCGGCTATCTGGAGCGGGTCACCGAGCAGATCGGCGCCGCGCTCGCGGAGCGGGGCGGGCGGCGGCGGCACACCGTCGTCTTCCGCAGCACCATGCTCCCGGGCACCTGCCTGAACCTGCTGGTGCCGATCCTGGAGAAGTACGTCGGCGGCACCGCCGGGGTGGACTTCGGGGTCGCCGTCAACCCGGAGTTCCTGCGCGAGGGTTCGAGCGTGCGGGACTTCTACGACCCGCCCAAGACCGTCATCGGCGAACTCGACCCGGAGAGCGGCGACACCGTCGCGGCGCTGTACGACGGGCTGCCCGGCGAGGTGTTCCGGGTGCAGATCCCCACGGCCGAGGCGGTCAAGTACGCGGACAACGCCTTCCACGGCCTGAAGATCGGCTTCGCGAACGAGCTGGGCGCGGTGTGCCAGGCGCTCGGGGTGAACTCGCACCAGGTGATGGACGTGTTCCTCGCCGACCGCAAGCTGAACATCAGCCCCGCCTACCTGCGGCCCGGCTTCGCCTTCGGCGGCTCCTGCCTGCCCAAGGACCTGCGCAGCCTCGTCCACGCGGCGCGGCGGGCCGACGTCTCGGTGCCCATCCTCGCCCATGTGCTGCCGTCCAACGCCGACCATCTGCAGCGCGCGGTGGAACTGGTCGAGCGCACCGGCAAACGCCGGGCCGGCCTCTTCGGGCTGTCCTTCAAACCCGGCACCGACGACCTCCGCGAGAGCCCGCTCGTCGAACTGGCGGAAAGACTCTTCGGCAAGGGCTACGACCTGCGGATCTACGACGCCAACGTGAACCTCTCCCGGCTGCTCGGCGCCAACCGCGAGTACATCGAGACCCGGCTGCCGCACCTCGCGCAACTCCTCGCCGACTCCGTCGACGAGGTGCTGGACCACGCCGAGGTGTGCCTGGTCGGCACCCGGGACCCGGCCGTGCTCTCGGCGCTGCCCCGCGGCGCCGGGCCGGTGCTCATCGACCTCGTCCGCCTGCCCGACGCCGACGAGCGCCGGGCCGAACCGGAGTATGTGGGCCTTGCCTGGTGACGCGACCAGCGGCGGCGGGCCTGCCCGGCGCGCGCTGATCCTGGTGGAGAACCTGTCGGTGCCGTTCGACCGGCGGGTGTGGCAGGAGTGCAGGACGCTCGCCGAGGCGGGCTGGACGGTGGACGTCGTCTGCCCCCGCGGGGAGAAGCGGGACAGGGAGCCGGAGACCGAGATCGACGGGATACGGATCCACCGTTACCCGCTGCGCCCGGCCACAGGCGGCCCGGCCGGCTACCTGCGGGAGTACGGATCGGCGCTGTGGCACACGGTCCGGCTGGCCCGCAAGGTCGGCCCGGTCGACGTGGTGCACGCCTGCAACCCGCCCGACCTGCTGTTCCTGCCCGCGCTGTGGCTGAAGCGGCGCGGCGCGCGGTTCGTCTTCGACCAGCACGACCTCGTACCCGAGCTGTACCTCTCCCGGTTCGGCCGCGGCGAGGACCTGCTCTACCGCGCCGTGCGCGCGCTCGAGCGGCGCACCTACCGCGCCGCGGACGTGGTGCTCGCCACGAACGAGAGCTACCGCGACGTCGCACTGCGCCGCGGCGGCCGGCGGCCGGAGGACGTCTTCGTGGTGCGCAGCGCCCCCGACGTCCACCGGTTCCACCCCGTACCGCCCGAGCCGGCGCTGAAGCGCGGCAAGCCCCATCTGCTGTGCTATCTCGGGGTGATGGGCCCGCAGGACGGCGTCGACTACGCCCTGCGCTCCCTGGCGAAGCTGCGCGACCGGCTCGGACGGAGCGACTGGCACGCGGTGTTCGTCGGCGCCGGCGACAGCTTCGACGCGATGCTGGAGCTGTCCCGGGCGCTCGGGCTGGCGGAGCAGGTGCAGTTCACCGGGCGCATCCCCGATGCCGACCTGGTGCGCTACCTGTCCACCGCCGACGTGTGCCTGTCCCCCGATCCGCACAACCCGCTCAACGACGTGTCGACCATGAACAAGGTCCTGGAGTACATGGTGATGGGCCGGCCGATCGTCTCGTTCGACCTCAAGGAGGCGCGCGTCTCCGCCGGCGACGCCGCCGTCTACGCACCCGCCAACGACGAGGACGAGTTCGCCGCGCTCATCGCGCTGCTGCTGGACGACCCGGACAGACGGGCCCGTATGGGCAAGGCCGGCCAGGAGCGGATCGGCGGGCGGCTGTCCTGGCGCAACTCCCAGCAGTCGCTCCTCGCCGCCTACGAAGCCGCCTGCCGCGACCGCCCTGCGGCACCCGCGGGCGGCCGCGTGCGGGGGCGGAGGAGGGGACGCCGTTGAGCGACGACACCATCCGCCTGTCCACGGTCGGACGGATCGTCCGCCGCCGCTGGCGACTGCTCGCGGTCGTCGTGGTGGCGGGCGCGCTCGCCGGCTACGGCGCCTCCGTGCTCTTCCCGCCGCGCTACACCACCTCGGCGTCCGTCCTGCTGCCCGGGTCGTGGGAGGAGCGGGAACTGCTGACGCAGGCGGAGATCGCGACCAGTTCCGTGGTGGTCGACCGCGCGGCCGAGGCGCTCGGCTGGACCGGGGCCGGCGGCGCCGGGCTGCGGGACCGGGTGAGCGCCGGGACCGCGGACGGCAGCATCATCAGGATCTCCGGTACGGCCGAGACCCCGGAGCGCGCGCAGCGGCTCGCCGACCAGATGGCCGAGCAGTACATCGCGTTCGCCTCGCGGGTCGTCGGCGGCAGCACCGACCCCGAGGCGGCGGCGCAGACCGAGGCCCTGCGGGACCTGGTGGAGCAGACCGGCCGCCGCATCACCGAACTGGCGGACGCGGCCGATCCCGGGCGGACCGTGGAGAGCGTGCAGGCCCGCACGGAGCTGGAGAAGCTCCGCACCTCGATGGAAGAGGCCATGGAGAAGCTGGACCGGACGGACCCCGAGACCAGCAGGGCCGACATGGTCGTCATGGGCCCCGCCGCCCGCCCGGCCGGCGAGGCACCGCCGACCAGGTGGCAACTGGTCCTCGCCGGGGCGCTGCTGTCCTTCCTGCTCACGGTCGTCGGGCATCTCGCCGCCGCGCGGGTGAGCCGCCGGCCGCGTACCGGAGCGGAGATCGCCGCGGCGCTGGGCACGGCGCTGCTGGGCACCGTGGACGTACCCGGCGGACACGCCGCGCAACGGCCGCGGGACGGCGGCCGGCCGGCCCGGCTCCGCCGGCTGCTGGGCATCGACACCCGGTGGGACCTGCCGGTGCTCCAGGAGTCCGGCGGCGAGGACAGCAGGACGATCCGCTACCGGCGGGTGTACGCGCGCCTCCGGGACCGGCTGCCCGCGGCCCGCCGGCTGCTCGTCGTCGTCCCGGACGGCGACGAGACCGCCCGCCGGGCCGCGGCACGCCTCGCCGCCGAGGCCGGCAGCGGGCCCTCCGCGGACTCCTCCGGCGGGGGACACCCGGAGCTGCGGGTGGTGGCCGTGGCGGTGTCCCACCCGCTGGTGCCCGACGCCGGCGCCGAGTCCGGCGCGCTGGTCGTGCTCAGCGCGGGCCGGTGGACCGCGGGGGAGATCGCCGGCATCGGCGGCGCGTGCGCGGACGCCGGGCACGACGTCGCCGGCCTCGTCGTCGCCGGTACGGTCCGGAGCCGTCCGCCGCGCCGCGCCGGCGGGTCCCCGGACGGCGCCGCGCCGCCGGCGGTCGCGGTCGGCGCCGACGCGGCGGGAGGTGCCGGGTGACGGCGGGCACGGCCGCGGAGCCCTCGTCCGCCACACCGCTGCTGGACCTGCAGTCGCTGGTGGTGGCGGTACGCAGGCGCCGGCGGCTCTGGGGGGCCGCGGCGCTCGTGGGCCTGCTCGCCGGCATCGCCGTGGCCGTCCTGCTGCCCACGCCGCCGACGGCGGTGACCACCGTGCTGGTGGCGCACCAGGCGGACCAGCCGAACGACCCGGGCACGCTCATCCGCACCGACGTCGCGCTGCTGGAGACCACGCGCATCGCCGGCAAGGCGCTTGAGGCACTCGACTCCCCGCAGCGCCCCGAGGACTTCACGGACGACTACCAGGGCGTCGGCCTGACCAACAACCTGCTGCAGATCAAGGTGACGGGCAGCGACGAGGCCGAGGCGAAGGCCCGGGCGCGGGCGCTGGCCGACGCGTTCGTCGCGGACCACGTACGGCGCATCCGGGAGGTCGCGGAAGCCGAGTCCGAGACCCTCCTGGACCAGCGCGACCGGATCCGGGACGAACTCGCCGAGGTCAACGAGGCGATCGACCAGGGGCCGCCGGACAGCGGCCCGACGGCGTCCGCGGACCTGGAGTCGCTCTTCACCCGGCGGGCCGAACTCACCTCGCGGATCGCCGACTTCGAGCAGCGGGCCGCGGAGGCGGGCACCGGTACGCCGCAGCTCATCGCCGGTACGCAGGTCGTGGACGCGCCGCGCGCCGTGCGGCAGTCCCTGCCCCGGGCCGCCGCCACCGACGGCGGGATCGGGCTGGTCCTCGGGCTGGTGCTCGGGCTCGCCGCGGCCGCGGTCGGCACGGTGGTCGCGGACCGCCCCGTGCTGCGCCGGGAGATCGCGGCGAACCTGGGCGCCTCGGTCGTCGCGGAGCTGCGCCGCACGCCCCGCCGGTGGCAGGGCAGGCGGGCCCGGGCGGCGCGGACACGGCTCACCGCGACGCTGGCGCGTACCGTGCGCGGCTCCCCGGAACCCGTGTCGCTGCTGGAACTCGGCTGTGCACGCGGTACGGGCGTGATCGCCCTGGACGTCGCCAGGGCGCTGGCGGACGAGGGACCGGTGGTGCTCGTCGACGGCCTGCCCGGCGGGCAGCTCGCCAGGGTCCGCCGGCGGCCCGGGGACCCGCCGGTCGTCGGCGGCGAGCATCCCGCCGCCGAGTCGCACCCGGAGCGCAGGCTCGGCGTCGGCTCGGTCGCGCCCGGCACCGCGTGGACCGATCTGCGGTACCTCGGCGGCCGCAGCGTGCTCGTCGTACGGGCCGGGCACAGCAGCGCGGCCTGGCTGCACACCGTCGCGCGGCAACTCGCCGACCTGCACGTTCCCGTGATCGGCGTGGTGCTGATCGACCCCGATCCGCGGGACAGGACCGACGGCACGCTGTGGGACGGCCCGTACACCGCGCTGCGCGGCGCTTACGCGCCCGAAGCCCCGCAGAACGGGGCGGGCAGGCGGCGGCCGCTGCCGGCGGCGCGGGTTTCCGACGGCGACCAGGAGGTGCGGTAGGACATGTGCGGCATCGCAGGCGCGTACCGGTGGCCGGACGGGGAAGCCGTGACCCGCCGCCTCACCGACACCCTCGCCCACCGCGGCCCCGACGGATCCGGCCGCTACGGCCACGCCGCCGGCGACGGCGACGTCCACCTCGGGCACCGCCGGCTGGCCGTCGTCGACCTGACCGGGACCGGCGCCCAGCCGATGGTCGCGGACGGCCTCGCCCTCACCTACAACGGCGAGTTGTACAACGCGCCCGCACTGCGGCGCGAACTGGTCGCCGCCGGCGTGCGCTTCCGCGGCACCTCCGACACCGAGGTACTCCTCGAAGCCTGGCGGCGCTGGGGCACGGACTGCCTGCCCCGGCTGCGCGGCATGTTCGCGTTCGGGATCTTCGACGAGCGCACCGGCGACCTCGTGCTCGCCCGCGACCACCTGGGCATCAAGCCGCTGTTCCTGCTCCGCCGGGGCACGGGCCTGGTGTTCGCCTCCGAGCTGAAGGCACTCGCGGCCGTGGCCGGCGGCCCGCTCCAGGTCGACCATGCCGCCCTGGTGGCCTCGCTGCTGTACTACTGGGTGCCGGACTCGCGCTGCGCCTTCCGCGAGGCGGAGAAGCTGCCGCCGGGAAGCTGGCTGCGCTGCCGGCCCGACGGCCGGGTGGAGCGCGGCCGTTTCTGGCAGCTGAAGGACGTCGCCGCCGAGGGGCGGGAGCGGGCCCGCGCCGGCGAGCGGCCCGACCTGGCCGCCGTCGTCGAGGAGTCGACCCGGCAGCACCTGCTCTCCGACGTGCCCGTGGCGACCTTCCTCTCCGGGGGCCTCGACTCCAGCTACCTGACCGCGCTGGCGGCCCGGCACCGGCCCGGGATCTCCGCGTACACGATCGGGTTCCGCCCCGAGGACGCCAGGTTCGAGGCGATGCCGGACGACCTGCGCCACGCCCGGCGGGTGGCCGGGGACTTCGGCGTCGAGCTGCACGAGATCGAGATCGCCCCGCAGGTGCGCGACCTGCTGCCGCGGATGACGTACCACCTGGACGAGCCGATCGGCGATCCCGCCGCGATCAACACCTTCCTGATCTGCTCGGCCGCGAGGGACGCCGGGGTCAAGGTGATGCTCTCGGGGATGGGCGCCGACGAGTTGTTCGCCGGCTACCGCAAGCACCTCGCCAACCTCATCGCGCTGCGCTACCAGCGCGTCCCGCGCCCGCTGCGGCGCGGGGCGGCCGCGGCCGTCGGCCGGCTGCCCGTCGCCACGGCCCGCAGGGGGTACCGCTCCGTGCGGTTCGCGAAGCGGTTCCTGTCCTTCGCCGAACTGCCCGAGGAGACCGCGTTCCGGCGCAGCTACACCATGTACGACCGGGACGAACTGCTCGCCCTGGTCGACCCGGACCTGGCCGGGACCGTCGACGACGTGCTCACCGAGCACGCGGACGTCTACCGGGACAACGACCTCGACGACTTCGTCAACCGGATGTGCCTGGGCGACGCCCGGATGTTCCTGCCGGGCCTGAACCTCGCGTACACGGACCGCGCCAGCATGGCCGCGTCGACCGAGGTGCGGGTGCCGTACGTGGACGTGGACGTGGTCAGGGCGGCGTTCACCGTGCCCGGCGACCGCAAGATCGTCGGCCGGCAGGGCAAGGCCGTCCTGAAGGAGGCGGCCGCGTCCGTCCTGCCCCGGGAGATCGTCTACCGGCCCAAGGGCCTGTTCAGCGCGCCGCTGCGGGCCTGGATGAGCCGGGACCTGGCACCGCTGGTGCGCGAGGTGGTGCACGACGGCGTGCTGGTCGAGAACGGGTTCCTGCGCCGGGAGGCCCTGCAGCGGCTCGTCGCCGAGGACGCCGCCGGCCGGCGGGACTACTCCAAGCATCTGTGGCACGTACTGACCCTCGAGTACTGGTATCGCGGCGCGACCTCCAAGGAGTCCGGGTGAAACAGGTAGTGCAGAACTACAGGAGCGGCGAGCTGGCCCTGCTCGACGTGCCGGTGCCGGGGTGCCGGCCGGGCGGCGTGCTGGTGCGCAGCGCGTACTCGCTGATCTCCACCGGGACCGAGCTGATGAAGGTCTCCGAGGCCGGGATGTCGATGCTCGGGAAGGCCCGCTCCCGGCCGGACCAGGTCGCCAAGGTGGTGCAGAGCGTGGCCGCCAACGGGGTGCCCGCCACGTACCGCAAGGTGATGGGCAAGCTGGACTCCTACACGCCGCTGGGCTATTCGCTGTGCGGGGTGGTCGAGCAGGTCGGCGCCGGGATCGACGACGTGAAGGCCGGCGACGTCGTGGCCTGCGCCGGCAATGAGCACGCGCTGCACGCCGAGCTGAACTGGGTGCCGAAGCACCTCTACGCCCCGGTGCCGGACGGACTCCCGCCGCGGCGTGCCGCGTTCGGCACGGTCGGAGCGATCGCGCTGCACGGCGTCCGCCGCGGTGAGCCGCAGCTCGGCGACGTGGCGCTGGTCGTCGGGCTCGGCCTGATCGGGCAGTTGGTGGTGCAGCTCCTGGCCGCCGCCGGCGTCCGCGTCGTCGGGGCCGACCCCGATCCGGAGCGCTGCGAACTCGCCGTGCGCCTGGGCGCCGCCGACTGCGCCGACCCCGCCTCGGCGGCCCTGGAAGCCGCCGTCGCCGGGCTGACCGGCGGCCACGGCGCGGACCAGGTGTACCTGGCCGCCGGCGGCGGCAGCAACGAGCCCGTGGAGCTGGCCGCCCGGCTGAGCCGGGACCGCGGCCGGGTCGTCGACATCGGCAAGTGCCGCCTGGACCTGCCGTGGAACGCGTTCTACGAGAAGGAGCTGGACGTCCGCTTCTCCCGCTCGTACGGGCCCGGACGCTACGACCCGGCGTACGAGCTGGAGGGGCGGGACTACCCGATCGGCTACGTGCGCTGGACCGAGCGCCGCAACCTGGCCTGCTTCCTCGACCTCCTCGCCCGCGGCCGCGTCGACGTGGAGCCCCTGGCCTCCCACATCGCCGACTTCGCCGACGCCGTCGAGACGTACCGGCGGCTGGAGGGCGGCGACCTGAAGGCCGTGGCCGTCCTGTTCCGCTATCCCGGGCACACCGGGGGAGCGGAGCCGCCGGCCGTGGCCGTGCCCGCGGCGGCTCCGGCCCGCAACGGGGCGGCGCGCACCCCCGTCCGGCCCGCGGCTGCGCCCGTGCGGCTGGCGTTCGTCGGCGCCGGCAACTACGCGACGTCGATGCTCCTGCCGCACCTCTCCCCGCTCGACGGGGTCGAGCTGGGCACGGTCGTCACCACCACGGCGCTGTCCGCCGCCAACGCCCGGCGCAAGTTCGGCTTCGCCGAGGCCACCACGGATCTCGACGCCGTGCTCGGCGACCCGTCCGTGGACGCGGTGTTCGTGGTCACCCGGCACAGCTCGCACGCGGAACTGACCCGCAGGGCGCTGCTGGCCGGCAAGGCCGTGTTCGTGGAGAAGCCCCTGGCCCTCACCGGGGACGAGCTGGCCGGGGTGCTCGCGGCGGTGGAGGAGTCCGGCAACGACCGGCTCCAGGTGGGCTTCAACCGCCGGTTCGCGCCCCTGCTGCGGGAGGCCAGAGAGCAGTTCGGGGCCCGGAAGGGCCCGGCGAGCCTCCGCTACCTGGTCAACGCCGGCCGCCTGGAGAACGGCAGCTGGTACCTCCGGCAGGACACCGAGGGCACGCGGTTCGCCGGCGAGGGCGGGCACTTCGTCGACACGGCGAGCTGGCTGCTCGCCGCCGACCCCGTCTCGGTGCACGCGGCCGGCCCGCCCGGCGGCGAACACCTCCGGGTCCTGCTGCGGTACCCGGACGACTCCACCGCCGGCATCGACTACGTCACCACGGGACCGCCCGGCTTCCCCAAGGAGACGCTGGACCTGGTCGCCGACGGCAAGGTGCTGCGGCTCGACGACTTCGTCCGCGCCGCCGTGTACGAGGGCCGCCGCAGGCGGTGGGTCGGCTCGCGGCTGCCCAGGACCCGCGACAAGGGCCAGCGCGCCGAACTGGAGGCGTTCCTCACGGCCGTACGGACCGGTGGCCCGATGCCCGTACCGCTCCAGTCGCTCGTCGCCACCACGGCGGCCACCCTCGCGGTGCGGACCGCCCTGGCCGCCGGCGCGGCCGTGTCCCTGGCGGGGGCGCGATGACCATGAGCGCGGGCTGGTACCTGCGCCGGCTGTCCCGGATGGGGCCGCGGGAAGTCGGCAGCCGGGCGGTCGACGGAGTCCGCAGACGGCGATGGCGGTCCGCGCTGCCGGACTGCCCGAGCGTGACCGGCGCCCGGTTCACGGCCGTACTGCCCGGAGGGGCGATCGCCGCCGTGCCGCCGGACGCCGCGAAACGCCTCGTCGCGGAGGCGGACCGGCTGATGGACGGGCACGGCGGGTACTTCGGGGTGGCCCGCGACGACCTCGCCGAGCCGGACTGGTCGTACGACCCGAGGACCGGGCGCAGGGCCGCCCCGGGCCACGCCTTCGACGTGCCGTACCGCGACGAGGACGCGGTCGGGGACGTCAAGCAGCTCTGGGAGCTGTCCCGGCACCAGTACCTGACGGTGCTCGCCGCCGCGTACGCGGTCACCGGCGACGACCGGTACGCGGTGCGGGTGGCCGCCCATCTGCGGTCGTGGTGGGCGGCCAACCCGCCGCTGCGCGGCGTGCACTGGACCAGCGGCATCGAGCTGGGCATCCGGCTGCTGTCCTGGGTGTGGACGCGCCGCCTGCTCGACGGCTGGCCGGGCGCGGCAGGGCTGTTCGAGGACGACCCGGTGGCGCGGCGCCAGATCTGGTACCACCAGCGCTGGCTGGCCGCCTTCCCCAGCCGGGGGTCCTCGGCGAACAACCACGTCATCGCCGAGGCCGCCGGGCAGTTCGCCGCGGCCTGCGCGTTCGGCTGGTTCCCCGACTCCGCGCGCTGGCGGACCGGCGCGCTCGCGTCGCTGGCGCGACACCTGCGCGCCAACACCTTCGACTCCGGCCTCAACCGCGAGCTGGCCACCGAATACCACGGGCTGGTGCTGGAACTCGGCCTGGCCGCGGTGGCCGAGGCGGATGCCGCGGGCGTACCCGTGCCCGCATCGATACGGCTGGTGCTGCTGCGCATGACCGACGCGCTCGCGGCCGTCGTGGACGGCCGGCTGCGGCCGCCCCGCCAGGGGGACGCCGACGACGGGCACGGGCTCGTCGTCGACGGGGCGGGGACCGACCGCTGGGCGTCCCTGCTGGCCACCGGCGACGCCCTGTTCGGCCGGCTCGCCTGGTGGCCGGCGGTGCCCGCGGCCGACGTCCGCACCCCGCTGCTGGCCGCGCTCGTCCGCCCGTACGCGACGAAGGAGGCCGGTCCTGCCCCGGCCCGCCCGGCGAGCCGCCCGGACCACTTCGCCGACGCCGGGCTCACCATCCTGCGCGGGCCCGGCGGGATCTGGTGCCGCTGCGACGGCGGCCCGCACGGGTTCCTGTCCATCGCGGCGCACGCCCACGCGGACGCGCTGTCCTTGGAGGTCCGGCACGACGGGGTCGACGTGCTCGCCGACCCGGGGACGTTCTGCTACCACGGGCAGCCCGAGTGGCGGCAGTACTTCCGGTCCACCCTGGCCCACAACACCCTGCGGCTGGACGGCGCCGACCAGTCCGTCTCCGGCGGGCCGTTCCTGTGGACCCGGCACGCCCGCAGCCGCGTGCTGGCCGCGGACACCTCCCGCGCGGACGCGGCCCGCTGGTGCGCCGAGCACGACGGCTACCGGCGGTCCGTGCACCGCCGCCGGGTCGAGCTGACCGCCGCCGGCCGGGAGTTGCGGGTGGTCGACGAGGTGCGCGGGCCGCGCCGGGACGTGCAGCTGGCGTTCCACCTCGGCCCGGCGATCGCCGCGGACCTGGCGGGGGACCGGGCGGTGCTCACCTGGACCGCGGACGGCGAGGACCGCTCCGCGGTGCTCGACCTGCCCGGGCGGCTGCGCTGGCGTGCGCACCGCGGCGAGAGCGACCCGCCGCTGGGCTGGTACTCCGCCGGATTCGGGCGCAAGGAACCCGCCACCACGCTGATCGGCTCCGGCACCTGCGGCGGTGCGGTGGCGGGGGAGTTCACCACCGTACTCGGATTCCGCGGCTAGGGAGGAAGCGTGGTGATCAAGCGGCGACGGGGGACGTGGGCGGCGGCGCTGCTGGCGCTGGCGCTGGCGGCGACCGGCTGCGAGGACGGGACGGACGCCCGGCAGGAGCCGGACGCCGCGCCGCCCGCGCCGCCGGTGGCCCGGGTGTGCGACCGGCCCGCGTCCGGGCCGGCGAAGGCGCCGGCGGGCGCGGTGACGGTCGACCCCGCCGTGGTCGGCGACCTGGCGGCGAAGACCAGGAGCAGCCCGCCGGACACCACGTTCTGGCTGCGGCCCGGCAAGCACCTGCTGGAGCCGGACCGCTACGCCCAGGTCGTCCCCAAGGAGGGGAACAGCTACCTCGGCGCGCCCGGCGCGGTGCTCGACGGCTGGCGGACCAACCAGTACGCGTTCGGCGGCACGGCCCCCGGCGTCGCCGTCCGCCACCTGACCGTGCAGCGTTTCGTCGCGCCGCACGACGAGGGCGTGGTCAACCACGACTCGGCCGACGGGTGGGTGATCGAGCACGCACGGATCCAGCACAACTCGGGCGCCGGGCTGATGGCCGGGGCCGGCCAGCAGGTCCGTGCCAGCTGCCTGCGCGGCAACGGCCAGTACGGCATGAACGCCTACCAGGCCGGCGACGGCATCCGCGACCTGGTGGTCGAGGGCAACGAGATCACGGGCAACAACACCGGCGACTGGGAGCGGCGCAGGCCCGGCTGCGGCTGCACCGGAGGCGTCAAGTTCTGGGCCGTCGACGGCGCCGACATACGCGGCAACTGGGTGCACGACAACCGCGGAGCCGGGCTGTGGGCGGACAACAACAACAACGACTTCCGCATCGAGGACAACGTCCTCGAAGCCAACGACGGTGCCGCGCTGATGTACGAGACCAGCTACAACGCCGTCATCCGCGACAACACGATCCGGCGGAACAACTGGGTCGAGGGCCGCGCGTCCGCCGACCGCGGCGACGACTTCCCGTACGCGACGGTCTACGTGTCCGAGTCCGGCGGCGAACCGCGGATCCCGGCCCGTACCGACAAGATCGAGATCTACCGGAACGTGCTGGAGGACAACTGGTCCGGGATCACCCTGTGGGAGAACGCCGACCGGTTCTGCAACAGCCCGGCCAACACCTCGACCGGCGAGTGCACGCTGCTGGTGCCGGACACCGGCCGCTGCGAACGGCCGGCGATCGCCACCGCACCGCTCTACGACGACTGCCGGTGGAAGACCCAGCGCGTGGACATCCACGACAACCGCTTCGAACTGGACACGTCCGTCGTCATGTGCACCGCGGCGTGCGGGCGCATGGGCGTCCTGGCCAACTACGGCACGTACCCGGACTGGTCGCCGTACAAGGGCGAGCGGGTGGCCGAGGCGATCACCGCCGAGCAGGGCAACCGCTGGCACCACAACACCTACCGCGGGCCGTGGACCTTCGTGGCCCGGGACCAGAGCAGGACGCTCGACGTCACCCAGTGGCAGAGCATCCCCTACGCCCAGGACGAAGGCAGCACCTTCGCCCCGCGGGCCGGTGGCTGACGTGGGCGGGGACACGGCGCACGGCGGGCCGGACGCGACGGGCGCGCCGCCCGCCGCCGCACCGCGCCGCGCCGGCACTCCGAGGACCGTGGGGATCGTCTGGGGGCTGCTGGGCCTCAACACCCTCGGCTCCGCCGGGGCGGAGACCATCGTCGTGCTGCCCCGCTCCCTCATCCAGACGGTCACCATGGGCGCGCTGGCCGCCGCGTTCGCGCTGGCGCTGGCGGTCAACCCCCGGCTGCGCATCCGGCCCAGCGCCTTCGTACTCCTGCTCACCCTGCTGCTGGTGCCGAGCGTGATCTCCAGCGTGGGCCTCGACGCCGGTTTCGGGGCGCTGTTCCGCTGCACCCGGCTGGCGCTCTTCGTCGGCACGCTGTGGCTGCTGACCCGCTGGTGGGACGGCGGCCTCGGGTTCGTCAGGAGCCACATCCGGATGTACTACGCGGTGCTCGGATCGGTCGCCGCCGGGCTGGCCGTCTCGCCGGGGACGGCCATGCCCGACCTCTACGGCGGGCGGCTGGTCGGCGCGCTGTGGCCGCTCACGCCGCCGCAGATCGGCCAGTACGCCGCGGTGATCACCGGCCTCACCGTGCTGCTCCTGCTGGGCCGCCACACCACCGGCGCGAGCGCGGCCGCGGTCATCGTGCCCGCCCTCGTCCTGCTCGCGCTCACCCACACCCGGACGGCGACGGTCGGCCTGCTCGCCGGGCTGGCGCTGGCGATCTGCTCGCTCGTCCTGACCAGCGCCCCCGCCCGCCGGTTCTTCGCCTGGACGGTGCTGTGCGCCGCGGTGGCCGCCGTCTGGTTCGCCCCGATGGTGCAGGCGTGGTTCCTGCGCGGCCAGAGCCGGGAGAACTTCTCCAGCCTCACCGGCCGGGCCAAGGTCTGGGACGCCCTGCTGGCGGCGCCCCGGACCACCTCGGAGCGGCTGTTCGGCACGGGGCTGGGGGACAAGTCGTACGACGGGCTGCCCATCGACAACAGCTGGCTCGCCGTCTACCACGAACAGGGCCTGACCGGCGCCGCGATCGTGGCGGCGCTCGTCGCCGTGCTGGGCGGCGTCGCGCTGCTGCGGCCGCCGTCGGTGCCGCGGGCCTGCGCGATCTTCCTGATCGCCTACTGCGCGATCTCGTCGTACACCGAGGCCGGGCTCGGCGACGCCTCGCCGTACCTGCTGCATCTGGCCGTGGCCGCCTCGCTGCTGGCCGCACCCGCCCGGGCCGGCCCGGCCGCCCCGGCCGCGGCGCCCGCGGCCTCCCGACGACGCGTCCCGCGCTGGGCCAGGGAGGGGAGATGACCTGACATGCACGTCTTCGTGGTGCACAACCGCTACGTGTCGGCACAGCCGAGCGGCGAGAACAGAGTGGTCGACCAGGAGGTCGGGCTGCTGCGCGCGGCCGGGCACCGGGTCGAGGTGTTCGAACGGCGCAGCGACGACATCGCCGCGCGGTCCCTGCTGGGCAAGGCCGCGGTGCCGCTGCTGGTGCCGTGGAACCCGGCGGTCCGCGCGGAGCTGGCCGCCCGGCTGCGTACCGAGCGGCCGGACGTGGTGCACGTCCACAACGTCTTCCCCCTGCTGTCGCCCGCCGTGCTGGCCGCCTGCGCCGACGCCGGCGTGCCCGCCGTCGCCACACTGCACAACTACACGCAGATCTGCCCGCCCGGCACGCTGCGCCGCGACGGCCGGCAGTGCACCGAGTGCGTCGGATCCGCGCCGCTTCCCGCCGTCCGGCACGGCTGCTACCGCGACTCCCGGCTGGCCACCGTGCCGCTCGCGGTCAGCCTGGCGGTCAACCGGCGCCGCTGGTGGTCCGGCGTGGCGCGGTTCCTGTGCATCTCCGCGGCACAGCGCGACGTCCTGGTGCGCTCCGGCATGCCCCGCGAACGGCTCGCGGTGAAGCACAACTTCGTGCCCGACCCGGGCGCCTGCCGGGCGGCCGGGGGCGAGCAGTTGCTCTTCCTCGGCCGCCTCGCCGAGGCCAAGGGCGTACGGCTGCTCATGGCCGCCTGGGACGAGATCGCGGCCGGCGGCGGTGTGGGCGTGCCGCTCGTGCTCGCCGGCGCGGGCCCGCTCCAGGGCGAGGTGGCCGCCTGGGCGGCGGGCCGGGACGACGTGCGGTTCGCCGGCCTGTACGACGCCGAGGAGTGCCGGCAGGCCGTCGCGCGGTCGGTCGCCGTGGTGGCGCCCTCCCTGGCCCTGGAGACCTTCGGCCTGGTGGTCGTGGAGGCGATGGCGGCGGGGGTGCCGGCCGTCGCCGCCGGGCACGCCGCCTTCGTCGAACTCGTCGAGGACGGGGTGACCGGCCTGCTGCACCGGCCGGGCGACCCCGCCTCGCTCGCGTCGTGCCTGCGCCGGATCACCGCGGACCCGGCCCGCGGCCGGGAGATGGGCCGCGCGGCCCGGCGCCGCTACGAGCGGGGCTTCAGCCCGGCCGTCGGGCTGAAGCGGCTGGTGGAGGAGTACGGCACCGCGATCGCGGGCCGGTCAGCACCGACTCAGGGCGGGGACACCCGCCCGTTCAGGGGGGATGGGGACAGCAGATGACACGATGCCGACTCTGCGGCTCGGAAGCGATGGAGAGCGTCGTCGACCTCGGGGCGACGCCGCCGTGCGAGAGCTTCCTCGCCGCGGACCGACTCGACCGGCCGGAACCGGCGTACCCGCTGCACCTGCGGGTCTGCACCGACTGCTGGCTGGCGCAGATTCCGCCGCTGATCACGCCGGAGGAGACGTTCGGGGAGTACGCGTACTTCTCGTCGTACTCGACCTCCTGGGTGGAGCACGCGCGCACGTTCGTCGCCGATGCCGTACGGCGGCTGGGCCTGGCCTCCGGGGACGGGGGCACCTTCGTGGTCGAGGTCGCCAGCAACGACGGGTACCTGCTCAAGCACGTGGTGGACCGCGGCATCCGCTGCCTGGGGATCGAGCCGTCCGTGAACGTCGGCGCCGCGGCGCGGGACGCCGGCGTGCCCACGCTCACGGCGTTCCTCGACCCCGCCACGGGCGCCGCCGTCCGCGCCGAGCACGGCCCCGCGGACCTGGTCGCGGCCAACAACGTGTACGCGCACATCCCCGACGTCACCGGGTTCACCCGCGGGCTGCGCGCCCTGGTCGCCGACGACGGCTGGGTCACCATCGAGGTGCAGCACCTGCTGACCCTCATCGAGCAGAACCAGTACGACACGATCTACCACGAGCACTTCCAGTACTACACGGTCGCCTCCGCGATCCGGGCGCTGGCCAGCGGCGGACTCGCCCTCGTGGACGTCGAGTTGCTGCCCACCCACGGCGGCTCCCTGCGGCTGTGGGCCCGCCCCGCCGAGGCGGCAGGCGAGCCGACCCGCCGGGTGGCCGACGTACTGGCCCGGGAGAAGGCCGCCGGGCTGCAGGAGCTGTCCGGGTACGCCGACTTCTCCGCCCGCGTGGCCAAGGTGCGCCGGGACCTGCTGCGGTTCCTCATCGACGCGGCGGAGCGGGGCGAGACGGTGGTCGGCTACGGCGCCCCGGGCAAGGGCAACACGCTGCTCAACCACTGCGGCATCCGGCCCGACCTGCTCCCGTACACGGTCGACCGCAACCCCTACAAGCACGGCAGGTTCACCCCGGGCACCCGCATCCCCGTCCTGCCGCCCGAGCGGATCGGCGCCGACCGGCCCGACTACGTGCTCGTCCTCCCGTGGAACCTGCGCGCCGAACTGGTGGAGCAGCTGTCCTTCGTGCACGCCTGGGGCGGCCGGCTCGTCTTCCCCATCCCGGAACTGAGTGTTGTCGAGGTCAAGCCATGAAGGTCGTACTGTTCTGCGGCGGCTACGGGCTGCGCATGCGCAGCGGCGCCGCCGACGACATGCCCAAGCCGATGGCGATGGTCGGTCCCCGCCCGCTGATCTGGCACGTCATGCGCTACTACGCGCACTACGGGCACACCGAGTTCATCCTGTGCCTCGGCTACGGGGCGCACCACATCAAGGACTTCTTCCTCCACTACGAGGAGACGACGTCCAACGACTTCGTGCTGCGGGGCGGGCGGACGGAGCTGCTGTCCACCGACATCGCCTCCTGGACCATCACGTTCGCCCAGACCGGCATCGAGTCGCCCATCGGCGAGCGGCTGCGCCGGGTGCGCCACCACCTGGACGGCGACGAGATGTTCCTCGCCAACTACGCCGACGTGCTCACCGACGCCCCGCTGCCGGAGATGATCGACAGGTTCGCCCGGCGCGACGCCGGCGCGTCGATGCTGGTGGTGCCGCCCCAGTCCTCCTTCCACTGCGTGGACCTGGGCGAGGACGGCCTGGTGGGCGGCATCACCGCGGTGAGCGAACTGCCGCTGTGGGAGAACGGCGGCTACTTCGTGCTCCGCCAGGAGGTCTTCGACCACATCCCGGAGAACGGGGACCTGGTCGCGGACGGCTGCGCCCGGCTGGCCAAGCGCGGCCGGCTGGTGGCGTACCGGCACCGCGGCTTCTGGAAGCCGACCGACACCGTGAAGGAGCGGGCGGCGCTCGACGCCGCCTACGCCCGCGGCGACCGCTCGTGGGCGGTGTGGGAACGCGGCGGCACGGACCCGGCGGACCCGGTCGGCGAAGGCGCCGGAAAAGACGCCGGCAAGGGCGCCGGCGTCGGCGCCGGGGCGGGGACCGCGTGATCCGGCTCGGGGCCGGGCCCCCGGACCGGATCGTCGCCGTGGGCGCGCACTGCGACGACATCGCCATCGGCGCCGGCGGCACCCTGCTGACGATGTGCCGCGCGCGGCCGGGCGTCCGTGTCGACGCCCTCGTGCTCACCGGCGGTGGCGGCGAGCGGGAGCAGGAGGAACTGGGCGCGCTCGCCGCCTTCTGCCCGGGCGCCGACCTGCGGGCGGCCGTGCTCAAGCTGCCGGACGGGCGGGTGCCCGCGTCCTGGGCGGAGGCCAAGGCCGCGGTCGAGGAACTGCGCGGGCGGACCGAGCCGGAGGTGGTTCTCGCGCCGCGTACCGACGACGCGCACCAGGACCACCGCGGCCTGGCGAAGCTGGTCACCACCGCGTTCCGCGACCACCTCGTGCTCGGCTACGAGATCGTCAAGTGGGACGGCGACCTCGGCCGCCCGGTCGCGTACCAGCCGCTGTCGCCGGAGACCGCCGAAAGCAAGGTGCGGCTGCTGCAGCGGCACTACCCCTCGCAGCGGCACCGGCCCTGGTACGACCGGGAGGCCTTCCTCGGCCTTGCCCGGATCCGCGGCATCGAGTGCCACGCGCACTACGCCGAGGCGTTCGCCGTCACCAAACTCACTCTCAACCTGGGGGGTTGAACCGTGCGCGTACTGCTGACCGGGCATCAGGGATACCTGGGGACCGTCATGGCCCCGCTGCTCCGCGCCGCCGGGCACGAGGTCGCCGGCCTCGACGCCGGGCTGTTCGCCGACTGCGTGCTGGGCCCGCCGCCCGCGGACCCGCCGGGCCGGCAGGTGGACCTGCGCGACGTCACGGCCGAGCACGTCGCCGGGGTGGACGCCGTGGTCCACCTGGCCGCGCTCTCCAACGACCCGCTGGGATCCCTGGCGCCGCAACTGACCTACGACATCAACCACCACGCGTCCGTACGACTCGCGCGGCTGGCCCGCGACGCCGGAGTGCGCCGCTTCCTGTACGCCTCGACCTGCTCGGTCTACGGCGCCGCCGGCGGCGGCGAACTCGTCGCCGAGGAGGCGCCGCTGCGCCCCGTGACCCCGTACGCGGAGTCCAAGGTGCGGGTGGAGGACGACCTGCACGCGCTGGCCGACGGCGACTTCAGCCCGGTGTACATGCGCAACGCCACCGCCTTCGGCTACTCGCCCCGGCTGCGCGCCGACATCGTGCTGAACAACCTGGTGGGCCACGCGCTGCTCTCCGGCGAGGTGCTGGTGCTCTCCGACGGGACCCCCTGGCGCCCGCTGGTGCACGCCGCCGACATCGCGCGGGCCTTCACGGCCGCGCTGACCGCACCCCGGGACGCCGTACACGACCGGGCGTTCAACATCGGCAGCGAGACCAACAACGTCACCGTCGCCGAGATCGCCGAGCAGGTCGCCGCGGCGGTCCCCGGCTCGCGGGTGGTCATCACCGGCGAGACGGGCGCCGACCCGCGCTCGTACCGGGTGGACTTCTCCCGCTTCCGCACCGCCCTGCCGGGCTTCGACTGCGAGTGGACGGTGAAGCAGGGCGCGCTCGAACTCGCCGACGCCTACCGGGCACACGGGCTGACCCGCCAGGACTTCGAGCGGCGCTTCACCCGGCTCGCCGTGCTGCGCGCGGCGTCCGAGGCGGGAGCCGTGGACGACACCCTGCGGCGGCGCCGGTGACCGCGGCGGGCGAGGAGATGCACGCGCTGGTGGAGCGGCTGTACCCGATCTGCCGGAGCATCACGGGCGACGGCGTGCGCGCCACCCTGGAGATCGTCGGCGAGTACGTCCCGCTCCGGGTGCACGAGGTGCCGACCGGCACCCGGGTGCTCGACTGGACGGTGCCGCAGGAGTGGAACGTCCGGGACGCCTGGATCGCCGACGCCGCCGGGCGGCGGGTCGTCGACTTCGCCGCCTCCAGCCTGCACGTCCTCGGCTACAGCGTGCCGGTGTCGGCGACCCTGCCGCTGTCGGAGCTGCGCGGGCACCTGCACACCCTGCCGGACCAGCCGACGCTGGTGCCCTACCGCACCAGCTACTACGAGCCGCGCTGGGGCTTCTGCCTCGCCCAGGACACCCTGGACGCGCTGCCGGACGGCGAGTACGAGGTACGCATCGACTCGACGCTCGCCGACGGCCACCTCACCTACGCCGAGCACGTGGTCCTCGGGCAGACCGCCGACGAGGTGATCGTCTCCTGCCACACCTGCCACCCGTCGCTGGCCAACGACAACCTGGCCGGCATCGCCGTGGCGGTGCACCTGGCCCGCGCGCTGGGGGAGGGGGAGCCGTACTACACCTACCGGTTCATCTTCGCGCCCGGCACCATCGGGGCGATCACCTGGCTGGCCCGCAACGCGGAGCGGGTGGAGCGCGTCAAGCACGGCCTCGTGCTCGCCTGCGCCGGCGACCGGGGACAACTGACGTACAAGCAGAGCAGACGCGGCGACGCGGAGATCGACCGGGTGCTGCGCCACGTGCTGGCCGCCTCGGAACGCCCGCACCGCGTCACCGAGTTCACGCCCTACGGCTACGACGAGCGGCAGTACTGCTCGCCGGGATTCGACCTCGGCGTGGGCTCGCTCACCCGGACCCCGTACGCCGGCTATCCCGAGTACCACACCTCCGCGGACGACCTGGACTTCGTCTCGCCCGAGGCGATGGCGGACACCCTCGCCGTGTGCCGCGAGGCGTTCGCCGTGCTGGACCGCAACCGGCGCTACGTCAACCTCAGCCCGTACGGCGAACCGCAGCTCGGCAGGCGCGGGCTGTACGACTCGCTCGGCGGGCGCAGCGACGCCCGGCAGGCGCAGCTGGCCATGCTCTGGGTCCTCAGCCTCTCCGGCGGCGAGCACAGCCTGCTCGACGTCGCCGAGCGGTCGGGGCTGCCGTTCGACGCCGTCGCCGCCGCGGCCCGCGCCCTGGAGGGCGCGGGGCTGATCAAGGCGTGACGGCGATGGCCGCGGGGGAGGGGCGGACGCCGGCAACGGCGGGGCGGGCCGGACGCGTCCGGCCGGACGGCCGGCGGGCGATCGCCGGCCGGCTGTCCTGGGGGCTGGCCGACCAGGCGGCCTCCAGCGCGTCCAACTTCCTGGTGGGGATGTACGTGGCCCGCTCGCTCGGACTGGCCTCCTTCGGCGTGTTCAGCCTGGCCTGGGTGACGTACGGCGTGGTGCTCGGCGTCTCCCGCGGGCTGGCCACCGACCCGCTCGTGGTGCGCTTCAGCGGCGCGCCGGACGCCTCCTGGCGGGTGGCGACGGCCCGGTCGTCGGGCACCGCGCTCGGTGTCGGCGCCGCCCTCGGCGCGGTGTGCGCGGCGGGCGGGCTGGCCGCCGGCGGCGACGTGGGAACCGCCTTCCTCTGCCTCGGCGCCGTGCTGCCGGGGCTGCTGCTCCAGGACGCCTGGCGGTTCGCGTTCTTCGCCGCCGGCACCGGGCGCAAGGCGTTCGCCAACGACGTCGTCTGGGGCGTCGTGTGCATCCCGGCCCTGGTGCTGGCGGCCCGCGCGGGCAGCGTCGCCGGCTTCGTGCTCGCCTGGGGCGGGTCGGCCGCGGTGGCCGCGGGATACGGCTGCCTTCAGTCCGGCATCCGGCCCCGGCCGTCCCGGGCGCGCGCGTGGCTGCGCGGGCACCGCGACCTGGGCTACCGGTACCTCGTCGAGAACGTCGGCGTCAGCGGCGCGGCCCAACTGCGGACGTACGGGCTCGGCGCCATCGTCGGGGTCGGCGCGGTGGGCGTGGTCCGGGGCGCCGAACTCCTGCTCGGCCCGTTCCTCGCGGTGCTGATGGGCCTGTCGCTCGTCACCGTCGCGGAGGCGGCGCGGGTGCTGCGGCAGGTCCCGCACCGGCTGGCCGGGTTCTGCCTCCTGCTCGGCGCCGGGCAGGCCGCCGCCGCGCTGCTCTGGGGCGCGGCGCTGCTGCTGGTGCCCGACCACCTCGGCGAGCACGTGCTCGGCACCGTCTGGTACCCGGCCTCGGAGCTGATCGTCCCCGCCACCCTCGGCGTCGCGGGCGCGGGACTCGGCGCCGGCGCGGCGGCCGGGCTGCGCGCGCTCGCCGCCGCCCGGCGCAGCCTGCGCTGCCAGATGTTCGCCTCCGCCTGCTACGCGGGCGGCGGGCTCGGCGGCGCGGCCGCAGCCGGCGCGGTCGGCTCCGCCTGGGGCGTCGCCGCCGCGACCGCCGCCGGCTCGGCCGTGTGGTGGCTACAACTCCGCTCCGCCCTGCGCGCCCGCCCGCGCGACCCGATCCCCGAAGTGAGGACACCATGACCGCCCGACCCCGGCTGAGCATCGGCCTGCCCGTCCACAACGGCGAGGAGTACCTCGCCGAAGCGCTCGACGCCCTGCTGGGCCAGACCTACGAGGACTTCGAGCTGGTCGTCTCCGACAACGCCTCCACCGACGGCACCCGGGACATCTGCCGCCGCTACGCGGCGCGGGACTCGCGCATCCGCTACCTCCGGCTGCCCCGGAACATCGGCGCCGCGCCGAACCACAACCACGTCTTCACCGAGTGCCGCGGCGAGTTGTTCAAGTGGGCGTCGCACGACGACCTGTACGCCCGCGACCTGCTGCGGCGCTGCGTCGAGGCGCTGGACGAACGGCCGGACGTGATCCTCGCGCACGCCGACCAGGCCGTCGTGGACGGCGCCGGCCGGGTGAAGGTCCCGTACGAGTACACGCTCGCCACCGCCTCGCCGCACCCCCCGGAGCGCTTCCGCAGCATGCTCTTCGAGCCCGGCGGCGACGACTTCTACGGGGTGGTGCGTGCCGACGTGCTGCGCCGGGTGAAGCCGCACGACAGCTACCACCACGCGGACCGCACGTTCGTCGCCGAACTCGGCCTGCACGGGCCCTTCCACCAGGTGCCGGAGCTGCTGTACTTCCGCCGCGACCACCCCGGCCGCGCCGAGCGGGCGAACCCGTCCAAGCGCTCCCGGTGCGTCAACCTGGACCCGCGCCGCGCGGGCCCGCTGCACCCGACGCCCCGGCTGCTCGCCGAGTACGTCTGGGGCTTCGCCGCGGCGGTCCGGCGGGCACCGCTGTCCCCGGCCGACCGGCGCGCGTGCTTCCGCCACCTGGCCGCCTGGCTGGCCAGCCGGGCCCGGCCCGGCGCCGGCGAGCGGGTCGAGGACCGCCCGCCCGTCGACCCGGGCCGGTCCGCCGTCTCCGTCGACGCCCTCGTCGCCGGCCGGGAGGGGAGGCAGCGGTGACGGCGGTACGGGTCGGGGTCTTCGGCCTGCTCGGCTCCGGGAACTCCGGCAACGACGGATCTCTGGAGGCCGTGCTCCGCTACCTCCGCGCAGAGCACCCGGAGGCGGTCGTGGACGCGCTGTGCGGCGGCCCCGAGGCCGTCACGGCCCGCTACGGGATCCCCGCGAGCCGCCTGCACTGGTACCGCGGCGAGTACCGGACCGCGTCCGGCGCGGGCGCGGTCGCGGGCAAGGCCCTCGGCAAGCTCGTCGACGCGGTCCGCACCGCCGCCTGGGTGCGCCGCCACGACGTGGTGATCGTGCCGGGCATGGGCGTCCTGGAGGCCACGCTTCCGCTGCGCCCGTGGGGCTTCCCGTACTCGCTGTTCCTGCTCTGCGCGAGCGGCCGGCTGACCGGCACCCCGGTCGCGCTCGTCGGCGTCGGCGCCGCCCCGATCGGGGACCGGGCGACGCGGGCCCTGGTGCGCTGGTCGGCGAAGCTCGCCGCGTACCGCTCGTACCGGGACGCCCTGTCCCGCGACGCCCTGCGGGCGATGGGCGTGGACACCGCAGACGACGAGGTCCACCCGGACCTCGCGTTCGCCCTGCCGGCACCAGCCGCAGGCCCGCCCTCGGGCACGGTCTGCGTCGGCGTGATGGACTTCCACGGCGGCAACGACGACCGCGCCCGGGCCGCGGAGATCCACCGGCGCTACGTCCACGGCGTGACCCGGTTCGTCCGCACCCTGGCCGAGGAGGGCAGGCCGGTCCGCCTGCTCACCGGCGACGCCTGCGACGCGAAGGTGGCCGCCGCCATCCGCGACGCGGTCGGCCTCCCGCTGGTCACCGCCGCCGAAACGGCCTCGCTCGCCGGCCTGATGAAGGAGGCGGCGGCCGCCGACGCCGTGGTGGCGACCAGGTACCACAACCTGGTCTGCGCACTGAAAGCCGGCACCCCCGCCCTCGCCCTGAGCTACGCGGCGAAGAACGACGCGCTCATGGAACGGATGGGGCTCGGCGCGTACTGCCACCCGGCGCGCGAGATCGACGCCGACAGGCTGCTCGCCCAGTTCCGGGCGCTGGAACGGCGGTCGGCGCAGCTGCGGGGGGTTCTCGCGGAGCGGAACGCGGCCGCGGCCCGGCGCCTCGACGAGCAGTTCACCGCCTTGACCGCGGCCTTGTTCCCGGCGGCCGACCACACACTGCGGGAGGCTTCATGAAAGCGACGGACGTCCCGGCGATCGCGGGCGCGTACCTCTTCGAACCGACGCCCCACACCGACGAACGCGGCTTCTTCTGCCGCACCTTCGACGCCGGCGTGCTCCGCTCGGTCGGCCTCGACGCGGCCGCCTTCGTCCAGGACAGCGTCTCGCGCTCGGCCCGGGGCGTGGTGCGCGGCCTGCACCTGCGCTCCGGCGCCGGCGAGGCCAAGCTGGTGCGCTGCTCGTACGGGCGGATCTTCGACGTCGTCGTCGACCTGCGGCCCGACTCGCCGACCTACCTGGGCCGGAGCTTCCTGGAACTGTCCGGCGAGACCCAGGCGACGCTGTACGTGCCGGCGGGATGCGCGCACGGCTTCCAGGCGCTGACCGGAACCGCCGACACCTCGTACCGGATCGACCGGCCGCACGATCCGGCCGAGGACGTGGCGATCGCCTTCGACGACCCGGGGCTCGCCATCCCCTGGCCGCTGCCGGCGACGTCGGTGTCCCGGCGCGACCGGGAGGCGCCTCGCCTCGCCGAGGTCCTCGAGCGGCGGGGGAGTTGAGGCCGGCGTGGACACCGCGGATCCCGCAGGGGCCGAGAAGCCCGGAGAGCCCGAAGGGCCCTTCCTGCCCCGGTCGCGGCAGGCGAACGAGCGGCTGCACGCAGTGATCCCCGGCGGCGCGCACACGTACGCGAAGGGCGACGACCAGTACCCCGAGGACCTGGCCCCGGTCATCAGCCACGGCCGCGGCGCCCACGTCTGGGACGTCGACGGCAACCGCTACCTCGAATACGGCTCCGGCCTGCGGTCGGTCAGCCTCGGCCACGCCCACCCGCGCGTGCTCCAAGCCGTGCGGCGGGAACTCGGCCGCGGCGGCAACTTCGTCCGGCCGTCCCTCGTGGAGGCCGAGGCCGCGGAACGCTTCCTGGCCACGGTGCCGACCGCCGAGATGGTCAAGTTCGCGAAGAACGGCTCCGACGCCACCACCGCCGCGGTGCGCCTGGCCCGCGCCGTCACCGGGCGCCCGCGGGTGGCCGTCTGCGCCGACCACCCGTTCTTCTCCGCCGACGACTGGTTCATCGCCACCACGCCGATGTCCGCGGGCATCCCGGCCGCGGCCGCCGCGCTCACCGCGACCTTCCCGTACGGGGACCTGGCCGCCACCGAGGCGCTGCTGACCCGGTACGCGGACGAGGTCGCCTGCCTGGTCCTCGAACCGGCCGGCCACACGGAACCCCCGCCCGGCTACCTCGCCGGCCTGCGGGAACTGGCCGACCGGCACGGCTGCGTGCTGGTCTTCGACGAGATGATCACCGGCTTCCGCTGGTCCGAGGCAGGCGCCCAGGGCCTGTACGGCGTCGTCCCCGACCTCTCCGCCTTCGGCAAGGCCCTCGGCAACGGGTTCGCCGTCTCCGCGCTGGCCGGACGCCGCGAGCTGATGGAACGGGGCGGGCTGCGGCACCCCGGCGACCGGGTGTTCCTGCTGTCCACGACCCACGGGGCGGAGACGCACTCCCTCGCCGCCGCGATGGCCGTACAGACCACCTACGCCGAGGAGGGCGTCACCGCGCAACTGCACGCACTCGGCGAGCGGTTGGCCGCGGGCGTCCGCGCCGCCGCGGCCGGCGCGGGCGTCGGCGACCACGTCGTCGTCCGGGGCCGGGCCAGCAACCTGGTCTTCGCCACCCTCGACGAGAACCGGCAGCCGTCGCAGCCGTACCGCACCCTGTTCCTGCGCCGGCTCCTCGCCGGCGGGGTGCTGGCGCCGTCGTTCGTCGTCAGCAGCGCGCTCACCGACGCCGACGTCGACCGCACGGTGGACGTGGTCGCCCAGGCGTGCGCGGTGTACCGGAAGGCGCTGGAAGCCGGAGACCCCACCCCCTGGCTGGGCGGGCGACCCGTGCGGCCGGTGTTCCGCCGCCGGGCGTGACGCGACGTCAGCGGCGCCCGCGCCCGCCCCGTACGATGTCGGCCGAGCGGTCGGTCAGCCACGCCGTCGCCGGCACCACCGCCAGCGCGGTGAACCAGCCGCCCACGGCGTCGGTCGGATAGTGCGCGTCCAGGGCGACCTGCGCCCAGCCCATGGCGGCCCCGGCGACCAGCGCCGCGCCGAGTACGAGTGACGTACCGGCCGCCCTGCCGAGGCCGAGCCGGCCGGTCGCGAGCATCGCCGCCACGAGGGCGAGCGCGGTGGCGAAGGCGGTGTGCCCGCTCGGGTAGGACAGGTGCCCGCCGTGGATGGTGCGTCCCACCAGGGGCTTGAGCACCATCGTCGCCCCCACGGCGATGCCCGCGCCGGCGACGAGGAGCACCGCCGCGCGCGGCCGCCGCAGCACCAGGCAGACGGCCACGGAGACCAGGACCAGCGCCGCCGCGCCGACGGGCTCCCCCCAGAAGTCCGCGGCCAGCGCCACGTTCCGCCACGGCTGCCCGGCGACGTGCTCCGCCGGCCGCAGCCAGCCGTCCACCGTGCCGGGCCTGCTCTCGCCGGCGGCCAGCACCCCGAACACCGCGACCGCCAGTGCCGCGAGGACCGCGACCGCTCCCAACCCCGCGCGCAGCGGCGGGTGCAGCACCCCGGGCGCGCGCCGACCCGTCACGGGCCCACCGCGCCGGGCGCCGTGCTCTGCCCCGTTCATGCGCCGCCCTTCGTGCGGGGGACCCCCGATCCGGTGAGGGTAGTGCCGATGGTCAGGTAGTACCCCCACCGCTTCGGCACCGAACGCCTGCTGCGCGGGGGACGGCCATGCGCGCTCCTGCGGCACCTGCCGCGGTGCCGGACAGTTCGAGCCAAGTCGCCGACCGCTCAACCCCGGCGATCCGCCTGTCGCTCCGCAAGCAGTTCCTCCCGGCTCCGTACCAGGCCACCGGCCGCCTTCGCGGAGCCGGTGCCCGGCGCCGGACGGCAGCTCGGAATGTCCGGATCCCGGCCCCGCAGCCGCCTGATTGTCAGTGGCCTGCTCGATGGTTCCCTTCCGCAGGACCCGTCACCCCCACCGAGGAGACCAGTGCTCTCGACGCCCGCACGCAATCCCCCGCCCGGGTCACGCCTTCGCCGCTGTCCTCCCGACGAGTGAATCGAACGCGGGGGAGGGCCGCCCCCGCCTGAACGGCGTGGCCCGCCTCGAACCTGTGCCCGACCCGTCGCCCGCCCCGGCCCGTATCGGCGCCGTGGCCACCCCCGTTGTCCGAGTGCTCGACCCGAACCCGATCCGAGGAGCAAACCGTGAATCCCGTACGTCCTGGTCCCGCCGCCCGCACCGCGTTCGAGAATCCTCCCGCCCGGCCCGGCGAGCCCGCGGTGCTCCGGCGCCCGGCCGCCGCACGCCGCGCCCCGTTCGCAGCCGCATCACGACCGTCACCGAGGTGGGGGGCATGAGCGACACCACCGCACGGTTCCCGGCGGACGGCGCGGCCGCCGTCCCCCCGGCGCGTCCGGCCGCTCCTCAGCCCTCGGTTCCGCACGATCTGGACTTCCACGGCCGCAAGCACCGCCGGGCCATGGACGACGCGAGCCTGGCGGACATGGCCCGCCGGATCCCGACCGCCCTGGTCCAGACAGCCCGGCTGGCATGGTCCGTCGACCGCCGCATGACGCTCACGATCCTCGTGTGCCAGGTGCTCTCAGGACTGGGCACCGCCGCCATGCTCACCGCGGTCGCCGAGGCGATGCCCCACCTCGCCACCTCCGACGCCCGTACCGGACTCGGGAAGGCATGGCCGGCGCTGGTAGTCGCGGTCGTCGCGATGGCGCTCGGCGCCGGCATGTGGATCCTCGCGGACTGGGCCACGCGCCGCCTGAACCCGCGGATCGCCTCCGCCGTCGACCTCACCCTGGTCGACCTCCACATGAAGGCCGAACTCTCCGCCTACGACACCGAGGGGTTCACCGACCGGAGCCGGGCCGCGGAGATCGGCGCCCTGCGCGCGGTCGACCTCGCGGACGACGCCAAGACGCTGACCAACGGCCTGGTCCAGCTGGTGTCCGCCGCGACCGTCCTGACCTCCCTCCACCCGCTCCTCCTGGGCGTGCTGCTGCTGTCCGTCATCCCCAGGGGCATGGGCGGGGTGATCGCCGCGCGCATCGACTACCGGGTGCACGACCGCACCATCTCCGCCCGCAACGTGCGCGGAATGATGCGCTGGTGGGTGACCACCCCCGATCTCGCCGACGAACTGCGCGCCAACGGAATGCGCCCCTACCTGCACTCCTGGTACCGGGTGATGTGCGACAGGGTCGAAGGCCGCGAACTCCAGGGTGCGCGCCCGTACCTGCTCGTGACACTCCTCGCGGCGTCCCTGGCGGGCGTGTTCACGCTCGGCATGTGGGCGGCACTGGCCGCGCTCGCCCTCTCGGGAGCGATGTCCACCGCGATCGCCGGTACCGCCATCGTCGCCTCGCAGACGGCCGGACGCGCCCTCAACTCGATCATCAGGTACGGGGCGGTGATGTTCCACCACGGCCTCTACCTGCACGACTACCACGAGTTCACCGAAGAGGTGCGCTCCATGGCCGCCGCCCGCGGGACCGCTCAGGTCGGGGCGCCGCAGCGGATCCGTTTGCGCGAGGCCGCGTTCACCTACCCCGACAAGGACACCCCCGCGCTGCACCCGATCACCCTCACCCTCAACCGCGGCGAAGTCGTCGCCCTGGTCGGCGAGAACGGCGCCGGCAAGTCGACCCTGATCCGGCTGCTCACCGGGCTGACCCTGCCGACCGGCGGGACCGTCTGCTGGGACGACACCGACCTCGCCACCGCCGACCCGGAGTCCGTCTGGCGGCACGTCGGCCTGGTCCCGCAGAAGAACGGGCACTGGCCACTGCGCGCGCGGGAGAACATCACCCTCGGCCAGCCCCGCGAGCACACCGACGACCGCATCTGGGACGCCGCCGAACGCGTCGGGATGACCCGGGCCCTGCGAAAGCTCCCGGACCAGCTCGACACGCTGCTGGCCCGCTCGGTGTGGGGCGGGCACGAGCTGTCCGGAGGCCAGTGGCAGCGCCTGGCATGCGCGCGGGCGCTCTACCGGGAGCCGGCCGTGCTCATCCTGGACGAGCCCACCAGCCAGATGGACGCCCGTGGCGAGCACCTCATCTTCCGGGAACTGCGCGCGATGGCGCCCGGCCGGATCACCGTGGTGGTCACGCACCGCCTGGACAGCGCCCGGATGGCCGACCGCGTCATCGTCCTCGACCGGGGACGCCTGCGCGAGGAGGGCACCTTCGACGCCCTCGTCGCCGCGGAGGACGGCCTCCTGCGCGAGCTGAACGCCCTCGCCCAGGACCGCTGACTCTCCTCAGGGCGGGGCCGCACATCCGCGCGGCCCCGCCCTGCCCTGCCCCCGGTGGCCGGTCCGTTCCGGTCACCGGGGACCCGGTGGTCACCGCCCGGTCAGTCCCGCCATTCGGGCGACGGCTCGCCCGGCGCGAGAGGCGTGGGGGTGCCGGGTTCCGACGGGACGACCGTGGGCTCGCGGGGCTCCTCGGTCGGGGTGGCGGGGTCGGACGGGGCGAGCGACGGTTCGCCGGGCATCTCGGTCGGGGCGGTGGACTCCGTGGGCGCGGGCGACGGTTCGCCCGGCTGCTGGGTCGGGGCGGTGGACTCCGTGGGGACGGGCGACGGTTCGCCCGGATCCTCGGTCGGGGCGGCCGACTCCTGCGAGCCGGCGTTGCCGGCCGGGTTGTCCGTGCCGGTGGTGGCGTGGGCGAGCGCGCCCAGGCCGCCGATGGTCAGGACACCCGCGGCGGTCGCCGCGAGGATCAGTGGGCGCGGACGCCTGCGGTGGCGGCTGGTCAAGGTCACTCCTGATGCGAGATGGCGGAACGGCCCCGGCGTGCCGAAGCCCTTGCATGAGAGGAGTACGGGACCGGGGGCGCGCCGGGTTGCACCGCCCGTCCAGGAGAAATTCCCACCGGGCAGCATGCAACCTCCCGGCGCCCGCCCACGTAGAGCACTGTGAGGGACGTAGGTGAGCCGAAGGGCGGGGTGGGTGAGGGAAGCGGTACGGGAGCGGGAGTTCCGGGAGTTCGCCGAGGCGCGGCAGGCGGACCTCAGACGGAGCGCCTACCTGCTCTGCGGCGACTGGCACCAGGCCCAGGACCTGACCCAGACGGCGCTGATGAGGCTCTACGCGGCCTGGGGGCGGGTCCGCCGGGACGGCAACGTGGACGCGTACGCCCGCACCATCCTCACCCGCGTCTTCATCGACCAGTACCGCCGCCGGGCCTGGCGCGAGGAGTTGGTGGAGGCGGTGCCCGAGGCGCAGGCGGCGCCCCCGGCCACCCGGGAGCTGCGGCTGGTGATGCAGTCGGCGCTGATGGAACTGCCGCCCCGGTACCGGGCGGTGCTGGTGTTGCGGTACTGGGAGGACTGGAGTGTGGAGCAGACCGCCGAGGCGCTGCGGGTGACCCCGGGAACGGTCAAGAGCCAGAGCGCGCGGGGACTGCGCCGGCTGCGCCAACTCCTCGGATCGCTCGCCCACGAGGTGAACGGAAGGTGAGCCGGGACATGAGCGAGCGCGACGCCGCCGACCTGCGCGACGCCTTTGCGGCCGTGGCGGACGACGCGACGGCGCCGCCGATGCCCAGCGTCACCGACGCGGCCGTCGCCGGCGGGACCCGTATCCGCCGCCGCCGTGCGGCAGCCGCGGCGGGCGGCGCGCTCGCGGTGGTGGCCCTCGGCGTCACACTCGCCGCCGGGCTGCCCGGCATGGGCGCCGAGGAGCGCTCCAGGCCCGCCACCCCGCCCAGCGGCCCACCGGCGTCGTCCACACCGACCGAGTCCCCGGCCCCGTCGGAGGTCCCCAGTTGGGGCCCCACACCGACGCGGAGCGTCGACCGCCCCGGGAGCCCGGCCGTGCCGTCCAACGAGGGCCCCCGCTCCTCCGACTCCGGCTGACGGGCCGCCGGCCGGGGCACGTTGCCCCCGGCGCCGCGGGTATCGCCCGGCGGCGGGGAACCGGCGCCGGATACAGTTCGGGCGTACGAACCTGCCCCGCGAGGAGGAGCGGATGCTGCAGGCGCTGGGACTGGGGCCGGCCGAGGAGGCCGTCTATACGGCGCTGATGGCCCAGCCGGTCGCCTGCGCATACGACCTCGCGCGGCAGACCGGAACGGCGGCGGCCGAGACCGCGCGTGTGCTGGCGGGGATGGAGAAGCGGGGCCTGGTGTCGGTCGCCGACCCGCCGGGCGGCGAGGAGTCCGGGCCGGCCGGGCGGCTTTCGGACGCCGCCCTGTCCGTACGCTACCGGCTCGCCCCGCCCTCCGTGGCTCTGGCGCCGTACCTGGTCGAGCAGCGCAGTGCGCTGCATCGGGCCGAGAGCGCGTTCTCCATGCTCATCGAGCAGTACCGCAACACGGCCGTGAACTCCGCGGGCGCCGTCGTGGAGGTGGTCGTCGGTGTGGAGCAGGTGGCGCACCGGTTCCACCAACTGCAGTTCGGCGCCCAGCGGGAGCTGCTCGTCTTCCTCGTCGGCGCGCCCGTCGCGGTGCCGCGCGAGGACGCCGATCTGGCGGAGAACTCCGCGCTGGAGCGTGGAGTCGACTTCCGGGTCGTGGCGGCCAGGGACTATCTGGACGGCCCCGGCGTGATAGCGGACGTGCGCGGAGCCCTCACGGCCGGGCTGGAGTTGCGCCTGGTCGAATCGCTGCCGCTGAAGATGGTGGTGTCGGACCGGGAACGCGCCATGGTGCCGCTGGACCTGGCGGACTCCGGCGCGGAACCGAGCGCCATCGTGATTCACCGCAGCGGCCTGCTGACAGCGCTCGTCCATCTCTTCGAGCGGGAGTGGGACCGGGCCCGGCCGCTGCACCCCACCCCCTCGGGCGTGCACGCGGAGCCGGCGGCGGACGAGCAGCCGACCGGCGGGGAGCTCGAAGTCCTCGCCCTGCTGCTGGCCGGCTTCTCCGACCGGCGGGTGGCGTCCCGGCTCGGCCTGTCCCTCCGCACGGTGGAGCGGCGGACGCGCCGTCTGATGGACCTGGCCGGCGTGGATTCACGCCTGCAGCTCGGGTGGCATGCCGCCCGGGCCGGCTGGCTGTGACCCCGTCGCCCGGAGGGGCGGAAGCCCCGACCTGCCGCCGCGCTGCCTGAGAAGGCCCGCGGTGACGGGGACCCGTCACGCGGGGAACCCGCCATGCGCCACACCCCCCGCGCATTCCGCTTCTCTGCCAGGCTGCGGCCCCGACATGGCATGTTCAGCGCGTCGAGTTGGGAGATTCATGCGTCCCACAATCCGTATAGCCCTGGGCGCGGCCACCGCCGCCGTCCTGGCCGCCACCGCGGTCACGCCGTCCGGAGCGGCGGACACACGGCCCGGCGGTGCTCCCGGGGAGAGACCCGTCGTCGGCAGCGGAACCGCGGCGGAGGACGGCAGCCGGACGACGGTCACACTCGTCACCGGCGACAAGGTGCTGGTGACCACGGACCCCGCGGGCCGCAGTTCCGCGGCCGTGCTGCCCCGCGAGGACGGTACGCAGCCGACGGCCCAGACATACCAGATGGGCAAGGACCTCTACGTCTACCCGGAGAGCGCCTCGCAGGCCGTCGCCGAGGGCCGGGTCGACGAGCAGCTGTTCAACGTCACCGGGCTCATCCGCGAGGGATACGACGACGAGAGCACCGACACCCTGCCCCTCATCGCCACCTACGCGGACGGCGTGGACGTCGCCGCCCGCACCCCCGCGGCACCCCGCGGGGCCGAGCGGAGCCTGAGCCTCCCGTCGGTGAACGGCGTGGCGCTCAAGGCGGCCAAGGACAGCGCCGCCGCCTTCTGGCAGGACGTCGCCGGCCCCCGCTCCCGTTCCGGCGCCGCGGTGGCCGGGCTGTGGCTCGACGGCAAGGTGGAGGCCACCCTCGACCGGTCCACCGCGCAGGCGAACGCACCGCGGGCGTGGGAGGCCGGCTACGACGGCACGGGCACCAAGGTGGCGGTGCTGGACACGGGCGTGGACGCCGGACACCCCGACCTGGCGGACCGGATCGTCGCCTCCGAGAACTTCACCGACTCCGCCTCCACCGACGACCGGGTGGGCCACGGCACCCACACCGCCTCCACCGTCGGCGGATCGGGAGCCGCCGGTGACGGCAGCAAGAAGGGCGTGGCCCCCGGTACGTCCCTGGCCGTCGGGAAGGTCCTCAACGACCAGGGCTACGGCCTGGACTCCTGGATCATCGCGGGCATGGAGTGGGCCGTCGCCGAGCAGGCCGACGTCGTGTCCATGAGCCTGGGCAACCCCACCGTCGGCGACTGCACCGACCCCATGGCCGAGGCCGCGAAGCGGCTCTCGCAGAACACCGACACCCTGTTCGTCGTCGCCGCCGGCAACGCCGGTTCGAACAACGAGACGGTCTCCTCGCCCGGCTGCGTACCCGGCGTGCTGACCGTCGGTGCCGTCGACCGCGACGACACCACGGCGTGGTTCTCCAGCCGCGGCCCCGTGGCCGTCACCCACACCCTCAAGCCCGAGATCGCCGCCCCCGGCGTCGACATCTCGGCGGCGAGCGCGGGCGGCCGCGGCGTCTACGCGTACCGCACGATGTCCGGCACCTCCATGGCCACGCCGCACGTCGCGGGAGCCGCGGCCATCGTCCGCCAGGCGCACCCCGACTGGACCGCGCAGCAGATCAAGGCCGCCCTGGTCGCCTCGGCCCGGACCGGCGGCAGGGTCGCCGGCGCCGACCAGACCGGCGGCGGCGTCCTCGACGTGGCCGGCGCCGTCGACCAGCAGGTGCTGTCCGCGCCCGCCGTCCAGGCCGGCAGCTACAACTGGCCCCAGGACGACTCGGACCGCAGCACCGTGCAGGTGCCCTTCACCAACACCGGCGACCGCGACCTCACCCTGGACCTGAAGCTCGGCGGCCTGCACGGCAACGACGGCAGCGACGTCCGCTCCGGTATCGCCAGGCTGACGGACGGCAAGGTGCGGGTCCCCGCCGGGGCCACCGCCGAGGTGCCGCTGCGGATCGACCCGACCGCCCGGCTGACGGACGGCCAGTACGGCGCGGTCACCGGCCGGATCACGGCCACCGGCGGCGGCGTGCGCGTCTCCGTGCCGGTCACGCTCTACGTCGAGCCGGAGACCGTCACCCTCCGGGTCAAGGCCGTCGACCGCGACGGCCGGCCCGCCGACGGCCCCTCCTCCCTGGACCTCGTCAGCCTCGACGTCAACAAGGGCGAGCGCCGGACCAACGCGGGCGCCACCGACCAGACGTACCGCGTACGCCCCGGCGACTACTCCCTGAGCGGCTTCGTGGCGACGGACGACGCGAACGGCGACGTCGAGTCGCTCAGCTACCTCGCCCGGCCGCAGCTCCGGCTCACCCGCGACACCACGGTCGTCCTCGACGCCCGCAGGGCCCACCGGCTGAGCCTGCGCACCCCGCGGCCCTCGACGGTGGGCAGCACCTCGTTCAGCTACTCCCGCACGTGGGACGACACCTGGCAGATCAGCGGCTCGATGCTGGCCGCCGGCACCGTCCAGGAGTTCTACGCCGACGTCGACGGCAAGGCGCAGGACGGCACCTTCGAATTCCGGCCCACGTGGCGCGCGACGGGCACCGAGGGCGGCGAGTCCTACGTCTACAACGTGTCGTTCCCGACCGGCGGCCCGCTGCGGTCCGACCGCGTCTACCGGCCCAGGGACTCCGGGCTCGCCCGGGTCGACGAGACGTGGAACGCGATGGGCAAGGAGGGCGACTACATCGACGCGCTGTTCCTGCGCCCCGCCGGCAGCGGTGGCGCGTACGTCTCCGTGAGCCCGTTCGGCCAGGTCACGGTGCCCGGCACCCGCACCGCCTACTACACGCCCGGCGACGACGCCTGGTACCACGGCGCGATGACCAGCTTCCCGTTCGCCGCCTTCATGGGCGACCGGGAGCGCACCTACCGTGCCGGCCAGCGCACGGCCGAGGAGTGGTACGGCGGCCCGCTGCGGCCGGCCGCGGCACGCGACACGGACGGCGAGCCGATGCTGGCAGCCGAGCGGCAGGGCGACCTGATCGGCTTCCAGACCGCGCTCTGGCTCGACGGCTCCGGCGACCACTGGTCCTCGGGCGGCTCGTTCGGCGACCTCGGCAACCTGGTGCTGAAGCGCAACGGCGAGCAGATCGCCACCAGCGCCTGGCCGTACGACGTGTTCAGGGTGCCGGACGAGGACTCCGCGTACGAACTCACCCAGAACCTGGAGAAGATCCCGTCCTCCGACCGCGCCTGGCTGCGCTCCACCGCCGTCACCACCACCTGGAGCTTCCGCTCCCACCGCGAGCCGGACGTGTACTCGCGCGGCCTGCCGATCCTCTTCCCGGCGTACGACCTGCCGGCGGACGGCATGAACACCCTGCCCGCGAAGGAGGGCATCAGGGTCGGTCTGTCGGTCGAGGGCCATGCCGGCTACACCCCGGGCGCGATCGAGGAGGCCGCCCTGTCCTACTCCTACGACGAGGGCGCCACCTGGACCGAAGCCCCCGTCGAGGAGCAGGACGGACGATGGACGGCCGTCCTCGACCACACCGGCGCCTCGGCGGAGCAGGTCATGCTGAAGGCCGCGTTCACCGACGCCAACGGCAACGCGGTCACCCAGACCGTCAAGCGCGCCTACGACGTCCGCTGACCGCACCCGGGCCGGGCGGGTCCCCGCGGGGGACCCGCCCGGCTCCCGCCCGCCGGTGGGGAGGCGGCGGGCCCGCTACGTACCGGCGGCCGGTGCCGGGACCCGCGTCACCCCCGGATCCGCACCCGGTACGTGATCCGGGCGTCCGCGGTGCTGCCGCCGTTGCGGGCGGTGAGGGTGAACTTGCTGGTGCCCGGGCTCCCGGGCACGCCGGTGATGCCGCCGGTGTCCTCGTTGAGGGTGAGCCCGCGCGGAAGGCTGCCGGAGGTGACCTCGTAGCGGAGGGTCTGCGGGGTACGCGACGTGACCTTGAACGCGTAGAGCCGGCCGATCCGGCCGTCCGGCGGTTCCGGCGTGCTGAAGCCGGGCGCCGGCGCCGTCACCGGCCGGGGCTCGCCGACCGGCGCACCGGCGGAGTCCGTCTCCTGCAGCGACCACTCCTCGTCCGGGGTGACCTCGGTCAGGTGCCAATACCTGTCCGGGTCGCCCAGTTCCTTCCGCTGGGCGGGGGTGAAGGCACCGCAGACGCGCGCGGCGTCCCAGATCCTGACGGCGTCGAGCAGCACGGCGGTGTGGGAGCCGGACGCGAGGCTGCCCACGTTGGTCTCGAAGTTGATGCCGGCGTTCAGCGACGCGGCGCGCGCCATGGTGACTTCGATCTTCTGCAGGCTGTCGTTCCCGGAGAGCCCCTGCTGGCCCATCATCCCGGGCATGTAGTTGGCCCGGTAGAACGTGTTGCTCCGCAGGATCTGGGCGTAGTCCGTGATGCCGATCTCGCCCCAGCTGGCCCGCGACTGGGCGTCCCAGGTGTTGGACGAGAGGTTGCTGCACTCGGTGAGGAAGTCCGTGGAGTCGAGCTGCCGGTAGACGCCGTTGACCAGGCGGGCGAAGCCGTAGCCGCCCCAGCCGGTGTAGCCCGCCGCCTCCAGCCCGTCGTAGGACGTGGCGAGGATGCCGGTGCCGTTGTACGCGGTCGCCAGCCGGGTCGCTATCTCGTCGATGATCGGGAGTCCGCCGATCGCGCCGCCGTAGCCGTTCTGGATGAGCCGGGCGGCGGCGGTGCCCGCCGGGTACGACTGCGCGGCCGATCCCCACTGCGCCCGCTTCAGGCCGCTGACCTCCCACTCGCCGGCGCCGGTCTTCGAGACGGCGTCGTAGGTGAGGAACTCGTCCCCGATCCGCAGTCTTCGGCCGTCCACACCGGGCGCCAGCGGGCGGTCGCCGTCCGCGTACAGCGTGGTGTCGGACGGGCCGAGCGGTCGGGTCAGCTTGAAGGCACCGCCCAGGGCCAGCCGTTCGTCGGCCGGCGGGGTGACGTAGGGGTCGCCGGGGTCGACGAAGTTGGACAGGGTGTGCACGCCGACCTCGATGCCTTCTGCGGCCGCCGTCGCCACCACCTGGGCCGCCGCCTCGTCCGAGCCGCCGAACGAGCTGTTGAACTCGTAGTGGCCGTGCGACTTCCACGGCCCGTTGCCGGAGATCGCGTAGATGTTCCTGACGCCGGCCTGCTTGGCGAACCGGCTGGCGGCGGTCACGTTGGCCGCGTCGAGGCCGTGGACCCAGAAGTGGGACTGAGAGGTCCGCTGCGCGGCCTTCTGCCACTGGCCGTCGATGGTCGGGTAGGCGAGGCCGTGCTCCCTGGCGATGTGGCTGAGTACGGTCAGGGCGAGGTCCGGGGCGCTGCCGAACAGGGCGATCTTCGACCCGGCGATCCGGCCCTCCGGCGCCGGCAGCGGGCCGAGCGGGATCTCGTACCCGTTGGTGCGCTGCCGGACTCGGGGCCGGCTGTAGTCGTACGTGGTGGCGCGCAGGACGCTGCCCCAGCGGGTCCTGGCCGCCGCGTTGTTCGCCAGCCACTCGTCCTTCTCGCCGGTCTGCAGGCCGTACGGGTTCCAGACGAGGTCGTCGCCGTACCCGAGGGCCAGGTGCTCGTTGGGCCACCCGCCCACCGTCTTGTCGTTGAGCGGGCGCAGCCCCAGGACGACGTCGCCGTCGGCGACCACGCCCGCGGTCTCCCCGACCGTCTCGCCGATCCGCGTCGGCAGCGGCCCCCACAGCAGCGTCTGCACGTCCACGCCGGGAGCGGCGGTCAGCCCGACGACCTCCAGGGTGGCGTGGGTCGGGAACCCGGCGACCTGCACACGGATGGTCACCTTCTCGCCGGCGAACTCCAATATCTGCCGGTGGTCCGGGGCGACCCGCACCGTGCGGGGGACCTCGTGCGTGCCGTCCGCCACCACGCTGACCAGCGGCACCGGGGAGCCGCCCGCCAGGTGGTCGGTGCCGCTGCGCAGGTCCACCAGGCTGTCGACGCGACCGGAGTCGTCCAGACCGACCGCGAGGAAGCCCGCGGTGATCCCCCGCGGCCGGGACGCCCCCGCCTCGGCCGCCTGGTCCGCGCGTGCGGGGCCGATGGTGATCCCCATCGCGGTGATGGATGTCAGGCCACCGGCGACCAGGAAGCGACGTCTGTCCATGTTTCCTCCTCAGTGGAGCGAACCTCGGTGAAGTACACGGCTGGCGGCCGTCTGCCGCAGAGCGGCGCCGCCCATAGTTCGGATCCTTGAGTGGAGGATGAAAGGGGCAGAGAAGAGAAGATCGGTTGATCTCGCCAGCACCCGGCTCCTCGTGCCGCACCTTTCCCGGCCAACCGTGCTGTATAAGTCCGATCTAGCGTGCCGGTGGTCCGCAGGGGAGTCAATACTTAGTTAGGATCTATCTGCCTCGGGCGAGGTCACCGCTGCCCGCCGGAGAAGTAGGCCGCCAGGTCCGGCGCCACGGGGGCCACGTCGACGGGCCTGCCGCCGTCCCGCAGCGACACGGTGGCCGCGTAGCCGGCGGCGACCGCTTCGCGGGCCGCCAGCGGCGAGGTGACCGTGGCCCCGCCCTCCCGTACGAACCCCAGGAACTCCGCGGCCAGCAGCGGGTCGGCGCCGCCGTGGGAGCCCGCCGCGGCCTCGACGGGGACCACCAGGTCGGCGTCGGCGCGGTAGTCGGAGCGGCGGTTCCACACCCGGATCTCGGCCCCGTCGGCGTCGCCGAAGTTCTCCATGCGCCCCTCGGTGCCGATGACCGTGTAGTTGCGCCAGTAGTCCGGCGTGTAGTGGCACTGCTGGTAGCTGGCGAAGACGCCGTTGTCCAACCGCATGAGCATCATGGAGAGGTCCTCCACGTCCACCACGGGGTTGAGGCCGGTCAGGCTGAGGGGAGGCCAGTTGTCCTCCGACAGCCAGTCGGTCATCCGCTGCCCGTCGCGCTCCCCGCGCGAGTCGATGCCGCCGTAGACCGTCAGCCCGCCCATGGCGTTCACCCGCCGGGTGTAGCCGCCGGCGAGCCAGTGGATGACGTCGATGTCATGGGCGCCCTTCTGCAGCAGCAGCCCGGTGGTGTTGCGCCGGTCCGCGTGCCAGTCCTTGAAGTAGAAGTCCCCGCCGTGGCCGACGAAGTGGCGGCACCAGACGGCCTTGACCTCGCCGACCGTCCCGTTCCCGACTATCTCCCGCATCGCCGCCACGACCGGCAGGTGCCGCATGTTGTGGCCGACGTACAGCCTGGTCCGGTGCGTGCGGGCGGCGGCGAGCAGCCGGTCGCACCCCTCGGTGCTGATCGCCATGGGCTTGTCCAGGAAGACCGGGACGCCCCGGGAGAGGAGGTCCAGGCCGATCCGTTCGTGGGTGTGGTCCGGGGTCAGCACGAACACGCCGTCGAGGCCCGCGTCCAGCAGCTCCCGGTGGTCCTGGGCGGTCCGCACCCCGGTGCCGAAGCGGTCCCCGGCGAGCGCGAGCATCCGCGGGTCGCGGTCGCATGCGGCGGCCACCACGGAGCCCGAGCCCGGCCGGTGGACGAGGTCGGCCAGATTGCTGCGGATGCCCAGGCCGATGACGCCGATCCTGATGTCGTTCAACGTGGTTGCCCTTCGTGGGTCTCATGGGTGCGCCGGCCGTCCCGGGGGGCGGTGGCGGGACGATAAACCGGATACATGCCGGGGCCGGTCGGCGGACGCGGTACGGTCTCTCCGCGGGGACGCGCGCGGTGCGAGGGCGCGCCGGGGGCGGGCCCGTACGGCGGCGCGGGCTGACCTGGGGCCGAGGGCCGAGCAGGGGCATGGTGGAGCGCCGCGGCTACGATGAGGGAGGTGCCGGCGCGGCCGGCACCTGGAGTCAGTGATTTACATGTGATTCACTTACCATGGGCAGCACAATACATCAGAACTATGCACTGGTGTCGAGGTGAGCGACTGCTCCGGTCGGCTGCACACGAGGGAAGCGAGGGAAGGCCGTTGACCCAGCCAGAGAAGGGCTCCGCGCCGGCGTCCGCGGGCGCCGCCCGCGGTTACCGCCCCGGGTACGAGCTGGCGGCCGAACGCATCCTGGAGTACGTCATCCGGGCGGGCCTGCAGCCCGGCGACCGGCTGCCCACGGAGAAGGACCTGGCCGACCACGTGGAGATGAGCCGGACCGTGGTGCGGGAGGCGGTGAAGATCCTCTCCGCCCTGGGCCGGCTGTCCGTGCAGAAGGGCCGCGGCATCTACGTGGCCGAGCCGGAGCAGTCCTCCTGGCAGCAGTCGTTGACGAACTTCCTGCCCGCGGACCTGCGGCAGGTGGACGAACTCTTCGAGTTCCGCCGCCACCTGGAGACCACCACCGCCGGCCTGGCCGCACAGCGCGCCACCCCGGCGCAGGTCAAGGCCGTGCGGGAGACCGCGCGGGAGTCCGCCGACGCGGCGGCGGGGGACGACATCGAGGCGTTCACCCTCGCCGACGAAGCCTTCCACGGCGGCATCGCGGCTGCCGCGGCCAACATGTTCTACGTCTCCACCATCGAGGCGATGCGCCGCCTCCAGCGCCAGGTCATGACCATTGGACTGGCGGGGGTCGCGGGCGGATCCCTGCGCGTGGCCGCCGACCAGCACAAGGCCATCGCCGAGGCCATCGCCGCCGGCGAGTCGGGCCGTGCCGAGGAACTGATGGCAGAGCACGTCGACATGACGGCCCAGCAGTTCCAGCAGGAGATCTGGCGCCGTATCGCCCCCGGCGAGGACGCCTCGTCGTGATACCTGCCCGGTGGCCGCGGACCGGTCCTCCGGTCCGCGGCCACCGGCAGCGCCGTGCCCGCCTCACCCCTTCGTCGCTCCGCCGGTCAGGCCCTTGACGAAGTGCTTCTGGAAGGCCAGGTAGAAGACGAGGATCGGCAGCGTGGACAGCAGCATGAGGGCGAACACCGAGCCGTAGTCCGCCTGGTGCTCGCCGATCGCCCGGTAGATGCCGACGGTCACGGTGGTGCCCGTGGCGGGTCCCAGGATGATCAGGGGGTTGAGGAAGTCGTTCCAGATCCACACGCCCAGGAAGATCAGCACGCTCGCCGACGCCGGCCGCATCAGCGGGAAGACCACCTGCCAGAAGACGCGGAACGGGCCCGCCCCGTCGAGCTCCGCGGCCTCTTCGAGTTCGCGCGGGATCGTCTTGACGAAGCCGGCGAAGACGAGCACGCCGAACGGGACGTAGTAGCCGACGTACGCCAGGACCAGCCCGGGCACGCTGCTCATGAGGCCCAGCGACCGGAGCACGTCGGTGATCGGGGTGAGGATCACCGCCGGCGGCACCATCAGGCCGCACAGCAGCGCGACCATCGCGACCTTGCCCAGCGCACCGGTCGAGCGGGCGAGGTAGTGGCCGAGCATGGCGGATACCGCGGTGATGAGCAGGATGGAGATCGCCGTGACCTCGACGCTGTTGACCAGCCCGTACCAGAAGAGGCGGTCCGAACGGGTCAGGACGCCCTCGATGTTGTCCAGGGTCGGCGGCAGCGGCAGGCCCATCGGGTTCGACACGATGGCCGAGCCGTCCTTGAAGACGTTGACCAGCACGAGGTAGATCGGCAGAAAGAACAGGGCGCCCGTCAGGAGCGCGAGGAAGGGCCGCAGCCGGGTCCGGATTCTTCTCATGATCAGGAGGACACCTCGCGTTTTTGCAGGAGCCGGAGCGCGACCACCGAGATCGCCGCGACCATGGCCAGCATCACGGCCGCCATCGCCGAGGCGTAGCCGATGTGGTTGCCGCTGAAGGCCGTCTGGACCACATGGAAGGCGAGCGTGGACGTCGTGCCCGGTCCCGGGCCGCCGTTGGTGAGGACCTGGACCTGGTCGTACGCCTTGAAGCCGCCGATCAGCGACATCACCGTGTTGATCGTGACGGCCGGCGCGAGCATCGGCCAGGTGACGTGGCGAAAGCGCATCAGCGGCCCGCAGCCGTCGATGGCCGCCGCCTCGTGCAGTTCCTGCGGGATGCCCTGGAGGCCGGCGAGGTAGATCACCACGCAGAATCCCAGCCCCTGCCAGGCGATGACCCACGAGACCGTGTACAGCGCGAGGCCGGGATCGGAGAGCCACCCCGGCGGGTCGGCCACCCCCACTTGCCGCAGCATGGAGTTGAGCAGGCCGTCGTCGACGAGGATGGTCTGCCAGATGACGCTGACGACGACCGCGCTGAGCACGACCGGGACGAAGAACACGCTGCGCAGCGCGTTGTACAGCCAGCCGCGCCGGTCGAGGAGCAGGGCGATGGCCAGGCCGCCCGCGTTGGTGGCGAGGGTCACGATGGCGGTGATGACGACGGTGTTCTTCAGCGCCGTGCGGAACTCGTCGTCGGACGACAGGTCGGTGAAGTTCTCCAGGCCCACGAACTCGGTGGGCGGGTCGAACGGGTTCTTGTCGGTCAGGCCGTAGCCGACCGCGATGCCGATCGGCACGAGGACGAGGGCCGCGTAGACGAGCAGGCCGGGGGCCGCGAACAGGGCGAAGCGGCGCAGCCCGGCCCGCGAGCGCGCCCGCCGGGACGGGGCGGGCCGCCGCTTCGCCCGTACGTCCCGCTGCCCGCCTGCCGCCGCCCCCGTGCCCGGGGGCGCGGCAGCCGGCGGGCGTACGCGGCGTCGAGTCTTGATCTCCACTATCGCGTGGCCTTGTCCCACTGCGAGTCCATGTACTCGCCGAACTCCTCGGCCGTCATGCTGCCGCTGAGCAGTTTCTGCACCCCGGCCGCGGCCTTGTCGGCCAGGCCCGGGGGCAGGGAGCCGTCGCCGGTCTCCTGGGAGAAGGAGTTGACGACCCCGTCGGCGTCGAGTGCCTCCTCGTAGGCGTCGACCGTCGCCCGGTAGACGGGGCCCATGCCGGGCGGCGGTGAGTAGCCCTTGATGTCGATGATGAGGCCGTCGGCCTCGACGGCGGCGTCGAGGTTCTTCTCGTCCTCCATGAAGGCGCGCGCCCACTTCTTCGCCAGCTCCACGTCCGCCGCCTGGGAGCTGACGGACATGCCGCCGCCGGTGACGCCCGGCAGGGCCGCCGAGCCGTCGTCCGTGGGCCAGGCGAAGACGCCGGTCTCGAAGCCGGGCTTCTTCGTGTCGGCGGATGCCGAGAACCAGGTGCCCATCGGGTACATGGCGCCCTTGCCGTCGCGGAAGGCCTGCTCGGTGTCCGCGTACGTACGCGACAGCCCGGCCCGGTCGATGTAGCCCTCGTCGGCCAGGTCGGCGACCTTTTGCGCGGCGGAGACGAAGGCCGGATCGGTGAACTTCACCTTCCCCTCGTTGCGCTGCGACAGCCAGTCCGGCGTCTGCTTGTAGATGTCCGTGGCCACGGTGCAGATCAGCGGGAACATGTCGGCCCAGGTGTCCTTGCCGCCGCCGCCGACCACGAAGGGGTTGATCCCCTCGGCCCTGAGGTCGGCGGCGGCGTCGAGCAGCTCGCCGTACGTGCGCGGCGGCGCGTCGACGCCCGCCCGGGCGAAGGCTTCCTTGTTGTAGTAGACGAGCGTGGCCTGGGTGGAGTACGGCAGTTGGTAGACCTTGCCGTCATAGGTGTTGGCCTCCGGCTGCGCGTAGTTCGCCAGCTCGGCGTCCGACCACTCGGCCAGCTTGCCCGCCTCCGCGAAGCCGGCCGGGTTCAGGCCGATCATCATGTCCGGGAACTGGCCGGTGCTGTCCAACTGCTTCGCGTAGCCGGTGCGGTCGGCGCTGGGGGACACCAGCTTCTTGACGGTCACGCCCGGCACCTCGGCGGAGGCGCGCTCGATCGCCGCGTCCCAGTACTCGGCGTCGAGGTTCGGGGTTTCGAAGGTGAGGAAGGTCAGGGCGACCTTGCCGTCCTCGGACGTGTCGCCGCCGCTGCCGCCTGCCGTACAACCGGCCAGTACGAGGGCGCCTGCGAGGGCGCCGGCTCTCAGGAACGTCGGATTGCGTGTGGTGAGTCTCATTGCTCTGCCCGTCGGTGTCGGTGGCGGTGATGGGTGGCGGCGCTGCCGGCGGTGTTCCGGATCGCCCGCGGACAGCAGCGCATGGTTCGTACTCTTGTGGGCGCTAGGGCCGTCAAGGTAGGCCGTGCTTGGTGTACATACGGCCAGCTGAGTGCTGAGAGTATGAGCCGCTGCTTCTGATCGCGTCAAGAGATGAAACAGAACCATCGCCCTGGCGTGGACAGATAGATGTGATACATATGGTCGACCGTGCAGGACTGATGCGTGGAGCGCAGCCGCCGTCCGCGGCCGACGCCCGGCTGCGCCCCCACCGAAGGTGCCGTGCCGGTATCGAGCGGCTGCAGGCGGATGCGGCAGCCGTCCCATGTCTGCCTATGCGAGGGGCGAGCGATGCGTATCACCGACGTGACCGTGGAACTGGTCGACCTGCCTGCCCAGCCGGACTTCAGATGGCGCGCCGGGCTGCCCGGGGCGGAGGGCCCCGCCGTCGGCGGGATCCTGCGCATCCGTACGGACGACGGGATCTGCGGCGAGGCCCACACCCGGCGCGGCGCCATCCTCGCCGACCTGGTCGACCGCCGTATCCGGGAGGACCTGGTGGGCCGCGATCCGTCCCACCGCGAGTTCCTGTGGCACCGGCTGTGGGAGCTGGACCGCATCGAGGAGTTTCCCATCTATGCCCTCGGGCTCGTCGACGTCGCTCTGTGGGACCTCGCGGGCAAGGCCGCCGGGCTCCCCGTCCACAAGCTGCTCGGCACGTACCGCGAAGCCATGCCCGCCTACGCGAGCACGGTGACCTTCGCCAGCACGGCGGAGTACCTCGACGTGGCGGACCAGTGCGTGGAGGCCGGCTTCGCCGCCATCAAGCTGCACGCCTGGGGCGACGTACGGGCCGACGCCAGGCTGTGCCAGGAGCTGCGCGACCACGTCGGCGACGACGTCCCGCTGATGTACGACGGCTCCGCGGCCTTCGACCTCGCGGACGCGCTCTACCTCGGTGAGGCCCTGTCCGAGGCCGGATACACCTGGTACGAGGAGCCGATGCGGGAGTTCAGCGTCACCGCGTACCGGCGGCTCGCCGAGCGCGTCGCCGTCCCCCTGCTCGTCGCCGAGACCTCGGACGGCGCCCACATGAACGCCGCCGACTTCATCACCTCCGGTGCGGCGGGGAGGGTGCGTACCAGCGCGCAGTACAAGGCGGGCATCACCGGCGCCATGCGCGTGGCCCACCTCGCCGACAGCTTCCTGCTCAGGGCCGAGGTCCATGGCGCCGGGATCGTCAACGCCCATCTGTGCATGGCCATCTCCAACGCGACGTACTACGAATCCTTCGTCTACACCAACCCCGTCGTGCGCGAACCCTCGGTCGGCCCCGACGGGCTGCTGCGGGCGCCGACCGCACCCGGCATCGGCTACGACCAGGACGGCTGGTCGGCCGGCGTCGCATCCGCCCGGGTCTGAACCGGGCCGGCCCGGCCGTCCGGCGGGGGCGACGGCCGCCACGGCCGCCGCCCGCTCGCTGCCGGGCCGGGGGTCAGTGCGTGATGCTGATGCGGTAGCGCTCGGTGGCCACGGGCAATCCGTCCGTCTGGTGCGCCGCCGGCGTGTTCGTCGCGACCTTCGTCTCGTACAGCTCGCCGAGCGGTGCCTCGGGCAACTCGCCGGCCGTCAGCCGCGGCCGCGGTGCCACCACGCGCTGCGCCTCGGTGAACGCGCCGAGATTGCGGGCAGTCTCCCCCTGCTTGATCGCGTCGAGGATCCGCGCCGCGTTCTCACCGCCGCCGTCGAGGCCGGCCACGGAGGACTGGAAGCCGACGCCCGCGTTGAGGCCGGCTCCCCGCGCGAGCTTGCCCTCGATGATCGCGAGGTCCTCCGATCCGGACAGGCTGATCCAGCCGAGCATGCAGGGCAGGAAGTCGGCGCGGTAGAACTCGTTGTTGATGAACACCTGGTCCATGCTGGTGACGCCGACCTCGCCCCAACCGGCGCCGGTCAGCGCATCCGCGGCGTACAGGGCACGCAGGACGGCGGCCTGGTTCACCCGGCGCAGCAGTGAGGGATCGCCTCCGGTGGTGATCATGATCGGCTCTCCACGGGCGGGTTACTTGTGCAGCAATCAGAATTATTGCGCCCGACCGGGCCGGAGAGCCTCGGCGCCCCGGCCCGACGCGTCCTGCCCCGCGGGTGGTTCGTCAGAGCAGCAAGCGCAGGTCGGTCCTCTTCTCGGTGCACCCGGCGGGGCCGGCGAGGTGGGTGCGGATGGCGGCCGTGGTGGTCTCCTCGTCGTCGGTCTCGTCTATGCCGACGCCGGCGAGGATGGTCAGGGCGTGCTGCCAGTGGCCGCGCGCCTGCTTGCGCCGGCCGAGGGCCTGGTGGGCCCGGGCGAGGCCGCCGTGGGCCCGTGCCTGGTCCACGGGCTGGCCCAGCTCGCCCGCCAGCGCGAGCGCCTGGTCGTGGTGCGCGAGGGCCCCGGCCGGGTCGCCGGTGGCGTAGCGCAGCCGGCCCAGTCCCTGGTGGGCCTCGAACTGCCAGTTGCGGTTGCCGGTCTCCCGGGCCAGGTCGAGGAGTCGCCGGTAGTGGACGATGGCCTGTGCGTACCGGCCGCGCAGCCGGTGGATCAGCCCGGCGAGCGCGTCCAGTTCGCCGGGGCGGTGGCCGGCGGCGCTCGCGACGCGCAGTGCCTGCTCGAACAGGCCGGTGGCCTGCGTACGCCTGCCCTGCAGCCGGTGGATGTGGCCGAGGCCGGTCAGCGCGTCGAGTTCGCCGTGGTGGTGGCCGGTGGCGCGGGCGATGCGCAGGGCCCGCTGGTAGTGGTCGCCCGCCTGCGCGCGCCTGCCCTGCAGCAGATAGATCTGGCCGAGGCCGCTGAGCGCGTCGAGTTCGCCGTGGTGGTGGCCGGTGGCGCGGGCGATGCGCAGGGCCCGCTGGTAGTGGTCGCCCGCCTGCGCGTACCGGCCCTGCCGCCGGTGTATGTGGCCGAGCCCGGTCAGCGCCTCCAACTCGGTCACGTGCTGGCCGGTGGCGCGGGCCGCCGACACCGCCTGGTCGTGCAGGACCAGAGCGTCGTGGTAGCGGCCGCGGGTGCGCAGGTGCCGGTGCAGGATGGACGACAGGTTCGAGACGTACTCCGGCCTGCCGCGCTCGGTGGCGTGCTTCGCGGCGGCCAGCAGGTTGGGCAGCTCGCCGTCCAGCCAGCCGAGGGCGGTCGCCGCGTCGGGCAGGTCGGGGCGGGGAGTGCGCACCACCGGTACGTCCGGGCGGCGTTCGCTCCGGTACGGGTACGCCGCGTCCGCCGCGCGGGCGGCGGTGTGCCGGTAGTAGTCGAACAGCCGGGTCAGCGCCGCACGCGCGGCGTGCTCCGCCGGCCCGCCCGCGGCGGTGCGCGCCGCGTGGGCGCGTACCAGGTCGTGGAACCGGTACCGGCCGGGTGTGGGCTCGTGCAGCAGGTGGACGTCGAGGAGTTGCTCGACCATCCGCCCCGCGTGCGGCACCGTCGAGTCGAGCAGGGCCGCGGTGGCGTAGGCGTCGATGTCGGGGCCCGGGTGCAGGCCGAGCAGCCGGTACGTGCGCTGCTGGTCGGGGCTCAGGTGCCGGTACGACATGTCGAGGGCGGCAGCGACGCTGCGGTGCCCCGCTTCCAGCTCGTGCAGCCGCTGGTGCTGGTCCCGCAACCGGTCCACCAGGAGCGCCACATCCCAGGCGGGGTGCGACCTGAGCCGGGCCGCCGAGATCCGGATCGCCATCGGCAGCCGCCCGCACAGCTCGACGAGTTCCGCCAGCAGCGCGGGCGGCTCGTCGCGCACGCGTTGCCCGCCGACGGTCCGTACGAAGAGCCCCACCCCGTCCGGGAGCGGCAGGGTGTCCAGCGAGACCGCGCCCGTGCTGTCGAGCCCGGCGAGCCGGCGCCGGCTGGTGACCAGCACCAGGCAGCCCGGTGCTCCGGGCAGCAGCGGCGCCACCTGGGTCTCGGCGGCGGCGTTGTCCAGGACGATCAGCATCCGCCGGTCGGCGAGCCGGGTCCGGAACAGCGCCGCCCGCTCCTCGACGCCGTCCGGGATCTGCGGCGGGGGAGTGCCCAGCGCCCGCAGCACCTGATCGAGCGCCTCGTCCGGAGCGACGGGGGCGACGCCGGGCGTGTAGCCGTGGAGGTCGATGAAGAGCTGCCCGTCGGGGAAGCGGCCGGCGATCCGGTGGGCGACGTGGACGGCGAGCGCGGTCTTGCCGATCCCCGCCATCCCGTCGATGGCGCTGATCACCACCGCGGACGCGTCCTCCACCAGCTCCAGCGCGGCCACCTCGCGGAGCCGGCCGGTGAACATCTGCGGTGGCGGCGGCAGTTGCCGCGGCACCAGCCGGGCGATCCGCACCTCCGCGGGCGGCGGGGTCAGCACCGGGTCGGCGGAGAGGATCTGCCGGTGCAGCTTCTGCAGCATCCGGCCGGGCCGGACACCGAGTTCCTGGTCGAGCAGCCGGTGGACGCGGCGGTACGCGGCGAGGGCGTCGGCCTGCCGCCCGGCGCGGTAGAGGGCGAGCATGAGTTGCGCCCATAACCGCTCGCGCAGGGGGTGGCGCGCGGTCAGCGCCGCCAACTCGGCGGCGAGCGGCGCGGGCTCGGCGATCTCCAGCCGCGCCTGGACGCAGTCCTCCATCACCACCGAGCGCAGCTCCTCCAGCCGCTCGGCCTCGGGTTGCAGCGCGGCGGGCAGCGGCACGTCCTCCAGCACGGCTCCCCGCCACTGGGCGAGAGCGCCGCTGAGCCGTTCGACTGCGCACGAGTACCGCTGCTCGCCGAGCGCCCGCCGGCCCTCGACGGCCAGCTCCTCGAAGACGGCGGCGTCCAACTCGGCGGGTCCGGTGCGAAGCGCGTACCCGTTGTTCGCCCGGTACAGGCGGGGCGCCTCGGCCGGTTCGCCGCACTGGAGCAGACGCCTCAGATCGCTGACGTAGGACTGCAGATTGGCCCGTGCCGACGGCGGCGCCGCGTCCGACCAGAGCAGGTCGAGCAGCGTCTCCGTCGACACCGGCGTGTTGGCCCGCAGGAGCAGCACGGCCAGCAGCAGCCGCTGCTTGCGCCGGGACGGCTTCAGCAGCGATCCCGCGCCGTCCCTCGTCTCCAGGGCTCCCAAGATCCGAAAATCCATGATCCCCCGTTCCCCCGTTTCCCGATCCGCCGGCACGGCCCCCCTGTGAGTGAGGGTGGCCGCTCCCACTCACGCCGGCGATCGGGTCTGACATGAAGGCGCCGATTCCGGCGGGCACTCCACATCACCTACACAACTGTGTATAGCGCCTTGTATAGCACGAATCGGCAGCATCTCCTCACCTGCGGGCCGGACCCGCACACCACGAGAGAGAGGCTCCTCTTGATCAAGAATCAACGGATTCTCGTCGCGTCCCTGGCGGCGGCGATCACGCTTCTTCTGAGCCTGGTCGCAGGCTCCACGGCGGCGGCGCAGCCTCCGCCCGACCGGGACATGGGCGTGACGGCGGGTCAGCCGCACGCGTACAAGATCAACGGCAGTCAGACCGCGCGCGTGGAACACTCGGACCACATGTGGCGTGACGACCGGGCCGCTGCCGGCCGCAGTGCCAGAAAGCAGGTGCACGATCCGAACGGCTACTGCGCAAGGAGCGGATCCCTCTGCACCATCCAGATCTTCAACGGCGACCGGTACCGGGTGTACCACTTCCGTGGGTGCGCGCTCTTCGGTCTCGACAACTTCACGGGTCTGTGGGACAGCCACAACTGGCAATCGCGTACGGCGTTCTTCCTGGACCAGAACGGCGCCAAGCACGCCGAATACTGGTCAGGAAGGGCCAGTAACGTGAACTGGTCTCCGGTGTGGCGGATCCGTACGTGTGCCCGCTGAGGTGCCCCGGGCCGCGGTAGCGGCTGATCCGGGGGCGGACCGAAGACCGGCCCCGGAGCACTGAAGCAGTTCGCACCTGCACGACAGCGGCTCGGCGTGGTTCCCGGCGCCGGGCCGCTGTCGCGAGCCGAGCCGGGACTCCCCTTCACCGCCGGCAAGCGGCCGTTTCAGCCCGGAGGCAGCTTCCTCCTGGGGCCCGGCGGGAGGTAGTCCCTCGTCGTCTCGGCGATGCTCCTGCGGTGGCGGGGCGTGCGGGCGCGGCTGATGCCCCCCTTGCCCCTGGCGTACGGGTACGTGCCGAACCACAGGTCGCCGTCGCGGTCCTGGACGATGGTCCGCACCAGGTTCTCCACCAGTCCGCGGCCGCGCGTGAACGTCTCCCAGTTCGTGCCGTCGAAGCGGCTGACGCCGCCCTCGGTGCCGAACCACATCCTGTGCTCCGCGTCGATGAACATGGCGTAGACCCGGTCGTGCACCAGGCCGTCCGCCGTGGTCATGCGGTGCCATGTGCCGTTGCCGTAGACGGAGACGCCCTTGAGGGTGCCGAACCACATCCGCCCCTCGGGGTCCTCGAACATCGAGTACACGCAGTCGTCGAGGAGCCCGTCCCGGCGCGTGAACTGCTGCCACGACGAGCCGTCCCAGCAGCCGACCCCGGCGCCGCGGCCGTGCTCGTAGGTGCCCACCCAGATGCGGCCGCGCGAGTCCTCGAAGACCTTCAGGACCTCCAGGCTCGGCAGGCCCTCCTTCTTGGAGAACGCGTGCCAGCGCCGCCCGTCGAACCGGTGCAGGCCGCCGCCGGTCCGGGTGGCGCGCCAGCAGCCGGCCCACAGGTTCCGGTCGCGGTCGAAGTGGATGTTCAGGATGCTCACGCCGGTCAGGCCGGCGGCGACGAACCGGTCGGCCGCCTCGTCGAAGCGGTTGAGACCCGCGTCCGTGGCGGCCCAGATGTCGCCGTGCGCGTCCTGCCTGATGCAGGTCACCGCATCGCTGACCAGTCCGTGCCGGCGGCCGTAGGCCCGCCACCTCCCGCCTTCGCGGACCGCGAGGCCGCCGCCCCAGGTACCGACCCACATGCGTCCCGCGGAGTCCTGGAAGACGTCGTAGATCCAGTTGTGCGGGAGGCCGTTCGCCGTGGTGAACGAGTCCCACTCCAGCGGCTCGCTCCGCTCGTCCTCCTCCAGGAACCGCCGCATCAGGTCCCGTACCTCGCTGCGGGCCGTCGGTCCGCGGGACGTCCGCCGGCGCAGTGCTCCCTCGCTCACAGACCTGCTCCGTCCTCGTCGCGTGCGCTGCCGGCCAGGGTCTCCAGACGGCGGCGGAGCAGTTGCACCCGCTCGGCCTCGGTGTCGATCGCCCGGCGGATCTGCTCGTTCCGCTCCCGCATCCGCTCCCGGGTCTGCTCCGGGTGGTCCCGCTCGTCCTGCGTGATCTCCCGCCGGAGCGCCCGCAGGCGGTCGTCCAGCCGCCAGGCGGCCGCCCGGTACTCGCGCAGGCGGGCCTCGGCCTGCTCCCGGGTGATCGTCCGGCCGTCGGCCTCCGCCGCGCCGACCGGGCCCCGGTACTGCAGGACGAGGGCCTCCATGAGGACGAAGTCCCTTGACCGGTACGCCGAGTACGCCATGTCGAAGTCCGAGAAGGACGTGTCCGAGGTGTCGGCGTGGACGGACGGCAGGACGATGCGCTTGAAGTCCCGGAGGATCCGCTTGCGTGCGGCCTCGTCCAGCCCGTCGCCGGTCGCGTCGCCGGGTTCCTCCGCGTCGCCGGGCGCGCCGGCGGCGGCATCGGCGCCGTCCTCGTCGGCGCGCGCGGCGTCCAGGACGGCGCGCACGTCGTCCTCGATCTCGCCTGCGCTGCCGTAGCCGCCCCGGTCGATCCGCGCGCGGATGCGCTCCAGCTCCGCTTCGAGGCGCTTTCGCCGGCCGATGACCTCGTGCAACTGCTGCGCGGCATGCAGCACCTGGGCGCTGAACGCGTCCTCGAACTCGCGCATGCGCGCCGCAAGTCCCACGTACTCCGCGAGTCCGCGCACCACCCCCTCGCGCACCTCCTCGGTCGCCTCGACGAGGTCCGCGATCGTCCGGAACCGGGGCACCAGCCTGCTCACCTGTCCACCTCACCGCCGCCCGCTCCCGGCACTGCCGGGGGCGGTCCGCTACGGGCCGTTGCGTTGCGGCAGCATTGTGGCCCGCGGCGCCCGGGACCCCTCCCGCGGCGCCGGGGACCCGGCCGGGCGCCGGTCGGCGCGGCCGTTCCCCGTGTGTCCGTGCGCCCTCGGGTGAGCCTGTCGTGCGCCGGTGCGCGCGGCCCGGCGGTGTCAGTGGCGGCTGCGAGGATCGGGTCATGACGAACTCCACCGCCATCGGCGCTTACTGGGACGGTCAGGCAGCGGTCTTCGACGACGAGGCCGACCACGGCCTGCGGGACGACGCCACGCGGGCGGCGTGGGCGGCCCGGCTGGAGTCGTGGATCGGAAGGCCCGCAGCCGACGTGCTCGACGTCGGCTGCGGGACCGGCTCGCTGACCTGCCTGCTGGCCGCCGCCGGCCACCGGGTCACCGGTGTCGACCTGGCCCCGCGGATGGTCGAGCGGGCCCGGGCCAAGGCGGCGGCCGCCGGACTGGAGGCCAGGCTGTTCGTGGGCGACGCCGCGGTTCCGCCCACGGGGGACGACAGGTTCGACGTCGTCCTCTCGCGGCACCTGGTGTGGACGCTGCCGGAGCCCGAGGCCGCGCTGCGGGAATGGGTGGCCCGGCTGCGGCCGGGCGGCGTGCTCGTGCTGGTCGAGGGGCGGTGGGGGGCCGCAGCGCCGGTCGCCGAGCCGTACGGGGCGGGCACCGGCGTGCTGCCGTGGAGCGGTGGCGTCGGGGCCGAAGCGCTGGCCGGCGCGGTGCGGCCGCTGGTGGCCGACGTGCGGGTCGAAGACCTCGGCGGCGACGAGCAGTTGTGGGGCCGGCCGGTCACCGACGAGCGCTACGTCCTGATGGGCCGGGTGTGAACGGGCCGCCGCGGGCGGCCTGCCCGACGCGTTAAACCTCAGTGCTCCCGGGAGCACCCTTCGTGTGATCTCCATGCTTGTGGGATCTAAGTGGCAGGCGGGGAGGGGACACCGACGTTGGTGCAGTGAGCCGGATGGGTGACCACCGGCCGCACCCGTCGCGCTCGTCACTGCGCGGCGCAGTCACTCCCTCCCGTCGCAAACCGCGAGGGGACGACTCTTGGAGGCAAGATGTCCGTACAGACGACCCCGGCTCTCTCCCCCGTCCGGGCCGGTGTGGCAGAGAGGGCCGCACTCACGGCGCTGGTCGACGAGCCGGAGGCTCCGTTCTCCGACGCGCCCGTGTACTCCCCGCAGGGCACCGGTGTCCTGCTGCTGCTCGCCCTCCTGTCCCCGAAGACCCCCAAGGAGTCGCGCCCCTCGTAACGGTCCGCGGACCGGAAACCGAACGACGACGTCCGTGACCGACAGCAGAAGGTGAGCGCCCGATGTCGAATGCCGCACTGGGGGCCGACTACGCCCAAGCGGTGGAGCGATTGGCCGGGCGCGTCCTGGGTGCCCTTCGGGGCACCCAGGTGCCGCTGCCGGCCGTGTCCGACGCGGACCGGCCGGCAGACACCACCGCGCTGGCGGCCGTGCGCGTCATGGGGCCCGACCTCTTCGCGCCGGCGCTCTTCTGCCGGCAGCCGCTGCCGCAGCCCGACCGCGACACCCTGGACACCGCCCTGCGGGTCTTCCCGCCGCGTCCCGGGGACAGCGTCGAGGCACGCTGGCGCGATCGCACCACGGCCGCGCTGCTCGCCCGCGGTGCGGCCGGGGCCGACCCGGCGGGCCCGTACGCGGGCGGGGAACCGTACGCGGACGAGGACTCCGAGCGCGCCGCGCTCGCCGAAGCGGCCGGGATCGCCGGCATCGTCGAGGACGCGGAGGACACCGAACTGACGTGGCAGGAGCGGTCGCAGCGCATGGCGCGGCTCGCCCCGCTGGCGCTTCCGGAGGTGGACGGGCCCTACCAGCAGCGGGCCTGTCTGCATGTCCGCGCGCTCAGCAGGGGCGCCACCCGCTCCCTGATGCGCCGCGACCACCCCACCGCCGCCCGGCTCGTCCGCTGGCTCGCCCTGGCCCAGAGCCGGGGCGCGTCCCCCGCCCTCGACGTGCCGACGGTGCTGGACCACCTGCGGCTCTGGGGCGCCCCCAGCGCCCGTACCGCGCTCGACCTCGCCATCGCCAGAAGACTTCTGGCCGCAACCGAAGGAGGCCCCCGATGAGCGCCTACGGGCCGGCCGCGGAGGAGGTGCGCACCACGGCGCTCCGCACGGGCACGAGGGCGCTGGACTGGCTGCACCGCAACCACGTGCAGGGCACGTTCGCCGACGGCGCGACGGCCGAACTGGCCGAGCCCGACAGCGTCTACAAGCCGCTGGCCGAGCTGTCCCTCGCCGCGTCGCTGGTGATGCGCGACGCCGCGTTCCCCGCGGCCCAGCGCGACACCGCAGGCGAACTGCTCGACTTCGCCTGGGACCAGCTCCGCGGCGGCGACCTGCTCTACGAACGGCAGCTGCGGTTCCCGGCCATGACCGACCCGCTGGAGACCTACGTCCACTTCCACCGCGCCGGCTACCGCCACGAGCGGCTCCAGGAACTGCTCGCCCACCTGGCGTCCCTCACGTCGTACCGCGAGTACGAGCACGTGCCCAACCGCCGCATGGCGGTGGCCAACGCGACCCGCGTCGTCGGTGGAGCCGACCCGACCGACTGGCCCGCGCGCACCGCGGCCACCTGGCTCGGGTCGACGCCCGAGCCGTGGACGATGGACTGGATGACGGCGTACCACGTGACCCACACCGTCTTCCATCTCACCGACTGGGGCGCCCAGCCGCACGCCCTGCCGCCCCACCTGCGCGACTACCTGGCCACCTGGCTGCCGGTGTGGACGGACGTGTGGGCGGAGATCGAGGAGTGGGACCTCGTCGCCGAACTCGTCATCGTCGACGCCTGCATGCCGCAGCCGGCCTTCGAACCGGATGCCTGGCGGCGGCTGGCCGCCGCGCAGCACGACGACGGGCTCCTCCCGCGCGACGGCAGGACCGGCGGGGACGGGGACGGCCGGCGGTTCGAGGACCATTACCACACCGCCGTGGTCGCCACGGTCGCCGCCTCCCTTGTGCTCTCGCGCCTGGGCGCCTAGCCGGGCGGCGGGCGACGTGAACATCCGCGACCAACCCCTCAAAGCCGTGGCCGCCGCCGCGGAACCGCGGGCGGCGGTGGCCGTCGCCGTCTCCGTGACCGGTGCGTACCGCACCCTGTGCCGCGGCGGCATCGACCGCACCGGCACCGCGTCCGTCACCGACCGCACCCGCTTCGAGGTCGGCTCGGTGACCAAGACCTTCACCGCGCTGCTGCTCGCCGACACCGCCGCGCGCGGCGAGGTCGGCCTGACCGGCCGGATCGCCGAACGCCTCCCGTACGCGGCCCTCCCGCGCGGACACGGCCGGTCCATCACCTACGAGCACCTGGCGACCCACACCTCCGGCCTGCCCCGGCTCCCGCCCGGGCTGCTGCTGAAGGGGCTGCCGTCGTGGTTCGCCAACCCGTACCGGTCGTTCACCCCCGACATGCTGCTGCCGGCGCTCGGCCGCGCCGTCGTGCACCACCCGCCCGGCACCGTCACGCGCTACTCCAACCTCGGCGTCGGACTGCTCGGCCGGCTGCTGGCGGACGGCGCCGGCACGGACTACGGGTCGATGCTCCGCACGCGCATCCTCGACCCCCTCGAACTCAAGGACACCGGCACCGTGGCCCCGGCCCGCCCGGACCCCGACTACGCCGTCGGCTACTGGCACGGCCGCCGCCGCCCGCCCTGGGTCATCCCGGCCCTCCCCGGCGCGGGCGCGGTCCGCTCCAGCGCCCGCGACCTGATCCGCTTCCTGCGCGCCCACCTCGATCCGGAGGACTCCGACGTCCCCGGGGCGCTGCGGATCCCGCTGGCGGAGGTCGTCCGCATCCGTGCACTGCCCGCGCAGGACGAGGAGAAGTCGGGGCTCGGATGGAGCGCGCGGACCCTCGCGGGGGCGACGCTGTACTTCCACAGCGGCGCGACCCGCGGCTGCACGGCGTTCGTGGGCCTGAGTCCGGAGCGGGAGGTGTGCGTGGCGGCGCTGACCAACTCGGGGGTCACGCTGCGCAGCCGGTTCGTGCAGTCGGCGTACCTGCTGCTGCGGGGGCTGGCGCTGGGGGAGGCGAAGTGACCTCAGGGGATGCGCGGGCGGGGGGTCCGGGTGACGGTGCCCTCGGGGAAGTGCTCGGCTCCGGTGACGGTGGTGGCCTTGTGCAGCGAGATGGAGGCGAGGTCGGGCATGCCGCGCAGTGGGGTGAGGTCGATGTGCCGGTGGTCGGCGTGGCAGGAGATGGACAGCGTCGTGAGCCCCGGGAGCCTGCTGCGTACCAGGTCGAGGTCGTCTCCGGGACGCCACGAGTACAGGCGCAGGATGCGGACCTGCGGCGACGGCGGCAGCAGCGCGAGCATGGACAGGTGGGCGTCGAGCTGCAGCACGAGGTACTGGAGCCGGGACAGCTCGCCGGCCTGCGCGAAGCCCTCGATGGGACCGCAGAGGTTGAGCCGGGTGAGGCGGGGCCAGCGGCCGATGCCGTCCAGCCTCAGGTGGTGGTGGGCGGTCGGGCCCAGCCTGATGTCGACGAGGTCCGCGGCGACGGGTAGTGAGCCCAGGTCCGGGTAGGGCAGCGCGCCGTCCAGCATGAGCTGCCGGATTTCGTGCAGGTGGGCCAGCCCGGCGATGACCTCGGGATCGCACTCCCACAGGTCGAGCGCGGTCACCCGGGAGCCCGCCAGCGGGGTGATGTCCGTGAGGCGCCGGCAGCGGACGAGGCTCACCCGTCGCAGCTCCGTGTACGGGGCGAGGAAGGCCAGGTCGCGCAGCGTGCGGTTCTCGGCGAGGGAGAGCCGCCGCAGCCGCGCGGGGTCGAGGGCGTCGGTGAGGGCGTCGGCGGGGAAGTCCCCCCGGACGGTGACCGCCCGCGGAGTGTCCAGCGTGCGCAGCGCGGAGAGCTGTTCTGCCGAACTCACGTCGATGAACCGCAGGTCGGGGATGTGGGTGAGGATGTCGCGGACGTAGTCGCCGGTGTCGTAGCGGTCCCAGACGTGCTGCAGCTGCCAGGCCACGACCCGGGCGGCGGAGCTGCGGAACCGCTTCAGCACCGTCAGGGCGGCGTCGCCGCCGATACGGCCGGCGGTGAGCACGACCGCTTCCGCTTCGTCCTCCTCCAGGCCCTCCGGCCCGGGCAGCAGATCGAGGACCACGGGTCCGGCGGCGGCGAGGACCGCGGCCTCGTCCCGGTGCCGGGGCGGCAGCAGCGCCCGGGTGCGGGACTGGACCGCCTCCCGGACGGCGGGGTCGAGTTCGGTGGCGTGCTCCAGGCAGGCGGTGGCGAGCAGGTGCAGGCGGGTGCGGTGGGCGGGGGTGCGGTCGCCGCGGGCGATGAGCCGGGTGAGGAAGCGGGCGCGTTCATGGGGGCGGGCGTGGGCGGTGGCCATGCGCAGCACGTCCTCCCACTGGTCGTCGTGGGCGTGCCGGACCAGGAGCGGGATGTCGCGGGCCTCGACGGCCGCCTTGGCGCCCAGGTAGTCCTGGAACGTGCGGTGGACGAAGTCGACGGTGTCGGCGGCCGGGGTGCGCAGCAGCCCGCTGCGGGCCAGCAGGTGCGCGAGGACCTGCTCGGCGTCCGCCTGCTCGGCGACGGCGGGCATCGCCGGCAGGGCGTCGGCGATGAGTTCGGTGGCCAGGTCGCGGTCCAGCTCGGTCTGGCCGTTGCGGATCAGCCAGTACGCCAGGCGCTGGAGCAGCTGGATGCTCTGCCGCTCGCTCAGCACCACGTCCTCCGGCGCGGTGATGTCGCGTTCGTCGTCACGGCGGTGCAGCAGCATCGACAGCGCCGCCTGGTACAACTCCATCCGTCCGTGCGGCAGATGTCCGCGGCGGTCCCGGTGCAGTGCGCACACCAGCGCGCACAGCAGCGGCGTGCTCACCAGCCGGGCCAGGTCGCGCTGGGCGCGCACCGTGTCCTTCAGGCTCTCGCCCAGGCCGTCGATGTCGGCGCGTTCCGCGTCGCTGCCCGCCGTGGCGGCGACCGCGCGGTGCCAGCGGTCGACGAAGACGGCCACGTCCCGGTTGTTCATCGGCCGGATCGTCAGATCGGTGAAGTCGCTGTCGGCCAGCCAGCCTTCGGGCACGGCGGACGGCCGGGTGGTGACCACGTACGTCGCCCGGGGGTAGGCGGCGAGCAGGTCGTACAGCCATTGGCGGGCCACGTGCCGCTGGGCCTGCGGGATCTCGTCCACGCCGTCGACCAGCAGCACCGCGCGCCCCGCCGTCAGCAGCCCGTCCGCCCAACCGGGCGGCTGCGCCGCCGCGAGCGGGCAGCGGACCGCGGCCAGGTACTCCTCCGGGGCCGGCAGTTCGCCCCGGCGCACCAGGGTGCGCAGCGGCAGCCAGAACGGCACGCCCCCGCCGAGCTGGGCCAGCCCTTCGGGCAGCGTGCCGCCGGCGGTCGACACCGCCAGCCACTGCAGCAGCGCCGTCTTGCCGCAGCCGGCCAGCCCGCGGACCAGGACCCGCCGCAGCCCCGCGAGCGCGTGCTCGGCGCGCTCCACCGTCACCTCGGTCCGGTGCCCCTGGGCGGCGGCCCTGCCCCCGCCGTCGGTCACGGCGCGGAACGTCGGGGTGGCCAGCTCCAGGCTGAGGTAGGCCGCGTCCAGCGGCCAGCGGGCCCGGTCGGGCCGCGACAGGTCCAGGCCGATCACCGAGAGCATGCCGTGGCGCTCGGCCACGTACCGCCGGTAGCGCTCCTCGAACGGCACCGTCCCGCCGCCGCCCGGACCCGTCCCGGCCGCGGGGCCCGCGGGAGCGGGCTGCGGGACGTCCGGCCGGGCCCTGGCGCGCAACCGCAGCAGCTCCTCGGCATCCGCACCGAGCGCCCGGGCCAGCGCCACCACCGTGGCCTCGCTCGGCACCCCGGACCCGTTCAGCGCGCGGCTGACCGTGGTGTGCCCCAACTCCGCGCGGCGCTCCAGCCCGGACACCGACAGCCGCCGCTCGACCCGTAATCGCCGCAGCCGGCCCGCCAGTTCCGCGAGCGCCTCTTCCCGGTCGCCGTCGCCGTCCGCCCGCACCCCCGGTCCTTTCCCGCCTGCGCCGTCCCCCATACGTGAGCGTTCATCTTCGTACGCCCCGAACGCCCGCGTACGCCTCTCCGGCCATTTTCGTTGCGGACCGTATGCCCGCGCCGGAAGGGAACAGTCACATGACCGCATCGCCGACCATCCTGACGATCCTTGCGCTCGCCCTGCTCGCCGCCGCGCTCCTCGCCCTCCTGGCCGCCGTCGCCACCGGGCTGCTGGCCCGCGCCGACGGCGCCTCCGCCCCCGCCGCTCTGCTGCGCGCCGGGGCCGCCTTCGGCGCGACGCTCACCGTGGCGGCCGCGCTGCTCGCCCTCGTCGTCGGCGCCCTGACGTGACCCGCTCCTCCTACGCCTCCGGCGCCCCCGGCTCCGACGCGGCCGTCAGCCGCGCCGCCAGCGCCGCGACCGCCGCGCGCAGTTCCGGGCCGCCCTCCACGCGGAAGGCGAACGGCATCCGCGCCAGCCAGTCCCGCGCGTACATCACCGGCGTGCTCGTGCTGCCGGTCAGCACGCAGCCGTCGCCCGCCGCCTCCAGGCGCCCCATCGGCGGCCGCACCCACCGCGCGACCTCCGCCACCGGCGCGTCGAACACCACGCGGGCCGGGTACTCCCAGCCGGTGCCGAGGTTCTCCTCCAGCACCGCGACCGGGTCGAGGCCGGCGGGCGGCGTGAAGGCGCGGGTGGTCCGGTGGACCCCGCCGATGCGGTCGACGCGGTAGGTGCGGATCGCGTCCGCGCGGTGCGAGCGGCACAGCAGGTACCAGCGCCCGTGGCGTACGACCACCGCCCACGGGTCGACCAGCCCCTCCGACTCCCGTCCCGCCTCGCTGCGGTACGCGATCCGCACGCTGCGCCGCTCCGCGCACGCCGCGACCAGCGCGCCGGTGGTGCCCGGGTCGGGGCGGGCGGCGTTCGGGTCGGGTGCGGCGGAGGCGTGGTCGCGGAGCGTCGCCGCCTGCCGGCCGACGCTCTCCGGCAGCGCCCGGACCACCTTGTCCAGCGCCTTGCCCACCAGCTCGTCCGCGTCGTCGAGCGCCGCCATGACCAGCGCCAGCGCCTCGGCCTCGGTGAAGACCACCGGAGGCAGCCGCGCGCCGCGCCCCAGCCGGTAGCCGCCGTACGGGCCGCGGGCCGACTCGACCGGGACGCCGGCCTCCCGGAGGATCCCGACGTACCGGCGCGCCGCCCGCTCGGTGACGCCCAGTTCCCCGGCGAGTTCGTCCGCGGTCGCGCCGGGCCGCGCCCGGAGGATCTCCATCGTGCGCAGGGCCCGCGCGGTGGGGCTGAGGTCGTTCGGCACCCGGGCAGGTTAGGCGGCCGTCGCATATTCCGGAAGTGGATTGTCCGGAACCGGTCGTAGCGTGTCGGGCGATCCCACCGCACGGAAGAGGGAAGCGATCATGGACACCGCACAGCCGCCGGCCCCTGCGCGCCCCCGCGTGCTCGTCGTCGGAGGCACGCTCGCGCAGGTGCGCAAGGCCCGGGAGCTCGGGCTGGACGTCGTGCACGTCCAGTACCCCGACGCCTACGACCGCGGCCACTGGCCGTACGTCGACCAGGCCCTGCTGCTCGACTACGGGGACGCCGGCCGCCTGCTGCCGCTGGTGCGGGCGCTGCACGCGGCGTACCCGCTGCGGGCGGCGGTGTCGCTCTTCGAACTCGGGCTCCTGCCCGCGGCGCGGATCAACGAGGCGCTCGGGCTCGGCGGCGAGTCCGTCGAGACCGTGGAACTCCTGCTGGACAAGGGCCGGATGCGCGGGCGCCTCGCCGCGCGCGGCGTCAGCCCGGTGGCCGCTGCGGTGGGCCGGACGGCGGCGGACGTACGGGAGTTCGCAGCCGCGCACGGGCTGCCGATGATCGTCAAGCCGGTCCGCGAGTCGGGCAGCCTGGGCGTGTTCCACGTACGGGACCGGGAGGACGTGGAATCCGTCGCCGCGCGGTTCCGGTCGCTCGACGGCGCGTGGAGCGCACGCGACCTCGCCGACGCCGGCTCCTTCGAGGAGTTCCTGATGGAGGAGTACCTCGAAGGCCCTGAGATCAGCGTGGAGACCCTCAGCTTCGACGGCCGGCACGTGGTGGTCGCGGTGACCGACAAGGAGACGGGCGGCGCTGGCTTCGTGGAGGTCGGCCACACGCAGCCCAGCGCGGCTCCGCCCGGCGTGCTGGGCGACGCCGCGCGGCTGGTCGCGGAGTTCCTCGACGCCGTCGGGCTGCGCAACGGCCCCGGGCACACCGAGGTCAAGCTGACCGCCCGCGGCCCGCGGATCGTCGAGTCGCACAACCGCGTCGGCGGCGACCGCATCGCCGAGCTGACCCGGATCGCCTACGGCGTCGACATGGAGCGGTACGCCCTGGCCGCCGGGCTCGGCATCCTCGAACCGCCGGCCGCGGCTCCCGAACCGCGGGGCGGTGCGGCCGTACGGTTCCTCACGCCGGAGCCCGGCCGCGTGGTGGAGGTGACCGGCGCCGACGAGGTGCGCGCGGACCCGGCCTGCGTCGAACTCCACCTGGGCGTGCGCGCCGGCTCCGTGGTGTCCCCGCTGACCTGGAACGAGGACAAGGCCGGCCACGTCCTGGCCCGCGGCGCCACCGCCGCTGAGGCCGCCGCCCACGCCCGCCGCCTCGCCGCGGCGGTCGGGATACGCACCGGGCCCGTCGGGTGAGGGCGCCCGCCGGGGGCGCCGGGGTCAGGGGCTGCGCGGTGCGAACTCCGTCGTGGTGAACGCCACCGCGTCCCGCGCCGAGGCGCCGTCGGTGATCCACCAATACGTGGGGGACTCCCCGTACGTCGCGAAGAGCGGGTCCGGCGCCCAGTTGAGGATCAGTTCGTCGGTGCCGTCCCCGTCGAAGTCCGCGGCGCCCGCGGGCCGGGCGTTGCGGTCCTTCGCGGGCGTCCGCTTGCCCTCGGGGGTGCGCGCCGGACCCTCGCGCAGCACGGACGTGCGCTCGTCGCCGTCGATGAGCGTGGCGTCCTCGTACGTCGAGACGACCAGCGCGTCGCGGCCGTCGCCGTCCGGGTCGGCGGCGGTGAAGCCGCCGGGGCCGTAGTACGAGTCGCCCTCGCCGGCCGGCGGCTCCGGCAGGTCGAGGACGACGGGGTCGCCGCCGTCGCCGGGGTAGAGCGTGGCCTTGCCGTCGACCTCCGGCGCCTCCGTCTCGTAGCCGGGCTCGTTGTTGCGCCCGCCGTCGTCGCCCACGGCGACGTCGCGCCGCCCGTCGCCGTCGAAGTCCCCGAAGGCGTGGGCGCTGCCGGCCACCAGCTCGCGGCCGTCGGCGGACAGGCCGGATCCGGGGCTCGCCGGGAAGAGGGTGTTCGCGGACTGCTCGCCGTCGTTGACGCCCTGGAGCAGCAGTGAGGTCGCGCGCGGCTCGCCGGTGGGGTCGATCTCGTCGGCGATGAGCGTGCCCTCCTCGTTCGGCAGACCGGTGTCGGTGCGCGCGGGCTCGCCGGCCCGGGTGAACGGCCCGTACATCACCACGAGCACTCCGCCCGCGGGGCCGAGTCCCTCCAGGGCCAGGTCGTGGTGGCCGTCGGCGTCGAAGTCCCCGCGCTCCAGCGAGCCCCAGGTGGCGCCGGCCACGTCCGCGGGCAGCCGGAGTGCAGCCGTCTCGGGGTCGGGCACGGGCTGCCGCGGGCCGCCGAAACTCACGTAGGGCACGGTCTCCGACTCCTCGGCCGCCGCCACGGTCGTGACGAAGTCGGGGAAGCCGTCGTCGTCCAGATCGGCGTTGACCAGGTGGTTCACCGAGAGGCGGGCGTCTCCGGGGGCGGCGGGCGAGGCGTCCGGCAGACCGAGTTCGGCGCGCCGCAGGACGGTGTGCGCAGCCGGGTCGAGGCCGTCGGCCGAGCCGTAGACGACGCCGACGCACTCCTCGGCGGTCTGCGGATCGTCGCCGAGGTACACGGGTACGAGCAGGTCGCGGTGGCCGTCGCCGTTGATGTCGTCCGGATCCTGCGAGCCCTCGCCGGGCGCCGGGGAGCGGGTCGCATCCGGGGGCGCGGGCACGCCGGGCTCGGACGGGCCGTCCGCCGAGGGCGACGTCCCGCCGCCCCCGTCGTCGTCACCGCAGGCGGTGAGGACGAGCAGGGGGCACAGGGCGAGCGCGGGGAGCGCGGTACGGCGGATCATGTGCGCCACTGTCGCAGCGCGCGGAGCGCCGCCTCTGCGGCGAACGGGCGATCGTTGCACGTTCGTTGGCAACCGGCGGCCGCGCGCCGCGGGGGTCAGCGCGGCAGGACGGACTCGACGGCCGCGATCAGCGCGGCGTCGTCCGGCGCGGTCCGCGGGCGGAACCGGGCGACCGGCTTGCCCGCGGCGTCCAGCAGGAACTTCTCGAAGTTCCACTGCACGTCGCCCGCCGCCCCGTCGGCGTCCGGCAGCTGCACCAGCTCCCGGTACAGCGGGTGCCGGTCCGGGCCGTTGACCTCCAGCTTCTCGAACATCGGGAAGGTCACGCCGTACGTCGCCGAGCAGAACGTCGCGATCTCCTCGGCCGTGCCCGGCTCCTGGCCGCCGAACTGGTTGCACGGGAAGCCGGCGACCGCGAAGCCCCGGTCCGCGTACTGCGCGTGCAGCTTCTCCAGGCCCGCGTACTGGGGGGTCAGTCCGCACTTCGAGGCCACGTTGACGGCGAGCACCGCGGTACCGCGGAACTGCCCCAGCGAGGCGGGTGCACCGGCCAGGGTGCGCAGCTCGACGTCGTAGACGCTCATGGGCAGCAGGTCCTCTCCGCGTGTGGTCGTCGCTTCGGTACGGCATCACCCGTACCCGCCGCAAGTCTGCCATCCGGGGATCTTCGGGAGGCCACCCGGTGGGCCTACGCTTCGGCTGGTCGGCACGGCGGCCCGGGCGCGGAGGGGAGGAGGGGCGCGTTGGAGGAGCTGGAGCGCGGCGATCCGCGGGAGGTCGGCGGCTACCGCGTGCTGGGGCGGCTCGGCGCCGGCGGCATGGGCGTCGTCTACCTCGGCCGCTCGCCCGCCGGGACGCTCGTGGCGGTGAAGGTCGTCAGTCCCCGGCTGGTCGGCGACGGCCGGTACCGTGCCCGCTTCCGCCGCGAGGTCGCCGCCGCCCGCACGGTCACCCGCGCCTACACCGCGCCGCTCGTCGACGCCGACCCGGACGCCGAGCCCCCGTGGCTGGCGACCGCGTACCTCCCGGGGCTCTCCCTCGACGAGGCGGTCGGCACGTTCGGCGCGCTGCCCACCGCCGTGGTGCGGCTGCTGGCCTCCGCGCTCGCGGAGGCGCTCGCCGCGATTCACGGCGCCGGCCTGGTGCACCGCGACTTCAAACCGGGCAACATCATGCTCACCCCCGGCGGCCCGCGTGTCATCGACTTCGGCATCGCCCGGCCCGAGGACTCCGCGACCCTCACCCAGGACGGCGCGCTGCTCGGCACGCCCGGGTTCATGTCGCCGGAGCAGGCCGCGGGCGGACGCGCCGGGCCGCCGGCCGATGTGTTCGCCCTCGGCTCGGTGCTCGCGTACGCGACGGCGGGCAAGGCGCCCTTCGACGCCGGCAACCGGATCGACACGCTGCAGCGGATCCGGCGCGGGCAGGCCGACCTCGCCGGCGTGACGGACCGCCGGCTGCGCTCGGTCGTCGCGGCCTGCCTGCGCCGGGACCCGCGCCACCGGCCGGCCCCGGACGCGTTGCTGGACCTGCTGGGGGAGCCCGCGGCCAGCGTGCACGGCACGCGCTGGCTGCCCGCCGCGCTCGCGGAGGAGATCGACGCCCGCACCGCCCGCACGCCGTGGCCGCAAGCAGGGGCGGTCGCGCCGGTACGGCCCGGGGAGGCGACCGCGGACCCGTTCGCCGAGACGGCCGCGACCGGCACGACGGGCGAGGCGGGCGCGCCCGGGCCGGGCGGGCCCCGCGGTGCGCCCGGCCCGGCCGGCACCCCCGGCGGCGGCACGCCCCGTACCCGCCGCCGCGCCCTCCTCCTCGGGCTGGGCGCCGCCGCCGTCGCCGGCGCGGCGGCCCTCGCCCGCCCGCTGCTCGACGGGTCCGACGGCGCCCCGCCCGCCGACGGCCGCGGCCGGGACCCGGGTACGCGGACCACGCCGCCGCCCCCCGAGGCCGGGGCCGTCTGGCGGAAACGGGCCCGCTACCGCGGCGACAGCCCCACCGGCCTCCACACCGCCGGCGGCGTGCTCTTCGCCCACGGCGGCGACAGGCCCGGCGTGCAGGCCCTCGACCCCCGTACGGGCGACGAGCTGTGGCGGCACCGCTGGGACGACGACGGCGGCGGCGGCGAGTTCGCCACCGGAGACGGAACGGCCTACCTCGTGGGCCCGGCGGGGGACGGGGCCGAGCGCGTCGTGGCGGTCGACCCCGCCACCGGCGGCGAACGCTGGACGTACGAGGAGGAGTTCGGCTTCATCCAGTCCGTGGTCGCCGCCGGCGGGCTCACGTACGTCGCCACCGACCGCCTCGTCGCGCTGGACAGCCGCGGCGGCGGCGAACGCTGGTCCCACGCGGCCAACGTCTTCTCCCTCACGGTCGGCTCCGGACTCCTCCTCGCCGACGACGGCGAGGAGGTCACCGCGCTCGGCGCCGCCGACGGCAAGAGGCGCTGGAGCCACCCCGCCGAGGACACCACCGCCGTACTCGCCGCGGACGGCCTCGTCTTCGTCTGCGACGCCTTCCTCCACCTCGTCGTGCGCACCGCGGACGGCCGCACGGCATGGAAGCGGCAACTGGACTACCCCAGCACCGTGCACGCCGCCGCCGGCGGCCTGCTCTACGTCGAGCAGAAGCGCCGGCTCCAGGCGTGGCGCGCGGCCACCGGCGACCACGTCGGGTCGTTTCCCGGCCAGGGCTTCGTCGCACTCGCCGGCGGCGCCGTCCACGTCCGGGGGAGCGGTACCGAAGACGCCGCCACCGGCGGGGGCGAGCGGCTGTACGCTCTGGACCCGGCCGACCGGAGCGTCCTGTGGACGTACGGCGGCGCCGAGTACGTCCACGACCTCACCGCCACCGCCGGGCTGGTGTTCGCCGGCCTCCCCGACGGGTACGTACAAGCCCTCAGACCCCCCACCGCACGCCGGCCGAACGGAGGCACGAGTGGAGCCCCTTGAGCCCGACGACCCCCGCTCCCTGGGCGGGCACCGCATCCTGGCGCGCCTCGGCAGCGGCGCCACGGCCGTCGTCTACCTCGGCCGCTCCCGCGGCGGGCGCCTGGTGGCCGTCAAGGTCGTGCACGCCGAGCGGCTGCGCCGGCCGGACGCGGTGGACCACTTCGTACGGGAGGTCGCCGCCACCGCCGCCGCGGGCGGCGTGCACAGCCCGCCGGTCGTCGCGGCCGACCCCGGCGGCCGGGTGCCGTGGATGGCGACGGAGTTCGTGCCGTCGGTCTCGCTGCACGAGGCGGTGGAGCGGTTCGGGCCGCTGCCCGCCCACTCGGTGCGCCGGCTGGCCGCCGGGCTCGCGGAGGCGCTGGCCGCGGTGCACCGCGCCGGCGTCGTCCACCGCGACGTCAAGCCCGCCAACGTGCTGCTCACCGCCGAGGGGCCCAAGCTCGTCGACTTCGGCATCGCCGCCGCCGCGCAGCCCGCGGAACTCGCGGGCACCCCCGGCTTCATGTCGCCCGAGCAGGTCGCCGGCGCCGTGGCAGGGCCGGCCACCGACGTGTACTCGCTCGGCTCCACGCTCGCCTACGCCTGTGCCCGCGGCGGCACGGAAGGCGGCGGGCCGCCAGGGCCCGAGGACGACGCCCCCCTGCGCGAGTTGATCGCCGACTGCCGCCGCCCGGAGCCCGAGGAACGCCCCGCGCCCGCCGCGCTCGGCGCCCGCCTCGCCGCGGCCGAGGGTCCGCACCCCCCGCCCCCCGGCGCCGGCTGGCTGCCCGCGCCCGTCCTCGCGGCGATCGACGCGCACGCCGGCGAGGCCGCCAACCCCCCGCTGGCGCCGGCCGGTTCCCCGCGCCGCCGCCTGCTGCTCGGCGGCGCGGCCGCGCTTGCGGCCGCCGCCGTCGCGGGCGCCGCCGTCCTGTTCGCCGTGCGCGGGGACGAGCCGCGGCCGAAGGCGCCGGAGCACGCGGGCTCCGGGGCCGAGGACTCCGCGCCGCCCGTCAGGAAGCCCGAACCGCCGCCGCCGCTCGAACCGGTGCCGGTCGAGATCGTCCTCACCGGCGACGGACCCGTCCAGGAGATGACGTACTCCGTCAACCGCAAGCCGGTGACGCTGAAGGACGTCGCGCTGCCCTGGCGCAAGACCGCCGAGGTCCCCCGGGAGAACGGCTCCGCCGCCTGGAGCCTGGACATGTCCCACTACGGCGAGGTCACCTACGAGATCCACGTCGACGGCCGCAAGCAGATGTCGCAGCGCTCGCCCAACGCGGGTATCCCCGCCGCGATGCGCGGCCCCGGCCCGTACAGCGCGGAGGCCGCCGGCGAGGTGGCCTTCGCCGTCCCGCCCGCCGACTCGCGCGCGTAGTCCGGCCCGCTTAGTCTCCCGGGCCCGGGACCCCTCCGGGCCGGGGGTGGCTACGGTGAGGCGCAGTCACCCGGAGAAGGGGGTACCCGCCATGGCGAGTAAGATCATTCTGCTGCCGAAGGAAGTCGGCAGCCTCAGCCGAGGGCTGCCGCCCGCCGACGTGCCGCCGCAGCCGGAGACGCTGTTCGTGCTCGGCTCGAACGGCGGGATGAGCGTGGCCCCGGACGCGGGCTTCACCCTGCTGTTCGGGCGCAACGAGCCCGAGGTGCACGTCTGCGTGGGCGGCGGCGACAAGCGCGTCAGCCGCCGGCAGGGGATGGTCACCCGCCAGTACGCGCGCTGGGTGCTGACCAACACCGGGAAGCGGCCGATCCGTTTCCCCGACTCCCGGTTGGTGCACCGCGGCGACCAGGCCTTCCTGCCCACCGGCTACACCCCGCTGTTCGTCGTCTCGTCCCCCGAGGACCACCTGCTCGAGGTGCGGATCTCCGCGGCCAGGCCCGGCGGCACGGCCGGGGGCCCGACCGTGCAGGAGGAGTCGACCCTCGGCGAGGAGCGCGACCTCGACGAGGACGAGATGCTGGTGCTCGTCTGCCTCGCCCAGCGCTATCTGCAGGGCGACCCGCAGCCGCAGCCGCTGACGTGGGCCCAGGTCGCGTACGAGCTGGCGCGGCTGCAGCCCGGGCGCAACTGGACGGAGAAGACCGCCGCGCACATCGTCGCCGGCGTGCGCAAGAAGCTGAGCCGCGACGGGGTGCCGGGGCTGCTGGCGAAGGACGTGCCGTCGCCCGTGGGCAACGCGCTCAACCACAACCTCATCACCGACCTGCTGATCACCGCGACGATCCGCAAGGAGGACCTGCGGAAACTGGGGGAGTGAGGCGGCCCCGGCCCCCCGCTACGGCGCGCCGGGATCGAACGGGATGCCCGCGGGCAGGGCCTTCTCCAGGTGCGAGACGAAGGAGGAGTCCTTCAGGCCGAAGTTGGCGCTGCCGAAGTCCGTGGTGGCGAGCAGGTCGCGCAGCCCCGGCGGATAGCCGTTCCAGCCCACCAGGCCGGGGAACTGCCAGGCGCCCCGGTGGTTCTCCGGCGGCTCGTCGTTGCCGGTGGCGGGGCGGAAGGCGTGGGTGCCGATGCCGTCCTTGTGGTAGACGACCTTGGGGTGGGTGCCGTCCCACCGGATCTGGTCGCGGGGGTACGTGTCGAAGTCGCCGTGCGCCGACGTCGATACGTACTGCGCCTCGTCGCCACGGGTCCACACCACGACGTGCTCCCAGTCGTGCCGGTGCCCGAAGAGGGCGGTGCCGGGCAGGGCCTGGTCCTTCTCGAAGTACAGGCCGTAGACCACGGCGCACCAGCCGTTGTTGCACTTCGCGCGCGAGTAGCCGTTGGTGTTGTCCAGGTCCGCGGCGTCGCGGCAGTCGCCGTTGAGCGCGCCGCCCGGCTCCAGGCCCGGGTTGACCGTGCCGTCGGGGCCGATGGCGGGCGTGGGGTAGCAGCCGTCGGTGTCGTAGTCGTACGCGGGCTGGAAGGTCTGCTCCAGGCCGTCCGCGTTCGCCGGCAGCGCCTGCGGCGGCGCGGCGGCCGCCGAGGCGGCGTGCGGCAGGGCGACGACGAGCGCGAACGCGCCACCCAGGACGGCCGATACGCGACGGATCCGGCTGCTCGACCTCATGCGGCCTCCCCAGGCGGCTTCGTGGAGCCCCGACGCCCGCCATCCTCCGGCCGCGGCCGCCGGCCGGGCAACGGTGCAAAGCCGCCCATGGGCGACATGTGCAGCGGCGGTCCGGTGAAGAGGCGGCGGCCGGGCGGTGGCCCGGCGCCGTCGCCGCGGGGCGGCCCGGGTCAGCCGGCCAGCCGGATCAGGCCCGCGGGCGTCGGCCGGAACCCGCAGCCCTCGACGTAGAACGGGCCCAACTCCTCGTCGAAGTCGACGTGCAGCCACTCGCACCCGGCCGCGCGGGCCCGGGCCTCCGCCGCCGCGACCAGGGCCGTGCCGATGCCCTCGTGCCGGCGCGCCGCCGGCACCGCGGTGTCCAGGAGGAAGGCGTGCACGCCGCCGTCCCAGGCGACGTTGACGAAGCCGGCGAGCGCCGCGCCGTCGCGGGCGCACACCCAGCCGAGGCTGTGGCGGTCCAACTGCGCGCGCCAGTCGATGTCCAGGACCCGGTGCCGGAAGCCCTCGGCGTGCAGGGCGTTGACCTCCGCGTTGCCGAACCCGCCGCGCCACTCGTACGTGATCGCCATCGCGCGATCGTACGTCCCCGGGCGGGCACCGGCCGCCGCGGGGCGCGGACTACTCCAGGACCGCCGGGATCTCGTGGCGCGAGGTGATCCCGAGCTTGGCGAATATGTGCTCCACGTGCGCGTCCGCCGTCCGCTTGGAGATCACCAGCCGCTCCGCGACCTCCCGGTTCGACAGCCCCTGCGCCACCAGCGCCGCCACCTCGCGCTCCCGCCGCGTCAGGGCGGGCGCCGCGGGCCGGCCGTCCGCCGGCGGACCCACCGCCGCTCCGGGGACGCCGGGCGGCTCGTCCGTGCCGGCCCGGACCGCCGCCAGGACCGCCGCACCCTGCATCCGCGCCCCGCGCCCGCGCCAGCGGCCGAACTCCTCGGCGCCCAGCGCCTCCGCCGCCGCCTTCTCCACCGACTCCTGCTGCTCCAGCATCGACGGCAGCATGCCCACCGGGTCGCCGCTGAGGCTCCGGGTGTTCTCCGCGTAGCCCAGGAGCCAGGCGGCCTTGACGTACCGCTCCTCCCGGGCCGCGTGCCAGGACAGTGCCAGGCACGCCAGCGCGACCACCAGCGCCTCACCGATCTCGCCCGCCGCCTCCAGCCCCCGGTGCAGCGGCTCCGCGCTGGTCTCGTACTCCCCGGCGAGCCACTGGATGGTGCCCTGGACCACCAGCGTCGAGGCGAACAACTGCCGGTCGCCCGTGCCCTCCAGATACGCGAGCCCCGCCTCGCACAGCCGCAGCGCCTGGGCGGTGTCGCCCAGGACGGCGCGCAGCAGCGCCTCCTCGTAGTGCACGACGCCGATGCCCAGCCCGTCCTCGGCCGCCACGATCCGGTCCCGCGCCTCCGCCAGCGCCGCGAGGCCCTCGTCGACCTCGCCGCCCAGCGCCGCGAGCGCCCCCAGGTACGCGTCGGCGAACCGCGCCACCCGCTCCGTCCCCACCCGGTCCGCGGCTTCCCGCGCCAGCGGGAAGCGCTCCGACGCCGTCCCCAGGTCCGCGGTCCAGATGCCGAAGATCCCGGTCATCAGCAGGCCCCAGGCCCGCTCCTCGCAGACCGCGGGTGCCAGGTCGAGCCCCTTGTCGATCCAGTGCCGGCCCTCGGACAGGGTGCCCGCCGCCCGCCAGTACGGCGCGAGCTGGGCCGCCAGCCACAGGCCGTCGCGGGCCCGCTCGGGGGCGTCGTACGCGTAGGCCATGGCGACCCTGAGGTCGGCGATCCGGTCCCGTACGGCCGCGTGCAGCCCGGGCTGCGCCGGGGTCAGCAGCTCGTCCCAGAAGCGCTGGCCCAGCTCCCGCATGGACGCCAGGTGCCGTTCGCGCACGGCCTCGACGTCGCCGGCGCGGGCCAGCCAGTCGGCGCCGTACTCGCGGATGGAGTCCAGCAGCCGGTAGCGGTCGCCGTCCTCGCCGGTGCGCTGGACGACGGACTTGTCGACGAGCCCGATCAGTGCCGGCAGCACGTCCTCGCGCGCCAGCTTCCCGCCCGCGCACACCCGCTCCGCGGCCGAGACGTCGAAGGAGCCGGCGAAGACCGACAGCCGGGCCCACAGCAGCCGCTCCTGCGCGGTGCACAGCTCATGGGACCAGCCGATGGCGGTACGGAGCGTCTGGTGCCGGGTGTGCGCGGTGCGCCGGCCGCCGGTGAGCACCTCGAAGCGGCGGTCCAGCCGGGTGGCCAGCTCCGCGAGCGGCACCGCCCGCAGCCGGACCGCGGCCAGCTCCAGCGCCAGCGGCATCCCGTCGAGCCGGCCGACGAGCGCGAGCAGCTGCGCGCGGTTGGCGTCGGTCACGGCGAACCCCGGGACCACGGACGCCGCGCGCTGCACGAACAGCTCCAGCGACTCGGCGGGGTCCAGCGGCGCTATCGTCAGGCAGCGCTCGCCCGGCACGTCGAGCGGCTGCCGGCTGGTGGCGAGCACGCTGACGCCCGGGGCCTCGCGCAGCAGCACGTCGGAGAGCATCGCGCAGGCGTCGAGCAGGTGCTCGCAGGTGTCGAGGAGGATCAGCAGCCGGCGCTCGCGCAGGTGCGCCACCATCGCGTCCAGCGTGCCCATGCCCGGCTGCTCGGGCAGCTCCAGCACCGCGGCGAGCGAGGTGAGCAGCAGCTCCGGGTCCCGCAGACCCGACAGCTCCGCCAGCCAGACGCCGTCCGGGAAGCGGGCGGTGAGCCCGGCGGCGGCGCGCATCGCCGTGCGGCTCTTGCCGACCCCGCCGGGGCCGGCCAGCGTGACGAGCCGCGACCGCGCCAACTCGGCGCGGATGAGGGCGATCTCCTCCGTCCTGCCGACGAAGCCGGTGAGCTCCACGGGGAGTTCCCCGCCGCGCCGCTGGCCGAAGCCGAATCCCATGGCACCCCCGGGGCAGTCCGTCCACGTCGTGGTCGCGATCCCACCACAGCGTACGCAGATAACTGCACAGCGTGTAGGCCGCACGGCCACCCTCACCCGTTCGGGACGACGGCGCCGGTGGAGGTGGTGGGGAGGCCGGTACGGGGCCGGGGGAGGGGCCCCCGGGGCGCGGTCGTAGGCTGCACGGGTGAATGGGAAGCTGTGGCAGATCGAGCCGTCCGGACCGCTGCGCGGCGACGTCACCGTGCGCGGGGCCAAGAACGCGGTCAGCAAGCACATGGTGGCGGCGATGCTCGGCTCCGGGCCGAGCACCATACGCAACGCGCCGGACGTCGGCGAGGTCGGCATCACCGCCCGGATGCTGGAGCACGTGGGCATGAAGGTCGAGCGCACCGACGGCGAGGTCACCGTCGTGCCGGGACCGGTGGCGGACCCGAGCGTCGACAAGGCGTTCACCGGGCTCAACCGCATTCCGATCCTGCTGCTCGGGCCGCTGCTGCACCTGACCGGCGAGGCCTTCGTGCCGATGGTCGGCGGCGACCCCATCGGCCGCCGGCCGGTCGACTTCCACCTCGACGCGCTGCGCCGCTTCGGCGCCGAGGTGGAGCTGGCCGAGGACGGCATCCACGCCCGCGCCGCGCGGCTGCGCGGGACCCGCGTCGACCTGCCGTACCCCAGCGTCGGCGCCACCGAGACGGTGCTGCTGACCGCCGTGCGGGCCGAGGGCCGCACCGTCATCCGCAACGCCGCCACCGAGCCGGAGATCGTCGAGCTGGCGCTCTTCCTCCAGCGGATGGGAGCGCGGATCTCCCTCTACCCGGACCGCCGCATCGTCGTCGAGGGCGTCGACGCGCTGGGCGGCGCCACCACCCGGCTGGGCGGCGACCGGATCGAGGCCTTTTCCTACCTGGTCGCCGGGCTGGTCACCGGGGGAGAGGTGCGGGTGCACGGCTGCCCGCAGGACCGGCTGGTGACGCCCATCACCACGCTGGCGCGGATGGGCGCCCGGTTCGAGATCACCGACGACTGGATCACCGCGTCGGCCCCCCGCGCGCTGCGCGCGGCCGCCGTGCAGACGGACACCCACCCGGGCTTCGCCACCGACTGGCAGACCCCGCTGATGGTGCTCTTCACACAGGCCGAGGGGATGTCGGTGCTGCACGAGACGGTGTACGAGAACCGGCTCGCGTACGTCTCCGCGCTGCAGGGCATGGGCGCCGAGATCGAGGTCTACGACACCTGCCTGGGCGGCCCCGCCTGCCGCTACCACGACACGGGCGCGCTGCACTCCGCCGTCGTGCGCGGCGTCAGCAGCCTGCGCGGCGGCGACGTCACGATGCCCGACATCCGCGCCGGGTTCTCCGCCGTGCTGGCCGCGGCGGTCGCCACCGGCGGCTCGACGCTGCGCGGGGTGCACCACATCGAGCGCGGCTACCACCGGCCCGTCGAGCAGTTCCGTGCGCTCGGCCTGGAGCTGACCAGCCGCGAGGAGTAGCGCACCGGGGGTGTGCGGGGCCGGGCGTACGGCGTACGGCACAGGGGTCACGGAATCCGGGACGGGAACCGGGAGGGGACGGACGTGGAGTGGTGGTGGGTGGCCGCCGCCGTGCTGCTGGGCGGAGCAGGGGTGGCGGCCGCGGGCTTCCGGCAGGCGGACGACTCGCCGCGGCGGCTGTCGGGGCGCTCGCAGCGCGCGGCACGCGGCGTGTCCGTGGTGCTGATCGGCGTCGCGGTCTTCTTCGGGCTGCTGGTGGCGGTGGGCAAGTTCCTGCTCACGACGGGGAACGGCGGGCTCTGAGGTCGGCCAGCACCCGGCGCTGGTGCCGGTGGCCGACGGTCTCGTAGCCGACGACGGTGACGAACGGCGCGAGTATCACGACCAGCAGGCACACCGCGACCGGCGCCCCGGCCGCGGACAGCAGCACCGCCACGCCCAGCACGGCCAGCGTGAGCGCGATCAGCAGCGCGTGGAAGCGGTCCCGGTCGGACAGCAGCAGGGTGTGCAGCAGGTAGACGACGAGCAGGTACAGGCCGACGGGCAGGGCCAGGGACAGCACCACGGCGAGTTCGCCGACGGCCGCGTCGTGCTCCAGGTACAGCCCGGCGACGTGCAGCCCGGCGCCGGCGCCCGCGATGCCGGCGAACACCGGGATGTGGCCGTAGCCGAAGAGGTACCCGCGGGCGCGCCGGTGCACGAGGATGTCGCCGAAGGGCGTCGTGAAGTACACCCACCACATGCCGAAGGTCAGCCCGACGCCGGCGACGACGACGGCCACGGCGTTCGCCGTCCACTCGGTGCCCTCCGGGCCGCCGAGGAGGCCGCCCGAGGAGGCGACGGTGCCGACGACGCCCTCGCCGAGGGTGATGATCGCGAAGAGGCCGTACCGCTCGGCGACGTGGTGCGGGTGCCACGGCGTCCCGCCCGCGCCGCCCTGCGTCAGGACCGGCAGCAGCAGCTCCAGCGCCGTGAACACCACGTAGGCGACGGCCACCTGTGCGAACGACAGCCTGGTGAACCCCACCACGAGCCAGCCGGCCTGGGCGATCACGGTCCAGCGGATGTTGGCCATGCACACGTCGCGGTACTCGGGCGACTCCCGGGCGGCCCGCCACCACTGCGCCACCATCGCGATCCGCATCACGACGTAGCCGATGACGATCGCGCGGATCTCCAGGTGGTCGCCGTCCTCGACGGAGTGGAACATCGCCGGCAGGCCGAGGGCGAAGACGACGACGCCGATCATCTGCAGCATGGTCAGCGAGCGGTAGAGCCAGTCGTCGGTGCCGAACGCGGACGAGAACCAGCTGAAGCTGATCCACGCGATGCTGATCGCGAACATGGCCATCGCGAACGCCACGACCGCCCGCGCGGCGTGGTCCCCGGCGGCCATCTCGGCGAGGAACGAGGCGGCGGTGCCGACGGCGACCACGAAGGTCAGGTCGAAGAGCAGCTCCAGCGGGGTCGCGGTCCGGCCGCGCTCGCCGGGGTCGCGGCCGGACATCCGCACCCGGCTGTGCGCCACCCGCCCGCCGCCGGCCGCCGCGGGTTCGGAGTCGGTCATGGCCAGAGATGATGCCCCATCAGGCGGCGGTCGCCGCGGGGGCTCGCGCGGGGTGCGGGGGGCCCGTACGCCCGCTGCCGTACGGACCGGTGCGGCCCACCCGGCGCCCGCGGCGGGAACGGTACGGGGACCGGCCCCGGGACGCGTCCCGGGGGTCCCGCGACACTCCGCGGGCACCATTGACACCGTCCCGAGCGCCGCTAGCCTCGATTCACGACCGCACGTGACAACGATGTCAGGCGCGTCGGGGGGCGCGTCCACACCGCGAAGGGGCAGCATCGATGGGCACCGCCGCACACCACCGCACCCCTCTCTCCCGCCGCCGGCTGCTGGCAGCCGCCGCCGCGACGTCCGCCGCCGGCGCCGGCGGCCTGGCGCAGGCCGCGCCCGCACGGGCGCTCGCGGGGGAGGCCGCGCACCCCGCGGCCGCCGTCCGCGTACCCGCGGGGCCGCACGCCGCACGCGAGATCCGCACCGAGTTCCTGCACGCCTGGAACGGCTACCGCGCCGCCGCCTGGGGCCACGACGAGGTACGGCCCGTCTCCGGCACGTCGAGCGAGTTCTTCGCCCAGGGCCACCCCGTGGGCCTGTCCGTGATCGAGGCGCTGGACACGCTGTACGTGATGGAGCTGGACGAGGACCTGAAGGAGTCCGCCGACTGGCTGGAGCAGAACCTCGACTTCGACATCGACGCCGACTTCCACGTCTTCGAAGCCATCATCCGCGTCGTCGGCGGGCTGCTCGCCGGCCACCTCGTCACCGGCCGGCAGTCGCTGCTCGACCTGTGCGTCGACTTCACCGACCGGCTGCTGCCCGCGTTCACCAAGTCGCCCACCGGCATGCCGTACACCCGCGCCAACCTGCGCACCGGCGAGGTCCACGGCACCACCCCGCCGCTCGCCGAGATCGGCACGAACATCCTGGAGTTCGGGATGCTCTCCCGGCTCACCGGCGACGGCAAGTACTACGAGGCGGCCAAGCGCGCCTACCGCGCCGTGCTCGACCGGCGCTCCTCGCTCGACCTCCTCGGCACCCGGCTCGACGTCGAGACCGGCCGCTGGACCGACCCCACGGACCAGGGCCCCAACCCGCCCGTCGACTCCTTCTACGAGTACCTGTGGGGCGCCTGGGAGCTGTTCGGCGACCGGGACTGCCTGCGCTGGTGGCGGCTGCTCAACGGCGCCATGACCGAGCACCTGGTGGAGGAGTGGGACGGCCACGTCTGGTACCGCCAGGTCGACTTCGCCACCGGCGAGACCACCGGCCGGCGCCAGTCCGAACTGGCGTCGTTCTGGGGCGGCCTGGTCGCCAAGGGCGGCGACCGGCGCCTCGGCGAGCGCTACCACCGCTCGTGGGAGTCGGTCCTGCAGCGCTGGCCCGTGCTCCCCGAGGAGATCGACTACGGCACGATGACCCCCACCTCGCGGGGCAACCAGTTCCGGCCCGAGTACGTCAACGGCGCCTTCGACCTCTACTGGCTGACGCGGGACGACTTCTACCGCCGCACGGCGTGGCAGTACTTCGAGGGCATGAAGGCCCACGCCCGCGTCCCCGGCGGCTACACGATCCTGGAGGACGTGACGACCTCGCCGATGCGCCAGGGCGACCTGTTCCCGGCGTACGCCTTCGCGGAGAACTTCAAGTACCTGTACCTGATGTTCGCCCGCACCCGCCGCTTCGACGGCGGCGACTACGTGCTGTCGACGGAGGGCAAGATCCTGCGCGGCCTGCCCCGCCGCCGGTGAGAGCGGCCGGGGCCCGCCCTCCCGCGGACGGGCCCCGGTGCTCCCCGGGGGGCCTCAGGCGGCGTAGCCCTTCGGCGGGATGAGCGTGGCGAGCTGGTCGAAGGAGAGCCAGTAGATCTGGTTGCCGCCGAAGGACGCCGGGTCGGCGATGAGGACGGTGCCCTGGGCCTCGTCGTAGCCGATCACGGTGAAGTAGTGGTAGATCGTCTGGTCCGGCGGGTAGCCGGGCGGCTGGTTGCCGGGCGGGGCGACGATGTTCGCGACGACCGGGTAACCGTTGTCGATGTCGAGGACGACGTCCTGCCACAGCAGGTCGCGCTGGGCCTGCGTGGGCGGGTCGTTCGGCATCTCCTTCGTCTCGTACCAGCCGGTGCCCAGGTTGGCGTTGAGCACGCCGGTGACCTGGCTGATGTGGTCGGTCCCGGCCTCGGTGGTGCCGAGCTGGGCGGCCAGCGCCCCCTGGCTGGGCGGCGCGATGCGTGCGGACAGCGCGATGCGGGTGGCTGCCGGGCCGCACCAGTAACCGGTCTCCTGGACCTGGTAGTCGACGTCCAGGGTGCGGGCCGCGGCGGTCCGCTCGCCCTCGACGTGCAGCCGGGTGCCGGGCTGGTTCTGCCCGCTGACGACGGCGGTGCCGGAGGCCGTGCCGCCCTCCAGTACGGAGGCCACCGTGGGGCCCGCGCCGGGGCCGGGTGCGGCGGTGGCGGGGGCGGCGAGCACGGCGCAGGCGGCGGTCGCCGCGAGCGCGGTGGCGATGGCCGTCGGGACGAGGCGGGCGCGGGGCGGGCGTGGCGTGCGGGGTATGTGCATCGGGGCTCCTGACGTGGGGGGTTTGCGTGGGGGGTTTGCCCGGCGGGGCGTACGGCCGCACTGCCCGTACGCCCCCCGGCTACGCCTTGCGCAGCCGGGCGAGGATGCCGTCGAGGTCCTGGCGGAACATCTCGGGGCGGAAGACGTGCCCGCCGGGCTCCTCGCGCCACTCGTGCGGGATGCCGGCGCCGGCCAGCGCGCCGCGGAACTCCCGCTGGCCGGCGAGCACCTGGGTCTCGTTGGCGGTGTCGAACCAGTTCACCGGGTCGGGGCTGGTGCCGGCGACGAGGAACACCCGCTTGTTGCGGTAGCTGGGAAGCCGCTCCATCGGGTTGTCGGCGCTGACCCGCGCCTCGTTCCACAGCGGCGCGCCGTAGACGGTGCCGCCCGCCAGTTCCACGGCCGCCGACGACACGTTCGCCCAGTGCACGACCAGCCCGGCGTCCCGGCGCAGGCTCGCGGGGCCGGAGTGCGAGCTGACGGAGGCGAAGTGCCCGTAGTACTTGGCCGCGTACTTCAGCGCGCCGAAGCCGCCCATCGAGAAACCGCCGACCGCGCGGCCGTCGTACTCCGCGTAGGTACGGAAGTTGGCGTCGATCCACGGCAGCAGCTGGGCGATGTGGAACGTCTCCCAGTTGCGCGGCCCGGCGTTGGAGGAGACGGGGTTGGAGTACCAGCCGGCGTGGCCGCCGTCCGGCATGACGACGATGACGCGCCTGCCGGCGGTCAGCGCGCGGATGCCGAGCCGGTCGAACTGGATGAAGTCCGCGTCGGTGCCGCCCCCGTGCAGCAGGTAGAGCACCGGGTAGCGCAGCCCGCTGTCGTGGTAGCCGTCGGGGAGCAGGACGTTGACGCCGGGGTCCCAGCCGATCGCGTCGGTCGCGAACCGGTAGTACCACATGCGCGGGTCGGACTCGTTGCGGTCGGTGATCCGCAGGCCGAAGCCGTCGTTCGCGGCGGCGGCGGGCGCCGCCGCCGCGAGGGCGCCGGCGCCCCCGGCGGCCAGCGCCGCCGTGAGGCCGCCCGCGGCCTTCAGCACGCGTCGGCGGTTGGGACGGGTCTCGCTCACCATGACCTCCTGGGCCGTGTCGCTGCCTGGCCCCGGGCCGGGGTCCGCCGGCCCGGGCTCGTACGCTCCCGTGTCAGGCCACGGATCGTAGGCGGCGGTCCGACGCGCGCCGGGCGGGGCTTTTCCGGCTCGGTCGAAAAGCCCACGGTCCGGCGGAGGCCGGGGTCCTAGCGTTACGGGAATGGCCGGCATGCTGCGCATCCACTTCGGCGACCGCGACTTCCGGCACGTGCAGCTGACCGGGACCGCCGATCCCATGTGGGAGGCGATCCTCGGGCTGCACGTGCTGAGCACGCCCGCGGCCCGCCTGCCCGCCCGGCTGCGCCCGTGGCGGCGGCGCGCCGCCGCGCGGCTGGACGGCGGCGAACTGCGCGCCGCCTGCCGGCTGCTGCGCGACGTGGCGCCCGCCGACGCCCCGTACTTCCCCGACTTCCTCACCCCCGTCGAGTCCGAGGAGGGGCTGTCCGCGGCGCTGGAGACGCTGCTGGCCACGCCGGGCCGGCGGCTCGCCCGCGAGCTGCGCGAGGCCGCACGGCACCGGCCGCTGCCCGCGTGGACCCGGCGGCTCGCGGCGGGGGACCGGGCGCAGCTCGAACGGATCGCGGACGCCGTACGGCAGTTCCACGCGCGGCTGATCGTGCCGGAGTGGAGCGAGGTGGAGGCCACGATCGCCGCGGACCGCAAGTGGCGTACGGCCGCGCTCGACGGCGGGATGCCGGCGGTGCTGGGCACGCTGCGGCCCTTCCGGTGGCGCGACGGGGTGCTGGCCGCGCCGTACCCGGTCGACTACGACCTGCGGCTGCGGGGCCGGGGCGTACGGCTCATCCCGTCGTTCTTCTGCCACACCGCGCCGATCGCGATCGCCGACCCCAGCCTGCCGCCTGTGGTGGTCTATCCGGTGCGCCGCCACCCGGCGGTGCCCGGCCCCGGCCGGCCGCCCGCCGCGCTCACCGCGCTGCTCGGCACCGCCCGCGCCCGGGTCCTCGACGCGCTCGCCGCCACCGCCACCACCGGGTCCGTCGCCGCCCGCCTCGGCATGCCCGCGTCGACCGTCAGCGGCCACCTGACGGTGCTGCGCGGCGCCGGGCTGGTGGCCAGCGAGCGCGCGGGCGCGCACGTCGTGCACCGGCTCACCGCCCGCGGGCGGCACCTCCTCGACCGCTGAGCCGGCCCGCTCCCGGTCGTGCTACCCGGCTCCCCGGAGGAAGTGGAAGCCGGGGCGCGGGTGCATGAGGAAGCCGTGGTGCGAGATGTTCCAGGCGTACGCGCCCGCCAGCGAGAACACCACCAGGTCCCCGGCACGCAGCCCCGCCGCCGGAACGCCCCGTGCCAGCACGTCCTTCGGCGTGCACAGCTGCCCGGCGACCGTGACCGACGCCCCGCGCGCCGCCGGCCGCGGCCACGGGTGCGGCCACGGCCGGGGCGCCGGGTGGACGGTGCACGGCTGGTCGTGGCCCTTGGTCGCGGGGGTGCGCAGATGGTGGGTGCCACCGCGGACGACGGCGAACTCCTCGCCGTGGCTGCGCTTGACGTCCAGCACCTCGGTCGCGTACCAGCCGCAGTACGCGGTCAGCGCCCGGCCCGGTTCGACGCGGAGCGTCAGCCCGGGGTGCTCGGCGGCCAGCCGGCCCAGCCCCGCGCCGTAGCCGCGCCAGTCGAACCGGCTGTCGGGGGCGGTGTAGTCGACGGCCATGCCGCCCCCCACGCATACCTCCAGCCCGTACGGACCGAGCCCGGCCCGCGCCGCGAGCCGCAGCGCGCCGGCCACCACCGAGCGTGCCACGTCCAGCAGTTGCGGCGCGTCGAGGCCGCTGGCCAGGTGCGCGTGGACGCCGCGCAGCCGCAGCCGCGGGTACGCGCCCGCGGTGAGCAGCCGCGCGGCCTCCTCGGCGTCGGCGGGGTCCAGGCCGAAGGGGGAGGGGCGGCCGCCCATCGCGAGCGCGCTGCCCGCCAGCGAGCCGTCGGCGGCGGGCATGTTGACGCGCAGCAGCACGTCCAGGCCCGCGTCCGGCGCGTCGTCCGCGGTCTGCGCGCCCAGCATGCGCAGCTCGTGCAGGCTCTCGACGTGCACGCGGTGCACCCCCGCGGCGCGGGCGGCGGCCAGCTCCGCGGGCGTCTTGCCGGGCGCCCCGAAGGCGAGGCGCCGGCCGGGCACGGCGGCGGCGACGTGGGCGAGTTCGCCGGCGGAGGAGACCTCGTAGCCGTCGGTGTGCGGCGCTAGGGCGGTCAGGACCGCGGGTTCGGGGTTGGCCTTGGCCGCGTAGTACAGCTCGACGGACGCCGGGAGGGCGGCGCGTACGGACGCCGCGTGGGTGTGCAGGGCGGCCAGGTCGTAGACGTAGGCGGGCAGCTCCTCGGGTGCGAGGGAGCCGAGCAGGTCCAGCACGGCGGGGGTCGGGGCGGTCAACGGGCACTCCGGCGGGGCGAGTCGGGCTCGGATGCGGCCAGCGGGTTCGGCAGGTGGACGTAGCCCGCCTCGCGGTCCGCGCGGCGGCCCCAGCGGGTGAGCAGGTTGGCCTTGGCGGGCAGCGGCGCCCCGCCGAGCAGGGCGCGCAGCCGGGGCGGGTCGCCGAGGTCGCGGGCGCAGTCCAGCAGCACCGCGCGCACCCGCGCCCACAGCGCGGCCTCGGCCCGCGGGTGCAGGTCGGCGAGGGCGGCGAGCATGTCGGCGACGTGGTTGACCAGCAGGCAGTACACCACCCGGTGCCAGCCGCGCACCGCGTCGTACGTCATCGGCCCCGCCACGTCCGCGGGCAGCGCGGCCAGCGCCGCGGCGTGCCGGTCCGGCAGCAGCTTGGTGCCCTCCAGGTCGCGGAAGACCACCTGCGCCGGCATGCCCCCGGCGTCGACGCCCAGCAGGACGTTCTGCAGGTGCGGCTCCAGCACCACGCCGTGGTCGAAGTAGGCGGCGAGGACCGGCGGGACGAGCAGCTCCAGATAGGCCGACCACCAGTCGAGCGCGCTGTCCCGGCGGGCGGTGGCGGGCAGCCGGGACAGCTGCGCGGGACCCGTCGGGTACTCGTCGGCGACGGCCCCGGCGAGCAGCGGGGTGACGCCGGGGCGCAGCACGCCGCCCAGCCCGTCGCGGACGATCACCCCGAAGCCCTCCAGCAGCTCCGGGTCCGCGGTGCCGGCCGGGCCGGGCAGCGCCAGGCTGCGGTACGCCGGCTCGCCCAGCAGCGCGGCGGCGGGGTGGCGGGCGGCCAGGGAGTCGAGCACGGGGCCGAGCAGCCGGGTCAGGGCGACCGCGCCGGCCAGCTCGTAACGGGAGTTCTTGCGCACGCAGTTGGTGATGCGCACGTTGAGGCTGAACTTCAGGAACCCGTCCCCGGTGTGCAGGGTGCGCACGGAGGCGGTCGGGGTGCATGGCGGGCCGCCGGTGCCCAGGTCGAGCACGTCCCGGCGGTCGAGGGCGGCGCGCAGAGCCGGGTGGCCGGCCAGGAGTTCGTACTGCCAGGGGTGGACGGGCAATAGACGGTAGCCGTCGGGGACCGGGCGGAGCCGGTCGAGCGGGGCGGTGGCGCCGGGCCGCGCACTCTCCTCGGCGGCCAGGCGGGCACGTACCGCGAGATGGCGCAGCGGGAAGGCGGCGCCGGCCTCGGGGGCGTAGGCGGCCCAGGCGGCCGTGCCGCCGTCGCGGGCCTTGGGCGTGGGGTGGAAGCGGTGGCCCAGGGGCAGCGACTGCTCCGAGTCCAGGTACGCCGCGAGCGGCCCGCCGCCGGCCGCGGGCGCCGGCCGTGCGCGTACGGCGGCGAGCGCCGCCTCCGTACCCCGGTGGCTGGCGGCGACCTGCTCCGCGAACTCCTCGTTGCGCACGCCCGTGCGCGCCGACAACTCGTCCTGCACGTGCTCGGCGAGCCGCCGCCAGCCGACCTCCGCCCAGTCGCCGTCGCGCCGCTCGGAGACCGGCCCGTCGAAGCGGTGCGCGCCCAGCAGCGAGGCGCGGCGCAGCGCCACGCGCAGCAGCACGCTCGAGCGGGACAGCCGCAGCAGCAGCCGGCCGCCGTCGACGGTGGCCTGCCGCTCGGGTCCGCAGACCTCGCGCAGCAGGCAGTTGAGCAGGGTGTGCGCCACCGCCTCGTCGGCGGTGGGGAGCCGGGCGGGTGAGGCGGTGGCGGACGGGGTGGCGGGTGAGGCGGTGAGGGGCATCAACGGTTCCAGCCGGGGCGGGGTGAGGGGATGGACGGGTACGGGGCGGCGCCGGCGGGCGGCGCGTGGGCGGGCGCGGCGCGGAGGTAGTTCGGGCCGGTGGTGTAGTGCTTGTTGACGTCGGCCGCGCCCGAGCGCTCCTTGGACTGCAGCGTCCCGGCGGTGACCATCGCCTTGACCGGCAGGTGCGCGGCGCGCAGCACGTGGGCGCGCAGCACGTCACCCGGTTCGCCGGGCCCCGTGCCGAGCCGGCCGACGGCCTCGGCGAGCCGGTCGCGTACGAGGCCGAGCAGCGCGGCGAGCGGGGCGCGGCCGTGCCGGGCGAGGCCGAACGCGTAGGCCCCGGCGCACAGGTGGACGGTGATCGTGGCGAAGACGTCGGCCACCGGACCGTCGCCGTCGCACAGGGTGCGGGCGTCGGCGAAGTCGCCCGGGGCCGGCGCGTCGGGTCCCAGGGCGGCGCGCAGCCGGGCGTGGTGGATGCGCGGGCCGTCGTCGTCCTTGAGGAGCAGCCGCATGCGCGGGCGGCCGTCCGCGGTACCCCCTGGCGGGTCGAGGACGAGCGAGACGTTCTGCTGGTGCGACTCCAGCGCGATGCCGTAGCCGAACAGCGTGGTCTGGAAGTCGAAGAGGAGCGCGAGGAGGTCGTCGAGGAGGGCGAGGGGGTCGCCGCCGTGGCAGCGGTCGGCGAGGTGGTCGACGACGAGCCGGCCGCCGGGGGCGGGCGCGAGCAGGGCGGCCAGCGGCACGACGAGCGCGCCGTCGAGCCCGGCGGGCTGGCGGCGGCAGAGCGCGGCGAGCAGGTCGTGGCCGGCGTGCGCGTAGGACGTCTCGTCGGCGTGCAGCACGGTGCCGCGAAAGCGCGGTTCGCGCCGGATCACGGTCTGGAGCAGCCGCTGCACGGCAGCGCCGTCGGCGAGGGTCGCGGGCTTGACGGTGCGCCGGTTGCGCAGTCCCAGGGTGGCGGTGGCCAGCGGCAGCTTCAGGTGCAGCCGGGGGTCGGCGGCCGCGGCGACGGTACGCATCGACAGCGTCGGCACCACGTCGAGGTACGGCTCCGGGGCGAGCGCCGCCCGGTCGGCGAGGCCGGCGGCGCGCAGCGCGCCGGCCAGCGGACCGGCGGCGGTCAGCGGGTGCACGGGCAGGGCGAGATGGGTGCGGTCGAGCGCGGCCGGCAGGCCGAGCGCGGAGGGCGCGGGCCAGGCGACGGGCGGATCCGGGGCGGTGGCGGGGTCGAGGGCGCCGGCGAGGGTGAGGGCGTCGTAGGGCAGGGCGAGCCAGCGCAGGGCGAAGCGGGGGTGGAACTCCGGTGCGTAGGCGCGCAGATCGGCCTCGCCGAGGCCGGCGCGCCCGCGCGAGGCGGGGTGGACGGGGTGGTCGAGGCGGGCGGCGAGGGTGTCGTACGCGAGGGTGCCGGCGTGGCCGGTCCAGCGCGCCGGGTCCGGTCCGTACCGCCCGGTGAGCGCCGCGGCCGCGGCGTCCCGGGTGGCGGTGTGGAGCCGCGCCGCGGCCAGCGCCCGGCGGCACTCCGCGGCGAAGTCGGCGAAGCCGCCGCGGTCCTCGGCCTCCGCGCGGTCCGCCAGGGCGGCGAGGACGGCGTCGAGCCCGGTGACCTCGGCGGTCCCGCCGCCGGTCTCGCGGAGCAGCAGCGGGAGGCGGGCGCCGTACACGGCCTGGAAGCCGTCCGGCGCGACGGGCAGCAGCAGCGCGCCGGGACCGGCGGGGTCGGAGAGGCGCAGCCAGCGCCCGTCCGCCCGGTCGTGCGCCGTCGTACGGGTGCGCAGCCCCGCCACGTCCTCGCGCAGCAGCGCGCTCAGCACCCGGAGCACCAGCGCGGCCTCCTCGCCCCCGGTGCCGTCCCCGGACTCCGGCGCGGCCCGGCTCACGGCGTGATCTCCCAGCGCTGCGCGGCCAGGAAGTCCGCCACCACCCGGTCCACCCGCCGCTGGTCGGTGCCGATGCCGCGGGCCACGCCGAGGAAGTCGCGGTTGGTGCGGTGCAGTCCGTGCCGCTCGCCCACCGCGCGCAGCGGCCGGTACGCCAGCTCGACCCCGTCGACCACCAGGTCCGCCGGCCCCGGGGCGGCGGTCAGCGTCCCGGCGGTGCGGGCGCACGGGTACGACAGCCGGGCCCGCCCGTCCGTGTGCGCCCCGAGGTCCGCGGGCAGCGGCTCGCCCAGGTGTGTACGGAGGATGTGCGCGAAGAGCGGGATGCCGAGCAGCCGGGCGAGCAGCAGGTCGCACTGGTCGCCGATGGCGCGGTAGTTGACCTCCACGACCCGGGCCCGGCCCGCGCTCACCGTGAACTCGGTGTGGCAGGCGCCGAACCCGACGCCGAGCGCGTCGAGCTGCCCGAGCACCTGGGCCGTGACGGGCGCGGGGTGCGCGGGCACGTAGGACATGCGCTCCTCGACGAAGTGCGGCGGCGGCGACAGCTCGGTGTGGAAGCCGCCGAGGAGGTGGCGTACGCGGCCGTCCCCCAGCGTCTCCAGCGTGTACAGCTCCCCCTCCAGGAACTCCTCGACCACCAGCGCCTCGCCCGGCCGCCGCGCCCGTATCTCCGCGACCCGGCGCACGAGTTCCGCCGGGTCCGCGGCCAGCACCACGTCCTCGCTGGCGACGCCCTCGCGCGGCTTGACCACGCACGGGTACGGCACGTCCAGCGCGGCCGGGTCCGCACCGGGGGGCAGCTCCGCGGCCCGCACCGGGTCCGCGCCGGCGGCGGCGAGCCGGCGGCGCATCTCGGCCTTGTCCTTGGTGGCGTGGGCGGCCCGCCAGCTCTTGGCGGGCAGGCCGAAGTAGTCGGCGGCGAGCGCGGCCTGCGTCTGCAGGTGGTCGCTGTTGGTGAAGACCGCGTCGGGCCGGCGGTGGGCGGAGATGCGGCCGATCACGGCGCGGAAGTCGCGTACGTCGCAGCCCAGGGTCTCCGGCTCCGGGGCGCGCCGCCGGTGGGCGCCGGGCTGGTCGGTGAGGACGGTGACGTCGAGGCCCAGACGGCGCGCGGCGGGGAGGAAGCCGTCCGTGACCGAGTCGGTGGGGTTGCGCGCCAGCAGATATAACCGCACGGAATCCTGACCTGACACCTTCCTGGATGCACCCGCCGGCGGCGGCAGAGGTAAGGCTTACCTTACTCTGTCGATCACCCGCCGGTGCACGGGGCGCGAAATCCGGCCGGGCCCCCGCGGCCCCGGCGCCGGGCGGCCTCGGGACGCCGGCGGCAGTCCACGTGCCGAAACGGGTTTGAGCCGGAGGCGGGGTCGGAACGACACTGCGGGAGGAGCCGTGCCGCGACGCGGTTCCCCCGCTATGCCCGCACGGCCGTCGCCCCGGTGCTGACGAGTCACCGTTTCGAAAGAGAGCCCCCGATGGCCACCGCCTCGCGCCGCCGGCGCCTGTCGCTGTCCCTGATGTTCCTCATACCCGGGCTGTCGCTCTCGTCGTGGGTGACGCGCACCCCCGACGTCCGCGACGAGCTGGGGGCGTCCACAGCCGAGATGGGGCTGATCCTCTTCGGCCTGTCCGTCGGCTCCACCATCGGCATCGCCAGCTCGGGGGCGCTGGTGGCCCGGATGGGCACCCGGCCGGTGATCGGCGGCGGCACGGTGCTCATCGCGCTCGGGGTCGCGGGGGTCGGCACGGGGGCGCTCGCCTCGTCGGCGGCCCTCGTCACCGCCGGTCTCTTCGTGTTCGGCCTCGGCGGCGGCTCCGGCGAGGTCGCGCTGAACGTGGAGGGCGCGGAGGTCGAGCGGCTGCTCGCGCGGTCCGTGATGACGACGCTGCACGGGTTCTTCAGCCTCGGCACCGTGCTCGGCGCGAGCCTCGGCATGCTGGCCACGGCAGCCGGCTTCCCCGTGCAGTGGCACCTGCTCATCATGTCCGGCGTCGCACTCGCCGTGTTCCTGGCCGCCTTCGGCGACGTACCCGGCGGCGTCGGCAAACGGGCCGCCGCGGACGAGGCGGCGGACGCCGCCGAGGACGGCGACGGCACGGCGGCGGGCCGGCCGCTGTGGAAGGACGCCCGGCTGCTGCTGATCGGCGCGGTCGTCCTGGCCATGGCGCTGGCGGAAGGCGCGGCGACCGACTGGCTGCCGCTGCTGATGGTCGACGGCCACGACCTGGACGCCGCGCTGGGCTCGCTGGTGTACGTGGGCTTCGCCGCCGCCATGACCGTCGGCCGCTTCTGCGGCGCCTTCTTCATCGACCGCTTCGGGCGCTACCTCGTGATCCGCACCAGCGCGGTCTCCGCGGCGCTCGGGCTGGTCGTGGTGATCTTCGTCGACCACCCGGTGGCCGCCGGTGCCGCGGTCCTCTTCTGGGGCCTGGGCGCCTCGCTGGGCTTCCCGGTCGCCATCTCGGCCGCCGGCGACTCCGGTCCCAACCCCACCGCCCGGGTGAGCCTCGTGGCGATGATCGCGTACGGGGCCTTCCTGGTCGGCCCGCCCGGCCTCGGCTTCCTCGGCGACCACTACGGGCTGCGCTCCGCGATGATCGCCGTCCTCGCGCTGGTCGCCACGGCGATCTTCCTCGCCCCCGCGGTCGGCGAGCGCCGGCCCGCGGTGGCGGACGTCAAGAACGACCCGGAGAACGCGCGGAAGTCCGGGGCGGAGAACGCCCCGCGGCCCGGCGCCGCGCCCGCGGACGAGGCCGTGGACGAAGCCGCGGGCGCCGACCGCGACCGGTGAACCGGCGCCCGGCGGGGGAGTTCAGCCCCGGCCGAGCAGCCGGAGCAGCCGGTCCGCCGGCAGCGCGTACCGGGTGCGCCCCCCGGGGCCCGTCGTCGTGGTGGCGGCGAGCAGCGAGTCGAGCACCGCCTCCTCGACGGCGTCCATGACGCCCTCGAAGAGCGGGTCGAGACCGGCGTCCGGCGGCGGCGGGCCGCCGGGCCGGACGCCGAAGGCGATCGCGTAGTCGCCGCTCCCGTGCCCGTACGCCGCGCCCGTCCTGGCCAGCGCGAAGACCGCCCGCCGCGCGACCCGGGCCAACTGCCTGGCGTCCAGCGGCGCGTCGGTGGCCGCGACGACCATGCACGAGCCCGCCTGCGGTGTGTCCCGCGGGCCGGGAACGCCGACGTCGGCGGGGGACACGGTGCGGCCGAGGACGCGCAGCGTGCCGCCGAAGTTCGCCTGTACGAGCACGCCGACGCACGCGCCCTGCCCGCCGGCCTCGACCAGCCGCGACGCCGTGCCCACCCCCGCCTTGAAGCCCAGCGCCGCCACCCCCGTGCCCGCGCCCACGCACCCCTGCGCGACCGGCCCGCCGGCCGCCCCGTCGAGTGCGGCGCGCACGTGCCCTTCCCGTACCGGCCGGGCGCGGATGTCCGACAGGGCGCCGTCGTTGCACTCGCCGACTACCGGGTTCAGGCTCGTCACCTCCGCGCACGCGGGCCGCTCCAGCATCCAGCCGACGAGCGCGTCGGCCGCCCGGAACGCCGACAGCGTCGAGGTCAGCAGCACCGGTGTCTCCAGCGCGCCCAGCTCGGCGAGCTGCGTGCTGCCGATCAGCTTCCCGTACCCGTTCCCGGCGAACACCCCGGCGGGCAGCGGCGCCCCCGGGTGCACGTCGCCGGGCACGATCGCGGTGACGCCGCTGTGCACCAGCGGGGGCTCGCGCAGCGTCACGTGCCCCACGCGCACCCCCGGCACGTCGGTGATCGCACCGTACGGGCCGGGCGCGAACCGGCCCGTCACCAGCCCCAGGTCCCGGGCGCGGCGGGAGGGCGCTGTCGCGAGTTCGTCCATGGGGCCGCAGGCTACGCCCCCGGCGCCGGCGGCAGGTTCCACACCTGGAGCACCCCCGTGTTGCGGGACGCGGTCACGAAGCGCCGGCCGTCCGGGGAGACGGCCACCGCGGACAGGTAGCGCGACTCCGTACGGAACGTGCGGGCCGCGGCCGGCGGCGTGGCCGGGTCCCAGACGTGGGCGACGCCGCCGCTGCCGACGCTGACGATCCGGGAGTCGGGGGCGACGGCGATGCCCGACACCGTCTCCCCGTGCGCGGCGACGTCGACACCGGTCGTCGTGCCGCTGCCGTCCAGCTCCGTGAACTGCATCCGCCCGTCGACGCCGCCGCTGACCGCGCGGGCGCCGTCCGGGGTGACCGCCAGCCCCTGGACGAAGCACCGGTGGGCCGCCACCGGGCCGCCGACCGGGCTGCCGTCGGCCAGGTCCCAGACGCGCAGGACGCCGTCCCTGCCGTCCTCGTGCCCGGTGCTGACGATCTTCTTGCCGTCCGGGGTGACCGCGACCGCGGCGACCAGTCGGTGCGCCTGGAACGACCGCCCGGCCGGCCTGCCGCTCTCCACGGAGAGCACGTGCACCTTCCCCTCGCCGCCGCCGGTGACGATCCGCCCGCCGTCGGGCGTCAGCGCGGCGGACACCGACATCGCGACGCCCCACTCGCCCATGTACCGGTGCACGTCCAGCGGCCCGGTGACCGGCTCGCCGGTCCGCAGGCTCCACACGCCGACCGTGCCGTGGCCGCTGGCCACGACGCGCTCGCCGTCCGGTGTCACCGCGACCGACCTGACCACGTTCGCGTACGTGTCGATCTCCGCCAGCAGCTTCCACGGCGCCAGGCGCCAGATCCGCAGCAGCCCGTCGCCGCCTCCGGTGATCACGTGGCGCCCGTCCGGCGTCATCGCCAGCGACTGGATCCCGCCGCGCTGCTGCGCGCGGGCACCCGGCCTCGACAACAGCCGTTCCCGCCACCCTGCCACGCCGTACTCCCCTCCGCGGGCACCGCCGGATCACCGAAGGCCGCGACGGACCACCGCGGTCCGGTCGCCGGCGCCCCAGGCTGCCACGCGGGTCCGGGGACCCCTCCCGCGACCGTACGGGGACGGAACAGGGCCCGGCGGCGCGGACTGCACGGCACCGGGCCCGTACGGTCAGTGGGCGAAGAGGAGTTCGGCGGCGATCACCACGTCCACGACCCCGCACCACTCCGCGAACGTCGGCGCCACGACCCCCTCCAGCCTGCGCATCCGCAGGTGGACGAAGTCCCATACGCCGTGGAGGAACCAGCCCGCCGCGACCAGGTAGCGGCCCAGCTCCGGGTCGGCCGCGAGCCCCGCCACCGCGAGCCCGCAGAACAGCACCGCGCCCGCGCTCTGCAGCCCGGAGACCGCCGCGCCGTGCGGCGTGCCGCGGACGGCGGCCCACAGCAGCAGCCCCAGCGCGGCCGCCACCAGGACGGTCGACGGCGCCACGACCCCCGCTGCGCGCAGCGCGACCATCGACGCGACGCCGGCGCCCAGGACCGGCCAGGTCCAGCGCGGGCGGCCGATCCGGGTGACGACGAGGTAGAGCAGCGGCAGCAGGGGCAGCGCCTCGCCGAAGGCGTCGACCGCGCCGCCGGGGTCGCCGCCGCCGCCGGAGAACAGGCCGGGCAGCGTCAGCGCGAGCGCCAGCGCCGTCGGCCACCGGCGCAGCAGCGCCCGGGCGGGGCCGGCCCCGGCGGGGCGGGTGCGGCCGGCGGAGGTCTTCGGGTACGTCGTGACCGACATGGCAACTCCTCGGTACGCCGGGGCGATCGGGCGGGGATCAGGCGCCGTACTCGGCGCGGCGGCGCAGCATGGCCAGCAGCATCAGCGGCAGCATCGCCAGGTGTTCCAGCACCGTCAGCGAGTCCGGCGACACCGCGCCCAGCCACAGCAGCGGGAACAGCACGGCCGCCGGGACGAACATCACGCCGCACATCTCGGCCGTGCTCCGCACGCCGTGGCCGCGGACGCGCATCCACAGCGCCATGCCCGCGGACATGCTGAACGCCATCTCCAGGCTCACCAGTTCGGGGTGGCGCGCCGCGGACAGCTCGAATCCGGCCAGCGCCAGCCCGCCGCGGACCGCCGCGCCGAGCACGAGCATGCCGGCGGCCATCGCCACCACCATCTCCACGTAGTGGCGGGCGAAGTGCCACCAGCCGTGGCCGTGGCGTGCCCCGGGGGATGTACGGGGGGCGGGGGTCTCGGTGGGTGTCCGCACGGCGGTCTCCTTCGGGATACGGGGCCGGGGTATCCCGGCGCCGTCCCAGAGTGGGCCCTCGCCGGGGTGCGCCAGTAGTGCCGAAGCCGCATGTCCGCGCGTGCCGCCGTCACGTACCCGCATGACATCCGTCATGCGGAGAGGGGCGTTACGGCACGGGCCGCCGGCGCGTCCCTGCTGCCACAATGTCGGCGTGCGCGACGGGGTGAGCGAACGCGGGACCGGGCTGACCGGCTTCCGCCGGTACACGTGGTGGGCGGTGCCCGGCACCGCGGTGCTGTGCCTGCTGCCGCTGTACGGCGGCTGGCTGCTGGACGGTGACGTGCCGCGGTGGACCCGCGCCCCGGCCGTCGCAGCCCTCGTCGTCGCGGCGGTGGCCAGCGCCGTGCTGCTCAGCGCCCGGCTGACGCCGCCGGCGCCGGACGGCTCCGGCCCCGTACGCCCGCCGCGCGGCTGGGTGTTCGCCGCGGTCGCGGCCACGGCCGTGCTCGCGGTGCTGCCGCTGCTGCGGCAGAACTACGGGCTGTGGGGCCTCGCCCCCGCGGTCACCGTGGCGATCGGCGCCACGTACCTGACCGGCCGCCGCCGGCTGCTGCTGGTGGCCGGGGCCGTCGCGCTGGCGGTGGTGCCGGGCGGCGCGGTCAGCCTCGCCGCCGGGGACGGGGAGTTCGCGTACGCCGCGCTCTTCCCGGCGGGGCTCGTCGCGTTCACCGTCTGGATGCTCCTCGGGCCGCTCTGGGCGTGGGACGTCGCCGGGCGGCTGGACCGGGCGCGGCGGCTGGAGGCGGAGGTCGCGGTCAAGGACGAGCGGCTGCGGTTCGCGGCCGACCTGCACGACATCCAGGGGCACCACCTCCAGGTCATCGCGCTCAAGAGCGAGCTGGCCGCCCGGCTCGCCGAGCGCGACCCGGCGCGTGCCGCCGCCGAGATGCGCGACGTACGGCAGTTGTCCGCCGACGCGCTGCGCGACACCCGCGCCGTGGTGCACGGCTACCGCACCACCACCCTCGACGACGAGATCGCCAACGCCACCCGGGTGCTCGCCGCGGCCGGCATCGACGCCCGGATGACCCTCGACCCCGCGGCGGTCACCGCCGGCCGTGCCGCGCCCGCGCGGCACCTGCTGGGCCTGGTCGTCCGCGAGGCCACGACCAACGTGCTCCGGCACAGCAGCGCCCGCAGCGCCGAGGTCGACTACCGGCTGGCCGGCGGGGCGGCGCGGCTGCGGTTCAGCAACGACGGCGCCGCCGCGGCCGGTCCGGCCGCGGCCCCCGCCCACGCGCTCTCCGGCGGCTCCGGCCTGCCCGGTCTCGCCGAGCGGCTGCGCGCCGCGGGCGGCGAGCTGACCTGGGGCCGGGACGGCGACCGCTTCGAAGTCGTCGCCTCGCTGCCGGGCCCGGCGGACGGAGCCGCGCGGTGATCCGGCTGCTCCTCGCCGACGACGAGGACCTGCTGCGCAGTGCGCTCGCCGCGCTGCTCGCGCTGGAGGACGACCTCGACGTGGTCGCCGAGGCGGCCACCGCCACCGACGCGGTGCTGCGCGCCCGCGAACACCGCCCCGACATCGCCGTGCTGGACCTGGAGATGCCGCCCACCGACGGGCTGCGGGCCGCCGAGGAGATCCGCGCGGAGCTGCCCACCCAGATCGTCATCGTCACCCGGCACGCCCGGCCCGCCGTGCTGCGCCGTGCGCTGGCCGCGGGCGTCCGCGGCTTCGTGCCCAAGACGACCCCGGCGGCCCGGCTCGCGGAGATCGTCCGGGACGTCGCCGCCGGCCGCCGCTACGTCGACCCTGACATCGCCGCCGCCGCGCTCACCGAGGACGACTGCCCGCTCAGCGACCGCGAGCTCCAGGTGCTGCGCGCGGCACGTACGGGCGCGTCGGTCGCGGAGATCGCCGCCGAGGTGCACCTCGCGCCCGGCACCGTACGCAACTACCTCTCCGCCGCGATGGGGAAGCTCGGCGTCTCCTCGCGGCACGCCGCAGCACACCGGGCCTGGCAGCAGGGCTGGATCTGAGGACCGCGCAACAGCCTCTGGCCGCCCGCGGGACGGGTCCGCAGCGGGTCAAGGGACGGTAAAATTTACGGGGATTGGTCCAGTCCTTTCTGCCCCGCCGGAGCGTGGGGGACCCGCCCGGGCGCCCGGATTGGTACGGTCCGCCGCCCTCACCCCTCACATTGACATGTCCGCGACCCGGGGCTGTCTTAGAGGTCTATACCGCACGATTCGCGTCCGACCACCCGAGCCCTCGGACGACCCGGCGCGCGGGTGGACGTCGTCTTCCCCACAAGGAGAGCCGTGTCCGTGCAGAGAGCCGCACCCTTACGCCTCAGATCGTTTTCCGCGTCCAGACGCCTGCTCGCCGTCCTCGCCGTGCTGGCGCTGGCGCTCACCGGACTCACCACCCTCGCCCCGCCCGCGAACGCCCAGGCGGGGCTGACCGCGACGTTCAGCAGCTCCGGCAGCGGCTCGTCGTGGACGGGCAAGTTCGTGGTCGCCAACGCCGGCACCGCCGCGGTGGAGAACTGGTCGCTGGAGTTCGACCTGCCGGCCGGCGTGTCGATCAGCAACCACACCCACGGCACCGCGCAGGTCGACGGCCGCCACGTCACCGTCACACCCGCGTACTACAACGCCCGCGTACCGGCGGGCCGCGACACCGAGCCGTACAGCTACACCTTCACCGGCAGCGGCCCGATGACCGCGCCCACCGGCTGCCTGATCAACGGGGACAAGTGCGACGGCAGTCCGGCCGTGCCCCCGCAGGCGCCCGGCGGCGTCGCCGTCGCCGACACCACCGCCCGCACGGTGACGCTGAAGTGGAACGCGGCGACCCAGGGCGACTTCCCCGTGACCTCGTACGAGGTCCTGCGCGGCGGCGCCGTCGTGGCGGCCAGCGCGACCACCCAGGCCACCGTCCGCGACCTGACCCCCGCCACCTCCTACGAGTTCGCCGTCCGGGCCAAGGACTCCCGCGGCAACGAGGGCCCGCCCAGCGCCCCCGTGACCGCGACGACCGTGGACCCGGCCACCGACACGGTGCCGCCCACGGCGCCCCGCAACCTGCGGTCCACGGCGGTGACCTCCAGCACCGTGGAGCTGAAGTGGGACGCGGCGACCGACGACAAGCGCGTCGCCGCCTACGACGTGTACCGCGGTACGGCGCTGGTCGCGAGCGTCCCCGCGGACACCCTGACCAGCACGCTGACCGGGCTCACGCCCGCCACGCAGTACGACTTCACGGTCAGGGCCCGCGACGCCGCCGACAACCCCTCGCCCGCCAGCAACACCCTGACCGTCACCACCGACGAGGCCGTCGGCCAGGGCGGCTACGCGAAGGTCGGCTACTTCGTGCAGTGGGGCATCTACGGCCGCCAGTACTTCGTGAAGGACCTGGACACCTCCGGCGCCGCGGCCAAGCTGGACGTCATCAACTACGCCTTCGCCAACATCGACCCGAAGAACCTCACCTGCCTCAACGGCGTCACCAAGGGCACCACACAGGACCCGCAGGACCCGAACCAGGGCGACGGCGCCGGCGACGCCGAGGCCGACTACGGCCGCGCCTTCCCCGCCGGCCAGTCGGTCGACGGCGTCGCGGACGACGGCTGGGGCAAGCTGCGCGGCAACTTCAACCAGCTCAAGAAGCTCAAGGCCAAGCACCCGCACCTGAAGATCCTCGTCTCACTGGGCGGCTGGACCTACTCCAAGTACTTCTCCGACGTCGCCAAGACGCCCGCCTCCCGGGAGAAGTTCGTCAAGTCGTGCATCGACATGTACATCAAGGGCGACCTGCCCGCGTACAACGGCGCCGGCGGCCCCGGCGTGGGCGCCGGCATCTTCGACGGCATCGACCTGGACTGGGAGTGGCCGGGCTCGCCCGACGGGCACCCGGGCAACCACTGGTCCACCGACGACAAGGCCAACAACACCGCGCTGATCGCCGAGTTCCGGCGGCAGCTCGACGCGCTGGGCGGCGACCACAAGCTGCTGACCGCCTTCACCCCCGCCGACCCCAAGAAGATCGACGCCGGCTGGGACCTGAAGGAGATCTTCAAGTACATGGACTTCGCCAACGTCCAGGGCTACGACTTCCACGGCTCCGGCAGCGACAACTCGTGGGAGCCCAACCGCACCGGCCACCAGGCCAACCTGTACCCGGACGCGCAGTCGCCGTACCCGAACGACTTCAGCATCGACGGCGCCGTGCAGCACTACCTTGACGCGGGCGTCAAACCGCGCAAGCTGACCATCGGCTTCCCGTTCTACGGGCGCGGCTGGCAGCAGGTGGCCGACGGCGGCGCGAACGGCGAGTGGCAGAGCGCCAACGGGGCCGCGCCCGGCCAGTTCCAGGAGGAGGCCGGCACCCGCGGCTACGACAACCTGGTCGCCATGGTGCCCAGCATGACCGTGCACCACGACACCCAGTCCGTGGCCACGTACGGATACACCGGCGCGAACGGCCAGTGGTGGTCGTTCGACGACACCTGGGCCATCGACCAGAAGACGGCCTACATCAGGGAGAGGGGGCTGCTCGGCGGGATGGTCTGGGAGATGTCCGGAGACCTGTCGAACGGCACCTTGTTCAACGCGCTGGACCGCGGACTCCCGTAGACCGGGGAGGGGCCGTGCGGCACGCCACCACCGTACGGGCAGGGCCCGGCCGCGGTCTTGCGGCCGGGCCCGACCGCCCCGCCCGCGGCGCGCCGTCCGGGCGCCGCGGGCACCCGCGCGCACCCGGGGCGTCCGCCGGCCCCCGGGTGCGCGTGTGGTCCGCGGGTGCCCGGCGGGTGTCCGCCGGGCGCTCCCGGGGGCCGGTGGCGGCGGGCGGGGCAGACGCGTCAGCGGGCCAGTTGCGCGCAGTGCCGGCAGGCGCGGGCGGAGGCCGCGAGCCGGGTGTGCGCGACGAGGGTGGCCGCGCCGGCCAGCGCGCCCGCCGGCCAGTGCTGCGCCAGCACCGCCCCGGCGGTCAGCGTCAGCGCACTGACCGCGAGCGCCACGGCCGCGGTGGTGCCGGTCCAGGCGACCACGAGCGGCAGTTGCCGCGGGGTGGCCGGGCGCCGGGAGAAGGCACCGGTGGCGGCCAGCGACCCGGCGGCGAGCAGCGCGGCCACCGCGGCCAGGCCGCCCAGGTTGGCGGCGAGCACGTGCACGGCCGCGGGCAGTTGCCCGCCCGCGTCCTCGGCGGTGGCGCCGACCAGGTACCAGCAGGCCATCAGGAACGGGACGATGAGCGCGACGATCCGGGCGGTCTGCCGGGCCTGTGCGATCGTCAGCTCGCGCTGGAACGCGGGGCCGACCTCCGCCACCGTGCCGAAGTCCCGCACCGCGCGGGCCGCCGCGGCGGGGCGGGACGGCGCGCCGGCCGCGGTGTGCGCGTCGGTGGCGTCGGCGAGCCCGTCGCGCACCTCCGCCAGCATCCGGGACTTGACGCGGGCGGGGCCGTGCAGCGCGGCGGCCAGGGCGGCCAGGTGGTCCTCGACGGCGCCGTGTTCCGCTGCGCCGTGCTCCGCGGCGCCGGGGGCGGCGCCGGGGGCGGCGCCGGGGGCGGCGCCGGTGTCGTCCGCGGTCATGTCGCCGGCCTCGGGGCCCGGCCCGGGTCCAGGACCGAGCCGATCGCGCTGGTGAACTCCCGCCAGGCGGTGCGCTCGTCGGCCAGCGCGCGCCGGCCCGCGTCGGTCAGCTCGTAGCAGCGCCGCCGCCGCTCGCCCACCGACTCCCAGGTGCTGCGCAGCAGGCCCGTGCGCTCCAGCCGGTTCAGCGCCGGATAGACCGTGCCTGTACGCAGCTCCAGCGCGCCCGCACTGCGCTGCTGCACCGCGGTGATGATCGCGTAGCCGTGCAGCGGCCCGCCCTCGAGCGCGGCGAGCAGCAGCCCGTCCAAGTGTCCGCGTACCGGATCGCCTCTCATGGGCGCCCACCCTACCTCCTGTTGTTGGTGTGCTATGTATTGGCAACCAACATATTGAACCTCTGGGAGGGTGCGGTGACGAAGTTCCTGCTGTCCGTACACGTGCTCGCGGCGATCCTGGCCGTCGGGCCGATCGCCGTGGCGGCGTCGGTGTTCCCCCGGATCGCCCGGGAGCAGGCCGCCGCCGATCCCGCGCACCGCGGTGGGACCGCCGCGTTCCTGCACCGCATCTGCCGCGCGTACGCGGTTGTCGGCCTGGCGGTCCCCGCCTTCGGCGTGGCCACCGGCGCGCAGCTCGGGGTGCTGACCGACGCCTGGCTGCTCGCCTCGATCGCGCTGACGGCCGGCGCCGCGGGCCTGCTGGCGTTCGCGATACTGCCCGGACAGCAGCGCCTCCTGACCCGGGTGAGCGGCGACGCCCCGGCCGTGGAGGACGACGGGCTGCGCTCCGCCGCGAGCCGGCTGGCCATGCTCACCGGGGTCTTCAACCTGCTGTGGGCGGTCGTCGTCGTGCTGATGATCGTCCGCCCCGGCTCCACCACGGGGGCCTGAGCCGTGCGCGCGCTGCGGATCGCCGCCGCCGTCGAACTGGCCACGCTCGCGGCCCTGCTGGTCAACCTGGCCACCGTCCACACCGGTGCCGTCGCCGCCCTCGGCGGCCCCGTGCACGGCACCGCCTACCTCGCGGTCATCGCCCTCACCTGGGCCACGACCCCGGCGGGCACCGCCCGCGGCACCCGGTCGCGGGCACTCGTCCCCGGCGTCGGCGGGCTGCTGGTGCTGCGCCGGCTGCGCGGCGGGCGCCCGCCGGTCAGCTGACGGCCCCGCCGGGCCGCGCGAGATAGCGGCGGCGGCGGTCGGCGAAGCCGTGCGCGGTGAGGTCGGTGCTGTCCGCGTACTGGTCGACCGACCCCACCGGCGGCAGCGCCGCCAGCTCCGGTTCGGCGACCGTCGCCATCAGTGCGGCGCAGAAGCGCTCGGCGCCCAGGACGAGGAAGGGCCGCTCGTGGAACGGGCGTACCGCCGGGTCCTGCGGCTCCGTCAGCCCCAGCGCGTTGTGCATGCGCGCCACCCGCTCGTACGCGGGCGACAACTGCCGCTCCCGCTCCCGCCAGCCGCGCGCCGCCAGCGCCCCGGACAGCAGCGGCGCCAGCTCCGCCGCCTCCGGCAGGGCGGCGAAGGCGGTGCCGAGCCACTTGCCGTACGGCGGATAGACCCGGTGCATCAGCAGGCACAGCCGCATCAGCTCGCGCACCTGCCGGGCGGCGGTCACCGCGGACCCCAGGTCGTCCCCGACCTCCCCGCAGCGCCCCACGAACGGCTCCTCCTGGTGCAGCCGCTGCCACTGGCACGCCAGCACGTAGCGCCACACCTGGTCCGGGTAGCGGGCGAGGCCCTCCCGGTACGACGTGAGCACCCCGGCGCCGTCGTGGAACACCGCGCCGCCCGTCAGCTCCCGCAGCACCTGCCACGGCGCCGCCAGCCAGCCGCCCACCGAGAGGCCGCCGTCCGGCACCTCGCCGAGCTGCTCCGCGAAGTGCCCGGTGACGTCGAGCACGTCGACCCAGTGCCGCGGCGGTGTATCGCCGGGGAACGCGAAGCGCACCGGGTGGCCGCCGAACTGCTCCGGCAGCTCCCGGTCGAGCAGCGCGGTGAGCCCCGCGGCGTGCTCCCGGTGCGCGGCCGGCGCGAGGAACACCTGGAGCCGCGGTCCCCAGGCGTGGTCCGTCGAGCGCGGGGTGTCGAAGCCCTGCACCTCCGAGCCCCAGCCCAGGAGCGCGGCGGCGTACGGCGTCCCGGCCGGCAACGCGTCCAGCAGCGGCGCGACGACCTCGGCGTGGAAGTCCCGGGCGAGGTCGAGGCCGGGGCGGAATGCGGTGCTCATCGCCGTCACCCTGGCAGACGGCGAGGCCCCCGGGCCACCGTGTTTCTTCGGCCGCACCAGCCCTTAGAGTGCCCGGATGATCCCCCCGGAGTCCGCCGCCGCGGCCGGTGCCGTGGCCGAGAGCGTACGGGCCCTGCAGGAGCGGGCCGCGCGGGCGCTGCCCGCGGAGCTGGTCGAGCACGCGGACGGCTGGTGGCTGCGGCACGACTCCGGCAGTTCGTGGTGGGTGGCCTCGGTGCTGCCGCACGGCCCCGACGCACTCGCCGCGCCGGCGGAGCTGGCGCGGCGGGTCGCCCGCGCCGAGGAGTTCTACGCCCGCCACGGCGGCGCCGCACGGTTCCAGATCACCCCCTCCGCCTGCCCCGCCGGGCTCGACGGCCTGCTGGCCGGGCGCGGCTACCGCCGCTCGCACCCGGTCTCCCTCCAGGCCGCCGCGGTCGCCGGGGTGCCGGGGCCGCGGGCCGGGGACCGGCTGCGGGTGCGGGTCGACGAGCGCCCGGACGAGGCGTGGTTCGGCGTCTGGCACGCCGTCCGCGGAACGGGCGCGGGACCCGCCGCGTGGGGCCTGCTCGACCGGGTCGCCGGCCCGTCCGCGTACGCCCGCGTCCTGGACGGCGACGAGACGGTGGCCGTGGGCCGCGCGGTCGCCGACACCGGCTGGGCCGGCGTCTTCGCCATGGCCACCCTCCCCGAGGCGCGGGGGAGGGGCGCCGGCGGGCGGGTGCTCGGCGCACTGGCGGGCTGGGCCCGCGCGCACGGGGCGGCGCACCTGTACCTCCAGGTGGAGCGCGACAACCCGGCCGCGCTGCGGCTCTACGCCCGCGCCGGCTTCCGCGAGCTGTGCGTGTACCACTACCGCACCGCCGGAGCACAGCCCTGATCCGGCCGTGTGGCGACTCGCCCGGCGGGCACCGCATCGCCTGACAGCGGACCCGGGGGCACTGGACAATGGTGCCCGCGGTGTCAGGCAGGTCGACGAAGGAGCCGGCGATGAGCAGCGAGTACGACGGGGCACAGGGGAAGCAGGGCAACACGGAGTACGGCAGGAAGCGCTTCAAGCGCTCCCGCAGCCACTTCGCCGACCGGATCACCGCCGCCGGCGAGGACGGCTGGCCCGTCGAGGCCGGGCGCTACCGGCTCGTGGTCAACCGCGCCTGCCCGTGGGCCAACCGCACGCTGATCTCCCGGCGGCTGCTCGGACTGGAGCCGGCGATCTCCATCGGCGTCACCGACCCGATCCAGGACGACCGGAGCTGGCGCTTCACCCTCGACCCGGGCGACCGCGACCCGGTGCTGGGCATCCGCTTCCTCAGCGAGGCGTACGACGCGCGCGAGACCGGCTACCCGGGCGGCGTCAGCGTGCCCGCGATCGTCGACGTGCCCAGCGGCAAGCTCGTCACCAACGACTTCCAGCAGATCACCCTGGACTTCGCCACCGAGTGGACGGCGCTGCACCGCGACGGCGCCCCCGACCTCTACCCCGAGGCGCTGCGCGACGAGATCGACGAGGTGATGGACGGCGTCTACCGGAACGTCAACAACGGCGTCTACCGGGCCGGCTTCGCCACCACCCAGGACGAGTACGAGGCCGCGTACCACGACGTGTTCCGGGAGCTGGACGAGCTGTCCGCGCGGCTGTCCGGCCGCCGCTACCTGGTCGGCGAGAGCATCACCGAGGCCGACATCCGGCTGTTCACCACCCTGGTCCGCTTCGACCCCGTCTACCAGGGCCACTTCAAGTGCAACCGCAACAAGATCGCGGAGGACGCGGTGCTGTGGGCGTACGCCCGCGACCTGTACCAGACGCCGGGCTTCGGCGACACGGTCGACTTCGACCACATCAAGCGGCACTACTACGAGGTCCACACGGGCATCAACCCCACCGGCGTCGTCCCCGCCGGGCCCGACCTGTCCGGCTGGCTGACCCCGCACCACCGCGAGCAGTTGGGCGGGCACCCCTTCGGCGACGGCACCCCGCCGGCCCCGCCGCCCGAGTCGGAGCGCGTCCCGGCCACCGGCCGCCCCTGACTCCGGCGGTCCCCGGCCCGGCCGGACCCTGCCCCTGATCGCCGGTCCCCGCCCCGGCCTGCCGGCCCGCTCCGGCCGCCGCGCCATCCGCCCGCCCGGGAAATGGCGTTGGCGGCCGCGGGCCGTCTCCGCCATCCTGGGCGGATGAGATTCCGGCTGGCGGACGAGGTGGTGGCCACGGGGCAGGCGGCGTGGGCCGCCCGCTCCGGCGCGCCCGTGCGGCTGGCCGAGCAGGCCGACGCGCCCGCGGGCGCACCCGTCGCGCTCGGCCCGCCGGAGGCGGGGGAGGAGCGGGCCCGGGCCGCGGTCGCCGAGCTGGAGCGGCTGGTCGCGGCCGGCGGTGTGGTCGCCGCCGGTGCGGGTGTCGACCTCGGCGGCGGCTTCCGCTCCGCACGCCTCGCGGGGGCCCGCGGCGAGAAGCGCGACGCGGTCCTCGCCGCGCTGCGCGCGCTGGGCCCCGAGGACGCCGGCCGGCTCGGCGACCGGGCCGCGACCACGGTGGCGCTCTTCGGCCCCGCCGCGACCAAGCGCGTCGGTGCCGCTGCCGCCCGTGCCGTGGCCGAGGGGCGCTGGGCCGCCGTGCGGTTCGCGTCCGCCGCCAGCGACGTGCTGGGCCCCGAGCAGGTCGAGCGGATCCTCGCCCTCGAAGCGCCCGCCGGCGTCGACCCCGTGGACGGCGGCGCCCCCTCCGTGCTCGCCGAGCACCTGGGCCGGGTGCTCGCGCCGCTGCCGCGGCCCCGCCGCCCGGCGGTGCTGACCGACCTGTGGGACCGGGTGCTCGACGGCCACGCCCGGCAGGCCCGCCGCGAGCGGCTGCTCGCCACCCAGGGCCGCCAGGACCGCCTGGCCGAACTGCGCACCCGCCGCGCCAGGTTCGAGGAGGAGCTGGTCCTCCCCTGGTTTCCGTACGACGCCCGGTCCGGCCGGACGCCGCTGCTGGCGGCGGCGCAGTGGACGCCGTCCGAGGGCTACTGGCACGCCGTCCTGCACCGGATCGTCGCCGACGCCCAGGCCGCCACGGTGCTGCTGCGCACCGCCGTCGCCGTCGGCGACCACGGTCCCGCCGTCGGACTCGCCCACATGGAGCCGCAGTTGGCCGCGGCCGTGGCGACCACCGGCGACACCGCCGCGACCCGCGCCGCCCGCCGCGTCCCGGGCCTGACCGGCCTGCCGGCCCGGCCCGGCAGCCACGTCCGCGAGCTGCACCGGCAGGTCCTCAAGCACGGCCCGGCGAAGGTCCCGTACGACACGCAGGTGCGCCCGCGCCTGGCGCGCGCCCGCGATTACGCGCTGGTCGTCACCGGGGAGTTCGACCGCCTGCTCCACGGGGAGCTGCCCGTCCCGGAGGAGGCGCTGCACGCCTGGGCCGCGGAGGGCCTGGAGGGCTGGCGGCGCAAGACGGGGTACAGCCCCGCCCGGCCGCCCGAGGAGTGGGCGGAGAACCCGCCGTGGGCGCTGGAGCGCTTCGGCACCCGCGACACCCTCGCCGCCCGGCTGCGCGACCTGCGCGGCAGGGGCGAGCCGGCGGCGCCCCGCGATGTCGAGGTGCTGGGCGACCTGCTGTGGTACGCCGATATGGCCGACGCGCTCGCCCAGTTGTACGGCCACGAGGCCGCGGCCGTCACCCCGGCCGGCGGCCCGCTCGGCCTGGACCACGATCCGCCGCCGGCCGCGGCCCCGCTCGTGCCGCGGCTGGACTCGGTGAGCCTCGCGGTCTCCGGCGCCGCACAGCTCGTCGCCCTCGGCGGCACCGCCGGCAAGGGCGTGAAGACCTGGGCCGGGCTGGTCGACAGCCTGCGCGCGGACGTCGACGTGTCCGAGGCGCTGAGCGGCGAGTTCCCCGTGCCGCCGCCGCTGGCGGCCGTCGACGCCGCGCTCGTCCCCGGCACCCGCGCCCGCTTCCTGCTGGCCCGCAGCGCCCGCACGCTCGCCGAGTGGGCGGACTACATGGGCAACTGCATCGCCACCCCCTACTACGTCGACGCCGGGCTGAAGGGCCGCAGCGCGCTCGCCGCGCTCCTCGACGACAAGGGCCGCATCCTCGCCAACGCCGAGCTGCGCCGGGCCCGCCCGGCCGAGCGCGGCTGGGTCGTCGGCGAACTCGCCGGCCGCTTCAACGGCGCCCCCGACGAGGTGCTGGAGGAGCGCTTCCGCCGCTGGGTCGCGACCCTCCCCGGCACCGCGCCGCAGGAGCCGCCCGCGGCGCCCGGCGAAGAGGCGCCCGCCGCACCCCTGCGCCGCGGCCGGACCGCGCCGCGGCTCGTGGCGGACGCCGGGCCGGAGCTGGCCCGGCTCGCGCAGGCCGCATGGACGGAGCAGGTCACGGCCCGGACGGCCGCGGTCTACGCCGCGCTGGCCGCCACGGTGCCCGCCGCCCCCGCCGCCGCACGCCGCGCGGGCACCCCCGCCGACGCCCGCACCGGGGCGGCCGCCGGTGCGCGGGGCGGCGCCGGCGCCACGGCCGCCCTGACCCGGCTGCGCCGCCTCGGTCCCGCGTCGCTGGCCCACGCCTGCCGCGGCGTCCTGGCCGACGGTGCGGTGAGCCCGGCGGACCTGTGGGCCGCCACCGGCGTCCGCCCGCTGGCCGCTGCGGTCGCGGCCCTGGACCCGGCGCTGCGCGGCCGCTTCGAGCAGCTCGAACTCCTCGACGGCGCGGGGCCGCTGCCCAGGGCGCTGCGCGCCCTGGTGCGGCGTCCCGCGGTGGCGCCCGCCTACGCGATCGGGCTCATGGGCCTGCGCGTGCGGGCGGCGCTCGGGGACCTCGTCCACGCCGACGACGCCGCCCTCGCCCGCGCGGTCTCCCGGCGCCCGCCGGCCCCGCTGCTGTGCGCGGCGGCCGTCGCCGTCACCTGCCGCGCCCCGGCGATACCCCTGGCCGTCGTCGCCGAGCCGCGCGCCGTCACCGTGCCGGGGTTCCCGGCGACCGGCCTCGACGACCCCGGGGGTCCCTGGCAGCGCGCCTTTCCCGCCGCCCGCGAACTGGGCGCGGACACCGCCGCGTTCTGGGACGGCGTGGCGGCCGACGGCCTGCGGGTTCCCGCCTCCTGGCTCACCTCCGCCGGGTGGCCCGTCCTCTGGGCCCGCGCCCACCGCTGACCGGCCACCGCTGACCGCCCGCGCTCACGGCATCCGCCCGGCCCCGGGCGCGGCCTGCGCCTCCTGCTTCCCGGGGCCGTCCTCCGGCGTCCCGCCGGCCACCACGCGCTCCGTCCCCCGCGGCAGCGCCAGCGCCGCCAGCACCGCCGGCAGCAGCGCCACCGCCAGCACGAACGTCGCGTCGCGCATCCCGTCGGCCGTCGCCTCCCGCAGCGCCTGCCCGACCCGCCCGTCGACGCCCCGGTTCGCGACGGCGACGAGCACGGCGATGCCGGTGGCCGTACCGATCTGCAGTGCGGTGGACGCCACCCCCGAGGCGAGGCCCTGCTCCTCCTCGGCGACGCCGGTGCCTGCGGCTATCCACATGCACTCGTAGGTGACGCCCATACCCAGCCCCACGACCACGATCCCGGCGAGCACGGTGAGGAACGAGCCGTCCGCCCGGAAGCCCGGCGCCAGCAGCGCCGCGCCGGCCGCGTTGAGCAGGATGCCGCCGGTCAGCGAGGCGCGGTTGCCGAAGCGGTGGACCAGCTTCTCGCTGAGGGCGTTGCCCGCGGTGATGGCCAGCGTGGGGCCGAGGAAGGCGAGCCCGGTCTCCAGCGCGCTGAAGCCCAGCACGCCCTGGAAGTGGATCGTCAGGAAGTACGGCACGGCCTGCGTGGTGAACCCGAAGAGCAGGATCACGACGGTCGCCGCGCTCAGCGCCCGGTTGCGGAACACCCGCAGCGGCATGAGCGGATTGCGCCCGCGCGCCTGGGTGCGCAGGAACGCGCCCAGCAGCAGCGGCGCCAGCGCGGCCGCGGCCACCACCTCGCCCGCCGTCCAGCCGGCCTCGGAGCCGTGCGCGACGGCGAAGATCAGCAGGGTCACCCCGGCGGTGCCGGTCAGCGCGCCCGGCACGTCGATGCCGCCCCGGGTGGCGCGGCCGTCGGCCGGCAGCAGGGCGAACGCGGCCGCCGCGCCGAGCGCCGCCATCGGGACGTTGACGAAGAAGACGGCCTCCCAGCCGAACGCCTGCGTCAGCACCCCGCCGGCCAGCGATCCGGCCGTGAGGCCGCCGGCACCGGCCATCGCCCACACCGTCAGCGCCCGGGTGCGCTCCCTGCCCTGCGGGAAGGCGGTGTTGACCAGAGACAGCACCGCGGGGAACAGCACCGCGCCGCCCAGCCCCTGCAGCCCGCGGGCCGCGAGCAGCACGCCCGGCGCGGTGGCCAGGCCGCCGAGCACGGACGCCGCCCCGTACAGCACCATGCCCGTGACGAACATCCGGCGCCGCCCCAGGAGGTCGGAGAGCCGGCCGCCGAGCAGCAGGAAGCCGCCGTAGAGGACCGCGTAGACGCTGACCACCCACTGCTGGGTGTGCGCGGTGAAGCCGACGTCCGCCGCGATGTGCGGCAGCGCCACGAAGACGATGGTGAGGTCCAGGCTGATGATGAGGTGGCCGAGCGCCAGCAGCGCCAGGGCGGGGCCCGGCCGCCGGAGGCGGGCGGGGGAGGGTGCGTACGACATCGGTGTGCTCCGTCGCGGTGTGGTCCGGCGCAGCCGGCAGCGGGCCGCGCGGCGGGCTGCGCGATCGCCGGCGCGGTGCTCGTGACGCTAGGCCGGGGGGTCTACGTATCCGCATCAGCAAGTCTTCGGAATGCGTACGCGGCAGCCGTGCGTTGCCCAGGGGACCGGGGAGGACAGGGCGTGCTGTTGGGGAGATCCGCCGCACAGGCGGCGCTGAAGGACCTGCTCGCGGGTGCCGGGGACGGCCGCAGCGGCGTGCTCGTCCTGCGCGGCGAGGCCGGCATCGGCAAGTCCGCGCTGCTGGACTGGACGGCGGCGGAGGCCGGGGGGATCGGGCTGCCGGTGCTGCGCGTGACCGGCTCCGAGCGCGAGGCGGAGCTGGCCTTCGCGGGTCTGGTGCAGCTGCTGTGGCCGGTACGGGACCGCATCGACGCGCTGCCCGAACCGCAGCGCGCCGCGCTGCGCGCGGTGCTGGACGCCGGCCAGGACCGCGGCCCCGACCGGTTCCTGACCGGGCTCGCCGTGCTCACGCTGCTGGCCGGCCTCGCCGAGCGCGGCCCGCTGCTGTGCCTCGTCGACGACGCCCAGTGGGTCGACCGGTCGTCCGCGGAGGCGCTGCTGTTCGCCGCCCGGCGGCTGGCCGCCGAGGGCGTCGCGATGGTGTTCGCGGTACGGGACGAAGGGCTCGACGGCCACGGCCTCGACGAGCTGCGGCTCCCGCGGCTCGGCGCCGGGGACGCCGCGGACCTGCTCGCGGACCGCGGGTTCGCCCCGGAGCTGCGCGACCGGATCGTGGCCGAGTCGGCGGGGAACCCGCTGGCGGTGCTGGAGTTCGCCGCCGCGGCCGGGACGGGGCCGGACGGCGCGCCCGGGGCGCGGGAGCCGCTGCCGGTCGCCGACCGGGTGCTCGCCGGTTTCCGGGCCCGGATCGACGGCCTGCCGGAACGGGCCCGGCTGATGGCCGTGCTCGCCGCCGCGGAGGGCCGCGGCGACCTGCCGGTGCTGCTGCGCGCCGCGCGGGACCTCGGCACCGGCCTCGACGAACTCGACCGCTCCGGCCTGCTGCACACCACCGGCGCCGCCGTCGCCTTCCGCCACCCGCTGATCGCCACCGCCGCCTACCGGGGCGCCCCGCTGACCGCCCGGATCGCCGCACACCGGGCGCTGGCCGACGCCACCGGCGACCCCGACTGCCGCGCCCACCACCTCGCCGCCGCCGCGACGGCCCCGGACGCGGAAGCCGCCGCCGAGATCGCCGCGGCGGCCGGACGCGCCCTGCGCCGTACCGCGTACACCGCCGCGGCCGGGCAGTTCCGGCGCGCGGCGCAGCTCGCCCCGGCCCCCGCCGAGCAGGCGGGCTGGCTCGTCGCGGCGGTGAGCGCCGCGGCGTCCGCCGGGCAGCTGGACTGGGCCGCGGAGCTCGCGGAGGAAGCGGAGCCGCGGGCCGGGGACGGCGCACTGCGCGCGGAACTGGCGCGGGTGCGGGCGGTGGTGGAGTTCGAGCGGGGCGCGCCGGACCGGGCCGCGGCCCTGCTGGTGCGGGGGGCGGCCGGGGCGGCGCCGGACGACGCGGCGGCGATGCTGCGCACGGCCGCCGGCTTCGGGTGGTTCGCCGGCAGTCCGGAGCCGGTCGGCGTCGCCGCCCGCAGGCTGCGCGAGCTGGGCCGGCCCGACGAGGCGGCGGAGGCCATGGCGTACCTCCTGCAGGAGGACTACGCGCGCGGCGTGCCGCTGCTCGCGGCGTACGTCGCGCGGGTACGCCGGGCCTCACGGGAGGCCGCGTACGAGACAGCCTACGAAACCGGCACCCGGGACGGCCCCCGGCGGGCCGACGGCGACGAACGCATGCAGGCGCTCTACGGCAGCATCATCCTCGGCGACGACGAGGCCGCCCTGGACCTGGCCGCCGACGAGGTCGAGCGCTGCCGCGCGGAGGGCCTGATCGGCCGGCTGCCCAAGGTGCTCCAGGCGCAGGCCATGGCGCAGCGGACGGCCGGGCGCCACCGCGCCGCCGCGGCGTCAGTGGCCGAGGCGGCGGCGATCGCCCGGGACACCGGGCTGCACCGCAGGACCGTGGAGCTGGACGTCGTACGGGCGTGGCTGGCCGCGGCCGAGGGCGACGAGGAGCGCTGCGCCGAGCTGGCCGGCCGCGCCAGCGACACCGGCCGGGTCGCGGCCGACTGCGCGCTGAGCATGCTCGACCTGAGCCGGGGCCGGCACGCCGCCGCCCTGGACCGGCTCCAGGCGGCCTGGCGCGGCCCCGGCCGGCACACGACGGTGCTCATGGCCGCCACCGCCGACCTCGTCGAGGCCGCCGTGCGGCTGGGGCGCCCGGAGCACGCGCACGCACCGCTCGACCGGTTCCGCCGCTGGGCCGAAGCCGGCGGCCGCCCCTGGGCGCTGGCGGTCGCCGCCCGCTGCGCGGCCCTGCTGGGCGGCGGCGAGGAGGCGTACCTGCGGGCCCTGCGGCTGCACGAGCAGGGCGGGCGGCCCTTCGAACGCGCCCGCACCGAGCTGCTCTACGGCGAGTGGCTGCGCCGCGAGCGCCGCCGCAGCGAGGCCCGCGCGCCGCTGCGCAGCGCGCTGGAGTCCTTCGAGCGGCTGGACGCCGCCCCGTGGGCCGACCGCGCCCGCGCCGAACTGCGCGCGACGGGCACCGCCGTACGCGCCGCGCCGCCCGCCGCCCGTACGCGGCCGGCCGACCGGCTCACGCCGCAGGAGCTGCAGGCGGCCCGGCTGGCGGCGCAGGGGCTGAGCAGCCGGCAGATCGGCGCGCGGCTCTTCCTGAGCCCGCGCACTGTCGAGCACCACCTGTACAAGGCGTATCCCAAGCTGGGCGTGGCGTCCCGCGCCGAACTGGCCCGGCTGGACCTCGACGGCCCGGCGGACGGCTGAGCGCGTGCGGCCCGCGCCCGCCGGGACGCTGGCCCCGCGCGCTCAGGACGAGACGTACCCCACGTGCGCGAGCGCCTGCTTGAGCAGGTGGCCCTGACCGCCGGGCATCTCCTGCTGCACCACCGGCGAGCCCGCCTCCTGCGGCGTGAACCAGACGAAGTCCAGCGCGTCCTGCCGCGGCCGGCAGTCGCCCGCCACCGGCACGATGTACGCCAGGGACACCGCGTGCTGCCGCGGGTCGTGGTACGGCGTGATGCCCTGCGTCGGGAAGTACTCGGCGATCGTGAACGGCTGCGGCGACGACGGCACCCGCGGCAGCGCCACCGGGCCGAGATCCTTCTCCAAGTGCCGCAGCAGCGCGTCCCTGACCCGCTCGTGGTGGAGCACCCGGCCGGAGACCAGCGCCCGGCTCACCGCGCCGTCCGGGCCGATCCGCAGCAGCAGGCCGACGTGCGTGACCTCGCCCCTGTCGTCGACGCGGACGGGCACCGCGTCGACGTAGAGGACCGGCATCCGTGCGCGTGCCGACTCCAGCTCCTCGGGAGCCAGCCAGCCGGGTGTGGTTTCGGTCAAGTCAGCCATTGGCCGATCTTACGCCGAACCCTCACCCGGCATGCACGCCGACCTCGTAGAGCGAATAGCCGTGCTGCGTGCCCCGCTGCACTCCGGCGATACGGACATAGCGCGCTTCTGCGGCGTCGAACACCGCGGTGTCGAGCCCTCCGTCGCCGTCCTGTGTCGCCCACACCGTGCGCCAGGAACTCCCGTCCGCGGAGACCTCGACGCGGTACGCCTTCGCGTACGCCCGCTCCCAGTCGAGCGTGACCCGGCCGATGGTGCGGGGCTCGCCGAGGTCGAGCCGCAGCCACTGGTCGTCGCTCCACTTGCTGGCCCAGCGGGTGGAGCGGTCGCCGTCGACGGCGCGCTCGGGGGCGTAGCTCGTCAGCAGGCTGAACTCGGTGGAGCTGGCGGTGGCGGCGGCGCCCGTGGCGAGGTTCGCCGGCTTCTCGTGGCCCTGGGTGGCGCCCCAGGTCGTCAGGTAGGACTCGGCGCCGGCCATCAGGTCCTCGACCACGTCGCCGCCGCCGTGCAGCCGCATCTGCTCGATCCAGTCGGGCACGAGGCCCGCGTGCGCACCGCCGTCGGTGTTGAAGTCCCAGGTGCGCTCGCCGGTGACCTGCCGGTCGAGGACCGAGCCGCCGTCGGCGCTCGTGAACGGGTACTCGACCTTGTCGGGGGCGTCCGCGCCGCGGGGCGCGGGCCAGCCGCCGACGCCGTTCATGTCGGTGCCGTAGCCGTACCCGGCCCCGTACTTGTCGCGCAGCTCCGCACCGCGCCGGCCCTGCTCGACGAAGTCCTCGGCCGCGTTCATGTACTGCGCGGAGAAGCCGCCGAGGCGGTAGAGCCGCTCGGTCCAGTCCAGGTCCATCCAGCTGTGGCTGGAGATGACGCCCGGATACGACTCCGACTCCAGGATGTCCAGCGCCCGGCCGGCGGCCTTGACGCTCATGTGGTCCAGCTCCAGCATCATGTTGCGTTCCATCATCCCGCGCACCGCGTACTCGCCCAGCCCGCTCAGCCCGCGGGTGTTGCACCGGGCCTCCTGGTCGTACGACGGCACGGACGTGCCCGCGGGCAGCAGCTTCGCCACCTCGGCGGGCGCCTCGGCCAGGCCGATGGGGTTGTCCTGCTGCCGGCCGGTGCACTTCTCGGTGGTCCAGAACGTGCCGGTGGACAGGAACTGCCCGATGTTGACCGCCGCGCCGATCGTGCCGGAGTCGAAGCGCACGCCGCACAGCGCGTTGTCGAACTTGTGGCACAGGAACATGCTGCGCACGCCCATGCCGTACAGCTCGTCCAGGCCGCGGTCGATGTCGCCCTTGTCGCACTGCGCGACGCCCAGCACCTGCTTGCAGCCGAACGGCTCGGAGGTCTCCACGCCCAGCACCACGGCGAGCTTGCCCTGTTCGACCACCGCGCGGGCCTGCTCGGCGTCGGTGACGATGCGGAACCAGCCGCGGCCGGCGCCGCCGTACATGGCGTCGACGTAGTCCTGCATCTCGTAGGTCTTCTCGGCCTGCAGCCGGATCGAGTCCATCTCGTCGCAGCCGCGGTCCTTGGCCGGATAGATGGAGCAGAGCAGGCCGTTGGTGACCAGGTCCTGCACGAGGACGCGCTGTCCGCCGCGCCAGGCGCGCTCCAGCCAGGCGTAGTAGTTCTGCTGGTGGCTGAGGGAGTCGTTGGCGGGCCAGTGCTCGAACGTGGGCCAGCCGACCGGGTCGTGGTGGCCGTCGGCGCCGCCGGTGACGTTCTCGAAGAGGGCGAGCGCGCCGTCCGGGTAGTGCTCGGGGCAGTCCTTCAGCGCCTCGGTGACGCCCTGCCGGTCGAACGGCTTGCCGCAGATGATCCGGCCGCCGAAGCCCTCGTTGGACATCACGTGGTTGTGCGCGTCGACGAACCCGCGCACGTCGCCCTGGGCGTCGGTGCCGCGGAACGGCTCGCCGGCGACGTTCACCCCGGAATCCGGGGCGGGCCGCGCGACGGGGTCCCACCAGTCGTTCGCCGCCGCGGCGGTGCCCGGCCCGGTGCCGAGCGCCGTCAGGACGGCGAAGAGGACCGTGACGAGGGTGATCAGGCCGGCCTTGCGCAGGTACGGCTGTCGGGTCATGGGGGTCCCGCCTCCGGTGGCGCGAAATCAAGAAAAGGTGAGGAACTTTTCTACGACTGAGTAACCAGAGGATCGCCGCGGATTGACACCCCGTCAAGACGCGGGGGAGCGCTTTCCCGCGCGCGGCCGGAAAGGGGCCGGAGAAGATCCGTGCCAGCCGGCCCCAGCACAGCAAGGCGGCCGGCGCAGCCTCAGCGTGCTGGATTCAGGCGGACTCAGCACACCCCGAAGCGCTCGGCCCAGCTGCGTACGTCCTTCGTGGTCGCATTGCCTCCGCAGATCACCAGGCCGAGTCTGGCCCCCTCACCTACGCGCTGCAGTACCCGGCGGGCCCCGGGCAGCAGGCATCCGGCGGCAGGCTCGGCCCAGACCTTGCCGCACTCGGCGAGGTCGAGAGTGCCCTGGACGGCCTCGGCGTCGGTCACCGTGAGCACGTCGGTGACCAGTGCCGAGGTGTGCGCGTAGGTGCGCCGGGAGGCGCTGGGCGCGCTGAGCGTCGAGACGATCGAGGACAACTCGACGGGGACCGGCCGTCCGGCGGTGAGGGCAGCCGACATGGCCCGAGCACCGTCGGTCTCCACGCCCCACACGCGGACTCCCGGACGACGTGCGTGAAGTGCGGTGGCAACACCGGAGATCAGTGCGCCGCCGCCGATGCTGACGAGTACGTCGGTGAACTCCCCGGCGTCCTGCGCGAACTCCAGGCCGACGGTGCCCTGGCCGGCGATGACGACGGGATCGTCATAGGGGTGGACCAGGGTGAGCCCTGCGTCCCTGAACTCGTCGACGAGAGCGAAAGCCGCGTCCATGGTGTCGGCCGTGTGGACACTCGCCCCGGCGGACTGCGCGATCTCCCTGGCTCTGTCGGGGGCGGATCGCGGCATCACCACGGTCGCCTTGATGTCCAGCACGCCGGCCATGACGGCCAGAGCGATGCCGTGGTTGCCGCCACTGACCGTGACGACTCCTGCGGCCCGCTCGGACTCGCTGAGCGTGAGCAGCTTCGCGGTCGCGCCTCGCGGCTTGAACGAGCCTGTGCGCTGCAGCAGCTCCAGCTTCACGGTGGTCGGCACGCCCAGGAGTCCGGACAACCCGGGACTCGCCACGGTCGGGGTCCGGACGACGTACCCGGCGATCCGCTCGGCCGCATCTTCCACATCCGCGACAGTGATGAGCGCCTCGGTCTCCATCGCACTATCCAAGCAGCACGGCCTTCGCAGCTGCCACCCCCATCCGCTGCCGGACACGCGGTGGTGTCGAGCACGCACCCCAACACCGCGTGGACGACGCGGATCCGGAGGCGGTGGGCGACACGGATGTTCCGCAACCCCCGGAAACGGGTGGAGCCGCGCCGCCGCGGGCCGGGGAGGTGGGCCCCGGGTGCCGCGACGGCGCGGGTCCTGGTGCGGCCGGACCGGATCAGGGCCGGGCCGCGGTCCTTCAGACGGCCTGCCAGAGGGCGGGCACGTTCGGCGGCTCCCAGCCCGGGGAGGCCGTGTGCGCCTGGAGGCAGCGGTAGGTGACGTCGCCGTACGTGACGGTGTCGCCCGCCCGGTACGAGGTGCCCGACGCCCAGGTGCCCCCGGGCGGGTCCGGCGGGTCCGGGTTCTGCCGGACGTTGAGCACGAAGTCGAACGTGCCCTCCTTGCCGCCGGCCACGTCCCGCACCGTCATGAGCAGGGACGGGTGGAAGATCGTGTCGGTGTTGTTCCGCGGCTCGTTCGGGAAGTAGAGCTGCGTCGTCAGGATCGGGTTGTTCGGCGCCTGCACCTTGACGTGGATGTGCCGGGTACGGCCCGGGTACAGGCCCGGCACGATCGTTTGCAGGCTGAACCGGCCCTGCGCGTCGCTGTACTGGTGGCCGCGGAAGCGGTAGCCGGAGTTGTCGTACGCGCCGTTCACGTCCGCCTGCCAGAAGTCCAGCAGCGCGTTCGGGATCGGCTGGCAGGTGAGCCCGAAGACGTAGCCGCTCACGGTCAGCCGGGTGCCCGGCGTGCCGGGTTCCACCAGCGAGGTGCGCTGCGGGGAGTTGGGCTTGAAGTACGGGCCCTCGGTCTGCTGCATGGTCGGCGGGTCGCCGGGGTCGCACGCCTCCGGCGTCGGGGTCAGCTCCTGGCCCTGCCGCGCCTGGTCGCGGGCGAGGACCGGCGCGGCGCCGCCGACGAGCAGCGGCAGCGGGGCGGCGACGAGCGCGGCCTTGAGCAGGGACTTGCGGCGGATCCCGGACTTCTCCTGCGGCTGTGCGGCCTGGTCCGGAGCGGACTTGTCCTGGTCTGTCACGGCATCACGGCTCCTCGGTCGGGGGAGTGGGGGCGTGAACCCCGCCTCCCGGGCGGCGCGGTGACGCCGCTCAGCGGGGCGCCAGTGACGCTATTCGGACGTGCCGGGGCAGTCGATGGACAGAATCCGGCGATCGTGGTGATCCGCACGGGTGCCGCGGCGGAAGTCGCCGGGGCTGCTGCCGGTCTCCCGGCGGAAGAACCGGCTGAAGTACGCGGGGTCGGAGAACCCGGCCAGCCGGGCCACCTGGCGCACGGTCAGATCCGTCGCGGCCAGCAGCCGCTTGGCCTCGCGGGCCTGCGCCTGCCGGATCAGGTGGCCGGGGGTGAGCCCGGTGACGCGCTTGACCGCCTCGTTCAGGTAGCCCACGGACACGCCCACGCTCGCCGCGCAGCCCCGCACGGACAACTCGGCCACCGCGGGCCCGGGTTCGGCCAGCAGCCGGTCGAAGCGCCGGGCGATCTCCGCCGCCCGGCCCGCCGCCGGCTCCGCCGCGCCCCCGCCGCCCTCCGGTGCCGTGCGCGCGGTCCGGGACAGCCGGTCCGCGCGGATCAGCAGGACGTGCAGGTACGACTGGAGCACGCTGATGAAGCCGGGGGCACGGCCGGCGTACTCCCGCACCATCTCCGCGAAGAGCGCCCCGAGGATCCCCGCGGAGCGCGGGTCGGGGCTGAGCCACGAGACCCGGGACAGCTCGCGCAGCCGGTGCCGGTCCTCGGGGGTGGGCAGCAGGAAGTCCTCGGTGAAGATCATCACCCAGCCGTCGAGGCCGGCCGCCCCCTCCCAGTGGTGGACCTGGCCCGGGGTGACGATGCCCAGGTGCGGCGGGGCGATCGGCCACCTGCGCTGGTCGACCACGTGGTGGCCGGTGCCGGCGCGGACGTAGACGATCTCGTGGAACGTGTGCCGGTGCGGGAACCCGGCGCGCGACAGGGGCCCGATCGAGTCGAAGGACCCGAGGGCGAAGGGGAGGACCTCCGGGGCGGGGACCTCCAGCCGGTGCATGGGGACGGGGTCAGCGGACACCTCGTGTTCACCCTCCTCGACATTGGTCCGGACCAAAAGGTTGCCGGGGCCGCCGCAGGACCGCAAGCTGACCGCATGGACCTGGAGTTGCGGCACCTGAAGACCATTCGGGCCATTGCCGAGGAAGGCAGCCTCACCCGGGCCGCCACCGCGCTCGGGCTCGCCCAGCCCGCGCTCAGCGCACAGTTGAAGCGCATCGAACGCGCACTCGGCGGCCCGCTCTTCGACCGGGGCAGGCACGGCGTACGCCCCACGGCACTCGGCGAGCTCGTCCTCGACCGCGCCCGGGTGCTGCTGCCCGGCGTGCTCGAACTGCAGCAGGACGCGGTGCGGTTCGCCCGCGCGTGGGGCGGGATGCCGCGCTTCCGGCTGGGCGGCACCCACGGCCCGCTGCTCGGCGGCCTCATCGACCGGGTCGCGACCGCGCACCCGGCCACCCCCGTGACGACGTACACCCGCTGGTCGGTGCGCGAGCTGGCCGGCATGGTCGCCGAAGGGCGGCTGGACTTCGCCCTGATCGGCGTCTGCGGCGACAGCCGCCCGCCGCTGACCGACCGGCTCGTGTGGCAGAACGTCGGCACCGACCCCGTCTTCGTCATGCTCGCCGCGGAGCACCGGCTCGCCGGGAACCGCCAGATCGAACTGCGCGACCTGGCCGGGGAGAGCTGGACCGACGTGCCCGGCGACGGCTGCTTCGGCGACTGCTTCGCCGCGGCGTGCATCCGCGCCGGGTTCACGCCCGCCTCCGTGTACGAGACGGACAGCGCCTCCTGCGTCCATCTGGCCCAGGTGGGGCGGGCGGTGGGGCTGTGCCGCGCGACGTTCCCGCCGACCCCGGGGCTGGCCACCCGGCCGCTGGTGGGGCACCCGCTGAGCTGGCGGCACCTCATCGGCTGGCACCCCCAGTCGCCCGCCGCCGGCACCGCCGCCGCCGTCACCGGCTACGCCCGCGCCGCGCACGCCGAGGCGGCGCGGCGCAGCCGCAGCTACCGCGAATGGCTCCAGGCCCACCCGGACTTCGGCACGGCTCCCGCTCCGGTCGCCGTCTGAGGGACCGGGCCGGCGCCCGTCGCGCCCCCGCCGCCGCGGGTTCCATAACGCGGTGGCGGGGGCGGACTGATATCTGCCGACCTGACGTGCCCATGGCTACGGTTTCGCGGTAATCACGAAACCAAGGAGACTTCCATGCTCCACAAACGGGTCATGGGCGCGGCCGGCGCCACCGTCGCCATCGGCGCGCTCGTCCTCGCCGGGCTCCAGGGATCGGCCTTCGGGTCCGACTCCCCGGGTACGCCCGACTCGGCCTCGGGGCAGTACTCCCCGGGCCTGCTCAAGGCGATGCAGCGGGATCTCGGCCTCACCGCGGACCAGGCGGAGAGACGCCTGGCCAACGAGAGCGAGGCCGGCGCCGTCGCCGGCACGCTGCGGCTCTCGCTGGGCCGCAGCTACGGGGGAGCGTGGGTGTCGGGCAAGACCTCCGCCGACGTTGTGGTGGCGACGACCGACGCCACCGAAGCGCCGAGGATCGCCGACGAAGGAGCCCGGGCGAAGGTCGTCGACCACAGCCTCGCCGAACTGGACGCGGCCAAGGCCGACCTGGACCGGATCGCCGAGCGCTCCTCGCCCGCCCACGTACCCGTCTGGTACGTGGACACCACCGCCAACCGCGTGGTCCTGCACACCTCCAGGCCCGCCGCGGCCGAGCGCTTCGCCGCCGCGGCCGGGGTGGACGCGAGCCTGCTGAAGGTCCAGCGGTCCGACGAGAAGCCCCGTACCTACGCCGACATCGTCGGCGGCGACGCCTACTACATCGGCTCCGGCAGCCGCTGTTCCGTCGGCTTCGCCGTGACCCGCGGCGGCGGCCAGAACGGCTTCGTCACCGCGGGCCACTGCGGCACCGCGGGCGCCACCACCAGGGGGGTCAACCAGCAGGCCCAGGGCAGCTTCCAGGGCTCGACCTTCCCCGGCCGCGACTACGCCTGGGTCGGCACCAACAGCCAGTGGACCCCGACCCCCACGGTCAACGGCTACGGCACCGGCACCAAGCGGGTCGAGGGCTCCACCGAAGCCGTCGAACGCGCCGCGGTGTGCCGCTCCGGCTCCACCACCGGCTGGCACTGCGGCACGATCCAGCAGCGCAACTCCAGCGTCACCTACCCGCAGGGCACGGTCAGCCCGGTGACCCGGACCAACGTGTGCGCCGAACCCGGCGACTCCGGCGGCTCGTTCATCTCCGGCACCCAGGCCCAGGGCATGACCTCCGGCGGCTCCGGCAACTGCAGCAGCGGCGGCACCACGTACTTCCAGCCCGTCAACGCCGCCCTCCAGGTCTACGGGCTGACCCTGACCACCGAGGACGGCGGGCCGACCGACCCGCCCACCGACCCGCCCGGCGGCACCTGGGCGACCGGCACCGTCTACCAGGCAGGTGACACCGTCACGTACGGCGACACCACCTACCGGTGCCTCCAGGGCCATCAGGCCATGCCGGGCTGGGAGCCGCCGAACGTGCCGGCGCTGTGGCAGGCCGTCTGACTGAGGGCAGGACGGCACCACCGCAGCACCGCGCGGACCGGCTGAAAAGGGGATGAAAGACGCCGCGGCGGCAATGCGGCCGGAGGGCCCCTGGGGGTGTGCTCTCCGGCCGTGCCGCGTCCCGCGGCCGGCCTCCTCGACGGTGCCGACCCGCCTGCCCGGACCGGCCGTTGGCGCCGGACCGGGCTTTCCGGGTCCCCGGGTGAACGCCGCCGTCCGAGCCTCTACGATGGGGCGCCGATCGGCGGGGGACGCGGGGCGACACAGGGCCTGGGGGGACACAGCATGGCTGACGAGTACGGGCAGGGCGGGCAACCGGGCGGCTTCGGGCCGCCCCCGCCGAACGGCCCCGGCGTGCCACCCGGCACGCCCGCCCCGCCGCCCGGGCCCCCGCCCGCGGGACCTGCGCCCGCCGGGCCTCCGCAGGTCCCGCAGCAGCCGGCCGGCGGGCCGTACGCACCGCAGGGACACCCCGGGCCGATGGCTGCCCCGGGCATGCCCGGGCAGCCCGGACCCGCGGCCCCGCAGCATGCCCACTACGCGCCGCCCCCGCCGCCCCCGCCGGGGTCCGGCGGCGGCAAGGCCCTCGCCGTCGTGCTCTCCGTGGTCGTCGTCCTCGCCGTGCTCGTCGGCGGCGGCGCGATCGTCCTCCTCTCCGACGACGACGGTGGCAGCGGCAGCGGCGGCAGCGCACAGGACGAACTGCCCGGCAACGCGCTGGAACAACTGTGGTCGACTCCGCTGCAGGGGACCCACGTCGCCGCCGGCGACTCCAGCAGCCTGCCCGGCCTCTGGCCGGCCGGCGACCACGTCGTCTACGGCGACGAGGACGGCGGCATGCGCGCGTACGACGTACGCTCCGGCAAGGAGAAGTGGAAGGTGAAGCCGCCGAAGCGCGCCGGCGAGCTGTGCGCCATGTCCCGGCGGATCAGCCCCGGCGGCATCGGCGCCGTCGCCTTCGACGCCGGCGGCGACGACTGCGCGTACCTCGCGGCCATCGAGGTCGACACCGGCACCGTGCTGTGGTCGGAGAACCTCGCCGAGGACATCGGCACCAGCAACCCTGTGCTCACCGTCAACGACTCCACCATCAGCACCAACATCGGCACCTACGTCAACAACTGGAACGCCAAGGGCGGCGGCCAGGGCCTCGACTTCACCTCCCGCGGCCGGGAGTGCGACTCCTCCCTCGTCCTCGGCGACGAGCACGCCGTCGGCAGCAGCGAGTGCACCGACGTCTCCCCGCGCAACCAGCTCACCGTCCTGGACACCCGCGGCGGCGACGACCCGTGGCGCTTCCCCGGCGTCGACCTCGACGTCCAGCGCATCCTGGGCGAGAACCCGCTGACCGTGCTCCTCCAGGACGACGAGGAGAACCGGTTCGTGCAGTCCTTCACCGACGACGGCAAGCAGGGCAAGCTCATCCCGCTCGCCGGCGACCTCGCCGAGCTGCAGTTCGAGGAGCACACCACGTTCGTGACCGAGGACGGGGTGCTCGTCGCCGAGTACAGGGACAACGTGCACTTCGCCGCCGTGGACCTGAAGTCGGGCGGGCTGCTGTGGAAGACGCCGGAGAGCGCCTACCTCCAGATGATCGGCTACGACTCCGCCGACGGCCGGCTCATCGCCAGCGCGAAGCCCGAGGAGGGCTTCCACCTGGAGCTGACGGAGTACGCCGTGCGCACCGGCAAGACGAAGATCGTCGGCGCGCTCGCGGCAAAGGGCCAGTCGATGGGCTCGCCGTCCACCGCCACGTACGCCTGGGACGGCAGCACGGTCTACGTCATCGCGGACAACGCCAAGGGCCAGGCGGTGCTGCGCGCGTTCCGCGGCACCGCCTGACCCCGCCCGCCGGGTCCGCCCCTACGGCGCGCCCGCGGTGACCTCGGCCGCGGAGGCGTAGCTCCCGCCGCTGGCCGTGTGCGCCTCCAGGCGTACGTACCGGGCGTCGGCCGCCGCGAAGGAGGCGGTCTTCAGCCGCGCGTCGCGCTCCCAGATGCCGGCCGCGACCTCGGTGAACTCCCTGCCGTCGGCGGAGACGTACACCTTGTACTGCAGGATCGTGCCGTTGAGGTTGCCGTCGACGCGCGGCTGGTACGTCACCTCCGTCACCGGCCGCACCTCGCCCAGGTTCAGCGTGAGCGACTGCGGCAGCGGCGTGACCGGGACGTACTCCGAGTGCCAGAAGGTGTTCGGGTCGCCGTCCACCGCGCGCTCCGGCTCGGAGCCGGAGTGCCAGCTGGTGGCGTACACCCGCGGCTCCGTGCACTCGGGGGTGACGGTGACCGGCACGGTGAACGCCTCCTCCCCGACGCGGACGTGCACCGGGTAGGTGCCGGGCGGGGTGTCCGCGGCGGCGGTCAGCGAGATCCGCGCGGCCCGCGCCTGCTGCGCGGGCACCTCCAGCGTCGCGGTGGCCGGGGCGACGGCGAGCGGCGCGCCGGCCTCCGCGGCGACCTCCCGGGTGACCGGCTCCGCGGTGTAGTTGGCGACCCGGGCGACCGCGTCGCCCACCCGCTCACCCAGCTCGCAGCGCGACATCTCGGCCCGGCCGGGGACCACGGCGGTCGCAACCGGCGGCGGGGCCGCGAGCCGGGCGAAGGAGAAGGGCTGGTCCGCGTAGTACGTGCCCCGGCACCCGGCCGGCGCGCTCGCGCCCTCGCCGCGGTCGAACGCCTCCTTGCACGCCTGCGCGTCGGGGAGCGCCTGCCGGTAGGCGGTGTCGACGTGGCCGGCGCGCACGTCGCCGCGGGCGAAGAGGTAGTTGCGGTACGCCGACCAGGGCTCGGCGCCGCGCTCGTACCCCGTGTCCCGGTACGCCCGCCCGGCGGTCAGGCCCTCCCAGAAGGGGGCGGGCGCGCAGCCGATCGCCAGGTAGGCCACCGGCTCCGCGCAGCGGCCGGCGCGGAAGTCGCCGCCGAGCACCTCGACCTGGGGCGTGCCCTCCGGCGCCGGGTGGCGCTCGGCGAGGAACCCGGCGAGCGCCTCGGCGGCCGGCGCCGGGCTGCCGGCGACGTGCGCGCTGACCAGCGGCGCCCGCAGCGCCGGACGGGCCCGGGTCTCGACGACGGCGTAGGCCTGGTCCTCGCTCTGCACCCGGTGGAAGCCGGGGGTGCCCACGGTCCGCACGGTGTCGGCGTTGACGACGATCGCCGACTCCCGCACCGCGCCGTCCGGCAGGTACGGGCTGTCGCCGGGGGCGACGGCGACGCGGTAGCGCTGCCCGGTCGCGCGGCCGAGCTGCGCGGCGACGTGCCGGGCACCGGGGCCGAGTACCTCGGTGAGCAGCAGCGCGTCCGGCGGCGCGGGTGCGGCGGCGGTGAGCCGGGTGACGAAGTTGTCGAGGTCCGCGGTCTCGGCGGCGTCAGCGGGACGTACCGCCTCCTGGAGGTTGGCCTGGACGACCAGCAACTCCCCGGCCGCCGCCTTGTTTCCCGCGGCTGCCGTGGCGGCCGGGGCCGCGGGGGCCGCCGGGGCGGTGAGCGCCGACACGGCGGCGACGGCGGCGAGCGCGGCGACGGCGGCGCCGGCCCTGCTGCGGATCCGGTGCATGCTCACGCCTCCTGCAGATCGGGCCGGCCGGCTTCCACGACGAACGAGCGACGGGTGCTCACCGAGCCGTCCGGGACGGAGACCCGGTCGACCACGAGGTAGTCGGCGCGCCACTCGCCGGGGGAGACGGTGCAGCGGACGTAGCCGCGCTGGCCGTTGTAGAACGCCAGGTGCGGGTTGGCCGCCAGCCACTCCTCGGCCTGCGGGGAGCTGTCGGCCCCGTTGCCGCCGGAGGTGACCGAGGTGGTGACGAACTCCGGTGCCACGGCGGGGGAGGAGGGGTCGGCGAAGTCCCGCGTGACGGTGCCGGCCATGTTGACGTGCATGTCGCCGGTGAGCACCACCGGGTTGGCCACACGCCGCTCCGCGATCCCGTCGAGGAGGCGGGCCCGGGTGGCGGTGTAACCGTCCCAGGCGTCGCCGTTGAGCTGCTGCAGCCCGGGGTCGGTGAGCCGGTCGAGCTGCATCATCAGGACCTGCTGGGTGAGGACGTTCCAGGTGGCGCCGGAGTCCGCGAGGCCGTCCAGCAGCCAGCGCTCCTGCGCGGCGCCGAGCATGGAGCGGGCCGGGTCGTCGCGGCGGGTGATGTCGATGGGGTCGCGGAACTGCCGGGCGTCCAGGACGTGGAAGCGGGCGAGCCGGCCGTAGTCGAGGGTGCGGTGCAGTCGCATGTCGGGGCCCTGCGGCAGCGCGGAGGCGCGCAGCGGCAGGTGCTCGTAGTACGCCCGGAAGGCGGCGGCGCGGCGGCGCAGCAGGTCCTCGGGGGAGGCGCCGCTGAACGACGTCTCGCCGGCCCAGTTGTCCTCCACGTCGTGGTCGTCGACGGTGGCGATCCACGGGGCGGCGGCGTGCGCGGCCTGCAGGTCGGGGTCGGTGCGGTAGAGCGCGTAGCGCAGCCGGTACTGGTCCAGCGTCAGGGTCTCGGCGTTGTGCGCGGCGGACAGGTCGGTCCCGCGCGGGCCGCTGGTGCGGCTCACCGGGTACTCGTAGATGTAGTCCCCGAGGTGCGCGACCAGGTCGAGGTCCTGGTCCGCGAGGTGGCGGTAGGCGGTGTAGAAACCGTCCGACCAGCTCTGGCAGGTGGCGAACGCCAGCGTCATGGGCGTCAGCGAGCCGGCCGGCGGCGCGGTCTTCGTACGGCCCACGGCGCTCAGCTCGCCGCCGGAGCGGAACCGGTACCAGTACTCGCGCCCGGGCCGCAGCCCGGTCACCTCGACGTGGACGGAGTGGGCGAAGTCCCGCTTGGCGGCGGCCGAACCGCGGCGCACCACCCGGCGCATCCCGGGGTCCTCCGCGACCTCCCAGTGCACCGCGACGTCGCTCGGCGGCATCCCGCCGAGGCCGTCCTCGGCCAGCGGCACCGGCGCCAGCCGGGTCCACAGCACGACGCCGTCCGGCAGCGGCTCGCCGGAGGCGACGCCGAGGGTGAAGGGGTTGTCGCTGTACCGGGGCGCAGCGGTCGCGGGCGCCGGCGTGAACTGGGCGGCGGCGGCCATCCCGGCGAGGGCGCCGGTGAGCCGGAGCACGTTGCGCCTGCTGGGGCGGGTGGGCCGCCCGGGTCTGCCGGGGCGACCGGAACGGGGGTGCAGGGGTGAGGTGGAAGACACCCGTGCAGTGTTCGCGCGCTCTGGATCAAGGTCAAGACCCCTGCGGCGAACGCGTGTTGAACCCCCGGTGCGTACGGGCCGGGCAGCGCGGAGCCCCGGAGGGCGTCCCGGCTCGGGCCGGCCGGGACGCCCTCCGGGGCGGGGAGGGATGGTTCCTTACTGGTGCTCGTGGTCCTCTTCCGCGCTGGCCTTCGGGGGGTTCGCCCCCGGGTACCACTCGTTCGCGGCCTTGCCGTTGAGGTCCCAGACGGCCTTGCCCTCGCGGAAGGTGGTCTCGGCGACCAGCTTCTGCTTGCCGTCGATCCGCCAGCCGAAGCTGTCGACGTAGCCGAACTTGCCCTTCTCCAGCGCGAAGACCGCGATGTCCGCGGGCGCACCGACCGACAGGTTGCCCAGGTCGGGACGCTGGATGGTCTGGGCCGGGGTCCAGGTGGACGCCTCGATGACGTCCTCCAGCGGCATGCCGAGCGTCAGGAACTTCGACATGACGTTGGACATGTCCTTCATGCCGCTGTTCATGCTGGAGATGTGCAGGTCGGTGGAGATGACGTCGGGCGTGAAGCCCTCCTTCATCCCCGGCACCGCCACGTCCCAGGAGAAGCTGCCGCCGCCGTGGCCGACCTCGAAGACCACGCCGCGGTCGCGGCCCTGCTGCATCGCCGGGTTGAGCTTGCCGTCCTTGCCCAGCTCGCCGCGGAGCCCGGAGAACATGTGCGAGTAGACGTCGCCGGGCCGCAGCTTCTCGTTGAGGAGCTGCGACAGCGGACGCTCCGGCGTGTTGGCGCCGAAGTCGACCATGACCGGGACGCCTGCCTCCTCGCCGGCCTTGACGGAGTTGTCCACCGGGTCCCACTCGGGGCCGTTGTAGTGGGCCGTCTTGATGCCGACGACGGTGCCCGGGTTCGCCTTGGCCACTTCGGCGGCGGGCCCCGGCTCCATGTCCGAGAGGTCCTGCTCGAACGGGTGGCCGGCCATGCCCTTGCCGACGATGTTCAGGAAGGCCAGCACCCGGGTGTTCGACTTGTCGATGACCTCGGTCTTGAACTGGTCGAAGTTGCTGGCGCCCGACGAGCCGGTGTCCACGGCCGTGGTGACGCCCGCCCGCAGCGTGAAGCCGTCGGGGGCCACGCCGTGCCAGCCGTTGGCGTAGTCCTGCTTCGGCCCCGGGAACATGTGCGCGTGCATGTCGATCAGACCGGGCGTGACGTAGTCGCCCTTGGCGTCGACGGTCTTCTCCGCCCCCGAGGCGTCGATGCTCCGCGCCACCTTGGCGATCTTGCCGTCCTTGACGGCGACGTCGCGGACGCCGTCGATGCCGTTCTTCGGGTCGATGACGTGTCCCCGCCGGATGACGAGGTCGTACGCGGCGCCCTTGTCGTCCTTCCCCTCGGCCTGGGCGTCCGAAGGCGCCGTGGCGCCGACGGTGGAGGCGCCCAGTACGAGGGTCAGCGCCGCGGGAAGTACCGTCCAGGAAACTCGCGATCTCACGTGCATGCCGTCTTGATTCCCCATCTCTGTGTGTCAGGTGGTGGTGGCGCGTGCACTACGGAATGTCAGATGACGGCGATGCAGTCGATCTCGACCAGGGAGTCGCCGGGGATGCCGGCGGCGGCGGCGATGGTGGTGCGGACGCCCGGCTCCTTGCCCCAGCGGCCGAGGAAGACCTCGTTCATCCCGGCGTAGTCGTCCAGGGTGTTGAGGTAGACGTTGACCTTGAGGACCTTCTCCATGGAGGAGCCGACCGACTCGAGGTAGCGCTCGATCTCGTTGAGCACGTGGTCGGTGTGGGCGCGGATGTCGCCCTCGAAGTGCGCGCCGATACCCGAGATGAAGACCATGTTGCCGTAGGTCACGATCGGGCTGAACAGGGGGTTCTCCGGCGGCTCGCCGCCACCGGGGTAGTGGACCTCCTTGCGCGGCGGGCGGCCGTGGCCCTTGCCCTGGCTGCTGCTCTCGTTGTCGCTGGCCATCGCCTGGCCGCCCGCGACCACCGGCACGGCGGCCACCGCGGCCACCGGGGCCGCCTTGCGGATGAAGTCCCTGCGGTTGGAGGACATGCGTTTACTCCTCGATGAATGTTCGGTGCATGACACGTGGGGGTACGGGGCCGCGGGGGCCCGCCCGGGGGGGGCGCGCCCCCCCCCCCCCCCCGCCGCGGGCC
>NZ_JAINRD010000109.1 GCF_020400605.1 Streptomyces aculeolatus | reverse complement strand
GTTCGACGCCGGGCCGGACAGCCAGTAAGTGCGCCGCTGGAACGCGTACGTCGGCAGCGCGACCCGCCGCCCCCGGACCCCGCCGAACACCGCACGCCAATCCACCGGCACGCCCGCCGAGAACGCGGCGCCGACGCCTGACATGAGGTCACCGGCGGCACGAGATTCCTCGTGGGCAAATTCGGTGTTTGCCTTCGCAGATTCTTCGATCGGCGATTCCTTGTCGCCTTCCCGGGGAGCGCGGGAGAGGGCGATCCAATTGACGGGCTCGTCCGGGAGGCATTCCTGTCCCATGGCGGTCAGGACCGGAGCGGGCCCGACCTCCACGAATACGGAGACCCCGGTACGTGCCGCGGCCTGCACGCCGTCCGCGAAGCGGACGGCGTCGCGCACGTGCCGGACCCAGTACTCCGGATCGCACACCGTCTGCGCATCGGCGACCTCGCCCGTGACGTTCGAA
>NZ_JAINRD010000108.1 GCF_020400605.1 Streptomyces aculeolatus | reverse complement strand
CGCGGGAGTGATCACCGCCGACCGCACGGAACTCCACGAAGCCCTCACCGCACTCGCCGCCGGCGCCACCCACCCCTCGCTGGTCGCCGGCCCCGGGTCCGCCGAGACCGGTGGGCGGCTTGCCGTGATGTTCTCCGGGCAGGGCAGCCAGCGACCCGGCATGGGCCGCGACCTGTACGAGACCTTCCCCGGCTATGCCGAGTCGTTGGACGAGGTGTGCACAGCGCTGGACCAGCACCTCGACACCGAGGTCCCGCTACGGGACGTGATGTTCGCCGAACCCGGCAGCGAGCACGCCGCGCTGCTGGAAACCACGCTCTACACCCAGCCCGCCCTGTTCGCCCACCACGTGGCCGGCTACCGCCTGCTCCAAAAGGCAGGCGTTCAGCCCACCGCGCTCATCGGCCACTCCATCGGCGAACTCTCCGCCGCCCACCTCACCGGCACCCTCCCCCTCGCCG
>NZ_JAINRD010000107.1 GCF_020400605.1 Streptomyces aculeolatus | reverse complement strand
TGCGGGAGTCGTCACCGCCGACCGCACGGAACTCCGCGAGGCGCTGGCGGCGTTGGCCGCGGGCACCGCGCACCCTGCCCTGGTCACCGGCCCCGGGTCGGCCGAGACCGGAGGCCGCCTCGCGGTGATGTTCTCGGGTCAGGGCAGCCAGCGACCCGGCATGGGCCGCGACCTGTACGAGTCCTTCCCGGTCTACGCCGAAGCCCTGGACGAGGTGTGCACGGCGCTGGACCAGCACCTCGACACCGAGGTCCCGCTACGGGACGTGATGTTCGCCGAACCCGGCAGCGAGCACGCCGCGCTGCTGGAAACGACGCTCTACACCCAGCCCGCCCTCTTCGCCCACCACGTGGCCGGCTACCGCCTGCTCCAAAAGGCAGGCGTTCAGCCCACGGCGCTCATCGGCCACTCCATCGGCGAACTCTCCGCCGCCCACCTCACCGGCACCCTCCCCCTCGCTC
>NZ_JAINRD010000106.1 GCF_020400605.1 Streptomyces aculeolatus | reverse complement strand
GATCTGGTGCGTTCGCATGCTGCGGTGGTGTTGGGGCATGGGAGTGCGGTGGCGGTGGAGGCGGAGCGTGCGTTTCGTGATGTGGGGTTTGATTCGTTGACGGCGGTGGAGTTGCGGAACCGTCTGGGTGCGGCTACGGGGTTGCGGTTGCCGGCGACGTTGGTGTTCGACTATCCGACGCCGGTGGCGTTGGCGGGGTTTTTGCGGGCTGAGTTGTTGGGGGATCAGGCCGCGGTTGGGGTGGGTGCGGGTGTGGTGGGCCCGGTGGTGTCGGGTGTGGTGGATGATCCGGTGGTGATTGTGGGGATGGCGTGCCGGTTCCCGGGTGGGGTGGAGTCTCCTGAGGATTTGTGGCGGTTGGTTGATGCGGGTGGGGATGCGATTTCTGGGTTCCCGGTGGATCGGGGGTGGGATCTTGAGGGGCTTTATGATGCGGATCCTGATCGGGAGGGGCGGAGTTATGTGCGGCAGGGTGGGTT
>NZ_JAINRD010000105.1 GCF_020400605.1 Streptomyces aculeolatus | reverse complement strand
GCCTGTACGACACGCAGGGCGGCCTCGTGGCCGGGGTCGGCGAGCTGACCCTGCGCACGCTGCCCGCTGGTGCCCAGCCGACCGGCATCCCCGAGCACCTCTACGGTCTGCGCTGGACTCCGCAGCAACTCCCGGACGATGTACCGGACCTCGCCGGCTGGGCCGTCCTCGGCGCCACCGCCGCCGTCCCGGACACCCCCGCCCGGCACTACGCGAGCCTGGCCGACCTCCTCGCCACCGACGACCAGCCCACCGCCGTCGTCTACGCCCCCGCACCCGGCGGCACCACCCCCACCGCCGCCCACACGGCCGTCAACGACCTCCTCACCCTCCTCCAGCAACACCTCACGGAACCCCGCCTGGCCGACACCCCCCTCGTCGTCCTCACCCGCCACGCCCACGCCCTGCCCACCGACGCCGACCCCGCGACCGACCCCGCACATACCGCGCTGTGGGGTCTGGCGCGCTCCGCGCAGGCCGAGCAC
>NZ_JAINRD010000104.1 GCF_020400605.1 Streptomyces aculeolatus | reverse complement strand
CCTTCCAGCAACTCCCGCGCCATCCCCACCCACTGCGAACCCTGACCCGGAAACACCAACACCACCCGGCCCGCACACCGCGCCCCCACCACCACACCCGACGCCACACCCGCAGACGCCTCAGCCGCTACCGCACCAAGACCAGCAACCGCCTCACCCCGATCACCCGCAAACACCACCGCACGGTGCTCCAAACCCGCACGGGACACCGCCAACGACCAACCCACATCACCCAACGACACACCAGCACCACCACCGCCGGCCAGAAACTCCCCCAACCGCGCAGCCTGACCAGCCAACGCACCCACCGACCGACCCGACACCACCAACGGCACCCGACCACCCAAAGGCAACGAATCACCCGGCACCTCAACCTCGCCGGCCTCCAACTCCGGCACCTCCTCCACCGGGGCCTGCTCAAGAATCACGTGCGCATTCGTCCCACTGATCCCAAACGACGACACACCCGCCCGCCGAGGATGCTCA
>NZ_JAINRD010000103.1 GCF_020400605.1 Streptomyces aculeolatus | reverse complement strand
CCGTCGAGCCGAAGTCCGTGACCGCCTTCATCGGCCCGTCCGGCTGCGGCAAGTCCACCTTCCTGCGCACCATCAACCGCATGCACGAGGTCATCCCGGGCGCGCGGGTGGAGGGGAAGGTGATGCTGGACGACGAGAACCTCTACGGCACCGGCGTCGACCCCGTCTCCGTACGGCGCGTGGTGGGCATGGTCTTCCAGCGGCCCAACCCGTTCCCGACGATGAGCGTGTACGAGAACGTGGCCGCGGGCCTGAAGCTCAACGGCCGCTACAAGAAGTCCGAACTGGACGACGTGGTGGAGAAGTCCCTGCGCGGCGCGAACCTGTGGAACGAGGTCAAGGACCGCCTCAACCGCCCCGGTTCGGGCCTCTCCGGCGGCCAGCAGCAGCGGCTGTGCATCGCCCGCGCCATCGCCGTCGAACCCCAGGTGCTCCTCATGGACGAGCCCTGCTCCGCCCTCGACCCGATCTCCACCCTCGCCATCGAGGACCT
>NZ_JAINRD010000102.1 GCF_020400605.1 Streptomyces aculeolatus | reverse complement strand
TCGGGTGTGGGGTGGTCGAAGATCAGGGTTGCGGGGAGGCGTAGTGCGGTGGTGGTGGTGAGTTGGTTGCGGAGTTGGACGGCGGTGAGGGAGTCGAAGCCGAGTTCCTTGAAGGGGCGGTGGGGGTCGATGGTGTCGGCGGTGCCGTGGCCGAGGACGGCGGCGATGTTGCTCCGTACGACGTCCAGGACGACCTTGTGCCGCTGCTCCGGCTCGGAGAGCGCGGTGAGCCGCTCCGCCAGTGCGTTGCCGTCGCCCGCGGCGGAGCCGGCCGCGGCGCGCCGGGCCGGACGGGACGCGAGGCCGCGGAAGAGGACGGGGAGCCGGTCCGGGTTCCGCAGGGCGGACGGCGTGACCGGGACGCAGAGGTGGTGGGGCTGGGGGGTGGTGAGGGCGGTGTCGAGCAGGTGGAGGGCGTGCTCGGCGGTGAGTGCGGTCGTGCCGTGGGTGACGTTGCGGACCTCGTTGTCGCTGAGGTGGCTCGTCAGACCGGTGGC
>NZ_JAINRD010000101.1 GCF_020400605.1 Streptomyces aculeolatus | reverse complement strand
GGTCAAGCGGAAGGAGGCCGAGGGGCAGTTCGACCTCTTCGGCGGCATGGGCGACGAGACCGCGGCGGACGAGCCGGGCTTCGGGCTCGACGTGCAGTTCGCCGAGGAGGAGTGGGAGAAGTCGTATCTGCTCGCCCAGGAGCGGGAGATGCTCGGCCTCTACGTGTCCGACCACCCCCTCTTCGGCGTCGAGCACGTCCTCAACGACAAGGCCGACGCCTCCATCGCCGCACTCAACGGCGGCGACCACTCCGACGGCACCATCGTCACCATCGGCGGCATCATCTCCGGGCTCCAGCGGAAGATGACCAAGCAGGGCAATGCCTGGGCCATCGCCACCGTCGAGGACCTCGGCGGCTCCCTCGACTGCATGTTCTTTCCGGCCACCTATCAGCTGGTCTCGACCCAACTCGTCGAGGACGCCATCGTCTTCGTCAAGGGACGGCTCGACAAGCGGGAGGACGTCCCGCGCCTGGTCGCCATGGAACTCGCCGTCCC
>NZ_JAINRD010000100.1 GCF_020400605.1 Streptomyces aculeolatus | reverse complement strand
GCCAGCTCGGTGAAGAGGCTGATGCCGTCGTCGGTGGTGAGGTGGGTGATGCCTTGGTGGAAGTGGACGGGTTGGCGGATGTGCTGGGCCCAGTAGGTGGGGTCGTGGTGCTGGTCGCTGGTGGCGGGCTGTCCGGTGATGTTGGAGATGACGGGGATCTGGGCGTCGCCGAGGGTGTGGCGGTTGAAGAGGTCCGTCAGGTGGGTGGTGAAGGTGTCGAGGATCGGCTCGGTGTGCGCGGTGTGGAAGGCGTGCGCGACCTTCAAAGCCTTGGTGCGGATGCCCGCCTCGGTCAGCTCCTCGGCGAGTTCCCGGAGCGGCTGGTGCGGGCCGGCGACGGCGAGGGACGTGGCGGAGTTGTACGCGGCGATGGCCACGTCTTCGTGGCGCTTGAGGTACGGGGTGAGGGTGTCGGCGTCGGTGTTGACGGCGAGCATGCCGGTGCCGTCGGGGAGGGTGTGGAGCAGCTTGGCGCGGGTGGCGACCATGTCGGCGGCCA